>NZ_CP136935.1:0-4854432 GCF_036936505.1 Enterobacter sp. JJBC
ATGTGGATCCGCCCGTTGCAGGCGGAACTGAGCGATAACACGCTGGCTTTGTATGCGCCAAACCGTTTCGTGCTCGATTGGGTAAGGGATAAATACCTTAATAACATCAATGGACTGCTGAATGATTTCTGCGGGTCAGATGCCCCACAGCTGCGTTTTGAAGTGGGCACAAAGCCGGTCACCCAAACCGTTCGTGAAGTTGTCAATGTGGCAGCCCCTGCACAGGCGGCGCCCGCTCCAGCGCCTCGCGTTGCACCGGCTCGTCAGGGCTGGGATAACGTTCCGGCCCCCGCTGAGCCTACCTACCGCTCTAACGTTAACGTGAAACACACGTTCGATAACTTCGTTGAAGGTAAGTCGAACCAGCTGGCGCGCGCGGCGGCTCGCCAGGTTGCCGATAACCCCGGTGGCGCTTACAACCCGCTGTTCCTGTATGGCGGCACGGGTCTCGGTAAAACGCACCTGTTGCATGCGGTGGGCAACGGCATTATGGCGCGTAAGCCCAATGCCAAAGTAGTGTATATGCACTCCGAACGCTTCGTTCAGGACATGGTAAAAGCCCTGCAAAACAATGCGATCGAAGAGTTTAAACGCTACTACCGTTCCGTTGATGCGCTGCTGATCGATGACATTCAGTTCTTTGCCAATAAAGAACGATCGCAGGAAGAGTTTTTCCATACCTTTAACGCCCTGCTGGAAGGCAATCAGCAGATCATTCTGACCTCGGATCGTTATCCAAAAGAGATCAACGGCGTTGAAGATCGTCTCAAATCCCGCTTCGGCTGGGGCCTGACCGTGGCGATCGAGCCGCCGGAACTGGAAACCCGCGTCGCGATCCTGATGAAAAAAGCCGACGAGAACGACATTCGCCTGCCGGGTGAAGTGGCGTTCTTTATTGCCAAGCGCTTGCGTTCCAACGTGCGTGAGCTGGAAGGGGCGCTGAACCGCGTTATCGCTAACGCCAACTTCACCGGTCGTGCGATCACCATCGATTTTGTGCGTGAAGCACTGCGCGATTTATTGGCTTTGCAGGAAAAACTGGTCACTATCGACAATATTCAGAAGACGGTGGCTGAGTACTACAAGATCAAAGTGGCAGATTTACTGTCTAAACGTCGTTCCCGCTCGGTGGCGCGTCCGCGTCAGATGGCGATGGCGCTGGCAAAAGAGCTCACCAACCACAGCCTGCCGGAAATCGGTGATGCGTTTGGTGGCCGTGACCATACGACCGTGCTGCACGCCTGTCGCAAGATCGAGCAGTTACGCGAAGAAAGCCACGACATAAAAGAAGATTTTTCCAATTTAATCAGAACATTATCATCGTGACGCTATGAAATTTACCGTTGAACGTGAACATTTATTAAAACCGCTGCAACAGGTGAGTGGCCCATTAGGCGGCCGCCCTACGCTGCCTATTCTTGGAAACCTGCTGCTTCAGGTCGCGGACGGTACGCTGTCGCTGACCGGTACAGATCTGGAAATGGAAATGATCGCGCGCGTTACGCTGACTCAGCCGCACGACGCGGGCGCGACCACGGTTCCGGCACGTAAATTCTTTGATATTTGCCGTGGGCTGCCGGAAGGCGCTGAAATCGCCGTGCAGCTGGAGGGCGACCGCATGCTGGTGCGCTCTGGCCGCAGCCGTTTCTCCCTCTCCACGCTGCCCGCTGCGGACTTCCCGAACCTGGATGACTGGCAGAGCGAAGTTGAATTTACCCTGCCGCAGGCGACGATGAAGCGTCTGATTGAAGCCACGCAGTTCTCCATGGCGCATCAGGACGTTCGTTACTACTTAAACGGCATGCTGTTCGAAACCGAAGGTGAAGAGCTGCGTACCGTGGCGACCGACGGTCACCGTCTGGCGGTCTGTTCCATGCCGATTGGCGATTCACTGCCAAACCATTCGGTGATCGTACCGCGTAAAGGCGTAATTGAACTGATGCGCATGCTCGACGGCGGCGATACCCCACTGCGCGTGCAGATTGGCAGCAACAATATTCGTGCCCACGTGGGCGATTTTGTCTTCACATCGAAGCTGGTAGACGGTCGTTTCCCGGATTATCGCCGCGTATTGCCGAAGAATCCGGACAAAACGCTGGAGGCGGGTTGCGACATCCTCAAGCAGGCGTTTGCGCGTGCCGCTATTCTCTCGAACGAGAAATTCCGCGGCGTACGTCTGTACGTGAGTGAAAACCAGATCAAAATCACCGCCAACAACCCGGAGCAGGAAGAGGCAGAAGAGATTCTGGACGTCACCTACGCCGGGGCTGAGATGGAAATCGGCTTCAACGTCAGCTACGTGCTGGATGTGCTGAATGCACTGAAATGCGAGAACGTTCGCATCCTGCTGACTGACTCCGTTTCGAGCGTACAGATTGAAGATGCCGCATCACAGTCGGCTGCTTATGTTGTTATGCCAATGAGACTGTAATGTCGCTCACCCGTCTGTTGATCCGGGACTTTCGCAATATCGAAAGCGCGGATCTCGCTTTATCCCCTGGCTTTAACTTCCTGGTTGGCGCGAACGGCAGCGGCAAAACCAGCGTGCTGGAAGCCATCTATACGCTCGGCCACGGCCGGGCGTTTCGCAGTTTGCAGATTGGTCGCGTGATTCGCCACGAGCAGGATTCTTTTGTTCTGCACGGGCGTTTGCAGGGAGAGGAGCGGGAGACCGCCATCGGCCTGACCAAAGACAAGCAGGGCGACAGCAAGGTGCGCATCGACGGCACCGATGGCCACAAGGTGGCGGAGCTGGCGCTGCTGATGCCGATGCAACTGATTACGCCCGAGGGGTTTACTTTACTCAACGGCGGCCCCAAATACAGAAGAGCGTTCCTCGACTGGGGATGCTTTCACAATGAAGCCGGTTTCTTTAACGCCTGGAGCAACCTGAAGCGTCTGCTTAAACAGCGTAACGCCGCATTGCGCCAGGTGACGCGCTACGCCCAGCTGCGTCCGTGGGACATGGAACTCATCCCTCTAGCGGAACAAATCAGCCGCTGGCGTGCCGAATACAGCGCAGGTATCGCCGAAGACATGGCCGACACCTGCAAACAGTTTTTACCCGAGTTCTCTCTCACCTTTTCTTTCCAGCGCGGCTGGGAGAAAGAGACGGATTATGCCGAGGTGTTAGAGAGAAGCTTCGAGCGCGACCGCATGCTGACCTACACCGCGCACGGCCCGCACAAGGCGGACTTCCGCATTCGTGCCGACGGTGCGCCGGTGGAAGACACGCTGTCGCGCGGGCAGCTGAAGCTCCTGATGTGTGCGCTGCGCCTGGCGCAGGGGGAGTTCCTCACCCGCGAAAGTGGGCGACGCTGCCTGTACCTGATAGATGATTTTGCCTCGGAACTTGACGACGCGCGGCGCGGGCTGCTTGCCAGCCGCCTGAAAGCCACGCAGTCGCAGGTTTTCGTCAGCGCCATTAGCGCTGAACACGTTATGGACATGTCGGACGAAAATTCGAAGATGTTTACCGTGGAAAAGGGTAAAATAACGGATTAACCCAAGTTGAAATGAGCGAGAAACGTTGATGTCGAATTCTTATGACTCCTCCAGTATCAAAGTCCTGAAAGGGCTGGATGCGGTGCGTAAGCGCCCGGGTATGTATATCGGCGACACGGATGACGGCACCGGTCTGCACCACATGGTATTCGAGGTGGTAGATAACGCTATCGACGAAGCGCTCGCGGGTCACTGTAAAGACATCGTGGTCACGATCCATGCGGACAACTCCGTGTCCGTTACCGATGACGGCCGTGGCATCCCAACCGGTATTCACCCGGAAGAGGGCGTATCTGCTGCGGAAGTGATCATGACCGTTCTGCACGCAGGCGGTAAGTTCGATGATAACTCCTATAAAGTTTCCGGCGGTCTGCACGGCGTAGGCGTATCCGTAGTAAACGCCCTGTCGCAGAAGCTGGAGCTGGTTATCCAGCGCGAAGGCAAAATTCACCGTCAGATCTACCAGCACGGCGTGCCTGAAGCGCCGCTGGCCGTCACGGGCGATACCGAGAAAACCGGTACCATGGTGCGTTTCTGGCCGAGCCTTGAAACCTTCACCAACGTCACCGAATTCGAGTACGACATTCTGGCGAAACGCCTGCGTGAACTGTCGTTCCTGAACTCCGGCGTTTCGATTCGTCTGCGCGACAAACGCGACAACAAAGAAGACCACTTCCATTACGAAGGTGGTATCAAGGCGTTCGTTGAGTATCTGAACAAGAACAAAACGCCAATTCACCCGAATATCTTCTACTTCTCTACTGAAAAAGACGGTATCGGCGTGGAAGTGGCCTTGCAGTGGAACGACGGTTTCCAGGAAAACATTTACTGCTTCACCAACAACATTCCACAGCGCGACGGCGGTACGCACCTTGCGGGCTTCCGCGCGGCGATGACCCGTACCCTGAACGCTTACATGGACAAAGAAGGCTACAGCAAAAAAGCGAAAGTCAGCGCCACCGGTGACGATGCCCGTGAAGGCCTGATTGCCGTGGTCTCCGTGAAGGTGCCGGATCCGAAGTTCTCCTCACAGACCAAAGACAAGCTGGTCTCTTCTGAGGTGAAATCGGCGGTTGAACAGCAGATGAACGAACTGCTGAGCGAATACCTGCTGGAAAACCCGTCCGACGCGAAAATCGTGGTGGGTAAAATTATCGATGCGGCGCGTGCCCGTGAAGCGGCGCGTAAAGCGCGTGAAATGACCCGTCGTAAAGGCGCGCTGGACCTGGCAGGCCTGCCGGGCAAACTGGCTGACTGTCAGGAACGCGACCCGGCGCTGTCTGAACTGTACCTTGTGGAAGGGGACTCCGCGGGCGGTTCTGCAAAGCAGGGCCGTAACCGCAAGAACCAGGCGATTCTGCCGCTGAAGGGTAAAATCCTCAACGTTGAGAAAGCGCGCTTCGACAAGATGCTCTCTTCTCAGGAAGTGGCGACGCTCATCACCGCGCTCGGCTGCGGCATTGGTCGCGACGAGTACAACCCGGACAAACTGCGTTATCACAGCATCATCATCATGACCGATGCGGACGTCGACGGCTCGCACATCCGTACGCTGCTGTTGACCTTCTTCTATCGTCAGATGCCGGAAATCGTTGAGCGCGGCCACGTCTACATTGCGCAGCCACCGCTGTACAAGGTGAAAAAAGGCAAGCAGGAACAGTACATTAAAGATGACGACGCGATGGATCAGTACCAAATCGCGATCGCCCTTGATGGTGCGACCCTGCACGCAAACTCCAGCGCGCCAGCGCTGGCCGGTGAGCCGCTGGAGCGTCTGGTTTCCGAGTTCAACGCCACGCAGAAAATGATTGGCCGTATGGAGCGTCGCTATCCGAAAGCGCTGCTGAAAGAGCTGATTTATCAGCCGACCCTGACCGAAGCCGATCTGAGCAACGAGCAGACCGTCACCCGCTGGGTGAACACCCTGGTGAGCGAGCTGAACGAGAAAGAGCAGCACGGCAGCCAGTGGAAGTTCGACGTTCAGCAGAACGCTGAGCAGCAGTTCGAGCCGATTGTTCGCGTGCGTACCCACGGCGTCGATACCGACTACCCGCTGGAGCACGAGTTTGTGACCGGTCCGGAATACCGCCGTATCTGCACCCTCGGCGAGAAGCTGCGTGGTCTGATCGAAGACGACGCGTTCATCGAACGTGGCGAGCGCCGTCAGCCGGTGGCAAGCTTCGAGCAGGCGCTGGAATGGCTGGTGAAAGAGTCCCGTCGCGGCCTCTCTATTCAGCGTTATAAAGGTCTGGGCGAAATGAACCCGGATCAGCTGTGGGAAACCACCATGGATCCGGAAAGCCGCCGCATGCTGCGCGTTACCGTTAAAGACGCGATTGCAGCGGATCAGCTGTTCACGACCCTGATGGGCGATGCGGTTGAACCACGTCGCGCCTTCATCGAAGAGAACGCCCTGAAGGCGGCGAATATCGATATTTAATCGTCGCTTTACGACAACATAACTGGCCGCGCTTTAGCGCGGCTTTTTTATGGACGCAGGAAACTCCAGCGACATCACTGCCGGTAAACGTTTGACCAGCATATCTATGGCAATTCTTACCCTTAGCGGCAGGTGTGGCGTCTGCTGCCAGACGGCATGAACGTCGAAGCGTACATCCGGGGCCTGCTTAAAGAGCGGGACAAGATTTCCCTGATGAATTTCTTTGATGACCATCCAGCAGGGTAACCATGCAATACCGTGGCCGGCCAGCGCCGCGTCGCAGATCGCCTGCAAATCATCCATATTGAGGGATGAGCGGGGAATAAACGTGCGCGACGTGCCATCGTAATCCATCAGCTGCCAGGGTAAGACTCTGCCCGCACGCGTGTAGTTAATGGCCGTATACTGGCGTAAATCATCAACGCTTTGCGGCTGGCCATTCTTAAGCAGATAATCCGGCGCGGCACACAGAACCATCCGGTGCTCCCCCAGCCTTCTGGCGACCAGAACGCTGCTGTCCTGAAGCGTGCCGTTACGCACCGCCATATCAAACCCTTCCTCCACCAGATCCACCACGCGGTCGCTGAATGACATTTCAAGCTCAAGCCCGGGGTGTTCCTGCGCCAGTTCAATCAGCAGCGGGGCGACGCACTGGCGGCCAAACAGCACCGGCATGGCAACGCGCAGGCGGCCAGTGACCTGCTGCTTTCCTGTTTCAAGCAGCGATTCCGCACCGCGGATCTCTTCCAGCGCGCGCAGGCAGCGTTCATAAAAAAGCGCGCCGTTATCGGTCAGCCTCTGGCTGCGGGTGGTCCGATGAAACAGACGAACCCCCAGCCTCTCTTCAAGACGAGCAATGCTTTTTCCTACCGCCGAGCGCGACAAATGCAGACGGACGGCGGCCTGGGCAAAACTTCCTGCCTCAACGGAGGCAACGAAAACGGGAATATCTTTCAGCGTATCGGTCATGGACGAATTGTATCAATTTGGTCATCAATGAAGGGAAAACTTATCGCCACTGGTGACGCTGAGTCAACGGTAGACTGTCAGAACTGAAAATCATCTGATGACAGGAGAAAAAAATGACAGCAACAATGCAACGCTGGTCAATGGATGCCCTTGGTCGTGAAAGCCTCAGGCTCGTTCAGGAGCCTGTTCCACAGCCAGGCCCGGGTGAGGTCCGCGTACGGGTAAATGCCGTTGCGCTCAACTACCGGGATAAAATGGTGATTGAAGGCACGATGCCGATTCCGCTTTCCTTCCCGTTTACCCCAGCATCTGACATGGCAGGCGTGGTGGACAGCATCGGCGAAGGCGTTACGCGTTTCAAGCCCGGCGCACGCGTCATCTCAACCTTCTTCCCGGAATGGATCGACGGCAAGCCGCAGGCAGACGCGCGCGATTTGCCCTATAAAACGTCCGGTGGATACTTCCAGGGCATGCTGGCCGAATATGTGATTGTGAGTGAAAACGCGCTGGTGGCGTCCCCGGAAAGCCTGGATGACGCTGAGGCCAGCACGCTTCCTTGCGCGGGGCTTACCGCATGGTTCGCGCTGGTGGAGCGCGGCCATTTACGCGCCGGGCAATCGGTGCTGGTACAAGGGACGGGCGGTGTGGCGCTATTCGCTTTGCAGATAGCAAAAGCGCACGGCGCAGAGGTGTTTGTCTCCTCGGGAAGTGATGAAAAACTGGCGCGGGCCAAAAAGCTGGGGGCCAGCCAGGGCATCAACCGACTGAAAGGCGACTGGGCTGAAAATACGCTGGCACTGACGCAGGATCGCGGCATCGACCATATTATCGAAACCGTGGGTGGGGAGAACCTGAGACATTCCCTGCGCGCCGTTGCCGTTCATGGGCGGATATCGGTCATTGGCGTGCTGGCCGGGACAGAAATTTCTCTGCCTGCAAGCGAGCTGTTGCTGAAATCCCCCGTCATTCAGGGGATTGGGGTTGGAAACCGCCGGGCGCTGGAAGATTTTGTCCGTGCTGTTGATGTCACGGAGTTAAAACCGGTGATTGAGCATCGCTACCGCTTTGACGAGCTGGAACAGGCGCTTGAACATCTGGATCGCGGTGCGTTTGGCAAAATCGTTCTCACCCGCGAGTGAGTTCCCGTTCCCGGAATAAACGTAAAAGGGGCTTTTTGTTGCGCAAGGTAGCTCTATTTTTGTGTGCTTAATCGCGTTAGCATGAGGTAGCACTCATTTATCCCGGGGACCTCATGGCTATCAAACTCATTGCAATCGATATGGACGGCACGCTGCTGCTGCCAGACCACACTATCTCTCCTGCCGTTAAAAATGCGATCGCCGCCGCACGTGAAAAAGGCGTGAACGTGGTGCTCACCACCGGACGCCCGTATGCCGGGGTGCACAGTTACCTGAAAGAGCTGCACATGAACCAGCCTGGCGATTACTGCATCACCTATAACGGCGCGCTGGTGCAAAAGGCAGCCGATGGCAGCACGGTGGCGCAAACTGCACTGAGCTATGATGACTACCGGTTCCTGGAAAAACTCTCCCGCGACGTGGGCTCTCACTTCCACGCGCTCGATCGCAATACGCTTTACACCGCCAACCGCGATATCAGCTACTACACGGTGCACGAGTCCTACGTTGCAACCATTCCACTGGTGTTCTGTGAAGCGGAGAAAATGGATCCGGCGACACAGTTCCTGAAAGTGATGATGATTGATGAACCTGCGGTTCTCGACAAAGCCATTTCACGCATTCCGGCTGAGGTAAAAGAGAAATACACCGTGCTGAAAAGTGCGCCGTACTTCCTCGAAATCCTCGATAAACGCGTCAATAAAGGCACGGGCGTCAAATCGCTTGCCGATGCGCTGGGCATCAAGCCTGAGGAGATCATGGCGCTGGGCGACCAGGAAAACGATATTGCGATGATCGAATATGCAGGCATGGGCGTGGCGATGGATAACGCCATCCCGTCGGTAAAAGAAGTGGCGAACTTCGTGACCAAATCTAACCTGGAAGACGGCGTTGCCTGGGCGATCGAGAAATTTGTCCTCTCCTAGCAGCTGTCTGTAATCATCAGCCTCGGTTATCTACCGGGGCTTTTTTTGGCCCTGAATTTATCGAATTGTTCTTTTTGTGATCTGTATTGTAGTACAACATTAACTGATTGTACTACATTGTCGCCACGGCAAAGACGAAAGGCCTCACGTTTGTACTGCAAAAGTGAGGCGAAATTCAGCGGTCGCGGTAAAGTAGTGATGGACTTACAGAGCACAAGGACTCTCCATGACACTCAATAAAACCGATCGCATTGTCATCACGCTGGGCACTCAGATTGTGGGTGGCAAATACGTTCCCGGTTCGCCGCTGCCAGCAGAGGCGGAACTGTGCGAGGAGTTTGAAACCTCGCGCAACATCATCCGGGAAGTGTTCCGCTCGCTGATGGCGAAGCGGCTGATTGAAATGAAGCGCTATCGCGGCGCGTTTGTGGCGCCGCGTAACCAGTGGAACTACCTCGATACCGATGTTCTGCAATGGGTACTGGAAAACGACTACGACCCACGGCTTATCGGCGCGATGAGCGAAGTCCGAAATCTGGTGGAACCGGCCATTGCCCGCTGGGCGGCAGAGCGCGCAACGTCAGGTGACCTGGCACAGATTGAGTCGGCTTTAAACGACATGATCGCCAATAACCAGAATCGGGAGGCGTTCAACGAGGCGGACATTCGCTACCACGAGGCGGTATTGCAGTCGGTGCATAACCCGGTGTTACAGCAGCTTAGCGTGGCGATCAGCTCGCTACAGCGAGCAGTATTTGAACGTACCTGGATGGGTGATGAGGCCAACATGCCGAAAACGCTTCAGGAACATAAAGCGCTGTTCGATGCGATACGGCATCAGGACGGCGATGCGGCAGAGCAGGCGGCGCTGACCATGATCGCCAGCTCGACACGAAGGTTGAAGGAAATCACATGACATCACGCTACATCGCAATTGACTGGGGATCGACCAATCTGCGCGCCTGGCTCTACCAGGGTGAGCAGTGCCTGGAACGCAGGCAATCAGAAGCAGGTGTGACGCGCCTGAACGGTAAATCCCCAGCAGCGGTGTTAGCAGAGGTGACACAAAACTGGCGCGACGGTACTACGCCAGTGGTGATGGCCGGAATGGTCGGCAGTAACGTAGGCTGGAAGGTTGCGCCTTATCTGTCGGTTCCGGTGCATTTCACTGCCATTGGCGAGCAGTTAACGTCCGTTGGCGACAATGTCTGGATTATCCCCGGTTTATGCGTCTCTCGCGACGATAACCATAACGTGATGCGCGGTGAAGAGACGCAACTGCTCGGGGCGCGCACGCTTTCTCCTTCTTCTGTCTACGTCATGCCCGGGACGCACTGCAAATGGGTCCAGGCGGATGCTGAGCAAATTCATGACTTTCGCACCGTAATGACCGGCGAATTGCACCACTTGCTGCTTAAGCACTCGCTGGTGGGGGCCGGTTTGCCGGAGCAGACCCCTTCGCCGGAAGCGTTTGCCGCCGGGCTTGAGCGCGGGATCGCATCCCCTGCCGTTTTGCCGCAACTTTTTGAGGTTCGCGCCTCGCACGTGCTGGGAAATCTTCCGCGCGAACAGGTCAGCGAATTTCTGTCCGGCCTGCTGATTGGCGCAGAGGTCGCCACCCTGAGCGACGCGTTCGCCGGGCAGCAGGCCATCACGCTCGTCGCGGGTTCATCGCTGACGTCTCGTTACCGCCAGGCGTTCCACGCTATCGGACGGGATGTTGCTGCGGTGGAAGGCGACACGGCATTTCAGGCAGGCATAAGGAGCATCGCTCATGCAGTGGCAAACTGAACTTCCCCTGATCGCGATTTTGCGCGGTATCACGCCCGGTGAGGCCTTAGCGCACGTTAACGCGGTGATTGACGCCGGGTTCGACGCGGTGGAAATCCCGCTCAACTCCCCGGAGTGGGAAAAAAGCATTCCGGCAATTGTGAAGGCGTTTGGTGATAAGGCGCTGATTGGCGCTGGTACCGTATTACAGC
The DNA here is from genome assembly GCF_036936505.1 of Enterobacter sp. JJBC. Lineage (NCBI taxonomy): Bacteria > Pseudomonadati > Pseudomonadota > Gammaproteobacteria > Enterobacterales > Enterobacteriaceae > Enterobacter > Enterobacter sp. JJBC. The sequence goes on from NZ_CP136935.1 coordinate 10,961, forward strand.
CGGAGCAGGTGGATGAACTGGCGAAGATGGGCTGCAAGCTTATCGTCACACCGAATATCAACCCCGAGGTGATCCGCCGGGCGGTGGAGTACGGCATGACCGTTTGCCCGGGTTGCGCCACGGCTACAGAAGCCTTTGCCGCCCTCGATGCAGGCGCACAGTCTCTCAAAATTTTCCCGTCGTCGGCCTTTGGTCCGGATTACATCAAAGCGCTGAAAGCGGTCTTACCCGCCAGCGTGCCGGTCTTTGCCGTGGGCGGCGTCACGCCGGAAAACCTGGTGCAGTGGATAAAAGCGGGCTGTGTGGGCGCCGGGCTGGGCAGCGATCTCTATCGTGCCGGACAGCCCGTTGAGCGTACCGCACAGCAGGCGGCAGCATTTGTGAAAGCGTATCGAGAGGCAGTGCAATGAAAATAACCAAACTCACCACGTACCGTTTACCCCCGCGTTGGATGTTCCTGAAAATCGAAACCGACGAAGGCGTGGTTGGCTGGGGCGAGCCGGTGATTGAAGGCCGTGCGCGCACCGTTGAAGCCGCGGTTCACGAGCTGGGCGAATACCTGATTGGCCAGGATCCGGCGCGCATCAACGACCTGTGGCAGGTCATGTACCGGGCGGGATTTTACCGTGGCGGTCCGATCCTGATGAGCGCCATCGCCGGTATTGATCAGGCGCTGTGGGATATCAAAGGCAAAGTGCTGAATGCCACGGTCTGTCAATTAATGGGCGGCCTGGTGCGCGACAAAATCAAAGCCTACAGCTGGGTGGGCGGTGACCGCCCTGCGGAAGTGATCGACGGTATCCGGCAACTGCGCAACATCGGTTTTGACACCTTCAAACTCAACGGCTGCGAAGAGATGGGCGTTATCGACAACTCGCGCGCGGTAGACCGGGCGGTGAATACCGTGGCGCAAATCCGTGAGGCTTTCGGCAACGAGATTGAGTTTGGCCTGGATTTCCACGGCCGCGTCAGCGCGCCAATGGCCAAAGTGCTGATTAAAGAGCTGGAGCCGTATCGCCCGCTGTTTATCGAAGAGCCGGTGCTGGCCGAGCAGGCGGAACACTATCCGAAACTGGCTGAACAGACGCACATTCCCATCGCGGCGGGTGAACGCATGTTCTCGCGCTTCGAGTTTAAACGCGTGCTGGAAGCGGGCGGCATTGCGATCCTGCAACCGGACCTCTCCCACGCGGGTGGCATCACCGAATGCTACAAAATTGCCGGAATGGCAGAAGCCTACGATGTGGCGCTGGCCCCGCACTGTCCGCTTGGGCCAATTGCGCTTGCGGCCTGTCTGCACGTCGACTTCGTCTCGCGCAATGCGGTGTTCCAGGAACAAAGCATGGGCATTCACTATAACAAGGGCGCGGAGCTGCTCGACTTTGTGAAAAACAAGGAAGACTTCAGCATGGAAGGCGGTTTCTTTAAACCGTTAACGAAGCCGGGCCTTGGCGTGGAGATCGACGAAGCCAAAGTCATTGAGCTGAGTAAAAGTGCGCCGGACTGGCGTAACCCACTGTGGCGTCATGAAGACGGTTCCGTAGCCGAGTGGTAAATGCGCGTCATACTTCGCGCTGGTGATGCGTTGGCTGCGTTTTCTTACCCCGGTCACATACTTTTGTATGCTCCCGGGGATGCGAAAACTTGCCGCCTTCCCCCAGCACGAATTATTTAGCGTATTCCGTTTACGTTTTTAATTAAAAAAACCAAATACACCCTCTGTAAATTACAGGGCATGGTGAGCGGCTTCGCTATGCCCAAAATCTGGAGACAGATTGTGATGGATATTCCAGTTACTGCTGCAAAAACCGGGCGTCGTCGTTACCTGACGCTGATCATGATCTTTATTACCGTGGTCATCTGTTATGTCGACCGCGCCAACCTTGCCGTGGCATCGGCTCATATTCAGGAAGAGTTTGGCATCACCAAAGCGGAAATGGGCTACGTCTTCTCGGCGTTTGCCTGGCTGTATACGCTCTGCCAGATCCCGGGCGGCTGGTTCCTTGACCGCGTGGGGTCGCGTCTGACCTACTTTATCGCTATTTTTGGCTGGTCCGTGGCGACCCTGTTCCAGGGCTTCGCCACCGGGCTGATGTCACTGATTGGCCTGCGCGCCATCACCGGGGTGTTTGAAGCGCCCGCGTTTCCGACCAACAACCGCATGGTGACCAGCTGGTTCCCGGAACACGAACGCGCTTCCGCTGTTGGTTTTTACACCTCCGGGCAGTTTGTTGGCCTGGCATTTCTGACGCCGCTGTTAATCTGGATCCAGGAGCTACTGAGCTGGCACTGGGTGTTCATCGTCACCGGCGGGATCGGCATTATCTGGTCGTTAATCTGGTTTAAGGTTTATCAGCCGCCGCGCCTGACCAAAAGCATCACCAAAGCCGAACTGGACTACATCCGCGACGGCGGTGGCCTGGTGGACGGCGATGCGCCCGTGAAAAAAGAGGCGCGCCAGCCGCTGACCAGAGCGGACTGGAAGCTGGTCTTCCACCGTAAGCTGGTGGGCGTATATCTGGGCCAGTTCGCGGTGACTTCCACGCTGTGGTTCTTCCTCACCTGGTTCCCGAACTATCTGACCCAGGAAAAAGGGATTACCGCGCTGAAGGCGGGCTTTATGACCACCGTACCCTTCCTTGCGGCGTTTTTCGGCGTCCTGCTCTCGGGCTGGCTGGCGGACAAACTGGTGAAAAAAGGCTTCTCACTGGGCGTTGCGCGTAAAACGCCGATTATCTGCGGCCTGCTGATCTCTACCTGCATCATGGGAGCGAACTACACCAACGATCCGGTGTGGATCATGACCTTGATGGCGGTAGCGTTCTTCGGGAACGGTTTTGCCTCCATCACCTGGTCGCTGGTGTCGTCGCTGGCGCCGATGCGTCTGATTGGCCTGACCGGCGGCGTGTTTAACTTCGTTGGCGGCCTGGGCGGGATCACCGTGCCGCTGGTCATCGGTTACCTGGCGCAGGACTACGGCTTTGGTCCGGCGCTGGTGTATATCTCTGCCGTGGCGCTGATCGGGGCGCTCTCCTATATCCTGCTGGTCGGCGACGTGAAACGAGTAGGCTAATCCCTTCGGATGTTTTACCCTGATGCGATAACCGCGCATCAGGGTATTTTCATGAAACAAATCACCTTCGCTTCCCGCAACCACCAGCTCACCAACATCAACACCTGGACGCCAGACAGCCAGTGGCTTGTCTATGATGTCCGCCCGTCCGGCGCGTCGTTTACCGGTGAAACCATTGAGCGGGTCAATGTTAGTACGGGCGAGGTTGAGGCGATCTACCGTGCGACTGACGGCGCGCATGTTGGCGTGGTAACCGTTCATCCGGCGCAGGACAAATATGTTTTTATCCACGGCCCGAAAAACCCGGATGCAGACTGGCAGTATGATTTTCACCATCGTCAGGGGGTGATTGCGCACAATGGTCAGTTGAGCAATCTTGATGCGATGGATATCACCGCGCCTTACACGGCAGGTGCGCTGCGTGGCGGCACCCACGTTCACGTTTTTAGCCCGAACGGGCAGTTCGTCAGCTTTACCTATAACGACCATGTGCTGCACGCGCGCGATCCGCAGCTGGATTTGCGTAACGTCGGGGTGGCGGCGCCTTGTGGTCCGGTAAACCCACAGGGGAACCATCCGCGGGAATATGCCGGAACCTTCTGGAGCGTACTGGTAAGCCGGACAACGCCGAACCCGAAACCGGGCAGCGATGAGATCAACCGCGCCTATGAAGAGGGCTGGGTGGGCAACGACAGGCTGGCGTTTATCGGCGATACGGTGTCTGCGAAAGGCGAGAAAGTGCCCGAACTGTTTATTGTCGATCTTCCCAAAGACGAGCAGGGCTGGAAACGAGCGGGCGATGCGCCGTTGCAGGGAACGCCGGATACAATGCCCGCGCCGCCTGCGGGCGTCATGCAACGCCGCCTTACCTTCACCCATCAGAAGGCGTATCCGGGGCTGGTGAACGTGCCGCGCCACTGGGTGCGCAGCAATCCACAGGGGACGCAGGTCGCGTTTTTAATGCGGGACGATAACGGCGTTGTGCAGCTGTGGCTTATCTCCCCTGAGGGCGGCGAGCCGCGCCAGCTGACCCACACTGAGCGTGATATTCAGTCGGCTTTTAACTGGCATCCTTCTGGCCGCGCACTTGGGTTTGTGCTCGAAAGCCGCATTGCCTGCTGCGATGCGCAGACCGGTGAGGTGACGTTTTTGACCTCCGATCATGGCAATCCGCCGTCTGCTGACGCTGTGGTGTTTTCCCCGGACGGACGATTTATTACATGGATGGAAGAGAAGGACGGTTTCCGCCAGCTGTGGCTAACGGAAACCGCACAGAATTAGCGTGGAGGCATCGCTGCGGGCGGGATGACGGAGTTGGTTGCCAGCGTCTCCTGCTCGCTTTTCTCAACGCGCGAACGCACTGAGCTGTCGGTGCGGAACATATCCCACGGCAGCAAAAGCGTATCGGCAACCGCCGTAAACGGCATATCAAGAATCGCCAGAGATTTGGTACCCCAGTTTGTCTCATCATCAGAGATCATTGCGGCACTGGCGCGCGTCCCCGGATATGTTCCTTCTTTACCGCCGGTGTGCGACATCACGCTCGAACACCCGCAAAGTAAAACAACCCCGCTGAACGTCGCCAGCTTAATCAGAACATTTCTCATCATCACTCAGTCATCATTAGTAGCACGGCATTGACCTGCAACTCAGGGTTATAGCGAGGCGCGTCCAAAATGGATAGCTCCAAACTCCCGCACTGTGGTCGCCATCGCAATTTAACCCTTTGTGCTGTGCCCCTGAGTCTATGCGACAACCAGCAAAGTGCAAAAAAATCTCACATCAACAGGCTTGAAAAGGCCGTATCCATACCCATTTTAAGAATGTAACCCGATAACGGACACGCCTGATGGGTGTTCGGGGAAGCAGAAGCCTGTCCATGGTGGAAGGCTACATTTTCTCGCTGATTTCAGGAGCATTTATCTATGCGTAATTTCGATCTCTCTCCGCTATACCGTTCTGCCATTGGTTTTGATCGTCTGTTCAACCACTTAGAAAACAACCAGAGCCAGAGCAACGGCTATCCTCCTTACAACGTTGAACTGGTTGACGAAAACCACTATCGCATTGCGATTGCTGTTGCCGGTTTCGCAGAGAGCGAACTGGAGATCACCGCGCAGGACAATCTGCTGGTGGTGAAAGGCTCCCATGCGGGTGAGCAGAAAGAACGAACCTACCTCTACCAGGGTATCGCAGAGCGTAACTTTGAACGCAAGTTCCAGCTGGCTGAGAACATCCACGTCAAGGGCGCGAACCTGGTGAACGGCCTGCTGTTTATCGAACTGGAACGTGTGATTCCGGAAGAGAAAAAACCGCGTCGTATCGAAATCAATTAATTAAGCGGGTCGCGGCTGCGGCCCACCTGAAATTGCTTGCCGTAAAGGGAGCATATGCGAATCCGCAAGGGTTTGCAGGTACAACTGTGCACAAAATTAAACTGTGCCGAACTCGCTTCTCAGAAGGAGATTTAGTATGCGTAACTATGATTTTTCCCCCCTGCTGCGTCAGTGGATCGGTTTTGACAAACTGGCTAACGCGCTGCAAAGCGCAACCGAACAGCAGACCTTTCCGCCGTACAACATCGAAAAAAGCGATGATAACCACTACCGCATCACGCTTGCGCTGGCCGGGTTCCGCCAGGAAGATCTCGACATCCAGCTTGAGGGTGCGCGCCTGACCGTGAAAGGGTCACCGGAAAAACCAGACACCGAGACCAAATGGCTGCATCAGGGGCTTGTCACTCAGCCGTTTAGCCTGAGCTTTACCCTGGCAGACCATATGGAAGTTTCTGGCGCGACGTTCACTAACGGGCTGCTGAACATTGACCTCACCCGTAACGTGCCGGAAGCCATTGCGCCTCAGCGCATCGCCATTAGCGAACGCCCGGCGTTGAATAGCTAATCGTGTGCGGGCTGGTGCCCTCACCCCGACTCTCTCCCTGTGGGAGAGGGTGCAAACACTAAAAACGGTCACCTTCGGGTGACCGTTTTGCGTTTACCTTCGGCTTTTATGTGCGCCATCGCCCATACAACCGCCGCCAGTTCTGAGAGAATCCTTATCATAACTAAGGTTATACACAGGATGTGGAACATGAGTGATATCGCGTTAACCGTCAGCGTGTTGGCCCTTGTCGCGGTAGTGGGGCTATGGCTGGGGAATATCAAAATCCGCGGCGTCGGGTTTGGGATTGGCGGGGTGCTGTTCGGCGGGATTTTTGTCGGCCATTTTGCCGACCAGCTTGGGTGGGTGCTCAGCGCCGATATGCTGCATTTCATCCAGGAGTTCGGCCTGATCCTCTTTGTGTATACCATCGGTATTCAGGTGGGGCCGGGCTTCTTCGCTTCCCTGCGCGTCTCCGGTTTACGCCTTAATCTCTTTGCCTTCGGCATTGTTGTGATGGGTGGGCTGGTCACCGCGATCCTGCATAAACTCTTCGCTATTCCGCTGCCCGTCGTGCTGGGCATCTTCTCCGGCGCCGTCACGAATACGCCCGCGCTCGGGGCGGGCCAGCAAATTCTGCGCGATCTGGGTATCCCTGCTGATGTCGTCGATCAGATGGGGATGAGCTACGCCATGGCCTATCCGTTTGGCATTTGCGGTATTTTGCTCTCGATGTGGCTGGTGCGCGTGCTGTTCCGCGTTAACGTTGGACAGGAGGCGAAGGAGCATGAAAGCACGCTGACCAACGGCCATGCGCTCATTAAAACCATCAACATTCGCGTCGAAAACCCTAATCTGAACAATATGGCGATTCAGGATGTTCCCATTCTGAACAGCGCGACCATTATCTGTTCCCGCCTGAAACGTGATGACACGCTGATGGTGCCTTCACCGGATACCCTTATTCAGCACGGCGATCTCCTGCATCTGGTAGGGCAACCGGCGGATTTAAACAATGCCCGGCTGGTGATCGGTCAGGAGGTGGATACCTCACTCTCAACCCGTGGAACGGACATGCGCGTGGAGCGCGTGGTAGTGACCAATGAGAAGGTTCTGGGCAAGAAAATACGCGATTTGCAGGTTAAAGAGCGTTATGACGTGGTGATCTCCCGGCTTAACCGCGCCGGTGTCGAGCTGGTGGCCAGCCAGGATGCCAGCCTGCAATTCGGTGATATTCTCAACCTCGTCGGGCGTCCTTCATCTATTGATGCCGTAGCGGACATGGTGGGCAACGCCCAGCAAAAACTCCAGCAGGTGCAGATGCTGCCGGTCTTTATCGGCGTCGGGCTTGGCGTCATGCTTGGCTCCATCCCCCTGTACGTGCCCGGCTTCCCGGTAGCACTGAAGTTGGGTCTGGCAGGCGGGCCGCTCATTATGGCGCTGATCCTCGGGCGTATCGGCTCCATCGGTAAGCTCTACTGGTTTATGCCGCCGAGCGCTAACCTGGCGCTGCGGGAGTTGGGCATCGTGCTGTTTCTGGCGGTGGTGGGGCTGAAATCCGGCGGCGATTTTGTCGATACTCTGGTGAACGGCGAAGGGATGAGCTGGGTAGGATACGGCATATTTATTACCGCTATCCCACTGATAACTGTCGGATTATTGGCGCGTATGTTCGCTAAAATGAACTATCTCACGCTGTGCGGCATGCTGGCCGGTTCCATGACCGATCCGCCCGCGCTGGCGTTCGCCAATAACCTGCACGCCACCAGCGGCGCGGCGGCGTTATCCTACGCCACGGTTTATCCGCTGGTGATGTTTCTGCGCATCATCACCCCGCAGCTACTGGCGGTGCTATTCTGGGGGATGGGCTAATAAGTCTTCCGGGTGGATACGCCGCAGATGGTAGTCCACCTGGTAATCGCTTGTGTTCCGGAACATCACGGAATAATTGAGGAACTCGCCGCTGTCGCTGTAGGAAAGGGAAGTGATGCGCAGCAGCGGCGTCTGTTCCGGCACATTCATATAACCGGCCAGCTGTTTATCAGCCAGCACCGGCGTCAGGCTCTCGTAGTTGCCGCTGATGGTGATCCCACACTCCTTCTCGATGTAATCAAACTTAGACCCTTCGAGATGCGCCAGGGAAAGATTGCGGAACAGCTTCACCGGCATAAAGCTGTCCTCCAGCATCAGCGGTTTTCCGTCCACGTAACGCACCCGCCTTGAAAAATAGATCCGCTCATCAACCTGAATCCGCAGCTGGCTGGCGATGGCGGGCGGCGCGGGCATCACTTCAAACTGCAACACCTTGCTTTGCACTTCTTTCCCCTGCTGGCGCAATACCTCCACCAGCCCAGTCAGGTTAGTCGTTTCATGATGAACGTCTTTGCGCGCCACGAACGTCCCGCTACCGTGTCGACGTTCAACCAGCCCCCAGCTTACCAGCAGATCCAGCGCTTTGCGGACGGTCATCCGGGCTACGCCAAACTCCTTTGCCAGCGCTTTTTCTCCGGGTAACGGACTGCCAATGTTGTAGTCCGAAGAATTCAGCCGCAGCCGTAGCCGATCGGCAATTGATTTGTAGATCACCAGTAGACCTCTCTGCGCACATCATGGCGTGGAATACGTCTTAACTTGTCCATGTTTAGTTTAAAAAGTAGACCTGATTGGTCAAATTAAAACCATGAATGCGATCACGAATCGCAGCGGCACGCCATGTTCCCGCATCAGTAACTTCTTATGCTCACCTCAGGCCAGTAAAAAACCATAAAGGCCTCTATCCCCTACAGGTTGTTTCATGAGGATTTAAAAATGCTCAGTCAAATACAACGTTTTGGCGGCGCCATGTTCACCCCGGTTTTGCTGTTTCCCTTTGCCGGGATCGTGGTTGGGATCGCCATCATGCTTCGCAATCCGCTGTTTGTCGGTGAGGCCTTAACCGCGCCTGATAATCTGTTCGCGCAAATTGTTCACATCATCGAAGAGGGCGGCTGGGCGGTGTTCCGTAATATGCCGCTGATTTTTGCTGTCGGCTTACCGATTGGCCTGGCAAAGCAGGCGCAGGGCCGCGCCTGTCTGGCGGTGCTGATTAGCTTCCTGACCTGGAACTATTTTATCAACGCGATGGGGATGACCTGGGGCCACTTCTTTGGCGTCGACTTCTCTGCTGAACCCACTGCCGGCAGCGGGCTGGCGATGATTGCCGGAATCAAAACGCTTGATACCAGCATCATCGGGGCGATTATCATTTCCGGGCTCGTCACCGCCATCCACAACCGATTTTTCGACAAGCCGTTGCCGGTCTTTCTGGGGATTTTCCAGGGCACCTCGTTTGTCGTTATCCTCGCGTTCTTCGTGATGATCCCCTGCGCCTGGCTGACGCTGCTGGGCTGGCCGAAAGTGCAGATGGGCATTGAGTCGTTGCAGGCCTTTCTACGTACCGCTGGCGCGCTGGGCGTATGGGTTTATACCTTCCTGGAACGCATTCTGATCCCAACCGGATTACACCACTTTGTCTACGGCCCGTTTATCTTCGGCCCGGCTGCGGTAGAAGGCGGCATTCAGGTCTACTGGGCACAGCACCTTCAGGAATTCAGCCAGAGCACTGTGCCGCTGAAAACGCTGTTCCCGGAGGGCGGATTCGCGCTGCACGGCAACTCTAAGGTGTTTGGCTCAGTCGGTATTGCGCTGGCTATCTGGTATACCGCGTCACCGGAGAACCGCGTCAAAGTGGCAGGTCTGCTGATCCCGGCCACGCTTACCGCCGTGCTGGTGGGCATTACCGAACCGCTGGAGTTCACCTTCCTGTTTATCTCGCCTTTGCTGTTTGCCATCCACGCCGTGCTGGCCGCAACGATGGCGACGGTGATGTATATCTTCGGGGTGGTGGGGAACATGGGCGGCGGTCTGCTGGACCAGTTCCTGCCGCAAAACTGGATCCCGATGTTCCATAACCACGCCTCGACGGTATTCACCCAAATTGGCATCGGCCTCTGCTTCTCCGGGATCTACTTCGTGGTCTTCAGAACGCTTATCGAACGTCTGAATCTCAAAACGCCGGGCCGGGAAGAGAGCGAAATCAAGCTCTACAGCAAGGCCGACTATAAGGCCGCTCGTGGGCAAACCACCGCCCCGGCGGCAGCCAGCCAGCAGGTCGGACAGGCCGCTGGGTTCTTACAGGCGCTCGGCGGCGCAGCGAATATCGAAAGTATCAATAACTGCGCCACCCGCCTGCGTATCGCCCTGGTGGATATGACGAAAACCCAAAGCGATGACGTATTCAAAGCCCTGGGCGCACACGGTGTGGTGCGGCGCGGCAACGGCATACAGGTGATTGTCGGTCTGCACGTTCCTCAGGTGCGCGACCAGCTGGAATCGCTGATGAAAACCCCTTTAACAAACGAACAAACCACTCTGACAGAGGCTATATCATGAAAAAATTCTCAGTTGTTATTGCAGGCGGCGGCAGTACATTCACGCCTGGTATCGTCCTGATGCTGTTAGCCAACCGTGACCGTTTCCCGCTGCGTGCGCTGAAGTTCTATGACAATGACGGAGCACGTCAGGAGATCATCGCCGAGGCGTGTAAAATCATCCTTAAGGAGCAGGCGCCGGAGATTGAATTTAGTTACACCACCGATCCTGAAGCGGCCTTTACCGATGTGGATTTCGTGATGGCGCATATTCGCGTTGGCAAATATCCCATGCGTGAAAAAGATGAAAAAATCCCGCTGCGCCACGGCGTGCTGGGCCAGGAAACGTGCGGGCCGGGCGGCATCTCCTACGGCATGCGCTCCATCGGCGGCGTGCTGGAGCTGGTGGATTACATGGAGCAGTACTCCCCGAACGCGTGGATGTTGAACTACTCCAACCCGGCGGCGATTGTCGCGGAAGCCACGCGCCGCCTGCGTCCGAACGCGAAAATTCTCAACATCTGCGACATGCCGATCGGCATTGAAGGACGTATGGCGCAAATCGTGGGCCTGAAAGACCGCAAAGAGATGCGCGTGCGCTACTACGGTCTGAACCACTTCGGCTGGTGGACGTCGATTGAAGATCAGAACGGCAACGATCTGATGCCGAAGCTGCGCGAATACGTGGCGAAAAACGGTTATGTTCCGCCTTCGGAAGATGTGCATACTGAAGCGAGCTGGAACGATACCTTCGCCAAGGCCAAAGACGTACAGGCGCTGGATCCGGACACCATGCCGAACACCTACCTGAAGTATTACCTGTTCCCGGACTATGTGGTCGCCCATTCCAATCCGGAGCGTACCCGCGCCAATGAAGTGATGGATCACCGTGAGAAGCATGTATTCAGTTCATGTCGGGCGATTATCGAAGCCGGTCATTCTTCTGCCGGTGAACTGGAAATTGACGAACATGCGTCGTACATCGTCGATCTGGCGACCGCGATTGCCTTTAACACCCAAGAACGCATGCTGCTGATTGTGCCTAACAATGGGGCTATCCATAACTTTGATGCTGACGCGATGGTAGAAATCCCTTGTCTGGTCGGCCACAACGGACCGGAGCCGCTGACCGTGGGTGATATTCCGCACTTCCAGAAAGGGCTCATGAGCCAGCAGGTGGCGGTGGAAAAACTGGTGGTGGACGCCTGGGAGCAGCGCTCGTATCAGAAACTCTGGCAGGCGATTACCCTGTCGAAAACCGTACCGAGCGCATCGGTGGCGAAGGCGATTCTGGACGATCTGATTGAAGCGAATAAAGATTACTGGCCAGAGCTGCACTAATCTTTCTGACCGGCATCGCCTGATGCCGGTCTCCTTGTCCTGGCTGAATTACGCTATGCTGAAGCCTGCATGCAGCACGACAAGGAACTTTCATGAACATTTCCCGCCTCGGTGAAGCACCGGACTACCGCTTCTCACTGGCTAACGAACGCACGTTCTTAGCGTGGATCCGCACCGCCCTGGGCTTTCTGGCCGCAGGCGTCGGCCTTGATCAGCTCGCCCCCGATTTTGCCACCCCGTTGATTCGCGAAGTGCTGGCCCTGCTGCTGTGCCTGATTGCCGGCGTGCTGGCGATTTATGGCTATCTGCGCTGGCTGAGAAATGAAAAGGCGATGCGTCTGAAGCAGGATCTCCCCTACACGCGCGGCTTGCTCATTATCAGTACGATTTTGCTGATGGTTGCGGGCGTAGTGATGTTACTGGTGCTGTATGCCGGATAGCCGCAAAGCGCGGCGGGAAGCGGACCCCGGCCTTCAGCCAGAGCGAACCTCGCTGGCCTGGCTGCGCACGCTGCTGGGGTATGGCGCGCTGATCGCTCTTGCCATTAAGCACAACTGGCACCGCACGGGGGCGCCATTCTGGATCTCCATTGTTGTGCTGGCGCTGGTAGCCATCATTTTATGGCGCTACACCCGCAGCCGTAACCTGATGGACGTGTCGCAGAACGACTTTGCGCAGCCGAAAGCGGTGCGGGATAAGTTCCTCATCGCCCTGGCCGTGCTGTCGTTGTCACTGCTGTTTGCGGTAACCCACATTCAACAAATTTTGCACCTGTAGGCCGGGTAAGGCGCAGCCGCCACCCGGCATAATTACTTCCCTTTCGCTAAATATTTCGCCATCTCGTCTTCCGGCACCATGCCGCCGCCGGTCGCCCACACCAGGTGGGTAACGTTCTCATCGGCATCGACGCGCAGCGGCCCGGCCATCCCCGCCAGTGCCGACGGCTCCAGGCGAATCCTTTCCTCCTGCGCCAGCCAGCCGAGCATGTCGTACATGCTTTGATCGGAGAGGGTATAGAACCCGTCGAGCAGGCGCTCCATCGCGCGGCCCACGAAGCCGGAGGCACGTCCTACCGCCAGACCGTCCGCCGCCGTCACGTTGTCGATACCCAGATCCTGCACGGCGATTTCATCGTGCAGCCCGGTATAAACGCCCAGCAGCATGCACGGTGAGTGCGTTGGCTCCGCAAAGAAGCAGTGGACGTTATCGCCAAAGGCCAGCTTCAGGCCAAACGCCACGCCGCCGGGACCACCGCCGACGCCGCACGGCAGGTAGACGTACAGAGGATGATCGGCATCCACCACGCGGCCCTGTTCGATAAACTGCGCCTTCAGGCGCTCGCCAGCAACCGCATAGCCCAGGAACAGCGTGCGTGAGTTCTCATCGTCAATAAAGAAGCAGTTCGGATCGCTTTCCGCCGCTTTGCGTCCCTGCTCTACCGCCACGCCGTAATCCTGCTCATATTCCACGACGATCACGCCGTGGCTGCGCAGTTTGGCTTTCTTCCACTCGCGGGCGTCGGCGGACATATGCACCGTCACCTTAAAGCCAATGCGTGCGCTCATAATGCCGATGGACATCCCCAGGTTGCCGGTTGAGCCCACCGCGATGCTGTACTGGCTGAAGAAGTCCTTAAAGCGCGGCTCCAGCAGAACGCTGTAGTCGTCTTCAACGCTCAGCAACCCGGCTTCCAGCGCCAGTTTCTCCGCATGGGTCAGCACCTCATAGATGCCGCCGCGCGCTTTGATCGAGCCGGAAATCGGCAGATGGCTGTCTTTTTTCAGCAGCAGCGTGCCTGTAACAGGCTTCGCAGATTCTTTCTCCAGCCGCGCCTGCATCGCCGGGATCGCGACCAGGTCGGATTCGATAATCCCGCCCGTTGCCGCCGTTTCCGGGAACGCTTTCGCCAGATACGGCGCGAAGCGTTTCAGGCGCGCGTGCGCGTCGTCTACGTCGGCTTTCGTCAGCCCGACATACGGCAATCCTTCCGCCAGCGTCGTGGTGCGAGGGTTAAGCCAGGTGGTTTCTTTCAGGGCAATCAGATCCTCAACCAGAGGAAACTGTGCGGTTAAAGTAGTGATAGTTGCGTTTTCCATAATACGTCTCTTCGCGCTCAGATAATGAAAGAAAGCAGGAATGTGCCGCCAAGTGCAAGCACCGAGGCGATAAACGTCGCCGTCGTATAGTATTTGAAGGTCTCATTCAGGGTCGCGCCGCAGTACTGCTTCACCAGCCAGAAGAGAGAGTCGGTCACGATCGTGCAGCCAATAGCGCCGGACCCGATGGCAATGGTGATGATCTCCGGGCTTACGTTCGGGTAGAGCGGCAGCATCGGCGCCACTATCGCCGTGGCACCCATCATCGCTACCGTTGCCGAACCCACGGCGGCGTGCAGCACCAGTGCCACCAGCCAGGCGAGAAGGATAGGGTGCATATGCAGGTTCGAGAGAATATGCGCCAGCGTCTCCGCCAGACCACTGATTTTAAGGATGGCGTTGAACGCCCCGCCCGCACCGATAATCAGCAAAATGTTGGCGATAGAGCCAAAGCCGTGCTCCGTATGGATCAGCATTGCGCCCATGCCCATGTGCTGGCGGATCCCCAGCAGGTAGTAGGCGACAAACACGGCGATAAACATCGCGGTGATGGGGTTGCCGATAAACTCCAGCAGGGTATACAGCGAGCCTTCTTTTGCCATGTTCAGCTCGGCAATGGTTTTCACCAGCATCAGGGCAATCGGCAGCAGCACGGTGAACAGCGTGGCGCCCAGCGACGGCAGAGTGTGCTCTTCCCGCACCTTCAGGTCTGAAAATTCCGCCGGAACCGGCTTATAGGGCAGACGGTTGCCGAGCAGCTTCAGGAACAGCGGGCCACCAACCAGAGACGCCATCAGGCCCACCACCAGACCGTAGACAATCACCGTCCCGACGTCCGCCCCTAATTTGTTGGTGACAAATAGTGCGGCCGGATGCGGAGGCACCACGCAGTGCACTGCCATTAGTGCGGTACAGAGCGGAATGGCCAGCTTGAGCAGCGACGTGTTGGTCTTTTTGGCGATGGAAAACGCCAGCGGGATCAGCAGTACCACGCCCACTTCAACAAACAGCGTAATGCCGCAGATCAGGCCGACCAGGACCATAATCACGTCCGCCGACAGCCAGCGGCAGCGCTGCAACGTAATCCCGATGCGCTCTGCCGCGCCGGAGACTTCCATCATTTTGCCGAGAATAGTGCCAAGACCGATAACCGCCGCCAGGAAGCCCAGCGTACCGCCAATCCCGCTCTCAATGGCGTTAACCATATCCAGCGGGCTCATCCCCATCATCGCGCCAACGAAAAAGCTTGCCAGCAGCAGCGCGAGGAACGGGTGAAACTTCAGTTTTACGATGGTTAAAACAATCAACACGATGCTGACAAGCAGCGTTGCCACAACCCAGACCTGAGATCCCATATCTCACCTCACCCTTATGTCATCTGGGGATATTGGACGAAAAAACGGCTTGGGCTGACAAACGATATAAATTGGCGTTCAGATGAGCCAGATTGGATCAACTGAGTGACTGTGTTCTAAAAAGCGCACTTAACTCGTATTAGGTTCACATAAATTCATTCTTGAGCGGTATGCTGAACGCAGAAATTACGTGTGGGAATTGTGATGACCGATGCGAATGAAGGCAGAAACCGGCTGTTAAACGGCTGGCAGCTGTCGAAAATGTACACCTTTGAAGTGGCTGCCCGGCATGAGTCCTTCGCCCTGGCGGCGGCGGAGCTGTCGCTCAGCCCCAGCGCGGTGAGCCACCGCATTAACCTGCTGGAAGAGGAGCTGGGCATTCAGCTGTTTGTCCGCTCACACCGTAAAGTGGAGCTGACGCAGGAAGGCAAGCGCGTTTACTGGACGCTGAAATCGTCCCTCGACACCCTGAATCAGGAGATCCTGGACATTAAAAACCAGGCGCTGTCAGGTACGCTAACGGTGTACTCCCGGCCCTCGATCGCCCAGTGCTGGCTGGTGCCGATGCTGGGGGATTTTACCCGCCGCTACCCGTCGATTTCACTTACTATTCTGACTGGTAATGATTACGTCAACATGCAGCGAACCGGCATCGATCTGGCGCTCTATTTCGACGATACGCCGCCAAACCACCTTTCTCATCACTTTTTGATGGATGAAGAGATTTTGCCCGTCTGCTCGCCAGCGTATGCCCGGGAGCATGAACTGCTGAAAAACCCCCATAACCTCAGCCACTGCACGTTACTGCACGACCGTCAGGCCTGGAGCAATGATTCCGGTACGGATGAGTGGCTGAGCTGGGCGCAGCATTTCGCGGTGAATATGCCGTTATCATCGGGTATTGGCTTCGATCGTTCTGATTTAGCCATTATCGCGGCCATGAATAATGTCGGGGTGGCGATGGGGAGAAAGCGGCTGGTGCAAAAACGTCTCGAACGGGGGGAGTTGATCGCACCTTTTGATGGGGAAACCCTCAAGTGCCATCAGCATTATTACGTCTCAACGCTTCCCGGCCGTCAGTGGCCGAAAATTGACGCCTTTATCGGCTGGCTAAGAGAGCTGGCGGGTTGAAGAATTATTACGCTTTCGCTCTACACCAAATGTGAAAAAGCGTGCTAAATACAGGTAATGCTTTTGATTTTTCCAGGGTAAACCGTGTTAAAGCCTTTTATTGCCACTGCGATCTTACTCTCTTCCGGCTGGGCGACTGCCGCTGAGCCGCCGCTGACGGCTGCCCGTTATGCGCAGCAGCTGGGCGTCGGGATGGATGTGGACTGGGCACGCACCGAGCGCGGTATCCGCGAATTCGACCCGCTGGTGGTCCGTGATTTCCAAGCGAAAGGCATACACCATGTCCGTATTCGGGTGGCGGGCGAACCGACGGAAGCGCGGCTGATTCACCTGCGTAAGCTGGTGGAGGCCTGCGAGCAATACGGCGTCATCCCCATCATCGCTTATCAGGCCGATGAATATAAAAACGACCCGAAAGCGGATACCGAAAAAGAGGTGATTAACTGGTGGATTGCCGTGGCGCACTATTTTGGTCAGCGCTCGCCGTTGCTGGGCTTTGACCTGATCTACGAACCGGCGGACAAGCTCAACCACAACGTTGCTTCGCTCAACCGGGTGTATGAGAAAGCGATCAAAGACATTCACGCCATTGATGCCAGCCGCATGATTTTTATCGCCCCTCGTCTGCGCGCCGCGCCGGAGGATTTATCCAGCCTGAAGCTACCCGCGCACAGCCAGAATTACCTGCTGGCGGAGTGGCATATTTTCCCCTGGGGTCCGCTGAAAACGAACGGTAAATACCCGTGGACGTCCGGAACTGCGGCTGAGAAAGCGGCTATCCGTAACCGAATCAACGCCGCGCTGCACTGGCAACAAAAAACCGGGCATGTGAGCTGGGTTGGCGGCTGGGGGGTGGGCGAATCGAAAAGCCTGACGCCAACCG
The DNA here is from genome assembly GCF_036936505.1 of Enterobacter sp. JJBC. Taxonomy (NCBI): domain Bacteria; kingdom Pseudomonadati; phylum Pseudomonadota; class Gammaproteobacteria; order Enterobacterales; family Enterobacteriaceae; genus Enterobacter; species Enterobacter sp. JJBC. The sequence goes on from NZ_CP136935.1 coordinate 28,129, forward strand.
CCTCGCAGATGGCGTTTGCCACGTTTATGGCGTGCGAGCTGCAACATGCCAACATCCCGTATGCGATAAACGCCGATGTTCAGTTTTATGACGGGGAAGAGGGGGCGTGGCGGCCTGCCCCAGAGCGGCTATTGCAGGCGATGATTGCGCCCGTCTGTGAAAAGCCCGGCGAGAAGCCGGGCCATCATGCGGTTAAACCGGCTGTTCGTGATGCGAGACACGCGACGCCAGCGGCAGCCAGCACAGCAAAATCAGCAGCCCCATCAGGGTCATCAGCAAGCCTAAACTCGCCTGCCCGGTCTGCGGCATCATAGCCGAAAGCCAGGCCAGCGCGCCGGAACCGATGTTCTGCAAACCGCCCACCAGCGCGCCTGCCGTGCCTGCGAGAAACGGGAACGGCTCCATCGCGCCGCTGGTGGCGAGGGGAAACAGCATGCCCGCGCCGAAGAAGAACAGCGCTGCCGGGATGAGCAACGTCCAGACCGACATCACGTCAAACAGCCCCGGGATCCACATCATCAGCCCGGCCAGCAGACAGCTGATCACCGACTGCCACATCAGGGTGGAGAAACGCTTGTTCGGACGTCCGGCGAACCATGCGCCGAAGAACGCCGCCGGGATCGGCAGAATAAACAGAATACTCACCACCATACTGCTCAGGCCAAGGCCCGCGCCCAGCAGCACGCCGGAACAGGCTTCAAACACCGCAATGCCCGCCAGGCCGCCGATTAGCATCAACAGATAACAGGTAAAGGACCCATTACCGAACAGCGTTTTGTAGCTGGCGATGAGCTTCGTGCGCGGCGCGTCTTTTGGGCGGGTTTCCGGCATCCAGCGCCCCATGCTGAAGGTGACAATAATGCACAGCACCAGCAGGAAGGCATAACAAGCGCGCCAGGACCAGACGGTGTCCAGCAGACCCCCAATCAGCGGGGCCAGCAGCGGGCTGACCAGAATACCCATATTTAACAGACTGTTGGCGTGGCGAAGCTGTGTGCCCTGGTACATATCACGCGGCAGGGTACGCGCCATAACCCCGCCGACGCCGGTGCCCACACCCTGAAGGGCGCTGGCGGCAATCAGGACGGTCAGGCTGTGAGTGGTAATGGCGATCATCGTCGCTACCATGAAAATGCTCATGCCCACCAGAATGACCGGACGACGCCCGACGCGATCGGACAGGGGACCATAAACCAGCTGTGAAACGCCATAGGTTAGCAGATAGGCTGCCATCACGCTCTGGACTGCACCTTCGCGGACGCTCAGATCTTTTGCCATATCGGCAATCGCCGGAATGTAGATGGTTTGCGCCATCTGCCCGACGGCCACCAGTAACACCAGCATCAACAATAAGTTCACGTTCCGTTGCTTTTTCATGTCGCTGAATACTTTTGCCAAAAGAGATAAATGAAGAATAAGTGACTATGCATTCCCATAAATGCGCGAGGAATCTACCACAGAGAGATGACAATTTAAGCATTACTGTGATGAATGACAGAAGACGTGAAGGCAGGATTTGTAAACAAGATCGGCAACTAATGTTGCCAGCGAATTACGCCAGGCGCAGCAGGATCGCACCGGCAGCAATTCCCAGTGCCGCCGCGATGCGCAGGCCGGCAACCTTCTCTTTTAAAAGCACAAATGCGATTAATGCGCCGAAGAGAATAGAGGTTTCACGCAGTGCGGCGACCACAGCCAGCGGTGCCTGGGTCATCGCCCAGAGTGCCAGACCGTAAGATCCCATCGTCCCGACGCCGCCGAGCAGCCCTTTTTTCCAATGCAGGCGCAGGTAGCTGGACGCTTCGCGACGCCGCGCCACCATTGCCCAGCTCAGCAGACAGAAACCGTTCATGAAGAAGGTCCAGAGCGTGTAGCCCAGCGCAGTGTCCGAGAGTCGCACACCGGTGCCGTCCACCAGGGTATACCCGGCGATAAAACAGGCGTTCAGCAGCGCCAGCCAGATCCCCTTGCGTGACTGCATGCGGCCGTTCATCGCCATCGCCAGAATCGACAGACAAATGACCCCGATGCCGGACCACGCAAGCCAGGAGAGATGATCCCCGAGCACCATTACGCTGATCAGCGCCACCAGCAGAGGGGCCGTCCCGCGCATAAGGGGGTAGGTCTGGCTCATGTCGGAGACCTGATAAGTTTTTGCCACCAGTACCGTATACACCACCTGTAACGCACAGGAGACGAACAAATATGGCCAGCTTGCGGCAGTTGGCTGAGGAGAGAAGGGCAGTAAAATCAGGGCAATAAGCGCGGCTGAACCGCTGACTCCGATCGCCGAGTAGAGTTTATCCGTTCCGGCTTTAACGATGGCGTTCCAGCTGGCATGCAGCAGTGCGGCGAACAGTAAAATGCAGAAAACGGTGATGGTCATGGCGTATCGGTTGATGAAATGTCATCCAACTGTAACATTCACCCGTCGATGCTGCCAGCCGCTTACACTGCGCAAAAAAGGCGGTGCGTCACCCGGGGTTCGTCTGACACCAGCCTGAAGCCCGCCCGATGGTAAAATCCGTACGCGGTTTCCGGCGCATGGGTATTAAGAAAATCAAACCAGATGCTGGCATCCGCCATCACCACGGTCAAAAGTTGTTTGCCAATGCCCTGCCCACGGCACTTTTCGCTGACGTAGAGATGACGAATACGTCCGGCGCGCGGCTGCTGGCTGAACGGATCGCGGTTGAGGCCGCACACGCCCACCAGCCTGCCGTTAAGAAACGCCCCCAGCAGCTTTTCACCCGGCGCGTTAAAGCGGTTTTCACCCCGCTGCCAGTTTTCTTCCAGCCTGCGCAGCATATTGAAATTCAACGCGATACTCTCCGCCTTCAGGGCGATATAGCCCGGTTCATCAGGCGTAACAGGCTCAATTAACAGACGCGACATAGCATTCCCTCGTTATTAAAGAGGGGCGGTTGCCCGCCCCTCTCAGGTGCGACTTGAACCTGAATCACCGAACGTATTTCAGGACAGCATCAAGCAGTTGCAATACAGCAACAATGAGTTTGAGGACAAGTATGACCATATCCACGACGCTCATACGCGTCTCCTTTTGGTTAAAAGGAGCACGATGCTGGCGTACCTTTCCGCCGCCTGTGGCCAGCACCTGGATTGACGTAACACAGTGTGCTCACTTCAGGGGTTAAGGCACTGACGGCACCACCCGTTTCAGCCAGGACTTCGTTGCGCCGGTAAACTGCGGCCCCCTCGCTCACTGCGAACACCCTCAGTATAGATAAATACTGTATGCATGAACAGTATTTTATGGACAAATTTTGGAAGGCGATCCATACTCAAAAACGTCAAAATCCGTGCCGGAATTGCGCGTTCGTCTTCAATCGCGTATACTTTTCGCGTTGACGTAACACAGTGTGTTCTGCGGCGACCAACCGCAAAACCCTGATAAAAACCTCGCTTAGGCGGGGTTTTTTGTTTTCTGACGAAGTGAAAATAGTACCCTTCGTTGACTTATTGGCAACAGGTGTTATCGTTGCCATAATGGCAATGGACGCGGCAGGCAAGCAGGATGCATTTAATCTCAATGAAGGCAATTTTGGATGCGGTAAGCCAGTTCCCGCAACACAGAGAAGAGCTTCTCTTTTTAGGACGAGTTATTGAAAAGAGCCACTGCCCGACGCCCGCTGCACTGAGAAAACTTTTCCCAACGCTGGATAACTTCAAGTATCTTGACGTATAGGAATTTGGAACCATTTCTGCTCCGGATTAAGCTGACTAAAATTTAATCACCATCCGATTTGTATGTTGCCGGGTTAGTCTGCATCCTGCACTATGGTTGTTATTTGTGCTTTTTCAGGTCGTTTTATGTGCTTTTTACAACCGACTGGCGGATCTTTCCTGCATCAGGCCGGGATATACCTCATCAGACTGATCTCCCGGGCATGAGTTTTCAGCCCCTGTACATTCAGGCCGGCCACCGCACGACGGTATACCATCTTCCCTCCGCACAACACGCATTCAAACGGGTCGCGTCGCAGGAACTGCTTGCTCATCTGCGCGTAGCACACCTTTGCCACCGCCTCCGGTTTATCCATCCCCAGTGCGCTGTAGACCGCTGGCAACTTTTCTCCACACACCCGGTTGGCCAGAAAGCCAAAATACCGCACCATCCGAAAGAACTTCTCCGGGATATGCTGCTTCAGGCGTGCCACGATTTCCCGCTGCGTCAGCGTCTCTGTAGCCTGCTCACCCGTATTGTGGTCATGGTAGCGGAAGCTCAGCGTGGCACCGCCGGCATAGTGTGCCAGCCGGGAGCCTGCTATCGGCGGTTTTTTCAGGTAACGGCCCAGATATTTCACGGTGTTTTTGCCACCCGCCGTCTTTTTGGACATGTACACATGCCAGTAATCGCCTCCGGCGGTCAGTACCAGGCTGCGCCACTGTGATTCGGTGGTGATATGCGACAGCGAAGGGGGTATTGCGATGCCATCAGACCAGACGCTCAGCAGCAGCTGACGGATATTCCACATCCAGCGGGCGCGCATGGTGTCCTTCCGGAAGCTGATTTTTTTCCATTTGCCGTGCGCATCAATACCGCCGCAGGTGACGGAGACGTGCACATGCGGATGCCAGTTGAGACGACGACCATAGGTATGAATTGCGCAGAAAATGCCGATATCCAGCCCACGCTTGCTGGCGGCATACAACAGGTTATCGACTGCCAGGCGGCAGAGGTCATTAAGCAGCCAGCGGTTGACCTCAAACAGGGGCCACAGCGTGTCGGGCAGGGTGAAGACGAGGTGTATCCAGTCGCAGTCCGGCAGGCGGTTGAGCTGAGCGGCAATCCAGATATCAGTGGCCTTTTTCCCGCAGGAGGGACAGGCGCGACTGTGGCAGGTATTGGTAATGTATTTTACATGCGGGCAGCCGGGATTATCACAGCCATACTCCTTCACGCCGGTGATGCGGGTACCGCAGGCGAGCATTTTTGTGACGGCTTCGACCTCGATATCGCGCAGGCCGCCGGCATCGAGGAAGGAGGTCCAACACTGGTTGGCTGTAAAGAGTTTTTTAAGTGGGCGAGGGGTAAAACCGGACAACATGGGGCAGATTAATCTCCGGTATCCTGCAGGCGAGTGAGAGCGGCAGTATCGTTGCGGTGCTCCAGTATGGCAGCGACGACCATTACCGGAGGCGGATCCATGGGCTTCATCAGTTTAATCCAGTCCCATTCACGCTGAGAGAGCTTATCAGCGGCAACGGAGAGGAGGACGGTATCGATACTTTTGCGGGTCATCATGGAGAAAGGTCCTGAGGAAAATATGTAGTTAGATCATACATATTCCACTCAGCGTATGGCAACTACGGGCCAGGCAGACGGTCGTGTTTTTCAATTTGCAGCCGTCAGGCTGCCCTGTTCATAAGCATTATGTTATTGATATTGCAAATAACAATCTCAGAGTAGTGGCTCTCATCTTCTTTGAAAGCCAAAAGTTTTATGTGCGCCATGTTTTTACTCATAAGGAATATGACCGTTTTACGGAGAAACATCGCACTAAGGGGAAGAAATGATGATCGTCGCTGATGCAATGAAAGCTACGCACGCCCTTGTTGCGGCCGTTCCTTTACTGGGTGAACAGCCGAGCGAGAAAGATTATAAGGATGCGCTTGAGCTGGTTGAGTATCTCCTTATGAACGAGCCCAATAGCCCCTTGCTGGATATTGTGTGCGCCAGAATTAGCCGTTACGAAGCTAATCGGCCAGAGATAGTCGCATTACGCAAGGAGATGGAGTCTGTTCCTGTCGGAATTGCAGTTTTAAGAACATTGATGGATCAATACAATCTGACGATATCGGATTTTCAGGATGAAATTGGTAGTAAATCGATGGTTTCACGGGTTCTGAATGGTCAGAGACAGCTTACCCTGAACCATATTAAAAAGCTGGCGGCCAGATTTGGGGTATCACCTGCGTTATTTATTGAGTGAGTAAAAACCCTTTATTGAGTGTCACCACCCAACAAACGAAACGTGATCCCTGACGCATTTTTGCGCAGATGAAAATATTTCCATTGTCACGCCCGAAAACCTGTGTTTGTATAAATTCAATCAATGATTCCAAACACAGGTCCCCAATGACTTCATCCATCTTCACTTCGACCCTACTAAAAACTGCGCAACCTGCCGCAGTGGTCGTCGTGCGTGTGGTGGTGGTCGTCGGCAATGCGCCGTAGGGACTGGATCAACACACGAATCCAAAACCCCGCCGGCGCAAACCGGGCGGGGTTTTTCGTTTAGGGCCCCTCCCGGATACGCTAAGTAGTTCGGGTTGCAGGAAGGCGGCTAGTGAGCGAATCCCCAGGAGCGTACATAGGTACGTGACTGGGGTGAGGGAACGCAGCCAACGCATCTGCAACCTGAACTACGACGCGTAAAGCTGGCTCAGAAGAAAAGGACTGGAGCATGGCAAGTTCGGGCACAACATCCACCAAGACGCGTTTTACAGGCGCGCAGCTGATTGTTCATTTACTGGAACGACAGGGCATCACCACCGTTGCGGGCATCCCGGGTGGGACCGTGCTGCCGCTGTATGATGCGTTAAGCCAAAGCACACAGATCCGCCACGTGCTGGCGCGCCACGAGCAGGGCGCAGGCTTTATCGCCCAGGGCATGGCGCGTACCCAGGGTAAACCGGCGGTCTGTATGGCCTGTAGCGGGCCGGGCGCCACTAACCTGGTGACCGCCATCGCCGACGCGCGTCTCGACTCCATTCCGCTGATCTGCATTACCGGCCAGGTGCCGTCCTCGATGATCGGCACCGATGCGTTCCAGGAAGTCGATACCTACGGCATCTCTATCCCCATCACCAAACATAACTATTTAGTTCGCGATATCAGCGAGCTGCCTCAGGTTATCAGCGATGCGTTCCGCATTGCGCAGTCTGGCCGCCCGGGCCCGGTGTGGATAGACATTCCTAAGGATGTCCAGACCGCAGAGATCGAGATCGACATTCTGCCGGAGCCGGGCGAGCGTGCCCCCGCGCCGGAGTTCAGCGCTGAGAGCGTGCGCGATGCGGCGGCAATGATCAACGCCGCCAAACGCCCGGTGCTGTATCTGGGCGGCGGGGCGATCAACGCCGCGGATGAAATCCGCCAGTTTGCGGAAAAAGCCAACCTGCCGACCACCATGACCCTGATGGCGCTGGGTATGCTGCCCAAAGCGCATCCATTGTCTTTAGGGATGCTGGGCATGCACGGCGCGCGCAGCACCAACTACATCCTGCAAGAGGCGGATTTGCTGATAGTTATGGGGGCGCGTTTTGATGACCGGGCGATTGGCAAAACCGAGCAGTTCTGCCCGAACGCCAAAATCATTCACGTGGATATCGACCGCGCCGAGCTGGGTAAAATCAAGCAGCCGCACGTGGCGATCCAGGGCGACGTGGCCGAGGTGCTGGCGCAGCTGATCCCGCAGACGGTGGCAACCGACCGCGCCGACTGGTGCCAGCTGGTGGCCGATCTGCAACGCGAGTTCCCGGGCGCTATCCCAACCGAGGGCGACCCGCTGAGCCACTATGGTCTTATCAACGCTGTTGCCGCCTGCGTGGATGACAGCGCGATTATCACCACCGACGTCGGCCAGCATCAGATGTGGACTGCCCAGGCGTATCCGCTGAACCGCCCGCGCCAGTGGCTGACCTCCGGCGGCCTTGGCACCATGGGCTTCGGCCTGCCCGCAGCGGTTGGCGCGGCGCTCGCCAACCCGGACCGTAAGGTGATCTGCTTCTCCGGTGACGGCAGCCTGATGATGAATATTCAGGAGATGGCGACGGCGGCCGAAAACCAGTTAGACGTCAAAATCATTCTGATGAACAACGAGGCGCTGGGTCTGGTACACCAGCAGCAGAGCCTGTTCTATAAGCAGGGCGTGTTTGCGGCGACCTATCCGGGGATGATCAACTTCATGCAGATTGCCGCTGGTTTTGGCCTGCACACCTGCGATCTGAACGCCGAAGAAGATGCCCACGCGGCGTTGCAGGATGCGATTTCTCGCCCTGGCCCGGCGTTGATCCACGTGCGTATCGACCCTGAACAAAAAGTGTATCCGATGGTGCCGCCGGGTGCGGCAAATACTGAGATGGTGGGAGAATAAGCCATGCAGAAACAACATGATAACGTCATTCTGGAACTCACCGTCCGCAACCACCCTGGCGTCATGACCCACGTCTGCGGGCTGTTTGCCCGCCGGGCATTTAACGTGGAAGGCATTCTCTGCCTGCCGATTCAGGGCAGCGAGCACAGCCGCATCTGGCTACTGGTCAACGACGACCAGCGTCTGGAGCAGATGATAGCGCAGATCGACAAGCTGGAAGACGTCACCAACGTGGCGCGCAACCAGTCCGATCCCACCATGTTTAACAAAATTGCGGTGTTCTTCGAATAGATCGCTTAAGGTAAGCGTCTTTCGCTCTTGTAGGCCGGATAAGCGCAGCGCCATCCGGCTTTTTCAGACCGCAGGAACACACATGACCACCATCGCCCTTATTGACGACCACCTTATCGTCCGCTCTGGCTTTGCCCAGCTTCTCAACCTCGAACCGGATTTCCAGGTCGTGGCCGAGTTTGGCTCCGGTCGCGAGGCGCTGGCGGGCCTGCCGGGGCGCGGGGTGCAGGTCTGTATCTGCGATATCTCAATGCCGGATCTCTCCGGGCTTGAGCTGTTAAGCCAGCTGCCGAAAGGAATGGCGACCATTATGCTCTCGGTCCACGACAGCCCGGCGCTGGTCGAGCAGGCGCTCAACGCGGGGGCGCGCGGGTTCCTCTCAAAACGCTGTAGCCCGGATGAGCTGATCGCCGCCGTGCGCACCGTCTCCACCGGCGGCTGCTACCTGACGCCGGATATCGCCATCAAGCTGGCGGCGGGACGGCAGGATCCACTCACCAGACGCGAGCGTCAGGTGGCAGAGAAACTTGCCCAGGGCATGTCGGTGAAAGAGATTGCCGTAGAGCTGGGGTTGTCGCCAAAGACCGTTCACGTTCATCGCGCCAACCTGATGGAAAAACTCAACGTCAGTAACGATGTCGAGCTGGCGCGCCGTATGTTTGACAGCTGGCAATGAACTCCCTTTTTTCGCGGCTGATCGCCGTTGTCGCCAGCTTTTTTATCTTCTCCGCCGCGTGGTTCTGCCTGTGGAGTATCAGCCTGCATCTGGTGGAACGCCCGGAGCTGGCGGTGCTGCTGTTCCCCTTTGGCCTGCGTCTGGGGCTGATGCTGCAATGCCCGCGCGGCTACTGGCCGGTGCTGCTGGGCGCAGAGTGGCTGATGCTGATCTGGCTGGCGCAGGAAGTGGCGCTGGCGCATCTGCCGTTATTGATGACCGGAAGCCTGCTCACGCTTATCCCGGTCGCCCTGATTTCCCGCTACCGTCACCAGCGCGACTGGCGCACGCTGCTGCGTCAGGGGGCGGCGCTAATTGCCGCCGCGCTGTTGCAGTCTCTGCCGTGGGTGGGTGAAAAGGAGGTGCTTAACGCCCTGCTGCTGACCCTTACCGGCGGCCTGACGCTGGCCCCGACCTGCCTTGTGATCTGGCATTATCTTACAAGCACTGTCTGGCAGCCGCTCGGCCCGGCGCTGGTCTCCCAGCCGGTGAACTGGCGCGCCCGGCATCTCATCTGGTATCTGCTGCTGTTTGTGGTGAGCCTGTGGCTCCAGCTTGGTCTCCCCGCTGAATTATCACGCTTCACGCCGTTTTGTCTGGCGCTGCCGATCATCGCCCTTGCCTGGCACTACGGCTGGCAGGGCGCATTGATCGCCACGCTGATGAACGCCATCGCGCTGATTGCCAGCCAGACCTGGCACGATCATCCGGTAGATTTACTGCTTTCCCTGCTGGCCCAGAGCCTGACCGGGCTGCTGCTCGGCGCGGGCATACAGCGCCTGCGCGAGCTGAACCAGTCCCTGCAGACCGAGCTGGCGCGCAACCGCCGTCTGGCGGAGCGTCTGCTGGAGACGGAAGAGAGCGTGCGGCAAGAGGTTGCCCGCGAGCTGCACGACGACATCGGCCAGACCATCACCGCCATCCGTACCCAGGCGGGCATTGTTCAGCGCCTGGCGGCAGAAAACGCGGGCGTGAAGCAGGGCGGGGCGCATATCGAACAGCTTTCGCTGGGCGTCTATGATTCCGTTCGTCGCCTGTTAGGGCGGCTGCGCCCGCGCCAGCTTGACGATCTCTCCCTGGAGCAGGCGGTACGCTCTCTGATGCGCGAGATGGAGCTGGAAAGCCGCGGCATTGTCAGCCATCTCGACTGGCGCATTAGCGAACCTGCGCTGAGCGAAGGCCAGCGCGTAACCCTGTTCCGCGTCTGTCAGGAGGGGCTGAACAATATCGTCAAACATGCCAGTGCCAGCGCGGTCACGATCCAGGGCTGGCAGCAGGACGAGCGCCTGATGCTGGTGATTGAAGACGACGGCTGCGGCCTGCCGCCGGGCTCCGGGCAGCAGGGCTTTGGCCTGGCGGGCATGCGCGAGCGCGTAAAGGCGCTTGGCGGCACGCTGAGCCTCTCCTGCACCCACGGGACGCGCGTCAGCGTCAGTTTGCCGTTAAGGACGCATCATGTTTAAAACCCCCGCCAGCGTCGCCCCGCTAAGCAACAAAGCGGAAATCGACTCCCGCTACCGCTACTGGCGTCGCCATATCCTGATTACCATCTGGCTCGGCTACGCGCTGTTCTACTTTACCCGCAAAAGCTTCAACGCCGCCGCGCCTGAAATTCTCGCCAGCGGCGTGATGACCCGCACCGATATCGGCCTGCTGGCGACGCTGTTTTATATCACCTACGGCCTGTCGAAGTTCTTCTCCGGCATCGTCAGCGATCGCTCCAACGCGCGTTATTTTATGGGCGTCGGGCTGATCGCCACCGGCGTGGTGAATATTCTGTTTGGCTTCTCCACCTCGCTCTGGGCCTTCGCCCTGCTGTGGGCGCTGAACGCCTTTTTCCAGGGCTGGGGCGCGCCGGTCTGCGCCCGCCTGCTGACCGCCTGGTACTCACGCAACGAGCGTGGCGGCTGGTGGGCGATATGGAACACCGCGCATAACGTCGGCGGGGCGCTGATCCCGATGGTGGTGGGTGCCGCGGCGCTGCACTACGGCTGGCGCGCGGGGATGATGATAGCCGGTGGCCTCGCGATTGTCGCCGGGCTGTTCCTCTGCTGGCGCCTGCGCGACAGGCCGCAGACCGTTGGCCTTCCACCGGTGGGCGACTGGCGGCACGACGAGATGGAGATCGCCCAGCAGCAGGAAGGGGCCGGGCTGTCCCGCCAGGAGATCCTCACCAAATACGTGCTGAAAAACCCCTACATCTGGCTGCTGTCGCTCTGCTACGTGCTGGTCTACGTGGTGCGCGCGGCCATCAACGACTGGGGCAATCTGTACATGTCCGAGACGCTCGGCGTGGATCTGGTGACCGCCAACTCGGCGGTGACCATGTTTGAACTGGGCGGGTTTATCGGCGCGCTGGTGGCGGGCTGGGGCTCAGACAAGCTATTCAACGGCAACCGCGGCCCGATGAACCTGATTTTTGCCGCCGGGATCCTGCTCTCCGTCGGCTCACTATGGTTGATGCCGTTCGCCAGCTACGTGATGCAGGCGGCGTGCTTCTTCACCATCGGATTTTTCGTCTTTGGCCCGCAGATGCTGATCGGCATGGCGGCGGCGGAGTGTTCCCACAAAGAGGCGGCCGGCGCGGCGACGGGCTTTGTCGGGCTGTTTGCCTACCTTGGCGCATCGCTCTCCGGCTGGCCGCTGGCGCGGGTGATCGACATCTGGCACTGGAGCGGGTTCTTCGCGGTGATCGCCATCGCGGCGGGCATCTCCGCCCTGCTTTTACTGCCGTTTTTGCACGCGCAGGCACCGCGCGAAGCGTGACGCGCCTCACCTTTTGCTGCCGAGACGCGCAAAACTAAGAAATTTTCCCGGTTTCACCTGGACGCTGTCTCAGGCATCTCTCCTGGCTGGTTTTTACAATGCTGCAAAAATCAGCTCAGGAGTAAACCAACCATGCTGGCCTTCTTAAACCAGGTGCGCAAGCCGACCCTGGATCTGCCGCTCGACGTGCGGCGCAAGATGTGGTTCAAACCGTTCATGCAGTCTTATCTGGTGGTCTTCATCGGCTACCTGACCATGTATCTGATCCGCAAAAACTTTAACATCGCGCAGAACGACATGATCTCGACCTACGGGCTGAGCATGACCCAACTGGGGATGATTGGCCTGGGCTTTTCCATCACCTACGGCGTGGGGAAAACGGTTGTGTCCTACTACGCGGACGGCAAAAACACCAAGCAGTTCCTGCCGTTTATGCTGATCCTCTCCGCTATCTGTATGCTCGGCTTCAGCGCCAGCATGGGCGCGGGCTCCGTCAGCCTGTTCCTGATGATCGCCTTCTACGCCCTGAGCGGTTTTTTCCAGAGTACCGGCGGGTCGTGCAGCTACTCCACCATTACCAAATGGACCCCACGCCGCAAGCGTGGTTCCTACCTCGGCATGTGGAACATCTCCCACAACCTCGGCGGAGCGGGCGCGGCTGGCGTGGCGCTGTTTGGCGCAAACTACCTGTTCGACGGCCATGTGATCGGCATGTTTATCTTCCCGTCGATTATCGCCCTGATCGTCGGCTTTATCGGCCTTCGCTACGGCAGCGACTCCCCGGAATCGTACGGCCTCGGCAAAGCCGAAGAGCTGTTCGGCGAGGAGATCAGCGAAGAGGACAAAGAGACCGAAGAGAACGAGATGACCAAATGGCAGATCTTTGTTGAGTACGTGCTGAAAAACAAAGTGATTTGGCTGCTGTGCTTCTCGAACATCTTCCTGTACGTGGTGCGTATCGGTATCGACCAGTGGTCAACCGTGTATGCTTTCCAGGAGCTGAAGCTTTCTAAAGAGGTGGCGATTCAGGGCTTCACCCTGTTCGAAGTGGGCGCGCTGGTCGGCACGCTGCTGTGGGGCTGGCTCTCCGACCTCGCCAACGGCCGTCGCGCGCTGGTGGCCTGCATCGCGCTGGCGCTGATTATCGCCACGCTCGGCGTTTACCAGCACGCCAGCAACCAGTACGTTTATCTGGCGTCCCTGTTCGCGCTCGGCTTCCTGGTGTTTGGCCCTCAGCTGCTGATTGGCGTGGCGGCCGTAGGGTTCGTGCCGAAAAAAGCGATCGGCGCCGCCGATGGGATTAAAGGCACCTTCGCCTACCTGATCGGCGACAGCTTCGCCAAGCTTGGCCTGGGGATGATCGCCGACGGTACGCCAATTTTCGGCCTCACCGGCTGGGCGGGCACCTTCGCGGCGCTGGATGCGGCAGCGATCGGCTGTATCGTCCTGATGGCGATGGTCGCGGTGCTGGAAGAGCGTAAGATCCGCCGTGAGAACCGTGCGCAGAAATTAAAAGTAGCCTGAGTGTGCAGGTAACTTCTTTGCCCGGTGTGTGATGCCGGGCTTTTTTCTTAAAAAAAGACCATCCTTATTCAAATCAAAGATTTGTATTTACCCCGTTATCTCAACATGCAAACATTCTGATTTAACCACATTTTAAATCAGGTCTTTGTTATGGATAACTGGCTGGCGCTCTTCGACGGACAGACCCGTTACACCCTGGACATTACGGACTCCCGCGTCACGCCCGACGTGCTGCGTTTTAAGGGCCGCGAGGCCCTCAGCGAGCCCTTCCGCTGGACCATCGACTTCACCAACCCGCAGAATAATCTCGCCCCCGAAGAGGTACTGATAAAGTACGCCACCCTGCGCATGCGCAGCGGGAAGGCAGTGCACGGCATCATCACCCGTCTGGAGTGGCTTTCCACCACCGCCGACCAGTCGCATTACCAGGTGGAGCTGAGTTCCCGTCTGGCGCTGCTCAGCCGCACCCGCCAGTGCCGCATTTTCCAGAACCAGTCCGTGCCGGAGGTGGTGGAACAGGTGCTGCGCAGACACGGGCTGGATGGGCCGGACTTTGAGTTTCGTCTGGAGCGCAGCTATCCGGCGCGTGAACTTATCACCCAGTGGCGGGAGACGGATTTACAGTTTATCCAGCGCATTCTGTCAGAGGTGGGGATTTACTGGCGCACGGAGATGGATGATGTGCGCGGTCTGGATACGTACATTTTTGCCGACAGCCAGCTGAACTATCACTTTGATGTGCGCCTGCCGTACCGCGAGCCGTCGGGTCTGTTCGACGGCGCAGCAGAATCCGTCTGGGATGTGCGCACCTGGCACAGGATTGTCACCGGCACCGTCGCCACACGGGATTACAACTACCGGACAGCCACCACGCCGATGGATGCGACGGTCAGCGTACGCAGTGATGCGGTGACGACGGGTGAGCACTACCGCTACGCCGCGCCGTACCGCACGGCAGGGGACGACAGCGACCCGGAGCCGGAAACCGAATCCGGCGCATTTTATGCCCGGCTTCATCACGAGCGGGAACTCAATAAATCAGCCCGCATTCACCTGTTCAGCAATGCCTCACTCCTCGCGCCCGGTCAGGTGCTGGAGCCGCAGGGCGATGTCATTGATGCCCTGAAAGAGGGGGCCATCCTCACGCTGGTGACTTTCCGGGGCGCCCGTGATTCCCGCCTGCACGTATCGGTGTGGGGCATGCCTTACACCGAACGGTACTGTTTCCGCCCGAGGGAAGTTTCGCGCCCGGAAATCCACGGTACCCTGCCCGCCCGCATTGAGAGCCGGGAAAAGAACGGTATCTACGCCCACCTGGACGACCAGGGACGCTACCGCGTCAGGATGGACTTTGACCGGAACGATGCGCAACAGGGCTTCGCATACCTGTGGCTGCGGATGGCGAAACCGTATGCCGGAGAAACGTACGGCTGGCATACGCCACTGACCGACGGGACCGAAGTGGCGATTGCGTACAGCAACGGCGACATCGACCTGCCGTACATCGCGTATGCGCTGCACGACTCGGAACACCCCGACCCCGTGACCCGCGACAACCACACCCGCAACGTGCTGCGCACTCCGGCGAACAACAAGCTGCGGATGGAGGATAAGCGCGGTGAGGAGCACGTCAGGCTCGCCACGGAGTACGGCAAGACGCAGCTCAACAGCGGGCATCTGGTGGACGCTCAGGAGCAGCACCGGGGCAAAGGATTTGAACTCCGGACCGATGAACACGGCGTCATTCGCGTGGCAAAGGGGCTGTTTGTCACTGCGGACGGACAGCAGAAGGCCGCAGGCGGGGTGCTGGACATGAACACGGCACTCAGGGAAATCGACGTCTGCCTGCGACAGCTTCAGCAGCTGGAGGTGGCGGCAGAGCAGGCGCAGGCGCTGAAAGCTGACGTGGACAGCCAGATACAGATGTTTGAGCAGCGCCTGAAGCCGCTGAACGAAACCCTGCTGTTCTCTGCCCCGGAAGGGGTTGCCGTGACCAGCGGGGAGCACATGCAGATGACAGCGGCAAAAAACGTCGCCGTTAACGCCGGAGGGGATATCAGTGCCGGTGTCATGGGCAACATGACGGCGCTGTCGGGGGAAAAGCTCGGGCTGTTTGCCAGAACGGGCCAGCTGAGCCTGAAAGCCAGTGAAGGCCCGGTTGAGATGCAGGCGCAGAACGGGAGAATGCAGCTGTTCGCGGAAAAGAAGCTCACCCTGTCGTCCGCGAGCGACATCACGTTTGCGGGCAAGAAGCGCATCACGCTCATCGGGGGCGGGAGTTACCTGCGGCTGGAGGCGGGGAAGGTAGAGTATGGTACGACCGCGATGTATATACGGAAGGTTAAACGGACAATGGCAGCGGGGAAAAATACAATTGAAACTGATTTACCTTCTGTTGCTGGCGAAGTCACAGATTTACAGTCCATTAAAAAAATTCTGTTCTCATAATCAAGGATTGAACGATGCATATTTCCCCTCCTATTTTATTACCATATTCCCCGAATGGCATTTTCAGCGACTGGGTTTTTCAGTGCATGCCTGTCGATACTGCACGTAATTATCCCGTAAATCCTGTGGGTGCATGGCACGGGGGCATACATATTCCTCATACAGATATTTCCAGTGCACAGGCCAACCCCATCCGGGCAATTGCTGACGGTACTATTATTTATGCCAGGTCTCCATCCGAAAACAAAGATAAAAAGCCACTGGCTTATAATGGGAAAACGGACGATGGGTGTGTACTGATCCGACATAAGATATTGATTGGCGAAGATCCTGTCGAGTTTGTTTTTTATTCGTTGACCATGCACCTGAAGCAGGTTCGATTTGAAATTTTGTCTAATATTGGACAGCGTATAAAACGTGAGCAAGTCTTAGGTACGTCGGGTGTCGTGGATGGAAAAAATGCATTCCACTTCCAGATTTGTTGCGAGCAAAAAATGCTCGATGTACTGTGTGGTCGAATTGATGGAGGGATAAATATTGCGTTCCCGGGAAGGGTAAAGCCTGTATACGGTAGTGAGTACTATTATTTCCCAGCGGGTACTCCTGTTTATGGGGATATTCCTAAAGGTTTTGTGCACGCTCCAGCGAACCTTACGACGGAAGATTTATATATTATCAACAGTGGGGGAGATACAAAAACGCTGCGAAAAAAAATGATGGTTTCTATGACCACATCGGCAGTGTTGCTGTGGGCGTCAATTATATCAGCGAAGCATCAGGGGTTGATTCCCTGAAAAATGCCATGGGATACAGTCAGTGGGTTAAGATTGCGATCCCTGGTGGAAGTGGGTGGGTCGATGTCTGTACTAATAATATAATGACTTACAGCGAGGCCGAACTACCTGACTGGGCAGGATGGTCTCTGATTGATGACGACGCATCCAGCGATAGCCAGTGTAATTCAAAAATTATAAAAAAGTTATATGCAGAAAAAAAGAATGATGATGCAAAAGATCTGCTTAAACACTCAATTTGCAAGTTTCCATTCGAGTGGGATTTTTCAACATTCGATGCGCGTTTTTCATGGGTAAAAACAAAAACAGATCATCTACCCGAGCCATTGACCGATGATGATTACAATGAACTCAAGGAACACATAAAGTCGTTATGCTTCTTTGATAAATTGCCTGCTGAGGTACAGAAGGAACTCAGTGGTCAGATTTGGCATTTTGAACCCCGAGTATTTATCACGCAGATACAAAAAGCAGAGCGCCGTTTGATCTTTAAAACCATCAAAAAAATGAATGACTTCACTGCTGATGATATGCGGTACGGTGATATGGCGAAAGAGCAGATACTCGCTCAGGGAAAAATGAACAAAGTTGACATTTGGGGGCAGGAGTTTAAAGTTAACTTTTTCAATTTTGACAAGACTATTGATGAGCATTTTAAGAGCATGGATAGTATGGGGTACTGGACTGCTTGGGGAGAATATTCAAGTCTTATAAATATCATGCTCAAAAAGTTTAAAGCGAACGAAGGTGGGGTTTTAAAGCATAATCTTTTGAATAAGGCATTTTCTAAACATGTAACTACAGTGGAATGTGTTAATAAAATTAAGGGGTTTATTAAATCATTACTTGATGACAATGGTTATATGAGTCTTTCGGTTAATGACTTAAACGTGTTAAATGAAAAAATAAGGAATGGTGTTAAGCTTCCTAAATTCGATAACTATGATTGGTTTAATGGTTTAGGAATAACTATCCATGATACTTATTCCACGCAAATTTATCTTAATTATATAGATGTTAGTGACGGTAAATTTAAAGCCGAAATTTCATTTCAAATACAGGATCACTTTGGTTTAGATGTTGCTGATGTTAATGGGAAATGGTTTGAAGACTTTCCATGGTTTTGTTCATGGTTCATTCTTCAGCGTTATACGGAATTTGGATATATGCCATTCATTAACGAGGCTGAGTTTTCAATGGTTGTTGAAGGGTGATAAATGAAGTTTAAATATATTTTTTTAGTGATAATTATCGGCGTTATAATAAGCGTGATTTATTTGTTTTTAAAACCAGCAAAAGTATCTGGGATATATCAAGATATAACTTATGACAAGCGCTGGGGTAGTGAATGTAAATCAACTATTGTATTGGTAGATAATGCTCCGCTGACGAAATCAAACCTTGCTAAATTATGGAGTCGAGAGAAAACATTCATTTTGGATAAGTGGAAGCCTTTTGTTAATAAATGCGATTATATACTTTTTATAAAAAACAAGACTGAGCCTCCTCATGATAGTGAGGAAGTTAAGTACTGGGTAGGTGATTATCAGTTATGTCTTAAAGGTAAGATAGATAGTTGCATTTCGAAAGATGAAAGGTTGTTTTATATAGGCATTGATAAGCAAATATATGGCGATAGATTGATCGGAGAGTTTGGCAATAAAAAACTTTATCTAAGTTTTGTGGACTGAATATTTTATTCTACCGGTTTGATGTGCGTCTGCCGCACCGCGAGCTATCGGATCTGCTTGACGGGGCGGCAGAATCGGTCTGGGATGTGCGGACACTGGCACAGTGTTGCCACCGTACCGTCGCCACGCGGGATTATAACTACCGGACAGCCACCATGCTGCTGGATGCTACAGTGAGCGTACGCAGTAAGACAAGCACTACAGCTACGCAGCACCGTACCGGAAGACGGATGATGACAACGCCACCAGCAGGCACGGCTGAACGATAGCACTCGGAAGTTCATGGTATCGTCCCTGGATGGTTTGCGAGCAGTGATAAGAACGATATTTCATACTACCTTTACCCCGCTTTACACACCCATTCCTCTCCTTGCTCTACAGTGTTTTTGCTGCCGCCTTTCGTGCAGCCTTAGCCCCTTTTGCTAACGGAGAGCTTGCATGTTAACCCGACGATTGTCCTGCCTGGCGCTGCTGATGGCGCTGGCCTCCCCCGCAATGGCCGCGAATGCACCTACCTACGGCGAGAAGCTGGAAGGTTTTGACTACGGCTGGCTGGTAAAACACTTTACCTTTACCTCGCAGAACCAGCCTCTGGATATGGCTTATCTGGACGTGAAGCCGGAAAAGCCCAACGGCCGCACCGTGGTGCTGATGCACGGCAAAAACTTCTGCGCCGGTACCTGGGACGGCACGATCCGCGCGCTTTCAGCCAGCGGGTATCGCGTGATCGCACCCGACCAGATCGGCTTCTGCAAATCCACCAAGCCGGAGCATTATCAGTACACCTTCCAGCAGCTGGCGGATAACACCCACGCGCTGCTGAAAACGCTGGGCGTCGATCGCGTCACGGTCATCGGCCACTCGACCGGCGGCATGCTGGCGACCCGCTACGCGCTGATGTGGCCGCAGCAGGTGGAGCAGCTGGTGATGGTGAACCCAATAGGGCTTGAAGACTGGAAAGCGCGCGGCGTGCCGCATATTACGGTCGACCAGTGGTACCAGCGTGAGCTGAAGGTCAGCGCCGACGGCATTCGTCAGTACGAGAAAAATACCTACTATGCCGGAGAGTGGAAGCCGGAATACGAACGCTGGGTGACCATGCTCGCCGGGCTGAACAACGGGCCGGGAAAAGAACGTGTGGCCTGGAACTCGGCGCTGCTCTACGACATGATCTACACCCAGCCGGTGATCTACGAATTTAGCGAACTCAGCATGCCGGTATTATTGATGATCGGCACGAAGGACAACACCGCCATCGGGAAAGATCTCGCCCCGCCTGAGATCCGCAAAACGCTCGGCAACTATGCGGTGCTGGGAAAGGAGACGGCGAAGCGCATCCCGCACGCTACGCTGGTGGAATTTAACGACATGGGCCACGCGCCGCAGATGCAGGATCCTGAGCGCTTCCACGAGGCGCTGCTTAAGGGGCTTCAGGCCCGCTGACTGGTTTGCAGCAACAGCCCGCGCAGCCACGCCTGCGCGGGATTGCGGTGCGTTCTGCCGTGCCAGGCCATGCTCTTGGTAAAGCCTGGCACGGGAACTGGTGTCTCGCAGATGAACATCCCCGTCTGATTTTCCGCGATGCGTGACGGCACGACGGCAATCATATCGCTGAGGGCCAGCACGTCCGGCAGAACCAAAAAGTGGCTCACCGAGAGCCCCACGTGCCGCGTCCGGCCAATTTTCTCCAGCGCGCTATCGGTTACCCCGCGAAAGCCGTCTCCCTCGTAAGAAACCAGCACATGCTCAAGGGCGCAAAATCGGTCTAACGTCATTGGCTCTCCGGCGTTTGGATGATCGGCGCGCATCATGCATACGTACCATTCATCATAAAGCGCACGGCTGTGAAGCTCATCGGGCGTGGTGTGGGGGGTGATAAGCGCTACGTCAATAGCGCCCTGCTCAAGCTGGCTGACAAGGCTACCGGGGGTAACGGGCACCACGCGCACGCGTATGCCAGGCGCCTGTGTTTTAAGGGCGGCGATAAACGGCACAACAACCGCCCGAAGTGCATAATCCGTAGCGGCAAGAGTGAAGGTGAGGCGAGCGGTATTTGGGTCAAAGGCAACGGGCTGAAGCAGCACGTCGATATCCGCGAGAATGCGCTTCACCGGAGCGGCCAGCGCTTCCGCGCGCGTGGTTGGCACCATGCCGTGCGGGGCGCGGATAAAGAGCGGATCGTCGAAGTAGTCCCGCAGGCGGTTGAGCATGCCGCTCACGGCGGGCTGGGTCAGAGCAAGACGCGCCGCCGCGCGGGTGACGCTGCGTTCATCCAGCAGAGCGTCAAGCGTTTTCAGCAGGTTTAGATCCAGCGTGCGCAGATCCGCTTTCATGATGTTTTGCTACCTCTTTTCCGTTCACTATTATGGCGCTGCCCGCTGTCGACGCGTTGCGTTTCCCGCTATGATGGGCGGCTAGTCTAAGGAGAACGCATGGTCTGGATAATGCTGGCAACGCTTGCCGTGGTGTTTGTAGTTGGGTTTCGTGTCCTGACCTCGGATTCCCGCCGCGCCATCAAACGCTTGAGCGAACGGCTGGGTATCACCCCGATGCCGGTAGAATCGATGATCGACCAGTTCGGTAAAACGCCGGGCAATGAGTTTATCCGCTACCTTGAGCGCCCAGACGAAGCGCACCTGCAAAACGCCGCCCAGGTCCTGCTTATCTGGCAGGTCTGCATCGTCGACGGGAGCGAAGAGAATCTGCATACCTGGCACCGCATGCTGCGTAAAGCCCGCCTGGCCGCACCGATCACCGATGCGCAAATCCGCCTCGCGCTCGGCTTCATGCGCGAGATAGAGCCCGATCCGCAGGAGCTTGACGCCTTCCAGCTGCGCTATAACCAGCTTTTCCTCCCGGAAGAGGGCGTGTTTTATCTGCACTGATATCACGAAACGTGATGAAGAGTATAAAGCATCGTCATTAGATTTATATCTGCCGCAGGCGCACCATCACTTCATCCACTCGCTGATGAGGTGAACCATGAAACAATCCGCCATTATCTGGCCAAACGACTACCTGCCAGGCACAACCGATAACTTTGCATCCAACGAAATCATCGTCGCCGGGCTGAGCGCAAAAGAGATTTGGGCGCAGCTTAACGACACTACCCTGTGGCCGAACTACTACAGCAACGCCGAAGATATTCGTTTTCACGACGGCAGCGGTCCGGAACTGAGCGCCAACGCCCGCTTCCGCTTTACGACCTTTGGCTTCCCGGTTGAGGCGCAGGTCACGGAGTATGTTCCGCCCGTTGACGGCGAAGCCGCACGGATCGCCTGGCACGGCTGGGTGGAGGGCGATGCCAGCTCGCGTCTGGATGTGATCCACGCCTGGCTGTTTGAAGACTTGCCGGGAAACCGCGTCCGTATTCTGACTCAGGAGTCGCAGAAAGGCGTTCCTGCACAGGAACTTGCTCGCACCGTGCCGAATCCGATGATCAACGGGCACCAGGAGTGGATCGTTGGGCTGGCGAATGCAGCGATGCAAGAAAAGTTGTCGAAACGTTAAATTCGTCACACTTTTGATGATAAACTGCGCGACTTTTCCGCACGTTTTTATCTTCAGGTGATGCCATGACAGAACATATCCAGCCCACAACCAGACCGCAGACCAAAGAGGTGTCGCGCCCCAACTGGTCGGCGGTTTTCTCCGTGGCGTTCTGCGTCGCCTGCCTGATCACCGTCGAGTTTCTACCGGTGAGCCTGCTGACGCCGATGGCGCAGGATCTGGGCATTTCCGAGGGCGTGGCGGGGCAGTCCGTTACCGTCACCGCGTTTGTGGCGATGTTCGCCAGCCTGTTTATCACTCAGGCGATCGGCACCATTGACCGTCGTAAAGTGGTCATTCTGTTCAGCGTGCTGCTGACGCTCTCCTGCCTGCTGGTCTCTTTCGCTGAAAGCTTCACCCTGCTGCTGCTGGGTCGCGCCTGCCTGGGGCTGGGGTTAGGCGGCTTCTGGGCGATGTCCGCCTCGCTGACCATGCGCCTGGTGCCCGCGCGTACGGTGCCGAAGGCCCTGTCCGTCATCTTCGGCGCGGTCTCCATCGCGCTGGTGATTGCCGCGCCGCTGGGCAGCTTCCTCGGCGGGATTATCGGCTGGCGTAACGTGTTCAACGCGGCGGCGGTGATGGGCGTGCTGTGCATTATCTGGGTGTGGAAAGCGCTGCCGTCCCTGCCGGGGGAAGCGGCGCACCACAAACAGAACATGTTCGCGCTGCTGAAACGTCCGGGCGTGCTGGCGGGGATGACCGCCATCTTCATGGCCTTTGCCGGGCAGTTTGCTTTCTTCACCTATATCCGCCCGGTGTATATGACCATGGCGGGCTTTGACGTGGACGGCCTGACGCTGGTGCTCCTGAGCTTCGGTATCGCCAGTTTTGTCGGCACCTCACTGTCGTCTCAGTTCCTGAAGCGCTCCCTGAAAGTGGCGCTGGCGGGTGCCCCGCTGGTGCTGGCGATCAGCGCCGCGGTGCTGGTGTTGTGGGGCAGCGATAAGTGGGTGGCGTCTGCCATCGCGATTATCTGGGGCTTTGCCTTTGCGCTGGTGCCGGTGGGCTGGTCGACGTGGATCACCCGCTCGCTTGCCGATCAGGCGGAAAAAGCCGGGTCGATTCAGGTAGCGGTGATCCAGCTGGCGAACACCTGCGGCGCGGCGGTGGGCGGCGTAGCGCTCGACCATCTGGGGCTGACGTCACCGCTGGTGATTTCCGGCACGCTGATGCTGCTGACGGCGCTGCTGGTGGCGGGGAAGGTTAAGGCGAAGTAGTGCTTTTCTCCCTCTCCCGTGGGAGAGGGTTGGGGTGAGGGCATCAGGCTACGCCGATGCCTTAACCCTTCTGCGTGAATCCATCGAAATCAACACCACCGACGACACAATCAACAGCGTCCCCAGCCAGTCCGGCAGGGTGAATGCCACCCCCAGCAACACCACCGACAGCAGCGCGCTGCTCAGCGGTTCGGCGCAGCTCAGAATGCTCGCTTTCGGCCCGCCGATCATCTGTGCGCCTTTCAGATACAGGCTGAACGTCAGCGCGGTGCCAATCACCACCAGGTAGAAAAACGCCAGCAGCAGGCCGCCGTCGATCACGAAGGTGGTGCCGCGTCCGGCGTAGAACGGCGTCAGCATTAATCCCGCAATCAACATACTCCAGCCGACAATCGGCAGCGTGCCGTAGCGGGCAATCAGCGTCGATGGATAGGTGGTGTAAAACGCCGCGGCAAACGCTGAGGCGATACCGAAGAACAGCGCGGCAGGCGAGATGGAGAGCGACGTCGGGTCGCCGTGGGTGACCAGCAGGAAGGTACCCACAAGCGACGTGAAAATCGCGGATAAGACAAATATGCCGGGACGCGTTTTCCGCGCCAGCGCAAACCATGCCACGATAATGGTCGGCGACAGAAACTGGAGCACGGTGGCCGTCGCAGCGTTGGATTTTTCAATCGTCAGCAGGAAGGTGAGCTGCACGGTGAGCGCGCCAACCAGCGAGAAAAACAGCAGGCTGAGGGCGTCTTTGCGGTTTTTGATGACCGAGAAAATCTTGTCGCCGTGAACGAAGGAGAGCGTCAACAGGATCACGCCGGTAAACAGCAGACGAACCATGGTCAGGTAAGGCGAAGAAATGTGGCTTTTCTCCATGATGTACTGCGCGCAAACCCCGGAACTGCCCCATAAAACGGCGGCGATCAGGACGTTGAGCATCCCTTTGCGTGTGGAACCCATGTTCTCCCCTGTTATGTTGTCGTTAATTCGGTCAACAGCATAGCATGGTTGTGTGCGGCCTGATGCCCTCACCCCGGCCCTCTCCCACGGGGAGAGGGAGCGAACACTAAAAACGGCAACTTTCGTTGCCGTTTTGCTTTTACTTTAGAACCACGCCTCCCACATCGCGCCGACGTTGAAGTCGTCCAGCGTCTCATCTTTGGTGTTGTTCACGCGCGCGGTGCGTTCGTTATCCACCTTGCCGCCGGTCACGTAGAAGCGCAGCATCGGGCGGAACTCCGGCCCCATGGCGATAGACATGTTCTGCGACAGGGTCAGCTTCCAGCCCTTGTTGTCGCCGCCGTTGTCGTAATCCACGTGCTGCCAGCCCGCTTCCAGCCAGGTGGAGTGAACGTCGTTCCACCAGTGCATCGGGCGCACGATGGCATTGTAGTTCTTGCGGTTGTCGGTCTTATCGCGGCTATTGTCGTAATCGTGGAAGGCGAGGATGTACTCCACCTGCGTCGCCTGGGTGAATTTGTACAGCCCTTCGAAGCTGGCGTAGACCGTGGTCAGGTCTTCGGTTTTATTGAACACGCTGTTGTCCGAATTATCGGAGTAGCGGGCGATCACCTTGTTCACGCCGCTGTCGTTGGTGTGGCTCAGCACCACGCCGCCCTGCCAGGCGTTAAGACGCTCGTCGCTCTCTACCGCTTTTGAATCAAAGCCGTAGTTGGCGTACAGCTCCAGATCCAGCGGACCGAGCTTCATGCCGTGGATTTTAGAGGTGGCCGCGTAGTTACCTTTGTCGCCCGTGCCGGACCCGCCGGTACAGGTGATGCGTGACGGGTTCGCTTCGTCTTCCATCACTTCCGGGCTACAGGATTCCACTGCCGCCACGGCAGCGACGTCAAACTGCACGCCGCCGATATCGAAGTTCTTCACCCCGGCGCCCTGACCGTCGTGGTTCATCCAGAAGTAATCGTTGATGCCCTGCTGCGGACGCTGGTGGAAGTCGCGACCCGCCCAGAAGTAGGCGTTCGGGTTGGAGGCCATAATGTTGGTCACGCCGGCGTAGGCTTTCTTGAGGTTAACTTCGTCGCCCCAGTGGTCGATCATCACGTTGATGTCCCAGATGGCGCCGTTTTCGCCCTTGAAGGCTTTAGAGAGCTGGAACTCGCCACCGTTGCCTTCGTTACCCAGACGACCAATGGCGGACGCGCCGTTGTAGGAGCCGTCCACCGCCACGTATTTCTGATCGGCAGCCTGGAAGTGCGCGCCGTAGCGGGCGTAGCCGGTAAATTTAACCCCGAACGGGATCGCCATATCCGGAGATTGCGCCGCGCTCTGCGGCTCGGTCACCACGTCCGCTTTTTTCGCGACCGCCGCATCCATTTTAGCCTGACGCTCGGCCAGGGCTTTATCCACCGCTTTCGCCACAATGGCGTCGATTTGCTCCTGCGTGAATTCCTGAGCGAGGACGGAAATTGGGCAAAGCGCGGCGATAACCGCCATGGTTAATGGAAGTTTTTTAATCGTATTCATGGTTATCTCAATATAGTTTAATTTTATTCAGACAATAACCATCCCGCTCCGATCTGACAGAATATGTCGCTATCATCAGAACAAGTGGATTTCTAGTTTTAGGTACAGAGGTATTACATTAAATTATTTCGCCATAGACTATCTCTGATATAAATGAATAATCTCTTCAGATAATTCACGCGCTAATAGCGAATTCATTAAATGATCCTGCGCGTGCACCATAATTAATGTCATCGGCTGGCGGGCTTCGCCCGCGTCCTGCTCAATCAGTTTGGTCTGCATCTTGTGCGCCTGGCGCGCGTAGCCGTCGGCTTCGCGCAGCAGGCTTTTGGCCTCGTCAAGGTTGCCCTGGCGCGCCGCGTGCAGGGCTTCAAAGCACAGGCTGCGGGACTGCCCGGCGTTGACGATAATTTCCATTACGGCTTCTTCTAGTGCGATCATTATCTTTACTCTTTATCAAAACTATTATTTAAGGCGGTGGCGGCAAACCACTCTCCGCTTTTTTTAATGGTGCGCTGCTGCGTCTCTACATCGAGCTGAATAAAACCGTAGCGGTTTTTATACGCATTACACCACGACCAGTTATCAATAAACGTCCACATATGGTAGCCAAGGCAATTGCAGCCTTCGCTAATACCTTTGTGCAGCCACGATAAATGCTCAGAAATAAAATCAATGCGGTATTGATCGTTAATCTGGCCGTTTTCAATAAAGCGCTGCTCATTTTCGACACCCATGCCGTTTTCCGAAATAAAGCAGCGGGGGTTGCCGTAATGGTCGCGCAGGTTAACCAGAATATCGTAAATACCCGGCGCGTAGATTTCCCAGCCGCGGTACGGATTCATCTTGCGGCCCGGCATCTCGTAATTATCAAAGAACCACTCCGGCATAAACGGCGCCTGCGGGTTCACCGCGCTGTCGCGACACTTCACGCGACGCGGCTGATAGTAGTTAATGCCGAGCAGGTCGATTTTCCCTTCCGCAATCAGGAAGCCGTCTTCCGGCTTGCAGGCGGGCAGCTGATCGTAAGATTTCAGCAATGCCACCAGGTCGGCCGGATACTCCCCGCGCAGCACCGGGTCGAGGAAGCTACGGTTAAACATTAAATCCGCAATGTGCGCTGCCTTCACGTCTGCCGGGTTCCGGGAGCGCGGGTAAGACGGCGTCAGGTTCAGCACGATGCCGATCTCACCCGCGTAGTGCCCGGCGCGGTAGGCCTGAACCGCCTTCGCATGGGCCAGCACCGTGTGATACGCCACGGTGGCCGCCCGACGAAAATCCACCACGTTCGGATAGTGGAAGTCGTACAGATAACCGCCTTCCACCGGAACAATCGGCTCGTTGAAGGTAAACCAGTGCAGCACGCGGTCCCCGAACAGCTCGAAGCATATCTGCGCATAGCGGGCGTAAGCGTCCACTACGTCACGGTTTTCCCAGCCGCCAATTTCCTGCATCGCCATCGGCATGTCGAAATGGAACAGGGTGATAAACGGCGTGATGCCCTGTTCATTCAGCTCATCAATAACCTGATTGTAAAAATCGACCGCGTCCGGGTTCACTTCACCGATACCGTCGGGGATCAGGCGCGCCCAGCTAATCGAGGTGCGAAAGCTGTTGTGGTTCAGCTGCTTTAACAGCTGAATGTCCGTTTTCCAGTGCTGATAAAACGTGGAGGTGTGCTGCGGCCCCACGCCGTTGTGAAAACGGTTCGGCTCGCGGGCAAACCAGTAGTCCCACGTGGTTTCACCCTCTCGTGTCCCTTCCGTCTGGAGAGCGGAGCTTGCGCTGCCCCACCAGAAGTTATCGGGAAATGCGTATTTCATGACCCTTCCTCTTTGACTTAATTGCTTGTGGCTTCAGCGGCACCCACGGTTGCAGCCTGGGCTTTCTGCTCTTCGTTTTTAATCAGCGTACGCTCATAGGCGCGCAGGAACGGCAGGTACATCAGCGCCGACATCACCATGCAGACGAGGCACATCACCACCGGGCTCAGCGCCCAGTTCGCCGCCCACGAGGCGCCAATCGGCGCGGGCGTGGTCCACGGGGTTAACGAAACCACCTGAGCCAGCCAGCCGAGTTTAGTTGCGCCGTACGCCAGGCAGGCGTTGACCAGCGGAACGAACACGAACGGGATAAACAGCATCGGGTTCATGATGATCGGCGCGCCGAACAGAATCGGTTCGTTGATGTTAAAGAAGCTTGGCACAACGCCCATTTTGCCGATGGTGCGCAGATGGGTAACGCGGCTACGCAGCAGGAGGAACGCCAGCGGCAGGGTCGAGCCTACGCCGCCAATCAGCAGGTAGTGATCCCAGAAACCTTGCAGATAAACGTGCGGCAGCGCCGCGCCCGCCGCCAGTGCCGCCTGGTTTGCAGAGAGGTTCGCCATCCAGAACGGGTTCATGATGCCGGTGACAATCAGCGACCCGTGGATACCCGCGAACCAGAAGATCTGGCACAGCAGCACGGAGAGCAGAATCGCGGGCAGGGAGTCAGACGCCGAGACCAGCGGCTCCAGCAGGTGCATGATCGCCTGCGGGATAATCATGCCGGTCTGCGCTTCAATGAACAGGTTCAGCGGGTGCAGCGTCCCGATCACCACCATCACCGGGATCAGGATCTCAAACGAACGCGCCACGCCGGTCGGCACCTCTTTCGGCAGGCGGATGGTGACGTTGTTCTGCTTCAGCCACGCGTACACGCGGGTGGAGTAGATCGCGGTGATAAGCGCAGTGAAGATCCCCTGGCCGGAGAGATACTGGGTCGAAATTTTGCCATCGGCATAGGGTGCTGCGACCAGCAGGAAGGCCATAAAGGCCAGCAGGCCGGACATCACCGGATCGAGGTTAAACTGACGCCCCAGGCTCGCCCCAATCCCCACCGAGATGAAGAAGGTCATCACGCCCATGCTGAGGTTAAAGGGCAGCATCAGCTGTTCGCGGTAGGTCTCGGAGAAATCCAGCCAGCCGCGGGCGAAGCTGTTGGTGGTATCCGCCGAAAACGGCGGGAAGATAAACACCAGCATAAACGAGCCGATGATCATAAACGGCAGCGCGGCGGTAAAGCCGTCGCGGATGGCAATCACATACTTTTGCTGACCCAGCTTCGCGGCCAGCGGGGTAATTGATTGCTCAATGACCGCGACCATAGATTGATATAACGAACTCATGTGAACACCTTTTAGTGTGCCGCTTCGATAAGCGACAGAGCATAGTCCAGTACTTTATCGCCACGCTGCATGCCGTAATCCATCATGTCGATGGGCTGCACCGGAATGCCTTGCGTCGCTGCCTTGTCTGAGAGTGTCTTTAACATGTATTTCACTTGCGGTCCGAGAAGCACCACCTGATAGTGCGGAAACTGCGTATCAAATTCGGATACGCCATACGCATCTATCTTCACGGGTAAGCCCCGTTCTTTTGCTACATCGATCATTTTGCTGACCAGCAGGCTGGTGGACATCCCGGCAGAGCAGCACAGCATAATCTTGAACATCGACAACCATCCTCAAAATGTAAAAAGTTATTGCGAGGATGATTGGACATGATACGGAAACCGGTTTCCATTTATAAAAGACAGAAGTGTGACAACCATCAAGATCCATTACTTATGAGGCTAATTAACCGGATGTGGGTCACATAATTTGGCTGTTTTGGCATCAAATTGAGTGGAAGCGGAAAATCGGTTTCCATGGAAAACGGAAACGGATATACTCCGTTCTGGCTATAATGTGAGCCGTAGCGGTGATGGAAATTACAGACGCCAGTTGCGTCTGACAGGGGAGAGAGATGTCTACAATCAACGATGTATCGCGTCTGGCCGGGGTGTCCAAAGCCACGGTATCACGGGTGTTGAGCGGGTCGCGTGGCGTTAAAGAAGCCAGCCGCCAGGCTGTTCTGAAAGCGGTGGACGAGCTGAACTATCGTCCCAACGTGATCGCCCAGTCGCTGCTCAGCCAGTCGACGGGCTGCATTGGGGTGATTTGCGCGCAGGAAAACATTAACCAGACCACCGGTTACCTGTACGCGCTGGAAAAACACCTCAGCCAGCATCAAAAACATCTGCTGCTGCGTTTCGCACACACGAAAACAGAAGTGATGAACGCCCTTGAAGAACTCTCCTGCGGCTTATGTGATGACATTCTGGTGATTGGCGCGCGTTTCCCGCTGGACGTGGACATGGACAACGTGATTCTGGTCGACTGTATGGAAGCCGATAACGCCAACAGCATTCAGTTCGATCACGCGTTCGCGGCTGAAACGGCCTGCAACTATCTCACCAGCCAGGGGCGTCGCCAGATAGCGCTCATCCACCCGCACGGCAGCGGCTTTGCCGATCAGGTGCTGTTGGGTTACAAACATGCGCTGGAGAAAAACTTCCTGCCCTTTAATCGCAACCTCGTGTTTATGGACGCAACTTCATCGTCCGTTGCGCTTCAGGAATTACTCAACAACGCGTCCACGCTGAACTTCAACGCGCTGCTGGTGGCGGATGAGCAGGAAGCCCAGCGGGTGATCCCGCAGTTACAGGCGTTTAATAAATCGGTACCGGAAGACATCATGGTCTTTAGCCTCGGCGGTTCGCTGCATCTGCCGGGTATCCCAGTGATCCCGGCCATTGAGTATTCCATGGACGCCATGGCGGCGCGTATCGTGAGTTGGCTGACAGAGAAAACGCAGATGCTGGGGTCCTACGTGCTGCGCGGGGATTTAATTATTCCGGATGTGCGGAAGCGTTAAACGTGTAATGTAGGCCGGGTAAGCGCGGCGCCACCCGGCGCTCAACCCTCAGTAATCTTCCATACAATCCACCTGACTGACTGCATCCCAGTAGGCGTCCAGGTTGTCACGCTTCACGGCGGTGATGGCGTTTTTGATCAGCAGCTGATTGGCCTCAGACGACAAAATCATCGCCTGCCAGGCCTTATCGCTCTGCTTTTTCTGCGGGGTACAGGTTTTCTTTACATCTTTCAGGACCTGCTGTTTTATCTGGGCCTCTTTCTCCGGAGCGCTCTTCTCCTGCGCGTGAACAAACGCAGCGAAAATCAGGCAAACGAGCAGGCAAACCAGGTGTGCAGATTTCATCGAAACCTCCTTTGAAAGTCACATGCTTCCCCTGAAATATATCGTTACATTCATCAACGCGATTCAAGCCAAAAGTATGAATTTACGCATTCTGTGTGCGGGATCCGATCGCCAGTGCAATGCCATAGCTTACTAACACCGCGAGACTCATTTTCAGCATCGTTTCTCCGCCGATACCCGCGAGAGGCGCTGCGATCCCGCCGAATAAAAACATCAGCATGCCCAGAATGGCTGACGCTGTGCCGGACTCCTTCGTGTCGACTGCGCTCATCGCTTCTGAACCCGCAATGGTGCTGATCCCGCTGTTAAATGCGACGGTGAAAAAGAGTGCAACCAGTGCCGGAACGGAAAGCTGCATCCACGCAAAGAGCAATGTCAGCCCCGCGCAGGACAACGCCAGAACGAGGCCTGTTCGCATCAATCTTTCCGCCAGATGGCGGCGTGCCAGACGGGAGAAAATCAGCGCTGAGACGATCAGGCCGATACCGTTCACACCGAACAGCAGGCTGAACTGCATGGCGCTCAGGCCATACTCGTTTTGCATCACAAAGGAGGATGCCCCGATATAGGCGAACAGCCCCGCCAGCATGAAGGCCTGGATCAGGCAGTAGCGCATAAAGCGACGATTTTTAAGTACCGTCCTGGCGGTTTGCGTCAGCGATCCCCTGCCCTGTTTCTCTGTTAGGGACTCGCGGATAAAAAGCTGGCTGGCGATCAGCAGCGCCAGACCCGCCCCTGCCATTACCCAGAACAGCATCCGCCAGTCGAAATGCGACGCGATATAGCCACCGAGTACCGGGGACACCACGGGCGCGATGCCGTTGACCGTCATCAGTAGGGCAAAAAACTGCGTTAGCATCGTGCCATGATAGTTATCGCGGGCGATGGAGCGGGCAAGTACGGAGCCGCCCGCCCCGGCAACGCCCTGCACAAATCGCCAGCCGATCAGGGCGTAAATATTCTGCGTGCTGGCGCAAAGCACTGAAGCCAGTACAAACAGCAAAAGTGAGAACAGCAGCGGCGTTTTACGTCCGATGCGATCGCTTAGCGGGCCGAAAAAGAGTTGTCCCAGCCCCAGGCCAATCAGCGCCGAGGTAAGAGAAAGCTGCGTCAGCGTTGTGGAGGTGTTGAGCTGGGTGGCGATCTCCGGCAGCGCCGGAAGATAAAAATCGGAACACAGCGGCCCGATCGCCGTCAGCAGGCCAAGGATGGCCGCGAAAGAAGAAGAGACTTTTGCCATAGGTATTTACTCTGATGGCCGGGCAACGTTGCGCCGCCCGGCAGTGATGTTACTGAATCCCGCCGCCCAGCGATTGCCACAGCGTGATGCGGTTTTCCAGGTCGGTTTGCTGCAAGGCAATCAGTGATTCCTGCGCCGACCACAGCGACCGCTGCGCGGTGAGCACCGTCAGATAATCGCCCGCGCCAGCCTTGTAACTGCGCGTCGCCACATCCAGCGTTTTTTGCTCCGCCGCCACGTATTCACGCTGGGCATCAAGCTGTTCACTCAACGTTTCGCGCCGGGCCAGCGCGTCGGCCACGTCCTTGAACGCGCTCTGGATGGTTTTCTCATAGGTCGCAATTAACCCTTTTTTCTCGGCTTCCGCATAGCGCAGCTGCGCCATATTGTTGCCGCCGCTGAACAGCGGCAGGGTGATGGAAGGGGCAAACGACCAGACCTTCATCCCGTGGCTGAACAGGGACGACAGCGAATCGCTGCCGACGCCCGCGCTGGCGGTGAGCGAGATGGTCGGGAAGAAGTTGGCGCGCGCCGCGCCGATGTTGGCGTTGGCGCTCAGCAGGTTGTGTTCCGCCTCCTGAATGTCCGGACGACGCAGCAGCGCGCTGGAGCTAACGCCCGCCGGGATCAGCGTGATGGCGTTGTCGCTCAGGCTCTCCAGCGTGCCGGGTAGCAGGTTCTCGGGCACCGTATCGCCCGCCAGCAGGTTGAGAGCGTTTTTGTCCTGCATCACCAGCGTCTGGTAGCTCGCCACGCTGGCGCGCGCCTGCTGGTAAACCGCCATCGCTTCACTGACGTCCGTTGCCGCTGCCACGCCTACTTCCTGCTGGCGCTTCACAATCTTGAGTGAGTTTGCGGCGCTCTCCAGGGTGGACTTCGCCAGCGCCAGATTGCTGTTATCCGCCGCCAGCGTCACCCAGGCCGTGGTCAGCTCGCTGACCATCGTCAGGCGCGTGTTCTGCGCGGTGAATTCGCTGGCAAGCCAGGTTTCACGCGCGGCACGCGACAGGCTCTGGTTGCGGCCAAACAGATCCAGTTCGAAGCTGGAGACCGCGCCGTTGGCTTCGTCACTTGTCGCGACACCGCTCGCCAGCGTGCGGCTGCGGGTGTGGCTCAGTTCCGCGTCCACCGTCGGGAACAGGGACGAGCGCGTTTCGCCATACTGGGCACGGGCGGCGTCGATATCCGCAATCGCTTTTTGCACGTCGCGGTTGCTGTTGAGCGCCATCGTCACCACGCTTTTCAACCGCGCATCATTCATCACCTGCTGCCACTGGCTCACCACGGCGTTGGCTTCGCCATGGGCGCCCGGCAACGTCGTCGGGACGGGGGCGTCCGGGCGCTGATACGTGGGATCTAATGACACACAGCCCGCGCTCAGCAGCGCTAACGTTAATACGGTTACACGAAACATTATGACCTCCGGTTTGCGTGCTTACCGGAGAACAGACGTTTCACCAGTACAAAGAATAAAGGAACAAAGAAGATGGCCAGCAGCGTCGCGGCCAGCGTCCCGCCGATAATACCGGTACCGATCGCCACGCGGCTGTTGGCCCCGGCGCCGGTGGCAATCGCCAGCGGCGTCACGCCTGCGATAAACGCCAGCGAGGTCATGATGATCGGACGCAGACGCGTCTGGGCGGCCCGCAGGGCGGCGCGCGTCAGGGAGTAGCCTTCGGCCACTTTGGCTTCGGCAAACTCGACAATCAGAATGGCGTTCTTCGACGACAGACCGATGGTGGTCAGCAGCGCCACCTGGAAATAGACGTCGTTGTTCAGGCCGCGCAGGGAGGCGGCAACCGCCGCGCCCAGCACCCCTAGCGGGATCACCATGATGACCGAAATCGGTACTGACCAGCTCTCATACAGCGCTGCCAGGCACAGGAACACCACCAGGATCGAGAGGGCATAAAGGCTCATCGCCTGGCCGCTCGCCAGTTTTTCCTGCAACGACAAACCGCTCCACGCCCATGTGCTGCCGGACGGCAGGCTGTTTGCCAACTGCTCCATTTTGCTCATCGCCGTGCCGGAGCTGGCGCCACTGGCGTTTTCGCCCTGAATCTCATACGCCGCCGAGCCGTTGTAGCGCACCAGGCTTTCCGGGCCGTACTCCCAGCGGGTGGTGGCGAAGGCGGAGAACGGTGTCATGGTGCTGTCGCTGCCGCGCACATACCACTTGTTGAGATCCGACGGCACGGCGCGATAGTCGCTGTCGCCCTGGATGTAGACCTTTTTCACGCGGCCGCGATCGATAAAGTCGTTCACGTAGGTCCCGCCCCAGGCGCTGGAGAGGGTGTCGGTGACGTCGCTCAGGGACAGCCCCAGCGACACGGCTTTGTTGTTATCGATATCCACCTGAAGCTGCGGCATCTGCGGCAGATCGTTGGCGCGCACGGCGTGCAGCGAGTTGTCCTGGTTGGCTTCGCCAATCAGCTGGTTACGCAGTTTCAGCAGCGCGTCGCGGTCGGTGCCGCCGCTGGCCATCAGCTCAAAGGTAAAGCCGTTGCTCTGGCCTAAACCATCCACCGCCGGGGGCGTCATGGCGAAAATTGTGGCATCCCGAATGGTGCTCAGCTCCTGCGTGGCGCGCAGGGCAATGGCCTGGGCGGTATTCTCATCGCCTTTGCGCTCTGACCAGTTTTTCAGGGAGACGAACGCCATCCCGGCGTTCTGGCCGCTGCCGCTGAAGCTGAAGCCTTCAATGGTGAAGATCACGTTGGTGTTGGCTTTCTCTTTGGTGAGGAACCACTCGCGTACCTGGCGGCTTACCTCGGCGGTACGCACCGCGGTTGCGCCGGCAGGCAGGGTGTACTGCACCATGATTTCACCCTGGTCTTCGGTTGGCAGGAAGCTGCCCGGCAGTTTTAGCATGGCGAACCCCATCGCGCCGCAGAGCAGGGCGTAGATCACCAGCATGCCACCGGAACGGCGCAGGGCGCGCAGCACCTTGTTCTGATAGCCGTGCTCGGTCTTACTGTAGAAGCGGTTAAACGCGCCGAAGAAGCCCTTTTTGTGCGGAGCGGTGTGATTCAGGATCGTGCCGCACAGCGCGGGCGTCAGGGTCAGCGCCACCACCACGGAGAGGAACATCGCCGAAATAATGGTGACCGAGAACTGGCGGTAAATGACCCCGGTAGAGCCGCCGAAGAAGGCCATCGGCAGGAATACCGCAGAGAGCACCAGCGCAATGGCGATCAGCGCGCCGGAAATTTCGCCCATCGATTTTTCGGTCGCTTCCCGGGCGGGCAGCCCTTCGTCGCGCATAATACGCTCGACGTTTTCCACCACCACGATGGCGTCATCCACCAAAAGCCCTATCGCCAGCACCATCGCAAATAGCGTCAGGGTGTTGATGGAGTAACCGAACAGCGCCAGCACGCCGAAGGTGCCCAGCAGCACCACCGGCACCGCCAGCGCCGGGATCAGCGTCGCACGGATGTTTTGCAGGAACAGGTACATCACCACCACCACGAGGATAATGGCTTCGAACAGGGTCTGAATCACGTCCTCAACGGAGATCTTGATGAACTCGGTGCTGTCTTTCGGGTAGGCCACGTCGTAGCCTTCCGGCATCGACTTTTTGAACTCGGCGATCTTATCTTTTACCGCCGTGGCGGTGTTAAGCGCGTTGGCGCCCGGTGAGAGCATCACCGCCATACCCGCCGCCGGGTGGCCGTTCAGCTTCGCGGTGGCGGTGTAATCTTCGCTGCCCATCTCCACGCGCGCGACGTCGCTGATGCGCACCACCGCACCGTTGGACTGGCTCTTGACGATGATCTTTTTGAACTCATCGACCGTTTGCAGACGCGACTGAGCGCGGACGGTGGCGGTCAGCTGTTGGGCGTTCGACGAGGGCAGCGCGCCGATTTTACCGGCGGAAACCTGCACGTTCTGCGCTTCAATCGCGCTCTGCACGTCGGAGGGCATCAGCGAGTACGACGCCAGCTTCGCCGGGTCGAGCCAGATGCGCATCGCGTATTCTGCACCGAACACCTGTAGGCTACCGACGCCATCCACGCGCGCCAGCGGATCCTGCATATTACTCACCAGCCAGTCGGCGATATCCGAGCTGCTGGCGGTGTCGGTTTTGTCATATACGCCCATGATCAGCAGGAAGTTGCTCTGGGATTTTTCGACGGTGATCCCGGACTGCTGCACCTCGGTCGGCAGGCGCGATTCTGCCTGCTGGACTTTATTCTGCACCTGTACCTGAGCGGTGTCCGGATCGGTTCCCTGTTCAAACGTGACGTTAATGCTCACCGACCCGTCCGAGCTGCTGGTGGAGGTGAAGTAGAGCAGGTTATCCAGCCCGGTGAGCTGCTGCTCGATCACCTGCGTCACGCTGTTCTCCAGCGTTTGTGCGGAGGCGCCGGTGTAGGTGGCGGATATTTTGATCGACGGCGGGGCAACGTCCGGGTACTGCGCAACGGGCAGCGTGCGGATCGCCAGTATCCCGGCGAGCATGATGAGAATGGCGATAACCCAGGCAAAGACCGGGCGACGCACGAAGAAACGGGAAAACATCAGGCGTTTCCTCCGTTGGTTTTCATCTCTTCAGCTTTCACTTCCTGCCCGGCGGTGACTTTGTCGGTGCCTTCCACAATCAGCTTATCGCCAGCCTTCAAACCGCTCAGCACCAGCCATTTGTCGCCGTAAGTATCACCCGTCTCCAGCTGACGCTGTTCGACCTTGTTGCTGGCGTTCACCACCAGCGCGGTGGCGGTGCCTTTGGCGTCGCGAGTGATGCCCTGCTGCGGGGCGAGGATCGCGTCATTCATGATGCCTTCATCCACTCTGGCGCGGACGAACATGCCCGGCAGAAGCTGATGCTGCGGGTTCGGGAAGACGGCGCGCAGGGTAACTGAGCCGGTAGACTCATCCACCGCCACTTCGGTTAACGCCAGATGGCCTTTTTCGCTGTAGCTGCTGCCGTCTTCGAGGATCAACGACACGTTCAGCGTATCGCTGTTGCTGGCGAGGGTTTGCTTGCGTAAACGCAGCAGATCGGCGCTGGAACGGGTTAAATCGACGTACATACTGTCCAGCCCGCGAATGGTGGCCAGCGCGGTATCCTGCTGGGCGGTCACCAGCGCGCCGGGGGTCACAGAGGAGATGCCGATACGTCCGGCAATCGGCGCGGTGACGGTGGTCCAGTTGAGGTTAATGCGGGCGCTTTCCAGCGCGGCTTTCTTTGACTCGACGCTGGCCTTGTCCTGCGCGCAGGTGGACTTCGCGTCTTCCGCATCCTGACGTGATACGCCGTCGTCCTTCACCAGCTGCGCATAGCGTCGGGCTTTCTGGCAGTCGGCCTGCACCAGCGCCTGCGCCTGTTTCAGTGCGGCGGCAGCTTCATTATAAGCGGCGCGGTAGCTGGAAGGATCGATCTGATACAGCGCCTGCCCGGCCTTGACCGTATCGCCTTCGGTGAAGAGCCGTTTCTGAATAATGCCGCCCACCTGAGGGCGCACTTCGGCGCTCATCGCGGCGGCGGTGCGGCCGGTCAGCTCGCTAACGACGGACACCGGCTGGCTCATGAGTGTGACAATCCCCACTTCCGGAAGAGGACGTTGAGGAGCAGATGTTTGCGCATTATCGCACCCTGTCAGGAGGAGTAATGCTGCGATGGAGGTTGTTATGGTTTTCATAATCTTTTTCCAGGGTGAACGAAGCCTGCCCTGTTAATCGCTTAACAGGGAGGAGGGCTAATTAAAAGCACAGCGATCCCGCATCTCTGGCAGAGCCAGAAATGAAAAAAGGGAAATTAATTATTTCCGCTAATTATTCACATGCGATTACTTCGCAGAGAAAAGCATATTTAAAATATTCTGGTATATGGGCTCTAATTGTTCTGACGGTACTTTTAAAGGCGTGAGTCGACGGTAAATCGTGCCTTCGATCATCACAGCGGTAATCTCCACGCAGCAGCGAATATGCTCATCGCTCAGGTGGGGGAACTGCTTTTTAAGGTGCTCACAAGCGTTGGCGAACATGCGGGCTTCGGCTTCGATCAGCATGTTTGCCACCAGCGGATTGCGCGTGGCCTCTGCGGACATTTCGAGCATTAGCGCGTCATCATCTTCGTTAAGCGTCTGGCGCCAGGCAAGCGCCTGCGGCATCCCTTCAACCAGGGTTTTGCCCTGCATCTCCTCAATACGTGAGTCGATAATGCGCCGGATCATCTCTTCAATGATCGCGTCTTTGTTACTGAAATAGCGATAGATTTGTCCGACGCTGAGCCTGGCTTCGCTGGCGATCTGCGACATGCTGGCAGCGTGAAATCCACTGGCGCGAAAGCAGCGGCGCGCGGCGGTGATGATTTCGTCCTGCCGTAGTTTTTGTCGTTCTTCCAGCTTTGTGCTCATCGTCGGCTACCGTAAAAAGTGAGAATGATCGTTCTCATTATACGTTTTCGGAGCCTATTGGAAAGGTTTTTTTTATTTACATATTGAATGAATATTTCCTTGTTTAAACAATGGAGGAAATAAGGAGTTTTTATGAAGGTTAAGCTGTGAGATATTCAGATTGCGCTGAAAATAAGGAGAGATTTATGCACCTGAGCATTACAGATAAAGTCACGGCTGAAGAAAAAGAAGAATTATTAACGGGGCTAAGAGCCTATAACGCGCAGTATTTAGATCTGGCGACGTTTAGTGGCGATATTGGCGTATATATGCGAGACGACAATGGCGTCATGCTGGGCGGGTTAATCGGCGTACGGAAAGGCGACTGGCTGAACATCGACTATCTGTGGGTCAGTGACAGCGTGCGGGGTACGGGTGTGGGAAGCCAGCTTATCAAAACGGCTGAAGAGGAGGCCCGTCGCAAAGGCTGTCGTCACGTGCTGGTGGATACGGTCAGCTTCCAGGCGCGTCCGTTCTATGAAAAACAGGGTTATCAGGTGCAGATGTCCTTGCAGGATTACCCTTATCAGGGAATGCAGAGACACTATCTGTCCAAAAATCTTTAACCGCCGATCCCGGTGCCTATCACGGCTAACACGTGGCGCACCACGATCTCCGGCGAGAGGGCGCTAAGCCTCTCGTCATTGCGCATGCGGGAGAACGGCACCAGCACCAGGCTCAGCAGCGTAGTGAACAGCAGTTCGGGGGCCAGCGCCGGATTCAGCTTTCCTTCCTGCTGCCAGCCTTTGATGGTTGCCAGCGTGGTGTGATATTTCTCATCGCCAAAGCGTGCCTGCAAATGGGTGCGCAGTACCGGCATCTCGCCAATCACCTCCTGCATCCACAGCGGGGCAAACCAGCGATACTTTTCCGCCAGTTCGGCCAGCACCCTGACCATTTCCGTCAGGGCATCCACCGGCGAATCCCGGTTGTCGGCGAAAATCGCCCCGATCCGCTCGCGTAACGGCAGGAAGCGCTCCTCAATCATCGCATCCAGTAACTGTTCTCTGGAGTTGAAGTAGTAGTGCAGCATGGCGGGCGTCACGCCTGCTTCGCGGGCGATGGCGTTCAACGACGTATTGGCGATCCCCTGGCGGGAAAAGAGGTTCAGGGCGATGTCCAGCAGCTGTTCACGGCTGGCGGTAACGCGCTTGCCGCCGCGTGGCCGACCGGGGCGGCGGGGTTCAGAATTGTCCTTTTGTGCTGGCATGGTCACCGTATCTCTTGATCTTATTCATCACTTCCACAAATATTAATTATACGATTAATTAATTTCAAGTGATGTCTTATGGAGTCCGACGTAATGACTCAACCTGCGAAAAAGGCGCCGTCGATTAAGCTGCTGTTCAGCGCACTCCTGCTGGTGATGCTGCTCTCGGCGCTGGATCAGACCATTGTCTCCACCGCGCTGCCGACCATCGTCGGTGAGCTGGGCGGGCTGGATAAGCTCTCGTGGGTGGTAACGGCCTATATCCTCAGTTCGACCATCGTGGTGCCGCTGTACGGCAAATTCGGCGATCTGTTTGGCCGAAAAATCGTTCTGCAAATCGCGATTGTGCTGTTCCTTGTAGGGTCCGCGCTGTGCGGTCTGGCGCAGAACATGACCCAGCTGGTGCTGATGCGCGCCCTGCAAGGGCTGGGGGGCGGGGGTCTGATGGTGATCAGCATGGCTGCCGTGGCGGACGTGATCCCGCCTGCCGATCGGGGTCGCTATCAGGGGCTGTTTGGCGGCGTGTTTGGCCTGGCGACGGTGATAGGGCCGCTGATCGGCGGGTTTATCGTTCAGCACGCATCCTGGCGCTGGATTTTCTACATCAACCTGCCGCTGGGGCTGTTTGCGCTGCTGGTGATTGGCGCGGTTTTCCACGGCAGCGCGCGGCGCAGCAAGCATGAGATTGATTACCTGGGGGCGATTTACCTCAGCATGGCGTTGCTGTGCATCATTCTGTTTACCACCGAGGGGGGGACGATCCGCCAATGGAGCGACCCGCAGCTGTGGTGCATTCTGGCCTTCGGCCTGACGGGGATCGCCGGGTTTATCTACGAAGAGCGGCTGGCGTGGGAGCCGATTATCCCGCTGTCGCTCTTCCGCGACCGCAGCTTCCTGCTCTGTAGCCTGATCGGTTTTATTATCGGCATGTCGCTGTTTGGCTCCGTCACTTTCCTGCCGCTCTATTTACAGGTGGTAAAAGACGCCACGCCGACGCAGGCCGGTTTGCAGCTCATCCCCCTGATGGGGGGGCTGTTGCTCACCTCCATCATCAGCGGGCGCATCATCAGCCGTACCGGGAAATATCGTCTGTTCCCGATCCTCGGCACGCTGCTCGGCGTGGTGGGGATGATGTTACTGACGCGCATTTCAATCACCTCTCCAACCTGGCAGCTTTACCTGTTTACCGGCGTGCTGGGCATGGGGCTGGGACTGGTGATGCAGGTGCTGGTGCTGGCGGTGCAAAACAGCGTGTCAGCCGATCAATACGGCGTCGCGACGTCTGGGGTGACGCTGTTCCGCTCCATTGGCGGGGCGATTGGCGTTGCGCTGTTTGGCGCGGTGTTCACCCATATTCTGCAATCAGGTCTGATCGACAGGCTGCCTGAAGGGGCGGAACTGCCGCGTGAACTTAATCCCGTTGCCATACACCATCTGCCTGATGCCCTGCGTCTGGACTATCTGGATGCGTTCGGCTCGGCGATCCATGCGGTGTTCATGCTGGCGGCGGGGATTATGGTGCTGGCGTTTGTGCTGTCGTGGTTTTTGCGCGAAGCGCCGCTGCGTCGGCAGGCGTGAGGTTAGCGGTTCTGCTTGCGCCTGGACTACCGTAGCCTGATGCCCATCGCCCGGTGGCGCTACGCTTACCGGGCCTACACTTCCCCCGTCACGTAGGCCGGGTAAGCGCAGCGCCACCCGGCAACAGGCCGCATATAACTTAACCGTCTTACTGATTCCTTTTCGTTTTTTAGCCTGCCGTCTCGTTGTCGATATAGTCTTCAAAACGACTTTCAAAAGGAACTGTCTCGTGAAACTTCGAATGGGTGTGCTTCTCCTGACTGGCCTGCTGCTCGC
The DNA here is from genome assembly GCF_036936505.1 of Enterobacter sp. JJBC. Classification (NCBI taxonomy): domain Bacteria; kingdom Pseudomonadati; phylum Pseudomonadota; class Gammaproteobacteria; order Enterobacterales; family Enterobacteriaceae; genus Enterobacter; species Enterobacter sp. JJBC. Next base: position 69,508 of record NZ_CP136935.1, read on the forward strand.
GGGCTGTGACCAGGGCGGCAATGATGCCAGACACATTAAAGTCGGCGTAATCAATGGCGCTGAGCAGGACGTGGCGGAAGTCGCCAAAAAGGTGGCAAAGGAGAAATACGGTCTGGATGTTGAGCTGGTGGGCTTTAGCGGCTCGCTGCTACCCAACGATGCCACCAACCAGGGCGAACTGGACGCCAACGTCTTCCAGCATCGCCCTTTCCTTGCAGAAGATAACAAGGCGCACAATTACAAGCTGGTCGCCGTGGCCAATACCTTCGTCTTCCCGATGGCGGGTTACTCCCGAAAGATTAAATCGGTCTCTGAGCTGAAGGACGGCGCAACCATTGCGATTCCAAACGATCCCACCAACCTTGGCCGCGCGCTGTTGCTGCTGCAAAAAGAGAAGCTGATTACCCTTAAACCGGATGTTGGCCTGCTGCCAACGGCGCTGGATATTACCGCGAACCCGAAAAACTTACAGATTATGGAGCTGGAAGGGGCGCAGCTGCCGCGCGTGCTGGACGATCCGAAAGTGGATGTGGCCATCATCAGTACCACCTATCTCCAGCAAACGGGGCTGTCTCCGGTACACGACAGCGTCTTTATTGAAGACAAAAACTCACCCTATGTGAATATTGTGGTCACGCGTGAAGACAACAAAGACGCTGAAAACGTGAAGGAATTTATCCAGTCCTATCAGTCGCCGGAAGTGGCGAAAGCGGCAGAGACCCTTTTTAACGGTGGCGCGGTGCCGGGCTGGTAAGCCCCGGTAAAAAGGCCAGCGCTCCGCTGGCCGTCAAAGCGTTACGCGGGCATCGGTTCGGCTTTCGGGCCACAGAAAACCCTGGCCAGACTGTGCGCCGGACGTGCGGGCGCGCGCCAGATCCCGCGAGTTTTCGATGCCTTCGATAAGAATTGATTGCGCGATACCTGTCCTGACCTCCTGCACAAACGGGGCAAGCGGCGCGCGCTCGCGCAGTGCTGAACGGTCAATTTTTACCCCATCCAGCGGTAGCGCAAGCCGCGCGAACGCCTCCGCCAACTCCCGGGTTAAATCGTCCAGCCAGATTTGCCATCCCGCCTCTTTTAACCGAACAAGCGTGGCATGAAGATGACGTTGCTCAGCCTCGCTCAGCCGTGTGATGGTCAGGGGATCCTGAATTTCAATCGTTAACCGCTGCTGATGGCGTAACGCCAGCAACAACCGGATAGCGCGTTCGTCGAGAAGGTGCTCTGCCGGAAGGTTTAGCCAGTAACCGTCCCGGGCGGGTATCTGTAAGAGAGTGTTGGCCTGCCAGAAGAAGATTTGCAGCGCGCTGCGCGAGGGCAGCGAGGCAAACAGCACCTCAAGATTGACGTTACGGATCTCCACAAGCACTTCATGCGCGAACACCTGGCCCGAATGAAGATCGACAAGCGGCTGGAAGCGCAGCCCTGAGATACGTTGCAACAGGGGAGAGGGAAGAACGGTATACATGGAACAGCCTTCAGAAAATGAAAAAAAGGTTCCCGCGGACACGGGAACAAAAGGCAAACGACACACGGTCAAATTCTTAATTCAGGATCCAGCGAATGCTCTGGTAAAACGAGGGGCCACGCACGGCTTTAAGCTTGTTCATGGCGTTGTTCTTATAAAAGTAAACCAGCCTGACGTTACACCCCAGCTGACGGGCGATTTGCTTGGTTTTGAGATTACAGGAATAGCCGCGCAATACGCTGGCCTCCTCGCTGGACAGCCTCGCCGGGGTGCGTAAGCGGGTCGTCATGCCTACGTTGTAACGGCCAGACTCTTGCGGCGTCTGGCTCATCAGTATTTGCCACAGCGCTTTGATATCCCCCAGGGAGACTCTTTTGCTGATGACCCCATCGACATGTTTGAATTTCAAATAGCCGGCGGATAACGAATAGATATAGATCTTCGCCGTCACTTGTTTCTGTTTAATGCAGAGAATGTCGTCATTTGTCGTCACCCGGAAATGACGCGTATTCAACGGATCATAAATGATGATATCAAAGAGTTGTTCACTCATAGCAAGTTCTTCGATATGGGTAAACCCATGGAAAATAACGTCGTGTTTTTCATCAGGCTCACGCTTTCCAAGCGATTGCAGGCCAATCATCGTGAATTCGCAGCTGTCAACAACGGCAACGTGAATTGTTTTTTTATTTTGCATTGGCATTCTCCTTTCGCTGAGTAAACAGTCCATATAAGAGAAAATGGCGGTTCGCACTCTCTTATTAAAAGAATAGCGAGCACTTTTTTATATAACGCGATGCGATGGCATCAATGTAAGCCAATACAAACCGTCGAGTAAAGCTGATGCCAATTATTAGAGGAAGATAAAATTGAAAAAGGGTTTTAATGGTATATGCAATTGTTTTAATCTTCTAATAATATTCATGCCAGATTTTTATTCTGTAAATGAGCGGATAATAAGCATCAGAAGGTTGATTAATGGGGTTAATCCACCGCCTTTTCAGTGAGTTACTGCTGTTTCTGTAAGAAAAATTGTGATCGTGGCAGGGTTATCGACAGGGCTTTATCTGCGAGGGGAAACGGCGTGCAGAATAAAATAGAATTTTTTCTATGAATTTAATGTCCTTGTTCAGATTTTTAAGCCTGAGAAGGATAAAATCCTGGCGCGAAGAGGTTGTGAGTGGTGAGTACATAAACTATTATCATTTTCCTCCGGTCACGAGAATTTAGAAAAGACATGAATAATACTGAACGTATCGTAAGGGTAATGGTGTTTTACAAAATAAATATATTTAAAGAGATAATATTCCGGGCGCTCCAGGATCTTTTACCCGATTACGTACTGAACATTACTCAGGTCGATTCCACAGAACAGGCGCTGGCGGCGGTGGCGGATAATAACGTGGATGTTTTCTTCACTGAATTTAATTATCTGCTTAATCATAAAGAGTGGAGTGCGGAGGTCAGCAGCCGTTTTACATCTTTATGTAAAACCCATCACGTCAGGCGTGTTCTGTTGGTGCCCGAGCTGCCTTACGGGCTGTTAAAAAAAGTTCTGGAGATGAAATTTGAATTAACCATCAGTCAGCAGGATGAATTGACTGAACTGAAAAAGGAATTACCCGCGTTGCTCATGGCGGACGGGCAAAAACCGTCGATCTCTTCGTGGCTCAGGCGGGTAATGCGGTCCGGCTCCCGGGCGCGCTCCATCCTCTCGGCCAGAGAGTGGGAGGTGCTTCATCTTATTGTGGAAGGATTTTCAACGACGGAGATTGCCCGTCATCGAAACCGTTCGGTCAGTACTATTGCGACGCAGAAGCATAATGCGATGAAAAAGCTGAATCTTTCCAACCACAGCGAACTGATTAAGTATGTGCAGGCGGTTGGAAAGATGGAGGAATAGTCCACATCAGGGGTAGATAATATTCAGCGTAGCCGATGTATTGATCTTACCCTGGCTCACCTGGGCGGGTGCCCACACGTAATAGTACGCCGCCATCGGAAGGGTGAAATGTTCGTCCAGCGCCGCGCCAGCCGCCACGCTGAAGATCATTGTGGCGTTGCCACGGCTGGTGGTCGAGGTAGAGAAGGTCACCGGCGTTTGCGGGGCGTCACGTTTTATCAGGCGGAGCCCCACGCCCTGCGCCGCGCTACTGCTGCTGTCGATCAGCACCGAGCTGTCGGTCGAAAGCAGCTGCGTGCTGGACAGAAACATCTCAATTGCCCGATCGGAATTGCCATTAACCCCGACGTTCTGACAGCTCATGTTCAGTGAAAAAGGCGTCAGCCCCGGCTGTGAGGATGCACTGAGCTGGGGAATGCCGAGCGTCGGCAGCGCCACGGTCAGCCCCGCATTATCAAAGGAACAGGTAGTCAGTTTTGGCGCGTATTTGATGATCATCGGCTGACCAAACATATCGCGGTTGTCGTAAGGCCACTTGAACCCGCTGAATAACCACTGCGCTATCTTGATGACCTGATTGATTGGCCAGGTGATGATTTCCCAGATAGATAACCCGCTCATGTCGCTGACGAACAGAACGTCGCTCATGTTCGCCGTATCCCCCGTCAGGGTGGTGCCGCTCTGGTTAACGAGGGTGAAGCGAACCGTAAACGGTGTATTCAGCTCAGACGCCGTATGGCTACCGCTGGCAGACAGGGTTTTATTGGCCGGGGGATTGGTGATCTCCGCCCGCACCATATACTTGTTGTTGCTGAATCCGAGGATGGTCGCGTATTTGCTGTCGGTCGAGAGGATCGGCGTGTAAGAAAATTCGCTATTACCCGTCGTACAGTTGAACGAGCCGCTGTACTGGGTGGTGAAGCTGCCGGTCCATGTGGGCGTGGCCGGGCTCAGCTTATCCGATAAATCAATGGTAATCGGTGTGCCATAAACGATGCTGCTGCCGGAGCAGGTGGCATAGCTCATCCCGCTAACGCTGGTGAGGAGCAGGAACATGAATGATCGTAACATTTTGATAATCCGTAATTAATGGCAAACCGATGAGGGGCTGTTCAGCCCCCAGGCCGGGGAGGAGATTTCGCACTTTCCGCCGCGGAGATGCACGTTGAGCGCGCGTGGCGGCTGTTCAGCACGGATATACAGTACGCTGGCCTGTCCGACATACCCGACAGATTCACCATGTTCATCCAGCACTTCGGTGCCAAAGGGCAGCGGTTTGCCGTCGGCGCGCGTCGCATGAAGTACCCATGACTGGCGCTTGTCGGTTTCAAAGCGGATATAGCTCACCGCCCCGTCGTAAGGAGCCACGTTAGCCATATTGCCGATCACCTCCGCGCCAGCGCTGTTTTCCGTTTCAGTTAACGTAATGGCGTTTTTGCGATACGGGGTGGCGTAAGGCACCAGCGCCACGCCATCGCGGTTCGTCATAATGCTTTCATCGCCGTTCACCATCAGCCCCTCCGCCTTTGGCGCATCGACGATAGTCATGGTTGTGCCGGTTTCGTTTGAGGCGAGAACGTGCCACGGGTAGGCCACCAGGCTGCCGCGTCCGCTGAGCCCGGTCTGGCGGTAGTCGGAGGATTCGCTGTAAGAGCCACCGAGTGTCGCGAAGTTCGAACGGTACGCGGCGTTAACGCTTGCCGCATTTTTCCCCCCCCGCGCATTACTGCCGGAGAGGGTGTAGCTCAGTCGGTTCGACGCCAGCGCGTTCCCGCTCATGCTGATATTGCTCTGCTCGTAATGCGAATCGCTGGCCGTCAGGCTGGAGGTGATCCACGCATTATTATCAAACAGCGAGAACGGCAGGCTGAGGGAGAGGTAAAGGCGCGTCTCTTCTTCACTGTCCCTGTTCCGTACCCGGCTGGCCGACAGGGTATAGCTGGCGCGGCCGATGGCGTTGGAATAGCCCATCTGGTATTCGCGCGTGGTTTGCTGTGAGTTCCAGTAATCGCGCTGTGTGCCGGAGACAAACACCGTGCCCCAGTTATTGAGCAGGCGCTGATTAAGGTTAAGCGTAAAGGTATTCTTGGGCTGCGCCGCGCGCATGGCGTCCCAGGTGCTTAGCGACATGTCGGGCGCAACGCCAAACCGATCTTCATAGTCGTCGTACTGCGCTCTCAGGCGCTGATACCCTTCGCGCGAATAGAGCGCGTCGCTGAAGCTGTAATAGCCTTTAGTGGAATAGCGATAGGCCGCCAGGGTGAAGTTGGTGGCGGTGGTATCGATAAATTTGCTGTACGACACGCGATAACTCTGACCGCTGCTGGTGCGATCCTGTAGGGTGGTTTTGGCGTGGGTGACATCAAACGAGACCGCGCCAAAGGGAAGGTTCCACCCGGTACCGACAAGCCCGGCCTGGTAGTTATCGCTAATAATCGTCCCGGTATACCCGGTGATGAGGTTATTAAACCCGTAGCGCAGCGTGGCCTGCATGAATGCGGGTTCGGCATCGAGCGTGTTCTGATGCACTTTACCCGCCACCACGCTGTACTGACTCACCCCTTCTTTTAGCATCCCGGGTACGGCGGAAAACGGCACCGTGAAGGACTGCTGTGAACCGTCCGCTTCACGCACCACCACCAGCAAATCGCCCGCGGAGCCGGTAGGCTGAATGCTGTCGAGGGTAAACTGGCCCGGCGGCACATTCTCCTGATAGATCACGTTGCCATTCTGGATAACTTTCACCAGGGCGTTCGTCCGTGCCACGCCGTGAACCACCGGTGAAAAACCCTGCTGTGAATTTGGGCGCATCTTCATGTCCGACGCCAGCGACACGCCGCGCACGCGCAGGGAATCAAACAGATCGCCAGGAATATAAAAGTCACCCAGCGTCAGGTTGGATTTCAGCGAGGCCAGGGGACGGCGCAGGTAGCGGGTATTATTCTGCCAGCTACTCTCTCCGCTGGCCGTTTTCCGCCAGGCGCTGCTGTCGCGAAACTGCCAGCCGAACAGGTTGGCGCCGGAATCCAGCCCGGCATAAAAATCATCATTTGTGTCTTTCGCAGCGCCTTTCGCGCGGGTGTTGTACCAGGTCGTGTTCCACGAGAGCATCAGCGCCGGTATCCCCTCGTCCCAGAACTGGGGGGCAATGTAACCTTCTTCAGTACGCAGCACGGCCGCCTGCGGAACGGTAAGCGCCAGACTCAGGGTGCTGGTATCGGTTTTGACTTCACCGCCCTGAACCAGATCGCGCAGCTGAACCTGCCCGTGCGCAATGGCGGGCGCAGGCACGGACGTGGCGTTGATGCCAAGCGACCGGGCATCTTTCCAGGCAATGCGGATGTCGTCACGCTGCTCGCCGTAGATGACGGTATAACGTCCCTTCCAGCTGCCGTTTACGTAGATATCCATCTCCTGACTGCCGGCAGGCATGGCGTTGTTTTCGGAAAAGCGAGACAGATCGGACTCACCGGATGCGCCAGCAAGCAGGGAGGGATCAAACGAGACGGCCCCTGATTTATGCGAAAGCAGAAGCGTGCAGACTGCCAGCAGACAGAGTCTGTTTTGTTTCATTTTCATGGTGAGTCTTTCCGATCACTGACTGGTGAAAGTCCGGGTTTTATACGCGCCAAGATCGTCCACATACATCAGCTGGAAGGTCTGTCCGCGCTTAACCGTATTTTTTGCGGCGACCGTCAGCTGCCCAAACGGGGAAACCATAGGGGACTCCTGGAGCAATTTCGTTTTACCCAGCGAAATATTGGCGACCGTAATATGGAACGGACTGTTATTTGTAATGCGAAAGCGATCGCCTTCGGCGGCGAGCGTCAGTTTCGCCACCGCGTCATCCAGCGTGCCTTTCAGCGCAGCGGGCCGGTAAAAAAGTTTGATACGGGATTTAATCGCCAGCTGAACGGTATTCTGATTTTGCAGATTTTCAGGTCTGGGCGGAATGTCGAGAACATTCAGGAAAAAGACGGATTCGCGATCCACAGGCAAGCTGGACGGCAGCTTTTTAATACGAAGCTGTTGGCCATTATGTTCGTTAACCTTTATCACTGGCGGCGACAGCAAAAACGGCACATTGGCTGTTTCCGGCGTGGAATTAATATCACCGTCATCTATCCAGGATTGCACCAGAGCGGGCGCATCGCCCGTATTCATTAACTGGACGATCACCTCTTTGTTATTTTCAGGATAAAGGACACGGGTGCCATTAATGACAATATTGGCCCACGAGTGACCGGTGCTTAGCAGTAAACCTGCCAGCAAAATTGCCTTGCGCATGATTGCAACCTTAAATACAGGCTCTGCGAAAACAGAGCCTGAATAATCATTATTACAGGTAGGAAATGGTATACGTTACGTTGGAGCTTAACTCGCCCACGGTGGCGGCAGCGGCGTTCGTTTTATAATAATAAACATCCAGCGTCAGCGTCTCGGAATCTGGCGCGGTCGCTGTACCCATAATATCTGTGGTGTAAGGCTGGTTCAGGGTAATTGGCGTAGACGAACCTGGCTCCACTAACGCAAAACCGACATTACGTGCCACGCTGGCATCGCTTTCGTTCACGCTGTTATTCAGCAGGTATTTACCGTCAGTGGAAATATTATCCGCGCTGGAGAAATACACTTTCAGCGGGGTGCCGGTCGTTCCGGCTGCTGGTGAACAACCTGAGAAAGTCAGCGCAATAGATTTTTTATTCTTAGTGATCAGGCCAACCGTGGTGCCTGCATCTTTTACCGAAATAGGGGAAAGCGCAACGGTAAAGTCTGCGCTTTTACCGCCGTTAATGGTACAGGTTGTATCGGTAATAGCGCCGGTAAAGTTAATGATACCACCCGCTGAATTGTCTGCGGCCACTGCGCTGGTAGAGGCAATAGCGGCGGCCAGCAGTGATACGGTCATGATCGATTTGAACATGATAAACTCCATGAAGATTTGTGTTATTTAAAATGAATGTTAATCGGCTACACATGTCCCTGATGTACCGGCTAGACGCATGGCGACTCGGGAGAATGCTTTGACGATATTATGTTTCACTAAAAAAGTACATAACAAAACATTATTCCAACAATTTCTAAAGTTTAAGATTATAATCTTGTGTGTTAGTTTTTTTTAATGTTTTAACCTAAATGCGTTGGTTCAAATATTTTTATTAATGATTTAATAATTGTTAATTAATGAAGCTTTATGAATTCATCTCTCAATTAATATCACGCGACTTGACCACACAAACTTTAGACTTATTATTGCCTGGCAAATGCACATAATTTTAACAATGGCGTAATAATAATATGAAGTATCTCATTGATCTTACAATGCTTTATGAAGTCGACACCGGTATGATCATGATTAATGGAGAGGAAGAGTCATCCATTAAGTTATCTAACCAGGCGGGTCGTCTGCTTTATGAACTTATCATCAATAATGGTAAAACTCTCGACAGAGACGACCTGATAAAGAAGGTCTGGGAGGATCATGGTTTCTCTGGTTCTTCGGTGAGTCTGAATGTTGCCATAAGTGAAATCAGAAAAGCATTTCGTACATTAGGATGCGACCCTTTACTGATAAAAACGATACGTGGCAAGGGATTTAGCCTTGCCGCGCATATTGAACACCACACGGTCAGGCCGCCGGTTGTTTCAACGCTTAGTGAACAATCTGCCTCTGAATCATTCGATACGCTAGCGCATAAGAAAGATGCCGATCCGCCTAAACAATTAATATCGCTGCACAGACTCTTTATTTCTCTCTGCACCTTATTACTGATTACCGTTATCGGCACCGCTGTTTTACTGTTGCACCAAAGGGATTCCTATGCCGAGAGCCTGAAAGATTCTGATATGCATCTGCTCGGTAAAGTGGACCGGTGTACGGTATACCTGATCGATAAGAATATGTATCAGCCGCGACAGCACTACTTTAATCACGTAAAAGAGGTCATCGCCAGTCAACATATCGACTGTCAACATCAGGTTGCAGATGCTTACTATTCCAGGTTTAAAAAGTCGCAGATAGAAAATTATTTCCTGGCCATCTGTTATCAGCAGGACAGTATCGACGATTATAAGAACTGTATTTCTTACAGAAGCCTGACCGGGAGTTAAAATATGTCAAGGACTAAAATGAGTGTACTGTTCAGTATCGTACTGGCGCTGTCTGTCATCGCGTTGTTATGGATCTATTTTACCAGAACGCAGGATGAGGGGTTTGGCTGCCAGTCAGATACCATTTCCTGGAAAACCTATTCCACGGGTGAGTCAACCGATATGTCGCTAACCACGCTTTTCCTGTTTAACAACAAAGATGTTGTGACGGTTATTCATAAAGGCGTGCTCAAGAAAGAGGGCAAAAGCTACCTGATTGACCGAAATTACACGCTCAGCGTGGAAAAAGTCGATGGAAGCAATATCTTTTATATTAAGGATAAAAAGCTGAATAAGTCTGAAGATGATGCGGCGCCGGATGGCGTTGTAAACGAAATGTTACTTGATAATATCAACTTCTTCTATATTACCAGCGTAAAAAAACATGCGTGGTTAATTAAGGGGCTGGTGTTGCCTGTAATGATGTGTGTGGCTGTCCCGACGTCCTGATATTTCTCTTTATTAAAAAATCGATATTTATCTATTACTCGGGAAAGTGAGTAATTTACTCAATACGTAACAATAAGATACGAGAAATTTATTTATATTTTTATTGTTGCTCTCCGTCGAGTGAATTTTTCTGTATTGCCTCGTTATTTTGCGGCTGTCTATACTCCGCCTCGAAAAAGGGGCTCCCCTTTTTATACACGTGGATTCTTTTTTGAAGGACTAAATAAATGAACAAACTGAACGCTATCGTTCTGGGCTCCCTGCTGTCTGTTTCTGCCCTGAGCGCAGTTAATGCAGCAGAAACGACGGCTTCTGCCACATGGCAGGCAACCGCGACCAAAGACAGCGAATCCGATCTGGTTGTTACGCCAACGCGTGCTCTGAACTTTGTTTACAGCGCCAACACCAAATCTTTCAACACCGACACCGGTCTGTTTGATGTGGCTATCCGTGGCGATCACTCTACGGCGACCAGCTTCAAACTCGAAGCTATCCTCGACGATTCAAACAACACGCTGTTCAGCGTGGGTGGTGAAGCGACCAAGCTGAAAGTGGGTGCGCGTTGGGGCGGTAACGACCTGGGCTCTATCGGTGGCACCGTGGGGGCGAAATCAACCGCATGGACCACGCTGGTTGATTCCTCTTCTAACACCGGCGTCTCTTCTGGCCTGTGGAACCTGACCACCAGCGCAGGCGCGGCGGCAGATACCGAAATTACCGGCCAGGACAAATTTGTCTTCTACGTTGACTCCGCTCAGGACAACGCCGGTACGGCGAAAGAGTTCAAAGACCTGACCAACAGCCTGTGGGAAGGGACCGTGTCTGTTGCGTTCCGCGCAACCTGGGGCTAAGGCCTGATCGATCCAGGGGCGCAAGCCCCTGTTTAGGGAAATAGCATGTTTAACCTCAAATCCGCCTTCTTATTTTTATTATTTATCTCTTCCTCCGCGCTGGCCATTAATGTGGGAAAAGTCACCACCATTATTTCTGCGGATGCTGACTCCACCGCCAAGGAAATAAAAAACGAAGCAGACAGCGTGCGCATTGTTTCTGTTCGCGCACAGCGGATCAGCAGCCCAATGGATGAAGGGATCGTCATCAATCCGGAGAAAGTGGACGAACTGTTGCTGACGCCCACGCGCATGGTGATGCCCGCCGGTACCAGCAATATCGTCAAATTTTACTATCACGGGAACGCCGATAACAAAGAGCGTTACTACCGCATTACCTTCACGAATGAAGGGGTAAGCGAAGAGGTGGACAGCGGTTCGCCAAAAAACGGCACCGGGATGACGCGCGCGGTGGTGAGCACCATTCTGGTGGTTCAGCCCCGGGATAAGAAGATTGATTTCGTCTATGTGGCGGGAAAAATAACCAATAAAGGGAACACCTCGTTTCGCGTCAATGCGACCGGGACCTGCCTGAAGCCGAATCCGGAATCCCCCGGCACGCCGTGTAGCAAAAACTTCTACCTGATGCCAGAGACCTCGCGCGCTATCGAGGATATCAACGTTACGGATAACCATTTTCATCTCGGAATATGGGACCTGAAACAGTTCATTCCTGTTAAGTAAGGATGCATGGTGAAAAATAAATTAGTGTTGCCGGTGATGATGGCTTGCGCATCCGGCACGCTGCCCGCGCTTGCGCATGCAGCCTCAAGCTCCGTGGTTATCGCTAATTACCGTTTTCCCGACTCGCTTTATGCACTGCTGGAGCAGGGGATCAAAATTCCCGTCTATCTGGTGAATACGCGTCCACACTCAGCACAACAAGGGAACCACGAAGGCACGGCGAGCGAATATGTTCGTATCGGTGACGTGACGCTCTTTGCAAAAGATCTGAAGCTGGGGCTGAGGGACGTTCAGGTCCAGGAGTCTGATAACGGCATTCGTCTGTCAAAAGAGATGAGAACGTTATTGCAGAGCATTAACGATAAGCAGTTTGATGACCAGATGCGCATTCCGGTAAGTACGGGGTCCGCGTTCGAGCTGGATCAGAAAAAAATGCGCCTGTTGCTGAATCTGTCGCAGAGCGACTACGGGGTGAATATTCGCCCGCGTGAGGTGGATATTGATGCGCCGGAGTCTGACGACCTGAGCGGCACGTTCTCCTACAACCTCGGGGCGTATCACACCGAGAGCGGCTACGGTGACAGCTGGTCGTCGGGCTATCTGAACGCGAGAAACTGGATCTCAATGGGCGTCGATCATGTGCTGATCGACGGCTCTGGCTACGTCAACGAGAGCAGCAGCGATACCCAGATGAATGCGGTTATGTGGGAGCGCGACTATCAGGGGATGCGCTACGCCGCAGGCATGCTGAACGGCTGGGCGATGCAGTCTCTGGCGAGCGTCAGCGGGATTTCCGGCGGTGAAGTCTACGGCGTTTCCATGGGCAACCAGGCCAACTCCCGCAAACGCGATAACACGCTCTCTCTGACGCCGGTGGTGGTCTATTTCCCCACGGCGGGCGAGGCCCGTATTCGTCGTGACGGGCAGCTTATCGGCATTCAGCGCTTTGACGTCGGCAACCATGAAATTGACACCAGCAGCCTGCCCTACGGGATCTACAGCATCGAAGTTGAGGTGGTGAGCGGAAGCCGCACCGTGTCGCGTAACATGTACACCGTAAATAAGCCGTTCTCCAGCAACGTGTCGGAAACGCTGCGCTGGCAGATGTGGGGCGGGATGTATAGCCGCGATAAATCCGTCGTCAATTATAAAAAATACGCGAAACGCAAAAACGAGCAGGACAACACCTACTACTACGATTACGACACCAAACATAAAGACACCATGTCGCTGGTGGGAGCCTCGTTCAGCAAGCGCAGCGGGATGGTCGACTGGAACGCCTCCACCTACATGATGCGGGAACACATCGTCAGCGAGCTGTGGGCCTCCCTGAACCTGACGGGCTATTTCTCGGTGAATACCCAGACCATGGCCGCCTCCGACGGAACCTATCGCGCCAACTATGGGGCGAATCTCAGCCTGCCGTGGCAGATCGGCTCGGTGTGGTACTCCCATGAACAGCTCTCCAGTGGCAAGTTCCTCGATATCTATGAGAGCAAGGGCAATACCTGGGGCGCCTCCTTTAGCCTGCCGTCGTTCGGTCTGCCCTCGGCGGGCAACCTGAGCCTGATGCGCCAGGAGGACGACCTCTATCGCTATAAACGCTATCAGCTGGACTACTCCCAGGGGTTATACGCCGGTCGCTACGGTACGGCGCGCCTGCGGGTGGGAATGTCGCGCAACAAATACGACGGGTATTACGAAGAGAAAGATCGTTACGTGATGCTCGATTTCGCTATACCGCTCGGCAATACCGTGTCGGTTGGCGTTTCCCACAATCGCGATACCGGCACGGCGCTGAACGTCAGCGCCAGCCGCCAGTTTGAAGGCGATTACCTGAAATCGGCTACCGCCAACGTCTCGAAAGCCTTTAACAGCCGCCAGGATCGCAGCGTAAGCGGCGGCGGCAGCGTGAACTTCGACACGCCGTGGAACAGCAACATCCTCAGCGTCCAGAGCGGCATGAGTAAAGGCTGGAACTCCACGCTGACCAGTGACGGCAGCGTGGGCTGGTCCAAAGAGGCCATCGCCGCCGGGAAAGGCACCGAAAGCGCAGGGGTGATTGTCAGTACCGGTCTCAAATCTGATGAAGCGCTGACCCTGAAGCTTAACGGCCGGGCAGAACGCATCAAAGGGGATAAGACCTGGCTGTCGCTGCCGGCATACCAGGCTTATGACCTGGAAGTGATGAACAGTGAAACCGGTACGGAAAGCTATGAGATTGGCGCGAATGCGCGTCGCCATATCACGGTTTATCCGGGCAATACCGTGGTGATGAAGCCGCAGGTGAAGAAAATCGTCACTCTGTTTGGTCGTCTTGTGGATGCAAACGGGGCCCCGATTGGCGCCATGCAGATCAAAAACCACGTCGGGCTGACCCGGACGGAAAACGACGGACGCTTCGTGATCGACGTTGATAAGAACAACCCTGTCCTGAGTATCGCCACGCCGGACGACAGCGTCTGCGAAGTGCGCCTGGACATCGAGTCTAACCGCGGTGCGCTGTGGCTTGGGGACATCTCCTGCGACAAAGGCGATTTCGTCTGGCAGGAAGCAAAAGGAACGCAGGAACGTGACGATGAAAAAGATATTCGCTCTTAATTTACTGCTGATGAGCGCGGCGGCCCAGGCGCAGGAGCTGCCCTATTTCGCCATTAATAACCCGGACAATAACGGTACGGGAAACAGCGCGGGGCTGTTTAGTCTGAACAGCATGTCGACCGCGTTTTTACACGGTTCGCGCGAGTGGCCGACCCTGAGTGCGAAAACGAATAACGGTATCGCCACTTACATCCCGGACAACAGCTTCAACGGCCCGGCAGGCAGCGCGTTAACTATCGACTTTTCGGTGACCGGTTCCAGCGCTTCTCCGTTCTTTAAAGGGACGGCGTGTTCCTCGTCCTGCGGCAACACGGGGTACACCCCGACGACCAGCTATACCGACACGTCGATGGTGGTTAAGCCGCCGGTGATGGAGCCCGGCACGTCATACGGGCGCTGGGTACTGGGCGATCCGTTCTTTAACTATTTGCTCAACGCCGCGCCAGGGGATGAAGTGACCATCACCTCCACGCCGCAAATCAGCTCCATCAACAAAGTGACCACCACCAATACGCTTCACAAGGTGGGCACGCTGACCATGACCAACTCCAGAGCGCTTAACCTGGGTATTGACCCGATCAGCGGCGAGGTGACGATTGTCGATGGATCAACGGGGGCCACCTGCACCAAGTACACCCGTAACACGGTCTCTGGCGTCCTGTGCGACCTGCTCGAATACACATTTGTTGGGGAAGATATCTCCGGTTACAACGGAGGGCTGGCGCTCACCTCTTCCCGCGTCAACAGCGTGCTGCAATCGCACATGAGCGGCGGCACCGGGCTTGCCGCCGAGCTGACCTTCGATGAAAACACCTGGTACAGTATCTCCGGCGGTATCCTGAGCGATACGCGTGTCCTGGCGAACACCTTCCTTGCAGCGCCGCAGAAAAACGGCGGCAAAGCGTACCTTAAAATCTTTTTGCCGAAAGCGTTAATTCTGAGCGTGGCGCAGGCGGGGGACGGCAGCAACATTGGCAATATCGTCAGCCTGTGTCTGACGCCCGGCAACAGCTCGCTGGCGGCGGATTTCTGCTTCCAGCCGGGGGGCGGCCTGGTGATTAACCCTATCGAACCCGGGCTGGAAATTGTGCCAGACAACCCGGATTACACCCTCGATCCTGACGGTCTGGGCGGCTCAGGGAAAGGCATTATCGGCGAAGCGCCCATTGAGATCCCCTACACCATCACCTACAGCGGGGCGCAAAAAGATGCGGCGATTGCGGTCACGGTAAAAGTCACCGGGCCTACCCAAAGCCTGAATGGGGTGGACTACTGCGCCTTTAGCGGCAACGGCTTTACGGTTCCCATTCCGGGCAACGTGCTGGTGGGGAAAAGCCAGACGCTGATGGCGCACAACTGTAAAGGCGAAGTACTGTCGATCCCGGCGCCGGCCACCCATGCGGAAGAGTGGGACAAAATGAGTTCCGGCGTGACCGATATGTGGCTCTGGAAAACACCGCTGATCCTCCAGTTCGTTATGGATAATCCGGTATCGAAAACCACCTATGACGGAAATAGCTGGTTTGGTGAAGTGACCGCGCAGGGAAGAATAGATGTTAGCGCATCCTGGAATTAATCAACCATGACTGGAAAATTCCTGGCTATTTTTGCAATAAATTGCTTCATTTCCACAGGGGCAAATGCTTTAATTATCGAAAGTCTGAATATTGATTTTCTTCCCGAAAGAGAAGTTGTTTTTCAGCCGATAAAAAACGATACCAGCGAGCGTCAGAATTATACCGTGTCGCTTATTCAGGTAGACGTTCCTAAAGAGAAGGGAAAAGAAACCGAAATAAAAGACGGCGAAGTCATGTATTCGCCTAAGCAATTAACGCTGGGGAGCGGTGAACGCGCGGGTTTTAAATTTTATTATACCGGCCCGCATGACAACAAAGAGCGATACTATCGCGTAAAATTCACCGAGACGCCGCTCCAGGCAAAGGTTATCACGCGCAAAGGCCAGCGCATCCAGTCGGATGTGGTGGTCTCGCTTGAGGCTATTTTGATTGTCCGACCATGGACACGACATTTTGATTATGCGTTTAGCAACGGGGTGGTGAGTAATACCGGGAATACCTATTTTAAATATGTTTCCTCGGTCGGGTGCAGTACGCAATACAACAATTCAAAATATATTCCACCGGGGCAACGGCTGGAAATAGATAATGCCGGGCAGGCTGCAAGGCGGATGATTATTTATGGCAATAAAATCATTCCGCTGACCACCTGCCCGTAGCAACCGCTTTCCTTCATAAAAGGAAATTAGCCTTTAGCATCATGCTAAAGATCCATCACTACAGGAGATAAAAATGAAAGCGATTTCATTCGTAGAAGCGAAAGACATTATTGGCGGCGCGTTAAACCCGTTCGCTGGTCTGGTTAAAGGTGCACAGCTGGGTTACGACACTGGCGCCAGCATCATGGGCATGGTTGGCGGTGTGGTTGGCGGAGTTCTGGGTGGCGCAATGGGCTTCCTGGGCGCGCTGGTTGGTAGCTACAACTAATTCACGTTAACAGGAAAAGTATCATGCAAGTTATCGATTTCAAAAAAGCACAGGCCATCATCGGTGGTTGGGATCCGTTTGCTGCCGCTATTCAGGGCGCAAGTGCGGGCTATAACGCGGGCAGCCAGATGTTAGGCGCGCTGGGCGGCACCATCGGCGGCGTATTCGGCCTGGTGGGCGGCTTCATCGGCGGTTTCTTCAGCGCCTAAGCGAGAAGCACGTTGTACGCATGGCCCGCATTGCCGGGCCATTTTTTTATTTCAGCCACGGATCATTATGTTTTCGCTCTTTCAGTATAAAAAACAGGGTAAGACCCCTGTTATTCGCCAGCATGAATTTACCGAATGTGGACTGGCCTGCCTGGCGATGGTGTTGGGGCACTACGACCACCATGTCTCCGTCAGCCAGCTGCGCCGGGAGATTTCCGTTTCCGCCGATGCGGGAACCTCAATGGCGGAATTGATGACCCTTGCCAGCGATAAAAATATGTCTGGCCGGGTGCTTAAAGGCGAAATCACTGAAATAGAAACGTCTGAGCTGCCGCTCATCGCCTTCTGGCGCGGCAACCATTTCGTGGTCATCGTGAAGATCGACAGCCGCAGCGTGACCGTTCACGACCCGGCCAGCGGCGTGCGTCGTTACCGTCTGAAAGAGGCGGAAAAACTCTTTTCCGGCTATGTGCTTGAGCTTAAGCCCACGCCGTGCTTCGAAAAGAAATCCCCGGATGAAAAGCTCACGCTTGGCCGTTTAGCCAATAAATCTCCGAGCCTGTTCCAGCGCCAGCTGCTGCTGTTTGTGCTCTGTATTTTTACTCTCATCACCATGCTGGCAAGCCCCACCTACGTGCAGCTGATTATGGATGAGGCCATTTCCCGCAGCGACAGCGATCTGGTGATCCTGCTCACCGCGATCTTCGCTATCGTCTTTATCTTTGAAGTCATCGGTAAATTCCTCAAGCAGCTGCTTGAGATCCTGATGCGTAACATTGCCTATGACGATTTAAGCCAGTCCGTGCGCCACTACATGCTGCGCACCCAGACCAGCTGGTTCCGCTCGCGCCCGCCGGGCATCGTGCTGGCTATTGAGAAATCGCTCCACGCCTGCGCGGAGTTCATCAGCAATGGTTACGTGCAAATTCTCTTTTCCAGCCTGATCGCCGTCACCAGCCTGCTGTTTATGCTGCTGTATAACGTCAAAATTGCGCTGCTGACAATGCTGCTGATGGGCGTGTTTTTTCTGATCCGCTTTTCGCTGATCGGCCCCTATCAACGCGCGGTGGATGACTCCATCGAGCGCACCGCCCAGTATGAGTCCCTGCTAGTGGAGACGCAGAAAGGGATCATAACGCTCAAAGCGAACAACATGGAGCAGGCCCGGGATGCGGTGATGGACAAATCCCAGCGCGAACACATCGCCGGGCTGATGCGTAAAGAGCGGCTACTGGCCCGCTTTGACGTGGCTTCGCTGCTGGTGATCAATGCCGAGCAGCTGCTGGTGGTCTGCTTTGGCGCGTGGCTGATCCTGGAAGGGCAAATGAGCATCGGGATGCTTTACGCCTATATCAGCTATAAGCGCTATTTTTCCGATGCCATGGTGCAGGTGGCGCAGAAGCTGCTGGACAAAAATGCCCTCAAGGGGCCGCTGGATCGCGTGGGCGACCTGCTGTTTGCCCCCTCTGAAACCAGCCAGTTTGGGAAGCGGATTGTCACCTCGCCGGTCTGTCTGCAATTTGAGGATGTCTCATTTGCCTATCCTGGCCGGGAGGCCACGCTACAGCATATCAACATGACCCTGAAGCAGGGCGAAGAGGCGGTGATTGTGGGCCAGAGCGGGTCGGGAAAAACCACGCTGCTGCGTCTGATCTCCGGCATGCTGCTGGCATCGTCTGGCACGCTGCGGATCAATAAGATCCCCATTGAGGAGTGCGATCTTTCCTCGCTGCGTCAGCACATCCGCATCGTCCATGCGGACGATATTCTCTTCACCGGCTCGATTCTGGACAACATCGCCTGCTTTGACAGCGCACCGGATAAAGAGCAGGTCATTGCCGCGTGTCGGCTGGCGGAGGTGGATCACGTCGTCGCCCGGCTGCCGCACGGCTACGAAACGGAGATGCTGCCGGGGAACACCTTTTTCTCTGCCGGGGAGATGCAGCGTCTGGTTCTGGCGCGCGCCCTGTACAGCCAGCCTAAGCTTCTGCTCTGTGACGAAGTGACGGCGAACCTGGATAAAACGACCGCGCAGAAAGTGCTGGCGAACCTGCGTAGCCTGGGGATTGGCCTGGTGTTTGTCACCCACTCGCCGGACGTGGTGGGCTGTCAGGGGCGTCTCTATACCATGGAAAACGGCACCCTGCGGGAGAGTGAGCAATGATGCTTTTGCCGCGTCTCTATGCGCGACTCTGCGCGCGCCAGGCCGGGCGCACGCTGCTGGCAAACCGGATCACGCAAAACTACAGCCAGTTTATGCGCTGCCCGGAGGCCGATGTTCCGGCTGATTTTCTGCATCAGAATGCGCATGAGCTGAGCGGGTTTAACTTCGTGGAGCAGATCTTCCCGCCCGCGCTTTGGGCGCGCAACGTTAGTTTTGATCTGCACGGGTACGTGGCGCAGTGGACGCGGGAGCAGGCATTTTACAGTTCATCTCGCACCCTGCTACTGGGCATGCGCTGGGCGGGCTTTGGTCTGATCGTGGATGCGCTGCTCGCCACCGCGCCAGCCGATGTGCGCTTTCAGTTTATTACCCGTCACCCTGCGCTGCATAAGCTGATGGCCGCGCACGAAGGCCGACGCGCCAGCTCGTTTTTCGCCCCTCACCGCCTGGTGACGGTGCTGCTGATGGACGAACGCCTGCCGGATGCGCCGCTGTTCTCCACCCAGGCAGGGGATCAAAAGGCGTGGTTAACGGACGTCTCAACGCGGTTTTTATCGCGCTATGGCTACAGCGTCCGAACGCTGCTGCCGATCTGTTCGCTGCACGCGGCGGAGTTTGGGCTGGAGAGTCAGGCGTATGCGCCGGAGGATTACCGTCAGGCCGCCGCCGACACGCTGAACGCGCTGCGCAAAACCCCCACGCTCTGGAGTGCATGGGATGATCTTTCAGTGATTTATCATGGATGACATATCGTGAAATTAAAAAACCGAAGCGGACAGCGGCGGGCTCTGATCCCGCATCACTTCTCAAAAAGCTATCACATCAACGCGCCACGGCTGAAAGCCGTGCTGACCTTGTTCATCGCCTTTTTTCTCTGCCTGCTGGTCTTTGCGATTGTCTTTAATTTTTCGGAAACCACGCTGGCACGCGGGGTGTTGATCCCGGCGCAGGGCGATGTGGAAGTCCGCGCCAGAGAGTCCGGTACCCTTGTCGATTTTGCCGTCCGGCCCGGTCAGTACGTGAAGGAAAACGATCCGCTGTTCACCGTGTCGCAGGACTATGGCGGCAAGCAGGGCTCGGTGGTGCAGTTTGACCGCCAGCAGATGGAAGCGGAGAAGAAGCGCAGCGAGCAGCGCATTCAGGCCATTGAGGACTCGATTGCGTCGTATCGCAAAAATCTGGCGCAGCAGCTGGCTCTCACCGACAAGCAGATCGCCGTTTCCCGCGATAAGGTGAAGAAGCTGCGCGCGCTGTTAAAAAACAGCACCGACACCTACGAGGCGTGGAAATCCGTCTCCGGGAAGGGCTATGTCTCCAGAGTGGATCTCGATAAAAGCCACAATGATGTGCTCAATGCGCAGCTCAACCTGACGCTGGAGGAGAGCACTATTCTTGAGCTTGAGGCACGCAAAACCAGCCTGACCGACAGCACCCAGTCGCAAATTGACTCTCTGAGCGAAGAGCAGCTGTATGTGAAAAACCGCATCAGCGAAATCGATCGCAACCTGTCCAGCCGGGGAAGTTCCACCATGGCGATGCTGGCCCCTTCCGATGGTTACGTGGTGGCGATTAACTTCCCGCCTGGCCGGGCCATTACGCAAAATAGCGAGGTGGTGGTGGTGATCCGTAAAAATACCGCGGCGACGATGGAGGGGTACCTGTATGTTCCGGCAACGGGGGTGGGGCGCGTGGCGAAAGGCGATAAGGTTAAGCTGCGCTTCGACTCCTGGCCCGTGGACAAATACGGTTCGGTGGAGGCGACGCTGTCCGATTTCTATGAGGTAAACATTGATGCCCATTCGGCGCTGATCCCGCTCCAGGAAGGGCAGAACTACTACCTGGCTAAAGTGCGCGTCCCCTCCTGGTTTACCGACCCGGACAAGAAAAAGCGCATGCTGATGGGCGGGATGACGGTGAACGCCGATATCGTTATCGATCGTAAGCCGCTTATCAATCTGCTGATTGCCCCGCTGGAAAGGGTGCGCAAGCGGTTTATCGATTGACCCGATTTCATCGATCATCGCCCTTTGGCCCACATTCTTAACGGCACCCTGGGGCTATTCTCCTTCTCATACCAACCGGAGGATAGCCCATGAACATTACGCAAATTCGCAATGCCACCCAACTGATCACTTACGCGGGAAAACGCTTTTTAATCGATCCAATGCTGGCGCCAAAAGGCACTTATCCGGGTTTTCCCGGCACGGCGCGGGCTGATATTCGCAACCCGATGGTCGAGCTTCCCGTTGACGTTCAAACGCTTCTGGATGCTGACGCGGTGATCGTCACCCATACCCATGCCGATCACTGGGATCAGTACGCCGTTGAGCTGATCGCCAAAGGCAAGCCGATCTACGTGCAAAATGATAGCGATGCCGCGCTGCTGCGCAGCCAGGGATTTACCAACCTGACGATCATGACCGGGGAAACAACATACGGCGATATCCGGATAGTGAAAACCCACGGCGGCCAGCACGGTACTGACCGCGCTTACGCCGTGCCGGAGCTGGCAGAGTTTCTGGGGGAAGCCTGCGGCGTGGTGTTCCGTCATCCCGATGAGAAGACGCTTTATATCGCAGGGGATACCATCTGGCGCGATGCGGTGGCGGCCGATCTGCAAAAGCACCAGCCGGATATCGTCGTGCTCAACGCCGGTTACGCTCATGTCATTGGGTTTGGGCCGATTATCATGGGGGAAGAAGATCTGCTTAACGTGCATTTCCTGCTGCCGCAGGCGAAAATCGTGGCGACCCATATGGAAGCTATCAACCACTGCCTGCTGACCCGCCGCGCGCTGCGCGAGTATGTTGACGCCAACGAGATAAGTGACGCGGTGAGCATTCCTCAGGACGGCGAAACCGTTATATTCTGACTGTTAAGGGGGATAGGAGAGACAGATGCCGCTTATTAACGTTGCCATTGTCGCGGTGGACGGGTTTAGCCCGTTCCACTACTCCGTCCCCTGCATTCTGTTTGGCGATACGGTATCCGGGGAAAAGCGCTTTAACGTTACGATCTGCGCTGAAAAACCGGGATTCCTGACCTCGAAAGACGGTTTTGCCCTGCATGCGACGCAGGATTTTTCTGCAATCGCATCGGCTGAAATTGTAGTTGTACCCTACTGGCAGCACGTGCTGGAGCGCCCGCCTCAGACGCTGCTCGACAGCCTGGTTCAGGCCAGAGACAACGGGGCGGAAATTGTTGGGCTGTGTCTGGGATCGTTTGTACTGGGCTATGCGGGCATACTCAGCGGCAAACGGGCCGCCACCCACTGGGAGTTTGAACACCAGTTTCAGACGCTGTTTCCGGACGTTCGACTGGACATCAACGCGCTCTACGTGGACGACGGCAATGTGATCACCTCGGCAGGTACCGCCGCCGCGCTCGACTGCTGTTTGTATATCATCCGCCAGCGCTTTGGCAGCGTTGTCGCCAATCAGATTGCCCGCCGGATGATCGTCCCGCCGCACCGCGAGGGCGGGCAGGCGCAGTTTATTGCGCAACCTGTGCCGAAAGATACCCGCGACGGGCGGATTAACTGTCTCATTGACTACCTTCAGCAGCACATTTCCGAGCCGCATAACCTGGATTCGCTGGCGGACGTGGTGTCGATGAGCCGACGCACGCTGACCCGCCATTTTATCAAGGCGACGGGCATGAGCGTTGCCGACTGGCTTACCGCCGAGCGCCTGCGGCGCAGCCAGATCCTGCTGGAGTCCGGCAGTCTGCCAATCGAAAGCGTCGCTGAGCAGGTGGGGTTTTTATCAGCGGTGACGTATCGGCAGCAGTTTAAGGCGCGCTTTGGTGTCAGTCCGGCGGAGTGGCGTAAGACGTTTCGCGTTAAGCCGTATGCAGCGAAAAATAATGCTGGCGCGATGGAATAAAAAGACGTGGGCGGCTTCTTTGCCTTTAAAGCTGGCGGCAATGGATATGCATCAGACGGGTTACAAGCACTTCTCTTCCGGTTAAGATAATCCACGTTACTTTCCAGAAGAAAAGGTAGTGGCATGAACAATATTGAAACGCAGTTACTTGAATCAGGTTTCACCGTAAAAGAATTAGCGTATCTGAACCGAAACATTAGCCGTTATGGTTCATCCCTGCTCGAGGTAGTGCTTGAGTTAGGTAAGCGATTTATCATGGTTCTGTGTATTACTGCGACTGTGGCCCTGATTTTCCTGGCGCTTCTTTTTTTCGCTGAACATTATAATATTGTTTCCGGTGGCATTTCTCTTTTCATCGTATTGATTATTGCCTGGTTTTTTCAACCCCCGATCATTACCTACAAAGCCTGGCGCTTCAGAAAGAAATACATTAGTTCTGTCCAGACGCATTAGAAATTAAATCAAACGAGACTTTTGCAGAGACACCCCAGCCGACAATTTTCATAGTGAGCGCTGCGCGATTCATTCCGTCGACTTTGCGGTAGAAATCCAGCGGGAG
Source organism: Enterobacter sp. JJBC (assembly GCF_036936505.1). Lineage (NCBI taxonomy): Bacteria > Pseudomonadati > Pseudomonadota > Gammaproteobacteria > Enterobacterales > Enterobacteriaceae > Enterobacter > Enterobacter sp. JJBC. The sequence goes on from NZ_CP136935.1 coordinate 92,974, forward strand.
ATAACGAAACAGACGCCATGATTCGGGTTTCCGGATGGCGCCAAATACCGTATAGACGCTTGCTGCCAGGCTTACGCTATTGAATACCCCAAGTGCTGATTCACGTTTAAATCCCATAAACTGAGCGATATCCATGACGCCATCTGCCAGCATACCTTCGGAGTTTGGTTGATGTTGAAGCGTTCTGTTAATTTCTTTTGAAATGGCATTTGCACCATCCATAACCAGAATCGCTCCTGCAAGCGCACCCACTGGATTCATTGTCATCATTGCACCAACACCTGCAACAATCTGTAACCCTGAAAGCACAACCTTAATCGATGAGATAACGTAACCGACGACTTTGTTATTTTCTTTAACCAGTTCAATCTGAGCAAAAAGCTGAGCTGTACGGGAGCGAAGCATTCTGCTTTGCTCAAGAAGACTTTCGTTCTCAGCCCGGATGTTTTTCAGGCATTCCATGCACTCCTCATCACTTCTGGCTGCCCGGGTAGCACTAAATTGTTGCATCACAAACTGCCGAATATCATCCATAAATTTAATCCGTGCGAGTCCGTCGCTGAGATGTTGCCCTCCGACAATATTCGCAGTATTGATGAGCTTGCGGGCTTCAAGATTTATCATTGTTTCAGCCCATGCGCGGGCGTTCTGACCAGGGAAAAGTACAATATCCATTTTAATTTTCTCATCTGATAACCAACGTTTACAGATTATCCTGACATCAGAAACTGGCAACAATAAATTGGATAATCTGTCGCGAGCGCAGAATTCGCCGAAGGTATATACCGACGGAAATCATCTTCGTCGTTGATGGCGACCTTGAAAGTGGTGACAGCATAAAAGAAGTGCATTACCCCAGCCGCTCCATCCGTGTCTCCCCCTCCGCCATCGACAGCTGATACAGCGAAAACGATCGGTGCTTCTCAATCAAATGCGCCAGCTCCGGCGAGTGGCTGGTGAGCCAGATCTGCGAATAGCGGCTGGCCTCGGCAATGAGGCTTGCCAGGGCGGGCAGCATCTGCGGATGCAGGCTGTTTTCCGGTTCGTTGAGGGCGATAAATGCGGGAGGGCGCGGGCTTAACAGCGCCACCGCCAGGCATAAAAAACGCAGCGTGCCGTCGGAGAACTCTGCCGGTTCCAGCGGTCTGCTCAGCCCCTCGCGCTGCATCATCATGCGGAAGCGCCCGCCGGTGTTGTCGCTGTAAAACACGCAGCCGGGGAAGGCCTGGTCGAGAATGCGCATCAGCAGCAGCTCGTCGCCAATTTCGACAATGGTCTGAAACGCGGCGGCCAGGTTCGCGCCGTCGCTGGCCAGCACCGGGGAGCGGAAACCCACCTGCGGCGCGCGGATCGCCGAGCCGGATGAAACGGAAAACTCATGATAAAAGCGCCAGTTACGCAGGGACTCACGCATCTGCGACACTTCGGGGTAGAGGTGCGGTTCACCGAGCTGACCGAACACTGACTCGTTCTCATACAGCGTACCGCTGTGGGTCACTTTTTCGTGATGTACGTTGTTCAGGAATACGGCCTGGTTCTTACGCTTCATCAGCTGTGACGACGGACGACGGTGCTGGCCGCTCAGCCAGATAGATTCCTCTTTGATCACCGGATCGAGCTGAAACTGTGAGGGGTAGGGCAGCTTTTCCACAAACCCGACCTGAAGCTCATATTCATAGGTTTCCGTTTCCACCGCCAGGTTCATGCGCCGCAGCTGGTCGCTGCGGGTTTTGCCCGCCCAGAACACTTTCAAAATGCCCCCCTCGTTTGCCAGCGCCTGGGAGAATTGCCCCTGCGCCGCGCTGTGCATCAGGTAAATCGCCTTATAAATATTGGATTTTCCGGTGCCGTTGGGGCCGAACACGATATTGAGCTGTTCCAGCTCAAGCGACATATCGCGAATTGAGCGGTAGTTTTGAATATGCAGATTTTTGATCATCGGGTTACTCCGCTGTGCACGCTTAACCTGTACAGAATTACAGTGTTTTACGCTGAGCGCAAAAAAAAGACGACAGTGAGGGTGTCGTCTAAACGGGGTACAGCTTTGGGCCTCTGTGGGTCAATGGGGCCTTCGCTTCTTTCTTATCAGGTAACGGCCAGACGCAGACCCAAATCATCAGGATAGGGATCAAAGTAGTTTTGCGTCATCAGATACCGGTCAGGGTATTCAGCCAGATAATGCTTAAGCAGCGTCAGCGGCGCGAGGATCGGCAGCAGTCCGTCCCGGTAATGCAGGATCACATCACGCAGTTCTCCGCGCTGGCGGCTGTTCAGCTGGTTACGGAAATAGCCCTGAATGTGCATCAGCACGTTAGTGTGATTCTTCCGCGAAGCAGGTTTTTTCAGGATGGTCATCAGTTTGTCGCGATAGGCCACGAAATACGCGTCCAGATCGTCCCACTCGTGCAGTGATGCCACGAACGGGCCAATTTCACGGTAGCCTGCCTGATGGTGCGCCAGAAGCTGAAGCTTATAGCGGCTGTGAAAGTCCAGCAGAGCACGGCGCGTCAGGCCATTTTTACGCATTACGTTCAGTTCGTGGAGGGCAAAAACGCGCTCAACAAAGTTTTCCCGCAGTACCGGATCGTGCAGGCGACCGTCTTCTTCGACGGGCAGCCAGGGGAAAGTTTCAAGGAGGGCGGCGGTGAACAGCCCGACACCCTCCTTGCGGCCCCGGTTGCCGTTTTCGTCGTACAGCCGCACGCGCTCCATGCCGCAGCTGGGGGATTTTGCACAGACGATAAACCCCGACAGATCGCCGATTTTCGGCAGATAATTTGCCGTAAATGCGGCCATCTTCTGCGTGACGTCATCGTGGGGCGCTTTGCTGAACCGCATTTCTGTCTCGCCGTCGGTGGTCATCACCAGGCGCAGCGCCGGACGAGGCGTGGGCAGGCCGATAGCCATTTCAGGGCATACCGGGCGGAAAGCGACCCACTGCGCCAGCTCATCCATCACAAAGCCCATACGCTTATGCCCGCCGTCAAAGCGAACGGCGGAACCGGTCAAACATCCGCTAATACCCAGCACAGGTTTTGTTGTCATGGTGTGCACCTCCCGATCTCATATCTAAAAGTTACACAACAATGCGAGTTTGTCCAAGTATTGGCGAGATTATTTTTTAATCGTCTTTAAAATCAAGAGCAATCAGCTGCCCTTGTAGGTTGAGTAACCGTACTGGCTGAGCAGAAGAGGGATGTGCAGTTTTTCATTGATGCGGGTGACGGTGAACAGCACCGGCACTTCCGGGAAGAAGGAGTCCAGCTTTTTGCCGTGGAAGTAATCGGCGGTTTTGAAGGTCACTTTATACACGCCAGGTGCCATATCCTGATCCTGCGGATAAAGCGATTTAATGCGCCCGTCGTGGTCGGTTTTACCGCTGGCAATCGGGGTCCACTTGTCCTGCTCCTGCTTCTCCAGCGTAACGGTCACATCCGCTGGCGGCATACCGGTTTGCTGGTCCAGAACGTGGACGCTCAGGGTGCCTGCCGGGGCGCTGAATGTGGCAGGCGCGAAAGCCATGGCAGCCAGCATCATCAGAGGGAGTGTCTTTTTCATCGTGTTTTCCTGTTGAGTTGTCGGTGACAGGAAAACGTTAGCACTCGCTGCGCGAAAAAATATTCAACTTTTCGTGAAGATTGCCACAGCAGAAAATAATCAGAGGATAATTACCTCAAGGGAAACCTGCTGCTGCCACTGCGCAACCTGCTTTTTCCGCGCGGCGGTGAGTTTGCCGCTGGTGACCAGCAGCCATTTGCGATCCGGGAAAATTTCCGGGGCCAGCGCGGCAGGGGGAACCGGCAGGATGTCGATGCGGTGGCCCTGGCCGGTGCGCGTTAACGCTTCGAGCCAGATTTCACACGGGTCGTTGAGGTACCAGCCGCTGATGAGAACGTTATCGCCCGGCGCTTTTTTATCGCCCTCAAGGCAAAACGAGGTATAGGCGATGAGGATGCCGTCGAGGATCTCACGCAGCGTCATGGCGGCGGCGACGTTGGCCGATATCTGGCTGCGCAACGGACGCAGCACGTTAGTGACCAGCTCTGGCCTTGGGTATTCGCGTCCGGCGTCGTAAATCATCTGACGCAGGGATTCAATTTTCCCCTCCTGCAACTTTTGCATCATGGCCTGTTGCAGGGTTTGCCAGTTATTGGCGCGGCGCGGCGCAGGGCGTTCCAGCAGTGATTTAACCTGACCGATGGGTACGCCTTTTTTTACCCAGTCGAGGATTTTCAGCGCCTGCTGAACGTCCTCATCGCTGTACAGGCGGTGACCGCCGTCCGTACGCTCGGGTTTGAGCAAGCCATAGCGTCGCTGCCACGCCCGCAGCGTGGTGGCGGTGATGCCGCTGAGTCTGGCGAATTCGCCGATGGAGTAAGCCATGTCTGCATCCGAAGAGAAGGAGTTGTCTCAATATACTACGAATATTCTCCGACGGGATGAAGCGCCGCACGGGTGCGCTACACTTAACTTCCAACCGCGTAAATGAAAGGAGTTCTCATGAGGCTATGGCCTGTAGTTACCGGTGTCGCCATTGCGCTGACTCTGGTTGCCTGTAAATCTCCCACGCCGCCGAAAGGCGTGCAGCCCATTACCGGCTTTGATGCCAGCCGCTATCTCGGCAAATGGTATGAAGTCGCCCGACTGGAAAACCGCTTTGAGCGCGGTCTGGAACAGGTCACCGCGACGTACGGCAAGCGCAGCGATGGCGGTATCAGCGTACTGAACCGCGGCTATGATCCGGTGAAGAACAAATGGAATGAGAGCGAAGGAAAGGCGTACTTTACCGGCGAACCGACTACGGCTGCGCTGAAGGTATCGTTCTTCGGCCCGTTCTACGGCGGATATAACGTGATCAAGCTGGACGATAAGTACCAGTACGCGCTGGTCAGCGGCCCGAACCGTGACTACCTGTGGATTTTATCGCGCACCCCGACCATTCCGGATGCGGTAAAACAGGACTACCTGAACACCGCACGCGGTCTGGGCTTCCGGGTCGATCAGCTGGTGTGGGTGAAGCACTAACCTACTGATACGAAAAGGTGATGCTTGCCAGGGCATTGGCCGAGCCGGGGACCAGGTCTCCGGTTCGGATGTACTGCGCCTGGAACGGCAGGGATAGCGTTTGTGCTGCGCTGGTGGTCTGGATGAAAAACTGTCCCGTCGTGCCTGCGGCCGAGCTGTCTGGCCCCATCATCAGCGGCCCGGTACCGTTATAGAAAAACTGTACGCCAATGCCGGAGGCCGTGGAGTCCCCGGTCAGCGTCACGACCGACGAGGTATTTGACGGTGTGGTCTGATCGGTCATCACTGCGTTAACCGCCACGTTCTCATCGCAGGTCAGGCTGACGTTAAACTCCCCCGACGGCGAGGTGCTGCCTACGCTGGGCAGCGTGTGAACATCAATGGTGCCCAGGTCGACGTTGGCGCTTTTTGTGCCTACCGTGCAGCCGCTTGCCGTCACCGTGATGGTGGTGGGGTTGATGATCACCTGCGCGGTTTTCACTTCGTTGTTATAGGCCGTCAGGATCGCCGCGTTAATGGTCGGGGTCTGGTATACGCCGGATTTCAGCGGAACGCCGGTCTTGATAAACGTCACTTTTGCCGACCAGCCCAGTGCGGTGGCGTAACCGTTAGTCCCATCGGCCGGATAGCTCTGCGTAATGCCCGTCTGCATCGGCACATAGGTGGTGCCGTTATAATCTTTGAGCCCAAGAATGAAGCCGATGCCGGGCACGCCCGTTTCAAATACCATGTAATTTGCGCCATCAAGAATAACCGTGATGCCGGTGGCGGTTATACTGCTGCTCGGCTCCAGCGTCCCTTTGGAGCAGGTAAATACCAGGCCGCACCAGAACACTTCCGAGACGCTCGCAGTGGCGCTCCATTCAGAGCCGATCGTCTTTCCAGGCACGATGGAGTCTGCCGGGCCGGACCATGACATGGGCGTTGGCGAAAGGGTGATATCCGATGTCCAGGAGAGGGCAAGCGCCTGAGAGGACATGAAAAACAGGGCTAAAAACAGTAAACGCATTATTGATACTCCGTCGTCCAGGTCGCCACTGCCGAAACGTCTCCGGCATTGACCGGCGCACCCGTGGCGGCCAGTCGCGCATAGAAGGTCATTTTTACGCTGTCATCCCCCGCCGCGCCGTAAGCAGCGGTTTGGGTGTCCAGCGGGATAAGTACGCTGTCTTTATCCAGTATCTGCACTGCCACGCCGGTCGCGCCGCCGTCAGCGACTTTCAGAAGCTGCGGGTTTTCGTCATCCGGCGTACCGCTGAAGCGGATTTTCACGCCAGCAAAGGTGGGGCCGCACGCTTCAAGGGTGAGCGTGAAGGGCGTTTTGATATTGCTGACTGCCCCCGCCTCGCTAAATTGCTTCACGCCGAGGGTGCCCAGCGGCACGTTTTGCTCCTTCGAATCTTCCGAGACAATGCAGGTATTGCCGATCACGTTGCCGGTCACGGAAACCAGCACGTCATAGCCGCGCGCGGGGACGGTGATGACCATCAGCAGGATCAGGGGGAGGAAACGGACGGTTACTGACATATGGCCTCCTGGGAATAAAGCCCGGTGCGGTCGTGATAATTCTGCGGGTTCAACGCATAGCGGATCGTGCAGCGCTGGGCGCTGTCGCGTCCCCATACGGCATGCAAGGTTCCCTGCGCTGACAGGCCGGTCAGATACACGCTGCCGCCGTCGCCGACGATACCGCTGGCTTTGTCATCCTCTGACGAGACCAGCGTGCCGAAGGGGAGCACGTCTTTAGCGTGACGTACGATAAACATCGCTTTTGCTCCCTGACGCGTGGTGAGGGTGGCGCGAACCAGTGCCCCGTCGGTGGGAATTTTATTGGCGATGGCGTTCTCAAGTTCCACGTCATTGCCCACGGTGGTGACATCCAGCGCAACCTGATTAACGCGATACGGCGTGGCGTACGGGATCACCGCATAGCCCCGGCTGTCGGTTTTGATGCCCTTGTGGTTGAGCACGGCGACATGGCTGGCGCCCGGGGCTTTCACCAGAATATTGGTGTTCCCGAGCGGCTGGCTCAGCGTCAGACCATCCTCATGCAGCACCGCTCCGCCGCTCATCCCGTAGCTGAGGTTGCGGGAGTCACCGGCGTAGCTGTAGCCCAGGTTATAGTCTCCCCACGCGCCCTCGTATTGCAGCGCGGCATCGCCGCCGTAGTGCTGCTGCGCGCTGTAGCGCTGGTTGACGCTATAGAAAAGATTCTCCTGCCCCAGCAGATAACCACTGACACCGGTACTGGCGGTGGTGCCAGCGGGATCCGCATGGGTAGCGGTAAAACGGAGACGGGTCGACAGCGCCGGATTACCCAGCGGCACCGACAGGGACAACGCGAGGATATTGTCTTTCTTGTTGTCGTACAGGCCAGAGCTACGCTGGGCGCTGATGCCAAGCGACAGGTTACGAAACGTCGCGTTCCACGCGAACTGCAAACTTTGCGTGGTTTTTGACGTATTCCAGTAGGTTTGTTGATCCCAGGACAGCGACAGCGCGCCGTATTCGCCCATCGGCTGCGACAACAGCAGCTGATTTTTTGCCTTACGCGACATATGCAGGTTGTAAACCGTGTCGTAGTGAGTGGTGACGGTGCCATCGTCTTCCACGGTCTGTTCTGGCGCTCCGCCCGCCATGCCTTTGTAAGTGGTATCGCTGAGAGTATAAAACCCTGCCGTTGAGTAACGCAGCGAGAAGAAATTGACTCGCGTACCGATATCGTTCAGCAGCTTGCTGTACCGCAGGCGCACCGAATCACCGGTGTAGTGCTGGTTATCAGCCAGCTGGCTGCGGGCATGGGTGAGGTCGAGAGAGTAGGCGCCAAAGCGGCCGAGATTCTGCCCGATCCCGAAGGCCAGGCCGGTGTAGCGATCGGAAAACTGCGCCCCGCCATAAAACGTGAGGCCGTATCGCCAGCCCAGGAACAGCTCGCCCTGCGCGAAGGAGGGCGAGATCTGATTGCCCGCAGGGCGGTATTTCCCCGCACCCAGAGCATATTTGACCTGACCGTTACGCACCAGATTCGGCACGCTGGCAAAGGGCAGGGTGTATTGCGTCTGGCTACCGTCGCTCTCCTGAATGGTGACCGCGAGGTCGCCGCCGGAAGAGGTCGGATAGAGATCTTTCAGCACAAACGCCCCCGGCGGAACGGAGGTTTGATAGATGACGTTACCGTTCTGGCGAACCGTCACCGTGGCATTGCTGCGCGCGATGCCGCGCACTTCAGGCGCGTAACCGCTCAGGCTGGCGGGCAACATATTGTCATCGGTCTTCAGGGCAATCCCACGCAGGCCAACGGCGTCAAACACCTGCGAGGAGGTGAACGTTTCACCGGCATAAACCTGGGCACGCAGGGCGCGGATATCCCGCTGTAGCCAGGTCTGGACGTGGGTGAGCTCGTTACTCTCTTTGGTCCACGTGGTGAAATCACGCAGCCGCCATGCGCCCAGGTTGGCGCCGCTGTTCAGGCTCACAAACAGCTGTTGTTCCCGCGTGCGCGTCTCGCCCCGGTAGTCATTATTCGCGCCATTGACCACATAGTTCAGCCACGCGGCAGGGATGCCGGACTCCCAGCTCTCCGGGCTGACGTATCCGCGCGGCAGAGCGCGCATCGCGCTTTGCGGTACGGTGAAGTTGAGGGTAAGCGTCCTCTGGTCAAAATCAAACCGGGTATCGGCGAATGACTGGGTTAAAAAAATGCAGCGCTGCGCAGGCGGCAGCTCACCCCCTTTAGCCTGACGGCTGTCGATGCCAAGTGCGGCGAATTGTGCAGGCGTAAGGCACGGCAGGGCTTCACCAGCGGTGCTTTCAGCGACGCGAAACGTGACGTTACCTGTGAACGCGAACTGGGTGTTGATATACACGTTAAGATTGTACTCGCCCGGCGGCAACGCGCTCCCGGCGTTGACCCAGGCGAGATCGGCGCTGTTGGCGCGCTCGCCGTTGAGAAACGCAGGATTAAATTGCAGCTCGCTTTCGGCAGCCACGGCTTGCCGAATCACCAGGGCGATCGCCGTGGCGCACAGGATTTTAATTTTCATGTGGTCACGCCTTACTGTTTTTATTATTGGGACAATGACGTGCGGGTGACGGGCGTCCAGGCCCCATAATCGTTAATCGTCTGGTAGCTCATGCTGCTCGCATGGCTGAAGGTGTCTGCCAGCGTCACGCTGGCTTTCGGCGGTACCATGACGGGCGATACCGGCCTGCCATCAATTTTCACGTTAATGGTGGTGAGGTAATACGGCGTTGGGTTGGTCAGCGTGACCTTGCCCGCGCGGTAGGCGCCGGCAAGGTTTTTCCATGCCTCCCCTGCACCTTCCCTGAGCCGCTCCGGGCGATAAAAGACCTTGATGCGGTTGGCAGAGGCGAATTGCAGCGAATTGCCGGAACCGTTTTTAACCTGCTGTGGGATAGCTTTGACCGTCATCCAGTACAGCGTCTCGCGATCGGCTGGCAGGGCGTCACCGCTGAACATGATTTTCACCGCGCTTTCGCTGGCGGGCTTCATGACGTACAGCGGCGGCGTGATGACGAAGTCGTTGGTACGGCTCCCTTTCTCGTCTTCCATCCATGACTGGATCAGGAACGTGGCATCAGGGTGGGTATTTCTTACCTGCATCATCGTCTGCGTAGCCGCGCCGGTGTAGACCAGCCGCGTTGCGCCTAATCCCACGCCGCCTGCGTACACGGCGGATGAACATAACGTGCCAGCCAGACAAATCCATGTGTTTACGCGCATTGTGCGTCTCCTGAAAGCTGAGTCAGACCCGGCCAGCAGACCGGGCCTGAAGATTACGAATAGGTCACGGTGTAGGTGGCGACCGCGCTGGCATCACCCGCCGTGGCGTTGCCCAGTGGGGAGTAATATTTCGCGCTGAAGTTCAGGGTGTTCGCCCCCGCACGCAGGGGGATCGCTGCTGCCGGCTCACCCAGCCTGACGACGTTGCCCTGTTCGTCATAAAGACGGATAGCGACATGCTGCGCCGAGCCCGCGCCGCCGTTTACTCCCGCGGCCAGGCTATTGACATCGGTACTGTCCGGCGTACCGGTGAAGGTGATAGCCACGGTCGTTGCGGCGATGGGGTTATTTTCCGTGGACGCGGAGGTATCGGCGATTTCGCAATCTTCCAGGGTGATGGAGAAGGCTTTTGCGGTACTGGCTTCACTGCCTGCGGCAGCCAGCGTGGCGGTACGCACTTCCCCCATGTCGACGTCGATATTGGCGCTACCGGCGCTGATGGCACAGGCGGAGGTCACCACTTTACCGCTGAAGTTAACCGTGCCGCCGCTGGTGGTGGCGGCCAGTGCTGAGCCCGCTGGCAGCAGGGCGGCAATGCTTAATGCCAGCAGAGAATGGCAAGTAAGGCGTGCTTTCATTTCATAATTCCTTGATTTTTTTATTACGAGATTTGCTCTGAAAGCGGCAGGTCTAACTGGTTAAAAAGACCAGCAAATCTGTCTTATTCCTGAGCCCGAGTTTCCTTATCGCTGAGCTTTTTAAGGCGCTCACGCGGCGATAAGAAAGTTTCTCCAGTTCTGCGATGTAACGTATATCCAGTCCGTTCCTGAGTTCCTTTAATACCCTCCTTTCTCCAGGCGTTAGCGATAACGCCGCTGGCTGCTTTTGGGGCCGATAATGGCTATCGACCATTTTTGCTAGCTTTATCCGCCACTGATAAACCGTGTTCTGTAGCGAGATATAGGCATCAATATCTTCCCGGACCCATAACAGGGAATGGGCAGAGGTTGAGTACAGGCAGATCATCACTTCAGGGTGCGTGGCTTTGATTTTTTTTAAATATTTCAGTGAGTCATACCCTGTATGGTATTTCTCTGCGCCGGATATAAATAAGATATCGACACGAATCGACGACAGCGCCTTATCCAGTTGCTGATAACCTCCTTCGATGATAATGATGTGAAGGTCGTCGCGGATGCTGCTTATTAATGTTTTAATGCCGTTTCTTGCATAATGATCGCCGCCCATCAGTGCAACAGTTATATGCTGTGTTATTTGGCTATTGTTCGTCATGTTATTCCTCGATTTATAATAGTAATCAGGCGAATTATTTATAAGGTTATCGCCAGTATTCTCGAAGCAATGACGTATTGCATAGTGTAGGCCTACTATACGTCGGCCAATAAAGAGGTAATCTGAATTAATCTAAAATTGTATTAATTACTAAGATCGAGACCGGTTACGACGCTTCCCTCTGATTGGTCTTATTCCGCTTCGCTTTCTGTAAATTATGATAGCTTCTATTTTTAATGAAAATTTAGCTTTGATAAATGTTTTGTAAGGAGTTTGTCGTCTGGTGTCAGTGCGGGTGTGAAGTTGCTGACGGGGAATAACAATTTACGAATGTTATCATCGATAAAAACTGATAGAACGGTGGCTGAAAAGCATACAAAAACCATATAAGTTATTGATATTGTTCTGGTTGAGAAAAGTTAAGGCTTAAGGGTGCTGAATATTTCAGACACGCATGTCCGTGGCGTACAATGTTTTTTTATGTAGGTATTTGTCAATGTCAAGAGGCGAGGAGTGCGCCAAAAGGTGAGGCTCTGATAAATGAGATGCTGCCGGTAGTGAGATACTTCTGTGGAGCGGAAATTCACTTCACAAAACATCAGAATGAGGATGATCGCGGATGAAGTGGCTCTGCAAGCCGCATTCTACAAGGGTTGAGTTCTTATGCAGGTTCAGTGAAGCTTAAGGGATGAAATATAAATTAAGATTTTTCGCCAATGGCGAAGATATACAGCATGCCGTTAATCAGTCACATTAATCCCGACGTGAATGTCATCCCATACATGCGGTGACCCAGGTTCAACATCTGTTAACCGGAGAATTCATACTGCCCCTATGCATAAGCATTACATTATAAATAATATCGTCGAATTTCATCCTGCGGCCAGCACGTTACGTGATATCAACAATCCTGACCGTGTGGTTGTGTTAAATTCGCCAGCAGGCCGATGCCTGTTGTTATTAATCGACAGAGCGGGGTCGATTGTCACTCAGCAAGAGTTCCTTGATATTGTCTGGCAAAGCCGCGGCATGCTTGTCTCCTCCAATACCTATTACCAGAACATCTCCATCCTGCGCAAAGGGCTCAAAAAGATTGGTTTTGAAACTGACCCTATCGTTACCATTCCGCGGATTGGGTTGACGCTGGCAAGCGACACGCAAATAACCGTCAGAGAGTCTTCACCTGTCGCGCCTCAACCCGCAGAGGAACAATGTGTGGAGGCGCCAGCGATCGAGGAGGTCTCTGCATCCTCCGCGCCAGCAACGCCCGTTGCCAGGAAGCCCACGCGCTGGCTGGCTGTCGTCATGGGGCTATTGATCGTCCTGGCCGGGGCAGGCGTGACGGGATATATGAACGCCACAGAAAACCGTTTTGTTGAGGATTACCGTTTTGCAGCATCCGTCGGGGCCTGTCGCGTTTATCTTGCGAACGACATTCAGACTCACGCTGAACGCGCTTCCGCGCTGACCTATGTGGAACAATTCAAGGCTGAATGCGCGCAATATCCCTGGGTTTACATCAGCTGGTACGCTCTGCTTCCTCGTGCGTCGGTTATTCGCTGCGACCGGCCAATGAAAGAACCGAACCGCTGTATATCTGATTATTTCCTGAAGGATAGCTAGCATGACTCGTTTTCGGCAGATGCTGTATATCATCGTGACGGGCCTCGTCACCGCAGGCGTGCTGACGGGCTATTACCTGTGGCACCGAACTTACGTTCAGCCTTTTTCATGCCAGGCTAATCTGGTCCAGCACCATCCGGATGAGACGCTGACGGTCTGGCTGAATTACACCTTCGACGGGAAATTCGGCACCCTGAGCATGAATGGCCGGGCAAAGAGCGATCCGGGTAAAACCATCGACAGGAAAATTTCCTTTCGGGTGGAGAGGCAAGATCATCTCTATTTGCTGACGTCAGAAAAAAATATGACGTTCCCGGACGATAATGTTGACGACAGCTGGCTGGAAAAATATGAACCGCAATTTTTTGTCTATCCGGGCAAGAGTATTTATATGCGGATCAATGAACAACATAATGGTAACTATATCTTTACCTTAGGAACATTACCGACATATGTGTGTCGTGGTTCAAAAAAAGAATGATATAAACGAGAAAAACATTATATTTTCCTCCCTTCTCATTTATGCTTGATTTAAAATATCAGGATTATCTTAGAAATATAAAGTGCGACAGATCATGTTGCGATAATGTAATTAATTTTAAATTTGGCAAGTAAATGAAAAGTGTATTTGACTCCTCCGATAGGGGGAAATCAGTACCGGAAAAGTGTCTGCATATTGGGTTGATATTATGGCCCCGTTATTCACTCCTGGCCGTCTCCGGATTGCTGGAGGCGCTGCGTTATGCAGCGAAAGCTCAGGATAAATTAGCATTTAAAATCAGCCTGATAAGTGAATTTCCTGATATCCCGATTATCAGCAATGCGGGGATTATCATGAGACCGGATTCCACCCATGCGCCGCCGGACAGTTTTAACTACCTTGCTGTTATCGGCGGTGAATTGCAGTATCTGGACTTAGGGTATCAGGGGGATAAAGCGTATCTGGCACATGCCCACCATGCCGGGGTTCCGCTCATTGGCATTGGCACCGGCAGTTTTGTCCTCGCACAGGAAGGATTGCTGAATGAACGACGAGCGTCCATCCATCCTTTCCACCTTGATGCATTTCGGCAGGCTTTCCCGCTGGTTTATGCTGAGCAAGGGTATGATTTCATCGACGATGGCGATGTGCTGACCTGCCCGGGCGGTATTTCCACCCTGACGCTGGCAACTGAGCTTATCCGCGCCCATGCCGGGGATGATATCGCCAGCACCACCTGCCAGCGTTTGTCGCTCGTTCCGCATGAAATTGCCACCCCACGTCCGGCGAATCTTGCGCTTATCCCTGACTCGCGGTTGCGCCGCGCCGTCATGCTGATTGAACAGTTCCTGACCCGGCCGCTCACCACCGCCGGGCTTGCGCGAGAAGTGGCATTGAGTGAACGCCAGCTCAACCGTCTGTTCCACGCAGAATTCGGCAAAACGGCCCGCGAATTTATCCGCAGCGCCAGGCTGCGCTATGCTTGCTGGCTGCTGAAGAACTCGCAGCAAAGCGTGACGGATATTGCGCAGCGGATGGGATTCAGCGACTGCGCGCACTTTATTCGTCATTTCCAGACGGAGTATGGTTGTACGCCTGGCGTGTGGCGCACGTCGCAGAGCTGAATATCATTACATTGCTGCCCTGAAACTTTACTCAACCGGAATATCACCATGAAAATAGAAGCCGCACACCCCTCGCAATTTGAACGCCTCGTCGCAGTCTGGGAGTCGTCAGTTCGCGCCACGCACCGCTTTTTGCAGGAAAGCGATATCGCGGCGCTGCGTCCGTTATTGCTCAACGCATATTTGCCTAATCTCAGGGTTGTGATTGCCCGGGATGACGTGGGTATTATTCACGGCTTTTTGGGCGTGGATAAAAATCGCATTGAAATGCTGTTTGTGGATGATGCGAGCCGGGGGAGGGGTATTGGGAAAATGCTGCTGCAATATGCCATTGCAGAATTCGGCGTAAATGAAGTGGATGTGAACGAGCAGAATCCGCAGGGGGTGGCGTTTTATCGTCATATGGGGTTTGAGCAGGTCGGGCGCTCGGCACTGGACGGGCAGGGGAATCCGTTTCCGCTGTTGCATATGCGGTTGAGTGGACAGGCTTAACGCCCTCTTCTGTAAAAGAGGGAGCCTGCAAGCTAGTTACTGGTTATTTGCCCGATAATTACGCCGCGCAATTTTCCGCCATCAAAGTAATAAGAGACGGTATTGTTCTGAACAAATCCATCCTGTACAGGTGTCTCCTGATAAAGCAGGATCTTTTTTCTGTTGCCGATTGCTTTTTTGCCGAACAATTCAACTAAATCCCCGTGAGTGGCATTTAACAATGGAACGCCAGAGACTGAGACACTGACTCGTTCCGTTGTATTCACACACTCTTTATGGATGCCATCCCTGGATATGGCTAGCGCAGTTAACAGCCCTGCACCCATTTCGTTATCTGAAATGAACCAATAATTGGTGCCATCGTCGTCATGAAGGCAGATCCAGTGCGCGGAGCTGTCTTTCTCCACGTATGTACTGAAAATCTGAGACAGATGAGTAACTTCCATCTGAACCGTTTTCTTGCCGATCGTGATGGTCGGGGAAAGGGGCACTATGGTTGAAATTTCCGTCAGCGAGCCGTCTTCATCGTAATACTGTGTTGCGAAGCCGGTCATTTCAGATGCTGAGACGTGCGAACTGACTGCAACGAGTAATGGCAATGAACAAATTAAACGCTTCATTTGACAATCAACACCGTATCGTTGCTTTTCCAGATGCTTCTTCTCGCACTCAAAGGAGCAATAATGCAGCCCTCTGAAGAGTCATCAGGGTGCAAACTGCTTTTGCCATGAATTTTAAATGAGTCTCTGCCACATATATCATTTGTCGAGTAGGGCGTGAGGCTGAGGGTATATTTTCCTGTGTGGGCAGAATTATGAGGGGAACCAATTGTGTATTTCCCTCGAGGTAGAGGCCCACTGTTTTTTACACATTCTTGAGATGGATCGTTTTTGTAACCACTTGCTCCTGCATAATCTGCATCGAACTGATAAACACCATCAAGATAAAATTTGTGCTCTTTTACATTATATTCCCAGGACATACTTTCTCCTTAAGCGCGTTCCTTCCAGGTATCAGAATGAATGATGTTTCCATCTATGTAATGCCATGTTATTTTTTCATATGTTAGATCTACATATTCACAATGTGTATAGCGTTCGTTTTGCGGTAGTTTAATGTCAAACATGAGTGGTTCAATTTGAACTACTCTTGCATTTTCTAAAGTTGTCTTAAAGTAAGCCTCTTCGAGCCCGTTATAGTTGATCCTGTAAAATATAAATTCTGCTCTTGTTAGTGTTTGTCCAGTGCTCAAGGCCTTGTATAGATATGAGGATGAGGAATCAATCTCTTTCATGAATGCATAGGTGCTACTAATACGTTTTGAAGTGATTTTTCCGGAGTGCTTATCAATAGGTTGTTCGATTGAGTGCATAAATTCAATAACTTCTATTGAGCCTTCGCGATCTTTTACATCGACAGAGCCTTTAATTCTCCGGCCTGCATCGTCCTCAAGCCATAAGTAAACAGGTATAGCCATCTCAATCTCCTTTTATAGACTGAGGGAAACTACTCTTCATTATGGATTTAAATTGTGACATTTATTTCAAAATAGAAAATAAAATAAAATATGGAAGTGGGACTTAAAATTGCTCTTTGCGATGTATAAGTTTCTCAAATATATTTCCAAAAATTATAACATTGAATTATGATTTCGTTGCCATCGTAAGATAAATGCTAAGTAAAAATAGCATCAGGTATTGAAATGATGAATGTCATCAAATATTGAACTTGTAAGTTAGCATTACATGTTGGGTTCGATTGCTTTTTGGATGTTATGGAAGAAATCTGGCATTCTATATTGTTTTTTATGTTGGCTGCATGCCCAGCAGCCAACTTGATAACAGCGGGAACGGTTATGATAATTGCAGGCTCGCCAGCGTGTTCTCGATCTGGCATAACTTTGCTTTAGTGCGTTTGTAATCGTCCAGAATCCTTTGCTCCTGCTCGTTATACGCTACCAGAACGATGCACCCTTTCATGACCTTTACCGTGACCTGCTGTCCGGTATCAAAACCCGCCGCGCGCAGCCACTTGCCGGAAAGGATGATTTTTGGCGTAGATTTGTCGTAAACATTCGGGCGGTATCCCACAATTAACGAACGCTCGGTTCCGGATTGGTCGGTGTCTGGGGTAGAATGCGAATCAGCCATAATCAACTCCTTGATAGTTGGTGAGGTTAGACGCCCTTTAGTGCTCCAACACTGCTGGGCGTTGTCAAAATTCCGAATCCATGTGGTAGGTACCACGTGCGAATAAATTAACCGAAGTGGTACCTACCATGCAAGAGAAAAAGAAACCAAATTTTGACCGCACTAAGAGCACGATGAAGAACATACGTTTCGAGGATGAGCTTTTGGAGCAGATCGAGAAGGCGGCGGGGAAAGGGAATTTTAGTAAATGGGTGAAGGAGGCTTGTAGGTTAAGATTATTATCTAGCCAAAGAGAGTAGTAAATATGGAAATATTAATTGATGAATCAGGTTCATTTACTCCTGAAAGTGAACTAGAAAATTCTTGGAGTGTAGTTGCTGCTTATATTTGTCCGGAAACTGAAAAAAGGAAATATAGGAATGCCCTCAATAATTTAAAAAAAAGGAATGGTTTGGGCAGACAAGAGATAAAATTAGTTAACATTAGTGAAAGTAACTATATTTTGTTTCTTCAAGAAATTTCGCAGCTGAACGGTAGTCTTTTTTGTGTTGTAACAGACTCATATTATAATAATAAAAGCTTTATCGAAAATCATAAAGATACGCATGTGAAAACCATAGTAAATAGTATTGAGCAGATGCGTTATCACGAGGGAAAACTTGCTCAACATTTGATGGCAAAAGAATTATTGTCTGTATCTCTCCCACTTTATATTCAGTTGATGTGCCAAATAAGATTAGTGCATACAATAATCTCCCAATCTGTAAATTACTATGCACAACGACAACCACAGACGTTAAAAAAATTCAAATGGCGTTTAGATCAAAAACAGCCGTCTCACAAAACTAAGTATGAGTTGATATTTGAAAAATTTTCACCAGCTTTGTTGCAAATGTATACCCTTGAAAACCCTTTAGGTATAGTGAATGGTTTTAACTATAAATATATGAGAGAGTTTATTTATAATGAAGGAGAGATACCTAATTATCTGATCGAGAAAAAAACATCCTTAGCTAATAGCCGCGCTTTTAACATCCAAAAAATATTACGGGATGACATTAGCTATGAGGATTCAATGAAAAATGACGGTTTGCAAGTTATAGATCTTTTGGCTTCTGGTATGCGTAAGCTTTTAAAAATGAGATTTGCAGATAATACTTTAATAGCCAATCTACTCGGCAGTCTCATGATACAGCAGCAATATAATAATCCGCCCATAGACATAATTGTTTTCGATGAAAAATCTGCTGCTTTAAGAAAAGAATTAGATGAGCTTGTAAAAATATTAATTAAAAACTCAAAACGAATGATACGTTGAAGTAGGTAAAATATTTGGCGGAAGATCACAGGAGTCGAACCTGCCCGGGAACGCTGGCGCCCCCAACTGGATTTGAAGTCCAGCCACCTCACCGGAGATGACGATCTTCCGCGCCTGCATTGCTACATGGAGGCGGGGCGCATTATAGCTACTTTCAGGCATTTACCACATACCCCACACCACTTTTTTCACCTCTCTTTTGACCTTAACCCCCCGGTTTCAGCTAATTCTTAAGAAAATCCTCAGGTTAGCATTTCGTGCTCATCAACTTTTATCCCGATCACAAAAAACAAGAAACGTAATCTCTTAACCAGAAAACGCAATACCCGCTCCTGAAACAATGGTTTAAAACCAATGCAACCGGTCTCAGCGCCCCCTACAGCGTGAAGGATAAAAATATGAGCGAAGTACTGTCAGTAAAAGAGAAGATTGGCTACGGCATGGGAGACGCCGCCAGCCATATCATTTTTGATAACGTCATGCTTTATATGATGTTTTTCTACACCGATATTTTTGGTATTCCCGCCGGGTTTGTCGGCACCATGTTCCTGCTGGCCCGCGCGCTGGATGCGATCTCCGACCCGTGCATGGGGCTGATTGCCGACCGCACCCGCAGCCGCTGGGGCAAGTTCCGTCCATGGATTTTATTCGGCGCTATCCCGTTCGGCATCGTCTGCGTGCTGGCGTATACCACGCCGGACCTGAGCCTCAACGGCAAAATGGTTTACGCCGCCATCACCTACACGCTGCTGACCCTGCTCTATACCGTGGTCAACATCCCGTACTGCGCGCTGGGCGGCGTGATCACCAACGACCCGACGCAGCGTATCTCCCTTCAGTCGTGGCGCTTTGTGCTGGCGACGGCGGGCGGCATGCTCTCCACGGTGCTGATGATGCCGCTGGTGAACCTGATTGGCGGCGACGATAAAGCGTTCGGCTTCCAGGGCGGGATCGCCGTGCTGTCGGTGGTCGCGTTCCTGATGCTGGCGTTCTGCTTCTTTACCACCAAAGAGCGCATCCAGGTGCCGCCGAGCACCACCTCCATGCGGGAAGATCTGCGCGACATCTGGCAAAACGACCAGTGGCGTATCGTCGGCGTGCTCACCATCCTCAACATTCTCGCCGTCTGCGTGCGCGGCGGCGCGATGATGTACTACTGCACCTGGATCATGGGCTCGCCGGAGGTGTTCGTCGCCTTCCTCACCACCTACTGCGTCGGTAACCTGATCGGCTCCGCGCTGGCGAAACCGCTCACCGACTGGAAGTGCAAGGTGAGCATCTTCTGGTGGACCAACGCCGCGCTGGCGGTGGTCAGCGTGGCGATGTTCTTCGTGCCGATGCATGCCACCGTGCTGATATTCGGCTTCATCTTCGTTATCGGCGTGCTGCACCAGCTGGTGACGCCGATTCAGTGGGTAATGATGTCCGATACCGTCGACTACGGCGAATGGACCAACGGCAAACGTCTGACCGGCATCAGCTTTGCGGGCACGCTGTTCGTGCTGAAGCTCGGCCTGGCGCTGGGCGGGGCGATGATCGGCTGGATGCTGGCAGGCGGCGGCTACGACGCGGCGGCCAAAACCCAGAACAGCGCGACCATCAGCATCATTATCGGCCTGTTTACCCTGGCCCCGGCGATCTGCTACGTGCTGAGCGCCATCATCGCCAAACGCTACTACACGCTGAAAACCCCCTTCCTGACCAAAATCCTGCGCGAGCTGGCGCAGAGTGCGCGCCGCAATCAGCAGGAGTTTGAAAACCTGCCGGTCAGCAAAGAATTGCAGAACTAAGAGGACGAAAGCATGAAAATCAGTGATGGAAACTGGCTTATTCAACCGGGCCTTAACGTGACGTATCCGGTTCAGGTGTTCGACGTGGAGCAGCAGGGCAATGACCTGGTGGTGTACGTCGCGCCGCGTGACGTGCGCGAACGCACCTGGCAGCTCGACACGTTGATGTTCACGGTGCG
The DNA here is from genome assembly GCF_036936505.1 of Enterobacter sp. JJBC. Lineage (NCBI taxonomy): Bacteria > Pseudomonadati > Pseudomonadota > Gammaproteobacteria > Enterobacterales > Enterobacteriaceae > Enterobacter > Enterobacter sp. JJBC. The sequence continues at coordinate 113,193 of NZ_CP136935.1, forward strand.
CCTGTTTGCCCCGCAGGAGGGGATTGTCGGGGTGCGCATTGAGCACTTCCAGGGTGCGCTGAATAACGGCCCGCACTATCCGCTGAACGTTCTGAAAGACGTGAAGGTCGGGATTGAAAACAACGCCGAATTTGCCGAGCTGAAAAGCGGCAGTGTCAGCGTGCGCGTTACCAAAGGCGAGTTCTGGGCGCTGGATTTCCTGCGCAACGGCCAGCGCATTACCGGCAGCCAGCTGAAAAACAACGGCTACGTGCAGGACAGCAACACCGATCGCAACTATGTGTTTGAACGTCTGGATCTGGGCGTGGGGGAAACGGTCTACGGCCTGGGCGAGCGCTTTACCGCCCTGGTGCGCAACGGTCAGACGGTCGAAACCTGGAACCGCGACGGGGGCACCAGCACCGAGCAATCCTACAAAAACATCCCGTTCTACCTGACCAACCGCGGCTACGGCGTGCTGGTGAATCACCCGGAAAACGTCTCGTTTGAAGTCGGCTCCGAAAAAGTGTCCAAAGTGCAGTTCAGCGTGGAAGAGGAGTATCTGGAGTACTTCGTGATCGACGGCCCGACGCCGAAAGAAGTGCTGAACCGCTATACCCGCTTCACTGGCCGTCCGGCGCTGCCGCCTGCGTGGTCGTTCGGCCTGTGGCTCACCACCTCGTTCACCACCAACTACGACGAAGCCACGGTGAACAGCTTTATCGACGGCATGGCCGAGCGCGACCTGCCGCTGCACGTCTTCCACTTCGACTGCTTCTGGATGAAGGCCTTCCAGTGGTGCGACTTCGAGTGGGACCCGGTGACCTTCCCGGATCCGGAAGGGATGATCCGCCGCCTGAAAGAGAAAGGGCTGAAGGTCTGCGTGTGGATCAACCCGTATATCGGCCAGAAATCCCCGATCTTCCGGGAGCTGAAAGAGAAGGGCTATCTGCTCAAGCGTCCGGACGGCTCCCTCTGGCAGTGGGACAAATGGCAGCCGGGGCTGGCGATCTACGACTTCACCAACCCGGACGCGTGCAGGTGGTATGCGGACAAACTGAAAGGCCTGGTGGAGATCGGCGTCGACTGCTTCAAGACCGATTTCGGCGAGCGTATCCCGACGGACGTCCAGTGGTTTGACGGGTCCGATCCGCAGAAGATGCACAACCATTACGCCTACATCTACAACGAACTGGTGTGGAACGTGCTGAAAGAGACGGTGGGAGAAGAAGAGGCGGTGCTGTTTGCCCGCTCCGCGTCCGTGGGGGCGCAACAGTTCCCGGTACACTGGGGCGGCGACTGCTACGCCAACTATGAATCGATGGCCGAAAGCCTGCGCGGCGGGCTGTCGATTGGCCTGTCCGGCTTCGGGTTCTGGAGCCACGATATCGGCGGGTTCGAAAACACCGCTCCGGCGCACGTCTACAAACGCTGGTGCGCGTTCGGGCTGTTCTCCAGCCACAGCCGCCTGCACGGCAGCAAATCCTACCGCGTGCCGTGGGCGTACGATGACGAGTCCTGCGATGTGGTGCGCCACTTCACGCAGCTGAAATGCCAGCTGATGCCGTACCTGTATCGTCAGGCGGCTCTGGCGCGTGAGTTCGGCACGCCGATGCTGCGGGCGATGATGCTGGAGTTCCCGGACGATCCGGCGTGTGACTATCTTGACCGTCAGTACATGCTGGGGGATTCAATGATGGTGGCGCCGGTGTTCTCCGAGGCGGGCGATGTGCAGTTTTACCTGCCGGAAGGGCGCTGGACGCACCTGTGGCACAACGACGAAATCGAGGGTAGCCGCTGGCATAAGCAGCAGCACGATTTCATGAGCCTGCCGGTCTATGTGCGCGACAACACGCTGCTGGCGCTCGGCAATAATAACCAGAAGCCGGACTATGCGTGGCACGAGGGGACGGCCTTCCAGCTTTTCAACCTGAGCGATGGCGCAACGGCGGTGAGTGAAGTGCCTGCGGCGGACGGTTCCGTGTTGTTTACGCTGAAGGCGTCACGTCAGGGCGACGTCGTGACCTTTACCGGCACGGGAGATGCGCAAAACTGGTCGGTGTGCTTGCGCAACGTGCAGAAGGTCGGCGGCGTAAAAGGCGGTTCACATGCGGGCAGCGAGTGGGGTGTGGTGGTGAAAGCCGAGGGGGATGAGGTGGTGGTTCACCTCTGAGCTGGAAAAATGCCCGGTGGCGCTTCGCTTACCGGGCCTACATGAGATCGTAGGCCGGGTAAGGCGAAGCCGCCACCCGGCTATTTACTGTGCCGGAGCCACCGTCGACACCACACCACCCGTCATCGTCTGTTGCACCTGCTGTTTATCCATATTCACCGCGCTCAGCTTCCCGTTCACCGTCGGCTTCAGCGGCGCATTCGCCTGCACGCTTCCGCTGGCGGTGAGCTGAATATTGCCGTCGCCCGCAATCGGCAGCGCTGGCCAGCCCCACTGCTGCAAAACGTTGAGTGGTACACCGCGCCCGTTTAGGCTCACGGTGGTTTGTCGCTGTGGCAGCTGTGACACGGTGGCGGTCGCCTCCAGGATCCCTTTCTCGGTAAAGGCGCTCAGGTCGGTAATATTTACCGTTGCGGCGTTGGCATTCAGCGCCAGCGACGGGCGACGCACGTCGACGCGGTTAAAGGTCGCTGCCGCCCCGTTGAGGGTTGCGTTACCGCCCCACACGCCCCACTTGTGATCCTGCGCCAGCCGCAAATTAGCGCCATAACCGTCGAGGGAGGTGATCTGCCACGGGAACGCCGGATCGATGTCGATCACCAGGTTGCGGCTCAGGCCGAATTTTTTCAGCGTCACGCTGTTCAGCCATGCCGGGAGCGGGTCCATCCACAGCGTTTTCCAGTTTTCCGGAAGCGTATATTCCAGCCCGGCAATCGCAACGTCGTCCAGCACCAGCGCCTGACCCTCGCGCAGCCAGTTGCCGGAGGTGCGCACCATGCCCCCTTCCCAGCGGGAGGTGAACTGACGCAGCGCAATGCCCTGCGGGGAGAATTCCGCGTTCAGGATAGGGTCAAACAGATGCAGCGAGCCGTAGATAAATTCGCTGGCGTTCATGGATAACCGTCCCTCCTGGCTTTGCCAGTCACCTTTACTCAGGGTGAGGTTACGCAGGCTGAGATCGAGGTCGGTTACCGCCCAGTCTGGCCCCTGTAGACGGGCATCGGTCACTTCCAGCCGCCCAATCTGTAACGAAGGCAGGGTGGAGAGAGGGGCGAAGAAATCCAGCAGCGATTTGTCGCTTTGCAGGCGGATCTCATTCAGACGCAGGGTGTTGATAACCCAGCCACCGTCGGCATTACGCAGAGCCGAGCCCGTAAGCGAGCCGCGCGCCATATCGGCACCGATGGTATTCAGCGCCACCTCTTTGCCGTTGAGTTGTCCCTGAATCAGCACGTTGTTGGCCGGTATGCCGTTGAGGGTGAGCGACCCGGCGCTCATCTGGATTTGCGCATTTTTCCCCAGTACGTTCCCCGCCTCGGGCTGCCACGGGCTGACGCCGCCGGTCACCTTTTGCGCACTGAGATCCCACTCCGTATTCGGGCTGTTAAAGGCCATGTTATTCAGTTGCAGACGGTCGGCCTGGAACGGCAGCGGCGCCGTCTGCGGCGATAAATTCAGCGTGCCATCGAACAGGGTGATGGCATCCATATGCAGCGGGTCGGTGATCTGGCGGCTGCTTAAGCCAATATCCACTTTTTTAGCGACCAGCGTGGCCGGTTTGCCATCTCGTCCGAAGGTAACGTTTTCCAGAAGGATGTGAGAAGGGGATGAAAAGCGGTGATCCATCAGGTCAAAGTTGAGCTCGTAATCGGTATTCACCGTGATCCAGCTGCTGACCTGCGATGCGCCCCAGCGGGTCTGGAGCAGAAAATAAAAGGCGAGCACTACAATGAGCAGGGCTACCAGAAGATAGATAAGCAGCTTTCCAATAAATTTCATGGTCTTCCTTCCCGCGAAACGCACATAAGGGTGTTATGCACGATTTATGCGCAATGCTCAAGGCGGGAATGGTGTAAAGAGATGTCACGGCAGGCATTGACAGCCTGCCGTGTGGGGATCAGTTCTTTTCAGGCGGGAAAATGAGATTCAGCACGATAGCGGTAATACCGCCCGCGGCGATGCCGGAAGAGAGCAGGTTTTTCACCCAGTCCGGGGCAAACTGCAAAATCATCGGCTGCTGGGAGACGCCAAGCCCTACGGCGAGAGACAGCGCAATAATCATGATTGCGCGGCGGTTCAGCGGCTCGCGGGAGACGATACGCACGCCGGAGGCCGCGATGGTACCGAACATGACCAGCGTCGCGCCGCCCAGCACCGGCTCGGGAATGTGCTGTACAAATCCGCTTACCGCCGGGAACAGGCCGAGGACCACGAGCATCAGCGCCACCACGAAGCCCACGTAGCGGCTGGCCACGCCGGTCAGCTGGATCACGCCGTTGTTCTGGCCGAAGCAGGAGTTCGGGAAGGTGTTGAACACCGCCGAGACAAACGAGTTCAGTCCGTTCGCCAGCACGCCACCTTTAAGACGTTTCATGTACAGCGGGCCGGAGACCGGCTGCTCGGACACGTCGGAGGTGGCGGTGATATCGCCAATGGTTTCCAGCGAGGTAATCATAAAGACCAGCATCAGCGGCAGGAGCAGACTCCAGTCAATGCCCAGGCCATAGTAGAGCGGCGTTGGCACGGTAATCAACGCGCTGTTGGTTGGGGTGGTGTTCTCCGGGAGCATACCCAGCGCCCACGCCAGCAGGTAACCGGCCGCCATGGCGATCACCAGCGATGCCACGCGCAGGTACGGGTTACGCTGACGGTTAAGCAGAATAATGATCGCCAGCACCACGCCTGCCAGCAGCAGGTTTTTCGGCGCGCCGAAGGTATGGTCGCTCATTGCCGCGTAGCCGCCCCCGATGGAGGTCAGACCCACCTGAATCAGCGACAGGCCGATAATCATCACCACCACGCCGGAGACCAGCGGGGTAATCACCCGGCGCGCCAGGTGCAGAACGCGGGAGATGAACATCTCTGTGCAGCTTGCCAGCATCAGGGTGCCGAAAAGCGCCGCCATCATCGTCGGGACATCTGCGCCGCCGGTTTTCAGTGCCGTACCGCCCATGATCAGCGGAGCCACAAAGTTAAAGCTGGTGCCCTGAATCGACAGCAAACCTGAACCCACCGGACCCCAGGCTTTAATTTGAATGATGGAGGCCACGCCGGAAGCGAACAGAGACATACTGATGATGTGTTGCGTATCCTGCGCCGGTAACCCTAGCGCCTGGCAAATCAGCAGAGCCGGCGTGATGACCGCAACGAACATCGCCAGCAGGTGCTGGCAGGCGGCAAACAGGGTTTGAGGCAGCGGGGGACGATCTTCAAGGCGGTAAATCAGTTCGCTGTTTTGCTTCTGCGCAATCGGTTGCGCATCAGCAGACTCCAGAGTGTTAACAGACATCGGCGGCAATCCCACGGTGGAAAAGCGGGCATTTTAGCTGACCACCTGGTAAAAGCAAACGATTGCCAGCAAAAAAAAGAGAGAAAATCTGCCGGTGTGAGCAGGTTTTCTACAACGAACAGGAAAAAAAAATTACACTTTTCGCGCCGGCGGCTCATGACGAGCATCACCCGGCCCAGGATAACGCCGCGTGTGTATGGAATACGCGCATAACAGGAGCCTTTTATGATTCATCTCGATACGTTGTCGACCCTTGTTGCCGCAACGCTGGTTCTTCTGCTTGGTCGCAAGCTGGTACACAGTGTTTCCTTTCTGAAAAAGTACACCATTCCTGAACCTGTCGCCGGTGGATTGCTGGTGGCGCTGGCCCTGCTGGTGCTGAAAAAAAGCATGGGCTGGGAAATCGATTTTGATATGTCCCTGAAAGATCCGTTGATGCTGGCCTTCTTTGCCACTATCGGCCTGAACGCTAACCTCGCAAGCCTGCGTTCGGGCGGCAAGGTGCTGGGCGTGTTTCTGATTGTTGTGGTGGGCCTGCTGCTGATGCAAAACGCCATCGGCATCGGTATGGCGTCGCTGCTGGGGCTGGATCCGCTGATGGGTCTGCTGGCGGGGTCGATTACCCTGTCAGGTGGCCACGGAACGGGCGCGGCGTGGAGCAAGCTGTTCATCGAACGCTATGGCTTTGAAAACGCAACGGAAGTGGCAATGGCCTGCGCGACCTTTGGCCTGGTGCTTGGCGGGCTGATTGGCGGCCCGGTGGCGCGCTATCTGGTGAAACACTCCACCACGCCGGAAGGCAGGCCAGACGATGAAATGGTGCCGACGGCATTTGAAAAACCGGACGTTGGCCGCAGCATCACCTCGCTGGTGATGATTGAAACCATCGCCATGATTGCCATCTGCCTTACCGTGGGCAAAATCGTTGCGCAATGGCTGGCGGGAACGGCTTTCGAACTGCCAACCTTTGTCTGCGTGCTGTTTATCGGGGTGATCCTGAGCAACGGTCTGGCGCAGATGGGCTTCTACCGCGTCTTTGAGCGCGCAGTGTCCGTGCTGGGGAACGTCAGCCTGTCGCTGTTCCTGGCGATGGCGCTGATGAGCCTCAAGCTGTGGGAACTGGCCTCGCTGGCGCTGCCGATGGTGGCGATCCTGGCGGTGCAGGCCGTGTTCATGGCGCTGTATGCCATCTTTGTTACCTGGCGCATGATGGGCAAAAACTATGATGCGGCGGTACTGGCTGCGGGCCACTGTGGGTTTGGTCTGGGAGCGACGCCAACGGCCATCGCGAATATGCAGGCGATCACTGAACGGTTCGGTCCGTCGCACATGGCGTTTCTGGTGGTGCCGATGGTGGGCGCATTCTTCATTGATATCGTCAACGCGCTGGTCATTAAGCTCTACCTGATGCTGCCGATGTTTGGCTGACCGTCAGGCGTTGGAATACCGCTCGGTTTCCGGCATCCAGCGTTCAATTAACGCTGCCGCCTGTTCGGGGTAGCGTTCATGAATATGACGCGCAAGGCGTTGTACTTCGGGGATCATGGCCTGATCGCGCAATAAATCCGCCACTTTAAACTCGGCGTTACCCGTCTGACGCGTGCCCAGCAATTCGCCCGGGCCGCGGATCTCCAGATCTTTTTGCGCAATGACGAAGCCGTCATTGCTGTCGCGTAATACCTGCAAACGCATCTGCGCGGTTTTCGACAGAGGGGCTTTGTAGAGCAGCACGCAGTGAGAGGCGATCGCGCCACGGCCCACGCGGCCTCGTAGCTGGTGGAGCTGCGCCAGGCCCAGGCGCTCCGGGTTCTCAATAATCATCAGGCTGGAGTTCGGCACGTCCACGCCCACTTCGATGACCGTGGTCGCAACGAGTAAATGCAGTTCGCCCTGTTTGAACGACTGCATCACCGCCTGCTTCTCGGCAGGCTTCATGCGCCCGTGAACCAGACCGACGTTCAGCTCCGGCAGGGCGAGCTTTAACTCTTCCCATGTGGCTTCGGCAGCCTGCGCTTCCAGCAGCTCAGACTCTTCAATCAGGGTACAGACCCAGTAAGCCTGACGCCCTTCCTGGGTGCAGGCGTTGCGCACGCGGTCAATGATGTCGCTGCGGCGCGTGTCCGGAATGGCGACCGTTGTCACCGGCGTACGGCCCGGGGGGAGTTCGTCGATGGTGGAGGTATCCAGATCGGCATAGGCCGTCATCGCCAGGGTGCGCGGAATCGGCGTGGCGGTCATGATCAGCTGATGTGGGTGGAAGCCCTGTTGCAGACCTTTCTCCCACAGCGCCAGACGCTGATGAACACCAAAGCGGTGCTGTTCGTCGATAATCACCAGCGCCAGGCCGTTAAACTGCACCTGTTCCTGGAAAATGGCGTGCGTGCCGACAATCATCTGCACCTGCCCGCTGGCAATGGCTTCCTGCTGCGCAAGGCGCGCTTTGCCCTTCTGCTTCCCGGCCAGCCAGCCCACTTCAATTCCCAGCGGGGCAAACCAGTTCCGGAAATTGTTGGCGTGCTGCTCGGCCAGCAGTTCCGTCGGCGCCATCAGCGCCACCTGCTTACCGTGGGCGATGGCGCGCAAAGCGGCCAGCGCGGCGACCAGCGTTTTACCGGAACCCACATCGCCCTGCACCAGGCGCATCATCGGCACATCCAGCGCCATATCGCGTTCGATCTCGGCAGTCACCCGCGCCTGGGCGCCGGTGGGTTTAAACGGCAGTGAGGCCAGCAGCTTATCTTTGAGCTCATCACGCTGGCTTAATGGCTGCGCGTGGAAACGCTGCGCACCTGCGCGCAGGGCCAGCATGCTCAGGTTGTGAGCCAGTAATTCCTCAAGGATAAGACGCCGTTGGGCGGGGTGTTTCCCGCTCTCTAAATCAACAAGCTGAAGCGTTGGCGGTGGACGGTGCAGGGTGCGCAACGCATCCGGCAGGCTCATCATGCCCTGCGCCAGCTCCGGCGGCAGCAGCTCGTTAATGGCGCAGGTATCAAGCAGCTCCAGCGCCTGGTCGGTGAGCTTGCGCAGCGTAGCCTGCTTAATGCCTTCAGTGGTTGGATAGACCGGCGTGAGCGTCTCCTGTAGCTCAGGTGAGCTGAGATCGCCCTGCACGCGGTATTCCGGGTGGATCATCTCCGCGCCGTATTTGCCCCGTTTGGCTTCACCGTACGCAAGTACGCGTCGTCCAGTGGCAAGGCTGTTTTTCATTGCCGCATTGAAGTTGAAAAAGCGCATGGTGAGAATGCCGGTGCCGTCGCTGATCTGGCAGGTCATCATCCTGCGTCCGCCAAAGGTGATGTTGCAGTTCAGCACTTCCCCTTCAACGGTGGCGTAAATAGCGGGCAGCAGATCGCCAATCTTATAAAGCTGAGTACGGTCTTCGTAGCGCAGGGGGAGGTGGAGCAGGAGATCCTGCACGGTGTGCAGGCCTATCTTCGCCAGTTTACTGCTTTGTGCCGCGCCCACGCCCGTCAGGCTGTTGAGCGGTATGGCGTCCAGCAGGCGGCCTTTCATGATTTACCCCGCGTACTGCATGGTGGACCACCACTCGGCATCGGCTTCAATTTCGCCCTGCGCGTTGACGTGGGGGTAAGGCAATTTCTTCTGCTTCGCAACGCGAGCCAGCACCGGATAGCCACCTTCAAACAGCAGGCGCTGCTGCTCCTCTTCCGGCAGCATGCTGTTGCTGCGCTCGTACATTCCGGCATTCTGACGCTGGCGCTGCGCTTCATACAGGATCAGCGCTGAGGCGACCGACACGTTGAGTGACTGGACCATGCCGATCATCGGAATGATGATGTCCCGATCGGCCAAATCCAGTGCTTCCTGCGTGATCCCCGTTTTCTCCTGGCCCATTAAAATACAGGTCGGACGGGTGTAGTCGATCTCACGGAAATCCACGGCTTTAGCAGAGAGGTTGGTTGCCAGAACCTGCATGCCACGCCCTTTCAGGTGCGAGACCGCTTCACCAATAGTCTGGTGAGTTTTCACGGATACCCAGCTGTTGCTGCCTGCGGCGGTGGAGGCCATGGTACGCATACGTGCGCCTGGCCAGACGGCGTGGACTTCATGCACGCCGACGGCATCTGCGGTGCGGACGATAGCAGAGACGTTATGAGGTTTATGGACCTGCTCCATGCAGACCGTCAGATCAGGCTGACGCCTGGCGAGCATTTCGCAGATTCGCTCGTAACGTTTTGAATTCATAATGCTAGTTTCGGTTACGGGTGACTTTAATGACGTCCGGCATCACGCGGATCTTGCGCATAATATTGGCCAGATGCACACGGTCACGGGCGGTCAGGCGAATAAAGGCGCTATAAACGCGGCCATCTTTTTCTTCCGTATTCAGGCTTTGAATGTTGGATGAGGCGGTGTTGATCGCTGCCGTCAGGTTCGCCAGGGCACCCTGGTGGTTGAACATATCCACCTTGATTTCAGTGATAAATTCCTGCGCCGTCTCTTTATCCCACTCGACCGCCATGAACTTCTCTGGCTCTTTCTGATAGCCACGGATGTTACGGCAGGATTCATGGTGGATCACCAGCCCTTTACCTGGGCTGACGTGCGCAATAATCGGGTCGCCCGGGATAGGACGGCAGCATTTGGCGAAGGTGATGAGCACCCCGTCAGCGCCTTTGATCGGCAGGTGACCATGATTTTGCGTGGTGGCAGGAACGGCTGTCGTTTCGCCTTGTTGCAGATTCTTCGCCACGACCACGCTCATGGCGTTGCCGAGACCAATCTCTGCCAGCAGGTCATCCAGCGAGGCGAGCTTCATACGCTCCAGCTCATGCTGAATGTTTTCTGGTGGGATCTCTGCCAGTTTGCGGCTGCCACCCAGCGCGTGATTGAGCAGACGACGCCCCAGGCTAACGGAGTCGTCGCGCTTGAGGTTTTTCAGCAGCTGGCGGATTTTTGCGCGCGCTTTTGAGCTCACGACAAAGTTCAGCCAGGCGGCGTTAGGACGTGCCCCCGGCGCGGTAATGATCTCCACCGTCTGTCCGCTGAAAAGCGGCTGCGACAGCGGATAAGGCTGCCTGTCAACGCGGGCACCTACGCAGGCATGGCCGATATCGGTATGCACGGCGTAAGCGAAGTCGACCGGTGTCGCGCCCGCAGGCAGTTCGACAATGCGCCCTTCCGGCGTGAAAACGTAAATCTCATCCGGGAAGAGATCGGATTTAACGCTCTCGATAAATTCAAACGAGCTACCTGCGCTCTGTTGCAGCTCCAGCAGGCTCTGCATCCAGCGCTGGGCGCGGATTTGCGCGGTGGTGCTGCTTTCGCCGCCGTGCTCTTTATAAGCCCAGTGCGCCGCGACACCCATCTCCGCCATCTGATCCATATCTTCGGTACGAATCTGCACCTCAACAGGGACACCGTGCGGGCCAATCATGGAGGTGTGCAAAGACTGGTATCCGTTCGCTTTTGGAATGGCGATGTAATCTTTGACGCGCCCCGGACGCGGCTTGTACAGGCTGTGCATCTGCCCCAGCACGCGATAACAGGTGTCTGAATCGTGGACGATGACGCGGAACGCGTAGATATCCATGATCGAGTGAAAACGCTGCTCTTTGAGCACCATTTTGCAGTAGATAGAGTACAAATGCTTTTCGCGACCGCTCACGCGGCACGGAATGCCCGCTTCCTGCAAACGCCCTTCGATTTCAGAGAGGATCTTTTGAATCATCTCTTTACGGTTACCGCGAGCGGCTTTCACCACCTCTTTAATCACGCGATAGCGGTTCGGGTACAACGCCTCAAAACCCAGCTCTTCCAGCTCGGTTTTAATGTGATGAATACCTAAACGGTGCGCCAGCGGACTGTAAATTTCGAGGGTTTCACGGGCGATGCGGCGACGTTTATCCGGGCGAAGTGAGCCCAGCGTGCGCATATTGTGGGTGCGGTCAGCCAGTTTGATGAGAATGACGCGGATATCCTGCACCATCGCCATGATCATCTTGCGGAAGTTTTCGGCCTGCGCCTCTTTCTTGTCGCGGAATTTCAGCTTATCAAGCTTAGAGACCCCTTCCACCAGCTCGGCAACGCTTTTGCCAAACAGCTGTTCCATGTCCTGGTAGGTGGCAGGGGTATCTTCGATCACGTCGTGCAGCAGGGCGGCCATCAGCGTTTCGTAGTCGAGTTTCATCTCGGCCAGAATACAGGCCACCGCTACCGGGTGCGTGATATAGGGTTCACCGCTTGAACGTGTCTGGCCCTCGTGAGCGTCACGTGCAACGAGATACGCCTGCTGAAGACGCTTAATCTGGTCTTCAGGCAGGTAGGTTTGAATCAGTTGATTCAGGCTTTCAAACAGATACAAGGGCGACCCGCAGGTTTAATTAACGACGACCTTCAGCAATAGCGGTAACAGCTTGTAATTCAGCGGCTTCCTGCTCTTGCTGCTCCTGGCGCTCACGCACGTCGAGGATCTGGTTGTTGATCAGACCTTCTTCGATTTCGCGAAGTGCAATAACGGTGGTTTTATCGTTTTCTTCCGGTACCAGCGGATCTTTACCGCCTACCTGCATCTGACGAGCGCGACGCGCGGCGACCAGCACCAGGTCAAAACGGTTACCAATTTTCTCTACAGCGTCCTGAACAGTTACGCGTGCCATACTTAAAATGCTCCACAGGTGAAGAAATGACTGGGCATGATACTGAAAGTGGGTTCAGTCTGCCAACAGTTTGGTGATTAATGCGTCATGTCGCTGCTTCTGGCGGCTCATACGCAGACGTTCTGCGCGAAGGATAGTTTTGAGATCGCTCAGCGCGGCATCAAAATCATCATTCACAATAAGGTAATCATATTCCGCGTAATGGCTCATTTCTGCAACTGCCTGCGCCATACGCTTCGCGATAACTTCTTCGCTGTCCTGGCCGCGACCACGCAGGCGGCGATCCAGTTCATCTTTCGATGGCGGTAAAATAAAGATACTGCGCGAATCAGGCATTTTCTTACGAATTTGCTGCGCGCCCTGCCAGTCGATATCCAGGAACACGTTAACGCCGGTCGCCAGAACCTGCTCAATGGTTTCACGCGAAGTACCGTAGTAGTTACCGAAAACTTCTGCATGTTCAAGAAACGCGTCTCTGCCAATCATCGCTCTGAATTCGTCGTGATTCACAAAGAAATAGTGTTCACCGTGCACTTCACCCGGACGCGGTGCTCGCGTGGTGTGAGAAACAGAAACCTGCGTATCGTACAACGGTTGGGTTTTTAACAGTGCCTGAATAAGGCTGGATTTACCCGCGCCACTAGGGGCAGAAACAATATAAAGCGTGCCTTGAGCCATGAGAGTCTTTTGTATGTGTTAACGAAGAAGTCCTACATACGGGCTTATTATACACGTCGCCGCTGTGTGACGTAGCCTTTGTCACACTTTTTCCCCTGGATGATTAAATTTTGCGTGCCGTTTTCAGCTTTTACCTTCTTTTTGCTGCAATAAAAACAATGCGCTGAAGCGCGCTCGTAAAATGCAATTTTGCAGCTGGTCTGCGGCTCCCGGGCAGGGTATACCCTTCGCAAAACAGGGAGGGGTAATAATGGTGAAATGGATAAGCATACTGATGATCTTCTTAAGCAGCGGGGCGATGGCTATCTGCCCGGTCTGGTCACCGGCTAAAGCCGGGCAGGAGATCGCGGCCCTGAAGGCGCAGCTGACCCGCTGGAATGATGATTACTGGAAGCAGGGCCGCAGCGAGGTGAGCGACGACGTTTACGACAGGCTTAACGCCCGCTTAAAACAGTGGCAGCGCTGTTTTCACGATGAACCGCTGCACGACGATCTTCCAGCCGCCAGTGGGACGGTGAAACATCCCTTCGCCCATACCGGCGTGCATAAAGTAGAAAGCAAGCAGGCGCTTAGCCGCTGGATGGCGACGAAGCAGGATCTCTGGGTACAGCCAAAGGTGGATGGTGTTGCGGTCACCCTGGTCTACAAAAACGGCAAGCTGGTGCAAGCGATTAGCCGGGGCGACGGCTTACAGGGGGAAGAGTGGACGGCACAGGCGCGAATGATCCCCGCTATTCCGCAAACGCTGGCCGGGCCGCTTGCCAACAGCGTGTTGCAGGGTGAACTTTTTCTGCTGCGCGAGGGGCATATCCAGCAGCGGATGGGAGGGATGAACGCGCGTGCGAAGGTAGCGGGAGCGATGATGCGCGCGACCGATCGCGCAGCGCTGAAGCAGACAGGCATTTTTATCTGGGCCTGGCCGGACGGCCCAAAAGCGATGAAAGCACGCCTTTCCGCGCTGGGGGAGGCAGGTTTTACCCTGACGGCCCGCTATACCCTGCCGGTTAAAAACGCGGCTGACGTGGAAGCGCAGCGGACGGCCTGGTTTAAGGCTTCGTTGCCCTTCGCCACGGATGGCATTGTGGTTCGCGCCTCGGCAGAGCCGCCGGGCGAGCGATGGCTGCCGGGGGAAGGGAGTTGGGTCGTCGCATGGAAATACCTTCCTGTGGCCCAGGTGACGGAAGTCAAAGCGATTCACTTTACCGTTGGCCGTACCGGGCGGATCACCGCGATTGCGCAGCTTGAGCCGCTGATGCTCGACGATAAACGCGTACAGCGCGTCAGCTTAGGGTCGGTTAACCGCTGGCAGAGGCTGGATATTGCCCCCGGCGATCAGGTGCTGGTAAGCCTGGCGGGACAAGGTATTCCCCGGCTGGATAACGTGGTGTGGCGCAATGTGGATCGCCGTAAACCGCAGCCGCCCTCATCGCGCTATAACGGCTTAACCTGTTTCTATGCCTCCCCGGAGTGCATGGAGCAATTTTTTGCCCGGCTGACGTGGCTAAGTTCCAGGCAGGCGTTAGATATCGAAGGAGTGGGCGAATCAGGATGGCGGACCCTCTATCAGGCGCATCGGTTTGAGCACCTCTTCTCCTGGCTACAGCTCACGCAGGCGCAGCTCACCGCGACGCCGGGGATATCGGCATCGCATGGCGCTGCGCTGTGGCATCAGTTTAACCTGGCGCGGGAGCGACCTTTTATCCGCTGGATCACCGCGATGGGAATACCGCTGGCCCGGTCGACGCTCAGGGCGGCAGGGGATCGCACCTGGCAGGCGCTGATTCAGCGAAGCGAAGCGGAGTGGCGGATGCTGCCGGGTGTCGGGCAGGAGAAGGCCCGCCAGATCGTAAACTGGCTGCATCAGCCTCAGATTGATGCCCTGGCAAAATGGCTGGCCGCAGAGCACATCGGTGGATTTTAATCTGCGTGCGCTCCTGAACAGACTGGCGAGGGAGGAAAACATTTTCGCTGCCGTGAAATAGCGTATTTATGAGACGCGGTTTATATACGCAGTAATTATGAATATAAATGAATTATTCATGATAAATATATTTTGAGGAAATATTATTCCCGATCCTGATTTCAGGGTTTGCTCTGCTTGTGTTTTTATTTTTCTCGAGAGGTTGGTTTAATTGATCTCAATCATTATTAATCGAGAACACTAGCCGGTAATGAAGGCGTTATAGGTGATGTAGTCTGTGTGCTTGACGTGGTTTTGCTTTTAATTTCAGTTTGTTAAATGTTTAATTAATAATATATTGAGTTTTTTCTGGTTAACAATTGGTCATATTTATTCTGCCGGAAATCATTGCGTCAAATTATTATAAGAATTATCTTATCCAAAATTTTTAAGGTAGTTACCGCTGGGGTGCATTTTGCATCACTGCTGCGTTTTCCTTTCTTTTTGCACCCCGTGAGGGAGTTAACTATCTGAACTCCAATTGAAGCAATTAAGGGTACCGAAATATATCCTGGCGGTTTATATGCGCTGGTGTTCAGAGCCCAGGGCTTTTACATGGATGATTTTCCGTCCCTGTCGGGCCGGAATTCAGCCCCGGGCTTTATGCCCGTTAACCGGGACCTGGTTTCCAGGTGCTCATATTTTCCTTCATTTGAATGAGGACCAAAAATGAAAAGGACGCTTTGTACAGTGCTGACGGCACTCACGCTGGCGACTGCCTTGCCTGCTATAGGCGCTACCACCGAAGCAGGTAGCACCAGCGCAGCAACAATCGGAACAACAACCGGAGCAACGGTGGGAACTACCGCTGGCACTACGGGGGGACTGGCGGCAGGGGCGATTGGGACAACCGCTGTTGTCACCACCGCTGCGATTGCCGGCGTAGCGACGTTAGCCGTTGTCGCGGCAAGCGACAGTGGCGATGACTCAAGCAATGGTACTTCCACGACGACAGTTACCCGCTAAGGCTGGTGCGCAAGGCGATATAGCCTTGCGCTGAACAGCGCAACGACTTGACCCGGCGTCGATATCAAAGCCGGGTATTTGATTGATTTCAATGTTATTTAATCAAGGATTTCTGGTGAGACTGTTTATTCTGCTCATCATGACTCTGCTGATCCAGGGGTGTACGCCGAGCCAGCAGAGCATTATTGAGACCTTTAACGCCAGTCTGGACGGGCGCCAGGATGTGACGGTAACGGACGGGCAGATTCAGGCGCTCCCATACTCAACCATGTGCCTGCGACTGGATAATGGCCCGAGGATCCTGGTGGTTCTCGGATACATCGAACAGGGAAACAGTAAATGGTTATCGCAGGATAATGCGATGATCGTCACGCATAACGGTCGCCTTATCCACACGCTCAAGCTTCCTTATAACCTGCTTGAGGTAACCAATCTTGAGCACGATCCGCTGCGCCACACGCCGCAGCTCCGCGACGGCAGCCAGTGGTCGCGTGATGTGCGCTGGCAGGAAGAGGGGCGGTATCGCTCCGCACACCTGACCTCGCGCTTCTCCCTGAGCGGGACGGAAAACCTGACCCTTGGCGGAAACACGCTACGTTGTCAGGTCTGGCAGGAGGCGGTGCAGGCCGACGGCCTCGATCGTCGCTGGCATAACACCTTCTGGATTGATTCCGCTACCGGCGAGGTACGCCAGAGCGAACAGATGCTCGGCGCGGGCGTATTCCCTGTCGCCATGACGATGTTGAAGCCCGCCCCATGAACAGACTCAGAAAATGGTTACCTGGCGTAGGGCTATCTCTCTTCAGCCTGTCCGCCTTATGCGCAAGTGTCGTTACCGTGCATCAGCCGGGCAAAACGTGGTCTGCTGAACCGGCTGATACGCTCTCCCGGCTGGTCACCCAGCCGCAGCTGAACAACGTCTGGTGGCAGGGGGCTGTCATCGCAACCCCTTCCGCCACGCTGCGCGCGCAACAGACGCAACAGCAGGTGCTGGCGTCGCTTTCAGCCTGGCAGAATCGCGCCGATGACGAGCGGATCGCGACCATTCGCGCTGTCGCTGCACAGATCCGCTCCCTGCGGATCGTCGGGCGGCAGTTTGTCAGCCTCGACCCAGATGCCGTGCGTACCGACGCCCGCGGCGATCGCTCCCTTGAGGGCCGTTACGATCTGTGGCTCTCTCCTGCGCCCCGTACCGTCACGCTGATGGGGGCGGTCGTCACGCCGGGGAAACGGGCCTGGCGACCGGGCGCAAGCATCCGGGACTACTTACAGGGGCAGTTGCGGCTGGCCGGCGCCGACAGGAATAACGTGACCGTTATCGATCCTGACGGCAGTACGGTTGTTGCGCCGGTGGCGTACTGGAACGCACGCCATATTGAAGCAGAGCCGGGCGCTGTTCTGTGGGTGGGGTTTGATCCCCGGGCGGTACCGGACGATTTTACCGGTCTGAATGAGCAAATCGTTGCGCTCCTGACGCGGCGGATACATGACTGATGAACAAACTTTTTTTACTGAGCGGCCTTGCTCTGGCGATCTCTTCTGCCTGCCACGCGGAGCTGCGTACCTGGCCCGATCCGATCGGACCGTCACAGTCCGATTTTGGCGGCACCGGCCTGATGCAAATGCCCGACGCGCGCTTTGGCCGGGAAGGGGAATTCAGCGTCAACTACCGCGATAACAACCAGTACCGTTTTTACTCCTCTTCGGTCGTGCTCTTCCCGTGGCTGGAAGGGACAATTCGCTATACCGACGTCCGCACCCGTAAATACAGCAGCGACGAGGATTTCAGCGGCGATCAAAGCTACAAGGATAAGTCGTTCGACTTTAAAGTTCGTCTGTGGGAAGAGGACTATAGCCTGCCGCAGGTGGCGCTCGGCAAGCGTGATATTGCAGGCACCGGCCTGTTCGATGGTGAATATCTGGTTGCCAGTAAAATGGCCGGACCGGTCGATTTTACCTTTGGAATAGCCTGGGGATATCCCGGTAATAGCGACAACGTGGGTAACCCGCTTTGCCATGACAACAATAAGTATTGCACCCGCGGCGAGTCGCATGATGCCGGAGATATCAGCTTTAGCGATATGTTTCGTGGTCCGGCGTCTCTGTTTGGCGGCCTCCAGTATCAGACGCCCTGGCAGCCCCTGCGCCTGAAGCTTGAGTATGACGGCAACAATTATGCCGATGATTTTGCCGGCTCCATTAAGCAGTCGAGCCATATTAACGTGGGAGCGGTCTATCGCGTTGCCGACTGGGCCGATCTCAACCTCAGCTACGAGCGCGGCAATACGCTGATGTTTGGCTTCACCCTGCGGACCAACTTTAACGACCTGCGCCCCGCGCTGCGTGATAACCCGAAACCGGCCTGGCAACCGGC
The DNA here is from genome assembly GCF_036936505.1 of Enterobacter sp. JJBC. Classification (NCBI taxonomy): domain Bacteria; kingdom Pseudomonadati; phylum Pseudomonadota; class Gammaproteobacteria; order Enterobacterales; family Enterobacteriaceae; genus Enterobacter; species Enterobacter sp. JJBC. The sequence continues at coordinate 131,232 of NZ_CP136935.1, forward strand.
ACCGGCAGGCGAGACGCTGGACTATACCTCTGCGGCGAACCAGCTCACCGCGCTTAAGTACAACGCAGGCTTCGATGCGCCGGAGATCCTTCAGCACGGCAATACCTTATACATGACCGGCGAACAGTATCGCTATCGCGATCCGCGCGAAGCGGTGGATCGTGCCAACCGTATTCTGATCAATAACCTGCCCGACGGGGTCGACACGATCGCTATCACCCAGCAGCGTGATCATCTGCCGCTCGTCACGACGCAAACCGATGTCGCCAGCCTGCGCAAACAGTTGGCGGGGCAGCCGCTCGGCCAGGAGGAGGCGCTCAGGCAGCAGCGCGTCGAGCCTGTGGATACCACAGCATTCGGGCGTGGCTACCGTATTCGCGCCGATCGCTTCAGCTACAGCGTTAAACCGACGCTGGCGCAGTCGCTGGGCGGTCCGGAAGATTTCTATATGTTCCAGGTGGGGGTGATGGCCAGCGCCAGCTACTGGCTGACCGATCGTCTGCTGCTCGACGGCGGCGTGTTCGCCAACCTCTATAACAACTACGACAAGTTCAAATCCTCGCTACTTCCCGCTGACTCCAGCCTGCCGCGCGTCAGAACCCATATTCGCGATTATGTCAGCAATGACTTCTACATCAACAACTTACAAGCCAACTATGTCGATGCGCTGGGGAACGGCTTCTATGCCCAGATTTATGGCGGCTACCTCGAAACCATGTACGGCGGCGTGGGAGCAGAGGCGCTCTGGCGCCCGCTGGATAGCGACTGGGCGCTGGGCGTGGATGCGAATTACGTCAAGCAGCGCGACTGGGACGACATGATGCGCTTCACCGACTACAGCGTGCCAACCGGATTTATCACCGCCTACTGGAACCCGGCGAAGCTCAACAGTGTGCTAATGAAGCTGAGCGTCGGGCAGTACCTGGCGAAGGATAAAGGCGCCACCCTCGACGTCGCGAAGCGATTCGACAGCGGCGTGACGGTAGGCGTCTGGGCGGCGCTGACCAACGTCTCGAAAGAGGATTATGGCGAAGGTGGCTTTAGCAAAGGCTTCTACATCTCGATCCCGCTTGATCTGATGACGATCGGCCCAAATCGCAACCGGGCGGTGGTCTCTTGGACGCCTCTCACGCGTGATGGCGGCCAGATGTTAGGCCGTAAATATCAGCTCTATGACATGACGTCAGAACGCGAAACCCCGGTAGGGCAGTAGTACCGGATGAAACAGGCATTACTTAACCAGATGATTTTCCTGAATGAAAAACGTTAAATTTTCCGTGCTGGCGTTGGCTATGATGGCGTTAAGCGGTTGTACTATCGTACCGGGCCAGGGACTTAGCACCCAGGGCAAAGATATTATCGATCTGCCTGACAGCAATTACGATCTGAATAAGATGGTCAACGTCTATCCGCTCACGCCGGGGCTGGTGGAGCAGTTGCTGCCTGGCAAAGTCGACTCCCGCGCGAATCCTGAACTGGATCGCCAGCTCCAGAACTACCAATATCGCATCGGCGTCGGCGACGTGCTGATGGTTACCGTCTGGGACCACCCGGAGCTGACCACCCCCGCAGGTCAGTACCGTAGCGCCAGCGATACGGGCAACTGGGTGAATGCCGATGGCACGATCTTCTATCCCTATATCGGCAAAATTCGCGTCGTCGGCAAAACGCTGGCCCAGGTGCGCGATGAGATCGCCGCCCGGCTGGACTCGGTGATTGAGAGCCCGCAGGTGGATGTCAGCGTCGCGGCGTTCCGCTCGCAAAAAGCCTACGTGACGGGCGAAGTGGCTAAGTCGGGCCAGCAGCCCATCACCAACATTCCGCTGACGATAATGGATGCGATCAATGCGGCAGGCGGCCTGACGTCAGAGGCGGACTGGCGGCACGTGGTGCTGACCCATAACGGCCAGGACACGCACATTTCGCTCTACGCGCTGATGCAGCGCGGCGATCTCACCCAGAACAAACTCCTCTATCCGGGCGATATTCTCTTCATTCCCCGTAATGACGACCTGAAAGTGTTTGTCATGGGCGAGGTGGGTAAACAGAGCACCCTGAAGATGGACCGTAGCGGCATGACGCTGGCGGAAGCGCTGGGTAATGCACAGGGCGTGAATCAGGATATGGCCGACGCCACCGGAATCTTTGTGATTCGTCCGTTGCAGGGCAAGCAGAACGGCAAAATCGCCAACGTCTACCAGCTTAACGCCCGGGATGCCACCGCGATGGTGTTGAGCACCGAATTTCAGCTTGAGCCTTACGACATCGTCTATGTCACCACCGCGCCGCTGGTGCGCTGGAACCGCGTGATCTCTCAGCTTGTGCCGACCATTACCGGCGTACATGACCTGACTGAAACAGGGAGATATATCAGAACATGGCCAAACTAACGTTTAACGCCATCCTGGTGATCTGTACCGGCAATATCTGCCGCTCCCCCATTGGGGAACGGCTGCTGCGCCGGCTGCTTCCCGCTGCCCGGGTCGATTCAGCGGGAACGTGTGGCCTGGAAGGGCGCACCGCCGATTCACAGGCGACAGAGATCGCCGCCGAACGCGGCACCCTGCTTGAGGGCCACGTGGCGCGCAGGCTCACCCCCGCCATGGTGCGCGACTACGATCTGATTCTGGCGATGGAGCTGGAACATATCGAGCAGGTCACGGCTATCGCACCGGAGGCGCGCGGCAAAATGATGCTCTTTGGTCACTGGACGGGCAGAAAAGAGATCCCGGACCCCTACCGTAAAAACCGGGACGCATTTGAATATGTTTATGGGCTGCTGGAGCAGGCCAGTCTGGAATGGGCGAAACGGCTCAGTTAATCACACGGGATAGTTACGTTTTATGTCAACAAATAACCTTCACGCCCATGATGCGTCTGCCGCGAATAACGAGATCGATCTTGTGCGCCTGTTGGGTGAGCTGCTCGACCACCGAAAATTTATTCTCATCCTTACCGCGCTGTTCACGCTGGTGGCCCTGCTTTATGCGCTCTTTGCCACACCGGTTTATCAGGCCGATGCGCTGATACAGGTGGAACAGAAGCAGGGCAACGCGCTACTCAGTAACCTTAGCGAGTTCATCCCTGACTCCTCGCCGGAGTCGGCACCGGAGCTTCAGCTTCTCCAGTCGCGCATGATCCTCGGTAAAACGATTGATGACCTGAACCTGCGCACGCAGGTAAGTGAAAACTATTTTCCCCTTGTCGGACGCGGCTGGGCGCGGCTCACCGGCCAACAGCCTGGGATCGTCGATATCCGTATGCTCAATCTTCCCCCTGTTGCGGGCCGGGCGCAAAAGCTGACGCTGACCGTCGGCGAGAAGGGCCACTATCAGCTGGAAGGCGATAATGTGACGTTACAGGGCGTTGTGGGACAACCCCTGAGCGCGGCGAATATCGCCATTACCATTGCCGATATCCAGGCGAAGCCGGGTACGCAATTTACGATTACACAGCAGAGTGAGCTGGAGGCCATTGACGCGCTACAGCTGCGTTTTTCCGTGAGCGAGCGCAGCAAGGACAGCGGGATGCTTGGCCTGACCATCACGGGGGAAGACCCCGACGAGATGGCTCGCGTGCTTAACTGCATCGCCGACAACTATTTACAACAGAACGTGGCTCGCCAGGCGGCGCAGGATGCGAAAAGCCTGCAATTTTTGAAGCAGCAGCTTCCGCAGGTACGCAGCGAGCTGGACCAGGCCGAGGAGAAGCTCAACCGCTATCGCCAGCAAAACGACTCCGTTGACCTGAACCTGGAGGCAAAAGCGGTGCTGGAGCAGATTGTGAATGCGGACAATCAGCTCAATGAACTGACCTTCCGGGAAGCGGAAATTTCGCAGCTCTACAAAAAAGATCACCCCACCTACCGGGCGCTGATTGAGAAACGCCAGACGCTGGAGCAGGAAAAAAACCGCCTGAATAAACGGGTATCGTCCATGCCGTCAACCCAGCAGGAGGTGTTGCGCCTGAGCCGTGATGTGGAGTCGGGACGCGTTATCTACCAGCAGCTGCTTAACCGCGAACAGGAGCTGAGCATCGCCCGGTCGAGCGCAATTGGTAACGTCCGCATTATCGATCCGGCCGTGACCCGGCCGCAGCCAGTCAAGCCGAAAAAAGCGCTGGTCGTCGTTCTGGGGGTTCTCCTGGGTCTGTTCGTCTCTGCGGGCTGGATCCTGGCGCGCAGTATGCTGCGTATGGGCATTGAAACGCCGGAGCAGCTGGAGGAGCATGGGATTAACGTCTATGCCACCGTACCGCTGTCAGAATGGCTGGCTAAAAAGATGCGTTTGCGTAAAAAAGACTTTATGTCCCCAGGGCTGCGCCATAAGACCAAACATATCCCCTTCCTGGCGGCGGATAATCCGGTCGATCTCTCCGTGGAGGCGATTCGCGGCCTGCGCACCAGCCTGCATTTCGCGATGATGGAGTCAGCGAACAATATACTGATGATCTCTGGCGCCACGCCTGACAGCGGTAAAACCTTTGTCAGCAGTACCCTGGCGGCCGTCGTGGCGCAGGCGGGCCAGAAAGTGCTCTATATTGATGCGGATATGCGTCGCGGGTATGCCCATGATCTGTTTAAGCTCGACAATACCTGCGGCTTGTCGGAGATGTTGTCCGGTAAGGCGGAGTATACCCAGGGCGTTCAGACATTCGATAAAGGCGGGTTCGATACCATCGTGCGCGGGCAGATCCCTCCTAATCCGGCGGAGCTTCTGATGCATACGCGTTTCCAGCAGCTGCTGGACTGGGCGAATGAACGCTACGATCTGGTGATTATCGATACGCCACCGATCCTGGCGGTCACCGACGCGGCGGTTGTCGGCCGTCGCGCAGGCACCACGCTGCTGGTCGCCCGCTTCGGGATGAACAGCGTGAAGGAGATGCTGGTCTGTGTACAGCGTCTGGAGCAGAGTGGCGTCAATACCAAAGGGGTGATTCTCAACGGCGTCGTTAAGCGGGCAAGCAACGCTTACGGCTACGGCTATCATCACTACGGTTACAACTACTCGAGTAACTGATTATCCGGCGCCTGCCCGTTCTGACATTAATGCGCATTGTGTTTGTAATGAAAAACGGGCAGGCCCAGCTTCAGGCGCAATGCCAGCATACGCGCGGTGAAGCCAAACAGCAGGGTGGAGATAACCACCACATCGTGGCTGGTGACATAGTGCTGCAAGGCGACGTAAAGCACTGCCGCAGCAAAGGAGATGCCGGCATACAGTTCCTTCTGGAAAACCAGCGGGATACGTTTGCAGAACATATCCCGCAGCACCCCGCCAAACACGCCCGTGATCACGGCAGCAATGGTGGCGATAACCGGGCCTTCACCCATATCGAGAGCGATTTGTGCGCCAATGATGGAAAAAACAATCAGCCCAAGCGCATCCAGCACCAGGAACACGCGGCGCAGATGAGGCATCACCGGGGCCACAATCGTGGTTAGCACGGCTGCCGTTGCCACGATAATGACGTACTCAGGGTTTTTTACCCAGCCGAGCGGATAATGGCCAAGCAGGATATCGCGTACGGACCCGCCGCCGAGCGCGGTGGCTGTGGCAATGATAATCACGCCGAAGGTGTCCATACGGCGACGTCCGGCAGCGAGCGCGCCGGTCATGGCTTCTGCGGTAATGCCAATAAGATAAAGAATGTGAAGCAGCATAAACCCTCCGGAATGAAGAGAAGGAGATTAGCGATTTGTGCGGAAGATCACGATTGAGATTTTCTAAGGTGAGGGGGTTTGCCCTACAGAAAATTATCAACGCATGCCAGGCAGGCTTGATATAAGGCGGGATAGAAAGGAAGTAGGGTTAAGAAAGGATTAGAAAAAGTAATGGGTGGTATGCGAGGCAATACCACCCTGAAAGGAATTACTCGATATTCTGGATCTGCTCGCGCATCTGCTCAATCAGGACCTTCAGTTCAATCGCTGAATTGGTTACCTCTGCATTGATAGACTTAGACGCCAGCGTGTTCGACTCGCGATTGAACTCCTGCATCATAAAGTCGAGACGGCGGCCTACCGCTTCTTTCTTCTTCAGAATGTTGTAGGTCTCTTTAACGTGCGCTTCCAGACGATCCAGCTCTTCAGCCACGTCCACACGCTGCGCCATCAGCACCAGCTCTTGTTCCAGACGGTTGTTTTCCAGCTGGACTTCCGCCTCTTCCAGTTTGGCGACAAGACGCTCACGCTGCCATTGCAGCACTTCTGGCATATGAGCGCGCACTTTAGCGACTTCGGCGCTCACGCCCTCAAGGCGTTGCTCAATCATCGCTTTCAGCGCCTGGCCTTCGGTTTCGCGGGCAACGATAAAGTCGTCCAGCGTGCCGTCGAGTGCAGCCAGTATCTCAGCGGTAATCGCGTCCAGATCCTGCTCTCCGGCGGCCATCACGCCAGGCCAGCGCAGAATATCAACCGGGTTGATCTCGCCTTCATCGCTTTGCATTTTGACCCAGTTCGCCGCATTAACCAGCTGTTTTGCCAACTTTTCGTTCAGGATCAGTTCGCCCTGTGCACTGGCATCGGGCTCAAAACGCAAATTACATTCCACTTTCCCGCGGGTCAAACGCGTACGGATACGCTCACGCACCACAGGCTCCAGGCTGCGGAACTGTTCCGGCATACGGAAATACGTTTCCAGATAGCGCTGGTTTACCGAGCGCATTTCCCAGGTAGCGCTACCCCAGCTACCCTTGATTTCACGCCGGGCGTAGGCGGTCATACTGCGGATCATAGACATTCCCGTTTTTAAAGGAGAGATGGGGGGATTATAGCTTTCAGGGGCTTCTCAGGATAGGAATAAGCGTCCTTTATCCGTATAATGCGCAGCCACATTCGTTTCAAGCCGGAGAATCCATCATGCGTCCAGCAGGTCGTAGCGCCAACCAGGTGCGTCCCGTCACCCTGACCCGTAACTATACAAAACACGCTGAAGGCTCCGTGCTGGTTGAGTTTGGTGACACCAAGGTGCTTTGCACCGCGTCCATTGAAGAGGGCGTGCCTCGCTTCCTGAAAGGTCAGGGCCAGGGGTGGATCACCGCCGAATACGGTATGTTGCCGCGCGCAACCCATACCCGTAATGCCCGTGAAGCGGCAAAAGGTAAGCAGGGCGGCCGTACTATGGAGATTCAGCGCCTGATCGCGCGTGCGCTCCGCGCCGCGGTTGACCTGAAAACGTTGGGTGAGTTCACCATCACGCTGGACTGCGACGTGATCCAGGCCGATGGTGGCACGCGTACGGCCTCTATTACCGGTGCCTGTGTGGCGCTGGCAGACGCCCTGAACAAGCTGGTTGCCGCCGGTAAGCTGAAAACCAACCCAATGAAAGGGATGGTTGCTGCTGTCTCCGTTGGTATCGTTAACGGCGAAGCGCTTTGCGATCTGGAATACGTTGAAGATTCTGCCGCAGAAACCGACATGAACGTGGTGATGACCGAAGATGGTCGCATCATTGAAGTGCAGGGTACGGCAGAAGGCGAGCCATTCACCCACGAAGAACTGCTCACCTTGCTGGCGTTGGCCCGAGGGGGAATCGAATCTATTGTAGCGACGCAGAAAGCGGCGTTAGAAAATTGATTTTAAGGCGACCAATGAGTCGCCTTTTTTTTGCCTGTAAGACTGAAAAGACAAAGGAGCAAATCCATGAAATCGTATCAGCGCCAGTTTATTGAGTTTGCGCTTAACAAGCAGGTACTTAAGTTTGGCGAGTTCACGCTGAAATCCGGGCGTAAAAGCCCGTATTTCTTCAACGCCGGGCTGTTTAATACCGGGCGCGACCTGGCACTGTTAGGCCGCTTCTATGCCGAAGCGCTGGTGGATTCCGGGATTGATTTCGACCTGCTGTTTGGCCCCGCGTACAAAGGCATTCCAATCGCAACCACCACGGCGGTGGCGCTGGCGGAGCACCATGACCGCGACGTACCGTACTGCTTTAACCGTAAAGAAGCCAAAACCCACGGTGAAGGCGGCAACCTGGTAGGCAGCGCGTTGCAGGGCCGCGTGATGCTGGTGGATGACGTGATCACCGCAGGTACCGCGATCCGTGAATCGATGGAGATAATCCAGGCTAACGGTGCAACGCTTGCGGGCGTGCTGATTTCGCTCGATCGTCAGGAGCGTGGGCGCGGCGACATCTCTGCTATTCAGGAAGTGGAGCGCGACTACAACTGCAAAGTGACGTCGATTATCACCCTGAAAGATCTGATTGCGTATCTGGAAGAGAAGCCTGAGATGGCTGATCATCTGGCGGCGGTGCGTCAATACCGCGAAGAGTTTGGCGTTTAATTCAATTGCCCGGTGGCGCTGCGCTTACCGGGCCTACCCGTTCGTAGGCCGGATAAGGCGAAGCCGCCATCCGGCGATGGCGTTACTGTAACTGAGCAGCCACTAACGGCCAGCGGGCGTCAAAATCGTCCGTTGGTCGATATTTAAACTCGCTGCGCACAAACCGGGAGAGCATCCCTTCGCAAAATGCCAGGATCTGGCTTGCCAGCAGGGTTTCATCCGTATTATATCCCTCGCCTTCCCGCATTTTCTTCTCGCGCAGAACCTGACGCAGCTGGGCTTCGATACGCTCAAAAAGCTGGTTTATACGGCCTTGCAGACGATCCTGTTCAAACATCAGCGCGTGGCCGGTCAGAATACGGGTCAGACCCGGGTTACGTTCACCAAAGCCCAGAATCAGCAGCACAATCAGACGCAGACGCGTGCTGGTGTCTTTTTCATCCTTCAGAATCAGGTTGATGCGCGTGATCAGGCTGTCTTCGATAAACTCGATCAGGCTGTCAAACATCCGGGTTTTGCTCGGGAAATGACGATACAGCGCCGCCTCTGACACGCCCACAGAGGCCGCCAGTTTTGCGGTGGTGATGCGTTGACTGCCGTCGCTGGATTCAAGCATCAGAGCCAGAGATTGAAGTATTTCTTCGCGACGATTCCTTTTCGCGGTTTGTTTTTCTGCCATGTTACAAAATACCCCTGAAAATAAGCACTTGTCAGGCTGGCAACCACACAGCGACCCGCAAACTGACGTTTGCGGTTTGTTATTGCATTATGGCGCTGTGAGATGCGTGTTTGTCGGGCGGTTATTTGCGCCCGGAATGGCCGAAGCCGCCTTCGCCACGGTCGGTAGCGTCGAAGTCTGCCACCAGGTTAAATTCTGCCTGCACCACCGGTACAAACACCATCTGCGCGATACGCTCGCCCGGCTCAATGGTGAAGCTGTCCTGGCCACGGTTCCATACGGATACCATCAGCTGACCCTGATAGTCAGAGTCGATCAGGCCGACCAGGTTACCCAGCACGACGCCATGCTTATGGCCCAGGCCAGAGCGCGGCAGGATCACCGCTGCCAGTGACGGGTCAGCAATGTGAATCGCCAGCCCGGTCGGGATCAGGGTCGTTGCACCCGGCGCCAGTTCTACGGCGTCATCGAGACAGGCGCGCAGGTCAAGACCGGCAGAGCCGGAGGTGGCATACGTTGGCAGCGGAAATTGCTCGCCAACGCGCGGGTCCAGAATCTTAACGTCGATTTTTTTCATCATAACGGGTAACGATCTCGTCCAGTAAGTGTTGGCCCAGGAGTTCTTTGCGCTCAAGCGGTAAGACTTTATCTCCATCCTGCCAGAAAAGGTGCAATGCGTTGCTGTCGCTGTTAAATCCTTGCGTGGACAGCGATACGTCGTTCGCGCAAATTAAATCGAGGTTTTTGCGGGTACGTTTTTGCCGGGCATATTCTTCCACATTATTCGTTTCTGCGGCAAACCCAACAACGTAAGGACGATGAGTTTTCAGTGCGGCGACACCGGCAACGATATCCGGGTTCTTCACCATTTTTATTGTTAATTCATCGCCTTGCTTTTTAATTTTGGCGTCAGCAATAGTTTCGGCGCGGTAATCAGCGACGGCCGCACAGCCGATAAAAATATGCTGCTGTTGAGCATGTGCCTGTACGGCGGCGTTCATTTCCAGCGCGGTCGTCACATCAATACGCTGCACAAACGCAGGGGTGGTAAGCGACACCGGGCCGCTCACCAGCGTGACGTTCGCGCCGCGTTTGGCTGCCGCGGCAGCAATCGCAAAGCCCATTTTGCCGGAGCTGTGGTTGGTGATGTAACGCACCGGATCCAGCGGCTCGCGCGTGGGGCCCGCGGTAATCATGATGTTGAGATGTTGCAGATCGTTGACAGGCGAGAAATGGGCGGCGGCCATATCAACAATCGTTAATGGGTCGAGCATACGCCCTGGCCCCACGTCGCCGCAGGCCTGGCTGCCGCTGTCCGGTCCCCAAATCAGCAGGCCGCGCGAGGCCAGCGTGTCCAGATTGTGCTGGGTAGCGGCGTTGCGGTACATCTGCTGGTTCATTGCGGGCACAACCGCGACGGGCGCAGGCGTGGCGATGCAAATGGTCGTTACCAGATCGTTCGCCATACCGGCTGCCAGGCGGGCAATTAAATCTGCCGTGGCGGGGGCAAGGATAACCAGATCGGCCCATTTCCCCAGCTCAATGTGGCCCATTGCGGCTTCGGCCGCCGGGTCGAGAAGGCTGTCGGATACCGGGTATCCCGAGACGGCTTGCAGGCTCAGCGGGGTGATAAAGGCTTTGCCGCCTTCGGTGATCGCGACCCGTACGTCGGCCCCGCGCTCGCGCAAACGGCGCACCAGGTCTGGCGTTTTATAGGCAGCAATACCGCCGCTGACGCCAAGAACGATTTTTTTACCGGCCAGGCTCATCATGATTCTTTCCTGTTGGGTTTCACCAGAGAGCGGGCATTTTATCACAATCCCTAAAACGGGGTGATGATGTCCTTAATTCACTTTGCGAGGCGTTACGCAAGAACGAAATGCCAGCATCGAACCCCGAATTTGCCTGTGGCAGCATAATGGCAAACAGAAGGAGGCCAGGCATGGAAGAGACTGAACTGCTGCTACCGCGTGAAAAAATGCTGCGTCATGGCGTCACGTTGTTAAAGGACGACGAGCTGCTGGCGCTCTTTTTACGCACAGGCACGCCGGGGAAAACGGTATTTACGCTGGCGAAAGAACTGATAGACCATTTCGGTTCACTGTATGGATTGCTGACCGCTGAGCTGGAGGCGTTTACGCACGTTGAGGGCATTGGCGTGGCGAAATATGCCCAGTTGCGGGGCATTGCCGAGCTGGCCCGGCGATTTTACAACGTGCGTATGGAGGAAGAAGACCCGATCCTCACCCCCGACATGACCCGCGAATTTCTGCAAAGCCAGCTCTCCGATCTGGAGCGGGAGATCTTTATGGTGATCTTTCTCGACAACAAAAACCGGGTACTGAAACATACCCGCCTTTTTTCGGGAACATTGAGCCATGTTGAGGTGCATCCGCGTGAAATTGTGCGGGAAGCGATAAAAGTGAATGCAGCCGGCGTGATCCTCGCGCATAATCACCCCTCTGGCTGTGCAGAACCAAGCAGAGCTGACAAAGCAATTACCGAACGTATTATCAAATGCTGTCAATTCATGGACATTCGTGTGCTGGACCATCTGATAATTGGCCGCGGAGAGTACATTTCTTTTGCCGAACGTGGCTGGATTTAGGCCTTTTCTCGCGATCCATCGGGATCTTTGTCTGTTCGGGACTTGAGCACACCGCCGAGTCAGCGTATACTACGCCACCTTTGAGAATCTCGGGTTTGGCATTTGGGCCTGGCAATCGAGAGTTCAATAGAACTATGCGATGACCGGGCTGTAAAGCCTGACGAGGCGCCGATACCCCATACGAAGCTCGAGCTAATTTGATTTTTGGAGAATAGACATGTCCCGAGTCTGCCAAGTTACTGGCAAGCGTCCGGTGACCGGTAACAACCGTTCCCACGCACTGAACGCGACTAAACGCCGTTTCCTGCCGAACCTGCACTCTCACCGTTTCTGGGTTGAGAGCGAGAAGCGTTTTGTCACCCTGCGCGTATCTGCTAAAGGTATGCGTGTAATCGATAAGAAAGGCATCGATACAGTTCTGTCCGAACTGCGTGCCCGTGGCGAAAAGTACTAAGTACTTAAAGAGGAAATAAATCATGGCTAAAGGTATTCGCGAGAAAATCAAGCTGGTTTCTTCTGCTGGTACAGGTCACTTCTACACCACCACGAAGAACAAACGTACTAAGCCGGAAAAACTGGAACTGAAAAAATTCGATCCAGTTGTACGCCAGCACGTACTGTACAAAGAAGCTAAAATCAAATAATTTTAGTCTCCTTGTATTGAAAAACCCCGCAACTGCGGGGTTTTTTGCATTCTGCATCTCAACGGAGGAACCATGCCTGAATTACCTGAGGTAGAGACCAGCCGCCGCGGCATTGAGCCCCATCTGGTTGGCGCGACTATTCTTCATGCTGTCGTTCGCAACGGGCGTCTGCGCTGGCCGGTGTCCGATGAGATCCACGCGTTAAGTGACAAACCCGTCCTGAGCGTGCAGCGCCGCGCGAAATACCTGCTGCTGGAGCTGCCTGACGGCTGGATCATTATCCATCTGGGCATGTCGGGAAGCCTGCGTATTCTTACCGAAGAGTTGCCTGCGGAAAAGCACGACCACGTTGATCTGGTGATGAGTAACGGCAAAGTGCTGCGTTACACCGACCCGCGTCGCTTTGGCGCATGGCTGTGGACCAAAGAGCTGGAAGGACACAACGTGCTGGCGCATCTCGGACCTGAGCCGCTCTCAGAGGCGTTTAACGCAGATTATCTCAAAGAGAAGTGCGCGAAAAAGAAAACCCCGATTAAACCCTGGCTGATGGATAACAAGCTGGTGGTGGGCGTGGGGAATATCTACGCCAGCGAATCGTTGTTTGCCGCCGGGATCCATCCCGATCGGCTGGCCTCCTCGCTGTCGGCGCAGGAGTGCGAACTGCTGGTCAGGGTTATTAAAGCGGTACTGCTGCGCTCAATTGAGCAGGGCGGGACGACGCTGAAGGATTTCCTGCAAAGCGACGGGAAGCCGGGTTATTTTGCGCAGGAGTTGCAGGTTTATGGCCGTAAGGGTGAGCCGTGCAGAGCCTGCGGGACGCCGATTATTGCCACGAAGCACGCTCAGCGCGCCACGTTTTACTGCCGTCAGTGCCAGAAGTAGGGTTACTTTAGCTTTTCCATCAACGCCTGGTGGACGTTAACCGGCAGGAAGTGGGTAACGTCCCCGTGATGGCGCGCCACCTCTTTCACCAGCGAAGAAGAGATGAAGGACCACTCTTTGGAGGGCATCAGGAATACGCTCTCCAGCTCCGGCATCAGATGGCGGTTCATGTGTGCCAGCTGCATCTCATATTCGAAGTCTGCTACCGCGCGAAGACCGCGGATCAGGATATTGGCCTGCCGGTCACGGGCAAAGTTTGCCATCAAGTCGCTGAATCCGACGACCTCAACATTCGACAGATGCGAAATCGCATCGGTGGCAAGCTGCACGCGTTCGTTCAGGTCGAACATCGGCTTTTTGCTCGGGCTGGCGGCAATGGCCAGAATCACCTTGTCGAACATACACGCCGCTCGGGTGATGATATCAAGATGACCGTTAGTGATCGGATCGAAGGTACCCGGATAAATCGCTTTTGTGCTCATGGCTCACGTTTTCTCTGAGTAGCCGCGGTTCAGCGCCCACAGCTCGGTGTATTTGTTAAAAGTATACTGGGCATTCACTACGGCCAGTAACCAGCCCTGTTTGCCGTCCAGCACGCCGCCACGCAGCAGCAGCGTTTTCAGAAACGCGCCCAGCGTGTGGGTGAAGATGCCGGTCAGCGTGGCCTTCTTGCCGCGCGCATGCCGCTCCTGTGCCCAGGCGGTGGCATAGTTCAGCTGTTTACGCTGGAAGCTGGCGAAATCGCGGCAGGTCAGATGAAGCAGATCGCCCGTCAGGGGGATGACCTGAGCGCCATCGCAGGCCAGAGATTCATGGACCAGGTTGTCGTTGTACTGATAACGCTCGCGGGCATAGAGGCGCATCACGCGGTCGGGGTACCAGCCGCTGTGGCGCATAAAGCGGCCCAGGAAATAGTTACGACGCGCGATACTGTAGACCGCGCCAGGCTGTGGCGCGGCAAGCACCGTTTGAATGGCCTGTCGGAGTTCTGGGGTGACGCGCTCATCGGTATCGATCATCAACACGTAATCGCCCGTGGCGTAACCCTGCGCACGCTGACGCTGAATACCGTAGCCCTGCCAGTCGGTGTCGGTAAAGACTTTTGCCCCGGCTGCACGGGCAACGTCCGCCGTATTGTCCGTACTTCCGGAGTCGAGAATGACGATTTCGTCAGCCCAGGCAACAGAGGCCAGGCAATCCGGAAGCAGGTCGGCGGCGTTTTTGGCGATCATCACGACCGACAGACGCGTTGACATTAGTGGCTCCGCTGCGGCAGATAAGGTTGCAGAAGTTGCAGCAGACGGGTCAGTGCGCCCTGGTTCTGATGCAGGACTTCAACGGCGTGACGACCGTACCACAGGCGGTAATCTTCGTCAGTCAGAAGGGTTGAGACCTCTTTGACCACCGAGTCCGCATCGGTCACGGTGATTAAGCCATCGGCTTGCTGCAATTTCGCGCAGATATCTTTGAAGTTAAACGTGTGTGGACCCATCAGCACGGGAATGGCGTGGGCTGCCGGCTCCAGCGGGTTATGACCACCTCGCTCCACCAGGCTACCTCCAACAAAGGCGAGGTCTGCAATGCCGTACAGCAGCATCAGTTCGCCCATCGTATCGCCAATCACCACCTGCGTGCTGCCAGAGGGGATTTCGCCGCTGCTGCGCAGGGTGAAGCTGAAACCGCCTTTTTGCACCATCTCGCGGGCATCTTTAAAACGCTCAGGATGGCGAGGAACCAGAATCAGCAGTAAATCAGGGAATTTTTCCAGCAGCTGGCGGTGAGCCTGAAGAATAATGGCTTCTTCGCCATCATGGGTGCTGGTGGCAATCCAGACCTGGCGACGCGGCGCCCACTGACGACGCAGCGTTACCGCACGGGCGGCGAGTTCAGGGGTGACGGAAATATCGAACTTCAGGCTACCCGTGACCGCAAGCTGGTTGCGCTTCAGGCCGAGGGCGATAAAGCGCGCGGCATCTTCTTCGTTCTGCGCGGCGATCAGCGTGATTTTGCTGAGCAGGCGACGCATAAATTTACCCAGCTTGCCGTACCCTTTAGCCGAGCGTTCCGACAGACGCGCGTTGGCGATAACCAAAGGAATTTTACGGGCATGCAGGGCGGAAATCATATTCGGCCACAGTTCGGTTTCCATGACGATCACCAGTTTAGGGCGCACGGTATTCAGGAAACGGTTCATGGCGCAGGGGAGATCGTACGGCAGGTAGACGTGATGCACGTCTTTACCGAAGGCAGACATCACGCGCTCTGAGCCGGTTGGCGTCATCGTGGTGACGGTGATGGGCAGTGACGGATAACGGTGGCGCAGGGCACGCACCAGTGGAATGGCGGCCAGCGTTTCCCCGACTGACACGGAATGCAGCAGAATACCGTCCGGCGCCACTTTATTGCGGCAGTAGCCATAGCGTTCGGCCCAGCGTTTACGGTACGCAGGCGCTTTACGGCTACGAAGCAACAGTCGCAGCCAAACCAGTGGCTGAATGATGTAGAGCAGGGCGGTATACAACAATTCCAAGCGATTATCCGTTTTTTTAGTTTCGGCCGGGAAATTCTAAGCATTTAAGCGTGCTAAAGCTATCTCTTATGCCAGATACCGTTTTAAACGGAAGTAGCGTCGGCCCAGGCGCCAGCGCAAACGCGGGCTTTTGGCACTTTTCCAGATGAGCTTCCAGATCCCGGTGTCGAAGAACTCTTTGATTATCATTGCTTTCTTCGCCTCATCCTTCATGTTGTCGAAGGTATGAATAATTCCCAGACCCTCTTTGGCGATTTGCCAGTGGCAGGCCGGGATATTTTTCACTTTATCCGGGTAGCGCTGGTTAATGGCATCAAGCATCTTCAGTATCTTCATGTAATGGCGCGCAGAGCGAATCAGCGTGTCGTCATTATCCGGGGTGTGCGATACCGAGGCGGAGTGAATGTAGTAGTCGTAAAAGCGTTCGCTGGTGTACTGAACGCGTTCCGCGGCAAGCAGCACCTCAGTCGTCCACGGAATATCCTGATGGCGCAGGCCAGGCTCGAAACGGAAGCCGTGCTGACGAATAAAATCGTGACGATAGATATTCAGCCAGGTCACATGCAGGAACTTACGTGAATCTAGCGCCTTTTTTAACCATACCGCACCATTCATGACGCCCGTCGAGGCGAGCTTATCTTCAGGGAAGATAGGGCGAGACGGTTTTTTGTTATTTTCCCAGACGTAGTTGCCATTGCAGGTGGCGACATCCAGGTTCTGCGTGACGGCCATATCCAGCAGACGCTGGTACATGCCGGGTTTGAAGACATCATCAATATCCGGGAAAGAGAGATACTGCCCGGTCGCAACCGCCAGGCCGGTATTACGCGCGATAGACACGCCCTGATTAGGTTGTTCAATAACCCGCATCTGTGGCAGCTTTTCGCGCCATTTTTCGACAATCTGCATCGAGCGGTCAGTGGAGCCGTCATTCACGATGATGACTTCCATACTGTCGATGTGTTGATTTACAAGGCAGGTAAAGAACTGATCGAGAAAAGCTTCACCGTTATAAACGGCAACCACCACGCTTAATAAAGGCGCTGAATTTTGCATATGAAACCTGATTATTTTTGGTTGTCGACCAAAGCAATGTATTGCTGGCAAATGGCGTTAATACCGAACGATGCGATCGTTTCGCGATCAACAACTGGCGGAGAGGCATACAATTCTGCCAGTGTTTTCGCCAGTGATTCGTCGGTTAACGCTGTCAGACCTCGCGCCAGGGGGCCAGTAAGGATCTCAGCAGGACCGCCAGGGCAGTTTGTACTCACCGGTGGGGTCTGACAGATAATGGACTCTACCAGTACATTACCAAAACCTTCGCAGTCGGAACTTAACACTAAAAGGCGTGCCCCTTTGATCCACGGGTAGGGGTTGGTTTCGAACGGGCGGAAGACGATCTTGTTTTCAATTCCCAGCTTAGCGGCAAGCTGTTTGAGCTGGTTTATTTTCGCGTCAGAACCTTTGCCCATCAACACCAGCGATGCGTCGATCTTGCTCAGCGCAAACGCCCGCAGCAGCCGGTCGTGACGTTTGTGTTCATGAAAACGGCCAACGTGGATAATGTAATCCTGCCCCTGCATCTCAAAGGGCGCTTCCGCCAGACGCTGAATTTCAGGGATATCAAAGGGGTTATGGATAACCGCTTTGCGCCGCAGGGGGATCGCGAGTACTTCAGAGAGGTCGTGCAGCACGGCGCCGGAAACCGCCACCACGTTGCGGTTTTCATAGGTATGCCGAATTTTATAATGCTTAAACCAGCGAGAAAGCCCGCTGCGATGGCGCAAATAGGAGAAGGAGAACATCCCGTGAACGCAGAACCAGACCTTATCCCGATCCAGCACGCGGCTGTGCGCCACGATACGGTCGGTTTTATGCAGATGCGAGAACACGACGTCAAATTTACCGCTGCGTTCTGCCTTCTCGATGGCGCGATCCAGCAAACGGGCGCGACGCGGGATCTCGGTCAGCTTCCGCCAGGGTTTTTTACAGGTATCCTGCACAATCTGAAAATCGATGCCTTCCGGAATGGCGTAGTCGCACACCTTCCGTAAGGAGAAAAGGGTGACCTGATGCCCCAGTTCTGTCAGTCCGCTGGAGAGGGTGAGAACCGTTTTTTCGGCTCCTCCACCGGGTAAACCATCAATAACCATTAGGATGCGCATTATTAATCCAGTAATTTTTGATAAAGCGAAATAAGCTGACTTGATAGTTTTTCAGGGGTTGCTTCTCTGACGCGTTCACGCGCCGCAAGCCCCATATTATTATTTTTTTCCAGTGAAGGGATGGACATGACGGCCTCCTTCAATGTGTGGATATCAAGTGCATCACAGTAAAACCCGTTCTGGCCTTGCTCAATAAATTCTGAACCACCGCAACTCTCTGACGTAATGACGGGCAATCCACAGGCCATTGCTTCAAGTATGACGTTAGGGAAAGGATCATACAGCGTCGGCAGCAGTAAACCATCAGAAAGCTGATAAAATGGCAGCGTCTCTTTTTGCATCCCCAGAAAACGGATTTGCCTTTCACAGCCTAATGAACGGGCGAGGTCGCGATAACGGCTTTCCGCTTTATCCTGACCGACCACAACCAGCCACGCCGATGTTCCTGCTATAGCCCGAATAGCGCTTGCCAGCCCCTTGCGTTCAAACCCTGAACCCACGAAGCAGAAAATGACGGCATCAGCGGGTAAGCCAAATTGCTGACGCAGTACAGCGCGTTGTCTCTCTTCTGCCGGAACGAAGCGGCTGGAATCTATTGAATTATAAATCACATGTATCTTTTTTGCGTCAATATCAAAGTCTTCGACGATTTCGCGTTTGATCATCTCCGCATTACAGATAACGGCTTTCAACTCGGGAGCCTGGTACATTTCACGTTCTGCGTTCATCACGTAGCGGTGATAACGATCGTGCATAAGCAGCTTCGCACGCCAGGCGGGAAGAATACGCGTACGCTGTAGCAGCCAGCGTCGATGTACACCATCCCCGGCGCGGTAAATATCGCAGCCCGGAATACGTTCGTGGCTCTGGACAATATCAAACTGCTGTTGCTGCCACAGCGCGCGTGCGGCGTGTGCAAAGCCGCGCTCACGGCTGATGCGGCCCCACTTTCGTGGATCGCAAATATGAATATGCCAGTCGTCCTGCTTTTCGCCCTGCCACTCGCGGGTGATGACGTTGAGCTCAAGATTTTGATTGCTCAGCGCGGTAAGTGCCCTGGAGACAAAACGTTCTGCTCCTCCATCCGGACGATATTTTTGGCGCACAATGGCCAGACGATGAAGCTTCATTGCAGGTATCTCCTTGCGGCGGAGACGACAGCATCAACGGGGATGGCGTCGAGATAACGTTCCGTCGTTTTTGTATCAATGGCGTCAGGGTTGGGAAGCGGGCCGTAGTTACCTGCCCAGATGACCTCGCCGTTAACCTGCCATGGCGACCAGAACGTCAATTTTGACGGGCCAAACAGCGCCACGCAGGGCGTCTGAAGGGCGGCGGCCATGTGCATGGGTACGGAGTCAACGCCAATGAACAGGATCGCGTGATCGATTAGCGAGGCCAGCTGGCGCAGGGTTAACTGCCCTGCCAGCGATACAACACCCGTCTGCGGGGAGGCGGCAAGAATGCGGTCAATCATCGCCAGCTCTTTCTTATCCGGTCCCGCCATAAGGACGATAGTGTGGCCGTCCTGCTGCAACGCGGCGATAGTTTGCGCCATTTTGCCTTCGTCCCAGCACTTAAAGAACCAGCGTGACGTGGGTTGAATAACGATGTAGCGGTCTCCCACGCCCTTTTGCGTCAGCTTTTGGTGAGCATGGCGCCAGTCATCCGCGCTGTAAGCCATGGTGACGGTAGGGTTGGCCATTACCGGCAGCGCTGACAGTATGGAGAGATTTTGTTCAACGGTGTGCAGCGACTGATGGCTGGCGACCGAGACCAGTTCACTGTGACAAAAACGCCAGAAGGCATTATTGCGCTTGTTAAAAGCGAACCCGAGCCGAACCGATGCGCCGGTGAAGCGGGTGACAATCGCGCTGCGCCACTGATCGGCAAGATTGATCACCAGATGATAATGCTGAGCGCGTAAAGCACGAAGCAACTGCCACTCTTTTTGCAGGTGCTTCAGCGTCCCCAGCTGCTTCCATTTACGATCGATACCATAGATCGTCCCGATTGCCGGATGCGCGGCGAGCATGTCTCGCGTCTCTTCATAGAGAAGCACGTCGATTTGGGCTTCAGGCCATTTCTGGCGTAATGAATTGATGACGGGGGTGGTGAGTAACATGTCGCCATGATGGCGAAGTTTGATCAGTAAAATGCGCAAATCAGGCGTGTCAGGTAAGTTATTCATCATCATCTTATCGGCGTTGTACTATTGGCAATTCTAATAGACCTGGTAACGACTTGCACTCTTTCTCCATAATGTCAGGAATTTCCCTGGAAGGGTTTACTCCTGCTTTCGGGCGTGCGTAACATAGCGCTAACTATTTTGTCTTGCGGACTTATTATGAAAAAACCAGCGTTTATCATCACGATCGATACCGAAGGGGATAATCTCTGGCAGAACCACCGGGTGATCAAAACGGAAAACGCGCGCTACCTGGCGCGGTTTCAGGCGCTTTGTGAACGCTTCGGCTTTAAGCCCGTCTGGCTGACCAACTACGAGATGGCCGTCGAACCGGTATTCATTGAGTTCGCGAAAGAGGTCATAGCCCGCGGCCAGGGTGAGGTGGGAATGCATCTCCATGCCTGGAATAGCCCTCCGGAGCACGATCTGACCGGTGATGACTGGCGCTGGCAGCCTTATCTGATTGAGTTTTCAGACGAGGTCATGCGTGAGAAAGTGCTGTTCATGACCCGCTTACTGGAAGAGACTTTCCAGACAAAAATGCTCAGCCATCGCGCCGGGCGCTGGGCATTCGACAGCCGTTATGCCCGGTTGCTGATTGAGCTGGGTTATCAGGTAGATTGTTCCGTTACGCCGCGCGTGAACTGGCGCAACGCGAAAGGTGCCCCGCAGGGTAATGGCGGAACGAATTACCAGCATTTTCCCGAACGCGCCTATTTTTTGGACGTAGACGACATTTCCCGGCCGGGAAACAGCCCTCTCCTCGAAGTGCCGATGAGTATCCAGTATAAACACCCGGCATGGCTGAATTCCCTGAAGCAGGGTTACGATCATCTGCGCGGTAAATACCGTTCTCCGTCAGTTAACTGGTTACGCCCGTCCGGCGGTAACGCGCAGGAGATGATTAAGGTTGCGCAGCAGTGCCTGGCTCAGGGGAATGACTACGTAGAGTTCATGCTGCATTCGTCGGAATTTATGCCTGGCGGCAGCCCTACTTTTAAAGACCAGGCCGCGATTGAGGGACTGTATCAGGATCTGGAGCAGCTCTTTACCTGGTTATCAGATAAGACCGTGGGGATGACGCTTGCGGAGTTTTACCAGTACAAAAAATAGTTATGCCCGCCAGGCGGGCATATTTGTTATTGCTGCTTTGTTTGTGAGAAAGGTGTACTTAACGCAAACAAAATCATAAAGAAGATTAAGGCTTCTGAACTGAGCAGTATGACATCCGTCAGTCCATACAAAAGCAAAAGAAGCATTGACGTTAGCAGCAGCGCGTTTCTGTTTCGTAGGGCATACGCAATCATCGAAACGAAGAAAAAGAGCATTACCGCTACGCCGGGGATCCCCTGCAAAGAGTATTTCTCAATAAATTCATTATGCAGATGAACTTTGATGTATTCGAGTGCACTGCCAAGGTGCGGATGTCCGTCTTTAATATACTGCCGCGTCCACGCTTCACGCTGTTCCAGCGATTGCCCTAACGGATGCGCAAGACCATTCTCGATCCCGACAGTCCACATCGAAAAACGTGCGCCCAATGACGTGCGGTCAAAACCTTGTTGATAACGTTCAACCTCACGTTGGGTTTGTTTAATTTTCGGCGAAATCAATGGATTGTAGCTAACGATTACAACGCCTGCAACAATGCATAGAAAGATGAGGGCGGATTTAAGATGAATCTTTCTGAAATGATAAAGCGTGAGCACAATTGCCAGAAGCAGATATAAACCCATCGCAGCACGGGTCCCCGTCAACAGTATGACGAAGTAAGAGATTAATATAGTGAAGCCCGCAACAACATACAGCTTCACGTTCTGTTGAAGGTAAAGACTGTATACGAAAGCCAGTGACAGGACAGAATAAACATAGGCTGAAACGGTGGCACGGTTAATTGCCATCTCAACGCGAGTCATACCTTGTGAGGCCTGCCACAAGCCATACCCTGTGGCGAGCACAAACCCTAAGGCCGTTGCGAAGAAGAAAAATTTCCTGAAGGTGTCCTTATCGATATAAAACTTAAAGCGGTCAATATAGAAAATCAGGACACTCGCTAAAATTAATTTTTTGCTGGCACCGAGATAGTCGCTGTAAAGGTTGAGTCCCTCGTTATGATACTCATAGAGTAAATACCAGCCGAGGTTAAGTAATCCAATCAGCAGAATGGGCAGCGCTATAGTAAAAGGTCGCAGAGTGATTTTTTTATATTCGAAAGCCAGGCCAATAATACTGACGTAAATAGCAATATAGAAAAACTCTCTTTGCTTCCCTGAACTGACTAAAGCCAGTATCAAAGAGATGAGGCTCAAAGCGATCGTCAGTTGATAGAGCCGTGGTTTTATTTTTTCCATAATGCCTCAATAACCCTTTTTTTATAGCTAAAACGAACATCGGTGGAGAGGAAAAAAGACAATGTATACATGGCCTTTACGCGTTGTTTCACGAGCTGCAATTGTTGGTCTGTAAGACAGGACCGATGGTTGCTGTAAATATCAAACCAGTGGCAATTGACGAGATGCTTGTAGCTTGACGGAAATGTTCTTTCCATCTGTAACGTGCATTCGACAAGCGTTGAAATTTTGCTGGCGTCCAGAGTGCTCGACAAACTGTCGCGACGCTTGATGTAATAATAATGCCCCTGGCGTTGATAGACTATTTTGTTCGATTGCATCAGCATTCCAGGGAAGACAGCGAAATCCTCATAACATAACATCGGAGGAATAGGGTTACTCTCGTACAGGCTACGATGAATAAACTGGCCAATGAGATGTGCCTGAAAGTCTTTATGGCGTAAGAAACGAGCGACTGCTTCATTTCGTGGCAATGGCACAGGATTAAATCCCTGCCAGTCTGAAGTCATTTTCCGGGGATCGCGAATCTCAAGCAAACGTGTCAGTAACATATCCGGACGTTGCGCTTTCAGGAAGGCTATTGCGTCCCCGAGGCTGCCCGGCTTTAAGCAATCGTCACTGTCGAGCATCGTAATATACTCTCCCGATGCCAGCGCGACAGCGCTGTTTCGTACCCGGCCTACGTTACGAAAGTTCACGGTGCGCGTGATGATCTGAGGAAATTTCGGCGACCACTCTTCAATTATTGCCTGCGTGGCATCCTCAGAACTGTCATTGAAAATAATGACTTCAGTGTCCTGACCGATTGCTGCCAGCAGGCTTGAAAGCGTGGCGTGCAGCGTAGCTTCAGCGTTATGCGCAGCAATAATGACGCTTAAAAAAGCCATAAAAATTAGTTTCCTTGAGCGTCGGTAGCGCTAGCCAGTGAGCGGGCTTTGGGTAATGTACGGACAAACTGCTGAAGATCGTGTAACGCGGAGTCAGTGACAGAGAATAGCGCTTCCCGTTCTTGCGGGAAGTAATAGCGCGTTTCAAACACATAAGAACAAATGTTGTCGTCATTCCCGATCAGCATCACATTGCCAAGCGGACGCTGTTCGTAATGACAACACGGTCCAAACAGCAGGACCACCGGCACGCCGACGGCGTCTGCGATATAGACATTCCCCGAGTCAGACGCGATATAGCAGTCCATCTTTGAAATGGCCCAGGGAAGCTCTTCTAGCGAAATTTTGCCAATAAGATTAATAAAATTAGGGATTTCACCGTAAAGGCGGGTGATATCATCCATCCACGACTGTTCGTTTGGCGCGCCGAAGACATAAAACTCGCAGGGTAAATCAGCGAGTTGATCAACAATCCGCTTCCAGATAACCGGAGGGACGGTTTTGGCTTTATTGCCTGCCGCAATACTGATGCCGATGCGGATAACGTCAGGTTTATCAAGAATAGCCGGCCAGGTCGTCGGCTTGAAGAGCGGCTTTGTGGCGTGCTTGGGAGAGTCTTGCCATGTGAGCGAGCGGTCGGCCAGTTTCAGGTAGTTCGTCACCGAAAGCGTTTTTTTGCCATGCTCAACGGTACCGTCGGCCGCGAGATAGAAAATCCCGTGATACCACCTGCGCGTGTAAATGCTTAAAAATTGTTTGTTTTTGGCATTGCAGACGGCGGCAAAAAAGAGGTTCACGCTGTTGGGCTGTAGCAGGTAGACGTTGTCGTAGCGGTTCATGATCCTGCACGCGAAGCACAGTTTACGCCACAGGTTGCGCTTATGCTGCTCAATAAAATAGATCTGCTCGATAGTCTCATCATGCTTCGCCAGCGCGCCAACGCTGCGACTGATCAACACATCGCTTTTTTGCAGCCAGGCCAGAAGAGGCGTCGCATTAATAAAGTCACCGATTTTGGCTGTTTGAATGACAAGGTTCTTGCCCGTGTCCTTTCGAAACAGCTTCCGGATGAGTTTCACCGGAAAGAGTAAAATCAGCAGAAATACATAACTCATGGGTTAAATATCCCTGTTGGAAAGCCGATGGCTGCCCTGTAAAAATGAAAAAATAGCATCTGCGCTAATATCCTTCGTTTGTTGCGTAGGGCTGACCATCTGATGCTGGTTTTTACCGTAACCCCCGATCAACCCCGGATCGGTCGGGCCGAAAATCGTGATATTAGGTCGATCCAGTGCGGCGGTTAAATGGCTTAACCCTGTATCCACAGAAACGACGGCGTTTGCGCCCGCCAGCTGTGCGGCAACTTGCGCCAGCGTGAGTTTGGGTAACACCTCGACATGGGAAAAACCGGCTGCCAGACGCTCCGCACGCTGACGCTCATGTTCAGCGCCCCACGGGAGTTTAATATGGATACCGCAAGGTTGCATTAGTTCAATCAGCCTTCGCCAGTGCGTTTCCGGCCAGTGCTTATCGTCGCGCGTTGTGGCATGCAGGAACACCAGATACGGCTCGGCATGCTCCTCCGTCTCGCGCAAAAAATGCTGTGCAATAGCGTAGTCACCCTGGGCTTCAGGTTTTGCATAGCCCAGGCTTTTCGCGAACAGCTCGCGGGTGCGCTCCACGGCGTGCTGTTGTTTCGCAATATGGTGTCGACGGTTATAGAACAGGCTCGCCAGCGGTTCGCGGGCGGTTTGCCAGTCCATGCCGTGCTTTACGCCGTGCGCCAGACGCGTGACCAGCGCGGCGCTTTTCACCAGCCCCTGGGCGTCGACGATCGCGTCGTAACGCCGGGCCTGCACCGCTTCGCGGAAGGCTTTGCGTTCGGCTTTAATCGGTGCGGAGAACCACGCTTTGCGCCAGCGGCGAATGGCCACCGGGATCACGCGATCAACCGCTTCATGCCAGGTGGGGATCTGCGCGAAGCCTTCTTCCACCACCCAGTCAAAACGGATGCCAGGAATGGCCCGCATGGCGTCCGTCAGCGACGGCAGCGTATGCAGAACATCACCCATTGAGGAGGTTTTAACGATCAATACCCGCATCCGTTATCCTTCTTCGCTCAACAGCAATGCGTTGAGTTCTTCAAGGACGCGCTGCGGCGTGATGTCGATCAGGCTCTGATGATAGCCTTCTGCGGCATCGCCTTTACGCACCTTGTGGTAGCCGGTGATTAAACGGATCACACGCGCCTTGTGCGACAGCGGCGGCGTGAAGTCCGGGCTGCTTGGGCCATACAGCGCAACCAGGGGACGATCCAGCGCGGCGGCGACGTGCATTAAACCGGAGTCGTTCGTCACCACGGCTTTACAGGCGGCAATCAAAATAACCGCCTGCTCGAGCTGCGTTTCCCCGGCCAGGTTTCGGCACCAGGCCTGTTGCTCGGTACTGAGCGTGGCGAGAATTTCATTGCCCGCCTCATGATCTTTCGCCGAGCCAAACAGCACAATCTGATAGCCTTCATCGATAAGCTGTTTCGCCAGCTCTGCATAGTGATAGTGCGGCCAGCGTTTTGCCGGACCAAACTCCGCGCCAGGGCAGAACCCAATCATCGGGCGTTCGGACGAAATGCCAAATGCGTTGCAGGTGTGGGATTTCTCCCCATCGCTTACCTGGAGCTGCGGCCACAGCAGCGGCTGCGGCAGATCTTTCGCGCTGCGCATCACGCCTTTGTCGTAGGCCAGCGCCACGTAGCGCTCGACCATCAGTGGCCAGGCCTCTTTATCCAGCACACGAGCATCGTTCAGCAGGCCGTAGCGCATTTCACCGCGCCAGCCGGTACGATGCGGGATGCCCGCAAAGAAGGGCACAAGGGCAGATTTGAAGGAGTTAGGTAGCACGTAGGCGCGGTCATAGCGTTTCTCGCGCAGGCTGTGGCCGAGTTTGCGGCGTTCACCGATTTCCAGCGCCCCGTGGCCGAGCGGCATCGGGATCGCCTCGTTCACTTCCGGCATACGCGATAACAGCGGACGGCACCATGCGGGTGCCATCACGTCGATTATCGCCTGGGGATAACGCGCCTTGAGCGTGCGATAGAGACTTTGCGACATCATCATGTCGCCCACCCATGACGGGCCGATCACCAGAATTTTCATACTTATGCGTCGCGATTCAGCCAGGCCATATATTCCGTTACGCCTTCGGCAACGGTCTTGAACGGCTTGTCATAGCCTGCGGCGCGCAGGTTAGTCAGGTCCGCCTGAGTGAATGCCTGGTAGCGGCCTTTCAGCTTATCCGGGAACGGAATGTACTCGATGCTGCCTTTCTTATGGTACGCCAGCGTCGCGTCTGCCACCGCCTGGAAGGATTCCGCGCGGCCGGTGCCCAGGTTGAAAATGCCGGACACGCCATTTTCCAGGAACCACAGGTTCACTGCCGCCACGTCGCCCACGTAGACGAAGTCACGCTTGAAGCCGTCGCTGCCTTCGAACAGTTTCGGGCTTTCGCCGTTATTTAACTGGGTGTTCAGGTGGAACGCGACGCTCGCCATGCTGCCTTTGTGGCCTTCGCGCGGCCCGTAGACGTTGAAGTAGCGGAAGCCGACAATTTGCGAGTTCGCTTCTGGCAGGATCTGACGCACGTACTCATCAAACAGGAATTTGGAGTAACCGTAGACGTTCAGCGGCTGCTCATATTCGCGGGATTCGATGAAATCTGAAGTGCGCCCACCGTAGGTTGCCGCGGAAGAGGCATACAGGAACGGAATTTCACGCTCCAGGCAGTAGTGCAGGAGCTCTTTGGAGTACTGATAGTTGTTATCCATCATGTACTTGCCGTCCCACTCGGTGGTGGAGGAGCATGCACCTTCGTGGAAGATGGCTTCGATCTCGCCGAACTCTTCACCCGCCATAATCTGGATAAGGAAGTCTTCTTTATCCATGTAGTCAGCGATGTTCAGATCCACCAGGTTCACGAACTTGGTGCCGTCTTTCAGGTTGTCCACCACCAGAATGTCGGTGATGCCTTTGTCATTGAGGGCCTTAACAATATTGCTGCCGATAAAGCCCGCGCCGCCAGTAACGATGATCATAACTGTAACCTTTGAAGTATGAGTCGGGGAATATCCCAAACGCTAATCTCTTTATCATATCATCACAATGCTCAGGCTTCAGCCATTCACCGATATGCAGCAGGGGTACGCGTGATTTATGCTGCAAAAACGAGAAGAGATACTGCGTCATCTCGTCATGAACTATTGGTTTGGGTAATATGTGCCAAAATTTGCCGAGTCTGGAGAATTGCAATGCGTGGTGATTTTTACAAACAGTTAAACAGCGACCTCGAGACCGCACGTGCGGAAGGGTTGTTCAAAGAAGAGCGTATTATCACGTCTGCCCAGCAGGCGGACATCACCGTTGCCGACGGCAGCCATGTGATCAACTTTTGCGCGAACAACTACTTAGGTCTTGCGAATCACCCTGAGCTGATTGCCGCGGCGAAAAACGGCATGGACACCCACGGTTTCGGTATGGCCTCCGTTCGCTTTATCTGCGGTACCCAGGACAGCCACAAGCAGCTTGAGCAAAAGCTGGCGAACTTCCTCGGAATGGAAGACGCGATTCTGTACTCATCCTGCTTCGACGCCAACGGCGGTCTGTTTGAAACCCTGCTCGGCGCAGAAGATGCGATTATCTCCGACGCCCTGAACCACGCCTCCATCATCGACGGTGTTCGCCTGTGTAAAGCGAAGCGTTTCCGCTACGCCAACAACGACATGGTTGAGCTGGAAGCCCGCCTGAAAGAGGCCCGTGAAGCCGGTGCCCGCCACGTGCTGATCGCCACCGACGGCGTGTTCTCCATGGATGGCGTGATCGCCAACCTGAAGGGCGTGTGCGATCTGGCGGATAAATACGACGCGCTGGTGATGGTGGATGACTCTCACGCGGTTGGCTTTGTCGGCGAAAACGGTCGCGGCTCCCACGAATACTGTGACGTAATGGGCCGCGTGGACATCATCACCGGTACGCTGGGCAAAGCGCTCGGCGGCGCGTCTGGCGGTTATACCGCTGCGCGTAAAGAGGTGGTTGAGTGGCTGCGTCAGCGCTCCCGCCCGTACCTGTTCTCCAACTCCCTGGCGCCGGCGATTGTGGCTGCCTCTATTAAAGTGCTGGAGATGGTGGAATCAGGAGCTGAACTGCGCGAGCGTCTGTGGGCTAACGCCCGCCTGTTCCGTGAAAAAATGAGCGCAGCAGGGTTCACCCTGGCCGGTGCTGACCACGCGATCATTCCGGTGATGCTGGGTGACGCGGTTGTCGCACAGCAATTTGCTCGTGAGCTTCAGAAAGAAGGGATTTACGTGACCGGGTTCTTCTTCCCGGTGGTACCAAAAGGTCAGGCGCGTATCCGCACCCAGATGTCTGCGGCGCACTCGCCTGAACAAATTGAACGTGCGGTGGAAGCCTTTACCCGCATCGGCAAACAGCTGGGCGTAATTGCCTGAGGACGTGTGATGAAAGCGTTATCCAAACTGAAAGCGGAAGAAGGGATTTGGATGACCGACGTACCGGAGCCGGAAGTCGGTCATAACGATCTGCTGATCAAAATTCGTAAAACCGCCATCTGCGGTACTGACGTTCACATCTACAACTGGGACCAGTGGTCGCAAAAAACTATTCCCGTGCCAATGGTAGTCGGCCACGAATATGTCGGCGAAGTAGTCGGCATCGGCCAGGAAGTGAAAGGCTTCAACATTGGCGACCGCGTCTCCGGTGAAGGCCACATTACCTGTGGTCACTGCCGCAACTGTCGCGGTGGGCGTACCCACCTGTGCCGCAACACCGTCGGCGTGGGCGTGAACCGTCCGGGCTGCTTCGCGGAATACCTGGTGATCCCGGCGTTTAACGCGTTCAAAATCCCGGACAATATCTCTGACGATCTGGCCTCCATCTTCGACCCGTTCGGCAACGCGGTACATACGGCGCTCTCCTTCGACCTGGTGGGGGAAGACGTGCTGGTCTCCGGCGCAGGCCCCATCGGTATTATGGCGGCAGCCGTGGCGAAGCATGTGGGTGCGCGCAACGTGGTGATCACCGACGTGAACGAATACCGCCTGTCGCTGGCGCGCAAAATGGGCGTCACCCGCGCGGTGGATGTCTCGAAAGAGAGCCTGACCGACGTGATGGAAGAGCTGGGCATGACCGAAGGCTTTGACGTGGGTCTGGAGATGTCCGGCGCGCCACCCGCGTTCCGCACCATGCTCGACACCATGAACCACGGTGGTCGTATCGCGATGCTGGGTATTCCGCCGTCAGATATGTCCATCGACTGGAACAAAGTCATCTTCAAGGGGCTATTCATTAAGGGCATCTATGGCCGCGAGATGTTTGAGACCTGGTACAAGATGGCCGCGCTGATCCAGTCTGGTCTGGATCTGTCCCCGATTATCACTCACCGTTTCTCCATCGATGAGTTCCAGCAGGGCTTTGACGCGATGCGTTCCGGCCAGTCAGGGAAAGTGATCCTGAGCTGGGATAAATAATGAAAAAGGGGCCAGCGGCCCCTTATTTTACTGATTCTTTTTCTCTTCGTCCGTCAGGTAACGCACCTTGCGGGTGTAGTCCTGACCTTTGAACAGCAGTTTGTTATCCGGCGATTCCAGATACTTCTGCCACTCGGAAAGCGGGAAACCACCGTGCGCGCCAATCACCTCTTTCGGCACAACGGCTTCCTGACCGCCGATCTTCTTGGAGACCGGCCAGTTCATCCAGTCGCCCAGGTTAACCGTTTTTACATCCAGCATGTCCAGCAGCGCAGCGAGCGGCAGCTGATCGGTCGGCGGCTGCGTATCGTCCATCAGCTCCCAGGTATCCTGGAACAGCGTCAGCCACAGCGGGCAGATACGGCGCCAGGTCTTTTTGGTGGCCGCAAGAAACGCGCCGTTAACGTGATCGACCAGATACGGGCGCACCGTTTCTTTGTAATAGGCCGGCACTTTTTCTGCGGGGGCGCCGTCCAGCTTGGCAATCATTTTGCCCTGACGGAAGCTGGAGTAGATGTGCATATCCGCCATGTTGATCTCTGGCATTTTAAGCAGGTTGAGATCGGAGTCGATCATCAGCACCCCTTCACCGCGCGCCTGCAACGGAGCATTAAGCTTCACCAGACGACTGAGGTAGATCTGCTTATAGCGGTACCCCTCTTCACGTTTTGGAAGCGTGAGGGTGACAACGCGGGTTTTTAGCGGCAGCTCGCCGAAAGCGGATTCAGGCTGATCGCTGACGATAACAATCTCGCTGACGTCGGTGGCGTAACGCTCTGCAAAGGTCGCTGATAATAACGCCTCTTCGACGAAATCCGCGCCCGTACAAGGGATCACGATGGAATCAACCGCAACGAGATCGCGCGTGACCGGAAGGGAAGCGTAGGGAATGTTATGACGCCCGGTAATGTGGCGGTAGCGAGCATTCAGGAATTTAAACATGTTCTTCTCGTTTGGTTATTGCGCGCCAAGAACGGCCTCGACACCGTTAACATAGCTTTCAATGGCATACATGTTGCAGACATTCTGGTGTGCGGCAGCGGCGAGCCGGGCGCGCAGAGCAGGATCCTGCCAGATATTATCCAGATGTTGAGCAAGTTGCGACACGTCGCTCCACGGAAACAGCAGGCCGGTCGACTCATGATCGATCAATTCTGCCGTGCCGGTCACTTTTGAACCAATCACTGGGATGTTCAGCAGCATTGCCTCCAGCACGACGCGCGGCAGACCTTCGCTCTTCGAGGCCAGAATAAACGCGTCAAAGGTAGCAAGGTAGTCAAAAGGCGTGTTCTGGAAACCGGTAAAAATCACGTGTTCAGCAATCCCCAGCGCGTCAGCCTGTGCCGTCAGCGCGCCGCGCTCAGCCCCTTCACCGACCAGCACCATCTTCCATTTTGCCTGCGGGTGCCTCTGGTTGAACTGGGCCAGCGCCTCCAGCGTGTGATGGTTGGCCTTGCGAGGGATTAACGAGCCAACGCTGCCGAACACAAACGTGTCATCATCAATGTTCAGGCGCTGGCGCATCGCGCGTCGGTCAGGCAAAGGCTGGTGGATGTCGATAGCATTGTTGACCGTGGTACACAGCGCTGGCCGGACGCCATGCTGAAGTAGCACACGTTCAACGCCGTGCGAGACGGCGATGATTTTTGTGGCATGGGCATTCACCAGCTTCACCAGCGGCGGGGTCAGCACCGGTTCAATCCGGCAGTGCTGGATTATCCGCGCATGCAGGTTTGCGCCCGCCAGATACCCTTCTTCGTTAGAGCCTGGCTGGTTGTTCATATACAGCGTATCGAAACCACCTTCCCTGAAAATGGTCTCGATCTTGCTGACGTTGGGGCGAATGCGCCACAGGGTATCGATATGTCGCGTAAATGCTTTGCGCGCCGAACGCGAGAAAAACAGCAGACCACGTCCCGCTTCTTTCAGGAGTTTTGCCCATGCCGGTTGCTTACGTTGAGGGATAACGAGTAGAGGTATCCCAATGCTATTGAGCACCTGGCCTATCGTTTCACCTTCAGCACGACTATAATCACTGTAAAAACAACAAGTAATGTCGAATTTTTCGCGGTTGATTCGCTTCAGAAGCTCAAGCATACTGTTGGTACCTCCCCCCCATTCTTTGCCCGTGTCCAGGAGGAGGATTTTACGTTTTTGCGGCATGTCTGAATCCGTATGCTACCCTTCATCTGACCGCATTATAAAGAATTTGTTGAAATAAAATAGATTTTTTGTATTTCTTTGTCTTTTTATAAGAAAACGTTTTAAACACGCTTATTTTAAAAGTGTGATTTAAGACTTTAATCGCCTCTTCTCAATTAGATACTATTAGCGAAAATATTTATGTTGTTATTGAGAGAGTGAGAAAATGTTTAAAATAACGGTCTGCTTATTAACGTTTAACTCCGAAAGAACGTTGCACGATGTTATTCCTCCTCTTTTAAAAATAGCGGATGAATTCGTTGTAGTTGATTCCGGAAGTACAGACGCAACGATATATATTTGCCAGAGTTATGGATTGTCGGCCATATTCAAAAAATATAGCTGGCACGGCGAGCAGATGAACCATGCCGTATCCCATGCGCACAACGACTGGGTGCTGTGCATGGACAGCGACGAAATACTCGATCAAGAAACCGTTGATGCTATTTTAAAATTAAAAATGGGCGATGAACCCGAACCGGATATGGCGTGGCGGATATGTCGTCACTGGTTTGTTCTGGGAGAAAATGTCCGAACGATTTATCCCGTCTCATCACCGGATTATCCGGTGCGTCTTTTTAACCGTACGCAGTCGCGATTTAATAACCGGCCAGTAGACGATCAGGTCGAAGGTTTTCTCCATTCTGAACGTATTCCTGGCTATGTCAGACATGATACATTTTATTCACTGCATGAACTTTTCAATAAATTAAACGGATATACCACTCGCCTGGTTCAATATCAGACGATACGTCCCTCTCTTAGTCGCGGAGCGATCAGCGCTATCGGCGCATTTTTCAAATGGTATCTGTTTAGTGGTGCCTGGCGTCAGGGCAAAGTGGGTGTGGTGACAGGGTTTTATGCCACGGCGTACAGTTTTTTGAAGTATTTCAAGGCCTGGTATCAGGATCGAGAAAAGAAAGAGTCCGTTGCAAAAGAGCAGTCGGACTCTTATCTGGCAGAATAGGCGTTAGCCGATCAGGCTTTTTTTCCCCAACCCTGCCACTGTTGCTGGACGTATTTAACCAGCGTACTGCTGCTGATGCTTTCGCCAATCACCGTGAAGAAGCGGGTTGCATAGACCGGTTCAGGCGGCTGTTTCAGCGTGCAGTTCTTCACGCCGCGGAATGGATTACGTGGCCGCGTTGCGGGTGGTTGCGCGCTACCCGGACGAGAAGTATCCACCTGAGGTTCATTGAGCAGATCGCTCGGACGCACCAGCGTGATATCGGCGGGTAAGCCCGGCAACATTTGCTGCAAAACGCGAACGGTAGATGGATGCGGATGCCCAATGGCAATCGCCGAACCGTTACGGCGCGCCAGCTGTACCGCGCGGTTGAACTGGACGCGGATATCCGCTTCGTTCTGGGAGTCATCCAGGAATACTTTGCGCTTGATGACTTTCACGCCCGTTCCCTGAGCGGCACGCATCGCCTGGCTGTTGCCGATGGTCATGCTGTCGAGGAAATAGAGGTTGTAACGCTCCAGCGCCTGCATCACTTTCAGCATACCGTACAGGCTGGAGGTCATCGCGCTGCCCATATGGTTATTCAGACCCACGGCATACGGCACTTTATTGTATGCATCGCGGATGATGCGATCGATCTCGTCGCTGCTCATGTCCGGGCGCAGGGTATCTTTTTCCAGCGGCTGCTTGCTGAGGGGGGCCATCGGCAGATGGATAAGGACCTGATGGCCGCCATTGTGCGCTTTGGTCGCCATTTCATGCGCGTGAGGCGCATTAGGCAGGACGGCGACAGAGATGGCTGACGGCATCGCCAGCACCTGATTTTCATAGTGTGGTCGATAACCGAAGTCATCAATCACAATCGCGAGTTTGCCTGCATAAACCGGTGCAGCCAGCGCCAGTGCGCTGACTACGGAAAAAACAATTCGACGAAATTGAAGCAAAACTTATCTTCCCAACCACGGCTGTGGATTGACCGCCTGACCCTGACGACGAATTTCGAAATAGAGTGACGGGCGGCCCTGACCGCCACTGCTGCCCACAAGGGCAATGGGTTGACCCGCGCGCACCTGAGTGCCAACGCTGACTAGCGCACTCTGGTTGTAGCCGTAAAGACTCATGTCGCCTTTACCGTGTTCAACCACCACCACGAGCCCATAACCCTGTAGCCAGTCGGCCAGGATCACGCGGCCATCGGCGATGGCTTTCACTTCGCTACCTTCAGACGCACCGATAACGATCCCCTTCCAACGTAGCTCACCCTGCAACTGTTCGCCATAGCGATGCAGGATCGTACCGCGAACGGGCCAGTAAGCCTGACCACGCGGGGAGCCGAGGCCGCCGGTACGGGACATCAGGGAACGTTCATTTTCAGTCGGTTTGTAGGTGGTGCCTTTGCGGGAGGCTTCCTGCTGCTTGTTACGCACCGCCTGCGCTTCGCGCGCTTCTTTTTCGGCGCGCGCTTTGGCCGCGGCTTCTGCCCGGGCAATGCTGTTACGCAGTCTCGATTCGTTGGCGCGCATTTCGCTCAGCTGGCTTTGTCCTGCCTGGATAGAGGACTCCAGCCCGGCGAGCGTCTTCTTACGCTCATTGCGCGCCTGCTCAAGCTTCTCCTGCTGCGCCTGCTGATCGTAGAGCAGCGTTTGCTGCTGGCTCTGCTTCTCTTCCAGCTCGGCTTTTTGCGTGGTGACTTCTTCGCGCGTCTGTTTCAGCTGCGCAATGGTCTCCTGACGCGCCTGGTTAAGATAGCCGAAATAGGCCTGTAAACGCTGACCTCGCTGGCTCTCTTCACCGCTGAGGATCAGCTGAAGGCCTGTGTGTTCACCCTGACGGAAAGCAGCATCAAGTTGTGCAGCAAGGTTCCGCTCCTGGGCATCGCGCTGACGCTCCAGTTTCGCAATCGACGCGTTCATTTCATCGATTTGCTTATTGAGCTGGGCAAGGGTGTTTTGTGTTTCACGCAGCTTACGCGCGGCGGCGGAAATGGCCTCTTCCTGCTTTTTAAGCTGGGCGAGCAGGGTGGCGCGCTGCTGTTGCTGCTGACGTACCGCACGCTCTTTGGCGGCGATATCGGCCTGAATGGATTTAAGCTGATCGCGGTCATCCGCATGGGCGGATGCGGCGCACAGCAATACGCCAGCGCTGAGTGCGCTGGCGCAAAGCAGAGGTCTGACTGATAACCGAAGCGGCTTCACGACCCATGTGATTGAAAAAATCGCCTTTCCCCTCATGGGGAGCGATTATTCCACGATGAACAGCGGCTTGCCAGTCATCTCTTCAGGGATTTCCATACCCATCAGCGACAACATGGTTGGCGCGATGTCGGAAAGCTTGCCGCCTTCCACTGCTTTCACTGATTTATCACCCACATAAATCAGTGGAACAGGCAGGTTGGTATGGGCGGTATGTGCCTGACCGGTTGCCGGGTCACGCATCTGTTCTGCGTTACCGTGGTCAGCGGTAATCAGCAGTTGGCCGCCTACGGATTCAACCGCTTTCGCAACCTGCTCAACGCAGTGGTCCAGCGCTTCAACCGCTTTAACGGCTGCTTCCATCACGCCGGTGTGGCCCACCATATCGCCATTCGGATAGTTACAGATGATGGTGTCGTATTTACCGCTTTCGATCGCGGCCACCAGTTTTTCGGTCAGCTCCGCAGAGCTCATTTCTGGCTGGAGATCGTAAGTGGCGACTTTCGGTGAGTTAATCAGGATGCGGTCTTCGCCTTTAAACGGCTCTTCTACGCCGCCGTTAAAGAAGAATGTCACGTGCGCATACTTCTCAGTTTCGGAGATGCGCAGCTGCGTTTTGTCATTTTTCGCCATCCACTCGCCGAAGGTGTTTGCCAGCGAGGCGGGCGGATACGCGCATGGGGCTTTGATATCCGCTGCATATTCGGTCAACTGGATGAAATCAATCTTCGCCACTTTCTTACGGGCGAAACCGTCAAAATCGCTGTTGACGAAGGCGCGGGTGATTTCGCGCGCGCGATCGGCACGGAAGTTCATGAAGATCAGCGCATCGCCATCTTCCATGGCGGCATCGGCCTGGCCTTCAGCGCGGATCACGGTTGCCTTCACAAATTCGTCGTTTTCATCACGCGCGTAAGCCGCTTCCAGGCCTTCAACGGCGGTCGGGAACTGGAACTCGCCTTTTGCCAGGGTCAGCAGATCATAGGCTTGCTCAACGCGGTCCCAGCGGTTGTCGCGGTCCATGGCATAGTAACGACCAATGATGGACGCCACGCGGCCTTTGCCCAGTGCGGCAAATTTGTCTTCAAACGCTTCAAGAGAACCTTTTGCGCTGCGTGGTGGCGTATCGCGACCATCCAGGAAGGCGTGCAGATAGATTTTTTCCGCACCGCGCTCAGCGGCCAGTTCTACCATCGCCATGATGTGATCTTCGTGGCTGTGAACGCCGCCCGCAGAGAGCAGACCCATAATGTGAACAGCCTTGCCTGCGGCAACGGCTTTATCAACCGCTCCGGTGAGCGTTGGGTTGGCAAAGAATGTACGCTCTTTGATTTCAACGTCCAGGCGCGTCAGGTCCTGATAAACGATACGGCCCGCACCCAGGTTAACGTGACCCACTTCTGAGTTGCCCATCTGACGATCCGGCAGACCCACTTCCAGGCCAGACGCATCAATCAGGGTGTGGGGACGTTTTGCCCATAGCGCATCCATAACCGGGGTTTTGGCGTTGAAAATGGCGTTATCCTGTTGATCTTCACGGTAGCCATAGCCATCCAGAATCACCAGTACCATAGGTTTTTTAGAAACCGACATTGCGACAACCTCATGCTCAAGAGACAAAAATTTTGCGTAATTTTACTACAGCTGAATCGATAAAATAGCCGCAGAAGATCAAAGAAAGCGCGGGGGCAAGGCTGTTCTCAGGCCATTTTGAGGCTTTTTTTACGTGGCATGCCGCAGAAAATAGATTAGCTTTATGTCGCTGGCTGTATTTGCCACAGCGCACAGGTATACTCCTGTCCTGGTTTTTTTAATCACTTAGTCGGGAGTTGTTACCCCCCATGCAAGAAATTATGCAATTCGTTAGCCGCCACCCGGTTCTGAGCATCGCGTGGATTGGCCTGCTGGTCGCTGTACTGTTCACCACATTTAAGGGACTGACGTCTAAAATTAAGGTGATCACCCGCGGTGAAGCGACACGTCTGATCAACAAAGAGGACGCCGTGGTTGTCGATCTGCGTCAGCGCGACGATTTCCGCAAGGGCCATATTGCAGGTGCTATCAACCTGCTGCCAGCGGAAATTAAAGCGAACAACATTGGTGAGCTGGAGAAGCATAAAGCCCAGCCGATTATTGTTGTTGACGGCACTGGCATGCAGGCGCAGGAATCTGCCAACGCACTGCATAAAGCAGGCTTTGAAAACGTAACGGTGCTGAAAGAAGGCATCTCCGGCTGGAGCGGGGAGAATCTTCCTTTAGTGCGCGGTAAATAAGGAGTTAAGTGATGGCCAATATTGAGATCTACACCAAAGCAACGTGCCCGTTCTGCCACAGAGCGAAAGCGCTGCTGTCCAGCAAAGGCGTAACGTTCAAGGAACTGCCGATCGATGGTGACGCGATTAAACGCGAAGAGATGATCCAACGCAGTGGTCGCACAACGGTTCCACAGATTTTTATTGATGCGCAGCACATTGGCGGCTGTGATGACTTGTATGCGCTCGACGCCCGTGGTGGACTCGATCCGCTGCTGAGCTAGAGACTTTAGGACAATTAAAAAGGGTTTTTCCATGTCAGAACAAAATAACACCGAGATGACTTTCCAGATCCAGCGCATCTATACCAAGGATGTCTCTTTCGAAGCGCCAAATGCGCCGCACGTTTTCCAGAAAGACTGGCAGCCAGAGGTTAAACTTGATCTGGATACCGCATCCACCCAGCTGGCGGATGATGTGTATGAAGTCGTACTGCGTGTCACCGTGACCGCCTCTCTGGGCGAAGAAACTGCGTTCCTGTGCGAAGTTCAGCAGGGCGGTATCTTCTCCATCGGCGGCATCGAAGGTAACCAGATGGCGCATTGCCTGGGTGCATACTGCCCGAACATCCTGTTCCCGTATGCGCGTGAATGCATCACCAGCCTGGTTTCTCGCGGTACATTCCCGCAACTGAACCTCGCGCCAGTAAACTTTGATGCGCTGTTCATGAACTATCTACAGCAGCAGGCTGGCGAAGGTGCCGAACAACATCAGGATGCCTGATGAGCACTGTTAATGCGTCAATGACTGTGATCGGTGCCGGCTCTTACGGCACCGCTCTTGCCATCACGCTGGCAAGAAATGGTCACGACGTGGTCCTGTGGGGCCACGATCCAAAACATATCGCGACGTTGCAACACGACCGCTGCAACGTGGCGTTTCTCCCGGACGTTCCGTTCCCTGACTCTCTCTATCTGGAAAGCGACCTCGCGACCGCGCTGGCGGCCAGCCGCAATATTCTGATTGTGGTGCCAAGCCACGTGTTTGGCGAAGTCCTGCGTCAGATTAAGCCGCTGATGCGTGCGGATGCGCGTATTGTGTGGGCGACGAAGGGGCTGGAAGCGGAAACCGGACGTCTGTTGCAGGACGTTGCCCGCGAAGCGCTGGGAACAGCGATCCCGCTGGCGGTGATCTCGGGGCCGACCTTTGCCAAAGAGCTGGCTGCGGGCTTGCCGACGGCGATCTCGCTGGCGTCCACCGACCAGGCATTTTCAGACGATCTTCAGCAACTGCTGCACTGCGGCAAAAGCTTCCGCGTGTACAGCAACCCCGATTTTATCGGCGTGCAGCTGGGCGGCGCGGTGAAGAACGTCATTGCCATCGGGGCCGGGATGTCTGACGGCATCGGTTTCGGCGCGAATGCGCGTACGGCGTTGATCACCCGTGGTCTGACCGAAATGTCCCGCCTGGGCGAAGCGCTCGGTGCCGATCCGGCCACTTTTATGGGAATGGCTGGGCTGGGCGACCTGGTGCTGACCTGCACCGATAACCAGTCGCGTAACCGCCGCTTTGGCATGATGCTCGGACAGGGCAGCGATGTAAAAAGCGCGCAGGAGAAGATTGGTCAGGTGGTTGAAGGCTATCGCAATACCAAAGAAGTTCGCGAATTGGCGCACCGTTTCGGTGTCGAAATGCCAATAACCGAGGAAATTTATCAGGTATTGTATTGCGGAAAAAATGCGCGCGAGGCAGCATTGACCTTATTAGGTCGTGCGCGCAAGGACGAGCGCAGCAGCAATTAGCCGGGAAGTATCGTCACCTGAATGACCCAGCCAGCGCAGAACTGGCTGGTCATTAACTATCGTCTGGAGCAAGCAATGCCGTGTGAAGAACTGGATATCGTCTGGAATAATATTAAAGCCGAAGCCCGAGCTTTGGCCGACTGTGAGCCCATGCTGGCCAGTTTCTATCACGCGACGCTACTTAAGCACGAAAATCTCGGCAGCGCCCTGAGCTATATGCTCGCCAATAAACTGGCTTCCCCTATCATGCCTGCTATTGCCATTCGCGAGGTGGTGGAAGAGGCCTACGCCGCAGATCCGGAGATGATTGCTTCTGCCGCCTGCGACATTCAGGCCGTGCGTACGCGTGACCCGGCGGTGGATAAATACTCCACGCCGCTACTGTATCTCAAAGGATTCCACGCCTTACAGGCGTACCGCATCGGCCACTGGTTATGGAATGAGGGACGCCGCGCGCTGGCCATCTTTCTTCAAAACCAGGTTTCCGTGACCTTCCAGGTCGATATTCATCCGGCGGCGAAAATTGGCCGTGGGATCATGCTCGACCACGCCACCGGCATTGTTGTCGGTGAAACGGCGGTGATCGAAGATGACGTGTCGATCCTGCAATCCGTTACGCTGGGCGGTACCGGTAAAACCAGTGGCGATCGCCATCCGAAAATTCGTGAAGGGGTGATGATTGGCGCGGGTGCTAAAATCCTCGGCAATATTGAAGTCGGACGCGGCGCGAAGATTGGCGCGGGGTCGGTTGTGCTCCAGCCTGTACCGCCGCACACCACCGCCGCTGGCGTCCCGGCGCGCATCGTCGGTAAGCCAGACAGCGATAAGCCGTCGATGGATATGGATCAGCACTTCAACGGTATTCACCACACCTTCGAATACGGCGACGGCATCTGAACGCCGGAACAGCCAAATAAAAAAGCCCGGTGAGTCAATGCACCGGGCTTTTGATTAGTTGCGGTATAACACTTTGATAATGTGATAGCCGAACTGCGTATGCAGTGGGCCGGTTGGCTCCAGCACCGGGCAGGAGAAAACCACTTTATCAAACGCCGGGACCATCTGGCCCTGGCGGAACTCGCCTAAGTCACCACCGCGTTTGCCTGACGGGCAAATCGAGTGTTTCTTCGCCAGTTTGCCGAAGTCGGCGCCGTTTTTAATCTGTTCGAGCAGATCCTGTGCCAGTTTCTCTTCTTTAACAAGGATATGCAGTGCTGCTGCTGTTTTTGCCATGATCGTGCCTTGAGTCAACGAGTTTACGGTCGGTATACTACCACGCGTTTTTCCTCCTCTCCCGACTTTCATTGAGTGATCATTTATGCGTTTAAACCCCGGACAACAACAAGCTGTCGAATTCGTCACCGGACCCTGCCTGGTGCTGGCGGGAGCGGGATCCGGTAAAACACGTGTGATCACCAACAAAATCGCCCATTTAATTCGGGGTTGTGGATACCAGGCGCGCCATATCGCGGCGGTCACCTTTACCAACAAAGCGGCGCGTGAGATGAAAGAGCGCGTCGGCCAGACGCTGGGCCGTAAAGAGGCGCGCGGGCTGATGATCTCCACCTTCCACACGCTGGGTCTGGATATTATCAAGCGCGAATACGCGGCGCTGGGCATGAAGTCCAACTTTTCTCTCTTTGATGACACCGACCAGGTGGCGCTGCTTAAAGAGCTAACGGAAGGGCTGATCGAAGATGACAAAGTGCTGTTGCAACAGCTGATCTCGACGATCTCGAACTGGAAAAACGATCTGATGACGCCGGCCCAGGCAGCGGCAAGTGCCAAAGGCGAGCGCGACCGCATCTTTGCCCACTGCTACGGTCTGTACGACGCGCATATGAAAGCCTGTAACGTCCTGGATTTCGACGATCTGATCCTGCTGCCGACGCTGCTGCTTCAGCGGAATGAAGAGGTGCGCGAGCGCTGGCAGAACAAAATTCGTTACCTGCTGGTGGATGAATACCAGGATACCAACACCAGCCAGTACGAGCTGGTAAAGCTGCTGGTAGGACAGCGCGCGCGTTTTACCGTTGTAGGCGATGACGATCAGTCGATTTACTCCTGGCGTGGCGCACGTCCGCAAAACCTGGTGCTGCTGAGCAAAGACTTCCCGGCGTTGCAGGTGATTAAACTGGAGCAGAACTACCGTTCTTCCGGGCGTATCCTGAAGGCGGCGAACATCCTGATTGCCAACAACCCGCACGTCTTTGAGAAGCGCCTGTTCTCTGAACTGGGTTACGGGACCGAGCTGAAAGTGCTCAGCGCCAATAACGAAGAGCACGAAGCGGAGCGCGTAACCGGCGAGCTGATTGCCCATCACTTCGTCAACAAAACTGAATACAAGGATTACGCGATCCTCTATCGCGGTAACCACCAGTCGCGCGTCTTTGAAAAGATGCTGATGCAGAACCGCATCCCCTACAAAATCTCCGGCGGTACATCGTTCTTTTCGCGTCCGGAAATCAAGGATCTGCTGGCCTATCTGCGCGTGCTGACCAACCCGGATGACGACAGCGCTTTCCTGCGCATTGTAAATACGCCGAAGCGCGAGATTGGCTCTGCGACGCTGCAAAAGCTGGGTGAATGGGCGATGACCCGCAACAAAAGCCTGTTCACCGCCAGCTTCGATATGGGGCTGAGCCAGACCCTGACCGGGCGCGGCTATGAGGCCTTAACCCGCTTTACCCACTGGCTGGGTGAGGTGCAGCGTCTGGCTGAGCGCGAGCCTGTGGCGGCAGTACGCGATCTGATCCACGGCATTGATTACGAATCCTGGTTGTATGAAACCTCCGCCAGCCCGAAAGCGGCAGAGATGCGCATGAAAAACGTTAACCAGCTCTTCAGCTGGATGACCGAAATGCTTGAAGGATCTGAGATTGACGAGCCCATGACCCTGACGCAGGTGGTCACCCGCTTCACGCTGCGCGATATGATGGAGCGCGGGGAAAGCGAAGAAGAGGCCGATCAGGTTCAGCTGATGACGTTACATGCCTCGAAAGGGCTGGAGTTCCCTTATGTCTATCTGGTGGGGATGGAAGAGGGCCTATTGCCGCACCAGAGCAGCATTGATGAAGATAACGTCGACGAAGAGCGCCGTCTGGCCTACGTTGGGATCACCCGTGCGCAGAAAGAGCTGACGTTTACGCTGTGCAAAGAGCGCCGTCAGTATGGTGAGCTGGTGCGCCCGGAGCCGAGCCGTTTTCTGCTGGAGTTGCCTCAGGACGATCTTATCTGGGAGCAGGAGCGTAAAGTCATTACCGCTGAAGAGCGTATGCATAAAGGGCAGGCAAACGTGGCAAACATTCGCGCGATGCTGGCAAAAGCCAAAGAGAAGGGATAACTATTTGTAGGCCGGGTAAGGCGAAGCCGCCACCCGGCACGCTTCAAGGGTCACTTCACATCAAGCGCCCAGTGCACATAGCTCTGCCACTGGTACTCCTGCTCAATCAGTTCCGCCCCAAGGGGATGATCCTCAAGCCAGTTTTCCGGTAGCGTCAGCGTCAGTTTCTCCTCGTCTGCCGCCAGCGTAATGGCTGGCAG
This sequence comes from Enterobacter sp. JJBC, assembly GCF_036936505.1. Taxonomy (NCBI): domain Bacteria; kingdom Pseudomonadati; phylum Pseudomonadota; class Gammaproteobacteria; order Enterobacterales; family Enterobacteriaceae; genus Enterobacter; species Enterobacter sp. JJBC. Next base: position 173,949 of record NZ_CP136935.1, read on the forward strand.
CAAATCATCTCGACGCCGACTGGCAAACAGGATCGCCAGCCGAAGCAGACGACACAGATGCTCCGCCACGCGCGGCGGCACAGCGTTCTGCTGGTGAAGGGAAGAGAGATCGACGGCGTTAGTCTGATTCAGCAGCAGGGTGGCCAGCAGCTTCTTCTGGGCGGGCGTATAACCCGGCAAATCGAGATTACGCACCAGCCAGGCCGCGTGCAGCGGTGCCTGCTTGTACTCCACGCTGAGACCAATTTCATGTAGCGCACAGGCGCTTAGCAACAGATCGCGGCTTAACGGTTCAATATCCCAGCTTTTTTTCACCTGATCGGCAAACTGTGACGCCAGTTGACTCACTCTCTGCGCCTGGTCGGTATCCACAATAAAGCGGCGTTGAACGTTACGCAGCGTACGGCTACGGATGTCCTGATCGACCGACTGGTGCAGCATTCCGTAGACCAGACCTTCACGCAGCGCACCGCCTGCCAGGGTCATACACTGGATATTAAGCTCGGTGAAAATGGCAATCAGTATGGCGAGCCCACTGGGGAAAACCAGCGCGCGTTCAAGCGTCAGCCCTTCTATTTCAAGCTCTTCCAGACGACCACACTGGATGGCGCGCTGTTTAAGCTGCTGGAGTTTGGCAAGCGTGATCCGCTCGTCCATCCCCTGTGCCATCATGATTTCCTGCAACGCCTGCACGGTTCCGGACGCGCCGACACACACTTTCCAGCCGTGATAGCGCAGTTCGTCCATGACCGGGCGCAGGACCGCACGCGCCGCGTTTTCCGCCTCGTCAAAATTCTCTTTGGCAAGGTTTCGATCGGTAAAGTAGCGTTCCAGCCAGGTCACACAGCCCATTGACAGGCTGAAGAGCGACGTCGCCTGCGCGCCTGTGCCCGTGACCAGTTCGGTACTGGCGCCACCGATATCGACCACCAGACGACGATCGTCGCCGCCGGTCGTATGCGCCACACCCTGATAAATCAGACGCGCTTCTTCTTCACCGCTGATGACCTGCACCGGACAGCCCAGAATTTCCTGTGCTCTGGCAATGAAATCGCCAGCGTTAACCGCAAGACGTAGGGTCGCCGTGGCAACAACGCGAATTTGACTGAGCGGGATATCCTGTAAACGTTCTGCAAACAGACGCAGACACTGCCAGCCACGTTCCATGGCTTCCGGGGAGAGATGATTATCGCTGCTCAGGCCCGCCGCGAGGCGGACCTTGCGCTTAATGCGCGTCAGCGTTTGTATGCTTCCCGCCACCTCGCGCACAACCAGCATATGAAAACTATTCGAACCGAGATCAATTGCCGCATAAAGCGAGGTGGAGCTGAGCATATTTTCTTAACCTGAACGACGACGATTACGCGGTGCACCGCCGGAACGACGCGGGCCATTGCCGGAGCGTGGACGTGTAAGGCGCTTAGGTGGCGGCAACTCGCTTAACAGCGCTTCCGGATTGTATTTGCTCTGTGGAATAGAGTGACCGATGTAGGTCTCAATGGCCGGAAGGTTCAGCGCATACTCTTCACACGCAAGGCTGATGGAGTGACCGCTTGCGCCTGCACGACCAGTACGACCGATACGGTGTACATAGTCTTCACAGTCATCTGGCAGGTCATAGTTAAAGACGTGCGTCACGGCTGGAATGTGCAGGCCACGGGCCGCCACGTCGGTCGCGACCAGAATATCAAGGTCGCCACGAGTAAATTCGTCGAGAATGCGCAGGCGTTTTTTCTGCGCCACGTCGCCGGTCAGCAGACCCACACGGTGACCATCTGCCGCCAGGTGTCCCCAGATATCTTCACAGCGGTGTTTGGTGTTCGCGAAGATAATCGCGCGATCCGGCCACTCTTCTTCGATCAGGGTTTGCAACAGGCGCATTTTCTCTTCATTAGAAGGATAAAAAAGCTCTTCTTTAATGCGGTGCCCGGTTTTCTGCTCCGGTTCTACTTCCACATATTCCGCATTGTTCATCTGCTCGAATGCGAGTTCACGTACGCGGTATGACAGGGTTGCGGAGAACAGCATGTTCAGACGCTGGTTTGCCGCAGGCATACGGCGGAACAGCCAGCGGATGTCTTTAATGAAGCCCAGATCGTACATGCGGTCTGCTTCATCCAGCACCACGACCTGGATTGCGCCGAGGTTGATATGGTTCTGTTTGGCGTAGTCGATAAGACGGCCAGTGGTCCCAATCAGGATATCGACGCCGCTTTCCAGCACTTTCAGCTGTTTATCGTAGCCGTCGCCGCCATAGGCCAGGCCAAGTTTCAGGCCGGTGGCTTGCGCCAGGGGCTCAGCGTCTGCGTGGATCTGTACCGCCAGTTCTCGCGTCGGGGCCATAATTAGCGCGCGCGGCTGGTTAACTTTGCGGTCTGCAATCGCTGGGTGAGAAAGTAAATAATGAAACGTTGACGTTAAAAACGCCATCGTTTTGCCAGTACCGGTTTGCGCCTGCCCTGCAACATCGCGACCGGCCAGCGTCAGCGGCAGGGCGAGAGCCTGAATGGGCGTGCAGTTATGAAACCCTTTAGTTTCAAGGGCTTCGATCACCTTTGGGTGCAGGGCGAAGTCGGAAAACTTCTGTTCTGTTAAATGTGTTTTGCTCATAGTGTGGTAGAATATCAGCTTACTATTGCTTTACGAAAGCGTATCCGGTGAAATAAAGTCAACCTTTAGTTGGTTAATGCGACATCAACACGTCGTTGGTGGAGACAAAACCAACGTACCAGGCTTATTCCTGTGGAGTTATATATGAGCGATAAAATTATTCACCTGACTGACGACAGTTTTGACACGGACGTACTTAAAGCTGACGGGCTGATCCTCGTTGATTTCTGGGCTGAATGGTGTGGTCCTTGCAAAATGATCGCTCCGATTCTGGATGAAATCGCTGACGAATATCAGGGCAAACTGACCGTTGCCAAGCTGAACATCGACCAGAACCCGGGCACCGCGCCAAAATACGGTATCCGTGGCATCCCGACCCTGCTGCTGTTCAAGAACGGTGACGTGGCAGCGACCAAAGTGGGCGCACTGTCCAAAGGTCAACTGAAAGAGTTCCTGGACGCTAACCTGGCGTAAGGTTTCTCAGCTGAGCGTCCAGAGCGCCTAATTAACGGCGAGATCTGGACGCCCGGCTTTAGTCGTGCTAAGTTAGCTATGACTACGTTTTAAACATATCTTGTTGTTTGAATCTTGTTTTACCCGATACTTCCCGTTGTTAACATAAACAGTGCGTGAAGTTGCTAGATTCCGGGCTTGTCACTCAATCCGTCTTGTCGTTTCAGTTCTGCGTTCTTTCCCTGTGACCAGACAGCGAACAGACATGAGGTGATGGCCGCTAAACAGGCATGGATGACCCTGCCATACCATTCACAACATTAAGTTCGAGAATCACCCCGAGTTTAAGAACCCACACCATTATGAATCTTACCGAATTAAAGAATACGCCGGTTTCTGAGCTGATCACTCTCGGCGAAAATATGGGACTGGAAAACCAGGCTCGTATGCGCAAGCAGGACATCATTTTCGCCATCCTGAAGCAGCACGCTAAGAGTGGCGAAGATATCTTTGGCGACGGTGTGCTGGAGATACTGCAAGACGGATTTGGTTTCCTCCGCTCCGCAGACAGCTCCTACCTCGCCGGCCCTGACGACATCTACGTATCCCCTAGCCAAATCCGCCGTTTCAACCTCCGCACTGGTGACACCATTTCAGGTAAGATTCGTCCTCCAAAAGAGGGTGAACGCTACTTTGCGCTGTTGAAGGTTAACGAAGTTAACTACGACAAACCGGAAAACTCCCGCAATAAGATCCTGTTCGAGAACTTAACGCCGCTGCACGCGAACTCTCGCCTGCGCATGGAGCGTGGTAACGGGTCTACTGAAGATTTAACCGCGCGTGTGCTGGATCTGGCATCGCCAATTGGTCGTGGCCAGCGTGGTCTGATTGTGGCGCCGCCAAAAGCCGGTAAAACCATGCTGCTGCAAAACATCGCGCAGAGCATTGCTTACAACCACCCAGACTGTGTGCTGATGGTGCTGCTGATTGACGAACGTCCGGAAGAAGTGACCGAGATGCAGCGTCTGGTGAAAGGGGAAGTGGTTGCGTCTACCTTCGACGAGCCTGCTTCCCGCCACGTTCAGGTTGCGGAAATGGTTATCGAGAAGGCGAAACGCCTGGTTGAGCACAAGAAAGATGTGATCATCCTGCTCGACTCCATCACCCGTCTGGCGCGTGCCTACAACACCGTGGTGCCGGCTTCCGGTAAAGTACTGACCGGTGGTGTGGATGCCAACGCCCTGCATCGTCCGAAGCGTTTCTTCGGTGCGGCGCGTAACGTGGAAGAGGGCGGTAGCCTGACCATTATCGCGACGGCGCTGATCGATACCGGCTCCAAAATGGACGAAGTTATCTACGAAGAGTTCAAAGGTACAGGCAACATGGAACTGCACCTTTCTCGTAAAATCGCAGAAAAACGCGTCTTCCCGGCGATCGACTACAACCGTTCCGGTACCCGTAAAGAAGAGCTGCTTACCACTCAGGAAGAGCTTCAGAAAATGTGGATCCTGCGCAAAATCATCCATCCAATGGGCGAAATCGACGCAATGGAATTCCTCATCAACAAACTGGCGATGACCAAAACGAACGACGATTTCTTCGACATGATGAAACGCTCGTAACGCAAATAATCCCAGTAAACGCCACGTTTTTACGTGGCGTTTTTTATTTATGGACTATACGCTATTACCACACACTCCCAATTTTGACCTGTCGGTGCGACAATAAGAATGTTTGCACAGTCAAAGAAATAATTGATTGAAAAACATACAAAGGGAGTTGTGAGAAGCCATCTTTAATCCTTCTGAGGCAGAGGCTTCATGGTTATACTTCCGGGACTAACATTTGTTGAGAGCAATCCATTGTGAATCTACTCACTGCAGTAACTGAGCTGATCAGTATTTTTTTATTCACAACCTGTTTTTTGTTCATTGCGCGCAAGGTAGCAAAAAGAATTGGGTTAGTGGACAAACCGAACTTCCGTAAACGTCATCAGGGGCTTATTCCGCTGGTGGGCGGCATTTCGGTATACGCAGGCATCTGTTTCACATTCGGGATCGCGGATTATTATATCCCCCATGCCGCACTCTATCTGGCATGTGCCGGTGTGCTGGTACTGGTCGGCGCCCTTGATGATCGTTTTGATATCAGCGTGAAGTTCCGCGCGACGGTACAGGCGGCCATTGGCATCATTATGATGGTGGTAGGCGGCCTCTATCTCAGAAGCCTGGGCTACGTGTTTGGTCCCTGGGAGCTGGTGCTTGGGCCATTCGGCTTCTTCCTGACGCTGTTTGCCGTGTGGGCGGCTATCAACGCCTTTAACATGGTTGACGGTATAGACGGTCTGCTTGGTGGGCTGTCCTCTGTTTCGTTTGGCGCGATCGGCATCATCTTATGGTTTGACGGCCAGTACAGCCTGTCAATGTGGTGCTTTGCTATGATTGCCGCCATCCTGCCATACATCTGCCTGAACCTGGGTGTGTTAGGGCGTCGCTATAAAGTCTTTATGGGCGATGCGGGCAGTACCCTGATTGGCTTTACGGTTATCTGGGTCCTGCTGGAAACCACGCAGGGTAAAACGCACCCTATCAGCCCGGTAACGGCCCTCTGGATTATCGCCATCCCGCTGATGGACATGGTCGCTATTATGTACCGCCGTCTGCGTAAAGGGATGAGCCCGTTTTCTCCCGATCGGCAGCATATTCACCACCTGATTATGCGCGCCGGCTTCACGTCTCGTCAGGCATTTGTGTTGATTACGCTTGCGGCTGCTATTCTGGCTGCGATTGGCGTTGCCGCGGAATACGCACATTTCATTCCTGAATGGGTAATGTTGGTATTATTCTTGCTAGCATTTTTCATGTACGGTTACTGCATCAAGCGTGCATGGAAAGTCGCGCGTTTTATTAAACGTTTAAAACGCAGGATGCGTCGGAACAGTGGCAAAAACACAACATTAACTAAGTAAAACCGGGACTATGATGACTCAACCGTTGGCGGGAGCGAAATCAGTGGGCACTGAGAACGAGCTGGATATTCGTGGTTTGTTTCGCGTGTTATGGCAGGGCAAACTGTGGATTGTAGGGATTGCCCTGGGGTTCGCGCTGTTAGCGCTTGCTTACACCTTCTTTGCAAAACAAGAGTGGAGCGCCACGGCGATCACAGACCGACCAACGGTGAATATGCTTGGAGGCTACTACTCCCAGCAGCAATTCCTGCGTAATCTTGATATCAAGGCCAATCTGGCGACCCCGGATCAGGCCTCGGTGATGGATGAATCCTACAAAGAGTTTGTGATGCAGCTGGCGTCGTGGGATACACGTCGCGATTTCTGGTCCCAGACGGACTACTACAAGCAGCGCATGGTCGGTAACAGCAAAGCGGATGCCGCGCTGCTGGACGATCTGATTAATAACATTCAGTTTATGCCTGGCGATGTGCTTCGTAACGTTAGCGACAGCGTGAAGCTGATTGCGGAAACGGCGCCGGACGCCAATAACCTGTTGCGTCAGTACGTTGCTTTTGCCAGCCAGCGCGCGGCCAGTCATTTGAATGACGAGCTGAAAGGCGCCTGGGCTGCGCGCACTATCCAGATGAAAGCGCAGGTCAAACGCCAGGAAGAGGTCGCTAAGGCCATCTTCGCCCGTCGCGTGCATAATCTTGAGCAGGCGCTGAAGATTGCGGAACAGCACAATATTTCCCGTAGCGAAACGGATGTTCCGGCGGACGAACTCCCGGATTCAGAAATGTTCCTTCTTGGTCGCCCAATGCTTCAGGCACGTCTGGAAAATATCCAGGCCGTTGGCCCTGACTTTGACCTTGATTACGACCAAAACCGCGCCATGCTCAATACGCTCAACGTCGGTCCAACGCTGGACCCGCGTTTTCAGACCTATCGTTATTTAAGAACGCCTGAAGAGCCTGTAAAACGCGATAGTCCGCGTCGCGCATTCCTGATGATCATGTGGGGGATTGTGGGCGCACTGACTGGCGCTGGCGTAGCGTTATTGCGTCGCCGCACAAACTAAGAACGCCGTCTACGATGAAGGCTGCGGCCTTCATCGTCTAATCGAAGAGAATCGATGTGAAAGTACTAACCGTATTTGGCACCAGGCCGGAGGCCATCAAGATGGCGCCTCTGGTTCATGCGCTGGCCAGAGATCCTGATATTGAAGCGAAAGTGTGCGTGACTGCCCAGCACCGTGAGATGCTCGATCAGGTCTTAACCCTCTTTTCTATCGTCCCGGATTACGATCTCAATATAATGAAACCGGGACAGGGACTGACGGAAATCACCTGCCGTATTCTGCAAGAATTAAAGCCTATTCTGGAGTCGTTCAAGCCGGATGTAGTGCTGGTGCACGGCGACACCACCACTACCGTGGCAACCAGCCTGGCCGCGTTCTATCAGCGTATCCCCGTTGGTCATATTGAAGCGGGTCTGCGTACCGGCAATCTCTATTCCCCGTGGCCGGAAGAGGCCAACCGTACGCTCACCGGTCACCTGGCGATGTACCATTTTGCGCCAACCGAGAACTCACGCCAAAACCTGCTGCGCGAAAATATCAGCGACAGCAAGATCTTCGTCACCGGCAATACGGTCATTGATGCGCTGATTTGGGTGCGTGACCGCGTGCTGGCTAACAGCGAGCTTCAGGCAGAACTTGCTGCGCGCTATCCGTTCCTGAACAACGGCAAGAAAACGATTCTGGTGACGGGCCACCGCCGCGAAAGCTTTGGTCGTGGCTTTGAGCAAATCTGCCACGCGCTGGCTGAAATCGCCGCGCAGAACGAGGATGTGCAGATTGTCTATCCGGTGCACCTCAACCCGAACGTCAGCGAACCGGTCAACCGTATCCTGGGTCACGTGGAAAACGTGCTCCTGATCGAGCCGCAGGACTATCTGCCATTTGTCTGGCTGATGAACCACGCCTGGCTGATCCTGACCGATTCTGGCGGCATTCAGGAAGAGGCGCCTTCACTCGGTAAGCCGGTACTGGTGATGCGTGAAACCACCGAACGCCCGGAAGCGGTCACTGCTGGTACCGTGCGTCTGGTGGGAACGGATCCGCGTCGTATTGTCGAAGAGGTCACGCGCTTACTGCATGACGATGAAGAGTATCAGGCGATGAGCCGGGCCCACAATCCGTACGGTGACGGGCAGGCTTGTGGTCGTATTTTGCACGCACTTAAACACAATCGGGTAACGCTATGAGTTTTACTACCATCTCTGTTGTTGGTCTTGGCTATATCGGGCTGCCTACTGCGGCGGCCTTTGCCTCTCGTCAAAAGCAGGTCGTTGGCGTAGATATCAACGCGCGCGCGGTGGAAACCATCAACCGTGGCGAAATTCATATCGTGGAGCCCGATCTCGATCGCGTGGTGAAAAAGGCGGTGGACGGTGGCTTCCTGCGCGCCAGCACCACGCCGGTAGAAGCCGATGCGTACCTGATTGCGGTTCCAACGCCCTTTAAAGGCGATCATGAGCCTGACATGGTTTACGTCGAGGCGGCGGCAAAATCCATTGCGCCTGTGCTGAAGAAAGGGGCGCTGGTTATCCTTGAGTCCACTTCACCTGTTGGGGCAACCGAGCAGATGGCACAGTGGCTGGCCGAGGCGCGTCCCGATCTTAGCTTCCCCCAGCAGGTGGGCGACCAGGCCGATATCAATATCGCCTACTGCCCTGAGCGCGTACTGCCAGGCCAGGTGATGGTGGAACTGATTAAAAATGACCGCGTGATTGGCGGCATGACGCCAGTCTGCTCCGCGCGCGCCAGCGAGCTGTATAAAATTTTCCTTGAAGGCGAATGTGTGGTGACCAACTCCCGCACCGCCGAGATGTGCAAACTGACCGAAAACAGTTTCCGCGACGTTAACATCGCGTTTGCGAATGAACTGTCGTTGATTTGCGCCGATCAGGGGATTAACGTCTGGGAACTTATTCGCCTTGCCAACCGTCACCCCCGCGTGAACATCCTTCAGCCGGGGCCGGGCGTGGGTGGGCACTGCATCGCGGTCGATCCGTGGTTTATCGTGGCGCAAAATCCGGAACAGGCACGCCTGATTCGCACCGCGCGCGAAGTAAACGACCATAAACCGCACTGGGTTATCAACCAGGTCAAAGCCACGGTCGCGGATTGCCTGGCCGACAGCGGCAAACGCGCCAGTGAGCTGAAAATTGCCTGCTTTGGTCTGGCATTCAAACCGAATATTGACGATCTGCGCGAAAGCCCGGCGATGGAAATTGCCGAAATGATCGCTGCCTGGCACAGCGGTGAAACGCTGGTGGTTGAGCCGAATATTCATGCGTTGCCGGCAAAACTTGCCGGTCACTGCACCCTTACCGCCCTGGATGACGCGCTGGCGACGGCGGATGTGCTGGTGCTGCTGGTGGATCACAATGCGTTTAAAGCGGTCTCCGGTGATGCCGTACGTCAGCAGTATGTTGTTGATACCAAAGGCGTGTGGCGTTGAGTATCCTCAACGGCGTGCTGGAGTCTCTTGAGTGGGAAAGCGCATTTTTTGCGCGTCCCTCAGCGATAGTGCGTCTGCACGACAATGCCCCTGCGTTGCAGGATGCAGACTTCAGCGCCTGGCAGCGCGTACAGGCTAAGATCCCGGCGGACCGCGCCGATCTGCTGGACGCCCTCCAGCAGCACGGATTCCGGCTGGTCGAGGGCGAGGTTGATCTCTCTGTTACCGTGGCGCGCTACGCCTCACCGGGCGCGGAAATTGCAACGGAGCAGGATATCCCCACGCTGCGCAAGATGGCGGCGCTGGCCTTCGCTCAGAGCCGTTTCCGGGCGCCCTGGTATGCGCCCGATGACAGCGGTCGCTTTTATGCTCAGTGGATAGAGAATGCGGTCAAAGGCACGTTTGACCACGTCTGTCTGGTGTTCCGTACTGACGGGGGACAGATTCAGGGTTTTGTTTCGCTTCGCAGGCTCACCGAGCACGAGGCGCGCATCGGATTGTTAGCCGGGCGCGGCATGGGCGAGAAACTCATGCAGGCGGCGCTGCACTGGGCGGAGCAACAACAGGTATCGACGCTGCGGGTCGCAACCCAGATGGGCAACACCGCTGCGCTTAAACGTTATATTGCGAGTGGTGCCAGCATCGACGCCACCGCCTACTGGTTATACAGGTGACAAGATGATTCCATTTAACGCGCCTCCCGTTGTGGGCACTGAACTTGATTACATGCAGTCGGCTATGGGCAGCGGCAAGCTCTGTGGCGACGGCGGTTTTACCCGCCGCTGCCAGCAGTGGATGGAGCAACGTTTTCACAGTGCCAAGGTGCTGCTGACGCCGTCCTGTACCGCATCGCTCGAGATGGCGGCGCTGCTGCTGGATATCCAGCCTGGCGATGAAGTGATCATGCCGAGCTACACCTTCGTCTCCACGGCGAACGCGTTTGTCCTGCGCGGGGCGAAAATCGTGTTTGTGGATATCCGTCCGGATACCATGAACATCGACGAAACGCTGATTGAAGCGGCGATCACTGACAAAACGCGGGCGATTGTGCCGGTGCATTACGCGGGCGTGGCCTGTGAGATGGACACCATCATGGCCATCGCCAAAAAGCACAACCTGTTTGTGGTGGAAGACGCCGCGCAGGGCGTGATGTCCACCTACAAAGGTCGCGCGCTGGGCACCATCGGTCATATCGGCTGCTTTAGCTTCCACGAAACCAAAAACTACACCGCAGGCGGCGAAGGCGGCGCGACGCTGATTAACGATCGTGCCCTGGTGGAGCGTGCGGAAGTGATCCGTGAAAAAGGGACCAACCGCAGCCAGTTCTTCCGCGGTCAGGTGGATAAGTACACCTGGCGCGATATCGGCTCAAGCTACCTGATGGCGGATTTGCAGGCCGCGTATCTCTGGGCGCAGCTGGAAGCGGCAGAGCGAATCAATCTGCAACGCCTCTCCCTGTGGCAAACCTACTACGACGCGCTGGAGCCGCTGGCAAAAGCCGGACGTATTGAACTGCCGACTATTCCGGCAGACTGTATCCACAACGCTCACATGTTCTACATCAAGCTGCGCGATAACGACGATCGCAGCAAGCTGATTGCCTGGCTGAAAGAGGCGGAAATTATGGCGGTATTCCACTATATTCCGCTGCACTCCAGCCCGGCTGGCGAAGCCTTCGGGATGTTTGCCGGTGAAGACCGCTACACCACCAAAGAGAGCGAACGTCTGCTCCGCCTGCCCCTGTTCTACAACCTCGCGCCGGTGAACCAGCGTACGGTGATCAATTCGCTTCTGAGTTATTTCGCCTGATATGTCTCTGGCAAAAGCGTCGGTGTGGACGGCAGCGTCCACGCTAGTAAAAATTGGCGCCGGGTTACTGGTCGTCAAGCTGCTGGCCGTCTCATTTGGTCCGTCAGGCGTTGGGCTGGCAGGGAACTTCCGCCAGCTGGTCACGGTGCTTGGCGTGCTGGCGGGAGCCGGGATATTCAATGGCGTCACCAAATACGTCGCGCAGCATCATGACGATGCCGAAAAGCTCCGCACGGTGGTGGGCACCTCCTCGGCTATGGTGCTGGGCTTCTCTACGTTGCTGGCCGTCGTCTTTTTGCTGGCGGCGGCACCCATCAGCCAGGGGCTGTTCGGACACACGCATTATCAGGGGCTGGTGCGCCTGGTGGCGCTGGTTCAGATGGGGATCGCCTGGGCGAACCTGCTGCTGGCGCTGATGAAAGGCTTCCGTGATGCCGCCGGGAATGCGCTGGCGCTGATCCTCGGCAGCATCATCGGCGTTATCGCCTACTACTTTTGCTATCGGCTGGGCGGCTATGAAGGCGCGCTGCTGGGGCTGGCGCTGGTGCCTGCGCTCGTTGTCATTCCGGCTGCGTTTATGCTGATGCGCAGAGGCAATGTCCCGCTGAGTTACCTGAAACCGCAGTGGGACAAGATGCTGGCGGGGCAGCTCGGTAAGTTTACCCTGATGGCGCTCATCACTTCGGTAACGCTTCCCGTTGCCTACGTGATGATGCGAAACCTGCTGGCAGCGCATTACAGCTGGGATGAAGTGGGGATCTGGCAGGGCGTGAGCAGTATTTCAGATGCTTACCTCCAATTTATTACGGCTTCCTTTAGCGTCTATTTGCTGCCAACCTTATCGCGCCTGACTTCCAGGCAGGATATTACCCGCGAGATTTTTCGCTCCCTGCGTTTTGTGTTGCCGGCGGTTGCGATCGCCAGCTTTACCGTCTGGTTAATGCGTGATTTCGCCATCTGGCTGCTGTTTTCGGCGAAGTTTACCGCCATGCGCGATCTGTTTGCCTGGCAACTGGTCGGCGATGTGCTGAAAGTGGGGGCATACGTTTTCGGCTATCTGGTGATTGCGAAGGCTTCGCTGCGGTTGTATATCCTGGCAGAGATCGGCCAGTTTGCGCTGCTGACGGCATTTTCTCACTGGCTGATCCCCACCCACGGTGCGCTGGGGGCGGCTCAGGCCTATATGGCAACTTATATCGTTTATTTCGCTGCCTGTTGCGGCGTATTTTTACTTTGGCGTAAACGCGCATGACTGCACTGATACACATACTGGGATCGGATATCCCGCATCACAACCAGACCGTTCTACGTTTCTTCAATGATGAACTGGCATCCGGCACGCCCGATGCGCGCGAGTTTATGGTCGTTGGACGCGATAACGGTCTGAGCGCGGCGTGTCCGGCATTGCACATCACCTTCTGGCCAGACAAAGCGGCGCTGACCAAAGCCGTTGTCGCGAAAGCTAAAGCGGACCGAAGCCAGCGTTTCTTCTTCCACGGACAGTTCAATACTGGCCTGTGGCTGGCGCTGTTAAGCGGCGGGATAAAACCTTCCCAGTTCAGCTGGCATATCTGGGGAGCGGATCTCTACGAAGTCTCCCGTGGCTGGAAATTCCGTCTTTTCTATCCGCTGCGTCGTCTGGCCCAGGCGCGCGTGGGCTGCGTTTTTGCTACCCGTGGCGATCTCAACTATTTTGCTAAACAGCACCCGAAGGTTCGCGGGGAGCTGCTCTATTTTCCGACCCGTATGGATCCTGCGCTGAACACCCTGGCGAATGACGCGGTTCGTGAGGGCAAACTGACCATCCTGGTGGGAAATTCCGGCGATCGCAGTAACGAGCATGTCGCGGCGCTGCGGGCGGTGCATCAGCAGTTTGGCGATACGGTGAACGTAGTGGTGCCGATGGGCTATCCCGCCAATAACGACGCCTACATCAATGACGTTCGCCAGCAGGGGCTTGCGCTGTTTAGCGCGGAAAATCTGCACATTCTCAACGATAAGCTGGAATTTGATGACTATCTCGCGCTCCTGCGAAAATGCGATCTGGGCTATTTCATCTTTGCCCGTCAGCAGGGGATTGGTACGCTGTGTCTGCTGATTCAGGCAGGCGTACCGTGCGTGCTCAACCGCGAAAACCCGTTCTGGCAGGACATGGCCGAACAGCATATTCCGATGCTGTTTACCTCTGACACGCTTAATGTCGAGGTCGTACGGGAAGCGCAGCGTCAGCTCACGCTGGTGGATAAAAATAGCATCGACTTTTTCAGCCCGAACTACCTCACGCCGTGGCACCACGCGCTGCGTATTGCTTCAGGAGACAACGCATGAGCCAGTTGCAATTTAGCGGCTTGCTGGTGGTCTGGCTGCTGAGCACGCTGTTTATCGCCACGCTCACCTGGTTTGAGTTCCGGCGCGTACGTTTTAACTTCAACGTTTTCTTCTCGCTGCTGTTTTTGCTGACCTTTTTCTTTGGCTTCCCGCTGACCAGCATCCTCGTGTTCCGCTTTGATGTTGGCGTCGCTCCGCCGGAAATCTTGTTGCAGGCACTGCTCTCTGCGACCTGCTTCTACGCGGTGTATTACGTCACCTATAAAACGCGCCTGCGCGCGGCGAAAGACACCGCACCCCGTCGTCCGCTGTTTACCATGAACCGGGTAGAAACCCATCTGACGTGGGTTATGCTGATGACCATCGCCCTCGTCAGCGTGGCGATCTTCTTCATGCATAACGGCTTTTTACTGTTTAAGTTACAGTCCTATAGCCAGATTTTCTCCGCCGAAGTCTCTGGTGTCGCGCTCAAGCGTTTCTTCTATTTCTTCATTCCGGCGATGCTGGTGGTCTTTTTCCTGCGTCAGGACAGCAAAGCCTGGCTGTTCTTCCTGGTCAGCACCGTCGCATTTGGCATTCTGACCTACATGATCGTCGGCGGCACCCGCGCCAACATCATTATCGCCTTCGCGATTTTCCTGTTTATCGGCATTATTCGCGGCTGGATCTCGCTGTGGATGCTGGCGGCGGCAGGCGTCTTTGGCATTGTGGGGATGTTCTGGCTGGCGCTGAAGCGCTACGGACTGAACGTGGCGGGCGACGAAGCGTTTTATACCTTCCTGTATCTGACGCGCGACACCTTCTCGCCGTGGGAAAACCTGGCATTGCTGCTGCAAAACTACGACAAAATCGAATTCCAGGGGCTGGCGCCGATTGTTCGCGATTTCTATGTCTTTATACCGACGTGGCTGTGGCCTGACCGTCCCGGTATTGTCCTGAACACGGCGAACTACTTTACCTGGGAAGTGCTGAACAACCATTCGGGCCTGGCGATTTCCCCAACCCTGATTGGCTCGCTGGTAGTGATGGGCGGAACGTGGTTTATCCTGCCGGGCGCGATCGCGGTCGGGTTGATAATAAAATGGTTCGACTGGCTATATACGCTGGGTAACGAAGAGACCAACCGCTACAAAGCCGCTGTTTTGCACAGTTTCTGTTTCGGTGCCATTTTCAATATGATCGTTCTGGCGCGCGAGGGGCTGGATTCATTCGTCTCACGCGTGGTGTTCTTTATGGTCGTTTTCGGACTCTGTCTGCTGCTGGCAAAACTGCTGTACTGGTTGTTTGACAGTGCAGGGCTTGTGCACAGACGTGAGCCACAGGGCAGCACAACGCTGTCGCAAGTCTGAGTAGGGATTATCATGACGGATACAACTTCAGCCCCGCGTTATGCGCTGCGCGGGCTACAGCTGATTGGCTGGCGAGACATGCAGCACGCGCTGGATTTCCTGTTCGCGGACGGGCAGATGAAATCGGGCACGCTTGTGGCCATCAACGCAGAAAAAATGCTGGCGGTTGAAGATAATGCGGAAGTGAAAAGCCTGATTGAAGCCGCGGAGTTTAAATACGCAGACGGTATTAGCGTGGTGCGTTCAATTCGTAAAAAGTTTCCAGACGCTAATGTGTCTCGCGTGGCGGGAGCTGACCTTTGGGAGCGGCTTATGGAACGCGCAGGCGCTGAAGGCACACCGGTATTTTTGATCGGCGGCAAGCCAGAGGTGCTGGCGCAGACCGAACAAAAGCTGCGTAACCAGTGGAATGTTAACATCGTGGGCAGTCAGGATGGCTATTTCAGGCCGGAAGATCGCCAGGCGTTATATGAGCGCGTGCGCGACAGCGGGGCGAAAATTGTCACTGTCGCCATGGGGTCGCCGCGCCAGGAAATTCTAATGCGCGATTGCCGTCTGGTCAGCCCGGATGCGCTCTATATGGGCGTCGGCGGCACCTACGACGTCTTTACCGGCCACGTTAAGCGTGCGCCCAAAGTCTGGCAAAACCTGGGGCTGGAGTGGCTCTACCGCCTGCTTTCTCAACCGACACGAATCAAACGACAGATTCGTCTTCTGCGCTACCTCGCCTGGCACTACACCGGTAAAATGTAATCAATATGCAGCGCGATCTGCTGTTCGCGCTGCAACGCCCCCTGCAAAGCTGCTGAATTTCTGTGCAATGCATTCATTTTTTTAATGCATTGTTTGCCATTTGCCAGAATTTAAGAAACCATTCGCTCCGTATTTCAGTACCCCTCAAAAACAATACCCGGCAATAAGTCGGGAAACAGCAAACACAACCGAGGAATTATGGCAGAGAAAAAACCGGAGCTTCAGCGTGGGCTGGAAGCTCGACATATTGAATTGATCGCGCTGGGCGGGACTATCGGCGTTGGCCTGTTTATGGGCTCGGCAAGCACGCTGAAATGGGCGGGGCCTTCCGTCCTGCTGGCGTATATTATTGCCGGACTGTTCGTCTTCTTCATCATGCGCTCAATGGGCGAAATGCTGTTCCTGGAGCCGGTAACGGGCTCTTTCGCCGTTTACGCCCACCGGTATATGAGCCCGTTCTTTGGTTATCTCACGGCCTGGTCGTACTGGTTTATGTGGATGGCCGTCGGGATTTCGGAGATCACCGCCATCGGGGTCTACGTGCAGTTCTGGTTCCCGGAGATGGCCCAGTGGATACCTGCGCTTATTGCCGTAGGGCTAGTGGCGCTGGCGAACCTTGCCGCCGTTCGTCTTTACGGTGAAATCGAGTTCTGGTTTGCGATGATCAAAGTTACCACCATCATCGTGATGATTGTTGTGGGTCTGGGTGTCATCTTCTTTGGCTTCGGTAACGGCGGGCACGCTATCGGTTTCGGTAACCTGACCGGGCACGGCGGCTTTTTTGCGGGTGGCTGGAAGGGCTTTCTGACGGCGCTCTGTATCGTTGTCGCCTCCTATCAGGGCGTTGAGCTGATCGGCATTACCGCCGGTGAGGCGAAAAACCCGCAGGTCACACTGCGTAGCGCGGTAGGCAAGGTGCTGTGGCGTATCCTGATTTTCTATGTGGGCGCGATCTTCGTTATCGTGACCATTTTCCCATGGAACGAGATCGGCACCACCGGCAGCCCGTTTGTCCTAACTTTCGCTAAGATTGGCATCACGGCGGCAGCCGCCATTATCAACTTTGTGGTACTGACGGCGGCGCTTTCCGGCTGTAACAGCGGAATGTACAGCTGTGGGCGTATGCTTTACGCGCTCTCGCAAAACAAACAGCTGCCGGCTGTGATGGGCAAAGTCTCCCGCGTAGGTGTACCGGTGGCGGGCGTAGCGGTGTCGATTGTGATTTTGCTGATTGGCTCTTGCCTGAACTACATCATCCCAAATCCGCAGCGCGTGTTTGTTTACGTCTATAGCGCCAGCGTGCTGCCGGGGATGGTACCGTGGTTTGTCATTTTGATTAGCCAGTTGCGTTTCCGGCAGGCGCACAAAAAAGCGATCGCCAGCCATCCGTTCCGCTCCATTCTGTTCCCGTATGCGAACTATTTGACGATGGCGTTCCTGATTTGCGTATTAATTGGAATGTACTTTAATGAAGATACCCGCATGTCGCTGTTTGTCGGGATGATCTTCCTGGCTGCCGTCACAGCTGCATATAAACTTTTTGGCCTGGGTCGCCGTGGCTCCGCCCATAAAGTGGAGGAATAAGCGGCAAAATGTGCAAACCATAACCAAACGCGCATTTTTTTCAAAAAAGCACTAGACAGCGGGGACGGAGGTACGTAATATCCAGCCCCGCAACGGCGCTAAGCGCCCGTAGCTCAGCTGGATAGAGCGCTGCCCTCCGGAGGCAGAGGTCTCAGGTTCGAATCCTGTCGGGCGCGCCATTTTAGTCCCGGCGCTAGAGCTGCGGTGGTCTGAGAAGTAGTCAGAACCGCGTGAAAGAATACAGTGGTGGCTATAGCTCAGTTGGTAGAGCCCTGGATTGTGATTCCAGTTGTCGTGGGTTCGAATCCCATTAGCCACCCCATTATTGAAAGAGTTGTGAATTGCGAAGGTGGCGGAATTGGTAGACGCGCTAGCTTCAGGTGTTAGTGTTCTTACGGACGTGGGGGTTCAAGTCCCCCCCCTCGCACCACGACTTTTAATGAGTTGAACTAAAAATTCAAAAAAGCAGTACATCGGCGAGTAGCGCAGCTTGGTAGCGCAACTGGTTTGGGACCAGTGGGTCGGAGGTTCGAATCCTCTCTCGCCGACCAATTTTGAACCCCGCTTCGGCGGGGTTTTTTGTTTTCTGCGTTTTTTTATCCTGTAGTCATTTCCCGACAACACCCCACATCCTTGTCGCGATTCAGCGACATATAAACCATTAATATTTAAGTATTTGTTATTTTACCTCTTAACCTGTCTCCTTGTGGCGACAGTTCACCGACTTTAGCGCGATGTTGTATGGCTTCAGGCGGTTCTTAACAGCATAATTTCCTTTTATCTTAAAATGTTGCGCGATGTAAAAGTTCTGCGTGTAAACCTGGCACATTACATGCAATAATATGCGTGTAGATGCTCATTCCATCTCTTATGTTCGCCTTAAGGCCTCATAAACTCAGGAATGACGCAGAGCCGTTTACGGTGCTTATCGTCCACTGACAGATGTCGCTTCGGCCTCATCAGACACCATGGACACAACGTTGAGTGAAGCACCAAATATGTTGTCTTACAGACCTGTTTTAACGCCTGCTTTTATAGCAGGCGTTTTTTTATGCCTTATTCACGATAATGGGCCAGGACCAGCGCCACCAACAGCAGTGCGATAGCAGAGACAGCATATAGCGTCTGAGCCGCTCCCAATATCGTCGCCGTCATTGCGGCGAGGCCCGTAAAAAGGGAAGCGCTCAACGTTTGCCAGCGCCAGGCCTTACCGCTGGCAGCGGATATCTGTATAGCCTGAAAATTACTCAGTACCCCAAACGTACCCGCCGCAAAAACGATATTCGACGCCAGATGCGCGATAAAGATCATCCCCAGCGCAAGCACGACCCATGCGGATAAAAACGGAAGCAACCCATAGGCTGCCAGAAAAAGAGCAAGACAGCTAAGTAGCAAAGGCGTTCTTGCTGCAAAGCGCGTCAGACTCTCTTTTCTGAGCAGCAAGGGGCCACAAAGCTGTCCCAGGCTTCTGGCAAAAAGCAAGGGCAGCGCAAGCCCAGCGGCATTCTCGGGGTTGATCTGCTGCGCCAGTGCTGGCAGCAACGCCATTGCAGGCGAGCCTACGGCAGCAAGGGCAGGCAAAATCAGCAAACTGCGTTTTTGTCGAAGGGTCAGAGTTTGCCAGCGCAATGCCACAGGTTGAGGGTCCCCGACAGGCAACGGTGCTGGACGCGCTACATACTGGCGTTCTGCGAGAAACAGCATGACCAGCGATCCCATAAAACTGGCGGCGTCGATGACCAGTAAGGCGAAGACCGGGATGCGCTGGAACAACACCACACCCAGCCCGGTTCCTAACAAAACCTGGGAGGCAAAAATCACATTTTCCAGACACGTTGCCGCAGGCAGTTCTGCCTCATGCAGTCCGCGTTTAAACAGAAGCGTTAACGCAGGCCAGCTCATCCCGCTCAGCAACGCTTCTGTGGATTGCACCGCAAGCAGCGCCGGTATGCTGTGGTAATGTGCGCCTGAAAGGGGAAAGAGCAGGGCGAGCAAGCCCAGCCATTCGGTCAGCATCAACAGGTAGAGAGGTGAAAACCGCTGGCACAGCTTTTCACCAATCAGGCTGCCGATAAAACCGGGCACCGTAGCAAAAAGGAAGGCGAGGGTTAACAGCGCTGACGGGGCTGACCACTGTAACAATAATCCGAAAACAACAACCTGAGTTAAGCCATTACCCAGGGAGCTAAAGATAAAGGCGCAGGCCAGCAGGCGGAGCCAGCGATAGCACCGCAGCGCTTCGAAAAGCGCATATAAAAGCGAGTTCATGACGATATCCTTTCAGAAACGGTTTATTCCACGCGGGTAAGCGCGTGTGCAAAAAAAAAGTTAAGGAAAAGACATCGTTACATTGGCGGGTTCGTTTGCAGGTGAGTGTTAAAAGAATGTAGCAGGAGAAATGAGATAAAAAAAGGAGGCCATCTGGCCTCCTGTTAATTACTGCTGCGTTCCGTTATTTTGCAACGTCAATAACAGCCCATCACGGCGCATAGCTGCGGCCTCTTCCGGCTTGTGTTGCTTGTCCAGCGAATCAGCAAGCCAGGCGTAATCAAATGCGTCCGGGCGTTGCTTCAGCGCGGCGCGGAAGGCGAGACTCGCCTCCTGCCACTCGCCGTGTTTCATCAGAGACTGGCCCAGCGTACTCCACAGCAGCGGACGATCGCCCACGGTTTTGATCTGCTGGCGCAGTGCTTTTTCAATTTGTTCCGGATTGTTGGTTTTCAGACGCGGGATGACCATCACCAGGCGGTCATCATACTGTCGCTTGAGACCGTCGAGGAGGATCTCCTGCGCGGTGTCATGGTCGTCACACTCAATCAGATGTTCTGCCATCGCAACCTGAAGAGGAACCTGCTGGCGCGTTTTGCGGCTCTGGTTTTTCCACCAGGTTTTCAGGCCGTCGCTGCCGAGATCGGCGCGCGCCTGATCCATCAGGCCAATCCAGGCCAGACGCTGAAGTTCATCACGATGTTCATCATCACCCACGTCGGCTTTCGCCATGGAAGGGATAATGTCCAGCAGCGAGCCCCATGCACCGGTCCGAATATATGCCTGCTCAGCAAGACGCAGCACTTCCGGATGACGAGGGGTAATTTCCAGCAGACGGTCAACGCCGTGACGTGCGGCATGGTTTTCATTGCGCGCCAGTTGCAGACGAACGCGGGTGATCTCAACCGGAATCGGATCCTTAGTAGAGAGCTCAGACGCGCGTTCAAGATGCTGATTGGCGCGGGCCTCATCGCCTCGCTGTTGCGCCGCCTCAGCGGCCAGGAGATAGTTAACAACCGGCTGTTCTGCATGGTCGGCATTTTTCGACATTAGCTTTTCAACCTGCTGATAGTCACCTTCGGCCAGCTTCAGCAATGCCTGCTCGGTCTGCTTACGGGCGCGACGGCGCTTACGGCCAACGAACCAGCCGCGCGTATGTACGCCGGTACGGAAAATACGACGCAGGAGCCACTCCACTGCCAGCAGAACGACCACACCCAGGATCAGGATAATCGCCAGCCCTGTTACGCTGGTTTCGATGTTGTAGTTATCGGTCTGGATCAATACGTAACCCTGGTGACCCGCAAGCATCGGCCCCAGTACAATCCCGGCGATCAGCAGGATGAAGAGTAAGAAGACTTTTAGCATCATTACTCTCCTTGCGGCGCGCTTTCAGGCGCTGGCGCGGCGGCAGGTGCTTCAGCCGGACGCTCTGCCGGAACGCCCGGCTGGGCCAGCAAGTTACGCACGCGCGTCTGCATGATCTTCTCCAGAATCGGCTGGCTTTCCAGCTTGTCCGGTACGTTCATGGTGATGTTTTGCTGGCTCAGCTTGTCGATATCCTCAAGGAACGCGGTCGTGGTTGCATCATTGGTATCGTAGTAAGCACGTACCCAGGTTGAAACGTTATCCAGCGCCTGTTTGTAGGTCTCTTCCTGGTGACGCGGCACGGCCTGCGCCGCGACCAACAGGCGGGAACGAATGTTTTCGCGTAGATAGACGTCCTGGTTCGGTGCCAGCAGCGGCACGGCAGTTTCATCGCGGCGGCGAATGGTTATAAAGCTGTCCATAAAGTTCTGCCAGCTCTTTTGCAGGTTGATACGCCATTCGCTCAGGGAACTGGACAGCTCGGTACCGTCGGAATCCATCGGAGAGTCATCGTCGTTGTTATCGGCCAGCTGAAGGTTATCAATCTGGTTCGAGAGCTGATTCACCTTAAGGATGATACCGTCGTAGTCGACCTGAGAAACCGCGGACAGGCTGGCGATATCTTCCGTAATAGCGCGGCGTGCGTTGATGAGGCTCGGATCGTTCATATCAGCCAGGCTTGCGTCGGCGCTTTTCAGCAGCGCGGCGGCGGTGGTGACATCCTGATCGCTCCAGAGCTTGCGCCCGGCCAGTTTCACCAGAAAATCGGCCTGTGAAAGTAGCCAGGTTTTGGCATCGGTTCCCGAAATTGTGGCGACTTTTTCCTGCACTTCGCTCAGCTGTTTGGTCAACTCTTCACGTTTGCTGTTCGCGTCGGCGAGGGCGGCAGCCTGCTGTTTGATCACACCTTCCAGCTCAGCTTTTTGCGTCTCCTGCGCTTTCTGTAGGGCAGTGATTTGGTTAACCAGCGCGTCGCTGGTGGCCGTCTGGTTGGTGCCTTGTTTCTTCACCAGTCCGTAGAGACCCACGCCTGCGGCCAGCGCAATCGCGATGGCAATCACGCTCAGCGTGAGGCTGGTTTTATTGCTGCCGTTTTTCTTCTCAACGGTTGTGTCTGTCGTCTCTGGCTGTGACGTGGTGTCCACAGTCTCCCTGGTCTCTTCAACCACGGCGGAGGATTTTTCGTGTTCCGTCATTATGGCTTCCCATTTGAGAGTTATTGTAATGCGCGCAGCAGCGCATCGTTGTCGGCGTTTTCAGCGATCCGAATATCCTGCCAGCCCAGTTCCCGGGCGTGGTTCGCCAGACGCTCACTGACGACCAGAAGCCGACAGCGGAGTAACCAGTTTTCGCGATACCAAAGCGGAATCAGCGACCAAAGCTGTTGTAACATTTCACCGCTGGTGACCACCAGCGTATTAATACCGCGGGCGTGCCAGCGCATTGCTTCTTCCGCGCCATCATAGTGTTTTGCACAGCGCTGATAGCACTCCACAAACGTCACGTCTGCGCCGCGTTCGCGCAGCGTCTCGCCCAGCAGTTCGCGGCCACCGTTGCCGCGCAAAATAAGCGCGCGCTTTCCGGCAATGTTTTGTAATTCAGGTAATTGTAGCAAGACTTCGCTGATTTCCCGATCTAACGGGTAACGAACATCGATTCCGCTCGCGGTATGTAAGGCCAGCGCCGTAGTGCGCCCGATGGCGAAATAGCGGGGGGCGTGAGGCCAGCGAACGCCCTGTTGTTGCAGCTGCGCATGGGCAAACTCCACGGCATGCTGCGACAGCGCAAAGAGCAGATCGCCTTCCTGCAAGAGACGCATCTGGTCAGCGAGCTCAGGCAGCTCGCGACCGGGGGAGAATTCAATCAGCGGAAAACTCCAGGCCACCTGCCCCAGTGCGCGCAGACGGCTCACTAACTGCTCTCCTGCGGGAGAAGGGCGGGTGACAAGTATGCTCATGCAGGGGGCTCTCCGTTATAGACCTCGGCCAGAATTTCACGTGCGCCGTTATTCAGCAGCTCTTCCGCCAGCGATACGCCAAGCGCCTCGGCATCTTGCGGTTTGCCGCGACGTTCACCGCGAACCATATGCGAGCCGTCCGGCGCGCCAACCAGCGCACGCAGCCACAGTTCACCGTCAGTTAATTCAGCATAGCTGCCAATTGGCACCTGACAGCCTCCTTCGAGGCGTGTATTCATCGCGCGCTCGGCTTTTACGCGAACGGCGGTATCGTCATGATTCAGCGGCGCCAGCAGTGCCTGAGTGCGCACATCATCCAGACGACACTCAATGCCGACGGCGCCCTGGCCGACGGCGGGCAGCGACAGCTCCGGCGGCAACGCCACGCGAATGCGTTTTTCCAGCCCCAGGCGTTTCAGGCCCGCAACCGCAAGAATAATGGCATCGTAGTCGCCGTTATCCAGCTTGCCAAGGCGTGTGCCGACGTTCCCGCGCAGCGAACGGATCACCAGATCCGGGCGACGTTCAGCCAGCTGACACTGGCGGCGTAAACTTGACGTGCCGACCACGCTGCCTGCCGGCAACGCATCGAGCGAGTCATATCGATTAGAGACAAACGCATCGCGCGGATCCTCGCGCTCGCAGATGGTCACCAGCCCCAGCCCTTCCGGGAACTCAACGGGCACATCCTTCATCGAATGCACGGCGATATCGGCGCGGTTCTCAAGCAATGCCAGCTCCAGCTCTTTGACAAACAGACCTTTTCCGCCCACTTTGGCCAGCGGCGTATCCAGTATGACATCGCCACGCGTAACCATTGGCACCAGCTCAACGCGTAATCCGGTGTGGCAGGCTTCCAGGCGCTGCTTAACATAATGTGCCTGCCAGAGTGCAAGAGGACTTTGGCGTGTGGCAATTCTCAAAACATTGTCTAACATGCTTGTTACCGTCATTATCAATCGCTAACCATCCTAACATTGTTGACACTCGGATGGCAGTTTTACGGTTGATGAAGAGTGAGAGGGACAGGGCGGCGTATTCGTCAGCCATCGCCGTATTCAGGAATTTACACGTACAGAACGGTGCTACACTTGTATGTAGCGCATCTTTCTTTACGGTCAACCGGCAAGGTGTTAAATTGATCACGTTTTAGACCATTTTTTCGTCTGTACCACCAGAAAAGCAAAAGGCGAAAAAAGGGTAACGGTTATTTTTTGAAATACTGCGGGTCCGCTGCTTTTTCTGTTCTGACTGGCATGCGACACCCGGAAACATCAGGCGATACGTCTTGTACCTCTATATTGAGACTCTGAAACAGAGACTGGATGCCATCAATCAATTGCGCGTGGATCGCGCGCTTGCTGCCATGGGCCCTGCTTTCCAGCAGGTATACAGTCTTCTGCCGACATTGTTGCACTATCACCATCCGCTAATGCCGGGTTACCTCGATGGTAACGTTCCCCAGGGCATTTGCCTCTTCACGCCTGATGAAACCCAACAGCATTACCTGACTGAACTTGAACTCTACCGTGGTATGCCGCCGCAGGATTCGCCGAAAGGCGAGCTACCGATTACCGGGGTTTACTCCATGGGCAGCACATCATCGGTTGGGCAAAGCTGCTCTTCTGACCTGGATATCTGGGTCTGCCATCAGTCCTGGCTCGACAATGAAGAGCGCCAGCTGTTGCAGCGTAAATGCAGCCTGCTGGAGAGCTGGGCGGCGTCGCTCGGCGTGGAAGTGAGCTTCTTCCTGATTGATGAAAACCGTTTCCGCCATAACGAAAGCGGCAGTCTGGGTGGTGAAGACTGCGGCTCGACTCAGCACATCCTGTTGCTGGATGAGTTTTACCGTACTGCCGTTCGCCTGGCCGGGAAACGTATTCTGTGGAATATGGTGCCGTGCGATGAAGAAGAGAATTATGACGACTACGTCATGTCGCTTTACTCGCAGGGCGTTCTGACGCCAAACGAGTGGCTGGATCTGGGCGGCCTGAGCTCCCTGTCCGCCGAAGAGTACTTTGGCGCAAGCCTCTGGCAGCTTTATAAGAGCATTGATTCACCGTACAAAGCGGTGCTGAAAACCCTGCTGCTGGAAGCTTACTCCTGGGAATACCCCACGCCGCGCCTGCTGGCGAAAGATATTAAACAGCGTCTGCACGACGGGGAGATCGTCTCCTACGGGCTTGATGCCTACTGCATGATGCTGGAACGCGTCACCGAATACCTGACAGCCATTGAGGACGCCACGCGTCTTGACCTGGTGCGTCGATGTTTCTATCTCAAAGTTTGTGAAAAACTGAGCCGCGAACGCGCCTGCGTGGGCTGGCGTCGTGAAGTCGTCAGCCAGTTAGTCAAAGAGTGGGGATGGGACGAAGCGCGTCTCGCCATGCTGGACAACCGCGCCAACTGGAAGATCGATCAGGTGCGCGAGGCGCACAACGAACTGCTTGATGCGATGATGCAGAGCTACCGCAACCTGATCCGCTTTGCCCGCCGTAACAACCTTAGCGTTTCTGCCAGCCCACAGGATATCGGGGTGCTGACCCGTAAACTGTACGCCGCGTTTGAAGCGTTGCCGGGCAAGGTTACGCTGGTTAACCCACAGATTTCGCCTGACCTGTCTGAGCCGAATCTGACCTTTATCTACGTGCCGCCGGGCCGCGCAAACCGCACCGGGTGGTATCTGTACAACCGTGCGCCAAGCATGGATTCGATCATCAGCCATCAGCCGCTGGAATATAACCGCTATCTGAACAAGCTGGTGGCCTGGGCCTGGTTTAACGGCCTTCTCACCTCACGCACCCGGTTGTTTATCAAGGGTAACGAGGTGGTCGATTTAGCCAAGTTGCAGGAGATGGTGGCGGATGTCTCGCACCACTTCCCGCTGCGTCTGCCTGCGCCGACGCCAAAAGCGCTCTACAGCCCGTGTGAGATTCGCCATCTGGCGATCATCGTCAACCTGGAATACGACCCGACGGCGGCCTTCCGCAATCAGGTGGTTCACTTTGACTTCCGCAAGCTGGACGTCTTTAGCTTCGGCGAGCAGCAAAACTGCCTGGTGGGTAGCGTGGATCTGCTGTACCGCAACTCGTGGAACGAAGTGCGTACCTTACACTTTAACGGCGAGCAGGCGATGATCGAGGCGCTGAAAACGATCCTCGGCAAGATGCACCAGGATGCCGCACCCCCGGACAGCGTGGAGGTGTTCTGCTACAGCCAGCACCTGCGCGGCCTGATTCGTACCCGCGTGCAGCAGCTGGTGTCTGAGTGCATCGAACTGCGTCTCTCCAGCACCCGTCAGGAAACCGGGCGCTTTAAAGCGCTGCGCGTCTCCGGCCAGACCTGGGGCCTGTTCTTTGAGCGCCTGAACGTGTCGGTGCAGAAGCTGGAGAACGCCATTGAATTCTACGGCGCGATTTCACACAACAAACTGCATGGCCTGTCGGTTCAGGTGGAAACCAACCACGTTAAGCTGCCGCAAGTGGTGGATGGCTTTGCGAGTGAAGGGATTATTCAGTTCTTCTTCGAAGAGTCGGGCGATAATGCCGGGTTTAACATCTACATTCTGGATGAAACCAACCGTGCCGAGGTGTATCACCACTGTGAAGGCAGCAAAGAGGAGCTGGTGCGCGACGTCAGCCGCTTCTATTCGTCTTCGCACGATCGCTTTACCTACGGCTCAAGCTTTATCAACTTCAACCTGCCGCAGTTCTACCAGATTGTGAATGTGGATGGGCGAGCGCAGGTGATCCCGTTCCGTACGCAGGCGATTACCCCTGCGGCGCCCGCTAACCAGGAAACTGCGCCGCTGTTGCAGCAGTATTTTTCCTGAGGCTTTTCGCCGGGTGGCGCTATCGCTTACCCGGCCTACGGTTCGAGCCGTTGTAGGCCCGGTAAGGCGTAGCCGCCACCGGGCAACAAAACTACCTGAAACCCACGTCCTCACCCGCCTGCGCGGTCGCCGCCTGCTCCAGCAGATCCCAGAACGTTTCGCCGCTGCGGTCGCAGACCCACTCGTCACCTTTCAGATCAAAGTGATAGCCGCCCTGTTTCGCCGCCAGCCACACCTGGTGAAGCGGCTCCTGACGGTTAATAATAATCTTGCTGCCGTTTTCGAAGCTTAAGGTCAGGATCCCGCCGTTGATTTCACAATCGATATCGCTGTCGCCGTCCCAGTCGTCGATACGCTCTTCGATGGTCATCCACAGGGTATCGGCAAGGCGATGAAATTCACTGTCGTTCATGGTTTTATTCCTGTTTTTCGTGATGGCGGCAGTATAACGCTAAATAATTCCCGTTGCAGGAAAGCGGCAAACTCTTGCTTTTGTGTCTTCTCCTGCGATGATAGAAACAGATTTGAACTTACGGGCAACCTCTACATGAAAAACGTCTTCCGAACGCTTGTCGTTCTTGTCACTCTGTTTAGCCTGACCGGCTGTGGACTGAAGGGACCACTGTACTTCCCGCCAGAGGATAAAAACGCACCACCGCCGACAAAACCGGTGCAAAGTGGTATCGAGTCATCTACGCCGGATACCAACGATCGCGGCAATAACGGCGGCCCGACTCAGGTCAATCTCTGACAATTACGTTCTGTACCCGCGCAATGGAGCAAATGATGCAGTTCTCTAAAATGCATGGCCTTGGCAACGACTTTATGGTCGTCGACGCGGTAACGCAGAATGTCTTTTTCTCCCCGGAACTGATCCGTCGTCTGGCGGATCGACACGTGGGCGTGGGGTTTGACCAACTGCTGGTGGTGGAGCCGCCTTACGATCCTGACCTGGACTTTCACTATCGCATTTTTAACGCCGACGGCAGCGAAGTTTCCCAGTGCGGCAACGGCGCGCGCTGTTTTGCCCGCTTTGTTCGGCTGAAAGGGCTGACCAACAAGCGCGATATCCGCGTCAGCACCGCCAATGGCCGGATGGTGCTCAGCGTCACCGACGACGAACTGGTGCGCGTGAACATGGGAGAGCCGAACTTCGAACCCTCTGCCGTGCCGTTTCGCGCCAACAAAGCGGAAAAGACCTATATCATGCGTGCCGCCGAGCAGACAGTATTGTGCGGCGTCGTCTCAATGGGTAACCCGCACTGCGTGATTCAGGTGGATGATGTGCAAACCGCGGCGGTTGAAACGCTCGGCCCGGTGCTGGAAAGCCACGAGCGCTTCCCGGAGCGGGCGAACATCGGTTTCATGCAAGTGGTGAAGCGTGAACATATTCGCCTGCGGGTTTACGAGCGCGGCGCGGGCGAAACCCAGGCCTGCGGAAGCGGTGCCTGTGCGGCGGTGGCCGTCGGTATCTCACAGGGGTTACTGGCAGAAGAGGTTCGCGTGGAATTACCAGGCGGTCGGCTTGATATCGCCTGGAAAGGAGCGGGTCATCCACTGTACATGACTGGCCCGGCGACACATGTTTATGACGGGTTTATCCATCTATGAAGCAACCAGGGGAAGAACTGCGGGAACCTGTAACAGAGCTGGACGACAGCACTGTTGTGGATTATCTGCTGCACAATCCTGAGTTTTTTATCCGCAATGCACGCGTCGTCGAACGGATGCGCGTGCCGCATCCGGTTCGCGAGACCGTGTCGCTGGTTGAATGGCACATGGCGCGCTCGCGCAACCACATCAATCAGCTCGAAGAGAACATGACGCTGCTGATGGAGCAGGCCAGCAATAACGAAAGCCTGTTCTACCGTCTTCTGCACCTTCAGGCGCGTCTGGCTTCCGCACACAGTCTCGAAGAGTTCCTCAACCGCTTCCACCGCTGGGCGCGCGAGCTGGGGCTGGCAGGCGCGACGATCCGCCTCTTCCCTGACCGCTGGCGCATTGGCGCGCCGTCCGGGTTTACCCATCTGGCGCTGAGCCGTCAGGCGTTTGAGCCGCTGCGCATTCAGCGTCTGGGCCATGAGCACCACTATCTGGGGCCGCTTAACGGGCCAGAACTGCTGGTGGTGCTGCCGGAAGCCAAAGCTATCGGCTCGGTGGCGATGTCGCTGATGGGGCGCGATGGTGACCTGGGCGTGATGTTATTTACCAGCCGCGACGCGCATCACTATGAACAGGGGCAGGGTACGCAACTGTTGCAGGAGATCGCCCTGATGCTGCCTGAGCTGCTGGAGCGCTGGATTGAGCGCGTATGACGGACGGACTGCTCGCCACTGACGTCAACCGCTTTCTGCGCTATCTGGGCGTAGAACGCCAGCTCAGCCCTATTACGCTGCTCAACTATCAGCGTCAGCTTGATGCCATCATGCAGATTGCCGATGAAATCGGCCTGAAAAGCTGGCAACAATGTGACGCCGCCACGGTACGCGGGTTCGTCGTGCGTAGCCGTAAAAAAAACTTAAGCCCGGCGAGCCTGGCGCTCCGGCTCTCTGCCCTGCGCAGTTTCTTCGACTGGCTGGTCAGTCAGGGCGGTCTGAAAGCCAACCCGGCGAAAGGGATCGCCACGCCGAAAGCCCCGCGTCATCTGCCGAAAAATATCGACGTTGACGACGTAAACCGCCTGCTGGATATCGATCTTAACGATCCGCTGGCCGTGCGCGACCGCGCGATGCTGGAGGTGATGTACGGCGCGGGCCTGCGTCTCTCTGAGCTGGTGAACCTCGACTTGAAGCACCTCGATCTGGAATCCGGCGAGGTGTGGGTGATGGGCAAGGGCAGCAAAGAGCGCCGCCTGCCGATCGGCCGCAATGCGGTCTCCTGGATTGAGCACTGGCTGGACCTTCGCGGGCTGTTTGGCGCCGACGAAGATGCGCTGTTCCTGTCGAAACTCGGCAAGCGGATCTCGGCGCGTAACGTGCAGAAGCGCTTTGCGGAGTGGGGCATTAAGCAGGGGCTGAACAGCCACGTTCACCCCCACAAGCTGCGCCACTCTTTTGCGACGCACATGCTGGAATCAAGCGGCGACCTGCGCGGCGTACAGGAGCTGCTTGGTCACGCGAATCTGTCGACCACCCAAATCTATACCCACTTAGACTTCCAACACCTTGCCTCGGTGTATGACGCGGCGCATCCACGCGCCAAACGGGGGAAATAATGCGTTTTTACCGCCCACTCGGTCAGATCTCAGCCCTGACGTTTGATCTTGATGACACCCTTTACGACAATCGTCCGGTGATCCTGCGTACCGAGCAGGAGTCGCTGGCGTTTGTGCAGAACTACCATCCTGCGCTGAAAACGATGCAGAACAAAGACTTCCAGAAGCTGCGTCAGTCCCTGCGGGAAACCGAGCCGGAAATTTACCATGACGTGACCGAATGGCGCCGCCGTGCGGTTGAGCAGGCGATGCTCAATGCCGGCCTGAGCGCGCAGGACGCGGCCACGGGTGCCGAAGCGGCCATGGAAAACTTTGCCAAATGGCGCAGTCGGATCGACGTGCCGCAGGAGACCCACGACACGCTGGCGAAGCTCGCCGAAAAGTGGCCGCTGGTGGCCATCACCAACGGCAACGCTCAGCCTGAACTGTTTGGTCTGGGGAACTATTTTCAGTTCGTTCTGCGCGCGGGCCCGCACGGACGCTCGAAGCCGTTCAACGATATGTATCATCTGGCAGCGGAAAAACTGGATTTGCCGCTCGGTGAGATCCTGCACGTGGGCGACGACCTGACCACGGACGTCGCCGGGGCGATCCGCTGCGGCATGCAGGCCTGCTGGATCAAGCCGGAAAATGCCGATCTGATGACTACGCCGGATAGCCGTCTTCTGCCGCACGTGGAAATTTCACGGTTGGCATCCCTCACGACGCTGATATAATCATCAATTGTTCTGTATAAATTAACAGGGTTTTGGCGAATGGAAACATTTGCCTGCCCGCCATGACGTGACGGTGCCAATGGACGTTTCTTACCTGCTCGACAGCCTTAATGATAAACAGCGTGACGCGGTTGCCGCCTCGCGTACAAACCTGCTGGTACTGGCTGGAGCGGGCAGTGGTAAGACGCGCGTGCTGGTTCACCGTATCGCCTGGCTACAGAGCGTGGAGAACTGTTCGCCGTACTCGATTATGGCCGTGACGTTCACCAACAAGGCGGCGGCGGAGATGCGCCACCGTATCGCACAGCTGATGGGCACCAGCCAGGGCGGCATGTGGGTTGGCACCTTCCACGGCCTGGCGCACCGTCTGCTGCGCGCGCACCATATGGACGCTAACCTGCCGCAGGATTTCCAGATCCTCGACAGCGAAGATCAGCTGCGCCTGCTGAAACGCCTGATCAAGGCGATGAATCTCGACGAGAAGCAGTGGCCGCCGCGTCAGGCGATGTGGTACATCAACGGTCAGAAAGACGAAGGGCTGCGTCCGCATCATATTCAGAGCTTCGGTAACCCGGTCGAGCAGACCTGGCAGAACGTCTACAAGGCCTATCAGGAAGCGTGCGATCGCGCCGGTCTGGTGGATTTCGCCGAACTGCTGCTGCGTGCCCACGAGCTGTGGCTGAACAAACCGCATATCCTGCAACACTACCGTGAACGCTTTACCAACATCCTGGTGGACGAATTCCAGGATACCAACAACATCCAGTACGCCTGGATCCGCCTGCTGGCCGGGGATACCGGCAAGGTGATGATCGTAGGCGATGACGACCAGTCTATCTACGGCTGGCGCGGCGCGCAGGTGGAGAACATCCAGCGCTTCCTCAACGATTTCCCCGGCGCGCAAACCATCCGTCTGGAACAGAACTACCGTTCTACCAGCAACATTCTGAGCGCGGCCAACGCCCTGATTGAGAACAACAACGGGCGCCTGGGTAAAAAGCTGTGGACCGATGGCGTCGACGGCGAACCGATTTCGATTTACTGCGCCTTCAACGAGCTCGACGAAGCCCGTTTCGTTGTGAACCGCATTAAAACCTGGCAGGAGAACGGCGGCGCGCTGGAGCAGTGTGCCATTCTCTATCGCAGCAACGCCCAGTCGCGCGTGCTGGAAGAGGCGCTGTTGCAGGTGAGCATGCCGTACCGCATTTATGGCGGTATGCGCTTCTTCGAACGTCAGGAGATCAAAGATGCGCTCTCGTACTTGCGTCTGATTGCCAACCGTAACGACGATGCGGCATTTGAGCGCGTGGTGAACACGCCGACGCGCGGTATCGGCGATCGTACGCTGGACGTGGTGCGTCAGGCCTCGCGCGATCGTCAGCTCACGTTGTGGCAGGCATGCCGCGAGCTGTTACAGGAAAAAGCCCTCGCCGGGCGCGCCGCCAGCGCATTGCAACGCTTTCTGGAGTTAATCGACGCACTGGCGCAGGAAACGGCCGACATGCCGCTGCACGTCCAGACCGACCGGGTGATTAAAGATTCCGGCTTGCGCACCATGTACGAGCAGGAAAAAGGCGAGAAGGGCCAGACCCGTATTGAGAACTTAGAGGAACTGGTGACGGCAACGCGCCAGTTCAGCTACAACGAAGAAGACGAAGACCTGATGCCGTTGCAGGCATTCCTCTCTCACGCCGCGCTGGAGGCGGGTGAAGGGCAGGCCGATACCTGGCAGGATGCGGTTCAGCTGATGACCCTGCACTCCGCGAAAGGTCTGGAGTTCCCGCAGGTGTTCATCGTCGGGATGGAAGAGGGGATGTTCCCGAGCCAGATGTCGCTGGATGAAGGCGGGCGTCTGGAAGAGGAGCGTCGTCTGGCCTACGTGGGCGTGACCCGTGCGATGCAGAAACTGACTCTGACCTACGCGGAAACCCGCCGCCTGTACGGGAAAGAGGTGTATCACCGTCCGTCGCGCTTTATCGGCGAACTGCCGGAAGAGTGTGTGGAAGAGGTGCGCCTGCGCGCCAGCATCAGCCGTCCGGTCAGCCATCAGCGTATGGGCTCGCCGATCTCTGAAACCGACACCGGTTACAAGCTGGGCCAGCGCGTGCGCCACTCGAAGTTTGGCGAAGGCACCATCGTCAACCTGGAAGGCAGCGGCGAGCACAGCCGTTTGCAGGTAGCGTTCCAGGGGCAGGGGATCAAATGGCTGGTGGCAGCCTATGCCAAGCTGGAAAGTGTGTAACTTTCAGAAAAATATCACTATTTTGTAATAATCTGCTAGCCTTATACGTTGAAGGTCAATTAATGCCCTTCAGCGTTCCGTTGCGTGTTGACGCCACAGTTATTGCTGGCGTAACATGCGCGCACGATTACGCTAAGAGGACATTCGCCTTGGACACACCCAGTAGATACTGGCTCAATTCCCTGTCATCCAGGAACAACTCCTAAGGCTATCTCCTCTTGCTGATGGCCTTAGTGGTTGTCAGCGACTGCATCATTCCCGTCGCGCTGAGTCAGGCTGTTTAATGGTCTGAAACCCAATTTGTTTCTGTGTGCCCACCGAACTGTCCGATATTTTTTGCATTGGGAGTCCCGGTCATGTTGAGCGCATTTCAACTCGAAAATAACCGACTGACTCGGCTTGAAGCCGAAGAGTCACAGCCCCTCATTGATGCCGTATGGGTGGATCTGGTCGAGCCGGACGACGATGAGCGCCTTCGCGTACAATCTGAACTGGGGCAAAGCCTGGCGACACGCCCGGAACTGGAAGACATCGAAGCATCCGCCCGTTTTTTTGAAGACGAAGACGGCCTGCACATTCACTCCTTCTTCTTTTTCGAGGATGCCGAAGACCACGCGGGGAACTCCACCGTGGCGTTTACCATCCGCGATGGCCGCCTGTTCACCCTGCGCGAGCGCGAACTGCCTGCGTTTCGTCTCTACCGTATGCGTGCCCGCAGCCAGGCGATGATGGACGGCAACGCTTATGAGCTGCTGCTGGATCTGTTCGAAACCAAAATCGAACAGCTGGCGGATGAAATCGAAAACATCTACAGCGACCTGGAAAAGCTGAGCCGCGTGATCATGGAAGGCCATCAGGGTGATGAGTACGACGAAGCGTTGTCCACGCTGGCAGAGCTGGAAGATATCGGCTGGAAGGTGCGTTTGTGTCTGATGGATACCCAGCGCGCGCTGAACTTCCTGGTGCGCAAGGCGCGTCTGCCGGGCGGTCAGCTGGAGCAGGCGCGTGAGATCTTACGCGATATCGAATCCCTGCTGCCGCACAACGAATCCCTGTTCCAGAAGGTCAACTTCCTGATGCAGGCGGCGATGGGCTTCATCAACATCGAGCAGAACCGCATCATCAAGATCTTCTCGGTGGTGTCCGTGGTGTTCCTGCCGCCGACGCTGGTAGCCTCCAGCTACGGGATGAACTTCGAGTTTATGCCGGAACTGAAGTGGAGCTTTGGCTACCCGGGGGCGATTATCTTTATGATCCTCGCCGGGCTGGCGCCGTATCTCTATTTTAAACGCCGGAACTGGCTGTAAAAATCTGGCGGGTGGCGCTGCGCTTACCCGCCCTACGATCGAATTCCCTCTCCCTGTGGGAGAGGGTTAGGGTGAGGGCAACATCACAGCCCTTTGCGCACCCTGCGCTGGGTATAAATCGCATCCGCAACAAAGATGGCCAGCGCCACCCAGATAAAGGCGAACGTCACCATCTTATCCGCACCCGGCACCTCGCCGTAAAACACCACCGCCAGCAGGAACATCAGCGTCGGGCCAATGTACTGGAAGAAGCCCAACGTGGAGAGGCGCAGACGCGTTGCCGCGCCGGTGAAGCACAGCAGGGGTATCGTCGTGACCACGCCCGCGGCCATCAGCATCAGGTTCAGCGACCATGGGTTGCTGCCCATATGGCTGGTGGCGCTGTCGGCAATACCGAACAGGTAGATCGCGGCGACAGGCAGCAGCCACAGGGTTTCAAACAGCATTCCCGTCTGCGCTTCCACGGCGATTTTTTTACGCACCAGGCCGTAGAAGGCAAAGCTGAACGCCAGCCCCAGGGCGATAACCGGCAGTGAGCCGAAGGTCCACAGCTGTACCAGCACGCCGCAGAAGGCCAGAATCACTGCCACCCACTGCATCCGGCGAAAGCGCTCGCCGAGGAAAATCATCCCCAGCAAAATATTGACCAGCGGGTTAATAAAGTAGCCCAGGCTGGCTTCGAGCATGTAATGGTTATTCACCGCCCAGATAAACAGCAGCCAGTTTCCGCCAATCAGCACCGCAGAGAGGGCGAGCAGGAAGACCTTCTTCGGGGTTTTCAGCAGCGTTTTGACGCCTGACCACTGACGGCTGATACTCATCAGCGCAATCATGAAGAAAAACGACCAGATGACGCGGTGAGTGAGGATCTCGTCCGCCGGGACATAGGCGATAAGTTTGAAGTACGCCGGTGCTATACCCCAAATAAAATAAGCGGCAAGGGCGAGTAAAACGCCCTGCCGCGTCTGTTTAGCATCCATCGGGAAAATCCGTTACAAAAAAGTGAAGTAATTTTACCCGAATTTGCCGTCTCAACCCACCATATAAGTGGCGGTTGCGCTGGCGATATAAACCTGCTCCTCGTTATGCAGCTCAACGCGGGCGACGGCAACTTTATTCCCGGCGCGCAGCAGGCTGCTGGTACAGGTGAAGCGGTTTCCGCGTCCTGGGCGCAGGTAGTCGACGCGTAAATCGATGGTGCCCATGCGCGACAGGCGCTGGCGTAACTCATCTTCGTTGATGGTGTCGTGGCGCGTCAGCGTGCTGCCCACGCACACCAGACCGGCCGCCACGTCCAGCGCGGAGGCAATTACCCCGCCGTGCAAAATGCTTTGCGCCCAGTTACCGACCATCATTGGCTGATTATTGAAACTCAGCTGAGCGAAGTCTTTTTCGTATCGCTCCAGCTCAAGACCCAGTGCACGGTTGAACGGCATGTGGTACACAAAAATCTCGCCCACGAGCTTTAAGGTTTCTTCGGCGGTGAGTGTGGCTAACATCTGACGTGGCATCCTTGTTGTTAACAAAATGTTGATTTTATGCTTCAGGATAAAGGAATGCCACTTTAAGAAACGAGGAAGCGGAAGTTATCGCAGAAGTCTGTAGAATGCCCGGACAAAACTATTCATTAAATGTCACCATTTCAGGAGAACACCACCGATGCGGACGTATCTGGGTTGGTTACTGGCGGCGGTTGCGCTGCCCCTCACAGCATATGCGCAGGAAGCGACGATCAAAGAGGTGCATGATAAACCTGCCGTTAAGGGCAGCATCATCGCCAATATGCTTCAGGAGCATGACAATCCGTTCACGCTGTACCCGTATGACACAAACTACGTGATCTACACCCAGACCAGCGATCTCAACAAAGAGGCGATAAGCTCCTATAACTGGTCTGATAATGCGCGTAAAGATGAGGTGAAGTTCCAGCTCAGCCTCGCCTTCCCGTTCTGGCGCGGCATCCTGGGGCCGAACTCGGTACTTGGCGCGTCCTACACGCAGAAGTCATGGTGGCAACTCTCCAACAGCGGGGAGTCATCACCGTTCCGCGAAACCAACTATGAACCGCAGCTGTTCCTCGGTTTCGCCACCGATTATGAGTTTGCAGGCTGGACGCTGCGAGACGTGGAGGTGGGCTATAACCACGATTCCAACGGTCGTTCCGACCCAACCTCACGCAGCTGGAACCGCATCTATACGCGTCTGATGGCGCAGAACGGCAATTTCATGGTGGAAGTGAAGCCGTGGTACGTAGTAGGCAGCACCGATGACAACCCGGATATCACCAAATACATGGGATACTATCAGCTTAAGGTGGGCTATCAGCTGGGTGACGCGGTGCTGAGCGCCAAAGGCCAGTACAACTGGAATACCGGCTACGGCGGTGCAGAGCTGGGCCTGAGCTACCCGGTAACGAAACACGTGCGTCTCTATACCCAGGTGTATAGCGGCTACGGCGAATCGCTGATCGACTACAACTTCAACCAGACCCGCGTCGGTGTGGGCGTCATGCTGAACGATATTTTCTAAGCTGCTCGAATGTTTTTGCGTTAAACGTTGAAGTTTCTCTCTCAGGCGCTGAAAATAGCGCCTGTTTCATTTCTGGCATATGGGGTTAACGTGGCGCAGGCGGAAGTATTGAATCAGGAATCGCTGGCTAAACAGGTTTTGCATGAAACCTTTGGCTACCAGCAGTTCCGTCCTGGCCAGGAAACCATCATTGAAACCGTTCTGGAAGGCCGCGATTGCCTGGTGGTCATGCCGACCGGCGGCGGTAAATCGCTCTGCTATCAGGTGCCCGCGCTGGTGCTTAATGGCCTGACGGTTGTGGTATCACCCCTTATTTCCCTGATGAAAGACCAGGTCGACCAGCTGCTCGCCAACGGCGTGGCGGCGGCCTGTCTTAACTCAACGCAAACTCGCGAGCAGCAGCAAGAGGTGATGGCCGGGTGCCGCACCGGACAGGTTCGCCTGCTGTATATCGCGCCAGAGCGCCTGATGCTGGACAACTTCCTCGACCACCTGGCGCACTGGAACCCGGTGCTGCTGGCGGTGGATGAAGCGCACTGTATCTCCCAGTGGGGGCACGATTTCCGCCCGGAATACGCCGCCCTCGGCCAGCTTCGTCAGCGCTTCCCCGAGCTGCCGTTTATGGCGCTTACCGCCACGGCGGACGACACCACGCGTCAGGACATCGTTCGCCTGCTGGGACTGAACGACCCGTATATTCAGGTCAGCAGCTTCGACCGCCCGAACATCCGCTATATGCTGATGGAAAAGTTCAAGCCGCTGGATCAGCTCCTGCGCTACGTGCAGGAGCAGCGCGGCAAGTCCGGCATCATCTACTGCAACAGCCGCGCAAAGGTGGAAGACACCGCTGCGCGTCTGCAAAATCGCGGCTTTAGCGCGGCGGCATACCATGCCGGGTTAGAGAACCACATCCGCGCCGACGTGCAGGAAAAATTCCAGCGCGACGACCTGCAAATCGTGGTCGCAACGGTGGCGTTCGGGATGGGGATCAACAAGCCCAACGTGCGCTTTGTGGTGCATTTCGACATTCCGCGCAATATCGAATCCTACTATCAGGAAACCGGCCGCGCCGGGCGTGATGGTCTGCCTGCGGAAGCGATGCTGTTTTACGACCCGGCGGATATGGCGTGGCTGCGCCGCTGTCTGGAAGAGAAACCGCAGGGGCAGTTGCAGGATATCGAACGCCACAAGCTTAACGCGATGGGGGCCTTCGCCGAAGCGCAAACCTGCCGCCGTCTGGTGTTACTCAACTACTTTGGTGAAGGGCGTCAGGCGCCGTGCGGCAACTGCGATATCTGCCTCGACCCGCCGAAGCAGTACGATGGCCTGATGGACGCGCGCAAAGCGCTCTCGACTATCGGACGCGTGAACCAGCGCTTTGGGATGGGCTACGTCGTTGAAGTGCTGCGCGGGGCTAACAACCAGCGTATCCGCGATATGGGTCACGACAAGCTGCCGGTTTACGGCATCGGGAAAGACCAGAGCCATGAGCACTGGGTGAGTATTATCCGCCAGTTGATCCACCTCGGCTTTGCCACGCAAAATATTGCCCAGCATTCTGCGCTTCAGCTGACCGAAGCGGCGCGACCTGTCCTGCGTGGCGAGGTTGAACTGAAGCTCGCCGTTCCGCGCGTCGTCGCCCTGAAGCCGCGCGTGATGCAAAAATCCTACGGCGGTAACTACGACCGCAAGCTGTTCGCCAAGCTGCGTAAGCTGCGTAAAGCTATTGCCGATGAAGAGAACATCCCGCCATACGTGGTGTTCAACGACGCGACGCTGATCGAGATGGCCGAGCAAATGCCGCTCAGCGCCAGCGAGATGCTCAGCGTCAACGGCGTCGGCACGCGCAAGCTGGAGCGCTTCGGTAAAGAGTTTATGGCGCTCATCCGTTCCCACGCTGATGGTGATGATGAGGAGTAGTCAGCCGGGCGAAAAAGTGCCAGGATGGTGACTCACTGTATTATTTCCCCGCGAGCTAATTATGTTAATGCTATTTCTCACCGTGGCGTTAGTGCACATCGTTGCGCTGATGAGCCCAGGCCCTGATTTTTTCTTCGTGTCGCAAACGGCCGTCAGCCGCTCCCGCAAAGAGGCGATGATGGGTGTGCTCGGTATTACCATGGGCGTCATGGTCTGGGCGGCGGTTGCGCTGCTCGGTCTGAACCTGATCCTGGCGAAAATGGCGTGGCTGCATAACATCATTATGGTTGGCGGCGGTCTGTACCTGTGCTGGATGGGCTACCAGATGCTGCGCGGGGCGCTGAAGAAAGAAGAGAACAAGCCGGAAGAGCCAAAGGTTGAGCTGGCAACGGGCGGCCGTAGCTTTGTGAAAGGGCTGCTGACCAACCTGGCGAACCCGAAAGCAATTATTTACTTCGGCTCGGTATTCTCGCTGTTTGTGGGGGATAACGTCGGCGCGGGCGCGCGCTGGGGGATCTTCCTGCTGATCGTTGTGGAAACTTTCGCCTGGTTTACCGTTGTGGCAAGCCTGTTTGCCTTACCGGCGATGCGTCGCGGCTACCAGCGCATCGCGAAGTGGATCGACGGCTTCGCCGGCGCGTTGTTCGCCGGCTTCGGCATTCATCTCATCATTTCTCGCTAAGCATGACGCGCTGACGCAAGCAGCGCGCCAACCAGCATAAACAGCGAACCAAAGACTTTGTTCAGGGCCTTCATCTGCTTAGGCCCTTTGATCCACGCCGCAATTCGCTGCGCCAGCGTCGCGTAACCAATCATCACAATGATATCTACAATAATGGTGGTTGCGCCCAGCACCACGTACTGCATCACCTGTGGCTGATGCGGCACGATAAACTGCGGGAACAGGGCGGCGAGGAACACGATGCTTTTCGGGTTGGTCAGGTTAACGAACACCGCGCGCTTAAACAGGTGGCCGCGTGTTTGCGTCCGGGAGAGCGTATGCAGATCAATCGAGCCAGCGGTGCGCCACTGCTGAATGCCCAGCCAGATAAGATACGCTGCGCCAGCCCATTTCAGCACCTCGAAGGCCAGCACCGAACGGGAGAACAGCGTGCCCAGACCAATCCCCACCAGCACAATATGAATGCCAAGCCCGGTCTGTAAACCGGCGATTGACGCCACCGCGCCGCGATAGCCGTGATTAATGGAGGTAGTCATGGTGTTGATTGCGCCCGAGCCAGGTGAAAGGCTGAGGATGATGGATGTCAGCAGGTAGGCGAACCACCACTCGAAGGTCATTTGAAACTCCCGGATCGTCTGTTTTTATGCCACAATACGCTATTGTTGAGTCATTTTGTGACCGGTGACGAAAAAAACGATATTCCCTGAATTACGGGGGGTGGAAACCCAATGTTTCAGCAGAAAAAGGACTGGGAAACACGAGAAAACGCATTTGCTGCTTTCTCCATGGGGCCGCTGACCGATTTCTGGCGCCAGCGTGAGGAAGATGAGTTTATGGGCGTCGGGGAAATCCCGGTACGCTTCGTTCGTTTCCGTGATGAAAAAAATGACCGGGTGATTGTGGTCTGCCCCGGGCGCATCGAAAGCTATATCAAATATGCCGAGCTGGCGTATGACCTGTTCCATCTGGGCTTTGATGTGTTAATTATCGACCATCGCGGGCAGGGGCTTTCTGGCCGGATGTTACCGGATACCCATCGCGGCCACGTGGATAACTTCAGCGATTACGTCGACGATCTGGCCGCGTTCTGGCAGCAGGAAGTGCAGCCCGGACCGTGGCGCAAGCGTTATATTCTTGCCCACTCCATGGGGGGCGCGATCTCGACGTTGTTTTTGCAGCGCCATAAGCACCAGTGCGACGCCATTGCGCTGACCGCGCCGATGTACGGCATTGTGATACGTTTTCCTGACTGGATGGTGCGCCATCTTCTCGACTGGGCTGAGGGCCATCAGCGCATTCGAGAAGGCTATGCCATCGGAACAGGACGCTGGCGGGCGTTACCGTTTGCCATCAACGTGTTAACCCACAGTCGGCAGCGTTATCGGCGCAACCTGCGTTTTTATGCCGATGAACCGCGTCTGCGGGTCGGCGGCCCCACCTGGCACTGGGTGCGGGAAGGTATTCATGCCGGTGAACAGGTGCTGGCAGGCGTAGGCGATGATGACACGCCGACGCTCCTGATCCAGGCGGAAGAAGAGCGTGTGGTGGATAACCGCATGCATGACCGCTATTGTGAACTTCGCGCCGCTGCGGGCCATCCCTGTGAAGGGGGTAAACCGCTGGTCATCAACGGTGCGTACCATGAGATCCTTTTTGAAAAGGACGCTATGCGCTCAGTCGCGCTCAACGCCATTGTTGAATTTTTCAACAGGCATAACTGATTATTGTTTTCCACCAGAGGTTGAAATCCCTATGTACCAGGTTGTTGCATCTGATTTAGATGGCACGCTGCTTTCCCCCGACCACACCCTGTCGCCTTATGCGAAAGAGACCCTAAAACTCCTGACTGCCCGTGGCGTGAACTTCGTGTTCGCCACTGGCCGCCACCACGTGGACGTGGGGCAGATCCGCGATAACCTGGAGATCAAGTCGTACATGATCACCTCTAACGGTGCGCGCGTACATGACACGGACGGCAACCTGATTTTTACCCATAATCTCGATCGTGACATCGCCACCGATTTGTTCGGCATTGTGCATAACAACCCGGATATCGTGACTAACGTTTACCGCGACGACGAGTGGTTTATGAACCGCCATCGCCCGGAAGAGATGCGCTTCTTCAAGGAAGCCGTATTCCAGTACTCACTGTACGAGCCGGGTCTGCTGGAGCCGGAAGGGATCAGTAAGGTGTTTTTCACCTGTGTAAATCATGAGGAGTTACTGCCGCTGGAGCAGGCGATCAACGCCCGCTGGGGCGACCGCGTGAACGTGAGCTTCTCCACGCTGACCTGTCTGGAAGTGATGGCGGGCGGGGTGTCCAAAGGTCACGCGCTGGAAGCGGTAGCGAAACGGCTGGGTTTTGATCTGAAAGACTGTATCGCCTTTGGCGATGGCATGAACGATGCCGAGATGCTCTCCATGGCGGGTAAAGGCTGCATCATGCAGAACGCGCACCAGCGCCTGAAAGATCTGCACCCGGAGCTGGAAGTGATTGGCACGAACGCAGACAACGCGGTACCTAAGTATCTGCGCAAACTGTTCCTTGAATAATCTTCATTTGATTGTTTATTGTTCAGATGTCAACTAAAGAGTTCGCTACAATGCCTCTCCTTCTTTTTGAGAGACAAGCATTGTGGCGCTACTCATTATCACCACTATCCTGTGGGCCTTCTCCTTTAGTCTGATTGGCGAATACCTTGCCGGATCGGTCGACAGCTACTTTTCGGTGCTGATGCGCGTGGGGCTGGCGGCGCTGGTGTTCCTGCCGTTCCTGCGTACCCGCGGGCAGTCGCTAAAAACTATTCTGCTGTACATGCTGGTAGGCGCGATGCAGCTCGGCATCATGTACCTGTTCAGCTTCCGGGCCTACGTTTACCTGTCCGTCTCGGAATTTCTGCTCTTCACCGTGCTGACGCCGCTCTACATCACGCTGATTTATGACTTGCTCAGCAGGCGCCGCCTGCGCTGGGGATATCTGCTGAGCGCTGCGCTGGCAGTCATTGGCGCGGCGATTATTCGCTATGACAAGGTAAGCGATCACTTCTGGACCGGGCTGATGTTCGTCCAGCTCGCTAATATCAGCTTTGCCATCGGGATGGTGGGTTACAAACGCCTGATGGAGACCCGCCCGATGCCGCAGCATAACGCGTTTGCGTGGTTCTATATGGGTGCGGCGATTGTCGCGATTGCGGCATGGTTTATGCTCGGCAACCCGCAAAAGCTGCCGACCACCCCCGTGCAGTGGAGCGTTCTGGTCTGGCTGGGCGTGGTGGCGTCGGGGCTGGGCTATTTTATGTGGAACTACGGCGCGACGCAGGTAGACGCCGGAACGCTGGGGATCATGAACAACGTGCACGTGCCGGCGGGGCTACTGGTGAACCTCGCCATCTGGCAGGAGCAGCCGCACTGGCCGAGTTTCCTTATTGGGGGAACGGTGATCCTGGCTTCGCTGTGGGTACATCGCCGCTGGGTCGCTCCGCGCTCCGCACAAACGGAAGATGGTCGCACGCGTGGTTCCGCGCTGAGCGAATAAACGCTTCCGTAATTGGCTGACGTTGCTCGCCATCGCGCACGGCGGCGTACAGCCGGCTCCACAGTCCTTCACCCAGGGTTTTGGTAACCACCAGACCCTGGCGTTCAACCGTCTCGACCACCCAGTGCGGCAGCGCCGCAATCCCCATTCTGGCCGCCACCATCTGAATTAACAGCAGCGTGTTATCCACGCTTTTCAGCTGTGGGCTGATGCCCGCGGGTTGCAGGAAATGGCGCCAGATATCCAGACGACTGCGCTGTACCGGGTAAATCAGCAGCGTCTCCGTTGCCAGATCTTCCGGCGTGATACGCGTTTTGGCGGCCAGCGGATGGTCCGGGGCCAGCACCAGACGCACCTCAAAATCAAACATTGGCGAATAGTGCAGACCGCTGCGTGGCAGAATATCTGAGGTCATCACCAGATCCAGCTCACCCTGCTGAAGCGACGGCTGCGGATCAAACGTGACGCCGGATTTGAAGTCCATCTCCACCTGCGGCCACTTCTGGCGGAAGTTCTCAAGCGCGGGGGTCAGCCACTGAATACAGCTGTGACACTCAATGGCGATGCGCAGGGTGGTCTGCTGCGGCTCGTTGCAGGACTGCAACGCGCTGGCAATCTGCGGCAGCACCTGGTTCGCCAGCTGAAGCAAAATTTCGCCCTGCGGCGTAAAGCGCAAAGGCTGGCTCTTACGCACAAAAAGACGAAAGCCGAGGCGTTGTTCCAGATCGCTGAACTGGTGAGAAAGGGCAGACTGAGTCTGGTGCAGCGTGGCCGCTGCCGCCGCAAGAGAACCGCAGTTCCGCAACGCTTGTAGCGTTTTCAGGTGTTTAATCTCGATCATGAAAGTCCTTCACTTCGGCTTGAACATTTTGCGCTTGAGGAATATACAGTACCTGCCAATTATAGAAGTGTAAACATCTGGACGTCTAAATAACGAATTTCTACAAGGGGTATGCCATGACAATCCGCACTCACACTCTCGGTTTCCCTCGCGTTGGTCTGCGTCGCGAGCTGAAAAAAGCGCAAGAAAGCTACTGGGCGGGTAACGCCACCCGCGAAGAACTGCTGGCGGTGGGACGCGAGCTGCGCGCGCGTCACTGGGATCAGCAAAAACAGGCGGGCGTAGACCTGCTGCCGGTGGGCGATTTCG
The DNA here is from genome assembly GCF_036936505.1 of Enterobacter sp. JJBC. Classification (NCBI taxonomy): domain Bacteria; kingdom Pseudomonadati; phylum Pseudomonadota; class Gammaproteobacteria; order Enterobacterales; family Enterobacteriaceae; genus Enterobacter; species Enterobacter sp. JJBC. Next base: position 218,029 of record NZ_CP136935.1, read on the forward strand.
CCTGGTACGACCATGTTCTGACCACCAGCCTGCTGCTTGGCAACGTGCCGGCTCGTCATCAGAACAACGATGGATCGGTGGATATCGATACCCTGTTCCGCATCGGCCGTGGCCGCGCGCCAACGGGTGAGCCAGCGGCAGCGGCGGAAATGACCAAGTGGTTTAACACTAACTATCACTATATGGTGCCGGAGTTCGTTAAGGGCCAGCAGTTCAAACTGACCTGGACCCAGCTTCTGGATGAAGTGGACGAAGCGCTGGCGCTGGGTCACCAGGTGAAACCCGTGCTGCTGGGGCCGGTCACCTACCTGTGGCTGGGCAAAGTGAAAGGTGAGCAGTTCGACCGCCTCAGCCTGCTGAACGATATTCTGCCGGTTTATAAGCAGGTGCTGATTGAGCTGGGTAAGCGCGGTATTCAGTGGGTGCAAATCGATGAACCGGCGCTGGTGCTTGAGCTGCCGCAGGCGTGGCTGGATGCCTTCAAACCGGCGTATGACGCGCTCACGGGCCAGGTGAAGCTGCTGCTGACCACCTATTTCGAGGGCGTAACGCCTAACCTCGACACCATTACTGCGCTGCCGGTTCAGGGTCTGCACGTTGATCTCGTTCACGGCAAAGACGATGTGGCAGAGTTGCACAAGCGTCTGCCTGCGGAGTGGCTGCTCTCTGCCGGTCTGGTGAATGGTCGTAACGTCTGGCGTGCCGATCTCACCGAGAAATATGCACAAATTAAGGACATTGTCGGTAAACGTGAATTGTGGGTAGCCTCTTCCTGTTCCCTGCTGCACAGCCCGATCGACCTGAGCGTGGAGACCCGACTCGACCCTGAGGTGAAAAGCTGGTTTGCCTTTGCTCTGCAAAAGTGTGAGGAGCTGGCTCTGCTGCGCGACGCGCTAAACAGCGGCGACACGGCAGCGATTACCGACTGGAGCGCTCCGATCCAGGCGCGCCGTCACTCGACGCGCGTGCATAACCCTGTGGTGGAAAAACGTCTGGCGGCCATCACCGCCCGGGACAGCCAGCGCCAGAGCCCGTATGAAGTGCGCGCCGAAGCCCAGCGTGCGCGCTTTAACCTGCCCGCGTGGCCGACCACAACCATCGGCTCCTTCCCGCAGACTACCGAGATCCGCGGCCTGCGCCTGGACTTCAAAAAGGGCAATCTGGATGCGAATCACTACCGCACCGGCATTGCGGAACACATCAAACAGGCGATCGTCGAGCAGGAACGTCTGGGTCTGGACGTGCTGGTGCACGGCGAGGCCGAGCGTAACGATATGGTGGAATACTTCGGTGAACACCTGGACGGCTTTGTCTTTACCCAGAACGGCTGGGTGCAAAGCTACGGCTCCCGCTGCGTGAAGCCGCCGGTGGTGATCGGTGACGTCAGCCGCCCGGAAGCGATCACCGTGGAGTGGGCGAAGTATGCCCAGTCTCTGACCGACAAACCGGTAAAAGGCATGCTGACGGGGCCGGTGACCATTCTCTGCTGGTCGTTCCCGCGTGAAGATGTTTCCCGGGAAACCATCGCCAAACAGATCGCCCTGGCGCTGCGTGATGAAGTGGCGGATCTGGAAGCGGCGGGGATTGGCATCATTCAGATCGACGAACCGGCGCTGCGTGAAGGCTTGCCGCTGCGTCGCAGCGACTGGGATGCTTACTTACAGTGGGGCGTGGAGGCGTTCCGCCTCAACGCGGCCGTCGCGAAGGACGACACGCAGATCCACACCCACATGTGTTACTGCGAATTTAACGACATCATGGACTCCATTGCCGCGCTCGACGCCGATGTGATCACCATCGAGACCTCGCGTTCAGACATGGAGCTGCTGGAGTCGTTCGAAGAGTTCGACTACCCGAACGAAATCGGGCCGGGCGTGTATGACATTCACTCCCCTAACGTGCCGAGCGTGGAGTGGATTGAATCGCTGCTGCAAAAAGCGGCCCAGCGCATCCCGGCGGAACGTCTGTGGGTAAACCCGGACTGCGGCCTGAAAACCCGTGGCTGGCCTGAAACCCGCGCGGCGCTGGCGAACATGGTGCAGGCGGCGCAGAATTTGCGTCAGGCGTAGTGGTGCTGGATTGCCCGGTTGGCGTAGCCGCCACCGGGCTTTTGGTATTACGCTTTCTTCCCGCCGTACTGGCTGAACCACGCCAGCATTCTCTGCCAGCCATCTTTCGCGGATTCCGCGTGATAGCTCGGACGATAATCGGCATTAAACGCGTGTCCCGCATCCGGGTACACCACGATTTCGGCCTTCGCGTTTGCCGCCCGCAGCGCGTGGCGCATGGTCTCGACGGTATCAAGCGGAATGCCGGTATCCTGACCGCCATACAGCCCTAGCACCGGGGCATTTAAATCGGTGGCGATATCAACCGGATGTTTCGGCGAGTTCAGCGTCTTTTCGCCTACCAGTTTGCCGTACCAGGCCACGGCCGCTTTCAACTGCGGATTGTGCGCGGCATACAGCCAGCTAATGCGTCCACCCCAGCAGAAGCCGGTCACCATCAGACGGTGCGGGTCGCCACCGTTGCGCGCCGCCCAACTGGCAACGTGGTCGAGATCGGCCAGTACCTGCGCGTCCGGCACTTTGCTGGCCAGGTTGCTGAACAGCGTCGGGATGTCGCTGTAATCATTCGGATCGCCCTGACGGAAATAGAGTTCCGGCGCAACGGCCAGGTAACCTTCCAGCGCCAGACGGCGGCAGAGGTCGCGAATATGTTCATGAACGCCAAATATTTCCTGCACCACGATCACGATGGGCAGCGGGCCATCGGCAGATTTTGGCCGCGCGTGGTACGCTGGCATGTTCTCTCCCTGGGAGGGAATGGAGGTCTCGCCTGCGGTAATGGCTTCTTCAGGGGTTGAGACGATGGTTGAAGCGTGCGGGGCCGCAGCAGGTGCAAAACCGGTTTTTTCAGTCATGGCATTCTCCGTACCAATGAATGGATTAGCGCAAAGATAAATATAGACACCAGGTTAACAACCCACAGTGCCTTATAGCGTCTATCTTTTGTGCAGCACCCGGCGATATAACTTGTTAATGTGATGTGAATCACTATTTTATGGAAATTAACTGCAATCATTTTCATTCATGGTGAGGTGTGTCACGAAATAATGCACATTGCTTCTGTAAAGTACCGTTTTACTTCTTCTGACAAACCGACCCACAGAGGAGTCACCTATGTCTAAGTCTGATGTTTTTCATCTCGGCCTCACTAAAAACGATTTACAAGGGGCTACGCTTGCTATCGTCCCTGGCGATCCAGAGCGTGTGGAAAAGATCGCCGCGCTGATGGATAAGCCGGTTAAGCTGGCAGCGCATCGCGAATTCACCACCTGGCGCGCAGAGCTGGACGGTAAAGCGGTGATCGTGTGCTCTACCGGTATTGGTGGCCCGTCTACCTCTATCGCCGTTGAAGAGCTGGCGCAGCTGGGCATTCGTACTTTCCTGCGCATCGGCACCACAGGCGCCATTCAGCCGCACATCAACGTGGGCGACGTGCTGGTTACCACCGCATCCGTGCGTCTGGACGGGGCAAGCCTGCACTTTGCACCGATGGAATTCCCGGCAGTGGCTGATTTCGAATGCACCACCGCGCTGGTTGAAGCCGCGAAATCCGTGGGCGCCACCACCCACGTGGGCGTAACTGCCTCTTCCGATACCTTCTACCCGGGCCAGGAGCGTTACGACACCTTCTCTGGTCGCGTGGTGAGCCGTTTCAAAGGCTCCATGGAAGAGTGGCAGTCGATGGGCGTCATGAACTACGAAATGGAATCTGCGACGCTGCTGACCATGTGCGCGAGCCAGGGTCTGCGTGCCGGTATGGTGGCGGGCGTTATCGTCAACCGTACCCAACAGGAGATCCCGAACGCTGAAACCATGAAGCAGACTGAAAGCCATGCGGTGAAAATCGTGGTTGAAGCGGCGCGCCGCCTGATCTAATTCTCTCTTCAGTGCTAAAAGGCCGACATGCTCGGCCTTTTCTTTTTGCGTAACGCCTCGCAGGAAAACCCTTTCAAACTGGACGTTCATACAGCACAATTCTATTTTGTGCGGGTTAGACGTGGATGCAGGGGGCATTGTGGATATCTCAATCCTGGTTTATGCGGTAGTTGCGCTGGTGAGCGTGGGGATTGGCTGGCTCATTTCCGGCTACCAGCATGCGCAGCAGAAAGCCGAACAGCTGGCAGAGCGCGAAGAGATCGTCGCCGAACTCAGCGCAACGAAACAACAGCTTGCGCTGAGTGACCACTGGCGCGACGAGTGCGAACTGCTCAATAACGAACTGCGCAATCTGCGTGATATCAATACCTCGCTGGAGGCCGATCTCCGTGAAGTGACCACCCGTCTTGAGTCCACCCAACTGCACGCCGAAGACAAAATCCGTCAGATGATCAACAGCGAGCAGCGTCTTAGCGAGCAGTTTGAGAACCTCGCGAACCGCATTTTTGAGCACAGCAATCGCCGCGTGGATGAGCAGAACCGTCAGAGCCTGAACAGCCTGCTGACGCCCCTGCGTGAGCAGTTGGACGGCTTTCGACGTCAGGTACAGGACAGCTTTGGTCAGGAGGCCCGCGAGCGCCACACGCTGGCGCATGAAATTCGTAATCTCCAGCAGCTGAATGCGCAGATGGCGCAGGAGGCGGTTAACCTGACGCGCGCACTAAAAGGTGATAACAAAGCGCAGGGAAACTGGGGCGAAGTGGTCATGACGCGCGTGCTGGAGGCCTCTGGCCTGCGCGAAGGATACGAATACGAAACGCAGGTCAGCATTGAAAACGATGCGCGCTCGCGGATGCAGCCGGATGTCATTGTTCGTCTGCCACAGGGCAAAGATGTGGTTATCGACGCCAAAATGACGCTGGTGGCCTATGAGCGCTACTTCAACGCGGAAGATGACTACACCCGCGAAACAGCGTTGCAGGAGCACATCGCCTCCGTGCGTAACCATATCCGTCTGCTGGGCAGAAAAGATTATCAGCAGTTGCCGGGGCTGCGATCGCTGGATTATGTGCTGATGTTCATTCCGGTTGAGCCAGCCTTCCTGCTGGCGCTCGACAGACAGCCCGAACTGATCACCGAAGCGCTGAAAAATAACATTATGCTGGTCAGCCCCACCACGCTACTGGTGGCGTTACGTACCATTGCCAACCTGTGGCGCTATGAGCACCAAAGCCGTAACGCGCAGCAGATTGCCGATCGCGCCAGCAAGCTGTACGACAAAATGCGGCTGTTTGTGGACGATATGTCCTCGGTGGGGCAAAGCCTGGATCGCGCGCAGGATAACTACCGCCAGGCGATGAAAAAACTCTCCTCCGGGCGTGGCAATTTGCTGGCGCAGGCGGAGGCGTTTCGCAGCCTGGGGGTGGAAGTTAAACGCGAGATTAATCCGGAACTGGTGGAGCAGGCTACCGCTCAGGACGAAGAGTTTCGTCTGCGTGAAGGCGACGGTGAGCAAAATAGCCGCAATGAAGACAACGGTTTAGCGGCGAGTTTATCCCCCGAAGCGCAGCCGGCACGTTTCTTTCACGGTGGTTGAAACGTAGGGCAAATGCGCCCAATCTGTTACACTTCACGAACATTTGACTGATTAGCAGGCTCTGAGATGGTTGACGATTCACAAGACACAACGCACTTTGGCTTTCAGACTGTCGCCAAAGCGCAGAAAGCTGACATGGTGGCCCACGTATTTCATTCCGTGGCGGCGAAGTACGATGTGATGAATGATTTGATGTCATTCGGCATTCATCGCTTGTGGAAGCGCTTCACTATTGATTGCAGCGGCGTGCGCCGTGGACAAACGGTGCTGGATTTAGCCGGAGGCACAGGGGATCTGACCGCTAAATTCTCCCGTCTGGTTGGCGAAACCGGCCGCGTGGTGCTGGCGGATATCAACGACTCCATGCTGAAAATGGGACGCGAAAAGCTGCGTAACATCGGCGTGGTAGGCAACGTTGAATATGTTCAGGCCAACGCCGAAGCGCTGCCGTTCCCGGATAATACGTTCGACTGCATCACCATCTCTTTCGGTCTGCGTAACGTGACCGATAAAGATAAAGCGCTGCGCTCCATGTACCGCGTGCTGAAACCGGGCGGCCGACTGCTGGTTCTCGAGTTTTCTAAACCGATTATCGACCCGCTGAGCAAAGCTTACGATGCCTATTCCTTCCACGTTTTGCCGCGCATCGGCGAGCTGGTGGCAAACGATGCAGAAAGTTACCGTTATCTGGCCGAATCCATCCGAATGCACCCGGATCAGGACACGCTGAAAGCGATGATGCAGGATGCCGAGTTTGAAAACGTGGAATACTTCAATATGACGGCGGGTGTCGTCGCGCTGCATCGTGGTTACAAGTTCTGAGTGGAGGTTTCCCGTGCCCATTAAACCCTTAGTCACCGCAGGCATCGAGAATGTACTGAATGCCTTTCTGTATCGCGCTCCGGCGCTGAAAACCGCACGTCAGCGGCTTAACGGAAAGGTGCTGCGCATCGTGTTAAAGGAGTTCTCGACGCCGCTTGTGCTGGTCTTCAGCGAACGTCAGCTTGACGTTCTGGGGGAGTGGGAAGGCGAAGCTGATTGCTCGGTAATTACGCACATGAGCGTCTTACCAAAACTGCGTGACCGTCAGCAGATGACGGCGCTTATTCGCAGCGGTGAGCTGGAGGTCGAAGGCGATATTCAGGTGGTACAGAACTTCGTTGCACTCAGCGATCAGGCTGAATTCGACCCGGCGGAACTGCTGGCGCCCTATATCGGCGACATCGCGGCTGAAGGGATAAGCAAAACGCTGCGCACGGGTTCCGCTTTCCTGCGTAAAGGTCTGCTCCGTCAACAGCGCTATGCTGCCGAGGTGCTGACCGAAGAGTGGCGTATGGCGCCGGGGCCTTTAGAAGTCGCCTGGTTTGCAGAAGAGACCGCGGCAGTTGAGCGCGCAGTTGATGCGTTAACCAAACGGCTGGAAAAACTGGAGGGCAAATGACGCCTGGTGAAATTCGGCGCCTCTATTTTATCGTTCGCACCTTTTTGAGCTACGGGCTCGACGAGCTTATCCCCAGAATGCGTATCACTCTGCCGCTTCGGCTTTGGCGTCGCACGCTGTTCTGGATGCCGAATCGCCATAAGGATCAGGAGCTGGGCGCACGCCTGCGTCTTGCGTTGCAGGAGCTGGGACCGGTCTGGATCAAGTTTGGGCAGATGCTCTCAACACGTCGCGACCTTTTTCCACCGCAGATTGCCGATCAGCTCGCACTATTGCAGGATCGCGTCGCTCCGTTTGACGGAGAGAGAGCGAAGAAACAAATCGAAGAAGCGATGGGCAATATCCCCATCGAGACCTGGTTTGATGATTTCGATATTCAGCCTCTGGCCTCTGCCTCTATTGCGCAGGTTCATACTGCGCGCCTGAAGGAAAATGGCAAAGAGGTGGTCATTAAAGTGATTCGTCCGGATATCCTGCCGGTTATCAAAGCAGACATGAAGCTGATTTATCGCCTGGCTCGCTGGGTGCCGCGTCTGTTGCCGGATGGCCGCCGTCTGCGTCCGCTGGAAGTGGTACGGGAATACGAAAAAACGCTGATTGATGAGCTTAACCTGCTGCGTGAATCGGCGAACGCCATTCAGCTGCGTCGAAACTTTGAAGACAGCCCGATGCTGTATGTTCCTGAAGTCTATTCTGACTATTGCAGTCAGAACATGATGGTGATGGAACGTATCTACGGTATTCCGGTCTCGGACGTGACGGCGCTGGAAAAACAGGGCACCAACATGAAGTTGCTGGCCGAACGTGGCGTGCAGGTCTTCTTTACTCAGGTTTTCCGCGACAGCTTCTTCCATGCTGACATGCATCCGGGCAACATTTTTGTCAGCTATGAGCACCCGGAAGATCCTAAATACATCGGCATCGACTGCGGTATTGTCGGCTCGCTGAATAAAGAGGATAAGCGTTATCTCGCCGAGAACTTTATCGCTTTCTTCAATCGCGACTACCGTAAGGTGGCCGAGCTGCACGTGGATTCAGGCTGGGTTCCGCCAGATACCAACGTGGAAGAGTTTGAATTTGCGATCCGCACCGTCTGTGAGCCGATTTTTGAAAAGCCGCTCTCGGAGATCTCTTTCGGACACGTCCTGCTCAACCTGTTCAACACCGCACGCCGTTTCAATATGGAAGTGCAGCCACAATTAGTTTTACTTCAGAAAACATTACTTTACGTTGAGGGCGTAGGCCGCCAGCTCTATCCTCAGTTAGACTTGTGGAAAACCGCGAAACCGTTCCTCGAATCCTGGATTAAGGATCAGGTCGGTATTCCAGCCCTGGTTCGCTCGCTTAAAGAGAAAGGCCCGTTCTGGATTGAAAAAATGCCTGAAATTCCTGAACTGGTTTACGACAGTTTGCGTCAGAGCAAGAACCTTCAGCACAGCATGGATAAAATCGCGCACGAGCTTCAATCCAGTCGCGTGCGTCAGGGGCAGTCCCGCTATCTCTTCGGAATTGGCGCGACGCTGCTGATAAGCGGCACGTTGCTGTTGATCAATCGTCCGGACTGGGAAATGATGCCAGCCTGGATTATGGCTGCCGGTGTGGTTGTCTGGCTTGCTGGCTGGCGAAAAACGCGCTGAATTAGCGTCGCTATCGAGAGATTGCATACGTATAATGCGATCTGACTAATTAATCATCTATCACTGGGGAACACGCATGGGTGGTATCAGTATCTGGCAGTTAGTGATCATTGCCGTCATCGTTGTGCTGCTGTTTGGCACGAAAAAACTCGGATCGATTGGTTCCGACCTGGGCGCGTCAATCAAAGGCTTCAAGAAAGCCATGAGCGATGATGAGAATAAGCAGGAAAAAACCAGTCAGGATGCTGATTTTACCGCTAAATCCATCGCCGATAAGCAGGACGAAGCCAAAAAGGAAGAGGCTAAACGTCACGATAAAGAGCAGGTGTAATTCGTGTTCGACATTGGTTTTGGTGAGTTACTGCTGGTCTTTGTGATTGGTCTGATTGTGTTGGGGCCGCAGCGTTTACCCGTTGCGGTGAAAACCGTCGTGGGCTGGGTGCGGGCACTTCGCTCGCTGGCAACTACCGTGCAGAACGAGCTGGCACAGGAGCTGAAGCTTCAGGAATTTCAGGACAGCCTGAAAAAGGTTGAAAAGGCGAGCATGGATAACCTGACGCCGGAGCTGAAAGCATCAATGGATGAGTTACGCGAAGCGGCTGAATCCATGAAGCGCTCATACAGCATTAACGATCCTGAGAAGGCGAGCGATGAAGCAAACACCATCCATAATCCGGTGGTGAAGGGCAGCGAAGAGCAGCGCGAGGGTGTGACGCCTTCCAGCGCGGAGCATCAGGCCGCTTCGCCAGAGCAATCGCCGCAGGAGCCCGAAGTGAAAAAGCAGGTGCCGCCGGAAGAGCTCGTGGTCAAAACGGCTGAAGTAAAACCCGCCGCGCCTGTTTCCGAATCATCCCCCTCGTCGAGTGATAAAGCGTAAACATGGCAGTAGATGATACTCAACCGCTGATTGCGCACCTCATTGAGCTGCGTAAGCGCCTGTTAAACTGCATTATTGCGGTTTTCCTCATTTTTTTATGTCTGGTCTATTTCGCCAACGATATCTATCAGGTGGTTTCCGCGCCGCTGATTAAACAGATGCCGCTGGGCGCGACGATGATTGCAACGGACGTTGCTTCACCGTTCTTTACCCCCATCAAGCTGACCTTCTGGGTATCGTTGATTGCATCTGCACCGGTCATTTTGTATCAGGTCTGGGCATTTGTGGCGCCCGCGCTGTACAGGCATGAACGCAAGCTGGTTATTCCGCTGCTGGTGTCCAGTTCGCTGCTGTTTTACATCGGCATGGCGTTCGCCTACTTCGTTGTCTTCCCGCTGGCCTTTGGCTTCCTGACGCATACCGCGCCGGAAGGGGTACAGGTTTCGACGGACATCGCCAGCTACCTCAGCTTCGTGATGGCGCTGTTTATGGCCTTTGGTGTCGCCTTCGAGGTGCCCGTAGCGATTGTCCTGCTCTGCTGGGTAGGGGTGACCACGCCTGACGATCTGCGTAAGAAGCGCCCGTACATCCTGGTGGGGGCATTTGTTGTAGGTATGCTGTTAACGCCACCGGACGTCTTCTCGCAAACCTTACTGGCGATACCGATGTACTGCCTGTTTGAAGTCGGCGTGTTCTTCGCTCGTTTCTACGTCGGAAAGGGGCGTACCCGGGACGAAGAAGACGAGCCGTCTGAAGAGACTACTAAAGAATAAAACCAACCGCCCGTCAGGGCGGTTGTCATATGGGGATACGTATGTTTGATATCGGGCTTAACCTCACCAGCGCCCAGTTTGCGAAAGACCACGATGAGGTGGTGGCGCGCGCCTTTGCCGCCGGCGTGAACGGGCTGTTACTGACGGGAACAAATCTGCATGAGAGTGAGCAGGCACGGCAGCTGGCGCAACGCTATCAACACTGCTGGTCCACCGCAGGCGTGCATCCTCATGACAGCAGCCAGTGGACGCATGAAAGCGCTGAGGCGCTTCATCGTCTGGCACAAACGCCAGAAGTGGTTGCCATTGGCGAATGCGGGCTTGATTTCAACCGTAACTTCTCGACGCCTGAAGAGCAGGAGAAGGCATTTACCGCCCAGCTTGCGCTGGCAGCAGAGCTGGAGATGCCGGTGTTTATGCACTGTCGCGATGCGCATGAACGTTTTCTGGCGCTGCTGGAACCCTGGCTGGAGAAGCTGCCCGGTGCGGTGTTGCACTGCTTTACGGGCTCCCGTCAGGAAGCGCTGGATTGCCTGAACCGCGGGCTTTATTTGGGTATCACGGGCTGGGTCTGCGATGAGCGTCGTGGGCTGGAACTGCGTGAGCTGTTACCCGTTATCCCGGCCGATCGTTTGCTGCTGGAAACGGATGCGCCGTATCTGTTGCCCCGTGATATGCAGCCCAAACCGCCATCACGACGTAATGAACCGGCCTACCTGGGGCATATTGCTGAGCGAGTGGCGCACTGGCGGGGAGAAGATGCGCAGTGGCTGGCAGCACAAACCGATGATAACGTGCGTCGTCTGTTCGGCGTGCAGTTCTAAACTTTGCGGAAATCGGTGTTTTTCACGCTCTGCAACACCTCTTTGTTCAGCAGGTTGAGCAGCAGCATGGAGCGCGCTTCACCGTCCGGCTCAGCGAAGATGGCCTGTAAGCCTTCAAAGGCGCCTTCGGTGATCACCACGCTGTCGCCAGCATAAGGGGTTTCCGGATCGGTAATATCTTCAGGCTGCTGGTAGACAGAAAGCTGATGAATAACCGATGACGGTACTCTTGCCGGATGGGCGCCAAAACGCACAAAATGGCTGACGCCGCGTGTGGCACTGATCGTCGTGGTGTGGATCACTTCGGGGTCGAATTCGACGAACAGGTAATTCGGGAACAGAGGCTCACTGACGGTCGTGCGTCTTCCACGCTGCATTTTTTCAAGCGTGATCACGGGTGTCAGGCAGTTCACAGACTGACGTTCAAGATGTTCCTGCGCGCGCTGAAGTTGCCCGCGTTTGCAATACAGTAAATACCAGGCCTGCATAATCACTCTTCCCATTGTTCGGGGCGCAAGCATACCAAAACCCTGGCGGGATCGCTAAGGTGATTATAATGGCGAAAAAGAGAGTAAGTCGTGGAAGTTCACGCTAATTTAACAAAATTACAGCATCACGCGGTCTTACGCCGTATAATGAAGCGCTTACAGAGAGGCCATGATTAACTGCATGAAATACCACGATCTACGCGACTTCCTGGCGCTGCTGGAAAAGCAGGGCGAACTCAAACGCATTACGCTTCCTGTTGATCCGTATCTGGAAATGACAGAAATCGCTGACCGCACCCTGCGCGCGGGCGGCCCGGCGTTGCTGTTTGAAAACCCAAAAGGCTACACCATGCCGGTGCTGTGCAACCTGTTTGGCACACCTCGCCGCGTGGCGCTGGGGATGGGGCAGGAAGATGTCACGGCGTTACGTGAAGTGGGCAAACTGCTGGCCTTTCTGAAAGAGCCGGAGCCGCCAAAAGGGTTCCGCGACCTGTTCGACAAACTGCCGCAGTTTAAGCAGGTGTTGAATATGCCCACCAAACGCCTGCGCGGTGCGCCGTGCCAGCAAAAAGTGCTGGAAGGCGATGCGGTGGATCTGACCAAAATTCCCATCATGCAGTGCTGGCCTGAAGATGCCGCACCGCTGATCACCTGGGGCCTCACCGTGACGCGTGGGCCGCATAAAGAGCGTCAAAACCTCGGCATTTACCGCCAGCAGCTGATTGGCAAAAATAAGCTCATCATGCGCTGGTTGTCCCATCGCGGCGGGGCGCTGGATTTCCAGGAGTGGTGCGCGGCCCATCCGGGCGAACGCTTCCCGGTTTCCGTCGCGCTGGGTGCCGATCCGGCAACCATCCTGGGCGCGGTGACGCCTGTTCCTGATACGCTGTCTGAATATGCCTTTGCAGGACTGCTGCGCGGCACCAAAACCGAAGTGGTGAAGTGCATCTCCAATGACCTGGAAGTACCGGCCAGCGCAGAGATTGTGCTGGAAGGTTACATTGAACAGGGCGAGCTGGCACCCGAAGGGCCGTACGGCGACCACACCGGCTATTACAACGAAGTGGATAACTTTCCGGTGTTCACCGTCACCCACATTACCCAGCGTGAAGATGCCATCTATCACTCCACCTATACCGGCCGTCCACCCGACGAACCGGCGGTACTGGGCGTGGCGCTGAACGAAGTGTTCGTGCCGATCCTGCAAAAGCAGTTCCCGGAAATCGTTGATTTTTATCTGCCGCCGGAAGGGTGTTCGTATCGCCTGGCGGTGGTGACGATGAAGAAGCAGTATGCCGGTCACGCTAAGCGCGTGATGATGGGCGTATGGTCTTTCCTGCGCCAATTTATGTATACCAAGTTTGTGATTGTCTGCGATGATGACGTCAATGCCCGCGACTGGAATGACGTTATCTGGGCCATCACCACGCGTATGGATCCGGCGCGTGATACGGTGTTAGTGGAAAACACGCCGATTGATTACCTGGATTTTGCCTCGCCGGTTTCCGGACTTGGCTCAAAAATGGGACTGGATGCCACGAACAAATGGCCTGGCGAAACCGACCGTGAATGGGGTCGCCCGATCGAAAAAGATCCTGCCGTGACCGCGCGAATTGACGCGATCTGGGACGAGCTGGCCATAATGAATAACGGTAAGGCAGAATAAGACCGTTTAGCCCTATAGACTTCCCGACAGAGAGAGCGAATGACAACCTTAAGCTGTAAAGTGACGTCGGTAGATGCTATTACCGACACCGTATATCGCGTCCGTTTGGTTCCTGAAGCGGCATTCTCATTCCGTGCCGGTCAGTACCTGATGGTCGTGATGGACGAGCGTGATAAGCGTCCTTTCTCTATGGCCTCAACGCCAGCAGAGAAGGAATTTATTGAGCTGCATATTGGTGCGTCTGAGCTTAACCTGTACGCGATGGCCGTGATGGACCGCATCCTGAAAGAGCGTGAAATCGTGGTCGATATTCCTCATGGCGAGGCCTGGCTGCGTGAAGACGAAGACCGTCCGCTGATCCTGATTGCCGGTGGCACGGGCTTCTCCTATGTCCGCTCTATTCTGCTGACGGCGCTGGCGCGTAATCCAAATCGCGATATCACCATCTACTGGGGCGGCCGTGAAGAGAAGCACCTTTACGATCTGTCTGAGCTGGAGGCGCTGAGCGTAAATCATCCAAACCTGCGCATTGAGCCGGTTGTCGAGCAGCCGGAAGAGGGCTGGCGCGGGCGCAGCGGTACGGTGCTGACTGCGGTATTGCAGGATCACGGGACGCTGGCCGGGCACGATATCTACATTGCCGGTCGCTTTGAAATGGCAAAAATTGCCCGCGACCTGTTCTGCAACGAGCGTGACGCGCGGGAAGATCGTCTGTTTGGCGATGCGTTTGCGTTTATCTGATTGAGAGACCCGCTTCGGCGGGTTTTTTATGCTCGGGCAATAGCCTGGTGAAAATTTAACCTTGAAATGGGCGGCGCATTGCCGTTATTCTTGTTCCCGTTAAATTTCGCCCTCAGGAGCGCCCCCCAAAAATGAACAAACACTACTGATGAATTTCGATCCTTGCTCAACGCATCGCGTCGGCAGGGGATGTTTTGATTTCATTCAGGAGTGCTTATGGCTCATTTTGCGCAGTCCCCCTCTTTTATTTTGCATCAGGTCACCTGTCAGTTTGCGACGGGCGATATCCTTTTTGGTCCACTGAATCTTTCTCTGGATGCGTCAGTGTGCGCGCTGGTTGGCCGCAACGGCAGCGGTAAAACACGCCTTCTCCGGTTGCTGGCAGGAGTTGATGAACCCGCCAGCGGTCATATTGAACGCTTTGGTACACACGTCTACGTGGCGCAGCAGCAGGATATTTCTGCGGATACCACGCTTGCCGAACTGCTTGGTTACGACGCGATCTTTGCGGCGCGCACGCGCATCGACAGCGGTCATTATGAACCCGACGATCTCGACACGCTCGACGGTTATTGGGATCTGGCTGAACGGCTGAGCCAGGCTTTTATCGCTGCAAAACTTCCCCCTTTTGACCCGAGTAAACGCGCGGCAGAGTTGAGCGGTGGCGAGCGCATTCGTGCCTTGCTGTGCAGCGCATTCACCGCGGATGCTGACTACCTGCTGCTGGACGAACCGACCAACCACCTCGACAGGCAAGGCCGCAAGTGGTTCTACGAGCAGCTTTCCAGGTATCAGGGCGGGGTGCTGGTGGCCTCTCACGACCGTGAGTTGCTGGCCCAGGTACCGCGAATCCTTGAACTGAGCGCGTTGGGCTTGCGCAGCTACGGTGGGAATTATGCTGACTATCGAACCCAGCGTGATGCTGAACAGCTGGCTGCCCGCGCCGCGCTGGAGCATGCTGCCACCGAGCGCAAGCGTACCCGCGCCCGTATGCATAAAGAGCATGACGACAGCCTGCGGCGTTCAGCCAAAACGCTTCGCACGGTCGACAGCCTTAACATCGCCTCGTTTGAACGGGTCAAATACAAAGGGGCGGCGAAAGAGCGTATTGGTTCCTGGAAAAAACAGCATAGCGATCAAAACCATGCTTTGAACGCTGCGGTCAACCAGGCACGCGAGCGGGTTGAAGAGGATAATGCGGTGATGTTTACCCTGCCGGGCAGTGAAATCCCGGAAGGGAAACAGGTGCTGGTGCTGGAAGAACTGGTGCTTCCGCACGTGCCTGTCCCACCGATAAACTGGCGAATGGATGGCCCGATGCGCGTGGCGCTACGCGGGCCGAACGGCTGTGGAAAATCCACGCTGTTGAAAGTGATGTTGGGCGAAACCGCCCCTGTTACGGGAATCTGTAAGGTCTCTGTCAGGTGTGCTTATCTCGATCAGCATCTTTCCCGGCTGGATCTGTCGCAGTCGGTGATGACTCACCTTAGCCTGGGCAATACGCCGCTCGAAGAGGGGGCGCTGCGTACCCGTTTAGCGCAGCTTCAACTGGGCGCAGAGAAAGTGACACTACCACTGGCCGAACTGAGTGGCGGCGAGCGCCTGAAGGCCGCGCTGGCCTGCGTATTGTGGCGTGAAGCGGCAACGCAGCTGTTGCTTCTGGATGAGCCGACCAACCATCTTGATCTGGCCTCTGTTCAGGCCATTGAAGCGGCCCTGGCCGATTATCCCGGCGCGCTGCTGGTGGTGTCGCACGATGAAGCTTTTCTGGCAGGGCTGAAGCTGACGCATGAACTGGTGTGGGAAGAGACGGGATGGCGATGTGAAAGCCTGTAAACACAAGCCCCCGCAAGGGCGGGGGCAAACAAACTTTATCAGGCTAACTGCTTGCGAAGGTCAGGGTTTGCCTGGATCAGGCGCATAAGCTTTAGCTCGGCTGGGGTAGGTTTTTCACGTTTTGACTCCCACTCCAGCACCATTGCTACGCTGACACCCATCGCTCTTGCGAATTCATCTGTTTTCAGGCCCGATCCTTTGCGTAAACGCTCAAATTCACTAAAAGGATTGGACTTTTGATTCAGGGTAACAGTCGGCGGTACATCTTTAAAAATAATCTGTTCCAGGCTGCTCAGCAGCTCAAACTCAGGATCTTTTAATTCCATTGAGAACTCCTCATAAATCACACATCGGGATCATGAACATCAGAGAGCCTGTTAAGAATAGTCCCTAAACCAGACACAGGATCGTCACGGCTGTGATTAATTGTGCGATAACGATCGCTTTACACGTTTCAGCTATATGGATAGTTATGCTAATTACCTGATTAGTCATATGTAGGGATGCACAGGTATTTTTTTGTAAATAGTCAGTACAAAAACGGGAATACCCGTTTTGCATGAAAACTCTATCTTGCAAGGCTGACCTGGACTATCCTTGTCAGCGTTGGGCACGCGTGTGCCGGTGTGCGCTTTTTGGGTGAAAGGAGTAATAAAATGGCGACAGGAAAGTCCTGCTCTCGCTGGTTTGCGCCTATTGCGGCGTTATTGATGGTTGTTAGCCTGAGTGGGTGTTTCGATAAAGAAGGCGATCAGCGCAAAGCGTTTATCGATTTTCTACAGAATACAGTGATGCGTAGCGGCGAGCGTTTACCAACGCTGACTGCGGATCAGAAAAAACAGTTTGGTCCATTCGTGTCGGATTACGCCATTTTGTATGGCTATTCACAGCAGGTAAGCCAGGCGATGGATTCCGGTCTTCGC
This sequence comes from Enterobacter sp. JJBC, assembly GCF_036936505.1. Lineage (NCBI taxonomy): Bacteria > Pseudomonadati > Pseudomonadota > Gammaproteobacteria > Enterobacterales > Enterobacteriaceae > Enterobacter > Enterobacter sp. JJBC. The sequence continues at coordinate 234,776 of NZ_CP136935.1, forward strand.
CCGGTAGTGGATAGCGTGAATGCCATCCGTGTTCCACAGGATTATATGACCCAGCGCGAACCGCTACGCCAGTCAAATGGCGCGCTTGGGGTACTGAGCCAGCAGCTGCAAAATGCCAAAATGCAGGCTGATGCGTCGCGTTCCGCGTTGAAGCAGGGCGAGGATCTTAAACCGGTCTATGACCAGGTGTATGAGAAAGTCGTGACCAAGCCGTCAAACGCTTTGCAACCGCTGATCCCGGCGGCGCAGGTCTTTACTCAGCAGTTGGTTCAGGTGGGTGACTTTATTAGTGAACAAGGTACGCAGGTGAGCTTTGTCTCTAACGGTATCCAGTTCCCGACCTCCCAGCAGGCGAGCCAGTATAACGCGCTGATCGGTCCGCTCGCGTCCCAGCATCAGGCCTTTAGCCAGGCCTGGAGCGCAGCGGTCGCTGCTACGGAATAAGAAAACCCCCGCTTCGGCGGGGTTTTTTTTATGCTTGATGAAAATAACGCTTGTCATTCATCTACCACATCGGTATAACTATGTTCGTCGGTTTGTTACACAGACCTAAAGCAGTTTAGTAAAGCAGTCCAGATTGTTATCCATAGATACCCTTCGTAGTGACCCTTCCTTCATCGCTTAAAAATCTGTAACGCAATCCATCAAGCCGGAAGGCACAATATATTTGTTAATAAGGTAATTTCTATGTCTGCTAAAATGACTGGTCTGGTAAAATGGTTCAACGCTGATAAAGGTTTCGGCTTCATCACTCCTGACGATGGCTCTAAAGACGTGTTCGTACACTTCTCTGCTATCCAGAACGATGGCTACAAATCTCTGGATGAAGGTCAGAAAGTTTCCTTCACCATCGAAAGCGGCGCTAAAGGCCCAGCAGCTGGTAACGTTGTAAGCCTGTAAGCTTCCAGCCCAGTAGCACTAAATTCAAAAACCCGCCTTCTGGCGGGTTTTTTCGTTTCTACTGTTGTATCTGCGGGTTAACGCAGTTCTTATCCACTTTACCGCCGAGCGCGGCAATCAGGTTATCCACGGCGGTCGCCGCCATGTTGTAGCGTGTTTCATGAGTCGCAGAGCCGATGTGGGGCAGGGCGACAACGTTCGGCATGGTCAGTAGCGGAGAATCCACCGGCAGCGGCTCTTGTTCAAACACGTCCAGACCAGCGGCGTGGATCTCACCGTTTTGCAGTGCCTCAATCAGCGCCTTCTCATCGACCACCGGACCACGACCCGCGTTGATGAAAATGGCCGATTTCTTCATCTTTTCAAACGCCGCTTTGCCGATGAGATGACGCGTTTCATCCGTCAGCGGCAGGATCAGGCAGACAAAGTCGGCTTCCCGCAACAGCGTATCAAGCTCGCAATAAAGGGCGTTGAAACGTTCTTCAGCTTCACTGTGGTGACGGCGCGCGTTATACAGAATGGGCATGTTGAAGCCAAAATGCGCGCGCTGTGCCAGCGCCAGACCGATACGGCCCATCCCAACAATCCCCAGCGTTTTGCCATGAACGTCCACGCCGAACCAGTCCGGGCCAATGCTTTTGGTCCATTCGCCCGCTTTCACGCGCTCGGCCACTTCCACTACACGACGGGCGGTGCTAAGCACCAGCGCCATCAGCGTGTCGGCGACGGTTTCCGTCAGGGCATGGGGCGTGTGCATCAGCAGGATGTTGCGCGCGTTTAGCGCATCCACGTCGAAATTGTCGTATCCCACCGAAACGGTTGAGGTAGCACGAAGCTTCGGCATTTTCTCCAGCAGCGCTGCATCCACCTTTTCGCTCGAACCCAGCAGGCCCTCGGCGCTGGCAAACGCGTCGGCGTGCTGTGCCACGGTTTCCGGGCTGAGGTTCTTTACCCGGGTAACGGTAAAGTGTTCCTCCAGGCGTTTTTGCAGATCTTCAGGCAGTGCTTTGTACAAAATGACGGACGGCTTCATGCTAATCTCCGTTGATTTTAAAAGGATTCAGGCGTGGCGTGCGCCGACGGGTAGCTGTTGATTATTAGCAGGCTTAACAATCAGAGTAAGCCATACCGAGGCAAAAAGCGCCACCCCCATAAAGATGTAAGAGGCCGACGGGCTGCCGGTGGCACCGTTAAGATAGCCCACAAACCACGAGCCAAAGAACGAACCCAGCGCACCCATACTGTTGATCAACGCCATCGCGCCCCCTGCGACGTTACGCGGCAGCATTTCCGGGATGATGGCAAAGAACGGACCATACGGGGCATACATGGCCGCACCCGCGATCACCAGCAGCGTATACGAAGCCCAGAAGTGGTTTGCGCCTACGGCCCAGGAGCCAATGAAGGCAAAAGCAGCGATCAGCAGCAGTGGCCAGACGAACAGCTTACGGTTTTGCAGCTTGTCCGATGCCCAGGAGACGATAATCATCGCGATGGTCGCAGCCAGGTAAGGCACCGATGACAGCCAGCCCACTTCCACCATGCCAAGGTTTTCACCGCCGCTGCGGATAATCGACGGTAGCCACAGCACAAAGCCGTACACGCCAATACTCCAGGTAAAATACTGTGCGCACAGCAGAATAACGTTCCGGGAGCGGAAGGCTTCGCCGTAGTTACGCACCGCTTTAAGCCCTTGCTGCTCTTTATCCAGCTGCGCCTGGAGTGCGGCTTTTTCGTCTTCAGAAAGCCATTTCGCCTGGGCTGGCTTATCTTTCACCAGCACCCACCAGCAGAAGGCCCAGATAATCGCGGGAACGCCTTCGATGATGAACATCTCGCGCCAGCCGAAGGACTGGATCAGATAGCCGGAAACCACCGACATCCACAGCACGGTGACCGGGTTACCGAGTATCAGGAACGTATTAGCACGTGAACGCTCCGATTTTGTGAACCAGTTGCTGATGTAAATCAGCATTGCTGGCATGACGGCCGCCTCAACCACGCCGAGAATAAAGCGAATAGCCGCCAGAGCAGGAATGTTATTCACCACGCCAGTAAGCGACGCACAGGCACCCCATAAGATCAGGCAGATGAAAATGAGCTTTCGCACGCTGCGGCGTTCAGCGTAAATCGCGCCGGGGATCTGGAAGAAGAAATACCCCAGGAAGAAGAGGGCGCCCAGCAGGGACGAGACCCCTTTGGTGATCCCGAGGTCTTCGTTGATCCCGGCGGCGGATGCGAAACTGAAGTTGGCACGATCCAGGTACGCCAGGCTGTACGTGATAAACACGATTGGCATGATGTACCACCAGCGTTTTACTGCATTGGTCGAACTGTTCATAGGCTTGCCTCTGTTGTTGAGGTTGTTGCCGCCGTTGTCTGTAGGGTACACGGTGGCTTAATTATCTGGTGCGGATTGCTGCCCTCACCCTGGTCCTCTCTCACGGGGAGAGGGAATTTAGACGCCGAGCTCTGCTCGTGTTGGTAATCCTTCGCTGTCGCCCTGCACCTGAATCGCCAGCGAACCAATTTTGTTGCCTCGCGCCACGGCCTGCGACAGCGGTTTGCCCTCCAGCAGGGCGCTGATGACCCCGACGGCAAACCCATCGCCCGCGCCCACGGTATCGACCACGTTGTCGACTTTTACCGCAGCGACAGCGCCTTGCTCACCGTCGGCAGTTTTAAACCATGCGCCGTCGGCACCGGTTTTCAGCACCACGGCTTTTACCCCTCTGTTGAGGTAAAAATCAGCAATGCCTTCGGGCGTGCTTTCGCCAGTGAGGATCATTCCCTCTTTTATGCCCGGCAGAACCCAGTCCGCCTGAAACGCCAGTCGGTTGAGTTTCTCAGCCATCTCCGCTTCGCTTTTCCACAGTACCGGGCGCAGGTTCGGATCAAAGGAGATCGTTTTGCCCTGCGCTTTCATTGCCGAAGCCGCGTGATCGAGTAAATCGTACGAGCTGGCCGAGAGCGCCGCCGCCACGCCGCTCAGGTGCAGGTGGCGCGCGGAGGAGAAATACGCGGCGTGATAATCATCCACGGAGAGATGGCTTGCCGCTGAGCCTTTGCGGAAATACTCCACGATGGGATCGGTTCCATTTTCAACTTTAGATTTCAGCTGAAAGCCCGTCGGGAAGCGTCCGTCGAGCGTGACGCCTGCGGCATCAATGCCCTCTTTTTTCAGCGAGTCGAGAACGAAATGGCCAAAGCTGTCATTGCCCACGCGGCTCACCCAGCCGACATTCAGCCCCAGCCTCGCAAGGCCGGTAGCGACATTCAATTCGGCGCCTGCCACGCGTTTGATAAAGTGCTCCACTGCGCTCAGTTCGCCCGTTTCGGTGGCGACAAACATCGCCATGGCCTCGCCGATAGTGATAACGTCCAGCGTCTTGTGCATGGTTTACTCCTCGCGCAGCAGGTTGACGTAATGGCGGGTGACGGCGGTGAGATCCGTCCCTTCGAGCGGAAATTCGATACCGCGCGGCGCGTCGGCAGGCAGTTGATTAAGCAGATCCCGCCAGCGAGAATCGGTCTGATCCGGCGCGACGGCGCGGAACTGCGCCTTATGCGGGACTGCGGCCTTCACATGAATATAGCTCACGGCGGGAGCCAGCTGTCGTGCAGCCTCTTCCGGGGAGTCGCCAACCCACAGCCAGTTGCCCATATCGAACGTCAGTGTGACCGGCAGCGCCATTACCCGGCAGGCGGCTTTGAAGCGCTGCATCGGCGCGAGCTGCCCGCAGTCGGTCTGGTCGTTTTCCACCACCAGCGTCATGCCGCTTTCATCCAGCAGTGCGCGCAGGGCTTCAAGCGGTTGTTTGTCGCTGAAATGACCCAGCGAAACTTTAAGCCACAGCGCGTTCAGTGCGCTGGCTTCGCTAAGGTAGCGCGGAAGATCCGGGTTGAGGGTTCCATCGGGCATAAACAGGGGGGCCGGGGCGGAGTAGCACGCCAGTAAACCCAGCAGTTCAATGGACTCGCCCAGCGCAGGCAGGGCCATTAACTCGTCGTGGCTGAAGAGCTCTCGGCGGATTTCAACGCCATCAGCTCCTGCGCCGGCAATAACGGGAAGCATTGCCCGTTGACCGCCTGCCTGTCGCACCTGATCCGCACCATACGCGGCGGTGACCACCATAATTTTCCTGCTCATTTCCTGACTCCAGAGCGTAATCGATAGTATTACGCTAGATGGAACCGGTTCCAAAGAAAAGATCGGGATGCTGAATTTATGATCGCTGTCACGAAGGGGAAATTAACGGGCAGTAGAGCCGCGAACGATCAGCTCGCCAGAAAAAACCTGCTCGCGTACGGCGTCGCGGGTGCCTTCAATGCGGCGAACCACTTGTTCAACCGCGGCATAGCCGATCTGCCAGGTGGGTTGTTTGAGGGTGGTAATGCCTACGCCAGCAAGTTCAGCCCACTCCAGTTCATCAAAGCCGAGCAAGCCGATGTCGCTGCCCCAGTGCAGGCCAATGCGTTTAAGCGAGCGGGCAACCTGAAGCGTCAGCGCCCCGTTAGCGGAGATCACCGCCTTACGCATTCCCCGATGGCGGGTATGGAACTGGCGCAGGGTATTATCCAGCTGTCCGGCTTCATGGAGGGGGATTTCAGCATTTTCGGCGATCACACCGGGATAACGCGCCAGCGTGGCGCGAAATGCAGCCAGGCGGTCGCGGCGGGTGTTAACCATACCCAGCGGTTCGCTCAGGAACAGAATGGCTTCGAAACCCTGTTCAATCAGGTGCTCGGTGGCAGTGGTGGCCGCCTGGGTGTTATCCAGTCCGACCACATCGCAGGCAAATTCCGGGATTTTGCGGTCAATAAGCACCATCGGGAGAGACGATTGTTGCAGACGATTTAGCCCCTCTTCGCGCATCCCGACGGCATTGACCACGATCCCTTCCACCTGATAGCTGCGCAGCAGATCGAGGTAATGCAACTCCTGATCAACTTCGTTATTGGTGTTACAGACCAGCGGGGTAAAGCCTTTTTCCCGGCACGCCGCTTCGATGCCGCTGAGTACGTTAACGGAGTAGGGGTTAGTGATATCGGCGATGATAAGCCCAATCAGGCGGGTGCGACCCCGCTTGAGGCCGCGCGCCATCAGGCTGGGACGGTAGTCGAGATCGGCAATGGCTTGTTCGATCCGCGCCAGCAGCGCATCGGACAGCAGGTGTTTCTCGCCGTTGAGGTAGCGTGAAATGCTGGTTTTACCGGTTTTGGCGGCTTTCGCCACGTCGCTGATGGTGGCCCGGGTTGGTTTGATCATCGCTGATTTCCCTGAATTTAGTGAGAATACCTTAGCGGGAAAATCTGGCGAATCAAGCAATTTGCCGGGTGGCGGTCTGATGCCCTCACCCCAACCCTCTCCTACAGGAGAGGGCGCAAATACTAAAACGGCAACGGGGTTGCCGTTTTGCTTTTACCTACTGCACAGGACTCAACGTAATTTCAACGCGGCGGTTCTGCGCTTTGCCTTCCGCCGTGCTGTTGCTGGCGATCGGGTTAGCCGGACCCATGCCGCTGGTGCGGATGCGGTTCGCTTCTACGCCCTGGGTGATCAGCGAGCTGGCCACGGAATCGGCGCGCTGCTGCGACAGACGCATGTTCAGATCCTGGCTGCCGGTGCTGTCGGTGTAACCAATCACGTTCACGGCAGTTTTATTGTACTCTTTCAGCACTGCGGCCACGCCGGTCAGGGTGTTCGCGCCTGCGGGTTTCAGCGTCGCGCTGCTGCTGTCAAAGGTCACGTTGTTTGGCATGTTCAGGATGATGTTGTCACCGCTGCGCGTCACGCTCACGCCCGTACCTTTCATTTTGTCACGCAGTTTTGCTTCCTGCACATCCATGTAATAACCCACGCCGCCGCCCAGGGCTGCGCCTGCCGCTGCGCCAATCAGCGCACCTTTGCCGCGATCTTTCTTGGAGGAGGAGAGTACGCCAACGCCAGCGCCTACCAGGGAACCAATACCCGCGCCAATGCCGGATTTGCCCGCTTCGCGTTCACCGGTGTAAGGGTTGGTTGTGCAGCCTGAAACAGCCAGTGCGCCGCTCACCAGAGCGGCAATAACGAGTACGCGTTTTTTCATCTTATTTCCTTAATCCTTTTTATTCTTTGCCACGACGGACGTGGCAGTGGATTATGACGTCCGGATACGGAGAAAATTCAGTGTATAACTCTGAAATTTGTCACAAACGATAAATTGCCTCAATGAAAGGCCGAAACACCTGCACGCAACCAGGAGCGCACGCTTTGAGCACCTCAACAAAAACCATTCTGACCGCCGCCCACTGGGGGCCGATGCTGGTCGAAACCGATGGCGACACTGTGCTGTCGTCTCGCGGGGCTTTGCCTTCGCGCCATCTCAACTCTTTACAGACCGTCGTTCGCGATCAGGTACACAGCAAGACCCGCGTCCGCTGGCCGATGGTGCGTAAAGGCTTTCTGGCGTCACCGGATAAACCGCAGGGTATTCGCGGGCAGGATGAGTTCGTGCGCGTGAGCTGGGACGATGCGCTGGCGCTGATCCATACGCAGCATAAACGCATCCGCGACAGCTATGGCCCGTCGTCCATTTTTGCCGGCTCCTATGGCTGGCGCTCAAACGGCGTGCTGCATAAGGCTGCAACCCTGCTGCAACGCTATATGAGCCTGGCCGGAGGATATACCGGCCATCTGGGCGATTACTCGACCGGCGCGGCGCAGGCAATCATGCCGTATGTCGTGGGCGGGAATGAGGTTTATCAGCAGCAGACCAGCTGGCCGCTGGTGCTGGAGCATACAGAGGTGGTGGTGCTGTGGAGCGCCAACCCGCTCAATACCCTGAAAATTGCCTGGAATGCGTCCGACGAGCAGGGCGTTTCCTACTTCGATGCGCTGCGCAAAAGCGGCAAGCGCATCATCTGTATCGATCCGATGCGCTCTGAAACCCTGGATTTCTTCGGCGACAGCGCCGAGTGGATCGCGCCGCATATGGGCACCGACGTGGCGATGATGCTGGGCATCGCCCACACCCTGGTGGAGAACGGCTGGCACGACACGGAATTTCTGGCGCGTTGTACCACGGGGTTCGATAAATTTGCCGACTATCTGACGGGACAAAGCGACGGTATTGCCAAAACCGCAGAGTGGGCCGCGGCGATTTGCGGCGTTAATGCCGTTAAAATCCGCGAACTGGCGGCGTTATTCCATAGCCATGTCACGATGCTCATGTCCGGCTGGGGGATGCAGCGCCAGCAGTTTGGCGAGCAAAAGCACTGGATGTTGGTGACGCTCGCCGCGATGCTTGGGCAGATTGGCACACCCGGCGGCGGTTTTGGCCTTTCCTATCACTTTGCCAACGGCGGCAACCCGACGCGTAAAGCCGCGGTGCTGGCGTCCATGCAGGGCTCGGTGCAGGGTGGCGTGGACGCTGTGGATAAAATTCCGGTGGCACGCATTGTTGAAGCCCTGGAGAACCCCGGCGGGTTTTATCAGCACAACGGTCAGGATCGCCATTTCCCGGATATTAAGTTTATCTGGTGGGCGGGTGGGGCCAATTTCACCCATCACCAGGATACCAACCGCCTAATCCGCGCCTGGCAGAAACCGGAGCTGGTGGTGATCTCGGAGTGCTTCTGGACTGCGTCAGCGAAACATGCCGATATCGTTTTGCCTGCCACGACCTCGTTCGAGCGTAACGATCTCACCATGACGGGGGATTACAGCAACCAGCATATGGTGCCGATGAAGCGCGTCGTGGCTCCCCGGGATGAAGCGCGGGATGATTTCGACGTCTTTGCCGACCTGAGTGAAATGTGGGAAGCGGGCGGGCGGGAGCGTTTCACCGAGGGCAAAACGGATCTGCAATGGCTGGAAACATTTTACCAGATTGCCAGCCAGCGCGGGGCTGCGCAGGGCGTGTCCCTGCCGCCATTTGCTGAGTTCTGGGAGGCGAATCAACTCTTCGAAATGCCAGAAAGCGAGCAGAACGCGCGGTTTGTGCGCTTTGCTGACTTCCGTCGCGATCCGGAGAATCACCCGTTAAAAACCGAAAGCGGGAAGATTGTGATCTACAGCGAACGCATCGCCAGCTTTGGCTACGCGGACTGTCCGCCGCATCCGGCGTGGCTGGAGCCGGACGAATGGCATGGCAATGCGCAGCCGGGGCAGCTTCAGCTGCTGTCTGCCCATCCTGCCCATCGTCTGCACAGCCAGCTCAACTATTCGGCTCTGCGCGAGCAGTATGCGGTGGCGGGTCGTGAGCCGATCGCGCTGAATAGCGACGATGCAAAGGCGCGGGGGATTAACGACGGCGATCTCGTTCGGGTCTGGAACGCGCGCGGGCAGGTGCTGGCAGGCGCCGTGGTGAGTGACGGGATCCGCCCTGGCGTTTTCTGCATTCATCAGGGCGCATGGCCGGATCTGGCGCTGGACGAGGGCGGTATTTGTAAGAACGGCGCCGTAAACGTGCTGACCAAAGATCTCCCCAGCTCGAAGCTGGGGAATGGCTGCGCGGCTAATACGGCGCTGGCATGGGTGGAGAAATATGAGGGGCCGGCGCTTACCCTTACGGCGTTTGATCCGCCTGCCAGCTCATGATCCACGTCGGGTGTTGGGTATCATCCTGCCAGGCGCTGTCTTCGATGCGAAAACCCTGAGCATGATAGAAATTCACCGCCCGCACGTTTTTCTGGTACACCTCCAGGGTTAAATACGGGTAGTGCTGCTGAACGTGGTTCAGCAGCGCACGCCCAATCCCCTTTCCGATGAACGCCGGGGCGACAAACAGCGCCCCCACGAACTGGAACTGCATGACGCTGATAAAACCGCACAGGGTACCGTTTTCTTCCCAGACCCAGGTCTCGGCGGCGGGAAGGTATTCATCCCGCACTACCGCTTCATTCGCTTGCCAGTAACTTGCGTCGATAAACGGATGCGCCTCGGTGGTGCTCTCCAGCCACAGACTCAAAAGCGGCGCGGTGTTCTCACTTTGCCATTTGCGGATCATGGTGGCCCTCCGGATGGCAGAAGCAGCCCGTAATGTGGTCATTGACCAGCCCGCAGGCCTGCATAAAGGAGTAACAGATGGTGGTGCCCACAAACTTAAAGCCGCGTTTTTTCAGCGCTTTCGACAGGGCATCTGAGGCGGGGGTCGACGTTGGGATCTCTGCAAGCGTGGCGGCCTGCGTCACCTTCGGCTCGTTATCCACAAACGACCAGACAAATGCTGAAAAGGGTTCGCCATTTTGCTCCATCGCCAGATAAGCACGCGCGTTACCAATAATGGCCTGAATTTTACCGCGATGGCGGATGATACCGGTATCCAGAACCAGCTTTTGTACGTCGTCGTCGGTCATGGCGGCAACCGCAGCCGGATCGAACTGGTGGAAGGCTTTGCGATAGTTCTCACGCTTTTTCAGAACGGTGATCCACGACAGCCCGGCCTGCTGGCCTTCAAGGCAAATCATTTCAAACAGTTTTTTACCGTCGGTTTCCGGTACGCCCCATTCCTTGTCGTGATAATCGATATAAAGCTGATCCTGGCTTACCCAGCCGCAACGTTGCATAGGTCATCTCCCTTCCTGATACGGTAAACGCAAAAATTTCAATCTGCCCGGCTTGACGTGTCTGCTAAAGAGACAATAGTTAATACAGGGCTATACGCCCTAATACCTCTTCGAACAATGACATATATCGCCGAACTCGGCTCTTTCTGGAGTCGCTTTGATGATGATAAAAAAAATCAGTGGTCGCCATGCTGCTTCTGGCCTGGTGGGTGTTTCAGTCTGCCTGCTTTTTTGTCACACCGCTTTTGCGTGGCAACAGGAATATATCGTTTCAGATGCACAAAGTAATACGACGGAACGTTATACATGGGACGCCGATCACCAACCTCGTTATGAAGATATTCTCGCGGAGCGTATTAACCGCACGCAGAATGCTACGGGGTTTACCCTGAACGATCCCTCCGGTTCGGATGCGGAAACCGTTCTGAGCGTTGGCTGGAATTTTCCCGTGGCGGGACATTTCACCACCGGGCCCGTCATGGCGTGGCGCACTGATGGCGCTCCCCCTGTAACGGTGAATGCGTTTGAGGATACAACCACCACGCAGTCGCTTACCGATCCCCTCTGGCATGCCAGCGTGAACTCATTGGGTTGGCGTGTTGATACGCAGTATGGTGATTTACACCCCTGGGCGAAGATCAGCTATAACCAGCAAACTGAAGAAGAATATTTATATACGCTGGGATTGAGCGCCAAATTTTAAGGGTTGTTATTTTTTTAAACGATACGATAACATATTTAATACAATTATGACGGGGTCTGGAGCGATAGTGCCCACTAACAGAACAGCGCTTCATTCCCCGGCAAGGTCATTCATTCCAGATCCCAGGCATTTCATTCCTTCTCTCCTGCATTTCATTCCGTTTTCCCCCAGCGCTATAAATGTTTTGTTTATCGTTGTCCTCAGCGAATTTCCATAATTTATCTTGCAGGACACTGCCATGAACACATCAACTTATAACCGCACGCGTTGGCTGACGCTATTCGGCACCATCGTTACCCAGTTCGCACTGGGATCGGTCTATACCTGGAGCCTGTTTAACAGCGCCCTGTCCGATAAGCTCGGCGCGCCGATAAGCCAGGTGGCATTCTCCTTCGGCTTGCTGAGTCTTGGGTTAGCAATTTCCTCTTCCGTGGCGGGCAAACTTCAGGAACGTTTCGGCGTGAAGCGTGTAACCATGGCATCCGGGATCTTGCTGGGCTTGGGATTCTTCCTGACGGCATATTCTAACAACCTGATGATGCTGTGGCTGAGCGCCGGGGTGCTGGTGGGGCTGGCGGACGGCGCAGGTTATCTGCTGACGCTGTCTAACTGCGTGAAGTGGTTCCCGGAGCGTAAAGGGCTTATCTCCGCATTTGCCATTGGTTCATATGGCCTGGGCAGCCTCGGCTTCAAATTCATCGATGCGCATCTGCTGGCCTCGGTTGGGCTTGAGAAAACCTTTATGATCTGGGGCGTGATTGTGCTGGTAATGATCCTCTTCGGCGCCACGCTGATGAAAGATGCGCCGCAGCAGGAAGTGAAAACCGTTAACGGCGTGGTGGAGAACGATTTCACCCTCGCTCAGTCCATGCGTAAGCCGCAGTACTGGATGCTGGCGGTGATGTTCCTGACGGCCTGCATGAGCGGTCTGTATGTCATCGGTGTGGCGAAAGATATCGCGCAGGGAATGGTAAAACTGGACGCGGCGACGGCGGCGAACGCCGTAACGGTCATCTCCATCGCTAACCTCTCGGGTCGTCTGGTACTGGGTATCTTGTCTGACAAAATCGCCCGGATCCGCGTGATTACGCTGGGGCAGGTGATCTCCCTGGTGGGTATGGCAGCACTGCTGTTCGCTCCGCTGAACGAGGCGACATTCTTTGCGGCGATAGCCTGCGTAGCCTTTAACTTTGGCGGCACTATTACCGTCTTCCCGTCGCTGGTGAGCGAGTTCTTCGGCCTGAACAACCTGGCGAAAAACTACGGCGTGATTTATCTCGGCTTCGGTATCGGCAGTATTTGCGGTTCACTGATTGCCTCGCTGTTTGGTGGCTTCTACGTGACATTCTGCGTGATATTTGCCTTGCTGATTATTTCGCTGGCGCTGTCCACCACGATTCGTCAGCCGCAGCGCGAGGTATATAAAGAAGCGCATGCATGATTCGATAAAAAGGGGCCGCAGGGCCTCTTTTATTTATTTCTAAATCGCTTCCGGACTTGCTATTTTGTAAAAATCTTCATCGATTCACATTCTCTGCTGCCACTTTTCTTTCCTGCTGTGGTCTACTTATCGCGCTTGTAGACGTTTCTGATAACGGTTTCTCTCGCATCTACTTACTCTGTCAGCTTTCTCACTGAGATTCGGCGGGTCTTTATACCCCTTCCCCCAGGGTTGTTTGCATGAAATATATTAGGTCTCTTACCCAGCAAAGATTGTGTCTGATGCTGGCTGTCTATATCGGTTTGTTTCTGAATGGCGCGGTGCTGTTCAGACGAGTGGAAGGTTATTTCGAACACCTCACTGTAAGAAATGGAATTTTTGCCGCGATTGAAGTGTTTGGCTCAATTCTGGCGACCTTCTTCCTGCTACGTCTGCTCTCGCTTTTTGGCAGACGTACATGGCAGGTTCTGGCCTCGCTGGTGGTGATTATCTCCGCCGCCGCAAGCTATTACATGACATTCATGAATGTGGTCATTGGCTACGGTATTGTGGCCTCGGTGATGACCACGGACATCGACCTCTCGAAAGAGGTGGTGGGTCAAGGGTTCATCCTGTGGACGATTCTGACCTGCCTGATCCCGCTCTTCTTTATCTGGAGTAACACCTGCCGCTACACCCTGTTACGCCAGCTGCGTACCCGGGGACAGCGCATCCGCAACGTCGCCGTCGTTCTTCTGGCGGGTCTGCTGGTGTGGGCGCCTATTCGCCTGATGGAAAAACAGCAAAAAAGGATCGAAAAAGCGACAGGCGTGGATATGCCAAGCTACGGCGGCGTGGTGGCTAACTCGTATCTGCCGTCTAACTGGCTGTCGGCGTTAGGTCTTTATGCCTGGGCTCAGGCGGACGAATCCAGCGATGTGAAATCGCTGATTAACCCAACCAAAAAGTTCACCTACCAGGCTCCGGCTGACGGGCTGGATGATACTTACGTGGTCTTCGTTATCGGCGAAACGACGCGCTGGGATCATATGGGTATCCTCGGTTATGACCGCGATACCACCCCGAAACTGGCGCAGGAAAAGAATCTTGTAGCTTACCGCGGCTACTCCTGCGATACCGCCACGAAGCTCTCGTTGCGCTGTATGTTTGTTCGTGAGGGCGGTGCGAGTGATAATCCTCAGCGCACTCTCAAAGAGCAAAACGTTTTTGCTGTTCTGAAGCAGCTTGGATTTAGCTCCGATCTGTTCGCCATGCAAAGTGAGATGTGGTTCTACACCAACACCATGGCGGATAACATCGCCTACCGCGAGCAGATTGGCGCCGAGCCGCGTAACCGCGGAAAGAACGTTGATGACATGCTGCTGCTCTCTGAGATGGAACAGTCACTGAAAAACCATCCGCAGGGTAAGCATCTTATTGTTCTGCATACCAAAGGGTCACACTACAGCTACTATCAGCGTTACACGCGCGATTTCGCCAAATGGACGCCTGAGTGCGTCGGCATTAACAAGAACTGTAGCAAGCAGGAGCTGATCAATGCCTATGATAACTCGATTCTGTATGTGGATACCTTCCTCAGTCGGGTGATCGACCAGCTTCGCGATAAGAAAGCGATTGTGATCTACGCGGCCGACCACGGCGAGTCCATCAACGAGAAAGAGCATTTACACGGTACGCCGCGTAAGCTGGCTCCGCCTGAGCAGTTCCGCGTGCCGATGATCATGTGGATGTCGGATAAGTACCTGGAAAATCCGGACAAAGCCAAAATGTTTGCCCATCTGAAACAGCAGGCAGAGATCAAGGTACCGCGCCGTCACGTTGAGCTGTACGACACCATTATGGGCTGTCTCGGCTATACCTCACCGAACGGTGGGATTAACGAAAACAACAACTGGTGTAAACTCCCTGATAACACCACAAAAGCCGCGCAGTAGCTGGTCTGGCGAGAATATCGCCAGTTGAATGGCTTTTTGAAAATAAGGGATTGACGGGGGCGCACCTCAGCAGTAAGATGCGCTCCGCATTCGGCGAGTAGCGCAGCTTGGTAGCGCAACTGGTTTGGGACCAGTGGGTCGGAGGTTCGAATCCTCTCTCGCCGACCACATTCTAAAAAGGGCTAACCGCAAGGTTAGCCCTTTTTGCATTAACGCGTTACCCCGCACGAGTCCTCAAAATACCCCTTAGCCCTGCTTCCCCCTGCCTGCTTGCGGTTTTGTGACATAATCCATTGTATTTTTTTATATATAGTTTGATCTTTTTTCGCGTTGCTTATGGATAACCTCAGCATTTTTCGCTGTGCGTTTTAACGTTCGCGGTATTTAGTGCTCAGATAATCACCATCCTGTAAGAAAATTTACCCATTCTGAATAAAACTTAATCACTGAGTGTTGCGAAATATGAAGATAATTGTGCTGCATCATGGCGAGTAGCATAAATTTCTCTGCTGAAAACTCACGGTCAGGGTTTTTTTAATCTTTGTTTGCGGTTTCTCACACTCCACGTAAATCCCCGCCACCTGTATTGACGTTTTCACATTCTGTTGACAGATTGTAGGGCACGAGGGGCATTTCAGGGAGGATCTGCGCTGCAACTCAAACGCTCTTCTGAAAGGATTCTCTATCCCTTTTAACGCCTTCGGGCATCACCGACCGGACCGGGTAAAAAATAAATAAAGGTCAGGCGGCGTAACACAACAAAGCAAAACATCACATTGGAGCACAATAATGAGTATTTCCTTGAAGAAGTCAGGGATGCTGAAGCTTGGTCTGAGCCTGGTGGCCATGACCGTTGCAGCAAGCGTACAGGCAAAAACCCTGGTTTACTGTTCTGAAGGCTCTCCGGAAGGCTTTAACCCACAGCTCTTTACCTCTGGTACGACTTACGACGCAAGTTCTGTACCGATCTATAACCGTCTGGTTGAATTTAAAACCGGCACCACGGAAGTGATTCCTGGCCTGGCTGAAAAGTGGGATATCAGCGAAGACGGTAAAACCTATACCTTCCACCTGCGTCAGGGCGTGAAGTGGCAGGACAGCAAAGAATTTAAACCTACGCGCGACTTTAACGCCGACGACGTTGTGTTCTCCTTCGACCGTCAGAAAAATGCCCAGAACCCGTACCATAAAGTGTCTGGCGGCAGCTATGAATACTTCGAAGGGATGGGTCTGCCAGACCTGATCGCTGAAGTGAAAAAAGTGGACGATAAAACCGTCCAGTTTGTGCTGACGCGTCCGGAAGCGCCATTCCTGGCTGACCTGGCGATGGACTTCGCCTCTATTCTCTCTAAAGAGTATGCGGACAACATGCTGAAAGCCGGCACTCCGGAAAAAGTGGACCTGAACCCAATCGGTACCGGCCCGTTCCAGCTGCTTCAGTACCAGAAAGATTCCCGTATTCTGTATAAAGCCTTCCCGGGCTACTGGGGCACCAAGCCGCAGATCGACCGTCTGGTCTTCTCCATCACGCCTGACGCATCCGTGCGTTACGCAAAATTGCAGAAAAACGAATGTCAGGTGATGCCGTATCCAAACCCGGCTGACATCGCGCGCATGAAGCAGGACAAAAATATCAACCTGCTGGAGCAGGCGGGCCTGAACGTGGGTTATCTCTCCTTCAACACCGAGAAGAAACCGTTCGATGACGTGAAAGTGCGTCAGGCGCTGACCTACGCGGTGAACAAAGAAGCGATCATCAAAGCCGTTTACCAGGGCGCAGGCGTTGCGGCCAAGAACCTGATCCCACCAACCATGTGGGGCTATAACGACGACATTAAGGACTACACCTACGATCCTGAGAAAGCGAAAGCGCTGCTGAAAGAAGCGGGCCAGGACAAAGGCTTTACCGTTGAGCTGTGGGCGATGCCGGTACAGCGTCCTTACAACCCGAACGCACGCCGTATGGCGGAAATGGTTCAGGCTGACTGGGCGAAGATTGGCGTACAGGCCAAGATTGTGACCTACGAGTGGGGCGAGTACCTGAAGCGCGCCAAAGCGGGTGAACACCAGGCGGTCATGATGGGCTGGACCGGTGACAACGGGGATCCGGACAACTTCTTCGCGACCCTGTTCAGCTGTGCGGCAGCGAAAGACGGTTCTAACTATTCTCGCTGGTGCTACAAGCCGTTTGAAGATCTGATCCAGCCGGCGCGTGCGACCGACGATCACAACAAACGTATCGAACTGTATAAGCAAGCGCAGGTTGTCATGCACGATCAGGCTCCGGCGCTGATTGTTGCTCACTCCACCGTGTACGAGCCAGTGCGTAAAGAAGTGAAGGGCTACGTGGTCGATCCACTGGGCAAACACCACTTCGAAAACGTGTCTGTTGAATAATAAGTAGGGTGTTCTCCCTCTCCCTCCTGGAGAGGGCAGGGGTGAGGGGCGTGCATGCACCCCCTCACCCTAACCCTCTCCTACAGGGAGAGGGAATTTACATTTGTGAGCAATACAGACGTCACGCCACTGAGTGTGCGTCATCAGAGAGAATCCGGGTTATGTTGCAGTTCATCCTCCGACGTCTGGGACTGGTTATCCCGACGTTTATCGGTATCACCCTTCTCACTTTTGCCTTCGTCCATATGATCCCGGGTGATCCGGTGATGATTATGGCGGGCGAGCGTGGTATCTCCCCTGAACGTCATGCGCAACTGCTGGCTGAACTCGGCCTTGATAAGCCGATGTGGCAGCAGTATCTCCACTATATCTGGGGCGTGTTGCACGGCGATTTAGGGATTTCACTGAAAAGCCGTCTTCCGGTGTGGGACGAGTTCGTACCTCGCTTTAAAGCGACGCTGGAACTCGGTATCTGCGCCATGATCTTCGCGACCGCGGTAGGGATCCCCGTTGGCGTACTGGCTGCCGTTAAACGTGGCTCTATTTTTGACCACACCGCTGTTGGCCTGGCACTGACCGGCTACTCCATGCCTATCTTCTGGTGGGGCATGATGCTGATCATGCTGGTCTCGGTGCAGTGGAACCTGACGCCGGTCTCCGGACGCGTCAGCGATATGGTTTTCCTTGACGACACCAATCCGTTAACCGGCTTTATGCTGATTGATACGGCGATCTGGGGCGAAGAGGGCAACTTCATTGATGCGGTTGCGCACATGATCCTGCCTGCAATGGTGCTGGGCACCATCCCTCTGGCGGTGATCGTGCGTATGACCCGTTCCTCCATGCTGGAAGTGCTGGGCGAGGATTATATTCGTACTGCCCGCGCTAAAGGCCTGACCCGTATGCGCGTCATCATCATTCATGCCCTGCGAAACGCTATGCTGCCGGTGGTAACCGTTATCGGTTTGCAGGTCGGTACGCTGCTGGCGGGGGCGATCCTGACCGAAACCATCTTCTCCTGGCCGGGTCTTGGACGCTGGCTGATTGATGCGCTGCAACGCCGTGACTATCCGGTTGTGCAGGGCGGTGTACTGCTGGTCGCGACGATGATTATTCTCGTCAACCTGCTGGTCGATTTGCTGTACGGCGTGGTGAACCCGCGTATTCGTCATAAGAAGTAAGGGGCCATCATGTCACAAGTTACTCAAAATAAAGTGGTCACCGCACCGGTGCCAATGACGCCGATGCAGGAATTCTGGCACTACTTCAAGCGCAACAAAGGCGCGGTCGTCGGGCTGGTGTATGTTTCCATCATGATCCTGATTGCGGTGTTTGCGAACGTCCTTGCGCCGTATAACCCGGCTGATCAGTTCCGCGATGCGCTGCTGGCACCTCCTGCATGGCAGGACGGCGGAAGCCTGGCGCACCTGCTGGGCACCGACGACGTGGGTCGCGATGTGCTTTCGCGCCTGATGTACGGCGCACGCCTGTCGCTGCTGGTTGGCTGCCTCGTTGTCGTACTGTCGCTGATCATGGGGATCGTACTCGGCCTGGTGGCAGGCTACTTCGGCGGCATTGTTGATAACATCATCATGCGCGTCGTCGACATTATGCTGGCATTGCCAAGCCTGCTGCTGGCGCTGGTGCTGGTGGCGATCTTCGGTCCGTCGATTGGTAACGCCGCGCTTGCGCTGACGTTTGTTGCGCTACCGCACTATGTGCGTCTGACCCGTGCGGCGGTGCTGGTGGAAGTGAACCGCGACTACGTTACCGCCTCTCGCGTGGCGGGTGCCGGTGCGATGCGTCAGATGTTTATCAATATCTTCCCAAACTGCCTTGCGCCGCTGATTGTTCAGGCGTCGCTCGGTTTCTCTAACGCCATTCTTGATATGGCCGCTCTTGGCTTCCTTGGCATGGGTGCGCAGCCGCCAACACCGGAGTGGGGCACCATGCTCTCCGACGTGTTGCAGTTCGCGCAAAGCGCCTGGTGGGTCGTCACCTTCCCGGGTCTGGCGATTCTGCTGACGGTGCTGGCATTTAACCTGATGGGTGATGGTCTGCGTGATGCACTTGATCCCAAACTGAAGCAGTAAGAGGCACGAGATGGCGTTATTAAATGTAAATAAATTATCCGTGCACTTTGGCGACGAAGGCACACCGTTTCGCGCCGTGGACCGTATCAGCTACAGCGTTAATCAGGGCGAAGTGGTCGGGATTGTAGGAGAGTCGGGCTCCGGTAAGTCAGTGAGTTCGCTGGCGATTATGGGGCTGATTGACTACCCCGGCCGCGTGATGGCGGAAAATCTGGAGTTCAACGGTCAGGATCTGAAGCGTATTTCCGAAAAACAGCGCCGCCAGCTGGTGGGCGCGGAAGTGGCGATGATCTTCCAGGACCCCATGACCAGCCTGAACCCATGCTACACCGTGGGTTTCCAGATTATGGAAGCGATTAAGGTGCATCAGGGTGGGAATAAGAAAACCCGTCGCCAGCGTGCTATCGATCTGCTGAACCAGGTGGGGATACCTGACCCAGCATCGCGTCTGGACGTTTACCCGCACCAGCTTTCAGGCGGGATGAGCCAGCGCGTGATGATCGCCATGGCGATTGCCTGTCGGCCAAAGCTGCTGATTGCGGATGAACCGACGACGGCGCTTGACGTGACCATCCAGGCACAGATCATCGAGCTGCTACTGGAGCTGCAGCAGAAAGAGAACATGGCGCTGGTGCTGATTACGCACGATCTGGCGCTGGTGGCGGAAGCGGCGCACAAAATCATCGTGATGTACGCGGGTCAGGTGGTGGAGACCGGAAGTTCGCACGATATCTTCCGCGCGCCGCGTCATCCGTATACGCAGGCGTTGCTGCGTGCGCTGCCGGAGTTTGCCCAGGACAAAGCGCGTCTGGCGTCACTGCCGGGTGTGGTTCCGGGTAAATATGACCGTCCGCAGGGCTGCCTGCTGAATCCGCGCTGCCCGTATGCGACGGATAAATGCCGCGCCGAGGAGCCAGAGCTGAATCTGCTGGCCGATGGTCGGCAGTCAAAATGCCACTACCCACTCGATGATGCCGGGAGGCCAACACTATGAGTACGCACGAGGCCACCACGCAACAGCCGCTGTTGCAGGCTATCGACCTGAAAAAACATTACCCGGTGAAGAAGGGGATTTTTGCCCCTGAGCGCCTGGTAAAAGCGCTGGACGGCGTCTCCTTCAGCCTTGAACGCGGTAAAACGCTGGCGGTCGTCGGGGAGTCGGGCTGTGGGAAATCCACGCTGGGCCGTCTGCTGACGATGATTGAAACGCCAACCGGCGGCGAGCTTTACTATCAGGGCCAGGATCTGCTCAAGCACGATCCGCAGGCACAGAAGCTGCGTCGCCAGAAAATCCAGATTGTGTTCCAGAACCCGTACGGTTCTTTAAACCCGCGTAAAAAAGTGGGACAGATTCTGGAAGAACCGCTGCTGATTAACAGCAATCTGAGCAAAGAGCAGCGTCGTGAAAAAGCGCTGGCGATGATGGCGAAGGTGGGGCTTAAAACCGAGCATTACGATCGCTACCCGCATATGTTCTCTGGTGGTCAGCGTCAGCGTATTGCCATCGCTCGTGGGCTGATGCTTGACCCGGACGTGGTGATTGCCGATGAGCCGGTCTCAGCGCTTGACGTGTCCGTTCGCGCGCAGGTGCTTAACCTGATGATGGATTTACAGCAGGATCTGGGACTGTCGTACGTCTTCATCTCCCATGACCTGTCCGTGGTCGAGCACATTGCCGATGAGGTGATGGTGATGTATTTGGGACGCTGCGTGGAGAAGGGGACGAAAGATCAGATCTTTACTAACCCGCGTCATCCGTATACCCAGGCACTGCTGTCTGCGACGCCGCGGCTGAACCCGGATGACCGCCGGGAGCGCATTAAGCTGACCGGTGAGTTGCCAAGCCCGCTTAACCCGCCGCCGGGATGTGCGTTTAACGCCCGCTGCCGTCGCCGCTTCGGTCCGTGTACGCAGTTGCAGCCACAGCTAAAGGATTATGGTGGACAGCTGGTGGCCTGCTTCGCGGTCGATCAGGATGAAAACGGCGAAAAGCCGCATGCATAAATAAAAAAACCGGCGATAAGCCGGTTTTTTTACGTCTGAGGTCTACTTCCGTAAACGAATCTGGTCGACGGCGTGTTTCTCACTCTTGGTGAGGATCAGGCTTGCGCGTTCGCGCGTCGGCAGGATGTTCTCTTTGAGGTTGACGTAGTTGATCTCATTCCACAGCCCGGTCGCCACGCTGATAGCCTCTTCTTCAGAGAGCTGGGCGTAGTTGTGGAAGTAGGAATCCGGGTCGGTGAACGCCCCTTCGCGGAACTTCAGGAAGCGGTTGATATACCAGCGTTGCAGCAAATCTTCCGGCGCATCGACATAGATTGAGAAATCGACAAAGTCAGAGACAAACACATGATGCGGATCGTGAGGGTAATCCATCCCGCTTTGCAGGACGTTTAAGCCTTCCAGAATCAGGATGTCGGGCTGCACAACCGTTTTGTCGCCATCCGGGATGCGGTCGTAGATCAGATGTGAGTAAACCGGCGCGGTAACGTGAGGTACGCCCGATTTTAGATCTGAAACAAACTTTACCAGGCGGTGCATATCATAAGAGAGCGGGAAGCCCTTCTTTTTCATCAGGCCGCGTTCTTTCAACACCTCGTTGGGATGCAGGAAGCCGTCTGTGGTGATCAGCTCCACGCTGCGGTGTTCCGGCCAGCGGCTCAGCAGCGCCTGAAGCACGCGCGCGGTGGTACTTTTACCCACTGCCACGCTGCCCGCAATACTGATGATATAAGGAATACGTTGACCGTTCGTGCCGAGGAACTGTTCCAGGACGGCCTGACGACGCAAATTGGAGCTGATATAGAAGTTAAGCAAGCGAGAGAGGGGGAGATAGATTTCTGCCACCTCTTCCAGGGAGAGATCTTCGTTTATCCCTTTTAGCCGTGCGATTTCACCTTCCGTCAGTGTCATAGGGACGGAGTCACGCAGGGCTGCCCACTGGCTACGGTTAAACTGAAGATAGGGCGTCATTAACGTTTGCTCTTTTTTGCTCATAAGCATGCTTCTGTGAACCATCACGAAACGGCGGGTGCGGGCTCATCACATAGTTAATTTTGGACAATGGGCAGGAGGTTAACACCAGATGAGAGGAATAATAAGAAAAAATATGGGAAAGCGATGCTTAACCGGGCAGGTATCACGTGGGGCTATAGCGTGCCGAAATCAGGCGTTCATGTTGAATTTTTAACCGTGAGCGGATGAATTTACAGCGGTTAGCCCTGGTTTCGAATAAAATGTGAGCGAAAGAACGTTTTATGCAATTTTTTAGTTGCATGACTGCGCAGGTCTCCATAGAATGCGCGCTACTTGATGCCGACTTAGCTCAGTAGGTAGAGCAACTGACTTGTAATCAGTAGGTCACCAGTTCGATTCCGGTAGTCGGCACCATCAAGTCCGGTGGGGTTCCCGAGCGGCCAAAGGGAGCAGACTGTAAATCTGCCGTCACAGACTTCGAAGGTTCGAATCCTTCCCCCACCACCACTTTCTGGCAGCGTCAACGCCGCCGGAGCTGGTTGGAAAAATTGACCAGCTCGAACAGAAAAGAGAGAAATCTCTTTTTTTGTTACAGAAAGAACTGGGTAGCCGAGTTTCAGGATGCGGGCATCGTATAATGGCTATTACCTCAGCCTTCCAAGCTGATGATGCGGGTTCGATTCCCGCTGCCCGCTCCAATACGTGCTGATATGGCTCAGTTGGTAGAGCGCACCCTTGGTAAGGGTGAGGTCCCCAGTTCGACTCTGGGTATCAGCACCACTTCACTTCTCCCTCCCTTTCTCTCTGTTTCAATGTAAATGTATTCAACAGTTCAGGCATTTTCGCCTGGTTGATGTGGTGATATCACCGATTTATCCGTGTCTTAGAGGGACAATCGATGTCTAAAGAAAAGTTTGAACGTACAAAACCGCACGTTAACGTCGGTACTATCGGCCACGTTGACCATGGTAAAACAACGCTGACCGCTGCAATCACTACCGTACTGGCTAAAACCTACGGCGGTGCTGCTCGTGCTTTCGACCAGATCGATAACGCACCAGAAGAAAAAGCTCGTGGTATCACCATCAACACTTCTCACGTTGAGTATGACACCCCGACTCGCCACTACGCACACGTAGACTGCCCAGGCCACGCCGACTATGTTAAAAACATGATCACCGGTGCTGCGCAGATGGACGGCGCGATCCTGGTTGTTGCTGCGACTGATGGCCCTATGCCTCAGACTCGTGAGCACATCCTGCTGGGTCGTCAGGTAGGCGTTCCTTACATCATCGTGTTCCTGAACAAGTGCGACATGGTTGATGACGAAGAGCTGCTGGAACTGGTAGAGATGGAAGTTCGTGAACTGCTGTCTCAGTACGATTTCCCAGGCGACGACACTCCAATCGTTCGTGGTTCCGCGCTGAAAGCGCTGGAAGGCGATGCAGAGTGGGAAGCGAAAATCATCGAACTGGCTGGCTACCTGGATTCTTACATCCCAGAACCAGAGCGTGCGATTGACAAGCCATTCCTGCTGCCAATCGAAGACGTATTCTCCATCTCCGGTCGTGGTACCGTTGTTACCGGTCGTGTAGAGCGCGGTATCATCAAAGTTGGTGAAGAAGTTGAAATCGTTGGTATCAAAGAGACTGCGAAGTCTACCTGTACTGGCGTTGAAATGTTCCGCAAACTGCTGGACGAAGGCCGTGCTGGTGAGAACGTTGGTGTTCTGCTGCGTGGTATCAAACGTGAAGAAATCGAACGTGGTCAGGTTCTGGCGAAGCCAGGCTCAATCAAGCCACACACCAAGTTCGAATCTGAAGTGTACATTCTGTCCAAAGACGAAGGCGGCCGTCATACTCCGTTCTTCAAAGGCTACCGTCCACAGTTCTACTTCCGTACAACTGACGTGACCGGTACCATCGAACTGCCAGAAGGCGTAGAGATGGTAATGCCAGGCGACAACATCAAGATGGTTGTGACTCTGATCCACCCAATCGCGATGGACGACGGTCTGCGTTTCGCAATCCGTGAAGGCGGCCGTACCGTTGGCGCGGGCGTTGTTGCTAAAGTTCTCGGCTAATCGCTGATAACATTTGACGCAATGCGCAATAAAAGGGCATCATTTGATGCCCTTTTTGCACGCTTTCACATCAGAACCTGGCTCATCAGTGATTAATTTTGTCATAATCATTGCTGAGACAGGCTCTGCGGAGAGCGTATAATACGAAAAGCGAATAGCATTTCGATTGGTTTGCCTCGCACTCGCGGGGTGAAAATGTTTGTAGAATACTTCTGACAGGTTGGTTTATGAGTGCGAATACCGAAGCTCAAGGGAGCGGGCGCGGCCTGGAAGCGATGAAATGGGTAGTTGTAGCCGTGCTGCTGATTGTGGCGATTGTCGGCAACTATCTTTATCGTGACATGATGCTGCCGCTACGCGCGCTTGCAGTGGTAATTCTGATTGCTGCGGCGGGTGGTGTCGCGCTGTTGACGACGAAAGGCAAAGCGACCGTTGCGTTTGCCCGCGAAGCGCGTACCGAAGTCCGCAAGGTCATTTGGCCGACTCGCCAGGAAACATTGCACACCACGCTGATTGTAGCGGCGGTAACCGCTGTAATGTCACTGATCCTGTGGGGACTGGATGGTATTCTGGTTCGCCTGGTATCCTTTATCACTGGCCTGAGGTTCTGAGATGTCTGAAGCCCCTAAAAAGCGCTGGTACGTCGTTCAGGCGTTTTCCGGTTTTGAAGGCCGCGTAGCTACGTCGCTGCGTGAGCATATCAAATTACACAATATGGAAGAGTTATTTGGCGAAGTTATGGTTCCGACCGAAGAAGTGGTTGAGATCCGTGGCGGCCAACGTCGCAAAAGCGAACGTAAATTCTTCCCGGGTTACGTGCTGGTTCAGATGGTGATGAACGACGCGAGCTGGCACCTGGTGCGCAGCGTACCACGCGTGATGGGCTTTATCGGCGGCACATCTGACCGTCCGGCGCCAATCAGCGACAAAGAAGTTGATGCGATTATGAACCGCCTCCAGCAGGTGGGTGACAAACCGCGTCCGAAAACGCTGTTTGAACCGGGTGAGATGGTTCGTGTTAACGACGGTCCGTTTGCTGACTTTAATGGCGTCGTCGAAGAAGTGGACTACGAGAAGTCCCGCCTGAAAGTTTCCGTTTCTATCTTTGGTCGTGCGACCCCGGTAGAGCTGGACTTTGCTCAGGTAGAAAAAGCCTAAGCAGCGATCAAAAAAGCGACGATTTAATCGTTGCACAGGGCGCGAGATTGGAATACAATTTCGCGCCTTTTGTTTTTATGGGTTCCGACCCGTAAAACGAATTTTATTCACGGGGAGCCTCTCCGAGGCGTTATTACCCAATCAGAGGATTTTAGAATGGCTAAGAAAGTACAAGCCTACGTCAAGCTGCAGGTTGCAGCAGGTATGGCGAACCCAAGTCCACCAGTTGGTCCAGCTCTGGGTCAGCAGGGTGTGAACATCATGGAATTCTGTAAAGCGTTCAACGCCAAAACTGAATCCATGGAGAAAGGTCTGCCAATCCCAGTTGTAATCACTGTTTACGCTGACCGTTCTTTCACTTTCGTTACCAAAACCCCTCCAGCAGCAGTTCTGCTGAAGAAAGCAGCGGGCATCAAGTCTGGTTCCGGTAAGCCGAACAAAGACAAAGTGGGTAAAATTTCCCGCGCTCAGTTGCAGGAAATCGCGCAGACCAAAGCTGCCGACATGACTGGTTCCGACATTGAAGCGATGACTCGCTCCATCGAAGGTACTGCACGTTCCATGGGCCTGGTAGTGGAGGACTAAGAAATGGCTAAACTGACCAAGCGCATGTCCGTGATCCGTGACAAAGTTGATGCGACCAAACAGTACGACATCAACGAAGCTATCGCTCTGCTGAAAGAACTGGCTACCGCTAAGTTCGTTGAAAGCGTTGACGTTGCCGTTAACCTGGGCATCGACGCTCGTAAATCCGATCAGAACGTTCGTGGCGCAACTGTACTGCCACACGGTACTGGCCGTTCCGTACGCGTAGCTGTATTTGCTCAGGGTGCAAACGCTGAAGCTGCTAAAGCTGCCGGCGCTGAACTGGTAGGTATGGAAGATCTGGCTGATCAGATCAAGAAAGGCGAAATGAACTTTGACGTTGTTATTGCTTCTCCAGATGCAATGCGCGTTGTTGGCCAGCTGGGCCAGGTTCTGGGTCCACGCGGCCTGATGCCAAACCCGAAAGTGGGTACTGTAACCCCTAACGTTGCTGAAGCGGTTAAGAACGCTAAAGCAGGTCAGGTTCGTTATCGTAACGACAAAAACGGCATCATCCACACCACCATCGGTAAAGTGGACTTTGACGCTGACAAACTGAAAGAAAACCTGGAAGCTCTGCTGGTTGCGCTGAAAAAAGCAAAACCAACTCAGGCGAAAGGCGTGTACATCAAGAAAGTTAGCATCTCCACCACCATGGGTGCAGGTGTTGCAGTTGACCAGGCTGGCCTGAGCGCTGCTGCAAACTAATGCCTTTACGTGGGCGGTGATTTTGTCTACAATCTTACCCCCACGTTTGCTAACAAAAGTTAGCGGCTAAAAGAATTGTTCGTTGGAGCCTGGCCTATCCAGGCCTCCGTCGAAGACCGCAGGTGTTTCGCAAGAAACTTAATCCCCTGCGTAGACGGTGACAGAACGCTAAGATTATTTTAAATACTCTGGCTTGTTTCTGCTCACCGTATTAAGACGCTCTTCCCGTTGGGTCGAGTGAAGTGAGTTCCGGAACATGAGTTCCGGCAAACATCCAGGAGCAAAGCTAATGGCTTTAAATCTTCAAGACAAACAAGCGATTGTTGCTGAAGTCAGCGAAGTAGCCAAAGGCGCGCTGTCTGCAGTAGTTGCGGATTCCCGTGGCGTTACTGTAGACAAAATGACTGAACTGCGTAAAGCAGGTCGTGAAGCTGGCGTATACATGCGTGTTGTTCGTAACACCCTGCTGCGTCGCGTAGTTGAAGGTACTCAGTTCGAGTGCCTGAAAGACACGTTTGTTGGTCCGACCCTGATTGCATACTCTATGGAACACCCGGGCGCTGCTGCTCGTCTGTTCAAAGAGTTCGCGAAAGCGAATGCAAAATTTGAGGTCAAAGCTGCAGCCTTTGAAGGTGAGTTGATCCCGGCATCGCAAATCGATCGCCTGGCAACCCTGCCGACCTACGAAGAAGCAATTGCACGCCTGATGGCAACCATGAAAGAAGCTGCGGCTGGCAAACTGGTTCGCACTCTGGCTGCTGTACGCGATGCGAAAGAAGCTGCTTAATCGCAGTTATCTTTATAAAGCATTTGCTTACGTATAAACTTATTCTGATTTTCAGGAACAATTTAAATGTCTATCACTAAAGATCAAATCATTGAAGCAGTAGCAGCTATGTCCGTAATGGACGTTGTAGAGCTGGTTTCTGCAATGGAAGAAAAATTCGGTGTTTCTGCTGCTGCTGCTGTAGCTGTAGCTGCGGGCCCGGCTGAAGCTGCTGAAGAAAAAACTGAATTCGACGTAATTCTGAAAGCTGCTGGCGCGAACAAAGTTGCTGTAATCAAAGCAGTACGTGGCGCAACTGGCCTGGGTCTGAAAGAAGCTAAAGACCTGGTAGAATCTGCTCCAGCTGCGCTGAAAGAAGGCGTGAGCAAAGACGACGCAGAAGCACTGAAAAAATCTCTGGAAGAAGCTGGCGCTGAAGTTGAAGTTAAATAAGCCAACTTTTCTGGTTGCAGCCTAAGCAATTAGGCTGATGGCTGGTGACTTTTTAGTCACCAGCCTTTTTGCGCTGTAAGGCATCAGCAGCATTTCACACTGTTTGACTGCTGGTTGTCCTGACAATGCTTGTTTCTATCGACGACTTAATATACTGCGACAGGGTGCTCGCTCTGTGTAAATCGCAATGAAATGGTTTAAGCGTGATAGCAACAGGTATTGCGGAAAGTATTCAATTTTCCGGTCCACAAAATGGTGTTGCACAAACTGTCCCTTCGTCGGACAGATGGGTCGACTTGTCAGCGAGCTGAGGAACCCTATGGTTTACTCCTATACCGAGAAAAAACGTATTCGTAAGGATTTTGGTAAACGTCCACAAGTTCTGGACATTCCATATCTCCTTTCTATCCAGCTTGACTCGTTCCAGAAGTTTATCGAGCAAGATCCTGAAGGGCAGTACGGCCTGGAAGCAGCCTTCCGTTCCGTGTTCCCGATTCAGAGCTACAGCGGTAATTCCGAGCTGCAGTACGTCAGCTACCGCCTTGGCGAACCGGTGTTTGACGTTCAGGAATGTCAGATCCGTGGCGTGACCTATTCCGCACCGCTGCGCGTAAAACTGCGTCTGGTGATCTACGAGCGCGAAGCGCCGGAAGGCACCGTAAAAGACATTAAAGAACAAGAAGTCTACATGGGTGAAATTCCACTCATGACGGACAACGGTACTTTCGTTATCAACGGTACTGAGCGTGTTATCGTTTCCCAGCTGCACCGTAGCCCGGGCGTCTTCTTCGACAGCGATAAAGGTAAAACGCACTCTTCCGGTAAAGTACTGTATAACGCACGCATCATTCCTTACCGTGGTTCATGGCTGGACTTCGAATTCGATCCAAAAGACAACCTGTTTGTCCGTATCGACCGTCGTCGTAAGCTGCCTGCAACCATCATTCTGCGTGCACTGAACTATACCACTGAGCAGATCCTGGACCTGTTCTTTGAGAAAGTGATCTTTGAAATCCGCGACAACAAGTTGCAGATGGAGTTGGTGCCGGAACGTCTGCGTGGTGAGACCGCGTCGTTCGACATCGAAGCCGACGGCAAAGTGTATGTGGAAAAAGGTCGCCGTATCACCGCGCGCCACATCCGCCAGCTGGAAAAAGATGATATCAAACACATCGAAGTTCCGGTTGAATACATTGCAGGAAAAGTAGCCGCGAAAGATTACGTTGATGAATCAACTGGCGAGTTGATCTGCCCGGCGAACATGGAGCTGAGCCTGGATCTGCTGGCTAAGCTGAGCCAGGCTGGCCACAAACGTATCGAAACGCTGTTCACCAACGATCTGGACCACGGTCCGTACATCTCTGAGACTGTACGCGTCGACCCAACCAACGATCGTCTGAGCGCGCTGGTCGAAATCTACCGCATGATGCGTCCTGGTGAGCCACCAACTCGCGAAGCGGCTGAAAGCCTGTTCGAGAACCTGTTCTTCTCCGAAGACCGCTACGATCTGTCCGCGGTTGGTCGTATGAAGTTCAACCGTTCTCTGCTGCGCGACGAAATCGAAGGTTCCGGTATCCTGAGCAAAGACGACATCATTGAAGTGATGAAGAAGCTCATCGATATCCGTAACGGTAAAGGCGAAGTGGACGATATCGACCACCTCGGCAACCGTCGTATCCGTTCCGTAGGCGAAATGGCGGAAAACCAGTTCCGCGTTGGCCTGGTACGTGTAGAGCGTGCGGTGAAAGAGCGTCTGTCTCTGGGCGATCTGGATACCCTGATGCCTCAGGATATGATCAACGCCAAGCCGATTTCTGCGGCAGTGAAAGAGTTCTTCGGTTCCAGCCAGCTGTCTCAGTTCATGGACCAGAACAACCCGCTGTCTGAGATCACGCACAAACGTCGTATCTCCGCACTCGGCCCAGGCGGTCTGACCCGTGAACGCGCAGGCTTTGAAGTTCGAGACGTACACCCGACTCACTACGGTCGCGTATGTCCAATCGAAACGCCTGAAGGTCCAAACATCGGTCTGATCAACTCCCTGTCCGTGTACGCACAGACGAACGAATACGGTTTCCTCGAGACCCCGTATCGTAAAGTGACCGACGGTGTTGTTACTGACGAAATTCATTACCTGTCTGCTATCGAAGAAGGCAACTACGTTATCGCTCAGGCGAACTCCAACCTGGATGACGAAGGCCACTTTGTAGAAGATCTGGTTACCTGCCGTAGCAAAGGCGAATCCAGCTTGTTCAGCCGCGACCAGGTTGACTACATGGACGTATCCACTCAGCAGGTGGTATCCGTCGGTGCGTCCCTGATCCCGTTCCTGGAACACGATGACGCCAACCGTGCATTGATGGGTGCGAACATGCAACGTCAGGCCGTTCCAACTCTGCGTGCTGACAAGCCGCTGGTTGGTACCGGTATGGAACGTGCTGTTGCCGTTGACTCCGGTGTTACAGCAGTTGCTAAGCGTGGCGGTACCGTTCAGTACGTTGACGCATCCCGTATCGTTATCAAAGTTAACGAAGACGAGATGTATCCGGGCGAAGCGGGTATCGACATCTACAACCTGACCAAATACACCCGCTCTAACCAGAACACCTGTATCAACCAGATGCCATGTGTGTCTCTGGGTGAGCCAGTTGAGCGCGGCGACGTGCTGGCAGATGGTCCGTCCACCGACCTCGGTGAACTGGCGCTCGGTCAGAACATGCGCGTAGCGTTCATGCCGTGGAACGGTTACAACTTCGAAGACTCCATCCTCGTCTCAGAGCGTGTGGTTCAGGAAGATCGTTTCACCACCATCCACATTCAGGAACTGGCATGTGTGTCCCGTGACACCAAGCTGGGGCCAGAAGAGATCACTGCCGACATCCCTAACGTGGGTGAAGCTGCGCTCTCCAAACTGGATGAATCCGGTATTGTTTACATCGGTGCGGAAGTCACCGGCGGTGATATTCTGGTAGGTAAGGTGACGCCGAAAGGTGAAACCCAGCTGACGCCAGAAGAGAAACTGCTGCGTGCTATCTTCGGTGAGAAAGCGTCTGACGTTAAAGACTCTTCTCTGCGCGTACCAAACGGTGTTTCCGGTACGGTTATCGACGTTCAGGTCTTCACTCGTGATGGCGTTGAGAAAGATAAGCGTGCGCTGGAAATCGAAGAGATGCAGCTCAAACAGGCTAAGAAAGACCTGTCTGAAGAACTGCAAATCCTCGAAGCAGGTCTGTTCAGCCGTATCTATGCGGTGCTGGTTGCCGGTGGCGTTGAAGCTGAGAAGCTCGACAAACTGCCACGCGATCGCTGGCTGGAACTGGGCCTGACCGACGAAGAGAAACAGAATCAGCTGGAACAACTGGCTGAGCAGTATGACGAACTGAAACACGAGTTCGAGAAAAAACTCGAAGCGAAACGCCGTAAAATCACTCAGGGCGACGATCTGGCACCAGGCGTGCTGAAGATTGTTAAGGTGTATCTGGCTGTTAAACGTCAGATCCAGCCTGGTGATAAGATGGCAGGTCGTCACGGTAACAAGGGTGTTATCTCTAAGATCAACCCGATCGAAGATATGCCGCACGATGCTAACGGTACGCCGGTAGATATCGTACTGAACCCACTGGGCGTACCGTCTCGTATGAACATCGGTCAGATTCTGGAAACCCACCTGGGTATGGCTGCGAAAGGTATCGGCGATAAGATCAACGCCATGCTGAAACAGCAGCAGGAAGTCGCGAAACTGCGCGAGTTCATCCAGCGTGCCTATGATCTGGGTACCGACGTTCGTCAGAAAGTCGACCTGAACACCTTCAGCGATGAAGAAGTGCTGCGTCTGGCAGAGAACCTGCGCAAAGGTATGCCAATTGCAACGCCGGTATTCGACGGTGCAAAAGAAGCTGAAATCAAAGAGCTGCTGCAACTGGGTGGTCTGCCAACGTCTGGTCAGATTACGCTGTTTGACGGCCGTACCGGTGAACAGTTCGAGCGTCCGGTAACCGTAGGTTACATGTACATGCTGAAACTGAACCACCTGGTCGACGACAAGATGCACGCTCGTTCTACCGGTTCTTACAGCCTGGTTACTCAGCAGCCGCTGGGTGGTAAGGCTCAGTTCGGTGGTCAGCGCTTCGGGGAGATGGAAGTGTGGGCGCTGGAAGCATACGGCGCAGCATACACCTTGCAGGAAATGCTCACCGTTAAGTCTGATGACGTGAACGGTCGTACTAAGATGTATAAAAACATCGTAGACGGCAACCATCAGATGGAGCCGGGCATGCCAGAATCCTTCAACGTACTGTTGAAAGAGATTCGTTCGCTGGGTATCAACATCGAACTGGAAGACGAGTAATTCTCGCTCAAACAGGTCACTGCTGTCGGGTTAACGCCCGACAGCAGAGTGTGCTAACTCCGACGGGAGCAAATCCGTGAAAGACTTATTAAAGTTTCTGAAAGCGCAAACTAAAACCGAAGAGTTTGATGCGATCAAAATTGCTCTGGCTTCGCCAGACATGATCCGTTCATGGTCTTTCGGTGAAGTTAAAAAGCCGGAAACCATTAACTACCGTACGTTCAAACCTGAGCGTGACGGCCTTTTCTGTGCGCGTATTTTCGGGCCAGTAAAAGATTACGAGTGCCTGTGCGGTAAGTACAAGCGCCTGAAACACCGTGGTGTGATCTGTGAGAAGTGTGGCGTTGAAGTGACCCAGACCAAAGTACGCCGTGAGCGTATGGGCCACATCGAGCTGGCGTCTCCAACCGCTCACATCTGGTTCCTGAAATCTCTGCCGTCCCGTATCGGCCTGCTGCTGGATATGCCGCTGCGCGATATCGAACGTGTTCTGTACTTCGAATCTTATGTGGTTATCGAAGGCGGGATGACCAATCTGGAACGTAACCAGATCCTGACCGAAGAACAGTATCTGGACGCGCTGGAAGAGTTCGGTGACGAATTCGACGCGAAGATGGGTGCGGAAGCTATCCAGGCCCTGCTGAAGAGCATGGATCTGGAGCAAGAGTGTGAAACTCTGCGCGAAGAGCTGAACGAAACCAACTCCGAAACCAAGCGTAAAAAGCTGACC
Organism: Enterobacter sp. JJBC; assembly: GCF_036936505.1. NCBI lineage: Bacteria > Pseudomonadati > Pseudomonadota > Gammaproteobacteria > Enterobacterales > Enterobacteriaceae > Enterobacter > Enterobacter sp. JJBC. Next base: position 267,600 of record NZ_CP136935.1, read on the forward strand.
AAGCGTATCAAACTGCTGGAAGCGTTCGTTCAGTCTGGTAACAAACCAGAGTGGATGATTCTGACCGTTCTGCCGGTTCTGCCGCCAGATCTGCGTCCGCTGGTTCCGCTGGATGGTGGTCGTTTCGCAACGTCAGATCTGAACGATCTGTACCGTCGCGTAATCAACCGTAACAACCGTCTGAAACGTCTGCTGGATCTGGCTGCGCCGGACATCATCGTACGCAACGAAAAACGTATGCTGCAGGAAGCGGTCGATGCCCTGTTGGATAACGGTCGTCGTGGTCGTGCGATCACCGGTTCTAACAAACGTCCTCTGAAATCTTTGGCCGACATGATCAAAGGTAAGCAGGGTCGTTTCCGTCAGAACCTGCTCGGTAAGCGTGTTGACTACTCCGGTCGTTCTGTAATCACCGTAGGTCCATACCTGCGTCTGCATCAGTGCGGTCTGCCGAAGAAAATGGCACTGGAGCTGTTCAAACCGTTCATCTACGGCAAGCTGGAGCTGCGTGGCCTGGCCACCACCATCAAAGCCGCGAAGAAAATGGTTGAGCGTGAAGAAGCTGTCGTTTGGGATATCCTGGACGAAGTTATCCGCGAACACCCGGTACTGCTGAACCGTGCACCAACTCTGCACCGTCTGGGTATCCAGGCCTTTGAGCCGGTACTGATCGAAGGTAAAGCTATCCAGCTGCACCCGCTGGTTTGTGCGGCCTATAACGCCGACTTCGATGGTGACCAGATGGCTGTTCACGTACCGCTGACGCTGGAAGCCCAGCTCGAAGCGCGTGCGCTGATGATGTCTACCAACAACATCCTGTCTCCAGCGAACGGTGAACCTATCATCGTTCCTTCTCAGGACGTTGTACTGGGTCTGTACTACATGACCCGTGACTGTGTTAACGCCAAAGGCGAAGGCATGGTGCTGACTGGCCCTAAAGAAGCTGAGCGTATTTATCGCGCTGGCCTGGCCTCTCTGCATGCGCGCGTTAAAGTGCGTATCACCGAATACGAAAAAGATGAAAACGGCGAATTCGTTGCGCACACCAGCCTGAAAGACACGACCGTTGGCCGTGCCATTCTGTGGATGATCGTACCGAAAGGTCTGCCTTTCTCCATCGTCAACCAGGCGCTGGGCAAGAAAGCGATCTCCAAAATGCTGAACACCTGTTACCGCATTCTGGGTCTGAAGCCGACCGTTATCTTCGCTGACCAGACAATGTACACCGGCTTTGCTTATGCAGCGCGTTCAGGTGCATCTGTTGGTATCGATGACATGGTCATCCCAGAGAAGAAACACGAGATCATCTCTGAAGCGGAAGCTGAAGTTGCTGAAATCCAGGAGCAGTTCCAGTCTGGTCTGGTAACCGCAGGCGAACGTTACAACAAAGTTATCGATATCTGGGCTGCGGCGAACGATCGTGTATCCAAAGCGATGATGGATAACCTGCAAACCGAAACCGTGATTAACCGTGACGGCGTAGAAGAGCAGCAGGTCTCCTTCAACAGCATCTACATGATGGCCGACTCCGGTGCGCGTGGTTCTGCGGCACAGATTCGTCAGCTGGCAGGTATGCGTGGTCTGATGGCGAAGCCAGATGGCTCCATCATCGAAACGCCAATCACCGCGAACTTCCGTGAAGGTCTGAACGTACTCCAGTACTTCATCTCCACGCACGGTGCGCGTAAAGGTCTGGCGGATACCGCACTGAAAACCGCGAACTCCGGTTATCTGACGCGTCGTCTGGTAGACGTTGCGCAGGATCTTGTCGTCACCGAAGACGATTGTGGCACCCTCGAAGGTATCACCATGACCCCGGTTATCGAGGGTGGTGATGTTAAAGAGCCACTGCGCGATCGCGTACTGGGTCGTGTGACCGCGGAAGACATCCTGAAGCCGGGCACCGCAGACATTCTGGTTCCACGCAACACCCTGCTGCACGAACAGTGGTGTGACCTGCTGGAAGCGAACTCTGTTGACTCCGTGAAGGTGCGTTCCGTTGTATCCTGTGACACCGACTTTGGTGTGTGTGCGCACTGCTACGGTCGTGACCTGGCGCGTGGCCACATCATCAACAAAGGTGAGGCTATCGGCGTTATCGCGGCACAGTCCATCGGTGAGCCAGGTACACAGCTGACGATGCGTACGTTCCACATCGGTGGTGCGGCATCTCGTGCGGCTGCTGAATCCAGCATCCAGGTGAAAAACAAAGGTAGCATCAAGCTCAGCAACGCGAAGTCGGTTGTGAACTCCAGCGGTAAACTGGTTATCACTTCCCGTAACACCGAGCTGAAGCTGATCGACGAATTCGGTCGTACCAAAGAGAGCTATAAAGTGCCTTACGGTGCGGTTATGGCGAAAGGTGATGGCGAGCAGGTTGCTGGCGGTGAAACCGTTGCAAACTGGGATCCACACACCATGCCGGTAATCACCGAAGTAAGTGGTTTCATCCGCTTTACTGACATGATCGACGGCCAGACCATTACTCGTCAGACCGACGAGCTGACCGGTCTGTCTTCTCTGGTGGTTCTGGATTCTGCTGAACGTACTACCGGCGGTAAAGATCTGCGTCCTGCACTGAAAATCGTTGATGCGCAGGGTAACGACGTTCTGATTCCTGGTACCGATATGCCTGCGCAGTACTTCCTGCCGGGTAAAGCGATTGTACAGCTGGAAGATGGCGTACAGATCAGCTCTGGTGATACCCTGGCGCGTATTCCTCAGGAATCCGGCGGTACCAAGGACATCACCGGTGGTCTGCCACGCGTTGCGGACCTGTTCGAAGCACGTCGTCCGAAAGAGCCTGCGATCCTGGCTGAAATCAGCGGTATCATCTCCTTCGGTAAAGAGACCAAAGGTAAGCGCCGTCTGGTTATCACGCCTGTAGATGGCAGCGAGCCGTACGAAGAGATGATTCCTAAGTGGCGTCAGCTCAACGTGTTCGAAGGTGAACGCGTAGAACGTGGTGACGTGGTTTCCGACGGTCCAGAAGCGCCGCACGACATCCTGCGTCTGCGTGGTGTGCATGCTGTTACCCGTTACATTGTTAACGAAGTACAGGACGTATACCGTCTGCAAGGCGTTAAGATTAACGATAAACACATTGAAGTTATCGTTCGTCAGATGCTGCGTAAAGCGACCATCGAAAACGCGGGCAGCTCCGACTTCCTGGAAGGCGAGCAGGTTGAATACTCACGCGTTAAGATCGCTAACCGCGATCTGGAAGCGAACGGCAAAATTGGCGCGACCTTCTCGCGCGATCTGCTGGGTATCACCAAAGCGTCTCTGGCAACCGAGTCCTTCATCTCTGCTGCATCGTTCCAGGAAACCACGCGTGTCCTGACCGAAGCGGCTGTTGCAGGTAAACGTGATGAACTGCGCGGTCTGAAAGAGAACGTTATCGTGGGTCGTCTGATCCCGGCCGGTACCGGTTATGCGTACCACCAGGATCGTATGCGTCGTCGCGCAGCGGGCGAACTGCCAGCTGCACCGCAGGTGACTGCCGAAGATGCATCCGCGAGCCTGGCAGAACTGCTGAACGCAGGTCTGGGCGGTTCCGACACGAGTAATCGTTGATGCCGTAAATAAAAAAACCCGCCTCGGCGGGTTTTTTTATATCTGCATTTTCAGTTTACCAGCGGGATGCGTCGATAAAGCTCAATCATGTCGCCCGCCAGATCCTGAATAACCATCGCGTTCATCAGGTGGTCCTGAGAGTGAACGGTGATCAGGTTAACCGGCAGTTTTCCTGTCCCTTCGTCAAGACCGATAAGCTGCGTCTGGATCGTATGCGCATGTTTCACATATTCACGCGACTCTTCCATCGCTTTCTCGGCTTCGTCAAAGTCGCCTTTTCGCGCCATCTGCAACGCCGTCAGAGCCGCGCTGCGCGCCGCGCCTGCGTTGACCAGCAGTTCCATGATCGTGGTTTCTAAGTCTTCCATTATGACTCCAGAAGTTTGAGCGCTTTTTCCAGTACGGCATCACCTTTCATCATGCCGTAATCCATCATGTCGATGACCGCGACCTTTTTTCCGAGCGGATCGGCCTGCGCCTGGAGTTTTGCCTGTTCGTATTTGACCTGTGGCCCCAGTAATACGATATCAGCCGTCGCGATGTTATCTTTGAACTCCGCGACCGGAACGGCTTTAATGGTTACTTCGACTCCTTTTTTCTGCGCGGCATCTTTCATACGTTGAACCAGCATGCTGGTTGACATTCCCGCTGCACAGCATAAAACGATGTTCTTCATAGTCAGCCTCGATCTACATGTGTTTATTGATAATTATCCCGTGCAGACTGCTTCAACAACCGCTTTACCGCGATTGTGTGTCAGGCATCACAAAGAAATCGGCATTTTTCTGAAACCGGTTACAATTTTACCGCGGAGAGCATTCTGCCCGTCAGATCGGGCAGAATTTGAGGAAGGGTATTATCGGATGGCCGTGCTTACGATGCGGTTTTTACCCTGTTGTTTAGCGGTATACAGCGCTTCATCTACGCTACCGATAAATTGTTCCAGCGGTTCGAAGTGCCACTCTCCCGTCCCGGCGCTGAAGGTCACTCGCAGGTTCTCTTCCCGCCAGGTCCGCTTTTCAACGGCGGTGCGCCAGGCTTCCAGTAGCGCGTGCGCGGAGTTCATCAGCTCGGCCGGGAAGATCACGCCGAACTCTTCTCCACCGTAGCGGTAAACGGAAACGTGGTGCGGCTGCATGATCTGAATACCTTCGCGTGCCACGTTGCGCAGCACAATATCCCCGCTCAGGTGGCCCCAGGTGTCGTTAATGGACTTGAAGTTATCGATGTCGACCAGCGCCAGAACGAAGGGTTGATGAGCGGTCAGCAGCTCATCCACATCGTTGTCGAAAGCACGGCGGTTCTTGCAGCCTGTCAGCGCATCATGGGTGGCCTGTCGGACATAGGCCAGTTCGCGTTCTTTATTGGTTCGAATGGTATGGCTGAGCATCGCCTCAAGACGTGGCGCCTGATTGACGTCTCCGGTTTTGATGGCGTTGATAATGTTCATCAGCACAGAACGCGAGGCATGACGAAGATAAAGCCCGAACAGAATGATGATGATTGCCGCCAGCGCAAATCCCCAGCCGACGACGGTGGTTTCATGCCGGGTGATGACGGTAAGCGTGGCATCGGAAACCCGATAAATCACAAACCAGTCCGGATTGGTGAAAGAGTAGTAGTAATACCAGGTTTTACTTTTGGGGTCGAAAAGATGGCCCTCGCCGCTGGTCATTTGGTCCATCAGCGCTTCGCTTACGTACTGCTTAAAGAGCGCTCCCGTGTCCGGATGCAGCACAACAGCGCCGTCACGCTCCACAACAAAAAACTCACCCTGAACCGGCGCCACCATCTGGCGCAGGGTATACCCCATGGACGTTAAATCAAGATGGAAAGCGAGCGTGCCCTTCAGGCGGCCTTCCGGTGAAATGACCGGCTTATAGAGAGTGACCGTAGGATGTTGGGTAAAATAGTCCAGATAGGGGCGGGTGTAGTGCGGAAAGTTACTGGCTTCCGCTTGTCCGATAAACCATGGACGGGTCCGGGCGTCGAACGACTTACCCTTCTCCGTTGGCAGCACTTCCGGCGCGCGCAGATGGCGCCCTACTGTGTCCGCCAGAGAGATTGACGACACCGTCGGCATCAGGTTCTGCAAATGCATCAACATCTGCAAACCGTGTGTCGGGTCGATATTAATTGTCTGATTTACTCTGTCGTTACGGGCGAAGTACATCGCAGCACGACCAAGAATATAGTCATTTTCTCGCAGGATGGATTCGGTATAGTTTACCGCCAGATTATGGGTGAAGTTACCATTAATCTTATGATAATCCTCAAGAAAATCCTTTCTCTGTGAAAGGATAACCAGGATGGCGATCAGCGCAAAACTGAACAGGATCCCCGCGAAGCTGACCATAATTGGCCGGGTAAAAGAGAGCTTTTTACTGTGGAGTGCCATGAGTTGTACATCAATCCAGATGGTAGACGCGTTGCGTCTGTCGATACCCTCAGCATAGTCGCTGTCCGGTTGCTGGTAGTAAATTATACAGAAGGCGATTACCGACGAGATGATTTATCTTAAGCGTAGATAAGAAACGACGTATTTATTGTATCAATTAAAATTTTGTTTAAGAGGCGGAGGGCAGGGCGAAACGAGGAAGAAGCATTTTCACCCTGGTCAGCGTCCGTTGCTGACGTGGTAAAGAATAAGAAAACCAGGCAGATCGCCTCAATCGCCCGGTTTTGATCTTACGAGCCGCCTCGTAACCTTTTCGCATTTTTGCAGTCGGTTTCAGCGCTAATGCGAGGCTCTTCCCAGCCAGCTATCCCAGTCTTTCCACACGGGCTGTAGCCCCTGTGCAGTCAGGGCTTCCGCCACCGCTTCGGGCCGTCGTCCGTCGTGCGGTGCAAACTGTTCCAGTTCCGGGTGATCGTCCGCGTAACCGCCCGGCTGCGTTTTGGAAAAGGCGCTAACGTTATTGATCGCCAGCGGGATCGCGCGGTCGCGAAACGCGGGTGATTCACGCGTGGAGAGCGACAATTCCACTTCCGGCGCGAACAGGCGAAATGCACACAGGGTTTGCACCAGCTGGCGCTCATCCATCAGCGAAGCGGGTTCAACGCCTCCCGTACACGGACGCAGCCGCGGGAAAGAGATGGAATAGCGGCTTTGCCAGTAGCGCTGCTGTAGCCACAGCAGATGCTCCGCCACCATATAGCAGTCCACCCGCCAGCTGTCGGACAGACCGATAAGCGCGCCCAGCCCAATTTTATCGATACCGGCGCGCCCCAGCCTGTCCGGCGTTTCCAGCCGGAAGATGAAATCCTGCTTCTTCCCTTTCAGGTGATGCCGGGCATAGGTCGCCTCGTGGTAGGTTTCCTGATAGACCATGACGCCGTCCAGCCCGAGCGTTTTCAGCTCCGCATATTCCTCCTGCGACAGAGGCTGCACTTCCATTTGCAACGAGGCAAATTCGCGGCGGATGGCCGGAAGATGCTGGCGAAAATAGTCCATCCCCACTTTGCCCTGATGTTCACCCGTCACCAGCAGGAGATGTTCAAAACCCATCTCACGAATAGCCGCACACTCGCGGGCGATCTCATGCTCATCCAGCGTTTTACGCTTAATACGGTTGCTCATGGAAAAACCACAGTAGGTGCAGTCGTTGGCGCACAGGTTAGAAAGATAGAGCGGCACGTAAAAGCTCACCGTGTTGCCAAAACGCTGGCGGGTGAGGCGTTGCGCGCGCTGCGCCATCGGTTCAAGGTACGCACTGGCTGCCGGAGAAAGCAGGGCCATCAAATCCTCGCGGGTCAAATGTTTGGCTGTTAATGCCCGCTCTACGTCCGCAGAGGTTTTACTGTTGATGCGTAAGGCAATATCGTCCCAGTTCAGCTGACGCCAGCGATCGGTAAAGGTAGCCATCAGAGCGCCTCCAGAAAATCGGTCAGCGGGCTGGTGGCCTGCGCCTGAACGCAGCGCGAGCCGGGGCCGGACTGGCGTGCCAGCAGACCGGACTCCACCGCAAGGCGGAACGCACGCGCCATCATCACCGGGTCGTCGGCCACCGCAATCGCGGTATTGACCAGCACCGCATCGGCCCCCATCTCCAGCGCCTGCGCGGCGTGACTGGGTACGCCGATGCCCGCATCCACCACCACGGGCACGGTCGCCTGCTCGATGATGATCTCCAGCATCGCGCGGGTCTCCAGTCCCTGGTTGGAGCCAATGGGTGCCCCTAACGGCATTACGGCCGCGCAGCCGACCTCTTCCAGACGCTTGCACAGCACGGGGTCGGCACCGCAGTAGGGCAGGACGGTAAATCCCTGCTGCACCAGCTTCTCTGCCGCTTTCAGGGTTTCGATCGGATCGGGCAACAGCCAGCGGGCGTCCGGATGAATTTCCAGCTTCAGCCAGCGGGTGCCGAGCGCTTCCCGCGCCAGTTGCGCAGCGAAAATTGCTTCCTCGGCCGTTTTCGCACCGGAGGTATTCGGTAAGAGCGTCACGCCTGCCTCCCGTAACGGCGCAAGTATGGCATCGTTGTGCTGACGCAAATCCACGCGCTTCATCGCCAGTGTCACCAGCTGGCTGCCGCTCTCACGAATGGCATCCACCATCAGCTGCGGGGAGGCGAATTTTCCGGTTCCGGTAAACAGATGTGAATCAAAGACTTTGTCGGCAATACGTAACATCTCAGCCCCCTGCGATAACCTGAAACAGCAGGATCTGGTCGCCTTCATTGACCTGCTGATGTTCCCACCGCTCGCGCGGCAGGATCTGTTGATTGAGCGCCAGCGCCGTTCCCGGCTTCAGCTGGCGCAGCGTGTCGAGCAGGGCGGCAACGGTGAGATCGTCGTCGCACGTCATCGGCTCATCGTTAAACAGAATGCGCATTGCGGCCTCCGCATACCGGGCAGTGGCTGGCGCGGTTTAACACCAGATGACGCCATCCGCTGGAGCGGGCGTCGAACAGCCGCAGCGTGTTGCGTTCTGTCTCTATGCCGCTGAGCAACTTGATGGCCTCCAGCGCCTGAAGAGTACCCATCACGCCCACCACCGGGCCCAGAATGCCTGCCGTGCGGCAGTTACGCTCCGGTTCAGCCTCGTCAGGCCACAGGCAGCGGTAGCAGCCCTGTGCCCACGGCGGCGTAAGCACCATTATTTGCCCGCCGAAACCGACCGCGCTGGCGGTGATCAGCGGCGTGTTCTGCGCAACACAGACCGCGTTGATGGCCTGACGCGTCGCCATATTGTCCGTACAGTCCAGCACCACGTCGGCAAGGGCCACTTCGCGTTGCAGATCTTCCCCGCTCAGCCGCGTCTGGAGCGCGACCAGTTCGATATCGGGGTTAAGCTGGTTCAGCCGCTGGCGCGTAACGTGCGCTTTAGGCTGGTTGATATCTTCTGTCGTGAAGAGGATTTGCCGTTGCAGATTGCTGAGATGTACCTCATCGTCATCGGCCAGCACCAGCGTGCCCACGCCCGCGCCAGCCAGATACAGCGCGGCGGGGGCGCCTAATCCACCCAGACCGACAATCAGTACCCGGCTGGCGAGCAGCTTTTGCTGCCCGTCAATGGCGATATCCTCCAGCAGGATCTGGCGGCTGTAGCGCATAAAATCACGATCTTTCATCGCCTGCTCCTGCCAGTTGTAAAAGCCGTGCGGTGGCGGCCTGCCAGTCTGCGGCCTGGGTGATAGCGCTGACGACGGCGATACTGCCGACGCCGGTTTCCAGCACGGCGGGCGCACGTTCAAGGCTGATCCCGCCGATGGCAACGGTGGGGTAATCGGCAAGGCGCTTAACGTGGGCCGCCAGCTGCGTCAAGCCCTGTGGAGCGGACGGCATCTGTTTGGTTTGCGTCGGGAAAACGTGACCGAGCGCGATGTAAGAGGGGCGGGCTGCCAGCGCCACGTCGATCTCCATATCATCATGGGTAGAAACGCCCAGCCGCAGACCGACGTCACGGATCGCGTTGAGATCGGTCGTTTCCAGATCTTCCTGTCCCAGATGCACGCCGTACGCCTGGTGTTTAACCGCCAGCCGCCAGTAGTCGTTGATAAACAGGCGGGCGTGGTAGCGACGTCCCAGCGCGATAGCGGCGATCACGTCGGCCTCCACCTCTTCATCGCGTTTATCCTTAATGCGTAGCTGGATCGTGCGAACGCCTGCCTCCAGCAGGCGCGCTATCCACGCCACGCTGTCCACCACCGGGTAAAGCCCTAAGCGGAAGGGGACAGGGGGGAAATCAGGCTGGTACATTATGCCTCCTCTTTTTTGAGGTAGATTTCGCCGCCTTTCGCGCGGAAGGTTTCCGACATGTCCGCCATGCCGACTTCAATGGTCTGCGCGGCGGCGTAATCGCGTACTTCCTGGCTGATTTTCATCGAGCAGAATTTTGGTCCGCACATGGAGCAGAAGTGCGCGACTTTGCCCGATTCCTGCGGCAGGGTTTCGTCGTGGTAGGCGCGGGCGGTGAACGGATCGAGGGCCAGGTTAAACTGGTCTTCCCAGCGGAATTCAAAGCGCGCTTTGGACATGGCGTTGTCGCGAATTTGCGCGCCCGGATGGCCTTTCGCCAGATCCGCCGCGTGGGCGGCAATCTTGTAGGTAATCAGTCCCTGCTTCACGTCCTCTTTGTTTGGCAGGCCGAGGTGCTCTTTCGGTGTCACGTAGCAGAGCATGGCGCAGCCGAACCAGCCGATCATCGCCGCCCCAATGCCTGACGTGAAGTGGTCATAGCCCGGCGCGATGTCAGTTGTCAGTGGCCCCAGCGTGTAGAACGGTGCTTCGTGGCAGTGCTCCAGCTCTTCGGTCATGTTGCGACGGATCATCTGCATCGGCACATGGCCCGGGCCTTCAATCATCACCTGCACGTCGTACTCCCAGGCGATTTTGGTCAGCTCCCCCAGCGTGTGCAGCTCGGCAAACTGCGCCTCGTCGTTAGCATCGCGGATGGAGCCAGGACGCAGGCCGTCGCCCAGCGACAGGGAGACGTCGTACGCGGCGCAAATTTCGCAGATTTCGCGGAAGTGTTCGTAGAGGAAGTTTTCCTGATGATGGGAAAGGCACCATTTCGCCATAATCGAACCGCCGCGTGAGACGATACCGGTCAGACGTTTCGCCGTCATCGGCACGTAGCGCAGTAGCACGCCCGCGTGGATGGTGAAGTAGTCCACGCCCTGTTCCGCCTGCTCCAGCAGCGTGTCGCGGAACGCTTCCCAGGTGAGGTTTTCGGCGATGCCGTTTACCTTTTCCAGCGCCTGATAAATCGGGACGGTGCCAATCGGCACCGGGCTGTTACGCAGGATCCACTCGCGGGTCTCATGAATATAGCGGCCAGTGGAAAGGTCCATCACCGTGTCCGCGCCCCAGCGCGTCGACCAGACCAGCTTTTCCACCTCTTCTTCGATGGATGACGTCACCGCTGAGTTGCCGATGTTGGCGTTGACCTTCACCAGGAAGTTGCGGCCGATAATCATCGGCTCGGATTCCGGATGGTTGATGTTGGCGGGGATAATGGCGCGCCCGGCGGCCACTTCATCACGCACAAATTCCGGCGTGATGTTCTCCGGCAGGCGAGCGCCAAACCCTTCACCCGGATGCTGGTGGCGCAGCACTTCGCTGCGGATGCGCTCGCGGCCCATGTTTTCGCGGATGGCGATGAACTCCATCTCCGGCGTGACGATACCCTGGCGCGCGTAGTGCAGCTGGGTTACGCATTTGCCCGCTTTAGCGCGTTTCGGCGTCAGCAGGCCGGTAAAGCGCAGCGCGTCCAGACCGTCGTCGGCCAGGCGTTCTTTGGTGTACGCAGAACTGCGTACGCTCAGTTCTTCGCAGTCGTTACGCGCCTCTATCCACGGCTGGCGCAGCTTTGCCAGACCCTGCTGGACGTTGATAGCAACATCAGGATCGCCGTACGGGCCCGAGGTGTCATACACCGGCACGGCTTCGTTGTCTTCAAACTGCGGGTTGTCTTTGCTGCCGCCGATAAGCGTCGGGCTGAGCTGGATTTCGCGCATCGGGACGCGGATATCAGCCTGTGAGCCGGAAATGTAGATGCGTTTCGAGTTCGGGAAAGCGGTGCCTTCCAGGGTGTCGATGAAGCGTTGTGCGTGTTCGCGCTGTTCGCGGCGGGTCAGTTTTGCAGTAGACATAGCTCATTCCAAAAGTGAAGGACATGGCTTGTCAGACGACGGATGAAGCAAGAGAAGATCGCCTCAGGGGCGATACAACAGCAGTGTGACTCTTGTTCCCTTCGCAGGTATTAACCTGATCAGGTTCCGCGGATCCCGAATTAACGGTCTCAGCCCGTGCTTTCACACTGGGCACTCCGACAAGAAAAATCCCCCTCCGCAGAGGGGCGAATGGTTGTAAATTACTCGTTAACGATTAAGAACTCAAGCAGGGCGCGCAACGTTATCGCTGGTGCTGATATTCAGGTTGTTGTCCAGCACGAGGGCGATGAGCTTGTCTTCCAGCGTGAATCGCTCTTCCAGCGCTTCGCCAAGGTCGGAAAGCGCCTGCTGAAACTCAAGATAGTTATCGTGATCGATAGCGTTCTCCAGCGCGGAATCGTAGTAGTCCATGATCCGCTGGGTGTTGGCTTCCAGCAGCGGACAGAGTTTACTGGCCGCTAAATACGGCGTTGTCCCTTCCATTTCGCGGATAATGCGTTCATAAAGGTTGAAATGGCCGTCGGAGAGGTAGTCGACAAGGCTCTGACAAAAATCATCCAGCGCTTTTTCGTTCAGCCGCATAAAGGATTCTTTGCCAGGCTTAAGACCGACCAGATTGTAATACGCCACAAGGAGATGCTTGCGCACATGTAGCCAGCGATCCACCAGGGTGTTACTTCCTCCAACGCGCTCAGTCAGGCTTTCCAGCTGGTTTAACATGGTCGACTCCATAAGGTTTAGAATGGGATCTGCTTATCCAAAATGTAACCACAATGCTAACAACATGTCAGTGAAGCGAAGGTAGTGCAATAGATATGGATCGTATTATTGAAAAATCAGATCTGGGTTGGTGGATCGTCAGTCACGAGCAAAAGTTGTGGCTGCCCGGTGGGGAGATACCCTACGGTGCGGCAGAAATCTTCGATCTCGTCGGCCAACCTGCGCTGCGGATCGGCGAGTGGCAGGGCGATCCGGTATGGTTGATCCTACAGGCTCGTCGTCAGGATATGGGATCCGTTCGTCAGGTGTTGGATCGGGATGTCGGCCTGTTCCAGCTGGCGGGGCGCGGCGTGCAGCTGGCGGAGTTTTACCGCTCGCACAAATACTGCGGCTACTGCGGCCACACCATGCACCCGAGCAAAACCGAGTGGGCAATGCTTTGCGGCCACTGCCGTGAACGCTACTATCCGCAAATCGCACCGTGCATCATTGTCGCCATCCGCCGTGATGATTCCATCCTGCTGGCGCAGCATACCCGTCATCGCAACGGCATTCATACTGTCCTCGCCGGGTTCGTGGAAGTCGGCGAAACGCTGGAACAGGCGGTGGCGCGTGAGGTGATGGAGGAGAGCGGCATTAAGGTGAAAAACCTGCGCTATGTGACGTCGCAGCCGTGGCCGTTCCCGATGTCCCTGATGACCGCGTTTATGGCGGAATACGACAGCGGCGAGATTGTTATCGATAAGAAAGAGCTGCTGGAGGCGAACTGGTATCGCTACGACGATTTACCGCTGCTGCCCCCGCCGGGAACGGTGGCGCGTCGCCTGATAGAAGATACCGTGGCAATGTGTCGGGCCGAGTATGAGTAGTGTTACACTGACGGACTGACGCAATAAGGAACTGCAAAATGACCGAACTGAAGAACGATCGTTATCTGCGTGCGCTGCTGCGCCAGCCCGTTGATGTCACCCCGGTGTGGATGATGCGCCAGGCGGGACGCTATCTGCCAGAGTACAAAGCCACGCGCGCGCAGGCGGGCGATTTTATGTCGCTGTGCAAAAACGCCGAGCTGGCCTGTGAAGTGACGCTCCAGCCGCTGCGCCGCTTCCCGCTCGATGCCGCCATTCTTTTTTCGGACATTCTCACCATTCCGGATGCGATGGGCCTTGGGCTCTATTTCGAAACCGGCGAGGGCCCGCGTTTTACCTCACCGATCAAAAGCAAAGCCGACGTTGATAAGTTGCCGATCCCCGATCCGGAAGGCGAGCTGGGCTATGTGATGAACGCCGTGCGCACCATTCGCCGCGAGCTCAAAGGCGATGTGCCGCTGATTGGCTTCTCCGGTAGTCCGTGGACGCTGGCCACCTACATGGTGGAAGGCGGCAGCAGCAAAGCCTTTACCGTCATCAAAAAGATGATGTACGCCGAGCCGCTGGCCCTGCATGCGCTGCTCGACAAGCTCGCGAAGAGCGTCACGCTCTACCTCAACGCGCAGATTAAAGCAGGTGCGCAGTCGGTGATGATTTTCGACACCTGGGGCGGCGTGCTGACCGGACGTGATTATCAGCAGTTCTCCCTGTACTACATGCACAAAATTGTCGATGGCCTGCTGCGTGAAAACGAAGGCCGTCGCGTGCCGGTGACGCTGTTTACCAAAGGCGGCGGCCAGTGGCTGGAAGCGATGGCGGCCACCGGCTGCGACGCGCTGGGCCTCGACTGGACCACCGATATTGCCGATGCGCGCCGTCGCGTGGGGGACAAAGTGGCGCTTCAGGGCAACATGGACCCGTCCATGCTCTATGCACAGCCTGCCCGTATCGAAGAGGAAGTGTCGACTATACTGTCTGGTTTCGGCCAGGGTGAAGGCCACGTCTTTAACCTCGGCCACGGCATTCATCAGGATGTGCCGCCTGAACACGCAGGCGTATTTGTGGAGGCGGTGCATCGGCTTTCTGCCCAGTATCATAAGTAAGGAGTGGTTATGGATCTCGCGTCGCTACGCGCTCAGCAAATCGAACTGGCTTCATCGGTGATCCGTGAGGATCGTCTGGATACGGACCCTCCGCGGTACATTGGCGGGGCGGACGTCGGGTTTGAGCAGGGCGGTGAAGTGACGCGAGCGGCGATGGTGGTGCTGAAATACCCGTCGCTGGAGCTGGTGGAGTACAAGGTGGCGCGTATCGCCACCACCATGCCCTATATCCCCGGCTTTCTCTCCTTCCGCGAATATCCCGCGCTGCTGGCCGCTTGGGAACAACTCTCGCAAAAACCTGACCTGCTGTTTGTTGATGGGCATGGTATCTCCCATCCGCGTCGCTTAGGCGTTGCCAGCCACTTTGGTCTGCTGGTGGACGTGCCGACCATCGGCGTGGCGAAAAAACGCCTGTGCGGCGCGTTTGAGCCGCTCTCTGCCGAACCGGGCGCGCTGGCGCCGCTTATTCATAAAGGCGAGCAGCTGGCGTGGGTCTGGCGCAGTAAAGCGCGCTGCAACCCGCTGTTTATCGCAACCGGGCATCGGGTGAGCATGGACAGCGCCCTGGCGTGGGTGCAACGCTGTATGAAGGGCTACCGTTTACCGGAGCCAACCCGCTGGGCTGACGCCGTGGCCTCTTCACGTCCGGCATTCATTCGTTGGCAGGAAATTCAGCCGTGATTCAGGTAAACTGCGGCTAATTTTCGATTCGAGACATCATCATGTTACAAAACCCGATTCATCTGCGCCTTGAAAAGCTGGAAAGCTGGCAGCACGTGACGTTTATGGCTTGCCTGTGCGAGCGCATGTATCCCAACTATGCCGCGTTCTGCAAGCAGACAGCGTTTGGCGAAGGCCAGATTTATCGTCGTATCCTGGATTTAATCTGGGAGACGCTGACGGTCAAAGACGCGAAGGTGAATTTTGACTCTCAGCTCGAAAAGCTGGAAGAGGCTATTCCGGCTGCGGATGATTTCGACCTGTATGGCGTCTACCCGGCCATTGATGCCTGTGTGGCGTTGAGCGAGCTGATCCACTCCCGTCTGAGCGGTGAAACCCTGGAACACGCCATTGAAGTCAGTAAGGCATCCATTACCACCGTTGCGATGCTGGAAATGACCCAGGAAGGCCGTGAAATGACCGACGAAGAGCTGCGTGCTAACCCGGCGGTAGAACAGGAATGGGACATTCAGTGGGAGATTTTCCGCCTGCTGGCAGAGTGTGAAGAGCGTGATATTGAGCTGATCAAAGGGCTGCGCGCGGACCTGCGCGAGGCCGGCGAGAGCAATATTGGTATAATTTTTAACCAATGAGACAACAAAACGTGATTTAACGCCTGTTTTGTCGCTCCTCGACTCTTCCCTTTCGCCCCCCGTCTGGTCTACATTTGGGGGGCGAAAAAAAGTGGCTATCGGTGCGTGTATGCAGGAGAGTGCTTTTTTGGCATTTTCGTCGCACTCGATGCTTAGCAAGCGATAAACACATTGAAAGGATAACTTATGAACAAGACTCAACTGATTGATGTAATTGCGGACAAGGCTGATCTGTCTAAAGTGCAGGCTAAAGCTGCTCTGGAATCTACCCTGGCTGCTATTACTGAGTCTCTGAAAGAAGGCGATGCTGTACAACTGGTTGGTTTCGGTACCTTCAAAGTGAACCACCGCGCTGAGCGTACTGGCCGCAACCCGCAGACCGGTAAAGAAATCAAAATCGCCGCAGCTAACGTGCCGGCATTTGTTTCTGGTAAAGCACTGAAAGACGCAGTTAAGTAAGACGCGTGGCAGTGAACAGTTTTAACGAAGGGGCGGCAACGCCCCTTTTGTCATTCTGGCGTGGAACGCTCGCGCTGGCAGGCGTACTGTTGCTGTCTGCCTGTAGTCATGATTCCTCACTCCCCCCGTTTACCGCCAGCGGCTACGCTGACAACCAGGGTGCGGTCAGGATCTGGCGCAAAGATTCCAGCGATGAAGTCCATATGCTCACCGCGTTCAGCCCATGGCATAACGGCAATACCTCGACCGCAGAATACCGCTGGCAGGGCGATGCCCTGTCGCTCATTGAACTGAATATCTACAGTAAGACTCCCGAACACGTGAAGGTGCGTTTCGACGACCACGGCGAGCTGAGCTTTATGCAGCATGAGGTCAGTGGACTGAAAAAGCAGCTTTCCAGCGATCAGGTCGCCCTCTACCGCTACCGTGCTGAACAACTTCGCCAGACCAGCGATGCGCTGCGTCAGGGCCGCGTGGTGCTGCGTCAGGGGCGCTGGCATGCCGACGGCACGGTGACCACCTGCGAAGGGCAGACGGTGAAGCCTGAGCTTGAATCCTGGGCAACCGAACACATTCAGCGTCGTCAGCGGCATTCATCTGTGGAGGTGAGTGTGGCATGGCTGGAAGCGCCGGAAGGCTCTCAGCTGTTGCTGGTGGCGAATGAAGATTTCTGCACCTGGCAGCCGACAGAAAAGAGTTTTTGATTTAAGTCCCCTCTCCCTTGAGGGAGAGGGTTAGGGTGAGGGGGAAATTACTCTCCCTGCTCCCGCGCAATAGCACGATAACCGATATCCTGACGGCTGAAGCTGCCGTTCCAGTGAATATCCGCCATCAGCGCATAGGCGCGTTTCTGCGCTTCTGCCACGGTCTGGCCCAGCGCGGTCGCACACAGCACGCGGCCGCCGTTGGTGAGCACGCGGTCATCGTCAGCCAGCTTCGTACCGGCGTGGAACACCTTCGCGCCGTCAATCTCTTCCAGCGGCAGGCCGTGGATCTCATCTCCAGTGTTGTAGCTACCCGGATACCCACCCGCAGCAATCACCACACCTAAAGAGGCACGCTCGTCCCACTCTGACGTTTTCTCATCCAGTTTGCCTTCGCAGGCCGCAAGGCACAGATCCACCAGGTCGGATTTCATGCGCAGCATGATCGGCTGGGTTTCCGGATCGCCAAAGCGGCAGTTGAATTCGATCACCTTCGGGTTACCCTGCTTGTCGATCATCAGGCCTGCATAAAGGAAACCGGTGTAGGTATTGCCTTCCGCCGCCATCCCTTTCACGGTTGGCCAGATGATGCGGTCCATGGTGCGCTGATGCACCTCATCGGTAACAACGGGAGCAGGAGAGTAAGCGCCCATTCCCCCAGTGTTGGGGCCGGTATCGCCATTGCCCACACGCTTGTGATCCTGGCTGGTGGCCATCGGCAGAACGTGCTCGCCATCGACCATCACGATAAAGCTCGCCTCTTCGCCGTCGAGGAACTCTTCAATCACGATGCGGTGGCCCGCATCGCCAAAGGCGTTACCTGCCAGCATATCCTGAACCGCGGCTTCGGCTTCTTCGAGGGTCATCGCGACGATCACGCCTTTACCCGCGGCCAGACCGTCGGCCTTGATAACAATCGGCGCGCCCTTCTCACGTAACCAGGCCAGAGCAGGCTCCACTTCAGTGAAATTCTGATATTCCGCCGTCGGGATGTTATGACGCGCGAGGAAATCTTTGGTGAAGGCTTTTGAGCCTTCCAGCTGTGCGGCACCCTCCGTTGGGCCAAAGATTTTCAGGCCAGCTGCGCGGAAGGCGTCTACGATGCCAATCACCAGCGGCGCTTCCGGGCCAACGATGGTCAGATCGATGTTCTCGGTCTGGGCAAAGCTCAGCAGTGCCGGGATATCGGTCACGCCGATGGCGACGTTTTGCAGCGCGGGTTCCAGCGCCGTACCGGCATTACCCGGTGCCACAAAGACGGTTTCAACCTGCGGAGACTGCGCTGCTTTCCACGCCAGGGCGTGCTCGCGCCCGCCGTTACCAATCACTAATACTTTCATTTTCTGCTCCGGGAATTAATGGCGGAAGTGGCGCATGTCGGTGAAGATCATTGCGATGCCATGCTCGTCGGCAGCGGCAATCACTTCGTCATCACGGATTGAACCGCCAGGCTGGATCACACAGGTGATGCCCACCGCAGCCGCAGCGTCGATACCGTCGCGGAACGGGAAGAAGGCGTCAGAGGCCATGGCGGAGCCTTTCACTTCCAGACCTTCGTCGCCTGCTTTGATACCGGCAATTTTTGCAGAGTAAACGCGGCTCATCTGGCCTGCGCCTATCCCGATGGTCATGTTCTCTTTGGCGTAAACAATTGCGTTAGACTTCACGAACTTCGCCACTTTCCAGCAGAACAGCGCGTCACGCAGTTCCTGTTCGGTCGGCTGACGTTTGGTCACCACGCGCAGGTCGGCTTCGCTCACCATACCCAGATCGCGGTCCTGAACCAGCAGACCGCCGTTCACGCGCTTGAAGTCCAGGCCCGGCACGCGTTCCGCCCACTGACCGCAAACCAGCACGCGCACATTCTGTTTTGCCGCAGTGATTTTCAGCGCTTCTTCTGATGCGGACGGCGCGATGATCACTTCGACAAACTGGCGGGAGATGATGGCCTGCGCGGTTTCCGCATCCAGCTCGCGGTTAAAGGCGATAATGCCGCCGAACGCGGAGGTCGGGTCGGTTTTGTAGGCGCGATCGTAGGCATCCAGAATAGAAGTGCTTACCGCAACGCCGCATGGGTTGGCGTGCTTGACGATAACGCAGGCCGGCTCGCTGAATTCTTTCACGCATTCCAGCGCGGCGTCGGTGTCGGCAATGTTGTTATAGGAAAGGGCTTTGCCCTGAACCTGCTGGGCGGTCGCAACAGAGGCTTCCTTTACCTCTTCTTCTATATAGAAGGCAGCCTGCTGGTGGCTGTTCTCACCGTAACGCATATCCTGCTTCTTAATGAAGTTCAGGTTCAGGGTGCGCGGGAAGCGGCCAGAGGGATCTTTGCTTTCACCATGGTAAGCCGGTACCAGGCTACCGAAGTAGTTGGCGATCATGCTGTCGTAGGCGGCGGTATGCTCGAAGGCTTTGATGGCGAGATCGAAACGCGTTTCAAGTGTCAGGGACCCTTCGTTGGCATCCATCTCATTAATAATGGCGTTGTAGTCGCTGCTCTTCACCACGATGGCCACATCTTTATGGTTCTTGGCTGCGGAGCGCACCATGGTCGGGCCGCCGATATCGATATTTTCAACCGCATCTTCCAGAGAGCAGCCTTCGCGGGCGACGGTCTGGGCGAACGGGTAGAGGTTAACAACGACCATATCGATAGGCGCGATATCGTGCTGTTCCATAATGGCGTCGTCCTGACCGCGACGGCCAAGAATACCGCCGTGCACTTTCGGATGCAGGGTTTTGACGCGTCCATCCATCATTTCCGGGAAACCGGTGTAATCGGACACTTCGGTTACCGGCAGACCTTTCTCTGCTAACAGGCGCGCGGTGCCACCTGTAGAAAGCAGCTCCACACCGCGTGCGGAAAGTGCCTGGGCGAATTCGACGATACCGGCTTTATCAGAAACACTGAGCAGAGCGCGGCGGACTGGACGACGTTGTTGCATGATAAATCCCCTGGATTTCACGATTACAGAGAGCGTTAGATGAATTTTCCTGTGAAAAACTCATCTAACACACCTGACGAGGCATCCTTGTAAAGCGCGAGCATTTTAACGAAAACGTTTGCGCAACGCTCGCATATTTTCACTTTTTCGCAGCGCTGTGGATAACTCTGTGTGTAAAAGGGTATAAGGCGGGGTTTTGCTGGGGAATGCAGCAGTCAGTCATTTTTCTGTCATTTAGCGGTTGCGGCCAGCGGAGAACTCCCTATAATGCGCCTCCATCGACACGGCGGATGTGAATCACTTCACAAACAACCCGGTCGGTTGAAGAGAAAAAATCCTGAAAATCAGGGTTGACTCTGAAAGAGGAAAGCGTAATATACGCCACCTCGCGACAGAGCGCTGAAGCGCGTCGCAACTGCTCTTTAACAATTTATCAGACAATCTGTGTGGGCACTCAAAGTGACATGGATTCTTAACGTCCTCGGACGAAAAATGAATACCAAGTCTCAACGAGTGAACACGTAATTCATTACGAAGTTTAATTCATTGAGCATCAAACTTTTAAATTGAAGAGTTTGATCATGGCTCAGATTGAACGCTGGCGGCAGGCCTAACACATGCAAGTCGAACGGTAACAGGAAGCAGCTTGCTGCTTCGCTGACGAGTGGCGGACGGGTGAGTAATGTCTGGGAAACTGCCTGATGGAGGGGGATAACTACTGGAAACGGTAGCTAATACCGCATAACGTCGCAAGACCAAAGAGGGGGACCTTCGGGCCTCTTGCCATCGGATGTGCCCAGATGGGATTAGCTAGTAGGTGGGGTAACGGCTCACCTAGGCGACGATCCCTAGCTGGTCTGAGAGGATGACCAGCCACACTGGAACTGAGACACGGTCCAGACTCCTACGGGAGGCAGCAGTGGGGAATATTGCACAATGGGCGCAAGCCTGATGCAGCCATGCCGCGTGTATGAAGAAGGCCTTCGGGTTGTAAAGTACTTTCAGCGGGGAGGAAGGTGTTGAGGTTAATAACCTCAGCAATTGACGTTACCCGCAGAAGAAGCACCGGCTAACTCCGTGCCAGCAGCCGCGGTAATACGGAGGGTGCAAGCGTTAATCGGAATTACTGGGCGTAAAGCGCACGCAGGCGGTCTGTCAAGTCGGATGTGAAATCCCCGGGCTCAACCTGGGAACTGCATTCGAAACTGGCAGGCTAGAGTCTTGTAGAGGGGGGTAGAATTCCAGGTGTAGCGGTGAAATGCGTAGAGATCTGGAGGAATACCGGTGGCGAAGGCGGCCCCCTGGACAAAGACTGACGCTCAGGTGCGAAAGCGTGGGGAGCAAACAGGATTAGATACCCTGGTAGTCCACGCCGTAAACGATGTCGACTTGGAGGTTGTGCCCTTGAGGCGTGGCTTCCGGAGCTAACGCGTTAAGTCGACCGCCTGGGGAGTACGGCCGCAAGGTTAAAACTCAAATGAATTGACGGGGGCCCGCACAAGCGGTGGAGCATGTGGTTTAATTCGATGCAACGCGAAGAACCTTACCTACTCTTGACATCCAGAGAACTTAGCAGAGATGCTTTGGTGCCTTCGGGAACTCTGAGACAGGTGCTGCATGGCTGTCGTCAGCTCGTGTTGTGAAATGTTGGGTTAAGTCCCGCAACGAGCGCAACCCTTATCCTTTGTTGCCAGCGGTCCGGCCGGGAACTCAAAGGAGACTGCCAGTGATAAACTGGAGGAAGGTGGGGATGACGTCAAGTCATCATGGCCCTTACGAGTAGGGCTACACACGTGCTACAATGGCGCATACAAAGAGAAGCGACCTCGCGAGAGCAAGCGGACCTCATAAAGTGCGTCGTAGTCCGGATTGGAGTCTGCAACTCGACTCCATGAAGTCGGAATCGCTAGTAATCGTGGATCAGAATGCCACGGTGAATACGTTCCCGGGCCTTGTACACACCGCCCGTCACACCATGGGAGTGGGTTGCAAAAGAAGTAGGTAGCTTAACCTTCGGGAGGGCGCTTACCACTTTGTGATTCATGACTGGGGTGAAGTCGTAACAAGGTAACCGTAGGGGAACCTGCGGTTGGATCACCTCCTTACCTTAAAGAACCTGCCTTTGTAGTGCTCACACAGATTGTCTGATGAATGATGAACTTCTGAATGTACTTTTTGAGTGCATTAAGAAGTTTTGCTCTTTAAAAATCTGGATCAAGCTGAAAATTGAAACGACACACAGCTCATGTGTGTTCGAGTCTCTCAAATTTTCGCAACCATGAAGTGAAACATCTTCGGGTTGTGAGGTTAAGCGACTAAGCGTACACGGTGGATGCCCTGGCAGTCAGAGGCGATGAAGGACGTGCTAATCTGCGAAAAGCGCCGGCGAGGTGATATGAACCTTTGACCCGGCGATGTCCGAATGGGGAAACCCAGTGCAATTCGTTGCACTATCGTTAACTGAATACATAGGTTAACGAGGCGAACCGGGGGAACTGAAACATCTAAGTACCCCGAGGAAAAGAAATCAACCGAGATTCCCCCAGTAGCGGCGAGCGAACGGGGAGCAGCCCGGAGTCTGAATCAGCTTGTGTGTTAGTGGAACGGTCTGGAAAGTCCGACGGTACAGGGTGATAGTCCCGTACACGAAAATGCACATGCTGTGAACTCGAAGAGTAGGGCGGGACACGTGGTATCCTGTCTGAATATGGGGGGACCATCCTCCAAGGCTAAATACTCCTGACTGACCGATAGTGAACCAGTACCGTGAGGGAAAGGCGAAAAGAACCCCGGCGAGGGGAGTGAAAAAGAACCTGAAACCGTGTACGTACAAGCAGTGGGAGCCTCTTTATGGGGTGACTGCGTACCTTTTGTATAATGGGTCAGCGACTTATATTCTGTAGCAAGGTTAACCGTATAGGGGAGCCGAAGGGAAACCGAGTCTTAACTGGGCGTTAAGTTGCAGGGTATAGACCCGAAACCCGGTGATCTAGCCATGGGCAGGTTGAAGGTTGGGTAACACTAACTGGAGGACCGAACCGACTAATGTTGAAAAATTAGCGGATGACCTGTGGCTGGGGGTGAAAGGCCAATCAAACCGGGAGATAGCTGGTTCTCCCCGAAAGCTATTTAGGTAGCGCCTCGTGAACTCATCTTCGGGGGTAGAGCACTGTTTCGGCTAGGGGGCCATCCCGGCTTACCAACCCGATGCAAACTACGAATACCGAAGAATGTTATCACGGGAGACACACGGCGGGTGCTAACGTCCGTCGTGAAGAGGGAAACAACCCAGACCGCCAGCTAAGGTCCCAAAGTCATGGTTAAGTGGGAAACGATGTGGGAAGGCACAGACAGCCAGGATGTTGGCTTAGAAGCAGCCATCATTTAAAGAAAGCGTAATAGCTCACTGGTCGAGTCGGCCTGCGCGGAAGATGTAACGGGGCTAAACCATGCACCGAAGCTGCGGCAGCGACGCTTATGCGTTGTTGGGTAGGGGAGCGTTCTGTAAGCCGTTGAAGGTGTGCTGTGAGGCATGCTGGAGGTATCAGAAGTGCGAATGCTGACATAAGTAACGATAAAGCGGGTGAAAAGCCCGCTCGCCGGAAGACCAAGGGTTCCTGTCCAACGTTAATCGGGGCAGGGTGAGTCGACCCCTAAGGCGAGGCCGAAAGGCGTAGTCGATGGGAAACAGGTTAATATTCCTGTACTTGGTGTTACTGCGAAGGGGGGACGGAGAAGGCTATGTCAGCCGGGCGACGGTTGTCCCGGTTTAAGCATGTAGGCGGAGGTTCCAGGTAAATCCGGTACCTTGTTAACGCTGAGGTGTGATGACGAGGCACTACGGTGCTGAAGTGATAAATGCCCTGCTTCCAGGAAAAGCCTCTAAGCATCAGGTAACACGAAATCGTACCCCAAACCGACACAGGTGGTCAGGTAGAGAATACCAAGGCGCTTGAGAGAACTCGGGTGAAGGAACTAGGCAAAATGGTGCCGTAACTTCGGGAGAAGGCACGCTGATATGTAGGTGAAGTCCCTGCGGACGGAGCTGAAATCAGTCGAAGATACCAGCTGGCTGCAACTGTTTATTAAAAACACAGCACTGTGCAAACACGAAAGTGGACGTATACGGTGTGACGCCTGCCCGGTGCCGGAAGGTTAATTGATGGGGTCAGCGGCAACGCGAAGCTCTTGATCGAAGCCCCGGTAAACGGCGGCCGTAACTATAACGGTCCTAAGGTAGCGAAATTCCTTGTCGGGTAAGTTCCGACCTGCACGAATGGCGTAATGATGGCCAGGCTGTCTCCACCCGAGACTCAGTGAAATTGAACTCGCTGTGAAGATGCAGTGTACCCGCGGCAAGACGGAAAGACCCCGTGAACCTTTACTATAGCTTGACACTGAACACTGGTCCTTGATGTGTAGGATAGGTGGGAGGCTTTGAAGCGTGGACGCCAGTCTGCGTGGAGCCATCCTTGAAATACCACCCTTTAATGGCTGGTGTTCTAACGTAGACCCGTGATCCGGGTTGCGGACAGTGTCTGGTGGGTAGTTTGACTGGGGCGGTCTCCTCCCAAAGAGTAACGGAGGAGCACGAAGGTTGGCTAATCCTGGTCGGACATCAGGAGGTTAGTGCAATGGCATAAGCCAGCTTGACTGCGAGCGTGACGGCGCGAGCAGGTGCGAAAGCAGGTCATAGTGATCCGGTGGTTCTGAATGGAAGGGCCATCGCTCAACGGATAAAAGGTACTCCGGGGATAACAGGCTGATACCGCCCAAGAGTTCATATCGACGGCGGTGTTTGGCACCTCGATGTCGGCTCATCACATCCTGGGGCTGAAGTAGGTCCCAAGGGTATGGCTGTTCGCCATTTAAAGTGGTACGCGAGCTGGGTTTAGAACGTCGTGAGACAGTTCGGTCCCTATCTGCCGTGGGCGCTGGAGAATTGAGGGGGGCTGCTCCTAGTACGAGAGGACCGGAGTGGACGCATCACTGGTGTTCGGGTTGTCATGCCAATGGCACTGCCCGGTAGCTAAATGCGGAAGAGATAAGTGCTGAAAGCATCTAAGCACGAAACTTGCCCCGAGATGAGTTCTCCCTGAGACTTTAAGTCTCCTGAAGGAACGTTGAAGACGACGACGTTGATAGGTCGGGTGTGTAAGCGCAGCGATGCGTTGAGCTAACCGATACTAATGAACCGTGAGGCTTAACCTTACAACGCCGAAGGTGTTTTGGCGAAGAGACAGACACGATTTTCAGCCTGATACAGATTAAACAGAATTTGCCTGGCGGCTTTAGCGCGGTGGTCCCACCTGACCCCATGCCGAACTCAGAAGTGAAACGCCGTAGCGCCGATGGTAGTGTGGGGTCTCCCCATGTGAGAGTAGGGAACTGCCAGGCATCAAACAAGAAGAACCCCGTACCGTAAGGTGCGGGGTTTTTTGCTTTTGTTTTTCTCCCTCTCCCTGTGGGAGAGGGCCGGGGTGAGGGCATCAAACCGCACCATCCCCTCCTTGAAACTTTCTCACCTTACGCTTGCAGGCTCGACATTAACCCCGTTTCTGGGTATCGTTAGCTGTCTGGATGTCTAAACGTTTATACGTATGCTGTGAGGATTTAAGGTTATGCCGATTCGGGTGCAGGACGAGCTACCAGCCGTCAATTTCTTGCGTGAAGAGAATGTCTTCGTAATGACAACTTCGCGTGCTTCTGGTCAGGAAATTCGCCCGCTGAAGGTGCTGATCCTTAATTTGATGCCAAAGAAGATCGAAACAGAGAACCAGTTCCTGCGTTTGCTCTCCAACTCTCCGCTTCAGGTTGATATCCAGCTGCTGCGCATTGACGCGCGTGAGTCACGCAACACGCCTGCTGAGCATCTGAATAACTTCTACTGTAATTTTGAAGATATTCGCGATGAGAATTTCGATGGGCTGATCGTCACCGGCGCACCGCTGGGTCTGGTGGAATTTAATGACGTTGCCTACTGGCCACAGATCAGGCAGGTGCTGGAGTGGGCAAAAGATCACGTCACGTCCACCTTATTTGTCTGTTGGGCGGTACAGGCCGCACTGAATATCCTCTATGGCATTCCCAAGCAAACCCGTAGCGACAAACTTTCTGGCGTATACGAACACCACATTCTTCACCCGCATGCGCTGCTGACGCGTGGTTTCGATGACACTTTCCTGGCCCCGCATTCTCGCTACGCCGATTTTCCGGCACAGCTGATCCGCGATTATACCGACCTGGAAATCCTGGCCGAAACGGAAGACGGCGATGCCTACCTGTTCGCCAGTAAAGACAAACGCATCGCGTTCGTTACCGGCCATCCTGAGTACGATCCGCATACCCTCGCGGCAGAGTATTTTCGTGACGTTGAAGCGGGTCTGAATCCGGATGTCCCGTACAACTATTTCCCGAAAAACGATCCACAAAACACGCCTCGGGCAACCTGGCGTAGTCATGGAAATTTGCTGTTTACCAACTGGCTCAACTATTACGTCTACCAGATTACGCCGTACGATCTTCGCCACATGAATCCGACGCTGGAGTAATCGTCTGCATTAAACGATCCTAAAGCGTTTCAGCTATTCAGATCAGGCACCTTCGGGTGCCTTTTTTATTTCCGAAATCCTGTTCAACATACCAGGAAACTTTAACTCTATAGTAATCATGAAGTTGCGTTGCAATTAAAATTAAAATGGAAATTGTTTTTGATTTTGGAAAAATTATAGATAGTCTTAATTCTGCTGAGCGAAAACTACACAACGATCTTTCGCTCGCGTCGGGGGCGTGATTTGGATCTTTGATGAGGAGCAGAACGATGACTCAACAGGCAACAACGGTCGATGAACTGACCTTTACCCAGCCGAATGGTGAGCAAGAACAGCAAGTTTTGACGGCAGAAGCGGTAGAGTTTCTGACTGAACTGGTGACTCGCTTTACGCCACAGCGTAATAAACTGCTGGCGGCGCGCATTCACCAACAGCAGGGGATCGATAACGGCAAGTTGCCAGGATTTATTTCGGAAACTGCTTCCATTCGTCATGGTGATTGGAAAATCCGCGGAATCCCTGAAGATTTACAGGATCGTCGTGTGGAGATCACCGGCCCGGTAGAGCGCAAAATGGTGATCAACGCCATGAATGCCAACGTCAAAGTCTTTATGGCCGATTTTGAAGACTCGCTGGCACCGGACTGGCAGAAAGTTATCGACGGGCAGATCAACCTGCGCGACGCCGTCAATGGCACCATCAGCTATACCA
The DNA here is from genome assembly GCF_036936505.1 of Enterobacter sp. JJBC. Taxonomy (NCBI): domain Bacteria; kingdom Pseudomonadati; phylum Pseudomonadota; class Gammaproteobacteria; order Enterobacterales; family Enterobacteriaceae; genus Enterobacter; species Enterobacter sp. JJBC. The sequence continues at coordinate 294,668 of NZ_CP136935.1, forward strand.
ACGAAGCCGGTAAAATTTACCAGCTCAAACCGAATCCGGCGGTGCTGATCTGTCGCGTACGCGGTCTGCATTTGCCAGAAAAGCACGTCACCTGGCGCGGAGAAGCGATTCCGGGCAGCCTGTTCGACTTTGCGCTGTACTTCTTCCACAACCATAAAAACCTGCTGGCGAAAGGCAGCGGCCCCTATTTCTATCTGCCGAAAACCCAGTCCTGGCAGGAAGCGGCGTGGTGGAGTGAAGTTTTCAGCTACGCAGAAGACCGCTTCAGCCTGCCGCGCGGCACCATTAAAGCCACGCTGCTGATTGAAACCCTGCCTGCCGTATTCCAGATGCATGAGATCCTCCATGCGCTGCGTGACCATATTGTGGGCCTGAACTGCGGCCGCTGGGATTACATCTTCAGCTACATCAAAACGCTGAAAAACCATGCCGACCGGGTATTGCCGGATCGTCAGGTTGTGACTATGGATAAACCGTTCCTCAGCGCCTACTCGCGCCTGCTGATTAAGACCTGTCACAAACGCGGCGCCTTTGCGATGGGCGGCATGGCGGCCTTTATCCCGAGCAAAGATGCTGAGCGTAACAACCATGTGCTCAACAAGGTGAAAGCCGATAAAGAGCTGGAAGCCCGTAATGGCCACGACGGGACGTGGATTGCCCATCCTGGTCTGGCCGATACGGCGATGGAAGTCTTTAACCGCGTACTCGGCGACAACAAAAACCAGCTGTTTGTCACCCGTGAAGATGATGCGCCCATCGCAGAAGAACAGTTGCTCGCGCCGTGTGCGGGCGAGCGTACGGAAGAGGGCATGCGCGCCAATATTCGCGTCGCCGTGCAGTACATCGAGGCATGGATCTCCGGCAACGGCTGCGTGCCGATTTACGGCCTGATGGAAGATGCCGCCACGGCGGAAATTTCACGTACCTCCATCTGGCAGTGGATCCACCATCAAAAAACGCTCAGCAACGGCAAACCGGTAACCAAAGCCCTGTTCCGTCAGATGCTGGCCGAAGAGATGCGGGTCATCCAGGACGAACTGGGCGAGCACCGCTTCAGCAGTGGGCGTTTTGACGATGCTGCACGTCTGATGGAGCAAATCACCACCTCTGATGACTTAATCGACTTCCTGACCCTGCCGGGCTACCGCTTCCTGGCGTAATTCACCACATAACAATATGGAGCATCTGCACATGAAAACCCGTACCCAACAGATCGAAGAGTTACAAAAAGAGTGGACCCAACCGCGCTGGGAAGGCATTCGCCGCCCGTACAGCGCAGAGGAAGTGGTGAAGTTACGCGGCTCGGTTAACCCGGAATGTACGCTGGCGCAGAACGGCGCGGCAAAAATGTGGGATCTGCTGCAAGGGGGAGCTAAAAAAGGCTATATCAACAGCCTCGGCGCACTGACTGGCGGTCAGGCATTGCAGCAGGCGAAGGCCGGCATTGAAGCTATCTATCTTTCCGGCTGGCAGGTCGCGGCGGATGCTAACCTTGCCTCCAGCATGTATCCGGATCAATCTCTTTATCCGGCGAACTCGGTGCCGTCAGTGGTGGATCGGATCAACAATACCTTCCGCCGTGCGGATCAGATCCAGTGGGCCGCGGGTATCGAACCCCACGATCCGCGTTTTATAGACTATTTCCTGCCGATCGTCGCCGATGCGGAAGCCGGTTTCGGCGGCGTGCTGAACGCCTTTGAGCTGATGAAATCCATGATTGAGGCCGGTGCAGCGGCCGTTCACTTTGAAGATCAACTGGCGTCGGTCAAGAAGTGCGGGCATATGGGCGGGAAAGTGCTGGTACCAACCCAGGAAGCGATCCAAAAGCTGGTTGCCGCGCGTCTGGCTGCTGACGTGCTCGGCGTGCCGACGCTGGTGATTGCCCGTACCGATGCTGATGCGGCGGACCTGATCACCTCTGACTGCGATCCGTACGACAGCGAATTTATTACCGGCGAGCGCACCAGCGAGGGGTTCTATCGCACGCATGCCGGTATCGAACAGGCCATCAGCCGCGGTCTGGCCTATGCCCCTTACGCTGACCTGGTCTGGTGTGAAACCTCCACGCCGGATCTGGCGCTGGCGAAGCGTTTTGCCGATGCGATTCATGCGAAGTATCCGGGCAAGCTGCTGGCCTATAACTGTTCGCCGTCCTTCAACTGGCAAAAGAATCTGGACGATACCACCATCGCCAGCTTCCAGCAGCAGCTGTCGGATATGGGCTACAAGTACCAGTTCATCACCCTGGCGGGTATCCACAGCATGTGGTTCAACATGTTCGACCTGGCGCACGCCTACGCGCAGGGCGAAGGCATGAAGCACTATGTTGAGAAGGTGCAGCAGCCAGAATTTGCGGCAGGCAAAGAGGGATATACCTTCGTTTCGCACCAGCAGGAAGTGGGAACCGGCTACTTCGATAATGTGACCACGATTATTCAGGGCGGGGCCTCCTCCGTCACGGCATTAACGGGCTCAACGGAAGAAGCACAGTTCTAATCTTTTCCCCCTCTCCCCCCTCGGGGAGAGGGTTGGGGTGAGGGGGAATATATGTCGCGTGGTCTGGAATTACTGATTGCCCAAACTATTTTGCAGGGCTTCGATGCCCAATATGGCCGCTTTCTGGAAGTCACCTCCGGCGCGCAACAGCGTTTCGAGCACGCCGACTGGCATGCGGTTCAGCAGGCCATGAAGCAGCGTATCCATCTTTATGATCACCACGTAGGTCTGGTGGTGGAGCAACTGCGCTGTATCACCGACGGTAAAAGCCCGGATGCGGATTTTTTACTGCGCGTGAAAGAGCACTACACCCATCTGTTACCCGACTACCCGCGCTTCGAGATTGCGGAGAGCTTTTTCAACTCCGTCTATTGCCGGTTATTTGACCACCGCTCATTATCTCCTGAGCGGTTATTTATCTTCAGCTCCCAGCCGGAGCGCCGCTTCCGTACCATTCCGCGTCCGCTGGCGAAAGATTTCTTTCCCGATCGCGGCTGGGAAAAGCTTTTGCACCGCGTCTTAACGGATTTGCCGCTGCGCCTGCCGTGGGAGAATAAACCCCGGGATATCGGCTATATCCATGCGTATCTCAATGAAACCTTCGGCGAGGAGGTGCTCAGCCGCAGCCATTTGCAGGTTGCCAACGAGCTTTTCTACCGGAATAAGGCCGCCTGGCTGGTGGGCAAACTGGTTACGCCGACAGCCATCGTGCCGTTTCTGCTGCCCATTCACCGTACCGACGACGGCCAACTGTTTGTCGATACCTGCCTGACTACCAGCGCTGAGGCCAGTATCGTATTTGGCTTCGCCCGTTCCTATTTCATGGTCTATGCCCCACTGCCTGCCGCCCTGGTGGAGTGGCTGCGCGAGATCCTGCCGGGCAAAACCACCGCCGAGCTGTACATGGCGATTGGCTGTCAGAAGCATGCCAAAACGGAAAGTTATCGGGAATACCTGCGTTATGTCACCACGGCTGATGAGCAGTTTATCGAAGCGCCGGGGATCCGCGGCATGGTGATGCTGGTTTTCACACTGCCGGGCTTCGACCGCGTGTTTAAGGTGATTAAGGATAAATTCGCCCCGCAGAAGGAGATGAGCGCCGCGCACGTTCGCGCCTGCTATCAGCTGGTTAAAGAGCACGATCGTGTCGGGCGAATGGCCGATACCCAGGAGTTTGAAAACTTTGTGCTGGATAAGCAGCAGATCGATCCGTCGCTGATGTCGCTGCTAATGCAGGAAGCGCCGACGAAAATTACCGATCTTGGCGATAAGATTGCGATTAGCCATCTCTATATCGAACGCCGGATGGTGCCGCTAAATATCTGGCTGGAGCAGTCCGAAGGCCAGGCTTTACGAGACGCCATTGAAGAGTACGGCAATGCGATTCGCCAGCTCGCCGCCGCCAATATTTTCCCCGGCGACATGCTGTTTAAAAACTTCGGCGTCACCCGTCACGGGCGGGTGGTGTTCTACGATTACGATGAAATTTGCTACATGACCGAGGTGAACTTCCGCGATATCCCGGCGCCGCGCTACCCGGAAGATGAACTGTCCAGCGAGCCGTGGTACAGCGTATCGCCGGGCGATGTGTTTCCGGAGGAGTTTCGCCACTGGCTGTGTGCCGACCCGCGCATCGGGCCGCTATTCGAAGAGATGCATGCCGATCTGTTCCGCGCCAGCTACTGGCGCGGGCTGCAAACGCGGATCAAAAACGGACACGTGGAAGATGTCTACGCTTACCGCCGCAAGCAGCGGTTTTGCATCCGCTTTTCTCCCTCTCCCTGTGGGAGAGGGCCGGAGTGAGGGCATCAGGCGGCAATGCACGTTTAACGAATCCCACCATACGCCAGCGTCACCTCTTTCGCGGCCTTAATCACCATCGCGCCCAGCTCGGTGACGCGGTCGTCGGTCATGCGTGAAATCGGCCCGGAGATGGAGATGGCGGCAAACGGCTCGCGGTGCTCGTCAAAAATGCAGGACGCGAGGCAGCGCAGCCCGAGGGCATGTTCTTCGTCATCAAACGAATAGCCGCGCTTGCGGGTCAGAGCCAGATCTTCTTTCAGATGCACGGGCGACACCAGCGTGGCGTGGGTATAGGCGTGCAGCCCTTTACGGTGCAGCAGCCCCGTTACCTGCTCTTCGCTCAGCTGCGAGAGAAACGCTTTCCCTGCGCCAGAGGCGTGCATCGGCAGCTTGCCGCCAATCGGTGCGGACATGCGCATCAGCTGCGTACACTGCACCTGGTCGATAATAATCGCCTGGTGATCGCTCTGATCCAGTACGGCCAGGTTTACCGTCTCGCCGGACTCCTCCATCAGCTTGCGCAGAATCGGGTGGACAATCGCCAGCAGGTTGCGGCTTTGCAGGAAGCTGCTGCCGACAATAAACGCATGCGCCCCCACCGCCCAGTGTCCCAGCTCGCCCACCTGACGCACGAAGCCGAGCTGCTGCATGGTGGTCAGCAGACGGTGCGTGGTGGAGTTCGGCAGGCCAGCCTGCTGCGCCAGCTCCGTCAGGGCCACGCTGCCGTGCGATTCGGCTATCCATTCCAGCAGCTTCAGGCCGCGCGTCAGGGATTGAACCTGTCCGCCAGGTTGTGCAGCGGTGGTTGCAGCAGGTTTTCTGCCGCGTTTAGCGGGAACGGTCGTAACCATGACGGACTCCTTTTTCTGTATCGTGGAAATCATTTTCGTTTTATTTGGTGGTTTTGCAACCGCTTTCCTGACTGATCGGAGGAGTGATAGTGAACATGTCTCATGTTACCGCTGAGCGACTTTTCCACCCTGCGAGATTGTGCCAGTATGGAACGCAGCCTTTTGGCCTTGTTGAGCGTTGTCGGGAGCAAGTGTGAGCAGCAAAGTAGAGCAACTGCGTGCGCAGTTAAATGAACGAATTCTGGTGCTGGACGGCGGCATGGGCACCATGATCCAGGGCTATCGTCTGAGTGAAGACGATTTCCGCGGCGAGCGCTTTGCCGACTGGCCTTGTGACCTGAAAGGGAACAATGACCTGCTGGTGTTGAGCAAACCGTCAGTCATCATAGATATCCACAACGCTTACTTCGACGCGGGTGCGGATATTGTAGAAACCAACACCTTCAACTCGACAACCATCGCCATGGCGGATTACCAGATGGAATCCCTGTCGGCGGAGATCAACTTTGAAGCGGCGAAGCTGGCGCGCGCCTGCGCCGACGAATGGACGGCCCGTACGCCGGACAAGCCGCGCTACGTAGCCGGGGTGCTGGGCCCAACCAACCGCACCGCGTCGATTTCTCCGGACGTGAACGACCCGGCGTATCGTAACATCACCTTTGACCAGCTGGTGGCCGCGTATCGGGAGTCCACTAAAGCGCTGGTGGAAGGCGGCTCCGACCTGATCCTGATTGAAACCGTATTCGACACCCTCAACGCCAAAGCGGCAATTTACGCGGTAAAAGAGGAGTTCGAGTCGCTGGGCGTCGACCTGCCGATCATGATTTCCGGCACCATCACCGATGCCTCGGGGCGCACGCTTTCCGGCCAGACAACCGAAGCGTTTTATAACTCTCTGCGCCATGCCGAAGCGCTCTCCTTCGGCCTGAACTGCGCGCTGGGGCCGGACGAGCTGCGCCAGTACGTGCAGGAGCTTTCACGCATCGCAGAGTGCTACGTCACCGCCCACCCGAACGCCGGTCTGCCGAATGCGTTCGGTGAGTACGATCTGGATGCCGACACCATGGCGGCGCAAATCCGCGAGTGGGCCGAATCTGGTTTCCTCAACATCGTCGGCGGCTGCTGCGGCACCACGCCTGAGCATATCGCCGCCATGAGCAATGCCGTGGCCGGACTGCCGCCGCGCAAGCTACCCGAGCTTCCGGTAGCCTGTCGTCTGTCCGGCCTGGAGCCGTTGACCATCGGCGACGACAGCCTGTTTGTGAACGTGGGTGAACGTACTAACGTTACCGGTTCTGCGAAGTTCAAGCGTCTGATCAAAGAAGAGAAGTACAGCGAAGCGCTGGACGTTGCCCGCCAGCAGGTGGAAAGCGGCGCGCAGATTATCGATATCAACATGGACGAGGGGATGCTCGACGCCGAAGCGGCGATGGTGCGTTTCCTCAACCTGATTGCCGGTGAGCCGGATATCGCCCGCGTGCCGATCATGATTGACTCCTCCAAATGGGACGTCATCGAAAAAGGGCTGAAGTGCATTCAGGGCAAAGGCATCGTTAACTCCATCTCGATGAAAGAGGGGGTCGATACCTTTATCCACCACGCGAAGCTGGTGCGTCGCTACGGGGCCGCCGTGGTGGTGATGGCCTTCGATGAAGTGGGTCAGGCCGATACCCGCGAGCGCAAGATTGAGATTTGCCGCCGCGCGTACAAAATTTTGACCGAAGAGGTGGGCTTCCCGCCGGAAGACATCATCTTCGACCCGAACATCTTCGCCGTCGCGACCGGCATCGAAGAGCACAACAACTACGCCCAGGACTTCATCGGCGCGTGTGAAGACATTAAACGCGAACTGCCGCATGCGCTGATCTCCGGCGGCGTGTCAAACGTCTCGTTCTCGTTCCGCGGCAACGACCCGGTTCGTGAGGCGATCCACGCCGTGTTCCTCTACTATGCCATCCGCAACGGGATGGACATGGGGATCGTCAACGCCGGCCAGCTGGCAATTTACGACGATCTGCCAGCCGAGCTGCGCGACGCCGTAGAAGACGTGATCCTCAATCGTCGTGACGACGCCACCGAACGCATGCTGGATCTGGCGGAAAAATACCGCGGCAGTAAATCTGACGAATCAGCCAACGTTCAACAGGCCGAATGGCGCTCCTGGGATGTGAATAAGCGTCTGGAATACTCGCTTGTAAAAGGCATTACCGAGTTTATCGAGGAGGATACTGAGGAAGCGCGTCAGCAGGCCGCCCGTCCGATTGAAGTGATCGAAGGGCCGCTGATGGACGGCATGAACGTGGTCGGCGATCTGTTTGGCGAGGGCAAAATGTTCCTGCCGCAGGTGGTGAAATCCGCCCGCGTCATGAAACAGGCCGTGGCGTATCTGGAACCCTTTATCGAAGCCAGCAAAGAGAAGGGCTCCAGTAACGGTAAAATGGTCATCGCCACCGTGAAGGGCGACGTACACGACATCGGCAAAAACATCGTTGGCGTGGTGTTGCAGTGTAATAACTACGAAATTATCGATCTTGGCGTGATGGTCCCGGCGGATAAAATCCTCAGGACCGCGCGTGAGGTGAATGCGGATCTGATTGGTCTTTCCGGGCTGATTACGCCGTCGCTGGACGAAATGGTCAACGTGGCAAAAGAGATGGAGCGCCAGGGCTTCACCATTCCACTGCTGATTGGCGGGGCAACCACCTCGAAAGCCCACACGGCGGTGAAAATCGAGCAGAACTACAGTGGGCCGACGGTGTATGTCCAAAACGCCTCGCGCACCGTGGGCGTGGTCTCCGCGCTGCTGTCTGACACCCAGCGCGATGACTTTGTCGCCCGCACCCGCAAAGAGTATGAAACCGTCCGCATTCAGCATGGACGTAAGAAACCGCGCACGCCGCCGGTTTCGCTTCAGGCGGCGCGCGAAAACGATCTGGCGTTCGACTGGTCCAGCCATACGCCGCCGGTCGCACACCGTCTGGGCGTGCAGGACGTGACGGCCAGCATCGAAACGCTGCGTAACTACATCGACTGGACGCCGTTCTTCATGACCTGGTCGCTGGCGGGCAAATATCCGCGCATTCTTGAAGATGAGGTGGTGGGCGAAGAGGCGAAGCGCCTGTTTAAAGATGCTAACGACATGCTCGACAGGCTGAGCGCAGAGAAAGCCCTCAACCCGCGCGGCGTGGTGGGGCTGTTCCCGGCGAACCGCGTGGGCGACGACGTGGAAATCTACCGCGATGAAACCCGCACCCATGTGCTGGCCGTGAGCCACCATCTGCGCCAGCAAACCGAGAAAGTGGGCTTTGCCAACTACTGCCTGGCGGATTTCGTCGCACCGAAACTCTCCGGTAAAGCCGACTATATCGGCGCCTTTGCCGTAACCGGTGGTCTGGAAGAAGACGCGCTGGCGGATGCGTACGACGCGCACCACGATGATTACAACAAAATCATGGTGAAAGCGATTGCCGATCGCCTGGCGGAAGCCTTTGCCGAGTATCTGCACGAGCGCGTACGTAAGGTGCACTGGGGCTACGCGGCCAATGAGAATCTCAGCAACGAGGAGTTGATCCGCGAAAATTACCAGGGCATTCGACCGGCGCCGGGGTATCCGGCCTGCCCGGAACACACCGAGAAGGGCACTATCTGGAAACTGCTGGACGTAGAAGCGCATACGGGCATGAAGCTCACCGAGTCATTTGCCATGTGGCCGGGCGCGTCCGTTTCCGGCTGGTACTTCAGCCATCCGGACAGCAAGTACTTCGCCGTGGCACAGCTTCAGCGCGATCAGATTGAGGATTACGCTCTGCGTAAAGGCATGAGCGTGTCAGAGGTGGAACGCTGGCTGGCGCCGAATTTAGGCTACGAAGCAGACTAACGTCACTTTTCCTTACAACAAACAGGGCACCGCTATGGTGCCTTGTCTCTTTCTTACGTTTAAACCCTTATACTGAACCTCAGGAAAACGAATAACGATAAGGAGGAATGCCTACCGTGTTGACGTTGTTACACCTGCTCTCCGCAGTCGCACTGCTGGTATGGGGCACCCATATCGTTCGTACCGGCGTGATGCGTGTGTTTGGCGCACGTTTACGTACCGTTCTCAGCGGCAGCGTTGAGAAGAAGCCGCTCGCCTTCTGCGCGGGTATTGGCGTCACGGCGCTGGTGCAAAGCAGCAACGCCACCACCATGCTCGTCACCTCGTTCGTGGCGCAGGATCTGGTGGCGCTCGCCCCGGCGCTGGTGATTGTCCTGGGCGCCGACGTCGGTACCGCGCTGATGGCGCGTATCCTGACGTTCGATCTCTCCTGGCTGTCGCCGCTGCTGATTTTTATCGGCGTCATTTTCTTCCTCGGCCGTAAGCAAAGCCGTGCCGGGCAGCTTGGCCGCGTCGGTATTGGCCTCGGGCTGATCCTGCTGGCGCTGGAGTTGATTGTGCAGGCTGTCACGCCGATCACCCAGGCCAACGGTGTACAGGTCATCTTCGCCTCGTTAACCGGCGATATTATGCTGGATGCGCTGATCGGCGCAGTATTCGCCATCGTCAGCTACTCCAGCCTGGCAGCGGTCCTGCTGACGGCGACCTTAACCGCCGCAGGGGTCATTTCCTTCCCGGTGGCGCTGTGCCTGGTGATCGGTGCCAACCTCGGCTCTGGCCTGCTGGCGATGCTCAACAACAGCGCCGCCAACGCTGCCGCCCGCCGCGTGGCGCTGGGGAGTTTGCTCTTCAAGCTGGTGGGTAGCCTGATCATTCTTCCGTTTGTGCACCCGCTGGCGAACCTGATGGACAATCTCTCTCTGCCGAAAGCGGAGCTGGTGATCTACTTCCACGTCTTCTACAACCTGGTGCGCTGCCTGGCGATGGTGCCGTTTGCCGCGCCGATGGCCCGCTTCTGCGAGCGGCTAATTCGTGATGAACCGGAGCTGGACGCGCGCCTTAAACCGAAGCATCTGGACACCTCTGTGCTGGACACGCCCGCGCTGGCCATCGCCAATGCCGCCCGCGAAACGCTGCGCATGGGTGACGCGATGGAAACCATGCTGGAAGGGTTGCAAAAGGTGATGCACGGCGAGCCGCGCGAAGAAAAAGAGTTGCGCAGGCTGGCGGACGATATCAACGTGCTGTATACCGCCATCAAGCTCTATCTGGCGCGGATCCCCCAGGACGAGCTGGCGGAAGAGGAATCCCGCCGCTGGGCGGAAATCATTGAGATGTCGCTTAACCTGGAGCAGGCTTCGGATATTGTCGAGCGTATGGGCAGTGAAATCGCGGACAAATCCCTGGCAGCACGTCGGGCGTTTTCTGTGGAAGGGCTGAAGGAGCTGGAAGCGCTGCACGAACAGCTGGTCAGCAACCTGAAGCTGGCGATGTCGGTCTTCTTCTCCAGCGACGTGCCGAGCGCGCGCCGCCTGCGCCGCAACAAGCATCGTTTCCGCATCCTTAATCGCCGCTACTCGCACGCCCACGTTGAGCGTCTGCATCAGCAGAACGTGCAGAGTATCGAAACCAGCTCGCTCCATCTGGGGCTGCTGGGCGATATGAAACGTCTCAACTCGTTGTTCTGCGCGGTGGCGTACAGCGTGATGGAGCAACCGGATGAAGACGACGAGCGGGATGAGTATTAATCCCCAGAGGGTTTGATTGTTAACCCAAGGCCCAATGCTTTCATGACCGCCAGCGTGGTTTTGAGCGTTGGGTTCCCCTTATCACTGAATGATCGATACAGTTGTTCTCGTGACAGGCCCGTTTGCAGGGAAATGGTCGACATCCCTTTCGCTCGGGCGATGACGCCCAGCGCTTTAGCAATGTACGCTGAGTCACCCGTCTCTAATGCATCAGCCATAAACACAGCGATTTCCTCGTCATCCACCAGTGCGTTGGCTGGATCGTAGGGTGTTAATTTATGCATGCTCATTCACTCCTGCCATTGGGATACATTGCTCAGCATTTTTGCCATAAGTATGTCTCTGGCCTGGCTGCTTTTGTCACCACCACATAACAGCACGATGATGCAATTGCCCTGGTCCTTAAAATAGACTCTGTAGCCCGGGCCAAAGTGGATCCTCAGTTCACTGATACCTTCCCCCACGGGTCTAATGTCGCCCGCTAAGCCATTTGCCAGCCTAAAGAGGCGGGAAGCGATAATCGTCTTTGCCCGCCTGTCCTTTAAATTTTGCTCCCAGCGTCGGAAGGATTCTGTCTGAACGATCTCCTTCATATTACTCCCTGTGATTTATAAACTACAAGCAATTGTCTCTGGAGAGTAAGGCTAAAAGGAGTTAGCTCAAGGATAAATAGCCTGACGCTAAATCCTGAAAGCGTCTCGCAAACTAAAAAACCCGTCTCAGTAACCGTCGGCTAATCTTTTTTTCCAGCCCAAACCTAAGGTATATTTCGCCCTTCACAGGAGAAACTATGCTGCCAACTCAATCAACCCGATTAAACAAATACATTAGCGAGAGCGGGATCTGCTCACGTCGCGAGGCTGACCGTTACATTGAACAGGGTAACGTGTTTCTTAACGGCAAACGCGCCACCATTGGTGATCAGGTGGTACCTGGCGATGTGGTGAAAGTGAATGGTCAGGTCATCGAACCGCGTGATGCCGAAGACCTGGTGTTTATCGCGTTGAACAAACCGGTTGGGATTGTCAGCACCACGGAAGATGGCGAGCGGGACAACATTGTTGATTTCGTGAACCACAGCAGCCGCATTTTCCCGATTGGCCGTCTGGATAAAGACTCTCAGGGGCTGATTTTCCTCACCAACCACGGCGATCTGGTCAACAAAATTCTGCGTGCCGGTAACGACCACGAGAAAGAGTACATCGTGACGGTGAACAAGCCGGTGACGGACGAGTTCATTCGCGGGATGGGCGCAGGCGTGCCGATTCTGGGCACCGTGACGAAGAAGTGTAAAGTCAAAAAAGAAGCGCCGTTCGCGTTCCGCATCACGCTGGTTCAGGGCCTGAACCGCCAGATCCGCCGCATGTGCGAGTACTTCGGTTATGAAGTGACGAAGCTGGAACGCACGCGCATCATGAACGTCAGCCTGTCCGGGATCCCGCTGGGCGAGTGGCGTGACCTAACGGACGACGAGCTGATCGAGCTGTTCAAACTTATCGAGAACTCCTCGTCCGAAGCGAAGCCGAAAGCTAAAGCCAAACCGAAAACGCAGGCGATTAAGCGTCCGGTGGTGAAGGCACCGCAGGCGGAAGAGAAAGGGCGAGGCAAGCCGGGCAACGGAAAACGCTTTACCCAGCCGGGGCGCAAAAAGAAAGGGCGCTGATTAGCGCCTTCCACGGGTTGATGTATTGGCGGACCAGGAAAAGGTCGCCTCTGCATCCGGCTTATAAGCCTGCTCTTTTTTCAGCTTGCGGGCTTTTTTCGCCGCAGCCTCACGTTGCGCCATCAGCTTGTCGATGTACTCTTTTTTAACCTGATTGGTTTCGGCGTTCGTCAGCGTGCGGCCATGCGCGATGCGGGCGCGGTCGAGAAGCGTTTTAAGTTCGCGCTGCTCGGCTTCGGTCATGTCTTTCTGGGTCAAACGTGGTGTAGCCATTGCTGAAGCCTCCTGATGGGGAGGCTTCAGTGTAAAGCAAGCCGGGACAATTAACCCTGTTTCACCGCATCTTTTTTCGGTTGGTCATCAATCGGCTTACCGGACCAGTACCCTGCTAACAGCGAACCGGACAGGTTATGCCAGACGGAGAACAGCGCCCCCGGTAGCGCTGCCAGCGGTGAGAAGTAAATTTTACCCAGCGCCGCCGCCAGGCCGGAGTTCTGCATCCCCACTTCGATCGCCAGCGTGCGGCAGGTGGATTCGTCAAAGCCAAACAGCTTCCCGCCCCAGTAACCGCCCAGCAGACCAATAGTGTTATGCAGCACAACCGCGACGATCACCACAAAGCCCACCGAAGCAATGTGCGATGCGGAACCGGCTACCACGGCGCTGATAATGGCCAGTATGCAGATCATCGAAAACGCGGGCAGATACGGCTCAACCGCTTTCACCACCCGCGGGAAGAGATGGTGGATCACCAGCCCCAGCGCAATCGGGATCACCACGATTTGCAGGATGCTGAGCAGCATGCCCATCACGTCCACCTGGATATGCGCGTCGACATACAGGCGGGTTAACAGAGGCGTGGCAATCACGCCCACCAGCGTGGAAACGGACGAGATGGTGACGGAAAGCGCCACGTCGCCTTTCGCCAGATAGATCATGACGTTAGATGCCGTGCCGCTGGCAACGCTCCCCACCAGCACCATCCCGGCGGAAAGGTCGGGCGGCATCTTAAAGGCCATCGCCAGCAGCCAGGCCGCGAGCGGCATCACCAGGTAGTGCAGGAAAATCCCTGCGGCAACCGGCGCCGGGCGAGACAGCACGCGTTTGAAATCGTCAATTTTCAGATGCACGCCCATGCCGAACATAATCAGCATCAGCAGCGTGGTGACCCACGGACCAATGCCCGTGAACGTGGCAGGAGTGTAATACGCGAGTACAGAGAGCAGCAGCGCCCATAACGGGAACAGCCGGGTGATAGCGGAGAGCATAGTGAATTCCTTGCAGTATTGTCGTGTTGTTTTGTTATAAAAAAGCCGGGTCTGTGCCCGGCTTATCGATATTGTTTAACGTGCTAACGAATTTTATTCAAACAAATTCTGATGAAGTTTCTGCACGACCTGCTCGGCCTGATCGGCAGGGACCAGGAAGCAGAGGTTGTAGCTGGATGCACCGTAGCAGATCATGCGGATATTGAACGGGTCGAGCACGCCGAACACCTCTTTACCCACGCCACAGGCGCGCGACAGCTTGTTGCCGATGATGGCCACCAGCGCCAGGTCTTCTTCTACTTCCACACGGCACAACTCGGAAAGCTCAATCAGCAGCGACTGCGTCAGCAGGGTATCACCCGTTGAGGTTGAACCGGTGGTGTCCAGCGTCAGCGCAATACTCACTTCGGAAGTGGTAATCAAATCTACAGAGATATTGTGGCGCGCCAGGATGCCAAACACTTCTGCCAGGAAGCCGCGGGAATGCAGCATATTATGGCTGTGCAGGGTAACCAGCGTCTGCTTACGACGCAGGGCCAGCGCGCGGAACAGCGGCGGGTTCTCGGTTTTCTTGCAGACCAGCGTCCCGCCCGCCTTTGGATCTTTACTTGAGCCAACGAAGACCGGAATGTCGCTGCGCACGGCGGGCAACAGCGTGGCCGGGTGCAGCACTTTCGCGCCGAAAGTCGCCATTTCAGCCGCTTCTTCAAAGGCGATCACGTCAATACGTTTTGCCGCAGAGACCACGCGCGGGTCGGTGGTGTAGATTCCCGGCACGTCCGTCCAGATATCCACGCGGGTGGCGTGCAGGGCTTCACCCAGCAGGGCGGCGGTGTAGTCGCTACCGCCACGGCCCAGCGTGGTTGTGCGCCCTTTGGCTTCGCTGCCGATAAAGCCCTGGGTGATCACTATGCCTTCATCCAGGCGCGGGGCAAGCTGCTGGTTAGTCAGCTCAGCCAGGACTTCCACGTCCGGCTCGGCGCGGCCAAAGCGGTCGCTGGTGCGCATGACTTTACGCACGTCGAACCACTGCGCCTGAATATTGCGCTCGCGCATGATCTCAACGAACAGCAGGGTAGACATTAGTTCACCGTGGCTGACCAGCTCATCGGTCAGGGCGGTAGAGGTTGCCAGCGACGCGGCTTCGGCCAGAGTGGTGATATTTTCCAGCAGGCGTTCCACTTCCTCACGAATGACGTTCGGGTTTTGCAGACGCTCGAGAATGTCGAACTGAATTTTGCGCAGTGCATCCAGCTTCACGAAACGCTCGGTCGCTTCCAGTCCTTCAGACAGAGAAACCAGCAGGTTCGTCACGCCGGCTGAGGCGGAAAGTACCACCAGGCGGGTATTCGGATCGGCCAGCACCACATCGGCGCTGCGGTTCATGGCATCGTAGTCTGCCACACTGGTGCCGCCAAACTTGGCGACCACAAAACTCGTCATAACAACCTCGTGTCAGGGAATGAATAGAGCGACCTTGGCACAAGAATGAAGCGAGAACAGGTGCAGGCGCAAAATACGGCCCTATAAATAAAATGCGGGGGAGGTCCTGTCAATGCTGGGATTATGCGGATTTTTCATGGGGGGGTACCCCTCAGAAACAGGACTTATAACAGGCCCATATTTTATGCTCCTTTTTACCCCTTTTTGACCAACATTTCGCCACGCCGGAAGGGCGCGACAGCAGCTATACTTTTCGGGTCTTTTCACCTGCGTTTGATGCAGACCAGGGCAATGGCATAAAAACCATCACAATTTTTATTTGCAGGCGCTACAATCGACCGCAGTCACAATTCTCAAATCAGAAGAGTATTGCTATGAAAAACATCAACCCAACGCAGACCGCTGCATGGCAGGCACTACAGAAACATTTTGATGAAATGAAAGACGTCACCATCGCGGATCTGTTCGCGAAAGATGCCGATCGTTTCAGCAAGTTTTCCGCCACCTTCGATGACCTGATGCTGGTGGATTTCTCCAAGAACCGTATCACCGAAGAGACGCTGGCGAAGCTGCAAGATCTGGCGAAAGAGACTGAACTGGCAGATGCCATCAAATCCATGTTCTCCGGTGAGAAGATCAACCGCACCGAAGACCGTGCCGTGCTGCACGTGGCGCTGCGCAACCGTAGCAATACCCCAATCATCGTTGACGGCAAAGATGTGATGCCGGAAGTGAACGCGGTGCTGGAAAAGATGAAAACCTTCTCCGAAGCGATCATCTCAGGTAGCTGGAAAGGCTACACCGGCAAAGCGATCACCGACGTCGTAAACATCGGTATCGGCGGCTCTGACCTCGGCCCGTTCATGGTGACCGAGGCGCTGCGCCCGTACAAAAACCACCTCAACATGCACTTCGTGTCCAACGTCGATGGGACCCACATCGCTGAAGTGCTGAAAAAGGTGAACCCGGAAACCACGCTGTTCCTGGTGGCGTCTAAAACCTTCACCACTCAGGAAACCATGACCAACGCCCACAGCGCGCGCGACTGGTTCCTGAAAACCGCGGGTGACGAAAAGCACGTGGCGAAACACTTCGCGGCGCTGTCCACCAACGGTAAAGCGGTGGGTGAGTTCGGCATTGATACGGCGAACATGTTCGAGTTCTGGGACTGGGTTGGCGGCCGCTACTCTCTGTGGTCTGCAATCGGCCTGTCCATCATTCTGTCCGTCGGCTTCGACAACTTCGTTGAGCTGCTCTCCGGTGCGCACGCGATGGACAAACACTTCTCCACCACCGCGCCTGAGAAAAACCTGCCGGTGCTGCTGGCGCTGATCGGGATCTGGTACAACAACTTCTTCGGCGCTGAAACCGAAGCGATTCTGCCGTACGACCAGTACATGCACCGCTTTGCGGCCTACTTCCAGCAGGGCAACATGGAATCCAACGGCAAGTACGTTGACCGTAACGGCAACGCGGTGGATTACCAGACTGGCCCAATCATCTGGGGCGAGCCGGGCACCAACGGTCAGCACGCGTTCTACCAGCTGATCCACCAGGGCACCAAAATGGTACCGTGCGATTTCATCGCCCCGGCGATTACGCACAACCCACTGTCCGACCACCATCCGAAGCTGCTGTCTAACTTCTTCGCCCAGACCGAAGCGCTGGCGTTCGGTAAATCCCGCGAGGTGGTTGAGCAGGAGTACCGTGATCAGGGTAAAGATCCGGCAACGCTGGAGCACGTGGTGCCGTTTAAAGTGTTCGAAGGCAACCGTCCAACTAACTCCATTCTGCTGCGCGAAATCACGCCGTTCAGCCTGGGGGCGCTGATTGCCCTCTACGAGCACAAAATCTTCACTCAGGGCGCTATTCTGAACATCTTCACCTTTGACCAGTGGGGCGTTGAGCTGGGCAAACAGCTGGCAAACCGCATTCTGCCAGAGCTGGGTGACGATAAAGCGATCGACAGCCACGACAGCTCCACCAATGGTCTGATTAACCGTTATAAAGCCTGGCGTGCGTAATAAATATGTCATGAACAATGCCGGCGATATGCCGGCATTTTTTTATCGGATAATTCCTGATGTCTGTTAGTTATCTCAAATTCTGAATCTGAGTTTAATCCGAAAAAGACGGTAACCCCGTTAATTGCTGAGGTTTATTTTAAGAAAATACGGAGTGATGCTTTAATGTTCTTATATTATAACTTATTGATTTATATTGATTATATATTTACTTGATTCTTTTTTCCTTCCATTTTTAACCATTAGTCTGAAAACCTCATCCCTATTTACCCCCACGGTAAACCCACTGCTTTAGTTGTGTATACTCGAATCCGCCTGAATTTCTTTTCGGGCAAATCTCCATTCATTCATTGAAGGGAAATTGTTATGAAGAAAGTACTGTATGGCATTTTTGCCATATCTGCGCTTGCGGCGACGTCTGTCTATGCAGCTCCGGTCCAGGTCGGGGAAGCAGCAGGGGCGGCAGCGACGTCTGCGTCTGCGGGGAGTTCTACCGCAGCCAGCACCAGCGCCGTAAGTTCAGCCGTGGGTGTCGCGCTGGCGGCAACCGGTGGCGGTGATGGCTCCAATACCGGAACCACGACCACTACGACGACCAGCACCCAGTAATACCGGGTGTTTTAATCATAACCACACTTCGGTGTGGTTATTTCGCCCCTTCGGAGAAGAGTCGTGAAGCGACCTGCAATCATCCTGATTTGCCTGCTGTTGCAGGCGTGCTCAGCTACCACCAAAGGGCTGGGCCACTCACTGTGGGACAGCATGTTCGGCACGCCGGGCGTGCATCTGACCGATGACGAACTTCAGAACATGCCGTATGCCAGCCAGTACATGCAGCTAAACGATGGTCCGCAACTGTTTGTGGTGCTCGCTTTCGATGAAAACGGGCAGCAGAAATGGGTGACGCAGGATCAGGCCACCATCGTGACGCAGCATTCCCGCATCGTGAAAACGTTGCTCGGCGGCGACAACCTGCTTGAGGTGAACAACCTGGCTGAAGATCCGCTCATCAAGCCGAATCAGATTGTCGATGGCGCAAGCTGGACGCGCACGATGGGCTGGACCGAGCACAAACAGGTGCGCTACGCCACGGCCCGATCCACCTTCCGCTGGGACGGTACGGATAGTGTCAAAGTGGGCAGCGACGAAACGCAGGTGCGCGTGCTGGATGAAGAGGTGACAACCGATCAGGCCACCTGGCATAACCGCTTCTGGGTGGACGAAGAGGGGCAAATCCGCCAGTCCTTACAGTATCTCGGTGCCGGTTTCTTCCCGGTGAAGACCACCCTGATCAAGGCGGCGAAATCATGAAAATGTTCATCCACATTGCGCTTCTCGCCAGCCTGGCCTCGCCGCTGGCGTGGTCTGCGGGAACGGTACAGGTCTACACCCCGGACAGCGAAAAACCTAAAACCTTAACCAATGCCGGGCATCTGCTCGATCTGGTGGGGCAGCCGAGGCTGGCGAAAAGCTGGTGGACCGGGGCGGTTATCAGCGAGCGTCAGGCGACGATTGTAGCGGAACAAAAACATCAGGCGCTGCTCGCCCGACTGAGCGGGCTGGCACAACAGGAAGATGCCGACGATGCCGCGGCTATTACTAGCCTGCGTCAGCAGCTTCAGGCGGTTAAGGTGACGGGGCGCCAGAAGGTGAATCTCGATCCCGACGAAGTGCGTGTCGCGGAAAACGGCAATCCGTCGCTGGAAGGGGACTATACCTTGTGGCTTCCGGCTCAGCCTTCCACCGTCACCGTGATGGGGCTTCTCAGCAGCCCTGGCAAAAAGCCGTTTACGCCGGGCCGGGACGTGGCGAGCTATCTCGACGAGCAAAGTCTGCTCAGCGGAGCGGATAAAAGCTATGCCTGGGTGGTCTATCCGGACGGGCATACGCAGAAAGCGTCGGTGGCTTACTGGAATAAACGCCATATCGAACCTATGCCGGGCAGCATCATTTTTGTCGGTTTTGCCGACCATTTCTGGACGAAAGCGTATGACGGGCTTAATGCCGATATCCTTCGCTCCCTGATACAGCGGATACCGGAATAATGAAAAAAACCTATCTCTACAGCATGCTTGCACTGTGCGTGAGTGCCGCCTGTCATGCAGAAACGTATCCGGCACCCATCGGCCCGTCGCAGTCCGATTTTGGCGGCGTGGGCTTACTGCAAACCCCAACCGCGCGTATGGCCCGCGAGGGGGAAATCAGCCTTAACTATCGCGATAACGATCAGTACCGTTACTACTCTGCGTCCGTGCAGCTGTTCCCCTGGCTGGAGACCACGCTGCGCTACACCGACGTGCGTACAAAACAGTACAGCAGCGTAGACGCTTTCTCCGGCGATCAGACCTACAAAGACAAAGCCTTCGACGTGAAGCTGCGCCTGTGGGAAGAGAGCTACTGGATGCCGCAGGTTTCCGTTGGTGCGAAAGACATTGGCGGGACCGGCCTGTTTGACGCGGAATACATCGTGGCCAGCAAAGCCTGGGGACCGTTTGATTTCTCACTCGGTCTGGGATGGGGCTATCTGGGTACCAGCGGCAACGTCAAAAATCCGTTCTGCTCCTACAGTGATAAATACTGCTACCGTGATAACAGCTACCAGAAAGCGGGCTCCATCAACGGCGACCAGATGTTCCACGGCCCGGCCTCGCTGTTTGGTGGTGTAGAGTATCAAACGCCATGGCAGCCGCTGCGCCTGAAGCTGGAGTACGAAGGTAATAACTACAGCGAAGATTTTGCCGGCAAAATTGAGCAGAAGAGCAAGTTTAACGTCGGCGCTATTTACCGCGTCACCGACTGGGCCGACGTTAACCTCAGCTATGAGCGCGGTAATACCCTGATGTTTGGCTTTACCCTGCGCACTAACTTTAACGACATGCGGCCGCACTATAATGACAACCCGCGGCCAAAATATCAGCCGGAGCCGCAGGATGCGATCATTCAGCACTCCGTGGTAGCGAACCAGCTGACGCTGCTGAAATATAACGCGGGCCTGGCGGATCCGAAGATCCAGACCAAAGGCGATACGCTGTATGTTACCGGCGAGCAGGTGAAATACCGCGACTCCCGCGAAGGGATCGAGCGCGCCAACCGGATCGTCATGAACGATCTGCCGGAGGGGATCCGCACGATCCGCGTGACGGAGAACCGCCTGAATCTGCCGCAGGTCACCACCGAAACCGATGTTGCCAGCCTTAAGCGTCATCTTGAAGGCGAACCGCTCGGGCATGAAACCGAGCTGGTGCAAAAACGCGTTGAGCCGGTGGTGCCGGAAACCACCGAGCAGGGCTGGTATATCGATAAATCGCGCTTCGATTTCCATATCGATCCGGTGCTGAACCAGTCCGTGGGTGGGCCGGAAAACTTCTACATGTATCAGCTGGGCGCGATGGCGACGGCGGATCTGTGGGTGACCGACCACCTGTTGACCACCGGTAGCCTGTTCGGCAACCTTGCCAACAACTACGACAAATTTAACTACACCAACCCGCCGAACGATTCAAAACTGCCGCGCGTGCGTACCCGCGTGCGTGAATACGTGCAGAACGATATCTACGTGAATAACCTCCAGGCCAACTACTTCCAGTACTTCGGCAACGGTTTCTACGGCCAGGTTTACGGTGGCTATCTGGAAACCATGTTCGGCGGCGCCGGGGCAGAAGTGCTTTATCGTCCTGTCGACAGCAACTGGGCGTTTGGGGTTGATGCCAACTACGTGAAACAGCGTGACTGGCGCAGCGCGCAGGACATGATGAAGTTCACCGACTACAGCGTCAAAACCGGCCACCTGACCGCCTACTGGACGCCGTCGTTCGCGCAGGACGTGCTGGTAAAAGCCAGCGTCGGCCAGTATCTGGCGGGCGATAAGGGCGGCACGCTGGATATCTCCAAACACTTTGACAGCGGCGTTGTGGTGGGCGGCTATGCCACCATCACCAACGTTTCGCCAGACGAGTACGGGGAAGGGGACTTCACCAAAGGGGTGTACGTGTCGATTCCGCTGGATCTGTTCTCATCAGGCCCAACCCGCAGCCGTGCGGCAGTGGGCTGGACGCCGCTGACGCGCGACGGCGGTCAGCAGCTTGGACGTAAATTCCAGCTGTATGATATGACCAGCGATAAGAACATTAACTTCCGCTGATGCTTCACGCCGGGCGGCACTGCGTTTGCCCGGCCTACGGTTTTTGTAGGCCCGGTAAGCGCAGCGCCACCGGGCGAATGCGCCAAACATAAACAAAAAATATAGATCCCCGTCACATTTTTGCGTTATACAGGAACCTCGCCCTGGAGAATGAGGTGCTGTATGACATCCCTGACTCGTCCGCGCGTTGAGTTTATCTCAACGATACTCCAGACCGTACTGAACCTCGGTCTGCTGAGCCTTGGCCTGATCCTGGTCGTTTTTCTGGGTAAAGAGACGGTGCATCTGGCGGATGTGCTCTTTGCTCCTGAGCAAACCAGCAAATACGCACTGGTGGAAGGCCTGGTGGTCTACTTTCTCTACTTTGAATTTATCGCCCTGATTGTGAAGTACTTTCAGTCCGGCTTTCACTTCCCGCTGCGCTATTTTGTCTACATTGGCATCACCGCCATTGTGCGGCTGATCATCGTCGATCATAAATCCCCGCTCGACGTGCTGATCTACTCGGCGGCGATCCTGCTGCTGGTGATCACCCTCTGGCTGTGCAACTCAAAGCGGCTAAAACGCGAATAAAAAAAGGGCGCTCCGAAGAGCGCCTAACAACAGTCACAAGTTGGTTCAATACAATACGTCTAAAGTTGAGGGTTGCAGTGGCATAACAAATGAAACTTAACCTTTCACACCGCCCGCCGTCAGGCCGTTGACCAGCCAGCGCTGGGCCAGCAGGAACACCACGGTAATCGGGATGGCAGAGAGGACGGCCGCCGCGGCAAAGTCGCCCCACAGGTAGTTTTGCGGGTTGAGATACTGCTGCATACCGACGGCCAGGGTGTAGCTGTTTACATCGCGCAGTAACAGAGAGGCGACCGGTACTTCGGTGATCGCCGCGATAAACGACAGAATAAACACCACCGCCAGAATCGGCACCGACAACGGCAGCAGCACCAGGCGGAACGCCTGCCACGGTGTCGCGCCATCCAGTGCCGCCGCTTCTTCCAGCGAGCCGTCGATGGTTTCGAAATAGCCTTTAATGGTCCACACGTGCAGGGCGATACCGCCGAGATAGGCGAAGATCACGCCGCCGTGAGTGTTCAGGCCGATGAACGGCACGTACTGGCCCAGACGGTCAAACAAGGCATATAACGCCACCAGCGACAGTACGGCCGGGAACATCTGGAAAATCAGCATCCCTTTCAGCAGGGTCGCTTTGCCCGGAAAACGCATACGGGCGAAGGCGTAAGCACAGGTGGTGGAGAGCGTCACGATGCCGATGGCTGTGATGGTTGCCACCTTCACCGAGTTCCACAGCCACAGCAGCACCGGGAACGGCGGCGGCGTGACGCGGCCATCCGCGTGTTCCACGCTGAAGCCCAGCGCGAGCTTCCAGTGCTCCCAGGAGATTTCGTCCGGGATCAGGCTCCCGGTGGCGAAGTTCCCCGAACGCAGGGATATGGCGATAACCATCAGCAGCGGGAACATGATCGCCGCGATGAAAATCAGCAGGCCTAAGTGCGTCGCGAGGAGGCGCAGTTTCTGAGATTTGGGTTGTACCATTGCCATGTTCAGTGCCCTCCTTAGTCAAATTTCATACGTGTGGCTTTCAGGTTAACAATCGCCAGGGCGCCAACCAGCAGGAAGATCAGGGTGGCAATCGCCGCCGCCAGGCCGAAGTCCTGACCGCCGCCGCCCTCGAAGGCGATGCGGTAGGTGTAGCTCACGAGCAGGTCGGTATAGCCTGCCGGCGTGGTGGTGCCGAGACGGTCCGGGCCACCGTTAGTCAACAGCTGAATCAGCACGAAGTTGTTAAAGTTAAAGGCGAAGCTGGCAATCATCAGCGGCGTCAGCGGCTTAATGAGCAGCGGCAGGGTAATTTTGAAGAAGTTCTGGAACGGACCCGCGCCGTCCATCGCCGAGGCTTCGTACAGGTCGTCCGGGATGGCCTTCAGCAGCCCCATGCACAGGATCATCATGTACGGATAGCCCAGCCAGGTGTTCACGATGATAATCATCGAGCGAGCGGTGGTCGGGTCGCTGAACCAGGCCGGTTTAATGCCGAACAGCGCGCTCAGCATCATGTTGATTTCACCGAAGCTCTGGTTAAACAGCCCTTTGAAAATCAGAATCGAGATGAACGACGGCACGGCGTACGGCAGAATCAGCAGCACGCGGTAAATCGCTTTGCCCTTCAGGGACTCCCACTGCACGAGGCAGGCCAGCACCATGCCCACGGCCACGGTCAGGATTACGGTCAGCACCGAGAAGACCACCGTCCAGACGAAGATGGCGAAGAACGGTTTCTGGATGCCTTCGTCGGTAAACACGCGGGTAAAGTTGTCCCAGCCGATGGTGACGGTATAGCCCGGGCTGAGTTTGTCATCCCCCCAGCTGCCGTCGGCATTCACAGACTGATAGAAACCGATATCGTTGTTCGGGCGGTACTTCACGCCGCTCTGGTTGTTGGTCAGCGTGCCGTCATCCGCCAGGGTATAGAGCGGTTGGGTGCCGGAGAACTGGCGCAGCGAGCTCATGATCACTTTGCTTTCGTCTGGCAGTACGGCGGTGAGCTGGGTCAGTGCCTGGCGATTCTGGGTGATGATACGCAGGTTGGCACGTTCACCTTCCGGCAGGGCCGCAGCCTCTTTTAAGGTCAGCTTCTGCTCACCGCCAAATTTGAACGCGTCGGAAAGATAGGTTTTGCCGCTCTCACCGTCAGTGAGCGCTAACTTCCACTCATCACCCGCAGGATACAGGCCGAAGTTAAAGGTTTTACCCGCCTGATAAGAACGGTCCAGAAGCACCTGGGTGGCACGCTCCTGCGCGAGCTGGTTGGTGCTGCTGTAGTTGGTAAAGGCAATCGCGATGGTGCAGATCAACGGAAAGAGGACAAACAGCCCCATCCCGGCAACGCCCGGGTAAACATAGCGCCAGGCATACGCTTTACGGTTGGCGAAAATATACAGGCCAACCGAGCTTAAAATCAGCGTCATGATGGCGAATAGGTATTCCCCTTGCACGTACATTAAAACAACAAGGTAACCCACCAGCAGACACAGCAGACCTATCACTGACCACTTCAGTGCGTCGCTTTGCCACCAGTGTTTCTTTTTAATGACATCCATGGGGTTCTTCCTCTACAACGGTGGAAACTTATCGTCAGGTGGCGCTGCGCTTACCTGACCTACGGATCGTGCCGTAGTCGTAGGGCGGGTAAGCGCATGCGCCACCCGCCGTTTTTCAGACTTACTTAGTAATACGACCCTGAGCATCTTTCAGCGCGGCATCGACAGTCTGGCGACCGCTTGCAGCGTTGATGACCGCGGTACGGGTGGCGTACCAGAATGCAGCCATCTGAGGGATGTTCGGCATGATTTCGCCTTTCTGGGCGTTATCCATGGTGGCCGCAATACGTGGATCTTTCGCCAGCTGATCCTGGAAGGATTTCAGCGCAACGGCGCCCAGCGGTTTGTCCTTGTTCACTTCATCCAGACCCTGATCGGTCAGCAGGTAGTTTTCGAGGAACTCTTTCGCCAGCTCTTTGTTCGGGCTGGCGGCGTTGATGCCTGCGCTCAGCACGCCCACGAACGGTTTAGACGGTTTGCCGTTGAAGGTTGGCAGCAGGGTCACGCCGTAGTTGATTTTGCTCTTGTCGATGTTGGTCCAGGCCCACGGACCATTGATGGTCATCGCGGTTTCGCCTTTGTTGAACGCCGCTTCCGCGATGGAGTAGTCAGTATCCGCGTTCATGTGTTTGTTCTTAATCAGGTCAACCAGGAAGGTCAGACCTTTTTTCGCGCCCGCACTGTCCACGCCCACGTCTTTCACGTCATATTTGCCGTTTTCAAACTTGAACGCGTAGCCGCCGTCGGCAGCAATCAGCGGCCAGGTGAAATACGGTTCTTGCAGGTTGAACATCAGAGCGGATTTACCCTTCGCCTTCAGCTCTTTATCCAGAGCAGGGATCTCTTCCCAGGTTTTCGGTGGGTTTGGCACCAGGTCTTTGTTGTAAATCAGTGACAGGGCTTCAACCGCGATTGGGTAAGCGATCAGCTTGCCGTTATAGCGAACGGCGTCCCAGGTGAACGGGAACAGTTTGTCCTGGAAGGCTTTGTCTGGCGTAACTTCTGCCAGCAGGCCAGACTGCGCGTAGCCCCCGAAACGGTCATGCGCCCAGAAGATAATGTCCGGACCATCGCCCGTTGCCGCAACCTGCGGGAACTTCTCTTCCAGTTTGTCCGGGTGCTCTACGGTGACTTTGATACCGGTGTCTTTCTCAAATTTTTTGCCCACTTCGGCCAGACCGTTATAGCCCTTGTCGCCGTTAATCCAGATAACCAGCTTACCTTCTTCAATTTTGGCGAGAGCCGGTGCGGAAATCATCATTGCTGCGAGGGCGGACAATGCGAAAACGCGTGCGCCAGTCTTGATCTTCATATCTGCCATCCTTTATTGGTGATGTGCTCGTGGATACATAAGGTGGTTCAACGTGACTCAGTCTCCTTATTTGACATCCTCTTTCCATCCTCCCAGTCCCTACGCCCCACCCCCTGTTTGTGTGATCCCTGTAACATAAATTTAAGTTATGAGTGCTGGCGCACATAAAAACCCACTGAATTTTGCAGGCCGCTTCACGATTTTCGCCTCGGCCCCTCAGCTGCGGTCGCAGAGCCTGCTCTCTCATCCTCCCGCCTCCTCCCCCATAAAAAAGCCGGGGGGTGGAGGATTCACGAAAGTAATGGAACACGCATAGTGAACTTATCTTGAATGTTTCTGTCGGTGACAGGTTGTAACGAAGGGAGAAGGGCATGGCGAGCGTACAGCTGCGTAATGTAACGAAAGCCTGGGGCGACGTAGTGGTGTCAAAAGACATCAATCTGGACATCCACGAAGGTGAATTTGTGGTGTTCGTGGGTCCATCAGGCTGTGGTAAATCGACTCTGCTGCGTATGATTGCCGGTCTTGAAACCATCACCAGTGGCGATTTATTTATTGGTGATACCCGAATGAACGACATCCCACCAGCAGAACGCGGCGTGGGCATGGTGTTCCAGTCTTATGCGCTTTATCCGCATCTTTCCGTTGCCGAGAACATGTCCTTTGGCCTGAAGCTGGCCGGCGCGAAAAAAGAGACCATTAACCAGCGCGTCACCCAGGTGGCGGAAGTGCTTCAGCTGGCACATCTGCTGGAGCGTAAACCGAAGGCGCTCTCCGGCGGTCAGCGTCAGCGTGTGGCGATCGGCCGTACGCTGGTGGCCGAGCCGCGCGTGTTCCTGCTCGATGAACCTCTCTCTAACCTGGATGCCGCCCTGCGCGTCCAGATGCGTATCGAAATCTCCCGTCTGCACAAACGCCTTGGACGCACGATGATTTACGTCACCCACGATCAGGTCGAAGCGATGACGCTGGCCGACAAAATCGTGGTGCTGGATGCCGGTCGCGTGGCGCAGGTGGGCAAACCGCTGGAGTTGTATCACTACCCGGCAGACCGCTTTGTTGCGGGCTTTATTGGCTCGCCAAAGATGAACTTCCTGCCCGTAAAAGTGACCGCGACGGCAATCGAACAGGTACAGGTGGAGCTGCCAAACCGTCAGCAAGTCTGGCTGCCGGTCGACAGCGCCAACGTACAGGTGGGGGCCAATATGTCCCTCGGTATCCGCCCTGAGCATTTACTGCCGAGCCACATCGCTGATGTGACGCTGGAAGGTGAAGTTCAGGTCGTCGAACAGCTTGGTCACGAAACACAGATTCATATCCAGATCCCCGCCATCCGTCAGAACCTGGTCTACCGCCAGAATGACGTGGTGTTGGTAGAAGAGGGTGCCACATTCGCTATCGGTTTGCCGCCAGAGCGTTGCCATCTGTTCCGTGAGGATGGCACTGCATGTCGTCGGTTGCACAAAGAGCCAGGCGTTTAAGCATTCCAATTACAAAGAAAAGCAATGATCTCAGGAGATAGAATAATGATTACTCTGCGCAAAGTCCCTCTGGCTGTCGCCATTGCGGCAGGCATCCTGTCTGCCCAGGCGGGCGCCGTAGACTTTAAAGGTTATGCTCGTTCCGGCATTGGCTGGACCGGAAGTGGCGGTGAACAACAATGTTTCCAGGCAACAGGCGCACAAAGTAAATACCGTCTCGGTAACGAATGTGAAACCTACGCCGAACTGAAACTGGGCCAGGAAGTGTGGAAAGAAGGCGACAAGAGCTTCTATTTCGACACCAACGTAGCGTACTCCGTTTCTCAACAGAATGACTGGGAATCCACCAGCCCGGCCTTCCGTGAAGCTAACGTGCAGGGTAAAAACCTGATTGAATGGCTGCCAGGCTCTACCATCTGGGCCGGTAAGCGCTTCTATCAGCGTCATGACGTACACATGATCGACTTCTACTACTGGGATATCTCTGGTCCTGGTGCCGGTATTGAAAACATCGATCTGGGCTTTGGTAAACTCTCTCTGGCAGCGACCCGTTCTTCTGAGTCCGGCGGTTCTGCAACCTTCGCCGATCGTGATGCGAACGGCGACCGTATTTATGACAACGTGGTACCAAACGATGTCTTCGACGTCCGTTTAGCCGGTCTGGAAACCAACCCGGGCGGTACGCTGGAGCTGGGCGTTGACTACGGTCATACCAACATTCCTGACGACTACTATCTGCAACCTGGCGCCTCTAAAGATGGCTGGCTGTTCACCGCTGAACACACCCAGAGCATGATGAAAGGATTCAACAAGTTCGTACTGCAATACGGTACGGATTCCATGACCTCTAACGGTAAAGGTATTCCACAGGGCGGCAGCATCGATAACGACGGCTCTATGTGGCGCGTGCTGGACCACGGTGCAATCACCCTGGCAGACCGTTGGGACCTGATGTACGTCGGTATGTACCAGAACATCGATCGTGACAACAACAACGGTACCGAGTGGTGGACCGTGGGTGTTCGTCCAATGTTCAAATGGACGCCGATCATGAGCACCTTGCTGGAAGTGGGCTACGACAACGTTAAGTCTCAGAAAACTGACGACAAAAACAGCCAGTACAAAATCACCCTGGCACAGCAATGGCAGGCAGGCGACAGCATCTGGTCCCGTCCGGCTATCCGTGTCTTCGCAACCTACGCGAAGTGGGATGAGAAATGGGGCTATGCAAACAACGACTCAGGTGCAGGTTACACCTCTGGCGTAGCGTATAGCGACACCTCCGCGAAAACCTTCAGCCGTGGCGACAACGATGAGTGGACCTTCGGCGCCCAGATGGAAATCTGGTGGTAATTCGTCGAGCCTGACGTAATGACCTGAAAAGAGGGGCGTAAGCCCCTCTCTCCTTAGGGTGCTGCGCGCTATTGCCTGGCCACCGCAGTGCTCACGCTATCAGAGGTAATAACAATGAAAATGAAGAAAAGTCTCGTCGCGCTGTGCCTCTCTGCGGGGCTGTTGGCCTGTGCGCCTGCGCTCACCTATGCAGATGTGAATTTTGTTCCTCAAAATACCAGTGCTGCGCCAGCTATTCCGGCTGCGGCTCTTCAGCAACTGGTGTGGACGCCAGTTGATCAGTCGAAAACTCAAACCACGCAGCTTGCCGCTGGCGGTCAGTCGCTGAACGTGCCGGGTATCAGCGGTCCGGTTGCGGCTTTCAGCGTGCCGGCGAATATCGGCGAGCTGACCCTGACGTTAACCAGTGAAGTCAATAAACAGACCAGCGTCTTCGCGCCTAACGTGCTGATCCTCGATCAGAGCATGACGCCATCCGCATTCTTCCCAAGCGACTATTTCAGCTATCAGGAGCCTGGCGTCATGAGTGCCGATCGGCTGGAAGGCGTTATGCGCCTGACGCCAGCCCTGGGTCAGCAGAAGATTTATGTCCTGGTGTTCACGACTGAAAAAGATCTGCAACAGACAACGAAGCTGGTTGATCCGGCGAAAGCCTACGCAAAAGGCACCGGTAACGCTGTCCCGGATATCCCGGATCCGCATGCTCGCCATACTACCGACGGCATGATCAAGCTGAAAGTCTCCACCAACAGCGCCTCCAGCGTACTCGTAGGCCCGCTGTTTGGCTCATCTGGCCCGGGGCCGGTAACGGTGGGTAATACTGCCGCGCCTGTGTATGCCGCGCCAGCCGCAACACCGGCCGCGGCTCCGGCCCCGGCGAAAAAAGCCGAGCCGGTGCTTAACGATACTGAAACGTACTTTAACAACGCCATCAAGCAGGCAGTTAAAAACGGCGATGTCGATAAAGCGCTGAAACTGCTTGATGAAGCCGAGCGTTTAGGTTCAACCACTGCCCGTTCCACCTTTATCAGCAGTGTAAAAGGCAAGGGGTAACCGTCTCCCCACAGTGCTGATTTTGTTAGTCGTTTGGTGCGCCTTCGCGGGCGCACTTTTTTTGGCTAAGTTGCACCATTGTTGCGATAGTGATCGTTAAATTCTGTTTGTCCGCCCTCATTTTGCCAATCTGCGATACAATGCCTTTACGTTATGTATCGGAGAGTCTGGCATGTCACACCCCGCGCTAACGCAGCTGCGTGCGCTACGCTATTTCGACCAAATACCCGCGCTTAACCCGGAGCAACTGGACTGGCTGCTGCTGGAAGATTCCATGACAAAACGTTTTGAGCAACAGGGTAAAACGGTCACGGTGACGATGATTCAGGAAGGGTTTGTCTCGCCTGCGGAGATTGCCAGCGAGCTGCCGCTGCTGCCGCAGGAAGAACGCTACTGGCTGCGTGAAATTTTACTCTGTGCAGATGGCGAGCCGTGGCTTGCCGGGCGGACGGTGGTTCCTGAGTCTACACTTTCCGGGCCGGAGCTTGCATTGCAACGCCTCGGCAAAACGCCCCTGGGGCGCTATCTGTTCACCTCGTCTGAACTGACCCGTGATTTTATTGAAATTGGTTGCGATGCCGATTTGTGGGGGCGCCGTTCCCGCCTTCGTTTGAGTGGCAAGCCGTTAATACTGACGGAACTCTTTTTGCCTGCATCGCCGTTGTACTAAGAGGGAGAGAAAATGGAGTGGAGTCTGACGCAGAATAAGCTGCTGGCCTATCACCGCCTGATGCGTACTGATAAACCCATTGGCGCGCTGCTGCTACTGTGGCCGACCTTATGGGCGCTGTGGGTTGCCACGCCGGGCGTGCCGCCGTTGTGGATCCTGGCGGTGTTTGTGGCGGGTGTCTGGCTGATGCGCGCTGCGGGTTGTGTGGTCAACGACTATGCTGACCGGAAATTTGATGGACATGTTAAGCGCACCGCGAATCGTCCTCTGCCGAGCGGTCAGGTGACCGGGAAAGAGGCGCGCATTCTGTTTGTGGTGCTGGTGCTTCTCTCTTTCATGCTGGTGTTAACCCTTAACACCATGACCATTCTACTGTCCGTTGCGGCTCTGGCGCTGGCCTGGGTTTACCCGTTCATGAAGCGATACACCCATCTGCCGCAGGTGGTATTGGGTGCGGCATTTGGCTGGTCGATTCCCATGGCGTTTGCCGCGGTCAGCGAGTCCGTTCCGCTCAGCTGCTGGCTGATGTTCCTGGCGAATATTCTCTGGGCCGTTGCGTACGATACCCAATACGCGATGGTCGATCGCGATGACGATCTCAAGATTGGCATCAAATCGACGGCGATCCTGTTTGGTCGTCACGACAAGCTGATCATCGGCATATTACAGGTGGCGGTGCTGGCGCTGATGGTGGCGATTGGTCGCCTGAACGGGCTGAACTGGGAGTTTTACTGGTCCGTACTGGTGGCGGGGCTGCTGTTTGCGTATCAGCAGAAGCTGATCGCGAAGCGCGAGCGTGAAGCCTGCTTTAAAGCGTTTCTGAATAATAACTACGTCGGGCTGGTGCTGTTTCTGGGCCTGGCGATGAGTTACTGGTCATAAAAAAGCCGGGTGGCGGCTTCGCCTTACCCGGCCTACGATTTAGCGGAACATGTAGGCCGGGTAAGCGTTAGCGTCACCCGGCTTTAGCATCATTCGCCCTGCGTCGAACTCTCAATCGTTAAACGCACATCCGCGGTAATCAGCTCTGCCAGCATCTGGTAAACCTTCATCGTCTCTTCCGGCTCGGCATCGCCCGTATCGCTAATGTACCCTTCGTCGCGCAGCGTCAGCACCAGGGAGCTGAATACCGCTTTGTCGAAGAATTCCGGGGCGTTAATGCCATGCAGAACGGAGAGGCGCTGGGCCAGCGTCCGGCTCTCTTTTTCCAGCGTACCGCGGTTGATGGACGGATTTGCACTCAGCAACCAGAAGGTAATGGCGTAGCGCTGCAACGTCTCACGCGCACCGGAAGCCAGGAGCTGCAAGGTACGTGAACGTGACGGATTGATATGCAGTTCATCACTGATGGTAATCAGCCCCTGACGATGCATCTCTGCCGTCATTTTATCGAGCTCTGCCGCCAGTTCATCCTTACTCCAGCGCAGGAACAGCTCCGCTTTCAGCATCGGGTAGATGGCCTGAATATGGCGCAGCAGCTCCTGACGCGAAATACGGCGGTGCTGGGTAATAATGGCCGCCATCAGCGACGGCAGCATCAGCATGTGCGTGATGTTATTACGGTAGTAGGTCATCAGCACGGCCTGCTCGCGCGGCAGAATGATGATGTCACCAATCGTATCTTTCTCGACTTCGAACTTGTTCATCTGCAACGCGTGATCGATCAGCTCGCTGGCGGTGGCAGACGGCACGGTCGAATCCACGGAATACGGCACGTTGCGCATGATATCCAGGTAGCAGTCAATCTGCTCGGTCAGCTGTTCGCGGGTCAGTGAACGCTGGCGAGAGGCCAGAAGCGCAGTACAACACAGGTTCATGGCGTTTGCCGCACCAGCATTGTTGATGCGTACCATCAGCTCGGATGCAATGCCGTTGACCGTTGGCGTCAGCCAGGCCGGACGTACCGCTTCGATAGGATCGATAGACTCGCGCCACTCCGGAACATGATGGTTCAGATATGTCATCAGCGGCAGGGGCTCGCCAAAGTTCACGTATCCCTGGCCGAGGTTGCGCAATTTACTCAGCCCACGCAGCATCTGCGGCAGACTCTCTTTCTCTTTAGTCGCACCGCGCAGCTCTTTCGCGTAGGTGCCCACTTCCATCACGTGTTCATAACCGATGTAAATCGGCACCAGCGTGATAGGACGGGTACCGCCACGCAGCATGGCCTGAATGGTCATCGACAGCGTGCCGGTCTTTGGATCGAGCAGACGACCGGTACGCGAGCGACCGCCTTCAACAAAGTACTCCACAGAATAACCGCGGCTGAACAGCTCGCCCAGATACTCCCTGAAGACGGTGGAGTAAAGCTTGTTACCTT
Source organism: Enterobacter sp. JJBC (assembly GCF_036936505.1). Classification (NCBI taxonomy): domain Bacteria; kingdom Pseudomonadati; phylum Pseudomonadota; class Gammaproteobacteria; order Enterobacterales; family Enterobacteriaceae; genus Enterobacter; species Enterobacter sp. JJBC. The sequence continues at coordinate 327,290 of NZ_CP136935.1, forward strand.
TAAAGGTACGACGAATGAAGAACGCACCCAGACGGCGGAAAATCGGGCCTGCTGGCCAGAAGTTCAGGTTGATACCGGCAGCAATATGCGGTGGCACCAACCCCTGGTGATAGAGCACGTAAGAGAGCAACAAGTAGTCCATGTGGCTGCGGTGGCAGGGCACATAGACAATCTCGTGGCCGTCGTGCGCTAACTGACGCACGCGTTCGGCGTTGTGGACGTTAATCCCCTGATAGAGGCGGTTCCACGTGAAGCCGAGGATACGGTCAGAGAGGCGAATCATCTCGTAGGAGAAGTTCGCGGCGATCTCTTCCATCAGCGCGATTGCGTTCTGCTGCGCTTTCTCGTGCGAAATTTTCTTGCTGCGCGCTTCGTCTTCTACGGCACGGGCAATCGCTTTGGAAGCCAGCAGCTTGTTGAACAGATCCTGACGTGCCGGGAGACGTGGTCCAACGGCCGCCAGACGCTGACGTGCAAAGTGCATACGCGCAACGCGCGCCAGCTTTTGCGCAATGATTTTGTCAGTGCCGTGTTCATCCGCCATGCGGCGCAGTGAAACGGAAGGTGAGAAGCGGACAAAACTGTCGCGTCCCAGCCAGGAGACGGCGAAAAACTTCTGAATGCCGTTGAGCATACGCAGCGGCGGGTTCTCTTCCCCTTTTTCGCGCCCCGGACGACGGCCAAACATCACCGACACCGGCACCATCTGCACGTCCAGATCGGGGTTGCTGCGGTGCAGATCGAGGTAATCATGGAACAGCTTAATGGACTCTTCTTTCGGCGTGTAATAGGTGAACACGCGCGGCCCGCCATGGATGAACACGTAGCGTGGCAGCAGCGTACCGTCGACTTCCAGCGGTTCAAGTGGGTCAGGTAAATCGTGCGCCAGACATTGAGCGCGAAGCGTCAGCAGGTCTGCCTTCGAGTTATAAGGCAAAACGTACATAATAGGGCGCGACGTATCGAGCCCTAATTCCAGCGCAGGTTCTGCTGGGATAGACTTACTTTTTACCAGGACGCTTAATGGTAAATTAAGTAATTTGTAGTAAATTCGTGGCCAGCCGGACATAAACGATGTAAAGCCTCTGGTTAATAATGCAATTGCGGCGCAAGGATAACAGAAAGCGCGCAAAATTTCTGTTGTTACCCGTCATACTTCAGGTTGCAGCAAAACGCGCTGCGGCTTTAGTTACAGACGCTATTTATCATAAAAGGTTCTTTTAATGGCCAATAATACCACTGGGTTAACTCGAATCATTAAAGCTGCCGGTTATTCATGGAAAGGTTTCCGCGCTGCATGGGTTAATGAAGCCGCTTTCCGCCAGGAGGCGGTTGCTGCAATCGTTGCCGTTGTCATCGCCTGCTTCCTTGATGTTGATGCTATCACCCGCGTACTGCTCATCGGATCTGTCTTTCTGGTGATGATAGTGGAAATTCTTAATAGCGCTATTGAGGCCGTTGTTGACCGAATCGGGTCGGAATTCCATGAATTGTCTGGCCGGGCGAAAGACATGGGTTCCGCTGCCGTACTGCTGGCGATTATCACTGCGGCGATCACCTGGGTCACGCTGCTTTGGTCGCATTTCCGATGAGCCTCGAGGAATAATTAAGTCCCTGGTTTTTTGTGCAGTTTTTGGTTCCAAAATCGCCTTTGACTGTATATACTCACAGCATAACTGTATATACACCCAGGGGGCGGTATGAAAGCGTTAACGACCAGGCAGCAAGAGGTGTTTGATCTCATTCGGGATCATATCGGCCAGACGGGTATGCCACCCACGCGTGCAGAAATTGCGCAGCGTCTGGGCTTCCGTTCTCCTAATGCTGCCGAAGAGCACCTTAAAGCGCTGGCGCGTAAGGGCGTGATTGAGATTGTTTCCGGCGCCTCACGCGGTATTCGTCTGCTGGTGGAAGAAGAGAGCGGTATTCCGCTGGTGGGTCGCGTAGCGGCAGGTGAACCTCTGCTGGCGCAGCAGCACATCGAAGGGCACTATCAGGTTGATCCAGGCATGTTCAAGCCGAGCGCCGATTTCCTGCTGCGCGTTAGCGGAATGTCCATGAAAGATATCGGTATTCTGGATGGCGATCTGCTGGCGGTACACAAAACGCAGGACGTGCGTAACGGGCAAGTCGTGGTGGCGCGCATTGATGATGAAGTGACGGTTAAGCGCCTGAAGAAACAAGGCAATACCGTGCAGCTTCTGCCTGAAAACAATGAATTCTCCCCGATTGTGGTGGATCTCCGCGAGCAGAGCTTCTCTATTGAAGGACTGGCGGTCGGCGTTATCCGCAACGGTGAATGGCTGTAATCTCTTCCTGACAGGCTGTAGTTCCTCTACAGCCTGGCCTGTTTTCTGATTCCGGTAATTTCCATGGCATTGCTAACTTCTGCCGATAAGGCGTTGTGGCGTCTTGCGCTACCGATGATTTTTTCCAATATTACCGTTCCTCTGCTTGGGCTGGTGGATACGGCGGTTATCGGGCATCTCGATTCGCCGATTTATCTCGGCGGCGTCGCGATCGGCGCAACGGCGACCAGCTTTCTCTTTATGCTGCTGCTTTTTCTGCGCATGAGTACGACGGGCCTGACGGCCCAGGCGTATGGTGCAAAAGATCCCCTGCGTCTGGCGCGTGCGCTGGTTCAGCCGCTCATTCTGGCGTTCGGTGCTGGCGCGTTAATCGTTCTGTTGCGTACGCCGCTGATTGATTTTGCGCTCCATATTGTGGGCGGCAGCGATGCCGTACTGGAACAGGCCCGGCGGTTCCTCGAAATTCGCTGGCTCAGCGCGCCCGCTTCACTGGCAAACCTGGTCCTGCTGGGCTGGCTGTTGGGCGTGCAGTACGCCCGCGCGCCGGTGATCCTGCTGGTGGTAGGCAACCTGCTTAACATTATGCTCGATCTGTGGCTGGTGATGGGGCTGCACATGAACGTCCGGGGCGCGGCGCTGGCCACGGCGATTGCCGAGTACGGTACGCTGCTAATTGGTTTGGGAATGGTCTGGCGCGTACTGGCGATGCGCGGTATCACCCTGGATCTGCTGAAATCGGCCTGGCGCGGCAACATTCGTAAGCTGCTGGCGCTTAATCGCGACATCATGCTCCGTTCGCTCCTGCTGCAACTCTGCTTTGGCGCCTTAACCGTTTTTGGTGCGCGTCTTGGGCCTGAAATCGTCGCAGTCAACGCAGTGCTCATGACGTTACTGACCTTTACCGCTTACGCGCTGGATGGTTTTGCTTACGCCGTCGAGGCGCATTCAGGGCAGGCCTATGGCGCGCGTGAAAGCGGCCAGTTACGTGAGGTCTGGCGTGCTGCCTGTCGTCAGGCGGGCCTGGTGGCGCTGGCCTTTGCTCTGGTATACGCCTGTTTTGGTGAGCATATTGTCGCGCTACTCACCTCGTTGCCCGCGCTACGTGAGCTGGCCGATCGCTACATCCTCTGGCAGGTAGTATTACCGGTGGTGGGTGTGTGGTGCTATTTGCTGGACGGCATGTTTATTGGTGCGACGCGAGGGGCGGAGATGCGCAACAGCATGGCCGTCGCGGCGGCGGGGTTTGGCCTGACGCTGCTGACCCTGCCGTATCTCGGCAATCATGGTCTGTGGCTGGCGCTGGCGGTGTTTCTCTCACTGCGTGGCCTTTCGCTGGCCGTTATCTGGCATCGTCACTGGCGAAACAATACCTGGTTTCCAGCCCCGCACGATATATCGTAACGGTTAAAGATTCCGAATATAAAAACAACTACCGAATCCTTAACTACAATAATAATCACGTCCAGCAGAAAAGAACGTAGCGGGCGATACTCATAGACGCTTAACACGAGGACACGATGATGAATAAAGACGAAATCGGCGGCAACTGGAAGCAATTCAAAGGTAAAGCGAAAGAACAGTGGGGTAAGCTGACAGATGACGATATGACCGTCATTGAAGGTAAGCGCGATCAGCTGGTAGGTAAAATCCAGGAGCGCTACGGTTACGAAAAAGATCAGGCGGAAAACGAAGTCAAAGACTGGGAAACCCGTAACGACTACCGCTGGTAACCGGTACTATCCCCAAGGGCGGCCCTGAGCCGCCTTTTTCTTTGGCTTTAACGCGGCTTTTTCTTCACCAGGATAGAGTGATCGTGCTGACAGTCATCCTGATGACGGCATGACTCCACCTCCACGCAGGCAGAACATAAGCCGTGGGCTTCAATCACGTTATGTCGCAGCGCAAAGCCCATTCTGGCTGCCAGCGTATGCATAATATCTTCCACACCTTCCGCACACTCTTCCTTCACCACACCACAGCGATCGCAGATAAACATGGCGGACGTGTGAGTTGGCTGGTCAAAAAGATGGCACAGCACATAGCTGTTTGTTGATTCCACTTTATGCACAAATCCTTGCTCCAGCAGAAAATCCAGCGCCCGATAAACGGTCGGCGGTTTTGCCTGCGGCTCGCTTTCACGCAGCAGATCGAGCAGATCGTAGGCGCTGATGGCGCCCTGTTGCAGGCTCATCAGACGCAGTACCTCAAGGCGCTGCGGGGTCAGGCGCACATTGCGTTGCGCGCACAGCTTTTCAGCTTGCGCTAACAGCTCTTTTGTGGACTTGTCCATCGGGCACCTCGGATGTGGTAAGGGGTGAAAACTCTCACTTTATCATGTTCTGCTAAAAACACCGAGATCCGCCAGGCTGTGCTATACCTGACGCATCGCAAATCAGGAGATCGCAAAATGAAAAGACCTGACTGTATTCGGCACTGGCGGGACGTGGAAGGCGCTGATGACGCAACGTATCCTGACAGCAACGAACGTTTTTCTATTGGCGCGCCGCTGGCCCGCAAACTGGGTCTCGGCCGCATTGGTATTCACCATGAACGGCTGCCGCCCGGACGCCGCACATCTTATCCGCATGCGGAAAGCGACGAAGAGGAGTTTGTTTACGTTCTGGAGGGTTACCCTGAGGCCTGGATCAATGGCTATTTATGGAAGCTCGAACCCGGAGACAGCGTGGGATTTCCAGCCGGGACGGGCGTGTGTCACACCTTTATCAACAATACCGATGAAGAGGTGCGCTTACTGGTGGTGGGTGAGGCCAATAAAAAACATAACCGTATCTACTATCCGCTCAATCCGGTGTATGCCGCGACGCGCGAAGACCGCTGGGTCGACCATCCGCCTCAGTTTTTTGGGCCGCACGATGGAAAACCTGGGCGAAAATAATTTCCTCTTCTATAAATATTGATGGTCGTCACATATTACAACAGGCCGGGATGGAATTTAACTTAAGGAAATAGCGGGTCTTTTTGCACTTATTCACAGCAATAGTTCGTTCCTGTTTGGGTGATAACAGACAGGGTTAACTAATAACAAACTATTTACGAGCACACTGTGAAAAAACATTTTAAATTTTCGATGGTTAGCATCGCTGTCTCCTTTTTTATGGCAAATCAGGCGGGAGCAGCCAATACCTGGACGGAATCACGCAGCGACGCAATGGGTGGCACCGGCGTTGCGGCTGGGAACTATGGCAGTGCAGTGTTGATAAACCCGGCGCTGCTGGCAAAGGCAAGGCCGGACGACGATGTCACGGTTATTCTGCCGTCCATTGGCGCTCAAATTTCGGATAAGGACAATCTGCGCGATAAGATTGATGATATCAGCGACGACGTCAGCAAATATCGCAGCACGCTGGATAATATCAATTTCGTCGATCTCTTCATTCCCACGAGTCCGGCCTCCCGGAACGTCTCAGCCGCCGCTGGCGATCTTGGTAATCAACTGGATTCTCTGAAAGGAAAAACAGCCAGCGGTAAAGCGGGTGCCGGGATTGCTGTCAGTATTCCTAATGACGTGTTATCCGTAGCATTCGTTGCAAAAGCGAATGCGCGTGCACGCGTGAGTTCCTATATCGATCAGGGCGATATTGACACATTGCGCGGTATTGAGGCCGTTCCAGCCACCGCGTTAGCGGTAACTCCGAATGATTTGAAGTCAAAAGGTTTTGGTCGCGCGGCGATCGTTTCGGACTATGGTGTGGCGGTGGCGCGTCAGTTTGACATTAGCGGCGTACCGGTCTCCGTAGGTATCACGCCAAAGCTGCAAAAAACCTGGCTCTATAACTATACGGTTTCCATCTACAACTTCGACAGCGGCGATATCAATAGTAGTCGCTATCGTAATGATGATACTGGTTTTAACGTTGATGCCGGTCTTGCTGCTGACTTCGGCGATAACTGGACCGTTGGTTTAACCGGACAAAATCTCTTTTCCCGGGATATCGACACGAAGAAAGTGGATGGCGTGCGTGATACTTATCAAATCAGTCCTGTAGTGACCGCCGGTGCTGCCTGGCACAACGACCTGGTGACGCTGACCGCCGATGGCGATCTGACCGAAACCAAAGGCTTCAAGAGCGAAGATACGTCGCAGTACGTGGGTGTCGGTGCCGAGTTGACGCCGCTGAGCTGGCTGGCGGTGCGTGCGGGTTATCGTGCCGACGTGAAGGGTAACGACAGCAATGTCTTTACCGGCGGTGTCGGTTTCGCGCCGTTCAACGCCGTCCACGTTGACCTGATGGGGCTTTATGGCGAAGACGAGACCTGGGGCGCAGGGGCACAGTTGAGTATGACGTTCTAAAGTCCGCCGGAGGCGCTGCGCCTCCGGCTTTTCTTTGTGCTATAGTAGCGCCCCTTTTCCACCAGATGCTTAAAACTTCGCCATGTCGTCAGAATTCCAGACCGTTTTCCCTGCACACCGTTTCTCCATTGCGCCAATGCTCGACTGGACGGACAGACACTGCCGCTATTTCCTGCGCCAGCTCTCCCGCCATACGCTGCTGTACACCGAAATGGTCACTACCGGCGCAATTATTCATGGCAAGGGCGATTATCTGGCGTACAGCGAAGAGGAGCATCCGGTTGCGCTGCAACTGGGTGGCAGCGATCCGGCTGCGCTGGCGCAGTGCGCGAAGCTGGCTGAAGAACGCGGCTATGACGAGATTAACCTCAACGTCGGTTGCCCGTCCGACCGTGTGCAAAACGGTATGTTCGGCGCGTGTCTGATGGGTAATGCACACCTGGTGGCGGACTGCATCAAAGCGATGCGCGACGTCGTCTCTATCCCGGTCACGGTCAAAACCCGTATCGGCATAGACGACCAGGACAGCTATGAGTTTCTGTGTGATTTCATCAACACCGTATCAGGGAAGGGTGAATGCGAGATGTTTATCATCCACGCCCGTAAAGCCTGGCTCTCTGGCCTCAGCCCGAAAGAAAACCGCGAGATCCCGCCGCTGGACTACCCGCGCGTGTACCAGCTGAAACGCGACTTCCCACACCTGACCATGTCGATCAATGGCGGTATTAAGTCGCTGGACGAGGCCAAAGCGCACCTCGAACATATGGATGGCGTGATGGTCGGACGCGAGGCGTATCAGAATCCGGGCATTCTGGCGACGGTTGACCGGGAAATCTTTGGCGTTGAGGGTGCTGACACCGATCCCGTGGCCGTAGTGCGCGCCATGTATCCGTACATTGAGCGCGAGCTGAGTCATGGTACGTATCTGGGCCACATTACCCGCCATATGCTTGGCCTGTTCCAGGGCATTCCTGGTGCGCGCCAGTGGCGTCGTTATCTCAGCGAGAACGCGCATAAAGCCGGTGCGGATATTGAGGTACTGGAACACGCGCTGCGTCTGGTTGCGGATAAACGTTAAATTTCGCTAAAAGATGGTCAAATACGCCACGCCCTGCAACACATTGCGGGGCGTTTTGCTTTCAGAACAACAACTTATTTTTGGCATGATTCTTGTAACGATCGCAGCATCATTCGGGAACTCGTGGGAGAGCACCATGCTTGAACTACTTTTTGTGATTGGTTTCTTTATCATGCTGATGGTCACGGGCGTGTCGCTGCTCGGTATCCTGGCCGCGCTCGTTGTGGCCACGGTGGTGATGTTTGTCGGCGGTTTATTTGCCCTGACGATTAAACTCTTGCCGTGGTTACTTCTGGCGATTGCGGTGGTATGGGCCATACGGGCGATTAAATCACCAAAACTGCCCAGTTATCAGCGTAATAACCGCTTCCGTTACTAAGGTATTGAGGGGTACGTCACATACCTGCAACTTTTCCGGCAGCAATCCTTAGAACAGAATAGGATTTACTTATCGAATCTGTCACTATGGCTGCCGCTAAAGAATTCATCGAGCTGTACCCTACATACAGCCGAACTAAAAAAAGAAAGGGCTTCCCACGGGAAGCCCAATTTCTTTTTATGGCTCAGGGAATTAACAGACTCGACCCCTGCGTTGCCCGGCTCTCCAGCACCTCATGCGCACGTTGCGCATCGGTCAGCGGATATTTCTGCGCCTCTGCCACATCCACTTTAATCACCCCGCTGGCGATCAGCGAGAACAGCTCGTTGCTGGCTTCCTCAAGTTCTTCCCGGTTGGTGATGTAACCTTGCAGGGAAGGGCGAGTGACGTACAGTGATCCTTTCTGATTCAGAATGCCCAGGTTCACCCCGGTGACAGCCCCGGAGGCGTTACCGAAGCTCACCATCAGCCCGCGACGTTGCAGGCAGTCCAGCGAAGATTCCCAGGTGTCTTTCCCCACCGAGTCATACACCACGCGGACCTTTTTGCCGCCAGTGATCTCTTTTAGCCGCTCAACGATGCTCTCTTCCCGGTAGTTGATCACCTGCCATGCGCCCGCGTCCAGCGCACGCTGCGCTTTTTGCGCGCTGCCTGTGGTGCCGATCAGCTTCGCGCCCAGGGCTTTCGCCCACTGGCAGGCAATCAGCCCCACGCCACCTGCGGCTGCGTGAAACAGGAATTGCTCGTCAGGCTTAATTTCGTAGGTTTTACGCAGCAGATAATAGACCGTCAGCCCTTTCAGGAATGAGGCGGCAGCCTGCTCGAAGCCGATCGCATTTGGCAGAAGCGCCGCTTTCTCGGCCGGAACGTTATGGATGGAGCTGTAAGCGCCCAGCGCCGACTGCGCGTACACCACGCGATCGCCTTCCTTAATGTGCTTAACCGCGCTGCCCACTTTGCTGACGATGCCGGCCGCCTCGGTGCCCAGCCCGCTCGGCATCGACGGAGGCGGATAGAGGCCGCCGCGAATATAGGTATCGATGTAGTTAATGCCGATAGCTTTGTTTTCCACCTGGATTTCGTTCTCGCCAGGCGCAGCGGGGGTAAATTCCACCGCTTTGAGTACGTCAGGGCCACCATGCTTGTGAAATTCAATACGTGTTGCCATGCTTCCTCCAGAATGTGGTAATCTTTCGACCCACTCTTTATCTCGGTAACTCCATTCACTATGGCAGGAAACAAACCCTTCAACAAACAGACTGAACCTCGTGAGCGTGATTATCAGGTCGCCGGGTTAAAAGTCCCGCCGCACTCGATTGAAGCGGAACAGTCGGTGTTGGGCGGTTTAATGCTGGATAACGAACGCTGGGACGACGTCGCCGAGCGCGTTGTCGCGGAAGACTTCTATACCCGCCCGCACCGCCACATCTTTACGGAAATGGCGCGTTTGCAGGAGTCGGGCAGCCCGATCGACCTGATTACGCTCGCAGAATCGCTGGAGCGTCTGGGACAGCTCGACAGCGTCGGCGGATTTGCCTATCTGGCAGAACTGTCAAAAAACACGCCAAGTGCCGCGAACATCAGCGCTTACGCTGATATCGTTCGTGAACGTGCCGTTGTCCGCGAGATGATCTCGGTGGCGAATGAGATCGCCGAGGCCGGTTTCGATCCCCAGGGGCGCACCAGCGAAGATCTGCTCGACCTGGCGGAATCCCGCGTCTTTAAAATCGCCGAAAGCCGTGCGAATAAAGACGAAGGCCCGAAAAACATCGCCGATGTGCTCGACGCCACCGTTGCACGTATTGAGCAGCTTTTCCAGCAGCCGCACGATGGCGTGACGGGGGTGAACACCGGTTATGACGATCTCAACAAGAAAACGGCAGGTCTTCAGCCGTCGGATTTGATTATCGTGGCCGCACGTCCGTCGATGGGTAAAACGACATTTGCAATGAACCTCGTCGAAAACGCGGCGATGTTGCAGGATAAGCCGGTGCTTATCTTCAGTCTGGAGATGCCCTCTGAACAGATCATGATGCGTTCTCTAGCGTCCCTGTCGCGCGTGGATCAGACCCGCATCCGTACCGGTCAGCTGGACGATGAGGACTGGGCGCGGATCTCCGGCACCATGGGGATTTTGCTGGAAAAACGGAACATCTATATTGATGACTCCTCCGGCCTGACGCCGACGGAAGTGCGCTCCCGCGCGCGCCGTATCGCCCGTGAACACGGTGGCATCGGTCTCATCATGATCGACTACCTTCAGCTGATGCGCGTTCCGTCGCTTTCCGACAACCGTACGCTGGAGATTGCCGAGATTTCGCGCTCGCTTAAGGCGTTAGCCAAAGAGCTGCACGTGCCGGTGGTGGCGCTGTCGCAGCTTAACCGCTCTCTGGAACAACGTGCAGACAAGCGCCCGGTCAACTCCGACCTGCGTGAATCCGGCTCCATCGAGCAGGATGCCGACTTAATCATGTTCATCTATCGTGATGAGGTTTATCACGAGAACAGCGACCTGAAAGGGATCGCCGAAATTATTATTGGTAAGCAACGTAACGGCCCCATCGGTACGGTACGTCTGACCTTTAACGGCCAGTGGTCGCGTTTCGACAACTATGCCGGTCCTCAATATGATGATGAGTAATTTCTAAGGAATTCAAATGCAAGCGGCAACTGTTGTTATTAACCGCCGCGCTCTGCGACACAACCTGCAACGTCTGCGAGAACTGGCGCCCGCCAGTAAGCTCGTTGCAGTCGTGAAAGCGAACGCTTACGGACACGGTCTTCTTGAGACCGCGCGAACGCTCCCCGATGCCGACGCTTTTGGCGTCGCCCGTCTCGAAGAAGCTCTCCGCCTGCGCGCAGGTGGAATTACGCAACCGATTCTGCTCCTCGAAGGCTTTTTTGAAGCCTCGGACCTGCCGACCATTGCCGATCAGCACCTGCACACGGCGGTGCATAACGAAGAACAGCTGGCCGCGCTGGAAACGGCCGAACTGAGCGAACCGGTCACCGTCTGGATGAAGCTCGACACGGGCATGCACCGTCTGGGCGTGCGGCCGGAAAGCGCGGAGGCGTTTTATCAGCGTCTGTGTCAGTGCAAAAATGTGCGTCAGCCGGTAAACATCGTCAGCCACTTTGCCCGCGCCGATGAGCCTGAATGCGGCGCAACGGAACAGCAGCTTGATATCTTCAACACCTTCTGCGAAGGCAAACCGGGGATGCGCTCGATCGCGGCATCCGGCGGTATTCTGCTGTGGCCGCAGTCGCACTTCGACTGGGCGCGTCCGGGCATCATTCTTTACGGCGTATCGCCACTGGAGCACAAACCCTGGGGGCCGGACTTTGGCTTTAAGCCGGTGATGTCGCTGGTTTCAAAGCTGATTGCCGTGCGTGAGCACAAAGCGGGAGAGCCGGTAGGTTACGGCGGCACCTGGATCAGCGAGCGCGATACCCGTCTTGGCGTGGTGGCGATGGGCTACGGTGACGGCTATCCCCGCGCCGCACCAACGGGCACGCCGGTGCTGGTCAACGGTCGTGAAGTGAAGATTGTCGGCCGCGTGGCGATGGACATGATTTGTGTTGATCTGGGGCCCGACGCGCAGGATAAAGCGGGGGACGATGCGGTGATGTGGGGCGAAGGCCTGCCGGTAGAACGTATTGCTGAAATAACAAAAGTGAGTGCTTACGAACTTATCACGCGTCTTACCTCAAGGGTCGCGATGAAATACGTCGACTAAGCATGAGCGGGATGCGGTGCATCCCGCTTCTGTTAACATCCCCTCGATCTTCTTCCGCTTCCGGTTTATTGTTGAATTCCCTGCCTCATAATAATCCGGAGAACATCGCGTGTTTCAGAAAGTAGACGCCTACGCCGGCGACCCTATCCTCTCCTTGATGGAGCGTTTCAAAGAAGATCCTCGCAGCGACAAAGTGAACCTCAGCATTGGTCTTTACTACAACGAAGACGGCATCATTCCTCAGTTGAAAGCCGTTGCTGAAGCTGAAGCGCGTCTTAACGCAACCCCGCACGGTGCTTCGCTTTATCTGCCGATGGAAGGATTAAACACCTACCGCAACACTATCGCGCCGCTGCTGTTTGGTGCGGACCACGCGGTGCTCGCGCAAAAGCGCGTAGCGACTATCCAGACGCTGGGTGGCTCGGGTGCGCTGAAGGTAGGCGCAGATTTCCTGAAAAAGTACTTCCCGGATTCCGGCGTGTGGGTCAGCGACCCGACGTGGGAAAACCACGTTGCGATCTTCGAGGGCGCGGGCTTTAAGGTTGAAACCTATCCGTGGTTCGACAGCGAAACGAACGGCGTGCGCGTTGATGCGCTGCTGGAAAAACTGAACACCCTGCCGGAGCGCAGCATCGTATTGCTGCATCCGTGCTGCCATAACCCGACGGGTGCGGACCTCACCAATGCCCAGTGGGATGCGGTGATCGAGATACTGAAGGCGCGTAACCTGATCCCGTTCCTCGACATCGCCTATCAGGGCTTTGGCGCGGGCATGGAGGAAGACGCCTACGCCATTCGCGCGATTGCCAGCGCGGGGCTTCCCGCTCTGGTCAGCAACTCCTTCTCAAAAATCTTCTCCCTGTACGGCGAGCGCGTTGGCGGTCTGTCCGTGGTGTGTGAAGACGCTGAAGCGGCGGGCCGCGTGCTGGGCCAGCTTAAAGCGACGGTCCGCCGTATCTACTCCAGCCCGCCGAACTTTGGTGCGCAGGTGGTGGCGACAGTTCTCGGTGACGAAACACTGAAAGCCACCTGGCTTGCGGAAGTGGAAGCGATGCGTAAGCGCATCCTGTCGATGCGTCAGGAGCTGGTTAACGTCCTGAAAGAGGCCGTGCCTGGGCATAACTTTGATTATCTTCTCAAGCAGCGCGGGATGTTCAGCTACACCGGACTGAGCGCAGCGCAGGTCGATCGCCTGCGTGAAGAGTTCGGTGTCTACCTGATCGCCAGCGGCCGTATGTGCGTGGCGGGTCTGAATGCCAGCAACGTCCAGCGCGTGGCGCAGGCGTTTGCAGCTGTGATGTAAGTACTCACTACTTATTATCTCCCTCTCCCTGTGGGAGAGGGCTGGGGTGAGGGCATCAGGCCGCAGAAAATCTTGCCCGGTGGCGGCTGCGCCTTACCGGGCCTACATCACTCATCCACACTTTGTGATCGTCTTCTTTTTATTCCGCTTCATAAGTAAAAACTCCTTTCCTTCCCCTCCCGCTGGGGTTATGGTCGGATAGTTTTTTGACCATCCGCTCAAAATAAAAAGATAACAAACTGAATATTCAGGGGAAAATATGCGCAAGATCACACTGGCGCTCAGCGCCGCCTGCTTATTGTTCTCGCTTAATAGTACCGTTGTTGCGCGGGCTTCTGCACCCACGCCGCTTTACACCGGCACCACCGCCGCCATTCTTGCCGAACAGGCCCCCATTCACTGGGTTTCAGTGGCACAAATTGAAAACAGCCTGACGGGTCGCCCGCCGATGGCCGTGGGCTTCGATATTGACGATACCGTTCTCTTCTCCAGCCCCGGTTTCTGGCGCGGCAAAAAAACGTACTCCCCGGACAGCGAAGCCTATCTGAAAAACCCGGAATTCTGGGAAAAGATGAACAACAGCTGGGATGAGTTCAGTATCCCGAAAGAGGTTGCCCGCGCGCTGATCGCCATGCACGTAAAGCGCGGCGACAGCATTTACTTCGTGACCGGACGTAGCCAGACCAAAACCGAAACCGTCTCGAAAACGCTACAGGATGATTTTCTGATCCCGGCGGCCAGCATGAATCCGGTCATTTTTGCCGGGGACCAGGAAGGGCAAAACACCAAAACCCAGTGGCTGGAAAAGAAAAATATCAAAGTGTTCTACGGGGATTCAGATAACGACATCACCGCGGCGCACGACGTGGGAGCCAGAGGTATCAGGGTGTTACGCGCCTCGAACTCCACCTACCGACCGCTGCCGATGGCCGGAAAATTTGGTGAAGAGGTGATCGTTAACTCTGAATACTGATGCATTAACGGCGGGGTGAATGCTTTTTTAAGCAAATCTCGCTGCGCGGGTTTTACCTTTCGCTTTCTTGCTGCACACTTAGAAAGATTCACCTTTCATAATGGAGCAACACATGTGGTATCAACAGACCCTGACCTTAAGCGCAAAACCACGCGGATTTCACCTTGTGACGGACGAAGTCATCGGGCAAATCCGCGACCTGTCGCGCGTCAAAACGGGTTTGCTGCATCTGCTGCTTCAGCACACGTCTGCTTCTCTCACGCTCAATGAAAATTGCGATCCCACCGTCCGGTCTGACATGGAGCGGCATTTTCTGAAAACCGTCCCGGATAACGCCCCGTATGAGCATGATTACGAGGGGGCGGATGATATGCCCTCACACATCAAATCCTCTTTGCTGGGCGTCTCGCTGATGCTGCCGGTCCACAACGGACGGCTACTGCTGGGAACGTGGCAGGGGATCTGGCTGGGAGAACATCGCATTCACGGTGGTTCGCGTAAAATTATCGCAACGCTACAAGGGGAATAAAGATGACAATTTCGGAGATACTTCAGTACTGCATGAGCAAGCCGGGCGCAGAACAGAGCGTTCACAGCGACTGGAAAGCCACGCAGATCAAAGTGGGGGATGTGTTGTTCGCGATGGTGAAAGAGGTGGATGCGCGGCCAGCGGCATCACTGAAAACCAGTCCTGAACTGGCCGACTTACTGCGCCAGCAGCACGATGATGTCAGGCCTAGCAAGCATCTGAATAAAGCACACTGGAGTACGGTGTTTCTCGACGGCTCGCTGCCAGATTCGCAAATTTACTACCTGGTAGATGCGTCGTATCAACAGGCGGTAGAACTGCTGCCGGAAACGATCCGACAGCAGCTCTCCGTGTAACGATTACAGCAACGGTTTGAGGAAGCGCGCGGTGTGCGAGGCTTCGCACTCTGCAACGGTCTCTGGCGTACCGGAGACGAGGATTTCACCGCCGCCGCTGCCGCCTTCCGGGCCGAGATCGACAATCCAGTCCGCGGTTTTAATCACGTCCAGGTTGTGCTCAATCACCACGATGGTGTTGCCCTGATCGCGCAGCTGGTGCAGCACGTCCAGCAGCTGCTGGATATCCGCAAAATGCAGGCCGGTGGTCGGCTCATCCAGAATGTACAGCGTCTGACCGGTACCGCGTTTAGACAGCTCACGCGCCAGCTTCACGCGCTGCGCTTCACCACCGGACAGCGTTGTCGCTGACTGCCCCAGACGGATATAGGTCAGACCCACATCCATCAGGGTTTGCAGCTTACGCGCCAGCGCAGGGACGGCGTCAAAGAACTCGCGCGCCTCTTCGATGGTCATATCCAGCACTTCGTGGATGGTCTTGCCTTTGTACTTAATCTCCAGCGTTTCACGGTTATAGCGCTTGCCTTTGCACTGGTCGCACGGCACGTAGATATCCGGCAGGAAGTGCATCTCAACCTTGATTACGCCGTCGCCCTGGCACGCTTCACAGCGTCCGCCGCGCACGTTAAAGCTGAAACGTCCTGGCGTGTAGCCGCGCGAACGCGCTTCCGGCACGCCGGCAAAGAGTTCACGTACGGGCGTAAAGACGCCGGTATAGGTCGCCGGGTTGGAACGCGGCGTACGGCCAATCGGGCTCTGGTCGATGTCGATAACCTTGTCGAAATGCTCCAGCCCCTGAATGTCGCGGTACGGTGCAGGTTCAGCCAGCGTCGCGCCGTTCAGCGCAGTCTGCGCAATCGGGAACAGCGTATCGTTGATCAGCGTCGATTTACCGGAACCGGACACGCCGGTGATGCAGGTGAACAGCCCGACAGGCAGCGTCAGGGTCACGTCCTTCAGGTTGTTGCCGCGCGCCCCGGTTAGCTTCAGCACTTTTTCCGGGTTCGCCGCCACGCGCTGTTTTGGTACTTCAATTTTGCGCTTGCCGCTCATGTACTGGCCGGTCAGCGACTCGGGCACCGCCATAATGTCTTTCAGCGTCCCTTCTGCCACCACCTGTCCGCCGTGCACGCCAGCGCCCGGGCCGATGTCGATCACGTGGTCAGCGGCGCGAATGGCGTCTTCGTCGTGCTCAACCACAATCACAGTGTTGCCAAGGTTACGCAGGTGAACCAGCGTGCCGAGCAGGCGTTCGTTGTCGCGCTGGTGTAGGCCGATAGACGGCTCATCCAGCACGTACATCACGCCGACTAAGCCTGCGCCAATCTGGCTCGCCAGACGGATACGCTGGGCTTCACCGCCGGAGAGCGTTTCAGCCGAGCGGGAAAGCGTCAGGTAGTTCAGGCCAACGTTCACGAGGAACTTGAGGCGATCGCCGATCTCTTTCAGCACTTTTTCAGCGATTTTCGCGCGCTGGCCGGAGAGCTTCAGGTTGTTGAAGAAGTCCATCGCGTGGCCGATGCTCATGTCTGAGATGGTCGGCAGCGCCGTGTTTTCGACAAACACGTGACGCGCTTCGCGGCGCAGGCGCGTGCCCTCGCAGGTGGCGCAGGAGCGGTTGCTGATGAACTTCGCCAGCTCCTCACGCACCGCGCTGGATTCGGTCTCTTTGTAGCGGCGCTCCATGTTGTGCAGCACCCCTTCGAACGGGTGGCGACGCACGGAAGTGTCACCGCGATCGTTCATGTACTTGAACTCAATGTTCTCTTTGCCGGAACCGAACAGGATCACTTTATGTACGTTCGCGCTCAGGCTGGCCCACGGGGCTTCAACGTCGAACTTGTAGTGCTCCGCCAGCGACTTCAGCATCTGGAAGTAATAGAAGTTACGCTTGTCCCAGCCGCGAATGGCGCCACCCGCCAGCGACAGCTCCGGATTCTGGATCACGCGATCAGGGTCGAAATACTGCTGAACGCCCAAGCCGTCACAGGTCGGGCACGCGCCCGCCGGGTTGTTGAACGAGAACAGGCGCGGTTCCAGCTCGCGCATGCTGTAGCCGCAAATCGGGCAGGCAAAGTTGGCGGAGAAGAGCAGCTCTTCCGCTTTTGCATCGTCCATGTCTGACACCACCGCCGTGCCGCCCGACAGTTCCAGCGCCGTTTCAAAGGATTCCGCCAGACGCGTCGCCAGATCTTCACGGACCTTAAACCGGTCAATCACCACTTCGATGGTGTGTTTCTTTTGCAGCTCCAGCTTTGGCGGATCGGACAGGTCACACACTTCGCCGTCGATACGGGCGCGGATATAGCCCTGGCTTGCCAGATTTTCCAGCGTTTTAGTATGTTCGCCCTTACGCTCTTTAATGATCGGCGCCAGCAGCATCAGGCGTTTGCCTTCCGGCTGCGACAGCACGTTATCCACCATCTGGCTGACGGTCTGGGCCGCCAGCGGAACGTCGTGATCCGGGCAGCGCGGCTCGCCCACGCGCGCATACAGCAGACGCAGGTAGTCATGGATTTCGGTAATGGTACCGACCGTGGATCGCGGGTTATGCGACGTGGATTTCTGCTCAATGGAGATAGCAGGAGACAACCCTTCAATGTGGTCGACATCCGGTTTTTCCATCAGCGACAGGAACTGACGCGCGTACGCCGAGAGCGATTCAACGTAACGACGCTGTCCTTCGGCATACAAAGTGTCGAAAGCCAGTGAGGATTTGCCAGACCCCGAAAGCCCGGTCACGACGATGAGTTTGTCGCGAGGGATTATGAGGTTGATATTCTTGAGATTGTGGGTGCGGGCGCCCCGAACTTCGATCTTATCCATTCACCTTTCCCGGTTGGAACACGGATTGCCTGATTTGTTTGAAGGACAAACGGCTGTCAGAAACGGCTAATTATGACACAAAATGACCTGTTTGAATATACAGTATTGGAATGCATTTTCTGATTCACTGTGTAACAATGTCGAGTCCGCGAGAGAACTCTGGAACATGCTACGCAACTATCAAAGTGTCGCATGGAAATGGTACACTCGCGCGTTTACACTATTAAGAAACGTATTCAGGAGACACGAACATGGCCAGCAGAGGCGTAAACAAGGTGATTCTCGTCGGTAATCTGGGCCAGGACCCGGAAGTACGCTACATGCCGAGTGGTGGCGCAGTTGCCAACATTACGCTGGCTACATCCGAATCCTGGCGTGATAAAGCGACCGGTGAAATGAAAGAGCAGACCGAATGGCACCGCGTTGTGCTGTTTGGCAAACTGGCTGAAGTGGCCGGTGAGTATCTGCGTAAAGGCTCTCAGGTTTACATTGAAGGCCAACTGCGTACCCGCAAATGGACCGATCAATCCGGTCAGGAAAAATACACCACGGAAGTGGTGGTGAATGTTGGCGGCACCATGCAGATGCTGGGTGGCCGTCAGGGCGGCGGCGCACCGGCAGGTGGCGGCCAGCAGCAGGGCGGTTGGGGCCAGCCTCAGCAGCCGCAGGGCGGCAATCAGTTTAGCGGCGGCGCGCAGTCCCGTCCGCAGCAGCAGTCTGCTCCGGCACCGTCTAACGAACCGCCAATGGATTTCGACGACGATATCCCGTTCTGATATCCAGACGCGTGAAACACAAAAAACCCAGATAATGTCTGGGTTTTTTTATAACAGGCTATCAGGTAATCACCATCGGCCAGTCTGGTGGGGTGTGGCTCATGGCTTCAACCATTACCACTTTAATGTTTTCCCAGACGGCGGCTATATCCACCAGCGTAATACCGAGCAAACCTGTTGCGAACCAGCATGCGGCGCCTAACCCTAACAGGGTGCTAATCACAGCAAGACCTGCGTAGTCGGACTTTCGGAACTGAATGTTTAACGTGCTGGCCAGGAACATCAAAACCGCGCTCAACAACGGCCAGCGCAGGAGCACCATGCTGGTGGTAATGGTTGCCATAAAACTCATCCTCGACAAAACAGACGAACTGGAATGAAACAATGTTTCTCGTTACATAAGATGTGTGAACTATATCACATTTGCTGTTTTATTAGCCAGTATCCGCGTGAGGTAAAAGTGGGTTTATTACCAGGGAAAATATATCGTCGTCGCTCGTATCCGCGTCTGGTCGGAATTTTTATTTTTAATTCATTCAGATAGCAAAACCTTTGCAAAACACCTTCGGCTGTATAGCGTTTACAGCAGTATGTCTATGGATTATGCTTGTGTGGAACAATAAATGTACCCGCAGAAATAATTCATCGCATTGAATTAATTGCCTTTTTTGGATTTTATATTCTTTGTTTTACACTCAGCATGCTCTTTGATTTCGTGGTCTTATTCTTTTATTCAGATATGAGTTATTGCGGTTGCTCTCTCGATTAATGACCTGCGAAAAGATAATGAAAGAACAAAGACGCGAGATTATTAACGACAGCATGCAGGCGCTGCACGCCCTGGCGAAGCTGATGCCGCAACTCAACGCGCAGTGTTCGCCGGTGGAAATGCTGGAAACCATCAACAGCGCTCTGGGGGCAAATCTCTCGTGGGTCAGTGTCGAATCCGCAGACGGGCCGCGCGTGGTTTGTGCCGGCGACGTGACGTGTCACGCCTTCAACGTGGCGGATTTTCTTGCCAGCACCCTGTTGCAGCGGCATCACCGCGCCTGGCGCGTTATCTACTGGAAAGCGCATATTGGCCGGGCGGTATTTTCCCCTCAGCACCCGGGCTATGCGCGGCTGCAAAGCGGCGTCCTGTGTAAACTCTCAGCGCATGGCAGACAGTGCAGTGGTTATTTCTTTTTGGCTTTTAATGGAAAACTTACCTCGTTGCCGATACTGAAAAATATCGTGGTGGTATTGGTTGAGAAGCTAAAAGATTATTTTGATGACATCATCGTGCGGGAAAAAACGGCGCAAGAAATGCAGCGCGTCGTCACGCAATATAAAACCTTATTTGAGCGTGCGCCGGTATTAATGAACGCCTTTGACAGGCATAACCGGTGTGTATTGTGGAATGCCGAATGCGAAAAAGTCTTTGGCTGGAGTATGACTGAAATCGACGAGCACCCCGATCCACTGGCCCTGTTTTATCCGGATCCCGAGGAGCGACAGCGCGTGCAGGAGTCGGTTCGTTTCGCACCACTTAAGGATATGTACGAATGGCACCCGGTGCGTAAAGACGGGACGCAGTTAACGATTCTCTGGTCAAACATCCTTTTGCCGGATAACTCCATTCTCAATATTGGCCTGGATATCACCGAACGTAAAAAAGCAGAACAGCAGCTGACCGTCAAAGCCACCACGGACGATCTGACGGGCTGTCTGAATCGCTCGACAATCTTACAGCAGCTCAAAATGGCGCTGGCAGCCAGTTCGCCGCAGGATGTCAGTAGCCACTTCTGTCTCCTGATGTTCGATCTCGATTATTTCAAGCAGATTAACGATCGGTGGGGACATCAGGTTGGCGATGCGGCATTGATTCACTTTTGCGACCGTATTCGCGAGGTGAGCCCGGCCGGGTCAGCGCTGGGACGGGTGGGGGGCGAAGAGTTTGTTCTTCTGCTGGCGCGTACGGATGGTATGGCCGCTACGTTGCTCTCTTCTCGCCTGCGTGCCGCGCTGATCTCAAAACCGCTGCGTGTGGGCGATAAAACGCTGGTACTCTCCTTCAGCGCCGGGGTGGTTGAAGTCTGTCAGGGGCAACGAGATACTTCTGCCATACTGATGCGTGCCGATAAGGCATTATATGACGCCAAGCGTACGGGAAGAGGAAAAACGGTCCTGGCGTCTGATTATTTATAAATCAGCATAAGAACAAAGAGCAGGCTATTTCAGCCAGCGAATTTTCCACACCTGTCGCGGGTAATTATTTTCCTTATCAGAAACGAAATGAATACTTTTAGTTTGGCTTACGGGAAAATATTATCGGCATCACGAATTTTAGGATTTTTAATACCAAAAGTCAGTTGCTAACTTCCTATGATTCATGCAACGTAATCACCTGTTTATCAAAGCAGCCGGTCTTCATTGCTACAGGCGTACAACATGCAGGGATACAGAGCGGGAAATGAATCGTAGCGCGCGGCGCAAAATGCTCAAAGTGGTCGGGATTATCATGGTAGTTATGCTGCCGGTGATGCTTGCGCTATGGTTTGCCCAGCTTAGTGCAGTGTCGGAAATCAGCGCCCAGCTGCGCACGTTTGCTGAACTTGCTTTAAATAAAACTGAACGGGTTATTCAACAGGTTGACCTGGCCCGGAAAGACGCGGAAAAATATCAGGGCAAAGTGTGTACGCCGGAGCATCGTCAATATATGTTGAACGTTTCCCGCGGTCGCCTTTTTGTTGCCGATTTAATTTATGCTGATGGCCAGGACTTTCTCTGCTCGACCCTTTTTACGCCGGAGCATCCTTACATCATCCCCGCTGCCAATTACACACGTAAACCCGACGTTGCTATCTATTATTTTCGCGATACACCATTTTTTAATGGTTATAAAATGATATATATGCAGCGCGGAAATTATGTCGCAGTGGTCAACCCGCTTTCGTATAGTGAGGTGATGTCAGACGATCGTTCCCTGTCGTGGGGAGTGTATGACACCGTCAGCAATGCATTCTTTTCTGTGAGCCAGAAAGCCAATATTTCTTTATTGCATTCGATGCTTCGACATCAGGAAACGACTTTTCAGAAAGATGACCGTTTTTATACGATCGTAAAATCAGAGCAGCGGCCCATTGCGGCCATCGTTTCAACCTCCAGTGCCCGTTTTTATAAAACGCTTTATCATCAGGCTACCCTGACGCTACCGCTAGGGATAATTTGCAGCATTATTATTCTGCTGGTGTGGTCGCGTACACACCGTGAATTCAATTCGCCTGGCCGACTTCTGCACCGGGCGCTGAATAAACGCCAGCTGTGCGTCCATTATCAGCCCATTATTGATATTAAAAATAACCAGTGCGTGGGGGCAGAGGCGTTGTTGCGCTGGCCTGGATTCAACGGTCAGGTTATGAGCCCGGCGGAATTTATTCCCCTGGCAGAAAAAGAGGGGATGATTGAGCGCATTACGGATTACGTCGTGGAGGAGGTGTTCAGCGATCTGGGCCATTTTCTTGCCGCTCATCCCGATCTGTATGTCTCGATTAACCTGTCGGCGTCAGATTTCCACTCTTCACGTCTTATCGCCCTGATCTCCGACAAAGCCCGCTTTTACTCGGTTCGCGCGCAGCAGATCAAAATTGAGGTGACGGAGCGGGGGTTTATTGACGTGCCGAAAACCACGCCGGTCATTCAGGCGTTTCGTCAGGCGGGGTATGAAGTGGCGATTGATGATTTCGGAACCGGCTACTCTAACCTGCATAACCTCTATTCGCTGAACGTCGATATCCTGAAAATCGACAAATCCTTTATCGATACCTTAACCACCAACAGCACCAGCCACCTGATTGCCGAGCACATCATTGAGATGGCGCAAAGCCTGCGGCTGAAAACCATTGCGGAAGGGGTCGAGACGGGGGAGCAGGTGAGCTGGCTGCTGAAGCGTGGCGTACAGTATTGCCAGGGATGGCACTTCGCGAAAGCGATGCCGCCCCAGGCATTTATGGCCTGGCAGCAGCAACCCTTGCGTTAACACGCATTAATTGAGCTGATGGCGGTAGTCGCTCGGCGTACGGTCAAACTCGCGGCGGAAGACGCGGGAAAAGGTCTGCTGCGACACATAGCCCAGATCCATTGCGATATCAAAAATGGGCCGCTGCGTTGAGCGTAACGCCTGCGCCGCCAGCAGGAGCCTGCGCTGGCGAATGTAATCACCCAGCGTTTGATGCATTACGGTGCGGAACATTCTCTGTAAATACCATTTCGAATAGCCCGACTTTTTAGCGACCACATCAATGTTCAACGGCTGGTCGATATGTTCATCAATCCATTCAATAAGTGTCTGAATAATTTGCTGATGCGACATAAGGTTACCCCTCTGTGGAGACATCTGTCCTGGTTGATTCGTCATTTTCTCTGCGGGGGAGTATAATTCCTCAAGTTAACTTGAGGTAAAGAGGTTTTATGGAAAAGAGATTACCGCGCATCAAAGCACTGTTAACCCCCGGTGAAGTGGCTAAGCGAAGCGGTGTGGCGGTGTCGGCGCTCCACTTCTATGAAAGCAAAGGGTTAATAAAAAGTATCCGTAACGCCGGAAACCAGCGGCGCTACACGCGCGATGTGCTCCGCTACGTGGCGATTATCAAAATTGCGCAACGTATCGGCATTCCTCTGGCCACCATTGGTGACGCGTTCGGCGTATTGCCGGAAGGACACTCGCTGAGCGCGAAAGAGTGGAAGCAGCTGTCGTCCCAGTGGCGAGAAGAACTGGATCGTCGTATTCACACGCTGGTGGCCCTGCGCGATGAACTGGATGGCTGCATTGGTTGCGGGTGTTTATCACGTAGCGATTGCCCGCTGCGTAACCCGGGTGACAGGCTGGGCGAGCAGGGAACAGGGGCACGGTTGCTGGAGGAGGATTGAGAGGTGTTTGCCGGGTAAGGCGCAGCCGCCACCCGGCAACAAACATAAAGAACTAAAGCGCCACTAAGGGCGCTTTAGTTTTTTCCGGTCTTTGTCTTTCTCTCTATCCCGCTGGCTCACGGGAGGGTTTCCCCCGACATCAGTACCCCTCGTGTCGAGCTTGTGAAGGAGGTTCCGGTTTGTACTGACACTTTAATTTTATGCCCGGCCGCCGTTTTTGCCACCGGAGACGGTGAGATTTTAGCCGAATTTTTTTCGTGAAGTTGTTCAGTTTTCTATAGTTAAAAAGTATGAATCATCGGAGAACATCATGCTAACGGTCCACCACCTTAATCAGTCTCGTTCACATCGTGTCCTCTGGGCGCTGGAAGAGCTGGGTCTGACGTACGACATCGTGCGCTACCAGCGCGAAAAAACCATGCTCGCGCCAGACTCGCTCAAAAAAGTGCATCCGCTGGGAAAATCCCCGGTACTCGAAGATAACGGACTGGTTCTGGCCGAATCAGGTGCGATTCTGGAATATCTTCAGGAAACGTACGATTCGGCGTCACGATTCAAACCGTTAGATCCCGCCCATAAAGTGCAGTATCGCTTCTGGCTGCATTACGCCGAAGGGTCTTTGATGCCGCTACTGTTAATGAAGCTGGTGTTTAACAGCCTCGGCAAACCACCCGTCCCGTTTGGCCTGCGCACGCTGGGTAAGGCGCTGGGGCAGGGGGTGCAAAAAGCGTATCTCAACCGCCAGCTGGAAACGCATGCGCGCTTTATTAACGATCATCTTGCCGAAAACAGCTGGTTTGCCGGCGACACGCTGACCATGGCTGATATCCAGATGAGTTTTCCCCTCTTCGCCCTGCTGGCGAGAGGCGGCATCGACAATCTCGACCACATAGCGGCGTGGAAACAGAGAGTGGAGGCACGTCCGGGCTGGCAGACAACGCTTGCGAAAGGCGGCCCGCTGACGATCCCCGGCGAGGGATGAAATGTAACGAAATTGCGCATGGACGATAACGTTTGCGCATCCTCTGCTTAATTCTTCATCGTCATGAGGCAATTTTAGCGAAAAACGAGAAAGTTCAGTTGAAAAGGGCGGGTATTAGGCTAGATAATCGTTTGCCTTAATTTGACCACCCGTTTGTAAGCGCGGAGCTAAACGTTTGCTTTTTCTGTGACGCCCTTTCGTCGCAAACGCAACACAAGGATTTGACGTTTAGCTGGCAGTGGCGTCTCCACCTCGCTTACGGACTTCCTAAAAAACTCTCAGGGGATGTTTTCTATGTCTACGCCATCTGCGCGTACCGGCGGTTCACTTGACGCCATGTTTAAAATTTCTGCTCGCGGCAGCACCGTGCGCCAGGAAGTTGTTGCCGGTCTGACCACGTTTCTGGCGATGGTGTACTCCGTCATCGTGGTGCCGGGCATGCTCGGCAAAGCGGGCTTCCCGCCAGCGGCGGTCTTCGTTGCCACCTGCCTGGTTGCGGGTGTGGGTTCGATTGTGATGGGCCTGTGGGCGAACCTGCCTCTGGCGATCGGGTGCGCCATCTCCCTGACCGCGTTTACCGCCTTCAGCCTGGTGCTGGGCCAGCAGATCAGCGTCCCGGTAGCGCTCGGCGCCGTGTTCCTGATGGGCGTGCTGTTCACCGTAATTTCAGCAACCGGCATTCGTAGCTGGATTTTGCGCAACCTGCCGCAGGGCGTGGCGCACGGCACCGGCATCGGTATTGGTCTGTTCCTGCTGCTGATCGCTGCCAACGGCGTCGGCCTGGTCATCAAGAACCCGCTGGACGGCCTGCCGGTTGCGCTGGGTAACTTCGCGAGCTTCCCGGTGATCATGTCGCTGGTGGGTCTGGCGGTGATCATTGGCCTGGAAAAACTGAAAGTGCCGGGCGGCATTCTGCTGACCATTATCGGCGTGTCCATCGTCGGCCTGATCTTCGACCCGACCGTTCATTTCTCCGGGATTTTCGCCATGCCGTCGCTGAGCGATGACAAAGGCAACTCCCTGATTGGCAGCCTGGATATTGTGGGCGCGCTGAACCCGGTGATCCTGCCAAGCGTGCTGGCGCTGGTAATGACCGCGGTGTTTGACGCCACCGGCACCATCCGCGCGGTGGCCGGTCAGGCGAACCTGCTGGATAAAGACGGACAGATTATTGACGGCGGCAAAGCGCTGACCACCGACTCCCTGAGCAGCGTTTTCTCTGGTCTGGTGGGTGCGGCGCCTGCGGCGGTGTACATCGAGTCCGCAGCGGGTACGGCGGCGGGCGGTAAAACCGGCCTGACGGCCATCACCGTTGGCGTACTGTTTCTGCTGATCCTGTTCCTCTCTCCGCTCTCTTATCTGGTGCCAGCTTACGCGACCGCACCTGCGCTGATGTACGTTGGCCTGCTGATGCTGAGCAACGTGGCGAAAATCGACTTCGCGGATTTTGTTGATGCCATGTCCGGCCTGATCACTGCGGTATTCATCGTGCTGACCTGTAACATCGTGACCGGCATTATGATCGGCTTCGCCTCGCTGGTGATTGGGCGTCTGGTCTCCGGTGAGTGGCGCAAGCTGAACATTGGGACCGTGGTCATCGCCGTTGCGCTGGTGGCGTTCTACGCGGGCGGCTGGGCCATCTGAATTGACTTTTTATGCGAAAACGGGTGGCTAAGGCCGCCCGTTTTTATTTTCAGGACTCATCCTGTTGCCTTTTACGTTACTCTGGAGAGGATAGAATAAGAGGCACGACGCCTCAGGTTTGGCTTATAAGAAACACAGCAAACAGGGAACGCATGGAAATTTTCTTCACAATACTCATCATGACCCTTGTGGTCTCATTATCCGGGGTGGTTACACGCGTACTGCCCTTCCAGGTCCCCCTGCCCTTAATGCAAATAGCTATCGGCGCGCTGCTGGCGTGGCCGACGTTCGGTCTGCACGTGGAGTTCGATCCGGAACTGTTTCTCGTGCTGTTTATCCCGCCGCTGCTGTTTGCCGATGGCTGGAAAACGCCGACGCGCGAATTTCTGGAGCACGGGCGAGAGATCTTCGGCCTGGCGCTGGCGCTGGTGGTCGTCACCGTGGTCGGGATTGGTTTCCTGATCTACTGGGCCGTACCAGGGATCCCGCTCATCCCCGCCTTTGCGCTGGCTGCCGTGCTGTCGCCTACCGACGCCGTGGCGCTGTCCGGCATTGTGGGTGAAGGGCGCATTCCAAAGAAAATCATGGGCATTTTGCAGGGCGAGGCGCTGATGAACGACGCCTCTGGCCTGGTCGCCCTGAAGTTTGCCGTGGCGGTTGCCATGGGCACCATGGTCTTTACCGTAGGCGGCGCGACCCTGGAATTCTTCAAGGTGGCGATTGGCGGTATCCTCGCGGGCTTCGTAGTGAGCTGGCTGTACGGACGCTCGCTGCGCTTCCTTAGCCGCTGGGGTGGTGATGAACCGGCGACGCAGATCGTCCTGCTGTTCCTGCTGCCGTTCGCCTCTTACCTGATTGCCGAACATATCGGCGTGTCGGGCATTCTGGCGGCGGTAGCTGCGGGGATGACCATCACCCGCTCCGGCGTGATGCGCCGCGCACCGCTGGCGATGCGCCTGCGTGCAAACAGTACCTGGGCGATGCTCGAGTTTGTCTTTAACGGCATGGTGTTCCTGCTGTTGGGCCTGCAACTGCCGGGCATTATGGAATCCTCGCTGATTGCGGCCGAAGCGGATCCAAACGTTGAAGTCTGGATGCTATTTACCGATATCGTACTCATCTACCTTGCGCTGATGCTGGTACGTTTCGGCTGGCTGTGGACGATGAAGAAATTCAGCGTTCGCTTCCTGACCAAAAAGCCGATGGAGTTTGGCTCGTGGACCACGCGCGAGCTGCTGATTGCCTCTTTCGCGGGCGTTCGCGGGGCGATCACCCTTGCTGGTGTACTCTCCATTCCCCTGCTTCTGCCGACGGGCGACGTCTTCCCGGCGCGCTACGAGCTGGTGTTCCTGGCGGCGGGCGTGATCCTCTTCTCGCTGTTTGTCGGCGTGATTATGCTGCCGATTCTGCTGCAACATATTGACGCGGGTGACTCCTCGCAGCAGCACAAAGAAGAGCGGATTGCCCGTGCGGCGACGGCGGAAGTGGCGATTGTCGCCATCGAGAAAATGGAGGAGCGTCTGGCCGCCGATGCCGAAGAGAACATTGATAATCAGCTGCTGAAGGAAGTCAGTTCACGCGTGATTGGTAATTTGCGTCGCCGTGCTGACGGACGTAACGACGTGGAAAGTTCGTTGCAGGAAGAGAACCTCGAACGCCGTTTCCGCCTGGCGGCGCTGCGCTCCGAGCGTGCCGAGCTGTATCACCTGCGCGCGACGCGGCAGATCAGTAACGAGACGCTGCAAAAGCTGCTGCACGATCTGGACCTGCTGGAAGCGTTGTTGATAGAGAATCAGTAGCGCGCTTTGCCCCTTCACCCTAGCCCTCGCCCTATGGGGAGAGGGGTTGGGGTGAGGGGTCAGGGCACCCAAAACCCCTCACAGCATTGCAACCACGCCTGCGCGCTGTGCGACAGATAGACCCCTTCACGCCAGATCATCCCCAGCTGCCAGTGCAGGTCGCTCTCCAGCGGGATCCAGCGCAGCGTGTTTTTATCCAGCCGCTCGCAGATCGGCTGCGGCAGAATGGCAATCCCCACGCCCGCCTGTACCATCGCCGCCAGAAAATCCCACTGGCCGCTGCGCACCGCAATGCGCGGCTTTACGTTGTGCTGGTTAAACAGCGCCATCAGCTGGCGGCTTAAGGCAAAATCTTCGTTGTAAATCAGCAGAGGGTGTTCGCCGAGCAGCTCGGGTTTTACTGAGTCTATCTTCAGCCAGTCGCCGGAGCGCGGCACCAGCACGCACAGCGGGTGGCTGAACAGCGGCAGCGTCGCCAGGCCGCTTTCCTCCTCTACGGGAAGGGCCGTCATGGCCACGTCCAGTTCACCGTTCATCACCGCCTGCTGCACGGTCAGGCCGCCAAATTCAGAAATTTTTAGCTCAACGCCGGGATAGCGCTGACGAAACAGGCTTATCGGCCCGGCCATCATCATGCCGACCATCGGCGGAATACCGAGCCGCAGCAGCCCTTTTGTCAGGTGGTTGATGTCCCCAAGCTCGGCCTCCAGCTGGCGGAACTCTGCCAGAATGGCCAGCCCGCGCTCGAACACTACGCGACCGGTATCGGTCAGCAGTAGCTTGCGCCCGTCGCGGATCAGCAGCGTACAGTTCAGCTCATCTTCGAGGTTTTTCAGCATCTTGCTGATGGTCGGCTGGGTTACGAATAACTTCTCCGCTGCGCGAGTAAAACTTTGCTGGCGAACCACCTCGACAAAATAGCGCAGCGTTCTTATGTCCATGATTATTCCTCGAAACTATACCTTCGATGATTTTAATTCATTTCAGTCGATACCGTACGCTCACTATACTGGCGCCTCGTCTCATTTCTGAGGAAAACCCCCATGGCCGTGGCGTTAAGCCGTGTTACGCCTGCCGTTGTGCAACGACTTCAGGTACCGGTTCAGGTACTGCTTTACGCGGGACTGTTTGTTTTCGCGGAATATCTTGTCGACTGGCTGCATCTGCCTTTACCCGCCAACCTGGTGGGGATGGTGCTGATGCTGACGCTGATCCTCTGTCGCGCGTTGCCCCTTAACTGGGTGCGCGCCGGGGCGCGCTGGCTGCTGGCGGAGATGCTATTGTTCTTTGTGCCGGCCGTGGTGGCGGTGGTGAATTATGCACAACTGCTGATGGTCGACGGCTGGCGCATCTTTGCGGTTATCGCCCTGAGCACGCTGATGGTGCTGGGCGCCACCGCCTGGGTGGTGGATAAGGTGTATCGCTTTGAAATCAGCAGGCAGAAGCATGACTAACTTTCAGATAAGCCTGCTGTGCCTGATTGCGACAGTTGTCATCTACTTTGCCAACAAGCGCCTGTATCGCCGCTTTCGCGCGCTGCCGCTGATGCCGTTGGTCTTTACGCCGATCCTGCTGGTGCTGATGCTGGTCTTCGGCCATATCTCCTGGCAGAACTACATTGGCGAATCCCACTGGCTGCTGTGGCTGCTCGGCCCGGCGACCATCGCCTTCGCCGTACCCGTTTATGACAACCTC
This sequence comes from Enterobacter sp. JJBC, assembly GCF_036936505.1. NCBI lineage: Bacteria > Pseudomonadati > Pseudomonadota > Gammaproteobacteria > Enterobacterales > Enterobacteriaceae > Enterobacter > Enterobacter sp. JJBC. Next base: position 356,896 of record NZ_CP136935.1, read on the forward strand.
GCTATTATCAGACGCCACTGGATGTCGCTCAGCGCGGGCGTCGTCACCGCGACGGTGGTGGCGGTGTGCAGCTCGGTCTGGCTGGCGCGCCTGTTTACCCTGTCGGATGAAATCCAGCGCAGCCTGGCGGTGCGTTCGGTGACCACGCCGTTTGCGCTGGCAGCCGCCAAACCGCTCGGTGGCCAGCCGGATCTGGTGGCGCTGTTTGTGGTGGTGACGGGCGTCTTTGGGATGGCGGTGGGCGATATGCTGTTTCTGCGGCTTTCTATTCGGGAAGGAATGGCCAAAGGCGCGGGATTTGGCGCGGCGTCGCACGGCGCGGGCACGGCACGTTCCTATGAGCTGGGACAGCAGGAGGGCGTTGTCGCGAGCCTGGTGATGATGCTTTCGGGCGTCACGATGGTGCTGATCGCACCGCTGGTGGCGTGGGTGATGTTTTAAGCTCCCCGGCCAGAATGGCCGGGGAGAAAGGTTTAGTGCGCGCGGCCCTGCTCAACGCCAAGACCGGTTTGTGAACGAATAAACTGGGCGCGGAATTTCTCGCGCTCCAGGTTACCTTCCGGCGAATTGTCGGTAGCCGAGAAGACCCAGATACCGACAAACGCCACGGCAATGGAGAACAGCGCCGGGTATTCATACGGGAAGATAGCGCTTTCGTGACCGAGGATCTGCACCCAAATCGTTGGGCCCAGAATCATCAGGATCACCGCCGTCAGCAGCCCCAGCCAGCCGCCAATCATCGCCCCACGGGTGGTCAGTTTTGACCAGTACATTGAGAGCAGAATGATCGGGAAGTTACAGCTTGCCGCAATCGAGAAGGCCAGCCCGACCATAAAGGCGATGTTCTGCTTCTCGAACAAAATCCCCAGCAGGATGGCGACGACGCCCAGCACCAGCACGGTGATTTTGGAGACTTTTAGCTCATCGCGCTCGCTCGCGCCTTTACGGAAAACGTTGGCGTAGAGGTCATGCGAGACCGCCGACGCGCCGGCCAGCGTCAGCCCTGCAACCACCGCGAGGATGGTGGCGAAGGCCACGGCAGAGATAAAGCCAAGGAACAGGTTGCCGCCCACCGCGTCGGCCAGATGCACCGCCGCCATGTTGTTACCGCCGATAAGCGCGCCCGCCGCGTCTTTAAACGCCGGGTTCGCCCCCACAAGCATGATCGCGCCAAAGCCGATAATAAAGGTCAGGATATAGAAGTAACCCATAAACCCGGTGGCGTAGAACACGCTCTTACGCGCTTCACGCGCATCTGACACCGTGAAGAAGCGCATCAGGATATGCGGCAGACCTGCGGTACCGAACATCAGGCCGAGACCGAGCGAGAGCGCGGATATCGGATCTTTCACCAGCCCACCCGGGCTCATGATCGCTTCCCCTTTCGGATGCACTGACATGGCTTCGGTAAACAGATTATTGAAGCTGAACCCAACGTGCTTCATCACCATAAAGGCCATAAAGCTGGCGCCGAACAGCAGCAGTACCGCTTTGATGATCTGTACCCAGGTGGTGGCCAGCATGCCGCCGAACAGGACATACATCACCATCAGCACGCCCACCAGCACCACCGCGATGTGGTAGTTCAGGCCGAACAGCAGCTCGATCAGCTTACCCGCGCCCACCATCTGCGCAATCAGGTACAGCGCCACCACCACCAGCGAACCGCAGGCGGAGAGGGTACGAATCGGCCCCTGCTTCAGGCGATAGGAGGCGACGTCAGCAAAGGTATAGCGCCCCAGGTTACGCAGGCGCTCGGCAATCAGGAACAGAATGATCGGCCAGCCGACGAGGAAGCCGAGGGAGTAGATCAGGCCGTCATACCCTGAGGTATACACCAGCGCGGAGATCCCAAGGAACGAGGCGGCAGACATAAAGTCTCCCGCAATCGCCAGACCGTTCTGGAAGCCGGTAATGTTGCCGCCCGCGGTGTAGTAATCGTTACGGGAGCGCACGCGTTTCGACGCCCAGTAGGTGATATACAGCGTCAGCACCACGAAAATCAGGAACATGATAATCGCCTGCCAGTTGGTTGGCTGGCGCTGGACCTCGCCGGTAATGGCATCTGCTGCATGGGCAGCAAAGGGAAGTGTGGCGGCGAGCGCCGTCAGAATTCTCTTCATGATGCTTTTACCTCGCGCAGAACTTCTCTGTTAAGACGATCGAATTCACCGTTCGCACGCCAGACGTACACACCCGTGAGCACAAACGAAATGATGATAACGCCAATCCCAATCGGAATACCGCGCGTGACGCTGGTACCCTCATGCAGCGGGGTGCCCAGCCAGTGCGGCGCAAAGGCGATCAGCAGAATAAAGCCGACGTAGATAATTAGCATGATGATGGAAAGCAAGAAGGCAAACCGTTGCCGTTTTTCGACCAGCTCCCTGTAGTGCGCACTATTCTCTATCTGCTGACAAATATCGTTATTCATCACAGAAATCTCCAGAAGTAAGGTTGGTTTGTTTTATCCCCTCTCCCCTATGGGGAGAGGGTTAGGGTGAGGGGAGAGGGAGAAAAAAATTATGAAGGCATTGTGATGGCCTGCTTCTCTTCGAGCAGTTTGTCCACCACGCCAGGATCCGCGAGCGTTGAGGTATCACCGAGGTTACTGGTGTCGCCTGCCGCGATTTTGCGCAGGATACGGCGCATAATCTTGCCGGAACGGGTTTTCGGCAGCGAGTCGGTCCAGTGCAGCACGTCCGGCGTGGCAAGCGGGCCGATCTCTTTACGCACCCAGTTGCGCACCTCGGTATACAGCTCTGGCGACGGCTCTTCGCCGTGGTTCAGGGTGACGTAGGCGTAGATCGCCTGGCCCTTGATGTTGTGCGGAATGCCGACAACCGCCGCTTCGGCAATCTTCGGATGCGACACCAGCGCAGACTCAATCTCCGCCGTGCCCAGACGGTGGCCAGAGACGTTCAGCACGTCGTCCACGCGTCCGGTGATCCAGTAATAACCGTCTTCATCCCGGCGCGCGCCGTCGCCGCTGAAGTACATGTTTTTGAAGGTCGAGAAGTAGGTCTGCTCGAACCGCTCGTGGTCGCCGAACAGGGTACGCGCCTGGCCAGGCCAGGAATCGACGATCACCAGATTGCCCTCGGTGGCGCCTTCCTGCGGATTGCCTTCGTTATCCACTAGTGCAGGCTGTACCCCGAAGAACGGACGGGTGGCCGAACCGGCTTTCAGCTGCGTGGCGCCCGGCATCGGGGTGATCATAAAGCCGCCGGTTTCGGTCTGCCACCAGGTGTCCATCACCGGGCACTTCTCGTTGCCGATCTTCTTCCAGTACCACTCCCAGGCTTCCGGGTTGATCGGCTCGCCCACGGAGCCGAGGATGCGCAGGGAAGAGCGGTCCGTGCCTTCGATGGCTTTATCGCCTTCCGCCATTAATGCGCGGATCGCCGTTGGCGCGGTGTAGAGAATGTTGACCTGATGCTTATCAACCACCTGGCACATACGCGCCGGCGTTGGCCAGTTCGGTACGCCTTCAAACATCAGCGTCGTTGCGCCGCAGGCCAGCGGGCCGTACAGCAGGTAGCTGTGGCCGGTGACCCAGCCCACGTCGGCGGTACACCAGTAGATGTCGCCCGGATGGTAGTCGAAAACGTATTTAAAGGTGGTGGCCGCGTAAACCAGATAGCCGCCGGTAGTATGCAGCACGCCTTTCGGCTTGCCGGTGGAGCCGGAGGTATAAAGAATAAACAGCGGATCTTCCGCGTTCATCTCTTCCGGCTGATGCTGGTCGCTCGCTTTTTCAATCAGATCGCTCCACCACAGGTCACGCCCCTCGTGCCAGTCGATTTTGCCGCCCGTGCGTTTGAAGACAATGACGTTACTGATGGATTTCACGTTCGGGTTTTTCAGCGCTTCATCAACGTTTTTCTTCAGCGGAATACCGCGCCCGGCGCGCACGCCCTCGTCAGCGGTGATCACCAGCTTCGAATTCGAGTCGACAATACGCCCGGCAACCGCCTCCGGCGAGAAGCCGCCGAAGATAACGGAGTGGATCGCGCCGATGCGCGCGCAGGCCAGCATCGCCACCGCCGCTTCCGGCACCATTGGCATATAGATCGCCACTACATCGCCTTTTTTAATGCCCTGGGCCAGCAGCACGTTGGCAAAGCGGCACACGTCGCGATGCAGTTCTTTATACGAGATGTGTTTACTCTGAGAGGCATCGTCGCCTTCCCAGATGATAGCCGTTTCGTTGCCGCGTTCGGCAAGATGGCGGTCCAGGCAGTTCGCCGCCAGGTTCAGCGTGCCGTCTTCATACCATTTAATGGAGACGTTGCCCGGCGCGAAAGAGGTGTTCTTTACCTTCTGATAAGGTTTGATCCAGTCGAGGATGTGACCCTGCTCACCCCAGAACGCGTCAGGGCTGGAAACGGACTGCTGGTATTTCTCCTGGTACTGCTCCGGACTTATCAGGCAACGGTCCGCAATGTTTGCGGGAATGTCGTGTTTGTGTATTTGGCTCATGGCTTTTTTTCTCCTTGTAAGATGTTAATAATATGTCGCAAAAACGTTAATAGTAGGGGCTTTACAAGCTTTGTTTAGTATTTGGGCGACAGATCACGCAATGTCTGAAGAGTATGAAAATTGAGCGAATGAAACTTTGAAGGGAAATAATTCATCTGAAGAATTATTCACTTTTTTGAAGTGAAAATATTTTGTATAACAAACGGTTATTTATGCGAATTGCTATAAATTACCGACAATGACACTTTTTGCAGTGAAATGCCTTGTTCTTTAAGGCTTGCGCAGCATGCCGTGCAAATGATACTCATACGGCGCGTTAAAAAATCCCATAAACCAACGCAACACAATTCATACCCTTTCAGTATGTCTCCATATTCATGCAGTTTTGATGGTGCGGAGATTTCATTGAGGAAGTCAGTTTCTATGAAAAATTTGAAAGTCAGCCTGGCCTGGCAGATCCTGCTGGCCCTTGTGCTGGGCATCTTGCTGGGCAGTTACCTCCATTATCATAGCGACAGTCGCGAGTGGCTGATTGCGAACCTTCTCTCCCCTGCGGGCGATATCTTTATTCATCTGATCAAGATGATTGTTGTGCCGATTGTGATCTCGACGCTGGTGGTCGGTATCGCGGGTGTTGGTGATGCGAAACAGTTAGGCCGCATCGGCGTTAAAACCATTCTCTATTTCGAAGTGATCACTACGGTTGCCATCGTACTTGGCATCACCCTGGCGAACGTGTTCCAGCCTGGTGCCGGGATCGATATGTCGCAGCTGGCGACGGTGGATATTTCGAAATACCAAAGCACAACCGCCGATGTGCAGAGCCATTCGCATGGGTTGATGGGGACTATTCTCTCGCTGGTACCGACCAACATTATCGCGTCCATGGCGAAGGGCGAGATGCTGCCGATCATCTTCTTCTCGGTACTCTTTGGCCTGGGGCTTTCTTCCCTGCCCGCGACGCACCGTGAACCGCTGGTGACCGTGTTCCGCTCTATCTCCGAAACCATGTTCAAAGTCACCCACATGGTGATGCGTTATGCGCCAGTCGGGGTATTCGCGCTGATTGCGGTGACCGTAGCGAACTTCGGCTTTGCCTCCCTGTGGCCGCTGGCGAAGCTGGTGATTCTGGTGCACTTCGCGATTCTGTTCTTCGCGCTGGTGGTGCTGGGCATTGTGGCGCGCCTGTGCGGGCTCAGCATCTGGATCCTGATCCGCATCCTGAAGGATGAGCTGATTCTGGCGTACTCCACGGCAAGCTCCGAGAGCGTACTGCCGCGTATCATTGAGAAGATGGAGGCCTACGGTGCGCCGGCGTCCATTACCAGCTTCGTTGTACCGACCGGTTACTCCTTCAATCTGGATGGTTCAACGCTGTATCAGAGTATTGCAGCGATCTTTATCGCGCAGCTGTACGGCATTGACTTGTCGCTGTGGCAGGAAATCGTACTGGTTCTGACGCTGATGGTGACTTCAAAAGGGATCGCAGGCGTGCCGGGCGTCTCCTTCGTGGTGCTGCTGGCGACGCTGGGCAGCGTCGGTATTCCGCTGGAAGGCCTGGCGTTTATTGCCGGTGTGGACCGTATCCTCGACATGGCGCGTACCGCGCTGAACGTGGTGGGTAATGCCCTGGCGGTACTGGTAATCGCTAAGTGGGAACACAAGTTCGACCGTAAAAAAGCGCTGGCGTATGAACGCGAGGTACTGGGTCGTTTTGATAAAACGGCTGACCAGTGATGTAAAAAGCCGGGTGGCGGCTTCGTCTTACCGGGCCTACATAAGCCGTAGGCCCGGTAAGCGCAGCGCCACCGGGCAACAATTTACTCCCCGCTCAATGCATCAAACTCTTCACACCCGGTATCAAACCCTTCGGTACAGCTCAGGTTTAACCAGTAAAGCGCTTTCTGCTTATTCGGTGTGATAAAGCCTTTCTCACCCTGCCTGAACAGCATTCCTGCCCAGTACTCCGCATAGCCCGTCCGGGACAGAGCCGAACTCCGCTTGAACCACGATGCGGCCTGCACGTCATCCTGAGGAACTTCAACGCCGTTGGCATAGATCAGCCCCAGCAGCTGTTGCGCGTCTACCGCCGAGTCGCTATCGATGTCTTCGGTCGCCGATTGCAGCAGTGCGATGGCCTGCGGGTAGTCGGTTTTGCCCGCCTGCGTGTTCACCAGCACACGCGCCAGCATGATCGCGCCGCGTTTGCTGCCCGCAATGTTTGCCTGTTGGGCCAGGGCTTTAGCCTGCGCATAGTCACCCTGCGAAAAGTGGATTTGCGACAGCAGCGCCATGGCGTCGACATCACCGCCTTTTGCCGCTTTTTCCGCCCACAGCGCCGCCTGCGCGCTGTCGCCGGAACTGAACCAGGTATCGGCGAGATAATACTGCGCGCGCGCATCGCCCGCTTCAGCCTGCTTTTTATACTGGCTGCCTATCTCATCGGCATGGGCAAACGCGGTTAAAAATAACAACATCAGAAAAAGGATTTTCATGGATTCTTATCATCTGGGTACACGCCGCGCAGTATAATCGCGGCGACAGAAGAAAAAAACGGGTGCGTTAAGACCTCAGCATCCCACAAGCCGGGCGGAACACGCGTTCCGCCCGAAGAGGTTAGCCTGCGTTACAGGCTAATTTCGCCGCCACCTCCTGATGTTCACTCTTTATTGAAAACTCGCAGAGCCTGCCGCGAGTAATAAAGGTAAAGATCACTATCGTCAGGCAAACAATAAAGACGATGCCTAACGCAGTTTTTAATGGCGTCATGCCTTTTACTCCTTGTCAAAAAAAGAATAAGAGGCTACTCTCAACTTGTTGGAGTTGAGGGAGTAGCCTCGGGTAAATGAAAATTTCCCGGGGCTTTCTACTTTCTGTCCCTCAACAATGCTCAAGACAGAAAGTCTTAAGCACCCGCCGCACATCTTATCCCTCTGAATTAAAATGCAAAGATGTAATTCTATTCTGCGTAAATTACATTATTTCTGCGAGCCGCTTTCCAGAATAATAATTTCTATTTCTTATGAATTAATCGGAAATAAAAAGGGAGTGAATATATCACTCCCTTTATTCAACGATAAATTAACGGCTTCAACCCATTGCGCTTTCGCGCAGTCGGGCTTTCAGCTTGTTATATTCGTCGATCACATACTGTTCCGCAGCGTGTTGATCCGCAATGGGCTCCACGTTTACGGCGCAGTATTTATACTCCGGCGTTTTGGTTATCGGGCTTAAGTTCTCGGTCACCAGCTCGTTGCAGGCGCCAATCCACCACTGGTAGGTCATATAGACTGCCCCTTTGTTCGGACGGTCGCTGACCTGCGCGCGGGTAATGATGCGGCCTTTACGCGAATTCACCCACACCAGCGCTTCATCTTCAATACCGAGCCGTTCGGCATCGGCGGTGTTGATCTGCGCGTAACCCGGTTCATCCGCCAGCGCCGCCAGCGCGGCGCAGTTGCCGGTCATGGAACGGCAGGAGTAGTGGCCCACTTCACGCACGGTGGAGAGCACCATCGGATACTCGTCGGTGAGCTTATCGATCGGCGCGACCCAGTCGCAGGTGAAGAACTGCGCCAGCCCGTTCGGGGTGTCGAACTTCTCTTTAAAGAGGTATGACGTCCCCTGATCGGATTCTGACTCATCCCGGCACGGCCACTGGATGTAGCCCAGCTCACCCATTTTTTCATAGGTTGCCCCATAAAAGTCCGGGCACAGATGCCGCAACTCGTCCCAGATCTCCTGGGTGTTGTTGTAGTGCATCGGGTAGCCCATGCGGGTGGCGATTTCGCTGATGATCTGCCAGTCCGTTTTCAGATCCCATTTCGGCTCGACGGCCTTGAAGAAGCGCTGGAAGCCGCGGTCTGCCGCCGTATAGACACCTTCATGCTCGCCCCAGGAGGTCGACGGCAAAATCACATCCGCCGCTGCCGCGGTTTTGGTCATAAAGATATCCTGAACAATCACCAGCTCCAGATCCTCAAAGCCTTTGCGCACTGCGGACAGTTCGGCGTCGGTCTGGAGCGGATCTTCACCCATGATGTAGGCCGCACGCACTTCACCGTGCGCCGCGCGGTGCGGCAGCTCGCTGATGCGATACCCGGTGTGTGCCGGCAGGCTCTCCACGCCCCAGGCCTTCGCAAACTTCTCGCGGTTTTCCGGGAATTTGACGTACTGATAGCCCGGATAGGTGTCCGGCAGCGCGCCCATATCACACGCACCCTGCACGTTATTCTGACCACGCACCGGGTTCACGCCCACATGCGCTTTACCCAGATTGCCGGTCAGCATCGCGAGGCTGGTGAGCGAGCGCACGGTTTCCACGCCCTGGTAGAACTGGGTCACGCCCATGCCCCAGAGAATGGCGGCGGTTTTTGCCCCGGCATACATTCTGGCCGCTTGACGAATCTCCTGCGCGCTGACGCCGGTTATCGCTTCGACGGATTCAGGCGTATAGCCCTCGACTATTTTCTTATACTCTTCAAAGCCTTCTGTACGGGTCGCGACAAACGCCTGGTCGTAGAGATTCTCCTCAATAATGACGTGCCCCATTGCGTTCAACAGCGCGATGTTTGAGCCGTTTTTCAATGCAATGTGCATATCCGCAATGCGCGCGGTTTCAATTTTGCGCGGATCGCAGACGATGATTTTCGCCCCATTCTGTTTAGCGCGAATAACGTGGTTCGCGACGATAGGGTGAGAATCCGCCGGGTTATAACCAAAGATGAAGACGAGATCGGTATTATCTATCTCGTTGATGGCATTACTCATTGCGCCGTTACCGACCGACTGGTGCAGACCTGCAACCGATGGGCCGTGTCAGACGCGAGCGCAGCAGTCGACGTTATTGGTACCAATAACGGCGCGCGCGAATTTTTGCATCACATAGTTGGTTTCATTCCCGGTTCCGCGTGAGGAGCCGGTGGTCTGAATCGCATCCGGGCCATACTTGGCCTTGATGGCGCTGAGGCGCGTGGCGACGTAATCCAGCGCTTCATTCCAGGAGACGGCTTCCAGCTTGCCGCCGCGCTCGCGGCGGATCATAGGGGTTTTCAGGCGCGGGGTGAGGATTTGGGTATCGTTAATAAAATCCCAGCCGTAATATCCTTTCAGGCACAGCGTGCCCTGATTGGTTTTACCCTGCGCCGCTTCCGCCCGGACGATTTTGCCGTTATTGACCACCAGGTGGATCTTGCAACCTGAGGCACAATAAGGGCAAACCGTGACGACTTTTTTCATCACTTTGCTCCAGTTAAACAGTTCTTACCTGCCCAATATGCAGCTTCTATGCCATGTTTTTATTATGGGTATTTCCTGACTTTACGACCCTTTGCGGGGCAAAACCCTGACGAAAAACAGCCAATCGTCAAAATTGACGTGTCGAAAGGGCAGGGGATGTGACATGGATTGAATTTCCGTCACGTAAAAAACAATTCGGCTGGAGCCGGCGGCAGAATGGTTCAGACTTAACATAATTCCCTGACGGAAGCATGCGATGAAACCGGCGATTCTGGTGGTTGACGATGATGTCGCAGTCTGCGAACTGCTACAGGATGTGCTCAGCGAGCACGTCTTTACCGTACTGACGTGTCACTCTGGGCAGGACGCGGTGAACCGTGTCCAGCAGGACTCCGGCATTGCGCTGGTTCTGCTGGACATGATGCTGCCGGATATCAATGGATTACAGGTTTTACTGCAACTGCAAAAGCAGCGACCATCGCTACCGGTGGTAATGCTGACGGGGCTGGGAAGTGAATCAGATGTGGTCGTCGGGCTGGAAATGGGCGCTGATGATTACATCGGAAAACCGTTCAATCCGCGCGTGGTGGTCGCCCGCGTTAAGGCGGTGCTGCGTCGTACCGGCGCGCTGGACGCGGAGCCTGCTGCGCCGCGCGTTGAAGGTATTGCCTTTAACGGCTGGACGCTGGACACCACCCGCTGCGAGCTGAGCGATCCGCAGCGTAATACCGTGCCGTTAACACAAGGCGAATATGGCCTGCTGCTGGCATTAACGCAAAACGCCCGCCGGGTACTGAGTCGTGAACAGCTGCTGAAGCTGACCCACAGCGAAAGCGCCGAGGTCTTTGACCGCACTATCGACGTGTTGATCATGCGGCTACGGCGAAAAATTGAGGTCAATCCGCACCAGCCTCTGCTGATCAAAACCATTCGCGGTCTGGGCTATGTTTTTGCCACGGACGTTTCCCATCATGAGAAAGCCGCCTGACCGTTCTCCTGAATAAACGCCTGAAGCTCGGCCAGCGTTTTCGCGCCGTCAATTGCATTAGCCGCCAGCAGGCTGGCCCGCGCGCAGGCGTGCGCCAGATAAATACTCTCCGTCAGCGGCAGGGATTCATGGCAGCCGTATAAAAAGCCCGCGCAAAACGCGTCGCCCGCGCCGACGCTGCCGATAATCTCGTCCTGCGTCAGCTTCCACGACGGAACCCATTGCCCTTTTTCACCCGGCGCTTCACCCCATGCCCCTTCCGGACAGTGGATCACCACCCGCTGTCGCACGCCTGCCGCCAGCAGTTGTGTGGCAGCGTCGGCGATATGGGCCATGTTCAGCGCATCATGGCCGTCACGGATCTCAAGCCCGCTAAACTCACCGGCTTCCAGCTCGTTAATCACCAGATAATCAAGATGGCGCAGGGCAGGGAGCACCAGCGGCTGATAGCGCGGATCGCCCTTGCGGGACACCAGATCGAGCGAGGTTTCATACCCCTGATCGCGCATCTGTGCCAGTAACCGCGCGCTGCGGGTGCCAAATTCCTCGTCCGGCATGTCCAGGCTGTCGAGCAGCAGCAGGTAGCCGAGATGGAAGATCTTCAGCGATCCGTCTAAATGATCGAAGGCGGGAAGATCCAACAGGCGGTTGGCGCCCGGCGAGTGGAAAAAAGTGCGCTGTCCGCTGGGGTCGGTCATCACCTGCGACATCGACGTTGGGGCGAACGTTGTACGCTGCACGCGCTGGCGATTGACGTGATACTGGTCGAGCATCGCCAGAATATAGTCTCCGTCGCTGTCTTCCCCAATCAGCCCCACCGCCTGTAACGGCAGGCCGACGTGCATTTTCGCCAGCGTCAGCAGAACGTTGAGCGGCGCACCGCCGGTTGAGCGCTCACTGTGGGTGATTTCCGCCAGCCAGCCGCGCTCCGGCCACTGTACGATCTGGTGGACGTGATCCACCAGCATGTTGCCTGCGGCGATAATCCCTTTGCGTTCCATTATGCCTGCCCCGCGCTGCCGAAGATGCGCATCTGTTCCGCAACCGTATCGGTAATGGCCTCTTCAATGCCCAGCAGCAGCTCTGCAAATTCATCGTACAGCGGCTGGCGGTTTGCCATGCGCTGCTCAACGGCGGCGAGCGCGGCCTGCGACATGCCGGTATAAAAGTTGATTTTATGAATGCCCAGCTCGATGGCGCGGCGGAAATCAGTATCGCTTATGCCAGAGCCGCCGTGTAAAACCAGCGGCAGGCCCGTCTGCTGTCGAATGGCGTCCAGACGCGGGAAATCAAGCTTCGGCTCGCCCTTGTATTTGCCGTGCGCGTTGCCAATGGCGACCGCCAGCGCGTCGATACCGGTTAAATCGACAAACTCGCGCGCCAGCTGCGGATCGGTGAAGAAGGCTTCATCCGCATGCCCGTAAAGCGCACCCCCTTCATCACCCCCGACCGCGCCCAGCTCCGCCTCTACCGAGACGCCCACCGCATGGCACATCTTCACCACTTCCCGCGTCTGGCGGATATTTTCCTCATAGCTCAGCGTCGAGCCGTCGAACATCACCGAGCTGAACCCTAAGCGCAGGGCGCGCACGACGGCCTCAAAATGCAGCCCGTGGTCGAGGTTAAGCACCACGGGAATATCGTGACGGGCGGCTTCGAACTTCACTGCTTCGACAAGCGACTCCAGAGACACGTACTTAAAATGCACTTCGGCGATGTTGATGATGAACGGCGAGCGTTCCTGTTTCGCGGCGGCAAACAGCGCGCGCAGGAAGTGGGAGTCGAGCACGTTGAACGCGCCCAGGGCGTAGCGGTGTTCCCTGGCGTGGGCCAGACCATCGGCAAGAGAAATCAATGGCATCATTCACTCCTTATATCCGAAACAGGTTGTACTCGTTGCACAGCACCAGCACCGCCGGTTCGTCTTCTTCAATGGTGTTGTAGCGGTCAATGGGCTGTAAAAAGTGGTTGTCGTGTTCATCGTCATTGACCGACGACACTTCGCCCACCAGCACGTCGCCAAAGCCGCGTTCACCCCAGAAACTGTGGTACAGGCCGGGCGTCAGGCAGATGCTCTCCCCTGGTGTGAGGCGCAGCTGGCTGCCGGGCGTGTGCGTCTGCCGACAGCCGTCGACGGTAACGGTCACGTCGGTGTTTTCGGTCTCTTCATGCGCGCCCGCATTCCATAACTCAATAATCAGATTCCCGCCGCCGCGGTTAATGATGTCCTCCCGCTTGCGCCAGTGAAAATGCATCGGCGTCACCTGGCCGTCGCGGACGTGCATGATTTTTTCGGCATAGCACTTTTCATAGGGCACGCCGTTGGGGGAGCCGTTGCGCAGGGTGAACAGCGTTAACCCCTGTGCAGCGAAGTTGTTGCCACCAAATGCCGTCACGTCCCAGCCGAGCCTGAGGTCAAACACCTCCTGCCATGCGGCCTGGTCAAGCTGCTGCCATTTTGTCGGCGGAAAGCTGGCAAAAGGCGGGAGATGCACGTCGTGCATGGAGAAGAACTGCCGCGTATGGCCGAGGATTTCATTGATGTCGGAGCGTTTCATGGGGACTCCTTGAAAACAGTTCCCTCTCCCGGTGGGAGAGGGAAAAGGATCATTTAACCGTCCACCCCTTATACGTGCCGACGTTCTTTTTATCGATCATCGTCACCGGGATCAGCACAGGCTCTTTCGGCGCAGGTTTGCCCTGAAGAATGTCATAGCCGATCTCCACCGCCTTCGCCGCCATCACCTGCGGATCCTGCGCTGGCGTCGCCACAAACAGGGAGTTTTCGCGCTTCAGGGCTTCTTCACCGTCCGGGCTGCCATCCACACCAACGATAAAGAACTCGTTGCGCTGCGCCTGCTTCGCGGCCAGATCGGCGCCGATCGCGGTAGGATCGTTAATCGCGAATACGCCGTCTATCTTCGGATTAGCCGCCAGCAGGGAGGTCATGACCTCCAGCCCGCCTTCACGGCTGCCTTTGGCGTTCTGGTTATCCGAGAGCACTTTGATATCCGGGTGGCGCCTGAACTCGGTCTGGCAGCCCTCCACGCGGTTTTGTACCGCAGAAACCGGCGGCCCGTTGATGATCACCACGTTGCCTTTACCTTTCAGGCGGTCGGTAATGTACTTACAGGCCATCTCACCCGCCTGGGTGTTATCGGAGGTGATGGTCGCATCGGCTCCTTCCGCCGCCACGTCAACCGCCACGACCACGATCCCCGCCTCTTTGGCGCGTTTTACCGCCGGGCCGATCCCTTTGGAATCCGCGGCGTTGAGGATGATCATGTCCACTTTCGCCGCAATGAAGTTATCAATCTGCGACACCTGCTGGCCCAGATCGTACCCGCTGGAGACCAGCGTCACCTTGACGTTGTCCCCCGCCAGCTTGCGCGCTTCCAGCTCGGCACCTTTGGTGATCTGCACGAAGAACGGGTTAGCCAGGTCGCCCACCGTCACGCCGATGGATTTCAGATCTTTTGCCTGCGCAAACGGGGTTGCGGCCAGCAGCGCGCCAGCACAGAGCGCGGTCACTAAGGGCTTCAATCTCATGCTGTATTCCTCACGTAGGGTATTGTTGTTATGCACTTTGATGGTGTCGGGTACGGTATTTGTCGATCAGCACCGCAATGATGATCACCGCCCCTTTGATCACCAGCTGCCAGAAGTAGGAGACGCCCATCAGCGTCATGCCGTTGTTGAGGGTGGCGATGATCAAGGCACCGACCAGCGTGCCGGTGATCGTGCCGATCCCGCCGACGAAGCTGGTGCCGCCGAGGATCACCGCCGCAATTGCATCCAGCTCATACCCCGTGCCGAGGTTGCCATTGGCGCTGTAGAGACGTGAAGCGCTCATGACGCCGCCGAGACCGGAGAGCAGGCCGCTCATGCCGTAGACAAACAGCAGCACCAGCCAGACCTTAATGCCCGTTAAGCGCGCCGCCTGCATATTGCCGCCGACCGCATAGATGTGAACGCCGAGGGTTGTGCGACGCAGAATAAACCAGCACACCACAATCACCGCCAGGGCGATCACAACCAGCCAGGGGATCGGGCCGAGGTAGTTATTGCCGATCCACTCGAAGTTGATGTTGGAGTTAATGACCGTCGTGCCGTCCGCCAGCAGGTAGGCCGCGCCGCGCAGCGCCGTGTAGGTGCCGAGCGTGACGATAAATGGCGGAAGTCCGGCGAAGGCCACCAGCGCGCCGTTGAACAGCCCCAGTACCATACCGAGCATTAGCGCCGCCGGAATGGAGAGCATCGCAAATTCAGGGATAAGCGAGACCACCATCGCCGCCACCGCCGTGGTGCCCAGAATCGAGCCCACGGAGAGGTCAATCCCGCCGGTCAGGATGATGAAGGTCATCCCGGCCGCCAGAACAATGTTGATCGACGCCTGCCGGGTAATATTGAGCAGGTTACTTTCTGTGAAAAAGTTCGGAGCGATAAAGCCAAATACAGCCACAATCAGGATTAAAATCGGCAAAATGCCGATCGTTTGCATCAGATCGCTCATCAGCATTTTTTTGGCAGAGGCGGATTTCGCCACCTGCTGCGGATGGGTTGGAGTTGTCATAATTACACCGCCTGATGATGTGTGTCGTTCACGCCGGTTGCCAGCGTCATGATGTTTTCCTGAGAGATGTCGCGCCCGTGCAGTTCACCCGCAATGCTGCCTTCCCGCATCACGTACACCCGGTCGCTCATTCCTACTACTTCCGGCAGCTCGCTGGAGATCATCAGGATCGCCACCCCTTTGCGCGCCATCTGGTTCATGATGCGGTAGATCTCGCTTTTTGCCCCGACGTCCACGCCGCGCGTGGGTTCGTCCAGAATCAGAATGCGCGGGCCTATCGCCACCCAGCGGGAGATCAGCAGTTTTTGCTGGTTGCCGCCGGAGAGCCCGCCTGCGCGCACCTGAGAATGCGGCACGCGGATATTGAGCAGGGCGATGGCGTCATCGGAAATCGACTGCGCTTTTTTGCGGTTCAGCCAGCCGAAGGTGGCGTCGCGCTCCAGCGTCGCCATGGTGATGTTCTCCTGCGCCGCCAGCTCCAGAAATAGCCCCTGCTCCTTGCGGTTCTCGGTGAGAAAACCGATGCCGTTCTCAATGGCCGCGCGCGGGGAGTGGATCACCACCGGTTCGCCGTCCACTTCAATCATGCCGCCGGTGGCTTTGCGCACGCCGAAGATCAGCTGCGCCAGCTCAGAACGCCCGGCGCCGACCAGCCCTGCCAGCCCGACGATTTCACCGGAGCGCACCTGCAAACTGCACGGCTGCACTTTTTTGTCATCCGTGAGATGATGCACGTTCAGACGCGGGCTGCCGAGCGGAATATCGCGCTCTTTGTTAAACAGGTCGCTTAACGGACGACCCACCATCATGCGCACCAGCTCGGAGGCGTTGAGCTTGTCGCGCGTCAGGCTGCCGACGTATTGCCCGTCGCGTAGCACGCTGACGCGATCGGAAAGCTCATACACTTCCGCCATGCGGTGGCTGATGTAGATAATCGCCATCCCTTCATCGCGCAGGCGCAAAATCAGTTCGAACAGACGGTGGGTTTCGCGTGAGGAGAGGGCGGCGGTAGGTTCGTCCATCACCAGAATGCGGCTGTTGCGGTGCAGCGCGCGGGCGATCTCCACCTGCTGTTGCTCGGCGATGGTCAGTTTCATGACCAGGTCGGTGGCGCTGAACTGCGCGCCCAGACGGTCAATGACCGCCTGGGCCTGGGCAGCCATCTCTTTGCGCTGGACCAGCCCGCCGCGCGACAGCTCGCTACCGAGAAAAATGTTTTCCGCCACGGTCAGGTTAGGAGCAAGCTGCATCTCCTGATAAATCAGGGTAATTCCTGCGGCCAGCGCATCCTTCGGCCCTTTGATGTGAAACGGCTGACCGTCGATGAGGATGTCGCCGCTGCTGGCGGTATAGGCGCCTGCGAGGATCTTCATCAGCGTGCTCTTTCCGGCGCCGTTTTCCCCCATCAGCGCGTGGATCTCACCGGGGAAAACCGTCAAATCCACGCCCTTGAGCGCGTGGAAATTGCCAAAGGTTTTGGCAATGTGGCGCATCTCTAAAACCGGGGTTCTGCTCATGGCGGATCTCCTGTGAATGTCGATATCTGCACTTCATCACAGGCGCGTAAATGCAAAATGTCAGAAGCTGTTCATATTTGTCATAGTTATGAATAGCTAATCGCCATCACATTTTCCTTTTCCCTCTCCCTGTGGGAAGAGGGCCAGGGTGAGGGCACCAAACCGCAGAGGAGCCCAAACCCATGCCATCACGCCCCCCGTTCTTCACCAGCGCCCGCGGTCGCCTGCTGATATTTAACCTGCTGGTGGTGGCGGTAACGCTGATGGTCAGCGGCGTGGCGGTGCTCGGCTTTCGTCATGCCAGCCAGATCCAGGAGCAGGTGCAGCAGCAAACGCTGGATGACATGACCGGCAGCATGAACCTCGCGCGCGACACGGCCAATGTGGCAACGGCGGCGGTGCGGCTGTCGCAGGTGGTCGGTGCGCTGGAGTACAAAGGCGAAGCTGAGCGGCTTAAACAGACGCAAATGGCGCTGCGCCACTCGCTGGAGCAGCTTGCCGATGCGCCGCTGGCGCAGCAGGAGCCGGCGCTGGTGACGCGTATTATTCGCAGGAGCAATGAGTTACAGCAGAGCGTGACGGGAATGCTGGAGCGCGGGCAAAAACGGCATCTGGAGCGTAACGCGCTGCTCAGCGCGCTGTATCAAAGCCAAAGCTACCTGCGTCATTTGCAGGATATCAACCGTCGTTACGCGAGCAATGTGCCAGACGCCCGGCAGCTTGCAGAGATGGACAGGCTGATCGTTGCCGCCATTGATACCCCTTCACCGCGCGCCACGGTGCAGCAGCTGGATGCAGTAACCGCGATGTTACCCGCGAGCGCCCTGCAACCGGTGGTCAACCTGGTGCTCCCGGATTTTAATGATGAGCTGCGCAAGCTCGCGCCACTGTCGAAGCAGCTGGAAGAGAGCGATCTGTCCATCAGCTGGTACATGTTCCACATCAAGGCGCTGGTAGCGATATTAAACCGCGACATCAATCAGTACGTTGAACAGGTGGCGCAGGCCTCCCGGCTGCGTACCGCCCAAAGTCACCAGGAGCTGCGCTCCATCAGCGTGTTTATCAGCGTTTTCGCGGTGCTGGCGCTGATCATCACCGGCTGCGCCTGCTGGTATATTTATCGCAATCTGGGCTCCAACCTGACGGCTATCTCAAGGGCAATGTCGCGTCTCGCTCACGGAGAGCAGAATGTGTCGGTGCCCGCACTACAGCGGCGTGATGAGCTGGGGGAACTGGCGCGCGCGTTTAACGTTTTTGCACGCAATACCGCTTCGCTGGAGCACACCACGCGGCTGCTTAAGGAGAAGACCTCGCAGATGGAGGTCGACCGCATCGAACGTCAGGGGCTGGAGGAGGCGCTGCTGCACAGCCAGAAAATGAAGGCGGTCGGGCAACTGACGGGCGGTCTGGCGCATGATTTTAATAACCTGCTGGCGGTGATTATCGGCAGTCTGGAGCTGACCGATTCAGCGTCACCGGACGCGCCGCGCATCACTCGTGCGCTCAAAGCCGCGGAACGCGGGGCCATGCTCACCCAGCGTCTGCTGGCCTTCTCGCGCAAGCAATCCCTGCAACCCCATGCGGTAGAGATGAAGCCGCTGCTGGAGAACCTGAGCGAGCTGATGCGGCACTCCCTTCCCGCCACGCTGACGCTGGATATTGAAGCGCAAACCCCGGCCTGGCCCGCATGGATTGACGTCAGCCAGCTGGAAAATGCCATTATCAACCTGGTGATGAACGCCCGTGATGCAATGGAGGGGCAAAACGGTGTGATTAAAATCCGCACCTGGAACCAGCGTGTGACCCGCAGCGACGGGCGCAGGCAGGATATGGTCGCGCTGGAGGTGATTGACCACGGCTGTGGGATGTCGCAGGAGGTGAAATCGCAGGTCTTTGAACCGTTCTTCACCACCAAACAGACCGGCAGCGGCAGCGGATTAGGGCTGTCGATGGTGTACGGCTTTGTGCGTCAGTCCGGGGGGCGCGTTGAGATCGAAAGCGCGCCGGGGCAGGGAACCACCGTGCGGCTCCAGCTGCCGCGCTCGACGCTGCCCGCGTTCTCCAATGATGCCGCGCTGGCGACCACGGCCCCGGCAGAAAGTGAGCTGCTTGTGCTGGTCCTGGAAGATGAGGCGGGCGTGCGGCAGACCCTGTGTGAGCAACTGCACCAGCTTGGCTACCTGACGCTCGAAGCCGAAAACGGCGAGCAGGCGCTGAACATGCTGGACGCATCACCGGATATCGACATGTTTATCAGCGACCTGATGCTGCCGGGCGGCCTGAGCGGTGCGGAGGTGATCGGCCATGTACGCAGCCACTATCCGCAGTTGCCGGTGCTGCTGATCAGCGGGCAGGATTTGCGCCCGGCGCATAACCCACAGCTGCCGGACGTTCAGTTACTGCGAAAACCGTTCACCCGCGCACAGCTGGCGCAGGCGCTGCGGAAGGTGATGGTAATTTGATTTGTCCTTCATTTTCAGAATTTAACTCCTGTTTCAGTCATTTACAGTCCCGTCTCGGCATGTAACCATCCTGATTTAACCCTATTTATTATCAGGTTTTTGTTATGGATAACTGGCTGGCGCTTTTTGACGGACAGACCCGTTACTTTCTGGATATTTTTGACAGTCCAGTGAAGCCGGATGTTTTGCGTTTTCGTGGCAGGGAAGCCCTGAGCGAGCCGTTCCGGTGGGACATCGAGTTCACCACCCCACAGGCGAGCATTCCTCCGGAACAGGTGCTGATGAAATATGCCACCTTCCGGATGCGAAGCGGCAAAAATGTCCACGGCATCGTCACCCGCCTGGAATGGCTGTCCACATCAAAAGACCAGTCTCACTACCGGCTCACGCTCAGTTCCCGTCTGGCGCTCCTGGGATACACCCGGCAGTGCGCCGTGTTTCAGAACCAGTCCGTTCCGGAAGTGGTGGAGCAGGTGCTGCGCAAGCACGGACTGGAGGGACCTGATTTTGAATTCAGGCTGGCGCGCACCTACCCGCCGCGTGAAATTATCACCCAGTGGCGGGAAACGGACCTTGAGTTTATCCGGCGTATTCTGTCCGAGGTGGGCATTTACTGGCGTACGGAGATGGACGACGTGCGCGGTCTGGATACGTACATATTTGCCGACAGCCAGCTTAACTACCGGTTTGACGTGCGGCTGCCGTACCGCAAGCCCTCGGGTCTGTTTGACGGCGCGGCGGAATCGGTCTGGGATGTGCGGACCTGGCACAGGGGTTTCACCGGCACCGTCGCCACGCGGGATTACAACTACCGGACAGCCACCACGCCGATGGATGCGACGGTCAGCGTGCGTCATGATGGGGTCACCACCGGGGAGCATTACCGCTACGCCGCGCCTTACCGTGAGGCGGGTGATGACACCAGCCCGGAGCCGGAAACCGAATCCGGGGCCTTTTATGCCCGCATCCACCACGAGCGGGAACTCATCAAATCAGCCCGCATTCACCTGTTCAGCAATGCTGCCCACCTCACGCCCGGGCAGGTGCTGGAGCCGCAGGGCGATGTCATTGATGCCCTGAAAGAGGGTGTTGTCCTCACGCTTGTGACCTTCCGGGGGGCCCGTGATTCCCGCCTGCACGTGTCGGTGTGGGGCATGCCTTACACCGAACGGTACTGTTTCCGCCCTGCGGACATCCCGCGTCCGGAAATCCACGGCACGCTTCCGGCCCGGGTCGAGAGCCGGGAGAAAAATGATATTTACGCTCACCTTGACGAGCAGGGCCGCTATCGGGTGAAGCTCGACTTCGACCGGGAGGGGACGGAAGCCGGTTACAGCTACCTGTGGCTGCGGATGGCGAAACCGTATGCCGGTGACACGCTGGGCTGGCACACGCCGCTCACCGACGGGACCGAAGTGGCGATAGCATACAGCAACGGTGATATTGACCTGCCGTATATCGCATATGCCCTGCACGATTCTGAACATCCGGACCCTGTCTCCCGCGACAACCACACCCGCAACGTGCTGCGCACGCCCGCCAACAACAAGCTGCGGATGGAGGATAAGCGCGGGGAGGAGCACATCAAGCTCGCCACGGAGTACGGCAAAACGCAGCTGAACAGCGGGCATCTGGTGGACGCGCAGGAGCAGCCCCGGGGCAAAGGCTTTGAACTCCGGACCGATGAGCACGGCGTTATTCGCGTCGCAAAGGGGCTGTTTGTCACCGCGGACGGGCAGCAGAAGGCCGCAGGCGGGGTGCTGGAGATGAGCACGGCACTCAGGGAGATCGACGTCTGCCTGAAACAGCTTCAGCAGCTGGAGATGGCGGCAGAGCAGGCGCAGGCGCTGAAGGCGGATATCGACAGCCAGATACAGATGTTTGAGCAGCGGCTGAAACCGCTCAATGAAGCCGTGCTGTTCTCGGCCCCGGCAGGGATGGCGCTGACCAGCGGTGAGCACCTGCAAATGGCAGCCACAAAAAACGTTGCCATTAACGCCGGGGGCGATATCAGCGCCGGAGCAATGGGCAATGCGACCCTGCTTACCGGGGAGAAACTGGGGCTCTTTGCCCGCACCGGTCAACTGAGCCTGAAATCCGGCGAAGGGCCAATCGATGTCCAGGCGCAAAATGCGAACATGCGGTTGTTTGCGGAGAGAAAGCTGACGCTGAGCTCAGCAAGTGACATCTCGTTTGCCGGGAAAAAGCGCATCACGCTGATTGGCGGCGGGAGCTACCTGCGGCTTGAGGCCGGGAAGATTGAGTACGGTACGACAGCGACGTACCTGCGGAGAACAAAGAGAACAATGGCGGCGGCCCCGGCCACCATGCCATTACCTATTCCATTGCTTCCCGGTCAGTATCTACCGCTTAACGGAACAATTTGCATCGAGTGCCTCCTCAATGCCATCAAAGCCAATGACGCTATTGTCCAGGGAGCGTAGAAAATGAATGCCACAAATATGATCCAGGCGTTACCGGAATCGAAAAACGCACATTTATTTCTGTTACTGGAAGGTGGGGCGCAAACAACAGAATCTTTTCAGGCTTTTTATAACGAAAACGCAGCAGTTATGTATTCGTTGTATCTTCATCCACAACTTACCGAAGCCAGAGATTATGGTCCCTGGTTGTTTGCAATAAGGGATAAAGAGGAGTTAACGGCCCGTATTACCTCAACGCCGGGGTTAACTGCTGTTATCGCCTCTTCACAATCCGCAGGGGCGTTAGCCGTTCAGCTTTCTGCGGCCTGCACAATGATTTCTCCGGAAGGAGCAGCGACTTTAGTGCGTTTTTATATGCATGATGTCATTCGTCTGCTGGCGGGCCTGAAAGAACGTGAGTGGCATAGCCTATTATTCAGGGAGATTTCTCAGTGGTGGGCACCTGGTGAAAACGAATGGCAGCAGATGCACATTCCCGCTTCAACAGTAATCAATGCCAGAGACAGTGCCATACGGCTAAATCATGAAGAATGGCAACACATCACGGATAAACCTGTTGTCACCGTAGTGTTAGCCGCGTGGCAGAAAATGCCATCCAGCCAGCATTTTCCCGCCTGTGCTCAACGTGACATGGTTATAAAAGCACTGAATAAGGCCAGAGAGGCGAAAATGAAAGCGGGTACAGAGCAAAAACTTTATGCTCTTTATCATCTTAATGGCGGAAAAAAGAACCTGGAGTCAGATGATATTCAGGCTGCACTCGAAAAAGTGGTTCAGGGAAAAGTATCGCTGGAATATGTGTTATTCAAACATGCGCAATCTCAGGGATGAAAATACAGAATGGGATTCTTCAGGACGTATAAGAAAATAGACGGTGCGGTTAACCGGGGTTATGCCCGCTGGGGAAAAGGGATCTGGGGGGCATTGTTACTGCCGGTGGTGATTTATCTTGGCTGGTCGGTATGGGCGGCTGTCTGGGGGCCGCCGTCAGGGCCAGTGACGCTGATTATTCACAGCGAACTCGACAGGCCCATTTTAGAGTTTAGCGTGAATGGCATGGCAGGGGGGAATGCGTTCGCGCGTGATAAAAGCAATCCGTACGGGACCGGTCCTGGTAAATCAACTTGCTGCGGAAGCATCAGCGGGGATAAGGCAGAAATTATCTGGACGCTCAGTACCACAAGAGCCCAATACAATGCAGGGCTTCGTAAAGAGACTCGCAAGCTAACAACTCTTTTGCCAAAACGTGAGTGGGGCGAAAACTATCTCCATACCTATTTCCTGCCGGGTGACAAAGTCTATTTATGGTGGAGCACAGGTTTTAACAGTCCCACGGCTGACGATATTGCAGCCCGGGTGGAGCAAAAACGTCGGCAGAATATGCACTGATTTTAAGGGATTAAAATGGGATTTTTTAAAACGTTCGATAAAGTTGACGGTGCGGTGAACCGGGGTTATGCCCGCTGGGGAAAATGGCTCTGGGGTGTGTTGCTATTGCCGGTGGTGATTTACCTTGGCTGGTCGGTGTGGGCTGCTATCTGGGGGCCGCCGTCAGGGCCAGTGACGCTGATTATTCACAACGAAATTGACAGGCCCATTTTAGAGTTTAGCGTAAACGGCGTGGCAGGTGCGAATGCATTTGCTTATGGCGGCGGTGGGGCTACCTGCTGCGGCAGCATCAGCGGGGATAAAGCAGAAATTATCTGGACGCTGGATATCACGCATGAGCAATATCTTAAAGGTATGAGATTAGAAACACGCCGCACGGTAATGACTATGCCTGCACGCCAGTGGGGCGAAAACTATCTCCATGTTTATTTCCTGCCTGAAGAAACTGTCCGGTTATGGTGGAGCACTGGATTTAATCATCCGGACTCTCACGATATTAATGACCAAACTACAGAATTAAAAAAAGGAAAATAACATATGGATATCGAAAGTCTCATCGCCGCGGCAAACCGGGCCCAGCAGGCGGAAGATGCTGATTTAGGTAACTGTTCACGGATATGGCATGTGGGCTTCTTTTTTGATGGGATTCATCGCAATATAGAAAAGGATACACCAGAACATCGCCTCAGCAATATTGCTCGCTTGTATAGAGCATTCCCAAGCATACAGCAAAACACTCCTCGAGAAAGTTATGATGCATTTTATATTTCAGGATTAGGGACCCCTTTTAGGGAAACTATCGCCGAAAAACTTCATACCATCATGGACAGCGGTCTGGGCAGCATAACGGATGATATAACAGGCCAGCCCGGTGAAATGGCCAAAGAAGCGGGTATGGATTTTATAAAAGGCGACAACTGGTACGAGGTTTTAAAAAATCAGGGAAAGAAACTTCTTAACCCGACGGAATGGAAAAACCTGGCCTTTGATACGGCTAAAAATGCTGTTAAAAAAGTTAGTATCGAATCAACGCCCTGGCTGCGTGATAATCCTACGGTAGCCGATATGCTGGTAACAGGCGTCGATACCCGTATCACCTCCACAAAGCTAACGTTTCAAGAAGGCTACAAAGAAGCTATTAAAAAAAGCCCGGTTCCCATCAGGCTCATCTCTGTTTCACTGTTCGGTTTTGATCTCGGCGCTACCCTGGCACGTAAATTCCTGGACAGTCTGCTGAAAGATATCTGTAAGAAACAGGGCGATAAATACACTTACCAGGGCATACCGGTCGATATTGTCTTTACCGGGTTGTTTGACTGCTCGCGGCGTACATCTGCCAGCAACAACAACGGCGTGGATTACTTTATCTCTGCGTTCGGCGGTCCGGTAAAAGGGATCAGCGTATTACTGGGGGATAAATCTATCGACCAGGATACCTCACTGCCAGAAGCGGTAAAGAAAAGCCTGCATCTGGTTGCCGCCCATGAAACCCGCGTCTGGCGCTGCTTGTACCGCACCGGCAGTAATCCAGCGCATAAGGAAGAACTCTATCCCGGGTGCGCGGAGGATATCGGCGGGGGGCTGAAACCGGACGAACAGAAACCGAGTGCGGAACTCTGCCGGGTGGCGCTGCACAGAATGTACCGTGAGGCGACCATGGCGGGCGTGCCTTTCCCTTATTTTCAGATGCTTGATAAAACAGATACGGATGTAGCTGCTTATTTCATCGTCCAGGACAACGTCAAAAATCAGTCCGTTCTTCAGTGGGCAAAGGCGTACCAGAGCGCATTGCCGCTTACGTCAGTAAACACGGCAAACCAGAACCGTCATCTGGACAGCTATATCGACTGGCTGGGCCGTCAATACTATCAGTACCGCACGGAATGCATGAAATATGAAAAGCAGCGCGGCGATACGCTGGCCTCTGCTGGGGCATCTGCGGGGTTTGCTGGCATTACGCAGGAGGCGAAAAACAGAGCCGGAGAGTACGCCAGTGAACTCAGCGTGTTACAACAGCACTGGGGATGGCTCGACGACGTGAAGGATGCAGCAATCAAAATGCGAAACAGTATGGAACAAAACCCGGCGGACAGGCGCAGAGAAATTGTACCTGAGGTGTATGACTCAGCGTTGCGGCGCGCGAAGCGGTTTCTCGACTATTTCCACGCGGCGAATCTCGGCAAACCGCAGCCGTTTCCCCTCGACGCTGTGCCGCCAGAAATCTATGCGTGGTTTGTGCACGATCTGCAAACGGTGGAAAAAGGGGCGGGTATCTCGCAGAACTTTTTCGTGGTTCGCTCAATGGAAATGCCTGAGGTCTGATGGCGCGCGCGGAACAGAATTGAGATTCCTCCACTACTCCGACCTATCGCCGTTCATTACCGTAAAGCCAGCTCAACCGCTGCGAGACTGGCTTTATGAAACGTTACTCTACCGCTCTGTTATTTGGCCTGCTGACGCTGACCGGCCAGGTTCATGCCGATGTGATTGATGATGCCATTGGCAACATTCAGCAGGCGATTAACGACGCCTATAACCCTGGCAGCAGCCGTAGTGATGATGATGATCGGTATGACGATCGTCGCCGTACGGACAGCCGCCAGTATGACGATCGCCGCAGGCAGCTCGAGGACAGACGCCGTCGCCTGGATGAACGTCAGCGCCAGCTCGACGACGATCGGCGGCAGTTAGAGGAAGATGAGCGGCGGTTAGAGGATGATTACGATAGGTGATACCGTGCGGCCTGATGCCCTCACCCCGGCCCTCTCCCACAGGGAGAGGGAGAAAATCCGTTCCGGCGCTCTCCCACGGGGAGAGAGAGAAAGCTAGTCCAGCGCCAGCACCATCCCGTCATAGCCCGCTTCAAACCCTTCCGGTAGCGGGTTATCCATCATCCACACGTCAAACTGATGGCTGATATGCGTCAGGATCACCTGCGGACAGCCAATCACCTCGTTCAGCGCAACCACCGTATTCAAATCACAATGGTTGCGCGGCGTCTCCGGGCGCGGTTCATGGCTACAGTCGACAATCATCGCCTGCGGCTGATTGTTTAGCAGAAACGTCACCGTTTTATCCGGCAGTCCGGCGGTATCAGACAGCCACGCCACGCGGCTGTGGGCGGACTCCAGCAGATAGCCAAACGTGAGTTTTGAATGGTTGAGCGGCAGCGGCGTCACCCGCAGGCCCTGAAGTTCAAACGTCACAAACGGCTCCACCGTGTGGCTGAAATCCAGGATGCCCGGATGTTTGAACAGATCGTCACAGCCTGCCTCGTCTGGCGGACCGTAGACGGGAATGGTGGCGCCTACGCCCCAGCGCAGAGGGAAAAGCCCCTGAACGTGATCCATATGATAATGGGTAAGCAAAAACTGCTGGAAGCTGCCCGCAGGCCAGTCGTCCATCAGGTGTGGAATACCCGCGTCCAGCAAGGTGACCGCATCGTTGAATTTCACCGCCGCGCTACAGGGGCGACGGCGATAATTTTCCTGTAAACGCGCCCGTCGGCACGCCGCGCAGTCGCAGCCAAACACCGGCACCAGCTGCGCCCCTCCGGTTCCTGTCAGCGTGATCGTCAGACTCATAACGCACCTCTACAGCGGTTTGGTGAAGCGGAAATGGCTTTGCGTATACCCTTCACGAACATAAAAACGGTGCGCGTCCACGCGCTTCACGCTGGTGGAAAGCTCGGTCAGCTCGGCGCCTGCCTGCCGTGCGACGTCCTCTGCCCAGGCCAGCAGCTGGCTGCCCACTTTTAATCCGCGCGCCTGCGGCATCACCACCAGTTCCTGGATCTCGCCGATCCAGCGGGCGTGGTGCAGGTGAAACTGCATATGCAGGCCGATCATCCCGATGATCTGCCCGTCCAGCTCGGCCAGCTGGTAGCGCATATTGTGATCCTGCAAGTTGGCCAGATACCCGGCGTGAAAGGCCTGATGATCGAACTCGGCCTGCTTAAGTTCGCAGATCAGCGCGTAAACGATCGGCGCATCGTCGGCGGTGGCGGGGCGAAGCTGGCAGTCAGGCATGTTGTTTCTCCTTCTGGCGAATAAGCGATAGAAAGGTCTCGACTGACTGTAGCAAACTTCCGTCGTTATTGAGGAGATGGCAACCCGACGGGGTGTAACGCGCCGCCCGTTCCAGCCGCTGGTCGATCTCGCGCGCGTTTTCGCGCCCCCGCTTTTGCAGCCGGCTACGCAGAACGTCCGGGGAAACCTGCAAACAGACCGGGAGCAGCGCCGCTTCGTACCGGGCGCGAGCCTGCGGGAGATGCGCCCGCGAGCCGTTGACCAGCACGTCAAAGCCCGCGTGCAGCCAGAGGTCGATCTCGATGCCGACGCCATAGTAGTAACCGTTGGCATGCCAGCTCAGCGCCAGCAGGTTTTGCCCGGCGCGGGTAAAAAACTCCTGCTCGCTCAGGGCGATATGGTTTTCACTCCCGGCGTTTGCCGCGCGGGTAATGTAGCGGTGCGCTACCAGCAGCTGTGAATGTTCCCGCTGCCGTAACGCCGACAGCAGGCTGTCCTTCCCGGAGCCGGACGGGCCCATTAACCAGATGAGTCTTCCCATCAGAACACCCTTTTTCCCTGACGCCAGACGTGGTCGATATGAACGTGCTCGCCCTTGCGGTGCGCCAGCACCAGGTCTGCCCGTTTGCCTTCGGCAATCTCACCGCGATCGTGAAGGTTGAGCGCGCTGGCCGGGTTTTTTGTCACCAGGCGAATCGCCTGTGGCAGCGTGAAGCTGTTGCCCTCATCGTCCGCCACCCGGAACGCCGCGTCCAGCAGGCTGGCGGGGTAATAGTCAGAGGAGAGGATATCCAGCAGGCCGAGCGAGGCGAGCTTGCTTGCCGCCACGTTGCCGGAGTGCGACCCGCCGCGTACGATGTTCGGCGCGCCCATCAGGACGTTCATGCCATGCTTACGCGATGCTTCTGCCGCCTCGAACGTGGTGGGAAATTCGGCGATCACGCTCCCAAGCTGGTGGGATTCGCGCACGTGATCGTGCGTGGCGTCATCATGGCTGGCCAGGGCAATATTACGGTCCCGGCACATAGCGGCAATGGAGAGGCGATTCGGCTGCGACCACTGGGCCGCCAGCGCCAGCTGCTCTTCTTCGTAACGGGCCATCTCCGCGTCGCTGAGAGAATATTTGCCCTGATAGTATTCGCGATACTTTTCAATGTTGGCGAACTGGCGCTGTCCCGGCGAGTGATCCATCAGGGAAACCAGCGAGACCGGCTCGCGGCCCACCAGCTTCTCAAACAGCGGCAGGGTGGTGTGGTGCGGCAGCTCGCAGCGCAGGTGCAGGCGGTGCTCGGCGCGGTTGAGGCCGCGCTTTTGCGTCTCCTCCACGGCGTTGATCATCTTCTCCAGGTTCTCCAGGCGATCGCCGCCGTCGCGCACGTCGCCGATCGCCACCGCGTCCAGCACCGTGGTGATGCCGCTGGCGACCATCAGCGCATCGTGGCTGCTCATCGCTGAATGCGCAGGCCAGTCCACCTTCGGGCGCGGGGTGAAGAATTTATCGAGATTATCGGTATGCAGCTCAATCAGCCCCGGTAGCAGCCAGCCGCCTTCGCCGTCCATCGCGTCCGGTGAGCGGCTCTGGGTTTCGGCAAAGGCGCGGATGACACCGTCCCGCACCTCAACCGAGCCGTTCACGACCTCATTTTCCAGCACCAGCCTGACATTATTGATAATCATACGTTT
This sequence comes from Enterobacter sp. JJBC, assembly GCF_036936505.1. Taxonomy (NCBI): domain Bacteria; kingdom Pseudomonadati; phylum Pseudomonadota; class Gammaproteobacteria; order Enterobacterales; family Enterobacteriaceae; genus Enterobacter; species Enterobacter sp. JJBC. The sequence goes on from NZ_CP136935.1 coordinate 385,700, forward strand.
GTCCCCATCGGGTGCAGTCTGTCCGCCACGCGATGGCGTACGGCGTCGTCGTGGAAGATCCCGACGATCGCCGCGCCGCGCGCTTTGGCCTGTTCGATCAGTTCTATCACCGCTGCGCTGTTTTTACTGTCGAGCGAGGCGGTGGGTTCATCCAGGAGTAAAATCGGGTAATCGACGATAAAACCGCGGGCGATGTTGACGCGCTGCTGCTCGCCGCCGGAAAAGGTCGACGGGGCGAGGTGCCACAGACGCTCCGGTACGTTGAGACGCGTCAGCAGGCTGGCGGCTTTAGCGGCGCAGGTTTCGCGCGGCACGCCGAGATCCAGCAGAGGCTGCATGACCACGTCCAGGGCGGAGATCCGCGGGATCACCCGCAGGAACTGGCTGACCCAGCCGATCGTCGAGCGGCGTACTTCCAGCACTTTGCGCGCGGGAGCCTGGACCAGATCAACCCATTCATTGTTATGGCGGATATGGATATGGCCTTCGTCCGGCAGATAATTGGCGTACAGGGAGCGCAGCAGGGTGGATTTTCCGCTGCCGGAATGGCCATGCAGCACCACGCATTCGCCGTTGCTGACCTCTAATGAGGCATTTTGCAGTACCGGCAGGCGGACACCGTTTTGCTGGTGGAGCACAAAGGTTTTACTGACATTTTCAACGTGGATCATGTTGGCCTCTTAATTCTGTAATACCGAGGACACCAGCAGTTGGGTGTACGGATGATGGGGATCGTCGAGCACCCGATCGGTCAGCCCACTTTCCACCACCTGACCCTGCTTCATCACCAGCAGGCGGTCCGCCAGCAGGCGCGCAACGCCTAAATCGTGGGTGACAATCACTACCGCCAGGTTCAGCTCCACCACCAGGCCGCGCAGCAGATCCAGCAGGCGCGCCTGCACGGAGACGTCCAGCCCACCGGTCGGTTCATCCATAAACACCAGCTTCGGATGGGTGACGAGATTGCGGGCAATCTGTAAACGCTGCTGCATGCCGCCGGAGAAGGTGGTCGGCAGGTCGTCGATGCGCGAGGCGGGGATTTCAACCTCTTCCAGCCAGTGCTGCGCCGTGGCGCGGATGTTGCCGTAGTGGCGCGCGCCGGTGGCCATCAGCCGTTCGCCGATGTTGCCTCCCGCCGATACCTGACGGCGCAGGCCGTCCATCGGGTGCTGGTGCACCACGCCCCACTCGGTGCGCAGCAGGCGGCGGCGCTCGGCTTCGCTCATGCCATACAGTGACACGCCCTCATACAAAATGTCGCCATTCTGCGGCGTCAGGCGCGCGGAGATGGACTTCAGCAGGGTGGTTTTACCGGAGCCGGACTCGCCGACAATGCCCAGCACTTCGCCCGGCCACAGCTCAAACGACACGTCGCTAAAGCCTTTGCCCGGCGCATAAAGGTGAGTCAGGTTATTAACCGAAAGCAGCGGTTTCATTGGCTGTTCGCCTCGCTCTGTTGGCGGCAGTAATCGGTGTCGGAGCAGACAAACATCCGTTTGCCCGTGTCGTCCAGCACCACTTCATCCAGATAGCTATGCTTCGAGCCGCAGATGGCGCACGGCTCGTCCCACTCCTGCACCGTAAACGGGTGATCGTCAAAATCCAGGCTCTCCACACGGGTGTACGGCGGTACGGCGTAGATGCGTTTTTCCCGTCCGGCACCAAAAAGTTGCAGGGCGGGCATCATGTCCATCTTCGGGTTATCGAATTTCGGGATCGGCGACGGGTCCATCACGTAGCGGCCGTTCACCTTCACCGGATAGGCGTAGGTGGTGGCGATATGGCCGAAGCGGGCGATGTCCTCATACAGTTTGACCTGCATGATCCCGTACTCTTCCAGGGCGTGCATGGTGCGGGTTTCGGTTTCCCGCGGCTCGATAAAACGCAGCGGCTCCGGGATCGGCACCTGGAAAATCAAAATCTGATCTTCAGTCAGCGGGGTCTCCGGAATACGGTGACGGGTCTGGATCAGCGTCGCGTCTTCGGTTTTTTCAGTGGTGTTGACGCCCGTTACGCGCTTAAAGAAGTTGCGGATCGACACGGCGTTGGTGGTGTCGTCTGCCCCCTGGTCGATGACCTTCAGCACGTCCGCTTCGCCGATCACGCTGGCGGTGATCTGAATACCGCCGGTGCCCCAGCCGTAGGGCATCGGCATTTCGCGGCCGCCGAACGGCACCTGGTAGCCGGGGATCGCCACAGCCTTAAGGATGGCGCGGCGGATCATGCGTTTAGTTTGCTCGTCCAGATAGGCAAAGTTGTAGCCGCTTAAGTTAGCCATTGGCGCGCTCCCGTTGCAGGCGTTTCAGCAGTTCCAGTTCGGCCTGGAAATCGACGTAGTGCGGCAGCTTGAGGTGCGAGACAAAGCCGGCGGCCTCAACGTTATCCGCGTGGGCCAGCACGAACTCTTCGTCCTGTGCCGGGCCTGCAATATGCTCGCCGTAGTCCGGCGCCTGGAGCGCACGGTCAACCAGCGCCATCGCCATCGCCTTGCGCTCGCTCAGGCCATACACCAGCCCGTAGCCGCGGGTAAAATGCGGATCTTCATTCTCTGGCGCGACAAAACCGTTGACCATTTCGCACTCGGTCATCAGCAGTTCGCCGATGTTCACCGCAAAACCCAGCTCTTCCGGCACAATTTCGACATCGAGATAACCGCTGCGGATCTCTGCAGCGAACGGGTGGTTGCGCCCGTAGCCGCGCTGCGTGGAGTAGGCCAGCGCCAGCAGATACCCTTCATCGCCGCGCATCAGCTGTTGCAGGCGGGACGAGCGCGAACAGGGATAGACCGGCGGCGTGCGGGTGATGTCATCCGGTGTGCTGCCGGTGTCCTCTTCCGCCTTCGCCAGCCCCTGGTTTGCCAGCAGGCTAAAGACGTGCGGAGAGGCGTCTTGTTCAGCGTCAGAGACGCTGAGCTGCGGTGTTTCACCGTTCGCCAGTAGAGTGAAGTCCAGCAGGCGATGGTTGTAGTCGTAGGTCGGACCAAGCAGCTGGCCGCCAGGAATATCTTTGTACACCGCAGAAATACGGCGCTCTAAACGCATTTCCGCCGTTTTCACCGGCTCGCTTACCGCCAGCTTCGCAAGCGTAGTGCGGTAAGCGCGCAGCAGGAAGATGGCTTCCACGTTATCGCCGCTGGCCTGTTTCAGCGCCAGCGCCGCCAGCTCGCGGTCTGCGATGCCGCCTTCGGTCATCACGCGGTCGACGGCCAGGTTTAACTGCTGTTCAATCTGGGCGACGCTCAGCTCGGGTAAGGCGTCATCCCCCCGGCGTCTGTGCTCCTGCAAGGCATGGGCGGCGGCGATCGCCTTCTCGCCCCCTTTGACGGCAACGTACATCAGCACACCTCCACGTGAGTGGTTCTCGGGATCGCCAGCAGGCGCTCGCCGCAGGTCAGGATCAGGTCGATACCGAGCGGGAACGGATGCGGGCGCTCGGTCAGCTCATGAATGATGCACTCCGGCAGCTGGGGGGCGACCATCCGCTCGTCGGCGATCCCTGCCCCCGTCAGGCGCAGCATGCGGCCACCGCTCAGGCTGGAGACCTGCAAAATCAGCGTAGCGCTGGTTTCCGGTGCGACGGCGCTGCCTTCGCTCAGGGCATTAAGTTGCTCATGGCTGATTTGCTCGTCGGCCACGGCGAAGACCGCCTGCTGGGGCTGATCGACCAGCTGCGCGTTGGTGTGAAAGCGCAGGTTCTGGCTGGCGATATCGTTCAGCAATGCCCCTGACAGCCATACCGGGGTGTCGTTGTCCGCCAGCGTCAGCAGCACGCTGGTAGAGGCGAGGTTCAGCGGCAGCCAGCCCTGGGAGAGCTGGTGCAGCGAGACAATGACGCCCGGCTCGCTCATGGCTTTCAGCAGTCGACGGAAACTCTGTTGGGCATCCTGGACGGCCAGGGTAAAAGCAGGTTGAAGCGTCATGCGTTGTCTCCGCGAACGAGCGTAAAGAAGTCGACCCGGCTGGTATTTACTTCGGCCTGACGCGCGGCAAGGCGTGCGGCGCGGTCAGCTTCCAGCGGGGCAATAAGGGTTTCCATTAACGTCTGAAAATGCGGCTGTTCCTGTAAAAGCGCGTCGATCGCTGCGCAGCGCTCGGCGTGCGTTTTGTCGCGCCCAAGTACGTAGCCGTAGCCCAGCGTGCCGCTTTTCAGGCGGATCACCGCGCGGGTGAGGGTGGCATCGCCGGCGAAGAAGCGCTCGCCGGTGCCGCCCATGCGTGCCTGGATCTGCACCAGGCCGATCTCCGGCGCGCGGATCGTGTCGTAATCCGGCGTCAGGCCGAGCGCGTTCATGCGGGCAGCCAGCGCAGCAGGCTGGCTGTGGGCCAGCACGCGCATCCAGCGCTGACGAGTGGAGGTGTCGAAGTGCATTCAGTGCTCCATGGTAAATTCAATCATGTCGGCGCGGGTCAGGCTGACGGAGTATTCCGTTGCGTTGACGTCGCCGTCACGGTGGTTGAGGGTGCGCACGCAGAGCAGCGGGGCCATGTTGGGGATCTCCAGCACCTTGCTCTCTTTCGCCTGCGCGCGGCGGGCGCTGATGCGCGTCTGGGTGCGTTTGAGCACGATACCCGTCGCGTCCTGAAGAAAATCATGCAGGGAACCGCTGGCGAAATGTTGCAGAACGGGCCAGAGGGTGAGGTCCGCGAAGTAGTGGTCGATCTGACAGACCGCCACGCCGTTCACCCGGCGCAACGTGCGCAGGTGAACGACGTTGTCGCCCTCCTGAATCCCCAGCGCGTCCGCCACGTGGCGGGAGGCCGGGCGCAGGACAGACAGCAGCTTTTCGCTGGTGGGGTGGCTGCCCTGATCGAGAAGGTTCTGGCTAAAACGCGCCTGGGCATTGAGCGGGTAGTCAAACGGACGCATCAGCACCAGCACGCCGACGCCCTGACGACGCTGGACCCAGCCGCGCTCCACCAGTTGATCGATGGCACGACGCAGGGTGTGACGATTCACTTCGTAGCGGTCGGCAAGCTGCTGCTCGGCAGGCAGGTAGTCTCCGCAGCGATAGTGCGTGCGCAGCTCCACTTCGAGCTTTGCCGCAATCTCTTGCCAGCGGGTGGGGTAACTGGTCGGATGTCTGGATAAGTGCATACCAATCAAAGCCTCGCTTCTCAGATGAAGTGCTTACGCAAACGTTGAGAGAGGAAATCCAGCAGGCTGACGGTGACGATGATGAGCACCATCAGGGCGCAGGTTTGCTGGAACTGGAAACCACGAATCGCTTCCCACAGGGTGACGCCAATGCCGCCTGCGCCCACCATGCCGACCACGGTGGCGGAGCGAACGTTGGACTCGAAGCGGTACAGGGAATAGGAGATGAGCAACGGCATCACCTGCGGCAGGACGCCGTACAGGATCTCTTCGATTTTGTTCGCTCCGGTTGCCCGGATGCCTTCCACCGGGCCGGGCTCGATGGCTTCAACCGCTTCGGAGAGCAGCTTGGAGAGCACGCCGGTGGTGTGGATGAACAGCGCCATCACGCCCGCGAACGGACCCAGGCCGACGGCGACCACGAACAGCATCGCAAAGACCATTTCGTTGATGGCGCGACAGGCGTCCATCAGGCGGCGCATCGGCTGGTAAACCCACCATGGCACGATGTTTTCGGCGCTCATCAGGCCAAACGGAATGGAGAGGATCACGGCGAGGGCGGTGCCCCAGACGGCAATTTGCAGGGTGATCGCCATTTCACCGAGGTAGTCCTGCCACTGGCTGAAGTCCGGTGGGAAGAAGTCGGCGGCGAAGGTCGCCATGTTGCCTGAGTCCCTGAAGAGCAGCAGCGGATCCATCTCCGCGCCCTTCCAGGAGATAACGAGCACCGCCAGCAGAACAGCCCAGCTTATGAGCGAGAACCAGCTGCGTTTTGGCGGCGGGAGGGTGATGGTTTGCATGTTGGCTCCTTTGGGTTTAGTCCCCTCTCCCTTGAGGGAGAGGGAGAAAGGCGTTACTGCACCGCTTTATTCACGCTGGTCATGGCGCCGAGCGCGGCGGTCAGGCGGTCAAGATCGTCCAGCTGCGCCTGAATTTCCGACACTTTGCTGTTCTTCTCTTCGTCCTTCAGGCCTTTGTTGTCCTTCACGCCCTGCATCTGCTTGAACAGCGCCAGCTGGCGAATCGGCACCAGTTGCAAATCGCTGGACGCGCGGAACGGTGCCCAGCCCAGACGTGCCAGAACCGCTTTCTCTTCCGGCGTTTTGCCGTAGTTCATAAAGAAGTCGTAGACCTTGTCCTTGGTGTTCTCGGAGAGGTTTTTGCGCCACACGATCGGGTCGCCCGGGATCAGCGGTGATTTCCAGATAACCTTGATTTCCTTCAGCTTTTCCGGCGCGGAGGTCTTCAGCTTGTCGAGGTTTTCAGTGTTGTTGGTAGCAACGTCAACCTGCTTATTCGCCACGGCCAGGGCATTGGTTTCGTGGCTGGCGTTAACCGTGCGCTTAAAGTCGCTGGCGGAGACGTTGTTTTTCGCGAAGACGTAGTAGCCAGGGACGAGGAAGCCGGAGGTAGAGTTCGGGTCGCCGTTACCAAAGGTCAGCTCTTTGCGTTTGGCGAGCATGTCGTTGAGGTTGTTGATCGGGCTGTCTTTGTTAACGATCAGCACGCTCCAGTAGCCCGGAGAGCCGTCTGCCGCAACGGTCTGGGCGAACACCTGGCCGTTCGCGCGATCTACCGCTTCCATAGCAGAGAGGTTGCCATACCAGGCGATGTCGACTTTGTTGAAGCGCATTCCCTGAATGATGCCCGCGTAATCCGGGGCGAAGAACGCGTTCACTTTGATCCCCAGTTTGGTTTCCATATCTTTCAGGAACGGTTCCCACTGGGGTTTCAGGTTCTGCTGTGATTCTGTCGAAATGATGCCAAAGTTCAGTGCTTTTTCCTGCTCCTCGGCGTGGGCCGGGCTTAACAGGGTGCTGATGCTGAACATGCTGGTGAAGGCCAGCGCGGCAACCGTTTTATAGCTCATTTCCATTCCTCGTTATGGGTCGTTATGCAGCCTGCGCGCGCTCTTCGACGCGGTTTACGCTGCGGTAGAGATGGTCAAAACGTTCGTTATCAAACTGGTGGCTTGCGCCATCAAAGAACACATGTCCCTGACGCAGGGCGACGATGCGCTCGCAGTAGCGCAGGGCGTAATCCACCTGATGCAGCGTCACCACCACGGTGATGCCGTCGTTCTGATTGATGTCGCGCAGGGTTTCCATCACGATGCGGGCGGACTCCGGATCCAGCGAGGCGATAGGTTCATCGGCCAGGATAATTTTGGCTTTCTGCATCAGGGCGCGGGCAATGGCGACGCGCTGCTGCTGTCCGCCGGAGAGCGTGGAGACGCGCTGGTGGGCGAAATGCGCCATGCCGACGCGGGTCAGCGCCTGTAAGGCTTCTTGCTTCTGGGATAGGGAGAACCAGCGCAGGCAGGTGCGCCAGAACGGGGTGCTGCCGAGCGCGCCAATCAGCACGTTCTCGAGCACGGTCAGGCGGTTCACCAGGTTGAACTGCTGAAAGATATAGCCCGTCTGAGCGCGGCTTTTGCGAATATCGCTCGCCAGACGCCCCGCATGTTGCACGGTGTTCCCCAGCAGTTCGACGCGGCTTTCCGGCGTTTTGTCACAGGTAATCAGGCCGCTCAAGTGACGAAGAAGGGTGGATTTACCTGAACCAGACGGCCCCAACAGCGCCACCATTTCGCCCTGCTGGACGGTCAGATCAACGGCATGCAGCGCCTTGTTGTGATGGAAGGTTTTGCTCAGTTTCTCGACGCGAATGACAGTTTGCATGTGCCCGGCCTCACGATAAATGTGGCCTCATGCTGGCGCATCAATATGACATTCAGGTTAAGTGTTGGTTGCGGGAGTTTGAAGAGTTGAGGGGAGTTTGATGACAATCACCCTAGGCCCGGCCAGCGCAGCGCGACCGGGCGCTGTTGCCGGATGCGCTGCGCTTATGCGGCCTATGATTTAACGACATTAATCATCCACGGCACGCCGTATTTATCGGTGACTTTCCCGAATCCGTGCGCCCAGAAAGTCTCCTGCCAGGCCATTTCGACATTGCCGCCATCAGAGAGGTTGTCGAACCAGCGTTTGCCTTCATCCACGTCCTGCGTGTCGAGCACCAGCGTAAATCCGGCGTACTGCGTGCTGCTACCGGGTGGCAGACCATCGCTCATCATGATATCGCTGCCGGCAATGCGGACATTAGAGTGGGCGATGGCGGTATCCGGGAAGTTCATGCCTGACGGACAGCCTTCTTCGCTGTTTTCGTCTTTGGGCATTTCGCCGAAGGTGATTTTGTAGAGGAGTTCTGCGCCGACGGCCTGCTGATAGAAGGCCGTCGCCTCCGCACAGTTGCCGGCGAAAGAGATGTAGGGACTTAACGGCATAATCTTTACCTCACGTAAGAAAAGCCCGTTAAGTGTAGTTCCCGAACGCCCGGTAAGCGAAGCGTCACCGGGCGGGACAATCAGTTCTTTTTCACGAACTCAGATTTCAGTTTCATCGGACCGAAGCCGTCAATTTTGCAGTCAATATTATGATCGCCTTCAACCAGACGGATATTTTTAACTTTAGTGCCGATCTTCAGCATGGAGGAGCTGCCTTTTACCTTAAGATCTTTCACAACGGTAACGCTGTCGCCGTCTGCCAGCAGGTTGCCATTCGCGTCTTTCACGATCAGCGCATCGCTGTCCTGCGCAGGCTCCGCATCGTTCCATTCATGGGCGCATTCCGGGCAAACGAACATGCCATTGTCTTCATAGGTGTATTCAGAATTGCATTTCGGGCAGTGTGGAAGTTGCATGTGGGTATCCTCAAAAGTGTTAACACGCTGGAAAACGCCAGCTAAATGACGGCAGTGTGCCGAAAAAGGCAGCGAGTATAACGCAAATCCCCACTTTTGTCGGTGATATTGTTTTATAAAAATAGCGCATAAATGCGCAAGCGATGACACGAACTGTCAGTGAATTAAGAGAAGCGTATGCCCTGAACGGCAGAGATCGTAATCATGCTAAATGTATCGAATATTTTATTACAGCAAATTGCTACGCTGTGCCATTTCGGATAAGGTGAAGGAACAAGCCGTTATTTATCTACCCTCCTCTGACGACATACATCTTTTGGCGTCAGGGAATACCTCTCTTTTTTGGTGGGTAAATAACGATGATATATCCTGATGTTTCCTGAAAATGCGTTTTGTCTATTCACTTTTGGCTTTCTGGCCAGGGGATGTTTTACACGTATTACGAGGGTGGGTTTTAAATTCTCATTATCTTCAGTTAGTTGTATTAAATGAACATGTTTTCCATACGTGATCATATAAGCCTGAAAAGTATAATTAAAACATCGTGGCTTAATAAAAGTAATAAATTTGCGTTAAGGGAAGGCTTTTATCATGCACACACAGACCATATTTGAATTAAGCCAGGAAGCTGAACGTTTGTTACAGCTCGCTCTGAACAATCTTGATTCATTAAAATCTATGCCGATTGCAAAACTGGATAGCACAACCGCTGCCATGAGCGGCGTTAATAACAACGTTTTGCCATTGCATTTTAGCGCACGAGGTGTCGACGCTCAGCAGGCGATGCTGAATAATGAATTACGCAAAATAACCCGCCTCGAAATGGTACTGGCGATTGTGGGTACCATGAAAGCGGGAAAATCGACCACCATTAATGCGATTGTGGGCACGGAAGTGCTGCCGAACCGCAATCGTCCGATGACGGCGCTTCCCACGCTGATCCGCCATACGCCGGGCCAGAAGGAGCCGGTGCTGCATTTTTTGCACGTTTCGCCCATCGATACCCTGATTACCCAGTTGCAGAAAAAACTGTGCGATAAAGATCGCGGCAAGCTGGCGCGGCGTCTGGAAATCGACAAGGACATGAATACGCTGCTGGAGCGCATAGAAAGAGGTGAGGCGTTTGAAAAACATCACCTGGGCGCGGAGCCCATCTTTCATTGTCTGAAAAGCCTGAACGATCTGGTGCGGCTTTCTCAGGCGCTAGGCGTGGAGTTTCCGTTCTCTGAGTATGCCGCGATTGAACATATTCCGGTGATTGAGGTGGAGTTTGTGCATCTCGCCGGTCTGGATGCGCACCTGGGGCAACTGACGCTGCTCGACACGCCGGGGCCGAACGAGGCCGGTCAGCCGCACCTGCAAAAAATGCTCAATGAGCAGTTGGCGCGCGCCTCCGCCGTTCTGGCGGTGATGGACTACACCCAGCTTAAATCCATTTCTGATGCTGAGGTTCGTCAGGCAATTTCGGCTGCCGGGAAATCCGTGCCGCTTTACGCCCTGGTCAACAAATTCGATCAGAAAGATCGTAATAGCGACGATGAAGAGCAGGTGCGGGCGATGATTTCCGGCACGCTGATGAAAGGGAATATTTCTCCGGGGCAAATTTATCCGGTCTCTTCCATGTGGGCCTATCTGGCAAACCGCGCCCGCTATGAGATGAACGTCCATGGGCGCCTTCCCGATCATCAGGATCAGCGTTGGGTACAGGATTTTGCCGAGGCCGCGCTGGGCCGCCGCTGGCGAACGGCCGACCTGGACGATATTGACCATATTCGCCATGCGGCGGATCTGCTGTGGGAGGATTCGCTGTTCGAACAGCCCATCCGCAAACTGATTTACGCGGCTTACGCCAACGCCTCACTGTTCGCTTTACGGTCGGCATCGCATAAGCTGCTGAACTATGCGCAAAATGCCAGAGAATACCTGGACTTTCGCCATCAGGGACTGACGGTCGCTTTTGATGAGCTGGAGCTGAATATTGCGCGCCTGGAAGAGGATATGACGATGCTGCGTCAGCGGCAGAGCGTGGTGAGCGATGAGGTCCAGCATGAAGTTGAAGAGGCGCTCAACGCAACGGATGCTTTTCTGCTTCGCCAGAAAGATGAACTTCACCAGGCGCTGGGCGACATTTTTAGCCGCCCGTCTATTCTTGACTTAGCAGGCCGCGAGCCATCCAGTTTGCGTGAAGACGACGCGGATGCGATCCAGCAGCTGGTGCTTGACGATGAAGGGCATGCGCAGATTGTCCTGAGCAAGATCCGATCGTCATGCGAGCAGATTATGCTGAATGCGCAGAGCAGAATTGGCCGGGAGCTGGCGTTACGCTTCGATCAGCTGGAGTCTACGCTCGCCCGATCGTTGAATGAGGCGATGCGACCCATCGAGACGCGAATTAAGGAACAGCTCAGTCATGCCGGATTTCGGGCGCGGATTAGCTTCCCGGCGTTTCAGGCAAACCAGCTTAATTTCAATACGCGCGGGTTATTTAATGATGCCATTGTGCAGGACACCCCTCCCGCCAGTCAGCCAGCAGGGGCAGGCAGCGTACGTAATACCGTCTCGCGCTGGCTCAATAATCCCGGCTGGGGCTGGGAGGAGTATGTCGTGACGCGCACACGCTATGTCATCGACATCGCTCAGCTTCATGGCAAATTTACGCAACATACCGATCAGTTTTGCGATCAAATTCGTAAAGCTTTGGCCGCGCAGGTCGATGTCTCTGTTACGGCAGGTATGGCAACGTTCTTTGCAGAGTTTTCGTTGTGCCTGACCGGGTTACAGGAAAGCTTGCGTGATAGCCTTGCCGTTCGGCAGCAGAATGAGCATTCAACCCGGGCGCTTAGCCAGTTGTTGAAGCAAAGTATGACCACTGCGGCGTGGATTCAGGAAGATACCCGACTGTTACGCGATGATATTCAAACCTTATTCGCGGCAGAGCAACCATGACAACACAGCTACTGGACGGTCCCGGGCGGACGCTGGAGTGTATTCATCCAAAATTTATGGTCGATTTGGTCCAGGGGGCGGATGCTGCACGTCACGCCCTCCTGGGGCCACAGCAACTACAATTTCGTGAGCGTTTGACGCAGGAGATCATTACGCAGACCCGGCTGCGGCCGTGGGCAATGGCGGGAATGCTCAACGAAAATGCAGCACTGCGGCTGGGTCTGGCGGAGAAACTTGCCGGTATGCTCGACCCCGGACACCTTGCGCTGACCCGTATGTCCGACAGGCTGGTAGCCCTGCGCCAGCAGGTGAATCCACGCCTCCCTCAACCTCCCGGATTGTTGCAACAGTACGAGGAGCTCTCCGCACATTTCAACCAGCGTGCCGCCTATAAAGAGAAAGCGCTCGCGCAGCGAGGCCTTACGGTTCAGGCGGGTGAGCACAGCGAGCAAATTTTTACCCGCTGGCGAGCCGGGCAGTATGACGGCTGGTCGCTGGCTGGCCGCTGCTTTATCGTGCTGGAAGAGTTGCGCTGGGGGGCGTTTGGCGATGCCTGTCGTCTGGCGAATAGTGATGTGGCGGCCATGCTGAAAGATAACCTGCGCAGCATGGCCGCAAATTATCTGGCACAGGAGATTAATGCTTCTCCCACCACCCGGCATTTTTACCATCAGTGGCTGACGACGCCCGCTTCTCCCGGTCTGATTGATTATAAAGATATGCTGGGCTGGCTGGGGGACTGGTGTCAGGCGGAAAAACATCCGGTGAGCTGGTCAGTGACGCAGAGCTGGCAAACGGTCGCGCTGGGGATGCCAAGACTCTGTTCGGCAAAACGGCTTGTGGATGGCATGGTGGAAGAGATATTTGGTACGTGATTGCCCCCCTCTTTTTAAAGAGGGGGGCGAAAGGGTTAGTGGTGCATTTCTACCGCTTCATGTTCTGTCCGGGACTCAGGCACATGCCCAAAGCGTCTGGCGTACAGTGCCGTGATGATAGGGACCAGAATTGCCGTCACAATCACGCTGGCGGCAACCAGAGCCGTGGCGGAAGCGGCTACGGGTTCAAAGGCCGGGTTAATCTGGGCGATAATCACCGGGTTGGCTACCGCAGCGCCTGCGGCCGAAGAGGCGGCCACACCCGCGGTTCCGTTGCCGCCCCCGATGACGCGGTCTGCAATAATCAGCGGAATACCCGTGATGACGATGACGGCAACACCCAGCACAATACCCAGCAGGCCGGTTTCCAGAATTACGTTCAGGTTGATGGTATTGCCCAACGCGAAGCCGAAGAACGGGATCAGTACCGGGGTGGCTTTGCTGAAGAAATCGCGCAGATCGTGATCGAGGTTACCCAGCGCAAAACCAATCAGGAACGGCAGGATCGCCCCGACAAAATGGTGTAGTTCAAAGGAGGCAAGGCCAGCAGAACCCAGAATCAACATCGTCATCAGTGGACCCGACTCCAGGGACATCAGCACGAACGCGCCCGATTCTTCTTTGGTGCCATATTGATTCATCAGGCTGGCATAGAGACCGCCGTTGGTCATATCCATTGCTGAGACAATGGCCAGAACGGATAATCCGGCGAAGAAGCCAGTCTGAATTCCATTCTCCGGAATGAACATCGCACAGATCATGGCAACAACCCAGGCGACCGCAATTTTAGTAATGACCAACGTCCCTGATTTACGTAATACCGTACCTGTTGCACGCAAGTTAATAGATGCGCCGATGCAAAAGAACCAGACTGCCAGAATCGGTACCGTTCCGGTGATCATACCTTTTGTAAAACCGCCAAAATAAGCACCGGTATTCGGGGCCAGCGTATTTAATATCGCGCCAAGTACCAGCGGGACCAGCATCATCCCGCCCGGGATGCGTTCTATAGTTGCTTTAATCTTCATCATTAACCCTCACATCTCGCCCGCGTGGCTGGCGGAAATCTCAAAAAATAGATCAACAAATTCAAATGATTGCCTTTTTGGAGGCCAATCGATTCGTTACTTATGCTGTAAAGTGAAATTAAGGCGTTCAGTATTCCTTCATTTGAAAGCCGCTGAGATATCGTGTTCGGATTTATCATGCGATCTTTGGAATTGCGATTCAATCAAAACGAAACGCTGTTTTAGTTATCTCCGTCACATATTGAATGGAAACAGGTTTGCCCATGGTTAATAATTAAATTTTGTGTAAATTCGCTGTGAAGAAATGTGTCTGTATTTTGTTTGGGAATGAATAATAACGGGCGTTAAGATCTGTTTGATAAGGGGGTTGAGAATGACCTTACTTATCGTGAATTGACAAAAGCTGAAGGCATCTTACGAACAGGAAAAATATATGTGAAGTTGATCACATATATAAACGCTGGTAGGGTAAAAAGGTCTTTAACTGCCCAGACAGGCGTCAACAGGTTCGGTTGTATTGAGGTAAAACGTCAATGTAAGTAAACCTGCTACGCTTGAATAAGGAGATTCGCATGGAGCGGATCTCTGGTTCACAGCTTGCAAAATGCGCTGTGAAACGGACGGGGCTGAGTCTACGAGGAAAGCTATGCTTAGAAGGAAAAAAGTAAAACCCATCACGCTGCGCGATGTCACCATTATTGATGACGCGAAACTGCGCAAAGCGATTACAGCGGCCTCGCTCGGTAATGCGATGGAGTGGTTCGATTTTGGTGTTTACGGCTTTGTGGCCTATGCACTTGGTAAAGTGTTCTTCCCCGGTGCCGATCCCAGCTTGCAGATGATTGCCGCGCTGGGTACGTTCTCCGTTCCCTTCCTGATTCGCCCTCTTGGTGGTCTTTTCTTCGGCATGCTGGGTGATAAATATGGTCGCCAGAAAATCCTGGCTATTACCATTGTCATCATGTCGATAAGTACATTCTGTATCGGCCTTATTCCGTCGTATGCGACTATTGGTATATGGGCGCCGATTCTGCTGTTGATCTGTAAGATGGCGCAGGGCTTCTCCGTTGGCGGCGAATATACCGGTGCATCGATTTTTGTCGCCGAATATTCTCCGGACCGTAAACGCGGCTTTATGGGCAGCTGGCTGGACTTTGGTTCGATTGCCGGATTCGTCATGGGCGCGGGGGTTGTCGTTCTGATCTCAACCGTAGTGGGTGAAGAGAACTTCCTTGACTGGGGCTGGCGTATTCCGTTCTTCCTGGCGCTGCCGCTGGGCATCATTGGGCTTTACCTGCGTCACGCCCTGGAAGAGACGCCTGCGTTCCAGCAGCACGTTGAAAAGCTGGAGCAGGGTGACCGTGAAGGGTTACAGGATGGCCCGAAAGTGTCGTTCAAGGAGATTGCGACCAAACACTGGCGCAGCCTGCTGACCTGTATTGGTCTGGTGATTTCCACCAACGTCACCTATTACATGCTGCTGACCTACATGCCGAGCTACCTGTCGCATAACCTGCACTACTCGGAAGACCACGGTGTGCTGATTATTATCGCCATCATGGTAGGTATGCTGTTTGTGCAGCCGATTATGGGTCTGTTGAGCGACCGCTTTGGCCGTAAGCCATTCATTATTCTCGGCAGCGTCGCCTTGTTCGCACTGGCAATTCCGGCCTTTATTCTGATTAACAGCAATGTGCTGGGGCTGATTTTCGCCGGTCTGCTGATGCTGGCGGTGATCCTCAACTGCTTCATCGGGGTGATGGCTTCTACGCTGCCGGCAATGTTCCCGACGCATATTCGCTACAGTGCGCTGGCGGCAGCCTTTAATATCTCCGTTCTGATTGCGGGCCTGACGCCGACACTTGCTGCTTCACTGGTGGAGAGCACGCAGAACCTGATGATGCCTGCTTACTATCTGATGGTCATTGCGGTGGTCGGCCTGATTACCGGTATTACCATGAAGGAGACGGCGAATCGTCCCCTGAAAGGGGCAACGCCTGCGGCGTCTGATATTCAGGAAGCGAAAGAGATCCTGCGTGAGCACTACGATAATGTAGAGCAGAAGATTGAAGATATTGACGCAGAGATCGAGGCGCTCCAGAAAAAACGTTCTCGCCTGGTTGACCAGCATCCGAGAATTAACGAGTGATAAAAAAACCCGCCGCTGGCGGGTTTTCTTTTATTAGCATCCTGCGGCGATGTAGTCGCCGCCAGCGCTGACGGGGATCACCGTCAGAAACAGGACCGTCGCGAACAGTATCAGAACAACCCCTCCGGCAATTTTGACCATCGGCATTATCCAGTTCAGGGACGTGCCGCCACCAAACCAGGCTACTGTGCGTTCACGTGCGTAACGTACTGCCAGCGACAGCCCCATAATCGACAGCGCCGTGCCCAGCGACATTGTCATCACAGCAGCAATCCCCCAGCTAATAATGCCGAGCGCATTCGAGAACATCAGGATCATAATTGCCCCGCTGCACGGGCGTGCGCCTATGGCCAGCACCACGCCCAGACGGGTTTTCCAGTCGCTTTTAGCCAGATCCACCCCTACGCCGTGATGGCCGCAGCCACAATGTTCATTATGCTGGTGAAGCGGCTTGATGGCGCTAATCGCCATTTTGCGCGGACGCAGGCTGCTGAGCGCCTGATAAATGATAAATGCACCGAAGGCGGCAATCAGTAGGGCGCTGATTTTCTCGACGTACCAACGGCTGGTGCTGATATCCCCTGACGCGAAGTTCAATCCAACCGCCAGGATAAAGACAAAGGCGATTGCGCTGACGCCCTGCATCAGGCTACCGATAAACGGTACGACGCGCGCCGCGAGCTGGCTCTCTTTATTGGTGGTGAGATACGTGGTGACGATGAATTTGCCGTGTCCCGGTCCAACGGCATGGAGTACACCATAAAGAAACGCACCGGTTAACAACCACAGCCCACCGCTGTACTGATGATTATTAAGTTGCAGCAAATACATCACCAGATAACGGTGCAGGGTGATCTGGGTGGCGAGGCACCACTGAATAAAAGCATTCCAGTGCCCATGCAGTGCAAAACCTGCCATAAGTAACACCAGCACGGCGAGCCCGGCGGTTGGGAGACGCCAGTCACGTTGAAGTCGTTGTGTCGTCATGAGGTTGACCCGCGAGAGAAATATTTGCCGCTAGTATAGTGTTCAAATCGCTGGATCACACCGGGATCGTCAATGGATTGTGGATAAGTCTGTGCGTAAAAAGGTATAAGGCGGGGTTTTGCTGGGGAATACAGCAATCAGTCATTTTTTTGCAACTTTTCTGTTGCGGTCGCTCGGGAACTCCCTATAATGCGCCTCCATCGACACGGCGGATGTGAATCACTTCACAAACAACCCGGTCGGTTGAAGAGAAAAAATCCTGAAAATCAGGGTTGACTCTGAAAGAGGAAAGCGTAATATACGCCACCTCGCGACAGAGCGCTGAAGCGCGTCGCAACTGCTCTTTAACAATTTATCAGACAATCTGTGTGGGCACTCAAAGTGACATGGATTCTTAACGTCCTCGGACGATAAATGAATACCAAGTCTCAACGAGTGAACACGTAATTCATTACGAAGTTTAATTCATTGAGCATCAAACTTTTAAATTGAAGAGTTTGATCATGGCTCAGATTGAACGCTGGCGGCAGGCCTAACACATGCAAGTCGAACGGTAACAGGAAGCAGCTTGCTGCTTCGCTGACGAGTGGCGGACGGGTGAGTAATGTCTGGGAAACTGCCTGATGGAGGGGGATAACTACTGGAAACGGTAGCTAATACCGCATAACGTCGCAAGACCAAAGAGGGGGACCTTCGGGCCTCTTGCCATCGGATGTGCCCAGATGGGATTAGCTAGTAGGTGGGGTAACGGCTCACCTAGGCGACGATCCCTAGCTGGTCTGAGAGGATGACCAGCCACACTGGAACTGAGACACGGTCCAGACTCCTACGGGAGGCAGCAGTGGGGAATATTGCACAATGGGCGCAAGCCTGATGCAGCCATGCCGCGTGTATGAAGAAGGCCTTCGGGTTGTAAAGTACTTTCAGCGGGGAGGAAGGTGTTGAGGTTAA
Organism: Enterobacter sp. JJBC; assembly: GCF_036936505.1. Lineage (NCBI taxonomy): Bacteria > Pseudomonadati > Pseudomonadota > Gammaproteobacteria > Enterobacterales > Enterobacteriaceae > Enterobacter > Enterobacter sp. JJBC. Next base: position 403,432 of record NZ_CP136935.1, read on the forward strand.
TAACCTCAGCAATTGACGTTACCCGCAGAAGAAGCACCGGCTAACTCCGTGCCAGCAGCCGCGGTAATACGGAGGGTGCAAGCGTTAATCGGAATTACTGGGCGTAAAGCGCACGCAGGCGGTCTGTCAAGTCGGATGTGAAATCCCCGGGCTCAACCTGGGAACTGCATTCGAAACTGGCAGGCTAGAGTCTTGTAGAGGGGGGTAGAATTCCAGGTGTAGCGGTGAAATGCGTAGAGATCTGGAGGAATACCGGTGGCGAAGGCGGCCCCCTGGACAAAGACTGACGCTCAGGTGCGAAAGCGTGGGGAGCAAACAGGATTAGATACCCTGGTAGTCCACGCCGTAAACGATGTCGACTTGGAGGTTGTGCCCTTGAGGCGTGGCTTCCGGAGCTAACGCGTTAAGTCGACCGCCTGGGGAGTACGGCCGCAAGGTTAAAACTCAAATGAATTGACGGGGGCCCGCACAAGCGGTGGAGCATGTGGTTTAATTCGATGCAACGCGAAGAACCTTACCTACTCTTGACATCCAGAGAACTTAGCAGAGATGCTTTGGTGCCTTCGGGAACTCTGAGACAGGTGCTGCATGGCTGTCGTCAGCTCGTGTTGTGAAATGTTGGGTTAAGTCCCGCAACGAGCGCAACCCTTATCCTTTGTTGCCAGCGGTCCGGCCGGGAACTCAAAGGAGACTGCCAGTGATAAACTGGAGGAAGGTGGGGATGACGTCAAGTCATCATGGCCCTTACGAGTAGGGCTACACACGTGCTACAATGGCGCATACAAAGAGAAGCGACCTCGCGAGAGCAAGCGGACCTCATAAAGTGCGTCGTAGTCCGGATTGGAGTCTGCAACTCGACTCCATGAAGTCGGAATCGCTAGTAATCGTGGATCAGAATGCCACGGTGAATACGTTCCCGGGCCTTGTACACACCGCCCGTCACACCATGGGAGTGGGTTGCAAAAGAAGTAGGTAGCTTAACCTTCGGGAGGGCGCTTACCACTTTGTGATTCATGACTGGGGTGAAGTCGTAACAAGGTAACCGTAGGGGAACCTGCGGTTGGATCACCTCCTTACCTTAAAGAACCTGCCTTTGTAGTGTCCACACAGATTGTCTGATGAAAAGTAAATAGCAAGGCGTCTTGCGATTGAGACTGTACGTCCCCTTCGTCTAGAGGCCCAGGACACCGCCCTTTCACGGCGGTAACAGGGGTTCGAATCCCCTAGGGGACGCCACTTGCTGGTTCGTGAGTGAAAGTCACCTGCCGCCATATCTCAAAACTGACTTGCGAGTCACTTTTGAGATATTTGCTCTTTAAAAATCTGGATCAAGCTGAAAATTGAAACGACACACAGCTCATGTGTGTTCGAGTCTCTCAAATTTTCGCAATCAGAAGTGAAACATCTTCGGGTTGTGAGGTTAAGCGACTAAGCGTACACGGTGGATGCCCTGGCAGTCAGAGGCGATGAAGGACGTGCTAATCTGCGAAAAGCGCCGGCGAGGTGATATGAACCTTTGACCCGGCGATGTCCGAATGGGGAAACCCAGTGTGTTCCGACACACTATCGTTAACTGAATACATAGGTTAACGAGGCGAACCGGGGGAACTGAAACATCTAAGTACCCCGAGGAAAAGAAATCAACCGAGATTCCCCCAGTAGCGGCGAGCGAACGGGGAGCAGCCCGGAGTCTGAATCAGCTTGTGTGTTAGTGGAACGGTCTGGAAAGTCCGACGGTACAGGGTGATAGTCCCGTACACGAAAATGCACATGCTGTGAACTCGAAGAGTAGGGCGGGACACGTGGTATCCTGTCTGAATATGGGGGGACCATCCTCCAAGGCTAAATACTCCTGACTGACCGATAGTGAACCAGTACCGTGAGGGAAAGGCGAAAAGAACCCCGGCGAGGGGAGTGAAAAAGAACCTGAAACCGTGTACGTACAAGCAGTGGGAGCCTCTTTATGGGGTGACTGCGTACCTTTTGTATAATGGGTCAGCGACTTATATTCTGTAGCAAGGTTAACCGTATAGGGGAGCCGAAGGGAAACCGAGTCTTAACTGGGCGTTAAGTTGCAGGGTATAGACCCGAAACCCGGTGATCTAGCCATGGGCAGGTTGAAGGTTGGGTAACACTAACTGGAGGACCGAACCGACTAATGTTGAAAAATTAGCGGATGACCTGTGGCTGGGGGTGAAAGGCCAATCAAACCGGGAGATAGCTGGTTCTCCCCGAAAGCTATTTAGGTAGCGCCTCGTGAACTCATCTTCGGGGGTAGAGCACTGTTTCGGCTAGGGGGCCATCCCGGCTTACCAACCCGATGCAAACTACGAATACCGAAGAATGTTATCACGGGAGACACACGGCGGGTGCTAACGTCCGTCGTGAAGAGGGAAACAACCCAGACCGCCAGCTAAGGTCCCAAAGTCATGGTTAAGTGGGAAACGATGTGGGAAGGCACAGACAGCCAGGATGTTGGCTTAGAAGCAGCCATCATTTAAAGAAAGCGTAATAGCTCACTGGTCGAGTCGGCCTGCGCGGAAGATGTAACGGGGCTAAACCATGCACCGAAGCTGCGGCAGCGACGCTTATGCGTTGTTGGGTAGGGGAGCGTTCTGTAAGCCGTTGAAGGTGTGCTGTGAGGCATGCTGGAGGTATCAGAAGTGCGAATGCTGACATAAGTAACGATAAAGCGGGTGAAAAGCCCGCTCGCCGGAAGACCAAGGGTTCCTGTCCAACGTTAATCGGGGCAGGGTGAGTCGACCCCTAAGGCGAGGCCGAAAGGCGTAGTCGATGGGAAACAGGTTAATATTCCTGTACTTGGTGTTACTGCGAAGGGGGGACGGAGAAGGCTATGTCAGCCGGGCGACGGTTGTCCCGGTTTAAGCATGTAGGCGGAGGTTCCAGGTAAATCCGGTACCTTGTTAACGCTGAGGTGTGATGACGAGGCACTACGGTGCTGAAGTGATAAATGCCCTGCTTCCAGGAAAAGCCTCTAAGCATCAGGTAACACGAAATCGTACCCCAAACCGACACAGGTGGTCAGGTAGAGAATACCAAGGCGCTTGAGAGAACTCGGGTGAAGGAACTAGGCAAAATGGTGCCGTAACTTCGGGAGAAGGCACGCTGATATGTAGGTGAAGTCCCTGCGGACGGAGCTGAAATCAGTCGAAGATACCAGCTGGCTGCAACTGTTTATTAAAAACACAGCACTGTGCAAACACGAAAGTGGACGTATACGGTGTGACGCCTGCCCGGTGCCGGAAGGTTAATTGATGGGGTCAGCGGCAACGCGAAGCTCTTGATCGAAGCCCCGGTAAACGGCGGCCGTAACTATAACGGTCCTAAGGTAGCGAAATTCCTTGTCGGGTAAGTTCCGACCTGCACGAATGGCGTAATGATGGCCAGGCTGTCTCCACCCGAGACTCAGTGAAATTGAACTCGCTGTGAAGATGCAGTGTACCCGCGGCAAGACGGAAAGACCCCGTGAACCTTTACTATAGCTTGACACTGAACACTGGTCCTTGATGTGTAGGATAGGTGGGAGGCTTTGAAGCGTGGACGCCAGTCTGCGTGGAGCCATCCTTGAAATACCACCCTTTAATGGCTGGTGTTCTAACGTAGACCCGTGATCCGGGTTGCGGACAGTGTCTGGTGGGTAGTTTGACTGGGGCGGTCTCCTCCCAAAGAGTAACGGAGGAGCACGAAGGTTGGCTAATCCTGGTCGGACATCAGGAGGTTAGTGCAATGGCATAAGCCAGCTTGACTGCGAGCGTGACGGCGCGAGCAGGTGCGAAAGCAGGTCATAGTGATCCGGTGGTTCTGAATGGAAGGGCCATCGCTCAACGGATAAAAGGTACTCCGGGGATAACAGGCTGATACCGCCCAAGAGTTCATATCGACGGCGGTGTTTGGCACCTCGATGTCGGCTCATCACATCCTGGGGCTGAAGTAGGTCCCAAGGGTATGGCTGTTCGCCATTTAAAGTGGTACGCGAGCTGGGTTTAGAACGTCGTGAGACAGTTCGGTCCCTATCTGCCGTGGGCGCTGGAGAATTGAGGGGGGCTGCTCCTAGTACGAGAGGACCGGAGTGGACGCATCACTGGTGTTCGGGTTGTCATGCCAATGGCACTGCCCGGTAGCTAAATGCGGAAGAGATAAGTGCTGAAAGCATCTAAGCACGAAACTTGCCCCGAGATGAGTTCTCCCTGAGACTTTAAGTCTCCTGAAGGAACGTTGAAGACGACGACGTTGATAGGTCGGGTGTGTAAGCGCAGCGATGCGTTGAGCTAACCGATACTAATGAACCGTGAGGCTTAACCTTACAACGCCGAAGGTGTTTTGGCGAAGAGACAGACACGATTTTCAGCCTGATACAGATTAAACAGAATTTGCCTGGCGGCTTTAGCGCGGTGGTCCCACCTGACCCCATGCCGAACTCAGAAGTGAAACGCCGTAGCGCCGATGGTAGTGTGGGGTCTCCCCATGTGAGAGTAGGGAACTGCCAGGCATCAAACAAGTGAAGAGGCCATCCGCAAGGATGGCCTTTTTGCGTTTATTTGTTGAAAAACGGCAGGCCGGGTAAGGCGAAGCCGTCACCCGGCAACTCAGAGCGCACTATCCACATTCAAACGACGCAATTGCCGCTGATGGAAACGCCCAAGGATCAGTACCGTCGTTAACGCACCAAGCAGCGCGCAAAACATATCAGACTGGGTATCCCATGGATCGCCCTGCGTCCCCAGAAAATCATCCGCACCCTGTCCCATCGCCAAAGCAGCCCACCACTCAATGAGTTCATAGGTGGCGCTAATGGCCAGAGCAACACAGCACACCAGAAATCCCGTCATCTTATGTCCACGAACATACCCACCGCGCAGCAGAATTTCTCGCGCTGCCAGTGCGGGAACCAGCCCTTGGAAGAAGTGACCGAGCTTGTCATACGGATTTCGGCTAAGCCCGAGCATCTCCTGAACCTCAAAACCAACCGGAACCTTTGCATAGGTGTACATACCACCAACCATCAGAATGATGGCGTGGAAGAAAACCAGGGTATAGAGAAGGGGAGTCAGGGGGTATCGCCTGTGCATGGCAAGCAGAAGTGGGATGATGATAATGACGGGCGTCACCTCCATCAGCCAGGTGATGCGATCGCTCGTGAACAGGCCGGTATAAAACAGGATCAACAGCAGGAGCAGTGACCCGACTTTTAAAGCAGATAAGGTCATATCATTTTCATTGTCAGGAAAAAAAATCACTATTACCTGACAGAAGGGAAAATTCAATGCGTAGCGGGGACAGAAAAGCAAAAACCCAGCCATAGGCTGGGTTCTTTAAATAGTGGTGCCCGGACTCGGAATCGAACCAAGGACACGGGGATTTTCAATCCCCGTGTCAGAATGTTAAATTCTATGTGCTAATGATCTGTATTTGTTAAGCCGCATCCTGATAATATTCAGGTGCCAAAATGCATTCACAAACAATCGGTTATCCATCATCGAGTGTTAAACCTCGTGTGATTCCTGTCGTTTCAACAAAAGGCGGAGAGGGTAAGTCTACTCAGTCAGCCAATCTTGCCGGTTTCCTGGCCGATGCAGGGATAAAAACCCTCCTGCTCGATGGTGACCACGCGCAGCCAACTGCCAGCAGTATCTTTCCTTTGGTTTACGAAGCCCCCTGTGGTCTTTACGAACTGTTGATGCAGACGGCTGATCTTTCTGCACCAGAAAATATTATCTCCCGCACGTCGATTGAGAACCTGGACGTTATTGTTTCCAACGACCCCCGAAATTTTCTTCCTACTGCAATGCTGAATGCGCCTGATGGCAGGGTTCGGCTGCGAAATGCACTTTCACACCCTCTCTTTAGTCCATATGGCGTGATTATTGTCGATTCACAAGGCTCACGATCTGTGATGTCTGAGCTGATTATCCTGGCCTCTACCGGCTCTATGGTTGGTGTAGCGAAACCGATCCTTCCAGATATCAGGGAGTTTATGCGTGGTACTGTCGCATTGATGGAAGAGCTGCTCCCATATAGCACTTTTGGTATTCAGCTCCCGAATACAAAATTACTCATCAACTGCATGGACTATGACAAGCTTTCAGTTGAAACACTTGCTGAAGTCGAAAAAATCGTTGAAGAAAAACGCTATAGCATCCATGCCGATAAAATCCATATCGACCTGCTGACGACTCGTATCTATGACCTTACCGTCTATGTCATGGGGCATGTTAAAGGGGTGCCAGTCCATCGCCTTGAGAAAAAAACCAGCCGTAAAAGCGATTCCGCATTTACCTCTATGTATAACCTGGCCTGCGAACTGTTCCCTGAATGGAAAGAAAGTTTCGATGCGTTAGCAAATGCGGGGGACGAGGAATGACGTCAGACAACCGCAGAAATGTACCAGGACTATTTTCGCAGGATGCTGAGCAGAGCGTTATTGGTGGCCTGATGCTGGATAATGAGTGCTGGGATGAAGTCGCGCTCCGTCTCACCATGGATGATTTTTATCTTAAGGTTCACCGCGTCATCTTTCATGAGATGTCGCGTCTGGTTGCAGCGGGGCGTCCGATTGACCTGATTACGCTTGCTGAGAGCATTGAAAGTCGCGGTAAGGATGCGCTTGATCAACTGGGTGGTTTTGCCTATCTAGCCGAACTTTCTAAAAACACCCCGAGTGCGGCCAATATCGTTGCTTACTGTGACATTGTTGGCAGGTACAGCCAGGGGCGACAACTGGCCGCAATTGGTACAGAGATAGCTGAAACTGTTAAGGTGCCCGGAGTCGATATCGGGGCGGTAATGGAGACTGCTGAGCAGAAAATTACCCGTCTGGCAGAACGTTCAGAACCACAGCAGGCTGTCACGCTGCTTGATGGTATGGAAAAGCTCCTGGTGGAACTGGAGCGTCGCTGCAATGTGCCTGATGGTATTACCGGTACGCCTACTGGTTTTGATGATTTTGACGCCATGACCAGCGGCCTGCAGTCCGGTGATCTGGTGCTCATCGCTGCACGTCCTTCTATGGGGAAAACGGCATTTCTGATCAGTATGCTCCTTAATTCACTTCTGAAAAAAGTGGATTTACTGGCACAGTTTTACAGTCTTGAGCAGCCAACAGATCAGATCCTGATGCGTATGGTCGCTTCACTTGGCAATGTTGACCTCACACGTCTTAAAAGTGGCCTGATGGATGATGAGGACTGGGCGCGCGTTTCAAATGCATCTGCGCTTTTGATGGGAGATCTTAAAGATCGCCTCATCATTGATGATACCGGTTCTTTGACTCCAGCCATGCTCAGAATTCGTGCCCGTCGTAATGCCCGTCGTTATGGTCACCCTTCCGTCATTGGTCTTGATTACCTGCAGCTCATGCGTTGTCCGGACCAGGAAAACCGCACGCAAGAAATTGCCGAAATATCGCGCTCACTGAAAGCGTTGGCGAAAGAAATGGGTTGTCCGGTTGTGGCCCTTTCACAGCTGAATCGCCAGCTGGAAAGTCGTGCAGATAAGCGGCCTAACAATGGCGATTTGCGTGATTCTGGTGCACTGGAGCAGGATGCAGACGTTATCGTCTTTATCTATCGTGATGAAGTCTATCACGAAAATACAGATGATAAGGGGGTCGCTGAAATTATTATCAGCAAACAGCGCCAGGGGCCTACAGGTACGATCCGCCTGCAATATGAAGGTCGGTATACCCGTTTCTCTGCGACTCCTGAGAGCGGGAGGTATGCATGAGTAATGTCAGCAAACTTAACATCGGTGCAGCCATGTTGCAGCGGGGCAAATCCCCGGTACAGCCTGTCGATCACACTCCTGTCGTTGCCCAACCGGTAAGTGAAATGGCGATGGTGCTCACCCTCGATCAGTTACGCCCGAATCCGGACAACCCACGTAAAGGGCGCAATCCACGATTTGAGGAAATTAAAGCCTCCGTTCGTGCACGTGGACTGGACTCTATTCCTAAAGTGACCCGAGATCCCGACGGTGACGATGTCTACATTTTCAGTGATGGAGGTAATACTCGTTATCAGATCCTCTGCGAACTCTGGCAGGAAACGGGTGATGAACGGTACTTCCGTGTTCACACCATTTTCAAACCCTGGCCTGGGCGGCTCAAATGTCTCGTTGGTCATCTGGCCGAAAATGAGGTCAGGGGGGATCTTACCTATATTGAAAAGGCATTCGGAGTCCATAAAGCGCGTGTAATTTATGAAGAGCAACTGGGCCGAAGTGTTACCTTGCGAGAGCTTTCTGAGTTGCTGGGTAAGGAAGGTTACCCTATTGATAATTCCAGCGTAAGCAGAATGGAGGATACGCTTAATTATCTGTATCCCCATATGCCCCGGTTACTTGAAAGCGGCATGAGCCGTGGGCAGGCAACTCCACTCCTCAGTCTTCGCTCTTCAGCCATGAAGGTCTGGAAATCATTCAGTGGTGACGTAAAACCTGACTGCACACTGGATGATGTCTTTGGCGCAACGTGCAGGTGCTTTGACGAACCTGACAGTTATGCACTTGACGTATTCAGGGATGAATTTATTGGTCAGCTGGTTAAGGCGCTACCGCATCCCAGTCTGAATTATGATCGCTGGCTGATTGAACTTGATCCTCGCGAGCAAAAACGCCGTGAGCAGTTTGGTGAGCCACCTCCGTTGCCGGCGCTGACTCCCGCATCGGAACAGTCAGGTACCCGGGAGCGCACAACGCCCCCGGTTACGTCTCTGCCGGCAGATAATTCCTCTGAGGCTCCTGTTACTGGCCTGCGTAGCGGTACGCTGACGACCTCCGGACGCCCGGAACCGGCACCTCAACTGCCGGAAAGTGCTGAGCTTCCCGACAGTTTGTCAGCCGGAAGTGAGTCACGCTGTGAGGTGCAGAACGACCTCTTTGGCGGTCATCCGGTGATTACCGGTCAGGCTGATAACACGGCAAACGGTGGAGAGTGGTTACTTAAGTCAGATGCTGACGCCAGCACGCTTCGCTCTGCATTTGGCGAACAGGGTGAATCCTCCACTGTTTATGTCAGTTCAGTGGCTTTCGCCGCAACAGGCCTGGAGCCAGTCAGTGATATCTGGCATATCCCGGCGTTACAGGACGACATCGAACACCTGCAGGATATGTCTTATCGCCTGACTTTCGAAATCGCGGAAGCGATGGGCTGTGCAGACGGTGTTCATGAGGATAAAGACCCACTTTCATCAGGCTTCACCATTTCTGAAACCGCCAGTGAATTTACCCTTTTTCTGTCGGGGCTCTCTGGCTCACTCCCGAATAAACAGTTCAACATGTTTATGTTCTGCCTGAATTTTTTTGGTTCTCAGGACCCCGCAGATACGGCTGTTTTCGATGATGTCACGGTCGTTAAAATAATGCGCCTAATACGTGTGATCCGTCGTCTGCGCGAACTACAGCGTCTGGCTGCGAAGGGAGGGGAAAATGTCTGATGACCTGAATGATGAAATGGCTCAGGCCAGTACTGCTGTTTTCACCCAGCGCGGTATTGATGCTATCCGGGCAAAAGTGCACTCGTCACGCCCGTCAAAAGAAACCTGTGAATGCTGTGGCGCTGATATTCCCGTCGCCCGTCAACTGGCTGTGCCAGGCGTTGCGTTGTGTGCCGGCTGTCAGGATGTGGAGGAGAAGCAGAGCGTTCATCGTGCTTCCGGCAACAGGGGGAGACGTCATGTCTGACAATGCAAAGGTGATAGCACGTATCCGGCACCTGATGGCGCTGGGCACCCGGAACAGTAATCCACATGAGGCGGCCCGCGCAGTAGCACTGGCTCAGCGTCTGATGCAGCGTCATGGCCTGACACCGGACATGCTTTCACTGCATGACATCCGGGAGTCAGTCTGTGAGAGCCTGACCAGTAATGCAGAAAAAGTACCTGCATGGCTCAATTCACTTGCCACGGTTGTTTGCATGGCAACCGGCTGCCGCTGCTGGTTTGGCTGGCATGTTCACACCAGTTGCAGCGGCGTTAAACGTGTTCGCCGATCACTGCATTTTTATGGTTTCAGCGAGAGAGCGGAGGTGGCGCTTTATATCTATACCGTTTTACAGCGGCAACTCCGTGCAGACACTGATGTACAGATCGCCGGGTACCGGAAGCGCCGTATCCTTAAGAACACGCTCCGCCGCAGGGCCGATCAGTTTCGGGAAGGGTGGGTGTCTGGTGTCTGGCAGGTACTACAGTCATTTGCGCCTTCAGAAAGTGAGAATGTCATGCTCAAAAACTGGCTGGTCCGGCGTCACACCGGCGACACGCTGGGGATGGTTAGTGTCCGGACGGCCGGTAAATGTCGTGGCGACAAAGCCGCGCGTGTGGCGGGCTGGTTAGCCGGTCGGGATACCGATATTCATCATGGCCTGAGTGGTTCGCAGGCTCAACAGCAGGTTACGACGGGAGGCCGTACACATGACTGACATTATTTTATGGAGTGCCTGCCTGTCGGGCTGGTTTTTTGATGTTCTGCTTGTTGCCAGCCCGGGAGGAATCTTATGAGCCAGCTCAGTCTTTCACAGGCCACGACGGCCATTCTTTCATCGCTGCTGATGGATATCAAAAACGGCAATATCCGCCGTTGCGAGTCACTGGGTATGTCGGTGGAGGAAATCCGTGCGCTGAGTCAGCTTAACCTTGATGAACTGCACTACCTGAGCCAGTCCCATGTATCCGTGCTGGATGTGAAACTGAATCATGAGAATTTCTGGCTGATGCTGAATCAGGCACGTATTGAACAGAAGCGCATGCTGATGATTGACCGTGCCCTGGAGCTTGGTGGCTCAATGGAACTGATTGATAAATATTTCGGGTTGTCCCCGTCAGAGGTCAGTGCACGCCGACGTCTCATGGGGATTGAGTCGCGCCAGGGCCGTACTCAGTCGCTGACGGAATCCCAGGACGCTGCTCTGTGGACGGAGTGGAAAGCCGCCGGGCTAACCTCCCCGGACTCACATCAGGCGCTGGAGGCGATGATGCTTGCTGCAGAACAGCTTGAACTGTCACTGACGGCGGTCTGGAGCAGAGTCTGTCAGTGGTGTCGGGAGACCTCTCCATCCCGCAGGACCGATTCACCACGGCGTAAGGAGGCATGATGCAGATGACCGACTTTTCTTCACGTCAGCAGGTTTCCCCTGCAGTCCGCCGTCGGGCACAGCGGCTGTTCAGCGCCGTATGCTGTGGCAGGAAGGTATTTCGCCGCCTGGCCATTAACGGGAATGGCTATCTCAAGATAGATGTGGGGCCGTTCTGGCGCATCCTCAGTAAGGATGGTGGCCAGCAATGGTGGCTGATGGACCATGAGACTTATAACCGTGAAATACGGCGGTAACGGAATACTGCTGGTGACCACACAATGCCGGGTTTATCCCGGCATTGTGCTGTCTCAGGCTGAAGAGGAGAGCAGAAAATGACCATTCCGACAGACAGTATCGTTGCTCACACACTGTCCAGGATGCAGCGGAATCTCGAACGCCGTGTTGATACGGGGGATGTAAGTCAGGAGCGCAGCGGGCTTCTCTTTATGGGAAATGTGCATGATGCGTTTCCCCGCCAGTTGTTTCTTGATACGCGTCTTTCACCACTGGATAAAACAGCCTGGGTGATGATCCGGTTGTATGCCTGGCAGAACGAAGGTGCGGTGTTCCCGACCTATGATGAGCTGCAGGTTCAGCTGGCATCGGCACATTCGGATAAGGCATCCAGAGATACGGTTAGCCGCGTCCTGATCATGTTACGTCTTACCGGCTGGCTCAGTCTGTGTAAGCGTGTACGTGACGACCGTGGCCGCGTGCGGGGCAATATCTATGCACAGCATGATGAGCCGCTGGGCTACCGGGATGCTGAAACGTTTGATCCGGGCTGGCTGGCGCTTGTTGAAGAAAGTTGCCTGAGCAGGAATAAAGCCGTCCGTATGACCGCCCTGGCGGTAGTGAATGACATCCTGCAGGACCCGGGAATGCGCCACCGTCACAGCCGCCTGGCCATTATTGAACACCGGCTGAGTGCTCCGGCCACACCAGAACAAATGGCCCGTCAGCGACAGGCCGTACAACCGGGTCCGGAATCAGGACTCAGTAAAAAACGCATAAAAAACAACCCGAATTTACCGAGTCCGGAAAACAGACTCAGTGCCCTTAAGGCTGATATATCACAGAGTCCTGAAAACGGACTCAGTACAAAATCAACGGCTTACACCGGAGTCCGGAATTCGGACTGTAACGTACGTTCTTTCACACACAGTGTGAATAAAAAAACGTACGTACCGGGTGGTGAGCATTTCCTGCCGGACGATTTTCTGAACGGTCTGAACAGCGAAGACCGGCAGATGCTGAGTACGCAGATGGCTTCGCTGCCGGAGACGATGGCAAAGGCTCTGGGTGACATGCTGCGTGAGCAGCAGACCCGCGGCAGGCTCAACAATCCGGTGGGCTGGCTGTTCTCCATGCTGCGAAGGGCCCGAAGCGGTGAGCTGAAACTTTCGGAGGATACGGTACCTTCCGGTTCTGGAGGGAAAGCTTCCTGTCCGGCTGATGTACGCACAGTACCGTCTGTCAGCTTCCCCGTTCCGCCGGCGAACCGCCCTTCTCAGGAGCAGGTCAGGGCGATGATCGCAGCTATCCGGCAGAAGGTTGGGAAGTGAAATAATACTGGTTAATTTTAGAGCAGGCTGCTACTCGCAATCCGGTTACTCAACGAAAATAATCGTACAAAAGCAACCTTGCTGCGGGGCGCAGCAAGAACAAAAAATAATCAGGTAACGGATTTGACTATCAGTCGTCTTGTTGGGCAGGTATTTTTTCTGGTTGAAAAATAACCTTTCTGCGGGGCGCAGCAAGAACAAAAAATAATCAGGCAACGGATTTGACTATCAGTTGTCTTGTTGGGTAGGTATTTTTTTTCTGGTTGAAAAAAAAACTTGCTGCGGGGCGCGGCAAGAACAAAAAATAATCAGGTAACGGATTTGACTATCAGTCGTCTTATTGGGTAGGTATTTTTTCTGGTTGAAAAATAACCTTGCTGCGGGGCGCAGCAAGTGCAAAAAATAATCAGGTAACGGATTTGGCTATCTGCGTCTTGTTGGGTAAGTATTTTTCTGGTTGAAAAATGGCCTTGTTGCGGGGTGCGACAAGAACAAAAAATGAACATCCTGCAATTTGATGGGTGGAATTATGAGTTTCACATTGTTGAGGGCACCGGTGTTTCAGGACTATGCCAGCTCATCTTAACTGAATGCAGGTGGCAACGATGGCAGAAAAAAACGAGAAACGAACCGGTTCGCTCCAGTCTGAAATGACGATCGCACTACATACGAACTACGCAATTGGGCTCTGGCAGGGTCGCCAGCCCGAAAAACAAGACGGGGAAAAACCGGCCAGGCATGGCATCATCGGTATGCCTCAGTTTTTCCACCGGGCGACGCTCATTAACCAGGATTCATTGCGAAATAATCCCTGGGCTGACGAGGCTATGCTTAATCTGGAAGGGAAGATTAAAGCGGCCTCAGATGCAATGACTGCCTTGATACAGCAACTGGATACTGAGATGTCTGCGTTGCCTCCAGGCATTACGCTTACCGAAGTGGCATCCGTTGAGCCACTTGATATTCAGGTATTCACCCGAACGCCCCTGGGTTACCGATGTGTGTTTCTGCTGGTTGGTTTCGATCAGTGTGCGAAAAAGGCTCTGCAGGCGTCGCACTATGGATTAATTACGCGTTCCCGACGTGACCAGTATCTTGGTGAAGGTGGACGGTTAATCCGCCAGGTCTACGGATTTGTCCTGTCGTATCGCCGCATTGATGCAACCCGGTTCGATGCTGTGGAAAATAACAACACATGGAAACAAGCCTGTGAGGCTGCAGGGGAGCCTGACCAGTCAGTTCTTCTTGGAGAAAAGCGCTCAGCGTTCTCACCACCAGTCAACGAATCGAGCGTCAGTCTGCTTCGTATGCGTTATCAGGCGGCCTGACCAGGGGATCATGATGCGGCTTTTTATCTGTGAAAAGCCCTCACAGGGGAGGGATCTGGCAAATGTTCTGGGTGCCACAAAACGTGGTGACGGCTTTCTGACTGGTCCGGGCGTTACAGTTACCTGGGCCGTAGGACATCTGCTGGAGACCGCTCCGCCGGAGGCATACGGTACACAGTATGGTAAACCATGGTCTCTCTCTGCTCTGCCCATTTTGCCCTCCCCCTGGCAGGTGAGCGTCAAAAAGGAAACGCAGGCTCAGTTCAGGGTGATTGAACGTCTGCTGCGCCAGGTTGATGATGTCGTTATCTCCACGGATGCGGACAGAGAAGGCGAAGTGATTGCACGTGAGCTGCTGGAATATTGTCGGTGGGACGGTCCGGTACAGCGACTCTGGTTATCAGCCCTTGATGAGATGAGTATCCGTGCAGCCCTGCAGGATCTGCGACCGGGTTCTGAAACGCTGGGAATGTATCATGCGGGGCTTGGCCGCGCGCGTGCCGACTGGCTCATCGGAATGAATCTGTCACGCCTGTATACTCTGCTTGCCGCACAGGCTGGATTTGATGGCGTGATTTCTGTGGGGCGAGTGCAGACCCCGACTCTGGCGTTAGTTGTACGTCGTGATCGGGAGATCGCGACATTCGCACCTAAGCCCTTCTGGCAGGTGAAGGTGCTGCTCAGTGCGGGCGGAAAAACGTTTCCGGCACAATGGGTGCCTGCAAAGGTCTATACAGACGAGGAAAAGCGCTGCATACATCACAATATTGCGCAGCAGGTGACGCAGCTTTGTCGGCAGGCTGGAGTCGCGACCGTCGCAGAATGTGAGACGAAGTGTGAAAAAGCCGCTGCGCCGCTGGCTTTCTCGCTTGGCACATTACAGCAGGCATGTGGTCAGTTGTGGGATATGTCGCCTCAGCAGGTGCTCGATACTGCACAGAGTCTCTATGAGAAGCACAAGGCTACAACCTATCCACGCACCGATTGTGGTTACCTGCCGGAGTCAATGCGTGAGGAAATCCCTGCAGTTCTTTCCGCCATTAAACGCTCTGATCCGGAATGTTCTTCTCTCCTTTCAGGTCTTGATACCTCATTTGTTTCGCGTATCTGGGACGATAAAAAAATTACTGCACACCACGGTATTATCCCCACGCGAAATGCGTTTCAGTTGTCTGCGCTGAGTGAAGCTGAGCGACGTGTTTATATGCTCATTCGCCGTAACTATCTGGCCCAGTTTCTCCCGTTGCATGAATCAGACATTACCCGGCTGCAGTTTGATATTGGTGGGCAACTGTTCCGCACCACCGGAAGGACAGAGGTGATAAAGGGCTGGAAAGCTCTGTTCGGTAAGGATGAAGACGAGAGTGCCGGGGATGATGATGCCAGTATTGAACTTCCTCCTCTTGGTAAGGGGGAACGGTGTGGGGTGAGTGGTGCAGAGGTTGTGCAACAAATGACCCGTCCGCCGGCGCACTATACTTTTGCAACGCTTATCGGCGCGATGATGAACGCGTCAGTGTTTGTTACTGATATCGCACTTCGCAAGGTGCTTAAGGACAACGCCGGGCTGGGAACTGAAGCCACCCGGGCAGGTATTGTTGAGCAATTGCTGAACCGTGGGTTTATCGTGCGTAAGGGCAAACAGCTGCGTGCGAGTGAACTGGGTGCTGACGTCATTGACGCCCTGCCATCGCAACTCACTGACCCCGGAATGACTGCTCTGTGGGAGCAGGCTCTGGATGAAGTGGCTGCAGGACGCCTTATCCTGAATGATTTTTTGCAACGTCAGGTCGAATGGACGCGCAAACTTGTCAGTCTGGGGGGACAACAGCGGGTGAATATCAGAGTCCCGCCCACACCGCCCTGTCCTTTGTGTGGGGGTAAAACCCGCCTGAGAAAAGGGCAGAAGGGTGATTTCTGGGGTTGTCATCGTTATCCGGATTGTAAAGGGATCATCAATAGCGAGACGGGAAAACGTAAAAGTACGCGCAGATCTAAGTCTGCAAAATCCGGGAACAATTAAATGCCTGTCCCTCATTGCGGGGACAGTATGCCTTTGGTATTGTTGCCACGGCTCTGAAGCCGCACCCCGTGACTGCGGGTTCTGTCAGCACCTAATGCAGTGCTGGCAGGATACAGTCTGTATGGCTACGTCCACACCTGAACGTGAGCCATGAAGGCACAAAACTCCGTGAAACCGTGCCGGGTCCTGAACACACCCCCGGAGCAACTGCGTCAGCAGTTCAACCTCAGGTCTGTGGTGCAGACCTCACAGGCGGTACCGAAAGGTGCCGCTTTTTTATTTGCTGGTATTGATGAATTTTTATACGCGCTGGCGTTGACATTCGCTGCGTCTGAATAAATGATAAAGAGGCTAATTGTTGTCACCGACAACTGCCAATGCCTGAGTGATTTGAGACAGGCGCCTTCGGGTAATCACATGCCAATGCCACATAAACCTGCGAGTGGCGCCTTCGGGTGGTTTTGTTAAACCTGTTTAACCTCTGAGAACAGGCGCTCCCGGCGAGTTGAGGTCCATTTCACACATACAGCCAGTCGGCATAGTTCTGCTGACTTCCCTGCGGGAAACATTATCCCGTCAGGGACAGATGTTTCTCCGCTACCTGTTTAGTTTTCACTCCGGAGATAACATCATGACAGCTACCACCACCACTGCTACTGCTTCTTCCACCACCTCTTCTTCTGCCAGCCAGAAAAAAGAGTATTTCAATCTCAATGTCACCGGTATCGGCTACCTGAGCTCGATTCGTCGTGTACAGGGGCCAAACGGTGAATTTACCTGCGCCGTTATCAATGCCCTCACCGGTCCAGTTGACAACGCGTCTTACACCCGTTTCGATGTCACTGTTGCGGGTCCTGAAGCGACAAAACTCATCAATCGCTGCCAGAAGGCCGTGGATGAAGAAGAAAAAGTCCTGCTGGGCTTTGTGCTGAGCGGCCTTAAAGCTGATGTGTTTACCCTTCAGTCTGGTGAACATGCTGGCGAATCCAGACCTTCTCTGAAAGCCCGACTGATTAAGGTTGAGTTCATTAAGAAAGGCCAGGACGTCGTTTACACCGTACCAAATGCTTCTCAAACCCCTGAACAGGGTTCTGCAGCAACCAGGGATTACGATCCGAACTCGTTCTGATTCTTTTTTTCTCAAATCCGGTAAATCTCTTTCGGGGGATTTACCTCTCCCGATAACGTAACGGAGTTTTCACATGGAGCATCCATTCAGTTTATTAGCAGCAGAAGCCGGGTTTGAGCTACACATCTAGGTTTTGTCCAGCCAGCGCGGTTTTTATATCGGTGCCGCGAACGAAATGGGTCCCGTGTCCCGTGAATCGGTCGAATATTACAAAACCAGTCTGCAGGCTGACATTGCTCTTGAGAAAGAGGAATGGACGCAGCGCGAATATGATTAGGTACAGGAGATTACGTCATGGCAAGTCGCGGAATTAATAAAGTTATTCTCGTTGGCCATCTCGGTCAGGACCCCGAAGTGCGTTACATGCCAAATAGCACCGCAGTTACCGGGCTGAGCATTGCAACGTCAGAATCCTGGCGCGATAAACAAAGCGGTGAAATGAAGGAAAATACGGAATGGCACCGTGTTGTGTTGTTTGGCAAACTCGCCGAAGTCGCTGGTGAATATCTGAAAAAGGGTTCACAGGTTTATCTTGAAGGCCATCTGCGAACCCGCAAATGGACCGACAATGGTGGGACAGAACGCTGGACAACAGAGGTTGTGGTGGGCGTAAACGGGACGATGCAGATGCTGGGTGGTCGTAATACCCCTGCAGGTTCCGGAAGCGGTCAACAGTCTGCCCAGCCTCAGGGAAACCGGGGACAGTCTCAGGCGCAGCAACCCACAGCACCACACAATCCTGCAAATGAACCTCCAATGGATTTTGACGATGACATACCGTTTCTGGGGCATGGATATGGGATCTGCCGAAAAGCGATCTACGCCATTTCCTGATACGGTTTCACAAGTGCGCCAGTTTGACTGGCGCTTTTTTTACTTCTGTTGAACTGCTGGCAGAGGAAAATGCACCGCAACATACCTCTCTCTGCAGGATGCTAATGTATAGCAACTTGCTACCATGTAAGCTATTATGAGTGTATAGCAATCTGTTACCATGTGGAGGGAACATGCAAACTACAGCCCGTAAATCTGTTCGTGACAAGCAAATAAATATCCGGGCCACTGATGAAGAGCGTGCAGTGATTGATTATGCCGCCAGTCTGGTTAACAAAAATCGTACTGACTTCATCATTGAGAAGGCTGTGCACGAGGCGCAGAACATAATCCTGGATCAACGCGTGTTCGTTCTTGATGACGCCCGTTACCAGGCATTCATTAAGCAGCTGGAAGCGCCTGTACAGAATGTTGAAGGTCGTCAGCGGCTGATGGATGTGAAACCTGAATGGAAATAAATGTCACTGCGCCTGCTTTACTGACAGAACAGCATGTTCTTGAACCGTTCGATTGTGGGAATGAGGTACTTGATGACTGGCTTCGCCGGCGTGCGATGAAGAATCAGCATCTGAATGCTTCACGCACTTTCGTGATCTGCCTGGAAGGTACCCTGCGTGTAGTGGGGTATTATTCCATCGCGACGGGCTCTGTGAGTCATGTCGATTTGGGGCGTAGCCTGCGCCAGAATATGCCAGATCCTGTACCGGTTGTCTTACTGGGGCGCCTTGCAGTCGATGTCTGTACTCAGGGGCATAACTTTGGAAAATGGCTGCTGAATGACGCGGTGATACGCGTCTCGAATCTGGCAGATCAGGTCGGGATCAAGGCTATCATGGTACATGCGATCAATGAGCAGGCTAAAGCGTTCTACGAATACTTTGGCTTTGTTGAGTCACCGGTTGCCGCTAACACGTTATTCTACAAAATATGATGGTTTCATGATTGTCCGGTGTCAGGGCAAAACCGTCCGATGTTTGTGGTGACTGTGACCTATGTTCCACATCGCGTTGCCTGATAATCTCTTCATTGCAGACGAATGCGCCGGTTAATCTGGCGCTTTTTTATGGCCTGATCCCCGCGCTGACATCCGAAAATGGCGAAAGTCCATGAAACGGGCATTCCAGGTCTTATTGTCGTTGCCCTACGGAGACATTTTCTTCAGTTCGCAGTAATAGTTTTGCATTGTCCGAAAAGGCATCCCCGCCAGAATATCCGACTTGTTTCGGACTAATCCTGGGGGATCCTGATGGTAAAAATAAACCTGCAGACATGGCATCGGCCTGGAGCCATCACGCTCTGCCTGCTTGCAGCCGGTTGCACCGATTTTAATTCTCGCTCTGTACCCGTGAGCAGGTTGCAGGGCTCGCTGCGTGTTCAGGATCTTTATCAGAACCGTTCCCCTGAAGTCGTTCGTTACGATCGCTACACCCTTGCCAGCACGCGCCCTGTTGATGCGCAGCGTGATCCGCTCAGTCAGATTATCGACATCCGGATGCCGGCACAGGTGGTGAATACCATCGGGGAAGGTATGCGTTATGTGATGCTTGGATCCGGATACTCGCTGTGTTCAGGCGAGCCCGGCGTCTATTCGGAACTGTTCATCAAGCCGCTTCCGGCTGTGCAGCGCTCAATTGGCCCCGTTAAGCTTGGTGATGCGTTACAGATCCTGGCTGGCCCGGCCTGGCGTATGCGGGTCGATGACCTGAACAGAGAAATCTGTTTTGTGCTGCGTGATGAATACCGCCACCTTGCGCCTGCAACATCTGTTGCCGCGCAGGGCACTTCAGCCAGCCAGGACGCGGGGAAATACCCTGTCACGGGTTCACTATTGACGGGTACTTCGCAACCTGCCGTAACCGGAACTAACAGTTACCCGCTGCCTCCCGCACGTCCGGGTAATTCGAGTGTGTCAGAAGCCGCTTCATCTTCTGCTGTTAAGGTGACAGCGCCTGCGGTTCCCGGCACACCACGTAACCCATTTTCTGCCAGTGAGTCTTCTGAGCAGCAGTTACCGGCTCCGGCGCAGAAAACTCAGGCAGGCATCGCCGTCCGTGCTTCCTCCGGTAAGGTACATCCTTCCACAGCGCTGGCACCTGCACCGGCGACCATGATGGCTAAATCAGCCCCTCTGAATAAAGCTGCGTTGGGCGTTTCGAAAGCTGACAGTACTCCTCAGGTTAAAACAACACGGCATACCCCGATGCCGGGTTCCGTTGCTACTGTCAGTGAAAAGTCTGTTTTCACTCCGGGGGCCCCGCTGACATCGTTACCTGATGGACAGGTCTGGACTGCGCTGGCCGGAACCACGTTAAAGGACACGTTGTCGCAATGGGCCGCTTCTGTTCACTGCGAAAGTGGCAGCAGCCCGACATGGGTCGTCATCTGGCCAACCTCCGTGAATTATCGTATCGAGGCTCCTCTTACCCTGCGGGGGAATTTCGAGTCAGTTGTGGTGCAGCTGTTTGAGCTGTATCGCCCGGCAGAAAAACCGCTTTACGCGTCAGCAAACCGTCTCCAGTGCCTGGTATACGTCAACGATAAACCGCTTCAGGGCGGGCAATAACATGGGATACGCCATTGTGGCCATCGCAATGCTGGTGATGCTGGTGACGAACAGCATCACCTCGGTGGATATCTCTGAACAGCAGGCACAACAGGATAGTGCTGCGGCAGAGCTGCTGGCTGACGATATGTTGCGCACAGCCAGCATGGTCAACGACTGGCGTTACAGCCACAACCTCCCTGACGGCAGGCTGAATCTCTCACAGTTCAGCTTTTCACCGGCTCCGGATACCCGCATTCGTGCGGCGATCGGCGGTGGCCGGCTCTGGATATGGACACCTGAACAACCCGGTCTGCGATCTGCGCTCAATCGTCTGTCATCAGGCTCTGCGCTGGTCCTTTCTGTTACCGGCGGTCATCTGCTCATGGCGGATGGCTCCGATATGAATCTCTCCTTACCGGCCGGGATGTCGGAAGGAAACATCGTTTATCTCAACTGAAGGAAGGCCGGATGACATCCTTACTGCCTCGTTTACGCGCAACCGCAATGGCGATATCCCTTGTTCTGCTCTCCGGCTGTGCCTGGCATGAAATTAATAAAATCGAAAAGCAGGCGCGCGCGGAAGGTGATACTGCAACACGGATTATTGACAGTAAAACGGCCCGCCCGCCACAGCTGGTGACCTGGACTGAAAAACCCTGGGTTGATCTGAAACCCATCGGGCTTTCGTCGGCAGTATCTGATGACAGAAACGTGCCTGACTGTCCCATTCTGATCAATCGTCCTGATGGTGTGACTCTTCCTGAGCTGGCACAGCGCATTACCTCTGTCTGCGGCATAAGGGTGTCGTTCACACCTGATGCCCTTGCATCATTGTCGACAGGCAGCGCCGGTGATGGTGCAACACGGCAGGTATCCGGCTCCCTGCCAGCCCCTGATGATAACGGGCGCGTTTCTCTTGCTGCCATAAATGGCCGGAACGGTAACCCGTCACCTGTCGCGAACTCTGGTGCCGGTATCATGGCAGGTATCAAATGGGATGCTCAACTGCGGGGGCTGCTTGATGTGGCAGAAAGCCGGTACGGGCTTTCCTGGCGTATGGAAAATGGTGGAATTCTCTTCTATCGCTTTGATACCCGTATGTACCAGCTGTCGTTTATGAACACCAGGATCGACAGTTCTGCCTCGATCAATTCGGGGTCAGGTACGCAACTTGGCAGTGATGGCTCTTCCAGCTCAGGCGAAGTCAGCACCGAGCAAAAAACAGCATACGGGCTCAGCAGTGAAATTTTTGATGATATACGCAAAACCATCGCGCAAATTCTTACGCCAAACGTCGGGCGATTCTTCCTGTCCTCTTCCAGTGGCACGCTGACGGTTACCGACACACCGGAAGTGCATAATCGCGTGGCAAGTTTTGTTGAATATGAAAACAAAATTCTCAATCGTCAGGTTCAGCTGAATTTCCAGATTTTAACCGTCACTCAGTCGGTTAATCATGAGCTGGGAATGGATCTTGACCTTGTTACGAACTCCCTTCGGAACTACGGGATCAATGTCAAAGGCACCTTCAATGCTGCATCCACCGGTGCGGGGTCGATGGGGGTATCGGTTCTTGACACCGCAACCGGAAAGGCAGGGCATTTTGCAGGCAGCAATCTGATTGTTAAGGCGCTGTCTGAACAGGGGGACGTTAGTGTTGTGACCCGACAGACCCGCCTGACAACGAATTTCACACCGGTGCCGTACCAGCTTTCAAACCAGCAGGGGATGATCACCAGCAGTGCATCGACGGCAACGGCCAATGTCGGGGTGACCTCGACAATGACCACCACGACCCTCACGACGGGTCTGTTCATGACGGCTGTGCCTTCCATTCAGGATAATGGCGACGTACAGCTGCAGTTCGCATTCAGCTATGACACCCCACCTAAGATTGAGAAGTTCATCAGCGCGGACGGCAATACCCGTAATGATCTGGCCGCTTATTCCAAAGAGGCGATTACCCAGAAATTCAATATGCGTTCAGGCGAAACCATCATGGTCACCGGTGCCGATCAGGTCTCTAACTCGGCGGATAAACAGGGGATGGGTTCTGCTGATTTCTTTGGTTTAGGCGGTGGACGTACCGGTGCCAGTAAGCGTTCAACGTTGGTTATTCTTATCACACCGGTGCTGATGCCATGATCTACAGAAAAAGCAGAAAGCGGTTACCGCAGGGGGAACGCACCGCTGGCGTTCTGGTACTGGATGGTCGTACTGGCTGGGTTGCCGGCATGCACTGGACGCAATCCGGAGCAACAGACCTCCTTACCCGTCTGCGTCTCAACGATACGCACTGGGTAACCAGTGGTAAGGGGACCGGCAAAGTGACAGGGCTGGTCAGCCCCGAAAAAACTCGTCGCGGGGTTAAGTTGTATTCACTGGCATCTGTATTCCAGAGTGCTATCGGTGGCAGCAGCCATGGTCTGTACCGTCTTGATGAAGACAATAACAAATGGGTCTTTCTGGCAACGGTCCGCGACGAGCTTACCGTGATGGCAGATGTGACCGGCACGCTTCAGGAAGTGTGCACGGCCCGTAACCATTTTCTGACGTTCAACGATCCCGGTGAGGAGGGCTGGAGTTGCGTTGCGGATCACCAGCAGAATATCAGCTGGAAAATGCTGGTAGAGGGTCTGTCTGCTCAGACTATGGCCCGTGCCCGTCTGAATGAAGTATCCCTGCGCAGACCTTTAACCGTTATTGCCATTGTGGCAGCCCTGGTGGCTACAGGCCTGTGGATCCAGAACGAATCTTCACAGGCAGCCCGGGATGCGGCTATCGAGGCGAGCCGAAAGGTCGTCAATGTCATCAAACCCGAAGAGGCAGTACAACCAGAGAAGCTTCCCGGTCCGTGGGTGACACGGTTTACGGTCCCGGTATTTCTGAAGGCGTGCTGGGCTACCCGTAGTGAGTCCCGGATGTCAATTGTGGGATGGCGTGTTTCAGTGGGGGAATGTGATGAGCAGCAGCAGGGGCTTCGGCTGCATTACGAAGCGGCTCAGGGTAGTACCATTGAAAACTTTGACCGGCGGGTCGTCCAGCTGTACGGGCATCCGGCAACGTTTGATTTTGTTGACGGTGGAAAGAACGGAAACGTCTTTATTCATTTTGGCTTACCTGACGCGAACTCGCTGCAGGATGAACCGCTTCGTCCGGCAAATGAACGCCTGAAAAGTTTCATCTCCCACATGCAGCGTAAAAATGTCCCGGTTCAGCTGAGTGAGGTGAAGCAACCTGAAGCGCTGCCCGGTACGAAAAGCGAACAACCGAAAACCGACTGGCAGGAATACACCTTTACGCTTTCAACCGGGCTTATGCCAGAACTGCTGCTTGAGGGGATGGACGCCAGGGGCGTTCGTCTCAGTTCCATTTCTTACACCGTAAGCCCACAGGGGCTTTATAACTACACCCTGCGCGGGAGCCTGTATGCAAAAAAATAATGCACTTCGCTGGCTGTTGCCATGCGGTCTGACCCTGCTGGCACTGATGAGTCAGGCATTTGCTGATGAAAGGATGACCGTCAGGCCAGTCATTCCTGACAACGTTACCAGCGGAGAGCTTGAGCTGGCTCAGGCCCGCAATATGGTGCTTGAGCAGCAGGTTCAGACGGCACGCCTGAAGCAACAGTTACGTCAGGCGGAATCATCCGTTGAGACGAGAAGCAACCTGGCGGAAGGGGCTCCTGTCAGTTATCCCCAGGCATCTGCTGTGGTTGTTTCTCAGACTCAAACTCCGGAGATCTCTTCCGTCAGTCGTTCACTGGAGCGGGTTCGCCTGCAGGAAATCTACGGGAAACCCGGTGCCCTCCGTGCGCGCGTCACCCTGCCGGGTGGGGGCGTGACGGAAATTAAAAAAGGGGATGTCGTACCGGGCATGAAGGGGAAAGTGACGTCCATAAGCGGAGAGGCCGTTCGCCTCAGCGACGGAAGCGATCTGACATTCTGAGGAAGCGGCAATGAGTGCATATGCAGAAATTGAAGAGTTTGTCCTGGTGGAACAGTCCGCCGGACAGATCTCGCTGGTCATCGACAAAAACCGCCGTACTGATGTACGTATCCAGCGGTGGGTGATGGATCAGACCCGGCGTTTTCCTTATGCGAAACCGGAGTTTGTGTCGCTCGGTGATCTTAAGGCTCGCCGTGAAAAATTTCGGCTCACTCAGTCGGCACAGCTGGTCAGTGCTGCAGTTGATGAAGCATGGAGCGATGTGCAGAAGCGTATGGTGGGGTATTTTGCGCTGGCCCAGCAACTGGGATCGTCAGATATCCATATTACGATTATGCGCAGTATTGGCCTGGCGCGCATCGAAATGCGCATACATGGCGAACTGGAAGTGATTGACGAGCTGACGAGTGAGGAGGGGGATTCGCTCATTCAGACCCTCTTTATGTCGATGTGTGATATCCGGATCCCTGCAACGTTCAACGACAGCGACATGCAGGCTGGACGTGTTGACGCTAAATTCGTGCGCGCAGCGGGATTGTTTGGTGCGCGCTACCAGCATATGACGACAGCCGATGGGATTTACGTTGCGCTGCGAACCATAGTGGATGACAGCGATCGGGTACCAACACTTGAGCAGCAGGGGTTCTTACCTGAGCAGATTGCTCTTGCTAAACACATTATTCGTTTTCCCAACGGACTGGTCTTACTCACCGGGCCAACCGGGTCCGGTAAAAGTACCACCCTTCGCATTTTCAGCAATATGTGGCTTGTGCGTACCCGGCACCGTAAACGCCTGCTGACAGTGGAAAACCCTGTTGAAGGGCGAATCGCCGGCGCTATCCAGACCCCTGTCATTAACGGTGACTGGGACAAGAGCAATGCTGCGGTAGTGCGCTCTGATCCTGATGCGATCCTGCTGGGGGAGATGCAGGAGATAAATGCGCTCATCGCTGCCATTCATGCGGCACATGCCGGACACCTTGTGTTCGATACCCTGCACAGCAACAGCGCTGCGGGCGCTTTACCCCGAATGGAAGTCATGGGGGCTGACAGACGTTTGATCGCCGATGCGGAACTGGTGAGAGGACTTGTGAGCCAGCGTCTCGTGCCGACCCTGTGTCCTCACTGTAGTCTGACCTGGGCGCAGATGGCACCGCAGTTACCGGTGGAAACGCGCGTCTATCTGGAAAAATATTGCACAGAACCTGGTGTATGCACTCCCGGGAATCTGCGATTTCACAATCCTGAAGGGTGTGAACATTGTTGCAGAACCATTGAGCTGACAGGTCGTGTGATAAGCCGGGGGATAACCGGCCGGACCGCGATAGTAGAAATTATCCCGACCGACGCGCGTTTTATGTCTCTCTGGCTCTCTCAGGGAACTGCGGCAGCACGTCAGTACTGGCTTAATAACGGCGGTATCAGTCGTCGTATCCACCTTCTGATCCGGCTGAATGAAGGGCTTGTCGATCCACTGATGGGGGATGTTGAAGTGCCTCTTGATGAAGATGAATTGCTTGCAATGGAGGTGGCCAGTGTCTGAGAACTGTTTCCGCCCCTCACGGGCGATGAATGTTATTCAGCGTGTCCGCTATCATTTTTTACGCCTTTCCTTTACCGGCAAGCGACGTAAGCCATTTTATGAAGTGTTACGTTTCCTGCTGGAGAACGGCAAAGCGGATGCTGAAGCCTTTCGTATGATCGGCGATGTGTATACCGATTTTGGCCGACAGTGGCATCCTTATTCGGAGCTGGTCGAAGACTGCCTGCAGGCGCTCCGGGACAACCGCCCCGGGCAGCAACTTCAGGATGTGCTGGCACGCTGGATACCGGCAGAAGAAGCCGCATTACTGGGTGCAGGTCGCAAAGGTAAAACGCTGTCTGTCGCGCTGGAACAGTCTGAACGGCTGATAGATGTGCGTGGACGCATTCTGCAGCAGGTGATTTTTGCCTCAACTTATCCGGCGCTGTTTGTTGTCCTCTTCGGTGCAATGATGGTGATTAACACTGTAAAAATTGTGCCAACGCTAAGCCAAATGTCCGATCCAGCGACATGGTCCGGCGCTCTGGGGGGCATGAACAGCATGGCTGAGTTCACAAATCAGTGGGGGCTTGTATGTGGGGTATCCTTCATCGTGCTCCTCGCTGTTGTCCTCTGGTCACTTCCCCGCTGGACTGGCCGGTTTCGTCAGTTTGCTGACCGGTTTATGCCCTGGTCTCTCTATTCCGATCTGCAGGGGGCTGTATTTCTAATGAACGTCGCCGCCCTGCTCGAAGCAGGTCTTCCTGAGATAGAGGTGCTGAAGACCCTGCGTAAAACTGCATCGCCCTGGCTGCGTGAACGTCTTGACGCAACGATTGACGGGATCAACCGGGGTAACTCTCTCGGACGTGCACTGCGTAACAGTGGCTATAACTTCCCCAGCCGACAGTCTGCCAACTATCTCTCTCTGCTGGGGAAAGGGGAGGGCGCTTCTGTACTTATCAGCCGCTACGCCGACCGCGCGCTTGAGGACATTACTGCTCGTGTAAAACTGCGGGCGAATACCGCCCGCGGTCTGTCCATGCTTCTCATTTTACTCTTCTTTGGTCTCATGGGCTCAATGGCCTTTGAGATCCAGGAAATGTCCCGCATGCCAATGCATTAATCATAAGGAAATTTTTATGTCTCATTTGTTGACCGTTTTACGTAACCGGGATACGGGGCGCGTTAGGCCTTATCCGGACAGAGGGTGGGGAACCGCAGATCAGGGTGGTTCCGGCATTCTGGGGATCCTTGGCCTTGTTGTTGTGGTTGGTCTTATCTGGGGACTGTGGGCGCTGTTCAATGGTGGTTCAGAAGCAACCAATATCTCCGATATGGCAACCAAAACAAAGGGTTATATGGGAGGGCGTACGGGTTATAACTTTACCAGTGGTGCCACTATGACGGGCAACTTTATTCAGCGCGGGTTTGCCCCGGGCAATATGCGCGTGGTAGGTGATCCAGATTCCGGTACAGCCACTCTGTGGAATGCCTGGGGTGGTCAGGTTGTTCTGGCACCGGTATCAAGCGGCGCGGGGATGAATTCCGGCTTCTCCATCACCACGAACAAAGTGCCCATGAAGGACTGTATTTCGCTGGCACAACAGTTCGGGAACGGGGGCATCTTCAGTGAAGTTGCGATTAACAGCACCCAGCATACTGACGGTACCGTAACTTCGGAAGAGGCGGGTAAGGAGTGCACCAAAAACAGTGGCAGTGCCGGGACCAACACAATGAAATTCCAGGTTAACGGGTAAGTTATGTTGCGCCTGGTTTTATTACTGCTGCTTCCCTTTTCTTTCTGCGTCAGGGCGTTCTGCTATGACGCAGCGGGACAAAAGTACCATGTCGATCCGCTTTTGATTGAGGCCATAACGATTGGGGAAAGCAGTAAACGGCCTGGTATCACGCATGCCAACCGTAACCCCAAAACCGGGAATGTTGTGAGTACGGATTATGGCCTGATGCAGATCAATTCCACCCATATCCCGGGACTGATTAAAAAGGGCTATATCAACAGCGCGCAGGAGTTGCTCACACGTCCATGCCTCAATGTGCAGATCGGGACCTGGATCCTGGCCGGACATTTTCAGGTTTGTGGCATTTCGTGGAATTGCCTTGGTTCCTATAACGCGGGTTTTCGTAAGGACCGGCATGAAACAAGGGAAGCCTATGCGGATCGCATATACCGGATTTACGTACGGCTTCTCCGGGAGAGAAGGGGGATCGTGATGTGAGATCCATGTTTACTGCAGAAACACTGATGACGGCAGCGATAACACCCCTCTTTTTTGCGCTACTGTGGCTGGTCAGGGATGAATTGCGTGCCGGGCTGGCACAGTTGAGCGGAGAGGATGCATGCCACTCTTCAATGACGGAAACCCTCTGGATTGTGAGCCACACGGGGGTGATGTCGTTGTACTGGTTTGCCGGGGCCGGATTATGGCCAACGTGCTGCGCTCTGCTTTTTTGTGTCTTTGTTTTCCGCCTCACGCTCACCGATCAACTGACTGGCTATCTGCCGAGAGATATGACGCTCAGTTTCATGGCGGCGGGTCTGCTTGTTGCCGGTGCAGAGGGCACCCTGTTACGTCATGCCGGTGCGGCTCTTGTCGTCTGGGGCTGCCTGATGATGTGGCGATGTGCCGGCTACTGTCTGACGGGGAAGGAGACTCTGGGACTCGGGGATGTCTGGCTGGGTGGTGCGCTGGGCGCCTGGCTGAGTCTGTTGCCTGCGTTGTATGTCACGGTTATGGGGGCCGGTGGCTTTTTTATCTGGCTGATGTTGTCCCGTCGTACCGGTGGTCCCATGGGACCCTGGCTCGGATACAGCGCGCTGGGCGCGATGCTGATCCCGCTTTATCAAACTGATGTAATGTGGTGAACCATGACTGTTGAAACTGTAATTCCGGTACCCCATAAGGATCGTGGCTGGGCTCTTGCGTCCACCGGCGCGGCACTTGTCATCCTGATAAGTGTTGTTATCTGGGGTGTGCAGCGATGGGACGAATACTTTGCCCGTCAGGACTGGCAGGTGAGCGCCCGGCAGGTTACCCGGTTTACACAGGCCGTTCGGGCCTATACGGGAAAATACTACGATACGTTGCTGAATTCAGCGACAACGACAAAGCCTGTTATTGTGACTGCGGATATGCTGAAAAATACCGGTTTTCTCGAATCGGGGTTCAGCGAAACCATTTCATCTGGCCAGCAGCTGCGTGCTGCGCTGGTCCGAAATGCAACCAACACCGATCAGTTGCAGGGACTTATTGTCAGTCAGGGCGGTACCTCTCTCCCCTACATGGGAGTACGCGACATCTCTGTATCAATCAGTTCAGGACTTGGAGCATATATCTGGGGTAGCAATACGACTGTTACGGGGGCCAATCAGAGCTGGACACTTCCGTTGACGGCATTTGGTATCACCTCCACGACCGGACATATCGCGACGCTGCTCACCACGGATGCCCTGAATGAAGCCCGCCAGGATTCAGACCGTCTGTACCGTTTTGCCGTAACGGGTAAACCTGATCTGAACCGGATGCATACCAGTATCGATATGGGGAGCAATAATATCAATAATGCTGCAACGGTGAACGGGCAGACCGGTAATTTCAGCGGGAATGTCACTGCCAGTGGAAATGTCTCTGCAGGCGGTAATGTGGCGGCTGCCGGTAATGTGACCGCGAATGGCGGGATGACGGCCAGTAATGATATCCGCAGTAATAACGGCTGGATGATAACCCGGGGCAGTAAGGGGTGGCTCAATGAAACCTATCAGGGCGGATTTTACATGTCGGATAATGACTGGGTACGGGCGGTTAATAACAAAAATATTTATACCGGGGGACAAGTTCGTGGCGGAAGCGTACGGGCCGATGGAATACTGTCTACAGGGGAGGTTTTACAGCTTGACGGTGTTAATACTGCAGGCGCAGTTTGTCCGTCGAATGGTCTTGTAAGCCGCGATGCTGCTGGTGCCATACTTTCCTGTCAATCCGGTGTGTGGATTAGCCCCGGTAAGGGACATTCGGGGTACTACTGCAGAAGAACATCGTTCGATAAAGGGCGTTCAGATGATTACGTAGGTTATACCCCCAGAACTGACGATAATTGCCCTGTTATTCAGCCAGGTCAGGCTCCAAATGGATACTGTAGCTGTATAAAAATTATACTCGATTACTGACTGTCAATCCGGTGTGTGGAAAGGCACTTCAAAAATCAAAATGCAAACAGTGTTTGGAGAGACAACATGCACGAACAAATCGGTTACCTATGCTTATTGCCCGTCCGGTACAGTGGCGATTGGTGGTTCATATGCTTTAAAAAGTTGGTCTGATGGTTCAAATCATAACTCACCGGATTCAATGGCTCTCGACCCGGTTAACAACCGTTTCTACATAGTTTTGCCCAATAATTCAAAAGGAGAAGCGTGTTTCCAGGCTATTGTAAACTGCACTACTGATTAAACTGTCAATCCGGTGTGTGGAAAGGGGGAGATGTAGGCACATACGTTCAGTTGGGTGAATTCACGACCAAAAGCACATCCGGGGTCACGCAACAGTTGGCTGGAGCACATAAACTGTGCATGGTTTCAGGGCTTATGAGTGCCGGGGATAACGGGACATGCCGTGTTTACCCACAGTCAGATGGCAGCCCAACTTGGTATCTCAACATGGTGGGATATAATGGTAGCTCCACACAAACCTGCTGGGTTAGCTGCCTTGATTGAATTGCCAGTCAAAGCACATAGCTGTTTCACTTGCGTCTTTGACGTTTATCCGCCATGTGCCATCTCCAGGTGATTCTACACCGCGCCAGCTGTCGTCACGATCGTTTTCGTTACCATATTGGGACGTGCAAAAATCTTGGGAACCGATGTCATAGTAGCTATGTGAACTGTTGTACTTTGTGTATGTGTACTGGGTTAAACGGGGTTTGCTACCAAGAGTACGCCACACACCGGATTGACAGAACAGTACATGCCGGTGTCATAAAAGTGTCATTTTTCGGGCGGTTTGCTCCTGTAACATTGAGCGCGAACAAACATGCCATTGTTAAAAGGAAACAGTAATGACAACCCGGCAAATTAAAAGTGCTGCAGAAGCCATTCAGATAATTCAGGATGCGGCTGTACGCAAAATTGAACTGGCGTTTGATATCAACGCGGATGAGTTCTTTACCCTTGCCCGGCTTGCCGGAGAGCGGGGCGGTAAAATCATAAAACCCGGCGAGTTCTTTGTCGTTTCCCTGTAAAACTCATCGGCGTCTCCATTGCGGTAATCTTCGTTGCACAAGAGGGGGATGTGGCACCGGTGCGGCTTGCTCTACTATGCCCCTGTTTTACTTTCACTTTGTTTCATTCTTGCTGTGTTAATTTCCCTTTCTGGTTCCGGGAGATATACAGTGAAAATACGTATTAAAAAATTACCTTTAGGGAAAGCGCTGGATAAATATTACTGCACGATTTCCGTCAGCAAACGGGGACATCTGCAGGAGTTCTACCGCATCAATGTGATAAAACGTTCGGCGCTGGCACTGAAGTGCATGGATGAGGTCACTTCTGTGGATATTGCTGACTACCGTGATATGCGGCTCAATACCATCAGCGAACGTACCGGACGTTCAGTCAGCGCCAGTACGGTCAGGCTTGAACTGGCACTGCTTTCGTCGCTGTATAATCTGGCGCGTATCGAGTGGGGCACCTGCTCACACAACCCTGTCGAGCATGTCCGTAAACCGGCAGCGTCTCCTGGTCGTACGCGGCGTCTGACCTCTACAGAGGAACGCCGAATTACACGTGCCCTCCGCCCAAAAAATTCGCAGCTTCTTGCCATTTTCCAGCTGGCTCTGGAGACTGCCATGCGGCAGGGAGAAATTCTGTCACTGCGCTGGGAATATGTGGATCTGCATCTGGGGATAGCTCACCTGCCGCTGACGAAAAATGGCTCCGCCCGTGATGTACCGTTGTCCTGGAAAGCGAGGCAAGTGCTGAGAGAGTTTGCCGGGCCGATGTCGGGCCCGATTTTTACTTATACTTCGAATGGTTTTAAAAGTGCATGGCGGGTACTGATGGCGGAGCTGGAAATATATGATCTGCATTTTCACGATCTGCGTCATGAGGCGATCAGCCGGTTATTTGAACTGGGCACATTGAATGTTATGGAAGTGGCGGCGATTTCAGGCCATAAAAGTATGAGTATGCTTAAACGTTATACACATCTACGTGCGACTCAACTGGTGAGTAAACTGGATGCGCGCCGCCGCCAGGCACAGAAACTGGCGACACTGTTTGTTCCCTACCCGGCAGAAATAATTGAATCCAACGGCAGATTCTCTGTGCAGTTCAGTGATCTGGAACACCCTGCCATCACTGCTGGCAGTCGTGATGAGGCTTTGTTGCGTGCTGCTTCTGACCTCCTGCTCATTCAGGCACTGGCGGCGCGTGCCGGGAAAAGGCTTCCGCCTCCCGGTGAAATCAGTGTTCGCGACCCGCATCGCGTGCTGATAAATCCTTTTCTGCAAAAGGATGGACTGCGGGGATGAACCTGTGAAGCCTGATGCAGGAGTGTTTTACAGGTCTTAAATGTGCTTCAGCGACTATTAATCCGCCATTGATGACCTTTTAAATCGCGGCCTGGTTCACCACCGCCGAAATGCATCAAAAACTGGGCATATCGGTGTCCTATCTGGAGCAACTGCTTGCAGTGCTGCGACAGAAGGAAATAGTGGCGTCCATCCGTGGTCCTGGAGGGGGTTACCTGCTGGCCCGGCATCCCGACAGTATTAGTGCAGGGGAAATCATCCAGGCCTTTCAGAATGAAAGCCAGAAAAGTTCGGATACCAAAGCAGATGAACTGTCCCTGATGTGGCAGCAGTTTTGCCGGGAAACCTGGCAGTATCTGAGGCGCCGGACACTCGGGCAGATGACGTCGCTGGGTAGTGTCGTTCGGATGCCTGGCTGACAGCGTGTTCTCCTCTGTTGCCAGTGTGATAACAACAAGGAATGACAATGGATTTTTTACACAAAGAACTGCACCTGAGGGCCGGAGATATTGTGGAGGTGCATGCCAGTCACCCCTGTATCATTCTGGTGATGGAGGCGGCGGAGTTTGAACGCTATCGTCGGGGGGGAAAACACCGTTGTCATCATGGCGGATATTTTGCGGTATTGCCGGCACGTATCACCACCCCGGATGATGGTGTCTGGCATATCGTTATTGATGCCGGACGGTTTATGCCGGATCTGTCGCATGACATCCGTATT
This sequence comes from Enterobacter sp. JJBC, assembly GCF_036936505.1. Classification (NCBI taxonomy): domain Bacteria; kingdom Pseudomonadati; phylum Pseudomonadota; class Gammaproteobacteria; order Enterobacterales; family Enterobacteriaceae; genus Enterobacter; species Enterobacter sp. JJBC. The sequence continues at coordinate 436,685 of NZ_CP136935.1, forward strand.
TATCCTGTGTGACTGAAGCGTTACCGGGCGGGTGCTGCCCGGTTTTTCTGAACTTAAAACGGAGACAACAGACGTGAAAATCGGTTACCTGTTCCCCTTTGCCATTTTTATTGCAGCGGTTGCACTGCTGTGCTGGTTTATCGTCGGCGGATACGCTCTTCCGGGTTAGTGAATGGTTTACGGGTAAAGCCAGTGCTTGCCGTCTTCCCTGTCCAGAGAATGCGAAGTCAGTGTCCGTTTCAGCCTGGAAGCGTTCCCTTAATGAGAAATACGACCGACTGGTAAACCGGAACCCGTACAATGTATTTCTGTCGCTTTTTGGTGCGGGTGAAATCTTCAGAAACGACTGATGAGTTAATCATCGCCATCGAATGACGTTTTTTGCACCTTATGGCTGTTCTGCGCAGCTATAAGGATTTTGAAATGTCAGTCAGTCAAATCATCCCCGAAAACGTCATACCTGAAAGTCCGGAGGCAACGTCTCTGGACGTTGCGCCGGCTAAATCTGATGCTCATCGGCGGATGCCTTTTAACCTGAAAAAAATCGCACGGACTGCAGGTCTGGGCTTGCTCATTGCTTCTCTTTTCGGCTCTGTGACCACGATTGTCATTATGGCAGGGAAAATCTCTGATCTGAGTATCCGGGTTAACTCCCTCGATGCTGCGTTCCGCAGCGGACAGATTAGCCAGCTGTCCGGAACCGTATCAACGCTTGAAAAGAAAAGCGTGAAATACGGTACACAGATTGAGTCCCTCTCGTCCGGGCTGTTATCCGCCACAAATAAGATGGCCGCTTATCAGGACAACCTCTCTGCCTTTTCCGGAACCCTGAATGACGTTTCTTCTGAAGAACAGGCGCAGCGTACAGCGCTGGACGGTCACTCGGAACGCATTGATGCCATGAATACCCGGCTTTCTCAACTGGAAGAGCGGGTGACCGGGATGCTCAAAGCTGAAAGCAATAACGCTCAGAATACCCGGAAGCAGGCACAGCAGCCGGTTACAAAGGGAAAAATACCAGCCAATCCCGTGACAGGCCAGAACGCAAAAAAGCCTGAGCGGTCAGTCAGGCGCGCAGCGGTTGAAGCACCGTTTGTACTGACCGGTATTGAACGCCGTGGTGGCCAGATGTTCGTCGTCGTTATTCCCCGCGGAAATACGCAAATCTCAGCGATGCGGTTGCTTTCTCCGGGAGACGGAATGCAGGGCTGGACGCTCCGGACAATCCGGGATGGTAACGCTGTTTTCAGCGTAAACGGTGCCGAACAAAGTTTACAGGTTCAATAAGAGAGCAGCCATATGAAGCATCAGGTGAGAAAAATGATGATGACAGGGGCATTACTCCTGCCACTGTGTGGTGCGGCATCAACTGTCACTACATCATCAAATCAGAGCCTGCAGTCATCCTCAACAAACCCGGTTCAGACACAGCAGCAGGCTCAGCAATGGGGACTTTCAGACACGGACTGGGGGCGTTATCAGTCGCTAATGAAAGGGGCGAGAGGCATTATGTCGCCTGGTCTGGATCCGCTGACAACCCTGGGCGTTGAGACGGACAATTCGGCTGAACGCCGCCGGCTGGCTGAATTGTGGGTCAGGCATGAATACGCCCGTGCAGAGAAAGAACTCGCATTTCAGCGCGAAATTAATGCTGCCTGGTTACGTCTGTACCCTGAAACGCTGGCCGTGAATATGGGGAATGCTGCGGGTATTGCTCATGACACTCAGGGGCGGCTGGCGTTGTTTGTCAAAGGATCCTGTTCACGCTGCGATGCACGGCTTGCCGCTGTTATCGCCGACAACCGTCCGGTTGATATTTATCTTGTCGGCAGTGATGGCAGCGATGAAAACATCAGGGCCTGGGCAATCAGCCATGGTATTCCCGTCGATAAAGTGCGAAGCCGACAAATCACTCTTAATCACGATCGTGGTTTATGGCAACGCTACGGGCAAGGACAGATGCCGGTCGTTCTGCAGCAGGGGGAAGAGGGATGGCAAATCGCCGCATTCTGAAACTGGCCTGTGGTTTATGGTTTGCCAGCAGCGGTTGTATGGCGGCCACAACATTCAACAGCAGTAGTCAGGCGATCCCTCCTGCATATCGGGAAATTGCTGCAGCAGAGCGCGTACCTGCTGAATCCCTCTACGCTCTTGCAATGGCGGAAAGCACACGCAAAACCGTCTGGGGTGCCAGACCCTGGCCCTGGACCATTAACGTCGCCGGGAAAGGGTATCACTATGAAACCCGCGAAGAGGCCTTCGAGGCACTGCTGGGGTTTATGCAGCGCTATCCGCTCAGGCGCATTGATGTCGGCGTGGCACAGGTCAATCTGGGCTGGAACGGGCATTTTTTTCCGTCGTTTCGTGAAGCGTTTGAGCCTTACACAAACCTGCGCGCAGCAGCCCGGATCCTCCGTGCATGCTATGACGCCCGGCCTGGTAGCTGGATACGCGCGGCAGGTTGTTATCACCACCCGGCGGGCGGACAACCCGCTGCGAAATATATGGCAATTGTCAGCCGCAAGCTACGCCAGATCACACCGGAAATTAAGGCCCCGGACGGGGAGCCGGTTGTGCTGGCCAGTCACTCATTAACCTGGGTAGAGCCTCAATGAAAAAAAATACCGGCAGTTGTTTACAACACGTTCTTTGTGTATCGCTTTTTGCCGCTTCGTTCAGTTGTCTGGCTTCACTGACCGTTGTCGGCGATCTGGGCGGGGAGCCTGCCCAGCCGTATTTTGACGCCATTAATGCAGGCCCTGATTCGCCGGCATCCGATATGTCGTCCCTGCCACAACCTCCCGCATCGCTGTCAATTTCTGACATGTTACCTGTAAGTACACCCGAATTATCGCCGGGAGCGGTGCCTTCTCGCCCCCTGCAGTTACCCGGATTACCGCCTGTTTTTGTGGTGGGCGATGATGATATGTCCCGTGCCTGGCTGCGGCAGCGTGGTGCAGAGCTGAAACGGATGGGCGCCACGGGAATGGTCGTGAACGTCAGGACTGAAGCTGCACTCGACTCACTGAGGGGACTCATACCCGGCACAGAGATGGTGCCCGTTCGCGGTGGGGATTTGGCCCAGCGACTGAAGCTGACTCATTATCCCGTTCTGATTACCGCGGACGGATTAGCGCAATGATCACGGTGTTTTTCCTGTTGGCTTTCGTTTTTGTCGCAGTGGTTCTGCTGCTGCGTAAAACCAGAGGTGCCCGTGCCCGCAGGCATCAGCGATACCGGCAGACGGCTAACCGCGTATTGCTCAAACTGCCAGAGTTGAAAGCCGGGCAGCAGGTTGTGTATTTACGGAAGATTAATCCTTATGTTTTCGAAGAGATGATCCTGACCGCCATCGAGCGTCGGGGTATCCCGGTCAGACGTAATCACAGCTACAGCGGGGATGGCGGTATCGATGGGCAATTCTGGACAGGTCAGGAAAGGTGGCTTGTCCAGGCTAAACGATTTGCCAGTGCCGTTCGTCCGGAACATGTCCGCCAGTTTGGCGAGTTAGCCAGAAAAGAAAAATGCAATGGCCTGTTCGTTCACACCGGGCGAACAGGGCTTACCAGCTTTAAGCATTTCAGCGAATACCCTGAAATTATACTCGTGAGCGGATCTTCCCTTCTGCAACTGCTGTCAGGAGAGTCTGTTGAACACATCCTGCGACCATTAAATAAGAGACATTCCTGATGAATATTTCTACCGAATCCTTTCTTACGGCTGTTTATGACCATGTGGTCATGTTCAGAATGAGCAGGGCGTTTGAAATCATTGCCTGGCTGATTCGTTTAACCTTCAGATTGTTTATTTCCCGGCCACTGGCGATCCTCAGTTACCTCTTTCTGGCCGTACTGATTACAATACCCGTTACCGTTTTTATCAAACCCGCCTTTACGCTTCATCATATTTCAGAGGGCATTCTCAGGGTATTTTCCCTTTTCCCCGAACTGTTTTATCTGGTTTTTGTAGCCGGGGTATTGTCTGAAGCCGCTGATTTACTTCAGGTGAAATCCGGCAGGGGACGTATATGAGTAACCGCTACGTTATGGAGTCCCTCCTGCGCCCTGCGGTTGAACTCTACTCTGCTTCAGTGGCGGGAAGTGCCACGTTTATTTGTCTGACTGCCCCCTGGGCTGTCGCGCTTGCCCCCTCCGTGAGCTGGGTGACGGCTGCGGGATTTGGTGTTCTGGCGCTGAAGCGCACATCCGAAGGTATGAAAATTCTCCGCTATCGTCGCAACATTCGCCGTTTGCCGCGTTACGTGCTGACCAGCGAGCAGATCCCCGTCAGCCGGCGTCATCTCTTTCTGGGCAGGGGCTTTCAGTGGTCTCCCCGCCATACGCAGCGTCTGCTGGAAGCCCGACGTCCGGAGTGTGAGGTTTACGTACAACCTTCGGTACTGTATCGCATGGCGCGTGAGCTGGAAAAAAAGATGGAGTACAGCCTGCCGTGGTTATGCCGGCTGACACGAACCGATTCGGCGCTGAATCCGTTTCGGCCTTTACCACCGGTTGGGGGGAGTCCCATTTATCATGGTGTGGAGCCAGATGAAACGACAGTGACCTTTGATCTCGGTGAACGCGTGGGGCATATGCTGGTCATTGGCACGACGCGTGTCGGTAAAACCCGTCTTGCCGAGTTACTTATCACACAGGATATCCGCCGTATAAGCGCTGCCGGTGACCATGAAGTGGTTATTGTCTTTGATCCGAAAGGTGACGCTGATTTGCTGCGGCGAATGTATGCCGAATCGCACCGGGCAGGGCGACAGGACAATTTCTGGGTGTTCCATCTCGGCTGGCCGGATATCAGCGCACGCTATAATGCCGTTGGACGGTTCAGCCGTATCTCCGAAGTGGCATCGCGCGTAGCCGGGCAACTCTCAGGGGAGGGCAACTCGGCCGCTTTCCGGGAATTTGCCTGGCGGTTCGTCAATATCATTACCCGAGCCCTGGTTGCGCTTGGCCAGCGTCCTGACTACGGTCTTATCCTTCGCTACGTAACCAATATTGGCGAGCTCTACGAAACCTACGTTGAGAACATGCTCAGCGAAAAGGCACCTCAGCTGATGAGTACGGTTGGGGCGCTCCTCGGTAATGGCATTGCTGAGAAAGATCTGCCACGTCATATGCAAGGCAGGCCGAATGGTATGAAGATCTGGGCTATCGAGCAGGTACTGGCCAGCGACGAAGGAAAAAAGTTGTGGGACCCGGTGCTGGACGGTTTGCGTAGTGCTGTGCAGTACGATCGAACCTATTTCGACAAAATTGTTGCGTCACTGCTCCCTCTGCTTGAAAAACTCACCACAGGTAAAACTGCCGCATTGCTGGCACCTGATTATACGGACCTCAATGATCCGAGACCGATACTGGACTGGCACAACATCATTAAATCGCGGGGCGTGGTGTATCTCGGTCTCGATGCGCTGTCTGATCCGGTTGTCGCCGCAGCGGTCGGCAACAGCATGTTTGCCGATCTCGTCTCTGAAGGGGGGCACATTTACAAATTCGGCCTCGGCGACGAAGAGGGGGGAAAACCCTCTAAGGTGGCGATCAACCTTCACTGTGATGAATTTAACGAGCTTATGGGGGATGAGTTTATTCCTCTCATCAACAAAGGGGGCGGCGCCGGCTTCCAGGTGACGGCCTACACACAAACGCTCTCTGACATCGAGGCGCGCATTGGCAGCAGTGCCAAAGCGAATCAGGTCGTGGGGAACTTCAACACACTGATTATGCTGCGCGTGCGTGAAAAAAATACGGCCATGCTCCTGACCGACCAGTTGCCTGAAGTGGACGTCTACCAGAAAACGCTGACATCAGGTGTCACTGATGTATCCCGGCCGGGAGAAGGGACCGATTTTAACAGCAATGTCCAGGACCAGGTCAGCCTTGTCAAAGTTCCGATGATCACCCCAGCAGACGTTATCAACCTGCCGAAAGGGCAGGCATTTGCGCTACTCGAAGGTGGGCGGTTATGGAAAATCAGGATGCCGTTGCCGGCTGATAACGACGATCCGTATATGCCGGCAAGCCTGAAGCAGCTGGCAGACAATATGGAACAGAACTATCGCACCGGTGAGACTTGGTGGATAGGCGGTGACGCGGCATATTCAGGAGGGCAGGATGTCTCAGCATGATGGTGATACGGACAATCGCCGTTCGTCACCCCGACAAAAACAATCCGGGCCATTTGGCCTGTTGCTCTGGGATTTGCCCGTCAGTTTACTCGGCATTCTTCTGGGGTCACTGCTGGTCAGTTTGCTTCTCGAATATGCCTGCATTGCCGTACTCTGGCCTGAAGAAGGGGCTGCGCACAGCTATCGGGTGATGGTTGCGGAGAGCCACTGGCTGTCGGAAGGCTATACCCGGAGTTTGCTGATGGCCGCGCCGGTGGAGACGGTATCGGGATGGGTGCATATTGCCTGGCAGTGGTTGTTTGTCGACAGCGGTTTCAGCCACTGGCTGCAGTCGTTCAGGGAGACCGGTCAGAAGGGGAACGGTCTTATTCCCGTAATTAACCGGTTTGGCGGTTCCCTGATTAGCTGGCTGGGTGAGTACCTTCAGGCAACGCTCTGGGTCACGCTGATTTTTTTCATCAGGGTAATGATCCTTTTCTTAAGCCTGCCGCTGTTCGGCCTTGTGATAATCACCGGCATTGTGGAAGGGCTGGTTCGTCGTGATTTACGCCGTTACGGAGCCGGGTATGAATCGAGCTTTGTTTACCACCATGCCAAACGTTTTATAAAACCTGCGCTCTACGGGCCCTGCATGTTGTATCTGGCCTGGCCTACAGAGGTATGGCCAAACCTGTTATTGCTGCCTGCTGCGCTATTGCTTGGCGGTGTTCTGGCCCTCGTCACGGCGTCGTTTAAAAAATACCTGTAGCCCAGGAAGTACCCGTTTCGGGAATTACCCGGAGCCCGCACGATGTCGCGGGCTTTTTTTTGCGTATTTATCGTGTCCCGACCCTGTTCTGGCTTATTTTTAGGTATTTAATCTTCTGACCTTCATAAATATTTTCCTGCTGCCAGCATCTTCTCTTTGCGTCAATCTCCTGACGACACGTTATACGGGAGAGTCGCTAATGCGTCACACCATAATCATCCTGGCAATACTGTTGCCCGTTCTGCCGTGCCAGGCATCAGAAAAAGATGAGCTGGCGCTCGTCATGCGCCAGCTGGACCAGGTTCAGGCCGGTCTTGATCGTGCCCGCGTCGTGGCAAACCAGAATCAGGATGCCCGCTTTTACTTTGATTACCAGCAGGCGACCCGCGATATCTCAACGATGAAACAGGGTATCTCCACTTATCTGGAACCTTCACGGGCACAGCCGACATCCCCCTCATCTTCAGTCTCAGGTCAGTACCGTGCGGAGGAACCGTCATGGCGATGAATGGCGCTCAGTTAAATGGCTGGAGTGCGGGCACTGGCAGTGGTCTGACGCCGGCGCAACTGAACTTGCTGATCCTGGGTACTCTTTCCATCGTCATTCTTCTTTTCATCTCATGGGCTCTGGTCCAGGCCTACCGTGGCCTGTCCAGTAAATCGGTGACGTTTCGACAGTTCAATGAATTGCTGATTCGACTGATTTTGCTTTATCTGCTGACCCTGTTTCTGTTTTTCCACTGAAAGGACAATTTAATGAAATTTTCGATTCTCAGGTATTTTCGTTCTGCTTTTTCCCGTACGGGAGCTTTGTTACTTACCGGACTGCTCACAGCAGGTCAGGCCATAGCGGATCTGCCGAATATCGAGCAACCAACTTCAGGTGGGGGAGGCGGCACTTATAACACCTTTATGGGGTACGCCAAAATGGGGGGGCTTGCTCTCGGTCTTCTGGTATGCGTGGGGGCATTTATTGCCGTAGCACACGCCGTCATCACCTCCTTCCATGATATCCGCAAAGGAAAAGGAACCTGGACGGATTTCCTGCTCTACGGTGTCGTGGGCATCATCCTCATCCTGGTAGTGATTTACCTCGCAACTAAAGCTTCAGATATTCTGTAAGGGAGGGACTATGGCTGTCATTGAATTCCTGCCTGACAGACTGAACAATCCCCCCGTGGTGTGGAAAGGTTTTACTTCCGGGGAATTTGTACTGGCGGCCACCACCGGAGTGATTGCCGGGATCCCTGTGGCAGTACCACTGGCGCTGGTTCCTTTTATCGGCTGGCTGGCTTTTCCGACGTGCATGCTGCTGATGCCGCTCATCGTCATCTTTTTTGGTGGCAACTGGATTGCAGGCTACAAGCGTGGGAAACCCGAGAATTATATCTGGCAACGTCTGGAGGAAATGCGCTGCCGCGCCCGTTTGTCCCGAACCATGATCCTGGACAGCAGGGCATGGGAGCTGAAACGAACGAAGCCTGTTCCGTTTACGCGCGGAGGGAAAACATGAGTCGTTTTCGTAACGGTATCACTGCCCGTGATAACCATATTTTCTCATTGCGTATTGCCTGTGTTCTGCTTTTTCTGGGGATGCTTGTTACGGGTTTGGGATGGATGCGGGCCCCCTCGGAAATGACAATCCACAACCCGCCGGACCTGCGCTCCGGCAGTACCCGTAAATGGTGGGAAGTACCGCCATCAACGGTTTACAGCTTTGCTTTCTACATCTTTCAGCAACTGAACGCCTGGCCGAAAAACGGGGAAGCTGACTATCCATCGAAAATTGCCCAGATGAGCCCGTATCTGACGCCGTCCTGTCAGGATTTTCTCAATAAGGACGCGGAGATGCGTAAGAACAATGACGAGCTGCGCGATCGCGTGCGGGTGGTGTATGAGATCCCCCGTCGTGGTTACAGCAACCGTAGTGTGACCATCATTGATCAGGAACATTGGGTGGTACGTCTGGACCTGGTCGCGGATGAATATTTTCACACTGAACCCGTCAAGCGCGCTCTCGCGCGTTATCCCATGAAAGTGGTGCGCTGGGAAGGTGATCCTGAACGAAATCCGTTTGGACTTGCACTGGATTGTTATGACAGCGCACCACAAAGACTTGAAGCGGTTATGCCTGAGCCAGACCAAAAATCGGGGGCAATCAATTGAAAAAATTCTCACTGATTATGCTGCTCCTTATGCTGGTATCGGGGGCAGTCCGTGCTGTTGAACTGGTGAAATGGGAGCGTATTCCGTTACAGGTTCCCCTGACTGTCGGCCAAGAACGTATCGTTTTTGTGAATAAAAACGTGCGGGTGGGGTTCCCGCCATCGCTCAATGGCAGGCTGCGTATTCAGAGCAACAGCGGTGCTGTTTATCTCAATGCAAAGGAGGCGTTTCCGGTGACGAGACTGGAACTGCAGAACGTGGAAAACGGGGAGATCATTATCCTTGATGTTTCTGCTTCAGGCGGGAAAACAGTCCGGGAACCGGTGAAAATTGTTTACGACGGAGAGGTGGCTACCGCTTCCGCGAGCGACAAACAAACGGTAAGCAGCAACGGGGACAGCACCGGTCGTCAGCCGTCTGCCGGGACTAAAACCGAAAACCGGAAACCTGTAAAGCTCAGTGCTCCACTGCCCGTTGTGCTGACGCGTTATGCCGCTCAGAACATGTATGGTCCTCTGAGAACAGTTGAGCCAGTGCCGGGGATAAGCCCTGTCTCCCTGAAACTTCCCGCCAGGATCACCACCATTATGCCCTCTGAGCCCGTGAGTGTGACACCGATGGCTGCATGGAGTCTTCAGGGCAGCAGCGTTATTTCGCTGCAGGTGCGTAACCGGTCAGCCGGAAAAGTTATTCTCGATCCGCGTGTGCTTGAAGGCCAGTTTACCACGGCGACTTTCCAGCATCGATGGCTTGGGCGTGCCGGTACACCGGAAGACACAACGGTGTTGTATCTGGTCACAACAGGTCGCCCGGAAGGTGCCTTTATTGCTGAACCACCATTACCCACAACCGAAACAGGCAAGGGGAGTAAGCGAAGCAACCGGAGATCACCTCAATGAAAAAGCCTGCTTCAAACCTGATTGTGAAGATTGCTGTTCCTGTCGTTATTACGGGGGCCATCGTTATTGGCATTAAATCCTGTTCTGACAACAGGAGTCAGAAAGACGGCGTTTCGAATAACACGAACATAGCCCTGAAGGATCTGACACCAGAAGATCTCAAAGCACTGGGGGTAGAGGGTGACACCGCTCAGGATACACTGCGTACGCTTGTTGGTAGTTACCGTAAGGTGCAGGGACGGCTCGACAATCTTGAAAGCGATAATAAAACCCTCTCTGATGAAAACAGGGCGCTGAAAAACAAGAATGCCAGTGTTGATCAACAAATCGACCAGGCCGTGGGGCAGGTTAGGTCAGACGAAGCCCGAAAGCGCGCTCAACTGAGCGCTCAGGTTACCGATTTGAGTTCGCAGGTAAACCTGCTTCTGGAACAGCTCAAAAACGGCACTTCCGGATCACCTGCAGGGAATAAAAATGCCCCTGTAGGCAGTGATATTCCTGTGGGGCTGGGTTATGACAATGGTCTGGCTGGCGGAGCGGGGAGCGTCCCCCTGACAGACGCTAACGGGTTGACGTGGGTGGAGCCGAAAGACGGCATTGCCACGGATGCGAACGGACGTCCGGTTTCGGATAAAAACGGCAATAATGCCACCGGCTTTTCTTTTGCCACCTCTTTTGGCCCCGCAGGTGATGCTGCCAGACCGGCGGTATCAGCAGTCAGTACTACGGTGCAGAATACGGTTTCCGGTGCGGATAAAACTGCCGATCCTGTTTATACACTGCCGGAAAACGCCACACTTGTTGGCAGCCGCGCCATGACTGCACTGCTCGGGCGTATCCCCGTCGATGGTAAGGTAACCGATCCGTACCCCTTTAAAGTGATGATCGGGAAAGACAACCTGACAGCAAACGGCATTGAATTACCTGATGTCCAGGGAGCGATTGTGTCCGGTATCGCCACAGGAGACTGGACGCTTTCGTGCGTACGCGGTGCCATTACGAGCATCACTTTCGTCTTTTCTGATGGTACCATCCGGACGCTTCCTTCCTCTGACGGGCAGGGGCAGAACGGTAGTGGTGGTAACCAGAGCAACCAGGGAGTGAATAACAACAGTATCGGCTGGCTCTCGGATGACAGCGGCGTTCCCTGTATTTCAGGTACACGCAAATCCAATGCTTCGACCTATCTGCCTACCATCGCTGCACTTGCTGCCGCCAGCGCAGCAGGCGATGCCGTGGCGGAAAATCAGAATACCAGCCAGACAAACGGATACGGTGGCGTGACATCAACACTCACCGGTGATGCTGGGCAGGCTGTTCTGGGTAAGGCATTATCGGGCGGTATGCGTGAGACCGTTGACTGGGTTAAAGCGCGTTATGGCCAGACATTTGATGCGATTTATGTTCCGCCAGGCCAGAAGGTGGCGTTACACATCACACGCCAGCTGGCGATCGATTATGAGGAAAAAGGCCGTAAGGTCAAATACGACGATTTCAGCCTGGCTGGCAGCAGCACGGGTATGGACTGACGGGGATTCTGATGCAAAACAATGATCTTGGGTTCCGTGTGGGTTATATCCTGCCCGGTGAGTGGTGTGTCTGTCAGCAAGCAATGACGTGGGGGCGCAGGATGTCCAGTCTTAATCATATGGCCAGAATGATGCTGGTCGTGTTACCGCTTGCGCTCACGGGCTGTAGTACCTCGAAAGAGGAAATGTTGCCGCCAGGTGACAGCACCATGCTTGAGCTGTGGAACGACGGTGCATCGGCAACACATGCCACCAGTGAAAGCCGAACCACACTTCGTCGACCCGTTACAGACAGTGAGCGTGAGATTAATCAACAGGTCAGGGACAGTTACAGCCGCACCCAGGAAAATGAAGTTCAGCAGACGTTTCCGCGTCTGCCAAATCCAGACATGGTGATGTACGTCTTCCCGCATCTGGCGGTCGGTAACACGCCGGTTCCGGGCTACAGCACCGTCTTTCCATTCTACAGTCAGGTGCAGTACGCATTGCCTGGCGAGCGAACGGAGGAACTGTGATGGCTTTTTCTCTTTTTCGCAAACGCCAGACGTCTCCGGAAACTCATCAGTACGGTGATGGCCCGTTTTCCATCAGTGGACATGAACCGCTGACCCGTGAAGGTCGCCTGACGCATTCAGATGAAGCGAGACTGTATTCCACTGCACCCTCAATCATTGATCATGTCCCCTGGGGGGAATACCTGCCTGAGCATGAATGCATCCTGCTCGATGACGGTGTTTCTGTCGGTGCCGTGTACGAGATCATTCCTGTCGGTACGGAAGGACGCCCGGAATCCCGTCTGGAGGAAATGCGTAATATTGCTGAGAATGCCCTGCAGGACAGCCTGCCCGAGCTTGATGATCACCAGTGGGTTGTCCAGTTTTTCTGTCAGGATGACGCCGATCTCTCAGCGTATATGGACACCATTAGAGGTTACGTCAGACCACGTGCACAGGGGACCGCGTTTACCAAAGCCTGGCTGGCGGAACAGGAGCGTCATTTGCAGAACGTGGCCGTTGAGCAGGGGCTCTTTGTGGACGAAGAGGTCACAGGAGCACCCTGGAGGGGGCAAATTCGCAGGACTCGTATGGTGGTTTACCGCTGGGTTGAGACGCCATACCGTGATCCCATGCAGCCGGAAGTGCTGCTGAAGCAGGTTTGTGATCGTCTGACTGCTGCACTGAGTGGTGCAGGTATCCGGTGTGAAAAGCAGAACGGAGAGCAGATCCACAGCTGGCTGCTGCGCTGGTTCAATCCGGCTCCAGAGTGGGTTGACAGGAAAACACTCTATCGCTGTGCCAGGCACACCGATCATGCCCCTGGGGACCTGCCCCTGCTGAATGATTTCAGTGAAAGCCTGTGGTTTACCCGTCCGCGAAGCGATTCAGAAAAGGGTGTGTGGTGGTTTGATAATGTGGTTCATAAAGCTGTTCCGGTTGCCCGCCTGCGTACGGCACCCTCTACCGGTCATCTGACGGGGGAGGTCAAACGTGGCGATAATGTGAATGCCATTATGGATTTGCTGCCGGAAGGCACGGTTCTGGCCATGACCCTGGTGGTTCAGCCCCAGGACAGGCTTGAAGAGAGTTTTGCGAGCCTGAGCCGTAATTCAATGGGTGAGAATGTTGATTCCCTGCGTGCCCGCGAAGATGCTGCGACAGCTCGCAGTTTTCTGGGAAACAAGCACAAGCTTTATCGCGCGGCCATCACGCTGCTCATCAGGGCTCAGGACCTCGAAACACTGGATAAACGGTACCTCGACCTCAGTAGTAAGTTGCTGAACTGTGGACTGGAACCGGTGAATCCGGAACACGATATTGGACCGCTCAGCACTTACATCCGCGCCTTGCCTATGTGCTTTAACCCTCACATGGATAAACACAACTGGTATACGCGTCTCATGTTCGTACAGCATTTTGCCTGTCTTGCCCCCCTTTATGGTCGGGACACGGGGTCGGGTCACCCGGGGCTTACGTTCTGGAATCGTGGTGGTGGCCCCCTTTCCGTTGATCCGCTCAATAAAGATGACCGTACCCAGAACGCGCATCTGCTGCTTTTTGGGCCGACAGGAGCCGGTAAGTCTGCTACTGCGCTCGACAAACTGGCGCAGATGATAGCTGTCTACAGACCCAGAATTTTCTTGCTTGAGGCCGGTAACAGCTTTGGATTGTTTGGGGATTACTGTTCTTCTCTGGGACTGTCTGTACACCGGGTCAGCATCAAGCCCGGTAAGGTGATTTCCCTGGCTCCATTTGCCGACTCACATCTGCTTTTACAGGTTAAGCCTGAAGCGCTTGTCACCAGCGAGGAGGCTCTTCCAGACATCGATGACGATGATGAGGACAGGGATGAAGAACGTGACATCCTGGGGGAAATGGAAATTGCGGCTCGTCTGATGATAACCGGTGGTGAGGCTGCGGAAGATGCACGAATGACCCGTGCCGACCGGGGTATGATCCGCGAAGCAATATTGATTGCAGCTCGCTCGGCGTTCGACGAAGGACGCCAGATGTTACCAGAAGACTTAATGTTTTCGCTTGAGAATATTGCCCGCGATGTGAGTACAGGTGAAGATGGCCGGGAGAAACGTACGCCAGCACGACGTGCGCGCGCCGAAGAGATGGCTGAAGCGCTCCGGATGTTCACTGAAGGGTTCGAAGGCGAGTTGTTTAACCGTCCCGGGACGCAATGGCCGGAAGCAGATGTGACGATCGTGGATCTGGGGACACTGGCGCGTGAGGGCTATGAAGCCCAGATGGCGGTTGCTGTTATCTCACTGCTTAACACCATTAACAATATCGCGGAAAGGGATCAGTTCAGCGACAGGGATATCATTGTGCCCATCGACGAAGCACATATTGTGACGGCAAACCCGCTGCTGGGTCCCTATGCGACCAAAATTGTGAAAATGTGGCGTAAACTCGGGGCATGGTTATGGCTGTTCACACAGAACCTTGAGGATTTCCCTGATACAGCGAAAAAAATGCTCAACATGGCGGAATGGTGGATCTGCCTTGTTATGCCGCCAGATGAAGTCGAGCAGATAGCCCGTTTTAAGACACTCACTGACGAACAGAAAGCGATGCTGCTGTCTGCAACAAAACTTCCGAGGAAGTATACAGAGGGCGTTATTTTGTCCCGAAAAGTTCAGGCGTTGTTTCGTGCCGTTCCCCCCAGTCTCTATCTGGCACTTGGTATGACCGAAAAAGAGGAAAAAGCGGAAAGACGGGCCATTATGAATGAATTAAATTGTCCGGAGCTTGAGGCTGCATTTCATGTTGCACGGCGTCTCGATGAGAAGCGTGGCATGAGTACTGTACAGGGGACCCTATGAAAAAACTGACTATGGCACCGCCGGTGGTTGTACCGGACAAAGCTCTGATTGCCTCTGTTATTTTTACCGTTCCGCCTGTGGGGGCGGCTTCAGTCGGCATGGCTGACAGTGCGTCGCTCAAACAGCTGCAGGGGGAGATAGTAAAGCGACTGAAGCATCCGGTATTGCTGTCGGTTTATCCACATCGTGTCGGGCGGCGCAGCTGCGTGGCAGTACACTTCTGCGACGTGCACGGGAAAACTCTGGATATCCTGATCACGGTCACCGGCAATACGATGTGGCCGGGGGAACAGGAGTACCGGTCGGGTCTGAGGTGGAATATCTGTGTGCCGGATGCAACAGACATGCTGTGGGTACTGAAGGAAATTGACAGGATAACCAGTGAAACCGGATGTTAATGAACATCCCTCCGTTATTGTCAGGCAGCGGTATTGTTTTCCGCTGTCTGGCAAGAGCGGAGGCTGCGGGTGCGGGCGGCAAAGAGCCCGCGATGTGGCTGTGTTAATTTTGCCAATCCAGATATCTGCAAGCTATGGTTTTATCTTTCGTCTTTTCCTGAATCTGTACCGTCCTTTGTTCCAGACTTTACTCTTGCCTTATCGGGTATAAATCGGGGTAGAATCAGAAGGTAATTGACCATCAATTCAACGTAAGGCAATTGAAAATGTCAAATCCCAAATTATTTATATCTTATAGTTGGTCCAGTCCCGATCACGAACAAAAAGTGGTTAAGCTTGCGGAGGAACTGACCGAGTCCGGTATTCACGTGATCTTAGATAAATGGGATCTAAAAGAAGGTCATGATGCTGTGGCATTCATGGAGAAAATGGTTACAGAGCCTGAGATCCAGAAAGTTGTCATTGTAAGTGACAAACTTTATGCGGAAAGGGCCGATGGTCGATCTGGCGGTGTTGGTACCGAAACCCAAATTATTTCACGCGAAGTCTACGAGAATCAGCAACAAAATAAATTTGTTGCTGTAATCACTGAACGTGATGAGCAAGGAAAACCTTATCTCCCGGTTTACTATAAATCCAGAATTTACATTGACCTTAGCGATGAGAGCTTGTATGCCGATAATTTTGAAAAATTACTGCGCTGGGTTTATGACAAACCGCTTTTTGTGCGACCCGAATTAGGGACCAAACCGGCGTTTCTGAATGATACTGAATCCATTACTATGGCGACAACGGCGGCTGCAAGGCGCACACTCTCTGCATTGAAAGAACACAAACCTTTTGCTCCGGGGGCTCTGGATGAATACTTAACACTGTTTGGTGAAAAACTCGAGCTTTTCAGAGTTGTCACTGAAGGTGATGATTTCGACGATCAAATAGTGGCAAGTATTGAACAATTTGCTCCTTACCGTAATGAAATTGTATCTATATTCACAGCGGTTATACAATATTCGCCTACGGAAGAATATATCACAAAAATTCACCGTTTTTTTGAAAAACAGATCCCTTATATGTATCGTCCTGAAAACGTAATGCAATATCGGGCTGTGGATTTTGATAATTTTAAATTTATTCTTAATGAGCTTTTTTTATACTTTGTTGCACTATTAATAAAAAATGAACGTTTCAGTGAGCTGGATGCATTCCTTAAAACCCGATACTATACTGGAAAAAATACTGAAACGCCTTCTGAAGGTTCGAGTACGGGATACAAAGTCTTCCGGCAGTACCTCGAGTCTCTGGAGTATAGAAACCGCCGTCTGAAGACGAACCGCTTGTCTCTCCACGCCGATATGTTGCATGATCGTGCAACGGGCACAGGGATTGATTTTCGTTATGTTATGCAGGCTGATTTTATCCTCTACGTTCGCACACTTCTGGATGAAAAGGCTGATTATTTTGGCTGGTATCCGACTACATTGTTATACGCTACACATTCACATCATGCATTTGAGGTTTTTGCCAGAGCATCATCAACATTGTATTTCGATAAAATGAAATGCGTACTGGGTATTGATTCACCGGAACAGCTCCAGCTGCTTGTTGAAGCATTTAAACAGGGTAAAATTGATGCCCCTCGCTGGCAACATCAGTCGCTTTACATTGAAGGTTTAATGGGATACAAATATCTTAACACCAGAGACTAACGCTAAGAATTTATAGTGTTTTTTCATAAACCAGCCCTGAGTTTTCACGGCTGGTTTAAGTATCGTCGGCAACTGCGCAAATAATTTCTGCTACCCTTCCTCCCATTCAATTTTTCTGACTGCTTAGTAGCCAACGACCAGACGAAAGCCGCCACATTTTACTTTGTCGCATACCTGACAACTCAATGGCTGTCAGCCAGAGACCGCAGGTTTTACAATTGTGCGGAGATGTACGGCGTGTTTGGCTTCAGTAACCCGAATACTATATGGATTAGTTTACGCATAACGCTGGAAGCCTGATCGCTGCACGCATGGGAAAACCTGAGCACTAAGAATGATACAGAAGCCGCCATTGCCACTATGCCGGCAGACTGGCTGTCCCTGGTGAAAGAAGGTGAGACACGCTGGATGATTGAACGTAACGCGGCGGCGGGTTTTATGCGTGAAACAGATTATCTGCGCTGGCGCGCGGAAGCTGAAAAGTCGGTGCCCGATTAATTATCATTTTTCCCGTCAGAATTAATTACTGACCATTCCGTAAGCAGAACGCACCCTGAGTGAGTTTTTCACACTCAGGGAGTGTTTTTCATGAAAATTCCATTTTGCTGCTTCGCAGCACTGTTCCTTTCAGCCGGCGCCCGTGCCGGCACCGTGATATATACCGACTCCTCTCATGCCGTAACCGTTAACCCGGGGACTGAGGTCTCCATCGTTGAACTCGATGCTCCTGAACGCGTACAGGCAACTATTTTTGGCGAACTGTCTGCCGATCCCGCTCTTGCAGAGTACCGGGCCCGTGCCGTGATCGCGTCCCCTGATTTCCGGCAGCGTCAGCAGCAACTGGCCGATGCTTATGCCGGAGTCACCCGGGCCTGGTCTGTTGGGCTGGAAAAATACCCTGCTGTGGTTTTTGACGACCAGTTTGTTGTCTACGGCACGCTGGATGTCAAAGAGGCAGCCCGGCAGCTCACCGCCTGGAGGGAGAAGAACCAATGAAGCCCGTCACCTTTCGTCCTCGCCGGCTTGCGATCGCCACGCTGTTCATTTGTTCCGGTACCATGGCCAGCGTTAACACGGCGGGTCTTCTGGCCAGTGCGGCAAGCCCTGACTGTATCAGCTGGCGTGTCAGCGGTATCTGCTACTGGCTGTTGTGCACCCCCTTTGGTTGCACGGTTAAAACTTCTGTAAAAGTGACGCATTTCATTCCGGAAGCCGTGGTTTCGGCATATCTCAATCCGGGGGATAACCCCTGGACTGAGATGGCTGCAGTGAGTGATGCCGCCAGCAGAGCGGAAGGTTCACTTCTGGAAAGTGTGACAGGCGTGAGTACGGGTGGTGGTCGTCAGGAAATGAAGGTTCCCGGCGAACGTAAGCAGAACCTGCATTTCTACTATGGCGATGCTTATGGCCATCCGGCTACAAAAGTCATTGGCGGTATGGTTCCCGGGTACTCCTGCGACAGCGCTGCAACACCGTTTATGTCTTATTTTAACAGCTCACTCGATGCGCTGGTCTGGCGAACCGGGGTCCCGGAAACCCTGTATCCCGAAGCACTCATTCCCGGTCAACGGGAGATTGGGAAGACCACGTCCGGTGATATGTGGGGCAATGTCTACCCGCGAAGCGGGTTTGTCACGCAGACCGACAGTTATAAATCTGCTGCCGTGGTGGTTCAGCGTGTCGCTGATGTCATCACCCGCTCCGGTCAGCTCCACGTCTATAACCCGCTTACGGGACAGAAGTCGCCGGGCTACTGGCCACCTGAGCCAGTAAAAGAAAATACCGGTACGAAAAACCATAAATGGCAGCGACTTTCTCCGCAACTCTCACAGAACTGCGCCGTATTTCCTGATGCCGGAGGCAATATTGCCCTAGACGGTAACTATGCCTGGGCGTTGTGGCAACCGTACAGCTGTTGCAAACGTCGTGGTCAGACCTTCCTCTCCAGCACCGATTTCTCATAAAGGTTCACAACATGAAAAAAGCAGGTCTTTTACTGGTTTTCGCTGCGCTGCCGGCACTGGCTGCGGATCTCTCTTTGTCCTCAGCAGGCGCATCAGTCAGCGGCAATGCGATCAGCGACGGGCTCTTCTACTCCATTGGGGGCGGTTCAGTAATTTCACCACCTCCCAGCCGTAACAACATGTCCCGGATTGGCATTAATGGTGGCCTCAGCAGTGACCTGATGTGCGGTAACTTCGATATCAAAACCACGGTGGGCAATCAACTGAACGGTATCACCAGCGGGTTTAAAGATCTGATGGGAAATGTCATGCAGGGAGCCACTGGTGCCGTCATGAGTATGCCGGCAATGGCCATTCAGCGTGCGAATCCGGGGTTGTATGAAATGCTCACCAATGGAGTGATGCAGGCCGGGCTGAGTTTTGATAAAGCGATGCTGAACTGTCAGACCATGTCGAAGAAGTTGGCTGATTACACCATGGGCAGTAAATGGCAGCAGGCAGCCGTCAACGAGGAATACAAGGATATTGTGGCCACAAGTGGTGGTGATGCGGTTTCCAGCGATCAGAAACTGCAGAAAGCTACGGGCGAAGAAGGCGTGACATGGGTCGGCGGGCAGAAACGAGGAGGTAAGGGACAACCGGCAATTCAGCCCACACGGGATCTGGCCAAAGCCGGTTATAACATGATGAATAATTTACCGATAACCAGTAACAGCAGTGTCGGCACGTCGGGATGCAATGGTACCGCCTGCCAGCGCTATAAGTCCTCTGAAGAAGCCGCAGCGGCCGTCGTAAAAGTGCTTGGCGATCGCTCGATTCGGACCTGCCGGGAAACCAGCGAGTGCACCAGTGGTGGTACAGACAATCAGCCGGGCAGCGCCGTCGCCGGCACGGGCTTTTCTCCGATCCTTGAAGATGCCACAAAAGAGAACCTGGAGCAGCTGACTAAGCTGGTTAACGGCCAGGTGCCGCCCTCCACTGATAATCTCGCCGCCCTCAAAACCGGCAGTCTGGTTGTTACCCGTGGGGTGATTCAGGCTTTACGTGACGATCCGGACAAAGCAGCCCTGGTTCAGCGACTTGCCGGGGAACTGGCGATGTCAGATACCGTTGAAACCGCACTTACCATGCGCAGGATGCTCACTACCGGTGAGTCGGAGCCGAATGCAGCAGAGCAGCCAGAAGCCATTGCGGAAGGCGATCGCCGCATCGATGCACTTGACCGCGAACTGACGGCGCTGCGTAACGAAATGGAATTACGTAAATCCATCAGTAATAACAGCCTGCTGACGGCACTGGAGCGACAGGGTGCAAGAAATCAGGATAACCGTCTGCAGCAGAAAGTCGGTAATGAGGATCAGGGCTTCAGTCAGATGGGCCAGCCCCAGTCTTCCGGAGCGCAATGATATGCGGTTCTTTTCTTTCAGCGGCCGTACAGGCCGCATTCTCTTCCTGGTATTACTTATCCTGCTGATGACGGCTGGTATGTTTGCCATCGCTGCGGTCTTTATGGCGTATGACCCTGATGGCCACATCACGCGACGCTGGTTGCATGACAGCCGGTGGGGGCTGTTTGCCTGGCGACTGACTCTTTATGGTGTCCTCGCTGCAGCCTGGACTGGGAAGGTACGTCCACAGGCAGTTACGCGCTGGTCCGGTGCACGTCCACGGCTGATACGCATGGAACTGCTCGGGGTGTTTTTCCTGCTGGCCACAGAGTATGTGGCGTGGACAACGGCTGTATAAGGAGAGGGGGATGACCGCAAACAGTTTTCTGGAATACTTTCTCGTTCTTTTCGGATGGGTAATGAATAATGCCCTCTGGGGGATACTGGGGAATACCGGTCTTTTTGCCCTGCCGCTGGTATTCAGGGTGCTGGGTGTCTGGCTGAAAGTGAGGGAAGAGGGGGCTGACGAAGGGAATAAAGGGCTTCTTGCACTTCCGCGCATTGAGCATGCGCTGTATGTGTCATACCTTGTCATGCTGTTTTGCTGCATTCCGCTGCTGCCGGTTGATATCAGTGCGATTAAGTTCGACAGCTCTCGCGCTAAACAGTGCGGCGTCAGTGTGCCAACGCCACAAAACTCAGGGTACAAGGGACTCGTCAATGATTTTGATGGTCGTACGGCAATGGTACCGGTGTGGTGGTATCTCCTGCATATGATGTCGAAGGGCACGACGCAGGCCATGATTGCCTCGATCCCGTGCGGCACCAATCTGCGGCAGATGCGCTTCGACGTGCAGAACACGAAGCTGCGTGACCCCGTGCTGCGCCAGGAGGTACAGGAGTTTGCAGAGCAGTGCTATTCGAGAGCGTATTTCAGGCTGAAAAACAGTAACAGCCAGCTCAGCGATGCCACTATCAATTCGGTAGGCTGGATCGGCAGCAGCTACTTCCTGAATACCTCAGGATATTATGACTACTACACGGCCATGACGCCCCGCAGCCAGTGGCCCTACGACAGCGGTCGGGACAGTGGTTATCCTGATACGGGGGCAGGTGGTTATCCATCGTGCAAGACCTGGTGGTCTGCTGGTTCTTCAGGTTTACGCGAGCGGGTACTGGCCAGCTTCAGCGACGTTACCCGTAAATCACTACAGCGTCAGTTCCCCGGACAGCAGTGGGAAGAGGTGGCTTTGCGCTGGCTCGTGAGTCCCCGAAACGTTGGCCAGTCTGAATCCGGGACAACATACCGTATTGGCAGCAGTGATTTTGTCGGCACAGCAAATGGTTTGATCCCCCGTGCACTGTCAGGCGTTGGGCTGGCGATGGGGCAAGTTATCGCTTTACCCGGTTTTGATGCCATTAAGCAGGCGCTGCCCATGATTCAGGCTCTGCTGGAAATGATGGTTATCATTGTGATCCCCGTGCTGCTGATGTTCAGTGCTTACGAACCCAAATCGGTTGTCACTATCTCGTTCGCACTCTTTGCCCTGATGTTTCTTACATTCTGGTGGGAACTTGCCGGGTGGCTGGACGATCGGCTTATCACTATTCTGTATACCGGCCTTTCGGAGCAGGGAATGGGCAGCAGTGTCCCGCTGGAAGATTTTGTTTCGTCCACCTATGACGGCTGGCTGATGAACCTGGTGCTGGGGATGATGTATCTGGTGTTTCCGGCATTCTGGGTCGGGATGATGAGCTGGGTTGGGGTAAATCTGGGAAGTGCGGTTAGTTCCGCGTTGTCGGTAGGTTCACAGCAGGCTCAAACTCATGCAAATAATGGAGGGAAGTTTGCTTTAAATGAAACGGTTGGCAAAATAAAAGGGAAATAAGAAGTTGTAACCACGCTATATGAATATATAGCGTGGTTAATATCTCTTATCATCATCCAAGTGATACAACTCCCGACGGCTAAGACGTTCCTCTTCCTCTTCTTCTTTTTGCTCTTCCCATATTGTGCACCAAGTACCAGCTGCACCAATCAAGAACGGTACAGATTTCTTAAGGAGTTTAGCATCACTGGTCAATGCTTCTTTTAGCTTTGAACCAAGCATGCTCGTCAGTTTCCTTTTCAGATTTCCCATCAGGTACTCCCGGATGAATCATTTGCCATCGTGGAAATAAGCTACTAAAAAAGTGCGAAACAGGCAAATATTTGAGTGTTTTTTAAACTGTCTGGTGCCAGGTAATGATCTATGTGTACTGGCATCAGCGAACGAATTCCAGTAACACTGCTTTTAGCTCACTGTCGAGCGGGAAATTTACCCGCCAATTTATATCCATTAATGAAAAATCGAGGTCGGGATCATTCAGCATTTCCGTTATGCGTCGTCTTAAGTAATCCGGTCTGTTCCTGGCATTCCTCAGCACGGTTCTGAAAAAAGCTGCATAAAGATCGCTATGCCATGACCAGCCGTCCCCCATTCCGGTCACTTCTGACAGACGTTCCTGATCGCTAATAAGATAAAGAATAAACTGCTCAGCCTGGTCAAGCTGCTCCTGAACTACGTTGTCAACTGGCGCAATAACAGCTCCGGAAAGCTCATTGAGCCATGCCTTTGCATCTGATTCCCGTCGAAAATCCTGCGTGTTCCGCGTTCTTTCTTCATATTCGTGGGAGACCTGTGCAAGGATGTTCTCAGGTGACGTCAGCCACTTATTCCTCAGCAGTACGCTGACCGCGGGATGATGGGTGGCCAGTTCAGGAATGAGTTCACGTAGCGTGTCTGTGCTCAACTGATTCAGCCTTGTATAGTGCTCATGGGTGAAAGCATGTTCGTCATACAGAAGCTGCCATGTGACTGGTGTACCGTCAGGCATTTTTTCCATTGTGGTTCACTCCGTGAGGGGAAGATAACGCGTACGGGACCATCTCCAGCAGAAACCCAGCCTGTAATTGATGGTGTTCAGATCGATAAATGTCGGTGAGAAGAGCGGTGAGCATGAAAAATCCGCCATTCCCTGCAGCCAGGTAATTGTATCGTCATAATCGTCGCTGTCCGGAGTTTCGAGTACCGACAGTAGTTGATAAAAACCATTAATACCGCCACAGTCTTCCGGCGGACAACATCCCTCGCCTTCGATACAGTAAAAAGCGCAGGGCAGATGGTCCGCTCTGAAATTTGCATGCTCAAGGGTGATTTCATGTGACCAGCTGTCGCCGAAATCGTAAAGATACGAGAATGATTTCCCCTTTGTGCGGATCAAATCACATAACCGGAAAATCGCCTCATTCTTTCCCTGCTCCGGTTCTTCAGGGTCTTCGGTAAATCGTCTTTTGCCAAATAAAAACTCGTGCAAATGTGAGTCCTGCCATCCCATGACAACCTGAATGACATCGTGCAGACGATCCAGTGAAATATCCGCGGGCACCACAAAGCGACGCCAGATCTCCGGCCTGGATTCATTCAGAACGATTTTAAGCAAATAGTACTGTTCTTCCATTGTTTCTGCCCTTGCGATCTTACCCTGTCATCTACTGACAATTAACGTATCATACGTTAACAAGACAGGTCCTGTGAACCTCCGGACAGTCAGTAACCACAGGACACCTTCACAAACTTTTTTACGGCAGATATGCAGCCTGTGCCAGTGAGTAATAGACTACTGCCTGCGGTATGCATAATGCACTTTTGCTGCTGACGGTTTTATGAGTTATTTTCCGGGCTGCTTTTTTGAGCGCCGTATTGAATGCTATTGCAGTAACAGGCCTGGCGATGGCTCTGACTCGCGGAGAATGGCTCTGGAACAGGTAAATGTCATCAGGATATCGCCTGCGACGCTGACCGATGATAACGCGTGCAATGGGGCTGAGGATAATTCGTTTCTCCGCAAATACATTATGTGCGGGTAATACCAGAACATCCTCCTGTAAATCGCGATAGCTGCACTGGAGGAGTTGCGTCACTCTGGCCTGCGTCAGGTTAAGCAGAAGCCAGAGATCGGCCCACGTATCGGAGTGATTCTCCAGATTATTACGTATTCTGGCAAACTCTACTAACGTTAACTGATGTGCCATCGTATCTGGTCCTCTGATTACCCGGCTGAATCAGCAATAGTTGTCGGCTTTATTTGTCGGTTCTCAAAGATTATCCCTGTAGTTACCATGGAGGGGGACTGTGGTTATCAGTATGGAGGGGAAACTGGCAATGGCGAAACGTCATTCGTTTGTTGTCCGACAACAAGCCTGTCTTTCAGAAACGCCTGATGTATCCGATAGATGATGTCCGCCATCTGCTCTTGGCCCGCCATTTGCGTCTCTGTCGATACAGGGGGCGTTTCCGGCTGGCGATTCATAATCGAACCAAAAGCAGCATATTCATTGCGGGTAAGTTTCATTGCATCAGCTCCCGTTGCACTGTGACAGTGTATAAACGTAACACCTTTCCTGTATGAGAATAATGTATCAACTATTCTCAAATGTCACAATTACCTGGACTGCTAACGATTAAAGAGCATATTTGTGATCTGTATAATGGGTTATTACAGGCGTTACCCCGTATTGTCACCGGTGTGCAATGATTCTGCAAAGAAAGAATATAAATCATGATTATATTTATGAGCCATAAAATAATAAGCTTGCTTGAGGGACATACATTTAGTCTGTGTTTCATTATTTTCCCTCCTTGTTGGTTGGAACATCAAAAAAACTGAGGAGGGAATAAATATCACTTGGCGATTTAAAAACTTATGGTTAATCAAAGAAAATGTCTGAATCTCTGTCGAATTTACTTTGTATTCCATGAGCTTCAATCGGACATTCACCATTTTTGGTCAAAGCACTCCAGAACGATGAATCGTAGCACTCTTCCAGGAACAAATACCGACTGATACGTAATAATTTACCTCTTGTCCAGCCAGAAGTCGAATGGCTCTTGACGTGTAATTCATCTTCCAGTTTATAAAAGCTTAACTTTTCCCCGTTATCCCATGCTGTATTAAATCGCTTAATCAGAAACCGGACTTCTTCTCTGGATATACTGAAGCACTCTGGATACAACTCGTGGGGTTTTCTGTTTACACTCCCGTCAGTATCGCTGATGCTGGGATATACTCCACGATCCCAGGCATACAGATAACTGTCACTGAACTCATCAAAATGTTTCCCAAGATGAAGTATCTGAAGTTTCTGCTGTACAAACAACAATTGCTTCATATTTTTTGTATCCATAAATAGTTACTTCTTATATATGTTGAAAAGGTTAATGTTTGCACGAATTCAGCGCATTCTGAACACATATCCTAACCGATATTGGATAGTGGCAGATGTGTAGTGCTTTTTAGCTCCAGTAGCGACAGGCTGGTTGTAATACTACAGTGTTCACCAGCGTGTTTTACCATATGGGCATAAATATCTGCATAGTGCTGCATATCTGAAGCCACAACCTGCATAACATAATCACATATGCCAGTAGTCCGGTGAAACTCAATGACCTCAGGCATCCGGGTTATCTCAGCGATCAGTTTCTCGTTTCTTTCATGGTAGTGATCGCACATTTTTATCATTACAAAGGTGGTGATATGCAGGTTAAGCTTATTTTTGTTCAGAAGCATCACCGGACCACGCATGTAATTATTTTGCGTTAGCGTTATCAT
Source organism: Enterobacter sp. JJBC (assembly GCF_036936505.1). Lineage (NCBI taxonomy): Bacteria > Pseudomonadati > Pseudomonadota > Gammaproteobacteria > Enterobacterales > Enterobacteriaceae > Enterobacter > Enterobacter sp. JJBC. The sequence goes on from NZ_CP136935.1 coordinate 462,605, forward strand.
GCGTTCCCTGCATGGTGTCTGAGTCAGCTCTATCCTGTCTGCAAGTGCCCTAATCGTTATCGAAGCGTCCTGCTGCAAAATTTCCATTATTTTTTTGTCTTTACTGTCCAGCATGTCAGTATTTCCGGTAAACAAAGGCGAACAGCAGCTATCTGGCTGTCGTTTAATCCATTTATAACGGCTCAGCAATGGATGGACTGGCCACATCGTTAGTCCTGGCTACCTGCTTAGAATAAAACGGAGATAATCCCGTATGGCTGCACATTTATTTCACGTCATGGGGTCCCTTTGGGGGGATTCAGGATGGCATAGCGCGCCAGTAGCTGCTTCAGCTGCAACTCCGTTTGTGTGCTCAGGGCCGCCGGAACAGGAGCGCCTTCCGGCAGTGCGGCAAGCTGGCGCAGTTGTTCCTCAACGGGCACCGTCTGGTTAAAGGCCTGGGTGATGGCAAAAATCTGCGACTTAAGCTCGCTGACCGTCATGTACTTTCCTTTCTTTTCATCCAGATCGTTGAGGCGGCTGGTCAGTTTCTGCAGCCGGGACATGCCCTGATACCAGCCCTCCAGACTTTCAGGCGATGCGGCGGCAGCGTTTAGCAGGCTCTGCCACTGCTGTGCGAGCGCGACGGTTTCCGGTTGCGCGGGCCACAGATGCTGCGCCTGGCGCACGAGAAGGCTGCCGTGGTTCATCGGCCAGACCGGTGACAGGCGGGACAGGATGTCCAGCTGTGCCCGTGCCTGCGGGAACCATGTGTTGCCGTTCTCTGTGGTGCGGGGGGGCATCGCCTCAAGCTGTTCCGGCGAAAGAGCGGCAGGCAGAGGCGCGACGGTGGCCATCAGTGCCAGCTTGTCAGGATCAGTGGTCAGACGACCGGCACCCCACATCATCAGGGAACCGGTAACCAGCATGGCGAACATCCCTGCGACAAAAGGCCGCCATGGCGAGGCAGGATTTACGCGAATGCGGGGCTCAGGCGGGGAGGGGAGGACCCAGACCAGGCGCGGGGAAGGGGTACGGGGATGACTGTTGAGCGCCGCTGCGGGAAGGCTGGCCGGCGGTATCGGTGCGTCATGTGTCCTGTCGCTGTTGTTTTCAAGCCGGACAGCAGCATGACGTATCTGCTGGTAGAGGGCATCGAGGCCTGTCTGATGCCTGAGTTCCAGGCGTTGCAGCGCCTCTGCGATCGCAGAAAGATGTTGTTCTGCCTGATAGAGGGCGACCAGGTCCGTATAGTCCGGCACCTGCGTCCGCAGGTGTTGCTGCAGACGACGGGCGAGCGTGCTCAGGATCTCCACCCGGGCATGAACGGCCTGCGGCCACAGACTTCCCCACAGACGGCAGGTCAGCGCCTCCAGAATGGCCAGGCCTTCATTCATCCCCGGTAATCCCGCCCGCTGTGAGCGAACCAGTGTATACCAGGCGGCCGTCTGCAGCTCCACCCCATTGTGTTCAAACAGGTTCAGGCAGAGCGTTTCAGCATACGTCCAGTTAACGTCCGGCCGGGCCGGGTGGGTCAGCTTACTGAGCTCATCGCGGAGCCCGGCCCAGGCTGCAAGCGTGCGGGGATCGCCACCGGTCTTAAGATGGCATTCTGAAACAGGTATCACAGGTTACTCCGGTAAATGGGGGAAAAGATCAGACTGCGGTACGCACATCAAGGTACTGTTGCTGCTTCAGATGCCGGAGCAGGACGCGGCCTTCCGGCATAAATTCCGTGCCGTAGCGCACCAGGCCCACCTCTTTCAGCTCAGCATCAATGGCATAGCGCAGCTCGCCGGGCCGGGTCTGTTCAAGCAGAATGACGTCCAGACGCTTCAGGCGTGGTTCATACTTCAGCAGGACCTCTGAGAGAATGGCGATCAGTTGATGGGCGGTACCGGGCATGCCCTGCAGGATCTTCGTCATGTCGGGCAGACCGTAATCCGGGAGGTGCGTCAGCGTACCGGCCCGGCAGTTGAGGATACGCTGCAGGTTATCCAGAACCGACAGAATAAGCTGCTCCTCCTGGCTGAGATGGTGCAGTTCAAGGCCACCGGCCACGCTGCCGTAAAGCGTGTCATACAGGGAAGGACGCGGCATGCTATTGGGCCTCCACGGGTTTCAGGATCAGACGGTTATCGCCCGCCTCAATGAGGCGCGGGACGTCCGGATCCAGATCGTCCCGGGTGAGCACGATCCGCCAGGTATCGTTGGTCTGGTCCGGGTTCATAAACATGGCGGCCACGGCCACGAACTGCGCGGCATCGTCCATCGGCATATCCACCATCACCGCTCCCCCGGGCTGCAGGCGGATATCTTTCTGTGCGACAATATCCCCCTTCACAACCTGCGCGTCGCCAGCAAACAGCATCGGCCAGGTGGCCCCGTCAAAGGCCTTCCGGTCTTTGAGCTGGTAAATCCGCACGACGGTGGACAGCGGAACGCCGGCTGCGTTGAGGTTGACCGCCTCACGTGCATGGATATCCAGATGAAGGGTTTTCACCTGTCGGTAAAAAAGAGATTTTGTCGCCGCCACCGTGCCGTCAGTCACTTTCTGCGTCAGGCCGCAGCCCGACAGTGACAGACAAAGCAGTACGGTAGCCAGGCCGCAGCCGACCTTACCAGCGGTAATCGCCATCTTCCTGAGTCTCCTTACGTTGATGATTTTCCTGAACCCGCTGGTACCGGCCCAGACTGATGGTCACCGTTTCACGGGATCGCGAACCGGCATCTGCCAGCGGCCGCATCACTGCCGTGCGTCCCAGCTGCGGGCTGTCCGGGAGTGGCCCGCAGCCAAGGCGCGCATCCGGAAGCAGGCTGCGATCCACGCGGAGCTGCAGGCGCACATCGAGACGGCTGCCGAGCCAGACGTGCAGTAGCGCCATCAGATCCGTGTGCAGCTGCCCGCCGGGCAGCCAGCCCTGAGCCTCCTGCGCCGACTCCGTGGCCAGCTGCAGCAGCACCTGACCGTTCACGTCGGTGGCATGATTGCCCATGACCGGTCGTCCCTTCAGGGAGACAGGCTGGCGCACGTTCATGGTCAGCGGTGTTTTCAGCGGAATACGCCGCCGGTCATGGTGCCAGACGCGGGAGCAGGTGCCGGGGGCCAGCAGGCTGACCAGTGAGGTGAGCCCCTCTGCCGTCCGCCCGGGCAGCAGCATCACCGGCAGCAGGGCCAGAAAGCGGGACACCGGGGTGGCAATGTTCTGCGCACATCCCGGGATACCGAGTCCGGCCAGTCCGAGCAGGTACTGCGAGGTCCGGTCCTGTCCCCCGGCCTCAAAGGTGGCCGGATACGAATATTTACGCCAGATACGGTAATACTGGGCGATAAGGCGGTGGTTGAAAATATCCAGAAAATCCGCAGTTGCCTCGTACCCTTCCCGCTGCTGCGCGATATCATCGATGTAGTGGGTCGGCAACGGGGACTCCACCCCGTAGAGCCCCATAAACGTGATGCGCACGGTCGGCGGCAGGTGCGGATGTTCAGGCGCTTCTGCACCTCTGATTTCACTCGCCGGGAACCCCATTCCCGGATGCGGTCGGAAGCGCACCGGTTCCTGACGGACCTGCCAGCTGCTGCCGGTGACCGGTACTCCTGGCTGGCTCTGTTCGAGCAACTGACAGAAGCGGTAAAAACTGGTATACGGAAGTTTCTCCCGGTACTGCGCAATCAGCCGGGCAGGCGCGGACTGTGATTCTCTTTCCACCGGATGCATTTCCCTTCTGGCTGAATGATCAGCGTGAGCTGGTTAAACTGGTTCATGTCGGCATAGAGGGCCAGGAATCGGTTGAGCATCTCGCCGAACAGGTGAATGTCCCCTTCGCCGGTAAAACCGTTGCTGTCGAGTGCCACTTCCACATCGAGCCCCCGGAGCAGATACCCGTCCTCAAAGCGCTGAATGCGGTGGTGTCGTACTGCCAGAATGGCGTCCAGACGCCGGTTATTCAGCTCGTCATCCTGCCAGTTGTAGAGGGCCAGCGTGCCGCGTAGCACTTCCGCGCTGCTCATCATGTTGAGAAAGCCCGTGCCGAGGTGCCCCATTACACGCCAGTGAAAGCGATCCTCAGCAGGCGGATACACTGGCAGGGTGGGTTTGCTGAGGTTACGCACACTGACCCGGGTCTGCAGCGTCTGCTCGCAGCGGTCAAGCAGGGTGCTCTGCAGCGCCCGGCGGGGCAGCTGGCCGTTAGTGCCGGTAATACGCAGCGAGATGGTTTCCCGCGCCACCGTCCGATCGGCCTCCCACTGCTGGCCGCCCAGGATAAGCCAGGTATCGTGCATCCCTGTGACGCCCCGCTTAACGCGGGTGTGGTAATAACGCTCCGGTGCTTCACGGCGCAGCATCCCGCCCCGGTGGCGGAAACTGGTGAAGGGCACATATTCCGCGCTGCCGGTTCGTCCGGAGCCGGTCACGGCATCCACGGAATAAATTTCCGTATGACCGTCCTGCAGGCGCTTCGGGCGCAGCAGGTACTCGCTTTCCAGACCGCTGATGGTCAGCGGATCTGCTTCCAGGGTGAAGAGATTAATCACTGGTACACAGTGCAGGCGCAGCGCATCGGCCGTCACCGGCAGATCTGCCGGCCAGGGCTGGCTCAGCACCACGTCGATATCAAATCCGGGGATGCCCGTCGGCAGGGAGATGTTTTCCAGCCCGTTCAGATGAACGAACATGAACTTCTCGCGGAAGGTAAAGTATTCCAGCAGCAGCTGGTAGCCGCTGAAGGTGCTGTCGCCCTTGGGCCACAGCCTGTCTTCCTCCGCAAAGCCGCCCGGAGAAAACCAGCCGTCAAGTCGGATGCGGTCGGTCTGTCCCGGCAGACGCAGGTACAGGGCTGCCATCCGTTTGGTCATCATCAGGTGGAGGTGAGTGCTCACCGGGGCGTCAGCCGCCAGGTACAGGCACAGGCGGCTCAGATCAGCCTGTGACCAGTCTGCCTGAGTGCTGCAGGCAAAACGTATTCTCAGTCGCGAGCGCCCGTCCGGTTCGGTGGTCATCATGACCTGTTCCACCGCCATCGGATTCAGCGGCATGGCACGGGTGGTGCGGTAGCGGCAGACGGTGTTTTTCGGACCGACGGGCTGGGAGCTGATTTCAAGCCCGGCCGGCACGGTCTCGGCCATTTTCATTGCCGACAGTTCTGGTGTTAGCGCCACCACCGACAGGGATGGAATGGTGCGCAGGTAATGGGGCCAGAGCATGCTGACGAGCGTTTCCGTCAGTTCCGGCAGATCGTCATCGATTTTCTGACGCAGGCGCCCCATGGAAAAGGCAAAGCCTTCGAACAGGCGCTCCACGTACGGGTCCGGCGTGCCGGCCTTGTCGAGGTCGAGCATGGCCGCCCGGTCAGGGTGTGTCTGCGCAAACTCCTTTCCGGCTTCGCGCAGGTAGCGCATCTCGGCGTCAAAATAGCGCAGGGTTAAATCGTCCATTATATCCTCAGAATAAAACTTACTGTTCAGGCGCGGTGTCCGTCACCGGATAATCGTCACACTCCAACCAGGACTCAAACAGCCGTCCGAACTGAACGGCAAGCCTGGTTTCCATAATCACATTGAGCACAAAAATTCCCACCTGGCTCATAATGATCAGGTAAATCAGCGAGAAGATGAGAAACAACCCCTGCTGATTTTCCTTCAGAAACGGAGAGGTTGTTGTCCATCCCGCGAAAGCGAGGGCTCCGAGGGCAAAAACACCGAAAGAAACCACCGTCAGATACAACTGGCGTACCTTTTTATCGTCGACGGAAAATGCGTTGTCAGGGTATTTCCCGACAACCGGGTATTTAAGGAAATAGCGTAACCTGACGTCCATGCTGGTGATGCTGTTATCTGAGAGGCAGCAAATGAGCTGATGGCTGTGCCATACGGGCAGATAAATACCCAGTTGCTCATAGCAGAGTTTCATCCGCACGAGGGTATTCTGCGTTATCGGTGCTTTCGTTAATGCATCAATATCCGCGAGAAGGGCTGCTTTTTTACTGGCAGAGACCTTCTCGAAACGATATTTCCGGATGGGGCGGGTGTATCCGTAATGTTGCCAGCACCATCTGATGAAAGGGATGAGGATGACCGAAATCACCGGGAAGACTAAGTTTTTAGCAATATTCTGGAATGTCGTATCTGACAGGTATTGCATTAAAGAAAACACCGTTATCTACCCCTGATGAAACAGCACTGCCGCTCTGGCAGCATCAATCGTAATCAGTCCCGCCAGCAGGTGTTCCATGTCCGGCTGCAGGCGCAATTTATCGCTTTCACTCCGCCCGGCCTTTGTGCGCAGCAGCTTCAGGCGGCGGGCTTTCACTTCAAACGTCAGCTCCGGCTCCCACAGGAGTAGCGTCAGACGGGTGGCCTGTTCGTCCAGTTCTCGGAGCAGATGGCTGGCCAGCTCGTTTTTCCCTGTCTGCTCCGCCACGCGGGCCATCAGCAGGCGCAGCAGCCAGCGGCTTCGCTCTGAGTGAATGCCGGGACGGCTCTGTAGCCAGCTGAGGGCGGTTTCTGTTCCCTCGCTGTCTGCAACCTGCAGGGCTTCCGGCTCCAGCGCCAGAATATCGTTGTCGCCGGAGGCAACCACCGCCACCGGCGTGTCGTCCCGCCAGCCCTCACCGCTGTCCATCACCTGCTGGCGGATCCAACTGAGCGTCACTTCGTCAGCGAACGGCGTACCGTCATTAAAGCCCAGCGTCTCAAGACCGGGCAGACGCATGAGCAGCCCTTTCAGATCATTCAGAACAATGGAGGCAAGATGCTCCTTTCCGGTTTTCAGCAGCGCCTGGTGTATATACCACTGCAGATCCAGCCACAAATGGTTGGCCCCGCGTGAGAACATGCCGTCACTCTGTTCAAGCAGTTCCTGCCAGCTCTGCTGCAGGTACAGCCGCTTCAGCAGTGCACGCTGGTCCGGTTTGGGGGGCTCAATGCGGGTTGTGCCGTCAGCAGAGAGCGGGGGCAACTGATGAAGGGTGTCATGGCGAATGCTTTTCATCAGATGATGGCCGGACAGCCAGCCATCGGGCTGGTCCCGCAGGTATCTTGCCAGAACGCGCGCCTGCGAAAGCAGGTCCTGTCCCGAGGTGATGCCGGACAGCACGGGCGCAGTGCTGCCGGCTGCCGGGGCTGGCGTGTCAGCCACGTTCTGGGGGACCACCGCATCAACACCACCGGCTTTTATTAGTCGGGTTTCAAGAGCCTGATAGAGGCCGCCCGGTAACGCCCGGCACGCATCATCGCGGAAGGTCTGCTCCGCCAGCCACAGCGCGCCGGCGATACGCAGCGCGTCGGCTTTAACCACTTCAGGCCAGAGGAGCAGCGTGTCAAGCATACGGGTGCTGCACAGCCATTCAAGCGCCGCTACCCGGCTGCGTTCGCGCTGCGGGTGCAGGCGATCGCCAAACCGCTGCAGTAATCCGGCAAGCAGCTCCAGACCGTCGGCCAGCCCACTCTCGCCGTCCTGCTGAAGGCGTGCCCAGGTATAGTACGTGGCGACACGAATATCCTTGGTCGCGGTGGTCAGCAGCTTCTCCGCAAGCGTGCAGATAAGCTTCGTATCGGCCCCGGAAAGACGGTTAACCTCCTCGCGCATCTGCTGAAAGTCGTCATCATACCCCGGGTCATCCCCGACAGGATTGTCCGGGGACACCGGTACAAGCCAGTTATCCCAGAGGGCAACACGCGCCTGAGCCTGTTCACCGGCTTCCTGCGGCGTGCTCTGGCAGGCGTCCAGCAGGGAATAAATATCAGCCATCAGTCAGCTCCTTCCGTGGCGTTTTCAGTGTCCGTCAGGTCATCGGCGCTGGCGTCAGATAACTGCGCCGCATTGCTTATGCTGAAGATGGTATCCGGCAGGGTGAAATTCCGCAGCTTCAGCAGGACAAGCGGGCCCTCACCGGCTTCGGTGCGCAGGGTGTAGTTCAGCATGCGTCCATCCGGCGCCTTCCAGCTCAGACTCCAGCTGCTGGCGGTCCCCGGATACGCCTCCCGGTGGGCCATGCCGAGCAGACGAATCAGCCCCCAGCTTCCCGGCAGGTCGGCATACTGGCGGGTGCCTGCCTGGGTGCTTATCCAGCTTAAGCCGGCTCCCGGGGCTTCAGTATCCGCCGGCCACGTGAAGCGCTTCCAGGCGGGCATCTGGTTAACGTAAATCAGCTTCTGGCTGTCGATAATGAGATCGGTCTGCATCACCCCGGCCGCCGTACCCGGGCGCAGATCAAAGTGCAGCCCCGCCTCACCGGTGGTGAACGCCACGTCCGCTATCTGACTCAGGGTATTGATGGCTTTCAGAAACGCGGGATTAAAGGTCAGCCCCTGAGCGTTGATGGTATCCGGTACCCAGCGGCTACCCTCCCGGCGCAGGACGCCGCTGAGACTGGTCTGCAGGAAGCGGACGATGCGGCCCGTATCTGCGTTAAGGTATCGGGCCAGCAGCGGAAGTGAGGCATCGCTGCTGACATCCCTGAATGGATAGCGTCCGGCAAACGCGCTGTTCCAGTCATCCACCACGGCAGACCGCCAGCGGGCATTAAGACTTTCTGCGGCCGGGTTCAGCACCTGCTGCCAGGCCTGCTCCATCGGACGGACAAACACCGTCTGCCCGAAACCGCTCCATTCCTGGCCCAGTCCGGCAGCCATCAGGCTGCCGTAGTCCCGCGTGTCGGTTAAATCCACGGCCTTGCCCTGAAATACGGTCTGCGCCAGGGTCTGCGTCATCGCCTGCGGGTCGGCGGCGCTGGTGACCTGTTGCAGGCGGAGGCGGACCTGGGTCACGCGGGTCAGGAAGGTCTGCAGGCTCAGCACATCCCTGCCGCCGCCCTGATTGTCCATCAGGGCCAGCACCGGCCCGAACGTCGCATCCAGCGGCCCGTGGGCCACGCTGCTCTGGTCGATTGCCGGCTGTTTGTCTCGCCCGAGCAGGTTTTTTGCCGACTTCACCAGCGAGTCCGTTACGGCATCCTTCGTCTGGCCGGTTCGGCCCTGAATGTTAAGGGTGTTCATCAGCGCAACCAGCGGCGACTGGCGCACGTCAGCCATCAGGGTCAGCTGGTCTGTGGCATCCGACAGGGTCCGCGCCTCACGCAGCTTCAGGCTGTTAAGGAACCCCAGCCAGGCGCCGCTGAAATCAGCAAAATAACGCGCAGTCAGACGCTGCCTGATGGCCTCCGGAGACGCCAGCTGCTGCGCTGAGCGGGTTCCTCCGGTCAGCACCCAGTCCATCTCCTCCCGTCGTCCGTTAGCCACGGAGTCTATCGCTGGCTGCACGGCCTCCTCCCAGGCCTGACGGGTGAACATCCCAGGAACCACCTCATCGGTAGTGAAGAGACGGGACGCGTCCGTGTCGCCCGTCATGTCCGCCAGGCGCATGTCGGCAAACTGGTTCGCCACCTGAGCCAGCATTTTCTGATACAGGGTGGTATCGCTGTTCTGCACGCCCGTCAGGCGGACCAGCAGGGTGCGGGCCTGCGTGACAAGCCCCTCGTCAGCCGCCAGCTGCCACTGAGGATGGGCGGCAGACTGCGCGCCCCAGAACGCCAGCAGGGAGTGACCGTTTGCCTGCCAGAAACCCTGTGCAATGCCGTCTCGCTGCGGCCACTCGCGCATCAGTGTGCGGCTGAACCAGGCAGGTTCCATGCGCTGCGGCTGCGCCAGCATCAGGTACAGTCTGAGCTGGTCATAAGCGACTCTGGCCATCCGGCTCCGCTGCGGACTGTCTGGCGGGAGCTGCACAAAACCCTCAAGCTGTTGTTCAAGATGTGCTGCGGCTGCATCACGCAGCAGGGGGAGGGCGCCTTGAGCGTAGCGTGGCGTAATGGCTGCCAGCAGGGCAGCATTCTGGCTCAGTCCGGCCCGCAGATACCACGGTGTACCGTGAGCCTCACGGTACTGCAGACGGGCAAGGGTTTTCTGCAGGTCGGCCAGGGCCTGCAACTGCCCGGAAGGTGGCAGATGGCTGTCCCCCGTGCGGTGAACCTGCTCCTGCCCCTCAGCCACCAGGCTGCGGTTTGCCAGGAAGGACACCGTCATTCCCGCCCCCCACATGACCATCAGCGCGGTGCATGCAACCGAAAGCGCCATGCGCCAGCTGAATCCCGGCCTTGACGGACGCAGGCCCGCAGGCAGCGTCAGCACCGAATCCGTCAGCACCTGCCAGCGGTTATCCATGGCCCAGTGGTGTTTCACACTGCGGGCGCCCGCGACCGTGGCTGGGCTGAAGATCACGCCAGCCAGCGGCAGCGGGCGATACGGGCTGAGCAGGACGGACAGCGGCCCGGAAACTACGGCTGACTCACGGGTAAAACGATCTGCCAGCGACAGCAGAAAATGATGCCGCGGGCTGCCGCAAATCTGCTGAATACCCTGAGCCACGAGGCCCGGTACCAGGGCCTGAAGCTGGCCGGTAAGCCCCTCCGGCGTGCATCCTGCAGGCAGCAGGCACCCGACGGACTGGGTAACGCGTTCCCCGTCTTCAGCGCCCTGCTGCAGTGACCAGACATACAGCGGAAGACGCCAGCCAAGACACGCATAGCGCGCGCCGATACCCTGAGAGAGTGCGTCGAGCACATCGCCGGTAAGCGGAACCGGTGCCTTCTCACTGAATCCGCGGGTCACCAGGACCACCCCGTCAGCAGGGCGGTGACGCAGGCTGCGCAGTGCGGTGAGCCAGGCATTGTCTTCAGGCTGTGACGGATCGCCACCCCACAGAAGCAGGGTCCCCTGATCTTCCTGCCAGTACTGGGTCGTCAGGCCTGGCGTCAGCAGCTCCACGTCGCTGACAGCGCCGGTGACCAGCAGGATACGGACCTTACGTCCCCACAGCCTGCCATACTGATGACGCAGGGCATAACGGATCTCCCCGACCGTCACGTTTCGCGGGGGAGTCTGCACCAGACGGGATTCATCGCCGGGTAAGCCGCTTTCCTGGCGGGCCCGGCGTCGATGGGCCAGCTCCTGCGCGTATTTTTTGATGGCCGGCAGGTAGCGGATAAACGCCAGCGCCAGACACAGAATAACCAGCGTGAGGAGCTGCCCGCTGCGCGATGTGATACCTAGGACGGCGCCGTAGCGCGTTATCAGCCACCAGAGGACCGCCACGCTGGCAAGCACAATGCCGATCCGGCCGAGGCGGCCAAAAAGACTACCCGATGTGTTCATCTTCACTTCCTGCTGTGACGGTACTGATAAAACGTTCTTCGCCGGAGGAGAACAACGTCAGAAGAGAGGGAGTGCCGAGGCTGGCCATATCGGCCGCCAGGGCGGTAAGCAGCCACGGAGCAGCCGGTCCGGGAATGCCGCACCACTTTTCAAGCAGCAGTCGCCCGGCCGGATCCCATCCTGCTCCGTGCTCCTTCCCGATGGTCATCAGCGGGGCGGCAATCGTTTCCCAGCTGCAGCTGTCACCCAGTACGCGGCCGGTATGGCAGGCAGCCGTCTGGGTTTCAAGGAAAAGCGTGAGTTCGTCGTCAAACCTGTCGATTTCCAGCGGCATGGGCCGCAGCAGGCGGGCCGGGTGTGGCAGCCGGTATTTTTGTGCCACATCATCGCTGGTCAGGAGCAGCGCGGCCAGTCCGTCGGAATATGTCTGTCCGCCGCACAACTGCATTACCAGGATCGCATCAACAGTCAGAACCGGCTGCTTCAGGCGTTGTTCGACCCACGCCATCGATAAGGCGGACGTTATCGTGATATCCTCAGGAACGGCGAGCTGCGGAAACAGGGATGTCCGGACAGAGGAAAAGGCCTTTGACATTTCAGCGTCAGGCATGTCTGTCACCAGCGTCACGCTGAGCGGAAGGTCAGAGGGAAGACGGCAAAGCGCATCCGTGACACCGTTGAGAAGTACGCGTAAGGCTGCTTCAGCAGGACTTTGACCTTCCGGAAGATAGTTTATCTTTCTGACAAGACCGTACTGCTGCGATAACTGGTCGTGAAGGCATCCGGCAGTGATTCTGTCGGGTAAAAAAAGACAGCTACCCACTATCGCAAGATACCGTTCGGCCCAGGCCTCCCACTGTTTCCGGGCGTGCTCAGCCTCTTTTTTCAGAAAGTTGTGTTCATCAACTTCTTTGCCCCACAACCAGCCTCTCAGGCAAAGAAGAAACAGCCAGATTCCCGACGGTGCGAGGGAAATCGTCCAGATATTGATCTCCGAAAGTACCGTCACCATCCCGGAGGCATGGATCATGAATACCAGAATCCCGACAAGTACTGTCAGGATACCAGTCAGAAACCACCACATCAGGGACGGTTCAGGGGATAACTCCGTAGTTAATGATTTCGTTCTGTTCCAACCCATGGATTATCCTATTGCGCACTCCGGTGCGCTGGAGATCACCTGACACCCGCACTGGCATTTGCATCCGTCAACCACAACAGCCTTACCGTCAGAGGACCATTCCGGAGAACCTTCCACGATGGGATTCGTGCCATGTCCTTTTTTGGGGCAACTGACCATATCGCCAGTCAGGGCAACTTTTTTACCGTTAACAATCATGGTTGATGAGGCAGAAATAACTTCACCACCGTGCGTGGTTTTATCACCAAGCAATACAAATCCTTTAGACATAAAGCCCTCAAAATTAAAATCATTCATTTTTATGCGCAAGATTAAAAATAAAAATCGAAAATAAAAAATCAACCACTCATTATAAATGCATGCAACCATCAGAAAGGTGAAATAAAATTATCACTCATCTCTGACCGGATATATTTATTCCAGTTTGAATATCACCAGCTGCCATAGGGGTAGGTTTTACCTCTGATAAACTCTTTAATGTCTTGATCATATCCATATGAAAAGTCACTTTTAGTCACTCCCTTACACATCTGCATTTTGTCACCGGATACGGTGGTAATTTTGGCATCTGACTGAGGGACCACCGGATTACCACGATCTCCCAGCCAGACACTCACCTTACCCTCAGGAGCCAGACCAATAATCATGGTTGAACGATAGTAGGTTTCGTCCCAGCGGCTGTCTGTATAAGGTGTGGTCATCTGCTCCCAAGTTCCTTTCCTGAAGAATATGAGGGTTTCATAACTCTTTTTATCGATGACCGAGTCCCAGCAGAAACGCAGCATAAGGGGTAACGCTTTCCCTTTATTATAATAGGCCTGCACTCCTCCTAATCGATCATTCCAGCGTCCTACACTGACCTGACTTTGCTCGGTGTTGTCAACATATTCGTACGTCGTCTTGTAACCGGCACCGTCCACCATGAGCGCCTGAGTGGCCTTTGCAGGCAATGCATTGGGATAGATAAAGAGGAATTTCCATTCGTCGTAAGGCAGTTTTTTGTAGCCCCATTCAGTCTCACCCGGAGTTGTTGCCGGAGATTTTCCTGCAGTACACCCGGCCACTGACATAAACAGCAGTGCAGTAAAGATGAAGTTAACCCTGGTCATATTGCCATCCTGTGCGTTAATAATGTGAGGCCAGAACGTCGTCGTTTTTTGCTTCGTTATCATTCAGCCGCTGTTGATCGTCCATATACCATACGGAACGCACCCAGTGATCATTGGGTTTATTCGGGAAGACAAACGCCTTATCTTCTTTGGGACCAAAACGATGAATAAATATCTCTCCCGTTTTAGGGTCCACCCATAAATTACGGTCGGACTCGATATTCCATTTGGCGGAGCAGTGGGTATATTTCCCTATCAGAAGTAGCTCGTCCTCAGTAAAGGCCTGCGGCTCCTGTCCCAGGCGTACCGCTTTTCCCTGGGCGATGGCTTTATCACAAAGGGCTTTCAACTCTGTCGGCAATGAATATTGTTCATCCTCTTCCTGAATTTCATAGAACATTCCCCCTGCCTCCTGAGCCGCATCGAGCATCACCCGCAGGCAGACGTTGGCCCATTCGTTGGGAACGGCCATGCGCTCAAAAAACACTGCTGCCCCCACCTGCTTTTGTATTATGCCAGCCCGGCTTTGGTTGCTGTTTATCACACCAACGGAGCGGGTTTTAGTGGTGATTTTTCCGTGAGGTAAAATGTGCTTTAAGGCAGGCAGAGACATCAGTATTTCTTTCGCTTTTTCCGCATTACGATATACTCGTGTATCGGTTTCTCTGGTATCGTCGCTGACAATTTCAAATTCAGGGCAGCTCAGAAACAGACTTTCATTTTCCTGAAGAGGTGACCCCACCGGATTGTACCCGCCACCAATGTCTGAATGCGCTCCCGGCAGCGCAAGCTCGGGCCACATGCCCTGAATGCTGTTCAGACTGAAGTTATACCGGTATTCATTCATCGCGGTGATCTGGAATACTTTCTTCGCAACCGAAGGACGCAATTCCAGTTTCACCCTCGGATTGCTGCGACCATTAATGTCGAAAAAGTTGCTGATCCCGCCAATGGCCGCCACGGTATCGAAAAGCCCCAGGAAGCGGACTTCACCGGAAGGTTTACCGTCATAAAAATCACCCCTGAGCCCTTTCGCAATCGCGCTGGCTATTGCTGGGTCCTGTTCCATCACCCGGTTGGCAAAGTGCCGCGCCGCCGCTGCCCCTCGGCTGAAACCAAAGACATCAAACTGAATTTTGGCTATGCAAAAATCAGGGTTTACGTTGAATTCCATAAACTCTGATAGCACACGGGTGATCCCTGCCATTGCCTCGTCAGTTTTCGTCACCACGCCTTCATACATATCCAGAATACTGGTGCCCAGCCCCATACCGATGGCCGAGTCTGATTTATCCGCCGCAGTACCTATCCCGGAAATGTAGGTTTTGATTTGAGCTGATGTCTGCTCTTCCTTAAGTGCCTGATCTGGAAGGTAGAGAGTATTTAGCCAGTGTATATTTGAATAATATCCTCTGTAGCTGCCATTTGAGAGACTGTCTTGGTTGATGTCTTTAAGAAAATCCTCGCAGCTTTGCGCATCCTTTTGATTCATCCCCTGTCTGGGGGCGCTGCATTCATTGAACTTCATCAGGCGGGATGCGGTATTTTCACGATTATTCCCCGTACCGTCGAAAAATACGCCGATGGTTAAGGTCACGCCCCGTACCGGTTTTTTCTTTGCAATAACCGTTTTCCACTCATTATGAACACTGGTCTTATGAGTGGCATCTTGTACGTCATACCCCTGATATTGTGTCATTCCGTCTCTCCGTTATTTTTTATCTTGCCGAACTCAGCTTTTACCGATGACGGAATTGACGTATTGACCGGCGCTGTTTTGCCATTTTCATCAGTAATTCCCTGTAACACATCGCCCTCTGCCGTTGTGATTCGGTAAGGTGTTGAGGGTTGCGGGATACCTTTATCATCGGTAAGAATAAAACCGCCGCCAAACCCTACCGGCATTTCGATCGGCGCGATATCAAGACTGGCCGCGCCCATTTTTTGTACATTTGCGCATTTAAGCAGGATGTTTCCCGGGCAACCCAGTTCGATATTTCCACCGCTCAGTTTGATATAGGCTCCGCCACACGCCAGGACCAGTTCCTGATGAGCGGAGACTGTCACTGTCCCTTCAGTGCTTTGAATTTCAAGGTCCTGTTGAGCGCTAACCGATAATGCGTCACTCTGCGCCTGAATATTTACCTGCCCTTTTGCTGCCAGCAACTGCATGCCCTGGTTATTTGCCAGCAGACTGACGGCTTCGCCCGCTGCAACGGTGAACGACTGCCCGGCGCTGATATCGGTGTTGTTTCCGGACATGATACCCACGCTTTCACCTCCCGAAGCTATCCGCAGCGCCCGGGCACTGACCATAGCAATCCCCTCAGGTGCATGCAGCAGCATGCCCGGGGCGGTGAGGTCGCTTAAAGAGGCATTTAGTCGTTGCTGACTCCCGACATCCCCTTGCGTGGCCTTTGCCGACGTTGCGGCCTTCGCCATGCTTCGTGCCAGCGTTAATGCCTGCTCCAGTTGCCGGATAGCTTCATCCATCTCCAGCATCTGTTCTTGCGCCTGAGGCTGTATGTCCGCACTGATAAATACCCCTTTCCCGCCGCGGATACTTATCCAGTCATCCGTCCGCAGTTCAGCACCTTCTCCACGAAGTTTCCTGGATGCGTTGACGTTGTGCCCCAAATTTAACTGAGTTTTCCCGCCATACTCGGTGCTGAGCTTGATATGCTCCTCACCCCGTTTGTCTTCCATCCGCAGCTTGTTCAGGCCTGCGGTCCGGATAACGTTGCGCGTGCTGTTCAGTTCTGTAACGTGGTCAACGTGGCGGGAGTCATGCAGGGCATGGGCAATATACGGACGGTCCGGGTCACCTTCCTCGAAGGCTATGGCTACTTCGGTACCCTGAATGAGCGGGAAGTGAAAACCATATTTGTCCCCGCCGTAGGGTTTTGCCAGACGAACCAGCATACTTTCCTGTCCCTGGTTTTTGTCATCCAGATCCGCGTCGAACTTCACACGGTACATACCCGCAGCATCCTGCCAGGCGTAGAGATCATTGTCTTTCGCGCTGGTAATGCGTGCAGTCATTGTGCCGGACACTTTCGGGCGTGCAAGCAAAGGCGGACGCCAGCATAGAATTTCACTGTAGGGCACGCCGGTTAAGTCTGCCTGCAGCGCGGACTTCCGGCAGCCGGTGAAAAGAATATGCGTAAGCAGCACCGGCTCCTTCAACTGGGCCGGGAGCGTCGGAGGAATACTGTCGCTGATGGTCAGGACCTGTGCCGGGGCAAGAGTGGCATCGGTACTTTTACCGGTAATGACCGTTTGTCCGGCCAGAAAACGCTCGTGATCAAGGCGCGCCCAGAAGTTAGCGGTCTCCGGTGCCGGTTCGATACTGTCCCCCCGCTCCCCGTGCCGGGGGCGGTAGTGATAGACCTCTCCATAGTGAATACCGTCGCCTTCACCCCGGGTCATGTCAGCAGGTACAGACTGCAGAAGGTTCTGGGCTTCACGGTGGTTGTAGTCTTTTGTGGTGACGTTACTTTCCACCACGTTATGGGCCACGCTCAGGGCCCAGACGGAGTTGGCTCCGCTGTCGCTCATGCCGGACGGGCTGTTAATCGCCAGCGTTTTATCAAACACCAGCGCGGCCTGGGTGTCGCCGAAGTGGATAACTTCCGTCTGGGTGTCCGGCTGCAGGGTGAAGAAGTAAAAAATCCCCACCTCCGCCAGAAGACGCCGGATAAACGTCAGATCGCTTTCCTGATACTGGTTAATCTGCTCACGTTTCGGATACGTCTTTTTGAGCCGGAATTCGAACTCCCAGCCTTTCAGACCATGCTCAGTCAGGATCTGCTCCACGACTTCCGGTACGGTTTTGTTGACGAAAAACCGGTGGGTCCGGAACTGTCGGTCCAGCAGTGCTAAAAACGGCTGCAGCACAACTTCATAGGAAACCTGGTCACGTGAGCCGGTGATACGCCGGAATGACGTAATAATACCGTGCACCGTTTTCACGGTGACCGGTGGCTGCAGTTCGCCCGGAAGGGTATCCGGCAGGGTCCGCATGATAAAGGTACTGCTTTTGCGCAGAACCTGCTGAGGCTGAATATCATGATCGGGACTGGTAAAGCGGATAGTATACGTATACAGCTCGCTCAGCCCCTCATGGCCCTCAAAGTCTTCCACATCAAGGGAAAGTTCACTGCCCGTCAGGGAAAGGGCATAGCGATTGAGGACGCCACTGAACGCATTTTTCAGGGTATCGGTAAGATTCATGCTCTGGCTCCCTCTTCAGTCAATTCCATAATGATGCCGTCCTCTTTATCCCATGCCAGATGCAGGTTTTGAGGGCGCTGCTTCGCGGCAAGATGGCTCAGCAACTGCTGGCTCAGCACCGGCAGAATTTGCTGGTTCAGCAGGCTGTCGATGTTGCGTGCGCCGGTATCCGGCAGCAGGCAGGCCTCAGTCAGGGCATCGTACAGGCTCTCATCCATGGTGGTGTGTATACCGTAGTGACGGGACAGACGCTGCGAGACCTTATTAAGCTTCAACGTCACAATCGTGCGCATTGCCGCAGCATCGAGCGGGCGGTAAATCACCGTCTGAAAACGGGCGAGCAGGGCAGGCTGGAAATGGTCGCGCAGAAGCGGGCGTAGCCGTTCCTGCAGTTCGCCTTCCGTCGCTTCCGGCTGTTCGCTGAACATCTGCATAATCTGTTCGCTGCCAAGGTTGGAGGTCATCAGAATGAGGGTGTTGCGAAAATCAATTTCACGCCCCTCGCCGTCGCGCATGAATCCCCGGTCAAAGACCTGATAAAACAGGTTCATCACGTCACGGTGGGCTTTTTCCACTTCATCAAGCAACACCACGCTGTACGGACGTTTGCGGACCGCCTCAGTCAGAATACCTCCCTGGCCGTAGCCAACATAGCCTGGCGGAGAACCCTTGAGCTGGGAAACGGTGTGTGGCTCCTGGTATTCCGACAGGTTGATGGTGATGAGCGATTTCTCTCCGCCGTACAGGCTGTCAGCCAGGGCGAGTGCCGTTTCCGTCTTGCCGGTACCGCTGGGGCCGGTCAGCAGGAACACGCCCTGCGGGCCGTTCTCAGGCGTCAGCCCGGTTTTAGAGGCGCGCAGGCGCTGTGCAATGGCGCTTAGAGCCATATTCTGCCCTACCACGCGCCGACTCAGTTCATTTTCCAGGGTGAGCAGTTCGGTCTGCTCATCTTTTATCAGCGAGGACAGGGGGACGCCGGTCCAGTCGGCAATCACGTCTGCCACGGTGCGGACATCCACATCCGGATGAATAAGCGCGCCGTCCTGTTGCAGAAAGTCCAGCTGTTGTTGCAGGGTGTGAATATCTGCCTGGCGGCTGATATCCTGACGGCAGGCCATCAGCTCTGCAACCATCCGGTGTTCAGTTTCAAGACGACGTTCCAGAGTGTCCAGCTCCGCTTCAAGCTCTGTGCGCTGATTTTCAATGGTGGCCAGCCGGTCACCGTGCAACGATGAACCTGTTGCAATATCTTCCAGCAGGGCCTGCGCTTCCATCCCGAGCGCCGTCAGCCGCGATTTCAGACGAGTAATGCTTTCCGGTACGGTATCGAGACTCATGCGTACGCGGGCGCTTGCCGTGTCCAGAAGGTCCACCGCTTTGTCCGGCAACTGACGGCCTGTGAGGTAGCGACGGGACAGCGTGACGGCCGACTGGACCGCCGCGTCGGTGATGTGGACGCCATGGTGCTGTGCGTAGCGGGACTTCAGGCCCCTGAGCATCAGGCAGGCGGTCTCGTCATCCGGCTCATCAACTTTCACCATCTGGAAACGACGCTCCAGCGCGGCGTCGCGCTCGAAGTATTGTTTGTATTCACTCCAGGTTGTCGCGGCAATAGTGCGCAGTTCACCTCGCGCCAGGGCCGGTTTGAGCAGATTGGCCGCATCCGCACCGCCCGCCTGGTTGCCCGCCCCGATGATAGTGTGCGCTTCATCAATAAACAGCAGAACGGGCGTGGGTGAATGCTGTACGGCATCAATCACGTTTTTCAGCCGCTGTTCAAATTCTCCTTTAACGCCGGCACCGGCCTGCAGCAGACCGAGGTCAAGAGTATGAAGGCTGACCGTCTTCAGGCTTTCCGGCACGTTCCCTTCCGCAATGCGCAGAGCGAGGCCTTCAACCAGTGCGGTTTTCCCGACGCCTGGCTCGCCGACCAGGATCGGGTTGTTCTTGCGACGCCGGGAAAGAATGTCAACCATCTGACGGATTTCATTATCACGGCCAAACACCGGATCGATGCTGCCGGCTTTTGCCCTGGCCGTGACGTCCTGAGTGAAGCGCACCAGGGCACTGGCATGCGCCTTATTACGTGCGTTTTCCCCTTCAGCCGGTTCAGCGCCGGCTGCCCGTCCCACCAGTTCAACCCTGTCGCCTGCTGACTGTACCAGCGCTTCCTCATGCTGCACGTCCGTCCGTTCATCGGAGTGCGCGTCCAGCAGTGGACGCAGGCGTTCGAGCTGGCTCTGCCCCAGCGTCAAAAGAGGCCAGAGACCGTCGCACTGCACCAGATGCTGTTTGTCCGTCAGCGCCATCAGCAGGTGAATGCTCCGGATACGCTGCTCCCCGGCAAGCGAGGCCCGTAGCCAGGCCTCCTGCATCAGGGCCTGAAGGCTTCCTGACAGCTGAGGTCGCTGACGAACGGAGCGGGGAAGGGTGTCCATCCAGGCCAGTAACGCCTGCCAGAGCGTGTCCAGATCCCATTCGTAGCGACGTGCCAGCACCGTCACGTCTCCTTCTCCCTGCTCCAGCAGTTTCAGCAGCCAGTGTTCAGGCAGGATCTCTGCGTGAGCACGGGTCTGGCAGAGCACAGCCGCGTCCTCAAGGGCGCGGGCGCAGTAGGGGTTAAGACGACGCAATAATACGGCCGGGTTTTCCATGTCAGTGAACTCTCAGTCGGGGACCTTCGGGCACGCTACCGCCCCTCGCCATTCCTTCAGATAAGGAACCCAGGCGCATCAGGTCAGATTACGGTTGATTGTGGGATGTTTTGTCTGCGTCCCCGAGGCACAGAGGCGCAGGCAAAACAGCGGACAGGAAAACCTGTCCGCACGGGGCTTACGCGGTGGCGCGTTCGTTCCAGGAGTCGGAATGAATGATGTTGCCGTCCTTGTAGGTCCAGGTGATTTTTTCGTAGCGCAGCTCAATCTGCTCCAGGTGGTTATGTTTCTCTTTGGCCGGATCCTTGATGTCGTGCATCACAGGGGCGACTTTCACCACCTTGACGTTCTCCAGTTTCGTGTTGAAATACTCCACTTCCTGACCCGCGTCGTTGATTTTGTACCACTTGAATTCCGCAGATTTCAGGGTCTGGCCAGTAGTGACCGCCTTGTACAGATACGGGCTGGAGGAATCGATTTCCTTGGTGAATTTGAACGGGGTGTGGATACGGGTTCCGGTCAGCTTGCCGGTATTGTTGTCGGTCGGGATATACAGGTCGTGCTCCTGTGCGACAACCTCAATGCTGCCCTCACGGTCCTGAACGTCCACAGACCCTTTGATGTCCGCACCGCCGTCGTCCTTCAGCCACAGATAAACAGGAATTGCCATGTTACTTCTCCATTTCAGTTATTGACGCACCATCATCCGGCGATGGCGCGGGGATAACGCCTGGTATACGACAGGCATCGGCCTGCGGTACCAGACTGATTTCGACACGACGGTTAAGCGCACGGCCTTCCGCAGTATCATTGGTGGCAACAGGACG
Source organism: Enterobacter sp. JJBC (assembly GCF_036936505.1). Classification (NCBI taxonomy): domain Bacteria; kingdom Pseudomonadati; phylum Pseudomonadota; class Gammaproteobacteria; order Enterobacterales; family Enterobacteriaceae; genus Enterobacter; species Enterobacter sp. JJBC. Next base: position 483,700 of record NZ_CP136935.1, read on the forward strand.
GCTTTCGCCATAGCCCTGTACCGCAAAGCAGCTTTCCGGCACGTCGCCGGTATCGCGCATCCAGTTGCGTACCGATTCAGCACGCTCGCGGGAGAGCACCTGGTTGAGTGCCGGGTTACCGGTGTTATCCGTGTGACCGCTGACGACAATCAGCCAGCCGGGTTTCGCCTTAATGCCCACCAGGGCGCTGACCAGCACTTTTGTCGAGCCCGGTTTAAGTGCCGCTTTACCGGAGTCAAACAAGGACAGGCTGTCGAGCCGCACGGTCTTCGGCCCCTGCACCACCTTCTGTATCACAGGGCGGGGCGGCGGCGGGGGGGCCCAGTCGCTGAGGGCCGCTTCAACGGGCGGCGTCAGCCGTAGCCCCTGATACAGACCCAGCCCGTAACGCAGCGGCGTGCCGCGACGCAGCCAGTCATCCAGCAGGCGACTGTCTGCCCTGAGACGCTGCTGTGCCTGGGCTTTAGGGGCAGGGGGATGTCCGTCGAGGCGATGATATAGCGCCAGGTGGTCGCCTGTGCTGCGTACCAGACGCTGGTTATTCATAAAGGAGGCCAGCATGGCAAGCAGCAGGAATATCCCAGCCATCAGCCCGGCCTGACGCCAGAACCGGTGGTGGCCGCTCAGGCCGCGACGGCGGGAAAGGACGGTCATCAGAAGGTCGGGCAGCGGTAATGCTGCCGGATGCTCTTCGGTCCGTGGTGGCAGGGCCGTGAGTGCAACGATATGCTGCTGCCAGAGATTACCGTCCTGTGCCGCAACCGGTGTCAGGCAGAACCCCACGGCAGCGGGGTGCAGGGCGGGAATATCCCCCTGACGGGCGCTGATAAGCGTGCCGGTGGTCCGGCTGTACCATGCCTGCAGTGCGTCCAGCCATAACGTTTCAGTGAGATGCATGAACCGGGACGCCGTATCGCTTTCCCGCAGCCAGTCGCTCACAGGAAGCGTCCCTTGTCCTGGCAGGCGTACCCGTATACCCGGGAGGTCGGGCGTCAGGGTAAACCAGCGTATCGACTGTTCATTTTCAGAATGGAGCGGGAGTGTCGGGCCTGAAACCATCACAGTTACCACGACCGGCGGCAGACCGCTCAGCCACGGGCGACACTGTGCCACCGCGCGTTGCCAGGTTCTCAGCCACTGTAAGAAGACCTCCTCTGACGTATGCTGTTCCGGCAGAAGTCCCAGCATGACGGCCACCTGAGGCCGAAGCGCCGGACGCATGGTCGCCAGCTGTTCTGCCAGTGCCGGAAGCTGTTCCGGGGTGTCCACCCTGAGATACCAGCCTGACTGCGTTTCCCGGAAGACCTGAGTGCGTTCAAACCATGCTGACGAATTGCCGGCAACGAGCAGGACACTTCCCTGAAAATCTTCCGGAGGCAGAATATCTGCACTGTAGTGACTCAGGGCGTCCTGGCGGGACTGCAGGTGATGCCACTGACGCCACAGCACAACGCCTGCTGTGAACACGGCAAGCAGACTCAGCACCCACCGGTTCGTAGCCGACAGTGGCCAGAAGCCGAGGACAAGCCACAGGATAAGGAGCAGGGCCAGTACCGTCAGCAGAAGACGGGAACGTTCGTGCATGTTCATCCCAGCCCTGTAATCTGCGCCACCTGGCCTGCCAGCACGGATGAGAGCACAAACCAGAGTGCGGCCAGCGCCACGATACCCGCGCACCATGACAGCCAGTACGCTGCCCGTCCGGTGCGGCGTCCGGATGCGCGAACCACCACCGGCGCGTCCTGCGCGAGGGTAAAGGGCGGGACGCGCTCAGCAAGCGCCCGTACCACATCCTCACGACGCTCGTCGTCCTGCGTGCGGTACTGACCGGTAAATCCCAGCTGCAGCGTCCGGTAGAGACACGTCAGCACCACCGTGTCCGGAGCCGGCGATTTCAGCAGTTCGCGGATACGCTCCCAGAGTTCCTCTCCGGCGTTGAGGGTACCAAAAAAGTGCGCCTGTAACGGATCCTGCTGCCAGGTGCGCCAGCCGTCATCCTGTGTGCCACGGTTAAGAACGCTTTCATCGAGCAGGGCGCAGAAGGCGTACAGCATGTTGTCACTGTCAGCCCGGCTGAACCCCGCCTCGGCCAGTTTTTCACGCGCCTGCGTTACGAGCTGGCGGGCCCGGCGATACAGCGCTTTGCCGTCCTGAACCTCCATTCCGCTGCGAAGCTGGCTGACCATCAGCCAGCCGGGATAAAAAATCTGTTCTGCCTGAGTTATTCCGGATGGTTTCATGTCCGCAGCACCGCAAAGAGTTCAAGTTTCACTTCACCCAGCGACGCCGGGGTGTAGAAGCTACAGCTTCCCGCGTCCAGCATCGCCCGTGCCGCATCCGTGCTTAAGTCCAGCGCGAAATACTGATTCTCCAGTCTTAGCGGGATGGCGGCGGGAACGTGTGTGACCGGGCGGATAACCATTCCGCTGAGCGCCACATTGACTACCTCTGACACATCATCCGGACTTCCGGCTTTACACAGCTGCGGGAAACGGGTTTGCAATTCATGCGCTGGCATAGAGGAGCGCACCGAGAGCCAGAAGTCAGCCCCTTCGCGCAGACGGGCATCGTGCAGCGCCCCCTTCCACATCACGCCATCCTGCTTCAGTTCGATGGACACGACGCGGGATGGCAGGCTGGCTTCCAGCAGTTTGTCCAGCAGTGAGAGCATCGGCGGGAAAACAGACTCCAGCGTATCGTGGCGGTACGCCGGAATATCGCGCGTATCATGCTCAAGGGAGAAGGTGAGCAGGCTGCCGGCAAGCCGGGCAAGTTCGCGGTATACGAGCTCCGGATGACGGTCCGGCACATCGGTAAGTTCGTTCAGGACCGGTTCGGCACTGTTGAGGGCGTTCAGCAGCCAGAACAGCGACACATCCGCCACGGCAAAATCCGCAAGGCGTGCGTTGCTTTCACGGCGCATGGCCATCAGTCGCTGACGTCGGGCCTGCAGCCGGTGAAGTAAATCTGCCAGATCAGACACCAGGGACTGGCAGGCTGACAGGGCAAGCAACGGCGGAATAAAACTGCTGTCACGTCGCCACTGTCCCTGAGCATCACGGACCAGACGGGTAACCGGACAGGTCAGGTATGCCGCATTTTCCTGATGAGCCATGCGCAGCGTCAGGCTGTGGCGCAGTATGGCAAGCTCGCTGCGCTCATGCCCGGCGAGCTCCTGTACGCTTACCCTTTCGGCTTTCCAACGGCGCGGACGTTCACTGTCACTGCCGTCATCAAGGTTGCCGCCATTTGCACTGAGCAGCGGCAGGGCCAGTACGATGTCTACAGAGGAGCGATCTGACACCACTGACAGATCGCAGACCGGTGGCAGGTTGTCAGACAGCTCTGTATCAACGAGCGTACCGTCCGGGAAACGGACCGTCAGACGGGTGGCATTCAGGCGGGAGAGGGCCAGAAGACCGTCGTCAAATTCGGCTGATACTACCCCCCAGGGGTGAGCAAGCCCCATCCTGGCGACGGTATCCGCCAGATGGGCATCCCATATGGCCTGCTGCTGAAACTGTTGTGGGGCCAGAAAGGCCCCGTCTTCCCATAGCGGGCGAAAGATTTTCATCCCTGATGCTCCGCGTTATGCTTTGGCTTTCGGCATCTGGGAAACCAGAGACAGGTTTACGTCCATTCCTTCCACCTGGAAGTGTGGCACCGCAAACAGCTGCACGCGGAAGAAGCCCGGGTTATCTTCAATATCTTCCACCACCACTTTTGCATCGCGCAGCGGGTGAGATGCCTGCAGTGCATCGCCTGGATCGGTCATTTCGGTGACCAGACCTTTCACCCAGTTGTTGAGCTCAAGCTCCAGCAGACGACGGTCCTTGGTGGTACCAATATTTTCACGCTGAATAATTTTCAGGTAGTGCGCGATACGCGACAGCAGGAAAATGTACGGCAGTCGTGAGTTGATACGGCTGTTAGCCGTCGCATCCGGCGTGTCGTAAAGTGCAGGCTTTTGCGCCGAGTTGGCAGAGAAAAAGCAGGCGTAGTCCCTATTTTTGTAGTAGGACAGGGGTATGAAGCCCAGATTCGAGAATTCGAACTCGCGGGTTTCTGGGATCATGACCTCAGACGGGATTTTTACCTGACTGCCGGTGCCGAGATCGTACAGATGGATAGGCAAATCCTTCACGGCACCGCCTGCCTGTGGGCCGCGGATCTGGACACACCAGCCGTTGCTGATAAAACTGCGTACCATATTGGCGGCAAAGGCAAATGAAGCATTGGTCCAGAGGTATTTTTCGTGATCCGGGCCTTTGACCTCTTCCACATAGTTGAAGCTGCGCACCGGTACGGTGTCGGGTCCATACGGAAGACGGCCCAGAACACGCGGCATCACGAGTCCGATATAGCGGGAGTCGTCGGTCTCACGGAAGGATTTCCACTTGATGTACTCCGCGCGATCGAAGTAGTTGCCAATATCCTTGATAGCAGCAACCTGCTCCATATTGTCCTTGAGAAAGAATTTCGGGCCGGCTGAACCAATAAACGGCATATGGGCTGACGCAGAGACTTTAGAGATATTGCGCAGCAGCGCCACATCCTGCGGGCTGGCATCGAACTCATACGCTGAAATTACCGCGCCAATCGGCTCTCCACCCGGAGTGTCGTACTCAGCGACGTACGTGTGTGTGTATAGTCCGCTCTGGATAATTTCCGGCGCATCCTCAAAGTCCTGGCGCAGGTCGTCTTTTGACACGTCCAGAATTTCAGTTTTGACGTTCTGGCGGTAATCGGTGTTATCCACCAGGTGCTTCAGGCCGCGCCACAGGCCTTCAACCCGCTGGAAGTCAGGATGATGCATGACGGCATCCAGCTGGCGGCTAATCTGGTGATCCAGTTCGGCAATATGGTGATCAATCAGGGTCTTATCGAGCCTATCTACTTTTTGGCCTGACTTCGTCAGACAGTCAATAAAGACCTGCACGCCTGCCGTCACGCGTTCGTTAGCTCCGGCCTCGGACATGACGCTTTCGTCCTGCCAGGAACTGACATCTGGCAGCGCTCCGACGGGTTCAAGATTAATTTTACTGAACAGGGAAGCATAAACGCTTTCCGCAGAGGAACGTTCCCGGACGACGGTCTCGCCGGTGGAAGAAGATGTATTTTGTACAGACATGAGCATTGTCTCGTGTTAGTCCGGGAAGGGATCAGGCGTCTTTAGGGGCCAGAGCAGAAAGTTCAGCACGCAGCTCGTCACTCAGAGCCGGGTCACGCAATATCGCTTCGAGAGATTTTCTGAAAGTGGCGTTGTCCAGTAGATTGGATTTGAGGTCCCGGAGCAGGTTGCGCATAGATAGCAGGGCCTTCAGCTGAGGTATTTGACGGGCAACCTGTTCCGGTTCAAAATCTTTCATATTCTGGAAAGTAAGATTAATATCTTCTTCAGAATCATCGCCAGCCAGAGTATTTTCAACGGTCATTTTCACTGAAGGTGAAAATTCTGAAATGACGTTATTGAAGTTGTTTTTGTTAACGTCGATTTTATTACGTTCAGATAATGGTCGTTGTTCCATACCATTACTGAAATCCCCGGTAACCAGCAGCTTCAGGGGTAATTCAACCTTCTTGCTTGCTCCCCCAGTGTGTAGATCTAATCGGAGGTTAACGCGTGCCTTGGGTACTTCATTCTGGAAGCTGTCGCTCATAAATCCCTCTTTTCATCGCCATATGATGGTTTTCCGAACTACATTTCGGTTAAGTGCAATACTAAGATCATATGCTGTCCAAAATCAACTATGCAGATCTATGATCTGCAAGAGGAATGTTCCTAAGAGTTTTCTGTCAGATTGTAAGATTCCTCTCAAAAGATTGGTTGTGGGTCATCTGCTGGCCAGTCATATCAACCGGGTTATATCCTGTTTTCAGAGTAACGACCCGCAAAAGATGGTGGTGTTGGTCTGTTGGCAGTAACATGATCTGGAAGTTAATGAAAATTGATTTGGATCAATGTTATTATTTGTTTTATAAAGATCAAAGGAATGTCTTAATAAGATGCTCTCACGACAGGGCGCGGAATATCCTCGTTTATTAAGGTGGGAATGGAGATTTCATAAAAATCTTAGCACTCTTGTCCGTTTTAGGACTTTTAGTGAAAAAAACTCGCTGAAAAGAGATTAGTGTGAAAAAGATCACAAATAAAAGTCAGACTCATTTGGGGGCGTGATGGAAAAATCTGAATAGAATGTTCTGTTACCACGAATTATTCGTTCAGACAGCGTACAAATCCTCCGTTGCGGTCGGATATTCGGACTGAAGGTGATAGTAATCGATTTTTTAACCGGGTAGTATCCTAGCATTCAAATGACACTCTGAATTGCTTCGCCCGTAACCATGGACACAAAAAATAAACCCCGTAATCATCGTTCGGCATGGACGCTGAAAGAGCTGCGTTTTGTCGAAGAGCATTACGGCAAAATGCCCACCCGGGATATTGCTGTTGCGACAGGTCGCACACCCGTTTCTGTCAGAGCTGCGGCACGCAGTCTCGGCTGTGGAAAAATCCAGTCGATGCTTCCCTGGACGGAAGATGAAGTTGCCATTCTGCGCACCCACTATGCTGGGGGGGCGGGTATACACCGGGTTTGCGAGTTGCTTCCCGGGCGGAATCCCAGGTCCATCTGTGCGCATGCCCGAAAACTGGGCATTCAGAGTGGCCGCTATCTGGCCCGGGCATGGAGCGAAGAGGAATTAGCTATTCTGAAGCAATACTATCCTGCTCTTGGCGTCAGGGTGGTGGAAAAACTACCGGGAAGAACACAAAATGCCGCTAAGTTGATGGCAAACTCGACAGGCATTCATTACTCCGGCGGGAAAGAATACGGAGCACACCAGCGTATATGGACTGATGAAGAATGGCGATTGCTCCTGAGATACGCCCATCTTTCTCCCTCAGAGCTGATGAAATTTTTCCCGGGCAGGACGCGAGAGTCTATCTCACATGCCAAAGCAAGAATGCGGAGATGGGGAGGGAAAAAGCGTTGAGAAGGGATGTTTGTTAACGATGAATAAAAATGCTCAGCCTGTTTACCCGGCGAAGAAAGAGATGTTTATCACTATGTTCGAAAGCAGGCTTGTTGGCATAGTCCCACTGCGGTTTCTCTGGTACGGTAATCAACGCTGGGATATTTAAGTGGTCATATCAATTCCCGCTTCTGGTACAGGAGTTAATACTATTTTATAACCTGCGTGTGGGATTGCCTCAATGCTGTGATGGAGTTCCTGGCTGGTGAATTCATTACTGATAGCATGATCATCGCCAGTGGCAATGAACTCTACGGGGTTGAGTAGCACGCCCGCTTCAGAAAAATTGAGCGTCAGCTCTGACCTTCTCACCAGCAAGGCTGGAATATTGGCATACTCTTCCTGGAGGGCTGGCGTTGCCCACTCTTCATCACTTACCACAGCATTTAACCAGCCCTGAGATTTAAGTGCTTCAATTGCAAACGTCAGCCTGAACAGCTCAGATTGTTGTCTGACTGGACCGGAACATGATTCATAGAGGTATTCCAGTCGCTGTAACAGATTTGCTGCTGTACCTCTTGATCGTCCAAGGCACAAAAGGCTGTCAATATCCGGTGCAACTGAACGTGGAAAACGTCGTTGTTTTTGCGCTGAAGCCAGCCAGCTCAACAGAAATGTATGTGTGGTCAGCGGCGACAGCGCTTTTCCTTCCTGGCGGGCTATGTGTAATGACACAAGTGCACACCAGGACAGGTGAGCCAGGTCGGCGACAGTTTGCTCTGGAGATAAGCAGGTAGATGATTTTTTCATAAGACTACGAGTATACCGGGTAAATCAGAGCAGGAAAATCCTGGTCAATTTGAACGCCTGTATCTGATGTTTCAGTAAGCATGTCGGCCTCCCTTAACCTGAATCTATAAACTGTAGTATGTGGCAGGCACTATGCTATGTCGTCTCGTCGTAATCTCCAGAAATGTTGTAACCGGATAATGTTGTACATTGGATGCCTGCCCGGAGCCGCGAGGCTTATACCAGCCAGGACTGGGGTTATAAGCTTTCTGCTCACCGGATCTGGATTTTGAGTATGGAAAGTCATTTTTGTATTCACTGTGATGTTTGTTTTATCTGTTGTTGCATGTTATTTTTATGCGAAACGTAAACACAGAGAAGGTTGTCATATGTTCAGAATCACACAGTTGATACAAAGCCTGGTCAAAACGGGTAACCGGATTGCTGAAGATCGCCTGTCGCAACTGGAAGACACATCTGCGAAGGAATTAACCACAGTTCGCCTTCGCCCCGAAACAAAAACTTATTTGCAGTCACAAAGCGAAAGTCTCGGTGTTTCACTTTCTCAGGTAATTAATATGATCCTGGATGGAGTGGTTTCAATGGAAATGAAGCCGGCAGCTGATAATAAAATCAGGGGGATATATGACCGGCTGATGTCGTTGTTTGAATTTCACAACATTAATACTGTTGATATGGCTAAGATGCTTTCCGGGTATGGTATTAAGTTATCCCAGTTACGGCATCCTGATAAATTTATTGACAATATCTCCATGGATATGCTTAAAGAGATAGCAGACTGGTTTTCTGTTGATTACAAATGGATTACTGGAGAAACAGAGTGGATGTATTCCACCAGAGAGCATACATGGTATAAAGATTCCTATAACTTCTCGCTTTTTCTTTTAGAAAAATCATTCCGGCATCCTGATCTTAAAGTTTCTGTCGTTAAGGGGAATAATGTTTCTTTTGATAATGCGGAAAAACTTGACGAGCAAGTCTCACGTCTATATGTCGGATTTATTCTAAGTTATACTCATCAGTTTAATGGTGTGTCTTTTACAAAATATGAAATATGTGAGTTTCAGAGATGGAACTATGAAAAGTGTCGTGGCTATTTAAAGTTTATTTTTTATTTTCTGGATGCTGTTCGTTCAAAAATTAAAAGTCAGGGCGTTTCATTCAGTGAAGATATTGTCGATAATTTGATGGTTGGGCGGCTGTTTCCCTCCACGATCAAAGGCATGTTATCAGAGACATGGTTTATTGCTGAACAGACAGGTGATATGAAAAACAACTATGATATAGAGCAAAACCCTGTTAAGTATTTAAATAAATTTGATCGGCTTATTCGGTTAATACAATTCGGTGGTCCTGTTACTGTTTCTGACATTAAGTATACAACGAAAGATTTTTCTTATGGATGGGTTGTAACATATTTGTGCAATGGGAAATGTCATTCTGAGTTCTATCCTTGTCTGGCCACTGGCCTGAATGATATTTACGATAAATACATGACAGAGGATCCTGCATAAAATCATTCAGTCCGCCCTCCATTTTCATGGAGGGTTTTACCGGCTCGTATTTCATGTCAAAGATAAAAACTTGATAAAGGATCGCACTCCGATCTACTATCTTACCCGTTGTACCGTTGCGTAAAGCAACATGCCAATGTTCCGGTGATTTGAGAGGAACGCCTTCGGGTAATCACATGCCAATGCCACATAAACCTGAGAGTGGCGCCTTTGGGTGGTACCTTCGTTTAACCTTTGAAAACGAAGATCGCAGACTGGCGATGAAGGTCCTTTCCACTTCTGTATCTGTCTTTCGGATACGTCCTGCAGCCGTTGCCTGGCCGCAATTTACTTACCGTTTTTACTTTTTATGACGCTGCTGACCGTTTCGAACTTTGCGGCGTGGGTATGACCATCTGGAACATTTGGGCATCTTCCACGTCTGCATTGAGAGCAGAGGAGCGCGGCGTCACTTGTGTACGAGTGATACGAGTACCAAGTGACGCGCGCAGCGCATAACCGGCAGAGCTGACGCACTGCCGTTTCAACAACTCGTTTACCAACTGACCAACACGTACTTAAAGGTTTTAAGGGCCTTAAAAACGTACTTCATTCACTGTTTGTTCATTTATCAACCAAACGTCTTACCCGTAAAAACGGATCAGGGCTTCATTTAAAGAGGAGAAAAATCGACACGATATCGATGGCGACACCAGTCAACATGCTGGTGTGTGGAAGCAGACTGATTCATTTCAGCCCGGTGAAAACCGCGAACAGGTCAGAGACCTGGGGAGCTTCGCAATAACTCAACATTTCGCCGCCCCGATGCACAGATATCTGTCGAGACGCAGGAAGCGCAACCATAACCGTGCCGTCGGGGTGAAATTCATCGTCTGTAGCTGTGGCGCAGCCGGTGTCAGTGCTTTTCCGTTTACGCAGACGGAAAAGCACTGACACCTGTTTAAATGGAGGGTTGACTATGGCAAAACTGAATAAAAATTTAATAACGCTTGCCAGACAGGCTGGCGGAAGTTTTAAAACCGTTTCCGACCGTATGAAAATTGCGGACAGGTTTGCTGAACGTTTATTAAAACTTAATGTCCAGATTAGAGATATTAAGAACATCAAGACCGGGCATATTGAGTTGTATATGAAAAGCCGTCTTTCTGAAGAGATTTCCAGACGTACTCTTCAAAATGAAATGTCGGCTATCCGGGCTTTACTACGGGTTGCAGGTAAAACATTTCTGGCTAATCCGGCTCACGAAAAATTGAGTAATCGGGCTCTGGGTATTTCAGAAACCAGCCGCGATGGAACGAAAGTAGCCATTCCAGAAACTTATTTTCGGCAGGTGCTGACGAGTGTGCAACAAAAGGATGAAGGTGTTGCGTGTGCTTTGAGGTTATCCCGGTTACTCGGTTTACGAACAGAAGAAACGGTACAGTCCGCAAAATCATTACGAACCTGGCAAAAAGCTTTGCTGAGTGGAGATGAAAAAATACGTGTTGTATTCGGAACAAAGGGAGGTCGCGCCAGAGATACGACAGTATTAGATCGAGAGGCTACGCTTTTCGCAATTAATGCCGCCCTGAAGCATATTAAAGAAAATAACGGGAGATTAATCGATAAGCCTTCATTGCACACTGCTATTGAACGTTACAGGAATGTAGTCCGTGAAGCCGGCTTGAGTGGGAAATATGCACCGCACAGCCTGCGTTATGCCTACTCAGTCGATGTCATTAATCTTCATATGAATAAAGGTTTCAGTAAAGAAGAAGCACAGGCTCTCGCATCAATGGATCTTGGGCATGGCGACGGCCGAGGGCATTATGTTGCTCGTGTTTATAACAAAGTTGAATAGCACATTATAATACTAATTACCGTCACGGAGATGGTGTGAAAAATTTATATTTTGAGTTCAGAGACCACTTTTCACTGGCTGTTGAGTTAAATGATGTTTCTATTGTGAACACGTGCTCTTTTATTTCTGAGTGTTCAGAAGGAATACGTCAGGCACGTAAGTTATTATCAGATTATGCGTCTACAGCTGTGAGTAAGGGCATTGCGAGTTCCGCTTGTGACTTCAAAAACAGACCTGTTGAAGAATGTGCAAACCTGAAGTAGGATTTACCTGCTAACCGTTGTCATCATGACAACTGCCAATGCCTGAGTGATTTGAGACAGGCGCCTTCGGGTAATCACATGCCAATGCCACACAGACCAGAGAGTGGCGCCTTCGGGTGGTTTGTTAAATCTGTTTAACCTCTGAGAACAGGTGCTCTTTGCGGGTTGAGGTCTTTTCAACGTAACGCTGCGAGTCTGTCGAACCATGCCAGAAATCGCACCGTTTGTCCCCCCACGGGAAAACACTTCCCGTCCAGGGTGGCTGTTTTCTTTTTTTGCCAGGGAAACACCACCATGATTCTTCTTCATTTCATTTACTGTCTTGCTGTTCTGGCAGATCGCATTGTGTGCTTGATTGCACCAAAGACGCTGTTTGCCGAATGGTTGTTCTGGTTCACTGGTGATGCGAAGTCGTTACTGCTTGTTGTCCATGAGCTGGAGCTTGCCCGTTCATATCAGCAGGACGAAACATCAGCGTTGCTGACGGAATTCTCGGTCTACCATGCCGCCTTTTTCTTCGGAGAACGTGAGTATTACGGGCTAAAGGTTCGCTGGCCACGCTGGTTCATCAACCGTATTCACTTTACCGCAATGCAGCTCGCCGCCACGCAGTGGCAGGAAGGCTGTCAGAATGGATTCAGCGAAGTAGCCGTGCTGGAGTCCGAAGCGACCTCTCATTGCTGATTGCTGTGTACGTTACACTCATTTCTCCCACGGGACTCCGCTCCCGAAAGGGCAGGGTTCCATGCTTTATAAGGAATCTTTTATGACGGCTTTTGCTATTACGGTTGATGTCCTTGTTGCCAGCATCCATTCAAAGACCGGGTTCATTTCGGTGATGTCGGATATTGAAGGAATACTGCAAACCGCCAGTGCGCTGAACATCTGCGGTATTCCTGACAGCATCGATCCGGATGGTTTTCCTGAACGCTGCAGCCAGACAATCCACCTTGCCAGCGTTATTGCTGAAGCTCTGGAAATGAATCTGATCCCAGACTCTCTTCATCAGTTTGTCGATGATGTTGTCCAGACGGGAAAACGCTTCGACGCTGAAGGCGACACTAACGCCTGGTGCTATGGCTTTATGCTGGGAACTGAACGTGGGCTGGATTACTGGCGTGAACTCTGCTGGGATTGTTAGTTCCGGTATTTAACGACAATGCCTGATTTTTTGCGACGGATATTCAATTACTGATAACTCACCCATGCGGGGACAACCCCCCGCATAGCGGTGAAGGTGTCTCCGCCTTAACCAACGGAGACATACCATGAGTATAATGCTCATCCTTGTAACAAAAGCTGCTTCAGCTCTGGTGCACTTTTCTGAGTCACTTAATCACCGAAAGAACGAATGGTTCACCAATCAGTCGGGGCACAGCAGCTTCCGGCCGGAAGTGATCCCCGATGGGAATGGGTTCACCGCCGTTATCTCCCGACGAACTGGTTACAGTTCGAAAGACTGGACCTATCAGCGGTGTGCAACCGCAGGACGGTTTGCCTCTTCGCGTCAGGCAATGAGTGCTGGTCGCCGAATGGCGCGGCAGCTTGCTGATTTACGCTATCGTTTTGACTGATACGACATACTCACCTCCCGCAGGGATCTTCCCTGTGGGAGGAACTTGCGGGCATGACTTCATTTTATTTTGAGGAATTAAGCATGACCGAATTTAATGACATCGTTTTTGACAGATCTATAGCGCCTCAGGGAATGCATGAACTCTGGCAGGGGCAGCGCTCGCTTTTCCGTTTCATCGCTTATGTTGCGGAATTAGAGGGTGAAATGCTGGCAATACGTGCATTCCGGCGCTGCGGTATCCCTGATCAGGCTGGCAGCCATGGTGTTCCGGTACGCACATTCCGGCTTGTTTCGATAGCCCGCCTTCTTGGTTATGCCTGCATGACTGAGGCATTTACTGACGGTTTATTCGAAAAATACATTGCCGGACTGATTCTTCTTGGTGAACAGATTTCCCCCCGGGCCTGGAATTTCGGGTTTAAGGAAGGGCTGATGCACTTTGATGAGATGCGCTCTGACAATGAGGCAAGTGAGGAACAACGGGCTGTATTCTGTGCGAATGCAGAATATGTAGCCTGAGAAGCATAGCGACATTTGCTTCTGTTAGCTTTCTTTCACTGTTTATTAAACAAATCACTTCCCGGAGGGATCTTCCCTGCCGGGGAGGTTTCCTCCTTAAGTAATTTAAGGAGTCCTGATGATTCGCTTTACTTCAACCGAACTACGCCCGCTTTTATCACAGCAGGGCGGTATACGCAGGCCACTGTGGCTTGAGAAGAACCTCGGGATATACATCCGGGTTCCGGATGACCGAAATCCCGGTGAATGGCTCAGGGCGTGGGCGGAAGGCTGTAATCCCTCAAAAGATGCAAACTGGTCGGAAAATGCAGATCGGTTAATTCCGGAGAAGGAATACGCTTTTCAGACCTTTATGGAGCAGAGCAAATTCGACGCGATTCTGAACGAACACCACGATCTTTTTATGATGCCTTTGACTGGCCCTCTGGGGACCGGTATGACCATTCGTAAAGAGACCCGTCCACCTGAAAAGGTGTATGTCCTGGTGGAGGAATATCGCAGCAATATTTGCTGGCTCTACGATCAGTCTCTCCGGCATTTACCTGCCTGTGTGGGGAATGCTGAACGTCTGAGCTGGCGCTCACAGGCGCTGCATGTACTTGACAGGGTCATACGTCTTGACTGTAAACGGGCGAAACCGGCTGACCGCACGATGTTTGAGAGTGCGGTTCGCAGCGTGCGCAGTAGCGTCAATGAGGTGATGTCTGATGGTTCTTTCCGTTACGCAGGGACCCGTCGTTAGCAAGTATTACTGACTGTCTCTGACAATTTTTCCACTCCCGGTGGCGCATTCTTCCGCCCCGGGGAGGATGCGCCCTTTTTTACAGGTTGCATCCGTATGAACAAATCCATTCGCGGCCGTAAGGCCGCGTCGGCTCAGAAAGTCGATCTTTACCAGCAGGTTACTGACAAAATTATTGCCGCCATGGAAAAAGGTGTTCCACCCTGGCGCCGTCCGTGGCGTTCTGCACAGAACGTGCATGGCAGTGCGTTACCGGTGAATGCCACAACTGGCCGCCACTACAGTGGTGTGAATATTCCCCTGCTGTGGATGTCAGCGGAAGAGAGGGGGTTTCCGTCCGATCGATGGCTGACCTGGCAGCAGGCGAAAGCAGTGGGCGGTCAGGTTCGTAAGGGCGAAACGTGCTCGATGGCCATCATCTATAAGCCTTTTGAGAAACAGGCGACAGATGACAATGACAACAAACTGTTCGATAAGGACGGCAATCCCGTAATGGAGTCGCTTGCCATGCTGAAACCACTACAGCTCTTCAATGTGGCCCAGTGCGATGGCCTGCCGGACGCTGTTGCGGGCACATTGCTGGTGACGGCGGAGGATGATGAGCGTCCAACCATACTCAGTGAACATCAGCAGGAACAGATGTTGTCCATACTGAATGCAACGGGTGTGGTCTGCACGTCTTATCGACAGAACCGGGCATATTACCAGCCTTCGGCCGATCGGATTGTGATGCCAACAACGTCGCAGTTTGTGTCTGAAGCGGATTACTGGTCCACGTTGTTGCATGAACTGGTTCATGCAACCGGACACAGCAGCCGCCTGAACCGTGAAGG
The DNA here is from genome assembly GCF_036936505.1 of Enterobacter sp. JJBC. NCBI lineage: Bacteria > Pseudomonadati > Pseudomonadota > Gammaproteobacteria > Enterobacterales > Enterobacteriaceae > Enterobacter > Enterobacter sp. JJBC. The sequence goes on from NZ_CP136935.1 coordinate 498,772, forward strand.
GATAACCTCGTCATCGCGTAAATTCGGTGATCCGGTTTACGCCTTTGAAGAGCTTATCGCTGAAACCGGCAGCGCGTTTCTCTGCGCAGAGCTGGGTATCTACGGTGATGTGCAGCACGAGAGCTACCTGGCCAGCTGGCTGAAGGTGCTCCGGGATGACAAAAAAGCATTTTTCCGTGCATGCCGGTTTGCCCGGGAAGCGTCGGAGTTTCTTCTGCAGCCCCTGAATCGTCAACCGGAACAGGAACTGGCTGATTAACCACCTGATGGCTTCGGCCATGCGTCCCCTGAGGGCATCTCCTCAGGGAGATGTCCTCTTTTTTTACTAAAAAGGAGTAAACATTATGTTTTCATGGTGCAAAAACCGTCTGGAAATTACTGCAAAATCTGTTTGTGTTGACGTCATGCAGGCCTGGATCGCCGGCACAGAAACGCCGCGTTACAGACATGCCTTACGGCAGGCGATAAAGCTGTTTCTGGCCGGATGTGCCGGGATACTTAAATCCACCAAAGCGACGGAGTATGTCGCTTACCCTTTACTTACCGCAGCCGGTGTCGGGTCATCGGTTCCCTCTAATCTGGCATTCCAGCATTTTCTGGAGTTGCTGGAAAAGGATGCGTGGATCGACAGCCAGGTCATTTCCCGTATGGAACGGATCTACCTCCAGTCCGGGGTAGACAGTCTGAAATGGGAAAGTATCCCGGCCAGCGCACGGCAGATAATGACGCAACTGATGGCCGTTCACTATGCTGACTGGTTTGGTGTTGCCGGCGCAGGTGGCACCTTTGATCCGGAGGAGCGCTGGGACTGGCTCAGCTTAATGCCGGAGACGACCTGTCCCTGCGATATGCTGATGGTGATGTCGTCACGTCTGGCGACAGAGCTGAACGGTAATAGCGAATTATTTCGTGGGCTGAACACAACGTCGGAACTGTACGTGCAGCTTTTTGGCACGGAGTTCCCGGCAGGGCACCAGGCTCTCTGGAGCCGGGAAACGATGAATACGCTGGTGCTGACGTTCGTCTCTCCGTGGTACCCGCCCTCAGGGGAGGTGATGGGAGAGATGTCCAGGCTGTTTGACTGTGAAATCCGACATTACTGGGCATCACCAGATGCCGGAACGTCGGGGTACAACTGCTTTGAACAGGGCGATCATGTTGACAGTGGCCCCTGGCCGGAAGATGTTTCGGGATTAACGCCTGAAGACGGTACCGGTGCCCGGATGTATCTGGTCACTGATTCCACTTCCGTGGTGCCGGTTCAGACAACGACAAATCAGTACGGCAGCGTACGAGCCTGACGCTGAGACTGAATGACCGGGGAGACCCGTTGAACCCACTGGCCACAACGTACGTTGTGGCCTTTTTTACCCTCAAGGGAAACACTGTTTCCCGCGGGGATCGTGTTTCCTGCTACGGAGACACGATGAATATGAAAAGTGTTATTGATCACGAAAGAGCTTTTATTTCCCTCTTTAATCAGACTGCCCGATACCATCACCGGCATCAGGTATTCGAAGACTTTGTCAGTTGTAGCGTGATTGCTCTTCAGAATGTCCTCAGCTTTTGCGAAAAGCGGGAACAGAAATATCTGCGCATCGTTGCACGCTATGAAAAGCCGGATGTCATCAGAATGGCAAAGCTGCTGGCCCATGTTGTCGATGGTCTTGACGATTCCCCTGGTGATTTTCTTGGACGGGTTTTCATGCAGCTTGAACTGGGCGACAAATATCGTGCTCAGTTTTTTACCCCCTGGGATGTTGCCATCATGATGGCACGGATGCAGCTCGGTAACGTCACTGATCATTTCAAGGACAAGCCCTTTTTTACGCTGTCGGAGCCTGCCTGTGGGGCGGGATGTATGGTCCTCGCGTATGCCGCTGTGCTACGCGATGCCGGCTACTCACCGCACCGGTACATGTGGGTTTCGGCTACGGACATTGATCCACTGGCGGCAGGGATGGCTTACATCCAGTTATCGCTGAGTGGTGTGGCGGGTGAAATTGTGATAGGGAACGCCCTGAACGATGAGCGCCGTCGGGTGTTGTATACATTTGGACATTATCAGGGTGACTGGTCCAGCCGTTTACGCTCCGCGCTGAATCCGGCCGCCTGAATCACGTCAAAAGCTCCCGCTGGTCGGGAGCTTTTTCATTGTCCCCCCTAAACCACCTCCAGGCGAGGTGGTGATTGATCCTGTAAGGCTATCAGAACGATGGAACAAAACCGAATTCAGGAGCTGTCCGCTCTTGTGTCACAGTACAGCCTAAGGCAGCACCAGGTGGTGTAAAAAAGATGTTTGTTTATGGTTCGATGAGGAACCAGAAAAGCGAGTAAATCTCAATCACTGGTTAAATAGCCAGATAAACTTATTTTATCTGGGTCAAATGAGTGATATGGTGTCACCAATGAGACCCATTGGAGGTGCTATGTCTGAATTTGAATTGCTTGCGCAGGATCTCCTGCAGAAATCCGAAGAAGAAGAAAAACTGCAGCAAGAAAAAGACAAAGAGCTGATTACAAAAGTTCTTGAAATTTATGATCAAAAATACGTGGCAGAACTGCTCAGAAAAGTAGGCAATAATGACTGGAGCAGGGAAACGATAAACCGGTGGATTAACGGGAAGTGTGGGCCAAAGTCATTGACCTCTGCTGAGGAAATTCTGCTCAGGAAAATGCTGCCAGAACCTCCGAAGCACCATCCTGACTATGCATTTCGCTTTATCGATTTATTTGCGGGCATCGGTGGTATTCGCAAAGGGTTCGAAGAAATTGGCGGTCATTGCGTTTTCACCAGTGAATGGAACAAAGAGGCTGTACGGACTTACAAGGCTAATTGGTTTAACGATGAGCAGGAACATAAATTTAACCTCGACATTCGTGAAGTCACTCTGAGTGACAGAGAAGACTTGTCGGAAACAGCTGCCTATAAGCATATTGACAAAGAAATTCCTGATCATGATGTGCTGTTGGCCGGATTCCCCTGCCAGCCCTTTAGCCTCGCAGGTGTCAGCAAAAAAAATTCTTTAGGAAGAGCTCATGGGTTTGAATGTGAAGCTCAGGGGACGCTTTTCTTTGATGTTGCGCGTATTATTAAGGCCAAAAAGCCGGCAATTTTCGTCCTTGAAAACGTTAAAAACTTGAAAAGTCACGATAAAGGCAAAACCTTCAAGGTTATCATGGAAACACTGGATGAGCTCGGTTACGAAGTTGCTGATGCCGGTGTTTCGGGTTCTGATGATCCTAAAATTATTGACGGGAAAAATTTCTTGCCTCAGCACAGAGAGCGAATTGTATTAGTTGGTTTCCGCCGTGATCTTAAAATTCACGATGGATTTACCCTTCGCAATATTCATAAATTCTACCCAAAAAATCGTCCAACATTTGGAGAGTTACTGGATCCTGCAGTTGACAGTAAATATATTTTGACACCAAAACTCTGGGAATACCTGTATAACTATGCCAAGAAACATGCTGCGAAAGGCAATGGTTTTGGGTTTGGGCTCGTTGACCCTACAAATGTGAATAGTGTGGCAAGAACTCTCTCTGCACGCTACCACAAAGATGGCTCTGAAATACTGATAGACAGAGGTTGGGACAAAGCGAAAGGAGAATTAGATTTCCGTGACGAAGAAAACCAAAGCCGGCGGCCACGAAGGTTGACCCCTCATGAATGTGCCCGCTTAATGGGGTTTGAAAAAGTCGGTGGCAAACCGTTCAGAATCCCTGTTTCTGATACCCAGTCTTATCGTCAGTTTGGGAACTCTGTTGTTGTTCCTGTATTTGAAGCTGTTGCCAGATTGCTTGAACCTTATATTAGTAAAGCTGTTGCTGTGCGTACAGACAAAGCGAAAACCAAATAAATAAAGAATGGCCTCAGGTACTTGTGCCTGAGGCCTCTCCTCATCTTTATGCCGTGTAGATGTCGATCAGCCTGGCAATGAAATGCCCCAGAGTCATCAATTCTGAACGAACAGCTTCAGGGTATTTTTTGTGCAGGGAAGAGGGGACAACCAGTGTGACCCGTTCTTGCTGCATTTCTTTAAATTGCGCCAAAGACACTCCTTCCTGAAGCGTAAAGAGATGGATGTTTTGTATCCTGTCTGCTTCATTCAACACTTGTCGCCACCGATCCTTGCATGTCGTTTTTACCGCAAGCATATGGAGTTTTTCGTCCGGAAATGCTTTGTCCTGGTATGCATCAGAAGATGGAAAAAGGAAGTCTGGCTTTTTATTCCCTTCAGTCACACATTGTGTAGCAAACTGAGTAAGACCATGTTCAAGGAAAAGCTGTTCAAGATGTAGCTCCAGTGATTTCCCTGCCCGGGATTTTCTGCGGTTACTGACTGAATTAGCCAGCGCGATAAAGTCATCAACCGAGTTAAATCCCTTCTTTATAATATCAAGGACATGCATTTCCTCTACAAGGAGGAAAATATCATATTCCACACGCCTGCGATCGATGAGTTGCTCGTCTGGGTCTGCACAGCCCTTTGAAAAGTAGCCCGCAGCGTATTTAATTATTTCGGAGCCAGATGGGAATGCGGTCTCCCAGGGCTCTGGAATTTTGTATTTCTTCCGGGTTGTTTTTGGCTGAAGAACTAATCCCCCTAAAATTTCTTTTGCAGGACCAAACCTCAGCGCTCCAGGGATAATTTCGCCAAGAATGGATTCGACAATGTCCTCTTCGTCAGGATTTTTGCAAACCCACACATCAACGTTCTTACTGTCATTTCCGGGCTCGTGCTCAAAGGCCAGGATGGACAATGCACCTGTGTTTTCAGGATCCTGAAGTGGACTCCCTGGCCCCCAGCGCGTTATGCGCTTTTCATTTCGGGTTTTACCGAAAAAGCTACCGTTATAATAAATCGCGCGAGCTTCACTATCACTGCAAACATGCGAGGAATAGGTTGCATTGAGGAAAACCGAGGGATTTTGTTCCCTGGTGTGGTCTATCGAGGGAAACAGTTCTGCAACGATGCCTGAAGGAATGTACAGTCCGACCTGATGACCGCCTGTTGCACCAGTATCATTTGCTGACAAGCGTTTGATGTACAGAAAATAATTGCCCGTTGTCTTACTCAGTAACCATTCCTGAAAACCTGACATATGCATCCTTACCTGAAGACAAATCGTTCTGTTATACTCGCCGGAGCAGTATCTCTCCATGCGAGCATATCGATACCAAAGCATGAGTTCCAGCGAGGATTAATGTCAACGCTAGATTGTTACCAGCTCCGCCAGTTTGCTGGCAATATTGGCCATTGAATCTTCAGCTGTGCTCAAACCGCTACGCGAGCCAAGTAACGGACTGACTTCGCGGAGGTCTTCATATGTTGTGTTATGCACGATAGGAACAAGAAGATCTCGTGCCAGAAGGGCCGATAGCTCTTTATCCGCAATCCCTTCCCCAGCGAGCCGTTTTAGTAGCGCAGGGGTCACCAGAACAATTCCTACGCGTGATTTTGCCAATCCTTTATCGATTTCGCGCAGTAATGTTGCACCAAGTAAAACATCCTTTTCACTAAACCAGACTGAGACTCCCTTCATCTCAAGCTGGTCATGCAGCTCTTTGGCTGCGTCCTTGCGATCGTCCCAGGCATGGCACAGAAAAACATCTCGTAAATCAGGGACAGAGGCCCGTTTCTCAACGTTTTCACGGACTGGCGTAAGAGTACGCACTTCCGCAGGGGTATAAATCACAGATGAACCCGCCCGTGACCAACGTGGCCTGGAACTGCTTCCGCCGCTGCTGCTATATCCGCTCGAACCGCCACCTGACGAGGAATAAGAGGGCATTGAGTATGAGGAGCGATAGCCGCTATAACTACCGCCGCATGCTGGGCAGGAAGCCCTTCCGCTAGCAGTGCGGTGCCCGTATCTTGGTGCTGTGCATCTGGCCATGTTCTAATCCTTTGGTTCAAAGAGTTCAGTGATTAAGTTGCCTAACTGTTTGCCACATCCTTGATGACCTATAACTGTTTTAATATCCAGTCTGTTGAAATATACAACTCAATATCCATTCAATCAATGTTGTTTTTATATTAATCACTTGACCCCAAACACAACTGCTTACCACAAGTAAAAGGAGGCAGACCGGCATGGGGCAGCATGTGCATCACATGTATATTGGCGTTGTAAATAGCACATAGTCTGGATGCCAAAGTATCGTTTCAGGATCCTGAAGGTAAGCAGGGCAAGGAACTTTACAGGACAATTTACATCCTCTGCGGAATAAAAGGTTGTGAGGTTATGGAGTTAAATGTTCAACCAGATCATGTACATCTGGTAGTTATCGTCCCTCCTAAAATCTCCATATCAACGCTGATGGGGCATCTTAAAGGTCGCAGTGCCATCAGACTCTACAATCGCTTCCCATATATCAGGAAAAAGTTATGGGGAAACCATTTTTTGTCACGCGGCTATTTTGTCAATACGGTAGGGGTAAACGAAGAGAGCATCAGGCAATATGTGCGGCATCAGGAGAAAACGGAACTAATGCACGAACAGCAGATGGAATTGCTAGAGTAGAAACTGGAAGGTAATAATAGCCCCCTTACAGGCTGAGGGCTCCCCATAAATCAGAGCTAATAAATCAGCACCATATTACGATAAGTTCTGGCATACTTTACGAGCAGGCATAGAGGTGATCTCATTGAATTGGTTGCACAAATCAGTGGATCACTAAACTCTATGTCTGTTATTTTTACCCACCTATTACTGGGGATTCCTCAGACTTACAGGGGGCATTCTCCAAAGATACCTTTTATGAAAGAGGTTATTTACTAAGATCGCTTTATCAAGGCGTTATGTCGCTTCTTCTGTTAAAGCGTTTGCCTGGAGGTGACGGAGTGCTGCTTCCAGGGTGGGGAATACTTTCGTTTCCTGACGTGACATAAAGCGATCTGTGGCAATGCCATATATGCCTGTTTCCGAGTTGAAAACGAGGCTGTGGCAACAATCCACGGCAGGATAGTTATAAATCATAAAGGCCTTTTCTTTTCGCTCATCCATAAGGAGGTATGGCAGAACGAATTCCACCATCCGTATTTTTTGTTCCAGTTCGGTTTCAGACTTTGTCGTGAAACCAATCCCGTAAACGGACTGGCCGGTATAAATATTCCCGTAGGCTGTCAGGCGCAGGCCGGGAACCGTACCGACCCACTTATCCCTGTATGCCCTCATGGCGGAGGAGGCGTCCTCACTCATCCCAAATATTCCCGGCCAGTTTGGCCTGTCTCCCCAGCTCGTAATGAGGAGCTCATCTCTCTGATTTTCCAGGTCTGCAAGGTGATCTTCAGCTATTTCCAGATTACGTTCTGCGCGTCTGACTGAACGTTCGCGCTTTGATATGACCTCACAGGCATCACTAATCAACTTTTCAGTGGCTTTGATACTTTCGTTAATTGTTGAATTGCTCATTGTTCGGCCTCCCGGCTAACTTTCGTACCGTATGCGACTTCCTGAATTTGTTTCCAGAGGCGTGCGGTCCATTCGGGTTTCAGATGCTCCGGGCTGGAGGAGCGATAAGTTGCGGTCACGTTGCTTTGTTTAGCATCGCCTGTAACTTCTATTGTCAGACGATCGTTAGCAGCCCAGTTCCGGCTCATACGATAATTAGAGCCTGGTTGGGCTGACCAGCTGGTACCTTCTGAAATCGCTGATGCTGACCAGCCAGAATTTCCCTGCCCATTGTTTCTGGCTGCGGCAACGTCTTCATCAGAGGGGAAACCATAATGCTGTTTCAGGCGCAGTGCTGCAGTATCTACGCCGAATGGCACGCTGAAAGAATGGGCAACCTCATGACGTTCAGCCAGTTTTTCAGAAGTATGCTGCCCGACAGGTGATATCATCGCGTTTACATCAGACAGCTGCTGCTTAAGCTGACTTAGCTGGTTCTGGCTACACCCCATAAGGGGCAAAAGTACAAAAGCCATTACGGGCTGAAGGATTAGTTTTTTCACCGTGTTCTCCTGAGGACCTGAAGGGGCTGTGGGTAAACAGCCCCCTCTGATTTGATAAATCAGACCGTAAACCGGAGCTGTGCGACTGCGCCGAAGGTACGATCGGTGCCTGCGATACCTGTGATATCCAGATGAACCACATCAAACGGGGAGAAGCCCAGACCTGCAGTGAAGGCATTGCCTTCACCGGACGCCATGTTCTGGCGGTAACCGGCGCGTACCTGCACCCAGTTCCAGGCATTAATCTCGGCACCCAGGCTCGCAAACTGGCGTTTCTGGTCACCGGTGAAACCACTCGCCTCAGTCAGATCGATATCAAGCGCGGTGGTGATGACGCTGTTGTGCCATGACGTGCCGGCAGTGGCCTGCGGCTTAACGTCGAACGTTTCTTTTTCTCCGTTAACGTCCCTGGTATCGACTGAACGGGGGATGATGTTCTGAACGGCCAGACCGAGAGTCCAGTTATCATTCAGGTTCGTTGCCAGACCGACGTCGGCGTTAAAACCGGTTTTGGTATTACGGTACTCACTGGAATCGATGTCGTTTTTGTCGAAGTTACTGACAGAAACGTTGTAGTTAAACAGGTCAATACGCTGGTATTTCGGTGTAATACCGAAGGACCATGCCTGGCCAGCAGTTTCAAATTCATGGGCCATGGCCACGCCGACATCGGTGATGACGGCCGCACGTCCGTAAGCTCTGGATGTCAGGGCATCAGTATCTACCGCGGAAGGAGGAATTGTGCCGTCTGCCACCTTGTCGAGATATGCCAGGTCATGATCGCTGACCTTACCGTCAACGGCGGCGGTTCCCCATGATTTCACCACGACAGCGAACGGCAGCGCCTGGTTCGGGACGGTGGCAATCACCGAAGCACCTGCCTGACCACTGGCATGGGCGTTTTTCAGATCGTTCAGTTTATTTTTCAGTGCGGCTGCGCTTTCACTGACCCCGGACTGACTGTCGACGGCCGCATCAAAACGATCCCATAACGCTTTCACATCGTCAGCACTGTCTATGGCTTTATCCGGGTCAGAGACCTGGGCGCCCACAGACGGTAGCACCAGGCTGAAATCATCTGTCGGACCGGACTGCGTCAGCAGGGCCGGGTTTGACAGTGCCGCGGTACCGTAGTGTGCTGACGCGACACCGGTACCGCCCATTGCATCACCCCGGGCTTCCATCCAGCCCGTGGCTGCATGGACTGACGGAGCTGCAGAAACCAGCAGAGCAACAGAAATGCAGCATGCCATCATTGAAGCTGAAGCTTTCATCATTAATTTCCTTTATCGTTTATGGTGTTTAAGGCAAATGGATCCCCTGGTGCGGGCGCACCAATAAAAACAATTTTTCTTAACTGTTATTTACGGAATACTGAGTGCTGTTATTTCTCTGGCTAATTCACTCCATTCTGGTGTTATATATTCAAGAGGGAAAAGAAACGGCTTTCTTTCCTCATCGGTCCGGATGTTTTTATAAAGCGGACCTGACTCTGTACTGTGGTGTTTTTGTATCTCCCGAAGCACAGTGGCTGGAAGTATTTCACCTTCTTTCAGCACATCCAGCAGATAACCGGAAACATAAAATATGTCGAAGTTGTACAGAACGTGAGTCCTGAAAAGAATGTTGGTCATGCTCAAAAAAGAATTGAGTTGTGTCTTGCTCTCGCCTGCGGACGGGCAATATCCGAGGCATTCAGTAGTACTGATTGTTACGGTATTTGTTGTTTTGTGGCGATTAACAGTTTTGTCATGCTTCATGAAAATGAAAACATTTTCGTACTCATCAGTGATACCCGAAGAAGCGTATTTGTTTTCTCTTGCCAGGAATATACCTGGAGGAGGTGTATCGTCAGATGCTGATTTCTGAATTCTTTTTTTAATTTCCCGGGCAACCTGCATCCATTCGCTGAAAGCGGTCAGGTGTACGGGCCTGGTATCACGTCCTTCCAGCCACCGGGCACTGACATAAAACCACTGTGATAATTGTTTCAGCAAAGGTGCAGTCAAATAATCCATCGTCCTTTCACGGCTTTCCAGAACGCTCAGTCCGATGTTCCAGTCAGAGAGCAGGCGAGCCACATCCAGAACCGACAACCGGTGCTCATCCATCAGCAGCCAGAAACGTTCATGTATGTGTGAGATAGCGGCCTGTCGGGGGATAAGCGTCTCGCGCATGATGCCCTCGACGAGAATATTGACCAGTTCAGCGGATGAAATACCCAGACGTCCTGAAACCAGGGTGACGAAATCCCTCACGGCGGGTTTAAAACGTATTGCAACAGGGCTGCCAGATGTTTTCTTTCCGTCGGAAAGCCGGGCTACCAGCTGCTGCATTTTTTCATCCCGTTCAGTGGTGATGCTGGCCAGAATGGAGGTGATGTTCAGACGGTTCATAATGTTTCCCGGTGTTGGCTAACACAATAATTTGGCTTAAGTTATTTTCTTTCGTATCCACTGTGGATACGTTAACTTGCGCCACTGTGGATGTATAACGATGAAATTCGATCGTTCAGATCGACTACATTGATGTAGTCAGTGTGACGACAGAGAGAACATCAAAACAGAGGCATTTATTTTTCCGGATTTAAAGATTTTCGGAGGACAAGAACCGGCCACACCCTTCTGGACGGGACCCGCCAGCGCCACTGAACCAGAAGAATTTCCAGCTGCATGACTGCACGCGCAGCGGGCGTGAAGGGGACGTATATGACATGGCTCCGGTAACAGCCGGGCTGAAGAGACTCTCTGATGCGTTTAATCCGGCAAGAGGTCAGCAGGTGGGATGCCACCACCACGGTTTGCTCATCGCCCCTGAGGGCTTCCGCCACGCTGTCCAGCACGCCCTTCCAGAACCAGGCCACACGTCCGGATGAAATACTGACGGTTGGCTGGTTCGGTGACAGATGAACAAAGATTCTGGATTTACGCCTGTGGTGACTCAGAATACAGGGGCGGTTGACGAGTCGGCAATGTATCCGGTTCACGATGCGTAAAGAAAAAGGGGACATCATAATAAGCCCCCAGACCAATACTGTCCCGTCCTGATACTCCGTAATGAGAGTGCTGAGCCCGTAACTTATCAGGCCCCAGCAAAGGAGAATTCCACAGACCACTACTCTTTGCATTCCTGTCGCTCCAGTCAGATTTCTGATGGCGCATAAGAAAACATGCAGATGAATTCGGTTCACGCGAAAACTGTGAACCGGCCCTGAAGGATTAATGCAAGCTCATTTTGTTTAATCAGCCACTCAGGCTTTTGCCTTGCAAAAAACAATGGCCTCCATAGCGTAGCGTCAATTCAGATTCAGGTTATGGAGGCGGTGATGCGGGGGCTGAAGTGGTTAACAGGGCTGGCTCAGTCAGGTGGGGCAGAACATACAGTTAGGCCCTCCATGGGGAGTGTGCAAACGGGAGGATTCCGGAGCGTTCAGTCCGGTCAGACGTTACTGGACACGGTGGAGCGACAGAAGCTCGTCAGGATGCTGCGGGAAAATTGTCCGCTGTCACAGTCCGCCTGTGATGCGTTCTGGTTAAAACCGCTACAGCAACTGGCGGGTCGTGTTCAGGCAGTACCGGCAGCATGGGGAGGGCCGTTTTCCACATCGGGGGGCTTTATTGACCTCAGCTTATCCGTGGCCACGCGTTCCGTAAGGCTGGTTCGCGGGATGATGTTACCTCCGGGGGCGACGCCTGAGGCGCAGGCAGAGCAGGGACCTGCCTGGGTATGTGCCGTGTTCTGGGCAGGGCTTTTTCATCACCTGGACTGGCTGTCACAGATGGAGGGAAGTCTGGTGAGCGGAAAGCCCTGGTATCCGGGCATGGAAATACCCGGTGCAGACTGGCGGGTCCGTCCACATCAGAGAGGACCGGGGGCGATGAATGGTATGTACATTGCCAGCAGGTTAATCCCGGACGCCGCTGCTGTCTGGCTGCAGCGCTGGCCCGCGCTTTCCGGTGCGCTATTTTTGTACCTCAGCGGACAGAAAGCGCAGTCCGGCATTCTTAACCGCATCATCAGTGATGCGCTTGACAGTGTTGCATTTACAGCAGGAGCTGGCCCAGTGCAGTCTGCAGTAAGCCCCGGGGCCCCGGCAGGAAACGAGCAAGTCGATGACAAAACCGGGGATAAGAGTTCCCCAGATTTAATAGACGATGATATGCATCAATCGTCCAGACACAAAAATATAACACCGGTTCCAGAACCCATTAACCTTGCATCAGCAGGTTACGATGCAAACCAGACAGATGATTGTGTTGCTGGCAATGAAGCCCTGCCGGTTACGTTGCTCTCGGCATTTGAAAACCGTGATATGCGTTCATCAGAGCCTGCAGATGAGTCAGACCCGAATGCGTCAATATCAACGGCGGAACTTCTGAGTGTGCTTGACCTGATGTCCGGTTCCCCGGCTTCTGGTGTCGAAGTCAGGGTCGATACAATAACGTCTGAAAAGTCTGTGCCGGACGTCACTGAATCAGGTACGCCAGGAGAGATGTTTCTGGTCTGGCTTAAATCCTCCATCCTGGACGGTTCAGTTAGCGTAAATGAGCGCGAGAGTTTTGCTCATATTCTGGCTCAGTTTGTATTTATTGTTTCACCTGAGTGTTTTTTTAAATATTTATCGCTGAACACGAATGCATCACTGGATAAAGCGGAACTGCAAAAGAGCTTTGAGATGCTTGATATTCATTATTCACGAAATGGTAAAGGCCTGTGGCATTACCATAAATACGATACGCCTGACAAAAGCGGTCGTTATACAAAAATGTCAGGTTACATGCTGAGTGCTGACATTATTTACAGAAAGGGAACCTGTCCACCGGACAGTGTATGGCTTGCACAAAGAACTTAATGTTGTTGCATTAAGTCAGAATAAAAACAGACGAGGTAAAAATGAATAATGCATTTAAAAATGTGCTGGATGATTATTTTTTCAGTAAGTCTTTGCGTCCGGCAACAGAGTGGAGCTACAGGAAAGTAGTGAGGTCATTCATATCCTTTGCCGGGGAAGATATTACACCTGAACGGGTAAATAAAACGCTGGTTTTAACGTGGCGTCGTAGAATCATTCAGGAGGAGGGTCTGAGCAGGACAACATGGAATAATAAAGTGACCCATATGCGGGCTATTTTCAATCATGCTATTAACAATGGGCTGGTAACAATGCGGGAAAATCCGTTCAATGGCGTGATTACCCGGCCCGATGTTAAACGTAAAAAGACGCTGACCGATGTTCAGATGAATAAAATCTATCTGCACATGGAGGCGAGGGAGCAGGATGAGCGTATGGGGGTGATGGAATCGAGGAAAAGCGCCCTGAGACCAGCCTGGTTCTGGCTTACTGTACTGGATGCACTGAGGCGGACGGGGATGCGACAGAACCAGCTACTGCACATTCGCCTGGAAGATGTGAATTTTGAGCACCGGTGGATTAATCTCCGGCCGGAGGGAGCCAAGAACCACAAGGAACACCGGGTACCTGTTACTGAGAACCTCCGCCCCCGGCTTGAAAGACTCTACAATCTTTCAGTTGAGCGCGGTGCGAAGATGCAGGATCAGTTATTTAATCTTGCCCGCTTTGATGGCAGGAAGAATGATGTCAGCAGCAATATGGATTGTCCGCCGCTGCGCGCGTTTTTCAGAAGACTTTCACGGGAGTGTGGGTTTACCGTCAGCCCGCACCGGTTCCGTCACACGATTGCGACTAACCTGATGCGTCTGCCGGATCGTAACCTGAAAATGGCGCAGGACCTGCTGGGCCATTCCACGCCGACAGTCACGCTGGAGTATGTTGAAAGCGATCTGGATAAGGTCAGGGACATGCTGGAGGAGCTGGATGCGGCATAAGACTAATCTTAAGTTAAATTCTAAGTTCATGATATTAAAAATGGAAAAAAATGGGGTGTTTGATTTACAAAAGATTGACACAGGGAGGAAGTGAGGGTAAATACGTTCGTGAAGTAAAAGTGTGGACGTGAGAAACCCAGAGGATGGTCGAAACATCCTCTGGATTTAAGTCCCGTGTTCAACTGATGCGGCAACACAAGTACCATCATCATGCCGTCTGGGAACTACTGTCTTGCCCGTTAAGGTTCTCATCTCTTAACGAACAGGCTCTGAAGAAGTGGTGCCCGGACTCGGAATCGAACCAAGGACACGGGGATTTTCAATCCCCTGCTCTACCGACTGAGCTATCCGGGCAACGGAGCGCATTAAACCGCAATCGCGCGCGATCGTCAACATTATTTCGGGAAAAGCTGTTCAACTGCTTAAGTTTGCGGCAATCTGTCCGTTTGTGTCCTGGAATTGCACAAATCTTCCAGACAGTTCAGGCAAGATGTGACAATGCTGGCGGTAAGAGGAGGGCAGTATGGCAAACGACTGGCTTGAGCTGCGTCAGCATGCAGAAACAGGTATTGAGACAATTAAGGCGCATTTCGAAGGACATGCTTTTGATCCCCACTGGCATGATAGCTATCTGGTCGGAATAACCCTTTCCGGCACGCAGCAGTTTCACTGTCGCCGTGAACGCCACCGTAGCCAGCCGGGCGATGCTTTTTTACTTGAGCCCGGGGAGATCCATGACGGTGATGCACCGGTAGAGGGGGGCTTTACTTATCTGACCTTTTATCTGGATGAACACTGGCTCACCCGTACGCTTCAAGGGCTGTACGACTCTACTCCCGGGAGCTACACCCTCCACTTTGCCCAAACGCTGACGCGAGAGCCTCAGTTGGTGCGTGCTATCGGTGATACATTTGCCTCGTTGCATAACGATGAGATGAAGATCGTCCAACAGAGCACAATGGATAACCTGCTCTCTCAGATAACTACCCACTGCCACTGGCGTAAGAAACTCCCGTCGCAATTACAAAGCTCCGCTGTGGCGCATCGTGCCCGCGACTATCTCTATGCGCATATCGGCGAGAACGTGGGGCTATCAGACCTTGCCCGCGAGACGGGTACGGATCGCTTTACCCTCACCCGCTGTTTTAAACGCGAATTTCACCTGGCACCGCACGCCTGGCTTATCCAGCTGCGACTGGCAAAGGCCCGACAGATGCTGGCGTGTGGGGAACTGCCTGTTGATGTTGCGACGGCAGTGGGTTTTGCCGATCAAAGCCATCTTGGTCGCTGGTTCCAGCGTGCATACCGTATTTCTCCGGCACACTACCGCCGGTTGTGCACAAACCTTCCAGACGTTTCCAGAAAATAACGGCACATTCGTGGCTCTAATAAAAAAGGAGTCACCTGTGAATTTATTACCCTTCCTGCTGTTTGCATTTGTCGCCTCGATTACACCGGGGCCAACCAACATTCTGGTACTGGCTAACAGTCAGCACTTTGGCGTAAAAAATACGGTTCCTGCGATCCTGGGCGGGTGTATTGCCGCCAGCGCTATTGTTCTGGTTTCAGGCGCTGGGGCAGGAGAAGTGTTACGCCAGTATCCACTGATACGTCAGGTAATGAGCTGGGCGGGTGTGCTGTGGCTTTCCTGGATGAGCTGGCAGCTGTTTAGCGCCCCGGCCGCGAATCTCTCCTCCAGAAGTCACGTCCGATTTACCGCGCGGGCGGCGGCGTTACTACAGGTTGTAAACCCAAAAACATGGATGATGGCGCTGGCAGTTGTCAGCCTGTTTGCTCCGGCAAGCGACCATGCATTACGGGATATTACGCTGATGGCGCTATGGTTTCTGGCGATCTCCGTGGTCTGTTTGTTGTGCTGGGCGTGGCTGGGGAAGGCGGTGAACCGGATTTTCCGCACCACCGTGGCGATGGTGCGATTTCAGCGCGCGATGGCGCTGTGTTTGTTTATTTCCGCCTGGATGGGAATGCTGGCTTAGGTCAGTGCACCACCCATACGACACTGCGCGAACCGCAAAATATCTTCCGCCAGACGGTGCGCCGTATCCACATCCGCCTGGCTACGGTTCACCAGCATGCGGCTCAGGCAACCTTCCAGCACCAGCTCCATCTGCTTCGCGACCATTGCCGGATCATCCACTTCAAGTGTGGTCAGCAGCTCATGTGTGAACTCGTGCGCGGCTCGTTTTTGCTGATCTGCCAGTTGATGGATGGGGTGCCCAGGATCCGGATAGTAGGTGCAGGCGGCGATAAACAGACAACCTGGGTAACGGTTGTTGGTAACACACTCCGTCAGTGCGGTATAGCGCGCCAGCAGCTTTTGCTCGGTGGTCAGTTCTTCATTCAGCATCAGCTGCCTGCGCCAGATATCCACCTGCTGGCTGAGATAGCGCAGGGCATCGTACAGCAGCGCCTCTTTATCCGGCCAGAAGCGCTTAAGTTCATCCAGAGGGTAATCGATACGGTCGGCGACCATCTCAAGCGTGGTGCTGGCGATCCCTTGAATCTCAAGCAATTGCAGGGCTTGTCCCAGTACGTCTTCGCGTTGCACGGTTATCTCCTCCGCTATTCCCAACGGTTTGTCCCGTCTAAAGTGTTGTTTACGGTTGGCGATTGCGCAAATGCGCGTTGAATGCCGTCGCGTCCATAAACCCGGTTACACGCTGCGTCGGCTGTTCTTCCCCCTGTTCATTGAAGAACAGGATGGTAGGCAACCCGAGCACGTTAAGTTGCTTCAGCAGAGCCTTATCCTGCGTGCTGTTGGCGGTAACGTTCGCCTGGAGCAGAACGGTATCGCTCAGCGCATGTTGTACCTGCGGATCGCTGAAGGTGTATTTTTCAAACTCTTTGCAGGCCACGCACCAGTCGGCATAGAGATCGAGCAAGACCGGTTTGCCTTTCGCCTGCGCCAGGGCGTGGTTAAGGTCATCTACGTTTTTAATCTGTATAAAATTCAGATGAGCCTGCGTTTGACCTGCCGGGGTGCCAAACGCCCAGTCCTGTAGCGGACGGACGCTCACCAGCGCGGCCGCCAGCAGAAGGATCTGTAGCAGGCGCATCCACGGTTTCTTCGCCCCCAGACTCACGATAAACGCCCAGCTGAAGAAGGCCACGCCGAGCATCGCCCAAAGACGTGTACCCCACACATCACCGATGATGCGCTCCAGCAGAAATACCGGCAGCGCCAGAATGACAAAACCAAACGCGGTTTTCACCGTCTCCATCCACGGGCCGCTTTTCGGCAGCAGACGATTGCCAAACACCGTCACCAGGATCAGCGGCAGGCCCATGCCGAGCGCGTAGAGGTACAGCGTGCCGCCGCCGAGCCACAGGTTGCCGCTCTGAGCAATGTATAACAGGATGGCGCTCAACGGCGCAGTGGTGCAGGGGGAGCAAATCAGCCCGGCGATGGCACCCATGGCGAACACGCCGCCCGCAGAGCCACCCTGCTGACGGTTGCTCATCAGCGTCAGACGGGTTTGCAGGGAAGAGGGCAGTTGCAGGGTGAACAGGCCAAACATCGACAGCGCCAGCAGAATAAACACCGCTGACAGTCCGATAAGCACATAAGGATGCTGAAGGGCGGCCTGGAACTGCAACCCGGCAGCGGCGACCACGAGGCCGAGCGCCGTATAGGTTAACGCCATGCCCTGTACATAGATAAAGGCCAGCAACAGCGCACGGGCGGTGGAAAGGCGTTGTTTACCGCCCAGCACGATGCCAGAGATAAGCGGGTACATAGGCAGTACGCAGGGCGTAAAGGCGATGCCGATACCAATCAATAACGCCCAAAGTGCTGAGAACGGAAGGTCTGAAGTGGCTTCGACTGCGCCTTCACCCTTCACCCTGGCCCTCTCCCCTGAGGGGAAAGGGGAGGCAGCGGCTTTCACTTCGCTAAGCGGAACGACCTTTGTTTCAGGTGGGTAACAGAATCCGGCGTCTGCGCAGCCCTGATAGGTGACCGTTAATGTGGCACCTTTATCGGCATGGTTCACCGTGACGGGCACGCTTAAGCGCTGGCGATAAATTTCACTCTTACCGTAGAACTCGTCCTCGTGCCACACGCCAGCGGGCATCTGCAATGCGCCGACGTTCGCCTTTGCCGGCGTGATGCTGACCTGCTTGCGATAGAGGTAGTAACCCTCTTTCACCTGCCAGGTGAGACTGAGATCGTGCTGGTTTTGCTGAAAGTCGAAAACGAATGCCTGGTCGGCAGGAATAAAGTTCGAACGGCCGGGTGCGTCAAACAACCCGGCAAAAACTGACGTGCTGCACAGCAGCAGGATCAGCGTAATGAAGCGTTGAGCCATGAGAGATAATCGTTATCGCCGTGGACCACTGGCAGCACCAGCAGCTCCGGGGTTTGGTATGGATGATGAGACTTGAGGCAGTCGAGGAGCGCCTGCTGGTTTGTCAGGTTGGTTTTGAGCAACATCTGGACTTCGTACTCTTGCTCCAGCTTGCCTTCCCAGTAATAAAGGGAGGTGGCGCCGGGAAGAAGCGTGACACAGGCAGCCAGTTTTTCGGCCAGCACTTTGGCGGCCAGATCCTGGGCAGAAGCTTCATCAGGGGCGGTGCACAGTACAACAACAGCATCAGGCGTGTTCACAAGTCGACCTCCTCATCACGAAAGTCTTCACTATATCACGCAAGGCGGTTGGTCATTAATGAAACGGGCCGCAGAGCGGCCCGTTTTTAACTATTTTTACAACGGCTAATCGTTTACAGCACAATGCCGCCGATGATAAAGCCGAGGATCACGCAGAGCGTAATCGCCACCACGCCCGGGATGAGGAACGCGTGGTTAAACACGTACTTACCAATACGGGTTGAGCCGGTGTCATCCATCTCAACTGCGGCCAGCAGGGTTGGGTAGGTTGGCAGCACGAACAGGGCGGAAACCGCTGCAAAAGAGGCAATCGCCGTCAGCGGCGTCACGCCCAGCATCAGTGCCGCAGGCATCAGCGCTTTGGTGGTCGCAGCCTGGGAGTACAGCAGCGTCGCGGCAAAGAACAGCACTACTGCCAGCAGCCACGGATAGTTGTGCAGCAGGTCGCCTGCAACGGTCTGGATATCGCTGATGTGCGCTTTCACAAAGGTATCACCGAGCCACGCCACGCCCAGCACGCACACGCAGGCGCTCATACCGGATTTGAAGGTGCTGGCGTTCAGCACTTCACTGGTGTCGATTTTACAGGTGATGCTGATCAGCGTCGCGATGGTCAGCATAAACACCACAATGGCTTCGTTACGCGGCAGAACCGGGTTCTGGATCAGACCTACCGTGTCGCTGATGGCGGTCGCGTAGAACATCACGGCGACGATACCAATCAGAAACAGCAGCACGGAGCGTTTTGCATGCGGCTTCAGCTCGAAGACCTGGCTACCGCGCAGGCTCACTTCACCTTTTGCCAGACGCTCCTGGTAAACCGGATCGTCTTTCAGCTCGGCACCGAGGAAGTTACACAGCACGGCAGTGATCATTACCGCAATCAGCGTGACCGGAATACAGATTGCCAGCAGCGTCAGGTAACTTACGCCCATTGGCTCAAGGATGCCCGCGAAGAAGACCACCGCCGCGGAAATAGGCGAGGCGGTAATCGCAATCTGGGAGGCGACCACGGCAATAGAAAGAGGGCGAGACGGGCGAATACCCTGCTCTTTCGCCACTTCGGTGATGACCGGCAGCGTGGAGAAGGCAGTATGGCCAGTACCGGCGAGAATGGTCATAAACCAGGTCACCAGCGGGGCAAGGAAGGTGATGTATTTCGGATGGCGACGCAGCATACGCTCCGCCAGGCTCACCAGGTAGTCCATACCGCCAGCGACCTGCATGGCCGCGATAGCAGCAATAACCGCCATGATGATTTCGATAACGTCAAAAGGGATTGCGCCGGGTTTAATCTGAAAGATCAGGGTAAGTACAAGCACTCCGAGACCGCCAGCAAAACCGATGCCGATTCCCCCGAGTCGTGCGCCCAAATAAATCGCCAACAGGACGATGACGAGTTCTGCTCCAAACATAAAGACCTGCCTTGCTCATTAACAAGTTGATATTGAATTGTTGTGTTTTGGTAACGCCCATAAAGAAAAAAGGCACGTCACAAGTGACGTGCCTTTCGGAAGCTTAGCCTGAACGGTTACTGTTCGCTTTCATCGGTATATCGTTTCGCTTTATATGCCGGGTGCATCAGGTTCTGGGCGGAGAAGATATCGTCCAGTTCGGCTTCGGTCAACAATCCTCGCTCGAGAACCACCTCACGTACGCTCTTACCGGTTTCGGCACAAATCTTCCCGACGATATCGCCGTTGTGGTGGCCGATGAAGGGGTTGAGGTAGGTGACGATGCCGATGGAGTTATAGACGTAGCCTTCACACACTTCTTTATTCGCGGTGATGCCGTTAATGCATTTTTCCAGCAGGTTGTAGCAGGCGTTGGTCAGAATATGGATAGATTCAAACATCGCCTGGCCAATCACCGGCTCCATCACGTTCAGCTGGAGCTGACCGGCTTCGGAGGCCATGGTGACGGTCGTATCGTTACCAATAACCTTGAAGCAAACCTGGTTCACCACTTCTGGCACCACCGGGTTCACTTTAGC
The DNA here is from genome assembly GCF_036936505.1 of Enterobacter sp. JJBC. Lineage (NCBI taxonomy): Bacteria > Pseudomonadati > Pseudomonadota > Gammaproteobacteria > Enterobacterales > Enterobacteriaceae > Enterobacter > Enterobacter sp. JJBC. Next base: position 519,203 of record NZ_CP136935.1, read on the forward strand.
TGGCATGATGGATGAACCCGCCTGCAACTCTGGCAGGTTGATTTCATTCAGGCCAGCGCGCGGACCGGAGGAGAGCAGGCGCAGGTCGTTACAGATTTTGGACAGTTTCACCGCCAGACGTTTCAGGGCGCTGTGCACCATCACGTAGGCGCCGCAGTCTGAGGTAGCTTCAATCAGGTCTTCCGCAGGCACAACCGGCAGGTTGGACACTTCAGCCAGCTTCTGTACCGCCAGTTGCTGATAGCCATCTGGCGTGTTCAGGCGTGTACCGATGGCGGTTGCGCCCAGGTTCACTTCCAGCAGCAGTTCGGACGTACGCAGCAGGTTTTTCGTCTCTTCGTTCAGCAGCACGTTAAACGCGTGGAATTCCTGTCCGAGGGTCATTGGCACCGCGTCCTGCAACTGGGTACGGCCCATTTTCAGGATGTCCTGGAACTCAACGGCTTTACGCTGGAAGCCATCGCCCAGCTGATTAATCGCGTCGACCAGTTTGACGACAGAGGCATACACCGCGATGCGGAAGCCGGTTGGGTAGGCGTCGTTGGTGGACTGACATTTGTTAACGTGGTCGTTCGGGTTCAGGTACTGGTATTCACCTTTCTGATGACCCATCAGCTCCAGGCCGATGTTTGCCAGCACTTCGTTGGTGTTCATGTTGACAGAGGTGCCCGCGCCGCCCTGATAGACGTCGACCGGGAACTGATCCATGCATTTGCCGTTGTTCAGCACCTCATCGCACGCGGCGATAATCGCATTTGCAGCGCTTTTAGGAATGGTTTGCAACTCTTTGTTTGCCAGAGCCGCGGCTTTTTTTACCATCACCATGCCACGCACAAATTCAGGGATGTCGCTGATTTTGCTGTTGCTGATGTAGAAGTTTTCAATCGCTCTCAGAGTGTGAACACCATAGTAGGCATCCGCTGGAACTTCCCTGGTACCCAACAAATCTTCTTCGATACGAATGTTGTTTAACATGTGAACCTTCTTTTCAAGCTGCCGATGGATTGTACTAAACACACAGTATATATGTGGTTTTGAATATTTTATGACCGACGATTATTCCCTCAATCGGCCAGATGTTCGAGATCATATGCTGATGATAGCGAATTGCCGTAAGCTGGATCACTTATTATCGACCCGATTTCATGATAATTATTAATCTGTGAAATATGTCACCGCTTTAATATTTCCAGAAAAAATATCCGTGCAAACCGATTGAAATTTGGCTAACCGTCGCCATCTCTTATCTACGCGCTTCGCGAACACATTCAGTCAGGGCCAGAAGGCACCTGCCATACAGGAGATGCCAGTGCGCTGGATACCATTTATTGCTTTCTTTCTTTATGTTTACATTGAAATTTCGATTTTCATCCAGGTTGCCCATGTGCTGGGCGTCCTGCTGACGCTGATTCTGGTGATCTTCACCTCCGTCATCGGCATGTCGCTGGTGCGCAATCAGGGTTTCAAAAATTTCCTGTTAATGCAGCAGAAGATGGCCGCAGGCGAAAGCCCGGCCGCCGAGATGATCAAAAGCGTGTCGCTGATTATTGCTGGTTTGCTGCTGATCCTGCCGGGCTTCTTTACAGACTTCCTCGGCCTGCTGTTGCTGTTGCCGCCGGTGCAGAAGCACCTGACCATGAAGCTGCTGCCGCATCTGCGTTTCAGCCGTATGCCAGGCGGTGGTTTCAGCACCGGCCCGGGGGATACCTTTGAAGGGGAATACCAGCGTAAGGATGAGCAGCGCGACCGGTTAGATCATAAAGACGATCGGTGAGTTTCTGGCCCGGTGGCGCTCGCTCACCGGGCCTGCGGAGCTTGCCGCTTCGGTAAAAACACCCACAGCCCCGCCAGCATGATGATGGCGTACACACTCTTCCATCCCACCATCGCCAGCAGCATCAGGCACAGTACACACCCGACAGCCGCCAGCGCCTTAAAACGTCCTTTCAGTAGCCGACAGCCCGCCAGCATGCACAGCAGGTAGATCATGATGAAAATACCGTTGGCGTAGACAATCAGCGCGTCAAGGTTGATGTCGAGGAGATAAATGGCCAGGGAACTCACCACGCAGCAGCCCAGTACGGTATTCAGCGCATTCACCGGAAGCTGACGCTTTGACAGGCGTGAGAGGGGGCTATCCGGTTTATAAAGTGCCTGAGACCACACCAGCCGGGCGAAGCTCTGAATATAAATGTTGAGGCTGGCAAAGCAGGCGAGATAGCCAATCACGCAGGCTACCCACAGGGCTTTAACACCAAACAGCTGCACCACGATGCCCGGCAGCGACGCGGCGGCGGCTTTCTCTTCACTGAACGCGTTGAAGTGCAGCACCAGTACGGTACAGGCCCAGTACACGGTGCCCGCCAGCAGCAGGCCAATCATCAGAGCGCGGGGAAAGTCACGCTCGGGCTGTTTAAACTCGGATGCCAGATGAGCGAACGCCTCCAGACCGACGAAACACCAGAACATGACGGATAGTGCAGCGAAAAGCTGTGCGTGGTCGATGTCGTTAATCGCGGGGAAAGGGATATCCGCCACCGTAATGTCACCCGCAAACCAGATGGCGACGATCAGCGCGACAATTAACACGGCGACCAGCGTTTGCAGATTGGCGCTGGAACTGGCCCCTCGCGAGCCAACCCACCAGACAATCGCCAGCGTACCGATTTCAGCCAGCAGCAGTTGTTCATCGTGCCAGCCAAACAGCGCCTGTCCGAAGCCGGTTGCGATATGCAGGGCTGCCGGAAGGCCAACGGGTATCACCGACAAAAATAGCCAGCCGGTGACACGCTCCATCCGCGGCCCAAACGCCATGCCGACAAAATGCGCTACGCCGCCTGCGCTCGGGAAGTGCCGCCCGAGTATGGCAAAGACAATCGCCACCGGAAACACCAGCACGATCAGCACCGGCCATGCCCAAAGACTGTTATTGCCGGCAACCAACGCCGCCAGCGCGGGAACCGCAAATACCCCCGTGCCTAACAAAGACGTTGAGAGTAAGCCAATGCCCTGCGCCAGCCCCAACTCCTGCCTGAGTCCACTCATTTACCTCGTCCCGCCACCATCAAAAGAGAGTGGATGGTAACACTTTCGCAAATTTTTTTTCGATTACCCCTTGAAGGGGTAAAAAGCTATCCCCATCTCTCAGGGCACTAGCCGGAAAACCGCATGCGGGCCGGCGTCATCCATAACTGATAATGACTTTCTCAAAGGAGAGCTATCAATGAGTATTCGTCCGTTACATGATCGTGTGATCGTCAAACGTAAAGAAGTTGAAACCAAGTCTGCTGGCGGCATCGTTCTGACCGGTTCAGCAGCAGCAAAATCAACGCGTGGCGAAATCATCGCTGTCGGTAAGGGCCGCATCCTGGAAAACGGAACTGTGCAGCCACTGGACGTTAAAGTTGGTGACATCGTCATTTTCAACGATGGCTACGGCGTGAAATCCGAGAAGATCGACAATGAAGAAGTGTTGATCATGTCCGAGAGCGACATTCTGGCAATTGTTGAAGCGTAATTAACGCACGAAAACTGTACGAATTTGAGGAAATAAGAACATGGCAGCTAAAGACGTAAAATTCGGTAACGACGCTCGTGTAAAAATGCTCCGCGGCGTAAACGTACTGGCAGACGCAGTGAAAGTCACTCTCGGCCCGAAAGGCCGTAACGTAGTGCTGGACAAATCCTTCGGCGCGCCAACCATCACCAAAGATGGTGTTTCTGTTGCACGTGAAATCGAGCTGGAAGACAAGTTCGAAAACATGGGCGCACAGATGGTGAAAGAAGTTGCCTCTAAAGCGAACGACGCTGCCGGTGACGGTACCACCACCGCGACCGTACTGGCGCAGGCGATCATCACCGAAGGCCTGAAAGCCGTTGCTGCGGGCATGAACCCAATGGATCTGAAACGTGGTATCGACAAAGCCGTCGCTTCCGCTGTTGAAGAACTGAAAGCGCTGTCCGTACCGTGCTCTGACTCTAAAGCCATTGCTCAGGTTGGTACTATCTCCGCTAACTCCGACGAAACCGTAGGTAAACTGATCGCTGAAGCGATGGATAAAGTCGGTAAAGAAGGCGTGATCACCGTTGAAGACGGTACTGGTCTGGAAGACGAACTGGACGTGGTTGAAGGTATGCAGTTCGACCGCGGTTACCTGTCCCCATACTTCATCAACAAGCCAGAAACTGGCGCTGTTGAGCTGGAAAGCCCGTTCATCCTGCTGGCTGACAAGAAAATCTCCAACATCCGCGAAATGCTGCCAGTGCTGGAAGCCGTTGCGAAAGCAGGCAAGCCGCTGGTAATCATTGCTGAAGACGTTGAAGGCGAAGCGCTGGCGACCCTGGTGGTTAACACCATGCGTGGCATCGTGAAAGTGGCAGCGGTTAAAGCACCTGGCTTCGGCGATCGTCGTAAGGCGATGCTCCAGGATATCGCTACCCTGACCGGCGGTACCGTGATCTCCGAAGAGATCGGTATGGAGCTGGAAAAAGCGACTCTGGAAGACCTGGGCCAGGCGAAACGCGTTGTGATCAACAAAGACACCACCACCATCATCGACGGTGTGGGTGAAGAAGCCGCTATTCAGGGCCGTGTTGGTCAGATCCGTAAGCAGATCGAAGAAGCAACTTCCGATTACGACCGTGAAAAACTCCAGGAGCGCGTAGCGAAACTGGCAGGTGGCGTAGCGGTAATCAAAGTCGGTGCGGCTACCGAAGTTGAAATGAAAGAGAAGAAAGCACGCGTTGACGACGCCCTGCACGCGACCCGTGCTGCGGTAGAAGAAGGCGTGGTTGCTGGTGGTGGTGTCGCGCTGGTGCGTGTAGCCGCTAAACTGGCTGGCCTGACTGCTCAGAACGAAGACCAGAACGTGGGTATCAAAGTTGCGCTGCGCGCAATGGAAGCTCCGCTGCGTCAGATCGTGTCCAACGCCGGTGAAGAGCCGTCTGTGGTTGCGAACAAGGTGAAAGCGGGTGAAGGTAACTACGGTTACAACGCGGCAACTGAAGAATACGGCAACATGATCGACTTCGGTATCCTGGATCCAACTAAAGTGACCCGTTCTGCTCTGCAATACGCGGCATCTGTAGCTGGCCTGATGATCACGACCGAGTGCATGGTGACCGACCTGCCTAAAGGCGACGCGCCTGACTTAGGTGCTGCTGGTGGTATGGGCGGCATGGGTGGCATGGGCGGCATGATGTAATCATGCTGTTCTGAACCTCTCAGAACGAACCCCGGGCAGCAATGCCCGGGGTTTTTTATTGTCTTCTACTCAAACGTGCCTTTCACGCACACCACGCCTTCACGCACCATCTGGCGGCCTTTCGCCCAGACCTCACGGATCTTCAGGTCATCCGTCAGCACCAGGAAATCGGCATCGCATCCGGGCGCGATCCGCCCTTTATGCTCCAGACCGAGAAACTCCGCCACGTTACGCGTAAATGGCAGAAGTGCCTCCTCCAGCGGCAGGTGATACCGGCCGACCAGCTGCTGTAGCGTATCAAGCAGGGACTCAAAACCCGCCACGCCAATGCCAACAAGATTGCCGTTTGCGTCAAAATTCGGCTGGCTGCCGTTGCCATCCGAGCTGAGCGTGAGCCGGTTAAACGGCACCTGCGCGTCACGGGCCGTCGCGATGGCGGTAGCGGCATCAATGGGCTCACTGATGCCGGTGGTGATGTCGATGTACCCCCCTTCACGGGCATAGTCCAGTGCGGCGTGGAACAGTGCCTGGGCGCGGTTGACGTGGGTTGGCAGCAGCTTCGTGCGAGGCACGTCGGCGTTATTCAGGATGTTAAGCAGTGGCTCCAGCAGTTTAGGGCTGTTGCCGAGGTGAAATACGGATATCCCCGCTTTGGCGCCCAGCAGCCCGCCGACGCGCGACTGGGCGGCCATATTCGCGAGCTGGTCATCTGCCGGTGCGGAAGAGCGATGGTCAGAAATCGCGCATTTCACGCCAATGATTTTATCAATTAGCGCCACATCCTTTTCGATACTGCCAGTGATCGTCGGAGAAGGCAGGCCATACGCGCCTGTCAGCATCCATGCGCTGATCCCTTCATGCTCAAGTGCCCGCGTTTTCGCCAGCAGCGACTCGGGATGGCGGGTCACGCCGTCGGTGCCCAGCAGGCCTACAACGGAGGTGATGCCAGCCGCCACCAGCGCAGACAATCGTACCTCTGGCGTCCGGGTGTGGGGACCGGCTTCACCGCCGCCGCCAATCAGGTGTACATGCTGCTCGATAAACCCCGGGCAAACCACCGCTCCGGCGAGATCGCTTTCAGGACAGTCTGGCCTCATTGTGGCGTGGCCAGCTTTTTCGACTGCGACGATTTTTCCTCCGGCAATCAGCAGATCGCAATGCCCAAGATCCTCGGGAGCGTAAAGCTGCGCATTGCGGAAAAGGTGCGGTTCCAGCACTGAAAAATCCATTTTTATCTCCTCAGAAGAGTAGTTGCATCACCCACATTGAGAGCAGGGCGTTAATGACGCAGACAGCGATGATGTGCGGATAATACTTCGGGTTGACGCCTGCGGTGCCAAGGCAACGACCCGTGTTTTGCACCGGATTACCCATCAGATAGATGGCGGGCAGCAGGATGGTGGCATCGTGACCGTTGAGCGTGCCGGCAGCGACCAGACTGGCGCAGACCCCCACACCGCCCCCCATGCTCATCACCGAGGCCAGAAGAACCGTTGCCGCCGCACCCGGAAGTCCCCACAGAGCCATGATGGGCTCGCATACCCTGCCGACAATATCCAGCAGGCCGGTTACCTTGAGCGCCTGAATGATAACAAACGCCATGACCACGTTCGGCAGCAGGCTGGTGGTGGCGATGGTAAAGCCGCGGCGGGCGCCATCGATAAACAAGTCCATGATATTTTTACGCGACTGGGCGATCATTTTTCCTCCTGAGCGCAGCGAACTTCCATGTGGGCGATCCACAGTCGCAGAAAGTTCGCGCCAACAAATTTGAACACCAGAATGACGGCAAGCGGCGTGATTACCGGGGCGGTAATAAAGGTAAAGAGTGCAGCGCCGGAAGAAAAATAGTTGGTAATAATGGCGCTACCGCTGGTCTGGAAGGTGGCGAAAATGGCGCGCTCATGGTCAGTAATCGCCCCTTCGTTGGTCAACTCTTTGGTCATCCCTGCGGCAGCATCAGTATTTTGCAGGTTGGCGATAAGCGCCAGAGAGCAAATGCCCGGCACGCCGAGCAGCGGGCGCAGAATGGGCGTCATAAGCTGTTGTGCGGCGCGCAGCCCGCCCAGCCCCTCGGTAACGGCAATGATCCCGAGCGATAAAATGACCGAGGGCGCCAGTTCAAGGGCAAACAAAAACCCATCTTTCGCTCCCGTGCCGCCCTCGCCGCGAAACGTCAGCGCACCGTTCACCGGTCCAAAGCTGCCGTTCAGGACGGTAAAATCCAGCACGCGCCACCATTCGGTACTTTTGGCGAAAAAACCTGAGAAAAATACGATGGTGAGCACGAACGCCAGATAGCCCACCCAGGTTACTTTTTCCTCTCCTGAGGATGATGCACTCATGAAACCCCCTTTTTTGAGTCGCGTACAAAAGTTGTACGTCGCATCACTAAAAACGATCGGGGGCTAAAACACGATATCCCAAAGGTTATTATCAGAATTCATTTAAGATGTCGGAGGAGTGCCAGCGGAATCTGGCTCGCAGAAATGCTCAGCATTTTTCTTTTGGTCATCTTTTTAGTATAAGGTTTACACGCGGACAACTACTGTCCAGCTTATTGAAAACGAGGAATAACATGCGCATAAAAGTCTGTGCAGGGATTGTAGGTGCAGCATTGCTGCTGGCGGGTTGTAGCACCAGCAATGAGCTGACGGCAGCGGGCCAGAGCGTTCGCTTTGTGGAAGATAAGCCGGGCAGCGAATGCCAGCTGTTAGGCACCGCCACTGGCGAGCAAAGCAACTGGATATCGGGGCAGCACGGCGAAGAGGGCGGCTCTATGCGCGGTGCGGCCAATGCCCTGCGTAATCAGGCTGCGGCAATGGGCGGCAACGTGATTTACGGGGTGAGCAGCCCGACGCAGGGGATGCTGTCCAGCTTTGTGCCAACCGCCAGCCAGATGAACGGCCAGGTCTATAAGTGCCCGAACTGATATAACCGTTTGATGGTGCTGCCGCTTTATCTCCAGGGCAGGTAAGCGTAGCGCCACCTGCCTTTTTACTGCTGACGCAGCTGCAAATCCAGCGGCGTCTTACTCGGCTCTCCGCCAATCTCACGTGCCAGCTTCGGCACCATATAACCTGAAACCAGCGTTAACAGCTCGCGCATAATCTTCCGGGCCTCTTCATCTGTCACCATGAAGTGCGCCGCGCCCTGGACGCGATCCAGAACATGCAGGTAATAGGGCATAACGCCCGCATCAAATAAGGCATTGCTGAGATCGGCCAGCACGCGGGCGCTGTCGTTCACGCCGCGCAGTAATACGCTCTGGTTGAGCAGCGTCACGCCTGCCTTTCGCATACGCGCCATCGCCGCACGAAAGTCCGCGTCAATTTCATTCGCGTGGTTGATATGATTCACCAGCAGCACCTGCAAACGGGACTGCTCCAGGCGCGTGACCAGGGCGTCGGTGATACGCGCCGGGATGACGATCGGTAAACGGCTGTGAATGCGCAGACGCTTAATGTGCGGGATGGTCTCAAGCTGAGTCAGCAGCCAGTCCAGCTCATGATCTTTTGCCATCAGCGGGTCGCCGCCAGAAAAGATGATTTCATCCAGTTCCGGGTGCGCCGTGATGTAGTCCAGCGCCACCTGCCAGTTGCGCTTATTGCCCTGGTTTTCGGCGTACGGGAAGTGGCGACGGAAGCAATAGCGGCAATTTACCGCGCAACCGCCCTTAACCAGCAGCAGGGCACGATTGCGGTATTTATGCAGCAAACCCGGTACGACACTGTTCTGCTCTTGCAGCGGATCGGTGCTGTAGCCGGGGGCGGTAATAAACTCATCCTGAGAGGTAAGCGTTTGTTTTAATAACGGATCATCAGGATTGCCCTTTTCCATTCGGGCAACAAACGCGCGGGGAACGCGCAGGGCGAAAAGGCGTTTCGCCTCACGACCTGCACGCAACGCTTCGTGCTGTTCGAGGTCTAAAAGACGCAGCAATTCATCAGGACTGGTGATTACATCGGCAAGTTGCGATAACCAATCTTCTCTGGACGGGGTGTTTAGGGTTACAATATGCGCCATTTTGTGGCTTAGCTACCAGTTAACAAATTTAGAGGGCCTTATGGCAACGTACTATAGCAACGATTTTCGTGCTGGTCTTAAAATCATGATGGACGGCGAACCGTACGCGGTTGAAGCCAGCGAATTCGTTAAACCAGGTAAAGGCCAGGCATTCGCACGCGTAAAGCTGCGCCGCCTGCTGACCGGTACCCGTGTTGAGAAAACCTTCAAATCTACTGACTCCGCTGAAGGCGCTGATGTTGTCGATATGAACCTGACTTACCTGTACAACGACGGTGAGTTCTGGCACTTCATGAACAACGAAACCTTCGAGCAGCTGTCTGCGGACGCAAAAGCGATTGGTGACAACGCCAAGTGGCTGCTGGATCAGGCTGAGTGCATCGTGACCCTGTGGAACGGTCAGCCTATCGCGGTTACGCCTCCGAACTTCGTTGAGCTGGAAATCGTTGAAACCGATCCAGGTCTGAAAGGTGATACCGCAGGTACTGGCGGCAAGCCTGCCACCCTGTCTACCGGCGCTGTGGTGAAAGTGCCACTGTTCGTACAGATCGGTGAAGTGATCAAAGTGGATACCCGCTCCGGCGAATACGTATCCCGCGTGAAGTAATTTACGTCATGATGTAAGGCGCAGCGCCCGCTGCGCCTGATTTTGCAGGCAGGGAAGATGAAACGTACCGTTAAAATTCTGCTTCTGTTAGCGCTCTCCAGCGCAATTCTCTCCGGTTGCAACACCGCGCGTGGCGTGGGTGAAGATATCCAGGATCTCGGCCATATCATTTCCCATGCGGCCAGCTAATTCCGTCTAATTTTCCTAAAAATTCTTCCTTTTCCGTCAAACGACAAGATCTTGTCTATTCTTAAGTTGCTATACACAAAATAACTTTGGCTATAAAAGGAAGATATTATGGTTAAGAAAACAATTGCAGCGATCTTTTCTGTTCTGGTGCTTTCTTCGGTACTGACTGCATGTAACACCACCCGTGGCGTAGGGGAAGATATCTCCGACGGTGGTAACGCGATTTCTGGCGCAGCAACTAAAGCTCAGAACTAATGAAAGCGACGGTACGGCAGGTCATTTCACCGTACCGTCAATTCTCCACTTCCTGTAGCGATAAAAACGGGGAGTAGCGCGTATCCATATGTAGCTTCATGCGGATATTGCGTTTGTACGTGTACACCGTTTTTCCGTTAATGCGCAGATTGCTGGCAATTTTCTGGTTGCTCGCGCCATCCATCCACAGGCTAAGAACTCTCTCTTCCTGACGCGTCAGTAACGGTGCTGCCATCTCCGGAAGCTCCGCGCTTGCGCATGACGTTAGCGCGTCATTTATCACCGCCGCTAGTTTTTCCAGATCGGTATTTTTGGAAAGAGAAGACCATATCGGGAACTGCGCCAGATAATCTGTCATCTCTTGCTCCTGGCCTGATTGCAGCATAATAAAAGGCAATGTTTCGCTGGCAATCAGCAGGGAGGATAGCTGCTGAAAATGGTGTAAATCCTGCCGGAAGCCAGATAAATCAGCGATGACCAGCGCAGGTTTCCATTGCAGGATATGCTCTCTGGCGAGGAAAAGATTATTTACCCCGGTTACGACGAAATGACCCGAAAACAGGTCTGAATGATTGACCCAGGCTTCAAATCCCGTGCGGGTGAAGTGACAACGGTCAATCAAAAGAATTTTAAACATAAAATTTTCGCAGTCGGCTAGTGGTTTGGCTTCCTGCCATCAGAAAGCCTATCATCATAGAGAAGTCGGATGAGTCATAAATGCCTGAACTCCGTGTCTTACTGAGGCTATTTCTTGCCTTAACATGTTCAGCAGAAAAAGTTTGAAAAAAAATTCCATGCTAACCAAAATATAAGGCGCAACCTCAGCCTTGCGGGACGACCCGTAAGCGCTTCATTCATCGGGGACGGCCCCAACTTGTCGTTAAGTTAAGGAGCCTGATATGTCCTGGATCGTTCTTGTTATTGCCGGTTTGCTCGAAGTGGTATGGGCAATTGGCCTGAAATATACCCATGGTTTTACCCGCCTGACGCCCAGCGTCATCACTATCGCCGCAATGATTGTCAGTATCGTCATGTTGTCATGGGCGATGCGAAGCTTGCCAGTCGGAACGGCTTACGCTGTCTGGACGGGAATTGGCGCGGTAGGGGCTGCCATTACCGGTATTCTGCTGCTGGGGGAGTCTGCGAGCCTGGCGCGCATCGCCAGCCTCGCGTTAATCGTCGCGGGTATCATCGGGTTAAAACTCAGTACCCACTAATGCGGCTGTTTTACCCAGAGTAATTTCGTCACGTCAAACCCTTGCCGGGTCGCTATGTCCAGCATCTGCTGTTTCATTTCCGCCGGGATCGTTGGCGTGCGGGAGAGGATCCACAGATAGTTGCGATCCGGCCCACACACCAGCGCATGGCGGTACTCTCTGTCCAGCGCAATGACGTTATACCCGCCGTAGAATGGGCCGATGAAAGAGACTTTCATGGCCGCGCGGTTAGACGCGCCGGTGAAATAGGCCTGACCAACTGACTGCTGCCACATCTGGCGATCCGGGTTATAGCCGCGGTTAATGACCTGGATCCCGCCGTCATCCATCGCGCTGTAGTTGACCGTGACTTTTTCTAAGCCCCGTTCGAACTGATGGTCCATTCGGGCGATTTCATACCAGGTGCCGAGGAAGCGCTGTGCGTCGAAATTACTGACTACCGTGACGCCAGGCGGAGGAGTAGGGGAACTGCAAGCAACCACTAAAAACGCGGCTGTTACTGCGGCAATAACAGGCAGAATGCGCATAGGAGTTTCCTTACTGTTTTTTGTTAAGTGTAGATGACAGCAGGGAAAATGCGGGAGATTGTGTAGGGTGTTTTGCCGGGTGGCGGCTTCGCCTTACCCGGCCTACAAAGTTCACGCGTTGTGTAGGCCGGGTAAGCGCAGCGCCACCCGGCAATGTTTTACTGTAGCGCCTCGAGGATATGGTATGCCGCCTCAACGCGTGCCGGGTTCGGATAGCTTTTATTCGCGAGCATCACAATACCGATCTGCTTTTCAGGAATAAAGGCCACGTAGCTGCCAAACCCGCCGGTAGAACCCGTTTTATGGACCCAGGACGCTTTGACCGGGGGAGCCGGTGGATTCACTTCTGCCACGGGTAATGGCGCCAGCGCTACCTTACTGTCGCTGCCTTCGACCACCGTGTTGGCCTCCACGGGCCAGTTGAGCATCTCCCAGCCCAGACCCTGATACATTGACCCGATACGCCAGTAGCGCGACTGCGCCAGCGCGATGCCCTGCTTAAGTGAGGCATCGGCAACCTTCTCCGGCGCCATGTTTGCCATGACCCAGTTCGCCATATCCTGCACGTTGGTTTTCACGCCATAGGCTTGTGCATCCAGCATTCCCGGCGAAACGCGCACCGCTTTACCGTCACGATAGCCCCAGGCGTAATGCGCCTCTTCCGCTTTCGGAACGTTAATCCAGGTATGGTCCAGCTTGAGCGGCTTAAGGACCCGCGTCGTCATGGCCTGCTCATAGGGCATGCCAGAAGGTTTGACCGCCAGCGCGCCAAAAAGACCGATGCTGGCGTTGGCGTAAAGACGCGTTGTGCCAGGCTTCCACTGCGGCTGCCAGTTTTGATAAAAGCGCAGCAGGGAGGCGTTATCCGTGACCTCATCCGGTACCTGTAGCGGCAGGCCGCCAGCGGTGTAGGTGGCGAGATCCAGCATACGAATACCCTGCCACTGCTTGCCTGTCAGCTGTGGCCAGTATCTGGTCACCGGATCGTCCAGCGAAATTTCACCGCGAGCAATGGCATCCCCACCTAAAACGCCGGTGAAGGTTTTACTTATAGAACCCAGCTCGAACAGGGTCTGAGGCGTAACGGGTTTATTCGCCGCGATATCGGCCTTGCCAAACGTGTAATAGTGCGATTTTCCCTGATAAATAACGGCCACCGCCATGCCTGGAACAGACTGGGCTTTCATCAGCGGGGTAACCGTATTCGCGACCACCTCCGCCAGCTGTTTTTCTGATACTGGCGCGGCGAGAGCAGAGCAAGAGAGGCCCAGCAGCAGGGCGCAGCAAAGGGATTTTTTCATCATCAGTAATCTTCCGTAATAGCGAGTCAAGGGGATGTCCGGGCCCGTCAGACAGGCGTAGTCTGTTGGATTTGACTGTGCCTGACAAACGGTTAAATTTAGCATTAGCTGTTAATTTTTCTAACGGAAGAGACCATGACGCGAAGCTATCTCCCCCTCAATTCGCTTCGAGCTTTTGAAGCCGCCGCGAGACATCTCAGCTTTACGCATGCGGCCATTGAGCTGAACGTGACCCATTCAGCCATTAGCCAGCATGTGAAAACGCTGGAGCAGCACCTGAACTGTCAGCTGTTCGTTCGCGTGTCGCGCGGGCTGATGTTGACTACCGAGGGTGAAAATTTACTGCCGGTGTTGAATGATTCTTTCGATCGTATAGCCGGAATGCTGGATCGCTTCGCTAACCATCGTGCGCAGGAGAAGCTGAAAATCGGCGTGGTGGGTACATTTGCCACCGGGGTTTTATTCTCGCAGCTGGAGGATTTTCGCCGTGGCTATCCGCACATCGATCTTCAGCTTTCCACCCATAACAACCGCGTTGATCCGGCTGCCGAAGGGCTTGACTATACGATCCGCTACGGTGGCGGGGCGTGGCACGGCACCGAGGCTGAATTCCTTTGTCATGCGCCGCTCGCGCCGCTGTGTACGCCCGATATCGCCGCCAGTCTGCACAGTCCGGCCGACATCTTCAGGTTTACGCTGCTGCGCTCTTACCGACGCGATGAATGGACCGCGTGGATGCAGGCGGCCGGCGAGCATCCCCCTTCGCCAACGCACCGCGTGATGGTATTTGATTCGTCCGTGACCATGCTGGAGGCCGCTCAGGCAGGGGTGGGCATTGCCATTGCGCCTGTCGATATGTTTACCCATCTGTTAGCCAGCGAGCGCATTGTACAGCCCTTTGCGACGCAGATTGAGCTCGGCAGCTACTGGCTGACCCGATTGCAGTCCCGGGCAGAAACGCCAGCCATGCGCGAATTTTCCCGGTGGCTGGTGGAGAAGATGAAAAAGTAAAAAGCCCGCCGGATGGCGGGCCTGTTCAGTCAGATGGTGACCACGGCAATCAACGTGACGACCGTCAGAATGGTCGCCAGACCGTAGAAGACCCCTTTACCGCTTGGCACATGGATTTTCAGATCGTGCATCGCATGGTGGATACGGTGCAGACCACACCACAGCGGCAGGACGATCATCAGGAAGATGAACACGCGGCCAATAAAGCTGCTCGCAAAGGCCAGTACGCGCTCATAGCTCAGCGCATCGCCCGGGAACAACCCCAGCGGCAGCATGATCCCGACCAGCAGGATAATGACCGGGGCAATAATGGCGCTCCACATGCCGCCTGCGCCAAACAGCCCCCAGAAAACCGGCTCGTCTGAACGTTTAGGATTTGGATTGATCACAGTAGTCTCCTTACCAGAACAGTGCGACAAACAGAATGACCACAGAGACAACTGCTGTCACTGCCCAGAGCCCTTTAATGACCGGCTCTGGCCCCATTTTTTCGCCTTTTACAATGATGTTCGCTGCTTTTGGCGCCAGTTCAAACCAGGTTTTGGTATGAAGCAGCGCGGCGGCGAGCACAATCAGGTTCAGTACTACGATGATTGGGTTTTGCAGGAAGCCCACAAAACTGGCCCAGGCTTCCGGGCCGTGCTTGAGGGCATACACCCCGTACATCAGTTCGAGGCTGAACCAGACCGCGGGAACTGCCGTGCCTTCACGCAGCATATAGAAGCGATAAAACGGCAGTTTTTTCCACCAGGTGGACGGCATTGGTCGCACGTAGGCTTTGCGTTTAGTCGTCATCATGCACTCCTTAGCGTGGTTTCAGGGTAGCGATAAGAAAGTCTTTCGAGCTTTCCACCTTACCCTGCTGAATGGCGGCGGCCGGGTCGACATGCTTCGGACAGACTTCGGAGCAGTAACCGACAAACGTGCAGGTCCAGACCCCGTTCTGGCTGTTCAACTGGGCCATACGTTCTTTTTTGCCGTGGTCGCGGCTGTCTTCGTTATAGCGGTGCGCCAGGGTAATGGCGGCCGGGCCGATAAACTCAGGGTTCAGGCCAAACTGTGGACAGGCGGCGTAGCACAGGCCGCAGTTGATGCAGCCGGAGAACTGATGGTATTTCGCCATCTGCGCGGGCGTCTGGGTGTTTGGCCCCTGATCCGGTGTGCGCGGGTTGCCGATGATGTACGGCTTAATCGCTTCGAGGCTTTCGATAAAGTGGGTCATGTCGACCACCAGATCGCGCTCAATCGGGAAATTGCCCAGCGCTTCAACCTTGATGCCTTTGGTGTAATCACGCAGGAAGGTTTTACACGCCAGCTTTGGCACCTTGTTGACCATCATGCCGCAGGAGCCGCAAATTGCCATGCGGCAGGACCAGCGGTAGCTCAGGTCTGGGGCCAGGTTATCTTTGATATAGCCGAGCGCATCCAGCAGGGAGGTTTGCTCGTCGTAAGGGACTTCATAGAAAGCGCTATGCGGCGCGGCGTCCACTTCCGGATTGTAGCGCACCACTTCAACTTTCAGTTTATGCATCTCAGCCATTCGCCTTCTCCTTCTTATCGGCGGCTTCTGCTTCTGCACCGTACACGCGTTTCGCCGGTGGCAGCGTGGTGATTTTCACGTCGCTGTAGTCCAGACGGGTGGTGCCATCCGCATCGCGCCAGGCGAGAGTGTGTTTAAGGAAATTGACGTCGTCACGTTCAGTGCAGCCCTCATCCAGACGCTGGTGCGCGCCGCGGGACTCTTTACGCGCCAGGGCGGAATGGGCCATACATTCTGCGACGTTCAGGCCGTGGCCCAGTTCAATGGTATAAAGCAGATCGGTATTGAAGACGCTGGAAGTGTCGGTGATACGCACGCGCTTGAAGCGCTCCTGCAACTCCGCCAGCTTATCGACGGTTTTCTGCATCAGCTCTGGCGTACGGTAGATCCCGCAGCCTTCTTCCATCGACAGCCCCATTTCGTCGCGGATCTTCGACCAGTTTTCGTTACCTTCCTGGTTCACCAGGTCTTTCAGGCGTTTTTCGACGTCTACAACCTGCGCATCCAGCGCCGCGCTGTTAGCTTCACCTGCCGTTGCGGCACGCTCCACCGCACGTTCGCCCGCCATGCGGCCAAAGACCACCAGCTCAGCCAGCGAGTTCGAGCCCAGACGGTTTGCGCCGTGCAGACCGACGGAGGAACACTCGCCCACCGCAAACAGCCCTTTGATGCGGGTTTCGCACTGCTGATCGGTTTCGATGCCGCCCATGGTGTAGTGCGCGGTTGGACGCACCGGGATCGGTTCTTTCACCGGATCGACGCCCACATACGCTTTCGCCAGCTCGCAGATAAACGGCAGACGCTCCAGCAGTTTCTTCTCGCCGAGATGACGCAGGTCGAGATGCACCACGTCGCCGCGCGGCGTTGAGATGGTGTTGCCTTTGCGCCACTCGTGCCAGAAAGCCTGAGAGACTTTGTCGCGTGGGCCGAGTTCCATGTATTTGTTTTTCGGCTCGCCAAGCGGGGTTTCCGGACCCATGCCGTAATCCTGCAAATAGCGATAGCCGTTTTTGTTGACCAGAATTCCGCCTTCGCCGCGGCAGCCTTCCGTCATCAGTATGCCGGAGCCCGGTAGGCCGGTTGGGTGATACTGGACGAACTCCATATCACGCAGCGGGACGCCGTGGCTGAGCGCCATGCCCATACCGTCACCGGTGACGATGCCGCCGTTGGTGTTGTAGCGGTATACGCGGCCCGCGCCGCCCGTTGCCATCACCACCGCATTAGCGCGGATCTGGACAAGCGTACCTTCCATCATGTTCATCGCCACCAGTCCGCGCGCATGACCGTCGTCGACCAGAATGTCGAGAACGAAATGTTCGTCAAAGCGCTGGATTTGTGGGAACTGGAGGGAGGTCTGGAACAGGGTGTGCAGCATGTGGAAGCCGGTCTTATCGGCGGCAAACCAGGTGCGTTCGATCTTCATGCCACCGAAGCGGCGGACGTTGACGCTCCCGTCCGGACGGCGGCTCCACGGGCATCCCCACTGTTCCAGCTGGGTCATCTCCGTTGGGCAATGATGCACGAAGTAATCAACGACATCCTGTTCGCAAAGCCAGTCGCCCCCTGCAACCGTGTCGTGGAAATGGTATTCAAAGCTGTCATGATCCTGCGCGACGGCAGCGGATCCTCCTTCTGCGGCTACCGTGTGGCTGCGCATCGGATAGACTTTTGAAATCAATGCGATTTTAGCGTTCGGATTGGCTTGTGCCGCAGCAATTGCAGCCCGTAATCCAGCCCCGCCAGCGCCTATTACGGCAAGATCGGCTTGAAAAGTTTGCACGACATTCCTCCAGATTTTTGTTTTCCCGCAACGCGATGAACTAAAGGACGTTCACCTGCCCGAACGGGCGATTGCGGAAGCGATTCCACTGCTCCTTTATGGGTAAAACAGTATAACCGCGTAGAAGTGAGGGAAATTTGACGTGTTCGATTTTTTTGCTGTTCTGTGCGGTGATTTATCATCGTGATTAATGAATGGCGTCACAGTATTTCTCTGTGCAATGAAAAGGGACTTTTACTGTGCAAAATTTGTCTCTGCCCCGGCTTGCGAGTAGACTTCGTGCCCTTGTCTGAAAACGGAGAAATAACTCATGAGCGAAACGGCCACCTGGCAGCCGAGCGCATCCATTCCAAACCTGCTAAAGCGCGCAGCAATTATGGCGGAGATCCGCCGTTTCTTTGCCGACCGCGGCGTCCTGGAGGTGGAAACGCCGTGCATGAGTCAGGCGACGGTTACGGATATTCATCTGGTCCCGTTTGAAACCCGTTTTGTTGG
The DNA here is from genome assembly GCF_036936505.1 of Enterobacter sp. JJBC. NCBI lineage: Bacteria > Pseudomonadati > Pseudomonadota > Gammaproteobacteria > Enterobacterales > Enterobacteriaceae > Enterobacter > Enterobacter sp. JJBC. The sequence goes on from NZ_CP136935.1 coordinate 537,358, forward strand.
CCCAGGCCACTCTCAGGGCATGAATCTGTATCTGATGACCAGCCCGGAATACCATATGAAGCGTCTGCTGGCGGCCGGGTGTGGTCCGGTCTATCAGCTGTGCCGTAGCTTCCGTAATGAAGAGATGGGCCGACACCATAATCCGGAATTCACCATGCTGGAGTGGTACCGCCCGCACTACGACATGTATCGTCTGATGAACGAAGTCGACGATCTGCTGCAACAGGTGCTGGATTGCGCGGAAGCTGAAACGCTCTCCTATCAGCAGGCCTTCCAGCGCCATCTGGAAATCGATCCGCTGTCGGCTGATAAAACACAGCTGCGTGAAGTGGCGGCAAAACTGGATCTGAGCAATGTGGCGGATAACGAAGAGGACCGCGACACGCTGTTGCAACTGCTGTTCACCTTTGGCGTTGAACCGCAAATTGGTAAAGATCGCCCGACGTTTGTCTATCACTTCCCGGCCAGCCAGGCCTCGCTGGCGCAGATCAGCACCGAAGATCACCGCGTGGCGGAACGGTTTGAGGTGTACTTCAAAGGCATTGAGTTGGCGAACGGTTTCCACGAGCTGACCGACGCGCGCGAACAGCAGCAGCGTTTCGAGCAGGATAACCGCAAGCGCAACGCGCGCGGTCTGCCGCAGCAGCCGATTGACACCAACCTGCTGGAAGCGCTTAAGGCCGGTTTGCCGGACTGCTCCGGCGTGGCGCTGGGTGTGGATCGTCTGGTCATGCTGGCGCTGGGTGCCGAGCAGCTGGGCGATGTGATTGCCTTTACGGTCGATCGCGCCTGAAAAAATGCCGGGTGGCGCTGTCGCTTACCCGGCCTACTCGGTCATTTAACTCTGCCACATTAAAAACTGCTCTTTTCGCTATAGACGGGTCTTTTTCTTAAATTGCCTCGGATAGCCACAATATTTGTCTGGTCATCTGCTACCATCCGCGCAGTTTAATTCCGTTTCGGATGGTTATATGTCTCACTCACTCAAAAAAATGACCCTTACCGGGCTCATTCTGATGATTTTTACGTCAGTCTTTGGCTTTGCCAATAGCCCGTCCGCGTTTTATCTGATGGGCTACAGCGCGACGCCGTTTTATATCGTTTCCGCTCTGTTCTTCTTTATCCCGTTTGCGCTGATGATGGCGGAGATGGGCTCGGCGTACCGGAAAGAAGAGGGTGGCATCTATTCGTGGATGAACAACAGCGTCGGTCCGCGTTACGCGTTTATCGGTACGTTCATGTGGTTTTCATCCTACGTCGTCTGGATGGTCAGCACGGCGGCCAAGGTCTGGGTGCCGTTCTCAACGTTTCTCTTCGGTGCGGATAAAACGCAGGTCTGGTCTCTGGCGGGGCTGAGCTCCACGCAGGTGGTCGGTATTCTGGCGGTGTGCTGGATGGTGGTGGTCACGCTGGTGGCCTCGAAAGGCATCAACAAAATTGCCCGTATCACTGCCGTTGGCGGTATTTCCGTGATGTGCCTGAACCTGGTGCTGCTGCTGGTCAGCATCGCCATTCTGTGCCTGAACGGCGGGCATTTCGCACAGGAAGTCAACTTCGTTTCATCGCCTAATCCGGGTTACCAGTCCGGACTGGCCATGCTCTCCTTCGTGGTGTTTGCCATCTTTGCTTACGGTGGAATTGAAGCCGTGGGCGGCCTGGTCGACAAAACCGAAAATCCGGAAAAGAACTTCGCCAAAGGCATTATCTTTGCCGCCATCGTCATATCCATTGGCTACTCACTGGCGATTTTCCTCTGGGGCGTCAGCACCAACTGGCAGCAGGTACTGAGCAATAACACCACCAATCTCGGCAACATTACCTACGTGTTGATGAAAAGCCTGGGGGTGACGCTGGGCAACGCCATGGATCTCGCGCCGGAAACGTCGGCCACCCTGGGGATCTGGTTTGCGCGGATTACCGGTTTGTCGATGTTCCTCGCCTATACTGGCGCGTTCTTCACGTTGATCTACTCGCCGCTGAAAGCGATTATTCAGGGGACGCCAAAGGCGCTGTGGCCTGCACATATGACTCAGCTGAACGCTGCCGGTATGCCTGCCAACGCGATGTGGATGCAGTGCATGCTGGTGTGCGTGTTCATTCTGCTGGTGTCCTTCGGCGGTGATACCGCGTCGGCGTTCTATAACAAGCTGACCCTGATGGCAAACGTATCGATGACGCTTCCGTATCTGTTCCTGACCCTGGCGTTCCCGTTCTTTAAGGCGAAGCAGGATCTGGAACGACCATTTGTGATCTTCAAAACCCGTGCGGCGACGCTGCTGGCGACCACTGTTGTGGTGCTGGTCGTCGCGTTCGCCAACATTTTTACCGTCATTCAGCCCGTTGTTGAGGCAAATGACTGGAACAGCACGCTGTGGATGGTTGGCGGACCGATCTTCTTCTCGCTGCTGGCAATGGGGATTTATGAGCATTACCGTCGTCGCTCGACGGCCTGTGTAGCAGAAGTGGCATAAAGGATTGACCCCCTCCCGATGGGGAGGGGGAAAGGATTACAAACTTCCCGCCGGGCGCGTACGCGCCGCTGACGTCAACGTTCTTCCCGTCTTACGTCCGTCCAGCGTTTCCAGACGCATCTGGAACGGTGGGAACGGCATATCAATTCCGTGCTCGCGGAAGCCAGCCAGAATCAGCTGGTGGATCTCATGGCGCAGCGGCATACGGTGTCCCATCTCGGCGGCGTAGATACGCAGCTCGAAAATCTGGATCCCCTGCTGCAAATCAACCAGGAAGACTTCCGGCGGTGGGTTGTCGATTACCAGCGAACAGCGTTCAGCAGCCGTATACAGGATCTGCGTCACCTCTTCGCTGTTGGCATCCGACGGAGCGGGTACGGTCAGCACCACGCGCGTGACGGAGTCGGACAGCGACCAGTTGATAAACTGCTCGGTGATAAATGCCTTGTTCGGGACGATGATCTCTTTACGGTCCCAGTCGCTGATGGTGGTGGCGCGGGTGTTGATCCTGGTGACGCTGCCGGTGAGATCGCGGATGGTCACCGTATCGCCAATTCGAATCGGCTTTTCAAACAGAATGATCAGACCAGAAACGAAGTTGGCAAAAATCTCCTGTAAACCAAAGCCCAGGCCTACGGTCAGGGCGGCAACCAGCCATTGCAGTTTTGACCATTCGATACCAATCATCGAGAAGCCGACCAGCCCACCAAACAGCATGATTAAATACTTGGTGATGGTGGTGATGGCATAGCCTGTGCCTGGGGTTAAATCCAGATGCTGCAACAGCGCCAGCTCCAGCAGGGCAGGGAAGTTACGTATCAGCTGGGTGGTGATGATCAGCACCAGAATCGCAATCAGCACGGCCCCTAAGGTGATGGGCTCCAGGCTTTCGACTCCCTGCACCGTGGACGTCACATCCCATAAAGAGATGTTCTCCAGGAAGCCAAACGCGGAGTGGATTTCTGACCACAGGTAGATCACCGACAGCAGGGCAACCAGCATCAGAATTGAGCGTACCAGCCGCAGGGACTGGGTACTTATCGCATCCAGATCCAGTTCGACGTCATCAGCGTCTGTAGTCCCTTCGGTGCTGTTGACGTGGTTTGGCTCTTCCTCACCCCGCGCGCGCTGGGCCAGAATTTCTGCGCGACGATGTTTAGCACGGTCAAACGCCAGACGACGACGCTGGATCAGCATGCCGCGGCGGATAACATGGTAGACCACCAGCAGCAGGAACCAGATGGCCACCGACGTTTCCAGTCGGGCGAGCAGCGCCTGCGACGTGGCGAGATAACCGACCGCTGCCGCCAGCATCGCCGCCAGCGGCGCGCTGAGCAGCAGGTTCCACAGCAGACGGTTTAACATGTTATCGCCGCTGCCGGTCTTGTCGAGATAGAGCGGGATCCCGGCGCGTTTCAGGCTGAGCGTCACTACCGCTAACGCCCCGCAGATCAGCATAAAGCACAGCCGTCCCAACGAGCCGGAGAACTCCCGGTCATTGAGATTATCGAACATGATCAACGCCATAATCAGCGGCACAATCAGCCCGATACTCATCAGGTAATAGCGCATCGCCCGCGCCACGCGATTACGCGGCCAGCCAAAGTGAGCGATGAACAGACCATTTGGCCGCGCAAACGTGGCGCAAATCATCACCACCCACAGCAGCGGGACGGTGGCGGTCACGCCATCGCCAATCGCGACGGCAAGCGGGTAGGGCCAGGCTTCACGCAGTCCGTATCCGAGCGTCATCCACAGCACCGGCAGCGGAGACGCGACCAGAATTGACCAGAACACCGTACGCAACGTCAGCCAGAAGTGATCCTGGGTTACTTTTCCCACTCGGGCGCTGGAGCGCTCAAGGAAACGGGTAAAGTGACGACGGGAATAAATACTGAAGCCCACCAGAATCAGCGCCCCCAGCAACGGGAAGATAGTCTCCTTACTGGTTATCATCATTACGCTGGCGAGGCCCAGCTGGCTAAAGGTGTCCAGCGAAATGAGGCGGCGCAGATCCTGCACGATCTCAATCGGCCAGGCGAAGGTCATCGGCCGCACGTCGGACGTCCAGAAAAGGTAACGGTGCGTGGCTTCGTTGACCTCTTTCAGCGCATCCTCCAGCTGGCTATTCGAGACTTTCAGCTTGGTCAGCTCAAGGATCAGCGTATCGCCCCCCTGCAACAGGGAATTGAGCAGTTCGCGTTGGGTGCGCAGCTGCGCTTCCAGAATACGACTTTGCTCGCTGGTGAGCGGCTGTCCGTCAGCCTGACGGATCTGGCGGATTTGCGGCTGCTTGTTGAGGAGATCTTCATAATGAAGACGCTGAACACGCAGCTGCGCCATCTCCGTATCAAGCTGCTGTGGTTTTGGCATCTCTGGCAGACGGGCCACCTGCGCGCGTAACGCTTCGCCCAACAGGTTAGACGAGCCAAGCCACTGGGACTGTTCACGCAGCGTGTTGAGTGCCTGACGAACCTGAAGGGTTTGATTGGTAGCCTGACGCTGCTGCGAGGCCACCAAATCCATGCGCTGCGCCTGCTGATTCAGCGCAGCAGAAAGCTCGCGGTTAACCTTAAACTGGGCGACGATGCTGTCGGGCAGGTTAGCGCTGTTTTCGGCCAGTAACTCTGTGCTTTCCAGAGCACGTTCAGCTTCACGCTGACGCTGGCTGTTGAGTTGATTTCTCAGCGCCTGAAGATACGCATCCAGCTGCTGGCTCTGCTTCTGCGCCAGCTCGGAACGCATCCGCGACAGCTCCTGGCGGTTGTTAGCGGAAAGCTGCGCCAGCTCCAGTTCATCAACCAGGGCTTTTAGTCTGGCGGATTCCGCCTGCAACCCAAGATTTTGCGCCTGATTCTGCGGTGTGCTGCCCGTCTGCGTCCCGATGCGGCGTTCCACCTCATTTAACTGACGGCGGGCATCGGTTTGCTGCTGTGGAAGCTGACTGAGGGAATCGGCAATTTCACGCGCCCGTTCCTGCTCCTGCTGCGCCAGACGGCTTTTTTCCAGCAGCTGGCTGCTGACTTGCAGGATCTCCTGATTCAGCGCCTCGGACGTCATCCCCGCGGGGACCTGGCGTGGTTCATCGCGCAGGTTGTTTAGCTGCGAGCGCAGGGTCTGAGAGAGTTTGGGGAAATTGTCGATAACCTGTTGATACTGCTGCGCGCGCTCAAGGGAACCCTTTCGTTCCTCAAGCGCGTTCAGTGCAGACTGGAGTGACTCAACGGTCTCCGGCTGAGCGGGTTTTGCCGCTTTTGCCTGCTCCAGCTCCTGGGTTATCTGTTTGGCGTCGGGGGCCGTCGCTGCGTACGCCCCCATGCTGAGGCACCAGGCCATCAGTAATACGATAATCGGGCGCACGTCAGCGATCCTTCTGTTGTTAGCCTTCGTCTTTTTTGTCGTCAACCAGCGGGCTGGCGTCGTGCTCGGCTTTGATCTCATCTTCCGGCAACGGGGCTGGCGCAACGTCTGGTGTTGCAAAGACCTCCGTCGATACTGCCAGAGGCTGGCCGAGTTTGGTCACGGACAGGCTTTCCAGCTCGTCGACCAGGTTAACTTTGCCCGGAGCGAACAGGTTGATGACCGTTGAGCCCAGCTTGAAGCGGCCCATTTCCTGACCTTTCAGCAGGGCCACAGAACCTTCTTCTTCGCCGGCAGGCCAGGTCCAGCGCTTGATCACGCCTTCGCGTGGCGGAGTAATGGTGCCCGCCCAGACGGTTTCGATGCTGCCTACAATGGTAGCACCCACCAGAATCTGCGCCATTGGGCCAAATTCAGTATCAAACAGGCAGATGACGCGCTCGTTACGGGCAAACAGGTTAGGAACGTTTTGCGCCGTCAGGTGATTGACGGAGAACAGATCCCCCGGCACGTAGATCATCTCGCGCAGAATACCGTTACACGGCATATGCACGCGGTGGTAATCGCGCGGGGAGAGATAGGTGGTCGCGAAAGTCCCGTTACGGAACAGATCGGCCATTATGTAGTTACCGGCCAGCAGCGCTTCCAGGCTGTAGTTATGGCCTTTCGCCTGCAAAATTTTGTCGTTTTCAATTTTACCCAGCTGGCTGATCACGCCGTCCGCTGGCATCACCAGCACGTTCGGGTCGGTATTCAGCGGGCGCACTTCGTCGCGCAGCGGACGCACAAAAAATTCGTTGAAGGTACGATAGCTTGCCGTATCCGGCTTCTGCGCTTCTTTCATGTCGACCTTGTAGTATTTCACGAACAGGTCGATGACCAGTTTGGTCAGCCAGCCCGCTCGTTTGCTCGCGCCCCAGCCCGCCAGGCGAGTGAGCCACAGTTTCGGCAGAATGTATTGAAGCGAAAGTTTAAATGAGTTTAACAAGGTAGCCTCCAGGCCATTGTTTTGTCGTTCCTGATCCGGCATTACGCTGCCGGAACCTGAAAAAAGGGGACGATTTTAGCGACGCTTAGCTTAGTTGTCAGTTATCAGAATCAGAAAAGTTTTTACGCGTTTTTACCTGATCCATGCTTTCGAGAATGCGGTGGTAATTTTCGAAACGGGTTTCCGCAATTTCACCGTTCTCCACCGCTTCGCGGATGGCGCAGCCCGGATCGTTGTCATGTTTACAGTCGCGGTATTTGCAAGCGCCTAAATAGTCATGGAATTCGACAAATCCGTTAAAGATTTGTTCCGGCTCGAGGTGCCAGAGACCAAATTCACGCACGCCCGGGGAGTCAATCACATCGCCGCCGTGCGGGAAGTGATAGAGACGTGAGGCGGTGGTGGTGTGCTGGCCCAGCCCGGAGACGTCAGACACATCGTTGGTCAGGATCTCCTGCTGAAGACCGAGCAAATTGTTAAGCAGGCTCGATTTCCCCACGCCGGACTGCCCTGCAAAGATGCTGATGCGGTCGGTTAGCGCATCTTCCAGCGGCTTCAGGCCGTCTTTGGTGCGGCTGGAAACCATCAACACGCGATAGCCAATGTTGCGGTAAATATCCATCTGCTCATTGACAAAGGCCATGGCCTCGTCATCCAGCAGATCGATTTTATTCAGCACAATAAGCGGTTCAACCTGTAGCGTTTCGCAGGCCACCAGATAACGGTCAATAATGTTGAGTGAAAGCTCAGGCAAAATCGCCGAAACGATCACGATCTGGTTAATGTTGGCGGCAATGGGCTTCACGCCGTCGTAGAAATCCGGACGGGTCAGAACCGACGTGCGTTCATGCACGGCTTCAACGATACCTTTAACCGTTACCCCTTCTGCCGCCTCTTTGCCTGGACGCCAGACCACGCGGTCACCGGTCACCAGGGAACGGATGGTGCGACGGATATTGCAACGGTGGATATCCCCGTCGGCAGATTCGACATCGGCGTGCATGCCGAAGCGGCTAATCACAACGCCTTCTGTCGCTTCGCCAAACAGGTTGTCGTCGTAATCGGGCTTCTCCGTAGTGGTTTTAAGACGGCGCTGGTGATTTGCATTCACGCGGCGCTGCTGCCCTTTGGAGAGTTTATTTTTACTCAATCGCGCTGGCTCCTGGTCGCCCGTAGCGGGCAAAACCTCTATGATACACTCTAATTAATACTAGTTAACCTGCTACTGCCGGTTATGCGAGAAGGGTGGAAAATAACATGAGCGCGGACGAAAACAACCTGATTTGGATCGATCTGGAGATGACCGGCCTTGATCCCGAGCGCGATCGCATTATTGAGATCGCCACACTGGTCACCGATGCCAACCTCAATATTCTGGCGGAAGGCCCAACGATTGCCGTGCACCAGTCCGATGACCAGCTTGCGCTGATGGATGAGTGGAACGTGCGTACCCATACCGGCAGCGGGCTGGTGGAACGCGTGAAGGCCAGCACCCTGGGCGACCGCGAAGCGGAGCTGGCGACGCTTGAATTTCTGAAGCAGTGGGTGCCGGCAGGAAAATCGCCTATCTGTGGCAACAGCATTGGTCAGGATCGTCGTTTCCTGTTTAAGTACATGCCGGAGCTGGAGTCCTACTTCCACTACCGCTATCTGGATGTGAGCACCCTGAAAGAGCTGGCCCGCCGCTGGAAACCGGAAATTCTCGACGGCTTCACAAAGCAGGGGACGCACCAGGCGATGGATGACATCCGTGAGTCTGTTGCGGAGCTGGCGTACTATCGCGAAAACTTTATTAAGCTCTGATTTTGCGATCCGGCGCCTTGCGTGGCCGGGTTTTTGTCGCTAAATTGTTCAGCTTGCCGATTAAATAAGCACTTGAACTGAATTTCAAAAAAATCGCTTTGAGGGGGGTTGCAGCTAAACGGATTTCTCGTATAATGCGCCTCCCGTAACGACAGAGAATTACACGTTACGACAGCAACAAAAGCAGTACAGATTTGCGGGAATAGCTCAGTTGGTAGAGCACGACCTTGCCAAGGTCGGGGTCGCGAGTTCGAGTCTCGTTTCCCGCTCCAAAATTTGAAAAGTATCGCAAGATACGCCAGCACCAGAACACCCAAGCGGGAATAGCTCAGTTGGTAGAGCACGACCTTGCCAAGGTCGGGGTCGCGAGTTCGAGTCTCGTTTCCCGCTCCAAAATTTAAAAGTATCGCAAGATACGCATAGCACCAGAACACCCAAGCGGGAATAGCTCAGTTGGTAGAGCACGACCTTGCCAAGGTCGGGGTCGCGAGTTCGAGTCTCGTTTCCCGCTCCAAATTCTTCTTCATCTCCAGATTATCCACAGCGAAGTGCTTCGTTGGGGACGTATTCTATTATGTCTGAAATACTCTTGTGAACAGAGTTATCCACAGAAACCGTGATAAAACCAGTCTCTACGAAATGTTAGCAGGGTGAATAATATCTTCGTAATTACCTGTAATTTATGAAGAAAATTTGATTTCAAAATGTTATTGAGATCACTTGACCTGTTTGCCAGAGCTGATGGCGCCTGAATTCTTATTTTTATTCACAGCCTGTGAATATATCACACATCCCGCGGCAGTCCTTTTTCAATCACCCTGACCAGGCGCTGTTTCTTCGGTAACTGCACTTCAACCACGCCGGCATTTCGCTTCTCAATTTGCTGCGCAATCGCCCATTCTATGTGCTCATCAAGAAGTGGGTGCTCACCTCTACGGCTTTCGAGCGCCTGAAGATTTGCCTCATCCCACGGGGCATTCCCCAGCGCAACGGCCACATTACGCAGCCAGCGCAGGTGGCCGATACGACGTATGGCGGAACCCTCCGTCACCTTCAGGAACCAGGCTTCGCTCCAGGCGAACAGTTCGATCAACTGCGGGGCATGTAACGCCTTGCGCGGACTGAAGTCTTCTTCGTCCGTCAACTGTGAATAACGGTTCCACGGACAAATCAGCTGACAGTCATCACAGCCGTAGATGCGGTTGCCAATAAGCGGACGAAACTCCTCTGGAATAGCGCCTTCCAGCTCGATAGTGAGATAAGAGATACAGCGGCGCGCATCAACGGTATACGGTTCGACAATCGCGCCCGTCGGGCAGATGGTCATACAGGCCACACAGCGGCCACAACCTTCTTCCACCGGACTGTCTACCGGCAGAGGTAAATCAATCAGTAGTTCACCCAGGAAAAAGAATGAGCCCGCGTCGCGGCTTAAGATAAGTGAGTGCTTACCTGTCCAGCCGAGCCCGGCTTTTTCGGCGATCGGGCGCTCAAGAATAGGCGCAGAATCGACAAAGGGTCTAAAATTCAGCGAAACACAGTGCTGCTGAATGGTTTCCCCGAGCTTTTTTAGACGGTTGCGTAGAAGTTTATGGTAATCACGCCCCAGTGCGTATCGGCTGACGTAACCCAGCGAAGGATTTTTTAGCGTGCGCGCAAAGGCCGCGTTAGCAGGCAGATAGTTCATGCGTACGCTAATAACGCGCAGCGTACCCGGCAACAGCTCGTGGGGGCGGGCACGCATCATACCGTGACGCGCCATCCACTCCATCTCGCCGTGGTATTGTTTATCCAGCCATGCCTGGAGCTTAGGCTCACTGGCAGAGAGGTCGGTGTCAGTAATACCGACCTTCTGGAAGCCCAGTTCAGCACCCCACTGTTTTATTTTTTGCGCTAATTCATTGAGATCGAGGGGCTGTGACATGACGGACCATACTGTGAAGAAAAACCCCGCAAGTATACCACATTCCATCTGGCATGCGGATGACCTCCGTCGGGCCGAGAAAGAGGCCGCAGATAGCCTCGGCATTACCCTTTACGAACTGATGCAGCGCGCGGGCGAGGCGGCGTTTAACGTGGCGCGCACGGCTTATCCTGATGCCTCGCACTATCTGATCCTGTGCGGGCACGGCAATAACGGTGGCGATGGCTATGTGGTGGCTCGTCTTGCGGTGGCGGCGGGGCTGCGCGTCACCCTGATGGCGCTGGAGAGCGACAAGCCGCTACCGGAAGAGGCTGGCATGGCGAGAGAGGCCTGGCTGAATGCGGGGGGCATTATTCATGCGCCTGATATTATCTGGCCCGAGGATGTCGACGTGATTGTTGATGGTCTGCTGGGGACGGGACTGATGCGCGCGCCTCGCGATGACGTCGCCGCGCTGATTACGCGCGCTAATGCGCACCCCGCCCCGGTGGTAGCGCTGGATATTCCCTCCGGCCTGATGGCACAAACCGGCGCGACGCCGGGCGTGTCGATTGAGGCGGCGCACACCGTGACCTTTATCGCCCTGAAGCCGGGGCTGCTTACCGGGAAAGCGCGGGATGTCGTGGGCACGTTACACCACAACGCCCTGGGGCTGGAAAACTGGCTGATCGGACAGGATACCCACATCACCCGCTTTGATGCCTCCCAGCTTGCACAGTGGCTACCGCCGCGTCGTCCCACCTCCCATAAGGGTGACCATGGCCGACTGCTGATTATTGGTGGCGATCATGGCACGGCAGGTGCGATTCGAATGACCGGAGAGGCCGCGTTGCGCAGCGGCGGCGGATTAATACGCGTGCTGACCCGCAGCGAAAACATTCCGCCCATTATTACCGCGCGGCCGGAGCTGATGGTCCACGAGCTTACCCCGCAGGCGATTGAAAAGGGTCTTGAGTGGGCGGACGTGGTGGTCATTGGTCCGGGCCTGGGTCAGCAGGAGTGGGGTAAACAGGCCCTGCAAAAGGCCGAGAATTTTCGTAAACCGATGCTCTGGGATGCCGACGCGCTTAACCTTCTGGCAATAAACCCGGATAAGCGTCACAATCGCATTCTGACGCCGCACCCCGGCGAAGCCGCACGGCTGCTTAACTGTAGCGTGGCAGAAATTGAAAGCGATCGCTTACTTTCAGCCCAACGTCTGGTAAAACGTTACGGAGGTGTTGCCGTTTTGAAAGGGGCGGGAACCGTTATCGCCAGCGATGATGCGATGGGCATCGTTGATGCCGGTAATGCAGGCATGGCGAGCGGCGGCATGGGCGATGTGCTCTCCGGCATCATTGGCGCATTGCTCGGACAGAAACTTCCCCTTTATGATGCAGCCTGTGCGGGCTGCGTGGCCCACGGTACGGCGGCTGACAGGCTGGCTGCTCGTTACGGAACGCGCGGTATGCTGGCCACCGATCTTTTTTGCACGCTGCGGCGTGTTGTTAACCCGGATGTGATTGACGTAGAAAATGACTAATCGAGCGATTCCTTTACCTGATGAACAAGCCACTTTAGATCTCGGCAAGCGCGTGGCGCAGGCCTGTCAGGGGGCGACCGTCATTTATCTGTATGGTGATTTAGGCGCGGGTAAAACAACCTTCAGCCGTGGCTTTTTGCAGGCGTTAGGCCATAACGGGAACGTAAAAAGCCCGACCTACACGCTGGTGGAACCGTACACGCTTGAAAATATCATGGTGTACCACTTTGATTTATATCGTCTTGCGGACCCGGAGGAGCTGGAATTTATGGGGATCCGCGATTACTTTGCCAACGACGCCATCTGCCTGGTGGAGTGGCCGCAACAAGGTGCGGGTGTGCTGCCTGACCCGGATGTCGAAATTCACTTAGATTACCAGGCACAAGGGCGTGAGGCACGCATCAGTGCGGTTTCCTCATCAGGCTGTTCCTTACTGGCGCGTTTAGCCGGTTGAGCGTAGGGATAACGGGATGATTAATCGCGTTAAAGGTTGGGTGCTGGCTGCCACGGTCCTGCTGTGCGCGCAGGTCGGGGCGGCCAGCCTCTCGGATATTCAGGTGTCGAATGGCGATAGCCAGGCCCGCATTACGTTCAGCTTTATGGGCGATCCTGAATATGCTTTCTCACAAATCGACAGCCGCAGCGTGGCGCTCGATATTAAACAGACCGGGGTGATCCAGGGGCTGCCGCTCCAGTTCAGCGGCAACAATCTGGTGAAAAGCATCCGTTCGGGAACGCCGAAGGATACGCAGTCTCTGCGTCTGGTGGTCGATCTCACCGAAAAGGGCAAAACGAAGGCGGTTAAGCAGCAAAACGGCGCCAATTATACGGTGGTCTTTACCATTAATGCTGATGTTCCGCCGCCGCCACCACCGCCTGCACCTGTTGTAGCAAAACGCGTGGAAGCGCCGGTTTATACCCCAAGGCCGTCTGAGCCAGCCCGTAATCCGTTTAAATCACAAAATGACCGACTTACCGCCGTGACCAGCAGCAACACGGTGACGCGTCCGGCGGTCAGCGCGCGGCGAACACCGGTCAGTGGCGACAAAGTGATTATCGCCATCGACGCCGGACACGGCGGGCAAGATCCTGGCGCGATTGGCCCGGGCGGCACGCGGGAGAAAAACGTCACTATCGCCATTGCCCGTAAGCTGCGTGCGCTTCTGAATGACGATCCGATGTTTAAAGGGGTCATGACCCGCGACGGAGATTACTTTATTTCAGTGATGGGACGCTCGGATGTGGCGCGTAAGCAAAACGCCAACTTCCTGGTGTCGATTCACGCGGATGCTGCGCCGAACCGTAACGCCACCGGCGCGTCGGTATGGGTGCTGTCGAACCGTCGAGCCAACAGTGAAATGGCGAACTGGCTTGAAGAGCACGAGAAGCAATCTGAACTGTTAGGCGGGGCAGGCGATGTGCTGGCAAACAGCCAGGCCGATCCGTATCTCAGCCAGGCGGTACTGGATTTACAGTTCGGTCATTCTCAGCGCGTCGGGTATGATGTCGCCACTAACGTACTGAGCCAGCTGCAAAGCATTGGATCGCTGCATAAGCGTCGCCCGGAGCATGCAAGCCTTGGTGTCCTGCGTTCGCCGGATATCCCGTCGATTCTGGTAGAGACGGGCTTTATCAGTAACCATGGTGAAGAGCGTTTACTGGGAAGCGACAGCTATCAGCAGCAAATTGCCGAAGCGATTTATAACGGTCTGCGTAAATACTTTGACGCGCATCCGCTTCAGTCTGCGCCGCAGGGCGGGGCAGCCCAGACGGCAAGCGCCGCGCTGCCGGGTGAAATGACCGCGACTAATTAAGGAGAGTTCATGCCGATTCAGGTTCTACCGCCGCAGCTCGCGAACCAAATCGCCGCCGGTGAGGTGGTGGAACGCCCTGCGTCGGTGGTGAAGGAACTGGTGGAAAACAGCCTCGATGCAGGGGCGACCCGCATTGATATCGATATCGAACGCGGGGGCGCAAAGCTTATTCGCATTCGTGATAACGGCTGTGGCATCAAAAAGGACGAACTGGCGCTGGCGCTGGCGCGTCATGCCACCAGTAAAATTGCCTCACTTGACGATCTGGAAGCGATTATAAGCCTGGGTTTTCGCGGCGAAGCGCTGGCCAGTATCAGCTCCGTTTCCCGCTTAACGTTGACCTCCCGCACGGCCGACCAGCAGGAAGCCTGGCAGGCCTACGCCGAAGGGCGCGATATGGACGTCACGGTTAAACCTGCGGCGCACCCGGTAGGCACCACGCTTGAAGTGCTGGATCTCTTCTATAACACGCCCGCCCGGCGCAAGTTTATGCGAACCGAGAAGACCGAATTCGGACATATCGACGAGATCATCCGCCGCATCGCGCTGGCGCGCTTTGATGTCACCCTCAACCTCAGCCATAACGGTAAGGTGATGCGCCAGTATCGCGCGGTGGCGGAGGGTGGACAAAAGGAGCGTCGGTTGGGCGCCATCTGCGGCACACCGTTTCTGGAAAAGGCGCTGGCCATTGAGTGGCAGCATGGCGATCTGGCCCTGCGTGGCTGGGTTGCCGATCCGAACGCCAGCAGCGCCGCGTTCGCAGAAATTCAGTATTGCTACGTCAACGGCCGCATGATGCGCGACCGCCTGATTAACCACGCTATTCGACAGGCCTGCGAAGATAAGCTCGGCGCCGATCAACAGCCCGCCTTTGTGCTTTATCTGGAGATCGACCCGCACCAGGTTGACGTTAACGTGCACCCCGCCAAGCACGAGGTGCGTTTCCACCAGTCGCGCCTGGTGCATGATTTCATCTACCAGGGCGTTGCCGCTGTATTGCAGCAGCAGGCAGAGCCAGAGTTGCCGCTGGCAAAAGAAGAGCCCGCGCCGCGCCCACTGCCGGAAAACCGCGTGGCGGCCGGTCGTAACCATTTTGCCGAACCGGCGGTCGCGCGCGAGCCGGCTGCTCCACGTTTATCCCCGGCGGGCAACGCGCCGCGACCAACCGGTGCCAACTATCCCAACGCTCAGCCGGGCTATCATAAACAGCAGGGGGCGCTGTACCGCAAGCTGCTGGATACCCCGTCCGTTGAGCATAAAGAGCACATCACGGTTTCACCCCCCTCTCTGGATGGGCATAGCCAGAGTTTTGGTCGGGTATTAACCATTATTGCCCCCGACATGGCATTGCTTGAACGCGAAGGTAAACTCCTGTTGCTGGCGCTTTCCGTGGCGGAGCGCTGGCTCAAACAGGCGCAGTTAACTCCGAGGGTGAATGCCGCCTGCGCGCAGCCGCTGTTGATTCCTGTTCGCCTGAAAATAACCCCTGAAGAAACAGGGGTTTTGCGGCGCGTGCAGACGCAACTGGCCGAAATGGGGATTGAAATCGTACTGGACGCGCAGCATGTGACAATTCGCGCAGTGCCTTTACCCTTACGCCAACAAAATTTACAAAACTTGATTCCTGAACTGATAGGCTACCTGGCGCAGCAAACGACGTTTGATGCCGCCGATACCGCGCAGTGGATCGCCCGCCATCTGGCCAGCGAACATTCGCCGTGGAGTATGGCGCAGGCGATTACCGTTCTGGCGGAGGTGGAGCGCCTCTGTCCACAGCTGGTGAAAGCACCTCCAGGTGGCTTGTTACAACCTGTTGATTTACAAACGGCGATGACCGCCCTGAAACATGACTGATGTAAGTAAGGCGAGCCTGCCAAAGGCGATTTTTCTAATGGGGCCAACGGCCTCCGGCAAAACGGCGTTAGCCATTGAGTTACGTAAAGTTTTGCCAGTAGAGTTGATTAGCGTTGATTCAGCCCTCATCTACCGAGGGATGGACATCGGCACGGCGAAGCCCAACGCAGACGAACTGCGTGCGGCACCGCACCGTTTACTGGATATTCTCGACCCGGCACAGGCTTACTCCGCGGCAGATTTTCGCCGCGACGCCTTAGCCGAGATGGCCGAGATTACCGCCGCGGGACGCATACCGCTGTTAGTTGGCGGCACGATGCTCTACTTTAAGGCGCTGCTGGAGGGGTTATCGCCTCTGCCATCGGCCGATCCGGAAGTGAGAGCGAAGATTGAGCGGCAGGCGGCAGAGCAGGGGTGGGACGTTTTGCACAGGCAACTGGAAGAGATTGACCCGGTTGCCGCAGCGCGGATCCACCCAAACGATCCGCAAAGGCTTTCCCGGGCACTGGAAGTTTTTTTCATTTCGGGTAAAACTTTAACGGAACTGACGCAAACGTCAGGAGACGCTCTGCCGTATCAGGTGCATCAGTTCGCCATCGCCCCGGCGAGCCGTGAACTGCTCCATCAACGAATTGAGCAGCGTTTTCATCAGATGTTGGCTTCAGATTTTGAAGCAGAAGTGCGGGCGCTTTTTGCCCGTGGAGATTTGCATACGGACATGCCTTCCATTCGTTGTGTGGGGTACCGCCAGATGTGGTCGTATCTTGAAGGCGAGATTTCATACGATGAAATGGTTTATCGAGGTGTTTGCGCCACGAGACAGTTAGCGAAGCGCCAGATCACCTGGTTACGCGGTTGGGAGGGGGTTCACTGGTTAGACAGTGAAAAACCACAACAGGCGTTAAACGAAGTGATTGAGGTTATTGGTGATATCGCTGACTGAATGTGTACAATTAAGCCGTATCGTGCGCAATTTTTCAGAATCGCAAGGTTCTAAGTACAAAACAAGCATATAAGGAAAAGATAGAATGGCTAAGGGGCAATCTTTACAAGATCCGTTCCTGAACGCATTGCGTCGGGAGCGTGTTCCAGTTTCTATTTATTTGGTGAATGGTATTAAGCTGCAAGGTCAGATTGAGTCTTTCGATCAGTTCGTGATCCTGTTGAAAAACACGGTCAGCCAGATGGTCTATAAGCACGCGATTTCTACTGTTGTTCCGTCCCGTCCGGTATCTCATCACAGCAATAACGCTGGCGGCGGCACTGGCAGTAACTACCATCACGGCAGCAACGCGCAGGGTTCTTCAACACCAGCGCAGGACAGCGAAGAAACCGAATAAGGTTTTGGGCTGTTATCCACACGGGGAGCCAGGGATCCTGCGTTCCCCGCTGATCTTTTTAGAGAGGTTTACGCTTGTTTGACCGTTATGACGCCGGTGAGCAGGCGGTGCTGGTACACATCTATTTTTCGCAAGACAAAGATATGGAAGACCTCCAGGAGTTTGAATCTCTGGTCTCTTCCGCCGGTGTCGAAGCAATGCAGGTGATTACCGGTAGCCGTAAAGCGCCGCACCCGAAGTATTTTGTAGGTGAAGGTAAAGCAGTAGAAATTGCGGATGCCGTAAAAGCAACCGGCGCATCTGTTGTGCTGTTTGATCATGCGCTGTCTCCGGCTCAGGAACGTAACCTGGAAGCTCTCTGCGAATGCCGTGTTATCGATCGCACGGGGTTGATCTTAGATATTTTTGCTCAGCGTGCGCGTACCCACGAGGGTAAGTTGCAGGTTGAGCTGGCGCAGTTGCGCCATCTGGCGACGCGTCTGGTGCGTGGCTGGACACACCTTGAAAGACAAAAAGGCGGGATTGGTTTGCGCGGCCCGGGTGAAACCCAGCTCGAAACCGACCGCCGTTTACTGCGTGGGCGTATTACCCAGATCCTTTCACGTCTGGAACGTGTAGAGAAACAGCGCGAGCAGGGGCGTCGGGCGCGAACGAAAGCTGACATCCCAACGGTGTCGCTGGTGGGCTATACCAACGCCGGTAAATCCACTCTGTTTAACCAGATAACCGAGGCCCAGGTGTATGCCGCAGACCAGCTGTTTGCGACCCTGGACCCAACCCTGCGCCGTATTGACGTCGCAGACGTGGGTGAAACGGTGCTGGCGGATACCGTAGGGTTTATTCGCCATCTGCCGCACGATCTGGTCGCGGCGTTTAAAGCGACCTTGCAGGAGACGCGTCAGGCGACCCTGCTACTGCATGTGATTGATGCGGCTGACGTACGCGTGCAGGAGAACATCGACGCGGTGAACGTGGTGCTCGAAGAGATCGACGCCCACGAAATTCCCACCCTGTTGGTGATGAACAAGATCGATATGCTGGACGATTTTGAACCGCGTATTGACCGAGACGAAGAGAACAAACCGATTCGGGTCTGGCTGTCTGCTCAGGCCGGGATTGGTGTGCCACTGCTTTTCCAGGCTTTGACAGAACGTCTTTCCGGTGAGGTAGCTCAGCACACGCTGCGACTGCCGCCACAGGAAGGCAGGCTGCGCAGCCGGTTTTATCAGCTTCAGGCGATAGAAAAAGAGTGGATGGAGGATGACGGCAGCGTGGGGATGCAGGTGCGTATGCCGATCGTTGACTGGCGTCGCCTCTGTAAACAAGAACCTGCGCTGGCGGACTATATCGTCTGATCAGAAAGGGGAAGCCTGAAAAATTCGCCCTTGCATAACAAATATGGAGCATATACATGGCGTGGAATCAGCCCGGTAATAACGGACAAGACCGCGACCCGTGGGGAAGCAGCAATAATCAAGGCGGCAACTCTGGGGGAAATGGCAACAAAGGTGGTCGCGAGCAGGGGCCGCCGGATCTGGATGATATCTTCCGCAAACTGAGCAAAAAGCTTGGTGGCCTTGGCGGAGGAAAAGGTTCTGGCTCGGGTGGCAATTCCACTCAGAGTCCGCGCCCGCCAATGGGTGGCCGCGTGGTGGGCATTGTCGCCGCTGCGGTAGTAATCATCTGGGCAGCCAGCGGGTTCTACACCATTAAAGAAGCAGAACGCGGCGTGGTCACCCGTTTCGGTAAGTTCAGCCATCTGGTTGAACCGGGCCTGAACTGGAAGCCGACCTTCATTGATGACGTGACCGCGGTTAACGTGGAGTCCGTCCGTGAACTGGCCGCCTCTGGCGTGATGCTGACCTCTGACGAGAACGTGGTGCGCGTTGAGATGAACGTACAGTACCGCGTGACCGATCCGGAACGTTATCTGTTTAGCGTGACCAGCGCCGATGACAGCCTGCGTCAGGCGACCGACAGCGCCCTGCGTGGCGTGATCGGTAAATACACCATGGACCGTATCCTGACCGAAGGTCGTACCGTTATTCGTAGCGATACCCAGCGTGAGCTGGAAGAGACCATCCGTCCGTACAACATGGGTATCACCCTGCTGGACGTCAACTTCCAGGCTGCACGTCCGCCGGAAGAGGTGAAAGCCGCCTTTGACGATGCGATTGCCGCGCGTGAAAACGAACAGCAGTACATCCGTGAAGCGGAAGCGTACACCAACGAAGTTCAGCCGCGTGCAAACGGTCAGGCGCAGCGTATTCTGGAAGAAGCGCGTGCGTATAAGACCCAGACCATCCTGGAAGCACAGGGTGAAGTGGCTCGCTTCGCGAAGATCCTGCCGGAATATAAAGCCGCGCCGGAAATTACCCGTGAGCGTCTCTATATCGAGACCATGGAAAAAGTGCTGAGCCATACGCGTAAAGTGCTGGTTAACGACAACAAAGGCGGAAACCTGATGGTCCTGCCGCTGGATCAGATGCTGAAAGGCGGTTCTGCACCGGCAGCAAAAGACAACAGCGGTGCGAACAACCTGCTGCGTCTGCCACCGGCCTCGTCTGGCAGCGCCAGCGCGAACACAACGCCTTCTTCGAACGATGGTGACATTATGGACCAACGCCGTGCCAACGCGCAGCGTAACGACTACCAGCGTCAGGGGGAATAAGGATGCGTAAGTCAGTTATTGCGATCATCATCATTGTACTGGTCGTGCTCTACACCTCCATCTTTGTGGTGAAAGAGGGCGAGCGTGGGATCAAGTTCCAGTTCAGCAGCGTCGTGCGTGACGGCGACAAGCGTCCGGTGATTTATGAGCCGGGTCTGCACTTTAAGATCCCGTTCATTCAGTCAGTGAAAACGCTCGATGCGCGTATCCAGACCATGGATAACCAGGCCGATCGTTTCGTGACCAAAGAGAAGAAAGACCTGATCGTTGATTCCTATATCAAATGGCGCATCAGCGATTTCAGCCGCTACTTCCTGGCAACCGGGGGTGGCGACGTTTCTCAGGCAGAAGTGCTGCTGAAACGTAAGTTCTCTGACCGTCTGCGTTCTGAAATTGGTCGTCTGGATGTGAAAGACATTGTGACCGACTCCCGTGGTCGTCTGACGCTGGAAGTGCGTGATGCGCTGAACTCCGGCTCTGCGGGCACCGAGGATGAAGTTGAAACCCCGGCGGCAGACGATGCGATTGCCAAAGCGGCTGAACGTGTTCAGGCTGAAACCAACGGTAAAGTGCCGGTGATCAACCCGAACAGTATGGCGGCGCTGGGCATCGAAGTGGTTGATGTGCGCATCAAGCAGATCAACCTGCCAGCGGAAGTGTCCGAGGCGATCTACAACCGTATGCGCGCCGAGCGTGAAGCGGTAGCCCGTCGTCACCGTTCACAGGGTCAGGAAGAAGCGGAAAAACTGCGCGCGGCAGCGGACTATGAAGTCACCAAGACGCTGGCGGAATCTGAGCGCCAGGGTCGTATCCTGCGCGGTGAAGGTGATGCGGAAGCCGCGAAACTGTTTGCTGATGCATTCAGCCAGGATCCGGACTTCTATGCCTTCATTCGTAGCCTGCGCGCTTACGAGAATAGCTTCAAGAGCAACCAGGATGTGATGGTGCTCAGCCCGGACAGCGATTTCTTCCGTTATATGAAGACGCCGACCAACGCAACGCGATAAACTCAGGCTCGTTTGAGTATTCAAACCACCGCTCTTCACGGAGCGGTGGTTTTCTTTTATAAGGATGAAAAATGAATTCAACGATCTGGCTCGCGCTGGCCCTGGTTTTGGTGCTGGAAGGCCTCGGCCCGATGCTTTATCCGCGCGCATGGCGCCGGATGATCGCCACCATGAGCCAACTGCCGGATAATATTTTGCGTCGTTTTGGCGGTGGTCTTGTGGTTGCTGGTATCGTTATCTACTACATGTTGAGGAAAACGATTGGCTGATCAAAAACTAACCGCAATTGGCATATTTTAGGGTCAAAAAGTGCTGTATATCTGAAAAAGCGATGGTAGAATCCATTTTTAAGCAAACGGTGATTTTGAAAAAAATGGGTAACAACGTCGTCGTACTGGGCACCCAATGGGGTGACGAAGGTAAAGGGAAGATTGTTGATCTTCTGACTGAACGGGCTAAATATGTTGTACGCTACCAGGGCGGTCACAACGCAGGCCATACTCTCGTAATCAACGGTGAAAAAACCGTCCTCCATCTTATTCCATCAGGCATTCTTCGCGAAAACGTCACCAGCATCATCGGTAACGGCGTTGTGCTGTCTCCTGCTGCGCTGATGAAAGAGATGAAAGGTCTGGAAGACCGTGGTATCCCTGTTCGTGAGCGTCTGCTGCTCTCCGAAGCCTGCCCACTGATCCTGGACTATCACGTGGCGCTGGACGTGGCGCGTGAAAAAGCGCGTGGCGCGAAAGCGATCGGCACTACCGGTCGTGGCATCGGCCCGGCATACGAAGATAAAGTGGCTCGTCGCGGTCTGCGCGTCGGTGACCTCTTCGACAAAGCGACCTTCGCTGAAAAACTGAAAGAAGTGATGGAATATCACAACTTCCAGCTGGTGAACTTCTACAAAGCTGACGCTGTTGACTACCAGAAAGTGCTGGATGACGTCATGGCGATTGCAGACATTCTGACCGGTATGGTTGTTGATGTGTCCGATCTGCTGGACCAGGCGCGCAAGCGTGGCGATTTCGTCATGTTCGAAGGTGCGCAGGGTACCCTGCTGGACATCGACCACGGTACCTATCCGTACGTTACGTCCTCTAACACCACCGCGGGTGGCGTGGCGACCGGCTCTGGTCTGGGTCCACGTTATGTGGATTACGTTCTGGGCATCATCAAAGCGTACTCCACACGCGTGGGTGCGGGTCCATTCCCGACCGAACTGTTTGATGAAACCGGCGAGTTCCTCTGCAAGCAGGGTAACGAGTTTGGCGCGACCACCGGTCGTCGTCGTCGTACCGGCTGGCTGGACGCCGTTGCCGTACGTCGCGCAGTGCAGATCAACTCCCTGTCTGGCTTCTGCCTGACCAAGCTGGACGTACTGGACGGCCTGAAAGAAGTGAAAATCTGCGTTGGCTACCGCATGCCAGATGGCCGCGAAGTGACCACCACTCCGCTGGCTGCTGACGACTGGGAAGGCATTGAGCCAATCTACGAAACCATGCCGGGCTGGTCTGAGACCACCTTCGGTGTGAAAGAGCGTAGTGGCCTGCCAAAAGCCGCGCTGGACTACATCAAGCGCATTGAAGAACTGACCGAAGTGCCGATCGATATTATTTCTACCGGCCCGGATCGTACTGAAACGATGATCCTGCGCGACCCGTTCGACGCATAATCTTCGTGACTGCTGGCCTGCGGGGAAACCCGTAGGCCGGATAAGCGCAGCGCCATCCGGCGACCGCTCCTGGATCTCCGCTTTTTCGCCCCGTCTGTCAAATAAATTAGCCGCTAACTATCTGGCTGGTTTATCATCATTAATGAATATCTCTGCGGTTTAACCGCGTTTTCCCTTTTTCCTGAGGTTGATGTGCAGTTAACAAGTTTCACCGATTACGGCTTACGCGCGCTGATTTACATGGCGTCGTTACCCGATGGGAAGATGACCAGCATCTCTGAAGTCACAGAGGTGTACGGTGTGTCCCGTAATCATATGGTCAAAATAATCAATCAACTTAGTCGTGCCGGATACGTTGCTGCCGTCCGCGGGAAGAATGGAGGGATCCGTCTCGGTAAACCGGCACAGAGTATCCGTATTGGCGATGTGGTACGTGAACTGGAGCCGCTCTCTCTGGTGAACTGTAGCAGCGCGTTCTGCCACATTACGCCCGCTTGCCGCCTGAAACAGGCGCTTTCAAAGGCCGTGCAAAGTTTTCTCAAGGAACTGGATAACTACACGCTGGCCGATTTGGTTGAAGAGAATCAACCGCTTTATAAATTATTGCTGGTGGAATGAAGAAAATTTCCACCGGAGCTGACAACGGAGGAACCGACATGTCACAAGATCCTTTCCAGGAACGCGAAGCCGAAAAATACGCGAATCCTATCCCCAGCCGCGAGTTCATCATTGAACACTTAACAAAACGCGAAAAACCCGCCAATCGTGAAGAACTTGCCGTTGAATTAAACATTGAAGGTGAAGAGCAAATTGAAGCCCTTCGCCGCCGCCTGCGCGCCATGGAGCGTGACGGGCAGCTGGTCTTTACTCGTCGCCAGTGCTACGCGCTGCCAGAACGCCTCGACCTGCTGAAAGGCACCGTTATTGGTCACCGCGATGGCTTCGGCTTCCTGCGCGTGGAAGGCCGTAAAGACGATCTGTACCTCTCATCCGAACAGATGAAGATGTGTATTCACGGCGACCAGATCCTGGCGCAGCCGCTGGGTGCAGACCGTAAAGGCCGCCGCGAAGCGCGCGTGGTCCGCGTGCTGGTGCCGAAAACCAGCCAGATCGTTGGCCGTTACTTTACCGATGCGGGCGTAGGTTTTGTGGTGCCGGACGACAGCCGTCTGAGCTTCGACATTCTCATCCCGCCTGAAGAGGTGATGGGCGCACGCATGGGCTTTGTGGTGGTGGTTGAACTCACCCAGCGCCCGACCCGCCGTACCAAAGCGGTGGGTAAAATCGTTGAAGTGCTGGGCGATAACATGGGCACCGGCATGGCCGTCGATATGGCGCTGCGCACCCATGAAATTCCGTACGTCTGGCCGAAAGCGGTTGAAGACCAGATCGAAAACCTGCGTGAAGAAGTGCCGGAAGAGTCCAAAGCAGGCCGCGTGGATCTGCGCGATCTGCCGCTGGTCACCATTGATGGTGAAGACGCCCGTGACTTCGATGATGCCGTATATTGTGAGAAAAAACGTGGTGGCGGCTGGCGTCTGTGGGTGGCTATCGCGGATGTGAGCTACTACGTGCGTCCACACACGCCGCTGGATAACGAAGCGCGCAGCCGCGGTACGTCGGTCTACTTCCCGTCTCAGGTTGTACCGATGCTGCCAGAAGTGCTCTCCAACGGTCTGTGTTCCCTCAACCCGCAGGTGGACCGCCTGTGTATGGTCTGCGAAATGACCATCTCCAGCAAGGGACGTCTGACGGGCTATAAGTTCTACGAAGCAGTGATGAGTTCCCATGCGCGCCTGACCTATACCAAGGTCTGGCATATGTTGCAGGGCGATCAGGATCTGCGCGAACAGTACGCGCCGCTGGTCAAACACATCGAAGAGCTGCACAACCTCTACAAAACGCTGGATCAGGCGCGCGAAGAGCGCGGCGGGATCTCCTTTGAGAGCGAAGAAGCGAAGTTTATCTTTAACGCTGAGCGTCGTATCGAGCGTATCGAGCAGACCCAGCGTAACGATGCGCACAAGCTGATTGAAGAGTGTATGATCCTGGCAAACATCTCGGCGGCACGTTTCGTTGAGAAAGCCAAAGAGCCTGCGCTGTTCCGTATTCACGACAAGCCAACCACGGAAGCCGTAACCTCGTTCCGCTCCGTGCTGGCTGAACTCGGCCTGGAGCTGCCTGGCGGTAATAAGCCTGAGCCACGCGATTACGCCGAGCTGCTGGAATCCATCAGCGATCGTCCTGACGCGGAAATGCTGCAAACCATGCTGCTGCGCTCCATGAAGCAGGCGATTTACGATCCGGAAAACCGGGGCCACTTTGGTCTGGCCTTACAGTCGTACGCGCACTTTACCTCGCCGATCCGCCGTTATCCGGATCTGTCCCTGCACCGTGCGATCAAGTATCTGCTGGCGCACGAGCAGGGTCATAAAGGCAATACGACCGAAACCGGAGGGTATCACTACTCCATGGAAGAGATGCTGCAACTGGGCCAGCACTGTTCCATGACCGAGCGTCGTGCGGATGAAGCAACGCGCGACGTGGCGGACTGGCTGAAGTGTGACTTTATGCTGGATCAGGTGGGTAATATCTTTAAAGGCGTGATTGCCAGCGTCACCGGCTTTGGCTTCTTCGTGCGTCTGGATGAGCTGTTTATCGACGGTCTGGTGCACGTTTCCAGCCTCGATAACGATTACTACCGCTTCGACCAGGTCGGACAACGTCTGATCGGCGAATCCGGCGGCCAGACCTACCGTCTGGGAGATCGGGTGGAAGTGAAGGTTGAAGCCGTGAATATGGACGACCGTAAAATCGACTTCAGCCTCATCTCCAGCGAGCGTGCTCCGCGTAACGTCGGGAAAACCGAGCGTGAGAAAGCGAAAAAAGGTGGCAACGGTAAAGCGGGCGGCAAGCGACGTCAGGCAGGTAAAAGAGTAAACTTTGAGCCAGACAGCGCTTTCCGTGGCGAGAAGAAACAGAAGCCCAAGGCGGCAAAAAAAGACGCTCGTAAAGCGAAAAAACCGTCGACCAAGACCCAAAAAATAGCGGCCGCGACCAAAGCGAAGCGCGCGGCGAAGAAACAGCAGGTGGAGTAATTTCCCCTCACCCTGACCCTCTCCCCAACGGGAGAGGGAAAATATTTATTACGAGAACCATCAATGAGTGAAATGATTTACGGCATCCACGCGGTGCAGGCCCTGCTGGAGCGCGCGCCGGAGCGTTTTCAGGAAGTTTTTATTCTGAAAGGGCGAGAAGATAAACGTCTGATGCCGCTGATCCACGCGCTGGAAGCGCAGGGCGTAGTGATCCAACTGGCGAACCGCCAGTATCTGGATGAGAAAAGCGAAGGAGCTGTACACCAGGGCATTATCGCGCGCGTGAAGCCAGGCCGTCAGTATCAGGAGAACGATCTGCCGGATCTGATCGCTGAGCTGGATAACCCGTTCTTCCTGATCCTTGATGGCGTAACCGACCCGCATAACCTGGGCGCGTGCCTGCGTAGCGCCGATGCAGCAGGCGTGCATGCGGTGATTGTGCCAAGAGATCGTTCCGCGCAGCTTAACGCTACCGCTAAAAAAGTTGCCTGCGGCGCGGCGGAAAACGTTCCGCTGATCCGCGTGACTAACCTGGCGCGCACCATGCGTCTGTTGCAGGAAGAGAATATCTGGATCGTCGGCACAGCCGGTGAAGCGGATCACACCCTGTATCAGAGCAAAATGACCGGCCGCATGGCGCTGGTGATGGGGGCAGAAGGTGAAGGCATGCGTCGTCTGACGCGCGAGCACTGCGACGAGCTGATCAGCATCCCGATGGCAGGCAGCGTGTCGTCCCTGAACGTTTCTGTTGCGACGGGTATCTGCCTGTTCGAAGCGGTGCGTCAGCGCGGGTAGCCTGTTGTGCCGGGTGGCGGCTTCGCCTCACCCGGCCTACAAAAGCATGGTAACGTAGGCCCGCTAAGCGCAGCGCCACCGGGCAACAATCTCACTCCTCTAACGACCGTAAATGGTCATCCTTCCTCAGCGTCATCAGCGCGAAAATACTCACCACCGCCGTTGCCATCACGTAGTACGCCGGAATATCCAGATTGCCCGTCTCTTTAATCAGCCCGGTAATGATCAGCCCCGCGCAGCCCGAGAAGATCGCATTCGACAGAGAATAGGCCAGCCCCAGCCCGGTATAACGCACGCGCGTCGGGAACATCTCAGACAGCATTGCCGGCCCCGGCCCTGCCAGCATCCCAACCAGACCTCCCGCAATCAGCACCACAATCGCTTTAACCGCCAGCGTGCTGGACTCCGCCTGCAAAATTTTCAGCAGCGGCAGGGCGAGGATCAGCAGGAGCACGGTGGCGATAATCATCACCGTCCGCCGCCCGATCCTGTCGCTCAGCATGCCCGACGGAATGATCGTGAGCGCAAACCCAATGTTAGAAATCACCGCAATCAGCAGCGCCTGGTTAAAACCGGTGTGCAGCGCAGATTGCAGATAGGTCGGCATAATCACCAGATAGGTATAGCCCGCCGCAGACCAGACCATCACGCGGCCAATGCCCATCAGGATGGTTTTGAACGTGGCGGCGGTGGTGGCCTGAGTAACAACCGGTTTTTCCCGTTGCTGCACAAAGCTCGGCGTCTCTTCCATGCTCACCCGCAGCCATAGCGCGACCGCACCCATCGGCAACGCCAGGAAGAACGGAATGCGCCAGCCCCAGTCGTGCAAGGCTTCAGGGGAGAGCAGGGCAGAGAGCAACGCGACAATGCCTGCTCCCGCTAACAGCCCGAGCGCCACGGTGAAGGACTGCCATGCCCCGTAAAGACCGCGCTTGCCGCGCGGGGCGAACTCCGTCATCAATGAGACCGCACCGCCATACTCACCGCCCGCGAACAGTCCTTGCAGAATACGCAGGAGTGTAACGATCAGCGGCGCGGCAATCCCGATACTGGCATAGACCGGCACAATACCGATGGCAGCGGTGGCGAGCGTCATCAATACCAGCACGATAATCAGCGTCGGTTTGCGGCCAATCCTGTCGCCAATGCGGCCAAAGACCACCGCACCCAGCGGACGGAAGAAGAAAGCGATGGCGAACGAGGCCCAGGTAAGGATCAGGCTGGTGAGCTCCGCTTCCCCCTCAAGCTGGAAGAAGTTTCTGGCAATCACCGTTGCCAGAAAACCGTAGACCGCAAATTCATACCACTCGATGAAATTACCGATGGAGCCTGCAATTAATGCACGCTTGTGCGCATCCTGTTGCATAACGATCCTCACAAAAACGGGGTAAGAATAAATTATTCAGTATTAGTGAAGTAATGAAATAGTTTATTCTTATGTTCTGTGAGCTATTTCACGAATGATATCAACACGATCGTCATCGTGTGACCCCCCTCCCATGCAGCGTGCATGCCCTCTGTCCATACTTACCTTTATTGCCAATGAAAGGAGGGAGACAGCATGCACTGGCAGACACATACCGTTTTTAATCAACCTGCACCGCTATCGAACAGCAACCTTTTTCTCTCTGATTGCGCCCTGCGCGATGCGGTAGCGCGCGAAGGGGCTGAATGGGATGTGGATCTTCTTGCCAGCATCGGACAGCAGTTGGGTACGGCGGAGTCGCTGGAGCTGGGCAGGCTGGCGAACGTTAATCCGCCGGAGCTGCTGCGTTATGACGCCACGGGAGTGCGGCTGGACGACGTCCGCTTTCATCCGGCATGGCATCTTCTGATGCAGGGGCTTTGCGCCAACCGGGTGCACAACCTGGCGTGGGAGGAGGAGGCGCGGAAAGGATCGTTCGTCGCCAGGGCCGCGCGTTTTGTGCTGCATGCTCAGGTGGAGGCGGGAACGCTATGCCCGGTGACCATGACCTTTGCGGCCACGCCGCTGTTGCTACAGTCGCTACCCAAACCGTTTCACGACTGGTTAACGCCGCTGATGAGCGATCGCTACGATCCCCATCTCGCACCGGGGGCGCAAAAGCGCGGCCTGCTGATCGGCATGGGGATGACGGAAAAGCAGGGCGGTTCGGACGTACTCAGTAATACCACCAAAGCAGAGAAATGCAGTGATGGCAGTTACCGGCTGGTGGGGCACAAATGGTTTTTCTCCGTGCCGCAGAGCGATGCGCATCTGGTGCTCGCGCAGGCGAAGGGCGGGTTGTCCTGCTTTTTTGTCCCGCGTTTCTTACCCGACGGGCAACGCAATGCCGTGCGCCTTGAGCGTCTGAAGGACAAGCTCGGTAACCGTTCAAATGCCAGCAGTGAGGCTGAGTTCCTTGATGCTTACGGCTGGCTGCTGGGCGAAGAGGGTGAAGGTGTCCGGCAAATTCTGAAGATGGGCGGGCTGACGCGCTTTGACTGCGCGCTTGGTAGCCACGGACTGATGCGCCGTGCGCTCTCGGTGGCGCTTTATCATGCCCATCAGCGGCAGACCTTCGGCAAAAATCTTATCGACCAGCCGTTAATGCGCGACGTGCTAAGCCGTATGGCGCTGGTGCTGGAGGGACACACGGCACTGCTGTTCCGACTCGCCCGGGCGTGGGATAACCGCACCGACCCGCAGGAAGCCGCATGGGCGCGGCTATTCACTCCGGCGGCAAAATACAGCGTCTGCAAAGCAGGCATACCGTTTGTGGCAGAGGCAATGGAGGTGCTGGGCGGCGCAGGCTATTGCGAAGAGAGTGAGCTTCCGCGGTTGTACCGTGAAATGCCCGTCAACAGCATCTGGGAAGGCTCTGGCAATATAATGTGCCTGGATGTACTGCGCGTACTGGCGAAGCAGTCGGGCATTCTCGACCTGCTCGCCGATGATTTCGCGCAGGTAAAAGGCCAGGACAGGCACTTCGATCGCAGCTGGCGGCAGCTACAGCAGAAGCTGCGTAAACCGCAGGAAGCGCAGGGCAGGGAGATCGCGCGGCAGCTCTTTTTACTCGGGGCCGGAAGCCAGATGCTGCGGCACGCAACGCCGCCCGTGGCGCAGGCGTGGTGCCGCATGATGCTGGATACCCGGGGCGGCACGCTGATGAGCGAACAGGTGCAAAACGACCTGCTGCTGCGCGCCACGGGCCGGGTCGGTTAAGCTTTAAGCTGGAACAGGCTCACCAGCCGGGTGAGATGTGAACCCTTCTCGCGCAGCGTCTGCGCCGTCTGCTCGCTGCGTGAGATACGATCAGCATTGATGTGCGATGCCTCACCGATGTGCGTCATCGCCAGATTCACCTGACCAATCCCCGCAGACTGCTCGCGGGAGGCGTAGTTGATCTCGGTAACAAGCTGGCTGATGTTATCGATATGAACAATGATGGCATCCATCGCCAGACGCGTCTGCTCAGAAAGCGCATGGCCTTCGCTCACCTTGTTCAGCGTGTCGCCAATCAGCTGCTCAATCTCTTTTACCGCGTTGGCGCTGCGTGCGGCCAGGGCGCGCACCTCTTGCGCCACCACTGCGAAACCTTTCCCGTGCTCGCCCGCCCGCGCCGCTTCAACCGCCGCATTGAGCGCCAGGATATTGGTCTGGAAAGCGATGGACTCAATCACGCGGGTGATGTCTTCAATGCGTTTCGATGCATCACGAATATCATCCATGGTGGAAACTGCGTGGGTCACCGTCTCTCCACCCTGATGCACCGCGCGCGAGGTTTCACCCACTAGCTGCTGAGTTTGCTCCATGTTGGCGGCATTTTGCTGCACGGTGGCGGCTAATTGCTCCATGCTGGCGGAGGTCTCCTCAACGCTGCTGGCCTGTTTGTTGATCTGTTCAGAGATCTCGCCGGTATCTGAAGCCAGCGCGTTAGTCCCCAGATGGATTTCGCTTGCGGCCTCGCGGACCTGCAACACAATTTTTTGCAGGCCGCCCCCGATCCCGTTGATGGCATCAATCAGCTGGCCGACCTCATCCTGGCGGGTTACCGGCAGGCTGGCGCGCAGATCGCCTGCGGCATACTGCCGGGCAAGCGCGATCACTGCGCGCAGTGGGCGGGTTAGCATCCGGCGAATGAGGATAACGAACAGGCCCGCGAAGAGCGCGGATAGCACCACGCCCGCCATCAGGAAGCGATCGCGCAGCGTGGTGACGCTTGAAAGCAGTACGGCTTTATCCACTTCACCCACGATGGTCCAGTTCCAGCCCGGCAGCGGCGTGTAGGCGACTTTGAGCGTACGGCCATCCGCGCTCACGCGTTCCAGCGTGCCGGCTTTATCACTCAGAAGCTGCTGCTGTGTCGCCGTGTCCCAGTTGGGCAGTTTGCCCTCTTCGCTGGCATGGAACAGATACTGTCCGCGCGTTTTACCGCTGCTGCGATCCAGTACAAAGAAGTGACCGCTCTTGCCCAGACGACGGTTAAGGATTTTCTCGCGCATGACGTTCCAGGAATGGGTGATGTCGACGCCAACAAAGATAATCCCGATAACCTGGCCTTCCGCATTTTTAACAGGCTGGTACTGCGTGATATAGCGCTTGCCGAACAGCAGCGCGAGGCCGCGATAGACCTCCCCTTTGGTGACAGCCGCAAATGCCGGGCTGGTGGTATCAAGAACGGTTCCGATGGCGCGGTCGCCATTCTCTTTGCGCAGCGACGTGGCCACGCGGATAAAATCGTTACCGCTGCGGACAAACAGCGTCGAGATGGCCCCCGTTCGGCTCAGGAAGTCATCAGAAAGCGTATTGTTTTCATGCAACTCCGTTTCACCGCCCTTCAGCAGAGGAACGGTAAGGCCGTTAATGGTCCGGCTCTGGCTGCTGTCGCTGTTCAATGGCTGTGGCAAAAAGGTGGTGAACAGGCGGGTATAGCTCTCGACCTCTTCGCTCAGGCTGGTGTTGAACATCTCTACCATATCCACCATGCCGGTAGACTGGTTATGCAGGTCTTCAACCGCAAGATCTTCAAGCTGCTGGCTGGCGTTGTGGCTCAACAGAAAAGTGAACAGCAAAAAAAGCGTGGCGACACTGGCACCTGTTAGCAGCGATAGCTTCGTGCCCAGACCTGCCCGGCGGAAAAAGGTGATCATAAATTGCTCATTATTGAAAAGTGATGGCTGTTCAACGGCAGAGCAGAGATAACGTTTACCTTTTTAATGTAACTTAATGTTACATTTTTGTTTTCGTTAGGTTTTTAGGGAGATAAAAAATTTGCAAAAGTGAAAAGCCACTAAAATTAAGTGGCTTTTATCGCAAGGGATTAGGCATAAAGAATGGCCTGCACGCGCCAGTGATTAACATGGTGATCTTCCTGCATCTGGACGATGCGATACCAGGATGCGCCCTGTTCATCGGCCTTCAGAGCGACGACACGTTCAACGTCTTGCGGACTCCCCGTGATATTATTGACGGAGATCTGACCAATCTCGTTCAGGCCCGTGACGCAATCCGCGCTGGCAAATTCGGCCGACTGCGCCGTGGTGCTCAGCAGGCCCGCTGAAAGCAATAGCGTCGTTAAAGCAAGGGTTCGTTTCATCGTCAGCTCCTTTTCACGTGTCTCCGGTATCCGCCGGGCAATCTTTCGCGAATAAACTCATTTCCATTGTTGCTGGCATGGGGTTTATTGTGGACAGGAAAATGTCTACGGACGCAAAGCAGTGTAAAAGTCGTTCAAATGATGATGCTTACTTACGGTACAAAATGCCCTGGGCGTACCACTGTCCCGTAATAATGGTTTCATCAATCATCGTGATGACGTAATAATCTGCTTTTGCGGCAACGGCCTGCGCTTCAATTGCGTCTTCTGCATCATCCGGGGAACCACGAACCATCGCGGATACGGTACCCAGGCGTTGTAATCCTTCCGTCTGATTACGACGAATTTCCTGAGGATGATCGGTAACCGGCGGCGCCGGTTCTGGCGTACCCTGCAATACGGAACATCCGCTGAGCAGCGAGACCAGCAATAAAGCGGTAAGCCTGCGCATAAACCTGTCTCTTTTCCTGATAGCCATAGTGTAGTTGTCTGCGAATTTAGTTTTGGGGGAATGTTCCCGAAGTGTTATCTGGGACGTAGATTTCGAATGAAAATATCGTGAAACCGTAATCCAGCTCTCAACATTATGAATCATTCATCAGCACAGGATCGACAATGATTGAAATTGAAACTCGCCAGCTGAGTGAGCATGAAATCATCCATGCTTTTCCGGCTGGTAAAGGTGAACAGCCGCTGCCGACGGTAGTTTTCTATCATGGCTTTCTCTCCTCGAAGCTGGTCTACAGCTATTTTGCCGTCGCGCTGGCGCAGGCCGGTTTCCGGGTGGTCATGCCTGATGCGCCGAATCATGGGGCACGCTTTACGGGCGATGAGCAGGCGCGGCTGGGGCTGTTCTGGCAAACGCTGCACGGCAATCTGACCGAGTTCGCCGGGCTGCGTGACGCGCTCTTGCAGGCCGGGCTGGTGGAGGGGAAACGGCTGGCGGTCGCAGGCGCATCAATGGGCGGAATGACGGCGCTGGGGATCATGGCCAGGCATCCGGAGGTGACGTCCGTGGCTTGCCTGATGGGATCGGGCTACTTTACGTCACTGGCAAAGACGCTGTTCCCGCCGCAGGCCCCTCAGGAGATTGAGGCCCTGTTGTCAGAATGGGACGTCAGCCATGCGCTTTCGCAGCTGGCCGATCGTCCGCTGCTTCTGTGGCATGGGGACGCCGATGACGTCGTACCGCCCGGTGAAACGTTCCGCCTGCAACAGGCGCTACAGCGTGAAGGGCTGGACAGCAATCTGACCTGCCTATGGGGAGCAGGTGTCCGGCACCGTATTACCCCGGCCGCGCTGGAAGCAACCGTGGAATTCTTCCGCCAGCACCTTTAAACGCGCAGCACCGTGACACCCTGATCCTCCAGCTTGCTGAGGATCTCGGGGTTGGCGTTTTTGCCGGTGATCACCATGCTGATTTGCTCGGCGCGGCTGAAAAGCATGCCGGCACGTTCACCGACCTTGCTGCTGTCGACCAGCACCACCAGCTTGCCCACCACGTTAAGCATGTTCTGCTCTGCCATTGCGGTGAGCATATCGGTTTTATACAGGCCATCCGCCGTCAGACCTTTGCCGCTGGTAAACATCCAGTGCCCGGCGTAGAGGCTGTTTTCACTGTCCTGCGGGCTCAGGGTGATGGACTGGCTCTTGTTATACTGGCCGCCCATGATCACCACGCTTTCATGTTCCTGGTCAATGAGATAATTGGCCAGCGGCAGATAGTTGGTAATGATTTGCACCGGCTTGCCGCACATTTCACGGCCCAGCAGAAACGCCGTCGAACCGCAGTTGATCACCACGCTCTCCCCGGGATTCACCAGCTGTGACGCCGCTCTGGCAATCCGCACCTTTTCATCGTGATTCTGCGCCTGGTGGATGTTCATCGGCGTCCAGCGTGGACGCTGCTGGCTGATGGCCTCTGCGCCATTGCGGACTTTTTTCAGCTTGCCGCTCTCATCCAGCTTGTTGATATCCCGTCGCGCGGTAGCGGGGGAGATCCCTAAACGTTCGATCACTTTCTCGACGGTGATAAACCCTGTTTGCGCCAGGAGTTCCAGTAAAATTTGATGCCGTTGCGCTTCCGTCATGAGCTATTCCGATAAGAATTGATTTTAAAAGATGATATTTGAAATAGCGTGAAATTACTAAAATAAAAATGACATCGCCAGACGCAGGGTCTGGCGATTGGGCCTCGGTATCAGAGGAAGGACTTGAACGGCAGATCG
Organism: Enterobacter sp. JJBC; assembly: GCF_036936505.1. Classification (NCBI taxonomy): domain Bacteria; kingdom Pseudomonadati; phylum Pseudomonadota; class Gammaproteobacteria; order Enterobacterales; family Enterobacteriaceae; genus Enterobacter; species Enterobacter sp. JJBC. Next base: position 571,463 of record NZ_CP136935.1, read on the forward strand.
GGTTCAATCGTAAAGCAATCATCGAAACCACGCGGGTAGTGATACTCAAGATTGTCTTTATCCAGCGGCCAGGTGAACTTGCCGCCAACCTGCCAGATGAACGGCTTGAAGCCATACTTGAGGCGGTCTTTTTTCATCTCCCACAGGACGCGGATCTCTTGCGGATCGGCCTGGAAGTTTGACCAGATATCATGGTGGAACGGGATCACCACTTTGGTGTTCAGCGCTTCGGCCATACGCAGCATATCCGCGCTGGTCATTTTGTCGGTGATCCCGCGCGGGTTTTCACCGTAAGAGCCAAGCGCCACGTCAATCTGGTGCTCGTTACCGTGCTTCGCGTAGTAGTTGGAGTAGTGGGAGTCACCGCTGTGATACAGGGAACCGCCAGGCGTTTTGAACAGATAGTTCACTGCGCGCTCGTCCATCCCGTCTGGCAGTACGCCTGCGGCTTTCTGATCGGCAGGCAGGGTGATCAGCGCGGTGCGGTCAAAGGCATCCAGCGCGTGAATCTCAATGTCTTTGATTTTCACCACGTCGCCCGGCTTCATCACGATGCAGCGCTCTTTTGGCACGCCCCAGCCAATCCACAAATCCACGCAGGTCTGCGGCCCGATAAACGGTACGTCGTCCGCGCAGTTTTGCATTACCGCTGCCGCCACGTTCACGTCGATATGATCGTTGTGATCGTGGGTAGAGAGAACGGCGTCGATCTGGCGAATGGCAAAAGGATCAAGCACAAAAGGCGTGGTGCGCAGGTTCGGCTGGAGCTTTTCAACGCCGGCCATACGCTGCATCTGGTGGCCTTTTTTCATCAGTGGATTGCCGTGGCTCTGTTTGCCGGTGCCGCACCAGAAATCAACACAAATGTTGGCGCCGCCTTCTGATTTCAGCCAGATCCCGGTGCAGCCCAGCCACCACATCGCAAATGTGCCAGGAGCAACCTGTTCCTGCTCGATCTCTTCGTTCAGCCAGCTACCCCACTCCGGAAAGGTACTCAGAATCCATGATTCACGGGTGATGGTTTTCACTTTACTCATCGTTTGACTCCTGGTTTTAATCAAAAGTAATCATACTGTGACTTGTTGTGATTAATGCTGGCACTGTTTAAACCGATTTGCAATGGCTTATTTACGGAAAATTCCCCTCGCCACATCACAGAAAAAACATCATGACGTTGATAAGATAACCGCTATAAATGATTAATATACTGAAAATTAAGAATTTATTTATTGGATTGGTTTGGTAGTGAAAATCATTACTAACGCCATGGAAATAAATTGCGTGATCCGTCACAAATAATCAAATGCAATCTTGTGATGATTATTTGTGATTAATAGAGTGATGACACCAACCACACAGGGATTGCCCCTCGTGTTCTCATTTTCTGGAGAGAGTTATGGAGATCCTCTACAACGTCTTTACCGTTTTCTTTAATCAGGTAATGACCAACGCCCCGCTGTTGCTGGGTATCGTGACGTGCCTGGGGTACATCCTGCTGCGCAAAAGCGTCAGCGTGATTATCAAAGGCACCATCAAAACCATCATTGGTTTTATGCTGTTGCAGGCGGGGTCTGGCATTCTGACCAGCACGTTTAAGCCGGTTGTTGCCAAAATGTCAGAGGTGTACGGCATTAACGGCGCCATCTCTGACACTTACGCGTCCATGATGGCCACCATCGATCGCATGGGAGATGCATACAGCTGGGTTGGGTATGCGGTACTGCTCGCGCTGGCGCTGAACATCATTTACGTGCTCCTGCGCCGTATCACCGGTATTCGCACCATCATGCTCACCGGGCACATCATGTTCCAGCAGGCGGGTCTGATTGCCGTTTCTCTCTATATCTTCGGCTACCCAATGTGGACCACGGTCATCTGCACGGCAGTGCTGGTCTCACTTTACTGGGGCATCACCTCCAACATGATGTATAAGCCAACGCAGGACGTTACGGACGGCTGCGGTTTCTCCATCGGTCACCAGCAGCAGTTCGCCTCCTGGATTGCTTACAAAGTCGCGCCGTACCTGGGCAAAAAAGAGGAGAGTGTTGAAGATCTCAAATTGCCTGGCTGGCTGAATATCTTCCACGACAACATCGTCTCCACGGCAATTGTGATGACCATCTTCTTCGGCGCCATCCTGCTCTCCTTTGGCATTGACGTGGTGCAGGCGATGGCGGGTAAAACCCACTGGACGGTCTATATCCTGCAAACCGGTTTCTCCTTCGCTGTTGCTATTTTCATCATCACCCAGGGCGTGCGTATGTTCGTCGCCGAACTGTCGGAAGCGTTTAATGGCATCTCCCAGCGCCTGATCCCTGGCGCGGTGCTGGCGATTGACTGTGCGGCTATCTATAGCTTTGCGCCAAACGCCGTTGTCTGGGGCTTTATGTGGGGCACCATCGGCCAGCTGATTGCGGTCGGCATTCTGGTGGGCTGTGGCTCCTCAATCCTGATTATTCCTGGCTTTATCCCGATGTTCTTCTCCAACGCCACTATCGGCGTGTTTGCTAACCACTTCGGCGGATGGCGCGCAGCGCTCAAGATCTGCCTGGTGATGGGCATGGTTGAAATCTTCGGGTGCGTGTGGGCGGTCAAGCTCACCGGCATGAGCGCCTGGATGGGCATGGCGGACTGGTCAATTCTGGCGCCGCCGATGATGCAGGGCTTTGCGTCCGTCGGGCTGGTCTTTATGGCCGTCATCATCCTGATTGCCCTGGCTTATATGTTCTTCGCTGGCCGTTCGCTGCGGGCTGAAGAAGATGCGGAAAAACAAACAGCAGAAGTGTCTGCTCATTAAGGAGTTTCGATTATGACCGTACGTATCCTGGCTGTGTGTGGCAATGGGCAAGGTAGCTCCATGATCATGAAGATGAAAGTGGACCAGTTTTTAACCCAGTCAAACATTGACCACACGGTGAACAGCTGCGCAGTGGGTGAATACAAAAGTGAACTGAACGGCGCGGACATCATCATCGCCTCAACGCACATTGCCGGCGAGATTAGCGTGTCGGGCAACAAATACGTGGTAGGCGTACGCAACATGCTGTCGCCTGCGGATTTCGGACCAAAGCTGCTGGAAGTGATCAAAGAACACTTCCCACAAGACGTGAAGTAAGGATGCCACATGAAACTACGTGATTCGCTGGCAGAGAATAACTCCATCCTTTTACAGGCCGAAGCCAGCACCTGGCAGGAAGCGGTGAAGCTGAGCGTGGATCTGCTGGTTAAGGCTGACGTTGTCGAGCCGCGTTACTACCAGGCGATTCTGGATGGCGTGGCGCAGCATGGCCCTTACTTTGTGATTGCGCCAGGCCTGGCGATGCCGCATGGCCGCCCGGAAGAGGGCGTCAAGAAAACCGGCTTCGCGCTGGTGACGTTGAAAACGCCGCTGGTGTTTAACCACGAAGATAACGACCCGGTCGACATCCTTATCACTATGGCGGCTGTCGATGCCAATACCCACCAGGAGGTGGGCATCATGCAGATCGTCAATCTGTTTGATGATGAAGCTAATTTTGACCGTTTACGCGCCTGCCGTACCGCGCAGGACGTGCTGGATTTAATTGATAACGCCACTGCGGCGGCCGTTTAAGAGGAATTTAAAATGTCATTACCAATGTTGCAGGTCGCGCTGGATAACCAGACTCTGTCTCACGCTTACGAAACCACCCGTCTGATTGCGGAAGAAGTGGACATCATCGAAGTCGGCACCATTCTGTGCGTGGGCGAAGGCGTTCGTGCGGTTCGTGACCTGAAGGCGCTCTATCCGCATAAAATCGTGCTGGCGGATGCCAAAATCGCCGATGCGGGCAAAATTCTCTCTCGCATGTGCTTTGAAGCCAACGCCGACTGGGTCACCGTGATCTGCTGTGCGGATATCAACACTGCGAAAGGCGCGCTGGACGTGGCGAAGGAGTTCAATGGCGACGTGCAGATTGAACTGACCGGTTTCTGGACCTGGGAGCAGGCGCAGGAGTGGCGCGAAGCAGGTATCCAGCAGGTGGTTTATCACCGCAGCCGTGATGCGCAGGCCGCAGGCGTGGCGTGGGGTGAAGCCGATATCAGCGCGATCAAACGTCTGGCCGATATGGGCTTCAAAGTGACCGTAACCGGTGGCCTGGCGCTGGAAGATCTGCCGCTGTTCAAGGGGATTCCAATTCACGTCTTTATTGCCGGTCGTAGCATTCGCGATGCGGAATCTCCGGTGGAAGCGGCGCGTCAGTTTAAACGCTCAATCGCTCAGCTTTGGGGTTAAGGAGCGGGTATGTTGTCAAAACAGGTCCCGCTTGGCATCTATGAAAAGGCACTCCCTGCGGGGGAGTGCTGGCTGGAGCGGTTACAGCTGGCGAAGCAGCTGGGTTTCGATTTTGTCGAAATGTCGCTGGATGAGACGGACGAGCGTCTTGCTCGCCTGGACTGGAGCCGCGACCAGCGTCTGGCGCTGGTGAGCGCCATTGCCGAAACCGGCGTGCGCGTGCCATCCATGTGCCTGAGCGCTCATCGTCGTTTTCCGCTTGGCAGCGAAGATGATGCCGTACGCGCCGAAGGGCTGGAGATCATGCGTAAAGCTATTCGCTTCGCACAGGATGTCGGCATCCGCGTGATCCAACTGGCGGGTTATGATGTTTACTATCAGGAAGCCAATGATGAAACGCGCCGTCGTTTCCGTGACGGCCTGAAAGAGAGCGTTGAGATGGCAAGCCGTGCGCAGGTGACGCTGGCGATGGAGATCATGGATTATCCGTTGATGAACTCCATCAGCAAGGCGCTGGGCTACGCGCACTATCTGAATAACCCGTGGTTCCAGCTTTATCCGGATATCGGCAACCTGTCGGCATGGGATAACGACGTACAGATGGAGCTTCAGGCGGGCATCGGGCATATCGTGGCGGTGCACGTTAAAGATACCCGTCCCGGCGTGTTTAAAAACGTACCGTTCGGCACCGGGGTGGTGGATTTCGAACGGTGCTTCCAGACGCTCAAACAGACAGGTTATTGCGGGCCTTACCTGATTGAGATGTGGAGCGAAACCGCGGACGATCCGGCGGCAGAAGTGGCGAAAGCCCGGGACTGGGTGTGCGAGCGCATGGCGCGGGCAGGACTGATGGAGGCGGAACATGCTTAAGCTGAAACAGCAGGTCTTTGAAGCCAATATGGATCTCCCGCGCTATGGACTGGTGACGTTTACCTGGGGCAACGTAAGCGCCATCGATCGCGAGCAGGGGCTGGTGGTGATTAAGCCGAGCGGCGTGGCCTATGACGCCATGAAAGCGGACGATATGGTGGTGGTTGACCTGGAAGGACAGGTCGTTGAAGGCAAATGGCGTCCTTCTTCTGATACGGCAACCCATCTGGCGCTGTACCAGCGTTACCCGTCCTTGGGGGGGATTGTACATACCCATTCCACGCACGCCACCGCCTGGGCACAGGCCGGGCTGGCGATCCCTGCTTTGGGTACAACGCACGCGGACTACTTCTTCGGTGATATTCCCTGCACGCGGGCGTTAACGCAGACTGAGGTCGAAGGCGAGTACGAACTTAACACCGGCAGGGTCATTATCGAAACGCTGCGTGAGACGGAACCACTGCATACGCCGGGTATTGTGGTGTACCAGCATGGTCCATTCTCCTGGGGTAAAGATGCGCATGACGCCGTGCATAACGCGGTGGTGATGGAAGAGGTGGCCAGAATGGCGTGGATTGCGCGCGGCATTAACCCACAGCTTCAGGGCATTGATGATTATCTGATGAACAAGCATTTCATGCGTAAGCACGGCCCGAATGCTTATTACGGGCAGAAGTGAATAAGTGCTCTGGAATACCGAAACAGTTGTAACCGGTGGTATTCCGGAGCCATTCATAAAAAAGCCCCCGGGCAGGGGGCAAATTATATATGGCTTTGATTTTCTTTGGCTTTCCTGGTGCTAGCGATAAAGCGTTACTGGTAAATATCTGCACTGGCGTGCATATTACCGTTGCTGCCGGGCTCACGTGTCAGCATGACGTGATAGTATTTTGCGCCCTGCGCATCGGTTTCTTCATTAAGCGCCTGATCTGCTTCACTTTCAGTGGCGAAGTTATGATTGATGTAAATAACGCCTAAGCTCTGCACATCATCCATGTTTCTGGCCTGTTGGCTGTCTATTCTGATGGCTGCCATCGCGTTTGCACTGAGCAAAAGCGCAGCCAAAATGGCGATTGCGATTCTTTTCATGATATGCGCTCCACGACTGCGTGCTGTGATACGGGGGAATGCTCTCCTTCTCTGTTCAGGGTTTCTGATTAAAGTGTAATCGCTACCCGGGGTGGGATGGGTGACCATTTCTGATGATGTTGTTCAAAAAAACAGCGCTTCTGATGAGTGCGATTTTAAATCACCCACTTAGAACAGCTTTACCCTTTGTGCGAATTATTTGTGCAATCAGCTTGAGTTTCCTGGGGGGCGCAAGTATTATGACGCGTCAATTTTTCAGCCGACCTTTAACACGTTCCTTGCCTCCCCGGGCCTCGGCTGACCCAGACAGGAGGCTGAATAATCCGTAAGGAGCAATTCGATGCGTCATTACGAAATCGTTTTTATGGTCCACCCTGACCAGAGCGAACAGGTTCCGGGCATGATCGAGCGTTACTCTGCTGCCATCACTGGTGCAGAAGGCACGATCCACCGTCTGGAAGACTGGGGCCGCCGTCAGCTGGCTTACCCGATCAACAAACTGCACAAAGCACACTACGTTCTGATGAACGTTGAAGCTCCGCAGGAAGTGATCGATGAGCTGGAAACTACCTTCCGCTTCAACGATGCCGTTATCCGCAGCATGGTTATGCGTACCAAACACGCAGTGACCGAAGCATCTCCGATGGTTAAAGCGAAAGACGAGCGCCGTGAGCGTCGCGATGATTTCGCAAACGAAACCGCAGATGATTCTGATGCTGGGGATTCTGAAGAGTAATTTCTGATGACCAACCGTCTGGTGTTGTCCGGCACCGTGTGCAGGACCCCCCTTCGAAAGGTCAGCCCATCAGGAATTCCGCATTGCCAGTTCGTGCTTGAGCATCGTTCTGTGCAAGAGGAAGCCGGGTTTCACCGGCAGGCGTGGTGCCAAATGCCCGTAATTATTAGCGGACACGAAAACCAGGCCATTACTCACAGTTTAACGGTCGGTAGCGCAGTAATCGTTCAGGGGTTCATTTCTTGCCACAAGGCAAAGAACGGCCTGAGCAAAATGGTTCTGCATGCCGAGCAGATTGATTTGATAGATTCTGGAGACTAGCCATATGGCACGTTATTTCCGTCGTCGCAAGTTCTGCCGTTTCACCGCGGAAGGCGTTCAAGAGATCGACTATAAAGATATCGCAACGCTGAAAAACTACATCACCGAAAGCGGTAAGATTGTCCCAAGCCGTATCACCGGTACTCGTGCAAAATATCAGCGTCAGCTGGCTCGCGCTATCAAACGCGCTCGCTACCTGTCTCTGCTGCCGTACACTGATCGTCATCAGTAATCGGGCACGGTCCATTAATACGACTTTAAGAGGATAAGGTAATGCAAGTTATTCTGCTTGATAAAGTAGCAAACCTGGGCAGCCTGGGTGATCAGGTAAACGTTAAAGCGGGTTACGCTCGTAACTTCCTGGTTCCACAGGGTAAAGCTGTTCCAGCTACTAAGAAAAACGTAGAGTTTTTCGAAGCACGTCGTGCTGAACTGGAAGCCAAACTGGCTGACGTTCTGGCGGCTGCTAACGCTCGCGCTGAAGCAATCAACGCACTGGGCACCGTTACCATCGCGTCCAAAGCTGGCGACGAAGGTAAACTGTTCGGTTCCATCGGTACCCGCGATATCGCTGATGCAGTTACTGCGGCAGGCGTTAAAGTGGCTAAGAGCGAAGTTCGTCTGCCGAACGGCGTTCTGCGTACCACTGGTGAGCACGAAGTTGACTTCCAGGTTCACAGCGAAGTGTTCGCTAAACTGGTTGTTAACGTAGTAGCTGAGTAATTTTTTACTCTGCTCGCGTCGAAGCGCCGGCCTTGTGCCGGCGTTTTGCTTTTTAGCGTGACCCTGCGTCATCTTTTGCTCTTGTAAGGTCGCTATTCCTGACGCATTCTCTGATAATAAATTGAAACGCAATTTTATTTATGAGATTTGTCATGGATACTGCTCTGCCCACGCCCGTCTTTGCCCGTCGAAATGTGGCCTATGCCTGCGCCACGCTCTGCTGTCTGCTTTGGGGAAGCTAGTACCCGGCCATTAAAAGTGGCTACGAACTCTTTCAGATCGCGACCGATGATATCCCCTCCAAAGTCGTCTTTGCCGGATACCGTTTTCTGTTTGCCGGCGCGTTGCTGCTGCTTTTTGCCCTGGCCCAGCGAAAACCGATTGGCAGGCTCACGCCCACGCAGTTTGGCCAGCTCACGATCCTCGGACTGACCCAGACCTCCCTCCAGTACACCTTCTTTTATATCGGCCTGGCCTACACGACCGGGGTGAACGGCTCCATCATGAATGCCACCGGGACCTTCTTCAGCGTGCTGCTGGCGCACTTTATCTACCACAACGACAAACTCAGCTATAACAAAACGCTGGGGTGTGTTCTGGGCTTTGCCGGGGTGATGCTGGTGAACTTCCACAGCGGGTTAAGTGAGTTCCAGTTTGTGTGGAAAGGTGACGGATTTGTGGTGCTGGCCGCCTTTATTCTCTCTGCGGCCACGCTTTACGGGAAACGCATTTCCCAGACCGTTGACCCGACGGTGATGACGGGATGGCAGCTGGGGATAGGCGGGGCGGCACTGGTTGCGGGAGGCTATGCCACGGGCGGGACGCTGGAGGTGCACAGCATGAAAGCCGTCGCCGTGCTGGGGTATCTGACGCTGCTCTCATCCGTGGCGTTCGCCCTGTGGAGCGCGCTGCTGAAAGTAAACCGCGTGAGTATGATTGCCCCGTTCAACTTTGTCATACCTGTAGCAGGGACGGTGCTCTCCGCCATCTTCCTCGGCGAAAACATTCTGGACATCAAATACGCGATTGCGCTGGTGCTGGTCTGCTCGGGGATCTGGTGGGTGAATAAACGGCGTGCCTGAGAACAAAAGTGCCGGGTGGCGGCATCGCCTTACCCGGCCTGGGCCATTAACGTGCTCTGATGAAACTGCCGTCCGGCTGGCGGGTAAACAGTACCTGCTGCCCGTTTCCGGTATCGATCGTTAACCCGGTCACCACGCCGCTGGCATTCTGACGGATCTGCACCATCTGACCATTTTGCAGGTTGCTGAGCGGCTTGCCTGCCCCCTCGACTTGCGCCATGGCATACACATCCGTTGCTGGCAAATTGTGGTCGCGGAACAGCTGGGCAAGAGTTTTCCCAGGCTCTACGCGATACGAACGCCACTGCTGCTCAATGCCGGTGGGCTGTTGCGCCTGTGGCTCTGAAGGGGTGGCGGCCTGCTCCTGATCTTCCTGAACCGGTTCAGGTTCAACCGGCGCAACCTGGCCCGGATCGTTAGACGGTGTGACCAGCTGCGTCTGCATCGGCTGTGAACCAGGCTGCGGCTGGCTTTGCGACTGGATATCCAGCTCAGCATTCCGGCTGACCGGCGCGGTATCAACGTTGTCACTGCCGGAAGGAAGCAGGAAGCCGATGACGATCAGCAACGCGCCGATGATAATGCCTCTGCGATGCAAAGGCGGCAGCGGGTCCATGATGCGAAAGTTATCCGGCGCATGCCAGATTTTCGCCAGGGTAGGTTTCAGTTCAAATCGCCCGGGCATGGCTCTCCTCCTGCTCCGCGTCTTTTTATCCTGTCCTGAGAAGTGTAGTTTGCTAACTGCCTGATGGGCGTAACAAAGCCAGCTTTCGTGACATATATTAGGGAAAATCCTGACGGCTACTATTGTTTCCGTTTCGTCGCAGTTTGTCACCTTTACTTAAGACAAAGTTTTACCCATAAGGGCATGGCTGATATGCTGCCCGCTACTTTAAATGTGATGGAAGGAAAACCCATGACCACCCCGACTTTTGACACTATCGAAGCGCAGGCAAGCTACGGCATCGGCTTGCAGGTAGGACAGCAGCTGAGCGAATCCGGCCTGGAAGGTCTGTTACCGGAAGCGCTGGTGGCGGGTATCGCTGACGCGCTGGAAGGCAAGCAGCCCGCTGTGCCGGTTGACGTTGTGCACCGTGCGCTGCGTGAAATCCACGAACGTGCTGACGCCGTACGTCGCGCGCGTTTCGAAGAGATGGCGGCAGAAGGCGTGAAATATCTGGAAGAGAACCGTGAGCGTGAAGGCGTGAACAGCACCGAGTCCGGCTTGCAGTTCCGCGTAATCAATCAGGGTGATGGCGCAATCCCGGCGCGTACCGACCACGTTCGCGTACACTACACCGGTAAGCTGATCGACGGTACCGTGTTCGACAGCTCCGTAGCGCGTGGCGAACCGGCTGAGTTCCCGGTCAACGGCGTTATCGCAGGCTGGATCGAAGCCCTGACCCTGATGCCAGTAGGTTCCAAATGGGAACTGACTATCCCGCACAACCTGGCTTACGGCGAGCGTGGCGCTGGCGCGTCCATTCCGCCATTCAGCACCCTGGTGTTTGAAGTCGAGCTGCTGGAAATCCTGTAATCGGTTTTTCTTATTTTCCTCTCTCCTATCGGGGAGAGGAAAATAGCGATAAAACCCGGAGTTACGACGGAATCAACATTTTGTATTGCAAACGAAACTGTTACGTGTATTTTTGTGAGCTGTTTCGCGCTGTATGAGTGATATGACACTCACTTTCAACATATTATTAACATAATATTCAAATCATAGTATTCATCCCGCCGATTCTTACCTACTATCGATTAGTCCTTACACAGGGGCCGTCATTTATTTGGCGTAAATAAAGGCCAGAAGAGCCTTAACAACACAGACAGGCATAAACAGGAAAATATCACATGGTAGATCAGGTCAAAGTCGCCGCCGCAGAAGAGGCGACGTCTGAACAGTCGCTACGGCGAAATCTCACGAACCGTCACATTCAGCTTATTGCCATTGGCGGAGCCATCGGCACAGGGCTGTTTATGGGCTCGGGCAAAACCATCAGTCTTGCCGGCCCGTCGATCATCTTCGTTTATATGATCATCGGTTTTATGCTCTTTTTCGTGATGCGTGCAATGGGTGAATTGCTGCTCTCGAATCTTGAATACAAATCCTTCAGCGACTTCGCGTCAGACCTGCTCGGCCCGTGGGCGGGCTATTTTACCGGCTGGACCTACTGGTTCTGCTGGGTGGTCACCGGCATGGCTGACGTTGTGGCCATCACGGCGTACGCGCAATTCTGGTTCCCAGGGCTATCGGACTGGGTGGCTTCGCTGGCGGTGATTGTCCTGCTGCTGAGCCTGAACCTCGCCACCGTTAAAATGTTCGGTGAGATGGAGTTCTGGTTCGCGATGATCAAAATCGTCGCCATCATCGCGCTGATTGTCGTCGGGCTGGTGATGGTGCTGACGCACTTCCAGTCGCCAACCGGCGTACAGGCGTCGTTTGCCCATCTGTGGAATGACGGCGGCTGGTTCCCGAAAGGGATCAGCGGCTTCTTTGCCGGCTTCCAGATTGCGGTGTTCGCGTTTGTCGGGATTGAGCTGGTCGGTACCACGGCGGCGGAAACCAAAGATCCGGAGAAATCCCTGCCGCGCGCGATCAACTCCATTCCGCTGCGTATCATCATGTTCTACGTGTTCGCGCTGATCGTCATTATGTCCGTGACGCCATGGAGCTCGGTGGTGCCAACCAAGAGCCCGTTCGTCGAGCTGTTCGTGCTGGTGGGGCTGCCTGCTGCCGCGAGCCTGATTAACTTCGTGGTGCTGACCTCTGCGGCCTCTTCCGCGAACAGCGGCGTCTTCTCCACCAGCCGTATGCTGTTCGGTCTGGCGCAGGAGGGCGTTGCCCCGAGCGCGTTTGCCAAACTGTCTAAACGCGCGGTACCGGCGAAAGGGCTGACCTTCTCCTGCATCTGTCTGCTGGGCGGTGTGGTGATGCTCTACGTCAACCCGAGCGTAATCGGCGCGTTCACCATGATCACTACGGTGTCGGCGATCCTGTTCATGTTCGTCTGGACCATTATCCTCTGCTCATACCTGGTGTACCGCAAACAGCGTCCACACCTGCATGAGAAGTCGATCTACAAGATGCCGCTGGGCAAGCTGATGTGCTGGGTGTGCATGGCGTTCTTCGTCTTCGTGCTGGTGCTGCTGACGCTGGAAGAAGATACCCGCCAGGCGCTGATCGTCACGCCGCTGTGGTTTATTGCGCTGGGGCTGGGCTGGCTGTTTATCGGTAAGAAACGTATGGCGAGCATGCGTTAAGCATGTTGCCGGGTGGCGCTGACGCTTACCCGGCCTACGTTCGCGGACGTTGTAGGCCCGGTAAGCGCTAGCGCCGCCGGGCTTTTTTATTCCCCCGCTAATGCACGCGGGAACAGAACGTTATTCTCAAGACTGATGTGTTCCATCAGATCGTCGATCATCTCGTTAATGCCGTTGTACATGGCTTTCCAGGTGGTGCACGCTTCTGGCGGCGGTGTGACGTTGTCGGTGGTGTGTTTGATCACTTCCAGCAGTTCGCCGGCGTCATCATGTTCGCTTTCCATCACGCTGATGGGCCCCATGGCCTGGCTGCCCATGCCCTGTTTGATCATCGGGAAGAGGATCTGCTCCTCTTTCATCATGTGGCTGGAAAGTTCTTCGTGCAGCATGGTCAGGTATTTCGCCAGGCCGCGCGGTACGGAAGGTTTATCGGCATGAACGCGTTCAACTTTGGTCGCCTGTAAAATCAGCTCCGGCAGCTGCTCGCGGTGACGATCGTGGTAACGCACAATGATATGGTCGATGATTTCAGCCAGCGGCGCAGTGCGCCAGTCTTTGTCGACGGGCTGTTCAGCCAGCTGAGCCAGCTCCGCTTCGATAGCCTCCACATCCAGCTCTTTACGCGACGCTGCGCGCGCCAGCGTTTGCTTACCACCGCAGCAGTAATCCATATCGTATTTACGGAACAGCGCAGAAGCGCGAGGGATGGAGAGCGCCAGCTCGCCTAAGGGTTGGTCGCGGAAGGCCATAGCAGTTACCTCATCATCAGAAATATAAGATGCATTTTAAATGCATCTTTAAGTGGATACTATAACCCTTTAGAGGCAAGGGTGAAAACGAGAAAGGGATCACAAAAAAAGCGTGCTTTTAACTTGCTGATTGAATGCAGAAAAGGGCTTTCGAAAGTTTTTAAAGGTGGAGAAACAGTAAACAACCTGCCGCGCGTGCCGATAGATACAGGTCAGACAATACCTGTATATAAAAAAGGCAACGCATGTTTAAACGTATAAAAGTCATTACTCTTTTGATTTCGGTGCTGCTTGTGCTCGGCATCATGCAACTGATCTCCGCTGGCATTTTCATTAACGCGCTCAATAACGATAAAGAGAACTTCACCGTTTCTCAGCTTTCCAGCCAGAACGTCGCGGAGTTTACCGACGCCTGGATCAGCCTGAACCAGGCGCGCGTCACCCTCAACCGCGGCATGCTGCGCCTGCAAAGCAGCATGGCGTCGCAGATTAACGGCGGGCAGCTGAACGAACTGGTCAATACCGCGAAAAACCTGCTGGCCGATGCCCAGACCCATTACGATAAATACTATGCGCTGCCGGAAACGCCGGGTATGGACGAGCACCTGGCCGATCGTCTGGAAGAGCAGTACCGCGTCTACTCCGCCACGCTGACGCAAATGAACGTTCTGCTGGGGCAGGGCAATCTGGAAGATATGTTCAAACAAAATGCCGAACAGAAGCAGACCGCGATGCAAAAGGTTTATCGCGAGTGGCGTGAGGTGCAGGCCGCGCTGACCGCCAAAGGTATCCAGGACAATGAAAGCGACTACAAACGCATTCTGTGGATCCTTTCTGCGGTGATGCTGCTGGTGATCGCGGTGATTATTTCCAGCTGGATTGCGATGCGCCGCGTGCTGCTGCTGCCGCTGGAAGAGGTGATCAACCATATCCGCGCCATTGCCGCAGGGGATTTAACCCAGCCGATTCAGGCTGAGGGTAAAAATGAAATGGCGATCCTGGCGCGCAACGTTCAGGAGATGCAGACTGCGCTGGCCAACACGGTGGGCGTGGTGCGTGAAGGCGCTGATACCATCTACACCGGCGCGGGTGAAATCTCGGCGGGCAGCAACGATCTCTCCTCCCGTACCGAGCAACAGGCCGCTTCTCTGGAAGAGACGGCAGCCAGCATGGAACAGTTAACCGCCACCGTGAAGCAAAACGCCGATAACGCGCGTCAGGCGTCGCGTCTGGCGCTGGACGCCTCTTCCACCGCGAAGAAGGGCGGTAACGTGGTGGAAGGCGTGGTGCGGACGATGGACGAAATCGCCACCAGTTCCAGCAAAATCGCGCAAATTACTAACGTGATCGACGGCATTGCTTTCCAGACCAATATTCTGGCGCTGAACGCGGCGGTAGAAGCGGCGCGCGCGGGCGAGCAGGGACGTGGCTTCGCGGTTGTCGCGGGCGAGGTGCGTACCCTTGCCCAGCGCAGTGCGCAGGCGGCGAAAGAGATCAAAGCGCTGATCGATGATTCCGGCGAACGCGTCAACGCGGGTTCTCAGCTGGTGAATGAGGCGGGCGCGACGATGGCAGAGCTCGTCAATGCGGTTACGCGCGTGACGGACATCATGGGGGAGATTGCGTCGGCCTCCGACGAACAGAGCCGCGGTATCGACCAGGTGGGTCAGGCGGTGGCGGAGATGGATCGCGTCACCCAGCAGAACGCCTCGCTGGTGGAAGAGTCTGCGGCGGCAGCGGCGGCGCTGGAAGATCAGGCTGCACGCCTGAACGACGCGGTGGCGGTGTTTAAGATCACCCGCAATCAGGCGGTGAAAGCCGCGCCGGTAAAGACCTATGCACCTAAAGCGCAGCCCGTCGCGGCGGCGTCTGAAGCGAACTGGGAAACGTTCTGATACTGTGCCGGGTGGCGCTGACGCTTACCCGGCCTACGGTTTTGTAGGCCCTGCAAGCGAAGCGCCGCCGGGCGAAAAGCTCACCCCTCCGACGCCGGAACGACCATCGGTTTTTCCGGCTTCGCTCTCACCGCAATCACCACCCCAACGACCAGTAGCGCGATCCCGCAGGCCGTTAGCAACGGCGGCACGCTCTGGCGCATCAGGAAGGTATAGAGCAGCCCGGCCAGTGTCTCAAAGACAATCAGCGGCCCCAGTATCACCGTCGGCAGCTTCTGGCTGGCAATGTTCCAGCACAGCGCGCCCACCCACGAACAGAGCACGGCAATGGCGACCATTAACCCGACGAATACCCACGGGCGCGGTCCGAAGGGCAGGGTAAATGCCGGTTGCTGGCTACCCAGCCAGACACACGCGCCCACATAGCCCAGCAACGAGACAGGGAGGGTGACCAGCGCCTGCGCCGTGGCCCACATCATCGGATGCTTATCCGGGTTTTCCCGCAGCCAGCGTGCGTTGCGCAGGGCATACCAGGCCCAACAGACAACCGAAATAAACGCCAGAAAGATCCCTGAACCGTAACGCCACACGCTGAAATTTTCCAGACCATGGCGAAGCTCGGCAATATTCACGCACACCAGCCCCACGGCAATGCAGACCAGCGCCGGCGCCATTTTTGACCACGCCAGTTTGCCGTCACGCTGGCTGTAAAGCAGGTTCGCGAAAACCGGGATGACCACCGGCAGCGTGCCGATAATCATGGTCGACACCGGCGCACCGGTGCGCTGAATGGCGCTCGCCAGACAGACGTAGTAGATCAGATTACCCATCATGGTCAGCGCCAGCGCGGTGAGCCAGTCCTGGCGGCCCAGCTGACGCAGACGCGTGCGCCCCAGCCACGCCAGCGGCACGGCAATCAGCCCCAGCGCCAGGTAACGTCCGGTCGACTGCAATATTGCCGGGTACTCCGGCACAATCAGCGGGCCGACAAAAATCAGCCCCCACATCAAACCCGCAAGCAGGGCATACAACACGCCGCTAATCATTTTTCCATCCATCTTGATTCACTTTGCGCTCAGTGTAGGAGGGCAAAACGGGCGCGTATTGTATGAGGTTGCGCATTAGCGCGGCATAACCTGTTTCTGGTAGCGCACGGGCGTGATGCCGTAGCGACGGGTGAAGGCGCGGGTCAGGTGCGACTGATCGGTCAGCCCGGTCGCGGCGGCCACCTCGGCGGCAGGCATGCCATGGGTGAGGAATGCTTTGGCGCGCCACAGCCGGATGGCCATCAGCATCTGGTGGGGCGTAACGTGGAAATGGGCTTTGAACTGGCGCTGAAAATGGTACGGGCTGAGCGAGACAACGTTAGCCAGCTCGTCCAGGGTCAGCGAGCGCATATAGTTGTCGTGCAGGTAGTCGCGAACGCGTTCGAAGCGGTGCGTGGCCTCCTGCACCACCGGCGCATGGTGGGCCAGCGGCTGAAAAGTCTGAATCAAATCCAGTAGCAGCCCCTTCTGCGCCAGCGGATCGTCCGTGTGCCACAGGCCATAAATCAACTGGCCTATCTGTTGCGAGCGCAGCGGATCGTGACGCGTGACGTCGCTAAACCACCAGTGACGCAGGCCAGTGACCTCTTCCAGCAGGTCGGGTTCGATGTAGACCATCCGGTAGCGCCAGCCGCCTTCAGTGGCGGATTCCCCGGTGTGGATCTCGTCCGGGTTCATGGTCACGACGGATTTTTCCGCGGCAAGATGCTGGGTACCGCGATAGCGGAAGCGTTCGGCACCGGTTTCGATGGTGCCGATACCGAAGGCTTCATGAGTGTGCGGCTCGAAGGCGTAGTCAGAGATATGGGCGTGATAAAGCTCCAGGCCCGGCAGCTGCGCCAGATGGCGAAAGCGCGCGCTGTCTCTCTCATCAGTGAACTGTTCCGGTACGCCTTGCACGGTGAGCCTCCTTGTGGGTCATCGCTTCATTATCAGAGATGACCCGAGGGGACGCCACAAAAAATAACCAATTTTTAACAACTACAGGATGGCTTTGACGCTTTCCGCCAGCGGTGTGGTTGGGCGGCCAATGAGCTTGCTCAGGGTATGGCTGTCGTCGAACAGGCCGCCTTTGGACGCGCCGGTGTCGGAGTCCGCCAGCATTTCCGCCAGCCCGGCAGGCAGACCAACGCCCTTCAGCGCAGCGGCGAAATCGGCTTCGCTGAGGTTCTGATACGTTACCGGCTTACCGCTCTGCTTGCTCAGTTCCGCAGCCAGTTCGCTCAGCGTCCAGGCATTATCACCCGCCAGTTCATACACCTTGCCGGCATGACCCTCTTCAGAAATCACTTTCGCTGCCGCCGCCGCGTAATCCGCACGGGTCGTAGAGGCAATTTTGCCTTCGCCTGCGGCCCCCATAAACACGCCGTGTTCCAGCGCTGGCGGCGCGCTTGCCAGGTAGTTTTCGGTGTACCAGCCGTTGCGCAGCAGGGCGTAAGGCACGCCGGAGGCCGCCAGGGCATTTTCGGTTTCGACGTGCTCAACGTGCAGACCCAGCGGGGATTTGTCAGCATGCAGCAGGCTGGTATAGGCGATGAATTTCACCCCGGCGGCTTTGGCGGCGTTTATCACGTTCTGGTGCTGTACGGCGCGCTGGCCCACTTCGCTGGAGGAGATGAGCAGTAGTTTATCCACGCCGTTCAGCGCGGTGGTAAATGCGGCTTCATCGGTGTAATCCGCCTGACGCACAACGACCCCTTGCTGACGCAACGCTTCGGCTTTCGCCAGGTTACGCACAATAGCCACGATCTGGCTGGCCGGAACGGTTTTCAGCAGTTCTTCAATAACGTGTTGGCCAAGCTGGCCGGTTGCGCCGGTAATCGCGATCATGATGAATCTCCTTCGTGTTTGTCTGGTGTTGTGGCACACTATCACCATAACTAACTTTTAGTAAGTACGTACAAAAAGGTAAGTATGAAAACAACAATACCAACGCTCAGCGAGCAAATGCGCGATGGCAACCTCTTTGCGGAACAGTGCCCGTCACGGGAGGTGCTCAAACACGTAACCAGCCGCTGGGGCGTGCTGATCCTGGTGGCGTTACGTCAGGGGACGCATCGCTTCAGCGATCTGCGCCGCAAGATGGGCGGCGTCAGCGAGAAGATGCTGGCTCAGTCTTTACAGGCGCTGGAACATGACGGGTTTGTCGATCGCGTGTCGTATCCGGTCGTGCCGCCGCATGTGGAGTATAGCCTGACGCCGCTGGGGCGGGAGGTAAGCGAGAAGGTGGCCGCGCTGGCCGACTGGATTGAGGTCAATACGCCGCAGGTGATGGCGAATAGGGACGAGCGTGCGGCATGAAATGCCGGGTGGCGCTTGCGCTTACCCGGCCTACGGGATCGAGGATTGCGGGTAGGCCGGGTAAGGCGAAGCCGCCACCCGGCACAATCATCGCTACCTGCTCAAATCCACCTGATAAATCGCGAACCCAATATCATCCGTCGCGACCTTTTGCATCGGATACTGCGCCTTATCCTTGATAAACGCGGCTGCTTTATCGGACGGAGATGTCTCAAAGCGAATATCCAGCTTAGTGTCGCTGTGGATCGGTGCCAGACGCCAGTTGTTATCCACCGCCGGATGAATTTCACCCGCCTTTTTCGACTCCGCGCTGATCCACGCCGCCAGCACCGAACGGTTCTCATCCGGTGAGGCAAAGGCGATATGGCTGTCACCCGTACCGGCAAACTTGCCGCCATAGGCGCGGTAGTTGTTGGTCACCACCAGGAAAGTGGCATTAGGATCAATCGCTTTGCCGTTGAAGGTTAGGTTTTTGATGCGTTCTGCCTGCGGATTAATGGCCTGACATTCGCCGTCATATTTCGCGGGCTGGGTAACGTCAATCTGATAATCCACGCCGTCGATCACGTCGAAGTTGTAGGTGCGGAAACCGTCCCAGTTAATCAGCGACTGCGGTTTGCTGCTGTGCGGATCGATCTGGTTGAACTGTCCGGCAGAGCACTCCAGCCACTCCTTCACCTCTTTCCCGGTGGCTTTCACCACCACGAGTGTGTTGGGATAGAGGTAGAGATCGGCGGCATTACGGAAGGTCAGCTGGCCTTTTTCCACCTCAACGTAACTGGCCGGATCGTTCTTACGTCCGCCCACTTTGAATGGCGCCGCGGCAGACAGTACCGGCAGATTTGCCAGATCCGGATCGCCCTGAATATAGTGCTCCGCATAGGCTTTCTGCGCCATGTTGACTACCTGCACGGTCGGGTCATCCTGTACCAGCGCGAGGAAGCTGTACATGTTATCAGCCGATTTACCGATCGGCTTGCTGACAAATTCACGCGTCGCGTCGTGGTCATGCTTCAGGACGTCGACCAGCTTTTTATCTTCCCCTGCCAGAGATTTTTTGGCCGCTGCGTCGTAGATCGGACGCGCTTCCGCTTTCGACTGCGTGACTTTCCAGCTTCCGCTGTCGTTATTCAGCACCAGATCCACCACGCCAAGGTGGTCACCCCACATGCCCGGCATCACCGATGGCACACCGTTGAGCGTCCCTTTTTCGATGTCCGCGCCTTTGATATCAGCGAAATCTTTACCCGGGAAGACGGCATGGGCGTGACCAAACAGGATCGCATCCACGCCCGGCACCTGGCTGAGATAGTACACGGAGTTCTCAGCCATCACCTGATACGGGTCGGCCGAGAGGCCGGAGTGTGCCACGACGACCACCACATCCGCCCCTTTCGCCCGCATCTCCGGCACGTATTTGCGCGCGGTTTCGGTAATGTCGTTGACGGTTACTTTCCCGTCGAGGTTGGCTTTATCCCACGTCATGATCTGCGGCGGTACAAAACCGATATAGCCGATTTTCAGCGTCTGTTTTTTACCGTCCTGGTCGACAACCTCGGTCTCTTTAATCAGATAAGGGGTGAAGAGCGGCTTCTTCGTCTTAACGTCGATGATATTGGCGTTAACGTACGGGAATTTTGCCCCTGCCAGCGCGTCGTGCAGGTATTTCAGGCCGTAGTTAAATTCGTGGTTGCCCAGGTTGCCAACCGCATAATCCAGGGTGTTCATCGCTTTATAGACAGGGTGGATCTCGCCTTTTTTCAGCCCCTTCGCCGCCATGTAGTCGCCGAGCGGGCTGCCCTGAATTAAGTCCCCGTTATCGACCAGCACGCTGTTTTTCACTTCACCGCGGGCGGCGTTGATCAAACTTGCCGTGCGTACCAGTCCGAATTTTTCCGTAGGGGTATCTTTGTAGTAATCGAAGTCCATCATATTGCTGTGCAGATCGGTGGTTTCCAGAATACGGAGATCCACCGTCGCTGCCTGAACGCTTGCCGCAATCAGCGTTGCCAGGAGCGTTGCGCTAAACTTAATCATCTGAGGAGTCCTTTTTTCGATCCAAGCCACAAAAGAATATGTATGTAGTATTTGTTGCTTACAGAAGTGTGAATGCTGCCAGAAAAAAGGGCGCTGAAACCAGAATTGCTTCACAGATAGCGGAATTGTTCACATTACGATATAACTAAAACAATAAGTTATGCCCACTGCGTTAACGAAGAGGTGGAGAATGTTAGATAAAATTTGTCAGCTCGCACGGGATGCGGGTGATGCCATTATGCAGGTGTACGACGGTGCGAAACCGATGGATGTTGTCAGCAAAGCGGATGACTCCCCGGTGACGGCGGCGGATATC
Organism: Enterobacter sp. JJBC; assembly: GCF_036936505.1. NCBI lineage: Bacteria > Pseudomonadati > Pseudomonadota > Gammaproteobacteria > Enterobacterales > Enterobacteriaceae > Enterobacter > Enterobacter sp. JJBC. The sequence continues at coordinate 592,144 of NZ_CP136935.1, forward strand.
GCGGCGCATGCAGTGATCCTGAAAGGTTTGCAGGCCCTGACGCCGGATATTCCGGTCCTTTCTGAAGAAGCGCCCCAGAGCTGGGATGAACGTCAGCACTGGCAGCGTTACTGGCTTGTCGACCCGCTGGACGGCACGAAAGAGTTTATCAAGCGTAACGGTGAATTCACCGTCAACATCGCTCTGATTGAAAACGGGAAAGCGGTACTGGGCGTGGTTTATGCCCCGGTGATGAAGGTGATGTACAGCGCGGCGGAAGGTAAAGCCTGGAAGGAAGAGTGCGGCGTGCGTAAGCAGATCCAGGTGCGTGATGCCCGTCCTCCGCTGGTGGTGATCAGCCGCTCGCACAGTGACAGCGAGCTGGAGGAGTATCTGCAACAGCTGGGTGAACACCAGACGACGTCGATTGGCTCGTCGCTGAAGTTCTGTCTGGTGGCGGAAGGGCAGGCGCAGCTGTACCCACGTTTCGGGCCGACGAACGTCTGGGATACGGCGGCAGGGCATGCGGTGGCGGCGGCCGCTGGCGCGCATGTGCATGACTGGCAGGGTAAGCCACTGGACTACACCCCGCGCGAGTCATTCCTGAATCCGGGCTTCCGGGTGTCACTTTACTGAGTCAGCAGCTTATGCAGCAGGGCAACCACCTGCTGCACCTCATCCTGCGTCAGCGCGCCGTCTTTAACCCACTCTACGCGACCGTTTTTGTCCAGCACGACAATCGCTGAACTCTCCTCTTCCAGCTGCCACGCCTTACGCGTCACGCCGTTGCTGTCGACAATAAACTGCGACCAGGGATAGAGCTTCTTATTGCTCTCAAGGCTTGAGCGCACAAACATGCCGGAGCCGGGAATGGCGTCGTCGGTGTTCACGATGGTAGTGGTCTGGTAGCGATCGTGCGGGAGTTTTGCGGCCTTGATCGCCTCCACGAGGGTAGCGTTTTTCTCTTTAGCGGATGTACGTCCGGCAATATGTTGTACAACTCTCACTTTGCCCGCAAGCTGCGCGCTATTCCAGGCTTTATAGCTAAACTTATCATTGTCGAGAATCAATTCTCCCCGGTCAGCAATCCCGACCGGCGGGACACGTTGTCCTTTTTCAATGTTGTGTGCGGAAGCCATCAGCGGCAGCAACAGGCAAGCTGCTGCCAGGAGGTTACGTAGGGTCATGGTGTTTCCTTATTGTTAGCAGGTGATCCGACCACTTGGTCATGCGCTTTTAATCATAAGTGCGATCAATAGGCTTTTCCCGCAATCCCGATGCCAGTTTGCGGGCGAACGCACATATCTATGCAAAAACGACGGCATATACTGCGCTGTATCACGCTTTGCAAAGATTATTCTGAATAATTGTAATCAAACGGTAAATAAACTTATGCACACTGGGTAAGTACGAGGTTCTGGTCTATAGTCATTGGGCATCAAAATTTGCGCTCAGGACAGTCGGGCCGATTGTGGCACCGCAAGAGCGTATGATTCGCAGGAGATACAAGAATGAAAATTTTCCAACGCTACAACCCGCTTCAGGTGGCGAAGTACGTGAAGATCCTGTTCCGTGGACGGTTGTACATCAAGGATGTTGGCGCTTTTGAGTTCGATAAGGGCAAAATCCTTATCCCGAAAGTGAAGGACAAACAGCACTTGTCTGTGATGTCCGAAGTCAACCGTCAGGTTATGCGTCTGCAAACTGAGATGGCTTAACCAACGTGCTATGCAGTAGTTGTTAAAAAGACGGCTCCCAATGGGAGCCGTTGATGTTTGTAGGGCCAGTCCAGAGACATACCCTGAAGCAGATAGTTTTGACTTGGCGTTATTTGTATTAACGGGCATAACCATGAATTGATGAAGTTTTTCTTAAAATCTTTTTCAGTGCTAAAAATTGATATAAAACATTAAAAACTTGGATCACTATTGGACTTATTATCCATGGCATAAACAATACCCCTATACTTTTTATAAGCGAGTTGTAAAAAGGTCAGCTTTAACTGTTGGCTGAGAAGGGAAGCCGTACGCATGGAAAATAAATGGAATAATTATGCATCGAGATCTGGTTTTTAAAAATAAGAATATATTTGTGTTATTTATGTTAGCTACCATAGGATATGGGATTTGGCGCATGCTTGGTGACTTTTTTTACCTTGAACAGACTATAGTTTATCGGCATGCCGTAGCTGATAAGTCTATGTTGTATATCACGGAAAGCAGCGCGGGTGCGACGACTTCTTTCGTTTATAAATATTATCTTTACACGGCACAAAAGACCGATGAAGTTTTTTTAGAAGACATTAAAAATGGTTATGAACCTTTCCTTGTCACCACCGATCCTGGCGTGAAAGTTAGCATTGAAGACAGAACGATTTTTCTTAAAGTAAACGGGGATATTTTTAAATTTAATAATATCGTAGGCTCTGCCTTTATTTATCTCAATTCGTCCCCCTTCTAAGGACTTAAAAAATTATTTAAATTACATAAACGGCAGCTTCCGTTTTAAAACAAAAAGGGCAGCTCAACGCTGCCCTTCATAAATTACGCCGACACCTTCTCTTCCGCATCCGGCAGTTTCGGCACCAGCACGGTCGGTTTGCTATCAATACGCGTTACCAGCAGCTGATCGATGCGGTAGTTATCAATATCCACCACTTCAAACTTGAAGCCGGAGAACTTCACCGAGTCGGTACGTTTCGGGATTTTACGCAGCATAAACATCATAAAGCCGCCGATGGTCTCGTAGTTGCCGGACTGCGGGAACTCGTCGATGTCGAGCACGCGCATGACGTCTTCAATCGGCGTACCGCCATCGATGAGCCATGAATTTTCGTCACGCTGAACAATCTGCTCTTCCAGCCCCTGGCCGACCAGGTCGCCCATCAGGGTCGTCATAACGTCGTTGAGGGTGATAATGCCCACCACCAGCGCGTATTCGTTCATGATCACCGCGAAGTCTTCCCCGGCGGTTTTGAAACTTTCCAGCGCTTCGGAGAGCGTCAGGGTGTCCGGCACAATCAGGGTGTTGCGGATCTGCACGCCGCTGTTCAGCGCCAGGCTCTGGTTTGCCAGCACGCGGTTCAGCAGGTCTTTGGAGTCCACATAGCCGATGATATGGTCGATATCTTCGTTACAGACCAGGAACTTGGAATGTGGATGCTGCGCCACTTTGGTCTTCAGGCTCTGCTCGTCTTCATGCAGATCGAACCAGATGATGTTTTCACGGCCGGTCATGGAGGACGGCACGGTACGGGATTCCAGTTCGAAAACGTTCTCAATCAGCTCGTGCTCCTGCTTGCGCAGCACGCCTGCCAGCGCCCCGGCTTCCACCACGGCATAAATATCGTCGGAGGTGATGTCGTCTTTACGCACCATCGGCAGCTTGAAGATGCGGAAAATGACGTTCGCCAGGCCGTTAAAGAACCACACCAGCGGACGGAAGACATAAAGGCAGAAGCGCATCGGGTTGATGATACGCAAAGCCACAGCTTCTGGCGCAATCATACCGATGCGTTTCGGGGTCAGGTCCGCGAATAAAATGAACAAGCCGGTCACCAGGGAGAAGGAGAGGATGAAGCTCAACTGCTCGGCCAGCTCTACGGACATGTACTTAACAAAGAGGCCATAAAACGCCGGAGAAAACGCTGCATCACCCACGATACCGCCAAGAATGGCGACCGCGTTCAGGCCAATCTGCACCACGGTAAAGAACATGCCGGGGTTTTCCTGCATTTTCAGAATGCGTGATGCGTTGATGTTGCCCTCGTCGGCAAGCAGCTTCAGTTTGATTTTACGGGAGGCAGCCAGCGAGATCTCCGATATCGAGAAAAATGCACTGACGGCAATAAGACAAAGTATTACTAAAATACTGTTTAACATAGTTTATCCGGCTTCTCGCCAGATCCTCAGAAGGGGAGTTGATACCATTCGTGTGAAGACACATTGAAGTCAGCTCGTAGCGTTGAGCCGATTATTTCAGCGGTAGTATAGCGTAAAGACGTGTAAACCTGCCAGAGGTCACGTTTTCGGCAAAAAGTGGCCGGAGGGAGAGGCTGTGCGCCACGCGGCTCGCGTGGCGCTGAAGCCGTAATCAGTCCTGTTGTGGAGGCAGACAGACGCCGATGCCGCCAATGCCGCAGTAGCCGTACGGATTTTTATGCAGGTACTGCTGGTGGTCGTCTTCGGCATAGTAGAACGGTTTCGCGGTAGCGATTTCCGTCGTGACCTGACGTTTATCACCGGCCGCCTGCATCGCTTCCTGGAAACGCGTCAGGCTGGCGTGGGCCGCGGCCTCCTGCTCTGGGGTGAGCGGGTAGATGGCCGAACGGTATTGGGTGCCGTGATCGTTACCCTGACGCATGCCCTGCGCCGGGTCATGGTTTTCCCAGAACACCTGGAGCAGCTGTTCATAGCTAATGACGCTCGGGTCATACACCACACGCACCGCTTCAGCATGACCGGTCTCACCGGAACAGACTTCGCGGTAGGTTGGGTTAGGCGTATATCCTCCGGTGTAGCCCGCAGCGGTGCTGTACACGCCCGGCAATTGCCAGAACAGGCGTTCTACGCCCCAGAAGCAGCCCATGGCAAACAGGGCGATCTCCATTCCATCAGGAACGTTTGTCATTGAATGGTTGTTTACGGCGTGTAATGTCGCCACTGGCATAGGGGTGTTGCGTCCCGGTAACGCATCGGCTTGTGATACCAGATGCTTTTTATCAAATAAACTCACGGTGGGGCCTCCGGGGTAGCGTTGTTTCGGTTAAGGTTGTCACGAAGCGTTTAATTGAACACAATAAATGCGATGAATGAGTCTAGATTTAATCATAAGAAATATTTGGGTGTTACACCCTTTTTCAACCCGTAATTTGGGTTTTTGGCTTTCAGGCCGTATTTTGCCGCGGAGCGGCACTGCATTTGCTTCCAGGGTGGAAACAGGGATATTCAGGAGAAAACGTGACAAAGATCCGCCAGTTATGTTTAGTCAGCTTACTGCTGACCAGCGGGATTGCCAGCGCGGCGAATGTCCGTTTGCAGGTTGAGGGGTTATCCGGGGCGCTGGAAAAAAACGTGCGTGCGCAGCTTTCTACTATCCAGAGCGATGAGGTCACGCCGGATCGGCGTTTTCGCGCGCGCGTGGATGACGCCATTCGCGAAGGCTTAAAGGCGTTGGGGTACTACGAACCCACCATCGATTTCGATTTACGCCCGCCGCCGGCGAAAGGACGCCAGGTGTTGATTGCCCGCGTCTCGCCGGGCGAACCCGTCCTGATTGGCGGCACGAACGTGGTGCTGCGCGGCGGTGCGCGCACCGATCGTGACTACCTGGATCTGCTCAGCACCCGTCCGAAAGTGGGCACCGTGCTCAATCACGGGGATTACGATCGCTTTAAAAAATCCTTAACCAGCGTTTCGCTGCGCAAAGGCTACTTTGACAGCCAGTTCAACAAAAGCCAGCTAGGCGTTGCGCTTGAGCGACGTCAGGCATTCTGGGATATCGATTACGACAGCGGCGAGCGCTACCGGTTTGGCGATGTGACCTTCGAAGGATCGCAAATCCGTGATGAGTATCTGCAAAACCTGGTGCCGTTTAAAAAGGGCGACTACTACCAGTCCAGCGACCTGGGCGAGCTGAACCGTCGTTTGTCCGCGACGGGCTGGTTTAACTCCGTGGTGGTGGCACCGGAATTTGATAAATCCCGTAAAACGAAAGTGTTACCGCTGCATGGCGTGGTCTCTCCGCGCACCGAAAACACCATTGAGACCGGTGTCGGCTACTCCACGGACGTCGGCCCGCGCGTGAAAGCCTCGTGGAAAAAACCGTGGATGAACTCCTACGGCCACAGCCTGACCACCAGCGTGAGCCTGTCTGCGCCTGAACAGCAGCTGGACTTCAGCTATAAAATGCCGCTGCTGAAAAATCCGCTTGAGCAATACTACCTCGTGCAGGGCGGCTTTAAACGTACCGATTTGAACGATACCGAGCAGGACTCGACGACGCTTGCGGTATCACGCTTCTGGGATCTCTCCAGCGGCTGGCAGCGCGCCATTAACCTGCGCTGGAGCCTCGACCACTTTACCCAGGCAAACGTTACCAACACCACCATGCTGCTTTATCCGGGCGTGATGATCAGCCGTACCCGCTCGCGCGGTGGCCTGATGCCGACCTGGGGCGACTCTCAGCGCTACTCCATCGATTACTCCAACACTGCCTGGGGCTCCGACGTAGACTTCTCCGTCTTTCAGGCGCAAAACGTCTGGATCCGCACGCTGTACGACAAACACCGCTTTGTGATGCGCGGTAATCTCGGCTGGATCGAAACCGGTGATTTCGAACGCGTCCCGCCGGATCTGCGCTTCTTCGCCGGGGGCGACCGCAGCATTCGCGGGTATAAGTACAAATCGATCTCACCTGAAAACGACAAAGGACAGTTGACCGGAGCGTCAAAACTGGCGACCGGCTCGCTGGAGTACCAGTACAACGTCAGCGGCAAGTGGTGGGGGGCGATGTTCGTTGACGGCGGTGAAGCGGTGAACGATATCCGCCGCAGCGATTTCAAAACCGGCGCGGGCGTAGGCGTGCGCTGGCAGTCACCGGTCGGGCCCATCAAGCTCGATTTCGCCGTTCCGGTGGGCGACAAAGACGAACACGGTTTACAGTTTTACATCGGTCTGGGGCCTGAATTATGAGTTTATGGAAGAAGATAAGCCTCGGGGTGCTGATTTTTATCGTATTACTGCTCGGTACGGTGGCGTTTCTGGTGGGCACCACCACGGGCCTGCATCTGCTGTTTAACGCCGCGAACCGCTGGGTGCCGGGGCTGGAAATCGGCCAGGTGACGGGCGGCTGGCGCGATCTGCGCCTGAAAAATATCCGTTACGAACAGCCCGGCGTGGCGGTGAACGCGGGCGAGTTTCATCTGGCGGTCAAGCTCGGCTGCCTGCGTGACAGCCAGCTGTGCGTAAACGATCTGTCGCTAAAAGACGTTAACGTGGCGATAGATTCCAAAAAAATGCCGAAGTCTGAGCCTGTCGAAGAAGAGGACAGCGGCCCGCTGAATCTCTCCACGCCGTACCCGATTGCGCTCTACCGGGTTGCGCTGGATAACGTCAATATCAAAATCGACGATACGACGGTATCCGTGATGGATTTCACCTCCGGTCTGCGCTGGCAGGAGAAAAACCTCACCCTGACCCCAACCTCCCTGCAAGGGCTGCTGATTGCGCTGCCGAAGGTGGCCGACGTGGCGCAGGAAGAGGTCGTCGAGCCGAAGATCCAGAACCCGCAGCCGGAAGAAAAACCGCTGGGCGAAACGCTGAAAGATCTCTTCTCGAAACCGGTTCTGCCGGAGATGACCGACGTGCATCTGCCGCTGAACCTCAATATCGAAGAGTTTAAGGGCGAGCAGCTGCGTCTGACGGGTGATACCGATCTGACAGTCTTCAACATGCTGCTTAAAGTCAGCAGTATCGACGGCAACATGAAGCTCGACGCGCTGGATATCGACTCCAGTCAGGGCTCGGTGAACGCCTCAGGCAATGCGCTGCTGCGCGACAACTGGCCGGTTGATATTACGCTGAACAGCGCCCTGAACATCGATCCGCTGAAGGGCGAAAAGGTGAAGGTGAAGGTCGGCGGCGCGCTGCGTGAGAAGCTGGAGTTCGGCGTGAACCTTTCCGGACCGGTGGATATGGTGCTGCGCGGGCAAACCCAGCTGGCAGAGGCCGGTTTACCGCTCAACCTTGAGGTTGTCAGCAAGCAGCTTTACTGGCCGTTCACCGGCGAAAAACAGTTCCAGGCTGAGGATCTGAAGCTGAAGCTGAGTGGCAAAATGACCGACTACACGCTGTCGTTCCGCACGGCAGTGAAGGGGCAGGGGGTACCGCCCGCCGATATCACCCTGGATGCGAAGGGTAACGAGTTGCAGGTTAACCTCGACAAGCTGACCGTGGCGGCGCTGGAAGGAAAAACAGAGCTGACCGCGCTGCTCGACTGGCAGCAGGCGATCAGCTGGCGCGGCGAGCTGAAGCTGACCGGGATCAACACCGCTAAAGAGGTCCCGGACTGGCCGTCAAAACTGGATGGCCTGATCAAAACCCGCGGTAGCCTGTACGGTGGCACCTGGCAGATGGACGTGCCGGAACTCAAGCTCACCGGCAACGTGAAGCAGAACAAAGTCAACGTAGAGGGCTCGCTTAAGGGCAACAGCTATCTCCAGTGGGTGATCCCGGGCCTGCACGTGGCGCTGGGCCGCAACACGGCAGATATCAAAGGCGAGCTGGGGGTGAAAGATCTCGATCTGGATGCCACCATCGACGCGCCAAATCTCGATAACGCCCTGCCGGGTCTTGGCGGCACGGCGAAGGGGTTAGTGAAGGTTCGCGGTACGGTGGAGGCGCCGCAGCTGCTGGCGGACATCACCGCTAATAACCTGCGCTGGCAGGAACTTTCCATTGCCCGCGTGCGCGTCGAAGGGGACGTGAAATCCACCGATCAGATCGGCGGAAACCTGGACCTGCGCGTGGAGCGTATCTCCCAGCCGGACGTGAACATCAGTCTGGTCACGCTGGCGGCAAAAGGTAACGAAAAGCAGCACGATCTCCAGCTGCGCGTGCAGGGCGAGCCGGTCTCCGGGCAGCTGCACCTGACGGGCAGTTTTGATCGCCAGGCAACGCGCTGGAAGGGCGTACTGGATAACACCCGCTTCAGCACGCCGGTCGGCCCGCTGGTGCTGTCCCGATCCATCGCGCTGGACTACCGCAATGCGGAGCAAAAGTTAAGCATTGGGCCACACTGCTGGACCAACCCGAATGCTGAGCTGTGCGTGCCGCAGACCATTGATGCGGGCGCGGAAGGACGCGCGCAGATCAACCTCAACCGTTTCGACCTGGCGATGCTGAAACCGTTTATGCCGGAAACCACCCAGGCCAGCGGGGTCTTCAGCGGTAAAGCGGACGTCGCGTGGGACACCACCAAAGAGGGGCTGCCGCAGGGCAGCGTTACGCTCTCCGGGCGTAACGTGAAGGTGACGCAGGAGGTCAATGACGCGCCGCTGCCGGTAGCGTTCGACACCCTGAATGTGAACGCTGACCTGCGTAACAATCGTGCTGAACTGGGATGGCTGATCCGCCTGACCAACAACGGTCAGTTTGACGGACAGGTGCAAATTACCGATCCGCAAGGGCGGCGCAATCTCGGCGGCAACGTCAATATTCGCAACTTCAACCTGGCGATGGTGAATCCGATCTTCTCGCGGGGAGAAAAGGCGGCGGGGATGCTCAGCGCCAACCTGCGTCTGGCGGGGGATGCGCAAAGCCCGCAGCTGTTTGGCCAGATGCGGTTAAACGGCGTGGACATTGACGGTAACTTTATGCCGTTCGATATGCAGCCAAGCCAGCTGACGATGAACTTTAACGGCCAAAGCTCAACCCTCAGTGGCTCAGTACTGACGCAGCAGGGACAAATCAACCTGAGCGGTGACGCAGACTGGAGCCAGCTCGACAACTGGCGCGCCCGTATTGCGGCCAAGGGCAGCAGGGTGCGTATCACGGTACCGCCGATGGTGCGCCTGGACGTGTCGCCAGACGTGGTCTTTGAGGCAACGCCGAGTCTCTTCACCCTGGACGGCCGTGTTGACGTACCGTGGGCGCGCATCGTGGTTCACGAAGTGCCGGAAAGCGCGGTTGGCGTCTCCAGTGATGAAGTTATGCTCAATGAAAATCTGAAACCTGTTGAACAGAAGAGCGCTGGCATACCGATTAATAGTAATCTTATCGTGCACGTGGGGAATAACGTGCGTTTGGACGCGTTTGGGCTGAAGGCGAGACTCACGGGTGACCTGAAAGTGGCGCAGGATCAACAGGGGCTTGGCCTCAATGGACAAATCAATATTCCTGAAGGGCGCTTCCATGCCTACGGTCAGGATTTGATTGTGCGTAAAGGCGAGCTGCTGTTCTCCGGTCCACCGGATCAGCCGGTACTCAATATCGAAGCGATACGTAACCCGGAAGCCACCGAAGATGATGTGATTGCGGGCGTGCGCGTGACGGGCTCCGCCGATGAACCTAAGGCAGAGATCTTCTCTGACCCGGCCATGTCGCAACAGGAAGCGCTCTCTTACCTGCTGCGCGGCCAGGGTCTGGATAGCCAACAGGGCGATGGTGCGGCAATGACATCAATGTTAGTCGGTCTGGGGGTTGCACAAAGTGGTCAGGTTGTGGGTAAAATCGGCGAGACGTTTGGCGTAAGCAATCTGGCGCTGGACACTCAGGGCGTGGGTGACTCTTCGCAGGTAGTGGTCAGCGGCTATGTACTGCCGGGTCTACAGGTAAAATATGGCGTGGGGATCTTTGACTCACTGGCTACACTCACGTTACGTTATCGCCTGATGCCTAAGCTATATCTGGAAGCAGTGTCCGGCGTAGACCAGGCACTTGATCTGCTCTATCAGTTTGAGTTTTAGCAATGCGAATATTTGTTTACGGCAGTTTACGAACCAGGCAAGGCAACAGCCACTGGATGACCAACGCCCAGTTGCTGGGAAATTACACAATCGAAAACTACCAGTTGTACAGTCTGGGCCACTATCCAGGCGCAGTTCCGGGGAACGGAACGGTACAGGGTGAGGTTTATCGTATTGATAATGCCACGCTGGCCGAACTTGATGCCTTGCGCACCAGGGGCGGTGAATACGCTCGCCAGTTGATCCAGACACCTTACGGCAGTGCATGGATGTACGTGTACCAACGTTCGGTCGACGGGTTAACGCTGATTGAAAGCGGTAACTGGTTAGACAGAGACCAGTTCTGAAAAATGACAACGCCACCGTAAGGTGGCGTTGTTTTTTTGCGCCCATTAGCACGGGTTACCGGGATCGAAAGGCACAAAAAAGCCCCGACGCGCGGGGCTTAGTATCAGCAGTAAGAATTACTTCTTAGCAGCACGCTCGAAAGAGGCGATGATTTCTGCTTTCGCCGCTTCTGCGTTATCCCAGCCTTCAACTTTAACCCATTTGCCTTTTTCGAGATCTTTGTAGTGCTCGAAGAAGTGGGCGATCTGCGCTTTCAGCAGCTCTGGCAGGTCGTTCACATCTTTAATGTGATCGTACTCTTTGCTCAGCTTGGTGTGCGGTACAGCAACCAGTTTCGCATCTTCACCCGCTTCGTCAGTCATTTTCAGCACGCCAACAGGACGGCAGCGAATGACGGAGCCTGGCTGCAATGGGTATGGCGTCGGGACCAGTACGTCAACCGGGTCACCGTCCAGAGACAGAGTGTGGTTGATGTAGCCGTAGTTGCACGGATAGAACATGGCGGTAGACATGAAACGGTCAACGAACAGCGCACCGGTGTCTTTGTCGATTTCGTATTTGATTGGATCTGCGTTGGCCGGGATTTCGATCACAACGTAGATGTCTTCTGGCAGTTCTTTACCCGCAGGGACGTTGAGTAAGCTCATGTCGGTGTCCTTTAAAATGGATGGTAAACAAGTGGCAGGTATTATAGCCAACTGGCGCTGAAAGTCTCCGCCTGTTTTCGACTTCTCTCCCTCGCGCCTTCACTTTTCAGACCGTTTCCATGACAGGATAATCCATAAACTCAGCCGCATTTTAAATGTTGAAATGAAAGCGATTACAAACTTGTGATTAACGTTTTATTCACTTTTCTGAAGTGTGATGTAACGCAATCCGTAACATATTCCATTGGCTATAGTTCATCCGCGGAACATCTTTTAACCAACAATAACCTACCCTACGAGGACGTTCATATGTGGAAGCGCTTACTTCTTGTTACAGCAGTTTCGGCAGCCATGTCGTCTATGGCGATGGCCGCACCTTTAACCGTGGGATTTTCGCAAGTCGGATCTGAATCCGGCTGGCGCGCCGCTGAAACGAATGTGGCGAAAAGTGAGGCCGAAAAGCGCGGTATTACGCTGAAAATCGCCGATGGTCAGCAAAAGCAAGAGAACCAGATTAAAGCGGTGCGCTCGTTTATCGCTCAGGGCGTGGATGCCATCTTTATTGCCCCGGTTGTCGCTACGGGCTGGGAGCCGGTGCTGAAGGAAGCCAAAGATGCTGAAATTCCGGTCTTCCTGCTCGACCGTTCCATCGACGTAAAAGACAAATCTCTCTATATGACCACCGTCACCGCCGATAACGTGCTGGAAGGCAAACTGATTGGTGACTGGCTGGTGAAGCAGGTGGATGGCAAGCCGTGTAACGTGGTTGAGTTGCAGGGCACCGTCGGAGCGAGCGTGGCTATCGACCGTAAGAAAGGTTTCGCGGAGGCCATCGCCAAAGCACCAAACATCAAAATCATCCGTTCTCAGTCCGGCGACTTCACCCGCAGCAAGGGTAAAGAGGTCATGGAAAGCTTCATCAAGGCAGAAAATAACGGCAAAAATATTTGCATGGTTTACGCCCACAACGACGACATGGTGATCGGCGCCATCCAGGCCATCAAAGAAGCGGGCCTGAAGCCGGGCAAAGATATCCTCACCGGCTCGATCGACGGCGTACCGGACATCTACAAAGCAATGATTGACGGCGAAGCGAACGCCAGCGTGGAGCTGACGCCAAATATGGCGGGCCCGGCATTCGATGCGCTGGAGAAATTCAAGAAAGACGGCACCCAGCCTGAGAAGTTGACCATCACCAAATCCACGCTCTACCTGCCGGACACGGCGAAAGAAGAGTTAGAGAAGAAGAAAAATATGGGCTACTAAGCCCTCGCCCCCTCACCCTAGCCCTCTCCCCGGAGGGGAGAGGGAAAAGGGCGGGTTGGGCAGAAAATTAAAGATGGGCACGACATAGTCCCCTCTCCCCTCCGGGGAGAGGGTCAGGGTGAGGGGGAAACCATGACCACCGAACAACACCAGGAAATCCTTCGCACAGAGGGCCTGAGTAAATTTTTCCCTGGCGTTAAGGCGCTGGATAACGTTGATTTCAGCCTGCGGCGGGGGGAGATCATGGCGTTGCTCGGCGAAAACGGGGCGGGGAAGTCGACGCTGATTAAAACCCTGACCGGGGTCTATCACGCCGATCGCGGCGCTATCTGGCTGGAAGGTAACGCCATTTCGCCCAAAAACACCGCGCATGCGCAGCAACTGGGGATCGGCACGGTCTACCAGGAAGTGAACCTGCTGCCAAACATGTCGGTAGCGGACAACCTGTTTATTGGCCGCGAGCCCAGACGTTTTGGCCTGCTGCGCCGCAAAGAGATGGAAGCGCGCGCCGCGAAGCTGATGGAATCGTATGGCTTCTCTCTCGACGTGCGCGAACCGCTGAACCGTTTCTCCGTGGCGATGCAGCAGATCGTGGCGATCTGTCGCGCTATCGATCTCTCGGCGAAAGTGCTGATCCTCGATGAACCCACCGCCAGCCTCGATACCCAGGAAGTGGAGATGCTTTTTACCCTGATGCGCCAGCTGCGTAATCAGGGCGTTAGCCTGATTTTCGTGACGCATTTCCTCGATCAGGTTTACGAGGTGAGCGACCGTATTACGGTGCTGCGCAACGGCAGCTTTGTCGGCTGCCGGGAAACCCGCGAGCTGCCGCAGATAGAGCTGGTCAAAATGATGCTGGGCCGCGAGCTGGAGACCAACGCGCTTCAGCGCGCGGGCCGTACGCTGCTGAGCGAAAAACCGATCGCCGCGTTTCACGATTACGGCAGAAAAGGGACCATCGCGCCGTTTAACCTCGAGGTACGCCCCGGTGAAATTGTGGGACTGGCGGGTCTGTTAGGCTCCGGGCGCACCGAAACCGCCGAAGTCATCTTCGGGATCAAACCTGCCGACAGCGGAACGGCGCTGATCAAAGGCAAACCACAAACGCTACGTTCACCGCATCAGGCGTCGTGCCTCGGCGTGGGCTTCTGCCCGGAGGACAGGAAAACGGACGGTATTATTGCCGCCGCCTCGGTGCGGGAAAACATCATTCTGGCGCTACAGGCCCAGCGCGGCTGGCTGCGTCCGATCCCTAAGCGCGAGCAGAACGCGATTGCCGAGCGCTTCATCCGCCAGCTCGGTATACGTACCCCGAGCGCGGAACAGCCCATCGAGTTCCTCTCGGGCGGTAACCAGCAGAAGGTTCTCCTCTCGCGCTGGCTGCTGACCAAACCGCAATTCCTGATCCTCGACGAGCCCACGCGCGGTATCGACGTGGGCGCGCACGCCGAAATCATCCGGCTTATCGAAACGCTCTGCGCCGACGGTCTGGCGCTGCTGGTGATCTCGTCCGAGCTGGAGGAGCTGGTTGGCTATGCCGATCGCGTCATCATCATGCGCGATCGCAGGCAGGTGGCAGAGATCCCGCTGGATAAACTGTCGGTTCCGGCGATCATGAATGCCATCGCGGCGTAAGGAGTCAAATGTGATGTCCCGTTCTCTTTCGCAAACTGGCGAAGCGAAGCGCCGCTTCACCTGGCCGACCGGCACGCCGCAAATTGTGGCGCTGCTGCTGGTTCTGCTGGTGGATAGCCTGGTGGCTCCGCATTTTTTCCAGATCGTCGTGCAGGATGGCCGCCTGTTTGGTAGCCCGATCGACATCTTAAACCGTGCCGCGCCCGTGGCGCTGCTGGCGATTGGTATGACGCTGGTCATTGCCACCGGCGGGATCGACCTCTCCGTCGGTGCGGTAATGGCGATTGCGGGCGCCACCGCCGCCTCGATGACCGTCGCCGGGCACAGCCTGCCGGTGGTCCTGCTGGCCGCGCTGGGCTCCGGCGTGCTAGCCGGGCTGTGGAACGGCATTCTGGTCGCGGTGCTCAAGATCCAGCCGTTTGTCGCGACGTTGATTTTGATGGTGGCCGGGCGCGGTGTGGCGCAGCTTATCACCTCCGGTCAAATCGTCACCTTTAACTCCCCGAATCTTGCGTGGATCGGCAGCGGTAATTTTCTGTTCTTCCCGACGCCGGTGATCGTCGCGCTGGTGACGCTGGTGGTGTTCTGGCTTTTCACCCGCAAAACGGCGCTCGGGATGTTCATCGAAGCGGTGGGGATTAACATTCGGGCCGCGAAAAACGCCGGGGTAAATACGCGGCTGATGGTGATGCTGACTTACGTGCTGAGTGGCGTCTGTGCTGCGATTGCCGGGGTGATCGTGGCCGCCGATATTCGCGGAGCGGATGCCAATAACGCCGGACTCTGGCTCGAGCTGGATGCAATCCTTGCGGTGGTTATCGGCGGTGGATCGCTGATGGGCGGACGTTTTAATCTGCTGCTCTCAGTGGTGGGGGCGTTGATTATTCAGGGTATGAATACCGGTATTTTGCTCTCCGGGTTCCAGCCGGAGCTGAATCAGGTCGTCAAAGCGGTCGTGGTGCTTATCGTGCTTATCGTGCAGTCGCCGCGCTTTATCACTCTCATTAAGAGGTTCCGCGGTCATGATAAAACGTAATTTGCCGTTAATGATCACGCTGGGCGTGTTCGTGCTGGGATACCTTTACTGCCTGACCCAGTTCCCGGGCTTCGCCTCCACGCGGGTGATTTGCAACATCCTGACCGACAATGCCTTTTTAGGCATTATCGCCGTCGGCATGACGTTTGTGATCCTCTCCGGCGGGATCGATCTCTCCGTTGGGTCGGTGATCGCCTTTACCGGCGTGTTCCTTGCCAAGGCGATTGGCTTTTGGGGCATTTCGCCGCTGCTGGCTTTTCCGCTGGTGCTGGTCATGGGCTGCGCGTTCGGCGCCTTTATGGGGCTTTTGATCGATGCGCTGAAAATCCCGGCCTTTATTATCACCCTCGCCGGGATGTTCTTCCTGCGCGGCGTGAGCTATCTGGTGTCGGAGGAGTCAATTCCCATTAACCACCCGATCTACGACACGCTCTCCAGCCTGGCGTGGAAAATCCCCGGCGGGGGGCGCCTGAGCGCAATGGGGCTGCTGATGCTGGGCGTGGTGGTGATCGGGATCTTCCTCGCCCACCGTACCCGGTTTGGTAACCAGGTTTATGCCATTGGCGGCAGCGCCACGTCCGCGAACCTGATGGGAATTTCCACGCGCAGCACGACTATCCGCATCTACATGCTTTCGACCGGGCTGGCCACGCTCGCGGGGATTGTATTCTCGGTTTATACCCAGGCAGGCTATGCGCTGGCGGGGGTGGGCGTTGAGCTGGACGCCATTGCCTCGGTGGTGATTGGCGGTACGCTGCTCAGCGGCGGGGTGGGGACGGTGCTCGGCACGCTGTTTGGCGTGGCGATCCAGGGGCTGATTCAGACCTATATCAACTTCGACGGCACGCTCAGCTCCTGGTGGACCAAAATCGCCATCGGCATTCTGCTGTTTATTTTTATCGCGCTCCAGCGCGGCCTGACGGTGCTGTGGGAGAACCGCCAGAGCTCGCCTGTTACCCGGGTGAATACCTCTGTAACAGGGCGATAACATGCTGAAATTGCTTAAACTCTAAACATTTTCCGGTAGCGGCCGATACTCTTTTTTTATGCCCAGAAATATCTCGCTACCGGAAATAACATCATGCTTAAAACGCTATCGATTCGTACCGGCTTGCTCTCTTTACTGGCCGTTATGACCCTTCTGCTGCTGATTGTCAGCGGCATCGGCATTTATGCCCTTACACAAAGTTCCGCTTCTCTCCAGCGCATCAATCATCTTCAGGGTGAACAGATGGTGCAGCTGAATGCCGGCTATACGCTGATCCTGCGCGCGCGTAACGAAGCGGGGCAGGCCGTCCGCATGATGGAGGTCGGCCTGCTGGACGATGCGGCCAGGGCGGTCAAAACCATTAACCAGGAAGTGGCGCTGGCACAGAAAACGCTGAAGGGCGTGATCGGCAGCGGCGTGGCGGATGAGCAGGGGCAAAAGCTGCTGGATAACGTCGCCGCGAGCCTGGCGGTGTACAACCAGCAGGGTATCAGCCCGATGCTGAAAGCCCTGAACGAGCAAAGCGCGGACAGCTATTACGATCTGCTGGAAAACAAGCTGGTCCCGGTGGCGAAGCAGTTTGATAACGATATGCAGGCGTTCCAGGCATGGAGCGAGGCGCGCGGCAAAGCGGAGGTGAGCGCCGTGCAGGCGAGTAAAACCCGCGTGCTGATCCTGATTATCGTCGCGGCGCTGCTGACGGCTGGCATTATCGTGCTGGCCTGGCTGGTTCTGCGCCATATGCTGCTCAAGCCGCTTTCAGCCTCGATTGCCCAGCTGGAACATGTGGCGGCCGGGGATTTAACCCATACCCTGAACGCGCCGGCGAGCCAGGAATTTAATCGCCTTAACGCGGCGATCGAAGGGATGCGCCAGTCGCTGATGGACTCCGTTCTGCGGGTGCGTGACGCCAGCTCGCAGATTGATACCGGCAGCCGCGAGCTGACGGCCGGGAATATGAACCTGGCTCAGCGCACGGAATCCACCGCCACCTCGCTGGAGCAGACGGCCGCCAGCATGGAAGAGATCACCGCCACGGTGAAACTTAACGCCGATAACGCCGAGCAGGCGCACCAGCTGGCGAAGTCGGTCTCCGATACCGCCGATCACGGCAGCGAAATGGTCTGCTATGTCATTGAGAAGATGCGCGACATCTCCGGCAGCTCGGCACGCATCGCCGATATCCTGAGCGTCATCGACGGCATTGCCTTCCAGACCAATATTCTGGCGCTGAACGCCTCCGTTGAAGCGGCGCGTGCGGGTGAGCAGGGGCGAGGTTTTGCGGTCGTGGCGGGTGAGGTGCGTAATCTCGCCAGCCGCAGTGCTGATGCGGCGAAAGAGATCCGCTCGCTTATCAGCGATTCGCAAACCCACGTGAACGAGGGCAGCGAGCTGGCGCAGCAGGCCGGTGAGACGATGGACGAGATCGCCACCGAAGTACTGCGTATGACCAAACTGATGCGTGAAATTGCGACGGCCTCTCAGGAGCAAAGCCGCGGTATTGAGCAGGTGAATATCGCCGTCAATCAGATGGATGAAACGGCGCAGCAAAATGCGGCGCTGGTCCAGCAATCATCTGCGGCAACACGTTCCCTGGAGGAGCAGTCTCGCGAGCTGATGGAAGCGATGGCCTCCTTCAAATTGACGACGCAAACGGCATGACGAAAAAAAGGGGAGCCTGACGGGCTCCCCTTTTCGTGCGTTACGCGTCCGGGAATTCGCGGATCATGCGTTCAACGTCATCCACCATATGGCGGTTGCCGACGAAGAACGAACGGCGCTGGTGCAGGCTTTCTGGCACGATATCCAGAATACGCTCTTTACCGTCGCTCGCCTTGCCGCCTGCCTGTTCGGCCAGGAATGCCATTGGGTTGCACTCGTACAGCAGACGCAGTTTTCCGTCCGGGTGGCTGGCGGTGCTTGGGTAGAGGTAAATACCGCCCTTCAGCAGGTTACGGTGGAAATCCGCCACCAGCGAGCCGATATAGCGTGAGGTGTACGGGCGCTGGGTGGCTTTATCCTCTTCCTGGCAGAATTTGATGTACTTCTTCACGCCGTTCGGGAATTTGATGTAGTTGCCTTCGTTGATGGAGTAGGTGTTGCCCTTCTCCGGGAAGCGCATACGCTCCTGGCACAGGCAGAACACGCCCAGGGACGGATCGTAGGTAAAGGCGTGTACGCCGCAGCCGGTGGTGTACACCAGCATGGTGGACGAGCCATACACCACATAACCGGCAGCAACCTGTTTACTGCCCGGTTGCAGGAAGTCTTCTTCCGTCACCGGCGTGCCAACCGGCGTTACGCGACGGTAGATGGAGAAAATGGTACCGACAGAAACGTTAACGTCGATGTTGGAGGAGCCGTCCAGCGGATCCATCAGAACAACGTATTTCGCGTGTTCACACCCTTCGAATACGACGATCTCATCTTCTTCTTCAGAGGCGATACCCGCAACGATGTCGCGCGCGCGCAGTGCTGCTTTCAGTTTTTCATTGGCGAACAGGTCGAGTTTCTGCTGAACCTCACCCTGAACGTTCTCGGCACCGCTGGCACCCAGGATATCGACCAGACCGGCCTTGTTGATATCGCGGTGGATGATCTTAGCGCCCAGCTTTATTGCCGACAGCAAAGCAGTGAGCTCACCCGTAG
Organism: Enterobacter sp. JJBC; assembly: GCF_036936505.1. NCBI lineage: Bacteria > Pseudomonadati > Pseudomonadota > Gammaproteobacteria > Enterobacterales > Enterobacteriaceae > Enterobacter > Enterobacter sp. JJBC. Next base: position 611,157 of record NZ_CP136935.1, read on the forward strand.
CATGAGAGAACTCGTGCTGCTTTTCGACAATAAATTCACCTAACGTTTTCATAACACTTTCCCTGCATCTTATGTTGAGTAAAGCGGTTGATGTCCAACAATCTTAACAAACATTCAAATATTAGCGCAGAGGTGAATCGCGCCAGCAAAATACGGATTTACCTGAAATGCGTTTCACAGCCGCTGACATGTGAGTAAAATGTGCGCCACATTGAAGAAGGATAGTGACGTATGCGCATTCATATATTGGGGATTTGTGGCACTTTCATGGGCGGACTGGCAATGCTGGCGCGCTCGCTGGGCCATGAAGTGACAGGTTCGGACGCCAATGTGTATCCGCCGATGAGCACGCTGCTCGAGAAGCAGGGAATTTCTCTGATTCAGGGATACGACGCCAGCCAGCTGGAGCCGCAGCCGGATCTGGTGATCGTGGGTAACGCCATGACCCGTGGGAATCCATGCGTTGAAGCGGTGCTGGAGCGCAATATCCCGTACATGTCTGGCCCGCAGTGGCTGCATGATTTTGTCCTGCGCGACCGCTGGGTTGTCGCCGTTGCTGGGACGCATGGCAAAACCACCACCGCCGGTATGGCGACCTGGATCCTCGAAGCCTGCGGCTACAAGCCGGGCTTTGTGATCGGCGGCGTGCCGGGCAATTTCGACGTCTCCGCACGTCTGGGCGACAGCCCGTTCTTTGTGATTGAAGCGGATGAATACGACTGCGCGTTCTTCGACAAGCGCTCCAAGTTCGTGCATTACTGCCCACGCACGCTGATCCTCAACAACCTTGAGTTCGATCACGCGGATATCTTTGACGACCTGAAAGCGATTCAGAAACAGTTCCACCATCTGGTGCGCATTGTTCCGGGTCAGGGCCGCATTATCCTGCCGGAGAACGACATCAACCTGAAGCAGACTATGGCGATGGGGTGCTGGAGCGAGCAGGAGCTGGTGGGCGAGCAGGGGCACTGGCAGGCGAAAAAGCTCAACGCGGATGCCTCCGAATGGGAAGTGCTGCTCGACGGTGAGAAAGTGGGCGAGGTGAAGTGGGGCCTGGTGGGCGAGCACAACATGCACAACGGCCTGATGGCGATCGCCGCGGCGCGTCACGTTGGCGTACTGCCTGCGGATGCCGCCAATGCGCTGGGCACGTTTATCAACGCCCGTCGCCGTCTGGAGCTGCGTGGCGAAGCCCACGGTGTGACGGTGTATGACGATTTCGCGCACCACCCAACGGCCATTCTGGCGACGCTTGCCGCATTGCGTGGCAAAGTTGGCGGCACCGCGCGCATTCTGGCCGTACTGGAACCGCGTTCGAACACCATGAAAATGGGCATCTGCAAAGACGATCTCGCGCCGTCCTTAGGGCGTGCCGACGAAGTCTTCCTGCTGCAACCGCAGCATATTCCGTGGCAGGTGGCCGAAGTGGCCGACGCCTGCATTCAGCCGGCGCACTGGAGTGCGGACGTGGATGTCTTAGCGGATATGGTGGTGAAAGCCGCACAGCCTGGCGATCACATTCTGGTGATGAGCAACGGCGGGTTTGGCGGGATCCATCAGAAGCTGCTGGACGGTCTGGCGAAGAAAGCCGCGGCCGCAGAGTAAAAAAAGACCCGGTGGCGCTAGCGCTTACCGGGCCTACATTATCTCTTCTCCCTCTCCCCTTTGGAGAGAGGGCTGGGGTGAGGGGTTTACTCTTCGTTCTCAGACAGCTCGCGCAGATACTGGAAAATCAGACGCGCTGACTTCGGCGGCTTATTCCCTTCTTTCTCTTTCTTCGCGTTACGGATCAAAGAACGCAGCTGCTGGCGGTCGGCATTCGGCCACAGGTTCAGCACTTCAGGTACCGCGTCATCACCTTGCTCGATCAAACGATCGCGGATCTGCTCCAGCTTATGGAACAGCGCAACCTGCTGGTTGTGGCGGTTTTTCAGTTTGTCCAGCGCCTGACGGATCGGCTCCACGTCGCGCTGACGCAGCAGTTTCCCGATAAGCTGAAGCTGGCGGCGACGCCCTTCTTTCTTGATTTTCTGTGCCAGTTCAATGGCATCACGCAGATCCTGGTCGAGCGGGATCTTATCCAGCGCGTTTTTACCCAGTTCTACCATTTCTGCGCCAAGCTGTTTTAACTCTTCGGCGTCACGTTTAATTTCACTTTTACTGACCCAGATGATCTCATCATCTTCGTCTTCGATGTCATCACCGGGAACGTCGTCGAGCCAGTCTTCGGGCTGCTTAGTCATGTCAGGCTCCTTAAAAAAAGAGGCTAATGTTACCAGTTAAGACGCGCACTGAAAAACGGTTCTCTGTTAGACTTCACTTAACTCTCTCTTACAGTATGGCATTTGCGATGAAAGTAACCTCACAAGTTGAAGCGCAGCGTAAGATTCTGGAAGAAGCCGTCTCCACCGCGCTGACGCTCGCTTCAGGTAAATCAGATGGCGCCGAAGTGGCGGTCAGCAAAACCACCGGCATTAGCGTGAGCACCCGCTATGGCGAAGTGGAGAATGTAGAATTTAATAGCGATGGCGCGCTGGGGATCACCGTGTATCACCAGAATCGCAAAGGCAGCGCGTCGTCTACCGATCTCAGCCCGGATGCCATCGCCCGAACGGTGCAGGCGGCGCTGGATATCGCGCGTTACACCTCCCCGGATCCTTACGCTGGCGTGGCCGATAAAGAGCTGCTGGCGTTTGACGCGCCGGATCTCGCTCTGTTCCATCCCGCGGAAGTGACGCCGGACGAAGCCATTGAGCTGGCCGCGCGAGCCGAGCAGGCTTCTTTGCAGGCTGACAAACGCATCACCAATACCGAAGGCGGCAGCTTTAACAGCCACTACGGCATCAAAGTGTTTGGTAACTCCCATGGCATGTTGCAGGGGTACTGCTCAACCCGCCACTCGCTTTCCAGTTGCGTCATCGCCGAAGAAAACGGCGACATGGAGCGCGACTACGCCTATACCATTGGCCGCGCGCTGGGGGATTTGCAGTCTCCGGAGTGGGTGGGTAAAGCGTGCGCCGAACGCACGCTGTCTCGCCTGTCGCCGCGCAAGCTCTCCACCATGAAAGCCCCGGTGATTTTTGCCAACGAAGTGGCGACCGGTCTGTTTGGCCATCTGGTAGGCGCTATCGCGGGCGGTTCGGTGTACCGTAAATCGACCTTCCTGCTCGACTCGCTGGGCAAGCAGATCCTGCCGGAATGGCTGACCATCGAAGAGCACCCACACCTGCTGAAAGGGCTGGCCTCCACGCCGTTCGACAGCGAAGGCGTACGCACGGAACGCCGGGATATCGTGAAAGACGGCATTCTGACCCAGTGGCTGCTGACCAACTACTCTGCGCGTAAGCTGGGGCTGAAAAGCACCGGGCACGCGGGTGGCATCCACAACTGGCGCATTGCCGGACAGGGCCTGAATTTTGAACAGATGCTGAAAGAGATGGGCACCGGCCTGGTGGTCACCGAGCTGATGGGGCAGGGCGTGAGCGGTATCACCGGCGATTACTCTCGCGGTGCAGCGGGCTTCTGGGTCGAAAACGGTGAAATTCAGTATCCGGTGAGCGAAATCACCATCGCCGGCAACCTCAAGGACATGTGGCGCAATATTGTTACGGTCGGTAACGATATTGAAACACGCAGCAATATTCAGTGTGGTTCTGTATTACTGCCTGAGATGAAAATCGCCGGGCAATAATCCCCGTAAAAGCGTGATTAATAATAAAAAAGGAAGTGAGCAATGCGTAAACACCTGTTAGCGATCGTCGCGGCTTCAACGCTGGTTCTTGGCTCATCTGCGTTTGCTGCCGATCTCGAAGACAACATGGACATCCTCAGTCAAAATCTGAAGGTGGTGCAGAAAACCGACAATGCGGCGGAAATGAAAGACGCACTGACGAAGATGCGTGAAGCTGCGCTGGATGCGCAAAAAGCGACGCCGCCGAAGCTGGAAAGCAAAGCGGCAGACAGCGCCGAGATGAAAGACTACCGCCACGGCTTTGACGTGCTGGTCGGCCAGATTGACGGCGCGCTGAAGCTGGCGAACGAAGGCAAAGTGAAGGAAGCCCAGGCGGCAGCCGACCAGTTTGCGGCGACCCGCAACGCGTATCACAAGAAGTATCGTTAATTGGGTGCCTGAGCTGTACGTCCTCTCTCCGTATGCGGAGGCGCATGATGCGCCCCCGCATCGTTGCTCCCTACTTGCCGGAGCGACAATCCATCCGCGCTGTCACTTCAAGCGAGCCATTACGAAAACGGATCTCGCACAGTGTTTTCCTCGTTACCAGCGTTAAGATGATTATTGTCAAAGAAATAATCATCAAAACCCCGATACTTGGGTTTCTGCGTTTCATGGATGCCTCCTTGCTTTAAAGCGGGCGAGGTAGCGAACTCCACGGTGTGACGTGTCGTTTCGAGCCCCCGCCCTGATTTTTTATCAGGCGGGGCTTTCCACTTTCCGTCCCATGCCTGAGACGGTCAGTCTCAAGCACCCGCCGCCACTCTAGCGAATCTCCATAAGAAAACCTTATCCACGTCACATTTCTACGAGCCTGCTCGTAATCTTTTCCACTCCGCTTATCAGTCTAATACCGCGTAATAGCGTGATATTCATCACGTAAATCCAGCGATTTATACAGATTCACCGCATTTATGTGGCACAGATCACTGCCGCTGCTCGCCTTTCCACTTCGAAGTGGAAAACAACTCGCTACAAACAATTCCCCCTCGACGTTAGTTTTATTCCAGAGCCATTAACGGGGTAAGACGAGTGATTAACGGAGCGGTAATGAACGACGTTGGGGAACAGGCGGTGCAAACAGAACAGCTCGCGAACACCATGCTTCAGCAGGTCTACGCCCTGCTGGCCCGGCACAACATCATCCCCAACGCGGTACAGGAGCAGATGCTGACCTCCCACGTTCGCGCAATGGCGCACCGGTCCGTGACCGGCGAGCCGCTGCCGGAGGTTGAAGCAGAGCTGTTCGACGAAATTTCACCAGATTCAATGCAACTTGCCCGTGAAGTGGTAGCGCAGTTCGGCAACCTTCCTGATGAAGAGGCCTGGCTGCTCTCCGTTCACTTCGAAGTCGCGAAAGACAACCTTTAAGGAGCAACACATGGAACAGATTACAGTCGTGATTGGCGATCGCCTGGGTAAAGGTCAGAAGGTGGCGGCCGGTGTGGAAAAAGCAGGTGGACGCGCGGTTGTCGTACCGGGCATGGCGGCAGACATGAAGCTCGGCGACGTGATGAAAGCGGAAAACGCCACCTTCGGCATCTCCTTCTGCGGCAGCGGCGGCGCGGGTGCCATCACCGCTCAGACCAAATATGGCTACAAGGCCAAATACGGCATGCGTTCCGTGGATGAAGGCGTCACCGCCATCAACGAAGGCTGCAACGTGCTGGGCTTTGGCTTTATGGATAAAGAAGAGCTGGGCGAGCGTCTGGTACAGGCGTGGCAGAAAAAATACGGCGCATAAGCATGAAAGAACAGTTCACAACCACGGTGAGAGTGAAGGGGAAGGGCGACGCCAAAGCGCGCGCCTTTGCCGACGCGCTCAACCACGTTCAGGCCGCGGTGATGAAAGCCTCACCGCATATCTTACTGCGTATTGAGCCACAGGATGTGCAGGTCGTTCAGGCGCAAGAAGCGGTGCGAAAAGAAGCGTTTCTGTTCTTCTTTCTGCGCCGGGAAAGACGCACCTACAGCGTGGAGCTGGATGTGACCGTCAACGTGACAGCCATCAATCTCGACCAGGTGGATTTCGTCACGCAACGCTGATTATTCATAAAAGGGCAGACTGATGTTCTTAATTATATTAATAAAATCGCTCATCATCGGCGGCCTGGTAGGCGTCGGTGTCGGGGCCGGGGCTGCACGCATGTTTCATGCGCCTACCACTCAGGGTATGGGCGCGTTTCGTACGTTGGGGGAACTGAACTCCTGCGAAGGGGATCCGGCGTCCCACTTCTCCTTTGGGTTAGGTTTCTTCTTTAACGCCTGGGCCTCTTCCGTGGCCGCAGGTGCCTTCACACAGGACGTTGACCACCGCATCATCCCAAACTGGGGTGCTGCCGCGCTGATGATCAAAAACCGTAACGTCGGTGAAACGCTGCATGACCCGCGCAAAATGGCGATTGCCTGCGGCATCATCGGCATGATTGTCGTGACCTTCCTTAACCTGACCGCCTCCTCCGTGCCCGCAGCGCTTCAGGTCACCGCCGTGAAGGTGCTGGTGCCTGCCGCGAACCTGCTGGTCAACACCGTGATGCCGGTAATCTTCTGGCTGGCGGCCATCGACGCGGGTAAAAAATCGGGCTTCTGGGCCACCATCTTTGGCGGCGCGGCACAGCTGATCATGGGTAACGCCGTACCGGGTCTGGTACTGGGTATTCTGATCGGTAAAGGCGTGGAGGAGAGCGGCTGGAACCACGTCACCAAAGTGATGATGGCGGCGATCGTTCTGCTCTTCGTGCTGAGCGGCTTCTTCCGCGGCTTCGACATGAAGATGATCGAATCCTTCCATCTGACCGTGCCGAACTGGCTCGACATGATCCACAACTCGCTCAGCGGTAAATAACAGGAGCCTCGACATGGAACAGAATAAAGGTTTTTGGTATGCCGACTGGTCGTTCCCGATCTTCGTTGGCCTGCTCTCCTCCGGCGTCTTTGCCGGGACGCACATGTACTACCTCTACGGCATCGGCGCGTTTAACGAAGTGGCCTTCGTGGCGATGCTGAAAGCGGGCATTGATACCGGCGTTTACGGCGCGGTGGCGGCATTTGGCGCGAGCTTCCTGTTCGCCCGAATTATCGAAGGGTCGCTGGTAGGTATTCTTGATATCGGCGGGGCGATCCAGACCGGCGTGGGCCTCGGCGTACCGGCGCTGCTGCTGGGCGCGGGGATCATGTTCCCGGTGACCAACTTCATTGCCTCGCTGATTACCGGCCTGGTGATTGGTCTGGCGATTGGCTACGTCATCATCCTGGCGCGTAAGTTCACCATCAACCAGAGCAACTCCACCTACGGCGCAGACGTGATGATGGGCGCGGGTAACGCCTCCGGCCGCTTCCTCGGGCCGTTGATTATCCTCAGCGCCATGACCGCCTCCATTCCAATCGGCGTCGGTTCCCTGGTAGGCGCGCTGCTGTTCTACATCTGGCAGAAGCCGATTACCGGTGGCGCCATCCTCGGCGCAATGATTTTGGGATGGCTGTTCCCGGTCGCCCTTTAATACCCGCGGGCGCTCCGGCGCCCGCCCTATCAGGAGAACCCCATGTTTGATTTACTCCTGCGCCGTGCGCGCCTCGCCGACGATACCCTGACCGATATCGCCATTCAGGACGGGAAGATCGCCGCGACGGGCGAAATTGACGCTCCCGCCCGTAAAACGGTTGAGCTTAACGGTGATGTGTTCGTCAGCGCGGGCTGGATTGACTCCCACGTCCACTGCTACCCGAACTCCCCGATTTACCACGACGAGCCGGACAGCGTGGGCATTGCCACCGGCGTCACCACCGTGGTGGACGCGGGCAGCACCGGGGCCGACGACGTGGACGATTTCTACGCCATCACCCGCAAAGCCTCCACCGAGGTGTTTGCCCTGCTGAACATCTCCCGCGTGGGGCTGATCGCCCAGAACGAGCTGGCCAATATGGCCAATATTGACGCCGACGCGGTGAAAGAGGCGGTGAAACGCCATCCTGATTTTATCGTCGGCCTGAAGGCGCGCATGAGCAGCAGCGTGGTCGGTGAAAACGGCATCACCCCGCTGGCGCGCGCGAAAGCGATCCAGAAAGAGAACGGCGACCTGCCGCTGATGGTGCACATTGGCAACAACCCGCCGAACCTCGACGAAATCGCCGAGCTGCTGAGCTCCGGCGACATCATTACCCACTGCTACAACGGCAAGCCAAACCGCATCCTGACGCCCTCCGGCGAGCTGCATGCCTCCATTACCTCCGCCCTGAAGCGCGGCGTGCGTCTGGACGTTGGCCACGGTACGGCGAGCTTCAGCTTTGAAGTGGCGAAGCGCGCTATTGCGATGGGCATTTTGCCGCACACCATCAGCTCGGATATTTACTGCCGCAACCGCATCAACGGTCCGGTCGGCTCGCTGGCAAGCGTGATGTCGAAATTCCTCGCCATCGGCATGTCATTGCCGCAGGTGATTGACTGCGTCACCGCCAACGCCGCCGACGGCCTGCGCCTGACGCGCAAAGGCCGCATTCAGCCTGGCCTCGACGCCGATCTGACGCTGTTTACCCTCAAGCGCCAGCCGACGGTGCTGACGGATGCCGAAAACGACAGCCTACAGGCTGAACACATTCTGGTGCCGCTTGCCGCGATCCGCGCGGGCAAGGGCTACATGACCGAACAAGGGAGCACGGAACATGCCTTCGATTTATGAGAAGTACAACTTAAAGCAGGTTATCAACACCTCTGGCCGCATGACGGCGCTGGGCGTCTCCACGCCGCGCCCGGAAGTGGTGCAGGCGGCGATGGACGGCATGAATCACTATTTCGAGATGAAGGATCTGGTCAATAAAACCGGGGAATACATCGCGAAGCTGCTGGAGGTGGAAGGGGCGACGGTGGTCTCATGCGCGTCGGCGGGCATTGCCCAGTCCGTGGCGGCTGTGCTGGTGAAAGATAGCGACTGGCTGCTGGAAAACCTGCACGTCACACCGATTGAAAATAACGAGATCGTCCTGCCGAAAGGCCACAACGTGAATTTTGGCGCGCCGGTGGGCACCATGGTGGCGCTTGGCGGCGGCAAGCTGGTGGAAGCGGGCTACGCCAACGAATGTTCCGCCGATCAGCTGGCGGCGGCGATCACCCCGCGCACGGCGGCTATCCTCTACATTAAATCGCACCACTGCGTGCAGAAAAGCATGCTCAGCGTCGAGCAGGCGGCGGTTGTCGCGCGTAAACACGACTTGCCGCTGATCGTTGATGCCGCGGCGGAAGAAGATCTGCATACCTATTACCGATCCGGCGCCGATCTGGTGATCTACAGCGGCGCGAAGGCGATCGAAGGCCCAACCAGCGGCCTGGTGATTGGCAAAACCCAGTACGTTGAGTGGGTGAAGCGCCAGACGGCGGGCATTGGCCGCGCGATGAAGGTGGGCAAAGAGGGCATTCTTGGCCTGACCTGCGCCATCGAACACTACCTGACGGCCACCAAAGAGAGCGGCGCCGAGATGGTGGCGAAAATGACGCCGTTTATCGAGGCGCTCAACACCCTGAACGGTGTGACCGCGCGCGTGGTCTGGGACAGCGCCGGACGCGACATCGCCCGCACCGAAATTAAGTTCGACGAAGCCTCCACGGGCGTCGGCACGGGTGACCTGGTGAATGCGCTCAAGCAGGGCGAATACGCCATCTATTTCCGTGGCTACAAGGCCAACGAAGGGATTATTGAGGCGGACGTGCGCAGCGTAAACGCTGACCAGCTGAACATTGTGTACCGCCGCATTAGTGAAGTATTAGGACAGGAGAAAAACGCATGAAACTGACCCCCAACTTTTACCGTGACCGCGTCTGTCTGAACGTGCTGGCTGGCTCAAAGGCCAACGCCAGCGCCATCTATGAGGCGGCGGAAGGCCACGTGCTGGTGGGCGTGCTCTCCAAAAATTACCCGGACGTGGCGAGCGCGGTCGCGGATATGCGTGAATACGCGAAGCTGATTGATAACGCGCTCTCCGTTGGCCTGGGCGCGGGCGATCCGAACCAGTCGGCGATGGTGAGTGAAATCTCCCGCCAGGTGCAGCCGCAGCACGTTAACCAGGTCTTTACCGGCGTGGCCACCAGCCGCGCGCTGCTGGGGCAAAATGACTCCGTGGTCAACGGTCTGGTCTCTCCGACCGGTACCGTCGGGATGGTGAAAATCTCCACCGGCCCGCTGAGCAGCAACGCGCCGGACGGCATTGTGCCGGTTGAAACCGCCATCGCCCTGCTGAAAGATTTCGGCGGGAGCTCCATCAAGTACTTTCCGATGGGCGGCCTGAAATGCCGTGACGAATACCAGGCGGTGGCGGAAGCCTGCGCCCGTCACGACTTCTGGCTGGAGCCGACCGGGGGAATCGATCTGGAGAACTTCGAGGCGATCTTGCAGATCGCCCTCGACGCGGGCGTGAGCAAAATCATCCCGCATATCTACAGCTCGATTATCGATAAAGCCAGCGGTGATACGCGCCCAGAAGATGTGCGCACGCTGCTGGAGATAACGAAGAAGCTGGTGAAGTAAAACCTGCCCCTCACCCCAGCCCTCTCCCCAAAGGGGAGAGGGTGTAATCGTCCCCTCTCCCCTTTGGGGAGAGGGTTAGGGTGAGGGGAAACAAACCGCACACACCCGAAGGAGCCACCATGCACACCCGTACCCTGCTTGTTGCTTCACTCTCTTTACTTGCTACCTCTGCTATCGCTCAAAACCAGTACGCCTGGGTGGGCACCTACAACCCCAACGGCGAAGGGCTGTACCGCTTTACCGTCGACCCGCAAACCGGTGCGCTGAACGATAAAACGCTGGTGAGCAAGCTGCCGAACGCCGCGCAGTTAACCGTCTCACACGACGGCAAAACGCTCTATCTGGCAAGCGAAGTGGAGCAGGGCGTGGTGCAGGCGCTGCGCATCGGCGATAACGGCACGCTGAGCGAGCTGAATCAGGTGGCCTCCGGCGGCGCGGGGCCGGTATATCTTTCCCTGACGCCGAACGGTAAACATCTGCTGGTGGCAAACTACATCAGCGGAACTGTCGCGGTGCTGCCCGTTAACGCAGACGGCAGCCTGAGCGATGCTACGGACACCCATCAGGACAAAGGCGAACCGGGCGCGGCGAAGCCGGAAGCTGCCGTCGAGGGCAGTTTCGCCATCAGCGATCATAACGGCCCGCATGCGCACATGATCGCCGCCGATCCGAGCGGGAAATACGTTTTTTCCACCGATCTGGGGCTGGATCGCATCTATCAGTACCGTTTTGACGATCAAACCGGGAAGCTGACTCCGAACGATCCGCCGTTTATCAGCGCCTCCTCAAAAGGGGCCGGGCCGCGCCACTTCGTCTTTACGCCGAAAGGTGATGCCCTGTGGCTGATTAACGAAGAGGCGTCTACGCTCACCCATTATGCGCTGGACAGTAATGGCAGGCTGAAAGAGGGTAAAACGGTTTCAGCCCTGCCGGACGGTTATAAAGGCACCAGTTTTGCTGCCGGGCTGGCGCTAAGTGCCGACGGGAAACAGCTGTATGTCGCTAACCGTTTGCATAACAGCATCGGGCACTTTACCGTAACGGCAGAGGGTACGCTGACGCATCAGGATGATGTCTGGACGCGCGGCGACTATCCGCGCACCCTGACGCTCGATAAGCAGGGTCGCTGGCTGTACGTCATGAACCAGCGCAGCGACAACATTACCCGTTTCCGCGTGGCACCGGACGGCAAGCTGAGCGCCGAGCCAGACTATACCCCGGTCGGCAGCCCATCCCAGATGGTCATTTCACCTTAAGCCGTAAGAGGACAACGACGTGCGATTTCCGAACCAACGTTTAGCGCAACTTTTCGATCTGTTGCAAAACGAGACGCTGCCGCAGGACGAGCTGGCGCAGCGGCTGTCGGTTTCCACGCGAACCGTCCGGGCGGATATCACCGCCCTGAACGCGCTGCTGGCTAGCCACGGCGCGCAGTTCATTTTGAGCCGGGGCAACGGCTATCAGCTCAAAATTAATGATGTGGCGCGCTATCAGCAATTGCAGGCGTCCCACCCGCGCGCGCTGCGTATTCCGCGAACCGGACCTGAGCGCGTGCACTATCTGGTGGTGCGTTTTCTGACGTCAGCCTTTTCCATCAAGCTGGAGGATCTGGCCGATGAGTGGTTCGTCAGCCGGGCCACGTTGCAGAGCGACATGGTGGAAGTGCGCGAGTGGTTTCACCGTTACAACCTGACGCTGGAAACCCGCCCTCGCCACGGCATGAAGCTGTTTGGCAGCGAGATGGCGATCCGCGCCTGCCTGACCGACCTCCTGTGGGAGCTGGCGCAGCAGGACAGCCTGAACCCGCTGGTGACCGACGTGGCGCTGAACGCGGGCGTGGCGGAAAAGATGGTGCCGGTGCTGCACGATGCGCTGACGCGCCATCACATTCGCCTGACCGACGAAGGCGAGCTGTTCCTGCGCCTGTACTGCGCGGTGTCGGTGCGGCGCATCAGCGAAGGGTATCCGCTGCCGGAATTCCACGCGGAAGACGTGGAAGAGAACGTGCATGAGGCGGCGAAAGATATCGCGGTGGCTATCCAGGAGCTGGCGGGCAAAGCGCTGTCGCCGTCAGAAGAGAGCTGGCTGTGCGTGCACATTGCGGCGCGGCAGATCCAGGAGATCGCCCCGAGCGCCATTAACGCTGACGACGACGAAGCCCTGGTCAACTACATTCTGCGCTACATCAACACCCACTATAACTACAACCTGTTGAGCGACGAGCAACTGCATGCAGATCTGCTCACGCACATCAAAACCATGATTACCCGCGTGCGGTATCAAATCATGATCCCCAATCCGTTGCTGGATAACATCAAGCAGCACTACCCGATGGCGTGGGATATGACCCTCGCGGCGGTGTCGAGCTGGGGAAAATACACCCCGTATGTGATCAGCGAAAACGAAATTGGTTTTCTGGTGCTGCATATCGGCGTCGGGCTGGAGCGCCACTACAACATCGGCTACCAGCGCCAGCCGCGGGTGCTGCTGGTATGCGACGCAGGTAACGCGATGGTGCGCATGATCGAGGCGGTACTTCAGCGTAAATACCCGCAGATTGAGGTGACGCGCACGCTCACCCTTCGCGAGTACGAGCTTGCCGATGCCATTGGCGAAGACTTTGTGATCTCCACCGCCCGTGTGAGCGAAAAATCCAAACCGGTGGTGATGATCGCCCCGTTCCCGACCGATTATCAGTTAGAGCAGATCGGCAAGCTGGTGCTGGTGGACCGCACCCGGCCGTGGATGCTGGAAAAATACTTCGACGCGGCCCATTTCCGCATTATCGACAAGCCTGTCGACCAGCAAACGCTGTTCCGCGAGCTGTGTGAACAGCTTGAAGCAGAGGGCTTTGTCGGTGCGGAGTTTCTGGATTCGGTTATCGAGCGTGAAGCCATCGTCAGCACCATGCTCGGCGACGGCATTGCGCTGCCGCACTCCCTCGGCCTGCTGGCGCAAAAAACGGTGGTCTACACCGTGCTGGCGCCGCAGGGCATTCAGTGGGGAGATGAAACCGCCCATGTCATCTTCCTGCTCGCCATCAGCAAAAGCGAGTACGAAGAGGCAATGGCGATTTACGACATCTTTGTCACTTTCCTGCGTGAACGCGCGATGGCGCGCCTGTGCCAGTGCGAGAATTTTGCGGCGTTTAAGGCTGTGGCGATGGAGAGTTTGAGTCGGTTTTGACGTTCAGGCGGACAGAGGATATCCGCCTTCATTCAACGCAGATGATGCACAACCTGGTTGCTGCTGCCGCGCCAGATAAGCATAGGATCTTTTAGATCCTGCATGAACTTGCCGTCGACCAGGACGTTAATTAGATCCACCACTTCCATCTGCTGCGCATTCAGTTCATCCAGCTTATAGCCCGTCCAGACCCAGATGTCTTTTCCCGCGCACTCGTGGTGGATGCGTTTTACCAGCTTCAGGATCTCCGGCACGTTTTGCGGATGGAGCGGGTCGCCGCCGGAGAGCGAGATCCCCTGGCGTTTGATGCGCGTGTCGTTCAGGTCGTTGATGATGCGGTCTTCCATCTCAGCGGTAAACGGCATACCCGAGTTCAGGCGCCAGGTGCTTTTGTTGTAGCAGCCGGGGCACTCGTGAACGCAGCCTGATACAAACAGGGTACAGCGGGTGCCGGGGCCGTTGACGATGTCGACGGGGTAGTACTGGTGATAATTCATAGCGTTAACCTGATGCCCTCACCCCGGCCCTCTCCCACAGGGAGAGGGAGAACACCGGTGGCCGGAATAACAATGTGCTCGATCGGTTCCCTCTCCCTTGAGGGAGAGGGGTAGGGTGAGGGGGACACCCTGCGCAGAACTTACCCGATCTGCCCATTCCCCAGATGTTTCACCCTGCGCTTCACCTCTTCCTGCTTACCGGCGTTAAACGGACGGGCATCCGGGCTGCCGAGGTAGCCGCACACGCGGCGGGTCACGGAGACGCGGGCTGCATCGTGGTTACCGCATTTCGGACAGGTGAAGCCTTTGCTGGTGCACTCGAACTCACCGGTAAAGCCGCACTCGTAGCACTCGTCAATTGGCGTGTTGGTTCCGTAGTACGGCACGTGCTGATAGCTGTAATCCCACACGTCTTCCAGCGCCTTCAGGTTGTGCTGAATGTTCGGGTACTCGCCATAGCAGATAAAACCGCCGTTCGCGATGGGCGGATAAGCCGCTTCGAAGTCGATCTTGTCGTACGGGTTCACCTTCTTCTCCACATCGAGGTGGAAGCTGTTGGTGTAGTAACCTTTGTCGGTCACGCCTTCCACGATGCCGAATTCGGCGGTGTCCAGGCGGCAGAAGCGATCGCAGAGGTTTTCACTCGGCGTGCTGTACAGGCTGAAACCGTAACCAGTTTCCTCTTTCCACTGGTCTACCGCATCGCGCAGGCGCTGCACAATCGCGATACCCTTCTCACGCAGGGCGTCGTTGTCATAGATATGCTTGTCGCCAAACAGCGCGTTAATCGTTTCGTGAATGCCGATATAGCCAAGAGAGATCGACGCGCGACCGTTTTTGAAGATCTCCGACACATCATCGTCCGCTTTCAGGCGCACGCCGCAGGCCCCTTCCATATAGAGAATTGGCGCGACGCGGGCTTTCACCCCTTCAAGACGGGCGATGCGGGTCATCAGCGCCTTACGTGCCAGCTGTAAACGTTCATCCAGCAGCGTCCAGAAGGCCGCTTCATTCCCTTTGGCTTCCAGCGCGATGCGCGGCAGGTTCAGGCTGATGACGCCCAGATTGTTGCGCCCGTCGTGGATCTGCTCGCCGTTCTCATCCTCGTACACGCCGAGGAAGCTGCGGCAGCCCATTGGCGTTTTAAACGAACCCGTGACTTTTACCACCTGGTCGTAGTTGAGGATATCCGGGTACATACGCTTGCTCGCGCACTCCAGCGCCAGCTGTTTGATGTCGTAGTTCGGATCGCCAAACTTGTGGTTCAGGCCGTCGCGAATGGCGAACACCAGTTTCGGGAACACCGCCGTTTTACGGTTTTTACCGAGGCCGGAGATACGGTTGCGCAGAATAGACTGCTGGATCAGGCGTGATTCCCAGCTGGTGCCGAGGCCAAACCCGAAGGTCACAAACGGCGTCTGGCCGTTGGCGGTGTGCAGCGTGTTTACCTCATATTCCAGCGACTGGAAGGCGTCGTAGCACTCTTTCTCGGTGCGGGAACGGGCGTAACCGTCAGCATCCGGGATCTGCCACTCTTCCGCCGTTTTACGGTGTTTGTTGAAGCTCTCGGTCACGAACGGGGCCAGCACTTCATCAATGCGGTTAATGGTGGTGCCGCCATAGATGTGGCTCGCCACCTGGGCGATGATCTGCGCCGTGACCGCCGTCGCGGTGGAGATGGATTTCGGCGGCTCAATCTCGGCGTTACCCATTTTAAAACCGTGGGTCAGCATGCCTTTCAGGTCGATCAGCATGCAGTTAAACATCGGGAAGAACGGCGAGTAGTCGAGATCGTGATAGTGGATCTCACCGCGCTCGTGCGCCGAGACTACATCGCGCGGCAGCAGATGCTGACGGGCATAGTGCTTGGCGACGATACCGGCCAGCAGGTCGCGCTGGGTCGGGATCACTTTGCTGTCTTTATTGGCATTTTCATTGAGCAGCGACGAGTTGGTTTGCTCTACCAGGCCGCGGATCTCCTGGTTAAGGCGACCCCGTTTCTCACGCTGGACGTCACGGTCGTGACGATACTCAATGTAGGCGCGCGCCAGCTGCTTGTACGGACCAGACATCAGCTGGTTTTCAACCGCGGTCTGGATCTCGCTGATATCCACCTGGCTGCGTTCATGCATCTGGCTGCTAACGACTTCTGCGACGGTGGCGCAGTAATCTGCGTCATCGACTCCCGCTGCTTTAGCTGCACGCAGAATGGCTTCTTTGATGCGCTCTGATTTAAACGGCACTTTACAGCCATCACGTTTCATCACATGCGGTGTCATGATCACTCCATTTTAAAAACAGGTTATCCACAGAGGTGGAGAAGTATTCACCGGGCGTATTCCTCGCCGCGGCAAAGACTTCCCGCGTGCCCAGCCCGTGTTATCCACAATTCCGGCCAGCGTAAGCGCCGTCTTGTTGTTGGAATAGTAGATGATAAATACAAGATGTTGGGTCGGCGTGCATTTTAAGTGCTACATATAGTGATTTGCATCAAACATGTTTGCGATTTTTTTGATGCAGGACAAAGTAAAAAGACGAGAGTACAAACGGCGGGCGCTGGGGCAATTGTAAAGACGCGAAGGAAAAATCTGATTAATTATTCAACAAAAACAGCAAAGTAAGCCGGACACGGCATCGTGCCCGGCGGAGGAATTACTGCTTTAGCCACCACACGGCTTCAAACGGACGAAGCATTGAGGTGTGAGGGGCGGGGTAGTTGCTTATCACCACCTGCGACTCGCCGCTGAGAGCGTCCGCTTGCCATTCCTGAGGCAAATGGCTCAGGTTCGCCACCACCATCAGCGTTTGCCCCTGCCACTGGCGGCGATAGCACCACAGGGAAGGGTGGTCAGGCAGGAGATCCTCATAATCCCCCCACGTCAGTACCGGCAGGGTTTTGCGCAGGCGAATCAGCGACTGGTAGGTGTAGAACACCGAATCGGGGTCGTCCAGCGCCGCGCGGACATTCACGGTTTCGTAGTTGTCGCAAACGCCAATCCACGGCTCGGCCTCGGTAAAGCCCGCATTATGCGAGGCGTCCCACTGCATCGGCGTGCGGCCATTATCGCGTGACTTACTCGCCAGAATCGCCAGTAATTCATCCGGCTCGCGGCCGCTGGCGCGCAGTTCGGCGAACATGTTCAGGCTTTCCACGTCGCGGTAATCGGTGATGCGGCTGAAGTGCGGGTTGGTCATGCCAAGCTCTTCACCCTGATAGATATACGGCGTGCCCTGCATCCCGTGCAGCACCATGCCGAGCATTTTCGCCGCCGCCACGCGGCGTTCCCCTTCGTCACCAAAGCGCGACACGATGCGCGGCTGGTCATGGTTACACCAGAACAGCGCGTTCCAGGCTTTGTTGTGCATCCCCTGCTGCCAGTGGCGGAAAAGGGTTTTCAGCGCCACGAAGTCCGGCTTTGCCTTCGTCCATTTTTCGCCGCCGGGGTAGTCCACCTTGAGGTGGTGGAAGTTAAAGGTCATCGACAGCTCGCGGCCATCGAGAGACGCATACTGCTGGCAGTTCTCCAGCGAGGTGGAGGACATCTCGCCCACCGTCATCAGGTTGCGCGGCGTAAAGACGTCGCGGCTCATCTCCTGGAGATATTCATGAATGCGCGGCCCGTCGGTATAGAAGCGGCGACCGTCGCCGATGTTGTCATCAGGGAAATCCTGATCTTTTGAAATCAGGTTAATGACGTCCAGACGCAGGCCGTCCACGCCGCGATCGGCCCAGAACTCGCACACCTTTTTCAGCTCGGCGCGCACCGCCGGGTTTTCCCAGTTGAGGTCCGCCTGCTCCGGTGCGAACAGGTGCAGGTAATACTGCTCGCTCTCGGCGTGCCAGCGCCAGGCGTTGCCGCCAAACTTGGAGCGCCAGTTGTTGGGAAGCTGCTCCGGCGTGCCGTCTCGCCAGATGTAGAACTGGCGGTACGGGCTCGCTTTGTTCAGCGACTCGCGGAACCAGGCGTGCTGCGTGGAGGTGTGGTTAAACACCATGTCCAGCACGATGCGAATGCCGCGCGCGTGCGCCTCAGCGACCAGCTCGTCGAAATCATCCAGCGTGCCGTAGGTCGGGTCAATGGCAGTGTAGTTCGCCACGTCGTAACCGTTATCCACCTGCGGCGAGATATAAAACGGCGTCAGCCAGATAGCGTCAATGCCGAGGGTTTTCAGGTAGTCCAGGCGCTGCGTTACGCCGCGTAGATCGCCCGTGCCGCTGCCGGTGGTATCCTGGAAACTCTTTGGGTAAATCTGATAGATGACGCCGTTCTGCCACCAGTGAGGAAGGGTATTCATAGTGCGTTCCTGCAAATGCGAAGGGGCGCAACTGCGCCCCGAAAGAGAGAATTAAACAATCTGCAACGTGCCCTGACGGAACTTACGCTGATAAACCACGGTAGTCAGCGCCATTGGGATGATAATCGCCACCGCCATCGCCAGCGCAAATACCTGCCAGAAAGCGGGTTGAATGGAGAGGATCCCCGGCAGGCCGCCGACGCCAATCCCGTTCGCCATCACGCCGTTCAGGCCGCACAGCAAGCCCGCCAGACCGGAGCCGATCATCGCGCAAAGCATCGGGAAGCGGTATTTGAGGTTGATACCGTACATCGCCGGTTCAGTGACGCCGAGGTAAGCGGAGATGGCAGCCGGAACGGAGATCTCACGCTCGTTGTGCTTACGGCTGACGATGATGATGCCGGTTACCGCCGAGGCCTGCGCAATGTTAGACAGGGCGATGATCGGCCAGACAGGCGTACCGCCGAGGCTCTGGATCATTTGCATATCGATCGCCAGCGTGGTCTGGTGCACGCCGGTGATCACCAGCGGAGCGTAGAGGAAGCCAAACAGCGCGGCACCGATTGGCGCGAAGCTGCCGGTCATCAGGTGACGGACCGCGAAGGCCACGCCGTCGCCAATCATGCGGCCAAACGGACCGATAAAGGCGTGCGCCAGGAACACCGCCAGGATCAGCGAGCAGACCGGGACCACCACCAGATACAGGTAATCCGGCACGATGCGCTTCAGGCGCGTCTCAATAAAGCCCAGCGCCAGACCCGCCAGCAATGCCGGGATCACCTGCGCCTGATAGCCCACTTTGGCGATGGTAAACAGGCCGAAGTTCCACACCTCTGGCGTTTGCTGACCAAGTAAGTAAGCGTTCATTAACTGCGGAGAGACCAGCGTCACGCCGAGCACGATACCGAGAATTGGCGTTCCGCCCATCTTGCGCACCGCGGACCAGCAGATCCCGACCGGCAGATAGAAGAAGATCGCTTCGCCAATCAGCCACAGGAAGTCATAGATGCTTTGCAGCGCCGGGTACATCTGCGCCAGGGTTTTGCCGTCGCTCATTGGCACATCGCCGATGACGTTACGGAAGCCCAGAATTAAGCCCCCGCTGATCAGCGCTGGCAGCAGCGGGAAGAAGATCTCCGCAAAATGGGAAATCAGCTGCTCATGCCATTTCATATTCTGGCGCGCGGCCTTCTTCGCCTGCTCTTTATCGGCGGAAGAGTGCCCGGTAGTCGCCAGCAGAGCCTGATAGTAATCGCCCACTTCGGTACCAATCACCACCTGAAACTGCCCGGCGTTGGTGAAGCAGCCTTTAACCATAGAAAGCTCTTCAATGGCCTTCGGGTTGGCTTTGGCCGGATCGTTCAGCACGAAGCGCAGGCGGGTAATGCAATGGCTGACGGTGGCGATGTTATCGCGTCCGCCGACCAGGACGATCAGCTGATCGATATCTGTTTGTTTGACTTTACTCATCATGAAACCTCATGACAGATGGTGATAGGGGTTATGACCTGTGCGCAAGCCTACTCCTTCAACGTGACGGCGAAAATGGGAACGTTCCCGAAATCGGGCGAAGATCACAATAATCTATTCAAAAGAATTATGAGAGATGGGCTGGAATAACGATCTGACGGGGCTCGGTACGCCCGGTAATCTGCTCGATCAGCTGCGCGGCAGCCTGCCGGCCAGACTCGGCGTAACCCGGATCAACGCTGATAATCTCCGGGTGTAAGAACTTCATCAGCGGCGTGCTTCCCACGCTCGCTAATTGCAGTTCCCCGATGCGCTGCTCCTGCAAATATTTGCTCGCACCCAATGCAAGGGTATCCGTGGCGCATACCAGGGCGGTGGTTTGTGGCGTCAGCACGCTGGCGACCTGTTCATATCCCTGTTTCATACCCAGACCAGGCAGCGCGGCCACGGCGGGGAGATTGTGTTTTTTACAAAACGCCAGGTACGCTTCATGGCGACGCTTGCCGGTGGTGATGTCGGCATGCGGCACGCCGAGATAGCTAATATGCCGATGGCCCTGTTCATACAGGCGCTGCATCAGGATCACGATCGCCCCTTCGTCATCGTAACAGACAGAGGCAAACCCGCTTGCGTCGCGCGCCAGCAGCACCAGTGACGGCTGCCAGGGTTTAAGCACGTCCTCTTTTAGGCCGGTAAATCCGAACAGCACCACCCCATCAATATTACGGCGCTGAAGCATACCGAGATGCTCCTCCACCATTTGCGCGGAGAACTTGCTCTCCATCATGATCGGATCGTAGCCCTGCTCGTAGAACGCGGGCAGCATCGTCTGTACGGCGAGGTTTTCGGAGAGGGAATCCAGACGCGAGACGATAATGGCGACCACTTTATCGCTCTGCCCGCGCATGGCGCGCGCGGAGCGGGAAGGGGAAAAACCGTGCTGATTCATCACCGCCTCGACGCGCTCGCGTGTGCGCTCGCTGACACCGCTTTCGTTGTTCAGCACGCGTGAGACAGTCGATTTCCCCACGCCGCTTAAACGCGCGATGTCTTTAATCGTAAGGCGGTTCTGCATGCTGTATTCCCTGTAACAACGATAAAATAATCAATTGAGCCTAATGCTATCCTGCGAATTCGCTATGGGCAAAGTCTGGTTTACGTTCGGTTTATTTGCAGGGCGTTATAATACCGCCCGATTAGTCACAAACGGTATGGATAAATCTCTATACTGCGCGCCGATACCCAACTTTTTACTTACCGGAGGCCACATGGATCCCGATCCCACACCTCTCCTGACCCGGAGAAAACCTTCTTACCGGTAAGCCAGCTTTTTGCTGTCTCACCGGCGTGAGGCAGCAACGTTCATACGTTCCTGCTTGATAAATTAAGTGCCTGACAGGTACGGCTTTGCCACGCCTGCGGGAAAGACTGCGTCCGCCTTTGCGGATGCGGGGGAATGACTATGTTGAAAAATATCACCCGGCAGCTGCAAGCGCTGCTGAGCCGTCACCTGCCACATCGCCTGATTGCGCGCGATCCGCTGCCAAATGCCAACACCATGGCGGGAGCGGCGATTCCCGCCTCCCTGACCGAGCGCTGCCTGAACGTGGCGGCGATGGATGAAAACGAAGTCTGGCGCGCCTTTGGCGGCCACCCGGAAGGGCTGAACGCGCAAGAAGTGTCAAAAATCCGCGCGGAACATGGCGATAACCAGATCCCGGCGCAGAAACCCTCTCCCTGGTGGGTCCACCTGTGGCTCTGCTACCGCAATCCGTTCAACCTGCTGCTGACGGTGCTCGGTATTATCTCTTACGCCACTGAAGATCTGTTTGCCGCAGGCGTGATTGCCCTGATGGTAGGGATCTCCACGCTGCTGAACTTTATCCAGGAAGCGCGCTCCACCAAAGCGGCGGATGCGCTGAAAGCGATGGTCAGCAACACCGCCACCGTGTCGCGCGTGATTAACGACCTCGGCGAAAACGCCTGGATTGAGCTTCCCATTGACCAGCTGGTGCCGGGCGATCTGGTGAAGCTGGCTGCGGGGGACATGATCCCGGCGGATTTACGTATCATCCAGGCGCGGGATCTGTTCGTCGCGCAGGCGTCACTCACCGGTGAGTCCCTGCCCGTAGAGAAGGTAGCGCGGACCCGCGATCCGCAGCAGATGAACCCGCTGGAGTGCGACACCCTGTGCTTTATGGGCACCACGGTGGTTAGTGGCACCGCGCAGGCGATTGTCACCGCCACCGGCGGCAATACCTGGTTTGGACAGCTTGCCGGACGCGTCAGCGAGCAGGAGAGCGAGCCGAATGCGTTTCAGAAAGGCATTGGCCGCGTCAGCATGCTGCTGATCCGCTTTATGATGGTCATGACGCCGATTGTCCTGCTGATCAACGGCTACACCAAAGGCGACTGGTGGGAAGCGGCGCTGTTCGCGCTCTCCGTGGCTGTGGGCTTAACGCCGGAAATGCTGCCGATGATTGTCACCTCCACGCTGGCGCGCGGGGCGGTGAAACTCTCTAAACAAAAGGTGATTGTTAAACACCTCGACGCCATCCAGAACTTTGGCGCGATGGACATTCTTTGCACCGATAAAACCGGCACCCTGACCCAGGACAAAATCGTGCTGGAGAACCACACCGATATCGCCGGAAAGACCAGCGAACGGGTGCTGTACAGCGCGTGGCTGAACAGCCACTACCAGACCGGGCTGAAAAACCTGCTCGACGTGGCGGTGCTGGAAGGTGTGGATGAAGAGTCTGCCCGCATGCTCTCCGGGCGCTGGCAGAAGGTGGACGAAATTCCGTTCGACTTTGAACGACGCCGCATGTCGGTGGTGGTCAGCGAGCAGCCGGACGTGCATCAGCTGATCTGCAAAGGGGCATTGCAGGAGATCCTGAATGTTTCCACGCAGGTGCGCCATAACGGCGAGATCGTGCCGCTGGATGAGACCATGCTGCGCCGCATCAAACGCGTCACCGATAACCTGAACCGCCAGGGGCTGCGCGTGGTGGCGGTAGCCAGCAAGTTCCTGCCCGCGCGGGAAGGGGACTACCAGCGTATCGATGAATCTGATTTGATCCTCGAGGGTTACATCGCATTCCTCGATCCGCCGAAAGAGACCACCGCACCTGCGCTGAAAGCGCTGAAAGCGAGCGGTATCACCGTCAAAATTCTCACCGGCGACAGCGAGCTGGTGGCGGCCAAAGTGTGCCACGAAGTCGGCCTGGACGCGGGCGACGTCGTCGTGGGGAGCGACATTGAGCTCCTGTCTGACGATGAGCTGGCCGACCTTGCCCAACGCACCACGCTGTTTGCCCGCCTGACGCCGATGCATAAAGAACGCATCGTCACTCTGCTGCGTCTCGAAGGGCATGTAGTGGGCTTTATGGGCGACGGCATCAACGATGCGCCAGCCCTGCGTGCGGCGGATATCGGTATCTCCGTAGACGGCGCGGTGGATATTGCCCGCGAAGCGGCGGATATCATTCTGCTGGAAAAGAGCCTGATGGTGCTGGAGGAGGGCGTCATCGAAGGGCGTCGCACCTTCGCCAATATGCTCAAATACATCAAAATGACCGCCAGCTCGAACTTCGGCAACGTCTTCAGCGTGCTGGTGGCGAGCGCGTTTCTGCCGTTTCTGCCGATGCTGCCGCTGCATCTGCTGATCCAGAACCTGATGTACGATGTCTCTCAGGTCGCCATCCCGTTTGATAACGTGGACGACGAGCAGATCCAGAAGCCTCAGCGCTGGAACCCCGCCGATCTGGGACGCTTTATGCTGTTCTTTGGGCCGATCAGCTCTATCTTCGACATTCTGACTTTCTGCCTGATGTGGTTTGTGTTCCACGCCAACACCCCGGAACACCAGACGCTGTTCCAGTCCGGCTGGTTCGTGGTGGGACTGCTGTCTCAGACGCTGATTGTGCATATGATCCGCACCCGCCGCATTCCGTTCATTCAGAGCCGTGCCGCGTGGCCGCTGATTGTGATGACGGGCATTGTGATGGCGCTCGGGATCGCGCTGCCGTTCTCGCCGCTGGCAAGCTACCTGCAACTTCAGGCGCTACCGCTGAGCTACTTCCCATGGCTGGTGGCGATCCTCGCGGGTTACATGGTGCTGACGCAGATGGTGAAGGGGTTCTATAGCCGTCGGTATGGGTGGCAGTAACGGCAAGCCCGGTGGCGCTGCGCTTACCGGGCCTACGATCCGAACGTAGGCCGGGTAAGGCGAAGCCGCCACCCGGCAGCTGGCTTTCCTCCCAAATTCAACAACCTGTGATCTCCGTCGGCGCATTCGCTTGACGACAATTTGAGCGCATGTTAACAGAATGTTTTGCCTGTATTTGGCCCGTCAGATAAGGAACATTCATGTTACGGTACAGTCTCTTAACCGCCGGGCTCATGCTCGGCGCCTCCGCCTTTGCCGCACCGGCAGGCGACCTTCCCTTAATGCCCTGGCCTGCGAAGGTTGAACGCCCGACCACTCAGGGCGCGCTGGAGCTTAACAATCAACTCACCGTGAGCGTAAGTGGCGACGATCTGGGGGATGCGGTCAACCGCCTGCGCCAGCGCATCGCCCTTCAAACCGGCTGGACGCTACAGCCGCAGGCCGAAAAACCTGACAAGCCGACCATCCGCATCGCCATCGCCAAAAAGGTGAAGCCGCAGCCGCTGCCGGACAGCGATGAGAGCTATAAACTCACGGTGGACGCCAACGGCGTAAATATCTCCGCCAATACCCGCTTCGGCGCGCTGCGCGCCATGGAAACCTTGCTTCAGCTGATGCAGAACGGCGCCGAAAACACCTCGATCCCGTGGGTGACCATTGAAGATTCGCCGCGCTTCCCGTGGCGCGGGCTGCTGCTCGATTCGGCGCGCCACTTCCTCCCGATTCCGGATATTAAACGCCAGATCGACGGCATGGCCGCGGCGAAGCTCAACGTGCTGCACTGGCATTTGACCGACGATCAGGGCTGGCGCTTCAGCTCAAAGCGCTACCCTAAGCTGACCCAGCTTGCCAGCGACGGGCTGTTCTACACCCCTGAGCAGATGCGCGAGATTGTGCGTTACGCTGCCGAGCGCGGCATACGCGTGGTGCCGGAAATTGATATGCCGGGCCACGCCTCGGCGATTGCCGTCGCCTACCCGGAGCTGATGAGCGCGCCGGGGCCGTACGCCATGGAGCGCCACTGGGGCGTGCTGAAGCCAGTGCTGGATCCCACCAAAGAGGCAACTTATACCTTTGCCGACGCGATGGTCAGCGAACTGGCGGCGATCTTCCCGGATCCATATCTGCATATTGGCGGCGATGAGGTTGACGACAGCCAGTGGAAAGCGAACGCTGCGATCCAGAGATTCATGCGCGACAATAAACTGGCGGACAGCCACGCGTTGCAGGCGTATTTCAACCGCAAGCTGGAGACGATCCTTGAGAAGCACCACCGGCAGATGGTTGGCTGGGATGAGATCTACCATCCCGATCTGCCGAAAAGCATTCTGATCCAGTCCTGGCAGGGACAGGACGCGCTGGGGCAGGTGGCGCAGAACGGTTATAAGGGCATTCTCTCAACCGGTTTCTACCTCGATCAGCCGCAATCAACCGCCTACCACTACCGCAATGAAATTGTGCCGCAGGGGCTGAACGGCGTGGATGTGATAGCGGACACCGACAGCGTCCAGAGCTGGGCTTTCTCCATGCCGCGCCTGAAGGGCAAGCCGGTGGAGGGGAGCTTCACCCTAGTGAAAGGGGATGCCGGCTGGCGCGGGTTTATTGATTTTGCCGGGAAATCGCGTCGGGCGGTGGATAACATTCAATGGCGGGACGACAATCAGGTAACGTTTACCGTTGATACCTGGATGGGTGAAACGCGTCCGGTCGTTTCTGTTGAGAACGATAAGCTCAGCGGCTATTTCCAGGTGGGTAACGCCCGCTACCCGATTAGCGGCACGCGTCTGGACGCGGTCCCAAAAGGCATACCGCCAGTGGTGCCGGACCCGGCGAACGAGGCCAATCTGCTCGGCGGTGAAGCCGCGCTGTGGGCGGAAAACGTGGTTGCGCCGGTGCTGGATATCCGTCTGTGGCCGCGCGCCTTTGCGGTGGCGGAGCGGCTATGGTCGGCGAAGGACGTCAACGACATCGACAACATGTATACCCGGCTCCAGGCGATGGACAGCTGGTCGACGGTGTCGGCTGGACTACAGCAGCATACCCAGCAGCAGGTGCAGTTCACGCGCCTCGCCAACAATGCGGATACCCTGCCGCTGCAAATTCTCACCCAGGCGCTTGAACCGGCGCAGTATTACACCCGCCAGCATCTTAAGTTCCAGGCTGGAAACTATCATCAGTTTGAGCCGCTCAACCGGCTCGCTGATGCGCTAAACGCGGAAAGTGCGACCGTGCGTCAGATGAATAAATGGGCGGACCGTCTGGTGAGCGACGCGGAAGACACGGAAAGCGCCGACGCGCTGCGCCACGTCTTCAACCGCTGGCAGAGCAACACCAGCGACGCGCTGGCGCTAAGCGAAAACAGCTATCAGCTGAAGGCGATCAAGCCGGTGATTCAGGAAGTCGACAAGCTTTCGTCGATTGGCCTGCGGCTGACGGATCTGGTGGCGCGCCAGGGCACGCTGGATGATAAAGAGATCGCGTCGATCCAGAGCGAACTGGATAACGCGGCGAAGGTTCAGGACGAGGTGGTGATTGCGGCGGTGTACCCGCTGGAAACGCTGCTGCGCGCGACGCGGAATCAGTAGTAAAGAACCCTCACCCCAGCCCTCTCCCAAAGGGAGAGGGTGTATAAATTCCCTCTCCCTTTGGGAGAGGGTTAGGGTGAGGGAATCAGATCACTCAGTTCTTCAACACCCATGCCTCTCTCCAGTGCGCGCCCACGCCTGGTTCAAACTGGTTTGCGGTTGGGCTGTACTGCACGCAGTAGCCGCTGAACGGGACAGGCCTGCATTCGTAGGTCTTACCGTCTTTCGGCTGTAGCACTACGGTGCCCGCTTTGTAGGACGCGACGTTATCCGGGAAGATAAAGTCATGCGGGCCGTTGCTGTCCGCCGCGTCGCTTTCCAGCATCAGATCCAGCACGTCCTGCGCGAACAGGGTGCCGTCTTTGTTGGTGGCGTAGTATTTCAGCATATGGTGCCCCGCCGTGACGTCAGTCAGGGTCATGGTCACGTCCTGGCTGGCGTTATTCATCTCCTGCTTCAGATACCCCTTTTCCGCACCGCTGTGGTTCATCACGTGCGCTTCAACGTTCACGTCGCCTTTGGTGTTCACGTGGAAGGTGACGGATGCCTTGCCATTCTCGATTTTGCTGTAGTGCAGGTTAGATACAGCGATGGTTTCATTCACTTCCGCCTTCTGCTCTTCGTACGAAATCGCAACGGACTGGAGGGCGCTGCCGTCTTTGACGAAGACGCTGTTCGCGCCGTGAACCGGGCTAATTTCGCCCGCTTCATCCTTCACCCCGACACGCACATCGCTGTACGCGGCGTTGATCTTCTGCGCCAGATCGTAGGACCACTGGTTCGCATCCCCCTGGGCAACGGAGCCGATGGTCAGCTCGGTACGCAGGGCGGCAACTTCCCCGTTGGCGTCGAAGAAGCGTGCAATCACTTTATCGCCCGTGTTCAGGTTATTCCCGGCAATCTGTCCGCTCAGGGTTTTACTCCACTGGGATATCACCGCTGGGGTGCCGTCCGGCGTGACGTTGCCGCCGTTACCGAAATCAACGTCAATGGCCTGATAGAAACTGTTTGCGGTATCCGCAATTTCCCACACGCCATAAATAACCTGGTAGCCCGTACGTTCCGGGACATTACAGGTCATGGATTTTGTCATCGCCGGTGCCTGACCATTTCCGTTAATAGTACAGAACGGCGTTAATTCGAACTGGTCACGGGTCAGCGGTTTATTGGGGTCCCAGTTTTGTTTGGTAATGTAATAACGCCAGTTGGTGGTTTTATGCGGCGCGGTATGGTGCCAGACAAATTCATGCGGGCCTGCCGTCATGGGATTTTTGGTCCAGGCGTTCAGGCTCTGCTTATCAAGCTGGGAGTAGCTGGCAATACCGGCGCTGGCAAGCTGGCCGTCAGGCGGCATCGCACCCGTCGGGAAGCCGGAGGTCTTTTCTACGCTCTGCGGTTCATATTGTACAGAGCCACAGTCAGTATTCTGGCCGAGCTTACACATATAAGCGCGGCTGGCAGGGGATTCTATATATCCGTGTGCAAGTGCGGAAGACGCAACCGTTAATGTGGTTACCGCCAGCGCAATTTTAGAGAGTTTCATTCATCATCCATTAATTAGAATAGAGCAAGGCAGCGTCAGTCTATTAATGGAGTGGCGGATGCGTCATTTCCCGGAGAGAGTAAAAATGGTCGAAATAAAAAAAGGCAGCCAGAGCTGCCTTCTCTTTCTTGAAATAAATTAGCGACGTACGGCAATCGCTTCAATTTCAATTTTCACGTCTTTTGGCAGACGCGCCACTTCCACACAGGAGCGCGCCGGGAAGGCGGCGTTGTGCTCGGTGAAGAACGCTTCGTAAGTGGCGTTAACGGTCGCAAAATCATTCAGATCTTTCACGAACACGGTGGTTTTGACGATATCGCCCACTTTCAGACCGGCAGATTCGACGATCGCCTGCACGTTTTCCAGCGACTGACGCGCCTGCGCCGCTACGTCGGCAGGTACTTCACCGGTTTTTGGGTTCACCGGGATCTGGCCAGAAGTGATGATCATGCTGCCCAGATCAACGCCCTGAACGTATGGGCCGATAGCCGCTGGTGCATTTTCCGTCGCGAGTACTTTGCTCATTTTTTCTCCAGAATTACAGCGTTAAGAATGTTCCCGGCCATTATAACAGCCGGGATTTCATTACCAACCTCAATTAGTTGGCCAGCACCACATAATGAGAAAACTCTTTTTCGCAGTATTTGCATTTGAGTGCGATGTCATTGGCGCGCTTTTTCACTGCGAAACTGGAGGAAACCGGCTCAGCATGACTGATGCAGTTGCTGTTCGGGCAGACCAGCACGCTTTCGATGCGATCCGGCAGGCTTGGGCGGGATTTGCCCACCACGTCGTAATCGTCGATGCGGTTAACCGTGGCGTCCGGCGCGTACAGCGACAGCTGGTTAACCTGCTCGTCGGTCAGGAAAGTGTTCTCGATCTTGATCAGGTCTTTGCGGCCCATCTCGCCGGACGGCAGGTTCAGGCCGATGGTGATGCGCTGGTCGGTTTCGGTCAGTTTGAACAGCGTCAGCAGCTTAAAGCCCACCTGCGCAGGGATGTGGTCAATCACGGTGCCACGCTTGATGGCTTCAACCTGGAGTTTGTTATCGTGTGTCATGGTCGTCTCCCCTTACAGAGCTAATTCGCGATTCAGAACCAGTGCCAGTAACGCCTGGCGGGCGAAGATGCCGTTTCCGGCCTGCTGGAAGTACCAGGCGTGCGGCGTTTTATCCACGTCTGTGGTGATCTCATCGATGCGCGGCAGCGGGTGCAGCACCTTCATGTTGTCGCGCGCGCCCTCGAGGTCGCTGGCGCGCAGTACGAACTGCGCCTTCACGTTGGCGTACTCGGATGGGTCAAGACGCTCTTTCTGCACGCGGGTCATGTAGAGAATATCCACGTTGCCCATCACCTCTTCGATGCTGGCATGCAGGCTCCACGCGATGCCTTTTTCGTCCAGCATATCGAGAATGTACTGCGGCATCGCCAGCGCGTCCGGCGCGATGAAGAAGAAGCGGTTGCCGTTAAATTTCGCCAGCGCCTGGGTCAGGGAGTGGACGGTGCGGCCATACTTCAGGTCGCCGACCATGGCGATGTTCAGGTTCTCAAGCGTGCCCTGCGTCTCCTGAATGGTGAACAGATCCAGCAGGGTCTGCGTCGGGTGCTGGTTGGCACCGTCACCGGCGTTCAGCACCGGAATGCCGCCGGAAAACTCGGTCGCCAGACGCGCCGCGCCCTCCTGCGGGTGGCGCATCACAATCGCGTCGACGTAGGTGCTGATCACTGAAATGGTATCCGCCAGGGTCTCGCCTTTTTTACCCAGCGACGTGTTGCTGCTGTCAGAGAAGCCCACCACGCTCGCGCCCAGGCGGTGCATGGAGGTCTCAAAGGAGAGGCGGGTGCGGGTCGAGGCTTCAAAGAAGCAGCTCGCAATCACCTTGTGCTTCAGCAGCTCCGGTTGCGGATTGGCCTTCAGTTTTGCCGCGGTTTCCAGAACTAGTTCCAGCTCTTCGCGGCTGAGGTCGTTTATGGAAATGATGTGTTTTTGATAAAGCGGATTCATGTTTATCTCCTGACGCCGGGCAAAAAAAAGCCCCTCAAATGAGGGGCTCTGGGAATAGGTTTAGCAACGGGAAGAAAAACGGCAGGCCAGCGTCTGATTTCAGACGCGGTAAGACGTTATGTCGTACACGCTTGACCATGCTTCCTCCCGGCAAATTGTCGGGCATTATACGCAGCTCGCTTTTGGGATCAAGCGATTTAATGCACGCTTTACTCAATGCAAACGGTTCTTTATGAATATTAATGCGTTCTGAGTAAATAATTAATTTGCTTATGCACCAGCGCGGTGCGCTTCACTATGCGGGGCGCGACCCAGACAATACTGCTTCCGGCCACCACGCCTAAAATTTCCGGTAACTGGTGATAATCCAGAATACGCGCCACCGCGCGGCCATATCCGGCGACGGTATGGATAAGGATAAATTCGCTGTTGTGCTCCACGCTCACCACCATTTCAGAGACGGTACGTGCCGCGTCGGGGGCCGGGCGCAGCTGGGGATTCAGCGAATAAATCTTTAGCCCTTTGGCATTGCGAATTTTTATGACACCGAGCAACTTGAGCAGACGTGAAACGGTGGACTGGCTGATGGTCTCAAAACCCCGCTCCTGTAAGTCGCGGCGGATCTCTTCCTGGGAGAGATAGCTCTTTTCCGCGATCAGACGCTGGCAGACCGTTAGCTGTAGTTGCTCTTTGGGAGAGTACTCTTCGTAATCCATCATAGTTCCCATATCAGTTCCCGAAATAACCGGTGGCACCGCACCGATCCGTAGGCCGGATAAGCGCAGCGCCATCCGGCAAATCACAACAAAGCGCCCAGGCTTAACGCCACCATAATCACCACCGTTAAAATCCCCAGCAGCGGCGCGACCCATTTCAGATAACGCACGTAGGGCACGCGGGCGATAGCCAGCCCGCCCATCACGACGGCAGAGGTGGGAGTGATCAGGTTAACGATGCCGGACGCCGACTGGTAAGCCGTAACCACCAGGTCGCGGTTGACGTTAGCGAAATCGGCAAGGGGCGCCATGATCGGCATCGTCAGAACGGCCAGGCCGGACGAAGAAGGCACAAGAAACGACAGCACCACTTCCAGCCAGTACATCACGTTGATGAACGCCACCGTCGACAATCCGGTGACCATTCCCTCGGCGCTGTGCAAAATGGTGTGGGTAATCATGCCCTTATCCATGATCACTACGATACCGCGCGCGATGCCGATAATCAGCGCGACGCCCAGCAAATCTCGCGCGCCGTTGATAAAGGTTGAGGTCAGCTCCTCTTCGCTCATGCGGGCGATCAGCCCGACGATAATCGCGCTGGCGAGGAACACCGCCGAGATCTCCGCCATCCACCAGCCCAGCACCGCCACGCCGTAGATCATCACCGCAAAGGCGAGGGCGAAGATCACCAGGATGAGTTTGCGCACCGGGGTAAACTCCAGCGACTGCTCGCCCTTGTTGCCGAGGAAGTGGGCGCGGTTCTCTTCCTGCTTATCCGCCACGATCGACAGCGACGGATCCTTGCGCACCTTACGGGCGTAACGCATTACCCACGCCACGCAGATGATCCAGCCGATCGCCAGCAGCGCGATGCGCAACATGATGCCGTTGGTGAAGGGGATCCCGGCGGCGTTGGCGGCGATCACCGTGGCGAACGGGTTGATGGTGGAGCCGAGGGTGCCGATCCCCGCGCCGAGCAACACGGTAGAGGCCGCAACCACCGGATCGAACCGCGCCGCCAGCATCACCGGCACCAGTAAGGTATAGAAGGGCAGCGACTCTTCTGCCATGCCGTAAATCGTTCCGCCCGCGGCAAACAGCGCCATCAGGATCGGGATCATCCACTCTTCGCGTCCGCGCAGCCGGGTAGTCACACGCTCGATCCCGGCGTCAATCGCCCCGGTTTTGGTGACGATCCCGAGGAATCCCCCGATGATCAGAATAAACAGCGCCACGTCGATGGCTCCGGCCTGGCCGGATTCCGGATCGTACAGCCCGGCAATCGGCGCCATCAGCACGGAGACCAGACCTTGCGGGTGCGCTGCCACGTGCGCGTAGGTGCCAGCAACCGGCACTTCTTTACCGAGCGCCTCGTTCATTGCCATATGGTACTGCCCGGCCGGAACAATCCACGTCAGCACGGCAACCACGGCAATCAGAAAAAAGAGAATGGTGTAAGCGGAGGGAAACTTGAACTTGCCCATGATGTTCTCCTGAACCCGGCGCACCCCGCGGCGCGCCGGGCGGTGATTAGTCGCCGAGTGTCGCCACCATGACCGCTTTAATGGTGTGCATGCGGTTCTCTGCTTCGTCGAAGACGATGGAGTTCGGTGATTCGAAGACCTCTTCCGTCACTTCCAGCCCCTTCAGGCCGTACGCCATTTCGATTTCGCGGCCCACTTTGGTGTGCTCGTTGTGGAACGCTGGCAGGCAGTGCATGAACTTGACGTTCGGGTTACCGGTGGCCTTCATCACCTGCGCGTTTATCTGATACGGCTTCATCAGGCTGACGCGCTCGGCCCAGGCCTCCTTCGGCTCGCCCATGGAGACCCACACGTCGGTGTAGAGGAAATCGGTCCCCTGCACGCCTTCTTCCACGTCGTCGGTGAGGGTGATGCGCGCGCCCGTCTCTTTCGCAATGGCGCGGCACTGCTCAACCAGGCCTGCCTCCGGCCAGAAGGATTTCGGCGCCACGAGGCGGATATCCATCCCCATCTTGGCCGCACCGACCATCAGCGAGTTGCCCATGTTGTTGCGCGCGTCGCCGAGATAGGCAAAGCTCAGCTCCGGCAGGGTTTTGCCCGGGGAGTGCTCCAGCATGGTCATCAGATCGGCGAGAATTTGCGTTGGGTGGAACTCGTCGGTCAGGCCGTTCCACACCGGCACCCCCGCGTACTCGCCCAGCTCTTCAACGATGGCCTGGCCGTAGCCGCGATATTCGATGCCGTCATACATGCGGCCCAGCACGCGGGCGGTGTCTTTCATCGACTCTTTATGGCCAATCTGCGAGCCGCTTGGGCCGAGATAGGTGACCTGCGCGCCCTGGTCGAACGCGCCCACTTCGAAGGCGCAGCGGGTGCGGGTGGAGGTTTTTTCAAAGATCAGGGCGATGTTTTTCCCGACCAGGGTTTGCTTCTCGCGCCCGGCTTTTTTGGCGGCCTTGAGCTCGATGGCGAGGTCAATCAGGTACTGGATCTCCGCCGGGGTGTAGTCCAGCAGTTTCAGGAAGTTGCGGTTTTTCAGGTTAATGGTCATGGGGAAATCCTTTTTAAATTGTTAGCTGTCTGATGCCCTCACCCCGGCCCTCTCCCACGGGGAGAGGGGGGCTTACATTCCCTCTCCCTCCGGGAGAGGGTTAGGGTGAGGGGAGGGGTTTAGTTACGAATCAACGTGCCTTTCTCGCCCGCCAGGATCTCCGCGCCGTCATTCAGCGCGCCGATCCCGGCAATGCCGCCGCAGGCCTCAACAAACTCGCGGCAGGCGGCTACTTTCGGCCCCATCGATCCGGCGTCGAACTGCATGCCTCTGAGCAGCTCAGGCGTCACCTGCGCCAGCGGACGTTGGGTTGGCTTGCCCCAGTCGAGGTACACCGCGTCGGCATCGGTGAGGATCAGCAGGGCGTCGGCCTCGATCTGGCGCGCCAGCAGGGCGGCGGAGAGGTCTTTGTCGATCACCGCCTCAATGCCGCGATAGCCGTTGGCGTTTTCCACCACCGGCACGCCGCCGCCGCCGTTGCAGATCACCAGATGGTCGCGCTGGATAAGCGCCGTGATGGCGTCGCTCTCGACAATGCGCTTCGGCTGCGGAGAGGGCACCACGCGGCGGAAGTAGCTGCCGTCGGCCTTAAACACCCAGCCTTTCTCCGCGGCCAGCGTTTTTGCCTGGGCTTCGCTGTAGACCGGGCCGATGTACTTGGTCGGGTTACTGAAGGCCGGGTCGGCGGCGTCCACTTCCACCTGCGTGAGCAGGACGCTGACCTCGCGCTGGGGCAGATTGTTTTTCAGCGCCTGCTGGAGCATGTAGCCGATCATCCCCTGGCTTTCGGCGCCGAGAACGTCCAGCGGGTAGGGCGTGACTTTGTCGTAGGCGCTGTTTTGCAGCGCCAGCAGTCCGACCTGCGGGCCGTTGCCGTGCACCAGCACCACGCGCCACTGCTCCGTTAAGCCGGCGATGGTGCGGGCGGCCTGCTCGATGTTCTGGCGCTGGATGTCCGCTTCAAGCGGTTCGCCGCGCTTGAGCAGCGCGTTGCCGCCAAGGGCCACAACCAGAGTGGGTTTTCGTTCCATGATGGCTCCTTTAAATTCCGTCGCGTTCCAGTGGGCAGCTCATGCAGCGTGCGCCGCCGCGACCGCGTCCCAGCTCGTCGCCCGGGATCGGCAGCACGGTGATGCCCGCCTTGTCGTACTTCTCGTTGGTCCAGACGTTGCGCTCGTAGCCGATCACCACGCCCGGGCGGATGGTCAGGACGTTGTTAGCGTCGTTCCACTGCTCGCGTTCGGCTTCAAAGGCATCGCCGCCGGTGGTGATCAGACGTACCTGGTTAATGCCGAGCGCTTTCTCGATGGCGTGCAGCAGGTCGGTTTCCTGGGTGCGCAGCAGGCCGCCGCGGCCGTCCGGGGTGAGCGTCCAGCACTGGGCGTCTTTGCGCACCACTTCCGGGTAGACGGAGAAGGTATCCACGTCGATGTGGGTCATGACGGTGTCGAGGTGCATGCAGGAGCGGTGTTTTGGCAGCTCAACGGCAATCACGCGCTCGGCCTGGCGGTGTTTAAACAGGCTGTTAGCGAGGAACTCCACGCCCTGCGGGGTGGTGCGTTCGGACATGCCGATCAATACCGCCCCGCGACCAATGACTAATACGTCGCCGCCTTCTAAAGTGGCGTGGTC
The DNA here is from genome assembly GCF_036936505.1 of Enterobacter sp. JJBC. Taxonomy (NCBI): domain Bacteria; kingdom Pseudomonadati; phylum Pseudomonadota; class Gammaproteobacteria; order Enterobacterales; family Enterobacteriaceae; genus Enterobacter; species Enterobacter sp. JJBC. The sequence continues at coordinate 646,041 of NZ_CP136935.1, forward strand.
GTAATTAATATTCTCGTCGCCGAAATACTTAATAAACTCGCCGTCGGCAAATGCGGGATGCCAGCGATATATTGCCCGCAGGTTATTCGTTTCACGCTGGCGGGCGGGTTTCGCCATCGGATTAATGGAGACGCCGTTATATATCCAGCAGGAGGTATCGCGGGTAAATAAGTGGTTCGGCAGCGGCTTCATAATAAAATCATTCGCCGTGTGGGTATCGACCACCATATTTTTAATGGCCGCCGGAATTTCACCGTAGGTTAATCCGCCGCTTAACCTGCGCGCCAGTTCGCGGTGCGGCATATCCGCCAGCCAGCCGCGTACGTCGGCGGCGAAGGTTGGCCCCAGGCGATAGTCGGAGATTTGTGTTTCAAGAAGCCAGGCTTTTGCTTCCGCAATATCAAGCGTTTGCGTAAGAAGGTCGGTCAACAGGAGGACTTCCACACCCTGCTCGCGCAGCGTGTTTGCGAAGATGTCATGCTCTTCACCCGCCCGTTCAACCGAGAGCACGTCATCAAATAACAGCTCCTGACAGTTTGAGGGAGTTAACCGTTTCAGACTTAAATTAGGACGGTGCAGCATAACGCTACGCAATTGACCAATTTCAGAACCGACGTAATGCTTTTCCATAATTATTCCTTTAACTTTTTTCAGAATAAAAAGGGCATGCGCCATGTGAGGTGTTTAATTTCATGGCGGCTAAGCTCAATAGATTTCGTGAGTTATAGTAGGCGCTTAAATAATGGTTATTGTGACATTGCTCACGCGAAAACCGATATTGATGAGTTTGTTTTCAATTGCATGATTCGTATCAGATAATGATTAATTTCATATTATTACGGGATGAATAGCTAAGCAGGAACGGGTGGCAATATTTGAGTTTGTTATTATTTTGTAGAATTACACGTTTTGAAATATTTAGTTATATGGTTGATTTTAATAGATAAAATGTTGATTCGGGAATAGCTATGCAATAATGACAGTTAACTATTTTTCACTTAAGATAAATCAATAAATAATTATGGATTTTTAAAGGAAATAACCAAAGTGATAAAGTGTGATATGCCAACAGGTTTTGTGAGTTACGTTTTAAATTCAGTGAGTTAGACCCTATGTGCAAAGTGCATGAAATGAGGTTATGCATAACCACTGCATAAATGCCTGTGTGCAATTAACAGTGGATTAACACATTTCCCGATAAACATGCGCTGACGCAAATCTTGTCAAAAAAGGGCTGGTATGGAAGAAGCAATTCTCGTATAAAACATGAAAATGAAACAATGTTTTAATCTGAGGGTTGTATCATGATTATTGGCAATATTCATCATCTCCAGTCCTGGCTGCCAGAAGAGCTGCGCCAGGCCATTGAGCACGTTAAGGCCCACGTCACCGACGCAACGCCGACCGGTAAGCACGACATCAATGGCAACAGCCTGTTTTATCTGGTTTCGGAGGACATGACCCAGCCGTTCGCCGAGCGTCGTGCTGAATACCATGCACGCTATCTGGATATTCAGATTGTGCTGAAGGGTCAGGAAGGGATGACCTTCAGTACCCTGCCGCACGGTACGCCGGACACCGACTGGCTGGCGGACAAAGACATCGCGTTCCTGCCGGAAGGCGAGCAGGAGAAAACCGTGGTGCTGAGCGAAGGGGATTTTGTGGTGTTCTGGCCGGGTGAGGTGCATAAGCCGCTGTGCGCGGTGGGGGCACCTGCTAAGGTCAGGAAAGTGGTTGTTAAAATGCTGGTGGAGTAATTTTCCCTCACCCTAACCCTCTCCCACGGGGAGAGGGAACTTTTACACCCTCTCCCCGTGGGGGAGGGCCGGGGTGAGGGCACCAGACCGCACCCACGCATAATGTGATCCAGCTTAAACTTCCCGCACTCCCTCCTCATCTCTCATTTACCTGCGCTTTTCCTGCGTCATAGTATGATCGTTAATTTAACGAACGCTGTTCTACAATGTAGAACAAAATGATTCAATAAGGAGATCACATGCCGCAGTCCGCGTTGTTCACGGGTATCATTCCCCCTGTCTCCACCATTTTTACCGCCGATGGCCAGCTCGATAAGCAGGGCACCGCCGCGCTGATCGACGATCTGATCAAAGCAGGCGTCGACGGCCTGTTTTTCCTGGGCAGCGGCGGCGAGTTCTCCCAGCTCGGCGCCGAAGAGCGTAAAACCATTGCCCAATTTGCTATCGATCATGTCGATCGTCGCGTGCCGGTCCTGATCGGCACCGGCGGCACCAACGCCCGGGAAACCATTGAGCTGAGCCAGCACGCGCAGCAGGCAGGGGCGGACGGCATCGTGGTGATCAACCCTTACTACTGGAAAGTGTCGGAAGCGAACCTGATCCGCTATTTCGAGCAGGTGGCGGACAGCGTCACGCTGCCGGTGATGCTCTATAACTTCCCGGCGCTGACCGGGCAGGATCTGACCCCGGCGCTGGTCAAAACCCTGGCCGACTCGCGCAGCAACATCGTCGGCATCAAAGACACCATCGACTCCGTCGCCCACCTGCGCAGCATGATCCACACCGTTAAAGGCGCCCATCCGCACTTCACCGTGCTGTGCGGCTACGACGATCATCTGTTTAATACCCTGCTGCTCGGCGGCGACGGGGCGATTTCGGCCAGCGGCAACTTTGCCCCACAGGTGTCGGTAAATCTTCTGAAAGCCTGGCGGGATAACGACGTGGCGAAAGCGGTTGAGTATCATCAGACCCTGCTGCAAATCCCGCAGATGTATCAGCTGGATACGCCGTTTGTGAACGTTATTAAAGAGGCGATTGTGCTCTGCGGTCGTCCGATTTCCACGCACGTCCTGCCGCCAGCCTCGCCGCTGGACGAGCCGCGCAAGGCGCAGCTGAAAACCCTGTTACAACAGCTCAAGCTCTGCTGAGCCGGACGATAACGATGACCATTGAGAAAATTTTTACCCCACAGGACGATGCGTTTTATGCGGTGATCACCCACGCGGCGGGGCCACAGGGCGCGCTGCCGCTGACCCCGCAGATGGTGATGGAATCCCCCAGCGGCAACCTGTTCGGCATGACGCAGAACGCCGGGATGGGCTGGGATGCCAACAAGCTGACCGGCAAAGAGGTGCTGATCATCGGCACCCAGGGCGGCATCCGCGCCGGGGACGGACGCCCGGTTGCGCTGGGCTACCACACCGGCCACTGGGAGATCGGCATGCAGATGCAGGCGGCGGCGAAGGAGATCACCCGCAACGGCGGGATCCCGTTTGCGGCCTTCGTCAGCGATCCGTGCGACGGGCGCTCTCAGGGCACGCACGGCATGTTCGACTCCCTGCCGTACCGCAACGACGCGGCGATCGTGTTTCGCCGCCTGATCCGTTCCCTCCCGACGCGCCGGGCGGTGATCGGCGTCGCGACCTGCGATAAAGGGCTGCCCGCCACCATGATCGCGCTGGCCTCGATGCACGACCTGCCGACCATTCTGGTGCCGGGCGGGGCGACGCTGCCGCCGACCGTGGGGGAAGATGCGGGCAAAGTGCAGACCATCGGCGCGCGCTTTGCCAACCACGAACTCTCCCTGCAGGAGGCCGCCGAGCTGGGCTGTCGCGCCTGCGCCTCGCCGGGCGGCGGGTGTCAGTTCCTCGGCACGGCGGGCACCTCGCAGGTGGTGGCGGAAGCGCTGGGTCTGGCGCTGCCGCACTCCGCGCTGGCCCCGTCCGGGCAGGCGGTGTGGCTGGAAATTGCCCGCCAGTCGGCGCGTGCGGTGAGCGAGCTGGATAACCGTGGCATCACCACGCGCGATATCCTCACCGATAAAGCCATCGAAAACGCCATGGTGATCCACGCGGCGTTCGGCGGCTCCACCAATTTACTGCTGCACATCCCGGCCATCGCCCACGCGGCGGGCTGCACGATCCCAGACGTAGAGCACTGGACGCGCGTCAACCGTAAGGTGCCGCGCCTGGTCAGCGTGCTGCCCAACGGCCCGGACTATCACCCGACCGTGCGCGCGTTCCTGGCAGGCGGCGTGCCGGAGGTGATGCTTCACCTGCGCGATCTTGGCCTTCTGCATCTGGACGCCATGACCGTGACCGGCCAGACGGTGGGCGAAAACCTCGACTGGTGGCAGGCCTCCGAGCGCCGTGAGCGCTTCCGCCAGTGCCTGCGCGAGCAGGACGGTGTGGAGCCGGATGACGTGATCCTGCCGCCGGAGAAGGCAAAAGCGAAAGGGCTGACCTCAACGGTTTGCTTCCCGACGGGCAACATCGCGCCGGAAGGCTCGGTAATCAAGGCCACGGCGATCGACCCGTCGGTCGTCGGTGAAGATGGCGTTTACCGCCACACCGGCCGGGCGCGGGTGTTTGTCTCGGAAGCGCAGGCAATCAAGGCCATCAAGCGGGAAGAGATCAAGCAGGGCGATATCATGGTGGTGATCGGCGGCGGGCCGTCCGGCACCGGCATGGAAGAGACCTACCAGCTTACCTCCGCGCTGAAGCATATCTCGTGGGGCAAGACGGTGTCGTTAATCACCGATGCGCGCTTCTCGGGCGTGTCGACGGGCGCCTGCTTCGGCCACGTGTCGCCGGAGGCGCTAGCGGGCGGGCCGATTGGCAAGCTGCGCGATAACGACATCATCGAGATAGCCGTCGACCGACTGACATTAACGGGCAGCGTGAACTTTATCGGCACCGCGGACAACCCGCTGACGCCGGAGGAGGGGGCACGCGAGCTGGCAATGCGGCAGACGCACCCGGACCTGCACGCCCACGACTTTTTGCCGGACGATACCCGGCTGTGGGCGGCGCTGCAGTCGGTGAGCGGCGGCACCTGGAAAGGCTGTATTTATGACACCGATAAAATTATCGAGGTAATTAACGCCGGTAAAAAAGCGCTCGGCATTTAATTATTTTCTAAGATAAAACCGTCTGCGGGAAATATTCCGCGGACGGTTTTCGCATGTCTGTAATTTGCTAATTTAAACAATAAGTTGTGATATATCGTTGGCGTCACAAAAGCAAAATAACGTAATTCGGAAATAAGATATGACCATTGCTGGTTAATTGAACAGCTCATTACACTCCATTAACACGATGTTGTAATTCAGCACACTACATAAGGGTGTAATTCTGATGACGCAATTAACCATGAAAGACAAAATTGGCTACGGGCTGGGTGACACCGCCTGCGGCTTCGTCTGGCAGGCCACGATGTTCCTGCTGGCCTATTTCTACACCGACGTCTTCGGCCTGTCGGCGGGCATTATGGGTACGCTGTTTTTGGTCTCCCGCGTGCTCGACGCCGTGACCGACCCGCTGATGGGGCTGCTGGTCGACCGCACCCGCACGCGGCACGGCCAGTTCCGCCCGTTCCTGCTGTGGGGCGCCATCCCGTTTGGCATCGTATGCATGCTGACATTCTACACGCCGGACTTCTCCGCGCAGGGCAAAATCATCTACGCCTGCGCGACCTACATTCTCCTGACCCTGGTTTACACCTTCGTTAACGTCCCGTACTGCGCCATGCCGGGGGTGATCACCGCCGACCCGAAAGAGCGTCACGCCCTGCAGTCCTGGCGCTTCTTCCTGGCGGCGGCGGGCTCGCTCGCCATCAGCGGCATTGCCCTGCCGCTGGTGAGCATCATCGGCAAGGGGAATGAGCAGGTGGGCTATTTCGGCGCCATGTGCGTGCTGGGACTGACCGGCGTGGTGCTGCTCTACGTCTGCTTCTTTACCACCAAAGAGCGTTACACCTTTGAGGTTCAGCCGGGCTCGTCAGTGGCGAAAGACCTTAAGCTGCTGCTGGGCAACGGCCAGTGGCGCATCATGTGCGCGTTCAAGATGATGGCGACCTGCTCCAACGTGGTGCGCGGCGGGGCGACGCTCTACTTCGTGAAATACGTGATGGATCACCCGGAGATGGCGACGCAGTTTTTACTCTACGGCAGCCTCGCCACCATGTTCGGCTCGCTCTGCTCGTCTCGTCTGCTGGGCCGCTTCGACCGCGTCACCGCCTTTAAGTGGATCATCGTCGCTTACTCTCTGATTAGCCTGCTGATCTTCTTCACGCCGGCGGAGCATATTGCCCTGATTTTCGCCCTCAACATCCTGTTCCTGTTCGTCTTTAACACCACCACGCCGCTACAGTGGCTGATGGCCTCTGACGTGGTGGATTACGAGGAGAGCCGCAGCGGACGCCGCCTCGACGGGCTGGTGTTCTCCACCTACCTGTTCAGCCTGAAGATTGGCCTGGCGATTGGCGGGGCGGTGGTGGGCTGGATCCTGGCCTGGGTGAACTACTCCGCCAGCAGCAGCGTGCAGCCGGTAGAGGTGCTGACCACCATCAAAATTCTGTTCTGCGTGGTGCCGGTGGTGCTCTACGCGGGCATGTTCATCATGCTGTCGTTCTACAAGCTCACCGACGCCCGCGTGGAGGCCATCAGCCAGCAGCTGATCAAGCACCGCGCGGCGCAGGGCGAGGCCGTTCCCGACGCCGCGACAGCCGCATCCCATTAACCGGAGGCAATATGGAAATCACTAACCCTATTCTGACCGGCTTCAACCCGGACCCGTCCCTGTGCCGTCAGGGCGAGGACTACTACATCGCCACCTCGACCTTCGAGTGGTTCCCGGGCGTGCGCATCTACCACTCCCGCGACCTGAAAAACTGGTCGCTGGTCAGCACCCCGCTGGACCGCGTGTCGATGCTGGACATGAAGGGCAACCCGGACTCCGGCGGCATCTGGGCGCCGTGCCTGAGCTACGCCGACGGCAAATTCTGGCTGCTCTACACCGACGTGAAGATTGTCGACTCGCCGTGGAAAAACGGCCGCAACTTCCTCGTCACCGCGCCGTCCATCGAGGGACCGTGGAGCGAGCCGATCCCGATGGGCAACGGCGGGTTTGACCCGTCCCTGTTCCACGACGACGATGGCCGCAAATACTATATTTACCGCCCGTGGGGGCCGCGCCACCACAGCAACCCGCACAACACCATCGTGTTGCAGGCGTTTGACCCGCAGACCGGCACCCTCTCGCCCGAGCGCAAAACCCTGTTTACCGGCACGCCGCTCTGCTACACCGAGGGGGCGCACCTGTATCGCCACGCGGGCTGGTACTACCTGATGGTTGCCGAGGGCGGCACCAGCTACGAGCACGCGGTCGTGGTACTGCGTTCCAAAAACATCGACGGACCGTACGAGCTGCACCCGGACGTGACGATGATGACCAGCTGGCACCTGCCGGAGAACCCGCTGCAGAAGAGCGGCCACGGCTCGCTGCTGCAGACCCACACCGGGGAATGGTACATGGCCTACCTCACCAGCCGCCCGCTGCGCCTGCCCGGCGTGCCGCTGCTGGCCTCCGGCGGGCGCGGCTACTGCCCGCTGGGGCGCGAGACCGGCATCGCCCGCATTGAATGGCGCGACGGCTGGCCATACGTGGAAGGCGGCAAGCACGCGCAGCTGACCGTGAAAGGCCCGCAGATGGCGGAACAGCCTGCATCCATTCAAGGCAACTGGCGGGAGGACTTTGACGGCAGCACGCTTGACCCTGAATTGCAGACTCTGCGCATTCCGTTCGACGACACCCTCGGCTCGCTCACCGCCCGCCCGGGCTACTTACGGCTCTACGGCAACGACTCGCTCAATTCGACCTTTACACAGTCGACCGTGGCGCGCCGCTGGCAGCACTTCACCTTCCGGGCGGAGACGCGGATGCAGTTCTCGCCGGTTCACTTCCAGCAGAGCGCGGGGCTGACCTGCTACTACAACAGCAAAAACTGGAGCTACTGCTTTGTGGACTACGAGGAGGGGCAGGGGAGAACCATCAAGGTTATTCAGCTCGACCACAACGTACCGTCGTGGCCGCTGCACGAGCAGCCCATTCCGGTGCCGGAACAGGCGGAGAGCGTCTGGCTGCGGGTGGACGTGGATAGGCTGGTCTACCGCTACAGCTACTCTTTCGACGGCGAGACGTGGCACGCCGTGCCGGTAACCTATGAGGCGTGGAAGCTATCGGACGACTACATCGGCGGGCGGGGCTTCTTCACCGGCGCGTTTGTGGGGCTGCACTGCGAGGACATCAGCGGCGACGGCTGTCACGCGGACTTCGACTACTTCACCTACGAGCCGGCCTGACGGCTCAGGCCGGGTAGCCCAGCGCGCGTGAAAGCTGGAGCCCGGCCTGCCGAAGCTCCTCGCGGAAATTAGCCAGCTCGGCGTCGTCCACGCGCGAGGTCAGCGTCGACAGGCTCAGGGCGGCAATCACGCGGGATTCATGGTTCCACACCGGCACCGCCACGCAGCGCACGCCCTGCTCGTTCTCTTCGCTATCCAGGGCATAGCCCTGCTCGCGGGTCTGCGCCAGGGCGCTCATTAAGGCTTCGCGAGAGGAGAGAGTAGCGGGCGTAAAGGTGGTGTACTGATAGCCCTCAAGCAGGGTGTTCAGCTCGGCCTCGCCCAGCCAGGCAATCAACACCTTACCGATGGCGGTGGCGTGAACCGGCAGGCGGCGGCCAATGCGCGAATAGGCGATGGCGGCCAGCTTGCCTTCAATCTTCTCGATATAGACCCCTTCACGCCCGTCCAGGATCCCCAGATGGGTAGTCTGCCCGGTTCGCCGGGACAGCTCCGTCAGCCAGCCTTTCGCCTTCTGACGAATATCGATGGAGCCCACGACAAAATGGCCGCGCTCGACCAGCTTCATGCCGAGGCGATACTTACCGTTCTCCGGGTTCTGATCGATATAGCCGTGAAGCTGGAGGGTTTTCAGCAGCGAGTGGAGGGTACTCTTGCTCAGCCCCATCAGTTTGCTGATGTCGGTGATCTTAAGCTCGGTGGCCTGCTCGTTGAACAGGTCGAGGATCTGCAACGCACGTTCAACAGACTGAATAATCGGCATAATGCTGGCATGTCCACGCTGGAATTAAGGCGAAAACGTACCTTTTTCGGGGTGAAAAATCAATGAAGTGGAGCCGGTGTTCTCCCTCTCCCCGTGGGAGAGGGCCGGGGTGAGGGCATCAGGCCGCAGCGCCATCCGGCAACAAAGGCGGCTACATTATTGTTAGCGGGGGACATCAATTATTATCCCGAGCGGTGACAGACTGGATTTTCCAGACCCCATCTTCTTTAACCATGCGATCAATGACTGTGTGCTGGGTCTTTTTGCCAAACGTGATATTCACGTTTACACAGACCGGGTCTGAATCATACGAATCAATAGCCACATTCTCAGCCCAGTCCTCGCCGATATATTGCGATTTCATAAAAAAATCAGCCTCGTAAAATTCAGCGTCGGCATAACGGGGATCGGCTGCATGACGTAATTTTTTCATGGTGCTGGCCGTAACGAACTCATCGATTTCATTTCCCTGTTGGATGGGATAACGATCATTGTTCACTTGTTTAATGTACCAGCGATTGAATTCAAGAGCGCGCTGCATCGGTATCTGAAAATCTTCGGCCCCCAATGCGGCTGTGCTGAATAACACAATTAAGATGAGCTTATTCATATTAATAATGCCTGTATAAGGTGACGGCTGGCTGGAGTTGGCGATAGGTTGGCCCCTTCGATTTCAAGGCCTCCGGCACGAATGGCGGCGGCGATTGCTCAAGCGCAATAGTGTCCAGTATGGGTTAGTGCGTGGCTACGGGCGTATGACACAGCTTCACGCTTATTCCATGACATAAATAATCCTTATTAACGAAATGCAGCAATAAGGAAATATTACGCCGATAATATACGGTGTTTTGTAATTGATAATGACCTGATATTAACCATTATCTACTCAGTAAATAATGGTTAATAAAAATATAAATATCTATTATGGTTAATGCGTATCTGAGAAAGCATCACTAAAATGAATTTTTCTGCCTGACGATAACGCTGTTGTCGTTTTTAGGGTTTTCTCCCTCTCCCTGTGGGAGAGGGCCGGGGTGAGGGCACCAGCGCGCAGAGGACCCAATCACTCCCCAAGCGTCGCCACCATCACCGCCTTAATCGTATGCATCCGGTTTTCCGCCTGGTTGAACACGATGCTCGCCGCCGACTCAAACACCTCGTCCGTCACTTCCATCCCGCCGTGCAGGTCGAACTCTTTCGCCATCTGCTTGCCGAGCGTGGTCTGGTCGTCATGGAACGCCGGCAGACAGTGCAGGAACTTCACGTCCGGGTTGCCGGTGAGCGCCATCATCTGCGCGTTCACCTGATACCCGCGCAGCAGCGCAATCCGCTCCGCCCACTTCTCTTTGGCTTCGCCCATCGACACCCACACGTCGGTATAGATAAAGTCCGCGCCCTTCACGCCCGCCGCCACGTCTTCCGTCAGGGTAATTTTCCCGCCGTGCTTCTCTGCCAGCGCGCTGCACTCCGCCACCAGGCTCTCTTCCGGCCAGCAGGCCTTCGGGGCCACCAGGCGCAGATCCAGCCCGGTCAGCGCTGCCGCTTCCAGCATCGAGTTGCCCATGTTGTTGCGCGCATCGCCCGCGTAGACCAGCGTCATCTCGTTAAACGCCTTGCCCGGCAGGTGCTCCTGCATGGTCAGCAGATCCGCCAGCAGCTGCGTCGGATGGAACTCGTTGGTCAGCCCGTTCCACACCGGCACGCCCGCGTACTGCGCCAGCGTTTCGACCACTTCCTGGCCGTGGCCGCGATACTGAATGCCGTCGTACATCCGCCCGAGCACGCGCGCGGTGTCCTTAATTGACTCTTTATGCCCAATCTGGCTGCCGCTCGGCCCTAAATAGGTAACGCGCGCGCCCTGGTCAAATGCGGCAACTTCGAAAGAGCATCGTGTACGGGTTGAGTCTTTTTCGAAGATGAGCGCGATGTTTTTGCCAGTAAGCTTTTGTACTTCCTTACCATTTTTTTTATCGGCTTTGAGCTGTGCGGCAAGAGTCAGCAGAGAAGTGAACTGTGCAGGGGTAAAGTCGAGCAATTTCAGAAAGTGTTTCTTGTACAGATCAGACATTTTATCCTCACATGGCGAACGTCACCTATTGAATTAAAATTCACTTTATATGTGTAATTATTCATTTGCAACCCCGTTTCACAAATCTTTCCAACAAAGGTGGAGGCAAACCCGTCCGTGTGTGAAAATAGAAGTATCTGCCGCACTTTAAAGAGGATTGAGCCATGGCAAACCCGGAACACCTGGAAGAGCAACGCGAAGAGACGCGTCTGATTATTGAAGAACTGCTGGAAGACGGTAGCGATCCGGACGCGCTGTACACCATCGAGCACCATTTCTCTGCGGATGATTTCGACGCGCTGGAAAAACTGGCGGTAGAAGCCTTCAAGCTGGGTTACGAAGTGACCGAGCCGGAAGAGCTGGAAGTGGAAGAGGGCGACACCGTCATCTGCTGCGACATCCTGAGCGAAGGCGCGCTGAAGGCGGAGCTGATCGACGCGCAGGTAGAACAGCTGATGAACCTGGCCGAGAAGTTTGACGTGGAATACGACGGCTGGGGAACCTACTTCGAAGATCCGAACGGTGAAGACGGCGAAGAAGGCGACGACGAAGATTACGTCGACGAAGACGACGACGGCGTGCGTCACTAAGCGTTTCAGGCGGTGGCGCGCGCCACCGCTTTTTCAAGGCAGAACCATGGATTACCCGCAGATACTCGCCCCCGTACTCAACTTCCTCCAGTGCCCGACCCCGCAAGCATGGATTGATAAAGCCCGCGACCCGGCGAACCTGCCGCTGCTGCTCACCGACCACATGGTGTGCGAGCTCAAGGCCGCCCAGACCGCGCTGCTGCTGGTACGTAAATACGTCGCCGACGAAAGCGGTGCCGACGCGCTGCTCGACTGGCTCAAACCCTACGAACAGTTCACCTTCCGCGACGGTCCGGAGCCGGACTTCATCGCCCTGCACAGGCAGATTGGCAAAAGCGTGATGCCCAAAACCGACGACCCGTGGGGCCAGGCGCTCATCGACAGCATGGTGCTGCTGATTAAAGAGGAGCTGCACCACTTCTGGCAGGTGCGAGAGGCGATGCTGGCCCGCGACATTCCGTACGTCAAAATCACCGCCAGCCGCTACGCCAAAGGGATGCTGAAGGAAGTGCGCACCCACGAACCGCTGACGCTAATCGACAAGCTCATCTGCGGCGCCTACATCGAAGCCCGCTCCTGCGAACGCTTCGCCGCGCTGGCCCCGTTCCTCGACGATGACTTACAGAAGTTCTATCTCTCGCTGCTGCGCTCGGAAGCGCGCCATTATCAGGACTACCTGACGCTGGCCCAGCAGGTGAGCGACGACGATATCTCACCGCGCATAAAGCTTTTTGGCGAAATTGAAGCCACACTTATCTCGACACCGGACAACGAGTTTCGCTTCCACAGCGGCGTGCCGGTGTAAACCGGCATAACTCAAGGATAAGGATGCGAGATGAATAAAACGTGGACCCGTATTGTGATTGTCGTCATTGCGGCTGCCGCCGTGGCGTTCTGGGTGTTTTTCGACAGGCAGCGCGCCCCGGAACGGCAGATGGATAACGCCCTTAACGCGATGCCCGCCTGGCAGGTGATTAAGGAGCAGGAGCCCGCGCTGCATCAGCGCATCCTCGACCAGATGGCCGCCCTGCAAAAAGCGGGCGAGCCGGAGCAGCAGATTATCGACACCATCCAGCCGCAGATCCTGCATCTGCAGATGTCGCGCCTGCAGAACGCCCCGGACGCCAACGTGGTGAACTACATGACCATCAACATGGAGCAGACCGCCGCCATCCAGAAGGTGAGCGACGACGCCTGCTTCCGCTTCCTCTACCCGATGGTGAAGGGCGGCATCAACCCGATGCGTATGCTGGATAAAGACCTGATGACGCGGCGCATGCAGGCCGACGCCGACATGATGCGCGCGGCCTACGGCAAAAACCGCCACACCGTGACCCCGGCCGAGCGCGAGGCGGCTGTCGAGGATGTGCGACCGATTATGAAGGCACTTGCCGATAAGTACGGCGAGGACATCCAGCTGCTGCAGATGCCGGAGAAGGCGGTGGGCAAAGAGAAGCTCTCCTGCGATATGGTGCAGGAGATGTGGGCGAAGGTGCTGGCGATGCCAGAGCAGAAGGCGGCGGGGGTGATTCGGCTGGCGGTGTCTGAGTTGGACTGACGAAGGACGCTGGTTTTTTGGGCACTTAGCGCGGGTTTCGCGCGTCGTCGCTTGCATGGCGGCGCGCGACAGGTATAATCCACAACGTTTCCGCATCCCCTTCAGTGCCGAAGTGGCGAAATCGGTAGACGCAGTTGATTCAAAATCAACCGTAGAAATACGTGCCGGTTCGAGTCCGGCCTTCGGCACCAAAAGTATGTAAGTGGACCTCAACTGAGGTCTTTTTTTATGTCTGAAATCCGGGCCATACAAGGCTTTCCACGATTTTCTCCTCAACTGAAGTCAACCTAACTCAACCCACATCAACAAGCTTGTGAGTATACTAATGAGTATATTTGCCGATTCGATATTGCTTGTATACTCACGAAATACCAATGGAAGGAGGACCATTATGGCCCTAACGGATACTAAAGTTCGTTCTGCAAAACCTGAGGAGAAAGAGTATTCACTTGTTGACGGTGACGGCATGTTCTTACTTGTAAAACCTAACGGTTCCAAGTATTGGCGATTTCGTTTCCGTTTTGGCGGTAAACAGCATTTGATGGCGTTCGGTGTCTATCCTGAAATTTCACTGGCGGATGCCAGGAAGAAAAGGGAAGAGGCCAGAAGGTTGGTAGCTGCTGGTATCGATCCTCGTGAGCATAAACGTGCTGTGAAAGAAGAGCAGGCGAAAGAAATTATTACTTTCGAGAAGGTTGCCAGAGAGTGGCTCGTGACCAACCAAAAATGGTCGGAAGATCATGCTAATCGCGTAAAAAAGAGTTTAGAGGACAATATCTTCCCGGCAATTGGTACTCGCAATATTGCTGAACTGAGTACCCGCGATCTGTTAATTCCCATTAAAGCCGTCGAGATATCTGGCCGTCTTGAAGTAGCCTCCCGTCTTCAACAGCGCACCACGGCCATCATGCGTTATGCGGTGCAAAGCGGATTGATTGATTACAACCCGGCGCAGGAGATGGCTGGGGCCGTCGCATCTGGCAATCGGCAACATCGCCCGGCGCTGGAATTAAAGCGCATCCCTGAGTTACTCGAGAAAATAGACGGCTATACCGGCAGGCCGCTAACCCGTTGGGCAACGGAACTCACTTTGCTTATCTTTATTCGATCCAGTGAGCTGCGTTTTGCTCGCTGGTCAGAGATCGATTTTGAAACGTCAATGTGGACTATCCCGCCTGAGCGAGAGCCTATTCCCGGCGTGAAATATTCTCAGCGAGGATCAAAGATGCGTACACCTCATCTGGTGCCGCTTTCAAAGCAGGCTCTGGCAATCCTGAAGCAGATAAAACAGTTCTGCGGCGCACATGAACTTATTTTTATTGGCGATCACAATCCGCGTAAGCCCATGAGCGAGAATACGGTAAACAGTGCGCTACGGGTGATGGGCTATGACACTAAAATTGAGGTTTGCGGCCACGGCTTTCGTACAATGGCTTGTAGTTCGTTGATTGAGTCAGGGCTGTGGTCGAAGGATGCGGTGGAGCGCCAGATGAGCCATATGGAACGCAATTCGGTTAGGGCGGCGTATATCCATAAAGCGGAACATCTGGATGAGCGAAAGTTGATGTTGCAGTGGTGGGCTGATTTTCTGGATGCAAACCGGGAGAAAACCGTTTCACCATTCGATTATGCAAAGCTCAACAGCCCAATGAAGTAAAATACAGCATACACCCCAGCCGACCTCTACAATGGTAGGCTGGGGTTAATCTTACTTCACCACTTCCATCAGCTTACCGAAGCTATCCACTACGTCATACTTCACATTTTCTGGAGCAAACTTCTTATTAATCTCATCAAAGAACTTACGGGCACATTTAATCTTGGTGGCTTCAACAGGCCGTAAATCCAGTGACGACATTGAGCCCTTGGTCTCAGCAACGAAATACACATGTTTGACTGAGCCTTCTTTGAAGGAAATGGCCCAGTCGGGGTTGTAATCACCGACTGGGGTTGGGATCAGAAAACCACGTGGCAACTTGGCATATACCACCACATCCTTGCTGGTATCCAACTCTTCGACGAACTTGCGCTCAATCGCAGAGTCGGTAAGCACGTAATCATAGATGTGATTTTGCAATTTATTCCCAGCCTTACTGAGATCCTGTTTGCTCTGACCCGTGGTAAAGATGTCCAAATCAAACTTGTCTTCTAGCGTGTCATAGGCCAGATGTTCAATAATGACATTGGCCTTTTGTTCGTTGACCAAGCGAATGGCTTCGGCAATGAAACTTTCCGGGTTGCTCTTGAATTGTGCGAAGATATCAGCATTAAGGCCTTTTAGAATTTCGGCAACGGTGCGTCTTGTAAGCAAAGTCCCCTCTGCTAACTTGCCAATCAGATCATACTGCACAGCGGAGTGGATGGAGGCGTTGTGCGATTCTGTTTCGGTAACTTTCAACTCGAAGGCATTACCCTTTTTGAGGTCATCGTAAGTTGCCGTATCAGCCTGCTCGCCACGGTGAATGGTGTATTGCAACGGCATCACTCGCAACCCAGCATTCTTGTCATTGAGCGCCTTGATCGCATTTTTCACTAGCTCAACATCATCAAACACCACGTTGTAAGTAGCCTTGCGATTGATTCGCCCCCACAGCGCCTTGAATTCCTTCTTTTCAAAGTTGGCGTTGGTCTGCAGTCTTTTGGGCTTGCGACCATCGTCTATCTGCATGAGTTGGTTTTCGCTAAATACGCTATCAATCAGCTGAAATATCTGCTCTGTATAGGGTTGCAGTTCATCCGGCAATGCCTCAAGCGTGCCGTCTTTCTTGTCTTGATGGTACTTCTCCGTGATATTGCGTTTTTTATCGACGTAGCCGTTCTGGATCAAATAAAACTCAATGTCCGTGGCCTGGTCGTCAGAGACCGTAACCGGGCCTTCGCTCGTATTCAGCATCTTGCCCGTGAAGTAGGCCTTGTCCGCCACACGAGGACGAGCTGACAAGGACTCGCTAATGTCCTTCTGCAAGGCTGTTACGAAGTCCTTGTAACTTTCGCTGGCCACAACTGTCAGTACGTTAATGTCATGAACAATGGACGGGTGATCCATGCGATCACCATTCTGATTGACGGACAAACGCAGGCCACGCCCGACCTCCTGGCGACGTGAAATGGTGTTATCACTATGCTTGAGCGTGCAGATAACAAACACGTTCGGGTTATCCCAACCCTCACGCAAGGCCGAGTGTGAGAATATAAAACGCACCGGCTCAGCGAGTGATAATAGCCGTTCCTTGTCTTTGAGGATCAGATCATAAGCATCTACGTCATCCGACAAGCCCGCATTTTCACCGCGCGCAGCGACCTTGGGATCAGTGAGGCGCTTGCTCTTTTTGTCGATGGAAAAGTAGCCGCTGTGCGTCTTATCGGCCGCAATGCGGCGTAGATATTTAGCATAAGGCGCATCCCCTTCCATAAACCCATTATCAAAGGCTTCTTGAAGATGCTTGGTGTACTCCTCTTCAAACATTTTCGCGTACTCGCCCTTTTCATCGGCAGCGGAGTAGTCCCGGTACCTGGCTACTTCGTCGATAAAGAACAACGAGAGAACCTTCACCCCTTTATCGAAGAGCTCCATCTCCTTATCAAAGTGGGCCCTGATCGTCTCACGGATCTGAATGCGGCGCAGCGCTATCTCGGAAACATCACCAGTCGCATCACCCACCATCAGCTCTACACCATTGGTAAAGCTCAAGGTGTCCGTATTGGCATTGATGTCCAATACCACAAACCCATCGCGGTATTGATCCAGCTCGTTCGATAGCACAAACAGATTGTCACCCTTGCCCAGTTTGCGAGTGACGCGCTTGATGTTTCCCCCGCTGAGTTTCTGTTCGAACTCCACAACCGCGACTGGCGGTTTTTTGTTTGAGATTTCGATGGCTTGTAAATAGAGATAGGCGTTGGTTCCCGCCTGTCCCTTCACCGAGATCCCGCGCACCTCAATCTTCTTCACCAGCTTCTGGTTGTAAGCATCAAGCGCATCCAGGCGGTGGATCTTGTTGTGTGTGGTCTTGTGGGTAGCGGAATAGCGCAACACCATCAACGGATTGAAATTAGCCAAGGAATCCAGCGTCTTGCCACCCTCCATCCGCTGCGGCTCATCGAGGATCAAGATGGGCCGGTTTGCGCTGATCACATCGATCGGGCGACGTGACTGAAAATCATCAAGCGCTTCATAGATGCGGCGGTTATCTTTGCCAGTGGCGTTAAACGCTTGTACGTTGATCACCATGACATTGATACCGGCATCTGAGGAGAAGCTCTCCAGATGGTGCAACTGCTTAGAGTTGTAAATAAAGAAACGCGCCTTCTTGTGGTAGGACTCTTGAAAGTGCTCGGCCGTGATTTCCAACGACTTGGCCACGCCCTCGCGGATGGCAATGCTCGGTACCACTATGACGAATTTGCTCCAGCCATACTGCTTGTTCAGCTCGAAGATCGTTTTGATATAGCAGTAGGTCTTGCCAGTGCCTGTCTCCATCTCGATATCGAGATTTAGCCTTGCGACCTTAGTCTTGATCAAGTCTTTCGACAACGGCAGGTTTTGCTGGCGCTGCGCCAGTTGGATGTTTTCCCGCAAGGTATCCTCACTGAGGGTTAGCTCAGCATTTTTAAAACCGGTATCTACCGCAAACAGATCGCCCATACCGTTTTTGGTATTACCAGGGTCAAGGCGATAGCTCATAGCTGCATTAGAGGCCGGTGGCTGCCCCTGAAAAATATCGACGACCGCCTGCACGGCAGCAGCCTGATAGGGCTGATGTTTGAATTTAAGCTTCATTGCACGTCCCCTTAGATACATTTCACTTCGGTGACGGGCGACGCGAGCTTGAAAAGCTGCTCGACGTTGATCTTAACCGCGCTGTTCTTGTATCCCGCGTCGCGGAACACCACGCGCAGCGACTGATATTTGACCAACTCCTTCACAAAGTCTTCGTCGATGCTGCCGCTGGCGTCGAAGCAGGCGACCAAGGCGTTGCTGTCCACGAAGAATACTTCTTTGCCCTGGATAACCTTCTTCTCGATGGGCAGGGCGAGGTCAACGCCCCAGTCCAGCATCACTTGGAACAGCAAGTCCTCGGGGGTCCGGTCTGGCTTGATGTTATCCAAGGCGTCAAGCAAATTTGCTTGAGTGACAGCATCAGGCGTGTAGAAGACCTCGGCCATGTTGGACGTATCGATCTTCAATACGCGGAACCCGGTGTCTATATTTCCATTGGCAAATTCAGAGACGATTTTCCGACCCGCGCGGCGGATGCGCTCCCGACTCACATCTGCAATGGTTGTGTAGCCAGCCTTGTAAGCATCTGATTTATCATCAATTTCCTCTGGAAGTTGAATCATGACGAATCTTCGAGACGAACCATCTACGCTATTTGCTGCAATAGTTGCATGTGCGGTAGTCGCCGATCCTGCAAAAAAATCCATCACTATATCGTCGCCTGCCGTGGTCATTTCCACTAGTGCCTGAATGATCGTTTCATCCTTCGGAAAATCAAAAACATGTGCTTCCATCAACGCATCAAGTCGAATTGATGCACCACGCCCATCTTGATAGAAAACGCTGTAAGCAGCTTCTTTGTTTGCCTCGTGAAGATATACCTTTAATGTTGGCCGCGTCTTTTCGTCTGCACCAAATCGAATACGCTCATCTGCAAGCAACTCCTTCATGCGCTCCGGGGCAAATGACCAGCCATTAGGATGCATATTCACTGGCTTCCCAGTTATTGGATGCAAAATTTCATAGCGCGAGCGCGATGTGGGCTGTGGTTTGCGAAGATCACTTGCAAAATAGATACCTCGCTTGTCAACGTATTGATAGTGTTTATGCCGCTTACTTGGATCGCTATCGGAGAGACTGCTATACCATTTTCGCAAGCCAACTTCGACAGCCGCATCGTCACCACCAAACTTACGGCGCAACTCCGAATAGGTTTTCTCAATTTCGGTGAGACCCTTTTTCAGAATTTGCCACGAGGCTCCTCGCTCTTTAAGAGCATTCATACTACGCGCAAAGCAAATGATGTATTCATGTGACGCCGATATAAAGCGCGAGTCATTCTTTCGTCCAGCAGCCCAAACCATCGTACCTACAAAATTCTCTGCACCGAAAACTTCACTGGCTATACTTTTTAAGTTCTCAAATTCAGCATCATTGATCGAGATAAAGATGGCACCATCTTCTTTTAATAACCCCCTGGCAAGACGAAGCCGTGAATAAATCATTGAGAGCCAATCGGAATGAAAGCGACCATTCGATACTGTGTTAGCCACCAACCTATTTCCGTCTTCATCTACTTGATTTGAACGACGCAAGTATTCGTCTGTATCTTCGGCAAAGTCATCCTCGTAAATGAAGTCATTCCCGGTGTTGTACGGCGGATCAATGTAGATCAGCTTCACCTTGCCCAGATACGTCTCCTGCAAGAGCTTCAGAGCATCAAGGTTGTCCCCCTCGATGAAAAGGTTCTTCGTCGTATCGAAGTCCACGCTTTCTTCGCGGCAAGGCCGCAAGGTCTTGGCAATCGGCGCGTTGGCCGTAAGCAAGGCTTCACGCTTGCCCGGCCAGTTCAGGTGGTAGCGTTCCTGTGGACCTTCCACAATTGACTCGGCCAACTCTTGTCGCAACTGGTCGAAATCCACTGCCAACTTCACGCTGCCGTCCTCGCCCTTGGCTTCGGTGATGCAGCCTGGAAACAGATCGCGAATGCGGGCGATATTCTCCTGCGTGAGATTGGGTGAATGCATTTTTAGCTTTTCCATGTTCTTTTCCTCTTGTCGCCATGCTTTTTATGGAAAAAGCATGGCGGCTCACAATTCAAATTCTTATTGGTATGTTCAGTCGCCTTGTTGCCAGTCCTGGCAAAAGTGCGGGCGCAGACTTTCGATGGCGGATGGCAAGCTCCCCTGGCAGGTCACGCCCAGGTAGGTGGCCGCGCGGGTGGTGCCGACGTATAGGTATTTGTCGAACAGCGCCGGGTGCAGCGTGGCGAGCTGGTCAATGCTGACAAAGAATACCGCCTCGAACTCAAGGCCTTTAATGTGCTGGATGTCGAACACGCGCACGTTGCTTTCCTGCCCCACAGCCTGGCCCTCTCGGCAAGCGATGACCTGGATATTGTGCTCGGCTAGGGTGATGTTCAGCGCGTCGGCCACCGGAGCAACGTCGTCCTCGGTGTTCACAAAAATAGCGGTGGATGGCAACTGACCGACAAAGCGCTCAATCTCGCGAATGCGATCCGCCAGCCAACCGACAATGGTTTCTGCGTTGGTCGCGTGCTCCAGCAAGGCAGGTGCAACACCAATGCTGTCCATATACGCAGGCAAGCTGGCGTTTTGCTCGGTGCCACCGACAGCGCGGATCATGGCGCGAGCCAGATCGTTCAGTTGCTTACTCTGCCGATAGGAGACAGTAATCTCCTTGATATCAAAATCCTCAAAGATCCACTTCAAGTCGTCGACAGAGCGTGTGCCCCAGGCGGTCAGGCGCTGATTAAAGTCACCACAGGCAAAGAATGAGCGCAGTCGTGGATGCGCAAGCGCCGCCATACTCGCGAGCTGAATAGGTGAGAAGTCAGTGGCTTCATCCACCAGGAGCTGGTTGCAGTAATGCCCCAGTATGGGCTGAAGTGATGACCAAGCGGGACTATCAATGTCGCGCTGGACGTTGGGCCGACTGAGCAGGTTGCCTGCGGCGCGCAAGATCGCGAGCAGTACGATGTCCAACTCCAGTGGATGGATGTCGCGCGCCTCAAAGCCTTCGTGGCTATACCAGGCATTTGCCGGTTGGCGTTCACGCCTGAATGCACGGTAGCGCTTCGGGATGCCGTCTAGGTAGCGCTTGACCGGATTAACGAAGCGGCGTGCACTGGCCTGCACCAGAAGGCTTGCGCCCACTTCAGCGCGATCCGCTTCTGTCAGCCCACGCTCTCCCAACCACTCGATGATTTTGCCATTGCGAGAGGCTTTGCTGACAGTGCGCTTGGATGCTGCTGCCCGGGCTTGGGCGCGTACCGCTTGCATGTAGGCATTGAGCGCGGCGGCACGGCCTGTACGGGGTGCGGTGGCGTCTTCTTCTTCATCGGTATCCGGGTCGTCCTGGTCGTCTACATCAGCCGCTTGCGCCTGTTGCAGGCTGTCGATCACGTGGGCCAACTCATCCAGAAAACCTCGGTTGCGGTTGAGTTGCAGGTTGAGTGCGGCTTTGATCTTGATGTCCGAGCCTTCCTTCAGGTTGCTGACGAGTACCTGCACTTTGGCTATCTCCACCGCCAGCGAACCAAACATTGTCGCCAGTGCGCCATCGGCCGCCCGAGACAAGATGTTTTGCAAGCGTGTGCTGAGACTTAGGACTTCGGGAGTTTTGGCATCGTGGAGTTGGGTTGCGGCTTCACGCAGCTCCTGCACATAGGCCTTCTGCTGGTATTCGTTGAAATCGTCAAACCATTGAATGGGACGCTCTAGTGCGGCATTGGTCAGGTTGGTCAGTCCGTCTTTCAGTACGAAGGTACCTCCACCTGAAGCCGTTCTGAGGACGCCGAATGCGTTTCGGGCCAGCTCGCGTCGATAGTCTTGCCACGTTCTGATGCGCTGATCCGAGGCGGGAACACCTTCACGCGCGAAAGCCTCCTTGAGATACTGCTTGAGCAATTCCGTGGGCGTAAACATCAGCCAGCTGTTGGCGTGCGCAATGCCTTGGGCTGAAGCGATTGTTTCAACCAGACGTTGTTCACCTTCATCCAGGTAGGCGGTGTCGAGTTTTTGGCCGAGGCGGCGGATCAGGGTGGTCGTCTTGCCTGTACCTGGCGGGCCCAAGATCAAAAGACGATTGTCGATAGGGCGACGGAAAATCTCATCTTGATATTGATCGAGGATAGGCTGATCACGCAGTCCCATCTTGGTGATGACGCTGCGGCGAACACCGTCGATGATGTTGGCCTTGACTGACTCCTCGGCCAGCAATTGGCCAAGAATGTCTTCGGTGACTTCTTCTCCCGCAACCTCGGTCAGCAGCGCACGCAGCGACTCGATAGTGAACGGCCCAAAATGCTCGGCTTCAACTACGGTGTCGCGTGAATCCCACCCACCGGCAAGCGCATTGGGCCGAAGCTGGGCTCGCTCAAGAACCTCAACGACGGTTCCATTGGGAAGCGTGAACTCTGTGCCTATTGCCAACGAGGCCAAGCGTCCAACCGGTGCGCGGTAGCTGGCCAAATTGGGGAAGCCCGATACCGGCGTCGTGCGGCAGATGTAGTAGGTTTTCTCTTCACCCTCTTCATCGACCACCACAACACGAGCGATGGCAGGCTCCGCCACTAGTACCTGATAGCTTTCACGGTTCTCCTGACCGATCTTATCCAGCCTTTGTATGGCTGAACTGGACGTCATTGTGTTGATGTTTGCCAGCGCATCGGAACCAGGTGTCCGCCCATCGTACAGTTTACCTTTGGCGGTTTCAGCGATGCTTTCGAGTTGCGCCAACGCTTCATCAGCGAATTGCTCAATGTGTTTCCTTGACTCTTCATTCAGGCTTTGCGTCATGCACTCTCTCTCCCAGTCAATTCTTCAAGTTCATTTTTGAGCCGCCGCAAGTGCGCGTTGATCTCTACTTTGCGGTTGAATTGTTTTTCTTTGGCAAGTCTGCTGGCAGCTTTCTCAACCTCACGCTGCTTGGCTGCAACCAGTTCCACACGTGAAACCAAGTCAGCGAGAGTTTCTTGTGGGCGCGCAGGCATGGGGATCAGACGGTGAAGCACCTGCTCATACAAGCTGCCCAGGTCGAGTGCTAAGGGCATGGCGGCGCGCTCATAGTCACTCGACAACCAGGCTGTGGCAAAGTAGTCACTCAAGACCCAACGACTGGCGTCTGACTCATTGGGGCGTTTGTATGCAGCGATCACCTTTGTTCGCTCATCAAAGCTCAGCTCGAAGATGACGGGAAACTGCACCGCGCCATCGATGCAACGCAAAACGTCCATATTCAGCTCCAATGTCTTGAGCTGAATTGAGAAAATCTGAAGCTCTGGTACTCCCGGCCTGGCGGGCAGGTTGATCGTTTCTGGGGCCAACTTGTATTGCCAGACGATTTGCTCCACCTGCTCGACGAACAAGTCCTTCAGCCTTGTATTAGCGCCGCTGTGTTCGTAGATCTTATTCTTTGGCAGGATACGACCAAAGACAGCCTGCTTCGGATAGTTAATGAACGCGGTATTCGACTCAAATCGCGCAGACTGACTCATCCGGCCTCCTGAATCACGAGGAAGGTAATCAGTTCGAAGTCGTCCAGTCCGACGATAGTATTGACCAACGCGGTGGTCTTTCCGCTGCAGAAGAGGCTGTCCAGATCCTTCTCTTCCTTCACCTCGATCATTGAGCGGATGGCCTTGCCAAGCAGGTCCGAATACATCTGCATCTTGCGGCCATCGGCCGTTTCCTTATTGAACAAGAGACAGGCATCTGTAATAGGCTGGGCTTGTCCCTTACAGCAGGTGCGAACCAGATCCAGCAAACGTTTGACTTCGGTGTGATCGTGAATGACTTCCCCCTCGCGATTAATGTAGACGAGGTAATAAGGGTGCAGGCGGTTGTGCTGACTGACGTTGACGCTTGGATTCCGGTTGCGTAGCGTGAAGATCACACCCGGGCGTAGGCCCATCTCCGGCTTGGCTGGCACTACGGCGTGCATCCCGCTTGGCACGTTGCTCAATTCGCCATTGACCTTCACATAGTTGAGCAAATCCATTCGGAAGTCATTGAGCCCGAGATCAGTAATCGACACTCCGGTTTTCAGGTCTTCCAGCTCAATCACTTCCTCTTGCAAACGTCGCAATTGCTCTTTGCGATAAGACACATCGTTGGCTTGGGCGCTCAGCACATTGTCATCACCGGTGGCTGTAACATCGGCAATCATCATTCGGCTCTCAACCCGTTCCTTCAGGTTGATGTATTCGTCGAGAGAGATGTCTGGCCAGTAGTTAACCAGTTGGATGCAGCTGTTGGGTGAGCCGATGCGATCCACACGGCCGAAGCGCTGGATGATGCGCACGGGGTTCCAGTGGATATCGTAGTTGATGAGATAGTCGCAGTCCTGCAGGTTCTGGCCTTCAGAGATACAATCGGTGCCGATCAACACATCTATCTCTGCCTCCTCATTTGGCAGCACGATGGCTTTCTCCTTCGAGTGTGGCGAGAAGAGGGTGAGCAGTTCCTGGAAGTCATAGCTCTTCTTGAGCGTGCTCTTCGGTACCCCTTTGCCGGTGACTTTTGCACTGTGCAAGGTCTGTGTAGCCAGCAATTCCGGAGCCAAATTGGCATACAGATAGTCAGCGGTGTCGGCGAAGGCGGTGAAGATCAGAACCTTCTTGTTGCCGGGATTCAGCGGTGCGGCGATCTTCTCCAGAACCAGTGTCTTGAGATGCTGCAGTTTGGCATCATCGGCAGCCGTGATCTTGTTCATCGACGTCAGCAAGGCATCAATGATTTCCAGATCGACCTTCAGCTCGTGCTCCCATGAAGGTAAGTCCATATCGGCGAGGCTGATCTTGACCTTGCCGCCAATCTCGCTGTCGCCAATGTCAGGCAAGTCGTCGTCCGCATCGAGGTTTTCTAACTGGTCGGTCAGGTCATTTATTCTGCTGTCAATGCCACCGAGGCCGCCAGTCTGATTGAAAATGCTGATCTTGCCTAGCGTATTCGTGTGGTTCGCGCGCAGGGACTGGAGCGTCAAGCGGAAGGACTCAATCGAGCTTTCCAAGCGCTTGAGCAGGTTGGTCGTCATCAATGCCTGCAGGCTCTTTTCGCGGTCGACTTGCTTAAGCTTGCCTTTGCCTGCGACCTGAGTGTCATACATCTCCTCGTATTTCTTGAGCCGACTGGGCAGGATGTAGCTGATCGGAGCGTAAACGGCAAGCTTGAGCAAAGACAGCTGCTCGAAGATCTCGTTGAAGCTCATCACATCCGTTCGCGGCGTGAGCGGAGAGTGGAACGACAAAGGCTTGCGGCGCTCGGGGAATTGGCCGATTTCCGTGGTATCGTAGAAGGTCTGGATATGCTTGCGCGAGCGTGCGATGGTGACACTGTCGAGCAATTCGAAGAAGTCGAAGTCTAACGAATCCAGGATGGCCCGCGCTGTGCGCTCTTCCGGTGGAAGCTTTGCCCATGCATTGAAGCTGGCCTGCGCACCACGGAAAATGTCCTCTACCGTCTTGCTGGTACGCAGCTTCTTGCTGAGGTTTTCGGAATCGCCTTCGTAGGCCAGTGCCAGTTGGTTGCGCAGGTCATTGAAGCGGTTGTTCACCGGGGTGGCCGAAAGCATCAGCACCTTGGTTTTCACCCCCTCCTTGATAACCTTGTTCATCAGCTTCTGGTAGCGGGTTTCCTTGTCCTTATAGGCGTCATTGTTGCGGAAGTTGTGCGACTCGTCGATGACGACGAGGTCGTAGTTGCCCCAGTTAATGCGATTCAGCGGTGTGCCGAACGACTCACCGCTCGTACGGCTGAGGTCGGTATGACAAAGCACGTCGTAGTTGAACCGGTCGCGAGCAAAGATGTTGGTCTTGAGGTTACGGCTGTAGTTCAGCCAGTTGTCCGCCAGCTTCTTGGGGCATAACACCAGAACTGACTTGTTGCGTAGTTCGTAATATTTTATCACGGCCAGCGCGGTGAAAGTCTTGCCCAGGCCCACGCTGTCGGCCAGGATGCAGCCGCTGTAGCTCTCAAGTTTGTTGATGATCCCGGTGGCAGCATCTTTCTGGTAATTAAAGAGTTTGTTCCAAATGAGCGTGTCTTGATAGCCCGTGCGGTCGTTCGGCAGGACATCCTCGTTGATGTCGTCCAGAAACTCATTGAAGATATTGTAGAGCATCAGGAAGTAGATGCTCTCAGGCGAGTTTTCTTGGTAGACGGATGCAATGTGGTCGCAGATCTGCGCCGTTACATCCTCCAGCTTCTCGGGGTCTTGCCAGATCTGGTTAAACAGACTGAGGTAGGTCGCCGTAAATGTCGGCTCGTCCATCTTGTTGACGAAGTTGGAGACAGCGTTGCCCTGCTGGTAGCCAAGATCGACGGCGGTAAAGCCGTGCAGTGGCATGTAGGCAGTATCTGCAGCAGCAGCAGCCTGAATGCAAGTAAACTGCTGCATCGGTGCCTTGCTGCGATTGGACTTGAATGTTGCCTTGCGCCGCATCCAGTCCGCGCACTCTTTTGCAATTGCGCGCTGGGTCAGTTTGTTACGCAGCTGAATTTCGAACTCACTCCCGTACAAGCTTCGTTCGCGGTCAGCCTTCGGTATGTGGAATTCTCTGCGTTCCTTGCGAATCTTGTCGGTAACCTCGTTAGCGGTAAACGTCGGCGAGGTAAAGATGAATTGCAGTTCGTCGATTTTTTCCAGTTCTGCTTTGAGCGCTTCGAACGCGTACATCGAAAAGCAGGAGGCGGCGATCTTCAGGCGAGCACCAGGTTTGAGCGTCTGCTTTAGGTCGTCTCCGAGCAGACGGTTGATATTGTCGATCAGTTCCATTAATAGTCAGCCTTCTTAGTGGCGCTATAGCCTGGTGCCAGTAAGGCATTTTTTACGCCGTAAATTGCGAGATGATCTTTGAGCCATAACCGGTACTCCGGTCCGCGAAGGCAATGATCGGGTGAGCAGTCTACCCGCCAGCGCTGCAACATATAGCCCACCACCGCAGCGCGAACTCGCATTCTGATCGAACCATCTGTCATCCCGTAGTCCATCTTGATAATATCGGGCCGATCAACGTTCGGGTGCGGCACGAAATCCAGCTCGACGATGCGCGTCCATTGGATGTCGTTATCCTGTCGTTCGTTGGCCTGTGGCTCCTCGTCGAGCAATGTTGGTGCTTCGATGCGGGTGACGACGAAATCCCGAAACTCTCTACTCTTGCGATCAAAGGCCCGGACGTGCCAGCGTAGGCCGGTATCAACCAAGGCAAAGGGCACAATTACCCGCTCGGACTCGCCGCCGCTCATCGAGTGGTAGCGGATGGCGACAGGTCGCTTGGAGTGGATGGCTCGGCAAATCGCTGCTAACACATCCATCTTGGGGATGCACAGGGCTGCGGGGGATTCACATGGTAGCAGCGCCTGCATTGAGCCGTTCACGCCATCGCCAAAGCCGAAAGCCAGCGCCGACAGAACACGCTGCGATGCGTGTTTGAACAACGGGGAAAACGCCTGCCCGATGCGATAGATCTTGTTGCTACCATCGAAGGTGATGTTATGCGGCACGATTTCCCGGTACAAAGCCAAATCGCGTGTCGCCCCTGCTGGAGCCACGCCGAAGCGCTCAATCAGATCTGGGCGACCGATCTCACCGAAGAAATAGAGCCGAAAATCGATGTAGGCCAGCCGCTCTCGCTGGGCCACACTCAAGTCTTCAAGCCGCTTAGAAGGGGAGCTAGGCATGAATCATCACTATATGGGAAAATGAAAATTGAATACGGTAATCCATAAAGTGCCATGGTTGTAATCAAATTGATGATAATCATGCATTAATACTTATGTAACAGCAAGAAATGATGTCTCAAAAGTAGACAGTCATCGTATTGGCTGTGTTTCTATACTTGTAAAAGCTCAAGTAATCCGCTGAGAGCCTCTGTATGGGAAGCTTTTTCCACCAAAGTTAAGTAAAATGCCCAACGATCGCACAAATTAATCGATAATCAGTGACGTAGAACATCTCCGGGTTATCAGCACTTTGCTCACCGATAAAGAAGACATTGGCCTTATCTTTCAATCTTTTTGCTTTAGCTTCCTGTGCCTCTGTCCGAGCAATTTCCAACTCTTTGCGCACCACTGTACGCTTGGCTTTTGACCACCCAGCCCATTTTATGTGGATCTGGTAACTTCGGGATGATTTACGTTTTCCGGATTCATCTTCCGTCCACTCGCCAGACAACGGGATGATGAGTTTTTCATCATCTTCAATAAATTTATTCCAGAGTAGTTCAGCATAAAAGATCTTTGGCTCCGGGTAGGGCTGAATTTTACTTTGGAGCTTTTTAAACACCTCTGAGTAAGTTCGCCCCTTAATACCAGGGACGTTTAGCGACATTCCTCGATCATATGGGAAGCTGAGGAACGCACGGCAAATATTGCGGATAGTATGCACTTGACGCCGGGATTGTCGTTCGGGTGAATGACCTTCACCAGACCCTGAGGATGCTGAACTCGTCGAACTGGACTTGATTTCATCACCTGCAATGCCTGGCTCAACAACCGGGCGTTGTTCAATCAACTTTAATCCCGAAGGGATTAAACCTGGAGCACTGTCCAGTATGTTGCGGACACTCTCCTTTTGGCCCTGTCGAATTACTATGCTTTCGGCATCAGCATCACATTCAGGCTGATGATGGATATGGCGTTTCTTTTTAAAATAAGCTCTGACTTTTTTATCTTTTTCCCATGCAGCAGGATACATGGTTATACCACATCCCCAGCACACATAACCTTCAGTATCAACGCTATCCAGCAACCAGAGGTCCTCCGCTTCCACGATCTCTCCGGTGCGTTTATCACGAGCAGATTCCATCACTTAGTCCTTATGTAGAACAAAGAATACAGGTTTTCTTTCGCTGCGATCTGACCAGTCCAGCTTGGCGTGCGATCACTGCACTTCATCAATTTTACTTTCGAGTACACTGCGCCCAGAGTTCGTCTGAGCTTACGTGCTGTTTCCAGTTTCCTCGCTTTTTCATGCTCAATAGATCCCCGTGTGTAACATTAAGGATAGAAAGGCTATAGCAGAGCGGCCCGACCTGATTCCGTTATGCTTGAGGTGAATGTAACCACATTTATTTTTTCACCAGTCTCTTTATCAGCATTTTAAATTCGGGATCTTTGGCATCATACCAATTTTTAATTGAGCCAGAAAAATCTTCTCGCCCGGATTTTATTGTTTTATTGAATTCAATTAGCTTATCGTTCAGCCTGTTCTGAACCTCTGTATCTGTACTGAACATCTCACCACCAGAACAAGCGTACCAATCTTCAAGTTGATCAACAGCTTTCATCTTAAATATACCTAGGTCCCTGTCTTTCCTCTCAAATTTCTCATACAGCTCACTTTTATAAAGCATTGCTGCAGCCCAGCCCCGAAACTCCCCCTGATGTTCAAGCGCTTCAGCAAGAGCGTTTTGATATTGATCAAGAATACTCTCATCTCTCAGATATCGGTAAGCAATAAGGAAGAGATAACAGGAGACCTCAAATGCATCCGCTGGTTGATATCTCTTTCTATCCTTAATGTGATCCAACCCTTCTGATATTTGCTCGAGCGTTATAATCTCTTCCAACAGATAGGAAAAAAAATCATTCGCATCCCATTGGCTTTCAATCGTTATCCGTTGCAATGGAGTAATGCTGGTTGATGTTTTACTCCGGGATCTGATTTCGAGCAAAAAATATCGCCAGACGTAATACTGCTCATACAGCCGGGCAATAAATCGTTTTTCATGGCGACAGAAATTTTTCCATTCTTCTTTCAAAAAACCGCCATTCAGAATGAGGGTCAATAAGCCAGGTTCCGTAGCAAATTCCCGAATATAAAAATCCGTTGGGGAAGCAGTGCCCTGTGCCTCCAGTTCGCTAATATATTTCCTGACTGACAGTAAATTTTCCTTATCAAACATCATGATGCTCTCTTGCCCAGGTTGGTTTTTACCCTGATTATATCCAGAACAAAGTGAGGGTACAGCTGGTTTAGGTATAGAAAATCCTGCTCGTTAGGCAGAAATGCGGTATGCGGTAAAAACGAGAAAATAAAGTTGCTCTTGGTCTGTAGACCGCAAAAGTCCTGCCCCTGTAGATTTGCCCCATCCGGAGCAGAGTGCTCCTGAGGGTAACCAGGAAGAAGAAAATGCATAAACCCCATAGTAAAAAGATGCGTATGAGCGAGCTGGCATCCTCTGCCATCCGTCAGTTTCAAACAACGGATTCAGTCTCACACCAGGAAAGCAATGTAAACCTCCTCTTATCAGGTAATGTGGAAAAGATTGCCTTTCAGGGAAAGAAAAAAACGGGTGCTGAAAATAGCAATGGAATCACACCACCTAAGGATGAAGACCACCTTGTCGATATGAAATACATTACGACCCATAGTGGGTTGAGTGATAAATTTTTTTACGCCCTTATCAGGCGCGGAGCATTCCCCCGCCCAATAAAATTAGGACGGTCCTCCCGCTGGAAGATGAGTGAGTTTAAACAGTGGATCGAAGAACGCGCTGCTGCAAGGTAATACGCAGGAGATAGTAACAAGTGCATTATGCATTGAAAAATGCAGGTAATATATTTTCGTGCAATGCAAAAGAAGCAGAATCAAGTTTTCCGTACACAGGAAATGAGGCTATGTCTTTAAATAACAATCCAGAGAAAAAAAGCGGGACAACTTTCCCTTTACACTGTTTACCTGAGCAATTAAAAGAGACAGTTGAACGTGTAAATATGTTTACAGGAATGTCAATGGAACTGATGGTAAACATTATTTTCACCATGCTTTCAATTATATGCCAGTACCTTGTCGGTGTTGTATCGCCTTACTCAAGTATATCTGGGCCATGCTCTTTATACCTTCTTACGCTTGCCGAGTCTGGTGAGGGTAAGACATTTCTGTCACGACTGCTAATGAGACCCGTTTATAGTCGATTCGAGAAAATGCAGCTTGAATACAGAGACCGACTTGTTGCCTATAAAAGGGAGCATCTGATCTGGAAAACTATTTTACAGGGACTCAATGCCAATCAGCGGCAGGCTATAAAAAAGGGATATGGTGTCGAGGATGCTCAGGCTCAGCTGGAGCAGCATTATAAACGTGAACCTAAACGTCCTGTTGAGCCAAAGTTCATCTATCAGGATGTGACATTTAAAGCTCTTATCCAGGGCTTAAGCCTGCATGCTGAAGCTGGCATCATCATGGATGAAGCGATCTCTTTTTTCAGAAGTGGGTTGAAAAATCACCTCGGACTGTTGAATAAAGGCTGGGATGGAGGGAAATATTCATTTGACAGAACGGATGGCGAGAACTATGAACTCCCATTATGTCTGATGCTTTCACTAATGATTCAGCCTGGCGTATTTACTAATTATTTAGAAAAACATGGCGAGATGGTTAAAAGTAGCGGTTTACTTGCCCGCTTCCTTGTTATGAAGGTAAAAAGCTCAATAGGGCAACGTAATAGTCGTATTGATGAAGAGGGGGTGAATGCAGTATTAGCTCCGTTTTATAGCAAAATACAGGGGCTGTTAAGTCTTCTTGAAACCCGATTTTATGATGACAGCATACCGAAAGATCAACTAAGACTGTCTGATGATGCAAAAATGGTTCTTCAGGAAAGACAGAAAGAAATTGAAAAGGCTATTTTACCTGGCGGGCGTTTTGTACATATCCGAGATTTTGCGTCAAAAGCAATAGAGCAGGCACTGCGACTGGCTACAATAATGACTTTTTATTCAACTAAACCTACAGGAGACAGTTCGGCCGCTGATCTTATTTATACAAAGATTATCGATGCACGTCAAATAAGCAATGCACTGACAATGGTGGAATGGTATTTGCAACAGGCGAGCGACTTATTTTATCCACTGTCAGAGCGATACCAGTTTGAATGCGATGTCCGAAGCCTCTGGAGCTTTATTGTTAAAAGACTGAACAAAAATCAAGGTATACCATTTCCTAAGTATGAACTGCTTCAGTCTGGTCCGGGTCGTCTCAGACACATAGATAAATTAACGCCTGCGTTAAATCAGCTAATCAATCAGGGAATGTGTTGCATTATACGGTTCAATGGCTCCAGTGCTTTGTACATCGCGGGTATTTATAACGGCAATGTATGTTTAGGCGGCGTAAGAGAGCAGTATGCGATTGTACAGATAAGAAGCTTCGCTGACGAAAATTTCTGGCAAGTTGATTTGTAAGATATTGATGACGGCACAATCAATTATTAAGCAATAACTGCCTTAGTTACTTTCGAATGCTAACTTTACTTCATTTGAAAGCATGCCTACCATCGTAGTAAGCATACTGAGGTTGATTGATAAATAACCAGACATGCGCTTGTCTGTCTTAAAACAATTGCTGGTATTGCTAATTTAGCAGAAATCTCAGCTTTTCAGGGGGGATGGTGACGGGTGTTTGTTCAAAAATCACTCATGATGTTTGGAGTGTATGATGCCCGGAACACCCCATGAAGCAGATCGTCACTTTTGATTTGATATTGGAAAATTGTGCAGTATGACTGTATTCAACTACCGGGTGGGTGTAACGCAATAAGGTAATTATGCGTAATATATATTACCTAAATATCACATCACTATTCTTTACCAGTTATAGTAATCATTAGTGATAACATTCAATGAATTAAAGTACATACACATCATGACTAAATGCAGGAGAGATCATTGCGATAACCTTGTTTCCAGACTCAGACCAGCACTACAGGAACGGTTATGTGATGGCCATTATCTGATTTTTTTATCCGGAGCCAACAGGCGTAAAGGGAGAGAAAATACCCGATGCGGATATCCTCCTTGTAAGAATACGTTATCAGGAACAAGGAATGAAAAATATTGCAGTAAAGTTTGCCGTCAACGTGATTCCAGGAAGTTCGATAACTTCAATGCTTTCAGCATTCTGAGCTCATCGTACTGGACGCATATGGGAAACTCAATCAAACGGAATCTTTATTTTTTAGGATCAGTTTCGGATATGAGAGATATAATAAATTACTATCATCTGTATATACTCAAGTCTCGTCACCAACGAAGTTATACTCCTCCGCCGAGTGGAGATGATGAAAAAATGACGCTTGAGCAATTGTTGTTTCTGGATATCTGTCATTTGTATCCGAATGCAAAGGGCGGAGCAAGTTCCGCTGAGAATCTTATTATAGCGCCTTCATTTATTAATCGCAGAAATAATGATGCTATCCCGTATCAGGGACATGGTTTCGGGGGGGTTCAGTCAACGGGTGAATTGTTCCCTTTTAACGGCAGTCTGTATGACAGTTTAATTGTGCGATTTGGCTCAGAGGATGTGAATGCGGCATTGAGAGAAATAACTCCGGCCAAACGTTTTTATGGCAATGTTCCTAGGAAGATTGAGTTTGGGGGTATCGAGCAACAGCTTCCCTTGTTCACTTTACTTCATGGGGAGTTGTGGCGTCTTGGGCATCACAGGGTTTCAGAATGTTTGATGGAAATAAAACAACTATTCCCTGAATACCCTCTCTATCTGGAGTTGCTGGCAATTGTGGGCTTCCATGCGGTGTTATCTGGCGATCCTGATCGCATCATGGCGCTTTTATGCCGTGTTTTTGATAAATGCTTTAATATCAACTCGTCATTACGTGAGCCACACAAGCAGTGTATCTGTCTGATGTATCGTTTACTGAGTAAGTATCTTCGACGCTACTTCAGTATTGATATAGACAACAGGGAGGCTGTGGTGGCGTTCTACAATGGGTTCTATTCACAGGAGATAATCGCGCCTGGCGATTCTGAAGATGAAGTCGTGTGTTATCGCTATTTCACTGGCGTCAGACGTTCTGCTACCACCTTTTTCTATGTACCACCACAGAAGAAGGAACCTGTCGATTTATGGCGTCTTATGGGGGCAGACCTTACTTTTGAATAAAGAATATTCCAGATATTTTTGCGGCTATATTACTTATCTGAACAGATCAAGAATATTTTCTGCAGCGGTGAAATAACCACTTCCTGCGTGACTTACCCGGTTCGTTACTGATGTAGCGTTCCGGGTTTTTTAGTTTTATGCGGAAATTCTCTGTTGCATCTATCTCACGAGATTCACAGCTGTAATCTCCCTGGCTACAGATAAATCTTTCTCACGAGTTTCAGCACAAAAAAGAGGTCGCTCAGACCGCTGACCCCTGCAACCAACTGACGCAATACGATTCGTTGCCTGAACAACTGTCGGGCTGCCTGCCGGTTTGCAATCTTTCGCCGGAACAACCCGAGAAAATGGCGACACTCAACCAGCGCATGCCTTCTCAGAGGCGTTTTGATTTCATGGTGCTGTGGCAAGGATGAAAGAACGAGAATGTCGCTGATAACATCAATGTAGCTGTGCGCCCGGATATCGTAGTAGTCCTGCCGGTGGGTAATCGATGCCGGGTTTGTGATGTAGAAATAGTCCTTCCTGTCAGCGAAATAAAACTGGCCATTTGCAGCGGCGAGGTTAATCGTCCAGAGGATGTCCTTGTGGCTTTTTCCTTCCTGAAAGTGCAGATTATTCTTCCTTATATAGGACGAGCGCACCATTTGTAGCCACAGGTAATGCGGCCATTCTTTCTGTGCCACGCAATGTTGTATCCACGCATGCCCGTTGAGTGCCTGAGCATAAGGTTGCTTACGATGAACAGGTCTTAGTTGCAGGCAACTGCTGTCGGTGTACCAGCCATTGAAAAGAGCAACATCGGCCTGGGCCGCTCGTGCGCTTTTCAGTCTCTCCCGGAGAAAACCTTCTTCAATCCGGTCATCCGCATCAAGAAAAACCACCCATTCACCCCGGTGCACTGCCAGTGCGGCATTTCTTGCAGCATATACACCAAGGTTCTGCTGGCTGATAACCACCAGCCGTTCATCTTCGATGGTGCTGAGTATGGTCGACGTTTCGTCGGTAGAGCCATCATCCACAACAATCACCTCAGTGCTGAGTGTTTGCTCGCTGAGGAGCCTATTCACCAGATGGTCGATGGTGGTCTGCGCATTGAAGACCGGGATAATGGCGCTGACATCAATTTTAGGCTGCATATCGGGCTACGCTTTCCCTTCGCTGTCATCTTTCTGACGCCTGACGGGGAGGATGTGTTTTTCCCTGATTTCCTGCTCAGTATCAAATAAGCATTCGTCGCAGTATTCCTTATCAAGCCCAAACAGGAGGCTGATGACGCCCCTTCTCTTGTTACATCTTGCACAT
This sequence comes from Enterobacter sp. JJBC, assembly GCF_036936505.1. NCBI lineage: Bacteria > Pseudomonadati > Pseudomonadota > Gammaproteobacteria > Enterobacterales > Enterobacteriaceae > Enterobacter > Enterobacter sp. JJBC. The sequence goes on from NZ_CP136935.1 coordinate 681,087, forward strand.
CTTTTCATTCCGACACCTGTATCCCTTTGAGCCAGCCACTTTCAATCCTGGTTAGGTAAATCTCTATAAAACAGACCATTAACAATATTTCACCGTCGTTCATGTGTTGTCTTTATAAAATTATTAATTGATTATACAGATCAATTCTATTAAATCGATCGATAAAAACGATCATGGTGTTGCCGGTTACACGCACCCTGGCATGGGTTTTAGTCGGGTCATTTCCACGGCCCGGAAGGGTTATCAACAGTGAAGAGGGCAGGATGAAGGTTTCCCGCTGATTAGTGGGTGATGAGTATTTTCAGGAAGTAAAACCATTCGGGAAACAGACCCGTTTCCCGCTCAGCAATTAAAAAGGAAAAAATTGAATGAAAAAATACCGTCCACATCAGAAAACCTTGCTGGCTGTTGTGCTCAGCATGGCGGCGTTTAATGCTTCTGCCGCATGGACCGTCAATGGTACCTTCTGCCAGTCGTACAGCGATGACGGTCAGGTTCTGCTACGGGTTAAGCCGTCAACGATTGGTATCATTGAGAATAAGCCACAGTGCGGCGGTCGTGGCACCACTGAACTTACCGGTAGTAATTTCAGGATTAATAACACTTCTTATCCATCCAGTGTGATGTGTAACAGCCAGTCCCAATACCAGTCAGTGCAGACAACCGTGGCAAAAAGTGATATTCAGTCAGTTATTAATTCATTGAAAGAAAACAAAAAAGCCAACATGAGCACGTTTGGTTCTTCTTTTACCTTCAGTACCTCTGATTTTGCCAGCGTGTGCGGCTCAGTGATTAATCAGAAGGTGACTGATTTCGATCCCCAGTCGGAATACAAACAGGGCATGGCAAAGATGGGTTACAAACAGGGTGAAAACGGCCAATGGCATAAACAGTCAAAGCAGGCATTTTCACGCGAGGCTGACCCGGAAATAGCTGCCAGTTACAATCCAAAAGCGGGCGTTGCTGAAGGCTCTGGAAAAGGTGGGTTCCATGGAGAGGGAGCCAGTAAAAATCTTTATGGCCCGGGTAGCCTGGCGCAAAAGGATGCAGAAGCGGCAAACGAAGCCCGCCGCCTCGCGGCACAAAATCGTGTGTCGAAAACTACCCCAAAAATAACAGAACCAGAGAAGCAGACAGCTCAGCAGCCTGCGGATCTCCCGGTGAATGCGTTCTGTACCCTGGATAACGGGAAAAATGTGGGGGTCTATGCCGCCGCAGGGAAGGATTATCGCTACACCTACACGGATAAGAACGATAAACCCGAGCTGGAGTTAACGGAAGGGCTGTTCGGTGTGAAAGCCTTCCACTACCACGCACCGCTGGGAATGGGGTCGGCCAGTTACATCCGCTTTAACAAAGGGGTATATGACTACATTCTGCTGAATAAAGACACCGGTCATGAAGAGTTTCAGGGCATCCGGGTGTACAAAAACGGGGATCTGATTTCGGCTCATGAATGTAAAACCCGTCTGACGCTCGATACCCGCGAGCTTCTCCAGGACAGTCACGTTGACAACGAAAAAATGGGTGAACACTTCACCCTGAACTGACAGTAAAAATCATTAATCACAGGGATAACCCTTGCCAGCAGGCCACACCCTCTCAGGAGGGCGTGGCCTGTTGCTTTTATGTCCTCTGACAGCAAACCCCCCCGCCAGGCTCATTACAGCAATGTCCCTGGCCTTTCTTTTATCCACTGTTTAAGCAGGAGAACGAATGGAAAATAACGATGATATTGACGTTGAGTATGACGATGAGATGCCAGCAGAAGAACACACCCCCCGCAGCATTCAGGCGATGATGGGCTGGCTCTATGACAAAGCCGTCAGTGGGATTGCCGGGATCGAGTCGGCTGAAACCCTGGCAGAACGCTATCTCACGGATGCGGAGGGGGATGTGACAAAGGCCGCTCACGCGATGATCCGCTGGGAGAGCGTTAAGGCGGGCAGTACCGGCTTTTTATCCGGAGTGGGCGGGGTGGTGGCGATGCCCGTCACGCTGCCCCTGAACATCACCAGCGTACTGTTTCTCCAGACCCGACTGGTGGCAGCCATCGCCTGCCTTGGTAAACGCAATCTGGCTGATGAACGTATCCGGGCACTTGCCGGGCTGTGTCTGTGCGGTAACGCTGCCAAAGCGCTGTTGCAGGAAGTGGCGTTACAGGCGATGGAGAACTGGACCCGGCCCTTCACACGGAGGATTGTGGAGAAAACCCTGGTGCTGATGGCTACCCGGACAGGCATACGCACCGGCGGTCAGTTTATTCGTCTGGTGCCCCTGGCCGGTGGTGTGGTCAGCGGGGTGGTGGATGTCACCACCACCCGCACAATTGGCCGCATTGCCTGCACCACGTTTCTGCCACCTTATCCGGGGCAACGGAAATCATGAGAAATCATCAGGTTCCCTCGTTGCCACAAGGGACGTTCACCCGCGCTCAGGCTGAAGCTATAGCCGCCGCATACATCAATATTTCTATAGAAGATGACCAGGGCATCCATTTTCGTCTGGTTATCCGCGATACCGACGACATGCTTATCTGGCGCGACTGGAACTTTGCCCCGGATGCCGGGGTGATGCTCAATCGCTATATCGTCAGTGATGGTATCCCTGTTCCTTCACTCTCTGACGACAACTAACCACAGTCAGCGTCCATCGTCGTTCTTTATCACAACCGCCACCCCCTGCATCAGGCCATGTTCTTCGGAGCATGGTCTTTTGCTTTTATGCCGTTAGCCACAAGGAGTTTTCATTATGCGATTAGCCAGCCGCTTTGGCCGAACCAACCAGATACGCCGTGATCGTCCACTAACCCACGACGAATTACACCAGCATGTTCCCAGCGTTTTTGGCGAAGACAAGCACGAATCCCGCTCGGAGCGCTACTGCTATATCCCGACTATCACTCTGCTGGAGAACCTTCATCGCGAAGGATTTGAGCCTTTCTTTGCCTGTCAGACTAAAGTGCGCGATCAGAGCAAGCGTGAGCATACGAAGCACATGCTCCGTCTGCGCCGTGCCGGGCAGATAAACGGTCAGCAGGTGCCGGAAATCATCATTCTTAATTCGCACGATGGCGCATCCAGCTTTCAGTTATTACCAGGGATCTTCAGAAGTGTTTGTACAAACTCGCTCGTCTGCGGTCAGTCGTTTGGCGAGATCCGCGTACCGCATCGCGGTGATGTCGTTGAAAAAGTGATTGAAGGCGCTTACGAAGTCCTCGGCGTGTTTGACCGGGTGGAGGAGAAACGCGAGGCCATGCAGTCACTGCTGGTGCCGCCACCCGCTCAGCAGGCGTTTGCGAAAGCAGCGCTGGCCTACCGTTTTGGCGAAGAGCATCAGCCCATCACCGAATCCCAGGTACTGACGCCACGTCGCTGGCAGGACGAAAAAAGTGATTTGTGGACGACTTTCAATACGCTTCAGGAAAATTTGAGTAAGGGAGGCTTAAATGGTCGCTCCGCACAGGGTAAACGCAGCCGTACACGCGCGGTTAACGGTATCGACGGCGATATCAAGCTGAACCGAGCGCTGTGGGTGATGGCCGAAGAATTACAACAGGCACTGAGCTGATGCAGCACGTTCCTGCGAATGCTTATCAGACAGCAGTCTGGCCCGTCTCTCTGCAAAACCAGCCCGGCTGCCGTTCTGTATCCGACGATGACCTCTGCGCCTGGTGCAGGCATCTCTGCTACCGGCCTGGTGAACTTAGCCTTTGTCAGCAGGCTGATGCGAATGGTATCTGGCCCTCACGGTGCGATATCGATGGCTATGCACAATCCTGCCCACGGCAACTCCTGACCACATCACCTGCTGAACTTACCTGCCGGTAACACGGCACGCCTGTTACGCCAAAAATCACACGACTTACACGTTCCCGCTCAGCGGGAGTGCGCTTATGACCTCTACAAAAGGAACAACTGACATGACCGACATTATCAACCTTAACGATAACAACCTGTTACACCAGAAATCTGCCGATGAAGTCTCCGCACTGGCCGCCACGCTCGTACCGGACGAACAGCGTGTTGGCTTCTGGCCACTGCACTTCGGCAACATACCACAGTGGATAATCCTTGAACCGACAGCCTTCGCCTGGATGGACCGCTTCTGCGCCAGCTACAGTGGCGGCATCTGGCAGTTTTACACGCTGAGCAACGGCGGTGCTTTTATGGCCCCGGAAGCGAATGAGGATATCGATGAAAAATGGACGCTGTTCAATCCGATGAACGGCAACGGTGGTGAACTCAGCGCCGAAGCCGCCGGAATAGCCGTCTGTCTGATGACTTACAGCCACCACGCCATGCGCACCGAATGCGACGCCATGATGGAGCACTATTACCGTCTGCGGGACTACGCGCTCAACCACGCAGAATGCAGCGCCATCATGCATATCATCGACTGAGGACCCCACAATGGAAACACAGTTACCGCTGTTTGCCGCCAAATTACCGGCATCCGCACAGCACACCATCCGTGAGGCTCTAACCCTGCTGGAGCGTCAGTTACGTGAACCCGGTGCGTCATTTACCTCCAGCCACACCGTCCGGGACTGGTTACGCCTGCAGCTTGCCACGCAGGAGCGTGAAGAATTTATTGCGCTCTTCCTGGATAACCAGCACCGGCTGATTGCGCATGAAACCCTCTTCACCGGCACCATCAACCATACGCAGGTCCATCCACGGGAAGTAGTGAAGGCTGCACTGAAACATAACGCTGCTGCCATGCTCGTTGCACACAGCCACCCTTCAGGGCACGCAGAGCCCAGCGAGGCAGACAGACGGATCACAGAACGTCTTAAGCAGGCGCTGGATTTGATGGACATCCGTCTTCTGGATCACCTGGTTGTTGGCGGGATGGAGATCGTCTCGCTAGCTGAACGCGGCTGGCTGTAAGGGGACCTGTGATGAAAATTATCAGCAAGCGTCAGGCCATGGCGATTTATCGTCAGCATCCGCAATCCCGGTTGTTTCGCTTCTGTACCGGCAAATACGCATGGTCCGGCAGTATCTGCCACTACGCAGGGCGGGAGGTACAGGATGTCAGCGGTGTGCTGGCGGTCTTCGCGGAGCGCCGTCATGACCGTCACGGTCCGTATGTGGTTCTACGCAGCGTCACACTTAATTAATCACTTACCATCACTGTTAAGGAGTGCTTAAATGTTCGATACTGAAAGTACCGATGTCGGGGCGATACCTCAGCACACAATCGCTTCCCATTGGTGGGGGCTGAAGTGCGACACCACACCCTGTTTTGGTACCCGCCTGGTCCAGGAGGGCAATCAGCTACACTTCCTGTCTGACCGGAGCAATTTCACCGGAACATTTCACGAAAGCGAAGCATTGCAGCTTAATCAGGCTTTTCCCCTGATGCTCAAACAGCTTGAGTTGATGTTGGTATCCGGTGAGCTCAACCCACGCCACCAGCACTGCGTCACGTTGTATCACAATGGTCTCATCTGCGAAGCGGACACACTGGGCAGTTGTGGTTATATCTACCTCGCGATTTATCCGGGGGAACCGCCAGCAGCGTAATCACCAGACCTGCAACAGCATCCGGCACCACCTTCCTCGTTTCACCTCAGAAAGAGAACATCATGCAAACCCAATCTATACACCCTGTACGGGCGACGGCGTCACGCCCATCTCCTGTCGATATCTGGCAAACCCTGTTGACGTACCTCCTGGAGCAACATTACGGGCTCACACTTAACGACACCCCGTTTGGCAACGACATGGTGATCCAGGAGCATATTGAGGCTGGTATCTCACTGTGCGATGGCGTCAATTTTATCGTCGAAAAGTACGAACTGGTCCGTATCGATCGCCACGGTTTCAGCACAGAAACACAGTCACCGCTTATTGGCAGCATCGATATCCTTCGTGCACGAAAAGCGACCGGGCTGATGACCCGCAACGATTACAAAGTGGTCACCGACATCACCACCGGCAAATACAGCGGGGGGACACGATGAAACTCTCCCTCACAGTGGAAGCTGATACTGTCAACGTCCTGGCCCTCAACATGGGCCGGATTTCCGTGGATATCGATGGTATTGAACTGACCGATCTGATCGATGTGGTCTGTGATAATGGCTATTCGCTTCGCATTGCAGACGAGCCCGGAAAACTGCTGATTGAAGATCCGCTTCCTGCCAGCGCCCGCTACCATGGCATTCAGTGCAGCACGGCGCATATCACCTGCGATGACAACGATCTGCTGTATCGGCTCTCGCAACAACGGGAAGCTCACGAGGATGCGGAGTGGATTTGCTATACCGGATCAGGCTATCTCATCCGTCTGGATGCGTGGGCTTTTCCGGTTCTGCAACTGAAACGATGCGGACTGTCGAAAGCCGGTCGCCGGTTGATTATCACTCTGATGCGTCGCTACCCATTGAGCATCATTCACCTCGATGCCTTTGGTGAACTGCTACCAGGCTTTGAGATCTTCGACTGGTAAATCTTCTCTTCATTATCACAGGCAACCCCATGTTGACACTCACTACCGAAGCGGCGCTGGATATTCTGATCGACTGGCTGCAGGACAATATCGACTGTGAATCCACGCTAATTTTCGATAACGACGAAGACAGAACCGATTCCGCCACGCTATTACCCTGCATCCAGCAGGCAAGGAACGATGTCCGGGATCTCTGCCATCTTCAGCTCCTGCACAACGTCAATAAACCGTAGCCTCTCATCAAACAGCATAAACGCCAGCCCTGACCCGGCTGGCGTTTTGCGTTTATATAAAGGAAAGCAAATGTCCGAACAATACACCCACACTGAATCCGATGTTCTGACAGGCCATACCGAGCTTATCAGCTCCACCAGCATTGAACGTATCGTTGTCGGGCGCAATGCCGCACTGGAACAAATCAAAGCGATGATCCATCAGCTCGCTGATATCTCTGCGCTAACCGAGAGTATTGGGGGTAAAACAGCCATTGACTGGGCAATGCGTCAGGAATTTCGCCGTGGTTGCTGGTTACTTGAGAAAGAACAAACCGCCATGAACGTGATCACCTGCAATCTCGACCGTAGCATCTGGCGCGATTTGATGAAGAAATCCGGCATGATTGCGCTGATGGATGCCGCCGCTCGCGACGAATGGAATCGTAATCTTGAGCAGGATGATATCCCCGCCATCAGCGAAGAGAACATTATCAGTACCTTTAAGCAACTGCACCACAGCAAAGACGATGTGTTTGAGCGTGGTATCATCAACGTATTTAAGAGCCTGAGCTGGGATTACAAGTCGAACTCACCGTGCCGGTTTGGCAAAAAGATTATCGTCGATGGACTGGTGAATTATGGCCGTTGGGGATTTAGATTACTTCACGGGAAACGACGGGCTCAGTTGGCGGATCTGGATCGCATGCTGAATCTGCTCGATGGTAAACCTGTTCCCGAAAACCGTCATGATCTTAGCATCAGATTAGATGATCACATAAGCAAGCAACACAGTAACGTATACGAAGATGAGTACGTGTCGATACGCTACTTCCAGAAGGGCTCAGGGCACATTACTTTCAAACGCCCTGATTTGGTTGAGAAGATGAATGACATTGTTGCCAGGTATTATCCGGGGATGCTGGCTGCTAAGTAAGTGTAAAAGGTCTTCTCTTTTGGGTGAGGACTTTTTAAATCATCCACACTTATGACAAGTTTCTATCTGAAAACACATATATGTGTTTTTACGCGTTTTTGTGTTTTAGTGTAAGCCATCAACCTCATGAGAAGAGCGATGCCATGTTACAGAACAACATCAAACAGCTTCGTACCCAATTGTCGATCACTCAGCGCGAACTGGCGTTTATGGTCGGCACCAGCCAGCAGCAAATCCAGCGCATCGAAACCGGGAAGGTTGCAGCAAAGTTGGGCCTTGCTCAGGCAATATGCAATGCTCTGGATAAACCTCTAAACGTCGTATTCCCGGAAAGCGATCGGTTGATAGACGACTTCCGTAAGAAGCGTCGTAAAACCGATGAAGATCTTGAGGTAATAGCTACAAGTGGTATTGAAATGGATAGCGGTCTCTGGACCGTAAAACTTTGGCTACAGGGGCTGCCGGATTATTTATTGTTGCCCATTTCTGCTGCTGATAAGCGGAGGTTTTATTATTATTTTCAGGAAACAGCTAGCCCGAATGTAGAGCGGTTCTTTGTCTTTGACTCGGACCAGTATCGTTATGCGTTAAATATGCGTGAAGTGGTATTTCACCAGTTCTTGTCTGATAGTCTACCGCCAATCGTTGCTAAAGAAGATGATGATTACGAAGACGATTATTTTAATGTCCATATCACCCTGGTGAACGGTGGCCCTGTGATTCCGCTGAGCGTTGAGCCTGATGCGCCGCAAAATGAAGAGGCGCATGATATCGGTCAGTTGAATGCGTTCTTTGACAAACTGGACTGTGAGCCTGAAACCACAGATCGTTATATGTTAACCGACGAAGATGGAGAAGATGCTTTTATCCGTATTGGTTCTATTGCCATGGTACGAGTCGTACTTGACGCGCTGGAGCCTGTGGAAGAAGATGAAGAGTAGTTTTTAGCTAGCTGTATTCACAGGGAATCGCGTTGAGTATACATGTGAGTATACATCGTGATTCATTGTTTTTATAAAGTTACTTATTTCAATTGGTTATGGATTAAATCGCGGTGCGGCCTTCGCACTCATCCTCTAAACACCTCCCTCCAATGCCACTCCACAAACCCCTCCCTTGGATAATTCCCTTTGACCATCGGCAAAGCAATCTGCTTCCCTGCAAAATCCCAGAACAGCCGCCCAACAATCCCGCCCCCATTCACCGCCTCAGACACCAGTACCCGCATACTCTCATCTAGTCCAATCGATCCCTTATCAAACGCCTTATGATGAATCGCACATAGCGCCAGTCCGTTCGGGATCTCGCATGGCCCGCCAAACTGCTTCCATTTTATATGCGCGGCTTCAAGTCCTACAGAGGCGTTATCATGTCGCATGTTAAACCCGCAGATTGCGCACTCATAGTTATAAGCCCGCAACACTTGCTTGCGGAAAAGCGGATCGCGAACCTTACGGATCTGCTGAATATTAAAGCCCATCTCATCCGCGATCTCTTCCTGAATGCTTTCAGGAAAGTGCGCTTCAAGGATCTGCTGCGCCAGCGAGCCGATCAGGTTTTTGTTCTTACTCAGCAATGCAAAGTGTTCTTCATCAAACCCACCTGCGACATTATGTTCCACAAGTTCTTTAACAGGCGGTTGCTTATTGCCAGTAGTTGAACAGAACTCAGTATTCTTCAGATCCCAAAATCCATCCCCTCTGAGCCGCCAGAAGGGCATATTCGGATAATGCGCCTTCCTCTGTGGGCCAAAGCGTTCTAATAGGCTAAGCAACTGCTCGTGGACCTCGGTTCCGTAATCAAACAGTCGCGCATGCCCCTGCTGATAGTTCGCCAGCACGTACAGAAGCAATAAAGGCTTATGCGGCGCGCGTTGTTCGCCTTTGCGCCAGATGGTGATGTCGGCAATTGCCTGTTCGAGAGTTTTGCTGGAAGCCATCGCGTTACGGAAGAAGGTAAATAATTGCGATGATGCTCGCAAAACTCAGACCAATCAACCCGCAACTAACAAAAACATGACCTTACCGCACACTACGCGATTTCCTGAATCCCCCTCGCAAATTCCAAATTTCCCCCACCCAAAACCGCTGTATTTATATTCAGCCCTGTATAATGGTCACCAGAAATTACGCCGAACGGCAAAGGAAGTATCAAAGAATATATAAAGAAGAATTCGCGATATGAAGGTGCTGCAACACCCCCATACCGCTAACCACCAGCAACTGAAAAGGAGTTGAAAATGGCTGCGACGAATTTTAAGCCAGAGTTTACTGTTTGCAAAACAGAATCAGACGCTTTCACCGGCGTGATTGAAAACCGCGAGCTGGTACGCAAAAACAGCGCCCGCCGTTTACACGGCAACCAGCTCAACGCGGCCCCCGTCCATCCCCGCGCGGAGACGCCGCAGGACAGTGCCGCCTGCTGCGAACTTTATTCCCGCATAGATATTAAATACCTTCTTCTGGGCGGCGAGTGGTTAACCCGTGCGGGCTTTATCGACGGCATGCCGGTAAAAATCCGCGCAATGAAAGACTGCATTGTGATTACGCCACAACATACAAGAGAATTATGGGGATGCCTGGAAGGTATGAGTGTGGTGAATATCAATAAACAGAAAGTCGCGCAGTGGTTGAAGACGTTTCCGGGAGCGCTGAATGATACGGGTGATATGCCGGTGATTAAGCGTGGGAGTGGGAAGGCTGTTTAAACTTCAAGCCAGTCTGCACGGGCATGTGAGGACATGCCCGCACTACGCTAAAAATAACTCAAACATCATGTCTTTGTTCTCTGACAGCCTTAACAAGTACAGCATGGAGTTCGCCAACGGTTAAATCGCGTATCACAGGTTCAGGTATGCCACGTATCCTGCGAATCAAGCGGCAGATACCAAAGTAATCTATGCCCTCGGTGCTAAAAAGAAACTCGTTTTCAGCGAGGGAAAAAGTTTTCTCATAGCCATCTTCTTCAGTGACAAGCGTAACGCCAAACGCTGCCTCGCAGTCATCAATCAGGGCATCGCCATCCATGCCGCATATATCAAGGTCGGCTTCGATTAGGGTGTTCTCATCAGTGTGCTTGCGATGATGTCCCGAGGACTGACGTACAACCTCAATGACCTGCGAAAGAGTGGGGTACATTATGTTGGATTCCGTGGGTGAAGAAATGACGTAGACATTGATTAATAGACCGAGTTAACGCCTGTGGCTTATTATTGAAGGTACAAAGAAAATCAAAACAATCCACGCAAACATCCCAATGATTTTTAGCGGCCAGGGTTCGAATACATCAAAGCACACCATTGCGCCTATAACTAATAGCGGCCCTCCCAATAATTCCAGTATTCCTTCTAAGATAGATAACTTATGAGGCAATACACGATTCAGTAAAACGGCCATGAAATGTGCGCATCCTAAAGTGATGATTATAGCTATAGTGCATTCTTTCCAGTTATCAGTGACGCCCACGCATATGAGGCATAGCACAATCACAAATACACAAAGTAACGTATTCAGCATGGAAATAATAAACTTACTCATAGCAGTTGCCGTGGCGTTTAAAATATTAAGAGTCTATGAATATAGCGCTCTTAACAGAATGACAAACGACATTGACTAATAATGCATTTAAGAATTTTTGCTCCTCGCTTATTTCCGCAATAATCAAGTTAGCGGCTTCATGCCAATCCCCCGCACTCCACCGCTAAATCGACTTTAACTAAACACCGGCACCCCCAGCCCAACCTTCACCTCCCTCAACGTCCCTTGCGTCACCCCTTGCGCCCGTTCCGTCCCGCGCTTCAGCATCGCCATCAATTCCCCCTTATCCCGCAAATACATCGCCCTCCGCTCCCGCATCGGCGCAATCAGCTCCTGCAAACACGCCTCCAGTTCGTTCTTACACGCCCGGTCGCCCAGCCCACCCGCCTGATAGTGCGCCTTCATCGCCGCCACCTTGTCCTTATCGGGATGAAACGCGTCGAGATACGTAAACACCACGTTCCCCTCAATCTGCCCCGGGTCGCTCACCTTCAGGTGGTTCGGGTCGGTGTACATGGCGCTCACCGCACGGTGAATGGTCTCTTCGCTGGCCGAAAGGTGCAGCGTGTTGCCCAGCGATTTCGACATCTTGGCGCTGCCGTCGATGCCGGGCAGGCGGCTGGTGTCGCTCAGCATCGCCTTGCAGTGGCGCAGCACCGGGGCGGGCAGCAGGCTGTTCATCTTGTGCACAATCTCGTTGGTCTGCTCAATCATCGGCAGCTGGTCGTCGCCGACGGGCACACACTCGGCCTTAAACGCGGTGATATCCGCCGCCTGGCTGATGGGGTAGGCCATAAACCCGACCGGCAGCGAGCGGGCGAAGCCTTTCTGCACAATCTCGTTTTTCACCGTCGGGTTACGCTCCACGCGGGCGACGGTGACGATGTTCATATACAGCATCGTCAGCTCGGCGAGGGCGGGCAGGGCGGACTGCAGGCAGATCGTGGTCAGGCTCGGGTCGATGCCGGCGGCGAGGTAGTCGGCCAGCACTTCGGGGATGTTATCGCGGATCTTCTGCGGGTTGCTGCCGTTGTCGGTCAGCCCCTGCAGGTCGGCAATTAGCACAAACTGGTTGTGCGTGTGCTGGAGCGCCACGCGCTGGCGCAGCGATCCGACGAAGTGGCCGAGGTGCAGCGGGCCGGTTGGGCGGTCGCCGGTGAGGATGGTTTGCGTGTTCATAAAGACTCCTTAATGTGCAGTTGCCGAAAGGGGTCTGAGATGTGAGAAAGCCGCCTTTCGGCGGCTATCTGAAAATGGGGAAAACTACTCCGTGCCGCCTTTAAGAAGGCAGCCACCAGCGGTTTACGGTGAGCACGGCGTGGTTTATGTTCATCTCTTTACCGTACCACGTCCGGCGCGAAAAACAAAAGGGCTCGTCATGCTGCAATCTCTCAACCACCTGACCCTCGCGGTCAGCGACCTGCAAAAAAGCGTCACCTTCTGGCACGAGCTGCTGGGGCTGCCCCTGCACGCCCGCTGGAATACCGGGGCCTATCTCACCTGCGGCGAACTGTGGGTCTGCCTGTCGTACGACGAGGCGCGCCGGTACGTGCCGCCGCAGGAGAGCGACTACACCCACTACGCATTTACCGTGGCGGAAGAAGATTTTGAACCGTTCTCGCACAGGCTGGAGCAGGCGGGCGTCACCGTCTGGAAGCAGAACAAAAGCGAGGGGGCGTCGTTCTATTTTCTCGACCCGGACGGGCACAAGCTGGAGCTGCACGTGGGCAGCCTCGCCGCGCGGCTGGCGGCGTGTCGCGAGAAGCCCTACGCGGGCATGGTGTTTACCTCAGACGAGGCTTGAGGCCCGCACCTTTAGCCTGCCCGCCAGCGTCACGTGCGTGGCGGCATCTTCCTGATTGCACAGGTACTCCACCGCCAGCCGTCCCAGCTCGCTGTAGGGCAGCTGGATACTGGTCAGCGGCGGGGTGAGCTGCTCGGAGATCTTCTGGTCGTCGTAGCCCGCCAGCAGCATGTCCTGCGGGATGCGCACGCCGTTCACCGCCAGCGCCTGGTAGCAGCCAATCGCCAGCCAGTCGCTGGCGCAGAAGATGGCGTCCGGGCGCTCGGCCAGTTCCAGCAGCGAAGCTGTCGCGGTGAAGGACTCGCTGAACTGCCAGTTGGTCTGGCGCACCAGGCCGTCGTCACACGCGAGTCCGGCCTGCTGTAGCGCCGCCCGGTAGCCCGCCAGACGCTGGCGCGAGGCCTCCATCCAGCTCTCGCCGGTGATGTGGGCGATGCGCGTGGCCCCGCAGGCAATGAGGTGTTTAGTCACCTGGAAAGCGTTGGCGTAGTCGTCCGGGATAAACGACGGCAGCAGCGGCGAGCCAGGGTCGCGCTGGTTGAGCAGCACCAGCGGGATGCGGGTGCAGTCATGAAACGCCGTCATGTCCACCAGCGTGGTGACCGGTGAGGCGAGGACAATCCCGATGCAGTTGCGCTTCTCCAGCTGGCGGATGATGTTCAGCGCCAGCTCGATGTCGTCGCCGTAGTCGTAGACGGTGAGCAGGGTCTCGTTGCGCCACGCTGCCTCCCGCGCCTGGCTGATGGCGTCGATAAACGGGTCGAAGCTCTGCATGGAGCTCACCAGCAGGGCGATCTCTTCCTGGTTGCGCGGGGCGTGAACGGCGGGGAGGCGGTCGTAGCCGAGCTCGGTAGCGACGTTGATCACCCGCTGGCGGGTGTCGTCGCTGAGCTTGATGTTGCGGGACTGGTTAAGCACCAGCGATACCGTCGCCTGCGACACCCCTGCCGCTCGCGCAATATCGTTCATCGTCACTTTCGTTTTTCGCTTCATCCGTCCTCTCCCTTTCGCGAATTCGCATCATACCCTAACCGCACGCTTTAGCGCCGTCGATCACGTTTCTCATTCATCGAAGCGTGAACTTTGTGAGGGGCATCGCTTTTCTAAACACCGTGATTTGCGCATTTATCCTGCAACTAATATTTATTAGCTAAACATTATCAGTGAGAGGGCGCGTAATGAAAGAGCAGTGGAGCAGGGAGCAGGCACAGGCGTGGTATCAGCAAAAAGGCTGGCTGTGCGGGTTTAACTATCTGCCGTCGACGGCGGTGAACTGGACCGATATCTGGCAGGCAGAGACCTTCGATGCCGAAACCATCGAGCGCGAGCTGGGCTGGGCGGCGGAGGCGGGCTATAACACCCTGCGCATCAACCTGCCGTTTATCGTCTGGGAGCATGACCGCGACGGGCTGATGGCGCGCATCGACCGGTTTTTGACGATTGCCGACGGTCACGGCTTCAGCACCATGCTGACCCTGATGGACGACTGCGGCTTCTCCGGCGACGAACCGTACCTCGGCCCGCAAAAGCCGCCCGTGCCGGGCAAGCACAACAGTCAGGCGGCGGCGAGCCCGGGGCGCGACAAGGTTTGCGATCCGGACTGCTGGGCAGACATTGAGCGCTATATCCGCGACGTTGTGCGCCAGTTCCGCGACGATAAGCGCGTGCTGTTGTGGGATCTCTACAACGAGCCGGGCAACCGCGGCATTTTCGCGACGGGCACGCAGGAGGTGCAGTACGACGCGAAGCTGGAGACCTGCGCGCACGAGTTGATGAAGCTCGCATTCCAGTGGGTGCGCGAAGAAGACCCAACCCAGCCGATCACCGTCTGCGCGTGGCGCCTGCCGCCGGAAGAGGAGGGCGAGACGTTCTTCCAGCATCCGCTGGACCAGACCGCGCTGGCGCTCTCGGACGTGGTGAGCTTCCACGCCTACACCCACACGGGGCGCATGACGGCGATTATTCAGCAGCTGCAACAGCTTGGCCGTCCGCTGTTCTGCACCGAATGGCTGGCGCGCCACGTGGGCAGCACCATCGAAGAGCAGCTCCCGCTGATGTACGCGGCGAAGGTCGCGCCGTACCAGTGGGGGCTGGTGCGCGGCAAAACCCAGACCTGGCTGCCGTGGCCGGTGGTGATGAAGGAGTCCACGGACTACTGCCGCCTCTGGTTCCACGACGTGTTTGAGGAGAACGGCATTCCGTTCTCACGCCGTGAAATCGCATTAATGCAGCAGCTGCGCAAGATCGCCCCGCAGGCGCAGGACTAATAATATCGACCCGGCGGCCGACCGCCGGGCAACCAGGCAGGCATATAACAATGGCAATGACAATGAAAATACCGTCTCGCGAGCTGTGGTCTTATTTTGGCTATGGTTTAGGTCAGTGTTTTAGCTTTGGTTTAGTGGGTTCGTTTATTAACTATTTTTACACCGACGTGCTGGGGATCTCGGCGCTGGCGGCCAGTACCATCTTCCTGATTGCCCGCGCGTGGGACGCGGTTCACGATCCGCTGTTTGCCAGCATTATGGACACCATTAACAGCCGGTTCGGCAAGTTTCGCCACTTTTTGCTGATCGCCCCGCTGCTGATCACCGGCGTCACGCTGCTGTCGTTCTATAAAATCGAAGCGGACATGACCACCAAAATCCTCTACGCCGGGGTGACGTATATCCTGTGGGGGACGCTGTACGCCATCTCCGATATCCCGTTCTGGTCGATGTCGTCGGTGATGACCAACGACTCCGGCCAGCGCACCCGCGCGGTGACGGCGGCGATGCTCGGGGTGAACGCCGGGATCGCTTGCGCCAACATCTTCTTCCCGAAGCTGGCGGCGTTCTTCGCCCAGTACAGCAGCGATAAAGGCTACTTTATGGCGGCGCTGGTGATGATGCTGGTGGGCCTGCCGCTGATGCTCAACGGCTTTATGCAGATCAAAGAGCGCGTGCCGCCGAGCCCGGAAAAGGTGACCATCCGCGACACCTTCCACAACCTGCGCCAGAACAAACCGTTGTTTATCGTCCTGCTGTCGTTCTTTTTCTGTGTGTTCCATAACGTGGCGGGCGGTCTTTATATCTACTTCTTTATCAACAATATGGGCGACGGCAGCCTGCAAATGGCGATTGGCGTGATGGGCATTGTCGCGGCGGTGCTGTGCCTGGTCGCCCCGATGCTGACGCGCCGGATGCAGAAGCGGAAGCTGTTTATGATCCTCTGCGGGCTGGACGTGGCGGTGCGCGTGGTGATGTGGTTTGTCGGTTATCAGCAGGTGACGATGCTGTTCATTCTGCTTGGCCTGAGCACGCTGTTCGTGATGATGACCAACATCCTCACCTCGTCGATGATTGCCGACACCATCGAGTACGCGGAGTACCACACTAACAAGCGCTGCGCGGCGATCACTTTCTCCGGGCAGACCTTTACCGGCAAGATGTCGGTGGCGGTGGGCGGCGGGTTAATCGGCGTGTTTCTGACGATGATCGACTATGTGCCGCAGGCGCAGGCCCAGAGCGATAGCGTGCTGTCGGGGCTGTTCTTCGGGATTTGTTTGTTACCGGCGATAGGCTCGCTGATTCGAATGGGGTTTATGTCGCGCTTCACCTTTACCGAGGAGAAGCATGCGGAGGTTTGTCGGCTGCTGGCGGAGCGGAATGCGTCTGCGAAAGCGCCGGGTGGCGGCTGCGCCTTACCCGGCCTACAGGACCAGCCCTTGTAGGCCTGATAAGCGAAGCGCCATCAGGCTTCGCGTAATGACTTACAGCGACTTCACAAACGCCAGCAGATCTTCGTTGAGCTGATCCTGGTGGGTCAGCGCGAAGCCGTGCGGCGCGTTGTCGTACACCTTCAGCGTGGCGTTTTTGATCATCTCTGCCGCCAGCTTGCCGGTCGTTTCAAACGGCACGATCTGGTCGTTGCTGCCGTGGATCACCAGCGTCGGCACGTCGATTTTCGCCATATCCGGGCGGAAGTCGGTTTCGGCGAAGGCGGTCACGCAGTCGATGGTGCCCTTCAGGGACGCCAGCAGGGCGATGTTCAGCGTCTGGGTCAGGGCACCCGCGGAAACGGTCTGCCCGGCGTTGATGCCGTAGAACGGGGTGGCGAAGTCGCTGATGAACTGGGCGCGATCTTTACGCAGTCCGTCGCGAATGCCGTCGAACACGCTCTGATCCACACCCTGCGGGAAGGAGTCGGATTTGCCGAAGATTGGCGTGACCGCGCCCAGCAGGGCAAGACCGGCCACGCGTTCGCTGCCGTAGTTGTTGATGTAGCGCGTCACGTCGCCGCCGCCCATGGAGAAGCCCACCAGCGTCACGTCGCGCAGATCCAGCGTGGTGATCAGGTCGTTAATGTCGGACGCAAAGGTGTCGTAGTCGTAGCCGTTCCACGGCTGATCCGAGCGGCCAAAGCCGCGACGGTCAAAGGCGATGGCGCGAAAGCCGCGCTCGGCCAGATAGTTCAGCTGGCTGTCCCACATGTCGCCGTCCAGCGGCCAGCCGTGGCTGAAGAGAACCGGTTTGCCCGCGCCGCCGTCCTTGTAGTAAATCTGCGTGCCGTCTTTTGCCTTAAACGTTGCCATAGTGTGTTCCTGTACAGGTGATGGTTAGGGTTATACCGGCGCGACCAGATAACGAATTGCCGGTGATGTTGTGCCCTGATGAAAAGCCAGAACGCGGCTCTGCAGCAGGAGGTCATTCATGGTGTGGCGCTCCTGCTGGCGCAGATGCTCAATCCAGGAGCCCATCAGGAAGGTCTCGATAAACAGGCCGGGGCGCTCAATATCTTCGTATACCGCCCAGCTCATCGCCCCGGCGCGGCGTCGCACCCGGCGCAGCTCGTGGACCGCCTCCAGGAAGGCTTTTGCGTTGTGCGGGTCGATGATGTACTCGTGCGAGACCAGCACCGGGCCGCGCTCGTTCGGCAGGTCGATCTCCACGCCGTCCAGCGGCTGGCCGCTCAGGTCGAGGTTTAAATCAGGATCTTTCTCCAGCTTCCAGCGGAACACGGTGGCGCTTGCCAGCACCATCCCCAGCGTGGCGACCACCAGCGAGGTCGGGGTGCCGAACTGAGAGGCAATCTGCCCCCAGATGGCGCTGCCTGCGGTCATCGAGCCGAAGAACACCGTCAGGTACACCGCCAGTGCGCGGGCCTTAACCCAGCGGGCGGCGCTGCGCTGCGCGCCGAGGTTCAGCGTCGAGAGCACCGCAATCCACGCGAAGCCGGTGAAGAACTCAAACAGGTTGAGCAGCCAGACGTGGCGCACGAACGCCAGCGCCAGCATGGTGAGGGCAAAGGTCAGGCTCGCGGCCACCATCAGGCGGTCGGCGTTCAGCCGCTGGCGCAGGCGCGGCAGCAGGATGGCCCCGGCAATGGCGCCAAGGCCGATACACGCCAGCATCACGCCGTAGCCCGCCGGGCCCAGGCCCAGCTCGCGGCGCGCCACCAGCGGCAGCAGTGCCCAGCCCGCGCTGCCGAAAACGAAGAACGCCACGGTGCGCACCAGCACGTTGCGCAGCACCGGGGCGGCGTGCACGTAGCGAATGCCGGAGCGCACCGCGGAGAAGAAGTGCTCTGGTGGCAAACGCTGCACGGACGGCGCCGGACGCCAGCGCCACAGCACCCACGCCACGCCGACCACGGAGAGCGCGTTCAGGGCAAACACCATCCACGGTCCGGCAAGCGACAGCAGAAAACCGCCCAGCGCGGGGCCAATCGCCCGGCTGATATTGACCCCGAGCGAGTTAAGCGCCACGGCGGCACCCAGCTCAGGCTTGCTCACCAGATCGGGCACAATCGCCTGGAACGGCGGCGAGCTCATCGCCGCGCCCACGCTCAGCAGGAACGTCGCCAACAGCAGAACGGTAGGGGTGACGTGTCCGGTGAAGGAGAGCACCGTCAGCCCGGCGGCGGCGATGAACACCCACAGCTGGGAGAAGAGCAGGTATTTACGTCGGTCAACGATGTCCGCCATCACCCCGGACGGCAGGGCGAAGAGGAACATCGGCAGGCTGCTCGCCGCCTGCACCAGCGCGATATCCAGCGGATCGGCGCTGAGCGTCAGCATGCTCCAGTTGATGCCGACGTCGCTCATCCATGAGCCGACGTTAGAGACCACCGTGGCGATCCACAGCATGCGGAACACCGGCTGGCTCAGCGGCTGCCAGGGTGAAACCGCCGGGGCGGGCGTCGTCTCGACGTGTGCGTCGCGAACGTCGTTTACCTGGGTCATGCGAACCTCTCCGTTGTTTTACGCTGCACTCGCCACTGGCCCGGCCCGGTGAGGGCAAGGGTGGTGAAGATAATCAGCAGCAGCCAGCCAAACTGCCCCTCGGCAATCGACCAGTTCGGATGAACCGCCAGCATCGCCACCAGCAGCACGGCGATAATCGGCAGGCACGCCATGCGGGTGTAAACCCCCGCAATGATAAACAGCGGGCAGATCACCTCGGCGACGATCGCCGGGATCAGACTGGCATACGGCCCGAAACCAAACGGATCTTCGATGCGCGTCAGCTCTTCGCTGAAGTGCAGCACCTTCGGCAGGCCGTGCACGTAAAGCAGCAGCAGGCTGCCGGTCAGGCGCAGAAAGAACAGCCCCGGATCGATCCGGGGCGAAGCGTCATTTTGTTTCATCAGAATGCAAAGCAGCTGCAACCCAGCGCCCCCCAGAAAGCGTTATCGTCGGATACCGGCATCGCTGACGTGCGGGCAAAGTCATGCTGGTGGCTGTGAACCCCGCACGGGCCGCTACAGTGGTGAACCACACTCATACCCACGCGTGCGGCCTGCGGCGGCGCGCTGCGGTAGTGGCCCGGCACCTTCACCACCGGGGACCACTCGGGCAGGACCGGGATGGCCGGCGGCGCGAGCGGGCCAAAGCTGCCAGCGGCATAGACGATATCGCCGTTCACCACGGTGATGACGGACTCGATGCCCTTGATCTCCTCCTCCGGCACGCGGAAGTAATCTTTGCTGAGCACCGCCAGATCCGCGAGCTGGCCGACCTTGATCTGCCCCTTTTGATTCTGCTCGCTGGAGAACCACGCGCTGCCCTGGGTCCAGAGCATCAGGGCGGTATCGCGATCCAGGCGGGCGCTGTGGTCGTACATCTGCATCCCGCCGACGGTGCGGCCGGAGACCAGCCAGTAGAGCGCGGTCCACGGATTGTAACTCGCCACGCGGGTGGCATCGGTGCCTAATCCCACTGGCACGCCGGTCTCGAGCATTTTCGCCACCGGCGGCGTGTGGCGGGTGGCTTCGATGCCGTAGCGCTCGGCAAAGTACTCGCCCTGGAAGGCCATGCGGTGCTGGACGGCAATGCCGCCGCCGAGTGCTTTGATGCGGTCAATGTTGGCCTGCGACACGGTTTCGGCGTGGTCGAAGAACCAGTGCAGCCCGTTGAACGGAATGTCACGGTTCACCTTCTCGAACACGTCCAGCATGCGGCTGATGGATTCGTTGTAAGTGGCGTGCAGGCGGAACGGCCAGCGGTGCTCCACCAGATGGCGCACTACGCGCTCCAGCTCGTCCTCCATGCCCGGCGCAAGGTCCGGGCGCGGCTCGAGGAAGTCTTCAAAATCGGCGGCGGAGAAGACCAGCATCTCGCCCGCGCCGTTGTGGCGGAAGAAATCGCTGCCCTGGCCCGGCGTAAGCATATCGGTCCATTTTTCAAAGTCTTCCAGCTCGTGGCCCGGACGCTGGGTAAACAGGTTGTAGGCGATGCGGATGGTCATCTGCTTTTTCTCGTGCAGCTCGGCAATCACCTCGTAATCTTCCGGGTAGTTCTGGAAGCCGCCGCCCGCGTCGATGGCGCTGGTCAGCCCCAGGCGGTTCAGCTCGCGCATGAACTGGCGCGTGGAGTTGACCTGCTGCTCCAGCGGCAGCTTCGGCCCTTTCGCCAGCGTGGCGTAGAGGATCATGGCGTTCGGACGGGCAATCAGCATCCCGGTCGGGTTGCCGTTGGCGTCGCGCTGGATCTCCCCGCCCGGCGGGTTTGGCGTGTCTTTGGTGTAGCCGACCACCTTCAGCGCGGCGCGGTTGAGCAGGGCGCGGTCGTACAGGTGCAGGATGAAGACCGGGGTGTCCGGCGCGGCGTCGTTAATTTCGTCCAGGGTTGGCATGCGGCGCTCGGCAAACTGGAACTCGCTCCAGCCGCCCACCACGCGCACCCACTGGGGCGACGGCGTGCGCAGCGCCTGCTCTTTCAGCATCCGCAGGGCGTCGGCGAGCGACGGCACGCCTTCCCAGCGCAGCTCAAGGTTGTAGTTCAGCCCGCCGCGGATCAGGTGCAGGTGCGAGTCGTTCAGGCCGGGGATGGCGGTATGGCCTTTCAGATCGATCACTTTGGTGCCGTCGCCGTGGTGCTGCATCACCTCGGCGACGGTACCCACTTCCAGAAATTTTCCGTCGCGCACGGCAACGGCTTCTGCGAGAGGATTCTCGCGATCGACGGTGTGAAACTGGCCGTTAACCAGAATGAGATCGGCTTTACCGAGGGTAACCATAAGAGCTCCAGACTAAGAGGGGAATGGTCAGGATTATGGGAACCGGTTTCGGCAAAGATCCAGTTATACAATAGGATAGGTATACCAAAGTATAACTATACCTAAGGTTAACTATACGAAGAGATAATTACACCACAGCGCTGTGGGTCATAGGATGAACGCGATTTTATCGGCGTGCTGTTCGCGGCGATTTTAACCTTTAACCTCACTGGATAATCTTATGACCACTTCTAAGCTCGAAGTCTTAACCCCTGCCAACTGTCAGATCATTTTCATCGACCACCAGCCGCAGATGGCGTTCGGCGTGCAGTCTATTGACCGCCAGGTGCTGAAAAACAACACCGTGGCGCTGGCGAAAGCGGCTAAGGTGTTCAACATCCCAACCATCATCACCACCGTTGAGACTGAAAGCTTCTCCGGCAATACCTATCCGGAACTGCTGGACGTGTTCCCGGGCCAGGACATTCTGGAGCGTACCTCCATGAACTCCTGGGACGACCAGAAGGTGCGCGACGCGCTGAAGGCCAACGGCAAGAAGAAGGTGGTGGTTGCCGGCCTGTGGACCGAAGTGTGCAACAACAGCTTTGCCCTGTGCGCGATGCTGGAAGGCGACTACGAAATTTATATGGTGGCAGACGCCTCCGGCGGCACCTCCAAAGAAGCCCACGACTTCGCGATGCAGCGCATGATCCAGGCGGGCGTGATCCCGGTGACCTGGCAGCAGGTGATGCTGGAGTGGCAGCGTGACTGGGCGCGCAAAGAGACCTACACCGCGGTGATGGATATCGTGCGCGAGCACTCCGGCGCCTACGGCATGGGCGTGGATTACGCCTACACCATGGTGCACAAAGCGCCGTCTCGCCAGAAGAGCGAGCACCGCACCTTAGCGCCGGTTCCGGCTCGCTAATTCCCGTCGGCGGGCTGGTCCCTCATCCGGCTCGCCGCTGCCTCTTTCTCTGGAGTTCACAATGAGTACTGGGCTGATATCCCTTGCGGCAGGCGTATTGATTGGCCTGATGTATGCCGTGCTGAAGGTGCGCTCCCCCGCGCCGCCCGCGCTGGCGCTGATTGGCCTGCTGGGGATGCTGGCGGGTGAACAGGCGATGCGCCATCTTTTATCCCGCGATAATCCGGCTGCCGTGCAGGTGACGGTTCCCCACGTTCAACACCCGACCGGAGCGTCATCATGAAGGCCTGGATTATTTCGCTGGTGTGCGGGGCCGCGGCTGGGGTACTTTACGCCCTGCTCGACGTGCATTCCCCGGCGCCGCCGGTCGTCGCGCTGCTAGGCCTGTTCGGCATGCTGGTGGGTGAACAGCTGATCCCCATCGGGCGTCGTCTGGTGAGCCGCGAACCGCTGACCCTGGCCTGGTTTCGTCATGAATGCGTACCGAAAATCAGCGGTACTGCGCCCCCCGCGCCCGCGAAGGAAAGCCGCGACGCGTAACGATTTGTTTGAGGAAAGACAGCATGACGCTGCCGTGGCGCATTGCCATCATCGATGACGAACGCTCTGTTCGCAGCGGGCTCAGTAATCTGCTGCAATCGGAAGGGTATGCTACCGATACCTTCGATTCGGCAGAGGTGTTCTTGAGCCACCCTCTCGCCCTGTCAGGCGCGTCGCTGGTGATCGCCGACATCAAGCTACGCGGCATGAACGGCATCGAGCTGTTTGAGAAGCTGCGGTTGCTGGCCGCGCCGCCGCCGCCAATACTGTTTATCTCCGGCCATGCTGATGAAAATATGCAGCGGTATGCACTCAGTCTGGGCGCCGCTGCATTTTTGCGTAAGCCGATTAACATCGATATTCTGCTGGATCATATTCATCGGGAGCTGACCCGCCGACAATAAGGATCGCGGATGAACGAACATACGTCGCCTGCATTTTGGCCCGCCCGGGGAAGTCTCCATGAAGGGCGGGCTTTTGTTCTGAAAGAGGATGTCATTTTTACCGTGCTGGCGCAGGAGGGCGGCATCTCCTGGATGAACGGGCGGCATCCCCAGTCCGGCGGTTCGTTTATTATTGCCACCGCGGTCAGCGATGAAGAAGAGGAGCGGGCAACGCGGCTGCTGAAAAACGAGTTTGCCCTGCGCGACCGGCTTCATGACGGCTGGGCTATCCGGCCCGTCGCTTCAACCCAGTACCGCGGACGTTTTGCGCTGGTCTACGCGCCGTTCTGCTTTGAACTGCTGGCGTGCCGGGCAGGTAAGGCGATTTCCGGGATCGCCCGCTTTATCGAAATGGCGATCCGCATCTGCGGTCCCCTGCGCCAGATGCATCTGCACAACCTGATCCACGGCGATATCAAACCCGGGGCGTTCTTCGTTCATCACGACGCCACCTGCCGTCTTTGCAGCTTCGGTCTTTCCTGCGGCACCTCCGACGCGTTCTCCCAGTCCCGGCTTGCCACGTCTGGCGGCACGCCCGCCTACATGTCACCGGAACACACCACGCGTACCCGGCGCGCCGTCGACAGCCGGAGCGATCTCTACAGTCTGGGTATCGTGCTTTATGAACTTCTGACCGGGCGATTGCCGTTTGAACTGAGCGCTGATGACCAGACCAACTGGGCGCATTATCACATTGCCTCTGAACCGCTTGCGCCGGGTCGGGTGCGCCCGGACGTACCCGGCATGTTGTCGACCATTATCCTTAAGCTGCTGGAGAAGAATCCGGAGAATCGCTATCAGACCGTCGACGGGCTGATTGCCGACCTCAGGCGCTGCCAGGCTACGCTGACCGTTGAAGGCGAAATTGTCGACTTTATTCCCGGCCAGCAGGATCGCTCTCCGGCGATCCATCTGGCCGATTCGCTTTTCTCTGCGCATCCGCAGGCCAGCGACGTCATCGCCGCGTTTGAGCGGGTCAGCCAGAGCGGTGCGCCGGAACTGGTGACGATTGGGGGGCCTTCGGGGATCGGCAAATCTTCCGTGATCGCCACCACGCTGAAATCGCTGCAACAGCGCAAGGTGCTGCTGGCGGTGGGCAAGGTCGATCAATATTCCCCCACGCTGCCCTACGGCGTGCTGAGTTCGGCGTTTCGGACGCTCACGCTGCACCTGCTCGGGCTGCCAGCCGGGGAGGTGGCGACGTGGAGAATCCGTCTGTCGCGCGCGCTGGAAGGCTTCGAGGAGCTGGCCGTCAGCCTGGTGCCGGAGCTGAATTTACTCCTTGAGAACAAACCGCGTTTCTCCGCGGATACCTTTTCCATCGACGCGCGGGCGCGCTTCAGCCATATGGTGCTGGAGCTGGTGAAAACCTTCGCCACCCAGGGCGCGCCGCTGGTGCTGCTGCTGGATGATGTGCAGTGGATCGACGCCGCCAGCCTGCAAACGCTCGATCACCTGCTGCGCGCCTGCGGCGCCATCCCGCTGCTGGTGGTGGTGGCGCACCGCGATCTCAGTTCGCTTTCCGATCCCACCTTGCAGACCGCGCTGGCGAGCCTGCCGGAGGCGGCGCAATACGCCACGACGATTGTGCCGCAGCCGCTGTCGGTGAAGGCCGTGGCGCGCTGGCTCGGGGGAATTTTTCATGCCCGCAGTAGCGGCACCGCCGATCTTGCCACGCTGATCCATGAAAAAACCGGCGGCAACCCGCTGTTCGTGCAGGAGTTTTTCCGTCGCATCGTCGATGACGGACTGGTGGTGCACAACAAATATCAGGGGAAATGGCATTACGATCTCCAGGCCATCCGCGCCCGGCACTACACCGAAAACGTGGTGACGCTGGTTCTTGAACAGCTCAAGGAGATGCCCGTCGAGACGCGCCGCCTGCTGGGCTGCATCGCCTGCCTCGGCTGCACGGGCGAGCTGGAGATGCTGTGCCGCGTGGTGGGGCGGTCGGCGGCGGAAATCCGCTACGCGCTTCACCCGGCGGTTACTGCTCAGCTGATTGTGCTGACGGAGAAAGAGTACGCTTTTACTCACGATCGGGTGCAGGAAGCCGCCTTTGCCCTGCTGGATGAGGGCGAGAAAAGCCATCTGCACCTGACCACCGCCAGCCTGCTGGCGGATGCCGCGCGGCAGACGGCGGGCAACGAACTGCTGTTCCGCGCGGTTCACCACGTCAGCGCCGCGCTGGACTGCATCCAGCCTGCACCCCAGCGGCAGCGATTCCGGGAGCTGAGCCTTCAGGCCGCGCGGCGTGCGAAGCGTACCGGCGATTACCTTTCCGCCTTAAGCTATATCCAGACCGCCAGAGCGCTGGGGAATGCGGGCCCGGTCTCGGACTTTATGCTGGATATCGAAGAGGCGGGCTGTGAGTTTGCGCTCGGGCACCTGGAGCGTACGCGTGCGCTGTGCGATGCGATCCTCGGTTCACCGGGCGGGCTGACGGAGAAAGCGCTGGCCGCCAACCTGCTGGCGGAAGTGTATATGCGCCAGTCGGAGATCCGACTGGCGCTGGAGGCGTCGTTATGTTGGCTGGGCGTGTTCGGGATCCAGATCAGCCGCTACCCGGAAAATGCCGAATGTGACGAGGCCTGGCAGCAGTTCTGTCAACGCACCGCCGACTCGCCGCTGAACCCGTTTTCTCAGCTTAAGCTGATGGAGAACGCAGAGACCGAAGCGGTGATGAACCTGCTTTACAGCGCCAGTATTTTCGCCAGCTTTACCTGCCCGCGCCTGCACTTTTTACTCCTGTGCCGGATGATGCACCTCACGCTCGATCACGGCATCACCGGCGCCTCCACCACGGCGATGGCCTGGTTTGGCGTGCTGATTGGTCACCGCTACGCCGAATACCGTCTCGGATTTGAGTACGGCACGCTGGCTCGTGAGCTGGTGAACCGCCACGGCTATGATGCCTATGAAGCCAAAACTCTGCTGCCGCTCGACCAGCTCAGCGTCTGGACCCAGCCGCTGTCGTACACTATCGAGTGCGCAAAGGCCTGCTTTACCTCGGCGGTGACCCACGGCGACATGACGATGGCCTGTTTCGCGGCCTGTCATCAGATCATTAACTTCCTCTCCCGGGGCGATCATCTGGATGGCGTGCTGACCAGCATCGATCGCGGTCTGGCCTTTGTGCGCAAAACGGATTACCAGGACATTGAAACCGTTCTGCACATTCAGCGCCGCTACGTGGAGTTTTTACGCACGCCGGTGACGGGCCCATGGAGCGCCGCCCAGGCGCTGCCTGACGATCTGCTGCCCGCGCCGCCGGAGCAGGCGCCCGAGCAGACCTCGACCATGCTGTTCTGGTACTGGCTCTATCGCGGGATGGCGCACTTTTCCTGCGGCGAATACGCCGACGCGCAGGCGGATTTAGAGAGGGCGGGCTGGTATGCGTGGTCCGCGCCGGGTCATATTCATCTGCTGGATTACCATTTTTACAGCGCGCTGGCGCTCTCCCGTCAGCTCACGCCGGAGACCTTCTCGGCGGATTATCGCCGCAGTATTCATCACCATTACGACAAAATTGCCCTCTGGGCGCGGATCAATTCGGGCACGTTTGCCGATAAAGAAGCGCTGATTTACGCCGAAATCGTCCGTCTGGACGGCATGAACAGCATCGCGCTGGAGCAGTATGAAAAAGCGGTGCGGCTCTCGCGGGAGGGCGGCTTTAACCCGATCAATGCCCTGGCGCACGAGCTGGCAGGGCGTTTCTCGCTGGCCTGCGGCTACCCGACCGCCTCCGACGCCCATTTCCGCGGCGCGATTGCCGCCTGGGGGCGCGCCGGGGCGCAGGCCAAGGTGCGCCAGCTGGAGCAGGATTTCCCGCATCTGCTGGCCTCCGGGCAGAGCCGCGCGTATGACACGGCGGCCTTCGCCCAGAACGAGGTGATCCGCGATTTACAGAGCGTCATCAAAGCCTCACGCGCCTTGTCCGAAGAAATTAACCTCGAGCGTTTAATTGAAAACCTGATGACGCTGCTGCTTGAACGGGCCGGGGCGCAGCGTGGCCTGCTGCTGCGCGTTAGCGATAATCACATCCCGGAGATCGAGGCCAGTGCCTGGACCAGTACCGACGGGGTGCGGGTACGCATCCTGAAGGCGTCACCGATGGCGACGGACATGCCGCTGTCGGTGCTGGCCGCAGTGATCCGCACCGGGCAGGAGATCCGCACCGGCAAACCGGAGGAGTTCCACCCGTTCAGCCAGGATCCGTATCTGGTGACGTCCGGCGCCGCCGTGATGTGTGTCCCGATGTTCAAACAGGCGCGGCTGGTGGGGGTGCTGTATCTGGAAAACCGCCTGATGCCGGAAGTGTTTACCGCCGAACATTCGCGCGTGGTCAGCCTGCTGGGCGCGCAGGCGGCGGTTTCGCTGGAGACGGCGCGGCTTTACGCCGAGCTGCTGGCGGAAAACATCCAGCGCCGACGGGTGGAGAAAGAGCTGCGCGCCAGCCAGACCTCACTGATGCTGGGCGAGCAGATCAGCCATACCGGCAGCTGGCGCTGGGAGCTGGTGCAGGATCTGATGTTTATGTCTGAAGAGTACGCCCGTATCCTTGGCCTGCCGGAGCAGCAAAAGATGATCTCAATGGCGGAGTTTTTAACCTTCGTGCATGAGGACGATTATGGCCGGATCAGCACCCTCGTTAACCAGAGCGTGCGCGACGGGCTGTCGATGCGCGCGGAGTTTCGCATTATCCGCACCGACGGCTCCGTTCGCTACATCCTCGGGATTGGCGATCCGGTCGGCGTCGGCAGCGAAGTGAATGAGTATTACGGCATCATTACCGACATCACCAGCCAGCGGGCGGCGGAAGATGCGATGCGGGTGGCGCAGGCGGATCTGGCGCGAGTCTCACGGGCCACCACCGTCGGGCAACTGACCTCCTCGATCGCGCACGAGATCAACCAGCCGCTGATGTCGATTGTCTCGAACGCCGGCGCGAGCCTGCGCTGGCTCAACCGCGATCCGGCGCGGCTGGACAAAGTGCGCGAGGGGCTGGAGGAGATCGCCGCCGAGGGCGAGCGGGCAGGGGAGATCATTCGCAGCATTCAGTCTCTGACGCGCAAGCAGGACCCCACGTTTACGCGTATTGATCTGCACTTCCTGATCCACCACATCATTATGCTTTCACGCAGCGAACTTGAGCTGCGACACATAAGCGTTGATTATCTTCTGAACGCTGACGACAGCTTTATCATCGGCGACAGCGTGCAGATCCAGCAGGTGCTGCTTAACCTGGTGATGAATGCGATGGAAGCGATGGCGGAAGTGACGGATCGCCCGTGCAGCATCACGATCTCCACCGCGAACTGCGGCGAGGGGAAGGTGATCTTTGAGATCGCCGATACCGGCAGCGGCATTGAGCCGGAGCTCACCGAGCGGATCTTTGACTCGTTCTATTCGACCAAAGCGCAGGGAATGGGGATGGGGCTGACCATCAGCGCCAGCATCATTGAACGGCACCGGGGGAAACTGAGCGCGCGCCGCAGAGAGCCGTACGGCACGGTATTTACCTTCGCGTTGCCGCTTGCCGGACAGGAGGAGTAACGGTTATTCCACTGGTTGATGTTTGGTCAGGCGCTCGACGGCCCTGACCAGTTCGGCCACGGAGCGGACCTGCATTTTCTCCATTACCCGGCGGCGGTGCACTTTCACCGTGATCTCACTGACGCCCAGCTCGGCGGCGATCTGCTTGTTGAGCTTGCCGCTGATGGCCAGCTCAAGCACCTCATGCTCGCGCGGCGTGAGGGACATGTGGCGCTGCTTCAGGGCGTAGTGCTCTTTGACGCGGGCGGCGTTGTGCTGTGCCAGTCTGAGCGCGGATTCGATGGAGCCGATGAGCGCGCTGGATTCAACGGGCTTAGTGAGAAATTCGTAGGCTCCGCCTTTGATCGCCCGGACGGACATAGGGATGGTGCCGTGACCGGTGAGAAAGATGATCGGTATTTCCCGCCCGCTGGCTTTCAGCGCATCTGCGACATCAAATCCGGTTATCGTGGGCATCTGCATATCGAGGATCACGCAGGAGGGCAGATCCTCAAAGGGATGGCTGAGAAAGGCTTCTGCTGAGGAAAAGCCAAGGGCGTGCATATCCGCGGATTCCAGCAGCCTGACAACGGACTGTCTGACTGTGTCATCGTCATCAACCACATAAACAATGTGTTCCATTCACCGCCCCGGTGTGTGATCAGTAAATCATCGACAATAAAATAGCGCCTTTTTGAACGTAAGCGACTGTTTGCTATCCTCATTCATACTAACACATTAATTATTATTATCATTTACCAATATGAAGATGATATGAAAGTGTAATAAAAATGTGGCGAATTAGTTAGGAGTGGAGCGCTGTTTTTAGTGACCTTTCCGGGGGCGGAGCCAGCGCACGACACGCGATGTTTTGTGTGAGGACGCCGACGGGTAAAACAGGCTACACTCTGATTTTGAGCGCGACAAGCTGAGGACATAACGATGCACTACACACTGAAAAGCAGTGACGATAAAGAAAAAGCGGAAGGAACAAACGGCGCGGGCGCTCTACAGCAAAAACTGCTGGAATCCCGTTCGATTGTCATCTCCGGTGAAATCAACCAGGAGCTGGCCCAGAAAGTCATCACTCAGATGATCCTGCTGCAAAGCGTCAGTAACGATCCGATCAAGCTGTACATCAACAGCCAGGGCGGCCATGTAGAAGCGGGCGATACCATCCACGACTTCATTAAGTTTATCCGTCCGGAAGTACACGTTATTGGCACCGGCTGGGTGGCAAGCGCCGGGATCACCATCTTCCTGGCGGCGAAAAAAGAGCACCGCTACTCGCTGCCAAATACCCGCTTTATGATCCACCAGCCGCTGGGCGGCGTGCGCGGTCAGGCAACGGATATTGAGATCGAAGCGCGGGAGATCATCCGCATGCTGGAACGCGTGAACAAGCTGATTGCCGACGCCACCGGCCAGCCGCTGGAGAAAGTGAAGAAAGACACCGACCGTAACTTCTGGATGTCACCGGCGGAAGCGCTGGACTACGGCATCGTGGGCAAACTGATCACCCATTATGACGAGCTGAACCTGGATTAAGTTTTAGCCCGCGTGTGCGTCGGGTGACGGCTTCGCCTTACCCGACCTACACGCGCTCGATTGACCCATGACAAGTTCCCCCTCTGCTTTCTTACCTATAATCGCGCCTGTTTACCCTCTCACTGGTGCTAACCATGGCGTATCAACTGAACCTGAACTGGCCGGAATTTCTTGAAAAATACTGGCAAAAACAACCCGTTGTACTGAAAAATGCCTTCCCGAATTTTGTCGACCCCATTACCCCTGATGAACTGGCGGGTCTGGCGATGGAGCCGGAAGTCGATAGCCGCCTGGTAAGCCATGCTAACGGCAAGTGGCAGGCGAGCAATGGCCCGTTTGAGCATTTCGATAACCTCGGTGAAACCGGCTGGTCCCTGCTGGCGCAGGCGGTGAACCACTGGCATATGCCCGCCGCAGAGCTGGTGCGTCCGTTCCGCGTCCTGCCGGACTGGCGTCTCGATGACCTGATGATCTCCTTTTCTGTCCCGGGCGGCGGCGTTGGGCCGCATATCGATCAGTACGATGTGTTTATCATCCAGGGGATGGGCAGCCGCCGCTGGCGCGTGGGTGAAAAGCTGCCGATGCGTCAGTTCTGCCCGCATCCGGCTCTGCTACATGTCGATCCTTTTGAGCCGATCATCGACGAAGATCTGGCGCCGGGCGATATCCTCTACATTCCGCCTGGATTCCCGCATGACGGCTTCACCCATGAAACCGCGCTCAACTACTCTGTCGGTTTTCGCGGGCCGAACGGTCGCGATCTGATCAGCAGCTTTGCCGACTATGCGCTGGAGAACGATCTGGGCGGCGAACACTACAGCGATCCGGATCTGACCTGCCGCGAACACCCGGGCCGCGTGGAGCAGTACGAGCTTGATCGCATTCGCGAGATGATGATCGACATGATTAGCAAGCCGGATGATTTCACGAAATGGTTTGGCAGCTTCGTCTCCACGCCACGTCACGAGCTGGATATTGCCGCCGCCGAGCCGCCGTATTCCGCAGAAGAGGTGCTGGACGCGCTTCAGGGCGGCGAAACGCTGTCGCGCCTGAGCGGCCTGCGCGTGCTGAACGTTAACGGCAGCTTCTTTATCAACAGTGAACAGCTGGAAACGGCGGATGTGAACGGGGCAGACGCGCTGTGCCGCTACACCGAGCTCGGCCAGGCCGAGCTGGGCGAGGCGCTGAATAATCCGGCGTTTGTGGACGAACTCACCGGGCTGATTAACCAGGGGTACTGGTACTTCGACGAGTAACAGCAGGCGGCGTTTAGTCAGCCTAAACGCCGCTACGTTCAAACCAGCATATTACACGCCTTCCAGTAGTTCAAAAGCCGCTCGTCGTCGCGCTCTTTCTCCGCTTTGATTTTCATCGCCTGGGCGAGATTCTCTCGCGATAACTCATGGCCTTTTTGCACGATGTCTAAAACCGCTTCACCAAGAGCCAGCGAAATTTCTGTCCGATTGTTGCGAATCGTCATAAATACCTCCTCGTTGGTTGCGATAAGTTAATTATGAACGGGAAATAATCAGTCGGTAATAATTCATCTCATTCTTATTTTTTCATTTCGGCGTTAAGTAGAATGAATATTCGGTTCTGTCAATGATGTTTCAAAATGCTAATAGGGCGTTTAAGCCTTAATTTATGCGCTACAGTTAATTTCGTGCAACAGGCAAATAACCGAAACAGGAGAATAATTATGGTAGATAAAAGCGCAATTAAGGATCACACTCAGGTTGTCGCCAGCTGCGGAACGCACGTCGGGGTTGTGGACCATCTTGATGGTGAGCGTATCAAGCTTGCGAAGAGCGATCCGGAATCGGGCGGCAAGCACCATTTTATTCCTCTCGGCTGGGTTGATAAAGTCGAAGATAATAAAGTTGTCCTGACCAAAAACCATAAAGAGGTTTTTGCTGAGTGGCAGGAAGCATAAATATATCTCTCGCAAGGAAATATATGCCTTCGCTCCGGCTTCGTCCGGAGCGTAATAGTGTCTGCGCCCGGTGATTGCTGCCATTGCAAATGGATGGTACTGTTTTGCCTGTCCTTTCCCGATGCAGGCCCCGAATGATGCTCCAGAGTGAAAATAAATCAGCGAAACGCATATTTTTTGTTGAAGATTTTCAGGTATTCGGCGAGCGCTATGGCATCGACTACCGTTTCCCCCAGTTAAAAGAGGCGCAGGTCAGCGGTAGCCCCGTGTTGCAGGGGAATGTTGAAGAGATGATGCTCTCGTCCGGCATTTCGCTGACCCATTCCGACGTACGTGTATTACAGCCCTATGAAACCACCTCTCGCCACAGCAGCCCGCTCTATATGCTGGTGGTGCTGGAAGGGTGCGTGACGCTCACGCTCAATGGTATCAATTATCCCGTCCGCCCGGGCATGGCGTTCAGCTCACGTCTGAGTGAAGATCAGGTAATGAGCGCGCGTCACGATGCCGACAGCACGCTGAAAACGCTCTCGTTTGGCGTGTACCCGCACGATGCCGGACGTGAAGCCTTGCTTGAGTCATTGCTTCTGGAATGGCAAAGCCTGAATGCACCCGCGTTTGTCTGGCAGGTTCCCGAGTTTGTGATGTCAGGTATTCTGCATGCGCAGCGGCAGGGGGTAAGCGTGCTTTCACGCAAGCTGTTGCTTGAGGGGCTGATGTATCAGCTGCTCGGCCATGGCCTCAACCAGCGCCAGCAGCCTTGCCCAAGCCGCCCTGAGCATGCGCGTCTTGAACGCGTGCGGAGCCTGCTGGAACAGTCTCCTGAACGGGATCATACTCTCGCGCAGCTGGCAGCCCTGGCTGCAATGAGCCCAAGCAGCCTGCGTAGCAAGTTCCGTCAGCGCTATGGCTGCACCCTCTTCGACTATCTCCGCAACTGTCGCCTTGCGCTGGCGCGACGCTATCTGCTGGAAGGCCACAGCGTGCAGCAGGCGGCGTGGATGTGCGGGTATCAGCATGCCACCAACTTCGCCACCGCGTTTCGTCGTCATTACGGGATTTCACCGGGTGACGTGCGCAAACTCCGCTAACGTAATTTCTCCTGTCGCGCGAATGCATCCCGTGCGGTTTAGCATCGCGCATACGTAACCTGGCTGTACGCATAGCCGTTTGCACTCTCAAAAAGGTAATAATTCTTATTAACAATAAGAAATATCTCTGGAGAGGGTTATGTTTGCTAAATCGCGTCTGGCACTGCTGGTGGGATGGGTTACCGGTAGCGTCGCTTTTCCTTTACTGGCGCAGGATGCCCAAAAAACTGACACCGTGGTGGTGACCTCGCAGATGCAGTCTGCGGCCACCAAGCTTGAAACACCGGATATTGAAACCCCGCAGTCGGTCTCTATCGTCACGCGCGAGCAGTTCGAAGAGCAGGGCGCAACCAGCGTGCGTCAGGCCGTGAGCTACACGCCGGGGGTCTACAGCAACCAGATCGGGGCGTCAAACCGCTTTGACTACATGGTGCTGCGCGGCTTCTCGGACGGCAGTCTGGACAACGTCTACCTCGACGGCCTGAAGATGATGGGCGACACCAATTCCCACAGCTCGCTGGTGGTTGACCCGTGGTTCCTGGACAGTATCGAAGTCGTGCGCGGTCCAGCCTCCGTGCTCTATGGCCGCTCATCGCCGGGCGGGATTGTGGCGCTCACCTCCCGTAAGCCATCGTTCGATCCTGGCGGGGAGATTAAGCTCTTCGCCGGTAACAATAACCAGCGTGGGGCGATGTTCGACGTGACCGGCCCGGTTGATGATAACGACCGCGTGGCGGTGCGCCTCAGCGGGATGACCCGCTATGCTGATTCCCAGTTCGATCCGCTCAAAGAAGAGCGTTACGCCCTGATGCCGAGCCTGACCTGGCGTATCACCGACAGCACCCGTCTGGATCTGATGGCCTACCTGCACCGCGATCCGGAAGGCGGCAGCCACTCCGGCCTGCCATATGAGGGCACCGTTGTACCGCACAGCGGTAAGAAAATCTCCAACACCTTCTTCGAGGGCGAGGACGATTACGACAAGTACGATCGTCGGGAAAAAATGGTCGGCTATAACATCGAGCACCTGTTTGACAGCGGCTGGTCTGTGCGCCAGAAGCTGCGCTACCTGCACACCAAAGTCGAGCTGAACCAGGTGTATGCCGCAGGCTGGCTGAATGACACCGAGCTGAATCGCGGCTATTCCGGCTCTGACGAGAAGATGAACGCCATCACCCTGGATAACCAGGTCGACGGCAGCTTCGACACCGGGGCGGTGAACCACCGCGTGCTGATCGGCATGGACTATCAGGACCGCACCAACAACGTGACCGGCTACTATGGCGGCTTCCCGCCGATTGACGCCTTCCACCCGGTTTACGGTGCGAAGCCGGACTACATCACCCAGTACAGCCGGGAAAAGCATAAGCTTCGCCAGACCGGTTACTACCTACAGGATCAGATGTCCGTTGACCGCTGGCGCCTGACGCTCGGCGGGCGTTACGACCAGGTGAGCGTGTCGAACGTCGACAACTTTAACCACACCCGCAGCGATCTGGATAAAAACAACTTCAGCAGCCGCGCGGCGCTGCTGTATCTGTTTGATAACGGCGTTGCGCCGTACGTCAGCTACTCCACCGCCTTTACGCCGACCAGCTTTGCCGACGAGCAGGGCAATATCCTGGATCCGATGAAGGGCAAGCAGTGGGAAGCGGGCGTGAAGTATGAGCCAGAAGGGATGAACAGCCAGTTCAGCGCCTCGGTGTTCCGCATCAACCAGAAGAACATTGCCACTAAAGAGGAGCCGACCGATCCGTACCGTTCCATTGGTGAAATCGAATCCGAAGGCGTTGAGCTGGAGGCGATTGGTCAGCTGACCGACAGCCTGCGTATGCAGGCGGCGTACACCTACACGGATATTCGCTACAAGAAGAGCAGCCCGGAAGAGGAGGGCAAGCGCGCCGTTTATGCCCCGCGTAACATGGCCAGCGCCTGGCTGAGCTACGACGTCAAAAGCGGCCCGTTGGACGGCCTGACCGTCGGCTCCGGCGTGCGCTATGTCAACGGGATCGCCAGCGATCGCCAGAACACCCATACGCTTCCGTCGTACACGCTGGTGGATATGACCGTAGGGTATGACCTGTCGAAAGTGGGGCTCACGGGCGTGAGCGCGCAGTTGAACGTCAATAACCTGACGGACAGAAGCTACGTCGCGGCCTGTAACTCTCTCTCTTACTGCTACTTCGGTGCAGAACGCAGCATTGTGGGCAGCGTTTCGTGGAAGTTCTGAGTTGTTGATTTTGCCGGGGGGCGGGAGCGGTTTTCTCCCTCTCCCTGTGGGAGAGGGGCGGGGTGAGGGCAAAATGCCGCACTACTCCTCCATCGCAATCACAATCGCTTCACCCATCTTTTTTAATGCCTCGCGATTTTTGTCTGTCGGCGGCAGCGCTACGTTGATCCGCAGGCAGTTGCGGTACTTCCCGGAGGCGGAAAACAGCGACCCGGCCGCGGCCTGGATCTTCAGCCGGCACAGCTGCTTGCTGACGCACACCATATCGACCGTCTCCGGCAGCTCAACCCACAGCAGGAAGCTGCCCTGCGGGCGGGTGACGCATATCTCTGCCGGAAAATACTGCCGCACCCAGCAGGTGTAGGTCTCCATATTCTGCTGATAAATCTGGCGCATACGCCGCACGTGGCGATGGTAATGGCCGTCGCGGATAAACGCCGCCACCGCCATCTGCGTGCCCGGCACGTTAAACCCGCCCGCGGCGTACTTCATGTGCATCACCCGATCGTAATAGCGCCCCGGCACAATCCAGCCGACGCGCAGGCCCGGCGCCACGGTCTTGGTAAACGAACTGCATAACAGCACGCGACCATCAATATCCATAGAATGAATGGTGCGCGGACGCGGATACTCCGCCGCCAGCTCGCCGTAGATATCATCCTCAACAATCACGATATCGTGCCGCTGTGCCAGGGCTAAGACCTGCTTCTTCCGCGCCTCCGGCATGATAAACCCGAGCGGGTTATTGCAGTTTGGCACCAGGATCACCGCCTTGATCGGCCACTGCTCCAGCGCCAGCTCCAACGCTTCGATGCTGATCCCGGTTTCAGGATCGGTGGGAATTTCAATGGCCTTGATGTCAAAGCCGCGCAGCATCTGCATGGTGCCGTGAAACGACGGTGATTCCACCGCCACGATATCCCCCGGTTTGCACACCGAGAGCAGGGCGATCGACAGCGCGCCGTGGCAGCCGTTGGTAATGACAATTTCGTTTGCCGCGACGGTGGAGCCGCCGTCCAGCATCAGGCGGGCGATTTGCTCGCGCAGCTCCAGGCGCCCGTCGAGCACGTCATAGCTCAGCATCTCGCCGGGGTTATGCTGCGCGATGCGGCTCATCTCGCGCCACAGGGGCTTCAGGCTCGGCTGGTTAATATCCGGCGAGCCGCCGCCAAAAGAGATCATCTCTTTGTCGGCGCGGGCGTCCAGCAGCATCATCACCTCATCCCACTGGGTAACGTCCACCGGGCGCTGCACCGGACGGGTCATCGCCGGGACGGGCGGCTGGGCTTTGCGTTTCGAGACGAAATAGCCGGAGCGCGGCTGAGGCGTGATCAGCTGGAGGTTTTCGAGGATCTGGTAGGCCTGCTGTATGGTGCTGATGCTCACGCCGTGCTCCTGGCTCAGCGTGCGTACCGACGGCAGACGTTCGCCGCTGCGATACAGCCCTTGTTCAATGCGTTCCGCCAGGAGGTTGGCCAGATGTTGATAGCGCGTCATGCTGTATCCTTTGTTTTCACCATACAGAGCATTAAACCAGTACAGATGGATGAATAAACCACCATGCAGATACCGTTTTAGCGGATCTGTATGGTAAACAAAAGCAGTTTTTGAATCTGTATTGTACTGGCCGTTTTCCATGATGATAACCCCACTGGCATAGCGAGGAGAGCATCATGGAATTCTACGAGAATTGTTCAAAACGTCCGTTTATCGCGTTTGTCTGGGTAGCGAAAACGCTGCGTAACTGGTATCGCATCAACCGTACCCGCCGTATTCTGAGCCAGATGAGCGACGAGCAGCTCAAGGACGTCGGGTTATCGCGATATGATGTGTGAGCATAGGGTTGCCCGGTGGCGCCACGCTTACCGGGCCTACAGGAGACCGTAGGCCGGGTAAGGCGCAGCCGCCACCCGGCGGTTTTCAGCTCAACAGTTCCAGCGTCTGCCGTTTCGGCCTTTCCAGCAAATCCAGCGCCTCCTGATACGACCGCACGTTGTTATAGCCCATCACCAGCCCGTAGCGTTTTCCTGATCCGTGATACCACGCCGAAAGCGCATTGACCTGCAATTGCTGTTCCTGCCAGCAGCGGGCGATCTCCCGGTCAGCGCTTCCCTTTGCGAGGAACGCGACAATATGCATCCCGCCGTCGTTTTGCTCGGTGAAAAACAGATCGCCATATACCTCCTGCAGGGCGGCAATCATCCAGTCGCGGCGGATCTGATAGAGCGCGCGCATCTTTTTCAGATGACGGAAAAAATGCCCTTCGTTGAGAAACGCGGTGAGGATCTTTTGCGTCAGCACCGGCTGGCCGCTGGTGAGGATGTCCGCGCTGTCGGTAAACGCGCCGACGGTGCTGGCGGGCATCACCACGTACCCCATGCGCAGCGATGGCATGATGGTTTTGCTGAAGGTGCCCATAAAGATCACCCTGTCATGCTGGTCGAGGCTTTTCAGCGACGGCAGCACTTTGCGGGTGTAGTGAAATTCGCCGTCATAATCATCTTCGATAATCCACGCCTCGTTTTGTGACGCCCAGTCGAGCAACTGCTGCTTGCGCGGCAGGGAGAGCGTCAC
The DNA here is from genome assembly GCF_036936505.1 of Enterobacter sp. JJBC. Taxonomy (NCBI): domain Bacteria; kingdom Pseudomonadati; phylum Pseudomonadota; class Gammaproteobacteria; order Enterobacterales; family Enterobacteriaceae; genus Enterobacter; species Enterobacter sp. JJBC. Next base: position 719,334 of record NZ_CP136935.1, read on the forward strand.
CGCCAGCGGGCTCTGGTGCGACGGAGTAACGATGGCGAAGCGGGCATCGTGGTGATTACGCAGCAGGTAGTCCGTATCCATCCCTGCGCGATCGACCGGCACGGTGTGCAGGCGGGGCACAATGCGCTTGAGCAACTGCTGGCCCATAAAGTAGCCTGGATCCTCAAATACCACCTTATCGCTGCGGCTGGCGAGCGTGTCGAGGATCAGGCGCAGGCTGCCGCTGTAGCCGCTGGTGATCATTACCTGTTCCGCAGTGCAGGATAACCCGCGCGAGATATTGAGATAGCGGGCTATCGCCTCGCGCAGCGGATACCAGCCCAGAACGGGCGGGTTGAGCATTTCATCCTGACGCATGGCGCGCGTCGCCTGGCCCGCCAGCAGCAGCCATTTTTTATAGGGGAAGCTGTCGAGCGCGGGAATGCCGGGGCGCAGAAAACCGGCCCGTTCGCGCTGGCTAATCAACGACGCCGGCAGCGTGCCGGTCGCTTGTTCTGTGGGGGCGTTTTGCGCGGGCAGCAGAAGATCCGGATTCACCCGCGTCCCGCGCGCGCCCTGGCTCACCAGATACCCTTCGCCCGTCAGAATGGCATACGCCGTCTCGACGGTTTTGCGCGCCACCTTCAGCTCTTCCGCCAGCACGCGGATGGCAGGTACCTTGTCGCCCGGCTTCAGCACGCCGCGCATGATGTTGTCGCGATAGCGGGAATAAATCTCGTGATAGCCCGGCTTCATGTCCTACCTCATTTCACGCTTTTTGTATCTTTTTACTATGTCATGAACGGCGTAGATTTGCTTCATCGCATGACACATGCCGCACAAAAAAGAGGAAAGACAATGAGCACTCGCGTAAACCACCACAAAGCCACACCTGCACTCACCAACGCGCTTTCCGCCCTGAGCATGGAAGTGGCGAAAACCTCTATTGATCCGGCGCTGAAGCACCTGATCGACATTCGCGTGTCGCAGCTGAACGGCTGTACGTTCTGTCTCGATATGCACTCAAAAGAGGCGAAAATTGCCGGCGAGCGCGAGCTGCGCCTGTACCATCTGGCGGCCTGGCGCGAGTCCCCGCTGTTCAGCGCCCGCGAGAAAGCGGCGCTGGCCTTCACCGAAGCGCTGACCCAAATCGGCGTTCACGGCGTGAGCGATGCGCTGTACCGCAGCGTGGCGGAGCACTTCTCGGACGTGGAGATTTCAGAGCTGAACTTCGCCATCGTGGCGATCAACGCCTGGAACCGCCTGGGCATTACCTCCCGCATGGAGCCGGGCTCGCTGGATGCGGCGTACGGGCTGAACAAGGCTAACCTGGAATAATCCCGCGCTCGCGGATCATCGCCACCAGCGCCCGCAGTCCCGGCGGGACGTGGCGATGGCCGGGGTAGTACAGGCGCAGCCCGGCAAACGGCTGCGCCCAGTCGTTTAAGACGCTCACCAGCTCCCCGCTTTTCAGTTCGTCCTGAATATAGATTTCCGGTAAAAATCCCACCCCTAACCCCGCTTTTACGGCGCGGATCGAGGCAAAAAGATCGGACGTCGCAAAGCGCGGCGGCACGGCAAGGGCGTACGTTTCCCCCCGACGGGCCAGCTCCCAGCGGTAGATCCCGCCGTGGGCCATACGCATGCCGATCCCCTGATGCGAAAGCAGATCGTCCGGCGTCTCGGGTATGCCGTGACGGGCGAAATAGTCCGGCGTGGCGGTGACGAGCTGGCGGATCTCACCGGTCAGCGGCACGGCGATCATGTCCTGCGGAACGGACTCTTCGAGGCGGATCCCCGCGTCATAGCCTTCCGCTACGATGTCGATCATCCTCGCTTCGCTCACCGTTTCCACGCGCATTTTCGGGTAGCGGATCATGAAATCGATCAGCAGCTGGTCCAGAAACAGGGTGCCGATATGGTTCGGCACGTTGAGGCGCAGCGTTCCGGCGGGTTCCCCGGTGTCGCTGTGGATCTCCTCCCCGGCGAGGCGGATCTCCTGTAGCGCCGGGCCGATACGCGCCACGTAGCGCTGTCCGGCGTCGGTGAGCGCCACGCTGCGGGTGGTGCGGTTGAAAAGCCGCGTCTCAAGGCGGCTCTCCAGCCCGGCGATGGCGTTGCTGACCGCCGTGGCGGACATCCCCAGTTCCTGCGCCGCGCCGCGAAAGCTGCCGCGCCGCACCACCGCCATCACCACTTCCAGCTCTGTCAGACCTGAACGATGCATAGATTATCCTGAAAATCGAAACAACCCTTGCAGCATAGCGTGGATTATCGCAACGGAGAAGCCGTGACAGACTGGGCTCACACAGCCTGAGGAGGTTTATATGCACACCATCGAACAGATCTTTATTAACGGCGAGTTTGTTACCCCGCACGGTACCGAACGGTTTGATTTGTACAATCCGGCGACGGCGCAGGTCATCGGTCAGGTTCGCCTGGCGGATGAGGTTGACGCTGAACGCGCTATCGCGGCGGCAAAAGCGGCGTTCCCCGCGTGGTCGCAGACCACAAAGCAGGAACGCATCGCCGTGCTGAAGCGCATGCACGCCGCCGTGGCCGCTCGTCACGACGATCTGCTGGAAGCGGTCATTGAAGAGTACGGCGCGCCCGCCTCGCGCTCGGCGTGGATGGCAAGCTATCCGGCAGAGGTGATTGCTCAGGCCATCGAGGCGCTGGAGGCATTTGAGTTTGTCACCTCCGCAGGTGCCGCAACGGTGCAGATGACGCCGCTCGGCGTGGCCGGGCTGATTACGCCGTGGAACAGCGATGCGGGGTTTATCTGCGGCAAACTGGCGGCCGCGCTGGCGGCGGGCTGCACGGCGGTCATCAAGCCGAGCGAAATGAGCGCCCTGCAAACGCAGATTGTCACCGAAGCGCTGCGCGACGCCGCGCTGCCGCCGGGCGTGTTTAACATCGTCACCGGACGCGGCGAGACGGTGGGCGAAACCCTCAGCCGCCATCCGGACGTCGCGAAAATCTCGTTCACCGGTTCCACGAATACCGGCAAGGCGATCCTGCGCAACGCGGCGGAAAGCTTTAAGCGCGTAACGCTGGAGTTGGGCGGTAAATCGCCGACGATCCTGCTGGATGATGTGGATCTCGAGCAGGCGATCCCGCTGGTGATCCAGGCCGGGTTTATGAACAGCGGGCAGGCGTGCGTGGCCGGGACGCGCATTCTGGTGCCTTACTCGCGCAAGGCGGAGATCGAAACCGCGCTGGCGCAGGCCGTGGCGGCGGTGAAATCCGGCGACCCGCGCAACAGCACGACAGACGTCGGCCCGATGGTCAGCGAAAAGCAGTGGCTGCGGGTGCAGGGCTATATCCGCAAAGGAATCGAAGAAGGGGCGCGCCTGCTGGCGGGCGGCGAAGGGCGACCGGAAGGCACGCGGGACGGCTGGTTTGTGCGTCCGACGCTGTTTGCCGGCGTGAACAATCGGATGACCATTGCCCGCGACGAGATTTTCGGCCCGGTGCTGTGCGTAATCCCTTATCAGGACGAGGCGGAGGCGATTGCCATTGCCAACGATACCGAGTACGGCCTGAGCGCGATGGTGCTGGGTGGCGATGTGGACCGCGCGCGACGCGTGGCACAGCAGATTGTTTCCGGTCGCGTGCTGGTGAACACCCTGGCTCATGAACCGAAAGCGCCGTTTGGCGGGTTTAAGCACTCCGGCGTGGGGCGCGAGATGGGCGAGTGGGGGATCCGCGCGTTTATGGAGCCGAGGTCGGTTCTGGGCTAAAGCTTCGCTCTTTACCGAAGCATTGTGCTTTTCCATCCTGCATTCTCTCCTCAACATCACAGCGGAGAGACCATCATGATCGCAGTCCTTTTCGAAGCCAAAGCCGCGCCTGCCCATCAGGCGCGCTACCTCCAACTTGCCGCAGAGCTTAAGCCTTTGCTGGCCGACATCGACGGCTTTATCGATATCGAACGGTTCCAGAGCCTGACGACCGACGGCAAAATTCTTTCCCTTTCCTGGTGGCGGGATGAAGAGGCCGTCCGCCGCTGGAAGCAGAACGTCTTTCATCAGGCGGCGCAGGCCGAAGGACGGGCGTCGATTTTCTCTTTCTACCGTATTCGCGTGGCGCAGCTGGTGCGGGAATACAGTTCCGAAACCGGAGGGCACGCGGATGTATGACGTTCACGTGATTTTCCGCGACGGGCCCGGCGAGCTGGCGCGCTTTGGACAGCTGTTGGGGCGCAACGGCGTGGGGCTTGAGGGTGGCGGCGTATTCGGTACCGATGCCCATTTCCTGGTGGAGGACGGGGAAAAAGCCCGCCGTGTGCTGCTCGACGCCGGGTTTACCGTGCAGGCGCTGCGAAAGCCGGTGATCAGAAAGCTTAAGCAGGAGCGTCCTGGCGAGCTGGGCGAGATAGCGGCGGCGCTGGCGGCACGCGGCGTGTCTATCCTGACTCAGTACAGTGACCATGCGAATCACCTTATTCTGCTGACGGATGATGATAAGCTGGCCGCTGAGATCACCGAACCCTGGGCGGCCCATGCTTAAGACGAGTTTACCTCCTGACAACAGCGCGATGCTGGAAAAGGCGATTGCCGCGGTGGCGGCTGCAATGGCCGATCCGTCGCGCGTGAAGATGCTTTGTGCGCTAATGGACGGGCGTGCGTGGACGGCCACTGAACTGAGTGCGGCGGCAGACGTTGCGCCGTCGACCGCCAGCGGGCATCTTGCCCGGCTGGTTGAAGGGCAGCTAATTACCTGCCTGTCGCAAGGGCGGCATCGTTATTATCGTCTTGCCGGGCACGACGTGGCGGCGCTGGTGGAACAGATGATGGGGCTTTCGTGGAGCCGCATTACCCCGCCGGAAACCAGCGCGCCGAAAGCCATGCGTGAAGCCCGGACCTGCTACGACCATCTCGCAGGCGCGGTGGCGGTGCAGATCTATGATTTCATGCAGGCGGAAGGCTGGCTGGAGGCTGACGGTTCCGCATTGACCCTGTATGGTCGGGAGCAGTTCCTGGCGCTCGGTATTCCGTTAAGCGCTCATCCGCGTCGGAAGGCCTGCTGCGCCTGCCTGGACTGGAGCGAGCGGCGGTTTCATCTTGGCGGTGAGGCGGGCGCTGCGCTGCTTATCCACATGGAAAGCAAAGGCTGGATCCAGCGGGTGGCGGGTTATCGGGAGGTGGTGGTGACGGCTTCGGGGAAAAGTGCCGTCAGGAAGCATTTTAGCCGCTAAACGCCGCTGCGGGCTGATGCCCTCACCCCGACCCTCTCCCACAGGGAGAGGGAGAACATCGTTTCGCAATTCCTGCGCTTTAACTTCTCGTTTCTTGATACTTATCCTGATAACTATTATTGTGATGGCGTACTACGAGAGGGCTCCCCATGAGTGAAGAAGATCTGTTTAGCCGCAGGCCGATGGGCATGCGGATGGCGATGATCGTGCGTCAGTGGCGCGCAGTCATCGACGACGCCATTCTCGACACCGGGTTAACCCAGTCGAGCTGGACGGTGATGATGCAGCTTCATCAACTCGGGGATAACGTCTCGGTCAGCGAGCTGGCGGAAGTGCAGGGCATTGAACTGCCTCCCCTAATGCGCACGCTGACACAGCTGGAAAAGCAGGGCTACCTGCTGCGCACCGTCTCGCCGTATGACAAGCGTATCCGGCTGCTGACGCTGACGCCTGAGGGAAAAGCCATTCTTGAAAGGCTCTCTCAGGTGATTGAGACGTTCCAGGCGCGCGTATCGCAAAACATCGCGCCGGAACATATCGATATTTTCAGCGCTACTCTCAATCAAATCGCCTGCAATTTGCGGACAATCCGCGAAGAAGATAATAAGACCGAAAAATAATGACTCCTGAACAAAAGTTTGCCCGCTGGGTAAGGGTGAGTATTGCCTCTTTCCTGCTGATGTTTGTTTACTTTATCGTCGCGGATATCTGGATCCCGCTGACGCCGGACTCCACCGTGATGCGCGTGGTGACCCCGGTGTCTGCCCGCGTCTCCGGGTATGTGGCGGCGGTACATGTCCATAACAATAGCCAGGTTAAGAAAGGCGATCTGCTGTTTGAGCTCGACGCCACGCCGTTTCGCAATAAGGTCGAGGCGGCGCAGATCGCGCTGGAACAGGCGCGTCTGTCTAACGATCAGCTGGATGCGCAGATTGCCGCAGCGCAGGCCAGCCTGAAAACCGCCGTGCTGACCGCGCGTAACGACAAAGTGACATTCGACCGCTACCAGAAACTGAGCACCTTGCAGAACGTATCGCAGGCGGATCTGGATAAGGTCCGTACCACCTGGCAGAGCAGCGAGCAGTCCGTCAGCTCGATCCAGGCGAATATTCATAACCTGCGCATTCAGCGCGGCGAGCGGGATGAGCACCGTAACGTGACGCTGCAAAAATACCGTAACGCGCTGGATGAAGCGGAGCTGAATCTTGGCTGGACGAAGGTCTACGCCGAGGCGGACGGCACGGTCAGTAACCTGCAATTAAGCCCCGGTTTTTACGCCTCATCCGGTTCGGCTGCGCTGGCGCTGGTGAACACCCGGATCGATATCGTGGCGGATTTCCGCGAGAAGAGCCTGCGTCATACCCATCAGGGGACCGACGCTGCCGTGGTGTTTGACGCCTTCCCGGGGCACGTTTTCCGTGCCCACGTTACCAGCAGCGACGCGGGGATCCTCGCCGGACAGGAGGCCGTAAACGGTCAACTTTCTGAACCGGAAACCTCCAACCGCTGGGTGCGTGATGCCCAGCGTATGCGCATTCACGTAGCGCTGGACGAAGCCTTACCGAAGCCGCTGCCGACCGGCGCGCGCGCCACCGTGCAGCTCTACAACAGCGAAGGGCCGTTTGCGCGATTCTTCTCCGGGATGCAAATCCATCTGGTGAGCCTGCTTCACTATGTCTATTAGCACCCTGGCACGGGTATTTACCCCGCACGGCAACATCGTCTATACGGCAAACGACTTTCGCCAGACCCTGCGTATCGTCTTTGCCGGGATGATTGCGCTCAGTATTTCGAGTTTCTACAACACCAGCTACGGCGTGTTTTTTGTGGTCTACCCGATCATGCTTCTCTCGCTGGTACCGGTGTTTAATCGCCACGTGGCGAAGCAGTTTATCTTCAGCGCCTCGCTGAACTGCGTCGAAATGGTGTTGATTATCGGCTATCTGTCGCAGTGGCCGGTCATCATGACGCTGGTGGTGTTTGCCCTGTACGTGATGCGTTTTCGCTTTATGAGTAAGGGGCCGCTGTTCCTGTTCGGCTCGATGGGCGTGGTTTGCCAGAGCGTGATGCTCAACTTTATGAGCTACCCCACCACCAACTGGCACACGCTTTTATTCTCTAACATCGAAGCGAGCGTGATGGCGGTGTGCCTGAGCGCGCTGATGAACTACCTGCTGCCGGACGTGGAGCCGCGTAAGCCGCCGCCGCTGATTGAGAAAGACGATGCCCGCGTGCGCCACGAGTCGCTGCTATCCGGCACCGTGGCGACGCTGATTTTCGTCGTGTTCCAGATTAGCGACTTAAGCGATTCGCTTTCGGCGCTGATGGCGGGGATTTTGATCCTGTTCCCGATGCACTATCGCGGCTCGGTTATCAGCTCCATCTGGCGCGTGGTTGGCGTGGTGCTGGGGTGCCTCTATATCCTTGTCGTCCAGCTTATCCTCTACGATCACAGCAGCCATATGCTGCTGATGATGCCGCTGATTGGCCTTGGTCTGGCGTTTGGCGCGCGTCTGCACGTAATGGAGAAGGTCGGCGCCGGGGTAGGCTTCGCCAGTATCACCACCATCGGCATTATGTTCGGGCAGAACATGCACCCGGACAGCGACCTGGTGTTCAGCGATCTATACCGCATCACCTCCGTTACCTTCGCGCTGGTGGTCACGCTGACGATGGTCTTTCTGGTGCACCTGATCCTGAATCGCTTCGAGGCGACGCGCTACGTTATCGCGCCGCCAGAAGCGGATTAATGCCCCAGCACGGCGGGTAGCTGCGAGAGCAGAAACAGGATCAGGCCAATCGTACCGCCCACCAGGGTACCGTTAACGCGAATGAACTGAAGATCTTTACCGATATTGAGTTCTATCTGACGTGACATGTCTTTGGCATCCCAGCTTTTCACCGTGTCGCTGATATGGCGCGTCAGGAACGCGGCGAAATCCGGCGCCACGCGGTGCGCGGCCTGCTCCAGATGCTCATTCAGCGACGCCCGCAGGCTGGCGTCGTTGGTCAGCGTTTCGCCAAACCACAGCCCGGCGTTGGCGATACGCTGCTTCACGCGGGAATCATCGCTCTGCATGTCATTTTTCAGCCACTGGCGCAGGTCAGCCCACATTTCCCCCAGATAGCGGTTAAAGGCCTCATCATTCTTGAGGTAGTGTTTGATATTCTCGGCTTTCGCCGTCATCTCCGGATCGTTTTTCAGATTGTCGATGAACTTGATTGTGGCGCGGTCAAATGCCTGACGGATCTGGTGCGTACGGTCGTGGCTGATATCGTCCAGCAGCGTGTTCACCGCGTTCGACACCATCTCCGCGCTTTGATCGCCCAGCCACTCGGTGGGCAGCACCATGGCCTTGCGCGGATGCTCGGTCTTAAGCCAGTGAACGATCTGGTCAGCAATAAATTCCCGCGTGCTTTCCCGCTGAATCAGGGTAATCAGGCGGTTTATGATGGCGTCCAGCAGCACCTGGTGACGGTTGTTTTTGGTCATGCTTTCCAGCATGACGGCGCTGGTCTCGGTTAAATCGACCTTGTCGATAGCCTTATGCACCGCGCGTTTGAGCAGGCGCTGGATGCGCCCATCGTCGGTAAGTTCCAGAAAACCGCCCATCACCTGCACCAGATGCTGCCCCACGCGCCGGGCGTTATCGGGCTGGCTGAACCAGGTCCCAATCATCTGTGCGGGCTCGTAGCGACGGATAAGATCGACAAGGGATTGCGTATCGAGAAACTTTTCCTGCACGAACTGGCCGAGATTGTCGCCGATGCGGTCTTTATTGCGCGGGATAATCGCCGTATGGCGCGAGATAAAGGGAATGGGCACCCGGCGGAACAGCGCGACAACGGCAAACCAGTCCGCCAGCGCGCCAACCATCGCCGCCTCGGCAATGGCCTTTACGCCGCGCACCCAGAAGGTTTGCGGCATGAACAGGGTGGTGATAAACGCTGCGACGGCAATCAGCAGCAGCGACAGCGCGAGAAGCTTGGCGCGTTTGAGTTCGGTATGCTTTTCCATGGGTTAAGGATAGAGGGATACGGGGGAAAAGTGCAAAAACCGCCACAGCACCCACCCACCAAACCCCATCAATACCACCCCCGCCGTGCGCTCTATCAGCCAGAGCGAACGGCTGAGCTTTCGCTGAACCGCCGGTAACCCCATCAGCGATACCAGCGCAAAATCCCATACCAGTACTACCATCACCATCCAGACGCCGCAGGTCGCCTGCTGAAGCAGCGTGACGTGCGGCCCGAGTAACGCCGTCATTAGCGCCAGGTAGAACAACGCGTTTTTGGGATTTAACAACGCCGAACCCAGCCCCAGCAGGATCTGCTTACGCAGCGAAGGGCAGCGCTCATCTGTTTCATTTAGCGCCAGCGTCTGCGGTCGGCTGCGTACAAGATGCGAGCCGATCCAGAGCAAATACAGTGCACCGGATAATTCAATCAACGTGAACAGCCACGCGAACTGACGCAGCGCGCTCCATCCTATAATGACCAGCAAAATGTAAAGCCCGTTTCCTGCCGCTATCCCGATGCACAATCCGGCGCTGCCGCGCAGTCGGTAGCGGGCGGCGTAGCCCATCAGCAGGAAGAAATCCGGGCCAGGGCTTAACAGGGCAACAAAATGCGCCAGCGCCAGGGCGAGAAAAGCGGAAGGGAAGAATAGTTCCATAGCGACCTCAGAATGCAAAACTGGGGCCAGACTACGAAAACACAGAACCTATTTATTGTCTGTTATTGATCGGCCCGTAGCGTACTGGCGCGGTGTGGCGGCGGTGTAGCGCACAAAGGTCTTATGAAAATGGCTCTGGTCGGCAAACCCGCTCTGGTAGCCGACGTCGGCAATGTCGTCTCCGGCACGCAGCCGCGCTTTGGCGTACTCCACGCGGGAGACGTTGAGAAAGCTGACCGGCGTCAGGCCGGTGTCCTGCCGGAAGGTGCGGATCAGCGTCTCCTTGCGCAGCGAGAATCGTTGCGCAAGTTCGTCAAGCGAAGGTGGTGCGGCCAGGTCGGCAAGAAATGCCTGCTGAAGGTGCTGACTGGTAGAGCGAAGCGCGTCTGCGTTTTCCACGCTGCGGGGAAGGGCAGAAAGTAGCGTGTCCACGGAGGCAGGTGACATCGTCTCAACAACATCAAGGTAGCGCTTAAAGAGCGCAGGGTCGCGAATCACCTGGAACGCCAGAGGAAGAGCGGTGTCGATATAGAGCATATGGTAGCTGCGCGGTTGCCCGTTGACGGGATTGCAGCTGTGCGGCGCGTAAGCCGGGATGACAATGAGATCGCCGGGGTTCAGGATAGACTCTCTCCCATGACTGACGCAGCAGGTCTGGCCTTCCACAATCGCGCCGATGGAGAGCTGCGGGTGACAATGACGCTTATAGGCCTGCGTGCTCTGCCACGTGCTGCGCAGCTCAAGGCCTGAGGCGCGGTGAAAAGTCTGCCGGATGTGTCGGGTATCGGTCATATGAACTCCTTCTGGACGTTTTTTATACCACGTCAGCGAACCGTCTGGCAGCGCTTCATTAAGAACCTTCCGTATATACCCAACTTTACCTTCATAGCCAGTCACATTGACTACCCTTAATACCCTAAGCGGTAAAACAAGGAGATTCGATATGGCTTACCAGACAGTAAATCCTGCCACGAACCAGCTCATCAAAGAATATCCCTCTCACACTGACGCAGACGTTGAAGCGGCGCTGAAGGCAGCCGATGCGCTCTATCACTCCGACTGGGCGAAAGGCGACATAAGCCAGCGCCTGCCGGTGCTGCATAAGCTGGCGGACCTGATCGACGAACGCGTGGAGGATCTGGCGAAAATCGCCAGTCAGGAGATGGGTAAGCTCATCGAACAAAGCCGCGGTGAAGTGAAGCTATGCGCGCAAATCGCCCGCTACTATGCTGACAACGCGAAGCAGTTCCTGGCCCCGGTGAAGTATGACTCTGAACTCGGGGAAGCATGGGTTGAACATCACCCCATCGGCGTGCTGATGGCCGTCGAACCATGGAACTTCCCATACTATCAGCTGATGCGCGTTCTGGCGCCAAACCTGGCGGCGGGCAACCCGGTGATCGCCAAGCATGCCAGTATCGTGCCGCACTGTGCAGAAACCTTTGCACAGCTGGTACGTGAAGCGGGCGCGCCGGAAGGGGCGTGGACCAACCTGTTTATCTCGTCCGAACAGGTGGCGAACATCATCGCCGACGATCGCGTACAGGGGGCGGCGCTGACCGGTTCAGAAAAAGCGGGTAGCGTAGTTGCGGCACAGGCTGCGAAACACATCAAAAAATCGACCCTTGAACTGGGCGGGAACGACGTCTTCGTGGTGCTGGACGATGCGGATCTGGAGAAAGCCGTGAAGATCGGCGTTAACGCGCGGCTTAATAACGCCGGGCAGGTCTGTACCGCGGCGAAGCGCTTTATCCTGCATGAAAAGATTGCAGACGCCTTCCTGAACAAATTCACCGAGGCGTTTAAGCAGGTGAAGATTGGCGATCCGCTGGACGAAAGTACCACGCTGGGGCCTTTGTCATCCAAAGACGCGCTGGAGACGCTAACTAAGCAGGTTAACGAGGCGGTGAAAAACGGCGCGAAGCTGCACCATGGCGGCAAGCCGGTGCAGCGTGACGGGAGCTTCTTTGAGCCGACCATCCTGACCAATATCTCGCGCGATAACCCGGCGTATTTCGAAGAGTTCTTTGGTCCGGTAGCGCAGATTTATGTGGTGAAAAACGACGACGAGGCGGTTGCCCTGGCGAACGACTCCCACTACGGTCTGGGCGGAGCGGTGTTCAGCCAGAACATCGAGCGCGCGAAGAAAATGGCGTCGCGCATTGAGACCGGGATGGTGTACATCAACTGGCTCACCGATACGGCGGCAGAACTGCCGTTCGGCGGCGTAAAACGTTCGGGTTACGGACGCGAGCTGTCGGATCTGGGGATCAAAGAGTTTGTGAACCAGAAGCTGGTGGTGGTGCGTAAGTGACGTAGTAATAAAAAACCTGCCGAAGGGCAGGTTTTTTTATCTATCAGGTGGCTTAGAAGCTCACGCCGCCGCCGAAGTAAGCGCCGTCTACCAGCGTGTGGTTTGGACGACCGTCTTTGCCATCAACGCTCACGTGGCGGTAGCCCACTTTCAGCGTAACCGGTTTGACCGGGGTCCAGCTTACGCCGCCGTTAGCTTCAACGTAGTTCTTCACGCTGTTGTTCAGTCCGTCTGGCGCAACGTAGCCTTCACCGAATACCCTGATGCTGTCGGTCAGGGCAACGTTCACACCGCCGCCGACCGGGAACGCCACGCCGTTATCACCTTTCTTCGGGCCAACGTAGAGGGCCTTAGCGCCTGCGTTCAGCATTACCGGGCCGACTTCGAAATTGTAGCCTGCGCCCACGCCACCGGTCGTGGTGCCGTCGTCGGTGTTTTTCAGCCAATTACCTTCGGTGTAAAGACCGGAGGTTGATTTGCCCATTTCCACATTCAGATTGGTAAAGTTTTTACCCTGCTCAATGCTGCCGCCCATTGCCAGTGCGGAGCCCGATACGGCGGTGAGAGCGGAAAGGATGAGAACGTTAAGCTTTTTCATGCGTGTTTCCTCGTCATCAAATTAATCTGAGGGCACCTTAACAAGGGATGTTTATGACTGCAAATGTGATGAGTATCGCAGTTTTATGCTGTTATTTGTTGGGTTTTTTAATCTTAAATGTTGATGAGATGTTTTTATGGCAGATCGTCAATCCTCAATCCATTCGTGTTTAGGGAAAGTTTATATTTTTGGCTAAACGTTTAATGAACGAGGCGAAGAAAGCCGTTTGAGGTGAATTAATTAAGTTTCTAATAATTTCCAAAAGTATTTCGGCTGTCACAGATCAAGACAGAGGTTTACATTTCTGGTGATTGCTATACGTATTTCTTTGCCGATCCGCTGTCTTTTCATGTCATTTTTCTGACACGTTTCTTCATTACGTTGTTGGCTTCACTTACTGGATGCTAACAATATGAAAAGAAAAATTATTCCTGTGCTTATCGGTTGTGCGCTCTCTTTCTCTGGCCTGGCTGCGCAGCCTACCGCTGAGCGCTATATCGTCAGCTTCCCTGACGGCTCCCATGTGAAATACAGCGGCGCGTTTGCCGATGCGTTCCCGAACGGGCTCCCGGTGGGGATGGGTTCTGGTCTGTTGTTCACGGGCAAGCAGGGCGATGCGCTGACGTTTGCGACCGTGACCGATCGCGGTCCTAACGCGGATTCGCCAAAAATGGGGAAAAACGATGCCAAAATCTTTGTTACCCCGGATTTCGCTCCGCTGCTGATGACGATCCGCGTGCAAAACGGTAAAGCGGAGGCCGTGGACGCGCGACCGCTGCATGACGATAAAGGCGAGATCAACGGCCTGCCGCTGCAAAGCGGTGTGATTGGTTCCACCAATGAAGTCGCGCTAAGCGACACCTTAAAAGTACTGAAAGGCGATAACCGCGGGCTGGATACGGAAGGCATCACGCCGGACGGGAAGGACGGCTACTGGCTGTGCGATGAGTATGGCCCGTTCCTGATTAACGTCGACAGTAAAGGGAAAATCCTCGCGATCCACGGTCCGCAGGCGACGCAAGGGGAGAAGTCCATCGCGGGCGGTCTGCCAAACGTTATCAAATGGCGTCAGGCAAACCGGGGCTTCGAAGGGCTGACCCGCATGCCGGACGGACGCATTATCGCCGCCGTGCAAAGCACGCTGGATATTGACGGGAAGAGCAAAAAACAGGCGCTGTTTACGCGTCTGGTGAGCTTCGATCCGGCGACCGGGAAAACCGCGATGTACGGCTACCCTGTCGACAGCGCGGCCTACAGCAAAAACAGCGACGCCAAAATCGGCGACATAGTGGCGCTGGATAACCACACCATCCTGCTGATTGAACAGGGTGAGGATAAAAATGACGCAATGCGTAACCTCATCTACAGGGTGGATCTGAGCAAGGCGAGCGATCTGGCCGCCTTCGACAAGCCGGGCGAATACCCGGAGTTTGATGATGAGAAAACGCTGGCGCAGCGCGGCATTACACTTGCTGAAAAAACGCAGGTGGTCGATCTGCGTGCGCTGGGCTGGCAGCAGGAAAAGGCCGAAGGACTGGCGCTGATTGACAGCAAAACGCTGGCGGTAGCGAACGATAACGATTTTGGCGTGAAGGTAGCGATGCAAAACCCGGTCGAGGGCAAGAAGCTTAAGGATTACCGGGTGAACGCGGAAGGCAAGCTGACGCTGGATGATAAACCGGTGGAAACCACGCTCAGCGTGAAGCCGCTGAAGAAGCCGGAGTCCGACAGCGAGCTGTGGATTGTGACGCTGCCGGAGGCGTTGAAATAAGTTTCCCCCTCACCCTAACCCTCTCCCCGCGGGGGAGAGGGGATTGTTCGGTGCAGATACTTTTCAACGCGGAATAGTTAGATCGACTTAACGCTCTTTTCCCAGGTCTCGACCAGATGATCTCGCAGGCTTCCGGTTCCGTGCATTGTCACCAGAAGATTCTGTCGTGCGCGGGTAATGCCGACGTAAAGGCGCTTGATATCGTCACTCAGATCTTCACTGTCTCTTTCCTTTGCCGCATCCATAATGGCGACCGAATTAAACTCAAGCCCCTTGCTGCTGGGCAGCGGCATGACGCAGAGGTAATCATTCTGCGGGGACCAGTGCTTTTTATCATCGCTGGAGACAATCATCTGGTATGGGATCTTGCGGGCTTCAAGCCTTGGCGCGAGCATGCCTGAAATGCTGTAGGTTGAGGGGCACAGTATGGCGATTTCTGACCACGCAACACCTTCCTGTCGCTGCTCTGTGACCCAATCGAGGACGCGTGTAATCTCCTCGTCCTGATTATCAAAGCTGGCCAGCGCGGGATACTTCCCGGACAGGCCACCTGCGGCAGGCTGCTGGTATTTGAGAGAAGCTTCTATGTGATTATTGAGATAATTAAATGCTACGCTGCTGGCAAAATGGAGTATTTGCCGGGTGTTGCGATAATTGGTATCCAAAATAGTTGTACGGCCCTGAGCCTTTATATCGACGCTGGACAGGGTAAAATCGAGAGCTTTCTTTTTCTGATAAATTGACTGAGCGTCATCGTACAGGAACAGCAGGGAGCTATCTTTATTGTCCGGCATTTTGGCGAGGATTCTTAGCCATTCCGGTTTAAAATCGTGTCCTTCATCTATCAAAACGGCGCTGTACTGCTCCGGTTTGATTGCTCCCTCTTCAAATGCCACCGTCAGCGCATTTTCCATCAGCTCAATAAAGTTTTTGCTCCTGGGGGGAAGACGTCGATGCGCGTTTAATTGCTGATAACACCAGGCGTGGAAATGGATAACTTCGACGGGAAGTCTGAGGCTATGCTGTTCGAGCTGCGCTTTGAGTTTTTTAGCCAGCGTAATGTTGTAGCAAATCACCAGTATCGGTTTGGTGTTTTCAATGTTGTTGGCAAGCTCAATACATCGGTGGTGCAAAATGAGCGTTTTGCCCGAACCTGCCACGCCATGAATTACCCTGTGTCCCGCCCCCATACTTCTGGCGAGTTGTTCCTGGTTCCTGTCCATCATGCATACCACATCAGGGGTGTGGAAAGTAAAATTATCCAGGCCAACCCGCGTAACGGATGGGTTAATGCGGACATCGGGATAAAGATGCCACCGGATGCGGTCGAGCTGCTGTGGTGTTGTGTTATGAACAAAGTGATGTTTGAGAAGGGATTCGAGCCGGCCAGAGATTTGTTCTCGAGTCATAAACTCGTTGAGTTCGTCTTTGCATATTACCTGGCTGGCGGGCAATATTTCATTCAACTCCTCAGGTGTAAAACTCTTTTCCAGCTGTGCCCGAGTGATGTTGCTCAAATAAACGCCGTATCCATACGGCATAATAAAACCGCCCTCATGATCTCCCTGTTTCTGGCGAAGCAGGGGATCTTTTTTCAGGCTATTGATGATATGAAAGGTATATTGTCGAACTTGTTCGAGTGGGTTCTTCAACGGCTCTATGCCGTTTTTGGTTTCATAATTAATATGGGTTTTATTAGCCGATTTTATTTTTGTGATATACCAGTCTTTCACTTCTATAAACAGCAGCCCTTTATCGGGGGCCAGAATCACAAAATCAGGATGATCGTCTTTGTCTCCCATTCGGGTATCATACCAGCAGGTACATTGTTCGCTGAGCCCACCCTCCAGAAGCCTTGCCAGTCTTTTTTCTCCTGCCGTAATTTTCTCGCTACAGCTGCTAACCGTGGGAATAATGATTGCCATATTACGCCTACCAATTCATGAAAATTATATAAATCCAATTAATTAATATTGTAAACAATATTAATCAAAGCATGATTTCATTCATGATAAGAACATTAACAGACAATATTGCAAACAGAAAGGGCGAAACCCGCATTTTGCCTTAATGAAATAAGCCCCTTTTACTGTTTAAAAGGGAGCGACGATTTACTTTTTCAGCCCCGCAAACGCTGCCCGAATTTCTTCTTCCGGCAGCTGTATTCCAATAAACACCATCACGCTGTGCGGCGTTTCATCGCCCCACGGGCGATCCCAGTCGGCGCTGTACAGGCGCTGCACCCCCTGGAACAGCAGGCGGTTCGGCTCGCCGTCGATCCACAGCATCCCTTTATAGCGCAGCAGCTTGTCGGCAAACGACAGCAGCAGGTTTTCCATCACGCGGGAGACCTCGCTGATGTCTACCGGGTAGTCCAGCTCCACCACAATCGACGCCACGTCGTTTTGCTTGTCGGACATAAAGTGAAAGCGCGGTTTCGCGGTAACGTTCTCTTCCAGCATAAAGCCGTTGGTGTTGAACAGCTGAGCGAGATCGATATCGCCGTGCGTCACCGTATAAATGGGCGCACGCGAGTTAATGCGCGTCAGGCGCTCGCGCAGTTTTTCGCTTTCACCTGCCACGTCGGTTTTGGTCAGCAGGATGCGGTCGGCGTAGCCCACCTGAGACTGGGCGATGGTGAACTGGTTCATCTGCTCGTCGGCGTGTACCGCATCCACCAGAGCGATGACACCGTCCAGCAGGTAGCGCTGGCAGATGATCTCGTGGGAGAAAAAGGTCTGAATAATCGGGCCGGGGTCGGCCATGCCGGTGCACTCGATCACCAGACGGTCGAAGACGATGTCACCGCGATCGCGGCTGTCGAGCAGGTCCAGCAGGGCGTCTTCTAATTCGTTAGAGCGGGTGCAGCAGATGCAGCCGTTGGTCAGGGTTTTGATCTGGGTGGCGCGGTCGCCAATCAGCTGATCGTCAACGGAGACTTCGCCAAATTCGTTTTCGATGACGGCGATTTTGAAGCCGTGCTGCTCGTTCAGAATGTGGCGCAGCAGGGTGGTTTTACCGGCGCCGAGAAAACCGGTCAGCAGGGTAACGGCAATCGGGGTCATGGTTTCTCCTTTAGCAGCAGCGGACGCCGCCTTCTCCACTTCCGCCGTAGCGCGCTTCCTGACGCTCGCGGAAGAATTCAGTGTAAGTCATGTACGGCTTATCCGGATGGTTGGTCTTCATATGCTCAACGTAGTTGTCATAGTCCGGAATGCCAATCAGCATTTTCGCCGCCTGACCGAGGTATTTTTTTGCTTCGCCTAAGTTACCAAACATTGAGGGTTCCAGATAGAAGAAGCCCGGAGGCGCGCAGCGATCCGGGCCTACAGTAACATGCTTAATTAATGGTGTGATGAGGTCTTCACGCCGCCTTCCGGCACCGGCACGTACGGGGTTTCTTTATCCGTACGGCCCTCAACGTTACGCACTTTCATCCAGGTTTTGATGCCATAGAAGATAATGCTGTACACCACCACCAGGAACAGAATGCTCAGACCCGCGTTGGTGTAGTTGTTCACCACGATATGGTTCATGTTGGCAATCTGCTGCGCGGTCAGATCCGCGCCGCCTGCGGCAATCTTCTCTTTGTACTGGTTAGCCATGAAGAAGAAGCCTTCCAGCTGCGGGTTGGTGCTGAACAGTTTCAGACCCAGCGCCCAGGTAGTGCAGAGCAGCAGCCACAGCGCAGGCACCACGGTGACCCAGATGTATTTGGTGCGTTTCATCTTCACCAGGACAACGGTACCCAGCACCAGGGCCACAGCCGCCAGCATCTGGTTAGAGATGCCGAACAGCGGCCACAGGCTCTTAACGCCGCCCAGCGGGTCAACAACGCCCTGATACAGCAGATAACCCCACAGGCCTACGCAGCCCGCGGTACCCAGAACACCGGCCACCAGAGAGTCGGTTTTCTTCAGGAATGGCACGAAGTTACCCAGCAGATCCTGCAACATGAAGCGGCCTGCACGCGTACCGGCATCCAGCGCGGTGAGGATGAACAGCGCTTCAAACAGAATACCGAAGTGGTACCAGAAGCCCATGTCCGCCCACGGCAGCACTTTGTGGAACACGTGTGCGATACCCACCGCCAGCGTTGGCGCGCCACCTGCGCGGTTCAGCACGGACGGTTCGCCGATGTCTTTCGCGGTCTGCATGATCTGCTCAGGCGAAATTACGAAGCCCCAGGAGCTGACGGTCGCCGCCGCGTGTGCGCTGGCGTCTTTCAGCTGCGCCAGGATCAGCGCGGTATTTTCGCCGCCCATCTCATGCAGGTTTGGCATGGTGATGCCGAGACCCGCTGGTGGGGTGTTCATCGCAAAGTACAGACCTGGCTCGATAATCGACGCTGCAACCAGCGCCATGATCGCCACGAAGGACTCCATCAGCATCGCGCCGTAACCGATGAAGCGCGCGTCGGTTTCGTTGGCCATCAGCTTCGGCGTGGTGCCCGAGGCGATCAGCGCGTGGAAGCCAGACACGGCACCGCAGGCGATGGTGATAAACAGGAACGGGAACAGAGCGCCTTTCCACAGCGGACCGGTACCGTCAATGTACTGCGTCACCGCTGGCATTTTCAGCTCAGGATTGATGATCACAATCCCGATTGCCAGCCCGACGATCACGCCGATTTTCAGGAAGGTCGCCAGGTAGTCGCGCGGAGCCAGAATCAGCCACACCGGCAACAGCGCTGAGATGAACGCGTAACCGATCAGCGCGAAGGTGATGGTGGTGTCTTTAAAGGTCAGCGCCGGGCCCCAGTACGGGTCGTGCGCAATCACGCCGCCGAAGTAGATGGAGGCGACCAGCAGCACGATACCGATGACCGACACCTCGCCAACGCGGCCAGGGCGCAGGAAGCGCATGTAGATGCCCATGAACAGCGCAATCGGTACGGTAGAGCAGACGGTGAAGACGCCCCACGGACTTTCGGCCAGCGCTTTCACCACGATCAGCGCCAGCACCGCGAGGATGATGATCATGATCAGGAAGCAGCCAAAGAGGGCGATGGTGCCCGGCACGCGGCCCATCTCTTCTTTGATCATCTCACCCAGCGACGAACCGTTACGGCGCGAGGAGATAAACAGCACCATAAAGTCCTGCACCGCTCCCGCCAGCACCACGCCCGCCAGCAGCCAGAGCGTACCCGGCAGGTAGCCCATCTGCGCAGCCAGCACCGGACCGACCAGCGGACCCGCGCCTGCAATGGCGGCAAAGTGGTGACCAAACAGCACGTAACGGTTGGTTGGCACGTAGTTCAGGCCGTCATTGTTAATGACCGCCGGGGTGGCGCGCGTCGGGTCGAGCTTCATGACCTTCTGCGCGATGTACAAGCTGTAGTAGCGATAAGCCACAAGATAGACGGAAACCGACGCGACCACGATCCACAGGGCGCTGACGTGTTCGCCCCGGCGTAATGCGACAACCGCCAGACAGAAAGCACCGATGATCCCGAGGATGGCCCAGGGCACGTGCTTAAGTAGTTTTTTAGTATCCATAGTAAGACCTGGTTTTTTATGTAAAGAAAAAAGGGTCAGGGTTCGTTGTGAGGAGGTATTGATTAATGCTGGAGCGATCGTGCCAGATCCTCGCGCGTATAAAGCACGGTAAATAGGTGAGTGGTTGAAAGCGATGCGTGAGCGGTCAAAAGCGAGGGTGAGTGGTTAAGGCTCACCCACGGTGGAAGAAAATATGTGATTGAGATCACTGAGAATAATCTACCCCTGCGGGGTTTCGTCGTTCGCTTCAGGGCAGTGCACGCAGCGGCAGGTCTGATACGCAGGCAGCAGCTGATAGCGCCCTTTGCCGTCGTGTTCAATAATCGGGGAAAGCGCCTGCAAATCGCGGTACACCGTACGTTCGGTAATGCCAAATTTTTGCATCAGATCGCGGCGATTAACGCTTCCGTTGCGGTGCAGGGCAATAATGATGTCAACCAGACGTTCAGCCGAGCGGCTTCGGGGTGAAGGGGCCATAAGACTTTCCAGCGTTAAGGGGGCGCCTGACGACGTCGCCAGCCGCCCCGGAAAATTTATCTTATGGATAGTTAACGGCGCACCTTTGCGGAAACCTTAGCGTTTTTTTGTGCAACGGGATCAAACCGCGGCTTCCATCTCCATCATCACCGGGTGGAAACGGCGTTTGAAGTAGATCAGGCCGTGCCCCTCGCTGCTGAGGATGATGTTCTTAATCTCCACAAGGTAGACCAGATGGGTACCGATGGTTTGCACCTGGGTTATCTCGCCTTCCAGGCTTGCCAGAGCGCCTTTCAGCACCGGCTGCGCCAGCGGTCCTTTCTGCCAGCAGGAGAGAGCAAAGCGCTCCTCCATTGCCATGCCGGTCATCCCGGCAAAGTGGCGGGCCATGATCTCCTGCTCGTGGTTCAGCACGTTGACACACAGTTTGCCGTTGCCCTGGAAGACCGGGTTCATGGCGCTGTTGGCGTTGATGCAGACCATGACCGAAGGCGGGGTGTCCGTGACCGAACAGACGGCGGTGGCGGTAATGCCGCAGCGACCCGCATCGCCCTCGGTGGTGACCACATTCACCGCCGCCGACAGGCTGGCCATCGCGTCGCGAAAACGCAGGCGTTCTTCAGATTGCATTGAAACCTCCCGCTGCGTTATTTCAGCAGCTTATCCAGCATGTTGATATCAGTGTTGTCGTGCAGGTGCGGTACGGTCCAGCCGTGCTGGTCGTACTCGGACATGCAGCGGTCAACCATCGCCATCATCTTGTCCATGTTGCCGGAGCTTTGCGCCTGACGCAGGCATTGCAGGCGGATCTCATCCTGGCTACCGGAGTAGTTGATTTCGTACAGCTCGTGACGTCCGCCAAACTCGCTGCCGATGGCATCCCACATCAGTTTCAGAATCTTGATGCGTTCGACATGATCCATCCCGTTGGAGCCGCGCACGTACTTCGCCAGATACTGGTCGATCTGCGGGTTGTTCAGGTCCCGCGCGCTGGACGGCAGGTAGATCAGCCCGGAGGTCACGTTACGTTCGATGATGTTCTTGATCTTCGCATAGGCCATTGGCGCCATCACGCGGTAGGTCTGTAACGCCGCGTGGTCAGGCAGATACGCGCCGTTTACCCACGGCGTGGCTTCGGAGCACATGGAGTCGCTCAGCGCCCAGAACATGTTGCGCCACGCCACCACTTCGCCGAGATCCGCCTGCACGCCGCGGAACTCGAGGGTGCCGGTACACTCCAGCGACTTCTTCAGCAGAGCGGTGATGAAGTCGAGCTTCACAGCCAGACGCACGCAGGCCTGAAGCGGGTACATGCGGGCGAAGCCACCTTCCATCGTCCAGCGACGGCAGCGGTCGAAATCGCGGTAGATCAGCACGTTTTCCCACGGGATCAGCACATGATCCATCACCAGAATGGCGTCGTTCTCGTCAAAACGGCTGGAGAGCGGGTAGTCGTACGGGGAACCGGTCGCCCCTGCCACCATCTCGTAAGAGGCGCGGGAGATCAGCTTCACCCCTTCGGCATCCATCGGCGCGACGAACATCAGCGCGAAGTCCGGGTTTTCGCCCATCACCTGCGCAGAGCCGAAGCCGATCATGTTGTAATGGGTCAGGGCGGAGTTGGTGGCCACCACTTTCGCGCCGCTGACGATGATCCCGGCGTCGGTCTCTTTCTCCAGCTTGATGTAAACGTCTTTCACCTCGTCTGCCGGTTTATGGCGGTCGATCGGCGGGTTGACGATGGCGTGGTTAAAGTACAGGCCGGTTTCCTGAATACGTGTGTACCAGTTGCGGGCGTTCTGCTCGAACTGACCGTAGAAGGCAGGGTTCGCCCCCAGCGCGCAGCCGAACGCGGCTTTGTAGTCAGGCGTACGCCCCATCCAGCCGTAGCTCAGGCGCGACCACTCGGCGATGGCGTCACGCTGCTGGCGCAGATCGTCGGCGCTTTTTGCCACGCGGAAGAATTTATGAGTGTAGCCGCCGCTGCCGGTGTCCGTGCCCCAGCAGAGGGTATCCTGCATGTCTGGCTTGTGCAGGGCATCGTACATCTGGGCGATGGACGCCGCCGCATTGCGAAATGCCGGGTGGGTAGTGACGTCCTTAACGCGCTCGCCGTAGATATAAATCTCACGGCCATCTTGCAGGCTTTTTAAATACTCTTCACCGGTTAACGGACGTTTGGCATCAGCGCGGAAATCTTCAGGCTTCATAGGGACCTCGTATCGGAAGATGGTTGTTAAATTTATGTTTTGTTTTTGTTGTTTAATTGAAGCGTGAGAGGGGCGGAACGTGAAGGGACGATTGGGACAACGGCAGGTACTTTTCGCGAGAGATCACAGAGTGTGATTTCCCTCACCCTAACCCTCTCCCAGAGGGAGAGGGGACGGTTACTCTCTCTCCCTCTGGGAGAGGGCAGGGGTGAGGGGAACAGGCGACACCGGTACTTTCTGCGCCCGGTACGCGCTGGGTGAGCACCCCGTCAGTCGGTTAAAAAAACGGGCGAAATAGGCCGGATCTTTAAAACCCAGCTGCCAGGCAATTTCGCTCACTGTGCTGTCGGAAAACAGCAGCAGGCGTCTGGCTTCCCGCAGCTGGCGGTCGAAGATCAGCCGTTTCGGCGAGCGGTTGGCGAAGCGGCGACAGATATCGGTCAGGCGGGATTCGGTGAGATGCAGTTCGCTGGCGTATTCCGGCACCGTCCAGTGCTCGTGGTAATGAGCATCTGTCAGCTGGTTAAAGCGCTGAAACAGCTTCAGCTCACCGCGCATGCCGCCTGACGCGTGGTCGTCGAGCTTCGCGTTGCGCAGCAGCAGGGTAAAAACGGCCTGCGCCAGCAGGACCAGCGTATGCTCGCGACCGGGCAGCTGTTCCGTGGATTCCCGGGCAATCAGCTGCCAGTAGTGCTTCAGCGCCGTCAGCTCATCAGGCTTGTCGGCAAGCGACAGGCAGATCCCCGGCAGGCCGAACGCTTCCCGCGTGCCCGGGTAGAGCACTTCTAACAGCGGCCAGATGAGATCCTCGCGCACCGTCAGCACGTGGCCGTCGCTGTCGGATTCGGTGATAAACGCGTGCGGCACCGACGGCGGCGTCAGCACGAACAGCGGCGCCTGCACCGAGTAACGGTGGTCGTCGAGCTGGAGCTCAATCTGCCCGGTGTCGAGAAAATGCATCTGAAAATACTGGTCGTGGCGGTGCGCCTGCATGTCGCGGCCAAAAAAGGCCGCCATGCGGGCGAACGACTGGTAGTGCACATCGTCGGTGCCCAGACTTTCGTCGTACTCCTTGCTGATATCGATGTTGGTGATGGGGCTCTGACACATAGCGGCTCCTCAGTGGATCTTTTGCGCCGCGATGTCCGGCTCACGCTCAAGGCTTTCACGGCGCGTCATCGGAATGCGCGTCAGCACCAGCGCGCCCACCACCAGCAGACCTGCCACGAACCACAGTCCCGAGCTGAAGCTGCCGGTCGCGTCGCGCAAAATACCTATCAGCAATGGGCTGACGGCAGACCCGACGTTGCCGATGGCGTTGATTACCGCCAGCGCCACCGCGCGGGATTGCAGGCTAATAACCTGATCCGGCGTGGTCCAGAATATCGCCATGGCGGTAAACGATCCGGTTGAGGCCATGATGATGCCAAGCAGCTGGATCAGACTGTGATCGGTCGCCGAGGCCAGCATCCATCCCGCCGCTGCAAAAAGATACGGCAGGATAGTGTGCTTTTTTCGCTCTTTCAGCCTGTCGGAGCGGCGGCTCCACCAGATCATCCCGAGGATGGTGCAAAACTGCGGGATCGCCGCCAGCAGGCCAATCACGATATTGCTGCTGCCGGTGTTGAAGCTTTGCAGGATCTGCGGCGTCCAGATGTTGATCGCGCTCAGCGTATTCGTCAGGCAGAAGTAGGCCAGCGTGTAGAGCAGCACGGCGGGCGTCAGCACCTCGCGCAGCGTCGATCGCGGCGTGGCGGCATGCGCAATGGCCAGCTCCTGCTCGCGGGCGATCATCGTTTTGAGTGCCTGCTTTTCGTCATCATCCAGCCAGGTGGCCTGATCCGGGGTGTCGTTAAGGTAGAACCAGGTCACCACGCCGAGCACCACCGACGGCAGCCCCTCCAGCAGGAACAGCCACTGCCAGCCCTTAAGGTTCCACAGTCCGTCCATCGCCAGAATGTACCCGGAGAGGATCGAACCGAGCATCATGGTCACCGGCATGGCGATCATAAACAACGCGTTGGCGCGGGCGCGGTGATACGCCGGGAACCACCAGGTGAGATAGACCAGAATGCCCGGCAGGAAACCGGCTTCGGCAATGCCCACCAGCATGCGCAGGACGTAGAGCGTTTCGGGGCTGGTGGCGAACATGGTGCAGGTAGAGGCGATGCCCCACACCACCATGATCCCGGCGATCCAGCGGCGGGCGCCGATCTTCGCCAGCATGATGTTGCTGGGGATCCCGCACAGCACGTAGGTCACGTAAAACAGCGTCGCGGCCAGGCCAAACATGGTCGACGTGAGGCCCAGATCTTTGCCCATCGTCAGCCCGGCAAAGCCGATGTTGATGCGATCGAGAAACGAGAAGACAAACAGGATAAAAAGAAACACGATCAAACGACGGAACAGCTTATTAATAACGCGATGTTCAACAGCTTTATTGTGCAGGGTTGAGGTCGTCATGTTGCGCTCCACATCGTACGTTTAGTAGACGGATTTATTGTTATCAACTGCTGTGGTGACATCGGTAAAGCGGGCCGCCAGCGCTTCGGCGCTGCGGGCGAGCAGGGTGGTATCCACGCCGACCGCGACAAACAGCGCGCCGAGTTCAAGATAACGTTTTGCCAGTTGCTCGTTCGCCATCAGGATGCCGGGCGCTTTGCCCGCGCTGAGGATTTGGGCGATCGCCTGCTCTATGGCGGCCTGCACCTCCGGGTGCTGCGGATTACCGGCGAAGCCCATGTCGGCGCTCAGATCCGCAGGGCCGATAAACACGCCGTCCACCCCTTCCACGTCCAGGATCTGCGGCAGGTTTTTCAGCGCCTCGCGAGTTTCGATTTGCACCAGCACGCACATGGCGTCGTTAGCCTGATGCAGATACTCCGGGATGCGGTTCCAGCGCGACGCCCGCGCCAGCGCGCTGCCGACGCCGCGAATGCCGGCAGGCGGGTAGCGGGTGGCGCTGACAGCCAGACGGGCTTCGTCGGCGTTTTGCACCATCGGCACCAGCAGGGTTTGCGCCCCCACGTCCAGCAGCTGCTTGATCTGCACCGGATCGTTCCACGACGGGCGCACCACCGGCTGGCTGGGATAAGGGGCGATGGCCTGGAGCTGAGTCAGGATGGTTTGCACGCTGTTCGGCGCGTGCTCTCCGTCGATCAGCAGCCAGTCAAAACCGGCCCCGGCCAGTAGCTCAGCGCTGTAGCTGCTGGTCAGCCCCAGCCATAACCCGATTTGCGGACGGCCCGCCTTCAGCGCCGCTTTGAATGCGTTTTGCATGGTCATCTCCTTACACAAAGCGGCAGCTGATGGAGCCCATGTTGCCGTAGTCGACGTGGAAGGTGTCGCCTCTGCTGGCGGCAACCGGGCGGGTAAACGAGCCGCCGAGGATGATTTGCCCTGGCTCAAGCTGCACGTCGTATGGCGCGAGTTTGTTCGCCAGCCACGCCACGCCGTTCGCCGGGTGGTTAAGCACGCCTGCGGCGACCCCGGTCTCTTCGATCACGCCGTTGCGGTAAAGCAGGGCGGAGATCCAGCGCAGATCCAGCTCGTCGGGTTTAATCGGGCGGCCGCCGAGGATCACGCCCGCGTTGGCGGCGTTATCGGAGATGGTGTCGAACACCTTGCGCGGGCGCTGGGTTTCCGGGTCAACGTTATGGCAGCGGGCGTCGATCAGCTCCAGGGCGGGGATGATGTAATCCGTGGCGTTGTAGACGTCGAAGATCGTGCAGTTCGGGCCGCGCAGCGGTTTTGCCAGCACGAAGGCCAGCTCCACTTCGATGCGCGGGACGATAAAGCGATCCACGGGGATGTCGCTGCCGTCGTGGAAGAACATATCGTCCAGCAGCGCGCCGTAGTCCGGCTCGCTGATCTGCGAGCTGGCCTGCATCGCTTTGGAGGTAAGGCCGATCTTGTGGCCTTTCAGCACGCGGCCTTCGGCAATTTTCAGGCTCACCCATTCGCGCTGGACGGCGTAGGCGTCTTCAATGGTGATCTCCGGGTACTCCAGCGAGATCGCGCGGATCTGCTCCCGGGATTGTTCCGCCTGATGCAGACGGTGGGCGATCAGGGTATGGGTGTGTTTGTCGAGCATGGCGATATCCTGTTTTTATTTGTTTTCTCCCTCTCCCTGTGGGAGAGGGGACAGACCGTGCGGTGTTATTTAAACAACGCGTGCACGTTGTTTTGCTTGTAATTAAGCGTCGGGTGCAGCTCGTCCAGCTCGAACGAGAGCGCCAGATATCGGCCCGCCATTAGCTCTGCGAAGTGCGTTTTGATCAGCGCAAACAGCATTTCACCGACCTCTTCCCGGCTTTCCAGGCTGCGCCCCGCGCCGATCTTCAGCGTCATATGCACAAAGGCGTAATCGTGCTTACCGTCGGCCATCTGCCAGGTATCCAGCCAGTGGGCGCGGCTGCGGATGCCCCCGAGCGGGAAGATCCCCGTGGCGGCGAGCGCCTCGTTCACTTTGGCGAACAGACCCGGCAGGTCGGCCTGCTCGCGGATGTTGTTGGTACATTCAGCAATAAAGTGCGGCATAACGACTCCTTAGGCGGGCAGCGGGAAAACGGCGTTGACCTGGCCGGTGCCGGAGCTGGCGAACAGCTCGGTGAGAAACTCCACCTTACCGTCGTATTTGTCCCAGCCGAGCATCCCCAGCAGCATCACCGTGTCGTGCATGTTGCCCTCGCCGTAGCAGTAGTCGGCGTACTCCGGCAGCATGCTGCAAAACTCCTTGAACTGCCCCTCGCGCCACAGCTTCACCACGCGCTCGTCCATCTGGCGATCAAACTCGCGGGTGTAGCTGTTCATCCCTTCCTCCGCGCGCTGGTCGTCGATAAAGCGGTGCGACAGCGAGCCGCTGGCGAGCACCGCCACGGTGCCGTCGTATTTTTCGATGGCGCTGATGATGGCCTCGCCCAGCCTGCGGCTGTCGGCGAAGTCGTGAACCGTGCAGAACGCCGAGATGGAGACCACTTTGAAGTGCTTATCCGCGTTCATGTAGCGCATCGGCACCAGCGTGCCGTACTCCAGCTTGAGGCTCGGGATGTTGTGCGCCTTGGCGCGAACGCCAAGCTTCACCGCTTCGTCGGCAATCAGCTGGCCGAGTTCCGGGTTGCCGTCGTAGTCGTAGGTCATGTCGCGAATAAAATGCGGCAGCTCGTTGCTGGTGTAGACGCCTGAGAAATGGTCCGCACAGTTGATGTGATACGCGCTGTTCACCAGCCAGTGGGTGTCGAAGACGATAATGGTGTCGACGCCCAGCTCCCGGCAGCGCTTGCTAATTTCTTTATGCCCATCGATGGCGCCCTGGCGGCAGCCGTGGTTTTTGCCCGGCAGTTCGGAGAGATACATCGACGGCACGTGGGTGATTTTTGCCGCTAACGCTAATTTGCCCATTTTCAGATCCCCCACTTTGGAATCGGATGGTCGCCCATGGAGATGCAGACGTTCTTCATCTCCGCGAAGACCTCGAAGCTGTACTCGCCCCCCTCGCGGCCGGTGCCGGAGGCCTTCACGCCGCCAAACGGCTGGCGCAGGTCGCGCACGTTCTGGGTGTTGACGAACACCATACCCGCTTCGATGTTGCGCGCCAGACGCAGCACTTTGCTGACGTCCTGGGTCCAGATGTACGACGCCAGGCCATACTCCACGTCGTTCGCCAGGCGCAGCCCTTCCGCTTCGTCCTTAAACGGCAGCAGGCAGGCCACCGGCCCGAAGATCTCTTCCTGCGCCACGCGCATGCGGTTATCGACATCCGCCAGCACGGTCGGGCGCAGGAAGTTGCCGCCTTTCAGGTGCGCAGGCAGATCGGTCGGTTTGTCCGGGCCGCCCGCCAGCAGGGTTGCCCCCTCTTCAATGCCGAGGCGGATATAGCCGGAGACTTTTTCCCAGTGCTGCTGGCTGATGAGCGCGCCAATCTGGGTGTTCGGATCGGTCGGGTCGCCCACGCGCAGGCGGTTGGCGCGCTCGGCAAAGCGTTTGACGAACTCCGGGTAGATGCTCTGCTGGATGAAGATGCGCGAGCCGGCGGTGCAGCGTTCGCCGTTGATGGAGAAGATGGTGAACAGGGCGGCGTCCAGCGCGCGCTCGATGTCCGCGTCTTCAAAAATCAGCACCGGAGATTTGCCGCCCAGTTCCATAGAATACTTCTTCAGCCCGGCGTTTTTCATGATGTTACGCCCGGTGGCGGTGCCGCCGGTGAAGGAGACGGCGCGCACGTCATGATGACGCACCAGCGCGTCGCCCGCCGTGGCGCCATAGCCCTGCACCACGTTGAGCACGCCCGCCGGAATGCCCGCTTCGAGGGCCAGCTCGCCCAGACGGTCGGCGGTCAGCGGGGAGAGTTCAGACATCTTCAGCACCGCGGTGTTACCCAGCGCGAGACAGGGCGCGACCTTCCAGGTGGCGGTCATAAACGGCACGTTCCACGGCGACACCAGCGCGCAGACACCCACCGGCTGCACCAGGGTGTAGTTGAGCATCTTGTCGTCGACCGGGTAGGTTTTGCCGTTCATCTGCTGGCACACCTCGGCGAAGAACTCGAAGTTGTGCGAGGCGCGCGGAATGAGCACGTTTTTGGTCTGGTGGATCGGCAGGCCGGTGTCGGCGGTCTCCATCGCGGCAATGTCCGGCACGTTCTGGTCAATCAGATCCCCCAGGCGACGCATCAGGCGCGCACGCTCCTTCATCGGCAGGTTGGCCCATTTCGGGAACGCCTCTTTGGCGGCGGCAACGGCCTGATGGATTTCGGCTTCGCCCCCGGAGGCTACTTCAGCCAGCACCTCGCCGGAGGCCGGGTTAGTGGTTTGGAAGTACTCACTTCCGGCGACGTTTTTCCCGTTGATCCAGTGGTTAATCTTTTTCATTTTGCAGTCTCCTCACTGACAATTCGGTTTACCAGACGGCCTACGCCCTCCACTTCCACCACCACTTCATCGCCCGGTACCACGTCGGACAGCCCCTTCGGCGTGCCGGTGGCAATCATGTCGCCCGGTTGCAGGGTCATGAAATCGCTCAGATACGCAATCAGGAATGGGATGCTGAAAATGAGATCGGCGGTGGTGCCTTCCTGACGCAGTTCACCGTTAACGTAGGTGCGAAGACGAAGGTTGTGCGGGTCAGGGATGGCTTCTTTTGGCACCACGTTCGGGCTGATAGGGGTCAGCCCGTCGCGGCTTTTCACCCGCAGGTTTGGGCGATAGTAGTTTTCGAGATAATCGCGGATGGCGTAATCGTTGCACACCGTGTAGCCCGCAACATAGTCCATCGCCTCGGCTTCGCTGACCTTACGCGCGGTTTTACCGATGACCACCACCAGCTCGGCTTCGTAATGCATGTATTCAATGTTGTTTGGGCGCACCGAGGTCTGGTTGTCGCCATTAAAGGTGTTCGGCGCTTTGATAAACACCAGCGGCTCGGTAGGCGGTTTGAAGTCCAGCTCGCTGGCGTGATCGGCGTAGTTCAGGCCGAGTGCGAACAGCGTGGCGTGCGGCGGCGTGCGCGAAGCAATGGTAACGTCGCGTTCCACTACCACCGGGTTTTCCAGCGGCGGAAATCCCTCTGCCAGAATGCGTACCCGATCGCCCGGGCGAATTTCGACACGGCTTTGTGGGGTACCGAGCAATATCGCATCGCCGGGGTTCAGGGTGGCAAATTCGCTCAGCGCGCTCAGCAGTTCGGCGGCGTTGCGGTGCAGATCGGCCGTGTTCCAGTGGTCCGCTTCGCGACCGTTGATCTCGGTGATGATGGTCAGGTTGTCCACGTTATCAACGGCGACAGGTTCGCCGAGCGGGCAAAATCCATCCCGACATTTGGCCTTGATCGCCGGACGGTAGAAGCTCTCTTCCGGCAGGCTGATTTCGTTGGCCAGCGCGTAGCCAGCGATGTACGCCGCCGCCTCTTCAACGCGGACTTTGCTGGCGGTTTTGCCCACCACCAGCGCCACCGTTGCGCCGCTTAACACGGTTTCTCCCTGTGGGAAGGGAATCGGCTCGCCTGCGCGAATAACGGTGTTATGTGGCTTGATAAACCACACCGCCGTTTTTGGCGGCGCGTTATAGGGGGCTTTTTCAAACGCCTCAGCCCAGGCTGCACGCTGGCTTTGGTGGTTTAGCGCTACGGCAAAAACAGTACCTTTCATTCCCATACTCCTCAAACCGGCTGTCCGGTTTTGATTTCATTAATATGTTAATGATCTGGTTTTATGCTTTTGCTGTTCGTTTCGCAATCAGAAGTGAATAATTTGTGATATGAATAACAATAAATTTACATAAATGAGTTAATTATCTTTTAATTCAATGGATTAAAAAAATTGCGTTGTTTCTGTTAGACTTTTTGGGTTACAACGTGTTGTCTATAAAAGCATCTGTTTTAAATTGTTTACTTGTTAATGATGTAAGGGGAAGGTGATGCATGACTCATTAACCATCGCGCTGTTGCAGGCGCGTGAAGCGGCGATGGGCTACTTCCGCCCGATAGTGAAGCGGCATAATCTGACCGAGCAGCAGTGGCGTATCGTCCGCGTGCTGGCCGAGCATCCCTCCATGGATTTTCACGATCTGGCGTTCCGCACCTGCATTTTGCGCCCAAGCCTGACCGGCATTCTGACGCGGATGGAGCGCGACGGTCTGGTGCTGCGCTTAAAGCCGGTGAATGACCAGCGCAAGCTGTACGTATCGCTGACGAAAGAAGGCAACGCGCTGTACCAGCGTGCTCAGGCTCAGGTGGAAGAGGCGTACCAGCAGATTGAGGCGGAATATACCCCGGAGAAGATGACGCAGCTCACGGCGCTGCTGGAAGAATTTATTGAACTTGGAAACCGACATATTGCCGCGCGGGACGAAGAGTAAAAACCCTAAATTCCAGGATGATTTTCGTAAAGTTTTCCCTTTCCAGGCCGAAAATTCTGTATCTGTCTGAGGAAAGAGAAAACATGTTAAATCGTATCAAGATTGTCACCAGCTTACTGCTGGTTTTAGCGATATTTGGCCTTTTACAACTCACATCCGGTGGTCTTTTCTTCAATGCCCTGAAGCATGACAAAGAGAATTTCACCATCCTGCAAACCATTCGCCAGCAACAATCCACCCTGAACGGTAGCTGGGTGGCGCTGCTGCAAACCCGTAACACTCTGAACCGCGCGGGTATCCGCTATATGATGGATCAGAACAATATCGGTAGCGGCTCAACCGTCGCCGAGCTGATGCAAATTGCCTCTGCGTCTCTGAAACAGGCGGAAAAAAACTGGGCGGATTACGAAGCGCTGCCGCGCGACCCGCGTCAGAGCGACGCTGCGGCACTGGAAATCAAACGTAATTACGATATCTACCACGGCGCGCTGGCCGAGCTGATCCAGCTGCTGGGGGCGGGCAAGATCAATGAGTTCTTCGACCAGCCGACCCAGAGCTATCAGGATGGCTTTGAGAAGCAGTACGTCACCTATCTGCAACAGAACGACGCGCTGTATCAGACCGCGGTTGAAGACAGCAACAGTTCTTACCGCCAGGCTATCTGGGTGCTGATTAGCGTGCTGGCTGCGGTGCTGGTGGTGATTGTTGCCGTCTGGCTGGGTATTCGTCAGGCGCTGATTTCGCCGCTGAACCGTCTGATTGACAGCATTCGTCATATCGCCAGCGGCGACCTGGTGAAGCGCATCGACGTGGAAGGCTCCAACGAGATGGGGGAACTGGCTGACTCCCTGCGCCACATGCAGGGCGAGCTGGTGCGTACCGTGGGTGACGTGCGTAACGGCGCAAACGCCATTTACAGCGGTGCGAGCGAAATCTCGATGGGCAATAACGATCTCTCATCCCGTACCGAACAGCAGGCTGCCTCTCTGGAAGAGACCGCCGCCAGCATGGAACAGCTGACTGCCACCGTGAAGCAGAACGCCGAGAACGCCCGTCAGGCGAGCAACCTGGCCCTGAGCGCGTCTGAAACCGCGCAGAAAGGCGGCAAGGTGGTGGATAACGTGGTGCAGACCATGCGCGATATCGCCGGCAGTTCGCAGAAAATCGCCGATATCATCAGCGTGATCGACGGGATTGCCTTCCAGACCAATATTCTGGCGCTGAACGCGGCGGTAGAAGCGGCGCGTGCGGGCGAGCAGGGCCGCGGCTTTGCGGTGGTTGCAGGTGAAGTCCGAAACCTGGCGCAGCGCAGCGCCCAGGCGGCCCGTGAGATCAAGAGCCTGATTGAAGACTCCGTGGGGCGCGTGGAAATTGGTTCAACGCTGGTGGAAAGCGCGGGTGAAACCATGGGTGAGATCGTGAATGCGGTAACGCGCGTGACGGACATCATGGGCGAAATCGCGTCTGCGTCTGACGAGCAGAGCCGCGGTATCGACCAGGTTGGGCTGGCGGTGGCTGAGATGGATCGCGTGACCCAGCAGAACGCCTCGCTGGTGGAAGAGTCTGCGGCGGCGGCCGCGGCACTGGAAGAGCAGGCGAGCCGTCTGACGCAGGCTGTTGCGGTGTTCCGTATTCAGCAGGAACAGATGAAGGCGCGCGAGTTCGCCTCCGCGAAAAGCGTTGCCGCTCCGGTAGTGGCGCGTAAACCGGCGACCGCAGATGCGGGCGATAACTGGGAAACGTTCTGACGCTGTGCGTTTTGCCGGGTGGCGGCTGCGCCTTACCCGGCCTGCGGAAATGGGTTTTGTAGGCCCGGTAAGCGCAACGCCACCGGGCGATCTTACAGAGGCAGGCGCATGGCGCAGCGGGAACCATACGCTAAACCGTGCGCCGTCTCTTCCTCGCGTTTCTGGCGCAGTTCCGGCGTCAGCGTCGTCAGCATTTCAAACCCTAATCGCCTGTAGAAGGGCGCATTCCACGGGACATCACGAAACGTCGTTAACGTCAGCGAGTTCAGCCCCAGACTGCGGGCATGCGCGACGGCACGGGCGATTAACTGGCGTCCGAGACCTCGTCCCTGCCAGTCCAGGTGAACCGACAGTTCCACAATAAACAGCGACGATGGATGAGCTTCGGCGAGAATAAAGCCCACAGGCCTGTCGTCAGCCAGCGCCAGCCAGCTTAATCCGCGTCCGGCGTAACCGAGGTGATCTTCAACACAAATAACCTCATTGTCTGCCAGCCAGGCCAGCTCAGGAACGTCGCGAAACCGCTGCCCCGCCGCACGTTCGATGGCGGGCAGGGCAGCGACGTCGTCGATGCGCGTCGGGCGAAGGGTGAACGCCGTCATCAGCCAGCGCTGCTCACAATTTTAATCTCCACCATGCCGATCCCCAGCTTGCGCGGAGCGTGACCGAGAATATTCCCTTCGTTAGTGGACTGCGGATCGGGCGGCACAATGACCAGCGTATTGCTGCGCGTTGGGTTATCGAAGTGCAGCGTGCTGGTGGTGACATCATTGCTCAGCGTCAGCGTCTGTTCTTTATCGCCGACGCGCACCGGTATAGGACGGTTTGCGTTGGGACCAAATGCCCTGGCGGTGATCACCAGATCGAATTTCTCCGGCAGCGGATGGGTATATTCAATTTTCACCTCATCGCCTAACTGGGCGTTAGACCAGCGCCCCCATGATTCCGGCCGCGAAATACCGCTGAACTGCTTCACCTCTTCCGGCGCGCCGGCAACATTAAAGATGAAGCTGTCTGCTTTATAACGAATGTCGTTGTCGACGATTTTCAGCAGGTCTACGTTGCGCTGATAGCGTGCGGTATCAATAACCGTATCTTTAAACGCGGTTTTTCCCTGCCACTGCGGTTTGTCAACGTGTTGCACGGCCTGCTCGCCGCCGAGTTGCCCCTGAGAGACGCACCAGTCGGTGGACAGCGACAGCTGTTGCGACCAGAGCTGGCCCATTTTGTAGCATTTGTCGACCCAGACGAAATTATCGCGCGGGGCGAATTCCGCCAGCTGGAAGCGCAGTGGCGCGGAGTATTCGCTTTCCGGCAGCGGCTCGACGCGGTTATCCGACACGCGCAGCAGCAGTGGCAGGCGGAAATGGCTGCCGGAGAACGCGATCATTTTTTTATCTTGATCGATGGTGAAGTCTTTTATCTCTTTCGGGAAGTTCCACAGACGAATGATATCCGGCTTCCAGGCGAGGATTTTTTCCTTCATGTTGAGGAAGATTTCCGACAGGGACTGGCCCGACAGCGTACTGCGACCCAGTCCAATGAAGTTATCGCCACCCAGAATATCCAGCACGGTAGCGCCGTTATCCATCGAGTTACGTTTAGCGGCAATGATCTCCTGCTGCGGTTTATCGCCGCGCAGCACAAAGAACAGGTTGCTGCGATCCAGCTTATTCAGCTCATCCCAGGCGCTGTTTTTCATCGCCAGATGGTCAGATGAGACGACGATGACCGTATTTTTGAAATACGGCGACGCTTTGATTTTCTCGATTAACGCCGCGATATGCTCCTGGCTACAGGTCACGGCGCTGAACGACTTGTTGTTTTTACCGTCAATGTCGTAGCCCTGACGTTTACAGGTGCGTGAGACAAAACCATCCGGATGATGCGTGTCGACGGTCAACGCAAACAGCGAGAAGCGTTTACCGGCGCGGGAAAGCTCCTCGAATTTCTTCCAGGTTTCATCCAGAACGGTATCGTCGTAAAAGCCCCAGTCGTTGCGGTAGGCCGGATCGGCCACCGTGGTTTTCAGCTCTTCGGAACCATACAAGTGATCGAAACCGTGGGATTTCAGGAACACATCTTTCCCGGCAAAGCGCAGGTTAGCGCCCTGCATAAAGTAGTTTTCATAGCCCGAGTTTTTCAGGATATCGCCGAGGCAAATGTTCTGCGGGAAGAAGCTCGACATCGAGGCGGAGGCGTTGCCTTCAAACGGAGCGAACAGCGGAATGCCGCACTGGGAGGCCACCATCCCGGCGATGGTGTAATCCGTGCCAGGGAGCTGCATGGTGTGGCTGAAGTCGAGGCCCTGGTTTTTCAGCGCGCCAAGCTCTGGCGTCAGGTTCGGGAAAGCATCGTTATCAAAATAGGTGCGCTCCAGACTTTCGCCGTAGATATAGACCAGGTTGAGTCTGGGATTGTCGATCTTCTTCGAGGGTTCTTTGTAATAGGCCGCAAAGTCCGGGTCGCCATCGCGCGACTGGGATTTTACCAGCTCGGTAATTTGATGGAATGCGGGGCTGGCATCCACGGAGGCCAGCGCCAGGCACAGCGCCAGCAGGCTGTAGCCATGATGATGCGGACGGTGACGGCGACGGCGCAGAACCCAGGCCAGCGCGGCGAAGATGCCCACCAGGGCGACCACCAGCCCCAGACCCGGAAGGATATACTTACCTACACCAGCGCCGGTCAGGCTGTTGGTCAACGTGTAGAGCACCGCGTCGTTAATACCGTCGCCGGTAAAATAATCGCTGGCATATAACGTAATGTTTAAAACAATAAAAATGCCGAGCACCACCAGGGTGGCCACAAACCACCAGGTGTGACGACCGGCTTTCCAGGCATAAACGCCGATGGAAGCCAGGAAAAGGACAAGGGATATTAACTCTGACAACAGCAGATCCTCATCATGCCGGACGCTTAGCCGGCTAATTGCTTATTTTTTGGGTAATACAATGTAATTGCGATGTCGCTTAGCTGCAATTTTAGTGTCACGAAAGTGTGCTGTTGTTAGGATTTGGTTTATAAAATCGGATTTTTGAATATAGTCGCATCGTGGTATACGGAGGCTGAGGTGGTGGCAGGGGATAAAAAAACGCACTTCACGCCGCGGTGTAAGACTAACGTAATAAACCCGGCGTGTTGTGGCAGAAAATGGGAGACGATCAGGAGAGGAAATTAACGCCTTGTTTCAGCACCAGATCGCAGGCTTTCGTTTTCACCTGTTTCGCCAGAGATGAATTTCCAAGGGTGCTGAGGTTCAGCTGCTGGCCATTTTGCGCGTTCAGCAGGCCCTGAATACCGTCCATATAGTTGGTGTCCGCTTTCTGCTCCTGGGTGTCCAGACCCAGTTTACCCAGCACCTGGTTTTTGATGTTTTCGGTATCGGTGACGGAAGCCAGTTTCTGCTTCGCGCAGTATTCCAGAATGCCCGCCGCATTGTTCATCGTGCTGGCGCTCAGGCTTTGGGAGCTGTTACTCAGCAGGCCGGTGAGGGACGAGGCTGACAGCCCGCCCTGGGACGTGCCGCTCTCTTTGGTTAACTCACTTGCTGCGCTGGAGAGCGACTCCTGCCATGATGCGGCCTGCGCTGCGCCAGTCACCAGCAGGGTGCCAGTAAGGATGCTGATAAGAAACTGTTTTTTCATAATGATTTACTCAACAAGGTCCGTTTTGGGCCAGAAGTGGGTTCAGTATATACCTCTGCTCTTCCGGCGCTCCCTGGAAATATCTTAATACTCTTTGCCGGTGACGCGGCTGCGATAGCTGTCCCAGTCGAAGATGACGTACAGGCTGTTACCCAGCTTCATGCGATCCATCACCCGCTCGCCAAGAAGTCGGGTCATCTCGTCGATATTGTGGTTCGTCAGCATACCGGTTGGGCGTTTTGACGACGAACGGCGATCGACAATCTGGTTGATGATCACTTTTTCGTAGCGGGACTCCGTCTGGACGCCGATCTCGTCGATGACCAGCAAATCCACGTTACTTAAATCATTCAGCAGCTGTTCTTCGCTGGTTTCGCGGTTGCTGAAGGTGTCCTTCATGGCGGACATAATATCGGCCACGGTGATAATCAGCACTGACTTCCCGCGCAGCAGCAGCTCGTTGCAGATAGCGGCCGCAAGGTGATTTTTCCCCGTGCCGGGTTTTCCGCTAAAGATGAAACTGGCAATGTTGCCGTCAAATTCATCCACATACTGGCGCGCCTGGTTGAGGGCGTTCATCTGCCCCTGCGACTCGACCTTATAATTCTCGAAGGAGCAGTTCTGGTGCAGAGGGCGAATGCCAGAGCGGTTAAAGGTGCGCTGCATTTTCATCGCGCGGTTTTCGCGGGCGAGGGCAGCCGCGCGAATTTTACCCTGCTCTTTTTGCCACGCCAGCAGCTCTTCACCGGTGGTGAAGGCGGGCTTCACGTTGGCGGGCATCATCTTCTGCAAACGTTTCATCAGGTCGCCGACGTTTTTCATTTCGCACCTCGGAATCCATCAGGGATTTTTTTGTCCGGTTCTGAAAAGGCATTGATATCACGTTTTGGCTGGCCATTGTTGCTGGCGCGGTTGATTTGCAGACTGCGCGCGAACTTTTGCTGCCACTGAACATGGTGGAAGACTTTTCCTTCAGCCTGCCAGTAAGCGGTAAAGGCCGCCAGCTCTTCTGGCGTCGCGGGCTGCGCGAGGGCTATTCCCCATAAGGCCGCCTGCCGCTGAAAATCGGCGTCCGGCTGCCAACCGGCGTACATGGGAAATTTCCCCATTGGAACGGCCACCGGAGCGCTGGCGGGTTCGTCAAAAAACTGATTATCCAGCATGACATCGCTCGCCGGGCGCGACAGCTTCGCTTCAATTTCCAGAAGCTGCGCCAGACGTTCCGGCGTGACCGCATAAAACGCCGGGGCGTTGTCGGCAAATACCGCGAGCGTGCCGCCTTCGGCGTGCGTCAACACACCGCGAGGATCGCGCATAAAGGCATCAATGCCAGCAATGCTGGTGGTCAGGATTCTGGAGGACATAACACTTTCTCAACTGATTACTACGGGCGTGATTGAGGGTTATGGTAGCACAGAGGGAGGAGAGGAAAGGAGAGGATTTCCCCGGCGGCGTTACGCTTACCGGGGCTAAAATCACAGGAGCTGATTACGCGATGATGTTCAGCGTCACGTCGATATTGCCGCGCGTCGCGTTAGAGTACGGACAGACGATATGCGCCGCATCCACCAGTTTTTTGGCTTCCGCTGCGTCCATCCCTTCAACGTGGATGTTCAGCTTCGCTTCGATACCAAAACCGGTTGGCAGCGGGCCAATCCCCACTTCGCCTTCAATAAAGGCATCTTTTGGCAGAGCGAATTTGTCGCGTGCCGCAACGAACTTCATTGCGCCCAGGAAGCAGGCGGAGTAGCCCGCAGCGAACAGCTGTTCAGGGTTGGTTACTTCACCCCCCATGCCACCCATCTCTTTGGGGACACCCAGTTTGACATCCAGAACGCCATCGGAAGACGTTGCGCGGCCATCACGGCCTCCGGTTGCTTTGGCTTTGGCAGTGTAAACAACTTTTTCTAAAGACATGGCAGGTTCCTCATCTTACGTTTATATGCACTATTAAATAGTGCGCGATGTATTAAGTTAAAATCAGGCGCGTAAAGTATAGCCTTACGCGCGATGAAGCTGTTGGCGCAAAAGTTCGAGCTGGTGCTTGAGCGCCAGCATGGTGTCGGTATCACACTGCGCTGCACAGCCCACGGCGTGGGGTATCGTCACGGCCTGCTGTTGCAGCGCCCGACCCGCGTCGCTCAGGGTGACGGCGACCTGACGCTCATCCTGACGGGAACGCTGGCGGAAGATTAATCCTGCACTTTCCAGGCGTTTCA
Source organism: Enterobacter sp. JJBC (assembly GCF_036936505.1). Lineage (NCBI taxonomy): Bacteria > Pseudomonadati > Pseudomonadota > Gammaproteobacteria > Enterobacterales > Enterobacteriaceae > Enterobacter > Enterobacter sp. JJBC. The sequence goes on from NZ_CP136935.1 coordinate 758,522, forward strand.
GCAGGGGCGTCAGCGTGGCGGAATCCAGGAACAGCCGCTCGCCAATGTCTGATACCGTAATATCATCCTGCTCCCACAGCACCAGCATCACCAGGTATTGCGGGTAGGTCAGGTTAAGCGGCGCCAGCAGTTGCCGGTAGAGCTTGTTAAGCGCCAGATTTGCCGAATAGAGGGCAAAACAGAGCTGGTTATCCAGCAGAAGCGCGTTAGTGGTGTCGTTCATTTTTGCATCCATGAAATGAATATAGATAGTGCACGATACAATTGCAAGCTATTTTATTATACGCGTGGACGTTTGCGGTAAAGCCATAAGCCGGGGATCGACAGGCCGATGGAGAGCGCGCCCACAATCGACGAGGCTTTAAGGAAGTTGCTCAGAAGCAGGATCATCTGCGGTTCGCTGTAGCCAAAGTGGCTGATTTTGACGGCGGAAATCATCGCCGTATAGGCTGAAATACCCGGGAACATAGGAATGACTGCCGCCACGGTGAACACCTTCGGATGCGCCAGATACCAGCGGGACCACTGAATACCGATGCTGCCGACCAGCATGGAGGCGATAAACGTCGACCATTCGATATTAAAGCCCGCGGTCATCATGATCATACGTGAGCCGTGGCCAATGGCACCCAGCAGCGCACACCAGGGTAATGCACGCTGCGGGACGTTAAACACCATCGCAAAGCCAACGGCGGGAAGGGCTGCCAGGAGCATGTCCTGCGCCAGTGCGAGCAGAAAATCGATCACGCCCATCCGCGTAACCCCCAGAGTGTCATGGCCATTACCACCCCGATACAGGTCGCCAGCGTCAGCAGGCTGGCTATCGCCCAGCGCGCCAGACCGGTGTTGATGTGGCCTTTGAACATATCAGCGACGGCATTGATTAAGGGAAAACCCGGCACCAGCAGCAATACGCTGGCGGCCATCGCAACAGTAGGCGTGCTGGCGAAGTAAGGCTGGCGCAAAAGCAGGCCGGATACGGTTGTCGCCACAAATGCCGTGATGCAGAAGTTAATTTGCGGATGCAGTTGCCTGTGCGTCAACAACTGGCGGACATACATCGCGATGCTGCTGGCAAAGAAGGTCACGACAGCGCCGTCCCAGCCGCCCGCGTTGAGCTTGCAGAAGCAGGCGCAGGAGAGTCCCACCATCAGCACAACCAGCCAGCGTGGATACCGGAGAGGTTTGATCTGGTTGAAGCGTTTCTCTATTTCCCGCAGATCGAGCAGCCTGTGTTCAGCAAGGATCACAATGTGCTGCACTTCCGTCACGACGTGCATGTTAATGCCGCGGTCATGATTTTTACGAGTGGAGGTGAGGCACTGTCCGTCTTTAATGGTGGTCAGTACAATGGCATTTGACGAGATGGAGCTCTCAACGCTGTCCATCCCCAGCGCCAGACCAAGGCGTGTGGAAAGTTCTTCGACGAGGGCGCTTTCTGCCCCGTGTTGTAAAAGAAAAAGTCCGCACTGAATACATAGCCGCGTGGTAGCACGTTGCGTAGACCGATTTGCCTGCATGAAACGCCCTGAAGAGAAGAGAGATTGCTTACTTTTAACACAAAGGGCAGGGCCCTTTGCGCTGGGCCAGATCAACATTTGTGCGATCAGTTGCGTGTCCAGCATGGCGAAGAGGCCGTATCTTTATTTATTTAATGAATATGTGACGAGAATTTATAAAAAAAATATATTAAGTATTTCTAATTTCATATTTTCGATCTTTTCACACAACCAGAATTAAATTCTTGTAGTCTTTATGCGATATTAAGACTGTATTGGGCGTTTCATAACCCATGTGACATTTCTTCTGATTTACGAATATTAAGCCGTTTTGTACTAAGGAATACAAACGTGTTTAACCTCGTAGGGTTAGTTCGTTCTTAAATAATGAATTCATGACATGGAGGGTCTATGTTGCCATTGAATGGTAAACACGGAGTTGTGATTAGCAGAGTGCCGGTTATGCAAAATGGGTTAGGTGGCGTCATGTCGCGTCATTTTCCCGATTTTGAGATAACGTACTGCCGTTCGATGCAGGAGTTGACGCTACTTCAGTTGCGTCGCGCCGGGGTCGTTATTGCCGATATTTCGGGTGAGTATCGTAATCCTCGCGGCACGCTTGAGCAGTATTATGGATTAATGAATCAGTATCGGGATATTCACTGGATATTCCTTGTCTCGCGTCCTCTTTATCCGCTTGCAGTAGAGCTTCTTATGCGTCCGGAAAGCACGCTGCTTTCAGATATGGAGCCTATTGAAGGCGTCATTAACGCTATTCGCGCGGGCAGTGAACGTGCCGAGCGAATAAGCCAGACGTTATTAATACCGGAAACGCCCGATATTGAAGAGGAGAGTGAGCAAATGATTGCACTCACTCACTCTGAACGCAAGGTGTTGCGTTTACTCGGTAAAGGTTGGGGAATCAACCAAATTGCCACACTACTGAATAAAAGTAATAAAACGATCAGCGCACAGAAAAACAGTGCAATGCGTCGCTTATCACTTCGCAGTAATGCCGATATGTACGCGTGGATAAGCAGTACCCAGGGAATGCGAGAACTCAGTTTAATGTCGGCTTATGGAGAGTTTGAGGAATGGAAAAGACCACTGCAACAAGACATATCGCCGTCATCGAAAGCTGCTCAATGAGCGCTGTGGGGCTGAAGCATCTCTTTGCGATGCCCAGCCTGAGCCATTACCAGGTGCACCTGTTTAGCAGATTCGCCAGCTTTAAAGCGGCGCTCTCGGATATCTCATTCTATGCGGTTATCTATTCACTGTCTGATGAGCGTGAGGAGCGGAGAAACTGTCTTGCCTGTTTACGGGATCTCACCTTCACCCACAGCGACGTCCAGCGTATTGTGCTGGCCTCTGACGAAATGGAGGCGAGGCTGGTCAGCCATCTTTCGCCTTCTCGCTTGCATGGAATCATCAGTAAATCGGTTCCGCTAAAGCAGCTAATGGAGGGCCTGAAGACATTACTCAGCGAAACGCATCAGGTGAACGACAACATGTACAATCACTGGTGTGTTAGCAATCGTATGTTAAGCCCAACCGAGAGGGCGATTCTGCGTTATATGTCATCGGGTTTTTCGATCCCTGAAATTGCAGCACAGCTTGAACGCAATATTAAAACTATCCGGGCGCATAAGTTTAACGCCATGGTAAAGCTGGGCGTCAATTCTGACGTGGGATTACTGGATGCGGCGGATATCCTGGCGCATCTCCCTGCCCGGGAAGTTCGTCGTTCCGCTCTCACCGTTCCTTCATTCTCTTAGCGTTAAATGATGCGCCAGAGTGCTTCTGGCGCATCGTTCAAATGCACACATCTACCCATTTTGCTGCGGTCAGTTCCGCCATTCTGTCGGGCGATATACGCACCGCACTGTGGATGGCGCCCGCTGCGGGTAACACTTCCGCGTATTGTTTTAATGTGATGTCACAGTAAACAGAAAGCGGGTTTTCCAGTCCGAAAGGGCAGACGCCGCCAACAGGATGACCTGTCAGGGTGACTACCTCATCGCTGCTGAGCATGCGGGCTTTTGCGCCGAATGTCTCTTTAAGCTTTTTGTTATCCAGACGCGCATCGCCTTTTGCAACCACCAGAATCACGTCATTTTTAATTTTTAGTGACAGCGTTTTGGCAATTTGGCCGGGTTCAACGTTGTGCGCGGCAGCAGCAAGGGCAACAGTCGCTGTGCTTTGGTTAAGCTCAATGATCTCTATATCCGGAGCGTGTTCGGCAAAAAACTGTTGTACAGACTGCAAACTCATTGATTCCTCCTGACAAATATCCTGCGTAATCTGTCATAAGAATTTAGTCGCTGTAAATATCCCTTAAGTAACAAATATCCGTCAGGGGCGATTTCTGGATCGCCTTCACATTCACAGAAACCGGTTACAGTAACCGGTTGCAGAGCGTGATGCAGAGATTAATACTGAGTGTGTAACTTCCCCTGTATCTAATAATAAGAGCTAATTATGAAACCATTCCGTTTGAGCAGTACCGCAGGTACACGATCCGGCAAGGTTGTGACGCTGATGTATGGAACAACGTGTGACGTGAGAACGTCCGAAACGAACGTATGACAGGAGATCTGCTATGTCTGCCAACCATGCTGCATTTAATCTGATTTTCCGCTTCGTTGAAAATTATGTTAGCCCTATTGCCGGGCGCATCTCTTCCCAGCGTCACGTTATGGCTATTCGTGACGGGTTTATCTCAGCGATGCCGTTTATGATTGTGGGCTCGTTTCTGTTAGTGTTCGCTTACCCACCTTTTTCGCCTGATACCACCTGGGGTTTTGCTCGCGCCTGGCTGGATATGGCGAAGCAGTTTGAAGGCCAAATTCTGACGCCGTTTGATATGACAATGGGGGTGATGTCCCTTTATATCTGTGCGGCTATTGCCTACAACCTGGGCAAACATTACGTTAAAACCCATCAGCTGGATCCGTTCATGTGCGCGATGCTGTCGCTGATGGCGTTCCTGCTGGTCGCCGCCCCTAAAACCAAAGGCGCTTTGCCGGTCGATAGCCTGGGAGGGACCGGTATTTTCACCGCGATTCTGGTGGCGATCTATTGCGTTGAGATGATGCGTTTCCTGAAAGCACACAATATCGGGATCCGCCTGCCAGACCAGGTTCCGCCGATGATCAAAAACTCGTTTGATCTGCTGATCCCGGTGCTGGTGGTGGTGCTGACGCTCTATCCGCTGAGTCTGCTGATCCAGTCGCAGTTCGGTATGCTGATCCCACAGGCCATCATGTCGATATTCAAACCGCTGGTCTCTGCGGCTGACTCGCTGCCTGCGATCCTGCTGGCGGTGCTGATTGGCCACCTGCTGTGGTTTGCCGGGATCCACGGCGCGGCGATTGTCTCCGGGATGCTGCAAATGTTCTGGCTGACGAACCTGGGGGCGAACCAGACCGCGCTGGCGGCAAGCCAGCCTTTGCCACACATCTTTATGGAAGCCTTCTGGACGTTCTTTATCGTTATCGGCGGATCGGGGGCGACGATGGGTCTGGTGTTCTGCTATCTGCGTAGCCGCTCCGCGCACCTGCGCTCTATTGGACGTCTGAGCGTGGTGCCAAGCATTTTCAATATCAATGAGCCGGTGATTTTCGGTACGCCGATTGTGATGAACCCGGTGTTCTTTATTCCTTTCCTGCTGGCGCCGATGGTTAATGCCGTGCTGGCATGGGCAGCGATGAAGTTTGATCTGATTGGCCGCGTAATTTCCGTCGTGCCGTGGACGGCACCGGCTCCGGTTGGTGCCGCCTGGGCGCTGGGCTGGGATTTCCGTGCAGCCATTCTGGTGCTGGTTTTGGCCTGCGTTTCCGCCATTATCTATTTCCCGTTCTTCAAGGTGTACGAGAAACAGTTGCTTCAGCAGGAAGCGGAAGAAGCACAGCGTAATGGAGAAGAGGAAAATCAGCAGGTCGCTTAGGTAAAAGCAAAACGGCAACGCAGGTTGCCGTTTTTAGTGTTTGTTCTCTCTCACTGCGGGTATCAGGCCGGGCCAGACTACTTAAGCGTGCAATCGCCGCACTGCTGGACGTCCGGCAGACGGTAGCGCTGACAGCAGGTACGACGTACCAGAAGTCCCTCACGCGGAACCACGGTGCGGTAAAGAGGGTTATCCCGTCCATCCGACAGCTGTCTGGCAAAGAAACAGCTCTGACGCAGTGCATCCACTTTCTCGTCGCCGAGCAGCGGCTTCATTTCCGTTAAATACCAGTGGATAAGATACCCGGTATTACTCCAGATCAGTTTGCCGTTAATCTCTCCCGTCGCTTCCAGCGCATCAATGACCGGAACCAGCGCTCTTGTAATCAGCCGTTCCATACGCGCCTGCGCTGACAGGTGTCTCGCGCTCGGATCTTTATGTACATCAATCCAGAAACAGGCAGCGCGCCCGGTTTCATGAAATTCAACATGAAAATGTTCCGACGAGAGATCGAGCATCGTTTCCTGGGTCAGCAGGGCTAGCATGACAGGCGGCACCATCAGCCCGATATACCACTGTGCCCAGAGGGATAACAGCGGTTTATTTTCCCGCGTCAGGGTAGGTTGGTTACGATAAATATGGTCGGAATAGGTTGCCAGCAGCGACCGCAGCTCGGCAGGACGTTGCCACTCAGTCAGCGTCAGCGCATGATGCGGCGGTGCTTCATCCAGTTTGATGAAATCCAGCAGATGGGCGCGCGTTACGGCAATTTTTTCCCGAATGGCATCCGCAAGCGTCGTTTCCCCGGCGGAGAGTGGAGCTCGCCAGAGCAGGGGCTCAACGATGTGTGCGGTACGAGTCGCCATAGTGTGGATTACAAATCTAAATGATAATGATTGCCAATCCTAACTATAGATAAAACCAAGCGCAAGCGTTTTATCCTGGCGCTGTGAAGGCGGTTTCAGGCAGTATGAAGCTCTTCGCTCAGCAGAATGCTGTTACGTCCCATATGCTTGGCTTCATAGAGGGCTTTATCCGCATTCGCCAGCGCGCCCTCAACGTCTTCACCTTCGAACATGGCGATGCCGATGCTGATGGTCACGTTAGTGGCGACGCTTTCGTTAAACATATGGGGGATTTTAAGATCGTAAACCTTCTGACGTATGCGTTCAGCCGTCTGGCGCGCTTGCTCCAGCGGGATGTTACTCAACAGCACCATAAATTCTTCCCCGCCAAACCGGGCGACAACATCGCGTGAGCGCACGGCGTCGCGTATCGCAGCCGAGACCCTGATCAAGGCCTGATCGCCCATCATATGGCCGTAATGGTCGTTGTAGGCTTTGAAGTGGTCGATATCCATCAGCAGCACGAAGTGCTCGCCAGCGTCAGGCCTGGGAAGGTTCTCCAGCCGGCTTTGCAGCCCGCGACGGTTATACAGGCCGGTGAGCGGGTCCATCATGCTAAGATCGGTCAGGGTTTCGCGCTCCTCCAGCAGTTCGGAAAGCAGCTCCTGGGCGAAACGGTCATTGCGCCGCTGAAGAACATGATGGATACCAATGGCGACCACCGGCAGCGCGAAAAAATAGGCCATTCTCAGCCAGTTTTCGGACGGGCTAAGCCACAGGCAGGATATAAATGCGGGAAATGAATGTAACGTAAAGGCTTTAATATTACTCGCGAACGCCAGAGACCCTATAAAAAGCACTGTTAATAGCGCCATCATTAAATAGGTCGCGTGATCGTGCGTGATTAACAGAAATTTAGAGACGATCTGCCAGGCCCATAAAAGACCAAAAATAGCTGAAACAACAGGGATATTTATTTTTCGCGTGCTGTTTTTCCAGTGCCAGATAAGTAAGCCTGTGCTGATAGTCAGTACGGCAAAGAGCGGGACTGATAACACACGCACGGAATAGAGAGGATTTGTTACCGAGAACAATGCTGATGCGGCGTTCAGAAATAAAAACAAACGTAAAGATAGCTGATATTTCTTGTTGACTAAAGACAGCCAGGATTGTGATGTCATATGCGTGCGTTTTTATTAAAACTCAATTAAAACAATGAGCAAGGTGTTGTTGTGTAATATTGGTCGCTACAAAATTGAATTTTTATTATCAGAAAAACTTTATCGGAAGTTAACAGGTGGGCAATTTATCACCTTACACATTCTCTGTCATTATGGGAAAGCAATTGCTGGCGCAATTTCTTACGTCGCCTGCTGACAAGTGATAATTACTATCATATGATACTGGTTATCATTATCAGTGCGAGAGGTGAAACCATGTTGAGCAAAGCGCTGGGAAGTGGGTGGGGAATATTACTGCCTGGTTCCATTATCGGTGGGCTGATGTTTGCCGATCTCCCCATTGATGTCTGGAAAGCAATGATTGTTTCAGGCTTGCTGGTGACATCCGCGATGATCTGGCACAAACAGTTACGGCATTATGTCCTGCTGCCTTCATGCGTGGCGCTAATCAGTGGACTGCTGGTGATTCTGATGAGTTTGAAATAAAAGAGAAAAATAAGAGGGACTGCTGAGAGGATGTAAGATAATTGGTGCGAGGGGGGGGACTTGAACCCCCACGTCCGTAAGGACACTAACACCTGAAGCTAGCGCGTCTACCAATTCCGCCACCTTCGCACAGTCATCTTACTGGTTTGATATCGCCTCGTTGGTGCGAGGGGGGGGACTCGAACCCCCACATCCTAAGGACACTAACACCTGAAGCTAGCGCGTCTACCAATTCCGCCACCTTCGCCCAGTGCGAGCAATATCAACGTGATTTATGGTGCGAGGGGGGGGACTTGAACCCCCACGTCCGTAAGGACACTAACACCTGAAGCTAGCGCGTCTACCAATTCCGCCACCTTCGCATACCATCGACACTGTAAAAGTATCGTAACCACGGAGGCGCATTCTAGATGTTTTCAGCTTTACGTCAACAGAAAATTGCGCACGTTGTTTTGATTGCTGCAAAATTGGGCGATGGCAGCGTCAGCCATCGCCGGACCGGGGGGGTTACTTTTTCGCCTGGCGCGTCATCACGGTGCGATAGACCTTAAAGCGACCCGTCTGGGCGATCACTTCGTGGAAGCCAAAGGTTTCATCCAGTACTTTCGGGTATGCGAGGAAGGCGTTCGCCACAATACGCAGCTCACCGCCGCTGTTGAGGTGACGGGTTGCGCCACGGATCAGCGTTTGCGCCGCTTCAAGGCTGGTCTCCATTCCGTCGTGGAACGGCGGGTTAGAGATGATCATGTCAAAGCGACCGGTCACGTCGGAGAAGACGTTGCTGGCAATCACGTCGCCTTGAATGCCATTCGCAGCAAGCGTGGCGCGGCTGGCTTCTACCGCCGGAGCGCTCACGTCACACAGGGTTAAACGCACTTTTGGTGAGTGACTGGCGAGAACCGTTGACAGCACGCCCGCGCCACAGCCGACGTCCAGCACTTTGCCCTTGGTATGAGGCGTCAGGGTGGACAGCAGCAGCTTACTGCCCGTATCGAGCGCATCACGGCTGAACACGCCCGGCAGGGTTTTAATGGTCAGGCCGTCAAGCTGGTACTCGTCCCAGAAGGCGTCGGCATCGAAGGTGGTCTGTTTTTCCAGACGACCATGGTACAGGCCGCAGCGACGGGCGCTGTCGATTTTCGTCAGCGGCGCCCAGGCTTCGAGCATCTGCTCTGCGCTACGCACCCCGCTGCGGTTTTCACCGACAACAAAAATATCGCAGCCGACCGGCAGCAGAGAAAGCAGGTTCATCAGCTGGAACTGGGCTTCCGGTTTGTTTTTCGGCCAGTAGTAAATGAGCGTATCGCAGTCAGCAATATCGCTCTGCTCCGCCGCCAGGCTAAAGCGCGCGCGCTCGCCCATCTGGCGGCTCAGCACCTGCCAGTGGTGATAGTACTGGGTGTGGGCACGGCTTTCAGCACAGTCGAAACGTGCGGGCAGGTCATCCTGCATATCTCCGGCAAACAGAATACGGCTCTCTTCGAAATCATCACTGTGACGCAGCAAGACTTCACTTGCCGGGGTAAATGCAGACATGAATTGTTCCTCAATAAACTCAGGCGGGGATTATAGTAGGTAGATGGCGCAGTTTCGACACATTTGCTATATTTGCGCGCCTGAGAGACAGGAGTTTTCGCTATGACATCCCGACGAGACTGGCAGTTGCAGCAACTGGGCATCACCCAGTGGGCTTTGCGTCGCCCGACGGCGTTGCGGGGCGAAATAGCCATCTCCATCCCTGCGCATGTCCGCCTGGTGATGGTGGCAGAAGCGCCGCCTGCCCTGAACGAGCCCCTGATTGAGGATGTCCTTCGCAGCCTGAAGGTGACCCACGATCAGGTATTACAGCTGGCGCCCGAAAGCGTCGCGATGCTTCCCTCTGACAGCCGCTGTAACAGCTGGCGAATCGGGGCGGTGGATGAGCTACCCCTTGAAGGAAGCCAGATCAGTTCTCCAGCGCTGGACGAACTGAAAGCCAACCCAAAAGCGCGTAGCGCGCTATGGCAACAAATTTGCGAATATGAACACGATTTCTTCCCTCACGACGGCTGACCTGACCCCCGCGTTCGCGATTGAAACCCGCGCCCATGCCTTTCCGTGGAGCGAAAAGACGTTTGCCAGCAATCAGGGCGAACGCTATTTAAATCTCCGCCTGGACGTTGACGGTGCGATGGCTGCGTTCGCCATCACGCAGGTCGTTCTGGACGAGGCGACGCTGTTTAATATCGCGGTCGATCCCGCATACCAGCGCCGCGGGCTGGGCAGGGAACTGCTTGAGCACCTCATTCGTGAGCTGGAAACCCGTGACGTTTTCACCCTGTGGCTGGAGGTGCGCGCGTCCAATGTCGCCGCCATCGCGCTCTATGAAAGCTTAGGCTTCAACGAGGCGACTATCCGCCGTAACTACTACCCCACCGCAGAGGGACGTGAAGACGCCATTATCATGGCTCTGCCGATTGGATAACGAAAATAAGGTTGTAACGATGAAATGGGACTGGATTTTCTTTGATGCCGACGAAACGCTGTTTACGTTTGACTCGTTCGGCGGCCTACAGCGGATGTTTCTCGACTATAGCGTGACGTTCACCGCGGAAGATTTTCAGGACTATCAGGCGGTGAACAAACCGCTGTGGGTGGATTACCAGAACGGAGCCATCACCGCGTTACAGCTTCAGCATCAGCGTTTTGACGTGTGGGCTGAACGGTTAAACGTGAGTCCTGGGGTGCTGAACGAGGCCTTCCTGAATGCGATGGCGGATATCTGCGCGCCGCTGCCCGGCGCCGTTTCTTTGCTGGATTCGCTGAAAGGGAAGGTGAAGCTTGGGATCATTACCAACGGCTTTACCGCGCTTCAGCAGATTCGCCTTGAACGCACCGGCCTGCGCGATCATTTCGACGCGCTGGTGATCTCCGAAGAGGTGGGCGTACCGAAGCCGGATCCGCGTATTTTCGATTATGCGTTGGCGCAAGCGGGCAATCCTGACCGCGATCGCGTGCTGATGGTGGGGGATACGGCAGAATCTGATATTCTGGGAGGTATGAGATCGGGCCTGTCGACCGTCTGGCTGAATGCGCATGGCCGCATGCTGCCGGAAGGCATCGAGCCGACCTGGACCGTTACGTCATTGAACGAACTGGAGCAGCTCCTGTGTAAACAATGATTGCCTGCCCCCTGTTGATGGGTAAAATAGCCGCATTTTTCGTATTCCATGATGCGCGGCCTGCTGCCGCGCTTACCTAAGAAGAATTGATTATGACGTTGTCTCCTTATCTGCAAGAGGTGGCCAAACGCCGCACTTTTGCCATTATCTCGCACCCGGATGCCGGTAAAACGACCATCACCGAGAAGGTGTTGCTGTTCGGACAGGCGATCCAGACCGCGGGTACCGTTAAAGGCCGTGGCTCCAGCCAGCATGCTAAATCCGACTGGATGGAGATGGAAAAGCAGCGTGGTATTTCGATTACCACCTCCGTGATGCAGTTCCCGTATCACGACTGTCTGGTGAACCTGCTGGACACCCCGGGGCACGAAGACTTCTCCGAAGATACCTACCGTACCCTGACGGCGGTGGACTGCTGCCTGATGGTGATCGACGCCGCGAAAGGTGTTGAAGATCGTACCCGCAAGCTGATGGAAGTCACCCGTCTGCGCGATACGCCGATCCTCACCTTTATGAACAAACTCGACCGTGACATCCGTGATCCGATGGAGCTGATGGATGAAGTGGAAAACGAGCTGAAGATTGCCTGCGCGCCAATCACCTGGCCGATTGGCTGCGGCAAGCTGTTCAAAGGGGTTTACCACCTCTATAAAGACGAAACCTACCTGTACCAGACCGGTAAGGGTCACACCATTCAGGAAGTGCGCATCGTGAAAGGTCTGGACAACCCGGATCTGGACGCAGCGGTCGGTGAAGAGCTGGCCGCGCAGCTGCGCGATGAGCTGGAGCTGGTTAAAGGCGCGTCGCACGAGTTCGACCGAGAGCTGTTCCTGAGCGGTGAAATTACCCCGGTCTTCTTCGGTACCGCCCTCGGCAACTTCGGCGTTGACCATATGCTCGACGGTCTGGTGGAGTGGGCCCCGCAGCCAATGCCGCGTAAAACCGACACCCGCGAAGTAGAAGCAAAGGAAGAGAAGTTCTCCGGCTTCGTCTTTAAAATTCAGGCCAACATGGACCCGAAACACCGCGACCGCGTTGCCTTTATGCGCGTGGTCTCCGGTAAGTACGAGAAGGGCATGAAGCTGCGTCAGGTCCGTATCGGTAAAGACGTGGTGATCTCCGACGCGCTGACCTTCATGGCGGGCGACCGTTCGCATGTAGAAGAAGCCTATCCGGGTGACATCATTGGTTTACACAACCACGGTACCATTCAGATTGGCGATACCTTCACGCAGGGCGAGATGATGAAGTTCACCGGTATCCCGAACTTCGCGCCGGAACTGTTCCGCCGCATTCGCCTGCGCGATCCGCTGAAGCAGAAGCAACTGCTGAAAGGCCTGGTCCAGCTTTCCGAAGAGGGGGCTGTACAGGTGTTCCGCCCTATTGCTAACAACGATCTGATCGTGGGCGCGGTGGGTGTGCTCCAGTTTGACGTGGTGGTTGCCCGTCTTAAGAGCGAGTACAACGTGGAAGCGATTTACGAATCGGTGAACGTGGCGACCGCCCGCTGGGTTGAATGTTCAGACGTGAAGAAATTCGAAGAATTTAAACGTAAGAACGAAGTTCAGCTGGCGCTGGACGGTGGCGATAACCTGACCTATATCGCCCCGACCATGGTTAACCTGAACCTGACGCAGGAACGTTATCCTGATGTTCAGTTCCGCAAAACGCGCGAGCATTAATTCCCTCTCAGAGCACGGCAGCCGCCGTGCTCTTCTTTAATTCCTGTGTTATTAAACCCTTGCGGAATGTTCTTAATTCACCGCAATTTTTCGCTATTCGTTCGTTTTTTCCCCAATTCTGAATGCACCCCTCTGATTGTGATCTATATTTAACTCAGTGTTTAGCACCGGGCGTGGATGAATTAACTGTTCAATGCATGTCCATTGGTTCTCCATTTTGCCCCGGTGTTAATTCGCAATATATAAAACCAAGATTTAGGGAAGTATGTCGCCCAAATAACGGGCAAAACACAGGAATAAATCGATGAATATGACAAGACTGAAGATTTCTAAAACTCTGCTGGCTGTAACGTTGGGTAGTGTCCTGGTAAGCGGTTCTGCTCTGGCGGAATCCAGCACCATGGATAAAGCGCAAAGTTCCGCCAATACCGCAGGGGAAAAAATCGATAGCTCTATGAATAAAGTCGGTAATTTCATGGATGACAGCTCAATCACAGCAAAAGTGAAAGCCGCATTGGTGGATCACGACTCCATTAAGAGCACCGATATTTCTGTTAAAACCGACAACAAGGTTGTCACCCTGAGCGGTTTCGTTGAAAGCCAGACCCAGGCTGAAGAAGCCGTTAAAGTGGCGAAAGGTGTTGAGGGCGTAAGCTCCGTCAGCGACAAACTGCACGTACGTGACAGCAAAGAATCGTCCGTGAAGGGCTATGCCGGAGATGCAGCAACTACCAGCGAAATCAAAGCTAAACTGTTAGCTGACGACATCGTGCCATCCCGTATGGTGAAAGTTGAAACCACCGATGGTGTGGTCCAGCTGTCCGGTACGGTTGAGAATCAGGCACAGAGCGATCGTGCCGAGTCAATTGCGAAAGCTATTGATGGTGTGAAAAGCGTCAAAAACGATCTGAAAACGAAGTAAAGCAGTACCATTCGCCCGTAAGGCTTAAAACCGCGGGCGAAATAAAAACGATTCTGGAAAAGCCGGTGAGTGACCTGAGCGCTCACGTTTAGCGGCCGACATTAACTATGGTAAAGGAGAGGCTTATGTTTCGTTGGGGCATTATATTTCTGGTTATCGCGTTAATTGCCGCCGCATTGGGCTTTGGTGGACTGGCGGGTACCGCGGCATGGGCAGCGAAAATTGTCTTCGTCGTCGGTATTATTCTGTTCCTGGTCAGCCTGTTTACGGGTCGACGTCGCCCGTAGCAAACGCAATATTTACTAAACAAACTCAAGCCAGTCCTCGTGACTGGCTTTTTCTCGTTTGAGAACCACCGGTGAAGTGCGTTACTGTGTCTCATCACAATAATGAAAACAGGAAGGCAGAGGTGGGGCAACGAATTCCCGTTACGCTCGGCAATATTGCGCCGCTGACGTTAAAACCGTTTCATGCAGGCCAGCTTGCGCTGGTCTGTGAAGGGGGCGGGCAGCGCGGTATTTTTACCGCCGGCGTGCTCGACGAATTTATGCGCGCGCAATTCAACCCGTTCGATCTCTATTTCGGTACCTCTGCCGGGGCGCAGAACCTCTCCGCCTATGTCTGCAACCAGCCCGGCTATGCGCGCAAAGTGATTATGCGCTATACCACCTCGAAAGAATTCTTCAATCCGGTACGCTTCGTGCGCGGCGGGAACCTGATCGATCTCGACTGGTTACTGGATGCCACCTCCAGCCAGATGCCGCTGGCCATGGATACCGCGTCACGACTGTTCGATACCGGCAAAGAGTTCTGGATGTGCGCCAGCCGTGGCGATGACTATTCGCCGGGTTACTTTTCGCCGCAGAAAGAGAACTGGCTGGATATCATCCGCGCGTCCAGCGCGATCCCGGGATTCTACCGCACCGGCGCGTTGCTGGAGGGGATAAGCTATCTTGACGGTGGTATCAGCGACGCGGTGCCGGTACAGGAGGCGGCGCGGCGCGGGGCAAAAACCATTGTGGTGATCCGTACGGTGCCTTCGCAGATGTATTACACCCCACAGTGGTTTAAGCGGATGGAACGCTGGCTGGGCGACAGCAGCCTGCAACCGCTGGTGAATATTGCGAAGCAGCATGAAACCACCTACGGCGCGATGCAGCGTTTTATTGAAAAACCACCGGGCAAGCTGCGCATCTTTGAAATTTATCCGCCGAAGCCGCTGTTGAGCATGGCGCTGGGCAGTCGGCTGCCTGCGTTGCGTATGGATTACAAAACGGGGCGGCTGTGCGGGCGTTACTTCCTGGCGACCGTCGGGAAAATGCTGGCCGAGCAACCGCCTCTTCATCGGCATAAAAGCATCATTTTGCCGCCTGCCGTTGTGGCCAATGACGCGGTGGCGATGCCGCTGGTGGACGCGCCGCAGGCCAACGATGGCTTACTCGATAACGAGGATCTGGCATGACGCACTGCTTTATCGATACCCATTGCCACTTTGATTTCCCGCCGTTTAGCGGGGAGGAAACATCCAGTCTTGCGCGTGCGGCTGAGGCCGGTGTGAGAGCCATTATTGTGCCCGCTATTGAAGCGGCGAGATTCGACAAAGTTCTGGCGCTTGCCCGGGGGCACTATGCGCTGTATGCCGCGTTGGGTTTGCATCCGATCGTTATTGAGCACCATCTTGATGACCATCTCGACAGGCTGAATGCCACGCTGCAAAACGCGGATATGAAGCTGGTTGCCATCGGTGAGATCGGCCTCGATCTCTATCGTGAAGATCCGCAGTTTGAACGCCAGCAGACGATTCTGGACGCGCAGCTCCGGTTGGCAAAGCGCCACGATCTGCCGGTGATCCTCCACTCCAGACGTACCCATGACAAACTGGCGATGCACCTGAAGCGCATCGACGTGCCGCGCAGGGGCGTGGTCCATGGTTTCGCTGGAAGCCTTCAGCAGGCGCAGCGTTTTATCGAGCTGGGCTATAAAATTGGCGTCGGTGGCACCATTACCTATCCGCGTGCCAGCAAAACCCGTGATGTGATGGCACAGCTCCCGCTGACCTCGCTCCTGCTGGAAACGGATGCGCCTGACATGCCGCTGAATGGTTTTCAGGGCCAGCCTAACCGTCCGGAGCAGGCGGCGCGCGTTTTTGATGTGCTGTGTGAGTTGCGTCAGGAGCCTGAAGATGTGATTGCCAGCGCGCTGCTGGAAAATACCCGAGCGGTCTTCGGCATCACGCTATAGATAAAGGGCCGGGCGGATCACCGTGATCTGCTGCCGTTCCAGGGCCTGCGCCAGCGGCTCGATGTCCTCCGGCGTGGCGCTCCGCCATCTCGCCGCCTCCCCGTAAACCCCATGGGCATGAAACGCGTTGATCCGCACCGGAACGTTCCCCAACGTGTGGATAAAAGCGGTCAGCGATGGCAGATGTTGCAGATAATCACACCGATCGGGGATCACCAGCAGGCGCAGCTCCGTCAGGCGATGACGATCGGCCAGCCAGCGGATGCTCTGCTTGATCAGCGTGTTTTCGCGCCCGGTCAGAAAACGGTGATGTTCATTGCCCCAGGCTTTCAGATCCACCATCGCGCCGTCAAACACCGGAAACAGCTTTTGCCAGCCGGTTTCGCTTAACAGGCCGTTGCTGTCCACCAGGCACGTCAGATGGCGCAGGGACGGATCGGCTTTGATCGCGGTGAAAAGCGCAACCAAAAACGGCAGCTGCGTGGTGGCCTCACCCCCGCTGACGGTCACGCCCTCAATAAACGGCGCGGACGTGAGCACCCGGGAGAGGATCTCCTCGACGCTATAGCGCTGCGCCATCGGCGTCGCCTGCTGCTGACACAGGTGCAGACAGGTGTCGCACTGCTGACAGTGACTCTCCTGCCACCAGACGCGCCCGGCCTGAATCGTCAGCGCATCATGCGGACAGTGGGGTACACAGTCGCCGCAGTCGTTGCAGCGCCCTATCGTCCACGGGTTGTGGCAGGTTTTGCAGCGCAGGTTACAGCCCTGGAGGAACAACGCCAGGCGGCTGCCCGGCCCGTCCACGCAGGAGAAGGGTATGACCTGACTAACTAAAGCGCATCTGCTGTTCATGACTTATCACGCGCGGCTGACGTTCCAGAATACGGGTATTGCGCGCGGCCTCCTCGCCGAGCCAGGTGGTGTTGGTGCGCGAGCCGGCCTCCCGGTATTTCTCCAGATCGGAGAGCCGCACCATATAGCCGGTAACGCGCACGAGATCGTTACCCGCAACGTTGGCGGTAAACTCGCGCATACCGGCGTTGAACGCCCCCAGGCACAGCTGCACCACAGCCTGAGGATTGCGTTTAACCGTTTCCTCCAGGGTGAGAATATCGCTGATCCCGGAAGCGTAGTGTTTATGGTGCGGTGCCACGGTCAGCAGGTGGCTGACTGGGTCCGGTTCGTCGCCGTAGGGCAGGCGCGCGCCCGGCGTGGTGCCCGAGTCAGAGCTGATCCCCGACTGCGCATGAAGCATCGCGCGCTGCTTCCAGCCGTGTTTCACCGGCGTGTTTTCGACAAACGCCGCAAGCTGTTCACTGATGCGGTAGCCCAGCGCATTGGCCTGTTCGTTCTTACCGTAACGTCCCGTAATGCCTGCTTTCTGGCACAGCACGTTCACCGCTTCGGCCAGACCGTACATGCCAAACATCGGCACAAAGCGATCGGCATCAATCAGCCCCTCTTTTACCAGGAAGCTATTCTCAAAGAAGCCGGATTGTTCATATAAAAAATCGCAGCGCGCATTAATGATCGCGATTTGTTGCTGGCAGTAGTGGGGAAGGGTACGGGTGAAAAAGTCTTCCGATGAGTGGCTGTGTTCCGCAATCGCTTTCAGGTTTAGGCGCACCAGCGTGCTGCCGCCGCCCGCCAGCGGCAGGGAGTTGTAACAGCTCACCACGCCATAGCGACCTTTTGTGAAAATTTTATCATTCACCGGGCCATTAGAAATATGCGGTTTACTACATTCACAAATGTTTTTCGCCACGCTCAGCAGCAGATCGCCGGGGGTAACATCCGGGTCGTAGATAAAGGTCAGGTTCGGCGCAACCTGCTTAAGTTCGGCATCCGCACGAAGGATTGCTCGGGTGACAGGCGTATCCGCCGGGCCGATATTGGCATGCATAAACGCATCGGGCAGCGTTCTGTCCAGGTAACGCCAGAAACGTTTTATTCGGCTATCGATTTTATCCTGTGTTAGAATTTTAACATAAGGGCTGAGGATTTCATCGAGCTGGCCCAGATAGACCGGCATGGACGTGACGGACGGAACGTGGTGGTAAAGGATAGTGAGCAGCGAGAGGGCATCATCCAGATCTTTCGCCCCTTCCAGCTCCAGCCATTCTGAGCCGTTAGCCAGAAATTTAGCGTAGTCCGGCAGCACGTAGCGCGGTTTGTAAGGCGCATGGCCTTCGAACATGTCGCAGATGAATCCCTCGTCCAGCGCGGCGCGGGCCGCCTCTGACAGAGCGGGATAGGGCAGATTGTTCTCCGCTTCCAGCGCCAGAAAATGACGTTTTTGTTCCGGGGTTAACACCGGGCTGGTCACAATGTGCTGGCAACGTTGTTGCAGGGCGTCGGGCATGTTCACTTCCTTGGTTGTTCTGCGGATAGTGAACGAATTGTAGGAAGCCAGCCTGGTGGCGCTTTTGATCAGAAAGGGGATATCGCCGATTTAGTCAGCAATTAACGCACTAAAATTTGAAGCAGATCTCATTACAGTAATGCAAATTTGCACACAGTTTTCATTAACTGTGATGAATGTCGAAGTGTGGATGCGGGTGAATGTTAGAATACTCACAGACCCGCAAGGTAAAATTTATACGGCACTGCCGTTGGAGAATGTTATGACCGATTTAACTGCAAGCAGCCTGCGCGCGTTGAAACTGATGGACCTGACCACCCTGAACGATGACGACACCAATGAAAAAGTCATCGCCCTGTGCCATCAGGCGAAAACGCCAGTGGGTAACACCGCCGCCGTTTGTATCTATCCGCGCTTCATCCCGATTGCCCGCAAAACGCTGAAAGAGCAGGGCACGCCGGACGTGCGCATTGCCACCGTAACTAACTTCCCGCACGGCAATGACGATATCGAGATCGCGCTGGCAGAAACCCGCGCGGCGATTGCGTACGGCGCAGACGAAGTTGACGTGGTATTCCCGTACCGCGCGCTGATCGCCGGCAACGAGCAGGTCGGTTTTGACCTGGTGAAAGCCTGTAAAGACGCGTGTGCGGCGGCAAACGTGCTGCTTAAAGTGATCATTGAAACCGGCGAGCTGAAAGAAGAGGCGCTGATTCGTAAGGCGTCTGAAATCTCCATCAAAGCGGGCGCGGATTTCATTAAAACCTCTACCGGTAAAGTGCCGGTCAACGCTACCCCGGAAAGCGCACGCATCATGATGGAAGTCATCCGTGATATGGGCGTGTCCAAAACCGTTGGCTTCAAACCGGCAGGCGGCGTGCGTACCGCAGAAGACGCGCAGCAGTTCCTGGCGATTGCCGACGAGCTGTTCGGCGCCGACTGGGCGGACTCCCGCCACTACCGCTTCGGCGCGTCCAGCCTGCTGGCCAGCCTGCTGAAAGCGCTGGGTCACGGCGACGGTAAGAGCGCAAGCAGCTACTAAGTTGAATTGCCGGGTGGCGCTACGCTAACCCGGCCTAAAGGATCGTGGGGCGGGTCAACATACCCGCCGCCATTCACCCGATTCCGCATGGAGGTTACCGTGTTTCTCGCACAAGAAATTATTCGTAAAAAACGTGATGGTCATGCATTAAGCGACGAAGAAATCCGCTTCTTTATCAATGGCATTCGTGATAACACCATCTCTGAAGGGCAGATTGCGGCTCTGGCGATGACCATTTTCTTCCACGATATGTCGATGCCTGAGCGCGTGTCGCTGACCATGGCGATGCGAGATTCAGGAACCGTTCTGGACTGGAAAAGCCTCAACCTCAACGGCCCGATTGTGGACAAACACTCCACCGGCGGCGTGGGCGACGTGACCTCCCTGATGCTTGGCCCGATGGTGGCAGCCTGCGGCGGTTACATCCCGATGATTTCCGGGCGCGGCCTGGGCCACACCGGCGGTACGCTCGACAAACTGGAAGCCATTCCGGGCTTCGATATCTTCCCGGATGACAACCGCTTCCGCGACATTATTAAAGACGTTGGCGTGGCGATTATCGGCCAGACCAGCTCTCTTGCTCCGGCTGACAAGCGTTTCTACGCGACGCGTGACATTACCGCGACTGTAGACTCCATCCCGCTGATCACCGCCTCTATCCTTGCCAAAAAACTGGCGGAAGGTCTGGATGCGCTGGTGATGGATGTGAAAGTGGGCAGCGGCGCGTTTATGCCGACCTATGAACTCTCTGAGGCGCTGGCCGAAGCGATCGTTGGCGTTTCCAACGGCGCGGGCGTGCGCACCACCGCACTGCTGACGGACATGAACCAGGTGCTGGCCTCCAGCGCCGGTAACGCGGTTGAAGTCCGCGAGGCTGTGCAGTTCCTCACAGGCGAATACCGTAACCCGCGCCTGTTCGATGTCACCATGGCGCTGTGCGTTGAGATGTTAATCTCCGGCAAGCTGGCCAAAGACGACGCTGACGCGCGCGCGAAGCTTCAGACGGTGCTGGACAACGGCAAAGCGGCGGAGATCTTTGGTCGGATGGTGGCGGCGCAGAAAGGCCCGACCGACTTCGTGGAAAATTACGCGAAATACCTGCCCACCGCGATGCTCAGCAAAGCGGTCTATGCGGACAGCGAAGGCTTTGTCTCGGCTATGGATACCCGCGCGCTCGGCATGGCTGTCGTGTCTATGGGCGGCGGTCGTCGTCAGGCATCGGACACCATTGATTACAGCGTCGGCTTTACCGATATGGCCCGTCTGGGTGACTGCGTTGACGGCCAACGTCCGCTGGCGGTGATCCACGCGAGAGATGAAGTCAGCTGGCAGGACGCGGCGAAAGCGGTGAAGGCGGCAATATCTCTTGACGATAAAGCACCGGAAACCACACCGACGGTCTATCGTCGTATCACTGAATAGCGGTATACTGATCTGATCGCATTTTTATGAAGCACTAAGTACGGAGAACAATTATGAAACGTGCATTTATTATGGTGCTGGACTCATTCGGCATCGGCGCAACCGAAGATGCAGAACGATTTGGTGACGTGGGTTCCGATACCCTGGGTCACATCGCGGAAGCCTGTGCAAAAGGCGAAGCGGACAACGGTCGTAAAGGCCCTCTGAACCTGCCAAACCTGACCCGTCTGGGGCTGGTAAAAGCGCATGAAGGCTCTACCGGTAAGATCGCAGCCGGTATGGACGGTAACGCGGAAGTGGTGGGCGCCTACGCGTGGGCGCACGAGCTCTCTTCCGGTAAAGATACTCCGTCCGGCCACTGGGAAATCGCCGGCGTGCCGGTGCTGTTCGACTGGGGTTACTTCTCCGATCACGAGAACAGCTTCCCGCAAGAGCTGCTTGATAAGCTGGTGAAGCGCGCCAACCTGCCGGGCTACCTCGGTAACTGCCACTCTTCCGGTACCGTGATTCTGGACCAGCTCGGCGAAGAGCACATGAAAACCGGCAAGCCGATTTTCTATACCTCTGCTGACTCCGTTTTCCAGATCGCCTGCCATGAAGAGACGTTTGGCCTGGATAAACTGTACGAGTTGTGCGAAATCGCCCGTGAAGAGCTGACCGAAGGCGGCTACAACATTGGCCGCGTTATCGCGCGTCCGTTTATCGGCGACAAAGCGGGTAACTTCCAGCGTACCGGCAACCGTCACGATCTGGCCGTGGAGCCACCGGCGCCGACCGTGCTGCAAAAACTCGTCGACGAGAAAGACGGTCACGTGGTTTCCGTGGGTAAAATCGCGGACATTTACGCCAACTGCGGCATTACCAAAAAGGTCAAAGCGACCGGTCTGGATGCGCTGTTCGACGCCACCATCAAAGAGATGAAAGAAGCGGGCGATAAGACCATTGTCTTCACCAACTTCGTGGACTTCGACTCCTCCTGGGGCCACCGTCGCGACGTCGCCGGTTATGCTGCGGGTCTGGAGCTGTTTGACCGCCGTCTGCCAGAGCTGATGGAGCTGGTGGGAGAAGATGACATTCTGATCCTGACCGCTGACCATGGCTGTGACCCGACCTGGACCGGTACCGACCACACCCGTGAGCACATTCCGGTGCTGGTGTACGGCCCGAAAGTCAAACCGGGCTCGCTGGGTCACCGTGAAACCTTCGCGGACATCGGCCAGACGATTGCGAAATACTTTGGTACGTCTGACATGGAATATGGCAAGGCTATGTTCTAAACGGATTGGGTGAGGCCTGATGCCCTCACCCCGACCCTCTCCCACAGGGAGAGGGAAAACAGAATGTAGGCCGGGTAAGGCGCAGCCGCCACCCGGAAAAAACAACAATGTAAAAGGAACTGAAGATGGCAACTCCTCACATTAATGCAGAAATGGGTGATTTCGCTGACGTCGTATTGATGCCGGGCGACCCGCTGCGCGCGAAGCACATTGCAGAAACCTTCCTCGAAGACGTGCGTGAAGTGAACAACGTGCGCGGCATGCTGGGCTTCACCGGTACCTATAAAGGCCGCAAAATCTCCGTGATGGGTCACGGCATGGGTATCCCATCCTGCTCCATCTACACCAAAGAGCTGATCACCGATTTCGGCGTGAAGAAAATCATCCGTGTCGGCTCCTGCGGCGCGGTTCGCATGGACGTTAAGCTGCGTGACGTGGTGATCGGCATGGGCGCGTGCACCGACTCTAAAGTCAACCGCATTCGCTTTAAAGATCATGACTTTGCGGCCATTGCTGACTTTGACATGGTGCGTAACGCGGTTGACGCGGCAAAAGCGCTGGGCGTAGACGCGCGCGTGGGCAACCTGTTCTCTGCCGATCTGTTCTACTCGCCAGAAGGCGACATGTTCGACGTGATGGAAAAATACGGCATTCTGGGTGTGGAAATGGAAGCGGCCGGTATCTACGGCGTGGCGGCTGAATTCGGTGCGAAAGCGCTGACCATTTGCACCGTGTCTGACCATATCCGTACTCACGAGCAGACCACCGCTGCCGAGCGTCAGACCACCTTCAACGACATGATCAAAATCGCGCTGGAATCCGTTCTGCTGGGCGATCAAGAGTAATTTCGTTTTCTTCAGGGGGGCAGGTTTGCCCCCTATGGTGCTTACTTCGTCAACACTTCCCACATCAAATTGCTTTCCAGCGTCACCGTATCACCTATGTGATTAAACTGGCGGTCATTCAGCACCGGGGTGAGGGTGAGCTGGCACTCATCGGCGGACCACGAGGCAGGCGTAAAAAGCGTAGCCATTAGCGAAAAAGTCATCAGTAAATGTTTACCCAGGTGTTTCATTTACAGACTCCTTTAGCAGTTTCATAAAACGATTCTTTGTCCTGAGTCTCACTCAGGGATTAATCGATGCGGCAGATGCGCTGCATATTATCGTCAACGGCATAAAGTGCCGGGCTATTGGACATATCAGTGACAAAAACACGCCCGCTGTCCACCGCGCTGACCAGGTAGTTGTTTTTCTCATCCACGATACTGGTCCCTTTTGACAGTCACGAGCCGTCTGCACGTTTCACTTCGAGCATTACGCGACGGGTATTCAGTACTTTGAAATCCAGCTCCCTGAAGGCTGTATGGGCGACAGAAATGTTCTTGATGCCGTTGGGCAGATCCTGACTCAGGTTAAAGCCGATCCACATATGTTTATCGGTGTTTTTCGGCGGGATAGCCTCAAGGGTCACGCGTTTAACGTCACGCCTGTATCGTCAGGAAGATCGACAATGATGGTATAGATCAGGGCCGGGAAGGTGTCGGTATTTTTTACGTTCATGGTGCCGCTGTGAGTCGACTCTTCAATAACCAGCAGCGTGGTTTCTGGCACCATTCCGGCGGCATACGCCTGAGCAAAGAGAGCAGAGAATAATAACGGTGCGGCAATGGCGCACTGAGCGATCGTGGATTCAACTGACATCAAGATTAATCCTTTAACCTGACAAAATACCTCCTCTGTTAAGAGGAGGCATAGTTCACACTTTATCGGGTTGATAATCAGAGATATTTAACGGTAATCGTGGCCTGACCATCCAGGTTGGTATCATCGGTAATCGCGAGGGCCGCGGTATTCTGAATCGCCAGGGAGGTTTTCAGCGGAAATACTGCGGTCGTGAAAGGCAGCGGCGCAGTGGTGCCGGAAGCGGCCACGGTCATCATTTCCATGTTGGCGTTTTTGATGATACCGGTAGCGGTTTTCTGCCAGGACGGGCTGTCCACGGTACCGGAGATAACGTCTGATTTCACGCCGTCGGCGGTGACGTTCGCCACATCAGCAAAGATGGAGTAAGCGCCAATTTTCACGCCGCCCGCGGTTTTGCCCACGCCGTAGGACTGGGTGGTGTCGGAAACGTTGCCGCCCGCCGCGTCTGCGGTGTTAATGGTGATCACAGAAGCACCCGGATGGGTGTCTGCGCGGTCATCGCT
Organism: Enterobacter sp. JJBC; assembly: GCF_036936505.1. Lineage (NCBI taxonomy): Bacteria > Pseudomonadati > Pseudomonadota > Gammaproteobacteria > Enterobacterales > Enterobacteriaceae > Enterobacter > Enterobacter sp. JJBC. Next base: position 782,803 of record NZ_CP136935.1, read on the forward strand.
GATGGTCCAGCCAGCTTTAGTGGCTACCGGGCAGGTGATGGTCAGGGAGATATCTTTCTGACCCAACTGGTTAACGCTGGTCGCGGAGAGATCCGCCAGGTGGATAAGACCATAATCCACCTCGCCGCCGCCGCTTAACTGCGGGGTGCAGGCGGCAACGGAGAGTAAACCGGTCACTTTCAGTACGGCGGTAGAGGCGGCGTTAGCGGCAGTCGCGGAGAGGGCCAGCGCAACGGCAGTGGCAACTAAAATCTTTTTCATTGTTGTTCCTTAACAAATGCAGGCCATCACGCTCAGTTCACAAGCGAAATGAGCCAGTTACAGATAATGCAAAGTGATGGTGGCCTGGCCGTCGATCGGGGTATCGTCGGTAATTGCCAGGGTGTCAGTTTTCTGCACCGCCAGCGCAACGCGCAGCGGGAATACGGCATTCATAAAGGGAACCAACGTCCGATCACTGCTATTTAGTGCGCTATACTGGATAGAACCGTCACTATGAGTGACGAGCTGCGAACCCGTATTCGCAAGTAACCACATTGGATCATCTGCTATCGCAGAATAACCTAATGCTTTGACGTTTCCATCTACGGTTACATTCGAATTCATACCCACGGAGTAAGCGCCGATATTGACGCCGCCAGCCGTTTTACCTACGCCGTACTGGTTAGTTGAACTCCATGCCTGATCGCCCGCGAAAGTGGCGTTATCGATGGTCATTTTCTTCATTGAATCTGCGTGATCATCGGTAATGGACCACGCTACTTTCGTTGCGGCAGAGCAGTTGATAGTCAGAGAAATATCTTTATAACCCAGCTGGTTATCTGCCTTTGCGGAGAGCGTACTGATATATTTGGTGCCGAAATCAACGACAGCGCCATCGCTCAGCGTTGGGGTACAGGCGTTGTTGGTTAATACGCCTTTTAATTTTAATACCGCAGTAGAGTCGGCATGTGCAGTCGCAGAGAGGGTCATTGCAACAGCGGTTGCAATAATGATTTTTTTCATCGTTAATCCTTAACGTTCGAAACAGACGTGTGGAGAAGAAATAGAAAAACTATTTCTTGCTGTCTATTATTCTAGAGGAAAAGTTAACTTTACATTAAGGAGTGTTAATTTTTGAATGTAATTCCCCTTAATATATAAGCTATAAATATATATTTTGTGTATGTTCCCTGTTTATTTATATACGTGTGTTAATTTTCAGGAATAAGGGAAGCGTATTCACTTCCCTTATGTGTTTTTATTAACGCACCGCGCCAGCGATCCATTGGGAGAGATCCCGTAGCTCCCGCTCGTGGTCCGGGAAATCCACCCACAGCGCTTCGCACGCCTGTTGCAGACTGTCTGCATGGTACAGACAGCCCTGTAAACGTGCGGCCAGCGCCTCCAGCGGTGCAGGATTGAGACTATCCGTAAAGACCTGCGTGCGGGTAATATGGCCCTTCTCCACGTCAAAGTGCAGCTCCACTCCGCCCCAGGTAAACCGTTCGTCCAGCAGGTGTGAAAAGGCCGGTGCCTGGCCGAAGTTCCACTCCCAGCTGCTCTGGCGCGCAAAGGTTTCCGCGAAGTTGGGCAGGTCCGGTGTTTTGTCAGGGGAGATCACTTCAGCTTCTACCCGCTCACCGTAATGTTCGAAGAAGGCTTCACGGATCGCATCGCAAATCTGCTCATGAGTAATCCCGGGCAGCAGTTCCACCAGATTCGCCACGCGCCCGCGCACGGAGGTAATACCCTTAGCCTGTAGCTTTTTCTTATCTGGATTAAGGTAGTTAGCCAGACGGCTCAGATCGGCATTCAGCAATAATGTGCCGTGGTGGAATCCCCGATCCATCGTTTCGCGATAGGCAGAGCCGGATACCTTGCGGTCGCCATCGGGCGTTTTGACCACCAGATCGTTACGTCCCGAGGCTTCAGCCGTCACGCCGAGCGAATTGAGCGCATTAAGCACAATGGAGGTCGAGATGGTTTTGTCGTATTCCGGCTTGCCCGCCATAAAGGTAAAGCAGGTATTGCCCAGATCGTGGAATACCGCACCGCCACCGCTGCTGCGGCGCGCCAGGCGGACGTTGTCCTCTTCCATACGGCGGGTGTTACACTCTTTCCACGGATTTTGCGCGCGGCCAATAACGACCGTATCAGCGTTGCGCCAGAGAAACAGGACGCGCTGGGTGGCAGGCATCTGGCGGAAGATGCACTCTTCTACCGCCAGGTTAAACCAGGGATCGTAAGAGTCAGAGATTAGCAGGCGTAACGTCGACATGGCAGAGTTCCTTTTCCGAATCATCCGCCTACTTTATCACTATTCTTTCTTCTCGCTCTCTTCCTCTTCGGGAACCGACTTGCTGGCGGTTAACAGGAACGGCGACTGCTGCCAGCGGGTGCGCTTGCCCTGGAGCAACGTACGTGCCAGTACCACGCCAATCGCCAGTGAGAGCAGCAGCATCAGGCGCAAAATATTGGTGGTGTTATCTACCTGTTTGGCTTCGGTTGGCAGGGTGTGGGTGTCGAGTGTCAGACGTAAATAGCCGAGCGGACCATTTTTGCCCTGAATGGGTTCGACGATTTGTTGGTTGAAATAACCACCGGCTTTTTTGCCATCCAGCGCCAGCCTGTCGCGCACGTCGACATGCTCACCCGCGCGGGCAATCAGGTCGCCCTGTTCATCGTACACGCCCGCATCCAGAATGCGGCTGTTTTCCGTAAGCTGGCGCAATACCAGGGCTATTCGCTTATCATCCGGCGTTTCGGTGCGCATAGACGGCGCAACGTTGAGCGTCACCTGGCGCGCCAGCGTCCGGGCCAGCTCCTCAAACTGCGGGTTACGCTGTCGTTGGTGATTCTGGCTAAACCAGGATGCCCCCTGCATCAGCGCCACTAATAGTGCGAGACAGATCAGGACAATCACGGCGCGATGAAGCCGGAATTTCAGTTTTGCGCGAGCCATATTCCACCTGCTTAAAATTTACGGCTTAATGTTGCCAGAAGTGATGGTTACAGGGTAGCCTCATGCGTTATTTTCCCTCTGGAACCTTCCGGCGCGAACGAAATTACAGGAGCTTCAATGCCGAACATTACCTGGTGCGACCTGCCAACGGATGTCTCTTTATGGCCAGGATTGCCGCTCTCTTTAAGTGGCGATGAGGTGATGCCTCTCGATTACCACGCTGGCCGTAGCGGCTGGCTGCTGTACGGACGCGGCCTGGATAAGCAACGCCTCACCCAGTATCAAACCAAACTGGGCGCAGCGATGGTCATCGTTGCGGCCTGGTGTGTGGAAGATTATCAGGTCATTCGCCTGGCGGGTTCCCTGACGCAGCGCGCCACGCGTCTGGCGCACGACGCCGGGCTGGACGTTGCTCCCCTCGGCAAAATTCCGCACCTGAAAACGCCCGGCCTGCTGGTAATGGACATGGACTCCACCGCCATTCAGATCGAGTGTATTGACGAGATTGCTAAACTGGCGGGCAGCGGAGAGCTGGTGGCGGAAGTCACCGAGCGCGCGATGCGCGGCGAGCTGGATTTCACCGCCAGCCTGAGACAGCGCGTGGCGACCCTGAAGGGGGCCGATGCTAACATTTTGCGTCAGGTGCGCGATGAACTGCCCCTGATGCCTGGGCTTACGCAGCTGGTACTCAAGCTGGAGACGCTCGGCTGGAAAGTGGCGATTGCCTCCGGCGGGTTCACCTTCTTTGCCGACTACCTGCGTGACAAGCTGCGTCTGACCACCGTGGTGGCAAACGAGCTGGAGATCATGGACGGCAAACTCACCGGACAGGTCATCGGCGACATCGTGGATGCGCAGTACAAAGCCAATACGCTGACGCGTCTGGCAGAGAAATATGCCATCCCGGTCGAGCAAACCGTCGCCATCGGCGATGGCGCGAACGATCTGCCGATGATCAAAGTTGCCGGGCTGGGTATTGCCTACCATGCCAAACCGAAAGTGAATGAAAAGACGGAAGTCACTATCCGTCATGCTGATCTGATGGGGGTGTTCTGTATTCTCTCCGGCAGCATTAATCAAAAATAACGAGGTAAACCGTGGCGAAAGCTCCAAAACGCGCATTTGTCTGTAATGAATGTGGTGCGGATTATCCGCGCTGGCAGGGGCAATGCAGCGCCTGTCATGCCTGGAACACCATCACCGAAGTGCGTGGTGTGGCGGCTTCGCCGAGCGTGGCCCGCAATGAACGGCTGAGCGGCTATGCGGGCAATGCAGGCGTGTCGAAGGTACAAAAACTTTCGGATATCAGCCTTGAGGCGCTGCCGCGCTTCTCAACCGGATTCAAAGAATTTGACCGCGTGCTCGGCGGTGGCGTAGTGCCGGGCAGCGCCATTCTGATCGGCGGTAACCCGGGCGCGGGTAAATCGACCCTGCTGCTGCAAACGCTCTGCAAGCTCGCCGAACAGATGAAAACCCTGTACGTCACGGGGGAAGAATCACTCCAGCAGGTGGCGATGCGCGCGCACCGCCTCGGCCTGCCGACCGGCAATCTGAATATGCTGTCGGAAACCAGCATCGAGCAGATCTGCATGATCGCCGAAGAAGAGCAGCCGAAGCTGATGGTGATCGACTCCATTCAGGTGATGCATATGGCTGACATTCAGTCGTCACCGGGAAGCGTGGCGCAGGTGCGTGAAACCGCGGCCTACCTGACGCGCTTTGCCAAAACGCGCGGCGTGGCGATTGTGATGGTTGGTCATGTGACCAAAGACGGCTCGCTGGCGGGACCGAAAGTGCTTGAACACTGTATCGACTGCTCGGTGATGCTCGATGGCGATGCGGATTCCCGTTTTCGTACCCTGCGCAGCCATAAAAACCGCTTTGGCGCGGTGAATGAGCTGGGCGTGTTTGCCATGACCGAGCAGGGGCTTCGCGAAGTCAGCAACCCGTCGGCCATCTTCCTGAGCCGTGGCGACGAGATCACGTCCGGGAGTTCGGTGATGGTGCTGTGGGAAGGAACGCGTCCGCTGCTGGTTGAAATTCAGGCGCTGGTGGATCACTCGATGATGGGCAATCCGCGGCGCGTGGCGGTCGGTCTGGAACAGAACCGCCTGGCGATCCTGCTGGCGGTGCTGCACCGTCACGGCGGTCTGCAAATGGCGGATCAGGATGTGTTCGTCAACGTGGTTGGTGGGGTGAAGGTTACGGAAACCAGCGCGGACCTGGCGCTGCTGCTGGCAATGGTCTCCAGCCTGCGCGACAGACCGTTGCCGCAGGATCTGGTGGTATTTGGTGAGGTAGGGCTGGCCGGCGAGATCCGCCCGGTGCCGAGCGGTCAGGAGCGTATCTCCGAAGCGGCAAAACATGGCTTCCGCCGCGCGATTGTTCCGGCCGCCAACGTGCCGAAAAAAATTCCGGAAGGGATGCAGGTTTTCGGCGTTAAAAAACTCGCAGATGCGTTAAATGTCTTTGACGACTTATAATTACGTATTCGATTTTGCAGGAGGCACCGTAATTTATGTCATCATTTGACTACATCAAGACCGCTATCCGCCAGAAGGGCTGCACGTTGCAGCAGGTGGCGGACGCCAGCGGCATGACCAAGGGCTACCTGAGCCAACTGCTGAACGCCAAAATCAAAAGCCCCAGCGCGCAGAAGCTGGAAGCGCTGCACCGTTTTCTGGGGCTTGAATTTCCGCGGATGCAAAAGAACATTGGCGTGGTGTTCGGTAAGTTCTACCCGCTGCATACCGGGCATATCTATCTGATCCAGCGCGCCTGTAGCCAGGTCGACGAGCTGCATATCATCATGGGTTATGATGAAACCCGCGATCGCCAGCTGTTTGAAGACAGCGCCATGTCGCAGCAGCCCACCGTGCCGGACCGCCTGCGCTGGCTGCTTCAGACCTTTAAATATCAGAAAAATATTCGTATTCATGCCTTTAACGAAGAGGGCATGGAGCCGTATCCGCACGGCTGGGACGTGTGGAGCAACGGCATCAAAGCGTTTATGGAAGAGAAGGGCATTGCGCCTAACTGGATCTACACCTCTGAAGAGTCCGACGCGCCGCAGTTCCGCGAGCATCTGGGTATCGAGACGGTGCTGATCGATCCTAAACGCACCTTCATGAACATCAGCGGGGCGCAGATTCGCGAGAACCCGTTCCGTTACTGGGACTACATCCCGACCGAGGTGAAGCCGTTCTTCGTGCGTACGGTGGCGATCCTCGGCGGCGAGTCGAGCGGGAAATCGACGCTGGTCAATAAGCTGGCGAACATCTTCAACACCACCAGCGCGTGGGAGTATGGCCGCGATTATGTCTTTTCACACCTTGGCGGCGACGAGATGGCGTTGCAGTATTCCGACTACGATAAAATCGCGCTCGGTCATGCCCAGTACATTGATTTCGCGGTGAAATACGCCAATAAAGTCGCCTTTATTGATACCGATTTCGTCACCACGCAGGCGTTCTGCAAAAAGTACGAGGGGCGCGAGCACCCGTTTGTGCAGGCGCTGATTGACGAATACCGCTTTGACCTGGTGATCCTGCTGGAAAACAACACCCCATGGGTGGCCGACGGCATGCGCAGCCTGGGCAGCTCCGTGGACAGGCGTGAGTTCCAGACCATGCTGGTAGAGATGCTTAACGAGAACAACGTTGAGTTTGTCCATGTGGAAGAGTCGGACTACGACACCCGTTTCCTGCGCTGCGTCGAGCTGGTGAAGGAGATGATGGGGGAGCAGGGGTAAAAGATTTACCCCTCACCCTAACCCTCTCCCAAAGGGAGAGGGGACTTTAATCACCCTCTCCCTTTAGGAGAGGGCCAGGGTAAGGGAATCAGTCCAATCAATACTCAACCACCACCTTCCCACGCATATGCCCCTCCAGCACCTTGCGGTGCGCTTCGGTAATGCTTTCCACGCTTAGCCCGTGCAGCGTTTCGCTGAGCGAACTTTCCACTACGCCGTTATCCACCAGCTTCGCGACTTCGTCCAGGATCTCTCCCTGACGCGCCATATCCGCCGTCTGATACATGCTGCGGGTGTACATAAATTCCCAGTGCAGCGCGGCGGATTTGGACTTCAGCTTGTCCTGGTTCAGCGGATGTTCATTCTCAACGATGGAACAGATATGCCCCTGCGGTGCAATCAGGTCGCTGACCGCATCCCAGTGCCCGTCGGTGTCGTTGAGGATGAAAATGTAATCCACAAAGGTCAGCCCGTGCTTCGCCAGTTCGCCTTTCAGATCGCGGTAGTTCACCACCACATCTGCACCGCGATCGCGGCACCACCGGGCGGAATCTTCACGGGACGCCGTTGCGATCACCTTTACCTTGCTGTTGTGCTTCGCAAACGGGATCGCCAGCGATCCCACCCCGCCCGCGCCGCCAATAATCAGCAGCGTTTTATCTGCGTCGGCATCCTGAATCTTCAGCCGTTCAAACAGGCCTTCCCACGCGGTGAGCGCCGTCAGCGGCAGTGCAGCCGCGGCGGCCCAGTCAAGGCTTGCAGGCTTGTGCCCGACAATGCGCGCATCGATCAGCTGATGTGTGGTATTGCTGCCCGGTCGGGTGATATCCCCCGCGTACCACACTTCGTCACCCGGTTTGAATCCGGTGACGCCAGCCCCAACGGCTTTTACGATCCCGCTGGCATCCCACCCGAGAATGCGCGGCTCCTTCAGCCCGCTTTTAGCAATGCCTGCATGTACCTTGGTGTCCACCGGGTTTACGGAGACGGCTTTCACCTCCACCAGCAGATCGTGTTCGCCGGGCTGCGGCATCGGCGGGGTGATTTCAACGAAGGTGGAGGGATTTTCTGGGTTAACGGCAATGGCTTTCACTGACATGGTGTGCTCCTCAATGGCATTCGTTTTGTTGAGGCTAGTCTATTAAGTGGTCAGCCGCATGATAAGATGGACAATCCAGAACTCAGCGTTCGTACAGAGTGAACAATCATGTTTAAACAGCTTCAGGATATGGCACTGTTTGCGCTGGTGGCCGAGATGGGCAGCTTTACCGCGGCGGCGCAGAAGGCGGAACTGCCAAAATCCAGCGTCAGCCAGCGCATTAGCCAGCTGGAGCAGCAGGTGGGGATCCGTCTGTTGAATCGCACGACGCGCAGAATAAGCCTGACGTTTGCGGGCGAGCACTATCTGGTGCACTGTCGCGAGATGCTGGCTGCCAGCGAGCGCGCGGAGTATGCCATTCAGCGGCTGCGAGAAAACCCCAGCGGGCGGCTGCGGATCACCTGTCCGGCAGGAATTGGCGCGACGCTGCTGGCGCATATGAATGCCGAGTTCCAGCTTCGCTATCCGGACGTGTCACTGGATGTGTCGATCTCAGACGACGTGGTGGATCTGGTCGAGTCTGGCTTTGACGTGGCGCTGCGCACCGGCAAACCGCAGGATTCTTCCCTGATTGGCCGCATGATTGGGCACTGTCCGCGCTACATGCTGGCCTCGCCCGACTACCTGGCACGCCGGGAGCCGTTAATTCATCCCCGACAGCTGGTGGAGCATCGCTGCATTACGCACCGGGCATGGTCGGAGTGGCTTCTGCGAAGCGAGAATGAGGATTACCGCTACCTGCCGGATAACGCTCATATGACGGATAATCTGGTGTACGCCAGGGAATGCGCCATTGCCGGGGCGGGGATCACGCTGTTACCCGCATTCCTGCTGGAAGATAAGATCGAAAAGGGCGCGCTGGTGAAGGTGCTGTCGGCGTGGAGCGTTGAGGGAAACGATCTCTGGCTGGCCTACCCGAGCCGTAAGCTCAATTCGCCTGCGCTGATGAGCTATATCGACTTTGCGATGCAGTTTGATGAGGTGAAGCGGTATTACGTGGGCGGGTGATTTTGTGCGGCCTGATGCCCTCACCCTGGCCCTCTCCCATGGGGAGAGGGAACAAACATAAAAAACGGCAACCGAAGTTGCCGTTTTGCTTTTATTTCGCAATACGCTTGTACTTAATACGCTTCGGCTCCAGCGCGTCTGCGCCCAGCGTGCGTTTCTTGTACTCTTCGTATTCGGTGAAGTTACCTTCGAAGAACTCCACCTTACCTTCGTCCTGGTAGTCCAGGATGTGGGTCGCGATACGGTCCAGGAACCAGCGGTCGTGCGAGATAACCATCGCGCAGCCCGGGAACTCCAGCAGGGCGTTTTCCAGTGCGCGCAGGGTTTCGATGTCCAGGTCGTTGGTGGGTTCATCGAGCAGCAGAACGTTGCCGCCAACCTGGAGCAGTTTTGCCAGGTGCAGACGACCGCGCTCACCGCCGGACAGCTCGCCCACGCGTTTGCCCTGGTCGGTGCCCTTGAAGTTAAAGCGGCCAACATAGGCGCGGCTTGGCATCTCGGTGTTGCCGATACGCATGATATCCAGACCGCCGGAGACTTCTTCCCACACGGTTTTGCTGTTGTCCATCGCGTCGCGGAACTGGTCAACGGAGGCCAGCTTCACGGTCTCACCCAGGGTGATAGAGCCGCTGTCAGGCTGTTCCTGACCAGACATCATGCGGAACAGGGTGGATTTACCCGCGCCGTTCGGACCGATGATGCCGACGATAGCGCCTTTCGGAACGGAGAAGGTCAGATCGTCGATCAGCACGCGGTCGCCGTAGGACTTACGCAGGTTAGTCACTTCAACCACTTTATCCCCCAGACGAGCTCCAGGTGGAATAAACAGTTCGTTGGTTTCGTTACGTTTCTGGTATTCGGTGTTGTTCAGCTCTTCGAAGCGTGCCAGACGGGCTTTGCCCTTAGACTGACGGCCTTTCGCGCCCTGACGCACCCACTCCAGCTCTTTCTCAATAGACTTACGGCGGGCGGCTTCCTGAGACGCTTCCTGCGCCAGACGCTGGTCTTTCTGCTCCAGCCAGGAGGAGTAGTTGCCTTCCCACGGAATACCTTCGCCGCGGTCCAGCTCCAGGATCCAGCCCGCAACGTTGTCGAGGAAGTAACGGTCGTGGGTAATCGCTACCACGGTGCCTTCGAAGTCATGCAGGAAGCGCTCCAGCCACGCCACGGATTCGGCATCCAGGTGGTTGGTCGGTTCGTCGAGCAGCAGCATGTCTGGTTTTTCCAGCAGCAGGCGGCACAGCGCCACACGGCGGCGTTCACCACCGGACAGGTTTGCGATTTTCGCATCCCAGTCTGGCAGACGCAGGGCATCAGCCGCGCGCTCCAGCTGCACGTTCAGGTTGTGACCATCGTGCGCCTGGATAATTTCCTCATATTTGCCCTGCTGAGCGGCCAGTTTGTCGAAGTCCGCATCCGGCTCGGCGTATTTGGCATACACTTCATCCAGACCTTTCAGGGCGTTAACCACCTCGGATACCGCTTCTTCAACGGATTCACGCACGGTGTGCTCCGGGTTCAGCTGAGGTTCCTGCGGCAGGTAGCCGATCTTAATGCCAGGCTGCGGACGGGCTTCACCTTCGATGTCTGTATCGATGCCGGCCATGATGCGCAGCAGGGTGGACTTACCGGCACCGTTGAGACCCAGAACACCGATTTTTGCGCCCGGGAAGAAGCTCAGCGAGATATTTTTAAGAATATGACGTTTCGGCGGGACAACTTTGCCGACACGATGCATGGTATAAACGAATTGAGCCACGTTGGACTTCGCCTCTTTTATCGTGATGAGAATGAATTTCAGCCTCGAAGTGTAGCCTTTTTCACGCCCTAATCCCAGCCAGGAACGTCGGGAGTGTTAAAACGCGCAAGAAAGGTAAAAAAGTGTCCATGACGTGGCGCGTTGTGGGATGCCTGGTTAGCATAAGTTGATGTAACTTTGACGTGGCAAGACGCTGCAACTGACGAAAAACAATGAGGAAGAGCTTGTGGAAAAAGCCAAACGGGTGGTCTGGCGTCTGCTGGCTGCCAGCGTATGCGTAATGGCGGTAAGCCAGGCGGTGCATGCCGATTCACTGGACGAACAACGTAGCCGCTATGCCCAGATTAAGCAGGCATGGGACAACAGGCAGATGGATACCGTGCAGGCGCTGATGCCGACGCTGAAGGATTATCCGCTGTATCCGTATCTGGAGTATCGCCAGATTACTGACGATCTGATGAATCAACCAACCGTCACCGTGAACAACTTCATTCAGGCGAACCCGACCCTGCCGCCTGCGCGCACCCTGAAGTCCCGGTTCGTGAACGAGCTTGCCCGTCGCGAAGACTGGCGCGGCCTGCTGGCCTTCAGCCCGGATAAACCGGGCGCGACGGAAGCGCAGTGTAATTACTATTATGCGAAATGGGCGACCGGTCAGCAGGAGGAAGCCTGGGTCGGTGCGAAAGAGCTGTGGTTGACGGGCAAAAGCCAGCCAAACGCCTGTGACCCGCTGTTCAGCGCCTGGCGCGCCTCGGGCAAGCAGGATCCGCTCTCTTACCTGGAACGTATTCGCCTGGCGATGAAGGCCGGAAACACCCGGCTGGTCACCGTGCTGGCGGGGCAAATGCCGGCGGATTATCAGACCATTGCTTCTGCCGTTATCGGCCTGGCAAACGATCCGAACACTGTCCTGACGTTTGCGCGTACCACCGGCGCGACCGATTTTACCCGCCAGATGGCGGCGGTGGCCTTTGCCAGCGTGGCGCGTGATGATGTGGAAAACGCCAGGCTGATGATCCCGCAGCTGGTGCAGGCCCAGCAGCTTAATGACGATCAAACTCAGGAGCTGCGCGATATCGTGGCATGGCGACTGATGGGAACAGATGTCACCGACGAACAGGCGCGCTGGCGTGATGATGCGGTGATGCGTTCAAACTCTGTCTCGCTGGTGGAGCGTCGCGTGCGCATGGCGCTGGGAACGGGCGATCGTCGTGGCCTCAATACCTGGCTGGCGCGTCTGCCGATGGATGCCAAAGAGAAAGATGAATGGCGTTACTGGCAGGCAGACCTGCTGCTGGAACGTGGTCGTGACGATGAAGCCAAAGAGATCCTCCACTCCCTGATGCAGCAGCGCGGATTCTACCCGATGGCGGCGGCGCAGCGTCTGGGCGAGGAGTACACCCTGAAGATCGACAAAGCGCCAGCCAACGCGAACCCGGCGCTGACGCAGGGGCCGGAAATGGCGCGCGTGCGCGAGCTGATGTACTGGAATCTGGATAATACCGCGCGCAGCGAATGGGCGAATCTGGTCACCAGCCGTACCACTGAAGAGAAAGCGCAGCTTGCCCGCTATGCGTTTGATAATCGCTGGTGGGATCTGAGCGTGCAGGCGACGATCGCCGGCAAACTGTGGGATCATCTCGAAGAGCGTTTCCCGCTGGCTTATAAGGATCTGTTCGATCGCTACACCAGCGGCAAAGATATTCCGCAAAGCTACGCGATGGCCATTGCCCGTCAGGAGAGCGCCTGGAACCCGAAAGTGCGTTCACCAGTGGGTGCCAGCGGCCTGATGCAGATTATGCCGGGCACCGCGACGCACACGGTGAAGATGTTTAATATTCCAGGCTACAGCAGCCCGTCCCAGCTGCTGGATCCGGAGACCAACATCAACATCGGTACCAGCTACTTGCAGTACGTCTATCAGCAGTTCGGTAATAACCGTATCTTCGCGTCAGCGGCGTACAACGCCGGGCCAGGCCGCGTGCGGACATGGCTTGGTAACAGCGCAGGGCGTATCGACGCCGTGGCGTTTGTCGAGAGCATTCCGTTCTCGGAAACGCGCGGCTATGTGAAGAACGTGCTGGCCTATGACGCCTACTATCGCTACTTCATGGGGCAGAAAGATACCCTGATGAGCGATGCCGAGTGGCAGAGACGTTACTGATCGGCGCGGGTTGTGTTATGCTGTACTCGCTAATGAGTACAAGAGGCAGCATAACATGACCCAGCATTCCCCGTATTCCTCGGCCATGGCCGAACAGCGTCATCAGGAGTGGCTTCGTTTTGTGGAGTTGCTCCGCCAGTCTTACGACAAAGATCTGCATTTACCGTTGCTACAGCTGATGCTGACGCCCGATGAACGCGAAGCGCTGGGCACGCGGGTACGCATTATTGAGGAACTGCTGCGCGGCGAAATGAGCCAGCGCGAGCTGAAAAACGAGCTGGGCGCGGGCATCGCGACCATTACCCGTGGTTCAAACAGCCTGAAGTCGGCGCCGGTTGAACTGCGTCAGTGGCTGGAAGCGGTATTGCTGAAAAACGCCGGATGACGGCTTCGCCTTATCCGGCCTACAGACTTAACGATAAATCGCGTTATGGAACGGACTTAACGCCAGAATAACGGCCTGGTGGTAAACGCTCGAACGGGTGAGCTTGCCCGCGGTAAAGACGCCAATCGCCCCCTCTTTACGACCAATCTCATCAATGCCGGTATAGTGCGACATTACCGGCCCCAGCGCCTCACCCGCGCGGACTTTCTCCAGTATGACCTCCGGCAGCGGCAGCGTGGCAGAACGCGCTTCGCCGCGCTGCTCGCGGCTTTCGATGACAACCCAGCTGAAGGTCGCTCCTTCGTCGATACCAGCTTCAATCGCGACCCAGAAGTCAGCGTCTGGCGCGGCGGCTTTTGCATTTGCCACGCGATTTCGTGCGCCAGCGCGCGTTTCCTCGCTGCCAAACGGCTGTTCAGGAACGCCACTCTCGACGCCGATGGCCTCAATATGGCAGGATCCTGCGCCGAAGATCTCGTCAAATGCCCTTAGAATTGCCTGAATTTTGGCAGGATTGGTGGTAGCAGAGACAACATGGTGCATAATTAAGCTCGATTTAAAAAATTCATCGCAGTATAACGGAAAAAAAGCATGTTACAGGTATACCTTGTTCGCCACGGTGAAACGCAGTGGAACGCCGAGCGACGTATTCAAGGCCAGTCAGACAGTCCTCTCACTGAGAAGGGGGTGCAGCAAGCGTGGCAGGTGGCGGAACGCGCCAGAACGCTGGGCATTACCCACGTGATTACCAGCGACTTAGGTCGCACACAGCAGACGGCGCGCATCATCGCAGACGCCTGCGGCTGTGACGTCATGCTTGAGCCGCGCCTGCGCGAGCTGGATATGGGCGTGCTGGAAAAACGTCCTATCGATACGCTGACGGAAACGGAAGAGGGCTGGCGACGCACGCTGGTAAACGGTACCGAAGATGGCCGTATTCCTGAGGGCGAATCCATGCAGGAGCTCAGCGTACGTATGCATGCCGCCCTGGCCGAGTGCCTGAAACTCCCGGCAGGTAGCCGACCGCTGCTGGTGAGCCACGGTATCGCGCTGGGTTGTCTGGTGAGCACCATTCTGGGACTGCCCGCTTACGCCGAACGCCGTTTGCGTCTGCGCAACTGTTCCATTTCCCGTATCGACTATCAGGAAAGTGCCTGGCTGGCATCGGGGTGGGTGGTTGAGATGGCAGGGGACATTTCGCATCTTGATGCCCCTGCACTGGACGAATTGCAGCGTTAACGACGTACCGGAATCAGGAATTCCATACGCAGATTGATAGGGCCTTCTTCCGGTTTAGCATCTTGCGCCGGATAGTAGCGCTCAATGTCCTGACCTTTACGGCGATTCAGATTCAACATCGGCATGCAGGTCCCGTAAACGGTCAGGATGAACTCCTGAACGCCCGTTCCTAAACCTTCGTATGAGAACATCACATACTCGCCGCCTTCCAGCACGACAGGCTTCGAGCCATGAATGTAACCGTTCGCCATATCAGGCGTCAGCGCCGTGGTATAGAACACCTCCTGCTCGTCATCTTTTTCCTGGCTTGGATGCGTTTCGTTCAAACCATACAGAATCGGCGGGATCGCCGGAGCATGGCTTAAAAATTCGCGCCAGAACTGAACGCGCATCTGATGGCGGAACTCGGAGATCTGCTCAAGGGAACAGGAGTAGCTCTGCGTGGTGCCGACCAGGTGCGTTTCTGGCAGGGTGATGATTTCATATTTTGGCATCGCAAACTCGCCCAGACGCAGCGGCGGACGCATACCAAAGGAGCTCCAGTCCGGCGAGCGGCGATAAAGCGCTGGCGTTAACGAGAACTGCTTTTTAAAGGCGCGGGTGAAAGTTTGCTGTGAATCGAAACGATATTGCAGGGCAATATCAAGGATTGGTCGCGCGGTCAGGCGCAACGCAACAGCAGACTTTGATAAACGACGTGCGCGAATATAGGCACCGATAGCATGACCGGTGACATCCTTGAACATCCTTTGCAGATGCCACTTGGAATAGCCTGCTTTTGCCGCCACATTATCCAGTGACAATGGCTGGTCGAGATGACCTTCCAGCCAGGTGAGCAGGTCGCGAATAATTCCAGCCTGATCCATATACTATCCTCATCCTTAAAACTGCCGCAGGTGCCTGTTTACAGGTTAGCGGATAATAGCATTTTTTGACGTTTTAGCATTCAGTGTTTTTTTTGCGCATAAATGCTTTTTATGGTGATTTATGTGCGGATATATTCTAATCCTGTGATCTTGCTACATTTTTATCTAACCTGTTGAATAATCGCTCAGCGTAATTTTTTATGAATGGTAACAATATGAAATACAAGGTTTTAGTCTTTGCAGCACTGGCGCTGATGGCAGGGCGCGTGGCGCAGGCGGAGCAAATTGGCTCCGTGGATACCGTGTTTAAAATGTTTGGGCCGGACCACAAAATTGTGGTGGAGGCGTTTGACGATCCGGACGTTAAAAACGTCACCTGCTATGTCAGCCGGGCGAAGACCGGCGGGATTAAAGGCGGCCTGGGGCTGGCTGAAGACACGTCTGACGCGGCCATCTCCTGCCAGCAGGTTGGACCGGTGGAATTGAGTGACAAAATTAAAAACGGCAAAGCGCAGGGCGACGTTGTATTCCAGAAACGGACCTCGTTGGTGTTCAAAAAGCTACAGGTGGTCCGTTTTTATGACGCGAAGCGTAACACCCTGGCTTATCTGGCCTACTCGGACAAAGTCGTGGAAGGCTCACCGAAAAACGCGATTAGCGCGGTGCCGATTATGCCGTGGCATTGATAAAAAAAACGGCGCAAATGCGCCGTTCTTTACTGCGTGACGTGAGGATTACTCCTGGAGGTCACCGCAGAAACGATAGCCTTCACCATGGATCGTGGCGATGATTTCCGGCGTATCAGGCGTAGATTCGAAATGTTTACGAATACGACGGATGGTTACGTCAACGGTACGATCGTGTGGCTTCAACTCACGACCGGTCATTTTCTTCAGCAGTTCTGCACGAGACTGAATCTTGCCCGGGTTCTCGCAGAAGTGCAGCATCGCGCGGAATTCACTGCGCGGCAGTTTGTACTGCTCACCGTTCGGGCTAATCAGCGAACGGCTGTTGATATCAAGTTCCCAGCCGTTGAATTTGTAGCTGTCGACGCTACGACGCTCTTCACTGACCGTACCCAGATTCATGGTGCGGGACAGCAGGTTGCGTGCACGAATGGTTAACTCGCGAGGGTTGAACGGCTTGGTGATGTAGTCATCCGCGCCGATTTCCAGACCAAGAATTTTATCAACCTCGTTGTCACGGCCTGTCAGGAACATCAACGCGACGTTCGCCTGTTCACGCAGTTCGCGCGCCAGAAGAAGCCCGTTTTTGCCCGGCAGGTTGATATCCATAATCACCAGGTTGATATCATTTTCAGAAAGGATCTGATGCATCTCTGCGCCATCGGTCGCTTCAAAGACATCGTAGCCTTCTGCTTCGAAAATGCTCTTTAACGTGTTGCGTGTTACCAACTCGTCTTCAACGATAAGAATGTGCGGGGTCTGCATGTTTGCTACCTAAATTGCCAACTAAATCGAAACAGGAAGTACAAAAGTCCCTGACCTGCCTGATGCATGTCGCAAATTAACATGATCGGCTTAACGTGACTAAAGTACGTAATTGCGTTCTTGATGCACTTTCCATCAACGTCAACAACATCATTAGCTTGGTCGTGGGTACTTTCCCTTTGGACCCGACAGTGTCAAAAACGGCTGTCATCCTAACCATTTTAACAGCAACATAACAGGCTAAGTGACACCGGACACCCAATAAAACTACGCTTCGTTGACATATATCAAGTTCAATTGTAGCACGTTAACAGTTTGATGAAATCATCGTAGCTGAATGCTAGCCTTTGTCACAATTTTTCAATAAACCAACTAGTTGCGGACATTGATTGATAAACGGTACGAATCCAATCAGAAAAGAGTATTCATATGGTCATTATCATTACAAAACATAAGGATAATGGTCTTCTGTTAACATTCTAACTGATTGTTCAGCCACAAAATAGTTTAGCTTTTTTTAATTGTTATGAAACGCTATTTCGGTGATTTGTGTTGCAAAAATGTAAATTCGTGCTGCGTAATATGTTGAACTGAATCACATTTTTACCTGCTAACTGATTAAAAAGAGAGCGTAAATGCATCTGTCGATTGTGCTGGTGGCACCAGCAAGAGCTGAAAATATTGGCGCTGCGGCGCGTGCCATGAAGACTATGGGTTTTACCGATTTGCGTATTGTGGACAGCACGGCGCATCTGGAGCCTGCTGCGCGCTGGGTGGCGCACGGTTCGGGTGATATTCTCGATAATATAACCACTTACGCTACGCTCGCCGACGCACTCCACGATATTTCATTTACCGTCGCGACGACCGCGCGCAGCCGGGCGAAGTTTCACTATTACGCCACGCCTGCTGAACTGGTGCCGATGCTGGAAGAGAAAAGCCAGTGGCTGGAGAAAGCCGCGCTGGTGTTTGGGCGAGAAGATTCCGGGCTGACTAACGAAGAGCTGGCGCTGGCTGACGTGCTGACGGGCGCGCCGATGGTGGCGGATTACCCGTCACTCAATCTGGGGCAGGCGGTGATGGTCTATTGCTATCAATTAGCATCCTTAATACAAATTTCTCAGCCACCGGTGACAGTTTCGGATGAAAACCAGCTGGCGGCACTGCGTGTTCGTGCAGATAAGCTTCTTGCGCAGTTGGGCGTCGCTGACGATCAAAAAATGGTGGACTGGTTACAGCAGCGCCTGGGGCGTCTTGAACAGCGTGACACGGCAATGCTGCACCGATTGCTTCATGATATTGAAAAAAAATTAGCGGAGTAAAATAGTGCCATAGGTTTTTATTATGGCCGATCCTGCTGATGTCTGGGGTTGCAACTGGGGTATTCCGATGAAAATAAATCTGCGCGCAGCGGGACGTGAGAATGTCCCGAATTGTGATCGAATTAAAAATTCATTGACTTAAGGGGCTCGATCCTTTAACCCTAAAAGAATAGAGCACAGACAGATAATAATGACAGAGTACACAACATCCATGAAACGCATCAGCATCACCACCATTACTACAACCATCATCATTACCACAGGTAACGATGCGGGCTGACGCGTACAGGAAAAACAGAAAAAAGCCCGCACCTGAACAGTGCGGGCTTTTTTTTCGGCTAAAGGAAATGAGGTAGAACCATGCGAGTGTTGAAGTTCGGCGGTACGTCAGTGGCAAATGCAGAACGTTTTCTGCGTGTTGCCGATATCCTGGAAAGCAACGCCAGGCAGGGGCAGGTTGCCACCGTGCTCTCTGCCCCGGCCAAAATCACGAACCACCTGGTGGCGATGATTGAAAAAACCATCGGTGGTCAGGATGCACTGCCGAATATCAGCGACGCCGAGCGTATCTTCGCCGATCTGCTTCAGGGGCTGGCCGACGCCCAGCCTGGTTTCCCGCTGGCGCAGCTGAAAAGCACCGTTGAACTTGAATTTGCCCAGATTAAACACGTTCTTCACGGTATCAGCCTGCTTGGCCAGTGCCCGGACAGCATCAACGCGGCGCTGATTTGCCGGGGTGAAAAACTCTCTATCGCCATCATGGCAGGCGTGCTGGAAGCGCGCGGTCACCACGTGACGGTCATCGATCCGGTTGAAAAACTGCTGGCTGTGGGCCACTACCTTGAATCCACCGTCGACATTGCCGAGTCGACACGCCGTATTGCGGCGAGCAAAATCCCGTCTGACCATATGATCCTGATGGCAGGCTTTACCGCCGGTAACGAGAAGGGCGAACTGGTGGTGCTGGGGCGTAACGGCTCTGACTACTCCGCTGCGGTGCTGGCGGCCTGTTTACGCGCAGACTGTTGTGAGATCTGGACTGATGTCGACGGCGTTTATACCTGCGATCCGCGCCAGGTGCCGGATGCCAGGCTGCTGAAGTCGATGTCGTACCAGGAAGCGATGGAGCTTTCCTACTTCGGCGCTAAAGTTCTTCACCCGCGTACCATCTCCCCGATTGCCCAGTTCCAGATCCCTTGCCTGATTAAGAATACCGGTAATCCGCAGGCGCCGGGTACGCTGATTGGCGCCAGCGCGGATGAAGATGACCTGCCGGTGAAAGGCATTTCTAACCTCAATAACATGGCGATGTTCAGCGTCTCCGGCCCGGGGATGAAGGGCATGGTCGGCATGGCGGCACGCGTCTTTGCCGCTATGTCCCGCAACGGGATCTCCGTGGTGCTGATCACGCAGTCTTCTTCCGAATACAGCATCAGCTTCTGCGTTCCGCAGGGCGATTGCCTGCGCGCCCGTCGCGCGCTGGAAGAAGAGTTCTATCTGGAGCTGAAAGAAGAGCTGCTGGAGCCGCTTTCCATTCAGGAGCGTCTGGCGATTATCTCGGTGGTCGGCGACGGTATGCGCACCCTGCGCGGTATCTCCGCCAAATTCTTTGCCGCGCTGGCGCGGGCCAATATCAATATCGTGGCTATTGCCCAGGGCTCATCCGAGCGTTCCATTTCCGTTGTCGTGGATAACGATGACGCCACTACCGGCGTGCGCGTGGTGCATCAGATGCTGTTCAACACCGACCAGGTGATTGAGCTGTTCCTGGTGGGCGTCGGCGGCGTCGGCGGCGCGCTGCTGGAGCAGGTAAAGCGTCAGCAGGAGTGGCTTAAGAAGAAACATATCGATCTGCGCGTCTGCGGCATTGCGAACTCGAAAGCGTTGCTGACTAACGTCCACGGTCTGAACCTGGAAAACTGGCAGGCGGAGCTGGAAGAGGCGAAAGAGCCGTTTAACCTGGGCCGCCTGATCCGTCTGGTGAAAGAATATCACCTGCTTAACCCGGTGATCGTTGACTGTACCTCCAGCCAGGCGGTGGCCGATCAGTACGCGGATTTCCTGCGCGAAGGTTTCCACGTGGTGACGCCGAACAAAAAGGCCAACACCTCGTCGATGGATTACTATCACCAGCTGCGTCTGGCGGCGAGTAAGTCGCGCCGCAAGTTTCTGTATGACACCAACGTGGGCGCGGGCCTGCCGGTCATCGAGAACCTGCAAAACCTGCTGAACGCGGGCGACGAACTACAGCGTTTCTCCGGCATCCTCTCCGGCTCCCTGTCGTTTATCTTCGGCAAGCTGGACGAAGGGATGAGCCTGTCGGAAGCCACCCGCGCCGCGCGCGAGCTGGGTTACACCGAGCCGGATCCGCGGGACGACCTCTCCGGTATGGACGTGGCGCGTAAGCTGCTGATCCTGGTGCGCGAGACCGGCCGCGAGCTGGAGCTTTCTGATATCGTGATTGAGCCAGTGCTGCCAGCAGAATTTGATGACAGCGGTGACGTCAGCGCCTTTATGGCGAATTTACCTCAGCTTGACGATGCCTTTGCCGCACGCGTTGCGAAAGCCCGTGATGAAGGTAAGGTATTGCGCTATGTTGGCAACATTGAAGAAGACGGCGTCTGCCGGGTGAAGATTGCCGAAGTGGATGGCAACGATCCGCTGTACAAGGTGAAAAACGGCGAGAACGCTCTGGCGTTCTACAGCCATTATTATCAGCCACTGCCGCTGGTGCTTCGCGGCTATGGCGCAGGGAATGATGTGACGGCGGCAGGTGTGTTTGCCGATCTGCTGCGTACCCTGTCATGGAAGTTAGGAGTTTAAGATGGTTAAAGTATATGCCCCGGCTTCCAGCGCCAATATGAGCGTCGGATTTGACGTGCTGGGCGCGGCGGTAACGCCGGTGGACGGTTCGCTGCTGGGCGATACGGTTACGGTTGAGGCGGCAGAGCGCTTCAGCCTGAATAACATCGGCCGTTTCGCCAGTAAGCTGCCGTCTGAACCGCGCGAGAATATCGTTTATCAGTGCTGGGAACGCTTCTGTCAGGAGATTGGCAAAAACGTGCCGGTCGCCATGACGCTGGAAAAGAGCATGCCGATTGGTTCGGGGCTGGGCTCGAGCGCCTGCTCGGTGGTCGCCGCGCTGGTGGCGATGAATGAGCACTGCGGCAAGCCGCTGAACAACAGCCGTCTGCTGGCGCTGATGGGCGAGCTGGAAGGGCGCATCTCCGGCAGCATTCATTATGATAACGTGGCGCCGTGCTTCCTTGGCGGCATGCAGCTGATGATTGAAGAAAATGGCATCATCAGCCAGCAGGTGCCAGGGTTTGATGAGTGGCTGTGGGTGCTGGCCTATCCGGGCATTAAAGTGTCTACTGCCGAAGCGCGTGCGATCCTGCCGGCGCAGTATCGTCGTCAGGACTGTATTGCCCACGGGCGTCATCTGGCGGGCTTTATTCATGCCTGCTACACCCGACAGCCGCAGCTGGCGGCGAAACTGATGAAAGACGTTATTGCCGAGCCGTATCGCACGAAGCTGCTGCCGGGCTTTAACGAAGCGCGACAGGCATCCATGGATATCGGCGCACAGGCGTGCGGCATCTCCGGCTCCGGCCCGACGCTGTTCGCCTTATGCGACAAGCCAGACACCGCGCAGCGCGTGGCGGACTGGCTCTCTAAACACTACCTGCAAAATCAGGAAGGCTTTGTTCATATTTGCCGTCTGGACACGGCTGGCGCACGAGTACTGGGATAACGAATGAAACTCTACAACCTTAAAGATCATAACGAGCAGGTCAGCTTTGCGCAGGCGGTAACGCAGGGGCTGGGCAAAAATCAGGGGCTGTTCTTCCCCCACGACCTGCCGGAATTTCAGCTGACCGAAATCGATGAACTGCTGAAGCAGGACTTTGTCACCCGCAGCACCAAAATTCTGTCTGCGTTTATCGGCGACGAAATCCCACAGGAGCTGCTGGAAGAGCGCGTGCGTGCGGCGTTTGCTTTCCCGGCGCCGGTGAAGCAGGTGGAGCCTGACGTTGGCTGTCTGGAGCTGTTCCACGGCCCGACGCTGGCGTTCAAAGATTTCGGCGGTCGCTTTATGGCGCAGATGCTGACCCACATCAGCGGCGACAAACCGGTGACCATTCTGACCGCGACTTCAGGCGATACCGGTGCGGCGGTGGCCCATGCGTTCTACGGCCTGAAAAACGTCCGCGTGGTGATCCTCTATCCGAAAGGCAAAATCAGCCCGCTTCAGGAAAAACTGTTCTGCACCCTTGGGGGCAACATTGAAACCGTGGCGATCGACGGCGATTTCGATGCCTGTCAGGCGCTGGTGAAGCAAGCCTTCGATGACGAAGAGCTGAAGGCGGCGCTGGGGCTGAACTCTGCCAACTCCATCAACATCAGCCGTCTGCTGGCGCAGATCTGCTACTACTTCGAAGCGGTGGCGCAGTTGCCGCAGGGCGCGCGCAATCAGCTGGTGGTTTCCGTGCCAAGCGGGAACTTCGGCGACCTGACGGCAGGCCTGCTGGCGAAATCACTCGGCCTGCCGGTGAAGCGCTTTATCGCCGCCACCAACGCCAACGACACCGTGCCGCGTTTCCTGAAGGACGGAAAATGGGCGCCGAACGCGACTCAGGCCACGCTCTCCAATGCGATGGATGTGTCACAGCCTAACAACTGGCCGCGTGTGGAAGAGCTGTTCCGCCGTAAGGTCTGGCGTCTGGGCGATCTGGGTTACGCAGCGGTGACGGACGAAACCACGAAAGCCACCATGCGCGAGCTGAAAGCGGTGGGCTATACCTCTGAGCCGCACGCGGCGATTGCCTATCGTGCCCTGCGCGATCAGCTTCAACCGGGTGAGTATGGCCTGTTCCTCGGCACCGCCCATCCGGCCAAGTTCAAAGAGAGTGTGGAAGCGATCCTGGGGGAAACGCTGCCGCTGCCAAAAGAGCTGGCCGAGCGTGCCGACCTGCCGCTGCTGTCTCATGAGCTGCCCGCAGACTTTGCCGCGCTGCGTAAGCTGATGATGACCCGAGCGTAAGTTTGTTGCCCGGTGGCGGCTACGCCTTACCGGGCCTACAACGGCTCAGAACGTAGGCCGGGTAAGCGCAGCGCCACCCGGCTTTTTTATGGAGAAATTAAGGAGAAAAACAGCAGGAAAAAAGCAGAAATTCCCAATAAATGCGGTCACTTAGCGTTTAGGATTGCAGAGAATAACATCCCCCGTTCCCATCACGTACTCTCCTTACATCGGCCCACGTTGGGCAAGAAGAATAAGGAGTCACCTATGTCTACCCTGAAACCTGCACTTATCGCGCTTTCACTGATGCTGGTCGCTCCCATGGCGGTGCAGGCAGCTGAGATCACCCTCGTGCCCGCGGTAAAACTGCAAATTGGCGATCGGGATAATAACGGGCACTACTGGGATGGCGGCCGCTGGCGCGACCATGACTGGTGGAAAGCACACTATGACTGGCGCGATAACCACTGGCGTCCGCACGATGAACATCGCGATCGTGACGATCACCACCGTCATGACGAGCGCCGCCCGGGCCCGGACCGGAAGCACCATTAACATAAACCCCGCCAGCTGGCGGGGTTGTCTTTTATTGCTCGTGACGCTTAAACACCAGCTCGTTTTTTCCTGACGATGCCTCGTCGAAGAAATACCCTTCACTGTTAAAGCCGGTGAGCTGCTCTGGCTTCGTCAGGCGGTTTTGAATGATGAAGCGGCTCATCAGACCGCGCGCTTTTTTGGCGTAGAAGCTGATTACTTTAAATTTGCCGTTTTTCTCGTCGAGGAATACCGGCTTGATAATGTCCGCATCCAGCTTTTTCGGTTTCACCGATTTGAAGTACTCATCGGAGGCCAGGTTGATCACCACGTTGTCCCCCTGGGCTTGCAGCGCCGCGTTAAGCTTGTCGGTAATGACATCGCCCCAGAACTGGTACAGATCTTTACCTTTAGCGTTTTCCAGGCGGATACCCATCTCCAGACGATACGGCTGCATCAGATCCAGCGGGCGCAGCACCCCGTACAGGCCGGATAACATGCGCAGATGCTGCTGGGCAAAATCGAAATCGGCTTCGCTAAACGTTTCTGCTTGCAGGCCAGTGTAGACGTCACCTTTGAAGGCCAACAGCGCCTGGCGGGCGTTGGCGGGCGTGAAGTCAGGCTGCCACTCATGAAAACGGGTGGCGTTCAGGTCGGCAAGTTTATCGCTGATGCTCATCAGCGAAGCGATTTGCGGAGCCGAAAGCTTACGCGCTTCGTGGATCAACTGTTGCGAGTAGTCCAGCAATTCCGGCTGGGTATAACGCTCAGTGGCGAGCGGGCTCTGGTAGTCGAGCGTTTTGGCAGGTGAAATCAGAATCAGCATATCCAGTCCTTGCAGGAAATTTAGAGCGACTTTAACAAAAAATCGCCCTGAATTGATCGATAGCTGTTATTGCCGCGGCAAATCATCCCAGGTGCCAGGGGCAATTTGTGACTCGATTTCGGGATAGCGTGAGGCGTCAAAGACGGGCTGTACGCCGAGCTTGCGCTGACGCAGATAATCGCGCGCGATCAGCGCCACAACCGGTGAAAGCAGCAAAATGGCCGTCAGGTTCGTGATGGCCATCAGCGCCATGATGACGTCCGCTATTTGCCAGACCAACGGCATACTGAGCAGGGAGCCGACGAAAACCATTCCCAGCACACCCGCGCGAAGGACGTTGCGGGTCAGACGCGAATTGACTTTCAGGAAGATAAGGTTGTTTTCGGCATAGATATAGTTCACCGCAATGGAACTAAAGGCAAAAAGTCCCACGACAAGTGCGACAAGGCCCGCGCCCCAGCCGCCGACGAGGGAGACCAGCGCCTGTTGTACCCAATGAATGCCTGCCGTACTACCGGACGGTTGCTCAGCGGCACCGGCCAGCAGCATGATCATCGCGCTGGCGGAGCAGATAACAATGGTGTCTGTGAAGACGCCAATCATCTGTACAATGCCCTGCGCGGCGGGATGCGGGGGCCAGGATGCGGCCGCTGCGGCGGCATTCGGCGTGGAGCCCATTCCCGCTTCGTTGGAGAACATGCCTCGCTGAAAACCCGCAGTGAGAGCCTGGCTAAGGGTGTAACCCAACGCGCCTGAAGCCGCTTCGCGCCAGCCGAACGCGCTTTGGAAAATGGTGACGATGACGTTCGGCACCTCGTCAATATGTATCGCGCATACCATCACGCTGGTGGACACCCACAGCAGCGCCATCAGCGGAACCAGCCACTGCATCAGGCGGGCAACCCCTTTGAGCCCGGTCACAATGGTCAGCAGGGTGAGAAGGGCAAGCGCGCCGCCCGTCAGCCACTCCGGACAATTAAAGGCAAAGCGCAGCGCGTGGGCGACGGAATTTGCCTGAACGGTATTGAAAATAAGGCCATAGGCAATCAGCAAAAAGATCGAGAACAGAACGCCCATCCAGCGCATTCCCAACCCGCGAGCCATATACCAGGCGGGACCGCCGCGAAACTGACCTTTGCCGTCTTTTTCTTTGTAGAGCTGTGCAAGCGAGCATTCAGCAAAGGAGGTGGCCATACCGATAATCGCCGTCACCCACATCCAGAATACCGCGCCCGGACCGCCCGCGCCGATCGCCAGCGCGACACCGGCCAGGTTACCGCTGCCGACGCGCGCGGCAAGGCTAGTACAGAGCGCCTGAAACGATGTCAGGCCGCCCGGCTGTGGGGTGACGCTGTTTTTCAGACTTCTGCCAAATTTGCGGATATAGCGAAACTGAATCAGCCCGCTGCGCCACGTAAACCAGATACCTGCTCCAGAAAGCAGGTATATCATGATCGAACCCCAGAGGACTTCGTTAATAAAGAAAAAGAAATCAGGCACTAACGTCCCTCTTGTTGATGCCAAAGTGAATATGTAAGCGCTACCACTGAGTGTGCATGCTGTTACTTAGCAGCCTGTTAATATTCTGAGTTTATCATACTCTGCCTAAGCGCACTGTCTGCGGTTGCGCTGCCTCTCACTCGTGTTATCATCAGGGCAGACCGGTTACATCCCCCTAACAAGTAAACCTGTCATTTTTCCGCTGCTGGCAAGCTGTCGGTAGTGTGAATTATCCAGGGCACGTTAAAAGAGAAACACTATCATGACGGATAAATTGACCTCCCTTCGTCAGTTCACCACTGTCGTCGCTGACACCGGAGATATTGCGGCAATGAAGCTGTACCAGCCGCAGGATGCCACAACCAACCCTTCTCTGATCCTTAACGCCGCGCAGATCCCTGAGTATCGCAAACTGATCGACGAGGCGGTGACCTGGGCAAAAGCACAGAGCAATGACCGCGCGCAGCAGGTTGTGGATGCCACTGACAAACTGGCAGTGAACATCGGTCTGGAAATCCTGAAGCTCGTTCCTGGCCGTATCTCTACCGAAGTTGATGCTCGCCTGTCCTACGACACCGAAGCCTCTATCGCCAAAGCAAAACGCCTGATCAAACTGTACAACGATGCGGGCATCAGCAACGACCGTATCCTGATCAAACTGGCCTCTACCTGGCAGGGCATCCGCGCCGCTGAGCAGCTGGAAAAAGAAGGCATCAACTGTAACCTGACTCTGCTGTTCTCCTTCGCACAGGCGCGTGCATGTGCCGAAGCTGGCGTATACCTGATTTCTCCGTTCGTGGGCCGTATTCTGGACTGGTACAAAGCCAACACCGACAAGAAAGAGTACGCGGCGTCTGAAGATCCAGGCGTGATTTCTGTGACTGAAATCTACGAATACTACAAACAGCACGGCTATGAGACCGTTGTTATGGGCGCAAGCTTCCGTAACGTCGGCGAAATCATCGAGCTGGCTGGCTGTGACCGCCTGACCATCGCCCCTGCGCTGCTGAAAGAGCTGGCAGAAAGCGAAGGTGCTATCGAGCGTAAACTGTCTTACACCGGCGAAGTGAAAGCGCGCCCTGAGCGTATCACCGAGTCCGAGTTCCTGTGGCAGCACAACCAGGATCCAATGGCCGTAGATAAACTGGCGGACGGTATCCGTAAGTTTGCTATCGACCAGGAAAAACTGGAAAAAATGATCGGCGACCTGCTGTAATCATTCTGCGTGACCGGGTTCCCGGTCACGCGTCTTTCCCCCGCCTCTGTCTGAATTTTCTCTCTGCGTGTATCATTCCCTTTAATCAGTACTTTTTGAATGGAATGGATATGAATACCTTACGCATCGGCTTAGTGTCGATTTCTGACCGCGCCTCCAGCGGTGTTTATCAGGATAAAGGCATCCCTGCTCTGGAAGCGTGGCTGGGCAGCGCGCTCACTACCCCGTTTGAGATCCAGACTCGCCTGATCCCGGATGAGCAGCCGATCATTGAGCAAACCCTGTGTGAGCTGGTGGATGAGATGAGCTGCCACCTTGTGCTGACGACGGGCGGCACCGGCCCCGCGCGCCGCGATGTGACACCGGACGCGACGCTGGCTATCGCCGATCGTGAAATGCCGGGCTTCGGTGAACAGATGCGCCAGATCAGTCTACATTTTGTCCCGACGGCCATTCTTTCCCGTCAGGTCGGGGTGATCCGCAAACAGGCGCTGATCCTGAACCTGCCGGGGCAGCCGAAGTCGATAAAAGAGACGCTGGAAGGGGTAAAAGCCGAGGACGGAAGCGTTATCGTCCACGGTATCTTTGCAAGTGTACCGTATTGTATACAACTGCTTGACGGTCCGTACGTGGAAACTGACGGCAACGTGGTAGCAGCATTTCGCCCTAAAAGCGCTCGCCGCGAAACAATCTCCTGAAAATGATTAAAATGTGACATAAGCGCCAGCCGCAGTAGCGTGTAAATGGATTTACGATATAGTAATTTTTTCTTTACGATTGCTGTAAAAAATAATCCACAACACATGCACAATGGTTCGCTATGTCACATAATACCCGACCTCTGAATCGACAGGACTACAAAACCCTCACGCTCGCTGCCCTGGGCGGCGCGCTGGAGTTTTACGATTTCATCATCTTTGTCTTCTTCGCCGCCGTTGTGGGGGCGCTGTTTTTCCCGGCGGATATACCGGAATGGCTGCGTCAGGTGCAAACCTTCGGCATTTTCGCTGCCGGGTATCTGGCGCGTCCGCTGGGCGGCATTGTCATGGCGCACTTTGGCGATCTGGTTGGGCGCAAGAAGATGTTTACCCTCAGCATCCTGCTTATGGCCGTGCCGACGCTGGCGATTGGCCTTTTGCCTACCTATGAGTCGATGGGCATTATCGCCCCGTTATTGCTGCTGCTGATGCGTATTCTCCAGGGCGCGGCCATCGGCGGGGAAGTGCCTGGCGCGTGGGTGTTTGTCGCTGAGCACGTCCCGGTGCGCCGCATCGGCATTGCGTGCGGAACGCTGACCGCAGGGCTGACGATCGGGATCCTGCTTGGCTCCGTAGTTGCAACCATCATCAATACCAGCATGACGCAACAGGCCGTTCACGACTGGGGCTGGCGTATACCGTTCCTGCTGGGCGGGGCGTTTGGGCTGGTGGCAATGTACCTGCGACGCTGGTTGCAGGAGACGCCTATATTTCTGGAAATGCAGCAGCGGAAGGCGCTGGCGCAAGAACTGCCGGTGAAAACCGTAGTAGTGCGGCATAAAAAAGCGGTAGTCGTGTCGATGCTTCTGACCTGGCTGCTGTCTGCGGGTATCGTGGTGGTCATTTTGATGTCGCCGGTCTGGCTGCAAAAACAGTACGGTTTTGCGCCTGCCGTGACGTTACAGGCGAACAGTATCGCGACAATTATGCTCTGCTTTGGCTGTCTGGCCGCCGGGCTGGCGGCGGATCGTTTCGGCGCCAGCGTGACCTTTATTGTCGGCAGCCTGCTGCTGGCCGCGTCGAGCTGGGCATTCTATCATCTTGCGGGCACCCATCCTGAACAGCTGTTCCTGCTGTACGGTGTCGTCGGGCTGTGTGTGGGCGTCGTTGGCGCCGTACCGTACGTGATGGTCCGCGCCTTTCCGCCGGAGGTACGCTTCACCGGAATCTCTTTCTCTTATAACGTCTCGTATGCCATTTTCGGCGGGCTGACCCCGATTGTGGTGACGGTGTTGATGGGGCTGTCGCCCCTTGCACCTGCGTGGTACGTGCTGGCGTTATCGCTGATGGGGCTGGTATTGGGGATGTGGCTTCGCCAGTCAGAGGGACGTCGTGCCCGTGACGCGGGCACGACAGAGGGATCAGTGTTTTTCACCAATCGGTAGAATGGTGCGGTCGAACTGCTCGTTCAGCACTTCACCCATGGCCAGGTAGATTGCGCTTGCGCCGCAAACCAGACCGACCCAGCCGGCAACGTGAACGATGCCTTCGTTATCCGCCAGGTGACCGATGGCCAGCAGGGCGAACAGGACGGTCAGGCTCAGGAAGACGAATTGCAGCGCGCGGTTCGCCTTGAGGGTGCCAAAGAACATGAACAGGGTGAACACGCTCCACAGTCCCAGGTACACGCCCAGGAAATGGGCGTTTGCCGCCTCCGCCAGGCCCATTTTAGGCATCAGCAGAATCGCGACCAGAGTCAGCCAGAAAGAACCGTAAGAGGTAAAGGCGGTTAAGCCGAAGGTGTTGCCTTTCTTATATTCCAGCAGGCCCGCAAAGATTTGTGCGATACCGCCGTAAAAAATGCCCATCGCCAGGATAATGCCGTCCATCGGGAACATCCCGATATTGTGCAGGTTCAGCAGAATGGTGGTCATGCCAAAACCCATCAGGCCCAGCGGAGCCGGATTAGCCAACTTAGTGTTGCCCATAAGTCCTCAAAAAATCATCATTAATATGGTGAAATGGTTAAACCCGCGCCAGTTCTCCCTGACGGGGCGCGGCATCATAATGGGCGGCATCGACGCCGTCTATGATCTCATCGGGGTGAAATTAAAAAATTTTTTATCCTTCCCCCTTGATGGATGCCGTTGTGACCCCATCTTGTAAGCAACCGCAGTGTGTGGACCTGAAAAAAATCAAATCTGGGCAGTTGAAAAAGCACGTTCTGCCCTTATTACAGGTACACAACCACATGTTGACTGAATTTTTAGTGGAGACGTTTAGATGGGTAAAATTATTGGTATCGACCTGGGTACTACCAACTCTTGTGTAGCGATTATGGATGGCACTACTGCACGTGTGCTGGAGAACGCCGAGGGCGATCGCACCACGCCTTCTATCATTGCTTATACCCAGGATGGTGAAACTCTGGTTGGTCAGCCGGCTAAACGTCAGGCAGTGACAAACCCGCAAAACACCCTGTTTGCGATCAAACGCCTGATTGGCCGCCGCTTCCAGGACGAAGAAGTTCAGCGTGACGTTTCCATCATGCCTTACAAAATCATCGCAGCCGATAACGGCGATGCATGGCTTGATGTGAAAGGCACCAAAACTGCACCTCCGCAGATCTCTGCTGAAGTGCTGAAGAAAATGAAGAAAACTGCGGAAGATTACCTGGGTGAACCGGTAACTGAAGCTGTTATCACCGTACCTGCTTACTTCAACGATGCTCAGCGTCAGGCAACCAAAGATGCTGGCCGTATCGCAGGCCTGGAAGTAAAACGTATCATCAACGAACCAACCGCAGCAGCACTGGCTTACGGTCTGGATAAAGAAGTTGGCAACCGTACTATCGCGGTTTACGACCTGGGTGGTGGTACCTTCGATATTTCTATTATCGAAATCGACGATGTTGACGGCGAAAAAACCTTCGAAGTTCTGGCAACCAACGGTGATACCCACCTGGGTGGTGAAGACTTCGATACCCGTCTGATCAACTACCTCGTTGACGAGTTCAAGAAAGATCAGGGCATTGACCTGCGTAACGACCCGCTGGCTATGCAGCGCCTGAAAGAAGCCGCTGAGAAAGCGAAGATCGAGCTGTCTTCCGCTCAGCAGACCGACGTGAACCTGCCTTACATCACCGCAGACGCGACCGGTCCAAAACACATGAACATCAAAGTGACCCGTGCGAAACTGGAAAGCCTGGTAGAAGACCTGGTGAACCGTTCTATCGAGCCACTGAAAGTTGCATTGCAGGACGCTGGCCTGTCCGTGTCTGACATTCAGGACGTTATCCTGGTAGGTGGTCAGACTCGTATGCCGATGGTTCAGAAGAAAGTGGCTGAATTCTTTGGTAAAGAGCCACGTAAAGACGTGAACCCGGACGAAGCGGTTGCTATCGGTGCTGCGGTTCAGGGTGGTGTACTGACCGGTGAAGTGAAAGACGTACTGCTGCTGGACGTTACCCCGCTGTCTCTGGGTATCGAAACCATGGGTGGCGTGATGACTCCGCTCATCAACAAAAACACCACTATCCCGACGAAACACAGCCAGGTGTTCTCTACCGCTGAAGACAACCAGTCTGCGGTAACCAT
This sequence comes from Enterobacter sp. JJBC, assembly GCF_036936505.1. NCBI lineage: Bacteria > Pseudomonadati > Pseudomonadota > Gammaproteobacteria > Enterobacterales > Enterobacteriaceae > Enterobacter > Enterobacter sp. JJBC. The sequence goes on from NZ_CP136935.1 coordinate 814,184, forward strand.
CCATGTGATTCAGGGTGAGCGTAAGCGCGCGGCGGATAACAAATCTCTGGGTCAGTTCAACCTGGACGGTATTAACCCGGCACCACGCGGCATGCCACAGATCGAAGTCACCTTCGACATCGATGCTGACGGTATCCTGCACGTGTCTGCGAAAGACAAAAACAGCGGTAAAGAACAGAAGATTACCATCAAGGCATCTTCTGGCCTGAACGAAGCGGAAATCGAAAAAATGGTTCGTGATGCCGAAGCTAACGCGGAATCCGACCGTAAGTTTGAAGAGCTGGTTCAGACCCGTAACCAGGGTGACCATCTGCTGCACAGCACCCGTAAGCAGGTTGAAGAAGCGGGCGATAAACTGCCAGCGGAAGACAAAACTGCAATCGAAACTGCACTGAGCGCGCTGGAAACGTCTCTGAAAGGCGAAGACAAAGCGGACATCGAAGCGAAGATGCAGGAGCTGGCACAGGTTTCTCAGAAGCTGATGGAAATCGCTCAGCAGCAGCACGCACAGCAGCAGGCGGGCGCTGATGCTTCGGCGAACAACGCGAAAGACGACGATGTTGTCGACGCTGAGTTCGAAGAAGTGAAAGACAAAAAATAATCGCCCTGATGCAGGGTAAGTAATCGGCACGGGCGTAGGAGAATTCTCCACGCCCGTGCTCGCATGTTAAGGGGCTTAAAAAAACCAATGGCAAAGCAAGACTATTACGAGATTTTAGGCGTTCCGAAAACTGCGGAAGAGCGTGAAATCAAAAAGGCGTATAAGCGCCTGGCCATGAAATTCCACCCTGACCGTAATCAGGGTGACAAAGAGGCTGAAGCCAAATTTAAAGAGATTAAAGAAGCCTACGAAGTCCTGACCGATGCACAAAAACGTGCGGCCTATGATCAGTACGGACACGCGGCCTTTGAACAGGGCGGCATGGGCGGCGGTGGATTTGGTGGCGGCGGCTTCGGCGGCGGCGCTGATTTCAGCGATATCTTTGGTGATGTATTTGGCGATATCTTCGGTGGCGGGCGTGGCCGTCAGCGCGCGGCGCGCGGCGCAGACCTGCGCTATAACATGGACCTGACGCTGGAAGAAGCGGTTCGTGGCGTCACCAAAGAGATCCGTATTCCGACGCTGGAAGAGTGTGACGTTTGCCACGGCAGCGGTGCGAAAGCGGGGACTCAGCCACAGACCTGCCCAACCTGTCACGGTTCCGGTCAGGTGCAGATGCGCCAGGGCTTCTTCGCGGTGCAGCAGGCCTGTCCGCACTGTCATGGTCGCGGTACGCTGATTAAAGATCCGTGCACCAAATGTCATGGTCACGGTCGCGTGGAGAAAACCAAAACGCTGTCCGTTAAGATCCCGGCAGGCGTCGATACGGGCGACCGCATCCGTCTGGCAGGTGAGGGTGAAGCCGGCGAGCACGGCGCACCGGCAGGCGATCTGTACGTTCAGGTTCAGGTGAAGCAGCACGCCATCTTCGAGCGTGAAGGTAACAACCTGTACTGTGAAGTGCCGATCAACTTTGCGATGGCGGCGCTGGGCGGCGAAATCGAAGTGCCGACGCTGGACGGTCGCGTTAACCTGAAAATCCCTGGCGAAACCCAGACCGGGAAACTGTTCCGCATGCGCGGCAAAGGCGTTAAATCCGTTCGCGGTGGCGCGCAGGGTGACCTGTTATGCCGCGTGGTCGTGGAAACGCCGGTCGGCCTGAACGATAAGCAGAAACAGCTGCTGAAAGAGCTTCAGGAAAGCTTTGGTGGCCCGACAGGTGAGAAAAACAGCCCGCGCTCCAAAAGCTTCTTCGATGGCGTCAAAAAATTCTTCGACGATTTAACCCGCTAACCCGCCAGCTGGTTACTATCATTTAAAGCCCGGAAGCGATTCCGGGCTTTTTGCTTTATAGCGTTATACCTCGGTTAAACTGAATCTATAACCAATATTAATCTGTTTTTACCGATCTGTTTGCGCTGATATTATGGTTTTACCGAGGTATTGTTGTAAAAGAGAGTTTAAACGTGAAATTACTACACCGTTTCTTTAGCAGTGAGGCATCCGGCGGCGTTATCCTGATTATTGCTGCTGCGGCTGCCATGCTGCTCGCCAATATGGGCATGACACGCGATCTCTATCACGCATTTCTGGAAACGCCCGTCGAGCTGAAGGTCGGGGCGCTGGAAATTAATAAGAACATGCTGCTGTGGATCAACGATGCGCTGATGGCGGTGTTCTTCCTGCTGGTGGGCCTGGAAGTTAAACGTGAGCTGGTGAGCGGTTCGCTTGCCAGCCGTCAGCGTGCGGCGTTTCCGGTGATCGCGGCTATTGGCGGGATGATCGTTCCGGCGTTGCTCTTTCTCGCATTTGCGTGGCAGGATCCGGTTGCTCGTGACGGCTGGGCGATCCCGGCCGCAACGGATATCGCGTTTGCGCTCGGGGTCTTAGCCTTGCTCGGTAGCCGCGTCCCGGTAGCACTGAAAATTTTCCTGATGGCGCTGGCGATTATCGATGATCTTGGCGCTATCGTGATTATCGCGCTGTTCTACACCAGCGATCTGTCCGTTCTGTCGCTGAGCGTGGCGGCCGTGGCTATTGCGGTGCTGGCGTTGCTGAACGTCTTCAACGTTCGACGCACGGGGATTTATATTCTGGTGGGGATGGTGCTGTGGACGGCGGTGCTGAAGTCTGGCGTGCATGCCACGCTGGCGGGCGTCATCGTTGGCTTCTTTATTCCGCTGAAGGAACAGGACGGCAAATCGCCTGCCAGACAGCTGGAGCATGTGCTTCATCCGTGGGTGGGTTTTATGATCCTGCCGCTGTTTGCGTTTGCCAACGCGGGTGTTTCCCTGGCCGGGGTTACCCTGGACGGACTCACCTCTGTGCTGCCGCTGGGTATCATCGCCGGTCTGTTTATTGGTAAGCCGCTGGGCATCAGCCTGTTCTGCTGGCTGGCGCTGAAGCTGAAGCTGGCGTCATTGCCAAACGGAACCACCTTTAGCCAGATTATGGCCGTTGGCGTGCTGTGCGGTATTGGATTCACCATGTCGATCTTTATCTCGACGCTGGCGTTTGGCGCAAGCGCGCCTGAGCTTATCGTCTGGGCGAAACTCGGCATTCTTATCGGGTCGTTCCTGGCCGCGGTTATGGGTTACACCTTGTTGAAGGTGAAGTTGTCCGGACAGGCTGTCCAGGCATAACAGGAAACCGGGAGAAGGGAAGCCTTCTCCCGATAAACTATCAGGGAGTGAAAACGTGATGTCTCATTTGAACTATAACCATCTCTATTACTTCTGGCATGTCTACAAGCAGGGCTCGGTCGTGGGTGCCGCAGAGGCGCTCTACCTGACGCCACAGACTATCACCGGGCAAATCAAAGCCCTGGAAGAGCGCTTGCAGGGAAAGCTTTTTAAGCGGAAAGGGCGTGGCATTGAGCCGAGCGAGCTGGGTGAACTGGTATTCCGCTATGCGGACAAGATGTTCACCCTGAGCCAGGAGATGCTGGATATCGTTAACTATCGCAAAGAGTCGAACCTGCTCTTTGACGTGGGCGTGGCGGATGCGTTGTCCAAACGGCTGGTAAGCGGTGTGCTGGATGCGGCGGTGGTGGAAGATGAACAGATACATTTACGCTGCTTTGAGTCCACTCACGAGATGCTGCTGGAACAGCTGAGCCAGCATAAGCTGGATATGATTATTTCGGATTGTCCTATCGATTCCACGCAGCAGGAAGGCTTGTTCTCGGTGAAAATTGGCGAATGCGGTGTCAGTTTCTGGTGCATCAATCCACCGCCGGAAAAACCGTTTCCGGCTTGCCTGGAAGAGCGCCGCTTGCTGGTTCCGGGGAGGCGGTCCATGCTCGGACGTAAGCTGCTGAACTGGTTTAATTCGCAGGGGCTAAACGTAGAAATTCTCGGTGAGTTCGACGATGCGGCGCTGATGAAAGCCTTTGGCGAGGCGCACAACGCTATCTTCGTTGCCCCGACGCTGTATGCGCACGATCTCTATTCAGACGACAAGATTACCGAGATTGGCAGGGTGGATAACGTGATGGAAGAGTATCACGCCATATTCGCCGAAAGGATGATTCAGCATCCGGCGGTGCAGCGAATCTGCAACCGGGACTACTCGGCGCTGTTTACGCCGCCGGCAATCTGAAGGCATAAAAAAACCCGCGTTAAGCGGGTTCTTTCAAACAAGCAACAACAAGTGGCGATTAAGCCAGTTTGTTGATCTGCGCGGTCAGGTTTGCTTTATGACGCGCTGCTTTGTTTTTGTGGATCAGACCTTTAGCAGCCTGACGATCCACGATTGGTTGCATTTCGTTAAATGCGTTCTGCGCTGCAGCTTTGTCGCCAGCTTCGATTGCTGCGTATACTTTCTTGATGAAAGTACGCATCATAGAGCGACGGCTTGCATTGTGCTTACGAGCCTTTTCAGACTGAACGGCACGTTTCTTAGCTGATTTGATATTAGCCAAGGTCCAACTCCCAAATATGATCTATGTGGACAATTCAAAGGCCGAGGAATATGCCCTCTATACCTTCTTTTGTCAATGGATTTGTGCAAATAAGCGCCGTTAATGTGGCGACGCTACGTTACGTAGTGATGGCGCAGGATTCTACCAGCTTGTCGTTCGTGAATACAGCTTTTCGGCGTAAAAATCGCAGTTGGCGGGCAGATTTTTTTGCTGTGAAAGGTCAGCGTGATGAAATCATACGGCTTTCTGTTTAGCGTGAACAATCGCCGGTTAACCTTAACCGCTGTACAAGGTATACTTTGGCGATTTTCACTGTTTTGAGCCAGTCATGAAGCTGATACGCGGCATACATAATCTCAGTCAAGCCCCGCACGGGTGCGTGCTGACCATTGGTAATTTCGACGGCGTGCATCGTGGGCATCAGGCGCTGTTGCAGGGATTGCGTAAAGAAGGCGAGGCGCGAGGCCTGCCCGTCGTGGTGATGATTTTCGAGCCTCAGCCGCTGGAGCTGTTTGCAGGCGAGAAATCCCCCGCGCGGCTGACGCGTCTGCGTGAGAAGTTACGCTACCTGGCGGAGTCAGGGGTGGACTACGTCCTGTGTGTACGGTTCGACCGTCGTTTTGCCGCGCTGACCGCACAAAATTTTGTCAGCGACCTGTTGGTCAGGCAGCTTGGCGTGCAGTTTCTCGCCGTGGGCGATGATTTCCGCTTTGGCGCTGGTCGTCAGGGCGATTTCTTGTTATTACAGAAGGCTGGCCTGGAGTACGGGTTTGACGTCACCAGTACAATGACCTTCTGCGAGGGCGGCGTGCGCGTCAGCAGCACGGCGGTACGTCAGGCGCTGGCGAACGATGAACTGGACACGGCAGAAACGCTGCTGGGTCACCCGTTCACGATTTCAGGTCGCGTGGTCCATGGCGATGCGCTGGGCCGCACGATAGGTTTCCCGACGGCGAATATACCGCTGCGTCGTCAGGTCTCCCCGGTTAAAGGGGTCTATGCGGTGGAAGTGGCAGGACTGGGCGAGAAGCCTTTCTACGGCGTCGCCAACATTGGCACACGTCCAACGGTTGCCGGTGTGCGTCAACAGTTAGAAGTACACCTGCTGGACGTTGTAATGGACCTGTATGGTCGCCATATAGATGTGATACTGCGTAAAAAAATACGCAATGAACAGCGATTCGCTTCGCTGGATGAACTTAAGGCGCAAATCGCGCGAGATGAATTAACGGCCCGCGAGTTTTTTGGGCTTTAGAACCGGCTTAACTGCCTACGTGATAAATACGGAACCGAGAATCTGATGAGTGACTATAAATCAACCCTGAATTTGCCGGAAACAGGGTTCCCGATGCGCGGCGATCTCGCCAAGCGTGAACCGGGAATGCTGGCGCGTTGGACCGATGATGACCTGTACGGCATCATTCGTGCAGCCAAAAAAGGCAAAAAAACCTTCATTCTGCATGATGGCCCTCCATATGCGAATGGCAGCATTCATATTGGTCACTCTGTAAACAAGATTCTGAAAGACATTATCGTGAAGTCCAAAGGACTCGCGGGATATGACTCGCCTTACGTTCCGGGCTGGGACTGCCATGGTCTGCCAATCGAGCTGAAAGTGGAGCAAGAGTACGGTAAGCCGGGTGAGAAGTTCACCGCCGCAGAATTCCGCGCGAAATGCCGCGAATACGCTGCCACCCAGGTTAACGGTCAGCGCGCTGACTTTATCCGTCTGGGCGTGCTGGGCGACTGGTCGCATCCGTACCTGACCATGGATTTCAAAACCGAAGCCAACATCATCCGTGCGCTGGGTAAAATCATCGGTAACGGTCACCTGCACAAAGGCGCGAAGCCGGTGCACTGGTGCGTGGACTGCCGTTCTGCGCTGGCAGAAGCGGAAGTAGAGTATTACGACAAAACCTCGCCTTCTATCGACGTGGCGTTCGAAGCGGTCGATCAGGATGCGATCAAAGCTAAATTTGGTCTGCCTGGGGTAAGCGGTCCAGTCTCGCTGGTTATCTGGACAACCACCCCGTGGACGCTGCCTGCTAACCGCGCGATCTCCCTCTCTGGCGAGTTTGAGTATGCGCTGGTGCAGATTGATGGCCGTGCGGTTATCCTGGCGAAAGACCTGGTCGAAAGCGTACTGAAACGCGCGAACATCACCGATTACACCGTGCTGGGCACCGTAAAAGGCGACGCGCTGGAACTGATGCGCTTCAAACACCCGTTCCTGGACTTCGACGTTCCGGCGATTCTGGGCGACCACGTAACGCTGGACGCGGGTACCGGTGCGGTACATACCGCCGGTGGCCACGGCCCTGACGACTACAACATCAGCCTGAAGTACGGTCTGGAAATCGCCAACCCGGTTGGGCCGGACGGCTCCTACCTGCCTGGCACCTACCCGGCGCTGGACGGCATCAACGTCTTCAAAGCGAACGACATTATTGTCGACATGCTGCGCACCAGCGGCGCGCTGCTGCACGTTGAAAAAATGCAGCACAGCTATCCGTGCTGCTGGCGTCACAAGACGCCAATCATCTTCCGTGCGACCCCGCAGTGGTTCGTCAGCATGGATCAGAAGGGCCTGCGCGAGCAGTCTCTGAAAGAGATCAAAGGCGTGCAGTGGATCCCGGACTGGGGCCAGGCGCGTATCGAATCCATGGTGGCTAACCGTCCTGACTGGTGTATCTCCCGTCAGCGCACCTGGGGCGTGCCGATGTCGCTGTTCGTGCACAAAGAGACGCAGGAACTGCATCCGAACACCCTGGAACTGATGGAAGAAGTGGCGAAACGCGTTGAAGTTGACGGCATTCAGGCGTGGTGGGATCTCGACGCCCGCGACATCCTGGGCGCGGACGCGGACAACTACGAGAAAGTGCCGGATACCCTGGACGTGTGGTTCGACTCCGGTTCAACCCATGCCTCTGTGGTTGACGTGCGCCCTGAGTTCGCCGGTCACGCTGCCGACATGTATCTCGAAGGCTCCGACCAACACCGCGGCTGGTTCATGTCATCCCTGATGATCTCCACCGCCATGAAGGGCAAAGCACCTTACCGTCAGGTACTGACTCACGGCTTCACCGTGGATGGTCAGGGCCGTAAGATGTCCAAGTCCATCGGTAACACCGTTTCGCCGCAGGACGTAATGAACAAGCTGGGCGCGGACATCCTGCGTCTGTGGGTAGCCTCTACCGACTACACCGGCGAAATGGCGGTGTCTGACGAGATCCTGAAGCGTGCTGCCGACAGCTATCGTCGTATCCGTAACACCGCGCGCTTCCTGCTGGCGAACCTGAACGGGTTCGATCCGGTAAAAGATATGGTGAAGCCGGAAGAGATGGTCGTGCTCGATCGCTGGGCGGTAGGCTGCGCGAAAGCGGCGCAGGAAGATATCCTGAAAGCGTATGAGTCTTACGATTTCCACGAAGTGGTGCAGCGCCTGATGCGCTTCTGCTCCATCGAGATGGGCTCGTTCTACCTCGACATCATTAAAGACCGTCAGTACACCGCGAAAGCGGACAGCGTGGCGCGCCGCAGCTGTCAGTCTGCGCTGTACCACATCGCAGAAGCGCTGGTGCGCTGGATGGCGCCGATCATGTCCTTCACCGCGGATGAAATCTGGGGTTACCTGCCGGGCGACCGTGAGAAGTATGTCTTCACCGGCGAGTGGTATGAAGGTCTGTTCGATCTCTCCAGCACCGAAGCGATGAACGATGCCTATTGGGACGAGCTGCTGAAAGTGCGTGGCGAAGTGAACAAGGTTATCGAGCAGGCGCGCGCTGACAAGAAAGTCGGTGGCTCTCTGGAAGCGACGGTGACCCTGTACGCAGAGCCTGAGCTGGCCGCGAAGCTGACCGCGCTGGGCGATGAATTACGATTTGTCCTGTTGACCTCCGGTGCGAAAGTTGCGGATTATGCCGAGGCGTCTGCTGATGCTCAGCAGAGCGAACTGCTCAAAGGACTGAAGGTCGCACTGAGCAAAGCCGACGGTGAGAAATGCCCGCGTTGCTGGCATTACACTACCGATGTCGGTCAGGTGGCGGAACACGCAGACATCTGCGGACGCTGTGTAAGCAACGTCGCCGGTGACGGCGAAAAACGTAAGTTTGCCTGATGAGTAAAACTCTCTGTTCAACAGGACTGCGCTGGCTGTGGCTGGTGGTAGTGGTGCTGATTATTGATTTGGGGAGCAAGTTCCTGATCCTCCAGAATTTCGCTCTGGGGGATACGGTCCCGCTATTCCCGTCGCTTAACCTGCACTACGCCCGCAACTACGGTGCGGCGTTTAGTTTCCTTGCCGACAGCGGTGGCTGGCAGCGCTGGTTCTTCGCGGGTATCGCTATCGGTATCTGCGTCGTGCTGGCGGTGCTGATGTACCGCTCGAAGGCCACGCAAAAGCTGAATAACATCGCCTACGCGCTGATTATTGGCGGCGCGCTGGGTAACCTGTTTGACCGCCTGTGGCACGGCTTTGTGGTCGATATGATCGACTTCTACGTCGGCGACTGGCACTTCGCGACCTTTAACCTCGCCGATAGCGCAATATGCGTTGGTGCGGCGTTAATCGTGCTGGAAGGCTTCTTGCCTAAACCGGCAGCGAAAGAGCAGGCGTAACAAAACCAGCCGGGTGACGCGTAGCGATCCCGGCCTACAGAATTTGTGGCCCCCGTAGGCCCGGTAAGCGTAGCGCCACCGGGCAACAGGTGACCCAAAACAAGCGAGCAATTTGCATGTCTAAATCCGTACAGAGCAACAGCGCGGTTCTCGTTCACTTTACGCTGAAGCTGGATGACGGCTCTACGGCCGAATCCACCCGCAACAACGGCAAACCAGCCCTGTTTCGTCTTGGCGATACCTCCCTGTCTGAAGGTCTTGAGCAGCAGCTTCTCGGTCTGAAAGAGGGTGAGAAAAAAGCCTTTTCGCTGGAGCCGGATGCCGCGTTTGGCGTGCCAAGCCCGGATCTGATCCAGTACTTCTCCCGTCGTGAGTTTATGGACGCGGGTGAACCGGAGATCGGGGCAATTATGCTCTTTACCGCTATGGACGGCAGCGAAATGCCTGGCGTGATCCGCGAAATCAACGGCGACTCGATTACCGTTGACTTCAACCATCCGCTTGCCGGGCGCACTGTCCATTTTGATGTAGAAGTGCTGGAGATCGATCCGGCACTGGAGGCCTGAAATGCAGATCCTGTTGGCTAACCCGCGCGGTTTTTGCGCCGGTGTAGACCGCGCTATCAGCATTGTTGAAAACGCGCTGGAGATTTACGGCGCGCCGATTTACGTGCGTCACGAAGTGGTGCACAACCGCTACGTGGTCGACAGCCTGCGCGAGCGCGGTGCGATTTTTATCGAGCAGATCAGCGAAGTGCCGGACGGCGCAATTCTCATCTTCTCCGCGCACGGCGTCTCGCAGGCGGTACGCAACGAGGCGAAAAACCGCGATCTGACCGTTTTCGATGCCACCTGTCCGCTGGTGACCAAAGTGCATATGGAAGTGGCGCGCGCCAGCCGTCGCGGTGAAGAGTCAATTCTGATTGGTCACGCCGGTCACCCGGAAGTGGAAGGCACCATGGGCCAGTACAGCAACCCGGAAGGGGGCATGTATCTGGTTGAGTCACCGGAAGACGTCTTTACGCTGAATGTGAAAAACGAAGCCCGACTGTCGTTTATGACCCAGACGACGCTTTCCGTGGACGACACCTCAGACGTGATTGACGCCCTGCGCCAGCGCTTCCCGAAAATCGTCGGGCCGCGCAAAGATGATATCTGCTACGCAACCACCAACCGTCAGGAAGCCGTGCGCGCGCTGGCTGAACAGGCGGACGTGGTGCTGGTGGTCGGCTCGAAAAACTCCTCTAACTCTAACCGTCTGGCCGAACTGGCGCAGCGTATGGGGAAAGCGGCGTTTTTAATCGACGACGCAACGGACATTCAGGAAGCGTGGGTGAAAAACGCGGTCTGCGTCGGTGTTACCGCAGGCGCTTCAGCGCCGGATATTCTGGTGCAGAACGTCATTGCCCGCCTGCAAGAGCTGGGCGGTGGCGAAGCGGTGCCGCTGGAAGGCCGCGAAGAGAACATTGTCTTTGAAGTGCCGAAAGAGTTGCGTATTGACGCGCGAGAAGTGGAATAGTTCTTTATCTGATGAAAGGCCAGCACCTCCTGTGCTGGCCTTTTTTTTGCCCCAAACTTTATCGTGACGACAAAATCATGTCTTTTACTGATATTTAAGTCGGTTTCACGTTAAATTCTAATTATCGGTGTTTTCAGTTGGCAGGCTTTGCCAAGGCTGGTTAATCTGAAAACGGTTTACATCATTTTAACGTAAGAGAATAACTATGCATGATGCACAGATCCGCGTTGCTATTGCGGGCGCGGGTGGACGTATGGGTCACCAGCTGATTCAGGCGGCACTACAGATGGATGGCGTGGCACTCGGCGCGGCGCTGGAGCGTGAGGGTTCATCCCTGCTGGGAGCCGATGCAGGCGAACTGGCGGGCGCGGGCAAGACAGGCGTAACCGTACAGAGCAGCCTTGAGGCAGTGAAAGAAGACTTTGATGTGTTCATCGACTTTACCCGTCCGGAAGGCACGCTGGCTCATCTGGCGTTTTGCCGTCAGCACGGTAAAGGGATGGTGATTGGTACCACTGGTTTCGATGATGCCGGTAAACAGGCCATTCAGGACGCAGCCACCGACATTGCGATTGTCTTCGCTGCGAACTTTAGCGTCGGCGTTAACGTCATGCTGAAACTGCTGGAAAAGGCAGCGAAGGTGATGGGCAATTATACCGACATTGAGATTGTTGAAGCACACCACCGCTATAAAGTTGATGCTCCATCAGGCACGGCGCTGGCGATGGGCGAAGCGATTGCTCATGCACTTGATAAAGATTTAAAAGAGTGCGCGGTCTATACCCGTGAAGGACATACCGGCGAACGCGTGCCCGGGACAATTGGTTTCGCAACCGTTCGTGCAGGCGATATCGTCGGTGAACATACGGCGATGTTCGCCGATATTGGCGAACGTGTTGAGATTACCCACAAAGCGTCAAGCCGCATGACGTTTGCGAATGGTGCAGTTCGCGCCGCTTTGTGGCTTAACGCGAAGGAAAAGGGTCTTTTTGATATGCGAGATGTGCTTGATCTCAATAATTTGTAAGCGATATTACCCATCGTGATGTGGTTATTGCAGTCGTAATTACTTGATTGCATGGGGCAATAATTTATTGCCCTCTTATTTTATCCGTTTTAGATAAAAAATAATGCTTAGGCGGTATAAAGCTTATTGATGTGCCATTTTTCTGTGAAATATATGTAAATTTTGACCATCTGGTCCACTTTTTGTCACCCGCCTCCCTAAAATTCTAACAAACCTGCCGCGCAAGCGTTTTCCGGAATGATTTACCTGATCTTTTTGCCCATTAAATCCCATTCCAGATGCCAGGCTTGCAAAAGAATAAACAAAACTCCCGTTTTAAGTTGACTTTTACATGGCAAATCCCCAGAATGCCGCCGTTTGCCAAAAATCCGCTGGCAACACATTTGCATTGATCCATGATATGGTTATGAATTAATATGCAAATAAAGTGAGTGAATATTCTCTGGAGGGTGTTTTGATTAAGTCAGCGCTATTGGTTCTGGAAGACGGAACCCAGTTTATCGGTCGGGCCATAGGGGCAACGGGTTCGGCGGTTGGGGAAGTCGTTTTCAATACTTCAATGACCGGTTATCAAGAAATCCTCACTGATCCTTCCTATTCTCGCCAAATCGTTACTCTTACTTATCCTCATATCGGCAATGTCGGCACCAATGCGGCTGACGAAGAATCCTCTCAGGTACATGCGCAAGGCCTGGTCATTCGCGACCTGCCGCTGATTGCCAGCAACTTCCGCAACACCGAAGACCTCTCTTCTTACCTGAAGCGCCATAACATTGTGGCGATTGCCGATATCGATACCCGTAAGCTGACGCGTCTGCTGCGCGAGAAGGGCGCACAAAACGGTTGTATCATCGCAGGGGATAACCTCGATGCGACGCTGGCGCTGGAAAAAGCGAAAGCCTTCCCGGGTCTGAACGGTATGGACCTGGCGAAAGAAGTGACCACGGCGGAAGCCTACAGCTGGACGCAGGGTAGCTGGACGCTGGAAGGCGACCTGCCGGAAGCGAAACCGGAAAGCGAGCTGCCGTTCCACGTGGTGGCCTACGATTTTGGCGCCAAGCGCAACATCCTGCGTATGCTGGTTGACCGTGGCTGCCGCCTGACGGTCGTCCCGGCACAAACGTCTGCGGAAGATGTTCTGAAGATGAACCCGGACGGCATCTTCCTCTCTAACGGTCCTGGCGACCCGGCGCCGTGCGACTACGCTATCGACGCCATCAAGTCCTTCCTTGAAACCGATATCCCGGTATTCGGCATCTGTCTCGGCCATCAGCTGCTGGCGCTGGCGAGCGGAGCGAACACCGTCAAGATGAAGTTCGGCCACCACGGTGGTAACCACCCGGTGAAAGATATCGACAACAACACGGTGATGATCACCGCGCAGAACCACGGCTTCGCTGTGGATGAAGCGACGATGCCAGCTAACCTGCGCGTGACGCACAAATCACTGTTCGATGGTACCTTGCAGGGTATCCATCGTACCGATAAGCCTGCGTTCAGCTTCCAGGGCCACCCTGAAGCCAGCCCGGGCCCACACGATGCCGCACCGCTGTTCGATCACTTCATCGAACTTATTGAGCAATACCGTAAGATCGCTAAATAATCAGGAGCTGAGAAGACCATGCCAAAACGTACAGACATAAAAAGCATCCTGATCCTTGGCGCTGGCCCGATTGTCATCGGCCAGGCCTGTGAATTTGACTACTCTGGCGCGCAGGCGTGTAAAGCCCTGCGTGAAGAGGGTTACCGCGTCATTCTTGTGAACTCTAACCCGGCGACCATCATGACCGACCCGGAAATGGCGGATGCGACCTACATCGAGCCGATTCACTGGGAAGTGGTACGCAAAATTATCGAGAAAGAGCGTCCGGACGCGGTGCTGCCGACCATGGGCGGCCAGACGGCGCTGAACTGTGCGCTGGAGCTGGAGCGTCAGGGCGTGCTGGAAGAGTTCGGCGTGACCATGATCGGTGCGACCGCCGACGCGATTGATAAAGCAGAAGACCGTCGCCGCTTCGACGTGGCAATGAAAAAAATTGGCCTTGATACCGCGCGTTCCGGTATCGCGCACAATATGGAAGAAGCGCTGGCCGTTGCGGCTGAAGTGGGCTATCCGTGCATCATCCGTCCATCGTTCACCATGGGCGGCACCGGCGGCGGCATTGCCTACAACCGCGAAGAGTTTGAAGAGATTTGTGAGCGCGGCCTGGATCTCTCCCCAACCAAAGAGCTGCTGATTGATGAATCGCTGATTGGCTGGAAAGAGTACGAGATGGAAGTGGTGCGTGATAAAAACGACAACTGCATCATCGTCTGCTCCATCGAAAACTTTGACGCGATGGGGATCCACACCGGCGACTCTATCACCGTTGCGCCAGCTCAGACGCTGACCGACAAAGAGTACCAAATCATGCGTAACGCCTCGATGGCGGTACTGCGTGAAATCGGCGTGGAAACCGGCGGCTCTAACGTGCAGTTCTCGGTGAACCCGAAAACCGGCCGTCTGATTGTTATCGAAATGAACCCGCGCGTGTCCCGTTCCTCCGCGCTGGCCTCCAAAGCCACCGGCTTCCCGATTGCGAAGGTGGCGGCGAAACTGGCGGTGGGTTACACCCTTGACGAGCTGATGAACGACATCACCGGTGGCCGCACCCCTGCGTCCTTCGAACCGTCCATCGACTACGTTGTGACTAAAATTCCTCGCTTTAACTTCGAGAAATTCGCCGGCGCCAACGACCGTCTGACCACCCAGATGAAATCTGTTGGTGAAGTCATGGCGATTGGCCGCACGCAGCAGGAATCCCTGCAAAAAGCGCTGCGTGGCCTGGAAGTGGGCGCGACCGGCTTTGACCCGAAAGTCAGCCTGGACGACCCGGAAGCGCTGACCAAAATCCGCCGTGAGCTGAAAGACGCGGGCGCAGAGCGTATCTGGTACATCGCCGATGCCTTCCGCGCGGGCCTGTCCGTCGACGGTGTATTTAACCTGACTAACATTGACCGCTGGTTCCTGGTGCAGATTGAAGAGCTGGTGCGTCTGGAAGAGAAAGTGGCGGAGCTGGGCATCAACGGCCTGGACGCTGACTTCCTGCGTATGCTGAAGCGTAAAGGCTTCGCCGATGCGCGTCTGGCTAAACTGGCGGGCGTGCGCGAAGCGGAGATCCGCAAGCTGCGCGACCAGTATGACCTGCATCCGGTTTACAAGCGCGTGGACACCTGTGCGGCAGAGTTCTCGACCGATACCGCGTACATGTACTCCACCTATGAAGACGAGTGCGAAGCGAACCCGTCCGTCGACCGCGACAAGATTATGGTGCTGGGCGGCGGTCCAAACCGTATCGGCCAGGGCATCGAGTTTGACTACTGCTGCGTACACGCCTCTCTGGCGCTGCGCGAAGACGGTTACGAGACCATCATGGTCAACTGTAACCCGGAAACCGTCTCGACCGACTACGATACCTCCGACCGCCTCTACTTCGAGCCGGTTACCCTGGAGGACGTGCTGGAAATCGTGCGCATCGAGAAGCCAAAAGGCGTGATCGTGCAGTACGGCGGCCAGACTCCGCTGAAGCTGGCGCGCGCGCTGGAAGCAGCAGGTGTACCGGTTATCGGCACCAGCCCGGATGCGATTGACCGTGCGGAAGACCGCGAGCGTTTCCAGCAGGCGGTTGACCGTCTCAAGCTGAAACAGCCGGCGAACGCCACCGTGACCGCGATTGAAATGGCCGTTGAGAAAGCGAAAGAGATCGGCTACCCGCTGGTGGTGCGTCCATCCTACGTACTGGGCGGCCGCGCGATGGAAATCGTCTACGACGAAGCGGACCTGCGTCGCTACTTCCAGACGGCGGTGAGCGTTTCCAACGATGCGCCAGTGCTGCTCGACCGCTTCCTCGACGACGCGGTTGAAGTCGACGTGGATGCCATCTGCGACGGCGAAATGGTGCTGATTGGCGGCATCATGGAGCACATCGAGCAGGCGGGCGTGCACTCGGGTGACTCCGCCTGTTCTCTGCCAGCGTACACCCTGAGCCAGGAGATTCAGGACGTGATGCGCCAGCAGGTGCAGAAGCTGGCCTTCGAGCTTCAGGTTCGCGGCCTGATGAACGTTCAGTTCGCGGTAAAAGACAACGAAGTCTATCTGATTGAAGTCAACCCGCGTGCGGCGCGTACCGTACCGTTTGTCTCTAAAGCGACCGGTATTCCGCTGGCGAAAGTGGCGGCGCGCGTGATGGCTGGCCAGACGCTGGCTCAGCAGGGCGTCACGAAAGAAATCATCCCGCCGTACTACTCGGTGAAAGAGGTGGTGCTGCCGTTCAACAAATTCCCGGGCGTTGACCCGCTGTTAGGGCCAGAGATGCGCTCTACCGGGGAAGTAATGGGCGTGGGCCGCACCTTCGCAGAAGCGTTTGCGAAAGCGCAGCTGGGCAGTAGCTCCACCATGAGAAAATCTGGCCGTGCGCTGCTCTCCGTTCGCGAAGGCGATAAAGAGCGCGTGGTTGACCTGGCCGCCAAGCTGCTGAAACAGGGCTTCGAGCTGGACGCCACTCACGGTACGGCGATTGTGTTGGGTGAAGCGGGTATCAACCCGCGTCTGGTGAACAAAGTGCATGAAGGTCGTCCGCACATTCAGGATCGTATCAAGAATGGCGAATATACCTACATCATCAACACCACCGCAGGACGCCAGGCGATTGAAGACTCCAAGCTGATTCGCCGCAGCGCGCTGCAATACAAAGTGCACTACGACACCACCCTGAACGGCGGTTTCGCAACAGCGATGGCGCTGAATGCGGATGCCACCGAGAAGGTGATTTCGGTGCAGGAAATGCACGCGCAGATTAGCAAGTAACCCCCATTGCCCGGTACCGTTCGGTTACCGGGCAATTTTCCCATCTTAAGAACCTTCTGGTTTTTCATCCGCTTTCAGTCAGTTAGCCTAAAATAGTTAGGTCGATAACGAAAATTCAACTGAGAGCAGGGGAATACACCATGCAAAATAAATTACTGATCGCTTCCGTTCTGGCTGCCACCGCAATGTTCACCGTGGCGGGCTGTTCGTCCAATCAGGCCGTAAAAACCACCGATGGCAAAACGATTGTTACTGACGGGAAACCGCAGGTGGATGACGATACCGGTCTGGTATCGTACAAAAACGCCGAAACCGGTCAAACTGAACAGATTAACCGCGACCAGGTTAAATCAATGGGTGAGCTGGATAACTAAAAAAAAGCAGTGGCACATGCCACTGCTTTTTTGCTTCAGAATGATCGATTACCACCGATGGTTTAACAAAATATGACCGCCGTATGCGGCATAGCTGTTTTCACCCCATTCGCCGCTGGCTCGCAGGGAGATTGTCGTGGTTTCGTTCAGGTTGCCGGTTACGCCCAGCTCTAACTGACCACGATCTTCCGGCGTATCGTTGCTGACGGTCTCGTCGTTGAATGCCAGATCGTTTTGACCAGCACCTTTCAACCAGTTAACCGCGACGTACGGCTGCCAGGCCTTGACGTCCTTCTGCTGGAAGTAGCTTGCTTTAACGCCGAGACGACCAAAGACGCTGTCGTTGTCCAGGGTAGTGACGCGTACGCCGTCGCGATCGGTATGATTTTCCTGATCGAGATAGCTGTAGATCACCTGCGCCTGCGGCTCGATCTTCCAGGTACGTTCATTTTCTGACTGGATAACCCACGCGTGGCCGACTTCAACAGACGCGGCGAAACCTTCGCTATCGTAGTCTTCGTCGTTGCGGTTGCTGGTGACTTTGTTGTTGTACCAGCTGTATGCGGCCCAGGTATCAACGTAGCTGCCCAGACGTAATTTCTGATCTTCCTGCCAGGTGGCGTAAAGCCCAACATTGAAACCATCAACCTTACCCTGTGCGTCACGCACGTTGTGCTTCGCATCAGAGTGGGTCTTCGCCTGGCCTGCACCGAACATCCCGCCAGCACGCAAGATACCGTTATCCATTGGCTTGCTCATGAAATCGCTGCCGACTTGCAGTACGGTCGTGGTGGTGTCATAGCTGACTTTATCGCCACCCGCATCGTTCTCGTGATAGCGACCCTTAACGTACATCCAGGTGTTCAGGTCGTCTTCATTGCGGAAGGTGATCTGGTCGCGATCGTCACGTTTATGCAGGAACATGCCCTGTGCGGCAAGGTAGTTGCCTAAGTAAGCACCCACTTCAGGCGCCATGACTTCCGGCGCATTGTTACCGCCGTTGTCAGTGCTACCGCCGTTGTCGGTGTTGCCGCCGTTGTCAGTGTTACCGCCGTTGTCGGTGTTACCACCGTTGTCGGTGTTACCACCGTTGTCGGTGTTACCGCCGTTATCGGTGTTGCCGCCGTTGTCAGTGTTACCGCCGTTATCGGTGTTACCGCCGTTATCGGTGTTACCGCCGTTATCGGTGTTGCCGCCGTTATCGGTGTTGCCGCCGTTATCGGTGTTGCCGCCATCATCGGTATTGCCACCGTCATCGGTGTCGTCAGAAGGATCATCAGAAGGCGTCGCCTTTGATTCCAGATACCAGTTGCCGTCACTGTGCTGGTAGAGGTTATATTCCCAGGCGCCTGCGACGACCGGTTTTGCCAGCGTCAGTTGGGCTTCGGAACTGCCGCCGATGCTGACAATTTCCATACCGTTAATGGTTTGCGCGCCTGCGCCGCCAATGTTGGTAATGCTGACGCCGGACTGACCGAAGCTGCTGCCCGTAATAGTGAGGTGGTCAGTTGGTGAATTATCTTCACCCAGGGTGCTGTTCATCACAATCTGGCTACCGTCAGAGCCGGTGTAGTCGCCATTAATCGTAAAATTATTGCCAACGCTATTATCAGCCGCACTGAGTAACAGCGTACCACCATTAGTCACGTTACCGTTGATGGTATCGACGTCGGAAGCGCTGAGCGTGGAGTTACCCTGGACGGCATTCCATGCCGCCAGCGTACCGCCGCTAAGAACTGCGATGTTGTTGTTCACTTCGCCTGCGGTGGCAAAGGTCGCGCCATTTTCAACGGTAACAGTGGCGTTACTGCCCTTGACGCCGAGCGTTGCGCCGGTGGAGACCAGCGTGGTGCCGCCGTGCAGAACCGTATCCCCTGTGTAGCTATTTTTGCCCGTCAGGGTCAGGGTGTTGGAGTCTACTTTTTCGACGTTACCGCTACCGGTCATGTCGGTGGCGAAAGTGAAATCGCTACCCTGATTGAAAATGACGGTACCGTTGTTGGTGATCCCACCGCTGAGCATCGCAGTTTTTTCGCCATCGCCCAGTTGCAGCGAGGCGTCTTTGGCCACCCGCGTATTACCGGTGTTGGATACTTCGCCCGCCAGGGTTAACGCGCCCTTGTCTATCAGCAAGGAGTCGCCAGAGCCAATAATGTCAATATCGCCCGACAGCGCCCAGTTTTCGCCGTTCATTGTGACGCTGGCAAAACCGTCCCCTTCATTCAGACCCACAAAATTGCTGTCTTCTGTACCGGTGCCGATCAGAGTGAGGGTGTTTCCCGTGGAATTGGTGGAAA
Source organism: Enterobacter sp. JJBC (assembly GCF_036936505.1). Classification (NCBI taxonomy): domain Bacteria; kingdom Pseudomonadati; phylum Pseudomonadota; class Gammaproteobacteria; order Enterobacterales; family Enterobacteriaceae; genus Enterobacter; species Enterobacter sp. JJBC. The sequence continues at coordinate 833,326 of NZ_CP136935.1, forward strand.
TAACGTCACCGACAAGGACGGAACCCGTATCAAGCACCAGCGTGTTATTTTTATTGCTGGCAAAAATAATAGCGGCTGTATTACCACTAATCGTTCCGCTATTCTTGATATCCAATTTTGCAGTATCTTTTACATTGATACCGTTCTCGGTTCCCTGCACAAGGGCACTGTTAGTAAGCTTGGTGTTGCCATTAGTTGCCGTAATAGCATCACCATTTGTACCGATAATTGCGCCACTGTTATTAATGCCAATACCATACCGAGTACTTAGACCCGTTTTTCCTTTTATCATTCCGGTGCTGGTATTGATAATGTTTACTGCGGAAGAGTTTTCGCCGACAAACATGCCATTTTCCGCACCGATAATATTTCCACTGTTATTAAAATCACCGAGCATTGACTGAATATTAACAGCATTCGCGGTGGTGGAGGAAATGGTTGCACCGATGTCGTTATTAATTAAAATGCGCTGTTCACCAGTATTAATATCCAGGCCATTTCCCGTGCCAGAAATATTGCCATAATTAGTGGTAGTAGTGGTAGTAAACCCAGTGACAGACACCGCCGCTTCACTACCCGCGGAGGATATCGTCACGTCTTTATTAATAACATATTCAGCATCGGCTGAAAAATCTTGAGGGACTGAGGTTGATTGATCAATGATTGCAGAAAATGCAACCGCGGGGGTGCATATCAACAAAGCAGGAAATATCTTCCCTAGAGTTTTGGTTGTATTATTTAATTTGAAGAATTTTTTGCTCATGTACACATCCATTTGAGTGAGAAGGAACATCAGATAACGTGTGTAAAACGTATATTGACTATCTTTAAGGTTGAGCTCAAAACAAAAAAGCATAAAATTATTATTTTTTCAATGAGTTATGTACAGGTTGATTTATTAAAATATGACTTAAGATAATCTAAAAATATTCGTTAAAAATATGAGTCTGCATAATCATTTTGCAGGGTTAATTCGTCGCTAGCGTGGTGCTCCTTCTTTCGCGTCAGTCGCGTTTGTATGGCGACAAAGGTTGCCAATCCTTGCGATTTACTTTGAAGCGGTCGTTAGCCTCTTTCAGTTGGGGGGGGAACTGTCTACACTCATTGCTACAAGAAAAGCAGAAGACAGGCATATTCATGGTTCTGATAATTTATGCGCACCCCTATCCGCAGCATTCGCATGCGAATAAGCGGATGCTTGAGCAGGCAAGGACGCTCGAAAACGTAGAGATACGTTCCCTCTATCAACTCTATCCTGATTTTAATATCGATGTCGCCGCCGAACAGGAGGCGCTCTCTCGTGCCGATCTGATCGTCTGGCAGCATCCGATGCAGTGGTACAGCACCCCTCCGCTGCTGAAATTGTGGATCGACAAAGTTTTCTCCCACGGTTGGGCATACGGACACAACGGCAACGCGCTTCATGGCAAAAGCCTGATGTGGGCTGTTACCACCGGCGGGGGGGAAAGCCATTTTGAGATTGGCGCCTTCCCCGGATTTGACGTGCTGGCGCAGCCGCTCCAGGCTACTGCCCTTTACTGCGGTCTGAACTGGCTTCCGCCTTTTGCGATGCACTGTACCTTTGTCTGCGACGATGAAACCTTGCAGGCGCAGGCTCGTCACTACAAACAACGCTTACTTGAGTGGCAGGAGACGCACAATGGATAGCCATACGCTGATACAGGCGCTGATTTATCTTGGCGCGGCGGCATTAATTGTGCCCGTGGCGGTTCGTCTGGGGCTGGGCTCGGTGCTCGGCTATCTGATTGCCGGGTGTGTAATTGGCCCCTGGGGTTTTCGGCTGGTGACGGATGCCGAGTCGATCCTGCATTTTGCGGAGATCGGCGTGGTGCTTATGCTGTTCGTGATTGGCCTGGAGTTGGATCCGCAGCGGCTGTGGAAACTGCGCGCCTCGGTGTTTGGCGGAGGCGCTCTGCAAATGCTGGCCTGCGGTCTGCTGTTGGGCGGGTTCTGCATTCTGCTCGGGATGGAGTGGAAAGTCGCGGAGTTGATCGGCATGACGCTGGCGCTCTCCTCGACGGCTATTGCCATGCAGGCTATGAACGAGCGTAACCTGACGGTGTCGCAAATGGGGCGCAGCACCTTCTCCGTACTGTTGTTCCAGGATATTGCTGCCATCCCGCTGGTGGCGATGATCCCGCTGCTGGCAACCAGCGGCGCATCAACGACGCTGGGGGCATTTGCCTTATCAGCGCTGAAGGTTGTTGGTGCGCTGGCGCTGGTTGTTCTGCTTGGTCGCTACGTAACGCGTCCGCTGCTGCGCTTTGTTGCTCGCTCTGGCCTGCGCGAAGTATTCAGCGCCGTTGCGTTATTCCTGGTGTTTGGTTTTGGATTGCTGCTTGAAGAGGCCGGGCTGTCGATGGCAATGGGTGCCTTCCTCGCGGGGGTCTTACTGGCTAGCTCCGAATACCGTCACGCGCTGGAAAGCGATATCGAGCCGTTTAAAGGATTGCTGCTGGGGCTGTTTTTCATCGGCGTCGGGATGTCTATCGACTTCGGGACGCTGGTGACCCATCCGCTGCGCATCATCATTCTGCTGGTGGGTTTCCTGGTCATTAAAATGGCGATGCTGTGGCTGATCGCCCGCCCGTTAAACGTGCCAAAACCGCAGCGTCGCTGGTTTGCCGTGCTGCTGGGGCAGGGGAGTGAGTTTGCTTTCGTGGTCTTTGGCGCAGCGCAGATGGCAAATGTACTCGATCCGGAATGGGCAAAAGCGCTGACGCTGGCGGTTGCGCTGTCGATGGCCGCAACGCCGATCCTGCTGGTGTTGCTGACGCGTCTGGAAAAAACGGGAAGCGAACAGGAACGAGAAGCCGATGAGATCGACGAGGAGCAGCCGCGGGTGATCATCGCCGGATTTGGCCGCTTCGGGCAGATTACCGGCCGTTTACTGCTCTCCAGCGGAGTCAAAATGGTTATCCTCGATCACGATCCTGACCATGTGGATACGCTGCGTAAATTCGATATGAAAGTATTTTACGGTGATGCGACCCGGGTTGATCTGCTGGAATCCGCCGGCGCGGCGAAGGCCGAGGTGCTGATTAACGCCATCGACGATCCAGAGACCAGTATGCAGATGGTTGAGCTGGTCAAAGAGCATTTTCCGCATCTGACCATTATCTCTCGTGCGCGCGATGTGGATCATTACATCCAGCTCCGTCAGGCGGGTGTGGCAGCCCCTGAACGTGAAACCTTCGAAGGGGCGCTCAAATCTGGCCGCATGGCGCTGGAAAGCCTGGGACTTGGCGCGTATGAAGCGCGTGAGCGTGCCGATTTATTCCGCCGTTTTAACCATGAGATGGTGGAAGAGATGGTGGCGATGGCGAGCAGTACGGCAACCGAACGCGCTGCGGTGTTTAAACGCACCAGCACCATGCTGACGGAGATCATCAACGAGGATCGTAATCACCTGTCGCTGGTTCAGCGCCACGGCTGGCAAGGAACGGAAGAGGGCAAGCATACCGGTGATCCTGAGGATGAACCGGAGAGTAAACCCTCTGCGTGAAGTGGAGTTGCCAGCAATATTAAAAAATTTCTAATTCTTTACCCTGCCGCCAGTCGACGAAAGATTAAGCTTTCCGTATAGTGGCGGCAATTTTTTGCATCCGGGAAATTTTCAATGATCAGTCTGATTGCAGCGCTGGCGGTAGACCGCGTTATCGGCATGGAAAACGCCATGCCGTGGAACCTGCCTGCCGATCTCGCATGGTTTAAACGTACTACGTTAAACAAGCCGGTAGTGATGGGCCGCCTGACCTGGGAGTCGATTGGTCGTCCATTGCCGGGTCGTAAGAATATTGTGATCAGTAGCCAGCCGGGCACTGACGATCGCGTGCAGTGGGTTAAGTCCGTTGATGAAGCCATTGCCGCCTGCGGCGATGCCGAAGAGATCATGGTGATCGGCGGCGGGCGTGTGTATGAGCAGTTCCTGCCAAAAGCGCAGAAACTGTATCTGACGCACATTGATGCGGAAGTGGAAGGGGATACCCATTTCCCGGATTACGATCCGGACGAGTGGGAGTCTGTATTCAGTGAGTTTCACGATGCGGATGCGCAAAACTCGCACAGCTACTGCTTCGAAATTCTGGAACGTCGTTAACGGTTTTATCCTCTCCTCGAAGGGAGAGGATAAACATCTTCAGGAGGCGACCGCCTCACCTTCGCCTAAGTCCAGCTGTCGGTTGGATGGCTGCACAAAGTAGGTCTTATCTTCCCAGCGTAAGCAGGTTAAATCCCCGCCCCAGCAGCATCCGGTATCCAGCGCGTAGATATTTTCCGGGGTGCCTTTTCCTTCCAGCGATGCCCAGTGCCCAAATACCACGCTATATTCGTTTGTCACGGGGCCCGGAATGGCAAACCACGGCTTAAGCGGCGCAGGCGCATTTTCCGGCGTATCTTTGCAATACATATCCAGCTGTCCGTTCGGGAAGCAGTAGCGCATGCGCGTAAAGGCATTGGTGATAAAACGCAGTCGCGCCAGGCCGCTGAGATCATCACTCCAGTTATTTGGCATGTCGCCGTACATCGCATCGAGGAAGAACGGGTAGGAGTCGCTCGCCAGCACCGCTTCGGCGTCGCGCGCGCAGGTTTTTGCCGTCTCAAGATCCCACTGAGGCGTGATGCCGGCATGCGCCATCACCAGTTTTTTCTCTTCGTCAATCTGTAGCAGCGGCTGGCGACGCAGCCAGTTGAGCAACTCATCGGCATCCGGCGCTTCCAGCAGGGGGGTAATGCGATCTTTCGGCTTATTACGGCTGATCCCGGCGTATACGGCCAGCAGATGCAGATCGTGGTTGCCCAGCACCATGCGCACGCTGTCGCCCAGCGATTTGACATAGCGGAGAACGTCCAGGGAACCGGGACCGCGCGCCACTAAGTCGCCCGTCAGCCAGAGCGTATCCTGCCCGGGGGTGAAGTCGACCTGTTTTAATAATGCGATCAGTTCATCGTAGCAACCGTGAACGTCGCCAATCAGATATGTAGACATTAGATTAATGAATAAGTGTAGGTACGGCGAGACGGAATACGGGAATAGCAATGCGGAAAGCATTACCGTCGGCATCGACCATTTCGTAATGGCCCTGCATGGTACCCAGCGGCGTTTCAATTACCGCGCCGCTGGTGTACTGATACTCTTCGCCAGGGGCGATATGGGGTTGTTCACCGACCACACCTTCGCCCTGGACTTCAATTTCACGGCCATTGCCGTTGGTGATAAGCCAGTAGCGCCCGAGCAGTTGCACAGGCATCCGCCCCAGATTGCGAATGGTTACGGTATAAGCAAAGACAAAACGTTCTTCATCCGGTGTGGATTGGGACTCAATGTAGACGCTTTGAACCTGAACACAGACGCGGGGCGAATCAATCATGGCTTAGCTCTCCTTCGGCGGCGCATTGTCGCTGATGTAATTAGCCAGCTTGCAGTACTGCTCTACGGAAATATTTTCCGCACGCATTGCCGGGTCGATGCCCAACTCAGCTAATACGTCAACGGTAAACAGATTGCCAAGGCTGTTACGAATCGTTTTACGGCGCTGGTTAAAGGCTTCTGTCGTGATACGGCTCAGCACGCGCAGGTCTTTGACCGGGTACGGCATCGTTTTATGTGGCACCAGGCGCACAACCGCAGAATCTACCTTTGGCGGTGGCGTGAATGCGGAAGGCGGTACTTCTAATACCGGGATCACGTTGCAGTAATATTGCGCCATCACGCTTAAACGACCATACGCTTTACTGTTCGGCCCTGCAACCAGACGGTTAACGACCTCTTTTTGCAACATGAAGTGCATGTCGGCAATGGCATCAGTATAGCTAAACAGATGGAACATCAGCGGGGTGGAGATGTTGTACGGCAGGTTACCGAACACGCGCAGCGGCTGTCCCATTTTTTCTGACAGTTCGCCAAAGTTCATGGTCATCGCATCCTGCTGATAAATCGTCAGCTTCGGCCCGAGGAACGGGTGCGTTTGCAGACGCGCGGCCAGATCGCGGTCGAGTTCGATAACGGTCAGTTCGTCGAGGCGTTCGCCTACCGGCTCGGTCAGCGCGGCAAGTCCCGGGCCGATTTCGACCATGGCCTGACCTTTCTGCGGATTAATGGCAGAAACGATACTGTCGATCACAAACTGATCGTTGAGGAAGTTTTGCCCGAAGCGTTTACGGGCTAAGTGGCCCTGATGGACTCGATTAGTCATTGAGTATTAACAATCATTTTGATGGCGAGATTAAGCGCCGTAATAAAACTGCCGACATCCGCTTTTCCCTGGCCTGCCAGATCCAGCGCAGTACCGTGGTCAACGGACGTTCGAATAAAGGGTAAACCGAGGGTGATATTCACCCCGCGGCCAAAGCCCTGGTATTTTAGCACGGGCAGACCCTGATCGTGGTACATCGCGAGTACGGCGTCGGCATTATCCAGGTATTTGGGCTGGAAAAGGGTGTCGGCAGGCAGAGGCCCGCTGAGGTTCATCCCCTTCGCCCGCATCTCCTCAAGCACCGGAATGATGGTGTCTATCTCTTCGGTGCCCATATGTCCGCCTTCACCCGCGTGCGGATTCAGGCCGCAAACCAGCACATGCGGCTGCGGAATGCCGAATTTGGTTTGCAGATCGTGATGCAAAATGCCAATGATCTCACGCAGGAGTTCAGGCGTAATGGCATCCGGAATGGCTTTGATCGGCAGGTGCGTTGTTACCAGCGCAACGCGCATTGCTTCGGTTGCCAGCATCATCACCACTTTCGGGCTGTGCGAACGCTCTTCGAAAAATTCGGTATGCCCGGTAAACGGAATGCCCGCGTCATTGATCACGCCTTTATGCACCGGACCGGTGATCAGGGCGGCAAATTCGCCCTGAAGGCAACCGTCACAGGCGCGCGCCAGCGTCTCGACAACGTAGTGGCCGTTTTCGGTGTGTAACTCGCCGGGGACAACAGGCGCACGGAGCGGAACAGAAAGCAGGGTGAGAGTACCAGACTGCTGCGGTGCGGGCTGTTGGCCTTCAACGTAAGGGAGGAGCGTTAAAGGCAGACCGAGCAAAGCTGCCCGGTCTTGTAACAGTGTTGCATCTGCACAGACAACCAACTCTACCGGCCAGCTGCGCTGGGCGAGCTGAACCACCAGGTCAGGCCCAATCCCGGCGGGTTCGCCGGGGGTGATCACAACACGATGCGGTTTCATCAGTTGCTCAACACTTTCACGTAAGCGCTGGCGCGTTGTTCCTGCATCCAGGTTGCGGCTTCTTCAGAGAACTTACGGTTAAACAGCATGCGATACGCGCGGTCTTTCTGCGCCGCGTCGGTTTTATCCACGTTGCGCGTGTCCATCAGCTGGATCAGATGCCAGCCGAAGGAGGAGTGTACCGGCGCGCTCATCTGGCCTTTATTCAGCTTCATTAACGCATCGCGGAAAGCCGGATCGTAAATATCAGCGGCCGCCCAACCCAGGTCACCGCCCTGGTTTGCAGAGCCAGGATCCTGAGAGAACTCTTTTGCTGCTTTATCGAAGGTGGTTTTACCGCTCTTGATGTCTGCGGCGATCTGTTCCAGCTTCGCACGGGCCTGATCGTCAGTCATGATCGGAGACGGCTTAAGCAGGATATGACGCGCGTGAACTTCAGTAACCGAAATGTTCTGGCTCTGGCCGCGCAGGTCGTTCACTTTCAGAATGTGGAAGCCCACACCGGAACGGATTGGACCGACGATATCGCCTTTCTTCGCGGTGCTCAGCGCCTGGGCAAACAGGGATGGCAGCTCCTGAATACGCCCCCAGCCCATCTGGCCGCCTTTCAGCGCCTGCTGGTCAGCGGAATAGGTGATCGCCAGCTTGCCGAAGTCATCGCCATTACGCGCCTGCTCAACGATAGCGCGCGCCTGGCTTTCCGCCTCTGCCGCCTGATCGGAGGTTGGGTTTTCCGGCAGTGGGATCAGGATGTGGCTCAGGTTAAGCTCGGTGCTGGCATCATTCTGATTCCCCACCTGTTTTGCCAGGGCATCCACTTCCTGCGGCAGGATGGTGACGCGGCGACGGACTTCATTATTACGCACTTCTGAAATCAGCATCTCTTTACGGATCTGATTGCGGTAGGTGGCGTAGCTGATGCCGTCATAGGCGAGGCGGCTACGCATCTGGTCCGGGGTAATGTTGTTCTGCTTTGCAATGTTGGCGATCGCCTGATCGAGCTGCTCGTCAGAGATCTTCACACCCATTTTCTGGCCCATTTGCAGGACAATCTGATCCATGATCAGACGTTCCAGGATCTGGTGGCGCAGCGTAGCGTCATCCGGAAGTTGTTGACCTGCCTGGCCCGAGTTGAGCTTTACAGATTTCATCAAACCGTCAACGTCACTTTCAAGCACGACGCCGTTGTTAACCACAGCCGCGACTTTATCGACAACCTGTGGGGCCGCGAAGCTGGTATTCGCAACCATAGCGACACCGAGTAGCAGCGTTTTCCAGTTCTTCATACTTTTTCCATTTCAATTAACCGCAAAGCGGATTACGTTGTAAATCAAGCATATTACAATGAACTACGATACGGCAGAATGTTCGAGCGCAGCATCTGCTGCGTGCCCAGACCGTAGTTAGAACTCAGGCCGCGCAACTCGATATTAAAGCCAATCACGTTATCGTATTTACCCTGACTGTTTTGCGTATCCCAACCGTTAAGTTTGCGTTCGTAACCGACACGTATTGCGTAACAGCAGGAGTTATATTGCAGACCCAGCATCTGGTCAGCAGGTTTTTGGGCATTCGTGTCATAGTAGTAGGCCCCGACGACTGACCAACGATCGGCAATCGGCCAGCTCGCGGCGGTACCCACCTGTGAAATACCGTCTTTGTATGGGTCGGAAGTGGAATAATTAGGCAGTGTCGCCTGAATGTATTCCGGGCTGGCGTATCGGTATGTCAACTGCAACATACGGTCTTCATCACGACGATACTCGATGGCAGCGCTGCCCGTCGCGATATTGTCCAGTCGAGTATCGTACTGAACACCACCGCGCAGACCCCAACGATTCGTCATGCGCCAGTAAGTGTCGCCCGCCCATACCAGTGAGCCCGTTTTGTTGTCTTTCTCCCACTGAATTTTATCATCGCCAGTGCGTGATTCTGTGAAATAGTAGATTTGACCAACAGAAACGTTAAAACGTTCAACGGCAGCATCATCATATATACGCGTTGTGACGCCGGTCGTTAACTGGTTAGCAGACGCAATACGGTCAAGGCCGCCGTAGGTACGGTCGCGGAACAGGCCGCTATAGTCAGATTGCAGTAAAGACGAGTCGTAGTTTTGAATCTTGCTCTGATCGCGATAAGGCACGTACAGATACTGCATACGTGGCTCAAGCGTCTGGGTATATCCATCCGCGAGCATGCCCATATCGCGTTCGAAAATGAGCTTGCCGTCCATTTTAAACTGAGGGAGGACACGGTTTACTGAATCTGCAAGATCGTTCGCGTTGTTCGGATTCGCATTGTATTTATCAATATTTTTCTGCTGGTAGTGGGTGGCCATCACTTTGGCTTCGGTATTCAGGCTAGCCCAGTCGTTTGACCACGGCAGGTTGATCGTCGGCTCGATATGCAGACGCGTAGCTTCCGGCATATCTGAGTTGGTGTTGACGAAATGGACCGCCTGAGCGTAAACGCGCGTGTCGAAAGGACCCACATCGTTCTGGTACCAGTTCACGTCCAGCTGCGGCTCTGCACCGTAGGTGCTGTTTGTTTGCGTATCAAATACCTGGAACTGTTTGGTCGACACCGTCGCGTCAAAGTTCTCAATGGCGTAGCCCACGCTGAATTTCTGCGTGGCGTAACCGTCGGTACTGGAGCCGTATTTAGAATCAAAGTCGTTGAAGTAATACGGATCGCTGACTTTGGTGTAGTCGATGTTGAAGCGCCACACCTGATCCAATACCCCGGCGTGCTTCCAGTAGTACATCCAGCGGTGCTTATCACCTTCGCTTGGATGTTCGTCCTGGAAGACCTTATCTGATGGCAGATAATCAAATTCCATCAGACCCGCGCCCGCCTTGGTCAGATAGCGGAATTCGTTCTCCCACATGATGTTGCCGCGCTTATGGATATAGTGCGGCGTGATCGTGGCGTCCATGTTGGGCGCAATGTTCCAGTAGTACGGCAGGTAGAACTCAAAGTAGTTCGATGTGCTGTACTTGGCGTTCGGGATCAGGAAACCTGAACGACGTTTGTCACCCACGGGCAGTTGCAGGTAAGGACTATAGAAAATGGGCACCGGGCCGAGTTTAAAACGAGCGTTCCAGATCTCTGCAACCTGTTCTTCACGGTCGTGGATCACTTCACTGCCCACAACGCTCCAGGTATTTGACCCTGGCAAACAGGAGGTAAACGTGCCGTTTTCGAGAATGGTGTAGCGGTTTTCGCCGCGCTGCTTCATCAGGTCCGCGGTACCGCGCCCCTGACGACCGACCATCTGGTAATCACCTTCCCAGACGTTGGTGTCTTTGGTATTCAGATTCGACCAGGCTTTCGGACCTTTCAGGATGACCTGATTGTCGTCATAGTGCACATTACCCAGCGCATCCACCGTACGGACAGGCGCCTGAGCACCTTCCGGTTGCTTCTGGTGCAATTGCACTTCGTCAGCAAGCAGGCGACTGTTGCCCTGGTTAATATCGACATTGCCCGTAAAGGTTGCATTGTCAGGATAATTACCTTTTGCGCTGTCGGCATTAATGGTGACGGGTAAGTCATTCGTATCGCCTTTCACCAGTGGGCGATTGTAACTTGGGACGCCAAGCATACACTGCGAGGCGAGATCGGCTGCGAGCCCCTGTTGGCTATACAGGGCGGTGCCAATCATTGTGGCCAGAAGGGTGGGGATACGTTTTTTCATACGTTGTATTTTATTGTTCCGTCATCAGTGGCTACGGCTTACAAACGCTCAGAGACTATCTTACTCATCAGCGCAGTACCAGCGTTAATCCTGCCCGTTTGCGCGCCAGAGTGTTAGGCTCGCTATCGAATGACGAGTATGATAATGCAAATTATAGGCGATGTCCCTCAATTGACCGTGGCGCGACCACTGTAATGATGGCGTTGCGTCGGCCAGGAACATGACCATTCGGGGAGTATATGCAGTATTGGGGTAAAATAATCGGCGTTGCGTTCGCAATTATTATGGGTGCCGGATTCTGGGGTGTCGTTCTTGGCCTCATTATCGGCCATATGTTTGATAAAGCACGCAGCCGCAAAATGGCCTGGTTTGCCAACCAGCGCGAGCGCCAGTCACTCTTTTTCTCCACCACCTTCGAGGTGATGGGGCACTTAACCAAATCAAAAGGGCGCGTAACGGAAGCCGATATTCAGGTGGCCAGCGTCTTTATGGATCGCATGAATCTGCACGGCGAATCCCGCATCGCGGCGCAGAATGCGTTCCGGATTGGTAAATCAGATAACTACCCGCTGCGTGAAAAAATGCGGCAGTTCCGTAGCATCTGTTTCGGGCGTTTTGATTTAATTCGGATGTTTCTGGAAATTCAAATCCAGGCCGCCTTCGCGGATGGTTCTCTGCATCCGAATGAACGGGACGTTTTATATGTGATTGCCGAAGAGCTGGGCATTTCCCGCATGCAGTTCGACCAGTTCCTGCGTATGATGCAGGGCGGCGCGCAGTTTGGCGGTGGTTATCAGCAACAGCACTCCTCCGGCGGCTGGCAGCAGGCGCAGCGTGGCCCCACGCTTGAAGATGCCTGCAACGTCCTCGGCGTGAAGCCGTCTGACGATGTCACGACCATCAAACGCGCCTATCGTAAGCTGATGAGCGAGCACCATCCGGATAAGCTGGTGGCGAAAGGCCTGCCGCCAGAGATGATGGAGATGGCGAAGCAAAAAGCGCAGGAAATTCAGAAAGCCTACGAGCTGATTAAAGAGCAGAAAGGTTTTAAATAAAAAATGGCCCGACAGTGTCGGGCCATTTTTTCAGAAGTCCACCGGGGCTTTGAACGTCATGGCGTTGCCGAAAGCAGGGTGGGTAATGGTGAGCGTCTGCGCATGCAGTTGCAGGCGCGGCGCTAAGGCCAGCGCTTCCGGCGGCGCATAGAATCTGTCCCCCAGAATCGGGTGACCCATCGCAAGCATATGCACACGCAGCTGGTGGGAGCGCCCGGTAATCGGCTTTAGCAGGACGCGCGCGGTGTTATCCGGCGCGTACTCCAGCACTTCATACTCGGTTTGCGCGGCCTTGCCGGTTTCATAACACACCTTCTGCTTTGGCCGGTTCGGCCAGTCGCAAATCAGCGGTAAATCCACCAGCCCTTCCGCCTGCGCCGGATGACCCCAGACGCGCGCGACATACTGCTTCTTCGGCTCGCGCTCGCGGAACTGACGCTTCAGCTCGCGTTCTGCCGCTTTATTCAGAGCCACCACAATCACGCCGCTGGTCGCCATATCCAGACGATGGACAGACTCGGCCTGGGGATAATCACGCTGGATACGCGTCATCACGCTGTCTTTATGCTCTTCCAGACGTCCCGGCACGGATAACAAGCCGCTCGGCTTGTTAACTACCATAATGTGCTCATCCTGATACAGAATGACCAGCCACGGATCCATCGGGGGATTGTAGGGCTCCATTACCATCTTGCGCTCCGCTTACTGATGCGTCACAACGATAAGACGCAGGGCGTCGAGACGCCACCCCGCCTGATTCAGGCTTTCCAGCACCTGCTGGCGGTTGCTCTCAATGGCGGCCAGCTCATCGTCACGAATGTTCGGGTTCACCGCTTTCAACGCTTCCAGGCGCGACAGCTCGGCAGAAAGCTTCTCATCGGCTTCGCTACGCGCCGCATCGATCAGTTCTCTGGCCGCTTTTTCGGCCTGGGCTTCACCCAGTTGCAGAATGGCATGCACGTCCTGCTGCACCGCATTCACCAGCTTGCTGCCGGTATGGCGGTTCACCGCGCTCAGCTGACGGTTGAAGCTTTCAAACTCCACCTGACCGGCCAGGTTCGTACCGTTTTTATCCAGCAGCAGACGCACCGGGGTTGGCGGCAGGAAGCGGTTAAGCTGAAGCTGTTTCGGCGCCTGCGCTTCCACAACGTAGATCAGCTCCACCAGCAGCGTGCCCACAGGTAAGGCTTTGTTCTTCAACAGGGAGATGGTGCTGCTGCCGGTATCGCCTGAGAGGATCAGATCCAGGCCATTGCGGATCAGCGGGTGCTCCCAGGTGATGAACTGTGCGTCTTCGCGGGACAGCGCCACATCACGCTCAAAGGTGATGGTGCAGCCGTCTTCCGGCAGGCCCGGGAAATCCGTCACCAGCATATGATCGGACGGGGTCAGCACGATCATGTTCTCGCCGCGATCGTCCTGGTTAATGCCGACGATGTCGAACAGGTTCATGGAGAAGCTAATCAGGCTGGTGTCATCGTCCTGTTCTTCAATACTTTCGGCCAGCTGCTGCGCTTTTTCACCGCCGTTGGAGTGGATCTCCAGCAGGCGATCGCGCCCCTGCTCCAGCTGGGCTTTCAGCGCGTCGTGCTTCTCTCGACAGGATTTGATCAGCTCATCAAAGCCCTCGGTGTTTTCCGGCGCCGCAAGGTAACCGATCAGGTCTGCATGCACCTGATCGTAAATGGTGCGGCCGGTCGGGCAGGTATGTTCAAACGCATCCAGGCCTTCGTGGTACCAGCGAACCAGAACGGACTGGGCGGTTTTCTCCAGATACGGAACGTGGATCTGGATATCGTGCGCCTGACCGATACGATCCAGACGGCCGATACGCTGCTCAAGCAGATCTGGGTTAAACGGCAGATCGAACATCACCAGATTGCTGGCGAACTGGAAGTTACGGCCTTCAGAACCGATTTCGGAGCACAGCAGAACCTGCGCGCCGCTGTCCTCTTCACTAAACCACGCCGCAGCGCGGTCGCGCTCGATAATAGACATGCCTTCATGGAACACGGCGGCGCGAATACCTTCGCGCTCGCGCAGCACTTGTTCAAGTTGCAGGGCGGTGGCTGCCTTGGCGCAGATCACCAGCACCTTCCGGGAACGGTGCGCGGTCAGATAACCCATCAACCACTCCACGCGCGGATCGAAGTTCCACCAGGTGCCAGTGTCGCCTTCAAATTCCTGATAAATCTGCTCCGGATAGAGCATGTCGCGCGCGCGATCTTCCGCAGATTTACGGGTGCCCATAATGCCGGAGACTTTGATCGCCGTCTGGTACTGGGTCGGCAGCGGCAATTTGATGGTGTGCAGTTCGCGTTTCGGGAAGCCTTTTACACCGTTACGGGTGTTACGGAACAGCACGCGGCTGGTGCCGTGGCGGTCCATCAGCATGTCGATCAGCTCTTTACGCGCAGATCCCGCATTATCGCTGTCGCTGTTCGCGGCCTGAAGCAGCGGCTCAATATCCTGCTCGCCGATAAGATCGCTGAGGGTGTTAAGTTCATCATTAGAGAGACGATTACCGGCCAGCAGCAGCGCGACGGCGTCCGCCACCGGACGATAGTTTTTCTGCTCTTCAACAAACTGCTCAAAATCGTGGAAACGGTTCGGATCGAGCAGGCGCAGACGGGCGAAGTGGCTCTCAAGACCCAGCTGCTCCGGGGTGGCGGTCAGAAGCAGAACGCCTGGTACGCGCTCGGCAAGCTGCTCAATCGCCATGTATTCGCGGCTTGGCGCGTCCTCGCTCCAGACGAGGTGGTGTGCTTCGTCGACGACCATCAGATCCCATTCAGCGTCGCACAGATGCTCCAGGCGTTGCTTGCTGCGGCGCACGAAGTCCAGGGAACAAATGACCAACTGTTCGGTTTCAAACGGGTTGTCCGCGTCGTGCTGGGCTTCGGCATAGCGCTCGTCGTCGAACAGGGAGAAGCGCAGGTTAAAGCGGCGCAGCATCTCGACCAGCCACTGGTGTTGCAGCGTTTCCGGCACCACAATCAGCACGCGCTCGGCAGCGCCAGAGAGCAGCTGCTGGTGCAGGATCATGCCTGCTTCGATGGTTTTACCCAGGCCCACTTCGTCAGCCAGCAGCACGCGAGGCGCATGGCGACGGCCCACGTCATGGGCGATATTCAGCTGATGGGGAATAAGGCTGGTACGCTGACCGCGCAGGCCGCTCCACGGCATGCGGTACTGTTCACTCTGGAACTTACGCGCGCGGTAGCGCAGAGAGAAGCGATCCATTCGGTCGATTTGCCCGGCAAACAGACGGTCCTGCGGCTTGCTGAAAACCAGTTTGCTGTCGAGCAGCACTTCACGCAGGATAACATTCGTCTCGTCGGTATCAAGACGCGTACCGATGTAGGCGAGCAGTCCATTCTCTTCTTTTACGTCTTCAACCTTCAGCTGCCAGCCTTCGTGGCTGGTCACGGTGTCGCCCGGATTGAACATTACGCGGGTAACAGGGGAGTCATTGCGAGCGTACAGGCGGTTTTCACCGGTAGCAGGGAAAAGGAGGGTAACCATGCGCGCATCGACGGCAACGACGGTTCCTAATCCAAGTTCGCTTTCTGTATCGCTGATCCAGCGTTGACCAAGTGTAAAAGGCATAGTTGTTCGGCTCTAATCTTTAATTGCAGGCAATAGTTCGACCCCGTCAAAAAAGACGGTCATCGAAAAATGGGTCCGGGAATGGAAAGGGCGCTATGGTACTGGATGGCAACGGTTTCGTCACGCGTCAAAATAGCCCAAGTTGTCCTGTCACTAGTGTAGCAAAGTCGTCATTGATGAACGGTAAAATTCCCTCCGCAACCGGCTGAAGCTGGCGGGTCAGGTAGTGATCGTAATCAAGCGGAGACTGCTGGTAATCAACGGGTTCCGGGCCGTTAGTGGTCCAGACGTATTTGATCGTTCCCCGGTTCTGATACTGCGGCGCACGGCCCCGGCGAACGTTCTCTTCATCCGCCAGCCGCGCGGCGCGTACGTGGGGAGGAACGTTACGTTGATATTCGGCCAGCGGGCGGCGCAGGCGCTTGCGATACACCAGCTGGTCATCCAGTTCACCCGCCATCAGGCTGGCGATGGTGTCGCGCACATAATCCTGATAAGGCTCATTGCGGAACACCCGCAGGTAGAGCGTCTGCTGGAACTGCTGTGCCAGCGGCGTCCAGTCGGTGCGCACTGTCTCCAGCCCTTTAAACACCATCCGCTGCGTGTCACCTTCCTGAATCAGCCCGGCGTAGCGCTTCTTGCTGCCCTGGTCGGTTCCGCGAATGGTCGGCATTAAAAAGCGGGCAAAATGGTTTTCAAACTCCAGCTCTAACGCGCTGGTTAACCGCTCTTTTTGCAAACTTTCGCGCCACCAGTCGTTCACAAAGGCGACCAGATCTTTGCCGATTTGTGCGGCGTCGTCTTCCGAATGGGCGGCTTTCAGCCAGACAAAGGTGGAGTCTGTATCGCCATAAATCACATCATAGCCCCGGGATTCAATCAGCGCTTTGGTCTGGCGCATAATCTCGTGCCCGCGCATGGTGATGGACGACGCCAGACGGGGATCAAAGAAGCGGCAGGCACTGGTACCCAGCACGCCGTAAAAGGCGTTCATAATGATTTTCAGCGCCTGTGAGAGCGGCTTGTTGCCGTGGCGCTTGGCCTCATCGCGGCCGTGCCAGATGTTTCCCACAATTTCGGGCAGGCAGTGTTTTTCCCGCGAGAAGCGTGCTCCAAGAAAACCTTCGGTGCTGTGCGCATCGTCTGGCTGCGCCATCCCCTCCACCAGCCCCACCGGATCAATCAGAAACGTGCGGATAATGGATGGATACAGGCTTTTATAATCCAGCACCAGCACCGAGTCATACAGCCCGGGCCGTGAATCCATCACGTAACCGCCGGGGCTGGCCTGCGGCGGCACGTCGCCGAGGTTAGGGGCGACATAGCCCGCCCGGTGCATCCGCGGGAAATAGAGGTGGCTGAAGGCCGCTACCGAGCCGCCGTGCCTGTCGACCGCAAGGCCGTTCACCGTCGCCCGCTCCAGCAGGAAGGGCATGATCTCGGTTTTGTGGAAGATCTGCGTCACCAGCTCGCAATCTTTCAGGTTATAGGTGGCGAGCGCGGGTTTATCTTCATTAAAGCGCCGGTCGATCTCGTCCATTCGGTCCCAGGGATTGTCGATGGATTTACCTTCGCCGAGCAGTTCCTGGGCGACCGCTTCCAGCGAGAAGGAAGAGAAGTTCCAGAAGGCGGATTTCAGCGCCTCGATGCCGTCGATAATCAGGCGACCATTGGCCTGCGCGAAGAAAATACCGTTCTTAAAACCATGCTCGCGCCACTCCAGCTCGCTGTTTCCGCGCCCCAGCATCAGCGGGATACGGTAACGCTCGGCATGTTTTTGCAGCACGCGCAGGTCAAACTGCACTACGTTCCAGCCGATCAGAACATCCGGATCGTGCTCGGCAAACCACTGGTTAAGCTTCTCCAGCAGTTGCGGGCGGCTGTTGACGTACTCCAGATTAAAGTCCAGCGCGGACGCATCGCCGTTTGGCGGCCCGAGCATATAGACAACTCGCTGCCCACAGCCTTCCAGACCAATGCAGTACAGTTCGCCGTGGCGGGTGGTTTCGATATCCAGCGAGACCCATTTGAGCGGGGGGCGATAATTCGGGCTAGGCTTGAGGCGCGCGTTAACGATCCTGCCATTTTGCGCGGTGCCATCTACCCAGACGGGGGCGGTGATAAACCGCTCCATCAGAAAGCGTTCAGGCGGGCGAATGTCGGCCTCGTAAAGCGTCACGCCCGCTTCACGGAGCAGTTTTTCATAGCGCATTAACTGGCGATGGGCGCGGCAATAGAGGCCGTAAACCGGCTGGCGGTGGAAATCTTTCAGTTCAAGCGGGGTTATGCGCCAGCCGTTTTCGCCGCGCAGCATTTGTTTCACTTTCTCGACGTGAGCTTCAGGAATAAAGGCCACGGACTCCTGCGGCGGGAGCGTAACGTTTAGCGGGCCGTTGTCCGTTGCCAGCCAGAATTCAACCTCAGTACCCTGAGGGGTATCCCGCCAGTGTCTGGTCAGTAAAAAGCCTTCTTGCGCCTGCGTCACGGCGTTATCCCATAAAACAAAACCAGGCCTGATTATAGCCTGGTTGAGGGGTGTTTGCTGGGGTTTTATACAGTGCCTGTTCAGTCGGATGGCGCTGCGCTTATCCGGCCTAGAGGTTCCGCACTCACGGTAAGCGCAGCGCCACCGGGCAAAGGTTTACTGCCCGTAGTAGGCTTTCGCACCGTGCTTACGCAGGTAATGCTTATCCAGCAGGGTTTGCTGCATGTCCGGCAGCTGCGGTGCCATCTGGCGGCAGAAGATCCCCATATAGGCGACTTCCTCCAGCACGATCGCGTTGTGCACCGCGTCCTCCGCGTTTTTACCCCAGGCAAACGGGCCGTGGGAGTGCACCAGCACGCCGGGCATTTGCGCCGCGTCGATTCCCTGTTTTTCGAAGGTTTCGACGATCACGTTCCCGGTTTCCCATTCGTACTCACCGTTGATCTCCGCATCGGTCATCAGACGCGTGCAGGGAATGGTGCCGTAAAAGTAGTCCGCGTGGGTGGTGCCGGTCGCCGGAATAGGCTGGCCCGCCTGCGCCCAGATGGTCGCGTGACGCGAATGGGTATGCACAATCCCACCGATGGTCGGGAAGGCCTGATACAGCAGGCGGTGAGTGGGCGTATCGGAGGAGGGCTTTTTATTGCCTTCAACCACTTCACCCGTTTCGATGCTGACCACCACCATGTCTTCTGCGGTCATTACCGTGTAATCCACGCCGGAAGGCTTGATCACGAACACCCCTTTTTCCCGGTCAACGGCGCTGACGTTGCCCCAGGTCAGGGTCACCAGGTTATGTTTTGGCAGCGCCAGGTTGGCTTCGAGTACCTGACGTTTGAGATCTTCTAACATTGTCGTCTCCTGCCGGATGGCGCTTCGCTTATCCGGCCTACAGAACCGTAGGCCCGGTAAACGAAGTGCCACCGGGCATTCAGGGCTTAGCGTTTTGAACCGTAATAGACTTCGTTCCAGCGCAGCGCGTCTTTAAAGGCTGGCAGACGGGTATCGTTATCAATCACGGTCAGTTCGATGTCGTGCAGCTCGGCAAACTGACGCATATCGTTCAGGTCAAGCGCGTGGCTGAATACGGTGTGGTGCGCGCCGCCGGCCAGGATCCAGGCTTCCGAGGCGGTTGGCAGGTCAGGCTGTGCTTTCCACAAAGCGTTGGCGACCGGCAGTTTCGGCAGAGAATGCGGAGTTTCCACCGCATCGACGCAGTTCACCAGCAGGCGGAAACGGTCGCCGAGGTCGATCAGGCTGGCGTTAATGGCCGGGCCGGTACGGGTGTTGAAGATCAGACGGGCCGGATCCGCTTTGCCGCCAATGCCGAGGTACTGCACGTCGAGGATCGGTTTCTCTTCAACCGCGATGGATGGACACACTTCCAGCATGTGCGAGCCGAGCACCAGATCGTTGCCGTTCTCGAAGTGGTAGGTGTAGTCTTCCATAAAAGAGGTGCCGCCCTGTAGACCGGTCGACATCACCTTCATGATGCGAAGCAGAGCGGCAGTTTTCCAGTCGCCTTCGCCCGCAAAGCCGTAGCCCTGCTGCATCAGACGTTGTACCGCCAGACCCGGGAGCTGTTTCAGGCCGTGGAGATCTTCAAAGGTGGTGGTAAAAGCGTGGAAGCCGCCCTGTTCCAGGAAGCGCTTCATGCCCAGCTCGATGCGCGCCGCGTCCATCACATTCTGGCGCTTGTCGCCGTTGACCTGTGCCGCAGGCGTCAGACGGTAGCTGCTTTCGTACTCGTCCACCAGCGCGTTAACGTCGCCATCGCTGATGTCATTCACCACCTGCACCAGGTCGCCCACCGCCCAGGTGTTGACGGAAAAGCCAAATTTAATCTGCGCGGCCACTTTATCACCGTCGGTGACCGCCACTTCGCGCATGTTGTCGCCGAAACGCACCACTTTCAGGTGACGGGTATCCTGCTTAGATACCGCCTGACGCATCCAGGAGCCAATGCGTTTTTGTGCCTGGCCATCCTGCCAGTGGCCGGTCACCACGGCATGCTGTTGACGCATGCGCGCGCCGATGAAGCCGAACTCGCGGCCGCCGTGCGCGGTCTGGTTCAGGTTCATGAAGTCCATGTCGATGCTGTCCCACGGCAGGGAGGCGTTGAACTGCGTGTGGAATTGCAACAGCGGTTTGTTGAGGATAGCCAGGCCGTTGATCCACATTTTGGCTGGTGAGAAGGTGTGCAGCCACACCACCAGGCCAGCGCATTTGTCATCGTAATTGGCATCGCGGCAGATGTTAGTGATTTCGTCCGGGGTAGTCCCCAGCGGCTTCAGCACCAGTTTGCACGGCAGTTTGGCTTCCGCGTTCAGCGCATTCACAACGTGCTCCGCGTGTTTCGTCACCTGCTGCAACGCTTCCGGTCCGTACAAATGCTGGCTGCCAATCACAAACCACACTTCATAATTATTAAAAATGGTCATTATCGTGTCCTTAATGTGTCAGGGTTGCCGTAGTGTCCGCGGTGCTTTTGGCCGGGGCGGCGACAGGGAGATAGTGAAGTTCGGCGCTTTTTGCCCATTGCTGGTAGCGCTGATAAAGCTGTTCGAAGCGTTGTGCCTGCTGAGTCTGCGGATGGAGCGTATTTTCGACGGCGCTCGCCATATGCTGTTGCGCGGTCGGGATATCCGCATGGACGCCTGCGGCCACGGCAGCGAAAATCGCGGCACCCAGCGCACAGCACTGATCGGAGGCCACAATTTGCAGCGGCCGGTTCAGCACGTCGCAGCAGGCCTGCATAATCACCGGATTTTTACGGGCGATCCCGCCCAGCGCCATCACGTTGTTCACGTCAATGCCCTGGTCGATGAAGCACTCCATGATGGCGCGCGCGCCGAACGCGGTGGCGGCGATCAGGCCGCCAAACAGCGCGGGCGCGTCGGTCGCGAGGTTGAGATCGGTAATCACTCCTTTCAGACGCTGGTTGGCAAACGGCGTACGACGGCCGTTGAACCAGTCCAGCACCACCGGCAGGTGGTCGAGAGACGGATTTTTTGCCCAGGCGTCGGTGAGCTGCGGCAGGAGCTGTTTTTTGCTCGCCGTAATCTGCGTTTTCAGTTCAGGATGCGCGGCAGCCAGCTGATCCAGCGGCCAGCCGAGCACGCGGCCAAACCAGGCATAGATATCACCGAAGGCGGACTGGCCCGCTTCAAGGCCGATAAAATCAGGCACCACGCTGCCGTCAACCTGGCCGCAGATGCCTTTCACCGCGCGGTCGCCGACGCTGGCTTTATCTGCCGTCAGAATGTCACAGGTGGAGGTGCCGATAACTTTCACCAGCGTGTTGGGCTGCGCACCCGCGCCCACGGCCCCCATATGGCAGTCGAACGCGCCGCCGGAAATGGTCACGTTTTGCGGCAGACCGAGGCGTTTCGCCCACTCTTCGCAGAGCGTGCCGACCGGAATATCGGCGGTGAAGGTGTCGGTGAACAGCGGGTATGTCAGGTTTTTGTTGATGATCGGGTCGAGTTCATCGAAGAACGCTGCCGGAGGCAGACCACCCCAGCTGTCATGCCACAGCGATTTATGCCCGGCGCTGCAACGGCCGCGGCGAATATCCTGCGGACGCGTGGTGCCGGAGAGCAGGGCGGGAACCCAGTCGCACAGCTCAATCCATGACGCCGCTGCCTGTGCGACCGACGCGTCCGCGCGGGTAACGTGCAGGATCTTGGCCCAGAACCACTCGCTGGAGTAAATCCCGCCGATGTAGCGGGAGTAGTCAGTTTTGCCCGGCTGATGGCATAAGCGGGTGATGGCTTCCGCCTCTTCCACGGCGGTATGGTCTTTCCACAGCACAAACATGGCGTTCGGGTTGTCGGCAAACTCCGGTCGCAGCGCCAGTACGCGGCCTTCGGCATCGACAGGGGCAGGCGTTGAGCCGGTGCTGTCGACGCCAATCCCCACGACATCGGCCCGCTGGGCGTCGGTCAACTCCGCCAGAACGGTTTTGATCGCCGCTTCCATCGACTCGATGTAGTCCCGCGGGTGGTGACGGAACTGGTTGTTTGGCGCATCGCAGTAGCGCCCCTCTTGCCAGCGCGGATACCACTCAACGCTGGTTGCTATCTCCTGGCCAGTCGTACAGTCCACTGCCAGCGCGCGAACTGAGTCGCTGCCAAAATCGAGGCCAATTGCAATTGCCATGGTGTTGCTCCATCCAAAAAACAGGTATGGAAGAACATTAGAGACTAGGGACAAAAATCGTCAGGCAGGATCCGCTAATCTTATGGACTAAATTGCTGTAGCCACGCAAAGTGTGACGCCGTGCAAATATTCTATGTGGACATTTCTGCCGCACTTATAGACACTTTTGTTACTGCTTATCCGCCCGTGCTGGCGGAGAAATCAGGGGGAAAGGCTGAAACATGGCGGACGTAAAAGAGGCGTGATGCTTTTTGGATCTTTTCGCGGGCCATTTTTATACTGCTTTTATCGATATGGACAATTGGTTTCCTTCAGGACCCTTGGGAGAACTGAATCTATGGCCGAACCGCAAAACGATCCCTTACTGCCGGGCTACTCATTTAACGCCCATCTGGTGGCGGGACTGACGCCAATTGAGGCCGAGGGATATCTCGATTTTTACGTCGATCGCCCTCTTGGCATGAAGGGATATATCCTGAACCTGACCGTACGCGGAGAAGGGGTCGTCAAAAATGGGGATCAACAGTTTATCTGCCGCCCCGGTGATATGCTGCTGTTCCCGCCGGGGGAGATCCATCACTACGGGCGCCACCCGGATGCCAAAGAGTGGTATCACCAGTGGGTCTATTTCCGTCCGCGCGCCTACTGGCAGGAGTGGCTCTCGTGGCCGGCCATTTTCGCCCATACCGGTTTATATCGCCCGGATGAGGCGCATCTGGCGCAGTTCCGTGAGCTGTTCGCACAGATTATTGAGGCAGGGCAGGCGGGCGGGCGCTACGCCGAACTGCTGGCCATCAACCTGCTTGAACAGGTGCTGCTGCGCCGCATGGAGGCCATCAACGAGTCGCTTAATCCGCCGCTGGACAACCGCGTCCGCGACGCCTGCCAGTACATCAGCGACCACCTTGCCGACAGCCAGTTTGATATTGCCAGCGTCGCCCAGCATGTGTGCCTGTCGCCGTCACGGCTGTCGCATCTGTTCCGCCAGCAGCTTGGCGTGAGCGTACTCAGCTGGCGCGAGGATCAGCGCATCAGCCAGGCGAAACTGCTGCTCAGCACCACCCGAATGCCTATCGCCACCGTCGGGCGTAACGTCGGCTTTGAAGATCAGCTCTATTTCTCTCGCGTGTTTAAGAAGTGCACCGGTGCCAGCCCGAGCGAATTCCGTGCGGGATGTGAATAATCGGTAAACATTCAGGTGAACTTCAGGCGCATCTTGTAAACTATTCAGACAATTGATGCCTTGACGCGGTGCAGGGCGCTAAGCAGAATCGCTGATTCGTTTTCTGACCGGAATAGTTATGCAGGCATTGCTGGAACATTTTATTACCCAGTCCGTTATGTATTCGCTCATCGCCGTGGCGCTGGTGGCGTTTCTGGAGTCGCTGGCGCTGGTCGGGCTGATCCTGCCCGGCACCGTGATGATGGCGGGGCTTGGGGCGCTTATCGGCAGCGGCGAGGTCAATTTCTGGCAGGCGTGGATGGCCGGTATTATCGGCTGTTTGCTGGGGGACTGGATCTCCTTCTGGCTGGGCTGGCGCTTTAAGAAGCCGCTGCACCGCTGGTCGTTCATGAAAAAAAACAAAGCGCTGCTGGATAAAACCGAGCATGCGCTGCACCAGCACAGCATGTTCACCATCCTCGTGGGGCGCTTCGTTGGCCCAACGCGTCCGCTGGTGCCGATGGTGGCCGGGATGCTGGATCTGCCCGTCGCGAAGTTTGTGGTGCCGAATATCATCGGCTGCGTCTTCTGGCCGCCGTTCTACTTCCTGCCGGGTATCCTGGCGGGCGCGGCGATTGATATTCCTGACGGTATGCAAAGCGGTGAGTTTAAATGGCTGCTGCTGGGCACGGCGGTGCTGCTGTGGCTGGCGGTCTGGCTCTGCTGGCGCCTGTGGCGCAGCGCGAAAGCCAGTGTTGATCGTCTGACGCGCTATCTTCCGCGCACTCGCCTGCTCTGGCTGGCCCCGCTGACGCTCGGCGTGGCAGTGGTCGCGCTGGTCGCGCTGATTCGTCACCCGCTGATGCCGGTGTACGGCGAGATCCTGTTAAAGGTGGTGAGCCGTTAAGGTGTTTTCCCTCTCCCTGTGGGCTGAGGGTTCCCCACAAAATAATGCCTGCACAGACGGCCCCCTCTCCCTTGAGGGAGAGGGCTGGGGTGAGGGGGAACATACGGCTCTGGTGGTCATTCCGTTCACTATATGTTCCTTGCTACTCTGTCACGACATGGCCGGTGAACGTGCCAGGGTGGCTCAGTCGCCACCACCCTTGGCGACCCGAGCTCCCGGCGGAAAATCGCCGCTTCGCGGTACCTTCGGCTTATTCCTTCAGGCTATCGGGTCGGGCATGAGCCTGCATCCATGCAGGCCACGCCCTCTCGGCGCATCCCTGCGCCTCGCCCCGGCCTACAGGAAACGCCTCAGCGATTTACAGCCGGACCAGGGCATCGCTGAAAGCCCTCAGTTATTCTGAAGGCAACGTTATCGCTTTTGCTTTCAAATTACTGGTGATCCCTCTCCCCTGTGGGAGAGGGCAAGGGTGAGGGCATCAGACCTCACGAATACCTAAAAGTGAAGATGCCCCCGCCTTACCACTCAGAAGTTCTTCTGTTTCCCCATCCCACAAAATACGTCCCTCCGCGATCACCACCGATCGCGGCGCGATGCGTGCGGCATCTTCGATGCTATGCGAAACCATCAGCATCGTCAGTTGTTCGCGCTCGCAAACCTCCTCAACCAGCGAGAGCATTTCCTGACGCAGAGCGGGGTCGAGCGCCGAAAAGGGTTCATCGAGCAGCAGCAGCGGCTGCTTGCGCACCAGGCAGCGCGCCAGCGCCACGCGCTGGCGCTGGCCGCCGGAAAGCTCACCCGGTAGTCTGTTGATAAACGCAGCCAGGCCCATTTGTTCGGCGATTGCCTCCAGCGTCTGACGCTGCGCAGCACTGAGCTTTAACCCCGGATCCATACCCAGCGCGATGTTCTGCCACACCGTAAGATGATTGAACAGATTGTTTTCCTGGAACAGCATCGACACCGGGCGTTTAGCTGGCGGAGCGTAGGTATACTCGCCATTATCAATGACGATCGACCCGCTGGCAGGCTGTAAAAAACCGGCAATCAGATTGAGCAGGGTACTTTTTCCGGCCCCGCTGGGGCCAAGCACTGCTATTCGCTCTCCCTGACGAACGGAGAGGGTAAAACGCATTGGCAGGTGCTCATAAAGCCAGGTTACATCAGTCAGTTTTAACATCACGCCCCGGAAGTTTTTCGATAACGGTAAATAACGCAAAGCACAGCAGTAACAGGAGCAGCGCCGTGACGGCGCCGTCCTGGCTACGATAGGAGCCAATTTGCTGATAAAGCCAGAACGGCAGCGTGCGGAAATCCTCGTTGCCGAAGAGGGCCACCACGCCAAAATCGCCAATCGACAGCACGCAGGCAAACGCCAGCGCCTGGGCCAGCGGACGCTTTAGCGCGCGCAGTTCGACCACCTTCAGACGCTGCCAGCCCTGCATGCCCAGCGACTGACACAGCAAACTGTAGCGGCTATTGACGTCGCGCATCGGGTTTTCCAGCACCTTGAGCGCGTAAGGGATGGCCATCAGTGCGTTGGTAAAAATGACGATGCCGTCGGCGCTTTCCGGCAGGCCGATGGTGCTGTTGAACAGTAAAAAGAATCCGGTCGCCAGCACAATGCCCGGCATCGCCAGGATCAGCATACCCGTCAGTTCCAGCGCGTGTCCGGCTTTACGGGCATGACGCGCGTGCAGTTCGCGGCTGCTCCAGAGCAGCATCATGGTCAGGATCACGCACAGTAGCCCGGCAGCCAGCGCGATGCGCAATGAGGTCCACGTTGCTTGCCACAGGACAGGCTGTTGCAGTACCGACAACACATTGCGATTCAGGCCATCAACAATAACGGCCAGCAGCGGGGGCAGCAGAAGCAGGAGTGCCAATGCGATTAGCATAAAATCCGCGACGCGGCTGTGCAGGCTGTCCTGCGGATCGCGCCAGCCTGTCAGGTTATTGCTACCTGTGGGGATCGCTTTACTTAGCCGCTGGCTGAGTAACACCAGCGCCAGGCAGCAGACCATCTGCACGATCGCCAGCAGCGCGGCGCGGCCCGGATCGTAGTCGTAACTTAAGGCCTGATAGATCGCCAGCTCAATGGTGGTGGCCTGCGGCCCGCCGCCGAGAGAAAGTACGGTCGCGAAGCTGGCGAAGCAGAGCATAAAGATTAGCGCGGCAACCGGAGCAATCTGGCGTCGCAGCCACGGCCATTCGACAAAGCGGAAGAACGACCAGCCGCGCATGCCAAGCTGGGCGGCAATCTGACGCTGCTCACCGGGAATGTTTTCCAGCGCCTGTAAAAAGAGGCGCGTCGCCATCGGCATATTGAAAAAAATATGCGCCAGCAGAATGCCTTTCAGGCCGTAAGGGGAGAAGGTCCATTCCAGACCAAGCAGGTTGAAGAGGGATGCCAGCCAGCCCTGCCGACCGTAGACGCTCAGAATGCCGAACACCGCCACCAGCACGGGCAGGATCAGCGTCATCGCGCACAGCCGCAGCAGGGCAAGCCTGCCGGGGAAACGTCTGCGATAGAGGGCGCGTGCAAGGAAAATGGCCGGGATCGCCGACAGCAGCGCGGAGAGAAACGCCTGCCAGAAGGAGAAGCGGATGACGTGCCAGAGATAGCTGTCGTGCCAGAGGGCGAGCAGATCGCTCTCTGGCGCGTTAAACCACAGCGCAAGGAATGCACCCAGGCTGACGACGACCATCAGTACGGCGGCGAGCAGCCCGGGAACTAACCAGCCGGGGATCAGCGGCTGACGGCGCGTTGCCATTCACTAATCCATGCGGCGCGCTGGGCGGCAACCTGCTGCGGCGTAAATTCCAGTGAGGTTTGCGGCTTGTTTAGCTGCTCAAAGCCTGCCGGCAGCGCAACGTCAGTGACCGGGTACATCCAGTTGCCGGTCGGAATAGCGTTCTGAAATGCCGGGGAGATCATAAATTTCAGGAATTTTTCGGCAAGCTCCGGCTGTTTGCTCGCGGCGGTGCGGGCGGCCACTTCCACCTGCAAATAATGCCCTTCAGCAAAGTTCGCGGCGGCGTAGTTGTCTTTCTTCTCGGCGATAATGTGGTAGGCCGGAGAGGTAGTGTAGCTCAGCACCAGGTCGCTTTCGCCTTTCAGGAACAGGCCATAGGCTTCGCTCCAGCCTTTGGTGACGGTAACGGTTTTCGCGGCCAGCTTCTGCCACGCTTCCGGCGTTTTATCCCCGTAAACTTTTTGCATCCACAGCAGCAGCCCCAGACCCGGCGTGCTGGTACGCGGATCTTCGTAAATCACGCGCCATTTCTGGTCACTTTCGACCAGCTCTTTCAGGCTTTTGGGCGGATTCTTCAGCTTGTTTTTATCGTAGACAAACGCAAAGTAACCGTAATCAAAGGGAACGAAGGTGTCGTTTTTCCAGCCGCCCGGTACGTTAACGGCATCTGCCGCCACGCCGCTTTTGGCGAACAGTCTGGTTTGGGTGGCGGCTTCCAGCAGGTTGTTATCCAGCCCGAGCACCACGTCGGCTTTGCTGTTTTTGCCTTCCATGCGCAGCCGGTTAAGCAGCGAGACGCCATCTTCCAGCGCCACGAATTTCAGCTCGCAGTTGCAGTCCGCTTCAAAGGCTTTTTTTACCACCGGGCCAGGGCCCCAGTCGGCGGAGAAGGAGTCGTAGGTGTAGACCGTCAGAACAGGCTTAGCAAAAACAGGCAGCGCAAACAGCGCCAGCAGAGGAAGAACGTTTTTTAACACTTTGCACCTCAGGGTTGAGTGGCAAAGGATTTTGAGAGACAGCCTCAAATCCCTTCGCCGGCGTTATCCGGATCAGGTTCGACGGGTATTATCTCAGCGCACATCAGTGATGCAGCACCCCGTTGAGAACGGCGCTATTGTAATGATTTGGTGAATATTACGAAAGCGTTATGGCTCCGGCGGCGCAAACCAGGCGGATTTAAAATCAAACCAGCCCAGGGTGTTCATCCGCAGGCCGCGCATGCTGCGCTGGCCCTGGATCAGCAGCCAGTGGTGAATCAACGGTACGATCGTCTGCCCGGCCAGTAATTCCTGACACCAGGCGGCCAGATCCATTTCTCCTGCCCGCCACCGTGCGGCGTCCTGCTGCCAGTCCCGGTTGATACAGTGCTGAATCAGGGGCACTTCGTACAGGTGAGAAAAGAGCGAGAAATCAAGCGGCAGCGTAAAGTTTGCGCTGTTGAGCCAGATATCGCTGATGACGTCTCCGCGATGCCATTCATCATAATCGACTTCCTGTATCGCCAGCGTCACGCCTTCGGCTGCCAGCAGCGTGCTCATGATCCTTGCGATAAACCTGTGCTCAATGTGATCGCGATAGTAGCTGAGGGTGATGGTCTCCAGTCCAGCAGGTTTTTCACTGCGCACTGGCTGCGCATGGTGCCAGCGCGGAAGCAGGCCATAGGCCGGGAACCACCAGGTCTGGTATTGCTCCTCTGCGTGATAAATCAGGTTAGCAGGGGCAAGAATATGGCTGATCCACCTGCGTACGTCGTGGTTTGCCCCGCGATGGCTGCGGCTATCAAAGAGCAGGTAGTAGCATCCCTCCTCCAGGCGGCTTTCGAACGCCTTTTCACCGGCTGTTGGCCCTTCCAGGGTCAGGCCTGCGCTCAGCTCTTCGTTGAGATCCGGTAACACCCAGACGTTCACTTCGTCGATCAACGCCCTGTAGCCAAAGTAATCATCAAAGGCGCGGATCTTCAGCTGATTACTGTTGTTTCGTGTAACGGAGTAGGGGCCCGTACCAATCGGCTGGCTGGAAAAATTGTTCAGGGAGCGCCACTCGGCAGGCAGGATCATTGAGGGGACGTAGCCCAGAAGCCACGGAAGCCATTTGTCCGGCTGCGATAGCTCAATATCCAGCGTCCAGGCCGTTGGGGAGTGGATCCGCGCGATATGCGAATAGAGCGGCAGCGTGCGGGCTCGCTCTAAGGAATCGATAACGTCGCGCATCTCCAGCTCGCGTCCATGGTGGAAATGAATGCCGGGGCGTAAGAAAAAGCGCCAGTGGCGCGGGGAAAGCTGTTGCCAGTGGTGCGCGATATCCGCCTCCAGTTCCCCGTTTTCCTCATTTATCCGCGTCAGGCCGCTGAATATCTGCCTGGCCATGTGGGTTTCAGAGCGACGTAACGCCGTACCGGGCAACAGATTTTTCATTGGGCGGTAGTAAAGCACCCGCAGAATGTGGCGTCCCTGACGAAAGCTGCGTCCCAGATGCGAGACCAGCATCTGGCGCACGGCGGCTTTGTCGCCCACCAGCTGGACCAGCTGATCGATGCGGTCCTGCTCCAGCAGATCCTCTGCCCGCTGTTGCTGTAGCGCCAGGCCGGTATAAAGGAAAGTCAGGCGCGAGCGCTTGCCGCGTCCGGCTTCAGCCTCCCAGTTTAGCCAGCCCTGCTGCTGCATGGTGTTGAGGAGGGTACGCATATGACGCCGGGAGCAGTTGAGGAGTTCAGCCAGCTCGTTCAGCGTGGTCTCCTGCGATTGCCCCTCGCAGCACTGCCAGAGGCGGATAAATTGTTGTTGCAGACGACCAGAAGGCATAAAAGGGGAACTCCTGACAAAAAATCAGCAATTTATTAATCCCTATATTAAGCCAATAATCCTTATCGATGAAGCGAGGAGGTAAATTATGAAGAGGTCTACCGCACGTCAGTTTTATCAGCACTATTTTTCAGCGACAAAGGGAGTGTCCTGGCTGGCCCGCCAGTGCGCAGAGCAGCGGCTGAGAATACTGGAAGATCTGATGCAGTGGGACGTTACGAAACCGACCTCTTCTCGCTAACTCGCCTCGATCATGTGTGACTGAGTATTGGTGCTAATCACCCGCCAGCAAAATGTTTT
This sequence comes from Enterobacter sp. JJBC, assembly GCF_036936505.1. NCBI lineage: Bacteria > Pseudomonadati > Pseudomonadota > Gammaproteobacteria > Enterobacterales > Enterobacteriaceae > Enterobacter > Enterobacter sp. JJBC. Next base: position 863,457 of record NZ_CP136935.1, read on the forward strand.
TTGCTGGCTTTTTTCGTTTACTATTTCACCCAATTTCGATTCGCTTTCATAAGGACTTGCGCATGCTCTGGTTGATGACGATGGGGCGACGCCTGAATGGCGTGTACGCCGCTTTTATGCTGGTGGCCTTCATGATGGGCGTAGCCGGCGCGCTACAGGCGCCGACGCTGAGCCTGTTTCTCAGCCGCGAGGTGGGGGCGCAGCCGTTTTGGGTGGGCCTGTTCTACACCGTCAACGCCATTGCCGGGATCCTCGTCAGCCTGTGGCTGGCGAAACGATCCGACAGCCAGGGCGATCGCCGCAAGCTGATCCTCTTTTGTTGCGCAATGGCCGTGGGCAACGCGCTGCTGTTTGCCTTCAACCGCCATTACCTGACGCTCATTACCTGCGGCGTGCTGCTGGCCTCTCTGGCGAACACCGCCATGCCGCAGCTCTTCGCCCTGGCACGGGAGTACGCCGACAACTCGGCGAGGGAAGTGGTGATGTTCAGCTCGGTGATGCGTGCGCAGCTCTCGCTGGCGTGGGTCATTGGTCCCCCGCTGGCGTTCATGCTGGCGCTGAACTACGGCTTCACCACCATGTTTTCCATCGCGGCGGGGATTTTTGTCATCAGCCTGGCGCTGATAGCCTTTGCGCTGCCATCGGTGGCGCGCGTAGAGCAGGTGACGGACAAGCCCATCACGCAGGTGAGCGGCTGGCAGGATAAAAACGTCCGCATGTTGTTTATCGCCTCCACGCTGATGTGGACCTGCAACACCATGTACATTATCGATATGCCGCTGTGGATCAGCAGCGATCTGGGACTGCCCGACAAGCTCGCGGGGATCCTGATGGGCACCGCTGCCGGGCTGGAGATCCCGGCGATGATTCTGGCGGGTTACTACGTCAAACGTTTCGGAAAGCGTCGGATGATGGTCGTCGCCGTGGCGGCTGGGGTGGTGTTCTACGCGGGGCTGATCCTGTTCCATTCGCGTGAAGCTTTGCTGACGTTACAGCTGTTTAACGCGGTATTTATCGGCATCGTTGCCGGGATAGGCATGCTCTGGTTCCAGGATTTAATGCCGGGGCGCGCAGGCTCCGCGACTACGCTGTTTACCAACAGTATCTCTACCGGCGTGATTCTGGCAGGGGTAATTCAGGGGGCGCTGTCGCAAAGCTATGGGCATGCATCCGTGTACTGGGTAATCGCAGCGATTTCGATTGTCACGCTGATGCTGACGTGCCGGGTTAAAGACGTTTGATTCTGGAAGGCGGCTTCACGAAATGAAACGACTTTCTGACAGGCGCAGAGAAGGCGCATAGAGTGCGTGACGGGTGCTTGAGGCTGTTTGCCTCAGGCTTTCGCAAGAGGCAAACAGTGGAGAGTCCCACATCAAAAAACTGATGGGGAGATTAACTTCACAACCCACATTGCGAGGTTAGTCTCTTCATTGCCGAAAAGCAATAAGGAGGCTGGAATGCCAAAACGTACTCTGCTGTTAGGTTTGTTTCTGATCTGTACGACGCTGTTGATCTTCACCTGGATGGTGCGCGACTCGCTGTGTGAGCTGCACTTCAGACAGGAGAAAACAGAGCTGGCGGCAGTGTTGGCTTACGAAGCGAAACGTTAGCGGTATTGGCGGGGGGGTTTCCCCGCCTCTCCAGAGTGGTTGAGCCTCAACGCACCCTTATCAATGGCCCGCGCCCTGCGGGCCATTGCCTTTAGCCCATAAACGCAGGCTGTTTTTTCTCGTAGGCGGAGATAGCCTCTTCGTGTTGCAGCGTCAGGCCAATGCTGTCCAGACCGTTCAGCATGCAGTGGCGACGGAACGCATCAATGCTGAAGCTGTAGGTTTTATCCCCGGCTTTCACCACTTCCCCTTCCAGATCCACTTCAAACGACATGCCCGGATTTGCCTTAACCAGCGCGAACAATTCATCGACCTGTTCGTCGCTCAGCGTCACCGGCAGCAGCTGGTTGTTAAAGCTGTTGCCGTAGAAGATATCCGCGAAGCTTGGGGCGATAACCACCTTAAAGCCGTAGTCGGTCAATGCCCATGGCGCATGTTCACGCGACGATCCGCAGCCAAAGTTTTCCCGCGCCAGCAAAATGGAGGCGCCTTTGTATTCCGGAAAGTTCAGGACGAATTCCGGGTTTGGCACTTCGCCTTTATCGTCGAGGAAGCGCCAGTCGTTGAACAGATGCGCACCAAAACCCGTGCGCGTCACTTTCTGCAAAAACTGCTTAGGAATGATCGCGTCAGTATCGACGTTAGCGGCATCCAGCGGGACAACACGGCCCGTATGTTGGGTAAATTTCTCTGCCATGATTGTCTCCTTATTTCAGGCTGCGAATATCGGCGAAATGACCGGTGACTGCCGCAGCGGCGGCCATTGCCGGGCTGACCAGGTGGGTGCGGCCACCGCGGCCCTGACGGCCTTCAAAGTTACGGTTGCTGGTGGAGGCACATCGCTCGCCCGGATTCAGGCGGTCGTTGTTCATCGCCAGACACATGGAGCAGCCGGGCAGGCGCCATTCGAAGCCTGCTTCGATAAAGATCTTATCCAGACCCTCCGCTTCCGCCTGGGCTTTCACCGGACCGGAGCCCGGCACAACCAGCGCCTGCACGCCCGGCGCCACTTTGCGGCCTTTAGCAATTTCTGCCGCAGCGCGTAAATCTTCAATACGGGAGTTGGTACAGGAGCCGATGAACACTTTATCAATGCTCACGTCGGTCAGCGGTACGCCGGGTTTCAGCCCCATATAGGCCAGCGCCTTTTCTGCACTGGCGCGCTCGACCGGATCGGCGAAGGAAGCCGGGTCAGGAATGCTGTCGTTGACAGAAATCACCTGGCCCGGGTTGGTGCCCCAGGTGACCTGCGGGGCGATCTCTTCCGCCTGTAACGTCACAACGGTATCAAAAATTGCCCCCTCGTCCGTTTTCAGGGTTTTCCAGTACGCTACCGCGTCGTCAAAATTCTGACCTTTCGGCGCATGCAGACGCCCCTTCACATAGTTGAAGGTGGTTTCGTCTGGGGCCACCAGGCCTGCTTTGGCGCCCATCTCAATGGCCATGTTGCACAGGGTCATACGACCTTCCAAGCTAAGCGCCTGGATAGCGTCGCCGCAGAACTCAACGACGTGACCGGTGCCGCCTGCGCTGCCGGTTTTGCCGATAATCGCCAGCACGATATCTTTCGCGGTGATACCCGGCGCGGCTTTACCCTTCACTTCAATCTTCATGGTTTTGGCGCGGCCCTGCTTCAGGGTCTGTGTCGCCAGAACGTGTTCAACTTCAGAGGTCCCAATCCCGAACGCCAGGGCGCCAAACGCGCCGTGCGTCGCGGTATGGGAGTCGCCGCAGACGATGGTCATGCCCGGCAGGGTAATCCCCTGCTCAGGCCCCATTACGTGGACGATGCCCTGATAGGGGTGGTTCAGATCGTACAGCTCCACGCCAAACTCGTTACAGTTCTTAATCAGCTCCTGCATCTGGATACGCGCCATCTCGCCAGATGCATTGATGTCTTTGGTCTGGGTGGAAACGTTGTGATCCATCGTGGCAAAGGTTTTACCCGGCTGACGCACCGGACGCTTGTGCGCGCGCAGGCCGTCAAATGCCTGAGGAGAGGTCACTTCGTGTACCAGATGACGGTCGATGTACAACAGTGGGGTTTCGTTTGGTGCTTCGTAGACAACGTGCGCATCAAACAACTTCTCATATAACGTCTTAGCCATGATTACACCCCTTCAGCGACATAGCGGGCGATGATGTCGCCCATTTCATCGGTACTGACTGCCGCCGTGCCGCGTGCTAAATCACCGGTACGGACACCTTCTTCTAACGCCCGGTTAATGGCGTTTTCAATTGCGGTTGCTGCATCGCCTGCATCCAGGCTATAGCGCAGCAGCAGAGCCAGGGAGAGGATCTGCGCAATCGGGTTGGCGATATTTTTGCCTGCGATATCCGGCGCGGAGCCGCCCGCCGGTTCGTACAGGCCAAAGCCTTCTTCGTTCAGGCTGGCCGAGGGCAGCATACCCATGGAGCCGGTGATCATGGCGCATTCATCCGAGAGAATATCGCCGAACAGGTTGGAGCACAGCAGCACGTCAAACTGAGACGGATCTTTGATCAGTTGCATCGTTGCGTTGTCGATATACATATGCGACAGCGCAACGTCCGGGTACTGCTTAGCGACTTCACTGACGATTTCGCGCCACAAAATAGACGACTGGAGCACGTTTGCTTTATCAATAGAGGTCACTTTACGGCGGCGTTTGCGCGCTGACTCAAACGCGATATGGGCGATACGTTCGATTTCAAAACGGTGATAGACCTCGGTATCAAACGCTTTCTCATGCTGACCGCTGCCTTCGCGACCTTTTGGCTGACCGAAGTAGATGCCGCCGGTCAACTCACGCACGCACAGGATGTCGAAACCGTTGGCCGCGATATCCGCGCGCAGCGGGCAAAACTCTTCCAGCCCCGGGTACAGTTTCGCCGGACGCAGGTTGCTGAACAGTTTGAAGTGCTTACGCAACGGCAGCAGCGCACCGCGCTCTGGCTGCTCTGCTGGCGGCAGGTGTTCCCATTTTGGGCCGCCCACGGAGCCAAAAAGAACGGCATCGGCATTTTCGCAGCCTTCTACAGTCCCTTTCGGCAGGGGAGTACCGTGATTATCAATCGCAATACCGCCCACGTCGTAGTGGCTGGTGGTAATTTTCATCGCAAAACGCGAACGTACGGCTTCCAGTACTTTCAGCGCCTGTGCCATCACTTCCGGGCCAATACCGTCACCCGGCAACACAGCAATATGGTAATTCTTCGACATCACACGGTTTCCTTGTTGTTCTCTTTATTCTGAGCTTTGCGTTGCAACTCTTTTTCGACTTCGGCGGCGCGCCAGATGTTGTTCAGGACATGCACCATCGCTTTCGCGGAGGATTCGACGATATCTGTCGCCAGACCCACACCGTGGAAGCGGCGACCGTTGTAGTTGACGACGATATCAACCTGGCCCAGGGCGTCTTTACCGTGCCCTTTTGCCGTCAGGTCGTATTTCACCAGCTCTACGTCGTACTCAGTGACGCGGTTAATCGCCTGGTAAATGGCATCCACAGGGCCGTTACCGTTGGCGGCTTCCGCTTTAATTTCATCGCCGCAGGCCAGCTTGACGGAGGCGGTAGCGATATCGCTTGAGCCTGACTGAACGGTGAAGTAGTCCAGACGGAAGTGTTCTGGCTCTTCCTGCTGTTTATTGATGAATGCCAGTGCTTCCAGGTCGTAATCGAAGACCTGGCCTTTCTTGTCAGCCAGCTTCAGGAATGCGTCGTACAGCTGATCCATGTTGTAATCGCTGTCCTTATAACCCATCTCTTCCATACGGTGTTTTACCGCCGCGCGGCCAGAGCGCGAGGTCAGGTTCAACTGAACCTGGTTCAGACCGATGGATTCCGGAGTCATGATTTCGTAGTTTTCACGGTTCTTCAGCACGCCATCCTGGTGAATACCGGAGGAGTGGGCGAACGCGCCAGCCCCAACAATCGCCTTGTTCGCCGGGATCGGCATGTTGCAAATCTGGCTCACGGTCTGGCTGGTGCGCCAGATTTCGTTGTGATTGATGCGAGTGTGCACGTTCATAATGTCTTTGCGCACCTTGATCGCCATGATCACTTCTTCCAGCGAGCAGTTGCCGGCACGTTCACCAATGCCGTTCATTGCCCCTTCTACCTGACGCGCGCCGGCGTGAACGGCGGCGATGGCATTGCCCACAGCCAGGCCCAAATCGTCATGGGTATGCACGGAGATGATGGCTTTATCAATATTTGGCACGCGATCGTACAGGCCGGTGATGATGTTGGAGAACTCAAACGGCATGGTGTAGCCGACGGTATCCGGGATGTTGATAGTTCTGGCTCCGGCATTAATCGCGGCTTCCACTACCCGGGCCAAATCGTCAATCGGCGTGCGGCCTGCATCTTCACAGGAGAATTCGACGTCATCAGTGTAGTTACGCGCGCGTTTGACCATATACACCGCACGTTCAATCACTTCATCCAGCGTACTGCGCAGCTTGGTCGCAATGTGCATGGGGGAGGTGGCAATGAATGTATGGATACGGAAGGCTTCTGCAACTTTCAGGGATTCCGCGGCCACATCAATATCTTTCTCTACGCAGCGAGCCAGACCGCACACGCGGCTGTTTTTGATGGTGCGGGCGATGGTCTGCACTGACTCGAAATCACCTGGCGAGGAGACGGGAAAGCCGACTTCCATTACGTCTACACCCATGCGTTCGAGGGCCAGAGCAATTTGCAGTTTTTCTTTAACACTCAGGCTCGCCTGTAATGCCTGTTCACCGTCACGTAAAGTAGTATCGAAAATAACGACTTGCTGGCTCATGGGTTAGGTCCTTGTCAGTCTTAGGGCGCCTTGCTACGAGCATAAAAAAACCCGCGCAGTGGCGCGGGTTTTTAGTTTTACTGAAGACGATTCAACGCTGAATTTCGCCCGCCAGTCTACCGCGCACAGTGGATGCGTTTAGTAGTAGTAGACCGGTGAAACGAAGGGTGCGAATCATGAATCGTGCTCCAGGTGAATGCGATATGCTTTTAGTGGTACTGGATACGCCAACTCATGTCAACCCCTCTCAGGCAAAACGGCCACTTAGCACAGGATAAACACATTAGCTAATTGTGCTGGTTTTTGCATGCCTAACCGATTTTATTGTCTATTAATGGACTGGCGATTCATCTCTGGAATAATTTGAATATAATTGGTAGCAATTAAACATACTATTTTTACCAATGTGCTGTGAAATGGAATCTGTTTCATATCATTGATTTATAAATTACATGAATGATTTGCGGGTGAGTAAGTTATCAAAATTGATATCATTTTGTTAATGAAAATGCGATGTATGCCATTAATAGTTTAATAACACTTAAGTCATTATTAATGAGTGCGTTGATTGTGCATTTGTCTGATTTATGGTTTCATGCCCACATTAAAGTTTGAGATATCTTTTGAACGATTTTTAGCTCTTCATTTATGGGATGCGTAAAGTCGCTCGTTGAATGGGATTTCTTTATATATTCCGAATTTTAAATAATTTCCTTTCGCTTGTTGTATATGCATGGTAAATCATATTTTTCGAAGTTATTACTGTACCTTGGCAAAGGGAATTTAGCGTGACGGTGGAGTCAGAAATGCCAGAAAATAATATTAACCAACCACAGACTTATGATGGGGTTAAGCCTCAGTTGCGCACAGTGGATCTCAATCTGTTAACTGTATTTGATGCAGTTATGCAGGAGCAGAATATTACGCGAGCAGCGCAATCTCTGGGAATGTCTCAACCTGCCGTGAGTAATGCCGTAGCCAGACTTAAGGTGATGTTTAACGACGAGTTATTCGTCCGCTATGGAAGAGGTATCCAGCCCACGGCGCGTGCATTCCAGCTATTCGGTTCGATTCGTCAGGCGCTACAGCTGGTACAAAATGAGCTTCCCGGCTCGGGTTTTGAACCCTTAAGCAGTGAACGGGTTTTCCATCTCTGTGTTTGCAGTCCGTTAGACAATTATTTGACGTCTGTTATATATAATAAAGTTGAACAGATTGCTCCTAATATTCATCTCGTTTTTAAATCATCATTAAATCAAAATACTGAGCACCAGCTTCGTTATCAGGAAACGGAGTTCGTTCTGGGCTATGAAGAGTTTCGCCGTCCAGAGTTTGCCTGTGTTCCATTGTTTAAAGATGAAATGGTGTTAGTCGCCAGCAAAAAACATCCCCGTATGAATTCTCCGCTGCGTGAAAGCGATGTTTACAGCGAGCAGCATGCCGTGGTTGCTCTGGACAGATATGCCTCATTTAGTCTGCCGTGGTATGACACTGCCGATAAACAAGCCAGCGTGGCCTATCAGGGAATGGCGATGGTCAGCGTATTGAATGTCGTTTCTCAGACGCAGCTAGTCGCTATTGCACCGCGCTGGCTTGCTGAAGAGTTCTCCGATTCGCTGAGCCTGCAAATTTTACCTCTGCCGCTCAAGCTGAATAGCCGTACCTGTTATCTTTCCTGGCATGAAGCGGCGGGGCGGGATAAAGGGCATCAATGGATGGAAGAGCTGCTGATCAATATTTGTCGTCGATAAGACAGGGTGAATAAACCGCATGGTGCCATGCGGTTTATTCTGTGGTTTTTTATGCAAGCAATATTTTGTTCTGTGCGCATTTTTTCAGACATTCAGGGAGGCTTAAAAATAGATGATTTCCTGATCCATCCTCTTTTTAAGAGATGAATTATTAGCGTCTCCCCTCATAGCAGATGAATTCACCATATTCGTGTCTGACAGCTGTTTTTTCTGCTTTTATTGCCCATTCCCGCATTCCGTTTGCTAATTGCCTGGCTCATAACGAGCGGTTAAGGTATCCATCACTCTGCACATTATAAGATGGGTTTACCCTGTCAGAAGACGGCGCGGAAATGAATTCTGTTGACCGTCTATAACAAAAGCCTGGAGGCAAAGCATGGAGATGTTGTCTGGCGCGGAAATGGTCGTCCGATCGCTTATCGATCAGGGCGTGAAGCAAGTGTTCGGCTATCCTGGAGGTGCGGTTCTTGATATTTATGACGCGCTGCACACGGTAGGCGGTATTGATCATGTTCTGGTTCGTCATGAACAGGCTGCTGTGCATATGGCTGACGGCCTGGCCCGCGCCACGGGCGAGGTGGGTGTTGTGCTCGTCACTTCCGGACCGGGGGCGACCAATGCCATTACCGGCATTGCGACTGCGTATATGGACTCCATTCCCCTGGTCATTCTCTCCGGACAGGTGGCGACGTCACTGATTGGCTATGATGCGTTTCAGGAATGCGACATGGTGGGGATCTCACGCCCCGTGGTGAAGCACAGCTTTCTGGTTAAACAAACGGAAGACATCCCGGGCGTACTGAAAAAAGCCTTCTGGCTGGCCGCCAGCGGTCGTCCTGGGCCAGTGGTTGTCGATCTGCCAAAAGATATTCTCAATCCCGCGAATAAACTGCCTTACCTGTGGCCTGAGTCGGTGAGCATGCGTTCATATAATCCGACGACGCAGGGGCACAAAGGCCAGATTAAGCGTGCGCTGCAAACGCTGCTGGCTGCGAAAAAGCCCGTAGTCTATGTGGGGGGCGGCGCCGTCAATGCAGCCTGTGAAACGCAACTACGCGAACTGATTGAGAAGCTGAATCTTCCTGTCGCGTCATCGCTGATGGGGCTGGGGGCATTCCCGGCTACCCACCGTCAGGCGCTGGGCATGCTGGGTATGCACGGCACCTATGAAGCCAATATGACGATGCACCATTCTGATGTGATTTTTGCCGTCGGCGTGCGTTTTGACGATCGCACCACCAATAATCTGGCGAAATACTGTCCGCATGCGACGGTGCTGCACATTGATATCGATCCGACTTCAATCTCTAAAACGGTGCCGGCGGATGTGCCGATCGTGGGGGACGCACGACAGGTGCTGGATCAAATGTTGGATCTGCTGGCGCAGGAGACCGCGTCTCAACCGCTGGACGAGATCCGCGACTGGTGGCAGCAAATCGAACAATGGCGTGGCCGTCAGTGCCTTAAATACGACACGCAGAGTGAGAACATCAAGCCGCAGGCGGTGATCGAGACGATCTGGCGTCTGACCAATGGCGATGCGTATGTCACTTCTGACGTGGGCCAGCATCAGATGTTCGCTGCGCTGTACTACCCGTTTGATAAACCGCGTCGCTGGATCAACTCTGGCGGGCTCGGCACGATGGGCTTTGGTCTGCCCGCCGCGCTGGGGGTGAAGCTGGCGTTGCCGAACGAAACGGTTATCTGCGTGACGGGTGATGGCAGCATACAGATGAATATTCAGGAGCTTTCTACTGCGCTGCAATATGAGTTGCCAGTGCTGGTGCTGAACCTGAATAACGGTTACCTCGGTATGGTGAAGCAGTGGCAGGATATGATTTATTCTGGCCGGCACTCTCAGTCTTATATGAAGTCACTTCCGGACTTTGTCCGTCTGGCTGAAGCCTATGGTCATATTGGCATGCGCGTAACCGATCCGTCAGAGCTGGAAGCGAAGCTCGGCGAAGCGCTTGAGCACGTTAAAAACAATCGCCTCGTCTTCATGGACGTCATCGTCGACGGCACAGAGCACGTTTATCCGATGCATATCCGTGGCGGCGGTATGGATGAAATGTGGTTAAGCAAAACGGAGAGAACCTGATATGCGCCGGATATTATCTGTATTACTGGAAAATGAGTCGGGCGCACTGTCACGCGTCATTGGGCTTTTTGCGCAGCGCGGCTATAACATTGAAAGCCTGACCGTTGCGCCGACCGATGATCCAACGCTCTCCCGCATGACGATCCAGACTGTCGGCGATGCGAAAGTGCTTGAGCAGATCGAAAAACAGTTGCACAAACTGGTGGACGTGTTGCGCGTCAGCGAGCTGGGGCAGGGGGCTTACGTCGAACGTGAAGTGATGCTGGTGAAAATTCAGGCCAGCGGTTACGGTCGTGAAGAGGTCAAGCGCAACACGGATATCTTCCGTGGGCAGATCATCGACGTCACGCCTTCTATATATACTGTGCAGCTTGCCGGAACGAGCGATAAGCTGGATGCGTTCCTGGCCTCCGTCAGGGATGTAGCAAAAATTGTTGAAGTTGCGCGCTCTGGCGTTGTTGGCCTCTCGCGCGGCGATAAAATCATGCGTTAGTTGCGCAAAAGGTTCGCCTCTTTCAGCCCGGTAGCCAAAGCCGGGCTTTTTTTTGCGTAATCCACCGACAACGCGGACAAAAGCGGTTGCCGTGAAAGCTATTCTGCGTTTAGATGTTAAAATATTTAACCATAACCTTGACAGGGCCATGGACTTTTTTCTTTTTTTGAGGGGCAATTGTGAAACTGGATGAAATCGCCCGGCTCGCCGGCGTGTCGAGAACCACGGCCAGCTATGTGATTAACGGTAAAGCAAAGCAGTATCGTGTCAGCGATAAGACCGTTGAGAAAGTGATGGCAGTCGTTCGTGAGCATAATTACCATCCGAATGCTGTCGCCGCAGGTTTACGTGCCGGGCGCACCCGCTCGATTGGCCTGGTGATCCCGGACCTGGAAAATACCAGCTATACCCGCATCGCCAACTATCTGGAACGTCAGGCTCGTCAGCGGGGCTATCAGCTGTTGATTGCCTGCTCCGAGGATCAGCCTGACAACGAGATGCGCTGCATTGAGCATCTGCTGCAACGTCAGGTTGACGCCATCATCGTGTCGACCTCTTTACCACCAGAGCATCCTTTCTATCAGCGCTGGGCAAACGATCCGTTCCCGATTGTGGCGCTGGATCGTGCGCTGGATCGTGAACATTTCACCAGTGTCGTAGGTGCCGATCAGGACGATGCAGAAATGCTGGCTGCCGAGCTGCGTACCTTCCCGGCTGAAACGGTGCTGTATCTTGGCGCTTTGCCTGAACTTTCCGTAAGCTTCCTGCGTGAACAAGGGTTCCGTACGGCATGGAAAGACGATCCGCGTGACGTTCATTATCTGTATGCCAACAGCTATGAGCGTGAAGCGGCTGCCCAGCTGTTCGAGAAATGGCTGGAAACGCACCCGATGCCGCAGGCGTTGTTTACCACCTCGTTTGCCCTGTTGCAGGGGGTGATGGATGTGACGTTACGTCGCGATGGCAAACTGCCATCCGATCTGGCGATTGCGACCTTCGGCGATAACGAACTGCTCGACTTCCTGCAATGTCCGGTGCTGGCCGTGGCCCAGCGTCACCGCGACGTCGCCGAGCGCGTGCTTGAGATTGTTCTGGCAAGCCTGGATGAACCCCGCAAACCGAAACCCGGGCTTACGCGTATCAAACGTAATCTCTATCGGCGCGGAATTTTGAGCCGCCATTAATATTTCCACAGGGGCGGTAAAACTGCCCCTTTTGAAGCGCATTTATTGCGGGAAATAATTCCCGGATAAAAATTAGGATTTATCTCTAAGATTCATAGCCTGCTATTATTCTGAATCCATTTTGACGTTAAAAAGTGCAATTATAATTTCTAACGGGCATTTCTTTGTATTGTTTTGTTACAAACAGGTGCCAGCCGATGAATATTCAGCCATTTTTTACTCCCCCCTTCAGACCTCAACGCACACGAACGAATCCATCTGGCTTTGAGGTTAATCTGGCGCTGTTATCCCCCGGCGATATGCCTTAAAATGCTGCCCGCGTCGCAAACTGACACTTTATATTTCCCTGCGATGATATTGAGTGAGTCTTTACGCTCGTGTGCATATTCTGTTTTTTTCTTACAAATATTCATAACGTTAATTTTGCCTCGCCAGTTGTGTAGTAATTAGCCAGGTCACGCTTGCTCTGTAAATACGGTGCTTTCGCGCCGGTATAGAGAGAGTCCTGGCTTGACAAGCTTTTCCCTCGCTCCGTAAACTCCTTCAGGTGGGAATTTGTGGGTTAAAGTGGTGAGGAGGGGTGAGACTGGCATGTTCCGTGGAGCAACGTTAGTCAATCTCGACAGCAAAGGGCGTTTATCGGTACCAACCCGATACCGCGACCAGCTGATTGAGAACGCTTCGGGTCAACTGGTTTGCACCATTGACATCAACTCCCCATGCCTGCTGCTTTACCCTTTGCCTGAATGGGAAATCATTGAGCAAAAGCTGTCGCGACTGTCGAGCATGAACCCGCAGGAACGCCGCGTACAGCGGCTGTTATTGGGACATGCCAGTGAATGTCAGATGGATAGCGCCGGGCGATTATTGATTGCGCCTGTGTTGCGGCAACATGCCGGTCTGACTAAAGAAGTGATGCTGGTCGGACAGTTCAACAAGTTTGAACTGTGGGACGAAACGACCTGGTATCAACAGGTCAAGGAAGATATCGACGCTGAGCAGTCTGATTCCGAAACATTATCGGAACGGCTGCGGGACTTGTCTCTATAAATATGATGGAAAATTATAAACATACAACGGTGCTGCTGGATGAGGCCGTTAACGGCCTGAATATTCGTCCAGACGGCATCTATATTGATGGCACTTTTGGTCGCGGTGGTCACTCGCGTTTGATCCTCTCTCAGCTTGGAGCGGAAGGACGCCTGCTGGCAATTGACCGCGATCCGCAGGCGATTGCCGTTGCGCAAACCATCGATGATCCTCGCTTTTCCATCGTGCATGGACCTTTCTCTGCGCTTGCGGATTATGTCGCTGAGCGCGGCCTGACCGGCAAGATCGACGGGATTCTCCTCGATCTTGGCGTCTCTTCACCACAGCTTGATGATGCAGAACGCGGTTTTTCCTTTATGCGTGATGGACCGCTGGATATGCGTATGGACCCTACTCGCGGCCAATCTGCCGCTGAATGGTTACAAACTGCTGACGAAGCGGATATTGCCTGGGTAATCAAAACCTTCGGCGAAGAACGCTTTGGCAAACGTATTGCCCGCGCCATCGTGGAGCGCAACCGCGTTGAGCCAATGACCCGTACCAAAGAACTGGCAGAAGTCATCGCGGCGGCAACGCCGGTGAAGGACAAGCACAAACATCCTGCGACCCGTACCTTCCAGGCGGTTCGTATCTGGGTAAACAGTGAACTGGAGGAAATAGAGCTGGCGCTAAAAAGCTCGCTCGACGTGCTGGCCCCGGGTGGGCGGTTATCCATCATCAGTTTCCATTCGCTGGAAGATCGCATCGTAAAACGCTTCATGCGTGAACAGAGCCGCGGTCCTCAGGTTCCGGCGGGGCTGCCGATGACGGAAGAACAACTCAGAAAGCTGGGCGGCCGTCAGTTGCGAGCATTAGGCAAGTTGATGCCGGGCGAAGAAGAGGTGGCAGAGAATCCACGTGCCCGTAGTTCAGTGCTGCGTATTGCAGAGAGGACGAACGCATGATCAGCAGAGTGACAGAGACCCTAAGCAAAGTTAAGGGATCGTTAGGAAGCAACGAGCGCCATGCCTTGCCTGGCGTGATCGGCGACGATCTTTTGCGGTTTGGGAAGCTGCCACTCTGCTTGTTCATTTGCATCATTGTGACGGCAGTCATGGTGGTCACCACCGCTCACCATACCCGTTTATTAACTGCGCAGCGCGAACAGATGGTACTGGAACGCGATGCGCTGGATATTGAATGGCGAAATCTGATCCTTGAAGAAAACGCGCTCGGCGATCACAGCCGGGTTGAACGGATCGCAACGGAAAAACTGCAATTACAGCATGTTGATCCTTCGCAGGAAAATATCGTAGTACAAAAATAAGGGAAAACGCGACGCATGAAAGCAGCGGCAAAAACGCTAAAACCAAAACGCCAGGAAGAACAGGCCAACTTTGTCAGTTGGCGTTTTGCGTTGCTTTGCGGCTGCATTTTACTGGCGCTGGGTTTCCTGCTGGGACGCGTGGCGTGGCTACAAATCATCGCGCCTGACATGCTGGTGCGTCAGGGGGATATGCGTTCTCTGCGCGTGCAGGAAGTTTCTACCTCTCGTGGGATGATCACCGACCGCTCCGGCCGCCCGCTGGCGGTGAGCGTGCCGGTGAAGGCGATCTGGGCCGATCCGAAAGAGCTGCACGACGCAGGCGGGATCACCCTTGATAACCGCTGGAAGGCGCTCTCAGACGCGTTGAAAATGCCGCTGGATCAGCTGGCGTCGCGCGTTAACGCCAACCCGAAAGGGCGCTTCATCTATCTTGCTCGTCAGGTGAACCCTGACATGGCTGACTACATTAAGAAACTGAAGCTGCCGGGCATTCATCTGCGGGAAGAATCCCGCCGTTACTATCCTTCCGGCGAAGTCACCGCGCACCTGATTGGCTTTACCAACGTGGATAGTCAGGGGATTGAGGGCGTTGAAAAAAGCTTCGACAAGTGGCTTACCGGCCAGCCTGGCGAGCGAATCGTGCGTAAAGACCGCTATGGTCGCGTCATTGAAGACATTTCCTCGACAGACAGCCAGGCCGCGCACAACCTGGCCCTGAGTATTGATGAACGCTTGCAGGCGCTGGTCTATCGTGAACTGAACAACGCCGTCGCGTTTAACAAGGCGGAATCGGGCAGCGCCGTGCTGGTGGATGTGGCGACAGGTGAAGTGCTGGCGATGGCCAGTAGCCCCTCATACAACCCGAATAATTTTGCCGGTACAGCAAAAGATGCAATGCGTAACCGCTCCATCACCGATGTGTTTGAACCCGGTTCGACCGTAAAACCCATGGTGGTGATGACGGCTCTACAGCGAGGCATCGTCAACGAAAATACCGTTCTGAATACGATCCCTTATCGAATTAACGGTCACGAAATCAAAGACGTGGCACGTTACAGCGAACTGACCCTGACCGGGGTCTTGCAGAAGTCGAGTAACGTCGGTGTGTCAAAACTGGCGTTAGCGATGCCGTCCTCAGCGTTAGTAGATACTTACTCACGTTTTGGGCTGGGAAAGGCGACCAATTTGGGGTTGGTCGGAGAACGCAGTGGCTTATATCCTCAAAAACAACGGTGGTCTGACATAGAGAGGGCCACCTTCTCTTTCGGCTACGGGCTAATGGTAACTCCCTTACAGTTAGCGCGAGTCTACGCAACGATTGGCAGCTATGGCATTTATCGTCCGCTGTCGATCACCAAAGTTGATCCACCGGTTCCGGGGGAACGTGTTTTCCCGGAATCTATCGTTCGTACCGTCGTGCATATGATGGAAAGCGTCGCGTTACCTGGCGGTGGCGGCGTGAAGGCCGCAATTAAGGGCTATCGTATCGCCATTAAAACTGGTACAGCGAAAAAAGTGGGGCCGGACGGCCGCTATATCAACAAATACATTGCCTATACCGCAGGCGTAGCGCCTGCAAGCAATCCGCGTTTTGCACTGGTGGTCGTCATCAACGATCCGCAGGCGGGTAAATACTACGGCGGCGCCGTCTCCGCGCCTGTGTTCGGGGCTATTATGGGCGGCGTGTTGCGCACCATGAACATTGAACCGGATGCGCTGGCGACGGGCGAAAAAAGTGAATTTGTAATTAATCAAGGCGAGGGAACAGGTGGCAGATCGTAATTTGCGCGACCTTCTTGCTCCGTGGGTGCCTATGCTACCTGCGCGAGCACTGCGAGAGATGGTACTGGACAGCCGCGTAGCGGCTTCTGGCGATCTTTTTGTGGCAGTGGTGGGTCATCAGGCGGACGGGCGTCGTTATATCCCGCAGGCGATTGCGCAAGGTGTTGCTGCCATTATTGCTGAGGCCAAAGATGAGGCAACAGACGGTGAGATCCGTGAAATGCACGGCGTGCCGGTCATCTATCTCAGCCAGCTGAATGAGCGTCTCTCCGCGCTGGCAGGACGTTTTTACAACGAACCTTCCGACCAGTTAAAGCTGGTTGGCGTGACAGGAACCAACGGAAAAACCACCACCACTCAGCTGATGGCGCAGTGGGCGCAGCTGCTGGGCGAAACCGGTGCCGTCATGGGCACGGTGGGGAACGGTCTTCTGGGCAAAGTAAGCCCGACGGAAAACACTACAGGCTCGGCGGTTGACGTGCAGCGTGTGCTGGCGGGCCTCGCTGAGCAGGGGGCGACCTTCGCTGCGATGGAAGTCTCTTCCCATGGTCTGGTACAACATCGCGTGGCGGCCCTGAAATTTGCTGCCTCTGTCTTTACTAACCTGAGCCGCGATCACCTTGATTATCATGGTGATATGGAGCACTACGAAGCGGCGAAATGGCTGCTTTATTCCACTCACCACCACGGGCAGGCGATCATTAACGCCGACGACGAAGTCGGTCGCCGCTGGCTGGAAAAACTGCCAGATGCGGTGGCGGTGTCGATGGAAGATCGCATTAATCCGAACTGCCGCGGCCGCTGGCTGAAGGCGGTCGAGGTGAACTACCACGATAGTGGGGCGACGATCCGCTTCGCTTCCATCTGGGGCGAAGGTGAAATTGAAAGCCGCCTGATGGGGGCCTTTAACGTCAGTAACCTGCTGCTGGCGCTGGCGACGCTGCTGGCGCTGGGTTACCCGATGGCGGATCTGCTGAAAACGGCTGAGCGTTTGCAACCGGTCTGTGGCCGCATGGAAGTGTTTAGCGCGCCGGGCAAGCCGACGGTGGTTGTGGATTACGCCCACACGCCGGATGCGCTGGAAAAAGCGCTGGAAGCGGCGCGTCTGCACTGCGCTGGCAAGCTCTGGTGCGTGTTTGGCTGCGGTGGCGATCGCGACAAGGGCAAACGTCCGCTGATGGGCGCCATCGCTGAGCAGTTCGCGGATATTCCCGTGGTAACCGATGACAACCCGCGTACCGAAGAGCCGCGGGCCATTATCAACGACATTCTGGCGGGCATGCTGGATGCGGGACGTGCGCGCGTGGTCGAAGGCCGTGCGGAGGCCGTGACTAACGCCATTATGCAGGCGCAGGAGAACGATGTGGTTCTGCTGGCCGGTAAAGGTCATGAAGATTATCAGATTGTCGGCAATCGTCGTCTGGATTACTCCGACCGCGTGACGGCAGCGCGTCTGCTGGGAGTGGTGGCATGATTAGCATTACGTTAAGCCAGGCCGCTGCGGTATTGCAGGGGGTGCTGCATGGTCAGGATCTGACCATCGAGGCTGTAACCACCGACACCCGTAAGGTGACGGCGGGCTGCCTGTTTGTGGCGCTGAAGGGTGAACGTTTTGACGCCCACGATTTTGCGCAACAGGCTAAAGATAACGGCGCGGGCGCGCTGCTGGTCAGTCGTAAGCTCGATATCGATTTGCCGCAGATTGTGGTGAAAGATACGCGCCTGGCGTTTGGCGAGCTGGCGGCATGGGTTCGCCAGCAGGTGCCAACACGCGTCGTGGCACTGACGGGCTCGTCGGGCAAAACCTCCGTTAAAGAGATGACCGCGGCGATCCTTAGCCAGTGCGGTAACACGCTTTATACGGCGGGCAACCTTAATAATGACATCGGTGTGCCGATGACGCTGCTGCGCCTGACCCACGAGCATGAATATGCGGTGATTGAGTTAGGGGCTAACCATCAGGGCGAAATCGCCTGGACCGTGAGCCTGACCCGTCCTGAAGCGGCGCTGGTGAATAACCTGGCGGCGGCACATCTTGAAGGTTTTGGTTCTCTGGCCGGTGTGGCGAAAGCGAAAGGTGAAATTTATACCGGCCTGCCGGATGACGGCATCGCCATTATGAACGCCGATAACAACGACTGGCTGAACTGGCAGAGCATCATTGGTTCACGTAAAACCTGGCGCTTCTCACCGAATGCGGCAAACAGTGATTTTTCGGCGACCAACATTCATGTGACGTCACACGGCACCGAGTTCACCCTCACAACCCCAACGGGCGACATCGACGTGCTGCTGCCCCTGCCGGGTCGTCATAACATCGCCAATGCGCTTGCTGCGGCAGCGCTCTCAATGGCGGTAGGTGCCTCACACGCGGCGATCAAAGCAGGTTTGGCAAATTTAAAAGCCGTGCCGGGGCGTCTGTTCCCGATCCAGCTGGCTGAAAACAAACTCCTGCTGGATGACTCCTACAACGCTAACGTTGGCTCAATGACGGCGGCCGTGCAGGTCTTGTCTGAAATGCCGGGCTATCGCGTGATGGTTGTGGGCGATATGGCCGAGCTGGGTGATGAAAGCGAAGCCTGCCATGTTCAGGTGGGTGAAGCGGCGAAAGCCGCCGGGCTTGACCGCGTATTGAGCGCAGGCCCGCTGAGCAAGGCCATTTCCGATGCCAGTGAAGTTGGCGAACATTTTGCCGATAAATCTGCACTGATCGAACGCCTGAAGGCATTGATTACAGAAAAACAGATTGTGACTGTTTTAGTTAAAGGTTCACGTAGTGCCGCCATGGAAGAGGTTGTGCACGCATTACAGGAGAACGGGACATGTTAGTTTGGCTGGCCGAACATTTGGTCAAATATTACTCAGGCTTTAACGTCTTTTCCTATCTGACGTTTCGTGCCATCGTCAGCCTGCTGACTGCGCTGTTCATCTCGCTGTGGATGGGCCCGCGCATGATTGCCCGTCTGCAAAAACTCTCTTTCGGCCAGGTTGTGCGCAACGACGGTCCGGAATCGCACTTCAGCAAGCGGGGTACGCCGACCATGGGCGGGATCATGATCCTGACCGCGATTGTGGTGTCCGTGCTGCTGTGGGCGTATCCGTCTAACCCCTACGTCTGGTGCGTGCTGACCGTTCTGGTTGGCTACGGGATCATCGGTTTTGTTGATGACTACCGCAAAGTCGTACGCAAAGACACCAAAGGTTTGATCGCCCGCTGGAAGTATTTCTGGATGTCGGTGATTGCGCTGGGCGTGGCCTTCGCCCTTTACCTGGCAGGAAAAGACACCCCGGCCACCGAACTGGTGGTGCCGTTCTTCAAAGACGTGATGCCGCAACTGGGGCTGTTCTACATTCTGCTGGCTTACTTTGTGATCGTCGGCACCGGCAACGCCGTCAACCTGACCGATGGTCTGGACGGCCTGGCGATTATGCCAACCGTGTTTGTCGCGGGCGGTTTCGCGCTGGTGGCGTGGGCAACCGGTAACATGAACTTTGCAAACTACCTGCACATTCCGTACCTGCGGCACGCGGGTGAGCTGGTGATCGTCTGTACGGCGATTGTCGGGGCGGGGCTGGGCTTCCTGTGGTTTAACACCTATCCGGCGCAGGTCTTTATGGGCGACGTCGGTTCACTGGCGCTGGGCGGCGCGCTGGGCATTATCGCCGTGCTGCTGCGTCAGGAGTTCCTGCTGGTGATCATGGGCGGTGTGTTTGTGGTTGAGACGCTGTCGGTGATTTTGCAGGTCGGTTCTTTCAAGCTGCGCGGTCAGCGCATCTTCCGTATGGCACCGATTCACCACCACTATGAACTGAAAGGCTGGCCGGAGCCGCGCGTCATTGTGCGCTTCTGGATTATTTCGCTGATGCTGGTGCTGATTGGCCTGGCAACGCTGAAGGTACGTTAATCATGGCAGATTACCAGGGCAAAAAAGTCGTTATCATCGGGTTGGGCCTCACCGGCCTCTCCTGCGTGGACTTTTTCCTTGCGCGTGGCGTGACGCCGCGCGTGATGGATACGCGCGTCTCTCCGCCGGGTCTGGACAAGCTGCCGGAGCAGGTTGAACGCCACCTGGGTGGTCTGAATGATGAGTGGCTGCTGGCCGCCGATCTGATTGTTGCCAGCCCCGGTATGGCGCTGGCGCATCCTTCCCTGAGCGCCGCCGCGGATGCAGGCGTTGAGATTGTCGGCGATATTGAACTGTTCTGCCGGGAGGCGCAGGCGCCGATCGTCGCCATTACCGGTTCGAACGGTAAAAGCACCGTCACCACGCTGGTGGGGGAAATGGCGAAGGCGGCGGGCAAAAATGTCGGCGTGGGCGGTAACATTGGTCTGCCCGCTCTGATGCTGCTTGATAAAGGGTGCGAGCTGTTCGTCCTTGAGCTTTCCAGCTTCCAGCTGGAAACCACTTCAAGCCTGCATGCGGCGGCGGCGACGATCCTAAACGTCACCGAAGATCATATGGACAGATACCCGTTCGGCTTGCAGCAATACCGTGCGGCCAAACTGCGCGTTTATGAAAATGCCAAAGTTTGCGTGGTGAATGCCGATGATGCACTCACCATGCCGGTGCGCGGCGCAGACGATCGCTGCATTAGCTTTGGTATTAATATGGGTGACTATCACCTTAACCGTCAGCAGGGCGAAACCTGGCTGCGGGTGAAAGGTGAGAAAGTGCTGAACGTGAAAGAGATGATGCTCTCCGGCCAGCATAACTACACCAATGCCCTGGCGGCGCTGGCGCTGGCGGATGCCGTTGGCCTGCCGCGATCTTCAAGCCTGAAGGCGCTGACCACCTTTACCGGCCTGGCGCACCGGTTCCAGCTTGCGCTGGAGCACAACGGCGTACGCTGGATTAACGATTCCAAAGCGACCAACGTGGGTAGCACCGAGGCGGCACTGAACGGTCTGCACGTTGATGGCACGCTGCACCTGCTGCTGGGCGGCGACGGTAAATCGGCTGACTTCTCCTCGCTGAAGCAGTACCTCAACGGTGATAACGTGCGCCTGTATTGCTTTGGCCGCGATGGTAGCGAGCTGGCGGCGTTGCGTCCTGAGGTCGCCGAGCAAACCGAGACCATGGAGCAGGCGATGCGTCTTATTGCCCCACGCGTGAAGCCCGGCGATATGGTGCTGCTCTCACCAGCCTGTGCCAGCCTCGATCAATTCAAGAATTTCGAACAGCGGGGTGATGTCTTTACCCGCCTGGCGAAGGAGTTAGGCTGATGCGTTTATCTCTCCCTCGCCTGAAAATGCCGCGCCTGCCAGGATTTGGTATCCTGGTATGGCTGTTTACGGCGCTGAAAGGCTGGGTGATGGCTTCACGGGATAAAGATTCCGACAGCCTGATCATGTACGACCGCACGCTGTTCTGGCTCACGCTGGGGCTGGCAGCGATCGGCTTTATTATGGTCACCTCGGCGTCAATGCCTGTCGGACAGCGTCTGGCAAACGACCCGTTCCTGTTTGCCAAGCGTGACGGGCTTTACATCATTCTCGCGTTCTGCCTGGCGCTGATCACCTTACGCCTGCCAATGTCGTTCTGGCAGCGGCACAGTACGGCCATGCTCATCGCCTCAATCATCATGCTGTTGATCGTGCTGGTTGTCGGGAGCTCCGTTAACGGGGCATCACGCTGGATTGCCTTTGGCCCACTGCGTATTCAGCCGGCGGAGTTCACCAAACTGTCGTTGTTCTGCTACCTGGCTAACTACCTGGTGCGTAAAGTTGACGAAGTCCGTAACAACCTTCGCGGCTTCTTAAAACCGATGGGCGTGATTCTGGTCCTCGCGATCCTGCTGCTGGCGCAGCCCGACCTCGGTACGGTAGTCGTACTGTTTGTCACTACGCTGGCGATGCTGTTCCTGGCGGGCGCAAAACTGTGGCAGTTCATTGCCATCATCGGGATGGGGATTTCGGCGGTGGTGCTGCTGATCCTCGCCGAACCCTACCGTATCCGCCGTGTGACCTCGTTCTGGAACCCATGGGAAGATCCGTTCGGCAGCGGTTACCAGCTGACGCAGTCGCTGATGGCGTTTGGCCGCGGCGAAGTCTGGGGCCAAGGCCTGGGCAACTCGGTGCAAAAACTGGAGTATTTACCGGAGGCGCACACCGACTTCATCTTCTCCATTATTGGGGAAGAACTGGGTTATATCGGTGTGGTATTGGCGCTATTAATGGTATTCTTCGTCGCTTTCCGCGCCATGTCGATTGGCCGGAAAGCGCTGGAGATCGATCACCGCTTCTCCGGTTTCCTGGCCTGCTCTATTGGTATCTGGTTTAGCTTCCAGGCACTGGTAAACGTTGGGGCGGCAGCGGGTATGTTGCCGACTAAAGGTCTGACGTTACCGTTGATCAGTTATGGTGGTTCGAGTCTGTTGATCATGTCGACGGCCATCATGTTTTTGTTACGCATAGATTATGAAACGCGTCTGGAGAAAGCTCAGGCGTTTACACGAGGTTCACGATGAATCAACCGAAGCGGTTAATGGTGATGGCAGGCGGTACCGGTGGACACGTGTTCCCGGGGCTGGCGGTTGCGCACCATTTAATGGAACAGGGCTGGCAGGTACGCTGGCTGGGAACCGCAGACCGCATGGAAGCCGACCTGGTACCTAAGCACGGTATCGAGATCGACTTTATTCGTATTTCTGGCCTTCGTGGCAAAGGGATCAAGGCGCTGCTGCTGGCGCCGGTGCGCATTTTCAATGCCTGGCGTCAGGCGCGCGCCATCATGAAGCGCTTTAAGCCTGACGTCGTTCTGGGCATGGGCGGTTACGTTTCCGGCCCTGGCGGACTGGCGGCGTGGTCATTAGGGATCCCCGTTGTTCTGCATGAGCAGAACGGTATTGCCGGTTTGACCAACAAATGGCTGGCAAAAATCGCCACCAAAGTTATGCAGGCCTTCCCCGGGGCATTCCCGAAAGCGGATGTCGTAGGGAATCCGGTACGTGTGGACGTGCTGGCGCTGGCGCTGCCAGATACGCGTCTGGCGGGTCGTGAAGGGCCGGTGCGGGTGCTGGTCGTCGGCGGTTCCCAGGGCGCGCGTATTTTAAACCAGACGATGCCGCAGGTTGCGGCAAAACTGGGTGATGCAGTGACCATCTGGCACCAGAGCGGGAAGGGCGCTCAGCAGACCGTTGAGCAGGCCTACGTGCAGGAAGGTCAGCCGCAGCATAAAGTAACTGAATTTATTGATGATATGGCCGCAGCCTATGCATGGGCCGATGTCGTGGTCTGTCGCTCGGGCGCGCTGACGGTGAGCGAAATCGCCGCCGCCGGTTTACCGGCGCTGTTTGTGCCGTTCCAGCACAAAGACCGACAGCAGTACTGGAATGCACTGCCGCTTGAAAAAGCGGGTGCCGCGAAGATTTTTGAGCAGCCACAATTTACCGCTGATGCGGTCGCCACTACCCTGGCGGGCTGGAACCGGGATGTATTACTGGAGATGGCGCAACGCGCACGCGCGACCGCTATCCCGGATGCAACGGAACGGGTGGCAAAAGAAGTGAGCCTGGCAGCCCAGGCATAATTCTCGCAGCGCGTGTTGCGCTGCACGATTTTTTTGAAGTAGTCGATGGCGTTTAGAGAATGAATACACAACAACTGGCAAAACTGCGTTCTATCGTGCCCGAGATGCGTCGCGTCCGGCACATTCACTTTGTCGGCATCGGTGGTGCTGGCATGGGCGGTATTGCCGAAGTGTTAGCTAACGAAGGCTATCAGATCAGCGGGTCTGACCTGGCGCCAAACCCTGTTACGCAGCAGCTGGCGTCGCTGGGGGCGACTATCTATTTCAATCATCGCCCGGAAAACGTGAGCGATGCGAGCGTGGTTGTGGTGTCCAGCGCTATCTCCGCGGATAACCCGGAAATCGTTGCGGCGCATGAGGCGCGCATTCCGGTGATCCGTCGCGCGGAAATGCTGGCGGAACTGATGCGTTTCCGTCACGGCATTGCGGTGGCCGGCACGCACGGTAAAACCACCACAACAGCGATGGTCTCCAGCATTTATGCGGAAGCGGGTCTCGACCCGACGTTCGTTAACGGTGGTCTGGTGAAAGCCGCTGGCGTGCATGCGCGTCTGGGCCATAGCCGTTATCTGATTGCGGAAGCGGATGAGAGCGACGCGTCGTTCCTGCATCTACAGCCGATGGTGGCGATCGTCACCAACATCGAAGCTGACCATATGGACACTTACCAGGGTGACTTCGAGAACTTAAAGCAGACCTTTATTAACTTCCTGCACAACCTGCCGTTCTATGGCCGTGCGGTGATGTGCGTGGACGATCCGGTTATTCGCGAACTGCTGCCGCGTGTCGGGCGTCAAATTACGACCTACGGCTTCAGCGAAGACGCGGATGTACGCGTAGAAGATTACAAGCAGATCGGTGCGCAGGGGCATTTCACCCTCGCGCGTCAGGATAAAGACCTGCTGCATGTCACCCTGAACGCGCCGGGACGTCACAACGCCCTGAATGCGGCGGCGGCGGTGGCTGTTGCGACAGAAGAAGGCATTGACGATGAAGCGATCCTGCGTGCACTGGAGAGCTTCCAGGGGACGGGCCGTCGTTTCGACTTCCTCGGTGAATTCCCACTGGAGCCGGTAAACGGTAAGCCAGGGTCTGCGATGCTGGTGGATGACTACGGTCACCATCCGACGGAAGTGGACGCAACCATCAAAGCGGCACGTGCGGGTTGGCCGGAAAAGAATCTGGTCATGATCTTCCAGCCGCACCGTTACACGCGTACCCGCGATCTGTATGACGATTTTGCCAACGTCCTTTCTCAGGTTGATACCCTGCTGATGCTGGATGTTTATGCTGCGGGTGAAACGCCGATTCCGGGTGCGGACAGTCGTTCTTTATGTCGTACCATCCGTGGACGCGGTAAAGTGGATCCTATTCTGGTTCCCGACCCGGCGCAGGTGGCTGAAATGCTTGCCCCGGTCCTGACGGGTAACGATCTGATCCTGATTCAGGGCGCGGGAAATATCGGCAAAATCGCCCGTACCTTAGCTGAAATCAAACTGAAGCCGCAAACTCAGGAGGACGAGCGTCATGGCTGATAAGATTGCTGTCCTGTTTGGCGGCACTTCCGCCGAACGCGAGGTTTCTCTGAATTCGGGCGCTGCCGTGCTGGCGGGCCTGCGTGAAGGTGGCGTGGACGCGCATCCGGTTGATCCGAAAGAGGTGGACGTCACGCAGCTGAAAGCGATGGGCTTCGATAAAGCCTTCATCGCGTTGCACGGCCGCGGTGGTGAAGACGGCACGTTGCAGGGGCTGCTGGAGCTGATCGGTATACCGTACACCGGCAGCGGCGTGATGGCATCCGCCATCTCCATGGATAAACTGCGCAGCAAACTGCTGTGGCAGGGCGCGGGCCTGCCCGTTGCGCCATGGGTTGCACTGACGCGTCGTGAATATGAATTGGGTCTGTCGGACAGCGTTAATACACGCATTGCGGCACTGGGCTTACCGGTTATTGTTAAGCCGAGCCGTGAAGGGTCGAGCGTGGGAATGTCCAAAGTTGATAAAGCTGTAGATTTGGCTGACGCTTTAGCACTGGCATTTCAACATGATGAAGAAGTTCTGATTGAAAAATGGCTTAGCGGGCCGGAATTTACCGTCGCGATGCTTGGCGAAGAAATTTTACCGTCAATTCGCATCCAACCCGCCGGAGTCTTCTATGATTATGAGGCGAAGTATCTCTCTGATGAGACGCAATATTTCTGCCCAGCGGGTCTTGAAGCAGAGCGTGAAGCCGAATTACAGTCTCTGGTGCTTAAAGCGTGGAATGTTCTGGGATGTCGTGGCTGGGGACGCATTGACGTCATGCTTGACGGTGACGGGCAATTTTATCTGCTGGAAGCAAACACGTCTCCGGGTATGACCAGCCATAGCCTTGTGCCGATGGCGGCGCGTCAGGCGGGAATGAGCTTCTCGCAATTAGTTGTACGTATTTTGGACCAGGCGGGCTGATATGTCTCAGGCTGCATTGAACACGCGCAACCGCGATGACGAAGAAGAATATTCCTCTTCGCGCCGGAGTAATGGAACGCGTCTTGCAGGGATCATCTTCCTGCTCGGGGTGCTGTGCACCGTGTTTATCAGCGGCTGGATGGTGCTGGGCTGGATGGAAGATGCGCAGCGGTTGCCGCTTTCAAAGCTGGTGGTGACCGGGGAGCGACACTACACGCGTAACGATGATATTCGCCAGTCGATTCTGGCGCTTGGGTCGCCTGGCACCTTTATGACGCAGGACGTCAACATTATTCAGAGTCAGATTGAACGTCTGCCGTGGATAAAACAGGCAAGTGTCAGAAAGCAATGGCCTGATGAATTGAAGATTCATCTGGTTGAATATGTGCCGATTGCGCGTTGGAATGATCAGCATATGGTTGATGTAGACGGAAATTCGTTCAGCGTCCCGAGCGATCGTGTCAACAAGCAGAATTTACCGATGTTGTATGGGCCGGAAGGCAGCGAAAACGAAGTATTGCAGGGTTTTCGTGAGATGGGGCAGGTGCTGGCTAAGGATCGCTTTACGTTAAAAGATGCTGCGATGACGGCGCGCCGTTCCTGGCAGTTGACCTTAACGAATGGCATCAAGCTCAACCTTGGCCGCGGCGATACAATGAAACGTCTGGCGCGTTTTGTCGAACTTTACCCGGTTTTACAGCAGCAGGCGCAGACGGATGGCAAACGGATAAGCTACGTTGATTTGCGCTATGACTCAGGCGCAGCAGTCGGTTGGGAGCCGGCTCCGGTCGAGGAACCTAATCAGCAACAAAATCAGGCACAGGTACAGGCAGAACAACAATGATCAAGTCGACGGACAGAAAATTGGTAGTAGGACTGGAGATTGGCACCGCGAAGGTTGCCGCTTTGGTAGGGGAAGTTCTGCCCGACGGTATGGTCAATATCATTGGCGTGGGCAGCTGCCCCTCCCGTGGTATGGATAAAGGTGGGGTAAACGACCTTGAGTCGGTGGTGAAATGCGTTCAGCGCGCCATCGACCAGGCTGAATTGATGGCAGATTGCCAAATTTCCTCTGTCTATCTGGCCCTTTCTGGTAAGCATATCAGCTGCCAGAATGAAATCGGTATGGTGCCGATTTCCGAAGAAGAAGTGACGCAGGAAGACGTTGAGAACGTTGTCCACACGGCGAAATCCGTGCGTGTTCGCGACGAGCACCGTGTGCTGCATGTGATCCCGCAGGAATACGCGATCGACTACCAGGAAGGCATCAAGAATCCGGTCGGTCTGTCGGGCGTGCGTATGCAGGCAAAAGTGCACCTGATCACATGTCACAACGATATGGCGAAGAACATTGTAAAAGCCGTTGAACGTTGTGGCCTGAAAGTTGACCAACTCATTTTCGCCGGACTTGCCGCGAGCTATTCCGTGCTGACCGAAGACGAACGTGAACTGGGCGTCTGTGTGGTCGATATTGGTGGTGGTACAATGGACATGGCTGTCTATACCGGCGGTGCGTTACGCCACACCAAAGTGATCCCGTACGCCGGGAATGTGGTTACCAGCGATATCGCTTACGCCTTTGGTACGCCACCGAGCGATGCAGAGGCGATTAAAGTGCGCCATGGTTGCGCGCTGGGCTCTATCGTCGGCAAAGACGAGAGCGTTGAAGTGCCGAGCGTAGGAGGTCGACCGCCGCGCAGCCTGCAACGCCAGACGCTGGCAGAGGTAATTGAGCCGCGTTATACCGAGCTGCTCAACCTGGTCAACGAAGAGATTTTGCAGTTACAGGAACAGCTTCGCCAGCAGGGTGTGAAACATCATCTCGCGGCGGGGATTGTATTAACCGGCGGGGCAGCGCAAATTGAAGGTCTTGCGGCCTGCGCTCAGCGCGTGTTCCATACGCAGGTGCGTATCGGTGCGCCGCTGAATATCACCGGTTTAACGGATTATGCCCAGGAGCCGTACTATTCAACGGCGGTGGGCCTGCTGCACTACGGGAAAGAGTCCCATTTAAGTGGTGAGGCAGAGGTGGAAAAACGCGTCTCGGTGGGGTCGTGGGTCAAACGACTTAACACCTGGCTGCGAAAAGAATTTTAATTTTTTTAAGAGACCGGAGAGAATTAGCGGTCTCGGGCGACAGGCACAACGGAGAGAGAGATTATGTTTGAACCTATGGAATTAACCAACGACGCGGTGATTAAAGTCATCGGCGTCGGTGGCGGCGGCGGTAACGCCGTAGAGCACATGGTGCGCGAGCGCATCGAAGGTGTTGAATTCTTCGCGGTGAACACCGATGCGCAGGCGCTGCGTAAAACGGCTGTTGGCCAGACGATTCAGATCGGTGGTGGCATCACCAAAGGTCTGGGAGCAGGGGCTAACCCGGAAGTGGGCCGCAACGCGGCTGAAGAAGATCGTGAAGCGCTGCGCGCTGCACTGGACGGTGCAGACATGGTCTTCATCGCAGCGGGTATGGGCGGCGGTACAGGTACCGGTGCAGCACCCGTTGTGGCGGAAGTCGCTAAAGATTTAGGTATTCTGACCGTTGCTGTCGTGACCAAGCCTTTCAACTTTGAAGGTAAGAAGCGTATGGCTTTCGCGGAGCAGGGTATCACCGAGCTGTCCAAGCACGTGGACTCTCTGATTACCATTCCGAACGACAAGCTGCTGAAAGTGCTGGGTCGCGGTATCTCTCTGCTGGACGCCTTTGGCGCGGCAAACGATGTGCTGAAAGGCGCGGTTCAGGGTATTGCTGAACTGATTACCCGTCCTGGCCTGATGAACGTCGACTTTGCAGACGTTCGTACCGTGATGTCCGAGATGGGCTACGCGATGATGGGCTCTGGCGTGGCGAGCGGCGAAGACCGTGCGGAAGAAGCTGCTGAAATGGCGATCTCCTCTCCACTGCTGGAAGATATCGATCTGTCTGGCGCGCGCGGCGTGCTGGTCAACATTACCGCTGGCTTTGACCTGCGTCTGGATGAGTTCGAAACTGTGGGTAACACCATCCGTGCATTCGCCTCTGACAACGCGACCGTCGTTATCGGTACCTCCCTTGATCCGGAAATGAACGACGAACTGCGTGTGACCGTTGTGGCCACCGGTATCGGTATGGACAAGCGTCCTGAGATCACCCTGGTGACTAACAAACAGACTCAGCAGCCGGTTATGGATCGTTACCAGCAGCACGGTATGGCGCCTCTGACTCAGGAGCAAAAACCCGCTGCGAAAGTGGTGAACGACCCGACTCCACAAACGGCAAAAGAGCCAGATTATCTGGATATCCCGGCGTTCCTGCGTAAGCAAGCTGACTAAGAATTGGCTGGAATTTGGGGATTTGCGCTCTTTGTGCTAAACTGGCCCACCGTTAGTGATATACACTCTCGGTTGGATAGTTAATTTGGCGAGATTATACGATGATCAAACAAAGGACACTTAAACGTATCGTTCAGGCGACGGGTGTCGGTTTACATACCGGCAAGAAAGTCACACTGACGTTACGCCCTGCGCCGGCCAATACCGGGGTCATCTATCGTCGCACCGACTTGAATCCACCGGTAGATTTTCCGGCCGATGCCAAATCTGTGCGTGATACTATGCTCTGTACTTGTCTGGTGAACGAGCATGACGTGCGGATTTCTACCGTAGAGCACCTGAACGCCGCCCTGGCGGGTCTGGGTATCGACAACATTATGGTTGAAGTCGATGCGCCAGAAATCCCGATCATGGACGGGAGTGCTGCTCCGTTCGTTTATTTGTTGCTGGATGCCGGCATCGAAGAACTGAACTGCGCGAAGAAATTTGTTCGCATTAAAGAGACCGTTCGCGTCGAAGATGGCGACAAATGGGCTGAATTCAAACCGTACAATGGTTTTTCGTTGGACTTCACCATCGATTTTAACCATCCGGCGATTGACTCCAGCACCCAGCGCTATGCGATGAACTTCTCTGCGGATGCGTTCATGCGCCAGATCAGCCGAGCACGTACCTTCGGCTTTATGCGTGATATCGAATATCTGCAATCCCGCGGCCTGTGCCTGGGCGGCAGCTTCGATTGTGCCATCGTTGTTGACGATTATCGCGTACTGAACGAAGACGGCCTGCGTTTTGAAGATGAATTTGTTCGTCACAAAATGCTGGACGCGATCGGCGACCTCTTCATGTGTGGTCACAACATCATTGGTGCATTTACCGCGTTTAAATCCGGTCATGCACTGAACAACAAACTGTTGCAGGCAGTCCTGGCAAAACAGGAAGCCTGGGAATATGTGACCTTCGAAGACGAAGCTGAACTGCCGCTGGCGTTCAAAGCACCGACTATGGTCCTGGCGTAACGGTTAAACCCGTTTCGTAAGAAAAGCGACTGGTTCACCTGGTACTCTCTCCGACCAGGGAAGCCAGTCGTTTTTATTTCTGCCCTTCTTTAATTTGTCCCTTTCACCCCTGGCCTGTGTCGGGTGCCGAATAACGGTGTGTTCGCTGCATTATTGACCGTTTTTACCTGCTGCAAGGTGTCATTCCTGCTGCCGTGTATTGGCTTTAGTGGTAATATCTGGGCGCTAAAAAAGAATAACTAAACTCAGCCTGCACTGGCGGGCGAACGTGGTGGAGCAAGTGAGCGGAATACTGACGCGCTGGCGACAATTTGGCAGACGTTACTTCTGGCCGCATCTCTTATTGGGGATGGTCGCGGCGAGTCTCGGCTTGCCTGTGCTCAGCAACAGCGCAGACGCGGCAACGCCAGCACGTTCCACGACGACCAAACACGATCTCACCACACGGGTTAACTTCACTAATCTCGCATGGCTTGAAGCCAGCCGTCGTCCCAATTTCTCCGTTGATTACTGGCAGCAGCACGCGATTCGCACGGTTATCCGCCATCTGTCGTTCGCGATGGCGCCGCAGACGATGCCTGTTGCGGAAGAAACGCTGCCGGTCCAGGCTCAGCATCTTGCCCTGCTCGATACGCTTAATGCGCTTCTGACGCAGGACAACCAGCCGCCAGTGACCGTGAATCAGACGGCGAAAACGGATTTTGTTTCCCCTGCATCCTTCTCTGTTTCGACATGGATTAGCCAGGTTCACGGCATCCGTGCCGGGCCTCAACGCCTCAGCTAAATTAACCTTTTTCAATACCTTAATTTATCTGCCCGACTGGGGCGTTTGAGAATTTATTATGCTAATCAAATTGTTAACCAAAGTTTTTGGTAGTCGTAACGATCGTACCCTGCGCCGCATGCGCAAAGCTGTGAACGTCATCAACGGTATGGAACCGGCGATGGAGAAGCTCTCTGATGATGAGCTGAAAGCGAAAACCGCGGAGTTCCGTGCGCGTCTGGAGAAAGGCGAAACCTTAGAAAGCCTGATCCCGGAAGCCTTTGCCGTAGTACGTGAGGCCAGTAAACGCGTGTTCGGCATGCGTCACTTCGACGTGCAGCTGCTGGGCGGGATGGTGCTCAACGAGCGCTGCATCGCGGAAATGCGTACCGGTGAAGGTAAAACCCTGACCGCAACGCTGCCGGCTTACCTGAATGCGCTGACGGGTAAGGGTGTTCACGTTGTTACCGTCAACGACTATCTGGCGCAGCGCGACGCCGAAAACAACCGTCCACTGTTCGAATTCCTCGGCATGACCGTGGGCATTAACATGTCCGGCCTGCCGGCACCTGCCAAGCGTGAAGCCTACAACGCGGACATCACTTACGGCACCAACAACGAATACGGCTTCGACTACCTGCGTGACAACATGGCGTTCAGCCCGGAAGAGCGCGTCCAGCGTAAACTGCACTATGCGCTGGTGGATGAGGTTGACTCCATTCTGATCGATGAAGCGCGTACCCCGCTGATCATCTCCGGCCCTGCCGAAGACAGCTCCGAGATGTACCGTAAAGTCGACAAAATCATTCCTCACCTGCTGCGTCAGGAGAAAGAAGACTCCGATACCTTCCAGGGTGAAGGTCACTTCTCCGTGGATGAAAAAGCGCGTCAGGTCAACCTGACCGAACGCGGCCTGGTGAAAATCGAAGAGCTGCTGGTTGCTGAAGGCATTATGGAAGAGGGCGAGTCTCTGTACTCCCCGAGCAACATCATGCTGATGCACCACGTAACGGCTGCACTGCGCGCGCACGCGCTGTTCACCCGCGACGTTGACTACATCGTTAAAGACGGGGAAGTCATCATCGTCGATGAACACACCGGCCGTACCATGCAGGGACGTCGCTGGTCCGATGGCCTGCACCAGGCCGTGGAAGCCAAAGAAGGCGTGGATATTCAGAACGAAAACCAGACGCTGGCATCCATCACCTTCCAGAACTACTTCCGTCTGTACGAGAAGCTGGCGGGGATGACCGGTACCGCAGATACCGAAGCGTTTGAGTTTAGCTCCATCTATAAGCTGGATACCGTGGTAGTACCTACCAACCGTCCGATGATCCGTAAGGATATGCCGGACCTGGTATACATGACTGAAGCGGAAAAAATTCAGGCGATCATCGAAGATATTCGCGAACGTACCGCGAAGGGCCAGCCGGTACTGGTGGGGACCATCTCCATCGAGAAGTCCGAAGTGGTGTCTAACGAGCTGACTAAAGCAGGCATCAAACACAACGTTCTGAACGCCAAGTTCCACGCTAAAGAAGCAGATATCGTTGCGCAGGCGGGTTACCCGGCAGCCGTAACCATCGCCACCAACATGGCGGGTCGTGGTACCGATATTATGCTCGGCGGTAGCTGGCAGGCCGAAGTGGCGGAGCTGGAAAACCCAACCCCAGAGCAAATCGCGCAGATCAAAGCCGACTGGCAAGTGCGTCACGACGCGGTGCTGGCATCCGGTGGTCTGCACATCATTGGTACCGAGCGTCACGAATCTCGTCGTATCGATAACCAGCTGCGCGGTCGTGCGGGTCGTCAGGGTGATGCCGGTTCTTCCCGCTTCTATCTGTCTATGGAAGATGCGCTGATGCGTATTTTCGCCTCTGACCGTGTGTCCGGCATGATGCGTAAACTGGGCATGAAACCTGGCGAAGCGATCGAGCACCCGTGGGTTACCAAAGCGATTGCCAACGCCCAGCGTAAAGTGGAAAGCCGCAACTTCGATATTCGTAAGCAGCTGCTGGAATATGATGACGTTGCCAACGACCAGCGTCGTGCGATCTACACCCAGCGTAACGAACTGCTGGACGTGTCCGACGTGAGCGAAACCATCAACAGCATTCGCGAAGATGTGTTCAAAGCCACTATCGACGCTCATATTCCACCGCAGTCTCTGGAAGAAATGTGGGATATCGAAGGCTTGCAGGAACGTCTGAAAAACGACTTCGATCTCGAACTGCCAATCAAAGAGTGGCTGGACAAAGAGCCTGAGCTGCACGAAGAGACCCTGCGCGAGCGTATCTACGAAACCGCGCTGGACGTCTACAAGCGTAAGGAAGAAGTGGTTGGCGCAGAGATGATGCGTCACTTCGAGAAAGGCGTAATGTTGCAGACCCTGGACTCCCTGTGGAAAGAGCACCTGGCGGCAATGGACTACCTGCGTCAGGGTATCCACCTGCGAGGTTATGCGCAGAAAGATCCGAAGCAGGAGTACAAGCGTGAATCCTTCTCCATGTTTGCCGCCATGCTGGAGTCGCTGAAGTATGAAGTCATCAGCACTCTGAGCAAAGTTCAGGTGCGTATGCCGGAAGAAGTGGAAGCGATGGAGCAGCAGCGTCGTGAAGAAGCTGAGCGTCTGGCACAGATGCAGCAGTTGAGCCATCAGACCGATGAGAGCGAAGCCGCAGCAGCAATCGCAGCGCAGACGGGCGATCGTAAAGTTGGTCGTAACGATCCGTGCCCATGCGGTTCCGGCAAAAAATACAAGGCGTGCCACGGCCGTCTGAGCTAAGAACATAACAAACTGAAAAGGCGCAGATATCTGCGCCTTTTTTATGGAAGTGACATGATGAAAACACTGCAAATTGCTGTCGGGATCATTCGCAACCCGCAAAACCAGATCTTCATTACCCAACGTGCCGCCGATGCGCACATGGCCAACAAATGGGAATTCCCCGGCGGGAAAATCGAATCAGGTGAAACGCCGGAGCAGGCGCTGGTGCGTGAGCTTCAGGAAGAGGTGGGGATCACCCCGCATGGCGCAACGCTGTTCGATAAGCTGGAGTACCAGTTTCCGGATCGTCACATCACGCTGTGGTTCTGGCTGGTGGAAAGCTGGGAAGGTGAACCGTGGGGTAAAGAGGGGCAGCCGGGTAACTGGATTGAGCTTCAGGCCAGCGATGCGGAAAAATTCCCGCCCGCCAATGAGCCTGTGATCCTCCGGCTGGTTGCACAACCGTAGGCCTGCTAAGCGAAGCGCCAGCAGGCTTTGAACGTTACTGCTGGTTTTCGCTCCAGTCATCGCTATCCGAGAGATCGCCTTCGCTCGGAATGCGTTTCTCTTCCGCCGCCCATTCGCCCAGGTCTATAAGCTGACAGCGCTTGCAGCAGAATGGGCGAAATGGACTCACTTCTCCCCAGACGACAGTTTTCCCACAGGTTGGGCAGTTTACGGTGGTTACGTCAGACATCGGCACTCCTTAACAACAGGCCAGTTCAAAATCGAGGCGTTCCGGCACGGTGCCATGTTCACTGTCCAGCGGCATAAAGCGGATCGCGAAACGGCTTTTATGTCCGGAAATTTGCGGGTAAAGCTGCTCGCTAAGAGACAGATTCAGGCGCAGAAGATCGGCGTCGTCGCCGTTATCCTGATAGAAACCGTTGAGACTGGTTTGTTTGCGGAACGGGGCAGAGTTACGCACAAGATCGAGGATCAAGGATAACGTCTGATTCATCGGCTCCAGGCTGCCCAGCCAGCTGTTCACCTGGCGATCGCGCTGTTCCTGCGGCATGTGCAACCACATATGCAGCGTTGGCAGGTCAAAGCTACAGCAACCGCCCGGTATGCTCAGGCGCTGGCGCACCAGCGCAATCAGACGATCCTCTCGTAAAAACTGGCCAACGCGCGGCGCGGCCATCAGCGTCGTGCTGCTGTTTTTCAGCTGCTGGCGTAAAGCGTCAATTCGACTTTGATCCACGCCCGGTACTTCGGCCCAGGCCTGTAATTTACGCTGCTGGCGCTCCAGCTCTTTCAACAGCTCAGTGCGGACGTCACCGCGTTCAATCACATCCAGCAGATCGCCCACGTTGCGGAAAAAATGCAGCGCGGTGGCGTGATCGTTGACAGGCAGATGTTGTGAAAGCTGTTGAATAAGAAATTCTATGCGTAGCCAGGTACGCATTTTTTCGTTAAGCGGGTGCTCAAAAAGGATATGAGTCGACATTATGGTTTTTCCTGTGCAACGGCCTGCGCGGCGAAGGTCAGATACTGCGCGTGCAGACGAGCAACATCCGATGCAATGGCATCTGGTGCGCCGTTATTATCAATAACATCATCCGCAACGGCGAGGCGCGCTTCGCGCGTGGCCTGTGCGGCAAGAATTTGTTCAGCATGTTCGCGTGAAACATGGTCACGCGCCATGGTTCTCTGGATTTGCGTTTCGCGGGAAACGTCAATCACCAGCGTTCTGTCTGCTTTATTCTGAAGCTGATTTTCCACCAGTAACGGGACGACCCACAACACATAGGGCGAACGGGCTGCGGCAATTTGACGCTGAGTTTCCTGGTGGATAATGGGGTGGAGCAGGGCATTAAGCCAGGCTTTTTCCGCTGGATCGGAAAATATGCACTCACGCAGCTGCCGACGATTCAGGGTGCCGTCAGCCTGTATCACACGGCGACCAAAATGCGCTTCGATGGCGTTTAAGGCGGGTGTATTGGGTTCTACCACATGACGGGCAATGATATCGGCGTCGATAATCGTGATGCCGAGACGAGCAAACGCGTGCGCAACGGTGCTTTTACCACTACCGATGCCGCCGGTTAATGCGACGATATACCCCATTAAATCAGATCCTGGGAATTATTCAGTTTTAAAATCAGTTTCTTAAAATTCAAACTTACAACAGCCAATGTTTAGCTCTCTTTACCCGCTTTTTACCAGGTAAATTTATAGGATTGTAGCGTAAAAAAAGAGAATTTCGCAGTCTTGCGGAGCAGGTATTAGTGCGTATGATAGCGTCACTGGAGTTGTGCTTTTAATATATTTGCCTCTAACCCCAGGAATCCGCACATGCGTATCGAAGAAGATCTGAAGTTAGGTTTCAAAGACGTTCTTATCCGCCCTAAACGCTCTACACTGAAAAGTCGCTCAGACGTTGAACTCGAACGTCAATTCACCTTTAAGCATTCCGGTCAGACGTGGTCTGGCGTGCCGATTATCGCGGCCAACATGGACACCGTCGGGACCTTCGAGATGGCGACCGCACTGGCGCAATTCGACATCCTTACTGCGGTACACAAACACTACAGCGCTGAAGAGTGGGATGCGTTTGTCGCCTCCGCCTCGGCTGACGTGGTGAAGCATGTGATGGTCTCGACCGGTACGTCTGATGCAGATTTCGAGAAAACCAAACAGATCCTGAACGCCAATCCGGCGCTGAATTTTGTCTGCATTGACGTGGCAAATGGTTATTCCGAACATTTCGTCCAGTTCGTCAGCAAGGCGCGTGAAGCCTGGCCAACCAAAACCATCATCGCGGGCAACGTGGTGACCGGTGAAATGTGTGAAGAGCTGATCCTCTCCGGAGCCGACATTGTGAAAGTGGGCATTGGCCCGGGCTCCGTTTGCACCACGCGCGTGAAAACCGGTGTGGGTTATCCGCAGCTGTCTGCGGTAATTGAATGCGCTGACGCTGCGCACGGTCTGGGCGGCCAGATCATCAGCGACGGTGGCTGCACCATGCCAGGCGATGTCGCGAAAGCCTTCGGCGGCGGCGCGGATTTCGTGATGCTCGGCGGCATGCTGGCAGGCCACGAAGAGAGCGGCGGTACCGTGGTGGAAGAGAACGGCGAGAAATTCATGCTATTCTACGGAATGAGCTCTGAATCCGCGATGACCCGTCACGTGGGTGGTGTCGCGAAATACCGTGCGGCGGAAGGCAAAACCGTTAAGCTACCACTGCGTGGTCCGGTCGAAAACACGGCGCGCGATATCCTCGGCGGACTGCGTTCTGCCTGCACCTACGTTGGGGCTTCCCGCCTGAAAGAGCTGACTAAACGCACGACGTTTATCCGCGTTCAGGAGCAGGAAAACCGCGTTTTCAATAGCCTCTGACGGCTACGGCTGGCGCGCGTCCGTGCGCCAGCGTTACCCCGCGCTCATTGCATCCCCCAGATGGAAAATCGGCAGATACATTGCCACCACCAGCGTGCCAATAATCAGACCTGTCACGACCAGTAGCAAAGGCTCAAGAAGCGCCGCCAGATTGTCTGCCTGCTGAAATGTCTGTTCCGTATGATGGCGGGCCAGATTCATCAGCATGACATCCAGTGAACCCGACACTTCTCCGGTGCGAATGAGCTGAATACACAGTGGCGTAAAAACAGAGGCCTTCTGAAAGGAGGACCACACGGGCATCCCCTGTTCGATATCGCTGCGTATCTCACGGAGTTTCTCCTGCCAGTAGCCACACTCAACGGTCTCCTCCACACTCTCCAGTCCTTGTAAAAAGGCAATTCCGGCCTGCTGGGTTAATGACAGTACGGTAAAAATTTGCCCCAGTTTTTGCCCGCGCGTCAGCGTGCCCATCACCGGTACATGTAACAAGACATACTGCCAGCGCGGATGCCGCCGCAGCTTACAGGCGATGACAACCATTGCCACGAGCAGGGCCAAAAGGGTGAGGATATGCGCCTGAACTAAGGCCGCCAGCCCCATGACTGCCTGCGTGAGCAAAGGGAGCGGGGTGTTGAACGTTTTGTAGATTGCAGCAAACTCAGGCAAAACCAGCGTGACCATCGCCAGCACCACGAAAACGGCCAGCGTCAGGATGATCAGCGGATAGCGCAGCGCTTTCTTCACCTTTGCACTGAGTTGCTGCTGGGATTTTTGTTGCTGCGCAAGCTGACGGCAGCAGGCTTCGAGCTTACCCGTCAGTTCACCCGTCTTCACCATCGAGACATAAAGGGGGCTAAACACCTCTGGCCATTTCTTCATGGCCTCTGACAGAGCGAAACCTTCGCTCAGGTCATCAGCAAGACTGTGCAGCAGCGCCTGCCAGTGCTGCAAAGGATGCTGTTCCGCCAGCATGTGCAGGCTTTGGGACAGCGTGAGTCCGGCCTGTAGCAGCGTGGCGAGCTGGCGAAAAATATCGTAGCAGTGCTGCACTTGCCATCGGTGGCGCTGCTGGCAGCGTTTTAGCGCCAGCGGGTGCAGCTGTTTAAGCACCAGAGCCGTGTAAGCTGCGTTACGGTCGATGGCCCAGAGGGTGCCGGTTTGCACCTCCCCCTCGGTGGTCAGGGCACGCCAGCGCCAGAGCGAATTAGCAGCCATCGGGCATTCCCAGGACGCGCAACAACTCTTCGAGCGTAGTCAGCCCTTGCTCTACGGCCATGCAGCCATGCTCAAACAAAGAGGTCATTCCCGCCTGACGAGCGCTGGACCCAATCACCTCCGTGCTTGCTCCGCTGGCGATGGCCTGCCGCAGCGTGTCGTCGATGACGAGCACTTCAAAAATGGCTACGCGACCATAAAAACCGTGGTAGCAGCGATCGCAGCCGGTGGGTTGCCAGCGAGGAAGCGGCCGGGGCCACAGCGTGCGGGGTAATTCGGTATGGCGGCTGGCTTCCTGTCGGCAGTACGGGCATAAACGGCGCACCAGCCGCTGGGCAATCACCATCGAGAGCGCCGAAGAGATCATCCAGCGCGCGACACCCATCTGTTGCAGCCGTACCAGCGTTTCAGTCGTCGAATTAGTATGGAGGGTGGACAGCACCAGATGCCCGGTTTGTGCCGCCTTAATGGCAATTTCTGCCGTTTCGCCGTCACGAATTTCACCTACCATAATGATGTCAGGATCCTGCCTGAGCAGGGCGCGCAGCACGCTCTGGAAGGTCAGCCCCGCACGCGGATTAATCTGCGTCTGGTTTAAGCCTGCAAGCGGGATTTCAACGGGATCTTCCACGCTGCAAATATTAACGTCAGGTGTATTTCGCGCCTGTAACGCGCTGTACAGCGTCACCGTTTTCCCGCTACCTGTCGGGCCGGTGACCAGAATCAACCCCTGAGGGCTGTTAAGCGCCCCGGCAAAACGGACCTGCTGGTCTGCGCTCATCCCCAGCTGTTCAAGCTCCAGAGCCTGCTGTACTTGGTGAAGCAGACGAAGCACGATTTTTTCTCCACCGCTACAGGGAAGGGTTGCGATACGAAAAGAGACGGGGACGCTTGCCAGCTCCACCGTAAACTGACCGTCCTGCGGCAGGCGGCGCTCCGCAATATCCAGTTGACCCAGCACCTTCAGGCGTGCGGCAAGCGTCGTCCCGAGGGCGGCAGAGATCGGCGGTTGCGGGTAGAGAACACCGTCGATTCGCAAACGGATCTGGTAGCCGTGCTCCGTCGGTTCAATATGGATGTCAGAAGCCCGCTGGTTTACTGCCTGCTGCAAGGTTGTACTGAGCACGTCAGCGGCTGAGTTTGGCGCGATGCCCGGCAGGTGTGATGATGAGAGGGACTGAAGCCTTTTTTCCATCCGTTCAGCCGTCCAGCACTCAATATCAATACGTTTCTGCGTGGCGAAGCGTAACGCTTCCATCAGCTCAGAGGCAGGATTACCCCCCACCGCAATGCTGATCATCTCGGTGTCGCTTGCGAGTAGCAGTGCGTGATGGCGCTGACAGAGCGTCATAAGCTGCTCGGTATTCATTGTCCACTCCTGTCAGTTGTTGTCGAAGCGGAAAACATCTTCACAGGCTTGTCTGAGCGCCGTGTCGGACGCAATTTTGCAGTCACGCGTCCAGCCCGTCATACCGTTACCGTCGCTCCAGATCGGTGTCATGAGCACTTCAAGTCCGTTAAGGCTTTCCTGCCCTGTTAACGATACGATCCCCTTCGCCACGCTCATCGCTGAAACGTAACGTGTGGTTGTCGGGGAGGGGATGCCATTGGTGCCTGCGTCGCAGCGATCCACACCACCACGATCCAGGGCGCAAAGCTCAATGGCGGTGCGGTAGGGGATGAACGTTTGCAGCATATCGGTGAGCGCCGCTTTTCGCAGGTAGTTCTGATAGGCCGGGACGCCAATCGCGCTCAGGATGGCAATAATGCCAATGACCACCATTAGCTCAATCAGGGTAAATCCTAGTTGTCTGTTCATGTCTGCTCCTTATGTTAAGTGGCGCTACTGTGGCAGTGACTGCGCGCAGAAACGAGGGGCAAAAGCGTGAACGTGAAGGGGCTTTCAGGGAAATGATTCAGTGTTGCAGAGAAGGACAGCGTAATTGCGAGCGGTTTCGTATTTCCCCTCTCCGGGCGGAGAGGGGGGATAATTTATTTGAAGCGCATCGAGAGGTCGAGGGCGCGGACGTGCTTGGTCAGGGCGCCTACGGAGATGTAATCGACGCCGGTTTCAGCAAATTCGCGGATGGTGTCGAACGTCACGTTGCCGGACACCTCAAGCTGCGCCTGGCCGTTTGTGCGTTTGACCGCTTCACGCATCTGCTCCGTGTCGAAGTTATCGAGCATGATGATGTCAGCCCCCGCTTTAATGGCCTCGTCCAGCTCCTCCAGCGTTTCCACTTCCACTTCGACGGGCACATCCGGATGCAGCCAGAAGGCTTTTTCCACGGCCTGACGCACCGAGCCAGAGGCAATAATGTGGTTCTCTTTGATCAGGAAGGCATCGGATAGCCCCAGACGATGGTTGGCGCCGCCACCGCAGAGTACCGCGTATTTCAGCGCGGTGCGCAGGCCCGGCAGGGTTTTACGGGTATCCAGCAGCTGCGTGCGGGTGCCTGCCAGCAGGTCAACGTAGCGGCGTACTTCACTGGCAACGCCAGAGAGCGTTTGCACAAAATTGAGCGCGGTGCGTTCACCAGTCAGCAAGACGCGGGACGGGCCGTCCAGTTCGAACAGTGGCTGATTCGCCGTGACCGCATCGCCGTCCTCAACGTGCCATGTTACCTGCACCTCGTCGCCCGCCAGCTGGGTAAAGACCTCCTCAACCCAGCGTTTGCCGCAGAAAACCCCTGCTTCACGGGTGATAACCACCGCATGCGAGCGTGTCTCTTTTGGCAACAATTGGGCGGTAATATCGTTATCGGCGCTGACGTCACCGCCGAGGTCTTCTCTCAGGGCATGGGCAACGCTTGCCGGGATATCACTATTAATACGTTCCAGAAGCGCGTCACGTCGGTGGTCGGGGTTATAGCGGCGAGGCGGCATGATAAAACTCCAAATTGGTAACGAATCATAATATTGAAACATGCTACTCTGAACCGAGTAACAGCACCATAGATAAGGAGTTCCAGCATGTTGTTAGAAAACGGATGGCTGGTGGACGCGCGGCATGTACCGTCGCCGCACCACGACTGCCGCCCGGAGGATGAAAAGCCCACACTGCTGGTGGTTCACAATATTAGTCTCCCGCCGGGTGAGTTTGGCGGTCCGTGGATCGATGCGTTATTCACTGGAACGATAGATCCCGATGCCCACCCCTTCTTTGCTGAGATTGCGCATCTGCGCGTATCGGCGCACTGTCTGATCCGACGTGATGGCGAAGTGGTTCAGTATGTTCCTTTTGATAAGCGTGCCTGGCATGCCGGCGTGTCGAAGTATCAGGGGCGCGAGCGGTGCAATGATTTCTCCATTGGAATTGAACTGGAAGGAACGGACACCACGCCTTACACCGATGCGCAATATGAGAAACTGGTTGCTGTAACGCAAACGTTAATCGGGCGCTATCCCGCCATTGCAGACAATATTACAGGGCACAGCGACATCGCCCCCGAAAGAAAAACCGACCCCGGCCCGGCGTTTGACTGGTCCCGGTTTCACGCCATGCTTACCACGTCGTCAGATAAGGAGATAACATGACGTTGTTTACCATGCTGCTGGTTATGATCGCTGAACGCCTGTTTAAGCTCGGCGAGCACTGGCATCTGGATCATCGGCTGGAGGTGTTATTCCGCCGCATCAGGCGTTTTTCCATGCTGCGCACGCTGCTGATGGCGGCAGGCGTGATGGTGATTACGTTCCTGTTGCTGCGCTCGCTTTACGGCCTCTTTTTCAACGTGCCGCTGCTGGTGGTGTGGATCCTGCTCGGTGTGTTGTGTATTGGCGCGGGCAAGGTGCGTTTGCACTATCACGCGTATCTGAAAGCCGCTTCCCGGGATGATGCCCACGCGCGCGGCGCGATGGCGAGCGAGTTGACGATGATCCACGGCGTACCGCCGGACTGCGATGAACGCGAGTTTCTGCGGGAGCTGCAAAACGCGCTGCTGTGGATTAACTTCCGTTACTACCTGGCGCCGCTGTTCTGGTTCGTGGTGGGCGGACCCTGGGGGCCGGTACTGCTGATGGGTTACGCGTTCCTGCGCGCCTGGCAGACCTGGCTTGCCCGCTATCTTACGCCGCATGAACGTCTACAGTCCGGCATTGATGCCATCCTGCACGTGCTCGACTGGCTTCCGGTGCGTCTGGTAGGCGTGGTCTATGCCCTCATCGGTCACGGTGAAAAGGCGCTGCCCGCGTGGTTTGTCTCCCTTGCTGACCGTCATACCTCGCAGTATCAGGTTTTAACCCGACTGGCACAGTTCTCGCTGGCGCGTGAGCCGCACACGGACAAAGTCGCAACGCCAAAGGCTGCCGTCTCGATGGCGAAGAAAACGTCGTTTGTGGTGGTGGTGATTGTGGCGCTGCTGACGATTTACGGCACGCTGGTTTAAGCCAGCGCGCCGAAGCCGTTACGGTGTATCTGCGGGCGGGATGCCGAATTCAGGCATCCCGTTTTCGTTCCAGCGGATGAGTTTCAGGCGAGTATGGCGATTGGGATCGTAAAGCGGATCGCCTTCAATTTCAGTGTAGTTTCGCGCGTGGTAGACCAGCACATCTTCGCCCTCCGGCGTCTGCGTAAAGCTGTTATGGCCTGGCCCATACTGACGGTTTTCGTAGCTGGTGACGAACACCGGGCGCGGGGATTTATGCCAGTTAGCCGGGTTTTGCGGATCGGCATTCAGGTCTGCCCACAGTAATCCCATGCAGTAGGTCTCGT
The DNA here is from genome assembly GCF_036936505.1 of Enterobacter sp. JJBC. Taxonomy (NCBI): domain Bacteria; kingdom Pseudomonadati; phylum Pseudomonadota; class Gammaproteobacteria; order Enterobacterales; family Enterobacteriaceae; genus Enterobacter; species Enterobacter sp. JJBC. Next base: position 906,619 of record NZ_CP136935.1, read on the forward strand.
CGGTGGCGCTGGCGGAATAGCTGATAAACAGCTTATCGCCATGGAACAGCACCGCCGGGCCTTCATTGACCCAGAACCCGCGGCACTCCCAGTCATATTCCGGTTTACTGAGCATCACCGGCTCGCCTTTCAGCGTCCACGGATTTTCCATTTCACACAGGTAAAGATTCGAGTTACCGGAAATATCCGGGGCTTTTTGCGCCCACAAATACCAGCGTTTACCCTGATGAACAAAGGTGGTGGCATCCAGCGCGAAGGTGTCAAACGGGGTTTTGATTTGCCCTTTTTCCACCCACGTACCGGTGAGCGGATCGCGATCTGCGCATTCAATGGCAAACATGCGATGCTGGAACATCCCGAGCTGATCGAGCGCCTGGGTATGCGTGGCGGCAAAATAGATGTACCACCTGCCGTCGATATGATGCAGTTCCGGTGCCCAGATCAGCTGGCTCATCGGGCCGGTGTCGGGCTTGCGCCAGACAACCACCTCTTCGGCATCGCGTAAACCTTCCAGCGAGTCCGCGCGGCGGATCGCCAGCCGATCGTACTCCGGTACGGAGGCGATAAAGTAATATTGCCCATCGTGACGCAGGATATACGGGTCGGCGCGTTGTTCAATAAACGGGTTTGGCCAGGTTTGCATTCGGCTTTCCTTATTTAGTCTCAGCGGCTTTGAGTTCCTGATAATCGTTCAGCTCGCGATAGTTGGTGCGACGCTTTTCCAGATCGGACTGGATCTGCTTCATGGTCTCACGGTCCACTTTCAGCAGACGTACTACGCCCGCGGTAATTAAGTATCCAATGCCAGGAATGACGGTAAAGAGCAGCACGATCCCGTTGATGGCATCCGCGCTCTGCGCTTTTGCGCCCGCATCGTAGCCGTACCAGGAGAGCAGGAAACCGACCATTGCCCCGGCAATCGCCAGACCCAGTTTCAGGAAGAAGATGTTGCCGGAGAAGCTGATCCCGGTGATACGTTTCCCGGTTTTCCATTCACCGTAGTCGTCCACGTCGGCCATCAGGGACCAGTGCAGCGGGGATGGGATCTGGTGCAGGATGTTCAGCAGGACGTAAAGCACAACAATGGTTGTCGTCGCTTTCGGGTCGAAGAAGTAGAAGGCGCAGGAGAAAATCGCCAGCGCGATGTTGGTCCAGAAGAAGACCTTCAGCTTGCACCAGCGGTCGGTCAGCACTTTCGCCAGCATACTGCCGAACATCATGCCGACAACGCCCAGGCTGATAAACAGCGTGGCGAAATGGGTGCTTTGCCCCATGACCCAGGTGACGTAATACATGGTGGCCGCCATGCGGATAAAGCCAGGGCAGACGTTGCACAGGGTTAACAGCAGGATCCGCACCCACTGGTCGTTCTTCCACACGTCTTTCAGGTCGTTTTTCAGTTCGTCATGGGTTTGCACCGCCGGACGCACACGCTCGCGCACCGTGGCGAAGCAGAACAGGAACATGCAGGTACCAATCAGCGCCAGCACGGTCATCGCCATCTGGTAGCCTTTGGCTTTGTTATCCCCACCGAACCAGTCGGCCATTGGCAGGAGCGTTAGCGACAGCAGCAGCGTGGCGATACCAACCATAACAAAACGGTAGGACTGGCAGGCAACGCGCTCTTTCGGGTCGTTGGTGATCACGCCGCCGAGCGAGCAGTACGGAATATTGATGGCGGTATAGGTCAGCGACAGCAGGAAGTAGGTGACAAAGGCATAGATAACTTTGCTGTTATAGCTCCACTCTGGCGTGGTGAACATCAGAATGCTGAACAGCGCATAGGGGAAGGCAATCCACAGCAGCCATGGACGAAACCGGCCATATTTGCTGCGGGTACGGTCAGCAATCGCGCCCATGATCGGGTCCGTTACGGCATCAATGACGCGCACGGACAGGAGTAAAACGCCAACCAGTGCAGGAGCCAGACCAAAAATATCCGTATAAAAATAGTTAACAAATAACATGATGGCGCCAAAGATAATGTTGCATCCGGCGTCACCCATGCCATAGCCGATCTTTTCTTTTACTGACAGTTTGTTGTTATTCATCGACAGCTCTCCGGGTTTCGGTATGGAGAGAATTATTCGCTGGCAAACGAATATATGCGTTGCAATATAAAGGCGGTGATATGGAGGATTTTGCTGTTGGCGCGAATTTGTGAGGAAGGTAACAAGACGCTGTACCCGCAACCGCGAGTACAGCGAGAAAACATTTAGTGCGCTTTCACCGTTTTGGCATTTTTCTGTTTCACCATATAACCCACGCCGAGGATCGCAATCCAGACCGGGATCAGGTAGACGGAAATCGCCATGCCTGGGGTGATGAGCATGATGACCAGTACAGCTGCCATGAACAGCAGGCAAACCCAGTTCCCCAGCGGATAGAGCAGGGCAGGGAAGCGCGTGGTTACGCCCTGCTGCTGCTTGGCGCGGCGGAACTTGATGTGCGCGAGGCTAATCATTGCCCAGTTAATCACCAGGGCGGAAACCACCAGCGCCATCAGCAGACCGAAGGCTGATTCCGGGGCCAGGTAGTTAATCAGCACGCACAGCGCCGTCACGACCGCCGACACGATGATGGTATTAACCGGTACGCCACGCTTATCAACGGTGAGCAGCGCTTTCGGTGCGTTGCCCTGTTGCGCCAGGCCGAACAGCATACGGCTGTTGCAGTAAACGCAGCTGTTATAAACGGAGAGCGCAGCGGTCAGCACCACGACGTTGAGCGCGTTCGCCACGAAGGTATCGCCCAGCTCGTGGAAGATGAGCACAAACGGGCTGGTATCCGCCGTGACGCGCGTCCATGGCAGCAGCGAGAGCAGCACCGCCAGGGAGCCCACATAGAAGATCAGGATGCGGTAGATAACCTGATTTGTGGCTTTCGGGATGCTCTGTTCCGGGTTGTCGGCTTCCGCGGCGGTGATGCCCACCAGCTCCAGACCGCCGAAGGAGAACATAATGATCGCCATCATCATCACCAGGCCGGTCATGCCGTGAGGCAAGAACCCGCCTTGCTCCCAAAGGTTGCGCACGGTGGCCTGCGGGCCGCCGTTGCCGCTGAACAGCAGCCAGCCGCCGAAGATGATCATCGCTACAACGGCAATCACTTTGATGATGGCAAACCAGAACTCCATCTCACCGAACACTTTTACGTTGGTGAGGTTAATGGCGTTAATCAGGACGAAGAAGGCCGCCGCAGACGCCCAGGTAGGGATCTCCGGGTACCAGAACTGAATATATTTCCCGACGGCGGTCAGCTCGGCCATGGCAACCAGAACGTACAGAACCCAATAGTTCCAGCCCGAGGCGAAACCTGCGAAGCTGCCCCAGTATTTATAGGCGAAGTGGCTGAATGAGCCTGCGACCGGCTCCTCAACAACCATTTCCCCTAACTGACGCATAATCAGAAATGCAATGAAACCCGCTATCGCGTACCCCAAAATAATGCCCGGACCGGCCGACTGGATAACCGATGCACTGCCCAGAAACAGGCCAGTACCAATAGCACCGCCCAGGGCGATGAGCTGTATATGGCGGTTTTTAAGGCCGCGCTTTAGCTGATCGCCATGCTGTTGAGCTTCCATTTGAAACCTCGTGTGTGGTTGTTATGTTCACGCTGTGCGTGTGTAATTATGAAAGTCCATATTCTGTATTTATTTCTTTACGGTTAACGATACCGAAAAAAGCGGAGATGGCTTCCGTTAGCGCCAGAATAGTGGTAAGCGCCAGCGAATGCACCTGCTTTATGAAGGGGCGATGACGACTTGAATAAAAAGAAACCAATTGTAAATCGGTACGTTAACCCCTCATACCCCAACCTATAGAATAGAAATGCGTCAGAAGAGGGCGAATTTTCATTTTTTGCCTTGTTGAATCGCTTCAGATTGCAAAAACCCTCGTTTCACTATGGTTAAAACTGCCTCTTTGGTAGTAACCATTTCATTTGTGCAAAGTTACATTCCTGAAACGTTAGTTCTGTAAGGTTGTTAAAATGTGCCGGGTTTACTGATTTCAATCAAAACCAATATGGACAGAAGGTGAATACTTTGTTACTTTAGCGATACGAACATGAAATTGGTAAGACCAATTGACTCCGGGCAAAAAGGCGTAAGACAGGGAATATGGCCTACAGCAAAATTCGCCAACCAAAACTTTCCGATGTGATTGAGCAGCAGCTGGAGTTTTTAATTCTCGAAGGGACACTGCGCCCGGGCGAGAAGCTCCCGCCAGAACGCGAGCTGGCAAAACAGTTCGACGTTTCACGTCCCTCTCTGCGTGAGGCGATTCAACGTCTCGAAGCAAAGGGCCTGTTGCTCCGTCGCCAGGGTGGCGGAACCTTTGTGCAAAACAGCCTGTGGCAGAGCTTCAGCGACCCGCTGGTAGAACTTCTCTCTGACCACCCAGAATCCCAGTTTGATCTGCTTGAGACCCGTCACGCGCTGGAAGGTATCGCGGCCTATTACGCCGCCCTTCGCAGCACTGATGAAGACCGCGTACGTATTCGCGAGCTGCATCAGGCCATTGAACGGGCACAGCAGTCCGGCGATTTAGACGCCGAGTCCAGCGCCGTCGTCCAGTATCAAATTGCCGTCACCGAAGCGGCGCACAACGTGGTGCTCCTCCATCTGCTACGCTGCATGGAGCCGATGCTGGCCCAGAACGTTCGTCAGAATTTTGAATTGTTGTATGCCCGTCGGGAGATGCTCCCGCTGGTAAGCAACCATCGCACCCGAGTATTCGAGGCGATAATGGCCGGGGAACCGGAGCAGGCGCGCGAAGCGTCGCACCGCCATCTGGCTTTCATTGAGGAAATCTTGCTGGACCGCAGCCGTGAACAATCGCGTCGCGAACGTTCATTACGCCGCATACAGCAACGAAAGGATTAAGCGCCAGGTACTTTTAGAGCGCGGCAACTAAACGCAGAACCTGTCTTATTGTGTTTTCTGGCGAAAATACAATGGGACAGGTTCCAGACAAATCAACGTATTAGATAGATAAGGAATACCCCCATGTCAGAACGTCTCCAAAATGACGTGGATCCGATCGAAACTCGCGACTGGCTACAGGCGATCGAATCGGTCATCCGTGAAGAAGGTGTTGAGCGCGCTCAGTATCTGATTGATCAGCTGCTTTCTGAAGCACGCAAAGGCGGCGTGAAAGTGGCTTCAGGTGCAGGGGCTAGCAACTACGTAAACACGATTGCCGTCGAAGACGAACCGGAATACCCGGGCAATCTGGATCTGGAACGCCGTATCCGTTCTGCTATCCGCTGGAACGCCATCATGACCGTTCTGCGCGCATCCAAGAAAGACCTGGAACTGGGTGGCCACATGGCGTCCTTCCAGTCTTCTGCGACCATTTACGAAGTGTGCTTCAACCACTTCTTCCGTGCAGCTAACGAGAAAGACGGCGGCGATCTGGTGTACTTCCAGGGCCACATCTCTCCGGGCATCTATGCACGTGCCTTCCTGGAAGGTCGTCTGACTGAAGAGCAGATGAACAACTTCCGTCAGGAAGTTCACGGTAAGGGTCTGTCTTCTTACCCGCACCCTAAACTGATGCCTGAGTTCTGGCAGTTCCCGACCGTATCTATGGGTCTGGGTCCAATCGGTGCGATCTATCAGGCTAAATTCCTGAAGTACCTGGAACACCGTGGTCTGAAAGACACCTCTGAGCAGACCGTTTACGCCTTCCTGGGCGACGGTGAAATGGATGAGCCAGAATCTAAAGGCGCGATCACCATCGCGACCCGTGAGAAGCTGGACAACCTGTGCTTCATCATCAACTGTAACCTGCAACGTCTGGATGGTCCGGTAACCGGTAACGGCAAGATCATCAACGAACTGGAAGGCATCTTCGCGGGTGCTGGCTGGAACGTGATCAAAGTGATGTGGGGCGGTCGTTGGGATGAACTGCTGCGTAAAGACACCAGCGGTAAACTGATCCAGCTGATGAACGAAACCGTTGACGGCGACTACCAGACCTTCAAATCCAAAGACGGTGCCTACGTTCGTGAGCACTTCTTCGGCAAATATCCTGAAACCGCAGCCCTGGTTGCAGACTGGACTGACGAGCAGATCTGGGCGCTGAACCGCGGTGGTCACGATCCGAAGAAAGTTTACGCTGCACTGAAAAAAGCGCGTGAAACCAAAGGTAAAGCGACTGTGATCCTGGCCCACACCATCAAAGGTTACGGCATGGGTGATACCGCAGAAGGTAAGAACATCGCTCACCAGGTTAAGAAAATGAACATGGACGGCGTGCGTTATATCCGCGACCGTTTCAACGTTCCAGTGACCGATGAGCAGGTAGAAAAACTGTCTTACATCACCTTCCCGGAAGGGTCTGAAGAACACAAGTACCTGCACGAACGTCGTCAGGCGCTGAAAGGCTACCTGCCTGCTCGTCAGCCTAACTTCACCGAGAAGCTGGAACTGCCAGCGCTGGAAGATTTCTCTCAGCTGCTGGAAGAGCAGAACAAAGAGATCTCTACCACTATCGCTTTCGTTCGTGCCCTGAACGTGATGCTGAAGAACAAGTCGATCAAAGATCGTCTGGTTCCAATCATCGCCGACGAAGCGCGTACTTTCGGTATGGAAGGTCTGTTCCGTCAGATCGGTATCTACAGTCCGAACGGCCAGCAGTACACCCCGCAGGACCGTGAGCAGGTTGCATACTACAAAGAAGACGAGAAAGGCCAGATCCTTCAGGAAGGTATCAACGAACTGGGTGCAGGCGCATCCTGGCTGGCTGCTGCGACCTCTTACAGCACCAACAACCTGCCGATGATCCCGTTCTACATCTACTACTCCATGTTCGGGTTCCAGCGTATCGGTGACCTGTGCTGGCAGGCAGGCGATCAGCAGGCTCGCGGCTTCCTGATCGGGGGTACTTCTGGTCGTACGACCCTGAACGGTGAAGGTCTACAGCACGAAGATGGTCACAGCCACATTCAGTCACTGACTATCCCTAACTGTATCTCTTACGATCCGTCTTACGCGTACGAAGTGGCAGTCATCATGCATGACGGCTTGCAGCGCATGTACGGTGAAGCGCAAGAGAATATTTACTACTACATCACCACCCTGAACGAAAACTACCACATGCCGGCAATGCCAGCAGGCGCCGAGGAAGGTATCCGTAAAGGTATCTACAAACTCGAAACCATCGAAGGTAGCAAAGGTAAAGTTCAGCTGCTGGGCTCCGGTTCTATCCTGCGTCACGTTCGTGAAGCAGCGCAGATCCTGGCGAAAGACTACGGTGTGGGTTCCGATGTGTACTCTGTTACCTCCTTCACTGAACTGGCGCGTGATGGCCAGGATTGTGAGCGCTGGAACATGCTGCACCCAATGGAAACCCCACGCGTTCCGTACATCGCTCAGGTGATGAACGACGCGCCAGCGGTGGCGTCTACTGACTATATGAAACTGTTCGCTGAGCAGGTTCGTACTTACGTTCCAGCTGATGATTATCGCGTACTGGGTACTGACGGCTTCGGTCGTTCTGACAGCCGCGAAAACCTGCGTCACCACTTCGAAGTTGATGCTTCCTACGTGGTTGTAGCAGCACTGGGCGAACTGGCTAAACGTGGCGAAATCGATAAGAAAGTGGTTGCAGACGCAATTACTAAATTCAACATCGATGCAGATAAAGTTAACCCGCGTCTGGCGTAAGAGGTAAAAGAATAATGGCTATCGAAATCAATGTACCGGACATCGGGGCTGATGAAGTTGAAATCACCGAGATCCTGGTCAAAGTGGGCGACAAAGTTGAAGCTGAACAGTCGCTGATCACCGTAGAAGGCGACAAAGCTTCTATGGAAGTCCCGTCTCCTCAGGCTGGCATCGTTAAAGAGATCAAAGTCTCTGTTGGCGATAAAACCGAGACTGGCAAACTGATCATGATTTTCGAATCCGCCGACGGTGCAGCAGCTGCTGCACCTGCGCAGGAAGAGAAGAAAGAAGCCGCTCCTGCTGCTGCTCCAGCGGCGGCCGCGGCAGCGAAAGAAGTGAACGTGCCTGACATCGGCGGTGACGAAGTTGAAGTCACTGAAATCCTGGTGAAAGTGGGCGATACCGTTGCGGCTGAGCAGTCACTGATCACCGTAGAAGGCGATAAAGCCTCTATGGAAGTACCAGCGCCATTCGCCGGTACCGTTAAAGAGATCAAGATCAACACCGGTGACAAAGTGTCTACGGGTTCCCTGATCATGATTTTCGAAGTGGCGGGCTCTGAAGGCGCTGCGGCTCCAGCGAAAGCGGAAGCTGCTCCGGCTCCGGCTGCTGCACCAGCGGCTGCTGGCGGCGTGAAAGACGTTAACGTACCAGACATCGGCGGTGACGAAGTTGAAGTGACCGAAGTGATGGTGAAAGTGGGCGACAAAGTTGCCGCTGAACAGTCACTGATCACCGTTGAAGGCGACAAAGCTTCCATGGAAGTGCCTGCGCCGTTCGCGGGTACCGTTAAAGAGATCAAAATCAGCACCGGCGACAAAGTCTCTACCGGCTCTCTGATCATGGTCTTCGAAGTGGAAGGCGCTGCACCTGCCGCCGCTCCTGCTGCTGCGGCTGCTCCGGCACCGGCTGCTGCACCGGCTCAGGCTGCTAAACCGGCTGCTGCCCCTGCTGTTAAAGCAGAAAAATCTGAGTTCGCTGAAAACGACGCTTACGTCCACGCGACTCCGCTGATCCGTCGCCTGGCGCGCGAATTCGGCGTGAACCTGGCGAAAGTGAAGGGCACCGGCCGTAAAGGTCGTATCCTGCGCGAAGACGTTCAGGCTTACGTGAAAGACGCGGTGAAACGCGCCGAAGCTGCACCTGCGGCAGCCGCTGGCGGCGGTATCCCGGGTATGCTGCCATGGCCGAAAGTGGACTTCAGCAAGTTCGGCGAAATCGAAGAAGTGGAACTGGGCCGTATCCAGAAAATCTCCGGTGCTAACCTGAGCCGTAACTGGGTGATGATCCCGCACGTTACCCACTTCGATAAGACCGATATCACCGATCTGGAAGCGTTCCGTAAACAGCAGAACGCCGAAGCTGAGAAGCGTAAGCTGGACGTGAAGTTCACCCCAGTGGTCTTCATCATGAAAGCGGTTGCGGCGGCGCTGGAACAGATGCCACGCTTCAACAGCTCCCTGTCCGAAGACGGCCAGAAGCTGACGCTGAAGAAATACATCAACATCGGTGTTGCGGTTGATACGCCAAATGGTCTGGTTGTTCCGGTCTTCAAAGACGTGAACAAGAAGAGCGTCACAGAGCTGTCCCGTGAACTGACCACCATCTCCAAGAAAGCGCGTGATGGTAAGCTGACTGCCGGCGAAATGCAGGGCGGCTGCTTCACCATCTCCAGCATCGGCGGCCTGGGTACCACCCACTTCGCGCCGATTGTGAACGCGCCGGAAGTGGCTATCCTCGGTGTGTCCAAGTCCGCGATGGAGCCGGTGTGGAATGGCAAAGAGTTCGTACCGCGTCTGATGATGCCAATCTCTCTGTCCTTCGACCACCGCGTGATCGACGGGGCTGATGGTGCGCGTTTCATCACCATCATTAACAACATGCTGAGCGACATTCGCCGCCTGGTGATGTAATCGAAAAGCCGGCCAATCGGCCGGCTTTTTTCTGATAATCTCATGGGGTTTTTGAGGTTATTGGTGAAAGCGATAATTCGTGAGCCGTTTGTTGTTTCAAAATTGTTAACAATTTTGTAAAATACGGGCGGATAGAACGACCCGGTGGACGACGGGTATACATTAAGAGGTCATGATGAGCACAGAAATCAAAACTCAGGTCGTAGTACTTGGGGCAGGCCCGGCAGGTTATTCCGCAGCATTTCGCGCCGCGGATTTAGGTCTGGAAACCGTCATCGTAGAACGTTACAGCACCCTCGGCGGTGTTTGTCTGAACGTCGGCTGTATCCCTTCTAAAGCGCTGCTGCACGTAGCGAAAGTTATCGAAGAAGCCAAAGCGCTGGCTGAACACGGTATCGTCTTCGGCGAGCCGAAGACCGACATCGACAAAATTCGTACCTGGAAAGAGAAAGTTATCACTCAGCTGACCGGCGGTCTGGCGGGTATGGCCAAAGGCCGTAAAGTGAAAGTGGTAAACGGTCTGGGTAAATTCACCGGTGCGAACACCCTGGAAGTGGAAGGTGAAAACGGTAAAACCGTGATTAACTTCGACAACGCGATCATCGCGGCAGGCTCTCGCCCAATCGAACTGCCATTCATTCCACATGAAGATCCACGCGTGTGGGATTCCACCGATGCGCTGGAGCTGAAAACCGTTCCTAAGCGTCTGCTGGTTATGGGCGGCGGTATCATCGGTCTGGAAATGGGTACGGTGTACCATGCGCTGGGTTCAGAGATCGACGTGGTTGAAATGTTCGACCAGGTTATCCCGGCTGCCGACAAAGACATCGTTAAAGTCTTCACCAAACGCATCAGCAAGAAATTCAACCTGATGCTGGAAACCAAAGTGACTGCCGTTGAAGCGAAAGAAGACGGTATTTACGTTTCCATGGAAGGCAAAAAAGCCCCATCCGAACCACAGCGTTACGACGCCGTACTGGTGGCTATCGGCCGTGTGCCGAACGGTAAAAACCTCGACGCGGGCAAAGCTGGCGTGGAAGTGGACGACCGTGGCTTCATCCGCGTTGACAAACAGCTGCGTACCAACGTGCCGCACATCTTTGCTATCGGCGATATCGTCGGTCAGCCAATGCTGGCGCACAAAGGTGTTCACGAAGGTCACGTTGCCGCTGAAGTTATCGCCGGCATGAAGCACTACTTCGATCCGAAAGTGATCCCATCTATCGCCTACACCGAGCCAGAAGTTGCATGGGTTGGTCTGACTGAGAAAGAAGCGAAAGAGAAAGGCATCAGCTACGAAACCGCCACCTTCCCGTGGGCTGCTTCTGGCCGTGCTATCGCGTCCGACTGCGCAGACGGTATGACCAAACTGATCTTCGACAAAGAAACTCACCGTGTAATCGGTGGTGCGATTGTCGGTACCAACGGCGGCGAGCTGCTGGGTGAAATCGGTCTGGCTATCGAAATGGGCTGTGACGCGGAAGACATCGCGCTGACCATCCACGCTCACCCGACTCTGCACGAGTCCGTGGGCCTGGCGGCAGAAGTGTTTGAAGGTAGCATCACCGACCTGCCAAACGCGAAAGCGAAGAAGAAATAAGTTTCTTCAGATGAAAAAAGCGGCCTCAGGCCGCTTTTTTTATGCACTGCGTTCAGGGGGTGACAGGCTGCCAGGTTTTATCCGGGTGGTATGCAGCGAGCGCCTGCGCTTTCTGCGCCGAATCGTTGCCGAGATTTGCCTGATAAACCTTGTCTTCCTGGTTAACGACAAAGCTCATTACCCCCGTCTGACCATAGCTTACGGGCCAGGCATCCATCGCAAAGCCATTTTTATCCGACAGAATGCGGAACCGATAGCCGTGATAGCCCATACCAGGCTCCGGCGGGCTAAAGGCGGGACCCAGCGGGCTTGGCGCTTCGCCCGGCGAGATGGGCCAGTACAGGCCGTCTTTTAGCCCTGGCGTGCTGACAATCTTCTGCGCATAGCGGTGGTTCATGGCGTAGTAGCTCCGCTGTGCGTCGACGTAGGCGTGCAGCGCTTCGATAGCCGCGAGTTCGTTGCGGCCGATTTCGCGGGTCAGGATCTCATCAGCCGCTTTCTGCATATCAAATTGCCAGCCCTCTTTTTTCTTCACTACCGGTATGGGGAGTTGCCAGCCGTTATCGCCAACTGACAGATGGGCAATATCGCCGCTGATTTCGGTACGATGGTTTATCTTCCAGTCACGCAGGAATCGAGCCACCGCCTCCGGATCAACCCCTTCAGGTGGCAGATAGTCGCGCCAGTTATCCCCCAGCAGGTCGGCCATCGCGCTCTCATTCTGCTCGCTGATGGCCTTCGTCAGGGCATTGGCCGCCTGCTCAGGTGTGGAGAAAGATTGCTGGGCGAAGGCGAAGGTGGATACCATCAACAACAGCATTCCACCGATCGGTTTCATGTTCATAGCGGCTCCCTTAACGACGGTGGAATTCATGGTGTTCGGTATGGTGTTCGGACAGCTGCTGGCGGAAGCTGGCACGCTGCTCACTGTTCAGCGACGCGTGCTGGCGGCTTTGCAGCCCGCGCTGGTGCTGGGCCTGCCAGCTGGCCGAACGGCTGTCGTTGCCGCTCAGGGCGTTTGCCCGCAGCGGCTGATGCTGAACCTGCGTCGGGCGTCTGGTTTGCGCAAGAGTATTATTCATCTGTTGTGCGTGGGGCCGCGCACTGTCGTAGCCGCGGTAGTTGCTGCGCTGAGAGAGCTGCTTCAGTTGCTGCGCGGACGCTGAATGTTGCGGGAAATGCGCGTCGCCATGCTGTAGCTGTGTGAGCGTTTTGCCCGTCGACTGCTGTACCTGCGCCATCGCGGCCTGCCGCTGGCTATCGCGGTTGACCGGCTGCTGCCGGGTAGCGCTCAACCCGCCCGGCACTGAAGTCTGATGATAGCGGCTGGCAAGCTGGCTATTGGCGTAGGGCACGCCGTTGCGGTAGGCCGGGTTATGCTGCCAGACCTGGTGATTATCGGTACGGTGCTCGCCGGTGATCTTATTGAAGTTATTAACATTAATATTAATGTTATCGCCGTTATGCGAATAACTGCCGTGGTGATCGTCATCACGATCGTGATGATGATCGTCGTCATCGTCCCAGTCGATGTTACTGAACAGCGCATAGGTGGTGGCTACGCCGAGGCTATAGCCAAAGCCTCTGACAAAACTATTGGTAAACTGCTGGCCGGGAGACGGAGGCAGATACACCGGCGGATAGCTGGCATTTGGCCACGTGCCGTAAACGGTGGAAGGGTTGTAGGTAGGGACATAAACCACCTGTGGATCGGCTGGCTCAATTTTAATCACCGTCGGACTAGCCGACGTTGACGTCGCGGCTGTACTGGCGGAGGCTGGCGCAGATTTTTTCACGGTGGTGACGGTCTGCTGCGGGGTGGATTGCAATGTGCCTGTCTGCTGCGCCAGCAGGCGCAGACGCTGCACGGAATCCATCACATCCTTTGGCTGGGCCAGAAAGGCGTCGCCGAGGCTTTGTACCCACGACGGGTTTTCCCCCATCAGCGACATTAACTGCGGAAAGGCGACCAGCGATTTCACGCTGGCATCCCATGGCTGCCCGCTGACCGCCTGAATGGCGGCATCGCCCTGCATTTTAGGGTTGTCCTTTGACCACTGGGCGGCCTGAATCACGCTCGCCGGATAGGTTGAGGCCATCAGAATTTGCGACAGCAGCGCGTCGGGGTAGAGCGCAATGGGCGCGGTCCACTGATCGATCTGCGCGGCGGTATAGGCAGGGGTGGCCACCGGGGCAGGCTGTGCTGCCGGGTCGGGGAGCTGCGGGGCTACCGGCGCAGGTGCGGGAGCGGGTTCCGTTGCGCGGCTTTTAACGAACATGACGCCCGAGGCGGCAAACAGCCCCGCACTGCAAAGCAGAACAAGAAGATGTGGTTTAAAAGGCAACTTCATAGATTGACTCCAACGAGACGAGTGCAGTGCCGTGAGGCGTTGCTGTTGCCGCGAGTATCATTCACCCGTGTTTTACAGTTTTGACTTTTGTTGGGAAAAACTCTGAAGCATCCGGATAAAGAGTGTGAGTATTTATTACACAATTATATCGGATGGCTGAGCAGGCGACGGAAATTCAGAAGGCCGCTCTTGCGAGCGACCAGCAGCGCGTTGCCGGGGGGACGACAGACTTACGGAACTGCTTCCAGGCCCGGTGACGGGGTGCTACATCATGCTTAACGATTCAGCAAATTTTTTAATGTTGCTTTTTTGTAAACAGATTAACACTGTGCAGAAATCCTGCTATGCTGCCCGACGCGGTATCGGGCATTTACCCTACAAACTGCTGTCTCACAGGAGCGTGAAGAGAACGCCCGCCGCATATGACAATGAGAGCGAGGAGAACCGTCGTGCTAGAAGAATACCGTAAGCACGTAGCAGAACGTGCCGCCGAGGGAATTGTACCCAAACCGTTAGATGCAACCCAAATGGCCGCGCTCGTCGAGCTGCTGAAGAACCCGCCTGAGGGCGAAGAAGAATTCCTGTTAGATCTGCTGATCAACCGTGTACCGCCTGGCGTAGATGAAGCTGCCTACGTAAAAGCCGGATTCCTTGCCGCCGTTGCCAAAGGCGAAGCCACCTCCCCACTGGTTACTCCTGAAAAAGCGATTGAACTGCTCGGCACCATGCAGGGTGGCTATAACATTCATCCGCTGATTGACGCGCTGGATAACGACAAGCTGGCACCGATTGCCGCTAAAGCGCTCTCTTCAACGCTGCTGATGTTCGATAACTTCTACGATGTGGAAGAAAAAGCCAAAGCAGGCAACGTCTATGCGAAGCAGGTGATGCAGTCCTGGGCCGATGCCGAATGGTTCCTGAACCGCCCTCAGCTTGCTGAAAAAATTACCGTTACCGTCTTCAAAGTGACCGGTGAAACCAACACCGATGACCTCTCCCCGGCACCGGACGCGTGGTCTCGTCCTGATATCCCTCTGCACGCCCTGGCGATGCTGAAAAACGCCCGTGAAGGCATTGAGCCGGACCAGCCGGGCAGCGTTGGCCCGATCAAACAGATCGAAGCCCTGCAACAAAAAGGTTTCCCGCTGGCTTACGTGGGTGACGTTGTGGGTACCGGCTCTTCCCGTAAGTCCGCCACCAACTCCGTGCTGTGGTTCATGGGCGACGACATTCCGCACGTGCCAAACAAGCGCGGCGGCGGCCTGTGCCTCGGCGGCAAAATTGCGCCAATCTTCTTCAACACCATGGAAGATGCTGGCGCGCTGCCGATCGAAGTGGATGTCTCTAACCTGAACATGGGCGACGTGATTGACGTTTACCCGTATAAAGGCGAAGTGCGTAATCACGAAACTAATGAGCTGCTGGCAAGCTTTGAGCTGAAAACCGACGTGCTGATCGACGAAGTACGTGCTGGTGGCCGCATTCCGCTGATCATCGGCCGTGGCCTGACCACCAAAGCGCGTGAAGCGCTGGGTCTGCCGCACAGCGACGTGTTCCGTCAGGCGAAAGACGTGGCGGAAAGCAACCGTGGCTTCTCGCTGGCACAAAAAATGGTCGGTCGCGCCTGCGGCGTCGCTGGTATCCGTCCTGGCGCGTACTGCGAGCCGAAGATGACCTCCGTCGGCTCTCAGGACACCACCGGTCCAATGACCCGTGATGAGCTGAAAGACCTGGCGTGCCTGGGCTTCTCTTCCGATCTGGTGATGCAGTCCTTCTGCCACACTGCGGCGTATCCGAAGCCGGTTGACGTGACCACGCACCACACGCTGCCAGATTTCATCATGAACCGCGGTGGCGTGTCTCTGCGTCCGGGCGACGGCGTTATCCACTCCTGGCTGAACCGCATGCTGCTGCCGGATACCGTCGGTACCGGCGGTGACTCCCATACCCGTTTCCCAATCGGTATCTCCTTCCCGGCGGGTTCCGGTCTGGTGGCGTTTGCTGCCGCGACCGGCGTGATGCCGCTGGATATGCCGGAATCGGTGCTGGTGCGCTTCAAAGGTAAAATGCAGCCGGGTATTACCCTGCGCGACCTGGTTCACGCGATCCCGCTGTATGCCATCAAACAGGGTCTGCTGACCGTTGAGAAAAAAGGGAAGAAAAACATCTTCTCTGGCCGCATTCTGGAAATTGAAGGTCTGCCGGATCTGAAAGTTGAGCAGGCTTTCGAGCTGACCGATGCCTCCGCTGAGCGTTCGGCTGCGGGCTGTACCATCAAGCTGAACAAAGAGCCGATTATTGAGTATCTGAACTCTAACATCGTGCTGCTGAAGTGGATGATTGCAGAAGGCTACGGCGACCGTCGTACGCTGGAGCGTCGTATCCAGGGCATGGAAAAATGGCTGGCCGATCCGCAGCTGCTGGAAGCCGATGCTGACGCAGAGTACGCGGCGGTGATCGACATCGATCTGGCGGATATCAAAGAGCCAATCCTGTGTGCACCGAACGATCCGGACGACGCGCGTCCGCTGTCCGAAGTTCAGGGCGAGAAGATCGACGAAGTGTTCATCGGTTCGTGCATGACCAACATCGGCCACTTCCGTGCAGCCGGCAAGCTGCTGGATACCCACAAAGGCCAGCTGCCAACCCGTCTGTGGGTGGCGCCGCCAACCCGTATGGACGCGGCTCAACTGACCGAAGAGGGCTACTACAGCGTGTTTGGTAAGAGCGGTGCGCGTATCGAAATTCCTGGCTGTTCCCTGTGTATGGGCAACCAGGCGCGCGTAGCCGACGGCGCGACGGTGGTCTCCACCTCGACCCGTAACTTCCCGAACCGTTTAGGTACCGGTGCGAACGTCTTCCTGGCCTCTGCGGAACTGGCGGCGGTTGCGGCGCTGATTGGCAAACTGCCAACGCCGGAAGAGTACCAGACCTTTGTGGCTCAGGTGGATAAGACGGCGGTGGATACCTATCGCTACCTGAACTTCGACCAGCTCTCTCAGTACACCGAGAAGGCAGACGGGGTGATCTTCCAGACGGCGGTATAAACAGCAAAACCGTCTCTACGAGACGGTTTTTAGTGTTTGCACCCTCTCCCGTGGGAGAGGGACGGGGTGAGGGCATCAGGCCGCAGGTCTTGCTCTCACCTTTTTATTTTCATTCCTCCCACCTCCCACGCTTTTTTTCTTCCTCGCTGCTGCGATAATTACCTTAATGGCTTTGCAGAGGAAAACACTATGGATTACGAATTTCTGCGCGACATCACCGGCGTGGTGAAAGTGCGAATGTCGATGGGGCACGAAGCCGTTGGACACTGGTTTAACGAAGAGGTGAAAGAGAACCTCGCGCTGCTGGATGAAGTTGAGCAGGCGGCGGAAACGGTGAAAGGCAGTGAACGCTCCTGGCAACGCGCCGGGCACGAATACACCCTGTGGATGGATGGCGAAGAGGTGATGGTGCGCGCCAACCAGCTTGAGTTCTCGGGTGATGAAATTGAAGAGGGGATGAGCTACTACGACGAAGAGAGCCTGTCGCTGTGCGGCGTGGAAGACTTCCTGAGTGTGGTGAATGCCTACCGCGACTTTATGAAACAGAAGTAACTTCCCGAAGCGTCCCTGCTCCGGGTCACGTTTACACGGTCGGAATGTTACGGCCGTAGTAAATTTCGCGCATCTCTTTCCAGAGCAGGTCGGTAATGACCTTTCGCTCTTCCTCACTTAAATCTTCCGGCTTCGTGTGGAACATGTAGTGCTTAAGGTCGAATTCCTTAAGTAACATTTTGGTGTGGAAGATATTCTCCTGATAGACGTTCACATCCATCATGTCGTACAGCGACTTCATGTCCTCGGACATGAAGTTCTGAATGGAGTTGATCTCATGATCAATGAAGTGCTTCATGCCGTTGATATCACGGGTAAAACCGCGTACGCGATAATCAATGGTGACGATGTCCGATTCCAGCTGGTGGATTAAATAATTCAACGCATTCAGCGGTGAAATCACGCCGCAGGTGGACACTTCAATATCCGCGCGGAAGGTACACAGCCCGCCTTCCGGGTGGCTTTCCGGGTAGGTGTGCACGCAGATGTGGCTTTTATCCAGGTGAGCAACCACCACTTCCGGCAGCGGGCCGGGGTGTTCGGTTTTGTCGATAAGCTGTGGGTCAACCGGCTCTTCACTCACCAGAATGGTGACGCTCGCACCCTGAGGCTCATAATCCTGGCGCGCGATATTGAGGATGTTCGCGCCGATAATCGAGCAGGTCTCTGTCAGGATCTCGGTCAGACGGTTGGCGTTGTAGAGTTCATCGATATAGGCGATGTAACCATCGCGCTCTTCTGCTGTTTTGGCGTAGCAGATATCGTAAATACAAAAACTCAGGCTTTTGGTCAGATTGTTAAAGCCATGCAGTTTAAGCTTTTTCAATTAGTTCACCTCCTTTGAGGACAGCGCGTCTTGCAGATATTGAGGCAACGCAAAGGCTGCGGTATGAATAGCCGGATTGTAGTATCGGCACTGTAGACCTGCCTGATGGAAGCGGGCCTGAATAATTTCGGTGGAGAGATGACGTAATACGTCGTTATCCGTCGCCCAGGCAAAGGTCATGATACCGCCGTAGTAAGTGGGGATCGCCGCCTGGTAGAAGCTGACGTCAGCAAAATAGGTGCTCAGCTTACGGTGGCTATCAAGCGCTTCATCCTGTTGCAGGAAGCAAACGCCGTTTTGCGCCACAAAAATTCCGCCAGGCTTCAGGCAGCGCTTGCAGCCTTCGTAAAACGACGAGGTAAACAGCGACGCGCCCGGACCGATAGGGTCGGTACAGTCAGAGATAATGACATCAAACGTTTGCGTGGTCTGGTTAACAAAATTGACACCATCGTCGATAACCAGATTAAACCGCGGATCGTCATAGCTGCCGGCATTATGGTTGGGCAGATACTGGCGGCAGAACGACACGACCCCGGCGTCAATTTCCACCATGGTGATGGTTTCGACATTCTGATGGCGAGAGACTTCACGCAGCATCGCGCCGTCGCCGCCGCCGATAATCAGCACGTCCTTCGCGTGGCCGTGGGCCAGCAGCGGGACGTGGGTCATCATTTCGTGATAGATAAACTCGTCGCGCTCGGTGGTTTGCACCACGCCGTCCAGCGCCATCACGCGGCCAAAAGCGGCGTTTTCGAATATTATCAAATCCTGATGATCGGTTTTCTCATGATAGAGCACGTTATCCACGGCAAAATACTGACCAAAATGGTCGTGCAGCGTTTCTTGCCATACCGTTTTTTCGGTCATGGGGAGCACCTCCTTCGTTAACATCCATTACATCCGGCAGATGGGCGCAACACAACACCACCGTGAGGCGGTTAGCGGGTCAACAAGGGGCGTCGGGAAGGTTACTTCACGTAGGCGAGCAGGCTGAGTGAATCGCGAGCCAGCGCTTTGCATTTTTTAGCAGTGGGAATGCCAATACCGCTTAAATCACGGTAGCTGTCTTCACCGAGCGCCTTCATGTCGAAGCTGTCGTAGTTGCTGAGGTCCCATTGATTCTGCTGGGCAAAAAAGACCAGTGCGCGACGAATTTGCCCATTGGGTAAATTCTGGTAACCACAATCGTTTTTCAGAAAAACAAAAACTGCCGTCAGATCGGCCATATCTTCCGCTTCGTTTTCACTTAGCGCGTAACTGTTCGCACACATCGCCATCAGGCTGGCGAACAAAATTGTTCTGAAAAACGTCTTCATTGCCTTTACCACTGCATCACGGAAAATTAACGTTAGCATACTTGATGCCAGGCCGACGATCTTTATTATTGCCGCCGTGCTTGACCTTCCGGTAAGGGGAGGGTTTATGCTCAAAAGATCGCCTGCTGGAAATAAGGAAATGCACATGCAACGTCGTGATTTTTTAAAATTTTCTGCCGCGCTGGGGGTTGCCAGCGCGATACCTCTCTGGAGCCGCGCCGTTTTTGCCGCCGACAGAACGGCTTTACCCATTCCTGAATTACTCGCCCCAGATGCCCGCAGCCGCATTCAGCTTGTGGTGCAGGCCGGTAAAACCACGTTCGGTCAGCACGCCGCCACGACGTGGGGGTATAACGGCAATCTGCTCGGCCCGGCGTTGCAGTTACGCAAAGGGAAGGCGGTGACGGTAGACATTCATAACACGCTTGCGGAAGAGACCACGCTGCACTGGCACGGGCTGGAAGTCCCGGGCGAAGTGGATGGGGGGCCTCAGGGCGTCATCAGGCCTGGTGGTAAACGCAGCGTAACCTTTACCCCGGAACAACGCGCGGCGACCTGCTGGTTCCACCCGCATCAGCATGGCAAAACGGGCCATCAGGTGGCGATGGGGCTGGCCGGGCTGGTGCTGATTGAAGACGATGAAAGCCGCCTGCTGCGCCTGCCGAAACAGTGGGGTATCGACGATGTCCCGGTGATTGTGCAGGACAAAAAATTCAGCGCTGACGGGCAAATTGACTATCAGCTGGACGTAATGAGCGCGGCGGTAGGCTGGTTTGGCGATACGCTGCTGACCAACGGCGCGATCTACCCGCAGCATGCCGCGCCAAAAGGCTGGCTGCGCTTACGTCTGCTTAACGGCTGTAACGCCCGCTCCCTGAACTTCGCCACCAGCGATAAACGCCCGCTTTATGTAGTGGCAAGCGACGGCGGCCTGCTGCCGGAGCCGGTGAAGGTGAGCGAGCTGCCGATGCTGATGGGCGAGCGCTTCGAGGTGTTGGTGGATATCAGCGATGGCAAAGCGTTTGACCTGGTGACCCTGCCGGTCAGCCAGATGGGGATGGCCGTCGCGCCGTTTGATAAGCCGCATCCGGTCCTGCGCATTCAGCCGCTACAGATCACCGCCTCCGGTACGCTGCCGGAGACCCTCACCACGCTGCCAGCACTCCCGTCGCTGGACGGGCTTACGCAGCGTAAACTTAAGCTTTCCATGGACCCGATGCTCGACATGATGGGCATGCAGGCGCTGATGAAGAAGTACGGCAATCAGGCCATGGCGGGAATGCATCACGGCCAGATGATGGGCCATATGAATATGGACCACGGCAATATGGGCGGCATGAATCACGGCGGCCATGGTTTCGATTTCCACAATGCCAACCGCATCAACGGCAAAGCGTTCGATATGAACACGCCCATGTTCGCCGCCACGAAAAGGCAGTTTGAACGCTGGGTGATTTCAGGCGAAGGCGACATGATGCTGCACCCGTTCCATATCCACGGCACGCAGTTCCGTATTCTGTCTGAAAATGGTAAAGCACCGGAGGCGCATCGTGCGGGCTGGAAAGATACGGTGAGGGTGGAAGGCGGCGTCAGCGAGGTGCTGGTGAAGTTCGACCACGAGGCGCCGAAAGAGTTTGCCTATATGGCCCACTGTCATCTGCTGGAGCATGAAGATACGGGGATGATGCTCGGTTTTACCGTATAAAAAAAAGCCGGGTGGCGGCTTCGCCTTACCCGGCCTACATAGGGCACCCGTAGGCCCGGTATGCGTTAGCGCCACCGGGCTTTTTCGTTACTTAGCGTCGTCAGGCAGTGCATACGCGACAATATAGTCGCCCATCTTCGTGCCAAACGAACCGTGACCACCCGCAGAGATGACAACGTACTGCTTGCCATTCACTTCATAGGTCATCGGCGTTGCCTGTCCACCGGCTGGCAGACGGCCTTGCCACAGTTTCTCACCGTTGGTCATGTTGTACGCGCGCAGGTAGTTATCTGCGGTTGCCGCGATGAACAGCACGTTACCGGCGGTGGAGATTGGGCCACCCAGCATTGGCATACCCATATTGAACGGCACTGGAACAGGCATCGGGAACGGCATGCTGTCCTGTGGCGTACCAATACGTTTTTTCCAGACGATCTTATTGGTCTTCAGATCCAGACCGGAGATATAACCCCAGGCAGGCTGTTTACACGGCAGACCGAACGGAGAAAGGAACGGATTCAGGGTCACACCATAAGGAACGCCATACTGCGGCTGGATACCGGCTTCGGTACCGCTGCCTTTCGCATCTTTCGGCTGCTCCATTGGGTTACCCGGACCGCGTGGGATCAGACGGGAAACGAACGGCAGCGCCATTGGGTTAGCGATGGCGACCTGACGGTTAGGGTCAACGGAGATCCCACCCCACTCGAACATCCCCAGGTTACCCGGGAAGACCAGCGTGCCCTGCTCTGAAGGCGGCGTGAAGATGCCTTCATAGCGCAGTTGATGGAACATCACGCGGCACACCAGCTGGTCAAACATGGTGGCACCCCACATGTCTGCACCGCTGAGATCTTTCTTCGGACGGAAGCTCAGGTCAGAGAACGGCTGCGTTTTGGTGACGTAGTCGCCTTTGGCCGCGCCCTGCGGAACCGGTTTTTCTGGCGCAGGAACAACCAGCTTACCGTTGCTGCGATCCAGCACGAAGATGTTGCCGGTTTTGGCCGGGGCGTAAATCACCGGAACGGTTTTACCGTTAACGGTAATGTCCGCCAGCGTCGGCTGGGACGGCATATCCATATCCCACAGATCGTGGTGAACGGTCTGGTAGCTCCATGCCAGTTTACCGGTCGTTGCGTTCAGCGCCACGATGGAGCTGGCGTAACGTTCCTGCTCCGGCGTGCGGTTACCGCCCCAGATATCCGGCGTGGTCACGCCCATCGGCAGGTAAACCAGGTCCAGCTTCGCGTCATACGCTGCCGGTGCCCAGGAGTTCGGTGAGTTAAAGGTAAAGGTGTGTTCATCGGATGGGATCGCGTTAGGATCTTTCGCGCCCGGGTCGAAGGCCCACAGCAGTTTACCGGTGTTCACGTCGAAACCACGGATAACGCCGGAGGTTTCGCGGGTAGAGAAGTTATCCGTTACCGAACCGGCAATCACGATGGTTTTATCGGTGATGATTGGCGGGGAGGTCGGCTCATACAGACCCGGCGTGGTGTCCGGCATGTTGGTCTGAAGATTCAGAATGCCTTTGTTAGCGAAGGTTTCGCACAGCTTACCGGTCTCAGCGTTGATGGCAAACAGGCGGCCATCGTTCACCGGCAGCATAATGCGGCGAGGACAGTCGGCAATGACTTCCGGACTGGCATTATCTGCGCGCGCTTCGTGGTAAGAGACGCCGCGGCAGGTGATGTGCTGGAACGACGGGTTGGAGTTCAGCTGTGGATCAAAGTGCCATTTCTCTTTACCGGTGGCCGCGTCGAGCGCGAACAGGCGCTGGTGCGCCGTACACAGGTAGAGCATGTTGCCCACTTTAATCGGGGTCACTTCGTTGGTCAGCTCACCCGGATCGTTTGGCATCTTCAGGTCGCCGGTACGGAATACCCAGGCTTCCTTAAGGTTTTTCACGTTGTCCGCGTTGATCTGCTTCAGCGGGGAGTAGCGTTGACCTTCCTGGTTACGACCATAAGCAGGCCAGTCACCGTCCGCCACCTGCGAAATAGCCGCAGCCGGCGTGGATTCCGCGTTCAGCGTGCCATTGATCTCCTGCGGGTCGTTAAAACCGGCCCAGGTCAGGATGCCGCCACTAATCAGCAGAGCAACGACCAGACCGACCACGGCGCCACTGGAAGGGACAATCAGACGACGCCAGACAAACGGCAGGATCAGCCAGATACCGAAGAAGACCAGAATGTCGCTGCGCGGCGTCAGCGCCCAGAAGTCGAACCCGACTTCCCAGACGCCCCAGATCATGGTTGCGAGCAGTAACGCTGCGTACAACCACAGAGCAGATTGTTTTCTGCGTAAAAGCAGGACGGTTACGCCAACCATAACCAGACCCGCAATCGGGTAGTACCAGGAGCCGCCAATCGCGACCAGCCATACGCCACCGATTAACAAATACAGCGCGCAGAATGCGGCAAACGCGGCTGTTAATGTCACCAGTAGACGCGGCTGTTTAGTTTTTGTTTCAGCCATAGAAAAGTACTCGTCAGTTTTGTTAATTATTTGCTAGCAATTAATTATAGGTATTAACAACTGTGATCGGAATCACAAATATTGCTTTTTATAACTCATACGCCAGGCTTATCCATTTACTGGTATAATGGCTGGCTTGCGTATCGATGCCGGAGCGAGAGTCATCCGCATTGAGAGATTTTCACTAAAATCATTTGGTTAGTAATATGAAACATACTGTTGAAGTGATGATCCCGGAAGCCGAGATCAAAGCGCGTATCGCCGAACTGGGTCGTCAAATCACCGAACATTACAAGGACAGCGGCAGCGAAATGGTGCTGGTCGGTTTGTTGCGTGGCTCTTTCATGTTCATGGCAGACCTGTGCCGTGAAGTGCAGGTGCCGCACGAGGTCGATTTTATGACCGCCTCCAGTTACGGCAGCGGCATGTCCACAACCCGTGATGTGAAAATCCTGAAAGATCTGGATGAAGATATTCGTGGCAAAGATGTGTTGATTGTTGAGGACATCATCGACTCCGGCAACACGCTCTCTAAAGTGCGTGAGATCCTGAGCCTGCGTGAACCAAAATCACTGGCGATTTGTACACTGCTGGATAAGCCTGAGCGCCGTGAAGTGCAGGTGCCGGTGGAGTTCGTTGGTTTCTCCATCCCGGATGAGTTCGTGGTGGGTTACGGCATTGATTACGCACAGCGTTATCGCCATCTGCCGTATGTTGGGAAAGTGGTGATTCTGGACGAATAATTGCGGGCTGATGCCCTCACCCCAGCCCTCTCCCACAGGGAGAGGGTGAAAACCCCCGGCTTTGTTATTTATGGTTAACGTGCTTAAGCTTGAGGTTGGCAATTCCCGAGCGGTAACGCTGTTCCAGCGTTTCGCGGTTGGTGGCGGTCACTTCCAGATTGCGCAGCAGGCCGTCGTGAATACCGTACGCCCAGCCGTGGATGGAGACCTTCTGCCCGCGTTTCCAGGCAGACTGCATAATCGTCGAATGGCCCAGGTTATACACCTGCTCCATCACGTTCAGCTCACACAGCGTGTCGAGACGGCGCTCCTGCGGCATTTCGCCCAGCAGTGAGCTATGTTTGAACCAGATATCACGAATGTGCAGCAGCCAGTTATCGATTAACCCCAGCTCTGTATTTTCGACTGCCGCCTGCACGCCGCCGCAGCCGTAGTGACCACAAATAATGATGTGCTCAACCTCAAGAACGTCGACGGCATACTGAACAACCGAAAGGCAGTTGAGATCGGTATGAATAACCAGGTTAGCCACATTGCGGTGAACAAACAGTTCGCCAGGTTCAAGACCAGTCAGACGTTCGGCGGGGACGCGGCTGTCAGAACATCCAATCCAGAGAAAGCGTGGGTTCTGCGCTTGCGCGAGTTTTCCAAAAAATCCGGGGTCTTCCTCCACCAGCATTTTTGACCATAGTGCATTGTTGCTGATGAGTGTATCTATGTCGTTCATGGAGGTTAGCGACCTGTAACCAAGTGATTGCGTTGCGCTACTATAGGGTAACCCGACTTTTAATGAAACCACACAACGTGTGTCAGAACTTAAGGTAAGTTGAATTCATGGCGATTGCACTGGAGCTTGAACAGCTCAAAAAAACCTACCCGGGGGGCGTTCAGGCGCTGCGCGGGATAGATCTTAAAGTCGAAGCGGGAGATTTCTACGCGCTTCTGGGGCCGAACGGGGCAGGGAAATCCACCACCATCGGGATCATCAGTTCACTGGTCAATAAAACCTCGGGCCGCGTCAGCGTGTTTGGCTACGATCTGCAAAAAGATGTGGTCAACGCCAAGCGCCAGTTGGGGCTGGTGCCGCAGGAGTTCAACTTTAACCCGTTTGAGACGGTACAGCAGATTGTTGTTAACCAGGCGGGTTACTATGGCGTGGAGCGCAAAGAGGCGCTTGAGCGCAGCGAAAAGTACCTGAAACAGCTTGATCTGTGGGAGAAACGTAACGAGCGCGCGCGGATGTTGTCCGGAGGGATGAAGCGCCGCCTGATGATTGCCCGCGCGCTGATGCACGAGCCAAAGCTGCTTATCCTTGATGAGCCGACCGCTGGTGTGGATATTGAACTGCGTCGCTCCATGTGGGGTTTCCTGAAAGATCTGAACGACAAAGGCACCACCATCATTCTGACCACGCACTACCTGGAAGAGGCGGAAATGCTGTGCCGCAATATCGGCATCATTCAGCACGGTGAGCTGGTGGAAAACACCTCGATGAAGAATCTGCTCTCCAAGCTCAAATCAGAGACCTTTATCCTCGATCTGGCGGCGAAAAGCGCGCTGCCGAAACTGGAGGGCTACAACTATCGCCTGGTCGATACCTCGACGCTGGAGGTAGAAGTGCTGCGCGAGCAGGGTATTAACAGCGTGTTCTCACAGTTGAGCGCGCAGGGCATTCAGGTATTAAGCATGCGTAACAAAGCAAACCGACTGGAAGAGCTGTTTGTCTCTCTGGTGCACGACAAACAAGGAGACAAGGCATGACGCATCTTTACTGGGTCGCGCTGAAAAGCATCTGGGCGAAAGAGATTAACCGCTTTATGCGTATCTGGGTGCAAACCCTGGTGCCGCCGGTGATCACCATGACGCTCTACTTCATCATTTTCGGCAACCTTATTGGCTCCCGCATTGGTGAGATGCACGGCTTCACCTATATGCAGTTTATCGTGCCGGGCCTGATCATGATGGCGGTGATCACCAACGCCTACGCGAACGTGGCGTCCTCATTCTTCAGCGCCAAGTTCCAGCGCAACATTGAAGAGCTGCTGGTAGCGCCAGTGCCTACGCACGTCATTATCGCCGGTTACGTGGGCGGCGGCGTGGCGCGTGGGCTGTGCGTGGGTATTCTGGTGACGGCGATTTCGCTGTTCTTCGTCCCGTTCCAGGTGCATTCGTGGCTGTTCGTGGCGCTCACATTATTGCTGACGGCGATCCTGTTCTCACTGGCTGGCTTGCTGAACGCCGTGTTCGCCAAAACGTTCGATGACATCAGCCTGATCCCGACCTTCGTACTGACGCCGCTGACCTATCTGGGCGGGGTGTTTTACTCCCTGACGCTGCTGCCGCCGTTCTGGCAGGCACTCTCGCACCTGAACCCGATTGTCTACATGATCAGCGGCTTCCGCTTTGGTTTCCTCGGCATTACCGATGTCCCGCTGTTTACCACGGTGGTGGTGCTGGTGGTGTTCATTATCGCCTTCTACCTGCTGTGCTGGTATCTGATCCAGCGTGGACGTGGGCTGCGTAGCTAACCTTCTGCCCGGCAGACGTTCTGTTTGCCGGGCACTTTCTTTGACAGTTATCACCGTAAACTAACCTTCACCTGGATAAACTACTCGCCTGCTAAGGAGAGACGTTATGCTGGGATGGGTTATCACCTGCCACGATGAAGAGGCACAGGAAATGCTCCTGAAGCTGGAGGCCCGATTTGGCCCTCTGGCGCAATGTCGTGCGGTAAATTACTGGCGAGGGCTGAGCACCAACATGCTCAGCCGGATGATGTGCGACGCGCTGCATGAAACCGACACCGGTGATGGCGTGATTTTTCTCACCGACAAATCGGGCGCGGCGCCTTACCGTTCAGCAGCGTTAATGAGCCATAAGCATGATAATTGTGAAGTGATCTCCGGTATCAGCCTGCCTTTACTCGAAGCGATGTATCCGCTGCGCGCAACGTTGAGCAGCGCTGAGTTTCGCCACGCCATTGTGGCGCAGGGCTCCCCGGGCGTGAGCAGCCTGTGGCACCAGCAGCAGAAGAACCCGCCTTTCGTTCTGCTTCACGATCTGTATAAGCATTAAACATTGGTATTGATGTCGCTTTTGCTACAATGGCGACTGATTTTCCGTATCGATTTATATCCCATGCTCATGCGCGTTATCTTTATCCTTCTGGTGCTGGTTTCCGGTGGTGCGTCTGCCAGCCTGACCAGTCAGCAAGGCCTTCCTGCCCAATATATGCAAACCACCGAAGATGCGGCCATCTGGGCGCAGGTGGGAAATGCCGTCGTGAATGTAGGGAATGTTCGCGCCGGGCAGATCCTCGCTGTCTTTCCGGCCGCGGCGGATTACTATGAATTTCGTTTCGGATTCGGCACGGGGTTTATTGATAAAGACCACCTTGAAAAAGTGCAGGGCAAACAACGTGTTGAGGATAGCCTGGGTGACTTGAACAAGCCGCTCAGTAATCAAAACCTCATCACCTGGAAAGACACGCCGGTGTATAACGCCCCCAGCAGCGGAAGCGCGCCTTTTGGCACCTTAAGCGCCAATCTTCGCTATCCGATTCTGAATAAGCTGAAAGACCGCCTGAACCAGACATGGTTTCAGATCCGTATCGGTAATCGTCTGGCGTGGATCAGCAGCCTCGATGCACAGGAAGATAACGGGCTACCGGTTCTGACTTACCATCATATTTTGCGTGATGAAGAGAACACCCGTTTTCGACATACCTCCACGACGACCAGCGTACGTGCGTTTAATAATCAGATGGCCTGGTTACGCGATCAAGGCTATACCACGCTGACGATGTACCAGCTTGAAGGGTACGTGCGTAACAAGATGAACCTACCCGCGAAAGCAGTGGTGATCACCTTTGATGATGGTCTCAAATCGGTGAGCCGCTACGCGTACCCTGTTCTGAAAGAATATGGCTTCAACGCGACGGCGTTTATAATTTCATCACGTATCAAAGGCCATCCGCAGAAGTGGGATCCAAAATCGCTACAGTTTATGAGCGTTCAGGAAATCAAGGGCATCCAGGATGTGTTCGACATTCAGTCTCACACCCATTTCCTGCATCGCGTGGATGGCTATAAACACCCCATCCTGTTGAGCCGTAGCTATCACGTGATCCTGTTTGATTTTGAACGATCACGTCGTGCACTGGCGCAGTTCAACCCGCGCGTGTTGTATGTGTCGTATCCGTTTGGCGGCTATGACAATAAAGCGATTAAAGCGGCGAACGATGCGGGGTTTCATCTGGCGGTGACCACGGTGAAAGGGAAGGTGAAGCCGGGGGATAATCCGTTCCTGTTGAAGCGTTTGTATATATTAAGAACGGACTCACTGGAGACGATGTCGCGGCTGATCAGTAATCAGCCGCAGGGATAGCGGTTAGTCGTATGAAAGGGTGAATACGCCGGTGGCTTTAAACGACCCCGGTTTCACTGTGCTTCCGTTTGCTACCAGTTGAGCAACATAATTAATTTGCTTGGATTCCGGGGTTTGGTAATCCGTTATGACATAGGATGAGTCAGGATTATTCGGCAGGAGTTGAGAGGTTCCGTTATACATAATTTTCACGCCTGCGCCCTCAGCTCCGGACGAAAGCGTATTTCCAAGAAGATCATTATTTTTTCCGGTTAGCTTTGAGGTGGTGAGTTTGGTTGTGATATTTGCCACACTGGTACAATTGCTTAAGCTAATTGAAAAAGGGATATCCTTAACCCGATTGTTTTTAATGTCTGAAACATAATATTCTCCCAGGTTAACATCATTAGTGCCATCTGAAAGCATGGCCATGTCGCAGGTTGGAAGAACGATCGGGATCTGGAATGAGTCTTCGTTGACCACAAATGTCCATGGTTGGTTGTTAGAATCATTTGGATTACCAATAGCCATTTTACCCAGAGTGCCGGGTTTGGGTCTGATTGAGGTTTCTTTGTTCGGGTTGCCTCTGTAACCTGCATCAATATAAATTTGAACTGAGGTGTTTATCCATTTTTCATCCCAGGGATCAGAATTTCCGGAGGATGCAACGGTAGTCCAGTCAGTAGTATTCATAGCGAAATAGCCACCCATGCCTCCGTCACTTTCTGCGGTGTGGACCCTTACGGAATAATAAATCCCCGGAATATTTGTTTCAAACATAGCCCTGCCATAACTGCTCCCCTTTAGCAAGGTCGGGTTTGTTTGTGACACGAGGTTAAAACCATCGTCCCCCATACCACATTCGGCCTGAATGCCCGGTGTCAGGTTAACGTTAAAAAGAGTACTGGCATAATTACCCGGAGGGGGAAGACGTACGGTGCCACCTGAGTATTCGGAATTGATCAGCGTGGTTGTGCCGCCTTTTCCATTATTCATGCGACACTCAGCTGCCCAGCAGGAGTGGCTGAGGGTTAATAACACGCTCGCCATGGCAAACGCCATTGTGCCTTTCACGGTGAAACCCTGTCTTATAAAATTGAACATTCTCATCCTTTTTCCTGTTCTGATTATTATTCGTAAGTGACGTCAACTAATACTTTACTGGTAACGACACCACCAGCCACTACGCCAATATTTTGATATCGGGCATAGAACTGATAATCCGTTAAAAATGCAGTATCCTGACCGCTTACGTCATAAGTGATTTTTGACGTGCCGTCGTTGTTTAAAACATTCTTTTTATATCTTTCAGAGAAAACGACGACGCCGACATTTTTTGCCGCGCCTGCGGCGGTATCATCACTTTTGAAAACCTGATTTTGTCCTGGCCAGAAACCCGACTGCGGCGAAAAGCTAAAACTCAGCTTTTTAGCCGTACTGCTGTCTCCATAGCAATCATCTACATGGATCTTAAAAGGCGTACCGCCTGCATCATCGGTTGCAGTAAAACGATCGCTACCATCCGGGTTATAAAACCAGCTGCGCATTACATTGGGGAGATAAATTTCGCCGTCATTTTCCACGGTCATCTTACAAGTGCTATTAACAATGTTAGCGGTAATATTTACGTCTAATCCTGAGCTTGCCTGGCCTACGCCAGGCAAGATGCCACCAGCCAAGCCCATAAGCAACACAAGACCGGGCTGGTATAAAGTAAACGGTGATTGTTGCATGCTGGTTCCTGGTATTATGGATAAGTGATAGTAAACGTGACTGGCGCATTAACCGCCCCCGCGCCTACTTCAGCAATGGTTTGGCCTTGTCCGATAACGATACGGGAATTCATCGGGAATTCACCGGTACCATCAGTAATGGTGACATCCTTAGCAGCCGGAGGCGTGTTGCAGCTCATAAGCTCGCCAGTATCGACAACACCCGACCAGATCTCAAAGCCCGTTGCTAAGCCGCCGGAGTAAGAATCACCCGTCTTGTTGACGCCACTGCATTCACCACCAGCGCCTTTCGCAGCGGACACCGTTGCCTTGGTTACTCCAGAACAGTTGGTGAAACTAATCTTGAGCGGCTCGACACGGGTTTTGTTCACCAGATCGGATTTGTATACGTCGCCGAACGCAATTTCAGTGGAAGCTGTGCCTGCATCGTTAAGTACTTTTGCGGTACATGTGCCTGATACAATTTTTGATTTAATCGTTAATTCGACACTAGGGGTGCCTGTAATAGCTGCGCTTGCCATTCCCGAGAACAGAAGGGCAGAAACGGACAGGGCGATAAAAGTAAAATTGAATTTCATAATGTTGCTCCGTTTTCCTGCACTAATCACTCGTAGATAAATTCAAAGGTCGCCACGGCCTGAAAATCACCTATGGTCATCCTGTTTTCCTGTGTTTCACGTAAGGTGGCCACCAGAGCAACTTCCTTATTCTGGATTTCTGTCGGACTCCAGACCAGGCGCTCGTTATCGTCCTCAGAGTTAATGATAAACGGGGCATCCGGTGCGCTGGCTCTGGCAATCTCAACAGCAGAGTAGTCTGCACCTCCGTCGATTTTTTGTATTTGGTTAATAAGGCCTGAGTACAAATATCCAGATCTTGTTCCCGATACTTTGGTTTTCAATGAGGTCAGTGATGCCGGGCATTCAACGAGCACAATTTTGAAATTGGCATTTGCCGTTCCGGCTTTGACATCATCTAAACGTACCTGTCCGTTATTACCGATAGTCAGCGTTTGCTGTGTATCTGAACCCGTATCGCCGACCAGTTTCATATCGCAGGTGGTTTCGCGGATATTGGCAGTAAAGTTAACATTGAGATCGGCTGCCGCAGCAGAACCTGACATCGCTAACATTGCTAATGCGATTAATGAATAACCGCAATGATTTTTCTTCATATTATTTCCCATGGGTGTGATTCCCTGTTTTAACATCATTACATTTGGCACTGTTGATTACTCAGAATCGTGGTTAAGCCTGCTTTCTTCGCATTTTCAGGAATCTGATAATGCACCGTGCAGGAGCTGGAACCATCGCTTCCCCATACCACCCGGAGAGCGCCTTTGTTTTCCACACCGCGTACATAAGCTTGTCCTGCCTGGCCTACCGTTCCGATAGATTCGTTTTTCTCATTCAGAACGTCAGCACCTAGCGGAATAAAGCCGTTATCAGAACGTTGTAATTCCAGAACAAGCGAACGGCCTTCATCCGTTTCAAAATTCACAAATACAACGGAGCCATTGCGAGGTACGGCAACTGCGCTTGTATTTTTGATTTCAACGTCTGCTTCGAGAGTGCTGATATCGAGCGATACTCGGTTTTCTCTGTAGGCTGACATATACGGCATAATCCCGTACCCGGAACTGTTAATGCGGCTTTGGCCGTAACCCAGCCGAGCACCCGTTGCGCCACTTGCTTTTACCAGCGCAAGTGAATCCGTTTCGCCGATACTGCCTGATGTAAATACAACGCCACCCGAGTGAACAACCATTCCGCCGTTATAACTCGCGGAATACTGTTTACTATTGTCATCGCCAAAGGACGCCGAGACACCGAGCGGCCCGTAAGGACTGTTCCATGAGCTATAGCCACTGACCTGGTTCAGGTTGCCGTAGTTGCCCCCGCTTGATGAGGCGCTAACGGAATAGCTCACTTCACTGTTTTTGGAGTTGCCGCTTGCCGTAGAGTTAAAACTGGTACCGCCTTTTAAATCAGTGCGCAGGCTCATGTTGACGTTATTAAATCCGCCTGACTGCGCGTTATCCTTATTGAATATGCTGAATGGAATACTGACGTTTAAATAAACGCTGTCATCCTTTTCCCCTGTTTCGTTGTACGTGCGTTGCACAGAAACGCTATAGCTACCGTAAGCAAAACTATTGTTGTAACCCACGCTGTAGTCGGAAGTGGAGCTGGAATTATTCCAGTAATCCTGCCAGGTACCGCTAATATAGAGTGAGCCGTATTCATCACCGTTAACATTCAATGGCTGGTTCAGGCTGACCTGTATCTGGTTTTTGGTACGCTGATAATCAGCATAAAGCTCGGCATTGCTGTCATAAGATCGATTGCCATATTCCTCGTGGTGAATACTGTCCTGCAATGAGGCGGCATCGTTAAGGCTGAGATAATCTTCTGTTGAGAAGCGATAAGCTGCCACGTTAAGAGATGTGTTAGTGGCTTCAAGCATTTTGCTGTAGGTCAGCCGATAACTCTGCCCTTTAAGCGTGTCCAGCCCGTCGATATCGGCATAGGACCCGGTAACATCTAAAGCGAATGCACCAATACGGGTATTCATAGCCAGACCAAGCAGGCCGGCGTAGAAATCCATATCCGTATATTGCGCACCCACGTAACCGGTAAAGGTATTATTCAGACCATACGCGTAAGTTGCGTAGCCAAC
Source organism: Enterobacter sp. JJBC (assembly GCF_036936505.1). NCBI lineage: Bacteria > Pseudomonadati > Pseudomonadota > Gammaproteobacteria > Enterobacterales > Enterobacteriaceae > Enterobacter > Enterobacter sp. JJBC. The sequence goes on from NZ_CP136935.1 coordinate 939,605, forward strand.
GTTTGGCTTATCATGCAATGAATCATCATTCAGCTCACCTATACCCACATCCCAGCGGCTGGAGCCTGGGCGGAGCATTTGTGTAACTGAGGAGAACGGAACGGTAAACGTCCGTTTACTTCCATCGGCTTCCTCTACAGTGACAATCAAATCATTACCATAGCCTGTTGTACTGAGGTCATTGATCTCGAAAGCACCGGGTGGAACGGTGGTTTCATAGATTTTATTGCCGCTTTGCATAACGCTAACTTTGGCGTTACTGTTTGCCACACCACGAATTACTGGCGCGTAGCCAGAGGTGCCTTGCGGGAGCATGCGGTCATCGTTATACATACGCGCACCACGCAGGCTCACCGAGTCAAAGACATCACCGCGTGTGTAGGAATCACCCATTACCATCTGTGCGTTAAGTGGTGTGATGTCTCGCTGGAGGTATATATCCTGGCTGGAATAATGTGTGCCATTATCACTGTCCCAGTTCAGACTGCCGCGAGAACGTAAACGCCACGGCCCCACGTTCAGGCCATAATGCAAGCCCGCATAAGCGGTATCTGAATTGGTGCCGTTTGACTCGCTGTGCCAGGTATTAAGATCGTATGAAAGTAATCCGGCCGGAACACCATTATCCCATAATGAAGGATCGACATACCCTGCTGGAAGCTTAAGCACGTAGATTTGCGGGAAATTAAGATCCATTTCCTGCTTGCTACTATCAAAATTTTCAGAAGCACCGGGATAATATTTTTTGATATCTACGCAAGACGTTTCGTCGTCTTTGACATCATCGCCTAATATGCTGGTATCAACGCCTGCCTGTGTCAGCGTGAGTTTAGTCAGACATGCTGAGGCACGTGGCGTTTTGTTATCAATGAATCTCATCTCGACCGTGGATTTTGAATTGCCATTCAAATTCACTTTTACACGGTAAGTACCTGGCAGAACTGGGTTGCCATAAGCATAACGATCGACATTGATACCTCCACCATTATCGATAAGGAACTGGTCATTAAATTCAATGGCCGATTCTGTTTCGGATGAGGTGTCTACAGCTTTTTTTTCAGTCTCGCTGGCATGCAGAGGAAATGCTGCACAGATTGCGAGACATAAAATTGATCGTTGAAATAGCATGCTTCATCCAGACAAGTCGTCGTATGAATGCTATGAATCATTCATACGTATTATATTTATAATGTGGCGGTGATGCGGTTATTAGTTTACTTTGCTTTCAAAAGTATCAGAGCCGCCATTGTCATTAATGGTTTCGTAAGCAACAGTGCCGGTGGCAGTACTACCTAAACCTTTTACCTGCATTATTTGAGTACTAAACGGTAAAATAGATTTATGCTCAACCTGGTACTCTTTATTTGCTGATTTCAGCTTTACATTTGAAATAGAAACGTTGTAAGGGGAATCATTGTGTGCAATCAGGTTTAGCGTATTACCTTGTTTTTGTTGCGACCACGTTACCCTGGCTGCTGCATTTCCTGGCGTACCTTTCAGGCCGTCAGGTCGGAAAAAGAGTTTAATACGTGTGCGGAATGCCAGCTGGAGCTGGTTAGGATTTTCACCGTCTTTCACTTTTGACTTCGGTGGAATCTCGAGCACATTGAACCAGAATAGGGATTCGCGATCTTGCGGCAATGAACCACCCAGGTACGGGATCCGAACGGATTGACCTTTTTGGGGATCAATTCGGGATACTGGTGGAGTAATAATAAAAGGAAGTTTTAATTCCTGTGGATTGGTGTCATCGCGACCGTCATCGAGCCATGATTGAACTAATAGTGGCTTTTTGCCACGGTTGTCTAAAGAAACGATGACATCTTTTTGCGACTGCTGATAAACAATACGTGTTCCCGAAATAACGATATCTGCGCTTGCCTGGAATGACGCGACAGCAGCAGCTGTAAAGCAGGCAGCTTTAAATCCTTTATAAAATGATGTGCTTAACATTTTTCCACTTCCTGTTGGAATGATATCAATAGTCCCCTGACGTACGTCAGGGGATAATATGAGCATTTTATCTATGCTTTTAAAATTACTCGTAGATCATGGTGAATGCAGCTTGTGCCTGAACCACACCAGCTGACACTGGGTTGTTGGCCGCATCCCAGTTCTGACCTTGGGTATACGCTACACGGTAGTAAAGTGCGCCTGCGCCTGTGGTATCAATCGTTGCTTTCTGGGTATTGTTGGTCTGATCCAGTTTGATCTGATCGGTAGCGGAGTTGCCATCGTTTGACAGTACCAGATTGACGTTTTTAGCGGCGCCTTGAGTGTTTGATGGTGGAACCAGCAGACCGCCGGAAGTTGAAGAAGAACCCGCCCAGGAATCAAACTGAGCGGATGCCTGTTTGACGGTAGCAGAATCACAACCTGTCAGGGTGAGGGAGAATTTCTTTTCTCCCAGGGTGCTGGTGGTACCCAGCGCATTAGCGAAGTCTTTTACAAACACGGTATCCAGGTTAACGTCAAAATCATTACCATCCTGGTCAATCTTCTGATCCAGGGATACTTTACAGGTGTTATTAGAAACCATACCGTGGAAAGTAATAGTGCCTGTATCTGAAGGAATATCAGCTGCCATTGCAGAACCCGCACTCAGAACCATTGCTACTACAGTTGCCAGACCTAATTTATTAAAAGACATTTTTTATATCCATATTTAAATGCTAGAAAAGTGCACATAAGCAAGGCTTATGTTCGTTCCGAACAGATGCTTCGGGAAAAGGATTCTAAGTGATGAGTAATGGTTGTGAGAAGCCGTTAGATGTTAGAAATACTTAAACGATCTTTAAGCCAATGAGATTATTTAATAGTGAGTGATAATAATTGTTCATCATTTTGATGATCAGGTGTTCGGCAGGGTGACTTTAATATATTAATAAAAATATATAAAAAGAACGCTATTCATTTTAATTATGTATAAATTACCCAACCTATTTTGCCGGGTAATTTATAACAGTACTATTGGCTTAGGCAACCTGCACCGGAATCGCCTTCGCGGTACGTTTCATCTCATTATCGCCTTCAAAGTAGGCCACTTTAGGCTGCCAGCGACGTGCTTCTTCGTCAGACATCATCACAAAGCTGGCAATAATGACGATATCGCCTACGTCCGCGCAGTGCGCTGCTGCCCCATTAACGGAGATGATTTTAGATCCGCGTTCAGCGGCAATCGCGTACGTTGAAAAGCGTTTGCCGTTATTAACGTTCCAGATATCAATAGCTTCGTTTTCGAGAATACCCGCCGCGTCGAGAAAATCCTGGTCGATCGCGCAGGAGCCTTCATAGTGCAGGTCGGCCTGGGTGACTTTCACACGGTGAAGCTTACCTTGTAGCATTTTGCGAATCATTACGTTTACCTTTCACTTCCGGGTAGTAAAACTACGCCAGTTCAACCACTTTGTTATCGATAAGGCGGGCCTGGCCGAGCCATGCCGCCACCAGAATTACCGCACGTTTGCTGGTCTCTGTAAGCGCCAGAAGCGTATCGGCATCCCGAATTTGAACGTCGTCAGCACGAAGACCTTTCTCGTTCAGCGCCTGTTCAGCCAGAGCGATAATTTCTTCTGCGGTTAACTCTTTTGCCAGCAGTTGCTCTGCCATGGTATTCATGACTTTGCTTAAACCCGGCGCAATTTTACGCTGTTCGGCGGTCAGATAGCCGTTACGGGAGCTGAGCGCCAGGCCATCTTTCGCACGCACAATCGGTACGCCGACTATCTCAATGTCGTAGCCCATATCGGCAACCATTTTGCGGATCAGCGCCAGCTGCTGGAAATCTTTCTCGCCAAAACAGGCGATGTCCGGCTGCACCAGGTTAAACAGCTTGCTGACGATGGTAGAAACGCCACGGAAATGGCCCGGGCGGCTGGCGCCCTCCAGCATGGTCGAAATACCCGGCACATCGACGTAGGTCGATTCAGTGGTGCCCTGGGGATATACATCTGCGGGGGCCGGAGCGAAGACGATATCCGCATGACGTTTTTTGAGCTTCTCGCAATCTTCCTGCAGGGTACGTGGGTAGCGCGCCAGATCGTCTTCGCGATCGAACTGCATCGGGTTAACGAAGATACTGACTACCACAATATCTGCACGGGCTCTCGCTTCATCGACCAGCTTCATATGGCCGTCGTGCAGGTTGCCCATGGTTGGAACAAGGGCGATACGTTTACCTTCCTGACGTGCACGGCGGATATGCTGGCGCAGCAGCGGCAGAGTTTCTATGATTAGCACACCTGGACTCCTTAATGGAAACTGTGTTCTTCGCCCGGATAAACGCCGGACTCAACCTCGGCAATATACTGCCGCACAGCAGCACGCATGTCGCCTGCTTCTGTCAGGAAATTTTTAGCAAATTTTGGAATGTGGCCGCCGGTGATCCCGAAGGCGTCGTGCATGACCAGAATCTGGCCATCGGTGACGTTGCCCGCGCCGATGCCGATCACCGGAATCGACAGCGCCTCAGTGATACGCTTAGCCAGCTCAACCGGTACACACTCCAGCACCAGCAGCTGTGCGCCCGCGGCTTCCAGCGCCACGGCATCATCAAAAAGCGTCTGCGCCGCATCGCCTCGGCCCTGCACCTTATATCCGCCAAAGATGTTGACAGACTGCGGCGTCAGCCCCAAATGACCACAAACCGGCACGGCGCGTTCGGTAAGCATTTTTACCGTATCGACCAGCCAGGCGCCGCCTTCGATTTTGACCATATTGGCGCCAGCACGCATCACTGTCGCCGCATTTTCAAAGGCCTGTTCCGGGGTGGCATACGCCATAAACGGCAGATCGGAAAGCAGCAGGCAGGCGGGCGCACCCCGGCGCACGGCGCGGGTATGGTAAGCAATATCCTCGACCGTGACCGGCAGAGTGGAATCATGTCCTTGTACCGTCATCCCTAACGAGTCCCCGACCAGCATGACGTTGATCCCTTCTTCGGCAAACAGTTTTGCGAAGCTGTAGTCATACGCGGTGATAGTGGCGAAGCGTTTTTTTTCCTGTTTGCATTTCTGCAATAAGGAGATGGTGGTTGGTTTCATACTGTTTCCTGATGGCCCAAAAGCGAATCTTTGCGCATTCTAACAGTAACATTCGAGGGAACAATGATTTTAGGCAATCGATTAACCGCAAATAAGGAATGGTTAATCGATGCAGAGGCGGGATTACCAGCGGGCCGGTTTATCCGCGTTGAGATTTTGCAGAACGGCTTGCAGCGAGGCGCCGTCAGGGAAGGTGAGATCGGGCGCGACTTCAAACAGCGGCCAGAGCATAAACCCGCGGTTTTTCATGTCGTAATGCGGAACGGTGAGGCGTTCGGTGTTAATCACCTCGTGGCCGAAAAGCATAATATCGAGATCGAGGGTGCGCGGTCCCCAGCGTTCGGCTTTGCGGACGCGACCCTGCTGTAGCTCAATACGCTGGGTATTATCCAGAAGCGTTTCTGCGTCAAGGGTCGTTTCCAGCACCACGGCGGCGTTCAGATAATCAGGCTGATCCTGCGGGCCGAGCGGCGGCGTACGGTAAAATGAGGACAGCGCGACGATGCGGCTTTGCGGGATCTTCCCCAGCGCCTGCACGGCAGCGTTAACCTGCTCCAGCGGAGAGGCCAGATTGCTGCCGATGGCGATATACGCAAGGGTCATGCCGTGCCTTCACGACGCGGTGCGCGTTTGCGCGGGCGACGGTGACGACGGCGCGGTGCCGGCTCGTCATCCAGATCCGTAAGCATATCTTTCTGCTCTGGTGGTGCAGAGACCTGAAATTCTCCCCACCACTGCGCCAGACGCTGTAGCTCCTGGTTTCTTTCGACTTCAGCACGCAGAGAGAGCAAATCGAACGCGGCGCGGAACTTAGGATGCTCCATCAGCTTCCAGGCGCGTTTACCCTGACGGCGGGACATACGCAGCTGAAGCTGCCAGATATCACGCACCAGCGTGGTAATACGTTTCGGGATCGCCAGCGTGCGACAGCCTTCGTCCAGCACGTCGTTTGCCGCCAGCGCGAACGCATCATAATAGGCGAGACCACTCTCCTGAGTGATGCGCTGCGCCGTTTCCAGCAGCGGATACCAGAACATGGCCGCGAACAGGAACGCCGGATTCACGCGCATATCGTTATGAATACGGGTATCCGTGTTCTTCAGCACCTGTGCAATCATCCGCTCCATTGCGCTGTCACCGTTTTCGGTGAAGTAGCGGGTAATGGTCGGGAACAGCGGCTGGAACAGGTTGTATTCACGCAGCAAATTGTAGGTTTCAAACCCGTAGCCTGCCTGGAGCAGCTTTAACGACTCCTCAAACAGACGGGCAGGGGGGACGTCGTTAATCAGCGTCGCCAGGCGCGGGATCGGCTCTGCGGTTTCCGGACTGATACGCATGTTCAGCTTGGCGGCGAAACGCACGGCGCGCAGCATTCGGACCGGATCTTCGCGATAGCGCGTTTCCGGCGTGCCGATCAGGCGAATCAGGCCGTCTTTCAGATCCTGCATACCGCCGACGTAATCGCGCACGGTAAAATCCGCCACGCTGTAGTAAAGGCTGTTGATGGTGAAATCGCGACGCTGAGCATCTTCTTCAATAGAGCCGAAGATGTTGTCGCGCAGCAGCATGCCATTTTGGCCGCGCTGGGAAGTCGTGCGATCGTTGACGCCCGCTTCGTGGTGACCGCGGAAGGTCGCCACTTCAATGATTTCTGGTCCAAACATCACGTGCGCCAGACGGAAACGGCGGCCAACCAGACGGCAGTTGCGGAATAATTTACGCACCTGCTCAGGTGTGGCGCTGGTCGTCACGTCGAAATCTTTTGGTTTTTTGCCCAGCAGTAAATCGCGCACCCCGCCGCCGACGAGATAGGCCTCGTAGCCTGCTTTATTCAGACGATAGAGCACCTTGAGGGCATTTTCACTGATATCTTTGCGGGAAATATTGTGCTGCTCACGCGGAATGACCGACATGTGTGGCTGTGCAATAGCGTCGTTCGCCATGCTCTCTTCGCGGCTCAGCACTTTACGGCAAAAATTAGCGACTCGGGTAAAAATAGTACACCTCGTAGTGTGTTTTGTTATCAAAAAAGCGGCTAATCATAGCTCAGCGCAACGCATTTGAGAATGCTGGATTTTTGGCACGGCCATAAGCGCCCAGTCAGCAATGGCCGTTTTCAGCAATTCATCCAGACTCAGATCCTGCCATTCCTGCGTTACATTCTGGTTGAGAAATCGCAGCGCGTCGATCAAAACCGGGCGCGGATCGCCGTCAGGCAGCGCCGGGGCATGATTCTGTTTCGACAGCTTATTTCCCTGTTCATTGACCGCCAGCGGCAGATGGATGTAATCCGGCACCGTCCAGCCAAACTGCTGGTAAAGCGATATTTGCCGCACGGTAGGCTCAACCAGATCCGCCCCGCGCACGATTTCCGTAACGCCCTGGAAATGGTCATCGACAACCACCGCCAGGTTATAGGCAAACAAACCATCACGACGGTGAATAATAAAATCTTCACGCGCCAGGCGTTCATCCGCCTGAATGGTTCCTGAGAGAACGTCGGTAAACTGCGTCACCGGAGAACGCTGTATCAGCCGTACGGCAGCATTCTCAGGACCGTTGCGCCGCGTACGACAGTGGCCGTCGTAAACGCCACCCACGCTTTGAATTCGCGCCCGCGTGCAGGTGCAGTTATAGGAAAGGCCCTGTTCAGCAAGCCACGCCAGACGTTCACGGTAGGCATCATGGCGTTGAGACTGCCAGAGTACGTCGCCGTCCCAGTGAAGACCGTAATGTTCCAGCTGACGCAGAATAGTTTCTGCTGCACCGGGAACTTCACGCGGAGGATCGATATCTTCAATGCGGACCAGCCATTGACCCTGACGGGCGCGAGCCTGTAGGTAGCTGCCAAGCGCGGCAATTAATGAGCCGAAGTGTAATTCACCGGAGGGAGATGGCGCAAAGCGCCCGATATAGTGAGATTCAGACATATCTACGGTAACAAGGCGGGAGAGACTCCCGCCTTAGCAGAGTAGTGAGAGGGCAGGCGTTAGCCAGCCATCTGTTTTTCGCGGATTTCTGCCAGCGTTTTACAGTCGATGCACAGATCGGCTGTTGGACGCGCTTCCAGGCGACGAATACCGATTTCAACACCGCAGGATTCGCAGTAGCCAAAATCTTCGTCCTCGACCTTCTTCAGCGTTTTTTCGATCTTTTTGATCAGTTTGCGCTCGCGGTCACGGTTACGCAGTTCGAGGCTGAACTCTTCTTCCTGAGCGGCACGGTCGACCGGGTCCGGGAAGTTAGCAGCTTCGTCCTGCATATGTGTAACGGTGCGATCGACTTCATCCCTGAGTTGATTACGCCATGCTTCAAGAATACGCTTGAAGTGCGACAGCTGGGCTTCGTTCATATACTCTTCGCCCGGCTTCTCTTGATACGGCTCCACCCCAGCGATGGCGAGAATACTCAGGGACGATGTTTTACGGTTTTGCCCTTCTTGCATGTTGCTTCTCCTTAACACGCACTATCGATCCCCGTGTTGGGGGAAAAATCAGGTCGCTATAAATAGCAGATGCTTTTCCGTATGGCAATTATCTAAACGTAACACTTGACAACCCTGTGAGGAAAAGCGTATTTGCGCACGCGGCCAGAACACTTATTAGTCAATCGTCTAATCCCTTATAAGACAATGGGAAGAGAGGATCTCAGAGTCATATTATCGGCAGAAAGTTCCGCTTTATAAGCGAAAATCTCTACCCCCTGCTTTTGTGCCTCATTCAACAATTGCGCGTATTTAGGATCAATATGACGGGCCGGGGAAAACCGTTCAATGGCTGAATGCAGAACCGCAAACAGCAACACGGCGCGCTTGCCCGCCGCCGCTACACTCATTAGCTCTCGCAGATGCTTCTGGCCACGTAGCGTTACCGCATCCGGAAAGAAGCCGTTTTCCTGTTCCGCTAACGTCACTGATTTCACTTCAATATAGCACTCAGGGCGGTCTTCCGCCTGTAACATAAAATCAATTCTGCTGCCTTCATCGCCATATTTCACTTCGCTTTTTTGCGTGCCGTAACCCACCAGTTCAGGAAGCATTCCATTTGTCAGAGCTTCCTTAACCAGCTGATTTGCGCGCAGGGTATTAACGCAAATAAATGCTCCGCTTTGCGTCTCGGTCATTTCCCAGGTATGGGGATATTTGCGTTTAGTATTTTCTGATGTGGAATACCAGACCGTGTCACCCGGCGTGGCGCAACCGGTCATGGCGCCGGTGTTAGGGCAGTGCAGCGTGAGCGTTTCGCCCTCAGGGGTGATCACATCAGCGAGAAAGCGTTTGTAACGCTGGATCAGCGTGGCGGGCTGGAGTGCAGGACTAAACTTCATCAGGATTCCTTAACGTGTCGCCCAGCGTCCAGCGCTGGAGCGGAGTATAGCGGGTGCGTCCTTGTACAAAGGCAGATTCGTACAGCGCAAATTCATTCACCTGAAAGGACCAGTGAAAGCCCGGTGGCGGGATGGCAACGGCCTGACCCGCATCGCGCAGCAGGGTAATGTGGGGATGAAACGGCTGCGGGCTCTGATAACAGCCGCTGCGCGCGGCCTGCGCCCGCAGCATGTTGGCGAGCTGTAGCAGTCCGCGAGGGGGCTGCCGCGTCCCCAGCCAGACCACCCGAGAGCGCAGCCATTGCCCGGCATCGTCAAGATGCAGCGTAAACCCCGGCTGCGAAATGCGTCCGGCCATTGCGCTTAACGCGCGCTGCTTTTCAGCGCTTACTTCACCAAGAAAGGCTAACGTCAGGTGCATATTGGCGGCGACGACGGGGCGGCCCGCTTCCGCGGGGAAGTGGCTGGCGCGCCAGCGAACAATCTGCCGTTGAAGCGTGGTGGGTAATTCAATGGCGAAGAATAGCCGTTTAGACTCAGACATGCGCAAGACTCGGTAATGATATGCGCCGATGCTACAATGTACGCCGATTAATGTTAACCCTCTGGAGCCGTAAGTGTCCTCTTTGCCCGTCGCCGTCGTCCTTCCTGAGCTTCTCGCAGCCTTAGAACATGCGCCACAGGTTTTGCTCAGCGCGCCCACCGGAGCGGGTAAATCCACCTGGCTGCCCCTGCAAATTCTGCGCGATGGGAACATCAGCGGGAAAATTATCCTGCTGGAGCCGCGCAGGCTGGCGGCGCGCAATGTGGCGCAGCGCCTGGCGGAACTGCTGAATGAAAAACCGGGTGAGACGGTAGGGTACCGGATGCGCGCCGAAACCTGCGTTGGACCATCCACGCGGCTGGAAGTGGTCACCGAAGGTATTCTTACCCGTATGTTGCAAAACGATCCGGAGCTGACCGGCGTCGGGCTGGTGATCCTTGATGAATTTCACGAGCGCAGCCTCCAGGCCGATCTGGCCCTTGCGCTGCTGCTCGACGTTCAGCAGGGGCTGCGCGACGACCTTCGGCTGCTGATTATGTCGGCGACGCTGGATAACGAGCGGCTCCGGCAGACGCTCCCTGACGCGCCGATGATCTCCTCTGAAGGGCGTGCGTTCCCGGTCGAGCGCCGCTATCAGCCGCTGCCTGCCCATCAGCGTTTTGACGAAGCGGTTGCCATCGCCACCGCCGAATTGCTCCGCCAGGAGCCCGGCTCGCTGCTGCTGTTTTTACCCGGCGTAGGCGAAATCCAGCGCGTACAGGAGCAGCTGGCATCCCGGGTGAACAGTGACGTTATGCTGTGCCCGCTCTACGGCGCGCTGCCGTTGGCTGACCAGCGCAAGGCGATCCTTCCCGCACCGGCGGGGCAGCGCAAAGTGGTGCTGGCAACGAATATCGCGGAAACCAGTTTGACCATCGAAGGCATTCGCCTGGTGGTGGACAGTACGCTGGAGAGGGTGGCCAGTTTTGATCCGCGTACCGGGCTGACCAGGCTGCTGACGCAGCGCATCAGCCAGGCCTCAATGGTGCAGCGCGCAGGGCGAGCAGGGCGTCTTGAGCCGGGTATTTGCCTGCATTTAACCAGCGCCGAGCAGGCGGAGCGTGCGGCATTCCAGAGCACGCCTGAGATTTTACAAAGCGATCTCTCCGGACTGGTGATGGATCTGATGCAGTGGGGCTGTCCGGACCCTGACCAGCTCACCTGGCTTAATCCTCCGCCTGTCGTCAACCTTTCCGCCGCGTGCAGTCTGCTGACCCAGCTTGGCGCGCTGGAAGGCGAGCGACTGACGGCGCGCGGCCAGAAAATGGCGGCGCTGGGCAACGATCCACGTCTGGCGGCAATGCTGGTAGCAGCACAGGGCGACGATGAAATTGCCACGGCGGCAAAACTGGCGGCTATTCTTGAGGAGCCGCCGCGCGGTGGCGGCAGCGATCTGGGACAGGCCTTTTCACGCCATCAGGGAAACTGGCAACAGCGGGCGCAGCAGCTGTGTAAACGCCTGAATTGCCGGGGCGGTTCGCCTGACAGCGATAAAGTTATCCCTCTGCTGGCCCAGGCCTTCCCGGACAGAATCGCGCGCCGTCGCGGGCTGGATGGTCGCTATCAGCTGGCAAATGGGATGGGCGCGATGCTGGACAGCGATGACGCCCAGACGCGTCATGAATGGCTGATCGCGCCGCTCTTACTCCAGGGCAGCCACTCCCCGGACGCGCGTATTTTACAGGCGGTTGCCGTGGATATTGACCTCCTGACGCGTGCCTGCCCGCAGCTGCTTCAGCAATCTGACATCGTGGAATGGGATGATACCCAGGGCACGCTGAAGGCGTTCCGTCGTAGCCAGATTGGCAAACTGACGCTCGGGACGAAACCGCTGGCGAAGCCGTCGGAGGAAGAGTTACACCAAGCGATGCTGAATGGCATTCGGGAAAAAGGGCTGAGCGTACTGAACTGGACGCCGGAGGCTGAACAATATCGTATACGTCTGCACTGCGCCGCGAAGTGGCTGCCGGAACAGGGGTGGCCAGCGGTGGATGATGAGACGCTGCTCGCGACGCTTGAACAGTGGCTGTTGCCGCAGATGAGCGGCGTACACTCCCTGCGCGCCCTGAAGGCGCTTGATGTTAAGGCAGCGTTACAGAATTTACTGGACTGGTCGTTACGTCAACGTCTGGATAGTGAACTGCCTGGGCATTACACTGTGCCAACCGGGAGCCGGATTGCCATTCGTTATCATGAGGATAATCCGCCGGCGCTGGCGGTTCGGATGCAGGAGATGTTTGGTGAGGCCACCACGCCGTCCATTGCTGAAGGCCGTGTGCCGTTAGTGCTTGAGCTGCTTTCGCCTGCGCATCGTCCCTTGCAGATCACCCGCGACTTGGGGGCGTTTTGGGCGGGGAGCTATCGTGAAGTGCAGAAAGAGATGAAAGGGCGATATCCCAAACACGTCTGGCCGGACGATCCGGCGAATACCGCGCCGACACGGCGCACGAAAAAATATTCGTAATGGGGAAAGTGCGGGCTGATGCCCTCACCCCGGCCCTCTCCCACAGGGAGAGGGAGAAACAAACTTTGAGAGATTTCTTCTTTCACTGACCTGTGCAAGATAAGAAAATCTGGCCTTTGCGCCTGAATGTTGCGGAGAAAAAGCATGGCGGGGAATGACCGCGAGCCAATAGGACGTAAGGGAAAGCCGACGCGTCCGGCGAAAGAAAAGGTAAGCCGTCGTCGCCTCAGAGATGAGGAGTATGACGATGACTATGAAGACGATTATGAGGATGAAGAACCGATGCCGCGTAAAGGGAAAGGCAAAGGGCGTAAGCCTCGTGGTAAGCGCGGCTGGTTCTGGCTGCTGCTGAAGCTGTTCATTGTTTTTGTTGTCCTGATCGCGATTTACGGCGTTTATCTGGATCAGAAGATCCGCAGCCGTATTGACGGGAAAGTCTGGCAATTGCCTGCGGCAGTATACGGCCGCATGGTGAACCTTGAGCCGGACATGTCCATCAGCAAGAACGAGATGGTGAAGCTGCTGCAAGCCACGCAGTATCGTCAGGTCACGAAAATGACCCGTCCAGGCGAATTTACCGTCCAGGCGAAAAGTATTGAGATGATCCGCCGTCCGTTCGACTTCCCGGACAGTAAAGAAGGGCAGGTGCGCGCGCGTCTGACCTTTGACGGCGATCGTCTGGAAACCATTGAGAACATGGATAACGATCGCCAGTTCGGTTTCTTCCGTCTCGATCCGCGTCTCATCACCATGCTGTCGTCCGCAAACGGCGAACAGCGGCTGTTCGTGGCGCGTAACGGCTTCCCGGATTTGCTGGTGGATACCCTGCTGGCAACCGAAGATCGCCACTTCTACGAGCACGACGGTATCAGCCTTTACTCCATTGGTCGTGCGGTACTGGCGAACCTGACCGCCGGGCGTACGGTGCAGGGGGCGAGTACCCTGACCCAGCAGCTGGTGAAAAACCTGTTCCTCTCCAGCGAGCGCTCTTACTGGCGTAAAGCCAACGAAGCGTACATGGCCGTGCTGATGGATGCGCGCTACAGCAAGGATCGTATTCTTGAGCTGTACATGAACGAGGTGTACCTCGGTCAGAGCGGCGATAACGAGATCCGCGGCTTCCCGCTGGCGAGCCTGTACTACTTTGGCCGTCCGGTAGAAGAGCTGAGCCTTGACCAGCAGGCGCTGCTGGTGGGCATGGTGAAAGGCGCGTCGATCTACAACCCGTGGCGTAACCCGAAACTGGCGCTGGAGCGTCGTAACCTGGTGCTGCGTCTGCTGCAACAACAGCAGGTGATTGACCAGGAGCTGTACGACATGCTGAGCGCACGTCCGCTGGGCGTTCAGCCGCGCGGTGGGGTGATCTCTCCGCAGCCTGCCTTTATGCAGATGGTGCGTCAGGAGTTGCAGTCTAAGCTCGGAGATAAAGTGAAAGATCTCTCAGGCGTGAAGATCTTTACCACCTTTGATTCCGTGGCGCAGGATGCGGCAGAAAAAGCGGCGGTAGAAGGTATTCCGGCGCTGAAAAAGCAGCGTAAGCTGAGCGATCTGGAAACCGCGATGGTAGTGGTTGATCGTAACACCGGCGAAGTTCGTGCCATGGTGGGCGGTGCTGAGCCGCAGTATGCGGGCTATAACCGCGCAATGCAGGCGCGTCGTTCGATTGGTTCACTGGCAAAACCGGCGACTTATCTGACCGCGCTGAGCCAGCCGAACCTCTATCGACTGAACACCTGGATTGCCGATGCGCCAATCTCCCTGCGCCAGCCTAACGGCCAGGTATGGTCACCGCAGAACGATGACAGACAGTTCAGCGGTCAGGTGATGCTGGTGGATGCGTTAACCCGCTCGATGAACGTGCCAACGGTTAACCTCGGGATGGCGCTGGGCCTGCCAGCCATCACCGACACCTGGCAGAAGCTGGGCGTACCGAAAGATCAGCTGCACCCTGTGCCAGCGATGATCCTGGGGGCGCTTAACCTGACGCCAATCGAAGTGGCGCAGGCGTTCCAGACCATCGCCAGCGGCGGTAACCGAGCGCCGCTCTCCGCTCTGCGTTCGGTGATTGCCGAAGATGGCTCCGTGCTGTATCAGAGCTTCCCGCAGGCGGAGCGCGCTGTTCCGGCACAGGCGGCCTATATGACGCTGTGGACCATGCAGCAGGTGGTTCAGCGCGGTACCGGTCGTCAGCTGGGGGCGAAGTATCCTGGTCTGCATCTGGCGGGTAAAACCGGGACCACCAACAACAATGTCGATACCTGGTTCGCCGGTATTGATGGTCGTGAAGTGGTCATCACCTGGGTGGGGCGCGATAACAACCAGCCGACCAAACTGTATGGCGCGAGCGGTGCGATGTCGATTTACCAGCGCTACCTCGCGAATCAGTCTCCGGTGCCGCTGAACCTCGTTGCTCCGGAAGATATCGTCGATATGGGCGTGGACAGCTCGGGTAACTTCATTTGCGGCGGTGGCGTGCGTACGCTGCCGGTCTGGACGACCAACCCGGATGCGCTGTGCCAGCAAAGCCAGCCAGAAGAACCGACAGGTAACCCGTTCGATCAGTCTTCTCAACCTCAGCAGCCGCAGCAGCAACAGCCGCAGCAGCAGGAAGAGAAGAAAGACAGCGACGGCGTCGCCGGCTGGATCAAGGATATGTTCGGCGGGAACTAACCCTACTGATACCCCCTTCTCAGGAAGGGGGTATTTTTTCACCTCAGTAACTCATTTCCTTAACCCTGTTTACAATCCTTATTAACGACCCATTTTCCGTTGATTATTTCTTAAACCCTCAATTCTTGTAGGGCCGCATATCGCTTGCTATGCCGTCAGCGTTTCGCATATTATTCTGCGGTCATAATAATAATTCTCGTTTACGTTATCATTCACCTTTTCCATCAGAGATCCATCATGGCGCTTTCCAATACTGCTCAGCCAATTAACACGTCGCTGCGTAAACTCGCAGTCGTCGTAGCCACAGCGGTTGCCGGCATGTCTGCTTACGCACAGGCCGCTGAAACCCCCAAGAAAGAAGAAACCATCACCGTGACTGCCGCACCGGCTGCACAGGAAAGTGCCTGGGGTCCTGCACCGACGATTGCAGCAAAGCGCACTGCAACGGCGACGAAAACCGATACACCGATCGAGAAAACCCCGCAGTCTATTTCCGTGGTTACACGTGAAGAGATGGACATGAAACAGCCGGGAACGGTTAAACAGGCGCTGGCCTATACCCCAAGCGTTTTCGCAACGCGCGGCGCATCAACAACTTACGATGTGGTTTCGATTCGTGGTTTTACGACCTCCAGCACCGTGAATACCAACCAGTATCTGGATGGTATGAAGTTGCAGGGAGACAACTACTCTGAAGCGTCCATGGATCCGTACTTCCTTGAGCGCGTAGAGCTGCTGCGTGGCCCGACGTCTGTACTGTATGGCAAAAGCCATCCGGGCGGCGTAGTGAGTATGGTCAGCAAGCGTCCAACCACGGAACCGTTGAAAGAAATTCAGTTCAAAATGGGGACGGATAACCTCTGGCAGACCGGGTTTGATTTCAGCGACGCGATTGACGATGACGGCGTGTGGTCCTACCGTCTGACCGGTCTGGGGCGCAGTGAAAATGCGCAGCAGGAAATGGTGAAGTCTACTCGTTACGCGATTGCGCCGTCTTTCAGCTGGCGCCCTGATGATAAAACCGATTTCACTTTCCTGAGCAACTTCCAGAGCGATCCGGATGCGGGTTACTACGGCTGGCTGCCGCGTGAAGGTACCGTTGTGCCTTACTATGATGCTAACGGAAAAGCGCACAAACTGCCGACCGACTTCAACGAAGGCGATGAAGACAATAAAATCTCCCGTCGTCAGAAAATGGTGGGTTACAGCTTCGCGCATGAATTCAACGACACCTTCACCGTGCGTCAGAACCTGCGTTATACCAAAATCAACACGCTTTACCGTTCAGTTTACGGTAACGGCTATATCGCCCCGGCCCAGATCAGCCGCGCGTACGTGCGCTCAGATGAAGACCTCAACTCGTTCACGGTTGATACACAGCTCCAGTCGAAATTCGCGACCGGCGCCGTTGACCATACCCTGCTGACAGGTGTGGATTACCTTCGTATGCGCAATGACATTGATGCTGACTACGGTACCGCCGATCCGATCAGTATGAACAATCCGCAGCACGGCAATGCGAACGTTAATGTGAACTTCCCGTATGCCATGCTCAATCGCCAGGAGCAGACCGGGCTCTATGCGCAGGATCAGGCGGAATGGGATAAGTGGGTACTCACCTTGGGTGGCCGCTATGACTTTGCGAAAACGTCTGCCTTCAACCGTAATAACGGAACCACCGCGGAAATTAACGATCAGGCATTTACCTGGCGCGGGGGGATTAACTACCTGTTCGATAACGGGATTACACCATACTTCAGCTACAGTGAATCTTTCGAACCGCTCTCTGGCACTACTCAGGGTGGTAAACCGTTCGATCCGGCACGCGGCAAGCAATATGAAGCGGGCGTGAAGTATGTTCCAAAAGATCTGCCTGTTGTGGTGACGGCAGCGGTATACCAGCTGACCAAGAACAATAACCTGACCGCCGATCCGGCGAACCCGACCAGCGGCTTCAGCGTGCAGGGCGGTGAAATCCGCTCCCGTGGCTTTGAGCTGGAAGCGAAAGCGGCGGTGTCGGCTAACGTGAACGTGACGGCGGCCTACAGCTACACCGATGCGGAATACACCCACGATACCTGGTATGAAGGTCGTCGTCCGGCAGAAGTACCGCGCAACATGGCATCCCTCTGGGCGGATTACACCTTCCACGAGACGGCGCTGAGTGGCCTGACCGTCGGTGCAGGCGCGCGTTACATCGGTAACACGGTGACGTACTACTCCTCAGCGTCGCCTAAAGCCTATGAGTCCTTTAACGTCGCGGGTTATGCCCTGGCGGATGCGACCGTGAAATACGATCTGGCGCGCTTCGGTCTGCCGGGCTCTTCCGTCGGCGTCAACGTGAACAACATCTTTGACCGTGAATACGTCTCCAGCTGCTACAGCGAGTATGCATGCTACTGGGGAGCAGGACGCCAGGTTGTTGCCACGGCGACCTTCCGCTTCTAACCTCTTTATGGGCACGGTTCGCCGTGCCCATTTTATTTAAGTTGGCTGATATGCAGGATAACAAAACGCAATCCGACTCCACCTTCACGCTCAACAATCTCTCCTTTCGCGTACCCGGGCGCACCCTGCTGCACCCGCTCTCTTTGACGTTTCCCGCAGGTAAAGTGACCGGTTTAATCGGGCACAATGGTTCCGGTAAATCGACGCTGCTGAAGATGCTGGGCCGTCATCAGCCACCGTCCGAGGGCGACATTTTGCTGGATGAGCAGCCGCTGGCGAGCTGGAGCAGTAAGGCCTTTGCCCGCAAGGTGGCCTATCTGCCGCAGCAGCTGCCGCAGGCGGAAGGGATGACGGTGCGCGAGCTGGTGGCGATTGGACGTTATCCGTGGCACGGTGCGCTCGGGCGTTTTGGCGTTGCTGACAGAGAGAAAGTGGAAGAGGCGATTGCGCTGGTCGGGTTAAAACCGCTGGCGCACCGTCTGGTGGATAGCCTGTCCGGTGGCGAGCGTCAGCGCGCATGGATCGCAATGCTGGTGGCCCAGGACAGCCGCTGCCTGCTGCTCGACGAACCTACCTCCGCGCTGGATATTGCCCACCAGGTGGACGTGCTGGCGCTGGTGCACCGTTTAAGCCAGCAGCGCGGCCTGACGGTGATTGCCGTTCTGCATGATATCAATATGGCCGCGCGTTATTGCGACTATCTGGTGGCGCTGCGCGGCGGTGAAATGATCGCCCAGGGCACGCCTGACGAGCTGATGCGCAGCGAAACGCTGGAACATATCTACGGTATACCTATGGGCATCCTGCCTCACCCGGCCGGGGCTGCACCCGTGAGCTTTGTCTACTGATGCTGGATTCAACATTCATTAGCCGCCGTCGCCTGCTGACGGCCATGGCGCTCTCACCGCTGCTGTTAAAGATGGGCCCGGCCCGCGCTGCCGCTATCGATCCGCACCGCATCGTGGCGCTGGAGTGGTTGCCCGTTGAACTGATGATGGCGCTGGGCGTGACGCCTTACGGTGTGGCCGATATTCCCAACTACACCCTGTGGGTGAATGAGCCAAAACTGCCGGACTCCGTCATCGACATCGGTCTGCGTACGGAGCCGAACCTTGAGCTTCTCACCCAGATGAAACCGTCTTATTTATTCTGGTCTGCGGGGTATGGTCCGTCGGAAGAGACCATGGCGAAGATTGCGCCCGGACGGGGCTTTTCCTTTAGCGACGGTAAAAAGCCGCTGACCATGGCAAAAAATTCCATCCACGAGATGGCGCAGTTCCTCAACCGTGAGGCTCAGGCGAAAATACACCTCGATGAATTTGATGCGCTGATTGATTCCCTCAAGCCGCGCTTTGCCCACCGTGGCGATCGGCCTTTGCTGATGGTGACCCTGTTGGATGCCCGCCATATGCTGGTCTTTGGAAATAACTGTCTGTTCCAGGAAGTGCTCGACAGCTTTGGCATTCGCAATGCCTGGGAAGGCGAGATGACGTTCTGGGGCAGTACCGCCGTGGGGATTGACCGTCTGGCGGCGTTTCGTGATGTGGACGTGCTGTGCTTCGATCACGGGAACGAGCGCGAAATGCAAACCCTGATGGCGACCCCGCTCTGGCAGGCAATGCCGTTCGTCCGCGAGCAGCGCTTCCTGCGCGCGCCAGCGGTATGGTTCTACGGCGCGACGCTGTCGGCCATGCATTTTGCCCGCGTGCTGGACAATGCACTGGGAGGCAAGGCATGAGCACGCGTATGGCCCGTTTCCCGATGTTACTGTTAGCGCTCATTTTTCTGGCTGCCCTGGCGTTAACCGGCTTTAACCTGACCACGGCGTTGCCGCGCGATCAGTGGGCAGCCGCGTTTGCCGCACCGGATATCGATAATATTCAGCAAATGCTGTTCCACTACAGCCTGCTGCCGCGTCTGGCTATCTCCCTGCTGGTCGGGGCGGGACTGGGACTGGTGGGCGTACTGTTTCAGCAGGTGCTACGTAACCCGCTGGCGGAGCCCACCACGCTGGGCGTGGCGACGGGGGCTCAGTTGGGGATCACCATCACCACTCTCTGGACCCTGCCGGGAGCGTTAACCTCGCAGTTTGCCGCGCTGGCAGGCGCATGCGTGGTCGGTGCGCTGGTCTTTGGCGTGGCCTGGGGAAAACGTCTCTCGCCGGTCACGCTGATCCTCGCGGGGCTGGTCGTCAGCCTCTACTGTGGGGCGATCAACCAGCTGCTGGTGCTGTTTCACCACGACCAGTTGCAAAGCATGTTTATGTGGAGTACCGGCACGCTCACCCAGACCGACTGGAGTATCGTTCAGCGCCTGTGGCCGCAGCTGTTTGGCGGCGTGGTGCTGACACTGCTGCTGCTGCGTCCGCTCACGCTGATGGGCCTGGACGACGGCGTGGCGCGCAATCTCGGGCTGGCGCTGTCGCTGGCGCGTCTGGCGGCCCTGACCCTGGCGATTGTGCTCAGCGCGTTACTGGTTAACGCCGTCGGCATCATCGGCTTTATCGGCCTGTTTGCGCCGCTGCTGGCAAAAATGCTCGGCGCACGCCGTCTGCTGGCGCGCCTGATGCTGGCGCCGCTGATTGGTGCGCTGATCCTCTGGCTTTCCGATCAGCTCATTCTCTGGCTGGCGCGCGTCTGGATGGAAGTTTCCACGGGCTCGGTGACGGCCCTGATCGGCGCGCCGCTGCTGCTGTGGCTCTTGCCGCGCCTGCGCAGCATTAGCGCCCCGGCAATGGATGCCGGCGATAAAGTACATGCTGAGCGTCAGTCGGTGGTGTGGTTCAGCCTTGCCGGACTGGCAGTGCTGGTTATCGCCTCGTTTGCCGCACTGTCGCTGGGACGCGACGCCACGGGCTGGCACTGGGCGACGGGGGATTTGCTGCATGAACTCATGCAGTGGCGCTGGCCGCGGATCTTCTCCGCGCTGATTGCGGGCGTCATGCTGGCGGTGGCGGGCTGTATTATCCAGCGTCTGACCGGTAACCCGATGGCAAGCCCGGAAGTCCTGGGCATCAGTTCCGGCGCCGCGTTTGGCGTAGTGTTGATGTTGTTCCTCGTGCCGGGAAATGCCTTCGGCTGGCTGATGCCTGCCGGGAGTATCGGTGCGGCAGTCACGCTGATGATTATCCTGATCGCCTCCGGGCGAGGTGGTTTCTCACCTCACCGCATGCTGCTGGCCGGGATGGCGCTCAGCACCGCGTTTACTATGCTGCTGATGATGTTGCAGGCGAGCGGCGATCCGCGCATGGCGCAGATCCTGACCTGGATTTCCGGTTCAACATACAACGCCACCGGCAGTCAGGTGGTGCATACCGGGATTGTGATGATCGTGCTGCTGGCGATTGTGCCGCTGTGCCGCCGCTGGATGACCATTCTGCCGTTGGGTGGGGATACCGCTCGCGCGGTCGGGGTGGCGCTGACGCCAACGCGCATCGCCCTGTTGCTGCTGGCCGCGTGCCTGACGGCGACGGCCACCATGACTATCGGCCCGCTCAGTTTTGTCGGATTAATGGCGCCGCATATCGCCCGTATGATGGGCTTCCGCAGGACTTTGCCACATATCGCGATCTCTGCCCTGACGGGCGGGGCGATCCTGGTCTTTGCTGACTGGTGCGGAAGGATGGTGCTGTTCCCGTATCAGATCCCGGCGGGCCTGCTGTCGACCTTTATCGGCGCGCCGTACTTTATCTATCTGTTGAGAAAGCAGAGTCGGTAATAAAAGTAAACGGCAATCCTTAGAGCGCCGTTTTAGCGTTTGCTCCCTCTCCCTGTGGGAGAGGGCTGGGGTGAGGGCATCAGGCCGCACATTTTACAGCTTCGCAAACACCTTACGCGCTGCGTCGATGGTGTTATTGATATCTTCTTCGCTGTGCGCCACGGACATAAAGCCCGCTTCAAACGCTGACGGGGCCAGATACACGCCTTCTTCCAGCATCAGGTGGAAGAAGCGTTTGAAGCGTTCCACGTCGCATTTCACCACGTCCTGATAGCAGGTCACGGTTTTCGCCTCGGTGAAGAAAATCCCGAACATCCCGCCGACGTGGTTTACCACCAGCGGAATACCCGCGTCTTCTGCGGCTTCCAGCAGGCCGTTTGCCAGCTGCGTCGTCCGGTCCGTCAGGGTTTGGTGGATGCCCGGCTGCGCCACTTCGGTCAGACAGGCAAAGCCCGCCGCCATCGCAATCGGGTTACCGGAGAGCGTACCCGCCTGGTAAACCGGACCGGTTGGCGCCAGCGCGTCCATTACGTCCTTACGGCCGCCAAACGCGCCGACAGGCATGCCGCCGCCAATGATCTTGCCGAGGCAGGTCAGATCCGGCTCGACGCCGTAGTATGACTGCGCCCCCGCCAGTGCGACGCGGAAACCGGTCATCACTTCGTCGATGATCAGCAGCGCGCCGAACTCATCGCACAGTGCGCGCAGGCCCGGCAGGAAGTCAGGCTGCGGTGGGATACAGTTCATGTTGCCCGCCACCGGTTCGACGATAATGCAGGCGATCTCCTGCGGATACTGCTCGAACGCCGCGCGAACGGTGTCCAGATCGTTATAGGTGCAGGTGAGGGTGTGTTTTGCGAAGTCAGCCGGCACGCCCGGAGAGTTAGGCTGACCGAGCGTCAGCGCGCCGGAACCGGCTTTTACCAGCAGGCAGTCGGCGTGGCCATGGTAACAGCCTTCGAACTTGATAATCTTGTCACGGCCGGTAAAGCCGCGCGCCAGACGGATGGCGCTCATGGTCGCTTCCGTACCGGAGTTCACCATACGCACCATGTCCATCGTTGGCACCAGCTCGGTGACCAGCTCCGCCATTTTAACTTCCATCTCGGTTGGCGCGCCGAAGCTCAGGCCGCGCTGAGCGGCTTCAATCACCGCGTTGCGGATCGCCGGGTGGTTGTGGCCCAGTACCATCGGGCCCCAGGAGCCGACGTAATCGACATAGGCTTTACCATCCACATCATACAGATATGCGCCATCCGCACGTTCGATAAACAGCGGGGTGCCACCCACGCCGGTAAAGGCGCGCACCGGTGAGTTTACGCCGCCTGGGATAAGCTCGCGGGCTGCGCTGTAGAGGTTTTCAGACTTGCTCATGGCGTCGTTCCTGGTTCGTAGAAATAAGTTAAGGCAACTATTCTAAGTGATTCGGAAGAGGTTATAAAATTTTTGCCCCTCAGAAGGCTTAACAATTGTTAAGTATTTTTCAGGGGACGAGGGGATTGTCTCTGGTAAAATCCCTGCGGCCATTTGTATGACGAAACAGAAAAGGTAATGAACGAGAACACTCCGTCTTTTGAACAACAGCAGTTTACGCGCGCGAAGCGCCGGGTCAGCATCCGGCGGCTGCTCAACCGTGACAAAACCCCGTTGGCCATTCTGCTGGCAGCTGCCGTTGTGGGCACGCTGGCCGGTCTCGTGGGCGTCGCGTTTGAAAAAGCCGTCAACGCGGTGCTCAACTGGCGCATAGGCACCGTCGCCAGCTTTGCGGATCGGGAATGGCTGGTCTGGGTGTGGGCCTTTGGCCTTTCGGCCCTGTTTGCCATGGTGGGCTATTTCCTGGTACGTAAATTCGCACCCGAAGCGGGCGGCTCGGGGATCCCGGAAATTGAGGGGGCGCTGGAGGAGCTACGCCCGGTTCGCTGGTGGCGGGTACTTCCTGTGAAATTTATCGGCGGGATGGGAACGCTTGGGGCGGGCATGGTGCTCGGTCGGGAAGGGCCAACGGTACAGCTGGGCGGTAACGTCGGGCGCATGGTCGGCGATCTGTTCCGTATGCGCAGCGCCGAAGCACGGCATACGTTGCTGGCGACGGGGGCGGCGGCGGGGCTGTCTGCGGCGTTTAACGCGCCGCTGGCGGGTATCCTGTTTATCATTGAAGAGATGCGCGCCCAGTTCCGCTACAACCTGATCTCCATTAAAGCGGTGTTTACCGGCGTGATTATGTCGAGCATTGTCTTTCGCGTCTTTAATGGCGAAGGGGCGGTGATTGAAGTTGGCAAGCTGACCAATGCGCCGGTCAATACTTTGTGGCTGTATCTGGTTCTTGGGATGATTTTTGGCGTCGTTGGCCCGCTTTTTAACACCCTGATTTTACGGGCTCAGGATATGTTTCAGCGCATCCATGGCGGAAATACCACGAAATGGGTGCTGGTGGGGGGCCTGCTTGGCGGCGTGTGCGGGATCCTCGGCTTCATCGAACCGAACGCGGCGGGCGGCGGTTTCGGCCTGATTCCCATTGCCGCGGCGGGGAATTTCAGCGTGGGGCTGCTGCTGTTTATGTTTATCTCGCGGGTTATCACGACCGTGCTGTGCTTCTCCTCCGGCGCACCGGGCGGCATATTTGCCCCGATGCTGGCGCTGGGAACGCTGCTGGGCACGGCGTTTGGCATGGCGGCAGCGGTTGGCTTCCCGACCTATCATCTGGACGCGGGGACGTTTGCGGTGGCGGGAATGGGGGCGCTGCTGGCGGCCTCCCTGCGCGCGCCGCTTACCGGGATCGTACTGGTGCTGGAAATGACCGACAATTACCAGCTCATTTTGCCAATGATCATTACCTGTCTCGGCGCGACACTATTAGCCCAATTCCTGGGTGGAAAACCGCTATACTCCACCATTCTTGCCCGTACCCTGGCGAAACAGGAAGCTGAACAGGCCCTGAAGCAGAATACTTGAATGAATTACCAGGGTATTAGATAATGACAAAAAGAATTGGGTGATTTTTGCCCAATAGCAGTCGCAGTATTCATGGGAGCATAAGATGAGTGATGACGTAGCGTTGCCGCTGGAATTTACCGAAGCAGCAGCGAAAAAAGTGAAAACCCTGATTGCCGACGAGGACAATCCGGATCTGAAACTGCGTGTTTATATTACCGGCGGCGGCTGTAGTGGCTTCCAGTATGGTTTTACCTTTGACGACCAGGTTAACGATGGTGATATGACTATCGAGAAACAGGGCGTCGCGCTGGTGGTTGATCCGATGAGCCTGCAATATCTGGTGGGCGGTTCAGTGGACTACACTGAAGGTCTGGAAGGTTCGCGCTTTGTGGTGACTAACCCGAATGCGACCAGCACCTGCGGGTGTGGTTCTTCGTTCAGTATTTAAGCCTGAACGCAGATTGTAGGCCCGGTAAGCGAAGCGCTACCGGGCTTATAAATGATACCTATCTTGAATTTTCATCCAGCGCAAAGGTCGGCAGCTTCAGGTGCCAGCGTATCGCCGCTAAACGGATCACCAGCGTGACCACCATCCCCAGCATCGCCGCATTCTCCAGCGGGACAGCAAAGGTGTAATACGCCGTGGCGTGAACGATCCCCCCGATGATACAGGCCGTCGCGTAGATTTCCGTTCGCAGGATCATCGGGACTTCTCGCGCCAGTATGTCGCGAATAATCCCTCCGCCCACGCCAGTTAACACCCCCATGCAGATCGCCACCAGCGGGCCAGTCCCGGCAATAAAGGCTTTGTTCACGCCTATTCCCACAAAGACCGCCAGACCGACGGCATCCAGCACCGGTAATATCCATTTTGGCAGTCTGCGAGGCTGACGAACCAGCACGATGGTTAACAGGCAGGTGACCATCGCCACCACCAGATCCGTGGGATCTTTTACCCAAAATACCGGGCCATTTGCCAGCGCCATATCGCGGATCGTTCCGCCTCCCACCGCCGTAACGACGCCGAGCACCAGTACGCCAAAAGGATCCATGCGTAGTTTTCCGGCAAGCAAAACGCCGGAGATAGCAAAAACGGCTGTGCCAAGAATATCCAGCCAATACACGAGCATCGTTAAATCCTCGAAGGGGGTGTTTATCTGTTTGAGTGACTCTCTGCCAGTTCGGCGCAGAGTTGTTTTGCGGCGAGGATAATACGCGGGCTGGCGCGTTCAAACCAGTCGCTGTTGAGTGCGATGACCGGAATTTTAAGCTGCCGATGCCAGAATTGTTCTATTTTAGGAATCTCGCTCGCATTTCCGACCACCACAATGGCCTGCGGTTGTCGCGCCAGAACCTGCTCACGACTGACCTGGGGCCAGGGGACCCGGCTTTCGGCAAAGATATTTTCACCTCCACAGGTTTCAAGCACCTGGTTCTGGATCGAACCTTTCCCGGTAGTGAACAGCGGCTGGCTGCCAAATTGCAGAAAAACGCGTTGTTTCGGTTGCGTGCCGTATCGGGCTTTTAGCGCGGCATAGTCGTTGAGCATCTGCTGTGCAGCCTGTCCGGCGCGTTGGGGGGTAGGGCTGAAGGGCGCGAGGTCACGAAGGGTTTGCGCCACCTGTTCGATGCTCACCGCGTCCACCCATTTAACCGTTATTCCCAGCGAAGAGAGCTGGTTTACCTGCCGTTCGGCATTACCGCCGCGCCAGGCGAGTACCAGATCGGGCTTTAGCGCAACGATGCGTTCCAGATTCATTCCCTGCCAGGTGGCAACCTGTTCGATTTGGGCGGCCTGCGGTGGATAATCGGAAAAGCTGCTCACCGCAACGGGCGTGATCCCGGCGGCAAACGCCAGTTCCGTATTGGCAGGGGAGAGTGTGATCACCCGCGGCGCGGCGATGAGCCAGGCCGGAGCGAACAGAAGCAGGGCGACCAGCGCCCTGAATGACACCTTACCCACGCGCCAGTTTCTGCACCAGGGTTTCCACCATCACGGTGGACTGCTTGGCCGCAACGGCCAGGAACTCGTCGAAGCTGATGTGGGACTGCTGGTCCGCTACGTCAGAGATCGCGCGAACGACCACGAACGGCACGCTGAAGTTATGGCACACGTGCGCAATGGCCGTGGCTTCCATCTCAACGGCCACAGCCTGCGGGAAGTTATGACGGATTTTCGCCAGACCAACAGAGCCGTTGATAAAGGCATCGCCGCTGACGATCAGGCCACGCACCGCATTGAGGTTCAGCTCGTTGATGCAGCTTTCAGCGGCGGCAATCAGCTTATCATCCGCTTTAAACCCGGCCGGGCAGCCCGGAAGCTGACCATATTCGTAGCCGAATGCGGTGACGTCTGCATCGTGGTAACGCGCTTCGTCGGAAACCACGATATCGCCCACTTTCAGCGTCGGCGCCAGACCGCCCGCAGAACCTGTATTAATGATAACGTCAGGCTTGCAGCGCTCAAGCAGCAGGGTCGCGCCCAGTGCCGCTGCAACTTTACCGATGCCTGATTTCAGCAGAGCCACGTCAACACCGTTCAGCTGGCCGGTGTAGATCTCACAGCCACCGAGGGAGAGGGTCTGACGGTTCTCAATTTTGTCACGCAGCAGCGTAACTTCTTCTTCCATTGCACCAATAATGCCGATTTTCATAGATTTACTCGCGATGTGCCTTGTTAAGATGCATAGTCTATCATGCGGTTAAGGGGAAACGCATTCTCACGCGGGGGAGCACATGGCACCAATCGATTTTCGCACCAAAATTAACTGGCACCGACGTTTCCGTTCGCCACAGGGCGATAAGAGCGAACATGAGATCCTGCGCATTTTTGAAAGCGATCGCGGACGCATCATCAATTCGCCCGCCATCCGCCGGTTACAGCAAAAAACCCAGGTGTTCCCGCTGGAGCGTAACGCCGCGGTGCGTACGCGGTTAACGCACTCCATGGAAGTGCAGCAGGTGGGGCGCTACATTGCGAAAGAGATCCTCAGCCGCCTTAAAGAGCAACGTTTGCTGGAAACCTACGGACTGGATGAACTGACCGGCCCGTTCGAAAGCATCGTTGAGATGGCCTGCCTGATGCACGATATCGGCAATCCTCCCTTTGGTCATTTCGGCGAGGCCGCCATCAATGACTGGTTTAAACAGCGGCTTTTTCCCTCTGATGCCATAAGCCAGCCGCTCAGCGATGACCGCTGTTTGGTACGCGATTTACGCCTGCGTGAAGGTGAAGATAGCCTGAACGAGCTGCGCCGTAAGGTGCGCCAGGATCTGTGTCATTTCGAAGGTAACGCGCAGGGGATCCGTTTGGTGCACTCCCTGATGCGGATGAATCTGACCTGGGCCCAGGTGGGCTGTATTCTTAAATACACGCGTCCCGCGTGGTGGACCGGAGAAACGCCCGCCACGCATAGCTACCTGATGAAAAAACCGGGCTATTACTTATCGGAAGAAGCATATATCGCGCGGTTGCGTAAAGAACTGTCTCTGACCCCCAATGGCCGTTTTCCATTGACATGGATTATGGAAGCGGCTGATGACATTTCTTATTGCGTGGCCGATCTGGAAGACGCGGTGGAAAAAAGAATATTCAGCGTCGAGGAGCTGTATCAGCATCTTCATGATGCCTGGGGAGAGCATGAAAAAGGTTCTCTGTTTGCGCAGGTCGTCGAGAATGCCTGGGATAAATCGCGTTCAAATTCGCTGAGCCGCAGTACCGAAGATCAGTTCTTTATGTATTTGCGAGTAAACACGCTGAATAAACTGGTGCCGTATGCAGCCGCCCGTTTCATTGATAATTTGCCGATGATATTTAGCGGGGAATTTAATCACGCCCTGCTGGAAGATGAGAGCAGTTTTAGCCAGCTTCTTGAATTATATAAAAACGTGGCTGTCCGCCATGTTTTCAGCCACCCGGATGTCGAACAGCTGGAGCTGCAAGGATACCGGGTTATCAGCGGGTTGCTGGAGATTTATGGCCCGCTGCTCCAGCTGACGGTCGATGAGTTTAGCGAGCTGGCAGATAATGAACGTGTTCGCCGCCTGCCGATTGAATCTCGTCTCTATCAGAAGCTTTCAACGCGCCACCGGCTGGCATACATTGAGGCCGTCAGTAAAATAGATCGTCATTCTTCCCAATGGCCAGTCATGGAATATTATTATCGCTGTCGTCTTATCCAGGACTATATCAGCGGGATGACAGATTTGTATGCCTGGGATGAATACCGCAAGCTTATGGCCGTTGAATAAGCCATGAGTTTTGTAAAGACGACCAATAAATTTTTACTTTTTCCATAAACTTAATCCCGGAACTAAGCGGTATAAAACGAATCTGAGTTACACAGCAATTTTGCGTTATCTGGTAAATCGAGATTGAGAAACATGAAAAAAACCACATTAGCAATGAGTGCACTGGCTCTGAGTTTAGGTTTAGCGCTGTCCCCTCTGGCGACGGCGGCCGAGACAGCTTCCTCGGCAGCGACTGCGCAGCAGATGCCAAGCCTGGCCCCGATGCTCGAAAAAGTGATGCCATCGGTGGTGAGTATTAACGTTGAGGGCAGCACAACCGTCAATACGCCGCGTATGCCGCGTAATTTCCAGCAGTTCTTCGGCGACAATTCGCCGTTCTGCCAGGACGGTTCGCCATTCCAGAGCTCCCCGTTCTGTCAGGGCGGCGGTGCAGGGGATGACGGCATGGGCGGCGGCCAGCAGCAGAAATTCATGGCACTCGGCTCGGGCGTGATTATTGATGCAGCCAAAGGCTACGTGGTGACCAATAACCACGTGGTGGATAATGCTAACACCATTAAGGTGCAGATGAGCGATGGCCGTAAATTCGATGCCAAAGTGGTCGGTAAAGACCCGCGCTCCGATATCGCGCTGATTCAAATCCAGGATCCGAAGAACCTGACGGCGATTAAGCTTGCCGACTCTGACGCGCTGCGCGTGGGTGACTACACCGTCGCCATCGGTAACCCGTTTGGTCTGGGCGAAACCGTGACCTCGGGTATCGTCTCGGCGCTGGGACGTAGCGGCCTGAATGCGGAAAACTATGAAAACTTCATCCAGACGGATGCGGCCATTAACCGTGGTAACTCCGGCGGTGCGCTGGTTAACCTGAATGGTGAACTGATCGGTATCAACACCGCTATCCTGGCACCGGACGGTGGCAACATCGGTATCGGCTTTGCTATCCCGAGCAACATGGTGAAAAACCTGACTGCGCAGATGGTGCAATATGGACAGGTGAAACGCGGTGAGCTGGGTATCATGGGTACCGAGCTGAACTCCGAGCTGGCGAAAGCGATGAAAGTAGACGCTCAGCGCGGCGCATTCGTAAGCCAGGTCATGCCGAACTCCTCGGCGGCGAAAGCCGGCATTAAAGCGGGTGACGTGATCACTTCGCTGAACGGTAAACCGATCAGCAGCTTTGCCGCCCTGCGTGCGGAAGTGGGTTCTATGCCAATCGGCAGTAAAGTGACCCTCGGCCTGCTGCGTGAAGGTAAGCCGGTTAACGTGAGCCTGGAACTGCAACAGAGCAGTCAGAATCAGGTGGATTCCAGCACCATCTTCAGCGGTATTGAAGGTGCTGAGATGAGCAACAAAGGGGCAGATAAAGGCGTGGTGGTGAACAACGTGAAAGCGAACTCACCTGCTGCCCGTATCGGCCTGAAAAAAGGTGATGTGATCATGGGCGCTAACCAGCAGCCGGTGAAAAACATCGCTGAACTGCGCAAAATTCTCGACAGCAAGCCGTCCGTGCTGGCACTGAATATTCAGCGTGGTGATACTTCTATTTATCTCCTGATGCAGTAATCATCTTAAGCCCCTGTTCGCAGGGGCTTTCTCGTTTCTGTGACCTTTCCCACAACTCCATACATCTCTCTCTGCCTTTGGGCATCTGCACAATGCAGCCTTAGCTGAACTTCCCTATGCTTGAGCTCTGCTCACGGGAGGGTTTTATGGCTGGCTGGCATCTTGATACCAAAATGGCGCAGGATATCGTGGCGCGAACCATGCGCATCATTGATACCAATATCAACGTAATGGATGCCCGTGGGCGCATTATCGGCAGCGGCGATCGTGAGCGTATTGGGGAATTGCACGAAGGGGCGTTGCTGGTGCTCTCTCAGGGGCGCGTGGTCGACATCGATGACGCCGTGGCGAAACATCTGCACGGGGTTCGTCAGGGGATCAACCTGCCGCTGCGTCTGGAAGGAGAGATTGTTGGCGTTATCGGTCTGACCGGCGATCCTGAATCGCTGCGTAAATACGGTGAGCTGGTCTGCATGACGGCGGAGATGATGCTGGAGCAGTCGCGTCTGATGCACCTGCTCGCCCAGGACAGCCGCCTGCGTGAAGAGCTGGTGATGAATTTGATCCAGGCGGAGGAGCACACGCCTGCCCTGAGCGAGTGGGCGCAGCGTCTGGGTATCGACCTGAATCAGCCGCGCGTGGTTGCCGTTATTGAGGTGGATAGCGGCCAGCTTGGCGTGGACAGCGCTATGGTGGAGCTACAGCAGCTGCAAAACATGCTGGCGACGCCGGAGCGTAACAACCTGGTGGCAATCGTCTCTTTAACGGAAATGGTGGTGCTCAAGCCTGCGCTTAATCAGTTTGGCCGCTGGGACGCGGAAGATCATCGTCGCCGCGTTGAGCTGCTCATCGAGCGCATGAAGGAGAACGGACAGCTCCGTTTTCGCGTCGCGCTGGGAAATTACTTTACCGGGCCGGGGAGTATCGCCCGTTCATGGCGAACGGCGCGCACCACCATGATGGTGGGTAAACAGCGCATGCCGGAGAGCCGCAGTTATTTCTATCAGGATCTGATGCTGCCGGTCCTGCTCGACAGCCTGCGCGGTGGCTGGCAGGCCAACGAGCTGGCGCGCCCGCTGGTGCGTCTGAAAGCGATGGACAACAACGGGCTGCTGCGCCGCACGTTGCAGGCGTGGTTCCGGCATAACGTGCAGCCGCTGGCAACGTCAAAAGCTCTGTTTATTCACCGTAATACGCTGGAGTATCGGCTTAACCGGATCTCGGAACTGACGGGGCTGGATTTAGGGAATTTTGACGACCGGCTACTGCTGTATGTGGCGTTGCAGCTGGATGAGCAGAGATAAGGTTGTGTGCGGTTTTCACCCTCTCCCTGTGGGAGAGGGCCGGGGTGAGGGCATCAGACCGCACCGGAATAACTTATTTCCGCGTCAATTTCTCAAGATCCGCTTCAATCTCGCTGATCTTATTGGTGACAACGCTTTCCAGGTGACGCAGGTCGTCAAGGATCTTACGTTTCAGATCGACTTCGCTGCGATCGCGCTGGCAGATTTGATCGAGTTCGTCGATCACGTAGCGCAGGTTAGGGCTGATTTCCTGTACTTCTTTATATCCCTGACCGATACCGTCAGCGACAACGGTCTTACGCTGGCGAGGGTATTTAAACTTCACGCTTTTGGCGAAGAACTCTCCTTTGTCCTTGTGAAAATAGATTTTCAAAATATCGTTATTGGCTTCCTGGCGAAGACTATAACGATCAATTTCATCAGGATTGGTAATGCCCAGACTTTTCAGATTATCGTACATAGCGGTACCCTTGATCTCAACATAACCTATGAATAATTAACGAAAAAATCTATTTTCGCCACCTTCGGATATAAAAAAAGCGGGGTTGCCCCCGCTTTTTGTTATACCCGATTAATCGATGGTGCGCAGCAGTTCATTGATGCCTACTTTACCGCGCGTTTTCGCGTCCACTTTTTTCACGATGACCGCGCAATACAGGCTGTATTTGCCATCTTTAGACGGCAGGTTGCCGGAAACCACAACGGAACCGGCTGGAACGCGGCCGTAGTGAATTTCACCGGTTTCGCGATCGTAAATACGGGTGCTCTGGCCAATGTACACGCCCATGGAGATCACAGAACCTTCTTCGACGATCACGCCTTCAACCACTTCGGAACGTGCGCCGATGAAGCAGTTGTCTTCGATGATGGTTGGGTTAGCCTGAAGTGGCTCAAGAACGCCACCGATGCCCACGCCGCCGGACAGGTGAACGTTTTTACCGATCTGCGCGCAGGAGCCGACGGTAGCCCAGGTGTCCACCATGGTGCCTTCGTCAACGTAGGCGCCGATGTTCACGTAGGATGGCATCAGCACGGTGTTGCGTGCGATGAATGCCCCCTGACGAACGGCTGCGGGTGGTACTACGCGGAAGCCCTCTTTCTGGAAGCGCGCTTCGTCGTAATCCGCAAATTTCATTGGCACTTTATCGAAGTAGCGGCTTTCTGCTCCGTCGATAACCTGGTTATCGTTGATGCGGAAAGAGAGCAGCACAGCTTTCTTCAGCCATTGATGAGTAACCCACTGACCGTCGATTTTTTCTGCCACGCGCAGCGCGCCGGAATCCAGCAGGGAAATAACCTGGTTTACCGCTTCACGGGTCACGGTATCCACATTTGCCGGAGTGATGTCGGCGCGACGCTCAAAAGCGGACTCAATAACGTTCTGTAACTGCTGCATTGTTTACTCTTTCCATTTCACTAAAAAACACGTCACCCTTTATCGTTTGGATTGAGGGCTGCTGTCAACCGTTGTTGCACTTCAAGTTGCAGGTCATTATTAAGGGCACGCCGGTCGGCCGTCGCGATTATAAATAAATCTTCTACTCGTTCGCCAATCGTTGTAATTCGGGCGCCGTGAAGCGAAATTCCCAGATCGGCAAAAACCTGGCCGACGCGGGCGAGTAGCCCTGGCTGGTCGAGCGCAATCAGCTCAAGGAACGATTTACGGTCGGTATGGGTCGGCAGGAAATTGACCTCGGTATCGACGGTAAAGTGGCGCAGTTTTGCCGCCTGACGGCGCGGCTGCGGAGGTTGCCAGCTGCGCTGCGTAATCGCCTGCTCAAGGCCAAAGCGTATCCCCTCATGCCTGTCCGACGACAGCGGGCTGCCGTCCGGCTCCAGCACAATAAAGGTGTCCATCGCCATGCCGTCGCGGGTGGTAAAAATCTGCGCGTCGTGAACGCTCAGGTTACGCCTGTCCAGCTCGGCACAGACCGCTGCAAACAAATAAGGCCGATCCGGGCTCCAGATAAAGATCTCCGTCCCGCCGCGTGTGGCCTGCGGGCTAAGCAGAATCATCGGTTTCGTCAGGTCGTGCTTCAGCAGATGCCGGGCGTGCCAGGCAAGCTGGTTTGGGCTGTGGCGTACAAAGTAGTTGGCGCGACAGCGCGCCCAAATCTGATGCAGTGCCTCTTCGTTGATGTCATCCATGCGCAGCAGGGCCAGCGCTTGCAACTGGTGATGGCGCACACGCTCGCGCATGTCCGGGGTATTCTGCATCCCGCGACGCAGCTGTTTTTCGGTGGCGAAATACAGCTCGCGCAGCAGGCTCTGCTTCCAGCTGTTCCACAGGGTTTCGTTGGTGGCGCAGATATCGGCTACCGTCAGGCAGACCAGGTAGCGCAGGCGGTTCTCCGTTTGCACTTCCTCGGCGAACTGCTTGATCACTTCCGGATCCTGAATATCACGACGCTGAGCGGTAACCGACATCAGCAGATGATGGCGAACCAGCCAGGCGATAAGCTGCGTTTCACGCGAGTTCAGGCCGTGCAGCTCGGCAAATTTCAGCACGTCCTGGGCACCGAGTACGGAGTGGTCGCCGCCGCGACCTTTGGCGATATCATGGAACAGAGCAGCGATCAGGATCAGCTCCGGGTGTGCCAGACGTGGCCACAGATCAACGCACAGCGGATGGCGGGATCGCGTCTCTTCTTTAGCGAAACTTTCCAGCTTCAGCATGACGCGGATCGTGTGCTCATCCACCGTATAGGCATGAAACAGGTCGAACTGCATCTGCCCGACAATATGCGACCACTGAGGCATATAGGCCCACAGCACGCTGTGACGGTGCATTGGCAGCAGTCCGCGGCTGACGGCGCCCGGATGACGAAGCATGCTCAGGAACAACGAGCGCGCCTCCGGGATGTAACACAGCGGCTGCTTCAGATGACGCCGTGCATGGCGCAGATGACGCAGGGTAGTGGAGTAGATCCCGGTGATCGCGCTGTTACGCACCATGGTATAGAACATTCGCAGGATCGCTTCCGGTTCGCGAATGAACAGCGTTTCGTCGCGCAGATCGATCAGCGTGCCGCGCAGCTGAAATTCGTCATCAATCGGACGCGGTTTTTCGTCAGCCGTCAGCGCGAGGATCGCCTCATCGAACAGCTGTAACAGCATCTGGTTCAGCTCAGAGACGCGGCGGGTGACGCGGAAGAAATCCTTCATCATTTGCTCGACCGGCTCGTTGCCCTCGCCCTGGTAATTCAGGCGCTGCGCCACGCTGAGCTGTCGGTCAAACAGCAGGCGGTTATCGTAGCGGGTGACTTCCAGGTGCAGGGCAAAACGGATGCGCCACAGCAGATGCAGACACTCATTGAGTTCGTTACGTTCGGCTTCGGTCAGAAAACCAAACCCGACCATTTCGTCCAGCGATGTTGCCCCAAAATGGCGACGGGCGACCCATTGCAGCGTGTGGATATCGCGCAGGCCACCGGGGCTGCTTTTAATATCCGGTTCGAGATTATAGCTGGTACCGTGATAGCGCTGGTGGCGCTGGTTTTGTTCTTCGACTTTCGCGGCGAAGAATTTTTCCGAAGGCCAGAAGCCGTCGCTAAAGATGTGCTTTTGCAGTTCGAGGAACAGCGCCACGTCGCCAATCAGGAGGCGGGTTTCAATCAGGTTGGTGGCGACGGTCAGGTCAGATAACCCTTCCAGCAGACACTCTTCCAGCGTGCGTACGCTGTGGCCCACTTCCAGCTTTACGTCCCAGAGCAGGGTCAACAGTTCACCGATTTTCTGCGCCCGATCGTCCGGCAGTTTTTTACGGCTTAAGATCAGCAGGTCGATATCAGAGAGCGGATGCAGTTCACCCCGGCCATAGCCGCCAACAGCAACCAGCGCGACGTCGCTCACCTGTCCGAAACCGTAGTCGATCCAGAGACGTTGCAGAAGCTGGTCGATAAATTCGGTGCGCGCTTCAATGAGCTGCTCGGCCGAAACGCCTGCGTCAAATGCGCTTCCCAGCCAGCGATGGAAAACCTCCATGTGGGCTTTGATATGCGCGCAGGACAGTTCATGCGGTGGCCAGACGCCCGGGTTATCAGGCTGGTCGGGGAGGGTGGGAAGTGCTGTGTTAGCATACTGTTCGGGTAAGAGATTACTCATCGTGCGCCACCCATAAGAAAAAGCTATCGCCATTAAAAAAGCCGGCATTCGCCGGCTTCTTATCACTCAATGTTCGTCAGTATCGCCGGGATGGTGTCATCCTTGCGCAACGTCATAATTTCGCAGCCGTTGTCTGTAACCACAATAGTATGCTCGTACTGGGCAGACAAGCTTCTGTCTTTGGTTTTTACCGTCCAGCCATCTTTCATGGTACGGATGCGGTAATCACCCGCGTTGACCATTGGCTCGATCGTGAAGGTCATGCCCTTTTGCAGCACTACGCCGCCGTCGTCTGCATCGTAGTGCAGAACCTGCGGTTCTTCATGGAACACACGACCAATACCGTGACCGCAATATTCGCGCACCACGGAGAAACCTTCCGCTTCCACAAATTTCTGGATTGCGGCGCCGATGGTGCGCAGGCGGATGCCCGGCTTCACCATTTTCAGCGCCAGGTAGAGGCTCTCTTGCGTTACTTTGCACAGACGCTCGCCCAGAATCGTTGGCTTGCCAACGATGAACATCTTAGAGGTGTCGCCGTGGTAGTCGTCTTTGATGACGGTCACGTCGATGTTGACGATGTCGCCATCTTTCAGCAGCTTCTCGTCATCCGGAATGCCGTGGCAAACCACTTCATTAATAGAGATGCAGACGGATTTCGGGAAACCGTGATAGCCAAGGCAGGCAGAGACCGCGTGCTGCTCGTTGACGATATAGTCGTTACAGATGCGATCCAGTTCGCCAGTGCTGACGCCCGGTTTCACGAACGGCTCGATCATTTCCAGCACTTCCGCGGCCAGACGACCGGCGACGCGCATCTTTTCAATTTCTTCAGGTGTCTTAATAGAGATAGCCATGTAATCTGTCCATCGGTGTCGATTTTTTCGACAATACTAGTGTAAGTGTTGTCAATGGTATCAGTCAGGCGCACCCCGTGCCAAATTGAGAATCATTAACAGCACACTCCGCCAACAATTATTGGTTTCTGGCCGTGTTTTGTGATATAAAGCGCGCCGGACTTCCGATCCATCTCAGATACACAGGCTGGACGGGAGCGACAAATCTCACTTTGTGTAACAACACACACGTATCGGCACATATTCCGGGGTGCCCTTCGGGGTCGGTAATATGGGATACGTGGAGGCATAACCCCAACTTTCAATATAGAGGTTTTAAACATGGCAACTGTTTCCATGCGCGACATGCTCAAGGCTGGTGTTCACTTCGGTCACCAGACCCGTTACTGGAACCCGAAAATGAAGCCTTTCATCTTCGGCGCACGTAACAAAGTTCACATCATCAACCTTGAGAAGACTGTACCAATGTTCAACGAAGCCCTGGCTGAGCTGAACAAGATCTCTTCCCGTAAAGGTAAGATTCTGTTCGTTGGTACTAAGCGCGCTGCAAGCGAAGCTGTGAAAGATGCTGCTAACAGCTGCGACCAGTTCTTCGTGAACCATCGCTGGTTGGGCGGCATGCTGACCAACTGGAAAACTGTTCGTCAGTCCATCAAGCGCCTGAAAGATCTGGAAACCCAGTCTCAGGACGGTACTTTCGATAAGCTGACTAAGAAAGAAGCGCTGATGCGCACTCGTGAACTGGACAAGCTGGAAAACAGCCTGGGCGGTATCAAAGATATGGGCGGCCTGCCAGACGCGCTGTTCGTAATCGATGCAGACCACGAGCACATCGCAATCAAAGAAGCTAACAACCTGGGTATCCCGGTATTCGCTATCGTTGATACCAACTCCGATCCGGACGGTGTTGACTTCGTTATCCCGGGTAACGACGACGCAATCCGTGCTGTTAGCCTGTACCTGAGCGCTGTAGCTGCTACCGTTCGTGAAGGCCGTTCCCAGGATCTGGCTTCTCAGGCGGAAGAAAGCTTCGTAGAAGCTGAATAATAAGGTTTTACCCCTTATTAGTACCGTGTATGAATAGGGGCCCATTATCGGCCCCTTTTTTCAATTTATACTGTTTGGCTCCCGGCCGGGCAGTTCACATCTCCCGAGGATTTAAGAATGGCTGAAATTACCGCATCCCTGGTAAAAGAGCTGCGTGAGCGTACTGGCGCAGGCATGATGGATTGCAAAAAAGCGCTGACCGAAGCGAACGGCGACATCGAGCTGGCAATCGAAAACATGCGTAAATCCGGTGCGATCAAAGCAGCTAAGAAAGCAGGCAACGTTGCTGCTGACGGCGTGATCATCACCAAAATCGACGGCAACTACGGCATCATTCTGGAAGTTAACTGCCAGACTGACTTCGTTGCTAAAGATGCTGGTTTCCAGGCATTTGCTAACAAAGTTCTGGACGCAGCGGTTGCAGGCAAAATCACTGACGTTGAAGTTCTGAAAGCACAGTTCGAAGAAGAGCGTGTTGCGCTGGTTGCTAAAATCGGTGAGAACATCAACATCCGTCGCGTTGCTTCCCTGGAAGGTGACGTTCTGGGCTCTTACCAGCACGGCGCGCGTATCGGTGTTCTGGTTGCGGCTAAAGGCGCTGACGAAGAGCTGGTTAAACAGCTGGCAATGCACATCGCTGCAAGCAAACCAGAATTCGTTAAGCCAGAAGACGTGTCTGCTGAAGTGGTAGAGAAAGAGTACCAGGTTCAGCTGGACATCGCGATGCAGTCTGGTAAGCCAAAAGAAATCGCAGAGAAAATGGTTGAAGGCCGCATGAAGAAATTCACCGGCGAAGTTTCTCTGACTGGCCAGCCTTTCGTTATGGATCCAAGCAAGTCTGTTGCTCAGCTGCTGAAAGAGCACAACGCTGATGTAACTGGCTTCATCCGCTTCGAAGTGGGCGAAGGCATCGAGAAAGTTGAGACTGACTTCGCAGCAGAAGTTGCTGCAATGTCCAAGCAGTCTTAATGATTGAAAAGGAGCCGCCTGAGGGCGGCTTCTTTTTGTCACCCGTCTCACGAAATCAGACAGGCTCCAGTATCGCTGTGCTGATTTGCGACATATCATGTCGCCAGAATTAACCCCATCTTAATCGTTGACAGTCTCAGGAAAGAAACATGGCTACCAATGCAAAACCCGTGTACAAACGCATTCTGCTTAAGCTGAGTGGCGAAGCGCTGCAAGGATCGGAAGGCTTCGGTATTGACGCAAGCATCCTTGATCGCATGGCACAGGAAATCAAAGAACTGGTCGAACTGGGTATTCAGGTTGGCGTGGTCATTGGCGGTGGCAACCTTTTCCGTGGTGCTGGTCTGGCGAAAGCGGGGATGAACCGCGTAGTGGGCGACCACATGGGTATGCTGGCAACCGTGATGAATGGCCTGGCGATGCGTGATGCGCTTCATCGCGCCTATGTGAACGCTCGCCTGATGTCCGCTATTCCTTTGAATGGCGTATGCGATAATTACAGCTGGGCAGAGGCCATCAGCCTGCTGCGCAACAACCGCGTGGTGATCCTCTCCGCCGGTACGGGTAACCCGTTCTTTACCACCGATTCCGCAGCCTGCCTGCGCGGTATCGAAATCGAAGCCGATGTGGTGCTGAAAGCGACCAAAGTAGATGGCGTGTTTACTGCCGACCCGGCAAAAGATCCTTCAGCGACCATGTACGATCAGCTGAGCTACAGCGAAGTGCTGGAAAAAGAGCTAAAAGTGATGGATCTTGCCGCCTTTACGCTGGCTCGTGACCACAAACTGCCGATCCGTGTCTTCAATATGAACAAGCCTGGCGCGCTGCGTCGCGTTGTTATGGGCGAAAAAGAAGGCACTTTGATCACGGAATAATTTCCGTCGGCGATAAATACAGGTAAGATTCCGCTTTATTTCGACGTGGTATCTTACCCGGGCGCGCCTTTGGCGTTGTCATGAATTAAACGCGACTATACTTAGCACACCTGTAGCGCTGTGCTGGCGGATAGTCTGCCTGAGACAAGTTTTCAAGGATCCGTAACGTGATTAACGACATCAGAAAAGATGCTGAAGTACGCATGGACAAATGCGTAGAAGCGTTCAAAAACCAAATCAGCAAAATCCGTACTGGCCGAGCTTCCCCAAGCCTGCTGGATGGCATCATCGTAGAATACTACGGTACGCCTACGCCACTGCGTCAGCTGGCGAGCGTGACGGTAGAAGATACCCGTACCCTGAAAATCAACGTGTTCGATCGCTCAATGAGCCCGGCCGTTGAAAAAGCGATCATGGCATCTGACCTGGGTCTGAACCCAAGCTCAGCGGGCGCGGATATTCGCGTACCACTGCCTCCGCTGACGGAAGAGCGTCGTAAAGACCTGATCAAAGTGGTTCGCGGTGAAGCTGAGCAGGGTCGCGTTTCCGTACGTAACGTGCGTCGCGATGCGAACGATAAAGTGAAAGCCCTGCTGAAAGAAAAAGAGATCAGCGAAGATGACGATCGTCGTTCACAGGACGACATTCAGAAAATGACCGACGCGGCCATCAAGAAAATTGATGCGGCGCTGGCAGAAAAAGAAGCGGAACTGATGCAGTTCTGATTTTCGCTGTACACTGATAAACGCCGTTCAGAAGGACATTGAGTCTTGCTGGCGGCGTTTTGCTTTTATCTGATCTAACTTTTGGG
The DNA here is from genome assembly GCF_036936505.1 of Enterobacter sp. JJBC. NCBI lineage: Bacteria > Pseudomonadati > Pseudomonadota > Gammaproteobacteria > Enterobacterales > Enterobacteriaceae > Enterobacter > Enterobacter sp. JJBC. The sequence goes on from NZ_CP136935.1 coordinate 979,573, forward strand.
CATCTCATGAAGCATCTCACTCTCCTCGGCTCGACCGGCTCTATCGGTTGCAGCACTCTCGACGTTGTACGTCATAATCCTGACAGCTACACCGTAGCCGCGCTTGTGGCCGGAAAAAACGTGCAGCGAATGGTCGAACAGTGCCTGGAGTTTACCCCCCGTTTTGCGGTGATGGATGATGAAGAGAGCGCCCGCCAGGTAAAAGCGCTATTGCAGGAGAAGGGCTGCCGTACCGAGGTGCTCAGCGGGCAACAGGCGGCGTGCGATATGGCCGCGCTTGATGAAGTTGATCAGGTTATGGCGGCAATCGTCGGGGCGGCGGGTCTTCTGCCGACGCTTGCCGCGATCGATGCGGGAAAAGATGTCCTGCTTGCGAACAAAGAGTCGCTGGTCACCTGCGGACGCCTCTTTATGGAGGCGGTAAAACAGCGTGGGGCGCGTCTTTTGCCGGTCGATAGCGAGCACAACGCCATTTTTCAGAGTTTACCCCAACCTTTTCAACAAAACCTGGGGTACGCTGACCTGGAGCAGAATGGCGTTGTGTCGATTCTGCTTACCGGGTCTGGTGGCCCGTTCCGTGAAACGCCACTGTCTGAATTGAGCGCAATGACGCCGGATCAGGCATGTCGTCATCCGAACTGGTCAATGGGGCGTAAGATCTCCGTCGATTCGGCCACCATGATGAACAAAGGTCTGGAATACATTGAAGCTCGCTGGCTGTTCAATGCGTCGGCGAAACAGATGGAAGTGCTGATCCACCCGCAGTCGGTGATTCACTCGATGGTGCGCTATCAGGACGGCAGCGTGCTGGCCCAGCTGGGCGAACCGGATATGCGTACGCCAATTGCTCATACAATGGCGTGGCCAAACCGCGTAAAATCGGGCGTTAAGCCTCTCGATTTTTGCAAGCTGAGTTCACTGACTTTTAGCGAGCCTGATTACGACCGTTATCCCTGTCTGAAACTGGCGATGACGGCCTTCGATCAGGGGCAGGCGGCGACAACGGCGCTTAATGCAGCCAATGAAGTGACCGTTGAAGCATTCCTGAATCAGCAGATCCGCTTCACTGATATCGCCGCGTTGAATTTATCCGTGCTGGAGATGATGGATTTGCGTGAGCCGCAGAGCGTGGAAGAGGTGCTGGCCGTGGATGAACAGGCACGCATTGTTGCGCGTAAACAGGTGACACGTCTCGCAAGCTGGTGATAAAGCAAGCACTAGTCGTCGTGCTATTTGTTAGCGTTGGGCTTCAGTGATATAGTCTGCGCCACCTGATCGCAGGTATTTGGCTTTAAGTGGTCAGGTAAGCCGTGGTTTGACACGGCTTTTTTATGTATAGGCTTCAGTATTCCTGTGTACCGTTAAATCCTTTCAGGGACTAAAAACGCGTTATGTTGTCTGCGAATCAACCAATAAGCGAAAACTTGCCAGCACATGGCTGTCGCCATGTTGCAATCATCATGGATGGCAATGGCCGCTGGGCGAAAAGACAAGGGAAGATACGAGCCTTTGGGCATAAAGCTGGGGCGAAATCTGTTCGCCGCGCCGTTTCTTTTGCCGCCAATAACGGCATTGATGCGTTAACGCTCTATGCTTTTAGCAGTGAGAACTGGAATCGACCTGCGCAGGAAGTGACTGCGTTGATGGAACTGTTCGTGTGGGCGCTCGATAGCGAAGTAAAAAGCCTGCACCGCCACAACGTCCGCTTGCGTATTATTGGCGAAACCAGTCGTTTTAACTCACGTTTGCAGGAACGGATTCGCAAAGCAGAAGCGCTGACGGAAAATAATACCGGCCTGACGCTCAATATCGCGGCGAATTACGGCGGACGCTGGGATATTATCCAGGGGGTTCGGCATCTGGCTGAGCAGGTTCAGGAAGGGCTGTTAAGACCCGACCAGATTGATGAAGAGGCGCTGAGTCAGCAAATCTGCATGAATGAACTGGCACCCGTGGATTTGGTTATAAGGACAGGGGGGGAGCATCGCATTAGTAACTTTTTGCTGTGGCAAATTGCCTACGCCGAACTTTACTTTACGGATGTTCTTTGGCCAGATTTTGATGAACAAGACTTTGAAGGTGCGCTGCATGCCTTTGCCAATCGAGAGCGTCGTTTCGGCGGCACCGAGCCTGGTGGCGATAACGCCTGATGGGGGTAGCTTTTGCTGAAGTATCGCCTGATTTCCGCTTTTGTATTAATACCCGTCGTCATCGCAGCGCTGTTTTTACTGCCTCCGGTGGGATTCGCTATTGTTACGCTGGTGGTGTGTATGCTCGCCGCGTGGGAATGGGGGCAGCTTAGCGGCTTTACCTCGCGCACTCAGCGGGTATGGCTGGCGGTACTCTGTGGTTTTTTACTGGCCCTGATGCTGTATACCTTGCCTGAATATCATCACGATGTTCACCAGCCGCTGGTTGCCGGATCCTTATGGATATCGCTGGCCTGGTGGATTGCTGCGCTTGTTTTAGTGCTTTTCTATCCGGGCTCTGCGGCGATCTGGCGTAACTCTAAAGTGTTGCGCCTTATTTTTGGTCTGCTCACGATTGTTCCCTTTTTCTGGGGGATGGTTGCGCTGCGCGCCTGGCACTATGACGAAAACCACTACAGCGGCGCGATATGGCTGCTTTATGTGATGATTCTCGTCTGGGGGGCTGACTCCGGGGCCTATATGTTTGGTAAACTGTTCGGCAAACATAAACTGGCGCCAAAGGTTTCTCCGGGCAAAACCTGGCAAGGCTTCATTGGCGGCCTGTTTACGGCAGCGATTATCTCCTGGGGCTATGGCGTCTGGGCGAATCTTGAGGTTGCCCCCTCCACGCTGCTGGTATGTTCGATTTTCGCGGCGCTGGCATCGGTGCTGGGTGATTTAACCGAGAGTATGTTTAAGCGTGAAGCAGGGATTAAGGACAGTGGTCACCTGATTCCAGGACATGGCGGAATACTGGATCGCATTGACAGCCTTACCGCGGCTGTTCCTGTATTTGCTTGCCTGCTTTTACTGGTGTTTGGGACGATATAACGGAAGGTTTTATGCTGAGCATTCTCTGGAATCTGGCGGCGTTCATTGTTGCACTGGGTGTACTGATTACCGTGCATGAATTTGGCCATTTCTGGGTTGCCCGGCGCTGTGGTGTGCGGGTGGAGCGATTCTCGATTGGCTTTGGCAAATCGCTCTGGAAGCGTACCGATAAGCATGGCACCGAGTTTGTCATCGCTCTGATTCCCCTGGGCGGCTATGTCAAAATGCTCGACGAACGCGTTGAGCCTGTCGCCCCGGAACTTCGCCATCGCGCGTTTAACAATAAAACTGTTGGACAACGTGCTGCCATCATCGCTGCCGGCCCGGTAGCCAATTTCATCTTCGCTATCTTCGCCTACTGGCTGGTGTTTATCATCGGCGTGCCTGGCGTGCGCCCGGTCGTGGGCGAAATCACCACGGGTTCTATTGCGGCAACGGCGCAAATTACACCGGGAATGGAACTTAAAGCGATTGATGGTATCGAAACCCCTGATTGGGATGCCGTGAGGTTACAACTGGTTGCCAAAATCGGTGATGAGCAGACAACCGTCAGCGTATCGCCATTTGGTTCCGACCAGCGGCAGGAAAAAGTGCTGGATTTACGCCACTGGCGCTTTGAGCCAGACAAAGAGGACCCTGTCGCCGCACTCGGGATTCGACCGCGCGGCGCGCAGATCGAGCCGGTATTAGCCGAAGTACAGGCCAAATCGGCAGCGAGTAAAGCAGGTTTACAAGCGGGTGACAGGATCGTTAAAGTCGATGGTCAGCCATTAACACAATGGATGACCTTTGTTACTCTGGTGCGCGATAATCCAGGCAAGCCGCTCGCGCTGGAAGTGGAAAGGCAGGGGAGTTCGCTCTCACTGACTCTCACCCCGGATACCAAATCGGGCGGCGGTAAGGCGGAAGGGTTTGCCGGCGTTGTGCCGAAAGTGATCCCACTGCCAGATGAGTACAAGACAATACGCCAGTATGGGCCGTTTAGCGCCATCGTTGAGGCCACGGATAAAACATGGCAGCTGATGAAGCTTACGGTCAACATGTTGGGGAAATTGATAACCGGTGATGTGAAACTGAACAACCTCAGTGGGCCAATTTCGATTGCTCAGGGGGCTGGGATGTCAGCGGAGTTCGGGGTGATTTACTATCTCATGTTCCTTGCGCTGATTAGCGTGAACCTGGGGATAATCAACCTGTTCCCGCTTCCCGTATTAGATGGGGGCCATCTGCTGTTTTTAGCGATTGAAAAGCTAAAAGGCGGACCGGTATCCGAGCGAGTTCAAGACTTTAGTTATCGCATTGGCTCGATTTTGCTGGTGCTGTTAATGGGGCTTGCACTTTTCAATGATTTCTCTCGGTTGTAAGAGAGTTAGTTAGGAAGAACGCATAATAACGATGGCGATGAAAAAGTTGCTCATAGCGTCGCTGCTGTTTAGCAGCGCGACCGTATACGGTGCTGACGGGTTCGTAGTGAAAGATATTCATTTCGAAGGCCTTCAGCGTGTCGCCGTTGGTGCGGCCCTCCTCAGTATGCCTGTGCGCCCCGGCGATACGGTTAATGATGAAGATATCAGTAACACCATCCGTGCTCTGTTTGCCACTGGCAACTTTGAGGACGTCCGCGTCCTGCGCGATGGTGATACGCTGGTGGTTCAGGTAAAAGAACGTCCAACGATTGCCAGCATCACTTTCTCCGGTAACAAATCGGTGAAAGACGACATGCTCAAGCAGAACCTTGAGGCATCGGGTGTTCGTGTGGGGGAATCTCTGGACCGCACAACCCTTGCAGACATTGAAAAAGGTCTGGAAGATTTCTACTACAGCGTCGGTAAATACAGTGCGAGCGTTAAAGCGGTTGTTACACCGCTGCCACGTAACCGTGTTGACCTGAAACTGGTCTTCCAGGAAGGTGTTTCTGCGAAGATCCAGCAGATCAACATCGTGGGTAACCACGCGTTCAGCACCGACGAACTGATCTCCAACTTCCAGCTGCGTGACGAAGTGCCGTGGTGGAACGTGGTAGGCGATCGTAAATACCAGAAACAGAAACTGGCGGGTGACCTTGAAACCCTGCGCAGCTACTATCTGGATCGCGGTTACGCCCGTTTCAACATCGATTCAACTCAGGTGAGTCTGACTCCGGACAAGAAAGGTATCTACATTACCGTTAACATCACTGAAGGCGATAAGTACACGCTTTCAGGTGTTGAAGTCAGCGGCAACCTGGCAGGACATTCAGCTGAAATTGAATCTCTGACCAAAATTCAGCCGGGCGATCTGTACAGCGGATCTAAAGTCACCAAAATGGAAGACAGCATTAAGAAGCTGCTCGGCCGTTATGGTTATGCGTATCCGCGTGTGCAAACGCAGCCGGAAATTAACGACACGGATAAAACCGTTAAGCTGCACGTTAACGTTGATGCGGGCAACCGTTTCTATGTGCGTAAGATCCGCTTCGAAGGTAACGATACCTCTAAAGACTCCGTTCTGCGCCGTGAAATGCGCCAGATGGAAGGGGCATGGCTGGGAAGCGATCTGGTAGACCAGGGTAAAGAGCGTCTGAACCGTCTGGGCTATTTCGAAACGGTCGATACCGATACTCAGCGTGTACCAGGTCGTCCGGATCAGGTTGATGTTGTTTATAAAGTTAAAGAACGTAATACCGGTAGCTTCAACTTCGGTATTGGTTACGGTACTGAAAGTGGCGTGAGCTTCCAGGTCGGTGTTCAGCAGGATAACTGGCTGGGTACGGGCTACTCTGTCGGTATCAACGGGACGAAAAACGACTACCAGACCTACTCTGAGTTCTCTGTTACCAACCCATACTTCACCGTTGACGGTGTAAGCCTGGGCGGTCGTATCTTCTATAACGACTTTAAAGCGGATGACGCGGACCTCTCCTCGTATACCAACAAGAGTTACGGTCTGGATGGTACGCTCGGCTTCCCGGTTAACGAATACAACACCCTGCGCGCAGGTTTAGGGTACGTGCATAACGACCTGTCCAACATGCAACCGCAGGTGGCGATGTGGCGTTACCTGGACTCCATCGGTCAGTCGGCGAGTACGTCCAGCGATGACAACGGTTTCGCCGCGGATGACTTCACCTTCAACTACGGTTGGACCTACAACCGTCTTGACCGTGGCTACTTCCCGACGGAAGGTTCACGTGTCAACCTGAACGGTAAAGTGACTATCCCGGGCTCGGATAACGAGTTCTACAAGGTCACGCTGGATACGGCGTCCTACTTCCCAATTGATGAAGATCACAAGTGGGTTGTTCTGGGTCGTACCCGTTGGGGTTATGGTGACGGTATTGGAAGCAAAGAACTGCCGTTCTATGAAAACTTCTACGCCGGTGGTTCAAGCACCGTGCGTGGCTTCCAGTCCAATAACATTGGTCCGAAAGCGGTTTATTACGGCGGTAATGACGAAGATAACTGCGCAAGCCGTGATCCTAAGCAAGTATGTAGCTCTGATGACGCAGTAGGTGGTAACGCTATGGCCGTGGCGAGCCTCGAGTTCATCACGCCTACGCCGTTTATCAGCGACAAGTACGCAAACTCTGTCCGCACCTCCTTCTTTATGGATGCAGGTACAGTGTGGGACACCAACTGGGAGAACACCGCCCAGATGCGTGCGGCGGGGGTTCCGGACTACAGCGATCCGAGCAACATTCGCATGTCCGCAGGTATCGCATTACAATGGATGTCACCGCTGGGGCCGTTGGTCTTCTCTTACGCCCAGCCGTTTAAGAAATACGATGGAGACAAAGCGGAGCAGTTCCAGTTTAACATTGGTAAAACCTGGTAATAATCCGCTGCAATGGAATGCGTTGGCAGTGTAGCGCTGACAACCGGCGATCGGTAAAACGATCGCCTTGCCACGCAAAGAACGGTACCCCTCGGGTGCCAATGGGATGGTAAGGAGTTAATTGTGAAAAAGTGGTTATTAGCTGCAGGTCTCGGTTTAGCGATGGCAACTTCTGCTCAGGCAGCGGATAAAATTGCAATCGTCAACATGGGTAATTTGTTCCAGCAGGTTGCACAGAAAACCGGTGTTTCTGCAACGCTGGAAAACGAATTCAAAGGCCGTGCGAGCGAACTGCAACGTATGGAAGGTGATCTTCAGTCCAAGATGCAGCGTCTTCAGCGTGATGGTTCTACCATGAAAGCGAGCGAGCGCAGCAAACTGGAAAAAGACGTCATGTCTCAGCGCCAGACCTTCTCTCAGAAAGCGCAGGCTTTCGAGCAGGATCGTCAGCGTCGTTCTAACGAAGAGCGTGGCAAACTGGTGACGCGTATTCAGTCTGCCGTTAAAGCAGTCGCAGCCGATCAGAGCATCGATCTGGTTGTTGATTCGAACGCCGTTGCATTCAACAGCAGCGATGTTAAAGACATCACCGCTGATGTTCTGAAACAGGTTAAATAAGTAATGCCTTCAATTCGACTGGCTGATTTAGCTCAGCAGTTGGATGCAGAATTACACGGTGATGGCGATATCGTCATCACCGCTGTTGCGTCCATGCAATCTGCTAAAGCAGGCACTATTACCTTCATGGTAAGCCCTAAGTACCGTGAACACCTGGCCCAGTGCCAGGCGTCTGCCGTTGTTCTGACGCAGGACGATCTTCCGTTTGCCACTAGCGCTGCACTGGTAGTGAAAAATCCCTACCTGACCTATGCGCGCATGGCCCAAATTCTTGATACCACGCCGCAGCCGGCACAGAACATTGCAGCCAGTGCTGCGATTGATCCGACGGCTCAGCTGGGTAACAACGTATCAGTCGGCGCAAACGCCGTTATCGAATCCGGCGTCGTGCTGGGTGATAACGTGGTGATTGGCCCAGGCTGCTTTGTTGGAAAAAATACGAAAATTGGCGCAGGGACTCGTCTGTGGGCCAATGTCTCTGTCTACCATGAGGTTGAGGTTGGCGAGAATTGTCTCGTACAGTCCAGCACGGTGATTGGTTCTGACGGATTTGGTTACGCTAACGATCGGGGTAACTGGGTTAAGATCCCTCAGCTGGGTCGCGTGATTATCGGCGATCGTGTGGAGATCGGCGCTTGCACCACCATCGACCGCGGTGCGCTTGACGACACCATTATTGGTAACGGTGTTATCATAGACAACCAGTGCCAGATTGCACATAACGTTGTGATTGGCGACAATACCGCAGTGGCGGGTGGTGTTATCATGGCAGGCAGCCTGAAAATTGGCCGTTACTGCATGATTGGCGGTGCCAGCGTGATCAATGGCCATATGGAAATATGCGACAAAGTCACGGTGACGGGGATGGGCATGGTGATGCGTCCAATCACTGAGCCTGGCGTTTATTCCTCCGGTATTCCGCTGCAACCGAACAAGGTCTGGCGTAAAACAGCTGCACTGGTGATGAATATTGATGATATGAGCAAGCGACTCAAAGCGATTGAGCGCAAAATCGATCAACAAGACTAAGCGTTCATCCGTTTAACGCTAAATTTCCCGGCCTGTCGGCTTTGTTTATAAACCGGCAGGCCGTGTTATTATTGCTACTTAGTACATTTGACAGGAAGAGTATTTTGACTACTGACACTCATACTCTGCATATTGAAGAGATTTTAGAACTTCTGCCGCACCGCTATCCGTTTTTACTGGTAGACCGTGTGCTGGATTTTGAAGAAGGTCGTTTTCTGCGCGCAGTGAAAAATGTCTCCGTTAACGAGCCGTTCTTCCAGGGGCACTTCCCTGGTAAGCCTATCTTCCCGGGGGTATTGATCCTGGAAGCGATGGCACAGGCTACCGGTATTCTGGCGTTTAAAAGCGTAGGTAAACTGGAACCGGGTGAACTCTATTACTTCGCGGGTATCGATGAAGCGCGCTTCAAGCGTCCGGTCGTGCCTGGTGATCAAATGATCATGGAAGTCACTTTTGAAAAAACGCGTCGCGGCCTGACTCGCTTCAAAGGCGTAGCTATGGTTGACGGCAAAGTTGTTTGCGAAGCGACAATGATGTGTGCGCGTAGCCGGGAGGCCTGATACGTGATTGATAAATCCGCCTTTATTCATCCTACCGCCATTGTGGAAACGGGTGCCATCATTGGTGCCAATGTCCACATCGGCCCGTTTTGTATTGTTGGACCCCATGTCGAAATTGGTGAGGGTACAGTACTGAAATCTCACGTTGTCGTGAATGGTCATACCACCATTGGCTGCAACAATGAGATCTATCAGTTCGCCTCCATCGGCGAAGTTAACCAGGATCTCAAGTATGCTGGCGAACCGACCCGCGTGGAAATCGGCGATCGTAACCGCATTCGCGAAAGCGTCACCATTCATCGTGGTACAACGCAAGGCGGTGGATTGACGAAGGTGGGCAGCGACAACCTGTTTATGGTTAATGCGCACATTGCGCACGACTGTACCGTGGGGAGCCGCTGTATTCTCGCCAACAACGCAACGCTGGCGGGACACGTATCGGTCGATGATTTCGCCATTATTGGCGGCATGACCGCAGTCCATCAGTTCTGCATCATTGGTGCACACGTGATGGTCGGCGGATGCTCCGGTGTGGCGCAGGACGTCCCACCGTTTGTGATTGCGCAGGGCAACCATGCCACGCCGTTTGGCGTGAACATTGAAGGTCTCAAGCGTCGTGGCTTCAGCCGCGAAGCGATTACCGCGATCCGCAACGCGTACAAATTGCTGTACCGTAGCGGTAAAACGCTGGAAGAGGCTAAGCCGGAAATTGCCGAGCTGGCGAATAAGCACCCTGAAGTGAAAACGTTCATGGAATTCTTTGAACGTTCAACCCGTGGTCTGATTCGTTAATGGTCGACAGTCGTCCGCTTACCATCGCCCTGGTCGCCGGAGAAACCTCCGGCGATATTCTTGGTGCAGGTCTTATCCGCGCGCTTAAAGCCCGTGTACCCAATGCCCGCTTTGTGGGCGTGGCTGGGCCGCTAATGCAGGCCGAAGGCTGCGAAGCCTGGTATGAAATGGAAGAGCTGGCTGTGATGGGCATCGTCGAGGTGCTGGGCCGCTTGCGTCGCCTGCTGCATATCCGCGCCGACCTTACCCGCCGCTTTACCGACCTCAAGCCCGATGTATTTGTCGGCATTGATGCGCCTGATTTCAATATTACCCTTGAAGGGAACCTGAAAAAGCAGGGGATCAAAACGATCCATTACGTCAGCCCATCCGTGTGGGCGTGGCGACAGAAACGCGTTTTCAAAATCGGACGGTCCACCAATCTGGTGCTGGCTTTTCTGCCTTTCGAAAAAGCGTTTTACGACAGATTTAATGTCCCGTGCCGTTTTATCGGTCATACCATGGCGGATGCCATGCCACTGGATCCGGATAAAAACGCGGCGCGTGACGAACTGGGCATCCCGCATGATGTGCATTGTCTGGCGCTGCTGCCAGGAAGCCGGGGTGCGGAAGTTGAAATGCTCAGTGCCGATTTCCTGAAAACGGCGCAAATTCTTCGCAAGACTTACCCCGATCTTGAAGTGGTCGTGCCGCTGGTGAATGCCAAACGCCGCGAGCAGTTTGAGCGTATCAAAGCCGACGTCGCCCCGGATCTTCACGTCCGCTTGCTGGACGGAAAAGGGCGGCAAGCCATGTTTGCGAGCGATGCCGCACTGCTGGCTTCCGGCACGGCTGCGCTGGAGTGTATGCTGGCGAAATGCCCGATGGTGGTCGGTTATCGCATGAAGCCGTTTACCTTCTGGCTGGCAAAACGTCTGGTAAAAACAGATTACGTATCTCTGCCAAACCTGCTTGCGGGTCGCGAGCTGGTGAAAGAGCTCTTGCAGGATGAATGTCAGCCGCAGGCGCTGGCAGATGCGCTGCTGCCGCTGCTGGCCAACGGTAAAACCAGCCACCAGATGCATGATACCTTCCGTGAACTGCATCAACTGATCCGCTGTAATGCTGATGAGCAGGCGGCCGATGCGGTGCTGGAGTTAGCACAATGATGGAATTTATTTATCCCCATACCCACCTCGTTGCCGGTGTGGATGAAGTCGGTCGTGGCCCGTTAGTGGGTGCCGTTGTGACCGCGGCGGTGATCCTCGATCCAGCCCGCCCGATCGTTGGCCTGAACGACTCGAAAAAACTGAGCGAAAAGCGTCGTTTAGCGCTGTTCGATGAAATTAAAGAGAAAGCGCTGGCCTGGAGTCTCGGGCGCGCAGAACCGCATGAGATTGACGATCTAAACATTCTGCACGCTACCATGCTGGCGATGCAGCGTGCCGTTGCGGGCCTGAAGATTGTGCCTGAGTATGTACTGATCGACGGTAACCGTTGCCCGGCGCTGCCGATGCCTTCCATGGCTGTTGTTAAAGGCGATAGCCGCGTCGCAGAAATCAGTGCGGCGTCAATCATTGCCAAAGTGACGCGCGATGCTGAAATGGCCGCGCTGGACCTCACTTATCCCGCGTATGGTTTCGCCCAGCACAAGGGATATCCAACGGCTTTCCATCTGGAAAAGCTGGCTGAACATGGCGCAACTGAACATCATCGGCGCAGCTTTGGCCCGGTGAAACGCGCGCTGGGACTGGTGTCCTGAATCAAGACGCAAGCAATTAAGTAACGCGGGATTTGAAGATGGCTGAACCACGTTTCGTACACCTGCGGGTGCATAGCGACTACTCCATGATCGATGGGCTGGCAAAGACCGGGCCGCTGGTAAAAAAGGCGGCCTCGCTTGGCATGCCTGCGCTGGCGATCACCGATTTTACCAACCTGTGTGGCCTGGTGAAGTTCTACGGAACGGCGCACGGCGCGGGGATGAAGCCTATTGTCGGGGCGGATTTTCATGTGCAGAGCGACCTGCTCGGCGATGAGATGACGCAAATTTCCGTGTTAGCCATGAATAACACGGGCTATCAGAACCTCACTCTGCTGATCTCAAAAGCCTACCAGCGCGGCTACGGCGCACAGGGCCCATGGATTGACCGCGACTGGCTGGCAGAGCTGAACGAAGGTTTGCTGCTGATCTCCGGTGGTCGTATGGGGGATGTCGGCAAATGTCTGCTGCGCGGTAACAACGCGCTGGTGGATCAGTGCGTCTCGTTCTACGAAGAGTATTTCCCGGATCGCTATTACCTGGAGCTGATCCGTACCGGGCGTGCGGACGAAGAGAGCTATCTGCATGCGGCCGTCGCCCTGGCGGAAGCGCGTGGCCTGCCTGTAGTGGCCACCAACGATGTGCGCTTCCTTGAGGCGGGCGATTTTGACGCGCATGAAATTCGCGTCGCTATCCACGACGGCTTCACCCTCGACGATCCGAAACGCCCGCGCAACTACTCATCGCAGCAGTACATGCGCAGCGAAGAGGAGATGTGTGAGCTTTTCTCGGACATCCCGGAAGCGCTGGAAAACAGCGTAGAGATTGCCAAGCGCTGTAACGTCACCGTGCGTCTCGGCGAATACTTCCTGCCGCAGTTCCCGACGGGCGACATGACCACCGAAGATTTCCTGGTCATGAAATCGAAAGAGGGTCTGGAAGAGCGTCTGGAATTCCTTTTCCCGGATGAAGCGGTCCGTAAAGAGAAGCGTCCTGAATATGACGAGCGCCTGGATATTGAACTCCAGGTGATCAACCAGATGGGGTTCCCTGGCTACTTCCTGATCGTGATGGAGTTCATCCAGTGGTCGAAGGATAACGGCGTGCCGGTAGGCCCGGGCCGTGGTTCCGGTGCCGGCTCGCTGGTGGCGTACGCACTGAAAATCACCGACCTCGATCCGTTGGAATTCGACCTGCTGTTCGAACGTTTCCTCAACCCGGAACGTGTCTCCATGCCCGACTTTGACGTCGACTTCTGCATGGAGAAACGTGACCAGGTGATCGAGCACGTGGCCGATATGTACGGCCGTGATGCGGTATCGCAGATCATTACCTTCGGGACGATGGCGGCGAAAGCGGTTATCCGCGACGTGGGCCGCGTTCTGGGCCACCCGTACGGTTTTGTCGATCGTATCTCTAAGCTGGTCCCGCCCGATCCGGGCATGACCCTGGCGAAAGCCTTTGAAGCCGAACCTCAGCTGCCGGAAATCTACGAAGCCGACGAAGAGGTGAAAGCGCTGATCGACATGGCGCGCAAGCTGGAAGGCGTCACGCGTAACGCCGGTAAGCATGCGGGGGGCGTGGTTATCGCCCCGACCAAAATCACCGACTTCGCGCCGCTGTACTGCGATGAAGCGGGCCAGCATCCGGTCACCCAGTTCGACAAGAACGACGTGGAATACGCCGGGCTGGTGAAGTTTGACTTCCTCGGCCTGCGTACGCTCACCATCATCAACTGGGCGCTGGAGATGATCAACGCCCGTCGCGAGAAGAACGGCGAACCGCCGCTGGATATCGCGGCTATCCCGCTTGATGACAAGAAAAGTTTCGACATGCTGCAACGCTCGGAGACGACAGCCGTCTTCCAGCTTGAATCCCGCGGCATGAAAGATTTGATTAAGCGTCTGCAACCCGACTGCTTCGAAGATATGATCGCGCTGGTGGCCCTGTTCCGTCCGGGGCCGTTGCAGTCGGGGATGGTGGATAACTTTATCGACCGTAAGCACGGGCGCGAAGAAATTTCCTACCCGGACGTTCAGTGGCAGCATGAAAGCCTGAAACCGGTACTGGAGCCAACCTATGGCATCATCCTGTATCAGGAACAGGTGATGCAGATCGCCCAGGTACTTTCGGGTTATACCCTTGGCGGCGCAGACATGCTGCGTCGTGCGATGGGTAAGAAAAAGCCGGAAGAGATGGCCAAGCAGCGCTCCATCTTTGAAGATGGAGCGAAGAAAAACGGCATCGATGGCGAACTGGCGATGAAAATCTTCGACCTGGTGGAGAAATTCGCCGGGTACGGATTTAACAAATCTCACTCCGCCGCCTATGCTTTGGTTTCGTATCAGACGCTGTGGCTGAAAGCTCACTATCCCGCTGAGTTTATGGCAGCGGTAATGACTGCCGATATGGACAACACCGAGAAGGTGGTTGGCCTGGTGGACGAGTGCTGGCGCATGGGGCTGAAGATCCTGCCGCCGGATATTAACTCGGGCCTGTATCATTTTCACGTTAACGATGACGGGGAAATCGTCTATGGGATCGGCGCGATCAAGGGCGTGGGTGAGGGGCCGATCGAGGCGATCATTGAAGCGCGTAACAACGGCGGCTACTTCCGTGAGCTGTTCGATCTGTGCGCCCGTACCGATACCAAAAAACTGAACCGCCGCGTGCTGGAAAAACTGATCATGTCCGGCGCGTTTGACCGTCTGGGGCCACACCGCGCCGCGCTGATGAACTCGCTCGGCGATGCGCTGAAGGCGGCCGATCAGCATGCGAAAGCGGAAGCCATTGGCCAGGCGGATATGTTCGGCGTGCTGGCGGAAGAGCCAGAGCAGATCGAGCAGTCCTATTCCAACTGCCAGCCGTGGCCAGAACAGGTAGTGCTGGATGGAGAGCGGGAAACGTTAGGTCTGTACCTGACGGGACACCCGATCAACCAGTATCTTAAAGAAATTGAGCGCTATGTCGGCGGCCACAGGCTTAAAGACATGCATCCGACAGAACGTGGTAAAATCACCACGGCTGCGGGGCTCGTGATTGCTGCAAGGGTAATGGTCACCAAGCGCGGCAATCGTATCGGCATCTGTACCCTGGATGACCGTTCCGGGCGTCTGGAGGTGATGTTGTTCACCGACGCGCTGGATAAATACCAGCAATTGCTGGAAAAAGACCGCATACTTATCGTCAGCGGACAGGTCAGCTTTGATGACTTCAGCGGGGGGCTTAAAATGACCGCCCGCGAAGTGATGGACATTGACGAAGCCCGGGAAAAATATGCTCGCGGGCTTGCTATCTCGCTGACGGACAGGCAAATTGATGACCAGCTTTTAAACCGACTCCGTCAGTCTCTGGAACCCCACCGCTCGGGGACCATTCCAGTACATCTCTACTATCAGAGGGCGGATGCACGCGCGCGGTTGCGCTTTGGTGCAACGTGGCGTGTCTCTCCGAGCGATCGTTTACTGAACGATCTCCGTGGCCTCATTGGTTCGGAGCAGGTGGAACTGGAGTTTGACTAATACAGGAATACTATGAGTCTGAATTTCCTTGATTTCGAACAGCCGATTGCAGAGCTGGAAGCGAAAATCGATTCTCTGACAGCCGTGAGCCGTCAGGATGAAAAACTGGATATTAACATTGACGAAGAAGTGCATCGTCTGCGCGAAAAAAGCGTAGAACTGACGCGCAAAATCTTTGCCGATCTCGGCGCATGGCAGATCGCCCAGCTGGCGCGACATCCACAGCGTCCGTACACCCTGGATTATGTCCGCCTGGCGTTTGACGAATTTGACGAACTGGCAGGCGACCGCGCATACGCTGACGATAAAGCTATCGTCGGCGGTATCGCGCGTCTGGATGGACGTCCGGTGATGATCATTGGTCATCAGAAAGGCCGTGAAACCAAAGAGAAAATCCGTCGTAACTTCGGTATGCCAGCTCCAGAAGGCTACCGTAAGGCCCTGCGTCTGATGGAGATGGCTGAGCGTTTCAATATGCCAATCATCACCTTCATCGACACGCCGGGTGCTTACCCGGGGGTTGGCGCCGAAGAGCGTGGTCAGTCTGAAGCCATCGCACGCAACCTGCGTGAGATGTCTCGCCTGAAAGTGCCGGTCATCTGTACCGTTATCGGTGAAGGTGGGTCCGGCGGTGCGCTGGCAATTGGCGTGGGCGATAAAGTGAATATGCTACAGTACAGTACCTATTCCGTTATCTCTCCGGAAGGCTGTGCCTCCATCCTGTGGAAAAGTGCCGATAAAGCGCCGCTGGCTGCTGAAGCGATGGGCATCATTGCCCCACGTCTGAAAGAGCTGAAGCTGATCGACACCGTTATCCCTGAACCGCTGGGTGGCGCGCATCGTAAGCCGGAAGTGATGGCTGCTTCCCTGAAAGCGCAGCTGCTGGCAGACCTGGCGGACCTGGACGTGCTGAGCACAGAAGATCTGCTCAACCGTCGTTATCAGCGTCTGATGACCTACGGTTACGCGTAAGCCTCACAATTATCCTAAAAGCCGCACATTGTTGCGGCTTTTTTTATACCTGCCGTTTACCTTAACTATGCTTATCTGATGTTTTTCAAGGAGGTAAACCATGAACATCATTGCCATCATGGGGCCACACGGCGTCTTTTATAAAGACGAACCCATCAAGGAGCTGGAGCAAGCCCTTAAAGCACGCGGATATCAGCTGATCTGGCCGCAAAACAGCGCCGACCTGCTGAAATTTATCGAACACAATCCGCGCATCTGTGGCGTGATATTCGACTGGGACGAATACGACATGGAGTTGTGCAGCGATATCAATAAGCTCAACGAATATCTTCCGCTGTACGCCTTTATCAACACTCACTCGACCATGGACGTGAGTGCGCACGATATGCGTATGGCGCTGTGGTTCTTCGAATACTCACTCGGCGTTGCCGAGGACATTGCGACCCGCATTCAGCAGTACACCGGTGAATACCTCGATAACATCACACCGCCGTTTACGCGCGCATTGTTCACCTATGTGAAAGAAGGGAAGTACACCTTCTGTACGCCAGGCCATATGGCGGGAACGGCCTATCAAAAAAGCCCGGTGGGATGCCTGTTCTACGATTTCTTCGGCGGTAACACGCTGAAGGCGGACGTGTCGATTTCGGTCACCGAGTTAGGCTCTCTGCTGGATCATACCGGCCCGCATCTGGAAGCTGAAGAGTACATCGCCCGGACCTTTGGCGCCGAGCAAAGCTACATGGTGACCAACGGTACCTCAACCTCGAACAAAATCGTCGGGATGTATGCCGCGCCTGCCGGCAGTACGCTGCTGATTGACCGCAACTGCCATAAATCACTGGCGCATTTGCTGATGATGAGCGACGTGGTGCCGCTCTGGCTGTCGCCTACGCGTAATGCGCTAGGTATTCTCGGCGGCATTCCTCGCCGTGAGTTCACGCATGAAGCCATTGAAAATAAGATCGCGGCTATCCCCGAGGCAAGCTGGCCTGTGCATGCGGTGATCACCAACTCCACCTATGACGGGCTGCTTTACAACACGAACTGGATCAAGCAGACGCTGGACGTACCGTCGATCCACTTTGACTCCGCGTGGGTGCCTTACACCAATTTCCACCCGATTTACTCGGGTAAAAGTGGGATGAGCGGCGAGCGGGTGCCTGGCAAGGTGTTCTTCGAAACGCAGTCGACGCACAAAATGCTGGCCGCGTTTTCCCAGGCGTCTCTCATTCACATCAAGGGTGAGTACGACGAGGACACCTTCAACGAAGCTTTCATGATGCACACGACCACGTCGCCAAGCTACCCGCTGGTGGCGTCCATCGAAACGGCGGCGGCGATGCTGCGCGGTAATCCGGGTAAACGCCTGATCAATCGTTCGGTGGAGCGGGCGTTGCATTTCCGAAAAGAGGTTCAGCGACTTAAAGATGAAGCGGACGGCTGGTTCTTTGATATCTGGCAGCCGGAAGAGATTGATGAGGCAGAATGCTGGCCCGTCGCGCCGGGGGAGAGCTGGCACGGTTTTCGGGATGCTGATGCGGACCACATGTTCCTCGATCCGGTTAAGGTGACGATCCTGACGCCGGGCATGGATGAGCAGGGTGTGATGGGTGAGGAAGGGATCCCGGCAGCGCTGGTGGCGAAGTTCCTTGATGAGCGCGGCGTGGTGGTGGAGAAAACCGGCCCCTATAATCTGCTGTTCCTGTTCAGCATCGGGATCGATAAAACCCGCGCGATGGGGCTGCTCAGGGGACTGATGGAGTTTAAGCGCGCATACGATCTGAACCTGCGGGTGAAGAACATGCTGCCGGATCTCTACGCGGAAGATCCTGACTTCTACCGCAATATGCGTATTCAGGATCTGGCCCAGGGGATTCACAGGCTGATCCGCCAGCACGATCTGCCGCGCCTGATGTTGCAAGCATTTGATGTTCTGCCTGAAATGAAGCTGACGCCGCACAGGGCGTGGCAGCGCCAGGTGAAAGGGGAGGTTGAAACCGTTGAGCTGGAGAACCTGGTCGGGCGGGTATCGGCCAACATGATCCTGCCTTATCCGCCAGGCGTGCCGCTGCTGATGCCGGGTGAAATGATCACCGAGGAGAGCCGGGCGGTGCTCGATTTCCTGCTGATGCTCTGTTCGGTGGGGCGCCACTATCCCGGCTTTGAAACGGATATTCATGGCGCGAAACGCGACGATAACGGCGTGTACTGGGTGAGAGTCCTAAAATAAAAGGGGCCGCTTGCCAGGGGCGGGTTGTCGGTTGTAACGTTCAGGGCATCATAAAAAGGAGAAACTATGCTGGGTTTAAAAGCGGTTCATCATATTGCGATCATTGCCACCGATTATGCGAAAAGTAAGGCATTCTACTGCGACGTTCTCGGCTTTACGCTGTTGAGCGAGGCCTACCGTGAGGAGCGCGACTCCTGGAAAGGCGATCTGGCGTTAAACGGTCAATATGTGATTGAGCTGTTCTCTTTTCCTTTCCCGCCAGCGCGTCCTTCACGCCCGGAAGCCTGCGGCCTGCGCCACCTGGCCTTCAGCGTCGATGACCTGGACAGCGCGGTAAAACATCTGGAAGCCCACGGCGTGGCCTGCGAAGCGATTCGTGTCGATCCCTTTACCGATAAACGTTTCACTTTTTTCAACGATCCGGACGGCCTGCCGCTGGAGCTTTATCAGCAGTAATCGCCGTCATGTGTGATAATGCCCGTTCAGTTCGGGCATTTTTTATGTGTAATTTCCTATGACCTTACCCGCTATCGCGCACGCCGTTTCACCCTACCGCCAGCTGCTGGTGGGGTTCAGCGGTGGCCTGGATTCCACCGTTTTGCTGCACCGCCTTAAGCTCTGGCGCGACCGTGAGCCTGACGTCCAGCTGCGGGCGATGCATATCCATCACGGCTTAAGCCCCCATGCCGACGACTGGGTGGCGCACTGCGAAGCGGTGTGCTCAGGGTGGGAGATCCCGCTGATCGTTGAACGCGTCACGCTTGAGGATGAGGGGCTGGGTATTGAGGCGCAGGCGCGGAAAGCCCGCTACGCCGCGTTTTCTGGCGCATTACAGCCTGGAGAAGCGTTGGTCACCGCGCAGCATCTGGACGACCAGTGCGAGACGTTTTTACTGGCGCTCAAGCGGGGCAGCGGGCCTGCGGGTTTATCCGCCATGCCTGAGCGCGCTGATTTTGCTGAAACAGAGCTCATCCGCCCGCTGCTGGGTGAGACGCGCGCATCACTGGAAGCCTGGGCGCAGCAGCATCATCTGTGCTGGATTGAAGACGACAGCAATCAGGACGACAGTTACGACCGTAACTTCCTGCGCCTGCGCGTCTTACCGCTGCTGAGTGAGCGCTGGGCGCATTTTTCCGAAGCGGCGGCCAGAAGCGCCATGCTGTGTGCTGAACAGGAAAGCTTGCTGGATGAGTTGCTGAGCGGGGAGCTGAATACACTGATTACCGCTGACGGTGCCCTGAACGTTGCGCCGTTGAAGGTGATGAGCCCCGTGCGTCGGGCTGCTCTGATTCGCCGCTGGCTGGCTTACCACCGTGCGGTTATGCCGTCCAGGGCGATGCTCAACCGTATCTGGGAGGAAGTTGCACAGGCGAGGGAAGATGCCGCACCGTGTATACACCTGAATGGTTATGACGTCAGGCGTTATAAAGGGCAACTCTGGTGGGTAAAATCTGTGCCGTCGCTGGCTGACGTTGTGCTCGGCTGGCCGTCGCCGGAAAAAGCATTAACGCTACCGATGAATGCCGGTGTCGTTGCGTTAAGTCATTCGGGCAATGTGCGTCTACCTGAGCCGGACGAGAACGTTACCATACGCTTCAGGGCCAGCGGCATGCTGCATATCGTCGGTCGTAACGGCGGGCGTAAGCTGAAGAAAATCTGGCAGGAACAGAACGTTCCGCCCTGGCGACGTGATACCACGCCGCTTCTGTTTTACGGCGACACGCTCATCGCGGCGGCAGGGGGGTTCATCACTGAAGAGGGGTGGGCTGAAGCGGGTGTTAATTTTGAATGGAAAGCGTAACGGGCAGCCTGGCTGCCCGTTGGTTATCAGGATTCGCTCACCACGACGGTGCCGATTTCCGGATGGCTGAAACTGGCAATTTTGTCGAGGCGTAGCTCACGCGTTGCACCTGCATCTTCCACAACCAGGTATTCCACATTTTTACGGGAAACCAGATCGCTGGCCTTTGCCTTTAGCACTTCGCCATCTTTTAGCTCCAGCGTCAGTATTAAATGATGCTGGCAGGCGAGTTCGAGGTTGTCATAGTCATCACAATTGATGGGTTGATAAGTATCATTCATCGACATAATCGCTCACCAGTAAATTCGCCGCAGCATACGCTGCTTTTTCCCTGACCGATTCAGAAAGGCTCTCATCAGAGGCCACTTCATTTAGCACGTTCAATACACAGCCCAACGCATCCGGAATGTACCCCAGATCTCCGCTGGCGATCTCCGCATACCGTCTGCGAATCAACTCACAATAATTATTCACATCACCTCCTGCCAGCGTACTGACTTACTGTGAGATATCATTAAGCCTACGAAGTTAAACTCGGTTTAGCAAGGTGACTATACCATACTCATTTAAGCAATATCAGCGCCTTGATAAGAGTTAGCCACCACCTCGTAACAGCCTTTTGCCGCGGTTTTCGCTACAATGTACGCCTGAT
Source organism: Enterobacter sp. JJBC (assembly GCF_036936505.1). Taxonomy (NCBI): domain Bacteria; kingdom Pseudomonadati; phylum Pseudomonadota; class Gammaproteobacteria; order Enterobacterales; family Enterobacteriaceae; genus Enterobacter; species Enterobacter sp. JJBC. Next base: position 1,000,325 of record NZ_CP136935.1, read on the forward strand.
TCGAAAGGAGTTCTCTCATGGCGCTGAAAGCGACTATTTATAAAGCTGTGGTCAATGTGGCGGATCTTGACCGTAACCAGTTTCTGGATGCGTCATTGACGCTGGCGCGTCACCCTTCTGAAACCCAGGAGCGCATGATGCTGCGCCTGCTGGCGTGGATTAAGAATGCCGACGAGCGTCTGCAATTTACCCGTGGTTTAAGCGCGGAAGATGAACCGGAAGCCTGGCTGCGCAACGATCATCTGGGTATCGATTTATGGATTGAGCTTGGCCTGCCGGATGAACGCCGGATCAAAAAGGCCTGCACCCAGTCTGCTGAAGTGGCGTTGTTTGCCTACAACCAGCGCGCGGCGGAGATCTGGTGGCAACAAAATAAAAATAAATGTGCGCAGTTCAAAAATCTTACCGTCTGGTATCTGGATGATGAACAGCTGGCGCAGCTGAGTGCGTTCGCCAGCCGGACGATGGCGCTACAGGCAACAATTCAGGACGGTGCCATCTGGCTTTCCGATTCTCAGAATAATCTGGAAATTCATCTCACGGCCTGGCAGCCCGCATCATGATTGTATTGTCCCGAAATGTCAGCATCCCTGATAACGAGCTGGAGATCACCGCTATCCGGGCCCAGGGCGCAGGGGGGCAGCACGTTAACAAGGCCTCAACGGCTATCCATTTGCGCTTTGACATTCGGGCCTCCAGCCTGCCAGAGTATTATAAAGAAAGCCTGCTTGCCGCCAGCCATCACCTGATCACCAGCGAGGGTGTGATAGTGATTAAAGCGCAGGAGTATCGCAGCCAGGAGCTTAACCGGGAAGCGGCAATTGCCCGGCTGGTCGCGGTCATCAAAGAGCTGACGGCTGTACAAAAAAGTCGCCGGGCAACACGTCCAACGCGGGCATCGAAAGAACGTCGGTTGTCATCGAAGGCGCAGAAATCCACCGTAAAATCACTGCGTGGCAAAGTCCGTCACCCATAATGTGACGAAAGGGATACCCTTTTTCATAAGGAAAGTATTGTGAAAAAAGCATTATTATCAGCGCTGGCCGTGACAAGCCTGTTTGCGCTTTTTGGCTGTAATAACCGTTCGGAAACGCAGGTACTACAGCCAACGCAAAATGAAGAATTAAAGCCGATGCAGCAAAGCTGGCGCGGCGTATTACCGTGTGCAGATTGCGAGGGCATCGAAACCTCTCTGTTCCTGCAAAAAGATGGCACCTGGGTCATGAACCAGCGTTACCAGGGGGCGAAAGAACCGTCTTCTTTTGCATCTTACGGAACATGGGCGCGTACGGCTGAGAAGCTGGTATTGACGGATACCACGGGCGATAAAACCTTCTTCCGCGCCAAAGGCGAGGGGATGGAGATGCTCGATCGCGAAGGCAATCCGATTGAATCCCAGTTCAACTACACGTTGGCCCCGGTGAAAGCGACCCTGCCAGCCACCCCAATGGCGATGCGAGGAATGTATTTCTACATGGCGGATGCGGCGATCTTCACTGACTGTGCAACCGGGAAGAAAGTCAGCGTGGCGAACAATGCCCAGCTGGAGCGAGACTATGCCGTCGCGCGCGGCAACGACAGTAAGCCAGTGTTGCTGACGGTTGAAGGGCATTTTACGCTGGAGCCAAACCCGGATAGCGGCGAGCTGGTGAAAACGCTGGTGGCTGATAAAGACGCGAAGTTTGCTGCGGGGAAAGACTGCGAAAGCAAATAAGATATAGCCATTAAAAAACCCCGCACTGGCGGGGTTTTTTGTTTCTTAACCTTTGATGGCTTTCACCAGGTAATCAAGAATATCGCCCGTCTTGATCATCTGTTTTTCGCCGTTGCGACGGTACTTGTATTCAATCTCGTCACTGTCGAGGTTACGGTCGCCAATGACGATGGTATGTGGAATACCGATCAGTTCCATGTCAGCAAACATCACGCCAGGACGCTCTTTACGGTCATCCATCAGCACGTCGATACCTTTCGCGCTCAGCTCAGCGTAGAGTTTCTCAGCCAGCTCCTGCACGCGGTAAGACTTGTGCATGTTCATTGGCAGGATCGCTACCTGGAACGGCGCGATGTTATCCGGCCAGACGATTCCGCGTTCGTCATAGTTCTGCTCGATAGCGGCAGCAACAACGCGCGTTACGCCAATGCCGTAGCAGCCCATGGTCAGAACCTGGTTACGACCATCTTCGCCCTGAACGGCAGCGTTCATTGCGCGTGAGTACTTATCGCCCAGCTGGAAGATGTGGCCTACTTCGATACCGCGTTTGATCATCAGGGTACCCTTGCCGTCCGGGCTTGGATCGCCTGCGACCACGTTACGGATGTCAGCCACTTCCGGCGTCGCCACGTCCCGATCCCAGTTGATGCCGAAGTAGTGTTTACCGTCGATGTTTGCGCCCGCAGCGAAGTCGCTCATCGCCGCAACGGTGCGGTCAATGACCACCGGAACAGGCATGTTCACCGGGCCCAGAGAACCAGGACCTGCATTCACCACGGCGCGGATCTCCGCTTCCGTTGCGAAGGTCAGCGGGCTGGCAACCTGCGGTAGCTTCTCGGCTTTCACTTCGTTCAGCTCGTGATCGCCTCGTACCAGCAGGGCAACCAGTGGATAAGCGCTACCTTCAGCCGATTTCACCAGCAGGGTTTTCACGGTTTTTTCGATCGGCAGAGTAAACTGCTCAACCAGCTCGGCGATGGTTTTCGCGTTTGGCGTATCAACCAGCGTCATCTCTTGCGTTGCCGCGCCGCGTGGTTCTTTTGGTGCCAGCGCTTCTGCAAATTCGATGTTCGCGGCGTAATCAGAGGAGTCAGAGAAGATCACATCGTCTTCGCCGCTCTGCGCCAGAACCTGGAATTCATGGGAGGCGCTACCGCCGATTGAACCGGTATCAGCCTGTACAGCACGGAAATCCAGCCCCATGCGGGAGAAGATTTTACTGTAGGCCGCGTACATTTTGTCGTAGGTCTCTTGCAGCGATTCCTGAGAAGTATGGAAAGAGTAAGCATCTTTCATCAGGAACTCGCGAGAACGCATGACGCCAAAGCGTGGACGCACTTCGTCACGGAACTTGGTCTGGATCTGGAAGAAGTTCAGCGGCAGCTGTTTGTAAGAGCTCAGCTCGTTACGGATCAGATCGGTGATCACTTCTTCATGCGTTGGGCCGAGGACGAATGGACGATCGCCACGATCGGCAATACGCAGCAGTTCAGGACCGTACTGCTCCCAGCGACCGCTCTCCTGCCACAGTTCAGAGGGCTGAACGACCGGCATTAACACCTCGATAGCACCGGCGTTGTTCATCTCTTCACGCACGATGTTTTCGACTTTTTTCAGGACGCGCACGCCGGTCGGCAGCCAGGTGTATAACCCGGAGGCCAGCTTGCGGATCATCCCGGCGCGCAGCATCAGCTGGTGGCTGATCACCTCGGCGTCGGCAGGTGTCTCCTTCAGAGTGGAGAGCAGATATTGGCTAGTACGCATGTTGTTACGGTTCCATTTCGACGATTGGAACAGGCTGAAACACCAGCCTGACACAAAAAAAGTGGTTTAGTTTACCAGTGTGGCAAAGATGCCAAAAGAGAGGAGAACAAAATTACCTGGGTTCCAGGGCAAACACTTCAAAACCCGCCGCAGTCACGCGCCAGCGCACGTTAAAGTCCAGCAGCCAGACGGCGTACGTTTTCCCGGCTTCCTCTTCTTTGCGGTAGGCGGGACGGGGGTCCTGCGCCAGCACTTCAACGATAAAGTCACGCAGACGTGGATAACGCTTTTCCAGCTCGCTGATTTGCGTCGTTATTTCAGACGTGAAGTGAACCGGCATATCTGCCTGCGGTGCGTCCTGAGCATAGCTTGCCCGGGCATCCGGCAGCGCTTCGGCGAAGGGCAGGTAAGGCTTAATATCTATGACCGGTGTGCCATCAACCAGGTCAAGGCTACCTAACTCCAGGATCACCTGATCTTTCTGACAACGTATGCCTTTCAGCTCGACCAGCGACATTCCGATGGGGTTGGGACGAAAGGTTGAGCGGGTGGCAAAGACCCCCATTCTGGCATTTCCGCCCAGACGAGGAGGACGCACAGTGGGACGCCAGCCGCCTTCCATGGTCTGGTGAAACACAAAGACCACCCATAAATGGCTGAACGCCTCAAGCCCGCGCACTGCATCGGCCTGGTTATACGGCGCGACAAGATGAAGCTCGCCGCCGCCGTGAATGACCAGACCCGGCTGACGCGGCACGGCGAACTTTTCTTTATAAGGGGAGCGGATAACGCCTATCTGCTCGAACTGAAATGAACTCATTTCGCCGTAATGTTAAGCGCAGAACCGATACATACCGCCTGACGATAGCAACCTGGTGTGCCGCTGGTGACTTCACAGCTGTGCAGCAACACCGCGTTGGCTTTCATTTTCGACGCGTTGATTTGCATACGCTTGCGGGCTGTCGGAATATTGGGTGGAGAGTCCTGATTCGTTGCCTGGCAGGATTCGCCGCTCACTTCGCCCAGTTCACGGAATGGCTTACCGACCAGCTCGTCGGCTTTGGTAATAATACGTACCGGCGCAGCGCGAGGCGCTTTCGGTTTTGCTGGCTCCGCTTTTGGCGGGGTTGCAGTGCTTTGAACAGGTTCAACAGGAGATCTGCTTAGCATAGAACAGCCGCTCAGCATCAGTGCTAAAAGACAGATCGGTAAAGCACGCATAATAATTCCTCAGTGGATAATCAAAACGTCAGATATTGAAGCAGTTGACCGCACAAATGACAAGACGGGCAAATGCCCGTCTTGATGATATTACACTGCCGGGAGATTACCAGCCTTTAACCGCGCCGCCGTTAAACACCTTATTGGCTTCCTGGTACACTTCTTCAGACTGATATGCCTGTATGAATTTCTTCACATTCTCCGCGTCTTTGTTGTCTTCGCGAGTCACGATCAGGTTGACGTACGGGGAATCTTTATCTTCAACGAAGATGCCATCTTTCGCTGGGGTCAGGCCGATCTGGCTGGCGTAAGTGGTGTTGATCACGGCCAGGGCGATCTGCGCATCGTCCAGAGAACGTGGCAGCTGTGGTGCTTCCAGCTCAACAATTTTCAGATTTTTCGGGTTTTCGGTTACGTCCAGAACGGTCGGTAACAGGCCAACGCCTTCTTTCAGTTTAATCAGGCCCACTTTCTGTAGCAGAAGCAGGGAACGGCCAAGGTTGGTTGGGTCGTTAGGGACGGCAACCTGTGAACCCGGCTGGAGTTCATCCAGAGATTTAATTTTCTTGGAGTAGCCGGCAATCGGGTAAACGAAGGTGTTACCGACAGCAACCAGTTTGTAGCCGCGATCTTTGATCTGCTGATCCAGGTACGGTTTATGCTGGAAGGCGTTAGCGTCAATGTCGCCTTTGCTCAGCGCTTCGTTCGGCAGAACGTAATCGTTGAAGGTCACCAGTTCAACGTCCAGGCCATATTTCTCTTTAGCGATTTTCTGCGCGGCCTCAGCAACCTGCTGTTCTGCACCGACGATAACGCCTACTTTGATGTGGTTTGGATCTTTTTCGTCCTGACCGCAACCCACCAGTGCCAGCGAGCCAATCAGTGCGCCTACTGCTGCGAAGGTCTTAAATTTAAACGCCATGTTATATCCTTAACTCGTCGAGTTTGTGTTGTTTGTAACGTTATTTATGCGTAACAGCCCGGACGATACGATCGCCAGAGAATTGAATTAAGTAAACCAGCACAACCAGCAATACCAGAACGGTATTCATTACGGTAGCGTTATAGCCAATATAGCCGTACTGATATCCAATCTGGCCTAAACCGCCAGCACCTACGGCGCCGCCCATTGCGGAATAACCGACCAGGGTGATAAGCGTGATGGTTGCTGCGTTCACCAGCCCAGGCAGCGCCTCTGGCAGCAGTACTTTGCGAACGATCTGCATTGGTGTTGCACCCATCGCGCGGGAAGCTTCAATCAGGCCTGTTGGGATTTCCAGCAGGGCGTTTTCCACCATACGGGCGATAAACGGTGCCGCGCCTACTGTCAGCGGGACAATTGCCGCCTGCAAACCAATCGACGTCCCGACGATCACGCGAGTAAACGGAATCATCCACACCAGCAGAATAATGAACGGAATAGACCGGAAAATGTTCACCAGCGCAGAGAGCGTGCGATACAGCTTCGCGTTTTCAATAATTTGACCCGGGCGCGTGACGTACAGCAACACGCCGACCGGCAGCCCAATCACAAAACCAAAGAAGCCCGATACGAAGGTCATTGCCAGCGTTTCCCAAACGCCGCGAACCAGTAGCCACATCATCGGCTCAGACATAACCCAGTACCTCTACTTTTACGTGATGTTCTTGCAGCCAGGCAATTGCCGCCTGGGTTTCTTCCTGTGTGCCGTGCATTTCCGTCAGCATAATGCCGAACTTCACGCCACCGGCGTAATCCATCTGCGCGCTAATAATGTTGTTATTAACGTTAAAGCGACGCGCGGTTTCGGAAAGCAGCGGTGCGTCAACGGACTGACCCGTAAACTCCATGCGCAGCATTGGAACGCTGTCTGCAACGGCTTCTGTTTTCAGTCGTTCCAGATAATCTTCCGGAATATCAAGATGCAGTGTGGACTGAATGAACTGCTGAGCCAGCGGCGTTTTCGGGTGCGAGAAGACTTCGCTCACCGTGTCCTGCTCAATCAGCTCACCGTTGCTGATGACTGCTACACAGTCGCAGATACGTTTCACTACATCCATTTCATGCGTAATAAGGAGGATAGTCAGGCCCAGACGACGGTTAATGTCTTTTAACAGTTCCAGAATAGAGCGCGTGGTAGCCGGATCTAATGCGCTGGTGGCTTCATCGCACAGCAGCACTTTTGGGTTGCTTGCCAGCGCGCGAGCGATTGCTACTCGCTGTTTTTGCCCGCCGGACAAATTTGCCGGGTAGCTGTCATGTTTATCACCCAGACCAACCAGATCGAGCAGTTCGGTGACGCGACGCGTAATTTCTTCTTTTGGTGTGTTATCCAGCTCCAGGGGTAACGCAACGTTACCGAAAACGGTGCGTGAGGCCAGCAGGTTAAAGTGCTGGAAAATCATGCCAATCTGGCGACGCGCTTTGGTGAGTTCTTTTTCTGAGAGAGCGGTAAGCTCCTGGCCGCCAACTTCTACGCTGCCCTGGGTTGGGCGCTCAAGCAGGTTAACACAACGGATCAGCGTACTTTTACCTGCACCCGATGCGCCAATGACGCCATAAATCTGACCAGCAGGCACATGCAGGCTGACGTTGTTCAGCGCCTGAATGGTTCGGTTCCCCTGCTGGAACACTTTGGTGATATTGGAAAGTTTAATCATTAGATTATTTTTATCGTAAGTAAGTTAGCCGTGGCATTTTCTTCTGCCAGATACGGGGAATGACCGTAAACAAAATGGATGTTAAGGCATCCAGACGTCTAAATCAATCCACCTCTTTGCGATGAGCACTTTATTGCGCTGCGATTCATGAGATACTAGCTGAACAAGCCTTTTTCAGGAGCAAACCGGTGGCAAAATCTGTACCCGCAATTTTTCTCGATCGTGACGGCACTATTAATGTGGATCACGGTTACGTCCATGAGATTGATGAGTTCGAATTTATCGAGGGCGTAATAGATGCCATGCGCCAGTTGAAAGAGATGGGCTATGCGCTGGTGGTGGTAACTAACCAGTCCGGTATCGCCCGGGGTAAATTTACCGAAGCGCAGTTCGAGACGCTGACGGAATGGATGGACTGGTCTCTGGCCGATCGCGGCGTCGATCTTGATGGCATCTATTATTGTCCGCATCACCCGCAGGGAAGTGTAGAGGCGTATCGTCAGACCTGCGATTGCCGTAAGCCACACCCGGGCATGTTTATCTCTGCACAGGAATTCCTGCACATTGATATGGCCGCATCTTATATGGTGGGCGATAAACTGGAAGATATGCAGGCAGCAACGGCGGCAGGTGTAGGTACCAAAGTATTAGTGCGTACCGGTAAACCGGTCACCCCAGAAGCAGAAAATGCAGCCGACTGGGTGATAACTAGTCTGGCAGAACTGCCAAAAGAGATTAAAAAGCACCAAAAATAGGCGTTTTGGCGAAAAGGTGAGCGGTTGAAATAAAAATGCATTTTTCCGCTTGTCATTCCTCGGCGGCTCCCTATAATGCGCCTCCATCGACACGGCGGATGTGAATCACTTCACAAACAACCCGGTCGGTTGAAGAGAAAAAATCCTGAAAATCAGGGTTGACTCTGAAAGAGGAAAGCGTAATATACGCCACCTCGCGACAGAGCGCTGAAGCGCGTCGCAACTGCTCTTTAACAATTTATCAGACAATCTGTGTGGGCACTCAAAGTGACATGGATTCTTAACGTCCTCGGACGAAAAATGAATACCAAGTCTCAACGAGTGAACACGTAATTCATTACGAAGTTTAATTCATTGAGCATCAAACTTTTAAATTGAAGAGTTTGATCATGGCTCAGATTGAACGCTGGCGGCAGGCCTAACACATGCAAGTCGAACGGTAACAGGAAGCAGCTTGCTGCTTCGCTGACGAGTGGCGGACGGGTGAGTAATGTCTGGGAAACTGCCTGATGGAGGGGGATAACTACTGGAAACGGTAGCTAATACCGCATAACGTCGCAAGACCAAAGAGGGGGACCTTCGGGCCTCTTGCCATCGGATGTGCCCAGATGGGATTAGCTAGTAGGTGGGGTAACGGCTCACCTAGGCGACGATCCCTAGCTGGTCTGAGAGGATGACCAGCCACACTGGAACTGAGACACGGTCCAGACTCCTACGGGAGGCAGCAGTGGGGAATATTGCACAATGGGCGCAAGCCTGATGCAGCCATGCCGCGTGTATGAAGAAGGCCTTCGGGTTGTAAAGTACTTTCAGCGGGGAGGAAGGCGATAAGGTTAATAACCTTGTCGATTGACGTTACCCGCAGAAGAAGCACCGGCTAACTCCGTGCCAGCAGCCGCGGTAATACGGAGGGTGCAAGCGTTAATCGGAATTACTGGGCGTAAAGCGCACGCAGGCGGTCTGTCAAGTCGGATGTGAAATCCCCGGGCTCAACCTGGGAACTGCATTCGAAACTGGCAGGCTAGAGTCTTGTAGAGGGGGGTAGAATTCCAGGTGTAGCGGTGAAATGCGTAGAGATCTGGAGGAATACCGGTGGCGAAGGCGGCCCCCTGGACAAAGACTGACGCTCAGGTGCGAAAGCGTGGGGAGCAAACAGGATTAGATACCCTGGTAGTCCACGCCGTAAACGATGTCGACTTGGAGGTTGTGCCCTTGAGGCGTGGCTTCCGGAGCTAACGCGTTAAGTCGACCGCCTGGGGAGTACGGCCGCAAGGTTAAAACTCAAATGAATTGACGGGGGCCCGCACAAGCGGTGGAGCATGTGGTTTAATTCGATGCAACGCGAAGAACCTTACCTACTCTTGACATCCAGAGAACTTAGCAGAGATGCTTTGGTGCCTTCGGGAACTCTGAGACAGGTGCTGCATGGCTGTCGTCAGCTCGTGTTGTGAAATGTTGGGTTAAGTCCCGCAACGAGCGCAACCCTTATCCTTTGTTGCCAGCGGTTAGGCCGGGAACTCAAAGGAGACTGCCAGTGATAAACTGGAGGAAGGTGGGGATGACGTCAAGTCATCATGGCCCTTACGAGTAGGGCTACACACGTGCTACAATGGCGCATACAAAGAGAAGCGACCTCGCGAGAGCAAGCGGACCTCATAAAGTGCGTCGTAGTCCGGATTGGAGTCTGCAACTCGACTCCATGAAGTCGGAATCGCTAGTAATCGTGGATCAGAATGCCACGGTGAATACGTTCCCGGGCCTTGTACACACCGCCCGTCACACCATGGGAGTGGGTTGCAAAAGAAGTAGGTAGCTTAACCTTCGGGAGGGCGCTTACCACTTTGTGATTCATGACTGGGGTGAAGTCGTAACAAGGTAACCGTAGGGGAACCTGCGGTTGGATCACCTCCTTACCTTAAAGAACCTGCCTTTGCAGTGCTCACACAGATTGTCTGATGAAAAACAGCAGTAAAAAACCTCTACAGGCTTGTAGCTCAGGTGGTTAGAGCGCACCCCTGATAAGGGTGAGGTCGGTGGTTCAAGTCCACTCAGGCCTACCAAATTTTTGCTGATGCTGCGTTGCGGCGACACTCACATACCTGAGTATGCTTCGTGTCACCACGCCTTGCCTCAACAAAAATTACCGGTACAGAGGTGACTACGATGGGGCTATAGCTCAGCTGGGAGAGCGCCTGCCTTGCACGCAGGAGGTCTGCGGTTCGATCCCGCATAGCTCCACCATCTTTTACTGCGAACACAAGAAAACTTCAGAGTGAACCTGAAAAGGTGCACTGCGAAGTTTTGCTCTTTAAAAATCTGGATCAAGCTGAAAATTGAAACGACACACAGCTCATGTGTGTTCGAGTCTCTCAAATTTTCGCAATCAGAAGTGAAACATCTTCGGGTTGTGAGGTTAAGCGACTAAGCGTACACGGTGGATGCCCTGGCAGTCAGAGGCGATGAAGGACGTGCTAATCTGCGAAAAGCGCCGGCGAGGTGATATGAACCCTTGACCCGGCGATGTCCGAATGGGGAAACCCAGTGTGTTCCGACACACTATCGTTAACTGAATACATAGGTTAACGAGGCGAACCGGGGGAACTGAAACATCTAAGTACCCCGAGGAAAAGAAATCAACCGAGATTCCCCCAGTAGCGGCGAGCGAACGGGGAGCAGCCCGGAGTCTGAATCAGCTTGTGTGTTAGTGGAACGGTCTGGAAAGTCCGACGGTACAGGGTGATAGTCCCGTACACGAAAATGCACATGCTGTGAACTCGAAGAGTAGGGCGGGACACGTGGTATCCTGTCTGAATATGGGGGGACCATCCTCCAAGGCTAAATACTCCTGACTGACCGATAGTGAACCAGTACCGTGAGGGAAAGGCGAAAAGAACCCCGGCGAGGGGAGTGAAAAAGAACCTGAAACCGTGTACGTACAAGCAGTGGGAGCCTCTTTATGGGGTGACTGCGTACCTTTTGTATAATGGGTCAGCGACTTATATTCTGTAGCAAGGTTAACCGTATAGGGGAGCCGAAGGGAAACCGAGTCTTAACTGGGCGTTAAGTTGCAGGGTATAGACCCGAAACCCGGTGATCTAGCCATGGGCAGGTTGAAGGTTGGGTAACACTAACTGGAGGACCGAACCGACTAATGTTGAAAAATTAGCGGATGACCTGTGGCTGGGGGTGAAAGGCCAATCAAACCGGGAGATAGCTGGTTCTCCCCGAAAGCTATTTAGGTAGCGCCTCGTGAACTCATCTTCGGGGGTAGAGCACTGTTTCGGCTAGGGGGCCATCCCGGCTTACCAACCCGATGCAAACTACGAATACCGAAGAATGTTATCACGGGAGACACACGGCGGGTGCTAACGTCCGTCGTGAAGAGGGAAACAACCCAGACCGCCAGCTAAGGTCCCAAAGTCATGGTTAAGTGGGAAACGATGTGGGAAGGCACAGACAGCCAGGATGTTGGCTTAGAAGCAGCCATCATTTAAAGAAAGCGTAATAGCTCACTGGTCGAGTCGGCCTGCGCGGAAGATGTAACGGGGCTAAACCATGCACCGAAGCTGCGGCAGCGACGCTTATGCGTTGTTGGGTAGGGGAGCGTTCTGTAAGCCGTTGAAGGTGTGCTGTGAGGCATGCTGGAGGTATCAGAAGTGCGAATGCTGACATAAGTAACGATAAAGCGGGTGAAAAGCCCGCTCGCCGGAAGACCAAGGGTTCCTGTCCAACGTTAATCGGGGCAGGGTGAGTCGACCCCTAAGGCGAGGCCGAAAGGCGTAGTCGATGGGAAACAGGTTAATATTCCTGTACTTGGTGTTACTGCGAAGGGGGGACGGAGAAGGCTATGTCAGCCGGGCGACGGTTGTCCCGGTTTAAGCATGTAGGCGGAGGTTCCAGGTAAATCCGGTACCTTGTTAACGCTGAGGTGTGATGACGAGGCACTACGGTGCTGAAGTGATAAATGCCCTGCTTCCAGGAAAAGCCTCTAAGCATCAGGTAACACGAAATCGTACCCCAAACCGACACAGGTGGTCAGGTAGAGAATACCAAGGCGCTTGAGAGAACTCGGGTGAAGGAACTAGGCAAAATGGTGCCGTAACTTCGGGAGAAGGCACGCTGATATGTAGGTGAAGTCCCTGCGGACGGAGCTGAAATCAGTCGAAGATACCAGCTGGCTGCAACTGTTTATTAAAAACACAGCACTGTGCAAACACGAAAGTGGACGTATACGGTGTGACGCCTGCCCGGTGCCGGAAGGTTAATTGATGGGGTCAGCGGCAACGCGAAGCTCTTGATCGAAGCCCCGGTAAACGGCGGCCGTAACTATAACGGTCCTAAGGTAGCGAAATTCCTTGTCGGGTAAGTTCCGACCTGCACGAATGGCGTAATGATGGCCAGGCTGTCTCCACCCGAGACTCAGTGAAATTGAACTCGCTGTGAAGATGCAGTGTACCCGCGGCAAGACGGAAAGACCCCGTGAACCTTTACTATAGCTTGACACTGAACACTGGTCCTTGATGTGTAGGATAGGTGGGAGGCTTTGAAGCGTGGACGCCAGTCTGCGTGGAGCCATCCTTGAAATACCACCCTTTAATGGCTGGTGTTCTAACGTAGACCCGTGATCCGGGTTGCGGACAGTGTCTGGTGGGTAGTTTGACTGGGGCGGTCTCCTCCCAAAGAGTAACGGAGGAGCACGAAGGTTGGCTAATCCTGGTCGGACATCAGGAGGTTAGTGCAATGGCATAAGCCAGCTTGACTGCGAGCGTGACGGCGCGAGCAGGTGCGAAAGCAGGTCATAGTGATCCGGTGGTTCTGAATGGAAGGGCCATCGCTCAACGGATAAAAGGTACTCCGGGGATAACAGGCTGATACCGCCCAAGAGTTCATATCGACGGCGGTGTTTGGCACCTCGATGTCGGCTCATCACATCCTGGGGCTGAAGTAGGTCCCAAGGGTATGGCTGTTCGCCATTTAAAGTGGTACGCGAGCTGGGTTTAGAACGTCGTGAGACAGTTCGGTCCCTATCTGCCGTGGGCGCTGGAGAATTGAGGGGGGCTGCTCCTAGTACGAGAGGACCGGAGTGGACGCATCACTGGTGTTCGGGTTGTCATGCCAATGGCACTGCCCGGTAGCTAAATGCGGAAGAGATAAGTGCTGAAAGCATCTAAGCACGAAACTTGCCCCGAGATGAGTTCTCCCTGAGACTTTAAGTCTCCTGAAGGAACGTTGAAGACGACGACGTTGATAGGTCGGGTGTGTAAGCGCAGCGATGCGTTGAGCTAACCGATACTAATGAACCGTGAGGCTTAACCTTACAACGCCGAAGGTGTTTTGGCGAAGAGACAGACACGATTTTCAGCCTGATACAGATTAAACAGAATTTGCCTGGCGGCTTTAGCGCGGTGGTCCCACCTGACCCCATGCCGAACTCAGAAGTGAAACGCCGTAGCGCCGATGGTAGTGTGGGGTCTCCCCATGTGAGAGTAGGGAACTGCCAGGCATCAAATTAAGTAGTAAGCCGGTGCATGAATCCGGTGGTTACAGAAGTATTCGGTGGAGCGGTAGTTCAGTCGGTTAGAATACCTGCCTGTCACGCAGGGGGTCGCGGGTTCGAGTCCCGTCCGTTCCGCCACTTATTAAAAGCCCTGAGCGTTAGCTCAGGGCTTTTTTCTTATCTGTCGTTTGATTGTTGCGAAATTAGCAAAAATCCTCTGCTTTTTACGATCTTTTTCGTCATAACAACTACAGCGATAATCTTCCTCAGTTTACGAACATAACGATTGAGGAATCATATGACTATCCCTGCACTGGGTCTGGGCACTTTTCGCCTGAAAGACGATGTTGTTATTGCATCTGTTAAAACCGCACTCGAGTTGGGCTATCGTGCTATTGATACGGCGCAGATTTATGATAACGAAGCTGCCGTAGGCCAGGCCATCGAAGAGAGTGGCGTACCGCGCGACGAACTTTTCGTCAACACTAAAATCTGGATTGAGAATCTCAGCAAAGACAAGCTGATCCCAAGCCTGAAGGAAAGTCTGAAAAAGCTGCGTACTGACTATGTTGATCTGACGCTGATCCACTGGCCATCTCCTGATGATGCCGTCTCTGTGGAAGAGTTTATGCAGGCGCTGCTGGAAGCAAAAGAGCAAGGCTTAACGCGTGAAATTGGCATCTCTAACTTCACCATCCCGTTGATGGAAAGGGCCATCGCCGCAGTGGGTAAAGAGAATATTGCTACTAACCAGATTGAACTCTCTCCTTACCTGCAAAACCGCAAAGTCGTGGACTGGGCGAAACAGCATAGTATTCACATCACCTCGTACATGACGCTGGCATATGGTAAGGCGCTGAAAGATGAAGTGATTGCGCGCATCGCTGAGAAACACAATGCGACAGCCGCACAGGTGATCCTGGCATGGGCGATGGGTGAGGGCTATGCCGTGATCCCGTCTTCAACCAAACGTGAAAACCTGGCAAGTAACCTGTTAGCGCGGGATCTCCAGCTTGATGATGAAGATAAAAACGCGATCGCTGCACTGGAATGCAACGATCGTCTTGTCAGCCCGGAAGGGTTAGCACCAGACTGGGATTAATAAAAACCCTCCCTCTGTACCTTTAAACCCTCACACAGCTCCTCCGGGAGCTGTTTTTATATGTTCGCTAAGGAAGTCGATAAAAGCGCGTATGCGCGTACTTACCGCTCTGTCACTGTAATACACTGCGCTAAAAGGCATCTCTACAGGTAAGCGTTTGTCAGCCATCAGTTCTACAAGCTGACCCGCAGCTATTTCCTTATCAATCATATAGTCTGATAAACAGGCGATCCCATTTCCTTCAAGACAAAGCTGTTTCAGCGTTTCTCCGCTATTAGACGAAAGTCCGCAGGTGATCTCATGAAGTTGTCCGTCATGACAGGCTACGGGCCAGGTGTTCAGCGAGACAGGTTCCGTAAAGCCCAGGCACAGGTGCTGCTTCAGCTCCTCAACGGTCTCCGGTTTGCCATGCTCTGCAATATATTGCGGTGACGCGATAATTTTGCGATAGCTGGTGAACAGAGGGCGAGCGCGTAAGCTTGAATCCGTCAGGGTTCCGGCGCGGATCGCCACATCCACTTTACGCTCAATAAGATTGATAAACGTTTCCGAGGAGACCAGAGACAGGGTCATCTCCGGGTAGCGCTCACGAAAGGGCTTAATCAGCGGCATCAAAAAATGAAGCACGACCGGCGTAGCCGCATCGATGCGCAGCAATCCGCGCGGGGTGCTGCGCGATTCCATTATTTCCGTTTCTGCCGCCGCCATCTCCTGCAAAACGGACTGCACGCGTCGAAAATAACGTTCACCTTCTTCCGTCAGGCTGAGCTGCCGCGTTGTCCTATTAAGCAGACTCACTCCGAGCTTCATCTCCAGCTTTTTCACCGAGCGGCTAATGGCGGAGTTCGCCTGCCCGAGCTGTTCGGCCGCACGGCTGAAGCTGCCGCTTTCAACAACGGCAACAAAGATAGTCAGTTCTTCCGATGTGGCTTTCATTATTGCATCATCCGCAAAATTCTATTGAGATTCTAACCATTTTTGTTATTTAAACACTGGCGCATACTGCCTGTCATCTTAATCCTGAAGAGACGGAGTATTTATGCCACTGGCGCTTCTTGCCCTGACGATCAGTGCCTTCGCAATTGGCACGACCGAATTTGTTATTGTAGGACTTGTTCCCACCATTGCTGAACAACTCGCCATTTCGCTGCCTTCTGCCGGGCTGCTGGTATCTATTTACGCGTTAGGCGTCGCTGTTGGGGCGCCTGTGCTGACCGCATTGACTGGGCGCTTTGCGCGTAAAAAACTGTTAGTTGCCCTGATGGTGCTCTTCACCGCCGGCAATATTCTGGCGTGGCAGGCTCCGGACTACACCACTCTGGTCATCGCCCGTTTGCTGACTGGCCTCGCGCACGGTGTCTTCTTCTCCATCGGTTCCACGATTGCAACCAGCCTGGTGCCAAAAGAGAAAGCGGCGTCAGCCATTGCGATTATGTTTGGCGGCTTAACCGTTGCGCTGGTCACCGGCGTGCCGTTAGGAACGTTTATTGGGCAACATTTTGGCTGGCGAGAAACCTTCCTCGCGGTATCGCTGTTGGGCGTGATTGCTCTGGTAGCCAGCCTGCTGCTGGTACCCTCCAGTATTCCGGGGCGCGCGAGCGCCAGCCTGAGCGATCAGGTTAAGGTTCTCACACACCCGCGCCTGCTGCTGATCTATGCCGTTACGGCTCTGGGTTATGGAGGTGTGTTCACTGCGTTCACTTTCCTTGCACCGATGATGCAGGAACTGGCTGGTTTTTCTCCGGGCGCAGTGAGCTGGATTTTACTGGGCTACGGTATCTCCGTCGCAATCGGCAATATCTGGGGCGGCAAACTTGCGGATAAGCATGGTGCGGTACCGGCGCTGAAATTCATTTTCGCCGCGCTGGTTGTCCTGCTGATGATTTTCCAGTTCACCGCGTCGATACAATACGCCGCGCTGGTAACCGTGTTGGTTATGGGAATATTCGCGTTTGGTAACGTACCGGGATTGCAGGTCTATGTTGTACAGAAAGCCGAACGCTATACGCCCAATGCGGTGGATGTCGCATCCGGCCTGAATATCGCCGCATTCAATATCGGCATCGCACTCGGATCGGTTATCGGCGGGCAGACGGTTGAACACGTTGGATTAACCCAAACGCCATGGATTGGTGCGGTAATTGTGCTTGTCGCTTTCCTCCTTATTGGTCTGAGTGGACGGCTTGATAAACCCGCTCGTGTCGCGCTTGGGTAAGTATCAGTAAGTGCTTGCTTACAAAACTGGAAAGCGGTTTCTCAGTAATTGCGTTGAAAGTGTGACCTAAAATCCCTATAACATTAGAACCAGTCCGTTTTCCGGGCTGGTTCATGTTACAGAGGCCGTTTCCAAAAGTGCGAAAAAATACCTATGCCATGCGTTATGTTGCCGGAATGCCCGCGGAGAGGATCTTGCCTCCGGGGTCGTTTGCGAGCCTGGGTCAGGCATTACCAGCGGGTACGCCATTAAGCAGTGACGAAAAAATTCGCGTACTGGTGTGGAACATCTTTAAACAACAGCGTGCGGAGTGGTTATCCGTACTTCAAAATTTTGGTAAAGATGCGCATCTGGTTCTGTTACAGGAGGCGCAAACCACGCCTGAGCTGGTCAGGTTTGCAACGACAAACTATCTTGCAGCCGATCAGGTGCCTGCCTTTGTTCTGCCACAGCATCCTTCTGGGGTGATGACCCTTTCAGCCGCACATCCGGTCTATTGCTGCCCGCTGCGTGAACGTGAGCCGATCCTGCGTCTGGCAAAATCGGCGCTGGTCACAGTCTATCCGTTGCCCGACACCCGTCTGCTGATGGTGGTAAACATTCATGCGGTGAACTTCAGCCTCGGTGTTGATGTGTACAGTAAGCAGTTACTTCCCATTGGCGATCAGATTGCTCATCACAGTGGGCCGATCATTATGGCAGGGGACTTCAATGCCTGGAGCCGTCCGCGTATGAACGCGTTGTACCGCTTCGCGCGTGAAATGTCGCTGCGTGAAGTTCGTTTTAACGATGACCAGCGCAAGAAAGCGTTTGGTCGTCCTCTCGATTTTGTCTTCTATCGGGGTTTAAGCGTGCACGACGCCTCCGTTCTGGTGACGCGCGCCTCCGATCATAATCCTCTACTAGTTGAATTCAGTCCCGGCAAACCTGATAAATAATGGTGCGTCAGGTCTGCCGTGGGGCAGGCCTGTGCGGGTGCTGCCCTTTATTTTTTAACCCATAAAAGGACAGCAACATGACAACAACACACTCCCATCATGACAACGTCGAAAAACAGTTTGGTTCGCAGGCAAGTGCCTACCTGAGCAGCGCCGTGCACGCCTCTGGCCGCGACCTGGTGCGTCTCGGCGAGCGGCTCGCCGCGTTTCCTGACGCGCACGTGCTGGACTTAGGCTGCGGGGCAGGGCATGCCAGTTTTACCGCCGCAGAGCAGGTTGCTCAGGTGACGGCGTATGACTTATCGAGCCAGATGCTCGATGTGGTCGCTGAAGCGGCGAAAGCGAAAGGACTGAATAACGTCACGACGCGCCAGGGCTACGCTGAATCATTACCCTTTGAGGATGCATCGTTTGAGGTTGTGATTAGCCGTTACTCTGCACACCACTGGCATGATGTGGGGCAGGCATTACGGGAAGTGAAACGCGTACTCAAACCGGGCGGAATCTTCATCATCATGGACGTGATGTCTCCCGGACATCCGGTACGAAATATCTGGCTCCAGACGGTTGAAGCGCTGCGTGATACCTCGCACGTGCAAAACTACTCCAGTGGAGAGTGGCTTACGTTTATCACCGAAGCCGGCTTGATTTCACGCTCATTGATAACCGACCGTTTGCCGCTGGAGTTTGCGTCATGGATTGCGCGGATGCGCACCCCCGAGGCATTAACTCAGGCGATCCGATTGTACCAGGAGAGCGCCTCTGCTGATGTGAAGGCGTACTTTGAGCTGCATGACGATGGTTCGTTTACTAGCGACACCATTATGGCTGAAGCGCAAAAAGCAGGATAAACAAAAAAGGCACCGAGGGGAATCGGTGCCTTTTTAACAAGCGAACGTACTATCAGGAATCTGGCGTAGCGCTGTTTTTCACAAACAACGTCAGCTGGTCGCCAGGTTGCAGGTTGTCAGTATCGTTGTTCCAGCGCATCACATCTTTGATGTTTACGCCGTGACGCTTAGCAATACTGGACAGCGAGTCGCCTTTACGTACGCGATAGGTAATGCTATCGCTGTTTTTAGCGAGACGCTGTGCGCTGCTACCTGCACCTACGTTCAGCGTTTGACCCACTTTCAGACCAGATCCGCGCAGATTATTCCACTGCTGGAGATCTTTCGCATTCACGCCAAGACGTGATGCAATACCTGAAAGCGTATCACCTGAACGCACCTTATAGCTGCGGCTGCTTACAGGCGACGTATCAGCGATCAGCGTGGACTGAACGGCTGCGATTTCACCCGAAGCTAAAGACTCTCGTAACTGTTCCGCATGTTTCTGCGGAACCATCACATAGCGTGGGCCACTAGCACCCAGCGTGGAGCCTTTAACACCTGCATTAAAGGTTTTAAGCTTACTTACCGACATACCCGTCATATCGGCAACCTGTTGAATATCAACCGGGCTGCTGAGGCGGACACGCGCCAGTGCACGACTTTCGTCTGGTGTTGGCAGTTGTACACCGTAACGTTTGCTGTTCTTGAGAATGTCACTCAGTGCCAGCATTTTCGGTACGTAAATCTTTGTTTCCTGTGGCAGTGAGAGCGACCAGAAGTCTGTGGATTTTCCACGCGCTTTATTCGCTTTCATTGCCTTCAGTACACGACCTTCACCACTGTTATACGCCGCGACAGTCAATAACCAGTCGCCGTCAAACATCTTGTTCAGACGTTGCATCATGTCGAGAGCGGCTGTCGTTGAAGCGACAACATCACGACGCGCATCGTAGTTGCGGGTCTGCTTTAAACCATAATTTCGCCCTGTGCTCGGAATGATCTGCCAGATGCCTGCTGCATTGGCGCCAGACGTCGCGTGCGGGTCAAAAGCGCTCTCCACTATGGGTAGTAGTACCAGTTCCATAGGCATGTTACGTTTCTTAACTTGCCCGGCTATCCAGTACATATACGGCTCTGCCCGTAATGTTACATCGTGGAGATAGCTCTTATTTCTCAAATAGTTCTGTTTCTGTTCGCGAATCCGGCTGTTTTCCGGAATTCCCATCTTTAGCTCGTCGCCAATAGAGGCCCACAAGTCTTGTTCCTGCGCGAAGGATGTCCCATCGTCCAACCATCGCGCCTGACTCGTAAACTTCCCTGCTTCCCCTTGACCAGCCGCAGAAAGGCTCTGTGCGTGCTGTTGTACGTTGCTGCCGTTTTGTGACTGGCAACCTACAAGCAGGACAGAGGCGAGTAATATCGCTTTTGCCTTCATGTGTGTGTCAATAGTTGCTTAAAAGACGAGCGATGATAACGGCGAAATTTTGAAAAGGCAACCCGCAATTATCTGAAGTTATCTTTCTTTGACCTTAACCATGCAAATCGCGCTTCAGGTTGTAACAAATTTGTTTCTTGATTAATTTTATTAATTAAATCAACATCATCAGTTCTTAAAAATAAATTAATTTGTCGTTCATTTTTCAGAATTACGGGGAGTGTTTTTTGGTTTTTTGCACGTAACTCCTTCACTTTCAGGTAATAATCCTGAATCGCCCGATCCTCAGGCAGCACGCTTGCAGCAAACTTCATATTCCCTAATGTATACTCATGTGCGCAACAAATTACGGTGTCGGCTGGAAGCGCATTAATTTTTTGTAAAGATTGATACATCTGTTCTGGCGTGCCTTCAAACAGCCTTCCACAGCCGCCAGAAAACAGCGTGTCGCCACAAAAAAGATAAGGTTTGCTGTAGAAACAGAGATGACCGGAAGTGTGACCTGGCGTAGCGAATACGGAAAACTCCCACCCGAGGATGAGGATACTTTCGCCTTCTTCGACAACTTGCGTCGTACCCTTATCCTGTGTCTCTGCCGGTCCGTAGACGGGAAGATGAGGATAGCGCGCAAGGAGATCGGGAACACCGCCGACATGATCGTGATGGTGATGGGTAAGTAGGATCGCTTCAGGCTGCCAGCCGTTTTCTTTTATCGCGTGCAGGATCGGTGCGGATTCGCCTGGATCAACAATGATGCATCTGCAATCGTCGTCGACTAAAACCCAGATGTAATTGTCCTGAAAGGCGGAAATACTGATAAGATTCATGCATTACCTCTTATAGCGTGGCGGGTGTTTTGATGAAACCGGCAAGGATACCTCAGACTGTCGCACCACCGGAACGTTGGGCAGAGTTGCCCTGGGGTGAATATTATCGCGAGGCCTTAGAACTTCAGCTTAAACCCTGGCTCGCGAAAATGTATGGTTTTCACCTGCTTAAGATTGGCAATCTGAGCGCAGAAATCAATACCGAAAGCTGCGCTATCTCGCATCAGGTTAGCGTATCGCTTAATGGCTCCCCGGTTCAGGTGAAAGCGGATCCGCTGCATTTGCCGTTTGCGGAAAAATCCATTGATGCCTGTCTGCTCGCCCATACGCTGCCCTGGTGCAGCGATCCCCATCGTCTGCTGCGGGAAGCCGACCGCGTTTTGATTGATGACGGCTGGCTGATCCTGAGCGGTTTTAATCCGCTGAGTCTGATGGGGCTACGTAAACTGACGCCCGTTCTGCGCCGCACGCCGCCCTATAACAGCAGGATGTTTACCATGATGCGCCAGCTGGACTGGCTTTCACTGTTAAATTTCGAAGTGCTGAGCTATGGGGGTTTTCAGGTCATCCCCTGGACGCGTAAAGGCGGGGTTTTATTAAGCACCCATTTACCCGCGCTGGGCTGCATGCAATTTATTGTCGCGCGTAAGAGGACGATCCCCCTTACGCTCAACCCAATGAAGCAAAGCAAATCAAAAACGCGGATCCGCCAGACCGTGGGGGCCACGCGGCAGTACAAAAAACCGTGATCAGGATTCAGGTTGATAACCTGCATCCTCATGGGTTGGGTTGGATGCCGCCGCGCGAGCCAGCTCGTCACAGCGTTCGTTTTCAGGATGACCGGCGTGCCCCTTTACCCACTCCCATTTGATTTCGTGCTGACCGAGGGCGGCATCAAGACGCTTCCAGAGATCGACATTCTTGACCGGTTTTTTCTCTGCCGTTTTCCAGCCGCGTTTTTTCCAGTTGTGGATCCATTGGGTAATGCCCTGGCGGACATACTGGCTGTCGGTACTCAGCACCACGTCGCAATGTTCTTTTAACGCTTCCAGCGCCACGATGGCCGCCATCAACTCCATGCGGTTGTTGGTGGTCAGGAAATAGCCTTCACTAAAGGTTTTTTCATGCTGGCGATAGCGCATAATGGCACCATAGCCGCCGGGCCCTGGGTTACCGAGACAAGATCCATCGGTGAAAATTTCTACCTGTTTACGCATCTCTGGTAGACTTCCTGTATTTGAAACGTTCAGTAAAACGATAAGTCTGACATAAATGACCGCTATGAGCACTGCAATTACTCGCCAGATTGTTCTCGATACCGAAACCACCGGTATGAACCAGATTGGCGCCCACTACGAAGGGCATAAAATCATTGAGATTGGTGCCGTTGAAGTGGTGAACCGTCGCCTTACGGGCAACAACTTCCACGTTTACCTCAAACCCGATCGGCTGGTGGACCCGGAAGCGTTCGGCGTTCACGGAATTGCCGACGAGTTTTTGCTGGATAAGCCCACCTTTGCCGACGTCGCAGATGAATTTCTCGACTACATCAGAGGTGCGGAACTTGTCATTCATAACGCGTCGTTCGATATCGGCTTTATGGACTATGAGTTCAGCAAGCTCAACCGTGATATTCCGAAGACGAATACGTTCTGTAAAGTCACGGATAGCCTGGCGCTGGCAAGGAAGATGTTCCCCGGCAAGCGTAACAGCCTTGATGCCCTGTGCTCTCGCTATGAGATAGACAACACCAAGCGAACGCTGCACGGCGCGTTGCTCGATGCCCAGATCCTGGCCGATGTCTACCTGACCATGACCGGCGGGCAAACGTCGATGAAATTCAGTATGGAAAATGAATCCCAGCAGACGCGGGATGAAGGGGGAATTCAGCGCATTGTGCGTCAGGCGAATCGCCTGCGGGTTGTTTTAGCCAGTGATGAAGAACTGATGAACCATGAATCTCGTCTCGATTTAGTGCAGAAGAAGGGCGGAAGCTGTTTGTGGCGCACGTGAAAATGTGCCGAAACGTTTGTTAAATCACCGTTTGGGTGAATTTTGCAGCAAACGATTCAAAACCTGAGAAAAAGCGTTGACGAGTTCAGAGGCAAACCGTAATATTCGCCTCGTTCCCCAAACGGGAACAGTGGAGCGGTAGTTCAGTCGGTTAGAATACCTGCCTGTCACGCAGGGGGTCGCGGGTTCGAGTCCCGTCCGTTCCGCCACTATTCAGGCCCACGTTATTTATAACGTGGGCCTTTTTCATTTCTGCTTTTCCCTGATGTTACGCAAGGCGATAAGCCAGGGTAACATCGCGGGTTGCGTTTATCCGATCGTTAACTGATCTGCATCCTGCCAGGCCGGAAACTTCTCCCGATACTCCTTTAACGCCGTTAACGAGATCTCAGCGTCAATTCGTGTTGCCTGATGCGGCTCGGCGGTGGCAATAATCTCACCCTGCGGACTGATCACCCGGCTGTCACCGCGATAGTGATGCCCGTTGCCGTCCGTTCCTACGCGGTTACAGCCAACGACATAAGCCTGATTTTCAATCGCGCGCGCGGTCAGTAAAGCCTGCCAGTGCAGGGAGCGTGGCGCAGGCCAGTTGGCAACATACAGCGCCAGGTCGTAATCGTTGCGGTTGCGGGACCAGACGGGGAAGCGCAGGTCATAACAGACCAGCGGCAAAATACGCCAGCCGCGCCATTCAAACACCACGCGTTCGTTTCCGGCTACATAATGTTGATGCTCATCCGCCATGCGGAACAGGTGGCGCTTATCGTAGAAATGCACCTTTCCCTCTGGCTCGACCAGCAGGAAGCGGTTAACCGGCCCGCGTTCGGTCTGGAGGGCGACGCTACCGGCAATCAGCGCGTTTGTCTCCTGCGCTTTGGCGTGCATCCAGGCCACAACCTCGTCCTGCGGCATCGACTGTTTTGCAGCCTCCATCGCAAAACCCGTGGTGAACATCTCCGGCAGGACAATCACATCGCGACCGCTAATCTCTTCGAGCTGGCGATCGAAATGGCGAAGGTTGGCTGGACCGTCCATCCAAACTAAAGGCTGCTGCAAAACAGAAATCTTCAAACCAGGCACGATACCGACTCCTTAAAAGATCGCTTTTTGACACTGTAGCACGTCATTACGAGAAAATGTGGCATTAAAAAACCCCGCACGGAGCGGGGTTGATGGACGCTGAACGTCTTATGCGGCTTCAGGTTTGCGGTGCTTCTCCGGCAGCTTTACCGGCTGTGTCGCCAGCTCTTCTGGTTCGAAATCATCCACGTTAATACTGCGCAGACGGCTCTCTTCGGCTTTCACCAGAATCGCAGCTTCGCTGTTGTCGATGATGCCACCCGCCAGCGCCTGTTTTGCCAGCTCATCCAGTCGTGTAAACGGCAGATTTTTGCCCAGCTGTTTGCAGATCTTCTGGTGAATCGGGTCGGCGGCCATCACGTCAAGCAGCGCCTCTTCCAGCAAACCTACCGGGTTATGCGGGGTAGGTGCCAGATATTGACCCCGACCAATACGAGAGCGGGTTGCGCTCGGTACCTGGAGGATCTTCGCTACCTTGTGATCCAGCTTGTCGGACGGCGCCAGGTGATGACGACCGGTCGGGAAGATCACGACGCGCAGGGCACCTGCCACGAAGCGGTTCGGGAAGTTCGCCAGCAGATCGTCAATAGCCTGTTCTGCCTGATACAGCGCATCCTGTACACCCCAGTGCACCAGCGGCAGATCCGCTTCCTGACGGCCTTCGTCGTCGTAACGTTTTAGAACCGCAGAGGCCAGGAAGATCTGGCTCAGCACGTCGCCCAGACGGGCAGAGATGCGCTCGCGACGCTTCAGGCTTCCGCCAAGAACGGCCATCGAGACGTCAGACAGCAGAGCCAGGTTGGCGCTCAGACGGTTAAGGTGCTGGTAGTAACGTTTGGTCGCATCGCCGGTTGGCGTCGCGCTGGTCAGGCCGCGCGTCAGGCCGAGCCAGAAGCTGCGCACTTCATTGCTGCCCACGTGACCGATATGTTTGAACAGCAGCTTGTCAAAGGCATCCACGTCGTTATTCTGCGCGGCGGCCATCTCTTCCAGCACGTACGGATGGCAGCGAATGGCGCCCTGACCGAAGATCATCATGCTGCGGGTCAGGATGTTTGCCCCTTCAACGGTGATGGCAATCGGAGCGCCCTGATAGCTGCGTGCCAGGAAGTTGCCTTCACCGAGCATGATCCCTTTACCGCCTGCGATATCCATTGCATCAATAATTGACTGCTGTGCACGGTGGGTACAGTGGTATTTCACAATTGCCGACAGCACGGCGGGTTTTTCGCCCAGCATAATTCCGTAGGTAATCAGCGAGGCTGCGGCGTCCATCACGTAGGCATTGCCCGCAATACGCGCCAGCGGCTCTTCGATACCTTCCATCTTGCCGATGGAGATTTTGAACTGACGGCGAATATGCGCGTAAGCCCCAATCCCCATCGCCACCGATTTCAGACCGCCGGTTGAGTTCGACGGCAGGGTAATGCCGCGGCCCACAGACAGACATTCTACCAGCATACGCCAGCCCTGACCGGCCATTTTCGGGCCACCGATGATGTAATCAATCGGGACAAAGATATCCTGACCGCGGGTAGGACCGTTCTGGAACGGTACGTTCAGCGGGAAGTGACGGCGACCAATCTCAACACCTGGGGTCGAGGTTGGGATCAGCGCACAGGTAATGCCCAGATCTTCTTCACCGCCCAGCAGTTTTTCCGGGTCAGAGAGTTTGAACGCCAGGCCCAGCACCGTGGCGATAGGCGCGAGGGTGATATAACGTTTGTTCCAGGTCAGGCGCATGCCCAGCACCTGCTGGCCCTGCCACTCGCCCATGCAAACCACGCCGGTATCGGGGATCGCGCCGGCATCAGAGCCCGCCTCCGGGCTGGTCAGCGCGAAGCACGGAATTTCCTGGCCACGCGCCAGACGCGGCAGGTAGTGATCTTTCTGCTCTTCTGTACCGTAATGCTGTAACAGCTCGCCCGGGCCTAAGGAGTTTGGCACGCCAACGGTAATCGCCAGGATCCCGGAGACACCCGCCAGTTTTTGCAGCACGCGAGCCTGAGCGTAAGCGGAGAATTCCAGACCGCCATACTCTTTCTTAATGATCATCGCGAAGAAGCGATGCTCTTTCAGGTATGCCCACAGCTCAGGCGGCAGGTCGGCCATTTCGTGAGTGATGGCAAAGTCGTTTGCCATGCGGCACGCTTCTTCTACCGGACCATCAATAAAGGCCTGTTCTTCGGCGGTCAGACGCGGCTGTGGATAGTTGTGAAGCTTTTTCCAGTCCGGGTTGCCCTGGAACAGATCGCCTTCCCACCAGGTCGTACCGGCGTCAATCGCTTCTTTCTCTGTACGCGACATCGGCGGCATCACTTTACGGAATCCCCTGAACACCGGCACAGAGATCATCGACTTACGCATCGGCGTCAGGTTAAACGGCAGTAAAATGATGGCCAGGGGAACAAGAACCCAGATATTCCACAGGCCAGCGACGCCAAGTGCAGCCGTCCAGGCCAGAAGAATCAGGCTACTCAGGAATAAACTGACACGGTGATAGAACAACACACCGAGCAGTACAACGGTTGCGAGAATGCTCAAAATCATCATAAAGAAAAGCTCCCTTGCTTGTAGGAGGTCTGACCACTTGTGATGATATGGTTGTAGTTGATGTCATTTCCTTTAGCAATGTGTTTACAAAATAATTACAACCTGGTTCACATTGTTCGCGTTTTAGCCGGCACAAAAAATCAAAACGCCGGACGATTCGCATGGCTTTAGCTTCTCGCTTTTACTGCTATCCGGTACACTCCACTGTGTTATTTCATCAATACTGAAGGATTATCCTCATGTACCAGGATCTTATTCGTAACGAACTGAACGAAGCGGCGGAAACGCTGGCGAACTTTCTGAAAGATGATGCCAATATTCACGCTATTCAGCGCGCGGCGGTCCTGCTTGCCGACAGCTTCAAAGCCGGCGGTAAAGTGCTCTCCTGCGGTAACGGCGGTTCCCACTGTGACGCCATGCACTTCGCCGAGGAGCTGACCGGACGCTATCGCGAAAACCGTCCGGGCTACCCGGCGATTGCGATTTCCGACGTGAGCCACATCTCCTGTGTAGGCAACGACTTTGGTTACGACCACATCTTTTCCCGCTACGTTGAAGCCGTAGGCCGTGAAGGCGATGTGCTTCTCGGTATCTCCACGTCCGGTAACTCCGCTAACGTGATCAAAGCGATCGCCGCCGCGCGTGAGAAGGGCATGAAAGTGATCACCCTGACCGGGAAAGATGGCGGTAAGATGGACGGTACAGCGGACATTGAAATCCGCGTTCCACACTTCGGTTATGCCGATCGCGTTCAGGAAATTCACATCAAAGTGATCCACATCCTGATCCAATTGATCGAAAAAGAGATGGTTAAGTAAGACTTCGCTGGGGGGCGCCGGTGCCCCCCGCTGTTGTGGAGGTGATCTATGTGCGAACTGCTCGGGATGAGCGCCAATGTGCCAACCGATATCTGCTTTAGTTTTACCGGGCTGGTTCAGCGCGGTGGAGGAACCGGGCCGCATAAAGACGGCTGGGGCATTACCTTCTACGAAGGCAAAGGATGCCGCACGTTTAAAGATCCACAGCCCAGCTTTAACTCACCCATTGCCAGACTGGTGCAGGACTATCCTATTAAATCCTGTTCGGTGATCGCCCATATCCGCCAGGCCAATCGCGGCGAAGTGGCGCTGGAAAATACCCATCCGTTTACCCGTGAACTGTGGGGCCGTAACTGGACCTATGCGCACAACGGGCAGCTCTCGGGCTATAAATCGCTGGAAACCGGCAATTTTCGTCCTGTCGGTGAAACGGACAGCGAAAAAGCATTTTGCTGGCTGCTGCACAAGCTGACCGAGCGCTATCCCCGTACGCCCGGCAACATGACCGCCGTTTTTAAGTACATAGCGTCACTGGCGTCTGAGTTACGCGCGAAAGGCGTCTTTAATATGCTGCTGTCTGACGGGCGCTACGTGATGGCGTTCTGCTCGACAAATCTGTTCTGGATCACCCGACGTGCGCCGTTTGGCGTCGCCACGCTGCTCGATCAGGATGTGGAAATTGATTTTCAGAAGGAGACCACACCGAACGATGTGGTCACTGTCATTGCAACGCAGCCACTGACGGGCAACGAAACCTGGCAAAAGATCATGCCAGGCGAGTGGGCGCTATTTTGTCTCGGGGACCGCGTAATTTGACGCCAGCTGCGGCTGAACCACTTCATGGCTGAGCGGTTTACTCACCACGTAACGGCCATTGACGATGGACACCACCGGCGGCTTATGGGTCTGCTCGAAGTAGTCATAGCCCGGTTTTAGCTGTTTCCAGAAATCTGTGTAAACAGAGTACTTATGGCGTGCCATGTTCGCATCCGTCATACGGAACGGATAGATGCTGACCTGAACATTCGGCTGACCGAAGACCAGTGCGCCCGTGACAAACTGGAAGATTTCATCAATGCCGGAATCCGTCATCGCATAACAGCCGACAGACACGCAGGCGCCGTGGATCATCAGGTATTTCCCTTCGTAACCGTGCGCACGGTCGAAGGCATTGGGGAAACCGATGTTAATCGCTTTATAGAAGCGGCTGTCCGGTTTTAGCTGGTTACGCTGAACGTTGTAAAACCCTTCCGGACTTTTGAAGTCACCCTGCCGCTGTTTCGGCCCCAGCCCGCCAGAATAGTTACAGATTTTGTAGCTATCGAGCAGCTGATACGTCTCGCCCATTTTGACAAACAGATCGAGTGTGCGCTCTTCCTTGAAGATTTGAATATAAACCGGGGATCCCATCAACTGCTGTTTATACTCTTTACTGATCGGCGTCGTTGAACTATTACTGCCAAGCAGCCCGGCAAACGACATGCACGGTATCAGAAGCATCGCAATGAACAATGCGATTTTACGCATACTACTGGTTCCTTGATAAAACAATGACCAACTTGCCAGAACGGCAAAAGACACCCGAAATCAGACTAATCTGGACAGGAGCGCTCACATTAGCACCGATGGAGATTTTCGCAAGAGCCAACCTTTGCGTTTACAAATTAGTTTTACTTTATAACCCATTCACATTGTCCTGACTCCAGGAACTTTGCGCAATAGCTCGCATTTCGGCGCGCCAGACGGCGGATTTGCTGCCCCTGGCAGGGCCGAAAATGGTACACTCCGGCCTCTCTGGATTGTTGTTCATGGATACCTGCTAACCACATGTTTAGAATCAGAAAAGGACTCGATCTGCCAATCTCTGGCGTGCCTGAACAGCACGTTACCACCGGCGCCAGTATTCATCATGTCGCCATTGTAGGTGATGATTACGTGGGCATGCGTCCTGCGATGCTGGTACAGGAAGGCGATCGCGTAATAAAAGGCCAGGCACTCTTCGAGGATAAAAAAAATCCTGGCGTTATGTTTACAGCCCCAGCCAGCGGCACCGTTGTTGCCATCCATCGTGGTGAGCGTCGCGTCCTGCAATCGGTTGTTATTCAAATTGAAGGTGATGAGAAACGCGAATTTGCGCGTTTTGACGCCGCCGATCTCGCCACCCTCAGCCACGACGTGGTGCAGACGCAACTGCTGGAGTCGGGACTGTGGACGGCGCTTCGCACGCGGCCCTATAGCAAAACGCCCGTGCCAGGCACTGTGCCGGCCGCTATCTTCGTTACGGCCATCGACACCAACCCGCTCAGCGCAGATCCGCAGCCTCTTATCCTGGCGGAACGAAAAGCTTTCGATGCCGGCCTCACCGTGTTAACACGCCTGACGCCGGGCAAAGTGCATGTCTGCCAGGCCAGCGGCGGTAAGCTGGGCGGTCATCCGCAAGGGCAGGTGGCCTTTAATGAATTTGCCGGCCCGCATCCGGCGGGGCTGGTGGGAACGCATATTCATTTCCTGGAGCCGGTAAGCCTGACGAAACAGGTCTGGCATCTTAATTATCAGGACGTGATCGCTATCGGTAAGCTGTTCACCACGGGTGAGCTGTGCGCAGAACGCATTATTGCCATCGGCGGCCCTCAGGCAACCCAACCGCGTCTGGTTCGCACGCTGCTTGGGGCTGACCTGACGGCGCTGTTGGCTGGCGAAACGAAAGAGGGTGAAAACCGTATTATTTCCGGTTCGGTGCTGAGCGGCAGGCACGCGACAGGCCCGATGGCCTGGCTGGGTCGTTTCCATCTTCAGGTGAGTGTGGTGCTTGAAGGACGCGATAAAGAGCTGTTCGGCTGGGTACTGCCTGGCGCAGAAAAATACTCGGTAACCCGCACCACGCTCGGCCACTTCCTGCGTCATAAGCTGTTTAACTTCTCCACCAGCACCAACGGCGGTGAGCGCGCCATGGTTCCGATTGGCAACTACGAACGCGTGATGCCGCTGGATATTCTGCCCACCGTGCTGCTGCGGGATCTCCTGGCCGGTGATACCGACGGTGCCCAGGCGCTGGGCTGTCTGGAGCTGGACGAAGAAGATCTGGCGCTGTGTACCTATGTGTGTCCAGGTAAATACGAATATGGACCCGTATTGCGCGAGGTGTTAACCCGCATTGAGCAGGAAGGATAAACATGGGCTTAAAACACCTCTTTGAAAAAATTGAGCCGCACTTTACCGAAGGTAAGCTCAAAAAGTACTACCCGCTGTATGAAGCGACAACGACCATTTTCTACACGCCGGGTCTGGTAACGAAAGGCGCGGCGCACGTTCGCGACGCCATCGACCTCAAGCGAATGATGATTCTGGTTTGGTTTGCGGTCTTCCCGGCCATGTTCTGGGGGATGTATAACGTTGGGTTGCAGTCTATTCCGGCGCTGCACCATATGTATGATGCAGAGCAGCTGGCGCAGGTGATTCAGTCTGACTGGCACTATCGTCTGGCACAGTCGCTGGGGGTGAGCTTTGCGGCAGATGCCGGCTGGATCAGCATGATGACGCTGGGCGCTGTCTTCTTCCTCCCCATCTATATGACTGTCTTTATCGTGGGCGGTTTCTGGGAGGTGCTGTTCGCCATTATTCGCAAACATGAGATCAACGAGGGCTTCTTTGTTACCTCTATTCTGTTTGCGCTGATTGTTCCGCCAACGCTGCCGCTCTGGCAGGCGGCGATGGGGATCAGCTTTGGCGTGGTGATTGCCAAGGAGATCTTCGGCGGGACCGGACGCAACTTCCTCAACCCGGCGCTGGCAGGACGCGCGTTCCTGTTCTTTGCTTATCCGGCGCAAATCTCGGGCGACCTGGTGTGGACGGCAGCAGACGGATTCTCCGGCGCGACGCCACTTTCACAGTGGGCGGCAGGCGGCGGCGAAACGCTGGTCAATAATGCAACCGGACAGCCTGTCACCTGGTTTGATGCGTTTATCGGCAATATCCCAGGCTCCATCGGTGAAGTGTCTACCCTGATGATTTTGATCGGCGGAGCCATCATCCTCTTTGGCCGCGTGGCGTCCTGGCGCATTGTCGCTGGCGTCATGCTCGGGATGGTACTCACCGCCACGCTTTTCAACTTCATTGGTTCAGACACAAACCCGATGTTCTCCATGCCGTGGTACTGGCACCTCGTGCTGGGAGGCTTTGCGTTTGGCATGATGTTCATGGCCACCGATCCCGTCTCGGCTTCGTTTACCGACAGAGGTAAATGGTGTTACGGCGCGCTCATTGGGGTGATGTGTGTACTGATTCGCGTGGTCAACCCGGCTTATCCGGAAGGGATGATGTTGGCCATTCTGTTTGCCAATCTGTTTGCGCCGCTGTTCGACTACCTGGTCGTGCGCGCCAACATTAAACGGAGGAAGGCGCGTGGCTGAGATCAAAAATAACGACAGCATCAGCAAAACGCTGCTGGTGGTGCTGGTACTGTGTCTGGTTTGTTCCATTGTCGTGGCCGGTTCTGCCGTAGGGTTGAAACCGCTACAGCAGGAGCAACGTGCGCTGGATAAACAGCGTAACATCCTGGCCGTTGCCGGGCTGATGCAGGAAGGCATGACGAAGGATGACGTCGCAGCGGTGTTTGCCGAACGTATTACCGCACGGCTGGTGGATTTAAAAACCGGGGAGTTAATGGATAAAGACCCGGCGAAATACAACCAGGCGCTGGCGCTAAAAGATCCGCAAATGAGCACCACGCTTGACGCCTCGCAGGATCCGGCAGGCATTAAGCGCCGCAGCAATGTCGCGGAGATTTACCTCGTCCGTGACGAGCAAAAACGCATTCAGAAAATCGTGTTGCCCATCTATGGCAACGGTTTATGGTCAATGATGTACGCCTTTGTGGCGCTGGATACCGACGGCCGTACGGTTAAAGGCATTACTTATTACGATCAGGGCGAAACGCCGGGGCTGGGGGGCGAAGTTGAGAACCCTAACTGGCGGGCACAGTTTGTTGGTAAAAAAGTGCTCGACGACAACGGCCAGCCTGCGCTGAAGGTGGTAAAAGGGGGCGCGCGTCCCGGCGATGAATTTGCCGTTGATGGCCTTTCCGGCGCCACGCTCACCTCAAACGGTGTGCAGCACAGCTTTGATTTCTGGATGGGTGAACTGGGCTTTGGTCCCTTCCTGAAGAATGTACGTGAAGGAGCGCTGAATAATGGCTGATACGGGTGAACTGAAAGAAGTTAAAAAGGTGCTGATTGGCCCGCTGTTAGCCAATAACCCGATAACGCTTCAGGTGCTGGGGGTGTGCTCGGCGCTGGCGGTCACCACCAAGCTGGAAACGGCGGTGGTCATGACGCTGGCGGTAACGCTGGTGACAGCTTTTTCCAGCATGTTTATCTCAATGATCCGCCACCACATACCCAACAGCGTAAGGATCATCGTGCAGATGGCGATCATCGCCTCGCTGGTGATCGTGGTCGATCAGCTCCTGCGCGCCTTCGCCTATGAAACCTCGAAGCAGCTTTCGGTGTTTGTCGGCCTGATTATCACCAACTGTATCGTGATGGGGCGTGCTGAAGCCTATGCGATGAAAATGCCGCCGCTGGCGAGCTTTATGGACGGTATCGGCAACGGCCTGGGTTACGGCGTAATCCTGTTGACGGTTGGTTTCCTGCGCGAACTTATTGGCAGCGGCAAGCTGTTTGGCATTTCGGTGCTGGATACGGTACAGAACGGCGGCTGGTATCTGCCGAACGGCCTGTTCCTGCTGGCCCCAAGCGCATTTTTCATTATCGGTTTGCTGATCTGGCTGATTCGTACGTTGAAGCCTGAACAGCAGGAAAAGGAGTAACCGACAATGGCTCATTACCTGAGTTTATTTGTGCGCGCGGTGTTTGTTGAAAACATGGCGCTCGCTTTCTTCCTGGGCATGTGTACGTTCCTTGCCGTTTCTAAAAAGGTATCGACGGCATTTGGTCTGGGCGTGGCAGTTACCGTTGTGCTGGGGCTTTCCGTTCCGATTAACAACCTGGTATTCAACTTCGTGCTGCGCGATGGCGCGCTGGTGGAGGGGGTTGATCTTAGCTTCCTGAACTTCATCACCTTTATCGGAGTGATTGCGGCGCTTGTTCAGATCCTGGAGATGATCCTCGATAAATACTTCCCGTCGCTGTACAACGCGCTGGGGATCTTCCTGCCGCTGATCGCCGTGAACTGCGCCATTTTTGGCGGTGTTTCCTTTATGGTTCAGCGTGATTACAACTTCAGTGAATCGGTTGTGTATGGCTTCGGTTCCGGTATCGGCTGGATGCTGGCGATTGTTACCATGGCGGGGATCCGTGAAAAAATGAAATATGCCAACGTACCTGCGGGGCTTCGTGGCTTAGGGATCACCTTTATCACCACCGGCCTGATGGCGTTGGGCTTTATGTCCTTCTCCGGTGTGCAGCTATAAGGGCTAACAAATGGAAATTATTCTTGGCGTGGTGATGTTCACGCTGATAGTACTGGTGCTGTCAGGGCTGATCCTGGCGGCGCGTGCGAAGCTGGTCAATTCCGGGGATGTGATCATTGATATCAATGACGATCCGCAGAATCAGATCCGTACCCCGGCAGGGGATAAGCTGCTTAACACGCTCTCCGGCAACGGGATTTTTGTCTCGTCTGCCTGTGGCGGCGGTGGCTCCTGTGGCCAGTGCCGTGTGACGGTGAAAGAGGGCGGCGGTGATATTCTGCCAACGGAACTGTCGCATATTACGAAGCGTGAAGCGAAAGAGGGATGCCGTCTGGCGTGTCAGGTCGCTGTGCGCCAGAACATGAAGATTGAGCTGCCGGAGGAGATCTTCGGCGTGAAAAAATGGGAGTGCGAAGTTATCTCTAACGATAACAAAGCCACGTTCATTAAAGAGCTCAAGCTGCGTGTCCCTGAAGGGGAGAGCGTCCCGTTCCGTGCGGGTGGGTATATCCAGATTGAATGTCCGGCACACACCGTCGCGTATGCTGACTTCGACGTGCCCGAAGAGTACCGGGCCGACTGGGATAAATTTAACCTCTTCCGCTTTGTTTCCGAGGTAAAAGAGCCCGCGCTCCGCGCCTATTCCATGGCTAACTATCCGGAAGAGAAGGGCATTATTATGCTCAACGTGCGTATCGCCACGCCGCCACCGAATGTGCCTGATGCCCCCCCTGGCGTCATGTCATCCTATATCTGGTCCCTCAAGCCTGGCGACAAAGTGACGATTTCCGGCCCGTTCGGCGAATTCTTTGCCAAAGATACTGACGCGGAGATGGTCTTTATCGGCGGCGGAGCGGGTATGGCGCCGATGCGTTCGCATATCTTTGACCAGCTCAAACGACTTGGCAGCAAGCGCAAGATCAGCTTCTGGTACGGAGCGCGTTCACTGCGCGAAATGTTCTATGACGATGAGTTTGAACAACTGGCACGTGATAACCCTAACTTTACCTTCCATGTGGCGTTATCCGATCCGCAGCCGGAAGATAACTGGACAGGCTATACGGGCTTCATCCACAACGTGCTGTATGAAAATTACCTCAAACAGCACCCGGCACCGGAAGACTGCGAGTTCTATATGTGTGGTCCACCAATGATGAACGCGGCCGTGATTAAGATGCTAAAAGATCTTGGCGTGGAAGATGAGAACATCATGCTCGATGATTTCGGAGGCTGATTATGCTGACCTTTCTGGCGACCTTTGCGGTGTTTGTGCTGGTGATCTTCGGCATGTCCTTAGGCTGGATCATCAAGCGTAAAAGCATTCAGGGCAGTTGCGGAGGCATCTCTTCCATCGGAATGGAAAAAGTGTGCGATTGTCCGGAACCGTGCGATGCGCGGAAAAAGCGGATGGCTCGCGAGCAGCAACGCATTATTTAGTCTTCCTGGTCGGGTAAGGCAACGCCGCCACCCGACAATTTCCATGCACACTTCTCAACCCTCATTTGTTTACTGTATACTTATCCAGTAACGAGTGAGGGCTTACTATGCGCAAAATAATCCACGTCGATATGGACTGCTTTTTTGCCGCAGTGGAGATGCGTGACAACCCGGCGCTGCGGGATATTCCCATTGCCATTGGCGGCAGCCGGGTACAGCGCGGTGTCATCAGCACCGCCAACTATCCTGCTCGCAAATACGGCGTGCGCAGCGCCATGCCGACAGCGATGGCGCTGAAACTGTGCCCGCATCTCACTCTTTTGCCCGGACGTTTTGATGCCTATAAAGAAGCATCGAGCCACATTCGGGAGATCTTTTCCCGCTACACCTCACTGATTGAACCGTTATCGCTGGATGAAGCCTATCTGGATGTCACCCACAGCGTGCACTGCCACGGCTCCGCCACCCTGATGGCGCAGGAGATCCGCCAGACTATTTTCAACGAGCTGAACCTGACGGCATCGGCGGGTGTCGCGCCGGTCAAATTTCTCGCCAAAATCGCCTCCGATTTAAATAAGCCCAACGGCCAGTACGTTATCACTCCGGAAGAGGTTTCTGCGTTTTTAAAGACGCTGCCGCTCCGCAAAATCCCCGGAGTGGGCAAAGTCTCCGCCGCGAAGCTGGAAAGTATGGGGCTACGCACCTGCGAAGACGTTCAGCGCAGCGATCTGGCGCTGCTGCTTAAGCGTTTTGGCAAGTTTGGCCGCGTACTGTGGGAACGCAGTCAGGGCATTGATGACCGGGATGTGAACAACGAACGGCTGCGTAAATCGGTCGGCGTTGAACGCACGCTGAGTGAAGATATCCATGACTGGACCGAATGTGAAACCATTATTACGGAACAACTCTATCCTGAACTTGAACGACGCTTACTGAAGGTCAAACCGGATCTGCTTATTGCCCGGCAGGGCATCAAACTGAAATTTAACGATTTTCAGCAAACGACGCAGGAACACGTCTGGCCACGCCTCAACAAAGAGGATCTTATCGCGACGGCAAAAAAGGCATGGGAAGAACGGCGGGGCGGGCGAGGGGTGAGGCTGGTGGGGCTGCACGTCACCTTGCTGGATCCGCAGCTGGAGCGTCAGCTGGTGTTGGGGCTGTAGATTACGCTAATTATAGGCCCGGTAAGCGTAGCGCCACCGGGCAACAGACGACGAATTACTTCGCAGGGATTGCTTTCAGCAGCTCAGTCAGCAGCGTCCAGTAGTGACCGACGCTTTCAATATGAACCTGTTCATCCGGGGAGTGTGGACCCGTGATGGTCGGCCCAATGGAGACCATGTCCATATCCGGATACGGTTTCTTGAACAGACCACACTCCAGACCCGCGTGAATAACCTGAATGTTCGGGGTGCTGTTGAACAGTCGCTGATAAGTTTCACGCACCAGTGCCATGACCGGAGAACTTGCATCCGGCTGCCAGCCCGGGTAGCTGCCTTTTGCCGACGTTTTCGCGCCCGCCAGGGTACCCAGAGATTCCAGCATGCTCACAACGTACTCTTTACCGCTGTCGATCAGGGAACGGATCAGGCAGATGATCTCTGCGCTGTCGTCACCCATGGTCACCACGCCCACGTTCAGGGAGGTTTCCACCACGCCTTTCGCCACGTCAGAGTTGCGAATAACGCCGTTTGGCGTTGCGTTCAGCAGCTGGACGAACGTGTCACGAGACTGTGCGGTCAGCGCGGCTTTATCCGTCGTAACGGACTCCAGCACCACCGTCAGGTTTTTCTCTTTTGCAGACAGTTCGTTTTTCAGGATCTCCAGATACACGCTGGAGAGTTTTTTCAGCTCGTCCGCTTTCGACGCAGGCACTGCCAAGGTAGCGAAGGCTTCGCGAGGGATCGCGTTACGCAGAGTACCGCCGTTGAAGTCCACCAGACGCAGATCCAGTTCAGCGGCATGGCCCGCCAGGAAACGCGCCAGCAGTTTGTTGGCGTTGCCCAGGCCCAGGTGAATATCACCGCCGGAGTGACCGCCTTTCAGCCCTTTCAGCGTCAGCTTAAAGGTCTCGAATCCAGCAGGGATTGCTTCGCGGGACAGCGGCAGGGTAGAGATAAAATCGATCCCGCCCGCGCAGCCCATGTAGATCTCACCTTCTTCTTCGGAGTCGGTGTTGATCAGAATGTCCGCTTGCAGCCAGTTTGCCTGGAGACCGAACGCGCCATCCATGCCCGCTTCTTCAGTCATGGTCAGCAGCACTTCCAGCGGACCGTGTTCAACGCTGTCGTCAGCCAGCACGGCCAGCGCGGAAGCCATACCAATGCCGTTATCTGCGCCCAGGGTCGTGCCCCGCGCCTTCACCCACTCGCCGTCGATGTACGGCTGAATCGGGTCTTTCGTGAAGTCGTGAACGGTGTCGTTGTTTTTCTGCGGAACCATGTCCAGGTGCGCCTGCAATACCACTGGCTTACGGTTTTCCATACCTGCGGTGGCAGGTTTGCGGATAAGAATATTGCCAACCTGGTCGCGTTCAGCGTGCAGACCTTTTTCCTTTGCCCAGCCCATAATATGTTCGGCAAGCTGTTCTTCGTGATAGGAAGGGTGCGGAATGGAGCAGATTTTGGCAAAAATATCCCACAGCGGCTGTGGAGATAATTGAGACAGTTCAGACACGATAGGTCTCCTTGTCGTTGCGCTGCAAAACAATGTTGCAGGTCACAGGGTTAGCAGGTTAATCGTTACCACAAGTCAGGCTTGCGAGATGCAACTGAGAATACCACTTTCTCCCGTGGCTGGTAGCATTAAGCATGTAAAAACTCAGGCTCATGGCGCGTAACACTGGTTTTTAGTGCGTCAGATCTCTATAATCTCGCGCAACCTGGTTCACCCTCATTTTTTTTAAGCCGTATATAAACAGGCTGGGACACTTCACATGAGCGAAAAATACGTCGTCACCTGGGACATGTTGCAGATTCACGCACGCAAACTGGCTGCGCGTCTGATGCCTTCCGAACAGTGGAAAGGCATTATTGCCGTCAGCCGTGGCGGTCTGGTACCGGGGGCGCTGCTGGCACGTGAGCTGGGTATTCGTCATGTCGATACCGTATGTATCTCCAGCTACGATCACGACAACCAGCGCGAACTGAAAGTGCTAAAACGCGCGGAAGGCGACGGTGAAGGCTTTATCGTTATCGACGATCTGGTGGATACCGGCGGTACTGCGGTGGCTATCCGCGAAATGTATCCAAAAGCGCACTTCGTCACTATCTTCGCGAAACCAGCGGGTCGCCCACTGGTTGATGATTACGTCATTGATATCCCGCAGGATACCTGGATTGAACAGCCATGGGATATGGGCGTGGTCTTCGTACCGCCTATCTCTGGCCGTTAATTTCAGTACGTAACTTTACACGCCCGGTTATGCCGGGCGTTGTTCTTTTTACCCTGCCACGCGTTACAATGGTCTTCATATGACGTATCCATGGAGGCAACGCAATGACGCAGGCGAATCTCACCGAAACTCTCTTCAAACCCCGTTTCAAGCACCCTGAAACGTCGACGCTGGTGCGTCGGTTTAATCCGGGGACAATGCCTGCCGTTCAGTCAGCGTTAGACGGTAAAAACGTGCCCCACTGGTATCGAATGATTAACCGCCTGATGTGGATCTGGCGCGGCATCGATCCGCGTGAAATCCTCGACGTGCAGGCGCGTATCGTGATGAGCGAGTCCGAGCGTACCGACAGCGATCTCTACGATACGGTGGTGGGCTACCGTGGTGGAAACTGGATCTACGAATGGTCAAAGCAGGCCATGCTCTGGCAGCAAAAAGCGAGCCAGGAAGAAGATGCCACTCTCAGCGGCAAGCACTGGCTGCATGCGGCAAACCTTTACAGCATCGCTGCATATCCGCATCTTAAAGGCGACGAACTGGCAGAGCAGGCGCAGGCGCTGGCAAACCGGGCTTATGAAGAGGCTGCGCAGCGGTTGCCTGGCCGGATGCGTGAAATTGAGTTCGCCATTCCCGGCGGCAGCCCGGTGACCGGATTCCTGCATATGCCGGAGGGGGAAGGGCCGTTCCCGACGGTTCTGATGTGCGGTGGACTGGACTCGTTACAAATTGACTATTACAGCCTGTATGAGCGCTACTTTGCCCCAAACGGAATCGCCATGCTCACGCTTGATATGCCTTCCATTGGTTTTTCATCCAAATGGAAACTTACGCAAGACTCCAGCCTGCTGCATCAGCATGCTTTAAAAGCGCTGGAGAATATCCCCTGGGTTGATCACACCCGGGTTGGCGCGTTTGGCTTCCGCTTTGGCGCTAACGTCGCGGTACGGCTTGCCTACCTTGAATCTTCACGCCTGAAGGCCGTCGCCTGTCTTGGTCCGGTGGTGCATGCTCTGTTAAGCGATCCTGCGCGTCAGGGTAGCGTTCCTGAGATGTATCTGGACGTACTGGCGAGCCGACTTGGCATGCATGATGCTTCAGACGAAGCGTTGCGCATTGAACTTAATCGTTATTCATTAAAAACGCAGGGCTTACTCGGCCGCCGCTGCCCAACCCCGATGATGTCCGGTTTCTGGAAGAACGATCCGTTTAGCCCGGAAGAGGAGTCACGCTTAATCACGTCGTCATCTTCTGATGGTAAATTGCTGGAGGTGCCCTTCAGCCCGGTGTACCAGAATTTTGACAAAGCGCTGAAAGAGATCACACGCTGGATCACGCAGAGATTGTGTTAATAGTTTGCTAAATTTCGTTGGTTTGGTAAAACAGTGCTTCACAAAAGGAGATCGCAATGACGTTACCGAGTGGACACCCGAAAAGTAGACTGATTAAGAAGTTCATGGCTCTTGGCCCGTATATTCGAGAAGAGCAGTGTGAAGAGAATCGCTTTTTTTTCGACTGCCTGGCTGTTTGCGTCAACGTGAAGCCTGCACCCGAAAAACGTGAGTTCTGGGGCTGGTGGATGGAAATGGAAGCACAGGAAAACCGTTTTACCTATACCTATCAGTTTGGCCTGTTTAATAAAGACGGGCACTGGCAGGCGACGAGCATCAAAGATCAGGAAGTGATCGATCGCCTGGAGCATACGCTAAAAGAATTTCACGGCAGAGCTCGCGACCTGCTGGCAACATTGGATCTGAAGCTGGAGCCTGCGGACGATTTTTCCAGCGAAGCGGTGAAACTGAGAGCCTGATGATGTCCCAGCCCCGGGTGGCGGCTACGCCTTACCCGGTCTGAAAAATGTACTATCCCGTACGCCCGGTAAGCACAGCGTCACCGGGCACAAAAAAACCGGCTCAGCGCCGGTTTTTTTATTACCACAACATCAGAACTGGTAGGTCATGCCCAGCGCAACGATATCATCGCTGCTTACGCCCAGTTTATTATCGTCATCAATCTGGTTGATCTTATAATCAACAAACGCAGACATATTTTTGTTGAAATAATATGTCGCACCTACGTCGATGTATTTCACGATATCTTCATCGCCGATACCTTCGATATCTTTGCCTTTAGACTGCACGTAACCCAGAGATGGACGCAGACCAAAATCAAACTGATATTGCGCGACCACTTCGAAGTTTTGCGCTTTATTTGCAAAACCACCGGAAATAGGGGCCATATTGCGGGTTTCGGAATAGATAGTGGCCAGATAAATATCATTGGCATCATATTTCAAACCGGTTGCCCAGCCTTCTGCTTTTTTACCTTCGCCGCGTGCCTGAAGGTTTTGCTCGTTGGTGCGGTCGGAGCTGGCATACGCACCAATCACAGAAAAATCGCTGCCGCCGAAGTCATAGCTCAGGGAGGTACCGAAGCCGTCACCGTTTTGCTTCTTCACGTCGCGGTTTTCATTTTTGCCCTGGTATTGCAGGGTCATATTCAGGCCGTCAACCAGGCCAAAGAAATCGGTATTACGGTATGTGGCCAGACCGGAGGCGCGTTTCGTCATGAAGTTATCGGTCTGTGCCAGGCCGTCACCGCCGAACTCCGGGAACATATCGGTGTATGCGGCGACGTCATACAGCGCGCCCAGGTTACGGCCATAATCCAGTGAGCCGAAGTCTTTCAGTTTCAGCCCGGCAAATGCCAGACGTGTTTTTTGAGAAGAGTCGCTTTCAGCTTTGTTACCCGCGAACTCAGCTTCCCAACGTCCGTAGCCCGTCAGCTGATCGTTAATCTGCGTTTCACCCTTAAAGCCGAAACGAACATAAGTCTGGTCACCATCCTTAGCGTCATCATCACTGATGTAGTGCATTGCTTTTACTTTGCCGTACACGTCCAGTTTATTCCCGTTTTTATTATAAACTTCTGCTGCCTGAACAGATGCGGAAGCAACTACGCCCATTACCACTAATGCCAGAGTGCTCTTTTTCATTTTCAATCCTGATTTTATAAAAACGCGCTAATATTCGCTGAGTAATAAGATTCGGCTTATTACCCCGTGAAAAACAGGAAGGGTTTTATCGTTCGTGGGTGAAAGTTTTATGACAAAGTAAGAATATGTCTAAAAAAGTATGTTTTAATTTTTCGGTAATAAAATTGTCAAAATCTGCCGCTACGCTTCCTGATCCCGCGCAACAAAGTGACGGGTCATGCGCTAAGGCAGTTGGCAACGGGGCTGACACCTGTTAAAACGTCTGACTGACATCATTTTCCCTTATTGTTGAACGGCAGAGAATCATGAGTGACAGCCAGACGCTGGTGGTAAAACTCGGTACCAGTGTGTTAACAGGCGGATCGCGCCGCCTGAATCGTGCCCATATCGTTGAGCTTGTACGTCAGTGCGCTCAGTTGCATGCCGCAGGGCATCGTATTGTAATTGTGACATCCGGGGCGATTGCCGCCGGGCGTGAACACCTGGGCTACCCCGAACTCCCCGCGACGATCGCTTCCAAACAGCTGCTGGCCGCCGTGGGACAAAGCCGACTCATACAGCTCTGGGAACAACTGTTCTCCATCTACGGCATTCACGTCGGGCAGATGCTGCTGACGCGTGCGGATATGGAAGACAGAGAACGTTTCCTGAATGCCCGCGATACGCTGCGCGCGCTGCTGGATAACCATATCGTTCCGGTCATTAACGAAAACGACGCTGTTGCCACCGCTGAAATCAAAGTGGGCGACAACGATAACCTCTCTGCGCTGGCGGCGATCCTGGCAGGGGCCGATAAGCTGCTGCTTCTGACCGATCAGCAGGGGCTGTTTACCGCTGATCCGCGCTCTAATCCACAGGCTGAACTGATCAAAGACGTTCACGGCATTGACGATGCGCTGCGCGCCATCGCGGGTGACAGCGTTTCTGGTCTGGGAACAGGCGGCATGGGCACCAAGCTACAGGCCGCGGACGTGGCGTGCCGGGCCGGTATCGACACCATCATCGCCGCAGGCAGCCGTCCGGGCGTAATCGGTGATGTGATGGAAGGCATCTCTGTGGGCACTCGCTTCCACGCCCAGGCGTCCCCGCTGGAAAACCGAAAACGCTGGATCTTTGGTGCGCCCCCGGCTGGCGAATTGATCGTGGATGAAGGCGCGACCGCCGCTATTCTGGAAAGAGGAAGCTCGTTACTTCCAAAAGGAATTAAAAGCGTGACAGGCAACTTCTCGCGTGGTGAAGTGATCCGAATCCGTAACCTTGAAGGTCGCGACATCGCTCATGGCGTAAGCCGTTATAACAGCGACGCGCTGCGTCGGATTGCTGGCCACCATTCCCAGCAGATCGACGCTATCCTGGGCTATGAATATGGCCCGGTTGCCGTGCATCGCGACGACATGATTATTCGTTAAGGAGCAAGAACATGCTGGAACAAATGGGCGCAGCCGCGAAAGCCGCCTCGTATAAACTGGCGCTCCTTTCCAGCCGCGAGAAAAACCGCGTGCTGGAAAAAATCGCTGATTATCTGGAATCTCAGTCGCAGGAAATTTTGCTCGCCAACGAGCAGGATCTGCTGGAAGCGCGTCGCAACGGCTTGAGCGAAGCGATGCTCGACCGTCTGGCGCTGACCCCGGCGCGTTTGAAAGGTATTGCCGACGACGTCCGTCAGGTGTGCAACCTCGCCGACCCGGTAGGGCAGGTGATTGACGGTGGGGTGCTCGACAGCGGGTTACGCCTTGAACGTCGTCGCGTGCCGCTTGGCGTCATTGGGGTGATTTACGAAGCGCGTCCAAACGTGACGGTGGATGTCGCCTCCCTGTGCCTGAAGACCGGTAACGCCGCGATCCTGCGTGGCGGGAAAGAGACCTGGCGCACCAACGCCGCGACGGTAAACGTCATCCAGCAGGCGCTGGAGGAGTGTGGTTTACCGGCGGGTGCCGTGCAGGCGATTGAAAGCCCCGACCGTGCTCTGGTTAACGATATGCTGCGCATGGACAAATACATCGACATGCTCATCCCACGCGGCGGTGCGGGCCTGCACAAGCTGTGCCGCGAGCAATCTACCATTCCGGTGATCACCGGTGGTATTGGCGTATGCCATATCGTGGTGGATGACACCGCGGAGGTAGAACCTGCGCTGAAGATTATCGTCAACGCTAAAACACAGCGTCCAAGCACCTGTAATACGGTGGAAACGCTGCTGGTGCATCAGGGCATCGCCAGTACCTTCCTGCCAGCGCTGAGCAAGCAGATGGCGGAAAGTGGCGTCACGCTGCATGCGGACGAGAAGTCTCTCGCCCTGCTGAAAGACGGTCCGGCGAAGGTCGTTCCGGTTAACGCGGAGCAGTACGACGATGAGTATTTGTCGCTGGATCTGAACGTGAAGGTAGTTGCGGATCTCGATGACGCTATTGCGCACATTCGTGAACACGGAACCCAGCATTCTGACGCGATCCTGACGCGCACCCTGCGCAATGCCGATCGGTTTGTGAATGAAGTGGATTCGTCTGCAGTTTACGTCAATGCCTCGACGCGCTTTACCGATGGCGGCCAGTTTGGTCTGGGCGCGGAGGTGGCGGTGAGCACACAGAAGCTGCACGCCCGCGGTCCGATGGGGCTGGAAGCGCTGACCACCTACAAGTGGATCGGCTTTGGTGATGATACCATTCGTGCGTAAATAATCGCGGGTGATGCAAAAATAGCCGTTTGATTCAAAAGGGCATTGACGCATCACCCGGTTAGATCTACTCTTTTGCCCCGTGGTTACGCTCGTAACCGGCCTTTCAGGGCCGATATAGCTCAGTTGGTAGAGCAGCGCATTCGTAATGCGAAGGTCGTAGGTTCGACTCCTATTATCGGCACCATCTTTTCTAATAAAATCATCTGGTTACCGTTGCATTGTTTTGCTTTTTTTAACACGAATGTGCATTTTTGCGCGTTGTGCGTGTGGCAAAATTGTGGCAGGTACAGTGAGATTGTGTGTGGCGCAATGCAAGGGTATGCTAATAGCATGTGTTACCTTGTAGCCCCGCCTGTCTTGTCTTTTGGGCAGTATTGCTACTTTGATGGCTTCTGGTTACAGATATTTTCAGTTCAGTTCACTGATTGCACGGATGGGTCGAAAGGATGTTACTACAAAAACATACATTCAAACACGTTTAGTAGACCATTTGGGTATTTGCATTCACTTGA
This sequence comes from Enterobacter sp. JJBC, assembly GCF_036936505.1. NCBI lineage: Bacteria > Pseudomonadati > Pseudomonadota > Gammaproteobacteria > Enterobacterales > Enterobacteriaceae > Enterobacter > Enterobacter sp. JJBC. The sequence continues at coordinate 1,045,175 of NZ_CP136935.1, forward strand.
CTACCCACTTACATTTTACTTGTGTCATCTCTGACAAAATAATGCATCCAATATCCTGCTAAATTGACAGGCGTCTTTGAGCGAGAAGCGGAAGTTCACTAAATCCTGAATCATCAGGAATGGGCGCAGGCCCATAGATCTCTATGCTCGCTTCCAAGGTAGCGTAACCACTCTCTAAAAGAGAATGGCGCGGATTTCAGGGTTACTTACAACACCATGCCCTGCGTTCGTTTTAATACAACTTTAATCACAATAACCTACATGCAAATTCATTCACACTAGACATACTTACAAAATATGATGTAATTCATATTGTTGAATGATTTTTGATTCAGAGTTTTACCTACACACACTAAACAGGAATGTTGAAAATGGGCGGAGAGACCTCTTCAATACAGCATGTTGCAAATAAGATAACCCAAGATATTTTTAAAATTTTCAAATGGCAACGAGCTACTAGTCAAGATATGAACTGGGATTGCGACCTAGAGGCTCATGACAAAAAAACACATCCTAGCGATGTGGTGTTTTACTATACCGATCCTTATGAAGAAGAGATTGTGTACTTGAACACAGACCTCAAAAGCTATGCTCAAAGTAGTATCGGCAAAGGGATGGTAGAAGGTGCACTTTCTTCTTTAGCTCTCGCTACAGAATGCGCCAACATTAGCCAACAGTGGTGTAAACGATATGTGCGGGATGAGTCATTAGGTTACAAAGTTCGAGGTTTATTATTTCTCTATAATCATGACAACCTTTATGACAAGGATTTTTACTCATCCGTGATGAAGAAAGTCGATCCTGAAATAATAAAATGCCCCCCAAACATAAAATTACACCTTTTAGATCCATTCAAAATATCCGATATGATAAATATAGCATCAGATATTAAAATGCTTATTGGTACCGGGGCTTTACCTCAACCAGATTTGTACTATTTCTATTACCCAGACTTAGCACTAACTAGGATAAAACATCCTATCAACAATAAGACTGCAGCTACTGTTGAGGTCTTAACATCACCATTCATAATAATAAAGCATGAAGAATTCGATTGGATGGGTGAAAAAGAAGATAGTGGTTACGTAATTTATTATAATCAACCAGGGAATAGTGAAGATGAGTTCATCTATTTCCTTGACATGCTTTCTAATTATCAAATACTGACTGATGCAAAAAGAATAAAAATTAGACATTGTCATATAAATCCGCATGAAGACTCCATTCATCACTTTGAAAGAGCAAAGCAAAAATATAGTGCCCATTGGCTATCAGGCGAAAGTGAACGTTTGTTTTCAAAAGTTGCATTCGAAAAAACAGCTGCAATGGTAATTCAATATAGTCTTGAAGCTATAGGCATGGAGCAACGTTAATGAATAACATGAATATTTATTTCGCAACTGACAAAAATATATATGATGCACTTCATCATAAACGAATTACCATCGCAAGATTACGCGAGATATTATTACGGAAAGGTATTATTGTTGCTCAAGACTTAACAAAGGAGGAATTAATTGAAGAGGTTTGCAAACTACCTCAGGGATATAGTGATCTAGATTCTATTAAGGAACTTGTACAAACTTATGATAAAAGAGAGAGTATAACTAGCGTCAAGCTTCAAGCATCATCCTCTCAGACGGAATTAAAAACAGCAGCAGAGTTAGTTAAAAGAAAATTAGCCACTGGCTCTGGTGAAACAGTAAAAATCACTGCGAAAAAAGATGGGTCTTTAGCAATCGAGGTAAACTACCAAGAAGTAGACTTGTCCAGAACAGCATTGCGTCAGATAGACAACCGAAACATCAAGATTGATCTTACTGTAAATAACGATAATGTTGATATTCGTATGCCTCAGAACCAAAAGGCTAAAGATGTAATAACACTATTACAAAAAGAGTTGTCAAAGATTAAATCCGTTGATGTTGAAAAGTTTGAAATTTCTTTAGAAGCGATTCCCACACCAGCGCTAAGAAGTCAGTTTTTTCAAGAGGTTATGGGCGGCTTGAGTGGATATGAAATTGACGACGTTACTAATGTAGAGCTTAACCGTTCAACAAGCAAAGGTGATGACGAGGAAGAAGAAGAAATCGAGACAGGATTCGTAAAAAAAGCGGTTCTAAAAGGTGATTCTGTTAATAGTTCTGCTATTTTCACCCAACTACACAACAAAGGATACTATATTGGAAGAATTGCTTGGTCTGCTAAACCTAAAAACGGAATAGGAGACAGAATTTTGGTTGAAGCTTTCTTTAAGGATTCAGAAAATTGCTCTGATTTTTCCTATCAAATTAAAGGAATCAATAACCAAAAAGGTAGTGGATACAATGTTACTATTCGTGCAGCAAATGAAGTTGAAAAGAAGAAAATCAGCCTACTAATTGAACAGTCAGCAGCAGACGCCTATAATATCGTGACGGGTAAAAAGGTGGAAGAGCATGAAAAAATTTAAATGGATTAAACTCAACAATCGTTTCACTACTAGTGAAACAGTTGAAAAACTCATGCGTGATCCTTTTACTGAAGAGAAAGGGAAAGGGTTTATATTTGATAAATCACGAACATCTCATTTTCACGCTCGCTTCATCGAAAAGATAATTAGCGAAGATAGAATAAGTAATCTATACGGCAACAGTACCGCTGTTGAACGCATTGAATATAGAGTAACATCTTTCAGTTTTGACGAACAATACACCCCAGTTTTACTTATTGATAATCCACCGAGAACACTTAAACCATTTGCTCAGGCACTGGTAAAAAACCTTGGTCTTGGTACCAGCTTAGAAGAGATTGAGATTGACCCGTTCATATGGTTCAGTTCTTTAAACACAGAGTTGACACTTAATATAGTGCAACTAGATGTATCTCAAATTCAAGTTGCTGAATTTGCTCTTGCCAAGATGCAAATTAATAGTACCAGCGATCTTAAAAAATATTTCAAAGATGAGCTTATTCACAAAAAAATGAGACTTGATCGATTGACATGTACTATTCATGACCAAGAATTTAGCGGTAAATTAAAACTCTTCCGAAATGGTATGGCTCAAATCGAAGCACGAGCGGAAAAAGAGTTAACCAAAAGACTATTTGACAGTTTAATGAATATCTACATGTAAAATAAGAGGCTGCCTAAAGGCGGCCTTGCTTTAATAAAATAGCCCCCTTTTCAATATAAATCACTAATTTTCTATGACTTGTGTTACATCACTCTGAATTCATGTTCAATGTATCCTTCTCAGTGCCTAAACCTAGCACCTCTGCGGGTATCACAGACGGTATTTACACCATAACCATGATGCCCAAGTATCTCTTCAATACTAGCCATCAAATTTAGAGCGCATCTGGCACTCCAACGGAGCGGACTTGCTATCGAGCTGAAGGTCCGCTGTGAGCGACAAGCTGAGCTAAACCAATAATAGGAACACAGTAATACGATCCAATTTATTGATATTAAAGTAATTGTTTAAAATGTGTCATTGTAGATCCCCCTAAATAACGTCACAATAATTTTTTCTGTTTTTGTTCATAGTTTGACCCAGACCTAACACAATTTCATAATCTAATGGTTAAGATTGATGTGCGACCGAAGCGTCCTCATGTTGAATTTTTGAGAAAGGAGTTCCAGAGTCTGTGAGTGATAAAACCCAAATTGAACTCGGTCAATTTTTGTCCGAACTAAATAAAGAATCAGATCGTGGCTCTGTTCTAATAGCAGCATCCATTTTCGATGAGTGGTTATCCGAGATCATCCAGGCTCACCTGTTAAATGACAAAGTAGCTAAAGGTCTACTGAATGGTGCAACAGCGCCTTTATCATCTTTTGCTGCTAGAACAGGCTTAGCATATGCGTTAGGACTGATAATGGAACACGAATACAAAGAACTAAACACACTGCGTAGCATTAGAAATGCTTTTGGGCATAGTTGGAATGGTGTTAGCTTCGCAACACCCAAAATACAAAATCAACTGGAGCAGCTACCTTGGCTTGGACCCAAAGATGTTCCTAATACTCCCAAAACAAAATTCATGTTCTTTGTTTCAATACTGCTTGCCGATTTGATGCACCGTAAACAACTAGTGGAAAGAGATAAGGTGACCTCTAAAGTATGGGGTCACACTGCGCGCGGTAATTTGGTCGGAAAGACTACAAATTGTTAATCCAGTAAATTTATGGGTAACTGAAGACATTTATTGAAAGCATGGTATGAAGCTCATAGTTTTTTACTCACATAGGAGTCTCGAATTCTCGTTGATATTGAATAAATTGGTATCTTTGGACTACCTTTTTAAAAAAAAGAACTTATGATTGTTTAAAGTGCAGTTAGGTAAAGTAGTAAAGTGGCTTTGGTTTGTAGATAAAAGACTAATACTTAACTTATAATTTATAGGATTAATAAAATATTTATGAATTTTTTACAGCAATTTAAATGCCTTGTATGTGACACGGTCATTGATACAAGAATAGGTATGTCTAATCGAGACATACAACCGTTCCAATTTGCATGTCCAAATTGTGAGAATAATATATCGTTTACTCTTGGGGAGGGAGAGCCTGTATTTAACGGTGCGGAAACTGTAGAAAGCAATGACTTTGGCACAACAAATCCATTCATCGATTTGCATTTAGATTTTCCCGTAGGCTTTGGAAAATACGAAATAGGAAAAACAGCATTCTTAAAAATAACAAGTGCAATAGGTCATGAAAAATACTTAATGCTGAACGCACATCTAAATGGAATGAATTATATTTATAAACATCGCGATAAGCTCCAGCGACTCATTACTCAATACAAACAAGGAAATTACAATACTTTCAGTAACCTAATGAAAGAATTACCTACTCTGAAAAAACCTCGTTCGCTAAAAATACAAGATATCCTTTCCGCACTTTATACAGCAACCTCTGCAATGTCATTTCCCTTTACAATACATGCACATAATGCTGAAATTAGTGAAAAAATGCCACAATTTCTTCATTATATTCAGAAAAACCATCCAAAACAGCTAAATAAATTTTTAGATGATATTATTGGAAGTGGGTTTCTGAAAAGTTTGCATTTCGATTGTTTAAGCCTATATCCCAAAATGCTTGACTTTGAACTCCCTTCACGCCCAGCGCTTTACTATGATTATGATAAAAACGTAGATTTATCAATGATTCCTGCTCGAGTTTCAACTGCCGAATTTGATGACTGTAACAATTTTTACAAAGACTTATCTGAAGTATTCTCTCGGCAATTAATAATTGTGGCCGGATTGAATAACTTATTAAAACGCGGAGATCATAATATTTTTGACGATTCAGTAAGACTAAATAAAAAAGGCGATTTAATTAAAGGTTTTTCTAGTCTCAACGAATATGCAAACGTTGATTTAGGCACGAAAATAAGCGGATTGGATGATAGCTTTTATATAGTTGATCTCAATGCTTTAGACAACAAGCTGCGAAATGGCATTGCACATTATAAATATGAATATAAAGAGTCAATTCAGATGATAACCTACTATTTCGCTAAGGAAGGAATGGAACGCACTAAATACAACGAACTTAGTTTCATGTCTTTTATGAGGAAGCTATTACTATTATTTCGCGAGGTGCACAGCATTAATCACATTATCAAAACCTTATATTTTTACTGTATTTTTATCGCTAAAAAGAAAATTTGAAAATTCAATCCCCCTTTTCCGTGAGAGAACGGGGGATCTCTTGATTAAGAGTACTGATTTTCATAGTACGTTTCCTTTACTTCTGATTAAAGCAACTAAGGTTACACTCAAGAATCTCCGATGCACTGGTAGGGGCTACAACTATTGACAAGTCACTCCATCACCAACTAGCTGACTTACACCGAGTTGATTGGTGCATAATGATGTCAGCTTTATCCGCTTCAGCACATAGCAGTTATTCAGGTTTATGACCTATAGCCTAATACTTCCGAATTCGAGTAGCCGGATTTTATTGGCGATGGTAGAGTAACCCGCAAATGGGCGGTCAGGTCAAATGCAACTACGCATCCATTAGTATTTTCGGATAATTAGATGTAAGATCTTAACGTCTAATGTAGGATGTTCTATTCAAGCCAGAGTGCCAAAATAAAAAGGCCCGATCTTACCAGTCGGGCTTCTTTATGTCGGCTTTCAGTGTCGCCTGTACCACTGCTAAAATGATTTGTCCGGTCAGGCCTGTGTCCCATCATCCAGGATTCGATTTTTTAACCCTCAGTCCTCCTAGTGTTATCTTGTTTTGATAAGTCACTAGTAATACATGAATATTTTTAAAAGCAAATTATGTATTACGATTAAGTAATCTAATTGAATACCCTTTCTTTTGTTTATTAAACCATGTCTTATATAGCTCTTGCAGTTTCATCCAAAAAGATGCATCTGTGTTGAAAATTATCGAGAGTTGAGTAGCTTCTTCAAGAGTTATATCTCGCTCGTTTTTAATTATTTCCCAAATTTTTTCATATGTTGTATCCATCAGTTCAGCAAGTCTTGCGGGAGGCATATCCAACGGTTTCAAGAATTCTTCGTATAAAATCTCTCCGACAGTTGAAGGTGCAGCATTTATCGTCCTCATATCTCCCCCTTTTTTCAAACGTCATAGAATTCCTTGTGGTACTTTGTTTAGCTAAACAAATCAGAGAGTAAGATTTGTTGAAGTATTGTTCTTACTAAAATTCGATATATCCGTTGTCAGAAATGAAACATTTACCAACAGTGTTTGCTATAAAGGTTAGCTAACCAAATTTCTAAATCATGTACAACCCCTTGCTATTTACATTTTGTTTCATTTTATTTGTAGCTATTTAGTTTAGCTAAACAATTTATATTTGCCATGTATAAGCTGTGTGTTTATCCACAGATTCTGTTAATAACATTGTGCATAACCTGTTTCTTTACTTTCTATATTATTGACATATGAAGTAGGGTTTATTGACATTTGAGGTAGAGTTTCATGACATAAGAGGTACGGTACTAATCAAAAATTATCATAATAAACAATTAAATGTATCTCTTTTCCACAGCCTTCTAACCAGATCTTTAACCCTATATATAACCAAAAAGATTAAAAGAATTATTAAAACCTTAGCGTCGTTCAAAAAACGCAATAAAAACAAATTTCCTACAGAATAAAAACCCACTGAATAAAAAACTCTGTTGACATAACTAATTTTGCCAGTAAGTTTTAATTATTCTCAATTCATAACGTTGGTTTGCAAATTTTAGCAGCTAAAATTTTAGCCGCTAAAATCCTCTAATTTTTACTGAGAGATAGGTTCTTCGATGAAATCAGTTATGCCAGAACTTATAACCGTTGAAGAGTTGGCTTTTGCATTAAAGAAAACCGTAAAAAGTATACGCAGTGATGCAACGCGAAATCCAAAATGTCTGCCACCAAGGTGCCGTCTTCCAGGTAATAAACGCCTTCTCTGGCGTAGAGAAGATGTCAAGGACTGGATAGATAAATCCGTTGAGTCAAAGAAAGAGAATGATGATATATCGAAAGAGATACATAAGTCTCAAAGGAAGCGTGGCAGACCACCAAAGCTCAAGCCGCAAGAATAAAAATATTCCTTTGGGTATTCAAATAATTTTCCTTCCAATAAACACATATGCTGCACACTTTTACACGACTAATCCTGCACAAATGCTTTAGGAAAACACACTGAGTACACAGGAATACACAATACGTACACAGATTCACAACGGCAAATGTAGGGCAGGACATGTAAAGTAGGCCCACCGTAAACGGTGCTTCTACTTTACCTTCCCTTATTCGCAGCTGAGCTGCTCAACGGAGTCCTGCTCTGCGAGGCTGATCGGCTACCGCCTGTATGGAGAATGATATGACCGTTTCTCAGACTAGAAAAAATAGTACACCAATTAAAGTTTATTGTTTGCCAGATGAAAAAGCGCAAATCCAGGAAAATGCAGAAGCATCTGGCTTAAGTGTAGCGAGTTTCATTCGTAAAGTAGCAATGGGTTATCAGGTTGAGTCTATTGTAGATATTAAACAGGTTATAGAACTCAGCCGGGTAAATGCTGATCTTGGTCGACTTGGTGGGTTACTCAAATTGTGGCTCGCTAATGACCCTCGCACGGTTAATTTTTCACCCACACTGATAAAAACGTTGCTTGAGAAAATAGAATTAACTAGATATGAGCTAAGAATTATTATGGATAGAATATTGGATAAATAAATGTATGGTTTTCTATCTATCTTCATCTGTTAACAGTCTAAATGTTCACTATCAATAATCTTTTAAATTGAGGTAAGCAAATGAAGTTATTACTCCGAGTATTTTCATCACAGGGAGGAATTTTAGCCGCTAAAAAGGCCTTAGTAGTTTCTTTCGTGGTGTCAATCATGGCATTACCGGCGACAGCCGGTATCCCTGTCATAGATGGTACTAATGTGGTGCAGACCACAATCAGCGCAGTCAACAACGTTCAGTCTGTGGCAAAACAGATCCAGCAGTACCAGACGCAGCTGCAGCAGTATGAAAACATGCTCAAAAATACAGTCGCACCTGCAGCCTATATCTGGGATCAGGCCAATTCGACCATCAACAAATTGTTGCAGGCGCAGGACACCCTTAATTACTACAAAAATCAGGCCGGGAGTCTTGATTCATATCTGAAACGCTATCAGGACGTGAATTACTACCGCTCATCACCGTGTTTTAACAGTAATGTTGAATGTACTGAGGATGAAATTAGCGCACTGCGTAAAGCTGAACAGAACAGTTCTGAGGCACGTAAAAAGGCCAATGACGCCGTGTCTAAGGCTCTCGACGAACAGCAGGAAACACTGCAAAGCGATGCTGATAACCTTGCAGATTTGCAAACTCAGGCAACCAGCGCACAAGGGCAAATGGAAGCTATTCAGGCCGCTAACCAGCTTGCCAGTGCTCAAACGAACCAGTTGCTGCAAATCCGCTCGCTTCTGGTATCCCAACAAAACGCTGCAGCAACACTGGCACAGGCTCAGGCCGATAAAGAGGCTCAACAAATAGTCGCTGATGAAAAAGCGTTAGCTGGCGAGAACACACCAAGCCCGAAGCGAATTTGGTGAGGGATAGCTGAATGAAAGATAAAATTTTGGTTATTTTTATTCTAATCATTCCATTGATTCTATGCTCTTGCGATAAAAAAGATGAAGATTGTTTATCGACGCCAGAGAATAAATTGAACGAACATAAATACGATAAATGTGCCCTGCGCAGTAATAACAATCCTAGCCCTAAGCGAGAATGGTAATTATGAGAATAGTAAGCAAACTCACTTTTTTCGGCATAATTTTTTTGTTTTCTGTAAATGCTTATGCTGGTCAATTAGATAGTAGCGGATTACTTGATACGTTATTAGATAAGTTTCAGCAAGTAGCCAGCACATGGTCATTAGTAATTGGTGATTATGCAAATTGGCTCTTCTGGGGGCTGGTATTAATAAGTATGGTTTGGACATTTGGTACGTTGGCGATGCAAGGGGAAGGTTTAACCAGTGCACTTGCAGAGATAGTTCGTTTTTTTGCCGTGATTGGTTTTTTTTATTATCTTTTAATCAACGGCCCAGCCATATCACAATCTATAATTAACTCAATGAGACAACTTGCAGCAAATGCTTTAGGAACAAGTACTGGTATTTCACCCTCCAGCATAGTTGATATGGCTTTTGTGATATTAACAAAGGTCAGTTCAGCAGCATCAATTTGGTCTCCAATGATTTCGACCATTATGATAACCGTCGCGATAATAGTATTAGTAGTAATGGCACTTATCGCGATAAATATGCTAATAATGTTAGTTTCTGCATGGGTGTTGTGTTATGCAGGAGTTATTTTGCTTGGGTTTGGTGGCTCAAAATGGACTTCTGATATAGCAATAAATTACTTACGCACAGTATTATCGATTGGTGTTCAGTTATTTACGATGACATTAATTATTGGGATTGGGCAATCATTTATAGATCAGTATTTTTCTATTATTAAAAATGATATTCCTGATCTTAATAGTCTTATTGTTTTACTTCTGGCGTCAATTATTCTTTTAGTATTGACGAATAAATTACCGTTGTTGTTATCAGGAGTTGTAGGAGGAGCGTCCTTACAAGGGATCGGTGGTTTTGGAGCAGGTATGATTACTGGCGCTGCTACTACTGCAATCAGTGGCGCTGGGGCAATGGCAATGAGCGCTACAGCTCAAGTCAGTGGTGGTGCTTCCGCTCTAAAAGCAGCATTTGAATCTGCACAAGCGGCGATGGCCGAAGAATCTGGTTCTGGTGATAGAGGTGGTTCAGGTGGAGGATTTGGCAGCGGGGAAGATACCGGTTCCGTAGATACTTCTGGAGGACAACCATCAGGCGGTTCCGGTGGTTCTTCTGCAGGGAGCAATGCAGGTAGCTTCAGCGGAGGAAGCCAAGGGTTTGCTTCATCATTCTCACGAGCTGGCCGCATGGCTTCTCACATGGCGAGCGGACTGTCTAATGGAGCTGCGGAGTATCAGATGATGAAGGGAAGTACTAATTCTATCCGAACACAACAGACCGTTGGTGGGGAAATAGCGAATCAAATACGTAAACACACAGCCGATCGTCAGAGTAACCACGAACAGGATGAGTTTGAGGGTGATAGTTTAACTGGCAGTAAAAAATCTTGATTTAGGCGCGTCAGTTAGCGCGGTAACGTTAACTGACGCTTCCACTAAACACCTGTAAGGAGGTGGATAATGGCTGATTATAATAGCTTTGTTTTGGAAGGAATAAAAATTATTTTTGCCGATAACAACAAGGAGTTTATTAAAGAGATTTGTGAACCATTGATAAATATTCTATGTATCGAAGAGTATTATTCTGCTACCGGAATTTATAATTATGATGATGCTGATGTGCAAACTGAGTTACTTAAAAATGCATTAAGGGACTATAAAATAGCTCACTAGTGAGAAGAGGCTAACTAAATGTTAGCCTTTTTTATTTTGATTTTTAGATTGTTCAATGTGATAATTTAATACTTCTCTCTTTGCCTCTTCATAGGTTAGCTCTCCATTGATTACCTTACTTTTTATTTCATTAAAAAATGAGGAGCCTTTGGGATCTTTACTTGATAAAAAAAGACTGGCTTCAGCTCTCCGAAAAGCTTCTTTCCTTGCTTCTATAGAAAATGAATTAGCAGGGTTATTTTTGTTCATAAGTTGAAGTGCCTTTATTATTTATATTCGAGATGTTTTTATCTACAAGAGTTAGTCTTAACTCCGAGAATTTATTTCCTGATATTTTATAACACTGATTTTCATTTTTTTCAATATAAAGAGATTTGCTTTCTGAGCTACCACATGTCGTAGATGTTCTTGCATCGAGAAAAATAAACTTTTCTTGAAATCTTTCAATGTATTTCATTGCTGTCATGCTAATAATAAAAAGAGCAACTGACACAGCACAAAGGGATAAGCCTGATACTAAACGATTAAAATTAAATTTCCTTTTAATAACTAATGAACTAGCTAAATTGACCATGTTATAGGGGACCATAATTATAAGTCCTATTAATATTATTTTTTCAGGAAGATTGTTCACCTGTATATGATGTTGAGCCAAGCTTCCAATATATACTGAAATCATAGAGGATATTACTATTTTTGCTGGGGATACATCTCGCAAAAATATGTATATATAGACTGTAATTGCACAAATCATTGCCCCTATTGGAAATGAGAGCATGAAAGCATAAGCTAATGTCGAGTAATTAAGGTTTTCTGGGACTATACCATAAGCTATGTCAAGCTTAAACTTTGCGATCCATAAGCATACGGAATATGTAAAGCCAGTTACGCCCCATTTAACTACTGCATTATTAAATACTTTATTTAATAAATCACGATATCCTATGTATACACTGGTTAATAAAGCTATAGATGATAGGAAAATTGGAGCGGCAATGTATATATTTTCTAGCCATAATGGGTTTTCTACAATCAAGTATCCAAAAGGTATTAAGTATATTATAGCCAATAGTTGAGGGTTGTTTAATTTTGGTGATGCATCAACTAACTTATTTTTATAATCCATACAACGTCCTTATTTCAACTTTAACGCCAAATCTTCAGCTTTTGGATGATAATACCGCATTAGCATTCTTGGATCTTTATGTCCTGTAATTTTGGTTAGTTCATGCATAGGGAAAATTTCTGCAAGTCGAGAAGTTGCTTCATGTCGAAGGTCATGAAATCTTAAATCTTTAAGGAAAGATTCATCACATAATGAGTTTGTTTTCTCGTATCGTTCTCTGGCTCGTTTTACAGCTCGGTCAAAAGCTCGGGTAATCGCGTCTGCACGCATATCAAAAACCTTATCAGCAGCTGGCTTAGAATGTTCCTTGAGACTGGACAGTATCGTAATGGCTTTCGTTGATAAAGGGACATCGCGGGCATTACCATTCTTAGTATCCGGCAGATGTGCAACTCGCCGATCAAGATCGATAAAGCGCCATCGAAGCTCTGCGATTTCGCTACGGCGCATGGCTGTCTCTAACGCCAGAAGAATGATTGCTGGCAATACTAATGAATGTGTTGCGGCGATGATATGTTCGATCTCGTTGGCTATTTGCTTTCCTGACGTAACACCGGTTTTCTCAGAAACTACAGGCAGCGCTTCCAGGCGCCTGGTCCTGGAGTTCTTGGGTTGGGGTTTGCGAATGGCCTCTACGGGGTTCAGCAGGCTCTCCATGCCCCATTCTTTCCGCGAAACATTGAATACATGAGAAAGTAAGGCCAAACGCCTTAAAACGGTTGCAGGAGCATAGATTTTCAACCATTCATCTCTCAGCTTGGCGACATCGGCACTCCTGATGCTAGCCATATAGTTTTTCGCCAGCTGAGTGCCTTTTAGTATCCGCACCAATGATCGGTCTTGCACTGCCCCTTTTTTGTCGGGAACAATCTCTTTTTCATATCGCGTTAGGGCTTCATACAATGTCGTAGATTCCGCTTCGCTGCGGCTAAGCCAAACTCCTCTCGCCATTTCTGACTCGATCATTTTGGCCCAAGCTTCTGCTTCTACTTTGGTGTTAAAGGTTTTGGTTTGAGAGGGAAAACCACGTTTACGGATTTGAGCTTCCCATTGGTAGTTACCACGTTTGCGTATAGTCGCCATTTCTGTCTGATTCCTAACGAACTGTGGCAATATTGTGGCAAAAAATCCATTTAAATTCGATAGGTATTGATTTTACAAGATCAATTTACGCATTCGTAATGCGAAGGTCGTAGGTTCGACTCCTATTATCGGCACCATCTAAGAAAATCAATCACTTATCGTCAAAAACCTAAAGGATTGTATCTTTCATTATCATCCTTGATAACACTTGGTAAACGCCTTTGCGTTGTATCGGCTCAAGGATTGTACAACGTACTGGCGGGTAGTTACCAGGCTCAAGCCCGAACAGCATTAGAAATTTTGCCATCCCTTGAAGCTGAAAGAGTTGCCGGACTCTCTAAACACATCACTTGAACCATTAGCGATACGTTCCGCGCTTCGTGCGGCGCTCAATGATGCTACACCTTGTGAAAGGTCACAGAGAATAAACAGGCGTAATGTTGGGAAGACTAACCGGATCGGGAAAGAATCCGGCTCTGCCACGGTTTCGATCACCGGAGTATAACGATTACCTGATAAGAGAACGTGCTAAGGCTTTATCCTCCCTGCGAAGGGATTACACCCTGCGGTAGCGCTATGCGCCGCCTTTTCTTATGTGCCCAACACGGCACGTAATGATCATCTATTATCTGCACCATTGTAACTTTCGTTGTACTGTCTCTCTGCTGTACGTTGAACGCTGGCAGATTCAGCGGAGGGGATACCATGTCAAAAGCCACGAATACAGCAGCCACTAAGCGCAACAACCGTAAGATTCACGCCCGTAAATTCCTGGCAACACCAGAGGGGAAAGCCTGGCTTGCTAAGAAGCAGGAAGAGCGAGAGGAAATCAAGTTGGCGCGAGCGGCTAACAACATGTTTTAAACTACCGAACACGCCGCTAATTGGCTTCTATTGTCCAAAATCTGTTAGTTGCGCATTTCCTGCTCTCTGGATACCCTGATATAAATCATACAAGGAGGACAGTTTATGAGCGCACAGGCAGAGGAAGGAACATTACGCCGGATGACCTTAGGCGAGATTGCAATGGCTCGCAGAGTGTTCGGTGATTCGATAGTGTATAGCCGTGTCTGGATTCATTGCGACAGCTATTTACCGTTCGGCCTCCAGAAACAGAACTACGCGATGACTCCCAACGGGGAGTTGTGGTACAGAAAACAGATGTACAGGGAAGACTTTTCCGCAAACTCAGTTTTCGTTGAAGATAAATATGTTTTCATCCATGAATTGGGGCATGTGTGGCAACACCAGCACGGGCAATGGGTGAGAATGCGGGGTGCGTTTAGCTGGGCTGCTGAATATACCTACAGGCTGGATAAAGAAAAGCTCACTGATTACTCTCTTGAGCAGCAAGCCTCTATTTTAGCTGATTACTGGTTACTGCTGGTTTATGGGATCAGTAAGTGGTCTTACTATCAGAGACCAGGGCGCATGGGGATGTACAGGGGCGTAGACAAATTGCAGGATGTCCCTTCGCTTTACCAGAAAATCGTAACAGGGAAGGGGCGTTAAACATGAAAAACAAAATGTTGCTGGGTGTTGTATTCCTCTTAACGGGATGCCCTGGGCCTGGTGATCGAATGGTAGATCGTGAATCTACAACGGCATTTATCAAAGATAATCAAGTTTGTGTGGTGTCACCACTGGAGCCACAGGAACGGATCACTGCTATCCAAATCAACAGTGATAATAGCGACTCTCTTCACAATATTTTTGATGACAAGCCTGTTTATGTACCGAAGGGTGAGTGTCTTCCTGTATTCGGATTTAAGTTTACACCTGGAGAGCGGTATAACTTCGCGTATGACGTCCAATCTGCTAAATCAGGGGCGTATTTAGTCACTGCTGAATTTTCTTATCCCAAAGAATAAGGGGGCATTCTGCCCCCAAATCTTATTTCTTCAAGTCACCAGTACATTGATATTCCATTGTGACCATTGTTTCCATACATCCGCTTGAGGATGGTTGAGAACAAACAGAAGTTGAACCACCGAAAGGCTCAGCACCAGAATAGCCCCATGCAGCGCAACGCTGTGTGAAGTGGTTTACTGAATTTGGCCACCTGAACAGAGGTGATATGCTCATCTCAGAACAATACAGGTGTCCCAATGAAAAAAGAAATTTCAGCGCAGAGTTTAAACGCGAATCCGCTCAACTGGTCCTTGATCAGAACTACACCGTTGCAGCTGCGGCCAGTGCTATGGACGTGGGGCTTTCTACCATGACGCGATGGGTAAAGCAGTTACGGGATGAACGACAGGGTAAAATACCTAAAGCCTCCCCTATAACCCCGGAACAGATTGAAATACGTGAGCTAAAGAAAAAGCTACAACGCATTGAAATGGAAAACGACATATTAAAAAAGGCTACCGCGCTTTTGATGTCAGACTCCCTGAACAGTTCTCGTTAATCGAAAAACTCAGAGCGCAGTATCCTGTGGTCACACTCTGCCAGGTGTTCGGGGTTCATCGCAGCAGCTACAAATACTGGGTGAAAAGCCCCGAAAAGCCAGACGGCAAGCGGGCTATATTACGTAGCCAGGTTCTGGAGCTGCATAACATTAGCCATGGCTCTGCTGGCGCGAGGAGTATCGCCATTATGGCAACCCTGAGAGGTTTCAGAATGGGACGCTGGCTTGCCGGCAGACTCATGAAAGAACTGGGACTGGTTAGTTGTCAGCAACCCACCCACCGGTATAAACGTGGTGGCCATGAACACATTGCTATCCCAAACCACCTTGAGCGACAGTTCGCAGTGACAGAGCCTAATCAGGTGTGGTGCGGCGATGTGACGTATATCTGGACAGGCAGGCGCTGGGCTTACCTCGCCATTGTTCTCGATTTGTTCGCCAGGAAACCGGTAGGCTGGGCAATGTCATTCTCACCGGACAGCAAGCTAACCATCAAAGCGCTGGAAATGGCGTGGGAAACCCGAGGTAAACCAGAGGGAGTGATGTTCCCCAGTGACCAGGGTAGCCACTACACAAGCAGGCAGATCCGGCAGTTATTGTGGCGTTACCGGATCAGGCAAAGTATGAGCCGACGCGGAAACTGCTGGGATAACAGCCCGATGGAACGCTTCTTCAGAAGTCTGAAAAACGAGTGGGTGCCAGTGACAGGCTATATAAACTTTAGCGAAGCAGCTCATGCGATCACAGACTATATCGTCGGGTATTACAGGTCGGTAAGGCCGCATGACTATAACGGTGGGTTACCCCCAAACGAATCGGAAAACCGATACTGGAAAAACTCTAAAGCCGTGGCCAGTTTTGGTTGACCACTTCAAACAACTCAACCCATCTATGCTGCACTTTCTGGCTGAATGCTTAACCCTGTCTGTTGAACTGCGGCATAACCCTAAAGGCTATACCGCCAGCGTTATGTTATCGCGCCATTAACGCAAACACTCCCCAGCCAAAGTACTCCCGCGTGTACGTCACATGACGTTCAGGCGCTATCGTCAGCTCCGCCCGAACTTCCTGCGCGAAGTCATCGTCTGGGTTTTCCTCCAGCCAGCGCCGCATGGTCATCCATTTTGCGGCTTCGTACCTGTCCCAGCCTTCCTGGTCAGCCAGCACCATTTCAACCAGGTCATAGCCCTGTTGATCGAAAGACGCAACCAGACCGGGCAGAGTGAGAAAGTCTGCAATCGACGAGATGCCGCAGGCCTGAGCTATCTCTGCCGTCGCGGGTACCTGACGCCAGTACGGTTCGCCGATGAGCATTATTCTCCCAGGCTTGAGGCTTTTTGCCAGCAGATCCATCGTCCCGGCTACGCCCCCCGCAATCCAGGTTGCGCCAACGCAGGCCGCCACGTCACATTTTTCATTCGCGACGTAGCCGGCCGCGTCGTTATGAATGAAATGGACGCGTTCGCTGACGCCGAGTTCCTCTGCGCGCCGCGTGGCCTGCGCGGTGAAGAGCGGGCTCATATCGATACCGATACCGGTAATGGCGTGATCCCTAGCCCAGGTACAAAGCATCTCTCCCGAGCCGCTGCCGAGATCGAGAATGCGAGTGCCTGGCTTCATGCGTAACACGCGGCCCAGCGTCGCGTACTTCTCTGGCGTAAAGGGGTTATGAATGCGGTGTTCGCTTTCGCTAACAGTAAAAATACGTGGGATATCCATCATCCTCTCCTTAACGATTATCAGGCTGAGCGCGAACGTTGTTCAGCCCGGTGGTGTTAATGCGGTAGGGCTGACCGTTAACGGATTTGATCAGCTTTTTGGTTTTGAGCTTTTTGAAAACGGCGAGCGTGCAGTCAGCCAGCAGTAGCCCTTCGCGGCTATAGCATTCAACGGCGGTGACGCGGCCGGAGGTATCGCGGACGTGCACAATACGGCCACCTTTGGCGAGAACGTGTAAGGTACGTTGTTCCTGACGGGATAAATTCATACTGGAAAACCTGTTTAATCATCATGTGCAAAACGTGCAAACACACAGCGGTGTCCGCATACGATTTCGGCGCATTGATAATCAGTCCGGCCTGGAAAGGTCGGGAAGCTGATTATCGGATGATTACATTCTCCAGCATCAAAGCCTCGGTTTGAGTTGATAGGTATTTACGGGGTGAATGATAACACCTGGTTATTGTCAGTGAATACCCAGGGGTGAAAAATGTGATCCCGGTTGGTATCGGGCTGAGGAGAGGGGATCATTCCTGGCCGCTCTTAATTTTGCTGTCGACCTGAGGCTGTGGTTTGCTGAAAAGATATCCCTGCACAAGCTCGCAACCCAGAGCCTGAAGCCGCTCAAGCTGCTCTTCGGTCTCAACGCCCTCAGCTATGACGCCCATATTAAGGCTTTTAGCCATACCGGTAATCAGCTTCACAATATTAAGCGCATCTTCCTGCGTAGATATCGGATTGACAAAAGATTTATCGATCTTGATTTTATCAAAATTCAGTTCGCTGAGTCTGGAGAGCGACGAATAGCCCGTGCCAAAATCATCAATGGAGATTCTTACGCCCAGTGCGCGGAGTTTTTTCAGAATCGCAATGGGGTTATTTCTGTCACTGAAGAGGGAGGACTCCGTGACCTCTAACTCAAGACGGTTAGCCGGGAGCCCGGTTTCAGCCAGAACGGACTGCACCGTATTAATAAATGATTTGCTGCCCAATTGAACAGGCGAGACGTTGACGGAGATCCTGGCCGGAACAGTCCAGGAGACCGCTTCCCTACAGGCCAGTTTAAGTACGGTTTTACCTATCTCGTTGATCATGCCTGTTTTTTCAGCGGCGAAAATAAAGCTATCTGGGGAGAGCACTCCCTTTACAGGATGCATCCAGCGAATCAGCGCTTCATAGCCGTAAATTTCCTTGCTGACGGAATTCACAATAGGCTGGTAATAAACAACAAATTCATCATTCTCTATTGCTCTTGCCATATCATTTTCAAGGGTTCTGCTTTCCTGCAACTTCTGTAGCATTCGCTGGCGGAATACTTTGATTTGCTGAGAACCTTCTTTCTTGGCTTCATAGAGCGCCAGATCGGCAAATTTATAAAGGTAATCTGAACGTCGTTCGTTATCCGATAAAACAATACCTACACAGGTGGCTATTTTTATGAGTTGATTATTGATTGTATAGGGCTTGCTGATGCTATCACTGATTTCTCGCGCGCGTGAGACGGCTGCGGTTTCGGTTAAGCCACTGGAGAGAAACGCAAATTCGTCGCCGCCCAAACGATAAAATGTCTCTGAAAAGCGGCCCAAAGCATTAAGGCGCGTGGATACCTCACGTAACAGTAAATCCCCGGTATCATGACCGTAGGTATCATTCACCTCTTTGAACCGGTCTAAATCGAATAACATCACCGTGACCGAAATATGTTTTTTCTCAGCCTGTAGATTAAGTTTATTGAGATCATCCCAAAAGAAAAGACGGTTTTTCATGCCGGTAAGGGAGTCATGATAAACATCGTATTCCAGTTTTGTATTCTGGATTTGCAGGGTTTCTTTGGATAGCTGAAGTTCTTCAGCCAGCGTTTTCACCTGCATATGGGCTTTCAGGATATTTTTATTTTGATAGATAATCAAAAAGCCCAGTATGAAGCTTAAAATAACCAGCAACAGAGAAAGTGCCGAGTAAATATAATACAGAACCTGTATTTTAAGGTTGGTTTCATTGATTGTATTAACATCTTTTGTTAAAGCCGTGGATGAAAGCTGGCTTAGCGGGGCATCCAGTGAATGCATATTTTTCAGATAGAGCTTTAACTCTGAACGGCTCATTTTCTCAAGATGACCATCCAGATAGTTCAGTATATTTTCCAGGCGTAAGGCGAGCGCCTGATGCGCTTTTTCGCTGTTTATATAACGACCCAGGCCGCCCTCTTTCAATAAATCATTCTGGCTCAGCATGATTTCCAGGCGCATGCGAACCTGGTCTACCGTAACGTCATCAGTCTCGGTTGCGTACAGTCCAATCCATGATTCAAATCGGTAATATTCAGATACCAGTTGGGCTACAGACCAGGACTCAGTGTAGTGAGTCAATTTTTGCAACTCTTGCTGACGATCGTAAACAAGAAATGCTATATATCCCGTAGTGATAAAAAGAGAAAAAATGATACCAACCAGGATCCTGTTCATTATGTTCTCCTGAACTACTATTCAATCTTCATTTTGCTGACCTGCCATGCCGATCGCGAGTAATAAATCTGATTATTGAGTTCAGGAAGACTGTCATAAGGGTAGACGATGAATGACGGACCTTTATCGCGGATGCGCATATATTCGCCATTGACCTTTAAAGCCAGGATGGCGTTGTATTTCTGGAAGTCGCTGAGAGGGATGACGGTAGTGTAATCATTGAGTGCAATCACATTCAGGACAGAACCCTTTGCACCCACATACTCCATGAGTTTGCGCATCGGGATACCCTCAAACTTCGTGCGGCCATTATACCAGGGAGAGGTCGTCTGGAAACTCACCATGCCCAGTTTTTCAAGGCTGGCAATATCAAAAACGGCATTTCCATTTTCGTTCGTATTTTCTATATTACCGCTAATGGTTAAGATGGGTTTGCCCACAGGCTTTGGCAGTTCGCCAGCCCAGCTTAAACTTTGTACCAAAAAGCAGCACAGCATTAGGATTATTCGCATATTGGCCTCCTCTTTTTAACAGAAGTATAAGAATTATAAGTTATTTATCCTATAAGTTTGTCTATTTTGTTGAACGCCACGCCTTTTTGCAAACGCTACTTGATTAAAATCATAAAAATCAAAATGATAGCTGTATTTTGCCCCATGATTGCAGACCGCTGGCTGAAGCTTACGTTTTTTAAAACATAAAAACTTAGTGTAATAAACCACCCGAGTTTAAAAAATGATCGCTTTGATTTATTGATATATTTACGCACCCCCATTTTTTATCAATGGTGGCATCGTTAAGATGAATTTATTTGTACAAAGAATGATAACGCACCCTCAATGTGAGGGAATAAGAGAGTGCGCGTACCTCTGACGTCGTTGGCACTGAGTTTCGCTTAACCCGCCTCCAGCATACTGAAACTGACGATCCGCGAGCGCCCCAGCTCTTTCGCCCGGTAGAGCGCCACGTCTGCCGCGCGCAGCAGGTCGTCGCTTTGGGCGTGCTGCGGGTAACTGGCGATCCCGATCGACACATCTACCGGGCCAATCTCAGCAAGCCCATAACGTAGCGACAGCGTATGGACGCCGTTATAAATCTCCGTTGCGCAGGCGTGAGCCGCTTCCTCATCCGCACCCGTAAGTAGCACCAGAAACTCTTCGCCACCAAAGCGGAAGGCCAGGCCGGCATCGTGCATGGCACGCTGAACAATTGTCGCCACGCTCTTAATCACATGATCGCCAGCCTCATGGCCGAAGCGATCGTTAATGCTTTTAAAGTGATCGATGTCGATCATCATGCAGCTCACCGGTTCATCATTGCGCATCGCCTGAGCTATCTGAGTGCGCAGGGTATCTTCAAGGTGGTGGCGGTTACGCAAGCCGGTGAGCGGGTCGAATAGCGCTTTTTCCAGCAGGGCATCGCGCAGACGCTGGTTGGCCAGCGCCAGACCCAGGGCTTCCGCCATTAATTCGAGATAGGCG
Source organism: Enterobacter sp. JJBC (assembly GCF_036936505.1). Lineage (NCBI taxonomy): Bacteria > Pseudomonadati > Pseudomonadota > Gammaproteobacteria > Enterobacterales > Enterobacteriaceae > Enterobacter > Enterobacter sp. JJBC. Next base: position 1,066,402 of record NZ_CP136935.1, read on the forward strand.
CGGGACGGTGCCGTTTCAGGCGTGATGTTCTGAAACGACAGCAAACCAATGGCTTCCCCCTGCGCAATGAGCGGCACGCAGAGTGAACTGTCTTTTTGTGATTCAGGCAGATGCTGGCAACCGATATCCGGCTCGCCATTGACCGGTGGGTGGCTCTGACCACGGCGTATGGCCCAGCATTGATCGGGGTGGAAAGCATTTTTTTCTCCCTGGGGAGATAACCATTCCGCCGCACAGCGCATCTCCCACGGGTTTCGATCCAGAATATACAGACGCCCGGCGACACCCGGCGCAATGTTGGGAGCAAACAGCTCTGCCACCTCAATCACGTCGCTAACGTTCTCGCAGCCCTGCAAGCGCTGGGTCATTCGCGCGAGCAGCTCGCGGATGGCCCAGTCTGCGTCGCGTTCTTTTTCAAGCCGCTGCCTTGCCAGCCCGTTCTCGCGGAAAATGCGAATAGCCTGCGCCATATCGCCTATCTCATCGACCTGGTTGAAATTTGGCGTTTCGACGGCGTAATCCTGTGAGGCCAGCCGGTGAACCACATCACTGAGGCGCACCACAGGGCGCAGCACGCGGTGCTTGAGAATAAAACCCATCACGAATAAGAAGAGCAGGGCGGTCAGGCCGACCATCATTTCAGAGGCGGTACGCAGGGTTTTTGACGTGTTGGTCGCTGCCTGGACATCGGCGATAATGCGCTTATCCAGAAGCACACGAAAATGGTCAATCTTGCTTTGGGCGCGTTCCATTTCAAGTTCGTAGATTTTGCCGAAGAGTAACGCAATGGCCTGTTGTTCCTCACCCCTGGCGACGCTGGCAATTGCTGCCTGCTGTTCATCCTGTAGGTCATCGACAATCTTCAGCCCTTCGTACAGCAGCGCCAGCTCTTCGCCCGTTGCGCCCGTATCTTTTAACTGGCCCAGCTTGCGCTCGATATTCTTCAGTTCGCCTTCTTTCGCCTGGTACGTTTTCAGCACATCGGGCTCTTTTTTGATGGCGTAAAGGCGCGCTAAGTCGGAGAGCATCCAGGTTTCTGCTTCAATCTCTTCCGTAAGCTGGTCAAAAATTTGTCGTTGCTTAACAGCCTGACGTTCTACATTGTCGGCATGGGAAGCCATCAGCATGACGATACCGGAAGCAATGGTCAGGCACACCGTGACACCATAGGCCCAGTTTGTGATCGTGGCGATTCGCACCTGTTGGATCCTTCTACGACAAATGTGGAAGAGCGTTCATTAAAGATTATAGAAAACCCCTGATTTATCGCGAAAAAAAAGGCGGCACCGGGCCGCCTGTCAAAACGCGTTTAGTTAGAGATCCGGAGGATTTTTTCCTTCTTCGATAAAATCTGCGTCCAGCTCCTCGGCGTTGCCTGCGTGGTCGCGGCCGGAGAAGAGGTTCCAGCAGGCGATAAACAGGGCGGCAATCAGCGGCCCAATCACAAAGCCGTTAATGCCGTACAGCTCCATACCGCCGAGCGTGGTGATCAGTATCAGGTAGTCCGGCATTTTGGTGTCTTTGCCCACCAGCAGCGGACGTAAAAGGTTGTCCACCAGCCCGACGATAATGACAAAGAAGCCCACAATGAACAGACCCTGCCACAGCTGGTGAGTGGCAAACAGGAAGATGGCGGCGGGAACCCAGACGATAGCCGAGCCGACGGCGGGCACCAGGGAGAGGAACGCCATCAGCGCTCCCCACAGTACGCTACCGTCAATACCGACGATGGCAAAGGCGATACCGCCAAGCGTACCTTGAACCACCGCCACGACCGCCGTACCTTTTACCGTGGCTCGCGAGACGCCGACAAACTTCGCGAACAGGTGCTGTTTGACGAAGTCAGACAGCGGCAGCGAGTCGAGGATCTGGCGCACCAGATAGGGCCCGTCTTTGAGCAGGAAAAACAGCAGGTACAGCATAATGCCGAAGCTAATAGCAAAGCCGAACGTCCCTTTACCAATCAGGAACGCGCTACCCGCCAGATACTGTCCGCCCTGTAACGCGACATCGGAAAGCTTTTTCTGGATCTGCGCGGCGTTGGTCAGGTTGTGATCCGCCAGGAAGCCGCTGGCCCAGTCCGGCAGGCGGTTGAAGATACCGGCGATGACTTCCGGGAACTGCGTGTTGTTCTGTTGCAGCTTGGTGTAAACCATGTTCAGTTCCACCGCGAGCGAGGAAAGGATCACCATCAACGGAATAAACACGATCAGGCAGATAATGCCGAGTGTGAGGAGGGAAGCCAGCCCGTTGCGATCGCCCAGCGCGGTACGCAGCTTGTTTTTCACCGGGTTGAAAATGATGGTCAGGATCGCGGCCCACAGAATCGCCGAGAAATAGGGTGACAGCACGTCAAAGAAAGCCCAGGTTACAAGGGCCAGGATGAGAATAAAGAAACCTTTGGTCAGTCCGTTAAATCGCATAGTGAGTCCTGGTGAAGAAGAAACTGTGTCGACTATAGAACTGATTTAAGGATTTACCAATAATTGCGCCGAAGTCGTGCCGGGTGGCTTTTTGTTAACAATCGCGGTATAACACCCTTCTTTGGATGTTTAGATGTCCATACGTTTAGAAGGTAATATGCATACAGAACAACAAAACGGGCAGCTTAAGCGCACCATGAAAACCCGCCACCTGATTATGCTCTCGCTGGGTGGCGTTATCGGCACAGGGTTATTCTTCAATACCGGATACATCATTTCGACAACTGGCGCGGCGGGCACGCTGCTGGCGTATCTTATCGGTGCGCTGGTGGTCTGGCTGGTTATGCAATGCCTGGGGGAACTTTCCGTGGCGATGCCGGAAACCGGGGCGTTCCACGTCTACGCCGCTCGTTATCTCGGCCCGGCGACAGGGTATACCGTGGCGTGGCTGTACTGGTTGACCTGGACGGTGGCGCTCGGATCGAGCTTTACCGCAGCCGGGTTCTGTATGCAGTACTGGTTCCCGCAGGTTCCCGTCTGGACGTGGTGCGTCGTCTTTTGCGTGGTGATTTTTGCTCTTAACGTGATTTCCACGCGTTTCTTCGCCGAAGGGGAATTCTGGTTCTCGCTGGTGAAAGTCATCACCATCATCGCCTTCATTATTCTCGGCGGAGCGGCGATCTTCGGTTTTATCCCGATGCAGGATGGTTCACCGGCGCCGGGCTTGAGCAACATTACTGCCGAAGGCTGGTTCCCGCACGGCGGTCTGCCGATCCTGATGACCATGGTGGCGGTCAACTTTGCCTTCTCAGGTACAGAGCTTATCGGCATCGCGGCAGGGGAAACGGAAAACCCACACAAGGTTATTCCGGTTGCTATTCGCACCACCATCGCCCGGCTCATCATCTTCTTTATTGGCACCGTGTTTGTGCTGGCGGCGCTGATCCCTATGCAGCAGGCTGGCGTGGAGAAAAGTCCGTTTGTGCTGGTGTTTGAAAAGGTCGGCATTCCGTATGCGGCGGATATCTTTAACTTCGTGATCCTGACGGCGATCCTCTCGGCGGCGAACTCGGGCCTGTACGCCTCTGGCCGTATGCTGTGGTCTCTGTCTAACGAGAAAACGCTGCCGCGCTGCTTTGCCCGCGTCAACAAAAACGGCGTGCCGCTGACGGCGCTCTCCGTTTCCATGCTGGGCGGCGTGCTGGCGCTGTTCTCCAGCGTGGTCGCGCCGGATACGGTGTTTGTGGCGCTGTCAGCCATTTCCGGTTTTGCGGTGGTGGCAGTGTGGTTCAGCATCTGCGCGTCGCACTTTGTGTTTCGTCGCCGTCACGTGCAGTCCGGGCAACCGCTTTCGGCGTTGCAGTATCGCGCGCCATGGTATCCGCTGGTGCCCGTGCTTGGCTTTATCCTCTGCCTGGTGGCCTGCGTCGGCCTGTGGTTTGACCCCAGCCAGCGTATTGCCCTTTATTGCGGGCTTCCGTTTGTCGCCCTGTGTTATGGTGCGTACTATCTGACCCGAAACCTGACCACGCAGGAGCCTGAACATGTCGCAGAATAATCCGCTTACCGCCCTCCTTGAAAACCAGCCGTTTGTCGTGCTGGATGGGGCAATGGCAACGGAGCTGGAAGCGCGCGGTTGTAACCTTGCCGACAGCCTCTGGTCGGCTAAAGTGCTGATGGAAAACCCGGAGCTGATCCGTGACGTACACCTCGACTACTACCGCGCGGGGGCACAGGTGGCGATCACCGCCAGCTATCAGGCGACACCCGCGGGCTTTGCCGCTCGCGGGCTGGACGAGTCGCAATCCCGGGCGTTGATTGGCAAAAGCGTAGAGCTGGCACGCAAAGCGCGGGAAGTGTACCTGGCTGAGAACGCAAATGCAGGCACGCTGCTGGTGGCGGGATCTGTGGGCCCTTACGGCGCGTATCTGGCCGATGGTTCCGAGTATCGCGGCGATTACGTGCGTAGCGCTGAAGAATTCACCGCCTTCCACCGCCCGCGTGTAGAGGCGCTATTGGATGCGGGCGCGGATTTGCTGGCCTGTGAAACGCTGCCTTCGTTCACTGAGATTAAGGCGCTGGCGGCGTTGCTGACGGCGTATCCCCGCGCCCGGGCATGGTTCTCATTTACCCTGCGTGACAGCGAGCACCTGAGTGACGGAACGCCGCTGCGGGATGTCGTTTCTGCGCTGGAAAACTACCCGCAGGTTGTCGCGCTGGGGATCAACTGTATCGCGCTGGAAAACACCACCTCGGCGCTGACGCATCTGCACAGCCTGACATCGCTGCCGCTGGTGGTCTATCCGAACTCCGGCGAGCATTATGATGCGGTGAGCAAAACCTGGCATCACCACGGTGAAGCGTGCGAGACGCTGGCGGGGTATTTACCGCAGTGGCTGGCGGCTGGCGCTAAATTAATCGGGGGATGTTGCCGGACCACGCCGAAAGATATTGCTGCGCTGACGGTTCAGCGCTGAGGTCTTTGCCGGGTGGCGGCTGCGCCTTACCCGGCGAAACAACCGCACAAAATTCACTATCCTTTCCCGCTTTTTTTCTAAAAACGAATCGTCATTAGCGATTCTTTTTTATTCCTTTATCAAAATTCTCGCGCCGGAAATACTGCTCTCATAACAACAAGGGAGCAGACATTATGGCAATTTCATCGCGGATCACACTTCTCGGCGCACTGGCGCTGTGGGCATTTCAGGCGCAGGCGGTGGACGTCACCGTCGCGTATCAGACTTCCGCTGAGCCGGCGAAAGTCGCGCAGGCGGATAACACCTTCGCCAAAGCGAGCGGGGCGAACGTCGACTGGCGCAAGTTCGACAGCGGCGCGGCGATTGTGCGGGCGTTAGCCTCGGGCGACGTGCAGATTGGCAACCTGGGCTCCAGCCCGCTGGCGGTGGCCGCCAGCCAGCAGGTGCCGATTGAAGTTTTCCTGCTGGCGTCGCAGCTCGGAAATTCCGAAGCGCTGGTGGTGAAGAAAAGCATCACGAAACCCGAAGATTTGATCGGCAAACGCATCGCGGTGCCGTTTATCTCCACCACGCATTACAGCCTGCTGGCAGCGCTGAAACACTGGGGCATTAAGCCCGGCCAGGTGCAGATCATCAACCTGCAACCTCCGGCCATTATTGCCGCCTGGCAGCGTGGCGACATCGACGGAGCATACGTCTGGGCGCCCGCCGTCAACGAACTGGAAAAAGAGGGCACCGTGCTGACCGACTCCGAAAAAGTGGGGCAGTGGGGCGCGCCAACCCTTGATGTCTGGGTGGTACGTAAGGACTTTGCCGAGAAACACCCTGAAGTGGTGAAAGCCTTCGCCAAAAGCGCCATCGACGCACAGCAGCCATACATCAGCAACCCGGATGAATGGCTGAAACAGCCCACCAACCTGGAGAAACTCTCACGTCTGAGCGGCGTGCCGGAAGCTGACGTGCCGGGGCTGGTAAAAGGCAACACCTATCTGACGCCTGCTCAGCAGGTCCAGCAGCTGAACGGGCCGGTAAGCAAAGCGATTGTTGACACTGCGACGTTCCTGAAAGAGCAGGGCAAAGTGCCTGCGGTGGCGGCGGATTACAGCCAGTTCGTGACCGATCGCTTTGTGAAATAAGGGGGCTGCAATGCTGAACATTACAAACCTGTCTGCCGATTACGGCGGCAAACCCGCCCTGGAAGCGATCAACCTGACGCTGGACAGCGGTGAACTGCTGGTGGTGCTGGGACCGTCCGGCTGCGGGAAAACGACGCTGCTGAACCTGATCGCCGGGTTTGTACCGTATCAGCACGGCTCGATCCAACTGGAAGGGAAACGGGTCACGGGGCCGGGCGCAGAGCGCGGCGTGGTTTTCCAGAACGAAGGGTTACTCCCGTGGCGAAACGTTCAGGAAAACGTTGCGTTTGGTCTGCAACTGGCCGGTGTAGCACGTGAACAGCGCCTGAATACGGCGCGCGATATGCTGAAAAAGGTCGGGCTGGAGGGGGCTGAAAAACGCTTTATCTGGCAGCTTTCAGGCGGGCAGCGTCAGCGCGTCGGGATCGCCCGTGCGCTGGCGGCTAACCCACAGCTGCTGTTGCTGGACGAACCTTTCGGGGCGCTGGATGCCTTCACCCGCGAGCAGATGCAAACCCTGCTGCTGCGCCTGTGGCACGAAACCGGCAAGCAGGTGCTGTTAATCACCCACGATATCGAAGAGGCCGTGTTTATGGCGACGGAGCTGGTGCTGCTCTCACCGGGGCCGGGACGCGTGCTGGAGCGCCTGCCGCTTGAGTTTGCCCGGCGCTATGTGGCGGGAGAGCCAGTACGCAGCATCAAATCCGATCCGCTGTTTATTGAACAGCGTGAATACGTCTTAAGCCGCGTGTTTGAGCAACGGGAGGCGTTCTCATGAGCATTGTTTTCAGTGAAAAAACGCGGCGGACGCGCCTTGCCTTACGCTGGCCGTTCTCTCGCCAGCTCACTTTAAGCGTCAGCACGCTGGTGGTGTTGCTGGCGGTATGGTGGGCGGTTGCCGCGCAGCAGTGGGTCAGCCCGCTGTTTCTGCCCCCGCCAGGCCAGGTTCTGGAAAAACTGATTACTATCGCCGGGCCGGAGGGCTTTATGGATGCCACGCTCTGGCAGCATTTAGGTGCCAGTCTGACGCGTATTCTGGTGGCGCTGCTGGCGGCGGTCATTATTGGCGTTCCGGTGGGGATCGCGATGGGACTGAGCCCGACGGTACGCGGCATTCTCGACCCGCTGATAGAGCTTTACCGTCCCGTCCCGCCGCTGGCTTACTTGCCCCTGATGGTGATCTGGTTTGGTATCGGGGAGACGTCAAAGATCTTACTGATATACCTGGCGATTTTTGCGCCGGTCGCGATGTCGGCTCTGGCTGGCGTAAAGAGTGCGCAGCAGGTACGCATACGTGCGGCGCAGTCGCTCGGCGCCAGCCGCGCGCAGGTCCTGCTGTTCGTCATTTTACCGGGCGCGCTGCCGGAGATATTGACCGGGCTGCGCATCGGCCTTGGGGTGGGCTGGTCTACGCTGGTGGCGGCAGAGCTGATAGCCGCCACACGCGGCCTTGGGTTTATGGTGCAGTCGGCGGGAGAGTTCCTGGCGACTGATGTGGTACTGGCAGGGATCGCAGTGATCGCCGCGATCGCCTTTGGATTAGAACTGGGACTGCGCGCGCTACAGCGTCGCCTGACGCCCTGGCATGGAGAAATACAATGAGTGAACGTCTGACGATTATCCCGTTGGGGCCGTACATTGGCGCGCAAGTGTCGGGCCTGGACGTAACCCGTCCGCTGAGCGATAACCAGTTTGAGCAGCTGTACCACGCGGTGCTGCGTCATCAGGTGGTGTTCCTGCGTGAACAGGCCATTACCCCGCATCAGCAGCGCGCGCTGGCCCTGCGTTTTGGCGACCTGCATATCCACCCCGTCTATCCGCATGCGGAAGGGGTGGAGGAGATTATCGTCCTCGACACCCACAACGATAACCCGCCGGATAACGATAACTGGCATACCGATGTGACCTTTATCGACACACCGCCAGCCGGGGCGATTCTTGCGGCGAAGCTGTTGCCTGAGACGGGGGGCGATACGCTGTGGGCCAGCGGGATCGCAGCGTTTGAGGCGCTCTCCGCGCCGCTCCAGACCCTACTGAGCGGCCTGCGGGCGGAGCATGACTTCAAAAAATCATTCCAGGAATATAAGTACCGTAAAACGGAAGAGGAGCACCAGCGCTGGCTGGATGCGGTCGAAAAACATCCCCCGCTGCTGCACCCGGTGGTGCGTACGCATCCGGTGACCGGAAAGCAGGCGCTGTTTGTGAATGAAGGGTTTACCACGCGTATCGTGGACGTAGCGGAGAAAGAGAGTGAGGCGCTGCTCGGCTTCTTGTTCGCGCATATCACCAAACCGGAGTTTCAGGTGCGCTGGCGCTGGCAGGAGAACGATCTGGCGATCTGGGATAACCGCGTCACGCAGCATTACGCCAATGCGGATTATCTGCCGCAGCGAAGGATTATGCAGCGGGCGACGATTTTGGGGGATAAGCCGTTCTACCGTGCGGTTTGAGCCCCTCACCCTAACCCTCTCCCCAAAGGGGCGAGGGGACTGACCGGTGCGGTTTTCACCCTCTCCCTTTTAGGGAGAGGGCAGGGGGGAGGGTATTAAGTGCGCCTCTATATACCGCTGATAGCGGTTCGCCTTCAGATAACACAAATCCACCAGCACCAGCCCGTCGATACAGTTATTGAACGCCGGATCGCTGCCGAAATCGACAAACTGCACGCCGCCGGGTTCGCATAGCTCGGAATACTGTTTGTAGAGCGGCGGGATGCCGCAGCCCAGGTTGCCGAGCAGGGATTTGAGCTTTGTCAGGTCATCCACGTAATCCACCCCGCCAAATTGCGCCAGCACGTCTGGCAGGGATGCGGGATAGGGCTGGCGCGAGGCGGCTAGAGGATGCGTCGCCGGGAACCACAAGCGGTAAAAGGCGACCAGCAGATCCCGCGCGGCAGGCGGTAACCCCCCGGAGATGGAGACCGGGCCAAACAGGTAACGGTAATGAGGATAGCGTGCCAGATAGGCGCCAATACCTGACCACAGATAGTCCAGACCGCGACGCCCCCAGTAGCGCGGCTGTATAAAGCTACGCCCCAGCTCAATGCCGTGCTCCAGTATGTCCTGCATTTTTTCGTCGTAGTGGAACAGGCTGTAGCTGTACAACCCCTCGACGCCGCGCTTTTCCACCTGCATGGCCGTTGGCATAAAGCGGTACGCGCCGACAATCTCCAGGTCATCGTCATCCCACAAAATGAGGTGCAGATAGTCATCATCGTAGCTGTCCGTATCCCGCCGCTTCCCGCTGCCTTCCTCCACGGCACGAAAGGCAATCTCGCGCAGCCGCCCCAGCTCGCGCAGCAGAGGCGCCTCTTCCTGCCCGTTGCGCTGCCAAAGATAGATGGCCTTACCATCGCTCGTTTTTCCCAGACACTCGGCCTGCGCCAGTTCGCGCTTCAGCGTGGCCCTGTCTTCCGGGCGGGCAATGGCGCACTGGGTTTTAAAGACGCCAGGCAATCCCTTGCCAAGACGTATCACGTGCTGACGACACTGCTCGGCCATCTCACGCGATGAAAGGGTAGAACTAAACCGGTCATTCCAGGCAATCTGCTGGCCGATTTTGATCGGCAACTGACTGTGACGGCGGCGAAACATCTGTTGCATCAACAGCAGCATGGATACCGTTGGCGAGACCAGGGTACTGGCATAAAACAGCAGGCTGTTGTGCGCCTGGATATGTACCTGAAGTAGCGGCACCCGTAATTTGCCAGCCAGCTTGATAAAGCCCGGATGCCATTTTTTATCGCGTATGCCTTTGCGCGTTGGGCGGGAAACTTCGCCCGCCGGAAAGAAGATCAGCACACCGGCGTTTTGCAGGTGCTGCTCCATCTGTATCAGCGAAGCTTTTGCGGTTCTGCCGCCCATATTATCCACGGGAATAAACAATGAACTGAGGGGCTCAAGGTGGGACAGCATCCTGTTGGTAACAACCCTGACGTCGCGGCGCACGCGGGAAACGGCGTACAGCAACGCCAGCCCATCCAGCGTGCCAGTGGGGTGGTTCGCTATCACAATGAGTGGGCCGTGTTCGGGGATTTGTTCGAGATCGCGGGCGGAAACGGAGCAGTGAATATCAAGGTGTTCCAGAACCTGATCCACCATATCCAGCCCTTTCAGGTGACGGTGGCTGGCAGCAAACTGCTGAAATTCGTCTTCGTGAAGCAGTCTTTTTAACAGACTTTTTTGCCAGGGTGCGGGCCTCGCCTGAGGCCAAAGGTCATCAAGAACGCTGTCGAGACTAAACATTGATCACTCCTCCTGCCGTCTTGCCCAGACAGTAGAAGGAGGAGATGTCGTTTGTATTGCAGTTTGGTGAAGATTAGCGCAGAGAGCAGGCCGGGTAAGGCGAAGTCGCCACCCGGCGCTAAAGCGGATTAACGCAGAATTTTCTTCTCGGCCAGATCCAGCGCGAAATAGCTGAAGATCAGATCCGCGCCCGCACGTTTGATCGCCCCCAGGCTTTCGAGGATCACTTTCTCTTCGTCGATGGCACCCGCCTGCGCGGCGAATTTGATCATCGCGTACTCACCGCTTACCTGGTATGCGCCCAGCGGCAGTTCGGTGCGTTCGCGAATGTCGCGCAGGATATCCAGGTACGCGCCAGCCGGTTTCACCATCAGGCAGTCAGCGCCCTGGGCTTCATCAAGCAGAGATTCACGAATCGCTTCGCGGCGGTTCAGCGGGTTCATCTGATAGGTTTTACGATCGCCTTTCAGCGCCGTGCCCGCTGCTTCACGGAACGGACCGTAGAAAGAGGAGGCGAATTTGGTGGAGTAGGACATGATGGCGGTGTCGGTGAAGCCCGCGGCATCCAGCGCATGGCGAATCGCCTGTACCTGCCCATCCATTGCCGCAGAAGGCGCAATGAAATCCGCACCCGCGGCGGCGGCAACCACCGCCTGCTTGCCCAGATTCAGCAGGGTCGCATCGTTGTCCACGCCGTGATCGCACAGCACACCACAGTGGCCATGAGAGGTGTATTCGCAGAAGCAGGTATCGGACATGACGATCATCTCCGGCACACTCTCTTTGCAGATGCGCGACATGCGTGCCACGAGGCCGTCTTCTTTCCAGGCATCGCTGCCGGTCGCGTCAGTGTGGTGGGAGATACCGAACGTCATCACCGAGCGGATGCCCGCATTCGCAATGCGTTCGATCTCGCGGGCCAGATGCTTTTCAGGAATGCGCATCACGCCCGGCATCGCGTCGATGGCTTTGTAGTCATCGATCTCTTCTTCAACAAAAATCGGCAACACCAGATCGTTTAAGGTCAGTGTTGTCTCTTCAAACATGGCGCGCAGTGCGGGTGACTTGCGCAGGCGACGGGGACGTGCAATTAAATCGGTCATGGTATGCCTGATGTTTGTGGAACAAAGAGGTATAGTGTACCTGAAAGCAGGGAGCGGTGTTTTACTAAAGTTGTCTTTTAGATTTTCGAAATCGACTAATATACGCTGCATGTATTTAGTCTATATTAAAAATCTTATTCTGATGTTCAGCGTGGCGTGTAATATTGGTGAGGCTTCTATATTGGTTTGGGATTATAAATATAAATGATTAATTGCTTTTTATTATATGTGTCGAAGCAACTAAAGTAGTTTGCAATCAGTTGAATTTATAATATTTATTCATAATGATTGATATTGCCGTGGGTTTATAAGCTTATTTGTCTGAATACGGACTTAATGGAATCATTCATTGAACCTTTTCGAAGTGAAACTGCATAATTCCTTCCGCAATTTAATGTTGCTAAATGATTTGATGGACAAACTTGCTTACGTCCCTGAGGAGGGATGACCCAATGCAAACATGGAAAAAGAAACTGGTTGTATCACAACTTGCATTAGCCTGCACACTGACTATCGCTTCTCAGGCCAATGCGAAAGATATATCCGGCACGACATATAATACTTTTGGATATGACAATACTGCGTCCACGCCCTGGTATTATGGTTATGCTGACTGGAATTATTCAGATGCCACACATGATGGTGACATTTATCCGGTCGTCAATAAATCAACCGTAAACGGAGTTATTTCGACATACTATCTGGATGATGGTGTCAATGGCCGTGCGAACGCGTTGAGTATTTCTAACAGCACAATTAATGGCATGATCACCTCAGAGTGTATGACCACGACGTGTGCAGATGGCGTAGATACTGACGGCACCGCTCATACCCAGTATGATCGTTTTAGCCTGACCGTTGATAACTCCACCATCAACGATACCTACGAGCATTACGCGTATGATGTCGTCAATGGCGAAACCACTGAAACGCATTATCTGGACACCTATGATCTGGGTAACGCCATCACGCTGGACGTTGAATCTGATATCGTTATTCAGAACAATTCCCACGTTGCGGGTATCACGCTGACGCAGGGTTACCAGGATCTGGATAACACGCCATACGACGGTGTTGAAGGCGTTGCTAACAGCAGCAATGTCTTTACCGATACGCTGGTGGTGAAAGACTCTGTGCTGACCTCCGGTGCGTACAGCGATCTGGGTACCAGCGGCTTCTACGGTCAAACGGCGAAGCCGAGCGACTACGGTGAAACCAACGCCACGGCTGCGGATGATGCGGCGCTGATCGTTGTGGCTGGCGCGTCTGATAACGCTATGCAGACCACCGCTACCTTCGATCACTCTACCATTACCGGCGACATCCTTTTCTCCAGCACCTTTGATAACAACTTCTACGAGAATGGCGATCCGGCAACGGATACCACCGATGACGGCATCTATAACCCAACTACCAACGGCTGGGATGATACCGACAAGCTGGATGTCACGCTGACCAACGGCAGTAAATGGGTGGGTGCCGCGCAGTCCAGCGTTGAGGCCATCGGCACGGCGCAGATGTATGGTGAAGGCTACAGCAATGTAGACTGGCATGCACTTTCTCCAAACAGCATCTGGCCTGATTCTACCTTTGATAGCAACGGTCACGTTGCAGGTGAAGAGGTTTATCAGAGCGGCCTGTTCAACGTGGCGCTGGATAACGGTTCCGAGTGGGATACCCGTAAGATCTCCAACATCGACGCGCTGACGGTGAACAACCAGTCTCAGGTCAATGTTGAAAACTCCGGCCTGCTGGCGGATTCCATCACCCTGACCAATGCGTCTAGCCTGAACATCGGCGACAACGGCGCGGTAGCAACCGATAGCCTGTATCTGGATAGCTACAGCCGTGCGGCACTGACTGAAGAGACAGCTGAGCTGTATGCCAACACCATTACCGTGGACAACGGTGCAGAGCTGGCGCTGGGTCTGGGTCAGGTTGATACGCACAATATGGTGCTGACCGATGGCGGTGTACTCAACGTTGCCAGCCGCGATTATGTGCTGAACAGCGACCTGAACAACGCACGGTATATCACCAACGATCGCAATAAAGCGGACTACGACTATGGTGTTGTCGCGCTGAACTCTGACGGTCATCTGGCGGTGAACGGTGAAGTTGCCGGTAACTATAAAGTGCGCATCGACGATGCGACCGGCGCAGGCTCCGTAGCTGACTACAAAAACAAAGAGATCATTCGCGTCTATGACAATAACGCGGATACCGCTGCCAGCTTTACTGCGGCAAACAAAGCTGATTTAGGTGCATACACCTATCAGGCGCAGCAGAAGGGCGACACCGTTGTTCTCCAGCAGGAAGAGCTGACTGACTACGCCAACATGGCGCTGAGCATTCCTTCTGCCAATACCAACATCTGGAATCTGCAACAGGATACCGTGGGTACCCGTCTGACCAACAGCCGTCATGGCCTGGCAGATAACGGCGGCGCATGGGTGAGCTATTTCGGCGGCAACTTTGACGCGGATAATGGCACCGTTAGCTACGATCAGGACGTAAGCGGCATTATGGTAGGTCTGGATACTCAGATCGACGGTAATAACGCGAAGTGGATTGTCGGTGGTGCGGCTGGTTTCGCGAAGGGTGATATCAGCGATCGTACGGGTCAGGTCGATCAGGACAGCCAGACTGCGATGATCTACGCGTCGGCGAAGTTCATGAACGATATCTTCCTCGACAGCTCACTGAGTTACACCCGCTTCAACAACGACCTCTCTGCCACCATGAGCAATGGTCAGTATGTTGACGGTAATACCACGACTGACGCCGTTGGTTTCGGAATGAAACTGGGCTATGACTGGAAACCAAACCTGTCTGGCTACGTCACGCCTTACGCGGCGATTTCTGGCCTGTTCCAGTCCGGTGATGACTACCAGTTAAGCAACGACATGCGTATCGATGGTCAGTCTTACGACAGTATGCGTTATGAACTCGGCGTGGATGCAGGTTATACCTTCAACTACGGTGGCGAGCAGGCATTAACGCCTTACTTCAAACTGGCTTACGTGTATGACGATGCTGACAACAATGCTGATATCAACAACGACAGCATTGATAACGGCGTAGAAGGCTCTGCGGTTCGCGTGGGACTGGGTACTCAGTTCAGCTTCACGAAAAACTTCAGTGCTTACACTGATGCGACTTATCTGGGCGGCGGCGACGTTGACCAGAACTGGGGAGCAAACCTGGGTGTGAAATATACCTGGTAAGAAAAAAACGCGGGGGATTTTGCCCCCGCTTTTTTATGTGCTTTCAAAATAATAAAGAACCGACAGATACAGATGACTTGAGGTATGCATGAACGTTAATGCGAAACCACTTTCTGAATTAAGCCGGCTCATTAAGTGTCTGGAAATCGCCGGTACCCCATTTAAGACCGAACCACAACAATTAATAACTACCGGCAATAATGATGATGAACCATTGACCGTTGTCATACAATCCGGTCTGACTGCCGTCCACCGTAAATCAGACGAATTACTTATGGGTATTGCTCGGGCACCGTATATCCACGGTTTAAGCGCATGGATAAATGACAACTATCTTGAATATTCTCTGATTGCACAAACACCTTGTACCGGATTTTATTTGCCTGCCTCTACTGCATGCGAACTTATTCAAGAAGCGCATGTTTGGCAAGAAGCTTTCTGCTGGCTGTCATGGCTAAACCATTTACTGGGAAAACGTGATATACAGCTGATTGGAAATAATTCCTATAGCCAAATTCGGGCGATGCTGTTGAATATGGCGAGTGGGATGACGCGCTACGTTCAAAAATTGGTGTTATGAATCATATTCAGCGTAGCACGCGTATTTCTCGTTCGGTCGTTGCGGAGGTTCTGGCGGCGCTGCGTCAGGGGAACTACATCAATATGAGCCGGGGCAAACTGGTCAGTATCAACCGTTTGCCCACGGACTATTGAGATCAGTTAGAGGCCGTAAGCACCTGCGCTTTATTGGCGCTCAGCTCGGCCACCAGATTATTTACGCCATCACTCATATTCACGAAGCGTGTATTTGGCGACCGGGTGACCACCACAAAAGCACCTACGTTTGATTGCGGAATCATCGCCATATAGGTGATGAATCCGCCACCTCCACCGGTTTTTTGAATAATCCCCGGTCGGCCATCTTTTGGCGCCATATACACCCAGCCCATGCCGAGGGCATCGGCTTTACCGGGTACATCCATGCCAATGACGCGACGTAACTGAGCACGCTGGTAGATGAGCGTCTGCATGCGGTCGGCCTGATTGCTGCGCGCGTAAAAATCCGATGAGAGGAACTGTTGCATCCAGCGCATCATGTCGCCAGGCGTAGAGTAAACTCCACCGCTGCCAATGGCGGCCAGCGTGTTATTGCACGGGCTGGCCCCTTTTTCCGCCACCATCAGACGCTTGCACTGGTCCGGGGAGGGGGTGTAAGTGGTATCTTTCATCCCGAGCGGACGCGTGATCTGCTCTTCAAACAGTTGAGGGTAGGGCTTACCCGAGGCCGTCGCTAAAGCGTCGGCCAGCAGATCAAACGCCAGGTTAGAATAGCCAGCCTGCGAGCCCGGGGCCGATTTCAGGGTTGCTGTGCTCAGGTAGTTCCAGCGTTGCTCACGGGTTGGCCAGACAAAGACAGGGCGATGCGCAGCGCCACCGGGCTGTTCTCGCGGCAGGGCGCTGGTATGGGTCGCCAGATTCACCAGTCTGATCGGCGTTCCCTGATATGTCGGAACGCGAGCGCCGGGCGGCGCATATTTGCTGAGCGGATCGTCGAGTTTCACCACGCCCTGATCGAGCAGTTTCACCAGCATTTCGCTGGTCATCAGCTTGGTTATCGACGCGACACGGATAACGGAATCCAGCTGCGGACGAACGTTATTTCCCGGTCGTGTTTCACCGAAGCTGCGAAACACCCGCTGGTTACCGTCGATCACGACCAGCGCCATTCCCGTCGCACCGCTGCCGTAATAAATAAGGTTCGCGTAGCGATCGGCAATGTCAGAGGCCAGAACCGGGGCCGTCAGAGGCTGGGCTGCCTGGGCGGTGGACAGGCTCACCGCACACAGCGCGGCGATAGAGAGCAGACAACGTTTCAACGAAAAGCATCCATCAAGTGAATAAGGAAAGTTACGGGTAGTTATACTACTAATCGGCGTCGGGCAATGGCCCGATTTGCATAACGATAGCGAGAAAAACGTAACCGTGGGTAAATTTGAACAATTTACTTGCAGCGTGGCTCCCATTTTGTGACATCGACCGTATGATAGACGCTACGATCGCTGTTGCGAATGAAACGCACCGAAACAATTCTTGAAAACTGGGAAGCGAACTAATAATTCACCCGCAGGTCTCACTTTTTTGCCTGAGCCGGGAGGCTGGTACAGGCAAGGTTTCGTGTGGCGATATGTTGAACACAGCAACAGCCATAACAACAAGAAGGAAGCACAATGTTTAAGTCTTTTTTCCCAAAGCCGGGGCCCTTTTTCCTGTCGGCATTTATTTGGGCACTGCTGGCTGTCATTTTCTGGCAGGCCGGTGGCGGCGCGTGGCTGACCCGTCTTACGGGGGCAACGGGCGATATTCCCATTAGCGCAGCGCGCTTCTGGTCCATGAGCTATCTGCTTTTCTACGCTTATTACGTGCTCTGCGTAGGGCTTTTTGCCATGTTCTGGTTTGTCTATTCTCCTCACCGCTGGCAATACTGGTCGATTCTCGGCACGTCGTTAATCATCTTTGTCACCTGGTTCCTGGTTGAGGTGGGCGTAGCGGTCAACGCCTGGTATGCGCCGTTTTACGATCTGATCCAGACGGCGCTGAGTTCGCCGCATAAAGTGACCATTAACCAGTTCTACCATGAGGTGGGGATCTTCCTCGGCATCGCCCTCATCGCCGTGGTGATCGGCGTGATGAATAACTTTTTCGTCAGCCA
Source organism: Enterobacter sp. JJBC (assembly GCF_036936505.1). NCBI lineage: Bacteria > Pseudomonadati > Pseudomonadota > Gammaproteobacteria > Enterobacterales > Enterobacteriaceae > Enterobacter > Enterobacter sp. JJBC. The sequence continues at coordinate 1,083,722 of NZ_CP136935.1, forward strand.
CTATGTGTTCCGCTGGCGTACCGCGATGAACGAACACTATATGGCGCACTGGCAGCACCTGCGACATATCGAAGGTGCCGCACAGCGTGTGCAGGAAGACACCATGCGTTTTGCCTCTACTCTGGAAGATATGGGCGTGAGCTTTATCAACGCCATCATGACGCTGATCGCCTTCCTGCCGGTGCTGGTGACGCTCTCGTCGCACGTTCCGGAGCTGCCGATTGTCGGCCATCTGCCCTACGGCCTGGTGATTGCCGCGATTGTCTGGTCGCTGATGGGAACGGGGCTGCTGGCGGTGGTAGGGATCAAGTTGCCGGGGCTGGAGTTTAAAAACCAGCGCGTGGAAGCGGCCTACCGTAAAGAGCTGGTGTATGGTGAAGACGATGCCAACCGTGCGTCACCGCCTACCGTGCGTGAGCTGTTTGGCGCCGTACGTCGTAACTACTTCCGCCTCTATTTCCATTACATGTATTTCAATATCGCGCGCATTCTTTATCTTCAGGTTGATAACGTTTTCGGGTTGTTCCTGCTGTTCCCGTCCATCGTTGCGGGTACGATTACGCTCGGTCTGATGACCCAAATCACCAACGTCTTTGGTCAGGTTCGCGGTTCGTTCCAGTATCTGATTAGCTCCTGGACTACGCTTGTGGAGCTGATGTCCATCTACAAACGTTTACGCAGTTTCGAGCGTGAGCTGGACGATAAGGACGTGCAGGAAGTCACCCATACATTAGGTTAAAAAGGAATTGCTATGCCATTTGCCGTACCACGTGCATTACCTCTGACGTTACTCGCCGCTTTCGTGCTGGCGGGCTGTGCCGAAAAAGGGGCTGCCCCGCTCAAAGAAGGGGAGAAGCCTGTGGATGTGGCGAGCGTGGTGCGGCAGAAGATGCCCGCCAGCGTGAAGGATCGCAGTGAGTGGGCTGATGCGCTGGCAACGACCTTCAAAAGCCAGAAGATCGCGCCTACCGAAGAGAATATCTGCTCGGTGCTCGCGGTGGCGCAGCAGGAATCGATGTATCAGTCAGATCCTGTTGTGCCTGGCCTGAACAAAATCGCCTGGAAAGAGATCGACCGCCGGGCCGAATCGATGCATATCCCGGTTTTCCTGGTGCATACCGCCCTTAAAATCACCTCGCCAAACGGTAAAAGCTATAGCGAACGGCTGGATACGGTGAAAACCGAGAAGCAGCTTAGCGCCATTTTCGATGATTTCATCAATATGGTGCCGATGGGGCAGAAGCTGTTTGGATCGCTGAATCCGGTGCATACCGGCGGTCCGATGCAGGTGAGTATCGCATTTGCGGAAAAGCATACCGACGGCTATCCGTGGGATATCGATGGTACGGTGCGTCAGGAGGTCTTCTCCCTGCGCGGTGGGCTGTGGTTTGGGACGTATCACCTGCTGAATTATCCGGCCAACTACGATAAACCGCTGTATCGCTTTGCCGACTTTAATGCGGGCTGGTATGCCAGCCGAAATGCAGCCTTCCAGAATGCGGTAAGCCGCGCCAGCGGTGTGAAGCTCGCTTTGGATGGCGATCTCATTGCATACGGCAGCAGTGAGGCTGGGACCACCGAACGTGCGGTGCAAAAACTCTCGACGAAGCTGGAAATGAGCAACAGCGACATTCGCCGACAGCTGGAGAAGGGCGACAGCCTGGCGTTTGAGAAAACGGATCTCTATAAGCAGGTCTTTGCGCTGGCCGAGAAGAAAAGTGGAAAGGCATTACCCAGAGCCATTCTGCCAGGGATTCAACTGGAAAGCCCGAAGATCACGCGTAACCTGACGACCGCCTGGTTCGCGAAACGCGTGGACGATCGTCGGGCACGCTGTATGAGACTGTAATCAGTGGCGATTGCGCCAGCGCAGGACGAGGGCAATCACGCCCAGAACCATGCTGCCCGCGAGGAAGGGAATGAGTCCAAATACGGTGCTCACGCCTAAACCGATTTCAACGCGTGGGCGGCCTGTATCCTGCACCTGCATCAGATGCTCATACACGCCAGGAGCATGCACCAGCATATTCAGCAGTTGGGTTCCTGCCCAGAAACAAAACAGAACAAACAGGGCATAGGCAATATTCCCCGCCGTGGAGGTTTTTGGTTGTTTTCCGCCAAAAATCGGTTTCGACAATGTAAAGTCTGCCATAAGACCTCCCGAAAATATCACTCTGTTTTAATACGCGTCGTACAGGGTGAGTGTGACAGGTCATAGCATTTGTCAATATCAGAATCGTGGGAAATTCGGTTCAGGATTTCTCCTGGATTGTCGAATTCTGCATCACGTCACAAATTGATAACATAAGTGAAACTGCGCTGCTTTTCAGAATTTACGTATCCGCCACAGACGCCTTTATCAAACTGTGAGAGGATAGTTTTTTTTCTGCCGGAGTTGTCATGAAGCTCACTTCCAAACTACGCCGTGACTGGCATTACTACGCCTTTGCGATCGGGCTGATCTTTATTCTCAACGGTGTTGTCGGGCTGCTGGGATTTGAAGCGAAAGGCTGGCAAACCTATGCGGTTGGGCTGGTGACCTGGATAATCAGTTTCTGGCTGGCGGGATTCATTATCCGCCGTCGCCCCGATGAGACGACGACGGCAGAGAAAACCGACTAACCGTTAGTTAACAGAGCTTTTCAGGGCGCTGTCAGCGGCGTGACGCTCCAGCGCCAGTTCAATCAGGCGGGTGATCAGTTCCGGATAGCTTATCCCGCTGGCCTGCCACAGTTTCGGGTACATGCTGATATTGGTAAAGCCCGGCAGGGTGTTGATTTCGTTAATCACCACCTCGTTATCCGGCGTCAGAAACACGTCGACGCGCGCCATCCCACAGCATCCCAGCGCCTGATAGGCTTCAACGGCGATCGCGCGGATCTTGTCGTTAACGTCAGGATCGAGCGCGGCGGGGACCACAACCTGGGCACCTTTGTCGTCAATATATTTGGTGTCGTAGGAATAGAAGTCGCTGTTCAGCACTACTTCACCGCAGGTACTCGCCTGCGGGAAGTCGTTGCCCAGTACGGCGCACTCAATTTCGCGTCCGTTAATTCCCTGCTCAACCACCACCTTATGGTCAAACTCAAAGGCCAGACGAACGGCTTCGTTAAACTGCGCTTCGCTGGTGACTTTGCTGACGCCAACGGACGAGCCCTGATTTGCTGGTTTCACAAATAGCGGCAGGCCGAGTTGCGCCTGGATCTGCGCGAAGCTATGTTTATCGCGGTTGGCACGAGTAAGCGTCACGAACGGCGCAATATTCAGACCGGCGTCGCGCAGGAGACGTTTTGTGACGTCTTTATCCATGCAGGCGGCAGAGCCCAGCACATCGGAACCGACAAACGGCAGGTTCGCCATCCGCAGCATGCCTTGCAGGGAGCCATCTTCGCCCAGCGTGCCGTGAACGATAGGAAACACCACGTCAATCTGTGCCAGCGCCTGCGCGTTCCCGGCATCGATAAGCTGTCCCTGTACCACGCCTGGAACCGTTGCGACGCTGATATCAGAAGGATTAAGGGCGATGTGCGCCGGATCGTCAGCGTGTAACAGATACTGGCTGGCATCGTTAACATGCCACTGGCCCTGTTTATCTATGCCCAGCAGCACCACGTCAAAACGGCTTTTATCAATCGCATCAACGATATTTTTAGCCGATTGCAATGACACCTCGTGCTCTGCCGATTTTCCCCCAAAGACAATACCTACGCGCTGCTTTGCCATCTCACTCTCTTCCAGTCTGACGAAAAGCCAATAACATACCACGATGCCCGGCGGGTTTCGCGGCCTTCTGCCATAATGTTTTGAGGGATGCTGAAGGGGGGCGCGTGAAAGGAAAAGGTCTGTTTATTCTTATTGTTATTGCCGGGATCGTCACGGTGGGCTACCGCTGGTTGCCGTCGCAGTACAACCCTTTCGTGCCGCTTACGCTTGACGATCCGCCCGGAAAAATAACCCAGTTTAAACTTCGGCGTTTAACCCCCCAGGCGTGCGAAAGCCTGTTAACGCAGGCGAACCAACGTCGGCTTATCCGTACCCAGGCGGTCGCTGACAGCGCCGGGGAGTGTCCACTGAGTAACGTGGTGCGCGTACGTGATTTTGGCCCGGTCAGTCTGAACAGCAGCTTTCTTGCCAGTTGCCCGCTGGCGTTAAGTTCGGCGCTGTTTGTCAGCCAGCAGGCCCGGCCGCTCACCAAAACCTGGACGGGAAGCGAGCTTGCGCGTATTGAACATCTGGGCAGCTTTGCCTGCCGCAATATCTACAGCCGCCCGGATGCGCGGCGCAGCGAACATGCCACGGCGGATGCGCTGGATATCAGCGCTTTCAGGCTGGCAAACGGACAGCGTGTTACCGTTCTAAACGGCTGGAAAGCGGAAAAGACGCAGCCCTGGCTACAGGCGCTGCTCTCGGCAAGCTGTGGTTATTACGGTAACGGTCTGGGACCGGACTATAATGCCGCCCATGCCAACCATTTCCATCTGGGAATGCGCGGATATGGATTATGTCGATGAAGCATAATCTTCCGCCGAAATTTGGATAAATTGTGACTTATTTCACAAATATGATGACTGGGAAGATAAAACACCAAAGTCTGCAAGGCCGCATCTCTGGCGCTATGTCATTGCGCGTAACTTGCTAATCTGTCGGCGAATTCGCCTAAAAATGAAGACTATTTCTGTTATGGAATCCTGGAAAGTTAACCTCATTTCAGTCTGGTTCGGCTGCTTCTTCACCGGACTGGCTATCAGCCAGATATTGCCCTTCCTGCCGCTGTATGTGTCGCAGCTGGGGGTCACTTCCCATGAAGCGCTCTCCATGTGGTCCGGCCTGACGTTCAGCGTGACGTTTCTGGTCTCCGCCATTGTGTCGCCGATGTGGGGTAGCCTGGCAGATCGCAAGGGGCGCAAGTTGATGCTGCTCCGCGCCTCGCTGGGGATGGCGATAGCCATTTTGCTCCAGGCCTTCGCCACCAACGTCTGGCAGCTGTTTATTCTGCGGGCGATAATGGGGCTGACCTCCGGGTACATTCCGAATGCCATGGCGCTGGTGGCCTCACAGGTACCGCGTGAGCGAAGCGGCTGGGCGCTCAGCACGCTTTCCACCGCCCAGATCAGCGGGGTCATTGGCGGCCCGCTGCTCGGCGGCTTCCTGGCGGACCATGTCGGGCTGCGTGCGGTCTTTATCATTACTGCGATCCTGCTGACGATTAGCTTTCTGGTCACCCTTTTTCTGATTAAAGAGGGCGGGCGGCCTGTTGTCAGCAAATCCGAACGCCTGAGCGGAAAAGCGGTTTTCGCCTCGCTGCCTTATCCTGGCCTGATGATTAGCCTCTTTGTGACGACAATGGTGATCCAGCTCTGTAACGGCTCGGTGGGGCCGATTCTGGCGCTGTTTATCAAGTCGATGGCGCCGGACAGCAGCAACATTGCGTTTCTGAGCGGGATGATTGCCGCCGTGCCGGGCGTGTCGGCGCTGATGTCTGCTCCGCGCCTGGGGAAACTGGGCGACAGGATCGGTACGGCACGTATTCTGATGGCAACGCTCATCATTGCGGTGATCCTTTTCTTTGCCATGTCATTCGTCACCACACCTCTTCAGTTGGGCATCCTGCGCTTCCTGCTTGGCTTCGCGGATGGCGCCATGCTGCCCGCTGTTCAGACGCTGCTGGTGAAATATTCCAGTGACCAGGTAACCGGCCGCATTTTTGGCTACAACCAGTCGTTCATGTATTTAGGCAACGTAGCGGGCCCGCTTATTGGCGCCTCGGTCTCGGCGATGGCGGGTTTCCGCTGGGTATTTGCCGCGACGGCGGTGGTGGTACTGCTGAATATTATTCAACTGGCCTTTGCCTTACGCCGTCGCAGGCGAATCGCTGAGGCAAAGTCGGCCCGGTAAACACGATAATATATTATTTATTCTTATGAACGCCGCATTTTTATATAACGAAATGCGGCGTCTTTCTTTTAGAAAAACGTTTCGCTTTCTCCCCGAAATATCTTTTTTGGCAGCGATGTCACTTTTGCATAAGATAAAGCCAATCCATGCTTTTCATTATTCAGTGAGGGTGTTAATTTCAGGGGAAATCACATAAGGAAATAGCACCATGAAAAATCTCATTGCTGAGTTGTTGGTTAAGCTTGCCCAAAAGGAAGAAGAGTCGAAAGAGCTGGTTGCCCAGGTCGAGGCGCTGGAAATCGTTGTGACGGCGCTGCTGCGACAGATGGCAAAACCAGAGCAGGAGGCGTTGATCGACAACGTTGAAGGCGCGCTGGAAAAAGCTCGCCCTGATTCACAGGTTCCCGCAGAGGATGCGGAGCTGCTTCAGCAATACGTAAAAAAGCTTTTGAGGCATCCTCGCAGTTAACCGGCCAGAGGTGAAATGACATGCCACAGAATTGTCATGCAGGATGCCTGGCGTCGCTCTGTTTTTATTTTTACACATTTTTCAGGGTAAATTAAATTGAGACAGAGCACAGTTTTCACCGCATAATTTCTGCTATTAATTACCGCCTCCCTGCCGGCGAAACCGGATAATGATCATTGTGCCGCTACAGGGCTGAAATAACCGCGAAGCCCGGCGAAAATCAGGTGCGCAGGGTGGTTTTTTTTTCGTAACGAACCAGACTTAACGTGGAACTTCACATAAAGGATGGTGCAATGAAAACAACAATACTGATTACCCTGCTCTCTGGCCTGTGTCTGATGGCATCAGCACATGCGGAAGAGAAAACGTTGACGCCCCAGCAGCAACGCATGACGACCTGTAACCAACAGGCGACATCGCAAAGCCTGAAAGGGGATGCCCGTAAAACGTACATGAGCGACTGCCTAAAAAATGGTGCGACAAAACCCGGTGAAAAAAGCCTGACCCCGCAGCAGCAAAAAATGCGCGAGTGCAATGCCCAGGCGACACAGCAGATGCTGAAAGGCGACGATCGCAGCAAGTTCATGAGCGCGTGCCTGAAAAAACAGGCGTAGTGCTAACGGGTGAGTCACGGCTGTGGCTCACCCAAAATTTCATACTTTCCCCGCTATCCCCCTCTCTATAATTTGGGAAAATGTTTCAGAATATTCCCAAAGATGATGAATGATGAGTTTTATGACAGTCACGAGAACATTCGGGAAGCGTGGCACCAGCAGCTTTCTCAGGATGATTCATACCGTTCCGGTCTGCGATTTGCCCGGCGAATACGGCTGGCACGCATCGTTGGTCTGGCGGCGCTATTTGTTCCGCTTGCCAGCGTTCTGGTGAGCCAGTTTCTTTCCGGCGTCTGGTGGTTATTGCTGGTGGGCTGGGTCTTTGTCTGGCCCCATCTGGCCTGGCAGCTGGCTTTTCGTTCGGCTGAACCCCACAGAAGTGAAATTGTTAATCTGAAAATCGATGCCATTCTTGCCGGTGTCTGGATGGGGCTAACAGGGTTCAATGCACTACCAACGGCGGCGCTGATCATGATGATCGGCATGAATATGATGGGATCGGGGGGATGTCGCTTATTTCTGACAGGACTGGCGCTGCTTGCCCTGTCTGCTCTGCTCACCGTGCAATCCACGGGTACTCCTGTGCTATTGACCTCTGAACCGCTGGCGTTGTGGCTGACGCTCCCCGTGCTGGTGGTCTACCCCATGCTGTTTGCATGGCTCAGCCACCGCACGGCGATCCGGCTGGCAGAGCATAAGCGTCGGCTTGAGCTGATGAGTACCCGCGACGGAATGACCGGCGTGTTCAATCGCCGTCACTGGGAAACGCTGCTGCGTTACGAATTTGAGGCCTGCCGTCGCAGCCATCGACAGGCGACGATACTGCTCATTGATATCGATCACTTCAAGACGATCAACGACACCTGGGGGCATGACGTGGGAGATGAAGCGATTGTTGCCATTACGCGCCAGCTTCAGCTGACTCTGCGCTCAGGCGATTATATTGGCCGCTTTGGTGGGGATGAGTTCGCGGTGATCATGTCCGGCACGCCTGCCGACAGCGCGATTGCAGCGATGTCGCGCGTCCATGAACGGCTGGTCAACATGCCGCTGCACGGAGCACCAACGGCGAGGTTGTGTATCAGCGTTGGGGTTGCCCCCTGGGGGGCGCAGTTCACCCACTATCGTGAATGGCTAAAGGCGGCGGACGTGGCCCTCTATAAAGCCAAAAATGCCGGACGGGGCCGCACCGAAGTGGCCGCCTGACGCCCGGCGTAGCGCATCAGGACTTACTGAGCTTCTCTGATTTTTCCATGCATTTTTCCATCGCCTCGATCACGGCGGAGCGGAATCCGCGATCTTCCAGCACGCGCACGGCTTCAATGGTTGTGCCCCCCGGCGAGCACACCATATCTTTCAATTCGCCCGGATGCTTACCCGTTTCCAGCACCATTTTGGCCGAGCCCATCACCGCCTGCGCTGCAAATTTGTAGGCCTGCGCGCGCGGCATTCCGCCCAATACGGCGGCATCGGCCATGGCTTCGATAAACATAAATACATACGCCGGGGCAGAGCCGCTCACGCCGACCACCGGGTGGATCATCGGTTCGGCAATCACTTCCGCTTCGCCGAAGCAGCGGAAGATATTCAGTACATCTGCCACGTCTTCAGATGTGACCAGCGCGTTCGGGGTAACGGAGGTCATACCGGCATTCACCAGCGACGGGGTGTTTGGCATGGCGCGAACAATCTTACGGTCGTGACCCAGCGCGCGGGCGAGCTGATCGAGGGTCACGCCTGCGGCAATCGACACCACCAGGGTCTCTTTGTTAAGGCTGGAGGTGATCTCGCTCAGGACTTTAATCATGATATTCGGCTTAACGGCGCCAAAGACAATATCCGCCACCTGAGCCACTTCCTGCGCGCTTTCGGCAGCGTTGACACCATACTCATCACGCAGCGCCGCGACTTTATCCGGGGATGGGGTATAGACCCAAATCTGCCCCGGCAGCACCTGCCCGCTGGCAATCAGTCCGCCGAGGATAGCTTTGCCCATGTTTCCGCAGCCGATAAACCCGATTTTCTTATCCATCACGTCTCTCCGTTATTATGCGTTGTTATCTCTCATTGATAGCTTAACAACGAAATGCAGGCGACAATAGTCGCCAGAATCATAATGGGGAGAGACGATGGCGATTTGGGTTGATGCGGATGCGTGTCCGAATGTGATTAAAGAGATTTTATTTCGTGCTGCCGAGCGCGTGCAGATGCCGCTAACGCTGGTCGCGAACCAGAATATCCGCGTGCCGCCCTCCAGATACATCCGATCTCTGCGCGTTCCGGCCGGGTTTGACGTGGCGGATAACGAGATAGTACGCCTGTGTGACGCAGGAGATCTGGTGATCACGGCGGATATCCCGCTGGCTGCCGACGTGCTGGCGAAGGGGGCCGCGGCGCTTAACCCGCGCGGCGAGCGCTACTCTCCGGCAACGATCCGGGAGAAGCTCACCATGCGTGATTTTATGGATACGCTGCGTTCCAGCGGCGTGCAAACCGGTGGGCCGGACAGCCTGTCGCAGCGCGATCGCCAGCAGTTTGCCGCCGAGCTGGATAAATGGCTGCTGGAAGTGAAGCGCCGCCCGGCGTAGCCCACCTCCGGGCGGTTTTGTGGTACAGTGTGGCTTCCACAGGCTTGTCATTCCGTACCGCTTTGCAGTAAAGTTAGCGCAACATCTACTGCAATCATTTCTTTACAGCCTTCAGTTATCCGGCAGCAAGGGGAACACCTGGTTATGAACCCACCCATCTTTTTAGTTGGCCCTCGCGGCTGTGGGAAAACCACCGTTGGTCTGGAGCTGGCGCGTTTGTGCCAGAGTCAGTTTGTCGATACTGACCACTGGCTTCAGGAGAATGCGGGTAAGACTATCGCCGATATCGTTGAAGATGAGGGTTGGGAGAGCTTTCGTGCGCGTGAAACGGCCACGCTGGAAGCGGTGACCGCGCCGTCAACCGTGATTGCGACCGGTGGGGGCATTATCCTGGCGTCGTATAACCGCCAGTTTATGCGCGAAAAGGGTGTCGTGATCTACCTCTGTGCCCCGGTCTCTACGCTGGTGGGGCGGCTGGAGGCGTTTCCGGAAGAGGGGCAGCGCCCGGCGCTGACCGCGAAACCGCTGAGTGAAGAGGTCAGCGAGGTCCTCGCCGAACGCGATGCACTGTACCGCGAGGCGGCACACCACGTTGTGGATGCGTCGGCGTCACCCGAAAAAGTTGCGATTCAGATTATTACCGCCCTGCGTTTGGCTTGCGCCAGCTAACAGCCGTCTATACTCATAGCTCAGACATAAAAAAAGGATGAGCTATGCCAACCAGACCTCCCTATCCACGTGAAGCCCGCATCGTTACCGTTGAAAAAGGTAATGGCGATCAAACCGTAACCTGGTACCAGCTGCGTGCCGATCACCCTAAACCTGATTCGCTGATCAGCGAACATGAAACCGAACAGGAAGCGCTGGATGCGAAACGGCGCTATGAGGATCCTGAGAAGTCCTGACAGGAATCCGAATTCGTTACAACCGTGCCTGAATCACACTTTTAACTTATCGCTGATGTTAAGCAGCAGTTAATATTTAGTTATTACAGGTGGATTCGGAAAGGCCAGTCGATCTTTACACTACGGTGTTGAGATCCCCTGCTACGCTTGGTGCTGTTTTGTTGAATAAATGAACAGCGCAGCGTAGTGAGCCTGCACCTGTGTGGCAGTTGTGGTAGTAACGGAAGGCGATCAAAATGAAGGCGACGTTGGCGATCCTCACGATTGGTGTGGTGCCTGTAAGCGAAGTATTACCGCTCTTAACCGAGCATGTCTCTGAACAACAAATTACGCATCTCAGTCTGTTAGGGAAGCTCAGTCGGGAAGAGGTCATGGAAGACTACGCGGTCGGAGAGGGGGAAGATCCCCTGGCAACGTTACTCAGTGACGGTAAACTGGCGCATGTGTCGCGCCAGAAAATCGAGCGCGCGCTACAGGGCGTGATCGAAGTGCTCGACAATCAGGACTATGACGTCATTTTGCTGATGAGCACGGCACCCGTTAAAGGACTCAGCGCGCGTAATGCCATTCTGCTCGAACCGATGCGGATTATCCCCCCGCTGGTGGCCTCTATTGTTGATGGTCATCAGGTTGGGGTCATCGTTCCCGTTGAGGAACTGCTGGATAACCAGACGGTGAAGTGGGCTGCGCTGGAGCACACCCCGCTGTACGCGCTGGCTAACCCGTTCTGGGACAGCGAAGCGAAGCTGATTGCGGCTGGGCAGGAATTGATCGACAGAGGGGCGGATGTCCTGATGCTCGACTGCCTGGGCTTCCATCAGCGGCATCGTGATTTATTGCAAAAGGCGCTGGATGTTCCGGTGCTGCTCTCTAACGTCCTGATGGCGCGTCTGGCGTCAGAATTACTGGTGTAATGATTTTGCGTGACAGGTCATGAGCATGGCCCCTATAGTGGATTTTTCTCTATAAATATAAGGGCCAGTTCATGCTTCAAAGTAACGAATACTTTTCCGGTAAAGTGAAATCCATTGGTTTTACCAGCAGCAGCACTGGCCGCGCCAGTGTCGGCGTAATGGCGGAAGGGGAATACACCTTTGGCACCGCAGAAGCGGAAGAGATGACGGTGGTCAGCGGCGCGCTGAACGTCCTGCTGCCGGGTGAAACGGAGTGGAAAGTATATAGTGCCGGGCAGGTCTTCAACGTGCCGGGCCACAGCGAGTTCCATTTACAGGTTGCAGAGCCAACCTCTTATCTGTGCCGCTATCTGAAATAAAAGCATGCCGGGTGGCGCATTCGCTTACCCGGCCTACGTTTTGCCTGTCAGCGCTGCGCTTCGCCGCCGAGACCTTCCACCAGGTTCTGAATTAGCGCCGCCAGCTCGCCGGTCATCAGGATAAAGTCTGCGTCAAAGCGCTGAGCATAATCTTCGCGGTCGATATCTTCGTTCTGATCGCGCAGTTCATCGCAGAATTTCAGGCGCTTCACGGATCCATCATCACACATCACAAACTGAATGCGCTGCTGCCAGTCGAGAGCCAGTTTGGTCACCACTTTGCCCGCTTCAATGTGCACGGCGATTTCGTCGCTCACCAGTTCCTGTTTCTTCGCGCGGATCACGCCGCCATCTTCCAGCAACGCTTTCAGCTCTGCTTCATCAAGGATCTGGAAGCCCTGCGCGGCAGTCCCGCTGCGCACCCACTCGGTCAGGGTCAGCTCAATCGGCGTTTCCAGCGCCAGCGGTACCACCGGTAATGAGCCAAGGCTCTTACGCAGCAGCGCCAGCGTATCTTCGGCTTTTTTGGCGCTGGCGCAGTCCACCATAATCAGCCCGTTAACGGTGTCGATCCACATCATGGTCTGGCTAAAGCGGCTAAAGGCGCGCGGCAGCAGCGAGTGCAGCACTTCATCCTTCAGCGAATCTTTTTCGGTTTTTTTAAGCTTACGGCCCTGTTCAGCTTCCAGCTTGAAGATCTTCGCTTCGAGTGCCTGCTTAACCACGGGCGTCGGCAGGATCTTCTCTTCTTTGCGGGCGCAAACGATGATTTGCCCCGTGCTGCTGGCGTGGGTCAGCGCATCGCTTTGAGAACCCATTGGCGGAACCCAGCCGGTTTTTGCCATATCCTGGCTACCGCAAGGGGTAAAGGAGTAAGCGGCTAACTGTTTTTCCATCTCTTCTGCACGCAGCGAAACGTCGCGGCTGAGACGGTAAACCATCAAATTTTTGAACCACAGCATGATAATTTCCACGGCCTTGTCGTTAAATCAGCGGGCATGATAACGAATTGTCGCATCGCTTGCATTGCTAATCGGGAAGCAGGCTTCTACTCTGTTGATAATCAAAATAATGAGGAGTGTCTTGTGCGTATTGGGATTGATTTGGGCGGCACCAAAACAGAAGTCATTGCGTTGAGCGAGCAGGGGGAGCAACTGTTTCGCCACCGTCTGCCTACGCCGCGCGATGATTATCACCAGACCATAGAGACGATTGCCCGCCTGGTCGATATGGCAGAGCAGGCAACGGGCGAGACGGGCACAGTCGGGATGGGGATCCCTGGCTCCATTTCGCCGTATACCGGCGTGGTGAAAAACGCCAACTCCACCTGGCTCAACGGTCAGCCGTTTGATAAGGACTTAAGCCAACGCCTGAACCGGGAAGTGCGTCTGGCGAATGACGCAAACTGCCTGGCGGTGTCTGAGGCCGTGGATGGCGCAGCGGCTGGCGCGCAGACCGTATTTGCCGTAATTATCGGCACCGGCTGCGGGGCGGGCGTGGCCTTCGGAGGGCGCTCGCATATTGGCGGCAACGGCACCGCGGGCGAGTGGGGGCACAACCCGCTGCCGTGGATGGATGAAGATGAACTCAAATACCGCGCCGAATTGCCGTGCTACTGTGGCAAGCAGGGCTGTATAGAGACCTTTATCTCCGGTACGGGGTTTGCCACCGATTATCATCGTCTGAGCGGCCAGCCGCTGAAAGGTAACGAGATTATGCGTCTGGTTGAGGAGCAGGATCCGGTGGCTGAACTGGCGCTCAGCCGCTACGAAATGCGGCTGGCTAAGTCACTGGCGCATGTGATCAATATCCTCGATCCGGACGTGATTGTGCTGGGCGGCGGCATGAGCAACGTCGACCGACTTTACGCCACGGTGCCAACGCTGGTGAAACAGTGGGTATTTGGCGGCGAGTGCGAAACGCCGATCCGCAAAGCCGTCCACGGTGACTCCAGCGGCGTGCGAGGCGCGGCGTGGCTGTGGCCGGAATAAACGCAAAACGGCAACTTGCGTTGCCGTTTATGATGTTTGTACCCTCTCCCACAGGGAGAGGGCCAGGGTGAGGGCATCAGACCGCACCGTCCCCCATTCAATTCACCGCAAACTCCCTGTCCAGCCTGCTATACCCCAGCCCGTTGATCTTCTTCACCTTGATCTGCACCGGAATACGCTCTTTCATCGCCTCAACGTGGCTGATCACGCCGATGGTTTTCCCGGTGGCGTTCAGTGCGTCGAGCGCATCCAGCGCGGTGTCCAGCGTTTCACTGTCGAGCGTGCCGAACCCTTCATCCAGGAACAGCGAATCAATGCGCGTTTTGTGACTGACCAGATCGGAAAGCGCTAAAGCCAGCGCCAGACTGACCAGGAAACTCTCCCCGCCGGAAAGGGTACGGGTATCGCGTATCGCATCGGCCTGCCAGGTATCGACCACTTCCAGCTCCAGCGCGTCGCTGGCTTTACGCTGAAGCAGATAGCGGCCATGCAGACGGTTGAGCTGCTGGTTGGCAAGCCACACCAGATTATCCAGCGTTAGCCCCTGGGCGAATTTACGGAATTTATCGCCGGTGCTGGAGCCTATCAGCGCATTGAGATAGCCCCAGTCGTCGGCCTGACGCGCCGCCTCCTCAATCTGCTGCATAAGCGCCTGCTGGTGCAGACGGTTATCGGCGTCCTGTTTGAGCTGCTGGCGGATCTCCCCCTGATGCGTGGTGTTGTCCCGAAGCTGTTGCGCCAGCTGATGTAACTGCGCCTGAAGCGTTGCGGCATCGGTTTCCAGCCCCTCGGGGCGCTGTGCCTGATGCGCCTGAAGCTGCTGGCTTGCCTGCACCGAAAGCGCCGTGGTCTGCTGGAGCTGGTTTTCCAGCGTCTGCTTTTGCTGTTCAAGCTGGCGGATCGACGCTTCATCCAGCAGGGCGGAGAGAAATGCCTCCCGATCGGCAAAGCAGCTCGCGGTCAGCGCGGCGTTGAACTGAGCCTGTGATTGCTGGAGCCGTTCACGCTCAAGCGTCTCCTGCTGCTGGAGGGTGGTGAGCTGGCTTTGCAGCGACACGCATTCGTCGTGGATGCCGCGCCACTTCTCAGGTATAACCGCGTCGGCTTCTGTATCATCGGTAACCGGCAGCGTCTCCAGGATTGGCATCAGGGCGTTAATACGTTCCTGAATCGTACCGTGCTGGGCCTGTTTTTCCTGCCACAGGGTATATTCGCTTTCGCGCGCGCTCAGCCAGGCGCTTTCGGCCCCTTCATCGGGCACGCTAAGCGACAGCGACTCTAGCGAGGCCGCCAGCGCCTGACGCGTCGCCGTCAGCTGCTGCTGGTACTGGCGCGCCTGACCTTCCTGTTCAATGAGCTGGTTTTGCAGCGTCAGACGCTGGCTGAGCTGATACAGCTGGCGTTCATACTGCTCCTGTGCGCTCATCCAGAGTGCTATATCATCCTGAATATTCAGCGCTATGTTCAGGGAGGTGCAGACCTCCAGCCACTCTTTAGTGAGTGCTTGTTCTTCCTGAGAGAGAGCCTGTGCTTCCTCAGTCTCGCGCTGGATCTGTTGGGTCAGCGCATTCACCTGCCCGAGCACCAGCAATCCTTCCTCTTTTAGCGCGGCAACCTCTTTCTCCAGCGCGTCGCGGCGGCGCTGATTGTCAGTCAGTTCAAGCGCCTGATACTGCACAACTGCCGGGTGTTCGCGTGAACCGCAGAGCGGGCAAGGCTTACCCGCTTCCAGCTGAGCACGATAATTCTCAAGATCCTTGATTGTCGCCTCACGCTCACAGAGCGCTTTCAGGTCGGCATAGTGCTGATTTTTTTCTTTGAACTGCTGACGCCGCAGGATCAGCGTTTCATTGAGCTTACCCTGCTCAGCCTGCGCTTTCTGCACGCTTTCCGCATTCTGGCGCAGTCGTTTTTGCAGCGGCTGATAGCGAGCGTGAAGTGCAGTCAGACGCTGGCGGAGCGCCCGCGATTGTGCCTGTTGCTCCATTGCCGTCGCGAGATCCTCAGCCGTCAGCGTCAGCGTACTCTCCGGCAGCTCAGCCAGCTTCTGACGAAGCTCAGCCATGCGCGCTGCCTGGGCAACAAGCTGATTTTTATCGCGATTCAGCTGCGTAAAATGCGCCCGCCAGCCGGCAATTTCCTGTCCCCACTGACGGAAACGATCGTGTTCGGTTAGCCACTGCGTCAGCGCCGTGTGCTCTGTCTGCAACTGTTCACGGTTGCGCTGCGCACCGTTGCGGATACGCGCGCGCTGTGCCGCTCTGTCGAGTAAGCGAGTATTTACTTCGACAATTCGCTCTGCGGTTTGCGACAGGCGGGCGGTCTGCTCCTGCTGGTGCTGCCATAGAGGACGTAGCTGGGCGGCGGGCTGCGCCAGCTGGAGCTTAGCCAGTTGCGGCGCGGCGTCCGTCAGAGCCTGTTGCGCCTGCTGCTGCGAAGCGGCTGCGCGCTGCTGCTCACGTATCAGTTCGTCGTTACGCGTAAGCCACTGAAAATCTTTCTGTTGGCTCTGCTGCTGTGCCAGCAGGATTTTCTCTTCGTCAGTAAGTGCCTGCAAACTTTGCTGCAAGTGCTGCTGCTGTTCCTCGCTCAACAGCACAACCCCTGCGGCCTGCGCTTCGCACATCTCCAGCGCGTTACGTGCCGCTTTGTGTTTTTCAAAAACCATGGCGGAAATCTGGCCGTAAATTTCCGTGCCGGTCAGTTCCTCCAGCAGCTCAGCGCGATCGCTCGGTTTAGCATTCAGGAAGGCGGCAAACTGCCCCTGCGAGAGCAACATCGAGCGGGTAAAGCGACCATAGTCCAGCCCGGTGAGTGCGGCGGTTTGTTCCAGCTTATCCGTGACTTTGTCGGCCAGAATTTTGCCGTCTTCGCAGCGGGCCAGCTCTACGCGCGGTGCCTGTAAGTTCCCGTCCGGCTGGTTGCGGGCGCGGTTCTGGCTCCAGAAAGCGCGATAAGCAACGCCTTTGACCTCAAATTCCACTTCCGCCAGGCATTCGGCGGTATCGCGCGTCATCAGGTCGTTTTGCGCTTGAGAGACCTTATTAAGACGCGGCGTTTCGTGGTACAGCGCCAGGCAGATGGCATCCAGCAGCGTGGTTTTACCCGCGCCGGTTGCGCCGGTGATGGCAAACAGCCCGTTGCTGGCGAACGGCTCCGCGGTGAAATCAATTTTCCACTCACCCTTTAGCGAATTCAGATTTTTCAGACGCAGGCTCAGAATTTTCATGCGTTTTCGTCCTCGTCATGGAGGGAGTGCAGGGTCTGGGCAAACAGCTCGTTAAGCCTGGTGCGTCTGGCCTCGTCCACCTCTTCATGCGCAAGCCGCCGCGCGAACACCTCTTCAACCCGAAGTTCGCTAAGCGTTTCACGCTGGGCGTTGAGCAGTATTTTCTCGCGCTGCTCGCGGCTGCGGCGTACCAGCAGTACTTCCACGGGAAGGTCTTCCGTCAGCGTCTGAATTTTACGCTGCATATCGTACAGGTAGTCGTCGGTGGTGATTTCGATATCGAGCCAGACGGGGGGATTAAGCGCTGCGTCGCGCCACTGCTCAAGCTGAGCGGTAATGGCGGCCAGATCGCCTTTCAGCACCGCCAGCGGCTGGGTGACCGGCACCTCGAGCGTCTCAACGGCGCTAAGTTTGCCTTCGGTGAAGCTCACCAGATGGACGGATTTGGCTTTGCCCGTTTCGTCAAAACTGAGCGAAATGGGCGAGCCGCAGTAGCGGATATGCTCGCAGCCGCCGATGATCTGCGCCCGGTGAATATGCCCGAGGGCAATGTAGTCGGCGGGGGGGAAGTTTTGCGCCGGAAACGCGTCCAGCGTACCGATATAGATCTCGCGCACCGCATCACTCTTACTGGCTCCGACGGTGGTGAGGTGTCCGGTGGCAATGATCGGAATGGCCTGATCGCCGCGCAGGGCGCAGGCTTCCGTATGCTGCTGGTGATAATAGCGGGTGATGGCCTGCAACAGATGCTGCTGTTTTTCGCTGCCGGACAGACCCGCCTGGCTTTGCACGATATCTCGCGGGCGTAAAAACGGGATTGGGCACAGCACCGCGCCCGGCGTGCCGTCGCGTTTTTTCAGGATCTGCGGCGCGTGCCCGGCGCTGGCCACCACGGTGGTATTGAGGAACGCCAGAATATCGCGGGATTCATTCAGCGTCGCCACCGAGTCATGATTTCCGGCGACAATCACCAGGTGACAACCGGTTTGCTGGAGGTTGACCACAAAACGGTTGTATAGCTCACGCGCATAGCTCGGCGGCGATCCGGTATCAAAAATGTCGCCCGCCACAATAATCGCGTCCACCTCGTGAGCCTGAGCCGTCTCCAGCAGCCAGTTCAGGAACGCTTCATGTTCCGCGGCGCGGCTTTTGCTGTAAAAATTTTGACCCAGGTGCCAGTCTGAGGTGTGAAGTATGCGCATAAAAGATCCGTGGCAATAATAAGAAAGCAGGATTATAAACTTTCGTGGAACGGAAAATAACCGCTGTAATAAAACAACAGTTTGCCATTTATAGTGGTAATGTTTTTCATAAATCTGTCATAAATCTGACGCATAATGACGCCGCATTACAGACTTGTAACTTAAATACGATAAGACAGGGCAAAGTATGGCGAGACGTATTCTGGTCGTAGAAGATGAAGCTCCGATCCGTGAAATGGTGTGCTTCGTGCTTGAACAAAATGGCTTCCAGCCGGTTGAAGCGGAAGATTATGACAGCGCGGTGAACCAGCTGAATGAACCCTGGCCCGATCTGATCCTGCTGGACTGGATGCTGCCTGGCGGTTCCGGATTGCAGTTTATCAAGCATATCAAACGCGAGGCGATGACCCGTGATATCCCGGTGGTGATGCTGACGGCGCGCGGCGAGGAAGAGGATCGCGTGCGCGGTCTGGAAACCGGCGCGGACGATTACATCACCAAACCGTTCTCCCCGAAAGAGCTGGTGGCGCGTATCAAAGCCGTGATGCGCCGTATTTCACCGATGGCGGTGGAAGAGGTGATTGAGATGCAGGGTCTGAGCCTGGATCCTACCTCGCACCGGGTCATGACCGGTGAAAATCCCCTCGATATGGGACCGACCGAATTTAAACTCCTGCACTTCTTTATGACCCACCCGGAGCGCGTTTACAGCCGCGAACAGTTGCTGAATAACGTCTGGGGAACTAACGTCTATGTCGAAGACCGAACGGTTGACGTCCATATTCGCCGCCTGCGTAAAGCACTGGAACTGAGCGGCCACGATCGCATGGTACAGACGGTCCGCGGCACGGGTTATCGCTTCTCGACCCGTTTCTGAACAATGACAGGAGTGTGACGCGTGCTGGAACGTCTGTCATGGAAAAGGCTCGTCTTTGAACTGATCTTATGCTGTATTCCGGCCCTCATTCTGGGGGCTATCTTTGGCTATCTGCCGTGGTTTTTACTGGTGGCCGTGACGGGATTGCTCGTCTGGCATTTCTGGAATTTACTGCGTCTTTCCTGGTGGCTGTGGGTCGACAGAAGTATGACACCTCCGCCGGGAAGCGGGAGCTGGGAACCGCTACTCTACGGCCTGCACCAGATGCAGATGCGTAATAAAAAGCGCCGTCGTGAGCTGGGAAGCCTGATCAAACGCTTTCGTAGCGGTGCGGAGTCGCTGCCGGACGCGGTGATCCTGACGACGGAAGAAGGGACCATCTTCTGGTGTAATGGCCTCGCGCAACAGCTGTTGGGCCTGCGCTGGCCGGATGATAACGGTCAGAACATCCTCAACCTTCTGCGCTATCCCGAGTTCACGCTGTATCTGAAAAAGCGGGATTTTTCGCGCCCGCACAATCTGAAGCTCAATAACGGTCGCCATCTGGAGATCCGCGTGATGCCCTACAGCGATCGGCAGTGGCTGATGGTGGCGAGGGACGTTACCCAGATGCACCAGCTTGAGGGCGCGAGACGTAACTTCTTTGCCAACGTCAGCCACGAGCTGCGTACGCCGTTGACGGTGCTTCAGGGCTACCTGGAGATGATGCAGGAGCAAACGCTTGAGGGGGCGCCGCGTGAGAAAGCGCTGCATACCATGAGGGAGCAGACGTTCCGCATGGAAGGGCTGGTCAAACAGCTGCTGACGCTTTCAAAAATTGAGGCTGCCCCGTCGCTGGCGCTAAATGACATCATTGATGTGCCGATGATGTTGCGGGTGGTGGAGCGCGAAGCCCAAACGCTGAGTCATAATCAGCACACCCTGAGTTTTGACGTTGATAACACGCTGAAAGTGCTCGGCAGTGAAGATGAGCTGCGAAGCGCTATCTCAAACCTGGTCTATAACGCCGTGAATCACACCCCGAAAGGGACGCATATCGCGGTGCGCTGGCAGCATACCCCGGCGGGCGCTGAGTTTAGCGTCGAGGACAACGGGCCGGGGATTGGGCCTGAACACCTCCCGCGTCTCACCGAACGGTTCTACCGGGTGGATAAGGCGCGCTCGCGGCAGACCGGCGGAAGCGGACTGGGGCTGGCAATTGTGAAGCATGCCGTCAGCCACCACGAAAGCCGGCTCAATATCGAAAGCACCCTCGGTAAGGGCACGCGCTTTAGCTTCGTGATTCCGGAACGATTAATTGCCAAAAAAAGCGTCTGACAGCGTGTGTGTCAGGCTACCTTTCCACGGGCCAGCGATTGCTGGCCCGTTTGCTTTGCAGTCAAGCGAAACGCGGATGAATATTATACGGCTGGTGCTTTTTTGTTCGCATGATTAGCCATGAGTTTTTCTTATACATGGCATATTATGTTGGTCTGGATTTTCATGCTGGCATATTGTTCTGGTTTTACGATCCCTTCTTGCCTTTAAACGTTATAAGCGTTTAAATTGCCCCCCATATACTGTCAGACCGACTGTATTTGCGTGGTAAATCGAAAAACTATTCTTCGCCACGCCAGGACGGGAGCATATCCCGCTGAAATTGAGCAAATTTTCCGCTGTATCGTCCCATCAGGGATGGCGAAAATCTCAACGTATTCAACACCACATCCACAGGCAGTAAGGTTTTATGACCCATCACTTGAAATCGCGTGACATTATCGCGCTGGGCTTTATGACATTTGCGCTGTTCGTTGGCGCAGGTAATATCATTTTTCCTCCAATGGTTGGCTTACAGGCGGGTGAACACGTCTGGACGGCTGCGTTTGGCTTCCTGCTTACTGCCGTGGGCCTGCCGGTACTGACCGTTATCGCGCTGGCGAAAGTCGGTGGCGGTGTGGACAGCCTCAGCACCCCGATTGGCAAAGTGGCTGGCGTTCTGCTGGCAACCGTCTGCTATCTGGCCGTTGGCCCGCTGTTCGCGACCCCGCGCACGGCGACCGTCTCCTTTGAAGTGGGTATCGCCCCGCTGACCGGTGACGGCGCGATGCCACTGTTTATTTACAGCCTCATTTACTTCGCCATCGTGATTCTGGTTTCTCTCTATCCGGGCAAACTGCTGGATACCGTGGGTAACTTCCTGGCACCACTGAAAATTGTGGCGCTGATTGTGCTGGCGGTTGCGGCCATTGTCTGGCCTGCGGGGCCCATCAGCTCCGCGATGGACGCCTACCAGAACGCGGCGTTCTCAAACGGTTTCGTGAACGGCTATCTGACGATGGATACGCTTGGCGCGATGGTGTTTGGTATCGTTATCGTTAACGCCGCGCGTTCCCGTGGGGTGACCGAAGCGCGCCTGCTGACTCGTTACACTATCTGGGCTGGCCTGATGGCCGGTGTCGGCCTGACGCTGCTGTATCTGGCGCTGTTCCGTCTGGGTTCAGATAGCGCAACGCTGGTCGATCAGAGCGCAAACGGCGCGGCGATCCTGCATGCTTACGTGCAGCACACCTTTGGTGGTGCAGGCAGTATGCTGCTGGCGGCGCTGATTTTCCTGGCCTGTCTGGTGACGGCGGTGGGTCTGACCTGCGCCTGCGCGGAGTTCTTCGCTCAGTATCTGCCGCTCTCTTACCGCACGCTGGTGTTTATCCTCGGCATCTTCTCCATGGCGGTTTCAAACCTCGGTCTGAGCCACCTGATCCAGGTGTCAATTCCGGTGCTGACGGCTATCTATCCGCCATGTATCGTGCTGGTGGTGCTGAGCTTCACCCGCCCGTGGTGGCATAACTCGACGCGAATTATTGCGCCGGCCATGTTTATCAGCCTGATTTTTGGTATCCTTGACGGGATCAAAGCATCAGCATTTGCAGAAATCCTGCCAGCCTGGACACAGCGTCTGCCGCTGTCCGAGCAGGGCCTGGCCTGGCTGATGCCTTCCGTTGTAGCGCTGGTTCTTGCGATTATCTGGGACCGTGCGGCCGGGCGTCAGGTGACATCCAACGCCCATTAATCAACGGCAACAAATTGTTTAACCACGGGGCTTAAGGCCCCGTGGTTTTTTGTTTTTTTCGTGTTGAATGGCAAGATTTTAATGGAAAGCACTAACAAACTTAAACGTGGATTGAGCACCCGCCACATCCGCTTTATGGCGCTGGGCTCGGCTATCGGCACCGGTCTTTTTTATGGCTCGGCAGATGCCATCAAAATGGCCGGTCCAAGCGTTCTGCTGGCCTACATCATCGGCGGTGCCGCGGCCTATATCATCATGCGTGCGCTGGGGGAGATGTCAGTTCACAACCCGTCTGCCAGCTCGTTTTCACGCTATGCACAAGAGAACTTAGGCCCGCTGGCCGGGTTTATCACCGGCTGGACTTATTGCTTTGAAATCCTGATTGTCGCCATTGCCGATGTGACGGCGTTTGGCATCTATATGGGGGTCTGGTTCCCTGCCGTGCCGCACTGGATCTGGGTGCTGAGCGTGGTGCTGATTATCTGCGCCGTTAACCTGATGAGCGTGAAGGTGTTTGGCGAGCTGGAGTTCTGGTTCTCCTTCTTCAAGGTCGCGACCATTATCATCATGATCCTCGCCGGTTTCGGCATCATCATCTGGGGTATCGGCAACGGTGGGCAGCCAACCGGCATCCATAACCTGTGGAGCAACGGCGGCTTCTTTAGCAACGGCTGGCTCGGGATGGTCATGTCGCTCCAGATGGTCATGTTCGCCTATGGCGGAATCGAGATTATCGGCATCACCGCCGGGGAAGCGAAAGATCCGGAGAAGTCTATTCCGCGCGCCATCAACTCGGTGCCGATGCGTATCCTGGTGTTCTACGTGGGCACGCTGTTTGTGATTATGTCCATCTACCCGTGGAACCAGGTGGGCACCAACGGCAGCCCGTTTGTCCTGACTTTCCAGCATATGGGCATTGCGTTTGCCGCCAGCATTCTCAACTTTGTGGTGCTGACCGCCTCGCTGTCGGCCATCAACAGTGACGTGTTCGGCGTGGGCCGTATGCTGCACGGCATGGCGGAGCAGGGCAGTGCGCCGAAGGTGTTTGCCAAAACGTCGCGTCGCGGCACCCCGTGGGTAACGGTGCTGGTCATGACCGTGGCGCTGCTGTTCTCGGTCTACCTGAACTACATCATGCCGGAGAACGTCTTCCTGGTGATTGCGTCACTGGCGACCTTCGCCACCGTGTGGGTATGGATCATGATCCTGCTGTCGCAGATTGCGTTCCGTCGCCGCCTGTCGCCAGAAGAGGCCAAAGCGCTGAAGTTTAAAGTGCCGGGCGGCGTGCCAACGACCATTGTCGGTCTGATCTTCCTGGTCTTCATCATTGGCCTGATTGGTTATCACCCGGATACCCGTATTTCCCTGTACG
Source organism: Enterobacter sp. JJBC (assembly GCF_036936505.1). Taxonomy (NCBI): domain Bacteria; kingdom Pseudomonadati; phylum Pseudomonadota; class Gammaproteobacteria; order Enterobacterales; family Enterobacteriaceae; genus Enterobacter; species Enterobacter sp. JJBC. Next base: position 1,107,183 of record NZ_CP136935.1, read on the forward strand.
TGGGCTTCGCGTGGATCGTCCTGCTGCTGGTGGGCTGGATGTTTAAATGTCGCCGCGATCGTCAGCTGGCGGAAGCACAGTAACATTCTTTTCCCCTCTCCCTGTGGGAGAGGGTTAGGGTGAGGGCATCAGGCTGCACTGATGCCTCCTCCCCCGTCCTCCTCCCCCAATAAATCCCATCATGGTGAGCTATCCTTAATCACCCTGTGGCAAGGTGACGTCAATTTCATCAAAGGGGATTCGTGATGTTAAACGCCTGGCACCTTCCGGTTGCCCCATTTGTTAAGCAAAACAAAGACAACCTTGTGATTACGCTCTGGCTGGCAGGGGACAATCAGCCTGAACGTGTGACCCTGCGCGCCGAAGTGGATAACGAAGAAACGTCGCTGAAAATGCACAAAGTGCGCAGCCAGCCGCAGCCGGGCGTCACGGCGTGGCGGGCAAATATCGATTTGCGCAGCGGGCAACCGCGTCGCCGCTACGGCTTCAAGCTGCTGTGGAACAACCGCCAGCTGTGGTTTACCCCGCAGGGTTTCAGCCGTTTCCCTCCGGCCAGGCTGGAGCAGTTTGCCGTGGATCACCCGGATAACGGCCCGCAGTGGGTTAACGATCAGGTCTTTTACCAGATTTTCCCGGACCGCTTTGCGCGCAGTGAAAAGCGCACCGTCGATCAGGACAAGGTTTATTACCATCATGCGGTCGGTCACGACATCATTCTGAAAAAATGGGACGAGCCGCTGACCGCCCAGGCGGGGGGATCGACCTTTTACGGCGGCGATCTCGACGGTATCAGCGAAAAACTGCCGTACCTGAAAAAGCTCGGCGTGACGGCGCTGTACCTGAACCCGGTGTTTAAAGCGCCAAGCGTGCACAAATACGATACGCAGGACTACCGCCACGTTGACGAGCAGTTTGGCGGTGACGAAGCGCTGCTGCGGCTGCGGCACAACACGCAAAAAGAGGGTATGCGCCTGATCCTTGATGGCGTGTTCAATCACAGCGGTGATTCTCATGCGTGGTTTGACCGTCACAATCAGTCGATGGGCGGCGCATGCCATAATCCGGACTCACCGCAGCGTGACTGGTACAGTTTTGACGAGAATGGCCGCGCCCTGGACTGGCTGGGCTACCCGAGCCTGCCGAAGCTCGATTTCCAGTCGCCATCGCTGGTGAATGAGATCTACGGCGGCGACGACAGCATCGTGCGCCACTGGCTGAAAGCGCCGTGGAACATGGACGGCTGGCGGCTGGACGTGGTGCATATGCTGGGTGAAGCAGGCGGGGCGCGGAATAACCTTCAGCATGTCGCCGCCATTACCCGGTCGGCAAAAGCGGCCCGGTCGGAAGCATTCGTCTTCGGGGAGCACTTTGGCGACGCGCGTCAGTGGTTGCAGGCTGATGCAGAAGACGCGGCGATGAACTATCGCGGCTTCACCTTCCCGCTGTGGGGTTTCCTCGCTAACACCGATATCTCTTACGATCCGCAGCATATTGACGCCGAAACCTGCATGGCGTGGATGGAAAACTATCGCGCTGGTCTGTCGCATCAGCAGCAGCTGCGGATGTTTAACCAGCTCGACAGCCACGATACCGCACGCTTTAAATCGTTGCTGGGTAAGGATGTGGCGCGTCTGCCGCTGGCGGTGACCTGGCTCTTTACCTGGCCGGGCGTACCCTGCATCTACTATGGCGATGAAGTCGGGCTGGACGGCAACAACGATCCGTTCTGCCGTAAAACCTTCCCGTGGGAGCCTGAAAAGCAGGATCAGGATCTGTTCAGCCTCTACCAGCGCATGGCGACGCTGCGCAAGCAGAGCCAGGCCCTGCGATACGGGGGCTGTCAGGTGATGTACGCCCACGATAACGTGGTGGTGTTTGTCCGCGTCTATAACCAGCAGCGCGTGCTGGTGGCGATCAACCGGGGCGAGGCGTGTGAAGTCGTGCTGGAAGATTCACCGCTGCTGGCTGGTAAAATGTGGAAGAGCAAAGAGGGTAAAGCGACGTTCCAGGGGAGCGTGCTCACGCTGCCAGCGATCTCCGCTGCGGTCTGGTTCGGCAGCTAAGCGCAGGCAGAATGGTTTTCACCTTTTAAGATGGCGCAAATGCAACGATTTGTGTCAATCTTAACGGATCGTTTACGGTGAAGGTGGAAACATGGACGAGCTTTACATCCTTGGCTGTTTGTTCCTGGTTTTTGCGCTGGTCGTGGCACCCGTGCTCGCGGTGATAGGCTTTAACCGAAGCACGGCGGCGCGGCAGGAGATCGCCCGGCTTCGCCAGCGCATTGAGGCGCTCGAGCAGCGTAGTGTGGCTGAGAAAGCACCGGAGCAGGTGCAGACCGCCGCGCCGGTGAAGACGCCAGCGCCGGTGTCAGAGGCCGTTAACGCACCTGTCGATCCCTGGCGTCCCGAACCGCCCGTCACTGAAGCAGAGCCTGTGCCTGTACCGGCGGCAAAACGTCCTTCCGCCTTTGGCGGCATCCTGTCCTCGCTGACGCGCTGGTTTATGCAGGGCAATCCGCTGGCAAAACTGGGGATTGTACTGCTCTTCCTCGGCCTCTCTTTCCTGCTGCGCTATACCGTTGAACATTCACTGTTTCCGCTTGAGCTGCGTCTTGCCGCCACGGCGCTGTTTGCCATGGTTCTGCTGGCCGTTGGATGGCGGCTGCGGCACAGGCAGCGGATCTACGCGCTGATCCTCCAGGGCGGAGCGACCGGCGTGCTTTATCTGACCGTCTTTGGCGCATTCCGGCTGTGGCAGATGCTGCCGATGACGCTGGCGTTTACGCTGCTGGTGGTGATTTGCGCGGCGAGCGTCGGGCTGGCCGTGTTGCAAAAGGCGCTGAGCCTTGCCATGCTGGCGAGCCTCGGCGGATATCTTGCGCCGCTGCTCCTGTCTACCGGGGGCGGTAGCTTTGTGGCGCTATTCTCCTTCTATCTCCTGCTGTCCATCGGCATTCTCGTCATCAGCATCTGGCAGCACTGGCGCGAGCTCAACCTGCTCGGGCTGCTCTTCACGTTTGGCGTTGGCGGGGTGTGGGGACTGAGCGACTACCAGCCGGAAGACTATGTTATTTGTCAGCTGTTCCTGATTGCCAATACGCTTATTTTTGGCGTGTTTAGCGTGGCGCTGTCGCTGCGGGCGCAGGAAAAAGGCAAACAGATTATTGACGGCGTACTGCTGTTTGCTCCGCCGCTGATTGGTTTTGGGATGCAGTATGGCATGACGTCTCACTGGACGTACGGCCCGGCGCTAAGCGCGCTGGGCTATGGTGCGTTTTACCTCTCGCTGGCGTTTCTCGCGCTGCGGCGTTACCCCTCCATCGGACGACCGCTGGTTATGGCGGCGCTGGCGATCGGCGGCGGGTTTGCCACGCTTGCCATTCCGCTGGCGCTTTCAGCGCGCTGGACGGCGATGGCCTGGGCGCTGGAAGGGCTGGGTATTCTTTGGTTGGGCGTGCAACAGCAGCAGCGGCGCATGAGCTATAGCGGGACGGCGTTGCTGGTGCTGGCGCTCGGCAGCGCGATATGGGCGCAAATGGACGGCGTCACTTCGCTGAGCCTCCTGCTTATTTTCGCAGTGCTCAGTCTTTGCTGGCTGGCTGCGGCCTGGCTGTGGCAGAAAATCGCGCTGCCGGGCAGCTGGGCATTGCTGGCCGGTGGGTTGCTGTTCTGGTTAGTGGCGTTGCTGGGCGCGTCGCAGTTGTTCCTGAAGCAGGAGTTATCGCTTCTGGCAGGCGTGCTGGCGCTGACGGCGGCGTCGGCCTGGGGATGGCGGCAGGCTGCCGCTCGTCTGGCATGGTGGGAGCTGGATGCCAGCAAATGGCTGCTGTGGCCGGTGATGCTGCTGATGGTGCTGTATCAGGTCTCGCACCAGCAGATTCTGGCGGCCGGCTGGGCAAATCTGGCCTGGGCTATCGCGCTGCCTGCCGCCCTGATGCTGCTGCGGCGCGACGAAGATAAACTTCTGCCGCGCATCTCAATGGGGCTGCATCTGTCGCTGTTGTGGATGATTTTACTCGCCCTTGCCGCCGAGCTTTACTGGTTTGCCCGCTCCCTGCCATGGGGCATGGCGGCCTGGGGAAGCGGCATTGCGATGGCTGTCGGCGGTGGGGTGATTATGGCGCTCTCCGCGGCCGTACGGCGTCGCGGATGGCCTTTCCGGGTATGGCCTGCGCTCTACGCCTGCCTTGCCGCGATCCCTGTGGTTGTGGCGCTGGTGGTATTGCTGGTCGTGACCAATTTCCAGGACGGTGTGGTCTATCGACAGACCTGGCTGCCGCTGGTGAACCCGCTTGAGGAAGGGGCGGCGTTCGCGCTGCTGGGGCTGGTAGTATTTTATCGGGCAGTGGATCGCTACTATCCGGCATCGCTTGCGCAGTCCCGACCTTGGCCCGCCGTTGTGCTGATGGCGCTTGGCTTCTGGTGGCTCAACGGCGCGTTGCTGCGTGCGCTGGCGTGGTACGGCGAGGTGGCCTGGAACATGGAATCGCTGTGGCATTCGCGGCTTATTCAGACCACCTTTGCCCTGTTCTGGATGTTCTGCGCGCTGGTGGTGATGATCCGCGCCACCCGTCAGGCCTCCCGTCAGCAGTGGCTTGGCGGTGCGGCGCTGCTGGGGGTGGTGATGCTCAAACTGATGCTGGTGGACAGCGCGGGCGGTGGCGGCCTGGCGCGCGCCGTCGCGTTTATTGGCGTGGCGATCCTGGTCCTGATTGTGGGCTATTTCTCGCCGCTACCGCCTAAAGCAGGAGAAGAAAAATGAAATGGATGAATGCGGTTGTTTGTGCAGCACTGCTGGCCATGGCCGGTCCGGCATTCAGCGAGGGCGCGCCAGCGGAATCCCCGCGGGATTATGCCTACGGCCTGTCCCTTGATACCTCTGCATCTTCGCCGTGGTATCGGGTCATGCTGCCGCTGGCGATTTATCAGCAGAGCACATCGCCCGATCTGCGCGACGTGCGCGTGTTTAATCAGTCGGGCGAGCCTGTACCGTTCAGCCTGGTTACTACGACGCGTCCGCAGCCGGCACCGACCACCACGGCGCTGCGCGTTTTTGCGCTTAACGCCTCGCCGGGCGGGGAAGAGGACAGCGGCGATAAAATTATGCTACGGGCCAGAAACGGCGTGGAAATTGTGCTGGAAGGGCAACACGCTGCGGCTGCCGGACAGCATTATCTGCTGACCCTGCCGGAAAACGCGACGGAGGTTCCGCTCTCTCAGCTCCAGCTTTTCTGGGACACGCCGCAGGGCTCGTGGCAGGGGACGGCATCGGTCTATTACAGCGAGGATCTGAAAAACTGGTATACCTTGCGCGAAGAGATGCCCCTGCTGGACGTGATGAGTGGACGGGAGCGCCTGAAGCTCGACCGCATCGATACCGATCTGGTGTTATCACCTGAGGCGAATCGCTATCTGCTGCTGGTGCTGAACACGGGTCGTTCTGCCCTGACGTTAACCGGCGTCAACGCGATTAACGCGCCTGCGCAGCCGGAATCAGAGCACATTAGCCTGGCGGGAGAGGGGGAGCGGTTATCCGAAAGTGAAGCCGTGTGGCGCTGGAAACATCCGCAGCCTCTGAGTGCGATCGCCTTCATGCTGAATGACGACGGCGTTCTCCCGGCAGAAATAGCCTGGTGGGGGGCGGACAAGGATCGATGGCATACGCTGAAAAAAGAGGTGATCTACCAGCTCGGCGGCAAAACGGCTGAACCTGTTCCGCTCCCTGGCGGGCTGGTCGAGGCGGTAAAAATCAAGACCCTCAATGCGCGTTTGCCTGAGAACCTGCCGGGCGTGATAGGGCAGCGCGTGCGCTACGATCTGGTGTTTAACGCGCAGGGGAAGGGGCCGTACCTGCTCGCGTGGGGGAACGGGGCTGCGAAACCGGCGAGCGTGGAGACGGATATGCTGATCCCGACCGAACTGCGTAAAACCTACGATCTGGCAGCCTTGCCGATGGCGGATACGCTGGAACCTGTCCCGCTGGGGGGCGAGGCGCGTTTAACCGCGACGTCTGCGGCTGAGCAGGAAAGCAGAATGAAAACGCTGATGGTCTGGGGCGTACTGATTGCGGGGGTGATGGTGCTTGCGGGTATGGCATGGCGCATCTGGCGCGAGGTAAAAAAAGACGGCGCAGCATAAGCCATAAAAAAACCCGCGTATTCGCGGGTTTTTCGTAAACCGTGCCGATTACAGGCTGGATACGTTCTCAGACAGGTATTTAGCTACGCCGTCTGGGGAAGCCGCCATACCTTCTTTACCTTTTTCCCACTGCGCCGGGCACACTTCACCGTGCTCTTCGTGGAACTGGAGCGCGTCAACCATGCGCAGCATTTCGTCGATGTTACGACCCAGCGGCAGATCGTTCACAACCTGGTGACGAACGATGCCGTTTGCATCGATCAGGAAAGAACCACGCAGTGCAACGCCAGCGTCCGGATGTTCGATACCGTAAGCCTGCTGGATTTCGCGTTTGATGTCCGCAACCATCGCGTATTTCACCGCACCGATGCCGCCGTTTTCGACAGGGGTGTTACGCCATGCGTTGTGTACAAATTCAGAGTCGAAGGAGACGCCAACCACTTCCACGCCACGCTTCTGGAATTCTTCGTAACGTTTGTCGAACGCGATCAGTTCAGACGGGCAAACGAAAGTGAAGTCCATAGGCCAGAAGAACAGAACGGTCGCTTTACCGTTGGTATGCTGTTTAAAGTTGAAGTTTTCAACGATTTCACCATTGCCCAGAACGGCGGCAGCTGTAAAATCCGGAGCCGGACGAGTTACCAGAACCATATGATTCTCCTGTAGATACTAAGGTTATTTGGAACGCAACGCGGGCCAGTATAGAGGCAGTACGGGAATAAGACAAAGAGGTGGTAACAATCGTTCCACCAGCTTTTACCTATCAATCGAACCGGCATCACAGTTCTTTATTTTTCGCCTGCGTCATCATACGCGGGTAGAACTGCCAGAAGCGGATTTCCAGCGCATCATAATGTTCATCCAGGTCATGCCATGAGTCGCGCAGCGCGTCCAGACGCGGTCGACGGCTCGCCATGCCGTTCAGGACGTTCTGAATGAAATCCATCTCGCGGTATCGCTCCAGCCAGCGTTCAGACCAGAGATAGTTATTCAGATTCACAAAGCGCGGCGGGGAGTCCGGCAAAATGATCGACACCTGCGCGTGGGCGTAGCGCACAAACTCAGGCAGCGACATATCAGGCGACAGCTGCGGCCAGTGGCGCGACAGGAAATGATCCCACATGACGTCGAGCGTGATCGGCGCCACCCGTCGCGTTTCGGGGCGGAACCAGGTTTTGGCTTCCGTCACTTCCGGCAGGTTATCGGTCAGCACGTCGATGCGGCGGTGCATAAAAATCCCGTCGACAACCTCAGGGGAATACGCTTCCGCCGGGTTGCCGCGTACAAAATCGGCCAGCAAATTGCCGGAGAGGGAGCTGTCCGCGAGGTGAGCGAGATGCAGGTGAGCGAGAAAATTCATGCGTTTTCGTTGTCCGGTGGCGGCTAGTTGTTGCAGCAAAAGGGTGTGAGCACTAGACTATGCCGCCTGTTTTTAAGTCACGAGTATACGTCATGCGCGTCGCCGATTTCTCCTTTGAACTACCTGAATCCCTGATTGCTCACTACCCCATGCCTGAGCGTAGCAGCTGTCGCTTGCTGTCACTGGACGGGCCAACGGGCGCGCTGACGCACGGTACTTTCACCGATCTGCTCGACAAGCTCAACCCTGGCGATCTGCTGGTCTTTAATAATACCCGCGTGATCCCGGCGCGTCTGTTTGGCCGTAAAGCCAGCGGCGGCAAGATTGAGGTGCTGGTCGAACGTATGCTCGATGATAAACGTATTCTGGCACATATTCGCGCCTCCAAAGCGCCGAAGCCGGGCGCGGAGCTGCTGCTGGGGGATGACGAGAGCATCAAAGCGACCATGACCGCGCGTCACGATGCGCTGTTCGAGGTGGAGTTCAACGACGAGCGCACGGTGCTTGATATCCTCAACACCATCGGCCACATGCCGCTGCCGCCGTACATTGAGCGCCCGGACGAAGAGGCCGACCGCGAGCTGTATCAGACCGTCTACAGCCAGAAGCCTGGCGCGGTTGCGGCGCCAACCGCGGGCCTGCACTTTGATGAACCGCTGCTGGAAAAATTGCGCGCGAAAGGCGTTGAGATGGCCTTCGTGACGCTGCACGTCGGCGCGGGGACCTTCCAGCCGGTACGCGTGGACAGCATCGAAGACCACATCATGCACTCTGAGTACGCCGAAGTGCCGCAGGAGGTGGTGGATGCGGTGCTGGCGGCGAAAGCGCGCGGAAGCCGCGTCGTGGCCGTCGGTACAACGTCGGTACGTTCCCTTGAGAGCGCTGCGCAGGCCGCGAAAAGCGAGCTGATTGAACCGTTCTTTGGCGATACGCAGATTTTTATCTACCCAGGCTATCAGTACAAAGTCATTGATGCGCTGGTGACCAACTTCCATCTGCCTGAATCGACGCTGATTATGCTGGTTTCCGCGTTTGCGGGGTATCAGCATACGATGAACGCCTACAAGTCTGCGGTAGAACAAAAATATCGCTTTTTTAGCTACGGTGACGCGATGTTTATCACGTACAATCCGCAGGCTTTGAATGAGCGTGTCGGGGAATAAGTCCGCGGCACTGTGTTACAACGTTGGACTGTTTTTCTGACGTCGGAGAAAAAATGAAATTTGAACTCGATACCACCGATGGTCGCGCGCGTCGCGGTCGTCTGGTGTTTGATCGCGGCGTGGTAGAAACCCCCGCGTTTATGCCTGTGGGCACGTACGGCACCGTAAAAGGAATGACGCCGGAAGAAGTTGAAGCCACTGGCGCACAGATTATCCTCGGCAACACCTTCCACCTGTGGCTGCGTCCAGGCCAGGAGATCATGAAGCTCCACGGCGATCTGCACGACTTCATGCAGTGGAAAGGCCCCATCCTCACCGACTCCGGCGGTTTCCAGGTCTTCAGCCTGGGCGATATCCGTAAGATCACTGAGCAGGGCGTACACTTCCGTAACCCGATCAACGGCGATCCAATCTTCCTCGATCCAGAAAAATCCATGGAGATTCAGTACGATCTCGGCTCCGATATCGTAATGATCTTCGACGAATGTACGCCATACCCAGCGGACTGGGACTACGCCAAGCGTTCTATGGAGATGTCCCTGCGTTGGGCGAAGCGTAGCCGCGACCGTTTTGACTCCCTGCAAAACAAAAATGCGCTGTTCGGCATTATCCAGGGTAGCGTTTACGAAGATTTACGCGATATCTCGGTTAAAGGTCTGGTAGAGATAGGCTTTGATGGCTACGCTGTCGGCGGTTTGGCTGTGGGTGAGCCGAAGGAAGATATGCACCGCATTCTGGAGCATGTCTGCCCGCAAATCCCGGCGGATAAACCACGATACCTGATGGGTGTGGGTAAACCAGAAGATCTGGTGGAAGGCGTACGTCGCGGCATTGATATGTTCGACTGCGTTATGCCAACCCGAAACGCGCGTAACGGTCATCTGTTCGTTACCGATGGCGTGGTGAAAATCCGTAACGCGAAGCATAAGAGTGACACCAGCCCGCTCGATTCCGAGTGCGATTGCTATACCTGTCGCAATTATTCTCGCGCGTACCTGCATCATCTCGATCGTTGCAACGAGATTTTGGGGGCGCGTCTCAATACCATTCATAATCTTCGTTATTATCAGCGCTTAATGGCTGGTTTACGTAAGGCTATCGAAGAGGGTAAATTAGAGAGCTTCGTGACCGATTTCTACCAACGTCAGGGGCGGGATGTTCCACCGTTGAACGTTGATTAATTTTAATAATGAGGGAATTTGAATGAGCTTTTTTATTTCTGATGCGGTAGCAGCAACGGGTGCACCAGCGCAGGGCAGCCCGATGTCTCTGATTCTGATGCTGGTTGTGTTCGGTCTGATCTTCTACTTCATGATCCTGCGTCCACAGCAGAAGCGTACTAAAGAGCACAAAAACCTGATGAACTCCATCGCGAAGGGCGATGAAGTCCTGACCAATGGTGGCCTGGTGGGTCGCGTAACCAAAGTAGCGGAAAACGGCTACATTGCTATCGCCCTCAACGACACCACTGAAGTGGTTATCAAACGTGACTTCGTAGCTGCCGTTCTGCCGAAAGGCACCATGAAGGCGCTGTAATCCCAACTTTTCCCAAAGGGAACTGCCGTGTTAAACCGTTATCCTTTGTGGAAGTACATCATGCTGGTCGTCGTGATTATCGTCGGCCTGCTGTACGCGCTTCCCAACCTGTATGGTGAGGATCCGGCCGTTCAAATCACTGGCGCGCGCGGTGTCGCCGCCAGTGAGCAAACGCTGATCCAGGTCCAGAAAACGTTACAAGAAGAAAAAATTACCGCTAAGTCTGTGGCACTGGAAGAGGGCGCAATTCTTGCTCGCTTCGACACCACCGACACGCAGCTCCGCGCACGTGAAGCGCTGATGGGCGTGCTGGGTGATAAATATGTCGTGGCGCTTAACCTTGCTCCTGCAACCCCACGCTGGCTGGCTGCGCTGAACGCAGAGCCAATGAAACTGGGTCTTGACCTGCGTGGCGGCGTTCACTTCCTGATGGAAGTGGATATGGATACCGCGCTCGGCAAGCTACAGGAACAGAACATCGACAGCCTGCGCAGCGATCTGCGCGATAAGGGCATTCCGTACACCACCGTACGTAAAGAAGATAACTACGGCATGAGCATCACGTTCCGCGACAGCGCGGCACGCGATCAGGCTGTGACCTATCTGTCTCAGCGTCACCGCGATCTGGTGATCACCTCTCAGGGCAGCAATCAGCTGCGTGCGGTAATGACCGACGCGCGTCTGAGTGAAGCACGTGAATACGCCGTTCAGCAGAACATTAACATTCTGCGTAACCGTGTAAACCAGCTGGGCGTGGCTGAGCCACTGGTACAGCGTCAGGGTGCTGACCGTATCGTGGTCGAACTGCCGGGTATCCAGGATACCGCCCGTGCGAAAGAGATTCTGGGCGCGACGGCGACCCTGGAGTTCCGTCTGGTTAACTCCAACGTTGACCAGGCTGCTGCGGCTTCAGGCCGTGTGCCGGGCGATTCCGAAGTGAAGCAGACCCGCGAAGGCCAGCCGGTTGTGCTGTACAAACGCGTGATCCTGACCGGTGACCATATCACCGACTCCACTTCAAGCCAGGATGAGTACAACCAGCCGCAGGTTAACATCTCGCTGGATAGCGCAGGTGGCAACATTATGTCTAACTTCACCAAGGACAACATCGGCAAGCCGATGGCGACCCTGTTCGTGGAGTACAAAGACAGCGGTAAGAAAGACGCCAATGGCCGTGCCGTGCTGGTGAAAGAGGAAGAGGTGATTAACATCGCCAACATCCAGTCTCGTCTGGGTAACAGCTTCCGTATTACCGGTATCAGCAACCCGAACGAAGCGCGTCAGCTCTCTCTGCTGCTGCGTGCCGGTGCGCTGATTGCGCCAATTCAGATTGTTGAAGAACGTACCATCGGTCCAACCCTGGGTATGCAGAACATCAAACAGGGTCTGGAAGCGTGTCTGGCCGGTCTGGCGGTGTCCATCATCTTCATGATCTTCTTCTATAAGAAGTTCGGCCTGATTGCGACCTCCGCGCTGATTGCCAACCTGGTGCTGATCATCGGTATCATGTCCCTGCTGCCAGGGGCGACGCTAACCATGCCAGGTATCGCGGGTATCGTTCTAACCCTTGCGGTGGCGGTCGACGCCAACGTACTGATAAACGAACGTATCAAAGAAGAGCTGAGCAACGGTCGTTCTGTACAGCAGGCGATTGAAGAAGGCTACAAAGGGGCGTTCAGCTCCATCTTCGATGCGAACGTAACAACACTGATTAAGGTTCTTATCCTGTATGCAGTGGGTACTGGCGCGATCAAAGGCTTTGCGATTACTACCGGTATCGGTGTCGCAACGTCGATGTTTACCGCTATTGTCGGCACCCGTGCCATCGTGAACCTGCTGTACGGCGGCAAGCGCGTCAAAAAGCTGTCTATCTGAGGAGTGCGTTGTGGCACAGGAATATACTGTTGAACAATTGAACCACGGCCGTAAAGTCTGGGACTTTATGCGCTGGGACTACTGGGCCTTCGGCATTTCAGGTTTTCTGCTGATCTTGTCCATCGTCATTATGGGCGTGAAAGGCTTTAACTGGGGCCTGGATTTCACCGGTGGTACGGTGATCGAAATTACCCTGGAAAAACCGGTCGATATGGACCAGATGCGTGAGTCTCTGCAAAAAGCGGGCTTTGAAGAGCCGCTGCTACAGAACTTCGGCAGCAGCCGCGACATCATGGTGCGTATGCCGCCGGTACACGATGCCAACGGCAGCCAGGAGTTGGGCAGCAAGGTCGTTCAGGTTATTAACGAAACGACCAGCCAGGACGCAACGGTTAAGCGTATTGAGTTTGTCGGCCCGAGCGTTGGTGCTGACCTGGCGCAGACCGGTGCGATGGCGCTGCTTGTGGCGCTGATCTCGATCCTGATTTACGTCGGTTTCCGCTTTGAGTGGCGACTGGCGGCAGGCGTGGTTATCGCCCTGGCGCACGACGTGGTGATCACCATGGGCATACTGTCCCTCTTCCACATTGAGATTGACCTGACGATTGTGGCATCCCTGATGTCCGTTATCGGTTACTCACTGAACGACAGTATCGTGGTATCTGACCGTATTCGTGAAAACTTCCGTAAGATCCGTCGCGGCACGCCGTACGAAATCTTTAACGTGTCGTTGACCCAGACGCTGCACCGTACGTTGATCACCTCCGGCACCACCCTGATGGTGATCCTGATGCTGTTCCTGTTCGGTGGCCCGGTGCTGGAAGGCTTCTCGCTGACCATGCTGATCGGTGTGTCTATCGGTACGGCCTCGTCTATCTACGTCGCGTCCGCGCTGGCGCTGAAGCTGGGCATGAAGCGCGAGCATCTGATCCAGCAGAAAGTCGAGAAAGAAGGGGCGGATCAGCCGTCCATTCTGCCGTAAGCGTCTTATGTAGTATCGAAATCCCGGCCTGCTGGCCGGGATTTTTTTTGTCTGCATCTCACAAACACTCCTGACAGTATGCTGTCAGGAGCCCTGTCGTAGACTCCTTCTGAACTCTAACAACAGGCAGGAGGACGTATGAAAAGTGTCATTAACTGGTTTGAAATTCCGGTCGCCGATATGGATCGCGCCACCAAATTTTATGAGTCGGTGATGCAGGTCGCGCTGCGGCGCGAGAAGATGGACGTGGCTGAGCTGGCGGTTTTCCCGCACGAGGATCCGGCCACCGGCGGCGCGCTGGCGAAATTTGACAGTGTTACACCCTCTTCGCAGGGCGCTATTATTTACCTGCATACTGACAATCTGGCGGCCACGCTCGATCGCATTGCTTCTGCGGGCGGTGAGTGCGTGTTTGGCCCGCTGGAACTGCCGCAAGGCATTGGCACTATAGCCCTGTTTACCGACAGCGAAGGTAATCGCGTCGGCCTCCATCAACCGGTATGAGAGTAAACCGATGACCCGACGCGCTGACCGTTTGTTCCAGATTGTGCAGATCCTGCGGGGCAGGCGTCTGACAACGGCAGCGCATCTGGCGGAAAGGCTTGGCGTGTCCGAGCGCACGGTGTACCGCGATATCCGCGACCTGTCGCTTTCCGGCGTGCCGGTGGAAGGCGAGGCGGGAAGCGGATATCGGCTAATGTCGGGTTTTGATTTACCCCCGTTGATGCTGACCAACAAGGAGTCCGAGGCGCTGATGGTGGCGATCCGTCTGCTCAAAACCTGGGGCGGGGAATCGCTGTCGCGCGAGCTGGAGTCGGCCCAGGAAAAAGTGCTGGCGATCCTGCCAGAAGAGAGCCGCCGCAAAGCTGAACAGACGCGAATTTACGCGCCGGATATTGCCCTTCAGCCACACTCCCGTAGTGGTTTCGACGTGATCCACCAGGCAATTTCTGCCCTGCGTGTGCTGGCGCTGCACTATCGCGATGAAGCCGGGCAGTTAACCTGGCGTGAGGTTCAGCCGCTGGGGCTGTTCTTCTGGGGTGAGCACTGGCTGCTGGCCGCGTGGTGTGAACGGCGCGATGACTATCGCTGCTTCCGTCTCGACCGGTGTTTGCATATTACGCTGACGGAAAGACACTTTAGCGAAAGCGCGGACAGGTCGCTGGCGGATTTTTTGCGCAAGGTGAAGCAGTAAAAAGCCGGGTGGCGAGGTAAAAGCAAAACGGCAACGATGTTGCCGTTTTTTGTGTTTGCGCCCTCTCCCGTGGGAGAGGGAAGGGGTGAGGGCACCAGCCCGCACAATCCCGCACTGATTAGAAGTTGTAACCCACGACCAGGTAACCGCCCCAACCGGTAGAACGAACGCTGAAGTCGCCGTTGCCGAAGTTCAGGCTGGCGTCGTCGTTCCACTGACCACCGTTGTGCCAGTAACGCGCAACAACAGAGTAGTGCCAGTGATCGTAGTTCAGCGCCAGGATGTGGCTGGACGCGATGGAGTCGTTAGTGCGCGCTTTTCTGCCGTTCAGGTCGCGGAAATCGTTATCGCCCAGGTCTGAACCCCAGTCAAAGTTGGTGAAGCCGATATAGCTCAGGTTGCCGCCCCACAGTTGGGTAATTGGCACAAAGTATTTCACTTTGAAACGGTAGCCATCCCACTCGTTCTCGTTCGCAGCGCCGTAGTTCTGCCACTGGTATTTTGCGTAGACGTTCATGGACAGGCTCATCGGCAGGCCAGTCTCAATGTCTGTACCCAGACCCATATACCAGGTGCTCTGGCGACCGGACTTGTTGCGGCCCATGTCGTAGATGTAGTTGTTTGCGAAATACCACTCTTTGAACGGACCAAACGCCAGGCTGGTACCAGTCAGTTTATCAATGGAGAAGCGTGGTTCGATCTCCATGAACAGTGGGGAACCGTGGTTCCAGATACCTTTCGCGTCGGTGTTACCGCCGAAGAATACCGGTGCGTCCATGTAGCCATAGAAATCAAACCAGTCTTTTTTTGCGAATGCTTCGTACTCGAGGTAAGTATCGTTACGGATCTGCGGTCCGAAACGGGTATGGTAGCTGCCTACCACGTTAACGCTCTGGTGCCACCAGTCGGAGAGGTATTGTGGTTTGTCGTTTTCCGCTGCGTTAACAGTGAAAGAGGAGGACAGTGCCAGAACTGCACCGGCTGCGAGTAATGTTTTTTTCATAATCATGCCACTGATTGAAATTCCCTTCCGGGAGTGAAAAATGCGCGAATTGCGTTTCTAAATATTTCGTGTTTCTGCGGAGCCTATTATAGGAATCCTTGCTCACAAAAATATGTGTTGTTTCACATATCTCTCACATACGTAATCGATTGCGTTCACGTTTGCGTACTTTAGACGGGCGCGATTGTAGCGGCAATCATTTATGTTGCCAATCCATACGAAATGTAAATGTTAGCGGAGTGACATTTCACTCCGCTAAAAGGGCGGGTTATTGCGCGGCGGGTTGAATGTCGTGAATACGGATAAAGCCCAGCTGTTCTGGCGTCAGTCCGCTCAGCTGGAGCGGAATGTCAACATCGCTCGGCGCCAGCGTGCTGGCGGGGGCGGTGAAGAGCTGATTCTTCACGTTCACCTCCTGATAGCTCTCCGTGGTGCCCTGAATCTGGCCCCACTCTACGGTGCCGCTGAACGCGGGCAGCGGATCGTTGGACTCACCCTGAATGCGTAATGTTGCGCGAGTACCATCGGCATTCGCTGCAACATTCACCAGAGACATCTTTAGCGTGCCAATCTGGCTGTTCAGACGCGCGGGCGTGTTTGCACCTGGCAATAAATAAACGCCATTGCTGGATTTGGCATTTAGCGCGTTCTGCTGGGTGATCTTCACGGTTTCTTTATTAAGTTTGTCCATCGCCACGTTAAGCGTATTCACGCTTTGTTTCATCTCGCGGACTTCGCTTTGCTGTGCGCAGGCGCTGAGCGTGAACAGGCTCCCCACCAGCACTATTTTCAGGTAACGTCTTGTCATTGCGTTTAATTCCTTGAAATCACAGATTGCTGCAATGGTAGACAGGATAGTGCCGTCAGGCATAGATCCTTTGTCTCAAAAAGCTCTTCCTTTGTTGTCGGGCCAGTTCAGGGTAAAATAGAAATCAGTTAACCAGATAACAGGGACATCGTATGCATTGCCCATTTTGCTCCGCTGTGGATACCAAAGTCATCGACTCACGTCTTGTAGGCGAAGGGTCTTCCGTGCGTCGTCGTCGGCAGTGTCTGGTGTGCAACGAGCGTTTTACCACCTTCGAGGTGGCAGAGCTGGTAATGCCGCGCGTGGTAAAAAGTAACGATGTGCGCGAACCGTTCAATGAAGAAAAACTGCGTAGCGGGATGCTCAAGGCGCTGGAAAAACGGCCCGTCAGCTCCGATGACGTCGAAATGGCGTTAAACCACATTAAATCTTATCTGCGGGGGTTAGGTGAGCGCGAAGTGCCGAGCAAAATGATCGGCAATCTGGTGATGGAACAGCTGAAAAAGCTCGATAAAGTCGCCTATATCCGCTTTGCCTCCGTTTACCGCAGCTTCGAAGACATCAAAGAGTTTGGCGAAGAGATCGCCCGCTTACAGGATTAAGACCATGCACGACGAGATGTACATGGCGCGAGCCATGAAGCTGGCGCAGCGCGGTCGGTTTACCACTCACCCTAACCCCAATGTCGGGTGCGTCATTGTTAAAGATGGTGAGATCGTGGGGGAAGGTTTTCACTATCGCGCAGGCGAGCCGCATGCTGAAGTGCATGCCTTGCGCATGGCGGGGGAGAAAGCGCGTGGCGCGACGGCCTATGTGACGCTGGAGCCATGCAGCCACCATGGGCGTACGCCGCCGTGCTGTGAAGCGCTGATTGCGGCGGGCGTCTCGCGCGTTGTCGCCGCCATGCAGGATCCTAACCCGCAGGTAGCGGGCCGCGGACTGTATCGTCTGCAACAGGAAGGCATCGACGTCAGCCACGGCCTGATGATGCAGGATGCGGAAGCCCTGAATAAAGGCTTCCTGAAGCGTATGCGCACCGGCTTCCCGTTTATCCAGCTTAAGCTTGGCGCGTCACTGGATGGCCGCACGGCGATGGCGAACGGCGAGAGCCAGTGGATCACCTCGCCACAGGCAAGGCGCGATGTGCAACGTCTGCGCGCGCAAAGCCATGCTATTCTCACCAGCAGTGAAACGGTACTGGCTGACGATCCGGCCATGACCGTACGCTGGGAAGAGCTGAATGCAGATACGCAGGCGCTCTATCCGCAGGAGAACCTGCGTCAGCCGCTGCGCATTATTATTGATAGCCAGAACCGCGTGACGCCGGAGCACCGCATCGTGCAGCAGCCGGGGGAAACCTGGATTGCACGCACCAAAGAAGATACGCGCGAATGGCCGCAAGGCGTGCGCAGCATTACGGTGCCGGAACATAACGGGCATCTGGATCTCGTGGTGCTGATGATGTTGCTCGGCAAACAGCAGGTCAACAGCATCTGGGTTGAAGCCGGTCCGACGCTCGCCGGCGCACTGCTTCAGGCGGGGCTGGTGGATGAGCTTCTCGTCTACGTTGCGCCTAAACTGTTAGGTAACGACGCGCGCGGCCTGTTTGTGCTGCCCGGCCTTGAAAAACTGGCCGATGCGCCGCAACTCTCATTCAGTGAGATTCGTCCGGTAGGCCCGGATGTCTGCCTCCATTTAACGACAGCGTAATTGCTCCTGAAATAGGGAAGCAGTACGCAAAGTATTATGATAAAATCCGCCCCCCTGCGGGGCCAAATGAACCCGTAAAGGAAGAGTATGAACATTATTGAAGCTGCTGTAGCTACCCCGGACGCTCGCGTCGCCATCACCATTGCGCGTTTCAACAACTTCATCAATGATAGCCTGCTGGAAGGTGCGGTTGACGCCCTGAAACGTATCGGCCAGGTTAAAGATGACAACATTACCGTCGTTTGGGTACCAGGTGCTTACGAACTGCCACTGGCAGCGGGCGCGCTGGCGAAAACCGGTAAATACGACGCGGTGATTGCGCTGGGTACTGTTATTCGTGGCGGCACTGCGCACTTCGAATACGTTGCGGGCGGTGCAAGCAATGGTCTGGCGCACGTTGCGCAGGATGCTGAAATTCCTGTCGCGTTCGGCGTGCTGACCACCGAAAGTATTGAACAAGCCATCGAACGTGCTGGCACCAAAGCCGGTAACAAAGGTGCAGAAGCTGCACTGACCGCGCTTGAAATGATCAATGTATTGAAAGCCATCAAGGCCTGATTTTTTTGTAAGGGGAATTCCGTGAAACCTGCTGCTCGTCGCCGCGCCCGTGAATGTGCCGTCCAGGCACTTTACTCCTGGCAGTTGTCCCAGAACGACATCGCTGATGTTGAATACCAGTTCCTGTCAGAACAGGACGTGAAAGACGTTGACGTTCTGTACTTCCGTGAACTGCTGTCGGGAGTGGCGACTAATAGCGCGTATCTCGATGGTCTGATGAAGCCATACCTGTCCCGTCTGCTCGAAGAGCTGGGCCAGGTCGAAAAAGCAGTGTTGCGTATCGCGCTGTTTGAGCTGTCTAAACGTGATGATGTGCCGTACAAAGTGGCCATCAACGAAGCGATCGAACTGGCGAAAACCTTCGGCGCTGAAGACAGCCACAAGTTTGTTAACGGCGTGCTGGATAAAGCCGCACCTGCGATCCGTCCCCACAAAAAGTGATCCGCAAACCGGAGTTCTGCATTGCCTGACGGGCAGTGCGGCTCCGGTTTTTTCTTTTATTTGCTGAGGCATAACGTATGGCATGCGGCGAATTCTCCCTGATTGCCCGTTATTTCGACCGTGTCAGAACCTCTCGTCTTGATGTTGAAACCGGCATTGGCGATGACTGCGCACTTCTCAATATTCCCGAAAAACAGACGCTGGCAATCAGCACCGACACCTTAGTGTGTGGGCGACATTTCCTGCCCGACATCGATCCTGCCGATCTGGCGTATAAAGCGCTGGCGGTGAACGTCAGCGATCTGGCGGCAATGGGCGCCGACCCGGCCTGGCTGACGCTGGCTCTGACCTTGCCAGAGGTGGATGAAGCCTGGCTTGAAGCCTTCAGCGATTCCCTGTTTGAGCAGCTGAATTATTACGATATGCAGCTGATTGGCGGTGATACCACTGCCGGTCCGCTGTCGATGACCCTGGCAATCCACGGCTATGTGCCTGCCGGGCGCGCGCTGAAACGTTCGGGCGCAAAACCGGGCGACTGGATCTACGTGACCGGTACGCCGGGGGATAGCGCGGCAGGGCTGGCAATCCTTCAGAACCGTTTAACGGTTGAAGATGCAGACGATGCGGCGTACCTGGTGAAGCGCCATCTGCGGCCCACGCCGCGTATTTTGCACGGCCAGGCGCTGCGCGAGCGGGCCAGTTCGGCTATCGATTTGTCTGACGGGCTGATCTCCGATCTCGGCCATATCCTGAAAGCCAGCGGCGTGGGCGCGCGGATCGATCTGGATCTGTTCCCTCTGTCAGAGCCGTTGCGTCGCCATGCCGAGCCTGAGCAGGCGCTGCGCTGGGCGTTATCCGGTGGAGAAGATTATGAGCTGTGCTTCACAGTGCCTGAGCTCAATCGCGGAACACTGGATGTGGCGTTAGCGCATCTGGGGGCGAAATTTACCTGCATCGGGCAGGTGATGCCGGAAAGTGAAGGGCTGCTGTTTGTCCGCGACGGCGCCCCGGTTACGCTTGACTGGAAAGGGTACGATCACTTCGCGTAATTTTGTGCGCTCTGTATTGCCGGGTGGCGCTGCGCTTACCCGGCCTACGGATTTTGTTCCCTGAATTGTTTATTTAAACCCTACCACCGGATGTTGCTGATACGGCGTCTCCAGCTCGGCAATCTGCTCCGGCGTCAACGATAAGTCCACCGCACTCAACAACTCATCCAGCTGTTCTTCCCGCGATGTGCCCACAATCGGCGCGGCGACACCGCGCTTGCTCAGCAGCCACGCCAGTGCCACCTGCGCGCGCGTTGCACCGATATCGTCGGCGATCCCGGCTAAGCGTTCGGCAATTAACGCATCGCTGGCTTCTGTATCGTCATACAGGTTTTTACCCACTTCGTCTGATACCAGCCGGGCGGTGGTTTCGCCCCACGGACGGGTTAACCTTCCGCGCGCCAGCGGGCTCCACGGGATCACCGCCACGCCTTCCTGGTAGCAGAGCGGCAGCATCTCGCGCTCTTCTTCCCGGTAAATCAGGTTGTAGTGATCCTGCATGGTGACAAAGCGCGCCCAGCCGTGCTGTGCCTGGAGATCGAGCGCCTGGGCAAACTGTGAGGCATGCATGGACGATGCGCCGATGTAGCGCGCTTTACCGGCTTTCACGACGTCGTTCAACGCTTCAAGCGTCTCTTCGATCGGGGTGTTGTAATCCCAGCGGTGGATTTGCAGCAGGTCGACGTAATCCATGTTCAGGCGTCTGAGGCTGTCATCAATAGAACGCAGGATCTGCGCGCGAGAAAGGCCTTCCGCCAGGTCGCCTGACGGGTAGTACACCTTAGTGGCAACCACAACGTCATCACGACGGGCAAAATCTCGCAGGGCGCGGCCAACAATCTCTTCGCTGCTGCCGTCGGAGTAGCTGTTGGCGGTATCGAAGAAGTTGATGCCGCCGTCAATGGCGCGCTTGATGATGGGGCGGCTGCTCTCTTCCGGCAGCGTCCAGGCATGATTTCCCCGGTCAGGCTCGCCAAACGTCATGCATCCCAGGCAAAGCCGGGACACCTTAAGGTCCGTTTTTCCTAATGTCGTGTATTGCATGGTTCCGCTCCTGCTGTTTAAACAATACGTTTAAGCATAGCAGGAGCAGAAAAGGGGAGGGATCAGGCCAGCCAGGTGCGGATTTTGGCTTCGATACCGGCGGCGTCCAGACCAATGTCGGCGCGCGCCTCATCCTGGGTGCCTTGCGGGATGAAGTGGTCCGGCAGGCCGAGATTAAGCACCGGAACGGCTTTACGGTTCGCCATCAGCACTTCGTTCACGCCGCTACCCGCGCCACCCATGATGGCGTTCTCTTCCAGCGTGACCAGCACGTCATGGCTTTCCGCCATGCTCAGAATCAGAGATTCATCGAGCGGCTTCACGAAGCGCATATCGACCAGCGTCGCATTCAGGTTTTCAGCGACTTTTGCCGCTTCCGGCATCAGCGTACCAAAGTTCAGGATCGCCACTTTTTCACCGCGACGTTTCACCAGACCTTTACCGATGTCCAGTTTTTCCAGCGGCTGTAATTCAACGCCAAGGGCATTACCGCGTGGATAGCGTACCGCGCAGGGACCGTCCTGATAGTGGTAACCGGTATACAGCATCTGACGACACTCATTTTCGTCGCTTGGCGTCATGATCACCATGTCCGGGATGCAGCGCAGGAAGGAGAGATCAAACGCGCCCTGGTGCGTCTGGCCGTCAGCCCCCACAATGCCCGCGCGATCGATAGCAAACAGCACCGGCAGCTTCTGAATGGCAACGTCATGGATAACCTGATCGTAGGCGCGTTGCAGGAAGGTAGAGTAGATCGCTACCACCGGCTTGTAGCCGCCAATCGCCAGGCCCGCAGCAAAGGTTACCGCGTGTTGCTCGGCAATGGCGACGTCGAAATACTGGTCCGGGTATTTTTTGGAAAATTCCACCATGCCGGAGCCTTCACGCATGGCAGGCGTCACCGCCATCAGCATGTTGTCTTTTGCCGCCGTTTCGCACAGCCAGTCGCCGAAGATTTTTGAGTAGCTCGGCATCCCGCCGCTGCTTTTCGGCAGGCAGCCGCTGGTATGGTCGAACTTAGGCACCGCGTGGAAGGTGATCGGATCTTTCTCCGCCGGTTCGTAACCACGCCCTTTTTTGGTCATGATATGCAGGAACTGAGGGCCTTTCAGGTCGCGCATGTTTTTAAGCGTCGTCACCAGACCCAGCACATCGTGGCCGTCCACCGGGCCGATATAGTTAAAGCCCAGCTCTTCGAACAGCGTACCCGGTACGACCATGCCTTTGATGTGTTCTTCGGTACGCTTAAGCAGCTCTTTGATCGGCGGTACGCCGGAGAAGACTTTTTTACCGCCTTCACGCAGTGAGGAGTAAAGCTTGCCGGACAGCAGCTGCGCCAGATGGTTATTCAGCGCGCCGACGTTCTCGGAGATCGACATTTCGTTATCGTTGAGGATCACCAGCATGTCCGGTTTGATATCGCCCGCGTGGTTCATGGCCTCAAAGGCCATCCCGGCGGTGATCGCCCCGTCGCCAATCACGCAGACAGTGCGACGTTGTTTATTCTCTTTTTCGGCGGCAACGGCAATACCAATGCCCGCAGAAATGGAGGTGGAAGAGTGGCCGACGCTTAACACGTCATATTCACTCTCGCCGCGCCACGGGAACGGGTGCAGGCCCCCTTTCTGGCGAATGGTGCCAATTTTATCGCGACGACCGGTCAGAATTTTGTGCGGATAGGCCTGGTGGCCGACATCCCAGATCAGCTGATCGAACGGCGTGTTATAGACGTAATGCAACGCCACGGTCAGCTCAACCGTGCCAAGTCCGGAGGCGAAGTGGCCGCTGGAGCGGCTAACGCTGTCGAGCAGGTAGCGACGCAGCTCGTCACACAGCTTCGGCAGACTCTCTTTCGGCAACAGACGTAACTCCTGAGTGGAGTCAACTAACGCCAGTGTCGGGTATTTGGCAATATCAAAACTCATCAAAGGCTCATCGAGATTTATAGTTTATTTATCACGCTGGATTATGTAGTCCGCTAGCGCTTCCAGTGCCGAGGTATCCAGCGATTGCGCGGCCAGCTCATTCAGCGACTGGCGGGCATCGTCTATCAGATCCCGGGCTTTACGTTGGGCATGCTCAAGGCCCAACAGGGCGGGATAGGTACTTTTGCCAAGCTGCTGATCCGCACCCTGACGTTTTCCCAATGTTGCAGTATCGCCCACCACATCCAGAATGTCATCCTGAACCTGGAATGCCAGACCGATACTTTCTGCGTATCTGTCCAGAATCGGCAGGGCTTTACGCCCGCGTTCACCCGCGCTCAGCGCGCCCAGGCGAACGGCTGCACGAATCAGTGCGCCCGTTTTGTGACGGTGGATGCGCTCCAGCTGTTCCAGAGTAACCTGACGACCTTCAGCCTCTAAATCCAGCGCCTGGCCGCCGCACATCCCGGCGACGCCGCTGGCCATTGCCAGTTCGGACACCATTGCCAGACGATCGCGATCGCTCACTTCAACCATCGGCGCATCGCTCAGAATGGAGAAGGCCAGAGTTTGCAGCGCATCACCCGCCAGAATGGCATTCGCTTCGCCAAATTTGATATGGCAGGTTGGCTGACCGCGACGCAGATCGTCATCGTCCATGGCTGGCAAATCATCGTGGATCAGCGAATAGGCGTGGATACACTCCACGGCGGCTGCCGGGGCGTCCAGCGTGTTATCGCTGATACCGAACATGTTGCCCGTGGCATATACCAGGAACGGACGCAGGCGTTTACCCCCCAAGAGTGCGCCATAGTGCATGGCTTCAACCAGTGGAGTGTTCTGAAAAGGCTGCGGCTCAATGAATCGGCGCAGCGCATCGTTGGCGCGGATGACGCGCGCCTGAAGCGCGTTGGAGAAATCCATTTACTCGGCGTCCGGTGTGAATGGCGTGGTTTTAGCGTCTTCGCTGTCGGAAAGCAGGATCTGCACACGCTGCTCGGCCTGCTGAAGCTTTACCTGCCCCTGGCGCGCAAGCTGCACACCGCGTTCAAATTCGTTGAGGGCATCTTCCAGCGGTAAATCGCCGCTCTCGAGGCGGGTAACAATCTGCTCAAGCTCACTCAGCGCAGTTTCAAAACTGGCCGGTGCGTCGTTCTTCTTCGGCATAGTGAATTAACTCTTATATTCTTCGCCCCAACATGGTAACGGACTCGGGGCAATTATCAAATAACGCGAGTGGCGCGATGGTGGTATACTTGCGCGCCTGGATGCAGCCACGGGTGTGGGCTGCTGTATCATTTTCCACTACAAGCCTTTATAAGCTTGCCTAAGAAACATTGCCGCCATGAAGTTTATCATTAAATTGTTCCCTGAAATCACCATCAAAAGCCAATCTGTGCGTTTGCGCTTTATTAAAATTCTCACCGGGAACATTCGTAACGTATTAAAACACTACGACGAAACGCTCGCTGTGGTGCGTCACTGGGACCACGTTGAAGTCCGCGCGAAAGACGAAAGCAAACGTCTTGATATTCGCGACGCGCTGACCCGTATTCCTGGTATTCATCATATTCTGGAAGTGGAAGACGTTCCGTTCAGCGATATGCACGATATCTTCGAAAAGGCGCTGGTACAGTACCGCGACCAGATCGAAGGCAAAACCTTCTGCGTGCGCGTGAAGCGTCGTGGTAAACACGAGTTCAGCTCGATTGAAGTCGAGCGCTACGTCGGCGGCGGTCTGAACCAGCACGTTGAGACGGCGCGCGTGCGCCTGACTAACCCGGACGTCACCGTTAACCTTGAGATCGAGAACGATCGTCTGCTGCTGGTTAAGGGTCGTTATGAAGGTATTGGTGGTTTCCCGATCGGCACGCAAGAAGATGTGCTGTCGCTGATCTCGGGCGGCTTCGACTCCGGCGTCTCCAGCTACATGCTGATGCGTCGCGGCTGCCGCGTGCACTACTGCTTCTTCAACCTGGGCGGGGCGGCGCATGAAATCGGCGTACGTCAGGTGGCGCATTACCTGTGGAACCGCTTCGGCAGCTCTCACCGCGTGCGTTTTGTGGCGATCAACTTTGAGCCGGTGGTCGGCGAAATCCTCGAAAAAGTGGACGACGGCCAGATGGGCGTGGTCCTGAAACGTATGATGGTGCGCGCGGCGTCCAAAGTGGCTGAGCGCTACGGCGTGCAGGCGCTGGTCACCGGTGAAGCGCTGGGGCAGGTCTCCAGCCAGACGCTGACCAACCTGCGTCTTATCGACAACGTGTCTGATACGCTGATCCTGCGCCCGCTGATCTCTCACGATAAAGAGCACATCATCGATCTGGCGCGTAAAATCGGTACTGAAGATTTTGCCCGTACCATGCCGGAATATTGCGGTGTGATCTCAAAAAGTCCAACCATTAAAGCGGTGAAGGCGAAGATCGAAGCGGAAGAAGAGAACTTCGATTTCAGCATCCTGGAAAAAGTGGTGGCGGAAGCGTCCAACATCGATATCCGTGAGATCGCCCAGCAGACCGAACAGGAAGTGGTTGAGGTGGAGACGGTCAGCGGCTTTGGTGCTAACGATACGATTCTGGATATCCGTTCTGTTGATGAGCAGGATGACAAGCCGTTGCAGGTGGAAGGCGTGGAGGTGGTTTCGCTGCCGTTCTACAAGCTGAGCACCCAGTTTGGCGATCTCGACCAGAGCAAAACGTATCTGCTGTGGTGTGAGCGTGGGGTCATGAGCCGTTTGCAGGCGCTGTATCTGCGCGAGCAGGGCTTCGCGAATGTGAAGGTCTATCGCCCGTAGTTTATTGTCGAGGAGTGCGGCCTGATGCCCTCACCCCGACCCTCTCCCACAGGGAGAGGGCGCAAACATTAAAAACGGCAACCTCGGGTTGCCGTTTTGCTTTTACCTTGCGCCACCCGACTTTTTTATTCGTAGTAGTTATAAATCCCCGCCGCCATCACCAGCGACGAAGCCACTTCGTACGCTTTTTCGCGCCCAACCAGCAGGTCAATAATCTTCAGGCCAAAATCAATGGCGGTGCCCGGCCCCTGGCTGGTGAGCAGGTTAACGCGCGGATCCCAGACCACGCGTTTATCCACCCACTGGTCTTCCGGAATTGTATCCTTCAGACCAGGGAAGCCGGTCATATTGCCGATGGGGAAAATGTCGTGCGGAACCAGCACCGTACCTGCGGCTGCACAGATTGCCGCGACGATACGCCCGGAAAGATGAAACTGACGAACGGTTTCAACCAGCAGCGGGCTGTCGCGGAAACACTCAGCCCCCTTCAGACCACCCGGCAGAACGATAATGTCGTAATCACCGTCCGCCACCTGTACAAGCGGTGCATCCGCCAGAATCTTCACCCCACGCGAGCAGGTAATCGCCAGGCTTCCGTCGCTGGCGACGCTGGCGGTAGTAACCTTAATACCACCACGTACCAGCAAATCAATGGTGGTGACCGCTTCTGTCTCTTCGCTACCAGGGGCGAGGCATACCAGTGCCGATGCGCTCATACTCACTCTCCTTTCGTTTTACTAACTCAAACAGACGGCTATTTTCCGCAACGGTAATGCCGTGTGCCCGGGCGCGTTTTAACAGATAACCGGTAATGTAATCAATTTCGGTATGCCGCATAGCCCGGATATCCTGCAACATTGAGGAGATATTTTCTGCAGTACTCTCAATCACCTGGTCGACATAATAACGTAAATCGGACTCTGAGGTGTGGTAGCCTTCGCGTTCAATGACGGCGGCAACTTCCCGGCAAATCAGCGCTACCCGATCAGGATGCTGGCGCAGTTCACCGTTAGGGCAATCCAGCAGGGCGGTCAGCGGATTAATCGCGCAGTTCACCGCCAGTTTGCGCCACAGTTCCGCGCGAATGTTATTGTGCCAGGCGACGTCAGGCAGCGTGCTTTGCAGGGTATCCGCAAGATAGCTGTAATCGCCGGGCTGTTCACGCGCGGGACCGATATGAGTGATACCACTGGCAACATGGATAATGACGTTACCGTCGCGACGCGCCGCGTGGGTGGTTGTCCCCATCAGCAGCGGTTGCCGGACAGATTTTAGCTCTTCAATGGTACCCATACCGTTGTGAATCAGCAGGATTGGCGTGCTTTCAGGTAACTGGGCGGCCAGGCTTTTCACCGCATCGGAGACCTGCCAGGCCTTCAGCGTGACCAGCAGCAAATCGCTGGTGGCAAGAAATTCCGGATCGTTTGCCGTCAAAGACTCATTAAAAATTGAACCGTCTGTACCCATCACGTTCACACTGCAATAGGGCTGGGGAATTCGCAGCCAGCCCTGAACGTCGTGTCCCTGTTTGCATAGCGCTGTAAGCCAGAGTTGGCCAAGGGCTCCGCATCCAAGCACTGTTACTTTCATCGTTCCTCCTCACCTGCAACGGCGCCAGGTGCTATGACGCTAAGTATAGCGCCATCAGCTAAGCTTCTCGTTATGCCTCGTTGCGGGTATTATGCAACGCAACAAAAATGTAGGGAGAAGAAAAGATGCCATCTTTCGATATTGTTTCTGAAGTTGATTTGCAGGAAGCGCGTAACGGCGTAGAAAATGCTGTCCGTGAGGTTGAGTCACGTTTCGATTTTCGTGGCGTTGAGGCGACCATTGAACTGAACGACGCGAACAAGACGATCAAAGTCCTGAGCGAGTCTGATTTCCAGGTCAACCAGTTGCTGGATATCCTGCGCGCCAAGCTGCTCAAGCGCGGCATTGAAGGGACCTCACTCGATGTGCCGGAAGATTTTGTTCACAGCGGCAAAACCTGGTTTGTGGAAGCGAAGCTGAAGCAGGGGATTGAAAGCGCCGTGCAGAAGAAAATCGTGAAGCTTATCAAAGACAGTAAGCTCAAAGTGCAGGCGCAGATCCAGGGGGAAGAGATCCGCGTGACCGGAAAATCCCGTGATGACCTGCAATCCGTGATGGCGCTGGTGCGTGGCGGCGATCTCGGTCAGCCATTCCAGTTTAAAAACTTCCGCGATTAAGACAATCATGCCCGGCTAAACCGGGCATTTTTTCAGGCCTTCAGCGCCTGCTCTACCTCAAAGCGGTTAGTCACTTTGCTGTCAATTTTGACATACGCACTGCGCTCTTCCGGGACAATCAGCACTTCGCTCACGCCCTCTGTCGCTTCCAGACGCTGTTGTAACGCGTCACCGATTGCCACGTCATCGGGAATTTCTACCCGCAGGCTACTCACGTAACGCGGCTCTTTCATGGTGCTGGCCACAAACAGCCAGAGCATCACCAGCAGCGCACCGGCGAGGAAAACGGTCTGGGAGTCAAACAGACCATCCACCCAGCCGCCGAGTGACCCGCCGATCGCCACGCCGAGAAACTGGCTGGTGGAGTAAATGCCCATCGCGGTGCCTTTGTATCCTGCCGGAGACTCTTTGCTGATAAGCGACGGCAGCAGGGCTTCCATCAGATTAAAGGCCAGGAAGAACAGTTGTACGCCAGCGATCAGCTCCCAGAAATGCGGGCCGGCGCCCCACAGCACAATCTCGGCAATCAGCAGTAACGCCACGCAGCCCACGAAGACGCGTTTCATTTTGCGCTTCACTTCGGCGTAAATAATGAAGGGCACAACGGAGACAAACGAGATCAGCATTGTGACCAGATAAATTTTCCAGTGCTCTGCCGCCGGAAAACCTGCTGAGGCCAGTTGACCGGGCAGGGCGACGAAGGTGGACATCAGCAGAATGTGCAGGCACATAATGCCGAAGTTCAGCTTAAGCAGGCGCGGCTCGGCGATGACTTTGCTGAAGCAGCCTTTGACCATCCCAGATTCACGGTTGAGGACGTGGTTTTTACTGTCAGGTACAACCCACAGCGTGAGTGCGATCCCGATGGTCGCCAGCACCGCAATCATCCAGAACAGGGCGTGCAGGCCGAGCGCATGAGTGATAACGGGCCCCAGCACCATGGCAATGGCAAACGTGACGCCAAAGCTGACGCCGATAAACGCCATGGCTTTGGTGCGGTTTTGCTCGCGGGTTAAGTCTGACAGCAGCGCCATCACGGCGGCGGCAATCGCCCCGGAACCTTGCAGGGCGCGCCCAAGAATAATTCCCCAGATGGAGTGGGAGAGGGCGGCGATGATGCTGCCGAGCACAAACACCAGCAGCCCGCCGACAATCAGCGGTTTGCGACCCACTCGGTCGGAGAGCAAGCCAAAGGGGATCTGGAATATTGCCTGCGCCAGGCCGTAGATACCGATCGCCAGACCGATCAGCGCTTCGCTGGCACCCTGTAACGCCATGCCATATGTGGTCAGAACGGGCAGGACCATAAACATGCCAAGCATCCGCAGCGAGAAAACAGTCCCTAAACCCCAGGTCGCACGCAGTTCGCCTGGCGTCATTTTATAATCGTTCATTACCACCTCAGTTCAAAAGCAGGCCATAGTGTAGTGCGGGGAAGGGGCGGGGTAAATAATCGGTTATTTAACAAATATTACATACGTTACTAATAGATTTCATGAATAAAAAAGGGGTGCCGAAGCACCCCTTTATGTCCTTGCTATAGCTTACCAGACGTAAGTCAGCAGGTTTTGTGAATCAGGCACCATGAAGTCTACGGACATCATCACGGACAGGGAGGTGATGGCGACAATCGAGAACACAAACAGCTTGCGTGCCCAGACCTTGTCATCTTCCACTTTGTAACCGCGCAGGGCCATGCCGAGCCACCAGACGCTCACCGCAGCTGCTACCACCAGATATTTATATCCGGCGTAACCGCCCAGAGAGAGCATCAGCGTTGCCACGGCAAAAGCGATGATGTAGAGCGTGATGTGGTTCTTGGCAACCGAAATGCCTTTCACGACCGGCAGAACCGGAATGTTCGCCGCCTGATAATCCTTAAAGCGGAAAATCGCGATGGCGTAGGAGTGCGGCATCTGCCACAGGCTAAAGATAGCCAGCAGGATCAGCGCACCGCTGTCGAACTCGTTCGTGACGGCGCAATAGCCAATCACCGGCGGCGCAGCGCCGGAGAGAGAACCAATCAGCGTGCCGTAGACGGAGTGACGTTTCATATACAGGCTGTAGACGCCTACATACACCACGAACCCCATCACCCCCAGCCAGCAGGCCAGCGGGTTAGCACCAAACCACAGCAGCATAAAGCCAGCAATACCCAGCAAGGTGGCGTACACCAGCGAGACGGAAGGGGCAATCAGGCCTTTAACCAGCACCCGATTTTTGGTCCTTTCCATCTTCTTGTCGATATCCATGTCGATGTAGTTGTTAAATACACAACCGGACGCAACCACCAGTGACACACCGACCAGCGTGTAAATAAAGAGGGTGTAATCAATGCTGCCTTTAGAGGCCAGCAGGAACCCTCCGATTACGGAGATCAGGTTGCCAAAGATGATGCCTGGTTTCGTGACTTGCAGGTATTGCTTAAACATACTCGCCGCTCTTAGTGAACCATCATGTTGTAGTTAAGGTTCCACATAATCCAGATGGAACCGACTACCAGGATAGCGATGATAATCACGGTAAAGATAAAGGCCGTCATGTTCCAGCCTTCATCGGACTTGGTGTTCATGTGCAGGAAGCAAACCAGATGCACCAGAATCTGAATCACCGCGGTCACCAGGATTGCGCCCAGGATAACCGGCTTAGATGCAGAACCGTTCATCACCATCCAGAACGGGATCACCGTCAGAATGATCGACAGGATGAAACCTGTCATGTAGGTTTTTACGCTGCCGTGGGAAGCGCCATGATCGTTAGAATGACTCATTACATCGCCCCCATCAGATAGACAACAGAGAACACACAGATCCATACCACGTCCAGGAAGTGCCAGAACAGGCTCAGGCACATAATACGGGTACGGTTAGTACTGGTCAGGCCGCGACGGGAGATCTGGAACATCAGTACCGCCATCCAGATCAGACCCGAGGTCACGTGCAGACCGTGGGTGCCGACCAGCGCGAAGAACGCTGACAGGAAGCCGCTACGATCCGGGCCGAAACCTTCCATGATCAGGTGATGGAATTCATAGATTTCCATCCCGATAAAGCCAGCACCAAACAGCCAGGTCAACGCCAGCCAGGAGACAACCTGGCTCTTGTTGTTTTTGTACATGGCGATAGCCGCCATGCCGTAGGTGATGGAGCTGAATAACAGCAGTGCGGTTTCAACCAGTACGAACGGCAGCTCAAAGATGTCCTTACCGGTCGGGCCGCCCGCTGTGCCGTTCACCAGAACGGCATAGGTTGCGAACAGACAGCAGAACAGGATGCAGTCGCTCATCAGGTAGATCCAGAAACCGAAGACTTTCGTCGGTCCTGTATCATGGTGCGCATGTTCATGCGCGTGGGCAGTCGAGTGCGCCAGAGTATCAGTTGCCATTTTTCAGCCCCGCTTTAGAAATCTCGTCAAAATGCTGGTTTTCCAGCTTTTCAACTTCACGGACTGGTACGTAGTAGTCCACGTCCTCGTCAAAGCTCTTCACAATCCAGCTGATTACGATGCCAGCGAAGCCAACAATCGCCATCCACCAGATGTGCCAGATCATTGCGAAACCAAATACCGTTGCGAAGGCGGCAATGACGATGCCCGCACCGCTGTTTTTCGGCATATGGATCTCTTCGTAATGTTCAGGTTGCTTGTACGCTTCACCTTTTTCTTTCATTTCCCAGAATGCGTCACGCTCATGAATGTGCGGCACTACGGCAAAGTTATAGAACGGAGGTGGAGAAGAGGTAGACCACTCCAGCGTACGGCCACCCCACGGGTCACCGGTCAGGTCGCGGTTCAGGTTACGGTCACGGATAGACACGTAGTACTGAATCAGCTGGCACAGAATACCGCAGGCAATCAGCGCTGCGCCGCCCGCTGCAATCATCAGCATTGGGTGGAACTGCGGATCGATCTGCTGGCTCAGACGACGGGTCATACCCATGAAGCCCAGCACGTACAGCGGCATAAACGCCACGAAGAAGCCAATGATCCAGAACCAGAACGCGCGTTTACCCCATTTTTCGTTCAGGGTGAAACCGAAGGCTTTTGGCCACCAGTAGGTCACACCAGCGAAGCAGCCGAAGACAACACCACCGATGATAACGTTATGGAAGTGCGCAATCAGGAACAGACTGTTGTGCAGAACGAAGTCAGCACCAGGTACCGCCAGCAGTACCCCGGTCATCCCACCTACGGAGAAGGTCACGATGAAGCCGATGGTCCACAGCATGGCTGAGTGGAACACGATACGGCCCTGGTACATGGTGAACAGCCAGTTGAAGATCTTAACCCCGGTCGGGATCGCGATAATCATGGTGGTAATACCGAAGAAGGCGTTTACGTTGGCGCCCGCACCCATAGTGAAGAAGTGGTGCAGCCAGACGATGAACGACAGAACGGTAATACATACGGTTGCCCACACCAGAGAGGTGTAACCAAACAGACGTTTACGCGAGAAGGTTGCCGCGATTTCGGAGAACACACCGAACACCGGCAGAACCAGGATGTACACTTCCGGGTGACCCCAGGCCCAAATCAGGTTGATATACATCATCATGTTGCCACCCATATCATTCGTGAAGAAATGGGTACCCAGATAGCGATCCAGGGTCAGCAGCGCGATGGTGACGGTCAGAATTGGGAACGACGCGATAATCAGGACGTTG
Organism: Enterobacter sp. JJBC; assembly: GCF_036936505.1. NCBI lineage: Bacteria > Pseudomonadati > Pseudomonadota > Gammaproteobacteria > Enterobacterales > Enterobacteriaceae > Enterobacter > Enterobacter sp. JJBC. Next base: position 1,139,634 of record NZ_CP136935.1, read on the forward strand.
GCGCACAGAGATGCCCAGGTAAATACTGGCATCTTGAACATCGTCATACCTGGTGCACGCATCTTCAGGATGGTCACGAAGAAGTTAATACCGGTCAGAGTGGTACCGACACCGGAGAGCTGAAGCGCCCAAATCCAGTAGTCAACGCCCACGCCCGGACTGTATTCAATTCCCGACAGCGGCGGGTAGGCCAGCCAGCCGGTCTGAGCAAATTCGCCCACACCCAGTGACAGGTTAACCAGGATAACGCCGACAACCGTGAACCAGAAGCTCAGGTTGTTGAGGAACGGGAACGCAACGTCGCGCGCGCCGATTTGCAGCGGAACGACCACGTTCATCAGACCGATTACCAGCGGCATCGCCACGAAGAAGATCATGATAACGCCGTGGGCGGTAAAGATCTGATCGTAGTGGTGCGGTGGCAGGAAGCCGGCTTCGCCCGCAGACGCAAGCGCCTGCTGGCTACGCATCATGATTGCATCCGCAAAGCCACGAATTAACATGACGATACCGACGATGCAGTACATGATACCGAGTTTTTTGTGGTCAACCGAAGTCAGCCACTCATTCCACAGGTAGCTCCACTTACCGAAGTAAGTGATCAGGCCAACTAAGGCCGCGCCACCAATGATAATTGCAGCCACCGTAACCATAATAATCGGTTCATGGTAGGGCACTGCATCCAGTGTCAATTTTCCGAACATTTTCTTCCTCGGCCCCTTAGTGAGCGGTTTCCGCGTGGCTCATGTCCATGCCTTCCATACCCTGGTGCGTGTTGTGCTCGCCTTCAGGCTGGGTCATGTCCATGCTCATGCCGTGATCCATAAATTTGCCAATAACATCTTTGAACAGATTCGGTTTCACGTTAGAGAAGTACTCCACCTTGTTGTATTCGCTAGGTGCAGCCACTTTTTCGAACGCCGCCATGTCAGACATGGTGTTGGTAGACTGCTTCGCTTTTGCAACCCACTGGTCGAAAGTCGCGCGGTCTGGCGTAGCGATAGCTTTGAACTTCATACCCGAGAAGCCCGGGCCACTATAGCTGGCGGAGATACCGTCGTAGGTGCCTGCTTCATTCGCGATCAGGTGCAGGTTAGTCTGCATACCGGCCATCGCGTAAATCTGGCTACCCAGACGTGGGATGAAGAAGGAGTTCATTACGGAGTTGGAGGTCACTTTGAACTGAACCGGAGTGTTCGCCGGGAAGGCGATTTCATTCACGGTAGCAATGCCCTGTTCTGGATAGATGAAGAACCATTTCCAGTCCATGGAGACCACTTCAATGGTAATCGGTTTTTCATCGTGAACCAGCGGTTTGCTCGGCTCAAGTGCGTGAGTGGTTTTCCAGGTCAGTACAGCAAGGAACAGGATGATCAGAATAGGTACCGTCCAGACCACAGCTTCCACTTTATTGGAGTGTGACCAGTTAGGGCTATACTTCGCATCTTTATTGCTCGCACGATACTTCCAGGCGAAACCAACAGCCATCAAGATGGCAGGAATAACCACAATCAACATCAGGCCAAAAGCCGTCAGTATCAATGAACGTTGTTCCAGTCCAATCTGTCCTTTGGGGTCTAGTAGTGCAGAATCGCAGCCACTGAGTAATACAGTGCCTGCGAATAATGACAACCATCCCAAACTTTTATTGTATTTCCTGAGTCTCATTTAACGACCTCAATTCCACGGGAGTCTGGTGGCGTTTAAAGTGTGGGGGCATTTTACGGGAAGGTTACATTACTGTAAACATCATTAGCCCTGTGTCAGGAAGGTGTTACCGGGTTCTGCCGCACATGTCACAAGTGTTGCAAATTATGTCGCGTTTTCCGGGGGAAGCCGCACGGAGTGGGCGTTATAACGAAAGGGTGCCCCAGCATACCGCAAAAGGGACAATTGGTATAACCATTGCGGAAAATACACAAATAATTAACAATTAATTATCAATAAAAAGACAACTAAAAAACGAAAATTCAATCTTTCGAATGCTGAATCGTTTAACGGAAAATAGCGTAGCGAAATAAGCTCCAATAATTTCCGAATGCTATCCCGCACAAAACAACAAATATTTTTTTTGCCGATGGCGGTTATTTCGCCGTTATAATTTCGTGTCGTTATTACAACGGGAAATAACCTTTCGCTTTTTACTTCATGTCATCTGCGTTTTCCGCAGTGACATGAAATCCAGCATCCCACCGGTCAGGATACCCACGATGGCGAGAAACACGCCTGCATCAAGCAGCTGGGTTTCAAAAGGAAGCGACAAGGTGGTCGTCGCATTGATAATGAGAACCGCGAGCCACACTACCAGCGCAAGACAACCTGCCATTAGCAGACGCAGGGCAAACCGGTAAGCAGCCTGATATTCCGTGCGCGGCATGAAGTGTTCCGTCCGCTGGGTATATTCCAGCGTCTGGCGACAGACCAGCAACAATAAAATCCCCGGCACAGCCGCCACCACAGAGAAGAGATAAAATGTCGGCCAGCCGTGGGCTTCAACAAACCAGCCCGCGACGGGACCTACGTACACGCGCCCGACGGCTGAGAGGGCAGAGAGCAGGGCAAACTGGGTGGCGGAAAATGACTTATTGCACAGCGTCATCAGCAGGGCGACAAATGCCGCAGTGCCCATACCTCCGCACAGATTTTCAAAGAATACCGCCGTCGCCATGCTGATCATATGCTTGTCGGTGATCGACAGCAGCCAGTAACCGGCATTCGAAGCGCCCTGAAGGATGCCGAAGATCAGCAGAGCACGGAACAGCGACAGACGCTGCATCAATACGCCGCCGTACAGCGCGCCGACGATCGTGGCAAACAGCCCCAGGGTTTTGTTCACCACGCCGACCTCGCCCGCATCAAACCCGACGCCGCGGATCAGGAAGGTGGTGGTCAGACTCATGGCGAAAGCGTCGCCGAGCTTATAAAGGACAATCAGCAGCAGGATCAGCCAGGCATTATTGCGACCAAAGAAGTCGCGGAGCGGTGCGGCAACGGCCTGCTCCAGCGAGCGGGGAACCGGAATCACATCGCTCGGTTCAGGCGCGAATAGCGTGGCAAAAATGCAGGGGATCAGCAGAGCGGCCATCAGCCAGTACATTCCCTGCCAGCCGAGATAGCGGTCGGCAAGCCAGAGGGCCAGCCCGCCGGAAACCAGCATACCCAGGCGGTAGCCAAGCACGCTGATTGCCGCACCGGCACCACGCTCTTCCGCTGGCAGGACGTCCGTCTTCCAGGCGTCAAAAACAATGTCCTGCGAAGCGGAGCAGAAGGCGATGACCACCGCAAGCGCGGCCATCCAGCGCAGCTGTGTTGACGGCTCAAGGAAACCCATTGCGGCAATGGCCAGCAACAGCAGCACCTGCGTCATCGCTAACCAGCCGCGACGGCGCCCGAGGAACGGTGGGGTATAGCGATCCATCACCGGCGACCACAGGAACTTAAAGACGTAAGCCTGGCCGACGAGCGAGAAGAAACCAATGGTTTTAAGATCGATGTTCTCAACCGTCATCCACGCCTGTAACGTGCCGGAGGTGAGCGCAAGGGGCAAACCGGAGGCGAAACCAAGGATCAGCAGAATAGCTGATTTCGGTTGCTGGAAAATGCGTAAGTAGTGACTGGACATGTTCTTATGAACTGACCCGGTGAAGCACCGGGTCAGTCAGCAGGATTAACGGGCGTTCTGCTTGATGAAGTCGTGAATGCTGGTGTCCTGTGCCATGTCGGCAATGGTGTCAGTCAGCACGCTGTTAACCGCGTCAGCGATATTTTTGTTGGAGGCCTGGAATGCGCCTTCAACGGAATAGCTCGCACGGTAGTTTTTGTTCATTTTGTTGCCGTTCTTCGCGGTAGCGATGATGGCGATATCGGCTTTAGTCGCAATGTTGTAGCGAACGTTACCCTGGGAGACGTCAGCGTACAGGTTGTTCACGATGATTTGCAGATCAACCGCGCCGCTTGGGCCAATCATGTAGCCGCGGGAGGTCATCTGTTTCTCCAGCACTTCCTGCAACAGGAAGCGCAGGTCGCGGGAGGCGGTCAGCGTGACCTGTTGGTTGTCGCGAGTCACTTTCGCCAGCGCCTGGTCCTGACGCTGATCGGCGCCATTAATGCTGACCGTAACGCCCATCAGGCTTGGATCCTGCTGAGGCAGGGTAATTTTTGGTGAAACGTCAATGGTCGTCGGCGGAGTCGCGCAGCCGGCGAGCATAAAGAGTGCTACCAACGGAAAGAAGAGTTTTTTTAACATTTTCGGGTTCTCAACGAATCGTAAGCAAAGAGAGAAAAATTGCCGCCATCATAACATCGCTAACGGCCAGGGGAAGTGGTCAACGCATGTAAATTCATCGCCTTGTCCGAAAACTGACCACCTTTGCGCTTTTCTCTGCCTGTAAGTGACAAAACGTATGAACCACATAGTGAACTTCATTCGTTTGGGTGAGAAAATCAGACGAAAGCTAAATATTTGTTGTCAAGGTGTAATGGAACCGGTAAAAGCGGCTAATATTTAAAGGGATGGGTGACATCTTAGCGTTGTCGGAGGAGTGATTTCATGATGATACGTGAACAGATAGAAGAAAAATTAAGGGCAGCGTTCAACCCTGTGTTTCTCGAAGTTGTCGACGAAAGCTATCGTCATAACGTGCCGGCAGGTTCTGAAAGCCACTTTAAAGTGGTTCTGGTCAGCGATCGCTTCACGGGAGAACGTTTCCTGAACCGACACCGCTTGATCTACAGCACCTTGACGGAAGAACTCTCCACAACCGTACATGCGCTGGCGCTGCATACCTACACCATTAAGGAATGGGAAGGGCTACAGGATACGGTATTCGCATCACCGCCTTGTAGGGGTGCAGGCACCATCGCCTGATAAATCGGATTTGCAACCGCCGGAGTTTTTCCAGTATGTTGCTTACAGATTTCGTCAAGACGGCCTTCGGGCCGTTTTGTTTTGTCTGAGTTTTGAGCGGATGGCGCGTTTTTAAGGCTAAAAATAGCCTTAAAGTGTGAAAAAAGCCGCAGCAACATGCTCCAACCGTTCTCGACTCACCTAAGTGATGCCGCTATAATGCCGCGTCTTATTGAATGTCTTCGGGATGATTCTGGCGACAGGGAATGTGAATCTGCACATAAGAGAGCATCCCGGTATAACAGACAGATTCAGAGTTGACCGAGCACTGTGATTTTTTTGAGGTAACAAGATGCAAGTTTCAGTTGAAACCACTCAAGGCCTTGGCCGCCGTGTAACGATTACTATCGCTGCTGACAGCATCGAAACTGCTGTGAAAAGCGAGCTGGTCAACGTAGCAAAAAAAGTACGTATTGACGGCTTCCGCAAGGGCAAAGTACCAATGAATGTTGTTGCTCAGCGTTATGGCGCTTCCGTGCGTCAGGATGTGCTGGGTGAACTGATGAGCCGCAACTTTATCGACGCGATCATCAAAGAAAAAATCAATCCAGCCGGTGCGCCGAACTACGTTCCAGGCGAATACAAGCAGGGCGAAGACTTCACCTACTCCGTAGAGTTCGAAGTGTACCCGGAAGTTGAGCTGAAAGGTCTGGAATCTATCGAAGTTGAAAAACCGATCGTTTCCGTGACCGACGAAGACGTTGACGGCATGCTGGATACCCTGCGTAAGCAGCAGGCGAACTGGAAAGAGAAAGAAGGCGCTGTTGACGCAGAAGACCGCGTAACCATCGACTTCACCGGTTCTGTAGACGGCGAAGAGTTCGAAGGCGGTAAAGCGTCTGATTTCGTACTGGCGATGGGCCAGGGTCGTATGATCCCAGGCTTCGAAGACGGTATCAAAGGCCACAAAGCGGGCGAAGAGTTCACCATCGACGTGACCTTCCCTGAAGAATACCACGCTGAAAACCTGAAAGGTAAAGCAGCGAAGTTCGTTATCAACCTGAAGAAAGTGGAAGAGCGCGAACTGCCAGAACTGACTGAAGAATTCATCAAGCGTTTCGGCGTGGAAGATGGTTCTGTTGCGGGCCTGCGTACCGAAGTGCGTAAAAACATGGAGCGCGAGCTGAACGGCGCTGTACGTAACCGCGTGAAGTCTCAGGCGATTGAAGGTCTGGTGAAAGCGAACGACATCGACGTTCCTGCTGCCCTGATCGACAGCGAAATCGACGTTCTGCGCCGTCAGGCTGCACAGCGCTTCGGTGGCAACCAGCAGCAAGCGATGGAACTGCCACGCGAGCTGTTCGAAGAGCAAGCGAAACGTCGCGTTGTTGTTGGCCTGCTGCTGGGCGAAGTGATTCGTACCCACGAGCTGAAAGCTGACGAAGAGCGTGTGAAAGGCCTGATCGAAGAGATGGCTTCTGCATACGAAGATCCATCAGAAGTGATCGAGTTCTACGGTAAGAACAAAGAGCTGATGGACAACATGCGCAACGTCGCGTTGGAAGAGCAGGCTGTAGAAGCGGTACTGGCGAAAGCGAAAGTCACCGAAAAAGAGACCTCTTTCACCGAACTGATGAACCAGCAGGCGTAATTTCGCCCCAACGGTTTAAAGTTTGAACAAAAAACCCGTTGCTCTCCGGCGACGGGTTTTTTTTATCACAGCTTTAGTCCTGGAAGGGTGCTAAAACGCCCTTTCAGTGTTAGCGTTACAACAAAACGTTGTTATGCTTGAAATAGGGCATGGCGACCCCCATTAGTATGTAATCACGATGATTGAGACTGGCTGATAATCCGTCCATAAGGTTACAATCAGTACAGCAGGTGTTTTCAATTTTGAACCAGGAGACGGAAATGTCATACAGTGGCGAACGAGATAACTTTGCACCCCATATGGCGCTGGTGCCAATGGTTATTGAACAGACCTCACGCGGTGAGCGTTCTTTCGATATCTATTCCCGTCTGCTCAAGGAACGCGTTATCTTTCTGACCGGCCAGGTGGAAGACCATATGGCTAACCTGATCGTGGCGCAGATGCTGTTCCTGGAAGCGGAAAACCCGGAAAAAGACATTTACCTGTATATCAACTCGCCGGGCGGTGTGATTACGGCGGGCATGTCTATTTATGACACCATGCAATTCATCAAGCCGGATGTCAGCACCATCTGTATGGGGCAGGCGGCGTCCATGGGGGCTTTCCTGTTAACCGCAGGGGCGAAAGGTAAGCGTTTCTGCCTGCCTAATTCCCGCGTGATGATTCACCAGCCGCTGGGTGGTTACCAGGGCCAGGCGACGGATATTGAAATCCACGCCCGAGAAATTCTGAAAGTAAAAGCGCGCATGAATGAACTTATGGCGCAGCATACGGGTCAACCTCTCGAGCAGATCGAGCGCGATACCGAGCGCGATCGCTTCCTCTCTGCGCCAGAGGCAGTTGAGTACGGCTTAGTCGACTCCATTTTGACCCATCGTAATTGATGCCCGCGACGCGAGTGTGCCGCTATACTAAGGTAGGGCGGCACGTTGCCTGTAAGCAGCTTGCGTCTGAGAATGGCATTTGCGTCGTCATGTGCGGCACATAGAACTTAAAAAGAGGTTTGGACTCATGACAGATAAACGCAAAGATGGTTCGGGCAAACTGCTGTACTGCTCTTTTTGCGGCAAAAGCCAGCATGAAGTGCGTAAACTGATTGCCGGGCCGTCCGTGTATATCTGCGACGAATGCGTCGATTTATGTAACGACATCATTCGCGAAGAGATTAAAGAAGTCGCGCCGCACCGTGAGCGCAGCGCGTTACCAACGCCACACGAGATTCGCCACCACCTGGACGACTATGTTATTGGTCAGGAGCAGGCGAAAAAAGTGCTGGCGGTGGCGGTATACAACCACTACAAACGTCTGCGTAACGGCGATACCAGCAATGGCGTAGAACTGGGCAAAAGTAACATTTTGCTGATCGGGCCTACCGGTTCCGGTAAAACCCTGCTGGCAGAAACGCTGGCGCGCCTGCTGGATGTTCCGTTCACTATGGCGGATGCCACCACCCTGACCGAAGCCGGTTATGTGGGTGAAGACGTTGAAAATATTATCCAGAAGCTGCTCCAGAAGTGCGATTACGACGTACAGAAAGCCCAGCGCGGGATCGTCTATATCGATGAGATCGACAAAATCTCTCGTAAATCAGACAACCCGTCCATCACCCGTGACGTCTCGGGCGAGGGCGTGCAGCAGGCGCTCCTGAAGCTGATTGAAGGTACGGTTGCGGCTGTTCCACCGCAGGGTGGGCGTAAACATCCGCAGCAGGAATTCTTGCAGGTTGATACCTCTAAGATCCTGTTTATCTGTGGTGGTGCGTTTGCAGGCCTGGATAAAGTGATCTCTCACCGTGTGGAAACCGGCTCCGGCATTGGTTTTGGCGCAACGGTGAAAGCCACGTCTGAAAAACCAAACGAAGGCCAGCTGCTGGCGCAGGTTGAGCCGGAAGATCTGATCAAATTCGGTTTGATTCCGGAATTTATCGGCCGTCTGCCGGTTGTGGCGACCCTGAACGAACTGAGCGAAGACGCGTTGATTCAGATCCTGAAAGAGCCGAAAAACGCGCTGACCAAGCAGTATCAGGCGCTGTTTAATCTTGAAGGCGTTGAGCTGGAATTCCGTGACGAAGCGTTGGACGCGATTGCCAAGAAAGCGATGGCGCGTAAAACCGGTGCCCGTGGCCTGCGTTCTATCGTGGAAGCAGCATTGCTCGACACGATGTACGATCTTCCTTCTATGGAAGACGTCGAAAAAGTCGTGATCGACGAGTCCGTCATTGGTGGCCAGACCAAGCCGTTACTGATTTACGGTAAACCGGAAGCGCAGCAGGCATCTGGCGAATAATTCACCATTTCATACAATCAGTTAATCAAAAAGGGGGGATTTTATCTCCCCTTTACTTTTTCCGTATTCATGGCGTTGAATGTATGGGAAACATCCCCATATACTGGATTACATGTTAATGGTTGTGTGAAGCACAGTTACATGACCAGTTTACCTGGCGGACACTAAACTAAGAGAGAGCTCTATGAATCCTGAGCGTTCTGAACGCATTGAAATCCCCGTATTGCCGTTGCGCGATGTGGTGGTTTATCCGCACATGGTCATACCCTTATTTGTAGGGCGGGAAAAATCTATCCGTTGCCTCGAAGCCGCCATGGATCATGATAAAAAAATCATGTTGGTCGCGCAGAAAGAAGCATCAACGGATGAGCCGGGTGTAAACGATCTTTTCACCGTCGGGACCGTGGCCTCTATTTTGCAGATGCTGAAGCTGCCAGACGGCACCGTGAAGGTGCTGGTGGAAGGCTTACAGCGTGCGCGTATTACCACTCTGTCAGACGATGGCGAGCACTTCTCTGCGAAGGCAGAGTACCTTGATTCACCGGAACTTGATGAGCGCGAGCAGGAAGTGCTGGTACGCACCGCGATTAGCCAGTTTGAAGGCTATATCAAGCTGAACAAGAAAATCCCACCTGAAGTGCTGACGTCGCTGAACAGCATCGACGATCCTGCACGTCTGGCGGATACCATCGCTGCGCATATGCCGCTGAAGCTGGCTGACAAACAGTCCGTGCTGGAAATGTCCGACGTTAACGAACGTCTGGAATACCTGATGGCGATGATGGAGTCTGAGATCGATCTGCTCCAGGTTGAGAAGCGCATTCGCAACCGCGTCAAAAAGCAGATGGAAAAATCTCAGCGTGAGTACTATCTGAACGAGCAAATGAAAGCCATTCAGAAAGAGCTCGGCGAGATGGACGATGCGCCGGATGAAAACGAAGCGCTGAAGCGTAAGATCGACGCGGCGAAGATGCCGAAAGAGGCGAAAGAGAAAGCCGAAGCTGAGTTGCAGAAGCTGAAAATGATGTCTCCGATGTCGGCGGAAGCGACCGTTGTACGCGGCTACATTGAGTGGATGGTGCAGGTTCCGTGGAATGCCCGCAGCAAGGTCAAAAAAGACCTGCGTCAGGCCCAGGAGATCCTGGATACCGACCACTACGGCCTGGAACGTGTGAAAGACCGCATTCTTGAGTACCTCGCGGTACAGAGCCGTGTGAACAAAATCAAAGGCCCAATCCTGTGCCTGGTAGGGCCTCCAGGGGTGGGTAAAACCTCTCTGGGCCAGTCCATCGCCAAAGCGACAGGGCGTAAGTACATCCGTATGGCGCTGGGCGGCGTGCGTGATGAAGCGGAAATCCGCGGTCACCGCCGTACCTACATCGGTTCCATGCCGGGCAAGCTTATCCAGAAAATGGCGAAAGTGGGCGTCAAAAACCCGCTGTTCCTGCTCGATGAGATCGACAAAATGTCTTCAGACATGCGTGGCGATCCGGCGTCGGCGCTGCTGGAAGTGCTTGATCCAGAGCAGAACGTGGCGTTTAGCGATCACTACCTGGAAGTGGATTACGACCTGAGCGATGTGATGTTCGTGGCGACGTCGAACTCCATGAACATTCCGGCACCGCTGCTGGACCGTATGGAAGTGATCCGTCTGTCCGGTTATACCGAAGACGAGAAGCTGAACATTGCCAAACAGCACCTGCTGCCGAAGCAGATTGAGCGTAACGCGCTTAAAGCCAACGAGCTGACCGTTGAGGACAGCGCCATTGTCGGCATTATTCGTTACTACACCCGTGAAGCGGGTGTGCGTAGCCTCGAACGTGAGATCTCTAAGCTGTGCCGTAAGGCAGTGAAACAGCTGCTGCTGGATAAGAGCCTGAAGCACATCGTGATTAACGGCGACAATCTGCATGCGTACCTGGGTGTTCAACGCTTCGACTACGGTCGCGCAGACAACGAAAACCGTGTTGGTCAGGTGACCGGTCTGGCATGGACGGAAGTGGGCGGCGATCTGCTGACCATCGAAACCGCCTGTGTTCCGGGCAAAGGCAAGCTGACCTACACCGGTTCGCTGGGTGAAGTGATGCAGGAGTCCATCCAAGCGGCGCTGACCGTGGTGCGCGCGCGTGCGGAAAAACTGGGTATCAACCCGGATTTCTACGAAAAACGCGACATTCACGTTCACGTTCCGGAAGGGGCGACGCCGAAAGATGGCCCAAGCGCGGGTATTGCCATGTGTACTGCGCTGGTTTCCTGCCTGACAGGTAATCCGGTTCGTGCTGATGTGGCCATGACCGGTGAAATTACGCTGCGTGGTCAGGTACTGCCTATCGGCGGATTAAAAGAAAAACTGCTGGCGGCACACCGCGGTGGGATCAAAACCGTATTGATCCCTTACGAGAATAAACGCGATCTGGAAGAGATTCCGGACAACGTTATTGCCGATTTGCAGATCCATCCGGTGAAACGCATTGAGGAAGTTCTGACTCTCGCACTGCAAAATGAACCGTCCGGAATGCAGGTTGTAACTGCAAAATAGTGACCTCGCGCAAAGAGCGCCAATAAAAACAAGGCTGGTAAGTCATTTCGTACTTGCCAGCCTTTTTTTGTATAGCTAATTTAGATTGCTGATTGGGTTAGCCATCAACAACGGGTGTTGTAAGGTCATAGCAGGACTGATATAACTGCTGCGCGGTCGCGCTGTGAAGGATTCAGGTGCGATATAAATTATAAAGAGAGGAAGAGAACAGTGAATAAATCTCAACTGATTGACAAAATTGCTGCGGGTGCTGATATTTCTAAAGCGGCAGCTGGACGTGCTTTAGATGCTTTAATTGCTTCTGTTACTGAATCTCTGCAAGCTGGGGACGACGTTGCACTGGTAGGCTTCGGTACTTTTGCGGTTAAAGAGCGTGCAGCCCGTACTGGCCGCAACCCTCAGACCGGCAAAGAGATCACCATTGCTGCCGCTAAAGTGCCGGGTTTCCGTGCAGGTAAAGCGCTGAAAGACGCAGTAAACTGATTGCTTTCCCGCTCCAGGGAAGCTGAAAAGTACAAGGGCGCATCGTTTGATGTGCCTTTTTTGTTTGTCCAGACCTGATTTGTGCGAGTTTATGCGAGTTGTGGGCTGACAATTGCCCTGTTTTCTTGTCACAATACGCTTTTACGCGCGACGGTCAGGATTTTCCGTCAGCGTCAGGTAACCAGTCACCTACAGCGGAGTGTTGTTACACCATGATGGACAGCTTACGCACGGCTGCTAACAGTCTCGTGCTCAAGATTATTTTCGGTATCATTATCGTGTCGTTCATATTGACCGGTGTGAGTAGTTACCTCATCGGCGGTGGCGCGAACTACGCCGCAAAAGTGAATGGCCAGGAAATTAGCCGTGGGCAGTTCGAGAACGCTTTTGCTGGTGAACGTAACCGCATGCAGCAACAGCTGGGCGACCAATACTCTGAACTTGCAGCCAACGAAGGCTATATGAAAAACCTGCGTCAGCAGACGCTAAACCGCCTTATTGACGAGGCGCTGCTGGATCAGTACGCGAAAAGCCTGGGTCTGGGCATCAGCGATGAGCAGGTTAAAAAAGCCATCTTCTCGACGCAGGCTTTCCAGTCTAATGGGAAGTTCGACAACGCGCGTTACAACAGCATTGTTAACCAGATGGGTATGACGGCTGACCAGTACGCTCAGGCACTGCGTGACCAGTTGACCACGCAACAGCTGATCAACGCGGTGGTGGGCACCGATTTCATGCTGAAAGGTGAAACTGAAGAGCTGGCGGCACTGGTGGCGCAGCAACGCGTGGTGCGTGAAGCGACGATTGATGTCAACGCACTGGCAGCGAAACAGCAGGTTAGCGACGCTGAAGTTAATGCTTACTACGAGCAAAACAAGAACAACTTCATCTCTCCGGAACAGTTCCGCGTAAGCTATATCAAGCTGGATGCAGCTGCGATGCAGGAAAATGCGACTGACGCCGAGATCCAGTCTTATTACGACCAGCATCAGGATCAGTTCACTCAGCCGCAGCGTAACCGTTACAGCGTGATCCAGACCAAAACGGAAGCAGAAGCGAAAGCCGTGCTGGACGAGCTGAACAAAGGCGCTGATTTCGCCACCTTAGCGAAAGCAAAATCTACCGACATTATTTCTGCCAAAAACGGCGGTGATATGGGCTGGCTGGAAGAGTCAACTACCCCGGATGAGCTGAAAAATGCAGGCCTGAAAGAGAAAGGCCAACTGTCTGGTGTAATCAAATCCTCCGTCGGCTTCCTGGTGGCGCGTCTGGACGATGTTGTGGCGGCGAAAACCAAGCCGCTGACTGACGTTCGTGATGATATCGCTGCGAAAGTGAAGCAGGAGAAAGCGCTGGATGCCTTCTATGCTCTGCAACAGAAAGTGAGCGATGCCGCAAGCAACGACAACGAATCACTGGCGGGCGCTGAGCAGGCTGCTGGCGTGAAAGCGGTTGAGACGGGCTGGTTCAGCCACGAAAACCTGCCGGAAGAACTGAACTTCAAACCGGTTTCAGATGCCATTTTCAATGGTGGTCTGGTCGGTGAGAATGGTACGCCGGGCAGTAACTCAGATATCATTACCGTTGACGGTGATCGTGCGTTCGTACTGCGCGTCAGCGAGCACAAAGCCGAGGCAGTGAAGCCCCTGGCGGAAGTGAAAGATCAGGTGGTGGCGCTGGTGAAACACAACAAAGCGGCACAGCAGGCAAAACTGGATGCAGAGAAAATTCTGGCCGACCTGAAAGCCGGTAAGAACGATGCGCTGAAAGCGGCTGGCCTGAGCTTTGGCGAAGCAAAAACGCTGAGCCGTACCGGTCAGGATCCTGTCAGCCAGGCGGCGTTTGGTCTGAGCCTGCCGGCGAAAGACAAACCTGTCTTTGGCACCACGACCGATATGCAGGGTAACGTGGTGGTTCTGGCACTGGATGAAGTGAAAGCCGGCACGCTGCCAGACGCGCAGAAGAAGGCCATGGTTCAGGGAATTACCCAGAACAATGCCCAGATTGCTTTCGAAGCGTTGATGAGCAACCTGCGTAAAGAAGCCAAAATCAAGCTGGGTGATGTGGTCACTCAGGAGCAATAATTACGTGTCTGCTCGCAGATTTTCGTAACGTTCTGCAAAAACTAAAGGCCGCTTTCGCGGCCTTTTCCATTTCTGCAATCTGCTGTTTGTCCCTGTTTTCCCGTGCGGCTATCGTGGCATGGCTGTCAACAAACAAGGAGAAAACAGCATGAAATGTGGAATCAAAGCACTGTTAATTACACTGGCTATTGCCACTTCCGGGATGAGTGCGGGCGCGCTGGCGGCGTCACCCTCGTCTAAAGCCCAGGCTGCACAAACTCAGGCCGATGCAACGTCACAAGGTCAGGTTAAAGCCAACGCGACGGCCAGCACGAAAGCCATTGAGGACGAGGGTACGCGGGTCAGTATTAATACTGCCTCTGCGGACGATCTTGCCCGCGTAATGAATGGCGTGGGCCTCAAAAAAGCGCAGGCCATCGTCAGCTATCGTGAAGAGTATGGTCCTTTCAAAACCCTTGACGATCTCAAGCAGGTGCCGGGTATGGGCAGCGCGCTGGTTGAGCGCAATCTCGCACACCTGACGCTGTAATCGCGTAATCACTTGCACTGCGGCAAAAATTTGCCAGGATAAAGAGGTCATACCAGTTATGACCTCTGAACCTATAACAACGAAAGGCTATTGCGCTATGCAGACACAAATCAAAGTCCGTGGTTATCACCTCGATGTTTACCAGCACGTCAATAACGCCCGCTACCTCGAATTTCTTGAAGAGGCGCGCTGGGACGGCCTGGAGAACAGCGAAAGCTTCCAGTGGCTAACCGCACACAACATCGCGTTTGTGGTCGTCAATATCAACATTAACTACCGCCGCCCGGCTGTGCTGGGGGATGTGCTCACCGTGACCAGTGAGGTCCAACAACTGAATGGCAAAAGTGGTGTATTGAGCCAGGTCGTTACGCTGGAGCCAGAAGGGCAGATTGTGGCCGATGCGCTGATCACCTTTGTCTGTATCGATCTCAAAACCCAGAAAGCGTTGCCGCTGGAAGGGGAGTTGCGCGAAAAGCTGGAGCTGATGATCGCGTAAATTTTTGTCTTTTATAAAAGACAAGAAGGGTTTTCAGGGATAAAATCATGAACAGGGACTACGTTGTTAAACGTTACCGAACCCGCGACGGAAAAATACCGTTTGAGGATTGGGTAGCAAAGTTGAGACGAAAGGATCCGGAGCTGGCGTTTCGGATCCTTCTGCGAATCGACCGCGCTGAGAAGGGGAATTTTGGCGATTACCGTTATCTCAGAGAGGGTGTCTGGGAGTTGAAGGTTGATTGTGGTCCCGGTTATCGAGTCTATTTTGCGGTCCAGCATCGGGAAATCTTATTGTTGCTGATCGGCGGTGACAAAAAGAGCCAGAAAGCGGATGTGATGCTGGCAATAGATTACTGGAAAGATCATCAAAAGGATAAACTCCATGAGCAAAAGTGAGCGAAAATTCTCAAGTACCGTCAGCCATGATGAAGCTGTAGTCAAAATGCTGCGCGAAAATCCTTCTTACGCGCAACTCTATCTGCAAATTGCACTGGATGAAATTTACGAGGACCAGGGGATCCCAGCCTATTTGATTGCCCTCAGACGCGTTATCGAAGCGCGCGGCGGTATTGGAGAGATTTCAGCCAAAGCGGGGCTTTCACGTCAGCAGCTATACCGTACCCTGTCCGAAAATGGTAACCCAACGCTGACTACACTGATGAAAATTACCCGTGCTGCCGGTGTAAAACTGTTCGACAGCACGGTCAGGTAGCCCTTATTTCAGCCCGGTCTTTTTCTGCATTGCGGCCATAACGCCCGCTTTATCCGCAAAATAATGATTCAGACCGTTCGCGCGCAGGTTACAGGCGGCACACTGCCCACAGCCGTCCCCTTTAATGCCGTTGTAGCAGGTCAGGGTCTCGTTGCGAACGACATCCAGCTTGCCCCAGTAGTCGGCCAGCGCCCAGGTTTCAGCCTTATCCAGCCACATCAGCGGCGTTTCGAAGCGGGTCTCTTTTGCCATTCCCAGATCGACGGCGTGATTGAGTGCTTTCACGAATTCATCCCGGCAGTCCGGGTAGCCAGAGAAGTCGGTCTCACACACGCCCGTGATCACCGCTTCGGCCTTCACCTGGTAGGCATAGATCGCCGTCAGGGTCAGGAAGAGAATGTTGCGGCCCGGTACGAAGGTGTTCGGAATGCCGCTGGCATCCGGTTCGTAATCAGGCACCGGAATGCTGTCGCGGGTGAGGCTGCTGACGGCCAGTTCATTTAACAGCGCCACGTCCAGCACTTTATGAGCGCGGGCGCCCAGTTTGAGAGCCAGTTCACGAGCGACATCGATTTCAGCGCGATGACGCTGACCATAATCAAAAGTGACGCAGTGCACTTCATCATACTGGTGAAGCGCCTGAATCAGGCAGGTGGTGGAATCTTGTCCTCCGCTGAACACGACGACGGCACGTTTCATAGATCATCTCGACAGTTACAGTAAAAGCGTCATGTTAACGCCTGGCTAAAGCGGCGACCAGCTTCTTCACGCGTTTGGTGGAGGAAGCCAGGCTTCGGTGAAGTCAAACCAGCCGCGAGTGTTAAGGCATATGCCGTTGACGCCCGGAGGCGCGCTGATTTGATACTGGTAGTTAAAGAGCGGCGTCAGGACGGCTGTCTCCATTAACCGGCTGAATATAGCCTGAAGTCCTGCGTGTCGGTCACGCTCGTCGGCCTGCGACTGCACCGCATCCAGCGTGGCCTGCAAATGGGCGAATGCCGGTGCGCTCAGTAGATGCGGCCAGAGCGCATCGCAGCGGAGCCACTGCTCAAGCGTGTACGCCGGCGCTTCGCCAATCAGTCTGTCTCCCATCATGATGTCTGCATCGGCAAGCTGCTGGCACCCGTCCCACGTTTTGGCGTCATGAAAGATGACGGTCAGTTCACAACCCTGCCGCGCAAGGTATGCTTTTAACTGGCTGGCCATGGTGTGAAGCTCAACCGGCAGGTGGTAGACCAGCGTCAATGCCTCTGGCAGCGCAACGTCGGTTAAATCAGGCCACTGGGGGATCGCCCAGCCGGGAAGCAGTTCCTCGGTAGGAGTGATGAGCCCTTCGTTCAGGGGAAGCGTGTGCAGCAGCGTTGAGAGATGAATGATATTAATCAGCCGCTTTGCCTGAAGTTCGCTTAGACGTGGACTCTGTTTCAGCGTGAGGTAGCAGAAGCCCAGACTGGTGCTGTTACTCACCAGCCGCAGGCTGGCCAGCTCGTCGGCCTCGCCAATGGCGATTTGCACCGGGTGGCGACAGCTGGTGCCGAGACTGTAGTCAAAAAGCTGGGGCGTGATCCAGTACTCGATAGCCTTAAGCAACGGATGGCCAAGATGATACTGCTCGTGGCTTTCCAGACGCACCAGTTCAGGCTCAAAAACGCTTAGCCGGAAGGGACCGCTGCCTACCACAGGGTAATCGGGATGCGCCAGACGGCTACAGTAGGTTGCCAGCCTGTGCGCCAGCCAGTAGTCAGGTTGATGGAGAATAAACGTCAGGCACTGCGGGTGCGTGGTTTCGATACGTAAGACGCTGCGGAACAGCGTGCCCATGCCGGGCTGCAATAACAGCGCCGTCAGGCTTTGCCGGAGCTGTGCCGTCTCTATTTTATCGCCGTTATGCCAGTGCAGGGTGGAGCGAATGTAGAAATGCCAGCGCAGGCCGTCAGCAGAGACTTCCCAGTGATGCGCCAGATCGCCCGTGGGTTCACTGCTGTTACCATTAAAACGCGTCAAACCAGAGAATACCTGTCCCGCCAGATGCTGCTCCGCCCGGCCAGGGAGAAACCCCGGCTGAAGCGGCTCCAGCGAGCGATAGTAGGGAATACGCAGCGTCGGCGTGTCGTTCTGCCACTGTCCGCCCATAAACGGATGCAGCAGCGATCGCAAATCTTCAGGCGCGAGCTGGGCCAGCTCCAGCGCGTTGTGCTGCTGTCCACTTTTCAGGGCCTCTTCCATCATCGTATTACGCAACGAATCCGGGGTGACGTGAAAGCGTAATTCCCCACGCTTACCTCGTCCGGAGCGGGCGTGCCAGCTTAGCCAGCCCGCCTCCTGCGCCTGGCGCAGCAGGGTGCGAACATGTCGCTCGCTGCAAAAGCAGCGGCTGGCAAGTTCACTGATGGTCACCTGCTGCGGTGCACCGACAGACGGGTGCCACAGACGCTGATACTGGTTAAGACGGTTAAGCTGGCGCATGAAAAACCCGGAACAATAATTATCATCTATTCACTATTACTTCCGTATATCCCACGTAATACTGATGCACAAGTTAACCGCATCACATTTCGGGAGTAATCATGGCTCGGCTCGCTGCATTTGATATGGACGGCACGCTGTTAATGCCGGATCACCGTTTAGGGGAGAAAACCCTGAACACTCTTAAGCGCCTGCGCGAGCGTGAAGTTACCCTGACGTTTGCTACTGGTCGTCATGTGCTGGAGATGCGCCATCTGCTGGGGACATTTGCCCTCGATGCGTTCTTGATCACCGGCAACGGAACGCGCATTCACTCCGTCGACGGCGATGTGCTGCACCGTCAGGATCTGAATCCGGAGGTGGCGGACATTGTCCTGCACAGCACCTGGGATACGCAGGCCAGCGTGCATGTTTTTAATGATGAAGGCTGGTTTACCGGGCGTGAGATCCCGGCCTTGCTGCACGCACACGTTTACAGCGGCTTTAAATATCAGCTTATCGATTTGCGCCGCATTCCGGCACACAAGGTGACCAAGATCTGCTTCTGTGGCGATCACGACGATCTCTGCCGTCTGCGTATTCAGCTTAACGAGGCGCTGGGCGAACGGGCGCACCTGACCTTCTCGGCGGTGGACTGTCTTGAAGTGCTGCCGGTGGGCTGTAACAAAGGATCCGCGCTGGCGGTGCTGAGCGATCATCTTGGGCTGACGATGCAGGACTGTATGGCCTTTGGTGACGCCATGAACGACCACGAGATGCTGAGCAACGTAGGTCGTGGGCTGATTATGGGGAACGCGATGCCGCAGCTTATCGCCGCGCTCCCGCATTTACCGGTTATCGGACACTGTCGTAACGAAGCGGTGTCCCATTTTTTGACGCATTGGCTGGACAAAAATAACCTCCCATATTCCCCCGAATAGTGAGACCCTTCCAGCAAGCCAGGCTAAGCCTGGCTTTTTTTATTTCACCAGCTGCGAAATCTGCGCTTTCCACGGCTCAACATCGCCAATATTGGCCTGCACCCATTCTGCGTTGTAATAGGTGTCCAGGTATCGCTCCCCGCTGTCGCACAGCAGCGTGACGACAGAGCCGGTACGGCCTTCTTCACGCATCCTCGCGGCCAGCTGTAGCGCGCCCCACATATTGGTGCCGGTAGAAGCCCCGACTTTACGGCCAAGCTGTGTCTCCAGCCAGTGCGCCGTCGCGACGCTGGCGGCATCCGGCACGCGGAGCATCTCATCCACAACGTCCGGAATGAACGAGGGTTCGACGCGCGGGCGACCAATCCCTTCGATCTTGCTCCCCACGGGGCTGCGCAGGCTCGCATCGCGGGATTGCCAGTAATCGAGGAACACCGAGTTTTGCGGGTCAACCACCATCAGCTGCGTATCATAACCCTGACAGCGGATATAACGTCCGATGGTGGCGGAGGTTCCGCCCGTGCCCGCGCTCATCACAATGTAAGAGGGGACAGGATGCGGCTCATGGGTCATCTGGCGGAAAATGCTGTCCGCAATGTTATTATTGCCGCGCCAGTCGGTGGCGCGTTCGGCGAAGGTGAACTGGTCCATATAGTGACCATTCAGCTCGCGGGCCAGCATTTCGGAGGCCGCATAGATTTCGCAGGCACTGTCCACAAAGTGGCAGCGTCCGCCGTAAAATTCGATCTGTTCAACTTTACGTTTCGCCGTGCATGAGGGCATCACGGCGATAAACGGCAGACCCAACAGGCGGGCAAAGTAGGCTTCGGAGACGGCAGTTGATCCGGACGACGATTCAATAATCGTGGTGCCTTCTTTAATCCAGCCGTTACATAAACCGTATAAAAAGAGTGAACGCGCCAGGCGATGCTTCAGGCTACCGGTAGGATGGGTACTTTCATCTTTCAGATAGAGCTGAATACCGGGAAATCCCGGCAGAGGCAGGCGGATTAAGTGGGTGTCTGCCGAGCGCTGATAGTCGGCATTTATTTCGCTGATGGCATGTTTAACCCAGGTGCTATTCATCGTAGTTATCCATTTGTCATTTTGTGCCCAGCATAGCGAAAAGCACAGAAAAAATTGTTGCTATCTGACCTTTAAAATAGAATGTAAGGAGAATAATTTTCTCTTCGAGGTGGCTATGTTAGATAAAATTGACCGTAAGCTGCTTTCTTTGCTGCAAAGCGACTGTACCCTCTCTTTGCAGGCGCTGGCAGATGCCGTTAATCTGACCACCACACCGTGCTGGAAGCGCCTCAAAAAGCTGGAAGATGATGGCATTCTGCTGGGACGTGTGGCGCTGCTGGATCCCGAAAAACTGGGGCTTGGACTGACCGCCTTCGTCCTGATAAAAACGCAGCATCACAGCAGCGAATGGTACTGCCGCTTCGTCACGCAGGTTTCCGACATGCCCGAGGTGCTCGGCTTCTGGCGCATGGCGGGGGAATACGACTATCTGATGCGCGTTCAGGTGGCAGACATGAAGCGCTACGATGATTTTTACAAGCGGCTGGTCAATAGCGTACCGGGCTTGTCCGATGTCACCTCCAGCTTCGCCATGGAACAGATTAAATACACCACAGCGTTACCCATTGAATAACTTCTTAAAATACCTTCAGGAAAAGACCGCGTGCGATTATTTGCCCAATTAAGCTGGTACTTTCGTCGGGAGTGGCAACGCTACCTCGGCGCAGTGGCCCTGCTTATTATCATTGCCATTCTGCAACTGATCCCCCCCAAAGTGGTGGGCTACGTCGTGGATGGCGTTACCGAACAACATTACACCGCCGCACGGGTGATGATGTGGGTCGGTACGCTGGTGCTGACGGCCGTGGTGGTTTACCTGCTGCGTTATGTCTGGCGCGTGCTACTGTTCGGTGCGTCCTATCAGCTTGCCGTTGAGCTGCGCGAGGACTTTTACCGTCAGCTGAGCCGCCAGCACCCTGAGTTTTATCTGCGTCACCGTACCGGGGATCTCATCGCCCGCGCCACTAACGATGTAGACCGCGTGGTGTTTGCCGCCGGTGAAGGGGTGTTAACGCTGGTGGATTCCCTGGTGATGGGCTGTGCGGTATTAATTGTGATGTCTACGCAAATTAGCTGGGAGCTCACGCTGCTGGCGCTGCTGCCAATGCCGCTGATGGCGCTGGCAATTAACCGCTACGGCGAGCAGCTCCATGAACGCTTTAAGCTGGCGCAGGCGGCGTTCTCGTCGCTGAACGATCGCACCCAGGAGAGCATGACCAGCATCCGCATGATCAAAGCGTTTGGTCTGGAAGACCGCCAGTCCGCGCTGTTTGCCGCCGACGCCGCCGATACCGGCGCGAAAAACATGCGCGTGGCGCGTATTGATGCCCGTTTCGATCCGACAATTTATATTGCGATTGGTATGGCGAACCTGCTGGCGGTGGGCGGCGGCAGCTGGATGGTGGTGCGAGGCACCATGACCCTCGGGCAGTTAACCAGCTTTGCGATGTACCTTGGGCTGATGATCTGGCCGATGCTGGCGCTGGCCTGGATGTTTAATATCGTTGAACGTGGGAGCGCCGCTTACAGCCGCATCCGCGCCATGCTGGCGGAAGTGCCGGTCGTGAACGATGGCAGCGAGCCGGTACCGGAAGGTCCGGGTATTCTCAAGGCTGATATCCGCGCCTTTATCTACCCGCAAACGGAACATCCGGTGCTTGAGAACGTCAGTTTCACGCTGCGTCCTGGTCAGATGCTGGGCATCTGCGGCCCGACGGGTTCCGGTAAAAGCACCATTCTGTCACTGATTCAGCGCCATTTTGACGTGAGCGAAGGCGATATCCGTTTCCACGACATCCCTCTGCCACGTCTGCTGCTGGATGACTGGCGCAGCCGCCTGGCGGTCGTCAGCCAGACGCCGTTTTTGTTTTCAGACACCATTGCCAACAATATTGCGCTCGGGTGTCCGACGGCGACACAGGACCAGATCGAGCACGTGGCGCGTCTGGCCAGCGTCCACGAGGATATTCTGCGCCTGCCGCAGGGCTACGACACGGAAGTGGGTGAGCGGGGCGTTATGCTCTCCGGCGGACAAAAACAGCGTATCTCTATTGCCCGCGCGCTACTGCTGGACGCTGAGATCCTGATTCTGGATGATGCGCTGTCCGCGGTTGACGGGCGTACTGAACATCAAATTCTGCATAACCTTCGCCAGTGGGGAGAGGGGCGCACGGTCATCATCAGCGCGCACCGTCTGTCGGCGCTTACCGAAGCCAGTGAAATTCTGGTGCTTCAGCACGGACATATTGCCCAGCGTGGTCAGCATGAGCAGCTCGCCGGGCAGACCGGCTGGTATCGGGATATGTACCGCTATCAACAGCTTGAAGCCGCGCTGGATGAGGAGGTGGCCGATGCGTAAGTTTGGACAGATGTGGCCGACGTTAAAACGGCTGCTGGCCTATGGCTCACCGTGGCGCAAACCGCTTTCCATCGCCGTGCTGTTGCTGTGGATCGCCGCGATTGCGGAGGTGACCGGTCCGCTGCTTATCAGCTATTTCATCGATAACATGGTAGCGAAAAGCTATTTGCCTCTCGGCCTGGTCGCCGGGCTGGGCGTGGCGTACGTCGGGCTACAGCTGACGGCGGCAGGGCTGCATTACGCGCAGTCACTGCTCTTTAACCGGGCCGCCGTGGGCGTGGTGCAGCAGCTGCGCACGGACGTGATGGATGCCGCGCTGCGCCAGCCGCTGAGCGAGTTTGATACCCAGCCGGTCGGGCAGGTTATTTCGCGCGTCACCAATGACACCGAGGTGATCCGCGACCTCTATGTAACCGTTGTTGCAACGGTTCTGCGCAGTGCCGCGCTAATTGGCGCGATGCTGGTGGCGATGTTCAGCCTGGACTGGCGGATGGCGCTGGTGGCAATCACCATTTTCCCGGCGGTGCTGATCGTGATGGTGATTTACCAGCGCTACAGCACGCCGATCGTGCGCCGCGTGCGCGCTTACCTTGCAGATATCAATGATGGCTTCAACGAAGTGATCAACGGCATGAGCGTTATTCAGCAGTTTCGCCAGCAGGCGCGTTTTGGTGAGCGAATGGGGGAAGCCAGCCGCTCGCATTATATGGCGCGGATGCAGACGTTACGCCTGGACGGTTTCCTGTTACGTCCGCTGCTGAGCCTCTTCTCGGCGCTGGTGCTGTGCGGACTGCTGATGCTGTTCGGCCTGACGACGCGCGGAACCATCGAGGTGGGGGTACTGTACGCGTTTATCAGTTACCTCGGACGCCTTAACGAACCGCTGATTGAACTCACCACGCAGCAGTCGATGCTGCAACAGGCAGTGGTCGCGGGCGAACGTGTATTCGAACTCATGGACAGGCCGCGTCAGACCTATGGCGATGACGAACGCCCGCTGGAAAGTGGATCCATAGCGTTTGATCATGTCTCGTTTGCCTACCGCGACGACCAGCTTGTCTTGCAGGATATCAACCTCGAGGTACCGTCGCGCGGTTTTGTCGCCCTGGTTGGGCATACCGGCAGCGGCAAAAGCACGCTCGCCAGTTTGCTGATGGGCTACTATCCGTTGACGCAGGGGGAGATCCGTCTGGACGGACGGCCGCTTGCCTCGCTTAGCCACAACGCGTTGCGTAAGGGCGTCGCGATGGTGCAGCAGGATCCGGTGGTGCTGGCGGATACCTTTTATGCCAACGTGACGCTGGGACGTCCTTTCACCCCTGAGCAGGTATGGGAGGTGCTGGAAACGGTGCAGCTGGCGGATCTGGCGCGCGGGTTAAGCGAGGGGATCAATACCCGGCTGGGTGAGCAGGGCAACAACCTCTCCGTCGGGCAAAAGCAACTTCTGGCGCTGGCGCGCGTGCTGATTGAGACGCCGCAGGTGTTAATTCTGGATGAAGCGACCGCAAGTATTGACTCCGGTACCGAGCAGGCGATCCAGCAGGCGCTGGCTGCCGTGCGGGATCACACTACGCTGGTGGTGATCGCCCACCGCCTGTCAACGATCGTCGATGCCGATACCATTCTGGTTCTGCACCGTGGCCAGGCCGTTGAACGGGGTACGCACAGAGCGCTGCTTGAGGCAAAAGGACGCTACTGGCAGATGTATCAGCTGCAGCTGGCAGGCGACGAACTGGCCGCCAGCGTGCGCGAGGAAGAGTCACTCAGCGCCTGATGCACCATAACAAGGCAATGCGCTAACAGACTTAACCGTTGGTGCAAAACTGAAACGCACCCTGCACTGCCATGGTGCGTTTTTTTTTCACTTTTTCCCGGCGCATGCGCGCCGCGGCGCTTTCCTCCTCACCTTTCACTTCTGGCACACCCTTTGCAATATCACTCTCGTGTTAGCTGCGGCCATTACCGAATTCTGACTGGAGGGGATATATGAAGCTGGTTACGGTGGTAATCAAACCATTCAAACTCGAAGACGTGCGTGAAGCGCTGTCTTCCATGGGTATTCAGGGACTGACTGTCACCGAAGTGAAAGGCTTTGGGCGTCAAAAAGGTCATGCCGAGCTTTATCGCGGGGCGGAATACAGCGTTAACTTCCTGCCAAAAGTGAAAATTGATGTGGCGATTGCCGACGATCAGCTTGATGAGGTGATTGATGTCGTCAGCAAAGCGGCCTACACCGGAAAAATTGGCGACGGCAAAATTTTCGTTGCCGAACTACAGCGCGTTATTCGCATCCGTACCGGCGAATCTGACGAAGCGGCGTTGTAAGTAACTCCTGGCACACAGTGATAGGGATCGAGAAAATGAAGAAAGCAACAATGAAAACAGGTCTGGGGTCGCTGGCACTGCTGCCGGGCCTGGCAATGGCTGCACCTGCTGTGGCAGACAAAGCCGATAACGCCTTTATGATGATTTGCACCGCGCTGGTGCTGTTCATGACGATTCCGGGGATCGCGCTGTTTTACGGCGGCCTGATTCGCGGCAAGAACGTACTCTCCATGCTGACGCAGGTTGCCGTCACGTTCGCGCTGGTGTGCGTGCTGTGGGTAGTTTACGGTTACTCGCTGGCCTTCGGGGAGGGCAACGCCTTCTTCGGCAACGTTAACTGGGCGATGCTGAAAAATATCGAACTGACCGCGGTAATGGGCAGCTTCTATCAGTATATTCATGTCGCGTTTCAGGGCTCATTCGCCTGCATCACCGTGGGGCTGATTGTGGGCGCGCTGGCTGAGCGTATCCGCTTCTCTGCGGTACTGATTTTCGTGGTGGTCTGGCTGACGCTCTCCTATATCCCGATTGCGCATATGGTCTGGGGCGGTGGTCTGTTGGCTTCCCATGGCGCGCTGGACTTTGCGGGTGGTACCGTTGTGCACATCAACGCCGCGGTAGCAGGCCTGGTAGGCGCCTACCTGATTGGCAAGCGCGTGGGCTTCGGGAAGGAAGCATTCAAGCCGCACAATCTGCCGATGGTCTTTACCGGCACCGCCATCCTCTACTTTGGCTGGTTCGGCTTCAACGCAGGTTCAGCCAGCGCCGCTAACGAAATCGCTGCACTGGCCTTCGTGAATACCGTTGTGGCAACCGCCGGCGCTATCCTCTCATGGGTATTTGGCGAGTGGGCCGTTCGCGGCAAGCCATCGCTGCTGGGTGCCTGTTCCGGGGCGATTGCCGGTCTGGTAGGTATTACGCCAGCGTGCGGTTACGTGGGCGTAGGCGGTGCGCTGCTGATCGGTATCGTCGCAGGACTGGCGGGGCTGTGGGGCGTTACCGCACTGAAACGTGTTCTGCGCGTTGACGATCCGTGTGATGTATTCGGCGTGCACGGTGTGTGCGGCATTGTCGGCTGTATCATGACCGGTATCTTTGCTGCCCAATCTCTGGGCGGTGTGGGTTACGCAGAAGGTGTAACCATGGGGCATCAGGTGCTGGTACAGCTGGAAAGTATCGCAATCACCGTTGTCTGGTCGGGTGTTGTGGCCTTTATCGGTTACAAGCTGGCTGATATGACCGTAGGGCTGCGCGTGCCGGAAGAGCAGGAGCGCGAAGGCCTGGACGTCAACAGCCACGGCGAGAATGCCTATAACGCATAATTTGAGTGCCTTGCCGGGCGGCGGCTTCGCCTTACCCGGCCTGAAAAAGCGTAATTTGCAGGCCCGGTAAGCATAGCCACCGGGCTTTTTACATCACCCGCGATTACGCATCACACCTTCCTGCACGGTAGAAGCCACCAGCACACCATCCTGGGTGTAAAATTCCCCGCGAACAAAACCGCGCGCGCTGGACGCAGAGGTACTTTCCACGCTGTAAAGCAGCCATTCATTCATATCGAATGGACGGTGGAACCACATGGAATGGTCAATTGTGGCTACCTGCATCCCTTTTTCGAGGAAGCCCACACCGTGCGGCTGTAGCGCAACCGGCAGGAAGTTGAAATCCGACGCATAACCCAGCAGATACTGATGCACGCGCAAGTCTGCCGGTACGCTGCCGTTGGCGCGGATCCACACCTGACGGGCGGGCTCAGCGGTATGCCCCTTCATTGGGTTATGAAATTCGACCGGGCGGATCTCCAGCGGTTTATCGCACAGAAACTTCTCTTTTACCTGCGGCGGCAACAGATGCGCGAGTGCGCGGGCTATTTCGGTTTCCGATTTCAGATCGTCCGGCGACGGGGCAGACGGCATCTGTTTTTGATGCTCATAGCCCGGCTCTGGCGCCTGGAAGGAGGCGGTCATGTAGAAAATGGGTTTCCCATGCTGGATGGCCGCCACGCGACGGGCGCTGAAGCTTTGGCCGTCACGCAGAACTTCCACGTCGTACACAATCGGTTTAGCGCTGTCACCGGGGCGTAAAAAGTAGCTGTGAAACGAGTGCACCAGACGGTCTGCCGGGACGGTCTCCTTGGCGGCATACAGCGCTTGCCCCACGACCTGGCCCCCAAAAACCTGGCGTAAGCCTAAATCTTCGCTCTGTCCGCGAAATAGCCCTTCTTCTATTTTTTCCAGGTTAAGCAATGTCAGCAGATTGTTCAGTGCCTGACTCATAGTGGTCCTCAATAAACGCCGTGGCGAAAGATACGCTGAGTATAACGCAGAAACGATAGTGGTCCGATGGGTAGAATAATCTTAATACCTGGGCAAAATTAGGCATAAATCCGTGATTTGTGCCACACTTGTTTACGTTATGTGAATAAAACGACATCGGATGGGATCGATCCCGCCGGTGCATTGATGATAAGGAGACTTCAATGAAACTCGTGCCTATGTTAAGCGGTGTTGCAATGGCGGTGGCGTTGTCCGCCTGTGCGGATAAGAGTGCCGATGTAGCGGTACCAACGGCGACCCCAAACGGGATTAACACCCTTTCACAGCAAGCTATTCGACAGCCTAACGTGTCCGGTACCATCTGGATTAAACAGAAAGTCGCTCTGCCGCCGGACGCGGTTTTAACGGTCACGTTATCCGATGCGTCTCTGGCGGATGCACCGTCTAAAGTCCTTGCTCAGCGTGCAGTTCGTACAGAGGGTAAACAGGCGCCGTTCAGCTTCGTGCTGCCGTACAACCCGTCTGACGTCCAGCCTAACGCGCGTATCCTCCTGAGCGCGGCGGTAACGATCAACGATAAGCTGGTCTTTATCACCGATACCGTACAGGAAGCGGTCAACAAAGGCGGCACCAAAATCGACCTGACCCTGGTACCGGTGCAGCAAACTGAAGTGCCTGTTGCAACGCAAACCAATCAGCCGACTCTGCCTACACCCCCAACACAGATGTAATTTTCCTTCGCCCTCTCCATGTTGACGGGAGAGGGCGTCAGTACTCCCAGCGATACTTCTGCATATCAATCTGTCCTGCCCCGGACACCTGCACCCCTTCTGAGAGTAATGCCTGACGCTGGCGCTGCAAGTCTGGCCCGGTGAGGGAAATGGCGCCATGGCGATTGACGACCCGGTGCCACGGTAACGTGCTTCCCTCCGGTAGCCTTCTCAGCACGCCTCCAACCTGACGCGCCGCGCGCGGAGAACCCGCCAGCCGGGCGACTTCCCCATAGGTCGTGACACAGCCTTCCGGAATCGAAGCCACGATTTGCCACACTCGCTGTGGGAAAGTGTCATGTTCGTCCATTGTTTCTCCTGAGGGAAATCAGCGAAGGGTAATGTTATACGAAGATAAAGAAGATTGTCGGGGCAGTTTGCGCAATAATCCAGCATCCGGTTGCCAGCGGCTTGCAATTGAGGTGCTCCACAGGGATAATGCGCCAGCGCGTTGGATATCAACGCTCTCAATGGGGGCTCTGTTGGTTCTCCCGCAACGCTACTCTGTTCACCAGGTCAGGTCCGGAAGGAAGCAGCCAGGGCAGACGACGTGGGTGCCGGGATGTAGCTGGCAGGGCCCCCACCCATTTGTGATCCTCTCAGTTGTTCCCCTGAATAAACCTTCTAAATTATGTGACTATTGTATTTTCTGTAATACAGCCTTCATTTAACTGAAATAATAATGTCATAAACCTGTAATAATAGACTGTCATTTTATTTTCGGATGCCTTTATTCTGTCATAAGCTAAAAAATATATATCTGGATAACAAACTTATCTTCGTGTATTAAATTAAACACGTGTTCCGAAAGGATGTGACAATCATGGTTACTGCGGTTTTAAACGTTAAAATTGATGAAGCGCTAAAAGAAAGACTTCGCCACTATGCGGAAGACAATAATGAGAATTTAAGCGTGACCACAGAGAAACTGCTGCTGCTGGCATTTGAAGCAGTAGAAGAGGCGGGAGTATCGGAAGAGGATGTTGATAATCAGCATACGGAAGAAGAGAGCGTAACTCCATTTACTCCTAAAGAAATCAAAGCACTACGTAAACTTCTGAAGAAGAGAAAATGAAACAACAACTATCGACTGCCAGTGACTACAACGAGGCCTGCAATCTGTTACGTTCCGGCTACGTGAAACATGTTCGTCTTGGCTGGAATGTAGGAAGTGATGAGTTCTTTCGAATTGCGTCTGACTGGTGTGATACCGGTGCAAAAATAAAGAAAGAAGGGGATAATTTCATTATTTCGCTAAAAGGCTTCCCGATTCCTCCTCAACATTAAGCTGTTCTTCATGAAAACTGCTGACTGCATGCGTTACAGTCAGCAGTTTTTATTGTTTCTGGCGAATAATTTACACCAGGCTCCGTTTTACTGGCGCTACACTTTTATTTAACGCACGCCACAGCGGTTTGATCCGCAATAATGCCTCTTCAAGTTCCGGCGGACTGAGTGAGAAGGGCATTCGCAGATAGCGGTCAAACGCGCCTGAAAGCCCAAAGCGCGTGCCGGTGCCCATAATGATGCCTGTCGTCTCGGCGCGTGCCGCCAGCTGCGTCGCCAGCATGCCGGGTAATTCAATCCAGTATGAGAGCCCTCCCTCCGCTTCCTGAAACCGCCATTCGGGGAAATGTTCCCGCAGCATCTGGCCGCAGCGGTCGCCACGTTCTGCCAGCATTTCCCGCCGGGCAGGCAGGAAGGTTTCACTGTTTTCGATAAGCCACAGCGTGGCCAGTTGTTCCAGCACCGGAGAACCCAGATCCAGCGTGTCGCGCGTCTGCGCGAGCGTGGCGATAGTGCGGGACGAGGCGCGGATCCAGCCGAGACGCAGCCCACCCCAGAAACTTTTGCCTGCGGAACCCAGCGTCATCACCGCGGCCTCCGGGTTAAAGGCGGCCAGCGGCGGCGGCGGGGGAGCATCGAACCAGAGATCGACCATGGTTTCATCCACCACCAGCGTGGTGCGGGTTTGCGCGGCGATGTCGGTTATGGTCTGGCGCGTCGCGGCATCCATGCAACGCCCGGTCGGATTATGAAAATCCGGCATCAGATAGGCCAGACGCGGGGCGGTCTGGGCGAGCGTTGCGGCAAAACCGTCGGTATCCCAACCCGTTTCAGGCAGCGAGACGCCCACGGGCCGGCATAGCGCTCCCTGAATGGCGGCTATTGCCAGCGGGTAAGTGGGATGATCCACCACCACGCGATCCCCGGGACCGGTCATCATTCTTAAGATCAGGGCAAAGCCGCTGACGGCGCCGTTCACCACCATCACTTCGTCTGCCCGGGTGGGCAGACCGCGTGCGGTGTAGCGGGCGGCGATAGCTTCACGCAGCGCCGGAAGCCCAAGCTGATCGTACCCGGTCAGCGCCAGATTCGGCGTGATGGCCGTCAGCGCGTGGGCGTAGGCCTGGTGGATCTCTGGCCCCGCGTTGAGCGCGGCGGTTGAGAGATCCAGCGCCGCACTGGCTGTGGAAAGCGTGGGCACGGCGCGGCTGTCTGGCAGGATCGCCCGCGAACCGCTGCCGTGACGGCTCTCCACATAACCTTCTTCCCGCAGATGCGCCAGCGCGCTGCTGATGGTGGTGCGGCTTACGCTCAGTGCGGTGGCCAGCTCCCGCTCTCCGGGCAGGCGCGTGTTTAGCGCCAGCCTGCCATCCAGAATCAACAGGCGTAACGCGTCAGCCAGCTGGCGCCACAGCGGGGTACGGGAAGAGGCTTGCTGCCAGTGCCCTAACAGGCGTACCAGAGACTGGCTTCCAAAACGACGTGATGACATGTGCAGTCCACTATTTGAAAACTGGACATTAATCATAGTGCCATTTTCACCGAAGATGGAACCTGGTACTTCGGAGAAGAGAAAATGGTACGTCGTCTGGTACAACTTTATGTCGGTTTAGGCCTGTACGGGCTTTCAACCGCGATGTTTATTCGTTCGGATCTGGGTGTCGACCCTTGGGATGTCTTTCACCTTGGCGTCGCCATCCAGACAGGGATGAGCATCGGCACGGTGATTATTTTAACCGGGGCAGCGGTGCTGCTGCTGTGGATCCCGCTGCGTCAGCTGCCGGGGCTGGGCACTATCAGTAATGTGATTTGTATTGGTCTGGCGGCAGATGCGTCAATGGCGCTGATCCCTGAGCTCACCTCGCTGCCCGTGCGCATCACCCTGCTGGTTTCCGGCATTGTGGTTAACGCCCTTGCCACCGGGATGTATATCGGCGCGGGTTTTGGCGCAGGCCCGCGCGACGGCCTGATGACCGGCATACACGCCCGGCTGGGCTGGTCGATCCGCAGCGTGCGTACCGCGATCGAGGTGACTGTGTTGATCGTCGGCTACCTCCTCGGGGGAGCGTTTGGCGTTGGAACCGTGCTGTATGCATTAACCATCGGCCCGCTGATCCAGCTCTGTTTGCCGTGGTTTCGCCCGAGACCGCGCATTCAGAAAGCTGCACAGCCGGAGCGGATTGTTTAATTTTGCGAAGCGCTCACAGGCTATGATGGCGTAACTGTGTCAGAATAGAGACTTCTCTTTTCACGACGCCAGAATGTATGAAAGCGATCACTCTTTATGACGTTGCCCGCGTGGCAGGCGTTTCTTATCAGACCGTTTCCCGGGTGATTAACGACGCGGAACACGTTTCTGCCCGTACGCGGGAAAAGGTCCGGCAGGCCATGGCGGCGCTACACTATGTGCCCAACCGTGGCGCGCAGCAGCTGGCCGGGAAACGCACCCGCACGCTGGGGCTGATGACCAGCGATCTGGCGCTACATGCGCCGTCGCAAATCGCCTCAGCTGTAAAATCCCGGGCAGTGGAGCAGGGGGCTAGCGTACTCATCTCCATGGTGGAGCAACCCGCGCAGTGTCAGGCTGCTTTGCAGGAATTACTGGCGCAGCGCGTAGAGGCGCTGCTGGTGAACGTTCCGCTGGAAGATGCCCTGGCAGAAATGCTTCAGGAAATGGCCTCGCCGACCCCGGTTCTTTTTCTCGATGTGTCCCCCACAGCTCGGGTTAACAGTCTCGTTTTCAATGCCGAACAGGGCGCTGCCCTGGGGGCAGAGCATCTGCTTTCGCTGGGGCACCAGCGAATTGCGCTGCTCGCCGGGCCGGAAAGTTCTGTCTCTGCCCGGGCTCGTCTGGCGGGATGGAAAACCACGCTGGCTCAGGCCGACGTGGAGGCGTTTGCGGTGGCGCAGGGCGACTGGAGCGCGGCTTCGGGCTATGAGAAAGGGCATCAGCTCCTGGCGGGCGCGCAGCTGCCGGAGGCGATCCTCGTCGCTAACGATCAGATGGCGCTTGGCGTTTTATGCGCCTGTGCGGAAAAAGGCGTTGCGGTACCGGGGCAGATCTCGGTTGTCGGGTTTGATGATACGGCTGACAGCGCGTGGTTTTCACCTCCGCTCACCACCGTTCGGCAGGCGTTCCGCGAGGCCGGTGAGCGCAGCGTGGAGTGGCTGATGGCACCTGCCCATCACGACGAATGCTGGCAGGAACAACTTCCCGTTACGTTGATCGTGCGTCATTCCACCGCGCCGCGCGCCGCACAGCAGGCCGATCGTGAAGATCTTGCGCAACAGCTCAGAACGCTGGCGCTGCTGGCGGAGAAACTGGCGCGCAGTTAGCACTTTTGTGATCGTGCTCGCCTGGTGACGATCAAAGTCTTTACCGCCACCGTTTACCAGGGCATGTTGGCTAAAATTGTGAGCGCTTCGCAAAGAGGTTGATATGTCTTCTACATTGCCGCTGACTCTCAGCGCACTTCTGGCGCGTCGTGACTGGGAAAACCCGGGTGTGACGCAGTGGAATCGTCTGGCCGCACACGCGCCTTTTCATAGCTGGCGCGATGAAACCTTCGCCCGCGAGGATAAGCCTTCGCGGAGCAAGCGTCTGCTTAACGGCATCTGGCGATTCAGCTTTTTCCCGGCGCCAGAGCAGGTTCCGGAGGCATGGATAACGGACGATCTGGCTGATGCCGTTGAGATGCCCGTGCCGTCGAACTGGCAGATGCAGGGATTTGATACTCCCATCTATACCAACGTCACCTATCCGATAAATGTGAACCCGCCCTATGTTCCGGTTGAAAACCCAACCGGTTGTTACTCGCTCACATTTGAGATGGATGACGCCTGGATGTGCAGCGGGCAAACCCGCATTATTTTTGACGGGGTGAATTCAGCTTTTCATCTGTGGTGTAACGGCCAGTGGATGGGCTATTCGCAGGACAGCCGTCTGCCTGCGGAGTTCGATCTCAGCGCGGTGCTGCGACCGGGGCAGAACCGCCTGGCGGTGATGGTGTTACGCTGGTGCGACGGAAGCTATCTGGAAGATCAGGACATGTGGCGGATGAGTGGCATTTTCCGTGACGTCTCGCTGCTGCACAAACCGGAAACGCGAATTGCCGATTATCAGATCGTGACCGATCTGAATGCCGAATGCGATCGGGCGATACTCCGGGTTGACGTTGCGCTGGAAGGCACACGCTACGCCGAATGCGAGGTGGCGTTTACCCTGTGGCGTAACGGCGAAGCCTGCGCGCAAACCACGCAGCAGCCCGGATCGGCCATCGTGGACGAACGCGGCAGTTGGGCAGAACGGCTTAGGGTGGCGATACCCGTGAACGCTCCTGCGCTATGGAGCGCTGAAACACCGGAATGCTATCGGCTGACAATATCGCTTCGGGATGCGCAGGGTAACGTGCTGGAGACTGAAGCCTGCGATGTCGGTTTCAGACGCGTCGAAATCAGCAACGGCCAGCTGAAGCTTAACGGCAAACCGCTGCTGATCCGCGGCGTGAACCGTCACGAACATCATCCTGAGAAGGGGCAGGTGATGGATGAGGCGACCATGCGCCGCGACATCGAACTGATGAAGCAGCATAACTTCAACGCCGTGCGCTGCTCGCATTATCCGAACCATCCTCTGTGGTACACGCTTTGCGATCGCTACGGCCTGTACGTGGTTGATGAGGCGAATATTGAAACCCATGGCATGGTGCCAATGAGCCGCCTGGCGGATGATCCGCGCTGGCTGCCTGCCATGAGCGAACGCGTAACGCGTATGGTGCAGCGGGACCGGAATCATCCGTCCATCATCATCTGGTCCCTGGGGAATGAGTCCGGGCATGGGGCGAATCACGATGCGCTGTACCGCTGGCTGAAAACCACCGATCCCACGCGGCCGGTGCAGTATGAAGGCGGCGGCGCCAGTACGGCGGCAACCGATATTGTCTGCCCGATGTACGCTCGCGTCGATCAGGATCAGCCGTTCCCGGCGGTGCCAAAGTGGTCGATTAAAAAGTGGATTGGTATGCCGGACGAAACCCGTCCGCTGATCCTGTGCGAGTATGCCCACGCGATGGGCAACAGCTTTGGCGGCTTTGCCAGCTACTGGCAGGCATTCCGCAGCCATCCCCGGTTGCAGGGCGGCTTTGTCTGGGACTGGGTCGATCAGGCGCTGACGAAAAAAGCGGAAGACGGCACGGTATTCTGGGCCTACGGCGGCGATTTTGGCGATAAGCCCAACGACCGACAGTTCTGCCTCAACGGGCTGGTGTTTCCCGATCGCACTCCGCATCCCGCCCTTTACGAGGCGCAGCGTGCCCAGCAGTTCTTTACCTTTACGCTGGTGAGCACCGCTCCGCTGGTCGTCGAGATCCAGAGCGATTATCTGTTCCGTCATACTGACAACGAGTATCTGCGATGGTCGGTGGCGCGTGACGGTGCGGTACTGGCTTCCGGCGAAACACCCCTTTCTGTTGCGCCCGAGGGGACGCAGCACGTTGAGATCCCGCTGCCTGAACTTGTCGCTGAGCCGGGCGAGGTCTGGCTCAACGTGGAGATCGTTCAGCCGCAGGCCACGCCGTGGTCGCCGCCCGGCCACCGTTGTGCCTGGGATCAGTGGCCGCTTCCGGCGCCGCTGTACCTTGCGCCACCGAAAGCAGGCGGAACCCCTCCGCAGCTAACGGTGCAGGACGAGGCGCTGGACATTACTCATCAGCAGCAGCGCTGGCAGTTTAGCCGTCTCACCGGAAACTTGACCCAGTGGTGGAACGAGGGCGCTGAAACGCTCCGTTCTCCGCTAACGGATAACTTCACCCGCGCGCCGCTGGACAATGACATTGGCGTCAGCGAGGCGACCCGCATCGATCCGAACGCGTGGGTGGAACGCTGGAAAGCGGCAGGGATGTATGAGATGTCCGCGCGCCTCCTCCAGTGTGAAGCGGAGCAGCATAACCGTGAGGTGATAGTGACCACGCAGCACGTCTGGGAGCATCAGGGTAAAGCGCTGTTTATCAGCTGCAAGGTCTGGCGGATTGATGACCACGGGGTGCTGCACGGTGATGTGCAGGTGACGGTGGCGTCTGACATTCCTGAGCCCGCTCGCGTGGGCCTGAGCGTTATGCTGGCGGATATCCCGGAAACGGTGCGCTGGCTGGGACTAGGCCCGCTGGAAAACTATCCGGACAGAAAACTGGCGGCGCAGCAGGGGCGCTGGGCGTTACCGCTGGAAGAGATGCTGACGCCGTATATCTTCCCGACGGAGAACGGTTTGCGCTGCGACACCCGCGAGCTGACGTTTGGCTCCCATCAGTTGCAGGGACAGTTCCATTTCTCCCTGAGCCGTTATAGCCAGCGGCAGCTGCATGAGACAACGCATCAGCACTTGCTGCGGGAAGAGGCTGGCTGCTGGTTGAATCTTGATGCGTTTCACATGGGCGTAGGGGGGGACGACTCATGGAGCCCGAGCGTAGCCCCGGCCTTCATTCTGCAAAACCGCCGGCTGCGCTACACGTTTAGCTGGCAGCAGAACGGCTGAGCCGAAACGTGCGGCCACTGCCGTGGCCGCACGTAACACCGCACAATCGGTTTATTTCCTGAGGTTGTGCGCGGCCCAGAGAATGAAATCCTCTTTAGGCAGCGCCTTGCTGAAATACCAGCCCTGGCCGTACTGCACGCCGTGGCGATGCAACCATTCGATCTGCCCTTCAGTTTCAATGCCTTCTGCGACCATCGCCAGTTTAAGCGATTTGGCCATTTCGATGATGTGGGGAGTCACGTGCTTGTACTCCAGCGCATCCACAAAGGATTTATCAATCTTCAGAGTATCGACATCCAGATCCTGCAAATAGCTCAGGCTGGAGTAACCCGTGCCAAAATCATCAATGTAGATAGCGTGCCCGGCGCGGCGAAATGCAGCGATAGCAGGTACGCTGACGGCAGGATCGGCAAACCCGCGCTCGGTTAATTCAAGGGCGATCTGGCGCGGGTGGACGCCCCATTTGTTGAGCAACTGACTCAGCTGGCGAGGCAGCTCGGGGGACGTTAAATCCGATGGCGCAAGGTTGACAGAAATATGCAGTTCCGGGTGATGGTGTAGCCAGGCGCCTAGATCCTCAAATACCTCATTTACCACTAGCCGCGTCAGCGTTGAAATAAGCCCTGTCTGCTCAGCCAGCGGAACAAAGAGATGAGGCGACAGGTTACTGCCATCTGGCTGCGGCCAGCGCATCAGCGCTTCAGCACCCACCAGTTTTCCACTACACAGCGCCACGATGGGCTGGTAGTGAACCTCGATCTCCCGGTTGTTGATCGCGTCGATCAGGCGGTGACGCGGGGACAGCAAACGGCGGAGAATGCGCAGGACAATAAGGGCAGCAACCAGGCTTAGCAGTATGCCAGCCGGTAGCCAGATGATCAGTTGCTGGTGCCAGGAAGCCGCCAGCGGTTTTAACGACACCCAAGCGATCACCGTAAACCCCAGTTCGGGTACAGGTTTCATCACGTACATTGAGCCGTTGTATTGCACGCGCGTAACGTCCTGCTGCTCCTTAACGACAGAGAGAATATACGGGTCTAGAACATTGCTTCTGGCAAATATATGATGGGTTGAGCTGCCCACCAGGGCGGCATCCATTGAGATTTCACCAAACGGAACAACATCCACAAGCGACGCCGGATCGACCATTACCAGATAATGTCCTTTCCCCAGAACGGCCATATAACGCTGAATGCCGAGGTCGTTTTGCGAGGTGAGCCACGCGCTATAACCATCTTCGGTGATCCGCATTGGGGGCGGTAAGATCGCCGTATCACTGGATTGTTCAAGCGATGAGCAGAGCGGTTTCAGGTTATCGATATACATCACTTCCTGGATATAGCGCCATGAGAACGCGACCCGGCGCATTTCGCGTAAATGCGGGGGAGTGCAGGGCGAAGCGTGGAATGTCTGTAGGTGCGTGAGCGCCTGTTTTGCCTGCGCAACGACTCTGTCGGTACGGATCAGGACACGCGAGGCATAGCTGTCCAGCGCGTCCACAAATTTCTCCTCAGCCTGACGATGCGCCAGCCAGATACTGAGGCACACAGGGACCAGCACAGAGAAGATCAGTACGCCTGTCACCAGGCTGACCAGATGTCGGGTTCGCATGCTGTTTTATCCTTCCCATATGCCCGCCCCGGGCCTGGAGTTTGCGCGCCAGAGGAAAAAGTTTTTATCGGTAAATGATATAGTTATAGCATGCAACCGTCTCAGGCAGGTATCTGAATAAACCTTTCAAAAACAGGCTGCGCGTCACAGGGGTTGTTTTTGCAGCAAAGCTCAGATAGTATTTTGTTATGTTATAACAATACATGAAGGCCAGAGATGAAACCGAATATCCATCCAACCTATCGCACCGTTGTGTTTCACGACACCACGGCTAATGAATATTTTAAAGTTGGCTCAACGATTAAGACAGATCGTGAAATTGAGCTTGAGGGGAAAACGTATCCTTACGTTACTCTTGATGTCTCCTCTAAATCACATCCGTTTTATACCGGGAAGCAGAAGACCTTCTCGACAGATGGCAGCGCGGCACGCTTCCGCAAGCGTTTTGGCGGCTTTCTTGATGCGAAGCGAGGCTAATCATGCAGGTGCTTAACTCATTGCGCAGTGCAAAACAGCGTCACCCGGATTGCCAGATAGTCAAACGCAAGGGACGCTTATACGTGATTTGCAAATCTAACCCGCGCTTTAAGGCGGTGCAGGGGCGTAAAAAAAGGCGCTAGACGCGCGTTTCTCGCCAGCTTTCCAGGGATCTTTTCTGTTTGCCATCGGCAGTAAAATTGTCGGTGGCAAGCCAGCTTTCAAAGGCGCTCGCCAGCGCTGGCCACTCTTTGTCGAGAATTGAAAACCAGTCGGTGTCCCGGTTTCGGCCTTTAATGACCAGCGCCTGGCGAAAACGCCCTTCAAACTGAAAGCCAAGACGCAGGGCCGCTTTGCGGGAGGGTTCGTTCAGGCTATTGCACTTCCATTCATAACGCCGGTAGCCCAGGGTATCGAACACGTACCGCATCAGCAGATACTGCGCTTCTGTCGACATGGGCGTGCGGCTTAACAGTGACGAGAAGTGAACATGTCCCACTTCCACGACGCCGTTTTTAGGATCGATCCGCATCAGGGACAGCGTCCCGACAGGAGACTGGGTCTGGTTATCGATAACGGTAAAGTGGATGGGATCGGCTAATTCGCTTACGCTCGCCACCCATTCGGCAAACTCCTCTGCGGTGGCATCGGGCTCACGCAGCAGCCACGTCCAGCTTCGGGTATCTCCGGCCACGGAATACGCAGAGAACAACGCGTGGGCATGCTCCATGCGCAGCGGCTCAAGCCGACAATAGCGACCCTGAAGTACCACCCGGGACGGGCGCGGCCGAGGCTGCCAGTCGATAAGACTTTCCCCTACAGGTTGACCAAACTCATTGAATGTATTCATCTTTATTTCCATGATGTTAAGAAGATCTCCAGATTAATGAATTGCTGGTTCCTTAAAAAGAACCACCAGGTTATGTTTTTCTGGTACCACAAGGAGGAATGATGAATATACCGGGTGATGAGCTATACACCTTGCTCCATGCTGCGCTGAAAAAACGTGGGACAGAGACGCTCCAGCGCGCGCTCTATCTTGCTTTGCGGGAGGCCATACTGTGCGGAAGGCTTCGTTCCGGCAGCCATTTGCCCGGCTCACGAACGCTGGCGCATCAGATCTCGGTGTCCCGAAATACCGTCAACGCGGCGCTGGACCAGCTCACGCTCGAAGGTTATTTGCTGCGTAGCCGCCAGGGCACGCGGGTGGGGCAATTCGCTCCTCGTACGATTGCCCGGACATTACCGGACCCGGACGTCAGGCTGACAAAACGTGTCGCCCGGCTGCCCGCGCCTGTGCCGCGTGACACTCCGGTGATGGCGTTTACGCCGGGAACGCCTGCCATCAACTATTTCCCCTTGCCGCTGTGGCGGCGGTTGTACGATCGCGTCCTGCGCGAGGAGGGAAGCGCCCTGTTAGGGTATGGCGACCCTGCCGGCGAGCCGTC
Organism: Enterobacter sp. JJBC; assembly: GCF_036936505.1. Taxonomy (NCBI): domain Bacteria; kingdom Pseudomonadati; phylum Pseudomonadota; class Gammaproteobacteria; order Enterobacterales; family Enterobacteriaceae; genus Enterobacter; species Enterobacter sp. JJBC. Next base: position 1,178,816 of record NZ_CP136935.1, read on the forward strand.
GCTACGGGCCGCCATTGCCCGCCATCTTGCGCTCTCCCGCGGCATTGACTGTGACGCCAGCCAGATAGTGATAACCGAAGGGGCGCTGGAGGGCGTCAATCTGTGCACAATGCTGTTAAGCGAGCCGGGGGATGTCGCCTGGGTGGAAAATCCCGGCTATAGCGGCGCCAAAAGCGCTTTTGTCAAAACCGGCCTGGCGATGACCGGCATACCGGTGGATGACGAGGGGATGTGCTGGGAAGGGCTGTGTGCGCCTTCACCCACGCTGATTTTTACCTCGCCATCGCATCAGTTCCCTTACGGAAGCGTACTCAGCGCGCGGCGGCGTCTGGCGCTGCTGGAACTGGCCCGGCAGCACAACGCGTGGATCATTGAGGACGATTACGACAGCGAATTCCGTTATACCGGTGAGCCCGTCCCGGCGATGCTGGGTATGGTCAACAACGCGCCCGTTGTGTATCTGGGGACGTTCAGCAAAACGCTGTTTCCGTCGCTCCGAATGGGGTTCATGGTGTTACCGCCAGCGCTGGCGAAGGCGGCACGTCCCGCCATCGGCTCGCTGCTGCGCGGCGGGCATCGCGCTGAACAGCGCACCCTGGCGCTGTTTATTGAGGAAGGCCACTATGCGCGACATCTTGCCGCCATGCGCCGACTTTATCGTAAGCGATACCGCCAACTGCGAGAGGTGCTAAGCGCAGAGCTTCATACGCCGCACCGTGTTCTTGCCGGAGAAGGAGGGATGCACCTGGCGCTGGCGATTGACGGTATCGACGACCAGCGGCTGGTGGAGCAGGCAAGAGCGTTTCAGCTGGCACCCGCTGCGCTGAGCGGATATTACCTTGAGACGAAGCAGGGGCAAACCGGTCTGGTTTTAGGTTACGGCAATACCTCTGCTTCGCAGTTTGCGCCGGGTATCCGACGTCTTCAGGCGTTAATTACGCAGCAGTGGGGCGGGAAAGGGTAAAGACATCATAAAAAGAGAGCTGGCCCTTGGTGGTGACCATTTTCTGCAACTTCTCTTTTTGCCCGGCTTCGACAGCCGGCGAGTGCAGGATGCTGTCGATCAGCTCCTTCGGCACGTAACGCGTGTTGTACCACTCCCCGTTGTAGCACACGCGGAAATCGAGTACGTCGATATCTTCATACCGGTAACGCGGATTGACGTCGAAAAAGAAAAACGCGTTAAACACCACGAACAGCACTACCAGCAGCCAGACGGAATCGACCAGCGTTTCAGATTTCAGCATGACGATAAGCGTTGCCAGCCAGGCGGCGTACATGGCGACGAACAACCCGGGGTGTTTGCGAATAAAGCTGATGCTAAAGCGCGGGCGATTGTCGCGCTTTTCACGAGTATTGAGATCGTCGATGGTAGCGGTAAGCAGGCGCTGTATCTCTGTCATTTTTTGCCTTTATGATTGTTGAAAATACAGGTGATCTGCTTATTTTATGAGAGGGGTTTACGCGATGAAAGTAACAGTTATGCCAGGAAAAAGCATAACAGTTACTCAGGATGCGCTTAGAGCATTTTAATGATTTTCGCCGGATTGCCGCCCACGACAGCATTGGCCGGCACGTCTTTGGTCACTACCGCGCCGGAAGCGATAACCGCATTATCGCCAATGGTTACGCCCGGGTTAATGATCGCACGTCCGCCGATCCAGACGTTATCACCAATGGTGACCGGTTTACCGTACTCCAGCCCACTGTTACGTTCGGTCGCATCCAGAGGATGCGTGGCCGTATAAATGTGCACCCCCGGCGCAAGCATACAGTTATCGCCAATGCGGACAGGGCAGACATCCAGCATGACGCAGTCAAAGTTGGCATAAAAATTTTTGCCCAGATAGATGTTATACCCGTAGTCGCAGCGGAAGCTCGGTTCTATATAGGCGCCTTCGCTTTGACCCAGCAGGTCAGCTAATAAGGCGCGACGTTCGGCCTTCTCATCGGGTGCGGTATGGTTATAGCGGTGAACAAGATGACGCGCGCGTAAACGGTCAGCCCTCAGCGTGTCATCGCCAGGGCGGTAATATTCACCTGCAATCATCTTCTGTTTTTCTTCACTCATGGGAACCTCTCTGGAATCGTTTTACGCAGCGTAAAGAGGATTAACCAGAAAGGGAACGTTCCCTAAAAGCGGCTGTGACGGGAGTCACAACATTTATGCGCATAAATACGTTTTATACGGGAACCTGGCGTTTGCACTTGAAGCGTAATTCGAAAGGTAAATTCAGCTTAACAACGGGCGTAATGCCTTTACAGTCTCTCTTCAACGATTAACGAACAAATTTCCATACCGAAGAGGGGATCTTGTCATACAGTTTATTCATGGTTAGTTCAGCCAGACGATGGTCGGCAGCTGAATAAAATACCGCCAGTTCATTATCAGACAGCTCGTATTTATTTTTCTCAATAACACGTTCGAGGGTGTCAATTGACTGGCAGCGTCGCAGGCGCATCAAATAATCGACTTTTGTTAATGGTTTATCAGACATAAATTCACCTTAGTAATTGTAATAATTTTAACAGGAAAGACTAACCGGATTAGCTCTGCTGACATTAGTGAAGCAGCGAAATAGACGGTTTCCTGATTTACGCCATTTCTGCAAATCCTGTGCGTTAATGCCGTAGCTGCTGAACAACATAAAGGTGTCGTCCAGGTATTCATCAATTTGCTCTATCAACTTATTATCTTCATTGTACTTAATTTTATAATTAAGTGCGAAGGTGGCGATATGCTCGATCAGCTCGTTAAGCTGTAAATTGATAGCAGACGTTGGATCGTTCACCCAGCCATGGTTACTTTCTTCAAGATTGGCAAGGCAGTCATGGTACAAGGATTCGCAGAGAAATTTCAACTGCGCGATATCATGCCTTTTTGGCGAGTACTCGTCCATAGCGCATCCCCTTCTGAGTGATTTTTTACTCACCGAACATCATGTCGGGATGGATACAACTTGCTTAGCCACATGGGAGCTGTGTTCCTGATAACTCTAACTATAAGCCACTCTGATCAAGATTTCACCGCGCTATTACGAAAAATTACAATTAAATCGTTACTGTGCGAGCCTTTACGCAAATGTACCTTTTGCAGCAACCACGTTAATCAAATAAAAAACCGTTTTTTATCGGTTCCTTAAAATTCATTGAGTTAGCGCAAAGTTTCATGTGAAGTCCGAAACCAGATATCTTCAGATAATTTCCGTTACTTAGGAATAGTCCGAATAATTTACGCCGCAAAATGATAACAAAAGAAGGCTGAGTCCCTGGTGTAAGTTATCGGCCTATTATGCCAGGCCTCATTTAAAAAGAAGAAAATAAATAGAAAAGCAATAGGTCTATTTTATGATTTTTTCTGAAAATGAAAAAGGCCGCAAATGCGGCCTTTTTATCATGTGAAACCGGTATCAGTGATGTTCTACCGAATGATTGTGCTCAACATCTTCATTTTTGCGGCTGAAGCGGCGACGAACCACCACGAAGAACACCGGTACGAAGAAGATGGCGAGAACGGTCGCCGTGACCATACCACCCATTACACCCGTACCTACCGCGTTCTGTGCGCCGGAGCCCGCGCCGGAGCTGATAACCAGCGGCATAACGCCGAGGATAAACGCCAGGGACGTCATCAGGATTGGACGCAAACGCATACGAACGGCTTCCAGCGTGGCTTCAATCAGGCCTTTTCCTTCTTTCTCCATCAGATCTTTGGCGAATTCGACGATGAGTATCGCGTTCTTCGCCGACAAGCCAATGGTTGTCAGCAGGCCCACCTGGAAGTAAACGTCGTTGGTCAGCCCACGGAAGGTTGCGGCAAGCAGTGCACCGATAACCCCCAGCGGAACCACCAGCATAACGGAGAACGGAATCGACCAGCTCTCATACAATGCCGCCAGACACAGGAACACCACAATCAGTGAAATGGCGTACAGGGCAGGGGCCTGGTTACCGGACAGACGTTCCTGATAGGACATGCCGGTCCAGTCGTAGCCGATACCCGCAGGTAGTTTGCTGGCCAGTTCTTCCATCAGGTTCATGGCTTCACCGGTGCTTCGGCCTGGCGCTGCCTGACCGAGGATTTCCATCGATGGCAAGCCGTTATAACGCTCCAGACGCGGCGAACCGTATTCCCAGCGCGAGGTTGAGAAGGCGGAGAACGGCACCATCTGGCCATCGCTACCGCGAACGTACCAGTTGTTGATATCGTTCGGCAGCATGCGGTACTGCGCTTCGGACATGACGTACACTTTCTTCACGCGACCACGGTCGATGAAGTCGTTAACGTAGCTACCGCCCCAGGCGGCGCCCAGCGTGGTATTAATGTCACTGATGGAAACACCCAGCGCCTGCGCTTTTTCCTGGTCGATATCGATCTTGTACTGCGGCGTATCTTCCAGACCGTTAGGACGTACGCCCACCAGCAGGTCAGGGTGTTTTGCCACCTCGCCAAACAGCTGGTTACGCGCCTGCGTCAGTTTTTCGTGGCCCAGACCGCCCTGGTCAATCAGCTGGAAGTCGAAGCCGGTCGCCGTACCCAGTTCAACAATCGCTGGCAGGTTAAAGGCAAAGACCATCGCATCTTTAATCTGTGAGAAGGTGCCCATCGCGCGGCCGGTAATGGCTTCTACCTTGTTCTCTGCACCTGGACGTTCAGACCAGTCTTTCAGAGAAACGAAGGCGATACCGGTGTTCTGACCACGACCCGCGAAGCCAAAGCCGTTAACCGCAAACACGGATTCGACGTTGTCTTTCTCTTTGGTCAGGAAGTAGTCGGTCATCTCATCCAGCACTTTCTGCGTACGCTCTTGCGTCGCACCGGCCGGAAGCTGCGCCATACTCAGGAACACGCCCTGGTCTTCATCTGGCAGGAACGAGCTTGGCAGACGAACAAACAGGAAAGCCATCCCCACCACGATGATGATATAGAGCAGCAGGTAACGACCGGTGCTGCGCAGGATGTTACCCACGCTGTCGGTGTAGTGGTGCGTGCTCTTATCAAACATGCGGTTGAACCAGCCGAAGAACCCTTTATGCTCGCCGTGTCCGCCTTTCTGAATCGGCTTCAGCATCGTCGCGCACAGGGCTGGCGTCAGGATCAGCGCAACCAGTACCGACAGCGCCATCGCCGAAACGATGGTGATGGAGAACTGACGGTAAATCGCACCGGTAGAGCCGCCAAAGAAGGCCATCGGGATAAACACCGCGGACAGTACCATCGCGATACCGACCAGCGCGCCCTGGATCTGGCCCATAGATTTACGGGTTGCTTCCTTCGGCGGCAGGCCTTCTTCCGCCATCACACGCTCGACGTTTTCGACCACCACGATGGCGTCATCCACCAGCAGGCCGATGGCGAGCACCATCCCGAACATCGTCAGGGTGTTTATCGAGTAGCCAAATATCGCCAGAACCGCGAAGGTCCCAAGCAATACAACCGGTACGGCGATGGTTGGGATCAGCGTCGCGCGGAAGTTTTGCAGGAACAGGTACATTACCAGGAAGACGAGGATGATCGCCTCAACCAGGGTTTTTACCACTTCGTGAATCGAAATTTTTACGAACGGCGTAGTGTCATACGGATAAACGATTTTCAGACCTGACGGGAAGAACGGTTCCATCTTCTTCAGCTCTGCACGAATAGCCGTCGCGGTGTCCAGGGCGTTAGCGCCGGTCGCCAGTTTGATACCCAGACCAGATGCCGGCTTGCCGTTGAACTTCGCGATAACGTCGTAGTTCTCGCCGCCCAGCTCCACTTTCGCTACGTCACGCAGGCGAACCTGCGAACCGTCCTGATTCACTTTCAGCAGAATTTTGCTGAACTCATCCGCGGAGGTCAGACGGGTTTGCGCGATGATCGAGGCGTTAAGCTGCTGGCCCTTGACCGGCGGCGTACCGCCTAACTGACCGGCTGCCACCTGGGCGTTCTGCGCTTTAATGGCGTTAATCACGTCAACCGGCGTCAGCTGGAAGTTGTTCAGTTTATTCGGATCCATCCAGATACGCATGGCGTACTGGGAACCAAACAGCTGAACGTCACCCACACCTGACGTACGGCTGATGGCGTCCTTCATGTTGGCGCCCACGTAGTCGGAAATATCCTCCTGCGTCATGGTGCCGTTGGTGTTGATCACGCCGACAACCATCAGGAAGCTACTGGACGATTTCTCGACGCTCACGCCCTGCTGTTGTACTTCCTGCGGCAGCAGAGGCATCGCCAGCTGCAATTTGTTCTGCACCTGAACCTGCGCAATGTCCGCATCCGTACCGGATTCAAAGGTCAGGGTGATCTGAACCGTACCGGTTGAGTCACTGTTTGAGGACATGTACATCAGGTTATCGATACCGTTCATGTTCTGTTCGATAACCTGCGTAACGGTATCCTGCACCGTTTTCGCATCAGCGCCCGGGTAGGTTGCGGAGATCGTTACTGCCGGTGGCGCAATCGTTGGATATTGCGCAACAGGCAGCTTCAGGATCGCAAGTCCCCCGGCCAGCATGATGATAATGGCGATCACCCACGCAAATATGGGGCGATCGATAAAGAAATTAGGCATGTCTTAACGGCTCCTGTTTAAGTTAAGACTTGGTTTGTTCTGACTGGCCAGCGGCCGACGCTTGTTGTTTGTCGTCAGATTTCACTTCCTGCGCTTTGACCTGTGCGCCAGGACGAACTTTTTGCAAACCAGTAATAATCACGCGATCGCCATCTTTAAGACCTTCCGTCACCAGCCACTTATCGCCAATCGCCTGCGTTGCAGTGATATTGCGCATTTCGACTTTGTTATCGGCACCCACAACCAGCGCGCTCGCATCGCCGCGTGGCGTACGGGTCACACCCTGCTGAGGAACCAGAATGGCGCTTGGGTTAGTCCCTTCCTCAAGACGGGCGCGTACGAACATACCCGGCAGCAGGGTTTTATCCGGATTAGGGAAAATGGCCCGGATGGTGATTGAGCCGGTGGTCTGATCGACGGTCACATCAGAAAATTCGAGTGTACCGGTCTGCGAGAACTCGATACCGTCGTTGGTAACCAGTTCAACCTTGGCTTTACCGTTTTCCTGTTTCAGTTGACCGCTTGCCAGCTCCTGTTTGAGACGCAGGAAATCGTTGCTGGACTGGGTAACGTCAACATAGATCGGGTCAAGCTGCTGCACGGTGGCCAGTGCGTTGGTCTGACCGTTTTGCACCAGTGCACCTTCGGTGACGGCAGATTTACCAATGCGACCGCTGATAGGGGAGGTCACTTTGGTGTAGGCCAGGTTAATACGCGCGGTTTCTACCGCCGCTTTCGCCGCCACAACGGCCGCGTTGGCTTGCTGCGCATCGGCCAGGGCTGAATCATAATCCTGTTGGCTGATGTACTGCGTGCCGAGCAGCTTCTTGTAACGATTCAACGTCAGCTGCGAAATTTTGGCTGCCGCTTCTGCTTTCGCCAGATCGCCTTTAGCGCTCTCATAAGACGCCTGGTAGGTTGCTGGATCAATCTGATACAGAGACTCACCTGCCTTGACATCACCGCCTTCGGTGAAGTTACGTTTCAGGATGATACCGCTTACCTGCGGACGCACTTCCGCAATGCGATAGGCGCTGGTGCGGCCCGGTAGTTCTGTTGTCATCTGGAGAGGTTCGGATTTGAGCGTCACGACGCCAACTTCTGGCACCTGCTGAGCTCCTTGTTGAGCCTCTTTGTCGTCACATCCTGTAAGCGCTAAGCTGCCTGAGAGCATCAGAACGACCGCCAGAGGCGTTAACCCTCTGTTTTTGTTCATATGTAAACCTCGAGTGTCCGATTTCAAATTGATCAAGGGGCCTGAGTCTAAAAACCCATTGCTGCGTTTATATTATCGTCATGCTATGGTACATACATTCATAAATGTATGTAAATCTGACTCCTGTAAATTCATCAACGTATGGCACGAAAAACCAAACAACAAGCGCTGGAAACCCGACAACACATTCTGGATGTGGCAATGCGTTTGTTCTCACAGCAGGGTGTTTCGGCAACCTCGCTGGCACAGATTGCTCAGGCCGCGGGCGTCACGCGGGGAGCGATTTACTGGCATTTCAAAGACAAGTCCGATCTGTTTGGTGAAATCTGGGAGCTTTCAGAGTCCAGCATTAGCGATCTTGAGAGTGAGTATCGGGCAAAATTCCCTCACGATCCACTCTCTGTGTTAAGAGAAATTCTAGTATATATCCTTGAAGCGACAGTTGTTGAAGAGCGCCGCCGTCTGATGATGGAAATCATCTTCCATAAATGTGAGTTCGTTGGCGAAATGGCGGTGGTTCAGCAGGCGCAACGCGACCTGTGTCTGGAAAGCTACGATCGCATCGAACAGGTCCTCACGGAGTGCATGCAGGCCAAAATGCTTCCTGCCACCTTACTCACCCGCCGGGCGGCGATCCTGATGCGCAGCTATATTTCCGGCCTGATGGAAAACTGGCTTTTTGCTCCGGAGTCGTTCGATCTCAGATCAGAGGCGCGCAGCTATGTCGACATTTTTCTTGAGATGTGCCTGCTCTGTCCGACCCTTCAAAGTAAGCATCACCCCCGTTCTGCCTGATCGGGTACGGGAAAAATCGTAGACCCTTTCCGTCGTACTATTCTGCTTCAGCCGGGCGTGATATTCTTCATGCCCGACTATTTCCGGTCATTTCTCACATCACATTCACAACTATGCTGCACACCAATCGCTCGCAACATCCTGTTCTGGCCCTGTTTTTGATCCTGCTGTTTTACTTTGCAGCCGCGCCGCTTTCCTGGGCCCGTGCAGACAACGGCAGTGACATTCCCACGCGTGCTGATGTTCAGGCGCAACTCGACACCCTGAATAAGCAGAAAGATCTGTCCGCCCTGGAAAAACTTGTTCAGCAGGACCTGACGGAAACCCTGGAAACGCTGGACAAGATAGAGCGCATCAAAGCCGAAACGGCCCAGCTGAGGCAGAAGGTCGCTCAGGCGCCGGAAAACATGCGTAAGGCTACGGAGGCGCTGAATGCGCTCAGCGACGTCGACAACGACGATGAAACCCGAAAAACGCTTGCCACGCTGTCGTTGCGCCAGCTTGAGTCGCGCGTGGCGCAGCTGCTGGACGATCTGCAAACGGCGCAGTCCGATCTCTCAACCTATAACAGCCAGCTGGTTTCGCTGCAAACCCAGCCTGAGCGCGTGCAGAACGCCATGTACTCCGCATCGCAACAGCTACAGCAGATACGTAACCGTCTGAATGGCGTCACCGTTGGGGAAGGGGCGCTTCGCCCCACCCAGCAAACGCTGCTGAATATCCAGCAGACGCTGCTAAACGCGGAGATTGAACAGCAGCGTAAGAGCCTGGAAGGCAACACGGTGCTACAGGATGCGCTGCAAAAACAGCGTGACTACGTGACCGCGAATATCAACCGGCTTGAGCATCAACTTCAGCTGTTGCAGGAAGCGGTAAACAGCAAGCGCCTGACCCTGACTGAAAAAACGGCCCAGGAAGCGGTCTCGCCAGACGAGACGGCGCGTATTCAGGCCAACCCGCTGGTGAAGCAGGAGCTGGAGATTAACCACCAGCTGAGCGAACGTCTGATCCAGGCGACTGAAAACGGCAGCGCGCTGGTACAGCAGAATATCAAGGTCAAAAACTGGCTGGATCGCGCGTTGCAGGCCGAGCGTAACGTCAAGGAGCAGATTGCCGTCCTGAAGGGCAGCCTGCTGCTGTCGCGCATTCTCTACCAGCAACAGCAGACGCTGCCGTCCGCCGACGAGCTGGAAGACATGACCAATCGCATTGCGGATTTGCGTCTTGAACAGTTTGACGTCAACCAGCAGCGCGATGCGCTATTCCAGAGCGATACCTTCGTTGCCAAAGTGGAAGAGGGCCATTCAGGTGAAGTGAACGCTGAAGTTCACGACGCGCTGTTGCAGGTGGTGGACATGCGCCGCGAACTGCTCGATCAGCTCAACAAGCAGCTGGGCAACCAGTTGATGATGGCGATTAACCTGCAAATCAACCAGCAGCAGCTGGTGAGCGTTTCTAAAAGCCTCCAGGAGATCCTGACCCAGCAGATTTTCTGGGTGAACAGCAATAAACCCATGGACTGGGACTGGTTTAAATCTTTCCCGGAAACGCTGAAATCCCAGATAAAAAGCATGAAAATTACCGTGAACTGGGAGAAAGCCTGGCCTGCGGTAATGATTGCCTTCCTGGCGGGACTGCCTTTGCTGCTCATCGCTGGCGTAATACGCTGGCGTTTGAAATGGCTGAAACAGTACCAGGCGAAGCTGGCCTCGGAAGTGGGGCAACTGCGTAACGACAGCCAGCTGCACACCCCGAAAGCGATCCTGATCGATCTGATCCGTGCTCTGCCGGTCTGCCTGTTGATACTCGCCGTGGGCCTGATCCTGCTGACCATGCAGTTGAATATCAGCGATCTGCTGTGGGCGTTCAGCAAGAAGCTGGCGCTGTTCTGGCTGGTGTTTGGCCTGTGCTGGAAAGTGCTGGAAAAAGATGGCGTCGCCGTCCGCCACTTCAACATGCCGGAAAAACTCACCAGCCACTGGCGTCGCCAGATTGTACGCATCAGCCTCGCGCTGCTGCCGCTGCACTTCTGGTCAGTTGTGGCCGAGCTTTCGCCGCTGCATCTGATGGATGACGTACTGGGGCAACTGGTGATTATGCTGAACCTGCTGCTGATTGCCGTCCTTATGTGGCCGATGTGCCGCGACAGCTGGCGGGATAAAGAGTCCCATAATCTTCGTCTGGTTACCGTAACGGTGCTGGCGATCATTCCGCTGGCGCTGATGGTGCTGACGGCGACGGGTTACTTCTATACCACGCTGCGTCTGTCAGGCCGCTGGATCGAAACGGTTTATCTGGTGATTTTGTGGAACCTGCTGTTCCAGACCGTGCTGCGTGGTTTGAGCGTAGCGGCGCGCCGCATCGCGTATCGTCGTGCTGTTGCCCGTCGGCAGCATCAGGTGAAAGAGGGGGCTGAAGGGGCAGAGCCGCAGGAAGAGCCGACTATCGCCCTGGAGCAGGTCAACCAGCAAACGATGCGTATTACCATGCTGGTGATGATCGCCCTGTTTGCGGTGATGTTCTGGGCCATCTGGTCTGATTTAATTACCGTCTTCGCCTACCTCGACAGTATCACGCTCTGGCAATACAACGGTACCGAAGCGGGCGCTGCGGTAATGAAAAGCGTCACCATGGGCAGCCTGCTCTTTGCGCTGGTGTCGTCAGTGGTTGCCTGGGCGTTGATCCGCAACCTGCCGGGTCTGCTGGAAGTGCTGGTGCTCTCAAGACTGAACCTGCGTCAGGGGGCGTCGTACGCCATTACTACCATCCTGAACTACGTCATTATTATTGTTGGGGCGATGACGGTATTCGGTTCGCTGGGCGTCTCGTGGGATAAACTCCAGTGGCTGGCGGCAGCGTTGTCGGTGGGTCTCGGCTTCGGCTTGCAGGAGATCTTTGGTAACTTTGTCTCTGGCCTGATTATCCTGTTCGAACGTCCGGTGCGTATCGGCGATACCGTCACCATCGGCACCTTCTCCGGGACCGTCAGCAAGATCCGCATCCGTGCGACCACCATTACCGACTTCGATCGTAAAGAGGTGATCATCCCGAACAAAGCCTTTGTGACCGAGCGCCTGATCAACTGGTCGCTCTCGGATACCACCACCCGCGTGGTGATCCGACTCGGGGTGGCCTACGGTTCAGATCTGGATAAAGTGAAAGAGGTCCTGCTGGAAGCCGCGAAATCACATCCTAAAGTGATGCACGATCCTGCGCCTGACGTGTTCTTCACCACCTTCGGGCCAAGCACGCTGGATCATGAGCTGCGCCTGTACGTACGTGAACTGCGCGATCGCAGCTACACCGTCGATGAGCTGAACCGCACCATTGACCGTCTGTGTCGTGAAAACAACATTAATATCGCCTTCAACCAGCTTGAAGTGCACCTGCGTAACGAGAAAGGTGACGAGCATACGGAAGTGAAGCGCGAAATTAAGGGGGACGACCCGACTCCTGCCTGAATTATTTCCTTCTCCCCTCTGGGGAGAGGGCAGGGTGAGGGGGAAGTTTCCCCTCAAAATCCCGCCGCACAATCTCCAGCGCTTTCAGCACCGTCTCAGCCGGGATCGCATGATTCTCCAGCAGCATAATTAAATCGACGGCCAGTTTGACCTCATCGGGGGCTTTTTCCAGTGACATCCGCGGCTCCTGTTAACGGGTCAGGCGTTCAATGACGCGTTCAATCTCATCCAGCGCCTGACGGCAGCGGACGATGCGGCCTTCCAGCGCGCTGATTTCACGCATTAATAACTGCTGCTCTTCCAGCGTTTCGCTGGTGTTCAGGCGGGCTTCGCGCTCACGCTTCATCTCAAACAGACGGCGCTCAAACTCCTGGTTCTCCAGCCGCTTGCGCTGCCATTTTCCCAGTCCCGGCGAGGCGCTGTCCCACGCCCGTAGCGGCCAGGCGGCAATTTCCCGGTGCAGGGCGGTGATCTGCTCGGTAAGATGCTCCGCAAGCCACGCGACCTGTTCCTGCTGTTCACTCTCAACCGCGTGGCGAAGCTCGTCGAGGTTGGTCTGCGCTTCAGCAAGGTAATCCTGAATGACGGTGCTGCGGGTGCGGAAGAGCTGCCAGTCAAAGCGCGGTTTCAGCGTGGCGTGGCCCATCAGCGGTGTGGCCTGCGCCCGCAGCGCGATCAGCTGATTTTGCAGCCTCTCAAGAAGCAGTGCTGTTTTCAAGGCGCTCTCCAGTGGTAAAGTAGCCGTTCAGTTTGATAACGATTCGCATTATGCAGCGTACTATTTTAATCATCATTGGCTGGCTCGCGGTAGTGCTGGGTACGCTGGGTGTGGTTTTGCCCTTGCTGCCGACCACCCCGTTTATCCTGTTGGCCGCCTGGTGCTTCGCCCGCTCGTCGCCGCGTTTTCACCACTGGCTTCTGTACCGCTCGTGGTTCGGCGGCTACCTGCGGCACTGGCAAAAACACCGGGCTATGCCGCCCGGGGCCAAGCCGCGCGCCATTGCCTTCATCCTGATCACCTTCGCCGTCTCGTTATGGCTGGTGAAAATGATGTGGGTGCGCATTCTGCTGCTGGCGATCCTGGTTAGCCTGCTGCTCTTTATGTGGCGGATCCCCGTGGTTGATGAAAAGCAACAAAAGCACTGAAGCCTCATCATGGCGGTTGCAATTATGGCGCACAGCCAGTAAATTCGACCGTTTTCGAGCACAGGTGCGCCTGGTCAAAGGTTAAACAACTGTTACTTTGACCGACTCGTCGCGCGCCGTGAGTAACACTGTTTCATTTAGGCACAAACCGATGACCGCAACTGCACAGCAGCTTGAATATCTGAAAAATAGCATCAAAAGTATCCAGGACTATCCAAAACCTGGCATTCTTTTCCGCGATGTCACCAGCTTGCTGGAAGACCCGAAAGCGTACGCCCTCAGCATTGAACTGCTGGTTGAGCGTTATAAAAACGCCGGGATCACCAAAGTAGTAGGTACTGAAGCCCGTGGCTTCCTGTTTGGCGCACCGGTTGCGCTGGCGATGGGCGTGGGTTTTGTGCCGGTGCGTAAGCCGCGCAAACTGCCGCGTGAAACCATTGCTGAGAGCTATGAGCTGGAATACGGCACCGATCAGCTGGAAATTCACGTTGATGCCATCAAGCCAGGCGACAAAGTGCTGGTGGTGGACGATCTGCTGGCAACCGGCGGCACCATCGAAGCGACTGTGAAGCTGATCCGTCGTCTGGGCGGGGAAGTGACCGACGCGGCATTCATCATCAACCTGTTCGATCTCGGCGGCGAGCAGCGTCTGGAAAAACAGGGTATTACCAGCTACAGCTTGGTGCCATTCCCGGGACATTAATCCCATATCTCACAACCTCGCTCAATGGGTGAGGTTGTGATAGCATTCCCCTCCATTAATTCACCTTCCAGCGTTGCAGAGCCTGCCCATGAGTTATCAGGTGTTAGCCCGTAAATGGCGACCACAAACCTTTGCTGACGTTGTCGGTCAGGAACATGTGCTGACGGCCCTGGCGAACGGCTTGTCGCTAGGTCGCATCCATCACGCCTATCTTTTTTCCGGCACCCGCGGCGTCGGTAAAACCTCTATTGCCCGTCTGCTGGCAAAAGGTCTGAACTGCGAAACCGGGATCACCGCCACCCCGTGCGGCGTGTGCGACAACTGTCGTGAGATCGAGCAGGGGCGTTTTGTCGATCTGATTGAGATCGACGCCGCCTCGCGCACCAAAGTGGAAGACACCCGCGATCTGCTCGACAACGTGCAGTACGCCCCGGCGCGCGGCCGCTTCAAGGTCTATCTGATCGATGAAGTGCACATGCTGTCGCGCCACAGCTTCAACGCCCTGCTGAAAACGCTGGAAGAGCCGCCTGCGCATGTCAAATTCCTGCTGGCGACCACCGATCCGCAAAAGCTGCCGGTCACGATCCTCTCACGCTGCCTGCAATTCCATCTGAAGGCGCTCGACGTTGAGCAGATCCGCGCTCAGCTTGAGCATATCCTCGATGAAGAGAACATTGTCCATGAACCGCGCGCGCTGCAACTGCTGGCCCGTGCCGCGGACGGCAGCCTGCGCGATGCGCTGAGCCTGACCGACCAGGCGATTGCCAGCGGTGACGGTAAACTCTCCACCGACGCGGTCAGCACCATGCTCGGCACGCTGGATGACGATCAGGCGCTGTCGCTTATTGAAGCGATGATTGCCGCCAACGGTGAGCGGGTAATGACCCTCGTCAACGATGCCGCCGCCCGTGGCATTGAGTGGGAAGCGCTGCTGGTCGAGATGCTCAGCCTGCTGCACCGCGTGGCGATGCTGCAACTGTCTCCGTCGGCCATTGGCGCGGACATGGCGACCATTGAACAGCGGATGCGTGAACTTGCGCGCACCGTGCCGCCGGCTGACGTTCAGCTTTATTATCAGACGCTGCTGATCGGCCGCAAAGAGCTGCCGTTTGCACCGGATCGCCGGATGGGCGTTGAAATGACGATGCTGCGCGCACTGGCCTTCCATCCGCGCAAGCCATTGCCGGAGCCGGAAACGCCCCGGCAGTCCTTTGCGCCGGTTGCGCCGACCGCGGTAATGTCACCGCAGCAGGTGCCACCGCAACCGGCATCGCCGCCGCAAAACGTGCCGCTGTCGGATGCCACCAGTTCGGTGCTTGCCGCACGAAGCCAGTTGCAACGTGCGCAGGGAGCAACCAAACCAAAAAAGAGTGAACCGGCAGCGCCTGCAAGAGCGCGGCCGGTGAACAACGCCGCGCTTGAACGACTGGCCTCGGTAACGGAGCGCGTGCAGTCGCGTCCGGCACCGTCCGCGCTCGAGCAAAAAGCCCCGGCGAAAGAAGAGGCATACCGCTGGAAGGCGACTACCGTTGTTGAAACGGTCAAGGAAGTGGTCGCCACGCCAAAAGCGCTGAAAAAGGCGCTGGAGCATGAAAAAACGCCGGAGCTGTCCGCGAAGCTCGCGGAAGAGTCCATCGAGCGCGACGCCTGGGCCGCTGAGGTCAGCAAACTTCAGCTGCCGAAGCTGGTTGAGCAGGTCGCGCTGAACGCCTGGAAAGAGCAGGACGGTAATCAGGTGCGTCTGCACCTGCGCCCTGGCCAGCGGCACCTCAACTCCCCAGGCGCGCAAAAGGCGCTGGCCGAGGCGCTTACCGCATTACAGGGTGTGCCGGTTGAATTGACTATCATTGAAGATGATAATCCGGCGGTGAAAACGCCGCTCGAGTGGCGACAGGCGATTTATGAAGAGAAGCTCGCGCAGGCGCGCGAGTCGATTATCGCGGATAACAACATCCAGACCCTGCGCCGGTTCTTCGACGCCGATCTGGATGAAGAGAGTATTCGCCCCATTTGATCGTGAGTCTGACTTACGGTTGTAATCCTTAACGTGAAAGAAGAGAGAAGCCTATGTTTGGTGGAAAAGGCGGTCTGGGTGGCCTGATGAAGCAGGCTCAGCAGATGCAGGAAAAAATGCAGAAGATGCAGGAAGAGATCGCTCAACTGGAAGTCACGGGTGAATCCGGTGCCGGTCTGGTCAAGGTGACCATCAACGGTGCGCATAACTGCCGTCGCGTGGAAATCGACCCGAGCCTGCTCGAAGACGACAAAGAGATGCTGGAAGATCTGGTTGCAGCCGCGTTTAACGATGCCGCTCGCCGTATCGACGAAACCCAGAAAGAGAAAATGGCCTCTGTTTCCAGCGGTATGCAACTGCCGCCGGGCTTTAAGATGCCATTCTGATGCAAACCAGTCCGCTGCTCACGCAGTTAATGGAAGCACTGCGCTGCCTGCCGGGCGTTGGCCCGAAGTCGGCGCAGCGTATGGCGTTTACGCTATTGCAGCGCGACCGCAGCGGCGGGATGCGCCTGGCGCAGGCTCTGACCCGCGCCATGTCAGAAATTGGTCACTGTGCGGATTGCCGTACCTTTACCGAGCAGGACGTATGCAACATCTGCACGAACCCGCGTCGTCAGGAAAACGGTCAGATTTGCGTGGTGGAGAGTCCGGCGGACATCTACGCCATCGAACAAACCGGGCAGTTTTCCGGCCGCTATTTTGTGCTGATGGGGCATCTCTCCCCGCTGGACGGCATCGGCCCGGACGATATCGGTCTCGATCGTCTGGAGCAGCGCCTGGAGTCGGAAACCATCAAAGAGGTGATCCTCGCCACCAACCCCACGGTGGAAGGGGAGGCAACCGCCAACTACATCGCCGAACTGTGCGCGCAGTACGGCGTTGACGCCAGCCGCATCGCCCACGGCGTGCCGGTCGGCGGTGAGCTGGAGATGGTCGACGGCACCACGCTGTCGCACTCGCTGGCCGGACGTCACAAGATTATTTTCTGACCAAACGGAGGCTGCGCGCGCGGCCTCCGCTTGAAAATTTCCCCCCTTATCCCCATCTCTCACTCAACGTTTTACAACCCCATTAAATGGCATTGTTGAGGTCGACTTAGATGAAAGGACAAGAAACCCGTGGTTTCCAGTCAGAAGTAAAACAGCTTCTGCACCTGATGATCCATTCCCTGTATTCCAACAAAGAAATTTTCCTGCGTGAGCTGATTTCCAACGCCTCCGATGCGGCGGACAAGCTGCGCTTCCGCGCGCTGTCTAACCCGGATCTGTATGAAGGCGACGGCGAACTGCGCGTGCGCGTCTCGTTCAATAAAGAGAACCGCACCCTGACGATTGCCGATAACGGCATCGGGATGAACCGCGACGAGGTGATCGACCACCTCGGGACCATCGCCAAATCCGGTACCAAAGCGTTCCTTGAGTCCATGGGCTCTGACCAGGCGAAAGACAGCCAGCTGATTGGTCAGTTCGGCGTAGGCTTCTACTCGGCGTTCATCGTGGCGGACAAAGTCACCGTGCGCACCCGCGCCGCGGGCGACAGCGCCGAGAACGGCGTGCTGTGGGAATCCAAAGGGGAAGGCGAGTACACCGTTGATGACATCACCAAAGCGGATCGCGGCACCGAAATCACCCTGCACCTGCGTGAAGGCGAAGACGATTTCCTGAACGACTGGCGCGTACGCTCCATCATCAGCAAGTATTCCGACCACATCGCGCTGCCGGTTGAGATTGAAAAACAGGAAGAGAAAGACGGCGAAACCGTGGTTTCCTGGGAGAAAATCAACAAGGCGCAGGCGCTGTGGACGCGTAACAAAGCTGAAATTAAAGACGACGAGTACAACGAATTCTACAAGCACATCGCCCACGACTTTACCGACCCGCTGACCTGGAGCCACAACCGTGTGGAAGGTAAGCAGGAGTACACCAGCCTGCTGTACATCCCGGCACAGGCGCCCTGGGACATGTGGAACCGCGATCACAAGCATGGCCTGAAGCTGTACGTGCAGCGCGTGTTCATCATGGACGACGCCGAGCAGTTCATGCCGAACTATCTGCGCTTTGTGCGCGGCCTGATTGATTCCAACGACCTGCCGCTGAACGTCTCGCGTGAAATCCTTCAGGACAGCACCGTCACCCGTAACCTGCGTAACGCCCTGACCAAACGTGCGTTGCAGATGCTGGAAAAACTGGCGAAGGACGATGCGGAAAAATACCAGACCTTCTGGAAACAGTTTGGCCTGGTGCTGAAAGAAGGTCCGGCGGAAGACACCGCGAACGTGGAAGCTATCGCTAAACTGCTGCGCTTCGCCTCTACGCACAACGACTCCTCCGCCCAGACCGTGTCGCTGGAAGAGTACGTCTCCCGCATGAAAGAAGGGCAGGAGAAGATCTACTACATCACCGCCGACAGCTATGCGGCAGCGAACAGCAGCCCGCACCTGGAGCTGCTGCGTAAGAAAGGCATCGAAGTGCTGCTGCTGTCAGACCGCATCGACGAATGGATGATGAACTACCTGACCGAGTTCGACGGTAAGGCGTTCCAGTCCGTTGCCAAAGCTGACGAGTCTATCGATAAGCTGGCGGATGAAGTGGACGAAAGCGCGAAAGAAGCCGAGAAGGCGCTGGAGCCGTTCATTGAGCGCGTGAAAACCCTGCTGGGTGACCGCGTGAAAGAGGTGCGCTTCACGCACCGTCTGACCGATACGCCAGCCATTGTCACCACCGATGCGGACGAAATGAGCACCCAGATGGCGAAACTGTTCGCTGCGGCGGGCCAGGCCGTGCCGGAAGTGAAATATATCTTTGAGCTTAATCCTGATCATCCGCTGGTGAAACGCGCGGCGGATACCCAGGACGACGCCCGCTTTGCGGAGTGGGTTGAACTGCTGCTGGATCAGTCCCTGCTGGCCGAGCGCGGTACGCTGGAAGATCCTAACCTGTTCATTAAACGTGTGAATGCGCTGCTACTGGCGTAACTGACCACGTCTCCCCTGGTCTTCTCCCTCTCCCCGTGGGAGAGGGCCGGGATGAGGGCACCAGACCGCACTCTCCCAAATTATCTCCCCTCATTAACCGTTTCAGCCTCCCCGCCTTCCTTGAGCGATACCCGTTCTGGTGGTATTGTTTAGCGCTTTTGAAAAATTGAATCGACATTTGAGGGGATTTTCGCAATGCGTATTATTCTGCTTGGCGCTCCGGGCGCGGGTAAGGGAACTCAGGCTCAGTTCATCATGGAGAAATACGGTATTCCGCAAATCTCTACTGGTGACATGCTGCGTGCCGCTGTTAAATCTGGCTCCGAGCTGGGCAAACAAGCTAAAGACATCATGGACGCAGGCAAGCTGGTGACCGACGAACTGGTTATCGCGCTGGTAAAAGAGCGCATTGCTCAGGAAGACTGCCGCAATGGTTTCCTGCTGGACGGCTTCCCGCGCACCATTCCTCAGGCTGACGCCATGAAAGAAGCGGGCATCAACGTGGATTACGTGCTGGAGTTCGACGTACCGGACGAGCTGATCGTTGACCGTATCGTTGGCCGTCGCGTACACGCTGCTTCTGGCCGCGTTTACCACATTAAATTCAACCCACCTAAGGTTGAAGGCAAAGACGACGTGACCGGCGAAGAGCTGACCACCCGTAAAGACGATCAGGAAGAAACCGTGCGTAAACGCCTGGTGGAATACCATCAGATGACCGCACCGCTGATCGGCTACTACACCAAAGAAGCGCAGGCGGGTAACACCAAATACGCGAAAGTGGACGGCACCAAAGCCGTGGCTGACGTACGTGCAGAGCTGGAAAAAATTCTCGGCTAAGCGCACCTCTCTCACCCGGAGCCCCGGGTGAGAAAAATTCTCATCTCACCTATTGCAGCAATGGGTTTCGTTTAAACGCATTTCCGCTACAATTGACAGCCTATCAAATGGTTAAGAGGCGTGAATGAGTCAGGCGAAAACCGGCATCCTGCTTGCCAATCTGGGCACCCCAGAAGCACCTACTCCAGCGGCGGTAAAACGCTACCTGCGACAATTTTTAAGCGACACGCGCGTCGTGGATACCCCAAGACTGCTGTGGTGGCCACTGCTGCGTGGCGTCATTCTGCCGATTCGTTCCCCGCGTGTGGCAAAGCTCTATCAGTCCGTGTGGATGGAAGAGGGCTCGCCGCTGATGGTGTACAGCCGTCGTCAGGAGAAGGCGCTGGCCGCCCGCCTGCCGGACATGCCCGTTGCGCTCGGCATGAGCTACGGTAAGCCGTCCCTGGAAAGCGCCGTTGACTCTCTGCTGGCGCAGGGCGTTGAACACATTGTGGTGCTGGCTCTATATCCGCAGTATTCGTGCTCCACGGTAGCTGCCGTCTGGGACGAACTGGGGCGCATTCTGGCGACCCGCCGCCGTATACCGGGTATCACCTTTATCCGCGACTACGCCGATAACGAGCTGTACATTCAGGCGCTTGCCAGCAGCGTGCGCGCGTCGTTTGAAAAACACGGCGAGCCGGATCTGCTGCTGCTCTCCTATCACGGTATTCCGCAGCGTTTCGCGAACGAAGGGGACGATTACCCCCAGCGTTGCCGCGATACCACCCGCGAGCTGGTCTCCGCCCTCGGCCTGCCGCCTGAGAAGGTGATGATGACCTTCCAGTCGCGCTTCGGCCGTGAACCTTGGCTGACCCCGTATACTGATGAAACGCTAAAAATGCTGGGCGAGAAGGGCGTGAAGCACATTCAGGTGATGTCGCCGGGCTTCTCGGCAGACTGTCTGGAGACGCTGGAAGAAATTGCCGTCCAGAACAAAGAGTTCTTTATGGAGGCGGGCGGAACGAAATACGAATATATTCCTGCGCTTAACGACTCCCCTGAACACATCGACATGATGGTGTCACTGGTCACCACCCGCCGCTGATCGCGTTACGGGCCGGGTTTGTGCTACCATTCCCGGCCCGTATTCTTTGCACAGTTCAGACCATGAAATTTCCCGGTAAACGTAAGTCCAAACACTATTTCCCTGTCGATGCCCGCGATCCGCTGTTACAGCAAATTCAGCAGGAAAGCGAAACCAGCGCTGCCTGGGTGGTCGGTATCGATCAGACGCTGGTGGACATTGAAGCCAAAGTGGATGATGCGTTTGTCGCACGTTACGGTCTGAGCGCCGGGCACTCGCTGGTGATTGAGGATGACGTTGCTGAAGCGCTGTATCAGGAGCTGGTGCGCGAAAATCTTATCACCCACCAGTTTGCCGGCGGCACTATCGGCAACACCATGCACAACTACTCCGTACTGGCAGACGACCGCTCGGTGCTGCTTGGCGTGATGTGCAGCAATATCGAAATCGGTGGCTACGCCTACCGCTACCTGTGCAATACCTCCAGCCGCACCGATCTGAACTATTTACAGGGCGTTGACGGGCCGATTGGCCGCTGCTTTACGCTGATAAGCGATTCCGGCGAGCGTACCTTTGCCATCAGCCCCGGCCATATGAATAAGCTGCGCGCTGAAAGTATCCCGGAAGAGGTGATCGCGGGCGCGTCTGCGCTGGCACTGACCTCCTATCTGGTGCGCTGCAAGCCGGGCGAACCAATGCCGGACGCAACCATGAAGGCAATTGAGTACGCGAAGAAATACAACGTGCCTGTGGTTCTGACGCTGGGCACCAAATTCGTCATTGCCGACAACCCGGAGTGGTGGCAGGCCTTCCTGAAAGAACACGTCTCGATTCTGGCGATGAATGAAGAAGAAGCCGAAGCGCTGACCGGCGAAAGCGATCCGCTGCTAGCGTCTGATAAGGCGCTGGACTGGGTGGACCTGGTGCTCTGCACCGCCGGGCCGGTCGGGCTGTACATGGCGGGCTTCACGGAAGAAGAGAGCAAGCGTAAAACCCAGCACCCGCTGCTGCCGGGTGCAATCGCCGAATTTAACCAGTATGAGTTCAGCCGCGCTATGCGTCATAAAGACTGCATCAACCCGCTGCGTATCTTCTCTCACATCGCACCGTATATGGGTGGCCCTGAGAAGATCATGAACACTAACGGCGCGGGCGACGGCGCGCTGGCCGCGCTGCTGCACGACATTACCGCCAACGCCTACCACAAAACCAACGTGCCGAATTCCAGCAAACATACCTTCGACTGGCTGACCTATTCCTCGCTGGCGCAGGTGTGTAAGTACGCGAACCGCGTGAGTTATCAGGTGCTGAACCAGCATTCTCCGCGCTTAACGCGGGGGCTGCCGGAACGGGAAGACAGCCTCGAAGAGGCTTATTGGGACAGGTAAAAGTAAAACGGCAACCTGTGGTTGCCGTTTTTAGTGTTTGTTCCCTCTCCCTGCGGGAGAGGGTCAGGGTGAGGGCATCAGGCAGCACAAAACTTACCCCGTTACTGCCTCTTCAACCGGCGGTTTCGTCAGCATTGTCAGCATCGTATTCGCAATCTCACGCTCACCCATCACCACCTGATTCGCGCCGCGCTCGGTGATGTACTCCACTTCGTCATCATAATGGGCGCGGGCAATGATTTCGATATGCGGGCATTTTTCACGGGCTGTGGCGACAATCTCGCCAGCCTCGTAACCGTTCGGGATAGTGAGCAGCAGCCAGCGAGCGCAGTCCAGATGCGCCAGATTCATAATCTCTTCGTTAGCCGCGTTGCCCAGCACCGCGCGGATGCCGCGCTCGCGAAGTTCGTCGACGCGGGTGCGTGACGTTTCAATCACTACAAGTGGAATGCCCTGAGCCATCAGTTTTTCACCCAGCAGGCTGCCGACGCGGCCAAAACCGACCAGCAGCGCGTGGTTGCAGATATCCACCGGGATCTGTTTCTCTTCTTCTGTCGCCTCTTCCAGCGTCAGCTCGTCGAGGGTTTCGGTCTTCTCGAGATATTTCTCCAGCAGGGCAAACAATACCGGGTTCAACATGATGGAGAGGATCGCCCCCGCCAGCACCAGATTTTGCCCAGCCTGTGGCAGCAGGTTCAGGGCCATCCCCAGACCGGCAAGAATAAAGGCGAACTCGCCAATCTGCGCCAGGCTGGCGGCGATGGTCAGCGCCGTGCGCGGCGAGTGACCGAACATCCGCACCAGGAAGAAGGCGGCAACGGACTTACCAAAGATGATGATTGCCAGCGTACCCAGCACGGCCAGCGGCTGCTGGATGAGGATCAACGGGTCGAACAGCATCCCGACGGAGACGAAGAACAGCACCGCGAATGCATCACGTAGCGGCAGGGTATCGTGCGCGGCGCGGTGGCTCAGCTCGGACTCGTTCAGCACCATCCCGGCGAAGAACGCGCCCAGCGCAAAGGAGACGTCAAACAGCTCGACGGCGCCAAAGGCAATGCCCAGCGCCAGCGCAAGGACTGAAAGCGTGAACAGTTCACGCGAGCCCGTGGCGGCGCTGCGGGACATGATCCACGGCACCAGACGGCGGCCCACCAGCATCATGATGGCGATAAACGCCACAACCTTACCGATGGTAATGCTCATATCTAGTGCCAGCGAGGCGAAGCCGATATTCTCTTTTTCCATCATCCCGGCGACGGCGGGCAGCAGAACCAGCGTCAACACCATTACCAGATCTTCAACAATCAGCCAGCCTATCGCGATTTGCCCGCGCTGGCTGTCTATCAGCTGCCTCTCTTCAAGCGCGCGCAGCAGCACCACGGTACTGGCGGTTGAAAGACACAGCCCAAATACGATACCGGTCATGATTGACCAGCCCAGCACCGCCGAAAGCGCCATGCCCAGCAGCGTCGCCACCCCTATCTGGGCGATCGCTCCCGGTATGGCGATCGACTTTACCGCCATCAGATCCTTCAGGGAAAAATGCAGCCCGACGCCAAACATCAGCAGGATCACGCCTAATTCCGCCAGCTCAGGCGCCAGTTTGGTATCTGCGACAAAACCCGGCGTAAAGGGCCCTGCCAGCACGCCCGCCAGCAAATAGCCTACCAGGGGCGAAATACGCAGTTTATTGGCAATCATGCCGAGAATAAAAGCGAGCACAAGTCCACCAACAATGGTGGTGATAAGCGGTGTGGCGTGGTGCATTCCGTCTCCTTTTGCGGTGGGTGATCCATTTTTGGTGCAAATACCAAAAAGCCGATTAATAGTTTATGACAATTTTTACGCTTATGTTTATGAATAATTATTGAAAACACAATAAAAAGGCAATAAGCATGAAAAAAGGCAGATTTTGATAAATTTGCTGAGGGGAGGGAGAGGAAAGCCTTATGACATCAGGTTATCCGGCTGCCAAAGTTTAACTTTGGCAGCCGTGAAGTTACGCTTTATGACGGTTGTCAGGCAGGAATATGGTCAACATCCCCAGAAGTGGCAGGAAAGCGCAGATTTTATAGACCAGGAAGATGCTGGTGTGGTCTGCAACCATCCCTAACACGGCTGCGCCAAGGCCGCCCATGCCAAAGGCAAAACCGAAAAAGAGGCCGGAAACCATACCGATACGTCCCGGCAGCAGTTCCTGCGCATAGACCAGAATGGCTGAAAACGCCGACGCGAGAATAAAACCAATAATCACCGTCAATATTCCGGTCCATTCCAGCGTTGCGTAGGGTAAAACAAGCGTAAACGGTGCAACGCCGAGGATAGAGCCCCAAATCACATACTTACGTCCGATTTTATCCCCCACAGGGCCGCCAATCACCGTACCTGCCGCCACCGCAAACAGGAAGGCAAAGAGGTGGAACTGGGCGTTTTGTACCGATAATCCGAATTTTTGCATCAGATAGAAGGTGTAATAGCTGCTGATGCTCGCCATATAAAAATATTTCGAGAAAATCAGCACCAGCAGCACGCTGACGGCAAGGATCACCTTATTGCGCGGAAGGGGGTTGGTTATCTTCGCGGCAGGTTTTCCCTTATTTACGCGATGCTGCGCGGCATACCAGCGGCTGATTTGCGCCAGGACGACAATCGCCAGCAGCGCGGCCAGCACAAACCACGCCACGTTGCCTTTACCGTAGGGCGCGATAATCACCGCCGCCAGCAGAGGACCGAGGGAGCTACCAAAGTTCCCCCCCACCTGGAACAGAGACTGCGCCAGCCCGTGGCGTCCGCCGGAGGCCATACGCGCCACGCGGGACGATTCCGGATGGAACACCGATGAACCGGTTCCCACCAGCGCCGCGGCAACCAGTACCGCCTCAAAGCTGCCCGCCATGGCCAGCAGCACCAGCCCGCTCAGGGTGAAGCACATCCCAATGGGCAGCGACCATGGCATCGGGTATTTGTCCGTCCAATAGCCCACCACCGGCTGTAGCAGCGAAGAGGCCAGCTGGAAGGTCAGGGTGATCATCCCGATCTGCACGAAGGTTAATGAGAACTCAGACTGCAACAGCGGGTAGATCGCCAGAATCAGCGACTGGATCATGTCGTTGAGCAGATGAGAGAGACTGATTGCGCCTAATACTTTAAAGGAAGTGCGCGATTTCGGCGGCGACGCCGGAGCGCCCTGGACGGGCTGGGTTGATTCACTGATTGCCATAAATACCACGTCGATTTGTTATTAGAGATGCAGGGAGTAATTATTATCCGACTAACATACCCGTCCGTGACATTTGAAGAAAGTCGCAATTCTGAAAACTTATTTGTCTATTCTTGTGAGTCACTGTAATTTTTGCGTTTGTCTATGGGTCAGGGAGAGAGAAGATGAAGTTAATGAAGCGTGGCGTCGCGCTGGCGCTCATCGCCGCATGGGGGCTAACAAGCCTGCCCGCGCAGGCGTATGAAAAAGATAAAACCTATAAAATTACCATTCTGCATACTAACGATCATCACGGCCATTTCTGGCGCAGCGAATACGGTGAATATGGCCTGGCGGCGCAAAAAACGCTGGTGGACGGCATTCGTAAAGAGGTCGCGGCCCAGGGCGGCAGCGTGCTGTTGCTGTCGGGCGGGGATATTAATACCGGCGTACCGGAATCTGATTTGCAGGATGCCGAGCCTGATTTCCGCGGCATGAATTTAATTGGTTACGACGCGATGGCGGTCGGAAACCACGAGTTTGATAATCCGCTGAGCGTGTTGCGCCAGCAGGAGAAGTGGTCCAAATTCCCGTTCCTTTCCGCCAATATTTATCAGAAAAGCACCGGCGAGCGCTTGTTTAAACCGTGGGCGCTGTTCAAGCGTCAGGATCTGAAGATCGCGGTCATCGGCTTAACCACCGACGATACGGCCAAAATTGGCAACCCTGAATTTTTCACCGACATCGAATTCCGTAAACCGGCGGACGAAGCGAAGCTGGTGATCCAGGAGTTGCAGCAGAATGAAAAACCGGATGTGATTATCGCGACCACCCACATGGGGCATTACGATAACGGTCAGCACGGCTCTAACGCGCCGGGCGACGTGGAGATGGCGCGCAGCCTTCCAGCGGGCTCGCTGGCGATGATTGTGGGCGGTCATTCGCAGGATCCG
The DNA here is from genome assembly GCF_036936505.1 of Enterobacter sp. JJBC. Lineage (NCBI taxonomy): Bacteria > Pseudomonadati > Pseudomonadota > Gammaproteobacteria > Enterobacterales > Enterobacteriaceae > Enterobacter > Enterobacter sp. JJBC. The sequence continues at coordinate 1,205,133 of NZ_CP136935.1, forward strand.
GTCTGCATGGCTTCTGAGAATAAAAAGCAGGTAGATTATGTGCCCGGCACGCCGTGCGCGCCGGATCGTCAGAACGGGATCTGGATTGTACAGGCCCACGAGTGGGGTAAATACGTTGGCCGCGCGGATTTCGAATTCCGTAACGGCGAGATGAAGCTGGTGCACTATCAGCTCATCCCGGTCAACCTGAAGAAGAAAGTGACCTACCCGGACGGCAAAAGCGAGCGGGTACTCTACACGCCAGAGATCGCTGAAAACCAGCAGATGCTCTCTCTGCTGACGCCGTTCCAGAGCAAAGGGAAAGCGCAGCTGGACGTGAAGATTGGCACGCTTAACGGACGACTGGAAGGGGACCGCAGCAAAGTCCGCTTCGTGCAGACCAACATGGGGCGTCTGGTGCTGGCCGCGCAGATGGCGCGCACGAATGCGGATTTCGCCGTGATGAGCGGCGGCGGTATTCGTGACTCCATCGAAGGCGGAGACATCACCTATAAAGACGTGCTCAAAGTGCAGCCGTTTGGCAACGTGGTGGTCTATGCGGACATGAGCGGGAAGGAGGTGATTGACTACCTGACCGCCGTGGCGCAGATGAAGCCAGATTCCGGGGCGTATCCGCAGTTTGCTAACGTCAGCTTCGTCGCGAAGGACGGTAAGCTCAACGATCTCAAAATCAAAGGCGAACCGGTTGATACGGCGAAAACCTACCGCCTGGCAACGTTAAGCTTTAACGCCACCGGCGGCGACGGCTATCCGCATATCGATAACAAACCGGGCTATGTAAATACCGGGTTTATTGATGCGGAAGTGTTGAAGCAGTTTATCCAGCAAAATTCACCGATTGACGTGAACGCGTATGAGCCGAAAGGTGAGGTGAGCTGGCAGTAGTGTTGTGCTGCCTGATGCCCTCACCCCAACCCTCTCCCACCGGGAGAGGGCGCGAACACAAAAAACGGTAACGCCTGTTACCGTTTTGCTTTTACCTCGCAGCGCCACCGGGCAATTTTCTCAATCCCGGCGCGCAATATCCGCAAATTTCGCGTCCAGCATTTTCGCCAGATCGCCTGCGGACAGTTCGATATCCAGCCCGCGTTTGCCGCCAGAAATATAGATCGTTTCAAATTCTTGCGAAGGCGCATCGATCAGCGTGGGCAGACGCTTTTTCTGACCGAGCGGGCTGATCCCGCCGACCAGATAACCCGTTGTGCGTTGCGCAACCATCGGGTCTGCCATATCGACCTTTTTCGCTCCCAGCGCTTTGGCCACTTTCTTCAGATCAAGCTGTCCGGCGACGGGCGTTACTGCTACGGCGAGGTGCTTCATATCGCCGTTCACCGCGACCAGCAGCGTTTTGTAGACCTGGTCCGCGTTCAGCCCCAGCTTGCGCACCACTTCATCACCAAAGTTGGTTTCGTTCGGATCGTGATCGTAGGTGTGGATCCGGAAAGAAATTTTGTTTTTTTCGAGTAATTTAACGGCGGGAGTCATGGCTATCCTTCTTACGACAGACGATTCATGCCAGCAGCATACGCCTGACGTTTGTCTAAAAAATAGCACCATCTTGCGCAATAGTATTGGCAGTGATGGTTACTTTGAGCGACAATCGGCGTAGCCGAAGGTCACTTCGGTATAATAAAAACGATGAAATTCCTCTTTGACGGGCCAATAGAAATATTGGCCATTTTTTTATTTCAGCAGCGACGGCAAATTCCCTTCTCCGTACAAATGCAACGCGCCAACCGCGACAACATAACGACCGGCAGGCAGGGCATATAGCGTCTCCCGCCACGCCTGGTTGCGCGCGTTCATCAGCACATCATACAACGATTCACTGAACGTCGACGGTAACGCCAGCTTACCGTCTGCGGGCGGCGCATCCAGCCACCAGCCAATCATCGTTTGCAGCAGACGCGCGTTGGTGTGCCAGTGGGTCAGGGTATCATCCAGTAGCATCTTGCCGTCATCGGGAAGCTGGCGAAGGAGCGCAATCTGGCTGTCCGTGCCTTCCAGTTCAATAACGGACAGGTTGCGCGCCCTTGCCGCATTCAGCAGTTGATAATCGATACCGTAATCGCCGCGCAGCCCCAGGCGCTGCGCCTGGGTTGCCTGTAGCACCATGGCAATTTGCCACAGGGGCAGGGTGTCGAGCATTGAGAGCGAGACGCCGGTCTCATCCGCAAGACGAGTAAGCTCAGCCAACTGCGTCTCGTTAAGACGTTCCGCCAGGGGGCGGCCGCTTTCCAGCCCGGCAAACGGCGATTCATGGCCGGAGATGTCGGCTTCGACGATCAGCGCGTCGGCGCGCTTCAGTAGTTTAATCAGGCCGGAGGGCAGGGGGGACATATCCTGCGTGCCCATATGAATGCTTCCCACCAGGTGCAGATGCTGCCCGCCCGGAAGCGAAATATCCATACCGGGCCAGGCATAACGGCGGGGAAAAAGGGCGCGAAACGATGTTTTTATACGATTAAACAGACCCATACGCGCTCCATAAACGGAAAGGTTCATGCTAGCGCGTACGGGTACAAGGTTCAATCTTTCGGTTTAAACCGCAGCAGACGGTTAGCGTTGCTCACCACGGTAATTGACGAGAGCGCCATCGCCGCACCCGCAACAACCGGGTTCAGCAGGGTACCGGTCAGCGGCCACAAAATCCCGGCGGCAATCGGAATGCCGAGCGAGTTATAGACGAACGCCCCCAGCAGGTTCTGCTTCATGTTGCGCAACGTGGCTTTCGAAATCGCCAGCGCGTCCGCCACGCCCATCAGGCTGTGGCGCATCAGGGTGATCGCCGCGGTTTCAATGGCGACATCGCTCCCGCCGCCCATCGCAATACCTACGTCAGCCTGCGCCAGCGCCGGGGCGTCGTTGATGCCGTCGCCCACCATCGCCACCTGGCGACCCTGACTTTGCAGGTTCTTGATGGCGTCCGCTTTGCCGTCCGGCAGCACGCCCGCGATCACCTCATCAATACCGGCTTCTTTGGCGATGGCGTTGGCGGTGGTCGGATTGTCCCCGGTCAGCATCACCAGACGATAGCCCGCGCGGTGCAGGCGCTGTAAGGCATCTACGCTGTCCTGGCGTAACGGATCGCGCACGGCCAGCAGCGCCGCCACCTGACCATCCCTCGCCAGCAGAACCGGCGTCGCGCCCTGAGAGGCCTGCGCGTTCAGCTCTGCGTCCAGCGCGGACGTATCAACGCCGTGTTCAGTCAGCAGTGCCTGGTTTCCCAGCAGCAGCGTATGGCCTTCGGCTTCACCGCTGACCCCTAAACCGCGCAGGGTGCGGAAGTTACTTACCTGCGGCAGACGGGCATCACCGGCTTTCTCCAGGATGGCGCGCGCCAGCGGGTGGCTGGAGCCTTGTTCCAGCGCGGCGGCCAGGCGCAGGGCATCCGTCTCCGTACAGCCAACGGTACTGACGGCCACCACCTGCGGTTTGCCCTCGGTGAGCGTGCCGGTTTTATCAAAGACAAGGGTGTCCAGCGTGCTTGCCCGTTGCAGGGCGTCAGCATCACGGACCAGTACGCCAAATTCGGCGGCGCGTCCGACGCCAGAGATAATCGACATCGGCGTGGCCAGGCCAAGGGCACAAGGGCAGGCGATGATCAGTACCGTGGTGGCGATCACCAGGGTGTAGACAATCTGCGGCGCCGGGCCGAAGAAATACCAGATTGCCGCGCTCAACAGGGCAATACCGACGACTACCGGCACAAAAATGGCGGAGATTTTATCGGCAAGCTGACCAATCTCCGGCTTACTGCTCTGCGCCTGGCGGACCATGCGAATGATGCGTGACAGCGTGGTATGGCTCCCGACCGCGCTGGCGCGGAACAGCACGCTGCCGTCCTGCACGACCGTACCGGCATGCACGGCGTCGCCATCGGATTTGTGCTGGGGAATAGGCTCCCCGGTCAGCATCGCTTCATCCAGCCAGGCTTCGCCCTGGCTTATCTTACCGTCAACGGGAACACGGTCTCCCGTGGTCAGACGCAGCGTCATGCCGGGCTGAACCTCGGCCAATGGTACGCTTTTTTCCCCCTCGTCCGTGACCACGCGGGCCGTCGGCGGGGTTAAATCGAGTAATCTTTCCAGCGCTTTCGACGAGCGCTGACGCGCGCGGGCTTCGAGCATATGGCCTAAGTTAATCAGACCGATAATCATCGCACTCGCTTCATAATAGAGATGGCGCGCCTCCATCGGGAACCACTGCGGCCAGACGTTAACGCTCATCGAATAGAGCCACGCCGCGCCGGTCCCGAGGGCGACCAGGGTATCCATCGTCGCGGTGCGGTTTTTCAGGCTCTTCCAGGCGCTGGTATAGAAATGCCCGCCTGCAAACACCATCACCGCAAGGGTAATCAGACCAATCACCAGCCACAGGGTGCGGTTGTCAGCGGTGACCATCATGTTGTCACCCATCATGCCCCACACCATCACCGGAATACCGACCAGCAGGGCGACAATCGCCTGCCAGCGGAAGCGCTTCATGGTGGCGACAGCAGTTTCCTGCTGGCGCTCGCGGCGCTCGGCATCATCTTCGATGGCCTCCGCCCCGTAGCCCGCTTTCTCCACGGCCTGCACTAACTCTGCGGCGGAGGCGCTGCCCATCACCAGCGCAGTACGCTCCGCCAGGTTTACCCGTGCCTGTGCTACACCCGGTACCGCCTGTAAGGCGTTTTGTACCCGGGAAACGCAGCTGGCGCAGCTCATGCCGTTGATCAGCAGCTGTTGGCTGTCATCAATGTCATCAGCTACCGGAAGCTCAGGAGTGGCCGCTGTCAGTGCTTCCGACGGGGATGATGACTCTGCCAGCGGTTTAGCCTTTGGGTGGCTTAACTCCGCCCCGTAACCGGCCTGTTTAATGGTATCAATCAGCGCGTCGGCGCTGGCGCTGCCGGTCACGGCGGCATGATCGATAGTCACCTCAGCGCTTTCCACGTCAGGACGCTGCTCCAGGCTTTCTTTAACGCGTTTGACACAGTGGCCGCAGGAGAGGCCGTCCAGTGTCAGGTCAATAGTGTGAGACATAACAAAACTCCCGTATAATGTTCTGGTCAATTGTTGACCTTCACTCTGCTTTTCGCTAACTGTTATGAAGGTTAAACCTTCCATCAAGGGGAAGGTCAAGGGGGAAATGTGAATATCAGCGATGTTGCGAAAAAAACCGGTTTAACCAGCAAAGCGATTCGCTTTTATGAGGAAAAAGGGCTGGTGACGCCACCGTTGCGCAGTGAGAACGGCTACCGCAGCTATACGCAGCTGCATCTTGATGAACTGACGTTACTGCGCCAGGCAAGACAGGTAGGATTTAACCTTGAGGAGTGCGGCGAGCTGGTTAACCTGTTTAACGATCCGAAACGCCACAGTGCCGACGTGAAAAAACGTACGCTGGAAAAAGTGGCGGAGATCGAACGCCATATCATCGAATTACAGGCGATGCGTGAGCAACTGTTACAGCTGGCAGAATCCTGCCCGGGAGATGACAGCGCCGAGTGCCCGATTATCGACAATCTTTCCGGCTGCTGCCACCGTAAAACCCACGCCTAACAGGCTTTAACCCGCAGGGTAATACCTTCCACCGCGATGACCTCAACCCGCGTGCCGGCGCTGAGGTCATCATCGGCCACCACCGGCCACGAACTGTCCCCCACGCGCATATGACCGCGTCCGTTTATTAGCGTGTTATCAAGCGTAAAGCGTTTACCCACGATCTGCTGCCCACGCTGGTTGAGATGCGCGTCGACCGGCTTCTGCGCCTTCACCCGTTTGTTCAGCCAGCGCCACCACAGCCAGGCGGCCAGCAGCGTCAGCACGGCAAACAGCGCGCCCTGCCACTCCCAGCCGACAGGCAGCAGCCAGACGACCAGCCCGGTAATCACCGCGGCAACCCCGCTCCACAGCAGATAACCGTTGCCGCCAAGCATCTCGGCGGCCAGCAGCAGTCCGCCAAGGCTTAGCCAGAACGCATGAGGATGTGCAACGATGAGCTCAATCATTTTTTACGCTCGTTTCCGCCGTCTTTGATCAGTTCGGCAATTCCGGCGATAGACCCCATCAGGCTGCTGGCATCCAGCGGCATCATCACCACCTTGCTGTTGTTCGCAGAGCCGATCTCCTTCAGCGCATCGGTATATTTTTGTGCGACGAAGTAGTTCACGGCCTGGATATCCCCGGCGGCAATCGCCTCGGAGACCATTTGCGTCGCGCGGGCTTCCGCTTCTGCCGAACGTTCACGCGCTTCCGCCTGGAGGAAGGCAGACTGACGGTCGCCCTCGGCTTTCAGGATCTGCGACTGTTTTTCCCCTTCCGCTTTCAGGATTTCAGCCTGACGCACCCCTTCGGCTTCAAGAATATAGGCACGCTTGGTACGCTCGGCCTTCATCTGCGCGTTCATGGAAGCAATCAGCTCTGCCGGTGGGCGCACGTCGCGGATCTCAATGCGTGTCACTTTGATCCCCCACGGATTGGTGGCTTCATCCACAATGTGCAGCAGGCGGGTATTAATGCTGTCGCGCTGGGAGAGCATTTCATCCAGCTCCATCGAGCCAAGCACGGTACGGATGTTGGTCATGGTCAGGTTGACGATCGCCAGCTCCAGGTTGCTCACCTCATAGGCCGCTTTTGGCGCATCAATCACCTGAATAAAGCACACCGCATCGATGGTGACGTTGGCGTTATCCTTGGAGATGACTTCCTGAGAAGGGATATCCAGCACCTGCTCCATCATGTTGATCTTGCGCCCAATTCTGTCCATGAACGGGACGATCAGGCTTAAACCCGGCTGAAGGGTATTGGTGTAGCGACCGAAGCGTTCGACGGTCCACTGGTAACCCTGCGGGACAATTTTGACGCCTGCGCCCACGATAACCAGCGCAACGAAAATAAGGACAGGAACAACGATGAGCATAAAAACCTCCTGTTTTGCATGCCGTAACGAGAAAAACTGCGTATTTGTTGAACGTAAGTATATCGGCTAACGAACAGGATTTCGCCCCTGTAAAGAGGTGGGAACCGGACTGGCAGAAATAAAACGCCCCGTTCGGGATGCGGGGCGCAAAGCGTTACTTTTCAGACCAGGTATAGCTGAAGTCAGTGATAAACCCATCCCCGGCGTCAGCGATGGCTTTTGATAATCCCTGATAGTATTTTTCCAGGCCGATGGCCTCTATCTGCTGGATCTGCTCGCGAACGGGAGCGCAGAACAGCACCGCATTGCCCGCTCCGACACGTTTGTTGTTCGGCGGCAGATCGCCAGTAATCGCTTTAAACCAGGTTCTGATCCCTTGCTTTAAGTTGTGCGGCGCTTTTGTAAGATCCTCCTGGCCGGTCAGCACCTGTAGGGTAGGGAATTCATTAGCATTGACGGCGGTTTTCATACGCGCAAAGAACGCGGTAAAAAGCTCAAAAGAGCCGAGATCCGTAACGCGAGGCTTGGTAGTTTTTCCGTTTTTATTGCCCATTTTTCCGGCAGGGGCTGTAGGTGCCGGAACCACATTGACCTTATGCAGATCCAGACCAAACAGCAGATTGCAGTGCGCCCGGCGTTCTTTAAGCGGGTAGGACATCAGCACGTCAATAAACGCCGTCGCCTTCACATCGGCCAGGTCATGGTTAATCAGCCATTGCGAGCGGGCAAATTCCGCAGGGGAAACGAACCAGTCAGGCACCTCAGTAAAGCGTCTGGATTTACCCTTGCCGTCAAACTCGAGAAAGTAAGCCCCATCATCGAAAGCAAAATAGCAGTTTTTAAAGCTACCGATTGTGGTGTTAACGATGAGCGCCTTCTTAACAAAATCGACCACCTCTGCACCCATGACAAAACGCGTGAGTTCAGAAGAATTGATGACTTCCATTAATGTTTCCACATCAGGAACACCAGGCTTCAGGGAGGAGAACTCATAAAAGATATGTGTCATGTTGCTGACTTCCTGTAGTTATAGAGGTGACAATAAACAGGCAAAAAGTTTAACACTTGCTATAGGTTAAGGCTATTCGCGCTGCGTAGCGGAAAGGATTATGCTAAAGGCTCTTCTTATCACAGCGGTTAATGGAATCGGAATGAATAATAAAAAAAATCTTCTGGATATCAGGGATGTTGGCTTTCGTGTGGGTGATAACACCATCCTTCAGCACGTCGATTTTTGTCTCTCCCCGGGCGAATTTAAACTGATAACCGGTCCCTCCGGCTGCGGCAAAAGCACCCTCCTGAAAATCGTGGCTTCGCTACTGAGCCCAACGGAGGGAACCATCCTGTTTGCAGGAAAAGATATCGCCACGCTTTCACCGGAAAGCTATCGCCAGCAGGTGTCATACTGCGTGCAAACGCCGTCCCTGTTTGGCGACACGGTGTACGACAATCTGGTTTTCCCCTGGCACATCCGCAACCAAACGCCTGATCCGAAAAAGTTTACCGACGATCTGACCCGGTTCGGGCTTTCGCCGGAGACGCTGACCAAATCGATCGCCGAACTGTCGGGCGGGGAAAAGCAGCGCGTCTCGCTGATCCGTAACCTGCAATTCTTGCCGAAGGCGCTGTTGCTGGACGAAATCACCAGCGCGCTGGATGACGCTAACAAGCGCAACGTCAATGACATTATCCATCGCTACGCCCGGGAGCAGAATATTGCCGTGCTGTGGGTGACGCATGATTCAAATGAAATTACCCATGCGGATGATGTCATCACGCTCAGGCCGCAGGGCGGGAAAATGGAGGAGGCTCACCGTGGGTGAACATAACATAACTAACGAATCGCTGGCGCTGTCAATGGTCCTGGTGCTGGTGGCGATTGTGGTCAGCTACCGGGAAAAGCTGGGGCTGGAAAAAGATATTCTTTGGAGTATCGCCCGCGCGGTTATTCAGCTCATCATCGTCGGCTATGTGCTGAAATACATCTTCAACGTCAATCATGCCGTGCTGACCCTGTTGATGGTGCTGTTTATCTGCTTTAACGCGGCATGGAACGCGCAGAAACGCAGTAAATACATCGATAAAGCGTTCATTTCGTCGTTGATCGCCATCACTACCGGGACCGCGTTAACGCTGGCTGTGCTGGTGCTTTCCGGCTCGATAGAATTTACGCCGATGCAGGTGATCCCCATTTCCGGGATGATTGCGGGCAATGCGATGGTGGCGGTCGGGTTGTGCTACAACAATCTGGGGCAACGGTTCAGCAGTGAACAGCAGCAGCTTCAGGAGAAGCTAAGCCTTGGCGCGACGCCGAAGGTGGCCTCGGCGAGGTTGATCCGCGACAGCATTCGCTCTTCGCTAATCCCAACGGTGGATTCCGCCAAAACAGTGGGTCTGGTGAGCCTGCCGGGCATGATGTCGGGGCTGATTTTTGCCGGTATCGATCCGGTAAAAGCCATTAAATACCAGATTATGGTGACGTTTATGCTGCTCTCTACGGCGAGCCTGTCCACCATCATTGCCTGCTACCTGACCTATCGGAAGTTTTACAACGCGCGCCACCAGCTGGTGGTGACGCAGTTGAAAAAGACGGGGTAATATCTGCTTTTGTAGGCCCGGTAAGCGTTAGCGCCACCGGGCATTTTTTTGCTAGTAGAGCAACGCGTACAGCTGACGACGATATTTCGACGCCAGCGCGTCACCGGTACCCAGCGCGGCCAGGATCTCCTGGAACATCTTCCGCGCCTGTCCGTCTGCGGCGCCCAGGTCCTTCTGAAGATGGCTAAACAGCAGCTCCAGCGCCTCTTCGTTACGCCCCACCTGATGCAGCTGAAGCGCCAGCTGGCTTGCCAGCGCGGCATCCTGCGGGTTGTCCGCAACCTGCTGCTGAAGCTGTTGAATTTCAGGGGTATCGGCCGCCTGTTTAAGCAGGTCAATCTGCGCCACCAGACCCTGATAACGGGTATCCTGATCCTGCATCGGCACCGTTTTCAGCACGGCTTCCGCGTCTTCAGGGCGGTGCAGTGCAATCTGGGTCTCTGCCAGCAGCAGACCAATCTGGCTGTTCTGGTTCGACAGCTGCCACGCGTCTTTTAACAGCGGCAGCGCCTCGTCGTACTTGCCTTCCTGCATCAGCGCCATGGCTTCCTGCGCTTTCAGCTCTTCTTCGCGCGGCAGGACTTTATCCAGCAGGGCGCGGATCGCCTCTTCGGGCTGCGGCCCCTGGAAGCCATCCACCGGCTGACCGTTCTGGAACAGGTAGACGGTTGGGATCGCACGCAGGCCAAACTGGGAAGCCACCATCGGTTCGGCGTCACAATCCAGCTTCGCCAGAATGAACTGACCATTGTACTGCGCGGCAAGGCTTTCCAGGACCGGCGTCAGTTGCAGGCAGTGTTGGCTGCGTTCAGACCAGAAGTAGAACAGCACCGGTTTAGTCATTGACTGTTCGAGCGTCTGTTGCAGGTTAGCTTCAGTTATGTTGACGATATTCTGTACGGACATGCGGCATTCTCTTTTATCGGTTTACTCTTTACATGGGGGTAAGCGTGGTCGCTTCAACTCAACCCTGCAAAATTTTGTCCATCATCCGCCCCGGCAGCAGGCGTTTCAACCAGCCGACGGCATGGGTCACCAGCGTGACCGGATAGCGCATTTTAGGGGTATCGCTCTCAAACGCGTGGCGCACTTTGGCAACGACGGCTTCTGGCCCAAGCGTAAAACGCGCCGCGATGCCGGGATTTTCGACCGGTTTGTCCGCCTGCGTCTGGTTAACGTTTTCCGTAAAGCGGGTGCGGATCGGGCCGGGTTCAATCAGGCTGACCTTAATACCGCTGTGGCGCAGCTCCATGCGCAACGCATCGGACCAGGCTTCAAGCGCATATTTACTGGCAGCGTAAGCCCCGCGGCCCGGCGTGGAGATCAGGCCCATCACCGAGGAGGTCATGACAATCCGCCCTTCGCCGTGCGGCAGCATGGCCGGGAGAAGGCGCATGGTAAGCTGATGCGCCCCGAAAAAGTTTGCGGAGAACTGCTGCTCCAGCTGTTCCCGTGAGAGAGTCTGTAGCGGGCCGTACACGCCGTAGCCCGCATTGTTGAACAGACCGTAAAGACGGTTGTTGGTCAGGGCGATAACCTCATCGGCGGCCTGCTCTACGCTCTCTGGCGAATCAAGATCCAGCAGAATGCCGGTAAATCCCAGCCCTCGCATGCGTTCGACATCCTCGGGTTTGCGGCAGGCTGCCAGCACCCAAAACCCCTGACGTTTCAGTTCAAGGGCGCTTTCAAGGCCAATTCCGCTGGAACATCCTGTTATTAAGACCGATTTTTGCATAACTTTACCTGTCAGGTTCTCAGCTGTTTGACGAGTCATGTTTTACTAAAGGAGCCAGCCGGGTTGCCATCCAGTCGGCAATAAACGGCTGGGCATCGCGATTGGGGTGAATGCCATCATCCTGCATCCACTGGGGTTTCAGATAGACCTCTTCCATGAAAAATGGCAGCAGCGGAATATCAAACTCTTTGGCAAGCTTAGGATAGATCGCGCTAAACGCCTCATTATACCGACGGCCGTAGTTAGCGGGCAGGCGAATTTGCATCAGCAGCGGCTGGGCATTGGCGGCCTTAATGGTTTGCAAAATGGTCCGCAGCGTTTGCTCCGTTTGCTGAGGCTGGAAGCCGCGCAAACCATCATTACCGCCCAGTTCGACCAGCACCCAACGCGGTTGATGCTGCTTAAGCAGGGCAGGCAGGCGCGATAAGCCTTGCTGCGACGTATCGCCGCTGATGCTGCCGTTCACGACAGAGGCCCGGGACTGCCATTTATCATTGAGCAGGGCGGGCCAGGCCGCACTGGCGGCCATACGATAGCCCGCGCTCAGGCTGTCGCCCAGAATCAATAACGTGTCCGCAGCCGCCGCGCGGAAGGTCATCAGCATCAAAAACAGGAAGGGCAAATGCCAGCGGAAAACATTGTTGAAGTTCATCGTCTTAAGAAGTCCGTCGGTCAGGGGGAACACGAGCTTTCCATCCTCACCGGAGTTGAACTCGTTGTCAAACGTGCCGAAACCATCGCCCTGATTGGTGAATCCGGTTCCGGTAAGTCCACGCTGCTGGCCATTCTCGCCGGTCTGGACGATGGCAGCAGTGGGGAAGTGAACCTGGTCGGCCAGCCCCTCCACGCGCTTGATGAAGAGGCCCGCGCCGCGCTGCGAGCCCGGCATATCGGGTTTGTCTTTCAGTCATTCATGCTGATCCCGACGCTGAACGCGCTGGAAAACGTTGAGCTACCTGGCCTGCTGCGCGGTGAAAATACCCGTGAAAGCCGCGATCACGCGAAGGCGTTGCTGGAACAGCTGGGGCTGGGAAAACGTCTCGACCACCTTCCGGCACAGCTTTCCGGCGGTGAGCAGCAGCGCGTGGCGCTGGCCAGGGCGTTTAACGGGCGCCCGGAAGTGCTGTTTGCCGATGAGCCAACGGGCAATCTCGACCGTAAAACCGGGGACAAAATTGCCGATCTGCTGTTTTCCCTCAACCGCGAGCACGGCACCACGCTGATTCTGGTTACCCACGACCCGCAGCTGGCCGCCCGCTGCGACCGCCGCCTGCGGCTGGTGAACGGTATTCTTCAGGAGGAAGCATGATTGCCCGCTGGTTCTGGCGCGAGTGGCGCTCGCCCTCGCTGCTGATTGTCTGGCTGGCGTTGAGCCTGGCGGTGGCCTGCGTGCTGGCGCTCGGTAGCGTCAGCGATCGTATGGAGAAAGGGCTTAGCCAGCAGAGTCGGGAATTTATGGCCGGGGACCGGGCTCTGCAAAGTTCTCGCCCCGTGCCGCCGGGCTGGATTGAGGAAGCGCGCACAGAGGGGCTGAAAGTAGGGGAGCAGATCACCTTTCAGACCATGACCTTTGCGGGCGACACGCCGCAGCTTGCCAGCGTAAAAGCCGTGGATGACATCTACCCGATGTACGGTGATTTACAAACCAGCCCGCCGGGGCTAAAACCGACGGCCGGTACGGTCCTGCTGGCATCGCGACTGATGGCGCTGTTGAACCTGAAACCCGGCGACAGTATCGACGTCGGCGACGCGACACTCAAAATTGCCGGGGAAGTGGTGCAGGAGCCCGACTCCGGATTTAATCCGTTCCAGCTTGCGCCGCGCCTGCTGATGAACACCGCGGATGTGGCGAAAACCCACGTCGTCCAGCCGGGAAGCCGTGTCACCTGGCGGTATAAGTTTGGCGGAACGCCAGCTCAGCTGGAGGCGTACGAAAAATGGCTCCTGCCGCAGCTCAAGCCGGAACACCGCTGGTACGGACTGGAGCAGGATGACGGGGCGCTCGGCAAATCTCTTGAGCGTTCTCAGCAGTTCCTGCTGCTGTCGGCGCTGTTAACCCTGCTGCTTGCCATTGCGGCGGTTGCCGTGGCGATGGGGCACTACTGCCGCAGCCGTTACGATCTGGTGGCGATCCTCAAAACCCTCGGCGCGGGCCGCGCGCAACTGCGCAAGCTGATTGTCGGCCAGTGGCTGATGGTGCTGGCGCTGTCGGCTCTGACCGGCGGGGCGATAGGGCTGCTGTTTGAAAAGCTTCTGATGGTGCTGCTCAAACCGGTACTGCCCGCCGCATTACCGCCTGCCAGCCTCTGGCCGTGGCTGTGGGCAATCGGCGCGATGACGACGATCTCCCTGCTGGTGGGGTTACGCCCGTACCGGCTGCTACTCGCCACCCAGCCGCTGCGCGTGCTGCGCCGCGATGTGGTGGCCAGCGTTTGGCCGCTGAAGTTCTACCTGCCGGTGATTATTGCGGTGGCGGTCGGGCTGCTGGCCTGGCTGATGGGCGGCAGTACGCTGCTGTGGGCGGTGCTGGCGGGCGCGGTGGTGCTGGCGCTGCTGTGCGGCGTAGTGGGCTGGATACTGCTTAATGTGCTGAGAAAGCTGACAGTTAAATCACTTTCCATACGGTTAGCGGTTAACCGACTGCTGCACCAGCCGTGGTCTACCCTCAGCCAGCTCTCGGCATTTTCGCTGTCGTTTATGCTGCTGGCGCTTCTGCTGGTGCTGCGCGGGGATCTGCTGGATCGCTGGCAGCAGCAGCTTCCGCCAGAAAGCCCGAACTATTTCCTGATCAACATCGCGCCCGAGCAGGTGACGCCGCTGAAGGGCTTCCTGTCCGAGCATCACATTATTCCCGAGTCGTTCTATCCGATCGTGCGCGCCCGACTGACGCAGATCAACGGCCAGTCGACGGAGGGAAATAAGGATGAATCGCTCAACCGCGAACTCAACCTGACCTGGCAGGCGAAACGTCCGGACCATAACCCGATCGTTGCTGGCACCTGGCCGCCGAAAGCGGGGGAAGTGTCGATGGAGGAGGGGCTGGCGACACGCCTGAACGTGAACCTCGGCGACAGCGTGACCTTCACCGGTGATACCCAGGATTTCACCGCCAAAGTTACCAGCCTGCGTAAAGTGGACTGGGAAAGCCTGCGGCCAAACTTCTTCTTCATCTTCCCGCCGGGTGCGCTGGACGGACAGCCCCAGAGCTGGCTCACCAGCTTCCGCTGGGAAAACGGCAACGGCATGCTGACGCAGCTTAACCGGGAATTTCCGACGGTGAGCCTGCTGGATATCGGCGCGATCCTTAAACAGGTCGGGCAGGTGCTGGAGCAGGTAAGCCGCGCGCTGGAGGTGATGGTGGTGCTGGTGACGATCTGTGGCATATTGCTGCTGCTGGCGCAGGTGCAGGTCGGCATGCGTCAGCGTCATCAGGAGCTGGTTGTCTACCGCACGCTGGGGGCCAGTAAACGGCTGCTGCGCGCCACGCTGTGGAGCGAATTTGCCCTGCTCGGGCTGGTGGCGGGCCTGGTGGCGGCCATCGGGGCGGAAACGGCGCTGGCGGTACTCCAGAGCAAAGTCTTCGACTTCCCGTGGGAGCCCGACTGGCGGCTGTGGTTCACGCTGCCCGTCTGCGGCGCCGTGCTGCTGTCCCTGTGCGGCGGCTGGCTCGGATCCCGGCTGTTGAAAGGTAAAGCGCTATTCCGCCAGTTTGTTAGCTAGTTTACTGACGTGATGATGACGCACCGGCATTTCTGCTGGTGCGTCATTGCTTAACGGCACAAATCGTTAATGCCCCTGCATTTAGTAGCACAAAACATTAAAAACCCGCCCACACAGCCCGAATTTTTCCGGTTAATATTCACCAGCTAAATATTTAGCAGCGTGTCTATCAAGGAAAAAGAATGACTATAAGAAAAACAGCGCTGGCGACAACGATCGGCGCAGCAGTGGCATTGGCTTCTTTCGCATCCCAGGCGGAAATCACTCTTCTGAAACAGGATCCGCAGGCGGGTAACCCGCTGAGCCGCCTGAACTTCACCGTTGGCGGTAGTATTCGTCCTCAGTTCCAGAACATGACCGGCGATGACGGCAAAAACGGCTACAAGCGCAACGGCTTTGACGGCGGTACCCGCTTCCGTTTCGCGGCAGACTACTACCTGTTCGATGACATCAGCTGGATCACTTACTACGAGCTGGGTGTGAACATTCCGGCGCAGTTTAACTGGGATAACCACTACGCCGACGGCGCGCACGATACTTCACGCCGTATGCTCTACACCGGTCTGAAGAGCGACACCTGGGGTACGCTGACCTTCGGCCAGCAGAACAGCGTGTACTATGACGTGGTGGGCGCAAAAACCGATATCTGGGACTACGACATGATCGGTCAGGCGCCAGGTAACGGGATTAATGGCGACTACGACGGCTCTTACCGTTCACGCCAGATGCTGAAGTACAAGAAAACCGTGGGCGATGCTGACATCTACGCCTCTTACCTGTTTGAAGACAGCGAATACCTGCCGGGCAACGGCCTGCGCTACAAGCGTAAAGGCGGCGGTTCACTGGGTATCGATTATCACCTGACCACCGATCTGACCTGGGGCGCAGCGTGGAACTACACCCGCGCGGACATGCGTAACCCGGACAACGGCGACAGCAAATCCTACGACCAGAACATCCTTGGTACCGCCCTGAGCTGGACGCCGGATAACTGGACCTTCTCCGCAGGCGGCGGCTGGTATCAAAACTTCCTGACCACCAAAAAAGTGTCCGTTAACGACTACTTCGCCGGTGATGCATGGGGTATTGAATACTTTGCGGGTTACAAGTTCCCTGTTGGTCAGTATGCGGTGAAATCCATCCAGCCGTACTTCATGGGCGACCGTATCGAGTACGTGAATGGCCGTAACTACCAGCGCATCGACAACGGTGTGGGTATCAGCTTCCAGCTGGATTACGGTTTCCGCGTGGATTACGAACACGTGTTCACCTCCAGCACCGACAACCTGGGCGACATGAACCTGGTGCGTCTGCGTTACGACTTCTAAGTTGTCATGTAGGGTGCGGCCTGATGCCCTCACCCTGACCCTCTCCCACGGGGAGAGGGAAAAAACATTAAAAACGGCAACCCAGGTTGCCGTTTTGCTTTTACCTCGCCACCCGGCTTTATTTTTCAGCGATCGAGCCACTCAGCAATTTCTTCGTACGTCCCGCGATACACAATCTTCTCCGCCTTTTTCTCCAGCTGATAGCCGTACATCGGGTCGTAATAATCCTTCAGCAGCGGCACAAGCCAGCTGAAGTGCGCGTCAGTGCTGCCAGTACGCTGTTGCTCGACAAGCGCGGCATCCAGCAGGGCGGTAAATTCCGCGAAGCGTTGCAGCCCCAGACGGCGACGAATGGCGTACAGGCCGTGATGCAGATATTCGCTATACGCTTTCCAGCCCGCTTTCTCGCCGTAGGCAGCAGAAAAATCGGCCCACATATGGTCGAAATACTCTTCGCGCAGGCGCTCCAGGCGGACTTCAAAGGGGTCTTCGACGACAACGACAGGGGCGTCAACCATGCGGTCGCGCAGGCATTCCGGCAGGTGGTTAGAGCCAATCATCCGGCCTTCATCTTCCAGCACCCAGCGCGCGGCGTCTTTTTTTAGCAGTTCGACGGCAAGGTGATTTTCAAAACTGGCCTGGGAAAGCTGCGGGGTGAGCGTGCGACCAAATGATGAGCCGCGATGGTGCGCCAGCCCTTCCAGATCGATGCCCTGCGCATGCTGCTTAACCAGCAGCGTTTTACCGTTTCCGGTACAGCCGCCGATAAGCACCATCGGTTTTTGTGACTGCTCAATGGTCACCTGAATCGCCGTCTGACGCAGGGCCTTATAGCCGCCGCGGATCAGCGGATAATCGATTCCCGCCTCTTTCAGCCAGGCCTGGGAGATGTGTGAGCGCTGGCCACCGCGCGCGCAGCAAAGGTAGCCCTCAGGATGGGCCAGGCTGGCTTCCCGCCAGGCGTTGATGCGCGCCTCTCGCGTCTCGCCGTTGACCAGGCTATGGCCGAGCGCCAGCGCGGCGTCCGGACCCTGGCGTTTATAGCAGGTGCCGACGGCGGCACGCTCGTCGTCGTTCATTAAGGGCAGGTTGAGTGCGGCGGGCATCGCACCCTGGGCAAATTCGATCGGCGCGCGAACGTCGATTAAAGGGGTATCGGACGCGAGGATCGCGCGATAGTCCGTTCCATCGTTCATGGTGATTCCAGAAGAAAACTGAGCAGCAATGGGCGGGAATTGTACGCCGGGGAAGGGGAAGGTCAACTCCCCGGCGGGGGATACTTACTTCAGTTTTGACTGCGCCCAGACAATGCCGCTCGCGTATTCTGGCGGCAGCAGGGGAACAATCGCTTCCAGCGTAGCGCTCAGGCGGTCCGTGTCAGTATCGTTCAGGTTCAGGTGGCCGACCTTACGCCCCGGACGTACCTCTTTGTCGTACCAGTGCAGGTGCACCAGCGGCAGCTTCAGCCAGTTGTAGTTCAGATCGGTGCCGATCAGGTTGATCATCACCGACGGGCTGGTCACCACCGGCTGCGGCAGCGGCAGGTCAGTGATGGCGCGCAGGTGCAGCTCGAACTGGCTGATGGAGGCGCCGTTTTGCGTCCAGTGACCGCTGTTGTGCACGCGCGGCGCAAGTTCGTTGATCAGCAGACCCGACGGCGTGACGAAACACTCCATCGCCATTACGCCCACATAGCCCAGCTCATGCATGATGGCAGAGAGCATTTCTTCCGCCTGCGCCTGCTGGTCAGCATTGGCCTGCGGGAAGGCGACGCTGGTGCGCAGAATCCCGTCCTGATGCAGGTTATGCGTTAGCGGGTAAAAAACGGTGTGCCCGTCATGCCCGCGCGCGCCAACCAGCGACACTTCACCGCTAAAGTTAATGCCCTGCTCAACGATGCACTCGCCGTAGCAGTCATCCGGCAGCTCGGCGGTGTCGTTCGCGCGCAGGCGCCACTGCCCGCGGCCGTCGTAGCCGCCGACGCGACGCTTCACAATCGCCAGGTCTCCCAGCATCGCAAAAACGTCATCCCACTCGCGCTTATCGGAAAGCAGCTGCCACGGCGCGGTCGCGAGGCCGAGCTTGTCGAACAGCTGCTTTTGCGTCAGGCGGTCGGCAATGATCGGAAACACGTCGCGGTTTACAAAGGCGTTATGGCGCGCCAGCTCGCGGGTCAGGGCGGTTTCCGGCCAGCGTTCAATTTCGGCGGTGATCACGCTCTGGTGGAACGGCACGGCTTCCGGCTCGGCATCCAGCCCGACGGGCCAGACGGCAATACCCAGCGGCTCACCGGCCTGACGCAGCATCCGGCCAAGCTGACCATTACCAAGAACGCAAACCTGCTTCATGCTGCACCCCGCGGATCCGGGTTATCCAGCACCTCGTCGGTCTGGGCTTTACGCCACTCCGCCAGACGCTGATGTAACTCTTTATCATGCGTCGCCAGGATCTGCGCGGCCAGCAGGGCGGCATTTGCCGCACCCGCTTTACCAATCGCCAGCGTACCGACAGGAATACCGCGCGGCATCTGGACGATAGAGTAAAGGCTATCAACCCCGCTTAACGCGGCGCTTTGCACAGGAACACCCAGTACCGGCACCAGCGTTTTGGCGGCAATCATGCCCGGCAGATGTGCTGCGCCGCCCGCACCGGCAATGATCACCTCGTAACCGTTCTCTTCGGCGCTTTCGGCGAAGCTGAACAGTTTATCCGGCGTACGGTGCGCGGAAACCACTTCGACGTGGTGCGGAACATTCAGGATTTCAAAGATTTCGGCGGCGAACTGCATGGTAGCCCAGTCGCTTTTGGACCCCATCACGATGGCGACACGCGCCGGATTATTGCGGGAAGACATGCGTCTTAAAACTCCTGTGGTGCGGAACACACTGCTTTCGAGGGCACAGAGAATAGCATGTAATACCGGCAAGGAAAACGGTTGCGTGGTCGGGAAATGGGCGAAAAGACGGGGAGGGTTAAAACGGGAAGGCGATCAGTTCAACACCTTCCGGCGTGACTTTGACCATCGATCCTTCGCTGTGCCAGGCCCCTAAAACCACGCGATGGGCGGGCTCGCCGTTGGCGATAAGGGAATGAACATCGGGACGATGGGTATGGCCATGGATCAGCCACTGAACGCGATGCTTCTCCATCACCTTCACCACCGCCTGCGGGTTGACGTCCATGATGGTCATCGATTTGCTGCTGTTGGCGGCCTTGCTGCCCGCGCGCATTCTGGCGGCGATGCGGTTGCGAATAAACAGCGGCAGGGCGAGGAACACTTTCTGGATCCACGGGGTGTGAACTTTGGCGCGAAACGCCAGGTAGCCGGTATCGTCAGTGCAGAGCGTGTCGCCGTGCATGATCAGAATATTGCGGCCATAGAGGTTTAGCACCTGCTCTTCCGGCAGCAGCGTCATGCCGCTCTCGCGGGCGTAGCGCTGGCCGATCAGGAAATCACGGTTGCCGTGAATGAAATAGCAGGGGACGCCGGAATCCACCAGCGTTTTAATGGCCGCAGCCATCTCACGGTGCAGCGGGTTCGGATCGTCGTCGCCAATCCAGGCCTCAAACAGGTCGCCCAGAATGTACAGCGCGTCGGCGTTTTTCGCTTCACCGCGTAAAAAACGCAGAAAACCGGCGGTTATCGCCGGTTCTTCTGTTTGCAGATGTAGATCCGCAATAAAGAGTGTCGCCACGAATTACTCGCTGACGGTCACGCTTGTAATCACAACGTCTTCTTTAGGAACGTCCTGGTGCATACCGCTGCGGCCAGTAGAAACGGCTTTGATCTTGTCGACCACGTCCATCCCTTCAACCACTTCTGCGAATACGCAGTAGCCCCAGCCTTGCAGACTTTCGCCAGAGAAGTTCAGGAAGTCGTTGTCCGCTACGTTGATGAAGAACTGTGCGGTTGCAGAATGTGGCGCCTGAGTACGGGCCATTGCCAGCGTACCACGGGTGTTTTTCAGGCCGTTGTTCGCTTCGTTTTTGATCGCTTCTTTCGTCTCTTTCTGGCGCATGCCAGGCTCGAAACCGCCGCCCTGGATCATAAAGCCGTTGATCACACGGTGGAAAATAGTGTTGTTGTAGAAACCTTCGCGGCAGTAGTCCAGGAAGTTTTTAACTGTTTCAGGCGCTTTGTCATCAAAGGTTTTGATTACGATATCGCCATGATTAGTGTGGAAAGTAACCATTTTTGCATCCTGTTCCGTTATTGTGGTGCGTCGACCCGTGCTCGGGTCACATATAGGGGCTTGTTATAGCATAACCACAGGACACGATCACCTTGCATTGTGTGCTGACCGTACTCCGAATTATGGGTATTATAAGGAACAAACAATCCACACACGTGTTTACATGGAATCTTCGATGTTAAAAATCTTTAATACAATGACGCGCCAAAAAGAGGAATTTAAACCTATCCATGCCGGGGAAGTCGGCATGTACGTGTGTGGTATTACGGTTTACGATCTCTGTCACATCGGCCATGGCCGTACCTTTGTCGCGTTCGACGTGGTGTCACGCTACCTGCGCTTCCTGGGCTACAACCTGAAGTACGTGCGCAATATCACCGACATCGACGACAAAATCATTAAACGTGCTAATGAAAATGGCGAAAGCTTTGTCGCGCTGGTGGATCGCATGATCGCCGAAATGCACAAGGATTTTGATGCCTTAAATATTCTGCGCCCGGACAGCGAGCCGCGTGCGACCCACCATATCCATGAAATCATTGATATCACCCAAAAGCTGATCGAGCGTGGTCACGCCTATGTGGCGGACAACGGCGACGTGATGTTCTCGGTGCCGACGGACCCAACCTACGGTGCGCTTTCCCGCCAGGATCTGGACCAGCTCCAGGCCGGTGCGCGCGTGGACGTGGTTGACGTGAAGCGTAATCCGATGGACTTCGTGCTGTGGAAGATGTCCAAAGCGGGCGAACCGAGCTGGCCATCCCCGTGGGGCGAAGGGCGTCCGGGCTGGCACATTGAATGTTCCGCGATGAACTGCAAGCAGCTGGGAAACCATTTCGACATCCACGGCGGCGGTTCGGATCTGATGTTCCCGCACCACGAAAACGAAATCGCGCAGTCCACCTGTGCTCACGGCGGCGAGTACGTGAACTACTGGATGCACTCCGGGATGGTGATGGTTGACCGCGAGAAGATGTCGAAATCGCTGGGTAACTTCTTCACCGTGCGCGACGTGCTGAAGTATTACGACGCGGAAACCGTGCGCTACTTCCTGATGTCTGGCCACTATCGCAGCCAGCTGAACTACAGCGAAGAGAACCTGAAGCAGGCGCGCGCTGCGCTGGAGCGTCTGTATACCGCACTGCGCGGCACCGACAAGTCTGTTCCAGCCGCAGGCGGCGAGGCGTTCGAAGCCCGCTTCGTTGAGGTGATGAACGACGACTTCAACACCCCGGAAGCCTACTCCGTGCTGTTCGACATGGCGCGTGAGGTGAATCGCCTGAAGTCAGAAGATATGGCGGCGGCCAATGCGCTGGCGTCTCATCTGCGTAAGCTCTCTTCCGTGCTCGGCCTGCTGGAGCAGGAGCCGGATGTGTTCCTGCAAAGCGGCGCGCAGGCGGACGACGGCGAAGTGGCGGAAATTGAAGCACTGATTAAAGCGCGTCTGGAAGCGCGTCAGGCGAAAGACTGGGCGGCGGCGGATGCGGCGCGTAACCGTCTGACCGAGATGGGCATTATTCTGGAAGATGGCCCGCAGGGAACCACCTGGCGTCGTAAGTAATTTTCTCCTCACTCTAACCCTCTCCCACAGGGAGAGGGAATTGTTAGGTTTTCTCCCTCTTTACGTGGGAGAGGGCCGGGGTGAGGGCATCAGCGCGCACGTTTTCTCCACCATAACATCCCCATCAGCACCATCCCCGGCAGCCACACCCACAGCAGTTCCGAGATAATGACCTCATGCCCGTATGGCGTGGTATAGCGCGACAGCGCAAACGGCGCGACTTTGATCACCTGCCACGGCGCAAAGAAGCGCTCATCTGACCAGGGCCACAGCCAGCCGACGCCTTTCCCGCCGGTGGTGATCGAATTCAGCAGGCTGTGCGACAGCAGCGACACGGTTAAAAACAGCCAGCAGCGCGTCAGGCTGGCCCTGAACCATCGTCGGCCTGCCAGCACGCAGAGTATCGGCACCACCAGGGCAAACAGTAGCGAATGAGTGAAACCGCGATGGCCGAAAATATTCCCGTAGGCAACACCGAATTTAAACGCCAGTACATCGGCATCGGGCAGCATGGCGAGGACGATCCCGGCAAACAGCAGGCGGGGTGGGATGACGTTAGTTCCGAGCCCTAAGCCCAGACACAGAGGTACGGCAGCGTGGGTGATAACGGTAGGCATTGCATTTATCCATGGCAAATCATGGAAATATAGCAGTCATCTCGCGCTAAAAGACCCATGCTAAATTCTGATTTTACGCCGATTCCCGCGCGATAAGCTGCCCGGAGAGGGTTATGCGCTGCGTTTGCAGGTCCGGCTCTTTCAGCCTGCGGATCATCAGCCCTGCCGCCTGGCGGCCGGTCTCTTCGCTGGCAGACGAAACGTAAGTCAGTGACGGCGACGTGAGATTAACGTGGAGCATATCTTCAAAACCAATCAGCGCCACCTGCTGGGTTAAAAACACGTCTTTACCCACCGTGCGCCCCACCTGGTGAATACCTGAGATCGAACCGATCATCGCGTCCGGTGAATGGCAGAGCAGGGCGGTAATCGTATTGTTCTTCTCAAGCAGCTGGCGGGTCGCCATGGCCGCCGCCTGCGTGTCATCGGTACAGGCGGGAGAATATTCCTCACGCCAGACCAGCCCGTTCTGCGTCATCGCGCTGCGAAAACCAAGCAGGCGCTGCTCGCGGATACGGCACCCGTCGCGCCCGCCAATGTAGGCGATGGTGCGGTGCCCGCGCTCGATAAGATAACGCGCGGCCAGGTGCGCCGCCTGGCGGTTATCGCGCATCACCAGATTGCATTTCTCTTCCAGCAACGACTGCGAAACCGCCACAAGCGGCAGCGGGCAGTGGCGAATGTGTTCCGGGAGAGAGGCGGTGCGGGTGTCCGACGCCAGGTAGATGACGCCCGCCACGCCCTGCTGCTTAAACGAGAGCAGGGTACGCTCAAGATGTTCGCCGTCATTCAGCGGCTGACCGAGAAAAACCATATAACCCTGCTTCTCCAGCTCCTGAACGATACTCGCCATCACCTTGATGGAAAAGCTGTCGCTGAAGTCGCGCAGGATCAGGCCGATTAAGTTGGAGGTGTTGGCGCGAAGATTGGCAGCGGCGACGTTATGAACATAGCCCAGCGTTGTGATGGCGGCATTGACCTTCCCGATCGTCGCCTCTGAGATCTTCCCTTTCTGGCGCAGCACCAGCGAAACGGTAGAAACCGACACGCCCGCATGCTTTGCGACATCAATGATGCTGACTTTCTTCAAAACCGCTCCCTGAAATTTACCGATTATCAGCCAGATAAGAGGCGACCCCCAGCGTACAGGAGACGCCTCCTTCAGGCATCTTATTATTTGCCAATCATCGTGGACATCGTCTGGGCGATAAACTGTGCTCTGGCCCCGAAAATCACCTGTATCCCGTTATCGCCCACGAACACCACGCCGCGCGCGCCAAGCCCATTCAGCCCGTCCCGGTCCACCGCTTCGCTCTTCGCCACTTCCAGACGCAGACGCGTGATGCAGGAGCCGACGGAATCAATGTTCTGCGCACCGCCCAGCAGGCCGATGATTTCGGTGGCAAGTTCGGAATCGGACTTGTCATTCGCGCTGGCGGTCACTTCGGTGCGGCCCGGCGTTTTCACGTCGAAACGGCGGATCACGAAGCGGAAGGTGAAGTAGTAGATTAATGCCATCGGAATGCCGATGATAATGGCGCTCAGGAAGTTGGTCTGATAGCCGTTAAACGACGGCAGGATCCCGAACGACAGGTAGTCGATAAAGCCCGCCGAGAACGACTTGGCGATATGCGCATGCAGCAGGTACATGGTCATGTACGCCAGGCCTGCCATGATGGCGTTGAAGACGTAAAGGATCGGCGCCACGAAGATAAAGGTGAACTCTACCGGCTCGGTGATGCCCGTCAGGAAGCAGGTGAGGGCGGCGGAGAAGAGAATACCGGCCGCGATTTTCTTATTCTTCGTGTGCGCTTCGTGGTACATCGCCAGACACGCCGCGGGCAGTGCGAACAGCATCAGCGGGAACTCGCCCTGCATGAATTTCCCGGCGTTCTGGTAGGTGTCGCTGCTGAAGGATTTCACTCCCTCTTCCAGCATCTTGAACCAGATGGTCTGGTCGCCGTGGATCACCTGACCCGCCTGGGTAGTGTAATCCCCGAACGAATACCAGAAGGAGGGATACCAGATGTGGTGCAGGCCGAGCGGGATCAGCGCGCGCTCCACTAGCCCGAAGATAAAGGTCGAGGCCGCCTGGTTATCGCCGTTCACCACCACGGACAGGGCGTCGATGCCGGACTGAATATGCTGCCAGACGTACGGCAGCAGCAGGCCGAGCAGGAACGACAGAAACGCCGTCGCAATCGCCACAAAGCGCTTGCCGGAGAAGAAGCCGAGGAATTCCGGCAGCTGCATGGTGTGGAAGCGGTTGTAACACCAGGCCGCAAGAATACCGCAGATCAGGCCGCCAAAGACGCCCATCTGTAACGTCGGAATGCCGACGACCATGGCGTATTTCCCGCCCTGGGAGGCCATTTCCGGCGTAATGCTCAGCACGGTGCTGATGGTGATATTAGTGACAAACACGGAGACCGCCGCAGAGAGAGCGGCAATGCCGGATTCCGAAGCCAGTCCGACGGCAGAGCCGATGGCGAAGAGCATTGGCAGGTTATCAAAGATAACCCCGCCTGCGTTCATCATCAGCGGCAAGTGGAACTTATCGCCGAAGGCCAGCAACAGGCCCGCAGCGGGAAGCAGTGAAATTGGCAGCATTAAGGCGCGACCAATCATCGATAACTTAGACAGCGATTTAACAAACCCTGATATCAGGCTCATGCTGATTTCCCCCGAGTAGCGCTTTTTTTGCGCTGTTATTGTAAGTAGAACGTTTTAGTAGAACGTTCTACTTATCGTGGGGAAAGTCTGAAAATCGCGCAACTTAAATTTCACATTTCGCCAGAGGGAATAGTGATTATTTGAAGTTGATCGATAATTAACCGTGATGGGTGTGAGGGGATGTTTATCCCCTCTCCCTGTGGGAGAGGGTTAGGGTGAGGGCATCAGACAGCTCAGGCCGTCACGGTCACGCTCTGACCTGCGAAGCTCACGGTCTGACCCGCGACAATTTTGCAGCGCTTGCGGGTTTCCACCGCGCCGTCTACTGTTACCTGCCCGTCGGCGATGACGATTTTCGCCTGCGCGCCGCTTTCGCTCCAGCCTTCCAGCTTCAGCAGATCGCACAGCTCAACGTGCGGGTGTTTACCTAAAGAAAAAGTTGCCATGATTACGCGTCCTCTACGTCGTGATACTCCTCGCACGCCTGCAAGGTATTCTGAATCAGTGTTGCTACCGTCATCGGGCCAACGCCGCCCGGGACCGGAGTAATATAGGATGCGCGCGCTGCGGCATCTTCATACACCACGTCGCCAACCACTTTGCCGTTTTCCAGGCGGTTAATACCCACGTCCACGACGATTGCGCCCTCTTTGATCCACTCGCCCGGAATAAAGCCCGGCTTGCCGACCGCAACGATCAGCAGATCGGCGTTTTCGACGTGATGACGCAGGTTTTTGGTGAAGCGGTGGGTGACGGTGGTGGTGCAGCCCGCCAGCAGCAGCTCCATGCTCATTGGACGGCCCACGATGTTGGAGGCGCCAATCACCACGGCGTTCAGGCCATAGGTATCGATGTTATAACGCTCCAGCAGCGTCACGATGCCGCGCGGGGTGCATGGACGCAGGCGCGGCGCGCGCTGGCACAGGCGGCCTACGTTATACGGATGGAAACCGTCAACGTCTTTGTCCGGCGCGATACGCTCCAGCACCTTCACGTTGTCGATGCCCGCAGGCAGCGGCAGCTGAACCAGGATACCGTCGATCTCTTTATCGGCATTCAGGGTGTCGATCAGTTCCAGCAGTTCCGCTTCGCTGGTGGTTTCCGGCAGATCGTAAGAGCGGGAGACGAACCCCACCTCTTCACACGCTTTGCGTTTGCTGCCGACATAAATTTGCGAAGCCGGGTTGCTGCCAACCAGCACAACGGCCAGCCCGGGGGCGCGAAATCCGGCGGCTTTACGCGCCTTCACTTTTTCCGCAACCTCAGAGCGCACCTGCTGCGCAATCGTTTTACCGTCAATAATCTTTGCTGCCATCAGAGAGAAGATTCCGTCTGTAACGTTAGAAAGGGGGGATTGCCTGTATTTTGTCAGAAGCGAGCGCCGCTGTCAGTCACCCTTTACGAGATTTCATCGATGTCCCGCAAAATCCCTTCTCAGGGCATGGTCAATTTCTTAGAGGTGATTAGGATGTGACCTGGCTAAATGGCAGCGTTTTGACATATTACAAAATAGATTCCTGAGCTACTTTGTCCTCTCCGAAATAAGCCTTCAATTTTTTAATTGAACGTATTTCTTATTCCCGAATATGCGCGGGAAGGGTTATTTACATTTTAAAGGAATAGACATGAAACTCAGCAACATTGCTTCTACTGTTATTGCAACTCTGGCCCTGGTCGCGGGTGCCGCTCACGCAGAAGATCCGGTAGCGCCTGTATCTGTAAACGGTGGTACGGTGCATTTTAAAGGTGAGTTAGTGAATGCCGCGTGTTCAGTGAATACTGACTCTTCAGAGCAGACGGTTAATCTTGGCCAGTACCGTACCGCGAAATTCACTAAAGTGGGTGACACCACCTCCAATATTCCGTTCACCATCGAACTGAACGACTGCGATCCTGCGGTAGCGAAAACCGCTGCTGTCGCGTTTACCGGCCAGATCGACGCCACCGACAAAACGCTGCTGGCGGTAAGCTCCGGTAACAACGACAACTCCGCGAAGGGCGTAGGTATTGAGATCCTCGACAGCAAATCCTCCACGCTGACCCCGGACGGCGCAACCTTCTCTGCGGCGCAGAACCTGATTGAAGGGACTAACACCCTGAACTTCACCGCACGCTATAAAGCCACGGCGGCGACCACCGAGCCAGGCCAGGCAAACGCGGACGCAACATTCGTAATGAAATACGAGTAATGCCTGAGTACAGGGATGTGGCTGGCCTCAGGGAAGAGGTCTTTTGATCGCCTATACCGGGAGCGAAGGATGACAAGGACTGGGATACTGCTGTGCGCCCTTGCGATTGCCCCAGCGGTAAACGCACATACCGTGGTTATTGACGGCGGCAAAGTACACCTCAGGGGAGAGCTGGTTAACGGCGGCTGCGCCGTGGCTCCGGACAGCCAGAATATGCGCGTGGATATGGGGCAATACCGCACAAACGCCTTTTCCGGCGTCGGCAGCTTTTCCACGGTTAATGTGCCTTTCACCGTACGTCTGCTGGATTGCAGCGTGGACGTCTCCCGCACCGTGGGGATCCAGTTCCAGGGAGTGACACCGGCAGAAGACCCGCAGGTTTTCCTGGCGACATCGCGGCCGGGGGAAAATGCGGTCAGCAGTGGTGTCGGGCTGGCGCTTTTTGACGAACAGCAACGTCAGATCATCCCGAACGCGACGGCGGTGAGCTGGTTACCCATTAACACCCGCGAGCTGGTATTTCATTTCAGCGCCCGCTACCGGGCAATTTCCGAACACCTTGTACCAGGCACTATTCAGTCGAATGTCTGGTTTACGTTGATTTATCCCTGACGCCTGCGAACTAATTATTAAAGGTACGGTTGTGATGAACACCCTGATTAAACCTGGACTGTTTTTATCTTTTATTTTGATGATGGTTTCTGCCAGCGCGAATGCGTCCGGCGGAATTGCGCTGGGCGCGACGCGCGTTATTTATCCGGCCGATGCCAAACAAACGTCGCTGGCGATCACCAACAGCAATAAGCAAGAGCGCTATTTAATTAACGCGTGGATAGAAAATGCCAACGGGCAAAAGGAAAAAACCTTTGCCGTCACGCCGCCGCTGTTTGTCAGCGAGCCGGCCAGCGAAAACACCCTGCGCATTATCTACGCAGGCCCGGCGCTGCCTGCCGATCGCGAATCGCTCTTTTACATGAACGTCAAAGCGATTCCCTCCGTCAGCAAAAAACATCAGGACGGCAACAACGTCCTGCAACTGGCTATTCTGTCACGTATCAAGCTGTTTGTTCGCCCGGCTAACCTGGCGATGCCGCCGGAAGAGGCGCTCTCACAGCTGCGCTTTGAGCGCGTCGGCAACCATCTTAAGGTGAGCAATGCCTCACCGTATTACGTCACGCTGGTCAATCTGAAGCTCGGCGGACAGACGCTGGATAACCTGATGGTTGCTCCTAAAAGCTCGGCGCAGCAGGTGCTGCCTGCCGCTACGAGCGGCACGCTCTCCTGGCAGAGTGTGAATGACTATGGCGCCATTACGCCGGCGCGTAGCGTCAGCCTGTGAGCAGAGACAGGGCGATGAACACTCAATGGCGTTACTGCCCGGTTGCGCTGGCACTGATGGCAACGCTCTGGCCACTCGCTGGCTGGGGCGAAAGCTACTTTAACCCGGCGTTTCTCTCCGATGACACGGCGAACGTCGCGGATTTGTCGCGTTTTGAAAAAGGCCACCAGCAGGCACCGGGCGTCTATCGCGTCGATATCTGGCGTAACGATGAGTTTATCGGCACGCAGGACGTGCGGTTTGAGCAAGCTGACAACACGCCGCCGGTCGCAGGCGGTTTGTCGCCGTGCATTACGCGCGCGATGCTCGATCGCTTTGGCGTCAATATCGCCGCCTTCCCGGAACTGAGCAACGTGCAGGGCGATACCTGCGTTCCGCTCACCACGGCTATTCCGGGCAGCGAAGCGGCGTTCAACTTCGCCTCGTTGCGCCTGAACGTCAGCCTGCCTCAGGTGGCGATGCAAAACAGCGCCCGCGGATATATTCCGCCTGAACAGTGGGATGAAGGCATCCCTGCCGCGCTGCTGAACTACAGCTTTACCGGCAACCGGGGCAGCGACGACGACAGCTACTATCTGAACCTACAAAGCGGGTTGAACTATGGCGCCTGGCGATTACGCAATAACGGCGCGTGGCGTTATACCGAAAGCAACGGCCAGCGGCACAGCAGCTGGCAAAATATTGGTACCTGGGCGCAGCGTACGATCATCCCGCTGAAAAGCGAGCTGGTGCTTGGCGACAGCAACACCGGAAACGATGTCTTCGACAGCGTCGGTTTTCGCGGTGGTCGCCTCTATTCGTCCGACAGTATGTACCCGGACAGTCTGCAAGGTTACGCGCCTACCGTGCGCGGAATCGCCCGCACCCCTGCCAAAGTGGTGATCCGCCAGAACGGATACGTGATTTACCAGAGCTATGTGCAGCCGGGGGCTTTTGCGATAACTGATCTTAACCCGACCTCCTCAAGCGGTGACCTGGAGGTGACGGTGGAAGAGAAGGACGGCAGCCAGCAGCGCTACACCGTCCCGTATTCCACCGTTCCGCTGCTCCAGCGTGAAGGACGCTGGAAATACGATCTGGTGGCAGGGGACTATCGCAGCGGCAACAGCGAGCAGGACACGCCGTTCTTTACTCAGGGTACGATGATTGCGGGTCTTGCCGACGGCTACACGCTGTACGGCGGAACGCAGCTGGCCTCGCGCTATACCGCCATCGCCATTGGCGCGGGTAAAAACCTCGGTGACTGGGGGGCGGTTTCACTTGATCTCACCCATGCCCGCAGCCAGCTTGCCGATGACAGCCGCCATGAAGGGCAGTCCCTGCGGTTCCTGTACGCAAAATCCCTTAACGGATTCGGCACCAACTTCCAGCTGCTGGGCTATCGCTACTCGACCAAAGGCTTCTACACCCTCGACGATGTGGCCTGGCGCACAATGGAAGGCTACCAGTATGGCGACGATCAGGACGATGACGGCGTGCCGGACGTGCAGAGCTATCACAACCTGACGCTGAATAAAAAAGGGCGTTTCCAGCTCAATATCTCCCAGTCTCTTGGCGATTACGGCTCGGTGTACGTGTCGGGCAGCCAGCAAAATTACTGGGGCACCAGCGAATCCAACGTCTGGTATCAGCTCGGCTACGCGGGCGGGGTGAAAGGGGTCAGCTACGCCTTATCCTGGTCGTGGAACAAGGCCGTCGGCATTGATGGAACCGACCGGATCGCCTCGTTCAACGTCTCCGTCCCGTTCAGCCTGTTCACCCGTCACGGCTACCGTCGCGATAACGCGATCGATCGGGCCTATGCCACGGCCTCTGCCAGCCGTAACAGCGACGGTGATACCAGCTGGCAGACCGGGATCAGCGGAACGCTGCTAAAAGATCGTAACCTGAACTACAGCGTTACGCAGGGCCACACCAGCAATAACGGTGCCAGCGGCAGCGCCAGCGCTAACTGGCAGGCAACGTACGGTACGCTGGGCGTGGGCTACAACTACACGCGGGATCAGCACGACCTCAACTGGCAGCTTTCCGGCGGTGTGGTAGGGCATTCAGACGGCATCACATTCAGTCAGCCGCTGGGCGATACCAACGTCTTGATCAAAGCGCCGGGCGCGTCAGGCGTGAGCGTCGAAAACCAGACCGGTGTCAAAACCGACTGGCGTGGCTATGCGGTGATGCCGTACGCCACGGTGTACCGTTACAACCGCGTGGCGCTCGACACTAACACCATGAGCAACAACACCGACATTGAAAATAACGTTTCCAGCGTCGTGCCGACGAACGGTGCGCTGGTGCGCGCCAGTTTTGACACCCGCATCGGCGTGCGCGCGTTGCTCACCGTTAAGCGTGATAACCAGCCTGTGCCGTTTGGGGCGGTGGTGCGTGAGACGCAGAGCGGCGTAACCAGCATGGTGGGAGATGACGGTCAGATTTACCTGAGCGGGCTGCCACTGAGCGGGGAGCTGCTGATTCAGTGGGGAGACGGGAAGCAGTCCCAGTGTCGTGCGCCCTACAGCCTGCCAGAACAGAGCCTGCAACAGGCGATCACACTTAAGGGGATCCGCTGTGAATAAAATCCATTATCTGGGGCTATCCCTGCTGGCATTTTTGCCGCTATCTCAGGCGTTCGCCACCGTCTGCGTCAATGAAAATGGCGTGCCGACGGAGGTGTATTACGACCTGACGGATAAATTCAACAGCTCCAATAACCAGGTGGGGCAGATTGTCACACTCAGCGAGAAGTCTCAGTGGGTGGGTGTTAACGCCGTCTGTCCTAAGGGAACGTCCGGGAACACCACCAAGCGCAGCTATGTTACCGATTTCCCGGTCACGGGCACCAGCGATGGCTACCAGTATCTGAAGCTTAACGACTATCTGGACGGAGCGATGAAAATCACCGACAGCTACGCTGGCACCTTCTATCCACCCAGAAAGTACATTCAGATGGGGAGCCATCCGAACGTGTCTAAAAACAAACCGTTTGGTGTACAGGATTCCAGCCTCGTCTTCCGGCTTAAGGTGACCCGACGCTTTATTAATATGGTGGTGATCCCCCGGGCGACCATGTTCCGGGTTTACGTCACCACGACCTCCTCGGATCCGCTCACCACGCCGGTTTATACCATCAGCTACAGCGGGACCATTCAGGTGCCTCAGAGCTGTGAAATTAATGCCGGGAATGTGGTGGAGTTCGATTTCGGAGACATCGGCGCCTCCCTGTTCAGTAAAGCGGGCATCGGGAATAAGCCGGAGGGGATCTCAGCGCAAAGCAAAACTATCGGCATAAAATGCACCAACGTCGAGGCGAACGCCATGCTCACGATGCGTGTTGAAGCGGAGAAGGTTTCAGGCAGTACGCTGGTTTCCGATAACGCGGATGTGGGTTTTGTGATTGCCAACAGTAATGGCGTGCCGCTGACGCCCAACAACCTGACCAGCAAAATCCCGTTCCGTCTGGACGACAGCGCTCAGGCACAGGTGGGGATCCGCGCGTGGCCCGTCAGCGTGACCGGTAAAAAACCTGCCGAGGGGCGTTTTACCTCTCGCGGCTATTTACGCGTCGACTACGACTAAGGAGCAGATATGCGAAACGGAATACGGTATTTAGCCGTCGCGCTCTTTGCGCTTTGCTCCCCTGCACACGCAGAGACGGCGCTTGGGGAAATTAACATTCAGCTCTACGGCAATATCGTGGATTTTACCTGCGTGGCGGAGGGGGACGACAGCAATAAAACCGTCACGCTCGGCACCTGGCCCACGAAACAGCTCCGCACAACGGGGAGCCGGACGCAGCCTGTGCCGTTCACCCTGAAGCTGACCGGATGCCCGCCGGGGGCAGCTTCGGTCACATTTACGGGGAAGATGGACGGGCATGATAACAGCCTGCTGGCGCTGAATGATGCCAGCGCGGCCAGCAACGTGGCCGTGGAGATCCTTGACCGGGATAAAACGCGCCTCGCGTTGCAGCAGGCCAGCCAGACGGTGGCGGTGGATGCGCAGGGAAATGCAGAACTGTCGTTTTATGCCAATTATATCGCCACGGCGGATAATCCGCAGCCGGGCCGGGCTGACGCCGATGCAACGTTCATGATCAATTATAATTAATCGTATCCACTCTCCCTGTGACGATTATATGTTGCAGGGAGAGAGAGGGATTACAGTAATTCGTGCGCTTTCGCGTAATCAATTAATTCAACGATACTTTGCACGCCCAGCTTGGAAAAGATATTAGACTTATGGGCACTAATTGTTTTGTTGCTAAGTAATAATTGATCCGCAATCTCCTTATTAGATAATCCGTTCGCCAGATATCGCAGAACCGTCACTTCACGATTCGATAATGGCATATCCACAGCGGCGCCCGTCCGCGACCCCAGATGGTTTATAAAACTTAATGTTTCTGAAGGGAAGAAAGAATAGCCCGTCAGTATCATTTCCACCGCGTTATAAATTTCCCCCAGATCTTTTCGCTTACTGACAAAACCATTTGCCCCGGCGCGGATGGCGCGTCCTGCGTAGAAGGCTTCAGATTTTGAAGAGAGGAAAAGAACCTTAATGTCTTTATTTAAGTTCCTGATTCTTTTCAGTAATACGAACCCATCCGTGCCCGTCATTTCAATATCGAGAATGACCAGGTCAATGGGGTGGTTGCGTATACAGTCAAGCACTTCGTGGCTGTCGCCTGACTTCAGTTTGACCTGGATGTTTTTATTTTTCTGTAGCAGGACTTCTATCGACATTCTGACGATAGGGTGTTCGTCCATAATGATAACGGATGCCGGTTTCATTTTTTATGCCTCAGATTGTTAAAAGCGTTATGCTGAGTTTTGTTAAAACTCTCGAAAAGCCGGAAGGATAATTGCGCAGATCCTTGTACGGTAAATGTCCCTGGGAAGAGCGAAAGCATCCTTGTTTACGTAGTGGTGATATCAATGCCTCAGCGCAGTTATCTCATAAGGCTGGTTATGGCAAAATGATTTTTCTTATTCGCGTGTCAAACACGTCTTATTATACCGTTTAAGTATTGTCCGAAAAGCCTGTAAATTAATATCCATATATTGCTGATTATTATGTTCTGGATCTGAATCACTAACTTTTTAAAATTAGCAAAAATGTCCTGATATTGCATTTACCACACACTTTCATCTTTATGTAATAACAAAAAATAAACGATTTTACTGTATGTTAAATGAATGTTAACAGTGAGTGGGCTGTGACAACCAGCATCCCGCCTGCCCGCCATCCCTGAAATCCGCCATTTCGTGCGTCATCTCTCCGTTTCAAACGTCTCCTGGCAAATTGCCGTTCCCAACAACAGAACAGCACTATCTGCTGTTTTCTTCACCTCTCATCGCATTCTTTTACAGGTAAATCGCTTGTTTTTACACCATTATCATCCTGTTAACGGAAGCGCCAGAACCTTAACGCATGGATAAAATCACTCTCGTTGAGCGTACCAGCAGCATTTCGCATGGTTTAAGGTCAAGAATTAGGAATAGTTATAAAATCGAAAGTTTTGTTAAAAAACACAAAAATTTAACATGTTTCCTAAGTAATTTCCTAAAGGTCTTTAGGAATTAAGAAGTTACTGAATACGTTAATACGTGAAATCTGAGAGGTTGTTGAGAATATGTAGCAACTCATGACGATGATTCAGTCCAAGTTTCGCCAGGATGCAGCTGAGACGGTAAATAATGCGGCTATATGGGCGGTTCTGTAACTGCGCGATCTGACGCAAGGAGCTACCCTGCGACAGCGCCTGTAAGATCGGCCATTCATCCCGTGAAAACCACTCTTTGCGGTTGCCGGCGGGTGCCGGTGCTTCCAGCAAGGTTTGTTGCATAGCCAACGCCGTAAGCTGGCGTTCAAGCACATGAAAAGGGCCAGCCGCTTTACAAAACAGGCGAGCATCATAATCATCGGCGCGGACGAGCAGGTAGGGTGTCAGGTAGGGGGCGAACAGGCTGTGGCGGCGTAATCGGTCCAGCAGGTCAATGAGCGGCGAGGCGCGGCTTTCAATGTCAACTACCAGACGCGATGAAGGCCAGTGATTTAAATCACTGAGAGCGGCATCAAGCGTGGAATAGTCGCAGCAATTGCTCAGGGGCGACTGCCCGCTCAGAAAACCGGAACGGAAATAATTATCCTGTGTGACCAGAATGATAAAGGGAGCATCGGTTTTGCGGGTCTGGTTGATTGACTGGCTCAAATATTCGAGACGATCAAAAAATGGGAGAGCAAAAGGCGAGTGCGTAGAACCCAGTGAATCACTTCCTGTCCGACGACGCCGGTAACGGCGTACTGTCATTCGCATAGCTTCCCTCTTGGCGATGACCGTTCAGTCCTCCTGCCATCTCCAGGATGGCCAATAATATCCCTGACCGAAGCGCGCGCCAGCATGAAGCGCGCATGTACGGTCCCGTTCTGTTTCAATGCCTTCAATAAGCACATTCGCAGCAATTTTTGAACAAAGGGTGACCAGCTGTGTCAGCGCCGGCGTTTCACGTAAACGCCAGAAAGCGATCTTATCGATTTTTATTCCGCATAACGGCAGGCGACAGGATAAAAATGCTTGCCCTGACGCTTCATCAATATCGTCCAGCCAGATCCGGTGTCCCCGCGCGGTCAACTGCTGAAGCGCACAACTCACCCTCTGACGTACCGGGTCTGAGAGTGAAAAGAACGAGGCAGGTTCCACGAGTTCAATGTTCAGCGGTGGGCTGTTAAGTTGCAGTAAACGCTGGAACATTTCCGGTATGGTCAGAACGGTTATCGGCAAATTTATGAAAAGGTTGTCACAAGGGAAGGGGTTTTTTAACGCGGCGATCTGTGCTTCCAGCAACACAAGCGCCCGGGTGGCTGACCAGTCCTGGAAAAAGCTTTCGCTTTGCTGATGCGGCGACAGCACGCTGAGCACTTCGGCTCCCACCGCGCGTGAAGAGGAGAGGGCGACAATAGGTTCAAGCTTAATGCCTGTAATGTCGTGTGAGATGTGCTGCACGCACGCGGGAAAACCTGTCTGCTCTGGCGCTGTCACTCCGTCGTCCTGTTCACTTCCAGCCTCCAGGCGGCCGGGATACCGCAGGACAGTGTGAAGGTGAAGTAAACAGGAAAACAGCAGGCGTTACTTAAAAGCGGCTAAGCCTTTTCGCAGCCCGTAAAAGAGGGATAAATGTTGAAAAAACAGCCGTATTTACAATCAGCTAGTCATTATCGCCAGAGAAGGCGGAAAAGGCATTGACTCACTACGCATTGACCGTATAATTCCAGGCGTTTCACCACCGCGAAGTACACTCTTCTCCGTGCGCCCTTAGCTCAGTTGGATAGAGCAACGGCCTTCTAAGCCGTAGGTCGTAGGTTCGAATCCTACAGGGCGTGCCATTTAAAAACAGGCGCTTACGCCAGTTTCAAGCCAGCCTGATTTTCTTCATGAAACACCCATCGCGAAAGTAGCGTTAACGCACATTTTTCACAGCACAATTGACTGTTATAACAGTATTTTTCTTACGCTGTGGCAATTTTGTTATTCCTCTACCATGCTCATATCACCTCACTCTCACTCGTGGGGCTTTTTGTAGTTGCTGATTAATCTCAAGGAAAAAGGTTATGAAAAAAACGACTGCTATTTTGATGGGCGCTGCATTTCTGTTTACCACCAATACCTTTGCGGCTGAACTGCTGACGAAAAACGAGTTTGAGAAAGTTGAGTCTCAGTATGAAAAAATCGGTACCGTGAGCACGGCTAACGAAGTCTCTGTCGACGATGCGAAAAAAGAGCTGGTCGAAAAGGCCGATAAAGAAGGTGCTGATGTACTGGTGCTGACTTCCGGTAATACAAACAACAAAATTCACGGCACCGCCGATATTTACAAGAAAAAATAATACCTTAGTAACCACCCCTGTTTCGGGGTGGTTGCGCGCCCTACCTCCCTCCCAACATTGTTTCTTGCCGCTTCTCGCTCAGAGAGGCCGTTTACACTTGATTACGTATACATAATGCGTATAGTTCTCATTTGCATTTCTTTTAATAACTTTTAAGGCCCGACAACGGGTCATTTTTGCGCGCACGTTAAGAGCTCATTATGAACAACACCACAATGCACAAAACGCTGCTGGCGATTGCCATCGGCGCGGTAACCCACTCCGCTTTTGCGGCGGATGAGAAAAAAGAGGACACCATCGTCGTCCAGTCCACGGCGGGGAGTGATTTCAAACCCGGCGGCGACCAGCTGGTGCCCGCCTTCCTTGACGGGCAGGTGGCGAACGGCGGACGCATGGGTATGCTCGGTCAGCAGAACGCCATGGACGTGCCATTCAATATCATCAGCTACACCTCGAAGCTGGTGGAAGATCAGCAGGCGAAAACCATTGCTGACGTGGTTGCCAACGACGCGGGCGTGCAGTTCGTTCAGGGTTACGGCAACAGCGCGGAAACCTTCCGTATTCGCGGCCTGAAGTTTGACGGCGACGACATGACTTTTGGCGGATTGTCCGGCGTACTGCCGCGTCAGGTGGTGGATGCCCAGATGGTCGACCGCATCGAGATCTTCAAAGGGGCCAACTCCCTGATGAACGGCGCCGCAAGCTCGGGCGTGGGCGGGATGATCAACCTTGAGCCAAAACACGCGGGCGACACCCCGCAGGCGAAAGTGGGTGTGGACTACACCTCGGATTCCCAGATTGGCACCACGCTGGATGCGGGCCGCCGCTTTGGCGATAACGACCAGTTTGGCGCGCGGGTGAACCTTGTGCATCGTGAAGGCGAAACCGGCGTGCCGAACGACCGCCGCCGCACCACGCTGCTTTCTACTGGTCTGGATTACAAAGGCGACCGTTTCCGCACCTCGCTGGACCTGGGCTACCAGAAAAAAACCTTCCACGGCAGCCCGACCAGCGTCAACATCTCGGCGGTGGATTTTGTGCCTGAACCGCCGAAGAACGATCGCAACTTCTCGCAGAAGTGGGCCTACAGCGATATCGAAAACGAGTTCGGGATGTGGCGCAGCGAGTATGACATCACCGATAGCTGGACGGCGTATACCGGTCTCGGCGCGCAGCACGCGCACGAAGAAGGGATCTACAGCGCGCCGAAGCTCCTCGATAAGAGCGGTAATGCGGTGGTCAGCCGTCTTGATACCAACCGCATCAGCGATTCTGTCAGCGGCATGGCGGGCATTCGCGGTAACTTCACTACCGGATTCGTCTCGCACAAGGTCAATGTTGGCTATTCGGCGATGACCAAAAACGAAAAGATCGCGTGGAAAATGTCGGCGACGAAGGATAATCCGACCACCAACATCTACCACAACACCGGCGTCGATATGCCGGACAGCTCCAACCTCAACGGCTTAGGCGGCAAATACAGCGATCCGCTGACCAGCGGGCGCACCCGCACGCAAGGCTGGCTGCTGAGTGATACCCTGGGCGTGCTGGATGACAAGCTGCTGTTCACCGCAGGCGCGCGCCATCAGAAGGTGGTGATTCGCGGGTACAACAAAATCACCGGTGCGGAAAACGACGCGGACGGTTTCGACGGCAGCCGCTGGATGCCCACCTACGGCGTAGTCTATAAACCGTGGGAGGAAATTTCCCTCTACGCCAACCACACCGAGGCGTTACAGCCCGGTGAAACCGCGCCTCGCTCAGCAAACAACTACGGCCAGAGCACCGGTATCGTTCACTCTAAGCAGAACGAAGTGGGCGTAAAGGCGGACTTTGGCCGCGTGGGCGGCTCCCTGGCGCTGTTTGAGATCAAAATGCCGTCGGCGATCCTTGACGACAGCGGTCACTATGGTCTGGATGCAAAACAGCGTAACCGCGGCGTGGAGCTGAACGTCTTCGGCGAGCCAATGCTCGGGATGCGTCTGAACGCCAGCGCCACCTGGTTGCAGGCCGAGCTGACCAAAACCAAAAACGGCGTCAATCAGGGCAACGATGCGATCGGTATTCCGAGCTTCTACGCCGTGCTGGGCGCAGAGTACGATATCAAGCCGATTGAAGGCCTGACGGCGACCGCGCGCGTTAACCACTCCGGCACGCAGTATGCCGATCTTGCGAACAGCAAAAAGCTGGACAGCTACACCACGCTGGATCTGGGCATGCGCTATCGCTTCGCGGTGAACCACAATGAAAATCAGATGACCGTACGGGCAGGTATCGACAACGTGACCAACGAGAACTACTGGTCAAGCGTGGACGATTCCGGTACTTACATTACTCAGGGCGAGCCGCGTACCTTTAAGGTCTCGGTTGGCTACGAGTTCTAAGCGTTCCACCTCGTTATCCGGGGCAGGGACGCCCCAATCCCTTCGTTGTCGTGTTATAAAATTGTAATAAAAGCTTCTTACACTGGTCGCCACAACCTTACCTCTTGGCCAATGACAGGAAGCCGCTATGGGCAGACCCCTCAAATCCGTATTTAAAAAAGAACATCGCGACGATATCAGTAACCGCAGCGCTAACCCGGT
This sequence comes from Enterobacter sp. JJBC, assembly GCF_036936505.1. Classification (NCBI taxonomy): domain Bacteria; kingdom Pseudomonadati; phylum Pseudomonadota; class Gammaproteobacteria; order Enterobacterales; family Enterobacteriaceae; genus Enterobacter; species Enterobacter sp. JJBC. The sequence goes on from NZ_CP136935.1 coordinate 1,244,458, forward strand.
ATTCTCCGAGGTTGCAGAAGTGTTCCTCTCGCGCCGCCGTTTTCTCCAGATGGGGGCCGTAGCGGGGGCTGCCGTATCATTCCCGTATCTGATCACACCCGAAAATGCCATTGCCGCGGTATCGAAGCCTTCCGCGCTGGCAAAAGCGGTTTCCCTGGGCTTTACCAGCATCGACGTCTCTACGGAAGACACGGTCAGGGTGCCGGAAGGTTATATCGCCCGCCCGTTCTATCGCTGGGGCGATCCGACGGGGATCAAGGACAACATGCCGGCCTTTAAGCCGGACGCCAGCAATACCACAGACGAACAGGCTGTGCAGGCGGGCATGCACCACGACGGCATGGCGTGGTTTAGCCTGCCGCAGGGGGCGCAAAACCCGGAGCATGGCCTGCTGGCGCTGAACCATGAGTACATCGACAACGGAATGCTGTTTACCGACGGTACGGCGAACTGGAGTCTCGACAAGGCCCGCAAGGGGCAGAACGCGATGGGCGTGTCGGTGGTGGAAGTGAAAAAAACGGGCAGCGGCTGGGAGGTAGTGCGTCCGTCTTCCTTCGCCCGGCGTATTACCGTCAATACGCCGATGCAGCTTACCGGCCCGGCGCGGCATCAGGATTTAATGAAAACCGCCGCCGACCCGCAGGGGGAACGCGTTCTGGGCACCATGCAGAACTGCGCCAACGGCCACACGCCGTGGGGCACCTATCTCACCTGCGAGGAGAACTGGTCGGACATTTTTGTCAAAAAAGCCGATCTCAACCCGCTGGAAAAACGCTACGGCATCAGCGACAGCGATGAATCGTACCGCTGGAACGAGGTGGATGAGCGGTTCAGCGTTGATAAAACCCCTAACGAACCCAACCGTTTCGGCTGGGTGGTAGAGATCGATCCCTACAACCCGACCTCCACCCCGCGCAAGCACACCGCGCTCGGCCGCTTCAAGCATGAGGGGGCCGCCGTCACGCTCGCCGCCGATAATCGCGTGGTGGTCTACATGGGGGACGACCAGAAGTTTGAGTACATCTATAAGTTTGTCTCCGACAAAAAATACGATCCCGCGAACCGGGAAGCCAATATGCAGCTGCTGACGTCCGGCACGCTGTACGTCGCCAGGTTCAACGAGGACGGCAGCGGCGACTGGCTGCCGCTGATCTTCGGGCAAAATGGCCTGGATAAAAGCAACGGTTTTGCAAGCCAGGGCGATCTGCTGATTAAAACCCGTCTGGCGGCCGACGTGGTGGGAGCGACGAAAATGGACCGCCCCGAGTGGATAGCGGTCGATCCGCACGCCAGCGGCAGCGTCTACTGTACGCTGACCAACAACAGCGATCGCGGTAAAGAGGGCAAGGCACCGGTCGACGCCGCTAACCCGCGTGCCAACAACTTGTTTGGGCACATCATGCACTGGCACGAAGAGGGTGCCGATCCTGCCGCCGCACGCTTTAAGTGGGATATTCTGGTCATGGCCGGGCGCACCGACGGCGACGATCCCAAAGCCAAAGGCTCGATGCAGGGCGCGGCATTTGGCAGCCCGGATGGGTTGTCGTTCGATCACCAGGGCGTGCTGTGGATCCAGACCGACGTCTCTTCCAGCACCATCAATAAGAAAGCCTACGAGGGGATGGGCAATAACCAGATGGTGGCCACCATTCCGGGCACCAACGAGTATCGCCGTTTCCTGACCGGGCCGCGCGGATGTGAAATCACCGGCATTGCGTTTACGCCGGACAACCGCACGCTGTTTATCAACATTCAGCATCCGGGGGAGGGCGGGGATGATATTACCGACCCGGCCAATCCGCGCGCTGTTTCCAACTGGCCAGACGCCAGCCCGAACGGGCGTCCGCGATCGTCAACGGTGGTGATTACCAAAGCGGACGGCGGGATCATCGGGTCGTGACGTTTATCCGCCGGGCGCATGCGCTGGCCCGGCGTTAAGCTTGCTACCACCAGCATGAAGTGTTAAAACGTGCCCCTTCTAAAAAAGAGACAGGGGTAGGGCGTGAAAGACGCGTCATCCGCTTCAGGCCATGGTAGCGCTGAAGCTTCGTCGGATCAGAGTCCGACGCTGCAACGTGGTTTGCAAAATCGACATATTCAGTTAATTGCCCTTGGCGGCGCGATCGGTACCGGGCTCTTTCTCGGCATCGGCCCCGCCATTCAAATGGCTGGCCCGGCGGTTCTGCTGGGTTACGGTATCGCCGGGATTATCGCCTTCCTGATCATGCGCCAGCTCGGCGAGATGGTCGTTGAAGAGCCGGTGTCCGGCTCCTTCGCACACTTTGCCTATAAATACTGGGGGCCGTTCGCAGGTTTCCTCTCCGGCTGGAACTACTGGGTGATGTTCGTGCTGGTGGGCATGGCCGAGCTGACCGCCGCCGGCATCTATATGCAGTACTGGCTCCCGGACGTGCCAACGTGGATTTGGGCCGCGGCCTTCTTCATCATCATTAACGCCGTTAACCTTGTGAACGTCCGCCTGTATGGCGAGACCGAGTTCTGGTTCGCGCTGATCAAGGTGCTGGCGATTATCGGCATGATCGGCTTTGGCCTGTGGCTGCTGTTCTCCGGCCACGGCGGCGAGCGCGCCACGATCGATAACCTGTGGCAGCACGGCGGCTTCCTGGCGACTGGATGGAAAGGGCTGATCCTCTCGCTGGCGGTCATTATGTTCTCCTTCGGCGGGCTGGAGCTGATTGGCATCACCGCGGCTGAAGCGCGCGATCCGCACAAAAGCATTCCGAAAGCGGTCAACCAGGTGGTGTACCGTATCCTGCTGTTTTACATCGGCTCGCTGGTGGTGCTGCTGGCGCTCTACCCGTGGGTGGAAGTGAAATCTGACAGTAGCCCGTTCGTGATGATCTTCCACAATTTGAACAGCAACGTGGTCGCTTCGGCGCTTAACTTCGTCATTCTTGTGGCGTCGCTGTCGGTCTACAACAGCGGGGTTTACTCCAACAGCCGCATGCTGTTTGGCCTCTCCGTACAGGGCAACGCGCCGAAGTTCCTCACTCGCGTCAGCCGTCGCGGCGTGCCGGTCAACTCGCTGTTCCTTTCTGGCGCTATCACCTCGCTGGTGGTGCTGATCAACTATCTGCTGCCGAAAGAGGCATTTGGCCTGCTGATGGCGCTGGTTGTCGCCACGCTGCTGCTTAACTGGATCATGATCTGCCTGGCGCACCTGCGCTTCCGCGCGGCGATGCGCCGCAAGGGGCGCGAGACGCAGTTTAAAGCGCTGCTCTATCCGGCGGGGAACTACCTCTGTATCGCCTTCCTCGGCCTGATTCTGGTGCTGATGTGCACCATGGATGAGATGCGCCTGTCAGCGATGCTGCTGCCGGTGTGGGTGGTGTTCCTGTTTATTGCATTTAAGCTCTCGCGCAAAAAGTAGCGCGGTTTTCTCCCTCTCCCTGTGGGAGAGGGCCGGGGTGAGGGCACCAGACCGCACCAAACCAGACCGCACCACACTGCCCCGCCTTCACGCCCGGTGGCGCTGCGCTTACCGGGCCTACAAAGTATCACTCCACCTTTATCGTGACCCCCCTCCCAATTCCGTTTCGATCCACAGGATCTTTATTTTGTAATCGATTACTTTTTATTTGAACTAATTTGTAATCGATTACTTTTTCCGGGTGAGGCTTATCATGGTGTCAACTGAGAGTAGTGAAAAGGCGATAACGCAACACCGGCTGCTGGTGCCGCGGCTGTCGCTGATGATGTTTCTGCAATTTTTTATCTGGGGTAGCTGGTCGGTCACGCTCGGCCTGGTGATGACCCAGCACAACATGTCTCTGCTGATTGGCGATGCGTTCTCCGCCGGGCCTATCGCCTCCATTCTCTCGCCGTTCGTGCTCGGCATGCTGGTGGACCGCTTCTTCGCCTCGCAGAAGGTGATGGCGGTGATGCACCTGGCGGGCGCGGCGATCCTCTGGTTCGTGCCGGGGGCGCTGATTGCCGAGAACGGCGCGCTGCTGATTGGCCTGCTGTTTGGCTACACGCTCTGCTACATGCCGACGCTGGCGCTGACCAACAACATCGCGTTTCACAGCCTGGCAAACGTGGATAAAACCTTCCCGGTGGTGCGCGTGTTCGGCACCATCGGCTGGATCGTGGCGGGCATTTTCATCGGCGTGACCGGCGTGGCGTCCAGCGTGACCATTTTCCAGGTGGCGGCGGCCAGCTCCGTGCTGCTGGCGCTTTACAGCCTGACGCTGCCGCACACGCCTGCTCCGGCGAAAGGCCTGCCGGTGAAGGTGCGCGATCTTTTCTGCGCGGATGCCTTTGCGCTGCTCAAAACCCGCCACTTTTTCGTCTTCTCCGTCTGCGCGATGCTGATCTCCGTCCCGCTCGGCACCTATTACGCCTACACCGCCTCGTATCTGGCGGATGCGGGAATTGCCGACGTCAGCACCGCCATGTCCTTCGGGCAGATGTCCGAGATCGTCTTCATGCTGGTTATTCCGCTGCTGTTCCGCCGTCTGGGCGTGAAGGTCATGCTGCTGATCGGCATGCTGGCGTGGTTTGTGCGTTACGCCATGTTCGCACTGGGCGTCAGCGAGGAGGGGCGCATTCTGCTGTATCTCGGCATCCTGCTGCACGGCGTCTGCTACGATTTCTTCTTTGTCGTCGGCTTTATCTACACCGACCGCGTGGCGGGCGAAAAGGTGAAAGGCCAGGCCCAGAGCATGATCGTGATGTTCACCTACGGCATCGGCATGCTGCTCGGCTCGCAGATTTCCGGCGCGCTCTATAACCGCCTGGTGGCAGGGCAGACCGTGCCGCAGGCGTGGGTCACATTCTGGTGGATCCCGGCGGTAGCGGCCGCGGCGATCGCGCTGATTTTCCTTCTCACGTTTAAGTATGACGATGACAAGGCGTAATGTTCAGGAGGTGGTATGAGGACGATAAAAGGACCCGGCATTTTTCTCTCGCAGTTTATCGGCGAGGAAGCACCGTTCAACACGCTCGACGGGCTTGCAGGGTGGGCGGCTTCAAAGGGCTATAAAGCGGTGCAGATCCCCTGCAACCATCCGCATATTTTTGACGTCGAGAAAGCGGCTGAGAGCCAGGCCTACTGCGATGACATCACCGCTAAGCTGGCCGCGCACGGGCTGGTTATCAGCGAACTGTCGACCCATCTGGAAGGGCAGCTTGTCGCGGTAAACCCGATTTACAGCGACGCGTTTGATCACTTCGCGCCCACGTCCGTGCGCGGTAACGATGCGGCGCGCCGGGCGTGGGCCACGGAGAAGCTGAAACAGGCGGCGGTCGCCTCGGCAAGATTAGGTCTGAAAGCACACGCCACCTTCTCCGGCTCGCTGGCGTGGCCGTTTTTCTATCCGTGGCCGCCGCATAACGAGCAGCGCTTTCAGGAGGCGTTCGAGGAGCTGGCGACCCGCTGGCGGCCGATTCTGGATACCTTCGACGAGCAGGGCGTGGACGTCTGCTTTGAGCTGCATCCGGGGGAAGATCTGCACGACGGCGTCACCTTCGAGCGTTTTCTTGCGCTGGTGGACAACCATCCGCGCTGCAACATTCTCTATGATCCAAGCCATATGCTGCTCCAGCAGATGGACTATCTGACCTTTATCGACATCTTCCATGCGCGTATTAAAGCGTTCCACGTGAAGGATGCCGAGTTTCGCCCCAGCGGGCGCAGCGGCGTCTACGGTGGTTACCAGCCGTGGATCAACCGCGCCGGACGCTTCCGCTCGCCCGGCGACGGGCAGATCGACTTCAAAGGCATTTTCGGCAAGCTGACCCAGTACGACTATGACGGCTGGGCGGTGCTGGAGTGGGAGTGCTGCCTGAAGGATGGCGATACCGGGGCGAGTGAAGGCAGCGAATTTATCCGCCGCCACATTATTCCCGTTTCCGGACGGGCGTTTGATGATTTCGCCGCAGGGGGCAGCCATGATTAACGTCGGGATTATCGGCAGCGGGTTTATTGGCCCGGCACACATCGAGGCGCTCAGGCGTCTCGGGTTTGTGCAGGTGGTCGCGCTCTGCGACGGTTCGCTCGTTAAGGCGCAGGAAAAGGCGCGCCAGCTAAATGTCCCGCATGCTTACGCCAGCGTGGAAGAACTGCTCGCGCACCCCAATCTGCATGCGGTGCACAACTGCACGCCGAACCACCTGCACGCGGAGATTAACCGCCAGATCCTGCGCGCGGGCAAGCACGTGTTTTCCGAAAAGCCGCTGTGCATGACGCCGGACGAGGCGCGCGAGCTGGTGGCGCTGGCGGAGCAGGCGGGCGTGGTGCATGGCGTGAGCTTTGTCTATCGTCAGTTTGCGATGGTGCGACAGGCGGCGAGCATGATGCGCGCGGGCACCCTCGGGCGGCTGTTCGCCTCGCACGGCAGCTATTTGCAGGACTGGATGCTGCTGGAAACCGACTACAACTGGCGGGTGGATGCCGCGCTCGGCGGCGCATCGCGCGCGGTGGCGGATATCGGCTCCCACTGGTGCGATACGGTACAGTATGTGACAGGCAGGCGCATTACCGAGGTGATGGCTGATTTATCCACCGTCTGGCCGAGGCGCAAGGCCAGCGCGGGTGGTCACCAGACCTTCTCCCATGACGAGCAGGCGGAGTATGAAGTCAAACCGGTCACCACCGAAGATTTTGGCTCGGTGCTGTTCCGTTTTGACGACGGCAGCAAGGGCAGCTTTAGCGTCTCGCAGGTGAGCGCGGGGCGAAAAAACCGCCTGACCTTTGAAATTAACGGCAGCGAGCAGTCGGTGGCGTGGGATCAGGAAATCCCGCAGCAGCTGTGGATCGGCCATCGCGCCCGGGCAAACCAGACGCTCACCGACGATCCAGGCCTGATGAACCCTGACGTGGCCGACAGCGCCCACTTCCCCGGCGGGCACATTGAAGGGTGGCCGGATGCCTTTAAAAATATGATGGCGCAGTTTTACCGTGCCGTGCAGGCGGGCGCGATGCCGGATAATCCGCAGTTTGCCACCTTTTACGATGGCGCCAGTGTGATGTATATCATTGATGCAATTGTGAAAAGTCATCAGCAGCAGCGCTGGGTGCGCGTGGAATACTGACGCATTGCCCGGTTCGCCGGGCAATCAATTTATGGTAGCCTGCACAAAACGCTAACCGCAGGATGTATCGTCGCTATGTCAATTCAGAAAATCGCTCAACTGGCCGGGGTATCCGTGGCAACGGTCTCCCGCGTACTGAATAACAGCGATACCGTAAAGGCGAAAAACCGCGAGCGCGTTTTGCAGGCGATCCAGGAGAGTAACTACCAGCCCAATCTGCTGGCGCGTCAGCTGCGCACTGCCCGCAGCTATATGATCCTGGTGATGGTCTCGAACATCGCCAACCCGTTCTGCGCCGAAGTGGTGAAGGGCATCGAAGCCGAGGCGGAAAAGAACGGCTATCGCATTCTGCTGTGCAACTCCGGCTCGGATATTGAGCGCTCCCGCTCGGGCTTAAGCCTGCTCTCCGGCAAAATCGTCGACGGCATTATCACCATGGACGCCTTCTCGAAGCTGCCGGAACTTGCCGCGCTGATTGGTTCTGCACCGTGGGTGCAGTGCGCCGAATATGCCGATGCGGGCGCGGTCTCCTGCGTCGGCATCAATGATGTGGACGCTTCACAGCATGCCGTCAGCCAGCTGGCCGACGGCGGCCGCAAGCGTATCGCGATGATCAACCACGATCTCAGCTACAAATATGCCCGCCTGCGCGAACGCGGCTATAAGAGCGTCATACACCTGCGGGATCTGGACTATCAGGCGGTGGAGTACGCCAGTGAGCTCAGCTCCGGGGCGGGCATGGCGGCGATGCAAAACCTGCTAAAAGCAAACCCGCCGGATGCGGTGTTTGCCGTTTCCGATACGCTGGCGGCGGGGGCGCTGCGCGCCATTCAGCAGGCAGGTCTTCGGGTGCCGGAGGATATTGCCGTGGTCGGCTTTGACGGCACCGAGCTGGCGGAGATGGTTTCTCTCACCACCATTGAACAACCGTCGCGGGATATCGGGCGCAAGGCAGTCAATTTGCTGTTAAATAAGATCGACAACCCGGATGCGCCCACGGAGAGGGTCATGATGGACTGGCGCTTTATTTCCCGCGCCAGCACCTGATTATCTGGCGATGACGCCAGCCAGCGAGCGAATATCGTTTCCGGTTGGCGATTGGTGAATACGCAGACCAAATTCATCCACCACCGCGAAAATATGGTCGAAGATGTCGGCCTGAATTTCCTCATATTCCGCCCAGACCACCGTGTTGGTGAAGGCGTATATTTCAATCGGCAGCCCGTTGGCATCCGGCGCGAGCTGGCGCACCATCAGCGTCATATCTTTACGAATACGCGGGTGGTTACGCAGATATTCATTCAGGTAGGCACGGAAGGTGCCGATATTGGTCATCTTGCGCAGGTTTAATACCGATTCCCCTTCACCGTTTTTCTGATTCCACAGGCTAATTTCCTCATGGCGTGCGGCCAAATAAGGCTTCAGGAGTTTCGCCTGAATCAGTTTTTGCTGCTCCTGCTCGTCGAGGAAATGAATGCTGGTGGTATCGATATTCAGGCTGCGCTTGATGCGGCGACCACCGGAGGCGGACATGCCGCTCCAGTTGATGAACGCATCGGACACCAGCGCCCAGGTCGGGATGGTGGTGATGGTGTTATCGAAGTTGCGCACTTTAACGGTGGTCAGGCCGATGTCGGTCACCGTGCCGTTGGCGCCGTATTTCGGCATCTCCAGCCAGTCGCCGAGCTTGAGCATGTCGTTGGCGGAGAGCTGAATACCGGCCACCAGGCCGAGTATCGGGTCTTTAAAGACCAGCATCAGAACGGCAGCCATCGCACCCAGGCCGCTTATCAGAATGGCGGGTGACTGACCGATCAGCAGGGAGATAATTAGTATCCCCACCAGAATGGCGCTCACCAGCTTGATGCCCTGGAATATCCCCTTCAGCGGCAGCTGTGACGCGGTGGCCATTTTCTGCGACAGATTGAAAATCACGTCCAGCAACGAGAAGAAGGAGAGCAGGGCATAAACCATCACCCACAATTTCGCGCAGGTGGTAAGTAATTCCGCCGCTTCGCTGCCTTTTTGCAGCCACAGAACCGCCTGAACGTTGACGATTATCCCCTGGAGGGTAAACGCCAGACGGTGAAATAACTTGTTCTGCGTAATGATTTGCAACCATAAATGGCTGCTGGCCTGGGCGCGTTTCTCGAATGCGCGCAGCACCACTTTGTGCAGAATAAAATGAACGATAATGGCCGTAAGAAAAATAATACCAAAGATAATCACTAAAGAGGTGGTGTGATTAATTTCAATCCCTAACTCTTCAACCTGAGCAATTAATTCCTGCATAACGTCTCCTGTATTGATGCAGCCCCATAATGGCGGCTGCGGATCTATTATGCAAATTCAGGCAGTTTTATTTTGTCGCCGGACAGGCCTTGACGACCGGTAAACACAGACGATGGCGCATACGCAGCGTGGCCAGCGCCAGCACCACCATCATGGCCGTTTCCACCATCAGGAAGACATTGACCGCCTGGGTGTAATCTCCGTGATGATTTTGCAGCCCGTGCAGCAAAATCGCGCCGAAAATGGCCGGGCCAAGCCCCAGCGCAGCCTGTTGCAGCGTGCTTAAAATCGCGCTCGCGGCCCCCGCGTCGTCAGGCTGAATATCACGCATCCCGATACGGTAGAAGCTGTTTACAATCAGCGCCTGCCCGTAACCCACCAGCCCGGTGGCCGGGGCCAGCGTCAGCGCGGTATTCTGCGTTCCCCAGTGACGGAACGTGGCAATCAACGCCACCAGACCGACAAGCTGAATCGCAAGTCCGGTCAGCAGGATGGCGCTGGTGCTGTAGCGGGCAATCAGGCGTGGGGCGAACCAGGCAGAAATAAAATAGGTGACGCCAAGCGCGATAAAGCTGTTCCCGGACTGCCACGGCGCCATCCCCAGACCGCTTTGCATGGTCAGCGCCATACAGAACATGAACCCGGACCAGACGCTGAAAAAGAGTATCCCGATTAGCACGCCAAAGCGGATGCTGCGCAGCTGCAACAGGCGCGGCGCGATGAGCGGGTGGGCATTCTCACGCTCTTTTTTGCGCGCGTTCAGCACCATTACACAGACCAGCGGCACAATCGCCAGCAGTGCGGCCTTCAGCGGCCACGACCAGTGCCACTGCGGGCCGAGCGCCATCGGGAACAGCAGACAGCACAGTATTGCCGTCAGCAGGACAGTCCCGGTCCAGTCAATGCGCGACGGCGTGTCGCGGCGGGTTTCCGGTACGTAGCGACGGCTCAGCGCCAGCACCACCAGACAAATCGGCACGTTGATAAAGAAGGCGTTACGCCAGCCAAGCCCGGCGATGTCCGCCGACACCAGCCAGCCGCCACCCATCTGGCCGACGATAAACGCAATTCCGCCGATACCGCCGAACAGACTGATCGCTTTGGCGTGTGCCGTTCCTTTTAACGTCACATGCAACGTCGCGAGAATTTGCGGCATGATCAGCGCGGCGCCCGCACCCTGAATAATGCGCGCGCCAAGCAACTGTTCGATATTGCCCGCCATGCCGCACAGCAGTGAGGCCAGGCCAAAACACGCCACGCCCCACATAAACAGGCGACGGCGGCCAAGGTTATCGCCCAGCTTGCTGCCGGGTGCCAGGCAGACGGCAAAGGCCACGCCGTAGAGGGCGACGATCAGCTCCAGTTCGGTGGCGGTGGCGTGTAACGAATGGGTGATGGAATCCAGCGCCACGTTGGTGATTGAGGTATCAATCAGCGGCAGCATCTGGCCGGTTAACAGCAATATCAGGCCCGCACGACCCGGTGAAACAACTGACGTATTCATGGTGACTCCATTGCGTCAAACAGCGTAGAGTCGTAGCATCAATCATCTGATAAACGGGTACCAGTTCTTACTTATACTGGTACTGGCACTACCATGCAGGAGATGTTATGGCGCTGATGTCTGAACCTGTCACCTCTCTCCAGGATGACACCCGCAAGCAGCTGGGCGCGTTTTTGCGTGCCCGGCGCGAAAGCCTCGATCCGCAGCGCCTCGGCTTACCGCGCAGCGGCCGCCGCCGCACGCCGGGCCTGCGCCGGGAAGAGGTGGCGATGCTCGCGGATGTCGGCGTGACCTGGTACACCTGGCTGGAACAGGGCCGGGACGTCAATCCGTCCAGCGCGGTGATGGCCGCCATCGCAAAAGCGCTGCAATGCACCCCGACCGAAGCCCGGCATCTTTTTGTGCTTGCCGGTTTGCCGCCGGGCGAAGCCCCGCAGGCGGTGTGCTGCGAGGGGATCAGCGAAGGCACGCGTCGCCTGCTGGATACCCTGATGCCGAAACCCGCCAGCATTCAGAAACCGAACTTTGATATCGTGGCGTGGAACGACAGCTTCGGACACCTGATGGGCGTCGATTTCAACGGTATTCCGCCGGAAGATCGCAACTGTATTTACCTGTTCCTCACCCATCCGGCGTGGCGCGCGCGGCTCGGCAAACGTGACGACGTGCTGCCGATTTTCGTCTCCTACTTCCGCGCGGCAATGGCTGAGCACCGTGGCGACCCGCTCTGGGAAGCGAAGCTGGCGCGTTTTTTTGCGGTGTCCGAAGAGTTCAAAACCCTGTGGCACCAGCGTAACGACGTGCGCGGCGTGGAGAACCAGCTCAAGCTGTTCACCCATCCCGAGCTGGGGGATTTTCATCTCCAGCAGATGTACTGGTACTCCGCCCCGCGAAACGGATCGCGGCTGCTGGTCTATTTACCCGTGGATGAGGCAGGGGAGAGGGCGATGGCGTGGCTGGCGGAGCAGGGGAAGTAAGTTTTTTGCGAGAGGCTTTCAGGGAATCAACGCGTGACTTAGCCTTTAATGCAAATTGCCTTATATGCTAATATCAGGGAGCCTTTTTCTGCCTTCAGGAGTACAGGCGAAGCTGACCGCCAGCTTGATAAATTTCTCGCTAACCCGACGGCGATGGGGATATTTATCAAGAAGACGCAAAAAACGCCCTCTGCTGAACTCCGTCTGGCACTGAAACGACAACAGGAGATGTTGGATGAGCAAAAAGATTATTGACTGGGACGAACTCAGAGCTGAACTGTTAAGCGATTCAGAAGTTCAGGCTTCCTTTGATGCAGAAGAGCGCAAGGAACGCCTGCGGGAGATGCTGGCGCAATGGCGCAATCATGCTGGTCTGACGCGCGCCCAGGTGGCGGAGCGGATGGGCGTCAGCGCACCGACGGTATCAAGAATGGAAGCAAATATTACCCGGGCGAGTCTCGATACATTAACGCGTTATGCGCTGGTGTGCGGGGTAAAGCATCCGCAGATAACGCTTTACTGAAAACGGGCACGCCGATAGCCGGCGTGCCAGAAGCGCTTAGCACTCAGTTACAATCGTGCTCAGCGGCAGGCGAGATTTCGGCAGCGTGGCGTTGAAATCTTCCACGCTGTGATGCCCGACCGGGACCACCACCAGGCTGGTGAAGCCTTTCTCTTTCAGGCCAAACTCTTCGTCGAGGATCGCGGCGTCAAACCCTTCGATTGGTACCGCATCCAGGCCCATCGCGGCCACGCCCAGCAGGAAGTTGCCGACGTTCAGGTAAACCTGCTTCGCCATCCACTGGTCGTCATCTTTCAGATCCACGCGGTGCATGTCGGCAAAATAGCAGCGGCCTTTGTGGTTCGCGGCTTTTGCTTCTGGCGTGTTGAATCGGCCATCGGCTTCTTCCTGATCGACAACGCGCTCAAGCCAGGCATCGTCCATCGCGGTTTTCGCGCAGAACACTACTACGTGAGAGGCATCCAGCATTTTGCGTTCGTTAAACACATAGGTGCCCGCCGCGGATTTTGCCACGCGCGCTTTACCCTCTTCAGTGCTGGCAACAATAAAGTGCCACGGCTGGGAGTTGGTGCTGGACGGGCTGTATTGCAGCAGCGTTTTGATTTTTTCCGCTTCTTCTGCGGTCAGTTTTTTGGCTGGGTCGAACGCCTTGGTAGAGTGGCGTTTCAGGGCGACAGAAATAATATCCATAACAACTCCTGGTAATGAAATTCGCCCGCGGGCGGGCGTGAAAGGAAAGCAGATTACCGCGCGAAGCGGGAAAAGATAAGTGCGATTCGAGCGCTTATTCTGTTCGTCTGAGACGAACAATCAGGCTGGGCGAATCCACTTCTGATCTTTTTTCGGCAGTTTATCAACGACCAGATTCCACGAATCCGTAATCAGGTCGGTGACCAGTTCAGGCGTGATGTCGTCCGTGCCATAAAGGGAGATCCAGTGTTTTTTATTCAGATGGTAACCGGGCTCCACGCCAGGGTAGATCTGCTGATTGAGCAGCGATTTTTCCGGATCGGATTTCAGGCTGACGTGGGCCCGACCGTGTGCGGTCGCCATCAGCATAAAAATTTTCCCGCCCACCTTAAACACGTCATACTCCGGGCCAAACGGCCAGCAATGTTCGGTAAAAGGCATCTCCAGCGCGACGCGTCTGGCATGTTCCTGCAAGGATTTACTGTCCATGGTTATCTTCCTCAGCAAGCCCGCGCCACATGGCTTCAAAGCCCAGCGCTTTAAAATCGACGGCACGGGACGGATCGCGGGCGGCAAACTCCATGGTGGTTTCAGCCAGCGATAAGAACATTGCATCACCGAAGGTCTTAAACTCGTCAGACATAAACACCGGGCGGATCGAACGACGACACAGTTCATGCAGTTCCGGGAACATGTCTTTCACCGCCTGCTCGGTTTCGGCGTTCAGCTTTTCACTGACGCCAATCTGACGGATAGCCGCATGCGCCAGGGGGTTACGAATGCCCCAGTCCACATAGCTGTTCCAGATATTGCGGGTATGCTCTTTTGGCTCGGTGATGGTGCGATCGAGATTCGCCAGCATGGTCTGGCAGAGATCCTGCTTCAGATGCAGGTAGAGGGCATTCAGCAGATCGTCTTTGGTAGCAAAGTAGCGAAACAGTGTCCCTTCAGCGACGCCCGCATTACGGGCAATTAACGCCGTTGAGGCGGCAATACCTGACTGCGCAAACGCAGCCGTTGCTGCTTCCAGTAAGGCCTGTTTTTTATCTTCACTCTTCGGACGTGCCACTAAATTTTTCCTCCCGTCAATTGTAAAAGCCCTGATTGAAACACGAGCCTTGATACGCTGCAACGCGGAATGTCAAAGATCGAAAACCTTCTTGACGGCGTAATCATCCTATCTATAATGAGTGCTTACTCACTCATAATCAAGTATCACCCACGCAAACCATCGGATGGGGCGCGTAGGCGGGTCAGGAAATGAAAAAGCCTCTATTCATCTGCGTGGTGTTAGTCATGATTATTGCTTCAGCTGCCAGTTTACCGTTTGTACTGAATGCCGGATTTGGCCAGCCACCGCAGGGTGCGCAGCTCTCTGAAGTGGAAGCCTCTCCGCACTATCGCGACGGGCAATTCCATAACACGCTCCCTACGCCGGGCTTTACCGGGCAACAAAATATGCTGGTGGCGTGGTGGCAGTTCCTTACCCGTAAAACCGAAAACGCCCGTCCTGCGCAGCCGCTGCCGCTGGTGAAAACCGATCTGGCGAGCCTGTCGCCTGAACAGGACACGCTGGTGTGGCTCGGCCACTCCTCCTGGTATATGCAGCTTGCAGGGAAACGCATCCTGATCGATCCGGTTCTGAGTAGCTACGCCGCACCGTTCTCGTTTCTCAATAAAGCATTTGCGGGGGAGTACCCGTGGCGTGCGGAGAGCATGCCGGAGATCGACCTGCTGATTATCTCCCACGATCACTATGACCATCTGGATTACGCCACCATCAAGGCGCTGCTGCCGAAGGTTAAGCGCGTGGTCACGCCGCTGGGCGTGGGTTCGCATCTGCGCTACTGGGGGATGACCCCGGAGATAATCGACGAGCGGGACTGGAACCAATCGGTGCATATCAGCGATGCGCTGACGGTACATGTTCTGCCCGCGCGCCATTTTTCCGGGCGCGGCATTAAGCGTAACCAGACCCTGTGGGGGAGCTTTATGTTTGTCACCCCAGAGCGAAAGATTTACTACAGCGGAGACTCCGGTTACGGCCCGCACTTCAAGGCTATTGGCGAGCAGTTTGGCGGAGTGGACTTAGCCATTATGGAAAACGGGCAGTACGACCAGGACTGGAAGTACATCCATATGCATCCGGCGGAAACGGCGCAGGCCTCGGCAGATCTCAATGCCAAAGCGGTCGTACCGGGACATAACGGGCGTTTTGTGCTGGCGAAACATACCTGGAACGATCCACTGATCCAGCTGGCGAAAGCCAGCAAGGATAAAAACTACCGGCTGCTGACGCCGGAGCTGGGCGAGCCCGTGCGGGTGAGTGATACCACGCAACAATTTCGCGAGTGGTGGGAATAATGTTTAAGCGAGAAGCAGAGGGGGAGAGCAGTATGACGATTTCCGCTCAGGTCATTGATACGATTGTCGAATGGATCGATGACAACCTACACCAGCCGTTACGCATCGAAGAGATTGCCCGCCATGCGGGTTACTCAAAATGGCATTTACAGCGGCTGTTTATGCAGTACAAAGGCGAAAGTCTGGGGCGCTACATCCGCGAACGCAAGCTGCTGATGGCGGCGCGCGATCTGCGTGAGTCAGACGAGCGCGTGTACGATATCTGCCTGCGCTACGGGTTTGACTCGCAGCAGACGTTTACCCGCATCTTTACCCGCACCTTCAACCAGCCGCCCGGGGCGTACCGCAAAGAAAATCACGGTCGGGCGCACTGAAAAACATCCCCTCACCCCGGCCCTGTCCCCAAAGGGGCGAGGGCGTAATCGTCCCCTCTCCCCTTTGGGGAGAGGGTTAGGGTGAGGGGATCAGACCGCACCATGCTTACCAGCTGTAATTCACCGTCGCCGTCACCGTCCGGCCAATCCCGTAGAAGCACGCCGTATCGCTTGCGCACGACGCCACATACTTTGTGTCTGCCACGTTATTGACGTTGAACTGCGCGCTTGCCCCTTTCAGGCTGCGGTTCATCTCGCCCAGGTCGTAGCGCAGCATCGCGTCATACAGATCCACCGATGGCACCTTGAAGGTATTCTTCGCATCGCCGTAGCTGGTGCCGATGTAGCGCATCCCCACGCCAGCGGTCAGGCTCTTCAGCGCGCCGCCCGGAACGGTATAGCTGGCGAACGCCGATGCCATATGTGCCGGAATGCGCGCAGGCGTTTTGCCTTCAGTTCCCGCCACCGTGGTGCTTTCGGTTTTTGCATCGGTGTAAGTGTAGGAGCCAATCAGGTTGATGTTATCCATCAGCGTGGCGTGGATTTCCGCTTCAGCGCCTTTCGAACGCACCTTGCCCGCATTTTCGAACCAGCCTTCAGCGCTGTTATAGGTCGCGACGTTGTTCTGAGTTAAATCGTACAGCGCCAGGGTCATCAGCGTGGTGTCGACCGGCTGATATTTCACGCCAATCTCGGTCTGCTCCCCGGTAGTAGGCCTGAAGGGCGCAACGCCCGGCGCACGGTTGGTTTGCAGGTTCGGTTCAAACGAGGTGCTGTAGCTGATGTACGGCGACAGGCCAGAATCAAACGCGTACAGCAGGCCAGTGCGCCAGGTAAATTTGCTGTCGTTCTGCTGCGTAACGCTGTTATCGGTGAAGTCGCTGGTACGCACTTCGCTCCAGTCGTAGCGCCCGGAAACCAGCCACTCCCAGTTATTCCAGCTCATCTGATCCTGAAGATACAGGCCCATCTGGTCGAGATTTTGCTGCTCGTCGGACGCCGTTTTGAAGGTACTTTCATCCACGTTCACGCCGTAAACCGGGTTTGTCCAGTCAAGGTCATACTGTGAGCCGCTCCCGCGCGCCAGCAGCTGTTTATCCTTGCTGGTCTTGTAATCAAACCCGCCGAGCAGGGTGTGGCTGACGCTTCCGGTCTCCAG
Organism: Enterobacter sp. JJBC; assembly: GCF_036936505.1. Lineage (NCBI taxonomy): Bacteria > Pseudomonadati > Pseudomonadota > Gammaproteobacteria > Enterobacterales > Enterobacteriaceae > Enterobacter > Enterobacter sp. JJBC. The sequence continues at coordinate 1,261,397 of NZ_CP136935.1, forward strand.
CTGATATTCCAGCTGGTTATCAAGGCCAAATTCGTTGGTCGTGCGCGCTTCACGCTGGGCGCGACGGGTCAACACCGTGCTGTTGGCCGCGCTGTTGGCGTAAACCAGATAACGATATTTCTGCTTGATGGTGGCGTAACGGGCGTTCTGGCGGAAGGTGAGGTTGTCGGCGAACTGGTGTTCCAGCTCGTAGCCAATCATCGTCTGCTCGCGCCAGGATTGATTGTAATTCGGATCGCTGACGTTAAAATCGCGCGGGATGTACTTCCCGTCGGCACTTTTCACCGTGCCATACGCGGGCAGGAAGTTGCGGTATCCGGCATCCGGATCTTTCTGGTAGCTGGTCAGCAGCGTAAAGCGGGTCTGATCGTTCGGGTACCAGGTGATTGCCGGGGCGATCGCCATCCGCGTCTCTTTATAATCGTCCACCTGATTATGCTGCGTACGGGCGATACCGTTCACGCGATACAGTACGCGCCCGTCGTCGCTCAGCCTGCCGCCGAAATCAAACGCACCTTCGGCGAGATCGTTATTGCCGGTGCGGAACTGCACGTTGTGAATGGCCTCCGCCGTCGGGCGCTTGCTGGTCATGCTGATTAACCCGCCAGGATTGACCTGTCCAAACAGGACCGAGGCCGGGCCGCGCACCAGTTCCACGCGCTCCAGCAGCCACGGGTCAACTGTGCCCGTCTGTGATGAGGCCGTTGCGCCAAAGCTTAAGCCGTCGAGGAATTTCGGCACGTAGCTAAAGCCGCGCACAAACACCTCGTCGTTACGGTTAGACGAGCCCCGGTACTCGGTAAACACGCCCGCCGAGTAGCGCAGCGCCTGCGAAACGGAGGTGACGTCCTGCATGTTCATCTGATCGCGGGTGATCACCGATACCGACTGCGGCGTCTTCACGATCTCCGCGCTGGTCTTGGTGGCGGAGAGCGTTTTCGTCGCCACAATGCCTTTTACGGGCGCAGTGGGCTCTTCACTCACGCCCTGCGTCACCGTAATCGTTTCTTCTTTCGTTTCTGCCTGAGCCGCGACGCTGGTCGTCGCCAGACTCAGTAGCCAGAGCCGCATTATCTTATTATTTTTAAACATTTTTATTGAACGTCCTTGGTTGCTATCGCCATAAAATCACCGGTAAATCGCCGTTGATGATATTGCAAATTATTACCATTTGCATTAGCGTTGTTAACAAATTTCGTTGGGGAACAAGCGGTAATGAAGAGGGTATGGAGTGGGTTGCTGTTGGGGATCGGCGCGCTGCCCGCCGTGGCGGCAACGTGCGAGCAGACGTCCCGGCAGGGCGATATTCAGGGAAAGTTTGATGCCAGCGGCGAAGTCTGCTTCTCCCTGCCTGAACTGGGTGAAAACTACGTTACCGCCACGCTGAATGGCGTGACGGATGCGCGCCTGCTTGATGGGCAAAACCGCCGCATCCGCACGCTGATCGAAAATGGTCCTGCGGACGGGGAACACACGCTGCTGTTTGCCCTGCCGGTGAAACAGAACACCTCGCTGGTGCTACACGGAGAAGCCGGTAAGCCGTGGCGTTTTCAGTGGCGGATGAAAGAGACCTCTCCGTTACCACGCGTGCAGATGCTGGCGCCTGAAAGCCCGACGCTGAAGGCGCTGGCAAGCGTCATTTCTGCCGGTGGAAGTACCGAGGCGTTCTGGCAGGCGCAGCGTCGACAGGGAACGCCGATGGTGGAGCCGGTAGATGCGAGCCATAAGCGCGTGACCTTTCTGTGGCGCGGCGCGCGGGATAACGTCTTCATTCTCGGCTCTCCGGCGGGGGATCACGATCCGCTGTTCCGCCTGGGCAACAGCGACGTCTGGTTCCGCAGCTATGTAGTCCCCGCTGATACGGTAATGCAGTACAAGCTCGCGCCCGATGTGCCGATCGTCGAGGGTTCCACACGCGATCAACGCCGCGCCATCCTGGTAAGCGCGCAGGCCGATCCGCTTAACCCGAATACCTTCGGGGAGCAGAAGACCGATCGCTGGAATCGCTTTTCTCTGCTCGATCTCAGCCCGGCGCGCTATTGCTCCGTTCAGGCCACGGCAAAGCCGCTGGTGCACGGGACGTTGAGCCGTCAGAGTTTTTCCAGCCACATCCTTGGCAACGCCCGCGACGTGATGATCTACCAACCGCGCGGCGCACAGCCTGCACGCTGGACGCTCATCCTTTTCGACGGACAGGTTTATCAGGACGAATACCATTTTGCCAACGTGCTGGACGGTCTGATTGCCCGGCATCACCTGCCGCCGATTAACGTGGTGTTTATCGACAGCCTCGATCACGCCCGTCGCGGCAACGAGCTGCCGCCGAACCCGGATTTTGCTGACTTTATGGCGCACGAGCTGCTGCCGTGGCTGCGGGGGAAGGGCATCGGCATGCAGCGGCAGAAAACCGTACTGGCAGGATCCAGCTACGGGGGAATTGCCTCTTCATGGGTGGCGCTGCGCTATCCGCGCCTGTTTGGCAACGTGCTGAGCCTTTCCGGTTCTTACTGGTGGGCGCCGGAAGGTGACGCCCCGGGCTGGCTGACGCGTCAGTACCAACAGTCTCCACCGTATCCGGTGCGCTTCTGGTTACAGGCCGGGAAGTTTGAAACCGCGGGGCCGGGCGGCGGCATCTATCGCACCACGCAGGATTTTGAACAGGTGCTGAGGAAAAAAGGCTACCGCGTCAGCTTCCACCCCTCATCCAGCGGCCACGACTACGCGGCCTGGTGTGAAGCGCTGATCCACGGGATGCGCGATCTCACTGGCTTACGACGCCAGTGAAAACCAGCGGCGCCAGATGAAACGCAGGATAAAGAATTCGATGGCGCCGAGCACCAAAAACCACAGACAGAACAGAATGGTGTACAGCTGATTCAGATCGACCATATGAAAGGTCTGAACCAGCTTCTGCGCCAGCACCAGACCCAGCGACGGCGCAGGTAACAGCAGGCAGGAGAGCAGGGCCATCAGCAAAATGCCCCCTGCGGTGAGCAGCGATTCTAACGGGTGTTTCATCGTAATGTTAAACGTCAGTTAAAAATGTCATTGTCCGGCATCCTGAAACGTAAAGCAATATCATCCCCGCTGGCAAAATTGGGTGAAAGGCCACCGTTATTCTGCGAATTAATAACAGAAAACAGATAATATTTTCGGGGCGATTAAATTAATATCGCGTTATGTAAATAAACGTCTTTCTCATGAAAATAATTTTACAAAGCTATAGGTGCTATATCCAATTAACGTCGCAATAACAATGGCTGCGACAATGTATAACGCCAGGCGCCGTGCGCGATAAATACCAAACATGCTTCCTCCTCGTTTAGTGTTGGTTTAGAAATATTTTGTAAAAATCAACGCGTCGAAATAATTTTAATCAGTTTTGAATAACCGGGTAGTCAATATATTGCGGTAGATCAATTTAACCCGCAAGACTTAAAAATGAATTATTTAAAGCCAGAAAGGAATTCCGGCTTCCGTCCACCGGATATTGAAGGAAAAATACCATGACCAAAAAAAATTTCTCGCAGAATATGCCACCCGCAGGCGGGCAGGCGTACCAGCAGACCGTAGAGCAGGTGCTTGCTCAGGCGCAGAGCCAGGCTAATGGCCTGGACCGCGCCGAGGCGCAGGCACGTTTGCAGAAACATGGCCCGAACGCGCTGCCGGAGAAAAAAGGCAAGCCGGGCTGGCTGCGTTTTCTCGCGCATTTTAACGATGTCCTGATTTACGTCCTGCTGGCAGCCGCCGTATTAACGGCAGTAATGGGACACTGGGTTGATACGCTGGTTATTCTGGGCGTGGCGGTAATCAATGCCTTAATTGGCCACATTCAGGAAAGTAACGCGGAAAAATCCCTGAAGAGTATTCGCAATATGCTCTCCAGCGAGGCGCGCGTTATTCGTAACGGCAACCATGAAACTATCCCGACGACGGAAATCGTCCCGGGCGATATTATTGTGTTGCGCGCAGGAGATCGTATTCCGGCGGATATGCGCTTAATCGAAGCGCATAATTTACGCGTGGAAGAGGCTATTCTGACCGGTGAATCCACCGTGGTGGATAAACACACGAACCCGCTGAGCGGCGAATTACCGCTGGGCGACCGTACGAACCTGGTCTTTTCCGGTACGACGGTCAGCGCGGGCGGCGGCGTGGGCGTGGTCATTGCCACGGGCCAGGAGACCGAACTCGGCCACATCAACCAGATGATGGCGGGCATTGAAAAACACCGCACCCCGCTGCTGGTGCAGATGGACAAGCTGGGCAAAGCGATCTTCGCCATCATTCTGGCGATGATGGCCGCGCTGTTTGTCTTCAGCCTGGTGTTCCGCGAGATCCCGATGGGCGAGCTGCTGCTCTCCCTGATTAGCCTGGCGGTCGCCTCCGTACCGGAAGGTCTGCCGGCAATTATCTCCATCATCCTCTCTCTGGGCGTGCAGGCGATGGCGCGCAAGCGGGCGATTATCCGCAAGCTGCCGACGGTTGAAACCCTGGGCGCGATGACCGTGGTCTGCTCGGATAAAACCGGCACCCTGACCATGAACGAGATGACGGTGAAAGCCATCATTACCGCCGACACCTGCTACCGCGTGGACGGCAACAGCTACGAGCCGGTGGGCAACATCTATCTCGAAGGCAGCGATGAGCCGGTGCAGATCCAGCCGGGCACCGTGCTGGAGCAGTACCTGCGCACCATCGACCTGTGTAACGACAGCCAGCTGATTCAGGACGAGCGCGGCCTGTGGGGCATCACCGGCGGCCCGACCGAGGGCGCGCTGAAGGTGCTGGCGGCCAAGGCCCACCTCGAGCCGGTCGTGACCACGCTGGTTAACAAGATCCCGTTCGACTCTCAGTACAAGTACATGAGCACCCACTACCAGATTGGCGGTGAGGAGCAGATTTTGATCACCGGCGCGCCGGACGTGATTTTCGCCCTGTGTGAGCAGCAGCAGACCCGCAACGGTGCGCAAGCCTTTGACCGCGCGTACTGGGAAACGGAGATGGAGCGCTATGCGCGTCAGGGGCTGCGCATGGTCGCCGCGGCGTTCAAGCCAGCGAACGGTGAGCAGGCATTGACTCACGACGATCTGAGCCACGGCCTGATCTTCCTCGGCATCGCCGGGATGATGGATCCGCCGCGTCCGGAAGCGATTGAGGCGATTAACGCCTGCCAGCAGGCGGGGATCCGCGTGAAGATGATCACCGGCGATCACCCGCAGACGGCGATGAGCATCGGCCAGATGCTTGGGATCACCAACAGCGAGCAGGCGGTTACCGGCTATCAGCTGGAGAAAATGGACGACGCCGAGCTGGCGGAAGCGGCGGTGAAGTATGACATCTTCGCCCGTACCAGCCCGGAGCATAAGCTGCGCCTGGTGAAAGCGTTGCAGGATAAAGGCGAAATCGTCGGTATGACCGGTGACGGCGTGAACGACGCGCCGGCGCTGCGCCAGGCGGACGTGGGTATCGCGATGGGCATCAAAGGCACGGAAGTCACCAAAGAGGCGGCGGACATGGTCCTGACGGACGATAACTTCGCCACCATCGCCAGCGCGGTGAAAGAGGGGCGTCGCGTTTACGACAACCTGAAGAAGACCATTCTGTTCATCATGCCGACCAACCTGGCGCAGGGGCTACTGATTGTGATTGCGCTGCTGGCGGGGAACATCATTCCGCTGACGCCGGTGCTGATTCTGTGGATGAACATGGCGACCTCCGCCACGCTCTCCTTCGGCCTGGCCTTCGAGGCCGCCGAGCGCAACATCATGCGCCGCCCGCCGCGCCAGACCGGGCAGCACGTAATGGACGCCTACGCCGTCTGGCGCGTGGCCTTCGTCGGCACCATGATTGCCATCGCCGCCTTTGCGCTGGAAGCCTGGCTGGCCCCGCGCGGGCACAGCGCGGAGTTCATCCGCACCGTGCTGCTCCAGATGCTGGTCTGCGCCCAGTGGGTGTACATGATTAACTGCCGCAATACCGAAGGGTTCTCCCTGAACCGCGGCCTGCTGGCGAACAAAGGGATCTGGCTGGTAACGGGCGTGCTGTTCCTGCTCCAGGCGGCGATCATCTACCTGCCGTTTATGCAGATGCTGTTCGGCACCGAAGCGCTTCCGCTGCGCTACTGGTTCGTGACGCTGGCGGTGGCGGGGGTGATGTTCTTCGTCGTCGAAATCGAGAAGCGACTGACCCGCAGGTTCCGTAAGGCTGCATAACTTTTTGCCCTCACCCTAACCCTCTCCCACAGGGAGAGGGAACCCTGACCTCCCTCTCCCTGTGGGAGAGGGCCGGGGTGAGGGAAAACAACGCCGAGGTACTTCTTAATGAAACTCCCACTCCTGTTCGCGCTCCTCGCCTGCACCCTGCAACCCGCGTTCGCCGCAGTCATTCCCGTGCGTGTTGCCACCGTGGAGCAAACCGCCCACGCCGCCGAGCGCCAAATTCCGGGCCGCATTGAAGCTATCCACACCGTTGAACTGCGTGCACGTGCGGAAGGCGTCATCACCAGAATCCACTTCCGCGATGGCCAGTACGTGAAAAAAGGCGACGTGTTGTTCGAACTGGACGACGCCGAGCCGCGCGCCGCACTGCGTCTGGCCCAGGCCGAAGTGAGAAGCGCTGAAGCCACGCTGCGTCAGGCGCAGCAGCAGCTTTCCCGCTTCGAAAGCCTGGGCAACAGCAACGCCATCAGCCGTCACGACGTGGACAATGCCCGCATGCAGCGCGACGTGGCGAGCGCCGCGCTGGAGCAGGCCAAAGCCCGGCTCGACACCCGCAGCGTCACCCTGAACTACACCCGCATCACCTCGCCGATTGACGGGCGCGTGGGGCACAGCAACTTTCACGTCGGCAGCCTGGTGAATCCTGCCAGCGGTGTGCTGGTGGAGGTGGTGCAGCTCGATCCGATCCGCATCGCCTTTGCGCTGGAAGAGGGCGCGTTTGCCACCAAAGCCGGACAGCATGCGGATATCAGCGCCATGAAGCAGGCCTGGCAGGCGCTGATTGACAGCAACGGCCAGCGCGTCAGCGGGGAACTCACCTCCGTGGACAACCGCATCGACCCGCGTACCGCCAGCGTGATGTTGCGTGCCGAGTTCGCCAACCCGCGCCATCAGCTGCTGCCCGGCGGCAATGTGAACGTTTACCTGCGTCCGGCAAGCGAGCTACCGGTGCTGACTCTGCCCGCCGCTGCCGTACAGCAGAATGGCGACGGGTTCTTCGCCTGGGTGATTAACGCCGAGGATAAAGCCGAAATGCGTCCGCTGAAGGTCGCCGGGCAGATCGGCCAGCAGTTCCAGATTGCCTCCGGCGTGAAGCCCGGTGAGCGAGCGATTACTGACGGTGCGCAGCGCGTGCAGCCAGGCGCAACCGTCCAGATATTGAATTAAGGAGCCATCATGCTGACGTTTTTCATCAAACGCCCGCGCTTTGCGATGGTGATTGCGCTGGTCATCACCCTGCTGGGGGCCATCGCGCTGAGGATTATTCCGGTGGAGCAGTACCCGCAGATCACCCCGCCGGTCGTGAATGTGTCAGCGTCATGGCCGGGCGCCAGCTCGGCTGACGTGGCGGAGGCCATCGCCACGCCGCTGGAAACGCAGCTGAACGGCGTGGATCACATGCTCTATATGGAGTCCACCAGTTCGGATGAGGGCTCTTACAGCCTGAACATCACCTTTGCGGCGGGCACCGATCCGGATCTCGCCGCCATCGACGTGCAGAACCGCGTGGCGCAGGCCGTGGCGCAGCTGCCGACCGAGGCGCAGCAAAACGGCGTGCAGGTGCGCAAGCGGGCCACCAACCTGATGATGGGGGTAAGCCTTTACTCACCGAACAACACCCACACGCCGCTGTTCGTCAGCAACTACGCCAGCACCCAGGTGCGCGAGGTGCTGTCGCGTCTGCCGGGCGTCGGGCAGGTACAGATGTTTGGCGCACGGGACTACAGCATGCGCATCTGGCTGAGGCCGGACCGCATGAACGCCCTGAACGTGACCAGCGATGACGTGGCGCAGGCGCTGCGCGAGCAGAACGTGCAGGGGGCGGCGGGCCAGGTCGGCACGCCGCCGGTGTTTAACGGCCAGCAGCAGACGCTGACCATTAACGGGCTGGGGCGCTTAAACCAGGCCGACGACTTTGCCAATATCATTATCCGCGCCGGGGAGATGGGGCAGCTGGTGCGCCTGAAGGACGTCGCCACCATCGAGCTTGGCTCGCGCAGCTACAGCTCTGGCGCGCAGCTGAACGGGCATGACTCCGCCTATTTGGGTATCTACCCGACGCCGTCCGCCAACGCCCTGCGCGTGGCCGATGCGGTGCGCGCGGAGCTGGAACGGTTATCCACGCGCTTCCCGGACGATCTGGTCTATGAAGTCAAATTCGACACCACCTCGTTTGTGGCCGCCACCATCAAAGAGATTGGCGTCTCGCTGGCGCTGACGATGCTGGCGGTGGTGGTCGTGGTGTCCCTGTTCCTGCAAAGCTGGCGCGCGACGCTGATTGTCGCCCTTGCCATTCCGGTGTCGCTGGTGGGCACCTTCGCGGTGCTCTATACGCTCGGCTACTCCGCCAATACGCTGAGCCTGTTCGCCATCATTCTGGCGCTGACCATGGTGGTGGATGACGCCATCGTGGTGGTGGAGAGCGTCGAAACCCTGATGGCGGAAGGGCAGAGCCGCACGGCGGCGACCGCGCTGGCGCTGCGCCAGATTGCCGGGCCAGTGATTGCCACCACGCTGGTGCTGCTGGCGGTGTTTGTACCGGTGGCGCTCCTGCCAGGGATAGTGGGCGAGCTATACCGCCAGTTCGCGGTGACCCTCTCGACCGCCGTCACGCTCTCAAGCCTGGTGGCGCTGACCCTGACGCCCGCGCTCTGCGCGCTGCTGCTGCGCCCGCGTCCGGCACAGCCCGCCGCCGTTTTCCGTGGGTTCAACCGCGGGCTGGACGCCACGCGCATGCTTTACACCCGGATCGTGAGCGTGTTCAACCTCCGTCCGTGGCTGGCGCTGCTGGCCACCGCAGGCGCGGCGGCGGTGGTGGTATTCAGCTTTATGTCGATGCCAAAGGGCTTCCTGCCCCAGGAGGATCAGGGCTACTTCTTCGCCAGCGTCCAGCTGCCGGAGGCAGCCTCGCTGGAGCGCACCGAAGCGGTGATGACCACCGCGCGCGAGCTGATCGCTAAAAACCCGGCGGTAGAAGACGTGATTCAGGTCTCCGGGTTTAACATCCTCAACGGCACCAGCGCATCGAACGGCGGGTTTATCTCCATCATGCTCAAAGACTGGGGCGAGCGTCCGCCGCTGGATGAGGTGATGGGCACCCTTCAGCGCCAGCTGCTGGCCCTGCCGGAAGCCACCATCATGACCTTTGCGCCGCCGACGCTGCCGGGGCTGGGCAACGCCTCCGGCTTCGACCTGCGCATTCAGGCGCAGGCGGGGCAAAGTCCGGCGGAGCTGGAGCGCGTGACGCGTAAGGTGCTGGCGAAAGCCAACCAGAACCCGCAGCTGAGCCGCGTGTTCACCACCTGGAGCAGCAACGTGCCACAGATGACGCTCACCGTTGACCGTGAGCGCGCGGCCCGCCTCGACGTGCCGGTGTCACGCATCTTCAGCAGTCTGCAAACCGCCTTTGGCGGCACGCGCGCCGGGGATTTCAGCGTCAACAACCGCGTCTACCACGTAGTGATGCAGAACGAGATGCAGTGGCGCGAGCGCGCGGAGCAAATCAACGAGCTGTTCGTGCGCAGCAACAGCGGCGAGCGGGTGCGTCTGAGCAACCTCATCACCATCACGCCGACCGTCGGCGCGCCATTTATTCAGCAGTACAACCAGTTCCCTTCGGTATCGGTGAGCGGCTCGGCAGCGGAAGGGGTGAGCAGCAGCACCGCAATGGCGGCGATGGGCGAGATTCTGGCGGAAAACCTGCCAGCCGGGTACGACTACGCCTGGAGCGGCATGTCGTATCAGGAGCAGCAGACCGGCAATCAGGCGATATGGATCGTGCTGGCGGCGGTGGTGATGGCGTGGCTGTTCCTCGTCGCCCAGTACGAGAGCTGGACGTTGCCGGCGAGCGTGATGCTCTCGGTGCTGTTCGCCATCGGCGGGGCGCTGGTCTGGCTGTGGCTGGCGGGCTACGCCAACGACGTGTATGTGCAGATTGGTCTGGTGCTACTGATAGCCCTCGCCGCCAAGAACGCAATTCTTATCGTGGAGTTTGCCCGCGCCCGGCGCATGGATGGAATGGCGATTGTCGATGCCGCACGGGAGGGAGCATCGCGCCGCTTCCGCGCGGTAATGATGACCGCCGTGTCGTTCATTATCGGCGTCCTGCCGATGATGCTGGCGACCGGGGCGGGTGCCCAGAGCCGCCGCATCATCGGCACTACGGTCTTCAGCGGCATGCTGGTGGCGACCGTGGTGGGGATAGTGTTCATCCCGGCGCTGTTCGTGCTGTTCCAGCGCCTGCGCGAGTGGGGCCACGGCCTTACGGACTCGTCGCCCACAGCTCACAGTGCTTCTGCACCAGAGAAATCAGCGAGCCGCCATCGGCGATAAAGTCCCGCATGCGCTGCGCCTCGCTCTTGCCCTGCTTTAACAGCAGGGCAATTTCCTTGATTGCGCTTGTCGCGCCGAGCTTCTCGGCGGACGGCGCAACCTGCTCCAGCAGCCAGGCGATATCTTCCGCCACGGTTTTGTGCTCGCCGGTATGCACGTCTGTCAGAATGCCTTCCAGCCCGTAGCGACAGGCCTGAAAACGGTTAAAGCGATACAGCAGAAAATCCCGTTCCTGATGCTTATACGGCCGCGCGGTCAACAGCCAGTGCGACGTCGCCTGAATAAGCCCGGCGATGTTAATCGCGTGGCCGAGCGTCAGCGGCGTATCCATTACCCGCACCTCCACGGTGCCAAAATGCGGGCTGGGGCGGATGTCCCAGTGCAGATCCTTAATGCTGTCGATCATGCTGGTGGAGCTCAGGCGGCGGAACAGCCCCTCGAACTCCTGCCAGCTGTTGACCCACGGCATCTGTCCGTTATCCGGGAAGCCCGAGAAGATGTTGAGACGCGATGAGGCGAACTTCGTGTCCGTGCCCTGCATATACGGTGATGCGGCGGCCAGGGCGATAAAGTGCGGCACAAAGCGCGACAGGCCGTGCAGCAGATAAATTGCGTCGTCCCCGGTCCGACAGCCGACGTGTACGTGCTGGCCGAACACCGTTGCCTGCAAAATCAGATAGCCAAAGCGCTCCAGCGTGACGTTATAGCGCTCGTCGTCACACACCTCCTGACGCTGCCACTTCTGGAACGGGTGCGTTCCGCCGCCGCAGATCTGGATGTGATGCTCCGCCGCCGCGCGCAGGATGCTCTGCTGCATCACCGAGAACTGCGCTGCCGCCTGGTCGATGGTCTGACACACGCCAGTGGCGATTTCGAGCATGCTTTCGGTGATGTCGTGTTTGACTTCACCGCCTTTAATGTCGTCTTTGACGGCAGCGATGAGGGCAGAGGAGTCCTGGCTCAGATCGTAACCCGGCGGGTTAACCACCTGGAGTTCGAGCTCAATGCCGAGGGTATAAGGTTCAGAGGATTTGAAGTCGGGTAAAGGCATGGCGCACTCCGTTGTCTGTTATGAATTGAGTATAGACAATGGGCGTGGCGCGCTCTTTTCAGGGTGGTATAACTGATTGCAGGCTTAGCAAAAGGGGAGTGACCCATGTCTGACTATCCAACCATTGCGCTGACAGGACCCGGTGCGATTGGGACCACCATCGCCGCGGTGCTGCATGAAGCGGGCCGCACGCCGCTGCTGTGTGGTCGCACCGCGCATCCGGAACTGCGCCTGCGTCATGATGAGGGTGAAATTGTGGTGCCCGGTCCGGTACTCACCGATCCCAGCGTCATTACGCGCCCCGTTGACCTCGTTTTTTTGGCGGTAAAAACGACGCAAAATGCCGACAGCGCCGGTTGGCTGCGCGCCCTGTGCGATAAACACACCGTGGTCTGCGCGCTGCAAAACGGCGTGGAGCAGAAAGCCCAGCTTGCGCCTTTGGTCAATGGCGCAACGGTGCTGCCGTCGGTGGTGTGGTTCCCTGCGCAGCGCGAGCCGGATGCCTCCGTCTGGCTGCGCGCCAAACCGCGCCTGACGCTGCCGGACGTGCCGCAGGCGCAGCGGGTGGTCGAAGCGCTTCGTGATACGCGCTGCGCGGTTGAGCTCTCGGAAGATTTCCCCACCGTCGCCTGGCGCAAGCTGCTGCAAAACGCGGTCGCCGGGCTGATGGTGCTGGCCAATCGCCGCGCCGGGATGTTCAGGCGCGAGGATATCAGCGAGCTGGCGCTGGCCTACCTGCGCGAGGGGCTGACCGTCGCCCGCGCCGAAGGGGCGAAGCTGGACGATGCGGTGGCGGAGGAGATTCTGGCGAACTTTCAGCGCGCGCCAGTGGATTTGGGCACGTCGATTCTTGCCGACCGTCAGGCGGATCGTCCGATGGAGTGGGATATCCGCAACGGCGTGATCCAGCGCTACGGCCGCAAACACGGGATTGCGGTGCCCATCAGCGACGTGGTGGTGCCGCTGCTGGCGGCGGGGAGCGAGGGGCCGGGTTAACGGTTACTGTTTTTCCGTTCGGCAAGGTAATGTGCGGGCGTGCTACCCATCGCTTTTAGGAACATGGTGATAAACGCATTCACGGATTCGTACCTGAACGTTGCCGCCACGTTCTGGACGGACACGCAGCTGGCCAGCTCCCGCAGGGCAATAATCAAATGCAGCTGCTGGTGCTAGTGCCCGAAGCTCAGCCCGGTTTCGCGCTGCATCAGGCGGGCAAAGGAGCGCTCTCTGAGAGCAAGGCGTTTCGCCCACTTCTTAAGGGGGCTTCTGTTCTCAGGGAGGCTGACCAGCGCGTCGCCCATGGCGCGAATTTTCGGGTTGGCTGATACATGCAGGCTCAGCTTCTGCTATGGCATGCTGGCGAGCTCGTCAAACGTGACTCGGGTCAGCCTGGCGACGTGGCTGTCCAGGGGATAATCCGCGCGTTAGCGGCAGGCCAGAAAAGCGATCCACGACGGGCTGGCGCGGCTGGTTATCGTCTACTGTGAATTACACGATCGCCTGCCAACGTTCGGAACCCTTCCCGCCGACGAGCAGGTATTGCTGAGCGACGTTCATGCCTGGCTTGCCGGTGAAGGCACCGGCAGCACGGCAAACGTCGCGGCGACCAATTATCACGGCGCGCTGGCCGCGCTTGATCTGGCAGAGCTTAATCTGGCGCACGCCACCGTCCGTGCGCCGGTTTCGGGGCACGTTACGTACCTACGGCTTCGCCCCGGAGACTATGCGTCGGCGGGGGAGACGAAGGTAGCCATCGTCGATGCTCACAGCTTCTGGGTGGTGGGATACTTTGAAGAGACCAAGCTGCGCCATATTCGAGTCGGGGATGCCGTGGAGGTTGTGCTGATGGGGTACAAACCTATCATCACGGATCACGTGGGTAGCATTGGGCATGGGATCGGGGACAGGAACGACGAGACGGGCGGACTGGGACTATCCGACGTCGAGCCCACCTTTAGCTGGGTGCGGCTGGCGCAGCGCGTGCCGGTGCGCATTCATATCGACAGGTTACCGGATGGGGTTGAGCTTGTGGCGGGGCTGTCGGCGAGTGTGGCGCTGGAGGGATAAAAAGGGATAGGTTTAATGAGAAATGTCTGCTTTGTGGCAAGAGCGGACGTTGGAGTCTCAGAGGCCCTTAAAAAGGATGGTTTGTTTTACATGGATACTTACACAACGCCTACGCCGTATCTATGTGGATTACTGTATGACTGTAATGCCTGCCTTCATTGCATCAGTTCTTGCAGTGCTTGATGTCGCATGGATAGACGAATGATAAGAATGGTTTATATACTTGTCCACATCTAAAGATTTTTCAGGTACTAGCATGAAAATGACACGCTTAGAAGCTATTAAGGCATGGGGTAGAGCAAGCCGTGAAGGTAAGCCTATTCCCGATGATGTTAGAAAGTTTCTGATCAGCACTCAAAATGATAGCCATCACGATTTCGTTATAAAAGCTCCTACAGCTAAAGTTAGAGTTAGTAAAGAGCAAGTAAAAAGGAATATTAACGGTAAGAAGCCGTTAGCTACATCTGGTACTATCCGCAGTACGGGAAGTGCTTTAACCTCTGAACAAATGGAAATATACAACCAAAAACGCAAGTTAGATAATCAAAAGCGTAAAAATAACCCTCAACTTTATTCAAAGCTAATGCAAGATTTTATTGCATCTGGATTATCTAAAAAACAAGCCACTAAGAAAGCTAGAGCAGTTATTCTAAGTGCAAATCTAGATAAACTAAATAACGATAAAAAGCCTTGTGCTGTCAGAAAAAATCGAATTGTTAAATCCAATACTTTACTTAATGAGGATGCGATTAAATCTGATCCTTGGCACATAGCAAAAGTTAAGCAAGATGCGATCAATTTATCTATTGTCGAACAAAGGCGAATCGACACAGCACTTATAAGACGTCCTGTATCATGTATTGAATGCAAAATTGACTTTAAATCATTTGGTGGATTTGTAGATCATACTAAAGATGTTCATCATGCCAGCGTAAGTACACCTAAGTTAATTGTTGAAAATGAAGGGGCTGAGGATATTGTCATTGAGCCGCCTGTATTGCTATCTACTGAGCCAGTAGAGCCAGTTGTTTCTATTCCTGTTGCCAAAACGCCAGAATCATTTAGTGATAAGTGGATCAGGTTATTTGCAGATAAAGGTTACAGTGCTGCAATGGTTGAAGCGTTTAAACGTGATGCAGCTAAAGAGAATATGACGACATTACAGATACATGATTTTCTTAGTGTCTGTAAGCCCTATAAAGCCCCTGTAGAAATTATCCCTCAAGAAGCAAACACCTTGACAGAGGCCATGGGAACGCTTGTAGAATCACCTGTAGCATCTATTGCTAATGATTGCTACTACGCTATTACCCACGCTGATTCGATTGAAAAAGCATTGTTTGCTGATCGCATTGTTCGTACTCGTACCAATCAGAATGATTTTAAAGAGCGTGTAGCAGCTAATTTTGGTTATCGTTGTGCCATTACGAATAGCGGAGAAGCGTTAGAAGCAGCTCACATTGAGCCAATAGGAACGGGGAACAATAACACTTCTAATGGGGTGCTTATGCTTGCTTGTTTGCATCGTCTTTTTGACGCTGGATTGATGGCTATCAAGCCTGATTCTCTTACAGTGCATTTCAAGGCCGATTGTACATACTTTGCTAAAAGTACATTGGAAGGTAAAAAACTAAATAATCACTCAGTTCCTCTGAACAAATCAGGATTGTTAGAACGCTGGCTTAGCTTTAATGCTGATAGGATTTAGAACAATTAAAACACTATTTTATCTAATGGAGATAGTTATCACTAACATGCAATGAATATTGTATAAGCAGAGCAACATACAATGAATATTGTATAAGCATAGCTTTCTTTTCGTCTAAAATGCTAAATATAAGAAATAATTCAACTAATAAATAAAATTTGATATGTGCAAAACTATATCGCCCCTCGTGGTTGCTTAATGCAAATTCGTCCCAAGAATTGCAAATATTTCTGTAATCACTTTTGTGGAAACTGGACTGACCCACAAAAGTGCCAACTTTCACTCCTCGCTCATAGTAAACGTCTTGCCCTGAGCCTGTCTACTAAATGCCAAAAAAAGACATCAAGAAAGCTATTGCTCGTTAGGTCAGCTATCAAAAAATACGTTACCTTCTTGGACGGATTATATATGAATGAGGACCCGTTAAGACTTCTTAGTGTCGATGGACAACGTGTTGCTTGAGTCATTTAATGGCAGTTTTAGGGGCGAGTGACTGAACGTGCACTGGTTTCTTGCCAGAGCAGAAAGATAAATTACCCTAATTTAGTATGGCATTGTTTTTGTTCCGGGAATATACCAGTACCCCTACTAAATCATCAAGTAATTTAGTAGGGGGATTAATCTATTCATTTTTCTTTATATGTAAGCGAGATATTACAAAATCTCCCGAAGATTCGACTTTTGTAGTTTCATTTCGAATATATTCAGAATATAGGCAAGTGACGTTGGGATAATTAAAACTACATAATATCGCGGCTAATATATGTGGTTTTGGCCCAAATGGAATGATGGAAACGTTATAATCAGATCTTAGGGGAGAGAGCATTTGCGACATGTTGTCATAACATGTCGCAATACTATTGATTGGTAATTTTATAAGTTTATCTTCACCGCCAAGGTAGTGTGAAATAAAGTCTTTGTTTTTTTCTAAACAAGTATTCTCATAATCATAGGTTGCAGCTGGTGCGGCCATGATACCAAAGCATTTGTTTGGGTTTAGTAAGTTATATAAACGTTGAGGACCATATCTATCAAAACCCAACATGAATATTGCTGCATTATGTCTTTTAGTTAATGAAATACCCTCGCAGCCCGGAATTATGCGCAACTCACCTAGTTCAACGTTGAGATCTAAATTTCTATAGACAGCAGTTGCATATGTCAAATCAACAGTTACTCTTAATTCACAAAAATTGACTAGATAGTTTAAAATCGCAGCATACCAAGCTCGAGACATCGAAGTATAGTCAATTAATACTTTTAATTCTTCAACGTTAATTTTTTCAATTATTTCACTTAGCACCTTTTGTATTTCCGCAATTTCCCTTTGTGAAATCTCAAGTAATTTGAAGCCAGTCCAACTTTCTGAAAAGTAATTTAAACTATCGATACGAACTGGATCTTCTTTATGCTGGTCAAAAGCTAAAACAATAACATTGTTTATATTGTTTTTATGCAATCGCGTAGCCACGTCAATACAGCGTTCTTCGTAGCCACAAGAAAATAATGCAATATCATATTTTGACTGGCTTAGCTCACCTATTGATAAGTCATCAACATGTAATTTATTCATCATCTCCCTCCCAATCTAGACTAAATTGTCCATCGTCATTATTCTTATTTATAGCCTTAAATCGACTATATGAATAATTGTTCATTATCACAGATAATTTGATGGAGTTTCCTTTTCTTGGCATTAAGTAAAAATGAGGTGCTAAACAAAAGGCTAATGAGAATCTACCTTTTCTATTTGGCATTTTATTATCATTGTCCAATCCTCTAAAATCTGGGTAAATTAAACCTAGATCTACAGCTGTTTCTATATATTTCCATACTTTGTCATCTTCAACATCGAATGAAAATGAGTTGTATGTATCTGTATTTATTTTATCAGTATGAAGCTTGTCTTTTAAAAATCTACCAATTGTTGTAAACAAATCGAAAGCTTTCTTTCCATCCACCTCTAGGTTTAAACCATCTAACTCTGAGTATGAAAACTCTTTTAGTTTCGCGCCTTGTTCCTTATCTGATAGAGGCTTAAGCTCAGTACAAGAATCAATGTTATTTGAGAAAAGATAATTGAATAACCGTAATAGACGACGCGGGTTTCCGTCAGAACATCTTACTATAAGTGAATATCCAGAAAATATAAATGGTGAAGCATTACCCTTATAACGTTGGAAGGAATCCTTTAACATCAAAGTCCCTCTCAACTTCCTTGATATTGAGCTTTCGAACAATGAATAATCTTGATCCAGTAACCTCTCCGCTCTTTTTATCGTACTGGAATCACAATACTCTCTCACTTTCTCCATTAGTTTATCATCAGGGAGTGCGTCTTTTGGGGAGTCTACTAACACTGAATTGCCTAGAAGAAACTCGAGTGTTATTTCTTTATTTATAATGGATGAGTTTTTTATTCTTTTTTTAAAAAGCTTCTCTGCGAAATTTTCGAAAAAATTATGAGAATTATTCTTTGAGCTACCATGCAGGCCTTGCTTATCAATATTTAAATAATCAAAGTCGTGCCCCATATTTAATGGAGTACCCGTATCAGTTTCCAGGGTGTAGTGCCGGTATGGCATTGTTGTTATTTTGAACACGATCTCATTATATGACCTCATATGAGTATTCAATATTCTATGATGATCTTTTGTTAAAAATTCAGCTTCATCAATACAAACACAGAATGTGGAGGAATTAGAAAGCCCGATTTCTTTTCTTACCGTAAAAAGTGCCATTATTAGAGGCTTAAATAAATCAGCATTAAAGTTAAGACCAACCATAAGATCATCATCACTTAATTTTAGGCCTAGTTTAATTTTATTGAATATAATGTTCTTTTTATACTCAATAATCTCTAATTCGTCATAAATATCGGTAATTGTATTTAATTTTTTAGATAGCCACAATTCTGATATTTTATTACAAATAGCTTTCTCCTTGATAATTCTATCTATTTCATCCTCAACATACGAATGGAGGCAGCTTCGTATGGTATCTAGAAATCTTGCGCATGAAGATAAGTTCAAACTCCACCTAAAAAGCTGGTTATTATCATCAATGTCGCCTATTGAGTTTACCCATTCAACTTTTAAGGGAATGTACGTCGCAATAAATGAGCGTTCATTTACTATTTTTCTTGCTTTTTCATCATTTAACTTAGTAAGACATTCATGAGAAAGCATTTTAATTAGAGCAGTCTTACCAGAGCCTCTAGAACCTAGTATTATATGATTTTTGTTAGAAATTAGTGATTCAAATGCTGGTGTCCAAACAAATTCTTCAGCTAATTGATTAGACGTGAAATATCTAGCATTAGAGTGCTCAAATATATTGTTAAATCCAAATAAGTTATGCATGTCATTTTCCCTTTAGCAAAATGAATAACTCATCTTGTCCTGGAGTTTTAAATATTGTAAAGCCAACTTCGTCCGATAAATCCATAATGGTCTTTTCTAGAAGTTTTCTGGAAGTATATATTATATCAGCATAATGGTTAGATAGTTCACTCCACTTAACATGTGTCTGCGTCTCAAAAAATCGCTCAATAGATTCTTTTAGCTGCTTTTTTAGTTCAACAGGTAACATGCGATTACCAAAAAACTCTTTGTGAGGTATTCCATTAATGGACTCATCTTTTGTCCACCCATGCCCTGTGTTATGTGACCAACTTACCACCTTCCCTAAAGGGGTTTTGTTTACATCACAAATTTTATCGATTTCAATTTGATGAATAGTATTTGGTACCCCTTGGAACCACCTATCATCTAAACGCGCAGAGAAACTTCCAGCGCACAGTATATTAATAGGATGCTGATAGTCATCAGAATACTGTGCAAGCCTCGGTATATGTTTATGTCCATGCACAATAAAATTAACGTTATGCTTAGACGCAATTTCCATCAGGATGGCTGCGTTTTGTAAGATGCTATGGTCAGCGGCGTCAAAAGGTAAATCTGGCTGCTGGATTGGATGGTGATGTACAACTAGCAGATTAATCTTCCCGCTATGTGCAATCTGCATTTCTTGAAGCTTTCTATCCAGTTCTGTTAAATCCTGTTTGCGGATTACACCGTGATGAGGCTTTCTGTCATAGTGGTCGAAAACCGAACTGTTTACGCCAATAATATTTAGGTGCTCATCACTCCAAATAGCAAAATATGGTTCATTGAAATAACAGCCGAAACGAGCTCGGTCTAAACATTGTTTAAAAAAGTCATTGAACCGCAAGTTGCTATATTTGCGATCAATTGTCATTTTAATGCTTTCTTTTGAGGTCATTGAGCGTTCTTCTTCAGCCCAGTTACCATCGTGGTTCCCTGGAACAAAGAAGACTTTTTCTTGCTCTACTCCCACAATCTCCGCAATTTCTTTCAAGCGTGTGGATGCAAGTTCAAATTCTTCTCTGGTTGCTCTATTGGTGATGTCACCCGCGACAACAAGATAGTCAGCTCTTATATCCTCTTGATTAGAAAGCTGCCGTAATTCATTTAGGAACTGATTTTTTACAGCGTTGTTAGAGCTTCCTACTGAAAACTCATTTGAAACAGCCGCGTCGCCAACGTGTAAATCACTAATGATTATTATTTTCATATGCCAGATACCCATAGGTATACTAATTCTATTGCATGATATCACAACTGTGTGATTTGTAAGGTAATCACTTAGGAAATGTAGAGTTTTAACACTGATGGTTGCGTAAGAGCAAGTATCTCTGTAATCCGAACCATTCACTTTTAGAGACTATCCGTAGAACGGTTCAATTATCCTATAAGACCAATGCCCGTTCCTCGCTCTTAACAAACATTCAACAAACCACATTGCATTTTGCATAAGGCCGAAATCCTGCTTTTTACCCAGCAGAACCCCGGCCTCCCATCACCCGCCTTAGTGCGCCGTGATATAAGGCTCTTTCACAAACTCCGCCAGCAGCCAGACCATATCATGCAACAGCCCGGTGAGCTCTTTCGCCACGCTCACAGGCAACGTTCCGCCCATTACCGCCAGCGTTAACGCCACAGCATAATCCACCTGCAACGCCGTATCCTGCCAGCAGTCCGGTACGCAGGAGGCGATCTTTTCCCCCGCAATTAGCTGTTCCACCAGATACGGCGGAAGTTCCGAGTCACAGCGCTCACGCATTCGTTTTAGCGCAGCCAGCAGTTGCTTGCAGAGCGTGGCAAATGTCACCGCATCGTCCGTTTCCACCAGTACGCTCACGTATGCCGCACAGGTGTCAGCCAGTTCAAAGAGATCCGCAGAATCGGGAAGTTGCAGGTGAAGAAGGTGATGAAGAGCGCTTTCTTCAGTAAGCGCGTAAGAAAATCCAGGGATAGTAGCCATAAGGCATCCTCTTTATGCAAAAAATGTTAACCGCCCGATGAGTTCCTACGCTCAGAGGGGGTAGCGCTGACGGAGGTAGGAATACCGTGCATAAAGAAAAACGGCCAGCCTTTCGACTGCTCCGTCAGCGCCACCGTGATTCTAACGGGATATGCGCTGTCGCGACAAAAAATATCGCTTTATGCTAACGGGTTCCTACGCCCGGCTGCGGATGTGCCGCAACGCAGGCACTTTAAAACCGCGAAGAAAGGATGAAAAGGGATACCCCTGAATTACATAAGGTTGCTTGCAGGTTTGCGAGGCGGCTTCCAGAACGGCATTGCCGGTTGGCGGCTACGCCTGACCCGGCCTACAAAATCCAAAGCCCCAACAGCAACACGAACCGTAGGCCCGCGCAAGCGCAGCGCCGCCGGGCACAGCCACACCGTAGCTACCCCTCGCTCATCATCGCCAGAAACCGCTTCACCGTCCGCGAACGCTCAAATCGCCGCCAGCAGAGTGCGATATCGGTATAAAGCTCTGGCGAGCGCAGCGCATGGTAGGTGACATTCTGCGGCGAAATAGCGGCCATCGATTTCGGCACCAGCGCAAACCCGCCGCCCGCGGAGACCATGCTCAGGGAAGAGGAAAGTTGTGAAGATTGCAGCGTGTGTTGCATATCGATCCCGGCCCGCTCGCAGCTGCCGTAAACGCGGTCATACAGCCCCGGCGCGACCTCCTGGGGAAACAGCACCACCGGCGTATCCCGCAGCTCCTCCAGCGCCAGATCGCCACACGCCGCCAGAGGATGATCGCGATGCAGCGCCACCACCATCGGCTCCCGATCGAGGATTTTTAATTCGAACACCTTACTGCTTTCGCACGGCAGGCGCACAAAGGCGATATCCAGCTCACCCTCCGCCAGCATCGTCGTCAGCGACGACATATTGGCTTCCACCTGGTGAACCTGCACCGCCATGTTCTGCACCTGAAACTGACGTATCAGGGCGAAGATTTTGGGATGAAAAGCATCTGAACTGGTGATGCCAATCGACAGGCTGCCGTTCAGCCCGCGCGCGATGCCCCGGGCTTTCTCCAGCGCGGCGTCGCTCAGCGCCAGGATCTTACAGGCGTCCTCATAGAAGGCTTCTCCCGCCTCGGTCAGCTCCACGCCCCGCGTCAGGCGCCTGAACAGCGGCGTGCCCACTTCCTCTTCGAGCCGTTTGATCTGCTGACTCAGAGGAGGCTGTGAAATACCCAGCGCTTTGGCCGCCCTGGTGAAGTGTCGCTCGCGTGCTACCGCGACAAAATAGCGCAGATAACGAAGTTCCATATCAAAAACGTCTCAAACCAGCATGGATTCTATATTGGAACTCTCTGCTGAATCGGGTCAACATTTATTTAACCTTTATAAATAAAGTTGAAGAGGACGGGCATGATGATGCATTCATCTGCATGCGACTGTGAGGCGAGTTTATGCGAGACCCTGCGCGGGTTCTCGGCTCAGCATCCTGACAGCGTGATCTATCAGACATCGCTAATGAGCGCCCTGCTAAGCGGCGTCTACGAAGGGGAGACCACCATCGCCGACCTGCTGGCGCACGGCGATTTTGGTCTCGGTACCTTTAACGAGCTGGACGGTGAAATGATTGCCTTCAGCAGCCAGGTGTACCAGCTGCGCGCCGACGGCAGCGCCCGCGCCGCGAAGCCGGAGCAAAAAACGCCGTTCGCGGTGATGACCTGGTTCCAGCCGCAGTACCGCAAAACCTTCGACGGGCCGGTCAGCCGTCAGCAGATCCACGACGTGATCGACCAGCAAATCCCCTCCGATAACCTGTTCTGCGCGCTGCGCATCGACGGCAATTTCCGCCACGCGCACACCCGCACCGTACCGCGCCAGACGCCGCCGTACCGGGCGATGACCGACGTGCTGGATGACCAGCCGGTGTTCCGCTTTAACCAGCGCGAGGGCGTGCTGGTCGGGTTCCGTACCCCGCAGCATATGCAGGGGATAAACGTGGCGGGCTATCACGAACACTTCATCACCGACGACCGACAGGGCGGCGGCCATCTGCTCGACTATCAGCTGGAGAACGGCGTGCTCACCTTCGGCGAAATCCACAAGCTGATGATTGACCTGCCCGCCGACAGCGCGTTTTTACAGGCCAACCTGCACCCCAGCAACCTTGATGCGGCTATCCGCGCCGTCGAAAACTAACAGGAGAACTACCGTGAACAGTGAGAAACAGTCACGTCAGTGGGCGCACGGTGCCGATATGGTTGTCGGCCAGCTGGAAGCGCAGGGTGTGAAGCAGGTGTTCGGCATACCGGGCGCAAAAATCGACAAGGTCTTTGACTCCCTGCTGGACTCCTCCATCGAGATTATCCCGGTGCGTCACGAGGCGAACGCGGCGTTTATGGCGGCGGCAGTGGGGCGGTTAACCGGCAAGGCCGGAGTCGCGCTGGTCACCTCCGGGCCGGGCTGCTCCAACCTGATCACCGGCATCGCCACCGCCAACAGCGAAGGTGACCCGGTGGTCGCGCTGGGCGGGGCGGTGAAGCGGGCAGATAAAGCGAAGCTGGTGCACCAGAGCATGGATACCGTCGCCATGTTCAGCCCGGTGACCAAATACGCCGTGGAGGTCAATTCGCCTGACGCGATTGCCGAGGTGGTGTCGAACGCATTTCGCGCTGCCGAGCAGGGCAGGCCGGGCGGGGCGTTTGTCAGCCTGCCGCAGGATATTGTCGACCAGCCCACCACGGGGGCGATTTTACCCGCCAGCACTGCGGCGCTGATGGGCCCGGCACCGGAATCTGCCATCAACGAGGTGGCGAAGCTTATCGCGAAGGCCAAAAACCCGGTCATCTTACTCGGCCTGATGGCCAGCCAGCCCGCCAACAGCGCCGCGCTGCATAAACTGCTGGAGAGAAGCCGTATTCCGGTCACCAGCACCTATCAGGCCGCCGGGGCGGTGAATCAGGAACACTTCACCCGCTTCGCCGGACGCGTCGGTCTGTTTAACAACCAGGCGGGCGATCGGCTCCTGCATCTGGCGGATCTGATCATCTGTATCGGTTACAGCCCGGTGGAATACGAGCCGTCCATGTGGAACAGCGGCGACGCCACCCTGGTGCACATTGACGTGCTGCCCGCCTATGAGGAGCGCAAGTATGTTCCCGATCTGGAACTGGTTGGGGATATTGCCGCCACGCTGAATCTGCTTGCCAGCCGAATCGAGCACAAGCTTGAACTCAGCCAGCGCGCCTCGGAAATTCTTGTCGATCGCCAGCATCAGCGGGACCTCCTCGACCGCCGCGGCGCATCGCTTAACCAGTTTGCCCTGCATCCGCTGCGCATCGTGCGCGCCATGCAGGACATCGTGAATAACGACGTAACGCTCACCGTCGACATGGGCAGCTTCCACATCTGGATCGCCCGCTACCTCTACAGCTTCCGCGCGCGTCAGGTGATGATCTCCAACGGTCAGCAGACCATGGGCGTGGCGCTGCCGTGGGCGATTGGTGCGTGGCTGGTCAACCCGGGGCGCAAGGTGGTGTCGGTCTCCGGGGACGGCGGCTTTTTGCAGTCGAGCATGGAGCTGGAAACCGCCGTACGCCTCAACGCCAATATTCTGCACATCATCTGGGTGGATAACGCCTACAACATGGTGGCCATCCAGGAGGAGAAAAAATATCAGCGTCTCTCTGGCGTGGAGTTCGGCCCGGTCGATTTCAAAGCCTATGCCGACGCGTTCGGTGCGAAAGGCTTTGCCGTCGAGAGCGCCGATGCGCTCGAACCGACGCTGCGTGCGGCAATGGATGTCGATGGCCCGGCCGTGGTGGCCATTCCCGTCGACTACAGCGATAACCCGCTGCTGATGGGCCAGCTCCATCTCAGCCAGATTTTGTGAATCAATATAAGGACACAGAAATGCAAAAAGTGGCTCTCGTAACCGGCTCCGGCCAGGGGATTGGCAAAGCGATTGCGCTTCGCCTGGTGAAGGATGGTTTTGCCGTTGCTATTGCGGATTATAACGAAGAGACGGCGAAAGCGGTCGCGGATGAGATCACCCGCAACGGCGGGAAGGCCGTCGCCGTGAAGGTGGACGTCTCTGACCGCGAGCAGGTGTTCGCGGCGGTGGAAAAAGCCCGCACTGCGCTGGGCGGTTTTAACGTCATCGTCAATAACGCCGGGGTGGCGCCGTCCACGCCCATCGAATCCATCACGCCGGAGATTGTCGACAAGGTCTACAACATCAACGTGAAAGGGGTGATCTGGGGCATTCAGGCCGCAATTGACGCCTTCCGCAAAGAGGGGCACGGCGGCAAAATCATCAACGCCTGCTCCCAGGCGGGCCATACCGGCAACCCGGAACTGGCGGTCTACAGCTCCAGCAAGTTCGCGGTGCGTGGCTTAACCCAGACCGCCGCGCGGGATCTCGCGCCGCTGGGGATCACCGTTAACGCCTATTGCCCGGGCATCGTCAAAACGCCGATGTGGGCGGAAATCGACCGTCAGGTCTCCGAGGCGGCGGGTAAACCGCTTGGCTACGGGACGGAAACCTTTGCCAAACGCATTACGCTTGGCCGTTTGTCCGAGCCGGAAGACGTGGCCGCCTGCGTCTCTTACCTCGCCGGGCCGGATTCCGACTACATGACCGGTCAGTCGCTGCTGATTGATGGTGGGATGGTGTTCAACTAAATACACAATACTAAAAAGCTCTGACATGAACTTTCCCCTGCTCCCGTGCAGGGGCTTTTTTTTGTCTCGTCAGCCATTGTGCATTACACTGCGCGCTGCAAAACTTTAGTCTTGAGATCTGACAGGCGGTAACAGCGATGAACGGTACAATCACAACGTGGTTTAAAGATAAAGGCTTTGGATTTATCAAAGATGAAAACGGCGACAACCGCTACTTTCATGTGATTAAGGTCGCCAACCCTGATCTGATTAAGAAAGATGCGGCGGTGACCTTCGAGCCAACCACCAACAGCAAAGGCCTTTCCGCGTATGCGGTGAAGGTGATCCCCGAAAGTAAGCACCTCTATATTGCAGGCGAGCGCGTGAAGCTTACCTCAATTAAATCCTTCGTGGTGTTCAGCGAAGAAGAGCCCGTTGATACTAAAATCGACAAAGAGAACGCGGTGCTGTCGGTGGGGCTGCTGATGAACAGCATCAAACCAAAAACCGAGAAAAAGCCGGGCGAAATGCGCACGGTGAAGAAGCTGGCGATCACTACCTTCCAGAACACGACGCTGATCTTCACTGAAGATGAGATCGACATCGATGCCACGGTGAAGCTGCTGAAGTAACGTTTTGCCGGGTGGCGGTTACGCCTTACCCGGCCTACAAAATGCGTGCGGCACTCGCCGCCGCACGGTTTACCCCATCCTGTGCTCGCCCCGCAACATTGCTTCACGGTCAAATACCCGCTGGATCTCCCCGTGCGCCATAAATGCCGCCCGGTCGGACATATGCGCAATCACGTCCGCATCGTGGCTCACCAGCAGGTAGGTCATGCCGTGCTGCGCCTTCAGGCGGTTGAGCAGGTTCAGAATCTCCGCCTGTACCGACATATCCAGCGCCGAGGTCGGTTCATCCAGCAGCAGAAGCTGCGGGCGCAGCAGCAGCGCGCGGGCAATGGCCACGCGCTGACGCTGTCCGCCGGAAAGCTGATGCGGGTAACGCCTGCCCGCGTCGGCAGCCAGCCCCACCTGTTGCAGCGCATCCGCCACTTTTTCGGCAACCTGGCTTTCGCCGTGGATGTTTAACGGCTCCGACAGGGTGCGGGCAATGGTGTGGTTCGGGTGCAAAGACGCCCACGGATCCTGGAACACCATCTGCACGTTGCGGCGAAGCGCGCCTTCAAAACGTCGTCCTGGCCGTAAATTTTCCCCGAGGACGGAAATGTGGCCATTCCACTCGGGCAGCAGCCCCGCCAGCACGCGCAGAAGAGTCGATTTGCCGCAGCCGGATTCACCGATCAGGCTGAAGGTTTCACCTTTTTCGATGGCAAAACTGGCGGCGGAAACCGCCGTTTTTTCACCAAAACTCACCCGGAGCTGGTTAACCTCAACGAGTGCCATTGTCGTCCTCCTTCCACGGTTGCGAACGGTCGAGCGTCGGCAGCATCTTGCCAAACGTCCCGGCGTTCGGGCGGCAGGTCCAGAGCGTGCGCGTGTAGGGATGGGTTGCCTGCGGCAACAGGCTCGCCGCCATTTCATCAACGTTCTCACCCTGATACATCACCAGCACGCGGTCGCAGTGTTCCGCGACGAGCGGCAAGTCGTGGCTGATTAACAGCATCGCCATCTGCCGCGCCTCGCACTGCTGTACCAGCAGCTCCAGGATCTGGTTGCGCAGGCGTGCGTCCAGCGCGGAAGTCGGTTCGTCGGCGATCAGCACCTGCGGGTTGTTGACGAGCGCAATGGCGATCATCACGCGCTGGCCCATGCCGCCGGAAAGTTCGCCGGGATAGCGCTGGAGCACGTGCTCGTTCAGCCCCACGGCGCGGATGATATCGTGAATGCGCGCCAGTCGTTCGGCGCGGGGCAGGCGCTGATGGAGGGTCAGCGCCTCATCAAGCTGGGCGGCGACGGTTTTCACCGGGTTTAGCGCGTAGCGCGGGTCCTGTAGAACCATCGCAATGCCGTTGCCGCGCAGCGCCTGCCAGCGGCGGCTGTTCAGGGTCAGCAGGTCGTTGCCAAGCACGTTAAGCCGCTTAGCGCTCACGATGCCGGGCTTGCGCACCAGCCCCATCAGGGCGCGGGCAGACATGGACTTGCCGGAGCCGGATTCTCCCACCAGCGCCAGCCGCTCTTTGCCCAACGTAAAGCTCAGGTTGTTGACCACGCGCGCGGCGGGGTAGTCGATATTCAGCGCATCGACGATGACGCGGTGTTCAGTCATGCTGTGGCTCCAGTACGTCGCGCAGGCCATCGCCCAGCAGGTTAAAGGCCAGGCTGGCAAACAGAATCGCCCCGCCTGGAATGGCGGCAATCCACCACTGGTCAAAAATGACCTGCATGCCGTCGGCAATCATCGCGCCCCATTCCGCCATCGGTGGACGCGCGCCCAGACCAAGGAAGCCCAGCCCGGCAGCGGCCAGAATAATCCCGGCCAGATCCAGCGCCAGTCGCACAATCGCGGAGGGCAGGCACAGGGGCAGAATATGGCCGACCAGCAGGCGCGGGCCGCGAATGCCCATCATCTCCGCGGCGGCCAGATAATCGCTGTGGCGCAGACGCTGGATTTCACTGCGCGCCTGGCGCGCATAGGCAGGCCAGGTCGTTAAGGCCAGCGCCAGCGCGCCGTTGACCAGCCCCGGGCCGAGCATCGCCACAAACGCGAAGGCGAGGATCAGGCGCGGCATCGACATCACCACGTCGGAAAAGCGCATCAGGATGCGCTCCATCCAGCCGCCGTAGTAGCCTGACAAAATCCCCACCAGCAGACCGGCGGGGAGGGTAATAACGGTGACTAAGGCCACCAGCCCCAGTGCCGGACGGGTGCCGTAGATTAATCGGGAGAGCAGATCCCGCCCATAGCTGTCAGTACCCAGCCAGTGCTGCGCGTTAGGCGGTTGCAGACGCGCGGCGGCGTCCTGCCAGTTGGGATCCTGCGGCGCAAGCCACGGCGCGAACAGAGCAATAAGCACCAGCAGCGCGATGGCGATCAGCCCGCAAAACGCGGCAGGGGAGCGGCGCAGGCGGCGTAAGAAGAGATAAAACGGCATTAGCGCACCCTGGGATCGGTCGCCCGCACAAGCAGGTCGGTAAGGTTATTGATCAGAACAAAGCAGACGCCAATCAGCAGCGTGCCGCCCATCACGGCGGTGGTGTCACCGGCGAACAGGGCCGTGGTGAGGTAGCGCCCGATGCCCGGCCACGAGAAGACGGTTTCGGTTAATACCGCGCCCTCCAGCATGCTGGTGTAGGCCAGCGCAATCACCGTCAGCAGCGTGCTGCGAATGTTCGGCAGCACGTGACGCAGCAGGATGGTCATCTCTCCGGCGCCCTTGGCGCGGGCGAGCAATATGTACTCTTTGTTCATCTCGCTCAGACAGGCGGAGCGCGTCAGGCGGGTGATACTTGCCAGCGAGTAGTAGGCCAGCAGCAGCACCGGCAGCACCAGGTGGCTGATGGCGTTGCGGAACGCCTCGCGGTCGCCGGAAAGCCAGGTATCTACCAGCGCAAATCCGGTTCGTGGCTCGACGGTGAATTGCCAGATGTCGTCCAGCCTGCCGGGGCCAGCGCTCCACTGTAGTTTCGCGTAGAACAGAGCCAGCATCAGCAGGCCGAGCCAGAATATCGGCACCGAATTGCCGAGCAGGGTGAGCGTTCTGATCGCTAAGTCCAGTGGCGAACCGGCGTAGCGGGCGCACAGCACACCCGCAATTACGCCGAGTACTGTGCCGATAATTAGCGCCAGCGTTGCCAGTTCCAGCGTGGCGGGAAAGGCGTGCAGCAGGTCCTGCAATACCGGCTGACCGGTAGCGCTGGCGGTGCCTAAATCCCCGTGAGCGAGGTTTTGCAGGTAGTGCCAGAACTGCACCGGCAGGGGCCGATCCAGCCCAAGCTGGTGGCGTACCTGATCGTAAGTGGACTGGCTGGCGTGATCGCCGACGATCTGCAATACGCGATCGACCGGGGAAAAGGCAGAGAGCGCAAACGTGACCAGCAGTAGCCCGAACAGCGTGAGCAGGAGAGTCAGCAGACCCTGAAGCACGCGGGTGGAAAGATGTGGCATGGGAAAATCGTTATCCTGAAAATATGCACGAACGACCCCCTCTCCCACGGGAGAGGGAGAGGGGGGAAAAGCTACTTCATAACGCGATCGTACCAGACCATATCCGCGTTCAGCCCCTGCTGATACCCCTTCACGTTATCGCGCACCACGATCTGAGTTTTGCCCTGGTCAACGAACACGTACGGCGAGTTATGCTGTAACTGTTCCTGCATCTTCTTATACAGATCCAGACGTTTCGCCGGATCCGGCTCGGCAACCGCCGCCAGCGTGGCCTTGTTCAGCTCCGGGATTTTCCAGCCGTTCAGACCGGCCACGGTGCTGGACTTCCCGTCGTTCCACGCGAAGGCGCTGGCGTTGGAGTGCGCATCGAAGTAGTCCGGGATCCACAGACGAATCGCCGCCTGATGCTGCTTAGCGCGCACGCGGGCGTACACCTGGCTACCCGCAGCGGGCAGCAGATCCACCTTCACGCCACCCTGAGCAAAGCTCGCCTGCATGGATTGCGCGATGGTGATGAACGGTGGTTTATTCTCCACGTCCAGCGTGAAATGCGCGTCTTTGATGCCCGCCTTGGCGAGGATCGCTTTTGCTTTTGCCGGGTCAAACGTGAACGGATTGTCCTCCAGCGCGCCCGGCAGGCCGACCGGCAGGAAGCTCTGATGAACAAAATACTGGCCTTTCAGCAGGTCTTTGGTGATGCCTTCATAATCCACCAGCCAGCGCGAGGCTTCCCAGAACGCTGGATTATTCAGCAGCGGGTTAGCGCTGTTGCCGGTGTTAAACACCAGATAGTTTTGCTCGGCAGAAGGGATGCTCAGTACCTTCACGCCCGGCTTGCCGCTGAGGGCGCTTATCTGGTCTGCACCCAGATCGCGCGCCACGTCCGCATCACCCTGCTGGATCAGCAGGCGGCGGGAAGCGGGATCGGGGACGTTTTTAATGATGATGCTTTTAAGCTTCGGCGCGCCGCCGGGCGCGGAGTCGTTGGCTTCCAGCACGATGGCCTGATGCGGCTGGTAAACGCGCATTTTGAACGCGCCGCTGCCCGCAGAGTGCATTTTTAACCACGCGTTGCCGAAGTCGTTATCCTTCACGTTCGCCGCAACCTGTTTTTCATCGACGATGGAGGCAATCGGCGTGGAGAGAATATTCAGCGCCACCGACGGGCTAACGTCGGCCGTCCAGTGAAGCGTGAGGGTATGGTCGTCCACTTTCTTTAGCTGGCTGGCGATGTTGCTGGCGTCCCAGCCCAGTACGTTGAGGATAAACGCCGGGGATTTGTTCAGCGTCACGGCGCGGGTATAAGAGAAGATCACGTCTTCCGGGCGCAGCGGGTTGCCGGAGGAGAATTTCGCATCGGGTTTAAGCTTGATGGTCAGGGTTTTTGCTGCCGCGTCCGCGTCCCAGCTTTCTGCCAGAACCGGCGTGATTTTTTCCGGATTATCGCGGTCCGGCTGTACCAGACGCTGGTACAGGCTCGGCACGGTCTGGATGCTGGAAAGCTCGTTGGCTTCGGCCGGGTCAAGGCTCACGATATCATCCAGACCCTGGGCGACAACCAGCGTGTTGGGCGGGGTAGCGGCGTGAGCAGCGCTTGAGAGCGCAGCCAGCACCAGTAACGGCAGCAGTTTTTTAGTCATAGCGATCCCTGAATAAAATATATTGTGATTGTTTTATGCACCGTTACGGTAGGCTGGCTGAGGATTTCCTCAAAGTCGAAATTCTGCTTTGCTTATGCCATCCGGGAATAACGCATTCGGTCTGGTTATGAGTCACCTCTCTTTTCGTTCGCTTTTTAACCTGCTATAACAAACTCCTTACCTTTCAGGGAGTCACCGCCGTGCCCGAAATCAATCAACATGGTCAAACCGTTAACGATATTGTCCCGGACTGGAAATGCGCCCGCGCGTTAACCCGTACTCTGCTCACCGGCCAGTATTGCCGCCTGGAGCCGCTGGATGCTGACCGCCATTCGGCTGATTTGTTTGAAGCCTATGCGCTGGGTGACGACAGCGACTGGACGTGGCTTGCCAGCACCCAGCCTGTGAGCGTTGAGGCCACTGCGCACTGGGTGCTGGGAAAGGTGCTGGATGACGACCTGGTGCCCTTTGCCATTATCGATCTGCGCACCGAAAAGGCGGTAGGGCTGGTCAGCTATATGGCGATAGAACGCTTTCAGGGCTCGGTTGAGATCGGCCACGTCACCTGGTCGCGCAGAATGAAGGGCACCCGCGTGGGTACCGAAGCGGTGTGGCTGCTGCTGAAAAATGCCTTTGAGCATCAATATCGCCGGCTGGAGTGGAAGTGCGATTCGATGAACATCGCCTCACGCAACGCGGCGGAGCGTCTGGGGTTTGTCTGGGAAGGGCGGCTGCGCCAGAAGCTGGTGCGCAAAGGACGCAACCGCGACAGCGATATGCTTTCGATTATTGACGGCGAATGGCCGGAAAAGGATGCGGCTCTGCGGGCCTGGCTGGCAGCGGAGAATTTTGACGGGGAAGGGCGGCAGGTCAGGCGGTTAGAGGAATTTCGGACGTAAAAGCCTTACCCCTCACCCCAACCCTCTCCCCAAAGGGGAGAGGGTGTTCAAGTTCCCTCTCCCCTTTGGGGAGAGGGTTAGGGTGAGGGGAGAAGTTCGCACACAGCGGCGAACCGGCGCCCCGTTCGCCACATAATAAGCCGCCGTGCTCTTCGCCAGCGGCTCGCGCCCGCGAATGGCGTCGGCAATCTTTTCGCCAATCATGATGGTGGTGGCGTTCAGGTTGCCGGTGATAATCTGCGGCATAATCGACGCATCCACTACGCGTAACCCTTCCAGCCCGTGAACGCGGCCTTCGCCGTCGACCACCGCCATTTCGTCGTAGCCCATCTTGCAGGTACCGCACGGGTGGAAGGCGGTTTCGGCGTGGTTGCGCACGAACTCGTCCAGCTGTTCGTCGGTCTGGCATTCGACGCCCGGGCTGATTTCACGACCGCGATACTTGTCCAGCGCCGGCTGATGCATGATCTCGCGGGTGATGCGGATCGCGTCGCGGAACTCCTGCCAGTCCTGCTCGTGGGACATGTAGTTGAACAGGATCGCCGGATGCTGGTGCGGATCGCGCGACTTGATGCGCACGTGGCCGCGGCTCGGGGAGCGCATGGAGCCAACGTGGCACTGAAAACCATGCTCTTTCACCGCGTTCGAGCCGTTGTAGTTAATCGCCACCGGCAGGAAGTGATACTGAATGTTCGGCCACTCGAACTCCTCGCGGCTGCGGATAAACCCGCCTGCTTCGAAGTGGTTGCTCGCGCCCACGCCCGTGCCGCCAAACAGCCACTCCGCGCCAATCTTCGGCTGGTTCCGCCATTGCAGGGCAGGGTAGAGGGAGACCGGCTCCTTACATTCATACTGAAGATACATCTCCAGGTGATCCTGCAAGTTTTCACCCACCCCGGGTAAATCATGTACCAGCGGGATATCAAACTGCTGCAGCAGTTCAGCGTTGCCCACGCCGGAGCGCTGGAGGATCTGCGGAGACGCGATGGCGCCCGCGCACAACAGTACCTCTTTCTTCGCTGTCGCTTTTGACGGAATGGTGCTTTCGCCTTCCAGCCACTCGACGCCCACCGCGCGCTTGCCGTCAAAGATAATGTGATCGGTCATGGCGTGGGTGCGGATGGTCAGATTCGGGCGCGGTTTGGCCTGATCCAGATAGCCGCGCGCGGTGCTGGCGCGTCGGCCCTGCGGCGTGACCGTGCGATCCATCGGGCCAAAGCCTTCCTGCTGATAGCCGTTGAGATCGTCGGTGCGCGGGTAGCCCGCCTGCACGCCTGCCTCCACCATCGCTTCAAACAGCGGGTTCACACCCGGCTTAGAGGTGGTGACGCTCACCGGACCGTCGCCGCCGTGGTAGTCGTTCGGCCCCACGTCGCGGGTCTCTGCCTTGCGGTAGTAGGGCAGGCAGTTGAGATAGCTCCAGTGCTCCAGACCCGGTTCTTTCGCCCAGTTGTCCAGATCCATTGCATTGCCGCGCACGTAGCACATGCCGTTGATCAGCGACGAGCCGCCCAGCCCTTTACCCCGTCCGCACTCCATGCGGCGGTTGTTCATGAAAGGCTCTGGCTCGGTTTCATACGCCCAGTTGTAGCGCTTGCCCTGCAACGGGAAGGCCAGCGCGGCAGGCATCTGGGTGCGGAAGTCAAAGCGGTAGTCCGGCCCGCCCGCCTCAAGCAGCAGGACGGTGGTGTTTGGATCTTCAGTCAGTCGTGTTGCCAGTACGTTGCCGGCAGAGCCGGCCCCGATAATGATGTAGTCAAATTGCAAATAAACCTCCCGGTTAAAATATGGACTGGAATTTACCCATCTCAACCTGGATGGACTTCACCTGGGTGTAACTCTGAAGCGTCATGACGCCGTTCTCACGGCCAATGCCGGAGTGTTTGTAGCCGCCCACCGGCATCTCTGCGGCGGATTCGCCCCAGGTGTTGATCCAGCAGATGCCCGCTTCGAGCTGATGAATGGCGCCGTGGGCGCGGTTCAGGTCGGTCGTGACGATGCCTGCCGCCAGCCCGTAGTCGGTGTCGTTGGCGCGGCGAATCGCTTCCTCAATGGACTCATAGGTGAGGATGGACATCACCGGGCCGAAGATCTCTTCGCGCACGATGGTCATCTCGTCGGTGCAGTCGGTGAACACGGTTGGGGCCACCCACGCGCCGTTATCGAAGCCTTCGCCCTTCAGCACGTCGCCGCCGCACAGCACGCGCGCGCCTTCCTCTTTGCCTTTGGCGATGTAGCGCATCACGCTGTCCCGGTGCGGGAAGCTAACCATCGGGCCAAAGTTGGTGCTTTCATCGAACAGATCGCCCGCGCGGATGCGGCCCACGCGCTCAACGATTTTTTGCTCAAACGCGGCTTTGAACTTCGCGGGCACGAACACGCGGGTGCCATTGGTGCACACCTGGCCGGAGCTGAAGAAGTTGGCCATCATGGCGATATCTGCCGCGAGATCCAGATCCGCATCGTCAAACACTATCAGCGGGGATTTACCGCCCAGCTCCATCGTCACCTCTTTCAGGGACGAGGCCGCCGAGTTCGCCATCACCTTTTTGCCGCTGGCGACGCCGCCGGTAAAGGAGACTTTGGCGATGCCCGGATGCTCGGTCAGGAACTGGCCGGTCTCTGCGCCCACGCCAGGCAGGACGTTAAACACGCCGTCCGGCAGGCCCGCCTCGGTGTAGATCTCCGCCAGTTTCAGGGCGGTAAGCGGTGTCACTTCGCTCGGCTTGAAGATCATCGCGTTGCCTGCCGCCAGCGCCGGCGCGGATTTCCACAGGGCGATCTGGATCGGGTAGTTCCACGCGCCGATGCCCGCCACCACGCCCAGCGGCTCGCGGCGGGTGTAGACGAACGAGGTGTCGCGCAGCGGGATCTGGCTGCCCTCCAGCGCCGGGATCAGCCCCGCGTAGTACTCCAGCACGTCCGCGCCGGTGACGATGTCGACGGTCGAGGTTTCGGAATACGCTTTACCGGTGTCGAGGGTTTCCAGCGTTGCCAGCTCGTCGTTACGCTCGCGCAGGATATCGACGGCGCGACGCAGGATGCGCGAGCGCTCCATGGCGGTCATCGCCGCCCAGATTTTTTGCCCGCGCTTTGCGCTTTCGACGGCGCGGTCCACGTCTTCGCGCCCGGCGGCCTGCACGGTCGCCAGAACTTCACCGTTCGCCGGGTTGATGGTCTCGAAGGTGCGACCGCTGGTGGCGGATGTATAACCACCATTGATATAAAGCTGCTGTTCTGCCATTCGGGACATAAATTCTCCTCGGTTAGTCGGTCGGTAAATGCTGGCTGATAAAGTGGCTGGTAAGCGACTGGGCCAGGGTTTTATCCAGCGGTTTGCCGCTGAGCGCAGCTCGCAGCCATAGCCCGTCAATCAGTGCGGCGAGCCCGTAGCCCGCCTCTTCAGCCTGTTCACGCGGCAGCTCGCGGCGGAACTCATACACCAGGTTTGAGAGCAACCGACGGCTGCTGACCTGCTGCAAACGGTAGAGCATCGGCTGATGCATGCTGCTGGCCCAGAAGGCCAGCCAGGCCTTCATCGCCGCGCCGCTAACCTGAGTTTCATCAAAATTGCCGCCGACAATCGCCTGCAAGCGCTGCTCTGCACTGCCGTCCGGCAGGGCGCGTAAACGGCTTAATACCGCGTCGCGCAGCTGACCGGTGATGTCGCGCATGGTCGCTTCCAGCAGACCGTTTTTATCTTTGAAATAGTGGCTGATGATCCCCGTGGATACGCCCGCCCGACGGGCGATCTGCGCGATGGTTGCGTCATGCATTCCCACTTCATTAATTGCTTCCAGCGTGGCATCGATTAGCTGCCTGCGCCGGATCGGCTGCATCCCCACTTTGGGCATTTTTGCCACTCCATTCATCAGCGTTGGTAATCTATTAAAGCGGTTTTTGATTGGACGTTCAATATAAAATGTGTCTTAATTGTTGCGATTTTGGATTTCAATAGTTACAAAAACAGTGGGGATACTGGATGACAGACCTTTCACAAGACAGAGAAAAAGACAAAATCAACCCGGTCGTTTTTTATACGTCCGCCGGGCTGATTTTGTTGTTTTCCCTGACGACCATCTTCTTTCGTGATTTTTCTGCCGAGTGGATTGGGCGCACTCTGGACTGGGTGTCAAAGACCTTCGGCTGGTACTATCTGCTGGCCGCGACGCTTTACATCGTGTTCGTGGTCTGCATTGCCTGCTCGCGCTTCGGTTCGGTAAAGCTCGGGCCAGAGCAGTCCAAGCCCGAGTTCAGCCTGCTGAGCTGGGCCGCAATGCTGTTTGCCGCAGGCATCGGCATCGACCTGATGTTCTTCTCCGTGGCGGAACCGGTCACGCAATATATGCAGCCGCCGGAAGGGGCAGGGCAGACGATGGAGGCCGCGCGCCAGGCGATGGTCTGGACGCTGTTCCACTACGGCCTGACGGGCTGGTCGATGTACGCCCTGATGGGCATGGCGCTCGGATACTTTAGCTATCGTTATAATTTGCCCCTTACCATCCGCTCCGCGCTGTACCCGATTTTCGGCAAAAAGATCAACGGTCCGATTGGCCACAGCGTCGACATTGCGGCGGTGATCGGCACCATCTTCGGCATCGCCACCACGCTCGGAATTGGCGTGGTGCAGCTCAACTACGGGCTGAGCGTGCTGTTTGACATCCCGGATTCGATGGCGGCGAAGGCGGCGCTGATTGCGCTGTCGGTGATTATCGCCACCATCTCGGTGACCTCCGGCGTGGATAAAGGGATTCGCGTGCTCTCCGAACTGAACGTCGCGCTGGCGCTGGGGCTGATCCTGTTCGTGCTGTTTATGGGCGACACCTCGTTCCTGCTCAATGCTTTGGTACTGAACGTGGGTGATTACGTGAACCGCTTTATGGGCATGACGCTGAACAGCTTCGCCTTTGACCGTCCGACAGAGTGGATGAACAACTGGACGCTGTTCTTCTGGGCGTGGTGGGTGGCGTGGTCGCCGTTTGTCGGCCTGTTCCTGGCGCGTATTTCGCGTGGGCGGACCATCCGTCAGTTCGTGATGGGCACGCTGATTATCCCGTTCACCTTTACCCTGCTGTGGCTGTCGATTTTCGGCAACAGCGCGCTGCACGAGATCATCCACGGCAATGCGACTTTTGCCCAGGAAGCGATGGCGCACCCGGAGCGCGGCTTCTACAGCCTGCTGGCGCAGTACCCGGCGTTCACCTTTAGCGCGTCCGTAGCGACCATTACCGGCCTGCTGTTCTACGTCACCTCGGCGGACTCTGGCGCGCTGGTGCTGGGGAACTTCACCTCGAAGCTCAAGGACATTAACAGCGACGCGCCGAACTGGCTGCGCATCTTCTGGTCCGTCGCCATCGGCCTGCTGACGCTCGGCATGCTGATGACCAACGGTATCTCGGCGTTGCAGAACACGACGGTGATCATGGGCCTGCCGTTCAGCTTCGTGATCTTCTTCGTGATGGCCGGGCTGTATAAATCGCTTAAGGTGGAAGACTACCGCCGCGTCAGCGCCAGCCGCGACACCGCCCCGCGTCCGCTGGGCGCGCAGGACAGGCTGAGCTGGAAAAAACGCCTCTCGCGCCTGATGAATTACCCCGGTACGCGCTACACCAAACAGATGATGGAGACGGTCTGTTTCCCGGCGATGGAAGAGGTGGCCCAGGAGCTGAAGCTGCGTGGCGCCTACGTGGAGCTGAAAAACCTGCCCCCGGAAGAGGGCGAAAATCTGGGGCACCTGGATCTGCTGGTGCACATGGGCGACGAGCAGAACTTTGTCTATCAGATCTGGCCGCAGCAGTATTCGGTGCCCGGGTTCACCTACCGGGCGCGCAGCGGGAAGTCGACCTACTACCGGCTGGAGACCTTCCTGCTGGAAGGCAGCCAGGGGAATGATCTGATGGATTACAGCAAGGAGCAGGTGATTACGGACATTCTGGACCAGTATGAACGGCACCTGAACTTTATCCATCTGCACAGGGAAGCACCGGGGAATAGCGTGATGTTCCCGGATGTCTAAAGTTTGATCTGAATAAAGTGCGTGAAAGTTAAGGGGCCAGATTGTTATGAATCTGGCCCTGTACTTTTCGAATAGTGCTTATTATATCTTTTACTAGAGGTGTACTATGTACGCCTTTATGTTGTTCCGAGGTATAAAATGAGCATCTTTGATGAACTTAAAACTTCGCTTGAAGAGGCGGTTGAGATCCACAGCGGAAGGAAAGCAGCTTCCAGAATAACCCGCTATGAAGTTGCTGATGTGCGCGCCATCAGAGAGCAGCTCAATATCACGCAAAGCGAAATGGCGAAGGCGCTTGGCACGAGCGTCGATACGATAAAGAGCTGGGAGTCTAAACGTCGCAACCCAACCGGGCTGGCGGCGAAGGCACTTAATGTGATTCGGGAGAATCCTGCATTTTATAAGGCACTTGCCGGGCAGTGAGTCGCCCTTATGCCGGGTGGCGCTGCGCTTACCCGGCCAACAAAACTCCAAAACTGCTTTACCGTAGGCCTGATAAGCGAAGCGCCATCAGGCTCTCCCTCCGTTGACACAACTTTAATGATAATTATTTTCATTTAAATATAGCCTGTGCTATACCTTATAGCACAGGCTAATTTTGCTTTGATTTTAATCACCTCAGGAGACTTCTGCGATGCATCCACGGCAAGGATTGAAGCGTCTGTTGCTCGGCGCGCTGCTCATGACCGCGACCACCACGGGCGCGCTGGCGGCTGAAAAGTTCCAGGTCATCACCACTTTTACCGTTATCGCTGATATGGCGAAAAACGTGGCGGGGGATGCCGCAGAGGTCACCTCCATCACCAAACCGGGCGCGGAAATTCACGAATACCAGCCCACCCCGGGCGATATCAAACGCGCGCAGAAGGCGCAGCTGATCCTGGCGAATGGCATGAACCTGGAGCTGTGGTTCCAGCGCTTTTATCAGCATCTGAACGGTGTGCCGGAGGTGGTGGTCACCAAAGGCATCACCCCGATGGGCATCAGCGAAGGGCCCTATAACGGCAAGCCCAATCCGCACGCGTGGATGTCGCCGGACAACGCCCTGATTTACGTCGATAACATCCGCGACGCGCTGGTGAAGTACGATCCGGCCAACGCACAGACGTATCAGCGCAACGCTGATGCTTACAAGCAGAAGATCACCGCCACTCTCGAACCGCTGCGCAAGCAGGTCGCGGAGATACCGGAAGACAAACGCTGGATGGTGACCAGCGAAGGGGCTTTTTCCTATCTGGCGCGGGATTTGGGCCTGAAGGAGCTTTACCTGTGGCCGATCAACGCCGATCAGCAGGGCACGCCCCAGCAGGTGCGCAAGGTTATCGATCTGGTGAAAAAACATCACATTCCGGCGGTGTTCAGCGAAAGCACGGTCTCCGATAAGCCCGCCCGTCAGGTGGCGCGTGAAACCGGCGCCCACTATGGCGGCGTGCTGTACGTCGACTCTCTGAGCGCGGAAAACGGCCCGGTGCCAACCTATATCGATCTGCTGAACGTCACCACCCGCACGCTGGTGCAGGGCATCCGCGACGGGATGAAGGAGTAATCATGCAGAAAGGTATTGTTGTAACCGACGTGACCGTGACCTACCGCAACGGCCACACGGCGCTGCGCGACGCGTCGTTCAGCGTGCCGGGCGGATCGATTGCTGCCCTGGTGGGGGTGAACGGTTCCGGCAAGTCCACGCTGTTTAAGGCGGTGATGGGGTTTGTGCGGGCGGCGAGCGGCACTATCTCCATTCTGGGGCTGCCGCCTCACCGGGCGCTGCGTCAGAACCTGGTCGCCTACGT
Organism: Enterobacter sp. JJBC; assembly: GCF_036936505.1. Classification (NCBI taxonomy): domain Bacteria; kingdom Pseudomonadati; phylum Pseudomonadota; class Gammaproteobacteria; order Enterobacterales; family Enterobacteriaceae; genus Enterobacter; species Enterobacter sp. JJBC. The sequence continues at coordinate 1,301,195 of NZ_CP136935.1, forward strand.
GCCGCAGTCGGAAGAGGTCGACTGGTCGTTTCCGGTGCTCGTCGAGGACGTGGTGATGATGGGCCGCTACGGGCATATGGGGTTTCTGCGTCGTCCCAAAGAATGCGATAAGCAGATCGTCACCGACGCCCTGAAGCGTGTGGATATGCTCGAGCTGCGTCATCGGCAGATTGGCGAGCTGTCCGGCGGGCAGAAGAAGCGCGTGTTTCTGGCCCGTGCGATTGCCCAGCAGGGCGAGGTGATCCTGCTCGACGAGCCGTTTACCGGCGTGGACGTCAAAACCGAAGCCAGGATCATCAGCCTGCTGCGGGAGCTGCGTGACGAGGGTAAAACGATGCTGGTCTCGACCCACAATCTGGGCTCGGTCACGGAATTCTGCGATTACACGGTGATGGTCAAAGGCACCGTGCTGGCGAGCGGCCCGACGGATATCACCTTTACCGCCGAGAATCTTGAGCGCGCCTTCAGCGGCGTGCTGCGCCACGTGGTGCTCAGCGGCTCGGAAGATCGCATCATAACCGACGACGAGCGCCCCTTCGTGACGCACCGACAGGAGGCCAAATGAACGCGCTTCTCGAACCCTTCGGCTACGAGTACATGCTCAACGCGATGTGGGTCTCGGCGATGGTGGGCGGGCTGTGCGCGTTTCTCTCCTGCTATTTGATGCTTAAAGGCTGGTCGCTGATCGGCGATGCGCTGTCGCACTCCATCGTGCCGGGCGTAGCGGGCGCTTACATGCTCGGGCTGCCGTTCTCGCTGGGGGCGTTTTTATCGGGCGGGCTGGCGGCGGGCAGCATGCTGTTTCTCAACCAGCGCAGCCGCCTGAAGGAGGACGCCATTATCGGGCTGATCTTCTCCTCCTTTTTCGGGCTGGGGCTGTTTATGGTCTCGCTCAACCCGACCTCGGTGAACATTCAGACCATCGTCCTCGGCAATATTCTGGCTATCGCCCCCGAAGATATCGTCCAGCTGGCGATTATCGGCGTGGTGTCGATAGTTATCCTGCTGTTCAAATGGAAAGATCTGATGGTGACCTTTTTTGATGAGAACCACGCCCGCGCCATCGGCCTGCGTCCTGAACGCCTGAAAATTCTCTTCTTCACGCTGCTGGCGGTCTCTACCGTGGCGGCGCTGCAAACCGTCGGCGCGTTTCTGGTGATCTGTCTGGTAGTCACGCCCGGCGCGACCGCGTGGCTGCTGACCGACCGCTTCCCGCGCCTGCTGATGATTGCCGTCGCCATTGGCAGCATCACCAGCTTCCTCGGCGCGTGGGCCAGCTATTACCTGGACGGCGCCACCGGCGGCATTATCGTGGTCGCCCAGACGCTGCTGTTTCTGCTGGCGTTCGTCTTTGCGCCGAAGCACGGACTGCTTGCCAGCCGTCGTCGGGCGCGGGAGGCACACCCATGATGACGCTGCTCCTCGAACCCTTCCAGTTTGCGTTTATGAACAACGCGCTGCTGATTTCACTCCTGGTGGCCGTGCCCTGCGCGCTGCTGTCGGTTTTTCTGGTGCTGAAAGGCTGGGCGTTGATGGGCGACGCCATGAGCCACGCGGTGTTTCCCGGCGTCGTGCTGGCCTGGATGATGGGCCTGCCGCTGGCGCTGGGCGCGTTCGTGGCCGGTCTGTTCTGCGCGGTCGCCACCGGATACCTGAAGGATAACAGCCGCATCAAACAGGATACGGTCATGGGGATCGTCTTTTCCGGCATGTTCGGCGCCGGGCTGATCCTCTATATCGCTGTCAAACCTGAGGTGCATCTCGACCACATTCTGTTCGGCGATATGCTGGGTATTAACGGGATGGACATTCTGCAAAGCGGTCTCGTCGCGGGGATGATTGCGCTGGTGATTGGCCTGAAGTGGCGCGATTTTCTGCTGTTCTGCTTTGACTATCAGCAGGCGCAGGCGAGTGGCCTGCGCACCCGCTGGCTGCACTACGGCTTACTGTGCATGGTTTCGCTGACCATTGTGGCGACGCTGAAAGCGGTGGGGATCATTCTGTCGATTTCCCTGCTGATTGCCCCCGGCGCGGTGGCGGTGCTGATTACCCGACGCTTTCACATGGCGCTGCTGGTGGCGGTCGCCGTTTCAGCGCTGGTGTCGGTAAGCGGCGTGTATGCCTCGTTTTATCTCGACAGCGCGCCTGCGCCGACCATTGTGGTCCTGTTCGCGATGGTGTTTATCGTGACGTTTGTGGTGACCAGCGTGAAGGCTCGTCGCCAGGAGCGTATGACAGCAGAGTGATGACCTGTTCGCCGTGCTGCTGCCAGTGCAGGGGGAAGGCGGTGCCTTCCTCAAAGCCTGCCAGTTGACGGGTCAATGCCAGCGTGAGCGTCTTGTCGTCGAGCTTGGTAACGCGGGCGCAGTCAAAACCCATCCAGGCCTGTACCTGCGGAAAGAGGGCCTTAAACAGGCTCTCTTTGGCGCTGAAGACCAGCGTCAGGGCGAGGGCGAACGGGTATCCCATGCGGGAAAGCACAGGTTCTTCCTGTGTATCAATGATGCCGTCTTTGATTTCCCTGGCTTCGTTTTCGGAGAGGATCGTTTCACAATCGATGCCGATAAGCGCCGGGTATTGCGTGACGACGGCTATCGCCTGCGTGCCGCTGTGGGTGATGCTGCCGGAAATTCCTTGCGGCCAGAGCGGTTCCCCGCTGGGGCCGATGGCGGGAACGGTGTGGTCAGGCAAGGCGTGCGCGGCGGCGATGCGTCCTGCGAGGTGGTCAGCCTTGCGTTTACGTCCGGCGTTAGCCAACTGGGCGTGGTGGGGGAGCCAGAGGAGATCGGCGTCCGTAAAGGTGGTGGGGTCGAAGGTGATGCGGTGGAGGGTGTGGCCAGCGAGAGAAAATGTGCTGTGGGTGGTGTGCATGGCTTTTCCTTCTGTATTGTGCGGCCTGATGCCCTCACCCCGGCCCTCTCCCACAGGGAGAGGGGGAAGTCACTGCCTGTATCAGAACCTCGTATTTACGCTCATGTACCAGGTGCGACCCGGTTCATTATACGTATACGCACCCGCGCCGTACATATACGCACCCGTCGTGGTATTACCCGTGGTCTGGGCGTTACCCGCGCGCCACTGGCGCTTGTCGAAGACGTTGTCCACGCCGCCGGTCAGGCTGACGTTTTTGGTCACGTCCCAGGTCGCGCTCAGGCCAACGATGCTGTAGGGGCTGACTTCGTCTTTCTCAGACCCGGTCACCGGCTGACCTTTGTAGTTGTACTTCTTCGGCTGCTGCTTGCCGTACCAGGTGAAGGTCGACTGCAATGAGACATCCTGACGTACCTGCCAGCTCAGGGTAGAGTTCAGCGTATACTCCGGGATGATCGACAGACGATCGCCGGTCTCCTTGTTCTTACTTTGCAGCATGTAGGTGATGTTGTTGGTCCAGTTGATGGTGTCGCTGACCGGCACGTTCAGGGAGCCTTCCAGACCTTCCACTACCGCCTTCGGCACGTTTTCCCACTGGTAGATATCGGTGGTGACTTTGCCGGTGGACGTCTGGCCAATCGGCGCGTAGCCCGCTTCAATCTTGTTGCGATAGTCGTTGCGGAACCAGGTCACGCCAGCCAGCCAGCCGTCGCGTTTCCACTCCAGGCCAATCTCTTTGTTGATACTGGTTTCCGCTTTCAGATCGTCGTTACCCATCATGTAGCAGCCCACGCCGTCGGAACTGGCGTAGCAGCCCTGGCCTTTACTGTACAGCAGGTAGTTCGGGTTGGTCTGATAGAGGCTTGGCGCTTTATAGGCGCGCGCGATGCCCATCTTCAGGGTGAAGTCATCCCCCAGACCTTGCGACAGGTTCAGGGACGGGCTCCAGTTATTACCCACAATAGTATGGTGGTCGAAGCGCAGGGCAGGGGTCAGCATGGTGCTGTCGGTCAGCTCCATGTTGTTTTCGGCAAACAGGGAGAAGATCTCCGCTGACGTGTACGGGCTACGATCTTCGCTCATGCCCGGGATGGTGCCCCCCTGCTGGGTTTGTGTAAAGGAGGTTGAGTCCTTCATGCGCTGCTGGTTCCACTCGGTGCCGAGCGTCAGGTTCTGGTTCACAATGAAATCAATCGGCAGGTTGATTTCGCTGTGCAGCATCACGTCGGCCAGATCGGTATCGGTGAATTTATTGCTGTTGAACAGGCCTTCCAGACCGCCCGCCAACCCTTCACCCAGACGAGAGTTGCGGGTGTGCTCGTACTGCGCCCAGTTGCTGGTGGTGATGCCGTTATCCCAGCCGCCGTTCCAGGTCACGGCGAAGTTCTGACGATAGATACGGTTAGTCTCTTTACCGTAGTTCTTCTTCACCAGCGCGTTGTCGTTGTTGGTGTTCTGCGTGTCGCCCGCATACAGGTTGTTCTGGCGGCTGTAGCCCGCTTCAAACTCCAGCGACTGCATCGGCGCGAAGTCCCAGCGCACCACGCCGTTGATGTCTTTATTTTCCACACCTTCACGGCCTGCGGGCAGGGTGTTGGCGTAAGCGCCCGTGCGGTCAGACTGGTGACCCTGGTTGATATCCCACGCGTCGGCCTGGGTTTTATCCAGGTTACCGTACATGCGGAAGCTGAAATCCCCGCCCAGCGGGCCGCTCAGGCTGAAGTTGGTGCGTTTGGTGGAACCTTCGTCTTTATGCTCTGGCGCGTTCAGGTAGGTGTTCCAGGAGCCGTGCCACTGGTCGTCAAATTTTTTGGTGATGATGTTCACCACGCCGCCCGCCGCACCATTACCGTAGCGGGCAGCAGCCGGGCCACGGATCACTTCGATGCGCTCGATCATCTCCGGCGGGACCCAGCCGGTATCGCCGCGGGTATCACGCTCGCCGCGCCAGCCCAGACGGATGGAGTTGCGGCTGGTGACCGGCTTGCCGTCGATCAGGATCAGGGTGTTTTCCGGGCCCATGCCGCGAATGTCAATCTGACGGTTGTTCCCGCGCTGGCCGCTGGTGGAGTTGCCGGTCAGGTTAACGCCCGGCATGGTGCGGATGATTTCCGCCACGTCGCGCGCTGGCGGGTTTTTGCGGATCTCATCGGCGGTGATGGTCGACACGCCCGGCGCCTGCAAATTCTGCTCGGCGGCGGTGATCACCATTGTGTCTTCGTGCTGCGCGGAGGCGGTATTGTCATCTGCCATGGCGGGCAGCGCGACACCATAAATCCCTAAATTGACCAGCAAGGCCAGAGAGTGAATCTTCTTATTCATTGTACGTCCCGCTTTTATGGTTATTTAATGAGCGCGCTTCCCACAGCGCGGGCATTACGCTATTGCAAATGCAAATAGTTATCAATAATATTATCAATAAAATTTGCTCTGAAACAAAAAAGACTGTTAAACATGGGGTTATAAGGGTGACGGCGTTAACAACCGGAAGTGAAGCGTGGTGGCAGGCGAAAAACGGGCCGGAACGGGAACGTCATCAGGAAAACTATCGCGTGACATTCTGGTGGCGGGACCCGGCGGGAACGCAGAAAACCTCGACGGTGAAACGCGTCTGGCTCTACGTCACCGGCGTGACCGATCACCATCAAAATGCCCGTCCGCAATCCCTTGAACGTATCCCGGATACCGACGTCTGGCAGTGGCAGGGCGAGTTCAGCCCCGAATGGCGCGGCAGCTACTGTTTTATCCCCTCCGATAACGAAAACGATTTTGCCGATGCAGTGTTTGAAGGCGAGCAGCCGGACCGCATGGCGCTGCGCGAAGGCTGGCGTAAACTGTTGCCGCACGCGGTGTCCGACCCGCTGAATCCGCAGAGCTGGCGCGGCGGGCGCGGGCACGCCGTCTCGGCGCTGGAGATGCCGGAGGCGCCCGTACAGCCCGGCTGGAACCATCCCGATACCCCTTACAATAAGCCTGTCTGTATTGATTGGCACAGCGCGCGTCTGAAGAACCGTCGCCGCGTGTGGATTTTTACCACCGGGGATGAAAGCCCCGAGCGCCCGCTGGCGGTGCTCCTTGACGGGCAGTTCTGGGCCGAAAGCATGCCCGTCTGGCCTGCTCTGGCGTCGCTCACCCATGAAGGCAAACTGCCGCCTGCGGTTTATGTCTTAATTGACGTCATTGACACCGCACACCGCAGCCGCGAGCTGCCGTGCAACCCTGATTTCTGGCTGGCAGTGCAGGAAGAACTTCTCCCGCAAGTGAAAAGCATGGCCCCGTTCAGCGACCGCGCCGACCATACCGTGGTGGCGGGTCAGAGCTTCGGCGGACTCTCTTCCCTCTATGCGGGCCTCAACTGGCCGCAGCGTTTTGGCTGCATCCTCAGCCAGTCCGGATCCTACTGGTGGCCGCACCGCGGCGCGCAGCAGGACGGGCTGCTCATCGAACAACTCAAAGCGGGTGAAAAAACCGCTCGCGGGCTGCGCATCGTCCTTGAGGCCGGGCGCAACGAGCCGCTTATTTTGCGCGCAAACCAGGCGATCCTCGCCGAACTACACACTCAGCAACCGGTTTTCTGGCGTCAGGTTGACGGCGGACACGATGCGCTTTGCTGGCGCGGTGGGCTGACGCAGGGGCTGATGACCCTCTGGCAGCCGCTTATTCAATAACGGAGTCTGTATGGAATTCAGCAATCCTTTCGATAATCCGCAGGGACAGTTCGCCATTTTGCAAAATGACCAGGGGCAGTACAGCCTGTGGCCGCAGCAGTGCGAGTTGCCCGCGGGCTGGCGCGTGGTCTGCGAACCGCAATCTCAGGAGGCGTGCCAGCAGTGGCTGGCGGAACAGTGGCAGACGCTTGAGCCGTTTTATTTTGCGGGGGAGAGCGCATGAACCGTCTCCCTCTTGTCGCCGCCCAGCCGGGGATTTGGATGGCAGAGCAGCTTTCCTCCCTGCCAAACGCCTGGAGCGTCGCGCACTATACCGAACTGAAAGGCGCTATCGATGCGCCATTGCTGGCAAAAGCCATCGCTGAAGGCATGATGCAGGCCGACACCCTGCGGATGCGTTTTGCCGAAGATCACGGTGAGGTGTGGCAGTGGATCGATGAGGCCATGCTCCTGCCGGAGCCGTCCATCGTGCGCGTTGACTCCCACGACGCCGCCGTGGCGCTGATGGAAGCCGATCTCAAGCAGAACCTGCGCGTCGACAGCGGTCAGCCGCTGGCGTTTCACCAGCTGATTCAAGTGGGAGAAAGCCACTGGTACTGGTATCAGCGGTATCATCATCTGGTGGTAGATGGCTTCAGTTTCCCGGCCATTACGCGTCAGATCGCCGCCATTTACGCTGCGTGGCAGAAAGGGGAACCCGCGCCCGCCTCCCCGTTTACCCCGTTCGCCGAGGTGGTGGAGGAGTATCAGCGCTATCGCGACAGTGAGGCGTATCAGCGCGACGGTGCTTTCTGGGCCGAACAGCGCCAACAGCTTCCTTCTCCGGTCTCGCTCTCTTCCGCGCCCCTGCCTGGACACGCCGCCACCACCGACATCCTGCGCCTGAAAATGGCGATGGACGGACGTGCTTTCAGCCAGCTTGCACAGATGGCAGGCCAGGCGCAGCGTACCGATCTGGCGCTTGCGCTGGTGGTGCTGTGGCTGGGCCGCCTGACCGGACGGCTGGACTACGCCGCCGGGTTTATCTTTATGCGCCGCATGGGCTCCGCCGCGCTGACCGCGACCGGACCGGTGCTCAACGTCCTGCCGCTGGCGGTGAATATTCGCCCGCACGAGAGCCTGCCGGAACTGGCGCTGCGCCTGGCGAACCAGCTGAAAAAGATGCGTCGCCATCAGCGTTACGACGCCGAGCAGATCGTGCGCGACAGCGGACGTGCCGCAGGCGATGAAGCCCTGTTTGGTCCGGTGCTGAACGTCAAGGTGTTCGATTATCAGCTGGATATCGACGGCGTGGAGGCCATTACCCACACGCTGGCGACCGGCCCGGTGAACGATCTGGAGCTTGCGCTGTTCCCGGACGAGCAGGGCGGACTGAGCATTGAGATCCTCGCCAACGGGCAGCGTTACGACGAGGCGACGCTAAAGGGTCACGCGGTGCGGCTGAACGCAATGCTGACGCAGTTTGCCGCCAACCCGGACCTGCGCTGTGGCGACGTGGAAACCGTATCAGAGCAGGAATACGCCCGGCTGGCGCGCATTAACGATACCGGGCTGGCGCTGCCGTCCACCACGCTGGCGGATCTGGTCGCGGAGCAGGCGAGCAAAACGCCGGACGCCCCCGCGCTGGCGGATGCCCATACTGAACTGAACTACCGCCAGATGCGCGAGCAGGTGGTCGCGCTGGCAAACCTGCTGCGCGCGCGCGGCGTGAAGCCGGGCGACAGCGTGGCGGTGGCGCTTCCGCGCTCGGTGTTCCTGACGTTAGCCTTGCACGGCATTGTGGAGGCGGGCGCCGCGTGGCTGCCGCTCGACACCGGCTACCCGGACGATCGCCTGCGGATGATGCTGGAGGATGCGAGGCCGTCCCTGCTCATTACCACCGACGAGCAGCTTCCGCGCTTTAGCGATCTCTCCGTCGAGACGTTTAGTTACAACACACTATTACCGACCTCGGGTGCTGAACCGCTGCGCCTGGCGAAGCCGGAGCAAACCGCGTACATCATCTTTACCTCCGGTTCGACGGGACGTCCAAAAGGGGTGATGGTCGGCCATACCGCCATCGTTAACCGCCTGAAGTGGATGCAGGATCATTATCCACTGACGGCGCATGACGTGGTGGCGCAGAAAACGCCGTGCAGCTTTGACGTGTCGGTGTGGGAGTTCTGGTGGCCGTTTATCGCCGGGGCGAAGCTGGTGATGGCCGAGCCGGACGCGCACCGCGATCCGCAGGCGATGCAGAGCTTCTTCGCAGAATATGGCGTAACCACCACCCACTTCGTGCCGTCGATGCTGGCGGCGTTCGTCGCCTCACTGACGCCGGAAAACGCCCACTGTTGCAGGACGCTGAAGCTGGTGTTCTGTAGCGGCGAGGCGTTGCCGACTGCGCTGTGCCGCGAGTGGGAACAGCTCACCCATGCGCCGCTGCACAACCTCTATGGCCCGACCGAAGCGGCGGTGGACGTCAGCTGGTATCCGGCGTACGGCCCCGAGCTGGCGGCGGTGGAAGGGAACAGCGTGCCGATCGGCTTCCCGGTGTGGAATACGGGGCTGCGCATTCTGGACGCGATGATGCGCCCGGTGCCGTTCGGCGTGGCGGGGGATCTGTATCTCACCGGCATCCAGCTGGCGCAGGGGTATCTGGGACGCCCCGACCTTACCGCCAGCCGCTTTATCGCCGACCCGTTCGCGCCAGGCGAGCGGATGTACCGCACCGGTGATGTTGCCCGCTGGCTGGATAACGGCGCGGTGGAATATCTGGGCCGCAGCGACGACCAGCTAAAAATTCGCGGCCAGCGCATCGAGCTGGGTGAAATCGACCGGGCGATGCTTGCGCTGCCGGACGTGGCGCAGGCCGTGGCGCACGCCTGCGTGTTCAACCAGGCAGCGGCGACGGGTGGCGATGCCCGCCAGCTGGTGGGGTACGTGGTTTCTGAATCTGGCTTACCGCTGGACCGCGACGCGCTGCTTGCATCACTCAAAGCCCAGCTGCCACCGCATATGGTGCCGGTGGTGCTGCTGCAAATCAGCGCGCTGCCGTTAAGCGCCAACGGCAAGCTGGATCGCAAGGCGCTGCCGCTGCCGGAGCTGACCAGCAGAACTTCCGGTCGCGCACCTGAGACGCAAACCGAAGTGGCCGTGGCGCAGGCGTTTTCTTCCCTGCTGGGCTGCGCGGTGAACGATATCGAGGCCGATTTCTTTGCCCTCGGCGGCCACTCGCTGCTGGCGATGCGCCTCGCGGCTCAGCTCAGCCGTGCGTTCAGCCGTAAGGTCACGCCGGGGCAGATTATGGTCGCCTCGACGGTAAGCAAGCTTAGCGCCCTGCTGGACTCGCAGATGAGCGACGAGCAGGCGCAGCGTCTGGGGTATGAAACCCTTCTGCCGCTGCGTGAAAGCAACGGCCCGACGCTGTTCTGCTTCCATCCGGCGTCCGGCTTTGCCTGGCAGTTTAGCGTCCTGGCGCGCTACCTCAGCCCGCGCTGGTCCATCGTCGGCATTCAGTCGCCGCGGCCAAACGGCCCGATGCAGCAGTGCGCGGATCTCGATGGGGTGATCGAACATCATCTGAACACGTTGCGTAAGCAGCAGCCGCAGGGGCCGTATTACCTGTTCGGCTATTCCCTCGGCGGCACGCTGGCGCAGGGCATTGCGGCCCGCCTGCGCGAGCAGGGTGAAGCGGTGGCGTTCCTCGGCCTGCTGGATACCTGGCCGCCGGAAACCCAGAACTGGGCGGAGAAAGAGGCCAACGGCCTCGACCCGGCGGTGCTGGCAGAGATCGAGCGCGAGCGTCAGGCGTTTATCGCCGCCCAGCAGGGGCAGGGCTCCAGCGAGCTGTTTAACGCCATTGAGGGCAACTACGCCGACGCGGTGCGGCTGCTCACCACCGCACACAGCGCGCGCTTTGACGGTAAAGCGACGCTGTTTGTCGCCGAGCGAACGCGAACCCTGGATCCTCAGGCCGCGTGGGCGCCGTGGGTGGGCGAGCTGGAGGTCTACAGCCAGGACTGCGCCCACGTGGATATTATTTCACCGCAGGCGTTTGAGAAAATTGGGCCGGTACTGAAGGAAATTTTAGGATAGTGCAAATGCCCCTCACCCTAACCCTCTCCCACGGGGAGAGGGGATGGTTTGCTCCCTCTCCCTGTGGGAGAGGGCCGGGGTGAGGGCATCAGACCGCACGTTTTCCAAGCGGCACCACCAACGGCGTACCCGCCACCGGATCGTCAATAATCATGCAGCGCATGCCGTAGATCCGCGCGATCAGCTCTGGCGTAACAATCTCCTTCGGCGCGCCCTGCGCCACAATCTCGCCGTCGCGCAGCGCAATCAGATGCGTCGCGTAGCGGCACGCCTGGTTTAAGTCGTGCAACACCGCCGCCAGGGTGTACCCCTGCGTACGGTTCAGCTCGCTCAGCAGCTCCAGCAGGTCAATCTGATGGCTGATATCCAGCCAGGTCGTCGGCTCGTCCAGCAGCATGATCGAGGTTTCCTGCGCCAGCACCATTGCGATCCACGCGCGCTGGCGCTGTCCGCCGGAGAGGGTATCGACGCTTTGCTGGGCCAGCTCGGTGATGCCCGTCGCCTGCATCGCGCGCTTCACGGCCTCGTCGTCCTCCTTGCGCCAGCGGGTAAACAGCGGCTGGTGCGGATAGCGCCCGCGGGAGACCAGCTCCTGCACGGTAATATCCCCCGGCGTGGTGGCGTTTTGCGCCAGCAGACCAATTCGGCGCGCCACCTCTTTGCTGGCGAAGCGCTGGATCTGCTCCCCGTCGAGGAACACGCTGCCCTCAACCGGCGACATCAGGCGGCTCAGCGTGCGCAGCAATGTTGATTTGCCGCAGCCGTTTGGCCCGATAATGGCGGTGAAGTGGCCGTCCGGAATGGCAACGGATAAGTCCCGGGCAATGATTTTTTTGCCGTAGCCGAGGGTCAAGTTTTCGCCGCGCAAGCGGGTGGTTAAATCTGTCATTTCTTGCGTGACTCCTGAACGAGCAAGACGATGAGGTAAATCCCGCCGAGGCTGACGGTCACCACGCCCACCGGCAGTTGATAAGGCGTAAACAGCCGCTGGGCGCAGAGATCGGCGGCCAGCAGTAATACTGCACCGCACAGCGCCGCCTGGGTTAATCCCCAGCGCGCGGTGCCGCTAAGTCGCCGCGCGATATGCGGCGCGACAAGGGCAATAAACGAGATCGGCCCGGCGATGGCGGTAGACGCTGCGGTCAGCAAGACCGCCACCAGCATCAGCATCAGGCGCGAGCGCTCTACGCTCACGCCCAGCGCGCAGGCGCTGTCGTCGCCCATCTCCAGCAGCCGCATGCGCCTGACCAGCAGCAACGCGCCGATAAACATCAGGATAATCAGCGGCGCGGCGGGCCAGGTTTTTACCCACGTCAGACCGTTGAGGGAACCGGCGTACCACAGTCCGGCGGAGAGTGCGGTTTCCAGCGACGCCTGTAGCAGAAGCCAGGTGTTAAACGCCATCAGCATCGCGCGGATGCCGATCCCGATGATGATCAGGCGGAAGGTGTCGATGCCGTTGCGCCAGGCCAGGGCCCAGATAAGCAGGGAGGTGAGAATGCCGCCCGCCATCGCCGTAAAGGTAATGGCCGTGAGATGCTGCCCGAACAGCACCATCGCCACCAGCACGCCGCTCCACGCGCCGGTATTCAGGCCCATCACGTCCGGGCTGCCGAGGGGGTTACGCATCAGCGACTGGAATATCGCGCCGCTGACGCCAAGCGCCGCGCCAACCAGGATCGCCATTGCCACGCGCGGCAGTCGCCATTCGGTGACCACCATGGTGATGTTACGCGGCGCGCTGCCGGTGAGAGCGTGAAAGACCTGCGCGAAATCAAGCGTTACGGCACCGCTTTGCAGGCTCCAGACCGCCAGCAGCAGACAGGCGACGACCAGCAGGGCGACGCTGGTGAGTAAACGACGTGACGGGGCCATCATGCGCCACCCCCGCGTCTGCGTCGTACCAGGAAGATCAGCACCGGCGCGCCGATAAAGGCGCTGACCACCGAGACACGCAGTTCGCCCGGCACCAGCAGGCGGCCCAGCACGTCGGCAAACAGCAGCAGGGCAGGGGTCGCCAGCAGCGTTACCGGGAGGGACCAGCGGTGATCCGCCCCCACCAGCCAGCGCGCCATGTGCGGCATCATCAGGCCGATAAAGGCAATCGGGCCGACTACGGCGGTCGCGCTGCCGCACAGCACGGTGATGGCAAGCAGGCCCGTCAGCTGCGTACGCGCCACGCGGTTGCCGAGGGCGGTCGCGGTGTCACTGCCGAGGCTCAGGCTGTTCAGCGCCCGGCTTAAACAGAGCGCCACGGCGGCAGCGACGCTCGCCGGGATCACCACCACTTTTAAGGTTTCAAGGGTACGAATATCCAGCGAACCCGCCTGCCAGAAGCGCAGCTGGTCATACACGTCCGGGTTGAGCAGGGCGATGCCGTTGGACAAGCCTTCCAGTACCGCCGCGAGCGCTACGCCCGCCAGCGTTAAGCGTACCGGGCTGAGCTGTCCGCCGCCCTGGCTGCCGGTAAACGCCACCACCAGCGAGGCGGCCAGCGCGCCGCAGAAGGCCATCACCAGCTGTTCAGACGGAGAGGTGAAACCAAACAGCGCCGCGCCGAGCACAATGGCGAAACTGGCACCAGAGTTCACGCCGAGAATGCCAGGGTCCGCCAGCGGGTTGCGGGTGAGGGTTTGCATCAGGGCACCGGCAAGGCCGAGCGCACCACCGGCCAGCAGGCCGGCAAGGGTGCGGGGCAGGCGAGCGTCGAGCACGATGGTGCAGTCGGCGCTCTGACAGGTACCGGATAGCGCATCGACAATAACGGACGCGGGCAGCGGTTTTGCGCCGACCAGCAGGCTGAGTGCAATCGCAAGGATTAGCAGTAGCAATAAAACGGGCACGGCAAGGGCGCGCACCGCAGAAGAGGAAAACGACATAGCAACATCCATGATTTGATAATGATAGTGATTATCGTTATCTATCTTATTTGGCTATGTTAGCATGTGCGCCCATGGAATGGGTAGAAATAGACTCAAGGCTTTGTCATGAATCAAAAATCCTGGCTGCTTAACCTCAGCCTGCTCAAAACACACCCGGCGTATCGCGCCGTTTTTATCGCTCGCTTTATCTCCATTTTGTCCCTCGGTCTGCTTGGTGTGGCCGTGCCGGTGCAAATCCAGACCATCACTCACTCCAGCTGGCTGGTAGGGCTATCCGTCACCTTAACCGGCGGGGCGATGTTTATCGGCCTGATGGTCGGCGGCGTGCTGGCGGATCGCTACGAGCGTAAGAAGCTGATCCTGCTGGCGCGCGGCACCTGCGGGGTGGGCTTTATCGGGCTGTGTCTGAACGCCATGCTGCCGGAGCCGTCGCTGATGGCGATTTATGCCCTTGGCCTGTGGGATGGTTTTTTCGCCTCGCTCGGCGTGACGGCGCTGCTGGCGGCAACGCCCGCGCTGGTGGGGCGCGAGAACCTGATGCAGGCGGGGGCGATCACCATGCTCACCGTGCGCCTCGGCTCGGTGATTTCGCCGATGGTCGGCGGCCTGCTGCTGGCCACCGGCAACGTGGCGTGGAACTACGGCCTTGCCGCGGCGGGCACCTTTATCACCACCCTGACGTTACTGCGTCTGCCGCTCCTGCCCCCGCCGCCGCAGCCGCGCGAGCACCCGCTGAAGTCCCTGATGGCCGCGATTCGTTTTCTGTTCAGCAACCCGCTGATTGGCGGCATTGCGCTGCTCGGCGGCCTGCTGACGATGGCGAGCGCCGTGCGCGTGCTGTACCCGGCGCTGGCGGGCGAGTGGCAGATGAGCGCCTCAGAGATTGGCGTGCTGTACGCCGCCATTCCGCTCGGCGCCGCGTGTGGGGCGCTGACCAGCGGCAACCTGGCGCAGAGCGCGAGACCGGGGCTGATCATGCTGGTGGCGACGCTGGCCTCGTTTATCGCGATTGGTTTCTTCAGCCTGATGCCGGTGTGGGCGCTGGGGGTGATGTGTCTGGTGATTTTTGGCTGGCTGAGCGCGGTCAGCTCGCTTTTACAGTACACCCTGATCCAGACCCAGACGCCGGAAGGGATGCTCGGGCGCATTAACGGCCTGTGGACCGCGCAGAACGTGACGGGCGATGCAATTGGCGCGGCGATCCTCGGCGGGATGGGGGCGATAATGACCCCGGTGGCGTCGGCGAGCAGCAGCGGGTTTGTGTTAGCGATGATTGGCGCGATCTTACTGGTGACGCTGGTGGAATTGCGGCGGTTCAGGCAGGAGGTCGCGTTGAACGACGGTGCGGCCTGATGCCCTCACCCCGGCCCTCTCCCACGGGGAGAGGGAGGAAAAATGCCTACTTAAACAACGCATTCAATCTGTCTAACACCAGCATCGCGCTGTAATAATCCAGGCGGAACGTCTCCGTTCCCAGCGCCCAGACGCGCTTGTTCTTCACCGACGGCAGATGCGCCAGCAGCGGATTGGCGTAAATCGCATTCACGTCTTTCTGGTCGCCGGCAAACACGAACAGCCCTTCGCCGTTCA
Organism: Enterobacter sp. JJBC; assembly: GCF_036936505.1. Lineage (NCBI taxonomy): Bacteria > Pseudomonadati > Pseudomonadota > Gammaproteobacteria > Enterobacterales > Enterobacteriaceae > Enterobacter > Enterobacter sp. JJBC. Next base: position 1,316,283 of record NZ_CP136935.1, read on the forward strand.
GCCCCGTCGCCAGATTTTCTCCACCCAGCTGAATAATGTCGTGGCGCTTGCCCTGGCTTGTTGAGGTCTGCAAACCGGCAGGCAGGTCCGCCAGCGTAAAGCCCAGCTGGTGCAGCAGCTTGCCCTGCGCGGAGTCTGTCGTCCACAGGTTCGCCGTGTGTGCCGCGGCGGTGTAAACGATGGCGTTCACCGGCTGTGGCGGCAGCTTCATCTGCTGCTTCACCTGGGCGAGCTGTTTATCGAAGGCAGCGATGCGCTCTGCGGCCTGTGTCTCCTGCCCGGTGATCGTCCCCAGCTGGGTCAGCAGTTCCTGCCAGCTTTTGTCGTCGTAATTGATGATAAGCGTCGGCGCGATGGCGGAAAGCTGCTCGTAGAGCGCAAGCGCGGAATCCCCGCCTGTGGCGCTGATCAAAATCAGGTCCGGCATCTGGGCCGCGACCGCTTCGGCGCTCGGCTCGCCGATGTACAGCCGGGCAACCTTACGCTGCTTCGCGATATCGCCCCACTGACGTAAAAAGCCCTGCGCATCCGCCACGCGGTTGTTCGGCGTGGTCGCACCGCTGGCAATGACCGGCGCGTCAATGGCCAGCAGGGAGCCGGTTAAGGTCACGCTGGTGGAGACAATGCGCGTCGGTTTGCTCTCAAGCGTGTGAACGCCGCGGCTGTCGGAGACCTGGCGCGGCCAGTCGTCGGCGGCGGCTGAGGTTAGTCCTAAAACAAAAAGTCCTGTTAAAAGAAGGGCATTGCGGCAAACGGCAGCGATTTTCACAGAGCGGCATCCTGATTTTATTGAAGATAATGCTTCTCATTTTCAGGGCTGTAGGGAAGGGATGCAAGCGTTTGTCGCACAAGTTATTTGCCCGACGGTTGACAGCGGGGCGATGTGGGATTAGGTTAGCCGACGAAAATATAAATGATAATCATTATTGCTTCTTTTATCATTTTAAGGAGGATGATATGGACACGTCCCTGGCTGAGGAAGTTCAGCACACCGCGACTACGCTGCAAGCAGATAGCTTTTTCTTTATGTCGCCTTACCGCAGTTTTACCACGTCCGGCTGTTTTGCCCGTTTTTCTGAACCCTCCGTAGGCGGTGACGATCCGGCGGGTCCCTTTCAGCAGAAATTAGCTCAGGCTTTCCGGAATGCGAAAAACAGCGGCATTGCCCATCCGGTGATGGTAGGGGCGATCCCCTTCGATACCCGCAAACCGTCATCGCTGTTTATTCCGCAACGCTGGCAAACCTTCTCCCGCCCGGCGCGTCAGCAGTCCGCACGCTACGCCTCCGGCGCGCAGACGCTGAACGTGCAACAGCGCACCGAGATCCCGCCGCAGCCGGTTTTCGAGGAGATGGTTGCTCGCGCCGCGTCGCTCACCGCCACGCCGCAGGTGAATAAGGTGGTGCTGTCGCGCCTGATTGATATTGCCACCGACAAACAGATTGATAGCAGCGCGCTGATGGAGCGTCTTATCGCCCAGAACCCGGCGAGCTTTAACTTCCACGTACCGCTGGAAGACGGCGGCGTGCTGCTGGGCGCCAGCCCGGAACTGCTGCTGCGTAAAGAGGGCGCGCACTTTAGTTCGCTGCCGCTGGCGGGCTCTGCGCGCCGTCAGCCGGACGATGTGCTGGATCGCGAAGCGGGCACTAAGCTGCTGGCCTCCGAAAAAGACCGTCACGAGCACGACCTGGTAACCCAGGCGATGAAAACCATTCTGGAACCGCGCAGCCATCATCTGAGCATGCCGGCTTCCCCGCAGCTCATTACCACCCCAACGCTGTGGCATCTGGCCACGCCGGTTGAGGGTGACGCGCGTGAAAACGAGAACGCCCTGACGCTGGCCTGCCTGCTGCACCCGACCCCGGCCCTGAGCGGTTTCCCGCATCAGGCGGCAAAAGAACTCATTGCCGAGCTGGAGCCCTTCGACCGCGAACTGTTCGGCGGCATCGTTGGCTGGTGCGACAGCGAAGGTAACGGCGAGTGGGTGGTAACTATCCGCTGCGCGCGGCTGCATCAAAATACCGTTCGCCTGTTTGCCGGCGCGGGCATTGTGCCTGCTTCTTCCCCGGTGGGCGAGTGGCGCGAGACGGGCGTGAAGCTCTCCACCATGCTCAACGTGTTTGGTTTGCACTAAGGAATACTCATGACCATCCCTTTTACCCGCTGGCCTGAGGATTTTGCCCGGCGCTACCGTGAAAAAGGCTACTGGCAGGATCTGCCGCTGACCCACATCCTGACGGACCATGCGGACAGCGATGCGGTCGCGATAATTGACGGCGATCGCCGCATCACCTACCGCGCGTTTAATCAGGCGGTGACGAATCTGGCGTCCGCCCTTCAGGCGCAGGGGCTGCATCGCGGCGAGACCGCGCTGGTGCAGCTCGGCAACGTGGCCGAGTTCTACATCACCTTCTTCGCGCTACTGCAAATCGGCGTCGCGCCGGTCAACGCGCTCTTTAGCCATCAGCGCAGTGAACTCAACGCCTACGCGGAGCAGATCAAACCCGCCGTACTGATTGCCGATCGCGACCACGCGCTGTTCTCGGGCGATGATTTTCTCAACACCTTTGTGGATGCGCATCGCTCGGTACGCGTTGTGCTGCTACGCGGCGATAAGGGCGAACACGCGCTGGAGGCGGCGATTTCACGCCCGGCGGACAATTTCATCCCGAACCCGACGCCCGCCGACGAAGTGGCGTTCTTCCAGCTCTCCGGCGGCAGCACCGGCACGCCGAAGCTGATCCCGCGTACGCACAACGACTACGACTACAGCATTCGCCGCAGCAACGAAATCTGCGGTATCACTGCGCACACCCGCTATCTGAACGCGCTTCCCGCGGCGCACAACTACGCCATGAGTTCGCCGGGATCGTTAGGCGTTTTCACGGCGGGCGGCTGCGTGGTGCTGGCGAACGATCCGAGCGCCACGCTCTGCTTCCCGCTGATTGAGCAGCATCAGATCAACGTCACCTCGCTGGTGCCGCCCGCGGTCAGCCTGTGGTTGCAGGCGATTGCCGACGGCGCGGGGAACGCCCAGCTGAAATCCCTCGAACTGCTCCAGGTAGGCGGCGCACGTCTCTCCGCCACGCTTGCGGCGCGCATTCCGGCGGAAATTGGCTGCCAGCTTCAGCAGGTGTTTGGCATGGCGGAAGGGCTGGTGAACTACACCGCCCTCGACGATGCGCCGGAGCGCATCATCAATACCCAGGGCCGCCCGATGTGCCCGGACGATGAAGTGTGGGTGGCGGATGAGGACGGCAACCCGCTGCCGCGCGGGGAAGTCGGGCGTCTGATGACGCGCGGCCCGTATACCTTCCGCGGCTATTTCAACAGCCCGGAACACAACGCCAGCGCCTTTGATGCCAACGGTTTCTACTGCTCGGGCGATCTGATCGCCATCGACGAGCAGGGTTACATCACCGTGCAGGGGCGCGAGAAAGATCAGATCAACCGCGGTGGCGAGAAGATCGCCGCCGAAGAGATCGAAAACCTGCTGCTGCGCCACGACGCGGTGATCCACGCCGCGCTGGTGAGCATGGAGGACAGCCTGCTGGGCGAAAAAAGCTGCGCGTACCTGGTGGTGAAACAGCCCCTGCGCGCGGTGGAGGTGCGACGCTTCCTGCGCGAGCAGGGCGTTGCCGAATTTAAGCTGCCGGACCGCGTGGAGAGCGTGGATGCGCTTCCGCTCACGCCGGTCGGCAAAGTTGATAAGAAACAGTTGCGCCTGTGGCTTGCTGAACGCGCCCGGGGCTGAGGAACAGAGAATGGCCATTCCAAAATTAACCGCATACGCGCTGCCAACCGCCGCCGAACTGCCGACCAGTAAAGTGAACTGGGCGTTTGAACCGGAGCGCGCCGCGCTGCTGATCCACGATATGCAGGAGTACTTCCTGAACTTCTGGGGCGAAAATAGCGACATGATGCAGCAGGTAGTGGCGAACATCGCTAAACTGCGCGCGTACTGCAAAGAGCACAATATTCCGGTGTACTACACCGCGCAGCCGAAAGATCAGAGCGATGAAGACCGTGCCCTGCTGAACGACATGTGGGGGCCGGGCCTGACCCGTTCGCCGGAGCAGCAGCGCATCGTCGCTGAGCTGACCCCGGATGAAGCGGACACCGTGCTGGTGAAGTGGCGCTACAGCGCGTTTCACCGCTCGCCGCTGGAGCAGATGCTGAAAGAGACCGGGCGCAACCAGCTTTTGATCACCGGCGTATACGCCCACATCGGCTGCATGACCACCGCCACCGACGCCTTTATGCGCGACATTAAACCGTTCTTTATCGCCGACGCGCTGGCGGATTTCACCCGCGACGAGCACCTGATGTCGCTGAAATACGTGGCAGGGCGTTCGGGCCGCGTGGTGATGACCGACGAGCTGCTGCCGTCTGTTCCGGCAACGAAAGCCGCGCTGCGTGAGCTGATCCTGCCGCTGCTGGACGAGTCCGACGAGCCGATGGATGATGAAAACCTGATCGACTATGGTCTGGATTCAGTACGGATGATGGCGCTCGCCGCCCGCTGGCGCAAAGTGCACGGCGACATTGATTTCGTGATGCTGGCAAAAAATCCGACCCTCGATGCCTGGTGGGCGCTGCTCTCCCGCGAGGTGAAGTGATGGCTTTTGATTTTACCGGTAAAACCGTCTGGGTGACGGGCGCGGGTAAGGGCATTGGCTATGCGACCGCGCTGGCATTTGTGGAGGCCGGGGCGCAGGTGACCGGGTTCGATCTGGCTTTCCCTCACGGCGAATATCCGTTTGCTACCGAAACGCTGGACGTGGCGGATGCGGCGCAGGCGAGTGACGTCTGCGGGCGTTTGCTCAGCAGCCTTGAGCGGCTCGACGTGCTGGTTAACGCAGCGGGCATTCTGCGTATGGGCGCGACGGATCAGCTTTCGCAGGAGGACTGGCAGCAGACCTTTGCGGTCAACGTCGGCGGCGCGTTCAACCTGTTCCAGCAGACGATGGGCCAGTTCCGTCGTCAGCAGGGTGGGGCGATTGTGACGGTGGCCTCTGACGCGGCGCACACGCCGCGCATCGGCATGAGCGCCTACGGCGCGTCGAAAGCGGCGCTGAAAAGCCTGGCGCTGACAGTCGGGCTGGAACTGGCGGGCAGCGGCGTACGCTGTAACCTGGTGTCGCCGGGTTCAACGGATACCGACATGCAGCGCACCCTGTGGACCAGCGACGATGCGGAACAGCGGCGCATTCGCGGCTTTGGCGAGCAGTTCAAGCTTGGCATTCCGCTCGGTAAAATTGCCCGTCCGCAGGAGATTGCTGCGACCGTGCTGTTCCTGGCATCCGATGCCGCCAGCCATATCACCTTGCAGGATATCGTGGTGGACGGCGGCTCCACGCTGGGGGCGTAATGATCTGGAAACGTCATTTAACGCTCGAGGAGCTGAACGCCACCAGCCTGAATACGATGGTGGGGCACCTTGGCATCGTCTATACCCGCCTCGGGGACGATACGCTGGAAGCGGAGATGCCGGTGGATGCGCGCACCCATCAGCCGTTTGGCCTGCTGCACGGCGGCGCCTCGGCGGCGCTGGCGGAAACGCTGGGCTCGATGGCCGGTTTTCTGATGACCCGTGACGGGCAGAACGTGGTGGGTACGGAACTGAATGCCACGCACCACCGCGCAGTCTCACACGGTAAGGTACGCGGCGTGTGTCAGCCGCTGCATCTGGGCCGTTCCAGCCAGAGCTGGGAGATCGTGGTGTTCGACGAGCAGGGGCGGCGGTGCTGTACCTGTCGGTTGAGTACGATGGTGTTGGGGTAAGTCATTCAGCTGAAAGTGATCGGCTTAACACTGTGGTGTAAATCTCTGGTTTGACCACGCATTATTGCGTTTCAAAGTTGTTAAATTTTATCCGTTGTTCTAGAAACAAAATGTAACATCTCACTGTTTCACAACAACGGACAACAACTATGAACAACTCAGGGAAATACCTTACGTGGGCGGTGCTCTCCGTGGTGGGAGCCTTTGCCCTGGGCTATATCGCCCTCAACCGGGGGGAGCAGATCAACGCGCTGTGGATCGTCGTCGCCTCCGTCTGCATTTATCTGATCGCATACCGTTTTTATGGCCGCTATATCGCAAAGACGGTGCTGGGCGTAGACGGCACGCGCATGACGCCGGCCGTGCGTCATAACGACGGTCTGGACTACGTGCCGACCGATAAAAAAGTGCTGTTCGGTCACCATTTCGCGGCGATTGCCGGGGCAGGCCCGCTGGTGGGGCCGGTACTGGCCGCGCAGATGGGCTACCTGCCGGGGATGATCTGGATCCTCGCTGGGGTGGTGCTGGCGGGCGCGGTGCAGGACTTCATGGTGCTGTTCGTCTCCACCCGTCGCGACGGTCGTTCGCTGGGTGAGCTGGTGAAAGAAGAGATGGGGGCAACCGCCGGGGTGATTGCGCTGGTGGCGACCTTTATGATCATGGTGATCATCCTCGCGGTGCTGGCGATGATTGTGGTGAAAGCCTTGACCCACAGCCCGTGGGGAACCTATACCGTCGCCTTCACCATACCGCTGGCGCTGTTCATGGGGATCTACATTCGCTACCTGCGTCCGGGGCGCATTGGTGAAGTGTCAGTCATTGGCCTGGTGTTCCTGGTGTTTGCCATTATCTCCGGCGGCTGGGTGGCGGAAAGCCCGACCTGGGCACCGTTCTTCGACTTCACCGGCGTGCAGCTGACCTGGATGCTGGTAGGCTACGGCTTCGTGGCGGCGGTGCTGCCGGTATGGCTGCTGCTGGCCCCGCGTGACTACCTCTCTACCTTCCTGAAAATCGGCACCATCGTCGGGCTGGCGATCGGCATTCTGATTATGCGCCCGACCCTGACCATGCCTGCGCTGACCAAATTTATTGACGGCACCGGCCCGGTCTGGACCGGCAATCTGTTCCCGTTCCTGTTTATCACCATCGCCTGTGGGGCGGTGTCGGGCTTCCACGCGCTGATTGCCTCCGGGACCACGCCGAAGATGCTGGCGAATGAAAATCAGGCCTGCCTGATTGGCTACGGCGGCATGCTGATGGAGTCCTTCGTGGCGATTATGGCGCTGGTTTCGGCCTGTATTATTGACCCGGGCGTTTACTTTGCGATGAACAGCCCGATGGCGGTGCTGGCCCCGGCCGGCACCGTTGACGTGGTCGCCTCTGCCGCGCAGGTGGTGAGCGGCTGGGGCTTTGCGATTACCCCTGAAACGTTGACGCATATCGCTAATGAGGTCGGCGAGCAGTCGATTATCTCCCGTGCGGGCGGGGCGCCAACGCTGGCGGTGGGCATGGCCTACATCCTGCACGGCGCGCTGGGCGGGCTGATGGATGTCTCGTTCTGGTATCACTTCGCCATTCTGTTCGAGGCGCTGTTTATTCTGACGGCGGTGGATGCGGGTACGCGTGCGGCGCGCTTTATGCTACAGGATCTGCTGGGGGTGATCTCCCCGAACCTGAAGCGGACCGATTCGCTCCCGGCTAACCTGCTGGCGACGGCGCTGTGCGTGCTGGCGTGGGGCTACTTCCTGCATCAGGGCGTGGTCGATCCGCTGGGCGGGATCAACACCCTGTGGCCGCTGTTCGGTATCGCCAACCAGATGCTGGCGGGCATGGCCCTGATGCTCTGCGCGGTAGTGCTGTTCAAGATGAAGCGCCAGCGTTACGCATGGGTGGCGCTGGTGCCAACGGCGTGGCTGCTGATCTGTACCCTGACCGCGGGCTGGCAGAAAGCCTTCAGCCCGGACAACAAGGTGGGCTTCCTGGCGATCGCCAATAAGTTCCAGGCGATGATCGACAGCGGTAAGATCCCGGCACAGTACACCGAATCTCAGCTGTCGCAGCTGGTGTTTAACAACCGTCTGGACGCCGGGCTGACCATCTTCTTTATGGTGGTGGTTGTGGTGCTGGCGTTGTATTCTCTGAAAACCGCGCTGGCGGCGTTGAAAGTCGACAAACCGACGGCGAAAGAGACGCCGTATGAGCCAATGCCTGAGAACCTGGACGAGATTGTCACCCAGGCGAAAGGGGCGCATTAACATTACCAAACCCCCTCACCCTAGCCCTCTCCCCAAAGGGGAGAGGGTGTTAAAGTTCCCTCTCCCCTTTGGGGAGAGGGTCAGGGTGAGGGGAATACAAACGAGAAACTGATTATGTTCGACACCCTTTCCAAAGCAGGTAAATACCTGGGCCAGGCCGCTAAAATGATGATTGGCGTGCCGGATTACGACAACTACGTCGAGCATATGCGCGTCAACCACCCGGACCAGACGCCCATGACCTACGAAGAATTTTTCCGCGACCGTCAGGACGCCCGCTACGGCGGCAAGGGCGGGGCGAAGTGCTGTTAACCCTCTTTCGGTAAATAGAGGCTGATCTGCTCCTGTTTACAGCCGTAAAGTGCCGCCAGCTTTTCGCGGGTGCGCTTTTGCGGTCGGGAGTCCAGCGCTTCCAGCTGTGACACGGCGGACTGGCTGATGCCAAGCTTCTCCGCCACCTCCTGCTGGGACATGCCGCGTAAAATGCGCCAGGCGGCCTGTAGGCTGACGTTCTCGTTATGCATGATGTCGCACACTTCACCCGGTAAACCTACGTTATCGTAGATGTCTGATTCGTAAGGGATGTCTTCCCAGTCGTTTTCATCATCGTCATCGTACTCAAGCATGGCTAAACGCATGCGAAAATATTCACCGTAGGGTATGACAACATACTGTTTTTTTCCTTCTTCATCCTTGATGAACTGAATAGTCATATTCCGTATGCTCCTCATGAAGGTAGGTAGTGGTTGTCCGGCGTTTTACTGCCACTACGTAGCAGATATCACCCGGCGGGTCTCCGAAGGTGTAAATGACCCTGTAATCACCTAATCGCAACCTGTAGTGGTTTTCGGGAGAAGATAATTTCTTGATATCCGCGACAGGTGATGTTTTATCGTCCATCTTCTCCAGCCTGAATTTAATGCGGTTCTGATATCGAGGATCGATTTTAGAAAACTGCTTCTCTGCTGTTTTAGACCACACAATCTTCATCCGTACCTCCACTGTACGCCCACACAAAATATAAGGAAATAATAAGACTATTAGATAAATTCCGAATTTCTAATGAGGTACTGTAGAGCGGAGAATAACCGCGAGAAAGCGGCAAAACGCGAATCATCGAGGCGGCTCGAACAGGCCTCTGCCGGGCGACAGAGGCATACAGTAAATTTGCGATCAGGCGTTCAGACCGCCGTCGACATCCAGACCGGTGCCGGAAATTTGCCCCGCAGCCGGGCTGGCGAGGAAGGTGACTGCCGCTGCGATATCCTCCGGCTGGCCGTAATGGCCCAGGGCAATAAGCTGACGCTGAGAGTCAGCCTGCTCACCGTCTTCCGGGTTCATATCGCTGTTGGTCGGGCCGGGGTGGACCAGGTTGACGGTAATGCCGCGCGGGCCTAAATCACGGGCCAGACCTCGGGTGAGAGAGTTAAGGGCAGACTTGGTCATCGAGTAGACGGCGATCCCCGGCTGCGCCACGCGGTTCGCCAGACAGCTGCCAATGTTGATGATGCGTCCGCCGTCCGACATATGCACCAGCGCTTCCTGAATGGCGATCACCACGCCGCGGATGTTGACGTTGATCAGAGCGTCGATGTCCGCCAGGGTCATGGACTCCAGCGGGCCGCCGCGCGCAATCCCGGCGTTATTGACCAGAATATCCAGCCCGCCGAGGGAGCGCGCCGCCTGCGTGACCGCATCCTGAATCGCCTGCGCGCTGGCGCTGTCGGCCTGAATCGCCTCGCCGTGTCGCCCCAGCGCGTTGATCTCATCGACGACCTGCTGGGCTTTATCGACGGATTTTTCGTAGGTGATAACCACATCGGCACCGGCTCGCGCCAGCGACAGCGCAATCGCCCGACCCAGCCCACGACTGGCGCCGGTAACCAGCGCCTTTTTACCTGTTAAATCGATCTGCATGATGACCTCGTTGCAAGAGTGGAGAGAATCATCATTAGGTATAGCCCGTCGGCGCAATTAACGACTGAAGGATTCCACCTTCGCAAACGCGGCGCGCAGCACCTCAGGCGTTAACGTCACCGGCAGATAGTGAATCGACTCCACCGGGCGCAGGGTGTGGGCAATGACCTTATCCAGCTCGTCGCGGTTGTTTACATCAACGTCCAGCTCGCGAAGCGTGATCGGCAGGTTAAAGCGTTGGTATGCCGCCACCAGCTGCGCCAGCACGTCGTCCTGGCCGAGCAGGGCGCTCTGGACCAGAATGCCGTAGGCCACCTTGGTGCCGTGCAGGTATTTTTCCGTCTGCGGCAGCACGGTTAAGCCGTTGTGCACCGCGTGTGCCGCCGCCACGCGGGTATAGCGCTCACCCAGACCGCCGACCATTCCGCCTCCGGCAATAATCGCATCCACCACGTCCCGGAACGCCTGCGTCTGTTCGCCGCGCTGCTGATCTGCAAGCGCCTCTTCGCTGCGTTCCAGCAGCACGTCGCGGATCGCCAGCGCACCGTTCAGGCCAAGACGCACGGTCAGCGGCAGACTCTCAGGTTGAGGGGCGAGCACCGCCGCTTCGTACCACTTCGCCAGCGTATCGCCGATGCCCGCCAGCAGGTATTCCGCCGGGGCGTTAAGGATGATCTGCGGCTCCACCAGCACCAGAAAGTTGGCGTCGTCAAAAATCTCAAACTGTAGCGCCTGACCGGCATCGTTGTACCACACGGAGAGCGGGGTCCACGCCGCGCAGGTGGCGGCGATAGTGGGAATGCCCACGAACGGCACGCCCAGACGACGCGCCACGGCCTTGACGGTATCCATTACCGCACCGCCGCCCACGCCAATCACCACGCTGGTTTCACTTCCCGACTCGTTTACCAGATGAGTGACGTCACGCTCGCTGCAATGGCCCTTAAACAACAGATGTTTTGCCCCCGTCGCGTTAAAACTCTGCGGCAGATAAGGGCGTGCGCCCTCGATTGCCCGCTCGCCGTAGATCCACACCGCGCGGGAAAGTTGTTCCGGAGTAAAGAAATTATCCAGGTGTGCAAGGCTTCCCGGATGAGAGAAGTAGTTCGCCGGGCCGGGTACGACGCGGATATCGGTGTTGCTCATGAAGTTGTCCTTTTTTAGCAAGCGCTAACCCGATGTTATGTCTGGACATCCGGATGGCTAATAATATTTCGCTTTATCTTATGCCTTTTCCGTCGTTGTCAGTCAACCGGAGCTGTGAAAAATTCGCTAAATCAGAAGAGTAATGAAGGATTTACGCGGATGGTTTCCAGTCGCCTTGAGATGCGCGGTATCAGCCTGGCCTTTTCCGGCTTTCAGGCGCTGTCGCGCGTGGATTTCACCCTGAACGGCGGGTCGGTGCATGCGCTGACCGGTGCCAACGGCGCGGGGAAATCGACGCTGATGGCGGTGCTGTGCGGGACGCACGACCACTATGAAGGCGAAATCTGCATTAACAACCAGCCGGTAAGCATCCGCGAGCCGCTGGACGCCAAACGGCTGGGCATCCACCTCGTGCAGCAGGAGGTGGACGTGGCGCTGATCCCGGGGTTAAGCATTGCTGAAAACATCATGCTCGACCAGCTGGCGCAGCCAGGGCACCGCTACCGCTGGCGCGACATCCGCCAGCAGGCGCGGCAGGCGCTGGCGCAGCTGGATGTTTCGCTCGACGTTCGCCGCTCCATCGACGGCTGCACGCTGGCTGAAAAACAGCAGATTTTGCTGGCGCGGGCGTTATCTCATCACTGCCGTTTTTTGATTCTTGACGAGCCCACCGCGCCGCTGGACGCGCACGAGAGCGAGCGTCTGTTTGCGGTGGTAAGACGTCTGCAACAGCAGGGCATCGGCGTGGTGTTTATCTCTCACCGCATTCACGAGCTAAAAGCTATCTGCGACACCCTGACGGTGCTGCGCGACGGCAAGCTGATTGAGTCTGGCCCGATGGCCGATCTCAGCGGTGAAGCGATCGTTGAGAAGATGCTCGGCCACGTGCTGAGCGATATCTACCCGCCCGCGCGCCCGCCGCACGGCGACGAAACGCTGCTGCGGGTAGAAGGGCTGCACGACGACGCGCTGCTGAAAGATATCTCGCTGCACCTGCGCAAGGGCGAAATTCTCGGCATTGCCGGGCTGGCGGGCGCGGGCAAAACAGAACTCTGTAAGGCGCTGTTTGGCGCCAGTAAAAGCCGCGTCGCGAACGGCGAGCTGAACCATCAGGACTGGAAACCGCGCGACCCGGCGGACTCGGTGCTGCGCGGCCTGGCGCTGGTGCCGGAAGAGCGGCGCAAAGAGGGCATTTTTATCGACGAGCCGGTGAGCATGAATCTTGCCGTGTGCGCCGATAACAGCTTCTCGCGCTGGAGCCTGTTCGGCCATCGTCAGGCGTGGCGCTGGGCGGAGGAGGTGATCGCCCGCGTCGGCGTTCGCGCCCGCGGTCCCGGGCAGGTTTTGCGACGTCTCTCCGGCGGCAACCAGCAGAAGGTCGCCATCGGTAAATGGTTGCGTAATGACGCCAGCGTGCTGATATTCGACGAGCCGACCAAAGGCGTGGACGTGAAGGCCAAAACCGATCTGTTCCAGCTGATTGACGGCCTGGCGCGCGAGGGCAAAGGGGTGATTTACGCCTCGGGCGAATTTGCCGAACTGGTCGGGCTGTGCGACCGCATCTGCGTCCTGTGGGACGGGCGCATCGTGGCGGAAATCGCCGGGGCCGAGGCCCGTGAAGAGACACTACTTTATTATTCAACCGGAGGAACGGCGTCGTGAGCAAGGCCCTTTCAGTGAGCGCGGCGGCGTCTGGCCGTCAGCAGATTTTCGATTTTCTCTACAAGTGGGGCATGTTGCTGACCGTCGTCGCGCTGGTGGCCGTTTTTGGCCTGGCGTCGGACAGCTTCCTCGATCCGAACAACATCATTAACATTCTGCGCTCGATTGCCATCGTGACGGTGATTGCCATCGGCGTGTCGATCTCCCTGACCGTCGGCGGGTTCGATCTCTCGGTGGGATCCACCGCGTCGCTGGCGAACGCGCTGGTGATTTCGCTCTTCGTCTGGCACGGCTTCGGCACCACCGAGTCGATTGTAATCACTCTCGCGCTCTGCACGCTGGTCGGCCTGTTTAACGCCTTTCTGATCGTCATCCTGCGCATTCCGGACATGCTCGCGACCCTTGCCAGCCTGTTTGTCATCCAGGGCGTGGCGATGACCTACAGTTACGGCGGGTCGATTACCGAGAACATGGTGCTGCCGAGCGGCGACATGGCGGAAGGCACCATCCCTGCGACGTTCAGCCTGCTGGGACAGGTACCGACTATCGTGATCGTCATGCTGGTGGTGACGGTGCTGGCGCAGCTTGGCCTCTCGTTGACCACTCACGGTCGTCGCATGTACGCCATTGGCGGTAACCCGGAAGCGGCGCGCCTCTCGGGGATTCGCACCACGCGCTACAAGGTGGCGGCCTACGTGATTGCCTCCCTGCTGGCGGGCCTGGGCGGGATTTTGCTGGCCTCGCGTATTGGCTCATCGCAGGTGAACGCGGGCGGCGGTTACCTGATGGATGCGGTGGCGGCGGCGTGGATCGGCTTCTCGCTGGCCGGGTCCGGCAAGCCGAATGCCCTGGGGACCCTGGTCGGGGCGGTGATTCTCGGCGTGCTGTCGAACGGGCTGGTGATGCTCTCCGTGCCGTATTACGCCATGGACATTATAAAAGGGCTGGTGCTCGCGGTAGCGCTGGCGATTACCTACATACAAAAACGCTGACAACACAACGGGATAAAAAATGAAAAAGATTGCACTCTCTTTGGTGGCATTAGGGTTATTCACCGCTCTGCCTGGCTTCGCGGCCACGCCCGCACCGCTCCCGGCGGCCATTGCCAACCATGACGGCCCCATTCGCATTGCGGTGATCCGCAACCTCGGCTCAGACGACAACACCACGCAGTTTGTTGCCGGGGCCATTCAGGAAGGGAAAAAGCTCGGCTTTAAGGTCAGCACCTTTTTGAGCAACGGGGATGACGCTAAATTCCAGGACTTCGTGAACCAGGCCATCAGCCAGAAATATGACGGGATTATCCTGTCTCAGGGCCGCGATCCGTACTCCACCGCGCTGGTAAAAAAGGCGGTGGATGCCGGGATCAAGGTCGCCGTATTTGATACCGCCGTCAACGGCGAGATTCCGGGCGTGACCGTTACCCAACAGGACGATGCCTCTCTGACCAATCTCTCCTTCGGCCAGCTGGCGAAAGATTTCAACGGCAAGGCCAATATCGTCAAGCTGTGGGTAGCGGGCTTCCCGCCGATGGAGCGTCGTCAGGCGGCGTATAAAGAGTTGCAAAAGCAGTACCCGGAGATTAAAGAGCTGGAGTCCATCGGCGCGGTCTCCTCTGACGTGCAGGGCGACACCGCCAACAAGGTGGGCGCGATCCTGGCGAAATACCCGAAAGGCAAAATCGACGCCATCTGGGGGACCTGGGATGCCTTCAGCCAGGGCGCGTATAAGGCGCTGAAAGAGAACGGCCGCACCGAGATCAAACTCTACAGCATCGACATCTCCAACCAGGATTTACAGCTGATGCGCGAGCCGGGTAGCCCGTGGAAGGTGAGCGTGGCGGTAGATCCGAAGCTGATTGGCGCGACCAACGTACGCCTGATCGCCAACAAGATTGCCGGTGAAGCCACGCCTGCCACCTACGACTTCAAAGCCGCTGCGATCCCGCAGGCGCTGCTGACCGCGCAGCCGGGGGCGGTGAACGTGGCGTCGTTGGGCAAAATCATTCCGGGCTGGGGCCAGACGGAAGATTTTATCGCGCCGTGGTTTGCGACGCTGGAAGCGAAAAATAAATGAGCATGCTTCCTACGCCAGAATACAGCCGCAATATGCGGCTGATTGGCCATAGCGACCAGGGCGGTCGCCCGGACGGCGTGCAGCTGATGGTGCACCGCGGCTTTGCGTATATCGGCCATATGGTGTCGCAGGGCTTTTCGATTGTCGACGTGCGCGATCCAAAAAATCCGAAACCCGCGGGCTATGTCCCCGCGCCGCCGGGCACCTGGAACGTGCACCTCCAGGCGCATGACGACCTGCTGCTGGTGATCAACGCCCGGGATCTGTTTGCCGATGCCCGCTTCGCCGACGAGAAGGTCTACTACACCCGTCAGGTAGGAGAGACCGTCAGCGACGTTCAGGACAGGGGCTGGAGCGCCGGGCTTCGCGTTTTTGATATCTCCACGCCGGACAGGCCGCGCGAAATCGGCTTTCTGTCGCTGAGCGGCATCGGCATTCACCGCATCTGGTACGTCGGTGGCCGCTGGGCATACGTGTCGGCGCTGATCGACGGTTTTACCGACTACATTTTCCTGACCATTGACCTGGCGGACCCGCGCAAGCCCGAGGTGGCGGGGCGCTGGTGGCTGCCGGGGATGAACCAGGCCGCAGGCGAACAGCCGGACTGGCCGGAAGGGAAACGCTACGCGCTGCACCACGCGATTATTGCGGGGGATACCGCGTACGGCAGCTGGCGCGACGGCGGCCTGACGCTGCTGGACGTGAAGGATCGCACCCAGCCTAAGCTCATTAGCCACCGTAACTGGAGCCCGCCGTTTGGCGGTGGGACGCACACCGCGCTGCCGCTGCCGGACCGCGATCTGCTGGTGGTGCTGGACGAAGCGGTGCTCGATAACCAGGAAGACGGCGAGAAGCTGATCTGGCTGTTTGATATTCGCGAGCCGTCGAACCCGGTGAGTATCTCTACCTTCCCGCAGCCGGATGAAATCGACTACGTGGCGAAAGGGGCGCATTTTGGCCCGCACAACCTGCACGAGAACCGGCCGGGGAGCTTTGTCAGCTCAACGCTGATCTTCGCGACGTATCAGAACGCGGGCGTGCGCGCGTATGACATTTCCAATCCGTATCGCCCGGTGGAAACGGGAGCGCTGGTGCCCGCGGCGCCGGAGAGGATGATGGATACGCGGCCGAATCGCCCGCAGGTGATCCAGTCGTGCGACGTGTTTGTGGATGCGCAGGGGATTATTTACAGCACGGATTATAACGGTGGGTTGTCGGTGATTGAGTATCTGGGGTGAGTGCGGTTTGATGCCCTCACCCCGGCCCTCTCCCACGGGGAGAGGGAGAAAATCAACTGTACTGCCGCACCCGCGCCACCAGCTCTTCCGCGCTGTCGATGCGGTCGGCAATCACAATCAGCGCTTTACCGAGGGATATCGCGTGGCGCAGGCATTCGTGACGCATCGCTTCATCCTGAATGGTGTCGATATCCGCCACATGGGAAAGCCCGACGCTGCGGCGAATCAGCTCGGTGCCGCAGAATCCGATGGCATCGTGCCAGACCTTTTTCAGGAATGCGGAGGCATAGCCCGGTGCGCTGAGTGCGGCGTCGCGGGCTTTCTCGTTTGCCAGCACCTGGAAGCGCTCCGCAAAGGTGTTCCACAGTTCCTGAATATCGGTCAGGCGCTGCTCGCGCGCGGCGGCGGCATCGCGAATGCCGAGGTGCCCCGGCAGGCCGCAGAAGTTCAGCAGCAGGTTGCCGATGGCGGTGCCAACGTCAAAGCCAATCGGCCCGAAATAGCCGAACTCAGCGTCGATGGCCTTCAGGCTGCCGTCGGCCACAAAAATCGAACCGCTGTGAATGTCTCCGTGCAGCAGGGCTTCGGCGTGCGAGAAAAAGCGGTGCTTGAGGGAGGCCACGGCGATTTTAAGCTGGGCGTCGTCGCGCAGGGCGGCAACATCGTTTTCCAGCTCGGCCGGGTAGCTGTTGCGCGCGTGGATCTGGTACGGATCGTTGAAGAACAGATCTTCGGTGATCTCGCACATCTCCGGGTTGATGAATTTTGCCACCTGCGCTTTTTTCTCGTGCGGATGCAGATAAAAATCGCTGGTGTGGAAAAGGGTGTGAGCCAGATATTCCCCCAGCTGACGCGCTGCCTGTGGGTAATAATTATTTCTGATCAGCTCGCCGCGCCAGATGCGATGGCTGGAGAGATCTTCCATCACCATCACCGCCAGTTCCGGATCAAAGTGGTGGATTTTCACGGTGTGCTGAGGGCTGTGCTGGTAATGCTCGACCAGGGTTTGCGCTTCAAGACGGGCACGATCCAGCGTCAGCGGCCAGGATTCGCCGACGCAGCGTACGTAGGGCAGCGCCTGCTTAACGACGATGCGGCTGACGCCCGCGCTGTCGAAAATTTTAAAAACCAGATTGAGGTTGCCGTCGCCCACTTCCTGCGCCTCTACCAGGGATGACGGATCGTCAAGTCCGCCAAACTGCCTGGCATACTCC
Source organism: Enterobacter sp. JJBC (assembly GCF_036936505.1). Lineage (NCBI taxonomy): Bacteria > Pseudomonadati > Pseudomonadota > Gammaproteobacteria > Enterobacterales > Enterobacteriaceae > Enterobacter > Enterobacter sp. JJBC. Next base: position 1,333,574 of record NZ_CP136935.1, read on the forward strand.
ACGGCGTCCTGAGCGGTAAAGGTACGGTATTGCGACATGGCCTGCTCCTCAGTTTTGCTAATTAAGACATGTAGACGTCTATACATCTGGATTTCATCCTGACACAATGTGCTACAACAACGCAACAGGGAATTAACGACATGCAGACATTACAGACGACCAGCCTGCGGGTGGCGAATAATCAGCTCTTTATTCTCGACCAGCAGGCGCTTCCGCAGGAGAAACGCTGGCTGGATGCCTCGACGGTCGAGGCGCTGGTCGGTCATATCCACGCTTTGCGCGTACGCGGCGCGCCGCTGATTGGTCTCTCTGCAAGCCTGCTGCTGGCGCTGTTAGCGGAAAGCGGCAAAAGCCGCGACGAGCTGGCGGTGGCGCTGGAAACCCTGCGCGCATCCCGCCCGACGGCGGTAAACCTGATGAACAACCTCGACCGCATGAAGCTGGCGCTGTGGCAGGAAGAGTATGTTCCGGCGCTGGTGGCGGAGGCGCTGCGCCTGATTGACGAAGACAAACGGCTTTGCGACGCGATTGCCAAAGCGGGCAGCGCGCTGGTGAAATCCGGCAGCCGTCTGCTGACCCACTGCAACACCGGCGGGCTGGCGACGGCGGGCGTCGGTACCGCGCTGGGGGTGATTGCTCGCGCGCATAAGGAAGGCAAGGTAAGCAACGTCTGGGTGGATGAAACCCGTCCGCTATTGCAGGGCGGCAGGCTGACCGCGTGGGAACTCGGCGAGCTGGGCGTGCCGTATCAGCTAATTACCGACTCCATGGCCGCCAGCCTGATGGCAAAAGGGCAGGTCGACGCCGTGTGGGTGGGGGCAGACCGCATTGCGGCCAACGGCGACGTGGCGAACAAAATCGGCACCTACTCTCTGGCGGTGCTGGCGAAATTCCACGGCATTCCGTTCTATGTCGCCGCGCCGCAAACGACCCTCGACCCGGACTGCCCGAACGGCGACGCGATCCCGATTGAGCAGCGCGCCGCCAGCGAGGTGACGGGCGTCGCCGGAAGCTTTGGCGCGGTGCAGTGGGCACCGGAAAACGCGCAGGTCTATAACCCGGCGTTTGACGTCACCCCCGCCTCGCTGATTAGCGGCTGGGTGCTGGATACGGGCGTGGTCACTCCGGACGAGGTGGCGGAAGGGAAATTTGCCTGAGTCCGGCTATCCTTTAAGGGGCTCCCTTAAGAGGACAACATCGTGACGCTCGATCCTGAAACAGACTTAAAACTGGAGCGCGTGGTGGACGCACCGCGCGATCTGCTGTGGCTCTGCTGGACTACGCCAGAGCACATCAAAAACTTCTTCATTCCTGCTCCCCATAAGGTGACCGAATGCGACCTCGACCTGCGCGTGGGCGGACGGTTCAACACCGTGTTTGAGGTGGACGGCCAGCGGATGGATAACCGGGGGGTCTTCCTGGAAATCGACCCGGGGAAAAAGCTGGTCTTTACCGACGGCTATACCGAAGGCTGGAAACCGGCCGAGAAGCCGTTTATGACGGCGATCCTGCTGCTGGAAGACGCCGGGGAGGGCAAAACCCGCTATAAGGCGATTGCGCGCCACCCCACGAAGGAAATTCGTGAGCAGCATGAGCAGATGGGCTTCCACGAAGGGTGGGGGATTGTGCTGGATCAGCTGGTGGGGTATGTGAAAAGGCTTAACGCTTAGTGCGCGCTGGTGCCCTCACCCCGACCCTCTCCCACAGGGAGAGGGAGAAAAGATCAGGCCAGGCGTGGATACGCATCCGCAATCGCATCCCCGGTAAACTGCGCCACCCAGCCTTCCGGGTTATCGAAAATACGGATCGCCGTAAAGTTCGGCTCTGAGCCCATATCAAACCAGTGCGGCGTGCCTGCGGGCACGGAAATCAGGTCGTTTTTCTCGCACAGCACCTGATACACCTCATCGCCAATGTGCAGGCAGAACAGCCCCGCGCCTTCCACAAAGAAGCGTACTTCGTCTTCGCCGTGAGTGTGTTCGTTCAGGAACTTTTCGCGCAGCGCGTCTTTCTGCGGATTGTCGGCGCGCAGGCTGATCACATCCCAGCTCTGGTAACCTTTCTCTGCCACCAGCTTGTCGATCGCATGCTGATACGCCGCGATCACGGCTTCAGGCGCGGGATCGTGCCCTAAATCGCGATCCGCAGCCCAGCGTTCAAACCGCACGCCTTTTGCGTTGAGCTGTTGGGCAATCTCGGCGGCGTCGGTGCTGTGCCACTGGTGCTGACTGGCGTCTTTGTCGGAATAAATGGTCAATGCGCTCATGAAGGGATGTGCTCCGGGTTAATCTCGTCAAACTGGTGGACCTGATGGTGGTGGCTTGCGCCGTCATCATCACCGCGAATCAGCTGCAGGGTACGAAAACCTGCCTGTTCAGCCGCGTCCAGCTCCTGATGAATATCGGAGAGGAAGAGGATCTGCGACGGGGCGATGCCCGTTTGCGCCGCAATGTTCTGATAAGACTGCACCTCGCGCTTGGCGCCGATGTGGGTGTCGAAATAGCCGCTGAACAGATGAGTAATATCACCTTCGTCGCTGTAGCCAAATAACAGTTTCTGCGCGGCGACGGAGCCAGAGGAATAAACATAGAGATCAATCCCTTGCGCTTTCCATTTTTCCAGCGCCGGGAGCACGTCCGGGTAGAGATGGCCGGTAAAGTCGCCGTTAACGTAGCCGTCGTGCCAGATGATCCCCTGCAGCGCTTTGAGCGCCGTCGATTTGCGGTCTTCATCCATAAAGGTAAACAGCACGTTGATGAGATCGCTGACGCTGGCATGCGGAGCGCTGATTTCATCGCGCAGGTTGTCCAGAATCGATTTGACCGGCTCGGCGTACTGCTGCGCGGTCACGAAGGCCGCCAGCCGCTCACGCGCGTAGGGGAACAAAACATCATGGACAAAACGGATATCGCTGGTGGTCCCTTCAATATCCGTCACAATCGCGCGAATCATACTCTCTCCCATTGTCGTAAACGCATTTCGCATTCAAATAAGAATTCTAAACCTTCCAGATGACGGCGGGCTTCGGCCACGTCGCGTCCCCAGCAGGTTAAGCCATGGCCGCGCAGAAGAAAACCATAATTAAGCGGGCGTTCCTGCGCGTAATGGGCGATGCGCGAGGCGAGGGCGTCGATGTCCTGGTCGTTATCAAACACCGGGATGGCCACCGTATCCCGATGCGTGGTCTGCCCGGTAAGGGATTTTTGCATCTCGAAACCGGTGATCTTCAGCTCGGCCTCGTTCACCAGCCGCGACAGCACCGTGGCATTGACGGTGTGAACGTGCAGGACAGCGTTAGCTTCGGGGAACAGGCGATAGATGAGGGTATGCAGCCCGGTCTCTGCCGACGGTTTACGGCCAGACGGCGCGCGGTTGGTGGCGATTTCAACCTGTAGAAAATCGGCGGTGGTCAGGCTACCTTTATCTTTTCCGGATTCGCTCAGCCAGCACAGGTGTTCATCCTGACGCATGGACATATTGCCGCCGGTAGCGCGCGCCCAGCCTTTAGCGCCAATCCAGCGGCAGGCCTCGACCAGGTGTGTGAGTTGCAGGTTGTCTGTCATTTCCTTTTACCCTCTCGGCCAGGAATATTTATATCGTTTAGACGTCTAAGCGTCTTGATTGCCAAAGACTAACATCGTGTTATAGTGTCAGCAACATAAGTATTACAGGCAGGCACACTACAATGAGCAATAACCCGTTGATCCCGCAGAGTAAACTTCCCAATCTCGGCACGACGATTTTTACGCAGATGAGCGCCCTGGCGCAGCAGCACAACGCCATTAACCTCTCACAAGGTTTCCCGGATTTTGATGGGCCGAAATATTTGCAGGAGCGTCTGGCGTACCACGTTGCGCAGGGAGCCAACCAGTATGCGCCGATGACCGGCGTGCAGACGTTGCGTGAAGCCATTGCGGATAAAACGGCGGAGTTATACGGCCATAAGCCTGACGCGAACAGCGATATCACGGTGACGGCAGGGGCGACCGAAGCGCTGTATGCGGCGATAACCGCCCTGGTGCGTACGGGTGATGAGGTGATTTGTTTTGACCCGAGCTACGATAGCTACGCCCCGGCGATTGAACTGGCCGGCGGCGTGGTGAAGCGCGTGGCGCTCCAGCCACCGCATTTTCGCCCTGACTGGCAGGCATTTGCTGCGCTGCTGAGTGACAAAACCCGTCTGGTGATCCTGAATACTCCGCATAATCCGTCGGCGACGGTGTGGCAAAAAGCCGATTTTGCTGCGCTGTGGCAGGCCATCGCCGAACGTGAAATATATGTTCTGAGCGACGAGGTGTATGAGCATATCTGCTTCGCCGAAGAGGGGCATGCCAGCGTGCTGGCGCATCCGCAACTTCGCGAGCGTGCAATCGCGGTATCGTCATTTGGGAAAACCTACCATATGACCGGCTGGAAGGTAGGGTACTGCGTGGCCCCGGCGGCCATTAGCGCTGAGCTGCGCAAAGTGCATCAGTACCTGACGTTTGCCGTGAACACACCGGCCCAGCTGGCGCTGGCGGATATGCTGCGTGCGGAACCCGGGCATTACCGCGAGCTGCCGCACTTCTATCGTGAACGTCGGGATCTGTTTGTGGCGGCGCTGAGCAAAAGCCGCCTGGAAATTTTGCCGTCTGAAGGAACCTATTTCCTGCTGGCCGACTACAGCGCGATTTCCGATCTGGACGACGTGAGTTTCTGCCAGTTGTTGACGAAAGAGGTGGGAGTGGCGGCCATTCCGCTGTCGGTGTTCTGCGCCGATCCCTTCCCGCATAAGCTGATTCGTCTTTGCTTTGCGAAGCAGGAATCGACGCTGCTCGCTGCGGCAGAGCGTCTGGCGACGCTCTGACTATTTCACCGTCCAGGCTTCTGAAAAACGACGGTCTGCGAAGAGTTCGAGCAGACCGTTGATCTGCTTCAGACGCAGCACTTCATCGCTGTCCATACCTAACTCCTGGCCAATTTTCTGCTCACTCCAGCCCATAAGCACCAGTTCTCGCACGATTTCTGACATGGCGTTGATCTGGTGGCGTCCACGCGCGCGGTTGTGACGAATAGTTGCCGCCATGCGATCGAACTTTTCCTGGCGCGCTTTACGCAGGCAGGTAACAGGGAGGTAACCTTTAAGCTGGCGCTTCAGGATCGCCCGGTTACTGCCGATATCATGACGGTGAAAACCATCGACAATTTCGTAGTGCTGTGGCGCATTTTCCGTCACAACGATAGGTTGTGTGAATCCATCCAGCTCCAGTGACTTGCTGAGCAGCCGCTTTTCCGGCGGCGCGACGTTATTTGGGTTGTAATCGTTAGCGGTGATGTTTGTCTTTTTTATCCACAATACGCAATCGACGGGCTGATCGCGAAAAGGGCTGATTTCATGTAATGCCTGACGAAACGCATTAATAGCGGCTATTCGCTCTTCTTCTGAAAGTGCCTGAAGGTACGTTTCCATTTCGGTGATTATTCGTTGTTGCATAAAATCCCCCATTCCTTGCGTTTTGCTTTCACTCTGTCGCTGTAGCGCTGATAGTGTTTAGGCTTATTTGGGCTAAACGAAAGTGCCCGGCACCAATAGTCATTGTTGAGTAAAACCTTACAAATGCGTCGCCAGGAAGGGATATCTTTTGCACCAATGTCACCCTCCTGCGTGTCGGGAATATCGTTCATGCCTCGCTTTTGATACCAGTGGAGATAAACCGCGATTTTGTTGCGGTAATGTTCCGCCGTATTTTGCGGCATGCTGTCGAGTAACAGCATGGCGTATTCGCGCCAGCCGAGATGGTCTGGTTTCAGGATCTTCCGGTGGCCATAAAAATGGTTATCGTGCCCGGCATAAATACCTCCGCTTCGCACGCCGCAGGCGCGTTCACACATCGCCGCCCAGCGTTCGGGTTCAATGACATGATAGAGCCACAAGCCCTGACGCTGTTCCGGGCCAAACGGTTCGCAGATGCGCATATAACGCGGCGGCACCCCCGCCTTGTACATCAGGTCGTATAACGGGTTATAGCAACATTTTGATTTCGCGAACCACGTCCAGATGTCGGCGGTTTTCCAGTCGTACAAGGGGTAGATATACCAGGCGTGCCCACCCGGGGCGGCGGTCGTCCAGGGTTTATCGTCAGAAAAGCGCTGCTTACGCGCCGACGCGATAGCCAGAAAGCGGTTGTAAGATTCATCGGCGCGGATCCCCACCATGACGGCGGCAGGACGTTTTTGTGCATACCATTCGGCAAACTCGCGCACGAAGGCTTCAAACGTCATTCCCTGCTGATAAAAATCGAAATAGTGGTAATCGGTAATGGCATCTTCCGGTGGCTGGCGAACCCAGTTTGTCCCGGGTTCCCAGCACTGCCATTCAGGTTGAAACTGTGACAGGGCGTTCTGGGTCGTGAGCGGAAGCGCTACCCACCAGAACTGATGGATAACATCCCGATACAGCGTTCTCATCGTGTCAACATGCTGAATGGTTGAGGAGAATTGCGCTTCCCAGTCCAGAAAGATGACATCTATTTTTCGCTTTAATTGCCGTGCTTTCTGGGCAACGAGATGCAGCATCACGGTAGAATCTTTTCCACCGGAAAAGGAAACGCAGACCCTGGAGAAATTGTTGAGCGTCCAGTCTATGCGTTCCGCAGAAGCGTCTAAAACATTTTCCTGTAAAGGGATTTTATAGATCGACATGATTAATCGCGTCCTGCGTGTTAAATGTCTGGAAAAAAACAAAACGATATTATGGAATTATTTGTCCTTAATTTCACGGGGGCATTTTCTTCGGGTTGCCTTATTTGCATTCACCATGCAAATGTATTTTACGCAGACGGCGGAGAAACGCAGAGCTTATGCATTTTTTCAATGAATGTTGAAAAAACAGTGCTATTCAGTGATGAACGGCTGTAGAGCATATAGATCTTTAATTCAGGCAGCTCAAACGGTGGCTCAAGCCTTTTTAATTTCAACGGTTCTTTATATGTTTCATAGATCGACACGGGGATGAAGCCTAACAGATCAGATGAACAGACCATGGAGATGAGAGAGCTAAGGGAGTCCGTACGAAAAGCAATATTTCTTTCCGGAAACGCGTCATTTGCGCGACTCTGAAACTCTTTTACACCCGGATGAGCACTCTGGTAAAAAGTGAATTTCTCCTGGTATAGCACTTCCAGCGTGACTGCGTCAGCGAGCCTTGGGTGGTCTGCTCTACAGATTAAGGCTATCGGCACCGTGGTGAAGTGGGTGCAGACCACAGAGCGATTGTGGATAGGTGCGATAGAGAAGATGAGATCGGCCTTACGATAGGCCAACAAATCTTCCGCTGATTCGGAGGAAATGAGCATGTCTCTTTGCTCTATCTCATAATTCTCTTCAGATATTAACAGCTTCAACGGTTCGAGCATCGAACCAGGAGACACCATTTGAGAGCAATAGATAACGAACTTTTTTTTGATGTCCGAGTGATGCATCATGTTGATCGTCTGCTCAAGCTGATTGAGATTTTTTTCCAGATGATGATGCAGGTTGGTACCTACCGTGGTTGGCGTAATTCCCTTCCCTGAACGGATAAACAGGGGGTCATTAAGCTGACCGCGCAGGCGTTGCAGCGACTGGCTGACGGCGGATGGCGTGATATAAAGCGTCTCGGCAGCCCTACTGATACTGAGGTGTTGGTAAATGCATTCGAAGATGACTAACAGATTGAGATCGAATTTTTTTAGGTCGTAGAGGTTTGCCATGTTTCGTCCTGAGTGAGTTGAGTTTGCTGTCGTTATCACATCCTGGAGTACGACAGAGGGAAGTTACCCTTTACAATCCGTGTGAATAACTCGCTTAATTTAAAATTTAAGTGATCTTAATATATCACGGCTTTGGATTATTGAAACATAACTTCAAGACTAATTAAGATAATTTTATCTTTAAAGTTTGATTGAATTATTTGAATGAAAAGTGGTGTTTATATATAGCGTGAAACCCATAATGAAATTAAATTCATAATCTTTCAGAGACCTCTTCGATACTGCCTATCACAGCCATAGGCAGGACTATCCCTCTTATGCATTGCTCAATGCGCGCAGGGGTGCTGTAATCAAAGCGCTGTTACGGCCTTGATACAAGGTATGTAGAGCGCAACGCAACGCCAGCTTCGGCTGGCACTGAATGTACCTGCGGGGAATTCAGGTATCAGGGCCGCCCGTTGAGGCGGCCTTTTTACTTTCAGGCTTTCCTGTAAAAGGTTCACCTTGCTGTCTTGTTGCTGTTGTAAGGTTTGGCTGATTGATTTGATAAAGCATACGCATTAGCCCCGATGGATAAAGTTGGTTACCTTACATCTCAACGAAAACACGGAGGAAGTACAGATGTCTTTGATTAACACTAAAATTAAACCTTTCAAAAACCAGGCGTTCAAAAACGGTGAGTTCATCGAAGTAACCGAGAAAGATATCGAAGGCCGCTGGAGCGTGTTCTTCTTCTATCCGGCTGACTTCACCTTCGTTTGCCCGACCGAACTGGGCGACGTGGCAGACCACTACGAAGAACTGCAAAAGCTGGGCGTAGACGTTTACTCTGTTTCTACCGATACCCACTTCACCCACAAAGCGTGGCACAGCAGCTCTGAAACTATCGCGAAAATCAAATACGCGATGATCGGCGACCCGACTGGCGCCCTGACCCGTAACTTCGACAACATGCGTGAAGATGAAGGCCTGGCAGACCGCGCGACCTTCGTTGTTGACCCGCAGGGCATTATCCAGGCTATCGAAGTTACCGCTGAAGGTATCGGCCGTGATGCATCTGACCTGCTGCGCAAAGTGAAAGCGGCTCAGTACGTTGCTTCTCACCCAGGCGAAGTGTGCCCGGCGAAATGGAAAGAAGGCGAAGCGACGCTGGCGCCATCTCTGGACCTGGTGGGCAAGATCTAAATTTCCGTCGTTTTTCACGCCATAGCTGCGATGGCGTCGCCTGCTCACCCCGGTCACTTACTTCAGTAAGCTCCCGGGGATTCTCAGGCTAGCCGCCTTGCTCTGACGCGAAATACTTTGGAAATTGTTTCAGTCATGGGCGCTCCCCGCGCCCATTTCATTCCAGCACCATGATGCAAGTTGCATTCAGGCAGCCCGTATAAGGCGGCTTGCATGATGACGTTTTAAGAGAGGGAAGAATAATGCTCGACACTAACATGAAAACCCAGCTCAAGGCCTACCTTGAGAAACTGACCAAACCTGTTGAGCTGATTGCCACGCTGGACGACAGCGCGAAATCGGCAGAAATCAAAGCACTGCTGAAAGAGATTGCTGAGCTGTCGCCGAAAGTGACCTTCAAAGAAGACAACACGCTGGCAGTCCGTAAGCCTTCTTTCCTGATCGCCAACCCAGGGTCTGACCAGGGGCCGCGTTTCGCGGGCTCTCCGCTGGGGCACGAATTTACGTCCCTGGTGCTGGCGCTGCTGTGGACCGGTGGTCATCCGTCAAAAGAAGCGCAGGCGCTGCTGGAGCAGATCCGCGATATCGACGGTGATTTTGAGTTTGAAACCTATTACTCGCTCTCCTGCCACAACTGCCCGGACGTGGTGCAGGCGCTGAACCTGATGTCAGTCCTCAACCCACGCATTAAGCACACGGCGATTGACGGCGGTACGTTCCAGAACGAAATCACCGAGCGTAACGTGATGGGCGTTCCGGCGGTTTACCTGAATGGCCAGGAGTTCGGCCAGGGGCGCATGACGCTGACCGAAATCGTCGCCAAAGTGGATACCGGCGCAGAAAAACGCGCGGCGGAAGAGCTGAACCAACGCGATGCTTATGACGTGCTAATTGTTGGCTCAGGCCCGGCGGGCGCGGCGGCAGCGGTCTACTCCGCACGTAAAGGGATCCGTACCGGTCTGATGGGCGAGCGTTTCGGTGGTCAGGTTCTGGATACCGTAGACATTGAAAACTACATTTCCGTGCCGAAAACCGAAGGCCAGAAGCTGGCCGGTGCGTTGAAAGCGCACGTCAGCGACTACGACGTGGATGTCATTGACAGCCAGAGCGCCAGCAAACTGGTTCCGGCGGCGGTCGAGGGTGGTTTGCACCAGATTGAAACGGCGTCCGGCGCGGTGCTGAAGGCGCGCAGCGTGATCATTGCCACCGGCGCGAAATGGCGCAACATGAACGTCCCGGGCGAAGATCAGTATCGCACCAAAGGCGTGACCTATTGCCCCCACTGTGACGGCCCGCTGTTCAAAGGTAAACGCGTCGCGGTGATCGGCGGCGGTAACTCCGGCGTGGAAGCGGCTATCGATCTGGCGGGAATTGTGGAACACGTTACCCTGCTGGAGTTCGCTCCGGAGATGAAAGCGGACCAGGTGTTGCAGGATAAGGTGCGTAGCCTGAATAACGTCGACATTGTGCTCAATGCCCAGACGACAGAAGTGAAAGGCGACGGCAGCAAAGTGACTGGTCTGGAATACCGTGACCGCGTGAGCGGCGATATCCACAGCGTAGCGCTGGCAGGGATCTTTGTTCAGATTGGCCTGCTGCCAAACACCACCTGGCTGGAAGGCGCTATTGAGCGTAACCGCATGGGCGAGATCATCATCGATGCGAAATGCGAAACCAGCGTGAAGGGCGTATTTGCGGCGGGCGACTGCACCACCGTGCCGTACAAACAGATCATCATCGCTACCGGTGAAGGTGCGAAAGCGTCGCTGAGCTCGTTTGATTACCTGATCCGCACCAAAACTGCATAATAAAAGAAAGCAAGACGACACCTGCAATGCCAGAGGCCACCTAAAGGTGGCCTCTTTTTTTATCTGACGACCATCACCGGAATGTGGGTGTGGCGGATCACGCTGGAGGCGTTCGACCCCAGCAGGTGAGTGGTGATGGAAGGGTTACGTGAACCAATCACTACCACGTCGGCATTTAATTCCCCGGCAAGCTCATTAACGGCGTCGCGCACGCTACCGAACCGGACGTGGGTTTTGATGCGGGAAGAATCGATGCTGAAGTGCCCGACCATGGTTTGCAGGCGCGTCTCGGCTTCGTGCTGTAAATGCTCTTCAAAACGACGCACATCAGCAGCGAAACGATGCAGGCTCAGGCTGGCAGAGCCCGGCAAAACATGCAGAAGATGAATAATTCCGTCCTGCTGCGCGAGAAATTCCGCGTGACGTATAGCCTTATCACTCAGTTCCATTTCAAAAACATCAACCGGCATAATGATTGTTTGATACATAACCGTTTCTCCTTGTTAATAAACGCTGAAATCATTCAACCACAAAATATAAATGGTTTCTGTAATCCCGACAGCACTTTTTTATCTCGCCAGGATAAATCTCAAAACAGCCGGATTCCGGGGCAGATCCCGAGAGGTAGCTACCCTTTTATAAGCTTACCCACACCCTTTCGGAGGTTGCATGAAAGCTCTCACCTATCACGGTCCACATCATGTTCGGGTCGATAATGTCCCCGATCCGGGCATCGAACAGCCTGACGATATCATCCTGCGCGTAACGGCCACGGCGATCTGTGGTTCTGATTTGCATCTTTATCGCGGAAAAATTCCCAAGGTCCAGCATGGCGATATCTTTGGTCATGAATTTATGGGCGAGGTGGTGGAGTGCGGGAGCGAAGTGAAGAACGTGCAGAAAGGTGACCGAGTGGTGATCCCGTTTGTAATTGCCTGCGGTGACTGCTTCTTTTGCCAGATGCAACAGTACGCGGCCTGCGAAAACACGAATCGCGGGCAGGGCGCGGCGCTGAACAAAAAGCAAATTCCCGCCCCTGCCGCGCTGTTTGGCTACAGCCATCTTTACGGCGGCGTGCCGGGCGGACAGGCGGAGTATGTGCGCGTCCCGAAAGGCAACGTGGGGCCGTTTAAAGTGCCTCAACTGCTGTCTGACGACAAAGCGCTTTTCCTGTCAGATATTCTGCCTACCGCCTGGCAGGCGGCGAAAAATGCGCAGATTCAGAGAGGCTCCAGCGTCGCCGTATTCGGGGCCGGGCCGGTGGGGCTACTGACCATTGCCTGCGCGCGGCTTCTCGGCGCAGAGCAGATTTTTGTGGTTGATCATCATCCCTATCGACTGCGGTTTGCCCAGGAGCGCTACGGCGCGATCCCGATTAACTTTGATGACGATAACGACGCGGCGGAGAAAATCATTGAGCAAACGGCCGGACAGCGCGGAGTGGATGCGGTGATTGATGCCGTCGGGTTTGAGGCCAAAGGCAGCACCACGGAAACGATCCTCAGTAACCTGAAAATTGAAGGCAGCAGCGGCAAAGCCCTGCGCCAGTGCATTGCTGCGGTGCGGCGCGGAGGCGTGGTCAGCGTGCCGGGCGTGTATGCCGGTTTTATACACGGCTTCCTGTTTGGCGATGCCTTCGATAAAGGGCTGAGCTTTAAGATGGGGCAGACCCACGTCCATGCCTGGCTGGGAGAGCTGCTGCCGCTTATCGAAAAAGGGCTGCTTACACCGGAAGATATTGTCACCCACTATCTTCCGCTGGCTGATGCGGAGCGCGCCTATAAAATCTTCGAAAAACGGGAGGAGGAGTGCCGCAAGGTGATCCTGGTGCCTGGTGCAGACACCCCGGAGGCAGCGCAGCAGAAAGTGAAGGGACTGGTGAATGCCTTCCCCGGCGGCGTTGTGTGAGGTTCCTCACTCACCAGTGGCGCTCAAGGTATAGCACCGCCACGACGAGGATCGCCAGGATGATGAGAAAAACCAGTGTGATAACAAGTATCTCACCCATGACCGTCCCCACGGCACCACAACAGAGTAAGCGTGGATTAAGCGGTTTTTGTCCGATATAACACAATCGGGTGAATTTGCGGAAAGAGGATGCGGGTGCATCCTCTGTGCAAAGCGGGGTCGCTTGTTCAGAAGGGATTAACGCAGGTAATCGCCAGCGGCTTCGGGCTGGTAGAACAGCTCAAGCACTTCCAGGTGAGCTGAGGCACCGCCCGGGAGTTCCCAGTGGATAGTATCGCCTGTGCGCAGTCCAAGCAGCGCCGCGCCCACGGGTGCCAGCACCGACAGTTGCGTGCTGCTGTCGGTCATCTGCGCCGGATAGACCAGCGTACGGGTGAGCTCCTCGCCGGTGGTCAGGTTGCGGAACTTCACCTGGCTGTTCATGGTGACCACATCATGCGGCATGGTCTCAGGCGTACACATCTGCGCCCGGTCTAGCTCTTCGTTCAGCGCATCGGCTACCGGCAGCGAGGCGAATTCTGGTTTCTCCAACAGTCGGTCAATACGTTCTGCGTCGAGTTCATTGATGATAATCGTAGGTCTGGACATTTTTACTCCATGTCGTTAATGCTGCGTGTAACGCAGAAACCAATCCAAAAGAAAACCCTCGCCGTCTGGCAGCGAGGGTTTAACTTAGCTGATGATACTGTTTGAAACCGTAAGTTTGAAGTGATGAAGGTCACAATCATGCGCCATATGAATTTTTGGCAATAAACCCGGCGTCCCGATTCACGCTGAACGGAAATTTCGTTACGCTGGAAAGACTGAACCCGGGCAATGCGCGTTGCAGCCCCAGCGTAGAGAGAGCGATATGTACTTTTACCAACCTTCTCAGGGGCACGGCCTGCCGCACGACCCGCTGAACGCCATTATCGGTCCACGTCCAATTGGCTGGATCTCATCCTGTGATAAGGCCGGTCAACTGAACCTTGCCCCGTACAGCTTCTTTAACTGTTTTAACTATCGCCCACCGATCATTGGTTTTTCCAGCAATGGCTGGAAGGATAGCGTGCGGAATATTACCGAAACGGGGGAGTTTGTCTGGAACCTCGCAACGCGCGATCTGGCCGAGGCGATGAATGAAACCTCCGCCACGCTCCCTCATGGCGAGGATGAATTTACCTTTGCCGGCCTGACGCCCGTAGCCAGCCAGCTTGTGAGCTCGCCACGCGTGGCGGAAAGCCCGGTGAATTTCGAGTGTCGATTGTCACAGTGCATTCAGCTTACCGGCGCGGATGGGACACCGATTGATACCTGGCTGGTGCTCGGCGAAGTCGTGGGCGTCCATATCGCCGAGAGTTTGCTGGAAGAGGGGATTTACCAGACCGCGAAAGCGCAGCCCATTCTGCGTGCGGGTGGACCGACGGCCTACTATGCCATCAGTGATAGCCATCGCTTCGACCTGGTACGCCCGGATGCGCGCAGGGGGTAATATGCGCGCAACCCTGTTGCCCGCCGATCAGCAGTTTTTTGCCGATCTGTTGAGCGGCCTGGTGCTCAACCCACAGCAGTTGGGGCGAGTCTGGTTTGCTCATCGTGGCGCGTCTGACGCTGTCGGAAGCGTGAGCCGCGACTGGCCACGGCTTGACGTCGTTCTTCGCGGGGAATATGGCAACAGACTGGTTGCCGGGCAGCAGCCCCTCCACCAGGGGGAAATGCTGTTTCTTCCCGCCCAGGCCGCCAGCGTCCCGGTGTTTGAACGACCGGTCATGCTGCTGAGCATTCTTTTCGCGCCGTCGTGGCTGGGGCTGGTGTTTCATGATACCCGGCACGGGCGATCCGTGCCTGCGCAGCGACACGTGGAGCTTCCTCACCCTGAACGAGGTGAATGTGCCGCGATGCTGATGGCCCTGACGCACCTGAGCGCTTCCCCGCAGGACCAGGCTATTATTCAACCACTGGTGCTGAGCCTGCTGCACTGGTGCCGTAAAGTGGTGTCGTCGCTGCCTGAACCGGGAGTGTCGCGCGGGGATTTCCTCTATCAGAGCATTTGTAACTGGGTGCAGGAAAACTATGCTGAACCCCTGTCGCGGGACAGCGTCGCTTCGCTGTTTAATATTTCGGCTAACCATCTGTCACGCCTGTTCTCTCAACAGGGGACGATGAGTTTTGTGGATTACGTTCGTTGGGTGCGTATGGCGAAGGCGAGAACCATCCTGCAAAAATACCACCTGCCGGTGGGGGAAGTGGCGAAGCGCTGTGGCTATGCCGATAGCGACTATTTTAGCCGTCTTTTCCGGCGCCAGTTTGGCCTGACGCCGGGGGAGTATCGCGCACGCTTTCAGTGACAGTCAGAACGTGATTTCAGCGTTCAACAGATCCAGGATACTTTGCGGCGTCGTTGCTGCAAACAGCGACTCGCGAAATGTTTTATTGACCAGCTTCCGCGCCAGCTGGGAAAAGACCTTCACGTGATTAATCCCTTCCTGAGCGCCGAGCGTCAGCATGATCACCAGCTCGACGTCGCCCAAATCCGACTCCCAGTCAATCGCCTTGTCCAGACGGGCAATGCTGATGCTGGAATGGCGTATCCATTGCGATTTGGTGTGAGGGATCGCCACGCCAAACCCGACGGCGGTAGTGACAATCTCTTCGCGCTGCCAGAGATCTTCTTCAAGCTCGAGCGGGTTTTCGGTCCTGCCATGAATCGCAAGATTTCCGCATAAGAACTGAAGCACCTGCTCTTTTGAGGTCAGCGGCTCATTGACCACGATAGTCTCCAGCGCCAGCAATGGACGCGGCGGCGCTTCCGGTGTGAAATCCGCCAGCAGGGCTTCAATCTCCTCTGCGCTGCGGCTGTCGCAGGCCTTATCTGCCAGCGCCCGGCAGGTCGCCATGTCAAGCTGACGCAACTGGGTTTTTACCGCAGGGATGCGCGGCCCGCTCATGCTGAACTCATCCAAGCCCAGCCCAAGCAGAAGAGGGAGGTAGCGCTGCTCTCCGCCAAGTTCCCCGCAAATGCCGACCCATTTCCCGTGACGATGCGCTGCGGTGACGATCTGGCGAACCATGCGTAAAAAAGACGGTGTGATGGGGTTATACAGCCCCGAAACGCGCGGGTTGTTGCGATCGACAGCGTAGAGATACTGAGTCATATCGTTCGAGCCGATACTGAAGAAATCCACCTCTTCGCAGAAGTGATCGATGATAAAGCAGACTGAAGGCACTTCAACCATGATCCCCAGCGGCAGGCGCTCGGTGTGACGTAACCCCTGTGAGGCCAGGGCGTCACGAACGTTTTGCAGCTCCTGTTTGATCCATAAAATCTGATCGAGGCTGTGCACCATCGGGATCATCAACAGCGCATTGCCGCTTGCGCCTGCGCGTAAGATCGCGCGCAGTTGGGTGCGGAAGAGATCGGCAAATTCGGGATAAATGCGAACGGCGCGATAGCCGAGGAACGGGTTTTCTTCCTGGGGAATGTTCAGGTAAGGGATCTGCTTATCGCCGCCGATGTCCATTGTGCGAAAGATGACCGGCTTGCCCTGCGCGGAGAGCAGCACCTGCTGATAGGCTTCGAATTGCTCCTGCTCGTCCGGCGCGGTGTCTCTGTCCATATACAGCATTTCAGTGCGAAACAGCCCGATACCCTGCGCGCCGCAAGTAAACGCCCCGGGCGCTTCCAGCGCGCTGCCGATGTTGGCGGCAATCTCTACCGGTACGTTGTCGCGGGTGAGCGCTGGAAGACCCGCATCTTTGATCTGCTGCTGGTGGCGTCGGTCGGCAAGGCGCTGCGCCACGCTGTAGTAATCATTCACCGCGTCGTTGGGTTCAACGACCAGCACGCTACAGATGCCGTCCAGAATGACCTCTTTTCCCATCAACGGCGCCAGTGAGGCGACCGTTAAACCACTCAGCACAGGCACGGAGGCCGCGCGTGCCAGGATCAGCGTATGCGACGTCCGGCCTGTTTTTTCAAGCACCATGCCTTTCAGGTACTGCGTGTCGAGGCTGAGAAACTGGCTGGGCGTCAGATCTTCCGCCACCAGAATAGTGGGGGCGCTGAGGGTGAATGCGTAGGTTTGCTGCAACTCCGGCCAGGTAATGTTAAGAAGCTGCTCGCTGATGTCGCGAATATCGCTGACGCGTTCACGCAGGTAGTCGCTGGCGGAGAGTGACAGCTTGTCGCAGATCAGCTCCATATTACGAATGATCGCCTCCGCAAGGCTTAGCCGCTCCTCGGCGATCAGTCGGCGTATGGTGCCGCCAAACTCCTCATCCTGGATCAGCGAAAGATGCGCGCTGAGAATGGTTTTACTCTCGCCGTCCAGCCCGCGCAAGCGGTGGTTGAGCTGTTCGGCCAGCGTCGCCAGGCTGTGTTCCAGGCGGGTAATATCTTCCGGCGAGGCGGGGATCTGACAATAACGTTTGAGGTTATCGCTCTGCCAGCCTCGCAGAGTGCCAGCCCCGATGCCACTGGCGAGCGTAATGCCGTGCTGAAGATGGGGAGCAAGCCTTACAAGCGAGCGGGGCAGGGGATGCGCAACGTGCGGCGCGTCGCCGGAGGGAATACTGTCGCTGTCGATAAACGCGCCGGTGAGATACGCCTCCAGCACGCGTCGGGCCTGCTCCTCGTCGCTGCCGTTAATTTCCAGCACGCAGCTGTCATTAAACAGCGTACCGGTACTGATCAGCGCCAGCGAGCTTTTGGCATCCGCGTGAGTGTGAAGCCGTCTGTTGATAAAACGGATGTCGCTGCGCCATGCGCTGCACTGCTCTTTTAACGCCCAGGCCGGACGCGCATGCAGGCCGTTGGGCAGTGGGCAGAAAAATTCAATTGAAAGCATACTTCCTCCTGGCCGCGTGAGATCAGCATCTGAAGTCCGTCAGATGATCCACGGTCTCACGGTTCATGCCTGCCACAAGCGCGACAAGCAGTTGTTGGGTGTGATGAATGTCTTTTTCGTCGGCAATGGATGCCGCGCAGTGCCCGTGTCGGGTAGGGGGACCAAGCACAAGAGTCGGCACGCCAGTGCCGAAGAGATGGATCGCCCCGCCGTCCGTTCCGCCGTTGCTGAACATGTCTTTTTGCAGCGGGATCCCCTGCGAGCGCGCGATTGTCTCAGCCAGCGCAATCAGTTTGGCTGGGGCGATGAGCGTTTTGTCGTACAGCACCAGCATCGGGCCCGCACCGATCTGGCGATGGTTGGCGCTGCCATAATCGAAATTTTTTGACCAGCAGGCGGTATCCAGCACCAGCGCGATATCAGGATGAATGGCGCGCGTGGCGGTCTGGCCGCCGCGCAGGCCGACCTCTTCACTTGAGCTGGCCACCAGCCAAAGCTCGCAGTCGAGCGGCGTCTGGTGCAGCTCGCGCAGCAGCGCGATCAGCAGGTAACAGCCGAGACGATCGTCGAAGGCTTTACCCATCACCCGATTGTGGGGAAGGATTTGAAAGGGTGTATCGAACGTCACGCGGTCGCCTGCGTCGATACCGGCGGCGAACACCTCCTCCGCCGACGTCGCGCCAATGTCGACACGCAAATTGTCAACGTTTTCTCCTTTCAGATCCCCATCCAGCAGTCCCGGTATTTTTTTCCCGTTACGCGTGGTGATGCGCACCGGCTGAAGGGTACGGGCCATCATGCGCACGTTGCCGATGGGCAGGACATCAATGGCCCCTTCGCGCGAGACGCTACGCACCATAAAACCGACTTCATCCATATGGGCGCAGACCATCACCTTCGGGCCCCGGCTCTGGTTGACGCGGATAAGCACGGAACCCAGCCCATCAAACTGAACCTCTTTATGGTACTTTTGCGCCTCACTGAGCAGGATGTCGCGCACCTCTTGCTCTGAGGCCGCAATGGCGTCTGCTTCGCTCAGGGCGCGCAGTAAATCTCTGTCCACTCTTATTCTCCCGTCAGCAATAGCCGTTTGTCGAAGGTATAAAGCACCTCGGCGCCCGTTTCCGTCACCAGCACCACATCTTCAATTCGTACCCCGCCCAGGTGTTCAAGGTAGATCCCCGGCTCAACGGTCAGCACCATGCCGGGCTGCAACGGGGTGCGGTCGGTAGGGGAAAAACGTGGATTTTCATGAACATCAATACCAATGGCATGGCCGGTGTTATGCCCGAACTGCGGACCGTAACCTGCACGTTCAATCACGGAACGTGCGGCGCTATCGATCTGATGACAGGAAACGCCGGGGCGGATGGCATCAATAGCTGCCTGTTGTGCCGCCAGAACGATCTGGTACACCGCATAGAGAGGGTGTTCCTCCGGCGGCGTGTTTTGCCCGGCGACAAGAAAGGTCCTTGTCATATCCGAGCAATACCCCTGGTGTTGGGCGCCGAAATCAAGGGTGATCATCTCGCCAGGCATAATCACTTTGTCAGAGGCTTTGCCGTGGGGCAGCGCACCGCGCGGCCCGCTGGCGACAATGGTGTCGAAAGAGGGCTTGTCCGCGCCCTCCTGCTTCATAAACCACTCCAGCTCGGCAGCGACTTCACGTTCGCGCATACCGGGCTGAATGAAACGCCGGATGTGCTGTGCGGCGCGGTCGGCAATGCCGCATGCTGCACGGATACGGTCGATTTCGTCAGCGGTTTTTATCTGCCGCAGCGCGTCAAGCGAGGTGCTGCAAAGGGCGGTATTCAGCGTATCGCGCCACAGCACGCCTGTTTGCCAGCTCACGTATTCACCCTCAAAGCCAAGACGGGTGAGAGCTTCCTTCGCAATAATCTGGTTCACCGCCTGCGCAAACGGGTTCTCCGTGTTAAGCAGATGCATCTCATAGCCCGCCGCTCGTGAAGCGATATCGCTGTAGTAACGGAAATCCACCAGGATATGTGCCGCGGTTTGTGTCACCAGCACATATCCCGAACCGGTTGAAATGCCCAGGTGCGGCTGTTTATTCTGGCGCGAAGAGATGAGCACGCCGTCCAGTTTTTCCGCAGCCAGCCAGGCACGAAGCCTTCTCAGTAATTCCATGGTTCACCCCGTTACAGCGTGTCGATAGCGAGTTTCCCGCGCTTGTGCAGACTGTTACGAATAATCACTACCAACAGCGCGGTGATCGCCGCCCCGACCACAATACTGAGCATGTACGCTCCCAGATTGGTGACCAGTGGCCACGCCCAGATCGCCGATTCAGGGAACCACTGCACGGCACCGAGCGCGGTGGCAGTCATTGCACCGGCGATCGCGCCCGCCATATACGCCGGCAGCGTCGCAAGCGGATTTTCCAGCAGGAACGGGATGGCCCCTTCACTGATGCCCATAAAGGCGAGGAACATGGCCGTTTTGCCTTGCGGATAAAGCTGCGGACTAAACAGGCGTTTGCCGGTCAGACGATGGTCAATCAGCGTGGCCAGCCCCAGACCAATGGGCGGAATAACAATCGCCACGGCGCGGGAGGTGATGGGCAGGACATGATCGGTTGTCAGCCCCAGGCCAACAAATCCCGCCGCTTTGTTAATGGGGCCGCCAAGATCAATCGCCGTGGCCGCCGCCATCCCGATGGCGTACATAATGGAGCCCGCCTGACCCGCCGCCAGCAGTACGGTCCGCATACCTGCATTCAGCCAGCCGCCAATCGGCGTGATGATGTAATACATCGCCAGCATTACAAACAGCGCCGAGAGGATTGGGATCAGAAAGGTGCTTTTAAAGGCCAGCAGATACTGTGGAACGTTAATGCGGCTATTCAGCCATTTGACCAGATAGCCTGCGGCTATGGCGATAATCAGCGCGCCAATAAACGTGGAGGGCACGGGTTTGGTGGCAAGCCAGGTCAGTTTTTCCGCATCAAAGTTCAGCACCAGCGTCGGCTGCGTGGCGACAAGGCCACCGATAAACCCGGCCGGGAAGGCCAGTTTTCCGCCGATAGAGTTGGCGACAAAGGCGGCAAACATTGGGATGGCGAAGCTGAACAGCAGCCCGCCGAACGATTCAGTCAGATAGCCAAATTTCAATAGCGAGAGATTGAAACCGGTGAATTTGCCTGAGTTAAGCGCGTCGAGAATACCGGTGTCAGGCGGGATCTCCAGCCAGACGTAGGCGATAAGCTGTGAAATGGCGAGGATAACCCCGCCCATGATAAGTGTTGGCACCATGCGGGATATCCCCGACATAATGTGCTGTGGAAGCTCTTTCCAGAAAGACGCACCGGCGGCAACCGGTGCGGATTTGATGGCAAGAGTGTCACCCTCGTGACTGTCCGGGCGAACCGCGCTGCGTTTTTTAATAGCCATGACGAAAACCCCTGGATGTGAAGATTATTATTGTTCTGCTGCAATCATCTCTTCGATCTCTTTCAGGGTGCCTGCCGCGTTTTTAATGGCGTCCTGAAGCGTAATCTCATACACGTCGCGCATTTCGAAGCGTTCATTGTCTTCCGGGGTGATCGCGATGGCGTGGATGATAATGTCAGCGTCGGCAATATCCTGCGGGGTCAGGCGATTCTGGATCCCGTCCGCGCCCTGGGTTTCAATTTTTACCTCATAACCGGCTTCCGTCGCCGCGTCTTCCAGCGCCTGGGCTGCCATGAAGGTATGTGCCAGGCCCATCGGGCAGGCGCACAGTGCAATCAGTTTTTTAGCCATGTGAAATTCCTCCTGTAGATAACGCCACGATTATGACGGGGAGGTTTCAGTGATGTTTACCAGATTAATAATGCTTTTGCTGGAAAAATGATGCGTGTGAGCGGAAGTGTGAGGTTAATCGTCATATCACGGAAGCCAATGAAAAACCGGGCAAAAAGTTGCCCGGCGCAGCATCAGTAACCGGCTTTATCAATGACAAACTGTTTGCCGCAGTTGCCCGGATGCGGCTGTGGCGCAAAGGAGCCGTCAGAGAGTGGGTTGTTGATGGTGCTGGCGTTCAGCGAGATCTGCATTTCGGTCAGATAAGCCGGATTGCCGTGGCAGGTAAGCTTGAACGCTTTTACGCTCTGTTTTCCCCAGCTTTTGGCCACGGCTGTATCGAAGTCGCTGCGGCGGACGCTTTTGCCATAGTTTTCCGCCAGAAATTTTCCTGCCGCGCTGTGCTTCACTTCCTGGTTCATGCGCACCATGGTGCCGAAGTAAGCGTCGGGATCAAAACCAAAGCAGACGCCGTGTTTCGCGTATTCATAACGTTCAAGGCAGGAGTTGCCGCCCGCGCCGGGCATCACGCTGTTCAGCTTCGCCGCGCCCGTTAGCGATAGTCCGGTCTCTGCGGCGTCACATTTGCGGCTGGCTTTTGCTTCCGGCATATTCGGAACCGGACGAGTGGCGCAGCCGAAGCGCATCCAGCGGCGTTCATCCACTCCGCGAGCGGCAATCGATTTCGGCAATGCTGGCCATAAGCCGTGGACGGTCAGAAAATCGGTTTTGTTGCTGCTCTCTTTTTGCAGGCGACACTCTTCCGGTTCGTCACGGTTACGTTCGACCATGCTCTGGCAAAATCCGGTTTGCCAGGAAAGGGCCAGAACGTAGCGATCGAAATCGCCGTACTGGGTTGGCTTAAGCGGATCTGCCTGAATTGAGAAGACACAGAGTGCAAGCGCTACTGCGCCAGACGGGATAACGATATCCTTCCTGAACATTTGCTTTCCTGATTGGTTGGGCGCGATTAATTTCTGGGGGTTATTAAAGCACAAAAAGCGCCCGCAGGCGCTTTTTGGATATCAGGAATTTCGCTTAGGCAGCGCCGGGAACCAGCACTTCGGTGGCGATAATAACGATAATCAGGCCAACCAGCACCGGCACTGACGTGCGTTTTACCACTTCAAACGGAGAGATTTTCGCCATCCCCGCAACCGCAACCACCACGCCCGATACCGGAGAAATGGTACGACCCAGGTTGGAGGCCTGAAGCATTGGAATGGACAGGTAAGCCGGGTTGATGCCGGAGGAGTGTGCCAGCTTAGGGATCATCTCAACAAAGGCGTAGAACGGCGCGTTACCGGAGCCGGTGGTCATCGCCGCCAGCATGGTCAGCACCACCAGCACCAGCATCAGGATAATGCTGGCCGAGCCGAACGAGGTGGCGATAGAGATCAGGCTCTGAATAAAGCCGATGGTGCTCAGCCCCTGGGCAAACACCCCCGCGGCAACCAGCAGCATCACCACGCCCGCGAAGGCATCCGCCATACCGCGGAAGGCTACTTCCAGACCCGTGAACACTTTCTGGGTGTTAAAACCACGAACGAACTCTAGGATGGCCGCCAGCAGCATACAGATCACCAGGATAGTGATGATGTGCAGCTGCGGGCCCCATTTGCCGTCGAAAATAAGCACGCCAATAATCGGCGTGAAGGGCAGGATGGAATAAAACGCCGGGGCGGTAGTGGTGATTTCGCTGACGTCCATCATTTCGTGGCTGACGTTCTCTTTCTTATCGAGATAGCGCTGCCAGAAGAAATGCGCCACGCCCATGCCGAGAATAGCGGTGATGGAGATCGGCAGTGTGGTTTTGAAGGCGAAGTCAATTAGCGACATTTCCGCGGCTTTCGCGGCCAGCACTACGTCACCGGAAGTAGGGGAGAGAATAATCGCCGCCGGAGAGGCGCAAATAGCCGCCGCTGCACCACGGCTGATCCCGACGTTAACCATTACCGGGAATAAAGTTGCCATTAACAGCACGCCAAGGCCCGTTGCTGAGGAAACGGCTAATGACATCAGACAGGCCAGGAAATAGGCCGCGACCATCAGCAGATAGGGGGAGTTAATATATTGCAGCGGCTTAGAAGCCAGTTTTACCACCATATCATTCGCGCCGATATGGGTCATATAGGCAGCAAATCCGCAGAGCATCATGATCATCATGCCCAGATCGCCGCCGCGGCTCATCAGCAGAATTTTTATATATTCCACAATATCGGTAGCGGTATATCCGGTACTGGCTTCGCTGGCGGGTAAAACCTGATGACCCATTAGCGCGCTAATGATCAGCAGCGTCAGGCCGCCGACAAATAGCACGCCGGTGGCTGAGTAACCTTTAATGATGTAGCGTGCTACACCGACAATGACCACGACTCCAATGAGGAGTTCGAGAAAAGTAAGCATGATTTCCCCTATTTCCTTGCTGCCCGAGAGACAAATAATCAATAAAAAAGAAGCTGAAATGTGCCGAATAAATGTCCAGTCCTTGCTGATTAAAATCAAGAAAGAGACTACTAAAGGCACTGATGACGATATTTTTGCTAACCCTGCGTCATTTATATTAAGACGTTATTGACCTGATGAATAGATATTATATGTCATTAAATTGATGGTGAAGTGTTAAGGTTTTGAGTATTACTTGCCGACAATCGATTTAAAACGTAAATCTCTTTAAAACCACTTCTCTTTCATTCTTTTGCCTGCTTATACTCGGTTCACTTTCTCCTGTCCGACGATCTCAATATGTACGCCAGCTGGACATATCGCCTGCGCTTTATCAAAAAACATCTGCTGATGTTTTTGCTGGCGTTTGGCTGGCTGTTGATCCAGACTCAGGTGGCCGTCGCCTCCCATCAATGTTCAATGGATTTGCGCGGCGAGGTGGCCACCATCCAGCATATGGAGATGATGGCGCAACCGGGGCCGCATTATGCTGCCGGTGCTTCACCGCTGTGTGAAAAACATTGTGTGCCGGATCAGGTACAAAAAGATCCTGCCCAGCCGCATCTGGTGGCGCTGCCTGCCGCCATGACCCTGACCTTAACTCCGCCAGAGTGCTCGTCTGCAAGCCATTCTGCGTGGTCCGTTACCCCTCCTACTGTGGGGCCGCCGGCAACGATCCGCTATTGCCGGTTTCGGGAGTAAAAACCTGTTAATTCGTTGATTTTATTTACTTAACGTTTAACAGGAGTTTTATCATGCGTACCGTATTCCTTTCCGCGCTGGTTGGCGCGTCCGTCTCTTTCGCTTCTTATACCGTTCAGGCAAACCAGACCTGGCAGGGCCGCGGCGTGGTTCAGTCGATCTCTGACAGCGCCGTCATGCTCCGGCACGAGGCCATACCGGAACTAAAATGGTCAGCGATGACCATGCCGTTTACTTTATCTGCCGGCGCCACGCTGAATGGCACCAAACCGGGGGATGAAGTGACCTTCACGCTTGAGCGTGCGGGTGACGGTTTCCAGATTATCTCGCTGACGCCAGCGCGCTAAGCGAGGTCACCATGAAACAACACACACTGAGCCTGTGGCTCGGTGGGGTGTTGTTCGGCCTGTTAACCTCCGCCGCGCAGGCGGAGCCGTGGACGCTCGAACACACCCTGACCGAAGCCCAGCGCTACTCAGCAGAACTCTCCGCCAGCCGTAACGAAGCGCAGGCGCTGGATGCGATGGCGGTTTCCGCCACGCAATTACCAGACCCAAAACTGAAATTCGGCATCGAAAACGTGCCGGTACAGGGCAGCAACGATCGGCGGCTGACGCGCGAAGGGATGACCATGCAGAAGGTTGGCATCATGCAAAGCTACGTCAGCTCAGAGAAGCGGGAACGTAAAGCGCAGACCTTTCAGGCGCAGGCGCGAAGCGTGCTGGCAAAATCCGAGGCCGTCCGCGCCGCGCTTCAGCGTGATACCGCCCAGGCCTGGCTGGATCTGGCGCTGGCCCAGCAGGCACTGAACACGGCCAGAACGCTGGTCCGTGAAACGGAACGTCAGCGCGGCGTGCAGAAGGCGAGCGTCGGGGCGGGAAGCGCAATGCCGGACAGCGTACTGGCCCTGCAAATGATCCTCAGCTCCATGCGCGACAAAGAGACGCTGGCGCAGCGGGATGTGCAGCTGGCGCAAAGCCGTCTGCTGGAGCTTACGGGGCACGCGATTACGGCGGTTCGCGGTCCGCTGCCGCGCTATCAGCGTCTTCCTGCCGATGAAAAAACGTTGCAGGAGGGGATCGTCAGGCACCCGGAAGTGGAGGCCGCACGACGTGAAGCCGAGACCGCGAAAGCGCGTTCAGCGCAATCTGCCGTGGCGGCGATACCCGATGTGGATGTGGAGGTCTATTACGCCCACCGCGCTGAAGGCTATGACGATATGGCTGGCGTGATGTTCAGCGTGGATCTGCCTCTGTTCCAGTCAAAACGTCAGGACAAGGATTACGCCGCCGATGTTTCCCGCTCTATGCAGGCGGCGGATCAACTGACGCTGCTCAAGCGCGAACACATTGCCCAGGTGCAAACGCTGGTGGCGCAGTATCAGGCTGCGCAAACGGTGTGGCAGCGACAGCGGGACGAGGTACTACCGTTGCAGCGTCAACGGCTGGCGGTACTGACGGCGCAATATCGCTCTGGACAGTCGGCGCTTCCGGCCCTGCTGGAGGCGCGTCGTGGCGTACTGGATACGGAACTGGCGGTGAACCAGGCGGAGCGCGAAATGGCGCGAACCTGGGCTGCCGTGAACTGGTTGATCCCGCAGGAGCTGGCGCAATGAAAAAAACAACGTTAATGGCGATTGCCATCGCGATAGCTGCCGCTGGCGGCTATTTTGTCGGACAGAAGCAGACGCATCAGCCGGCTGCGGCTGCACAACCCTCTGAACGTAAGGTGCTTTACTGGTACGACCCCATGGTACCCGGTCAGCGCTTCGATAAGCCGGGTAAATCCCCCTTTATGGATATGGATCTGGTCCCGCGCTACGCTGATGAAGCGCAGGCGGCGTCAGGCGTGGCCATCAGCACTCAACAGCAGCAAAACCTGGGGATGAAAACCGCCAACGTTGAGATGCGCCAGCTGGTTTCGCCGTTCTCGGCCTTTGCCACGGTTGCAACGGATGAACGTAACGTCTCGGTGGTGTCAGCTCCGGCCAATGGCGTGGTGTCAAAATTGTTTGTTAATGCACCGCAGCAGCAGGTGAAAGCCGGAGAGGCGCTGGCGCAACTGTGGATCCCGCAATGGACCACCGCCCAGCAGGAGTATCTCGCAGTTCGTCAGCTTGGCGATGCCGCATTGACCCGCGCCGCACGCGAGCGGCTGGCGTTGCAGTTTATGCCGGAAGAGGTCATTCGTTTGCTGGAGCGTAGCGGCAAGCCGCAGACCACGCTCATCCTGCGCGCTGACCAGGCCGGCTATGTGGTGAAGCTGGACGTGCGGGAAGGGGCGCAAATCACCGCAACGGCTCCGCTGTTTGAGATCGCCAGCCTCGATCCGGTCTGGCTGGTGGTCGATTACCCGCAAACGCAGGCGCAGTCTCTGGCAGTGGGCAGCAACGTGGTCGCAACGTCAGAAAGCTGGCCGGGGGAGCAATTCCACGGCACGGTCAGCGAATTGCTGCCGCAGATGGAGACGACCACGCGAACCCTGAAAGCCCGTATCGTGATGGAAAATTCCGCACATAAGCTGAAGCCGGGTATGTACCTCTCCGTCAGGCGTGCGGAAGAGATGAAAGGCCCGCCGGTGCTGGCGGTGCCGGAAGAGGCGGTGATTAACAGCGGAGAGTCTGCGCGTCTGCTGCTGGCTACCGGGGACGGTTATTTCCAGCCTGTGACGGTGACAACCGGCCTGACGGCGCAGGGCTGGACGGCGATCCTGTCCGGGGTCAAAGAGGGCGATAAGGTGGTGACGTCCGGGCAATTCCTCATTGATTCCGAAGCCAGCCTGCGTAGCGTGATGCCGGAGGTGACGCCATGATTGCCGCTGTGATTCGCGCCTCGTTGCGTAACCGCCTGCTGGTGATCCTGGCCGCACTGATGATGGCAGGCTGGGGCTGGTGGGCGGTGCAACGCGCGCCGCTGGACGCGTTGCCCGATCTGTCTGATGTGCAGGTCATTATCAAAGCGAGTTACCCCGGGAAAGCGCCGCAGGTGATTGAAGATCAGGTGACCTGGCCGCTGACAACCTCCATGTTGTCTGTGCCGGGCGCTAAAACCGTGCGCGGTTTTTCAATGTTTGGTGACGCTTATGTGTATGTGCTGTTTGAGGATGGCACCGATCTCTACTGGGCGCGATCCCGGGTGCTGGAATATTTAAGCCAGGTACAGGCGCAGTTTCCGCCGGGCGTGAAGGTGTCGCTGGGGCCGGATGCGACGGGCGTCGGCTGGATCTACGAATATGCACTGATCGACCGTAGTGGAAAACACAGCCTGGCAGATCTGCGGGCCCTACAGGACTGGACGCTTAAGTTCGAGCTTAAGACGGTACCG
This sequence comes from Enterobacter sp. JJBC, assembly GCF_036936505.1. Classification (NCBI taxonomy): domain Bacteria; kingdom Pseudomonadati; phylum Pseudomonadota; class Gammaproteobacteria; order Enterobacterales; family Enterobacteriaceae; genus Enterobacter; species Enterobacter sp. JJBC. Next base: position 1,361,361 of record NZ_CP136935.1, read on the forward strand.
AATGTATCTGAGGTGGCAAGTATTGGCGGAATGGTGCGTCAGTATCAGATCGTGGCGGACCCGGCGAAAATGCGCGCGCTGAATATTACCCACAGCCAGCTATCCGGCGCGGTGCAGGCCGCCAATAAGGAGAGCGGCGGCGCCCTGCTGGAGATGGGCGAAGCGGAGTATATGGTGCGGACAACGGGCTATTTGCGCTCGCTGGAGGATTTTCGCAATGTGGTGATCGCTACCCGCGATGGCGTACCTGTCCTGCTGAAAGATGTCGCCACCATTGGCATTGGCCCGGAGATCCGCCGGGGTGTGGCGGAGCTTAACGGTGAAGGGGAGGTCGCTGGCGGCGTGATCGTGATGCGCTACGGGCAGAATGCGCTGGAAACGCTTCATGCGGTAAAAGCGAAACTGAGCGAGCTGCAAGAAACGCTGCCGCAGGGCGTCGAGATTGTTCCGGTCTACGATCGTTCCACGCTGATTGAGGACTCGGTCAAAACGCTGACGCACAAGCTGCTCGAAGAGTTTGCCGTGGTGGTACTGGTGTGTGCGCTGTTCCTGTTCCACCTGCGCTCCGCGCTGGTGGCGATGGTCTCTCTGCCGCTGGGGATCCTCGGGGCTTTTGTGGTGATGCACTATCAGGGCATTAACGCGAATATGATGTCGCTCGGCGGGATCGCCATTGCCATTGGGGCGATGGTGGATGCCGCAATTGTGATGATTGAAAACATGCACAAGGTGCTGGAGCAGTGGCGGCATGATAATCCGGGCAAGGAGCCCGCGCCGGGGGAATACTGGCGTCTGGCGGAAAAGGCGGCGGTTGAAGTGGGACCGGCGCTGTTTTGCAGCCTGTTAATCATCACGCTGTCATTTATACCGGTTTTTTCGCTGGAAGCGCAGGAGGGGAGAATGTTCTCGCCGCTGGCGTTCACCAAAACCTGGTCGATGGCCGTGGCCGCCGGGCTTGGGATCACCCTGGTGCCGGTGCTAATGGGCTTTTTCATTCGCGGGAAAATCCCGGATGAGAAGGCAAACCCGATCAACCGCCTCCTGATCCGCCTGTATGAGCCGCTGCTGGACAAGGTACTGACCTTCCCGAAAACGACGCTGGCACTGGCATGTCTGCTGCTGATCGCCACGCTCTGGCCGCTGAGCCGCCTGGGAAGCGAATTTATGCCGCCGCTGGATGAAGGAGATTTACTCTATATGCCCTCCACGCTGCCGGGGATCTCTGCTCGCGAGGCATCACGGCTGCTTCAGCAGACGGACCGCTTGATCAAAAGCGTCCCGGAGGTGGCGAGCGTGTTTGGCAAAGCCGGTCGGGCAGAGTCGGCAACCGATCCCGCGCCATTAACCATGCTGGAAACAACCATCCACTTTAAGCCCCGCGAGCAGTGGCGGCCAGGAATGACGCCGCAAAAGCTGGTGGAGGAGCTCGATAAAACCGTGTCGCTGCCGGGCATTGCCAATGTGTGGGTGCCGCCTGTCCGTAACCGTCTGGACATGCTGGCAACCGGGATCAAAAGCCCGGTCGGCATTAAGGTGAACGGCAATAATATTGCCGACATTGAGCGTGTGGCCCGGCAGATTGAGCAGGTGGTGAAGGACGTTCCTGGCGTCTCCTCTGCGCTGGCGGAGCGTCTGGAAGGCGGACGCTACGTGGATATTCGTATCGATCGGCAAAAAGCCGCGCGCTACGGCGTTTCCGTCGATGAACTGCAAAGCCTGGTCTCCACGCTGGTCGGGGGCGATAACATTGGCGAGGTGATCCAGGGACGCGAGCGGTATCCCATCAACCTGCGTTATCCCCGCGATTTGCGTGATAACGTCGACGCGTTGCGGGTGTTGCCGGTAGTGACCGCCAGCGGTAGCCAGGTGGCGCTGGGGGAATTGGCCGATATCGTCGTGACGGAAGGCCCACCGATGCTAAAAAGTGAAAACGCGCGCCTTTCCAGCTGGATCTATGTTGACTTGCGCGGGCGCGATCTGAAGTCCGCCGTGGATGAAATGCAAAAACGGGTGGAGGAGAAGGTGGTATTGCCGCAGGGCGTGTCTCTCTCCTGGTCCGGGCAGTTTGAATATCTGGAACGGGCGACCGCGAGGCTCAAAATAGTTTTACCTGTCACGCTGATGATTATATTCGTCCTTTTATGGTTAACCTTCAGGCGGATATCAAATGTCCTGATAATAATGGGGGCATTGCCGTTCGCGCTTATTGGGGGCGTGTGGTTATTGTGGCTGCTTGAATATAATTTGTCAGTGGCGGGGGCCGTTGGCTTTATCGCCCTTTCCGGAGTGGCGGCAGAATTCGGCGTAATTATGGTTCTTTATTTGAATCATGCGATCGATAAATATCACAGGCTGGAGCCAGAAGGGGGAAATACGGTGCTGATGCGGGCGATCCACGAAGGTGCCGTGCTGCGCGTGCGTCCGAAGGTGATGACGGTCGCCACTATTATGGCAGGACTGCTGCCCATCATGTGGGGGAGTGGGAGTGGCTCGGAGGTGATGCAACGTATTGCCGCGCCGATGATTGGTGGCATGGTAACGGCACCGTTATTGTCGATGTTAGTTATTCCCGCACTCTACAAATTGTTACATCAACGTTAAATATGTCAACTGCATGTGCTTATTCAGGCATGCAGTTTATGTATCCTCAGATTATTCCCAGGAACGGGATGGTAATTAGGAATAACACCCATGCTGTTAAGCGTTCATTCAAGTATTCTGTGTTAAGGTCTGCACCGAATACTAAATATGGTAATGGCATTGTGATTGTACGAATTAAATTCCCCCTGATTTTGTTGTTTATTATTGGGCAGTTATCGTGTGCGTCTGCTGTTAATGCAGACAGCAATACAGCGGATAAAGGCTGGTTCACCACCTTCACGGATAACGTCGCGCAAACATGGAATGAACCTGAGCATTACGATCTCTATATTCCGGCCATTACGTGGCATGCACGTTTCGCCTACGATAAAGAAAAAACAGACCGTTATAACGAACGTCCGTGGGGGGCCGGCTTCGGTCAGTCTCGCTGGGATGAAAAAGGTAACTGGCATGGCCTGTACCTGATGGCGTTTAAGGACTCCTACAATAAATGGGAGCCTATTGGCGGTTACGGCTGGGAAAAAACCTGGCGTCCGTTATCAGACGACAACTTCCGTCTCGGGCTGGGCTATACGGCAGGGTTTACGGCGCGTGATAACTGGAAATACATTCCTGTTCCGGTACTGCTGCCGCTTGCCTCCATTGGTTACGGTCCGGCGACGTTTCAGATGACCTACATACCGGGTACGTATAACAACGGTAACGTTTACTTTGCCTGGATGCGGTTTCAGTTTTAACTGAATTTTTCTGCTAAATCGGCCAAAAAATGCACAGACATTAAAATGTAAAGGATAAAAATCGGACAGCGAAAATTAACGCGACTTTTGTCACTTTTTATCAAAGATCCGCTGGACAAAACGCCTCACAATTGTTGTACTGATACCCGACACAGCATTTGTGTCGTTTTTTAATGTAAAGGTAATTTTGATGTCTAAGATTAAAGGTAACGTTAAGTGGTTTAATGAGTCCAAAGGATTCGGTTTCATTACTCCTGAAGATGGCAGCAAAGACGTGTTCGTACACTTCTCTGCAATCCAGTCTAATGGTTTCAAAACTCTGGCTGAAGGTCAGCGCGTAGAGTTCGAAATCACTAACGGTGCCAAAGGCCCTTCTGCTGCTAACGTAATCGCTCTGTAATTCAGACGCGTCAGCAAGAATTTCAAAACCCGCTCAATGAGCGGGTTTTTTTCGTTCTGAATCAACCGATAAGATAGATCTTCAGGAAGCTGGCGACGATCGCGACGCTTAGCAATACCATACCTGCGCCTAAGAGATTTTCTTTCATGCTATCACCCTCGTTCAATATTGAGCCAAGAGTGACAGAGAAAAATTAAGCCAACATTAAGGTTGCCGTGCTTAATGTCCGCTGGCGGAGGAAAATAACCAGAATGCGATCGCAGTCATCGCAAACGAGCCAAGCATGTTAACGGCAATGTTCGTCAGCGCCCAGCCCATCCGGCCTTCCTGAAACAGAAACACCACCTCCGCAGAGAAGGTAGAAAACGTTGTTAAGCCGCCGCAGAAACCGGTTGTAATCAGAACCTTCCACATAGGGTCGATGTTGGTCATGCGATTAAACCAGGCCAGCCCCATCCCAATAATAAACGCCCCGATCAGATTTGCCGCCAGTGTCCCCATCGGAATGGCCTGATGCAGAGGGTTAAACCGCATGCTTAAGAGCCACCGCGCAACGCTACCCGTGCCTCCACCAATAAAAACGGCTATAAGTAGTTGTAACACTGTCAGTACCTGCTATTTGCTGTGTAAGTGCGTCGAGTGTAACGCTGTTTTTGACCGGGAGACAATTATGTATGTTGCAGTAGGGCAGTTCGCGGTGACGCCGGACTGGAATGAAAACGCGGAAAAATGCGTCTCCCTGATGCATGCGGCGAAGCAAAAGGGGGCGTCGTTGCTGGTACTTCCCGAGGCGTTACTGGCCCGTGATGATGGCGATCCGGACCTGTCGGTAAAGTCTGCGCAAACGCTGGAAGGGGCGTTTCTGAAACGACTGCTGGCCGAAAGCGTTGGCAGCGCGCTCACCACGATATTGACGGTCCATATTCCGTCCTCGCCGGGGCGCGCGGTGAACACGCTGGTGGCGATACGTGAGGGTGCCATTGCCGCGAGCTACGCCAAACTTCATCTGTATGATGCGTTCAGCGTTCAGGAGTCGCGCCTGGTCGATCCGGGGAGTGTAATTCCGCCGCTGATTGAGGTGGAGGGTTTTAAGGTTGGCCTGATGACCTGCTACGATATCCGTTTTCCCGAGCTGGCGCTGAACCTGGCATTGCAGGGGGCGGAGGTGCTGGTTCTGCCCGCCGCGTGGGTCAAAGGACCGCTTAAGGAGCATCACTGGGCGACGCTGCTGGCAGCACGCGCGCTGGATACCACCTGTTACGTGGTAGCCGCGGGTGAATGTGGTAACAAAAATATTGGGCAGAGCAGGGTTGTCGATCCGCTGGGGGTGACGGTTGTTGCGGCAGCGGAGACGCCTGCGTTATTGCTGACGGAGATAATTTCAGCCCGAATAGCGCTTGCGCGGCAGCAATTACCTGTTCTGCGCAACCGCAGGTTTGCGCCACCGCAATTAATGTGATGTTTTTTTCAACAATGCTTGATTCACCTTGTTACAGATTGCTATTGTGTGCACGCGCCAAATGACCGTTAATACGTTCAGGTTTTTTGGCGGAATGCAGCCTGTTTCATGTAAAGAAGGTATTTATGGGTGAGATTAGTATTACCAAACTGCTGGTGGTTGCCGCACTGGTCGTCCTGCTGTTCGGTACCAAGAAGTTACGCACGCTGGGTGGAGACCTGGGTGCTGCCATTAAGGGCTTTAAGAAAGCAATGAACGATGACGACGCGGCAGCGAAGAAAAGTGCCGAAGATGACATCACTGCACAGAAGCTTTCACACAAAGAGTAATGGCAATGCTGCAAGGCTTGCATAAAAAAACCGGCTCACGAGGCCGGTTTTTTGTTTTACTGTAAATAAATTTTACAGCTTTATTTCACTTCTTCGCCCTTCGCCTGCATATCGGCGTGATAAGAGGAGCGAACAAACGGACCGCACGCGGCATGGGTAAAGCCCATCGCCATCGCTTCGGCTTTCATTTCATCGAACTCATCCGGGCTTACGTAACGCTGTACAGGCAGGTGGTGACGGCTTGGCTGGAGGTACTGGCCCAGCGTCAGCATGGTGACGCCGTGGCGGCGCAGATCGCGCATCACTTCAATGATCTCAGCGTTGGTTTCACCCAGGCCGACCATCAGACCAGACTTGGTTGGAATATGCGGATGGGCTTCTTTAAAGCGTTCCAGCAGCTTCAGCGACCAGTTGTAGTCTGCACCGGGACGTACCTGACGGTAGATACGCGGTACGTTCTCCAGGTTGTGGTTGAACACGTCTGGTGGCGTCGCGGTCAGGATATCGAGCGCGCGATCCATACGGCCACGGAAATCCGGCACCAGCGTCTCAATCTTAATGTTCGGGCTTTTTTCGCGGATGGCGGTAATACAGTCAGCAAAATGCTGAGCACCGCCATCGCGCAGATCGTCACGGTCAACGGAGGTAATAACAACATAACGCAGCGCCATATCGGCAATCGTCTGCGCCAGTTTTTGCGGTTCGTTAGCGTCTGGCGCAACAGGACGGCCATGGGCAACGTCACAGAACGGACAGCGGCGGGTGCAGATGGCACCCAGAATCATAAATGTCGCGGTACCGTGATTGAAACATTCAGCAAGGTTAGGGCACGAGGCCTCTTCACAGACAGAGTGAAGACCATTTTTGCGCATCGCCGCTTTGATCCCCTGGATACGCGAAGAGTCGGCCGGAAGTTTGATTTTCATCCATTCCGGTTTTCTTAACAGCGCCTCGCGCTCTGTAGCCACGTTTTTAACCGGGATAAGGGCCATTTTATCGGCATCGCGGTATTTAACACCGCGTTCCATCACAATGGGTTTACTCATAGCGTGCGTGTTCCAGTTGCGAATATCGAAGGAAAGCGTTTCAATTCAAGGGAATGTTGTAATTATCAACTATTTTTGAACGAACGACAGGCAGTATATCATTTAAAGGGGCGATAAAGCAGCCTGCCAGGTCGCCAATTTGTAAAATAGTTGTTGTTTTGTGCCTTTTGCCCCGCTTGCGGCAGGGGCTTGCGCTGAAAGGCGGGATCAGAAAGCCTGGCGGATCACGTTAATGACGTTTTCCAGCACCGGATCGCGCAGGCTTAGCTTGTTGTAATGCAGTGAGATTTCAACAGATTCCGTCGTAAGTTGACTCAATGGAATGCTCTCCAGCGGCCAGCATTTTTGAAGTAAAGCGAAGAGACGCACAGGCATAATACAGAGCAAATCGCTGCTGCCAATCAGGGCCGCGAGGGTAAACATATTGTAACTGCTGAAGCTGATCAGACGGTCCGGGAACAGTTCGTCAATACGCTGGCGCAGCGGATCCGGGCCCTGCCCCTCGGACATAAAGGTTGCATGTTCGTAATGACGCAAATTTTCAGGCGTTAAAGGTGCGCTCAATACAGGATGATTCTGACGACAAACGAGCGCCAGAGAGTCGGTATAGAGAACGTTATGCCCTAATGCTCTGGCCGCGAAGCTGTTGCTGTCGATGATCAGGTCCGTCTGGAATTGCGCCAGCTGAGTTTCCGGATCGTTAACGGGCACATTGCGGATCAGCAGCTGTGGCGCATGCTGTTTAACAGCCTGGTAAATAGCGGGCATGACCAGAACGCCCACAGAGGGAGAAGTGCCTATGGTGATGGTTCGTTGCTTATCGTAACTGCCGGTGAGATCCAGCGCGCCCAGAATCGATTCCAGACCCTGGCTGATGTACTCATGCAGATGGGTTGCGTACGCGGTGGGGGTTACGCCCTGGCCTTTACGAATAAATAAGGGATCGGGAAATATCGCGCGCAATTTTTGAATTGACTGGCTAATAGCAGAGGGTGTGAGATTAAGAATTTTCGCAGCATTAACGATACCTTTGTGGACATATACCGCCTCAAAAATAGTCAATAAATTGAGATCAATATTACGTAAAGTCCGGAAAATTTGCGGCTTATCTTCGCCGCTGGTTTCATTCAGGCGTTTGGCTGGTAAATTAGTAGGCTCCACGCTCTTACTCCGTATCCATTCACAATATGAATGATAGTTGAATTTATTTATTATGCTTGCAGAGATTCGTAAAGTGTTTCGTAAGTTTCCCTTGTTTATCGAAAACAAGCAGTTGGGTGATTATCACGCACGTTACACGATACCCGGTGATGGTACTATTAAGGTTCTAATTAATATGGGACGCTAATATATGGGCGACTCGAAAATATAGAATATGCGGTTTATTGTAAAGCGTAAATGCGGCAATTAAGCAGTGGCTAGTCAAATAACCGAACCACTGCCGGAAGTGTGTTAAGCAGCAATATATTCGTAGTCAGGATTGTTAAGCAGCGCTAAAAACATCTTCAGAAGCACGGGGCGGATATTCTCAGGCGTGGCGGTAGCGACCCACTGGCGCATTTGCGTCATTTCCATACCCGCATACCCGCATGGGTTGATGCGCTGGAAAGGGGTGAGATCCATATTGATATTCAGCGCCAGCCCGTGGAACGAGCAGCCTTTGCGGATACGCAGCCCCAGCGAACAGATTTTCTTCTCTCCCACGTAGACGCCCGGGGCATCGGCGCGAGGATGAGCGTCGATACCGTACTCAGCGAGCGTGTTCACCACGGTCTGTTCCAGTAAGGTCACGAGCTCACGTACGCCCAGCTTTCTGCGTTTCAGGTTAAGCAGGACATACATTACCTGCTGGCCCGGGCCGTGGTAGGTTACCTGTCCACCGCGATCGCTCTGGATCACCGGGATATCACCCGTCATCAATAAATGTTCGGCTTTTCCTGCCTGGCCCTGAGTAAACACCGGCATGTGTTCAACCAGCCAGATTTCATCAGGGGTGGTGTCATCGCGCATATCGGTAAAGTCATGCATAGCCTGAGAGACTGGCTCGTAAGGCTGTATCCCAAGATGGCGAACAAGAATTTTATCCTGGTACAAAAGGACGTCTCCGAAGACAAGGGAGAATAGGTAACGCGGAGTATATCACAGCGGGGAAGTGGGTTACCCGGCAAACCGGGTAACCGCTGAGGGACTACAGCACCATACGAACAATTTCGATATTGCCGAGCTCTTCGTACAGCGTCTCAACCTGCTCAATGTGTGTCGCAGTGATGGTGATTGAGACCGAGTGGTAATTACCTTTGCTGCTCGGTTTGACTGATGGAGAGTAGTCGCCCGGCGCATGGCGCTGTACCACTTCAACCACCTGATCAACCAGCTCAGGTTTCGCCAGACCCATTACTTTGTAAGTAAAAGGGGTAGGGAATTCAAGCAGTTCGTTAAGTTTGGTTTTCATGTCAGCTCCGGCGTGTGTGTAAAAAATAATAACTCCCGCCACGGGGCGGGAGTTTTACTGATACGTAGTATATGGGGATCAAAATCACACTTTCAAGTGTTCAATTTTTAACCAAACCAGTGATGGAACATCAGCTTAATGTAATCAATGATTTTGCCGAAGAAATTGCCTTCAGGAATCTCCTCCAGCACCACCAGCGGGCGTTGATCGATGGTTTTGCCATCCAGCTGGAAGTTGATAGTACCCACGACCTGATTCTTTTGCAGTGGGGCGTGCAGCTCGGTGGTATTCAGCACGTAGCTGGCTTTCAGATCTTTCATACGACCGCGTGGGATAGTCAGATAGAGATCTTTGTCCACGCCCAGGGAAGCGCGGTCGTTATCGCCAAACCAGACAGGTTCAGAGGCAAATTCTTTACCGGCTTTCAGCGGGTTCACGGTTTCGAAGAAGCGGAAGCCCCAGGTCAGCAGTTTTTTGCTTTCCGTTTCGCGTCCTTTAAACGTACGCCCCCCCATCACGGCAGAGATCAGACGCATCTGACCTTCAGTGGCGGAGGCCACCAGGTTATAACCAGCTTTATCGGTGTGGCCGGTTTTGATACCGTCGACGTTCAGGCTGTTGTCCCACAGCAGGCCGTTACGGTTGGTCTGACGAATGCCGTTGAAGGTGAACTCTTTCTCTTTGTAGATAGAGTACTCGTTTGGCACGTCGCGGATCAGCGCCTGACCGATCAGCGCCATGTCACGCGCGGAGCTGTACTGACCCTCGGCGTCCAGGCCGTGAACGGTCTGGAAGTGGCTGTTTTTCAGACCCAGCGCGGAGACGTAGCTGTTCATCAGGCCCACAAACGCGTCCTGGCTGCCCGCGGCAAAATCAGCCATGGCCACGCAGGCGTCGTTACCGGACTGCAAGTTGATGCCACGGATAAGCTGAGAGACCGGAACCTGCATGCCAGGTTTCAGGAACATCAGCGATGAACCTTTGAACACGGGGTTGCCGGTTGCCCACGCATCGTTACCGATAGTCACCAGGTCGGTTTCTTTGAATTTGCCTGCTTTCATAGCCTGGCCGATAACATAGCTGGTCATCATTTTGGTCAGGCTGGCCGGATCGCGGCGGGCATCGGCGTTCTGTTCTGCCAGAACTTTGCCGGAGTTGTAATCAATCAGGATGTAGGATTCCGCGTCGATCTGCGGAACGCCAGGGATCATGGTCTTGATGTTCAGGTCATCCGCGTGAGCTGCGGAGAATGCAGCAGCGCAAAGGGCCGTGGTCAGCGCCATGCGCTGCACAAAACGAGCAGAAAAAGTGGTCTTCATGGTCAGAACTACGACATCCGTGATGGAATTAAAAAAGTGCCTTACTATAGCAAATGCTATACGGGCAGGCATCCGACTTTCATCATGAGAGTGTTAACGTGGTTTACACAAACTGACATTTCGGATACCACCGAATAATTATTTTGCAACAGCGATAAACGACTGGAGCTGCGCCTCGCTCTGCAAACGCTGTTGCAGGGATGCTGCCTGCGATTTGCTGGCAAACGGACCCATCTGGATACGCCATACCGCACCGTTTTGCTCAACGCGGCCTGGCACGCCAAACTGTTTGCTTAAACGCTGCTGATATTGCTCTGCACGGGTCCGATCGCTGACAGCGCCAACCTGAACCACGTAGCTGCCGCTCGCCGTCGCAGGCGCCGCAGTCTGCGTAGCAGCAGGCGCGGTCACCGGGGCGGGTTGTGCAGCGGGTGCAGCAACGACGGGCGCAGGCGCTGGGGCAGGTTCATTTGATTCAATCACGCCCGGCGCTAACGTGGTGGGTGCGCCAAGGAAACCACTGCTTTTCACCGGGGCGCCTGTCGCGTCTTCACTTTGCAGCGTATCGTTGCTGATAGCACGCACTTCACCCTGCGGCTGTGTGGGCTCTGCCGGCGTTGAAGCGCCCCCCATACCACCGCTCAGATCCGGGCGAGCGGGCAGGGCATAGGTCTGTTTCGCGACCGTGGTACAGGCCGTGCCCGGGCCAGACAGCGAACCATCCTGCGCCACGATAATTGGGTCGATACGCACTTTAGTATTGTTTGAGGTGTTCAGACGGTCGGCCGCCGCGCGGGACAGGGAGATCACGCGATCGGTGCCGTAAGGACCGCGATCGTTGATACGCACCACGATCATTCGGCCATTCGCCAGGTTAGTGATGCGTGCATAGCTCGGGACAGGCAGCGTCGGGTGTGCCGCCGTGATCTGCATCGGATCGAAGGTTTCACCCGACGCGGTCAGGTTGCTACCGGGCTCAGCGTCATAGATGGCAGCAAAGCCAGCCTGGCTGAAACGGGAAGGATCCTGAACGATTTTATAGCTTTTACCGTCGCGCTGATAATCCTGATTCACGCTGGCGTTCAGCGGTTCATAAACGGGATCGGCACCGCTAATCTCGACAATCGGGCCATTACAGACCGCAGGCTGCGGCGGCGCGACGGTTGCCTGTTGCTGACCATCATCACTTGTACAGGCGGCAAGTAAACTTGCTGCGATGTAGATCCCCAGCCACTGCTTACGCATTGCGATCCCCTTATTTTTATACGCTTTTGGACAACATTTTCCTGTGGGTATGGATCGACATGACGATACCAAACCCGGCCATCAACACGATCAGTGCCGAGCCCCCGTAACTCACCAGCGGCAGCGGTACGCCGACAACCGGCAGAATCCCACTCACCATACCAATATTTACGAAGACATAAACGAACAAAATCAACATTAATCCGCCTGCCATCACGCGACCAAAGGTGGTTTGGGCGCGTGCGGCAATCCACAAACCTCGCATGATCAGCAGCACGTAGAGTGCAAGCAGAACCAGGATGCCAACCAGCCCTAACTCCTCAGCCAGAACGGCAAAGATAAAGTCGGTGTGGCGTTCCGGTAAAAATTCGAGCTGCGACTGCGTACCGTGCAGCCAGCCTTTGCCGCGCAGGCCGCCGGAGCCAATCGCAATCTTCGACTGAATAATATGATAGCCTGCGCCCAGCGGATCGGTCTCGGGATCGAGCAGCATCATAACGCGCTGACGCTGGTAATCATGCATCAGGAAGAACCAGAGGATAGGGATAAACGCGGCAACCAGCACCACGGCGATACCAATCAGACGCCAGCTCAGGCCGGACAGGAACAGGACGAACAGGCCGGAGAGGGCGATAAGAATCGAGGTACCGAGGTCCGGCTGTGCGGCCACGAGCAGCGTCGGCAGGAAAATCAGCACCAGCGCAATGGCGGTATTTTTCAACGACGGCGGGCAGACGTCGCGGTTAATAAAGCGCGCCACCATCAGCGGGACGGCGATTTTGGCGATTTCCGACGGCTGGAAGCGGACAATCCCCAGATCCAGCCAGCGCTGTGCCCCCTTCGAGATGGCGCCGAAAGCATCTACTGCCACCAACAAAATGATACAGAAAATATAGAGATAGGGCGCCCAGCCCTCGTACACGCGCGGCGGTATTTGCGCCATCACCACCATAATAACCAGACCCATGGCGATCTGGCCGATTTTACGCTCCATCATGCCGATATCCTGGCCGCTGGCGCTCCAGATAACGAGAGCGCTATAGACCAGCAGAGCCAGCAGAATCAGCAGCATGGCTGGGTCGATGTGGATCTTGTCCCACAGCGATTTTTTATTCGGATTATCCGTCATGATTATTGGTCCTCCGCCGCAGCGGCTGCCGGGTTTTCAGCTGGCAGTTCGGTGTTGTTGTCACCCAGCATGATGTGGTCGAGGATTTGACGCATGATGGTACCCACCGCCGGGCCTGCGCCGCCGTTCTCCAGAATCATCGCCACCGCAACCTGCGGGTTATCATAAGGGGCAAACGCCGTCATGAGCTTGTGGTCACGCAGACGTTCGGCAATTTTATGTGCGTTGTAAGTTTCATTCGCTTTAAGACCGAAGACCTGAGCCGTACCTGATTTCGCGGCTACCTTATACGGTGCGCCAGCGAAATATTTGTGCGCCGTCCCGTTAGGGCGGTTGGCTACACCGTACATGCCGTCTTTCGCGATTTCCCAGTATCCGGAATGAATGTCACCCACCGGCGGCTCGTGCGGCTGTATCCATGGCACTTTTTTGCCGTCTTCAACGGTGCTTTGCAGCAGGTGCGGCACTTTCACGACGCCATCGTTGATGAGGATCATCATCGCCTTGTTCATTTGCAGCGGCGTTGCCGTCCAGTAGCCCTGGCCGATCCCCACCGGAATGGTGTCACCCTGATACCAGGGTTTTTTAAAGCGCTTCAGCTTCCATTCGCGGGTTGGCATGTTGCCGGAACGCTCTTCCGCCAAATCTATACCGGTGTAATGCCCGTAGCCGAACTTGCTCATCCATTCAGACAGACGGTCAATACCCATGTCGTAGGCGACCTGATAGAAGAAGGTATCCGCCGACTCCTCCAGTGATTTGGTCACGTTCAGATGGCCGTGGCCCCATTTTTTCCAGTCGCGGTAGCGTTTCTCAGAGCCAGGCAACTGCCACCAGCCGGGGTCAAACAGACTGGTATTACGGGTGATGACGCCCGCGCTCAGCGCAGACACGGCGACATACGGTTTAACCGTTGAAGCTGGAGGATAAACCCCCTGCGTCGCGCGGTTTACCAGCGGCGTGTTTGGATCGTTGAGCAGGCCGGAGTAATCCTTGCTGGAGATGCCATCCACGAAGAGGTTCGGATCGTAGCTTGGCATCGAAACCATCGCCAGAATGCCGCCGGTACGCGGGTCGGTCACAATAACCGCAGCACGGCTACCCGCCAGCAGCGTCTCGATATACTGCTGTAGCTTCAGGTCGAGCGTCAGATAGACGTCATGCCCCGCCTGCGGGGGCACCTCTTTCAGTTGCCGGATCACGCGGCCACGGTTGTTAACTTCAACCTCTTCATACCCGGTCTGACCGTGCAGTACATCTTCGTAATAACGTTCGATCCCCAGCTTGCCAATATCATGGGTTGCGGCGTAGTTAGCCAGCTTGCCGTCTTTATCAAGGCGTTCGACGTCTTTATCGTTGATTTTGGAGACGTAACCAATGACGTGCGTCAGCGCGGAGCCGTAAGGATAGTAGCGGCGTTTATAGCCTTTGACTTCCACTCCGGGGAAACGGTACTGGTTAACGGCAAAACGGGCGACCTGCACTTCCGTCAGGTTGGTTTTTACCGGAATGGAGGTGAAGCGGTGAGAACGTGCGCGCTCTTTTTTGAACGCAGCGATATCGTCATCAGTCAGGTCGACAACGCTTCTCAGCGCGTTCAGGGTATCCTGCACGTTATCCACTTTCTCGGGCATCATCTCTATCTGGTAGATGGTGCGATTAAGCGCCAGCGGCGTGCCGTTACGATCGTAGATAATGCCGCGGCTGGGCGCGATGGGCACCAGCTTGATACGGTTTTCGTTTGAGCGGGTCTGGTAATCGGTATAGCGGACAATTTGCAGATTATAGAGGTTGGCGATCAGCACGCCGGTAAGCAGCAAAATCCCCGTAAAGGCGACCAGCGCCCGGCGCACAAACAGCGCGGACTCAGCCGTATAGTCGCGAAAAGAATTCTGTAGTTTCATCCGCTGCTTAAATTACCCTGGTCAGTCATTACTCGCGGTGATAAGGGTGGTTGGTAGTGATGCTCCATGCGCGATACAAACTTTCTGCCACGAGAACCCGTACAAGCGGGTGGGGCAGCGTCAGCGCCGAGAGTGACCAACTTTGTTCTGCTGCCGCTTTGCAGGCGGGAGATAACCCCTCTGGTCCGCCAATCAACAGACTGACGTCCCGACCATCCTGCTTCCAGCGCTCCAGTTCGTGCGCCAGCTGCGGCGTATCCCAGGGTTTGCCCGGGATATCGAGGGTCACGATGCGGTTTTTGCCTGCGGCAGCCAGCATCAGCTCTCCCTCTTTATCGAGAATACGTTTGATATCTGCGTTCTTGCCGCGCTTTCCTGCTGGGATCTCCACCAGTTCGAACGGCATATCTTTTGGGAAACGACGCAGATACTCAGTAAAACCGGTTTGTACCCAGTCCGGCATTTTGGTGCCGACGGCGACCAGTTGCAACTTCACGCATTAACCCCAGAGTTTTTCCAGCTCATACAGGCGACGACTCTCTTCCTGCATGACGTGGACAATCACATCGCCGAGATCGACAACCACCCAGTCAGCGGTCGCTTCACCTTCAACGCCCAGCGGAAGCAGCCCTGCCGCGCGCGATTCCTGAACAACATGGTCAGCAATCGAAACAACGTGACGAGTTGAGGTGCCGGTGCAGATGATCATGCAGTCGGTGATGCTGGATTTACCCTTAACGTCGATAGCGATGATGTCCTGACCTTTCAGGTCATCAATTTTGTCGATAACAAAATCCTGGAGTGCTTTACCCTGCAAGTTTTCCCCCTGGGTGAATGAGATTGTACAACTATGAATTCGTGGCCAGTCAGTATACCTGAACTGACGCCAGTCGCGGGACAAATGTCACCGCCCGGCTTTTGAAGGCGGGTATCATCCCACCCTCCGCCTGAGATTGCATCGCCATTTTTGTAAAACAATTTCCGTAAAGCAGCGATCGGCGGGAAAGTCTGGCAGCGGAGGATATCAGTATGGCTTAGCCTGTCAAGGCAGGATAATCATTAACGGACAATTTCGCCGGCGATGCTCAGACATCTGTACTTTTCTGATACAGACCGTGCGCAAGGATATAGGCCAGCACGGGCGAGGGGAGGAGATCGTCACAGTCTAAACCCTGCTGGAGACGCTCGCGGATGAGGGTCGCGGAAATATCAAACCACGGCGTTTCAGCGAGGTAAATTTTCCCGGCGGGGAGACTGTGCAGGTCTTCTATATTGTCCGTCAGATGTGCGTCAAGCCACTGCTGATGCTGCGCGTCGCGCATGGTCAGCGGGTAGCCCGGACGGCGGCAGACCAGCAGATGACTGTTTTCCAGAATGGTTTCGTACTGGTACCAGCTGGGAAAGTTGAGCAAGGAATCCTGGCCGATGATAAACGCCAGCGGTTTCATGGGCCCCTGCTCAGCGCGCCACTCCCGCAGCGTTTGCGATGTCCAGGAAGGGGTATCCCTGCGCAGTTCACGCTCATCCAGCGTGAAGAGAGGCTTATCGGCGATAGCCAGCGCGAGCATCGCTTTACGCTGCTCGCTGGTTGCTTCTGGCTGAGGACGGTGCGGCGGAACATTGTTGGGCATGATGATTACCCGCTGCAACCCAATCAAATTCGCGAGGATTTCTACCGGCTTAAGATGCCCATAGTGTACCGGGTCGAAGGTCCCGCCATACATTGCCTGTAAAGAATGCATATCACCCATCGATAAATACGTCTGCCAGCGCCTTATGGCAGAGCAGCAAAGAGAGACTCTCCAGCTCCGCCCAGACAGACTGACCGTAATCCTGTTTTAACGTCAGTTCGGCGCGCATCAGAAGTTGCACTGCCTGACGCAACTGCTTCTGGCTCAGGCGGTTTATCGCCTCCGTGGTCATCGCCCGACGGTTTTGCCAGACGCGATGTTTGTCGAATAAGGCGCGCAGGGGCGTGTGTGCTGACTGGCGTTTAAGGTTGTTCAGCAGCAGTAATTCGCGCTGGAGCGTACGGAGAAGGATGACCGGCTCACTCCCTTCCAGGCGCAGCTGTTGCAGGATGTGCAGAGCACGTTTACTTTTCGCCGACAGCAGCGCATCAACCCAGTGGAAGGGGGTAAAGTGCGCGGCATCATTCACCGCCTGTTCCACGCGCGGCAGCGTCAGCTTGCCATCGGGCCACAGCAGGGCGAGCCTGTCCAGCGCCTGCGCCAGTGCCAGAAGGTTGCCTTCGTAGCAGTAGCACAGGAGCTGACTGGCGGCCTCATCCAGCTGCAAATTGTGCTGCTTTGCTCGCGCGGCAACCCATTTTGGCAGATGCGCCTGCTCTGGAGTCTGGCAGGAGACAAGCACCGCACTGGGGGTTAGCCGGGTAAACCAGGCAGCGTTTTCCTGCGCTTTTGTGAGTTTGTTGCCGCGTACGATAAGCAGCAGATCGCCGTGTAACAAACTCACCAGCATAGCCAGCTGTTCATTGATGGCAGCGTTAGGACCATTCTCAGGCAGCAGGATCTGGATTGTCTGACGAGAGGCAAACAGGCTCATGGCCTGACAAAGCGAGAAGATAGCGTTCCAGTCGGTACTGTTATCGATCTGGAACGTATGATGCTCATCGAAACCCTGCGCGGCTGCCGCATGGCGAACCGCATCAAGGCTTTCCTGTAGTAACAGGGGGTCGTTGCCGAGTAGCAGATAGGCCGCGCGCAGCCCTTCGTTGAGCTGCGCGCGGAGTTGTTCAGGATACAACCTGATCATCAGTTACCCAGAGACGTTGGCATATCCGGCGTGCTGGCATCCGGTGTTTCGATAACGTCAGCGCCTTTTTTCGTCGACGCGGCAATGGCAGGCAGCCTGCGGATCAGCTGTTCCGCGGCCTTATCATACATTTCCTTGATGATAATCTGCTGTTCGGCGTCTTTTGCCAGCGCCGTCTGCGGGTTATCGAAGAACGAGCGGTAGACTTTGGTATTGATAGGGTAAATATCTTTACTTGGCATCAAGACGGCCGCATCAACGGTTAGCACCATCTGATATTCCGCCGTCCGCCCATCCTGGAAGATCGAGGCCGTATCTTGTGACAGCGTTGATTTCAGGACACGGAGCGAAGGAACATCCTGACGTAGGGTTCCCTTCTCGATCAGCTTAACATCGTTCAAACGCAGCTGGTTACGAATGGCCCGGCTCAGCGGTCCGTTCGGATCGGATGAGTCGAAGATCATCGTTTTCATCTGCGCAGGCACTGCCGTGGTGTTGCGCAGGTGCCAGCCGCAGCCAGCGGTGACAAGCACCGCCAGAGATAAGAGTATTGTTGCCAGTTGTCGCACGTTTCCTCCCGCGCTTAGCCAACGACCAGATTCAGCAGTTTACCAGGTACGTAGATCACTTTACGTACGGTAACGCCCTCAAGGTATTTAGCGACCAGATGCTCCTGGCCTGCGCGCTCGCGAACCTGTTCTTCGGTTGCGTCGACCGCGACGGTAATTTTACCGCGCACTTTACCGTTAACCTGCACCACCACCAGCGTGGTGTTTTCCACCATAGCGGATTCATCCGCCACTGGCCACGGCGCATTGTCGATATCGCCTTCGCCTTTCAGCTCCTGCCACAGGGTAAAGCTAACGTGCGGCGTGAACGGGTTCAGCATGCGAACGACCGCCAGCAGCGCTTCACGCATTAACGCGCGATCCTGCTCGCCATCCTGCGGGGCTTTCGCCAGCTTGTTCATCAGTTCCATAATAGCCGCAATTGCGGTATTGAAGGTCTGACGACGACCAATATCATCGGTGACTTTCGCAATAGTTTTATGAACATCACGACGCAGCGCCTGTTGATCTTCAGTCAGTGCAGCTACGTTCAGCGCTGGCGCATCGCCCTGAGAGGTGTGCTCGTAAACCAGTTTCCAGACGCGCTTCAGGAAGCGGTTGGCCCCTTCAACGCCGGATTCCTGCCACTCAAGGGTCATATCTGCCGGGGAAGCGAACATCATGAACAGACGCACGGTATCCGCACCATAACGCTCAACCATCACCTGCGGGTCGATGCCGTTATTTTTAGACTTGGACATCTTGCTCATGCCGGTATAAACCAGTTCATGACCTTCAGCGTCTTTCGCCTTCACGATACGGCCTTTCTCGTCGCGCTCGACAATCGCATCAACCGGAGAAACCCAGTTACGCTCGCCGTTCGCGCCAACGTAGTAGAACGCATCTGCCAGCACCATACCCTGACACAGCAGCTGTTTTGCCGGCTCGTCGGAGTTGACCAGGCCTGCGTCACGCATCAGTTTGTGGAAGAAGCGGAAGTAGAGCAGGTGCATGATGGCGTGTTCAATGCCACCGATGTAAATGTCTACCGGCAGCCAGTAGTTTGCTGCATCAGAATCCAGCATGCCTTCTTTGTACTGCGGGCAGGTGTAGCGCGCATAGTACCAGGAGGATTCCATAAAGGTGTCAAAGGTGTCGGTTTCACGCAGCGCTGGCTGACCGTTGACGGTGGTTTTCGCCCACTCAGGATCGGCTTTGATCGGGCTGGTGATGCCGTCCATGACCACGTCTTCCGGCAGGATCACCGGCAGCTGATCTTCTGGCGTTGGCATCACGGTACCATCTTCCAGCGTCACCATTGGGATTGGCGCACCCCAGTAACGCTGACGGGAAACGCCCCAGTCGCGCAGACGGTAGTTCACTTTACGCTCGCCCACGCCCAGGGAGGCCAGCTTGTCGGCGATGGCGTTGAAGCCCTCTTCAAAGCTCAGGCCGCTGAACTCACCGGAGTTAAACAGGGTGCCTTTTTCAGTCAGCGCTTGCTCAGAGAGATCGGGTTCAGAGCCGTCAGCAGCAAGAATAACAGGCTTGATGGTCAGGCCGTATTTGGTGGCAAATTCGTAGTCGCGCTGGTCGTGACCCGGCACGGCCATCACGGCGCCTGTGCCGTATTCCATCAGTACGAAGTTGGCGGCCCAGACAGGGATCGCTTCGCCCGTCAGCGGGTGGATCGCTTTGAAGCCGGTATCAACGCCTTTTTTCTCCATCGTCGCCATGTCGGCTTCGGCCACTTTCGTGTTGCGGCATTCGTCGATAAAGGTCGCCAGTTCTGGATTGTTTTCTGCCGCTTTCTGCGCCAGCGGGTGACCTGCGGCCACGGCCAGGTAGGTCGCGCCCATGAAGGTGTCCGGGCGGGTGGTGTAGACGGTCAGGGTCTGATCGTAGTTCTCAACGTTGAAGGTAATTTCCACACCTTCGGAACGGCCGATCCAGTTGCGCTGCATGGTCTTAACGGTATCTGGCCAGTGGTCCAGATTGTCCAGATCGTTCAGCAGTTCGTCAGCGTAGGCGGTGATTTTGATAAACCACTGCGGGATCTCTTTACGCTCTACTTTGGTGTCGCAGCGCCAGCAGCAGCCATCGATAACCTGTTCGTTCGCGAGAACGGTCTGGTCATTTGGGCACCAGTTAACGGCAGAGGTCTTCTTGTACACCAGGCCTTTTTTATACAGCTCGGTGAAGAACTTCTGCTCCCAGCGGTAGTATTCCGGGGTACAGGTTGCCAGCTCGCGGCTCCAGTCATAGCCGAAGCCCAGCATTTTCAGCTGGTTTTTCATGTACGCGATGTTGTCGTACGTCCACGGAGCCGGTGCCGTGTTGTTTTTCACCGCCGCGCCTTCAGCAGGCAGGCCGAACGCATCCCAGCCGATAGGCTGAAGAACGTTTTTGCCCAGCAAGCGCTGGTAGCGTGCAATCACGTCACCGATGGTGTAGTTACGCACGTGGCCCATGTGTAGTCGACCAGAAGGATAGGGAAGCATCGACAGGCAGTAATACTTCTCTTTGCTCTCGTCTTCGGTTACTTCAAAGGTGCGCTTCTCGTCCCAGTGTTGCTGGACTTTTGATTCTATCTCTTCCGGGCGGTATTGCTCTTGCATGGCAGCCAGTGGTCCTGTGTTCAATACAGCTACAAATGTAGCCAATGGATGTGGTAATTCAGATCCGCATAGCATAGCCCAAACGCCCGCGTCAAAACAGCCTTTCACGCAAATGCACTTTGCAGGAATTTACCGGGTCTGTGCTTCACCTGACAAAGCGGCGACGAAATAAGGTCTATTATTAGAGACAGTTACTTACCCGGGAGGCAAAATGATGAACAAGGTTGCTCAATTTTACCGTGAACTGGTAGCGACTCTGACGGAACGGCTGCGTAACGGCGAGCGTGATATCGACGCGCTGGTCGAACAGGCACGCGCACGCGTGACGCAAACGGGTGAGTTAACGCGAACCGAAGTGGAAGAGGTAACGCGCGCCGTGCGCCGCGACCTGGAGGAGTTCGCGCGAAGCTATGAAGAGAGCCAGGACGAGATCGCCGACAGCGTTTTTATGCGGGTCATTAAAGAGAGCCTGTGGCAGGAGCTGGCGGATATTACCGATAAAACTCAGCTGGAATGGCGTGAGGTGTTTCAGGATTTAAACCACCACGGTGTCTATCACAGCGGCGAAGTAGTGGGGTTGGGGAACCTGGTGTGTGAGAAGTGCCACCACCATATCGCCGTGTATACGCCGGAGGTGTTGTCGCTGTGTCCGAAGTGCGGTCACGACCAGTTCCAGCGTCGCCCGTTTGAGCCATAAGTAAAAGCGCAGGTTTATTCCCTCTCCCACAGGGAGAGGGTCGGGGTGAGGGCATCAGGCCGCAGAATAATAAGCCAGCCGCTCCGCCAACAAATCCACAAACGCTTCCCGATCGATATCCACCATCACCGTGGTATTCGGCTTGTTTCCCGTTAGCGAGTAATAGTCCACCACCGTCATTCCCTGGGTATATTTCCCCTGTGTTTCCACACCAACCCAACGCTCGACCGTGGTAAACATTTCCGGCTTCAGTAGCCAGGCGATGGTGCATGGGTCATGCAGCGGGGCACCGTGGAAGCCCCACTTCTCGGCTTTGTGATACTCCATAAAGAAATCGAGCAGCTCTGCCACGGTTGTTGCAACCAGGTTACCCACAGAACGGAATCGTTCGATGTCCTGCGCCATAATTTGTGCGCGGTGGGTAACGTCCAGCCCCGCCATCACAATCGGCAGGCCCGACTGGAAGACGATTTCCGCGGCTTCCGGGTCAACGAAGATGTTGAACTCTGCTGCTGGCGTCCAGTTCCCCAGCCCCATTGCCCCGCCCATGATGACGATACGGGCGATGTTGCTGTGCAGTTCAGGATGGCTGTTCAGCAGCAGCGCTACGTTGGTCTGCGGGCCGGTCGCCACCAGCGTCACGGGTTCTGCGCTTTCACGCAGCACCTTCGCCATGAGCTCGACGGCAGTGCAGTTTTGCGGTGCGAAATCCGGCTCCGGCAGCGCCGGGCCATCCAGCCCACTTTCACCGTGAACATTATCCGCAATGATCAGCTGGCGCATCAGCGGCTTAACGGCGCCACCTGCGACCGGAATATCGGTGCGTTTCAGCAGCGTCAACATGCGCAACACGTTTCGCAAGGTTTTATCCGGCGTCTGGTTCCCGGCGGAGGAGGTGACAGCTTTTACGTCCAGTTCAGGGGAAGCAAGAGCAAGGACGAGTGCGATCGCGTCATCATGACCCGGATCGCAGTCGAGAATAATTGGCTGTGCCATAGCGTTCTCCATTTTCAGCATTATTTGTGACAAGGTTAACGCTGTGATGTGACGCCGAATAGAAAAAGAGATCTAAAGCGTGAAGCAGTGCGCAATCCGCAGATTGCGCACTAAAAAGATTAATGCAGGATTTTGGCGAGGAAGTCTTTTGCACGTTCAGATTTAGGATTTGCGAAGAACTCTTCTTTTGGTGAGTCTTCAACAATTTTCCCTTCATCCATGAAGATCACGCGGTTGGCCACTTTACGGGCGAAGCCCATTTCATGCGTCACCACCATCATGGTCATCCCTTCGTGCGCCAGCTCCACCATGACGTCCAGTACTTCGTTGATCATCTCAGGATCGAGCGCGGACGTCGGCTCATCAAACAGCATAGCCACCGGATCCATGCACAGCGCACGCGCGATTGCCACACGCTGCTGTTGGCCGCCCGAAAGCTGTGCCGGGAACTTATCCGCATGTGCAGACAGCCCGACGCGTTCCAGCAACTTCAGCCCCTTTTCGCGCGCCGCTTTTTTGTCGCGCTTCAGCACTTTCACCTGCGCCAGCGTCAGGTTCTCAATGATGGAGAGGTGAGGGAACAGCTCAAAATGCTGGAACACCATCCCTACGTGGGAGCGAAGCTGGGCAAGGTTGGTTTTGCGGTCATTCACTTTGGTGCCGTTAACGACAATCTCGCCCTGCTGGACAGGTTCCAGCCCATTAACGGTTTTGATAAGCGTGGACTTACCGGAACCGGACGGACCGCATACCACCACCACATCGCCTTTTTTCACTTCTGTTGAGCAGTCGGTCAGCACCTGAAAGTGCCCATACCATTTAGAAACATTTTTCAGGGAAATCATTATACCGTCCTTTTCTTCAGCCAGCTGACCAACAGCGATGCGCTTAAACTAATCACAAAATAGACCCCGCCCGCGAAGAGGATCATCTCAACCTGCGTTCCGTCACGTTCGCCAATGGTGGAGGCGGTACGGAAGAAGTCTGCCAGACTCAGCACGTAGACCAGGGAGGTATCCTGGAACAGGACGATGCCCTGCGTCAGCAGCAGCGGAACCATGGCGCGAAACGCCTGCGGCAGAATAATGAGCTTCATAGACTGCCAGTGCGTCATACCGAGCGCCAGCGCAGCGCTGGACTGCCCGCGCGAGATACTCTGAATACCGGCGCGGATGATCTCTGAGTAGTAGGCGGCTTCAAACATGGAAAACGCCACCATGGCAGAGATCAGGCGGATATCGGTCTTTGGCGACAGTCCCAGTACGTTCTGTAAAAAGCCGGGAACAATCAGATAAAACCACAGCAGCACCATGACCAGTGGAATGGAGCGGAACACGTTAACGTAAGCCGTGGCAAACCAGGCGAGCGGCTTAAAGCTCGACAGGCGCATCACTGCCAGCAGGGTGCCCCAGACAATACCGACGATAATGGCGATAACGGTGATCTTTAAGGTGATTGCCAGTCCATCCAGCAGATAGGGCATGGAGGGAACAATGGAACTCCAGTCAAAATCGTACATTTATTTGCCCCCCAGATTGCCCGGCAGGCGTACTTTGCGTTCAACCAGGTTCATCACCAGCATGATGAATGCGTTAATCAGAACATAGGCGAGCGTGATCGCCGTGAAGGATTCCCATGCGTGAGCGGAATAATCCAGCAGTTTGCCCGCCTGCGCCGCCATATCTACCAGACCAATGGTTGAGGCGATAGCCGAGTTTTTTACCAGGTTCATCATTTCGGACGTCATCGGCGGAACGATGACGCGGTAAGCGTTCGGCAGCAGTACGTAACGGTAGGCCTGAGGCAGAGTCAGGCCCATCGCCAGTGCCGCATTCTTTTGCCCGCGCGGCAGTGACTGTATGGCGGCACGTACCTGCTCGCAGACGCGCGCAGCGGTGAACAGCCCCAGACACAGCATAGAGGAGACAAAAAATTGTACGTTAGGATCCAGCTCGGCCTTAAACCACATGCCGAGATCTTCCGGCAGCAGTTCCGGGATCACCAGATACCAGGTAAAGAACTGCACGATCAGCGGAACGTTACGGAACAGTTCCACATAGAGCGTGCCAATTGAAGAGAGAAAACGGTTAGGGACGGTACGCAGAATACCGAACAGCGAACCGACAAGAAACGCGATAATCCACGCCGTTATCGATAACGCAACGGTAACCTGAAAGCCGCTCCACAGCCAGCCGAGATAGGTGGTGTTGCCGAACGGGGCTTGTTGCAGAAAGATGCCCCAGTTCCAGTCAATTGACATAGTAAACTCCAGAAAAAAAAGGGTAGCAGCGCTACCCTCGAAGATTGGTGAGAAGCTCAATTTTTGCGCTGAGTGGGGAACGACCACTCAACGTATAGTCTGTCCATGCTTCCCGACAATCGAGAGGGCAGGAGATCCCGCCCCTGTCGTTCTAATTAGTTAAGAGCTTTGTCGTTTGGTGATTTGAACAGCGCTTTCATGTCGTCAGACAGTTCAAAGTTCATGTTCAGGTTTTTTGGTGGAATTGGGTTCTTGAACCATTTGTCGAACCATTTTGCCGCTTCGCCGGAGGTTTGCGCCTGAGCGATGGTGTCATCGATCAGTTTCTTGAAGTCCTCGTCACCTTTACGCAGCATACAGCCGTAGGCTTCTTTCGACTGGGCGGTACCGACGATTTCCCAGTTGTCTGGTTTCTTCGCCTTGGCGCGCTCGCCTGCCAGCAGAGCGTCATCCATCATAAACGCGACGGCACGGCCGCTTTCCAGGGTACGGAAGGAGTCGCCATGGTCTTTCGCGCTGATGATGCGCATGTCCATTTTCTTCTCGTCGTTCAGCTTGTGCAGCAGCACTTCGGACGTGGTACCGGAGGTCACGACAACCGCTTTGCCTTTCAGGTCAGCAAAATCTTTGATGTCGCCGCCTTTCTTCGTCAGCAGGCGGGTGCCCACAACGAAGATGGTGTCCGAGAAAGCGGCCTGTTTCTGACGCTCAAGGTTGTTGGTGGTTGAGCCACATTCAAAATCAAATGTGCCGTTTTGCAGCAGAGGAATACGGTTCTGTGAAGTGATGGGGATCAGCTTCACTTGCAGGTCAGGTTTGTTCAACTTTTTCTTCACGGCTTCAACGATGGCGTTGGAGTAATCCTGTGAATAGCCCACGACTTTTTGCGTGTTGTCGTAGTAAGAGAACGGGACAGAAGATTCACGGTGGCCGACCACGATCACGCCGTTTTTGGCAATCTTGTCGAGAGTGCTTCCTGCTGCCGGAGCGTCTTCAGCGTGGACAACCCCCGCAGACATTCCCATAACCAGCATTGCTGTGGCCAGTTTACGTAATTGCATACCCAACTCCTTTCTTATCAGCGCCAGTGACGCATAGATACCCATTGTGATGTTGTTATATCTCGCGCAATGCGAGTGCAGTGTTATGCAAGCTTGTTAACATTTAGTCTGGCTTAATGTAAAGATTTTGCTGCGTTATTGTTTATTTTTGCGAAGCGCGCCGCACCATTCAGAGGCAATAATCCCTCGTTGCACCATTTCGGTGCTACCGATGATCTACGCTGGTGCGACAAGGTTGCACGTTAAGCCAGACAGCGTTGATGTAATTAAACAAAGCAACAGGCGTGCCAGAATTGAAGTTTGGGAGGAAATTGTCGGGTGGCGCCGGCGCCGGAGAGCAGGCCGGGTAAGGCGTAGCCGCCACCCGGCAACAGAAGGTAAGGTTATTTACGACGCTGACGCAGGCTCATCAGCACTGCGCCAAAGCCGAACAGCACGGTCAAAATCCACAGCGGCCAGTTCCCGGTGCGCGCGTAAGGGGTGAGCCCGGTAGTTGGCGTGACGTTAGTAGTCAGCACCTCACGGGTAAATTGCGGGATCATGGCCTGGATTTCACCCTGCGGACCAATCACGGCGGTAATGCCGTTATTGGTGCTGCGCAGCAACGGACGCGCCAGCTCCAGAGAACGCATTCGCGCCATCTGGAAGTGCTGCCACGGACCAATCGATTTACCGAACCACGCATCGTTTGAGATGGTCAGCAGATAGTCGGTGTCCGGGCGGAAATTATCGCGCACCTGCTCGCCGAGGATAATCTCGTAGCAAATGGCGGCCGTCAGGGCAAAACCGTGCGCATGCAGCTGCGGCTGAACGTAAGGGCCCCGGCTGAATGAGGACATCGGCAAATCAAAGAACGGTGCCAGTGGGCGCAGAATAGACTCCAGCGGAACAAATTCGCCAAACGGTACAAGGTGGTTTTTGTTGTAACGATTGGTCGAGGTATAGCTGTATTCGC
Source organism: Enterobacter sp. JJBC (assembly GCF_036936505.1). Lineage (NCBI taxonomy): Bacteria > Pseudomonadati > Pseudomonadota > Gammaproteobacteria > Enterobacterales > Enterobacteriaceae > Enterobacter > Enterobacter sp. JJBC. Next base: position 1,387,892 of record NZ_CP136935.1, read on the forward strand.
TGCCCTTACCGAGCGTAATGATCGTGTTGTACGTGTCATAGCGGTTCTGCTGATTGAGACGCGCATCCACAATTCCGGTGATCAGCGTACTGCCGCGTGCGCGCAGCAGATCGTCCATCATCTTCAGGAAGGGCTGCTGATTGATCTCCAGGTCTGGGATCGCAGACTCAGGCCAGATGATGAGCTGCGATTTGCCCATCACCTTTTCAGTGGCGTTGGCGTAGATTTTCAGCGTGTTCAGCAGCTGATTCTCATCCCATTTCAGGGACTGCGGGATATCGCCCTGGACCAGAGAAACCTGCGTGGCGCGCGCGGGCTCCAGCGTAAACCACTGGATATAACGCAGCGGGAAGGGCAGGGCAAACAGGATTAACGCGGCAACCAGCGGCTTCCAGTTACGTGTCACCAGGGCCAGCACCAGCAGGCCGCTGACGATCATCAACAGGAAGTTGATGGCTTCCACGCCCATGACCGGGGCCAGGCCTTTCAGCGGGCCGTCTACCTGGCTATAGCCGAACTGCAACCACGGGAAGCCGGTCAGTACCCAGCCGCGCAGAAATTCGGTGATTTGCCAGACAACGGGTGCCGCTATCGCCACGCGCAGCCAGGTCGTTTTTGGCCACAGGCGAGACAGGATGCCCGCGAACAGGCCAGTGTAGAGCGAAAGATAGGCGGCGAGCAGCACAACCAGGAAGACGTTAACCGGCCCCGGCATTCCGCCAAATTGCGCGATACTGACGTAGACCCAGTTGATACCAGAGCCAAACAGTCCCAGCCCCCAGAAGTAGCCGATGGCCGCGGCCTGTACCGGACGACGGTTCAGGGTAAGCCCCTGTAGCCCCATCAGGGAGAGAATAGCGGCTGGCCAGATATCGTAAGGAGAAAAAGCCAGCGTACCGCTGGCTCCGAGTAACAGCGCCAGCAGCAAACGGACGCGCTGGCGTTCAAAGAGTGGGGCAAATGCCATTTACATTAATCTTCCAGTTTTGGCACCGGTGAGTCGTCCGGCATTCTGACGTGAACCTGAATAATACGTCGGCTGTCAGCCATTGCGACCTTGAACTGGTAACCATCGATGTCAACGGTTTCACCGCGGGCCGGAAGATGGCCGAAGGCCTGCATCACCAGACCACCAATGGTGTCCACTTCTTCATCGCTGAAGCTGGTGCCAAAGGTATCGTTGAAGTCTTCAATGGAGGCCAGCGCGCGCACGGTCCAGGTGTGGCGGCTCAGCTGACGGAAGTCGATATCCTCTTCTTCGTCATACTCGTCTTCGATTTCGCCCACGATCAGCTCAAGGATGTCTTCGATTGTGACCAGACCGGAAACGCCACCAAATTCATCAATAACAATCGCCATGTGATAGCGCTGGGAGCGAAACTCCTTCAGCATCCGATCCACACGCTTACTTTCCGGCACAACCACGGCCGGGCGTAACACCTTTTCCATACTGAAGGCTTCGGCATCGCTGCGCATAAACGGCAGCAGATCTTTCGCCATCAAAATCCCTTCAATGTGATCTTTATCTTCGCTGATGACCGGGAAACGTGAGTGAGCCGATTCGATAATCACATCGAGGCACTCGTCCAGCGTCTGGTTGCGTTTCAGGGTAATCATCTGCGAGCGGGGGATCATGATGTCGCGGACGCGCTGGTCGGCGATGTCCATCACCCCTTCGAGCATTTCGCGCGTATCTTCGTCGATAAGGTCGTTCTGCCCGGAATCACGAATCAGCTCCAGCAGTTCATCACGGTTCTTCGGTTCGCCGTGGAAAAGCTGGTTCAGAATGAGGGAGAAAAATCCCTTTTTAGTGGTTGTCGTGTCGCTACTGTGTGAATTGTCGTCGCTCATGGCGTTTGTTAAGGGTTCTCTTGTTAGTTCAACGTTAACCGCCGCGCTATGTCCCTGCGCGGCGGCATGGTAGTCAGTGACTGACTATTCTTTCTCGGCAATGTACGGATCCTCATAGCCCAGAGCAAGCATTATCTCTGTCTCGAGGGATTCCATCTCTTCCGCTTCGTCATCTTCAATATGGTCGTAACCCAGAAGATGCAGGCTACCGTGCACCACCATGTGTGCCCAGTGCGCTTCCAGCGGCTTTTGCTGCTCTTTGGCTTCCTGCTCAACCACCTGACGGCAGATGATCAGATCGCCCAGCAGCGGCATCTCAATGCCCGGAGGGGCTTCGAACGGGAAAGAGAGCACGTTGGTCGGCTTATCTTTCCCGCGGTAGGTCAGGTTGAGCTCATGGCTTTCTGCTTCATCCACCAGGCGAATCGTGACCTCTGATTCTTCCTGAAACTGGGGGATAACGGCATCCAGCCATTTCTGAAACTGTGCCTCTTCTGGCATGCCGGAATTATCTTCACAGGCCAGCTGTAAATCGAGGATCACCTGACTCATTTCTGTTCATGCTCCTGCGCTTCGCGCTTACGTTCTGCGGCCAGTTCGGCCCTGCGCTTCTGATCTGCCTCTTCCCAGGCCTCATAAGCGTTAACGATACGCGCGACCACCGGATGGCGTACCACGTCTTCACTGTGGAAGAAGTTGAAGCTGATTTCCTCTACCTCGGCCAGGACTTCGATGGCGTGACGCAGACCCGATTTGGTGTTACGCGGCAGGTCAATCTGGGTGACGTCACCGGTGATAACCGCTTTCGAGTTAAAGCCAATACGCGTCAGGAACATCTTCATCTGTTCGATAGTGGTGTTCTGGCTCTCATCCAGAATGATGAACGCGTCGTTAAGCGTACGGCCACGCATGTAGGCCAGCGGGGCCACTTCAATCACGTTACGCTCGATGAGCTTTTCAACTTTCTCGAAGCCGAGCATTTCGAACAGCGCGTCATACAGCGGGCGCAGATACGGGTCGACCTTCTGGCTCAGATCGCCCGGCAGGAAGCCCAGTTTTTCACCGGCTTCAACAGCAGGGCGGGTCAGCAGGATACGGCGGATCTCCTGACGCTCAAGCGCATCGACCGCAGCGGCAACGGCCAGATAGGTTTTACCCGTACCCGCCGGGCCCACGCCGAAGGTGATGTCATGGTCGAGAATATTGGCGATGTACTGCGCCTGGTTCGGGGTACGAGGCTTAATCACGCCGCGTTTAGTTTTGATGTTGATGGCTTTGCCATACTCCGGCACGCTCTCCGCGCTCTGCTCAAGCACGCGCGCCTCTTTGATGGCCAGGTGGATCTGTTCAGGTTCAATATCCTGGATCTCACCGCGCATCGGGGCGGTATCAACATACAGGCTGCGGAGAATATCTGCCGCGGCGTTAACGCAGATTGGGCGTCCGGTGAGTTTGAAATGGTTATCGCGACGATTGATTTCGATACCCAGACGTCGCTCCAGTTGTTTGATATTGTCATCAAACGGCCCGCACAGGCTCAGCAGGCGAGCGTTGTCTGCGGGCTCAAGGCTAATTTCACGCGTATCTATGTTCAAACTGTTCCTCTTTAATTGGTTAACTGACCTGTGGCCACACGGCGTAATAAAACGGTCATTACCGAAATTATTCACGCCATAGAATAAAGGCGCAAGCGTTACGGTAGATATTGGGGGTGATGAGAGGAAATACAAGGCCTGCCGGACAGGCAGGCCAGGAGGATCACGGCTGGTAAATACCTACGCCAGAGTCGTTGACCTTGCGGGTGCGAGAGATAACGGATTCCGGAGTCTGTGCAATTCGCAGACCCATTTCATCCTCAGTGCGTACCACCTTCCCGCGCAGCGAGTTCGTGAGCACTTCGACAATCTCGACGTCCACAAACTTACCGATCATGTCCGGGGTGCCTTCAAAATTCACCACGCGGTTATTTTCGGTTCGACCAGACAGTTCCATGATGCTCTTACGGGAGGTGCCTTCCACCAGAATACGCTGGACAGTGCCGAGCATGCGACGACTCCAGGCGTTGGCCTGCTGGTTGATACGCTCCTGTAGAATATACAGACGCTGCTTTTTCTCTTCTTCCGGTACATCATCAACCATATCGGCCGCAGGGGTGCCCGGGCGCGCAGAGAAGATAAAGCTGTAGCTGACGTCGAAATTCACCTCGCCGATGAGCTTCATGGTGCGCTCGAAGTCATCAGCGGTTTCGCCAGGGAAGCCGACGATAAAGTCGGAGCTAATCTGGATATCCGGGCGCGCTTCACGCAGCTTGCGGATGGTGGACTTATACTCCAGCACCGTATGTGGACGACCCATCAGGTTCAGCACGCGGTCAGAGCCGCACTGGATAGGCAGGTGCAGGAAGCTCACCAGCTCTGGCGTATCGCGATAGACGTCAATAATGTCGTCGGTAAATTCCATCGGATGGCTGGTGGTAAAACGAATGCGGTCGATGCCGTCAATCGCCGCCACCAGACGCAGCAGTTCAGCAAAGCTGCCGGTGGTACCGTCGTAGTTTTCCCCGCGCCAGGCGTTCACGTTCTGCCCCAGCAGGTTCACTTCGCGAACGCCCTGCGCGGCAAGCTGCGCGATTTCAAACAGGATATCGTCTGCCGGGCGGCTCACTTCTTCACCGCGGGTGTAAGGCACCACGCAGTAAGTACAGTATTTGTTGCAGCCTTCCATGATGGAGACGAAGGCGGTCGGGCCATCAGCGCGCGGCTCTGGCAGACGGTCAAATTTCTCGATCTCCGGGAAGCTCACGTCAACCACCGGGCTACGGCTGCCGCGAACCTGATTAATCATTTCTGGCAGGCGGTGCAGGGTCTGAGGGCCAAAAACGATATCCACATAGGGGGCTCTCTGGCGGATCAGCTTACCTTCCTGCGATGCGACGCAGCCACCCACGCCAATGATCAGGTCCGGATTTTTCCGTTTGAGAAGCTTCCAGCGGCCTAACACATGAAAGACTTTTTCCTGTGCTTTTTCACGAATTGAACAGGTGTTCAGCAGCAGCACATCGGCTTCTTTCGCATTTTCAGTCAGCTGGTATCCGTGGGTGGTATCCAGCAGATCGGCCATCTTCGATGAATCGTATTCGTTCATCTGACAGCCCCAGGTTTTTATATGGAGTTTTTTAGTCATCGACTTGCTCAGCTCAGGATTGCAAGCCGCGTATTGTAATGCTTTGGTGCGGTTGTGACCAGTATGAAGGTTGTCAACCTCAGGGCCGCAAAAATCCGGTAAACTTAAGGTATTCTTCAATAAGGAATAGTGACCATGACACTCCTGAACACCGAAGTTGCCGTTGTTGGCGGCGGTATGGTCGGCGGCGCACTGGCGCTGGGGCTGGCGCAGCAGGGATTTGACGTAACCGTTATTGAACAGGCGGCTCCGCCGGCATTCGATCCTGCCAGCCAACCGGACGTACGTATTTCCGCCATCAGCGCGGCCTCTGTTGATCTGCTTCGCGGGCTGGGCGTCTGGGAGGCGGTGCTGGCGATGCGCGCGCATCCTTACAGCCGTCTCGAAACCTGGGAGTGGGAAAATGCTCACGTGTCGTTTGATGCCGCCGAGCTGAAACTGCCGCGCCTGGGCTATATGGTGGAAAACAACGTGCTCCAGCAGGCACTCTGGCAGGCGCTGGAGGCGCACCCGAAGGTGACGCTGCGCGTGCCGGACTCGCTGAAAGGCCTGCATCGTCATGAGGGCGGGTATCTCCTGACGCTGGACAACGACGATGAGCTGGCCGTGAAGCTGGTGGTGGGGGCGGATGGCGCGAACTCGCAGGTCAGGCAGATGGCAGGCATTGGGATCCATGCCTGGCAGTACCAGCAGTCCTGCATGCTGATCACCGTTCAGTCAGAAAACGCGCCGGGCGAAAGCACCTGGCAGCATTTTACGCCGAACGGCCCGCATGCATTCTTACCGCTGTTTGATAACTGGGCTTCGCTGGTGTGGTACGACAAACCGGCGCGCATTCGACAGTTGCAGGGGCTGTCCATGGATCAGTTGCAGCGCGAAATCCGCCAGCACTTCCCGAGCCGTCTGGGCAACGTGACCCCGGTTGCCGCCGGCGCATTCCCGCTGATGCGACGCCATGCGTTGCAGTATGCCCGTGAAGGACTGGTGCTTGTGGGGGACGCGGCGCACACCATTCATCCGCTGGCGGGGCAGGGGGTGAATCTGGGATACCGTGACGTCGATGCGTTACTGGATGTGCTGGGTAACGCTCGCGCCCACGCGGAAGCCTGGGCCAGCCATCAGGTTCTGAAGCGCTACCAGACGCGCCGTATGGCGGATAACTTCATTATGCAGTCGGGGATGGATCTGTTCTATGCCGGGTTCAGCAATGATGTTGGTCCGGTGCGTATAGTGCGCAATATTGGATTGATGGCAGCGGAACGTGCCGGTGGTCTGAAGCGTCAGGCCCTGAAGTACGCCCTCGGACTCTGATCTTTATTCCCTCTCCCCGTGGGAGAGGGTTAGGGGGAAGGCATCAGGCCGCACTATTCTAAACAACAAAAACAAAAAAGCCCGCAGAGCGGGCTTGTTTGTTTAAAGTGGCTGGGGTGCAGGGATTCGAACCCCGGAATGCTGGTATCAGAAACCAGAGCCTTACCGCTTGGCGACACCCCAATTGCGTTAAACAAACTGCTTAACGACTTAAAGTGGCTGGGGTACGAGGATTCGAACCTCGGAATGCCGGAATCAGAATCCGGTGCCTTACCGCTTGGCGATACCCCAACAATGTTCAGTTTACCGAATCGTATTCGATAACGTAAATATGGTGGCTACGACGGGATTCGAACCTGTGACCCCATCATTATGAGTGATGTGCTCTAACCAACTGAGCTACGTAGCCAGTACTGCAATCTTCGATGGCTGGGGTACCTGGATTCGAACCAGGGAATGCCGGTATCAAAAACCGGTGCCTTACCGCTTGGCGATACCCCAATACCGCGGAGAACCGCATGATCGAAGAAATATGGCTGGGGTACCTGGATTCGAACCAGGGAATGCCGGTATCAAAAACCGGTGCCTTACCGCTTGGCGATACCCCATCCGTGCAACGCTTACCTGGGAATGGTGCGGGAGGCGAGACTTGAACTCGCACACCTTGCGGCGCCAGAACCTAAATCTGGTGCGTCTACCAATTTCGCCACTCCCGCAAAAAAGATGGTGGCTACGACGGGATTCGAACCTGTGACCCCATCATTATGAGTGATGTGCTCTAACCAACTGAGCTACGTAGCCATCTTTTTTTCGCGTTACCTTATCGGCGTTGCGGGGCGCATTATGCGTATAGACCCTTGCAGCGTCAACACCTTTTTCAATGAAAATAGCCGGAATGTGACTGTTTGGTTAGGTTGCGAACAGCGAGGCCGAATATTCGACAATTATTGGTTATTAATCGATTTTATGCCGGGAAAAGAGAGACAAAAAAATCAGGCCCCGGAGGGCCTGATTATAGTCTGGACATTATTTATAAGCAGACTGGTGAACGCCCACCGCGCGTCCTGACGGATCGTTCATCGCTTTGAAGGATTCATCCCATTCAATGGCTTTAGCAGAAGAGCAGGCGACCGAAGGACCACCCGGTACGCACTCGGCTGCGCTTGGAACCGGGAACAGCTCCTCAAAGATCTCACGGTACAAATACGCCTCTTTCGAGGCTGGCGTGTTGTACGGGAAACGGAAGCTCGCAGTTTCCAGTTGTTGATCAGAAACCTGTTTCGCCGCCACCTCTTTCAGGGTGTCGATCCAGCTGTAGCCTACGCCATCGGAGAACTGCTCTTTCTGACGCCACGCCACGCTCGCCGGCAGGTAGGATTCAAAACATTCACGCAGGATATGTTTCTCCATTTTGCCGTTGCCGCACATTTTGTCCTGTGGGTTGATGCGCATCGCCACATCGAGGAATTTCTTATCGAGGAACGGCACGCGGGCTTCCACACCCCAGGCGGACATCGCTTTGTTGGCGCGCGCGCAGTCAAACATGTGCAGCGCCTGTAGCTTACGCACCGTTTCTTCATGCAGCTCTTTGGCGTTTGGCGCTTTGTGGAAATAGAGGTAACCGCCAAACACTTCGTCAGAACCCTCGCCGGAGAGCACCATCTTGATGCCCATCGCTTTGATCTTCCGCGACATCAAATACATCGGCGTGGAGGCGCGAATGGTGGTCACATCATAGGTTTCAATGTGATAGATCACATCGCGGATCGCATCCAGACCTTCCTGTACGGTGAAGTGAATTTCATGGTGCACCGTGCCAAGATGGTTCGCCACTTCCTGGGCGGCTTTCAGGTCAGGTGCCCCTTCCAGACCCACGGCAAAGGAGTGCAGTTGTGGCCACCAGGCTTCAGAGCGCTCCTGATCTTCCACGCGACGTGCGGCGAATTTCTTGGTGATCGCGGAGATCACGGAGGAGTCCAGACCGCCGGAGAGCAGTACACCGTAGGGGACATCTGACATCAGGTGGCTTTTCACTGACTCTTCCAGCGCCTGACGCAGTTCCGCTTTGTCCGTCACGTTGTCTTTCACCGCTTCATAATCAAACCAGTCGCGCTGGTAGTACGGGCGGATCTCGCCGTCCTGGCTCCACAGGTAGCTACCTGCCGGGAACTCTTTGATGGTGCGGCATACCGGTACCAGGGCTTTCATCTCTGAGGCAACGTAGAAGTTACCGTGTTCATCGTGTCCCATGTACAGCGGGATAATACCAATATGGTCGCGGCCAATCAGGTAAGCGTCTTTTTCGCTGTCGTACAGGGCGAAGGCGAACATACCTTGCAGGTCGTCGAGGAACTCCGGGCCTTTCTCCTGATACAGCGCCAGGATCACTTCGCAGTCTGAGCCGGTCTGAAACGCGTAGCGATCGCCGTACTCAGCGCGCAGCGCCTGATGGTTGTAAATTTCACCGTTAACAGCCAGCGCGTGCGTTTTTTTCTCGTTATACAGCGGCTGTGCGCCAGCGTTGACATCAACAATGGAGAGACGTTCGTGAGCCAGAATCGCTTTATCGCTGGCGTAAACGCCTGACCAGTCCGGACCGCGATGGCGCATCAGGCGGGACAATTCGAGTGCTTTTTTACGCAGTTCGCCCGCGTCAGTTTTAATATCCAGTACGCCAAAAATAGAACACATAACCTTCTCCGTTAACCCTGTTGCGTTGTGATGTTGCTTGCTTATGAAAATGCCGCAAAAAGGGGAGGGGGCGCAAGCGTTTTACCGATGAAAACGTAAAAAGTGCAATGGCAATTGCCGAATCTTAAAAAAAAGTGTATGCCTTAAGCAATTATATTGATGATTTCTCAATGAAGAGCTGATTTCGTTAGATGAAGTGATGTTTTAAGACAGCAGAAATGAAAAACCACGCCCTGAGGCGTGGTTCTGAATCAAATAACGTCGATTTCGTCGACAGAGGGGTAAATCCAGCTTGGCCGGAACGGCATCGTATCAATGTCATCAAGCTGTGAAACGCCAGAAAGCACCAGGATGGTTTCAAGCCCCGCCTGGAAGCCAGCAAGAATATCGGTACGCAGGTTGTCGCCCACAATGACGGTTTCTTCTGAGTGTGCCTGCATCGTATTCAGTGCGGCGCGGATAATCCACGGGCTCGGTTTACCGACAACAAACGGCTTACGGCCCGAGATTTTTTCGATACCGGCACACAGCGCACCGCAGGCGGGATAAAAACCGCGACCGTGCGTGTCCGGGTTGGTGGCGATAAAACGCGCACCGTTGGCGACAAAGTAGGCTGCCTTATGCATCATCTCCCAGTTAAAGGAGCGCGTTTCGCCCACGATGACAAAGTCCGGGTTCACGTCGGTGATGGTGAAGCCCGCTTTATACAGCTCGTGGATCAGCGCACCTTCGCCAACGACATAGGCTTTTTTGCCTTCCTGACGCTTCAGGAAATCCGCGGTCGCCATCGCAGAGGTATAAAACACGCTGTCCGGGACGTTGACGCCCGCAGTAGCAAAGCGGTTTGCCAGATCCTGACCAGTCTGTGAAGGGTAGTTCGTGAGAAGAACCAGTGGCATTCCTTTGTCGATGATGCGGTGAAGAAACTCCGCAGCACCCGGCACGGCAACGTTGTCGTGCATCAGCACGCCGTCGATATCACAAATTACATTCTTAATGGTCATGGACAATCCGACATCAAAAAAAGAAGGCGTTACTATAAGATCCGATCAGGATTCCAGCAAATGTTGCAGCAGGATCCCGTTCAGCATGGCACGTTTTACCAGGGCGAATGCGCCAATTGCCGAGCGGTGATCGAGCGTAGATCGCACCACCGGCAAATTCTGGCGAAATGCCTTCAGCGCCTGGGTATTGATGCAGCCTTCAATGGCGGGCAGTAACACTTTTTCGGCTTCAACGATCTCGCCGGCAATCACCACCTTTTGCGGATTAAACAGGTTGATGGCAATGGCGATGGTCTTACCCAGGTGGCGTCCTACCTGTTCGATCACTTCGCAAGCCAGCGCATCGCCTTTGTTTGCCGCTTTGCAGATGGTGCCGATCTTACAATCGTCCAGCGTGACGCGGCTCTGGTAACCCTGCTCCAGCAGATGGCGAACGCGATGTTCAATGGCGGCGTTGGCGGCAACGGTTTCAAGACAGCCAAAATTACCGCAGTGGCAACGCTCGCCAAGCGGTTCCACCTGGATATGACCAATCTCGCCTACGTTACCGTTACGACCAATAAAAATGCGGCCATTCGAGATGATGCCCGCACCTGTACCACGGTGAACGCGCACCAGAATAGAGTCTTCGCAGTCCTGGCTCGCACCAAAGTAGTGCTCCGCCAGCGCCAGCGAGCGAATATCGTGACCAACAAAGCAGGTCAGCTTGAAGCGCTTTTCCAGCGCCTCAACCAGCCCCCAGTTCTCTACCTTAATATGCGGCATGTAGCGAATAACGCCGCTTTCCGGGTCAACCAGGCCGGGCAAAATCACCGAGATGGCGATGAGTTCACGGATCTTGCGCTGACAGCTTTCGATAAACTGCGCAATGGTATTCAGTAACGCATGTTCAAGCGTCTCCTGCGTGCGCTCAGGAAGGGGGTAATGCTCTTCGGCAATGGCCTTGCTGCTCAGGTCGTAGAGCGTAAGAGTGGTGTCATGACGTCCTAAGCGAACGCCAATGGCCTGAAAATTGCGGGTTTCCGTGACGATGGAAATCGCGCGGCGGCCCCCGGTGGAGGCCTGCTGATCGACTTCTTTGATCAGGCCGCGCTCAATAAGCTGACGTGTAATTTTTGTCACGCTGGCGGGAGCAAGCTGGCTTTGTTCGGCTATCTGAATGCGTGAGATTGGCCCGTGCTGGTCAATCAGGCGATAAACTGCCGCGCTGTTAAGTTGTTTAACGAGATCGACATTACCGATTTGAGCTTGTCCGCCTGGTGTCATACTTTTACTTACTCAGTGACGACCTCGTTACCATTAACGATGGTCTTAATAATTTTATAATCGTGTGTGAACGCCGTCAGGTTTGCAACCATACCTGGCGCAATACCACCGAGCTGTTTATCGACGCCAATGGCGCGCGCCGGATAAAGCGTGGCCATGCGCAGCACTTCCTCAAGCGCGATGCCGCAATGTTCAACGAGGTTACGTACCCCTTCGATCATCGTCAGAGAAGAACCGCTCAGCGTGCCGTTCTCATCCACACACAGTCCATTCCGGTAGTATATTGTTTTACCAGCAAAAATGAACTGGTCAATATTCGCTCCTGCCGGAGCGGTAGCATCCGTCACCAGGCAGAGCTTGTCGCCTTTCAGGCGTTTGGCGTTGCGGATGTTGGTGTAATCGACATGCAAGCCGTCGGCGATAATGCCGCAGTAGACGTCTGGTTCATCCAGAATTGCGCCAACCAGTCCCGGTTCGCGGCCAGTAATATAGGGCATCGCGTTATAAAGGTGTGTGGCAAATGTAATGCCTGCGCGGAAACCGGCCTTCGCCTCTTTCAGCGTCGCGTTCGAATGGCCCGCAGATACCACAATCCCGGCGGCGGCCAGTTTGCTGATAACGTCCGTGCCGGTCATTTCCGGGGCCAGCGTCACTTTGGTGATCACATCGGCATTGGCGCACATGTAATCCACCAGCTCGGCATCCGGTTTGCGCACGTAGTTTGGGTTATGGGTGCCTTTCTTGACCATATTCAGCCAGGGCCCTTCCAGGTGCAGCCCCAGCGCCTGATTCGGATGTTTTGCCAGGTATTCGCGCATGACGCGGATACCCTGTTTCATCAGGTCATCGCTGCTGGTGATCAGCGTTGGCAGATAGCTGGTGCAGCCCGATTTCTCGTTGGCTTTCTGCATGATTTCCAGCGTTTCAACCGTCACCGCCTCTGCGGTATCGTTAAACTGGACACCGCCGCAGCCGTTAAGCTGTACGTCGATGAAACCGGGGGAGATTACAGCTCCATTGAGTGAACGCTGTTCGATCTCCGGCGGCAGTTCCGCCAGCGGGCAAACACGTTCAATCAGGCCATTGGCGATTACAATCGCATGGTCATCCAGAATTTCATGGCCGGTATAAATCCGACCGTGAGTTAAAGCGTACATATCGACCCCCGGTTAAAAAAAGCGACCGCCCCGGATAAAAGAGGCGGTTATTCAATTACAGACCTTTGATGTTCTCAGCTTCCAGCTCGTTGAAGTATTTCAGCGTTTTCACTTTCAGCTCCATGGTGGACGGTTCGTCACACACGACAACCGCTTTTGGATGCAGCTGTAAGCAGCTGATCGTCCACATATGGTTCACGTTGCCTTCAACGGCAGCCTGAAGCGCTTGCGCTTTCACCGCGCCCAGCACCAGAATCATCACTTCTTCGGCATCCAGCAGCGTGCCCACGCCCACGGTCAGCGCGTATTTAGGCACCTGATTGACGTCGCCGTCAAAGAAGCGGGAGTTAGCCACGCGCGTATCATGGGTCAGCGTTTTAATACGGGTACGGGAAGCCAGTGAAGATGCCGGTTCGTTGAACGCGATATGACCATCGTTGCCTACGCCGCCCATAAACAGGTGGATTTTACCGTAGGAACGGATTTTTTCTTCATACTGACGGCATTCTGCGTCAATATCAGGCGCGTTTCCATTCAGCAGGTTAATGTTTTCAGCCGGAATATCAACGTGATCGAAGAAATTACGGTGCATAAAGCTGTGGTAACTTTCCGGATGTTCCTTTGGCAGGCCGACATATTCGTCCATGTTGAAGGTCACAACGTGTTTAAAGCTAACCTGGCCCGCTTTGTGCATTTCAACCAGAGCTTTATAAGCGGTCAGGGGCGTGCCGCCGGTTGGAAGACCGAGAACGAAAGGACGATCGGCTGTTGGTTTGAACGCGTTGATGCGATTAACGATATGACGAGCAGCCCATTTTCCGACTTGTTCAGCTGTTGCCAGGGGAATCAGTCTCATTATTCACCTCTAAAGTTTAAGTAAAAGTGGGCGGATGATTAGTGCAACCTGAACTAAGCGTAACCTGGAACCTTTCAGGCCGGATCAATCCGTCTTGATTTTTTGAATGATAAAATAAGTTTTCGTCGTTAGCCAGTGACAGGGAGGGTTTAATACGATATTTGGTGACAATAATCACAAAAAATAGGTGTTTAATTTGCGATACGAATTAATTTTTCACACACTCACACTGCCAGTGAATCATCAACTGTATCTATCGTTCGTGACACAATAAAAACATAGTTTATGCGCGAGTCTTAACAAAGGGTCTCGTAGGGGGAATAGGATGAATATTTTAGGTTTTTTCCAGCGCCTCGGTAGGGCTTTGCAGCTCCCTATCGCCGTGCTACCGGTTGCAGCGTTGCTGCTGCGATTCGGGCAACCCGATCTTCTTAACGTGCCGTTTATTGCCCAGGCAGGCGGCGCAATTTTTGACAACCTGGCGCTGATTTTCGCCATCGGTGTGGCGTCAAGCTGGTCAAAAGACAGCGCGGGTGCCGCGGCACTGGCAGGGGCTGTCGGTTACTTCATCCTCACGAAAGCGATGGTAACCATCAATCCTGAAATCAACATGGGTGTGCTGGCAGGTATCATTACTGGCCTGGTGGGTGGCGCCGTGTACAACCGTTGGGCAGGTATCAAACTTCCTGACTTCCTGAGCTTCTTCGGCGGTAAACGTTTTGTGCCGATTGCGACGGGCTTTTTCTGTCTGATCCTCGCCGCCATCTTTGGCTACGTTTGGCCACCGGTGCAGCATGCTATCCATGCGGGTGGCGAGTGGATCGTGTCTGCGGGCGCAATGGGTGCGGGCATCTTCGGTTTCATTAACCGTCTGCTGATCCCAACCGGTCTGCATCAGGTACTGAACACCATCGCCTGGTTCCAGATTGGTGAGTTCACCAACGCGGCCGGCGCGGTATTCCACGGTGATATCAACCGCTTCTACGCAGGCGACGGCACCGCGGGCATGTTCATGTCTGGCTTCTTCCCAATCATGATGTTTGGTCTGCCTGGCGCGGCGCTGGCAATGTACCTGGCTGCGCCGAAAGCGCGTCGCCCAATGGTTGGCGGGATGCTGCTGTCCGTTGCGATCACCGCCTTCCTGACCGGCGTGACCGAGCCACTGGAATTCCTGTTCATGTTCCTGGCTCCGCTGCTGTATCTGATGCATGCGATCCTGACCGGTATCAGCCTGTTCGTCGCCACCCTTCTGGGTATCCATGCTGGCTTCTCCTTCTCCGCAGGTGCCATCGACTATGTGTTGATGTACAACCTGCCGGCGGCAAGCAGCAACGTCTGGATCCTGATGGTGATGGGCCTGATCTTCTTCGTTATCTACTTCGTTCTGTTCAGCGCGGTTATTCGTATGTTTAACCTGAAGACGCCTGGTCGCGAAGATACGAAAGATGATGTTGTGACCAGTGAAGCCAACAGCAATACCGAAGAGGGTTTAACCCAGCTGGCAACCAGCTACATTGCCGCTGTGGGTGGCACCGACAACCTGAAAGCGATCGATGCCTGTATTACCCGTCTGCGTCTGACCGTAGGCGACTCCGCGCGCGTGAGCGATGCAATGTGCAAACGCCTGGGTGCGTCTGGTGTGGTGAAACTGAACAAACAAACCATCCAGGTTATCGTGGGTGCGAAGGCCGAATCTATCGGCGATGAAATGAAAAAAGTGGTTGCCCGTGGGCCGGTCGCTGCCGCCTCAACGGATAACGCACCGGTGGCTGACGCGCCGGTTGCAAAACCGCAGGCTGTGCCAAACGCGGTGACCATCGCTGCGCTGGTTTCTCCGGTGACAGGTGACGTTGTTGCGCTTGAACAGGTGCCTGACGAAGCGTTCGCCAGCAAAGCGGTCGGTGACGGCGTGGCGGTAAAACCAACGGACAAAACCGTGGTCTCTCCGGCTGCCGGTACTATCGTGAAAATCTTCAACACCAACCATGCGTTCTGCCTGGAAACGGAAAAAGGCGCGGAGATCGTTGTCCATATGGGTATCGATACCGTTGCGCTGAACGGCCAGGGCTTTACTCGCCTGGTGGAAGAGGGTGCTGAAGTGGCGGCAGGCCAGCCGATTCTGGAAATGGATCTGGACTTCCTGAATGCTAACGCGCGCTCCATGATAAGCCCGGTCGTGTGCAGCAACATCGACGACTTCAGCGGTCTGGTGATCCAGGCGCAGGGGCAGGTAGTTGCAGGCCAGACGCCACTGTATGAGATTAAAGGCAAGTAATCGCTCCTGAGTAGAGTTATGCCTTTAGCGGCGGGGGATATCCTCCGCCGCTTTTTTTTGCAGCAATTGCCCCCATTATTTTCTTCCGGGACGTTTTAAGGGTTGTCACTACGTCCGGCTTATAAGATCATATGCCGTTATACGTTGTTTACGCTTTGAGGAATCCACGATGAGTGAGGCAGAAGCCCGCCCGAGTAACTTTATTCGTCAGATCATCGATGAAGATCTGGCCAGTGGTAAGCACACCACAGTCCACACGCGTTTCCCGCCGGAGCCAAATGGCTACCTGCACATTGGTCACGCCAAATCGATCTGCCTGAACTTTGGTATTGCGCAAGATTACCAGGGGCAGTGCAACCTGCGTTTCGATGACACCAACCCAGTAAAAGAAGACATCGAATACGTTGAGTCGATAAAAAACGACGTGCAATGGCTGGGCTTCAACTGGTCTGGCGATATCTGCTACTCCTCAGACTATTTCGATCAGCTGTATGCCTACGCGGTTGAACTGATTAACAAAGGTCTGGCATACGTCGACGAATTGTCAGCTGACGAAATCCGTGAATACCGCGGTACGCTGACTCAGCCTGGTAAAAACAGCCCGTTCCGCGATCGTAGCGTGGAAGAGAACCTGGCGCTGTTTGAAAAAATGCGTGCCGGTGGCTTCGAAGAAGGTAAAGCGTGTCTGCGTGCCAAAATCGATATGGCGTCTCCGTTCATCGTGATGCGCGATCCGGTGCTGTACCGCATTAAGTTCGCTGAACACCACCAGACCGGTAACAAGTGGTGCATCTACCCGATGTACGACTTCACCCACTGCATCAGCGATGCGCTGGAAGGCATTACGCACTCTCTGTGCACGCTGGAATTCCAGGACAACCGTCGTCTGTACGACTGGGTGCTGGATAACATCACCATTCCTGTGCATCCGCGTCAGTACGAGTTCTCTCGTCTGAACCTGGAATACACCGTGATGTCCAAGCGTAAGCTGAACCTGCTGGTCACCGACAAGCACGTTGAAGGCTGGGACGACCCGCGTATGCCGACCATCTCTGGCCTGCGTCGTCGTGGCTACACCTCGGCGTCCATTCGTGAGTTCTGCAAACGTATTGGCGTCACCAAGCAGGACAACACCATCGAAATGGCGTCTCTGGAATCCTGCATTCGTGAAGACCTGAACGAAAACGCGCCGCGCGCGATGGCAGTGATCGATCCAGTGAAACTGGTTATCGAAAACTATCCGCAGGGCGGAAGCGAACAGGTCTCGATGCCTAACCATCCGAACAAACCGGAAATGGGCACCCGCGACGTGCCGTTCAGCGGTGAAATCTGGATCGATCGCGCCGACTTCCGCGAAGAAGCGAACAAGCAGTACAAGCGTCTGGTGCTGGGCAAAGAAGTGCGTCTGCGTAACGCCTATGTGATCAAAGCAGAGCGAGTAGAGAAAGATGCGGAAGGTAACATCACGACCATCTTCTGTACGTACGACGCAGAGACGCTGAGTAAAGATCCGGCGGATGGTCGTAAAGTAAAAGGTGTAATCCACTGGGTGAGCGCGCAGCATGCGCTGCCGGTTGAGATCCGTCTCTACGATCGTCTGTTCAGCGTGCCTAATCCAGGCGCTGCGGAGGACTTCCTGGCGGTCATTAACCCTGAGTCTCTGATTATCAAGCAGGGGTATGCCGAGCCGTCTCTGAAAGCCGCTGAAGCCGGTAAAGCGTTCCAGTTTGAACGTGAGGGTTACTTCTGCCTGGACAGCCGTTACAGCACGGCAGAAAAACCGGTATTTAACCGTACCGTCGGTCTGCGTGATACCTGGACTAAGATCGGCGAATAATAACGCTGCTCTGGTCAATGAGAAACAAACGCCGCGTAATGCGGCGTTTTTTTATTTAACGATCATGTCGTTAAGCATCGGGATAATCATTTAAACCCAACATTCCAGGTCAATGTGGTGCTACTTATTTTATTTAAAAAAAGTTTGTTGTTTTCCAAAAACAGAAACACTGAAAAATATATTCACAATATCAATGTTACTTACTGAAAATTAGCGCATTCCCCCGCCAGTACTCGCTTCCCGGTAAATGTTACAAAGCACTACGAAATATGTGCTCTTCGTCATAATCCTGACTTTTGCCTGATTAAAAGCATTGATAATTCGCGTCGCGAAAAATAACCTAAAGACGGTAGTTAATTCGAGGGTATTTCTGACTACCCCTGACCACTTGGTCTTTTCTGTTTTTCGCCGTTTAAGGCGTTTTAATTCGTCAAAGAGGAATAATCTATGCGTACGTTCAGTGGCAAACGTAGTGCGCTGGCGCTGGCTATCGCCGGTGTGACAGCAATGTCGGGCCTGGTGGTTGCGCCAGAGGCAAAAGCAGCAGGTTTCATCGAAGATTCCACCCTCACGGGCGGTATTTATTACTGGCAGCGTGAGCGTGACCGTAAAGACGTCACTGAAGATAAATACAAAACCAACCTTTCTCACTCGACCTGGAACGCCAACCTTGATTTCCAGTCGGGATATGCCGCCGATATGTTCGGGATCGATATTGCAGCGTTCACCGCAATTGAAATGGCCGAAAATGGCGACAGCGGCCATCCGAACGAAATTGCGTTCTCCTCCAGCAATAAAGCCTACGACGAAGACTGGTCCGGCGATAAAAGCGGAATCAGCCTGTATAAAGCGGCTGCAAAATTCAAATATGGTCCGGTCTGGGCGCGCGGAGGTTATATCCAGCCAACCGGTCAGACGCTGTTAGCGCCGCACTGGAGCTTTATGCCAGGCACCTATCAGGGGGTGGAAGCCGGTGCTAATTTTGACTACGGCGATGCGGGGGCGTTGAGCTTCTCCTATATGTGGACCAACGAGTACAAAGCGCCGTGGCACATTGAGATGGACAAGTTCTATCAGAACGATAAAAAAACCAAAGTTGATTATCTCCACTCGCTGGGAGCGAAGTACGACTTTAAAAACGATCTGGTGCTGGAAGCTGCATTTGGTCAGGCTGAAGGCTATATCGATCAGTACTTTGCTAAAGCCAGCTACAAATTTGATATCGCGGGTAGCCCGCTTAGCACCAGCTATCAGTTCTACGGTACGCGCGACAAGGTCAGTGATGGCAGCGTAAATGATATCTATGACGGCACCGCGTGGTTACAGGCGCTGACCTTCGGCTACAAGGTAGGTCAGGTTGATTTGCGTCTGGAGGGAACATGGGTCAAGGCAGAAGGGCAGCAGGGTTACTTCCTGCAACGTATGACGCCTACCTACGCCTCCTCTAACGGTCGTCTGGATATCTGGTGGGATAACCGCTCTGACTTTAACGCCGACGGCGAAAAGGCGGTCTTCTTCGGGGCAATGTATGACCTGAAAAACTGGAACCTGCCCGGCTGGGCAGTGGGAGCATCCTACGCGTACGCCTGGGATGCGAAGCCCGGGGATATGGCAACGCCAGACGCGTACTACGATCCGAACTACCGTCTGAAAGAGTCTTCATACAGTCTGGATGCGATTTATACCCTTCAGGAGGGCCGTGCGAAAGGCACGATGTTCAAACTGCACTTCACCCAGTATGACAACCACTCCGATATCCCGAGCTACGCGGGCGGCTACGGCAACATCTTCCAGGATGAACGTGACGTGAAATTCATGGTCATTGCGCCATTTACCATCTTCTGAGGAATGCTGCGGCGGGCGGTGTCCCGCCGTTATGGAGACTGAACATGATGAATAAAAGGGTAATCGTTGCGTTGCTGACCTTCGGGCTGGTGGCATGCGCGCAGGATCAGGTGCCGAAAGAGGACTCCCGTCTGAAAGAGGCCTACAGCGCGTGCATCAATACCGCACAGGGTTCACCTGAGAAGATTGAGGCCTGTCAAAGCGTGCTGAACGTGCTGAAAAAAGACAAAGCCCATGAGCAATTCGCCACGCAGGAAAACGTTCGCGTGATGGATTACCAGGCCTGTATTCAGGCGCGTAAAACCGGTAACGATCAGGAAGTGGCGAAGCGTTGCGATAAGATCTGGAACGAGATACGCAATAACAATAAATAAGTTGCTTTACGCCCGGTGGCGCAGCGTCACCGGGCTTTTTTCAGGCAAAAAAAAGCCAACCTCACGGCTGGCTCAGAGTATGAACACTCACTTATTTTGCGTCGTGCGCATGTTCATTTTCGCGGCAATCACCTTCAGCGCAGTGACCGTACAGGTACAGGCTGTGGTTGGTCAGGCGGATGCCATGACGGGCGGCGATTTCACGCTGGCGCGATTCAATGGAATCATCGCTAAATTCAATGACCTTGCCACAATCGAGGCAGATCAGGTGATCGTGGTGGTGCTGCTGAGTCAGCTCGAACACGGATTTACCGCCTTCGAAATTATGACGAGTAACAATGCCCGCGTCATCAAACTGGTTCAGCACACGATAGACGGTTGCCAGCCCAATCTCTTCACCCATATCGATAAGACGCTTATAAAGGTCTTCCGCACTGACATGGTGATTGTCTGGCCCCTGAAGCACTTCAAGGATTTTTAACCGAGGAAGCGTTACTTTCAGGCCAGCTTTCTTTAATGCGGTATTGTTGTCAGTCATGCGGAATCTGTCCTGTTGCTAAACGATTCACTTCAAAAGAAGAAGTGACAGAAAATGCACTTGGGATAATGCGTCTCATTATAGAACTGCCATGGCTAAATGAAAACTGCAAGTCTCAAGCAAAGTATGCTTATAAAAACGTGGTATCACCAACAAACTTGTTCGATGGCACCCACTTTTTACCAGGGGGATATTGTACAGGTCTGGGCGAAAAAGTTAAAAGTTTGTAGCAATTAATTTAATCGGTTTTACCTGGAAAACGGGCGCAACCGGAGTTGCGCCGCAGGGATATCAGGCGTTAAGGATATAGTCCAGGTTCAGCTCTTCACGAACCTGCTTAACCCATTTTTCTACACGCTCAGCGGTCAGCTCTGGCTGACGGTCTTCATCAATGGCCAAGCCAACGAAGTGATCGTCATCTGCCAGACCTTTGGAAGCTTCGAAATGGTAACCCGCCGTTGGCCAGTGACCGACGATCGCCGCACCGCGTGGCTCAATGATGTCGCGAATAGTGCCCAGCGCATCACAGAAATACTCAGCATAGTCTTCCTGATCGCCACAGCCAAACAGGGCAACCAGCTTGCCGTTGAAGTCTACTTCTTCCAGCGTCGGGAAGAAATCGTCCCAGTCACACTGTGCTTCACCGTAGTACCAGGTGGGGATGCCCAGCAGCAGGATGTCATAGCCCTCGAGATCTTCTTTGCTGCTCTTGGCGATGTCATGCACATCAGCAACGTCTTTACCGAGCTGTTTTTGAATGTTTTTTGCGATATTTTCAGTATTGCCGGTATCACTGCCAAAGAAAATGCCGATGATTGCCATGAGTAAAATAACCTCTTGAAACTTAATGGTATGGTGGCGCAAATTGTCCACGGATAAGGGCAATAATAGCAGAACAGGCAACCCTGCGGAAACAGCTATCACGCAGGACTGCACTCTGTGCTACATGAAAAAGGTAATATTGGGGATTTTCTGACTCACGCCTTGCCGCGTAACGTCTCAAGCTGGGCGATCAGCATCTCTTCGATCAGTTCGCTGCGGCTGATGTTGCGCGCGTCAGCTAATTCGTTAAGCGCATCGACGGCATCGGCATTCAGCTTCAGTTCGACACGCTTAAGCCCACGATTTTTATCGCGTTTAAGCTGGTTGCGTTTATTGATACGCAGCTGTTCATCGCGCGAAAGCGGATTCGTTTTCGGTCGTCCCGGTCGACGCTCATTCGCGAACAGATCTAGTGTCGTACGGTCCGTTTGTTCTTTGGCCATGATTCTGAGACTTCGGGGGAAACACGCCGCCCTGCTAATGCCCGGGCGATAAGCGCGCCATCATACATCACCCAAATCCACACGCCAACGACTGGAAGCCCGTCGTCTTCCGGTCGCTGGCTTTTTAATCAATTCGCTGTATCAGTAAGATAGCGGCGAATGGCGCGCAGGACGGCATCCGGTTTTTCCGCGTGTACCCAGTGCCCGGCACCCGCAATGACGTGAGCGCGAGCCTGCGGGAATTGCGCCAGCAGCGCGTCACGGTACGCGTCAGTGACGTAAGGGGAGTTGCCGCCGCGAATAAAAAGGGTAGGGTGCGGCCAGGCGGGGACGGCTTCCCAGCCCACAATATGCGAATACTGATCCCACAGCACCGGGACGTTAAAGCGCCATTGCCCGTCAACAAACGATTTCAGCAGGAACTGGACCACGCCTTCTTCATCAAGATGCTCGCGCATAACGGCAGCCGCCTGTTGGCGGGTTGCGACACCCGCTTCGGTGACCGCATTGATGGCGGCAAAAATCTCATCGTGACGGCGAACGTCGTAATTGACGGGCGCAACGTCGATGACCACCAGCCCGGAAATTCGCTCAGGTGCCAGCGCAGTGAGCGCCATCACCGCTTTACCGCCCATTGAATGCCCGATAAGCGTCGCTTTCTGAATATTATTCGCATCGAGGGTGTCCCGCAGATCCTGCGCCATGGCTGCGTAGGTCATCTCCTCCGAGCGCCCTGAAAGACCGTGATTGCGCATGTCAACCTGGAGGATCTCGTGATCGGTCACTAAATCGCGCGCCAGCACACCCAGATTATCCAGGCTACCAAACAGGCCGTGAACCAGTACGATGGGAGAATTATTGTTCGGCGATTGTGCAGTTTGCGCTCGGGTATTCAATTTCATGGCAAAGTTCTTTTTTTAGGTTTGTCAGGTTAGGGTATCATGTTGACCATTCTGCCGCCCGGGGGCAAGGATCCAGTTTAATCTGACTTTTGCCGCCAACCTGGTTTGACGCTATCCGCTGTTGGGATTTGACCTTATAATCTCAACGACTTGTATTCAGATAAGATATCGCACTGGATTAAGATGAAAACAATCGAAGTTGATGACGAACTCTATCAGTATATTGCCAGCCAGACGCGGCATATTGGGGAGAGCGCGTCCGACATTTTACGGCGCATGCTTAAAATTTCCGCCGCCTCACAGCCCACTCCTGTCACTAAAGATGTCGTGTCTCAGCCGAGCGTTGTTGCACAAGTAAAACCTGCCGTCATGCCGGCAAAGGACAAAGTGCGCGCGATGCGCGAGCTGCTGCTGTCCGATGAATATGCCGAGCAGAAAAAGGCCGTTAACCGCTTTATGCTGGTGCTGTCTACACTTTACTCACTGGATAACAACGCATTTGCAGAAGCGACAGAGTCGCTGCACGGTCGCACGCGCGTTTATTTCGCAGGCGACGAGCAGACCTTGCTGCAAAATGGCAACCAAACCAAACCCAAACACGTTCCCGGTACGCCATACTGGGTGATCACCAATACCAATACGGGCCGCAAGTGCAGCATGATCGAACATATCATGCAGTCCATGCAGTTCCCGGCGGAATTGATCGAAAAGGTTTGCGGTACAATTTAACCCTTGCATCAGAAGGACCAGGCAATGGCAAATCACAGCCGTGCAGGACAACCTGCGCAACAACGCGATTTGATTAACGTCGCTCAACTGACCGCGCAGTACTACGTGCTGAAACCGGTGGTGGGCAACGCAGAACACGCAGTGAAGTTTGGTACATCTGGCCACCGCGGCAGCGCGGCGCGCCACAGCTTTAACGAACCGCACATTCTGGCCATTGCTCAGGCCATCGCGGAAGAGCGCGCCAAAAATGGCGTCACCGGTCCGTGCTATGTAGGGAAAGATACCCACGCCCTGTCTGAACCTGCTTTTATCTCCGTGCTGGAAGTGCTGGCGGCGAACGGCGTAGACGTGATTGTTCAGGAGAACAACGGTTTCACGCCAACGCCTGCGGTGTCTAACGCTATTCTGGTACACAACAAAAAAGGTGGCGCGCAGGCTGACGGCATTGTGATCACCCCGTCCCACAACCCACCGGAAGATGGCGGCATCAAGTACAACCCACCAAACGGTGGCCCGGCGGATACCAACGTCACGAAAGTGGTGGAAGATCGCGCCAACGCGTTACTGGCTAACGGTCTGAACGGCGTGAAGCGTATCTCACTGGATGAAGCCATGGCCTCCGGCCACGTGAAAGAGCAGGATCTGGTTCAGCCGTTCGTGGAAGGGCTGGCGGATATCGTCGATATGGCCGCTATCCAGAAAGCCGGTCTGAAGCTGGGCGTGGATCCACTGGGCGGCTCCGGTATTGAATACTGGAAACTCATTGCCGAGCACTACAAGCTGGATCTGACCATCGTGAACGATCACGTCGATCAGACCTTCCGCTTTATGCACCTGGACAAAGACGGCGCGATCCGTATGGACTGCTCCTCCGAATGCGCAATGGCTGGCCTGCTGGCGCTGCGCGACAAGTTCGATCTGGCGTTTGCTAACGACCCGGACTACGACCGTCACGGTATCGTCACCCCGGCTGGGCTGATGAACCCGAACCACTACCTGGCTGTGGCCATTAATTATCTCTTCCAGCACCGTCCGCAGTGGGGCAAAGAGGTCGCGGTGGGTAAAACGCTGGTCTCTTCCGCCATGATTGACCGTGTGGTCGATGCGCTGGGCCGCAAGCTGGTGGAAGTGCCGGTGGGCTTCAAGTGGTTTGTTGACGGTCTGCACGACGGCAGCTTCGGCTTTGGCGGTGAAGAGAGCGCGGGGGCATCCTTCCTGCGCTTCGACGGCACCCCATGGTCAACCGATAAAGACGGCATCATCATGTGCCTGCTGGCGGCGGAAATCACCGCGGTCACCGGTAAGAACCCGCAGGAACATTACAACGAGCTGGCGGAACGTTTTGGTGCGCCAAGCTATAACCGTATCCAGGCTGGCGCCACGTCTGCGCAAAAAGCAGCTCTGTCAAAACTCTCTCCGGAGATGGTCAGCGCCAGCACCCTGGCAGGTGACCCGATCACCGCGCGTCTGACGGCGGCGCCGGGTAACGGCGCATCCATCGGCGGCCTGAAGGTGATGACCGAAAACGGCTGGTTCGCCGCGCGTCCATCCGGTACGGAAGATGCGTACAAAATCTATTGCGAAAGCTTCCTCGGCGCTGAGCATCGTCAGCAGATTGAGAAAGAAGCGGTAGAGATTGTCAGCGAAGTGCTGAAAAACGCGTAAGTGGTGTTTGGTGCGGGCTGATGCCCTCACCCCGGCCCTCTCGCACGGGGAGAGGGAGAAAACACTAAAAACGGCAACCTCAGGGTTGCCGTTTTGCTTTTACCTAACTGTGCTTGTTCTTCAATTCAAATCTCGGCGACACCAGACCGTACAGCGTCCAGCCCATAAAGGTCACCATCGCACCATACAGCATCGCTTCCTGGCCGGAGGAATAGAGCGCATAGAAGCTGTAAATTGCGCCAATCAGCGCCACAATATTGGCCGCACGGGCTTTGCGCGGATCAACCTTCGCCACCTTCTGAATAATCACCAGCGCCGCCATCGACAAAATGTACGGAATGATGTTCGTCACCACCGCCAGGTTGACCAGCACGTTAAACTGGCTGTTCAGTGACGGGCTGATGGTCATCAGCGACAAACCACTCTGGAAGATGACAATCGCCAGCATCCCTTGCACAGGTGCATCCGCTTTGGTCACGCGGGAGAAGATTTTCGGGAAATAGCCTTCGTCAGCCGAGGATTTAAACACCTGAGCGATGGTGAACTGCCAGCCCAGCAGCGAGCCGCAGCAGGACATCACCATCAGTCCCATAATCACTTTCCCTACCTCCGGCGTAAACATCTGCGCAAACGCCAGCCCGAACGGCGCCGTGGAGTTGGCCAGATCCATGTTGGGCACAATTCCCGCAATCACGTTTGTCGAGACGATATAGATCACCGCCGCCCCCAGCGTCCCGCCGAGTACCGCGATCGGCACATTTTTCTCCGGGTTTTCCACCACTTCCGCATTCGCACAGGCTGACTCCAGCCCGAGGAAGGCCCACAGCGTCATGGCGATGGACGATCCCACGGCAGTGAAGAACGGTACGTGATGCGGATTCCAGGAGTTGGCGTACAGGGTCGGGCTGAACCAGAACCAGCCGATGATGCACAGGCCGACAACCGGGATAATCACGCCCCAGACGGTAATGCTGCTAAGTTGTCGGGTGATGCGCGCGCCGCCAAAGTTGGCGACGGTACAGATCCACAGCACGCCGATGGTTGCCAGCCCAATCTGCACCGGGGTCAGCGTCGCCCCAAACAGCTCCGTGCCGTAACCGACAGCGGAAATGGCAATCGCCACGTTGGCGATCAGCAGCGACACGCCGTAGGTATAGTTCGCCATAAAGTTACCGGACTTACCGAACGCATATTCGGCATAGCCACCCATCCCGCCGGACTTGCGGCTGAACATTCCGCACTTGGCAAAGGCCCATGCCAGCGCCATCGAACCCACGGCGGTAACAAGCCAGGAGATAATCGAAATCGTCCCCACTTCAGCGAGCTTGGTGGGCAGCATGATGATCCCCGAACCCATCATATTCACCATGGTGAGAATAGTGAGTTGCACCACGCCCATCTTGTTGGCCTTACTCATAATTTTTCTCCTTTCAGCAGCGATGGCTGAGCGGCAGGTTGTTTGATGACGTAGCAGCGCACCTGTTTGCGACCGTCACACTCCTCGACGTAAACCCCCTGTAACTCCGGCGCAAAGCCCGGCAGCAGATTGATCCCGTCTTCCAGCGCGGCGAAGTAGCGCAGCACGGAACCGCCCCAGACTTCCCCCGGAACCACGCACAACACCCCCGGTGGGTAAGGCAGCGCGCCTTCCGCGGCGATACGGCCTTCCGCGTCGCGCAGGGACACCAGCTCGACCTCACCGCGCAGATAGGCATAGTTCGCCTCCTGCGGGTTCATCATGACGCGCGGGAAGTGAGACCTGCGGAACATCTCTTTTTGCAGCTGCTTCACGTTATGGCGGGCATAGAGGTCGTGCATCTCCTGACAAATCTGACGCAGGGTATAATCCGCATAACGTTCCGGATGTTGCTTATAAAGAGAGGGCAGAACCTCTTTCAGCGGCACATCGCTCTGGAGCAGTTTTTCGAAGCGCACCAGCTGGGCGACGAGCTGCTGCAATTTGCCCATGTCCTCCGCCGGGGTGAGCAGGAACAGAATGGAATTGAGGTCGCATTTTTCCGGCACGATGCCGTTTTCACGCAGGAAGTTGGCGAGGATGGTGGCGGGCACGCCGAAATCATCGTACTCGCCGGTGCGGGCGTTGATGCCTGGCGTGGTCAGCAGCAGTTTGCAGGGATCGATAAAATACTGATGCTCGGCATATCCCTCAAAGGCGTGCCAGCGTTCGCCCGGAACAAAATGGAAGAAGCGCAGATCGGTAGCAATCTCTGCCGTATCCCAGCTTTCCCATGGACGGCCATCCACCGTCTCTGGCACGAACGGACGAATAAACTGACAGTTCTGAAGGATCAGTTTTCGCGCTTCGATACCGGTCACCACGCAGTCCATCCACATGTTGCGCCCACTTTGCCCCTCGTGCATGCGGGCGTTGATATCCAGGGCGGCAAACAGCGGATAGAACGGGCTGGTGGAGGCGTGCATCATAAAGGCGTTGTTGAGGCGCTTATGCGGGACATAGCGCGCCTGGCCTTTTATATGGCTGTCCTTCTTATGGATTTGCGAGGTTTGCGAGAAGCCCGCCTGCTGCTTATGCACCGACTGGGTAACCAGAATGCCTGGATCGTTTTCGTTCAGCTCCAGCAGCAGCGGTGAGCAGTCGGCCATCATCGGGATAAACTGCTCGTAACCCACCCAGGCGGAGTCAAACAGAATGTAATCGCACAGGTGACCAATCTTATCCACCACCTGACGGGCGTTATAAATGGTACCGTCGTAGGTGCCCAGCTGGATCACCGCCAGACGGAAGGGACGTTCATCCCGCGCGCGACCAGGCGCGACCTCTGACACCAGTTCCCGCAGGTAACTCTCGTCGAAACAGTGTGCGTCAATACCGCCGATAAACCCGTACGGGTTGCGCGCCGTTTCCAGATACACCGGCGTCGCGCCTGCCTGTAACAGTGCTCCGTGGTGATTAGATTTATGGTTATTGCGATCGAACAGCACCAGATCGCCTGGCGTGAGGAGGGCATTGAGCACCACTTTGTTGGAAGAGGAGGTGCCGTTCAGCACGAAGTAGGTTTTATCCGCATTAAAGACTTTTGCCGCATGCTGTTGGGCGATGCATGGCGCGCCTTCATGGATCAGCAGATCGCCCATTGCCACGTCGGCATTGCACAGATCGGCGCGGAAAAGCGTTTCGCCAAAGAAATCGACAAACTGGTTTCCGGCCGGATGGCGGCGGAAGAACTGGCCTCCCTGATGTCCGGGGCAGTCAAACGCACTGTTCCCCTGCTGGACGTAATCGACCAGCGCGCGGAAGAACGGCGGGCGGAGCTGGGTTTCGTACTTCTGCGCAGCCGCTTCAAGCTGGCGCCCGTAGTACGCATTGCTGGTGTCGGAGTACTCAAAAACGCCGTGAATACGCGACAGAAATTCAGCCGGAACCCTTTCTTCTTTATGCGTGGCAATAAACACCGGAATACCGAATCCCGTGGCTTCTATTTCTTCTATGGCGCCATTGAAAATATCGCTGACGGCCAGAACCACGGCTGCCACATCAATATAATCCGATGCGGTGATATCCACAATGTCGCGCGAAGTGGTAAAGCATTCAGGGCAGGCACGGCTGACGGCAATTTTTAACGTTTTCATCTTTATCTCTTTATTTCAGGCAATATGGGGCCCTCGACTTCTTGCGGTAAAGAAATCGATTATTTCCGGAAAAAAAAAGCAAAGCGTGTCCGCTGATACGAAATCAGTTAATTGCTTTTTTGCTGAGTAGAATTCAGTCCGCCCGGTTGCGGAGAATCTGAATCACAAGGAATGAGCGCAGGTGTTCACAGGCAACAGCCTGTAAAATAGCGTGTTTCAGGATAACCTGTAAGCAGATGCGCCAGAAGTCGAAGGACTACCGGGCGTTAAAGAGATGAAAGTCAAAACAGTTTCGGTGGGCAAACATCATGATATGTGTTGTCCGCCTTATATGGGGCATTAAACGATTATTGTTTTCCATGTTCAATTTCCTTTCAGTAATTGAAAGCATGGTCATTTTATCCAGGAAAAAGGGATTAACTGTGAAACAGATCACCAATAACCGATCATTTCAGAAATAATTAGTCGTTTTGAGTGAATAACGCAGATCAAAATGCCGTTTTGTTGGTTCGGTGTTAAATTGATGTTCTAATTGTGTTTAAAGAGGGCGAATATAGCCGTGAAAATAATCTCATCGTTATTTTCATGGCTATATTCAGGCTGGTAAGTTTTTATTTAAAATTAAAGTGAATACTTATTCAGATCATAAACCGATATCCGATACCGGTTTCTGTTAATAAATGACGAGGACGCGCGGGATCGGCTTCAAGCTTCTGGCGAAGGTGTCCCATATAAATGCGTAAATAGTGACTATGCTCGACAGCATTCGGCCCCCAGACCTGGCTTAACAGCTGTCGCTGCGTTAACACTTTACCATGGTTATTGAGCAGCACGGCCAGCAGACGAAACTCAATAGGCGTAAGGTGGATCTCTTCTTCTCCTCTTACGATGCGGCGTGCAGCAAGATCGACGCGGATATCGCCAAAGGCGTACACCGGGTCGGAAGGGGAGGTGGCACTGTGTCGACGCAGCGCCACACGAAGCCGGGCCTGTAACTCGCCAATGCCAAACGGTTTGATCAGATAATCATCCGCTCCGGCATCCAGTGCGGCGATTTTATCCGTCTCTTCGGTGCGGGCAGAGAGCACCAGAATAGGCATCTGGCTCCACTGACGCACCTCACGAATAAAATCGATGCCGTCGCCATCCGGAAGTCCCAGATCCAGGATCACCAGATCTGGCTTGCGGGTCGCGGCTTCAATCAACCCTCGTTGAAGCGTTCCGGCTTCATGAACGCGCAAACCGTCGCCTTCCAGCGCGGTACGCAGAAATCGGCTGATAGCGAGCTCATCTTCAACAATCAGAACGTTAATCACAAATCCTCTGGTAATTCATCAAGTTCTGGTGGGCTTTCCAGAGGAAGTGTAACACAAAAGCGTGCCCCACCTTCCGGGCGGTTCTCTGCGGAAATGGTGCCGCCATGCACGTCGACAATCGCCTGGCAGATCGCCAGCCCCAGCCCAACGCCAGGAATGGCGGATTCCTTATTACCGCGCGCAAATTTTTCGAATATGGCGCGCTCCTGACCGGCCGGAATACCCGGCCCGTTATCCCAGACGTCGAGCCGCAGCACACGTTTATCCACCCTGGCAGCAATCCCCAGCCGGGCCTTTGCCCCGGCGTATTTAGCGGCATTTTCCAGAAGATTAATCAGCACGCGCTCAAACAGCGGGCCATCCACATGGATTAACGTCAGGGGTTCCGGCATGTCCAGCTCAATATGGCGCCCGCCGAGACCCGGCTCCAGCATCTTCAGCGCACTGCCGACAACCTCCTCAAGGGTGAGCCACTCTTTTTTGAGGTTAAACCCGCCGGACTGAATGCGCGCCATGTCCAGCAGGTTGTTCACCAGGCGCGTGGTATTCAGCACGTGCTGGCGAATTTCGCTGGCCTGCATCGCGTGCTTTGATCCTTCCGCCGCCAGATCCAGCGTCAGAATTTCGGACTGGCCAAACAGCACGGTAAGCGGCGTGCGCAAATCGTGAGACAGCGCTGCCAGCAGCGAGTTGCGAATACTTTCGCGCTCGCTTGCCAGCCGCGCCTGCTCTTCGCTGGCGGTGAGCGCCAGCCGTTCAAGGGCGCTGGCGACCAGCAGGGTGAAGGTTTCAAGCAGGCGCTGCTGCTCGGGGATCATCAGCTGACGCAGGTTAGACGGCTCGACGATGACCAGCCCGTGATTTTTATCCGCGCTGCGCAGCGGCAGGATCTGGTAAGGCACGCCGGGGAGCGTGTCGGTGCCGGCGCCGGCAGGTAAACCCTTATCGAAACTCCAGCGGGCAATCGCTTCATCCCAGGGCGTCATCCCCGAAGGGGAGGTCAGCGGGCGAAGGCGCCCTTGTTCGTCGGGGAGCAAAATCAGGTTACTGGCATGAAAGGTCGAACGGATAAACTGCTCGCTGGTCTGCACGATATCTCGCTGCGTGCGGCCAACCGCCAGCGATTTTGACATTTCATACAGATGGCGCGTGCGCTGCTCGCGATAGCGGGCAATGCGTGCCTGGTAGCGCACGCCTGCCGTCAGATTCCCGATCACCAGCCCGACGGTAAGCATCACGGCAAAGGTCAGAATGTACTGCACGTCCGAGACAGCAAGCGTCCCGCGCGGAGCAATAAAGAAGAGATCGAAGCTGATGACGTTGATCACCGTCGCCAGCACCGACGGCCAGCGGCCATAAAAGAGCGCGACCACAACGACGCCGAGCAGATAAATCATGACCAGATTGGCGGCGTCGAAGGCGATGAGCCACTGGCTGGCAATCACCGTAATCAGGGCGCAGAGGACCACGGCCACCATGCAGCCCCGGATCTGAATGCGCCATTTATCGCCAAAGGTGCGAGCGTCCGGCGTACGGTTGGGCAGGGGGGCGGGCTTGTCATCCAGCGCGACGATGACTAAATCAAGATCCGGCGCGCGGCGGGCCAGCCTGTCGGCAAAAGATTCGCGGCTAAACCAGCGGCGGTGCTGGCGACGTCCAATGACAATCTTGCCCAGGTTGTGCTCCCGCGCGTAGCGCAGAATGGCTTTATCTTCCTGCGGATCGGAAAGGGTTGCGGTTTCGGCGCCCAGCTCCTGCGCCAGCCGCAGCGCGCTCAAAATGGCGCGGCGCTGATTTTCCGGCAGGCCATGCAGCTGCGGCGTTTCGACGTAGACCGCGTGCCAGACGCTGCCAAACTTCGCTGCAAGCCGGGCGGCGGTGCGAACCAGTTTTTCGTTGCCGCTGCCGTGACCAATGCATAACAGAATGGCGTCCCGCGTGTGCCAGACGCGCTCTTGTCCCTGTAGGTCTCGCCAGGCGCGCATCTGGTCATCAACGCGATCGGCGGTGCGGCGCAGGGCCAGCTCGCGCAGGGCAATCAGGTTTCCTTTGCGGAAAAAATGTTCGATGGCGCGTTCGGCCTGGCCGGCAATATACACTTTGCCTTCATGCAGGCGCTGGCGCAGATCGTCCGGCGGCAGGTCAACCAGTACGACTTCATCGGCAGAATCAAAAAACGGATCGGGGACGGTTTCCCGCACCTGGATACCGGTTACGCCGCTCACCACGTCGTTCAGGCTTTCCAGATGCTGAACATTCACCGTGGTGAAGACGTCAATGCCTGCCTCAAGCAGCTCCTCAACATCCTGCCAGCGCTTCGGATGGCGGGAGCCTGGCGCATTGCTGTGCGCCAGTTCGTCCATCAGGATCAGGGCAGGGCGGCGGGCGAGGGCGGCATCAAGATCAAACTCCGTGACCAGCCGCCCGCGATGGCTGATACGCTGGGGCGGCTGCGTCGCCAGCCCCGTCAGCAGCGCAGCAGTCTCTTTGCGACCGTGGGTTTCCACCACGCCGATGAGAATATCAAGCCCCTGCGCCCGAAGCCGCTGGGCTTCCGTCAGCATGGCGAAGGTTTTCCCGACACCCGCGCAGGCGCCGAAAAAAATTTTCAGCTTGCCACGGTGGGCTTCAGCCGTCTGTTCAAGCAGCCTGTCCGGATCCGGGCGCATGGGCTCGTCCGTCATTTAGTTCTTCCTTAGCGCATCCAGCGCCAGATTCAGCTCAACAATGTTCACTACCGGCATGCCGATGAAGCTGACCAGCGGCTTTTGCGTATGTTCTGCAACCAGCTGGCTCACCTGCTCGACGGTCAGCTGACGGGCGGCGGCCACGCGAGGGATCTGCCAGACCACCGCGTCCGGCGTCAGGCTGTAATCCAGCCCGCTCGCGGAGGCGGTGACCAGCTCAACCGGCACCTCACGGCTGGCCTGCGGATTCGCAGCGCGCAGGGCGGCAACGCGTTCAGCAATGGCTTTGTCCAGGTCAGGGTTACTGCCCGCCAGATTGCTGCCGCCGGAGGCCATTGGATTATACGGGCTTTCCGCAGTGGCGGAAGGGCGTCCCTGGAAGTAGCGTGGGTCCGTAAAGTTCTGCCCAATCAGACGCGAGCCGCGGTTTTCACCGTTCTGGATAATCAGCGAGCCGTTGGCCTGATCCTGAAACCACCACTGGCCCAGCGCGGTAGTCATCAGCGGGTAAAGCCCGCCGGTAATCAGAGACAGCAGAATAAACAACAGTATAGCGGGACGTAACATCGTCATTGGATCCACCTTTTAAACCAGCCCGAACAGCGTTAGCAACATGTCGATAACCTTGATCCCAATAAAGGGCACCACCAGCCCACCCAGACCGTAAATCCACAGGTTACGGCGCAGCATGGCGGCGGCCGTCAGCGGCTTATAGCTCACCCCTTTCAGCGCCAGCGGAATAAGAAAGACAATAATCAGCGCGTTGAAGATCACCGCGCTCAGAATGGCCGAGGCCGGAGAGTGCAGGTGCATCACGTTCAGGGCATTTAGCTGCGGGTAGGTTGCCGCAAACGCCGCCGGAATGATGGCGAAATACTTTGCCACGTCGTTGGCGATACTGAACGTGGTCAGCGAGCCGCGCGTCATCAGCATCTGCTTCCCGATGTGCACCACCTCGATCAGCTTGGTCGGGTTCGAGTCGAGATCCACCATGTTGCCCGCCTCTTTTGCCGCCTGGGTACCGGAGTTCATTGCCACCGCCACGTCGGCCTGCGCCAGCGCCGGGGCGTCGTTGGTGCCGTCGCCGGTCATCGCCACCAGACGACCTTCCGCCTGATACTGGCGAATGAGCGCCAGCTTTGCTTCCGGCGTCGCTTCGGAAAGGAAATCATCCACGCCCGCTTCGGCGGCAATGGCCGCCGCAGTCAGACGGTTATCCCCGGTGATCATCACCGTTTTAATGCCCATCTTACGCATCTGGGCGAAACGCTCTTTTATACCGCCTTTAACGATATCCTTCAGAGCGATCACCCCCAGAACGCTTGCACCTTCCGCCACCACCAGCGGGGTTGCCCCCTGACGCGCCACGCTTTCCACCAGATGGTCGACTTCCGGGGGGAAGTGTCCATTATTGGCTTCAATATGACGGCGAATGGCATCAACGGACCCTTTACGGATCATCCGGTCCTGAATGTTAATGCCGCTCATGCGGGTTTGCGCCGTGAAGGGAACGAACGTAGCGTGCAGGCTTTGTACGTCGCGCTGGCGCAGGTTAAAGCGCTGCTTGGCGAGGATCACGATACTGCGGCCTTCCGGGGTTTCATCGGCCAGCGAGGAAAGCTGCGCCGCGTCAGCCAGCGTTTTTTCATCCACGCCGGGAGCAGGTAAAAAGTCAGAGGCCTGACGATTGCCCAGGGTGATGGTCCCGGTTTTATCCAGCAGCAGCACGTCTACGTCCCCCGCCGCTTCAACGGCGCGTCCGCTGGTGGCGATGACGTTAGCGCCCAGCATACGGCTCATCCCCGCCACGCCAATCGCGGAAAGCAGGCCACCAATAGTGGTGGGGATCAGACAGACCAGCAGGGCGATCAGTACGGTGATGCTGACCGCTGTACCGCCGTAGGCGGAGAAGGGCCACAGGGTCGCCGTTGCCAGCAGGAAGACAATGGTGAGCGCCACCAGCAGAATGGTCAGGGCGATCTCGTTCGGCGTTTTACGACGCTGTGCGCCTTCCACCATGGCGATCATCCGGTCGAGAAAGGTTTCGCCCGGGTTAACGCTGCACTGGATCACCAGCCAGTCGGAAAGAATGCGCGTTCCGCCGGTAACTGAGGCGAAATCTCCGCCCGACTCACGGATCACCGGTGCGGATTCCCCGGTAATGGCGCTTTCGTCTACCGACGCGCCGCCCTCAATCACTTCCCCGTCGCAGGGGATGATGTCGCCGGCTTCCACCAGCACCACGTCACCTTTACGCAGTTCATCCGCCGGTACGTGGTCCATGTGCGCGCCGTATTTAGGTTCGCGTAATTTGCGCGCAAAGGCGGTTTTTTTGACCCCTTTCAGACTGTTGGCCTGCGCTTTACTGCGGCCTTCCGCCAGCGCTTCGGCGAAGTTGGCGAACAGCACGGTAAACCACAGCCACAGGCTGATGGCGCCGGTAAAGGTTGCATTCCCCAAAAGGTGTCCCGTTCCCATGGCAATCGCCAGTACGGTGGTGAGTAAACTTCCAGTCCAGACAATAAACATCACCGGGTTGTGCCACTGGACGCGCGGGCTCAGTTTTTTTACCGCATCCATGAGGGCCTGACGAACTAAGGTCGGTTCGAGCAGGGCCAGTTGTTTACGACTCATGAAAAATTCTCCGCAAAATCAGCGTAAAGAGAGATATTCCGCAACCGGGCCTAACGCGAGGGCGGGGATAAAGGTCAGGGCACCTACCAGCAGAACGGTGCCAATCAGCAGGCCGACGAACAGCGCGCCGTGAGTCGGTAACGTACCGGTGGTGGTCGGCTGGATCTTCTTATTCACCAGTGTTCCGGCGATCGCCATGACGGGAATAATCACGCCGAAACGACCGACGAACATGCAGAACGCCAGCAGACAGTTCCAGAACGGTGAGTTGGCGCTTAACCCTGCAAAGGCGCTGCCGTTGTTGTTTGCGGCAGACGAAACGGCGTAAAGCACTTCGCTAAAGCCGTGAATGCCCGGGTTAAAGATGCCGCTGCGCCCGGCGTCGGTCATCAGCGCCAGCGCGGTACCGAGCAGCACAAGGGC
This sequence comes from Enterobacter sp. JJBC, assembly GCF_036936505.1. Taxonomy (NCBI): domain Bacteria; kingdom Pseudomonadati; phylum Pseudomonadota; class Gammaproteobacteria; order Enterobacterales; family Enterobacteriaceae; genus Enterobacter; species Enterobacter sp. JJBC. The sequence continues at coordinate 1,423,313 of NZ_CP136935.1, forward strand.
GGGGGTGACCAGGATCGCCAGCGCGGTTAATTTCATTTCGCGGACGTCGATTTTTTTGCCGAGATATTCCGGCGTGCGGCCGATCATCAGCCCGGCGATAAACACGGCGAGCAGGACGAACAACAGCATGCCGTACAGCCCCGAACCGACCCCACCGAAAACTACCTCGCCAATCTGCATCAGCCACATCGGGATCATGCCGCCGAGCGCGGTGAAAGAGTCATGCATGGCGTTCACCGCCCCGCAGGAGGCCGCCGTGGTGACCACCGCATAGAGGCTGCTGGCAAGAATGCCGAAGCGGCTCTCTTTGCCTTCCAGGTTGATATTGCTGTTAGCCCCCAGCTGCATGAAGTGGCTGTTGCCGTTCCATTCGGCCCACATCACCAGTGCTACGCAGACCACGAAGATTAACGACATGGCCCACAGCAGCGTACGGCCCTGGCGGCGATCGTTAACTACATCGCCAAAGGCGAAGCAGAGCGCGGTGGGGATCAGGAAGATCGTCAGCATCTGTACAAAATTGGTTAACGCCGTTGGGTTTTCAAACGGATGCGATGAATTGGCGTTGAAGAAGCCGCCCCCATTGGTGCCCAGCATCTTGATTGCTTCCTGCGACGCCACCGGCCCCATTGGCAGGAGTTCCCTGGCCCCTTCAAGCGAGGTGAAAGGGGTATAAGGCAGCAGGTTTTGCAGAGTGCCTTGCTGAATAAAGAACAGGGCAATAATCAGCGCAACAGGCACCAGGATCCAAAGGGTGATGCGTGTGACATCAACCCAGGCGTTGCCGAGAGTGCTGACATTCTGACGGGCAAACGCGCGCGTCAGGGCGAAGATCACCGCGATACCGCTGGCCGCAGAAAGAAAGTTCTGCACGGTTAACCCGGCCATCTGGCTGAAGTAGCTGAGCGTGGTTTCACCGGCGTAAGACTGCCAGTTGGTGTTGGTGACAAAGCTGACCGCCGTGTTCAGTGCCAGATGCCAGGATAACCCCGGTAAATGCTGCGGGTTCAACGGCAGACTGCCCTGGAGTATTAGCAGCGTAAAGAGGGCAATAAGCCCCACGATATTCAGAAGCAGTATCGCCATCAGGTATTGGCGCCAGTTCATTTCCCGGTCGCTGATACCTGAAATGCGCCAGAGCACATTTTCAATATTTCGCGTGCCCGGCAATGGCACGTTGTTTATCAGCCGCGCCAGCGCTGTTCCCAGCGGCCTGGCGAACACAAACAGTACCAGTAAAAAGCTGGCAATAAGCAAAAACGCCTGAGCAGCCATCAGAATGCCTCCGCATTAATCAGGGCATAAATCAGATAACCCAATAACAGGAACACCAGCACGATGCCGGCAATCAGACCTGCACTCACACTCCACCTCCGGGTGACTTTTGTTGTTGTACAAACGGTAGGATTTGTGGCGCAAAGATTTCGCAAAAATCAGAAGGGCAGGTGTAAAAAAAGTATAAAAAAGCGAAAAGCCACAATTTAACTATTGGTAAGTAAATCGTTAACTTTTTTGTAACTTAATTACAGGCATGAATGTAAATATTCACGAAATGGATGAAAATAAGTGGTCGGATGAGTAGTAAAATTACAAACAAAGCGGTATTATTTTAACCAGGTCACAGATTTCACATTTTCCGGAGACGGTTTCCGGCCAACTACAGGGGAGAAAAATATGGATCTTTATAAAGAGTTTCCGGCTCATATCATTTTCATGCGTCGCACTTTCGCCGTTGTGGCTGGCGTGCTGGCCCTGCCGGTGATGTTGTTCTGGAAAGATCGCGCACGTTTCTACAGTTACCTGCATCGCGTCTGGGCGAAAACCAGCGAGAAGCCGGTGTGGATGGATCAGGCCGAGAAAGCAACCTGCGATTTCTACTGATACGGTGTGACATCGTAGCCATAAAAAAACCGCCTACAGCAAAGTGGCGGTTTTTTTGTCCCTCGGGATTCGCGGTCCGTTGGGTAATCTTGCAGCCCCTACCCGGGATTTTTATCATACCCTTCTTTAAAAAGTTCGCAATCCACTTCACCTTTATAAATTCCTAATTTTACTGAAATAACTTACTTTTGGCGTTGGTGTTAATTATGATGCCACGTCCCTTTCCGCCATCTCGCAAATGGGCATCGGTCCTGGGAAAGGTGTATCCATAGCCGTAAAGCAGCCCACCTACCCGGGCTTGTGTCCACCGATTTATCACCGGTGGTGATAGGTGGAGCGGTTAGCAGCAGGGACCGCATAGTGAAACGCTATTTATGCATTGCGTTCACTGTCGCCAGCGCACTCGTTGTAAAGAGTGATAAACCGGATGTGTTTATTGCCTTTACCCCGATAGTGCAGGACAAGTAGCGTTAAGGCCGCCTCGGGCGGCCTTTTTTATTTCATCCCGTCTACACTTCATGGCAAAGTAGTTCAATGCATGCCTTTTTCCTTTTACGGCATGCCCTTACGGACATAATGGACAATTGCCAGGAGTTTTATGCCCACCCATCTGGTTTGGTTTCGCGCGGATTTACGCATTCACGACAACTTCGCTCTCGCGGCGGCCTGCCGCGCTAAAGACGCGAATGTGCTGGCCCTGTTTATCGCCACGCCTGAACAGTGGCGGCAGCATGACATGGCGCCCCGGCAAGCGGCACTGCTCAGCGCGTATCTGAATGACCTGCAACATTCACTGGCCGAAAAAGGCATTCCGCTGATCTATAAAGAGGCCCATGATTTTGCCGCTCAGCGTCAGACGGTGCAGGCAATCTGCCAGCAGTACGCAGTAACGCATCTTTATTACAACTATCAGTATGAATTCAACGAGCAGCAGCGGGATCGTCAGCTGGAGAAATCCCTCGCGGGCGTGGTCTGTGAAGGCTTTGATGACAGCGTGATGCTCGCGCCTGGCAGCGTAATGACCGGCAGTCACGAGATGTATAAAGTTTTCACGCCGTTTAAAAATGCCTTTATCAAACGCCTGAAAGAGGGACTACCTGAGTGCGTTACCGCCCCGTCCGTGAGAGGGGAAACGATAACGGATCTGCCGGCGATCAGGCTGAATTATCCCCAGCAGTCGTTCGATGAAACAGTGTTCCCCGCCAGCGAGAAAGCGGCTATCGCCCGGTTGCGTCAGTTCTGCGCGCAGGGGGCGGTTGAGTACGAGGCGCGTCGGGATTTTCCAGCGATTGAAGGCACCAGCCGCTTGTCGGCCTGTCTAGCGCTGGGCGCGCTCTCTCCGCGCCAGTGTTTACATCGCCTGCTGGCGGAACAGCCTCAGGCGTTAGACGGGGGGGCGGGCGCAGTGTGGCTGAACGAACTGATCTGGCGTGAGTTCTATCGCCATCTGATGACGTATCATCCTGATTTGTGTAAACATCGGCCCTTTATTCGTTGGACCGAACAGGTACAGTGGCAGTCGAATGAGAAGCTGCTTAAGGCATGGCAGCATGGGCTTACCGGCTTCCCGATTGTTGATGCAGCTATGCGGCAGCTCAATGAAACCGGGTGGATGCATAACCGTCTGCGTATGATTACCGCCAGCTTCCTGGTGAAGGATCTGCTTATCGACTGGCGAACCGGAGAGCGTTATTTTATCTCTCAGCTGATCGATGGCGATCTGGCGGCGAATAACGGCGGCTGGCAGTGGGCGGCCTCCACCGGAACGGATGCGGCTCCCTATTTTCGGATCTTCAATCCGACCACGCAGGGACAACGATTTGACGCCGACGGCGAGTTTATCCGCCGCTGGCTGCCTGAGCTTAAGGATGTCCCGGCCAAAGCCATTCATGAACCCTGGGTATGGGCGGATAAACAGCGTGTTACCCTGAACTATCCCCGTCCCATTGTCGACCATAAACAGGCGCGCGTCGCCACGCTGGCGGCGTACGAAGCCGCCCGAAAAGTTTGAGAGAATGATGATGAAAAACAGTGAACTGGAACGCCTGATTAACGAAAAACTCAACACGGCTTCGTTTAGCGACTACGGCCCGAATGGCTTGCAGGTGGAGGGGCGCGAGACGGTGCAAAAAATTATCACCGGCGTGACGGCAAGCCAGGCGCTGCTGGATGAGGCGGTGCGTCAGGAAGCCGATGCGGTGATTGTCCACCACGGTTATTTCTGGAAAAACGAATCACCGATTATTCGCGGCATGAAGCGCAACCGACTCAAAACGCTGCTGGCGAATGACATCAACCTGTACGGCTATCACCTGCCGCTCGATGCGCATCCTGAGCTGGGGAACAACGTTCAGCTTGCGCAACTGCTGGGGATTACCGTGATGGGTGAAATTGAACCCCTGGTGCCGTGGGGCGAACTGTCGATGCCGGTTCCGGGTCTGGAGCTGGCCTCGTGGATCGAAGCGCGCCTGGGGCGTCGTCCGCTGTGGTGCGGCGACACCGGGCCGGATACCGTGAAGCGCGTGGCATGGTGCACCGGCGGCGGCCAGGGCTTTATTGACAGCGCGGCGCGTTTTGGTGTCGACGCCTTCATTACCGGCGAAGTCTCCGAGCAGACTATCCACTCAGCCCGTGAACAAGGCCTGCATTTTTACGCGGCGGGCCATCACGCCACCGAGCGTGGCGGCATCCGCGCCCTCAGCGAGTGGCTGACGGAAAATACCGATCTGGATGTGACGTTTATTGATATCCCTAATCCGGCCTGATGAGAGGTAGTTAAGTGCAGCGAGCGCGTTGTTATCTTCTGGGTGAAACCGCAGTGGTTCTGGAACTTGAGCCTCCGGTGACGCTTGCCACGCAAAAGCGTATCTGGCGTCTGGCTCAGCGACTGCCCGAGCTACCCGGCGTGGTTGAAGCTATTCCGGGTATGAATAATATCACCGTGGTGCTGCGTGATCCGCACACGGGGGCGCTGGATGCCATTGAGCGTCTGCAACGCTGGTGGGAGGAGAGCGAGGCGCTGGAGCCGGAATCGCGCACGATTGAGATCCCGGTTGTCTATGGCGGCAAGGGAGGCCCCGACCTTGGCGTGGTGGCCGAGCACTGTGGATTAACGGAGAAGCAGGTTGTGGAGCTGCATAGCTCAGTCGACTATGTTGTCTGGTTTTTGGGATTTCAGCCGGGTTTCCCTTATCTGGGCGGGTTATCGCCCCAGCTGCATACGCCGCGCCGGGCTGAGCCGCGCCTGAGCGTACCGGCGGGCAGCGTGGCGATTGGTGGCGAGCAAACGGGAATTTATCCGCTCGCTTCACCGGGAGGCTGGCAGCTGATTGGGCACACGTCCACGCCGTTATTCGAACCAGGCCAGGACGCGCCCATACTCCTGCGTCCGGGGGATACGCTGCGCTTTATCCCGCAGAAGGAGGGAGTATGTTAACGCTTATTCGCGCAGGGCTTTACACCTCGGTACAGGATGCCGGGCGTTTTGGGCTGCGTCAGTCGGGCGTGAGCTACTGCGGTGCGCTTGATCGTCCCTCGCTGGAGATTGCCAACCTGCTGGTAGGTAACGCAGGCAGCACGGCGGCGTTAGAAATTACGCTGGGTCAGTGCGTGATTGAGTTTGGTCAGGAAGCCTGGTTTGCCTTAACCGGCGCGGGCTGTGACGCGACGCTGGACGGCAAAGTGGTGTGGACCGGCTGGCGCCTGCGGGCGAAGGCCGGGCAGCGTCTGACGCTCAAGCGTCCTCTGCACGGCGTGCGTAGCTATCTTGCGGTAGCGGGGGGGATCGACGTGCCGGAGGTGCTGGGCTCATCCAGCACCGACCAGAAAGCGGGAATGGGCGGCCATGAAGGACGGCTGCTGCGCGACGGCGATCGTCTGCGAATAAAGACCTCAACGCGCCATTTCACCACCACGCAGGGCGTGAAACAGCTGCTGTGGGGGAACGTGATCCGCGCCTTACCAGGACCGGAATACCAGGAGTTTGATGAAGCCGCGAAAGAGTCTTTCTGGCGCTCGCCGTGGAAGATCAGCCCGCAGAGTAACCGCATGGGTTACCGGCTTCAGGGACAGCCGCTGACCCGCACGACTGACCGGGAGCTGCTTTCCCATGGTCTGTTGCCGGGGGTGATTCAAGTGCCAGGCAACGGACAGCCCATCGTACTGATGAACGATGCGCAAACCACGGGAGGATATCCGCGTATTGCCTGCATTATCGAAGCCGATCGCTACCATCTGGCGCAAATTCCTCTCGGTCAGCCAATTCATTTTGTGCAGTGTTCGCTGGAGGAGGCACTGAAAGCCCGGCAGGATCAGCAGCGTTATCTCGAACAGCTGGCGTGGAGGCTCGATGGTAAAGATTGATTTAAACGCCGATCTGGGAGAGGGCAGCAGCGCCGATGCGGCGCTGATGACGCTGGTCTCCTCGGTGAATATCGCCTGCGGGTTTCATGCCGGCGATGCGCAGACCATGCTGGCGAGCGTGCGCAATGCCATGAAAAACGGCGTGGCGATAGGCGCTCACCCCAGCTTTCCGGACCGGGAAAACTTTGGCCGCACGGCGATGGATCTGCCGCCTGAGACGGTTTACGCGCAAATGCTCTACCAGATCGGCGCGCTGGAGGCGATAGTGCGCGCTGAGAATGGCGTGTTGCGCCACGTCAAGCCGCACGGCATGCTCTATAACCAGGCGGCGAAAGATCCGGTGCTGGCGGATGCCATTGCCCGCGCGGTGCGGGACTGCAATCCGCGTCTGGTGCTGGTGGGCCTGGCGGGCAGCGAGCTTATTCGTGCCGGCGAACGGCTGGGGCTGAGCACGCGGCAGGAAGTGTTTGCCGATCGGGGATACCTGCCGGACGGCAGCCTGGTTCCGCGCACGCGGGCCGGTGCGCTGATCACCGACGAAGGTAAAGCGCTGGCGCAGACGCTGGAGATGGTGCGCTTCGGGCGAGTAACCTCAACGGAGGGTACAACGGCAAACGTTCAGGCTGATACGGTGTGCTTACACGGTGACGGCGAGCATGCGCTCCAGTTTGCGCGACGCCTGCGGGCGGCGTTCTCGGAAGAGGGCATTGTTGTCAGCGCAGAATAATCATGAAAGGACAATAACATGCCAGAAGGTCCGGAGATCCGCCGCGCGGCGGATAGCCTGGAGGCGGCGATAAAGGGCAAACCTCTGACACACGTCTGGTTTGCCTTTCCTCAACTCAAGCCGTTTGAATCGCAGCTGGTGGGGCAGACGGTGACCCACATTGAAACGCGCGGCAAAGCGTTACTCACCCACTTTTCCCATAACCTGACGTTATACAGCCATAATCAGCTTTACGGCGTCTGGCGGGTGGTGGAGGCGGACGAGCAGCCGCAAACGACCCGCGTGCTGCGAGTGCGGCTACAAACGGCGGATAAGGCGATCCTGCTCTACAGCGCCTCTGATATCGAAATGTTAACGCCAGAGCAGTTGCTCACGCATCCGTTCTTACAGCGGGTTGGGCCGGACGTGCTGGATATGCGCCTGACGGCGAGCGATGTGAAGACCCGACTGCTATCGCCCACATTCCGCAACCGGCAGTTTTCCGGGCTGTTGCTCGATCAGGCATTTCTGGCAGGGCTGGGAAACTACCTGCGGGTGGAGATCCTCTGGGAAGTCGGGCTGGCACCGCAGCACAAAGCGTCGCAGTTGAGCGATGAACAGCTTGAGGCGCTGTCCCACGCGCTGCTGGACATCCCGCGGCTGTCGTACAACACGCGCGGCATGGTGGATGAGAACAAGCATCACGGGGCGCTGTTCCGGTTCAAGGTGTTTCATCGGGCGGGGAAGAAGTGCGAGCGGTGCGGCGGGATTATCGACAGGATTATGCTCTCTTCGAGACCCTTTTACTGGTGTCCACATTGTCAAAAATAAAAAAGCCGGGTGGTGGCTACGCCTTACCCGGCCTATGTTTCGCATTTGTAGGCCCGGTAAGCGGTAGCGCCACCGGGCTTAACTTTTAGCGCTTCAGGTCAGACTTAAAATCACGCTGCTCGTAGCCGGTATACAGCTGACGAGGACGGGCGATTTTCATGCCTTCGCTGTGCATTTCGTTCCAGTGCGCAATCCAGCCCACGGTACGCGCCATGGCGAAGATCACGGTGAACATGGAAGACGGAATGCCCATCGCTTTCAGAATAATGCCAGAGTAGAAATCGACGTTCGGGTAGAGTTTCTTCTCGATGAAGTACGGGTCGTTCAGCGCGATGTGTTCCAGCTCCATCGCCACTTCCAGCAGATCATCTTTGGTGCCCAGCTCTTTCAGCACTTCGTGGCAGGTCTCACGCATGACGGTCGCGCGAGGGTCGTAGTTTTTGTAAACACGATGACCGAAGCCCATCAGACGGAAGGAGTCATTCTTGTCTTTCGCGCGGCGCACGAACTCAGGAATATGCTCAACGGAGCTGATCTCTTCCAGCATCTTCAGCGCTGCTTCGTTCGCGCCGCCGTGCGCCGGTCCCCACAGGGAGGCGATACCCGCAGCGATACAGGCGAACGGGTTCGCGCCGGAAGAGCCTGCGGTACGGACGGTAGAGGTCGAGGCGTTCTGTTCGTGGTCAGCGTGCAGGATCAGAATACGGTCCATCGCGCGCTCCAGCACCGGGTTCACTTCATACTCTTCGCATGGCGTGGAGAACATCATGCGCAGGAAGTTACCCGCGTAGGAGAGGTCGTTGCGTGGATACACAAACGGCTGACCGATAGAGTATTTGTAACACATCGCCGCCATGGTAGGCATTTTGGAGAGCAGACGGAACGCCGCGATATCACGGTGACGTGGGTTATTCACGTCCAGAGAATCGTGGTAGAACGCCGCCAGCGCACCGGTAATACCGCACATAACCGCCATCGGATGAGAGTCACGACGGAACGCATGGAACAGACGGGTAATCTGCTCATGGATCATGGTGTGACGGGTCACGGTGGTTTTAAATTCATCGTATTGAGCCTGCGTCGGTTTTTCGCCGTTCAGCAGGATGTAGCACACTTCCAGATAGTTGGATTCGGTGGCTAACTGATCGATGGGGAAGCCGCGATGGAGCAGGATACCTTCGTCACCGTCAATGTAGGTGATTTTGGATTCGCAAGATGCGGTGGAGGTGAATCCAGGGTCAAAGGTGAATACCCCTTTGGAACCCAGCGTACGGATATCAATAACATCCTGACCGAGCGTGCCTTTTAGCACATCCAGTTCAATAGCATCATCACCATTTAGGGTGAGTTTTGCCTTTGTATCAGCCATTTACGGTCTCCTTAGCGCCTTATGCTTAAGACTGCGCTTTACCGGATTTGCTTTCAGCTGTTAATCATCGTTACCAGATTGTTATTTGGCTTACCGCTCAGCTCACGAGGAGAAACCAGGGTACAGAGCTATGGCGCCTTGCAGGTAAACGAATGAAATATCAGTGAAACAACAGCAAATCAGCGTTTTTGCAGTCCGAATTATTCAAACCTGTATATCACTAATAACTGTCCTGATAACTTCGGTCAATACCATCACACTGTTACATAACTATTTGTCAGGTGAAAGAGAGACCTCATAACTTTTGCGCATTATATGCCTTTTCTGATGACGTTTGTAACAATATTGTTTAACATTTGTCAAATCAGATGATTAAAATTTAAAAAGATGTTGTTATCGTGACCCCGATCACTGTTCCAGAGAAAACCCAACAAACTGTATGTAGGTTAATTGTAATGATTTTGTGAACGGCCTATACTGCCGCCAGGTCTCCGGAACACCCTGCAATCCCGAGCCACCCAGCGTTGTTACGTGTCGTTTTAGCATTTGGAAGCAATGTTTTGCATGACGCGCAGTTATAGAAAAGGAACGCTGTCTGACCCGCATCGCAGTCCGGAGGAAGGAAACAATAAGAACAGCATGTGGGCGTTATTCATGATAAGAAATGTGAAAAAACAAAGACCTGTCAATCTGGATCTCAAAACGATCCGATTCCCTGTAACAGCAATAGCGTCCATTCTGCACCGTGTTTCTGGTGTGATTACGTTTGTGGCGGTCGGTATCTTGCTGTGGTTACTGGGAACCAGCCTCTCATCCCCTGAAGGATTCCTCCAGGCCTCAGCCATCATGAACAGCTTCTTCGTGAAATTTATCATGTGGGGCATTCTGACCGCGCTGGCCTATCACGTGGTTGGTGGCGTTCGCCATATGCTGATGGACTTTGGCTACCTGGAAGAGACGTTCGAGGCCGGTAAACGTACCGCTAACATTTCATTTGTGATCACTGTCGTGCTTTCACTTCTCGCAGGAGTTCTCGTATGGTAAGCAACGCCTCCGCATTAGGACGCAACGGCGTACATGACTTCATCCTGGTCCGTGCTACCGCCATCGTTCTCACCCTTTACATCATCTATATGATCGGTTTCTTCGCGACCAGCGGGACGCTGACGTGGGAAATCTGGAGTGGTTTCTTCGGATCGGCCTTCACCAAAGTGTTCACCCTGCTGGCCCTGTTCTCCATCCTTATTCATGCCTGGATTGGCATGTGGCAGGTGTTGACCGATTACGTTAAACCGCTGGCGATTCGCCTTCCGCTGCAACTGATTATTGTTGTTGCTCTGCTGGTTTACGTCATTTATGGATTTGTTGTGGTGTGGGGTGTGTAATGAAACTGCCAGTCAGAGAATTTGATGCTGTTGTGATTGGTGCGGGTGGCGCAGGTATGCGCGCCGCACTGCAAATTTCCCAGAGCGGCCAGACCTGTGCGCTGCTCTCTAAAGTATTCCCGACCCGTTCCCACACAGTGTCTGCGCAGGGCGGTATCACCGTTGCGCTGGGTAATTCCCATGAAGATAACTGGGAATGGCACATGTACGATACGGTAAAAGGTTCCGATTACATCGGTGACCAGGATGCCATCGAATATATGTGTAAAACCGGCCCGGAAGCGATTCTGGAGCTGGACCACATGGGTCTGCCGTTCTCCCGTCTGGAAAATGGCACCATCTATCAGCGTCCGTTTGGCGGCCAGTCGAAAAACTTCGGCGGCGAGCAGGCGGCACGTACCGCAGCGGCGGCTGACCGTACCGGCCACGCGCTGCTGCACACGTTATATCAGCAGAACCTGAAAAACCACACCACCATCTTCTCCGAGTGGTATGCGCTGGATCTGGTGAAAAACGCCGATGGCGCCGTGGTGGGTTGTACCGCCCTGTGCATCGAAACTGGTGAAGTGGTCTACTTCAAAGCCCGCGCTACGGTGCTGGCGACCGGCGGTGCAGGCCGTATTTACCAGTCCACCACCAACGCCCACATCAACACCGGTGACGGTGTCGGTATGGCTATCCGCGCAGGCGTGCCGGTGCAGGACATGGAGATGTGGCAGTTCCACCCAACCGGTATCGCCGGGGCGGGCGTACTGGTGACAGAAGGCTGCCGTGGTGAAGGTGGCTACCTGCTGAACAAACATGGCGAGCGCTTCATGGAGCGTTATGCGCCAAACGCGAAAGACCTGGCGGGCCGTGACGTGGTGGCGCGTTCCATCATGATCGAAATTCGTGAAGGCCGCGGCTGTGACGGCCCTTGGGGTCCACACGCGAAGCTGAAACTCGACCATCTGGGTAAAGAAGTGCTGGAATCCCGTCTGCCGGGCATTCTGGAGCTGTCCCGCACCTTCGCGCACGTCGACCCGGTGAAAGAGCCAATTCCGGTTATCCCAACCTGTCACTACATGATGGGCGGTATTCCGACCAAAGTGACCGGTCAGGCGCTGACCGTGAACGAGCAGGGCGAAGACGTGGTCATCCCTGGCCTGTTCGCGGTGGGCGAAATCGCCTGCGTATCCGTGCACGGCGCAAACCGTCTGGGCGGCAACTCCCTGCTGGACCTGGTGGTATTTGGTCGTGCGGTGGGGCTGCATCTCCAGGAATCTATTGCCGAGCAGGGCGCGCTGCGTGATGCGACCGACGACGAAATCGATGCCTCTCTTGAGCGCCTCAACCGCTGGAACGGCAACCGTAACGGCGAAGATCCGGTGGAAATTCGTAAAGCGCTGCAAGAGTGTATGCAGCACAACTTCTCGGTATTCCGTGAAGGTGACGCGATGGCCAAAGGGCTTGAGCAGCTGAAAGCGATTCGCGAGCGTCTGAAGAATGCCCGTCTGGACGATACCTCCAGCGAGTTCAACACCCAGCGCGTTGAGTGCCTTGAGCTGGATAACCTGATGGAAACCGCGTTCGCGACCGCGATGTCGGCAAACTTCCGTACCGAAAGCCGTGGCGCCCATAGCCGCTTCGATTTCCCGGATCGTGATGACGAAAACTGGCTGTGCCATTCCCTGTATCTGCCAGAGTCGGAAACCATGACGCGTCGTAGCGTTAATATGGAACCGAAACTGCGTCCGGCGTTCCCGCCGAAGATTCGTACTTACTAATGCGGAGACAGGATAATGAAACTCGAATTCTCAGTTTATCGTTATAACCCGGATGTAGACGATGCTCCGCGTATGCAGGATTACACCCTCGAAGCGGAAGAAGGTCGCGACATGATGCTGCTGGATGCCTTAATCCAGCTGAAAGAGAAAGATCCTACGCTGTCGTTCCGTCGCTCCTGCCGTGAAGGGGTGTGTGGTTCTGACGGTGTGAACATGAACGGCAAAAATGGCCTGGCCTGCATCACGCCAATTTCAGCGCTAAACCGCCCTGGCCAGAAAATTGTTATCCGTCCTCTGCCTGGCCTGCCGGTCGTGCGTGATTTGGTGGTGGACATGGGGCAATTCTATGCACAATATGAGAAGATTAAGCCTTACTTATTGAATAATGGGCAAAATCCACCCGCTCGCGAGCACTTACAGTCTCCTGAGCAGCGTGAAAAACTCGATGGGTTGTACGAGTGTATTCTCTGTGCATGCTGTTCAACGTCATGCCCGTCGTTCTGGTGGAATCCGGATAAATTTATCGGCCCTGCGGGTCTGCTGGCTGCCTATCGCTTCCTGATCGACAGCCGCGATACCGAAACCGAGAATCGTCTGGAAGGGCTAAGTGACGCTTTCAGCGTATTCCGCTGCCATAGCATCATGAACTGCGTCAGTGTGTGTCCTAAGGGGCTGAACCCAACGCGCGCCATCGGTCATATTAAGTCGATGTTGTTGCAGCGCAGTGCGTAAGTAGTGAGAGGGGAGCGCTGTTCCCCTCACCCTAACCCTCTCCCAAAGGGAGAGGGGACAGATTGCAGAAACCTTTAAAAACTGCCCTGAAGTTTAGACAGTTTCTAAAGGTTCCTTCGCGGGCCAAATGAAAAGAGCTCGCAGGTGAACCCCGGCACGTACACGTGGTGTGCGTGGTAGTTTCTACGGCGAAAGTAAGCATAAAAATGCTTAAGGGATCACGATGCAGAACGGCGCAATGAAAGCCTGGCTGGACTCTTCTTACCTCTCTGGTTCAAACCAGAGCTGGATAGAACAGCTCTATGAAGACTTCTTAACCGATCCTGACTCAGTGGACGCAAACTGGCGTTCCATGTTCCAGCAGTTGCCTGGTACAGGGGTCAAACCGGATCAATTCCATTCAAAAACACGTGATTATTTCCGTCGTCTGGCGAAGGATGCCTCACGTTACTCTTCTGCGATTTCCGACCCTGACACCAATGCGAAGCAGGTAAAAGTCCTGCAACTTATCAACGCTTATCGCTTCCGTGGTCACCAGCATGCGAATCTCGATCCGCTGGGACTGTGGCAGCAGGAACGTGTAGCGGATCTCGATCCGGCTTATCACGATCTGACCGAGGCCGATTTCCAGGAAAGCTTTAACGTAGGTTCTTTTGCCATCGGCAAAGACACGATGAAGCTGGGCGATCTGATTGACGCGCTCAAGCAAACCTACTGCGGCTCCATCGGCGCGGAATATATGCACATTACCTCCACCGAAGAGAAACGCTGGATCCAGCAGCGTATCGAATCCGTGGCAGGCCACGCGAATTTCTCAGCAGAAGAGAAAAAACGTTTCCTCAGCGAACTGACCGCAGCGGAAGGCCTTGAGCGCTATCTGGGCGCGAAATTCCCTGGCGCAAAACGCTTCTCACTGGAGGGCGGCGATGCGTTAGTCCCGATGCTGAAAGAGCTGATTCGTCATGCCGGTAAGAGCGGTACGCGCGAAGTGGTGCTGGGCATGGCGCACCGTGGACGCCTTAACGTGCTGGTTAACGTGCTGGGTAAAAAGCCGCAGGATCTGTTCGACGAATTTGCGGGTAAACATAAAGAGCACCTCGGCACCGGTGACGTGAAGTACCACATGGGCTTCTCGTCTGATATCGAAACCGAGGGCGGTCAGGTTCACCTGGCGCTGGCATTTAACCCGTCGCACCTGGAAATCGTTAGCCCGGTGGTTATCGGTTCCGTGCGTGCGCGTCTGGATCGTCTGGACGAGCCGAGCAGCAATAAAGTGCTGCCAATCACCATTCACGGTGATGCGGCGGTCACGGGGCAGGGCGTGGTTCAGGAAACCCTGAACATGTCGAAAGCGCGTGGTTATGAAGTGGGCGGTACCGTTCGCATCGTAATCAACAACCAGGTGGGCTTCACCACCTCTAACCCGCTGGATGCGCGTTCCACCCCGTACTGCACCGACATCGGTAAAATGGTTCAGGCGCCAATTTTCCACGTTAACGCGGATGACCCTGAAGCCGTTGCTTTCGTTACCCGTCTGGCGCTGGACTTCCGTAACACCTTCAAGCGCGACGTATTCATTGACCTCTTCTGCTACCGCCGTCACGGCCACAACGAAGCGGATGAGCCAAGTGCAACCCAGCCGCTGATGTACCAGAAAATCAAAAAACATCCGACGCCGCGTAAAATCTATGCTGACAAGCTGGAAAGCGAAAAAGTGGCGACGCTGGAAGATGCGACCGAAATGGTCAATCTTTATCGCGACGCGCTGGACGCGGGTGAATGCGTGGTCAAAGAGCTGCGTCCAATGAACATGCACTCCTTTACCTGGTCGCCGTACCTCAACCACGAGTGGGACGAGAGCTACCCGAACAAGGTTGAGATGAAGCGTTTGCAGGAACTGGCTAAACGCATCAGCACCGTGCCGGAAGCGATCGAGATGCAGTCCCGCGTGGCCAAGATCTATGGCGACCGCCAGGCCATGGCGGCGGGTGAGAAGCTGTTCGACTGGGGCGGCGCGGAAACGCTGGCCTATGCGACGCTGGTTGACGAAGGTATTCCGGTTCGTCTGTCCGGTGAAGATGCGGGTCGTGGCACCTTCTTCCACCGTCACGCGGTTGTACACAACCAGTCTAACGGTTCAACGTATACTCCGCTTCAGCACGTGCATAACGGTCAGGGCCAGTTCAAGGTCTGGGACTCCGTGCTGTCAGAAGAAGCGGTTCTGGCCTTCGAATACGGCTATGCCACCGCAGAACCCCGCACCCTGACTATCTGGGAAGCGCAGTTCGGTGACTTCGCCAACGGTGCGCAGGTGGTTATCGACCAGTTCATCTCCTCCGGTGAGCAGAAGTGGGGCCGTATGTGCGGTCTGGTGATGCTGCTGCCGCACGGCTATGAAGGACAAGGGCCGGAGCATTCCTCCGCGCGTCTGGAGCGTTATCTGCAACTCTGCGCCGAGCAGAACATGCAGGTTTGCGTGCCGTCCACTCCGGCTCAGGTTTACCACATGCTGCGTCGTCAGGCGCTGCGCGGTATGCGCCGTCCGCTGGTAGTCATGTCGCCAAAATCCCTGCTGCGCCATCCACTGGCGGTCTCCAGCCTGGAAGAGCTGGCAAACGGCACCTTCCTGCCGGCCATCGGTGAAATTGACGAGCTGGATCCGCAGGCCGTTAAGCGTGTCGTAATGTGTTCTGGTAAGGTTTATTACGACCTGCTGGAACAGCGCCGTAAGAACGATCAGAAAGATGTCGCCATCGTGCGTATCGAGCAGCTTTATCCGTTCCCGCATCAGGCGATGCAGGAAGTGCTGAAACAGTACGCTCACGTTCATGATTTTGTCTGGTGCCAGGAAGAGCCGCTCAACCAGGGCGCATGGTATTGCAGCCAGCATCATTTCCGTGAAGTGATTCCATTTGGGTCTGCCCTGCGTTATGCAGGTCGCCCGGCCTCCGCCTCTCCGGCGGTAGGGTATATGTCCGTTCACCAGAAGCAGCAACAAGATCTGGTCAATGACGCGCTGAACGTCGATTAATTAAAGGATACATAATGAGTAGCGTAGATATTCTTGTTCCCGACCTGCCTGAGTCCGTAGCAGATGCAACCGTCGCCACCTGGCACAAAAAACCAGGCGACGCGGTAACCCGTGACGAAGTGCTGGTAGAAATCGAAACTGACAAAGTGGTACTGGAAGTACCGGCTTCAGCGGATGGCATTCTGGATGCAGTCCTGGAAGATGAAGGTACGACCGTCACTTCTCGCCAGATCCTGGGTCGCCTGCGTGAAGGTAACAGCGCGGGCAAAGAGTCCAGCGCCAAATCTGAAGAAAAAGCGTCTACCCCGGCCCAGCGCCAGCAGGCGTCTCTGTCCGATCAGACCAACGACGCGCTCAGCCCGGCGATCCGTCGCCTGCTGGCTGAGCACAGCCTCGATCCGGCAGCCATCAAAGGCACCGGCGTGGGTGGCCGTCTGACGCGCGAAGACATCGACAAGCATCTGGCAAAAGCGCCTTCTGAGGCGAAAGCGGAAGCGAAAGCCCCTGCGGCAGCACCAGCGGCACAGCCCGCTCTGGGCGCACGTAGCGAAAAACGCGTGCCAATGACCCGCCTGCGTAAGCGCGTGGCCGAGCGTCTGCTGGAAGCGAAAAATTCCACCGCGATGCTGACTACCTTCAACGAAGTCAACATGAAACCAATCATGGACCTGCGCAAGCAGTACGGTGACGCGTTTGAAAAACGTCACGGTATCCGTCTGGGCTTCATGTCCTTCTACGTGAAAGCGGTAGTTGAAGCGCTGAAACGCTACCCGGAAGTGAACGCGTCTATCGATGGCGATGACGTGGTTTACCACAACTACTTCGATGTCAGCATGGCGGTTTCTACTCCACGCGGCCTGGTAACCCCGGTTCTGCGTGACGTAGATACCCTGGGTATGGCTGACATTGAGAAGAAAATCAAAGAGCTGGCCGTGAAAGGCCGCGACGGCAAGCTGACCGTTGAGGACCTGACCGGCGGTAACTTCACCATTACCAACGGCGGTGTGTTCGGCTCGCTGATGTCTACCCCGATCATCAACCCGCCGCAGAGCGCGATCCTGGGTATGCACGCCATTAAAGATCGTCCAATGGCGGTAGACGGTAAAGTGGAGATCCTGCCGATGATGTACCTGGCGCTCTCTTACGATCACCGTCTGATCGATGGCCGCGAATCCGTGGGCTTCCTGGTTGCCATTAAAGAGCTGCTGGAAGATCCAACGCGTCTGCTGCTGGACGTCTAGTTTTTGCAGTCTTGCCCGGCGGCGCGTTGCTTGCCGGGCTTACAAAAGCACTACCTAACGATTACCTGAAGGATGGATAGAACACATGAACTTACATGAATATCAGGCCAAACAGCTGTTTGCCCGGTATGGCTTACCGGCTCCGGTGGGTTATGCCTGTACTACCCCGCGTGAAGCAGAAGAAGCCGCGTCTAAAATCGGTGCCGGCCCGTGGGTAGTTAAATGTCAGGTTCACGCTGGTGGCCGTGGTAAAGCGGGCGGTGTGAAGGTTGTTAAGAGCAAAGAAGAGATCCGTGCGTTTGCTGAACATTGGCTCGGCAAGCGTCTGGTAACCTACCAGACAGATGCGAACGGCCAGCCGGTTAACCAGATCCTGGTTGAAGCGGCGACCGACATCGCGAAAGAACTGTACCTCGGCGCAGTCGTAGACCGTAGCTCCCGTCGCGTGGTGTTCATGGCGTCTACCGAAGGCGGTGTGGAAATCGAAAAAGTGGCGGAAGAGACCCCGCACCTGATCCACAAAGTGGCTATCGATCCGCTGGCGGGCCCAATGCCTTACCAGGGTCGTGAGCTGGCGTTCAAACTGGGTCTGGAAGGCAAGCTGGTTCAGCAGTTCACCAAGATCTTCATGGGTCTGGCGACCATCTTCCTGGAGCGCGATCTGGCGCTGATCGAGATCAACCCGCTGGTGATCACCACCCAGGGCGACCTGATCTGCCTCGACGGCAAGCTGGGCGCTGACGGCAACGCGCTGTTCCGCCAGTCCGATCTGCGCGAAATGCGCGACCAGTCTCAGGAAGATCCGCGTGAAGCGCAGGCTGCACAGTGGGAACTGAACTACGTGGCGCTGGATGGCAACATCGGCTGCATGGTTAACGGTGCGGGCCTGGCAATGGGCACCATGGACATCGTTAAGCTGCACGGCGGTGAGCCAGCGAACTTCCTCGACGTGGGCGGTGGCGCAACCAAAGAGCGCGTAACCGAAGCGTTCAAAATCATTCTCTCTGACAGCAACGTGAAAGCGGTTCTGGTGAACATCTTCGGCGGTATCGTACGTTGCGACCTGATCGCCGACGGTATCATCGGCGCGGTAGAAGAAGTGGGCGTTAACGTTCCGGTTGTTGTACGTCTGGAAGGGAACAACGCTGAACTCGGCGCGAAAAAACTGGCTGACAGCGGCCTGAATATTATTGCAGCGAAAAGTCTGACGGATGCAGCTCAGCAGGTTGTTGCCGCAGTGGAGGGGAAATAATGTCCGTTTTAATTAATAAAGATACCAAGGTTATCTGCCAGGGCTTCACCGGTAGCCAGGGGACTTTCCACTCCGAACAGGCAATTGCCTACGGTACGCAGATGGTAGGCGGCGTAACGCCAGGTAAAGGCGGCACCACCCACCTGGGCCTGCCGGTGTTCAACACCGTGCGTGAAGCCGTAGAAGCGACGGGCGCAACCGCGACCGTGATCTACGTTCCGGCGCCGTTCTGCAAAGACTCCATTCTGGAAGCGATCGACGCAGGCATCAAACTGATCATCACCATCACCGAAGGTATTCCGACGCTGGATATGCTGACCGTGAAGGTGAAGCTGGATGAAGCAGGCGTGCGCATGATCGGCCCGAACTGCCCAGGCGTTATCACCCCGGGCGAATGCAAAATCGGCATCATGCCGGGCCACATTCATCGCCCAGGCAAAGTGGGCATTGTGTCCCGTTCCGGTACCCTGACCTATGAAGCGGTTAAGCAGACCACCGACTACGGTTTCGGCCAGTCCACCTGCGTGGGCATCGGCGGTGACCCGATCCCGGGCTCTAACTTCATCGACATCCTGAAGCTGTTCCAGGAAGATCCACAGACCGAAGCGATCGTGATGATCGGTGAGATCGGTGGTAGCGCGGAAGAAGAAGCGGCTGCTTACATCAAAGATCATGTGACCAAGCCGGTGGTGGGTTACATCGCGGGTGTGACCGCGCCGAAAGGCAAACGTATGGGTCACGCGGGCGCGATTATCGCAGGCGGTAAAGGTACGGCTGATGAGAAATTCGCAGCACTGGAAGCCGCAGGCGTGAAAACCGTTCGCAGCCTGGCGGATATCGGTGAAGCACTGAAATCCATCATTAAGTAAGTCCTCTCTGCTCCCCGTATGGGGCGCGTTGAAGTATAAAAAAATGTCCGTTTCGACATGGTTGGCCGCTGTAAAGCGGCCTTTTTTTATTGTCTGCGTTTAGCCACCAGAGTGAATTTATAGTCGTCGGAGTTAAACACGTTGCGACTGTATTCAAATATCCGGCCGTCTTTCAGAAAGCCACGGGAGACTTTTTCCAGAATCGGTTTTGCCGGATCGAGCGCCAGGGCGGCAATCGCCTCGTCCGATGGCATGACTGGCACCAGCTCCTGCTCGCTGCGATCGATAACCATCTTTTTGATCTGCTCAATGTAATGGTATTTCGACTGTTCCATCACTTCCCAGGTGAGGTCGGGGAACATCGCCAGCGGCATCCATGTCTCTTCCAGATTCACCGGCTTTTCCCTGATGAAGCGTACGCGCTTGACGTGCCAGACCTTATCATTTGGATTGAGCGCCAGTTTTGCCGCGAGCCGCTCATCGGCTTTCACCACTTCGAAGACGCTGACGTCGCTGTGCGTATCGACGTTGCGATCCGCCAGTTTTTCGTAAAAGCCGGTGAGCTGGTAAATATCGTAATTCACCCGCTCCTCTTTTACATACGAGCCGCTGCCCTGAATACTTTCGATGATCTGCTCGTCGGCGAGCAGCTTCAACGCCTGCCGCACGGTGACACGGCTGACGCTAAACGCCTCCTGAAGGCTGGATTCTGTCGGCAGCGCGTCGCCAGGTTTTAACTCACCGGCATTAATTTTCTCGCGGAACGCATCGGCGATCTGCCGGTACATCGGTTTATTGCCCATTGGGTCACGCCTATTTAATACCTTTTCAGGGAATTATGCCTTCAGTGTCTGATTTGTAAATAATACAAATAAGATACAAATTTCGATGTTAGTGAAAATGATCACATAAATGTCTTATTGGCTCTGCCACAATCCTCCCCAGACAAAAACTTTGGATAGGTGAGGATCTTTATGAACCTGACGACTCTGACCGACCCCCGTGCTGTCTGCGTGCAGGCGCAGTTTAACAGCCGTGATGAGGCAATCCGTCAGCTTGCGACGCGGCTGGTAGCGTTGGGCAAAATAGCCGACGCCGATACGTTTCTGGCAGAGGTTTTCCATCGGGAATCGCTTGGCCCGACGGCGCTGGGCGAGGGGCTGGCCGTACCTCATGGTAAATCAGCGGCGGTAAAGGAAGCGGCTTTTGCCGTGGCCACACTGCGCGAGCCGCTGGCCTGGGAAGGCGTGGACGGACCGGAGGAGGTCGAGCTGATTTTTCTGCTCGCCATTCCTCCCGCACAAGCGGGGTCAACGCATATTCAGGTCCTGACGGAACTGACGTCTCGCCTGGCGGATGACGATCTCAGGGCGCGCGTGATGACGGCGACCAGCGCGGAAGCGGTGCTTGCTGCGCTGGAAACGGCGCCTGAGGCGCAAGAAACCGCCGTCGCAGAGAATGCCCCGACGATCGTCTGCGTTACCGCCTGTCCGGCCGGGATCGCCCATACCTACATGGCAGCGGAATATCTCGAAAAAGCGGGACGTAAGCTCGGCGTCAATGTAGTGGTCGAAAAGCAGGGGGCAAACGGTATTGAGTGGCGCATCACCGCGCAGCAGTTGCAGGAGGCAAAAGCGTGTATCTTCGCGGCGGAAGTGGCGATTAAAGAGCGCGAGCGTTTTCAGGGGATCCCTGCCATTTCCGTGCCCGTCGCGGAACCCTTGCGCCATGCGGAAGCGCTCATTGAGCGTGCGCTGGCGCTACAGCCTGTATCCGATGCGCGTCCTGCGCACGTCGACACGGACGCGAAAAAGTGCGTTAAAACCGAACTCAAGCAGGCGCTCCTCAGCGGTATCTCCTTTGCGGTGCCGCTGATTGTCGCTGGCGGCACGGTGCTGGCCGTGTCGGTACTGCTGGCGCAAATCCTGGGCTTGCAGCATCTGTTCGATCAGGAAAATTCGTGGCTGTGGATGTACCGCAAACTGGGCGGCGGGATGCTCGGTATTCTGATGGTGCCTGTTCTGGCGGCCTACACCGCTTACTCGCTGGCGGATAAACCTGCGCTAACGCCAGGCTTTGCGGCGGGTCTTGCCGCCAATATGATCGGCTCCGGCTTTCTGGGGGCCATCGTCGGCGGGCTGATTGCGGGCTACCTGATGCGCTGGGTGAAAAACCACATCCGGCTGAGTAGCCGCTACAACGGCTTTCTGACCTTTTATCTTTATCCGGTGATTGGCGTGCTGGGCGCAGGCAGCCTGATGCTGTTTGTGATCGGCGAACCGGTGGCCTGGATCAATAACGCCCTCACCGCCTGGCTTAACGGTCTGTCCGGCGCGAACGCGCTGCTGCTGGGGGCGATCCTGGGCTTTATGTGCTCGTTCGATCTGGGCGGTCCGGTCAACAAAGCCTCTTACGCGTTCTGTCTGGGGGCGATGGCCAATGGCGTATACGGGCCTTATGCGATTTTTGCCTCCGTCAAAATGGTATCGGCCTTTACCGTGACGGCATCAACGATGCTGGCTCCGAACCTGTTCAAACAGTTCGAAATTGAAACCGGCAAGTCCACCTGGCTGCTGGGGCTGGCGGGCATCACCGAAGGAGCAATTCCGATGGCTATCGAGGATCCGTTGCGGGTCATCGGCTCATTTGTTCTGGGGTCAATGGCGACCGGAGCGATTGTCGGGGCGATTGGGATTGGGCTATCCACCCCGGGCGCGGGCATTTTCTCTCTCTTCTTACTGCATGATGCCGGGCTGGGCGGCGTGCTGGCCGCTGCCGGCTGGTTTGGCGCCGCGCTGATTGGCGCCGCAATCTCTACGCTCATTTTACTCCTCTGGCGACGCCAGGCCGTGAAGAGCGGCACCTACGTGACTGAAGACATAACATCCTAAACACGCACTGACAGGAAACGAAGATGAAAGCTGTATCTCGCGTTCATATCACGCCACATATGCACTGGGACCGGGAGTGGTACTTCACCACCGAAGCGTCACGTATTCTTTTGGTCAATAATATGGAAGAGATCCTTACCCGTCTTGAGCAGGACGCAGAATATAAATACTACGTTCTCGACGGCCAGACGGCGGTGCTGGAAGATTATTTTGCCGTGAAACCGGAAAACAGGCCACGCGTGAAGGCGCTGGTGGCGGCCGGGAAGCTGATTATCGGGCCGTGGTATACCCAGACGGACACCACCCTTGTCTCCGGCGAGTCGATTGTCCGAAATCTGATGTACGGCATTCGCGACTGTCTGGCCTTTGGCGAGCCGATGAAAATTGGCTATCTGCCGGACTCCTTCGGCATGTCTTCCCAGCTGCCACACATTTACAACGGTTTTGGCATCACGCGCACCATGTTCTGGCGCGGGTGTTCCGAGCGGCATGGTACCGATAAAACCGAATTTCTCTGGCAAAGTCAGGACGGCAGTGAAGTGACGGCACAGGTGTTACCGCTGGGCTACGCGATTGGTAAGTACTTACCGGAGGATGAGGCCGGGCTGCGCAAACGGCTCGACACGTACTTCGAGGTGCTGGAAAAAGCCTCCGTGACGAAAGAAATTTTGCTGCCTAACGGCCATGATCAGATGCCGCTCCAGCAGAACATCTTTGCGGTGATGGATAAGCTGCGCGAAATCTATCCGCAGCGTCAGTTTGTGATGAGCCGCTTCGAGGAGGTGTTTGACCACATTGACGCGCACCGCGATGAACTGGCGACGCTGAAAGGGGAGTTTATTGACGGTAAATATATGCGGGTGCACCGGACAATAGGCTCCACGCGAATGGACATCAAAATCGCCCACGCCCGGATAGAGAATAAAATCGTCAATGTCCTTGAGCCGCTGGCCACGCTTGCCTGGACGCTGGGCTTTGAGTATCACCACGGCTTGCTGGAAAAAATGTGGAAAGAGATCCTCAAGAATCACGCCCATGACAGTATCGGCTGCTGCTGTAGTGACAAAGTGCATCGTGAGGTGATGTCACGCTTCGAGCTGGCGGAAGACATGGCCGATAACCTGACATGCTTCTATATGCGCAAGATTGTCGACAACATGCCGCAGTGCGAGGAAGACAAACTGGTGATGTTTAACCTCACGCCCTGGCCGCGTGAGGAAGTGATTAACACTACGATACGTCTGCGCGCCAGCCAGTTCCGCCTGCTGGACGATAGGGGGAATGAAATCCCTTACTGCCTGCGCAGCGCGCGTGAAATCGACCCCGGCTTAATAGACCGGCAGATTGTGCATTACGGCAACTACGATCCCTTTATGGAGTTTGATATCCAGCTCAACCAGATCCTGCCATCAATGGGTTACCGCACGCTCTATATCGAGCCGCACGTGGCTGGCAAGCTGCTGGCGCCAGAAACAACGTCGGAGGCATTACTGGAAAATGCTTTCTGGGAAATAACGTTAAACGACGACGGCACCCTGCGTCTGCTCGATAAAGCGTCCGGGCTTATCTATGACCGCGCGCTGGAAATAGAAGAGAGCTCGGATGATGGCGATGAGTACGACTACTCGCCTTCACGGGAAGAGTGGAGACTCACTTCCGCGCAGGGCGAGCATGAGGTTAAGGTGATCCACGAGGCCTGGCAGAGCAGGGCGGTGATCCGCCACCGCATGGCGGTGCCGGCGGATCTCGCTGAACGTTCTGCGCGTCAGCAGACGGGAACGCTTGAGGCAGAGCTCACGGTCACGCTCAGCCATAACAGCCGACGTATCGACATTGAGGCGCGTCTCGGAAATCACGCGGATGACCACCGTGTTCGGGTGTTGATCCCGACGCCCTTCACCGCAGACACGGTGTTAGCTGATACCCAGTTCGGTTCGCTGACGCGACCTGTACAGGATGAAGCGATGGCGAACTGGCAGGAGGAGGGCTGGAAGGAAGCGCCGCTGCCGGTGTGGAATCTGCTTAACTACGCGGTGCTCCAGGAACGGCGTAACGGGATGGCGCTGTTTACCGAAGGGTTACGCGAATTTGAAGTGACTGGCGAGCGTCAAAAAACGTTTGCCCTGACGTTGCTTCGCGGCGTGGGGGTACTTGGGAAGGAAGATTTACTGCTGCGCCCCGGCAGACCGTCCGGGATCAAAATGCCGGTGCCTGATTCGCAGATGCGGGGCCAGTTAACCTGTCGCTTTAGCCTGTTCAGTTTTAATGGTACGCCCGTCAGTGCTGGTGTTGCGCAGCAGGCGAAGTCGTGGTTAACGCCAGTGCACTGTTATAACAAAATTCCGTGGGATGCGATGAAGCTTAACCGCGCCTCTTTCACCACCCCCTGTAGCTATAGTCTGCTAACGCTGGCGCCTAACGGATGCGTACTCAGTGCGCTGAAAAAAGCGGAGGATCGTGACGAGATGATTCTTCGTCTGTACAACCCTTCGGAGACCCGCTCCTGTGACGTGGCTTTGTCTGTGAACCGTGAGGTCCAGGCCTGCTGCGAAACGGACATGAATGAGGTGTACAAGGCGCACGGGGAAGAGGGCTCAGCCATTACGGGTTCTTTCCGGCCAGGCCAGTCACGTACCTTCAGCATAAAAATTGAAAGGTAATCCTCAAAATAAAATAAAGGCCGCATTCCTGCGGCCTTTATTTCATCAAATAGTCACGAAAGGGTGTTAATTTTAAGATTATTAAAAGTGAATAAAATGTAATCGTTTCGGCAGGTAGCAAAGCGAAAGAAAAATACTGTGAAGCAGATAACATTATATGTTTATCTTCCGGCAAAATGCGTTTTTTCACGCGCGTTAATAAAAATCACAACTGTTTATATTATCCTCTGGCTTTTATAACCATCAACGCCTTTAAATGTACATATCATTAACAAGGTTTTTACTATCCGCACCACAAAGAAACATCATTAACAGCTCTGGCCGTTTTTGATTTAAATCAATGTTTAATCCTTGGAAAAAGGCTCCAAAAGGCGTTAAATTGTTCCCGATCAAAATGGCCGAAAAGTGGTAATTTTGCTATAAATTGATCGCCGTCGAAAAACGTAAATCTGTTCGAATAAAAACCTGTTTATTGTAAGGGTTTTGCAGCGTATTATATTTACGGGATCAATTTGGTTTTTTCTTAACGTATTTGTAACCTTTCATCATTGCTTTTTCCTCTTGTAGAGAATAAGCAACGAAGAAGGGAAGCAGATAACTTTGTATTGGGGCATGCGTGTGGATCCTTATCTAACGGGGTTCACTCTCGGAGTCTTCATGCGATGAGCAAGGAGTCATAATGTTAGACGTAGTCGAACTGTCGCGCTTACAGTTTGCCTTGACCGCGATGTACCACTTCCTGTTTGTGCCGCTGACGCT
The DNA here is from genome assembly GCF_036936505.1 of Enterobacter sp. JJBC. Classification (NCBI taxonomy): domain Bacteria; kingdom Pseudomonadati; phylum Pseudomonadota; class Gammaproteobacteria; order Enterobacterales; family Enterobacteriaceae; genus Enterobacter; species Enterobacter sp. JJBC. Next base: position 1,449,048 of record NZ_CP136935.1, read on the forward strand.
CGGTATGGCGTTCCTGCTGGCCATCATGGAAACGGTTTACGTCCTCTCCGGCAAACAGATTTATAAAGATATGACCAAGTTCTGGGGCAAGTTGTTTGGTATCAACTTTGCGCTGGGCGTGGCAACCGGTCTGACCATGGAGTTCCAGTTCGGGACAAACTGGTCTTACTATTCCCACTATGTGGGGGATATTTTCGGTGCGCCGCTGGCCATTGAAGGTCTGATGGCCTTCTTCCTCGAATCCACCTTTGTAGGTCTGTTCTTCTTCGGTTGGGACCGTCTGGGTAAAGTCCAGCATATGGCGGTAACCTGGCTGGTGGCATTAGGCTCCAACTTGTCCGCACTGTGGATCCTGGTGGCGAACGGCTGGATGCAAAACCCAATCGCATCTGATTTCAACTTCGAAACCATGCGTATGGAGATGGTCAGCTTCGCTGAGCTGGTCCTGAACCCGGTTGCCCAGGTTAAATTCGTTCACACCGTGGCGTCTGGCTATGTGTGCGGCGCGATGTTCGTGCTGGGCATCAGCTCCTACTATATGCTGCGCGGCCGTGACTTCGCGTTCGCCAAGCGTTCTTTTGCTATTGCAGCAAGCTTCGGTATGGCCGCGATTCTGTCCGTTATTGTTCTGGGTGATGAATCCGGTTACGAAATGGGCGACGTGCAGAAAACCAAACTCGCCGCAATTGAAGCTGAATGGGAAACCCAGCCGGCACCGGCAGCGTTTACCCTGTTCGGCGTGCCTGACCAGGAAGCGCAGGAAAACCGCTTCGCCATTCAAATTCCTTACGCTCTGGGTATTATCGCCACGCGCTCCGTCGACAAACAGGTGACTGGCCTGAAAGATCTGATGGTGCAGCATGAAGAGCGTATCCGTAACGGGATGAAAGCTTACTCGCTGCTGGAACAGCTGCGCGCCGGCTCTACCGACCAGGCCGTTCGCGATCAATTTAACGACGTGAAGAAAGACCTCGGTTACGGTCTGCTGCTGAAACGCTATACCCCGAACGTCTCTGACGCGACGGAAGCGCAGATTCAGATGGCAACCAAAGACTCTATTCCACGCGTTGCGCCGCTGTACTTCGCGTTCCGCATCATGGTGGGTTGCGGCATTATCATGCTGCTGATCATCGCGGCCTCGTTCTGGTCAGTCATTCGTAACCGTATCGGTGAGAAAAAATGGCTGCTGCGCACCGCGCTTTACGGTATCCCACTGCCATGGATTGCTATCGAGTCCGGCTGGTTTGTTGCGGAATATGGCCGTCAGCCGTGGGCGATCGGTGAGGTGCTGCCAACAGCGGTAGCGAACTCCTCCCTGACCGCAGGCGACCTGATCTTCTCCATGCTGCTCATTTGCGGTCTGTACACCCTGTTCCTGGTGGCTGAACTGTTCCTGATGTTCAAGTTCGCGCGCCTTGGCCCAAGCAGCCTGAAAACCGGTCGCTATCACTACGAGCAGTCTGTTGCGACTACTCAGCCGGCACGCTAAGACAGGAGTCATCAAATGATCGATTATGAAGTATTGCGTTTTATCTGGTGGCTGCTGATCGGTGTTCTGCTGATTGGTTTCGCGGTCACCGATGGTTTCGACATGGGCGTGGGCATGCTCACCCGTTTCCTCGGTCGTAATGACACCGAGCGTCGAATCATGATCAACTCCATCGCCCCGCACTGGGACGGTAACCAGGTGTGGCTGATCACCGCAGGCGGCGCGCTGTTCGCTGCCTGGCCGATGGTCTACGCGGCTGCGTTCTCCGGCTTCTATGTGGCGATGATTCTGGTGCTGGCCTCTTTATTCTTCCGTCCGGTGGGTTTCGACTACCGTTCCAAGATTGAAGACACCCGCTGGCGTAACATGTGGGACTGGGGCATCTTCATCGGTAGCTTCGTTCCACCGCTGGTCATTGGTGTGGCGTTCGGTAACCTGTTGCAGGGCGTACCGTTCCACGTCGACGAATATATGCGTCTGTTCTACACCGGTAACTTCTTCCAGTTGCTGAATCCGTTTGGTCTGCTGGCGGGCGTGGTGAGCGTGGCGATGATCATCACCCAGGGCGCAACCTATCTCCAGATGCGTACCGTAGGTGAACTGCACCTGCGTTCCCGCGCTACCGCTCAGGTGGCGGCGCTGGTGACGCTGGTCTGCTTCGCGCTGGCTGGCGTGTGGGTGGTGTACGGTATTGATGGTTACGTGGTGACCTCCGCGATCAACCATACTGCACCGTCTAACCCGCTGACCAAAGAAGTGGCGCGTCAGGCCGGTGCATGGCTGGTGAACTTCAACAATACTCCTGCGCTGTGGGCTATCCCGGCTCTGGGTGTGCTGCTGCCGCTGCTGACCGTGCTGACGTCTCGTCTGGAGAAAGGCGCTCTGGCGTTCGTATTCTCTTCACTGACGCTGGCGTGCATCATCCTGACGGCGGGGATTGCGATGTTCCCGTTCGTGATGCCATCCAGCACCATGATGAATGCCAGCCTGACCATGTGGGATGCAACGTCCAGTCAGTTGACGCTGAACTTAATGACCTATGTTGCTTGCGTGTTCGTACCGATTATCCTGCTCTACACCACCTGGTGTTACTGGAAAATGTTCGGTCGCATCACTAAAGAACATATCGAAAGCAACACCCACTCTATGTACTAAGTAAGGAGCTGAATATGTGGTATTTCGCATGGATTTTAGGGACGCTTCTTGCCTGTGCGTTTGGTGTCATCACTGCCCTGGCGCTTGAGCATGTAGAAGCGACCAAAGCAGGTGAAGAAAAGCACTAATGAATATTATCGCAACCTTATATGCGGTAATGGATAAGCGCCCCTTGAGGGCGCTTTCCCTCATTATGGCATTACTGCTGGCAGGCTGTATCTTCTGGGACCCGTCGCGCTTCGCGGCGAAAACCAGCGAGCTTGAAATCTGGCACGGTTTCCTGATTATGTGGGCTGTGTGCGCAGGCGTGATTCACGGTGTCGGCTTTCGTCCGAAAGCGCTACACTGGCAGGGCATCTTCTGCCCACTGATTGCCGATCTGGTTCTCCTCGCCGGTTTGATTTTCTTCTTCTTCTGAATAAGAAATGTCCGTTAACGTTATGGGCTTACCATGGCCCATAAAAATTTACTCTCCGTTTACTTTCCCCCATTCCAAACCATCATTCCCGCGCGTATAGTAGCGAAGTTTGAAAGCTCCAACTTTTCTTGTATTACCGGGATGTAAAGTGAATACAACGCTGTTTCGATGGCCGGTACGTGTCTATTACGAAGATACCGATGCCGGTGGTGTGGTCTACCACGCCAGCTACGTTGCTTTTTATGAACGGGCACGCACAGAGATGCTGCGCCATCATCACTTTAGTCAACAGGTGCTGTTGGCTGAGCGAGTTGCCTTCGTGGTACGCAAGATGACGCTTGAGTATTTTGCGCCTGCCAGACTCGACGATATGCTCGAAGTTCAAACAGAAATTACATCAATGCGCGGAACTTCACTGGTTTTCACGCAGCGGATAGTCAATGCAGAGAACACGGTACTGAACTCAGCTGAAGTCCTGATTGTCTGTGTTGATCCAACCATAATGAAGCCTCGTGCGCTTCCTAAGTCTATTGTCGCGGAGTTTAAGCAGTGACTGACATGAATATCCTTGATTTGTTCCTGAAGGCAAGCCTTCTGGTTAAACTTATCATGTTGATTTTGATTGGTTTTTCAATCGCATCCTGGGCCATCATCATCCAGAGAACGCGTATCCTTAATGCCGCCGGCCGCGAAGCCGAAGCGTTTGAAGATAAGTTCTGGTCGGGAATTGAGCTTTCTCGTCTGTACCAGGAAAGCCAGGGACGCAGTGATAACCTTTCAGGCTCCGAACAAATTTTCTACAGCGGTTTCAAAGAGTTCGCTCGCTTACATCGCGCTAACAGCCATGCGCCGGAAGCCGTGGTAGAAGGGGCGTCGCGTGCGATGCGCATCTCCATGAACCGCGAACTGGAAAATCTTGAAACGCATATTCCTTTCCTCGGAACCGTTGGCTCCATCAGCCCGTATATCGGCCTGTTTGGTACGGTGTGGGGGATCATGCACGCCTTTATCGCCCTGGGGGCGGTGAAGCAGGCAACGTTGCAGATGGTTGCACCGGGTATCGCAGAAGCACTGATCGCGACCGCAATCGGTCTGTTCGCCGCAATTCCGGCGGTAATGGCGTACAACCGTCTGAACCAGCGCGTGAACAAACTGGAACTGAACTACGACAACTTTATGGAAGAGTTCACCGCGATTCTGCATCGTCAGGCGTTTACCAGCACTGAGAGCAACAAGGGGTAAACCATGGCCAGATCGCGTGGACGAGGTCGTCGCGAGCTCAAGTCCGAAATCAATATCGTTCCGTTACTGGACGTGCTGCTGGTGCTGCTGCTGATCTTTATGGCGACAGCGCCCATCATCACCCAGAGCGTGCAAGTTGATCTGCCGGATGCGACAGAATCACAGGCGGTAAGCACCAATGACGATCCTCCGGTCATCATTGAGGTTTCCGGCGTAGGGCAGTACAGCGTGGTGGTAGAGAAAGATCGTATGGATCAGCTTCCGCCAGAGCAGGTTATTGCTGAAGCGCAACGACGTCTGGAGTCAAATCCGAAGACGGTCTTCTTAATCGGTGGTGCGAAAGACGTACCATACGATGAAATTATCAAAGCGCTGAACTTGCTACATAGCGCGGGCGTTAAGTCAGTTGGCTTAATGACTCAGCCTATTTGATCATCTGCGTAGTTTTTGGGAACCGATAGTGTCAAAGGCAACCGAACAGAACGACAAGCTTAAGCGAGCGATAATCGTCTCCGCAGTGCTGCACGTAATTCTTTTTGCAGCGCTGATCTGGAGTTCGTTCGATGAGCACCTTGATGCATCAGGCGGCGGTGGGGGCTCGTCCATCGACGCCGTCATGGTGGATCCCGGTGCGGTAGTGCAGAACTATAATCGCCAGCAACAGCAGCAGGCGAGCGCAAAACGCGCGGAAGAACAGCGTGAAAAACAGGCGCAACAGCAGGCGGAAGAGCTGCGTGAAAAGCAGGCCGCCGAGCAGGAACGTCTGAAGCAGCTTGAGAAAGAGCGTTTGCAGGCGCAGGAAGCCGCTAAAGAGCAGGCGGAGCAGCAGAAACAGGCTGAAGCCGCAGCGAAGAAAGCTCAGGAACAGCAGAAGCAGGCGGAAGAGGCGGCAGCCAAAGCCGCGGCAGACGCGAAGGCGCAGGCAGATGCTCAGGCTAAGTTAGCCGCAGAAGCCGCGAAGAAAGCGGCTGCTGATGCGCAGAAGAAAGCGGAAGCCGAAGCGGCGAAGAAAGCCGCTGCTGATGCGAAGAAGAAAGCAGAAGCCGAAGCGGCGAAAAAAGCTGCCGCTGACGCACAGAAGAAAGCCGAAGCGGAAGCCGCCAAAAAAGCTGCGCAGGAAGCAGAGAAGAAAGCGGCTGCCGATGCTGCGAAAAAAGCGGCCGCCGCCGAGAAAGCTGCGGCAGAAAAAGCCGCCGCTGCGGAAAAAGCCGCTGCGGAAAAAAAAGCGGCAGCTGAGAAAGCCGCTGCTGAAAAAGCCGCAGCTAAGAAGGCCGCTGCTGCGGAAAAAGCCGCTGCCGCAGGGGTTGACGATCTGCTGGGGGACCTGAGCTCCGGTAAGAATGCACCGAAAACGGGCGGTGGGGCGAAAGGAAGTAACGCAGCACCGGCAGGAAGTGGTAACACTAAGAACAACGGTGCTTCTGGCGCTGAGATCAACGACTATAAGAATCAGATTGCCGCGGCTATTGCCAGCAGACTTAACGATAAATCGCTCTATACCGGGAAAACGTGCCGACTGCATATTAAACTGGCTACGGATGGTATGGTGCTGAGCGTTGAGTCAGAAGGGGGAGATGAAGCGTTATGCCAGGCTGCACTTGTGGCAGTGAATCAGGCAAAACTGCCAAAACCTCCATCACAGGCTGTCTATGAAGTGTTCAAAGACGCTTCGCTGAACTTTAAGCCATAAGCAGAGCTGCTGTTATCGGGTTCTGATAGTTTTGTGTATTTGAGTTTGTTAACCTTCTGCTAAATTATCCAGGACTTATTGTTCGGATAAGGGAGATATGATGAAGCAGGCATTACGATTAGCTTTTGGTTTTTTAGTACTGTTGACGTCAGCAGTGCATGCCACAGTAAGCATCGACATTACCGACTGGAACGACTCAGCGCGTCCAATCGGTGTCGTTCCGTTCCAGTGGGCAGGCCCGGGCGCTGCGCCTGAAGATATTGGCGGCATTGTTGCAGCTGACCTGCGTAACAGCGGTAAATTTAACCCCTTAGATCGTTCTCGTCTGCCGCAGCAGCCGGGTACAGCTCAGGAAGTTCAACCTGCTGCATGGTCTGCACTGGGTATTGATGCCGTGGTTGTCGGACAGGTTACTCCTGCGCCAGACGGCGGCTATAACGTCGCTTATCAGCTGGTGGATACTGGCGGTGCGCCGGGTACCGTTCTGGCTCAAAACACGTATAAGGTGAACAAGCAGTGGCTGCGTTATGCAGGCCACACGGCGAGTGACGAAGTGTTTGAGAAGCTGACCGGTATTAAAGGTGCGTTCCGTACCCGTATCGCGTACGTAGTACAGACCAACGGCGGCCAGTTCCCTTATGAGCTGCGCGTCTCTGACTACGATGGTTACAACCAGTTCACCGTACACCGTTCACCACAGCCGCTGATGTCTCCGGCATGGTCTCCGGATGGCTCTAAGCTGGCGTACGTGACCTTCGAAAGCGGCCGTTCCGCGCTGGTTATCCAGACACTGTCTAACGGTGCTGTGCGTCAGGTTGCGTCATTCCCACGTCACAACGGTGCGCCTGCGTTCTCTCCGGATGGTACCAAACTGGCGTTTGCCCTGTCTAAAACCGGTAGCCTGAACCTGTACGTGATGGATATTGGTTCTGGTCAGATCCGTCAGGTCACGGATGGTCGTAGCAACAACACTGAGCCAACCTGGTTCCCGGACAGCCAGAATCTGGCATTTACGTCTGACCAGGCAGGTCGTCCACAAGTTTATAAAGTGAATATCAACGGCGGAGCAGCGCAGCGTATTACCTGGGAAGGTTCTCAGAACCAGGATGCTGACGTCAGTGCCGATGGTAAAACAATGGTAATGGTCAGTACTGCGGGTGGTCAGCAGCACATTGCCAAACAAGATCTGGTAACGGGGGGCGTACAAGTACTGTCGTCAACGTTCCTGGATGAAACGCCAAGTCTGGCACCTAACGGCACCATGGTAATCTACAGCTCTTCTCAGGGGATGGGATCCGTGCTGAATCTGGTTTCTACAGATGGGCGTTTCAAAGCGCGTCTTCCGGCAACTGATGGACAGGTAAAATCACCTGCCTGGTCGCCGTATCTGTAATAATAATTAATTGATTACTAAAGGAATCTTAGAAATGCAACTGAACAAAGTGCTGAAGGGGCTGATGATCGCTCTGCCTGTTATGGCAATCGCAGCGTGTTCTTCTAACAAGAACGCAAGCAATGACCAGAGCGGCGAAGGCATGATGGGTGCCGGCACCGGTATGGACGCTAACGGCAATGGCAATATGTCTTCTGAAGAGCAAGCGCGTCTTCAGATGCAGCAGTTACAGCAGAACAACATCGTTTACTTCGATCTGGATAAATACGACATTCGTTCTGACTTCGCTGCAATGCTGGATGCGCACGCAAACTTCCTGCGTAGCAACCCGTCTTACAAAGTCACCGTAGAAGGTCATGCGGACGAACGTGGTACTCCGGAGTACAACATCTCCCTGGGTGAACGTCGTGCAAACGCTGTTAAAATGTACCTCCAGGGTAAAGGCGTTTCTGCTGACCAGATCTCCATCGTTTCTTACGGTAAAGAAAAACCAGCAGTACTGGGTCACGACGAAGCGGCTTACTCCAAAAACCGTCGTGCCGTACTCGTTTACTAAGAGAATTGCATGAGCAGTAACTTCAGACATCATCTGATGAGTCTGTCGTTACTGGTTGGAATAGCGGCCCCCTGGGCCGCTTTTGCTCAGGCACCAATCAGTAGTGTCGGCTCAGGCTCGGTAGAAGATCGAGTCACTCAACTCGAGCGTATTTCTAACGCTCACAGCCAGCTTTTAACTCAACTCCAGCAGCAGCTTTCCGATAACCAGAATGATATTGATTCCCTTCGTGGTCAGATCCAGGAGAGTCAGTATCAGCTTAATCAGGTTGTGGAGCGCCAGAAGCAAATTTTGTTGCAGATGGATAGCCTGAACAGCGGCGGAGCAGCAGCACAGCCAGCAGCAGGCGATCAAAGCGGTGCGGCGACGCCTGCACCTGCGGCAGATGCCTCCGCGTCGTCTGGTGCGCCTGTACAGAGCGGTGACGCGAATACGGACTACAACGCGGCCATTGCCCTGGTGCAGGACAAATCGCGCCAGGACGATGCTATCGTTGCGTTTCAGAACTTCGTTAAGAAGTACCCTGATTCCACTTACCAGCCAAATGCGAACTACTGGCTGGGTCAGTTGAATTACAACAAGGGTAAAAAGGATGATGCGGCGTTTTATTTTGCCTCTGTGGTGAAAAATTACCCGAAATCACCGAAAGCGCCTGATGCGATGTATAAAGTCGGCGTGATCATGCAGGACAAAGGCGACACTGCAAAAGCCAAAGCGGTTTATCAGCAGGTGGTTGCGAAATTCCCGGGTACAGACGGCGCCAAACAGGCACAAAAACGTTTGAGTTCGATGGGTTGATTATCGCATGACCAGAAATCGCGTTATTTCTGGTCGTGCAGCATGATTCCTAAGCAGTTAAGTGATCTTCATCGAAATTTTTGTTGCGCAGAATTCTTAAATCAGTAATATATGCCGCCGTTGCCACGGGATATCAAACAACGTGAAAGCAGCGCAAAAGTGGGTCGTTAGCTCAGTTGGTAGAGCAGTTGACTTTTAATCAATTGGTCGCAGGTTCGAATCCTGCACGACCCACCACTTAAAGCAGTTCCGGCAGCACAGAGTGGGTGATTAGCTCAGTTGGTAGAGCATCTCCTTTACACGGAGGGGGTCGGCGGTTCGAGCCCGTCATCACCCACCACTCGGGTCGTTAGCTCAGTTGGTAGAGCAGTTGACTTTTAATCAATTGGTCGCAGGTTCGAATCCTGCACGACCCACCAATTTTATTGGTACCGAGTGATAATTCAGGCAACACCCGAATGGGTCGTTAGCTCAGTTGGTAGAGCAGTTGACTTTTAATCAATTGGTCGCAGGTTCGAATCCTGCACGACCCACCAGCCTGAATAGATTTGAAGTACATCCCGTAAGGGGTCGTTAGCTCAGTTGGTAGAGCAGTTGACTTTTAATCAATTGGTCGCAGGTTCGAATCCTGCACGACCCACCAATGTAAAAAGGCGCCCTAAAGGCGCCTTTTTGCTATCTGTCGTTCGCCAGTGCCTTGTAGGTCGGGTAAGGCGAAGCCGCCACCCGACAGATGCTACCGGCATCAATTCCCGATGACATTCCCCCTCAAATTCGCTATCTTGTTTAGTATACAAAACACCATTGCCTCATTTTTGTTATCTCATGCAAAACAAAGGCAATATTGTTAAGCCAGTAAAACGAGAAGCCATAATGAGTGTGATGTTTGATCCCGAAACCGCAATCTATCCCTTCCCGCCAAAGCCTGCTCCGCTAAGCCGGGATGAAAAACAGTTCTATCGAGAGAAAATCAAGCGCCTGCTTAAAGAGCGTGATGCGGTGATGGTGGCGCATTACTACACCGACCCGGAAATTCAGCAGCTGGCGGAAGAGACGGGCGGCTGTATCTCAGATTCCCTGGAAATGGCGCGTTTCGGTGCTAAACATCCTGCCTCCACGCTGCTGGTTGCAGGTGTGCGCTTCATGGGCGAAACGGCAAAAATCCTCAGCCCGGAAAAAACCATACTGATGCCGACGCTGAATGCCGAATGCTCCCTTGACCTCGGTTGCCCGATTGATGAGTTCACCGCCTTCTGTGATGCCCACCCTGACCGTACCGTGGTGGTCTATGCCAACACGTCTGCGGCGGTGAAAGCCCGGGCGGACTGGGTAGCGACGTCCAGTATCGCCGTTGAGCTGATTGAACATCTGGACAGCCTGGGGGAGAAAATCATCTGGGCGCCCGATCGTCACCTGGGAAACTACGTACAAAAACAGACCGGTGCGGATGTGCTGTGCTGGCAGGGGGCCTGTATCGTCCACGATGAGTTCAAGACCCAGGCGCTGACCCGGATGAAAGGCTTATACCCGCAGGCCGCGATACTGGTGCACCCGGAATCTCCGCAGTCGATCGTCGACATGGCGGACGCCGTCGGCTCAACCAGCCAGTTAATTAACGCGGCAAAAACGCTGCCACACAAGCAGCTCATCGTGGCGACCGATCGCGGTATCTTCTACAAAATGCAACAGGCCGTGCCGGAAAAAGAGCTGCTTGAAGCGCCAACCGCCGGAGAAGGGGCGAGCTGCCGAAGCTGCGCGCATTGCCCGTGGATGGCGATGAATGGGCTCAAAGCGATTTCGGAGGCGCTTGAGAACGGTGGCGCAGCGCATGAGATCCACGTGGTTGCCGCTCTGCGTGAAGGCGCGTTAATTCCACTTAACCGTATGCTGGATTTTGCGGCTACACTACGTACTTAACTTATTACGCCCCGGAGAAAAAATGGATTTTTTTAGCACACAGAACATCCTGGTTCATATCCCGATTGGTGCGGGCGGCTATGACCTGTCGTGGATTGAAGCGGTGGGTACGCTGGCCGGTTTACTCTGTATCTGGCTGGCCAGCCTTGAGAAGATCAGCAACTATGCGTTCGGGCTGATAAACGTCACGCTGTTTGCGATCATCTTCTTCCAGATCCAGCTCTACGCCAGCCTGCTTCTACAGCTGTTCTTCTTCGCGGCCAATATCTATGGCTGGTACGCCTGGTCTCGGCAAAACAGCCAGCAGGAGGCGGAGTTGCAAATCCGCTGGCTGCCGTTGCCTAAAGCCATCGCCTGGTTCGCGGCCTGCGTGGTGGCTATCGGCTTTATGACCGTCTTTATTGATCCGGTATTTGCCTTCCTGACGCGCGTGGCGGTCTCGGTGATGTCAGGTCTGGGATTGAACGTGACGATGCCTGAGCTTCAGCCGGATGCCTTCCCGTTCTGGGATTCCTGCATGATGGTGTTGTCAATTGCCGCAATGATCCTGATGACCCGTAAATACGTTGAGAACTGGCTGTTGTGGGTGGTCATCAATGTCATTAGCGTGGTGATTTTTGCCCGCCAGGGTGTTTATGCCATGTCGCTGGAGTATATGCTCCTGACCTTCATTGCTCTCAACGGCAGCCGCATGTGGATTAACAGCGCGCGTGAGCGTGGCTCTCGCGCGCTTTCCCGTTAATGATGATGTGCGTGTGAGTGGCCGGACTGCGCCTCGTTAAGGTGGCAGTCTGGCCCGCTGCAAGGCTGGTACTCCATCTGGATAGTGGAGTGCGCAATCTCATAGTGATGCTCGAGGAAATGCCGAATACGTTCAAGCAACGCATCGTGATCGTGGGGCGGAATAACCTGAACGTGCAGCGTCATCAGCGGTTTCTCACCCACCAGCCAGACGTGAACGTGGTGAACGTTACGGACTTCAGGAATGGAACGACACAGATTGCGTTTTAGCTCGCCAATATCCAGCGACGTGGGAGCGCCTTCCAGCAGCTCATTGACGCTCTCTTTCAACAGCCGCCAGGCACTGCGTAATACAAGGCACGATACCAGCACGGAAAGAATCGGGTCGATGGGGGTCCAGCCCGTACCCATAATGATCAGCGCGGCTACGATGGCCCCTACGGAACCCAGCAGATCGCCCAGCACATGAAGCGCCGCGGCCCGTACGTTCAGATTTTTTTCACTGCTGCCGCGGTGCAATATCCAGAACGCCAGAATATTGGCGACCAACCCGGCAATGGCGATAACCATCATTGTTGTCCCGGCTACCGGTTGGGGATGCCGAAAGCGCTGAAAAGCCTCCCATACGATGAGTATGGTAATCACCACTAAGGCAATCGCATTCACAAAGGCGGCAAGCGTGGTCAGCCTGAGCCAGCCAAAGGTGTGGCGGGCATTGGGAGGTCGACGGGCAAACTGCACGGCCAGCAGAGCAAACAGGAGCGCGGCAGCGTCGGTCAGCATATGCCCGGCATCGGCCAGCAGCGCCAGCGATCCGGATATCAGCCCGCCTGTGACCTCAATAATCATAAAGGTGGCAGTGACGCCAAAAGCCAGCAAAAGCCGTTTGGCATTTTCATCGCCAGTGGAGTGGGAATGGGAGTGGGAGTGCGCCATGGTATCGTTCCTGATTTATTATTATTTTTAGTGTAGCGTTTTTAAGAGCTTAAATAAAAAAGGAGAGCATTCGCTCTCCCTGTTTTACCTTATGGAAGGTTACTGGGTAGTACCGTCCGTTTTGGTATTGGCATCGCTGCCCACTTTGTCATTCGGGTCCGGGCATTTCCCGTCTTTACAGACTGAGTTTTTATGCACCTCGTCGGTAGTCATACCCTCATGGTTCATCGTGCCTGTGTTCGTCCCGCCAGTATTGGTATTGCCCGTGTTGATATTACTGTTATCAACATTGTTTGGCGCAATATTCTGTTTTGCATCCGGCGCAACCTGGCCTGCTTCGGCAGCGGCATTCGCGTCGCCGTTGCTGCCGGATGAGCCTGCATCAGCAGCCAGTACGCTACCGCTTACCAGGGTAAGGGTTGCCGTCAGGAAAAGCGTAGTCAGTTTCGTCATTTTCATCATGGTGCTCCTGTTCTTATCGTTACGCTGGATAACATTCTCCAACAGTGCATCTTGTTCAGTGGCGAAAGATTCCGGACTCCTGAATTATGTCAGGATGGAATCGCGTATAAATATTTAAAAACAGTCGTTACAAGTAAAAAGCTTAGGCCAGATCTCATTTTTCGCTATTTTGTTGCGTATTTTAGGCGAATTCCAGGAATTATCTGCGCGAAGTGTAAAAGCCCGTTTACACTTCGTGGCCGACAAGTTAGATTGAAAGGATTGCTTTCATTACTAAAGATATGGCAGAGCCGGAAAGAAGATGAATTATCAGAACGACGATTTACGCATTAAAGAGATCAATGAGTTATTACCTCCCGTAGCGCTCCTTGAAAAATTCCCCGCCACCGAAAATGCCGCCAACACGGTGTCTCATGCCCGCAAGGCGATCCACAAGATCCTGAAAGGTAGCGACGATCGTCTTCTGGTAGTGATCGGGCCATGCTCCATTCACGATCCTGCTGCGGCCAAAGAGTATGCGTCGCGTCTGCTCGCCCTGCGTGAAGAGCTGAAAGGCGAACTGGAAATCGTGATGCGCGTTTATTTCGAAAAACCGCGTACCACCGTGGGCTGGAAAGGGTTAATCAACGATCCGCATATGGACAACAGTTTCCAGATTAACGACGGCCTGCGCATTGCGCGTAAGCTGCTGCTGGAGATCAACGACAGCGGGCTGCCTGCTGCCGGAGAATTCCTCGATATGATCACCCCGCAGTATCTGGCTGACCTGATGAGCTGGGGCGCTATTGGTGCGCGTACGACTGAATCTCAGGTTCACCGCGAGCTGGCGTCTGGCCTGTCATGCCCGGTGGGTTTCAAAAATGGCACTGATGGCACCATCAAGGTCGCCATTGACGCCATTAATGCGGCGGGCGCGCCGCACTGCTTCCTGTCGGTGACCAAGTGGGGCCACTCGGCTATCGTGAATACCAGCGGTAATGGCGATTGCCATATCATACTGCGCGGCGGTAAAGAGCCTAACTATAGCGCTAAACACGTAGCGGAGGTAAAAGCAGGGCTGGAGAAAGCAGGTCTGGCACCGCAGGTGATGATCGATTTCAGCCATGCCAACTCCAGCAAACAGTTCAAAAAGCAGATGGAAGTCGGCGCAGATGTGTGTCAGCAAATCGCCAGCGGTGAACGCGCAGTGATTGGGGTGATGATTGAGAGCCATCTGGTTGAAGGCAACCAGAACCTGGAGGGCAGCGAGCCGCTGGTCTACGGTAAGAGCGTGACGGATGCCTGCATTGGCTGGGACGATACCGATGCGATCCTGCGTCAGCTGGCGGATGCGGTTAAAGCGCGTCGCGGCTAAGTATGTCGCGGGTAATAAAAAAGCGTGGATTTCTCCACGCTTTTTTTATGTCCGGCAAATATTACTTCGCTTTACCCTGGTTCGCCACGGCTGCCGCTTTTGCAGCGATTTCGTCGGCGTTACCCAGGTAGTAATGTTTAACTGGCTTGAAGTTTTCGTCGAACTCGTACACCAGCGGCACGCCGGTAGGGATGTTCAGCTCGAGGATTTCATCTTCACCCATGTTGTCCAGGTATTTCACCAGCGCACGCAGGGAGTTACCGTGAGCAGCGATAATGACGCGCTCGCCGCTTTTCAGGCGTGGCAGAATGGTTTCGTTCCAGTAAGGCACAACGCGGTCGATGGTCAGCGCCAGGCTTTCGGTCTGCGGCAGTTCAGCCTCAGTCAGCTTCGCGTAACGCGGATCGTGGCCCGGGTAGCGCTCGTCATCTTTGCTCAGCTCTGGAGGCGTAACCGCAAAACCACGACGCCACTGCTTAACCTGCTCGTCACCGTATTTTTCTGCGGTTTCCGCTTTGTTCAGACCTTGCAGCGCACCGTAGTGACGCTCGTTAAGTTTCCAGGATTTCTCAACCGGCAGCCAGGCCTGATCCAGCTCGTCTAGAATGTTCCACAGGGTATGGATGGCACGTTTCAGCACAGAGGTGTAAGCAAAGTCAAAGGTGAAGCCTTCTTCTTTCAGCAGTTTACCTGCCGCTTTTGCTTCGCTCACGCCTTTCTCGGACAGATCAACGTCATACCAACCGGTGAAGCGGTTTTCGTTGTTCCACTGGCTTTCGCCGTGGCGCACCAGGACAAGCTTAGTATTAGCCATTTCTTACTCCTCAAGCATTTTGAATGATAACAATTCTCATTATATTGCCGTGACTGTGCCAGCAGCAACGCTTAACCCTAACCATAGCGAAAATAGTTCGAGAGTGTAAGATGCATGTGAATCCAGGGTTATGATTTTGTCTGCGATCGCCGCTATTTTCAGCAAGGCGGAGATAAAAAAGCCCTCGCGGTGAGGGCCAGGCTTTTTTGCCGGATGGCGCTTCGCTTATCAGGCCTACATTTGTAGGCCCGTGCGCCGCCGGACATTAAGCGCGCGGAATGAAATGATACTCGGTGACGCTTACGTACTCTTCACCCGGACGTAGCACGCAGTCCGGCTGCGGCCATTCACGATGGTTAGGACTGTCTGGCAGGAACTCGCTCTCCAGCGCCAGGCCTTGCCAGGCGCCGTAGGCGTCATGTTCGCGCGCCGTGGTACCCTCCAGATAGTTACCGGAATAGAACTGTAGGGCGGGGGCGGTGGTGTAGACCGTCATCTGTAACTTCTCATCAGCAGACCAGACCTGTGCGGCAGGTTGAGAAAGATCGCCTTTCGCCTGCAACAGGAACGCGTGGTCGTAGCCTTTCACCTTGCGCTGATCGTCATCACTCAGGAAATCCTGGGCGATGGTTTTCGGCTGACGAAAATCAAAGCTATTACCGCTTACCGGTTTCAGCCCCTGATAAGGGATACCCATCTCATCGACCGGCAGATACTCGTCCGACAGGATCTGGAGTTTGTGGCTGCGGACATCGGTCTGATTACCGTCAAGGTTGAAATAGGCGTGGTTAGTCAGGTTGACCGGGCACGGCTTATCGACGGTCGCGCGGTACTCAATGGCGATGCGATTATCTTCGGTCAGGGTGAAGCGCGCCGTTGCGGTGAGATTGCCCGGGAAACCCTGGTCTCCATCGAGGGAGTCCAGAGAGAACCAGACCTCACCGTCATTTTGCTGCACAATCTTCCAGCGACGTTTATCAAACCCTTCCGGGCCGCCGTGCAGCTGATTTTCGCCCTGGCTGGCAAGCAGGGAATACGTTACGCCGTCCAGCGTAAACCGGCTTCTGGCGATGCGGTTAGCGTAGCGGCCTATGGATGCGCCCAGAAAAGCGGTCTGCTCGATATACTGCTCCGGCGATGCGCAGCCGAGCAGGGTTTCGCGCACGCTGCCGTCAGGCATCGGTACGCGGGCAGAAAGTAACGTTGCGCCCCAGTCCATCAGCGTAACCACCATCCCGGCGCTGTTGCGCAGGGTTAACAGGCGATACGGCAGACCATCCGGTGCGAGTGTAGGTATTTCGTTTAGCACTGTCCGGCTCCTTGTGATGCTTTACAGACGTAGAAAGTTTCTTTGATGCCCGTTTTGGCTTCGTACTGCTTAGCCACGGCGTCCTGGACGGCAGGGACCAGCTCTTCCGGCACGAGGGCGACGACGCACCCGCCAAATCCGCCGCCGGTCATACGCACGCCGCCTTTGTCGCCAATCGTGGCTTTCACAATTTCAACCAGGGTGTCGATTTGCGGCACGGTGATTTCGAAATCGTCACGCATGGAGGCATGCGATTCGGCCATCAGCTCGCCCATCCGTTTCAGGTCACCTTTCGCCAGCGCGGAGGCGGCTTCTACGGTACGGGCATTTTCGGTCAGTATATGGCGCACGCGCTTCGTGACAACCGGGTCCAGCTCGTGGGCGACCTTGTTAAATTCATCAAGTGAGACATCACGCAGGGCTGGCTGCTGGAAGAAGCGCGCGCCGGTTTCGCACTGTTCGCGACGGGTGTTGTACTCGCTGCCCACCAGGGTGCGTTTGAAGTTGCTGTTGATGATCACCACAGCCGCACCTTTAGGCAGCGGAACCGCTTTGGTCCCGAGGGAGCGACAGTCAATCAGCAAAGCGTGTTCTTTCTTGCCCAGCGCGGAAATCAGCTGATCCATAATGCCGCAGTTGCAGCCCACGAACTGGTTTTCCGCTTCCTGACCGTTCAGGGCGATCTGCGCCCCGTCCAGCGGCAGATGATAAAGCTGCTGGAACACGGTGCCGACCGCCACTTCCAGAGATGCGGAAGAGCTTAATCCCGCCCCCTGCGGCACGTTGCCGCTGATCACCAGATCGGCCCCGCCGAAATTCTTGTTACGCTTTTGCAGGTGCTTCACCACGCCGCGAACATAGTTCGACCACTGCTGGCTGTCGTGGGTCACGATCGGCGCATCGAGGGAAAATTCGTCAATTTCGTTGCCGTAATCCGCGGCGATTACTCGCACATGACGATCGTCGCGTTTCGCACAGCTGATCACCGTCTGGTAGTCGATGGCACACGGCAGGACAAAACCGTCGTTATAGTCGGTGTGCTCGCCGATCAGATTAACGCGGCCTGGCGCCTGGATAACATGGGTGGCAGGGTAGCCAAATTTTTCAGCAAACAGGGATTGTGTTTTATCTTTCAGACTCATTTTTAGACTCCTGATTCGCGGTAATGGACGTCGCTAACGGCACGCAGACGTTCTGCCGCCTGTTCCGCCGTCAGGTCGCGCTGGGTTTCCGCCAGCATTTCATAGCCCACCATGAATTTACGTACCGTTGCTGAGCGCAGCAGCGGCGGGTAGAAGTGTGCATGTAACTGCCAGTGTTGATTCTCTTCGCCGTTAAACGGCGCGCCGTGCCAGCCCATGGAGTAGGGGAAGGAGCACTGGAAGAGGTTGTCGTAGCGGCTGGTCAGTTTTTTCAGCGCCAGCGCCAGGTCGTCACGCTGGGCGTCGCTGAGTTCGGTAATGCGCTGAACATGGGCTTTCGGCAGCAGCAGCGTCTCAAATGGCCACGCCGCCCAGTAAGGGACTACCGCAAGCCAGTGTTCGGTTTCCACCACGGTACGGCTGCCATCCGCCAGCTCACGCTGGGTGTAATCCACCAGCATAGGCGAACCGTTCTGGGTGAAATACGCTTTTTGCAGTCGGTCCTCACGCTCGGCTTCGTTCGGCAGGAAGCTGTTCGCCCAGATTTGACCGTGCGGATGTGGGTTGGAGCAGCCCATCGCCGCGCCTTTATTTTCAAACACCTGCACCCACGGATAGCTCTGGCCCAGCTCCGCGGTTTGCACCTGCCAGGTGCTGACCACCTCTTTCAGGGCATCCACGCTCAGCTCCGGCAACGTTTTGCTGTGATCGGGCGAGAAGCAGATCACGCGGCTGGTGCCTCGGGCGCTTTCGCAGCGCATCAGCGGGTCATGGCTTTCCGGCGCGTCCGGCGTATCGGTCATCAGCGCGGCAAAGTCGTTAGTAAACACGAAGGTGCCTTTGTAGTCCGGGTTTTTATCGCCCGTCACGCGGGTATTGCCCGGGCAGAGGAAACAGTCCGGATCATGCTGCGGCAGCGTCTGTTTGGCAGGCGTCTCTTGCGCCCCCTGCCAGGGGCGCTTGGCGCGATGCGGTGAAACTAAAATCCATTGCCCGCTGAGCGGGTTAAAACGACGATGCGGGTGATCGACGGGATTGAATTGCGTCATGACAAATCCTTAGTCCGGATAGCCCTGCGGATGGCGTGATTGCCAGTGCCAGGTATCCTGTGCCATTTCATCGAGCGTGCGGGTGACACGCCAGTTGAGCTCTTTATCCGCTTTGGTGGCATCGGCCCAGTAAGCCGGGAGGTCGCCATCACGGCGGGGAGCGAAGTGATACTTCACCGGCTTGCCGCAGGCTTTACTGAAAGCATTCACCACATCCAGCACGCTGCTGCCAATCCCGGCGCCGAGGTTGTAAATATGCACGCCCGGTTTGTCCGCCAGTTGCTGCATCGCCGCCACGTGGCCGTCGGCCAGATCCATGACGTGAATGTAATCGCGCACGCCGGTGCCATCTTCGGTGGGATAATCGTTACCAAAAATCGCCAGGGAATCGCGACGCCCTACGGCAACCTGCGCGATATACGGCATCAGGTTGTTAGGAATGCCCTGCGGATCTTCGCCCATATCACCTGAAGGATGCGCGCCGACCGGGTTGAAGTAGCGCAGCAACGCGATGCTCCACTCAGGCTGGGCTTTTTGCAGGTCGGTCAGGATCTGCTCTACCATCAGCTTGCTTTTGCCATACGGGCTTTGCGGCGTACCGGTCGGGAAGCTTTCAACGTAAGGAATTTTTGGCTGATCGCCGTAGACGGTTGCGGAAGAGCTGAAGATAAAGTTTTTAACGTTGGCCGCACGCATGGCGGAGATCAGACGCAGGGTACCGTTGACGTTGTTGTCATAGTACTCAAGCGGTTTTGCCACCGATTCGCCAACCGCTTTCAGGCCCGCGAAGTGGATAACGGTTTCAATCGCGTGATCGTGAAGGATTTCAGTCATCAATGCTTCATTGCGGATATCGCCTTCCACGAAAGTCGGCTGTTTACCCGAAAGGCGTTCAATGACCGGCAGCACGCTGCGCTTACTGTTGCACAGGTTATCAAGAATGACAACATCGTGGCCGCTTTGCAGCAGTTGCACACAGGTATGACTTCCTATGTAACCGCTACCACCTGTTACCAGAACTCGCATATTTCGCTCCATTAGGCTTATGGTATGAATTAACCATAGCATATCAGAGACGCGAAAAGTGTGACATGGGATAAAATAGTGGTATCGTTTACACTGGTTTTCACACGCGCTTTTTCTCAGACTGAGTGCATTGTAGATCAAAGAGATAGAGATGTATTGTTGCAGGTTGTCTGAAAAGCGGAGGGCAGCGCCCTCCGAGCGTTAATCGATTTTGCTCAGCAGGTAGCGGTATTGCTCGCCGTCAGGGACAAATTCCAGCCGATGGGTGATGCAGGACGGGGCATCCTCAGCATGGTGGGACACAAACAGCAGCTGGGTTTCACCTTCGCTAATCAGGACATCCACAAAGCGGCGGATCAGCTGACGGTTGAGCGGATCCAGCCCCTGCAACGGTTCATCCAGAATCAGCAGCGTAGGGTGCTTGACCAGCGCGCGGACGATCAATGCCAGCCGCTGCTGCCCCCACGACAGGCTGTGGAAGGGTGCATCGGCGACCCGGTTATCCATACCCAGAATATCCAGCCACTGCTGCGCCAGCTTGTGCTGCTTGTCGGATACCGCCTGATAAATACCAATGGAGTCGAAGAAGCCAGAGAGGATCACGTTTCGCACCGTGGTGCTCACCCGGTAGTCCAGATGCAGGCTGCTGCTGACATAGCCGATGTGCTTTTTGATATCCCAGATGGTTTCCCCGCTGCCGCGGCGACGGCCGAACAGGGTGAGATCGTTGCTGTATCCCTGCGGGTGATCCCCGGTGATCAGGCTCAGCAGCGTGGATTTACCCGCCCCGTTGGGGCCGACGATCTGCCAGTGCTCACCAGGATTAACCGTCCAGCTGAGGTGATTAAGAATAGGGCGATCGTCGTAAGCAACCACCCCATCGCGCAGCACAATGCGCGGCTGGTCAGGATCCAGCCCGTGGCGCGCCGAAGGCGCATCCGGCTCCGGCAGGGCAATACCGTCTAGTTTCTCGCTGTGGGCCAGCTGCGCAATCAGCGCCTGCCGAAGCAGTACGGCTTTCTCGCCGGTTTCGGTCAGGCTACAGTCCGCCAGCACGCCTGCATAATGTACGAAATCCGGGATCTCATCAAAGCGGTTAAGAACCAGCACAAGCGTGTATCCCTGCTGGTTAAGCGACGCCAGCAACGCTGCCAGCTGTACGCGGGACTGTACATCCAGTCCGTCAAACGGTTCATCCAGGATCAAGAGTTCCGGCTCGCTCATCAGCGCCTGACACAGCAGCGTTTTGCGCGTCTCACCGGTAGAAAGATATTTGAAACGGCGGTTAAGCAGGGCGGTAATGCCAAATTGCTCCGCCAGCTGCTGACAGCGGGCAGGATCTTTTATCTCATCCTGGATAATTTCCGCCGTCGTGCGGCCGGTATCTTCTTCGCCGGGGCTGAGCAAATCGGTATTGTTACGCTGCCACTCATCGCTGACCAGCTTTTGCAGCTGTTCGAAGGAAAGGCGCGTCAGCCGGGTAAAGGTGCACCGACGTTCACCCTTCAGTTGGGTTAATTCGCCTGCCAAAGCGCGGGCCAGCGCGGATTTTCCGCTGCCATTAGAGCCCACAAACGCCCAGCTTTCTCCGGCGCGAAGGGTTAACTCTGGCAGCGATAAGGTACGGGTATCGCTAAGACGAAACGTGCCTTGCGAAATATGCAATGATGACATGTGTTATCCCATTTTTTGCAGCAACAGATGTCAGGGATACTCAGTGTAAGCAGGGTTGTCAATGTGCTTAGCACAATGTGGCGATAATTATCCTGTCTGCATTGAAATATGCGGTCACCACAGCACCTTTGTCTAATTCGGTCGCGTCGTTCACCGGAACGGTGGCGCAGAGCAACTGTCCATCCGGCAGGGTCATCAGCACTTCACACTGTTCTGCGCCGCGCTCGATGTGGCTGATGCGTCCCCGCAGCTGGTTGTCGGCCTCTGCGGCCTGCTCAGGGTTAAGCGTGATGCTGATCCAGGGGGCTTTGAGTAATACCAGCACCTCCTGACCTTCGTTCAGCCCAAGGCGTTGACCACTTTGCGCGGTGATGGCGGCTTTCAGGCGCGTCGTGCCGTCCGCGAGCAGGATCTCAATATGCTCCTGCACCTGCGAATGATCGCGCCCCGTCACCGTACCAAACCACTGGTTACGGGCGCTGGTCTGCAAAGAGAAACGGGAGATGGCGCCCAGCAGGCTGTCCAGCGGCAGGTTGTCGTCATCGCTCAGCACATCAAATGCTTTTTGCTGGATCTGCGCCAGTAAATCGTAGAGCTGGATCAGACGTTGCCCGTAACGCGTCAACACGGCGCCGCCGCCGCCTTTCCCGCCGGTGGCGCGCTCAACCAGCGTGTGTTCACTCAGGGTGTTCATGTCGTTAATCGCATCCCAGGCGCTTTTATAGCTGATGCCGGCGTTTTTTGCTCCCTGGCTAATCGAGCCAGTTTGTTCTATTTGTTTTAACAGGGCGATACGTCGCGGATCGGCGAAAAGCTTCTGCTGAAGTCGTAGGGTGAGGAGAATTTCGGCCTGCATAACAGTGTCCCGGCAAAAAGGCTATTGTGACCCAAATGCCCGGGGGCGGAAAGCGCACCGCACAAAAGGGGATGTTTTTCTTACTTTTCAGGGTAGAATAAGCCGTTCACAAGATCTGGAGAAAACCATGTTAGAGTTGTTGAAAAGTCTGGTATTCGCGGTAATCATGGTGCCAGTAGTGATGGCTATCATCCTCGGTGCCATCTACGGCCTGGGTGAAGTGTTCAACGTCTTTTCGAACATTGGTCATCGTCGTGACCAGCCTAAAAAGCAGCAATGATTTCCTCCAAAACGCCCGGCCAGCCCGGGCGTTTTGCTCTCAAGTTTATTCCTCTCCCGCCGATATCTTTTACAACGTTCCTTGAGTTTACGCATTAATGGGTACGATTTAGCGCTAGGAACGCCTGCGATATATCGTTATATTTGTTTGTATATAACGATACGCACAGGCGCTTCAAATGGCACGTTCATGGGTACGCCTTCTCGCAGGGGCAACGCTGACTCTCTCACTCACCGGCCACGCGCTGGCGGATGAAGGAAAAATCACGGTCTTTGCGGCGGCGTCGCTGACTAACGCGATGCAGGATATTGCTGCGGTATACAAAAAAGAGAAAAACGTCGAGGTGGTCTCGTCGTTTGCCTCCTCGTCCACGCTGGCCCGCCAGATTGAAGCGGGGGCGCCCGCGGATCTGTTCATCTCTGCCGATCAGAAATGGATGGATTACGCGGTGGAGAAAAAATCTGTTGATACGGCTACCCGCGAAACGCTGCTGGGAAATAGCCTGGTGGTGGTTGCACCCGCAAACAGCAAGCAGGGCGACATCGCCATCAACAAACAGACGGACTGGACCCGTCTGCTCAACGGTGGTCGTCTGGCGGTGGGCGATCCGGAGCATGTTCCTGCCGGGATTTATGCGAAAGAAGCGCTGCAAAAACTTGGCGCATGGGAAACCTTATCGCCGAAGCTGGCTCCCGCAGAAGATGTGCGTGGCGCGCTGGCGCTGGTGGAGCGTAACGAAGCGCCACTCGGGATCGTTTACGGCTCCGATGCCGTCGCCAGTAAAGGCGTGAAGGTAGTGGGTACCTTGCCGGAAGACTCGCATAAGAAAGTGGAATATCCTGTTGCGATAGTTGATGGGCATAAAAATGCGAGCGTGACGGCCTTCGTTGACTACCTGAAGGGGCCGGAAGCGTCCGCTATCTTTAAACGTTACGGATTTACGACTCACGAATGATATTGACCGAACCTGAATGGCAGGCCGTGCTGCTGAGCCTGAAAGTCTCTTCCCTGGCGGTTGCGCTGAGTTTGCCCTTTGGGGTGTTCTTTGCCTGGTTACTGGTTCGCGTGAAGTTTCCAGGCAAAGCCCTGCTCGACAGTGTTCTTCATCTTCCGCTCGTCTTGCCGCCTGTGGTGGTCGGCTATCTGCTGCTGATCTCCATGGGGCGACGCGGCGTTATTGGCGAGTGGCTGTACGACTGGTTCGGACTGACCTTTGCTTTCAGCTGGCGCGGCGCGGTTCTGGCCGCGGCGGTGATGTCTTTCCCGCTGATGGTGCGCGCTATCCGTCTGGCGCTGGAAGGGGTGGATATCCGGTTAGAACAGGCCGCCCGCACGCTGGGCGCAGGCCGCTGGCGGGTATTCCTGACCATTACGCTTCCGCTTACGTTACCGGGCATTATCGTCGGTACGGTGTTAGCCTTCGCCCGCTCGTTGGGTGAGTTTGGCGCGACCATCACCTTTGTGTCCAACATTCCCGGCGAGACGCGGACCATCCCGTCGGCCATGTATACCCTGATTCAGACCCCGGGTGGCGAAGTTGCGGCGGCCCGGCTGTGTATTATTTCGATTGTACTCGCCCTGGTCTCGCTGCTGGTGTCTGAATGGCTGGCGCGCCTCAGCCGTGAACGGATGGGGAAACCGTGATGCTGGAACTCAACTTTACGCAAACCCTGGGCAGTCACACCCTGACGCTGAACGAAACGCTGCCTGCCAGCGGTATCACCGCCATTTTTGGCGTGTCCGGGGCGGGGAAAACGTCGCTGATTAATGCGATTAGCGGCCTGACGCGTCCCCAGTCTGGCCGTATTGTGCTAAATAACCGCGTCTTAAATGACGCGGAGAAGAAGGTCTGCCTGTCACCGGACAAACGCCGTATCGGCTATGTGTTTCAGGATGCGCGCCTGTTTCCGCACTACAGCGTTCGCGGGAACCTGCGTTACGGCATGGCAAAAAGCATGGCCGGACAGTTCAATAAGCTGGTGGCGCTGCTGGGCATCGAACCGCTGCTGGATCGTCTGCCGTCGTCGCTGTCGGGTGGTGAAAAACAGCGTGTGGCGATTGGCCGCGCCCTGTTAACCGCGCCGGAACTGCTGCTGCTGGATGAGCCGCTGGCCTCGCTGGATATTCCGCGCAAGCGCGAGCTGCTGCCGTATCTGCAACGTCTGGCGCGGGAAATCAATGTGCCAATGCTCTACGTCAGCCATTCGCTGGATGAGATTTTACATCTGGCCGACAAAGTGCTGGTGCTGGAAGCGGGCAGGGTGAAGGCATTCGGCAATCTGGAGGAGGTGTGGGGCAGCAGCGTTATGCATCCATGGCTGCCAAAGGAGCAGCAGAGCAGCATTCTGAAGGTGAGCGTGCTGGAGCACCATCCGCACTACGCGATGACCGCGCTGGCGCTGGGCGATCAGCATTTGTGGGTGAATAAAATCGATACGCCGATTCAGTCCACGTTACGGATCCGCATTCAGGCGTCGGATGTCTCATTGGTCCTGCAACCGCCGCTGCAAACCAGTATCCGCAATATTTTGCGCGCAAAAGTGGCGCAGTGTTTTGATGATAACGGCCAGGTGGAAGTGCAGCTGGAAGTGGGCAGCAGAACGCTGTGGGCGCGCATCAGCCCGTGGGCCAGGGATGAGCTGGGTATCAAGCCTGGCCTGTGGCTTTACGCGCAAATCAAGAGCGTTTCCATAACCGCCTGATCACAGCAGGTGGGTATAGATATACTGCGCGATGCTGTCGGTGGTGTTATCACCAATCACCACGTCAGCGCGCGCTTTCACCGCGTCATCGGCATTACCCATCGCCACGCCCGTTCCGGCCGCTTCCAGCATGCTGATGTCGTTATAGTTATCGCCGAAAGCAATTACGTCCTGCATTGATCCGCCCTGCGATTCAACGAACTGGGTCAGACGCCTTCCTTTGCTGTTGCCTTTGCGGGCGATATCCACCTGATCGTGCCAGGACCATTCACATTCCAGACCCAGCGTATGCTCGACATGTTTTGCGAAGGTATTCAGTTTGGCGGTGTCTTCATCGGTCAGGGCAAATTTCCAGATTGCTTCGACGTCTTCCGCCGCCTGGCGCAGGGAGGAAACCTGAGTGAACACCGGACGCTGCGCTTCCGGCAGAGACAGGGCCCAATTGCTGGTGCGGATCACATGGCCGGTAGGGCGTTCATACACCATGGCGTTATCCACATACATCAGGCCGTGAATGGCGTGCTCATCCAGTAAATCAATCAATTGCAGCGCCTGCGTAACGGGAAGCGGATCGGAGGCTAAAACCTTTTTTGCCTGATAATCATACAAATAGGTGCCATTACAACAAATTGCAGGTGTATCTAAGCCCAGTGCCTGATAAAAAGGATGAATGGCTACGTGATGTCGACCCGTTACGATGAGAAGTTGATACCCCGCTTCCTGGGCTCGTTTGAGGGCCTCAAGAGAAGAGGGGAGCAGGGTTTTCTGAGGGGTAAGCAGTGTTCCGTCTAAATCCAGGGCAATCACTCGCGAGGTCATTTTTTCTTCCGGGTTAATGTTGAATTTAAGGTCTGTCGGGATGGTACACCGAGAGCGGAACCCTGCAAAATCCCGGACTACAATTCAGCATTCACCGTTAAAAATAATCAGGAGTATTCATGAAACAAACCGTTTATACCGCCAGTCCTGAAAGTCAGCAGATCCATGTCTGGCGTTTGAATACAGAAGGTTCGCTTACGCTGGTTCAGGTTGTTGATGTGCCAGGCCAGGTGCAGCCGATGGTCGTCAGCCCGGATAAACGTTTTCTTTATGTCGGCGTACGCCCCGAATTCCGCGTACTGGCATACCGCATCTCCCCGGATGACGGCGCGCTGACCTATACCGCAGAAGCCCCGCTGCCGGGCAGCCCGACCCATATTTCCACTGACCATAAAGGCAACTTTATCTTCAGCGGCTCCTACAATGCAGGCTCCGTGAGCGTCACCCGCCTGGAAGACGGTATTCCCGTTGAAACCGTCGACGTGGTAGAAGGGCTCGAAGGTTGCCACTCAGCCAACATTTCGCCGGATAACCGCACGCTGTGGGTGCCAGCGCTTAAGCAGGACCGCATCTGCCTGTTCACCCTGAGCGATGACGGCCATCTGGTCGCGCAGAGCCCGGCGGAAGTCACCACCGTGGAAGGCGCAGGCCCGCGCCACATGGTCTTCCACCCGAATCAGCAGTATGCCTATGTCGTTAACGAGCTGAACAGCTCGGTAGACGTGTGGGAGCTGAACGATCCTAACGGGCAGATCGAGTGCGTACAGACGCTGGACATGATGCCATCTGATTTCTCCGACACACGCTGGGCGGCAGACATTCACATCACGCCGGATGGCCGTCACCTGTATGCCTGTGACCGTACCTCCAGTCTGATCACCGTCTTCAGCGTCTCTGAAGACGGCAGCGTTCTGGCAGTTGAAGGCTTCCAGCCAACTGAAACCCAGCCGCGCGGCTTTAATGTCGACCACAGCGGCAAATACCTGATTGCGGCGGGGCAGAAATCCCACCACATTGCGCTCTATGAAATCCAGGGCTTGCAGGGTCTACTGGAAGAGAAAGGACGCTATGCGGTCGGACAAGGGCCGATGTGGGTTGTGATTAACGCTCATTGATCCGTAGACGAAAAAAAACCTCGCAAATGCGAGGTTTTTTATGCGCGGTTAATGCATGTGGCAGGCCGGGTAAGGCGCAGCCGCTACCCGGCAGCAGGCATTTTACTGCTTCGGCTCAGCAACCACTTTGCTACCCAGACCGCGGTTGTTGTATTCCCACATGCGGTTGAAGTTAGCGTCGTTCAGGTTACGCTGCACGTTGTCTTTATCATCCACCGTGCCGGTGTTGCCGGAGAAAGGACGTTTCGAGATCGCCGCATCCGCCCACGGTTTCGCCATGTTAAAGCCTTCGTTAATCACGCTGTCGCGGATCACGACCTGGCCGTTAGTGGCGGAGTCCACGTCCAGAGAGCGACCAAGCTGCGCCACGCCATCGCCAGCAGCAGTAAAGCGGCTATTCACGGCCAGGAAGCCATAGAACAGGTTAGACTGCGTGGCCGGTGCAAAGACGTAACCTTCCTGCTGCGTACGTGAATTCACCACGCGGAAGTCGGTGTTATCAAATACCACCGCGCCGCGGCCAGAGACCATATCCACGTCGCCTTCAATGTAGCTGTTGGTGACCAGAGTACGCGTCAGACGGTTGTTCTGAAGGGTATTCTGCACGCCGCTGTTGGTCACGAAGAAGGTGTTCTGGCGGCCCAGGATATTGACGTTGTTAATCTGTACCTTGTCGCCATCGCTACGCAGCGCCACGGCCTGATGATTACCTGCGTCAACGCTGTCGCCCAGGGTGTTCTGAATGGTCAGGTTTTGCAATTGCAGGCCATTGTTTTGTGACCAGAATACCGCCGAACACATCACGCCAATGGTGGCGGCACGCTTGCGCTGGCAGTTATCAAACATATACCACGCCGGTTTACCTGGCATGTATTTACCGGCCGGGTTCACCAGATGGCGCCAGGTGGTGCTGTCGATCTCTGAATCAATCGCCAGGCCAATTTTTACGTCGACCGCTTTTTCGCCCAGGCCGTAAAGCGTAATGCTTCCCGGTGCTGCCGGAACATAAACGGTTCCTTCGTATTCACCCGGCAGGATGGCAATGTACTGACGAGATGCGCTGTGTTTGGTGATTGCGGCATCAACGGCTGCCTGAATAGAGGTGTGTGTAACGCCCTGCGCCCCGGCCGGGCCGACAACGAAGTCTGGCTGTTTCGGCAGGTTAATAGAAGAAGGCGTCCACGGGGCTGCATTGGGATCCATCGCCGAGAAATAGTGCGCACGGGTGAAGTTCTTCGCTTCAGCCGCTGACAGGATCGGACGGGAAGCGGTGCCCGGAGCAACCTGCTCAGAAGGTTGCTGATCCGGTGGTGTTGAACTGCAAGCGGATAAAGTCACGCCAAAGGCGAGTGCCAACGCCAGACGGGAAATCCTGGAAATATTCAAGGTAATGCTCCTGGGTATGCAAGTCTTATCTGGATAGACGAAATAGCCTGCTTTTTTATACTAAGTTGAGCGAAACGGGAAGATAAAAACCGGAAAAGTTGCATTTTTGCCCGCAGGCGACGGGAAAGTCATCACAAATAAATAACATTTTCCCCCAATGCGGTTGACAGCAGGCGGCAGATGAAAATAAATGTCTATACAACCCATGACAAGTGGAAGGCACATGCAGCAGCTTAATCCCGATGATGTTATATGGCGAAATGCGCGACTGGCAACCCTGGCGACAGGCGAGGCGGAACCCTACGGCCTGAGAGAACAACATGCCCTCGTTGTGCGCGGCCAGACGATTCTGGCCATTATTCCTGAATCCGAGATCCCCTCCGGGCATCGTCAGTGTGTCGATCTCGACGGGCGTCTGGTTACTCCCGGCCTGATCGATTGCCACACCCATCTGGTGTTCGGCGGCGATCGTGCAGCGGAATGGGAGCAACGGCTTAACGGCGTGTCATATCAGACCATTAGCGCGCAGGGCGGCGGAATTAACGCCACGGTCACGGCCACCCGCAACAGTTCGCCGGAAACGCTCCTGACGGTGGCGCAGCAGCGACTCCAGCGGCTGATGAATGAAGGCGTAACGACCGTTGAAATCAAATCAGGATACGGTCTGAATGCCGAAGCCGAAGAGAAAATGCTGCTGGTTGCCCGCCAGCTCAGCCTGAATAATCTGGTCGATATCAGCCCGACGCTGCTGGCCGCGCACGCCGTTCCTGCCGAGTACCGACAGGATCCGGATGCCTATCTGGCACTGGTCTGTGAGCAGATCATGCCCACGCTGTGGCAAAAAGAGTTATTTGAAGCGGTGGACGTGTTTTGTGAAAACGTCGGCTTTACCCCGGCGCAAACCGAGCGCCTGTTCAGGGCCGCCGCCGCGCTCGGGATCCCGGTAAAAGGGCATGTAGAACAACTGTCGAATCTTGGCGGCGCGGCGCTGGTCAGCCAGTATAAAGGGCTGTCGGCCGATCATATTGAGTATCTCGATGATGCAGGTATTCAGGCGATGGCGCAAAGCGGCACGGTGGCGGTATTGCTCCCCGGCGCGTTCTATTTTCTTCAGGAGCGCCAGCGTCCACCGGTGGCGCAGCTCAGAGAGCAGGGTGTGCCGATGGCGGTGGCTACCGACTACAACCCGGGCACCAGTCCGTTTGCCAGCCTGCATCTGGCAATGAACATGGCCTGCGTCCAGTTTGGCTTCACGCCGGAAGAGGCCTGGGCTGGCGTGACGCGGCATGCGGCGCAGGCGCTAGGACGTGCTGCGACGCACGGGCAGTTAAAGCCCGGTTATGTGGCTGATTTCGTCGTCTGGGAGGCGAATCATCCGGTTGAGATGGTTTACGAGCCGGGGCGGAATCCTTTGTATCAACGCGTGTTTCGGGGGCAGGTAGCATGAAACTGTGGCATCCCGTCTCCCCGCAGGTCTGGCAGGGGCGTGACGACAGCGCCGAGTCCAGCACCGCGAAACGTCTCTTCCAGACCATACAGCAGCGCGAACACTTTTCTCCCGTGCCGTCAGGCATTGCCCTGCTGGGCTTTGAATGTGATGAAGGGGTTAAGCGTAACCAGGGCAGGCCCGGTGCTGCACAGGCGCCCGATGTGTTGCGCGGCGCGCTGGCGAATATGGCGAGCCATCAGGGGCATGCGCGCCTCGTGGATATGGGTTCTGTTTATGTTGAAGGCCACGCGCTGGAGGCGGCACAGCAGGCGCTGAGCGAGGCCATAACCGCGTGCCAGCAATCCGGGATGCGTACTCTGGTTTTCGGCGGTGGACATGAAACCGCCTGGGCGCACGGGCGCGGCGTGCTGGACGCCTTTCCGAACGATCGCATTGCGGTGATCAACCTGGATGCGCACCTCGATTTACGCAAGGCTGAACGGGCAACGTCCGGCACGCCGTTCCGCCAGCTGGCGCACTACTGCGCGTCTCAGTCTCGGGTGTTTCACTACGCCTGCCTGGGGGTAAGCCGTGCGGCGAATACTCAGGCGCTGTGGGAGGAAGCTGAGCGGTTGAACGTGACGCTGGTTGAAGATCTCGATTTTCGCCGGGATGCGCTATCCGCGCTGGATAGCGTGCTTACGCAGGCAGACCGGGTTTATCTCACCGTTGACCTCGATGTGCTGCCTGCCGCAGAAATGCCCGCCGTGTCCGCCCCTGCGGCGTTGGGGATCCCGGCGCTGGATCTGTTCCCGGTGATTGAGCGTATCTGCCGAAGCGGTAAACTACAGGCGGCGGATCTGGTGGAATTTAATCCGCACTACGATCGGGACGGTCAGGGGGCGAAGCTTGCCGCCCGACTGGCCTGGCAAATTGCTCACTGGTGGGCATAACAACATTCAAGGAGTCATGATGTTTTCACGCTCGCCCCTGCCGCAGCCGAGTCCTCCCGCGCCTTTTTACGAAAAGGTGAAGCAGGCGATCAGCGAAAAAATCGCCGCCGGCGTCTGGCGCCCGCACGACCGCATTCCGTCCGAGGCCGAGCTGGTGGCGCAGTTTGGCTTTAGCCGAATGACCATCAACCGCGCACTGCGTGAACTGACCGATGAAGGGTTGCTGGTGCGCCTGCAAGGGGTCGGGACATTTGTGGCGGAGCCAAAAGGACAGTCGGCGCTGTTTGAAATCCGCAGCATTGCCGATGAAATTGCCGCCCGCAACCATCAGCACCACTGCGAGGTGCTGGTGCTTGAAGAGACGCAGGCCAGCGCCGAACAGGCCATCGAGCTGAACGTTACCGAGGGCACCCGGATTTTCCATTCGGTGATGGTGCACTATGAGAACGACATTCCGGTCCAGATTGAAGATCGCTGCGTCAACGCGGAGCGGATACCGGACTATCTGAATCAGGATTACACCCAAACCACACCGCATGCGTATCTCTCGCTCGTCGCCCCGCTGACGGAAGGGGAGCATATCGTGGAAGCCGTGCGCGCCACGCCGCAGGAATGCGAGCTGTTGCGTATTAAAGAGCACGATCCCTGCCTGCTGATCCGCCGTCGTACCTGGTCGTCCTCGCAAATTGTGTCGCATGCGAAGCTGCTGTTCCCGGGAAATCGCTACCGGTTGCAGGGCCACTTTATGTCATAAGTTTTATAAGCGTGATCGCTAACGCAATATAGCAAAATTGTATCTTTTTTGTTAAATCCGACCTTGTGTGTGCTTGTCTATACAAGTATATCTAAATGCATCATCTGTCCCTTATGAGGAACACACAATGTCGTCAGATAAATACCGCAAGCAGGATGTCCGCGCCGCGCGCGGCACCACGCTCACCGCAAAAAGCTGGCTCACCGAAGCACCGCTGCGCATGTTGATGAACAACCTTGATCCTGAGGTAGCAGAAAATCCCCACGAGCTGGTGGTCTACGGCGGCATTGGCCGCGCCGCACGCAACTGGGCGTGCTATGACGCGATTGTCGAGTCTTTGACGAATCTCGAAAACGACGAAACGCTGCTGGTGCAATCCGGCAAACCGGTTGGCGTATTCAAAACCCATAAAAATGCGCCCCGCGTGCTGATTGCCAACTCCAACCTGGTGCCGCACTGGGCGACGTGGGAACACTTCAACGAGCTGGACGCAAAAGGGCTGGCCATGTACGGCCAGATGACCGCCGGTAGCTGGATCTACATCGGCAGCCAGGGGATTGTGCAGGGCACCTATGAAACCTTCGTGGAAGCGGGCCGTCAGCACTATAACGGCTCACTGAAAGGCCGCTGGGTGCTCACCGCCGGACTGGGCGGCATGGGCGGCGCGCAGCCGCTGGCCGCGACGCTGGCGGGCGCGTGCTCCCTGAACATTGAGTGCCAGCAGAGCCGCATCGATTTCCGTCTGCGTACCCGCTATGTCGATGAACAGGCCGACAACCTCGATGACGCGCTGGCGCGCATCAAAAAGTACACCGCTGAAGGCAAAGCCGTGTCGGTTGCCCTGTGCGGCAACGCGGCGGATATTCTGCCGGAACTGGTGGCGCGCGGCGTGCGTCCGGATCTGGTCACCGACCAGACCAGCGCTCACGATCCGCTCCACGGCTATCTGCCAAAAGGCTGGACGTGGGAAGACTACCAGCAAAAAGCGGAAACCGATCCTGAGGGCACGGTACTGGCGGCTAAACGCGCCATGGCGGAACACGTCTCCGCGATGCTGGCCTTCAGTAAGATGGGTATTCCGACCTTTGATTACGGGAATAACATCCGCCAGATGGCGAAAGAAATGGGGGTGAATAACGCCTTTGACTTCCCCGGCTTCGTGCCCGCCTATATCCGTCCTCTGTTCTGCCGCGGCATTGGGCCGTTCCGCTGGGTTGCCCTGTCCGGCGATCCGGAGGATATCTACAAAACCGATGCCAGAGTGAAAGAGATTGTCGCCGATGACGAACACCTGCATCGCTGGCTGGATATGGCGCGCGAGCGCATTAACTTCCAGGGCCTGCCGGCGCGTATCTGCTGGGTCGGGCTGGAGTGGCGGCAAAAACTCGGCCTCGCCTTTAACGAAATGGTGCGCAGCGGCGAAGTCTCCGCGCCGATCGTCATTGGCCGCGACCACCTGGACTCCGGCTCTGTCGCCAGTCCGAACCGTGAAACCGAAGCCATGCGCGACGGCTCGGATGCGGTCTCCGACTGGCCGCTGCTGAATGCCCTGCTGAACACCGCCAGCGGCGCGACCTGGGTGTCGCTGCACCACGGCGGCGGCGTCGGGATGGGCTTCTCCCAGCACTCCGGGATGGTCATCGTCTGTGACGGAACTGATGAAGCGGCCGCGCGTATCGCTCGCGTGCTGCACAACGACCCGGCAACCGGCGTGATGCGTCACGCGGATGCGGGTTACGAGATTGCCATTGATTGTGCCAAAGAGCAGGGCCTGAATCTGCCGATGATCCCCGCCACACAAGGAAAGCCTGCATGAACGCGTTAACACTTACTCCCGGCTCGCTGACGCTCAAACAGCTGCGTCACGTCTGGCGTCAGCCGGTGACACTCTCCCTTGATGAAAGCGCCCACCGTGCCATTAACGACAGCGTGGCCTGCGTGGAGGCGATTGTGGCGGAGGGGCGCACCGCCTACGGCATCAATACCGGGTTTGGCCTGCTGGCGCAGACCCGCATCGCCACGCACGATCTGGAGAATTTACAGCGTTCGCTGGTGCTGTCGCACGCGGCGGGGGTTGGCCAGCCGCTGGACGATGAGATCGTCCGCCTGATGATGGTGTTGAAAATCAACAGCCTGGCGCGTGGGTTTTCCGGCATTCGTCTGAGCGTGATCCAGGCGCTGATGGCGCTGGTCAATGCGGAAGTTTATCCGTGGATCCCGGCGAAGGGCTCCGTCGGCGCCTCCGGCGATCTGGCGCCGCTGGCGCATATGTCGCTGCTCCTGCTGGGTGAAGGCCAGGCGCGCTGGCAAGGGGAGTGGCTGCCTGCGAAAGAGGCGCTGAAAAAAGCCGGTTTAACGCCGATCACCCTCGCGGCAAAAGAGGGGCTGGCGCTGCTCAACGGCACGCAGGCGTCGACCGCTTTCGCGCTGCGCGGTCTGTTTGAAGCGGAAGATCTGTTCGCCTCGGCGGTGGTGTGCGGTGCGCTGACCACTGAGGCGGTGCTCGGCTCGCGTCGTCCGTTCGATGCCCGCATCCACGAGGTGCGCGGCCAGCGCGGTCAGATTGATGCCGCTGCCATGTACCGCCACGTACTTACCGATACCAGCGACATTGCCGAATCACACCATAACTGCGAGAAGGTGCAGGATCCGTATTCCCTGCGCTGCCAGCCGCAGGTGATGGGCGCATGCCTGACTCAGCTGCGCCAGGCGGCAGAAGTGCTGCTGGTGGAGGCCAATGCGGTGTCCGATAACCCGCTGGTGTTTGCCCAGGAAAACGAGGTGGTTTCTGGCGGCAACTTCCACGCCGAGCCGGTGGCGATGGCGGCAGATAATATCGCGCTGGCGATTGCCGAAATCGGGGCGCTGTCTGAGCGTCGAATCGCGCTGATGATGGATAAGCACATGTCCCAGCTGCCACCATTCCTGGTGCGTAACGGCGGCGTGAACTCGGGCTTTATGATCGCCCAGGTCACCGCCGCGGCACTGGCAAGCGAGAACAAGGCGCTGTCGCACCCGCACAGCGTGGACAGCCTGCCAACCTCAGCCAACCAGGAAGATCACGTGTCGATGGCCCCGGCTGCCGGGCGTCGTCTGTGGGAGATGGCCTCTAACACCCGCGGCGTGCTGGCGGTGGAGTGGCTGGCGGCGTGTCAGGGTATTGATTTGCGCGAAGGGCTAACATCCAGCCCGCTGCTGGAGCAGGCGCGTCATACGCTGCGCGAGCACGTTACGCACTACGATGACGACCGCTTCTTTGCGCCGGATATTGATAAGGCGATGCAGCTTCTGGAAGAAGGGCGGCTGGTGGGGTTATTGCCTTCCGTGCTGTGATTTTTACCCTCACCCTAACCCTCTCCCTGTGGGAGAGGGCCGGGGTGAGGGCATCAGCCCGCACGATTACGAATACATCGCCGTAATCGACGCGCTACCCAGCGAATGGAAATGCACGTTAAAGCCTACCATCGCGCCGCTCGCCCCTTCGTCGACCTCAATCTTGTCCACATCCAGCGCGTGCACGGTGAAGATATAGCGGTGCGTTTCCCCTTTTGGCGGCGCCGCGCCGCCGTAGCCCGCTTTGCCAAAGTCAGTGCGCGTCTGAATCGCACCGTCAGGCAGAGCAACCAGATCGGAACCGGAGCCCTGCGGTAATACGCGCGTGTCGGCGGGCAGGTTTGCCACGATCCAGTGCCACCAGCCCGACCCGGTTGGCGCATCCGGATCGTAGCAGGTCACAACAAAACTTTTGGTTCCCGCTGGCACATCGTCCCACGCCAGATGGGGAGAGATATTATCCCCCTGATAACCCATCCCGTTAAACACGTGACGTTCCGGCAGCTTTTCGCCGTCGCGCAAATCTTTACTGATGATTTTCATCCGATTTTCCTCGTTACTCACTCATTCAGAAAGTGTAACGCATGGGGTTAAATCGCGAAATGCGCTGAAGTGTTAACGGCTTCAACCACTGCCCCGGTCAGCTTGCGGAGCTGATCCGCAGAAATGCTGTACGGCGGCATGAGGTAAATCAGCTTACCGAAAGGTCGCACCCACACGCCCTGGTCAACGAAGAAGCGCTGCAACGCGGCCATGTTCACCGGATGCGTTGTCTCGATTACCCCGATGGCGCCCAGTACGCGGACGTCCGCGACGTATTCCGCCTCCGCCGCCGCGCTTAACTGCTGCTTCAGCTGCGCCTCAATCGCCGCCACCTGCGTCTGCCACGCGCCGCTCTCCAGAATGGCGAGGCTTTCGCTTGCCACGGCGCAGGCCAGCGGGTTGCCCATAAACGTCGGGCCGTGCATAAAGCAGCCGGCTTCACCGTCGCTGATGGTGTCGGCCACCTGGCGGGTCGTGAGCGTGGCGGAGAGCGTCATGGTGCCGCCGGTGAGCGCTTTCCCCAGGCACAGAATATCCGGCGCGATCCCCGCATGCTCGCAGGCAAACAGCTTCCCGGTACGGCCAAAGCCGGTGGCGATCTCATCGGCAATCAGCAAAATTCCTTCGCGGTCGCACATCTTCCGAATGCGCTTCAGCCACTCGGGGTGATAGATCCGCATTCCGCCCGCGCCCTGCACAATCGGTTCGAGAATAACGGCGGCAATCTCGTGGCGATGGGCCGCCATCAGCCGCGCGAAGCCCACCATGTCCATCTCGTCCCATTCGCCGTCGAAGCGGCTCTGCGGGGCTGGCGCAAACAGGTTTTCCGGCAGGTAGCCTTTCCACAGGCTGTGCATGGAGTTGTCCGGATCGCACACCGACATCGCCCCGAAGGTGTCGCCGTGATAGCCGTTGCGGAAGGTGAGGAACCGCTGGCGCGTTTCGCCCTTCGCATGCCAGTACTGCAACGCCATTTTCATCGCTACTTCCACGGCCACCGAGCCGGAGTCGGCCAGGAAAACACACTCCAGCGATTCAGGCGTCATCGCTACCAGGCGACGGCATAAATCCACCGCGGGCTGGTGCGTGATCCCGCCAAACATCACGTGTGACATCTGGTCAATCTGCGCTTTCATCGCCGCGTTCAGACGCGGGTGGTTGTAGCCATGGATCGCCGCCCACCAGGAGGACATCCCGTCAACAAGCCGCTCGCCGCTGGCGAGATGCAGCTCGCAGCCGTGGGCAGAGGCTACCGGATAGACGGGAAGGGGGCGGGTCGTGGAGGTGTAAGGGTGCCAGATATGCTGCTTGTCGAAGGCGAGATCGTCCTGGGTCATAATCGACTTGTAAACCATTTTGAAAAGTTTTAGGTTTACAAGTATAAACCGAACCGACAATTAACAAAACCCTTTGGAGAAGCCCGATGGCTCACCACGCACGCTGGACGATGTCGCAAGTCACTGAATTATTCAATAAACCTTTCCTGGAGCTGATGTTTGAGGCGCAACAGGTGCACCGCCAGCACTTCGATCCGCGTCATGTTCAGGTCAGCACGCTGCTGTCGATCAAAACCGGGGCTTGCCCGGAAGACTGCAAATATTGCCCGCAAAGCGCGCGCTATAAAACCGGTCTCGAATCCGAGCGCCTGATGGAAGTCGAGCAAGTGCTCGACTCCGCGCGCAAGGCCAAAAACGCTGGCTCGACCCGCTTCTGCATGGGCGCGGCGTGGAAAAATCCGCATGACCGCGACATGCCCTATCTGGAGCAGATGGTGAAGGGGGTGAAGGAGATGGGGCTTGAAGCCTGCATGACCCTGGGTACGCTGAACGAAGAGCAGGCGCAGCGTCTCTCGGCGGCGGGGCTGGATTACTACAACCACAACCTTGATACCTCGCCGGAGTTCTACGGCAACATCATCACCACGCGTACCTATCAGGAGCGTCTGGACACGCTGGATAAAGTGCGTGATGCGGGGATCAAGGTCTGTTCCGGCGGGATCGTGGGACTGGGCGAGACGGTAAAAGATCGTGCCGGCCTGCTGTTACAGCTGGCAAACCTGCCGACCCCGCCGGAAAGCGTGCCCATCAACATGCTGGTGAAGGTAAAAGGCACGCCGCTGGCGGATAACGAGGACGTGGATGCCTTCGATTTCATCCGCACCATCGCGGTGGCGCGCATCATGATGCCGACCTCTTACGTTCGCCTCTCTGCCGGTCGTGAGCAGATGAGCGAGCAGACCCAGGCGATGTGCTTCATGGCCGGGGCCAACTCCATCTTCTACGGCTGCAAACTGCTGACCACGCCAAACCCGGAAGAGGACAAAGATGTCCAGCTGTTCCGCAAGCTGGGGCTGAACCCACACCAGACCGGGGTACAGGTGGGGGATAACGAGCAACAGCAGCAGCTGGAGCAGCAGATTTTTAACGCCGACACCGACCAGTTCTACAACGCGGCAGCCGTATGACCTGGCAGGCACGTATCAGGACCGCGCTCGACGAGCGGCGGGCGGCGGATGCGTTTCGGGTGCGCAGGGTAGTGGAAAACGGTGCAGGCCGTTTTCTCACCCGGGAAGGAGAGCGGTTCTGTAATTTCTCCAGCAACGATTATCTGGGACTGAGCCAGCACCCGCAGATCGTTCGCGCCTGGCAGCAGGGCGCGGATCGTTACGGCGTGGGCAGCGGCGGCTCCGGGCACGTCAGCGGCTACACCACGGCGCATCAGGCGCTGGAGGAAGAGCTGGCCGACTGGCTGGGCTACCCGCGGGCGCTGCTGTTTATCTCCGGTTTTGCCGCGAATCAGGCGGTGATTGCCGCCCTGATGGGCAAAGATGACCGCATCGTCGCGGACCGCCTGAGCCACGCGTCTCTGCTTGAAGCGGCCAGTCTCAGCCCGGCGCAGCTGCGGCGTTTTGCCCATAACAATGCCTCTCAGCTGAACGTTCTGCTGGGTAAACCCTGTTCTGGGCTTCAGCTGGCGGTGACGGAAGGGGTATTCAGCATGGACGGCGACAGCGCGCCCCTTGCCACCTTGCATGACGTCGCAAAACAGCAGAACGCCTGGCTGCTGGTCGACGATGCCCACGGCATTGGCGTCACCGGCGAGGAGGGGCGCGGAAGCGCGCACCAGCAACGCGTCAGGCCGGAACTGCTGGTGGTCACCTTCGGCAAAGGCTTCGGCGTCAGCGGCGCCGCGGTGTTGTGCAGCGAGCCGGTGGCCGATTACCTGGTGCAGTTCGCCCGTCACCTGATCTACAGCACCAGCATGCCCCCGGCGCAGGCCGTGGCGCTCTCTGCGTCGCTTGCGGTGATCCGCGGCGAAGACGGCGCTGAACGCCGGGCGCGCCTGGCCGACCATATTCAGCGTTTTCGCCGGGGGATAAGCGAGCTGTCTTACCGGCTTACCGACTCGCACAGCGCCATTCAGCCCGTAATTGTGGGTGAAAACCATCGGGCGCTGATGGTGGCACAGGCGCTACGAGAACGCGGGCAGTGGGTCACGGCGATCCGCCCACCCACCGTGCCACCAGGCACCGCGCGCTTGCGTCTGACGCTCACGGCAGCGCATGAGCCGCAGGATATCGATACGCTTCTGGAGGCACTGTATGTCTCTCGTCAATAAACAGGCCGTTGCCGCCGCGTTTGGCCGGGCAGCGCAAAGCTATTCACAGCACGATGAGCTGCAACGCCTGAGCGCCCGCGGGCTGCTGGCCGCGCTCGGTGACGGGCGTTTTGCGCAGGTGCTCGACGCAGGCTGCGGGCCAGGCGGCAATAGCCGTTACTGGCGCGCAACAGGTAGCCACGTCACGGCGCTGGATTTATCCGCGCAGATGCTGGATGAAGCCCGCCAGCAGCAGTCAGCAGACCGTTATCTGGTGGCCGATATCGAGGCCATCCCGCTGGAGGATGCGCTGTTTGACCTCGTCTGGAGCCATCTGGCGGTGCAGTGGTGCGCCAGCCTGCCGCAGGCCCTACGCGAGTTATACCGCGTGGCGCGGCCCGGCGGAGCGGTGGCCTTTACCACCCTGCTGGAAAGTTCGTTGCCGGAGCTGAATCAGGCGTGGAGGGCAGTGGATGCACAGCCTCATGCCAACCGGTTTCTCTCGCACGAACAGGTCACTCAGGCGCTGGCAGGCTGGCGCTATCGCAGCGTGGTCCAGACCGTCACCCTCGAATTTAGCGATGCGTTAAGCGCCATGCGATCGCTTAAGGGCATAGGCGCGACGCACCTGCACGCCGGACGGGAGAAGAAACCCCTTACCCGCGGACAACTCCAGCGTCTCGAGCTGGCCTGGCCGCAGGAGCGGGGCCGGTTCCCGCTCTCTTATCATCTTTTTCATGGGATTATTGAACGTGACTGAACGTTATTTTGTTACCGGCACGGACACTGAAGTCGGTAAAACGGTTGCCAGCGCCGCGCTGTTGCAGGCGGCGCGTCTGCTGGGGAAAACAACTGCCGGGTATAAGCCCGTAGCCTCCGGCAGCGAGATGACGCCGGAAGGCTTACGCAATACCGATGCGCTGGCGCTACAGCGTAATAGCAGCCTTGCGCTGGCCTATTCTGCGGTGAACCCCTATACCTTTGCTGAACCCACCTCGCCGCACATCGTCAGCGCCGATGAAGATCGTCCGATTGATTTTTCGGTGCTCTCTTCCGGGTTACGCGACCTGGAAACGCAGGCCGACTGGGTGCTGGTGGAGGGGGCTGGCGGCTGGTTTACCCCGCTGTCCGACGAGCAGACATTTGCTGACTGGGTGCAGGCCGAGCAGCTTCCTGTCATTCTGGTGGTCGGCGTGAAGCTTGGCTGTATCAATCACGCCATGCTGACCGCTCAGGCCGTGCAGCAGGCCGGGTTGCGTCTGGCAGGGTGGATTGCCAATGACGTGGTTGCGCCGGGTAAACGTCATGCTGAGTATCTGGCGACGCTGAAGCGGGGGCTGCCTGCGCCGTTTCTCGGCGAGATCCCGTGGCTTGCCGACGGCGCAGAGCAGGCGGAAACCGGACGCTATCTTGACCTTAGCGCCTTATGTCCCGCGCCATCCAGTGCGCAATAAGGTCGTCATCCAGCTCGTTAACGTGGCCCTGTGCCACGTTACGCCCGCGATAGAGCATGCAGAAACGATCCGCTACCCGGCGGATAAACGACAGCTGTTGCTCAGCTAACAGCACCGTCATTCCCAGCTCCCGATTCAGCCGCACCAGCAGCTGCCCCAGCCTGCGCGCGAAACCGTGCCCTGCGCCATGCATGGGCTCATCCAGAATCAACACGCGCGGGCGATTAACCAGCGCACTGGCGAGGGCCAGCTGATACTGGTCGTCAGGGGACAGCGAAGAGGCACGGCTCTGTCGCAGCGGATAGAGCTCCGGAAACAGGGCATACACGTCACTTTTTGATGTCGGGTCAGGTTTCCCTGTCGCCCGCATAGCGATATGCAGATTTTCATCGACGGTCAGCTGGGAAAATATCCGCCGATCCTGCGGGACGTAGCCTATCGTCGGCGGCGCCGTGAATGCTGACGCAGGGCTGAGCAAATTACGCGGCGGCGCGCCAGCCTCATGCCAGATGATGGTGCCGCTCTCAACGGGCACCTTTCCGGTAATGCAGTTCATGAGCGTGGATTTACCCATGCCAGGCAGGCCAACAATGCCCGTACAGATGCCTTGCGGGAAATCGATATTCACGTTCCATAGCGTATGTTGGCTTCCGTAAAACTGATTTACAGCACGCAGACTCAACATCTTTCTCTCCTTAAAAATGTGTGGGGGTGATGCACAGAGTGATGTCTGCAAAACGCCTGCCAGGAACTTCATAATGATTAAAAAAAGGCCATTTTTAGGAATAACTCACTATCAAAAGCTGTACGTTTATACGAAATGCACATTCCCGGTGCCGCGTATGTCGAATCGTGGTGCAGGAGAAATGACAGAATTGTGATTAAGATCTCGCCAGTTGCTTATGAAAAAATGAACGTTTTCCAGGCAAAAAAGAGTGATAAAAATTTTTTACTGCCGCTTCGTGGGAAAAACCGGGAATTTGCTGAAGTGCATGCTGTACGGGCTGGAGGCAGTTATCCACTATTCCTGTGGATAACCTTGTGCATTAGAGTTAGAAAACACGCGATAAGCGAGAGAATACGCGGGTTACGACCAAATTGATGGGAAACGCGGCTTAATAAATTAGTCTTTATTTTTTAACGAATTAGATAAAAGCAATTCCCTCAACGCCAGCGACACCTGTTGCCATAAAACTTTCATAACCGCCCTTGACAAATGTTAAAAAAGTAATAGTTCTGGGGATAACCCCCTGAGGCTGGTGTTTTATTTTGTCACAGTCGAAATTTGGCTCGCGAACGCACTAATCCTCTCTGCGCTACGCTAAATATCCTGACACGCTACTGGTTTTTCATCCAGTGTTTTTTACTGGCAATCCTGGCCACAACGAGTAAAATTACTCACCTGCCGCTTATTCTGTCATCAGGTCGTCGCCCATGAGTAAACCGTTTAAACTGAATTCTGCTTTCCGTCCTTCCGGGGATCAGCCCGAGGCTATTCGTCGCCTGGAAGAGGGGCTGGAGGACGGGCTGGCGCACCAGACCCTGCTGGGGGTTACCGGTTCGGGCAAAACCTTCACCATTGCCAACGTCATTGCCGATCTCCAGCGTCCGACGATGGTCCTCGCGCCGAACAAAACGCTGGCGGCGCAGCTGTATGGTGAGATGAAAGAGTTCTTCCCGGAAAACGCGGTGGAGTATTTCGTCTCCTACTACGACTACTACCAGCCGGAAGCCTACGTTCCCAGCTCCGACACGTTTATCGAGAAAGATGCCTCGGTGAACGAACATATCGAGCAGATGCGTTTGTCGGCGACCAAGGCGCTGCTGGAGCGTCGTGATGTGGTGGTGGTGGCCTCGGTGTCGGCGATCTACGGCCTGGGCGATCCGGATCTCTATCTCAAGATGATGCTGCACCTGACGCAGGGGATGATCATCGATCAGCGGGCGATTTTGCGCCGTCTGGCGGAGTTGCAGTACACCCGTAACGATCAGGCGTTCCAGCGCGGGACCTTCCGCGTGCGCGGCGAGGTGATTGATATCTTCCCGGCGGAATCGGACGACATGGCGCTGCGCGTGGAGCTGTTCGACGAAGAGGTTGAACGCCTGTCGCTGTTCGATCCGTTGACCGGTCACGTCGAGTCGGTGATCCAGCGCTTCACCATCTACCCGAAAACGCACTACGTGACGCCACGCGAGCGTATCGTGCAGGCGATGGAAGAGATCAAAATTGAGCTGGCGGACCGCCGCAAGGTGCTGCTGGCGAACAATAAGCTGCTGGAAGAGCAACGCCTGAGCCAGCGTACCCAGTTCGATCTGGAGATGATGAACGAGCTGGGCTACTGCTCCGGCATCGAAAACTACTCGCGCTACCTATCCGGGCGCGGGCCGGGCGAAGCGCCGCCGACGCTGTTTGACTACCTTCCGGCGGACGGCCTGCTGGTGATCGACGAATCACACGTTACGATCCCCCAGATCGGCGGGATGTACCGCGGTGACCGCGCGCGTAAAGAGACGCTGGTTGAGTACGGGTTCCGACTGCCGTCAGCGCTGGACAACCGTCCGATGAAGTTTGAAGAATTTGAGGCGCTTGCTCCGCAGACCATCTACGTATCGGCGACGCCGGGCAACTACGAGCTGGAAAAATCCGGTGATGACGTGGTGGACCAGGTGGTGCGTCCGACCGGGCTGCTGGATCCGATTATCGAGGTGCGTCCGGTGGCGACGCAGGTGGACGATCTGCTCTCGGAAATACGTGCCCGTTCCGCCATCAACGAGCGCGTGCTGGTTACCACGCTCACCAAACGTATGGCGGAAGATTTGACGGAGTATCTGGAAGAACACGGCGAGAAGGTGCGGTATCTGCACTCGGATATCGATACCGTGGAGCGTATGGAGATCATCCGCGATCTGCGTCTGGGCGAGTTCGACGTGCTGGTAGGGATTAACCTTCTGCGAGAAGGGCTGGATATGCCTGAGGTGTCGCTGGTGGCGATTCTGGACGCGGACAAAGAGGGCTTCCTGCGTTCCGAGCGCTCGCTGATCCAGACCATTGGCCGCGCCGCGCGTAACGTCAACGGGAAGGCGATCCTGTACGGGGATAAAATCACCCCGTCGATGGCCAAAGCGATTGGCGAAACGGAACGTCGTCGCGAGAAGCAGCAGCGCTATAACGAAGAGCACGGCATCACGCCGAAGGGGCTGAACAAGAAGGTGGTGGATATCCTGGCGCTGGGTCAGAACATTGCGAAGACTAAAGCGAAAGGCCGCGGCAAGGCCCGTTCAGTGGTGGAAGAGGATACCGTCGCGCTGACGCCGAAAGCGTTGCAGCAGAAGATCCACGAGCTGGAAGGGCAGATGATGCAGCATGCGCAGAACCTGGAGTTCGAAGAGGCTGCGCAAATCCGCGATCAGCTGCATCAGCTGCGGGATCTGTTTATTGCGGCATCGTAGTTTTTTGCCCGGTGGCGTTTTCTCCCTCTCCCTGTGGGAGAGGGCCGGGATGAGGGCATCAGGCCGCACAAAACGAACCTAACCTAATGCCTGAATCGCCTTCTCCAGAGCCTCGCGTAGCAGATGGCGGTCGTGGCGATATTTAATATCGCTGGCTTCCAGCGGCTCCTGTACCACCACGCGATCGCCAATCCCTGACACATCCACTTTCGGCCCGACCACGACACCATCGATAATTTTCTTACCAACGTACTGTTCCATCAGGTCCAGCTTATCCGCCAGCGACAGGCTT
Source organism: Enterobacter sp. JJBC (assembly GCF_036936505.1). Lineage (NCBI taxonomy): Bacteria > Pseudomonadati > Pseudomonadota > Gammaproteobacteria > Enterobacterales > Enterobacteriaceae > Enterobacter > Enterobacter sp. JJBC. The sequence goes on from NZ_CP136935.1 coordinate 1,493,176, forward strand.
GCCGCCGCCGGGCTGAGTTCGCGGCCTAAATTACCGATATAGACCATGGGCGCAGGCGTTCTGCGCAGCGCCTGCGCCAGCTCTTTCACCAGCAGGATCGGCATCAGGCTGGTGTAAAAACTTCCCGGCCCAATCAGGATCAGATCGGCCTCGCCAATCGCTTCTACCGCTTCACGCGTTGCGGGTACGCTGGGGTAGGTCATCAGCTCTTTTGGCGGCAGAAGAAGCTGGTCGATATTCACTTCACCATACACTTCGTGATCGTCAGCATCGATCGCCATCAAATCTACCGGCTGTTCGGACATTGGGATCAGGAACGCATCCACTTTTAGCAGGTTACGAATTAAATTGATCGCTTCCAGAGGGCGCACGCTCAGGTGATCCAGCGCCTTTAACATCAGATTTCCAAGGTTATGGCCTGAAAGTTCGCCATTCCCGCCAAAACGGTACTCAAACATCGCCGAGGCCACGCTTGGCTCAGTGATGAGCTGGTTGAGGCAGTTGCGCATGTCGCCCCAGGCTATCCCGCCTTCAGCACGTCGGATCCGCCCGGTTGAGCCGCCGTTGTCCGTTGTTGTCACGATGCCCGTCAGGCGTGAGCCCAGTGACGATAACGACGACATAACCCGTCCCAGCCCGTGACCTCCGCCAAGAGCGACCACGCGGTCCAGATCCGCAAAAGTGCGATTGCGCATACCTATTCCTTATCCTGTTAAGCTTGCGTCACAGTAACGCAACTACTCCTAAAAGACGATGCCTCTCACAATCCATAATGACGTATATCAATGCGAAAGCGCTGTTTTTGCGTATTCTGTAGTGAAAATGCACGATAACATCGTTATGTATAAATTTATATAGCGAAAAGCGACAATGGCGAAGTGGCGATTTCCACGCTACTATCGCCATAACCACGTTTTCAAAACTGAAAACATACACTCTAGCCCTGGCGCCTGTGTCGAGAGATATGGCGCCCTGGCCGTGGCGGATTTGCCACCAGGGTACAGAAAGAAATGACTGTGCCTCCCGATCTGGAAAGGTGTACATGGCTTCACAACTTACTGATGCTTTCGCGCGTAAGTTTTACTACTTGCGTCTGTCGATTACCGATGTGTGCAACTTCCGTTGCACCTACTGCCTGCCCGATGGCTACAAGCCGGGCAGCGTCACCAATAATGGCTTTCTCTCCGTGGATGAAGTACGCCGCGTTACGCGTGCGTTCTCGGAACTCGGCACGGAAAAAGTGCGTCTTACCGGGGGAGAGCCCTCCCTGCGTCGTGATTTCCCTGACATTATTGCCGCCGTGCGTGAAAACGAACGTATCCGCCAGATCGCGGTGACCACCAACGGTTACCGCATGGCGCGTGACGTGGCGAACTGGCGCGATGCGGGGCTGACGGCGATCAACGTCAGCGTGGACAGCCTTGATGCCCGGCAGTTTCACGCCATTACCGGTCAGGACAAGTTCCGCCAGGTGATGGACGGCATCGATGCGGCGTTTACCGCCGGGTTCGAAAAAGTCAAAGTCAACACGGTGCTGATGCGCGACGTAAACCACCATCAGTTGGACACCTTCCTGGCGTGGATTAAATCCCGTCCCATTCAACTGCGTTTTATCGAGCTGATGGAAACGGGCGAGGGCAGCGAGCTGTTCCGCCGTCACCATATTTCCGGCATGGTGTTGCGCGATGAACTGCTGAAACGCGGCTGGATCCACCAGATCCGCCAGCGCAGCGATGGCCCGGCGCAGGTTTTTTGTCATCCGGATTATGAAGGCGAAATCGGCCTGATCATGCCCTATGAAAAAGACTTCTGTGCCAGCTGCAACCGCCTGCGTGTCTCCTCCGTTGGCAAGCTCCATCTTTGCCTGTTCGGGGATGGCGGCGTCGATCTGCGCGATTTGCTGGAAGATGACGCTCAACAGGACGCGCTTGAAGCACGCATTTCCGAGGCGCTGACGCACAAAAAGCAGACCCATTTCCTGCATCAGGGCAACACCGGCATTACTCAGAACCTGTCCTATATCGGCGGGTAATCAGGCTTTAGAAGGAACCAGAAGATGAGTCAAGTAAGCGCGGAATTTATCCCGACACGCATTGCTATTCTTACCGTTTCCGAACGTCGTGGTGAAGAGGATGATACCTCCGGCCACTGGCTGCGCGAGGCGGCACACGAAGCCGGACACCAGATTGTTGATAAAGCGATCGTCAAAGAAAACCGTTACGCCATTCGCGCTCAGGTCTCACAGTGGATTGCGAACAATGACGTCCAGGTGGTGCTGATCACTGGCGGCACCGGCTTTACCGCAGGCGACCAGGCGCCGGAAGCGCTGCTCCCGCTGTTCGATCGCGAAGTGGAAGGCTTCGGCGAAGTGTTCCGCATGCTCTCGTTTGAAGAGATTGGTACCTCTACGCTTCAGTCCCGTGCTGTCGCGGGGGTGGCGAACAAGACGCTGATCTTCGCCATGCCGGGGTCGACCAAAGCCTGCCGCACCGCGTGGGAAAACATTATTGCCCCGCAGCTGGATGCTCGTACCCGTCCGTGTAATTTCCATCCCCATTTAAAGAAATAAGCTATGTCACAACTGACCCACATAAACGCCGCTGGCGAAGCGCATATGGTGGATGTCTCCGCCAAAGCCGAAACGGTGCGCGAGGCGCGTGCTGAAGCGTTCATCACCATGCTGCCGGAGACGCTGGCGATGATTATCGACGGCAGCCATCACAAGGGTGATGTGTTTGCCACCGCCCGTATCGCTGGTATTCAGGCCGCTAAACGTACCTGGGACCTCATCCCGCTCTGCCATCCGCTGATGCTCAGCAAAGTGGAGGTAAATTTGCAGGCGCAGCCGGCGCATAACCGCGTGCGTATCGAGTCCTTGTGCCGCTTAACCGGGAAAACCGGCGTGGAGATGGAGGCGTTGACGGCGGCCTCCGTGGCGGCGCTGACCATCTACGACATGTGTAAAGCGGTGCAGAAAGATATGGTGATTGGCCCGGTGCGTCTGTTGGCAAAAAGCGGCGGCAAATCCGGTGATTTTAAGGTGGAAAGCCATGATTAAGGTGCTCTTTTTTGCCCAGGTCCGTGAGCTGGTCAATACCGACAGCCTGACGCTGGACGGCTCTTTCGAAAACGTCGCCGCCCTGCGCGCGCATCTGGCGGCGCAGGGCGACCGTTGGGCGCTGGCGCTGGATGAAGGCAAACTGCTGGCCGCCGTGAATCAGACGCTGGTGGAGTTGACCCACCCGCTGGCCGATGGGGACGAAGTGGCCTTCTTCCCGCCGGTAACAGGGGGTTAAGATGACGGAAACCCGAATTCTGGTCGGCCCTGAGCGCTTTAGCGTCGGTACCGAATACAGCTGGCTGGCAGAGCGCGATGAAGACGGCGCGGTCGTGACGTTTACCGGAAAAGTGCGTAACCACAACCTCGGCGACAGCGTAAAAGCGCTGACGCTGGAGCACTATCCGGGGATGACCGAAAAATCACTGGCGGCCATTGTCGAAGAGGCGCGAGGCCGCTGGCCGCTGGGACGCGTTACGGTTATCCATCGCATCGGCGAAATGTGGCCCGGCGAAGAGATTGTGTTTGTCGGCGTCACCAGCGCCCATCGCGGGAGTGCGTTTGCGGCGGGGGAGTTCATCATGGATTATCTTAAAACCAAAGCGCCGTTCTGGAAACGTGAAGCGACGCCGGAAGGTGAGCGCTGGGTGGAATCACGCGACAGCGATAAGCATGCCGCCAGCCGTTGGTAACAGGTTTACGTGGATGTGTTAGTCTTAACGTGTGTGTTTACTTAATCAGGAGTGAATCATGGACCGATTTCCGCGTTCCGATTCGATAGTTCAGCAGACCCGTAGCGGGCTGCAAACCTACATGGCTCAGGTATATGGCTGGATGACGGTTGGCCTGCTGCTTACCGCGTTTATCGCGTGGTATGCGGCAAACACGCCTGAACTGATGATGTTTATCTTCTCCAGCAAAATCACCTTCTTTGGGCTGATTATTGCGCAACTGGCGCTGGTATTTGTGCTCTCCGGGCTGGTGCACAAGCTCAGCTCGGGTATGGCGACCACGCTGTTTATGCTCTATTCGGCGCTGACCGGGCTGACGCTTTCCAGTATTTTCATCGTTTACACCTACTCCTCCATCGCCAGCACCTTTGTGGTGACCGGCGGGATGTTCGGTGTGATGAGCCTGTACGGTTACACCACCAAACGTGACCTGAGCGGCTTCGGCAACATGCTGTTTATGGGGCTGATTGGGATTGTGCTGGCGTCGCTGGTGAACCTGTGGCTGAAAAGTGACGCGCTGATGTGGGCGGTGACCTATATCGGGGTGGTGATCTTCGTGGGCTTAACCGCCTACGACACCCAGAAGCTGAAAAACATCGGTGAACAAATTGATGTTCGTGACAGTTCAAACCTGCGCAAATACTCGATTCTGGGCGCGTTGACGCTTTATCTGGACTTCATCAACCTGTTCCTGATGCTGCTGCGTATCTTCGGCAACCGTCGTTAGTGAGGGTGGCGCTGTCTGATGCCCTCACCCTGACGCTCTCCCACAGGGAGAGGGAACAAACCCTAAAAACGGCAACGAAGTTGCCGTTTTGCTTTTATTTTGCCATCGCCTTCTCGTTCTTCGCGCGCAGCTTCTTCGCCCGACTCTCCAGCACCAGATAACAGACCGTTGCCAGCGCCAGCGGCAGGAAGTAGTAGATCATGCGGTACGCGAGCAGGGCGGCGATAATCGTCCCGTGAGACACATGCTCCCCCGCAAGCAGCGCGATAAACACCGCTTCCAGTACGCCAATACCCGCCGGAATATGCACAATCACCCCGGCAATACTGCTTACCAGCAACACGCCCAGCACGAAGAAGTAATTCACATCTTCGCCAATTAACAGCCAGATAATAGCCCCCATCGCCATCCAGTTGGCGCTGGAAACCACCATTTGCAGGACGGCAAACTTCCATGACGGCAGCACCAGCTTCTGGCCTTTAATGGTCATGTGACGACGTTTGGCAAAGGCGCAGGCCCACAGGTAGGCCGCGATGATCAGCAGCAGTACGATGCCCAGAATGCGCAGAGTGGCCTCATCGATGTACCAGTGCGCAGGCAGCTGCACCACGCCGATGGTGAAAATCACCCCGCCCAGCAGAATATACCCCAGCCAGTTGGTGGTGATGCTTAAGGAGAAAATACGCGTAATGGTGCCGCCCGGTAAGCCAAGGCGGGAGTACAGGCGATAGCGCATACCAATCCCGCCCACCCAGGTGCTCAGCGTCAGGTTAAAGGCGTAGCAGATGAATGACACCAGCATAACCTGCCGTTTGGCAAGCTTATGCCCGCAGTAGGCGCGTCCCAGCAGGTCATAGCAGCCGTACATCAGGTAGCTCACAATCACCAGCCCAACGGCACCCAGCAGGACTGTCCGGTTGTAGTTGCGAATAACTTTCCACACCTCTTCCCAGTCCACCTTCTGGGCATACACCACCAGCAGGACCGCGACGGCAATAAAGAACAGCCAGGTCAGGATTTTTTTCGCCAGCCGCCAGCGAGGATGAGATTTTGACATCAGGTTTTCCCTCCATCTTCCGCCTCTACGCGGTCCTGGGTTTCCATTTCGGGTTGCACAGGCGGATCCACCAGCGCCAGTTTCGGCGTATGCGCGGGCAGCCAGCCCACCATGGCCGGGAAGTGGCGCAGGAAGTGGAACACCACCACGCCGATGCCCACGTTCCACCAGCTGCGTTTCGGCACCATGGACTCATCCACACGCACGCAGTCTTTATTAATAAGACCCTGAAGGTTATCGCGCAGGGTGTGATTAAACTGGCGATCGTGGATGATGAGGTTCGCTTCCAGATTCAGCGATAAGCTCAGCGGATCAAGGTTGCTGGAGCCGACGGTCGCCCAGTGGTCATCCATCACGGCGACTTTGCCGTGCAGCGGGCGGCGGCGATATTCATAGATCTGCACGCCGCTTTTGACCAGATAGCGATAGAGCAGACGCGCGCCCACCTTCACAATCGGCATATCGGGCTCACCCTGCACGATAAGCTTCACGCTCACGCCGCGTCGGGCCGCGTTGCGCATGGCATGCAAAATCCGGTAACCGGGGAAGAAATAGGCGTTGGCGATAATCACCTCGCGCTTCGCGTTCGCCAGCATCTTCAGGTAATGACGCTCGATATCGTCCCGATGCTCCTCGTTATCACGCCAGACGAACAGGGCCTGCGCCTCGCCGGGCTTGCGGTTCTCTTCCGGGCGATGACGGCGTCGCCACCAGCGGCGAGCGGCCTCTTTGCCGGGTAAGTTTTCCAGCACGAACAGCTGGATGTCCTGTACCACCGGCCCCTCAATGCGGATTGCATAATCCTGTTTGGCCTCAGGACCGTAATCCGACATATGTTCGGCGGAGTAGTTAATGCCGCCAACGAAGGCCACCGTTTCATCCACCACCACAATTTTGCGGTGCATACGGCGGAACAGGTTGGTGCGCATCCCGAACAGACGCGGGCCGGGATCGTAATAGCGGAACACCACCCCTGCGGCGGTGAGCTCGTTAACAAATTCGTCGCTGAGATCCGGCGAACCATATCCGTCGAGCAGGACCTCGATTTTTATACCGCGACGAGCGGCATGCAGCAGTGCGCTATGCAACTGCCTGCCCACGTCATCTTCAAACCAGATAAACGTTTCCAGAAAGACTTTCTGCTGTGCGTGGCTAATCGCCTCAAAAACCGCCGGATAATAGTTATCGCCATTTTCCAGCAGCGTAATACGGTTACCTTCCTGCCATGTGCATTTCATAAGTGGATCTCCGCGCTGAGTGGGGCATGGTCGGAGAGATGTCGCCAGTTGAGTAAAGCCAGCGCCGTCGGGCTGCTGGCGTGGGCATTTTTTACGTAGATGCGGTCAAGGCGCAGCAGGGGGAAGCGCACCGGAAACGTTCGCGCGGGACGACCGCGTGCGCGGGTAAAAATCTCCTCCAGCCCCGCATTCACCTTCAGCGGATGGTTGGCACGCTGTCGCCAGTCGTTGAAATCACCGGCCACCACCACGGGCTCGCCCTCCGGCAGCGCATTGGTCCAGTCTGCCAGCATCTGTAGCTGAGCCTGACGGTGGGCTTCACGCAGGCCAAGATGAACACAGCCTACATGAATGGGAAAATCGAGCTCTGGGGGGGTGATACGACAGTATAACAGCCCGCGTTTTTCACTCTCGCCAACGGAGACGTCCCGGTTCTCATAATGCTCGATAGGAAAACGCGACAGCACCGCGTTACCGTGATGCCCCTCCGGGTAGACCGCATTGCGCCCGTAGGCGTAATCGCTCCACATGGTATCCGCCAGAAACTCGTAGTGGGGCGTGTCGGGCCAGTTTTCGAAATGCATCGGGTGCACTTCATGCGCGCCCATGACCTCCTGGAGGCAGACAATATCGGCGCTGACGGTGCGTACCGCGTCGCGCAGCTCCGGTAAAATGAAGCGGCGGTTAAATGCTGTGAAGCCCTTATGAATGTTTATCGTCAGCACCTTAAGCGAGAAATGCTGCGTTTTTTTGCTCATAAACACCTTCCTGGGTGACTATCCCGATGAAAATAAAGTGTAGTAGGCGTCACAAAAAGATGCGGCGTTACGGAATTTTCCGTAAAGTGCGGTAGTCTGAATTAGCAGAGAAAAATCCTTCAGGAGAGAAGCCATGAAGTGGCAACAACGCGTTCGTGTCGCAACCGGTTTGAGTTGCTGGCAGATAATGTTGCATTTACTGGTCGTGGCCGTACTGGTGATGGGCTGGATGAGCGGCACGCTGGTGCGTGTTGGCTTAGGGTTATGCGTGGTTTACGGCGTGACCGTGCTGTCGATGCTGTTTTTACAGCGTCATCACGACGCGCGCTGGCGCGAAGTGGGAGATGTGCTCGAAGAGCTCACCACCACCTGGTATTTTGGTGCGGCAATGATCGTCCTGTGGCTGTTGTCACGCGTGCTGCAAAACAACCTGCTGCTGGCCCTGGCGGGTCTGGCTATCCTCGCAGGACCCGCGGTGGTGTCGTTGCTCACCAAAGAGAAAAAGCTACGCGATGTTTCGTCTAAACATCGCATAGGCCACTGAGCCCGTAGTGGCCGCGATGACCAGTAGCGGCCACAAACTTCCCCACACAATATCCAGACTCGCATCCTTCAGATAGATCTGCTTGGTGATATCCGTGAAGTGACGAATCGGGTTTATCCACGTCAAATCCTGTAACCACACCGGCATGTTCTCCACTGGCGAAACGTACCCAGAAAGCAAAATCGCCGGCATCATAAAGACAAACACCCCAATAAACGCCTGCTGCTGCGTTGAGCATAGCGCGGAAATCAGCAGCCCAAACCCCACCAGCGACAGGCCGTAAATCACCATCGTGAAGTAAAACAGCGCCAGCGATCCGGCAAACGGGATCTGGTACGCCCATATTCCCACCCCCAGCACGATGGTGGCCTGGAACGTCGCGACAATCAGTGCCGGCACCGCCTTGCCGACAAATATCTGCCAGGTGGCGAGCGGCGAGACCAGCAGCTGATCCAGCGTGCCCTGTTCGCGCTCGCGGGCGACGGAGAGAGAGGTCACAATCATCACTCCGATGGTAGTGATCATGGCGATCAGCGACGGCACCACAAACCACTTGTAGTCCAGATTCGGGTTATACCAGTTGCGCACCACCAGTTCGCTGTTGTTGGGTTTGGGTTTGCCCGCCATCAGCTCCTGCTGGTAGTCCTTCACTACCTGCTGCAAATAGTTCGCCGCAATCTGGGCGCTGTTGGAGTTACGCCCGTCGAGGATCAGCTGCATCGGCGCGGTCTGGAAGGTATCCAGATTGCGGGAGAAATCCGCCGGGAAGCGCACCAGCAATAATGCTTTCTGCGTGTCGATGGTGGGCTGGATCGCCTGCGGGCTTTGCAGCAGCAGGACATGGGTAAAGGCTTTGGCGCGGGCGAAACGCTGCGTCAGCTCGACGGAATGCTTGCCATTGTCTTCGTTGTAAATGGCGATGGTGGCGTTGGTGACCTCCAGCGTGGCGGCAAACGGAAACAGTACAACCTGAAGCAGCACCGGCAGCACCAGAATGGCGCGGGTCTGCGGCTCGCGCAGCAGGGATTGCAGCTCTTTGCGGATCAGTGTCCATAAACGGTGAAACATGCGCGCTCCTTAATCTAACCGCCGTTTGGTTTTCATCCACGTCAACCCGATAAACATCACCGCCGACGCCATTAAAAACAGCGTGTTGATAATCAGCACTACCGGAATATTCCCCGCCAGGAACAGGCTTTGCAGCGTGCTCACGAAGTAGCGCGCCGGGATAATGTAGGTCACGGCGCGGATGACGGCAGGCATGCTGTCTATCTGGAAGATAAACCCTGAGAGCATTATTGACGGCAGGAAAGCGGCGTTCAGCGCCACCTGCGCGGCGTTAAACTGGTTGCGGGTGATGGTGGAGATGAGCAGTCCCATCCCCAGCGTGCTGAGTAAGAACAGGCTTGTGATAAAGAACAGCACCACCAGCGAGCCGCGGTACGGCACGCCGAGGATAAAGACGGACACCAGCATGCAGAGCAGCATCGCCAGCATGCCGAGGAAGTAGTAGGGAATAAGCTTGCACAGCAGCAGCTCGACGCGCGTCACTTCGGTCGAGAGCAGCGCCTCCATGGTGCCGCGCTCCCATTCGCGGGCGATGACCAGCGAGGTCAGAATCGCGCCGATCACCGTCATAATAATCGTTACCGCGCCCGGAATAATAAAGTGCTGGCTGATGGCGGCGGGGTTAAACCAGTAGCGCGTCTGCACGTCAATCAGCGGTTCAAACTCCTCCCCCCGGTCTTCGGCGCGCTGCATCTGCCAGAGCTGCCAGATCCCCTCCGCGTAGCCCTGCACGAAGTTCGCGGTGTTTGGCTCGCTGCCGTCAGTGATGACCTGGATCGGCGCATCGGTATTCGCCCGCGCCATGTTGGCGGCAAAATCCACCGGAATGACGATCAGACCGCGAATCTTCCCGGCCTGCATCTTCTGGATCAGCTCCTGACGATTGTCGCTGATGGTGGCGTCAATGTAGGGCGAACCGGTCATGGCGTGGGTAAAGTCCAGCGCCTCTTCGCTCTGCTGTTCGAGTAAAATCCCGACCCGCAGCTTGCTGGAGTCCAGGTTAATGCCGTAGCCAAAGATAAACAGCAGCAGCAGGGGGATCACCACCGCAATCAGCCAGCTGCTGGGGTCGCGCACGATCTGACGCGTCTCTTTAACGCACAGGGCGCGCACCCGGCGCCAGGAGAGGGCGTTACTGCGCATGAGTATTCTCCTTATCCCAGTCGTGAATGAGGGTGATAAACGCCTGCTCCATGGTCGGGTCTGGCTGCGCGTCGTCGGCGGCCTGCGCTTTCAGGTCATCCGGCGTGCCGTGGGCAATCAGCTTGCCGCGATAGACCAGCCCGATACGGTCGCAATACTCCGCCTCGTCCATAAAGTGGGTGGTGACCATCACGGTCACGCCTTTTTCCACCATGCTATTGATATGCAACCAGAATTCACGGCGGGTGAGGGGGTCCACGCCTGACGTAGGTTCATCAAGAAACAGGATATCCGGCTCGTGCATCAACGAGCAGGCCAGCGCCAGCCGCTGTTTGAAGCCAAGCGGCAGCGCGTCGGTCGCCTGCGAGGCGATATCGGTCAGGCCGAAGGCGTCGCACATGCGGCCGATCTTCTGGTTCTGCGCCCGTCCCCGCAGGCCATAGACGCCGGAGAAAAATCGCAGATTTTGCTCCACCGTCAGGTTGCCGTAGAGCGAAAACTTCTGCGCCATATAGCTCAGGTGCTGGCGCGCCTTGCCGGAGCTGACTTTGAGATCCATGTTCAGCACCAGCGCCTTGCCGGATGTCGGTACCAGCAGACCGCACATCATTTTAAAGGTGGTGGATTTTCCTGCGCCGTTCGGCCCGAGCAGGCCAAATATCTCGCCGCGCTTCACGGCAAAATTGACGTTATCGGTGGCGGCGAAGTCGCCGAATTTTTTGGTGAGCGATTTCGCTTCAATGACCGTTTCGCCCGGCGTACCTTCCACCGTGTGCAGAATGGCGCCAAGCGGTGATTCTGAGGTTCCCGCCCCGCCCAGCAGATCGATAAACGCATCTTCAAAGCGCGGCGCGGTCTCTGTCATGTCGATCTCAGGCATCCCCTGCGCACGCCGGATATCGTCGGCGGTGGCCTCTTTTTTGAGGATCACGCGCACCGAACGGCCCTGAATCATCCCGTCGCTCACCTGGGGCAGCTTCAGCACCCGTTGCAGCAGCGTGCGGTTGGATTCCTGCGCGCTGTGCAGCAGAAAACTTCGCCCGGCCATGGTTTGCGTCAGCTCGGTGGGTTCGCCCTGATAGAGCAGTTCGCCTTCATTCATCAGCAGCACGTCGCGGCACTGTTCTGCTTCATCAAGGTATGAGGTACTCCAGAGGATCAGCATGCCGTCACCCGCCAGCTCGTGCACCATCTGCCACAGTTCACGGCGGGAAATCGGGTCCACGCCGACGCCGGGTTCATCCAGCAACAGCACCTTCGGTTCGCCCACCAGCGTGCAGGCCAGCCCCAGCTTCTGCTTCATCCCGCCGGAAAGTTTGCCCGCCAGCCGTTCGGTGAACGGGCCGAGGGAGGTGAACGCCAGCAGGCGCTCGAAGGTTTTCTCCCGGGTTTCGCCGGTGACGCTGCGCAGGTCGGCGTACAGGTTGAGGTTTTCCATCACCGTCAGGTCTTCGTACAGACCAAACTTCTGCGGCATATAGCCGAGTATGCCGTGGAGCGCCGCGTCGTCTTTGATCGGATCGAGGCCAAGCACGCTGGCACTGCCTTCATCCGGCTTCAGCAATCCCGCCAGCATCCGCATCAGCGTGGTTTTACCCGCGCCGTCCGGCCCCACCAGCCCGGTCACATAGCCTTTCTGAATCGTACAATTCAGCGGTGCGACCGCCGGTTTAGCCATTCCCGGGAAGCGTTTGACCAGATTGTTGAGCTGGATAACCGCGTCATTCATGTCGTTCCCCGTCGTTTAAGGTCACGGTAACAGGCATGCCCTGACGCAGCGCGTCGTCCGCATCGGTGACGATGATGCGCAGGCGATACACCAGGTCGGTACGCAGGTCCGGGGTTTCAACGGTTTTTGGCGTGAACTCGGCGGTAGGGGAGACGAAGCCCACTTTGCCGTGATAAGGCTTGTCCGGGCGACCGTCGGTATAGAGCAGCAGTTCGCGGCCCGGCTGCATCTGGCCAAGATTCGGCTCATCAATGTAAGCGCGCACCCACACCGGACGGGTTAAGGAGAGCGTTAACACGGTGCTGCCCGCGCTGAGCATGCTGCCCGGCTCCACGGCGCGGGTCATCAGCGTGCCGTCAGACGGGGCGATTAACGTGGTGTCGTGCAGATCCAGCTCCGCCTGGGCTAACTGCGCCTGCGCCTGCTCAAGGCTGGCCTTCGCCTGGGCAATGTCCTGCGCACGGTTACCGGTGCGGTACTGGCTTAGCTTATCCTGGGCAGATTTCAGCGTCGCCTGTGCCTGGTCGCGGGATGAGCGCGCGTTTTCCAGGTCGTTGGCGGAAATAGTACGGCTTTTCCATAAGCCTTGCTGACGGTTATAGAAATTCTGCGCATAGTCATAGGCGGCTTTTGCCTGCTTAACGGCAGCGGCCGCCTGGGAGATCTCTTCGTCACGATAGCCCGCCAGCATCAGGTCGTATTGCGCCTGTGCGACGGAGACGCCTGCTTTTGCCTGCATCAGCGCGTTCTCAAACGGGGCTTTGTCCAGCATCCCCAGCGTCTGCCCGGCTTTGATGGCATCGCCTTCGTCAACGTTCAGCGAGGCCAGCCGTCCGCCAACGCGGAAGCTCATGTTCACGGTGCGGATATCCACGTTGCCATACAGCGTCAGGCCACGATCCTGCTGGCTCTGATACCACAGCCAGCCGCCTGTTCCCGCGGCAAGCAAGACAACAACCACCAGAATGATGGCGACAGGTTTTTTCATGACTTCTGGCTCCTTTGCGTTAAGCCTTGCAGGATCAGATCAACGTGACAGGTAATGACCTGGCTAATTTGCGCGGCTTTATCCTCATCGAATTGTGTCCAGCCCGTACGTAACAGGATGGTCTCACGCCCCAGACGGAAGGCGAGCACTTCGCCCAGCAGGGCGTGGGTATGCAAAATGGTGTCGGTATCGCTGGCGTCCCGTCCGGTATAGGCGGCGATCAGCCGGGTCAGATGGCTGTGCATCGGGGCGATCACCTGATCGTGCACCAGCTGGTACGCGGCAGTGGGGGAGAGCTGCTCGCGGGAGATAAATTTGCTCAGGTTCAGCGTATCGTCGTGCGTCAGCAGGCGGATCATGTTGTGACAGGCGTTAAGGATCAGCTGGCGGATGGCAGCCCGGTCAGGCTCTGGCTGGCTGAACAGCGCGGTGGCTTCTTCCACGTGCGGGCGAAAGCTGGTGCCGATAAAATCCGCGATCCACTGGGCGCAGGCGAGGTATAAATCCTCTTTTGAACCAAAATAGTAGGTAATGGCCGCAATATTCTGCCCGGCCTGAGCGGCGATATCCCGCGTGGTGGCATGCAGACCATACTCGCCAAACTGCGCCAGCGCGGCGGCGATAAGCTGACTTTTCGCCTGTTCGCCTTTGGTTGTCGTTGGGGTTGTATTCATAGCAGCATTAAAAATTAATCAATCGATTGATTAAGATTATGCCTGATTTGCGCAAACGTCGAGTCATCGCCGGGGATATTTTATGCGCCACGTCACAAAAGCTGCTACACTCCGCACCTTCGCGACATTGTGGTTTTTGTCCTTCTATTCGTTATATCTCCCTGAAAACTACACCTGTGATGGTCGGGGCGGTTCGGAGTTTTTATGTCTTTTGATTCCCTTGGTCTGAACCCGGAAATTCTGCGCGCCATCGCAGAGCAGGGCTACGTTGAGCCAACCCCTATCCAGCAGCAGGCCATTCCGGCCGTTTTGCAGGGCCGTGACCTGATGGCAAGCGCGCAGACCGGTACCGGTAAGACCGCGGGCTTTACCCTGCCGCTGCTGGAGCTGTTGGTAAAAAACCAGCCGCACGCCAAAGGCCGTCGTCCGGTGCGTGCGCTGATCCTCACCCCAACCCGCGAGCTGGCGGCCCAGATTGGCGAGAACGTGCGTGAATACAGCCGCTACCTCAACATTCGTTCGCTGGTAGTTTTCGGCGGGGTAAGCATTAACCCGCAGATGATGAAGCTGCGCGGCGGCGTGGACGTGCTGGTGGCAACGCCGGGGCGTCTGCTGGATCTGGAACACCAGAACGCGGTGAAGCTCGATAACATCGAAATTCTGGTGCTGGACGAAGCCGACCGTATGCTGGACATGGGCTTCATCCACGACATTCGCCGCGTGCTGGCGAAGCTGCCGACGCGTCGTCAGAACCTGCTCTTCTCCGCGACCTTCTCCGACGAGATCAAGGCGCTGGCGGAAAAGCTGCTGCATAACCCGCTGGAAGTGGAAGTCGCGCGCCGCAACACCGCCTCCGAGCAGGTGACGCAGCACGTTCACTTTGTGGATAAGAAGCGCAAGCGGGAACTGCTCTCCCAGATGATCGGACAGGGCAACTGGCAGCAGGTGCTGGTCTTTACCCGCACCAAGCACGGCGCCAACCACCTGGCGGAACAGCTGAATAAAGACGGCATCCGCAGCGCGGCGATCCACGGCAACAAGAGCCAGGGCGCGCGTACCCGCGCGCTGGCGGACTTTAAATCTGGCGACATTCGCGTGCTGGTGGCAACCGACATCGCCGCACGCGGTCTGGATATCGAAGAGCTGCCGCACGTGGTGAACTACGAGCTGCCAAACGTGCCGGAAGATTACGTTCACCGTATCGGCCGTACCGGCCGTGCGGCGGCCACCGGTGAAGCGCTCTCTCTGGTTTGCGTGGACGAGCACAAGCTGCTGCGTGACATCGAACGCCTGCTGAAGAAAGAGATCCCGCGCATTGAAACCCCGGGCTATGAAGTGGACCCGTCGATCAAAGCCGAGCCAATTCAGAACGGTCGTCAGGGTGGCGGACGCGGTCAGGGCGGCGGTGGTCGCGGTCAGCAGCCGCGTCGTTCAGAAGGTGGCGCGCCGAAATCTTCGGGCAAACCGCCGCGTCGTAATAACGACAGCAAACCAGCCGGTGAAAACCCGTGGCGTAGCGGCGAAGGGAAACCGGCAGGCGAGGGGCAGCGCCGACGCCGCCCGCGTAAACCTGCTAACCCGCAGTAATCTGGAAGCCCGGTCGTAAAGCCGGGCTTTTCTTTTTGCGGCAGCGGAGAGAAAGTGCCACAATAGTGGCTGTTTATACAGTATTTCAGGTTTTCCGATGGCTTTAACCGCTGCGCTGAAAGCGCAAATAGGCGCCTGGTATAAGGCGCTACAGCAGCAGATCCCCGATTTTATCCCCCGAGCGCCGCAGCGGCAGATGATTGCCGACGTGGCAAAAACGCTCGCCGGGGACGACGGGCGACATCTGGCGATTGAAGCCCCGACCGGCGTCGGGAAAACCCTGTCGTATCTCATTCCCGGCATCGCCATCGCGCGGGAGGAGGACAAAACGCTGGTGGTCAGCACCGCCAACGTGGCCTTGCAGGATCAGATCTTCAGCAAAGATTTGCCGCTGCTGCGCAAAATTATCCCCGATTTACGCTTCACCGCCGCCTTTGGTCGCGGGCGCTACGTCTGCCCGCGCAATCTGGCGGCGCTGGCCAGCAGTGAACCCTCCCAGCAGGATCTGCTCGCGTTTCTTGATGACGAGCTGACGCCAAACAACAAGGCGGAGCAGGAGCAGTGCGCAAAGCTGAAGGCCGATCTCGACGGCTACAGGTGGGACGGCCTGCGGGATCACACCAGCCAGGCGATCGGCGACGACCTGTGGCGCAGGCTCAGCACCGATAAAGCGAGCTGCCTGAACCGCAACTGTCACTACTACCGCGAATGCCCTTTCTTTGTTGCCCGGCGTGAGATTCAGGAAGCGGAGGTGGTTGTCGCCAACCATGCGCTGGTGATGGCCGCACTGGAGAGTGAAGCGGTCCTGCCGGAGCCCAAAAACCTGCTGCTGGTGCTCGATGAAGGTCATCATCTGCCCGACGTGGCGCGGGATGCGCTGGAGATGAGCGCGGAAATTACCGCCCCGTGGTTTCGCCTGCAACTGGATCTGTTCTGTAAGCTGGTGGCAACCTGCATGGAGCAGTTCCGCCCGAAAACCACGCCGCCGCTGGCGGTTCCGGAGCGGTTGAGCGAGCACTGTGAAGAGGTGTACGGCCTCATCGCCTCGCTGAATAACATTCTTAACCTGTATCTCCCCGCCACCCAGGAGGCGGAACACCGCTTTGCGATGGGGGAGTTGCCGCAGGAAGTGATGGAAATTTGTCAGCAGCTGGCGAAGCACCTTGAAAAGCTGCGCGGGCTGGCGGAGATGTTTCTCAACGATCTCAGCGAGAAAACCGGTACCCATGACGTGGTGCGTTTGCACCGCATTCTGCTGCAAATGAACCGCGCGCTGGGCATGTTTGAGGCGCAGAGCAAACTCTGGCGGCTGGCCTCAATGGCGCAGGCGTCCGGCGCGCCGGTGACAAAGTGGGCCACCCGCGAAGTGCGAGACGGGCAGGTACATCTGTTCTTCCACTGCGTGGGCATCCGCGTGGCCGATCAGCTGGAAAAGCTGATCTGGCGCAGCGTGCCGCACGTGGTAGTGACGTCGGCGACCCTGCGTTCACTGAACAGCTTCTCAAGGTTGCAGGAAATGAGCGGCCTGAAAGAGAAAGCGGGGGACCGTTTTGTGGCCCTGGACTCGCCGTTCAACCACTGTGAGCAGGGCAAGCTGGTGATCCCGCGCATGAACTATGAGCCGCTTATCGATAACGAAGAGCAGCATATTGCGGAAATGGCGGCCTACTTCCGCGAGCAGGTTGAGAGTAAAAAATACCCCGGTATGCTGGTGCTGTTTGCCAGCGGCCGCGCGATGCAACGCTTCCTGGAGCACGTCACCGATCTGCGCTTGCTCCTGCTGGTGCAGGGCGATCAGCCGCGCTATCGGCTGGTGGAAACCCACCGTAAACGCATTGATAACGGCGAGCGCAGCGTGCTGGTGGGGTTACAGTCCTTTGCGGAAGGGCTTGATTTGAAAGGTGACTACCTGACGCAGGTGCATATCCACAAAATTGCCTTCCCGCCCATCGACAGCCCGGTGGTGATCACTGAAGGCGAATGGCTGAAAAGCCTGAACCGTTATCCGTTTGAAGTGCAAAGCCTGCCTGCGGCGTCGTTTAACCTTATTCAGCAGGTCGGGCGCTTGATCCGTAGCCACGGCTGCTGGGGCGAGGTGGTGATTTATGACAAACGACTGCTCACCAAAAACTACGGCCAACGGCTGCTGAATGCGCTGCCGATCTTCCCGATTGAGCAGCCAGAAGTGCCGGAGGTAAAAAAACGCCCGGCAAAACCCTCTGCCGGGCGTACAAAAAGCATCCGTGCAAAGAGGCGCGGTCCTACTGGTAAGTGAATGTCACCTGAATCACGCTGCTGAACGTCCCGGCAGTGACGGGCATTGAGGTGGCGTAGTAGCGCGCGGACAGGGGAAAGGTTGCCGTGTGGTCGCTCGGATTGATGGCGGCGTTAAAGGCGGCCTGCGGGGCAATCAGTATTTTGTCCTGCCGGTCTGCCAGCTCCAGCGCCAGCCCCTTTGCGCTGCCGATATTGGCGAATTTAGTGGGGTGCGTGCTGTCCGCCTGTCCATAGAAGTAGGCGGTGGCAAGCGCGAGGCTTGGCGGGCAGTGGGATACTGACAGGGAGAAGTCTTTCCACTCGCCGGTATCGCCCACGTCTTTAAAATCACCGGATGCCGCCTGACCTAAATCCACCGTCAGGTTCCGGCTGGCGCTGTCGATGATGCAGGTATTGGCGTAAATGTTACCCGTCATCTGGATCTGAATATCCTCGGCGTGTGCCTGGGCGATCAGCCCCAGCGCCAGAAACGCAATTATCTTCTTCATGTCAGTTACTTATAAGCAAGCGTGATGGTGGCAACGGTGTTGGCCGGACCGGGAGTGACCACGTCGCTGACCTGCTCGTAACGCACCTCAAACGGTATGGTCAGCGTTTCGTTGGCAATGGCTTCGCTTCGGGTGTTAACGTAGGTATCAAAGGTGGCGATATTGTCGTCGAACAGCATTCGGACACCGACGCCCGTCGCGACGCCGGTCTGCTGCGTGAGTTTCAGCACCCCTTCGAAGGCCGTTTCATAGCCGTTTGAGCTGGTAATTTTCACTTCAGGCTGTACGGTGCTGTTGCAGTTCACCGTGACGTCAAAGTTTCGTGCCGGGGAAGAGAGCATCCCCACGCTGATAAAATCGCTGACCGGGAAATCCCCCAGATTGACCGTCAGGTTTTTCGGCAGGACGGAGCAGGTGACCTCTTTCAGAATAACGTTGCCTGCATAGGAGATGGTGTTGGGATCGCCCAGCCCTTCGTGGTGATAAACCCCGATCCCAAAACGGGTCTGACTTTGATTCAGCGTGCCTGACGCTACGGTATCGCTGGTTTTGACCAACTCCAGCGTAACGTCGAAATTAAAGGTCTGTTTGCCATCGCTGGAAACATAACCCAACGGCGTTCCTGTGGAAATGCAGTTAACGCCTCCGGCTCCGCTGATGCGCTGCCCCTGATCGTTCATCAGGGCCACACCGATCCCAGGGACTCCCGAATCGTAGACACCCTTCAGGCCTGGAATCTCAGACCCAGTGCCGTAGTAACAAGAGACAATTTCCAGCCCCTTATCTTCCGCATTGTCACAATTACCGGCGATATGGGCGATTTGCTCTGTACCCGGGATCGTTTCGCCAACGGCCAGCGTCGTGGGAACGGAGATAGAGGCCACGTTGATCATTTTCGGCAGGTCTGGGGTAGTACAGGTCGCCTTCGCATGCGGCATAAATAACGCGGCGGTTCCCAGAACCAGTAAGAAAAAGCACTGTTTAATCATTTGCATAATCGTTAGCCTGAACGGTGGATCAGTGACACTGCGCGGCAGCGTTAATGATGCTGGTTTGCTCTTTCTCATCCGTTAGCGCATAGTCAGCGACGCAGTGCTCGTTCGCCCCCTGTCCCCAGGAAACGTAGAGATGCCCTTGCTGCGGTAGACCAGAGAGGTAGGTCTGGCCGTCATTCCCGACAATAAATTCGCTGTCCTTATCTTCGGTGGTGACCGTTGCGCCGAAGGGCAGCGGTTTACCCTTTTGCGTAAGCGTCATCAGGACGCGGTTACCCACGCGGGTGTTAAAGCTGGCGCGCACCACGGCCCCGCGGGTTGGCGTCACGATCTGCGCCGCGTGGGTGACGTCGGCGTTGTCCGGTAGCGTTTCGGTATCCAGCGCGATGGTGTTGTGGCGATACGCGGTAACAAACGGCACGACGGTGTAGCCGCGGAAATCGGTCTCGACGCCCGTCTGGTTTGTGATATGGGTTCCGTGCGTGCCCGGCGCTTTCACCAGCGCGATGGTGTCACCGAGCGGCTGGCTCAGGGTTATTCCGTTCGCATGGGCAACCACGCCGCCCTGCAAACCGACGTTCAGGGTCTGCTGATACTTATCCTGACTGACGCCTGCGCTCACTTCGCCATAGGTCGCTTTGTAATCGGCGTTGATGCTGGTGGAGTTACCGCTGCCGGTGCTGCTCAGCCCTTCCTGGATGTTCCAGTTCAGGTTGTCCTCTTTCAGCGCCGTGCCGTTCAGGCCGATGTTCTGCGTCGTGCCGTCTTTGGTGTTGTTCAGGTTGTAGGTGGCCCAGGTGTTATGCATCCAGCGGTCCAGCGGCACCGAGACGCTCAGCGAGAACTGGTTGTCGTTTGTCACCTCGTTACCGTCTTCATCGCTGTCCTGGGTGTTTTTGTTCATGCTGTAGCTGAGGCTGTAGCTCACCCCGTGCCAGCTATTGTTGTAGCTGACGCTCATCGAGGTCATGTTCTGGCTCTGACTCCAGTACGTCTCTTTCACCATGCTCAGGGTGACGGATCCCCAGCCTTCCGGCAGCGTCTGGTCGATGGTGGCTTCGGTTCGGGCGCGGCGCTGCTGCGGTGCAGACCAGTTGTCGGAGCGGGTATATGACTCCATGGTGTCGTCCAGGGTGTAAAACCCTTTGCTGTTATAGCGATAGCCGGCCAGCGAGAAGTTGGTGCCTGACCGGGCGATGTCTTTGCTATAGCGCACGCGCCACGACTGGCCTTTGCTGGCCTGCTGTTTTTTCAACAGGGCCTTCGCGCGGGTCACGTCAATGGAAAAGGCGCCTAAATCGCCCATGTTTTTCCCGACGCCAGCCGCCTGAGACTGGTAATGGCTGCTCTGCTGCACGCCACCGTAGGCGGTGAAACCGTAGGGTAAACCGTAGATGGCGCTGCCCTGGGCAAACGGGGTCTTTTCAACGTCTTTGTCATAAGAGCGATAACGCCCGGCGGTTACGCTGTAGCGCAGGTTTTTTTCACGCTGCAATACCGGCACGGAGGCAAACGGCACCACGAAGTGGCTTTCGCTGCCGTCTGTTTCTTTCACCGTGACCTGGAGGTCGCCGCTGCTGCCGGTGGGGTAGAGGTCGTTAATCTCGAACGCACCCGGCGCGACCGTATTCTGATAAATTACGTACCCGTTCTGGCGGACCATCACTAGCGCGTTGCTGTGGGCGCTGCCGCGAATAATAGGGGCATAGCCTTTCTCGCTGTCCGGCAGCATGTCGCTGTCGGATTTTAGCTCCACGCCGGTATAGGGGACGCTGTCAAAAACGTCGGAAGGTGAGGTGCTTTGGCCCACCGTCACGTCACTTTTCATCGCCACAATATCGCGTTGCGCATAGGTATAAACGGAGGTGAATTTCTGTTTCTCCTCATGACCCGTGGTGCTGCGATTCCAGGTGGAGTAGTTACGAACGCGCCATGCCCCGATGTTGAAGCCGGGACGCAGGTTAACGTACTGGCTGCTGCTATTCTCTTCACCCTGCTGGCGCGCATGGCTCTGGCTGGCGTTGACGCTGTAATTAAGCAGGCCCGCGTTGATCCCTTCGTCAAACTCTTTCGGGTCGATGTAACCGCGAGGTACCTGACCGAGCGCCTTTTGCGGAATGCTCAGCAGCAGCTGCTGATTGCGCACGCGAAAGGTCGCGGATGCCGAAGGGATGGCGTGTAGATCGGCGCACTGACCTTCTGCCCTCAGCTGCGGATATTTTTGCGTTTTGATCCCGAGGCTCTTTAATTCGTCCAGTGTAAAACAAGGCTGGAGCGTGCTGGTGCCCTGTGGATCTTTAACTAAGTTGAAGGTCACGTCGCGGGTATCAATTTTATTGTTATTGATAAAGATCGCGACCTGATATTTACCTGGCGCCTGGCCGGGACCTTTTTCATAGACAGACAGATCGGTCTTTCCCTGCTGCGGGTTATCAATGTCCAGCAGGGCAGGGTTAAAATAATCATCAGCCAAAACCTGCTGCGCAAAGATCGCCATTGCCAGGCAACAAATAGCCATCAGCAATGACGAAAATCGGCAGGTGAACGGCTTTTTATGGCTGTACATGATGATTTTATTACCGGGTAATACGATTAATGAACGGGTTTAGACCATGTCTGACTGATGCTGCCGTAATCGGTAATAATGGAATACGCGACGGTAGAACCTCCGACGTTGCCAGGTAAAGCAAAATGCGTTTCAGTTTTCGGCACAGCCCAGGTGGCTTTTTTGACTTTCTGACCATTCAGGGTGACGGTCTGAAAATTCATAAAGAAAGGTGTGGGATTATTCACCACTAAATCATTCCCTTCGCGATGCCATTCAAGTTTATCGGCCACATCTTCTGGTCTGCCTTTTACCGCTGACGGGCGATAGAGCAATTTAATGCGGGTATTAATGGCAATTTGCAGCGTATTTACCCCTTCGACATGCTTCGAGGACGGGATCGCTTTAATATTCAGCCAGTACAGAGATTCCCTGTCTTCCGGTAAATTTCCTCCCGTACGGACTACGCGCAGGACGTTATCCTCTTTCGCATCCAGTCGAAAAAGCGGCGGGGTGATCAGGAACGGGGCTTTGGCCTGGTTTTTACCGCCAGAATCGACCCAGGACTGCACCAGATAATCCGTGGTATCCGGGTTTGAAAGACCGAGAGATGATTCCTTTTTATCTCCCTGATAGACCAGCCGGGTGCCATTAATCACGACCCCCGCCTGTGCCGAGGCTGCTACCAGTAAAAGAGTGCTCAGTAAATAACCGTGGCGCATAAAGATTTCACAATAAAAAGATGAGATATTAATGCTCGCAAAAGCATTAATATCTCAGGATTGATAAGATCAGTTATAAATAACGGTGAAGGTTGATACAGAGTTAGCAGGGCCTGCGGTGACTGCCGCCTGGGTTTGAATATAACGCGCACCAAACTCCAGATCGTTAACCGCCGTGCCGGAGGCTAAAGGATATTGCTTCGAAGGGGTATACAGGCTGACAGGCTGCCCGGACGTGTCAACCAGCTGAATAGCCACACCGGTAGCCGCATCGGTATCGGGCGTTAACGCCAGCGCGGCATTATTATCCGCATCCGGGGTACCACCGAAGTTAATCGCTGCCGAGGTTACGGTTTCCGGACAATTGGTTAACTTAATATCAAACTTCGTTAATGTGCTGGTAGAGCCTGCGCCGGTAAATACCGTTTTAGATACTTTTCCCAACTGAACATCTAATGGATTACTTAATCCATTCACGACCTGGCAAGCAGAATCGATAATTTCTCCGGTGAAATTAATCTGCCCTTCACCGTTGGTTGCCGCAAATGCAGATGCAGAACATCCCACCGTTGCGGCGATAAACAACCCTAATGCAACCTTGTTCATAGTAAATCCCGATGCGTTTCTGGCAAAAACGTTGCCTGGACGTTTTCACCGTTGACCTTTAATGACTTTTCGATGTTTATTTAATCAAAAAAAGGACAGAGACGAATCTTTTGTCCCAATCACAAATATTGCAAATAATGCTTGAGTTTATTTTTTTATCTGAAAACAGCAGGTTGATAATGATCACAAAACACTATCGGGTGCGTGTCCATCGGGCTATATTGTTAACAAGATGATGCTGTCAGGAGAAATGTCGTGGATTACCGCAAAATTATCAAAGAGGTAGGGCGTGGGAAAAACCATGCTCGCGATCTGGACCAGGACACGGCCCGTGCGTTGTACACGCATATGCTGAATGGCGACGTGCCGGAGCTGGAAATGGGCGGCATTCTGATTGCGCTGCGCATCAAAGGGGAAGGTGAGGCGGAGATGCGGGGTTTTTATGAGGCCATGCAGTCGCAGACGATGCGTTTAACCCCGCCCGTCACGAAGCCGATGCCGATAGTGATCCCGACCTACAATGGCGCGCGTAAGCAGGCAAACCTCACGCCGCTGCTGGCTATTCTGTTGCAGAAACTCGGTTTCCCGGTGGTGGTGCATGGCGTGAGCGAAGATCCAACGCGCGTGCTGACAGAAACCATTCTGGAATTATTAGGCATCGAACCTACTCTCCATGCTGGCCAGGCGCAGGCCAAACTGGAGGGGAACCAGCCGGTCTATATTCCCGTGCGCGCGCTCTGCCCGCCGCTGGAAAAGCAGCTGGACATGCGATGGCGAATGGGAGTACGTAACAGCGCCCACACCCTGGCGAAGCTGGCGACGCCGTTTGCCGAAGACGCCGCGCTACGTCTTTCCAGCGTCTCCCATCCGGAGTACGTGACGCGGGTCGGACAATTTTTTGCCGAAATCGGCGGGCGGGCGCTGCTGATGCACGGGACGGAAGGGGAGGTTTATGCCAACCCGCAGCGTTGTCCACAGCTGATGCTGATTGAGCCTGCCGGGACGCGGGTCGTACTGGAACGTGGGGAGGAGAACTGCGATGTGATCTTGCCCGAGTCAAAAGATCCGCAGGTCACCGCGCACTGGATCGTACAGTGTCTGGCCGGAAAGGTGCCGGTTCCGCAGTCGATCAAGCTGCAAATGGCCTGCTGCCTGCTGGCGGCAGGAGAAGTGGCATCCGTGGAAGCCGGATTGCAGCGCGTGGCACAGTCGTTTTAAGCAAAAAAAAGCCCGTCCAGTGGCGGACGGGCAAACAAGGGTAACAACAGGGTCAATGAGGGTTGGAGCATCTCACCAGAGGGTATGGTGAGGGTGGAGCATAATTCGTTCGATTACTTGTAGATAACCGCAGTACCGCTCAGTTTGTTATTACCGTTAGTGGACGTGATGGTGTATCCACTTGCGCCGGCAGCGGCTGCTTTTTCCGCCAGTTTGGCTTCCAGACCGTCCAGCGTGGTCGCGCCTTCAGCACTCACCACCCCGATTTTGTTCAGATCCTGTGCCTGAGTAGAGGAGACTGGCTCTACGGCGAAAGCGCCGAAAGAGAGAGCGGACAGGGCAGCAGCGGCAACAGCATATTTGATGGTTTTCATAGGTCAATTCTCGCAGGTTATTCTGTTAAAGGGACGATGTTCCGTCGATGTGATAAGTATCACGGTTTTTAGCGGAAGATAAAATCGAAGAGAATTGACGTGGTTGATCAAAAAAATTGAATGACAAATAACTTATTGATTATTAATAAATTCAGAAGCGGAATTGACACTTCTTGTGGATGCGCTTTACAGAAGCCATCGGAAGGGCACGATTTGCTACGCGTTTCGCTAAAAATCGTGAGCGTAAAGTAAACGGCTGGCGCGGTTAACTTCGGTAAAGGAAAGTCAACGTAACTGGCTGTCTTTCGATCCTCTGCGATTATATCCTGAATGTGTCGCATTTTTCGAATCTTTCTCCTGCTGACAGGCAATACATAGCCGTACGCCAGGAATGGCTTTACGCCGTGCCTCAGGAATCGGATCTCCGCACTCTTCGCATTCCGTCAAACTTTCGCCGCGTGGAATTTCACCGCGAGCACGCGCGACCGCATCTTCAATAGTACTGTTGATCTGTTCGTTAACGGCGTCGTCATTCGCCCAGCCGGAAGCCATCATGTTCTCCTGATCTGTTTAAGCCATTCATCTTAATATGGGGTTAAAAAACGCACAGTCAAGGCGAAGGAAGGGAATGAGAACTGCATCTGCCTGGCAGATGCAGTGTGGGAAGGAAATCGATTATTTATAGATGGTCGCGGTGCCGTACATATGGTTATCACCACCGGCAGCGTTCACCACGAAGCCTTTAGCCCCTTCCTGACGCGCTTTTTCGGCCAGCTTGTCCTGAAGGTCATCAAGGTTGCTTGCCCGGCTGACAGAGACCGTCCCCGCCGCACGTAGCTGGCTGGTGTCGTTGCTGTCGGTCAGAGGTTGAACGGACCAGGCTGAGAAAGATGCGCCTGCCAGCGCACCCGCAATAATAAAGGTCAGATATTTTTTCATAATCACATCCTCAGGGGAAACAACAGGTGATTCCTCTTAAGTTTAGAAGCCTGACGCGTGTGATTTAGCGCAAAAATTTGATGATGATCTGCTTATTTTTTGAACGATAAATTCTGACAATTTGTTGACAGATCATAGACATACAGGTCGATGATTTTTGTCGTTTTTTTGTGCGACTCAGACAGATATTTACCCCCGCGCCGTCACAGGGTATCTTACGCGGCTGTTTAAAGGAGAATGCCATGACTTCCCAAAAGCCGGGATTGCACCCGCGTAACCGCCACCGTAGCCGCTACGACATGAAAGCCCTGTGCCTGAGCTGCCCCGAATTGCAGGATTTTATTGTTCAGACACCAGCCGGTGAACCGTCGGTAAACTTTGCCGATCCGCTGGCGGTTAAGACGCTGAACAAAGCGCTGCTGGCCCATTTTTATGGCGTTACGCACTGGGACATCCCGGATGGCTTTCTCTGCCCACCGGTGCCAGGACGTGCGGATTACGTCCATCATCTTGCCGATCTGCTGGCGGATGACAATGGCGGCGTGGTGCCAAAACAGGCCACCGTGCTTGATATCGGTACGGGCGCGAACCTGATCTACCCCCTGATAGGCGCACATGAATATCAGTGGCGGTTTACCGGTAGCGAGATCGGTGCCGAGGCCTTCGCCAGCGCGCAGGCCATTATCAACGCTAACCCGGGGTTAAGCCGGGCCGTTCGTCTGCGTCGTCAGAAGGATGCCGCTGCTATTTTCAACGGCATTATTCATAAGAACGAACAATATGATGCCACCCTGTGCAACCCGCCATTCCACGACTCCGCCGCCTCCGCTCGTGCGGGAAGTGAACGCAAGCGGCGTAACCTGGGCCAGGCTGAAGATGGCGCGCTGAACTTTGGCGGCCAGCAGCAGGAGCTGTGGTGCGAGGGCGGGGAAGTGGCATTTATTCTGCGCATGATTGCCGAGAGTAAGGGCTTCGGTCGTCAGGTGAAATGGTTTACCACGCTGGTCTCCCGTGGCGATAACCTGCCGCCGCTTTACCGCGCGCTGACCGACGTCGGCGCGGTGAAAGTGGTTAAAAAAGAGATGGCGCAGGGCCAGAAGCAGAGCCGCTTTATTGCCTGGTCCTTTATGGACGATAACAAACGCCGCAAATAATCGTTTCTCTGGCCGGGTAAGGCGAAGCCGCCACCCGGCTCGTTTACAGCGTCGGCTCCTGCGGAGGGAGCGGCGAAGCGGGCGGCGACAATACCTGATACGTCTGCACCGGCGCTCTCACGTTCGCCAGATCGAAGTGTTTTTTCACCATGCTGTCGAGGGCGAAGCGCACCGTCCACTGCTTCAGCGGCTGGGTGGTGAACGACACGCGCAGGGTAAAGGCAGTGTTCGTCAGCCCGACGATGCCCGCGAACGATGGTTCACCAATCACCAGCCCGCGAATATCCTCCATCTCCATCAGTTCGTTCACCGCATCCCGCAGCGCCTGCTTCGCCTTATCTGCATCTTCGTGACGATCGACATCATAATTCGCCACCACCGAACCAATGCCGCGCACAAAGTTGGCAAAGGTGGTGATCGATGACCACGGAATAATGTGGTACGCGCCGGTATCCTGACGCACGCCGACGGAGCGAATGGACATCCTCTCGACCGTGCCGGTGAGCGGACCGATGGTCACCAGATCCCCGGTATTCATCCCGTTCTCAAACTGGATAAAAATGCCGGTGATAATATCCTTCACCAGCGTCTGAGAACCGAAGGAGATCGCCAGCCCCAGCGCACCGGCACCCGCCAGCAGCGGGGCGATATTCACGCCGATTTCTGACAGCACAATCATGATGGTGATGGTACTGATGATGACCGCCAGCGCGTTGCGGAACAGCGTCAGCAATGTGCGGGCCCGCGCGCTGGGCAGGGGCCTGCCGTGAATATCCGACACCAGACGGTTCTCGATGAGGCTCGCCAGCAGCGTCCAGCCGACGGCAGAGAAGAACAAAATCAGCGCGATGCGAATCAGAATGTCGACCGTTTTTTCACCTGCGCCGTTATGCAGCCAGTTCCAGAAATCAAACAGGCTCCACGCGTTAAGGAGCAGCATGATCGCCACGCAGACGGTGAGAATGCGCGCCACCTTGAGGGATACCGACATCCAGCTGTTCACCCGTTTTTGCAGTTCCGGGTAATTACGCTGTACCTGCGGCGACAGGGTGATGGTTTTCGAGATCCAGCGCGACAGCAGCCCCGAGACAAATGCCGCGATGCCGATAATGGCCAGGCTTTTGAACGTCGCCCCCATCATAAATTTCAGGCTATTGCCCGGGTCGAACAGGGAGAAGAAACAGAGCACAATAAAATAGGCGCTGGCCAGCCAGTGCCACACCAGCGCAAAGGCGCGAATAAAGAGGCTGAAAAAGGAGAGGGAGCGATCGGCCAGGTGCAGCAGGCTGTCGGTGATCGCTTTTTTATTGTGGAAGATGAGGTACAGCGCCCAGACGGTAATGCACAGCATGATCAGCACGTTCGCCAGCGCCCCGAACTGCACGTTAACCTGGTTGGAAATAATCGGCACGGCAACCAACAAGCCATAACCAATCAACCCGCTCAGCACGCTAAGCCGCACCGCCCAGTATTTGGCGCTCTGATCCGAAATGGCGAAGGGGCGAAGGTCAGGCACGCGTGGGCAGAAGATCAACCGCAGGAGGGCTTTAAAGAACTCAATCAGGGCAAACGCATTGAGGAACAGTCCCTGCTGAAACGCGATGGTTTTGTTTCCGGTATTAAGTCGGTCAGCCAGCAGCTGACCGACAAACAGCGTCAGGGCCAGCAGCAGCAAATCGATGACAAACGCCCCGGTAATCATTGCCGGAAGATGCAGCCAGCTGCTTTTATGCTGATTCTTTTTGCGTCCCCACTGGCCCATTTTCCGGTAAAGCGGCCAGACAGACAGGCGCAACAGCCAGTAAAAAATGAAGACGGCGCCAGCCAGAATAGCAAACTGGGTAGCGGCTGCGGAAAAGGTGTGAGGATTAAAAGGCTTATGTGAGGTGCCAACCAGGTTGCGATAGAGCTGGGCAAAACGCGACGACAGGGCTTCCCCGTAGCGGCGACTGATGTCGGTGACGTTTTCCAGCACCGTCTTTTCTTCTTCGGCTTCCGGCGGCGCAATAGCAGGAACCGGATCCTGAGGCGGCGTGGCGGCCACCTTCCTCAGCTGATCGATCAGCTCCTGCCGGGACGTGTCGTTCTCAAGCACGTCGGCAAGCGCGCCGTAAGCGGCTTTTTTCTTTTCAGCGTCTGGCTCTGGCGGCGCATTTTGCTGGGTGGCGGTGGTTCCGGTGGTGACGCCGGGAAGGGTTACAGCAAGTGATGGCGCGCTAAACAGGCTAAACAGTAGCAACAGGATCCACGGCACGGCGTCCTCCGACAAAAATATCGTGCAAAATGATAAGTATAGAGCGCGCGGAGCGGAGGGAAGTTTTTGGGAACAATCCGGCATAAAAAAGCCGGGCATGCCCGGCTCTGTGTGTGGTTATCAGGAGACGTGTTGCAGGAACTCCTGAAGGCGCTGGCTTGGTGGGTTCGCAATCAGCGTCTGCGGATTACCGTCTTCCGCGATGCGGCCCTTATCAATGAAGATCAGACGGGACGCCACTTTTTCGGCAAAGCCGATTTCGTGGGTAACGATGACCATCGTCATGCCTTCTTCCGCCAGATCCTGCATAACTTTCAGCACTTCGTGACGCAGCTCCGGGTCGAGAGCCGACGTTGGCTCATCGAACAGCATCATCTTTGGCTTCACCGCCAGCGCACGGGCAATGGCCACGCGCTGCTGCTGGCCGCCGGACAGCTCGGAAGGATAGTGGTGGGCACGCTCCGCCAGACCAACCTTCGCCAGCAGATCTTTTGCCAGCGCTTCCGCTGCCGCTTTGCTGGCCCCGCGCACGCGCAGAGGACCAAACATCACGTTTTCCAGCGCCGTGAGGTGCGGGAACAGGTAGAACTGCTGGAACACCATGCCCGCTTCCTGGCGGATCAGGCGCTCGTCCACTTTCGGATCGTTAACCTTCAGACCATCAACGATCAAATCGCCGCTGGTGATCTCCTCGAGCTTGTTAATGCAGCGCAGCAGGGTGGATTTTCCGGAACCCGACGGCCCGATGATCACCACCACTTCGCCCTGCCTGATGTTCAAATCGATATTGTGCAACACCTGGGTTGGGCCAAAGTGCTTGGAAACGTTTTTAAATTCAATCACAGGATTTTCATCCTTCTTTCAAGACGACGCAGAACAAAGCTCAGGACAAGCGTGATAATCAGGTAGACAACGGCGACCGCACTCCAGATTTCCAGGGCGCGGAAGTTACCCGCGATGATCTCCTGGCCCTGACGGGTCAGCTCGGCCACGCCGATAACAATAAACAGCGAGGTGTCTTTGATGCTGATGATCCACTGGTTACCCAGCGGCGGCAGCATGCGGCGCAGCGCCAGCGGCAGGATCACGTGACGGATGGTTTCGCGACGGGAAAGACCTAACGCCAGGCCAGCTTCACTGAACCCTTTATGAATCGACAGCACCGCACCGCGGGTAATTTCCGCAATGTAGGCGCCGGAGTTGATCATGATGGTGACAACGGCGGCGCTGAACGGGTCAATGCGCAGGTCGGTGAAGGCCATCGGCAGGGCGAAGTAGATGAACATGACCTGCACCACAATGGGTGTGCCGCGGATCACTTCGATGAAAACCAGTGCGATGTGATTTGCAATCCAGCCACCGTAGGTGCGGGCGAAACCGGCGACAAGACCGATAATCAACCCGCCAACCAGACCGAGGACCGAAATCCACAGGGTCATTTTAGCGCCTTCAAGCAAGAGTGGAATGGCAGGCCAGATGGCGCTCCAGTCAAACTGCATGATGTATTCCTGTATACCGTGGTGAAAAACGAAAAACGTAGGCCCGGTAAGCGTAAGCGCCACCGGGCGTTACAAACCTGAAGTCAGGTGAAATTATTTAGGCTCGGTACCGAACCATTTTTTGTAGATTTCGTTATAGGTGCCGTTCTCTTTCAGGGTTTTCAGCGCGCCGTTAACTTTGTTACGCAGGTCGTCGCTGCCTTTCGGGAATGCAATACCGTACTGCTGAGCTTCCAGAGAATCACCTACCGCTTTGAACTTGCCGTTACCGGCAGTTTTGATGAAGTAAAGGATGTTAGGCGTATCGTGCAGCACCGCATCCGCGCGGTTGGTGCCCAGTTCCATGTAAGCGTTGTCGATGTTCGGGAACTGACGCAGGTCTTTGGTTTTGATGTTGGCTTTCGCGTAATCAACTGAGCCAGTGCCGCTCTTCACGGCGACCACTTTACCGTCGAGATCTTTCACGCTTTTCACATCGTTGTTATCCGCTTTCACCATCACCAGCAGGCCGCTTTTGTAGTAGCCGTCAGAGAAATCGATGGCCTTTTTACGCTCTTCGGTAATGGTGATGCCTGCCAGCGCCAGGTCAACGTTTTTGGTTTGCAGTGCCGGGATAATGCCGCTGAAGTCCATTGGCTTCAGGGTGTAATCCAGTTTGAGTTCTTTTGCGACAGCGGCCCACAGATCCACGTCAAAACCAACGTATTTATCACCCTGTTTAAATTCAAACGGTACGAACGCCGTGTCCGTCGCCACAACCAGTTTGTCGGCAGCCTGCGAGGACACCGCAAACGCCAGGGTAAGTGCAGCCAGTGAAACTTTTAATACAGACTTCATAGCATTTCCTTTTATATCCACGGGGCGATCCCCTGCGAGAACCTCAGGCACAATGAAAAAATCGTGCCAATTTTACAAGCTGTTGTTTTGCAAAGGGGATGATGTCACGCATTGCACGAAAAGCGTGGCAATTCTGCCAGGTTGCACCAGAATGGAGCACCGTTTTGGTGCGCTTCGTTAAGGTCTTCTGACAGGGGGATATTTAGCGCAGAATCTGACGAAAAAACAATCTTCCGTTAACGGTTGTGTGAGGTGATTATTACATTTTATTCACTTTTGCGGCCGTTGCGGGCAAAAGTGCGCACCATAAATGTGCAAAACCCCCGCCAGGGGCGAGGGTTATTCGGAAAATCCGCAGGGATTATTCGATGTTGGACTCAATGAACCACAGGAACTGATCCAGGTCGCGTGATGCGGCAGTGAAGATATCAGCAGTATCTTCATCTTTGGCTTCGCCAATCGCTTTACGAACATCATTCGCCACAATCGCGTAGCGGTCCGCCAGCTCTTTCAGGTGATCCTGAACGGTATGGATATCCAGCGGATAGCTTTTCAATGGCGTTTTGCTGTTGATCACCTGTGTGGTACCCAGTGCCACGCCACCCAGCTGTACGGCACGTTCGGCCATGGTATCCAGGTGAGTCACCAGTGCTGTGCGGAAGCCATCCAGCATTTCATGAACGGCAATAAAGTTTGCACCGCGCATATTCCAGTGAGCCTGTTTGGTGATCAGCGAAAGATCGATGAACTGGACCACCTGGCGATTCAGCAGCTCAATGGTCGCTTTTTTATCGCTATCCGATACATCGTTACGGGTATAAAGCAGATTAGACGCTTTCGTTTTCACCAGTTTAGCGGTACTCATAATCTCATATCCTCTTGATGTTTGTGTCCCAGGTAATTACGGGACTAAGTATAGCACCGGATTTTTTCTCTGCGGTTTGGCTCTGCCTATTGGTTTAATAGTGAAAGTAAGATTGTATTATCAACTGATTGAAAAATAAGTAGTTTATTAAAGTTGATACAGATCAATCTTAATTCATTCTTCGGGAAGCCGGGCAGGTGAAATATTTTGGCAATACAAGATAGTTTGTAAGAAATTATTTGAAGTACTGACGAGGCGTATATTCTGCATGGCGGGTTAGCCATGCAGAATTTAAGGCCTAGTTGAGATCGATTTTTTGCACTTTAGGTTCCGGGCGCATGGTCAGGGTGGAGCCCATTGACGCCGCGATAATGGAACAGAGCGCCAGCGTTTGTACCAGGGTCAGGGTTTCACCGAGGAAAATCATTCCTGAGATGGCGGCCAGCGCGGGCTCTATGCTCATGAGCGTACCAAAAATGCGTGTGGGCAGGCGCGTCAGGGCGATCATCTCCAGAGAGTAGGGCAGGGCCGTAGAGAGAATGGCAACCGCCAGACCAACCGGCAGGATTGACCACTGCCATATTGAGTCTGTCGCTTGTGCCATTCCGATTGGGACAAAGATTACGGCGGCAATTAGTGAGCCTAAGGCGACCGTCGCGGGGCCGTGCTCTTCGCCCGCACGCTGGCCAGTGAGAATATACACCGCCCAGCATGCCCCCGCGCCCAGCGCCAGAGCTGCCCCTGTCAAATCGATTTGTGAAACGCTTTGCCCGAGCGGCAGCAGGAACCATAGCCCCAGCACGGCCAGTATGACCCAGATAAAATCTACCGGACGACGAGAAGAGAAGAGGGCAACCGCCAGCGGGCCGGTAAATTCAAGCGCGACCGCGATCCCCAGCGGGATAGTCTGAATAGAGAGATAGAACATGTAGTTCATCCCTCCCAGTGCCAGCCCATAAAAAAGCAAAGGCAGTCGCTGCTCCTTTTTAAACCGTAGCCGCCAGGGTTTAAAGATAACCACGAGGATCAGGGTGCCTAATGCGATACGCAGCGCCGTGACGCCGGGCGCACCAACCAGCGGAAACAGCGATTTTGCCAGCGACGCGCCGCTTTGTATGGACATCATCGCGATAAGTATAACTGCCACCGGCATCCAGACCGACGATTTACGGGGTAAACCTGGCATCCTTTCTCCTGTCAATTTTTGTCAAAAGAGGTAAAAGTGGCAGTGTAATGGAAATAAGCTGCGACGGTTGAGCTACTGTTGAAAAAAATCCAGGGAAAATCCGTAAAATGAGGAAGGGTTGATGCTTTTATCGCCTGAAAGATTAGGAATAATCTGGATGAACTTTCTGGCGATGACGCGCACTATTAGCGTTTGAAGGTGAAAATCTGGAGTTATTTTAACAAGATAGCTGGTGCTGGAAATGTTCTGTTACAGGAAAGGTCGCATTAGACATCGTGAATGACAAAGAGTTTCACAGATTTTTTTGATATATTTAAAACTTACGGACTTACTTGAAGCACATTTGAGGTGGTTATGAAAAAAATTGCATGTCTTTCAGCACTGGCAGCTGTTCTGGCTGTTTCCGCAGGTACCGCTGTAGCGGCAACTTCTACTGTAACTGGTGGTTACGCTCAGAGCGATATGCAGGGCGTGATGAACAAAACCAACGGTTTCAACCTGAAGTACCGTTACGAGCAAGACAACAACCCGCTGGGTGTGATCGGTTCTTTCACTTACACCGAGAAAGATCGTACTGAAAATGGCTCTTACAATAAAGGTCAGTACTACGGCATCACCGCGGGTCCTGCTTACCGCCTGAATGACTGGGCAAGCATCTACGGTGTTGTAGGTGTTGGCTACGGTAAATTCCAGCAGACCGAAAACCAGGGTCTGAACCGTACTGCAAGCAACAGCGACTATGGTTTCTCCTATGGCGCAGGTATGCAGTTCAACCCAATCGAAAACGTTGCTCTGGACTTCTCCTATGAGCAGAGCCGTATCCGCAACGTTGACGTTGGCACCTGGATCGCGGGCGTAGGTTACCGCTTCTAATCACTTCGGTGAGCCAGTAAAAAATCCGCCCAATGTGGCGGATTTTTTTTGTTTGTACCCTCTCCCCGTGGGAGAGGGCCAGGGTGAGCATCAGCCCGCACGAAACGGCAGAAATTACTTACTCTTAATATCGAAAATATCCGTCCCCAGATGGTTATAGTCGACTTTCTGTAACTTAAAGTTGGTAATGTAGACTGGTGGGCCCTTCTTCCCGGAGATAAACGGGTAATCATTTTTTATCTCTTTTGCCTTAATCCCCGTCCACTGTGAGAAGAATTTCAGGAAATCGTTCGCGGAACGGCGCGCTTTTATAATGCGATGCGTTTTGTCATCACTCGACAGCACCATAAACGGTACCTGGAAGTTCTGCTGGAACTTGTCATCGTGGGCCAGATACTGCACCTCTTTACCGCGCTCCTTAAACGCCAGACCATGGTCAGAGAAATAGACCATCGAGAAGCTGTCGCCGCTGTTGCGCAACTGCCCGTACAGCTTGCTGAGCAGATCGTCGGTTTGCGTCATGGTGTAGAGGTAGCAGGACGTCTCTTTGGATTGCACAAACTCCGCATATTTTCCCCCGGTACGATCGCATGCCTGCGGGTGTGACCCCATCAGGTGCAGGACAATCAGCTGCGGCTGGGTGCGCTGGGTGGCAAAGACCTGCGCCGTCATTTTTAGCAACGCTTCATCTTTTGTGTTTTTATCGGCTTCGAAATCACCGCTTTTCAGGAACTGTACCTCGTCGGCACGCTTCGCGATGCTGGCGATGGCGGTATCATATTCGCCGATCTGTCCCTGGTTAGAGAACCACCATGTCTGAAAACCTGCCCGGTTGGCCAGGGTGACAAAATTATCCTGAAACTGCGGTTTTCCATCCACCACGCGGTTGAGCGTCAGACCGAGTGATTTCTGCGTCGAGCCGCTGGCCGCCACGTAGTCGGTAAACAGCGTACCGTTAACGGCGCTGGCAAACGGCGTGTTATCCCAGTGACCGCCAAACGCGCCGAGCGCATCGCGACGCGCGCTTTCTCCGATCACCACCACGTAGGTGTGATACTTCGGTTTCACCGCCAGCACGTTCCAGGTGTCTTTCATGGTGGAAAGCTCGGCCATACGTGCCTGCTCGTCGAGCACTTCCTCGTTATTCACCACCACGTCTTTGACGAAGCGAAACACCGGATACCCGGTATCTTTAAGCTTAAACACGCCGCCCCAGGCCAGATTTTGTACCGGCGCAACAAAAAACGTCACCACGCTAAAGGCCAGGCACAGGCTTTCAATTTTACCCCATGCTTTTTTCCCGACGGGCTTACGGCGAACCGCAATCACGCCGAGGGCAAAAATGAAAAGGCCAACCACGTAGTTGTACCACGGAAAGATCGTCAGGATCTCTGTGGACTCTTCCATATTGGTGGAGTGGAGCGCCAGCAGGGTATTAAAGTTTGGCGCGCCATAGGCCTGGCCAAACGGGAAATAGGCGGCAGCAACCAGAGAACAGATCCCGATAAGCACCTTCTGCATGCGCGGTGCGCTTCGCCAGAGAAGGTGAAGAATACAGGTGAACCCGACGGCATAAAGCAGGCTAAAGGGGTAGCCAAGAGCAAAGTTAATCAACAGCGATTGCAAAAAATAGAATCCCGTCCACGGGCTTAAGCCCCGGCTGCGGGTAACAAGTGTATCAATCAGGGTTACGTTCATAGATCACTATCACGAAAACGCCATGTGCTCACCCTGGCGTCAAGGGTCAAAGCCTGCCGGACAGTGCGTGGAAAGGGAATGAGAGGTCCGCTTCAGCGAGCCGCAAATTGTGCAGGGCTGCAAGAAGATAGTGCGAGCGTGAATTAAGGTCAACAGTTGCTAAACAGATGTTTTGCGAAGGGGGCTGCAAATACGCAAAAATAATCGGGAACAGGCCAGCTTACCGCGAAAGTGTGACAGGAAAATGAAGCGGCGTACCGCGACGCCGCTTAGTGGGAAGAGTTGTCGTCCTGCTGGGGTTTGGCGTTAAACATATCGCACAGCATGTTCAACAGCATCAGGCGCACTTTAAAAGGAGAGTGGGTAAACACGTTCATACACCTCTTGAATTCGTTCATAAGACCTCCTGATTCATGATCCCTTCGATCCGTGAAGGGTGACTGCATTACATACAGATATAGCACAGGCTATATTGTATAGCTATGGCTAATTCGTTAATTTTTTGTGCTTGTAGAGCTATGGTTTACAATGTGCGCTCCGTTACAGGGCGCTGGAAGCGTCAACCCCATTGAGGAAGCACAATGAACCGTCGCGCAGGTAAGCCAACAACAAAAAAAACGACGCAACTGGTGAACGTTGAAGAGCATGTGGAAGGCTTCCGCCAGGTGCGCGAGGCGCATCGCCGGGAGCTGATTGATGATTATGTCGAACTGATCTCTGATCTGATTCGTGAGGTTGGAGAAGCGCGCCAGGTGGATATGGCCGCACGCCTTGGGGTGTCGCAGCCAACCGTTGCAAAAATGTTAAAACGTCTGGCGTCGGTCGGGCTGATCGAGATGATCCCCTGGCGCGGGGTGTTTCTCACCGCTGAAGGCGAAAAACTGGCGCAGGAGAGCCGCGAGCGCCATCAGATCGTCGAGAATTTTTTACTGGTACTGGGCGTCAGCCCGGAAATTGCCCGTCGGGATGCCGAAGGTATGGAACACCACGTCAGCGAAGAGACGCTGGTGAAGTTCCGCGAATTTACGCTCAAATACGGTCCCTCCGCTGAATGAACATCCCCGGCTTGCAGGCCCTGAAACGCGATCGCTTTTTCCATCTTTTACTTATCACTGGCGTTGGGCTCAGCGTCTTTGTGCCCTTCACGCCGCACACCTGGCCGGCGGCCATAGACTGGCGCACCATAATTACCCTGAGCGGTTTGATGATGCTCACCAAAGGCGTGGAGCTGAGCGGCTATTTTGACGTGCTGGGGCGCAAAATGGTGCGCCGCTTCGCCACCGAGCGCAAGCTGGCCCTGTTCATGGTCTTTTCGGCGGCGCTGCTGTCGACGTTTCTCACTAATGACGTGGCGTTGTTTATCGTGGTGCCGCTTACGCTCACGCTGCGTAAGCTGTGCGAAATACCGGTTACCCGTCTGATTATCTTTGAAGCGCTGGCCGTCAATGCGGGCTCGCTGCTCACGCCGATCGGTAACCCGCAGAACATTCTGCTGTGGGGACGCTCCGGCCTGTCGTTTACCGCATTTACCGGGCAGATGGCGCCGTTGGCGCTGGCGATCGTGGCGTCGCTGCTGGCGGTGGGCTGGTTTGCTTTCCCGAATAAAACGTTGCAGTACCACAGCGGTACAACCGGCCCCCAGTGGCAGCCGCGTCTCGTCTGGAGCTGCCTGGGGCTGTATATCGTTTTTCTTATCGCGCTGGAGTTAAACCAGGCGCTGGCTGGCGCGCTGCTGGTGGCGTGCGGCTTCCTGTTCCTCGCCCGGCGGGTGCTGGTGAGCGTTGACTGGACGCTGCTGCTGGTGTTTATGGCGATGTTTATTGACGTCCATCTGCTGATCCAGCTCCCGGTATTGCAGAACGTTCTCCATAGCGTTGGCGGTCTGTCGCAGCCGGGATTATGGCTGACGGCGATTGGTCTCTCGCAGGTGATCAGTAACGTGCCGTCCACCATTTTGCTGCTTAACTATGTTCCCCCTACGGTACTGCTGGCGTGGGCGGTCAACGTCGGCGGCTTTGGGCTGCTGCCCGGCTCGCTGGCTAACCTCATCGCCCTGCGGATGGCCAACGATCGCCGCATCTGGTGGCGCTTCCATTTATGGTCAATCCCGATGCTGCTCTGGTCAGCGGCGGTCGGTTTCGGACTATTCCTTCTCATATAGTGCGCAATTTGTCAGTTTTTCCTGGCAAATGTATAGCAACGTCCTAGCTTTAGTGAACGGCATAGTGTGATGCCGCTCACTGACAGGACCGTTGCTGAACTATGGCAGAAGATCAAAACCCACCTGCTGACGAGCAGGATCAAAACAATAACGAGCGCAAGCGCCCGGGGAAAAAACCGTTAATTATCCTTGGTATCGTGGTCATCGTGATGGTGATTGTGGCGCTGGTCTGGTGGTTTTTAACCCGTAACGAAGAGACCACCGACGACGCCTTTACCGATGGCGACGTAGTGACCATTGCCCCAAAAACGGCAGGCTACGTCACAGAACTTCGCGTACGGGATAACCAGCGCGTGAAAAAAGGGGATGTGCTGGTGGTGATCGATCCGCGTGATACCACCGCCCAGCGCGATCAGGCTCAGGCCCAGCTTGGGCTGGCGCTGGCGCAGCTGCATCAGGCCCAGGCGCAGCTGGCGCTCTCGAAGGTGCAATATCCCGCCCAGCGTGATGAAGCCAAAGCCCAGGTACTTAAAGCCCAGGCGGATATGGCCAACGCGCAGGCGGAGTACCGCCGTCAGCGCGGCGTTGACCCGCGCGCGACCACGCAACAAAGTATCGATGCCGCGAACGCTCAGCTGCGCAGCGCGCAGGCGGGGCTGGCCAGCGCCCAGGCGCAGCTGGAGGTGGCGGAGCAGGTCCAGCTGCAAATCCGCCAGCAGGAGACCAACGTCGAAGCCCGCGAACGGCAGGTCGATCAGGCCAGAGCGCAGCTGGAAACCGCCAACCTGAACCTCTCTTATACCGAAGTCCGCGCCCCGTTCGACGGTTTCGTCACTAAACGCAACGTCCAGCCCGGTACGCTGGTGCAGGCCGGCACGGCGCTGTTCTCGCTGGTTTCCCCGAACGTGTGGGTGGTGGCGAATTTCAAGGAGTCGCAGCTTGAGCGCATGAAGCCGGGCGACAAAGTGACCGTGTCCGTCGATGCCTGGCCGGATATGGAGCTGGAAGGCCATATCGACAGCATCCAGCAGGGCAGCGGCTCGCGCTTCTCCGCCTTCCCGTCGGAAAACGCCACCGGTAACTTTGTGAAGATCGTTCAGCGCGTACCGGTGAAAATCGTGATTGATAAAGGGCTGGATCCGAACAAGCCGCTGCCGCTGGGGCTGTCGGTTGAACCGAAGGTCACCGTGGAATGACGGATCACAGCCACGATAACTGGAAGCCAGCCAGTAACCCGTGGGCGGTGGCGATTGTGGTCACCCTGGCGGTGTTTATGGAAATTCTGGACACCACCATCGTCAACGTGGCGCTGCCCCACGTCGCGGGGTCGCTCTCGGCCAGCTATGACGAATCCACCTGGGTGCTCACCAGCTACCTGGTGGCGAACGGCATCGTGCTGCCGATTTCGGCCTTTCTCAGCCGCCTGTTTGGCCGCAAACAGTTCTTCCTGATCTGCATTGTGATGTTCACCATCTGCTCGTTCCTGTGCGGTATCGCCACCGAGCTATGGCAAATCATCCTGTTCCGCGTGATGCAGGGCTTCTTTGGCGGCGGGTTGCAGCCTACCCAGCAGTCGGTGCTACTTGACTACTTCAAGCCGGAGGACAGGGGCAAAGCCTTTGGCCTTTCATCCATTGCCATTATCGTCGCGCCAGTACTCGGCCCCACGCTGGGGGGCTGGATCACCGATAACTACTCCTGGCGCTGGGTGTTCTTTATCAATATCCCGGTAGGGATTGTGACGGTGCTGGCCATCTATCAGCTGCTGGAAGATCCGCCGTGGGAGAAAAAGTCGGAAGAGAAGCTCACCGTCGACTGGACGGGGATCGGCCTGATCGCCCTCGGTCTTGGCTGTTTGCAGGTGATGCTCGACCGGGGCGAAGATGATGACTGGTTTTATTCGAACTTTATCCGCACCTTCGCAGTACTGACGCTGGTCGGTATTATCGGCGCGATCTACTGGCTGATGTATGCCAGAAAGCCGGTGGTGGATCTGCACTGTATGAAGGACCGCAACTTTGCGATCTCCAGCCTGCTGATGGCGGGGATGGCGATGATCCTGTACGGCAGTTCGGTGGTTATTCCGCAGCTGGCGCAGCAGGATTTGGGCTATACCGCCACCTGGTCCGGGCTGGTGCTCTCGCCCGGCGCGGTACTGATTGTGCTGACCATCCCGCTGGTGCTGAAGCTGATGCCGGT
Source organism: Enterobacter sp. JJBC (assembly GCF_036936505.1). Classification (NCBI taxonomy): domain Bacteria; kingdom Pseudomonadati; phylum Pseudomonadota; class Gammaproteobacteria; order Enterobacterales; family Enterobacteriaceae; genus Enterobacter; species Enterobacter sp. JJBC. Next base: position 1,533,368 of record NZ_CP136935.1, read on the forward strand.
GGTGCAGACGCGCTGGATCATCGCCTTCGGCTTTACCTGCCTGGCGGTGTCGTTCTTCTGGTCCCGCACGCTGACGCCGGATATCGATTTCGAAACGCTGGTGCTGTTCCGCAGCGCTCAGTCGATTGGACTGGGGTTCCTGTTTGTGCCCCTTACCACCATTGCTTTTATCTCGATCCCGAGGCGGCTTAACGCCGACGCGGCGGCGCTGTTTACCATGTTCCGCAACGTGGCCGGCTCGATTGGGATTTCGCTCTCGACGGCGGCGATCACCGAGCGCTCGCAGGCGCACAGCGCGCATCTGGCTTACCACGCTTCACCGTTTAACGAGCAATTCCAGCTGGCGATTCGCGAAAGCGCCCAGGCGATCCAGAACTTCACCACTCAGGTGGGCGATCCGACCGGCATTGCCACCGGACGGATGTACCAGACGATGATCGAGCAGTCGCGCTTTCTGGCCTACATTGACGTCTTCACCATTCTGAGCGCGGTGGCCTTATTACTGATTCCGTTTTGTTTATTGCTCTCGCCGGTTAAGAGCGAGGGGAGTGCAGGAGCACACTGATGATACACAGACGTTTACACCCCCTGATGATAATGATGCTGCTGGTGGGTTGCGCCGTCGGGCCGGACTACCAACAGCCTGCACCGCTCGCCACCACGCACTGGAACGATAAGGGCGACAGCGCGGTGAAATCGCAAACTTCCTCCGCCGCCACTAACCCGCGCTGGTGGAAAACCTTCGGCTCGCCGCAGCTCGACAGCCTGATTGAACGCGCCATCGCCGGAAATCTGACGCTACAGCAAACCGTATTACGCATTGCCGGGGCGCGCGAACAGATTAACCAGGCCGGCGGGGCGTTTTTCCCGTCGGTGAATGGCAATGTGCAGGCGACGCGCCAGCAGCTTGGGCTGGAAGGGGAGCTAAAATCCCACGGTGTGTACGACCAGTTGAATAATGTCGATCCTGAACTGCGGGGCGCGTTAGGCCCGCTGACGCAGCCGATTAACCTCTATCAGGGCAGCTTCGACGCCCAGTGGGAAATCGACCTGTGGGGCAAGGTGCGCCGTCAGGTAGAAGCGGCCGAGGCGCAGCAGCGGGCAGCGATCGAGCAGCGTAACGATGCGCTGGTCTCGCTGGAAGCCGAAGTGGCGCGGGCGTGGCTACAGCTGCGTGGAGCGCAGAGCATCATTGCCACGCTTAATACGCAAATTGAAAGCGCACAGCAGACGCTGGATCTGACCGAAAGCCGCCAGCGGGGCGGGCTGTCGCCGCAGATGGACGTGGAGAACGCCCGGGCGCAGCTGGGCAACCTTGAAGCGCAGCTGCCGCAGTATCAGGCGCAGGAACGCCAGGCGATGAACGGGCTGGCGATCCTCCTTGGCAAACCGCCGGGGGCGCTGGATGCCGAACTGCAATCCGTGCAGTCGATGCCTGCCCTGCCGGATATTGTGCAGACCGGTATTCCGTCCACCCTGGCGCGCCGTCGCCCGGACGTGCGCGAAGCGGAGGCGAATCTTCATGCCGCCACGGCGCAGATTGGCGTCTCGGTGGCAGAGCTGTTCCCGAGCTTTACCCTCTCCGGGCAGTTTGGCTTGCGCAACAGCGAATCCAACTGGCTAACCGACTGGAGCAGCCACTTCTACAGCTTTGGCCCGCAGGTTTCCATACCGATTTTCCAGGGCGGACGGCTGGTCTCCAGCGTTAAGGTGGCGCGCGCGCAGCAGGGGGCGGCGGTGCTGGACTATCGTCAGACGGTGCTGACGGCGCTCGGCGACGTTGAAAACGCGCTGGTGAGCTATCGCACCGACCAGCAGCGTGAAGCGGGCCTGGCGAAAACCATCGACGCGCTGCAAAACGCCTTTGATCTCGCCAGCGACAGCTACCGGCAGGGGATCGCCAGCTTTATTGACGTACTGGACGCCCAGCGTCAGCTCGCTCAGGCCGAACAGCAGCGGGCGCAGGCGCAGGTGCAGAGCGCGCTTGATCTGGTGGCGCTCTACAAAGCCCTCGGCGGCGGCTGGGAGCCGTATCAGCAGGTGCGGCTGCCAGACTACAGCGTCTTTGGCGACGCCCCGCGCGGATAATCTGTTAACAGCGATGACTCTGGCCGGATCCGCGCAGCGAATCCGGCCTTTTTATTGGGCGCGAAATTAATATTTTGGCCGGACAAATTTAAGCATTATTTAGCCAACATCAGGTTAATGACTGGCACAATAATTCCGTTCTTACTTACTTAAGGGAACTAAGAATGAGTTGGAATAAAGATGTTGCTATTTCACACCTCCGGTCACACGCTCTTGGTCGTTCGCATAACGAATGTGCGACTTTTACCAGAGAGGCTATAGCGGCAGGCGGCATTCGTCTGGAGAGAACGCTAAACGCAAAAGATTATGGGCCATCATTATTGCGGGCGGGATTTCGTGAAGTCCCGCCGGGTTCAACATTATTGAGCGGTGATGTCGCAGTGATCCAACCTTATCCGGGAGGAAACTCCAGTGGGCATATGACAATGTATGATGGGACACAATGGATCTCCGATTTCCGACAGCGCAGCATGTACCCTGGTCCAGGGTATCGCGCAGCTCAACCGACTTTCAAAATATACAGGATGAATTGATGCGAGCCGCAATAGTGTTAGGCGTATGCTTGCTCTCAGCTTGCTCAGTTAAGCCGGAACAGAGCGCGCCGACGCGAGTACATTCTTTTTACGCCACGTATCTGATGTCACTTACAAGTAGCGACAATGAATATTCGCCGTCTGATCTGCGCGTATATGTCTCTGCTGACACGATTAAGAGACTGGATGATATAGAGTCGATACCCGAACAAGACCTGCTTGGATCTGATTACTTCGCTTATGCGCAGGACTATGATCCCGCCTGGGTGTCGGCGTTAAATGTCGGGCCAGCCAAATCGTTTATGGGAGGTGAGGTTATGCCAGTCTGGATCGGGAGAGAAAACGGCGGAAAAGTAGAGTTGCAGGTATTCGTTCGTCGTGAGGCTGGCGCATGGAAGATATACAGGGTTCGTGATGTCACCGACAACTATGAGCATCCCATATTCAATGCCGGAGCAATTGCCCAGGCAAAAGTTGCAGCCGAAAGCGGGCTTTAAACGTTAAACAGGAACTTAGCCTCGGCAACTGCCGGGGCTTTTTATTTCCATCAACCTCACAAAAAACGATCCACACCTTTGATCGACATTTCATCTTCGCCTATATGACTAGTCATGAAATTTAAATGACTAGTCATATTAGGAGCAACCATGAACAAATCACTGCCAGCCAACTTTTTATGGGGCAACTCGGTATCCAGCATGCAGACGGAAGGGGCCTGGAATGAGGGCGGGAAGGGGATGTCGGTGTATGACATTCGGGAAGCCGGTGAAAACATCTCTGACTGGAAAGTGGCGACCGACTCCTACCACCGCTACCGGGAAGATTTCGACCTGATGCAGGATCTGGGCATGAACTGCTACCGCTTCCAGATCTCCTGGAGCCGCGTCTGCCCGCAGGGTGACGGCGAGTTCAACGCCGAAGGCATCGCCTTTTACGACCGCTTTATTGACGATTTGCTCGCCCGCGGTATCGAGCCGATGGTCTGTCTCTACCACTTCGATATGCCGCTGGCGCTGGCGCAGGAGTACAACGGCTTCAACGATCGCCGCGTGGTGGACGCCTTTATCCGCTACGGCAAAAAGATGATCGACTGCTTCGCTGACCGGGTGAAGTACTGGCTGACCTTCAACGAGCAGAACATTTTCCATATGCCGGAAGCTTTTCGCATTTCCGGTTACATGAAAGGTGAGCAAACCCTGCGCGAGCTGTATGAGCTTCAGCACCATGCGATGGTGGCGCACATGACTCTGACCGAATACCTGCACCAGACTAAGCCGGGCAAGCTGATGGGCGGCATGCTGGCGCACCAGCTGATTTATCCGGCCACCTGCAAACCGCGCGATATCTTCTGCGCCCAGCAGTACGACGAATTCCTCAACCAGAACCTGCTGCGCGTCTTCGCGGGCCAGGGCTACAGCCCGGCGGTAATGGCGGTGGTGGAGCAGGAGGGCTTCGGCGATATCTACCGCGCAGACGATCTCGCGCTGTTTGCGCGCACGAAGAACGACTTTATGGCCTTCAGCTACTACGCCAGCAAAACGCTGGACAGCGATGCCATCCCGGAAGGCACGCCGGTTAACTATTACCTGCTGCACGGCGAGAAAAACAATCCGTACCTGAAGGCCACCGAGTGGAACTGGCAGATCGATCCGCTGGGCTTTCGCACCATCATCACCCGCTACGCCAACAACTGGCGGATGCCGGTATTCCCGATTGAGAACGGTATTGGGGTGATTGAGTCCTGGGATGGCATGAATCCGGTTGAGGACACCTACCGCATCGACTACCACCGGGCGCACATCGAGGCGATGAAAGCGGCAATATTCGAGGATGGGGCAGAGGTGATGGGCTATCTCGGCTGGGGGTTGATTGACATTCTCAGCTCGCAGGGTGACATGCGCAAGCGCTACGGCGTGGTCTACGTCAACCGTGAAAATCACGACCTGAAAGACCTGAAGCGCGTGCCGAAGAAGAGCTACGCGTGGTTAAAACAGGTTATCCATACTAACGGACGCGAGATGTAAGCCGTACGCTGCCGGGCCGTTTTTGTGACTGATTAATGGGAACACTCCGCTATGTCTGAAACAAAAATAACACCGCACATGCAGTCTTTTGTCGATAAATTTGTAGAGTTCTCGGCGCGCCTGGCAAACCAGGTGCATCTTCGCTCCCTTCGCGATGCCTTCGCCACGGTAATGCCGATTTTCATCCTTGCCGGTCTGGCGGTGCTGGTGAATAACGTGGTGTTCCCGTGGATTTTTGCGGGCGACACGCTTACGCAGTTTAAGGTGTGGGGCGAGGCGATTATCAACGGCACGCTGAACATCGCCGCGCTGCTGCTGGCCCCGATGATCGCCTGGTCGCTGGCGCGTAACAAAGATTTCGACAATCCGGTCTCGGCAGTGGTTATCGCCGTCAGCAGTTTCATTATCATGATGCCGATGCGCTTACAGATTACCCCCGTCGGCAGCGACGCCACGGTAAACGTCACCCAGGTGCTGACGTTCGCCAACATTGGCTCCACCGGGATTTTCGCCGGGGTGCTGATTGGGCTGCTCTCAACCGAGCTGTTTATCGCCATTTCACGGCTGAAGGCGCTGCACATTTCGCTCGGGGAGAACGTACCGCCAGCGGTGAGCAAATCCTTTACCGCGCTGATCCCAACGATCCTCACGCTCTCCCTGTTTGCGGTGCTGGCGGCCATACTGGCGAACGTGCTGCACACGGATCTGATCCATCTCATTACGACATTTATTCAGCAGCCGCTGCGGTTGATCAACACCAGTCTGCCCGGGACGATTTTCATCTACAGCTTCGGTAACTTCCTGTTCACGCTCGGTATTCATCAGTCGGTGGTCAACAGCGTGGTGCTGGAGCCGTTCCTGCTGATCAATACCAATGAAAATATGCTGGCCTTCGCCAACGGCCAGCCGATCCCGCACATCATCAACAACATCTTTGTGCCGACCTTTGGCATGGTGGGCGGGACGGGCAGCACAATCTCATTGCTGATCGCCATCTTCATCTTCTCAAGACAGAAATCAGCGAAGCAGGTGGCGCGTCTGTCGCTGGCGCCGGGTCTGTTTAACATCAACGAGCCGGTGATTTTCGGCCTGCCGATAGTCTTTAACCTGCCGCTTATGATCCCGTTTGTGCTGCTGCCTGCTATCGGGATTTACTTTGCGTGGCTCTGTACCACGCTGGGGTTCATGTCGCGCTGCGTGGTGATGATCCCGTGGACGACCCCGCCGATCCTTAGCGCTTGGCTGGCGACGGCGGGGGACTGGCGGGCGGTGGTGGTGCAGTTGGCAATCATCGTATTTGGTGTATTCTTCTACCTGCCTTTCCTAAAGGTGGCCGAGCGAGTGGCCTTGAAAAACAGCGGGATAGAAAACTAACTGAAAGGAAGGAAGATGGCGGCGAAGTACATCACCATAGCGCGGGAAATTAAGAAACGCATTATTACCCAGCAGTACGCCGCCAATGAACCGCTGCCGGACCAGTTCGCGCTGGCGGCGGAGTTCAGCACCAGCCGGATGACCATTCAGCAGGCGATGCGCCAGCTGATCGTTGAAGGGCTGGTCTATACCCGACAGGGGCAGGGCACGTTCATCCGCAAAAATTTCCTCCAGCTTTCCCAGTGGGATCTCTCCGGCAGCGACTACTTCGGGGCGACCAAAACCTGGGAACATTTAGGCACGGTGACGAGCCAGGTGGTGCACTTCGAACTGCGCTTCCCGAACGAGAAAGAGCAGGCATCGCTGATGATAAATCCGGATACGCCGATCTATGACTTTATCCGTCTGCGTTTACTAAACGGTGAGCCGATGTCTCTGGACGCCACGGTAATGCCGCTCAATCTGGTCCCCGGTCTGAACAAAACCCATCTTGAAAGTTCGGTATTCCGGTATGTGCAGGAGACGCTGGGGCTGAAGATCATGGGATCGTATCGGGTGGTGCGGGCGCTGAAGCCCAGTGCGCTGGATATGCAGCACCTTGTCTGCGAGCCAACCGACCCGGTGCTGGAGGTAGAGCAGGTGATCTATCTGGAAGATGGTACGCCGCTGGAGTACGCCCATTGTCACTATCGCTATGACCATGGCGGTATCGTTATCGTGAATAACGGATAAAAAAAAGCGGACTTCAAGGTCCGCTTTTTTAATTATCACGATTAGTTTAAACGCACCGGCATACCGGAACGGTTCTGAATCGCCTGGTCAACGATGGTCGTGTCAACATCCGCCTGAGAGGTAACGGATTGCACCGCGCTGGTCAGCTTAATCGGTACGATTTCGTTGTTGTTGATCTGATCTTCGCTGGTGGACAGCGGGTTATGCACTTCAATGTAACGGCTGCCGTCCGGCTCTGACGTCGCTTTCACCGGTTCGTTAATGAACTGCACGCGCGTACCAACCGGCACGTTATCGAACAGGAATTTGATGTCTTCATTACGCAGACGCACGCAGCCGTGGCTTACGCGCAGGCCGATACCGAAGTTGGCGTTTGTACCGTGGATGGCATACAGACGACCAATGTACAGCGCGTACAGACCCATCGGGTTATCCGGGCCGGCAGGCACAACGGCTGGCAGCGGTTCACCGGCAGCAATGTACTCAGCGTGCATTTTGGCGGTCGGCGTCCAGGTTGGGCCCGCTTTCTTACGCTCCACTTTGGTGGTCCAGTTCAGCGGGGTGTCTTTACCCAGCTGACCGATACCGATAGGCAGAACGATCACGGTGTTGGTGCCTTTCGGGTAGTAATACAGACGCATTTCGGCGCTGTTAATTACGATACCTTCGTGCACGGTATCCGGCAGGATCAGCTGCTGTGGAATGTTGAGTACGGTACCCGCTTTCGGCAGATACGGGTCAACGCCCGGGTTCGCTTCCAGCATGTTAGACAGGCCGAGCTGATACTGCGCCGCGAAGTATTCCAGCGGCTGAGTGTTACCTTCCGGCACCGTCACCACCTGGTTTTCACCCACCAGACGGCTTCCGTCTGTCGGCAGGGGATACGTCACCGCAGACGCGGTCTTACAAAAACCTACTACGGCTAACGCCGCCGCAAAAAGCGTTGTTAATTTCATGTTCATGTTATGCGAGGTATCTAAGCCATTCTGGCGATGAGTTGATAAGTCTGAATCAGTAATGGGAGCGCATTATATGTGCATTCCCGTTAACTGGGAATTCAGATGTGTACGAAATCACATTTTTTTCGATTTTGTTAAAGTTTAGTGGATTACCGCAACACGGGATCTCAATTCGGAATTGTGGCATAATGCCGCGTTTATCACACTTTTCGCAGGAATCTCTCCGTGTTAGTTACCAGCAACGTCACTATGCAGTTTGGCAGTAAGCCGCTGTTCGAAAATATTTCCGTCAAATTTGGCGGCGGCAACCGTTACGGCCTGATTGGTGCCAACGGTAGCGGAAAATCCACCTTTATGAAGATCCTCGGCGGTGACCTGGAGCCAACGCTCGGTAACGTGTCGCTCGACCCTAACGAGCGCATCGGTAAGCTGCGTCAGGATCAGTTCGCCTTCGAAGAGTTCACCGTGCTCGACACCGTGATCATGGGGCATGCGGAGCTGTGGGAAGTGAAGCAGGAGCGCGATCGTATATACGGTCTCGCTGAGATGAGCGAAGAAGACGGTTACAAAGTGGCCGACCTGGAAACGCAATACGGCGAAATGGACGGCTACTCTGCGGAAGCGCGTGCGGGCGAACTGCTGCTGGGCGTCGGCATTCCTGTTGAACAGCATTATGGTCCGATGAGCGAAGTTGCGCCAGGCTGGAAGCTACGTGTGCTGCTGGCGCAGGCGCTGTTCTCTAACCCGGACATCCTGCTGCTCGACGAACCAACGAACAACCTGGACATCGACACCATCCGCTGGCTGGAGCAGACGCTGAACGATCGCGACAGCACCATGATCATCATTTCGCACGACCGTCATTTCCTGAACATGGTGTGTACCCACATGGCGGATCTGGACTACGGCGAGCTGCGCGTTTATCCGGGCAACTACGATGAGTACATGACGGCGGCAACCCAGGCACGTGAACGTCTGCTGGCCGACAACGCCAAGAAGAAAGCGCAGATTGCGGACCTGCAATCCTTCGTCAGCCGCTTCAGCGCCAACGCCTCTAAGTCGCGTCAGGCGACCTCGCGTGCGCGTCAGATCGACAAAATCAAGCTGGAAGAGGTTAAAGCCTCCAGCCGTCAGAACCCGTTCATCCGCTTCGAGCAGGACAAGAAGCTGTTCCGTAACGCGCTGGAAGTGGAAGCCCTCACCAAAGGCTTCGATGAAGGCCCGCTGTTCAAAAACTTCAACCTGCTGCTGGAAGTGGGCGAGAAGATTGCCATCCTCGGCGCCAACGGCGTGGGTAAATCCACTATGCTGAAAACCCTGGTGGGTGAACTGCAACCGGACAACGGAACCGTGAAATGGTCTGAAAACGCGCAGATTGGTTACTACGCGCAGGACCATGAATATGAATTCGAAAACGATCTGACTGTCTTCGACTGGATGAGCCAGTGGAAGCAGGAAGGCGACGATGAGCAGGCGGTACGCAGCATTCTGGGGCGTCTGCTGTTCAGCCAGGACGACATCAAAAAGCCCGCCAAAGTGCTCTCCGGTGGTGAAAAGGGCCGTATGTTGTTCGGCAAGCTGATGATGGAAAAACCGAATATTCTGGTGATGGACGAACCGACTAACCACCTGGATATGGAATCGATCGAATCCCTGAACATGGCGCTGGAGATGTATCAGGGCACCCTGATCTTCGTCTCTCACGACCGTGAGTTCGTCAGCTCGCTGGCGACCCGCGTGATCGAAATTACGCCAGAGCGCGTGGTGGACTTCACCGGTAACTACGAAGATTACCTGCGCAGTAAAGGTATCGAGAGTTAAAAAATAGCCGGGTGGCGGCTTCGCCTTACCCGGCCTACATTTTATCCCCTCTCCCTGTGGGAGAGGGTTAGGGTGAGGGCTACAGGCCGCACTACACCACCCACTCGCCCCCTTCAACTCCATTCACCCGCAGCGTACGTTTTTCCCCCGCCGGTAATGATACCTTCAGCGCCTTCCATGCCGGACGATAGTCGCCGCGAGCGTTCACCTTCAGGTTGATGGTTGCGCCATCGCACACCATTTCCCATTCCACCCACAGCGCATTGCCGTTCAGGTAGCCCCAGCTTTCACCGTCGTCTTCAAACAGCAGCCCCGAGGTTGTGCCGACGCCTTTCACCGGGAACAGCTTCAGCTCACGGGTATCGTCTTTATCGGCGCTCACGTGACGGATGCGCTCGCTGAGCGGCAGACCGGCCCCGGCGCGCACCAGCAGCGGCAGTTTTTCCAGCGGCGCATCAAGGACGATCGCTTGCCCGCCCGCATACCACGCGTGGGTGTAAAAATCGTACCAGCCGGTTTCGTTATCCGGCAGCCAGACGCGGCGCTCGCGCTGCCCGGCTTCGACGACGCTGGCAACCAGCAGGTCGCGGCCCAGCAGGAAGTCGTCGCATTCTTTGAAGGTTTGCGCATCGTGCTCGTGGTCGAGGAAGGTCGGGCGCAGCATCGGTTCGTCGTCGGCGTGCGCCTGCCAGAGCAGGGTGTAAAGATACGGCAGCAGGCGGTAGCGCAGCTCAATCGCGCCGCGGATGGCAGGCGTGACGCCCGGATACATCCACGGCTCGTTCACCGTGTGGTCATCGTTCCACGAGTGAATGGTAAAGCGCGGGTGCATCACGCCGTTCTGCACCCAGCGCACGAACAGCTCGGCGTCCGGCTTGTCGCCGGAGAAACCGCCGACGTCGTGCCCGACGTTGAACAGCCCGGACAGGCTCATGCCCAGCCCCATACGGATGTTATAACGCAGGGTGTCCCAGTTGGTGCGGTTGTCGCCGCTCCAGGTCTGGACGTAGCGCTGCATCCCGGCGCAGCCGGAGCGGGAGATCAGATACGGACGCTTTTCCGGCGCAAAGCGCTGCTGCGCTTCCAGCGAGGCGCGCATCATCAGCAGCGGCATCACCGGGCGAATATGCTTGATGGCTATCTCCTTGCCGAAGCCATAGCAGCGCGCTTCCCCGTCCCACACTTCATACTCGTTGTTGTCGTTCCAGGTGGAGTCGATGCCCATCTCCAGCAGCTGCGTGGTCACGCCGTTCTGCCACCACTGCACCGTCTGCGGGTTGGTGAAGTCGAGATGCGATCCTTCGTCATCCCAGAAGCTGGAACGTTCAGGCGCATCGGTTTCTGAATCGCGAATGAACAGGCCACGTTCCGCCACTTCGCCGTAGCGGGGATGATCCTGCAACAGACACGGCTTGATGTTGGCCGCAAGCCGCAGCCCCGCGTCGTGGAACGCCTGGCTCATCACCTTTGGCTGCGGCACTTTGTCGTAGTTCCAGTTAAAAACGTAGCGCTTGCCGTTAATCGAGGTATAGCCGGAGGAGAGCTGGAACGAGTCGCACGGAATGGCATGCTCCTCGCACAGGCGAATGAAGTTCATCAGCTGATTCTGCGCGTCCGGCGCGTCGGTGTAGTGCATGGTTGAGCCGCTGTAGCCCAGGCTCCATTTCGGTCCGAACAGCGTTTTTCCGGTCAGGCGAACAAAGGCTTTAGTGACGTCCAGCACGCGCTTGCCGGTAAAGATGTAGTAATCGATATCGCCCGCTTCCGCCTGCCAGCGGCGGTAGGCGGTGTGATAGTTGTCGATCTCGTTACCCAGATCCAGCCAGCAGCTGCTCAGGTTATCGTAGAACAGACCGTAGCTCACGTCATCGCGACGGGTGAGGGTGAACGGGATGTGCTTGTACAGCGGATCGGTGCTGGCCGCGTTATAGCCCATCGCATCCAGGTTACGCATCTCGTAGCGTTTGCCGTTGCGCTGTAAATCGCCCGCTTTCTCACCCAGACCGTAAAAACGTTCATCCTTACGGCGGCTGAGATAGTGCGCCACGCCGTCACCGTGGGCGTTCAGCAGGTAGGCGCTGGTCGGGCGGTCATTGACCAGCGGCTGCCACTCGCCCGCGTCATTGCGGTAGTGCCACTCCAGCCACAGCGGCTGGTGGACGGTGACGCGCAGCTGCTCGGTTGCCACGGTTAACGTATCGTCCTGCTGCGTAAGCGTCCAGGCCGGGCAGGTAAATCCGCTCAGATCGTCACGACGGCGACCTTCCCACGGCACGTCTTTTTCCGGTGCGATGCTCCAGGTGCGGTCCAGCGCCAGCTCGCCCTTGCGTTTGATCAGCACGCGGAACAGGTTCTCTTCCAGCACATACAGGCACAGGCGGTGCTGGCTATCGACCAGCAGTTCCAGATGGTTTGCCGACTGCGTATCAAGGGTCCAGTTTTTCAGGGTTTTCATATGCAATACATCCACAATCAGGCGCGCTTGGCGCGACGTTCAGCAATAAATGCTACCAGGAAGAAAGCGCCAATCAGGTCAAAGAACCCCATGGCGATAAAGAGCGGGTTGAAGCCGATTTTGTCGGCGGTCACCCCGATTAACAGCGAGAACAGGAAGCTGGCGATCCACGCCGCCGAGCCGCGCATGCCGTTGACGGTCGCCATTTGGCCCTTATCGAAGGACTCCACCACCAGCGCGCTCAGCATGCAGGAGATAATCTGGTGCCCGAAGCCGCCGATGGAGATCAGCACGATGGTGATATACGGGTCGCGGGTTACGGCGACGACCGCCAGTGAAATCATCAGAAACGCGCCTGTGACGGAGCTGGCCACCACCGAGTTCACGCGGGAGCAGCCGAACAGGCGGGTATACAGACGCGTCAGGTAGCCGCTCGCCACGCTGCCGAGGTCGGCGGCGAGGAACGGCAGCCAGGCAAACATCGCAATCTGCTTCAGGTCCATGCCGTGCTCTTTGGCGAGGTACAGCGGCACCCAGAAGCTCAGCACCGCCCAGGCGGGTTCTGCCATAAAGGCCGGAATGGCGATACCGTAGAAACGTTTGTTTTTTGAAACGGTTTTCAGCGCGGTCAGGAAGGGCAATTTGACCGGCGCTGGTTCGTTATCCTGCTTGATAAACGCCAGCTCGTCCTTGCTCAGGTTCGGGTGCTGCTCGGGGTTGTGGTAGAACGCCCACCAGAGGATCACCCACAGCAGCGCCAGCACGCCGGTAAACATGAACGCCCCCTGCCAGCCGAACGAGGCGTGAGCAAAGTAGATGATAGGCGGAGCCAGCATCGCGCCGATGGAGAAGCCCACGCCCGCCCAGCCAGCAGCAACGGGACGCTCTGATTTCGGGAACCATTCACCGATGGTTTTGGCGTTCGCCGGGGTGGCGGCGGCCTCTGAAGCCCCCATAAAGAAGCGCAGTATGGCCAGGTGCAGCCAGCTTCCGGCGCCCGCGTGGAAAATACACATCAGCGCCCAGATCCCGGCGCAGACCATAAAGCCAATCTTCAGGCCAATGACGTCAATCAGCCAGCCGCACAGGGGCTGGAAAATGGTATAGGCGATCTGAAACGCGCCGACGATCCAGGAGTATTGCTCGGTGGTGATCCCGAGGCTCTCTTTCAGCTCCGGAGCGAGAATACCTAAGGAATTTCGGGTGATGTAGTTAACGGTGACGCCCAGCAAAAACAGCACCAGCACGTACCAGCGCAGGTTCTTGATGACGCGACGGGTTTTGCTTGTCGCAATGGTGTTATTGATGTCCTGACTCATTTTACTCTCCACAAGACGGACGGTAAGGGGACGGAGGTTCAGGTGTCACACAGATTGTTATGCCTTTGATTTCAATCCGCTTATAATGCTTAAGTTGCTATACAACTAGTATGGAAGCTGTGTGACAAGTTCACCTTAAGGAAGAAAATGAGTGGGCAAAAGTGGATTTTGTGCAAAATTTCTCATAACCGACGAAAACACTCTGGCATGATGGCATTCACGTCAGTTATTGCCTGACACACACGCTATGAAAATTTTTTCATTTCGCAAATGGAGCCAGATCACAAAATGGACAAAAGGCTAAAAATCACCGAAATCGCGGCCCGTACGCAGCTCTCCATCAGCACCGTTTCGCGGGTGCTGGCGGGGAAAGCGAATACCAGCGAAAAAGCGCGTGCAAAGGTGCTGGCGTGCGCGCGCGAGCTGGGGGTAATGAACGGCATGGCGGCAGGGCGTCTGCTGCTTAACAGCCTGGTGGTTTTTGCCCCGCAGCGCGCCTTCGACGAGCGGTCAGACATCTTTTACTACCGCGTGATCCAGAGCGTAAGCAAAGCACTTGCCTCCCACGAGGTCCGGTTGCGCTACTGCGCGCTGGAGGAGAACGACAGCGACGCCCAGCTGTTTCTGACGCGGATGAACGAGCCGGATACCCAGGCGGCCATTCTTCTCGGTATTGACGATCCGCATATCCACGATCTGGCTGTGGACGTGGGCAAACCCTGCATGCTGATTAACTGCCGCGACCGGCACATGCGTCTGCCTGCCGTTGCGCCGGATCACCGCGCCATCGGCGAGCGGGCGGCGGAGTACCTGTTCGAGATGGGACACCGCGAGGTGATGAACGTGCTGTGCCTGCGTCGCTACACGATGGAGCTGCGCCTGTCGGGGATCCGCGACGCGTGGCAGTCCCACAACCTGGCGTTCAACGACAAGCGCGATCTGCTGGTGGTGCCGAGCTTCAGCGCCAGAGAGACGGAGCAGCTGGTGAGCGATTGGCTAAATCAGCAGCAGGGAAAAGACATGCCGACGGCTTTCCTGGTTGGCGGCGACTTTATGGCGGCGGGCACCATCAGCGCATTACAAAACCACGGCCTGCGCGTGCCGCAGGACGTCTCGGTGATGAGCATCGACGGCTTTAACCTGGCGGCGATACAGGATGTTCCATTAACGGCCGTGCATGTTCCCCGCGATGAGCTGGGAACGGAAGCGGTACACATGCTCCAGCAGCGGCTCATGCGCCCGGACGCGCCGGTGGGCACATTGCTGCTGAACGGCACGCTGGCCGTGCGGGAATCGGTACGGCGGATACGTCAGGGGAAACGACGCACCGCCGTGGAGCGGGAAGGGCTGTACGACAGCTAGACCATGCCCAGCGCGCGTTTGCCGTGGATGTTGAGATCGTTCACGGTAAAGCGGTCCTGCCAGGTTTTTTCATAATCCTCGCGCGGGAAGTCTCCCGGCGACGCGCCGGTCTCCAGCGCTTCCTTGACCTTCTTCGCATAGGCGAGGTTCTTCTCGCACATCGGTGCGGCGGGGATATACATCACGTTGCCCCAGCCCTGCTGATTATCCACCGGCGCGACGGAGTGGATCACATCGCAGTGCCACCACACCGAATCACCCGCCTCCAGCGCAGGAATGCTGGTCAGCGCCTCGATAAGCAGCGGGTGCCACTTCTCGGAAACCGGCAGCACGCGCCCCGGCGCCACGCCGCACAGCTCGTCCTCCGGCACGTCGTCCAGCAGCGGACGCAGCAGAATATAGGCCATTGCTTCCGGGATCGGCACCACGTGCAGCAGCCCCTGACCGGGGATCATGTCCGACAGCGCCGTCCAGCCCTGGAAGGTGCGGAACACCGAGCATTTGGTGGTGTTATCGACGGTATACTCTTCCACTTCGGTACGATGCGCGGCGTTCCACGGATCGTATTTCTCAACGTTGCCGTCAAACACGCGGGCAAAGACCTGCTGATAAGCGGGCAGCAGCCAGCGCTCCAGCGCGCCAGAATCAGTGTGTGCGCCAAGTCCCTTCGAGGTGGTTCCCGGCGGACGGCGGCGAATACGATCCGGGTAAATCACGCTCACGTCCGGGTCGAACCACTGCTTGCCGTTGCTCTCGAACGTCCATAAGCGGTTCAGGAACGACTGCACCTGCGCCATTTCTTCGCTCTGGCGCGCCTGCATTTGCGCCTGCGACCAGTAGATCGGGTAAATCTCCGGACGGGAGGCGGTCAGGGTGCCGAAGAAGTTATCGCCTGGCCCTTTGTACACCTCATCAAACTTGTTCAGATCGAGGTAGTCAAGCATCGACTGATCCCACGCCAGCGCCTGCTCGCGCGGGAAGTGACCTTTAATCACCGCGCAGCCGCGGCGCTTAACGGCCTCGCGCTGTGCGTCGGTAATCGTGCCGTTTTTCACATCGTTAAACGGGATCACCGGCCAGACGGATTCACCTTTATTTTTAAGGGCGTTAATTTCCGCCACGCGGGTGGCAATGCTGTCGCTGAGCTTGTCGAACACCGCCTGCACGTCGCCGATCTGCGCGCGTAATTCACGTTTCAACTCACGGATTGCCGCTTTGTGATCCGCCGGCAAGGTTTCACTGGTAAAGGTCATAACTGCCTCGCATCTTTCATTCGAAAGTAAAAGTATCTACAAGCGATACTTTAAGTTAAAAATAAGTTAATGCAAGTTTAAAAACTTGACGTGCGCCACAGGACGGGAAAATGAGTGAGGGTGCCGGAGCAGGGCTCCGGCGAGAAGAGGATCAGGCGTCGAACGGGGAGTGCGCGTCGAGCACGGCCTGAATGACGTTCAGCGCGCCGTGATGGTTGTTGTCATCGGTGCTGTAGCGGCTGATTTCTTTGATGCTCTCTGCCGCGTTACCCATCGCAAAGGAATATTTCACCAGCTTCAGCATCTCGGCATCGTTGCCGCTGTCGCCAATGGCCACGCACTCTTGCGGAAAGATTTTCCAGCGCTTCAGCAGGCGGCTGATGCCGTTGGCTTTGTGCAGGCCGGGGATAATTAAATCGACAAAGCCAAAGCCGCTGGTGACCGGCTTCATGATGCCGTCCAGGGAGACGTGGAGTTTATCCACCAGATTAGGAATATCGCTGTCCGGCAGGTTCAGGGAGAACTTAAACAGCACGTCGTCAATGTCGCGGTAATCGCTGATGCGCTTTAAGCGGTGGTAGTGCTTTGACATTAGCGCCACGAACGCGTCCGGCGCTTTATCGCTGACGTAGGCGCTCTCCAGCCCGCAGGCCACGAAGTTCAGCCCTTTGTCTTTCAGCAGTTCGCCAATCACGATCTGCGACTCATGGCGGGTCAGTTCGCCGTGGAAAATCTGTTCGCCGTGATCGAAGACCAGCGCGCCGTTTTCCGCCACGAAGGAGATTTGATCCTTCAGTTCCGGGAAAAACGAGATGAGCTGGTAATACTGGTTGCCGCTGGCGACAACAAATTCAATGTTGCGGGCTTTAAGCTGTTTAAACTGTGCCTGGAAGCGGTCACGATCGTACTGCTTGGCATCATCAAGGAAAGTTCCGTCCATATCGGTGACGATAACTTTTACGGTCATACTGTGCTCCTGGGTCACTGCGTTTTGAAACATTCTAATAACAAGGTGACGGGGAGCACAAATTTAATTTCATTCGAAAGTAAAAGCAAAACGGCAACCGAGGTTGCCGTTTTTAGTGTTTTCTCCCTCTCCCTCAAGGGAGAGGGGATACACTATTACAGCGTATGCTCAGTACGGGCGATAATATCGTCCTGCGCATCCGGCGACAGGGCGGTGAAGAACGCCGAGTAGCCCGCGACGCGCACTACCAGGTCGCGGTACTGGTCCGGGTGTTTCTTCGCTTCCAGCAGCGTTTCGCGCGAGACGATGTTGTACTGAATATGCCAGCCCTTATGCACCTCGAAGAAGGTGCGCAGCAGCACCATCAGCTTCTGGCGATCGATGTCGTTTTCCAGCGTCGACGGGTTCAGCTTCTGGTTAAGCAGCACGCCGCCAAGAATCGCTTCCGTCGGCAGTTTACCCACGGAGCCAATCACCGCCGTCGGCCCGAGGTGGTCGGTACCGGAAGCCGGGCTGGCCCCTTCCGCCAGAGGGGTATGCGCCTTACGCCCGTCCGGCGTCGCCATGGTCGCTGCGCCAAACGGCACGTTTGCTGAGATAGACGACGTGCCCGCGTAGTAGTTACCCCCAATCGGGCCGCGGCCGTAGCGTGGGTTGTGATACTGCTTCAGCTCTTCAATGTAGGTTTCGTAGGCGCGGGTCAGCAGCAGGTCCACGCTGTCGTCGTCGTTGCCGTACTTCGGCGCGCCGTTGATCAGGCGCTGGCGCAGCTGCTCGTGGGTTAGCCCCTCGAAGTCATCCGCCAGCTGTTGCTGACCGATAACACCCTGGTCAAACACCAGCTTCTTCACCGCCGCCAGGCTGTTGCCGAGGTTGGCGATCCCCACCTGTAGGCCGGAAACCCAGTCATACTTCGCGCCGCCTTGCTTAATGCTTTTCGCGCGCTCGATGCAGTCGTCAACCAGCGCCGAGCAGAGAATATCGTGGACGTTCTCTTCCAGCATAGTGTCCACCACGTATTCAATTTCGATGGATTTGCGGGTGTAGTAGCGGATCTGGGTGTCCCACGCCGCCATCACCTCCTCGAAGTTATCGAAGTTACCGGCAGAGAGGGCTTTCTCCTGCGGCAGGAACACCTTGCCGCTGGTGGCGTCGCGGCCGCCTTCCAGCGCGGCCAGCATCACGCGGGCGAAGTTGATAAAGCTCATACCGGTGCAGCGGTAGCCCCATTTGCCGCCCACCGCGGTTTCGATACAGCCAATGGCCGCGTAGTCGTAGGCGTCGTCGCGTTCAACGCCGAGCTTGATGAATTCCGGAATGACGATTTCATCGTTGTTGAACGCCGGCATCCCGAAGCCGCAGCGGATCACCTGCACGCAGGCGTCGAGGAAGTCGTTGCTCATGCCCGCGTGGTAGCGCACGCTCAGGTTAGGCTGGGTGGATCGCAGGCGACCGCAGGATTCCAGAATCGCGTAGGAGAGCGGGTTCACCGCGTCCATAGGCTCACCGTTAACCAGCTTCTGGCCGCCGATGGTGACGTTCTGGTACAGCGGGCTACCTGCGGAAGCTTTAGAGTGCGAGCCGGAGCGGATTTTGTTCACCTCCAGCAGCTTCAGCCAGCAGCTGTGCAGCAGCTCGATGGCGTGCTCGCGATCCAGGCTCTGGTCCAGCTCCACGTCGCGGCGATAGTACGGGTAAAGGTACTGGTCCATACGGGCGAAGGAAACGGAGTGACCGTTGGACTCAATTTGCAGGATTAGCTGAATGAAGTAGCACAGCTGTAGCGCCTGCCAGAAGGTTTTTGGCGGCTCGTGAGCAATCACGTCGCAGTTTTCCGCCATTGCCAGCAGCTCGTCGCGGCGGCTTTCGCGGGTTTCGCTGGAGGCCATCTCGCGCGCCAGATCGGCGAAGCGTTTGATGTGCAGGCTGACGGCTTCCAGCACAATATCAATGGCTTTCAGGAACTGATCGCCGTGCAGGTCTTCCAGCACCGTCAGGTTGATGCGTGAGCGGCGCTCGGCCACTTTGGCGCGCAGGCCGTCGAGACCTTTCTCCAGCACCAGCGGGAAGTTCACCGCCAGGTGCGCGTCGCCGGAGGTCATGTTGCCTTCGGCTTTGATGATGCCGGTTTCCAGCAGGCCTTTCTGCTCGTCGGTGAACATGCCGTAGCAGCGATCCTGCACCGTCTGGCCGCGCCACCACGGGCAGATCGCATGCAGCACGCGCTTGTTCTCTTCGCTCACCGCAAAGCCCGCGCCCGGACGGTCCGCCAGATCGTCAATCTCTTTCTCAATCCAGGAGACGGTATATTCCGGGAAGATCGGCGCGGCGCGCACTTCGCTGGCCTGGTTACCGATGATCAGCTCGTCGTGCTTGATCCAGATGGTACGCTTGGCCAGGTGATGCGCCAGCGCCAGGGCGCGGCGCACCGGGATCGGCTTGTCCAGATGCTGCTGATACATTTCGGTATAGTGCTGCGCGCGTTCGGTACAGACCGGCGGCTTAACGATATGCACCAGAGCCGTTTTGTGCGCCTTGATGCGCTCGCTGAGGGTGTTGAGATTCAGGGTGGTCATAAGTTTATCCTCGTAAGGTCGCGGTTAACCCTTTCTGGCAGGCATACTGCTGTGCGAAGTCCAGCAGGGCAGGGTTATCCAGCGGTTTGTCAGGGGCAGAGTAGGGTTGGCCGAGCAGGGTGTATTTGTTCATGCCCAGCGTGTGATACGGCAGAAAATGAATATCATCGACGCCGAGTTCATCGGCGGCGAAATTGGTAATGGCGGTAACGGACGCTTCATCGGCGTTAAAGCCCTGGATCAGCGGCACGCGGATGGTGATCGTTTTCCCGGCGGCGGCCAGGCGTTTCAGGTTGTCCAGGATGCGCTTAGCCGAACCGTCCGTCCACTGCTTGAAAACGTCTCCGTCGACATGCTTCAGGTCGGCGAGGAACAGATCGACGTACGGTAATGACGGCTCAATATAGTGCCACGGCACGTGAAGGCAGGTTTCGACGGCGGTGTGGATACCCTGGTCGTGGCTGGCTTTAAACAGCGCGTGCGCCAGCTCCGGATTCATAAACGGCTCGCCGCCGGAAAGGGTGATCCCGCCGCCGCTGCGGTCGTAGAAGGGTTTATCGCGCAATACGGTCGCCATGATCTCTTCGACCTGCTGTTCTTCGCCGCAAACGGTCAGCGCCTGCGTCGGGCAGCAGTCGGTGAGGGCATCAAGCGTCTCTTCACTCAGCTTTTCGCGGTGGATGACCAGGCCATTCAGCGCGCGTTCGATGCAGCCCGGTGCCGCCTGCTGGCACAGGTCGCAGCCGTCCAGGCACAGACGCGCATCAAACAGCACGTCCCGGCTGCGGGAGCGGCTTTCCGGGTTCTGACACCAGCGACAGCCCAGCGAGCAGCCTTTCAGGAATACCACGGTTCGAATACCTGGGCCGTCGTGGGTGGAGTAACGCTGTATATTGAAGATCATTTTTTTGCCCTCGGATTACATATGAATATTAAATTACTTTCGAATGAAAGCTATCTTGATGTGGGTCAATTCCTGAGCAGGTTTTGCTGTGATAGGGTAAGTGCAGGCTAAATTTGAGGGTGACATCATGGAACTTTATCTCGACACATCTGACGTTGCGGCAGTCAAAAAGCTGGCGCGTATCTTCCCGCTGGCGGGCGTGACCACTAACCCAAGCATTGTGGCGGCGGGTAAAACCCCCCTGGAAGAGCTGCTGCCCGCGCTGCACGACGCGCTGGGCGGCAAGGGCCGGCTGTTCGCTCAGGTGATGGCGAAGACTGCCGAGGGGATGGTGGAAGACGCACGTAAGCTGCGCGCGATAATCAATGACCTGGTGGTGAAAGTGCCCGTGACCGCTGAAGGGCTGGCGGCGATCAAGATGCTGAAAGCGGAAGGGATCCCGACGCTGGGCACGGCGGTGTACGGTGCCGCGCAGGGGATGTTGTCCGCACTGGCGGGGGCTGAGTATGTGGCCCCTTACGTGAACCGCGTGGACGCGCAGGGCGGGGACGGGATCCAGACGGTGGTCGAACTGCAACAGTTGCTGACCCTGCACGCGCCGCAGTCAAAGGTGCTGGCGGCGAGCTTTAAAACCCCGCGCCAGGCGCTGGACTGCCTGCTGGCAGGGTGCGAGTCCATCACGCTGCCGCTGGACGTGGCGCAGCAGTTTATTACCTCTCCGGCGGTGGATGCGGCAATTGTGAAGTTTGAGCAGGACTGGCAGGGGGCGTTTGGGCGGACGTCTATTTGATGGGTGTGGCCTGATGCCCTCACCCCAACCCTCTCCCACAGGGAGAGGGAGCAAACACTAAAACGGCAACCTGAAGGTTGCCGTTTGCTTTAACCTTCGCACACCTCACACCCGGGATTACGCATTAGCTTCATCTCGCGAAACTGGCAGGTCATCGCGTCATACATCACGATTTTACCCGCGGCGGGCGTGCCATAGTGCGCCAGCACTTTGATCGCCTCCATGGCCTGCAAGGAACCGATAACGCCAACCAGCGGCGCCATTACGCCCGCCTCGACGCAGGTCAGCGCATTCTCGCCAAACAGACGGCTCAGGCAGCGGTAGCAGGGCTCTCCTTCAGCGTAGGTGAATACGGTGATTTGCCCCTCCATGCGGATGGCCGCGCCGGAAATCAGCGGCGTTTTATGGGCAAAGCAGCCCGCATTGAGCTGGTTGCGAATGGCGACGTTATCGGTGCAGTCCAGCACCAGGTCATGCCGTGCAATCTGCGCAAACAGCGCGTCGTCATCCAGCATCGCGTCAATCAGGGTGAACTGAACGTTGGGGTTAATGCGCGCCAGCGCCGTGCGTGCTGATTCCACTTTAGGCTGACCGACCGTCGCGTCGCTGTGCAGCGTCTGGCGTTGCAGGTTGGACACCGACACGGTGTCGAAATCCAGCAGCGTCATGCTGCCGACGCCCGCCGCAGCCAGGTATTGTGCTGCCGCGCAGCCCAGCCCGCCCAGACCCACAACCAGCACGCTGGCCGCCTTGAGCGCCTCCTGACCCTCGAAATCAAATCCGCGCAGCACGATCTGGCGGTTATAGCGCATCATCTCCGGGTCGCTCAGTTCCATCGTCATGTCAGCCTCCGAACAGGTGGTTAAAGCGTTCCACTTCAACCCATTCGCCCGCCTCAACGTGGCCGCGATCGCGCTCCAGCACGATAAAGCAGTTACCCTGGCTGAAGGAGCTAAAGATGTGCGAACCCTGATGCCCGGTGGTGCTCACCTCCAGCTCGCCGTCGGCGTTGCGCGCCAGAATGCCGCGCTGGAAATCGAGACGGCCCGGTGATTTTTTGAGGCGCGTTGCCGCCCGCACGCGCACACGTTCCGGCAGCGGGCTGGCATTGTTGCCTGAAAGCTTCGCCAGCAGCGGGATCACCAGCTGGTAGAAGGTCAGCGCGGCAGAGACCGGGTTACCCGGCAGGCCACAGAACCAGCTGTGCGGAAGTTTGCCAAACGCGAACGGTTTGCCCGGCTTAATCGCCAGCTTCCAGAAGGCGATTTCACCCAGCTCTTCAAGCAAGGTTTTGGTGTAATCCGCTTCGCCAACCGAAACGCCGCCGGAGCTGATCACCACGTCGGCAGAGGCGTCAGCGTCGATAAACGCCGCGCGCAGTTTTTGCGGATCGTCAGGAATGATACCGAGGTTAATCACCTCGCAGCCCAGCTGCTCAAGCATCAGGTGCACCGCCAGACGGTTGGTGTCGTAAATCTGCCCTTCGTTCAGCGGCTGACCCGGAAGCTGTAGCTCGTCTCCCGTGGAGAACACCGCTACGCGCACTTTGCGGACCACGTCAATCTCCGCGATGCCAAGCGATGCCAGCACCGGCAGTTCGGCGACCGTCAGTTTTTGCCCGGCGGCAAAGACCGTTGCGCCCAGGGTAATGTCTTCCCCGATATGGCGGATATTCTGTCCCGCTTTGACGCTGGCGGTAAAACGCACGCCGTCGTCCGTTTGTTCGGTCTCTTCCTGCATCACCACGGCTTCACAGCCCGTTGGCACCGGCGCGCCGGTCATAATGCGCACGCAGGTGCCCGCTGGCCACTCACCGTTTAACGGCTGCCCGGCAAACGCTTTCCCTGCCACCGGCAGCGGCTGACCCGTTTGCAGATCCGCCAGACGTACGGCATAGCCGTCCATCGCCGCGTTATCGAACCCCGGCACGTTCAGCGGCGAGACGATATCGCGCGCGGCAATACGGCCAAAACAGCGCACAAGCGGCAGCGTCTCAACGTCGTGCAGGGGAGTAATACGATCAAGCATCTGCGAGAGTGCCGTCTCAAGCGGCATCAGTCCGGCGGTAAAATCCATGGTGGGCTCCTGCGGAGTAACAACGAAAGCGCTCATTATGGCAGAAAAGTGCGGCTAACTGTATGACCCGATGGGTGTACGCTTTACATCACAGTTGCGTCTTTCTATATTCAAAAATCATCTGAAGATTCGTCGACGATAATGATATTTATAGAAAAAGCAGCCAGCCAGGCTGATGGGTGATGCGAAATGAGTAAAGCGGTTATCGCAATTCATGGCGGTGCCGGGGCAATCACCCGTGCACAGCTCAGTCCCGAGCAGGAGAAGCGTTATATCGATGCGCTGAACGCCATTGTGGAAACAGGCCAGCGGATGCTGGAAGCGGGCGACAGCGCGCTGGACGTGGTGACCGAAGCGGTGCGTCTGCTGGAGGAGTGTCCGCTGTTTAATGCCGGTATTGGCTCGGTCTTTACGCGCGATGAAACGCACGAGCTGGATGCCTGCGTGATGGACGGCGTCACCCTGAAAGCGGGCGCGGTAGCGGGCGTCAGCCGTCTGCGTAATCCGGTGCTGGCCGCGCGTCTGGTGATGGAACAAAGCCCGCATGTGCTGCTGGCCGGGGCGGGGGCGGAAAAATTTGCCGTCGAGCACGGTATGGACACGGTCTCGCCCGAGCTTTTTTCCACCGAGGAGCGTTACCGGCAACTGCTGGAGGCCCGTACAGCGGGGATGACGCAGCTGGACCATGCCGCGCCGCTCGATGAACGCAGCAAAATGGGCACGGTAGGCGCGGTGGCGCTGGATAAAGCCGGTAACCTCGCCGCCGCGACGTCGACAGGCGGCATGACCAACAAACTTCCCGGTCGCGTCGGCGACAGCCCGCTGCCGGGGGCCGGGTGTTACGCCAATAACGCCACCGCGGCGGTGTCATGCACCGGCACCGGCGAAGTGTTTATCCGCGCGCTGGCGGCCTATGACATTACCGCACTAATGGATTACGGCGGATTAAGCCTGAGTGAAGCCTGCGAGCGGGTAGTGATGGAGAAACTGCCGGCGCTGGGCGGGATTGGCGGCTTAATTGCGGTGGATCGGGAGGGCAACGTGGCTCTGCCGTTTAACAGTGAAGGGATGTACCGGGCGTGGGGGTATGCCGGCGATGCGCCCAGCACAGGCATTTATCGTGAATAAGGGGGCATTGCGTGCCGCACCGTGAAGAGCTGGACAACTGCGAAGTGCTGGCTGTCCACCAACTGAATATTGCGTTTCAGGAAGAGCGGCAGTTCATCCCCGCAGTACAGAATTTATCGTTTTCGCTCAGACGCGGCGAGACGCTGGCGATTGTTGGCGAATCAGGTTCCGGTAAATCCGTTACCGCGCTGGCGCTGATGCGTCTGCTTGAGCAGACGGGCGGGCAGGTCACCAGCGAGCGTATGCTGTTGCGCCGTCGCAACCGTCAGGTTATCGATCTCAACGAGCTGAGCGCGTCCCGGATGCAGGGTGTGCGCGGGGCAGACATTGCGATGATTTTTCAGGAGCCGATGACCTCCCTGAACCCGGTTTTCCCGGTGGGCGAGCAGATTGCCGAATCTATCCGCCTGCATCAGGGACTGAGCGGTGATGAGGCGCTCAACGAAGCAAAACGGATGCTGGAGCTGGTGCGTATCCCTGAGGCGCACGCGATTTTGTCCCGCTACCCGCATCAGCTTTCCGGCGGCATGCGCCAGCGGGTGATGATTGCGATGGCGCTGTCGTGCCGTCCGGCGGTACTCATTGCGGACGAACCCACCACGGCGCTGGATGTCACCATTCAGGCCCAGATCCTGCAACTGATTAAGGTGTTGCAGCAGGAGATGGAGATGGGGGTGATTTTCATTACCCACGATATGGGGGTGGTGGCGGACATTGCCGATCGGGTGCTGGTTATGCATCAGGGCAATGCCGTGGAAACCGGCACGGTGGAGCAGGTCTTTCATGCGCCGGTGCATTCTTATACCAAAGCGCTGCTGGCGGCGGTCCCGCGTCTGGGGGCCATGAATGGCAGTGATTTTCCGCGCCGTTTTCCGCTGATCTCACAGACCGAACAGGGCAAGCAGGAAGACGAAACCGAGCAGGATACGGTGGTTCCCGGCAGGCCAATCCTCGAAGTGCGTGACCTGGTGACCCGTTTCCCGCTGCGTAGCGGGATCCTCAATCGCGTGAAGCGCGAAGTGCATGCGGTTGAAAACGTCAGTTTTGATCTCTGGCCGGGCGAAACGCTGGCGCTGGTGGGGGAGTCCGGCTGCGGTAAATCCACCACCGGACGGGCGCTGCTCAGGCTGGTGGCGTCGCAGGAGGGGAGCATCACCTTCAACGGTGAGCGCATCGACACGCTACCTAACAGTAAATTGCAGGCGGTACGCCGGGATATTCAGTTTATATTCCAGGATCCTTATGCGTCGCTCGATCCGCGCCATACGGTGGGGTACTCGATTATGGAGCCGCTGCGGGTGCATAACCTGCTCGACGGTGAAGCCGCGCAGCGCCGCGTCGCGTGGCTGCTGGAGCGCGTGGGCCTGAAGCCGGAGCATGCCTGGCGTTATCCGCACGAATTTTCTGGTGGTCAGCGACAGCGTATCTGCATAGCCCGGGCATTAGCCCTGAATCCGAAGGTGGTGATTGCGGATGAGTCCGTGTCAGCGCTGGATGTCTCCATCCGCGCGCAAATCATCAATCTCCTGCTCGATTTACAGCGGGATTTAGGCATTGCGTTTCTGTTTATCTCCCACGATATGGCGGTGGTGGAGCGGATCAGCCATCGCGTGGCGGTGATGTACATGGGGCAAATAGTTGAAATCGGCCCCCGTCGGGCGGTGTTTGAAAACCCGCAGCACCCGTACACCCGCAAGCTGATGGCCGCCGTACCGGTTGCCGATCCTGAGCATCGTCACGCCCAGCGCGTGCTGTTGCAGGACGAAATGCCGAGCAATATTCGTAAACGGGGCGAAACCCTTGAGCGCGTGGCGCTGCGTGAGGTGGGTCCCGGTCATTTTGTCGCACCACCGCGTCAGGGCAATGCATTCTCGCGGTTATAACTTACAACAGGCAGGAGAACACAATGGTTCCTTTTGTTGCTCGTCAATGGCTGCTTGCCGCGAGCGTGACGGCTGCGCTGGCCGCCGCCCCCGCGTTCGCGGCGAAAGATGTGGTGGTGGCTGTGGGGTCTAACTTCACGACGCTGGATCCGTATGATGCTAACGACACCCTTTCTCAGGCGGTGGCAAAATCTTTCTACCAGGGGCTGTTCGGCCTGGACCGCGAGATGAAGCTGAAAAACGTGCTGGCGGAAGGCTATACCGTGTCGGACGATGGGCTGGTCTATACCGTTAAGCTCCGTACCGGCGTGAAGTTCCAGGACGGCACCGACTTCAACGCCGAGGCGGTTAAGATCAACCTGGACCGTGCCAGCAATCCGGAGAACGGTCTTAAGCGCTACAACCTGTATAAAAATATCGCCAGCACCGAAGTGGTTGACCCGGCGACGGTGAAGATCACCCTGAAAGAGCCGTTCTCGGCGTTTATCAATATTCTGGCGCATCCCGCGACGGCGATGATTTCGCCCGCCGCCCTGAAAAAATACGGCAAAGAGATTGGCTTCCACCCGGTGGGAACCGGGCCGTACGAACTGCTTACCTGGAACCAGACCGATTTTGTGAAGGTAAAAAAATTCGCCGGATACTGGCAGCAGGGGCTGCCGAAGCTGGATACCATCACCTGGCGTCCGGTCGTGGACAACAATACCCGTGCCGCGATGCTGCAAACCGGCGAAGCGCAGTTTGCCTTCCCAATTCCTTACGAACAGGCGGCGCTGCTGGCGAAAAACAGTAAGCTGGAGCTGGTGGCCAGCCCGTCGATAATGCAGCGCTACATCAGCATGAACGTCACGCAGAAACCGTTCGATAACCCGAAGGTGCGCGAAGCCATCAACTACGCCATTAACCGTCAGGCGCTGGTGAAGGTGGCCTTTGCCGGTTACGCCACTCCCGCGACGGGCGTGATGCCGCCAGCCATCGAGTATGCGCAGAGCTACCAGCCGTGGCCGTACGATCCGGCGAAAGCGCGGGAGCTGCTGAAAGAGGCGGGCTATCCGAACGGCTTTAACACCACGCTGTGGTCGTCGCATAACCACAGTACCGCGCAGAAGGTGCTGCAATTTACCCAGCAGCAGCTGGCGCAGGTGGGCATTAAAGCCAGGGTCACGGCGATGGATGCCGGACAGCGAGCGGCGGAAGTGGAAGGCAAAGGACAGAAAGAGAGCGGCGTGCGGATGTTCTACACCGGCTGGACGGCTTCAACCGGTGAAGCGGACTGGTCCCTGTCGCCGCTGTTTGCTTCCCAGAACTGGCCGCCAACGCTGTTCAATACCGCGTTCTACAGTAATCCGCAGGTGGATAAAGATCTGGCCGATGCCCTGAAAACCACCAAACCGGAAGAGAAAGCGCGCCTGTACAAAGAGGCGCAGGACATTATCTGGAAAGAGTCGCCGTGGGTGCCGCTGGTGGTGGAAAAACTGGTCTCAGCCCACAACAAAGCGCTGACCGGTTTTTACATCATGCCGGATACGGGCTTTAGCTTTGATGACGCGGATTTAAAATAAAACTCATGCTGAATTATGTGTGTAAACGCCTGCTGGGGCTTATCCCGACGCTGCTGATTGTGGCCGTGCTGGTGTTTTTGTTTGTCCATATGCTGCCCGGCGATCCAGCGCGTTTGATTGCCGGACCGGAAGCGGATGCGACGGTTATTGAACTGGTGCGTAAACAGCTCGGTCTTGACCAGCCGCTGTACAGGCAATTTCTGCGTTACATTGGCAATGTCCTTCAGGGCGATTTCGGCATCTCAATGGTGTCGCGTCGTCCGGTGTCGGAGGAGATTGCCAGCCGCTTTATGCCTACCTTCTGGTTAACGATTGCCAGTATGAGCTGGGCGGTAGTGTTTGGCCTGGGAGCGGGGATTGTCGCCGCCGTCTGGCGCAACCGCTGGCCGGATAAGCTCGGTATGGCGCTGGCGGTCACCGGCATCTCTTTCCCGGCGTTTGCGCTGGGTATGCTACTGATGCAGATTTTCTCCGTTGAGCTGGGCTGGTTGCCGACCGTCGGGGCCGACACCTGGAAGCACTACATTCTTCCCTCTATGACGCTTGGCGCGGCCGTTGCGGCGGTGATGGCCCGGTTTACCCGCGCCTCGTTTGTCGACGTGTTGAGCGAAGATTACATTCGCACCGCGCGGGCAAAAGGGGTGAGTGAGAAATGGGTCATTCTGAAGCATGGTTTTCGTAATGCGATGATACCGGTGGTCACGATGATGGGGCTACAGTTCGGCTTCCTGCTGGGCGGCTCTATTGTGGTTGAGAAGGTCTTTAACTGGCCGGGGCTGGGGCGCCTGCTGGTCGACTCGGTCGATATGCGTGACTATCCGGTCATTCAGGCTGAAGTCCTGCTTTTCTCGCTGGAGTTTATTCTTATCAACTTAGTGGTGGATGTGCTGTACGCCGCCATTAACCCGGCCATCAGGTATAAGTAAGATGCGATTACTGAACTGGCGTCGCCAGGCAATTTTAAACGCTATGCCGGGGGTCAGGCCGGACCATATTCGCACCCCGTGGATTGAGTTCTGGCGTCGATTCCGTCGTCAGCCCGTCGCTATGGTCGCCGGGTTGTTTGTGTTACTGCTGATCCTGGTGGCGATTATCGCCCCCTGGTTAGCCCCGTTTGATGCGGAAAACTACTTCGATTACGACCGGCTGAACGATGGACCATCGATGATGCACTGGTTTGGCGTGGACTCGCTCGGGCGCGATATTTTCAGCCGCGTGCTGGTAGGGGCGCAGATCTCGCTGGCGGCCGGGGTCTTTGCGGTGCTGATGGGCGCAGCAATTGGCACCGTGTTGGGGCTGGTGGCCGGGTACTACGAAGGCTGGTGGGACCGCATCATCATGCGTATCTGCGATGTGCTGTTTGCCTTTCCCGGTATTCTGCTGGCGATTGCCGTGGTGGCGGTGATGGGCAGCGGCATGGCGAACGTCATCATCGCCGTGGCGGTATTCTCGATTCCCGCTTTCGCGCGTCTGGTACGTGGCAACACGCTGGTGCTGAAGCAGCAGACCTTTATCGAGTCGGCGCGCAGCATGGGAGCCAGCGATGCCACCATCCTGTTCAGCCATATTCTGCCGGGAACGGTCTCGTCTATCGTGGTCTATTTCACCATGCGCATAGGCGTGTCGATTATCTCGGCGGCCAGCCTGTCGTTTCTGGGGTTAGGCGCACAGCCGCCGACGCCGGAGTGGGGCGCGATGCTGAACGAGGCGCGGGCGGATATGGTGATTGCGCCACACGTGGCGATCTTCCCGAGCCTGGCGATTTTCCTGACCGTGCTGGCGTTTAATTTACTGGGGGATGGGCTGCGCGACGCGCTGGATCCGCGGATAAAAGGGTAGTGCTGTGGAATGTGCCGGGTGGCGGCGACGCCTTACCCGGCCTGGAACAGAGGCGTGGGGAGATTAAACCCGGCTGCCCCACAAATCATACTCGTCGGCGTTTTCGACCTTCACGCGAATAATATCGCCCGGCTTGACGTTGGTTTCGCCGTTCAGGTACACCGCGCCGTCGATTTCAGGCGCATCCGCCATGCTGCGGCCAATCGCGCCTTCTTCGTCCACTTCGTCGATAATCACCAGAATTTCGCGGCCCACTTTCTCCTGCAAGCGTTCAGCAGAGATCTGCTGTTGCAGCTGCATAAAGCGGTTCCAGCGCTCCTCTTTTACCTCTTCCGGTACCTGGTCCGCCAGCTCGTTGGCCGTTGCGCCTTCAACCGGGCTGTACTTGAAGCAGCCGACGCGATCCAGACGCGCCTCTTTCAGGAAGTCGAGCAGCATCTGGAAATCTTCTTCGGTTTCACCCGGGAAGCCGACAATAAAGGTGGAGCGCAGGGTCAGATCCGGACAGATTTCACGCCACTGCTTGATGCGCGCCAGCTGGCGGTCAACGGAGCCAGGGCGTTTCATCAGCTTCAGAATGCGCGGGCTGGCATGCTGTAGCGGGATATCCAGGTACGGCAGGATTTTGCCTTCCGCCATCAGCGGGATCACATCGTCAACGTGCGGGTACGGGTAGACGTAGTGCAGGCGCGTCCAGATCCCGAGCTTAGCCAGCTGCTCGCACAGGCCGACCATGCTGGTTTTCACTGGCTCGCCGTTGTGGAAACCGGAACGGTGTTTAACGTCCACGCCGTAGGCGGAGGTGTCCTGGGAGATGACCAGCAGCTCCTTCACGCCCGCGTCGGCCAGGCGTTTGGCTTCTGCCAGCACCTCGCCAATCGGACGGCTCACCAGATCGCCACGCATCGACGGGATGATGCAGAAGGTGCAGCGATGGTTGCAGCCTTCGGAAATTTTCAGGTAGGCGTAGTGGCGCGGCGTCAGCTTCACGCCCTGTTCCGGCACCAGGCTCAGGAACGGGTTGTGCTTTGGTTTGGGGACGTAGTGATGAACATGTTCCAGCACCTGCTCGTAGCTGTGTGGACCGGTGATCTCCAGCACCTTCGGGTGCACTTCACGGATCTGGTCTTCTTTTGCGCCCAGGCAGCCGGTCACAATCACTTTGCCGTTTTCCGTCAGGGCTTCACCAATGGCTTCCAGGGATTCCTGAACCGCGCTGTCGATAAAGCCGCAGGTGTTGACGATCACCATGTCGGCGTTGTCGTAGCTTGGCACCACGTCATAGCCTTCAGTGCGAAGTTCAGTCAGGATGCGTTCGGAGTCCACCAGGTTCTTCGGGCAGCCCAGGGAGACAAAGCCGATTTTCGGCGGGTGCGTAACATTGCTCATAGGTTAAAAATTCATCAATTATGGAGTTATCAGGGCGGGATTTTACAGCGTATCGCAGGGGATTTATACACTCTTGATGGCGCAGTTGAGGCCGGCAATCGTTGTAACATTGTAAAGAATGTTAATCAGTTATCGTTTATTGATCCCAGGCATTACATTGTACAAAAAATGACCTTATTCTTAATGAGGTAACATGGCTGACAGAGGAGGAATAGCATGTCCGTTGACAGACTGAAACGCGATCTGCTTAACAAGCTGATCAACGCCCGAATCGACCTGGCTGCATATCTGCAACTCCGCAAGGCGAAAGGGTATATGTCAGTCAGCGAAAGCGAAAATCTGCGTGATAACTTCTTTGAACTTTGCAATTTCATGCGTGAAAAAGCACCCATCCTGAAAGCGCACTACGCTGAAAGCGAATTAGTGGCGCTGCGCCGCGCCGCCGAGGTGCTCTCCATCGCCGGGGTCTGTTTGATGAACGGACGTCACGACTGCCCGAATTTTATTGCCGTTAACGCGGAGAAGCTTGAAAACTGCCTGACCACGCTCGCGCTTTGCATTATGTGTCTGAACAAGCCGGAAACGCTTGCCCGGCACTGAACGCGGGGGAGGCAACTCCCCCTTCTGATTAAGCTTTTGTAAAAGTGGTAACGCACCCGGGAACAGTGGCTAATCTTTAAGCCATATGTCGATAAAGGAGTGCGTTATGCCTCGATCCTCGCTGATTTTCCTTCCAGTCTTGTTATTCCCGCTTTCACTGCTTGCAGCGCCTGAGACGGTTAAGGTCGACGTGCTACAGACAAAACTGGATCACCCCTGGTCGCTGGCGTTTCTGCCAGATAACAAGGGGCTGCTCATCACGCTCAAAGACGGGCAGCTTAAGCACTGGCAGGCAGGGAAAGGGCTCTCCGATCCGATTGTCGGCGTGCCGAAAGTGTGGGCGAGCGGCCAGGGCGGACTGCTGGACGTCGCGCTGGCCCCGGATTTTGCACAATCACGGCGGGTCTGGCTCAGCTTCGCCGAGGCAGGTAATGATGGCAAAGCGGGTACCGCGGTGGGCTATGGGCGGTTGAGCGATGACCTGTCGCGCATTGAGGGCTTCCAGGTGGTGTTCCGACAGATGCCGAAGCTCTCTACCGGCAACCACTTTGGCGGACGGCTGGTGTTCGACGGCAAAGGCCATCTCTTTATTGGCCTGGGTGAAAACAACCAGCGCCCGACGGCGCAGGATCTGGACAAGCTTCAGGGCAAGGTGGTGCGCCTGACGGAGGACGGAAAAGTGCCACCGGATAATCCGTTTGTGAACACCGCCGGAGCGCGCCCGGAAATCTGGTCCTATGGCATTCGCAACCCGCAGGGAATGGCGATGAACCCGTGGAGTGACACGCTGTGGCTCAACGAACACGGACCACGCGGTGGGGATGAGATTAACATTCCTGAGAAGGGCAAAAACTACGGCTGGCCCCTGGCGACGCACGGGATCAATTACAGCGGGCTGAAAATCCCGGAAGCGAAAGGCGAGCACGTTGAGGGCACTGAAAAACCGCTGTTTGTCTGGAAAGTGTCGCCCGCCGTCAGCGGCATGGCGTTCTACAACAGCGACGTCTTCCCGCAGTGGAAAAACAAGCTGTTTATCGGCGCGCTGAAGGAGAAAGACGTCATCGTGCTGAGCGTGAAGGGCAATAGCGTGACGGAGGATGGGCGAATTCTTGGGGATAAAGATCAGCGTATCCGCGATGCGCGCGTCGGGCCGGATGGTTATCTGTACGTGCTGACCGACGAGACGGACGGGCAGCTTTGGAAAGTCAGCCCGTCCGGGTCGTAATCAGGTCACCGGGATCATCACCACGTTGCGATACGCCGGGCGCTCGCTGAGCTGCTGGATCCAGCGCTCAAGGTGAGGGCGCGGGGTCCAGCTGAGACCCATGTTAGTGAGGTTCCAGACGAAGGGGGCGACGGCGATATCGCCCACGCCGAACGTGTCGCCGGAGAACCAGGTATGCTTCGCCAGTTCGTCGTCCATCATCGCAAACAGCGACTCACACGCATCCTGGGCGGCATGAATGGCGGGATAATCACGATCGGCTTCCGGCGTACGGATAAGCCCCATCAGGATCACGCGGTGCGTGGGGGAAAGCGTCTGGTTTGCCCAGTCCATCCATTTTTCGCCCTGCGCGCGCTGGGCCGGATTTTCAACCCACAGGCGACCCTGGCCGTACTGCGCGGCAAGATAACGCACAATGGTATTGGACTCCCACAGCGTGGCGTCTGTCTCGTCATCGCGCAGCAACGGCACCAGCCCGTTTGGGTTCATCGCCAGATAGTCGGCGTCTTTATTCACCCCGAACGCCATGCCAGCCATAATTTGGTTGAACGGTAAATCCAGCTCCTCCAGCGTCCAGAGCACTTTCTTCACGTTAGTCGAATTGTTCCTGCCCCACAGCGTAATCATATTTACTCCCGATGAGATGTGAATCCGAGTCAGCTTTTCGCCATGGTGAGATAAACCTAACAATTACGCAACAGATGCTAAAAAAAACGCCGCAATCAAAGCGTATCTGAATGTTATTGCATAAACTTTAAAAACTTTACCTGGAACAGGTTTCTTTGAAGGCTGTAGTGCGCTATTACTCATCGCTTCTTGCGACACGGTGATTGTGACGTGATTTTTAGAATGGACACTCGGGTGGCATTTATGACGCAAAAAACTTCTTCTCTGCGCAGCCTGGCGGCAGGCTCGGCGCTGCTTTTCCTTTTTGCCCCAACGCTTCATGCGGCGGAACAGACAGCGCCCGAAGCGCCGCCTGTTGATGCGCGCGCCTGGATCCTGATGGATTACGCCAGCGGGAAAGTGCTGGCGGAAGGTAACGCCGACGAAAAACTCGACCCGGCGAGCCTGACGAAAATTATGACCAGCTATGTGGTCGGCCAGGCGTTAAAAGCAGGCAAGATCAAGCTGAATGACATGGTCACCGTCGGGAAAGATGCCTGGGCGACCGGTAACCCGGCGCTGCGCGGCTCGTCCGTGATGTTCCTGAAGCCCGGTGATCAGGTCTCCGTTTCCGATCTGAATAAAGGGGTCATTATTCAGTCGGGAAATGATGCCTGTATTGCGCTGGCCGATTACGTCGCGGGCAGTCAGGACTCATTTATTGGGCTGATGAATGGCTACGCGAAAAAACTGGGTCTGAACAATACCACCTTTAAAACCGTTCACGGCCTGGATGCGCCGGGTCAGTTCAGTACCGCGCGCGATATGGCGCTGCTGGGCAAAGCGCTGATCCATGACGTTCCGGATGAGTACGCCATCCATAAAGAGAAAGAGTTTACCTTCAATAATATTCGCCAGCCTAACCGTAACCGCCTGCTCTGGAGCAGTAACGTTAACGTGGACGGCATGAAAACCGGTACAACTGCCGGGGCCGGATACAACCTGGTGGCTTCTGCGACGCAGGGCGATATGCGCCTGATCTCGGTGGTGCTGGGCACGAAAACCGACCGCATTCGTTTTAACGAGTCAGAAAAACTGCTGACCTGGGGTTTCCGCTTCTTTGAAACCGTCACGCCGATTAAGCCGGACGCCACCTTCGTCAGCCAGCGCGTCTGGTTTGGTGATAAAAGTGAAGTAAACCTGGGGGCAGGTGAAGCGGGGTCCGTCACCATTCCGCGCGGCCAGCTGAAAAACCTGAAAGCGAGCTATACCCTGACCGAGCCACAGCTGACCGCGCCGTTAAAAAAAGGCCAGGTGGTCGGGACGATAGATTTCCAGCTTAACGGCAAATCCATTGAGCAGCGTCCGCTGGTGGTAATGGAAGCGGTGGAAGAGGGCGGCTTCTTCAGCCGGATATGGGACTTTGTGTTAATGAAATTCCACGGCTGGTTTGGCAGCTGGTTCAGCTAAGTTTTTGCCGGGTGGCGGCTTCGCCTTACCCGGCATAACCTCAATACATCAACTTCACCTGCTGCGCTTTCGCGTATGCCACCAGCTCGTCATCCGGGCGGCAATCACTGACGATGGCGTCAAAGCGCGACAGCTCTCCCATTCTTGCCGGACGGACCTTGCCAAATTTACTGTGATCAACCACCAGCACATGCTGCTGTGCGGCGTTGAGCGCCCACTGTTTCACCGGTAACTCTTCAAGATTAAAACAGGTTGCCCCCTGTTTCACATTCACGCCCGCCGCAGAGTAAAAGGCGATATCCGGGCATACATTGCTCAGCGTGTCCTGAATATTCAGCGGTT
Organism: Enterobacter sp. JJBC; assembly: GCF_036936505.1. Taxonomy (NCBI): domain Bacteria; kingdom Pseudomonadati; phylum Pseudomonadota; class Gammaproteobacteria; order Enterobacterales; family Enterobacteriaceae; genus Enterobacter; species Enterobacter sp. JJBC. The sequence goes on from NZ_CP136935.1 coordinate 1,568,645, forward strand.
TGAAAATGGCGTTGCTGGCATGAAATTCGCCGCCACACAAAATCACCCGGCACGCCGGTTTCTCCTGCAAGGCCAGGAAGGTGTTTAGCGAATAACAGACGGCGGTAAAGGGAACGGTGCTGTCGATGGCCTCGATGATCCACGGGGTTGTCGTACCGCAGTCAAAAAAAAGCGTTTGATGCGGCTGCACCAGCGAGGCGGCGAGCCGCGCGGCTTTGCGCTTCTCCTCCACCAGGCGTGTTTTTTGATCGCTTAACAGATAATGGCTGGCGCTACGCGGCTCCAGAACAATATACCCGCCAAGCAGCACAACGGGGGCGCTGTCGCTGTTCAGATCGCGACGAATGGTCATTTCAGACACGCCAAGCAGGGTAGCGGCTTCCTTAAGATGCAGCTTATCGCTGCGCTTCAGCGCCTGGAGCAGCTGAGCAATGCGGTCATCGCGACGTGTTTCCATAGATCCTCGGGCTAAAAAAGTGAGCCCCCGCAGGGCGGGGGCTCAAGTGTAACCTGACGGACCGGGGTTAGTCACGTATCCAGCCTTTGCGGATCGGAAGGGCAAACAGAACGCGATAGGCCTGTGATAATCCACGATAAAGCGCCGGACCAAAGAGGCTCCACAGGATGGCTGCGCTGACGCAGCCCATCAGTCCCACCAGGAAACCGCCGACCATATCCAGCGGCCAGTGCACGCCCAGGTAGACGCGGGACCAGGCGATGGCGACCGCCACGCCCATCAGCACTACGCCGGACCACAGGCGATGCCAGAACAGGAAGGCCAGCGCAAAGGTGAAGATCACCGTGCCGTGATCGCTCGGGAACGAGTCGTCCGGCGCATGGTGCAGGAAGTTGTAGCCGACGCGATCGACAAACGGACGATCGTGTGGGAAGGCGTGGCCCAGCACGTAGCTTGCCAGCACGCTGACGCCGATCGCCATCGCCATTTTGATCACCAGATGGCGCTGGGCGGTGACCTGTGTACGAGGTCCCCATAACCAGAGGATCACCGCCAGCGCCGGTACAATGCTGATCACATCTTTCGCAATGAAGGTGGCGAGATCGATCATCCATTCCGGTGACGACGGCGTGGCGTTGAGCAGGTAAAACAGTTCGTAGTTCAGATTTTCTAACATAATCTCGTTACTCTTTAGCAAACCAGGCGGAAACCAGCCCGTAAACCAGCACCTGGGAAAACCAGACCCACCACCCGGCCCACAGGTTGTGAGAGAAAAAATGCGCGCCGCGCATGACCTGCCCGAATCCCATCAGCAGCCCCATAACAACGCCCAACGCGACAAAGGTCCAGGCCAGGCGTGGACGTTCACGCCAGAAGGCAAAAAACAGCCCCATCACCATAAACCCGCTTGAGGCGTGGCCGCCGGGAAAGCAGCGTCCCGGTCCGCTGTCGGCCGGAATCGCGCTGAACAGGGGATACGAGACGGCTTTGCCGCCATACTCCACCAGATCCCACGGACAGCTGTGGTGGCTCATGCTTTTCAGGGCTCCTACAACGAGCGCGCCCAGACCCATCAGAAGCGCGGCCGTCACCAGCCGGGCATTGCGTCTGTAAGCCCCGTAAACCAGCGCGATGACGGCCAGGGCAATGGCCACATATTTCGCCAGCCGATGGTTGAGCAGATCCAGCAGCGGATTTTGCTGTAGCGGGAAATGATGCGTCGCCGCGTCATACCAGAAGCCGGTGATCCATCGGTCAAGCGATTCATCGCGCGAAAGCCAGGTAAAAAGCAGCGCAAGGACGATCAGCACGAAAAGCTGATAACCATAAAAGCGGGCAGGCAAACGGTAAAGGCGTTTTGTCTTATTTGTCGGTAACTTAGATAATTCTGAAGGGCTGACGGCGTGTGTCATAGTTTCGGTCAATAACGTGAAATAGCACTATCATAAGGAGGGCAACTTAAGGAAACCTTAAACAACAACGATAAGTGCCTTATTTCTGTTTTTTCACGTTAATTTGCTATCTCAGACAGCGACAATTCATTACACTCATCGCGATTTTTTCATATTAAAGAGATTGCATGATAAACCGTTCTTCTTCCGGTAATCGTCTGGGTCGTCAGGCGTTACTTTTTCCTCTGTGTCTGGTGCTTTATGAATTCTCTACCTACATCGGCAACGACATGATCCAGCCAGGCATGCTGGCTGTGGTTGAGCAGTACAACGCAGGTATTGAGTGGGTACCTACATCGATGACCGCCTATCTCGCGGGCGGCATGTTTTTACAGTGGCTTTTAGGGCCGCTGTCGGATCGTATTGGCCGCCGCCCAGTGATGCTGACGGGCGTGGTATGGTTTATCGTCACCTGTCTCGCCACGCTGCTGGCGCAGAACATTGAGCAGTTTACGTTGCTGCGTTTCCTTCAGGGCGTGAGCCTGTGCTTTATTGGTGCCGTGGGCTACGCCGCTATTCAGGAGTCGTTTGAGGAGGCGGTATGTATCAAAATTACCGCGCTGATGGCGAACGTGGCGCTGATTGCACCGCTTCTGGGGCCGCTGGTGGGAGCCGCATGGGTCCACGTCGCGCCGTGGGAAGGGATGTTCGTGCTCTTTGCCGCGCTTGCGGCCATCTCTTTCTTTGGTCTGCACCGTGCGATGCCGGAGACCGCCACCCGCCTGGGCGAAAAGCTCTCGCTTAAAGAGCTGGGGCGTGATTATAAGGCGGTGCTGAAAAACGGCCGTTTTGTCGCGGGCGCGCTGGCGACGGGCTTTGTCAGCCTGCCGCTGCTGGCGTGGATTGCCCAGTCGCCGGTCATTATCATCAGCGGCGAACAGCTTAGCAGCTATGAGTATGGCCTGTTACAGGTGCCGATTTTTGGCGCGCTGATTATCGGTAACCTGGTGCTGGCGCGTCTGACGTCACGCCGTACCGTGCGTTCGCTGATTATTATGGGCGGTTGGCCCATAGCGGCAGGGCTGATTATCGCGGCGGTGGCGACCGTAGCCTCGTCTCATGCGTACCTGTGGATGACGGCGGGGCTGAGCATTTACGCGTTTGGTATCGGCGTGGCGAATGCCGGTCTGGTACGCCTGACGCTGTTCGCCAGTGAAATGAGTAAAGGCACGGTGTCTGCCGCGATGGGGATGCTGCAAATGCTGATTTTCACCGTCGGAATTGAGGTGAGCAAGCATGCTTATGCTTTTGGCGGAAACGGGCTGTTCAGCCTGTTCAACCTCGCCAACGGCGTGCTGTGGATTGCCCTGATGGTGGTATTCCTGAAAGACAAACGCGTCGGAAACGCCCTGCAACCGTAATCCTTATCCCCTCTCCCCCCTGGGCGAGCTCGGGACAGTTCCCTCTCCGTGTGGGCTGAGGGATCCCCAGTAATTTGAAAGCAAAAGCGATAACGTTGCCTCAGAATAACTGAGGGCTTTCAGCGATGCCCCGGTCCGGCTGTAAATCGCTGAGGCGTTTCCTGTAGGCCGGGGCGAGGCGCAGGGATGCGCCGAGAGAGCGGGCTTTACAGGGATGTTACCTCCGCCCGTCCCCGATAAGCCGGAAGGAATAAGCCGAAGGCACCGCGAAGCGGCGATTTTCCGCCGGAAGCCCGGGTCGCCAGGGTGGTGGCGACTGAGCCACCCTGGCACGTTCACCGGTCATGTCGTGACAGAGTAGCAAGGAACATAAAGTGAACGGAATGACCACCAGAGCCGTATGTTCCCCCTCACCCCAGCCCTCTCCCTCAAGGGAGAGGGGGCCGTCTGTGCAGGCATTATTTTGTGGGGAACCCTCAGCCCTGTGGGAGAGGGTTAGGATGAGGGCACCAGAGCGCACGGAATCAATTAAACGGCGCCTCCCCGTCCAGCACCCTATCAATTACGTCCAGCACCCCTTCGTCATTATTGTTCGGCGCTTCATAGCGGGCCACCGCCTTAATGTGCGGTCTGGCATTGGCCATCGCGAAGCCAAACCCAGCCTGGCGCAACATCTCCACGTCGTTACCGCTGTCGCCAAAGGCCACCACTTCACTGTCCTCAATGCCCCAGCGCGCTTGCAGGATCCGCAGGCCGTTAGCTTTGTGTACGCCGGGGATAATCAGGTCGATACTGCCGTGTCCCTTGGTCACCGGCACCATGATGTCGCCAAGCTTCTCATGCAGCAGCGCCTGAATGCGCGGAATTTCGTCGTCAGAGACGTTTAGCCCGAATTTGAAGAAAATATCGTTGAGGTTGTCAAAGCTGCTGACGCTTTCAAGGCGGTGATAGTATTTCGCAGCAATCTCTTTGAAGAGGTCGTTATACGTTTTCAGCGTGTAGGCGCTGTTTTTTCCGCAGGCAATTATCTCAATGCCGGGCACGTCGTTTAACAGGGTGGCGACGGTCAGAAAATGCTCTTTCGACAGTTCGCCGTTAAACACGTCTTCGCCCGCATCTACCACCCAGCCGCCGTTTTCGGCGACGAAGGCAATTTCATGGGCGATCTCCGGGAAAAATGAGATCAGCTGGTAGTACTGGTTTCCGCTGGCGACCACAAAACGGATGCCTTGCGCTTTCATGCGCGCGTACTGCGCCAGAAAACGCGCGCGGTTATAGGTTTTCGCATCGCTCAGGAAGGAGCCATCCATGTCGACTGCAATCAGTTTAACGCTCATATCCCTTCTCCATTGACGTTGTTTCTGCTTCCGGTTTTGCCACCGCTCGCGCCACCAGGGCGGCAATAATGACTAACCCTAATACCACCAGCATCGCGCTGCGTAACCCGTAGTGCTCACCGAGGAATCCAAGCAGCGGCGGGCCCACCAGGAAAGCGAGGTAGCCCGTGGTCGCCACGACGCTCACGCGCGTCGGCGCGTCGGGGCCGGTATCGCTGGCAGCGGAAATGGTCAGCGGGAAGCCAAGGGAGGCGCCCAGTCCCCACAGGATCACCGACACGCCGGCAATCCAGTCCACATCCACAAAGATAATCATCGCGATGCCCAGCCCGCCCAGCAGGGCGCTGGCACGGACGACAGCCACGCGGCTGTAACGGTCGATAAACCAGCCCCCGGTAAAGCGTCCGACGGTCATGCCGAGCGTAAACCCGGCGTAAATCAGCGAGCCGGAGGTGGGGCTAAATCCGTGCCCGTCCACCATCAGCAACGGTAGCCAGTCGTTGGCGGAGCCTTCAGCAAACGCCATCGCCAGCACCACCACGCCAATCAGCATTAGCTGGAAATCACGATAAAAGGGCAACCCTTTTTCCGCAGACTTCTGTTCGTCCGTGGCGTGTTGTCCTGTGCCTGCGGGAATAGCCCTGATGCCGGTGAGGATCGGGATAATACAGACCAGCGCCGCCAGCAAAATGTGCACATTGGCCGCAATGCCCAGCGCCGTCAGCGCCATCCCCACGCCCGCGCCCGCCAGCGTGCCGAGGCTGTAAAAACCATGCATCATCGGCAGCACCGTTTTGTTCATCGCCTGTTCGACGGCGGCCCCCTCGACGTTAATGGCCACTTCCGCCGCACCAAAGCTGCCGCCAAATACCATCAGCCCAAGGGCAAACATCAGCGGCGAGGCGAACCACAGCGCCACGCTCAGACCGAGCATTCCCACCACGGCGCAGCACATGGTGGTGCGAATCACCGCGCGCGTGCCAAAGCGCTTCACCAGCCAGGCCGAGCAGAGGATGCCGCTCATCGAGCCAATCGACAGGCCAAACAGTACGATCCCCATCTCCGCCGTCGAGACGGACAGCGTATCGCGGATTGCCGGGGTGCGCGTTGCCCAGGAAGCCATCAGCAGCCCGGGGATGAAGAAGAACATAAACAGCGCCCACATGCGCAGATGCAGGGCTTTGCGAGGAGAAGTTAGCGTCATTGGGATCAGCACCAGAAGTACAACAATAGCGACAACACTAGCAACTTTGTGTACATTTGTACACAAACTGGATGAGGATTTTATGAGCAGACCACCGAACGACCCTAACCGCCGCGAGAAGATACTCCAGGCGACGCTGGACACCATTGCTGAGCACGGTATTCATGCCGTCACGCACCGCAAAATTGCCACCTGCGCAGGCGTGCCGCTGGGGTCGATGACCTACTATTTCGACGGGATGGAGTCGCTTCTGGAGGAGGCATTCACGTGGTTTACGCAACAGATGTCTCAGCAGTACCGGGATTTCTTCGCGGGGGTGACCGGGCGGGAGAGGGCGTGCGAGGCCATTACCACGCTGATCCACAGTTCAGCCGTGACCACGCCACACAATATGGCGCTGATGTATCAGTTATACGCGTTTATGCACCGCAGCGCCGCGCTGAAAACGGTGATGCAGGACTGGATGAAGATGAGCCAGACTACGCTTGAGCAGTGGTTTGATCCGGCCACCGCCCGTGCGCTGGATGCGTTTATCGAGGGGATGACGCTGCATTTTGTAACCGACCGGTCGCCGTTAACCCGGGAGGAGATCCGGGTGATGGTGGGGCGGATTGCAGGCGAGGATACCGTCTGATAGCGCTCGCCCCGGCCACGCCTGATGTCAGGAGATTTTTTTCCCGCTGGCGTCAACGACGACTTCGCCATCTTCCTTCGTAAATGCCCCTTTTTGCGCGTCCGGAAGGATGTCGAGAACGACTTCAGAAGGGCGGCACAGCCGGGTACCCAGCGGCGTCACCACAATCGGACGGTTAATCAGAATAGGGTATTGCAGCATGAAATCGATAAGCTGGTCGTCGGTGAAATGTCCCTGTGAAAGGCCCAGTTGCTCATAAGGCTCGACGTTTTTGCGCAGCAGATCGCCTATGGAAATCCCCATATCTGCAATCAGCCTGGTCAGTTCATCACGCGACGGTGGGTTCTCAAGATAGAGAATAATTTCGGGTTCCGTACCGCTGTTGCGGATCATCTCCAGCGTATTGCGCGACGTGCCGCAGGCCGGGTTGTGGTAGATAGTGATATGGCTCATATCCGTTACTCATTACAGTGTGAAGGAGAGACGTAGCGCCAGCGCGGCAAGCGTCACAAAGAGAACTGGCAGCGTCATTATGATGCCCGTCCTGAAATAGTAGCCCCAGGTAATAGTCATGTTTTTCTGTGCCAGCACATGAAGCCATAGCAGGGTAGCCAGGCTCCCGATGGGGGTAATTTTCGGCCCCAAATCGCAGCCAATCACGTTAGCGTAAATCATCGCCTCTTTAACCAACCCTGTTGCAGCACTACCCTCAATGGAGAGCGCGCCAATCAGCACCGTTGGCATATTGTTCATTATGGATGACAGGAAGGCGGTGATAAATCCGGTTCCCAGCGTGGTGACCCAGAGTCCGTACCCGGCTAAGTAATCAAGAACGCCTGAAAGAGACTCCGTCAGCCCGGCGTTGCGCAGGCCATACACCACCAGATACATCCCCAGCGAGAAGATAACAATTTGCCACGGCGCGCCGCGCAGCACTTTTCCGGTGTTAATGGCGTGCCCGCGTTTAGCAACGGCAAACAAAATCAGCGCGCCAGTTGTTGCGATAGCGCTGACCGGGATACCCAGAGGTTCAAGCACAAAGAAACCGACGAGCAGTAGCAGCAGCACGATCCAGCCCGTTCTGAACGTTGGCAGGTCGTGAATGGCCAAAGCAGGCTCGCGGAGTTTTGCCGGGTCATATTCGGGGGGGATTTCATTTCGGAAGAACAGATGCAGCATCACCAGCGTTGCGGCAATCGCAGCGATATCAACCGGGATCATCACCGAGGCGTATTCGCTAAAGCCCAGCTTAAAGAAGTCCGCTGAGACGATGTTGACCAGGTTGGAGACAATCAGCGGCAGGCTGGCGGTATCGGCGATAAATCCCGCCGCCATCACGAACGCGAGCGTGGCCTGCTTGCTGAACCCCAGCGCCAGCAGCATGGCGATAACGATAGGCGTCAGGATCAATGCCGCACCGTCATTGGCGAACAGCGCCGCCACGGCCGCACCCAGCAGCACGATCCAGGTAAACAGCAACCGCCCGCGACCGTTTCCCCAGCGAGCAACGTGCAGCGCCGCCCACTCGAAAAATCCGGACTCATCCAGCAGCAGGCTGATAATGATGACGGCGATAAACGTTGCCGTGGCGTTCCAGACGATATTCCACACGACCGTAATATCGTTAATGTGAATCACGCCGCTGGCCAGCGCCAGCACGGCGCCGATGGTGGCGCTCCAGCCGATACTGAGCCCTTTGGGCTGCCAAATGACCAGAACCAGCGTAAACAGGAAAATAGCCCCTGCCAGAAACATCATTTACTCCATTAGATCTGATTTGGTGAATGTATTGCGATCAGCAAGAGCCCGGGAGGCGGTTTTTCAGCTTCATACGTGTCTCTTCTCGCAGGCAGTTCCAGCTGTTATCGATAACGGTTGCCGCCCACGCGGGCATGTTGGGAGAGAGACGGTAGTAGATCCATTTACCCTCACGACGATCGATGACCAGCCCGGCCTCGCGCAGTAAGGCCATATGGCGCGAGACTTTCGGCTGCGGCTCGGTGGTCGCGGCGCAGAGATCGCAGACGCACAACTCGCCCGCCTCACGCAGAAGCATGACGATGGAGAGCCGCGTTTCATCGGAGAGGGTTTTGAAGAGCTGGATGGGGTGTAGCATCGGGTGATCCTGCGTGGTTTTTGTCATATGCATTAAATCATATATGTTTGTGGCGAGTGAGGGAAGGGCAATAAGGGCAAATAATTGCCCTCAGTGAAGTACCACTACGTTGAGCCGTCGTCTTTGAGCCACAGACAGGGCGGGATTAGAAGATTAATGATTCCTGGTTTTGTTGAATATCTTCAATGTTATGAGACAGACGATCGTTGCAGATGTTAACAGAATCAAAATATCAATATTTGTATATGTTTCGTACATTGTCTCCGCATTAATATCACCATAGATGAAGCCGCAAATAGCAGTTGCAACGTCGTGGTTAATATAAGCTGTTGAAGGACCCAGCATACGTCCTGCCAGGAAGCTAATTAACACAAACCAGACGGCCTTAAGTAGTCTTGAGCCCCATTTACGGGCAAGGGTAGTGATATCCACCGTCAATAACCTCAATACTATTGCACGCGATATGTGAACGCATACATGGGACCTAAATAAATTCCGGTTTCAGAAGAGCGATTCCGAAATTGGAGTGGTGAGCGAGCTTTATGTAGACTTCTGCCGCTATCCCCGGATGAAGCCTTCATTCCTTTTCCTGTCATCAGGTGGATTAATTCGTTCCAGCTTATGCCAGCTGCCTGTATCGAAGTTCAAACCCGATCATATCTACGCTCAATCGTTGTTCTTTTAAGATATTGACCAGGCAAAATTTAACCGCGCAAGAAGATCAGCTATACCGCCATGGAAATAAGGTAGTGTTATAAGTAATTGATAGGGAAGGGTATTAATTTCAGGCAACAAAAAACCCATCAACCTTGAACCAAAAATGGCGGGGTTGATGGGCTCCACAAATTGGGGACATCAAAGAAAAGCAGTGGCACTAGTTATGACTACACCCTGCGTAAAAAGTTCTGCGCGTAACGAAAATTTTTTGCGCCACACGCAAACTTAAGAGTTATCCGAGTCCTGGCCAGATAATGATGATCAGCGTACCTGCCAGCGTCAACAGTACGTTGGCGATCGCGTACGTGCCTGCATAGCCCAGTGCCGGGATGTTGCTGCGCGCGGTGTCGCTGATGATCTCCATCGCCGGTGCGCAGGTGCGTGCGCCCATCATCGCGCCGAAGAGCAGGGCGCGGTTCATGCGCAGCACGTAAGCGCCGAACAGGAAACAGATCACCACCGGTACCAGGCTGACGATAAGTCCGGAAACCAACATTTGCCAGCCGACCGCGCCCAGGCCGTTGCCAATGCCGCTCCCGGCGCTTAAGCCGACACCCGCCATAAAGACCATCAGACCGAACTCTTTCACCATGTTCAGCGCACCCTGAGGGATATAGCCGAAGGTGGGATGGTTCGCTCGCAGGAAGCCCAGCATGATCCCGGCGAACAGCAGACCGGCTGCGTTACCAATGCCGAAGCTAAAGTTGCTGAACTGGAAGGTGATCATCCCGATCATCAGGCCGACAATGAAGAAGGCGCAGAAGGCTAACAGGTCCGTCACCTGGCTGTGGATCGAGATAAAGCCGATACGGTCGGCAACGGTTTTAACACGTCGGGCATCGCCGCTGACCTGCAACACATCGCCTTTATTGAGCACCACGTTATCGTCGATAGGCATTTCAATCTGGCTGCGGATCACGCGGTTGAGGAAACAACCGTGGTCGGTCAGCTTCAGCTGTGCCAGACGGCGGCCCACGGCGTTGTGGTTTTTCACCACAATCTCTTCGGTGACGATACGCATGTCCAGCAGGTCGCGGTCAAACACCTCTTTCCCGTTGCGGAAGCTCGGATCGAGACGCGCGTGGGCGTCCGGGTAGCCAACAAGGGCGATGTCATCGCCCATCTGGAGCACCGCGTCACCGTCCGGGTTTGCCAGAATGCCGTTACGACGGATACGTTCGATGTAGCAGCCGGTCTGACGGTAGATCCCCAGCTCGCGCAGGTTTTTCCCGTCGGTCCAGGCAACCAGCTCCGGCCCGACGCGGTAGGCGCGGATCACCGGCAGGTAAACTTTACGTTTGGAGTCCGTGTCCAGGCCGCGCTCGCGGGCGATGGTCTGGGCGCTGGTCTGGAGATCCTGATGCTGAAGTTTTGGCAGATAGCGCGCGCCAACAATCAGGCTCACCAGACCAATCAGATAGGTCAGGGCATAGCCCAGACTCAGGTTGTCCAGCGCGGAGGAAAGCGGCGTGCCGGCCATGCCAGAATGACGAAGCGTATCCCCCGCGCCGACAAGCACCGGTGTGGAGGTCATCGAGCCTGCCAGCATACCGGCCGTTAAGCCGATGTCCCAGCCAAACAGCTTGCCCAGCCCTAACGCAATCAGCAGGGCGCTGCCGACCATCACCAGAGCCAGCATCAGGTAATTTTTGCCATCTCGGAAGAAAATGGAAAAAAAGTTCGGACCGGCTTCCACGCCTACGCAAAAAATAAACAGCATGAAACCTAAGTTAAGCGCGTCCGTGTTAATACTGAAATGTTGTTGACCTAATAACAGGGAGACGACTAAAACGCCAATGGAATTACCAAGTTGAACTGAACCCAGGCGTAATTTACCCAGACAAAGGCCCAGCGCCAGTACCACAAATAATAACAGGATGTAATTCCCATTTAACAAGTCTGCGACGTTTATATTCACGGAGGCTAACTTCTTGTTTACCAGTAAGTTGTTGAATGAAAGGACTATTTGGGCTACTGTTTTCAGAGTCAGGGAATCACTTTGCATCTCCCTGCTTCCTGATAAATACCCTAAACACTAGCAGTCGGTTAGTTTAATCGTAATAGCTACCGACAGCCACCTATTATCGCACGACTTCTGTGCGTGCTTTGGCAAGGATTGCCGCATTGCTTTATCTGACTGGGCGTTCACCGGACGATTTTTGTATTTGATAGAGATAAGTCAGGAGGATAGTTTGAACTTTAAACGAAACTGGGCTGGCGTAATCAGCTGTTTTTTGCTGTTTACGGTCGTTTGCATGTCACTCGCTTTTAACGTGAAAGGCGCCTTCAGAGCGTCCGGTCATCCCGAGCTGGGCCTGTTGTTCTTCATCCTGCCGGGGGTAGTAGCCGGTTTTCTCTCACGTAAAGGCGAGGTGGTGATGCCGCTTATTGGGGCAATGCTTGCGGCCCCGCTCTGCCTGCTTCTGATGCGCGTGCTGTTTCTCTCGTCGAGAAGCGTCTGGCAGGAAGTGGCGTGGCTACTGAGTGGCGTTTTCTGGTGTGCGCTGGGCGCGCTCTGTTTCTTATTTACGCGCAGCCTGCTGCAACAGCGGAAGCACCGTAAATAAAAACGCCCTCAGGGTGAGGGCGTCTTCGCATTACTGAGCCGCAAACAGGCCCAGGTGTTCTTTGGCGTAGGCCTCAAAATCGGTGCAGCCGCCGATGTGTTTCTGATCGAGGAAGATCTGCGGCACGGTTTCAACCGGTTTACCCACGGTTTTTTCCAGATCGGCTTTAGTGATGCCTTCCGCGTGGATATCCACATAACGGAAGTTGAAATCATCACGCTCTTCAGTCAGTTTCTCTGCCAGTTCTTTCGCGCGCACACAGTAAGGGCATCCTGGACGACCAAAAATTACTGCAAACATTTCTCTCTCCTCAAAAAACAAGCCTGACGGCGAATAGCACCTATAGTGCACGATAACCTGCCGTCATGGAAAGAAGGTTTCACCTGTCACTTTGATACAGTCAGGCTATGTTTCGCCAATTACATCAGGTGGATCATTGCCTATACTGGCTGCCATACGTTTTACGCAACACAAAGAGAGACAAAATGACGCCAACCATTGACCTGCTTCGTTCCCACCGTTCCATTCGCCATTTCACCGATGAGCCGATTACCCAGGCGCAGCGGGACGCGATCATCGACAGCGCAAGAGGCACCTCCAGCTCCAGCTTTTTGCAGTGCAGCTCCATTATCCGCATCACCGATCCGGCGATGCGTGAGCAGCTGGTAACGCTGACGGGCGGACAAAAGCACGTTGCCCAGGCGGCTGAGTTCTGGGTGTTCTGCGCCGATTTTAACCGTCACCTGCAAATCTGTCCTGAGGCCGAGCTGGGGCTGGCGGAACAGCTGCTGCTGGGCGTTGTGGATACGGCACTGATGGCGCAAAACGCGTTCACGGCGGCGGAATCACTGGGGCTTGGCGGCGTCTATATTGGCGGGCTGCGTAACAACATCGAAAGCGTGACGGAACTGCTGAAGCTGCCGAAACACGTGCTGCCGCTGTTTGGTCTGTGCCTCGGCTGGCCGGCGGACAACCCGGATCTGAAGCCGCGCATTCCTGCTGCGATGCTGGTGCATGAAAATCACTACCAGCCGGTCGACCAGGACGTTCTGCATCAATACGATGAAGAGCTGGCGAACTACTATCTGACGCGCGACAGCAACAACCGCCGCGACACCTGGAGCGACCATATTCGTCGCACCATTATCAAGGAGAACCGCCCGTTCATTCTCGACTACCTGCACAAACAGGGCTGGGCAACGCGGTAGTCCATTCCTCCTGCGCCTCGTGTATGATAGGCAGGCTTTTACCATGTCTTTAGAGAGGTGCAGGGTGAAAATTGCCATATTGTCCCGGGATGGAACGCTCTATTCATGTAAACGCCTGCGAGAAGCGGCGGCGAAACGCGGACATCAGGTTGAGATCCTCGATCCGATGTCCTGCTATATGAACATCGACCCTGCGGCGTCGTCGATTCATTACAAAGGCCGCAAACTCCCGCATTTTGATGCGGTAATTCCCCGTATTGGCTCCCAGATCACCTATTACGGCACGGCTGCGCTGCGCCAGTTTGAAATGCTGGGAAGTTATCCGCTCAACGAGTCCGTGGCGATCTCCCGCGCCCGCGATAAGCTGCGCTCGCTGCAACTGCTGGCGCGCCAGGGGATCGATCTGCCCGTCACCGGGATTGCCCACTCCCCGGACGACACCAGCGATTTAATCGATATGGTGGGCGGTGCGCCGCTGGTCATTAAGCTGGTGGAAGGTACGCAGGGTATTGGAGTGGTACTGGCGGAGACGCGTCAGGCGGCGGAAAGCGTGATCGATGCGTTTCGCGGTCTGAATGCCCATATTCTGGTGCAGGAGTATATTAAAGAGGCTAAAGGGTGCGACATCCGCTGCTTTGTGGTGGGCGATGAAGTGGTGGCCGCCATAGAGCGGCAGGCGAAAGAGGGCGATTTTCGCTCTAACCTTCACCGCGGCGGTATCGCACGGGTGGCCCTTATCAGCGAGCGCGAGCGTGAGATTGCGGTGAAAGCGGCGCAGACGCTGGGCCTGGACGTGGCGGGGGTCGATCTGCTGCGTGCCGACCGCGGGCCGTTGGTGATGGAAGTTAACGCCTCGCCGGGGCTGGAAGGGGTGGAAAAAACCACAGGCGTCGATATTGCAGGTAAAATGATCGCATGGATTGAATGCCATGCAACGCCGGGATTTTGCCTGAAAACGGGCGGTTAAATGGATCGGCGCGCACTTTTTGCGTAATCTGGACAACGTTTTTATTTAAGAGGCTGCACTGCGATGGATTTACAGGTCGTACCTACACTGGATACGTTACGTCAATGGCTCGATGATGCCGGTATTACTTTCTTCGAATGCGACTCCTGCCAGGCGCTGCATCTGCCTCACATGCAAAATTTCGACGGCATTTTCGATGCCAAAATCGATCTGATTAACGACGTGATCCTTTTCTCCGCGCTGGCTGAAGTAAAGCCGTCCGCGCTGCTGGCGCTGGCATCCGATCTGTCAGCGATCAACGCCAGTTCTTTGACGGTGAAAGCGTTTCTCGACATACAGGATGATAATCTGCCAAAGCTGGTGGTTTGCCAGTCTTTATTCTCCGGCGCGGGGCTCTCCTTCAAGCAGTTCGCCTGGTTTATGCGCCTGAGCGAAGAGCAAATTTCCATGGTCATGATGGAAGCCAACGCACATCACCTGCTGTATAGCGCGGAAGATGACGCCGAGAATAATGATGCATCTCCCAATTTTCTCCACTAAGCCTGTCTGACTTTTGCGCAGTCGCTGCCAGAGCGGCTGCATAACACCGTTTTTTCTGCTGCTTTTAACCTTTCTTTAAAGAATTTTTCACCTCCTCTCCGGCCGTTTCGGCTTATCACGTAGACATAATCTGCATAAAAAATTGATAAAAGGCGTTTTTTCGTCTGGGCTATAGCCGGAGACACGGGCTACAGTTATTCTTGCGGTGCTTAAAAAAGCGAGCGGAACCTGCCGGGATGAGGGGGGTATTTTATTTCGGGCAGAGCGACAAACTATGCATGATTATTGCATATCTTCAGGCTGCACAGTTTTGGTTCGTTTGTTAACGAACTTTCAGAAGGAATAACAATATGATCGCCTTGAATAAAAAATGGTTATCGGGTCTGGTTGCGGGTGCTCTGATGGCCGTCTCTGCCGGCACGCTCGCTGCGGAACAAAAAACGCTGCACGTCTATAACTGGTCTGACTATATTGCGCCGGATACCGTCGCCAATTTTGAAAAAGAGACCGGCATTAAGGTTGTCTACGACGTATTCGATTCCAACGAAGTGCTGGAAGGCAAACTGATGGCGGGCAGCACCGGTTTCGACCTGGTGGTGCCGTCGGCAAGCTTCCTGGAGCGTCAGCTGACCGCCGGTGTCTTCCAGCCGCTGGACAAGAGCAAATTACCGAACTGGAAAAACCTCGATCCGGACGTGCTGAAGCTGGTGGCGAAGCACGATCCGGACAACAAATACGCGATGCCTTACCTGTGGGCGACCACCGGTATTGGCTATAACGTGGATAAAGTCAAAGCGGCGCTGGGCCCGGACGTCAAGCTGGACAGCTGGGACGTGGTGCTGAAGCCGGAAAACCTCGAGAAGCTGAAAAGCTGCGGCGTCTCTTTCCTCGATGCGCCGGAAGAGATTTTCGCCACCGTGCTTAACTATCTCGGCAAGGATCCAAACAGCAGCAAGGCCGACGACTACACCGGTCCGGCGACCGACCTGCTACTGAAGCTGCGTCCAAATATTCGCTACTTCCACTCCTCTCAGTATATCAACGACCTGGCGAACGGGGATATCTGCGTGGCCATCGGCTGGGCGGGCGACGTCTGGCAGGCGGCGAACCGCGCGAAAGAGGCAAAAAACGGCGTGAATGTTTCCTACTTCATTCCGAAGGAGGGGGCGCTGGCGTTCTTCGACGTCTTCGCGATGCCGGCTGATGCGAAAAACAAAGAGGAAGCGTATCAGTTCCTCAACTACCTGATGCGTCCGGACGTGATTGCTCACATCAGCGACCACGTCTACTACGCCAATGGTAACAAGGCCTCCGAGCCGCTGGTGAGCGAAGAAATCCGCAATAATCCGGCGATCTACCCGCCAGCCGATGTGTTTGCCAAGCTCTTCACCCTGAAAGTGCAGGAACCAAAAATTGACCGTGTGCGTACCCGCGCGTGGACCAAGGTGAAAAGTGGTAAGTAACGGCGTTTGATATCGTTGCCCGGTAGCGCCGTCGCTTACCGGGCCGACAAATACCGTAGGCCGGGCAAGCGTTAGCGCCGCCCGGCGATGCGCACCCTGACGGTGCGTTTGCACCAGTGTTGATCTATGCCGGAGAGCACCCCGTGAATGACGCGATCCCCCGCCCGCAGGCGAAAGTCCGTAAAGCGCTGACCCCGCTTCTTGAAATTCGTAACCTCACCAAATCCTTCGACGGCCAGCATGCCGTGGACGATGTCAGCCTGACGATCTACAAAGGTGAAATTTTTGCTTTGCTTGGCGCATCCGGCTGCGGTAAATCGACCCTGCTGCGCATGCTGGCCGGGTTTGAACAGCCCACCGCCGGGCAGATCGTGCTGGATGGGGTAGACCTCTCCAGCGTGCCGCCGTACCAGCGGCCCATCAACATGATGTTCCAGTCCTATGCCCTGTTCCCGCACATGACCGTCGAGCAGAACATCGCCTTCGGCCTGAAGCAGGACAAACTGCCGAAAGCCGAAATCACCGCGCGCGTGGCGGAGATGCTGAGCCTGGTGCATATGCAGGAGTTTGCGAAGCGTAAGCCGCATCAGCTTTCCGGCGGTCAGCGTCAGCGCGTTGCGCTGGCAAGAAGTCTGGCGAAGCGTCCAAAATTATTACTGCTCGACGAGCCGATGGGCGCGCTGGATAAAAAGCTGCGCGACCGGATGCAGCTGGAAGTGGTGGATATCCTCGAGCGCGTGGGGGTGACCTGCGTGATGGTGACTCACGACCAGGAAGAGGCGATGACCATGGCCGGGCGCATTGCGATCATGAATCGCGGTAAGTTCGTGCAGATCGGCGAGCCGGAAGAGATTTACGAACACCCGACAACCCGCTACAGCGCGGAGTTCATCGGCTCGGTGAACGTCTTCGAAGGGCTGCTGAAGGAACGCCAGGACGACGGTCTGGTGATTGAATCGCCGGGGCTGGTGCACCCGCTGAAGGTTGATTCTGATAACTCCGTGGTGGACAACGTGCCGGTTTACGTTGCCCTGCGCCCGGAAAAAATCATGCTATGCGATGAGCCACCCGCCGATGGCTATAACTTTGCCGTGGGCGAAGTGGTGCACATTGCCTATCTCGGCGATCTGTCGATTTACCATGTGCGCCTGAAAAGCGGCCAGATGCTCAGCGCCCAGTTACAGAACGAACACCGGTATCGCAAGGGACAGCCAACCTGGGGCGACGAAGTGAGCCTCTGCTGGGATGCGGACAGTTGCGTAGTCCTGACGGTATAAGGAGCGGTCATGAGTACACTTGAACCTCCAGCCCGCGTCAAAAAACCGGGCGATTTCGCGCTCTGGCTGGCGCGCATACAGATGGCGCATGGCCGCAAGCTGGTCATCGCCATGCCCTATATCTGGCTGATCCTGCTGTTTCTGCTGCCGTTCCTGATCGTCTTTAAGATCAGCCTGGCGGAGATGGCGCGGGCGATCCCTCCGTATACCGATCTGTGGGAGTGGGCCGACGGGCAGCTGACGCTGACCGTAAACCTCGGTAATTTCCTGCAACTGACCGACGATCCGCTCTATTTCGAAGCCTATTTGCAGTCGTTACAGGTTGCGGCTATTTCTACGATCTGCTGCTTGTTGATGGGCTACCCGCTGGCGTGGGCAGTGGCGCACAGCAAGCCGTCGACGCGAAATATTTTACTGCTGTTGGTCATTTTACCGTCGTGGACGTCGTTCCTGATCCGCGTGTACGCGTGGATGGGGATCCTGAAGAATAACGGCATACTGAATAACTTCCTGCTGTGGCTTGGGGTGATCGACCAGCCGCTGACGATCCTGCATACCAACCTTGCGGTGTATATCGGGATTGTCTATGCCTATCTGCCGTTTATGGTGCTGCCGATCTATACGGCGCTGACGCGTATTGATTACTCGCTGGTGGAAGCCTCGCTGGATCTCGGCGCACGCCCGTTGAAGACTTTCTTCAGCGTCATTGTGCCGCTCACCAAAGGCGGGATCATCGCCGGATCGATGCTGGTGTTTATCCCGGCTGTCGGGGAGTTTGTGATCCCGGAACTGCTCGGCGGCCCGGACAGCATCATGATTGGCCGCGTGCTATGGCAGGAGTTCTTCAATAACCGCGACTGGCCGGTGGCCTCGGCGGTGGCGATCGTCATGTTACTGCTGCTGATCGTGCCGATCATGTGGTTCCATAAACATCAGCAGAAACAGATGGGAGACCACGGATGAACAACTTACCGGTAGTACGCTCCCCGTGGCGAATTGCGATCCTGATTATCGGCTTTACCTTCCTTTATGCGCCGATGCTGATGCTGGTGATCTACTCGTTCAACAGCTCTAAGCTGGTCACCGTCTGGGCGGGCTGGTCGACGCGCTGGTACAGCGAGCTGTTCCACGATGATGCGATGATGAGCGCGGTGGGGCTGAGCCTGACCATTGCGGCGCTGGCGGCGACGATGGCCTGCGTGCTGGGCACGATTGCCGCGCTGGTGATGGTGCGCTTTGGCCGTTTCCGCGGGGCAAATGGTTTTGCGTTTATGATCACCGCCCCGCTGGTCATGCCGGACGTGATCACCG
The DNA here is from genome assembly GCF_036936505.1 of Enterobacter sp. JJBC. Classification (NCBI taxonomy): domain Bacteria; kingdom Pseudomonadati; phylum Pseudomonadota; class Gammaproteobacteria; order Enterobacterales; family Enterobacteriaceae; genus Enterobacter; species Enterobacter sp. JJBC. The sequence goes on from NZ_CP136935.1 coordinate 1,587,255, forward strand.
GGCTGTCGCTACTGCTGCTGTTTGTCGCGCTGGCGCACGCCATCGGCTGGCCAGCGGATCGCGGGATGCTCACCATCTGGCTGGCACATGTCACCTTCTGTACGGCGTATGTGGCGGTGGTGATCTCCTCGCGGCTGCGCGAGCTGGATCGCTCCATTGAAGAGGCGGCGATGGATCTCGGCGCCACGCCGCTGAAGGTCTTTTTCATCATCACGCTGCCGATGATTATGCCGGCGGTGATCTCCGGCTGGCTGCTGGCGTTCACGCTCTCGCTCGACGATCTGGTTATCGCCAGCTTTGTGTCGGGACCGGGCGCGACGACGCTGCCGATGCTGGTCTTCTCCAGCGTGCGGATGGGGGTGAATCCGGAGATCAACGCCCTGGCCTCCATCATCCTTGGCGTGGTCGGAATTGTCGGATTTATCGCCTGGTATTTGATGGCGCGCGCGGAAAAACAGCGTGTGCGCGATATCCAGCGTGCAAGACGCGGCTGAAGGAATTACTATTTCCAGTGATGTGCCGCGTATGACGCGGCACTGTTTTTCAGGGAAGTAAAAACATTGGGATTCTTACAAAAAACACGTCATTCGCACGCCCGTCCGAACGTCCCTGCGCTGGTGCAGGTGGCGGCGCTCGCCATTATTATGATCCGCTGTCTGGATGTGCTGATGATAATGAACACGCTGGGTCCGCGCGGAATGGGGGAATTTATTCACCGCAGCGCGCAGACGTGGAATCTGACGCTGGTGTTTCTCAGCAGCCTGATGCTGGTGTTTATTGAGATCTACTGTGCGTTCTCGCTGGTGAAAGGCCGTAACTGGGCGCGCTGGGTGTATCTGCTGACGCAGATCACCGCCGCAGGCTACCTGTGGGCCGCCTCGCTGGGCTATGGCTATCCGGAGCTGTTCAGCATACCCGGTGAGTCGCGACGTGAGATTTTCCATTCACTGGTGATGCAAAAACTGCCGGATATGCTGGTTCTGTTCCTGCTATTTGCACCAGCTTCGAGCCGGCGGTTCTTCCGCCTGCAATAATGTGTATAATCGCAGCCCTCGTGTTTCTTAAGGTTTTCATATGCAGTGCGCACTCTATGACGCCGGACGCTGCCGCTCCTGTCAGTGGATAGAACAGCCGGTCTCTCAACAACTCACCGCCAAAATGGCCAACCTGCAACAGCTGCTGGCAGCACACGCGGTGGGCGAGTGGTGCGCACCCGTCAGCGGCCCGGAGCAGGGCTTTCGCAATAAAGCCAAAATGGTGGTCAGCGGCAGCGTTGAAAAGCCGCTGCTGGGGATGCTGCACCGCGACGGTACGCCGGAAGATTTAACCGACTGCCCGCTGTATCCCGCCTCGTTTGAGCCGGTGTTTAGCGCTCTGAAACCGTTTATCGCCCGGGCGGGGTTAACGCCCTATAACGTTGCCCGCAGGCGCGGCGAGCTGAAATACCTTCTGCTGACCGAAAGCCAGATCGACGGCGGGATGATGCTGCGCTTTGTGCTGCGTTCGGAAAACAAGCTGGAGCAGCTGCGCGCGGCACTTCCGGGATTGCAGCAACAGCTTCCGCAGCTCAAGGTTATCACCGCAAATATTCAGCCGGTGCATATGGCGATCATGGAAGGGGAGAAAGAGATCTTCTTCACCGAACAGCATGCGCTGGAGGAGCGTTTTAACGGCGTGCCGCTGTGGATCCGTCCGCAAAGCTTCTTTCAGACTAACCCCACCGTCGCCAGCGCGCTGTACACCACCGCGCGCGACTGGGTGCGTGCGTTACAGGTTCATCACATGTGGGATCTGTTCTGCGGCGTCGGCGGCTTTGGCCTGCACTGTGCCACGCCAGACATGCAGCTCACCGGCATTGAGATCTCCGCCGAAGCGATTGCCTGCGCGAAGCAGTCCGCCGCGGAGCTGGGGCTGACGAATCTGCACTTCCAGGCGCTGGACTCCACGCAGTTCGCGACCGGGCAGGGCAACGTGCCGGAGCTGGTGCTGGTGAACCCGCCGCGCCGGGGCATCGGCCAGGCGCTCTGCGACTACCTGAGCCAGATGGGGCCGGAGTACATCGTCTACTCCAGCTGTAACGCGCAGACCATGGCGAAGGATATCGCCAGCCTGCCGGGCTACCGCATCGCGCGCGTTCAGCTTTTCGATATGTTCCCCCATACCGCCCATTATGAAGTGTTGACGTTGTTAACCAAAGCGTAGGCCGGGTAAGGCGAAGCCGCCCCCCGGCATAAACCCCACACAATGTTCAACAAAATGTGAACTCTTCCCCCGCTCGAAATCAGGTAAGCTTACGACATAACAAATGATTGAAGGCTTACCCATGAAGCAGATCCTGCTGGTAGAAGATGACCACGATATCGCGGCACTCCTGCGTCTTAACCTGGAAGATGAAGGCTACGCCATTACCCACGAGCCCGACGGGGGCAACGCCTTACAGCGTCTTGAAACACAGCCGTGGGACGCGGTGATCCTCGATCTGATGCTGCCGAATGTTGATGGTCTGGAGATTTGCCGCCGTATCCGCCAGATGACCCGTTACCTGCCCATTATCATCATTAGCGCCCGCAGCAGTGAAACTGACCGTATTACCGGCCTGGAAACCGGGGCGGATGATTATCTGGCAAAACCTTTCTCGGTGCAGGAGCTGATTGCCCGCATTAAGGCGCTGTTCCGCCGACAGCAGGCGATGGGCCAGGCGCAGACGGACGGCATTATTCAGGCGCACGGTCTGACTATCGATCCGCTGGCGCGCACCGTGCGTCTTAACGGTCAACACGTCGATCTCACTCCGCGTGAATTTGAACTGCTCTATTTTTTTGCTCGTCATCCTGGAGAGGTCTTTTCACGTCTGGCATTGCTGGAGCAGGTGTGGGGGTATCAGCACGAAGGCTACGAACACACCGTCAACACCCATATTAACCGCCTGCGCATCAAAATAGAAAAAGATGCCGCCGAGCCGGAGATCGTTCGCACCGTCTGGGGCAAAGGCTACAAATTTGCGGAGCAGAATCATGATGCGTCGCTTTAGCCTGAGCCAGCGCCTGACGCTGCTGTTTACGGTGTTACTGCTGCTCTGCGCCACCGTCGCCTGTGCGGTGCAGCTCTACAGTAGCATGCAGTACGGCAACGCGATGGTGCAGCGGCTCTCCGGCGGGCTGGCGCAGCAGATTGTGCAGCGGGAAGCGATTCTGGATTCGCAGGGCAGGGTGGATCGCAGCGCCTTAAAACCGCTGTTCGACCGGCTGATGACCTTTAATCCGAGCGTCGAGCTGTATGTTGTCTCGCCTGATGGCGATATCCTGGCCGATGCCGCCCCGCCGGGGCACATTCAGCGGCAAAAAATTGACCTCGCGCCGATACAGAATTTCCTGAGCGGGACGGTGATGCCGGTGTTTGGCGACGATCCCCGAAGCCAGAATAAGAAAGTCTTCAGCGCCACCCCGCTGCGGCAGGACGGCGAGCTGAAGGGGTATCTGTACATTATTTTGCAGGGGGAAGAGTCCAACGCGCTGGCGGAGATGGCCTGGCACAAAGCGCTCTGGAGTACGGCGCTGTGGTCGATGCTGCTGGTGGCGCTGTTTGGTCTGCTGGCGGGGGTGCTGCTCTGGTACTGGGTGACGCGCCCGGTTAAAGAGCTCACGCTGGACGTGGCCGGGCTGGAGCAGGACAGCATCAGCGCGATTAAGCAGCTGGCGGCCCAGCCGCTTGAGCCTGCCGGCCAGGATGAAGTGGCGATCCTGCGCAATACCTTTATCGAGCTGGCGCGCAAAATCACCTCTCAGTGGGATCGGCTGGCCGACAGCGACCGCCAGCGCCGGGAGTTTATCGCCAACATTTCGCACGACTTACGCACCCCGCTGACGTCGCTGCTGGGTTATCTGGAAACGCTGTCGCTCAAATCCGCCACGCTGTCGCCGCAGGAGCATCAGCAGTACCTCGCTACCGCGCTGCGTCAGGGGCAAAAGGTACGCCATCTGTCGCAGCAGCTGTTCGAGCTGGCGCGTCTTGAGCACGGCGGCATCAAGCCCCAGCGCGAACGTTTTGCCATGGCTGAACTGATTTCCGACGTGGCGCAGAAGTTTGAGCTTACCGCCCGCACGCGCGAGGTGAACCTGCGTATTGATGTGCCGGGGCGATTGCCGCTGGTGAACGCCGACGTGTCGATGATCGAGCGCGTGGTCACTAACCTTCTGGATAACGCCATCCGTCATACGCCGAGCGGCGGAGAAATTCGTCTGGCGGTCTGGCAGGAGAATGAACGACTTCAGGTCGAAGTGGCAGACAATGGTACGGGCGTAGATGCCTCGCTGCGCGACGATTTGTTCCAGCGGCCTTCAGCGTTAAATCCTCAGGCGTCGCGAGAGAACCGTGGGGGATTAGGGCTGTTAATCGTGAAGAGAATGCTGGAGCTGCACGGCGGTGGGATCAGGCTGATGGAGTCCGTGAGCGGGGCGCGGTTCAGGTTCTTTGTACCGCTATGAGAAATTGCCGGGTGGCGCTGCGCTTATCCGGCCTACAGACCACCCCCGCAGGCCAGACCACCCGGCAAAAAGAGATTACTGAGGGAACCACTGCTCGCTGATTTTCTGGTACGTACCGTCAGCTTTGATCGCTTTCAGCGCGCCGTTCAGTTTCTCAAGCAGAGCCTTGTTATCCGGACGCACGGCAATACCGAGGCCAGTGCCGAAATACTGCGGATCGGTCACTTTCTCCGTCGCTGTACCCAGCTGCGGGTTGGTTTTCAGCCACTCATTCACGACTGCGGTGTCGCCAAATACGCCATCGATACGGCCATTTTTCAGGTCGATAATGGCATTCTGGTAGCTGTCGTAGGCCACGGTTTTCACTTCAGGATGCTTGTCCTGGAGGTATTTCTGGTGCGTGGTGCCGTTCTCCATGCCGATGCGCTTGCCTTTCAGCTCGTCGAAAGATTTATAAGCTCCTTTCTTCGCAATCACCACCGCAGAGTTCGCGTAGTACGGGTCGGTGAACGCGACCTGCTTGCTGCGCTCTGGCGTAATGTCCATGCCGGAGATCACCGCATCGTATTTTTTAAATTTCAGGGACGGGATCAGGCTGTCAAACGCGTGGTTAGTAAAGGTGCAGTCGGCCTGCATCTGTTTGCACAGCGCTTTCGCCAGGTCAATGTCGAAACCGACGATCTGGTTGCTGGCATCCAGCGATTCAAACGGCGGATAGGTGGCAGAAACGCCAAAATTGATTTTATCGGCGGCGGATGCGCCAGCGGCGAAGGTTGCGAGTAATGCGGCCAGAACTAACTTTTTCATTGTAATGCTCCCGTCTGTCTTATTGATGCGCCGTGTCTGCGGCCTGGATGTACAATGCCAGTTAATGAATTTATATGCAATAAAAATGATTAAGTATTATTTCAATCACAAAAAAAAGCGGATAACCCATCAGGTTACCCGCTCCATGAATACCGTTTTATGCATTTGCGTGGTTAATTCCTGCGCTCAAACGCTAACGCCTTACGCTCGATAAGACGCATCATCAGCGTCAGCAGACCGTTGACCACCAGATAGACCAGACCCGCCGCACCGAACACCATTACGTCGTAGGTGCGTCCGTACAGCAGCTGTCCGTGGCCCATCACTTCCATCAGGGTGATGGTGTAGGCCAGTGAGGTGCTTTTGAACACCAGAACGACTTCGTTGGAATAGGAAGAGAGCGCGCGCTTAAAGGCATAGGGCAGCAGGATCGCCAGCGTATCCTTCTTGCTCATGCCCAACGCTCCGCAGGACTGCCACTGGCCTTCCGGGATCGCGCGAATGGCACCGTAGAACAGCTGCGTGGTGTAGGCGGCGCTGTTCAGCGAGAGGGCAATCAGGGCGCAGAGCCACGGTTCAGAGAGCAGGTGCCAGATCACCGGGTATTCCTGTAACGACGGGAACTGCCCCGGGCCGTAGTAAATCAGGAAGATTTGCACCAGCAGCGGCGTACCGGTAAAGAGCGTAATGTAGCCACGTACAATCCACACCAGCACTGGCGTTTTCAGCGTCAGGACGATGGTGAAGATCAGCGCCAGGATCAGCGCCACGATGATAGACGCGACGGTCAGCGTCAGGCTGGTGTGCAGCCCTTTCATCAGTTCGGGTAAATAATCCAGCATCAGCCTGGTCTCCGTTCAAAACGCGTTGCGCGCAGGTCAATACGCTTCAGAACGTACTGGCTCAGCAACGTGATCACCAGGTAGATTGCCGCCGCGACGATGTACCAGGTAAACGGCTCCTGCGTACGGGTGGCGATACTTTTGGTTTGCAGCATCAAATCGTTCACGCTGATCAGGCTTACCAGCGCGGTATCTTTCAGCAGTACCAGCCACTGATTACCCAGCCCTGGCAGGGCATGACGCCACATCTGCGGCATCACCAGGCGGAAGAAGATCGCCGCTTTCGACAGGCCCAGCGCCTGACCGGATTCCCACTGACCCTGTGGCACCGCTTTCAGCGCGCCGCGCAGCGTTTGCGACGCATAGGCTGAATAGAGCAGGGAGAGCGCAATCACGCCGCACAGGAACGGGCTGACGTCGAAGTTCTCGATCTGCATCTGCACCGGGATTTGCGCAAAGCCGAGATTAATCGTGAAGCCGTCCGACAGCGTTAACAGCAGCTGTGAGGAGCCGAAATAGATAAACAGGACCACCAGAATTTCCGGGAGTCCACGCAGCACAGTCACCAGCGCTGAACCGAGCCATGCGACAGGGCGCCACTTAACGGACTCCCACACCGCAAAGAACATCGCCAGTACGAGGCCGATAATCAGTGCACAAACGGCAAGGCCGACGGTCATCCCGGCGGCGCTTGCTAAAGGAAAAATTTCATTCATCAGGAATTACTTCTGGAACCATTTTTTGTAGATGGTTTCGTAGGTGCCGTCTTTCTTCACTTTTTCCAGCGCAGCGTTGAATTTCTGCTGCAACTCGGTGTTGCCCTGACGTACGGCAATACCCAGACCTGTACCGAAGTAGTCTTTATCGGTCACCTTGTCACCCACGGCAGCCAGCTTGTCGTTCGCTTTCAGCCATTCAGTCACGACAGCCGTATCCCCGAACACCGCATCGATACGACCGTTTTGCAGGTCCAGTTTCGCATTCTGGTAGCTGTCATACGGCACGGTGGTGATTTCCGGGTGCTTATCCATGATGAATTTCTGGTGCGTGGTGCCGTTCTGCACGCCGACTTTCTTGCCTTTCAGCAGGTCAACGGAGGCGTATTTACCTTTCTGACCGATGAACAGCGCCGAGTTGTCGTAGTAAGGGGTGGTGAACAGAACCTGCTTCTCACGCTCCGGTGTGATGTCCATACCGGCCATTACGGCGTCGATACGGCGGAACTTCAGGCTTGGGATCAGGCTGTCGAACGCCTGGTTGCTGAAGGTACAGGTCGCGTCGATCTCTTTACACAGGGCATTTGCCAGGTCCACGTCGAAGCCAACAATCTTGTTGTTCGCATCAATGGATTCAAACGGAGGGTAGGACGCTTCAGTGGCGAAACGGATGGTCTGGGCTGCGGTAGCGGAAAGGCTGACGCTAGCAAGCAGCGCGGCAATCAATACTTTTTTCATTATAATTTCCCTAACACATCAGTGTGATAAGTAGTTTTTGAAGGCATCGGTTTGCGGGTTAGTGAAGCAGCTCGCGTCACCCTGCTCAACGATATACCCGTTTTCCATATAGACCACGCGGCTGGCGGTTTTGCGCGCCACTTCCACCTCGTGGGTCACGATGACCTGGGTAATGTTGGTTTCCGCCAGCTCACGAATGATACTCACGATCTGGGCAGTAATTTCCGGGTCCAGCGCCGCGGTCGGCTCATCGAACAGCAGCACCGCTGGCTCCATCATCAGCGCACGGGCGATCGCCACACGCTGTTGCTGACCACCAGAGAGATGCAGAGGATAACGGTCGCTGTACGGTTTCAGACGCAGACGTTCCAGCAGCTTTTCAGCGCGCGCCATCGCCTGGTCTTTGCTTAAGCCAAGCACGCGGCACGGGGCTTCAATCAGGTTTTGCACCACCGTCAGATGCGGCCAGAGATTGTATTGCTGGAAAACCATGCCCACGTTTTGACGCAGTTCACGAATCGCTTTATCAGAAGGGGTTTTCGCGAAGTCAAAATGGTTACCGGCGATGGCCAGCGTTCCCGAACGGGGCATTTCAAGCAGATTTAAAACACGCAGAAGGGAGCTTTTTCCCGCGCCGCTTGGGCCAAGCAAAACCAGCGTTTCGCCCTCCGGGCAACTCAGCGTAATGTCGAACAGCGCCTGGTGTGCGCCGTAGAAGCAGTTAATGCCGTTTAGTTTAATACTCATCGGGGCAGTCTTTACTCATCCAGGCAAACTATAGCAATTGAGGCCGCAGATAGTACCGTTGACAGAATAGTTATGCAATATTTATGCGTTAAAAGTTAAATATAACCCGTGTTTACTCTTAAACATAGCACAAAATAGCGACGGGAAAGGGGGGCGAGTATAAATGTCGGCATTCCGCCTGAAATGCCGGACATTTTACGGGGTTAACGTTTATTTAACGGATGCGTTAGCGGTTCTCAATCAACTGGCGAAGGGTGCCTGCCGGGGCATGAACGCTGCCGCCAATGTAGCGTACATCATCTACTGCCCAGCACTGGCCTTCACGGATCATCAGCACCTCATCCTGCCAGGTTTGCGTCCCCTGGGTTAGCTTCACGCGCAGGGGAATATTGCGTGCGTCAGTATTTGGAATGGTGGATGCGCTGGCGACGTCGGCGCTGTCCGGCAGCGTGGCGCGGCTTGAGAACGGATCGGATGACAGCAGGGCGTTATGCTGCGGATCGCGCGAAGCGTCGGTGAGCAGTTTCGCCAGATTATCGCTCAGGTACGGGCGCAGGGCGGTCAGGTCATTACCGCGATGCTGAATACGGTAATCATAAAATTGTTGCGCCACGGCGTCCGGGCCACCCTCAATACAAGGGCCGCTGCGGGTTCCGATATCCTTAAAGGCTGGCGTGACCGGCGTTGTGCAGGCGCTGAGCACCAGCGCGCATGGCACTAAAAGCGTTAAAGCAGAGTAGCGCATGTTGATTTCCTTATTTATTAACTATCCTTTCAATCATAGCGTAACGAACCGATAATGCAGTTGCTAACGCATTGAACGCTAAAGAAGGAGAGAAAGTATGCAGTTTTCAACAACGCCAACCCTGGAAGGTCAACCGATTACCGAGTACTGCGGCGTGGTCACCGGTGAGGCGATTCTGGGCGCGAACATATTCCGGGACTTCTTTGCCGGCATTCGGGATATCGTCGGGGGGCGCTCCGGCGCGTACGAGAAAGAGCTGCGTAAAGCGCGTGACATTGCGTTTAAGGAGCTGGGCGAGCAGGCCAAAGCGTTGGGCGCGGATGCGGTGGTAGGCATTGATATCGACTACGAAACGGTCGGGAAAGATGCCAGCATGCTGATGGTGAGCGTAAGCGGTACGGCGGTGAAAACCCGTCGATGAAGCGTTCGCTCTCAACCCTCCTGCTGGCGATATTGCTGGCAGGATGCGCCTCGGAAGAGGGCATCGTTGATAAAGGCGCGTACGAGCTGGATACGCGCCATCAGGCGCAGGCGGCCTACCCGCGTATAAAGGTGCTGGTTATTCACTACACCGCCGACGATTTCGACACCTCGCTTGCGACCCTGACCGATAAAAACGTCAGCTCTCACTATCTCATTCCCGCAAAGCCCCCAGCACCACAGGGCAAACCGCGTATCTGGCAGCTGGTCCCGGAGAGCGAGCTGGCCTGGCATGCGGGCATCAGCTTCTGGCGTGGCACCAACCGCATAAATGATACCTCCGTCGGCATTGAGCTGGAAAACCGCGGCTGGCGGCAAACCGATGGCGTGAAAACCTTTACCCCCTTCGAACCGGGGCAAATTGCGGCGCTGATCCCGCTTGCCAGAGATATCATCGCCCGCTACGACATAAAACCGCAGAACGTGGTGGCACACTCGGATATCGCCCCGCAGCGCAAAGACGATCCTGGCCCGATGTTTCCGTGGCGCGAGCTGGCGCAGCAGGGTATCGGGGCCTGGCCCGATCCGGCGCGGGTGAATTTTTATATCAACGGCCGACCGCATTATCAGCAGGTTGATACCGCAGCGCTGCTCGATCTGCTGGCGCGCTACGGTTACGAGGTGCCAGAAAACAGCACGCCCGCACAGCAAAAACGCATCATCATGGTTTTCCAGATGCATTTCCGCCCGCAGTTATGGAATGGCGTAGCGGATGTGGAAACCATGGCGATTGCCGAAGCACTTTTAGAGAAATACGGGCAGGGGTAAACCTTCGGATTACCCCCGAGTGAGTATATTTTCTTAAGTTTCTATCAGATTAATCCTAAGTACAAACTCATTTCATTTTTAGTTAATTGACTTAAAATTATCCCGATTTAAGATGGACACATAGCGCGCTAAGTAATGTAGCGAATTAATCAAAAACTTTACTCTTTTATTTTTATTCTTGAGATTTTCATCAGGTAAAAATTTATGGTTCGGCGTAAATGCCGCGGCCATCTTATTTTAAAAAATCACATCTTAAATCGGGTATAACAATGTTAAGCATCTATGGAAAAAAATTACGTCCACAATATGAAATGGAAAGAATTATTTCTGCAACCGCAGGCGTTGAAGAAAAAACGTTAAAGAAATGGCAGAAAATTTCCACTACTGATTCCGGTTACATTCATGTCATCGTCAGCGGCGAAGTCGAATTTCGACGTGAATCTGACGAACTGTGCATGTTTACTGTCACCGGACAATGCCTTTTCGGCCTATCGTCAATGTATTACAACGCCACCCATATGTACGGCCTTGTCCGGACGAATACGGTCGTTCGCTCGATCAAGAAAGAGGTCTTCGCCCAGCTGATGACCGAAAAAAATCTGTGGCCTGACCTGACCAAAGTCCTTTCCTGGTACATATGCGTGATGAGCAAACGTGATGATGTTCTGGTTGCCCGCAGTGCGTATTCTGTTGTTCGTGAATTTTTATATGAGATTAACGATCTGACTGTTCATCAGCAACGTGATATTAACGTTTATGATTACATTCAGGAATACACTAACCTCGCACGTAGTACTATTATCAAAATCCTCTCCGATCTGAAAAAAGGTCAATATATTGTGGTGGAAAAAGGTCGATTGCTTAACCTCACCGCACTGCCTGAAAAATATTAATACCTACTCCCGCCGTTCTCCTTTCTCACTCAAAGGAGAACGGTTATTTCCACTGTTTTTTACACTCGCTTGTGAATTATCCTGCGTTTCGTCAACCGGCGGCGCGGGAATTTTTCCTTGAGAATAATCCTGCTCCTGCTCTTTTAATGCCTGCTTAAATAATTCCGTTAATGATGACTCTTCACTGCTCGTGCTGGCGGGGGCGATATCGTGTTCATGCGCCTCGGTTCCGGGTAAGGTATCCCGCGAGGTATCGTGCGGCACCGCGCCCTCGGGCGCCTGCTGCCAGTCGGCATCATCACTGCTGATCGGCAGATCCTGCATCGGTGGAACATCAACATGCACTGGCGCAACTTTAGGCTGCGGATGCGGGAACGGTTTACTCACGTACACGTAATGCATTTCCGAAAGCTGCGTTTCCGGTTTGGCAACGCTGGCGTTGACCGGTTCAGGTGCCGGGTGGCGCAGGTTCCAGTAGACGTGCATATACAGGCCGACAACCAGCATGGCGCAAAGCCCGACCAGCCATAACGCTGTTTTGCCGAATACGTTTTTCAGGCTGGGGAGGCGGTACGAAAACCAGACCGCTTCCCCGGTTGTATAGCTGCGCTGGGCCGCAAGGCAGATGGTCGACATTAGGCTTTCTTCTCCTGCATTTTTGCGTCCGGGGTGGTGCGGGTTGCCTGAATCAGTACGCCCGGCGTGCTGTTGGTCACGCGCATCAGCTGCATCAGCGTTTCTTCACCGGGGATGCCATCCACGTGCAGATGCATTTTTTGCTGGAACTCGCGGGTGCGTTTCATCATTTCTGCGGTCCAGATCCGGGCATGCGTTTCGGGCTGGCTCAACGCGATGCTTAACTGCTGATCGAGCCAGACCATGTCTTTGCTGTCGCTGGCCGTGCCGATCGCGTCTTTTCCTTCCGGTGTCAGGCGGTGCAACTGGGTGAAGTTGCCGGTCGCATGCCGGTTAAACCAGCTGCGGCTTACCTGCCAGGTCCGGTTATTCATTAACAAGTCAATTGATGTATCTCCGACCCTGGCGACCACTGCATAGTTAAGGTGACCGCTGGTTTTCAGCTCACTGACCCACGGATACCCTTCCTGCGCCAGCGTCTGCGGGGACGCGTTCCCCTGTTTACACATCAGGTTCACTTTAGCGGCGTTCTGGCACAGCGCATCGTCGGCCGAGGCGTCATACCCCCACATGAGATAAAGCTGATGCATCGCATCCGGCTGATTAACTATTTCGTTGTCGATAACCGGCACTACGGCTGCCTCAGGTTTTGGCGTCTGCTGTTTCCAGCTGACGGTCACCGGCAGCTGGATCGGCAGGCGCGCGCCGATCGACGAGGTAAAATACCAGCCGCAGGCGGCAAATAGCACGGACGCAAACAGCCCCACGGTTGCCAGGCGCTTACCGTGTTTTTTGGCGGGCAGGATCTCTCCCGCCGCCAGACGTAAATGGCGTGGGCTGACCTGCGCCGCGCGTTCCGTCCAGGCGGCGAGCATTGACAGGTGTGCCAGCGCGTTCAGTTTGCTGATGTTGCCTTTGGTCAGCGTGTGCATTTTGCGCACGCGGGCAGGCGGCAACGGCGAATGTTCACAGTCGTGTTCTTCGCACTGCGCCTGCACATAGCTCAGGTATTCGCGGCAGGTGAGGGGGCGCAGGACATGATGTGTGTGCGTATATTCGCGCAGTTCAGGTTGCTTTAGCAGGCGTTCCTGCTCCGCAGCACCCGTCAGCACCACGGCGAGCCGGAAGTTCAGCTCCTGGGCGCGCGTGAGCAGCGTTCCCAGGACTTCACGGCAGCTCTCCTTCATGGCTTCGGAATGGGCGATGGTCAGCACTCTGGATTTTGCTTTCCCCTCCTGCCACTGGCGCAGGACGGCATCCACCGCCTGCATGCGATCTTTAATCGCTTTCGTTCCCGGGTTGAGTTTGTACAGCAGGCTACTGGCACTCAGTTTGGGAAACGCGTTGATGGCAATAACGGTATTGCTGCTGGCTTTCAGCGCGTCGATGAAGTGGCTCAGAAGCGGAGCGTCGTCGCAAAAAAGCCCGATAATACCCGCCAGCTGGGTTTTCTCTTTCAGCAGGTTGAACACGTCCTGATGATAAGGCACCAGAAAATCACCGGATAAACGGGTGATTGTCCTGAATGGCGGATTTTTAAAATTAAAGTGGCTCTGATACATAACGACTGACCGTCTCTGATTAGGAATAGCAACAGCAGCAGAAAGTAAGGTAATGCCCCTGAGCGGTCAATTTGCAGACAGGGTAAAAATATCCAGCTGGCCGCGCCTAACATCTGGATTTTATACGGTCAATATTTTTCTGTATGAAAGTTGGTGGCGAAGTCAGTGGTCGTATTTGCAACAGCTTATTACTATTTTCCTCCATATTGGCGCAGTATGACGCTGCTTATTTTTGCTTTGCTATAGGCCGGATAAAAAATGAGGTTCTCATTTCTGTCACGGTGGATAACGCCTTGTATTATGTTTGCGCTGCTCATTTTTAGCGGCCAGCAAGGGTATCTCACCTTAAAAGATTATAAAAAAGTTACGAATAAGTTGGCTAAAGCTGATCTACAGCCGCTGAAAAAAACGCGTGAAGATAAACCCTTCACGCTTTTTACGGCTGCCGTCCGTCAGGAGAACTTAGCGGATGCGGCAAAAGCCCCGCTGGCAGCGGAGATAGAGGGCATTGTGCGCAGTGATGACGCCTGGCTCTCCTTTGCTGTTATCAAAACCCCAGGCGGTCAGCGAAGCTACCGTGAGGGTGAACCTCTCGCCGGATTTAACGACGCATTTATTCAGGAAATAAACAAAGATAATGTGGTGGTTAATTATGAAGGTGCTACGCAGGTACTGGCGTTAAATAAACCGGACTATTTTAAGGGGGGCATGGATAGCGGCCCGGTTACAAAATCGACGAAAGATGCTGGCGCAGAAAGTTTGCATCTTGATGATTATCTGGTGTTAAAACCCATCATTGAAAAAGGCCGACTGGAAGGCTACAGGATAAATCCAAGGAATGCCTCCGCCTTTTACAGTCAGTCAGGTCTGGAAAAAGGCGATGTGGCGGTTCAGGTTAACTCTGTCGATATGACCGATGAAGCAAAAGCGAAAAGCATTATTGCCAACTGGTCGAAAATGAAAGAAGCGGATGTCGTCGTGCGGCGTCACGCTCACCTTGAAAATATTCGGGTTAATGTTCTAAACAATTAACAAGTGTGCAGACATGAAAAAATTTCCCTGGGCGTGCGTGGCGCTGACCGCATTGTCGTTATATTCCAGTTCGCTGCTTGCAGCTAACTTTAGCGCGAGTTTTAAAAATACTGATATTCGCGAGTTTATCGATACGGTAGGCCGCAATCTCAACAAAACCATTCTGGTCGACCCGTCCGTCCAGGGCACCGTCTCGGTCCGAACCTACAACGTGCTGACAGAAGATGAGTACTATCAATTCTTTCTGAGCGTGCTGGATCTCTACGGCCTGTCGGTGATCCCGTTGGACAACGGCATGGTCAAAGTGGTGCGCTCAAGCGTGGCGCGTACCGCCGGTGCGCCGCTGGCAGACAGCAAGAACCCGGGCAAAGGTGATGAGATCATCACCCGCGTGGTGCGCATGGAAAACGTACCCGTTCGCGAGCTGGCCCCGCTGCTGCGTCAGCTCAACGATGCCACTGGCATCGGGAACGTGGTGCACTTTGAGCCGTCCAACGTCCTGCTGTTAACCGGTAAAGCCTCGGTGGTGAACCGCCTGGTGGATCTGGTGCAGCGCGTCGATAAAGACGGTATTCAGCGCCGCGAAATCATCCCGCTGCGCTTTGCCTCTGCCAAAGAACTTTCGGATATGTTGAACAACCTCAACAACGAAGAGCAGAAAGGGCAGAACGCGCCGCAGCTGGCGACCAAGGTGGTGGCGGATGACGAAACCAACAGCCTGGTGATCAGCGGTTCGGAAGATGCGCGCGCGCGTACCCGTTCCCTTATCCATCAGCTGGATCGCGAGCAGAATAACGAGGGGAACACCCGCGTCTTCTACCTCAAATATGCCAGCGCCACCAAAGTGGTGCCGGTGCTGACCGGGATTGGCGAGCAGCTGAAAGACAAGCCGGGCGCGGCCAAAGCGAAAACCGCGAGCGCCTCAACCGATCTGAATATCACCGCCGACGAGTCAACCAACTCCCTGGTGATCACTGCGCAGCCTAATGTGATGAACTCCCTGGAGAAGGTGATCGACAAGCTGGATATTCGCCGTCCGCAGGTGCTGGTGGAAGCGATCATTGCCGAAGTGCAGGACGGCAACGGCCTGGATCTTGGGGTGCAGTGGACCAGCAAGCACGGCGGCGTGCAGTTTGGCGCTACCGGCCTGCCAATCAGCCAGATTAAAAATGGCACCATGAAAGGGGCGAGCTTCACGGGCCTTGCGACCGGCTTCTTTAACGGTGATTTCGGTGCGCTGATGACCGCGCTCTCCACCAACGGCAAAAACGACATCCTCTCCACGCCAAGCGTGGTCACGCTGGATAACAAAGAAGCGTCATTCAACGTCGGTCAGGATGTGCCGGTGCTTTCCGGTTCGCAAACCACCAGCGGCGACAACGTGTTTAACTCCGTTGAGCGTAAAACCGTCGGTACCAAGCTGAAGATTGTGCCGCAAATCAACGATGGCGACATGATCCACCTGAAGATTGAGCAGGAAGTGTCCAGCGTTGACAACAGCGCGACGGAAGATTCGAGCCTCGGCCCAACCTTCAACACGCGCACGATCAATAACGAAGTGATGGTTCACAGTGGCCAGACGGTGGTGCTCGGCGGCCTGATGGAAAATGTGACCAAACAGTCCGTCTCCAAAGTGCCGCTGCTCGGCGATATCCCGCTGGTCGGGCAGCTGTTCCGCTACACCTCGCAGGATACCTCTAAACGCAACCTGATGGTGTTTATTCATACCACCGTCCTGCGTGACGACGACAACTACAGCGCAGCCTCGAAAGAGAAATATGACCAGATCCGGGTGCGCCAGATGCAGCGCGTGGAAGAGAAAAAGCTCGGTATTGTTGAGCCGAGCGACAATGCCGTCCTGCCCGCGTTTCCTTCAGCAAGCCCTCACGTCGCACCGGTGAAAACCTCCGCGGCACGCAATCCGTTTAAAGAGTAAGGCGGAGGGATAACGTGGACGAACTGAGTAAATCCCTGTGTAGCAGCAACTATGCAAAAGATAACGGCGTTCTGCTTTACAACAATGACGTCTATATCCGTGAGGACACCCCGGCGTTAGCACTGCTGGAGGTGCGCCGGGTGCTTGGACGCGCGTTCGTCCCGATCACCCTGGCGCCGGAAGCGTTTGATGAGATGCTGGCCAAAATCTGGCAGCAGAGCAGCGGCGTGTCGCAGCAGCTGGTGGACGACATGGACGCGGATATCGATCTGATGGCGTTAACCGAGGAGATCCCGGATAACGAAGATCTGCTCGATAACGACGAAAACTCGCCGGTGATCCGCCTGATCAACGCCATTCTCGGCGAGGCGGTGAAGGACGGCGCGTCGGATATTCATATCGAAACCTTCGAGCGCACCCTGAGCATTCGCTTTCGCGTTGACGGCGTGCTGCGCCCGGTGCTGCAACCGGCGCGTAAGCTCGCCCCGCTGCTGGTATCGCGAATCAAGGTGATGTCGAAACTCGACATCGCCGAGAAACGTCTCCCCCAGGATGGCCGTATCTCCCTGCGCATCGGTCGCAAGGCGATCGACGTGCGTGTGTCGACCATTCCGTCCCAGTACGGCGAGCGCGTGGTGATGCGCCTGCTCGATAAAAGCAATCTCAAGCCCGACATCAACAAGCTGGGGCTGATTGATGAAGAACTGGAGAAGCTGAAAGGGCTGATCGAACGCCCGCACGGGATCATCCTCGTTACCGGCCCGACGGGTTCCGGTAAAAGCACCACGCTGTACGCCATTCTTTCAGCGCTGAACGGCCACGAACGCAACATTCTGACCGTGGAAGATCCGATTGAGTACGAGCTGGAAGGGGTGGGGCAGACGCAGGTTAACCCGCGCGTGGACATGACCTTTGCCCGCGGGCTGCGCGCCATTCTGCGTCAGGACCCGGACGTGGTAATGATCGGGGAAATTCGTGACGGTGAGACCGCCCAGATTGCGGTGCAGGCGTCGCTGACCGGTCACCTGGTGATGTCGACGCTGCACACCAACAGTGCCGCAGGGGCGATAACCCGTCTGCGGGATATGGGGCTGGAGTCCTTCTTAATCGGTTCATCGTTGCTCGGTGTCATTGCCCAGCGTCTGGTGCGTCGGCTGTGTACGCACTGCCGGACCACCAGTCCGCTGGACGCCAATGAAAAAGCGCTGTTCAGCTTTATGGACGCGCCGCCAGAAGCGATTTACCGCGCGGTGGGGTGCGAACACTGCCGTCAGAGCGGCTATCAGGGCCGCGCCGGTATTCATGAATTTCTGGTGGTGGACAGCGCCATGCGCCGCGCCATCCATGAAGATAAGGACGAAATGTCCCTCGAAACGCAGCTCTTTAAGCAGGCCTACAGCCTGCGTGAAAACGGGCTGCTGAAGGTGATCGGCGGCGTGACGTCTCTGGAAGAGGTCATGCGCGTCACCGCCGAGCGTGGGGGGGATGCATAATGGCTTTCTACGCCTGGACAGCGACGGATGCCGCGGGGAAAACCCAGCGCGGGACGTTACAGGCCGAGGGGCAGAAGCAGGTTCGCCAGTGGCTTCGCGAGCAAAAGCTGATGCCCGTCAGCATTACCGAAACCCGCGAAACGGCGGCTGGCGGGAAAGCGAAAACCGGGGTGAAGCTCTCCACTCCGGTGCTGTCGATGTTTACCCGTCAGCTTTCGACGCTGGTCAACGCCGCGCTGCCGCTGGAGAGCGCGCTGAAAGCGATCTCGAAGCAGACGGAAGACAAAAAGCTGGCGGCGATGGTGGTGGAGATCCGCGAGAAGGTGGTGGAAGGCCACACCCTGTTCGATGCCTTCAGCCAGTTCCCGCGCACCTTCGACAAGCTTTACTGCACGCTGGTGATGGCCGGGGAGAAAACCGGTCACCTGGGCGACGTGCTGGAGAAGCTGGCGGAGTACAACGAGCAGCGCCAGAAAATGAAAAGTAAGCTGACGCAGGCGATGGTCTACCCGATAACCCTCACCGTGGTCGCCATCGCGGTCATCAGCATCCTGCTGGTGGCGGTGGTGCCGCAGGTGATCGAGCAGTTCACTCACATGAAGCAGCAGCTGCCGATCACCACCCGGACGCTGATTGCGGTAAGTGATTTCCTGCAAGCCTGGGGCATTTATATTGTGGGCATTCTGGGGGGCGGCTTTATCGGCTTCAAAACCTGGCTGAGGAATGCCAAAAACCGTTTTCGCTGGCACAGCTGGCTGGTGAACGGCTCGCCGATTAAAAAGCTGGTCTGCGCCATCAACAGCGCCCGCTATATCCGTACCCTGAGTATTTTGCAGGCCAGTAGCGTGCCGCTGCTGGAGGGGATGTATATCGCGATGGACGGTATCGAAAACCGCTATGCCCGGCAGGTGCTGGAGCAGGCCGCCGACACCGTGCGCCAGGGGGCGTCGCTGTATGCGGCGCTGGAACAGGCGAAATTATTCCCGCCCACCATGCTGTATATGATTGCCTCCGGTGAAGAGAGCGGGGAATTAGGTAATTTAATGGATCGCGCGGCGGAAAATCAGGAATCGGCCTTACAACATCGAATTACATTAACGCTGTCGGTCTTTGAACCGGCGCTGGTGGTATCCATGGCGACGATTGTTTTATTCATCGTGCTTTCAATATTACAACCGCTTCTGCAACTTAATAATATGGTAGGTTAAATCATGGCTTTAAAACGTAAAAACCTGGCTCGCCAGGCGGGCTTCACATTGCTCGAATTAATGGTGGTCATTGTTATTCTCGGCGTACTGGCGAGTATGGTAGTGCCAAATTTAATGGGCAATAAGGAAAAAGCCGATACGCAAAAAGCAACCAGCGATATTGTCGCGCTCGAAGGCTCGCTGGATATGTACAAGCTGGATAACCACCGCTACCCGACCACAGAGCAGGGTTTGCAGGCGCTGGTGACCAAACCTGAAATCGCGCCAATCCCGAACGGCTACCGCACGGACGGCTATATCCGTCGCCTGCCGCAGGACCCCTGGGGCAATGATTATCTGCTGGTGAGCCCGGGTGAACACGGCGCGGTGGACGTCTTCTCAGCCGGTCCGGACGGCGAAGCCAATACCGCCGATGACATTACCAACTGGTCTCTGGATAAGAAAGAGAAATAATGAAAAATCAACGCGGCTTTACGTTGCTGGAAATTATTCTGGCGCTGGTGATATTTGCCAGTTGCGCCATGATGGTGGTGTCCACCATTCCTTCGCGCAGCGGCGCGGATATATTTGGCCAGCAATTAAAAGCGCTCGTTGATTATGGTTCAGACCGTGCGGTGATGGACGGAAATATTGTCGGGCTGGTGATCGCCACCGATAAATATCAGCTGGTGACGATCGCCGATGAAAATGGCGAGCGTCACTGGGTGCCATTATCTGCCGGACGCATTTCCACCAAAGGTGATTTTCCGGAAGAGATGCATGTGTCGCTCTCGCCGCAGCGCCTGGCCGCGACGGTGACGTCCGAGCCGCAGGTAATCTTTTTACCGGACGGTGAAATCAGCCGCTTTACGCTGACGCTGCAAAGTTATGACAAACAGCACCATTTCCGCGTGGTGTCGCAAGGTGCGGCGCCGGTATCGGTAGAAAACGATGGCTAACGGCAACAAAAAGCAAAAGGGGATGACGCTGCTGGAGGTGATGGTCGCTCTGGTGATTTTCTCCACCGCCGCGCTGGCGCTGATGAACTCGGTCTCCCTGAACGTGCGTTTTACCCATGGCCTGGCCGATACCTTGCAGGCCAGTTGGGTGGCGGAAAATCAGCTGGCGGAAGCACAGCTCACGAAAACCGACTTCCCGGATGCTGAACAGCAGGGGACGGAAATCATGGGCGGGCGCAGGTGGAACTGGCGTAAGCAGCGGGTGAAAACGGCCGACAACGTCTGGGCGAATACAATACGCGTGTATGCGGAAGGCGATGAGAGCCAGCCGGTTATTTCCCTGCATATCATTCCGCCGGGAGAGAGCAAGTGAAGAAAATGCGACGCCAGCGCGGATTTACCCTGCTGGAGATCATGATTGCGCTGACTATCTTCGCGGTGATCAGCACCCTGGCCTGGCAAATTCTGGACGGCGCGATGCGTACCAGCTCGGCGACGGATGCCAGCGCCGCAAAGCTCAACCAGCTTCAACGCGCCTGGAGTCTGATGGAGCGTGATTTTTTCCAGCTTCAGGCGCGCGCCCCGCGTAATGAGCCGGAGCTGTTTCGTCAGGCGGGCGATGCCCTTGAACTGACCACCCTGAATGGCGTGAGCGGAACGGTCCAGCTGGAGCGCGTGCGCTGGCGGCTGGAAGAGGGGCGTTTGTATCGCGACGTCTGGCCGGTCATTGACGGCCCGGCGGACGTTAAGCCTGACGAAGTGCCGATTGTCAGCGGCGTTAAATCATTGCAGTGGCGGTTTTATCGTCAGGGCTGGCTGAAAAGCTGGAGCGACGCCGCCCATCTGCCGGACGGCGTGGAGGTTACGTTGACGATGGAAAACGGGGATACCTGGCGCTGGGTATTCACCACGCCGGGTGATATGCAGGAGGTGGCCGCTGCCGCGGCGCCAGAGAAAGCCGCCGACGCGCCTGGGACGCCCCCGGATGCAGCCCCTGCGCCTGCCCCTTCGCCGGAGACCAGACCATGAAGCGGATCCGTCAACAACAGGGCGTAGCCCTGCTGGTGGTGCTGATTTTGCTGGTGATGATGTCGGCGCTGGCCGCCAAAATCAGCCAGCAGTTCTGCCGTAATTTGCAGAAAACGCATTATCAGGTAAGCCAGCAGCAGCTGCGCTGGGCGATGCAGGCCCAGGAAAAAGTGGTGAAGGACCGGTTACAGACCGACGCCAGCGGCGAGAGCAAGCCGCTGGCGCTGGACGGCGACTGGCATCAGCCGCTGGAGACGCAGGGTGAAGATTACACGGTCGTGAGCCAGGTGGAAGATGCGCAGGACTGCTTTAACGTCAATAACCTGTTGACCGCCGACATCGCACCCCAGGGGCAAAGCGCTCCCGCGGTGGCGGAAACACCGCGTAAAGCGCGGATTGTAGAACAACTTCTGACGGAAAGTGGGCTCAGTCCGGGCACGGCGGAGGCGGTCTATTTCCAGCTGGTGGATTATCTCGATGGTGACAGCACCACGGCGAAGGAGGGGGCCGAAAGCGATGCGTGGGCTGGCGTCGTGCCCGCGCGGCAACCGGCAAATCAGATGATGCGCAGCATCGCGGAAATCAAACTGCTGCCGGCGTTCCCTGTTACGGCATATCCAAAGGTGAGCAAGCTGTTATGCGCGCTGCCGGACGCCGCCAGCAAGGTGGACGTGAACACCCTGCAACCGGAACAGGCCGCCGTGCTGGCGGCCATGTTCCCGGGAAAACTCACGCCGGATGACGCCGTTCGCCTGCTGGATTCGCGTCCGGAATCGGGCTGGGAAAATATGGAAGCGTTCAGCAAAGCGCTGGAGCAGGCCTTCCCGCAGTTAAAAGACGATCTCCCGCAGGTGGTGGATCAATTTTCTATAAACAGCCGGTACTTCCGCGTGAATTACACCGGCAATACCGATGAATTAACGCTTCGCGTGGTCAGCCAGCTTCAGGTGAATAACGAAGCCGGTGAGATCGTGACGTGGCAGCGTCGTTACCGAATGATTGAATAAGAAAAGTAGAACGTTATGAAACAGGTACTTTTTGTTCGTCCCGACAGCCGCGAGGGCGGGAAAATAATGTGGTGTGAGTCCGGCAGCGAGCGCGTCGAGGTGGTCGACAGCCTGGAGATGCTGGCCGAACACCCCCTGGCTACGCGCGTTTGTCTCCTGTTACCCGCCAGCGACATGATTTTCCGCCATTTTAGGCTACCGAAAAAGGTGGCTTCTCAGGGAATGGCCTTCTCGTGGATGGCAGAAGAGACGCTGATTGGCGACGTGGACAACCTCCACTGGACGGTACTCCACAAAAAAGGCGCCGACGTCGACGCCGTGGCCATTGACGCCGACCGCCTGCGCGCAACATTAACCCGCTGTCAGGAGGCCGGATTAAACGTGATTCAGGCCCTGCCTGATGCCTGGCTCCTGCCCGTGACGGCAGGGGGCAGCACGCTGGTCGCGCAGGATGATGGCTACTGGCTGCGTTTATCGCCCCATGTGGTGGGTGAAATGGAGGCAACCCTGCTGCCGCTGTTAATGCAGAAAGCCGGGGTCGGGGAAGTGTGGTGTTACGGCGATGCGCCTGCGAAGGTGCACGTTGACGTGCAGCATGCCTGGCAGCATCCGCTGGCGCTGATCCAGCCGCAGTGGCAAACCTGTCGCGTTAACCTGCTTCACGGTGAATTCAGCCTTAAGGCCGGTCATGGGCGGGCAGCGAAAAGGATGAAAGCCGCGATGGTGGCGGCGGGCGTGCTGTCTGTTGGTCTGCTGCTGGGGCCACGCATTGCGATGGCCTGGATGCTGGTGCAGCAGGAAAATCGGGTGCAGCAGGAGATCGTCCAGGTTTATCAGCACCATTTCCCCAGCATGCGCCAGCAGACCAATATCAAATATCACTTTGGCCAAAGCCTGAAAAAACAGAGCAAGGGGTTCTTTCTTCAGCTTGAGGAGCTGGAGAAAGCCCGGCAGTCAGTCCCTGCGATGGAGATCGATCTGCTGGAATACGATGCGCAGCAAAACACCCTGACGCTGAGCGTCAGCGCGCAAAACCAGCCCGCGTTGCAGGCGTTTGTTAACCAGACCAGTGAGAATTTTGATTTTACCTTACAGCCTGTTTCAACAACCGAACCGTATACCGCCATGATCGCAGGGAAACATAAATGAAAGAGCGAATCGCACAGCTGAAAGCGCGCTATCAGAATTACAGCGCCCGGGAAAAAATCATTTTAAAAATATGTGCCGTTGCTATTGTGGGGGCAGCGGTGTATTACACAGGAGTGATCCCCTTGGATAATATGATTAAAAATAGTAAATCGACACTTAAAAGACAAAAAGAGACGCTTAACTGGATGCGCAGTGAAATTGATAAAAATCATCTTCAGATCCAGTTAGTCAAAACGGATAATCCGCGTACGGTGGTCGAGAATAGCGCCCATGAAATTAACCTTTCGCTGACGGATGTGCGCCAGGAGGGGCAAACTTTATCGTTCGTGGTGAATCGGGTTAATGTGTATGAATTAAAAAGCTGGCTGCGTGAAATTAATCAGACCACCGGTGTGAGATTGCAAAAAATTAACCTCACGCCGGTTGACCACCTCAGCGATGTGAAAGCGCAGGTGCAACTCACCTGGGCAAAAAACGCATGAATACCTTCGCGCTGATGCGGGATGCCTTTCCAGTAGGGTTCCCGATAATGAGTGCGATCCTGGGCGGCATTGTGGGCAGTTTTCTTGGCGTTGTCGCCGAACGCGTACCGGGGATGGTGATGGATGAGGAGGGGAGCGGTAATCTGCTCATTCCGGCCTCGCACTGTCCGGTGTGCCAGCACGCGCTCGCCGCGTGGGAAAACATCCCGCTGCTCAGCTGGCTTTTATTACGGGGGCGCTGCCACCAGTGCGGCAGCGCGATCCCGCTGCGACTCTTTCTGGTCGAACTGATCTCCGCCTTGTTTTTTGGCATCACGGCCTGGTGCATGCCGGACGTTCAGGCACTGTTCTCTTTGTGGTTACTGGCGGCTTTTTTACTGCCGCTGGCCATGATCGACTGGCAGCACCAGTTGCTTCCGGACTGCCTGACCCAGCCGCTGCTGTGGGCAGGTCTCTTGCTTCATGTTTTTGACCACACGTTGCCGCTACGCGATGCGCTGTTCGGCGCGGTGGCGGGCTATCTGTCGCTCTGGCTGCTCTACTGGGCTTTTCGTCTGATCACGGGACGAGAAGGTCTGGGTTACGGGGATTTTAAGCTACTGGCGGCGCTGGGCGCCTGGTGCGGCTGGCAGGCGTTGCCCTCTATTGAACTGGCGGCAGCGTTAAGCGGTATTGTCGGTTATTTCGCCGTAAATAATTTAAATAAAAATAACCTCACTATTTCTTTTGGTCCTTATCTCGCCTTTGCTGGAATAGGGGTTTTTATTAGTCAGCAAATTGCTTTCACATTTTAAATATACAGGTCAAGATTTTTTATAAATCTTTTTGATGGAGGGAGGAAAGGACGATCCTTTACGCTCAGTGTATCGTAAGAGATATAAGCTACACGGGATTTGGCTTGTATCTTTTAATGGAGGAATACAACGCAGCAACAATTTTTTGTTCACGGCACTCACGTTGGTTAAATACGCATTACGCGAAACGCATCCATGATCTCACGGAAGACATGGGTTACTACGTTATAAATAAATTTATCAGGAAATAAAAATGAAATTTATGAAGCCAAAATATCTGGCGCTCTTTATTGCGGCGGCAACCAGCTCCGCATTTGCAGCAGCGCCAGGTGCACCGACGATCGGCTATGGCAATGACAAATTTGCCCTGGTGGAAGTGGATCAGGCTGCACAGGATTATAACAATCTTGTCAAAGTGCATAACGATGGCGTGGATGTAAAAGTTGAGTGGAACGTCTGGAGTGGTGATGCGCCAACTTCTGCGAAAGTTCTGCTGGACGGACAGACCGTATGGACCGGCGCAGCCGGTGCGACGGGCTCTGCAACGTTTAAAGTGAAAAAAGGCGGGCGTTATCAGGAACAGGTTGAAGTCTGTAATGCCAGCGGCTGTGCGAAAAGCTCCAGTAAGCTGATTATTGTGGCTGACACCGACGGTAGCCACCTGCTGCCGCTGAATACGTCTCTCCAGGAGAACAACAAAGCGTTCGCGAAGCATACCGATAAAGTGGTTGCGGCCTACTTCCCGGAATGGGGCGTTTACGACCGTAACTTCCCGGTTGATAAGATCCCTGCGGCAAACCTCAACCACATTCTGTACGGCTTCATTCCAATCTGTGGCGGTGACGGCATCAACGACGGCCTGAAAACCATTGAAGGTGGTAACAGCTTCCGCGTGCTTCAGAACGACTGTAAGGGCCGTCCTGACTTTACCGTGGCGATCCACGACCCATGGGCTGCGCTGCAAAAACCACAGGCTGGAGTCTCCAACTGGGATGATCCGTACAAAGGTAACTTTGGCCAGCTGATGGCGCTGAAAAAAGCGCATCCAGGCCTGAAAGTGCTGCCATCTATCGGCGGCTGGACGCTTTCCGATCCGTTCTTCCACATGGGCGACCCGGCTATCCGAGCACGCTTTGTCTCTTCTGTGAAAGATTTCCTCCAGACGTGGAAATTCTTTGACGGCGTGGATATCGACTGGGAATTCCCGGGCGGTGGCGGTGTAACCGAAAACCTGGGTAACCCGCAGCAGGATAAAGCAACCTATACCGCACTGATGCACGACCTGCGCACCATGCTGAACGAGCTGTCTGCACAGACGGGCCGTACCTATGAACTGACCAGCGCCATCGGTGCAGGCCGCGATAAGATCGAAGACGTGGATTACACCACGGCTCAGCAGTATCTCGACCACATCTTCCTGATGAGCTACGACTTCTACGGCGGCTGGAGCAACACCGTTCTCGGCCACCAGGCTGCGCTGCGTGCGCCAGCATGGCGTCCGGACACTGATTACACCACTGAAAATGGCGTTAACGCGCTGCTTGCGCAGGGTGTACAGCCAGGCAAGATCGTGGTGGGTGCGGGCATGTATGGCCGCGGCTGGACCGGCGTGCATGGCTACACCGGTGACAATCCATTCACCGGTACGGCAACCGGCATGGTGAAAGGCACCTGGGAACCGGGCGTGGTTGACTATCGTCAGATCGTGAACGAATACAAAGGCAAACCGGGCTGGGAATACGGCTACGACACGACCGCTGAAGCCCCTTACGTCTTCAACAAATCCACCGGCGACCTGATCTCGTATGAAGATGCGCGTTCAACCACGGCGAAAGGCAAGTATGTTCTGGCCAATAAACTGGGCGGTCTGTTCGCGTGGTCTATCGACTCTGATACCGGCGACATTCTGAATGCGATGAACGAAAGCCTGCTGGGCGGCGACTCGACTCCGGTTGATCCGGTGGTCACCAACCACGCGCCAATCGCGTCCTCTGCCGATCAGAACGTGTCTGGCCCGGCAACCGTCACGCTCGATGGCTCTGCTTCCAGCGATCCTGATGGCGATGCGATTACCTACAAATGGACTCAGGTCTCTGGTCCGTCTGTCACCATCAACAACAGCACCAAAGCGAAAGCGACCTTCAATGTTGCGGCAGCGACCACCGACCAGACCATGACGTTCCGCCTGACGGTGACCGATGCAAAAGGCCTGAGCAACGCGATTGATGTCCAGGTGGTGAACAAGGCGCCGAAAGCTAACCAGGCACCGGTTTTAAACCCAATGGAAGCGATCACGCTTGAATCTGGTGAAACCTATGCGCTGCATGCCCAGGCTGCGGACCCAGACGGTGATGCGCTGACCTACGCCTGGAGCGTACCAGCAGATATGCACGCCACCGGAACTGACTCCGCGAACGTGAATATCACGGCGCCGGAAGTGAGCTCGACGTCTACCTACACCCTGAGCGTGGTAGTGAGCGACGGTAAGACCAGCGTGCAGTCTAACGTCCAGGTTACCGTGAATCCGAAAGCGGCGCCTGCACCGGTACCTGCTGACGAAGACACTAACCCGGCGGATGACGTTACCCCTCCGGCTGATGATGTGACTCCTCCGTCTGACAAAGGAAGCTGCGATGCACCTGTGGATGCTAACGCCAGCAAATACGCGGCGTGGGAATCCAGCAAAATCTACAACGGTGGCGATACCGTAAGCTTCGACCATCTGGTGTGGAAAGCGAAGTACTGGACTCAGGGCAATCAGCCTGGCTTCGGTGTGGATGCATGGGAGCTGGTGAGCAACGTGAAGATGAACTGGCGTTCTGACCTGGTCTACAACGGCGGCGACACTACCACCTATGAAGGTAACGTTTACCGTGCGAAATGGTGGACCCGTGGTGATAACCCAGCCAACAGCGACGTATGGGTAAAAGAAGGCGCATCAACAGATTGCAAATAATCTAACCCATTAATCACTCCCCCTTTAGAGGGGGAGTGATTCAAAATTCATTTTACAGGATGTTGGTAAGGAGAAATAACCGAAACTGTCAGCAGGTAAAAATGAAAAAGTTAATTTTGTTGTTATTGATAATAAGCCAAAGCGCACTGGCAAATTGTTGGGATAAAGCGGCGCATTATTATCATGTCGATCCTTATTTACTGTACGCGATAGCGAATGTGGAATCCGGAATGAATCCGTATGCGGTTGGGCAAAACCGCGATGGCACGCGGGATGTCGGGCTGATGCAAATCAACAGTTCGCATTTTACCGCGCTGGAAAGCAGAGGCATCGACGAATATCGATTAATCACGGAGCCGTGTACTTCGATCATGGTCGGGGCTTCTATCCTTTCCGGGATGATCAGGGTGTATGGCTACAACTGGGAAGCCGTTGGCGCGTATAACGCCGGACTGAAAAAAGAAAATTATCCGCAGAGGATGAAATATGCCCATAAGGTCTGGGCCAAATATCAGCAACTGAAATTAGCAGCACGTTATTAACGTTTTTTATTTTTGAAGAATTCCTGAAGGTGTTCTTCGAAAAGTGAAAACAGCTGAATGTGGTTTATGTATTAACGGAGTAATACCTAAGCCGGGATATTAACATTTAATTTGAAACGAACAGGAAAACTGAAATGAACAAAAGGACGTTACTGAGTGTACTCATTGCGGGAGCCTGCGTGGCGCCATTCATGGCCCAGGCTGCGAATCTGAAGGAGACCAGCAGTGAGCCGTACACCATCAAAGCCAGCGATCTGGCGAAGAAAGAGAAGGAACTGACGGACTTCCCGCTGATGGCTTCGGTTAAAGAGACCATCCAGACGCTGGATAACGCGCAGGTCGAACTGATTGAGCCAGGCCGGGCGGCGAACCCGGACAACGTTAAACGCGTTGAAGGGATTGTGAAAGCCAGCGACTGGGAATATCTCTTCCCGCTGCGCGCCCAGGCCTATACCTACAGCAACTTCCTGAAAGCCGTGGGTAAATTCCCGGCGCTGTGTAAAACCTATAATGACGGTCGTGACAGCGACGCCATCTGTCGCAAAGAGCTGGCCACCATGTTTGCCCACTTTGCCCAGGAAACTGGCGGCCACGAAAGCTGGCGTCCGGAAGCCGAATGGCGTCAGGCGCTGGTCCACGTACGTGAAATGGGCTGGAGCGAAGGGCAGAAGGGCGGTTATAACGGCGAATGTAACCCGGACGTCTGGCAAGGACAGACCTGGCCTTGCGGTAAAGATAAAGACGGCGATTTCCTGAGCTATTTCGGACGCGGTGCGAAACAGTTGTCTTACAACTACAACTACGGTCCATTCTCTGAAGCGATGTACGGCGACGTGCGTACACTGCTCGACAAACCTGAGCTGGTGGCGGACACCTGGCTGAACCTGGCGAGTGCGATCTTCTTCTTCGCCTATCCGCAGCCGCCAAAACCAAGCATGTTGCAGGTGATCGACGGTACATGGCAGCCGAACGACCACGATAAAGCCAACGGTCTGGTTCCGGGCTTTGGTGTGACCACCCAGATCATCAACGGCGGCGTTGAGTGCGGCGGCCCGACTGAAATTGCGCAGTCTCAGAACCGTATCAAATACTACAAAGAGTTTGCAAACTACCTGAAAGTGCCTGTTCCGGCGAACGAAGTGTTGGGTTGCGCCAACATGAAGCAGTTCGACGAAGGTGGCGCAGGCGCCCTGAAGATTTACTGGGAACAGGACTGGGGATGGAGCGCGGATACCCCGGACGGCAAAACCTACTCTTGCCAGCTGGTGGGCTACCAGACTCCGTTCAGCGCCTTTAAAGAAGGTGACTACAGCAAGTGCGTGCAGAAGTTCTTTAACGTGAAAATCGTTAACGATGATGGTTCTTCCGTTACCCCGGACGAAACCCCGGTCACGCCAACACCGACGCCATCTGGCGATGAAACGCCAGCGCCAACACCAACGCCGGATGAAACCCCGGTCGAACCTGTTGTGGTGAACCACGCGCCGGTTGCGCAGATTGCCGGTCCGATCGGTGCAGTGGAAGCAGGTGCGCAGGTTTCTCTGAGTGCGGAAGGCTCTACCGATCCTGATGGCAACAAACTGACGTATACCTGGCGTTCCCAGGATGGTCAGACTGTTACCGGTCAGGACAAAGCGGTTGTGACCTTCACAGCGCCAGAGTCTGCGACGGCGCAGCAGTATGAAGTGAGCCTGACCGTCAGCGATGGCGAGCTGAGCAGCACCACGTCTTACCTGCTGAACGTGAAAGCGAAAGCGGCAACGCCATCCGGAGAAGATACGTCTTACCCGGCATGGAGCGCGAACAGCAAGTACAACGCCGGTGATATCGTGAACAACCACGGTAAACTGTTCCAGTGCAAACCGTTCCCGTACAGCGGCTGGTGTAACAACTCTCCAACGTACTATGAACCAGGCGCAGGTCTGGCATGGGCTGAAGCCTGGACGGCTCTGTAAAAGCAAACGGCAACCCCCAGGGTTGCCGTTTTAGTGTCTGCACCCTCTCCCTGTGGGAGAGGGCCGGGGTGAGGGCATCAGTCCGCACTCTCTGTTTTTTGCCGGGTGGCGCTGCGCTTACCCGGCCTACATGAGGCTGGAACGCTTACCGGTGCAACTTCCCGTGATCCCGTAACCACGCCGCCGTACGCACTATCCCTTCATCCAGCGAGACAATCGGTTTATATCCCAGCTCGTTCTCCGCCCGAGAAATATCCAGCGTAAAATCAAAGTTGAGCTTCGACACACCGTAATGCGTCAGCGCAGGCTCTTTCGCCGATTTGCTGCCAAAACGCTCCATGCTGCGGGCAATCATGTCCAGCATTGGGTAGGGAACGGAACGGATCCGGCAGTCGATTTTTAATTCGTCAATCAGCCTTTGCACAATGCTGCGCAGGGTACAGGGTTCGCCGTTGGTGATGTTATACGCGCGCCCCGACACCAGCTTATCGCATTCCGGCTGGCTCGCCAGCCACATGGCGTGAACGGCATTTTCGTAATAGGTCATGTCCACCAGCGCATCGCCGCCGCGCGGTAACAGCACGCTGCCGTAGTGATGCATCATCTGGGCCAGTCGCGGGATAAAGACTTTGTCGTGCGGCCCAAACAGGCTCTGCGGACGCAGCACGGTAAAGCGGGTGTGCGGGTTTGACTGGGCTAGCAGGTCGATCACCTCTTCGCCCGCCGCTTTACTGCGGGCAAACTCACAGGCAAAGCGCGCCGGGCGGAAATTTTCCTGAATATCACGATGGTGGTGATAGTCGAAATAGAGCGATGGAGAGGAAATATGAATAAAGTTACGCACGCCCCAGGCGACGGCCCATTCACCCAGACGGCGCGTGGCGCGCACGTTGGCGAGATCAAAGGCTTCCTGGGTACCCCACGGGGAGGTAAAACTGGAGCAGTGCCACAGCGTATCGATACCGGCGAGCATCACCTTGGCCTGAGAGGAGACCAGCTCCGTCAGATCGGCATGGACAAATTCAGCGCCCATTTTTTGCAGGAGCTTACCCATCGCCTCATTGCGACCAGTGGCCCTCACGCTGATGCCTTTGTTGCGCAGAAACTCGACCGCATTTCGGCCTAAGCCGCTGGTCGCCCCGGTAACCAGTACCTTCATAACAATCCACTGTGTTGAAAAGAATTTCGTGCGCATTCTTTCGTGAATTACGATGTGTTGCAATGGGAAAGGTGAAAGATTAAGAGTTTTATTTAGTTATTTTCCCGCTTTTCTTCTGCCAGTAGCGCAATCCGTTTCGCCATTCCGCGGAAGATAAACAGGTGTGCCGGGATCATCAGCAACCAGTAAAACAGACCCGGCATTCCGTGCGGATGCCACCATGCCCGAACGTCCAGTTCACGATGGTCGTCCTTGTCCTTCAGGGTGAAGCAGAGCCGCCCCAGCCCCGGCGCCTTCATGCCAAACAGCAGCGCCAGCTGTTTTTCCGGCTCAACGATAATCACCTTCCAGCTGTCGACGGTATCGCCCACCTTCAGCCAGGGATGGGCAGGGCGGCCTTTTGCCAGCCGGTGACCGACCAGCAGATCCAGCGCGCCGCGCGTTTGCCACAGAATATTGCCGAAGAAATAGCGCTCTTTGCCGCCAATCTGGTTCACAACTTCCCACAGCGCTGCCAGGCTGGCCGTGGTTTTGACCGTACAGCCCGCCTGTTTCGGATAATAGCCGTACTCGGGCCGCCAGCGGGCAAACGCCTGCGCGTCGTAGCCCCAGTCGCTGGAGTTCACCAGCTTCTCTTCTTCTTTCAGCGTATTGCGTACGGCATCGTCGAAGGGGATCAATTCCTGAGGGATCAAGGCACGCAGTTCACGATCGTCCGCCAGCAGATCGTGCTTCAGTCCCTGTATAAGCGCTTTGGCAGTCGTCGGCGGCACGGAGGTGATCACATTCAAAAACCACACTGATATCCAGCGGGTCGGGAAGGGGATGGGGATCAGCCAGCGGCGGCGGCCGCTCACCCGCATAAAATGTTCGAACTGCGCCTGATAGCTCAGCACTTCCGGGCCTGCCGCCTCCAGCACGCGATGCTGCTCCGCCGGGTGATCCAGCAATGCCACCAGATAGTGGAGTAAATTCTCCAGCGCAATGGGCGTGGTGCGCGAGCGTACCCAGCGCGGCGGCGTCAGCACAGGCAGGTTGTAGACCATATCGCGCATCACTTCGAACGCGGCGGAACCCGCGCCGACGATGATCCCTGCCCGGAGTTCGGTGACGGGGATACGGGCGCTTCGCAGCGTTTCTGCCGTCAGCTGTCGGGCGCGCAGATGATCTGACTGCTCGTTCTCAGGCGCCTGGAGTGAGCTTAAAAAAATCACCTGCTTCACCGGCGTTTGCCGCAGCGCATCACGAACGTTCATCGCCACCTGACGCTCGTGGGCGATAAAATCGCCGCCTTCGCCCATGCTGTGGACAAGGTAGTAAAGCGTATCGACCCCTTCCAGCAGCGCAGGAAGCGCTTTCGGCCAGTTAAGGTCAACGTTGTGACACGTCACGCCAGGCAAATGTAGCTTTTGCAGGCGTTCCGTGTTGCGTGCCGCTGCCAGCACCTGGTGCCCCTGCTGGCTTAACGCAGTGGTCAGATGCTGACCGATATACCCGCTGGCGCCGAGCACCAGAATACGTTGCGGCACGGTATGCTCCTTAACGCTGTAAAAACGCCTGCCAGTGTTTCACCACCTCGGTCAACTGCTCGCGGTTAACGTCAAGATGCATCACCAGTCGCACGACCGGGGAGGCGTTGATCAGCACGCCTCGGGCTTTCATAAAGTCGCCCAGCGCGGCAGCATGCTCATCGCCGACACGGACAAACAGCATGTTGGTGTCGTGTCGCATGACATCAGCGCCGATTTCACGCAGCTGCGCTGCCATCCACGCCGCATTGTCGTGATCGTCTTTCAGGCGTGACACGTTATTTTTCAGGGCGTACAGTCCGGCAGCCGCCAGAATACCCGCCTGACGCATCCCGCCGCCGGTCATTTTGCGCCACCGGTTGGCGCGTCTGATGTAGTCTGCGCTGCCAACCAGCAGGGAACCTACCGGCGTGCCCAGCCCTTTAGAGAGGCAAATGGTGAACGAGTCGCAATATTGGGTGATCGCTTTCAGCTCGCAGCCGTACTCCACCACGGCGTTGAAGATACGTGCGCCGTCAACGTGGAGGCCGAGCTTGCGCTCGCGGGTAAAATCCCATGCCGCTTTCAGGTATTCACGCGGCAGGACTTTACCGTTATGGGTGTTTTCGAGGCTCAGCAGTTTAGTGCGGGCGAAGTGAATATCGTCAGCTTTGATTTTCGCCGCGACTTTGTCCAGCGGCAGCGTACCGTCCGGCGCAGCATCGATCGGCTGCGGCTGGATGCTGCCGAGCACCGCCGCGCCGCCGGCTTCGTACAGGTAGTTATGCGCCCCCTGGCCAACGATATACTCTTCGCCGCGCTCGCAGTGGCTCAGCAGCGCCACCAGGTTAGCCTGCGTGCCGGTGGGCAGGAACAGAGCAGCCTCTTTACCGCTCAGCTCGGCCGCATAGCGCTGGAGTTCGTTGACCGTCGGGTCATCGCCGTAGACGTCGTCCCCGACCGGGGCGGCCATCATCTCTTCGAGCATGGCGCGGCTCGGGCGGGTAACGGTATCACTGCGTAAATCAATCATGGCATGTCCTTATATTTAAAAAGGCGATGCCAGATGTTTTACCTGAGCCAGTTGGTTTTTGCCAGTTCGATCACCTCGTCACCGCGCCCGCTGATGATGGCGCGCAGCATGTAGAGGCTAAATCCTTTGGCCTGTTCCAGCTTGATTTGAGGCGGGATCGCCAGCTCTTCTTTGGCGACCACCACATCCACCAGCACCGGGCCGTCGATGGCGAAGGCGCGTTGCAGGGCGTCGTCCACCTCTGAGGCTTTCTCCACCCGAATACCGGTGATACCGCAGGCTTCGGCGATGCGGGCGAAGTTGGTGTCGTGCAGCTCGGTGCCGTCCGTGAGGTAGCCTCCGGCCTTCATCTCCATCGCCACGAAGCCCAGCACGCTGTTGTTAAAGACCACGATTTTCAGCGGAAGCTTCATCTGCGCCACCGACAGGAAATCCCCCATCAGCATACTGAACCCGCCGTCGCCACACATCGCCACCACCTGACGTTCCGGTGCCGTCGCTTTTGCGCCCAGCGCCTGCGGCATGGCGTTGGCCATTGAGCCATGGTTGAACGACCCAAGCAGGCGTCGTTTGCCGTTCATTTTCAGGTAGCGTGCTGCCCAGACGGTGGGCGTTCCCACGTCGCAGGTGAAGATGGCATCGTCGTCGGCGAAGTGGCTGATCTGCTGCGCCAGATACTGCGGGTGGATCGCTTTTTCGCTCGGTTTGGCGAGATCGTCCAGCCCCTTACGCGCATCGCGATAGTCGCTCAGGGCTTTATCGAGGAATTTGCGGTCCGTTTTTTCTTCCAGTAGCGGCAGCAGGGCGGCGAGGGTGGATTTGATATCGCCGATAAGCGCCATATCCACCTTGCTGTGCGCACCGATGCTGCCGGGATTAATGTCGATCTGGATAATTTTGGCATCCGTCGGGTAGAACGCGCGGTACGGGAACTGAGTGCCGAGCAGGATCAGCGTGTCGGCGTTCATCATGGTGTGGAAGCCGCTGGAAAAACCGATCAGCCCGGTCATGCCGACATCGTACGGGTTATCGTATTCAACGTGCTCTTTCCCGCGCAGGGCATGCACCACTGGCGCCTTGAGCTTGCCGGCAAATTCCACCAGCTCTTTATGCGCACCGGCGCAGCCGCTGCCGCACATCAGGGCGATATTGCTGGAGTATCGCAGCAGTTGCGCCAGCTTTTTCAGCTCTTCTTCGGCAGGGGTAATGGTTGGCTGTGGCGCAGAGTACCAGTGGGTGGTGGCGGTTTCAGGTGCGGCCTTCAGCGCCACGTCCCCCGGCAGCACAACCACCGAAACCCCGCGATTCAGGATCGCCTTACGCATGGCTATCGCCAGCACCTGTGGGATCTGCTCCGGTGATGAGACCAGCTCGCAATAGTGGCTGCATTCACGGAACAGCTCCTGCGGATGCGTCTCCTGAAAATAGCCGCTACCGATTTCAGATGACGGAATGTGAGCCGCAATCGCCAGCACCGGAACATGGTTGCGGTGACAGTCGAACAGACCGTTGATGAGGTGCAGGTTTCCTGGTCCGCAGGAACCCGCACATACAGCGAGTTCACCCGTAAGCTGCGCTTCGGCACCGGCGGCAAAGGCGGCGACCTCTTCATGGCGGGTGGGCATCCACTCAATGGTCTTCATCTTGTTAAGGCTGTCGCTGAGTCCGTTCAGAGAGTCGCCGGTGACGCCCCAGATACGCTTTACGCCAGCCTGCTCAAGAGTTTTTGCTATGTATGCAGCCACGGTTTGTTTCATGGTGGTCCTTCTCCTTTATGTGATATCGCTTACAAGCTTAGAAGAAAGTCACTGTATTGGCTGCCTGGTATTCCATACGCACAGGCAGTAGGCACAACGTAAGCCGGGTAAACGCAGTGCCACCCGGCAACAAATGGGGGCACTGCGCCAGATTATGCCAGCACCAGGTCTCCCTGCGGATGGCACGAACATGCCAGCACATAGCCCTCGGCAATTTCCGCGTCGGTCAGCGTCATGGTGCTGGTGACCGTGTACTCACCGGAAACCACTTTGGTCTTACAGCAACCGCACACCCCGGCGCGACAGGCCGCCGCTACCGGCACGTTGTTACTTTCAAGCGCTTCAAGCAGCGTGGTGCCCACGCGGCCAAAGAAAGTCTGCGCCGGTTGCAGCTTCGTGAACTTCATCCCGCTGGTCGCCGCTGCCGCTACAGGCGTGAAGAACTGCTCTTTGAAGAAGCGGGTCACGCCGAGCGCTTTCACTTCTTTCTCCACGATCTCCATATAAGGCGCCGGGCCGCAGGTCATCACGGTACGGTTCGCAATATCCGGCACGCTTTGCAGCAGCTCGCGGCTCAGGCGCCCCGCGACAAAACCGTGCGTCGCGTTGTGCTCAGCCACCAGCGTCACCGGATAGTTGCGCCATTCTTCGGCAAAAATCACATCTTCCGGGGAACGCACGCTGAAAATCACCTGCACGTCGGCCTGAGGACGGTATTTCGCCAGCCAGCGACGCATCGACATAATCGGCGTCACGCCACAGCCTGCCGCCAGCAGCAGGAATTTATCTTCCGTCTTGTCGTCACAGGTAAACTCGCCCTGCGCGTCAGACAGCCAGATGTAATCCCCGCGCTTCACGTCCCGGGTCAGCCACTCGGATCCTGCGCCGTCATCAATACGACGGACGGTGAGCGTAATGTATTCGCTCACGCCCGGCGTGGAGGAGAGGGTGTAGGCGCGCAGGGTATTCGCCGAATTACGCACGCTAACCAGCGCATACTGACCTGGGCGGTACGGGTAGTAGTCATGGCACAGCAGCGACAGCGTCCACACATCCGGCGTCTCCTGATGGATGTGATGAACCTGCATCCGCCACGGACATTGTGAGGTTGGCATGGTCATGAGTTACTCCTTACGCGCTCAGCAGTTGCTTCATATCATCTTCAACGTTGGTCACGGAACGCAGACCAAATTTCTCGTTCAGGATGGCCAGCAGGTCCGGCGTCAGGAAGCCTGGCGCAGTCGGCCCGGTGACGATGTTGGTCACGCCGAGAGAGAGCAGGGTCAACAGAATAACGATCGCTTTCTGCTCGAACCAGGAGAGCACCAGCGACAGCGGCAGGTCGTTCACGCCGCAGCCCAGTTTCTCTGCCAGCGTGACCGCCAGAATGATGGCTGAATACGCATCGTTACACTGACCCGCATCCACCAGGCGCGGCAGACCTTCGATGTTGCCGAAGTCCAGCTTGTTGAAACGGTACTTACCGCAGGCCAGGGTCAGGATCAGGCAGTCTTCCGGTACGCGGGTGGCGAAATCGGTGAAGTAGTTACGTTCCCCGCGCGCGCCGTCACAGCCGCCGATAAGGAAGATGTGACGCAGTTTTTCACGACTGACGAGGTCAATCAGGAAATCCGCCGCACCCAGCAGGGTTTCACGGCCAAAACCGACGGTGATGAGGTGCGGGATTTCGCTGTACGGGAAGCCTGCCATCTGCTGCGCCTGAGCGATAACCGGACCGAAATCGTCGCCTTCAAGGTGGCTCACGCCCGGCCAGCCGACGATGCTGCGGGTCCAGATACGGTCGTCATACGCGCCGACGGTCGGGTCGATGATGCAGTTAGAGGTCATAACAATTGGGCCAGGGAAGCGGGCGAACTCCACCTGCTGGTTCTGCCAGCCGCTGCCGTAGTTACCGATCAGATGCTTAAATTTACGCAGCTCCGGGTAGCCGTGCGCGGGCAGCATTTCGCCGTGGGTATAGACGTTAACGCCAGTGCCTTCGGTCTGCTTCAGCAGGTTGTAGAGATCTTTCAGGTCATGACCGGAGATCAGGATGCATTTGCCTTCGGTCGCTTTGACGTTGACCTGCGTTGGCGTTGGGTGGCCGTAGGTGCTGGTTTCACCGGCATCCAGAATACTCATCACTTTGAAGTTCATCTGGCCGATTTCCATCGAGCATTCCAGCAGGGCGTTCATGTCGGAAGGCCAGGTGCCCAGCCATGCCATGATTTTGTGGTACTGGGCGTAAATAGCGTTATCGTACTGGCCGAGTACGTGCGCGTGCTCCATATAGGCCGCAGCACCTTTCAGACCGTACAGGCACAGCAGGCGCAGGCCGAGGATGTTCTCGCCAATTGCCGCTTTGTCCTTATTTGGGGTGAATTCTGCGGCCTGACGCTGTAGCTCGCCCAGGTCGTCGCTCACCAGCTGTAGCTCCGCCATCGGGTTGTCCACGCGGGCGCTGGCGTCGGCATTCAGGCACTGCGCTTTCAGGGCTTCACGCAGGGCAATCGCTTCGCGGGCATAGCCCACAATGCGTGGAGAATCGAAGTTAACGTTGGTCAGCGTGGAGAAAAATGCGCGCGGCGCAAAGCTGTCGACATAGTGATCGACAATGCCATATTCACGGGCTTTGAAGGCCCAGGCGGACAAGCCTTGCAGCGCCGCAATCAGCAGATCCTGGAGATCGGACGTTTCTGCGGTTTTGCCGCACATACCCTGCGCGTAAGAGCAGCCGTTGCCTGCCGGGGTACGGATGGTTTGTTCACATTGCACACAAAACATAATCACACCTGTTAAAGTTATATTTGAGATACATGTTTAAGGTTATGCCTGTGCTACAGCAGAGAAAAGTGCTTTCTTATACTAAGTGGAGGGTTATTGATTTAGCGCAATTTTGGCGGCAGGTTCACTACCGCCAAAGCAGTATCAGGCTGAGAAGAACGCCATCAGAATGGGTACCAGCAGGCTCAGAATAAAGCCGTGTACAATGGCGGCAGGAACCATCTCCAGCCCTCCCGAGCGCTGTAACACCGGCAGGGTAAAGTCCATTGAGGTGGCCCCGCACAGGCCCAGCGCAGTAGAGCGGCTGCGGCGTACCAGGCCGGGGATCAGCATGATGGCTATCAGCTCGCGCGCCAGATCGTTAAAGAAGGCGGCGCTGCCGATCACCGGACCAAACGATTCGGTCAGCAGAATACCTGAGAGCGAATACCAGCCGAAACCGGACGCCATCGCCAGGCTGGTTTTCAGCGGCAGATCGAGAATAAAGGCGTTAATCACTCCCCCCGCCAGTGAGCTGGCCACAACGATAACGGCAACCATCATGCCCCGGCGGTTAAGGACAATCTGTTTCAGCGTCATGCCATTATTTCGCAGCTGAATACCAATCAGGAAGAGCAGGAAAATAAGCGTATATTCGCTGGCTTCCGTTGCGTGCTGTAAAAATGCCCAGCCGGTCAGACCCAGTAAAAAACCGAGTACCACCACGCCGCACAGCTTTAATGATTCCAGCGCCATCGCAATACGGGAGGGAAGCTTTTCCTGATGATGGTGATTTTTCCAGGGAATAGTGCGTTCCAACCAGAACAGCGCGGCAATATTGCACAGCAGAATAACCACTACCGTAACCGCAGAATAATGCAGGATGGAAAGCAAGTTCGTCGCCAGATTATCCAGGAAGGCCAGGCTGATCCCCATAAAGAACAGAATGACGTAAACAATCCAGCTGAGAAAACGATTAATAAGCTTTAAGGCCGATTCATGACGCAGCGGAATAAGGTAGCCCGCAATCAGGGGCAGAAGAATGATGAGGAGTCCTGAGAACATGAACAGCCGGTCCTTTTGAGTATCAGTTAAGCGCCAGAGACACTACCCAATAAAGGCTGTGAGGTAAAGCTACAAAAAAAGCCGGGTGGCGGCTACGCCTTACCCGGCTTGTCTATTTGGGGTGGTGCGGCCTGATGCCCTCACCCCGGCCCTCTCCCACAGGGAGAGGGGGGAAAACCATTAATCGCGTTTTTCCAGCAGGGTGCGATACAGCACGCCGCCCAGAATACCGCCGATAATTGGCATCACCCAGAATAGCCACAGCTGTTCAAGCGCCCAGCCGCCCTGGAAAATAGCCACCGCGGTGCTGCGCGCCGGGTTAACGGAGGTGTTGGTCACCGGGATGGAGATGAGGTGGATCAGCGTCAGCGCCAGACCAATAGCGATGGGGGCAAAGCCCGCAGGCGCGTATTTGTCCGTTGCGCCGTGGATCACCAACAGGAAACCTGCGGTGAGCACAATTTCAATCACGATAGCAGACAGCATTGAGTAGCCGCCTGGCGAGTGTTCGCCGAAGCCGTTCGACGCAAATCCGCTGGCCGCGGCGTCAAACCCGGCTTTTCCGCTGGCAATTACGTACAGCACCGCCGCGGCAATAATACCGCCAATAACCTGGGCAATAATATAGCCAATAATATCTTTCGCCGGGAAACGTCCGCCCGCCCATAAACCTAATGTGACGGCCGGGTTGAAATGACCGCCGGAAATATGCCCCACGGCGAATGCCATGGTTAATACGGTTAAACCGAATGCCAGCGCGACGCCGACAAATCCAATACCTAATTCCGGAAATGCGGCTGCCAGTACTGCGCTACCGCAGCCACCAAACACCAGCCAGAATGTGCCAAAGCATTCTGCCGCTAATTTTCTGAACATAACCACCTCAATAATAAACGTCCGCGCCCATTCCTGCGCGCGGGTTATATCGCCATAAAGGGATGACGACTCAAAGAGCCAGTATTTTGAAACCATCAACATCCCTTCGCCACTCAAATAAATTCACTAAATTTGATTTAAGGCAATGTGATGTCAATCCTTGTTCAGAACGGAGGTAATTAGAGCATAGCCCAATAATTAAGGGGGCGTATATTCTGCTGTCGTGACCCACAGCCTGCCGCTATACTGCTGATAACTTGAAGGAAAAAGTGGCCGAATTGCGGGGGATGTATGCTACTCGAACGTGTGGAGATTGTCGGGTTTCGCGGGATTAACCGCCTGTCGCTGCAACTGGAACAGAACAACGTCCTGATAGGCGAAAACGCCTGGGGTAAATCCAGCCTGCTGGATGCCCTGACGCTGCTGCTTTCGCCCGAAGAGAACTTGTACCACTTCGTTCATGATGACTTCTGGTTTCCGCCGGGGGATGTCAACGGGCGCGAGAAACACCTGCATATCATTCTGACCTTCCGCGAATCCGAGCCCGGTCGCCATCGCGTGCGTCGTTTTCGCCCTATGTCGGCCTGCTGGGTGCCCTGTGAAGATGGGTTCCAGCGTATTTTCTATCGCCTTGAGGGCGAAATGGCGCAAAACGACGGGGTATTAACCCTGCGTGAATTTCTTGATGAGAAGGGGAATCCGATCCCGCTCGATAATATTGACGAGCTTGCCCGACATCTTATCCGCCTCTCCCCCGTATTGCGCTTACGCGACGCGCGTTTTATGCGGCGGATCCGTAACGGCACCGTGCCGAATATGCCCGAGGTGGAAGTAACCGCCCGCGAACTGGATTTCCTCGCCCGTGAACTGGTCTCACGGCCGCAGAACCTCACCGACGGCCAGATCCGTCAGGGACTGTCTGCCATGGTACAACTGCTGGAGCACTACTTCTCCGAGCAGGGAACGGGGCAGGCGCGCCACCGTCTGATGCGTCGCCGCTCGCACGATGAACAACGAAGCTGGCGCTATCTCGATATTATCAACCGCATGATCGACCGCCCCGGCGGGCGTACGCATCGGGTGATCCTGCTGGGTTTATTCTCCACGCTTTTACAGGCGAAAGGGACGGTGCGCCTGGATCGGGACGCGCGCCCGCTGCTGCTGGTGGAAGATCCGGAAACGCGGCTCCACCCGATTATGCTTTCCGTGGCGTGGCATCTTCTTAATCTGCTGCCGTTGCAGCGAGTCACCACCACGAATTCCGGAGAACTGCTCTCTCTGACGCCGGTAGAGTATGTCTGCCGCCTGGTGCGTGAATCGTCGCGGGTCACCGCCTACCGGCTCGGGCCCGGCGGGTTAAATGCCGAAGATGGCCGACGGATTGCGTTTCATATCCGTTTTAACCGTGCCTCTTCCCTGTTTGCCCGCTGCTGGTTGCTGGTGGAAGGGGAAACGGAAACCTGGGTGATAAACGAGCTGGCTCGCCAGTGCGGGCACCACTTTGATGCCGAAGGGATCAAAGTGATCGAATTTGCTCAGTCTGGCTTAAAACCGCTGATCAAATTTGCGCGCCGGATGGGGATAGAGTGGCACGTGCTGGTGGATGGCGATGAGGCGGGTAAAAAATATGCGGCGACCGTGCGCAGCCTGCTCAATAACGATCGTGAAGAGGAGCGGGAACATCTGACCGCGCTGCCTGCGATGGACATGGAGCACTTTATGTACCGCCAGGGATTTGACGACGTCTTTCACCGCGTGGCGATGATCCCGGTGGATGTACCCATGAACATGCGTCGGGTGATTGCCAAAGCTATCCATCGGTCGTCAAAACCGGATTTGGCCATTGAAGTCGCGACGGAAGCGGGCAGGCGAGGCGTGGAGTCGGTGCCCACGCTGCTGCGTAAAATGTTCTCCCGCGTCCTCTGGCTGGCTCGCGGGAGGGCCGATTAGCGGGCAGTCGCCTGCGAAACCTGTTGGATCAGGCTATCAAGCAGGGTATAGCGGCGGCGGTATTCGGACCGTTTTTTACTCGCAATCTCTTCCATCGGTTTGCGTGGCATGGTCAGTGGCAGGGCAAAGTTGCCGTTATCCTGCTGCTGTCCGCCAAGGGAGCGCCAGAAGCTGTCATAGTCAGCCAGCAATTTTCCCTCTTTTTTCTTGCGATAGCGCCAGCTGCGGTAGATGTGGGTGGCGTTACTCACCGCGAGGATCTGCTCGACCGGGAAGGCGCCTGCCAGCGTCATGACCGCTTCAACCAGCAGACGTTTTGGGAACAGTCCGTGACAGGCTTTGGTCGCCAGCTGAATGTGCTCGTGCGGGACATGCGCTTTCGCCCCCTGCATTCCGCCGATGAAGAGCGTTGACTTGCCCTGGTATTTGCACAGCGTAAAGGTCAGCTCGGCCAGCACCGTGTTCTGGTGGTCGCAAAAAGTGAGGGTCGCTTCCCCTTCTTTGTCCAGAAACGCATCCGCGCTCAGGCGAACGCTAAACTGCTGTTCCTCTTTGCCCGTTAACGTCACCAGCGTGATGCCCTGGCTGGAGAGGTAGCCGTTGAGCAGCGACGCCGGAAGATGGCGGCTCATCATCTGATAGTGATCGTTCAATGCGTCCAGCGTATTCTGACGACCCATATTTACGGTCAGCCACGGCCGGTGCAGGCGGCACGGCAGGCCGGGCTGCACGCGCAGGATCTGCATCAGACGGGGCTGTTTTGCAAGGTTTCCGAGCAGGCGCGCAGTGGTGAACGGCGTTGCCAGCGAGCGCAACATAAACTTACGTCGATAGGCCGGATTTTGCCACGCCAGCCCCGGCGTGA
The DNA here is from genome assembly GCF_036936505.1 of Enterobacter sp. JJBC. Taxonomy (NCBI): domain Bacteria; kingdom Pseudomonadati; phylum Pseudomonadota; class Gammaproteobacteria; order Enterobacterales; family Enterobacteriaceae; genus Enterobacter; species Enterobacter sp. JJBC. Next base: position 1,630,170 of record NZ_CP136935.1, read on the forward strand.
GGGAACCCGATGTCAGGCTTTTAAACAGTTGCCAGCCCGATTTAGGCTGGGGCAGCGTTGAATAAGGTGTATCGACGATGGAAGACATGTTAGATCCTGCTTCTGGTGGAATATCGCTATTTCAGCAGGCGCTTTATCAACATCGGGTAAACAATTCCCGACGATTACGGGGATCGGGGGTTTCGTTGAGGAGTGGTTTAGATAAAATCAACGGTGATGATAGCCAGAACAACTATTTGGAATATTTATGAACCTGAAGGGAAAACGCAGAAAGCTGTTTCTGCTGCTGGCGGTAGTGGTGTTAGCGGGCGGATTCTGGTTATGGAAGGTACTGAACGCGCCGGTACCACAGTATCAAACGCTGATTGTTCGTCCGGGCGAGCTGCAACAAAACGTGCTGGCGACGGGGAAACTGGATGCCCTGCGTAAGGTTGACGTGGGCGCGCAGGTCAGCGGTCAGCTTAAAACCCTGTCAGTTGAGATTGGCGATAAGGTTAAAAAAGGCCAGCTGCTGGGCGTGATCGATCCTGAGCAGGCGCAAAACCAGATCCGCGAAGTGGAAGCGACGCTGATGGAGCTGCGCGCGCAGCGCGCGCAGGCTCAGGCGGAGCGTAATCTCGCTCAGGTCACCCTGACGCGCCAGCAGGCGCTGGCGAAAACGCAGGCCATCTCGAAACAGGATCTGGACACAGCCGCCACGGAGCTGGCGGTGAAGCAGGCGCAGATTGGCACCATCGATGCGCAAATCAAACGGAATCAGGCCTCGCTGGATACGGCGAAAACCAACCTCGATTACACGCAAATCGTTGCGCCAATGGCCGGGGAAGTGACGCAGATAACCACCCTGCAAGGCCAGACGGTCATCGCCGCGCAGCAGGCGCCAAACATCCTGACCCTGGCGGATATGAGCACCATGCTGGTGAAAGCCCAGGTATCCGAAGCGGACGTCATTCACCTTAAGCCGGGGCAGAAAGCCTGGTTTACGGTGCTGGGCGATCCACAAACCCGCTATGAGGGCGTGCTGAAAGATATCCTGCCGACGCCGGAAAAGGTCAACGACGCCATCTTCTACTACGCGCGTTTCGAGGTGCCAAACCCGCAGGGCGTGCTGCGTCTGGACATGACCGCCCAGGTGCATATCCAGCTGACCGGCGTGAAAAACGTGCTGACGGTTCCGCTCTCCGCGCTGGGCGAATCCGCCGGGGACAATCGCTACAAGGTGAAAGTGCTGCGCAACGGCGAAACCCGCGAGCGGGAAGTAGTGATTGGCGCGCGTAACGACACCGACGTGGTGGTGGTAAAAGGGCTGGAAGAGGGTGAAGAAGTGGTCACCAGCGAAACCCTGCCCGGAGCCGCGCAATGACGGCGCTGCTTGAGCTGAATGACATTCGTCGCAGCTATCCGTCCGGCGACGGGCCGGTGGAGGTGCTGAAGGGCATCTCCCTGCGCGTTGAAGCCGGTGAAATGGTGGCGATTGTCGGGGCGTCGGGCTCGGGTAAATCAACGCTGATGAACATTCTTGGCTGTCTGGATAAGCCCACCAGCGGCACCTATCGCGTGGCCGGGACGGATGTTTCCACCCTGGACGGCGACGCGCTGGCGAAGCTGCGTCGCGAGCATTTTGGCTTTATCTTTCAGCGTTACCATCTGCTTTCACACCTGAGCGCGGCGCAGAATGTGGAAGTGCCGGCGGTGTATGCGGGCGTCGAGCGCAAAAAACGCCTTGAACGCGCGAAGGCGCTGTTAACGCGTCTTGGGCTGGCGGAGCGTGTTGATTATCAGCCTTCGCAGCTTTCCGGCGGTCAGCAGCAGCGCGTGAGTATTGCCCGCGCGCTGATGAACGGCGGACAGGTGATCCTCGCCGATGAGCCAACCGGTGCGCTCGACAGCCATTCCGGTGAAGAGGTGATGGCGATCCTGCATCAACTGCGCGATCAGGGGCATACGGTGATTATCGTCACCCACGATCCGCAGGTGGCGGCGCAGGCGGAACGCATTATCGAGATCCACGACGGCGAGCTGGTCAGCAACCCGCCGCCGCGTGAGTCCCGCGCGGCGGCACCGAAGGAAGCACTGCCTGCGTCGACCGGCTGGGCGCAGTTCTCCAGCGGCTTTCGTGAAGCGCTGACCATGGCCTGGCTGGCGATGGCGGCCAACAAAATGCGCACCCTGCTGACCATGCTCGGCATCATTATCGGTATTGCCTCGGTGGTGTCGATTGTGGTGGTGGGCGACGCGGCCAAGCAACTGGTGCTGGCGGATATCCGCGCCATCGGGACCAACACCATTGACGTTTATCCCGGCAAAGACTTCGGCGACGACGAGCCGCAGTATCAGCAGGCGCTCAAGTATGACGATCTGGCGGCGATTCAGAAGCAGCCGTGGGTGAACTCCGCCACGCCTGCGGTCTCGCAAAACCTGCGTCTGCGCTACGGCAACATCGACGTGGCGGCCAGCGCCAACGGCGTGAGCGGCGACTACTTCAACGTCTACGGCATGACCTTTAGCGAAGGGGCGACCTTCAACGCGGAGCAGCTGGCGGGCAGGGCGCAGGTGGTGGTGCTGGACGCGAACTCGCGCAGACAGCTTTTCCCCAATAAAACCCGTGTAGTGGGGGAAGTGATCCTGGTGGGTAACATGCCCGCCACGGTGATTGGTGTGGCGGAAGAGAAACAGTCCATGTTTGGCAGCAGCAAGATCCTGCGCGTCTGGCTGCCATACAGCACCATTTCCGGGCGCATTATGGGGCAGTCCTGGCTTAACTCCATTACCGTGCGAGTGAAGGAGGGCTACGACAGCGCGCTGGCGGAACAGCAGCTTGAGCGGCTGTTAACCCTGCGCCACGGGAAGAAAGATTTCTTCACCTGGAACATGGACGGCCTCTTGAAAACGGCGGAAAAGACCACACGTACTCTTCAGCTGTTCCTGACGCTGGTGGCGGTGATTTCGCTGGTCGTCGGCGGGATTGGGGTGATGAACATTATGCTGGTGTCGGTGACCGAACGTACGCGGGAGATAGGCATCCGCATGGCGGTCGGGGCCAGAGCCAGCGACGTGCTCCAGCAGTTTTTGATTGAAGCGGTGCTGGTGTGTCTGGTGGGAGGCGCGATGGGGATTGCGCTTTCGATGATGATCGCCTTCGCGCTCCAGCTCTTCTTACCGGGCTGGGAAATTGGCTTCTCGCCGATGGCGATCCTGACGGCGTTTTTATGTTCCACCTTCACCGGTATTCTTTTCGGCTGGCTGCCGGCGCGAAACGCGGCGCGGCTCGATCCGGTGGATGCGCTGGCGCGGGAATAGCCCGAAAATAAAAATGCCAGCCGATCGGGCTGGCATTTTGCCTGCGGGGTGTACACAATGAATCAGAGAGCTATGCAACCGTTTCTGCTTCAACGGGCACGATAAGACTGGCGTGATTGCCTTTTGGCCCCTGGTGTACATCGAACCGGACGGACTGCCCGGCTTTGAGCGTCCTGTAACCATCCATCTGAATGGTGGAATAGTGAGCGAAGATATCCTCGCCGCCGCCTTCGGGGCAAATGAAGCCAAACCCCTTGGCGTTGTTGAACCACTTAACAGTACCCATTTCCATGCTTCGACATCCTTCGTAAATCTTATAAATTAAGATGGAATGAACCGGTGGTGGAGTGGGGGCTGTTCAAAACCTCGCCAACTCACGCTTGTACAATTTAGAGAAACGGAAGAAGCCGTCAAGCGTTTGGCGCTGGAGTTGGGACAATAATCAACCAAATTTTGAGGCAGTTAACGCTATTGCAACAGTTTGTGACAGACATCGCGGATGACAGTAATAGATGATTGTTATCTAACATCTGAGGTAGATTCAAAGTGGTTATGCATAATGGGTAAGACCAACGATTGGCTGGATTTCGACCAGCTGGCGGAAGATAAAGTGCGCGACGCGCTAAAACCGCCATCTATGTATAAAGTTATGTTAATGAACGATGATTACACGCCGATGGAATTTGTTATTGACGTGCTACAAAAGTTCTTTTCTTATGATGTTGAACGTGCAACGCAACTGATGCTTACCGTTCATTATCGTGGCAAAGCGATCTGCGGCATCTTTACTGCCGAAGTTGCGGAAACCAAAGTAGCGATGGTGAACGACTATGCAAGGGAGAACGAGCATCCGTTGCTGTGTACGCTGGAAAAGGCCTGATAAGGCATAAAATTGGGGGAGGTGCCTATGCTCAATCAAGAACTGGAACTCAGTTTAAACATGGCTTTCGCCAGAGCGCGTGAGCACCGACATGAGTTTATGACCGTCGAGCACCTGCTGCTCGCACTGCTTAGCAACCCATCTGCCCGCGAAGCGCTGGAAGCCTGCTCCGTGGATCTGGTGGCGCTACGTCAGGAACTCGAAGCCTTCATCGAACAAACCACACCGGTGCTGCCAGCCAGTGAAGAAGAGCGCGACACGCAGCCGACGCTCAGCTTCCAGCGCGTGTTGCAGCGCGCGGTTTTCCACGTCCAGTCTTCCGGACGTAGCGAAGTGACTGGCGCCAATGTCCTGGTCGCCATCTTCAGCGAGCAGGAGTCCCAGGCGGCCTACCTGCTGCGCAAACACGAAGTCAGCCGGCTCGACGTGGTCAACTTCATCTCTCACGGAACGCGAAAAGACGAGCCTAACCAGGCATCGGATCCCAGCGGACAGATCAACAGCAATGAAGAGCAAGCAGGCGGGGAGGATCGTATGGAAAACTTCACCACCAACCTTAACCAGCTTGCTCGCGTTGGCGGTATCGACCCGCTGATTGGTCGCGACAAAGAGCTGGAGCGTGCCATCCAGGTGCTGTGCCGTCGACGCAAGAACAACCCGCTGCTGGTGGGGGAATCTGGCGTGGGTAAAACCGCGATTGCCGAAGGGCTGGCCTGGCGCATTGTGCAGGGCGACGTGCCGGAAGTGATTGCCGACTGCACCATCTACTCGCTGGATATTGGCTCGCTGCTGGCGGGCACCAAATACCGCGGTGATTTCGAAAAACGTTTCAAAGCGCTGTTAAAACAGCTGGAGCAGGACACCAACAGCATCCTGTTTATCGATGAGATCCACACCATCATCGGCGCAGGTGCGGCCTCCGGTGGCCAGGTGGATGCCGCTAACCTGATCAAACCGCTGCTCTCCAGCGGCAAGATCCGCGTGATGGGCTCCACGACGTACCAGGAGTTCAGCAACATCTTTGAGAAGGATCGTGCGCTGGCGCGTCGTTTCCAGAAAATCGACGTTACCGAGCCGTCGGTTGACGAAACGGTGCAGATCATCAACGGCCTGAAAACCAAGTATGAAGCGCACCACGACGTGCGTTACACCGCGAAAGCGGTCCGTGCGGCGGTGGAGCTGGCGGTGAAATACATTAACGACCGTCATCTGCCGGATAAGGCGATTGACGTGATTGATGAGGCGGGTGCGCGTGCGCGCCTGATGCCAGCCAGCAAGCGTAAGAAAACCGTGAACGTGGCGGATATCGAGTCCGTGGTGGCCCGCATCGCGCGTATTCCTGAGAAGAGCGTTTCTCAGAGCGACCGTGATACGCTGCGCACGCTCGGCAATCGCCTGAAAATGCTGGTCTTTGGTCAGGATAAAGCCATTGAGGCTTTAACCGAAGCGATCAAGATGGCTCGTGCTGGCCTGGGGCATGACCACAAGCCGGTTGGTTCCTTCCTGTTCGCCGGTCCGACCGGTGTGGGTAAAACCGAGGTAACGGTTCAGCTCTCCAAAGCGCTGGGCATTGAGCTGCTGCGCTTTGATATGTCCGAGTATATGGAGCGTCATACCGTCAGCCGTTTGATTGGTGCGCCTCCGGGATACGTGGGCTTTGACCAGGGCGGCCTGCTCACTGACGCGGTGATCAAGCATCCGCACGCGGTCCTGCTGCTCGATGAAATCGAGAAAGCGCACCCGGACGTGTTCAACATCCTGTTGCAGGTGATGGACAACGGGACGCTGACCGATAACAACGGGCGCAAGGCCGATTTCCGCAACGTGGTGTTGGTGATGACCACCAACGCGGGCGTGCGGGAAACCGAGCGTAAATCCATCGGCCTGATCCACCAGGATAACAGCACCGATGCGATGGAAGAGATCAAGAAGATCTTCACGCCGGAGTTCCGTAACCGTCTGGACAACATTATCTGGTTCGATCACCTGTCTACCGAGGTGATCCATCAGGTGGTGGACAAGTTCATCGTCGAGTTGCAGGTTCAGCTGGATCAGAAAGGCGTGTCGCTGGAAGTGAGCCAGGAGGCCCGCAACTGGCTGGCTGAGAAAGGCTACGACCGTGCGATGGGTGCCCGTCCGATGGCGCGCGTGATTCAGGACAACCTGAAGAAGCCGCTGGCGAACGAGCTGCTGTTTGGCTCGCTGGTGGACGGCGGCCAGGTCACGGTAGGGCTGGATCAGGCGAAGAACGAACTGACGTACGATTTCCAGAGTGCGGCGAAGCACAAGCCGGAAGCGGCTCACTGATTTCTTACGTAGGTCTAAAAACCGGGCAAAAGCCCGGTTTTTTTATGCGTGCCAGGGTAAAAGCAAAACGACAACAGTGTTGTCGTTTTTAGTGTTTTCTCCCTCTCCCCGTGGGAGAGGGTTGGGGTGAGGGCAACAGACCGCAGAGGAATTTTGCGAGGCGCTTTCCAGATTCTTTCGAAGTCAGTTGCTGGATAAATTCACAGTAATAAAATGGCGGCGCACCTGCAAAATCAGGTGTCGGGATTGGCGTCCTGATTACACACATATGGAAAGATGTTGCTAACGCAACATCATTGGTTTCGTTCACTCTTTTTTTAGCTGCGGTATAATCCGTATCTTCTATTATGGTGGACTGAACCGGGGCTTCTTTTGAAGCGCCGATTTTCCATATGGTCGGTACGCCAAACCGGTTCAGTCTGCCACCCGAAGTTGGCGTTTCTGGTGGTAGTTTTCAGCTTTTAATATGGAAATTATGAATATGGAAAACCAGTCTATCTCCCAGCTCTATAGCGAACTCTCACTCAACCCCGATCTCCCAACCCTTGCCGAGCGCTGCAAACTGCTCACCGAAATCCTCCTCGACTGCAAATCACTTCCGCAAACGCAGCCCGTTTGCCGTTGCCTCGGAGCCTACCTGGAAGAGGTGAAATCCGGCCTCACAGAGTCAATGCGTGATTTTCAGGTGGTTGAATTTGAGGACGACGCGGAGCAACCGCGACAAAAAGAGTGGTTGCTGGAAGATACCGAAACGAAATGCGACTACTGCCGGGCGTTAAACCATGTGCTGCTGGTATCGCATGTTGACCGCGATATGCTGCCGCACCTGACGGGACTGCTGCATGACATCACCCACGCGATGGCTGAAGATTTAATCGTACCCATGAACCCGTGCATGACTATACATCTGCCGACACAGCCACACTAAGACCATAAATAAAAAAGGCCGGGAATATCCCGACCTTTTAAATATTCATCTGCCATTACAGGCGAAAACAATTAGCGACTACGGAAGACAATGCGGCCTTTGCTCAGGTCGTACGGGGTCAGTTCAACAGTCACTTTGTCGCCCGTCAAAATGCGGATATAGTTTTTGCGCATTTTACCGGAGATGTGCGCAGTTACCACGTGACCGTTTTCCAGTTCTACGCGAAACATGGTATTAGGCAACGTATCAAGTACGGTACCCTGCATTTCAATATTGTCTTCTTTGGCCATCTAATCCTCTGGGGTATCACTACCAAGTTTTGAACCGGCAAGATAATGCCGAAATTCCTCAATTAAGTAAAGAATTGCGCGTTTAAAACGCAGCAAAACAGTCTCAGCGTATTGCCCAAGCGTCACGGTACAACCGAACGGAAAGCGCATTCGTAAAGGGGAGACGACAGGATAAACGTCAGGACGTTATCTGAAGCGAGGGTCCCAAACGGCGGCGGGGCAACAGGCAGAAGCTACTCTGCGGCATAATTATAACACCCTCATAAAAAATATGCGGAAAACATTTAGGCATTGGGCATAAAGAGCGCTCTGGGAACCCAAAAATCGCGTGGAAGGGTCTCTTTTCGGCATTGTTCAAGGTGTTCGATATAGTGTCGGCGGGAGATTTCAACGGCGCCGAGCGAGGCGGTGTGCTCATTCAGCACCTGACAATCCATCAGCCGTCCGCCACGTCGGGCAAATTCCTCGCTAAACACCAGCAGCGCGGTTTTTGACGCATTCGTGGCACGGGAGAACATCGACTCACCGCAGAACAGCGTGCCCTGCGCCACGCCGTACATTCCGCCGACGAGGTTATCCTCTTTCCATACTTCAATAGAGTGCGCGTAGCCCAGCTCATGAAGCTGGTGGTAGGCGATAATGATATCGCGGGTTATCCAGGTGCCTTCATGACGATCTTCAGCGCAGCCTTCGATAACCTGGCCGAAGGCGTGATTGAGCGTGACGCGAAAGGGTGATTTTGCATGAAACCGCTTCATGCTGCGGCTCAGGTGAAACTGCCCAGGCCACAGCACGGCTCGCGGATCGGGAGACCACCATAAGATCGGGTCGCCAGGCGAAAACCACGGGAAGATGCCGCGCTGGTAAGCCATTAAGAGCCGTGCCGGGCTGAGATCGCCGCCCAGAGCCAGCAAGCCGTTAGGTTCACGCAGCGCCCCCTCCGGTGAAGGGAACGCAATATTATGGCGAGAAAGCTGCACCAGGCGCATGACAACAGAACTCCAGTACGCGAGAGAGGACGCTACAAATATAGTCTACAGGCGCTGTTTAAACTGGTAGTAGCGACCCTGTTTTGCCAGCAGCTCTGCGTGACTACCTTGCTCAATTATGTGTCCGTTGTCCATCACAATTATCCGATCGAAATTCACCAGCCCGCGCAGACGGTGCGTGACCATCAGTACGGTTTTACCTTTCATCACATTCGCCAGTAAATCAAGGATTTGGCTCTCTGTCGTGGCATCCAGTCCTTCTGTCGGTTCATCCAGCAACATCAGCGGCGCATCGTGCAGCAGCGCACGCGCAATGGCCAGACGACGCAGTTCACCGCCGGAAAGCTGTCGACCCCCTTCACCCAGCCAGCTGTTCAAGCCATCGTCTTCAAGCAGCTTGTGCAGCCCAACCTGCTCCAGCATTGCCCGCAGCGTATCGTCGGAGGCGTCTGGTGCCGCCAGAAGAAGATTATCGCGCAGCGTAGCGCTGAACAGATGCACCCGCTGGGGCACGACGCTGACCGTTTTACGCAAGGCCGCTTCGCTAAAACCAGACAGCGGAACGTCGTTAAACCGAATCTCGCCCTGCTGTGGGTCCCACGCGCGCGTGAGAAGTTGCAGAAGTGTCGATTTTCCACATCCCGTACGGCCAAGGATCGCAATGCGCTGCCCGGCATCAACAGAAAGGGTGATGTCTTCCAGCGCGTTTTGCGCCAGCTTGTCGTAGGCGAAAGTGACATTGCTGAGCGTCAGCGCGACCTGCTCCGGCACAGCGGTTTGACCCGCGCTGAACTTCACTTCCGGCTCCTGCTCGGCAATATCCGTAATGCGCAGCGCAGAGGCAATCACCTGGCCGAGATGCTGAAAGGCGCCCGTAACCGGGGCTAAGGCTTCAAAGGCTGCCAGGGCACAGAAAACAAACAGCGCAATTAGCGGGCCAGGCTGCGCGTTATCGCCCACGCCACCGGAGGCCATCCAGAGCATGGCGATTACGGCAATCCCACCAATTAACATCATCAGCGCCTGGGAGAAAGCGGTCAGTTCAGACTGGCGACGCTGGGCTTCATGCCAGTTCAGCTCCGTATTTTCCATGCGGGCGCGGTAGCGCTTGCTGGCGCCAAAAAGGGTGAGCTCGGCCTGTCCTTGCAACCAGGCGGTGAGCTGCTGGCGGTATTCTCCGCGCAGGCGCGTCAGGTTTTCCCCGGTGGTTTTACCTGCACGATAAAACAGGGGTGGCAGAATAATCAGCGTCATCAGCATGATGCCGCCGAGCGTCAGTGCGATGGGAACATCCAGGAAACTCAACCCCAGCGTGACCACGACAATCACCACAAACGCGCCCACCATGGGTGAAATGACGCGCAGATAGAGGTGATCCAGCGTATCCACATCTGCGACCACGCGGTTGAGTAATTCGCCCTGTCGAAAACGTGCCAGCCCGGCAGGGGAGAGGGGTAGCAGTTTGCTGAACGTATAAATACGCAGGTGTTGCAGCACGCGGAAGGTCGCGTCGTGGCTGACCAGACGCTCGAAGTAGCGCCCGGCAGTTCGCGTAATCGCCGTACCGCGCACCCCGGCGGCAGGCAGCATGTAGTTAAAGCTGTATAGCCCGGCAAAGCCTGCGGCCGCAGACGCGGAGAGGAACCAGCCGGAAAGCGTAAGCAGACCGATGCTGGCCAGCAGAGTGACGATCGCCAGCACGATCCCGAGCGTCAGCATCCATTTGTGGCGTTTATACAGTGCAAGATACGGAAGCAGGGCGCGCATCAGATATCCTCCTGACGGTTCGCCAGCAGGGTCGCAAACGGCCCCTGCGCGGCAACAAGCGCGGCGTAATCGCCTTGCTCAACAATGTGTCCGTTTTCCATCACCCAGATCTGATCCCAGTCGGCAATACCTTCCAGCTGGTGAGTCACCATCAGGGTGGTTTGCTGGCGTGAGGCTGCGTTAAGCGCATCCATCACGCGCTGCTCGCTGTGAGCGTCCAGGCTGGCGGCGGGTTCGTCCAGCAGCATTAGCGAAGAGGGGTTCAGCAGCGCACGGGCAACCGCGACGCGCTGTGCCTGGCCTACTGACAGCCCGGCAGATTGATCGCCAATGACGGTATCGATACCCTGCGCAAGCAGCGGCAGAAACTCGCTGACCCAGGCGCGGTCGAGGACCGATTGCAGCTCATCGTCACGCGCATCCGGGCGTGCCAGCAGCACATTCTCGCGAAGCGTCGGAGCTGGCAGCTGCGGGTTTTGCCCCACCCAGCTTAGCTGTTTACGCCAGGCATCAGGATCGAGCTCGCGCAGCTCCGTTTTGTTGATACGCAGCGATCCGGTGTACGCCATAAAACCTGAAAGCGCATTCAACAATGAGCTTTTACCTGAGCCGCTGGTACCCACCAGCACCACACGTTGCCCGGCAGACAGGGTAAAGTTCAGCGGACCGGCCAGTACTTTGCCTTCAGGCGACAGAACAGAAAAATCCTGTGCTTCAATGGTCACCGGATCGTTCGTATTCAGCGTTACCTCACCACGCTCCGGATGCGCCAGCGGCGTTTCCATGAAGGTTTTCAGGCTGTCGGCAGCACCCACCGCCTGCGCTTTGGCATGGTAAAAGGTGCCGAGATCGCGAAGCGGCTGGAAAAATTCCGGGGCCAGGATCAGCGCCAGGAACCCAGCGGAAAGCGTAACCGCCGTACCGTAGTGACCAAAGTCCAGCGCGCCGAGGTAGGAGAAACCAAAGTAAACCGCCACCAGCGCAATCGACAGGGAGGTGAAAAATTCAAGTACGCCAGAAGAGAGAAAGGCCATGCGCAACACTTCCATGGTGCGCTGACGAAAATCCTGCGACGCCAGGCGAATGTTTTCGGTTTCCGCTTCACCACGACCAAAGATCCGCAGGGTTTCCATACCGCGCAGACGGTCCAGGAAATGACCGCTCAACCGACCCAGCGCCAGGAAGTTGCGGCGGTTAGCATCAGCCGCGCCCATGCCGACCATCGCCATAAACAGCGGGATCAGCGGGGCGGTCCCCAGCAGGATCAGCGCCGCCACCCAGTTAACCGGGAAGATGGCGATAACAATCATCAGAGGCACAAACACCGCCAGCGCCATCTGCGGAAGATAACGCGCGTAGTAATCGTGCATATCGTCGATTTGCTCAAGGATCAGCGTCGCCCAGCTACCGGCCGGCTTGCCCTGGATCCACGCAGGCCCGGCTTCTGAAAGCCGATCGAGCACCTTGCGGCGGATCTCATAGCGGATGTGCTGCCCGGCATGGAACCCAACCCGCTCGCGCAGCCAGACCACCCACGCACGCAGAACGAAAACCAGCGCCAGAACGATAAACGGCAACAGCAGCGCTTCGCGCGGGATGTTCTCCATGATCATATGGTTGAGAATGCGGGCCAGAAGCCATGCCTGGGCAACAATCAACAGACCGCTGATAAATCCCAGAACGCGGGAAATCATAAGCCAGCGGCGGGACAGAACGCTTTGCTGTTTCAGCCAGCGGGTTAACTCTTGTTGACGGGTTTTTTCCATTGCGTACTTTGCAGGTGACGTTATAAGAAATTAGACATCTGCATGTTACACGTGAGCAAAAATAAAGGCGACCAGTGGCCGCCTTTATTTACGTTTGTTACTGACTTGTAAAGATTATTTACCTTGTTCAGCCAGCCCGTCCAGGTAGCGTTCTGCGTCCAGCGCGGCCATACAACCGGTGCCCGCAGAGGTGATCGCCTGACGATAAATATGGTCCATCACGTCACCAGCTGCGAAGACACCCGGAACGCTGGTCTGGGTGGCGTTGCCGTGAATGCCAGACTGCACTTTAATGTAGCCGTTCTCCAGCTCCAGCTGGCCTTCAAAGATAGCCGTGTTCGGGCTGTGACCGATTGCCACAAACAGGCCTGCCACTTCCAGCGTTTCGACGTTATCGGTGTTCTGGGTATCACGGATACGCAGTCCCGCGACGCCCATCTGATCGCCAGTTACTTCTTCCAGCGTACGGTTGGTATGCAGCACAATGTTACCGCTCGCCACTTTGTCCATCAGGCGTTTGATCAGGATCTTCTCCGCGCGGAAGGTGTCGCGACGGTGGATCAGGTGTACTTCTGAGGCAATATTTGCCAGATACAGCGCTTCTTCGACCGCAGTATTACCACCGCCGATTACCGCAACTTTCTGGTTGCGATAGAAGAAACCGTCGCAGGTCGCGCAGGCTGACACGCCGCGGCCTTTGAACGCTTCTTCAGACGGCAGACCGAGATAGCGGGCAGAGGCGCCGGTGGCGATGATCAGCGCATCGCAGGTGTATTCGCCGCTGTCACCCGTCAGGCGGAACGGACGGTTCTGCAAATCCACTTTATTGATGTGGTCGAACAGGATTTCGGTTTCGAATTTGGCGGCATGCTCGTGCATGCGCTCCATCAGCAGCGGCCCGGTCAGGTCGTTCGGGTCGCCCGGCCAGTTTTCCACTTCCGTGGTGGTGGTCAGCTGACCGCCTTTTTCCATCCCGGTGATCAGTACCGGTTGCAGGTTAGCGCGTGCAGCATAGACCGCTGCGGTATAACCCGCAGGTCCAGATCCAAGGATTAGCAGCTTACTGTGTTTGGTCGTGCCCATGAGATCCCCATTGTTGTTGGCAGGCAATGGGCTGGATTGTAGGGAATTTGTTGCCGTAAAAAAAGAGCACGGCAGTTTTGCTTCCGATATATGCAATAGACGCGCCCTATGGGTCAGAGGCGGTCACATCACGTCTGCTACTGAAAACAGCGCGTTTATAAGGCAATAAAATGAGGATTAATACCCCTCCGTAATGAATATCCGGCATCTTGTACTAAAAATCGATGTTTTGCTTTGACAATCCCCTGCGCTTTTGCGAAAACATTCAAGGAAGAAAAAAAGACGCACGAACTGCATGCCGCATAGACATGCACGGAAATGCCATTTTTACCGGGTCAGTGAAATCTACGCATGGTGTGGACAGACGCCATACGTGATGTCTGTGACTGCTTTCGGGCAACGGTCTTCTTACCGCAGAACCCGAATCCACATCGCGTCTAATACATAACCAGGCGATGTGATGAATAACGGGTACAGGCTCTGAACAGTGATGTGCACAGGGTCCAGGCAGGAGTAGGGAAGGAATACAGAGAGACAATAATAATGGTAGATAGCAAGAAGCGCCCTGGCAAAGATCTCGACCGTATCGATCGTAACATTCTTAATGAATTGCAAAAGGATGGGCGTATTTCCAACGTCGAGCTTTCAAAACGTGTGGGACTTTCCCCGACGCCGTGCCTTGAGCGTGTGCGTCGACTGGAAAGACAGGGTTTTATTCAGGGCTATACGGCTCTGCTGAACCCGCATTATCTGGATGCCTCACTTCTGGTATTTGTTGAGATTACTCTGAATCGTGGTGCACCAGATGTGTTTGAGCAATTTAACGCCGCTGTACAAAAACTTGAAGAAATTCAAGAGTGTCATCTGGTTTCCGGTGATTTTGACTACCTGTTAAAAACCCGTGTGCCTGATATGTCCGCCTACCGTAAGCTGCTGGGGGAAACCCTGCTGCGTCTGCCAGGCGTGAACGACACCCGTACTTATGTGGTGATGGAAGAGGTCAAACAGAGCAATCGTCTGGTTATTAAGACGCGCTAACACGGAACAGGTGCAAAATCAGTGTAGTTTGATTACACTCCTGTTAATCCATACAGCAACAGTGCCGGGGAGTCCCGGCGCTGTTGTCCGTTTTAGCACACAGGCAGGACATGCCTGATACCTGGAGAGCCTTTCTTGAGCCAGGAATACACTGAAGACAAAGAAGTCACATTATCTAAGCTAAGCAGCGGACGTCGTCTCCTTGAGGCGTTACTGATTGTTATTGCCCTTTTTGCCGTCTGGCTGATGGCTGCCTTACTCAGTTTCAACCCCTCAGATCCCAGCTGGTCGCAAACCGCATGGCATGAGCCTATCCATAATTTGGGTGGCGTTCCCGGCGCCTGGCTTGCGGACACGCTCTTCTTCATTTTCGGTGTGATGGCCTATACCCTTCCTGTCATCATTATTGGCGGATGCTGGTTTGCCTGGCGTCATCGACAGAACGACGACTACATCGATTATTTTGCCGTTTCGCTGCGCCTGATTGGCGCCCTGGCGCTGATCCTCACCTCCTGCGGACTGGCGGCGATCAATGCCGATGACATCTGGTATTTCGCCTCCGGCGGTGTGATTGGCAGCCTGTTGAGCTCCGCGCTGCAACCGATGCTTCACAGCAGCGGCGGCACGCTGGCGCTGCTCTGCATCTGGGCGGCGGGCCTGACGCTGTTTACCGGCTGGTCCTGGGTGAGCATTGCCGAAAAAATCGGCAGCTTTATTCTGACTCTGCTGACGTTTGCCAGCAATCGCACCCGTCGTGATGATACGTGGGTCGATGAAGACGAATATGAAGATGAATACGAAGAGGAAGACGAGGCACCTGTGCAGCGTCGTGAATCCCGCCGTGCCCGTATTCTGCGCGGTGCTCTGGCACGCCGCCAGCGCGTTGCTGAAAAATTCGCTAACCCGTTAGGCCGTAAAACGGATGCCGCGCTTTTCTCCGGCAAACGTATGGATGAAGACGAGCAGATTGAGTATCGCGGTGCGGCCGTCGATCCTGATGATGTGTTGTTCTCTGGTCATCGAGCTACGCCGGGTGAGTATGACGAATACGATCCGCTGTTGCATGGTCATTCCGTGACTGAACCGGTAGCCGCTGCTGCTGCCGCAACGACGGCTGCGCAGGCCCATGTTGCGCCTGTTGAAGCCGTGATGCCGTCCTCGCCTGTTCCGGCACCGGAGTCCGCGATCCAGCAACCGCAGGTGGACTGGCAGACTGCGCCAGGCGTCCATACGCCTGAACCGACCATTGCGCCGGAGCCTGAAAGCTATATTCCTGTGCAGCAGGAACAGTGTCAGCAATCGTATCATCCGTCTGAACCTGCCAGCGAGCCGCAACAGCCGTATCAGGCTTATACGCCCGAACCCGCTGTGCCTGAACAGCCATATGTTGCGCCGGTGTCTGAACCCGAAGTGGTGGAGGAAGCGAAGCCATCCCGTCCGCCATTGTACTATTTTGAAGAAGTGGAAGAGCGCCGTGCCCGTGAGCGCGAGCAGCTTGCCGCCTGGTATCAGCCCGTGCCTGAGCCGGTGCAGGAGCCTGTTGTAAAAGCGCCTTCTGCGAGCGTTGCACCTGTAGACCCAGCGCCAGCCGTTGCGTCAGGAGCAGAAACCGTGAAGCAGGCAACGGCAGCCGCTGCCGCGTCCGCTCCGCTATTTAGCCCGGCAATCGACGGTGCGCCGCGTCCTCAGGTGAAAGAGGGCATTGGTCCACAATTGCCGCGCCCTAATCGCGTGCGCGTACCTACGCGCCGGGAGCTGGCCTCTTATGGCATTAAACTGCCTTCTCAGCGTATGGCCGAAGAGAAAGCCCGTGAATCCGACTACGAAGATGATGCCGACGAACTGCATCAGGATGAGCTGGCGCGTCAGTTTGCTGCCCAACAGACTCAACGCTACGGGAATGAGTACCAACACGATGTTCATTCTCAGCAGGATGAAGATGATGCTGCCGAAGCGGAATTAGCGCGTCAGTTTGCCGCCACGCAACAGCAACGTTATTCCGGTGAGCAGCCTTCGGGGGCAAATCCGTTCTCGCTCTCGGACTTTGAATTTTCACCGATGAAAGATCTGGTGGATGACGGTCCGAGCGAACCGCTGTTCACGCCGAGCGTGATGCCGGAAGCGGAACCGGTGCGTCAGGCGCCAGCGCCACAGGTTAATGCGCAGCCACCACAGCCAGCGTCGCAGGCTTATGCGCAGCCGCATACACCGCCGGCCCAACCGCCGCAGCCGCAGTTCCAGCAGCCAGCACCACAGCCGCAGGAAAGCCTGATTCACCCGCTGCTGATGCGTAACGGAGACAGCCGTCCGCTGCAACGACCAAGTACGCCGCTGCCGTCGCTGGATCTGTTAACGCCGCCGCCAGCGGAAGTCGAGCCGGTGGATACCTTTGCCCTTGAACAGATGGCCCGTCTGGTGGAAGCGCGTCTGGCTGACTTCCGTATTAAAGCGGACGTGGTGAACTACTCACCTGGCCCGGTAATCACCCGTTTCGAACTGAATCTGGCGCCAGGCGTAAAAGCGGCACGTATTTCTAACCTGTCCCGTGACCTGGCGCGTTCTCTGTCGACCGTGGCGGTACGCGTGGTGGAGGTGATCCCAGGTAAGCCTTACGTTGGCCTTGAGCTGCCAAACAAGAAACGCCAGACCGTTTATCTGCGTGAAGTTCTGGATAACACCAAATTCCGCGACAACCCGTCCCCGCTGACCGTGGTGCTGGGTAAAGATATCGCCGGCGATCCGGTGGTTGCCGATCTCGCGAAGATGCCGCATCTGCTGGTTGCGGGTACCACCGGCTCCGGTAAATCAGTCGGGGTGAACGCCATGATCCTCAGTATGCTCTACAAAGCGCAGCCTGAAGATGTGCGTTTCATCATGATCGACCCGAAAATGCTTGAACTGTCTGTCTACGAAGGCATTCCGCACCTGTTAACGGAAGTGGTGACCGACATGAAGGACGCCGCCAACGCATTGCGCTGGAGCGTCAATGAAATGGAGCGTCGCTACAAGCTGATGTCGGCGCTGGGCGTGCGTAACCTGGCCGGTTATAACGAGAAAATCGCCGAGGCGGCGCGTATGGGCCGTCCGATTCCGGACCCATACTGGAAGCCGGGTGACAGCATGGATGCCCAGCATCCGGTGCTGGAAAAACTGCCTTACATCGTGGTGCTGGTGGATGAATTTGCCGACCTGATGATGACCGTTGGTAAGAAAGTGGAGGAGCTGATTGCGCGTCTGGCACAGAAAGCGCGTGCGGCGGGCATCCACCTGGTACTGGCAACGCAGCGTCCGTCCGTAGACGTTATCACCGGTCTTATTAAGGCAAACATCCCGACCCGTATCGCGTTTACCGTGTCGAGTAAAATTGACTCGCGTACTATCCTTGACCAGGGCGGTGCAGAGTCGCTGCTGGGAATGGGTGATATGCTCTATTCCGGCCCGAACTCCACCTCGCCGGTGCGTGTCCACGGTGCGTTTGTTCGCGACCAGGAAGTGCATGCGGTGGTACAGGACTGGAAAGCGCGCGGGCGGCCGCAATACGTTGACGGCATTACCTCCGACAGTGAAAGCGAAGGTGGCGGCGGTGGTTTTGACGGCGGCGAAGAACTGGATCCGTTATTTGACCAGGCGGTTAATTTCGTCACCGAAAAACGTAAGGCGTCCATCTCCGGCGTCCAGCGCCAGTTCCGTATCGGCTACAACCGCGCGGCGCGTATTATCGAGCAGATGGAAGCCCAGGGTATTGTGAGCGAACAGGGGCATAACGGTAACCGAGAGGTGCTGGCACCACCGCCTTTTGATTAACCTTCAGCGATTGCAAAGAAGGGTAAATCAGCAAAAATTAAGCATATTCTTCTGTCGCCTGCCTTCGGGCAGGTCCAGAATAGAAACGGAACCCCCATATCGGGAAGACGTATTTTAAGGAATAACAATGAAAAAAATCGCCATCGCCTGTGCATTACTCTCCAGTTTTGTTGCCAGCAGCGTCTGGGCTGATGCAGCCAGCGACCTTAAAAGCCGACTGGATAAAGTGAGCAGCTTCCACGCCAGCTTCACGCAAAAAGTGACTGACGGCAGCGGCAACGCGGTGCAGGAAGGTCAGGGGGATTTGTGGGTGAAACGCCCGAATCTCTTCAACTGGCACATGACCCAGCCTGATGAAAGCGTGCTGGTGTCCGACGGGAAAACCTTGTGGTTCTACAACCCGTTTGTTGAGCAGGCGACCGCCACCTGGCTGAAAGACGCGACCAGCAATACGCCGTTTATGCTCATTGCCCGTAACCAGTCCAGCGACTGGCAGCAGTACAACATCAAACAAAACGGTGATGAGTTCGTCCTGACGCCAAAAGGCAGCAACGGTAATCTGAAGCAGTTCACGATTAACGTGAGCAGCAACGGTACCATCAATCAGTTCGGCGCGGTTGAGCAGGACGATCAGCGCAGTAGCTATCAGCTTAAGTCTCAGCAAAACGGCGCTGTAGATGCTTCGAAATTCACCTTTACCCCGCCGCAGGGCGTAACGGTGGACGACCAACGTAATAAGTAAGAGGCATGAGTGAGCAACCTGTCGCTCGATTTTTCAGATAATGCGTTTCAACCTCTGGCCGCCCGTATGCGGCCAGAAAATTTAGCGCAGTACATCGGCCAGCAACACCTGCTTGCTGCGGGGAAACCCTTGCCGCGCGCTATTGAGGCGGGGCATCTGCACTCCATGATCCTCTGGGGGCCACCCGGCACCGGCAAAACCACCCTCGCTGAAGTGATCGCCCGCTATGCTAACGCGGACGTTGAGCGCATCTCGGCGGTTACCTCCGGCGTGAAGGAGATCCGCGAGGCGATCGAGCGCGCACGGCAAAACCGTAATGCCGGGCGCCGCACCATTCTGTTTGTTGATGAAGTCCACCGTTTCAACAAGAGCCAGCAGGATGCGTTTCTGCCGCACATTGAAGACGGCACGATTTTCTTCATCGGCGCAACCACGGAAAACCCGTCGTTTGAACTCAACTCCGCGCTGCTTTCCCGCGCCCGCGTTTACCTGCTTAAATCCCTGACCACAGAGGATATCGAAAAGGTTCTGACCCAGGCGATGGAGGACAAAGCGCGGGGTTACGGCGGACAGGATATCGTTCTGCCGGACGAGACGCGTCGTGCGATCGCTGAACTGGTCAACGGCGATGCGCGTCGGGCACTGAATACGCTGGAAATGATGGCCGATATGGCCGAAGTGGACGATGCGGGCAAGCGCGTATTGAAGCCTGAACTGCTCACCGAAATTGCCGGTGAACGCAGTGCGCGCTTCGATAATAAAGGCGACCGTTTCTACGACCTTATCTCTGCGTTACATAAATCCGTGCGCGGCAGCGCGCCGGATGCGGCACTCTACTGGTATGCGCGTATCATTACCGCCGGTGGCGATCCGTTATATGTCGCGCGTCGCTGCCTGGCCATTGCGTCAGAAGATGTCGGTAATGCCGATCCACGCGCCATGCAGGTCGCTATTTCCGCCTGGGACTGCTTTACCCGCGTCGGACCCGCGGAAGGTGAGCGTGCCATTGCGCAGGCAATTGTCTATCTGGCCTGCGCGCCGAAAAGCAATGCAGTGTATACCGCCTTTAAAGCGGCGATGTCGGATGCACGTGAACGTCCGGATTACGACGTTCCGGTACACCTTCGCAATGCCCCTACAAAGCTGATGAAAGAAATGGGTTACGGGCAGGAGTATCGCTACGCCCATGATGAACCCAATGCCTACGCCGCCGGGGAGGAGTATTTCCCGCAGGAGATGGCACAAACCCGCTATTATCACCCTACAAACAGAGGTCTTGAGGGTAAGATTGGCGAAAAGCTCGCCTGGCTTGCCGGACAGGATCAAAATAGCCCTATAAAACGCTACCGTTAGTTCAATCGTTGCGGTAATGTTGGCAATATATCTCTGTGGCCGCAGGCTGTGGTCACTTTTTCCTTTTTTAATTCGATAAGCACAGGATAAGCATGCTCGATCCCAATCTGCTGCGTAATGAGCCAGACGCAGTCGCTGAAAAACTGGCACGCCGGGGCTTTAAGCTGGATGTAGATAAGCTGCGCGCTCTTGAAGAGCGTCGTAAAGTTTTGCAGGTACAAACTGAAAATCTGCAAGCAGAGCGTAATTCTCGATCGAAATCCATTGGCCAGGCGAAAGCGCGCGGGGAAGATATTGAGCCATTACGCCTGGAAGTGAACAAACTGGGTGAAGAGCTGGATCAAGCGAAAGCTGAACTGGACGTTCTTCAGGCTGAAATTCGCGATATTGCTCTGGCGATCCCGAACATTCCTGACGACAGCGTGCCTGTCGGCAAAGACGAAAACGACAACGTTGAAGTGAAACGCTGGGGTACGCCTCGCGAGTTTGACTTCGAAGTGCGCGATCACGTGACGCTGGGCGAAATGCACGCGGGCCTGGACTTTGCGGCAGCGGTTAAGCTGACCGGTTCTCGCTTCGTGGTAATGAAAGGGCAAATTGCTCACCTGCACCGCGCGCTGGCGCAGTTCATGCTGGATCTGCACACCGAGCAGCACGGCTACAGCGAAACCTACGTTCCGTATCTGGTTAACCACGATACGCTGTACGGTACAGGCCAGCTGCCGAAATTTGCCGGCGATCTGTTCCATACCCGTCCGCTGGACGAGGAAGCTGACAGCAGCAACTACGCGCTGATCCCAACTGCGGAAGTGCCGCTGACCAACCTCGTGCGTGATGAGATCATCGACGAAGACGATCTGCCAATCAAACTGACTGCGCACTCTCCATGTTTCCGTTCTGAAGCCGGTTCTTACGGTCGCGATACGCGCGGTCTGATCCGTATGCACCAGTTCGATAAAGTTGAGATGGTGCAGATCGTTCGTCCGGAAGAGTCTATGGACGCGCTGGAAGAGATGACCGGCCACGCGGAAAAAGTGCTGGAGCTGCTGGGTCTACCATACCGTCGTATGGCGCTGTGCACCGGCGACATGGGCTTCGGTGCCTGCAAAACCTTCGACCTTGAAGTCTGGGTGCCTGCGCAGAACACCTACCGCGAAATCTCCTCCTGCTCCAACGTCTGGGATTTCCAGGCGCGTCGTATGCAGGCGCGTTGCCGCAGCAAATCTGACAAGAAAACCCGTCTGGTTCATACCCTGAACGGTTCTGGTCTGGCAGTAGGCCGTACGCTGGTTGCTGTGCTGGAAAACTACCAGCAGGCTGACGGGCGCATTGAGATCCCTGAAGTGCTGCGCCCTTACATGAAAGGCCAGCAGTTCATCGGATAATTATTTGCTCTAAGACAAAAAAGCGCCTCAGGGCGCTTTTTTTATGCCTCTGATTTGATACGAAGCAATAACCCATCCCTCTAAAGTAGTAATACTCCTCCGAACGAAAGTCAGCATAAAACACCAATAACGTTGTAATTCGTTATAAATAAAACTACATAGCGGTTTGCGCCGCCTCTCTTTTCTTTGTGAGCAACCAAAGTGAGTCTTTATGAAAATCAAAGCGCCTGAAGCGTTAATGGCTGCCGAGGTCACTCGCCGTGGGTTGATGAAAACCACGGCAATAGGTGGTCTGGCGGTTGCCAGCAGCGCCTTTACGCTCCCCTTTACCCGACTGGCGTCGGCGGCGGAGGCTCTGTCTCCCGCTTCAGCCCCGGAAAAAGTGGTGTGGAGTGCCTGTACCGTTAACTGCGGTAGCCGCTGCCCACTGCGTATGCACGTGGTGGACGGTGAAATCAAATATGTCGAAACCGACAATACCGGCGATGATAACTACGAAGGGTTACATCAGGTTCGTGCCTGTCTGCGTGGTCGCTCAATGCGCCGTCGCGTATATAACCCGGATCGTCTGAAATACCCAATGAAGCGCGTCGGTAAGCGTGGGGAAGGGAAGTTCGAGCGCATTAGCTGGGACGAAGCCTACGATATTATCGCGACCAACATGCAGCGCCTGATCAAAGAGTACGGCAACGAATCTATCTACCTCAACTACGGCACCGGGACGCTGGGCGGTACCATGACCCGCTCCTGGCCGCCGGGTAAAACGCTGGTGGCGCGCCTGATGAACTGCTGCGGCGGCTATCTCAATCATTACGGCGACTACTCTTCCGCACAGATTGCCGCGGGCCTGAACTATACCTACGGCGGCTGGGCAGACGGCAACAGCCCGTCGGATATCGAGAACAGTAAACTGGTGGTGTTGTTCGGCAACAACCCGGGCGAAACGCGCATGAGCGGCGGCGGGGTAACCTATTACCTTGAGCAGGCGCGCGCCAAATCCAACTCACGAATGATCATCGTCGATCCGCGCTACACCGATACCGGCGCAGGGCGTGAAGACGAGTGGATCCCCATCCGCCCTGGTACCGACGCGGCGCTGGTCAATGCGCTGGCGTATGTGATGATTACTGAAAACCTCGTCGACCAGCCGTTCCTGGATAAATACTGCGTCGGTTACGACGAGAAGACGCTGCCAGCCAGCGCACCGGCTAACGGGCACTATAAAGCCTATATTCTTGGCCAGGGCAGCGACGGCGTGGCGAAAACCCCGGAGTGGGCATCCACTATCACCGGCATTCCTGTCGAACGTATTGTTCAGCTGGCACGTGAAATTGGTTCAACCAAACCGGCTTATATCAGCCAGGGCTGGGGACCTCAGCGCCACGCGAATGGCGAAATTGCCACCCGCGCCATTTCTATGCTTTCGATTCTGACCGGCAACGTCGGCATTCATGGCGGTAATAGCGGGGCGCGTGAAGGCTCATATGAAGTACCGTTTGAACGTATGCCAACGCTGGATAATCCGGTTCAGACCAGCATCTCCATGTTTATGTGGACTGACGCGATCGAGCGCGGCCCGGAAATGACCGCGCTGCGCGACGGCGTTCGGGGCAAAGATAAGCTGGATGTGCCGATCAAAATGATCTGGAACTATGCCGGCAACTGCCTGATTAACCAGCACTCCGAAATCAACCGCACCCACGAAATCTTGCAGGATGATAAGAAGTGCGAAATGATTGTGGTGATCGACTGCCATATGACCTCGTCGGCGAAGTATGCCGATATCCTGCTACCAGACTGCACCGCCTCTGAGCAGATGGATTTTGCGCTGGACGCCTCCTGCGGCAACATGTCCTATGTGATCTTCACTGACCAGGCCATCAAACCGCGCTTCGAGTGCAAAACCATCTATGAGATGACGTCCGAGCTGGCGAAACGTCTTGGCGTTGAGCAGCAGTTCACCGAGGGACGCACACAGGAAGGGTGGATGCGCCATCTGCATGAGCTCTCCCGCAAAGCCATTCCAGACCTGCCGGACTTCGATACCTTCCGCAAGCAGGGGATGTACAAACAGCGCGATCCGGACGGGCATCACGTGGCGTACAAAGCCTTCCGCGAGGATCCGGTGGCCAATCCGCTGACCACGCCGTCGGGCAAAATCGAGATCTATTCGGAAGAGCTGGCAAAAATTGCCGCGACCTGGGAATTGCCGGAAGGGGACGTTATCGATCCACTGCCGATCTATACGCCTGGTTTCGAAAACTACAACGATCCGCTGACGGAGAAATTCCCGCTTCAGTTGACCGGTTTCCACTACAAAGCGCGTGTTCACTCCACCTACGGCAACGTTGACGTACTGAAAGCGGCCTGCCGACAGGAGATGTGGATCAACCCGATGGATGCGAAAGCCCGCGGCATCAGTAATGGCGATCGCGTACGTATCTTCAACGGACGTGGCGAAGTGCATATCGAAGCTAAAGTGACTCCGCGTATGATGCCTGGCGTTGTCGCGCTGGGGGAAGGCGCCTGGTATAACCCGGATGCGAACCGTATCGATCAGGCGGGCTGCATCAACGTTCTCACTACGCAGCGTCCATCGCCGCTGGCGAAGGGCAACCCATCCCACACAAACCTCGTTCAGGTTGAAAAGGCGTAAGGAGTAACCGATGACAACCCAGTATGGATTTTTTATTGATTCCAGCCGCTGCACCGGGTGCAAAACCTGCGAGCTGGCCTGCAAGGATTACAAAGATCTGACCCCGGACGTTAGCTTCCGTCGTATTTATGAATACGCGGGCGGCGACTGGCAGGAGGATAACGGCGTCTGGCATCAGAATGTCTTCGCCTATTACCTGTCGATTGCCTGCAACCACTGCGAAGATCCGGCCTGCACCAAGGTCTGCCCGAGCGGGGCAATGCACAAGCGTGACGACGGTTTTGTGGTGGTGGACGAGGATGTCTGCATCGGCTGTCGCTACTGCCACATGGCCTGCCCGTACGGCGCGCCGCAGTACAATGCCGCCAAAGGCCACATGACCAAGTGCGACGGCTGCCACAGCCGGGTGGCGGACGGCAAAAAGCCCATCTGCGTCGAATCCTGCCCGCTGCGCGCGCTGGACTTTGGCCCGATTGAGGAGCTGCGCAAAAAACACGGCCAGCTTGCTGCCGTCGCGCCGCTGCCGTCTGCGCACTTCACAAAGCCGAGTATTGTGATTAAACCTAACGCCAACAGCCGTCCGACGGGGGACACCACCGGCTACCTGGCAAACCCGAAGGAGGTGTGAGATGGGAAGTGGATGGCATGAATGGCCGCTGATGATCTTCACGGTCTTTGGGCAGTGCGTGGCGGGCGGGTTTATCGTTCTTGCGCTGGCGCTGTTAAAAGGGAACCTCAATACTGAACAGCAGCAGCGTTTAGTGTTAAGCATGTTTGGCCTGTGGGTGTTGATGGGCATTGGGTTTATCGCCTCTACGCTGCACCTGGGCTCACCGATGCGCGCGTTTAACTCCCTGAACCGCGTAGGTGCCTCTTCGCTGAGTAACGAGATTGCCAGCGGTGCAATCTTCTTTGCCGTTGGCGGGCTGGGGTGGTTACTGGCAGCGGTGAAAAAGCTGCCGTCAGGGTTACGCGCGTTGTGGCTCATCGTCACCATGGTACTGGGCGTTGTCTTCGTCTGGATGATGGTCAGGGTGTACAACACAATTGATACGGTTCCAACCTGGTACAGCGTCTGGACGCCGATGAGCTTCTTCCTGACCATTTTTATCGGCGGGCCGCTGCTGGGTTATCTGCTGCTGCGCGTGGCTGGCATTAATGGTTGGGCGATGCGCCTGCTGCCCGCGGTCTCGCTGCTGGCGCTGGTCATCAGTACCGTTGTCGCGCTCATGCAGGGAGCGGAGCTGGCGACCATTCACAGCTCTATCCAGCAGGCTTCGGCGCTGGTGCCGGATTACGGTTCGCTGATGGCCTGGCGTGTGGTGCTGCTGACGGCTGCGCTGGTGTGCTGGATTGCCCCTCAGCTTAAAGGTTACTCGCCTGCGCTGCCGTTACTGTCCCTGGCCTTTGTGCTGGTGCTGGCAGGGGAGTTAATTGGTCGCGGCGTATTTTACGGTCTGCATATGACGGTCGGTCTGGCTATCGCCAGCTAATTTTAGATTTTGTTATAAAAAGCCGGGACATAGCGCCCGGCTTTTCTTTTTTCATTCATGAAATTTTTCGACTGATGTTTCGTTGTAAAAATTCCCGGAAATAAATAAAAACAAATAGATAATTAATATCAGTAGCAGGCTTTGCATTAGCAGGATGAGTTTTTTAAATCGACAAGGCGCATAACGTGCGTGACGCCTGAATCGGTGGATTGACTTTGTTTTTGCCAGTGGCATGATGCGCACGAAATCTGAACTTCCTCACGGTTTTTAATCCATGACCACCTATACCCGCCCGGTGCTTTTGTTGCTCTGTGGCCTGCTTTTGCTGACCCTGGCGATCGCGGTGTTAAACACACTCGTCCCGCTATGGCTCGCCCATGAAAACTTACCGACCTGGCAGGTGGGTATGGTTAGCTCGTCCTTTTTTACGGGCAATCTGCTGGGCACCTTATTAACGGGCAGCCTTATTAAGCGCTTTGGTTTTAACCGCAGTTATTATCTGGCGTCGCTGATCTTTGCCGTCGGCTGCGCCGGTTTAGGCCTTATGGTCGGCTTCTGGAGCTGGATGGTCTGGCGCTTTATTGCGGGCGTCGGCTGCGCCATGATCTGGGTGGTCGTTGAAAGTGCGCTGATGTGCAGCGGCACGTCCCGTAATCGCGGGCGTCTGCTGGCGGCCTATATGATGGTTTACTATGTCGGTACCGTTCTGGGACAACTGATGGTCAGCAAACTGCCAACCGACCTGATGAGCGTGCTGCCGTGGGTGACGGGCATGGTGCTGGCGGCGATCCTGCCGCTGCTCTTTACCCGTATTGTGAATCAAAACAGCGAACATCAGGAAGCCACCCACGTCTGGCCGATGCTGAGACTGCGCCAGGCGCGTCTGGGGGTTAACGGCTGCATTATTTCCGGGATTGTGCTGGGCTCGCTCTATGGCCTGATGCCGCTCTATCTTAACCATCAGGGCGTCAGTGATTCCGGGATCGGTTTCTGGATGGCGGTGATGGTCAGCGCGGGGATTGTCGGCCAGTGGCCGATTGGCCGCCTGGCGGACCGCTTTGGTCGTCTGCTGGTGCTGCGCGTTCAGGTCTTCGTGGTCATCATGGGCTGTCTCGCCATGCTCAGCAACGCCGCGATGGCGCCCGCGCTGTTCATTCTGGGGGCTGCGGGCTTTACGCTCTATCCGGTCGCGATGGCGTGGGCCTGTGAGAAAGTTGAGCATCACCAGCTGGTGGCGATGAACCAGGCTTTGTTGCTGAGTTACACCATCGGCAGTTTACTGGGGCCGACTTTTACCGCTATGCTCATGCAAAATTATTCTGATAATCTGCTGTTTATCATGATCGCCAGCGTGTCGTTTATTTATCTGCTAATGCTGCTGCGCAAAGTGGGCGAACATCCAACGCCAGTGGCCCATGCCTGATTTATTAAAAGCCTGTCGATGACAGGCTTTTTTGTCCCTGTCACATATAAGACTTTTACTGATTGTGAGTTTTTACTGCCTGGCGATAATTCCAATGAGTTCTCCCACTAAAAGGCAGCCATCATGTCTACTCGTCGTTTTTCCACTACCGCACTTGCCGTAGTGTTGGCTTTAACGTTTGCAACGGCTCCGGCCATGGCTAATCCTGGTAACGGGAATGGCGGTGGTCACGGAAACGGTGGCGGACAAGGTAATAGCGGCAATCATGGTAACGGGAACTCTGGTAACCATGGTAATAAGCACAATAACGGTCAGGATAACCCTGGGAAATCGGATAAGAGCTTTAAAAACAGCAAAGATGTCGGTAATGATGTGGATGCTCGCGTAAGCTTCGATCATGCCCGCCATCTGGCCCTGAATTACGGCTTAACGGGCTACGACTCTCTGCCTCCGGGTATTGCGAAAAACCTGGCGCGCGGTAAGCCACTGCCTCCGGGCATTGCGAAGAAAACCGTGCCAGCCGATATGCTGGGTCAGCTTCCTTCCTATCCGGGCTATGAATGGCGCGTGGTAGGTGACGACCTGGTCTTAATTGCGCTGAGTACAGCGATTGTGACTTCCGTTATTAACGGCGTCTTTAAATAGAATATAAAAAGGCCCGATTTTCACCGGGCCTTTTCGTTAATACATGACCTTGTGGCCATACTGCTCAAGAATACCTTTGACGCGCTCCATCGTCTCTTTTTTCGGCGGCTTCACGCCATCGAGCTTGTACTCTTCACCCATCGCCACCCATTTATGTTTACCCAGCTCGTGATAGGGCAGGAGTTCGATTTTCTCCACGTTACCCATATCCCGGGTAAATTCACCCAGACGATGTGCAGAGTCATCATCATCTGACCAGCCCGGCACCACCACGTAGCGGATCCAGGTCTTGACGCCTTTGTTGGCAATGTATTTGGCAAATTCCAGGGTACGGTGGTTCGAGACGCCAACCAGATTCTGGTGGATCTCATCGTTCATCTGCTTGAGATCGAGCATGACCAGATCGGTCACTTCAAGCAGTTCATCAATAACTGGATCGTAACGGCGCACAAAGCCGTTGGTGTCGAGGCAGGTATGAATGCCTTCTTTGTGGCAGGCGCGGAACCAGTCGCGCACAAATTCAGCCTGAAGAATGGCTTCACCGCCGGATGCCGTCACGCCACCGCCGGACGCGTTCATAAAGTGGCGATAGGTCACCACCTCTTTCATCAGATCTTCTACGGTGACTTCTTTACCTCCATGGGTGTCCCAGGTGTCACGGTTATGGCAGTACAGGCAGCGCATCAGGCAGCCCTGGAAGAAAGTGATAAAGCGGATCCCCGGGCCATCGACGGTGCCACAGGATTCAAAGGAGTGAATACGACCAATAATTGACATTGCGGTGATATCTCCGAATTTGGCCCATCCGGGGGCCTATGTAGATGCACAGCTCAAAGGCTATGTCGAGTCTGTTTTGGCTGTTATCCATTAAGTATAGATAGCGGACAAAAGAGACTGATGAAGCGAGGGTGTTAAAAAGGCCCCACTTGCGTGGAGCCTTTATTGTACGCTTTTTAACGCGTGATTTCAGTCAATTCCACTTACATGGACTGAGTGAAAGTACGGGTAATAACGTCCTGCTGCTGTTCTTTCGTCAGGGAGTTAAAACGTACTGCGTAGCCAGATACGCGGATGGTCAGCTGAGGATATTTCTCAGGGTGTTCCATCGCATCGAGCAGCATTTCACGGTTCATCACGTTCACGTTCAGGTGCTGACCACCTTCGATGGACGCTTCGTGGTGGAAGTAACCATCCATCAGACCCGCGAGGTTAGTTTTACGCACTTCGTCGTCTTTACCCAGCGCGTTTGGCACGATAGAGAAGGTGTAAGAGATACCATCTTTCGCGTAAGCAAACGGCAGTTTAGCAACGGAGGTCAGAGAGGCAACCGCACCTTTCTGGTCACGACCGTGCATTGGGTTAGCACCTGGGCCGAATGGCGCGCCAGCACGACGACCGTCTGGGGTGTTACCGGTTTTCTTACCATACACAACGTTAGAGGTGATGGTCAGAACAGACTGAGTCGGGATAGCGTTACGATAGGTAGTGAGTTTCTGAATTTTCTTCATGAAACGTTCTACCAGGTCAACCGCCATGTCATCAACGCGAGCGTCGTTGTTACCAAACTGCGGATATTCGCCTTCGATTTCGAAGTCGATAGCCAGACCATCTTCGTCACGAATTGGTTTAACTTTCGCATATTTGATTGCAGACAGGGAGTCAGCCGCAACGGACAGACCTGCGATACCACATGCCATGGTGCGAATGACGTCACGGTCATGCAGCGCCATCAGAGAGGCTTCGTAGCTGTACTTGTCGTGCATGTAGTGGATAACATTCAGCGCGGTCACGTACTGTTTAGCCAGCCAGTCCATGAAGTGATCCATGCGATCCATGACTTCGTCATAGTTCAGCACGTCGCCTTTGATCGGTTCAGACTTAGGACCAACCTGCATTTTCAGTTTTTCATCAACGCCGCCGTTGATTGCGTACAGCATGGTTTTCGCCAGGTTTGCACGCGCACCGAAGAACTGCATTTGCTTACCAACAACCATTGGACTTACGCAGCAAGCGATAGCGTAGTCATCGTTGTTGAAGTCAGGACGCATCAGGTCATCGTTCTCATATTGCAGAGAGGAGGTGTCGATGGACACTTTAGCGGCGAATTTCTTGAAGTTCAGAGGCAGTTTTTCAGACCACAGAACGGTGATGTTCGGCTCCGGAGAAGGACCCATGGTGTACAGGGTGTTCAGGAAACGGAAGCTGTTTTTGGTTACCAGAGTACGGCCATCTACGCCCATACCGCCGATAGATTCGGTTGCCCAGATTGGGTCACCAGAGAACAGCTCATCATATTCTGGGGTACGCAGGAAGCGAACCATACGCAGTTTCATGACCAGGTGGTCAATCATTTCCTGAGCGTCTTGTTCGGTGATTTTGCCTGCTTTCAGGTCACGTTCGATGTACGCATCCAGGAAGGTGGATACGCGGCCGAAGGACATTGCTGCACCGTTCTGAGACTTAACTGCGGCCAGGTAGCCGAAGTAGGTCCACTGGATAGCTTCCTGAGCGTTGGTAGCAGGACCAGAGATATCGCAGCCGTATTTAGCCGCCATCTCTTTGATCTGACCCAGCGCACGGTGCTGTTCAGCGATCTCTTCACGCAGACGGATAGTCGCTTCCAGGTTTACGCCGTTTTCCAGGTCAGACTGGAGAGAGACGAACTGCGCGTATTTGTCTTTCATCAGGAAGTCGATACCGTACAGCGCAACGCGACGGTAGTCACCGATGATACGGCCACGGCCATAGGCATCTGGCAGACCGGTCAGAACGCCAGATTTACGACAGTTCAGAATGTCTTTGGTGTAAACATCGAATACGCCCTGGTTATGGGTTTTGCGGTATTCGGTGAAGATTTTTTTCAGCATTGGGTCCAGCTCGCGATTATACGCTTTGCAGGAACCTTCAACCATTTTGATACCACCGAACGGGATGATTGCGCGTTTCAGTGGTGCTTCAGTTTGCAGACCAACAATTTTCTCAAGGGCTTTATTGATGTAGCCAGCATCGTGAGAAGTGATGGTAGAAGCAACGGAGGTGTCAAAATCAACTGGTGCGTGAGTGCGGTTTTCCAGTTTAACGCCTTCCATTACGCTGTCCCACAGCTTGGTGGTTGCGTCAGTCGCACCAGCCAGGAAGGATTCGTCACCTTCATACGGGGTATAGTTTTTCTGAATAAAGTCACGGACGTTGACTTCATTCTGCCAGTCACCTTTCGTAAAACCTTCCCAGGCTGTGGCTAACTTTTCATTAAGCTCGGACATGTAACACCTACCTTCTTAAGTGGATTTTTTATTTACTGCCTGAGACAACCATTAATGATGATCGCCGCCACGCAGGTAAATGACCCAGTATGTCAACCCAACTAACAGACCCCCACCGATAATGTTCCCGATAGTGACGGGGATCAGGTTATCAGTAATGAAGTTCATAATCGTCAGGTGTGAAAAACTTTCCGGGGTTGAACCTACAGCAGTCCAGAACTCCGGGCTTGCAAAGTTGCGGATAACAATCCCCATCGGGATCATGAACATATTCGCAATACTGTGCTCAAAGCCGCTGGCAACAAACATCGCAACCGGCAGAACCATAATCATGGCTTTATCCATCAGGCTACGACCAGAGTAGCTCATCCAGACCGCCAGGCAGACCATCAGGTTTGCAAGGATGCCGAGAGCAACGGCTTCGATAAATGTATGGTGCATTTTGTGGTCGGCGGTTTGCAGGACGTTAAGCCCCCAGCCGCCGTTGGCGGTCATATACTCGCCAGAGAGCCACATCAACAGAACAAAGAGCAGACAGCCAATCAGGTTGCCAACGTAAACGTTGAGCCAGTTGCGCCCCAGTTGACCCCAGGTAATTCTTCCGCTGGCTTTTGCCACAACAATCAGCACCGTTGAGGTGAAGAGGTCGGCGCCGCAGATGACGCAGAGAATCAGGCCCAGTGAAAAGCAAATACCACCAATCAGTTTCGCTATGCCGAAAGGCATCCCGGCAGTGCCGGTGGTGGCTGTGATATAGAAGACGAAAGCGATGGAGATGAACACCCCAGCCGTAATGGCCAGAAAGAACGTCGTCATCGGATGTTTCGTGGCTTTGTAGACACCCGCTTCTTCGGCAACTTTCGCCATCGCAGCGGGGAGTAATAGATCAAAAGGGTTGTCAGCTTTCACACTAACTCTCTCTTTATTAAGTCGGCGACGAGATACTAACAAAGCATTATAGAAGAGAAATTGATATAGATCATATCTCGCCTGGCTTATAGGCCCGCAGTGTGTATGGTTTTACAGCAAAAGCGGAGTAAGTGTTTGATTATCCGTATAAAAATAAATTTTAAAAGTTATGAAAAGAGTTGAATTTTTTCCGTCAGCCTCCCATGGAACAGTTAATTAAAATGGAGTATTTATTATAATTAGTAACAGTAAAGCTCAGGTAAGTGTTTTTATATTTACCCGTGGTTAACTTAATTATTACAATTAAACGTCATTGCGGAAAAATAAAAAAAAGGGGCAATGAAATTGCCCCGTAATATAGCTCAGGCGATTGAATACGCCTACAGCCATTAATGTTATATGCGCTTATTTTGACCAGTAAGCGGCTTTTGCCTTCTGCAATTTTTCATACGCATTCAGCAGTGACTGATGCGCCGGGAAGGCTTTCAGATCGCTGTCAACCGCTTGCAGGCCGTAGAATGGTTCTTCACCGCTCAGCGCCGCGCTGGCAGCTTCAACGGCATCCGCACCGTACATACGCACAAAGGCGTTCAGATACTGCAATGGCTGGCGGTCGTCTTCCTGAGAAAGCAGGAGCAGCGTTTGCAGGCAACGGTAATAATTAGTGCGCTCGGCGGAGAAGACGGACTGGTTAAACTCCATCGTCCACTCGGTCCAGGCCAAAGCCTGATCCAGATCGCCGCCCGCCAGCGCCAGCATCGCTTTCAGCTCGCCGATGCGCAGGGTGTACCAGCCGTTATCTTTTCCGGTCGCCAGACCCAGCAGTTCGCGTACGCGGGTGAAATCATCGTGTCCTTCTTCGTCCAGCTGGGCGATCAGGTTCAGATAATCTTCTTTATCCCACTCGCTGCCTGGCAGGGCCAGCAGGGTTTCACGCAGATGCGCGCCCATGCTGTTGTTTGCCAGCCACAGATCTTCTGCCGGATAAATGTCCGACATACCTGGCACAATAATACGGCACGCGTAAACGCCGAGATGTTCATAGTCGGCAATGTAGACTTCCTGATCTTCCGCGTGGAAGATCGCCATCAGGGTGGCGAACTCTTCTTCCGTCGTACCGGCAAAGCTCCAGTCCACGAACGGATAGTCCGCGTCCTGTTTGAACATATCCCAGGAGATCAAACCGCTGGAGTCGATGAAGTGCGTTTCGAGGTTGGTGTGCTCGGCGACCTCTTCGTCATCAAAGGTCGGCGGCGTAAACACGTCGAGATCTTTCAGGCTACGACCTTGCAGCAGTTCGGTCACGGTACGCTCCAGCGCCACGCCGAAGTCAGGGTGCGCGCCGAAGGAGGCGAAGCAGGTGCCGTTGGCCGGGTTGAACAGCACTACGCAGATAACCGGATATTTGCCGCCCAGAGAGCCGTCATAAGCAAAGATTGGGAAACCTTCTGCTTCCAGTTTGGCGATGGATTCCACCACGCCCGGGTAGCGCGCCAGCACGTCAGCCGGGATCTCCGGCAGGCTGATGGATTCAGCAATAATGCGGTTTTTGATGTGACGCTCGAAAACTTCAGACAACCCCTGCACGCGCGCTTCGTTGCGGGTATTACCGGCAGACATGCCGTTGGACACATACAGGTTGCCGACGATGTTCATCGGGATATAAACGGTCTGCTCGTCAGACTGACGGGTGAACGGCAGGGTGCAGATCCCACGATCCTCATTGCCGGATTGCAGGTCGATCAGCATGCTGCCGGTCAGCTCGTTTTCCGGATCGTAGAACGCGCGCAGGCGGGCATCGAGAATGCCTTCCGGCAGTTCATCGTTTTCGGTCAGCGGGAACCATTTTTCGTTCGGGTAGTGAACGAACGGACCGTTGGCGATAGTTTCGCCCAGCCAGAAGTCGGCGAAGAAGTAGTTGGTGGACAGACGCTCAAAATACTCACCCAGCGCGGAGGCCAGTGCCGCTTTTTTTGTCGCGCCTTTACCGTTGGTAAAGCACAGCGCACAGTCTTTGTCGCGAATATGCACGGACCAGACGTGAGGCACCGGATTCAGCCAGGAGGCTTCTTCGATATTAAAGCCCAGGTCGGTCAGTTTCTGCTGGAAGCGAGCGATGGAATCTTCCAGAGCGGCGTCTTTGCCGGGGATAAACGTTTGAGTCATGGCGTTCACTTTTATCGTACGTAAAGCGCGCAATGATACGGGTTTTGCGTGACGGGTGCTATCTCCGGCGAAAATAAATGGCTGGGCTATGCTTATAAGCAGTAACCTACTGTTAAGGCATAGAAAAATGAAAGCATTTGATCTCCAGCGGATGGCGTTTGATAAAGTCCCGCCTGAGTTTTTAGGCGAAGTGGCGTTGCGTAGCCTTTACACCTTTGTACTCGTCTTCCTGTTTCTGAAAATCACCGGACGTCGCGGCGTGCGGCAGATGTCGCTGTTTGAAGTACTAATTATCCTGACGCTGGGGTCGGCGGCAGGGGACGTTGCCTTTTATGACGATGTGCCGATGGTGCCGGTCTTTATCGTCTTTGTGACGCTTGCACTGCTGTACCGGCTGGTCATGTGGCTGATGTCGAAAAGTGAGAAACTTGAAGATCTGCTCGAAGGGAAGCCGGTGGTGATTGTCGAAGATGGTCAACTGGCCTGGGAGAATGTGCAAAGCGCCAATATGACGGAGTTTGAGTTCTTTATGGAACTCCGTCTGAGCAGTGTTGAGCAACTGGGGCAGGTGCGTCTGGCGATTATGGAAACGAATGGTCAAATCAGCGTTTATTACTATCCCGACGATGAGGTGAAGCCCGGTCTGTGCATCCTGCCGGATATGCTCATCGAGCGATACAAAACTGTACCTGAAGCGGGGGAGTATGCCTGCATAAAATGTAGTCATGTGGTGGTCATGCAGGCGGGCGATCATCAATTATGCCCCCGCTGTACGAATCCAGAATGGACGAAGGTTAGCCGGGCTAAACGCATCACCTGACAGCGATTTTGTCGGTTTTGTGACAACGGTACGGCAGATTGTATTGTGTGACGAGTGACACATTTCTTCGGCCATCAGTTTTAGACATTGCGGCGCGTGTCACTGAATGATAAAACCGATATCCACAGTTATAACTTATGGCTTTTAGCGTGGTGAGGGGAAATGGCTCAAGTCTTTAATTTCAGTTCAGGTCCGGCAATGTTACCGACAGATGTGCTCAAACAGGCTCAACAGGAGCTGTGTGACTGGAACGGTCTGGGTACGTCGGTGATGGAAGTCAGCCACCGGGGTAAAGCGTTTATTAAGGTGGCGGAAGAGGCAGAAAAGGATTTTCGCGATCTGCTGAACATTCCCTCGAACTACAAAGTATTGTTCTGTCACGGCGGTGGACGCGGCCAGTTTGCGGGTATCCCGCTCAATCTGCTGGGCGACAAAACCACCGCTGATTACGTTGATGCGGGCTACTGGGCGGCCAGTGCGGTAAAAGAAGCGCATAAATATTGCACGCCGAATGTCATCGATGCCAAAGTGAAAGTTGAGGGTCTGCGCGCCGTGAAGCCGATGAGTGAGTGGCAGCTTTCTGACAACGCCGCGTATCTTCACTACTGCCCGAACGAAACCATCGACGGTATTGCCATTCACGAAGAGCCAGACTTTGGCGAAAATGTCATTGTGACGGCGGACCTCTCTTCAACCATTCTGTCCACCCCGCTGGATGTCAGCCGCTACGGCGTCATCTACGCGGGTGCCCAGAAAAACATCGGTCCTGCGGGCCTGACAATCGTTATCGTGCGTGAAGACCTGCTGGGGAAAGCCCATAAGTCTTGCCCGTCAATTCTGGATTACACCGTCCTGAACGACAACGATTCCATGTTCAACACCCCACCAACGTTTGCCTGGTATCTCTCCGGCCTGGTCTTCAAATGGCTGAAGCAAAAAGGCGGTGTGGCGCAGATGGATAAGATCAATCAGCAAAAGGCTGAACTGCTGTACGGCGTGATCGACAAGAGCGATTTCTACCGTAACGATGTCGCCAAAACTAACCGTTCGCGCATGAACGTGCCGTTCCAGCTGGCGGACAGCAACCTGGATAACGTGTTCCTTGAAGAGTCCTTCGCGGCGGGTCTGCATGCGCTGAAAGGCCACCGTGTGGTAGGCGGGATGCGCGCCTCTATCTATAACGCCATGCCGCTGGAAGGCGTTAAAGCCCTGACTGATTTCATGATCGACTTCGAACGTCGTCACGGTTAATTGGCTGTTTTTCACCCCCGCAGCGTTCCTGCGGGGTTTTTATTATGTTGAGTTGAGAGTTGAGTTTCATGGAATCCCTGACGTTACAACCTATCGCGCGGGTAGATGGCACCATTAATCTGCCTGGTTCAAAAAGTGTCTCGAACCGCGCTCTGCTGCTGGCAGCTCTGGCAAACGGCACCACCGTCCTCACTAATCTGCTGGACAGCGATGACGTGCGCCATATGCTCAATGCACTGAAAGCGTTGGGCGTTCAGTACGCGCTGTCTGACGATCGTACCCGTTGTGAAGTCACCGGTAACGGCGGCGCGTTACATTCTGCTGAAGCGCCGGAGCTTTTCCTGGGTAACGCCGGTACCGCGATGCGTCCTCTGGCCGCTGCGCTGTGTCTGGGGAGTAACGATATTGTGCTGACCGGTGAGCCGCGAATGAAAGAGCGTCCGATCGGCCATCTGGTGGATGCCCTGCGCCAGGGCGGCGCGCAGATTGATTATCTTGAGCAGGAAAATTACCCGCCCCTGCGTCTGCGCGGGGGATTCACTGGCGGCAATGTAGAGGTTGACGGTAGCGTTTCCAGCCAGTTCCTGACCGCGCTGCTGATGACCGCACCGCTGGCACCACAGGACACCGTCATCAGCATTAAAGGCGACCTGGTTTCTAAGCCGTACATTGATATCACCCTGCACCTGATGAACACCTTTGGTGTTGAGGTGGAAAACCAGTCTTATCAGCGCTTCGTGGTGCGCGGAGCGCAGCAGTATCAGTCCCCGGGCCACTACCTGGTTGAAGGCGATGCTTCCTCCGCCTCCTATTTCCTTGCCGCAGGTGCGATTAAAGGCGGTACGGTAAAAGTGACGGGCATTGGCCGCAACAGCGTGCAGGGCGATATCCGTTTTGCTGACGTGCTGGAAAAAATGGGCGCGGTGGTGATCTGGGGCGATGACTTCATCTCCTGTACCCACGGTGAGCTGAACGCCATTGATATGGATATGAACCATATTCCGGATGCGGCGATGACCATTGCTACCGCTGCGCTGTTTGCGAAAGGCACCACCACGCTGCGAAACATTTACAACTGGCGTGTGAAAGAGACGGACCGCCTGTTCGCGATGGCAACCGAGCTGCGTAAAGTGGGGGCCGAGGTAGAAGAGGGCGAAGACTACATTCGCGTCACGCCGCCGGCAAAACTGCAATTTGCAGAAATTGGCACCTACAACGATCACCGCATGGCGATGTGTTTCTCGCTGGTGGCGTTGTCAGATACGCCAGTCACTATCCTTGATCCGAAGTGTACGGCAAAAACGTTCCCGGACTACTTCGAACAGCTGACGCGCATTAGCACCCTGGCCTGATGATCGTATGCCGCATCACCTGATGCGGCATTTCCTTATGCTTTCTGACACTCATCCTCTTTCATTTCTTCTACACTCTGCTTCAATCATTCCGTAATTTGCACGCAAAGGTAACAGTTGCGCACGTTGGCGCGTATAATGCGCGGCGTTCATGTAAACGGTATGCCTTAATTAAGGAGAAAAAGATGACGGCAATTGCCCCGGTAATCACCATTGATGGGCCAAGTGGCGCAGGGAAAGGTACTCTGTGCAAAGCGATGGCGGAAGCATTGCAATGGCATCTTTTAGATTCGGGAGCAATCTATCGCGTGCTGGCGCTGGCTGCGCTGCATCATCATGTGGATGTTGCGTCTGAAGAAGCGCTGGTACCGCTGGCTGCGCATCTGGATGTGCGCTTTGTCTCGACCGATGGCAACCTTGAAGTGATCCTGGAAGGGGAAGATGTCAGCGGTGAAATCCGTACCCAGGAAGTGGCCAATGCGGCCTCTCAGGTGGCGGCTTTCCCACGCGTTCGTGAAGCGCTGTTACGTCGCCAGCGCGGTTTCCGTGAAGCGCCGGGGCTGATCGCCGACGGCCGCGACATGGGAACCGTGGTATTCCCTGATGCGCCAGTGAAAATTTTCCTTGACGCCTCTTCAGAAGAACGTGCCCATCGCCGCATGCTTCAGTTGCAGGAAAAGGGGTTTAGTGTTAACTTTGATCGCCTTTTATCCGAGATAAAAGAGCGCGATGACCGCGATCGTAACCGCGCCGTCGCACCACTTGTTCCCGCGCAAGACGCATTAGTGCTGGATTCAACCAGTTTAACTATTGAGCAAGTGATTGAAAAAGCGCTACAATATGCGCGCCAAAAACTGGCACTCGCGTAATCGCGACCGATTTAGCAGTACCCCCGCTGCAATGGATTGACGGCGGGTATGTGAAACAACCCCATCCGGCACGGAGCCAGGTGGACGTTAATATTAACCTGAAGATTAAACATGACTGAATCTTTTGCTCAACTG
Source organism: Enterobacter sp. JJBC (assembly GCF_036936505.1). Lineage (NCBI taxonomy): Bacteria > Pseudomonadati > Pseudomonadota > Gammaproteobacteria > Enterobacterales > Enterobacteriaceae > Enterobacter > Enterobacter sp. JJBC. Next base: position 1,668,784 of record NZ_CP136935.1, read on the forward strand.
TTTGAAGAATCCTTAAAAGAAATCGAAACCCGTCCGGGTTCCATCGTTCGTGGCGTTGTTGTTGCTATCGACAAAGACGTTGTACTGGTTGACGCCGGTCTGAAATCTGAGTCTGCCATCCCGGCTGAGCAGTTCAAAAACGCCCAGGGCGAGCTGGAAATCCAGGTAGGTGACGAAGTTGACGTTGCTCTGGACGCAGTAGAAGACGGCTTCGGCGAAACCCTGCTGTCTCGTGAGAAAGCTAAACGTCACGAAGCATGGATCACGCTGGAAAAAGCTTACGAAGAAGCTGAAACTGTGGTCGGTGTTATCAACGGCAAAGTTAAAGGTGGCTTCACTGTTGAGCTGAATGGTATTCGTGCGTTCCTGCCAGGTTCTCTGGTAGACGTTCGTCCAGTCCGTGACACCCTGCACCTCGAAGGCAAAGAGCTTGAGTTCAAAGTAATCAAGCTGGACCAGAAGCGTAACAACGTTGTTGTTTCCCGTCGTGCCGTTATCGAATCCGAAAACAGCGCAGAACGCGATCAGCTGCTGGAAAACCTGCAGGAAGGCATGGAAGTCAAAGGTATCGTTAAGAACCTCACTGACTACGGCGCATTCGTTGACCTGGGCGGCGTTGATGGCCTGCTGCACATCACCGACATGGCGTGGAAACGCGTTAAGCACCCAAGCGAAATCGTGAACGTGGGCGACGAAATTACTGTTAAAGTGCTGAAGTTCGACCGCGAGCGTACTCGTGTATCCCTCGGCCTGAAACAGCTGGGCGAAGATCCATGGGTAGCTATCGCTAAGCGTTACCCAGAAGGTACTAAACTGACTGGTCGCGTAACCAACCTGACTGACTACGGCTGCTTCGTTGAAATCGAAGAAGGCGTTGAAGGTCTGGTGCACGTTTCCGAAATGGACTGGACCAACAAAAACATCCACCCATCCAAAGTTGTTAACGTTGGTGATGTAGTGGAAGTGATGGTTCTGGATATCGACGAAGAACGTCGTCGTATCTCCCTGGGCCTGAAGCAGTGCAAAAACAACCCATGGCAGCAGTTCGCGGAAACCCACAACAAGGGTGACCGTGTTGAAGGTAAAATCAAGTCTATCACTGACTTCGGTATCTTCATCGGCCTGGACGGCGGCATCGATGGCCTGGTTCACCTGTCTGACATCTCCTGGAACGTTGCAGGCGAAGAAGCAGTTCGTGAATACAAAAAAGGCGACGAAATCGCAGCAGTTGTTCTGCAAGTTGACGCAGAGCGTGAGCGTATCTCCCTGGGCGTTAAACAGCTTGCAGAAGATCCGTTCAACAACTGGGTTGCACTGAACAAGAAAGGCGCAATCGTAAACGGTAAAGTGACTGCTGTTGACGCTAAAGGCGCAACCGTAGAACTGGCTGACGGCGTTGAAGGTTACCTGCGCGCTTCCGAAGCTTCACGTGACCGCGTTGAAGATGCAACTCTGGTTCTGAGCGTTGGTGACGACGTTGAAGCTAAGTTCACCGGTGTTGACCGTAAGAACCGTGCAATCAGCCTGTCTGTTCGTGCTAAAGACGAAGCTGATGAGAAAGATGCAATCGCAACTGTGAACAAACAGGAAGATGCAAACTTCTCTAACAACGCAATGGCTGAAGCTTTCAAAGCAGCTAAAGGCGAGTAAGTTCAGGTTCGCACCATCATTTGAGCTGTAACGCATTTACAGCGCGAAGGATGGAGAGCAGACTTGACAGATTGCAGGATTCGTCCTGTAATCAATAACAAAGGGCGGCTACGGCCGCCCTTGTTTAATAAGCTGTTCAGCTAATGGGTTTGAAAGGAACCGGAGGAATCATGACCAAGTCAGAATTGATTGAAAGACTTGCCAGTCAGCAACCGCATATCCCTGCCAAGGCTGTGGAAGATGCCGTTAAAGAGATGCTGGAGCATATGGCTACCACTCTTGCCCAGGGCGAGCGCATTGAAATCCGCGGTTTCGGTAGTTTTTCCCTGCACTATCGTGCACCACGTACCGGGCGTAACCCGAAGACTGGCGATAAAGTGGAGCTGGAAGGAAAGTATGTTCCGCACTTTAAGCCGGGTAAAGAACTGCGCGATCGCGCCAATATTTACGGTAACTGAGTTTAATCATCAGGGTTAAACTGAGTTTAAAGAAAGCACCTTAGGGTGCTTTTTTTGTATCCCGCCCCTGCATTTCTGAATACGCGCCGCATTTAAATTTTCTCTTTACTGTAAACGCTAAAAAACGTTGCAGCGTCCGCTGTAAATCACGCCTTTTCTGTCTGACGACGCATCAGTCCCGCCGCATAATCGCCTGAAACATGGAGGTGAAGATGGGGATCCACGTTATCAGTATGTGCGCCATTCTGGCCATAATCCCGCTCTATTGGTTACCCGTTTTGCCAGATTTGCATATTGTCTGGTTGCTGATTGCCGCAGGAATTGCGTTATCAGTACAGCAGAGAAAATGGCTCAGGTTTTCAGGCCTCGCATTGCTTTTTATGTGCTGGGGGATCCTGGCCGCTCAGGAAAGCGTGTGGCCGATGAACCATTTAACGAAAGTTCCGCAGCAGGCCGAGGTGGTCATTACCGCAACGGACGGCGCAACGATGCATCAGGGAAGGATTATCAGCCTCAATGGAGAACGTGTGTGGGCTGCCATGGGCGTGGCGCTGTATGGCAACTATCTGCCGCAAAACGTCTGCGTGGGTCAACGCTGGGCAATGACCCTGCGGCTCAGGGTGGTACACGGAGAACTCAACGATGGCGGCTATGATTCACAGAAAAATGCCTTTGCCCGACATCAGACGCTGAGTGGACGGTTTACCCATGCGGCGCTCGTTGACGAAGGCTGTAGCCTGCGTGCGCAGTACCTGACATCACTACAGAGTACGCTTTCAGCATATCAGTGGGGACCCGTGATACTGGGGCTGGGAATGGGGGAGCGGCTGTCGGTCTCGCGGGAGATAAAAAACCTGATGCGTGAGACCGGAACGATGCATCTGATGGCAATCTCGGGATTGCATATTGCGCTGGCCGCTTCTGTCATCTGGTTTCTGGCGCGAGGCATCCAGTTCTTCCTGCCGGGCCGCTGGATTATCTGGCAAATCCCCTTGCTGGCAGGGCTGATTTTTGCCGCGTTTTACGCATGGCTAACAGGCTTACAGCCGCCTGCGCTGCGCACGGTTATCGCGCTTGTGGTACTGGCGGTGTTAAAAATGAGCGGTCGCCAGTGGTCGCCCTGGCAGGTATGGCTTACCTGCGTGGCGGCGATCTTGGTTTTCGATCCACTGACGGTCCTGTCACAAAGCCTGGCGCTATCAGCGTTTGCGGTCGCCGCGCTTATTTTTTGGTATCAGTGGTTGCCTCTCCCGCTCTGGCAACGTGGCCGGTGCCTGCGACCGCTGGTTACGCTGTTGTATTTGCAGGTCGGTATGCTGCTGCTTCTGTTGCCGCTTCAGGTGCTGATTTTCCATGGTTTCAGTCTCTCCTCGCTGGCGGCGAATCTGTTTGCCGTTCCTCTGGTCACGTTTATCTCAGTTCCGCTGATCCTGCTCGGCATGTTTCTGCATCTGTTTCCGGTGGCGACGCTGGAAAGTATCGTCTGGCTGGCTGCCGATAAATCTCTGGCAGGGCTTTTCTGGCTATTGATGCGTTTACCGAATGGCTGGCAGGACGTTGATGAACGCTGGCAATACCTGACGTTACTGCCATGGCTGCTGATCATTGGCTGGCGATTCAGGGCCTTCAGCGCAGTACCCGCAGTCTGTCTGGCAGGCAGCGTGGTGCTGGCATTTCCCCTCTGGCACAGGGCCAAAACAGACAGCTGGTCCCTGCATATGCTGGATGTAGGGCAGGGGCTGGCGATGGTCATTGAGCGTCACGGGAAGGCCATTCTGTATGACACTGGGTTGGCATGGCCCGGTGGGGACAGTGCGCAGCAGCTGATTATCCCCTGGCTACGCTGGCATCATCTGAGGCCGGAAGGGGTGATCCTGAGCCATGAACATCTCGACCACGCGGGGGGACTGGCATCGCTAAAAGCTGCCTGGCCCGCAATGTGGATCAGAAGCCCCTTATCCTGGGCCGGGCATCTTCCTTGCTTTCGTGGAGAGCGATGGCAGTGGCAGGGTTTAACGTTCTCCGTGCACTGGCCACCCGAAAATACCTCGGCAAAAGGTAACAACCGCTCCTGCGTGGTAAAAATCGATGACGGCGAACAAAGCGTTTTACTGACCGGAGATATTGAAGGGCAGGCAGAACTGGCAATGCTGAGCCACCGCTGGCGTCAACTAGCGTCTACACTGATTCAGGTGCCGCATCATGGAAGTAACACGTCATCTTCAACACCGCTGCTACAGCGTGTGGAGGGACAGGTTTCGCTGGCCTCAATGGCCCGCTATAACGCGTGGCGTTTCCCTTCCATCAAAGTAGTCAGGCGCTATCGAACTGAGGGATATCTCTGGCTTGATACTCCGCAGTCCGGACAGATATCTGTGACGTTTTCGCACCAAAGTCGGCAAATTCGCCGCTTACGTGAACACTATTTACCGCGTTGGTATCATCAGTGGTTTGGCGCGCCCGTAGATAACGGGTAGAATATGCGGCTATTTCAACAAATGCTGGTTTTTTGAATGCATAACGACAAAGATCTCTCCACGTGGCAAACGTTCCGCCGGCTCTGGCCGATGATTGCTCCTTTCAAAGCAGGCTTGATCGTGGCGGGCGTAGCGTTAATCCTCAACGCAGCCAGCGATACGTTTATGTTATCGCTTCTCAAACCGTTACTGGATGACGGTTTCGGTAAAACGGATCGTTCAGTGCTGCTATGGATGCCGCTGGTGGTTATTGGGCTGATGATCTTACGCGGAATCTCCAGCTATGTATCCAGCTACTGCATCTCCTGGGTATCCGGTAAAGTGGTGATGACCATGCGCCGTCGGTTATTCAGCCATATGATGGGGATGCCGGTCTCATTCTTTGACAAGCAGTCAACCGGTACCCTGCTGTCGCGTATTACCTACGATTCAGAGCAGGTTGCGTCGTCCTCTTCCAGCGCACTGATTACCGTTGTGCGTGAAGGCGCATCCATCATCGGCCTGTTCGCGATGATGTTCTATTACAGCTGGCAACTGTCGCTGATCCTTATTGTGCTGGCGCCGATTGTCTCCATCGCGATCCGCGTGGTATCAAAGCGTTTTCGCAACATCAGTAAAAATATGCAGAATACGATGGGGCAGGTGACTACCAGCGCCGAGCAGATGCTGAAAGGCCATAAGGAAGTGTTGATCTTCGGCGGTCAGGAAGTCGAAACCAAACGCTTTGACAAGGTCAGCAACAGAATGCGTCTGCAAGGGATGAAAATGGTATCGGCCTCGTCGATTTCCGATCCGATCATTCAGCTGATTGCCTCTCTGGCCCTAGCCTTCGTCCTGTATGCCGCAAGCTTCCCGAGCGTCATGGAAACCCTGACTGCGGGTACCATTACCGTGGTGTTCTCATCCATGATCGCGCTGATGCGTCCGCTGAAATCGCTGACTAACGTCAACGCCCAGTTCCAGCGCGGGATGGCAGCCTGTCAGACGCTGTTCAGCATCCTCGATTCCGAACAGGAAAAAGATGAAGGTACACGCGTGATCGAGCGCGCTAAAGGCGACCTGGAATTCCGTAACGTGACCTTTACCTATCCAGGCCGTGAAGTGCCGGCGCTGCGTGATATCAGCCTGTCCATCCCGGCGGGTAAAACCGTCGCGCTGGTTGGTCGTTCCGGTTCGGGCAAGTCGACCATAGCCAGCCTGATTACCCGTTTCTACGATATCGACCAGGGCGAGATCCTGCTTGATGGTCACGACCTGCGGGAATATACCCTCCAGTCGCTGCGTAACCAGGTTGCGCTGGTCTCGCAGAACGTGCATCTGTTCAACGATACGGTGGCGAACAACATTGCGTATGCCCGTACCGAAGAGTACAGCCGTGAAGAGATTGAGAATGCGGCGCGTATGGCCTATGCGATGGACTTCATTAACAAAATGGATAACGGTCTGGATACGATCATTGGCGAAAACGGGGTGCTGCTCTCTGGTGGTCAGCGTCAGCGTATCGCGATTGCCCGTGCGCTGCTGCGCAACAGCCCGATTCTGATCCTCGATGAAGCAACGTCCGCACTGGATACGGAATCTGAACGCGCTATCCAGTCTGCTCTGGATGAATTACAGAAAAACCGTACCTCGCTGGTTATCGCGCACCGTCTGTCGACCATCGAACAGGCTGACGAAATCGTGGTGGTGGAAGATGGCGTGATCGTTGAACGCGGCAGCCATGCGGACCTGCTGGAACAGCGTGGTGTTTACGCGCAGCTTCATAAAATGCAGTTCGGTCAATGATTGCACGCATCTGGTCGGGTGAATCCCCTCTGTGGGTGCTGCTTCTCCCGCTCTCCTGGCTGTATGGCCTGGTGAGCGGTGCTATTCGTCTGCTTTACCGCCTCGGGATCAAGCGCGCCTGGCGCGCACCGGTACCGGTGGTGGTGGTCGGCAACCTGACGGCGGGTGGAAACGGCAAAACCCCGGTGGTGATCTGGCTGGTAGAACAGCTCCAGAGGCGCGGTATCCGCCCGGGAGTTGTCTCACGCGGTTACGGTGGTAAAGCGGCGCAGTATCCACTGGTGCTGAGCCCAGCTACGACAACCGCTGAAGCCGGCGATGAGCCGGTACTGATTTACCAGCGTACAGGCGCGCCGGTTGCGGTATCGCCGGTGCGCAGTGATGCCGTGAAGGCACTGCTTGCGGAGCATGATGTACAAATCATCATTACCGATGATGGTTTGCAGCATTACGCGCTGGCGCGTGATAAAGAGATCGTGGTCATTGACGGCGTTCGGCGTTTTGGCAACGGCTGGTGGCTTCCAGCCGGTCCAATGCGCGAGCGTGCGTCGCGCCTGAAAACCGTCGATGCCGTGATTGTGAACGGTGGTGAAGCCAGAGCGGGCGAAATCCCGATGCTTCTTCGTCCCGGACAGGCCGTAAATATGCTGACCGGCGAGCGTAAAGACGTCGCGCAACTGGAACATCTGGTTGCGATGGCCGGTATAGGTCATCCGCCGCGTTTCTTCGCAACGCTGGAGCAGTGCGGCGCGCGGCTGGAAAAACGGGTGCCGCTGGCCGATCACCAGGCGTTAGTTGCCGAAGAGGTTGAAAGGCTGGCAGCGCCGGGCCAGACGCTGATCATGACGGAAAAAGACGCGGTAAAATGCCGGGCCTTTGCGAAAGAAAACTGGTGGTATCTGCCGGTTGACGCTGAACTCAGCGGCGAACAGCCGGAACATTTGCTCAAGGAACTGCTCGCGTTAGTGCAGTAACTTCTACGCGGTTCCGGTGGCGCTTTGACTGACAGGAAAACGCATGTCTCTACCGCAACTCTCACTTGCAGCCGCACGAAACCTGCATCTTGCCGCCCAGGGGCTTCTGAAAAAGCCCCGCCGCCGCGCGCAGCCAGCTGATATCCTCTCTACCGTGCAACGCATGTCGTTGCTGCAAATCGACACCATTAACATCGTGGCGCGTAGCCCGTATCTGGTCCTGTTTAGCCGCCTGGGAAACTATCCTCCGCAGTGGCTGGATAATGCGCTGAGTCAGGGCGAACTGATGGAATACTGGGCGCATGAAGCCTGTTTTCTCCCGCGCAGCGATTTTGCACTGGTGCGTCACCGCATGCTCGCCCCGGACAAAATGGACTGGAAATACCGCCAGGAGTGGATGGTGGAACACGCGGATGAAATAGAGCAACTGATTGCCCATATTCAGGAAAACGGTCCGGTACGCTCCGCGGATTTTGAACACCCGCGAAAAGGCGCCAGCGGATGGTGGGAGTGGAAACCGCACAAACGCCATCTTGAAGGGCTGTTTACGTCGGGCAAAGTGATGGTGGTCGAGCGCCGCAACTTTCAGCGCGTCTATGACCTCACGCACCGCGTTATGCCTCACTGGGACGATACGCGTGACCTGCTGTCTCAGGACGTAGCCGAAGCCATCATGCTCGGGAACAGCGCCCGCAGCCTTGGCATCTTCCGCCCGCAGTGGCTGGCGGATTATTATCGTCTGCGTCAGCCGCAGCTAAAACCACTACTCGAAACGTGGCAGCGCGAACAGCGCGTCATGCCGGTCTCGGTAGAGTCGTTAGGTGAAATGTGGCTGCATGCGGATTTGTTCCCTCTGCTGGCGCAGGCGCAGGAGGGCAAACTCCAGGCGACCCACAGTGCCGTGCTGTCGCCGTTCGACCCCGTTGTCTGGGACAGAAAGCGGGCCGGGCAGTTGTTTAATTTCAGCTACCGTCTGGAATGCTACACTCCGGCGCCCAGGCGGCAGTATGGTTATTTTGTTTTGCCGCTGCTGCACAAAGGACAGCTTGTCGGGCGCATGGACGCTAAAATGCACCGTAAAACCGGCATGCTTGAAATTATCGCGCTCTGGCTGGAAGAGGGCATAAAGGTGACGGCTGGCCTGGAAAAAGGGTTAACGACTGCGCTCAGTGAATTTGCGCGCTGGCAGGGGGCGCATGAAATTGTACTCGGTCGCGTGCCTGTGGAGCTGTTTGCGACCTGTCGAGATGGCTGGGAAACAGACACTCCCTGAAAAGGGAATGTGATAAGCTTTAGCGATTACCCATACGGAGGAACTATGGATCACCGTTTACTTGAAATTATTGCCTGCCCGGTGTGCAACGGCAAACTGTATTACAGCCAGGATAAACAAGAGCTGATTTGCAAACTGGACAGCCTGGCGTTCCCGCTGCGTGACGGTATTCCGGTCCTGCTGGAAAATGAAGCCCGTTCACTGGTGGCAGAAGAGATCAAACCATGAGTTTTGTTGTCATTATCCCTGCGCGTTATGCTTCAACGCGCCTGCCAGGTAAACCGCTGGTGGATATCAATGGCAAACCGATGATTGTGCATGTCCTTGAAAGGGCACGCGAATCGGGCGCCGGACGTGTCATCGTCGCCACCGATCACCCGGATGTCGCGCGAGCGGTTGAGGCCGCGGGTGGGGAAGTGTGCATGACCCGTGCCGATCATCAGTCAGGCACCGAGCGCCTGGCGGAAGTCGTCGAAAAATGCGGTTTCAGCGACGAGACGGTGATTGTGAACGTGCAGGGCGATGAGCCGATGATCCCGGCGGCGATTATCCGTCAGGTGGCCGACAACCTGGCTCGGCGTCAGGTCGGGATGGCAACCCTCGCGGTGCCGATTCACCACGCTGAAGAGGCGTTCAATCCGAATGCGGTGAAAGTGGTCATGGACGCAGAGGGCTACGCGCTCTATTTCTCCCGCGCCACCATTCCGTGGGATCGCGATCGTTTCGCGCAATCGAAAGAGACAATCGGCGAAACTTTCCTGCGCCACATCGGTATTTACGGCTACCGCGCCGGCTTTATTCGTCGCTACGTCGCCTGGGCACCAAGCCCGCTGGAGCATATTGAAATGCTCGAACAGCTTCGCGTGCTGTGGTACGGCGAGAAAATTCACGTTGCGGTTGCCCAGGAAATCCCAGGCACCGGCGTGGATACCCCTGAAGATCTCGAGCGCGTACGCGTCGAAATGCGTTAATTCGCTGGCATCCTCTCGTCTGGGGGGATGCTCTCCCGCCAGGCGATTTTCCTTTTCTTTTTCATTATTGATCTCTACCGGGTGACATCCGGGTTTCGCGCGCTCATTATAAAAGCAGTAGTCTTAATGGGGGTAATCTCATATGGAACAGCTGCGTGCTGAACTCAGCCATCTCCTTGGCGAAAAGCTAAGCCGGGTGGAATGCGTGAATGAAAAGGCCGATACCGCACTCTGGTCGTTGTATGACAGTCAGGGAAACCCCATGCCGCTGATGGCCAGAAGTTTTACCTCGCCGGGCGTCGCCAGACAGCTGGCCTGGAAAATGTCGATGCTGGCGCGGGAAGGGACTGTCCGTATGCCGACGGTCTACGGCGTGATGACCCATGAGGAGCATCCCGGCCCGGATGTTCTGCTTATCGAGCGTTTACGCGGGGTTTCTGTTGAAGCCCCGACGCGTACACCGGAGCGCTGGGAACAGCTGAAAGATCAGATTGTCGAGGCTCTGCTTGCCTGGCATCGGCAGGACAGCCGGGGTCTTGTTGGCGCGGTAGACAGCACCCAGGAAAACCTGTGGCCGCTGTGGTATCGCCAGCGTGTCGAAGTGCTGTGGGGCACGCTGAACCAGTTCAACAACACCGGCTTAACGATGCAGGACAAACGTATTCTGTTCCGCACCCGGGAATGTCTGCCGACGCTGTTTGAGGGTTTTAACGACAACTGCGTGCTGGTTCACGGCAACTTCACGCTACGCAGTATGCTTAAAGACTCGCGCAGCGACCAACTGCTGGCGATGGTCGGGCCGGGGATCATGCTCTGGGCGCCGCGCGAGTACGAACTGTTCAGGCTGAGCGAGGGCGGGGCGGCGGAAGATTTGCTCTGGCACTATCTTCAGCGCGCCCCCGTTGCGGAGGCCTTTCTCTGGCGACGCTGGCTCTATCTTCTCTGGGATGAGGTGGCGCAACTGGTCAACACCGGGCGCTTTAATCGCGCCAGTTTCGATCTGGCCGCAAAATCACTCCTGCCCTGGCTTGCCTGACGAACCTTTAAGCCACTGCCACAAGCGGCCAAGCGTCTCGTAGCCGACGCGGTCGCTGTGCATCAGCCATACCGGGGACGGGATTATCCGTTCCCACGGATTGAGCGGGGCGTCAATGGCCAGCTGGTTTGCCGGAGCAGGAAGCGGATGCAGGCCCTGCTTCTCAAAGAAGATCATTGCGCGCGGCAGGTGTGAAGCAGAGGTCACCAGCAGGAACGGTACATCACCGATGGCCTGTTTCACCGCCGCCGCCTCTTCTTCGGTATCTTTTGGGCTATCCAGCGTGATGATGGCGGAACGCGGTACGCCAAGCGATTCAGCCACTCTTGCTCCTGCTTCAGCGGTACTGACCGGGTTGGTTTTTGCCGCAGCGCCCGTGAAGATCATCTTCGATCCAGGATTGGCCAGCCACAGGCGGATCCCCTCGTTCAGGCGCGGCAGGCTGTTGTTGATCAGGTTCGAGCTGGGCGCCCAGTTCGGATCCCAGGTATACCCGCCGCCCAGCACCACGATATAGCTCACCTTCTGATTTCCCTGCCACGTCGGGTAGGTGTTTTCAATCGGACGTAATAAACCGTCAGCGACCGGTTGCAGGCTGAGTAACAGCAGCGCCAGCCAGCCCACGGTAACGAGGGATTTACCGCTTTTCTGAAAGCGGCTAAACCATATCATTGCTAGCCCCAGCGCGATGAGAAGCAACAGCAGGGGAAGGGGAAGCATCATGCCTCCGATATATTTTTTTAGGGTAAAAAGCATCCTTTTTGGTTCCTTTTTTAACCATACAGCAGGCGATTGTCGGTGATATTACACCAGAGTGGTTCATTCTCCGCGCGGGTGTGACAAAATAGCGGTTTTGCAGTGAGTGGAACCCTCCCAATGCGGGATCGCAATTTTGATGACATCGCGGAAAAGTTTTCGCGCAACATTTATGGCACCACCAAAGGTCAGCTTCGTCAGACGATCCTCTGGCAGGATCTGGACAAGCTGCTGGCTGAATTCGGTGACCGACCGTTGCGCGTGCTGGATGCCGGCGGTGGGGAAGGTCAGACTGCAATTCTGATGGCGCAGCGGGGACATCACGTCACGCTTTGCGATCTTTCTGCCGAGATGGTTGCGCGCGCCGGGCGAGCGGCAGAAGAGAAAGGTGTGAGCGACAACATGCATTTTATACATTGCGCCGCTCAGGACATTCCGCAGCATTTGGAAACGCAGGTTGATCTGATATTGTTTCATGCTGTGCTCGAATGGATCGCCGAACCCCAGGCGATGTTAAAAACGCTGTGGTCGATGTTGCGCCCGGGCGGTGCGTTATCGCTGATGTTTTACAATGCCAACGGCCTGCTAATGCGAAACGTGCTGGTCGGCAATTTTGGCTACGTACAGCAGGGCATGTATAAAAAGAAACGACGCACGCTTTCACCGGATTTCCCCCGTGAACCGCAGCAGGTCTATGGCTGGCTGGAGGAGATCGGTTGGGAAATTACCGGCAAAACCGGCGTGAGGGTGTTTCATGATTATCTGCGTGATAAACAAAAACAGGATGACTGTTTAGACGCCTTAACAGAAATAGAGACGCGGTACTGCCGCCAGGAGCCTTATCTGAGCCTTGGCCGCTATATACACGTCACCGCGCGCAAGCCGCAGATGCAAGGATAATCTATGAGTGAATTTTCCCAGACAGTCCCCGAACTGGTTGCCTGGGCCAGGAAAAACGATTTCTCCATCTCGCTGCCGGTAGACAGACTCTCATTCCTGCTGGCGGTTGCGACGCTAAACGGCGAACGCCTGGATGGCGAAATGAGTGAAGGCGAACTGGTGGATGCGTTCCGCCACGTCAGTGATGCGTTTGAGCAAACCAGCGAAACCATTAGCGTGCGTGCCAACAACGCAATCAATGATATGGTGCGTCAACGTCTGCTGAACCGCTTTACCAGCGAGCAGGCGGAAGGAAACGCCATCTATCGTCTTACGCCACTGGGCATTGGCATTACCGACTATTACATCCGCCAGCGCGAATTTTCCACGCTGCGTCTCTCCATGCAGCTCTCTATTGTTGCAGGTGAGCTGAAGCGTGCCGCCGACGCGGCTGATGAAAACGGTGACGAATTCCACTGGCATCGCAACGTTTACGCGCCGCTGAAATACTCGGTCGCCGAGATTTTCGACAGTATCGATCTGACTCAACGTCTGATGGACGAACAGCAGCAGCAGGTGAAAGACGATATCGCTCAACTGCTTAATAAAGACTGGCGTGCGGCTATCTCCAGCTGTGAACTCTTGCTGTCAGAAACGTCCGGTACGCTGCGTGAGTTGCAGGATACGCTGGAGGCGGCGGGGGATAAGCTACAGGCCAATCTGCTGCGCATCCAGGACGCGACAATGGCGCACGACGATCTGCATTTTATCGACCGTCTGGTGTTTGATTTGCAGAGCAAGCTTGACCGCATTATCAGCTGGGGCCAGCAGTCAATCGACCTGTGGATCGGTTACGACCGCCACGTGCATAAATTTATCCGTACCGCCATCGATATGGATAAGAATCGCGTCTTTGCTCAGCGTCTGCGCCAGTCGGTACAGACCTATTTCGATGCGCCGTGGGCGCTGACCTACGCCAACGCCGATCGTCTGCTGGATATGCGCGACGAAGAGATGGCGCTGCGCGATGAAGAGGTCACCGGTGAACTGCCGCCGGATCTGGAATACGAAGAATTTAACGAAATTCGCGAGCAGCTTGCGGCGATGATCGAAGAACAGCTCGCTGTCTACAAAACCAGACAAGCACCGCTGGATCTTGGCCTCGTGGTACGCGACTATCTGGCGCAGTATCCGCGCGCGCGCCACTTCGATGTTGCCCGCATTGTTGTAGACCAGGCGGTGCGCCTGGGCATCGCACAAGCCGATTTCACCGGACTGCCGCCGAAGTGGCAGCCGATTAACGATTACGGAGCCAAGGTACAGGCGCATGTCATTGACAAATATTGAACAAGTGATGCCAGTTAAGCTGGCACAGGCGCTGGCGAATCCGTTGTTTCCGGCGCTGGACAGCCAGCTGCGTGCCGGTCGTCACATTGGCCTTGACGAGCTGGATAATCACGCCTTTTTGATGGACTTTCAGGAGTACCTGGAAGAGTTTTACGCTCGCTATAACGTTGAGCTGATCCGCGCGCCGGAAGGGTTTTTCTACCTGCGTCCGCGCTCTACCACGCTTATTCCGCGCTCGGTGCTTTCCGAACTGGATATGATGGTCGGCAAAATTCTCTGCTACCTCTATCTCAGCCCGGAACGTCTGGCGAATGAAGGGATCTTCACCCAACAGGAGCTTTACGATGAGCTGCTGTCGCTGGCGGATGAAAGCAAGCTGCTCAAGCTGGTGAATAACCGCTCAACGGGGTCCGATCTGGACCGTCAGAAATTACAGGAAAAAGTTCGCTCATCCCTTAACCGTCTGCGCCGTCTGGGAATGGTCTGGTTCATGGGTCACGACAGCAGCAAGTTCCGCATCACCGAATCGGTCTTCCGTTTTGGCGCCGACGTGCGTGCGGGTGATGATGCGCGTGAAGCGCAGCTGCGCATGATACGTGACGGTGAAGCGATGCCGGTGGAAAACCATTTGCAGCTCAATGACGAGCACGAAGAGAATCAGCCGGATAGCGGGGAGGAAGAGTAATGATTGAACGCGGTAAATTTCGCTCACTGACGCTGATTAACTGGAACGGCTTCTTTGCCCGAACCTTCGATCTGGATGAGCTGGTGACAACGCTCTCCGGCGGTAACGGGGCGGGTAAATCCACCACCATGGCGGCCTTCGTGACGGCGCTGATACCTGACCTGACCCTGCTGCACTTCCGTAACACCACTGAAGCGGGCGCCACGAGCGGCTCTCGTGATAAAGGTCTGCACGGTAAGCTGAAAGCGGGCGTTTGTTATTCAGTGCTGGACGTGATCAACTCCCGCCATCAGCGCGTGGTTGTAGGCGTGCGTCTGCAACAGGTTGCCGGCCGCGATCGTAAAGTAGATATCAAACCGTTTGCGATCCAGGGGCTGCCTACCTCCGTACAGCCAACCGCGCTGCTGACGGAAACCCTGAATGAACGTCAGGCACGCGTCCTGACGCTCCAGGAGCTGAAAGACAAGCTGGAAGCTATCGAAGGCGTGCAGTTTAAGCAGTTTAATTCCATTACCGACTACCACTCTCTGATGTTCGATCTCGGCGTGGTAGCCCGTCGTCTGCGCAGCGCGTCAGATCGTAGTAAATACTACCGTCTGATTGAAGCCTCCCTGTACGGCGGTATCTCCAGCGCCATTACCCGCTCCCTGCGCGACTACCTGTTGCCGGAAAACAGCGGCGTGCGTAAGGCCTTCCAGGATATGGAAGCCGCGCTGCGTGAAAACCGCATGACGCTGGAAGCGATTCGCGTTACGCAGTCTGACCGGGACCTGTTTAAACACCTGATCAGCGAAGCCACCAACTACGTGGCGGCGGACTATATGCGCCACGCCAACGAGCGCCGTATTCATCTCGATCAGGCGCTGGAGTATCGCCGCGAGCTGTTTACTTCCCGCAAACAGCTGGTGGCCGAGCAGTATAAGCATGTCGAAATGGCGCGCGAACTGGGCGAGCACAATGGTGCTGAAGGGGATCTGGAAGCCGATTACCAGGCGGCCAGCGATCATCTGAATCTGGTGCAGACCGCGCTGCGTCAGCAGGAAAAAATCGAGCGCTACGAAGCCGATCTTGATGAGCTGCAAATTCGTCTTGAAGAGCAAAATGAAGTGGTGGCCGAAGCTGCCGAATTGCAGGAAGAGAACGAAGCCCGCGCGGAAGCCGCCGAGCTGGAAGTGGATGAGCTGAAAAGCCAGCTCGCTGACTACCAGCAGGCGCTGGACGTGCAGCAGACGCGTGCGATTCAGTACAACCAGGCGTTGCAGGCGTTGCAGCGTGCCAAAGAGCTGTGCCATCTGCCGGACCTGACCCCGGAAAGCGCTGACGAATGGCTGGATACCTTCCAGGCCAAAGAGCAGGAAGCCACTGAGAAACTGCTTTCTCTCGATCAGAAAATGAGCGTGGCGCAAACGGCGCATAGCCAGTTTGAGCAGGCGTACCAGCTGGTGGTGGCGATTAACGGTCCGCTGGCGCGTAACGAAGCGTGGGACGTTGCCCGTGAGCTGCTGCGCGACGGCGTCAATCAGCGCCATCTGGCCGAGCAGGTGCAGCCGCTGCGCATGCGCCTGAACGAGCTGGAACAGCGTCTGCGTGAACAGCAGGAAGCCGAGCGTCTGCTGGCGGAATTCTGCAAGCGTCAGGGTAAAAATTACGATTTCGACGAGCTTGAGGCCCTGCATCAGGAACTGGAAGCGCGTATTGCGGCCCTGTCCGATACCGTATCGAATGCCAGCGAACAGCGCATGACGTTGCGTCAGGAGCTGGAACAGCTTCAGTCCCGTTCGAAGACGCTCTTACAGCGTGCGCCGATCTGGCTGGCTGCACAAAGCAGCCTGAACCAGCTCAGCGAACAGTGTGGCCAGGAGTTTGCCTCCAGCCAGGACGTCACCGAATACATGCAACAGCTGCTGGAGCGTGAGCGTGAAGCGATTGTTGAGCGTGACGAAGTGGGCGCGCGCAAGCGTGACGTCGATGAAGAAATCGAGCGTTTAAGCCAGCCTGGCGGCTCAGAAGATCCGCGTCTGAATGCCTTAGCCGAGCGTTTCGGCGGCGTGCTGTTGTCTGAAATTTACGACGATGTTGGTCTGGACGATGCGCCGTACTTCTCCGCGCTGTACGGTCCATCCCGTAACGCGATTGTGGTGCCGGATCTGTCGCTGATTTCTGACCAGCTTGCAGGGCTGGAAGACTGCCCGGAAGATCTCTACCTCATCGAAGGAGATCCGCAGTCGTTTGATGACAGCGTATTCAGCGTTGACGAGCTGGAAAAAGCGGTGGTGGTGAAAATCGCCGATCGCCAGTGGCGCTATTCGCGCTTCCCGGAACTGCCGCTGTTTGGCCGCGCCGCGCGTGAAAGCCGCATTGAAAGCCTGCATGCCGAGCGCGAAACGCTTTCTGAACGTTTTGCGACCCTCTCGTTTGATGTACAAAAAACGCAGCGTCTGCATCAGGCGTTCAGCCGCTTTATCGGCAGCCATCTGGGCGTGGCCTTTGAGCCCGATCCGGAAGCCGAAATTCGCAAGCTCAACACCCGCCGCGGTGAGCTGGAGCGTGCGCTGGCTAGCCATGAAAATGACAACCAGCAGAGCCGCGTCCAGTTCGAGCAGGCGAAAGAGGGCGTTGCGGCGCTTAACCGCATTCTGCCGCGCCTGAACCTGCTGGCGGACGATACGCTCGCCGACCGCGTGGATGAAATTCAGGAACGACTGGACGAGGCGCAGGAAGCCGCGCGCTTTGTGCAGCAGCACGGCAATCAGCTGGCGAAGCTGGAGCCGATGGTTTCCGTTCTCCAGAGCGACCCGGAACAGTTTGAACAGTTAAAAGAGGATTACGCCTGGTCACAGCAGGTGCAGCGCGAAGCGCGTCAGCAGGCGTTTGCCCTGACGGAAGTGGTGCAACGTCGCGCGCACTTCGGCTACTCCGATTCAGCAGAAATGCTGAGCGGGAACAGCGATCTTAATGAAAAGCTGCGCCAGCGCCTTGAGCAGGCGGAAGCGGAACGTACGCGCGCGCGCGAAGCGATGCGTACTCACGCCGCACAGCTGAGCCAGTACAGTCAGGTGATGGCGTCGTTGAAAAGCTCCTTCGACACCAAGAAAGAGCTGTTAAACGACCTGCATAAAGAGTTGCAGGACATTGGCGTGCGCGCCGACAGCGGTGCAGAAGAGCGGGCACGTATTCGCCGCGATGAGCTGCATGCTCAGCTCAGCAACAACCGTGCGCGTCGTAATCAGCTGGAAAAAGCGCTGACCTTCTGTGAAGCGGAGATGGACAACCTGACGCGTCGCCTGCGCAAGCTGGAACGTGACTATCACGAGATGCGCGAGCAGGTTGTGACCGCGAAGGCGGGCTGGTGCGCGGTGATGCGCATGGTGAAAGACAACAACGTGGAGCGTCGTCTGCACCGCCGCGAGCTGGCGTATCTGTCGGCCGATGAACTGCGTTCTATGTCGGATAAGGCGCTGGGCGCGCTGCGTCTGGCGGTGGCGGATAACGAACACCTGCGCGACGTGCTGCGCATGTCCGAAGATCCGAAGCGCCCTGAGCGCAAAATCCAGTTCTTCGTGGCGGTGTATCAGCACTTGCGCGAGCGTATCCGTCAGGACATCATCCGTACCGACGATCCGGTTGAAGCGATCGAACAGATGGAGATCGAGCTGGGCCGTCTGACGGAAGAGCTGACCTCCCGCGAGCAAAAGCTGGCAATCAGCTCCCGCAGCGTGGCGAATATTATTCGTAAAACCATTCAGCGCGAGCAGAACCGTATCCGTCAGCTGAACCAGGGCCTGCAAAGCGTGTCGTTTGGCCAGGTCAACAGCGTAAGGCTGAACGTGAACGTGCGTGAGGCGCACTCCACGCTGCTGGACGTGTTGTCTGAACAGCATGAGCAGCACCAGGATCTGTTCAACAGTAACCGCCTGACCTTCTCCGAAGCGCTGGCGAAGCTGTATCAGCGTCTGAATCCGCAGATTGACATGGGCCAGCGTACGCCGCAAACCATCGGCGAGGAGCTGCTGGACTACCGCAACTATCTGGAAATGGAAGTTGAGGTTAACCGTGGCTCAGACGGCTGGCTGCGCGCGGAATCCGGTGCGCTCTCTACCGGTGAAGCCATCGGTACCGGTATGTCGATTCTGGTCATGGTGGTGCAGAGCTGGGAAGATGAAGCGCGTCGTCTGCGCGGCAAAGACATCTCTCCATGTCGTCTGCTGTTCCTCGATGAAGCCGCGCGTCTCGACGCCCGCTCCATCGCCACGCTGTTTGAGCTTTGCGAGCGACTCGATATGCAGCTCATCATCGCGGCGCCGGAAAACATCAGTCCGGAAAAAGGGACAACCTATAAGCTGGTGCGTAAGGTGTTCCAGAACAGTGAACACGTGCACGTCGTGGGCCTGCGTGGTTTCGCCCCGCAGCCACCGGAGTCATTACCGGGCACGGCTGACGCCTCTTAACCTGGGGTGCGACAAATAGCGGCGCTCATGCGCCGCTTTTTTTATTCACTTAACTTGTGTTCAGGGCTGCGTTATCTTTAAACTTCTTTACATAAGGCAAGGCAGCAGCGTGTATGCCTTTCTATACTGAAGGAAAGCTCCAGAATACTGGGCATGTCGTGAAAAACAGGGGGCAAGGGATGTTGCTTAAGAAAAATCGTGGTCGTCAGCTGTCTGCGCTGAGTTTGTGCCTGACAGTGATGTTTGCTCCACTGTTTACCGCTCAGGCCGATGAGCCTGAAATTGTACCGACTGACAGCTCCGCGACGATGGGCGCGCAGCCGACGTCACTGTCACAACCGCTGGATCAGTCTCCGGCGACGGCCATCATGGCCGGCATTAAACCGCTGCCGGAAGGCATCGATACTGGATCATTACGTCAGCAGCTTATGACCGGGCTGCCCTCGGGCTATACTCCCGCTTATATTAACCAGCTCACGCTGCTTTACGCTGCGCGCGATATGAAACCGATGTGGGAAAATCGCGAGGCGGTACGTGCCTTCCAGCAGCAGCTGGCTGAAGTGGCGATTGCAGGTTTTCAGCCGCAGTTCACGACCTGGGTTGAACTCCTGACCGATCCTGCCGTGACCGGACAAGCGCGTGACGTGGTGCTGTCTGATGCCATGATGGGCTACTTACAATTTGTTGCGGGGATTTCGGTGAACGGCAACCGCTGGTTATACAGCAGTAAGCCGTACAAGCTGGCGACGCCTGCGCTGTCCGTCATTAACCAGTGGCAGCTGTCGCTGGATAACGGCGAACTGCCGCGCTTTATCGCAAGCCTTGCGCCTGCCCATCCGCAGTATGCCACGATGCATCAGTCGCTTCTTGAGCTGGTTGCGGATTCCCGCCCGTGGCCTCAGCTGCGCGGCACCACAACGCTGCGTCCGGGGCAGTGGAGCAGCGATGTGCCTGCGATCCGCGAAATTATGAAACGCTCCGGCATTCTCGACAGCGGCCCTAAAATTGCGCTGCCCGGTGACGAGACGCAAAATGCGGTCGTCAGCCCGTCGGCGCCGGTAAAAGAGAAAACCGCCGTTGCGTTGAGCAATAAGCCCGCCGCTTACGATCGCGAGCTGGTCGCCGCAGTGAAGCAGTTCCAGGCCGCGCAGGGGCTGGGCGCTGACGGCGTGATTGGTCCATCTACTCGCGACTGGCTGAACGTCTCTCCAGCCCAGCGGGCTGGAGTGCTGGCGTTGAATATCCAGCGCTTGCGCTTGCTGCCGGGCACGTTATCCACCGGCATTATGGTCAACATTCCGGCGTACTCCCTGGTCTACTATCAGGACGGTAGTGAAGTGCTGGCGTCCCGCGTGATTGTCGGCCGACCTGACCGTAAAACGCCAATGATGAGCAGCGCGCTGAATAACGTGGTGGTTAACCCGCCGTGGAACGTGCCGCCGACGCTGGCGCGCAAAGATATTCTGCCTAAGGTCTGGAATGACCCGGGTTATCTGGAGCGACATAACTATACGGTGATGCGTGGCTGGAACAGCAAAGAAGCGATTGACCCCTGGATGGTGGACTGGTCAACGATTACGCCTTCGAACCTGCCGTTCCGTTTCCAGCAGGCACCGGGCGCACATAACTCGCTGGGACGTTACAAATTCAATATGCCAAGTTCGGACGCAATCTATCTGCATGATACCCCGAACCATAATTTGTTCCAGAAAGACGCACGCGCGCTCAGCTCGGGCTGTGTCCGCGTGAACAAGGCCTCTGAGCTGGCAAATATGCTGTTGCAGGATGCAGGCTGGAACGATACGCGGATATCAGATGCGCTGAAGCAGGGAGATACGCGTTACGTCAATATCCGCCACAATATTCCGGTCAATCTTTACTATCTGACGGCGTTTGTAGGGGCAGACGGACGTACCCAGTATCGTACAGATATTTACAATTATGATCTGACAGCGCGATCCGGCGCACAAATTTTGCCAAAAGCGGAACAATTAATCAGGTAAATGAAGTAGTTCGGTAAAAATGATTGTCGTAAGTTATGGTGAATATGAGGCGATCTGGCTGCAAGCCGCGTATTTACTGGGGTTGGGCGCCTTGACGTAACAGGTTTTGCCAGTTATGGTGCCCTTCGTGCGCTAAGCATATTGACAATTTCTTTTACCTGTAGACCTGATTATCATGGACAAATTTGACGCTAATCGCCGCAAATTGCTGGCGTTAGGTGGCGTTGCGCTGGGCGCAGCAGCCATCCTTCCGACGCCAGCATTTGCCACCCTCTCGACACCTCGTCCGCGTATTTTAACGCTCAACAATCTGCATACTGGTGAGACGCTTAAAGCGGAATTTTTCGATGGCAGAGGCTATATTCAGGATGAATTAGCAAGACTCAACCATTTTTTCCGTGATTTCCGCGCGAATAAAATCAAAGCCATCGACCCTGGATTATTCGATCAGCTTTACCGCTTGCAGGGACTGCTAGGGACCAAAAGGCCGGTGCAGCTCATCTCTGGCTATCGCTCTCTGGATACCAACAATGAACTGCGTGCTCACAGCCGTGGGGTAGCGAAAAAAAGCTATCACACCAAAGGGCAGGCGATGGATTTCCATATTGAGGGCGTTTCGTTAGCCAATATTCGCAAAGCGGCGTTATCTATGCGCGCAGGTGGTGTAGGATACTACCCACGTAGCAACTTTGTGCATATTGATACCGGGCCGGTTCGGCACTGGTAATAACGAAACACAGGAGCAGTATGAACTATCGTATTATTCCGGTTACCGCGTTCTCACAGAACTGTTCATTGATCTGGTGTGAACAAACTAAACTGGCCGCGCTTGTTGATCCCGGTGGCGACGCTGAGACAATCAAGCAGGAAGTCGCTGCCAGCGGTGTAACGCTGATGCAGATTTTACTCACCCATGGCCATCTCGACCATGTGGGTGCAGCGGCTGAACTGGCTGAATACTACGGTGTGCCGATTATCGGCCCGGAAAAAGAAGATGAGTTCTGGCTACAGGGATTACCTGCTCAAAGCCGTATGTTTGGCCTGGAAGACTGTCAGCCACTGACACCGGACCGCTGGCTGAACGAAGACGATCGCGTTAACGTAGGGAATGTAACTTTACAGGTGTTGCATTGCCCCGGACATACGCCCGGCCATATTGTCTTCTTTGATGACGTGTCGCGTCTGCTGATTTCCGGTGACGTGATTTTCAAAGGGGGCGTAGGACGCAGTGATTTCCCACGCGGCGATCACGGTCAGCTGATTCAGTCGATTAAGCAGAAGTTATTACCGTTAGGTGATGATGTGACGTTTATCCCTGGACACGGACCAATGTCAACGCTGGGGGATGAGCGGTTGCATAACCCGTTCCTTCAGGATGAAATGCCTGTCTGGTAAACCCGGTAAAATAAAAAAGCCTGCACGATGCAGGCTTTTTTTTAGGGATGCAGGTTACAGCACCGCGACAATGGCTTCGCACAGCGGCGCCATGTTGTCAGGCGTCATACCTGCAACGTTCACGCGGCCAGATGCAACGGCATACACGCCAAACTCTTCACGCAGGCGCAGCACCTGCTCTTTGGTCAAGCCGCTGAAGGAGAACATGCCGTTCTGCTTGATGATGAAGCTGAAGTCACGGTCAGCGCCTTTCTCAGCCAGCGTGTTCACAAACAGCAGACGCATGCGCTGAATGCGCTGACGCATATCGTTCAGCTCTTGCTCCCAGATGGCGCGCAGCGCATCGTTGCTCAGGATCGTCGCGACCACAGACGCACCGTGTGCCGGTGGGTTGGAGTAGTTAGCGCGGATCACGGACTTCATCTGGCTGAATGCGCGATCGACGGTTGCTTCGTCAGCAGCCACCAGCGTACAGGCGCCGACACGCTCGTTATACAGACCAAAGTTCTTGGAATAGGAGCTTGCGACTATCAACTCCTGATTCACGGCGGCGAATGCACGCAGACCTTCTGCATCTTCTTCCAGACCACGGGCAAAGCCTTGGTAAGCGAAGTCAAACAGCGGCAGCCAGCCTTTTTCAACGGACAGCTTAGCCAGCTGTTCCCACTGCTCAAGCGTAGGATCGATACCGGTTGGGTTATGGCAGCAGCCGTGGAACAGCACCACATCGCCCGCCTGGGCTTCGCTCAGGCTGGCCAGCAGGCCGTCGAAATCCAGCGCGTGGCTGGCTGCGTCGTAGTAGGCGTATTCACGCACTTCCAGACCCGCAGAATTAAACACGCTCTTATGGTTCGGCCAGCTTGGATTGCTTACCCACACACGCTTCACAGAAGTGTTTTTCGCCAGGAAATCTGCCGCCACGCGCAGTGCGCCGGTACCGCCTGGGGTCTGCGCCGTGCGGGCGCGTTTTTCGCTCACAATGGTGCTGCCTTTGCCGAACAGCAGCTCCTGGGTGCAGCGACCAAATTCAGGGATACCATCAATACCGAGGTAGTTTTTGGTGGTTTCGTTTTCCAGCAGATACTGCTCAGCTTTTTTGACGCTGGTCAGTACCGGAGTTTTGCCGGTTTCATCTTTATATACACCAATACCCAGGTTGATTTTTCCAGGGCGGTCGTCGGCGCGAAACAGATCGGCCAGGCCCAGAATTGGGTCGGCAGGAGCGGCAGTAATGTTCTCAAACATGACGAAGTTCCATTGTGATTACAGAAGTGAAATCCGCTATCAGGTTAACGGTAGATTTACAAAATGCCAACCGTTTGCGACGAAAAGCGTGCGGCTTTTCAAAAGTCGCTATTATTTTCTCTCAGGAATAAAAAAACAGGGCCGAAGCCCTGTTCATTAAGCATATAACAACGAGGTGTGCTGATTAGAACTGGTAAACCAGACCCAGAGCCACGATGTCGTCGTTGTTGATGCCCAGCTTGTTGTCGTCTTTCAGCTGGTTGATCTGATAGTCAACATAGGTAGACATGTTTTTGTTGAAGTAGTATGTCGCACCAACGTCGATGTAGTTGATGTAGTCTTCATCACCGATACCTTCTACGTCTTTCGCTTTAGATTTGTAATAAGCGATGGATGGACGCAGACCGAAATCGAACTGGTACTGAGCGACGACAGAGAAGTCCTGAGACTTGTTAGCGAAACCACGGCTGCCCAGACGCGCTGCGTTACGCATTTCGCCATAAATAGCTGCCAGGTAGATGTTGTTCGCGTCATATTTCAGGCCGGTTGCCCACTGTTCAGCTTTGTCGCCTTTACCCCATTCCAGCGTCTGCTGGTTGTTGGTACGGTCAGCGGCGCCATAAGCACCCACAATGCCGAAGCCTTCGAAATCATAGCTCAGTGAGGTTGCCCAGCCGTCGCCGTTGGAACGTACTGCATCAGTACGCTCGTTTTTGCCCAGGTACTGAACACCAAAGTTCAGACCGTCAACCAGGCCGAAGAAGTTGCTGTTACGGTACGTCGCCAGGCCACCGGTACGGCCTGCGAAGAAGTTATCGCTCGCGCCGGTGTCGCCACCGAACTCAGGGAGCATATCGGTGATGCCGATTGCATCATAGACCAGACCGTAGTTACGACCGTAGTCGAAGGAGCCTGCGTCACCGAATTTCAGACCTGCGAATGCCAGACGGGTTTTGTTGCCGTTCTGTGCATCGCCACCTTCAGAGTTGTTACCCTGGAAGTTATATTCCCACTGACCGTAGCCAGTCAGCTGATCGTTGATCTGAGTTTCGCCTTTGAAGCCCAGACGTGCGTAAGTGTTGTCGCCATCGTTGCTGTCATTATCGGAGAAGTAATGCAGGCCGACTGCTTTCCCGTAAAGATCTAATTTGTTGCCGTCTTTGTTATAGATTTCAGCAGCGTTTGCTGCACCGGCTACCAGCAGGGCAGGGACTACCACTGCCAGGATATTGCGCTTCATCATTATTTATTACCCTCATTGGTTTTTTTATGACACTCGCCACTGCCGTCAATAAATTCTGTCAATAAATATTTCCGGAACTATTGATGAGAGTTAGGTGTCTTTATGTGTCTGACAGGCATCTTTCCATTCATAGAACCGTTTCGCTACACTGAAAGTGCTACAATCTTCAAGATTCAGTTACCAAAAGAAAATATATGTAACTAAATATGTATTTTTGGGAACTTTGTGAAGCACCTCAAACTTCAGCGCTATCTGGTGAATTAAACCTCCGCTTTATTCTTATATATATGATTTCCTTATGTTTAATTTAGCTAAAGGCCTTTCGTATAAACAGAAGTTAAACGGCTCATTTTTTCTTATAATCGGCAAAAGCCATCCAGATGGCTGTGAGAGTGGTTGTTTTTTGTGCTATTGCGTAAGGAATGTATTAAGCGCCATAAAAATGGGGTTATTTTTTTGTCTCAGGATATTTCGTGGAAACAAAACGTAACAGGTAGGGGTAATCGCGGGGTTGTGGTTTAAATACGCTTACTTTTGACTGACGAAAACTGACATTGCAGGATAAAATAATGGCCAGCATTTGCTGGCCATTAAGGATTTGGTCGGTTAGAAACTTGCGTTACGCGGTGTGCGTGGGAACGGAATCACATCACGTACGTTCTGAACACCTGTTACGTAAGCAATCAGACGTTCAAAGCCAAGGCCAAAGCCGGAGTGTGGGACGGTGCCGTAGCGACGGAGATCGCGATACCAGCTGTAGTCCGCCGGGTTCAGACCCATCTCCTGCATACGCGCGTCCAGCACATCCAGTCGCTCTTCACGCTGGGAGCCACCGATAATCTCACCGATGCCCGGCGCCAGCACGTCCATCGCGGCAACGGTTTTACCGTCTTCGTTAAGGCGCATATAGAACGCCTTAATGTCTTTCGGATAATTTTTCACCACAACCGGTGCTTTGAAGTGCTTCTCTGCCAGATAACGTTCGTGCTCGGAGGAGAGATCCACGCCCCAGTAAACCGGGTTTTCGAATTTCTCACCGCATTTTTCCAGGATAGCGACCGCGTCGGTGTAATCCACCTGCGCGAAGTCTGCGGAGACGAAGCGCTCAAGACGGGCGATGGCGTCGTTATCGACACGCTCAGCGAAGAATTTCATGTCGTCTGCGCGCTCTTCGAGAACCGCTTTGAACACGTATTTCAGCATCGCTTCTGCCAGGCCTGCCACGTCATTCAGATCGGCAAAGGCCACTTCCGGCTCCAGCATCCAGAATTCCGCCAGGTGACGGCTGGTGTTGGAGTTTTCCGCACGGAAGGTTGGGCCGAAGGTGTAAATCTTAGACAGCGCACAGGCGTAGGTTTCGCCGTTCAGCTGGCCAGAAACCGTCAGGAAGGCTTCTTTACCAAAGAAGTCTTTGTCGTAATCCACTTTACCTTCCGGCGTACGCGGCAGGTTTTCCATATCCAGCGTTGAAACGCGGAACATTTCACCTGCGCCTTCGGTATCGGATGCCGTGATCAGCGGAGTAGAAACCCAGAAGTAACCCTGCTCGTCAAAGAAGCGATGCAGCGCCTGCGCCAGCGTATGACGCACGCGGGCAACCGCACCAATCAGGTTGGTGCGCGGACGCAGGTGCGCAACTTCACGCAGATATTCGATGCTGTGACGCTTTGCAGCCATCGGATAGGTGTCCGGATCTTCAACCCAGCCGGTCACTTCCACCGAGGTCGCCTGAATTTCGTAGCTCTGACCCTGGCCCGGAGAGGCCACCACAACACCGGTGACGATCACGGAACAGCCGGTTGTCAGGTGCAGAACGTCATCATTGTAATTGGGCAGAGAATTATTAATGACGGCCTGTACAGGATCAAAGCAGGAACCGTCATAGACGGCGAGGAAGGAGATGCCAGCTTTAGAATCTCGGCGAGTACGCACCCATCCGCGCACGGTGACCTCCTGGTCAACGGCGACACGGCCCTGGAGTACGTCGGCTACAGGCACAACGCTCATAATATTCTCTCTGTTAATAGTCGGAAAAAATAAACACTTGTCCGCCCTTATAGGGGGGATATCTATGTTACCTGCCATCCGCTATCAGACAAGTAAATTTCACCGTCTTGAGAGAAGAAATAAGAAATAAATAAGAGAAGGGGAGCCATGAAGGCCCCCCCGAAGCCGTTAACTGGCTTTTTTAACCTGAGGCAGATCGAAGGCTTTACGTAATGCGCGGACAAACGCTTTGTCATGGCAGATGGTTTTGCCAGGGCTGTCGGAGAGCTTCGCGACCGGCTTACCGTTACATTCCACCAGTTTTATGACGATGTTCAGCGGTTTCACCTGAGGGATATCACAGGTTAACCGCGTACCAATCCCGAAACTCAGGTTCACCCGCGATGAGAAATGGCGATAAAGGTCGACGGCTTTTGCCAGATCAAGGTTATCGGAGAAGACCAGCACCTTACTCATTGGGTCGATACCCAGCTTTTCGTAATGGGCGATGGCTTTCTCACCCCATTCAACCGGGTCCCCGGAATCATGGCGTAACCCCTGGTAGCGTTCGGCAAACTCAGGGCCAAAGTCGCGCAGGAACGCGTCCATGGTAATGCAGTCGGTAAGGGCAATACCCAGCCGATCCGGGTATTCCTCTAGCCACGCGGCGAGGGCGGCGCGCTGGCTGTTGGCAAGGTCAGGGCTGATCTGCTGGTGCGCCTGGAACCATTCGTGCGCCTGGGTGCCCATCGGCGTTAAATCAAGGCGACGTGCCAGATCGTAGTTACTGGTGCCAACGAACCACGGCTCCTGTTGCAGACGTCTGACAATGGCTTCCTGAACCTCGCGAGAGAAGCGGCGGCGCGTGCCAAAGTCCATCAGACGGAAGCGGGACATATCCAGCCCTTCGGTCAGTCTGGAAAACTCAACGAGTTTATTCTCCAGAGCGGCGACCGCCTGCGTCACACCGGTTTCAGGGGAGCGATAGCGGTGGGCCAGCTCGCTGATCACGGCCAGAAGCGGCACTTCCCACATGATCACCTCGCGCCACGGGCCGGTCAGACGAATGTCCAGCTTGCCGTTATCATTGGTGACGGTGACCTGTTCCGGCTTATAGCGGAACTCACGCAGCCAGTTCAGATAGTCCGCTTTGAAGAAAGGCAGGCCTGAAAGCCACTGATATTCGTCATCGGTGAGCGCCAGATGCTGCATGGCCTCGACCTGTTCACGAATGGAATCTGCGTAGATACCCAGCAAGTCGTCACCCCGGCAGCGAAATTCCGCCGCAACATGGACATCATGATAGTGGTGAAACACGGCTTGCTGCATATGCAGCTTGTACGCGTCGGTATCCAGCAACGTATGCAGAACCGGAGAAGCGAATTGAGTCATAGGTGCGCTGTAGCATCCTCTCACGGGAGCGTTTAGTACAATAAACAACTCCGGAGTATACCCTGTTTAGTGATTTATTGAACCCCGATCACAACATAAGCACACTTTATGGTCGAGAGCATTTCGTGCCCCGTGTTATAAAAATGTAGCTAAAAAGGGCGTTGTGCCTGAAAAGATGAACATTCTGCATAGCGCGTTTTACACAACAGGAATATATTGAATCGTTACTCGACAAACGATGCATAAGGTTTTCTATGACACAACAGCCACAAGCTAAATACCGCCACGACTACCGTGCGCCGGAATACCTGATAAGCGATATCGATCTGACTTTCGACCTGGATGCCACAAAAACCGTCGTGACGGCGGTAAGCCAGGTGACGCGCCAGAGCGCGACAGCCGTGCCGCTGCGTCTGGATGGTGAGGACCTGACGCTGGTTTCCCTGCATATTAACGATGAAGCCTGGTCAGACTATAAAGAAGAAGGCAACCAGCTGGTCATCGACAACCTGCCGGAACGCTTTACCCTGCGCATCGTGAATGAAATTAGCCCTGCCGCCAATACCGCGCTGGAAGGGCTTTACCAGTCAGGCGTAGCCCTGTGTACCCAGTGTGAAGCCGAAGGTTTCCGCCACATTACCTGGTATCTTGATCGCCCGGACGTCCTGGCGCGCTTTACCACCAAAATTATTGCCGACAAAACGCTGTACCCGTACCTGCTCTCCAACGGCAACCGGATTGGCGAGGGGGAAATGGAGAATGGCCGTCACTGGGTACAGTGGCAGGATCCGTTCCCGAAACCCTGCTATCTGTTTGCGCTGGTAGCGGGAGATTTCGATGTTCTCCGCGACACCTTTAAAACGCGCTCTGGCCGTGAAGTCGCGCTGGAGCTGTTCGTGGATCGTGGCAACCTTGACCGCGCACCGTGGGCAATGACCTCTCTCATCAACTCCATGAAGTGGGATGAAACGCGCTTTGGTCTCGAATATGACCTCGACATCTATATGATTGTTGCTGTCGATTTCTTCAACATGGGCGCGATGGAGAATAAAGGTCTTAACATCTTTAACTCCAAATACGTGCTGGCGCGTACCGATACCGCCACGGATAAAGATTACCTCGATATCGAACGCGTTATCGGCCACGAATATTTTCACAACTGGACCGGGAACCGCGTCACCTGTCGCGACTGGTTCCAGCTGAGCCTGAAAGAGGGCTTAACCGTCTTCCGCGATCAGGAGTTCAGCTCCGATCTGGGATCGCGGGCGGTGAACCGCATCAACAACGTGCGCACTATGCGTGGTCTGCAATTTGCAGAAGATGCCAGCCCAATGGCCCACCCGATCCGCCCGGATAAAGTCATTGAGATGAATAACTTCTACACCCTGACGGTGTATGAAAAAGGCGCTGAAATTATCCGCATGATCCACACCCTGCTGGGCGAAGAGAATTTCCAGAAAGGGATGCAGCTTTACTTCGAGCGTCACGACGGCAGTGCGGCCACCTGCGACGATTTTGTTCAGGCGATGGAAGACGCCTCTAACGTGGATCTGTCTCATTTCCGCCGCTGGTACAGCCAGGCCGGTACGCCGATTGTGACGGTCAAAGACGACTACAACCCGGAAACCGAGCAGTACACGCTGACCATCAGCCAGCGCACACCGCCAACGGCGGAGCAGGAAGAGAAACATCCGCTGCACATTCCGTTCAGCGTTGAGCTGTACGACAACGAAGGCAATGTGATCCCGTTACAGAAGGGCGGTCACCCGGTGCATAACGTGCTGAACGTGACCCAGGCAGAGCAGACCTTTATCTTCGATAACGTCTATTTCCAGCCCGTTCCTGCCCTGCTGTGCGAATTCTCTGCGCCGGTGAAACTCGAATATAAGTGGAGCGATCAGCAGCTGACGTTCCTGATGCGTCACGCGCGCAACGATTTCTCGCGCTGGGATGCGGCACAAAGCCTGCTGGCGACCTACATCAAGCTGAACGTCAACCGTTACCAGCAGGGCCAGCCGTTGACGCTGCCGGTTCATGTGGCAGACGCGTTCCGTGCCATCCTGCTGGATGAGAACATTGACCCGGCGCTGGCGGCTGAAATTTTAACGCTGCCGTCTGCGACTGAAATCGCCGAGCTGTTTGACATCATTGATCCGATTGCCATCGTCGCCGTGCGTGAAGCGCTGACCCGCACGCTGGCGACCGAACTGGCAGATGAGTTCCTCGCCATTTACAACGCCAACAAGCTGGACGCGTATCGGGTGGAACACGCGGATATCGGTAAACGTTCCCTGCGCAATACCTGCCTGCGCTATCTGGCGTTTGGTGAGGCAGAGCTGGCGAACACGCTGGTCAGCAAGCAGTACCACGAAGCCGATAACATGACGGATGCGCTGGCCGCGCTGGCTGCAAGCGTTGCCGCCGAGCTGCCGTGCCGCGATGCGCTGATGCAGGAGTACGACGACAAGTGGTATCAGGATGGTCTGGTGATGGACAAGTGGTTCATCCTTCAGGCCACCAGTCCGGCAGCCGATGTACTCAGCAAAGTACGTAGCCTGCTGAAGCACCGTTCGTTCACCATGAGCAACCCGAACCGCGTCCGCTCTCTGATTGGTGCCTTCGCCAGCAGCAACCCGGCCGCGTTCCATGCCGAAGACGGCAGCGGTTATCAGTTCATGGTTGAAATGCTGACCGAGCTGAACAGCCGTAACCCGCAGGTGGCGTCTCGTCTGATTGAGCCGCTGATCCGCCTGAAACGTTACGATGCGCAGCGTCAGGCGAAAATGCGCGCCGCGCTTGAGCAGCTGAAAGGGCTGGAAAATCTGTCTGGCGATCTGTACGAGAAGATTGCTAAGGCCTTAGCGTAATAAAAAATTGCCCGGTGGGCAGGTAAAAGCAAAACGGCAACCTCGGTTGCCGTTTTTTAGTTTTTTCTCCCTCTCCCTGTGGGAGAGGGCCGGGGTGCGGGCATCAGGCATTAGCTTTAATCAACACCCGTTCACTTACCCCACGCTTCATCACCCGATCCAGCACTTCGGCTTCCAGCTCCCCCAGTCGGGCCGATCCCACGCGGCGAGGACGCGGAATATCTACCGTCAGATCCAGACCAATTTTACCTTCTTCTATTAACAGCACCCTGTCTGCCATTGCCACGGCTTCACTGACATCATGCGTCACCAGCAGCACCGTAAAGCCGTGCGTCTGCCATAGGGTTTCAATCAGATCCTGCATTTCGATCCGCGTCAGGGCATCAAGCGCGCCGAGCGGTTCATCAAGCAGCAGCAGGCCGGGACGATGAATCAGCGCGCGTGCCAGCGCTACGCGCTGCTTTTGTCCACCCGACAGGGCCGCAGGCCACTCTCCCGCGCGATTCTCCAGCCCTACCGCAGCGAGTGCCTGCCGGGCGTCCTCCCGCCAGATGCCCTTCAGGCCCAGCCCGACGTTATCCATCACCGTTTTCCACGGCAGCAGACGCGCATCCTGAAACATCATGCGCGTATCATCCTGAATCGTGGCCAGCGGCGTAGTGCCTGCCAGAATGTCACCGCTGTTTGGCGCTTCCAGCCCGGCTAAAAGACGCAGCAGGGTACTCTTGCCGCCACCGCTGCGGCCGACAACGGCAACAAACTGTCCGGCAGGAATATGCAGATCCAGTGCATTCAGAATGGTGTTGTCGCCGTAGCGTTTGGTCACGCCGTTCAGCAGTAACGGTGTTCCCTGGTTCAGTCGTGCAGTATTCATGCTTTCGCCTCCTGAGCGGTGTAGGCCGGGTTCCAGCGCAGCCAGCTACGTTCCAGCCACTGGGCGCTGACGTCCGCAAGTTTGCCGAGCAGGGCATAAAGGATAATGGCAACCACCACCACGTCCGTTTGCAGGAACTCGCGGGCGTTCATCGCCAGATAACCAATGCCGGAGTTAGCCGAAATGGTTTCCGCCACGATCAGGGTTAGCCACATCAGGCCGAGCGCAAAACGCACCCCAACCATAATGGAGGGCAGGGCGCCCGGCAGGATCACATGGGTAAACAGGGCAAAACCTGACAGGCCATAGCTGCGGGCCATCTCAACCAGACCGCGATCGATATTGCGGATCCCATGCCAGGTATTGATATAAATCGGGAATAACGTTCCCAGAGCCACGAGGAAAATTTTGGCGCTCTCATCAATGCCAAACCACAAAATAACCAGTGGGATAAGCGCCAGATGCGGCACGTTACGCAGCATCTGAACGGAGGTATCCAGCAGCCGCTCACCCCAGCGGGACAGGCCGCTAATCAGCCCCAGCGTCAGGCCGATGCTTCCGCCAATCGAAAAGCCGATTACCGCGCGCCAGGAGCTGATGGCAAGATGTTGCCACAGCTCACCGCTGGCGCTGAGCGACCAGAACGCTTCCACAACGCCCTCCGGAGAGGGCAAAATGCGGCTCGACAGCCAGCCAGTTGAAGACGCCAGTTGCCAGACGAGGACAATGCCGACGGGCAGAAACCACGGCGCGGCGCGCAGTAGCCATTTTTGTGCGGTTGCAGACATGGTGGCTCCTTAGCTTTGCGCGACTTTTCTCGGGATAAACGCGTTCGCCACGGCTTCGCCCTGTAACTGAAGCTGGCGTGGCTGCGGAATTTCCGGGATAGCGACATCCAGGTGCGGAAACAGCAGTTCACCCACCTTGTACGCCTCCTCCAGATGCGGGTAGCCAGACAGGATAAAGCTGTCGATCCCCAGCGCCGCGTATTCATTAATGCGTGCCGCTACGGTTGGACCGTCGCCGACCAGCGCCGTGCCGGCGCCGCCGCGCACCAGACCCACCCCGGCCCACAGGTTCGGGCTGATCTCAAGATTTTCACGCTTGCCGTTGTGCAGGGAGGCCATCCGGTGCTGGCCCACGGAGTCGGTTTTGGCAAACGCCGCCTGTGCTTTGGCGATAGTGTCGTCGTCCAGATGAGCGATCAGACGGTCGGCGGCTTGCCAGGCCTCGTCGTTGGTTTCGCGGACGATCACGTGCAGGCGAATACCAAAGCGTACCGTACGGCCATGCTCTGCGGCTTTAGCGCGTACCTGAGCAATTTTCTCTTTCACCAGCTCCGGTGGCTCGCCCCAGGTCAGATAGAGATCGACCTGCTCGGCCGCCAGCTCCTGCGCCACGTCCGACGATCCGCCAAAATAGAGGGGAGGGCGCGGCTGCTGTACCGGCGGGAAGTAGAGCTGCGCATCGCGAACGTGGATATGTTTCCCTTCGAAGGTGACGGTTTCCCCTTCCAGCAGACGTCGCCAGACGCGGGTGAACTCTGCGGAGGCTTCATAGCGTTCGATATGATCGAGGAAAACGCCATCCCCCGCCAGCTCCTGCGGATCGCTGCCCGTCACAAGGTTGAACAGCGCACGGCCGTTGGAAAGCCTGTCCAGCGTTGCCGCCTGACGCGCCGCGACGGTGGGCGACACCACGCTCGGGCGCAAGGCTACCAGGAATTTCAGGCGCTGGGTGACGGGGATCATTGACGCGGCAACCAGCCACGCATCCTCACATGAACGGCCCGTCGGGATCAGCACCCCGGTAAAACCGATGCGGTCTGCCGCCTGGGCGATCTGCTGTAGGTAGCCGTGATCGACCGGGCGGGCGCCTTCTTCTGTGCCAAGATAGTGTCCATCACCGTGGGTGGGTAAAAACCAGAAAAGATTCAGACTCATGATTTTTTTCCTTCAATGCCAGCGGGTTGCCAGATGCGTTCGCGAATATTCACCTGCTTTGGAACCAGGCGGTTTTGATAAAAGAGGTCTGCCGTTTGCTGCTGGAGAGCAGCAACGTGGGCGTCAACCGGTGCTATGGTGGTGGGAGGACGGTGGTCAAGATAGGTGGCGATCACCGGTTCAGGCAGGCCCATGGTTTTTGCCAGCAGCGTAATGCTCTGCTGACGCTGGCTTTGGGTCAGCGCATCGGCCTGAGAGAAGGTATCCAGCACCTGCTGAATAAATGCGCCATTTTTCTCAGCGTAAGGACGTGCCGCCAGGTAGAACGAACCGGTCTGCTTCAGGGTGGTGCCGTCTTTCAGCACCCGCACACCGCCCTGCAACAGTGCGGCGGAGTAGTACGGATCCCAGATAGCCCAGGCATCAACATTTTTTTGCTGAAACGCCGCGCGCGCATCGGCAGGCGTCAGGTAAACGGGCTGGATATCGGTGAATTTAAGACCGGCCTCCTGCAAAGCGCGCAGCAGCAGGTTGTGCGAGCTGGAACCTTTCTGGAAAGCAACCTTGTGGCCTTTAAGATCGGCGACGCTTTTGAGCTCGCTGTTTTCCGGCACAAGGATCACCTCTGCCTTCGGCTTGGCGGGCTCAACGCCAACGTAAACCAGATCCGCCCCGGCAGCCTGCGCAAAGATCGGCGGGATATCGCCGGTGCTGCCTAAATCAATACTCCCGACGTTCAGCGCCTCCAGCATCTGTGGTCCGGCAGGGAACTCGACCCATGAGAATTTGGTCTCCGGGAAACGCTTCTCCAGCAACGCATGGCTTTTCGCCAGCACCATGCTGACGCTGCCTTTCTGATAACCGATACGCAGGCTCTCCGGCGCTTTCACCGTCGCCTGAGCCAGCGACGCCACTGCCAGCAGACCTGCCAGCCCGATACGGGTAACTGTTTTAAACATGCGCCACTCCTTGTGATTGATGAAATGCCGCCGCGTGGCGATCCCGACGGTTCAGGGCGTGCCAGAAGGTTTCAAGCGCGCTGTCGAGGCGGGTTTGCAGATTCGGCGTGAAATGCGGTTTATGCTGGTAGTCGATTACCTGTGAGTCGTCAGCGAAGACGCCATGCAGGATCTCCTGTGCTTTCAGCGCGTTCAGAACCGGCTTGAGGGCATAATCCACCGCCAGTAAATGGGCTACCGTACCGCCTGTGGCCAGCGGCAGGACGACCTTACCGTCCAGCGCACGTTCGGGCAGCAGATCGAGGAGCGTTTTCAGTGCGCCGGAAAAAGAAGCTTTATAAATCGGTGTCGCGACGACCAGCCCGTCAGCACTCTTAAGTTGTTCGATCAGGGTTTTCAGCGCCGGGCTGTCGAAACGGGCGTAGAGCAGATCTTCAGGCGCGAAATTGTGCAAATTCCAGTGACACACTTCGACATCCAGAGCATTAAGCTTTTCGCGAGCGTATTCCAGCAGTGCGCTGGAGCGAGAGGGGAAGCGGGGGCTTCCGGCCAGGGTAATGACGCGCATGGTTGCTCCTTATAACTAATTGTTTGCTTTTATCTAACATTCATAACAATTTTCAGGAGTGTGACATTGCGTGGTTATTCCACTAAATGATTTATCCTCAGGATGAATGCAGAAAAATGCATAAGAAGCGAACCGATAAGTAAACGATTGCGTTTTACGTGGCTTTTTTTGCCACAGGTCAATTCCCTTTCCGGGCGGGATCGCACATAATCCCCTCCCGGTTTGCACACCGGGAATCCAGGAGAGTTCATGTACTACCCCTTCGTTCGTAAAGCCCTTTTCCAGCTCGATCCTGAGCGCGCTCATGAATTTACATTTCAGCAGTTACGCCGTATTACAGGAACGCCTCTGGCCGCGCTGGTGCATCAAAACGTGCCGGAAAAACCAGTTCAGTGCATGGGCCTGACTTTCAAAAATCCACTGGGCCTGGCGGCCGGTCTGGACAAAAATGGCGAATGCATTGATGCACTCGGTGCGATGGGCTTTGGCTCGATCGAAATCGGGACGGTAACGCCGCGTCCGCAGCCGGGAAATGACAAGCCACGTCTGTTTCGCCTGGTTGAAGCCGAAGGGCTGATCAACCGCATGGGCTTTAATAACCTTGGCGTCGATCATCTGGTTGAGAACGTTAAGAAAGCCCATTTTGATGGCGTGCTGGGTATAAATATTGGCAAAAATAAAGACACGCCGGTCGAGCAGGGTAAAGATGACTATCTGATTTGTATGGAAAAAGTCTATGCCTATGCCGGTTATATTGCGGTGAATATTTCCTCGCCTAACACCCCAGGGCTGCGTTCATTACAATATGGCGAAGCGCTCGACGATCTTCTTAGCGCCATTAAAAATAAACAAACGGCGCTACAGGCGATCCACCATAAATATGTTCCGGTCGCGGTTAAGATCGCCCCGGATCTTTCGGCAGAAGAATTGATCCAGGTTGCCGACAGTTTAGTTCGCCATAATATTGATGGTGTGATTGCGACCAATACGACACTCGATCGCTCTCTCGTTCAGGGAATGAAAAACTGTGACGAAGCGGGTGGATTAAGTGGCCGTCCGGTACAATTAAAAAGCACCGAAATTATTCGCGCACTCTCCGCGGAATTAAAAGGCCAGCTGCCGATTATTGGCGTGGGTGGCATTGACTCCGTCATCGCTGCACGTGAGAAGATGGCGGCAGGCGCATCGCTGGTGCAAATTTATTCCGGCTTTATTTTTAAAGGGCCGCCGCTGATTAAAGAAATCGTCACGCATATCTAATCTTTTCTCTTAATCAGACAACCAGGGCTTTATTTCCAGCCCTGGTTGTTTTATATTCCGTCATTGTTGCTTATTTAGACATTATAGTCTTTTATTACTAGTGTTATAAGCGAAGCGGCAAACAGGACATTTTTAGTACAGGACGTTTAGGGGACGGGAGAGAAACATGCGAATTAAACCTGACGATAACTGGCGCTGGTATTTTTGTGAAGAGCATGACCGTATGATGCTCGACTTAGCCAACGGCATGTTGTTTCGCTCTCGTTTTGCGCGCCGAATGTTAACGCCAGACGCGTTTGCTCCCTCAGGCTTTTGCGTTGACGATGCCGCGCTCTATTTCTCTTTTGAAGAAAAATGCCGCGATCTCGATCTCTCCAAAGAACAGCGCGCCGAACTGGTATTAAACGCGCTGGTGGCGATCCGTTTCCTGAAACCGCAAATGCCGAAAAGCTGGCATTTCCTTGCGCACGGCATGAGCTGGACCCCGGCTATCGGCGATGCGGCGAGCGTCAATCTGAGCGATACCGAAGAGGAGGTGAATTTGCTGGTGGTTGAACCCGGTGAAAACGCTGCGCTCTGTTTGCTGGCCCAACCCGGCGTGAACATTGCCGGGCGAGTTATGCAGTTAGGTGATGCCATCAAAGTGATGAACGACAGGCTGAAGCCACAGCTGCGCGTTGATTCCTTCAGCCTCGAACAGGCGGTTTAAGCTTCCAGCTGTACGGATGTTTTCGGGACACAGCTACAGCACAGGATCGTGCCGTCACCGCCAATCGCAGATTTCTTCAGGGCACTCACTTCACCATCGACCAGTTTAATGCGACAGCATCCGCAAATCCCCGCGCGACAGGAATACGGTACGCGGATACCCGCCTGTTCCAGTTGTTCCAGTAGCACCTGCTGATTGTTACCACGGATAACTTTGCCTTCCCAGTGAATATCCACCGCGGAAGCGACGTTGGTTACCACGTCAACCATCTCTTTTTCCTGACCTGCGCCATACACCCTGGCAGGCCCTCGGGTAAGGATCTCGATCTCGTCGCCCACGCGGATCACGCCGCTGGAGCGGGGGATCAGGTTCTGGCCGAAGTCGACATCACCTTTATCCTGCGCGGTGCGAAATGACTGCAAGGTTTTTAGCGGTTCACCGGAAGGATGCTTCTGGCCTTTCTCCGGGCTAATGGTGGTGAGAATACAGCGGCTGCACGGTTTCACCACGTCAAAAATAACGCTGCCGATGCGGATGACTTTCCAGGTATCTTCATCCCAGGCCTCCGCTCCGGTCACCACCAGATTCGGGCGAAACTGCTCCATCTGCACGCTGGCTTTGCAACGTTTTTGTAAATCTCGCAGCGAGGCCTCGCTGGTCAGCAGAAAGGGAAAACCATCCGCGAAGGAGAGGGGAACCGCATCGTGGCGCTTCACGCGACGGGTCAGCGCAGGCCCAACCCAGCGCAGCTGAACGTCACGGGAGAAAAAGCCGCTGAGCCACTGGTTAATGTTATCCGGCGCGATACGCGCGGTAAAATGATTGCCCCACACTTCCGTTGGCGCATCAAGCGGCGCAAAATCAGCAAAGCGGATCACGACGCTTGAACCGTCTGGCGCGGTCAAATGCAGCCCGTCATGAAGCGGGGAAGGCGTAAAGCGAACCATCTGCGGGAACTGACGTGCGGTGATAAACGTACCGTCAGGCTCGGTGACCATAAAAATACGATCGAAGGCGAATCCGCTCATATCGGCCAGCGCGTGAGTCACGCCGATACCGCGCATCGATTTCACCGGATGAATAAAAAGCCTGGATAACGTCGCCACTACACACTCCCGCTAAAGAAAATAAGCCTTCAACTTTATGACATACACGCCATATTAGCTATAATGCGCGACAATTTTCTATGAGTAAAAGTGACGATATGAATTCTCTGTTTGCCAGTACGGCCCGTGGGCTGGAAGAGCTGTTAAAAACTGAACTGGAAGCCCTGGGCGCGAAAGAGTGCCGGGTGGTTCAGGGTGGTGTCCATTTTGAGGGCGACACGCGGCTTATTTACCAGAGCCTGATGTGGAGCCGTCTGGCGTCGCGCATCATGCTGCCGATGAAAGAGTGCAAGGTCTACAGCGATCTTGATCTCTACACCGGCGTACAGATGATCGACTGGACAGAGATCTTCACCCCGGACGCCACCTTTGCGGTGCATTTCAACGGCGTCAACGATGAGATCCGCAACAGCCAGTACGGTGCCCTGCGCGTTAAGGATGCCATTGTGGACTGCTTCACGCGTCGTAATAAAGAACGTCCGAACGTTGACCGTGAAAACCCGGATCTGCGTATCAATGTCTGGCTGAACGGCGATACGGCCAGTATTTCCCTTGATCTGAGCGGCGCAGGCCTGCATCTGCGCGGTTATCGCGATCGCACCGGGATGGCGCCGATCAAAGAAACGCTGGCTGCCGCTATCGTGATGCGCTCCGGATGGCAGCCAGGTACGCCGCTGCTCGATCCGATGTGCGGTTCCGGTACGCTGCTGATTGAAGCCGCGATGCTGGCCACCGACCGTGCGCCAGGGCTGCACCGCGGCCACTGGGGCTTCAAAGGCTGGGCGCAGCACGATGAGGCCATCTGGAAAGAGGTCAAAGACGATGCGCAGACCCGCGCCCGTAAAGGGCTGGCGGAATACACCTCTCACTTTTACGGTTCGGACAGCGATGCACGGGTGATTGAACGTGCGCGCAGCAACGCCCGTCGTGCCGGTATCGGCGAGCTGGTCACCTTCGAGGTGAAAGACGTGGCGAACCTGACCAACCCGTTGCCAAAAGGCCCGTACGGTACGGTGATCAGCAACCCGCCGTATGGTGAGCGTCTGGACAGCGAGCCGGCGCTGATTGCACTGCACAGCCTGCTGGGCCGCAACATGAAAGCGCATTTCGGCGGCTGGAACCTCTCCCTGTTTAGCGCCTCGCCGGAGCTGCTGAGCTGCCTGCAATTGCGTGCCGATCGCCAGTTCAAGGCGAAAAACGGCCCGCTGGACTGCGTGCAGAAAAACTACCATCTGGCAGAGATAGCGGCGGATAGCAAACCGTCAGGCGTGGCGGAAGATTACGCCAACCGCCTGCGCAAAAACCTGAAGAAATTTGAGAAGTGGGCAAAGCAGGAAGGCATCGAATGTTATCGCCTGTACGACGCTGACCTGCCGGAATACAACGTGGCGGTTGACCGCTATGCGGACTGGGTAGTGGTTCAGGAATACGCCCCGCCGAAAACTATCGATGCGCAAAAAGCGCGTCAGCGTATGCTGGATGTGATTGCGGCCACCATCGCCGTACTCGGCATTTCGCCAAACAAGCTGGTGCTGAAAACCCGTGAGCGTCAGAAAGGCAAAAACCAGTATCAGAAGATGGGCGAGAAGGGTGACTTCATCGAAGTGGGCGAATATAACGCGCGCCTGTGGGTTAACCTGACCGACTACCTTGATACCGGTCTGTTCCTCGACCACCGTATCGCCCGCCGCATGCTGGGCCAGATGAGCAAGGGCAAAGACTTCCTGAACCTGTTCTCCTATACCGGCAGCGCCAGCGTTCATGCGGGGCTTGGCGGCGCGCGTAGCACCACCACGGTCGATATGTCCCGTACTTATCTGGAGTGGGCAGAGCGCAACCTGCGTCTTAACGGCTTAACCGGTCGTCAGCATCGCCTGTTACAGGCCGACGTGCTGGGCTGGCTGCGCGATACCGACGAGCAGTTTGACCTGATCTTTATCGATCCGCCGACCTTCTCTAACTCCAAGCGTATGGAGGATAGCTTTGACGTTCAACGCGATCACCTGCGCCTGATGACCGACCTGAAGCGCCTGCTGCGTAAAGGCGGCACCATTATGTTCTCGAACAACAAGCGCGGATTCCGCATGGATCACGACGGCCTGGCCGAACTGGGACTGAAAGCACAAGAAATCAGCCAAAAAACGCTGTCTCAGGACTTTGCCCGTAACCGTCAAATCCACAACTGCTGGCTGATTTCCGCAGTCTGAAAGGAAAAATAAATGTCTTTAATTAGTATGCACGGCGCGTGGCTCTCTTTCAGCGACTCACCGCTTCTCGATAATGCAGAGCTGCATATCGAAGATAACGAGCGCGTCTGTCTGGTGGGCCGTAACGGCGCAGGTAAATCGACGCTGATGAAAATCCTCAACCGTGAGCAGGGGCTGGATGACGGCCGTATTGTTTACGAGCAGGATCTGATCGTCTCTCGTCTGCAACAGGATCCGCCGCGTAACGTCACCGGCAGCGTTTACGATTTTGTGGCCGAAGGGATTTCAGAGCAGGCGGAATACCTCAAGCGTTACCACGAGATTTCGCATCTGGTGATGACGGACCCGAGCGACAAGAATCTCAACGAGCTGGCAAAAGTGCAGGAGATGCTCGATCACCACGGTCTGTGGCAGCTGGAAAACCGCATTAATGAAGTGCTGGCCCAGCTTGGCCTGGAAGCGGATATGGAGCTGTCGGCGCTCTCCGGCGGCTGGCTGCGTAAAGCGGCGCTGGGCCGTGCCCTGGTGAGCGGGCCTAAGGTGCTGCTGCTGGACGAACCGACGAACCACCTGGATATCGAAGCGATTGACTGGCTGGAAGGGTTCCTGAAAACCTTTAACGGCACCATTATCTTCATCTCCCACGACCGTTCGTTCATCCGCAATATGGCCACGCGCATTGTCGACCTCGACCGCGGCAAGCTGGTGACTTACCCGGGCGATTACGATACCTATCTACTGGAGAAAGAAGAGAACCTGCGCGTCGAAGAGCTGCAAAACGCCGAGTTCGACCGCAAGCTGGCACAGGAAGAGGTCTGGATCCGTCAGGGCATCAAAGCCCGTCGTACCCGTAACGAAGGCCGCGTTCGCGCCCTGAAGGCGATGCGCCGCGAACGTAGCGAACGCCGTGAAGTCATGGGGAGCGCCAAAATGCAGGTTGAAGAGGCGTCCCGCTCGGGCAAGATTGTCTTCGAAATGGAGAACGTGAATTATTCGGTTGACGGCAAAGTGCTGGTGAACGATTTCTCCGCTCAGGTTCAGCGCGGCGACAAAATTGCGCTGATCGGCCCGAACGGGTGCGGTAAAACCACGCTGCTGAAACTGATGCTCGGTCAGCTCCAGGCCGACAGCGGTCGTATCCACTGCGGTACCAAACTGGAAGTGGCGTACTTCGACCAGCACCGCGCAGAGCTGGATCCAGACCGTACGGTGATGGATAACCTCGCTGAGGGCAAACAGGAGGTCATGGTTAACGGCAAGCCGCGTCACGTGCTGGGCTACCTTCAGGACTTCCTGTTCCACCCGAAACGCGCCATGACGCCGGTGCGCGCGCTGTCCGGCGGTGAGCGTAACCGTCTTTTGCTGGCGCGTTTGTTCCTGAAACCCAGTAACTTATTGATTCTCGATGAACCGACTAACGATCTGGATGTCGAAACGCTGGAACTGCTGGAAGAGTTGATTGATGGTTATCAGGGAACCGTGATGCTGGTCAGCCACGATCGTCAGTTTGTCGATAACACCGTGACCGAGTGCTGGATCTTCGAAGGCGAAGGACGCATCGGGCAATATGTAGGCGGCTATCATGACGCGCGTGGACAGCAATCACAGTCGCTGGCGCAAAAACAGGCGAAGACCAAAAATGTCGCTGAACCTGTTGTTGCAAAAGCAGAAACTGTCAAAAAGTCTCCTGCTAAAATGAGTTATAACTTGCAGCGCGAGCTGGAGGGGCTGCCGCAGCGTCTGGAAGAGCTGGAAGCTGCACTGGAAGCACTGCAAATCCAGGTCGCTGATGCGTCATTCTTTACGCAGCCTCACGACTATACTCAGAAAGTATTGGCTGAACTCTCCCAGGCTGAACAGGCGCTGGAAGAGGCATTTGAGCGCTGGGAGTACCTTGAGTCTCTGAAAAACGGCGCATAAACAGGGATAATCTATGTGTGACCAGCACCATGCCGATCGGCATATATTATGCTCGCAATGCGATATGCTCGTGGCGTTGCCAGAGCTTGGTCACGGACATAAAGCTGCCTGCCCGCGCTGCGGCGCTACGCTGACGACCGAGTGGGACGCGCCAAGGCAGCGTCCCACGGCTTACGCGCTGGCAGCCCTGTTCATGTTACTGCTCTCCAATCTCTTCCCTTTTATCTCTATGAAAGTGGGTGGGATGGTAAGCCAGGTAGATTTACTGGAAATTCCTGGCGTGATGTTCTCGGAAGATTACGCCAGCCTTGGCACCTTCTTTCTTCTGTTCGTGCAGATCGTCCCGGCTTTTTGCCTGGTCGTCATTCTGCTGCTGGTCAACCGCGTCAGGATGCCCACTGTCCTTAAAATCAAACTCGCGCGGATCCTTTTCCAGCTGAAAAGCTGGGGGATGGCGGAAATTTTTCTCGCGGGTATCCTGGTCAGCTTCGTGAAGCTGATGGCCTACGGCGATGTGGGGATTGGCAGCAGCTTTATTCCGTGGTGTCTGTATTGCGTGCTGCAACTGCGCGCGTTCCAGTGCGTGGACCGACGCTGGGCCTGGGACGATATTGCCCCGGCACCGACGCTCTCGCAGACGGTAAAGGTGGGCGTACCGGGTATCCGTCAGGGGCTTCGCTCCTGCTCGTGCTGCACCGCCGTGCTGCCCGCGGATGTCGAGGTGTGTCCGCGCTGTGAAACAAAAGGTCACGTCCGGCGCAAAAATAGCCTGCAATGGACCATGGCGCTGCTGGTGACCTCTGTCATGCTCTATCTGCCCGCCAATATCTTGCCGATCATGATCACCGATTTGCTCGGCGACAGAATGCCCTCGACCATACTGGCCGGGGTGATTTTGCTGTGGAGCGAGGGATCTTACCCTGTAGCAGGCGTCATATTCCTCGCCAGTATTATGGTTCCGACCTTAAAGATGATTGCCATTGCCTGGCTTTGCTGGGATGCAAAAGGGCACGGTAAGCGAGACAGCGAGCGCATGCATCTGATTTATGAGGTCGTGGAATTTGTTGGCCGCTGGTCGATGATTGACGTGTTCGTGATTGCGGTTCTCTCAGCGCTGGTGCGTATGGGTGGGCTGATGAGTATTTATCCCGCTATGGGAGCGCTGATGTTTGCGTTGGTCGTCATTATGACCATGTTTGCGGCCATGACCTTCGACCCTCGTTTATCGTGGGATCGTGAGCCCGATTCAAGCCATGAGGAAGAGTAAGAGCATGGAAAATAAGAGTGGAGAGGCTAAAGTGCAGAAGGTCAGAAACTGGTCGCCGGTGTGGATTTTCCCCATCGTGACCGCGCTGATCGGTGCATGGATCCTGTTTTATCATTACAGCCATCAGGGACCGGAAGTCACGCTAATTACCACCAATGCAGAGGGGATTGAGGGCGGAAAAACCACCATCAAGAGCCGCAGCGTGGATGTGGGTGTCGTGGAAAGCGCGACCCTGACGGATGATTTAACCCATGTTGAAATCAAGGCCCGCCTGAATGCTGGCATGGAAAAACTGCTCCATGAAGATTCTGTTTTTTGGGTAGTGAAACCGCAGGTTGGTAGAGAAGGGATCAGCGGCTTAGGGACGCTATTGTCCGGGGCTTATATTGAACTCCAGCCCGGCAACAAAGGCGCCCAGCCAGCAAACTATCAGCTGCTGGATTCACCGCCGCTTGCGCCACCGGATGCAAAAGGGATCCGCGTTATTCTGGACAGTAAAAAAGCGGGCCAGCTCTCGCCGGGCGATCCGGTGCTGTTCCGTGGGTATCGCGTCGGTTCGGTTGAAACAAGCACCTTCGATCCGCAAAAACGGACCATCAGCTATCAGCTATTTATCAACGCGCCTAATGACCGCCTGGTGACCAGCAACGTTCGCTTCTGGAAAGACAGCGGGATCGCGGTAGATCTCACCTCTGCGGGGATGCGCGTTGAGATGGGTTCACTCACCACGCTGTTTGGTGGGGGCGTCAGTTTTGACGTGCCGGAAGGTATAGATCTGGGACAACCGGTGGCGGAGAAAACCGCCTTCAGACTGTTTGACGATCAAAAAAGCATTCAGGATGCGCTCTATACCGATCACATCGACTACCTGATGTTCTTTAAGGACTCTGTACGCGGCTTGCAGCCAGGGGCGCCAGTTGAGTTCCGCGGTATTCGTCTGGGGACAGTG
This sequence comes from Enterobacter sp. JJBC, assembly GCF_036936505.1. Classification (NCBI taxonomy): domain Bacteria; kingdom Pseudomonadati; phylum Pseudomonadota; class Gammaproteobacteria; order Enterobacterales; family Enterobacteriaceae; genus Enterobacter; species Enterobacter sp. JJBC. Next base: position 1,713,416 of record NZ_CP136935.1, read on the forward strand.
GGACAAGTGCCTTACTTTGTTCCGGGACTGAAGCAGATGCTTGATGATGATTATCGTATTCCGGTGCTGATCCGCATTGAGCCTGAGCGTTTGATTAACCAGATAGGCGAGGACCAGGATATTGGGGAGCATATCAGCGACCTGCTGAATCGCGGGCTGCGCGGCTCGCTGAAAACCGGCAACCTGGTCACAGGGGCGTTGTATGTCGATATGGACTTCTATCCAAAAGCGCCACCAATGACGGGTATCCGTGAATTTGGTGGCTACAAAATCATTCCTACGGTCAGCAGTGGCCTGGCGCAGATCCAACAGCGTCTGATGGAAACGCTGGATAAGATCAACAATCTGCCGCTGAATCCAATGCTTGAGGCTGCGACGGGATCACTGCATCAGAGCCAGGCAACGATGCAACGTCTGCAAACCACCCTGGATAATATCAACAAGATCACGGCCAACCAGTCCATGCAGCAGCTGCCGCAGGATATGCAGAAAACGTTGCGCGAACTGAATCGTAGTATGCAGGGCTTCCAGCCGGGCTCAGCGGCCTACAACAAGATGGTGGCGGATATGCAACGTCTTGATCAGGTTTTACGCGAGCTACAGCCCGTTCTGAAAACGCTCAATGAAAAGAGCAACGCACTGGTGTTTGAAGCGAAAGACAAAAAGGATCCTGAGCCTAAGAGGGCGAAACAATGAAAAAATGGCTAATCATCGCAGGCGCAATGGTATTAACGGCCTGTAGCTCTGGAAGCGATAACAAAAGCTACTACCAGCTGCCGTTAAGCGCCCAGTCCGGTGCGCAGAGCAGCACCTCGCAGGGCAGCCGTCTGCTGTGGGTTGAACAGGTTGCCGTGCCAGATTACCTGGCGGGCAACGGGGTGGTCTACCAGACCAGCGATGTGCAGTACGTAATCGCCAACAATAACCTGTGGGCCAGCCCGCTGGATCAGCAGCTACGCAATACGCTGGTGGCGAATCTGAGCAGCCAGCTCCCCGGTTGGGTCGTTGCCTCGCAGCCTCTGGGAAGCGATCAGGACACTCTGAATGTTAACGTGACGGGATTCCATGGCCGCTATGATGGTGCCGTTGTTATCAGCGGGGAGTGGCTGCTGAATCACCAGGGTCAGCTGATTAAGCGTCCTTTCCATCTTGAACTCAAGCAGCAGAAAGATGGCTATGACGAAATGGTGAAAGTACTTGCGCAGGGATGGGCACAGGAGTCGGCTGCTATCGCAAGAGAGATTTCCCGCCTGCCATAAGTAAAATTCATCGACGAAAGCCGCACTCAGCTTCTTGCTGATTGCGGCTTTTTTTTCGTTTTGCGTTCAGGTTGTTAATTGTCCCGCGTCACATTTTTTGTACAAACGATCTTCCATGTAGCTCACAAATATGACACCCGTATGAATTTTGAACGTTGACGCTGACGTCGATTCGGGGTATTCGTTAACTGTGCTTGCACATATTGCAACCACTGTTTTCTTTCCACCAGACAAAAGAATGAGGGAAACGAGGCATGAAGAGACAGAAACGAGATCGCCTGGAAAGGGCTCATCAACGTGGTTATCAGGCTGGCATCGCCGGACGTTCAAAAGAAATGTGTCCCTATCAGGCCCTGAATCAAAGGTCCCAATGGCTAGGGGGCTGGCGAGAAGCCATCGGAGACAGGGCAGTACTTGCTTGATACCGTCTCTTTAAAAAGAAACCTCCGCAATGCGGAGGTTTCGCCTTTCTGTAAGGGGCTAAAAGCCGTTATCAGAAAGCGGAGGTATCCTGGAACAGACCCACTTTCAGGTCGTTCGCGGTATAGATCAGGCGACCATCTACCAGCACTTCACCGTCCGCCAGGCCCATAATCAGGCGGCGGTTAACGATGCGTTTGAAATGGATACGGTAGGTGACTTTCTTCGCGGTAGGCAGAACCTGACCGGTGAATTTGACTTCGCCTACACCCAGCGCACGGCCTTTGCCTTCACCGCCAAGCCAGCCCAGATAGAAGCCAACCAGCTGCCACATGGCATCGAGGCCCAGGCAGCCAGGCATTACCGGATCGCCAATAAAGTGGCAACCGAAGAACCACAGGTCCGGGTTGATATCGAGTTCTGCTTCTACGTAACCCTTATCAAAGTTGCCGCCGGTTTCGGTCATTTTCACGACACGGTCCATCATCAGCATATTTGGGGCTGGTAACTGCGGGCCTTTCGCGCCAAACAGTTCACCGCGACCAGAGGCAAGAAGGTCTTCTTTAGTATAGGATTCGCGTTTATCTACCATGTTCTCAGTAAGCCTTATTTTAGTGAAGGACGCAGGATAGCTAACACGTGTACGCTGAACAAGTCCGATCAGTTCGCACTAAACCAACTTAACCAGCGTAACGGCCACGGATAACGATGACGAGCATCCTGCTGTGTCGCCTGAGCTATACGTTCCTGAATGGTCTGCATCAGGGTTGTCTGGCCTTCGCCGTCCCAGACCAGGTTTGTCAGTAAGGGTAGTGCATCCTCAACCCCTTCGATGGCCCAGACGGTGAATTGTTCCTGCTCTACCGCATCCAGAATCGCCTGGCTCAGGCTCAAATGGCGAGCGTTAGGTGCCGGAATAATCACGCCCTGTTTGCCGTTTAAACCGCGCTGCTGGCAGATTGCGAAGAAGCCTTCGATTTTCTCATTCAGTCCGCCCACCGGTTGGGCACGGCCAAACTGATCCACGGACCCGGTAATCGCAATATTCTGGTTAATCGGCACGTCTGCAAGCGCGCTGATCACGGCGCACAGCTCCGCCATCGAGGCGCTGTCGCCGTCGACTTCGCTGTAGGACTGTTCAAAGGTCAACGAGGCAGAGAAGGGGATCTGCTGCTCGAGCTGAAGTTCAGACATCAGGAATGCCTGCATGATCATCATGCCTTTGGCATGAATGTTTCCGCCCAGTTCGGCCTTGCGTTCGATATCGGTAAATTCGCCGTCACCAATGTGTACGACACAGCTGATACGGGAAGGCTCACCAAAGGCGCGCGGGTGTCCGGGGAACTCGATGACGGACAAGGCGTTGATTTGCCCGATACGTTCGCCTTCGGTCTCCACCAGAATCTGTTCCAGCAGAATTTCATCCTGCATACGGTCAGCAAGATAACCTTCACGCCATTCACGCTGGGCCAGCATCTGGCTCAGTTGCTCACCGTTGAACGTACCGTTGCCGCTGATAACCCCCACTTCACGCAGCTGTTTACCGATCCAGAGCGGGCAGAGCGGCAGGGTTTCCTGATCGCCAGTGTAGCGTACGGCCTCGCGGATTAAGCCCGGCCACGCATCCTCGGCAGGCGAGGGCAGTGCGAAACGTTCCGCCACGGCCATAACCCACTGACACCACTGCGCCATGTCATCGGCATCGGCGATCTGAATATTGTCTTCAAATTCGCTATAGACAGCCTGCTCCGCGAGTTCTGGCTCCATTTCCTGGAAATCAGCCAGAGATTCACGGTCGCCCGTCAGCACGACGGTCAGCGACAGCGGCATAGACGGAATGGATACAGGCAGCGGACGCGAATCGTCGTAGCCTACCCAGTCAAAACGTTGCTGCGTCACCACCGTTTTCAGGCGCATCCACAGCAGAGGCTGAGCAAGCAGGGTGCGAAGGGAAATGAGCAACACGCCGCCATTCGCGCGGTGTACCAGCCCCGGTTGCAGTGACACATCGCCATTGAACTGACGAAGGCAGCCGAACAGCTGTTCTGCTTCCACCCAGTTGGCGGTGATCACCTCGCCTTTTGCAGCGAACTGTCCGTCTGCCTGCGTGGCAGGTTCGTACGTCACGTCACGTCCGGCAATATGATACTGGCCACCAAAAACGGCATTCGTTTTTGGCTGCAACTGGCGCATGGCATCACCGAGAAGCGTCAGATACTCGGCTTCTTCCGGGGCTTTGAGCAGCATGAAAGGAGATGTAGCCCATGGGGATGACATCTGCTCCAGCGCGTAATGCAAACGCGGTTGTGTATCGCTAAGTATGAATTCGTGTTCTTTTGTGAGGTCTGGCTGTGCAAACAGCTCCTGATAGCTCTCGGTATCCGGAACCAGGTCACGCCATGCAAGTTTCGTAATGGTCAAAGTTGATGTTTTTTAGTCAGAAGTAAAACCGTGGAGTATACCGTAAGCGGCGCACTCTGCCCAATCAGGATTCGGGTTTTCGTCATGCGGATCGCCTGCGGAGTTTCACAGGATATGATTTCTTTTCAGCAGATTGCCAAAAAACTGATATTCTGAACAGAGTTACACGGTAACACTGAGATCGCAATGAAATATCAACAACTGGAAAACCTCGAAAGCGGCTGGAAATGGAAGTACCTGGTCAAAAAGCACCGTGAAGGGGAGCTGATCACCTGCTACATCGAAGCCAGCGCGGCGCAAGAAGCTGTGGATATGTTGCTGACCCTCGAAAACGAACCGGTACTGGTCAACGGCTGGATTGAGAAACACATTAATCCGGCCCTGTTAAACCGGATGAAGCAAACTATCCGTGCTCGTCGTAAACGGCATTTCAATGCCGAGCATCAGCACACCCGTAAGAAATCCATCGACCTGGAGTTTATGGTCTGGCAGCGTCTGGCCGGGCTTGCGCAACGGCGCGGGAAAACCCTGTCGGAAACGGTGGTGCAGCTGATTGAAGATGCCGAGCACAAAGAGAAGTATGCCAGCCAGATGTCGACGCTGAAGAACGATCTACAGGCACTGTTAGGTAAAAAATAAGCGTTTTGCTTTTCTTCAGATAATAAAAAACCCCGCATGGCGGGGTTTTTTTATAAGACGATAACTTATGCCGCAGGCTGAGTTACAACGTCTTTGATACCTTTAACTTCGATCTCTACGCGACGATCTGGTGCCAGGCAGTCGATCAGTGCAGCGCGTGGTTTCACGTTGTCACAGGTAGAACCGGTAACTGGGTTAGATTCGCCCATACCACGTGGGGAGATCTTATTAGCTGGGATACCTTTAGATACCAGGTAATCAACTACAGACTGAGCACGTTTCTCAGACAGACCCTGGTTGTAAGCGTCAGAACCGATACGGTCGGTGAAGCCCAGAACCACTACAGAACCGTCTTTAGGATCCAGGTTGCTCAGCTGGGTGTACAGCTGATCCAGTGCCTGCTGACCTTCTGGTTTCAGGGTAGCTTTGTTGAAGTTGAACAGAACGTCAGACTTCAGAGTGAAGTGCTTGGTCTGTACTTCTGGCGCTGGAGCCGGAGCTGGAGCTACGACTGGCGCATCTTCCTGCTGACCGAAACGGTAAGAAACACCAACGCTCAGCATGCCGTTGTCTGGACGAACGCCAACGGTAGCACCGTCACCGATGTTGTTAACCCACTGGTATTCCAGACGGGTAGCGATGTCACGGGTCATTGCCCACTCAACGCCACCAGCGAATACTGGGGAAACACCCGTGTCGTGGTCGTCACCAGCGATGCTGTTGCTGGAGTCTGCACGCCATACCATGCCGCCCAGACGGGTGTACACGTCCAGATCGTCAGTTACTGGGTAACCCAGTTTAGCGGTCAGCTGTACGCCTTGAGCTTTGAAAGCGCCATTTACGTTGTCGCCTTTGTAAGGCATACGACCTAACCAGTCGTAACCCATTTCAAAGCCAACATACGGGTTAACCTGATAGCCACCGAACGCACCTGCACCCAGCTGGCTCTCGTGAGTAGGGCCATCGTTGTTCAGGCTGCTGTTGTACCAACCGGTGTCATGGAACTGAGACCAGCCCAGTTTACCACCTGCATACCAGGTATTATCTTTCGGAGCGGCCTGCGCTACGGTAGCGAAGCCAGCCAGTGCCACTGCAATCGCGATAGCTGTCTTTTTCATTTTTTGCGCCTCGTTATCATCCAAAATTTGCCATGAATATCTCCATCGGAGGAATCACGGTTAAATCCTTCACCGGGGGGCGTGGTCAAATATAAACCTACCGATATCTTCGGCTTAGGCCGAGCACCCCTGGCGATGTAAAGTCTACAACGTAGCTGAAAACTTACAAGTGTGAAGTCCGTCAGGCATATGAAAAAAAAAGTTCCGTATACCTAATATTTAACAATTTTTGAACGAATTTTGTGCAGTAAAATTAACGAGAACCGCGTCAGACAAGCCTTGCCGCAGTTTTGGCGCGTTGAACTTTTTTTGCATACTGCGGTCGAAAAAAATTCCAGGAAAACTCTTAAAATCACTCAATGGTACACATTTGAGTGAATTTTTAGCCCGGGATGTTGTCCTCTGCGATAGGAATCTCCACGAACTGGCCGCATGATGAAACCCATCGCGTTACCTTCTTCAGCCGCTTCAGTCAGACGCAAATGTTCCTCTTGCGACAGATCCTCATGCAACCACCCAATCACGACGCTATAGTTCCCGGTACGTAATGCCCGGACCATCGACTCGACCGTATCGCAAGGGGAGAGTTGATTAATCTGCATCACCTTCGCTAACGGCAGCCCAGCCGACTGAACCCATTCGCGACTTAATTTTTGCTGTGGCGTCAGCCAGAGCTGCCAGCGAGACTGTTGCCCGAGCTGCTGCAAAAGCGGCAGGAGTAAGAGTTGTGTCAACAGCGGCTGGTCTTCACGGTAAACCACTTCACTGATAAGCCCTGTCGATTCACGCCCGATAGAATTCTGCGCAGCATTGCCTGCGGCAGAAGTAGAAGGTGTTAAGTGATTTGCATAGCCTGAAGTGTACATAATCATTCCAGCCCTGTAGTTACTGTATGGATATACAGTAACCCCTGTATGCATAAAGATCAACCTCATTTTCGGAAAGCGACTCGCAAATTTCATCCATTCCTGGTGAACATGAAAAAATCATCTTGCCCAACGGCAATAAGTTGCCTATTTTCCTGCTAACGGATCCGTTAGTAAGAAATATCGTGGTTACTGTATGATTTTTAATGGAATTATCATGAAAAAGATATCTTATGAGCGGATTTATCAATCTCAAGAATACCTCTCTCCGCTGGGCGAAATTCATCATCGCGCCCTGTTTGGCGGTTATACCCTGGCCGTGGATGAAGCGGTGTTCGCAATGGTGTCTGACGGCGAGCTGTACCTTCGCGCCTGTGAGCAAAGTGCAAAATACTGTGTAAAAAACGCTTCCTCTTTTCTGACCCTGATGAAACGAGGACGCCCAGTGCTGCTTAATTACTACCGTGTGGACGAAGGTCTGTGGCAAAACAGGGAAAAACTGCTTCAGCTCTCCTCGTTTGCGCTCGATGCCGCCAGGAAAGAGCGCTACCAGCGCCATCAGCGTAACCGGCTTAAAGATCTGCCGAACCTGACCTTTCAGATTGAGGTCCTGCTTATGGAGGCGGGCATTACCAATGAAGAGACGCTACGACAGTTGGGGGCGAAGACGAGCTGGCTGAAAATGCGCTCGAAGAATAAAGCGCTGAGTATCCGGGTATTGTTCGCGCTTGAAGGCGCGATTGAAGGGTTACATGAAGCGGCACTCCCGGCGGATATTCGCCGGGAGCTTACGGAGTGGTTTAATGCGCTGCCTGAGTCGCAGGGCCATCATTCCGCCAGGTAGCGATCTGCTGTCGCAGCCGACAAATTTCCGGCAGCAAAGCGATAAGCAGGCCAATTTGCTGAAGGACCAGTGGAGCTTTGTTGTCGGTGCCTGGATCAAGGTGTGCGATACGTTGCACCAGTTCATCCAGTGCCTGGTGAACCCGTGGCTCATCCGCAGGTTGATGATGAAGCGCATCATCAACGTAGCAAACGGCGTCGTCCAGCAGCGCCAGGATGCCCGGATTCGTCAGTTTCTCTCGGTGGGCGCCAAGGGTAGAGATATAGCTGGTGAACGTGTGGTTCAGGCACAGCAGGCGGAAGGCTGTCTCACGGATTTCTGCCGTAGCGCGCGGCTCAGTTGACATATTCGAGACAACGGAAGCCAGCTCTGCGTCAGTGTTATGCGCATCGCGACGGGCAATCCGATAGGCCAGACGGTTATCGCGACCCTGATGGTATTGCTCAAGAATAGCATCCAGGTAGCGGCAGTTGGCGTTCATTGCTCTGTCGGACACGCGCGGTAAATTTCGGAAACGCCAGTCAGGCCAGATAAAACTCACCGCCGCCCAGGCGATGGCGCAGCCGATTAGCGTGTCAATCACACGGGGGAGGGCCACCTCAAAGCCTTCACCCAGCAGATTGAAGCAGAGCAGCACCAGCAGCGTGATGAACATCGTGGCGTGGGCATACTGCACATTGCGGAAAGCGAAGAACAGTACACCGGTAATCACAATCAGGATCAGTTGCCCTTCTACGGATGGCACAAAGTAGAGCACCGGCAGCCCGATGGCGACCCCGACTAATGTCCCGACAATACGCAGCGCGAGCCGGTGGCGGGTAGCGTTATAGTTCGGCTGGCAGACAAACAGGCTGGTCAACAGGATCCAGTAGCCGTGGTGCAATCCTGTTATCTGGATAAACGCGTAGCCGACGCACAGTACCAGCGACATCCTTACCGCATGGCGAAAGAGGGCGGATTCCGGCGTAAAATGACGGCTCAGGCGCAGCCACATATCGCTGAAACCGTTGAGACTGTCGTCGGCAAGCTGGTTGTCAGCGTCATTGCCCGGCATCGCCATCGCCTGTTCAGACTCAATGGTGGCGAGCTGAGCATCAATGGCTCTCAGGTTGTTGAGCAGGAATCCCAGGGCTTTGAACTGTTCCGGTGATGTCCCACTGGCCTGAACGCGATCGAGCGCCGCATCCAGGTGGCTGAATGCGCGTTCAAAGCGCGGATCGTGCTGATAGGGCGTGCGCAGCAGTATTGAGCGCGCAAGTTGCTGGCAGGCCTGAGACTGCATCGACAGCAGGCGCTGGAAACGGAACATCACGTCGCTATAGCGGAATTTCTCGCGCAGGTCAGCGTACTGCACATGCGAGGAGCTGGCGCGCTCGTGAATATCCTGGGCGACAAAATAGTAGTGCAGTGTGCGCCGTGTACCGCGCTGACCGCGATCGCCGCGCAGACGGGTGAGCAGAGACGCTTTGGTCTGATTCAGCGTGGCGACCAGCTGGCCATTTGCCAGCGCCAGATCGTACAGGGGCGCCTGACTGTCCTCTTCAATATCCGGATCAAACAGCCGGGATTTCAGCTCCAGATAGTGGGCCAGCTGTTCGTAACTGCGGGCAATGTTGTCCTGTAAGGCACGAACCGGAAAAATAAGATGCCCGGTTAAGGTCAGCAGGTTATACCAGATAGCACCCAACAGCAGCAGGACCGGTTGCTGATACCACTGCTCGTAAAGAGAGACGCCCAGCATGGTGTAAATGGCAATCAGCAGGGCGCCAAACGCGATAGTGGCGTAGCGTTGCCCGAGGCCGCCGAGCAAAATGAAGCCGCTGGTGGACACCGTCAGCCCTAAGGCAAACAGCCAGGGCCACGGGAAAAGCAGCTCAACGGAGGCGGAAGCAATAAAGAAGCAGACCAGCGTGATGACCAGATTACGCAAACGACCGGCCAGGCGGTCGTCGAGATCCGCCAGCGCACCGGCCACCACCCCAAGCGTGAGGGGGATGGTGAGCTTCACATCATTCAGCCACCACGGCAGAGCGACGGTGCCGCAGAGGGCGATAAAAATCCTGACGTTATACAGCCAGTTACTGTTCCATGTATAGCGACGAAGCAGGGGGCTTAGCATGAGAGCGGCCAGTCCTTATTACTGAAAACGACGACGGGCATTGGCTTCACGCGCGGCTTGCGCGACTTCGACCGGGACAACTCGGCGTCCTACCGGCCACAGGGCGATGGTGGCAATTTTGAAATTAGCGATGCCAACCGGAATGCCAATAATCGTAATGCACTGGGCGATGCCGGCGAAAATATGCATCAGACACAGCCACCAGCCAAAGAAGATCAGCCATAAAATATTCAGCAGCGTGCCGCCGGTATTCATCAGGGCATTTTTTCTTTCCGGCTCCAGCTCATCCACGTGCACGGCTTCATTTCCATAAGGAACGAGGGACAGTTTGGTGATTTCCCAGCAGGAGCGCGTCAGCGGAAGGGTGAAGATGAGCACAATGCTCACCAGGGTGGCAAAAAGCCAGGAAAGGGTGGTGGCAAAACCGCCAAGGACAAAATTCAACACATTCAGAACGGTACGCATAAACCCTCATTTCCTTCGATATGATTAACGCCCGGTGATTGTAACGTTTTTTTGGGCTGGAGCACCTTAAAACTGGCAGTTAAACTGTCTGACAAATTATGACCTCGTGGATCCGGCAGGATATGGAACTGAAAGCAACTTCAATGGGCAAACGCCTGGCGCAGCACCCTTACGACAAGGTTGTCCTTCTCAATGCGGGAGTGAAAGTCTCCGGGGAACGCCACGAATATCTTATTCCGTTTAATCAGCTACTGGCCATTCATTGTAAACGAGGGCTGGTATGGGGGGAGCTGGAGTTCGTCTTGCCGGCAAACAAAGTGGTGCGGCTTCACGGGACCGAGTGGGCGGAAACCCAACGCTTCCACTACCATCTGAACACGCGCTGGCAACAGTGGAGCCAGGAGATGAGCGTGATAGCCGCACAGGTGCTGCAACAGGTGCTGGACGATATCGCGCTAAGCAATACGCAGCAGAAGTGGCTGACGCGCCAGCAAACCGCCGGGCTTCAGCAAAAAATTGCCCAGGCGCTGACGGCATTGCCTTTACCGGTGGCGCGGCTTGAGGAATTTGATAACTGCCGCGACGCGTGGCGGAAGTGTCAGGCCTGGCTGAACGATATCGAGAAAAGCCGTCTGGCGCATAACCAGGCCTGGACTGAGGCGATGCTTACGCAATATGCCGATTTTTTCAGTACGGTGGAATCATCGCCCCTCAATCCTGCCCAGGCGCGCGCCGTGGTGAATGGCGAGCAGTCTCTTTTAGTGCTGGCAGGCGCCGGGAGCGGCAAAACGTCGGTGCTGGTGGCACGCGCGGGCTGGCTTCTGACAACGGGCGAGGCGGTTGCCGACCAGATTTTGCTGCTGGCCTTTGGTCGCAAGGCGGCGCAGGAGATGGATGAGCGCATTCAGGCGCGTTTGCATACCCAGGATATCTCGGCGCGCACGTTCCACTCCCTCGCTTTACACATCATTCAACAGGGCAGCAAAAAAGTCCCTGTTGTCAGCAAGCTGGAGAACGACGCTCAGGCTCGCCAGACGCTGTTTATCAAGGCATGGCGTCAGCAGTGCAGTGAAAAAAAGGCGCAGGCGAAAGGCTGGCGTCAGTGGCTTGAAGAGGAACTCAACTGGGAGGTGCCGGAGGGCAGCTTCTGGCAGGATGAAAAGCTGGCGCGCCGGCTGGCCTCTCGTCTCGACCGGTGGGTAAGCCTGATGCGCATGCACGGCGGCTCTCAGACGGAGATGATAGAAAGCGCACCGGAAGCGATCCGCGCCGTGTTTTCTAAGCGGGTTAAGCTGATGGCGCCGATGCTGAAAGCGTGGAAAACCGCGCTGAAAGACGAAAACGCGGTCGATTTTTCGGGGCTGATCCATCAGGCCATTATCATTCTGGAGAAAGGGCGCTTCGTCAGCCCGTGGAAACACATTCTGGTGGATGAGTTTCAGGACATCTCGCCGCAGCGCGCTGCGCTGCTTTCGGCGCTGCGGGCGCAGAATAAACACACGTCGCTGTTTGCCGTGGGCGATGACTGGCAGGCTATCTACCGTTTCAGCGGGGCGCAACTTTCTCTCACGACGGCCTTCCACCACTATTTTGGGGAAGGCGATCGCAGCGATCTGGACACCACCTACCGCTTCAACGCGCGGATTGGCGAAATAGCCAACCGTTTTATTCAGCAGAACCCGCACCAGCTGTCGAAACCGCTTAACAGCCTGATGTCGGGTGATAAAAAGGCCGTCACGCTGCTGGCGGACGATCAGCTGGAACCGCTGCTGGATAAACTGAGCGGCTATGCGAAACCGGATGAACGAATTCTGGTGCTGGCGCGTTACCACCACCTCAAGCCGACGGCGCTGGAAAAAGCGGCGACGCGCTGGCCAAAACTACAGCTCGATTTCATGACCATTCATGCCAGTAAAGGGCAGCAGGCCGACTACGTGATTGTGGTGGGGCTAAAAGAGGGGAGCGACGGTTTCCCGGCGCCGGCGCGGGAATCCGTGATGGAAGAGGCGTTATTACCTGTTCCGGAAGATTTCCCGGATGCAGAGGAGCGGCGCTTACTGTACGTGGCGATAACCCGCGCGCGCCATCGCGTGTGGCTCTTGTTCAACAAAGAGGAGCAGTCGGTGTTTGTCGATATTTTGAAGAGTATTGACGTGCCGGTGACGAGAAAGCCGTAACGCGCCGGGCAAATTCTGTACGCCCGGTAAGCGCAGCGCCACCGGGCAAAAAACTACTTCAGTCTCTCCGCAAGATAACGCTGATAATCCGGGATCAAAATCTCCACCGGATCGTTAAACTGCGGCGATTCAATGATGAAATCTGCCGTTGAAAGATTGGTGGCTACCGGAATGTTCCACACCGTAGCCAGACGCAGCAGCGCTTTAACGTCCGGATCATGCGGAACCGCGTTCAGCGGATCCCAGAAGAAAATCAGAACGTCAATTTTACCTTCTGAAATCTGAGCGCCTACCTGCTGGTCACCCCCCATCGGGCCGCTCAGCATGGCATTCACTTCCAGACCGGTTTCGCGGTGGATCAGGTTGCCGGTTGTTCCCGTAGCAGAAAGGGCATGATGCTGTAAAAGAGGCTGATGGCGACGAACCCAGTTAAGCAGCATTTGTTTACAGTGATCGTGCGCAACCAGAGCAATGTGCTTGCGCGCCGGAAGTGTGCGTGTTGTCAGTTCCATAATCTTATCCGTGAGGTTACCTCGCTACACGATGACGGGAACTGACTGATGCTGCAAGAGAAAGGACAAAAAAATGTGGCTTACGACGAAGGTTGCTGTTTCGCCCATTGCAGAAAACGGGCGCGCGTGTCCGGATCGGCATTCTGGAACCAGAACTTGAGACGTTGCTCAGTAAGGGTCTGCGACTGAGGGGGGAGTACATCCAGCTCCGATACGCCCGAAAGCAGGGTACTGTCATCCGCCATCATGGTGGCGAACTGGGGCAGCGAGGCGCGCCTGCTGGCCCTGTTGTAGGTCTCGGTGTCCGCTTCATAGTCAGTTCCCTTTGGCCTTTTTGTCAGCGCCAGAATATCCAGCTTTACCGGGATGGGCATGGAATCCCCGTCCACCAGTTCAATGCGCGGCGAGGCATCAAATGCCAGTGACTCCTTTTCTGTCTCAAGGCGCGGGAGACGAAAATTGACCTGGCTGATACGCTGGGTATTAAAGCTGACCACCAGCGGAGGCGAAATGTACACCTGCTGTTCGTTGTCGGCGAGGCGAATGGTCTTTTCCACCCGAAAAACCACCTGGTGCGGGCCGTTATCCAGCTCGATGCTGTCTGCGCCCCGCAGCAGGGAGCTGGAGACTTTTTTCCCGTCCAGCACCAGCAGGTCAATGTCGGTTGTGAGTCTGAGAGTAGTTGCGAAAACACAAACCGGCATGATTAACGCAACCACAGCCCAGGCAATGCCGGTTTTCATAGCAGACTCCTGTAGACAAACTACCCGGTAAGAATGTATCAAAATTTTTCGATAAACACGTTTACTAACATATAGACATATTCTGCCGTTTTGCCCTCATACTTCTGTATGGGATGCGTGGTTGAGATGTTCGCTTTGACGTACACTTTGAAAAAAACCAGGAGGAACAGCATGAAAGAGAACGACATTGTCGAGATTCTGACGACCACGCGCACTATCGCGCTGGTCGGCGCGAGCGATAAACCGGATCGCCCAAGCTATCGGGTCATGAAATACCTTCTGGACCAGGGATATCACGTGATCCCGGTCTCGCCGAAGGTGGCGGGGAAAACGCTGCTGGGTCAGCAGGGTTATGCGACGCTCGCGGACGTGCCGGAAAAGGTGGATATGGTGGACGTTTTTCGTAATTCAGAAGCGGCCTGGGGCGTGGCGCAGGAAGCGATCGCCATTGGCGCGAAAACGCTGTGGATGCAACTGGGCGTGATTAATGAGCAGGCGGCCGTGCTGGCACGCGATGCCGGGCTGAAAGTGGTGATGGATCGCTGTCCGGCAATCGATATTCCCCGTCTGGGGCTGGCAAAATAAAAAAAGCCCGTTTGACGGGCTTTTTTACACCTTTAGTTACGCAGTCTTGGTGCCTGTAACTGTTTGCGGATGGTCTGAGCAAGCTCGTCCATAGTGGGTTGTTCCGGATGCTCATCCTGTAGTTCACCACTCAGCTGCGCTTCGGCAAGATAGGTATGGACAGGCTGACCATCGTCGCCCTCCATAACCACATGATACCAGGGCGCGGCGCGAAGCTCTGCGTCAACGGCCAGATCGTCTGCTGACGGTTCATCAAGGGAATACTCCGGGTCGATATCCACGACCACACCCAAATATCCAAGCAAGGTGTGGCGGACCTGCTGGCCGATACCGAATTTGCTGGCAATCATAGTCACCTCCCGGGAAACATTACATACACACTATGTGCGGGCAATATTTCTCTTTTCAAGTTACATGACGCGACAGGCAAACCCTTTCAGATACAGCCCTTCCGGGTAGGTAGCGATCACCGGGTGATCGGCGGCCTGACGGAACTGCTCTATAAATTGTACATCACGACCCGCATCTATTGCGGCATCGGCGATGATTTTTTGGAATAAATCTGTCGTCATCAGGCCAGAGCAGGAGAACGTCAGCAGTACGCCGCCCGGGTTCAGCAGCTGGATCGCCAGCATGTTAATGTCTTTATAGCCACGGCAGGCGCCCATCAGCTGGCTTTTATTTTCCACAAACTTCGGCGGGTCCATCACGATGACGTCAAATTTCTCGCCCTGGTCGCGGTATTTACGCAGTAGTTTGAACACGTCGTCGCGCACAAACTCCGCTTTGCTCAGATCCAGCTTGTTCAGCTCAACGTTCTGTTTCGCCACATCCAGCGCTTCCTGTGAGGTGTCGACGCTCACAACCTGGGCACAGCCGCCCATCAGGGCAGAGACCGCAAAGCCGCCGGTATAAGAGAAGCAGTTCAGCACGCGCTTATCGGCAACGTACTGGCGCGTTGCCAGACGGCTGTCACGCTGGTCGAGATAATAACCGGTCTTATGGCCGCCCTGGATGTCCACCAGCAGCTTCATGCCGTGCTCCTCGATAGGCAGCAGGGCAGGCGGCAGTTCGCCGGTGACCGGGCCCTGCGTCAGCTCCATGCCCTCTTTTTTACGTACCGCCACGTCGCTGCGGTCGTAAATGGCACATTCCGGGAACAGGGTTTGCAGGGCGCTAATCAGCGCGGCACGCTGGTATTCCGCCCCGGCGCTCAGCAGCTGCAACACCAGGAAATTGCCGAAGCGGTCGATGGTCACGCCCGGCAGCCCGTCGGACTCTCCGGCAATCAGACGATAGCTGTCCAGCCCGTCACGCTTTGCCAGCCACTCACGCCACTGCTGCGCCTGTTGCAGACGACGGACAAAGAAGTCGATATCGATGGCTTCTTCTTTATTGAACGTCCAGACGCGCGCGCGGATCTGAGATGCAGGCGAGTATGCGCCGCGTGCTAACCATTTCCCCTGATGGTCAACAATATCGATGGTTTCACCGAGGCTGGCTTTACCTTCCATGCGGGCAACCGCGCCGGAAAAGACCCAGGGATGACGGCGCAGTAATGACTTCTCGCGCCCTTTGGCTAACACTAAACGTACACTCATAATTTGCTATTCTGTCGATTCCAATGAAATGGCCGCCATTTTCCCGACTTCAGTGAGGAAATGCAACGCGCCAGTCGGATAAGGAGAAGGATGATGTCAAATGTTTGCACCATTGCCTGGGTCCATGGCCTTGTACAGGGCGTCGGATTCCGCTACAGCACCCAGCGCGAAGCCCTTCAGCTCGGGCTGACGGGGTATGCGCGTAACATGGATGATGGCAGCGTGGAGGTTGTGGCCTGCGGTGAGGCGGATCGGGTTGAGAAGCTGGTGGCGTGGCTGAAAGCGGGCGGGCCGCGCAGCGCGCGGGTTGATAAGGTGCTAACGGAACCGCATCAACCCGGCCGGGAATACGCTGACTTCAGTATTCGCTATTAAATGCATTTTACCGGCTTTGGCAGGCCGGCGATTTTTGTCGCCTGTTTAGCCGGGCCTTTCGGAAACAGGCGATACAGATAACGGCTGTTGCCTTTCTCTTCGCCAAATTTATTCGCCATGGCTTTGACCAGCATGCGGATAGCTGGCGACGTGTTGAATTCAAGGTAAAATTCTCGCACGAAGCGCACCACTTCCCAGTGTTCCGGGGAGAGGGTAATTCCTTCGTTATCCGCAATTTTCTCCGCCAGCGCTTCGCTCCACTGGCTGCTCTCTTTCAGATAACCGTCGTTATCGGTTTCGATCTCTTTGCCTTCAAAACTCAACATATTCATTCACGCGTTAGTCAAAAACCGCCTAAGTTTACCAAAAAAAACAAAGCCCCGCATAAGCGGGGCCCTGTTCACAGCACGGTGTGTTAATCGCGGCTGGCGAAGCCCAGGATGCTCAGCAGGCTGACAAAAATGTTGTACAGCGACACATACAGGCTCACGGTGGCGCGGATATAGTTCGTCTCACCGCCGTGAATGATGTTGCTGGTTTCATACAGGATTGCGCCGGATGAAATCAGGATAAACACCGCGCTGATTGCCAGATGCAGCGCAGGCAATTGCAGGAAGATGTTCGCCAGCATACCGACCAGTACAATCACGATACCCGCCATCAGCATACCGCCAAGGAAGGACATGTCCTTACGGGTGGTCAGCACGTAGGCCGAGCAGCAGAAGAACACCAGCGCGGTACCGCCCAGCGCCATACCAATCACGTCGCCCATTCCGGCAGACAGATAGGCATTCAGGATTGGCCCCAGAATGTAGCCCAGGAAGCCGGTAAAGGCGAACGCGGAGAGAATCCCCACCGGTTTATCCGCGGTTTTGTAGGTCAGGAACATCAGACCGTACATACCCACCAGCGTCAGGATCAGGCCTGGAGAAGGCAGCATCAGTACGGTGCTGGCCGTTGCGGTGATCGCCGAAAACGCCAGCGTCAGGCTGAGCATGAAATAGGTATTGCGCAGCACCTTATGGGTGCTGAGTAGCGATGTGCGGTCGCGTGAAGAAGTAATTATACGATCCATGAGTCACTCTCTTATGACAGATGTAATTAGCGCAAAGAATAGGAAACGGCGCGGCAGACGCAAAGTGGTTTTACCCATCTTTACTCAGCCCCTTAGGGATTATGCTGGTTTTTTATTCTGGCAAAGCCTTTGTACTCAGAATGAAGTGCGGTTTGTAGGGCGTATTCAGATCAACCTCTTATAGGTCACTGAAAAATATTGCGTTATTTCCCTAAGGCCGCTAAGAGTTATTTCCGGATCGTCATAAAAACAGACAATAAGGCGAAGGAAATGAAACCACAAACACGCACGCACTTTACACTCTCTTTGTTAACCGCAGGGATCCTGTGCGCCAGCACGGCAACCTGGGCGGCTAAGGTGCCGGCAGGAACCCAGCTGGCAGATAAGCAGGAACTGGTCAGGAACAACGGCAGTGAACCCGCCTCGCTCGACCCGCATAAAGTCGAAAGCGATGTCGAATTCAATATTATCAGCGATTTATTCGACGGGCTGGTCAGCGTCTCTCCGGCAGGTGAAATCCAGCCGCGCCTGGCGGAGAAATGGGAAAATAAAGACAACACCGTCTGGACGTTCCATCTGCGCCCGGGCATTACCTGGAGCGATGGAACCCCCATCACCGCGGAAGATATTGTCTGGAGCTGGCAGCGGCTGGTCGACCCGAAAACCGCCTCTCCGTATGCCAGCTATCCCGGTAGTATGCGTATCGTCAACGGCACTGATATCGCAGAAGGCAAAAAAGCGCCCGAGTCGCTGGGGGTGAAAGCCATCAATGACACCACGCTGGAAGTGACGCTCACGCAACCTAACGCCCCTTTCCTGGCGATGCTGGCTCACCCGTCTCTGGTGCCAATTGATAAAGTCCTGGTAGGCCGTTTCGGTGATAAGTGGACCAAACCGGAGCACTTCGTCAGCAGCGGGGCCTATAAACTGTCACAGTGGGTGGTTAACGAACGCATTGTGGCGGTGCGTAACCCAAAATATTGGGATAACGAACATACCGTCATTAACAAGGTGACCTATCTGCCCATTTCCTCTGAAGCTGCTGACGTTAACCGCTACAAAGCGGGCGAAATCGACATTGTCTACACGGTGCCCATCAACCAGTTTGCTCAGCTGAAGAAAACGCTGGGGAGCGAGCTGGATGTATCGCCGCAGCTTGCCACCTATTATTACGAATTCAACACCACCCGGCCGCCGTTCAACGACGCCCGCGTGCGCAAGGCGCTGAACCTGGCGCTGGATAAAGACATTATCGCCGATAAAGTATTAGGGCAGGGTCAGCGCCCGGCATGGCTCATCAGCCAGCCGGATATTGGCGGCGTCAAGCTCCAGAACCCGGATTACGCCAGCTGGCCGATAGATAAACGCATTGCCGAGGCGAAAAAGCTGCTGGCCGAAGCCGGATTTAACGACAGCCATCCGCTCAGCTTTAATCTCCTCTATAACACCTCGGAATCGCACCAGCGTATTGCCATTGCCGCCAGCTCAATGTGGAAGAAGAACCTCGGCGTGGAGGCGAAGCTGCAAAATCAGGAGTGGAAAACCATGCTTGATACCATGCACACCCATAACTTTGACGCGGTACGCTACGCCTGGATTGCCGATTACGACGATGCGGCAACCTTCCTGAACAACTTCCGTACCGGGGACAGCCAAAACACCACTCAGTACAGCAATCCGGACTACGATCGGGCACTGGTGAACGCGGCGAAATCGAAAACGGCGGAGGAGCGCGGTAAATTCTACCAGCAGGCAGAAGATCTGCTGGGACGGGATGTACCGGCGATCCCGGTCTATCATTACGTGCGCACGCACCTGGTGAAACCGTGGGTAGGGGGCTTCACGCCAGACAAGCTCGGGTACTACTACACCAAAGATATGTACATCAAAAAGCACTAACGATCCGCGGTGGATATTATGCTGTCAAAACGGCCAATCTGTCGTCTATTCAACCGATTAAACGCATTTTGGCTATTTTTAAAGCGAACGAATGCGCGCACTCTTTACAGCGCGCGGTGAGGTGTTTATAGTTCGCCTCACTTAGGAAGCGTGGCCGAGCGGTTGAAGGCACCGGTCTTGAAAACCGGCGACCCGAAAGGGTTCTAGAGTTCGAATCTCTACGCTTCCGCCAAATTCGAAACCCCTGCGATAGCAATATCGCAGGGGTTTTTGCTTTTGCGCCAGTCTTCCGTCATGCCACCATGTTGTAGCTTATCGTGATCCCGGCGTCGGCCTTGCAGACCTGAGCTTTTACGCACCAGGTGTCCTCGATGTTTACCGGCGTCAGAACCGCTTCGGGCGCGCCCGTGGCGGCGATCTGCCCGGCCTTCAGGAGGATCAGACGCTGGCAATAATTGGCTGCAAGATTGAGATCGTGCAGTGCAACCACCACCGTAAGCGGCAGCTGTGAAACGAGCCGCATCAGCTCCAGCTGGTGCTGAATGTCCAGGTGGTTTGTCGGTTCATCGAGCAACAGCACCTGCGGCTGCTGGGCCAGCGCGCGGGCTATCTGGCTTCGCTGGCGCTCTCCGCCAGACAAAGAGTGCCATCGCCGCTGGCGTAAGCGGCATAACTGCATCAGGCCAATCGCCTGCTCAACCGCAGCCTCATCGTCGCGCGAGGTTTTCTGGAATGTTTTCCGGTAGGGCGTACGCCCCAGTCTGACAATGTCCTCAACGGTCAGTTCTCCGTCGACCTCAGCATGTTGCGGGACAAACGCCATGTGCTGCGCGCGTTTTTTCAGCGGCATCATGCCGAGCGTTGTGCCATTAAGCGCCACGCGTTCGCTGAGTCGTGGAAACAGCCCGGCGAGACAGCGCAGCAGCGTCGACTTGCCCGAGCCGTTTGGCCCTAACAGGCCGATAATCTGCCCGGATGGCAGGTCGAGATCGATATTCTTAAGCACCGTCTGCGCTTGTCGGGTTACGGTTAACCCGGCCACAGTAATATTCATGGATGCTCCTTTCGGTTTTGATAAAGCAACGCCACAAAGACGGGGGCGCCCACCAGCGCAGTCACCACCCCGATGGGCAGAACCTGGTGCACAATCAGCGTGCGTGAGACGATATCGGCGAGGATCATAAAGTGGGCGCCGATAAGAAACGTCAGCGGGATCGAGCGACGATGGCCCGGCCCGCATAGCATGCGCGTCACATGGGGAATGACCAGCCCGACAAACCCCACTGCGCCGGTGGCGCTCACCAGCGTTGCGGTAACAATGGCACAGGTCAGCAATAAGACAATACGCACGGCGGTAACCGGGATCCCCAGCGTGGTGGAGACCTCATCCCCGAAGGTGAAGGTGTCCAGCGCCCGTGAAAAGAGCAATACCACCAGTAAACCCGCCAGCGTAACGGCCAGCGCCAGCAGCGCGTCAGGCCAGCGCACGCCGCTCAGACTTCCCAGCAGCCAGAACATGACGCTACGGGACTGCTCGGCATTGGCGGACGTGCTGACGACGTACGCGGTCATGGCGTTGAAGAGCTGGGTGCCCGCAATGCCAGCCAGCAAAATGCGCGACGGGCTTTCACTCATCCCGTTTGTTATCACCATGATGAGCGCAAAGGCGGCGCATGAGCCGACAAACGCACCGCTGCTCACGCCAATCACGCTTCCCCCCATGCCGAGAAGCATCACGCAGACGGCCCCCAGCGAGGCGCCCGCGGAAATCCCCAGCAGATAAGGCTCAGCCAGAGGGTTACGCAGGATCGACTGTAACACCAGCCCGCACATCGCCAGGCCGCCGCCGTTGCACGCGGCCATTACTGCCCGGCTCATGCGATATTGCCAGACGATACCTTCCTCCGTTTGCGGCAACGCATAAGAGGTCAAACCCAGTCCGTTGAGGATCGCTTTCCCGGTACTGGCATACGACACCGGCATATCCCCGATACTGGCGGCAAAGACCAGCATCAGCGGCAGCGCCATGGCACCTGCTGCCAGTAAACCCTGCTGGCGGCGGTCAAAAGCGAAATGACTCATTGTTCATCCTGGAAAGAAGCCAGCCGATCGCTGATAAGCTCAACCGCATCGACGTTACGCAATGAAGGGTTTAACGACATCGCTGGCACCACGATGATGTGGTTGTTCCTGACCGCAGGCATGTTCTTTGTCACCGGGTCACTGCGCAAGAACGCTTTTTTTACCTCAACCTCATCGGCAGGATAGAGCCTGCGGGACATCCCGGCGATAACAATCACGTCCGGCTGCGATCGGGCAATATGTTCCCACGTTACAGCGGGCCATTCGTCGTGAGAGTCAATAATGTTCTTCAACCCCAGCGTGCGGCTGATCCAGCCAGGCGCGCCGTAATTCCCCGCCACCCAGGGATCGCCATTCAGACGGCTGCTGGAGAACCAGAATACGACGCTAAGTTGTTTCGCGGAGGCGCGCGCCTGGGCCTTTTTAATACGCTCCGCCAGCGCACGATTGAGCTGCTCACCTCGCGCGGAAACATCAAAAATCGTCGCCAGATCTGTCACTTCCCGTGTAATTTCCGCCAGTGAAAACGGCGCGCTACGTGCTCCGTCTGCGTTTGAGGTTTCCGTTACCGTTTTATCCGTGCAGTCGGCAGGGGAGATCCACGTATTAATCCCCAGCGACGCAAACTGTTCACGGGTTCCCACTTCTCCCTGCGGACCAATGTGCCAGTGATACTGCGCGAGAACGAGTTCAGGTTTCTGCCCTACCACGGCCTCAAAGGAGGGGGAATTATCCGCAAGCCGGGGGAGGTTTTTCCCGGCATCCTCCAGCGTGGGTGGCAGCGTGCCGAACCAGACTGACGTCGCGGCGATCGTTTTCTCCAGCCCCAGTGCGAGCAGTAATTCTGTTTCATGCTGACCCACGGTCACGACGCGCTGAGGAGCCTGCGTAAAGGTCTGCTTTACGCCGCAATTTTCAATCGTGAGGGGCCAGGTGGTTGCGGCGAAAGCGGCAGGTGCCATGAAGAGCAGTGAAGCCAGAAATAACCCTTTTTTAAGTAACATAGAACGCAATCCGAAATTGTTATGTTATAACATAATACATATATTGCGATTGAGAGCAACACGCTCACCGTCGCTTGTTGCAGAAACGAAAGGCTGGACTATTCTCAACATACCCACCTGGCATTCGCGGGTTGCCTGAAAAATAACAAGATTTCTGACCTGGGGGAGTGAGGATGAAAAAGATCCTGCTCGCGTTTGCGTTCTGTTTTGCCGCCCTGAGCGCCTTCTCATCGTATGCCGCAGAGCCCCGCCAGGCGCCTACGGAGCAGGAGCGCGCCCGAACGGTCTATATCTTCCATCAGCCCATCGTCATGCTACAGGCGAAATTTGGCCTGACCACGCCGGAAGAGCGCGTTTTACGCATCCGCAACACCCTGCGCAATTTTACCGAGGCGGATGTGCGTGAGCCGCTCAGCATCGTCCCCGTGACCCGCTATAACCAGCAGGGACGGCTGATAGTGATGAACGGTAAGCCCGTGATGCTGCTGACGGAAGGGGATTTGGACGAAGGGGACGATCTTACCCTCGATCAGGCCGCACAGCGCGTGCTGGCGCGCATGGAAGCGCAGAGAATGGCGCTGCGCGATCAATACGATTCCGGCTGGCTGGCGCTGTCGACGGTAAAAACAGCCGCTGGCCTGCTGGCGCTGTTGCTGCTCTGCTACGGCGCGTGGCGATCCTGGCGCTGGTTTCGACGCGTCTACCGTCTGCGTATTGTGGAGAATCGCAGCCGGGTGCCGCAAAGCTGGCGGCGGTACATTGGCGCCATTGAGATTCGGCTTTACGCCTTGCTGATGTTCCTGCTGGGTTTGATTGGCTTTTACGTCTGGCTGAGCTGGGCATTCAGTCTGTTTCCGTGGACGCGGGTGTGGGGCACGTCGCTGGGAGACTGGACGCTTCGCGTGGTGCAGCAAATCGCCCTGGCGATTGTCTCGGCCTTGCCGGGGCTGACGATTGTTCTGATCATTTTCCTCATTACCGCTTTTATTCTGAAGCTTCTTAAGATGGTGCTGAATCAGGTGGAGGCTGGTCGTCTGCAACTTCCCGGCGTACATCCGGAAACCGTGGGGGCTACCCGTAAGCTCATTTCCGTTGCCGTCTGGCTATTTGCTCTCTCCGCCGCCTGGCCGTTTCTTCCCGGTGCAAACTCGCTGGCGTTTAAAGGTATTAGCGTCTTCTTTGGACTGATGTTAACGCTGGGTTCGGCAGGGGTGATGAACCATGCCATGAGCGGTCTGGTCCTGATTTACTCCCGCGCACTGCGTAAAGGCGATGTCATTCGGGTGGCGGATAACGAAGGTAAGGTCAGTGAAATTGGCATGCTGGCGACCAAAATTATTACCCGGGAAAATTATGTCGTTACCGTGCCCAACGCGGTGGTGGTGAGCGGTAAGATCACCAACCTGAGCGCGCTACAGCCCGATGGCAGCCTCAATCTGACGGTCAGCGTCACTATCGGTTATGACACCCCATGGCGTCAGGTGCATGCCATGCTGGAGCTGGCCGCGAAACGGGCAAAAGGGATTGACCTTTCCGAGCCGCCGCTGGTGCGCCAGTTAGGGTTAATGGACTGGTATATCGCTTACGAATTGCAGGTCCGCCTGCTGCCCGATCAGTCCCTCGCGGTTGCCCGCAATGAACTGCATAGCCAGATACAGGATGTGTTTAACGAATTTAACGTGCAGATCATGTCCCCGAATTTTGTTATGCAGCCAGAGGGCAGCGTGATGGTTGCCAAAGAGAACTGGTATACCGCGCCAGCCAAACCCCCTCAGGGCGAAACGTGACGGCCCGGTTTTTCCGTGGCAAGGCAAAATGTTACAGCTTTTAATCGACGATCGCCGATTTTACACGGGTCATCGCCAGAATGTTTTTTGAGCGCATATTTAATTTCTCGAGGATCCTCACGCGGTAGGTGCTGGTCGTTTTTTGTGACAATTGCAGCTTTTTCGCGATCTCATGGTTTTCCAAATGAAACAGCTTCAGCACGTCATATTCTCGTCGCGTAAAGGAGTGTGTTCTGAGCGCCCGGTAAAAGCGCATCAGCTGCTGAAAAGGGTGAGCAGTAAAATGCATCGACGAATAGATAATATTATCGATTCTCACTGCGCGGTTGGCTTCTATCTCATGCATCAGGACAATGTAATCACGCTTAACTTTTTTGACCTGCCGAATGGTTTTATTGCGTAACTTATCCTGTTCAATCGCAATGATAAAATCCATCGCCTGATCGACCCCATCAAGATCGTGAATATCCGCGTCATCGCGAATCAAATGGGTTGATGTCAGGGAGCTTGATACACCATGGCAAAGGTAATAGTTATCACTGATAAATAAAAAATTCATAATCGTCGTTAAATAAAGTCATGGCTATCTCTTAACGCAGTGATCTACGGTTAATGAGTGTTGTGCGAAAAAGAGTCTAAATGACCACCCGCGAATCTAATAAACGTTATGAATGTAAAAATAAATGTTTACATTTTAGCCAGTCGATGGCGAAGAAATCAGCGGGACGGAAGGGGAGGACGGAAGACGTGTAATGTTATGCAAATTCGTGCTTTACATCATGCTCAGAGATGTTTATAGTGCGCCTCACTTTGGAAGCGTGGCCGAGCGGTTGAAGGCACCGGTCTTGAAAACCGGCGACCCGAAAGGGTTCTAGAGTTCGAATCTCTACGCTTCCGCCAAATTCGAAAACCCTGCGATAGCAATATCGCAGGGTTTTTTCGTTATTCCAGCCCCAGCGTATACTGCGCGATTTTGAAGTAGATAATCAGCCCGGTCCCGTCGATTAGCGTGGCGATAAACGGTGCGGAGACCACCGCCGGATCGATTTTGCAGCGTTTCAGTACCATCGGGATCACCGACGAGACGATGGCGCTCCACAGCGTAATGCAGACCAGCGTCAGGCTGACGATGAGCGTGATTTCCATCCCAATACCCATCATCCAGGCGCGAACGCAGCCCGCCAGACCCAGCGTGGCGGCAATCATTAACGAGGTGCTGATCTCTTTGCGCAGCACGCGACCCACATCGCGAAGGTGGACTTCACCCAGCGCCATGGCGCGCACCAGCGTCGAGGTGATCTGCGTCCCGCTGTTTCCGCCGGTGCCAATCAGCAGCGGAATAAAGAACGCCAGCGCAATGGCGGATTCCAGCGCCTCTTCAAAATGCTGGATCACCGAGCTGGTATACGCTTCCGCGACAAACAGCAGCAGCAGCCAGACGGAGCGTTTCTTCCACAGGCTGAAGGCGCTGGTTTCCAGATAGGGCTTCTCCAGCGGCAGCGTCGCCCCCTGAAGCTGGGCATCTTCAGTAACGTCATCTTCCAGCAGATGGGCGATTTCACGCTCGGTAAGGCAGCCCACCAGCTTGCCGTGGGTCACAACCGGCACTACATCCGCACCCGCATGCGCCAGCAGCCCGGCGACATCCGCCCGCTCATCTTCCGGTTTGAGCTGAATAAAATCAGATATCATCAACCCCTTAACGGGCTGCACGGTGTCGGTGGCCTGCAACAATTTGCGTACGGCGATCAAACCCGCGAGGCGACCGTTATCTTCGATAAAAATATGCGACGGAATATCATCATCTTTTAATTTTTCAAAGAACTGCTCGCGTGCCAGAGCCACGCATAATGAAATATCAATAACGATAAAATCGGTATTCATATATTGCGCGATGGCGCTGTCATTGAAAGCCAGGTTTTGGTTGTGAATAGCGTAAGACATAGCAAATTCCCTTTGAATAATAAAATCTCTCAGGGGCGAGCAAGACAGGGCATGTCGGAAAGGAGATCCCCACGTCCTGGGTTCAGCACTGTACACCGTATCCCGCAAGGGAAGTTATACTGACAAAGCCTTGATTCGACAGTGCCTGTTTTACCCTGTGCCGGTTCTCTCGAACCCACCAGAGCGATAACGTTTATTTGTACAGGAGCCTCGCCATAACGAGATCGTTGTAAAACGAGAGGGATAATACGCTTATTTAAAACTGCTGCTGAGGAATTTTAATAATGTTGAAGAACGGTTTAAATGAATAGTATTAAACGCATGTTGAGGTTTTATTTAACTGTTTTCTTTTTAAATGGAGAATTCATTTGTTACCGGAGAGAGTAAAATGGCATGGCTGGACACGCTGCTGGATCATTTTGCGCATTATCCGACGCATCTGTTCGCGCTGCTCGTTGTTATGGCGTTGAGTAAATCGACGGTGCTGGTCTCCTCGGTGCTGCCGCCCGCATCGGTCATGCTGATGGCGGGGATCGCCGTCAGCCAGTCGAGTCTGCATCCCGGAATGACGTGGCTGGCGGTGGTGATGGGCGCTACGGCAGGTTCGGTGCTGAATTACCATATCGGCCAGCTGATGGGGCATACCCGGCTGGTGTCACGCCTCACCGCAAAACATGCCGATAAGATTCTGCGGGTACAGCATCAGCTGCAAAAGAACGGCGTAGTCGCGCTGTTCACGTCGCGTTTCCTGGCGGTGCTGCGTTATATCGTGCCGCTGGCGGCCGGCATGCTCAGGATGAGCGCGATGAAGGTTTACGTCGTTAGCCTGCTGTCAGCCTGCGCATGGGCGGCGCTGTATGTCGGCATCGTCACCGGCATCAGCATCTGAACGTATTCATCAGTTTGAGAAATGCTTCCCGAAAAAACGGTCACCAGTCTGTCACACTCAGCGTAACGATAAAAACGCATGAGGAAAAAGGGATGAGAAAAGCACTACTCGCTGTCGCCGTGGCAGGAACGCTTTCAGTGACGTTTGGGGCGCAGGCACAGGACACGCCGGATGGCTATCAGCTGGAACAGGTGCTCATCATGAGCCGCCACAACCTGCGCGCGCCGCTTGCCAATAACGGCAGCGTGCTGGAGCAGTCCACGCCGAAGCAGTGGCCGGAGTGGGACGTCCCGGGTGGACAGCTCACCACCAAAGGTGGCGTACTGGAAGTGTATATGGGTCACTATATGCGCGAGTGGCTGGCAGAGCAGGGGATGGTGAAGACGGGTGAATGCCCGCCAGCGGATACCGTCTATGCCTACGCCAACAGCCTCCAGCGCACCGTGGCGACCGCGCAGTTCTTTATCACCGGCGCGTTCCCCGGGTGCGATGTTCCTGTGCATCACCAGGAAAAAATGGGCACCATGGACCCCACCTTCAATCCGGTCATTACCGATAACTCCCCTGAGTTTCGCGAGAAAGCGCTGAAAGCGATGGAGACGGAACGGCAGAAAATGCAGCTGGATGAAAGCTACAAACTGCTGGAACAGCTGACAAACTACAGCGACTCGCCGTCCTGCAAGGAGAAAAAAGTCTGCTCCCTGACGGAGGCGAAAGATACGTTCAGCGCCGATTATGAAAAAGAGCCGGGCGTCTCCGGGCCGCTGAAGGTGGGTAACTCGCTGGTAGATGCTTTCACGCTACAGTATTACGAAGGCTTCCCGACAGACCAGGTTGCCTGGGGGGAAATCAAAACCGATCAGCAGTGGCGCGTGCTGTCGAAGCTGAAAAACGGCTATCAGGACTCGCTGTTTACGTCGACGGAGGTGGCGCAGAACGTGGCTAAACCGCTGGTGAAGTACATTGATAAAGCGCTGGTGACCGACCAGGCAAAAGCGCCAAAAATCACCCTGCTGGTAGGGCACGACTCTAACATCGCCTCGCTGCTGACCGCGCTGGACTTCAGGCCTTATCAGCTGCACGACCAGCAGGAAAGAACCCCGATTGGCGGTAAAATTGTCTTCCAGCGCTGGCATGATAAAAACACTAACCAGGAGCTGATGAAAATTGAGTATGTTTACCAGAGTTCAGATCAGCTGCGTAACGCCAGCGTACTGTCGCTGCAATCCCCTGCGCAGCGCGTGACGCTGGAGCTGAAGGGCTGTCCGGTGGATGGCAACGGCTTCTGTCCTGTCGATAAATTCAATGCGGTGATGGATAACGCGGCGAAATAGAAAATAACCCCCCGCGTGGGCGGGGGGAACGTTCAGACGTTTTTACGTTCGATGGTTTGCTCGCCCCAGAACAGCGAGTCTTTGTCGGTTTTTTTGAAGGCGCGAACCAGCACTTCATCGTTGCCTTCTTCCCAAATCTGTTCAGCCAGCTTTTCGTCATAATTGGCGACTTCAAAGATGGCTTCGGCAATCTCCGGAGAGGTATTGCGTAAACTTGCCCATTCGCCCACGTGGTGAGCTTTGGATTCTTGAGTTGGCATACTTGTCCTCCTGTTAGGTTAGCCGTTCAGTTTTTTGGCAAGACCCGCGACGTATTCACCCTGATAGCGGGCGATTGAAAGTTCTTCATTGCTTGGCTGACGTGAACCATCCCCACCGGCAATCGTTGTTGCGCCATAGGGCGTACCACCACGGACCTGGGAGACATCAAACAGTTCTTGCGCGCCGTAGCCAATCGGCACAATGACCATCCCATGATGCGCAAGCGTTGTCCAGGTGGAAGTGATCGTCTGCTCCTGGCCGCCGCCCGTGCCGGTAGAGCTGAACACGCTGGCCAGCTTGCCGTATAACGCGCCGGAGGCCCAGAGCCCGCCCGTCTGGTCGAGGAAGGTGCGCATCTGGCCGGACATATTGCCGAAGCGGGTCGGGGTGCCGAAGATAATGGCATCATAGTCCGCGAGCTCCTGCGGGGTGGCGACCGGGGCGTTTTGTGTTTTCCCCCCGGCTTTGGCGAAGGCTTCCGCCTGCATGGTTTCCGGTACGCGTTTAACCACGACCTCAACGCCGTCTACTTTGTTTGCGCCTTCTGCTACTGCGTGAGCCATGGTTTCAATGTGTCCATACATGGAATAATAGAGCACCAGAACTTTTGCCATTTTGCATCACTCCTCGTTGGTTTTTCTTACAGCGGATCGCTGCGTTCCTTTAAAGATATGACATCACAGCCAGACTGCAAAAATGAACGGCATTTCTTTGATATATAACAATATCTTTTGGTTATGCGCCTTGTAGCAAAATGAAACAACTTTCGCGGCGGGGATTTTTCAAAATATAAGAATGGCTTATGAATGACTTCCTCAATATTTCATACGAAAGGCTGAGATCATGTTGCAGAATATTACCTCTCGCTTGCCGGATAGCCGCATTACACTAAGCTTAGTTTCACGCGGCACAGATAAAGGCACTGTCCTTGAGCCGCGAGGTGAAAGAATCCTCTTTTACTGAATGCAATATGATGTCTAATGTTTCACACTCTGGAGGTTAGAGATGGCAAACCATCGTGGTGGTTCAGGTAATTTCGCTGAAGACCGTGAAAGAGCATCAGAAGCAGGTCGTAAAGGTGGCCAGTCTAGCGGGGGCAACTTTAAAAACGACCCTCAGCGCGCATCAGAGGCTGGTAAAAAAGGGGGTAAAAATAGCCACGGCAGCAACAAGTAGTACGCCGGGTTAACTCTCTGCCGCCGGGTTTCCCGGCGGTTTTTTTATGTCTGCTACATTGAACTGTCATCAAAGGCATCGCACACTACAGGATTGATTCTTCGTGCTGGTGTCCCATGTCCGTTTCCCGTTTTACCTTCTCCATTAAGCCTCAGGAAGCGATCCTGATTTTGATCACCATGTTCTGGGGCGGAACCTTTCTTGCCGTTCAGTACGCGGTCACGATGAGCGATCCGTTTTTCTTTGTAGGGCTGCGTTTTGCAACCGCGGCGGTTGCCGTGGCGCTTATTTCACTGAAAACCCTGCGCGGATTGACCCTGAGAGAGCTTAAAGCGGGTGTCGCCATTGGCGTGGCGATTGCCATGGGTTACAGCCTGCAAACGTGGGGGCTCCAGTCTATCTCCAGCAGTAAATCCGCCTTCATCACCGCCATGTACGTACCGCTGGTGCCGCTGTTGCAGTGGCTGTGCCTCGGCAGAATGCCGGGCCTGATGTCGTGCATTGGCATCGTGCTGGCGTTCATCGGCCTTATTTTATTAGCCGGGCCGGAAAATAATCTGCTGGCGCTGGGGCCGGGGGAGATCATCACTCTGGTGGGGGCCGTCGCCATTGCGGCAGAAATTATTCTGATTAGCGCCTGGGCAGGAAAAGTGGACGTCAAGCGGGTGACGGTGGTGCAGCTTGCCACCGCGTCGCTGGTGGCGTTCGCGACGATGGTGCCGGCAGGGGAGTCCGTCCCGCCGATGTCTACCGGGCTTATCGTCGTGGCGCTGGGGCTGGGCATTTTCAGCGCCATTATCCAGGTTACCATGAACTGGGCGCAGCGCAGCGTATCCCCGACACGGGCGACGGTCATTTACACCGGTGAACCGGTGTGGGCGGGTATTTTCGGGCGACTCGCCGGGGAGCGTCTGCCGCTGCTGGCGCTGGTGGGCGCGGCATTTATTATCGCCGGGGTGCTGGTGAGCGAGTTGAAGTTAAAAAAACGACGTAAGGCGACTGCCGGATTGAGCGCTGAACAAGGGGCAGATAGCTAACAACGCGCACCCTGTCCGTTTAGCCCGGCGGCGCTTCGCTTGCTCGGGCCTACTTGCCAATTGTAGGCCGGGTAAGCGTAGCGTCACCCGGCAAGAATGCGGCACGTATTTCAGGTGGAAGGGGTGATGGCTTTTCCTTGCGGTACATCCCTTTTCCGGCGGCTCAGCAGGGCGTTGAGCAGGATCGCGCCGAAGGTCGCCGTGCCAATCCCGCCTACCGTAAACCCGCCCAGCGTCAGGGCGAAATCACCCGCCCCCAGCACCAGTGTCACCGCCACCATGATCAGGTTACCATTCTGGCTCAGATCAACATGATTCTGCACCCAGATACGTGCCCCCGCGACGGCAATAAGACCAAATACCACAATCGAGGCGCCGCCAATCACGGGTGCCGGGATGGTGTGGATCAATGCGCCGAATTTTGGGGAAAAGCCGAGCAGCATCGCCATCACCGCCGCCGCCACGAAGACCAGCGTCGAGTAGACTTTGGTCACTGCCATCACGCCGATGTTTTCCGCGTAGGTCGTCACGCCGCTGCCGCCGACCGAGCCGGAGAGCATGGTCGCCAGACCGTCTCCCACAAACGCCCGTCCCATATACGGGTCCATATTGCGGCCGGTCATTCCCGCTACGGCTTTCAAATGGCCCAGGTTTTCAGCCACCAGAATCACCGCGACAGGCGCGATGAGCATCATCGCCTGAGCGTTAAAGGTGGGCGAGGTTATGTGCGGCATGCCGAACCAGGCGGCCTGATGAATCAGTGTGAAATCAACCGGTTTGCCGAGGCCGAGCACGTTCGCCAGCAGCGCGTAGACCAGACAGGCCGCAATCAGCCCGACCAGGATCAGCAGCCGCTGGATCATGCCGCGCGTAAAGACCGCCACCACGCCGATGCACAGCACCGTAATCACCGCCATCCAGCTTTCAAACGGTGAGCCGGAAACGCTCTTCACCGCAATCGGCGCGAGGTTCAGGCCTATCGCCATCACCACCGCCCCGGTGACGACGGGGGGCATCATCCGCTCGATCCAGCGTGTGCCGACTTTCATCACCACCAGACCGGTCAGGGTGTAGACCAGCCCACAGGCGATAATGCCGCCGAGGGCCACGCTCAGGTTGGGGTTAATACCCTGACCGTTAAACCCGGTCGCTGCAATGACCACCCCAACGAAGGCGGCGCTGGAGCCCAGATAGCTGGGCACACGCCCGCCGGTGACAAAAAAGAACAGCAGGGTACCCATACCCGACATCAAAATGGCGAGGTTAGGATCCAGCCCCATCAGCATGGGCATCAGCACCGTCGCACCAAACATCGCGACCGCATGCTGCACGCCCATCACCATTGTCTGCCCGAGCGGGAGCCTTTCATCCGGCGCGACCACGCCTGCTTCTGTGGAGGTCGATTTCAACTGCCAGTGGGGAAGTCCGAACATGATCTGTCTCCTGAATGCGGATTAACAGGCGGGTCGCATAAGTGCGTGATAGCCGCGGTCGAACCACACCAGCCCTTGCGGCGCCGGGTGGCGTACGATGGATACGATGTCGCAAAACAGAATGTCGTGAGTGCCAACGCTCACCACCTGGCTGATGCGGCAGTCGAACGAGGCCAGCGCATTTTCCAGACGCGGGCAGCCCGTGTCGCCTGTCTGCCAGCGGGCAGCGGCAAAGCGGTCCGCCATCGGCGTTTTCCCGCCAAACAGGTTGGATAAAGGCTCCTGTCCGGCACTCAGCGTGTTAACGCACAGGGTGCGGTTCTCGCTGAAAATCGGCCAGACCGACGCGCCGCGGTTGAGGCACACCAGCAGAGTGGGCGGGGTATCGGTTACGCTGCATACCGCGCTTGCGGTAAAGCCCGCCATTCCCGCCGGGCCGTCGGTGGTGATGATATTGACCGCCGCACCGACGCAGGCCATGGCATCACGGAACGTTTGTTGATCGGGTGTCGTCATGATGGCTCCTTACGCCAGCCCGCAGGCATCGTCAAAGGCCAGACGCGGCAGGCGTCCGTACAGTTTGGTCGTATCGCCGTAGCCGATGTTGATCAGCAGATTGCTTTTAAGCAGCGTGCCCGTGAAAAAGGCCGCGTCCACTTTTTCCCGGTCAAAACCGGACATCGGCCCGGTGTCGAGCCCGAGCGCGCGGCAGGCGAAAATCAGGAACGCGGCCTGCATTGAGCTGTTGCGAAAGGCGGTTTCTTCCGCCAGCGCGGGGCTTGCGGTAAACCAGCTTCTGGCATCGCCGTGCGGGAACAGTTCAGGCAGGCGCTCATAAAACTCGCTGTCCCAGGCGACAATCGCCGTGACCGGGGCAGTGAGCGTTTTCTCAAGGTTGCCGCTGGAGAGCGCCGGGCGCAGCTTTTCTTTTCCTTCCGGGCTTCGCACAAACACAATGCGCGCCGGGGAGCAGTTGGCGGACGTCGGCCCCCATTTCATCAGGTCATAAATCTCGTGCAGCGTCTCGTCACTGACCGGTATATCCAGCCAGCCGTTATGGGTACGTGCGCCGGTAAACAGCGTTTCCAGCGCGGCGGGCGTGATGGCTTCGCTCATTCAAACTCCTTACAAAGCGGATTCTGGGCTGTGCAGCAGGCTGGCAAGCCCGTTCAGCAGCAGAGTGTTAAAGATGTCCGGCGCGGTCACGTTGCAGGCATGCCCGCCCTGGCGCATGACCGTTTTGCGGGCGTGCGGGAGTGCGGCGTGCAGTTCATCAGAACAGACGGACGGCACCAGCAGATCGTCGGTGGAACAGATAATCTGCACGGGGCAGCGAACGCGTGCAGCGTGGCGGCTGAAATCGGCCTGTTTCAGGGCATGCAGCCTGCGCAGCAGATTGGCTTTGCCCTGAAAATGGGCCAGCGCCAGCGCGTGCTCGGCCTCCAGCCGCGGGGCGCGGGCGGCCATCCAGTCTGCCGGGTAGAGGAACAACGGCTGTGCCTCTACCCACGCCTGCGCGCCGCCCGAATGCAGCAGACGTTCGCGAACGTCAAAACAGCGTCGGGTATGGGCATTGAGCGTCAGCCAGCCGTTGACGCAGACCAGCGCGGTAAGGGCGTCGGGCTTATCGATGGCCAGCCGCAGGCCCACCAGCGCCCCCAGCGCGTGGCCGACCACGCAGTAACGGGCGATCCCGGCCCCGGCTAACGCCAGTGCGAGCTCGTCGGCCATGTGTGCGAGGGTGTAGTCTTCCGGCAGGGTATCCGGGTTATTCCCCGTGCCCCGCTGGTCGTAGCACACCACCTGATACTCCTGCCCCAGCACGGCGAGCTGAGGCAGCCAGTAGCTCCCGCTGCCGCCGAGCCCGGCAATCAGTACCACCACGGGCGCGCCCGCAAAGGGGGGCGGGGAAATGGACAGTTTCATGGCGGCCTCACTTCGCGATGTGCGCAACGGTGGCAATTTCAACCAGCGCTTCGGGCTTTACCAGCCCGCACTGGATGCAAAACCGCGCCGGTTTATCGCCGGGGAAAAACTCCGCGTAGATTTCGTTAATCGCGGCGTAGTTTTTCCAGTCGGTGATAAAGATGCTGTTGAAGGTCACGTCCTCCATCGTACCACCCGCCGTTTCGATCACGGTTTTGATCGTCTCCAGCACGTGGCGGGTTTGCCCCTTTGGGTCGTTGATAAACACCACGTTGTTGTCTTTATCAAACGGCAGCGTGCCCGAGACATACACCACGCCGTCGGCGAGGGTGCCGGGGACAAACGGGGCAATCGGGGTGCTGGTGCCCGGCGGAATAATCACGGATTTCGGCATAGCGGTTCTCCTCAGGCGATGCGGGCGAGCGGGGGATCCAGCGCGTCGCAGAAATCATTGACGTTACTGACCCAGCCAAAAAAGGTTTCGATATTGAACAGGGCGGCTTTCTGGGCAAAATCCGGCCCGGCCTGATGGGTAGCGTCTTCCAGCACCACGCCAAAATACTCGAGGAAAAAGCCGTCGCGCAGGGTCGACTCCACGCAGACGTTGGTGGCAATGCCCGTAAAGACCAGATGACGAATGCCCCGGCTGCGCAGCAGGCTGTCGAGCGGGGTATTGAAAAAGCCGCTGTAGCGCGGTTTCGGCAGTACGATATCGCTGGCTTCCGGTACCAGCTCATCCACCAGCTGATAATCCCAGCCGCCTTTCGCCAGCAGCGTGCCCTGGAGTTCGGGCCGTTGGCGCATGGTTTTCAGGGCGTTGGATTTGTGAAAGTTGGGTGAGCCGGGACCACCAGCTTCGACGTACTGGTCGTCCCAGCCGTTCTGGAACCAGACGATGAGCATGCCCGCAGCGCGCGCAGCGTGCACGGCGGTTTTGATGTTCTCAATCACCGGCTGCGTGGTGGAGACGTCAAACCCGGCCAAATCCAGATACCCGCCTTTACTGGCATAGGCGTTTTGCATATCCACCACGATCAGCGCGCTGCGCTGCGCGTCAAAGGTAATGGCTTCCGGGCGAGCGTTGAGGGTCGTCATTACGCCACCTCCTTCGTCACGGCAGGGATGTGGGCGCGGCACTGCATCAGCGGCTGAATGCGCTCGCCGAAGGTTTCCACGCCGGTGAGAAAATCATCGAAGGTCAGCAGCACGCCTTCGGCGCCGGGCACGGCAGCCACTTCGTCGAGCATTCTGGCGACGCTGGCATACGAGCCAACCAGGGTGCCCATGTTGATATTGACGGCAGACGTCGGGTCGGCCATCTGGCGAACGTTGGTGTCCGCGCCGGAGCGGGTATCCTTCTGGCTCTGCTCGGTAAGCCAGCTCAGCGCTTCGTCATCCGCGCCGTCCTTGTATCGTTCCCATTTGGCGCGCGCGGCGTCGTCGGTTTCGTCGGCAATCACCATAAACAGCACGTAGGAGCCCACGTCGCGCCCGGTTTTGTCGGCGGCCGCTTTCATGCGTGCCGCGGTGGGCGCGAAGGCGGCCGGGGTGTTAACGCCTTTGCCGAAGCAGAAGTTGAAGTCGGCGTATTTCGCCGAGAATTCCATTCCCGCGTCGCTCTGCCCGGCGCAGATAACCTTCATCGGCACCGACGGCTGCGGGCTGACGCGGCAGTCGTTCATGGTGAAGAAATCGCCTTTGAAATCGCTTTTGCCGGTGCCCCACAGATCGCGCAGCACCTGCACATATTCAGTCAGGTAGTCGTAGCGACGGGAGAAGTAATCGTCCCCCGGCCAGATCCCCATCTGCTCGTACTCCGGCTTTTGCCAGCCGGTGACCAGGTTAACGCCAAAGCGCCCGCCGGAGATGGAGTCGATGGTGGAGGCCATCCGCGCCACGATCGCCGGGGGCAGGGTAAGGGTGGCGGCGGTGGCGTAGATCTGGATCCGCGAGGTGACCGCCGCCAGGCCCGCCATCAGGGTAAAGGACTCCAGGTTGTGGTCCCAGAATTCGGTCTTACCGCCGAAACCGCGCAGCTTGATCATCGAGAGCGCAAAGTCGAAATGGTAATGCTCCGCTTTCTGCACGATGGCTTTATTCAGCTCAAAGGTCGGCATGTATTGCGGGGCAGTGGTCGAGATAAGCCAGCCGTTGTTGCCGATCGGTACAAATACGCCAATTTTCATCACGAACCTCTCTTCATTACATCGCAGGTGTCACGATGTTTTTGCAAAGGCAGTGCCAGTTTTGAAAATCACTTTGTTATTAGGGTGTTAAATGATGGTTGTTGAAATTAACAGCGAAAATGTGGACTAGATGGTCAAAATCATTGCACAGAAAACAGGCACTCATGCGCGCTGAGGGTGCAGAAGGTCGTGGCGAGACGGGGGTTTTGCTATGCTGAGCGCAGGACAGAAAATGGAGAGCGAAAATGACACAAGGCGCAGTGAAAACACCAGGTAAACGTTCGCAGGCGGTGAGCGCCAAGAAACAGGCGATCCTCAGCGCTGCGCTGGAGACATTTTCGCAGTTTGGTATTCACGGTACGCGCCTTGAGCAGGTAGCGGAGCAGGCCGGGGTGTCCAAGACCAATCTGCTCTACTACTACCCGTCGAAAGAGGCGCTGTATGTGGCGGTGATGCAGCAGATCCTCGATATCTGGCTCGCACCACTTAAAGCATTTCGCGAAGAGCTGGCCCCGCTGGTGGCGATAGAGGAGTACATACGCCTGAAGCTGGAGGTATCGCGTGATTACCCGCAGGCATCAAGGCTGTTCTGCCTGGAGATGTTGCAGGGCGCGCCGCTGTTGCAGGCGGAGCTGACGGGAGATCTAAAGCAGCTGGTGGACGATAAATCGGCCATTATTGCCGGATGGGTCGCCAGCGGAAAACTGGCGCCCGTCGACCCGCAGCATCTGATCTTTATGATCTGGGCCGCTACCCAGCATTACGCTGACTTCGCGGCCCAGGTCGAGGCGGTGACCGGTAAAACGCTCCAGGACGAGGCGTTTTTCCAGAGCACCCTGGAAAACGTACAGCGGATGATTATCGAAGGGATCCGCGTGCGTTAATTGCCCGGTGGGAGAGGGCAGCTTAGATCGCCCTCTTCACACTGCATCAGCGTGGCCAGAAACGCTTCGCGCTCTGCGGTTTTCTCCGCCAGACACTGGTTCACAATCATTGGCTGAACGCTCCCGCCTTCCGTACCCGAACCGATAAACGCACAGTCTGCGTCGCGCAGGCTGATCCACGCCTGCTGCGCCTTTTTCAGCAGATCGCGCTGAGGCGCAGCCGCACGTTTGATGGCGGCCTGATAGGTCTCGTTGAGCTTTTTATCGGCGGCTTGGTACTGCTGCGCGCTACAGGTGTTCAGTTCAAGCTGGGTGGTCGCGTTGTCGCACTCGTCGGCCAGCGCGCCGGCGCTCAGCAGCAGTGCCGCACCGGCGATAAGATATCGTTTCATATACTCCCCAATAAAATAAGGCTCCGTCTCCGGAGCCTTATTAGCACAGCGTTAGCCGATTGTCATCAGGCTGGCGTTACCCCCCGCCGCCGCGGTGTTAACGCTGAGCGAACGCTCAACGTACAGGCGCTCCAGCAGCAGGTTGGTCTCCCCGCGGGCGAAGCCCTGCACCGAGACAATCGCGCCGCTGCGGGCCGCCACCTGCTCGCACAGTTCGCGCAGCTGGTCGGAATCACCGTGGTAGATCACCGCGTCAAACGGCTGGGTCAGCAGGGCATCGGCCTTCGCAAAGCGAATGCGGGCCGAGACCGCTTTTGGCAACTGTTTGGCGAGGTCGCGATGCAGGGCATCTTCCGGCCACAGCACCTCACAGCCCGTTGCCGTTGCGGCTGCCAGCTGCACCAGCGCATCCTGCTCGTTATCCGCCACGCACAGCACACGCTCGCGCGGCATCAGCGTCCAGGTGTTGCGCTCGCCGGTAGGACCCGGCAGCAGACGCTGTGTTCCCGCCTGCGCCAGCTCGCCGTACTGCTGTGCAATCGCACGCAGCTCAGGACGATTTTCAGCCCACTTAATCAGCGCGTCCAGCGGCTGGGTCAGCACGGCTTTCACCTGCGCATCCACCGGATATTCCGCGTCCTGACGCGCCAGCGTCACGCCCAGCGCATTTTCCGGACGGTTTGCCAGCAGACGGTACAGATAGAGCGGACCGCCCGCTTTCGGGCCGGTGCCGGAGAGACCTTCACCGCCAAACGGCTGCACGCCCACGACCGCGCCAACCATGTTGCGGTTGACGTACAGGTTGCCAACTTTAGCATTGCCGGTCACCTGGGCAATGGTTTCGTCGATACGGGTATGCACGCCAAGCGTCAGGCCGTAACCCGAGGCGTTGATCTGATCGATCAGCTCGTTGAGGTTGTTACGGTTGTAGCGCACCACGTGCAGTACCGGGCCGAAGACCTCTTTTTTCAGCTCGTCGAAGCTTGCCAGCTCAATCAGCGTTGGCGGCACGAAGGTGCCGGTCTGCCACTCGCGGGCATCTTCGCTGTTCTCGCGCACCGCCTGGAACACCGGACGGCCTTTTGCACGCATGGTCTGAATGTGGTTTTCAATGTTGGCTTTGGCTTCCGCGTCGATCACCGGCCCGATGTCGGTAGTGAGACGGCCCGGGTTGCCCATGCGGCATTCCGCCATCGCACCGCGCAGCATCTTCAGCGTGTGGTCAGCCACGTCATCCTGTAAGCACAGTACGCGCAGGGCGGAACAGCGTTGGCCCGCGCTGTCGAAGGCAGAGGCCAGCACGTCAACGACGACCTGCTCGGTGAGTGCGGAGGAGTCCACGATCATGGCGTTCATGCCGCCGGTTTCAGCGATCAGCGGGGTAGGACGGCCCTGCGCATCCAGACGGGTGGCGATGTTGCGTTGTAGCAGGGAGGCCACTTCGGTAGAACCGGTAAACATCACGCCGCGTACGCGGTTATCGGAGGTCAGTTTGGCCCCGACCGTTTCACCGCGCCCTGGCAGCAGCTGCACCACGCCCGCCGGTACGCCCGCTTCCAGCAGAATGTTAATGCCCTGGGCGGCAATCAGCGGGGTCTGCTCTGCCGGTTTTGCCAGCACGCTGTTGCCTGCGGCAAGGGCCGCGGCAATCTGGCCGGTGAAGATCGCCAGCGGGAAGTTCCACGGGCTGATACACACCACCGGGCCGAGCGGACGGTGGGTTTCGTTGTCGAAATCATCGCGCACCTGACCGGCGTAGTAGTGCAGGAAGTCGACCGCCTCGCGCACTTCGGCGATGGCGTTGCTGAAGGTTTTACCCGCTTCACGCACCAGAATGCCGATCAGCTGCTGCATCTGATCTTCCATCAGAACCGCCGCGCGTTCCAGAATGGCGGCACGCTCCTGCGGCGGGGTGGCAAACCAGATTGGCGCGTTGTTCACCGCGCTCTCCAGGGCCTGCTCCACTTCCGTTTCCGTGGCTTCGCGCACGTAGCCGACGATATCCTTCGGCTCTGCCGGGTTGATCACCGGCTGCATTTCACCGTCCTCAACGGACTGCTCAAGGATCGGCCTGGCCTGCCACTTCTGCAATGCGCTGTTAAGCAGGGCAGAAGAGAGCGAGGCCAGACGGTGTTCGTTGGCGAGATCCAGACCCGCCGAGTTGACGCGACCTGCACCATACAGCTCGCGCGGCAGGGCAATCTTCGGATGCGGCAGACCAATCTGGCCTTCCTGCGCCGCCATCTTCTCAACGGCCTGTACCGGGTCGGCCACCAGTTCGTCCAGCGGCAGGGTGGTATCGGCGATGCGGTTAACGAAGGAGGTGTTCGCCCCGTTCTCCAGCAGACGACGCACCAGGTAGGCCAGCAGAGTTTCGTGAGTACCTACCGGGGCATAAATACGGCACGGACGGTTCAGCTTGCCGTCGGCCACTTTACCGGTCACCTGCTCGTACAGCGGTTCGCCCATGCCGTGCAGACACTGGAACTCGTACTGGCCCGGATAGTAGTTCTGACCCGCCAGGCTGTAGATCGCCGCCAGGGTGTGGGCGTTGTGGGTGGCGAACTGCGGATAAATCAGGTTCGGCACGCCGAGCAGTTTTTTCGCGCAGGCGAGGTAGGAGACGTCGGTGTAGACCTTGCGGGTATAGACCGGATAGCCTTCCAGACCTTCCATCTGGGCGCGTTTGATTTCGCTGTCCCAGTAGGCGCCCTTCACCAGACGGATCATCAGGCGGCGACGGCTGCGGCTGGCCAGGTCAATCAGGTAGTCAATGACGAACGGGCAGCGTTTCTGGTAGGCCTGGATAACGAAACCAATCCCGTTCCAGCCCGCCAGCTCCGGCTCGAAGCACAGTTTTTCCAGCAGATCGAGGGAGATCTCCAGACGGTCCGCCTCTTCGGCGTCGATGTTAATGCCGATATCATACTGGCGCGCCAGCAGGGTCAGGGACTTCAGGCGCGGGTAGAGTTCTTCCATCACCCGGTCGTACTGCGCGCGGCTGTAGCGCGGGTGCAGGGCGGAGAGCTTAATGGAGATGCCCGGGCCTTCATAAATACCGCGACCGTTGGACGCTTTACCGATGGCGTGGATCGCCTGCTGGTAAGATACCATGTAGGCCTGCGCGTCGGCGGCGGTCAGCGCCGCTTCACCCAGCATGTCGTAGGAGTAGCGGAAGCCTTTATCTTCCAGCTTGCGGGCGTTCGCCAGCGCTTCGGCAATGGTTTCCCCGGTGACGAACTGCTCGCCCATCAGGCGCATCGCCATGTCCACGCCCTTGCGGATCAGCGGCTCGCCGCTCTTGCCGATGATGCGGTTCAGAGAGCGCGACAGGTTGGCTTCGTTATGGGTGGAGACCAGCTTGCCGGTAAACAGCAGGCCCCAGGTGGCGGCGTTAACGAACAGCGACGGACTGCGGCCAATGTGGGAGTGCCAGTTGCCGTTGCTGATTTTGTCGCGGATCAGGGCATCGCGGGTGGCTTTATCCGGAATACGCAGCAGCGCTTCCGCCAGACACATCAGCGCCACGCCTTCCTGCGAGGAGAGGGAGAACTCCTGCAACAGACCCTGCACCATACCGGCGCGTCCGCTGGCGGTTTTCTGATTACGCAGCTTGTCGGCGAGCTGATACGCCAGGCTGTGCGCCTGAGCGGCAACGGCTTCCGGCAGGCGCGCCTGCTCCAGCAGCATCGGCACGGCGTCGGTTTCGGCACGGCGGTAGGCGCCGGTAATGGCGGCGCGGCTGACGGACTGCGGCAGGATCTGCTCGGCAAATTCGAGGAACGGCTGGTGGTTCTCCTCAACGGCCGTCGCGGCTTCTTCGCTTTCGTTCGCTGCGCCCGCCAGCAGGGCAGGCAGCTCCGGCAGACCTTCTTCACTCTCCAGTCTTTCCAGATAGTTAAAAATCGCCTGCTTGATTAACCAGTGCGGTGTGCGGTCGATGCGGGTCGCAGCGGTTTTAATCCGTTCGCGGGTAGCGTCATCCAGCTTAACCCCCATGGTGGTCATCCCCATGCCAAAACTCCTGTTGTTCTGTAATAGCGTTCTGTTGATAGCGTGAAATATCCACCATGTTGCAACTTTGTGCAACCGTGTTAAATGTGACCTGGTCTGCAAGCTGGAAAATGAATGGATTGTTAACGATTAGTTAGCTGTGAAAAAGAACGTGCGGCCGTTTCTGAGCCCAGTTTTTATGCGGTGCTTAACACTTTTTAAAGGTGCAACCCGTAAAAGCGTGAGCGAGTGCAACCTATAGGAAAGACGTATAAAACCAGTGATGAAATTCATGTAAATGCAGTGTTAAATCGTTTGTCAGTGGGATGCGTATACGGCAGGATAGCGCGCCCAACGGAAACACATACACACATCACTACGTTCCGGTGATGACATAACAAGGCAACCCGGACGGTTGTCGCTCGACATTTTGGAGAATTTGAATGGCTATTAGCACACCGATGCTGGTGACATTTCTCGTTTATATTTTTGGCATGATCCTGATAGGGTTTTTGGCATGGCGTTCCACTAAAAACTTTGACGACTACATCCTCGGCGGGCGCAGCTTAGGCCCGATGGTCACCGCACTCTCTGCGGGCGCTTCCGACATGAGCGGCTGGCTGCTGATGGGGCTGCCGGGCGCGATTTTCATCTCCGGTATCTCCGAAAGCTGGATCGCCATCGGCCTGACCGTTGGCGCATGGATCAACTGGAAGCTGGTAGCAGGCCGTCTGCGTGTGCATACCGAAGCCAACAACAACGCCCTGACGCTGCCGGATTACTTCACCGGACGCTTTGAAGATAACAGCCGTATCCTGCGCATTATCTCTGCGGTGGTGATCCTGCTGTTCTTCACCATCTACTGTGCTTCCGGCATCGTGGCGGGCGCGCGTCTGTTCGAAAGTACCTTCGGCATGAGCTATGAAACCGCCCTGTGGGCCGGTGCGGCCGCGACCATCCTCTATACCTTCGTGGGCGGATTCCTGGCGGTAAGCTGGACCGACACCGTGCAGGCGAGCCTGATGATTTTCGCCCTGATCCTGACCCCGGTGATTGTCATTTTCACCGTCGGCGGCTTTGGCGAATCGCTGGAAGTGATCAAGCAGAAGAGCATTGAAAACGTCGATATGCTGAAAGGGCTGAACTTTGTCGCCATCGTCTCCCTGATGGGCTGGGGCCTGGGCTACTTCGGTCAGCCGCACATTCTGGCGCGCTTTATGGCGGCGGATTCTCACCATACCATCGTTCACGCGCGTCGCATCAGCATGACGTGGATGATCCTGTGTCTGGCGGGCGCGTGCGCGGTTGGCTTCTTCGGCATTGCGTACTTTAACAACAACCCGGCGCAGGCGGGCGCGGTGAACCAGAACGCCGAGCGCGTGTTCATCGAACTGGCGCAGATTCTGTTTAACCCTTGGATTGCCGGTATTCTGCTCTCCGCGATCCTGGCTGCGGTGATGTCCACCCTGAGCTGTCAGCTGCTGGTGTGCTCCAGCGCCATCACCGAAGACCTCTACAAAGCGTTCCTGCGTAAGGGCGCGAGCCAGAAAGAGCTGGTGTGGGTAGGGCGTTTTATGGTGCTGCTGGTTGCGCTGGTGGCGATTGCGCTGGCAGCAAACCCGGAAAACCGCGTGCTGGGGCTGGTGAGCTACGCGTGGGCGGGCTTCGGTGCCGCGTTTGGGCCGGTAGTCCTGTTCTCCGTCATGTGGTCACGCATGACCCGCAACGGCGCGCTGGCGGGGATGATTATTGGTGCGGTGACCGTTATCGTCTGGAAACAGTTCGCCTGGCTGGGCCTGTACGAAATCATTCCTGGCTTCATCTTCGGCAGCATCGGTATCGTTGTCTTCAGCCTGCTGGGTAAAGCACCGTCTGCCTCCATGCAGAAACGCTTTGCGGAAGCCGACGCGCACTACCACACTGCGCCGCCGACTAAGCTTCAGGCTGAGTAATCTCCCCTCACCCTAACCCTCTCCCCGGTGGGGAGAGGGGATAGTCCTTTCACCTATGTGAGTCTTCATCAATGAGAATTAAAACAGGGTTAATGGTGGCAGCATTCGTGATGCTGGCGGGCTGTAACGCAC
This sequence comes from Enterobacter sp. JJBC, assembly GCF_036936505.1. Taxonomy (NCBI): domain Bacteria; kingdom Pseudomonadati; phylum Pseudomonadota; class Gammaproteobacteria; order Enterobacterales; family Enterobacteriaceae; genus Enterobacter; species Enterobacter sp. JJBC. The sequence continues at coordinate 1,756,946 of NZ_CP136935.1, forward strand.
CCGCGCAGCACGTGCCGGTGGAAACCTGCAAAGCGGATAACCAGATGCAGCAGACCACGCTCTATTTTGGCTTGAATCGCCCGGCAGGGGCGCAGATTACCGGCAGCGAGTGGCAGCAGTTTGTTGACCAGGACGTGACGCCGCGTTTTCGCGATGGCTTAACGGTGTTTGATGCCCGTGGTCAGTGGCTGGGTAACGACGGCAAGGTGGCGCGCGAGCCGAGCAAGGCGCTGATGCTGATCCACGGGAAAGATGCGCAGAGTGAGAAGAATATTGAAGCGTTGCGCGGGATCTATAAGTCACGCTTCGCGCAGGAGTCGGTGATGCGGGTTGACCAGCCGGTGTGCGTGCAGTTTTAATGAAAAACGGCGGGAAATCCCGCCGTTGTAGTATCGTAGGCCCGTGCAAGCGAAGCGCCGCCGGGCATTAACCGCACAAAACTTACAACACCAACCCCGCAAAGCTCGCCGAAAGCAGGCTCACCAGCGTCGCGCCGTACACCAGACGCAAACCAAACCGCGACACCACGTTGCCCTGCTGCTCGTTCAGACCTTTTATTGCCCCCGCCACAATGCCAATGGAAGCAAAGTTAGCGAACGACACCAGGAACACGGACAAAATACCCAGCCCGCGAGGTGACATTTGATGGGCAATTTTTTGCAGCTCGATCATCGCCACAAATTCATTCGCCACCAGTTTAGTTGCCATAATGCTCCCCGCGTTTAAGGCATCGCTCAACGGAATACCAATAAGCCACGCCAGCGGATAAAACACATAACCCAGAATCTGCTGGAAGCTCATGCCAAATATGCTGGAGAAGAGGGCGTTAACGGCGCTAATAAGGGCGATAAAACCAATCAGCATCGCCAGAATAATCATTGCCACCTTAAAACCGGCCAGAATATACTCGCCCAGCATTTCAAAGAAGCTCTGGGATTCGTGCAGTTTTTCCAGCTTGATATCCGGCTCCGCTTCCGGGCGGGTCGGGTTAATGACCGAAAGAATAATAAAGGTGCTGAACATGTTCAGGATCAGCGCCGCGACGACAAATCTGGCGTCGAGCATGGTCATATAGGCCCCGACAATCGACAGCGACACCGTCGACATAGCCGTGGCAGCCATCGTAAACAGACGACGCGAGGAGAGATCCCCGAGTACGCCCTTGTAGGCAATAAAGTTTTCCGACTGACCGAGGATCAGCGAGCTCACCGCGTTGAAGGATTCCAGCTTGCCCATGCCGTTCAGTTTTGACAGCAGCGTCCCGATCACCCGAATAAAGATCGGCAGAATGCGCCAGTGCTGAAGAATACCGATCAACGCTGAGATAAAAATAATGGGGCAGAGCACGCCAAGGAAAATAAACGCCAGCCCTTTTTCACCCATCCCGCCAAAGACAAAATTCGTCCCTTCGGCAGCGAATTTAAGCAGCGACTCAAAGAAACCGGAGACGTATTTAATAATAAACAGACCGCTTTCTGCATGCAGGAAAAAGAACGCCAGCGCAATTTCAATCACGATCAGCTGTAAAACGAAACGAATACGAACTTTTCGGCGGTCGAAACTCACCAGCCAGGCAAGCGCAAGAATAATCACCAGCGCCAGCAGGAAATGGACAATTTTAAACATGGTTTATTTTCAGTTGGTTTTCGAGGTGGACATTTAGCCACAGCCCCGGTTAACCGTAAATGGGCATTTTCGTTATACCTTATAAACGCAACGGTTACTCAAGCAATTATTACTCCGCAATGCGTTTACATCTGGTCATCAAAACGCAACACATTTCGCTTGTTTTTCTTGTTGCCGTAATGATAATCACTATCACAAGAATTTACCTTTCTTTGCATCAGTTGACCGCGATAAACATTTAAGGTGTCGGCATGTTTGTTCCTTTTCTCATTATGTTACGTGAAGGCCTTGAAGCGGCCCTGATTGTTAGCCTTATCGCCAGTTATCTGAAGCGTACCCAGCGCGGACGCTGGATTGGCGTGATGTGGGTTGGCGTTTTCCTTGCCGCGGCGCTCTGCCTGGGGCTGGGTATTCTTATCAACGAAACCACCGGTGAATTTCCGCAGAAAGAGCAGGAGCTGTTTGAAGGCATTGTTGCCGTAATAGCGGTGGTGATCCTCACCTGGATGGTGTTCTGGATGCGCAAAGTTTCCCGTAACGTGAAGGTACAGCTTGAGCAGGCGGTGGATAACGCCCTGCAAAAAGGCAACCACCACGGCTGGGCGCTGATCATGATGGTCTTTTTCGCCGTGGCGCGTGAAGGCCTGGAGTCCGTGTTCTTCCTGCTCGCGGCTTTTCAGCAGGACGTGGGCATCTGGCCGCCGCTGGGCGCGATGCTCGGGCTGGCCACGGCGGTTGTGCTTGGCTTCCTGCTCTACTGGGGCGGCATTCGTCTTAACCTGGGCGCGTTCTTCAAGTGGACCAGCCTGTTTATTCTGCTGGTGGCCGCGGGACTGGCGGCAGGGGCGATCCGCGCCTTCCACGAAGCGGGCCTGTGGAACCACTTCCAGGACGTGGCGTTCGATCTCAGCAACGTCCTGTCGACCCATTCACTGACCGGTACCCTGCTCGAAGGGATCTTCGGCTACCAGGAAACGCCGAGCGTCAGCGAAGTGGCGATGTACTTTATCTATCTGGTTCCGGCGCTGATCCTGTTCGCTATGCCGCCGCGTACCGGCTCGCAGACGTCGCGCGTTGCGCCGTAAGTGCTGTTTTAGTTACAACATACTTTTAAAGGGAAGAGTCATGGCCATTCAGTTCCGTCGTAGTGCGTTATGCGCAGGCATTGCCGCGCTGTTCGTGTCTGCCTTCACCGCTCAGGCGGCAGATATTCCGCAGGTAAAAGTCACCGTCAACGATAAACAGTGTGAGCCGATGACCATCACGGTTAACAGCGGTAAAACCCAGTTTATTATTCAGAACCACAGCCAGAAAGCGCTGGAGTGGGAGATCCTGAAAGGCGTGATGGTGGTAGAAGAGCGCGAGAATATCGCGCCGGGCTTCAGCCAGAAGATGACCGCAAATCTTCAGCCCGGGGAATATGACATGACCTGCGGCCTGCTGACTAACCCGAAAGGTAAGCTGATCGTCAAAGGCGCAGCGACGGCGGACGCGGCCAAAGGCACGGCGCTGCTGAGTCTCGGCGACGCTATTACCGCCTATAAAGCCTACGTCACCAAAGAGACGGCGGACCTGGTGGCAGGCACCAAAGCCTTTACCGACGCGGTGAAAGCGGGCGATATCGAAAAAGCGAAATCCCTGTATGCGCCTACACGTCAGCACTACGAGCGCATCGAGCCGATTGCCGAGCTGTTCTCTGACCTCGATGGCAGCATTGACGCCCGTGAAGACGACTACGAGCAGAAGGCCGCCGATCCGAAATTCACCGGCTTCCACCGTCTGGAAAAAGCCCTGTTTGGCGATAACTCCACCAGGGGGATGGAGAAATACGCCGAGCAGCTCAACAGCGACGTGCTGGAGCTGCAAAAACGCATCAGCGAGCTGGCATTCCCACCGTCGAAAGTGGTGGGTGGCGCAGCGGGTCTGATTGAAGAAGTAGCCGCCAGCAAAATCAGCGGTGAAGAAGATCGTTACAGCCACACCGACCTGTGGGACTTCCAGGCAAACGTCGACGGCGCACAGAAAATTGTCGATCTGCTGCGGCCACAGCTGCAAAAAGAGAACGGCGAACTGCTGGCGAAAGTGGATGCCAATTTTAAGAAAGTTGACGCTATCCTGGCGAAATACCGCACCAAAGACGGGTTCGAAACCTACGACAAGCTGACCGATGCTGATCGTAACGCGCTGAAAGGCCCGATTACGACGCTGGCGGAAGATCTCTCCCTGCTGCGTGGCGTACTGGGTCTGGATTAAGCGATGAACGAGCATGACGAGTACGACGTGGCGGAACCTTCCCGACGTCGGTTGTTAAAAGGGGTAGGGGCGCTGGGCGGCGCGTTTGCCCTGGCGGGCGGCTGTCCGGTGGCGCATGCGGCAAAACCGCAAAGCGCCCCCGGCACGCTCTCCCCGGACGCGCGTATGGAAACGCAGCCGTTTTATGGTGAGCACCAGGCGGGGATCCTGACGCCGCAGCAGGCCTCGATGATGCTGGTGGCTTTCGATTCGTTGGCGAGTGATAAGGCCGACCTTGAGCGTCTGTTCAGGCTATTAACCACGCGCATTGCCTTCCTCACCGCCGGCGGTCCGGCACCGGAAACACCGAATCCGCGCCTGCCGCCGATGGATTCCGGGATCCTCGGGGCGTTTATCGCTCCCGATAATCTGACCATCACCGTGTCGGTGGGGGAATCACTATTTGATGATCGCTACGGTCTGGCGAAGCAGAAGCCGAAAGCGCTGCAAAAAATGACGCGATTCCCGAATGATTCTCTCGACGCGGCGCTGTGCCACGGCGATCTGCTGTTGCAGATCTGCGCTAATACCCAGGATACGGTGATCCACGCCCTGCGCGATATTATCAAGCACACCCCGGATCTGCTGAGCGTGCGCTGGAAGCGGGAAGGTTTTATCTCTGACCACGCCGCGCGCAGTAAAGGGAAAGAGACGCCGGTCAACCTGCTGGGCTTCAAAGACGGTACCGCCAACCCGGACAGCAGCAATACCGCGTTGATGAACAAGGTGGTCTGGGTGACGGCGGATCAGGGCGAACCGGCCTGGGCGGTGGGCGGCAGCTATCAGGCGGTGCGTATCATTCAGTTTCACGTGGAGTTCTGGGACCGCACGCCGCTGAAAGAGCAGCAGACTATCTTCGGCCGCGATAAGCAAACCGGCGCACCGCTCGGCATGAAGCTCGAGCACGATGAACCCGACTACGCCCGCGATCCGAACGGGGATGTCATCGCGCTGGACAGCCATATTCGCCTCGCCAATCCTCGCACCAAAGAGACGCAATCCAGCCTGATGATGCGCAGGGGTTACAGCTACTCGCTGGGGGTGACCAACTCCGGGCAGCTTGATATGGGACTGCTGTTTGTCTGCTATCAGCACGATCTGGAGAAGGGATTCCTCACCGTGCAGAAGCGGCTCAACGGCGAAGCGCTGGAAGAGTACATTAAGCCCATCGGCGGCGGCTATTTCTTTGCCCTGCCCGGCGCGCGTGACGCGAATGCCTGGCTCGCTCAGGGTCTCATAGAAGCCTGATAATCGTCCCTGCGACAGTTCGCGGGGACATTATTTTTTTCCCGGACTATCTTATTGTTATATTTCTGTAATATTTCTATATAAGACTGATTTTCCATGTAGGGGCAGTCCGAAAAGTTGCATTCAGGTAAAATAAATGTTGCATTTATGATAATTCCTGATGTACTTAAGAGAAGACAGCGGTAGTTCCCGGCAGTGATGTTAACTCACTATGGAGATCGCGAATGGTTGCGTCCTGTACTGGACAAGGTAAACACATCAACCGCAGTACCCGGCGCGGAGGCTCAGACTCCGGCAGCGATTTCTTCACCACCAAATTCTCTCCTTCACCTCAACAACCTTTTTCTACCGACGTGCATAACGGTGCGCGTAGCCGTTGTATATCGTCATCCGGTAATGCAAGCAATGGCTTACAAGGAAGCCAACCCTCTGATGTTCGTGCGCATAATCGTGCCGATGCTGGCGCGTGTGATGAATACCAACAACTCAAGGTGCTATCCATGGGAAGACAGAAAGCAGTGATCAAAGCTCGTCGTGAAGCAAAACGTGTGCTGAGACGGGATTCACGTAGCCATAAGCAGCGTGAAGAAGAATCGGTCACCTCGCTTGTGCAGATGAGCGGCGTAGAATCCATTGGCATGGCGCGGGACAGCCGCGATGCATCGCCAATTGTGGCGCGAAATGAAGCTCAGGCGCACTACCTGAATGCTATCGAGAGTAAACAGCTCATCTTTGCAACCGGGGAAGCCGGATGCGGGAAAACCTGGATCAGCGCCGCCAAAGCGGCGGAGGCGCTGATTCATAAGGACGTGGAAAGGATCATCGTTACCCGTCCGGTACTGCAAGCGGATGAAGATCTGGGCTTCCTGCCCGGCGATATTTCCGAGAAGTTTGCCCCGTACTTCAGGCCCGTCTATGACGTGCTGGTGAAGCGGTTGGGCGCTTCCTTTATGCAGTACTGCCTGCGACCAGAGATTGGTAAGGTGGAAATCGCGCCGTTCGCCTATATGCGCGGACGTACATTTGAAAATGCGGTCGTTATTCTTGACGAGGCTCAGAACGTGACCGCTGCGCAAATGAAGATGTTTTTAACGCGCCTCGGGGAGAACGTGACGGTGATCGTCAACGGCGATATTACCCAGTGTGACCTGCCGTCGGGCGTTAAGTCTGGCCTGAGCGATGCCATGTCACGTTTTGAGGAAGATGAGATGATAGGGGTGGTCCGCTTCACAAAAGAGGATTGCGTCCGCTCGGCGCTCTGCCAGCGCACGCTACAAGCGTATTATTGAATATGCTGTTGTGTTCAAGGCCCGGGAAACCGGGCTTTGTTTTTTGTGCATTTTACCCCCTCTTCCCTGGGGATAGGGATAGGGTTAGGGTGAGGGGCTCAGGCCGCACCGAGCTGCATATAGCACCGGGGGGATTGACTCGCTGCGCTCGCCCTGCGGGCAGCCTGTTCGCTACGCTCTCAGTCTGTCCAACTGGCTGCGCCAGTTGTCGAACCCCGGTCGGGGGTTCTTATTCCCCCCAAAGGCGTACAACATGCGAAAAAAAAGCCCGCATTTTCATGCGAGCTCTTCTTCAAATATGGCGGTGAGGGGGGGATTCGAACCCCCGATACGTTGCCGTATACACACTTTCCAGGCGTGCTCCTTCAGCCACTCGGACACCTCACCATATTGTTTTGCTGCCTGACCGCTTGGGGGGCAACGGGGCGCTACTATAGGGAGTTGCGCTAAAACGGTCAAGCAGATTTTCAGCATTCGTGCTTGTTCGGTTAAGCCTTAATCAGCTTATGTCGCAGCGCGCAGGATTAACGCTGCGAATCGAGCACTTCGCTATTTTTCACCACGTCCTGCGCTTTGCTGTAGCTTTCGATCAGCAGCTGGTAGGCAGGGAAGATGTGTGTGTACACCTCTGCCCATTCACCCGCATCTTCACGGTTCCACGTGCGCTGAATTTCGGAAGCAACGGCTGCCGTGTCCATCGGCACCACGCCTGCCTGCACCACGCGCGCCAGGGTGATCTCCTGCGCCATTTTGCTGTAGGTGCCGGAGGCATCAATCACCGCAAACACTTTATATCCGTCCGCCACCGCGCTGATGGACGGGAAGGCCATGCAGACGCTGGTGATCGTCCCCGCGATAATCAGCGTTTTGCGCCCGGTGGCTTTCACCGCCGCCACGAACTCCGGGTTATCCCAGGCGTTGATCTCACCCTTGCGTGCCACATACTGTGCGTGCGGCGCGTTGGCGTGGATCTCCGGGATAAGCGGGCCGTTCGGTCCCTGTGGAACCGACGCCGTGGTGATCACCGGGATCTTCGCCAGCGAGGCGATTTTTGCCAGCGCTGCTGCACGGGCGCGCAGCTCAGGCATTGGCATGTCTCCTACGGTCTGGAACAGCCCGCTCTGGTGATCGATAAGCAGCATAACGGCATCGTTTACGTCAATAACGGGACGTGCACCGTTGAAGTTTGCAGGGGTAGACATAATGCGCTCCTTTATTACGTTTAGATTTGGCCAAAGCGGCCGGAGTTAAAATCGCGAATAGCCTCGGCGATTTCGGTTTTACTGTTCATCACAAACGGGCCATAGCCCACGATGGGTTCATTCAGCGGCTCCCCGGCCATCAGCAGCACTTTGGCATCGCTGCTGGCTTCGAGATGCAGTTTGTCACCGCTCTGGCTCAGCACGACCAGTTGCGCCTCACCGGCAGGCGTGGTGCCGTTCACCGTCACGCTGCCTTCAACGACAACCAGCGCCGTGCTCCAGCCTTCGGGCTGATTAAGCGTCAGGTGGCTACCCTGATGCAGCGCGAGATCCCACACGTTCAGCGGTGAGAAGGTATGCGCCGGGCCGGTTACCTCTCCAAAGCGGCCAGCAATCACACGCAATGTTCCGCTGTTATCCGGCAGGGTGACCACCGGGATATCCGCCTGAGTGATGCTCTGGTAGCCAGGCGTCGCCATTTTGTCTTTGGCGGGCAGGTTGACCCACAGCTGCATCATTTTCAGTTCACCGCCTTTCTGCGAAAACGCGCTGGAGTGGAACTCCTCGTGCAAAATGCCTGCGCCTGCCGTCATCCACTGCACGTCGCCAGTGCCAATAACGCCGCCTCTGCCGGTGGAATCACGGTGCTCCACTTCGCCTGAGTAGACGATGGTTACCGTCTCAAAACCGCGATGAGGATGCTCGCCCACGCCGCGTTTCGCGCCATCCGCCGGGAAGGTATGCGGTCCGGCGTAGTCCAGCAGCAGGAACGGGCTCAGGGGCTCGCCATGCGTCTGGTAAGAAAACATCGAACGAACCGGAAAACCGTCACCGACCCAGTGCGGACGAGGTGCGGTATACACGCCTGTTACGTTTTTCATGATTAACTCCTGATGTCCTGTTGATGGAATTAGCTTATATTCAGGGTTAATATCCCGGTAGATAGCAAAAATGACATTCACTGTTCCTTAAATGGAACAATGGAGGCGTATGCAGGACCTCAATGATTTCGTATGGTTTGTGAAGGTGGTGGAGCATGGCGGCTTTGCAGCGGCGGGTCGGGCGCTCGATCAGCCTAAGTCGAAACTGAGCCGTCGGATTGCGCAGCTGGAGGAACGCCTGGGTGTTCGGTTGATACAACGTACCACGCGGCAGTTTGCGGTGACGGAGGTGGGGCAGACATTCTATCAGCACTGTAAAGCTATGCTGGTGGAGGCTGAAGCTGCGGAGGAGGCGGTGGCTGCTTTACAGGCTGAGCCGCGTGGTATGGTCCGGATCACCTGTCCTGTCACCTTGCTGCACGTTCACGTGGGGCCCATGCTGGCGCGGTTTATGGCGCGCTATCCGGGGATCAACCTTCAGCTCGAAGCCACCAACCGCCGGGTCGATCTGGTGGCGGAGGGGGTGGATGTGGCGATCCGCGTTCGTCCGCGCCCGTTTGATGACAGCGATCTGGTATTAAGGGTGCTGGCGGACAGGGGACACTGTCTGGTTGCCGGGCCGGCACTGATTGAACGGATGGGCAACCCGGCGATGCCCTCTGAACTCAGCGAGTGGCCGGGGTTAAGTATGGGGGCGGGCAAGCACCTGCATAAGTGGGAATTGAACGGGCCGGAGGGCGCAAAGGCAGAAATTCACTTCACGCCGCGCCTTGTGACTACCGACATGTTGGCGCTGCGGGAGGCGGCGATGGCGGGCGTGGGCGTGGTACAGCTGCCCATTTTGATGGTGAAGGATCAGCTGGCTTCAGGTGAACTTGTTCGGGTGCTGAATGCCTGGGAACCCAGACGGGAAGTGATCCATGCGGTGTATCCTTCCCGGCGCGGCCTGCTGCCATCGGTCAGGACGCTGGTGGATTTTCTCACCGAAGAGTATGCAAAGATGGTTGAAGACTAGCTTTTTGTAGGTCGGGTAAGCGTAGCGCCACCCGACACAATTACCGCAGGGGCTGCAAAGTTCGAATCCCCCACAGGCGTGCAACATGTGAAAAAAAAGCCCGCATTTTCATGCGAGCTCTTTTTCAAATATGGCGGTGAGGGGGGGATTGACTCGCTTCGCTCGCCCTTCGGGCAGCCTGTTCGCTACGCTCTCAGTCTGTCCAACTGGCTGTCGCCAGTTGCCGAACCCCGGTCGGGGGGTCTCATCCCCCCTTACGAGAATATAAAAGAAAAAAGCCCGTACTTTCGTACGAGCTCTCATCATGAATATGGCGGTGAGGGGGGGATTCGAACCCCCGATACGTTGCCGTATACACACTTTCCAGGCGTGCTCCTTCAGCCACTCGGACACCTCACCATATTGTCATCCCGTTGTTGTCGGGACGGGCGCTAATGTAAGGAAAAGCCGTACTGCCGTCAACCCACTTTTTCAGTAATTTAGCGTGTTTAGACAAACTTCAGGCAACCTGATTCCTAAATGTGCGAAATGCGCCTCTTTTATCAGCAACGCGGTTTAGCGATAAATTTGTTATGCTGGCAAGCCAGTTGAAAATGAAAATAAAACAGCGCAATAAAAGGCAATGACTATGGATATTATCTTCTATCACCCCACTTTTGATACGGCTTACTGGATTAGCGCGCTCACGGCGGCTCTGCCTGGCGCACGCGTTCGCGAATGGAAACAGGGCGATAATGAACATGCCGACTACGCGCTGGTCTGGCATCCCCCGGTCGAAATGCTTCAGGGACGCCGTTTGAAGGCGGTGTTTGCTCTTGGTGCAGGGGTGGATTCCATTCTCAGTAAGCTGAAGGCACACCCTGAAATGCTGCCGGAAGATATTCCCCTGTTTCGTCTGGAAGATACCGGTATGGGGCAGCAGATGCAGGAATATGCCGTGAGCCAGGTGCTGCACTGGTTCCGCCGCTTCGACGATTATCAGGCGTTCAAACAGCAATCCCACTGGGAACCGCTCCCGGATTATCAGCGTGAAGATTTCACCATCGGCATCCTCGGCGCGGGTGTACTGGGCTCAAAAGTCGCCGAAGCGCTCGCCCCGTGGGGCTTCCCACTGCGCTGCTGGAGCCGGAGCCGTAAGGAGTATCCGGGCGTCGAGAGCTTTGCCGGAACGGACGAACTCCCGGCGTTCCTGAAAGGGACTCGCGTCCTCATTAACCTGCTGCCGAATACGGCGGAAACGGTCGGCATTATCAATGGCACGCTCCTCAACCAGTTGGCAGAAGACAGCTACTTAATGAACCTGGCGCGCGGGGTACACGTTGTGGAAGACGATCTGCTGAAAGCGCTGGATAGCGGTAAACTGAAAGGCGCAATGCTGGATGTGTATAGCCGCGAACCGCTGCCAAAAGACAGCCCGCTCTGGGCACATCCGCGCGTGGCGATGACGCCCCATATTGCGGCCGTGACGCGACCGGCGGAGGCCGTGGCGTACATCTCGCATACCATCAGCGAAATTGAGAAGGGCAACGCGGTGACCGGACAGGTCGACAGACAGCGAGGCTACTGAGAGAAACCCGGCGTTCGCCGGGTTTTTGCTAATATTCGCCGCTGATAACTGCTATCCTTTGGAAAAACCGCAGAGGAGAGAAAGATGTATCCCGTTGACCTGCATATGCACACCGTCGCCAGTACCCACGCTTACAGTAACCTCCATGATTATATCGCTCAGGCGAAGCTGAAAGGCATCAAACTGTTTGCGATAACCGATCACGGTCCGGATATGGCGGATGCGCCGCACTACTGGCATTTTGTGAATATGCGTATCTGGCCACGCCTGGTGGACGGTATTGGGATACTGCGCGGCATCGAAGCGAACATCAAAAATACCGACGGTGAAATTGACTGCACCGGCCCGATGCTGACCTCTTTAGATCTGATCCTCGCTGGCTTCCATGAGCCGGTCTTTGCGCCCCAGGATAAAGAGACCAACACCGCAGCGATGATTGCCACTATTGCCAGCGGCAACGTGCACATTATCAGCCACCCGGGAAATCCGAAATACCCGATTGATATTCAGGCCGTGGCGCAGGCGGCAGCAAAGCACCGCGTGGCGCTGGAGATTAACAACTCCTCCTTTGTTCACTCGCGTAAGGGCAGTGAAGCCAACTGCCGCGAAGTGGCGGCGGCCGTGCGTGACGCGGGCGGAATGGTGGCGCTGGGCTCTGATTCACACACGGCCTTCACACTGGGGGATTTCAGCGAGTGCCTGAAAATATTGCGGGACGTGAATTTCCCGGAAGAACAGATCCTGAACGTCACGCCGCGTCGTATGCTCGACTTCCTTGAGTCGCGCGGCATGGCGCCGATTGATGAATTTGCCGATCTTTAATTAATAACGGAATAAAAACATGAATGAGTTTTCCATCCTTTGTCGCGTGCTGGGCACCTTATATTACCGCCAGCCGCAGGATCCGCTGCTGGTTCCGCTGTTTACCCTTATTCGTGAAGGTAAACTGGCGCAGAGCTGGCCGCTGGAACAGGATGAATTGCTGGAACGCTTGCAAAAAAGCTGCGATATGCAGCAGATTTCAACGGATTACAACGCGCTGTTTGTGGGGGAAGAGTGTCGCGTGTCGCCGTATCGTTCTGCCTGGCAGGAAGGTGCGACCGAAGCGGAAGTTCGGGCGTTTCTTTCAGAACGCGGCATGCCGCTGACGGATATGCCTGCCGATCATATCGGTACCCTGCTGCTGGCGGCCTCCTGGATTGAAGATAATGCAGGTGATGATGAGAACGAGGCGATTGAGACCCTGTTCGAAACGTATCTGCTGCCGTGGGTTGGCACCTTCCTGGGTAAAGTGGAAGCCCACGCCACTTCGCCATTCTGGAGAACGCTGGCTCCGCTGACGCGTGACGCTATCGCTGCTATGTGGGACGAGCTGGAAGAAGAGAACGAAGAGTGACTTGAATCACAAAAATTCTGCAACGATACATTTCAACTTGCACGTAATGTGCTTCTGATCTCATTTCTATGGTGCGCATCTGCTAAGATGCGCACCATGAACATATTACTTTGTATTGCAATCACGACTGGCATCCTCTCCGGCCTCTGGGGTTGGGTGGCTGTCTCTCTCGGCTTGTTGAGCTGGGCTGGTTTTCTTGGCTGCACGGCCTATTTCGCCTGCCCGCAGGGTGGTCTCAAAGGGCTCTTTATTTCAGGCTGCACGTTACTGAGTGGCGTGGTCTGGGCGCTGGTCATTATGAAAGGCAGCGCGCTGGCGCCGCATGTGGAAATCCTGGGGTACGCCATGACCGGCATTGTGGCCTTCCTGATGTGCGTTCAGGCAAAACATCTGCTGTTGTCCTTTGTGCCCGGCACATTCATGGGTGCCTGCGCGACCTTTGCAGGGCAGGGGGACTGGAAGCTGGTGGTCCCTTCGCTCATGCTGGGGTTACTGTTTGGCTACGCAATGAAGAACAGCGGCCTCTGGCTTGCGGCCCGACGCGAGAAGAGCCAGAGCGTTCCTGCGGTAAGTAAATAAAAAAAGGCGAGACGGAAATCTCGCCTTTTTTAAGCGCCGCCGATTATGACTCTGGCGGCACCGACATCTCACGATATTTCACCAGCACCGCATTACTCACGTCACTTTTATTCTGAAGATCCCACAAGCCGCGATCGATACCGTCATTAATGAGGAAAATCACGCCGGTTTCGATGGCCGACATCAGACACAGCATGACCGGCTCGTTAGAGGTATAGCCAATTTCACCCTCCAGCAGACGCTGGTAATCGATAAAGCGGAATACCCCGGCCTGCACTTCATAAGAGAGAATCGTTTTGCTGGTGGTCACCGAGGATAATATCTCACCCGTGCTCACGTTAACCACGCGCAGGTTGACGGCAATCTGGTCCAGCTGATACTGCGTGTCGGCCCCGATGCCAAAGTAACGCGCACCCGCGCCACCCGATTTCACGTTACTTTCGTAGCCGATAATCGAGCCTTCCACCATGATATTGGCTGCGGTGAGAGACTGTAGCGGCATGCGGTTATTGACGCCAACGGTACCATTCTCCTGCGCGGCACGAATGATTTTTCGTTCGTTAAGCAGGTTTTGCAGCCCCTGACGTTCCAGCGGGATAAACCAGCGAGAATCTTTCAGGGCGGTAACCAGCATCGCGGTGGCGCTCTGCGGTACGGCTGTCGAGAAGTTACTGGCCGGATACGGTTTGAACTGACCCGTCTCATCCTGAATGTTATACACCGAGACGAATATCTTTCCGGTTGGGACCGGCAGATGCGTCAGATCCCGATAGCTCTGGGCACGAGGCATCAGGGTGGGTTTAGCGGCTTCTTTTGGCGGGGCAGTTAAACAACCGCTTAATAAGCACACTGCAACTAAAATAAAAAAGCGCTGCATAATAATTGTCCTTATTTCGGGGTTGTTTAGAAATCAGTTGAACTGGTCTGCAAACCGGAAACCTGGATTGTCGACGTTTTACCGGTTTTTCGGTCTGTCACATTTAACTGAAGCTGCCCGTCTTTATTGGCAATATCGACGATAAAGTCGTTAGTGACCATCCGGCCGGGTTTTCCGGTATTAATGTTAGTTAATAAGCCACCTAATATTTGCGACTGGATGGCCTGAGTAAAATTATCCAGGGCTGACGGGGTCTCGATACCGAAATCATCGTCATAGCTGGGGTCTTTATAGGAGTTTTGAGCCTGAGCCTGGTTAAGCATAAAGGCTCCGTTATTCGGGTTGCCGCCAAAATTAGGGTTGCGGAACTGGAATGTCATATTTCCGGCCCAGCTCAACGGCGCAATGAGCATTAACGAAATCACTGTGTGTGCGAGACGCATTACAGCCTCCGAAATTGGTATCGTTGTTAGAACTCATCTTTTGCTAAATCGCCTGTGCTCAAAAGGGCTTTGTCTAACTGTAGGCGGTTAATAGCTTCTTCTGTTTGTGCCAGCGCGAAAGCGACGTTCTGATCGAAGTCTCTTTTCGTTGGGAATAAAAAAGTCTGGTAAATAACGTCCTGATTAGCGGTTATTGTGATCCAGCTTCCCCACCGCGCACTGGGCCGTTCGTTGATGGTTAAGTTACCCGGATAATCGCTTTCCCACTTATCGCTGAAGGCACGATAAAAATCGTGTCCGACAGAGGTGACGGTGTGGTCGGTTAACAGTCCGGGAACTTCTACCTCAACAGCCTGAAGGTTTCCGGCAGCAAGCATAATGCCTGCGGCGGCAATCCAACTTAAGGTGCGTTTCATGCTATTAACGCCTGAGGTTATCGTTTGCCCACGACACCGCCTGCGTGCGATTTTTAACAGCTATCTTTTTGAAAAGATTATAAAGATGCGTCTTAACCGTATTTTCGCTGATAAATAACGAACGGGCGATTTCAATATTTGAAGCACCAATACGCAGTTTGTTCAGGATCTCTTTCTCACGGTGCGTCAGAAGGGCCGATTCCGAACTGTTATAGCGATAATTTCCGGAGTGGGTAATGAGGTAGCTGGCCAGTTTCTGCGAGAAATAACACTCCCCCCGCAATATGCCCTGCAAACCCTCCACGACACGGTTTTCTTCTTCAGTGACGTAAAACACGCCGTTAATATGCGGCCAGCTCTCAATTTCGCGGAAAGGATACTCATCAGGCGTATTTAATAACAATACGCGGATATTATTGTTTTTCCTGCTTAAATTATCTTGCCAGTAATGAATGAGTTTTTTATCCGCTTCCATCATATCGAGAAGAATGATGCTGCCAGAAGCGATATCATCAAAAGAACGTTGAATATTATGCAGTTTCCCGTTAAGAGACAGGCATTGCTTTAAATGCTGCAATAACGCTGTCGCTTGTAAGGAAGGTTTTGTGATCAACAATAATGTATGACCGGGTAAGCTATGGACTTCATTAAACATGATGAAACCCCACGTTATTTATGACACCCGGCAGTTGCCCTCGTATTATTGAAAAGGGCACCAGAGGTACTGACAGGTGTGGCACTGCTGTGTGTAGTTAAAAAACCTTCCTCCAAAGGAGGCGGTAAAATTAAAAACAAATAACGTACTGCTGTTTTCAATCTAGCTATTGCAAACTTTAAAGCAAGTGTTAATCGTGTAACAGAATGTAAAATTCGATATTAATTTGTGTATATTGCAGGGCTAATAGATTTTAAGATAAGGGGAAAGTTGTACATGTGTATAAACGTGCACAGATTTTAAAAACCATAAAGTATATTATAATGGGTTGAATTATTTGGCTTTGTATTATTCTAAGCCAGCCGGTAAAAAGTATGATCTCTGCTAAAAACATAAGACTTCCCTAAGCCAGAATTTTTTCTTAAGAAAACTTGCTTCGTGTCACGCGCGTGGCAAAGGGCATTGTCTTTTTTGTCTGAAGAAGCCGGTGCAGGTTGGACAGTCTGTCTCGCTGTTGTACAAGCGCAGGAAGACATTTTTGGTTTCTGCTTTAGGCGTGTATCCCGTCGTTTCAGGCGAGATTTACGACTTTGAGGTGAAGGAGAATATAAAAATAAGGCGCACGGGTGAGATATTAAACATGTTTCGGCAGACATACTCTTTTCCGTAACGCGGCGTTAACAAAACGAATCGCGTTAACGGAGCAAAAGATACTTTTTTATAGCCAGGTCCAGGGTGACAGCATGAAAAACAAAACGTTGTTTATGATGTTTACATTACTGGGTGCGCCTGGGTTTGTAATCGCAGGTGATTCAGATTTAGCCAGTTCTGAATATAATTTTGCGATAAATGAATTAAGTAAAGCTTCATACAATCAGGCAGCCATTATTGGTCAACAGGGTTCAGGAAATAATTCTGATGTACGCCAGGGCGGTTCTAAATTGCTGTCCGTTATTTCTCAGGAGGGCGGGAATAACCGCGCGAATGTTGATCAGTCAGGGACGTATAACCTTGCTTATATCGATCAGACCGGCAACGGCAACGATGCGAGTATTAAGCAGGGCGCTTTTGGCAACACCGCCATGATTATCCAGAAAGGCTCGGGTAACAGGGCGAATATAACGCAGTATGGTACGCAGAAAACAGCAGTTGTAGTACAGAGACAGTCGCAAATGGCTATTCGCGTTATTCAACGTTAGCGATGTGTGACGCCTTAATCAATCCGATGGGGGTTTACCATGAAACTTTTCAAAGTGGCAGTTATTGCAGCAATCGTAGTTTCTGGCAGTGCTTTCGCAGGTGCGGTACCACAATTTGGCGGCGGCCACGGTGGTGGCTGGGGTGGCGGCAATAACGGCCCTGACTCAACCCTGAGCATTTACCAGTACGGCGGCGGTAACTCCGCGCTTGCTTTGCAGACGGACGCCCGAGATTCTGAATTGACCATTACCCAGCATGGTGGTGGTAACGGCGCAGATGTTGGCCAGGGCTCTGATGACAGTTCTATCGATCTGCTGCAAAAAGGCTTTGGTAACAGCGCCACCATCGACCAATGGAATAGCAAAGACTCTGTTATCAACGTGAAACAGTTCGGCGGCGGCAACGGCGCGGCGGTAGACCAGACAGCGTCCGGCTCAACGGTGACTGTGCACCAGGTTGGCTTTGGCAACAACGCGACCGCACACCAGTACTGATTCATTTCTGTACCAAAAAACAGGGCATGCGCCCTGTTTTTTTTCGGAAGGATCTCATGAGCACCTTCATTCTCCTTGCCGCGCTTGCCAGCCAGATAACGTTCAGCACCTCACAGCAGGCAAATATGACAACCATTATTCCTCAGGTCACGCTGGCAGACGCTTGCGAATGTCAGGTTGAGGTGTTATCTGTCCGACAGGGGCAGGGGGGACAAAGTACATCGCGGCAGAAAAATACTCTTTTTATACCCGCTAATCAGCCGATTGATTTAACGCGAATCAGTTTAAATATTCGCTCAGGGGATGCGGTAAAAATAATCGTCACCGTTTCCGATGGAAAATCGCTTCATTTATCACAGCAGTGGAACGCACCGGTAAGTGCGCTTTAATAATTCATGAAATCAATGATTTAATAAAGTGGCGGCGCTGCACAGGTAAGCTATGCTGATATCAAGAACCCAGTCATCGGGTTGCTTAAATTGATACTTCATAACGGAGCGTTTTTACCCCTCAAGGACGAATTTCATTGAGGAGTACAAATAATGTTCAAATCCGCAGCGTGTATTATTTCTGGTCTGGGACTGATCCTGTCCTCTTTTTTTTCTCCGGCTTATTCAGCAACTATAGAAAATGGTGGGGTGATTCATTTTCGTGGCGCGGTGGTCGCTGACCCGTGCGAAGTCACGCCCCGGCATCAGCAGTTTGCGATCTCCTGTCCGGAAAATAACCGTATGAAAACGCATACCATCAGTTATGACGAGGCGCTCCGGGGCCATCATCCTCATTCAGCTCTGGCCGCTGTCAGCATGAAATACCTGAATGAACAGAAAACGCTTGCGGTCGTTCAGGTGGATTACCGCTAACCGACGTTTTTTTCGCGGCAGTTTTTCTCCTTCTCCCTCTGCGATACACTGATGAAAAAGGCGGGTTGCAGAGGGTGTTTATGAGACCGCAAATCGACGTTATTCATGGCGATATCACGACGGTGCACGTTGACGTGATCGTCAACGCAGCCAATTCCTCCCTGATGGGTGGTGGCGGGGTGGACGGTGCCATTCACCGGGCCGCAGGCCCTCAACTCCTTGAAGCATGCAAAACCGTGCGTCAGCAGCAGGGAGAGTGCCCGCCGGGGCATGCTGTTATTACGCTTGCGGGCGATCTCCCGGCCAAAGCGGTGATCCATACCGTTGGACCCGTCTGGCACGGTGGCGACCGCCATGAGGCTGAGATTCTGGAGCAGGCGTATCGTAACTGCCTGCGGCTTGCGGCGGATAACGGGTATAAGACCATGGCGTTCCCCGCCATTAGCACCGGGGTGTTCGGCTATCCAAAGGAAGCGGCAGCTACGATCGCCGTGAATACCGTTTATCACTACCTTTCCCTCAAACCCATGCCGGAAAAAGTCATTTTTGTCTGTTTCGATGAGCACACCGCCGACCTGTATCAGCGGATTTTGACCGCGCGCAGCCAGGCATTTTGATGTCTGAAGTGCAAAAACGGCGCCCTGGAGGCGCCGTTTTGTTATCCCGCTTTAACCTGAGGTTTGCCTGAGAACAGGAAACGCAAAAGCGGGATCCGCAGGTGGATTTCATACAACACGATGGCAATGCCAACCACAAAGACCAGGCCGGTGAAGAAGCCCAGCGCATTCGAGGCGATATGCGGCGTAATGTACGCCCCGAAAAACAGCGTCAGCGGATGGTGAACCAGGTAGATAAACAGCGAAGCATTAACGAAATAGGTGACGCGACTGGATTTAAAATTCAGCAGACGATGGCCAAGGGCGAACACCACGTTCACCATCCACAGGCCCATCAGCATCGTTATAACGCTCTCTGTTTCATACATCCACGCGTCCCCGCTGCCATAGCGCTGATTGAGAAGATAGGCGG
This sequence comes from Enterobacter sp. JJBC, assembly GCF_036936505.1. NCBI lineage: Bacteria > Pseudomonadati > Pseudomonadota > Gammaproteobacteria > Enterobacterales > Enterobacteriaceae > Enterobacter > Enterobacter sp. JJBC. The sequence continues at coordinate 1,776,018 of NZ_CP136935.1, forward strand.
CAAAGGCCAGCGCAGCACCCACCGCACACCAGGGGGAGGGGGTGGTAAACAGCGCTTTAAGCCGGGGATGAATAAATGCCAGCGCCCCAATCAGGAAGAAGGGAATGTAGAACAGGGTCTGCATCACCACGAAATTAAACAGCCCATCGCTCAGAATGGGAGGGTAGACAATGAGCAGGGTACGCCTGATGGCGGCATACGCGACCCCCAGCGCAAGAAACAGCAGCGACAGCTTGCCCAGGGTGATGTTGGCGAAGAAGGTCGAGGATGTGGTGCTCGCGCGCTGACGCAGCTGGCTGAAGATCAGCAAACTCACCGTGGTTAGCACCACCAGTACCAGCAGGAACCAGAGGTGGGAAATAAGCTCCCAGACCAGGGTGTTGTATTTCTCATAGAAGGAGAGATTCGGCCAGTTTTCCGCCTTGCCTTTAACATGCTGCAACATGATGAACTGCGGCAGCGTCAGCAGCGGAATGGCCGTCAACATCGGTATGCCCACGCGCTCCACGCGCACTTTCCACCATCGCTTGAGGGGATAGCGCAAGAAGAGCATGTAAGAGAAATAACCGGAAATAACAAAAAACACCTGCATGCGGAAGGCATGGATAAAATCATTAAACAGCGTCAGCCACCAGGAGGGCATCTGGCTGTTCACGTGCCAGGTGTGGCTGGAATAGATCAGTGAAATATGAAAAGGGATCCCCAATAGCATGAGCCATGCGCGGATCGAGTCGAGGAAATATTCACGTTGTACAGGGGTTGTGCTCATATAACTTTGCGCATTCTCAGACTTTTCGCCTTATCCCTAAGGCTCATAATGGTTACATTCGGAGCCAACCCTACACCAAGACCGACACCCTGTCTCCAGGATAAGCACGCAAAGTGAAAAGCGGGTTCTTTCATTTGCTTAATCCATGAGCCAGCGAGCTGAACAAAGCAGTGATAATGTTGTCGGATTGCCTGAGTTTCCATTAAAATGGATCGGATCGATATAAGCACACAAAGGGGGAAGTGCTTACTTATTATGAAACATAAACCACAAATGATGAAAATGCGTTGGTTGGGTGTAGCAGTGCTGTTGTCACTGTATACCTCATCTGCACTGGCCTTTAACATCGATGATGTCGCAAAACAGGCAAAATCGATGGCGGGCAAGAGCTACGAAGCGCCAAAAAGTAACCTGCCCTCCGTTTTCCGCGACATGAAATACGCGGACTATCAGCAGATCCAGTTCAATCACGATAAAGCGTACTGGAACAATATTAAAACCCCGTTCAAGCTTGAATTTTACCACCAGGGTATGTACTTCGACACGCCAGTTGCCATCAATGAAGTGACGGCGACCGCGGTACGCAAAATCAAGTACAGCCCGGATTACTTCAATTTTGGCGATGTGCAACACGATAAAGACACGGTGAAAGACCTCGGCTTCGCAGGCTTCAAGGTGCTTTATCCGATTAACAGCAAAGATAAAAACGATGAAATCGTCAGCATGCTTGGCGCCAGCTACTTCCGCGTGATTGGCGCGGGGCAGGTGTACGGGCTTTCTGCGCGCGGTCTGGCAATTGATACCGCGCTGCCATCAGGTGAAGAATTTCCACGTTTTCGCGAGTTCTGGATCGAACGTCCAAAACCAACCGACAAACGTCTGACAATTTATGCGCTGCTGGACTCCCCTCGTGCGACCGGCGCTTATCGCTTCGTGATCATGCCAGGGCGTGACACGGTGGTTGACGTGCAGTCTAAAGTTTACCTGCGCGATAAAGTGGGCAAACTGGGCGTTGCACCGCTGACCAGTATGTTCCTGTTTGGGCCGAACCAGCCATCTCCGGCGACCAATTTCCGTCCTGAACTGCATGATTCCAATGGCCTCTCCATCCATGCCGGTAACGGCGAGTGGATCTGGCGTCCGCTGAACAACCCGAAACACCTCGCGGTCAGCAGCTTTGCGATGGAAAACCCGCAGGGCTTTGGTCTGCTGCAACGTGGCCGTCAGTTCTCCCGCTTTGAAGATCTGGATGACCGCTACGATCTGCGCCCAAGCGCCTGGGTTACGCCGAAAGGCGACTGGGGTAAAGGTAAGGTTGAGCTGGTTGAAATTCCAACCAACGATGAAACCAACGATAACATCGTGGCGTACTGGACACCGGATCAGCTGCCTGAAGCCGGTAAAGAGATGAACTTCAAGTATGCGATTACCTTCAGCCGTGACGAAGACAAGCTGCACGCACCGGATAACGCGTATGTGATGCAGACGCGTCGTTCAACGGGTGACGTGAAGCAGTCCAACCTGATTCGTCAGCCGGATGGCACGCTGGCATTTATCGTGGACTTCACCGGGCAGGATATGAAAAAACTGGCGCCGGATACTGCCGTGACGGCACAGGCCAGCATTGGCGATAACGGTGAAATCGTTGAAAACGCCGTGCGGTACAACCCGGTCACCAAAGGGTGGCGTTTGACCCTGCGCGTGAAGGTGAAGGATCCGAAACAGACCACTGAAATGCGCGCCGCGCTGGTCAGTAACGATAAGCCGCTGAGTGAAACCTGGAGCTATCAGCTACCTGCCAATGAATAATACATCTGAATATATTGATGCCATGCCGCTGACGGACATTGAAAAAGCGGCGCTCCCTGCGAGCGACATCCGTGCGGTTCACACCGCGCTGGATGGTGAACATCGTCATTTTTCCCGTGATGATGATACGCCGCTGGGGTCAGTGAAGGCACGTCTGGAGCAGGCATGGCCGGACTCGCTGGCAGAAGGGCAGTTAATCAAGGATGACGAAGGGCGTGACCAGCTACAGGCGATGCCGAAGGCCACGCGTTCCTCCATGTTCCCCGATCCGTGGCGCACCAACCCGGTGGGCCGCTTCTGGGATCGTCTGCGTGGGCGTGACGTGACACCGCGCTATCTGTCACGTCTGACCAAAGAACAGCAGGCCTCCGAGCAGAAATGGCGTACCGTAGGAACGATTCGTCGTTACATTCTGCTACTGCTGACGCTGGCGCAGACGGTTGTCGCCACCTGGTACATGAAAACCATTCTGCCGTACCAGGGCTGGGCGTTGATTAACCCTGCTGACATGATTGGCCAGGATATCTGGGTCTCCTTCATGCAGCTGCTGCCGTATATTTTACAGAGCGGCATTCTTCTGCTGTTCGCCGTGCTGTTCTGTTGGGTCTCCGCCGGGTTCTGGACGGCGCTGATGGGCTTCCTGCAACTGCTGATGGGGCGTGACAAATACAGCATTTCCGCGTCGACGGTCGGGGATGAACCCCTCAATCCTGAGCACCGTACCGCGCTGATCATGCCTATCTGTAACGAAGACGTTGACCGCGTATTCGCCGGGCTGCGTGCCACCTGGGAGTCTGTGAAGGCGACCGGTAACGCGGCGCATTTCGACGTCTATATCCTGAGCGACAGCTACAACCCGGATATTTGCGTGGCAGAGCAAAAAGCCTGGATGGAGCTGATTGCCGAGGTGCAGGGGGAAGGGCAGATCTTCTACCGCCGTCGTCGTCGTCGTGTTAAGCGTAAGAGCGGGAACATTGATGACTTCTGTCGTCGCTGGGGTAACCAGTACAGCTACATGGTGGTACTGGATGCGGACTCCGTGATGAGCGGCGACTGCCTGAGCGGGCTGGTCCGTCTGATGGAAGCCAACCCGAACGCGGGTATTATTCAGTCCTCGCCAAAAGCGTCAGGTATGGACACGCTGTATGCGCGCTGCCAGCAGTTTGCGACCCGCGTCTACGGGCCGCTGTTTACTGCCGGTCTGCACTTCTGGCAGCTGGGTGAATCTCACTACTGGGGCCACAACGCCATTATCCGCGTGAAGCCATTCATCGAGCACTGTGCCCTGGCGCCGCTGCCGGGTGAAGGGTCGTTTGCCGGGTCCATTCTGTCGCATGACTTTGTGGAAGCTGCTCTGATGCGTCGTGCAGGGTGGGGCGTCTGGATTGCCTACGATCTGCCTGGCTCGTATGAAGAGCTGCCGCCGAACCTGCTGGATGAGCTCAAACGCGACCGCCGCTGGTGTCACGGTAACCTGATGAATTTCCGCCTGTTCCTGGTGAAAGGGATGCACCCTGTTCACCGTGCGGTGTTCCTGACGGGCGTTATGTCCTATCTGTCTGCGCCGCTGTGGTTTATGTTCCTGGCACTCTCGACCGCGTTGCAGGTTGTGCATGCTCTGACGGAGCCGCAATACTTCCTGCAACCGCGCCAGCTGTTCCCGGTGTGGCCGCAGTGGCGTCCGGAGCTGGCGATTGCGCTGTTCGCGTCGACCATGGTGCTGCTGTTCCTGCCTAAGCTGCTCAGTATCATTCTGATCTGGTGCAAAGGTTCGAAGGAGTACGGTGGTTTCTGCCGCGTGACCCTTTCACTGCTGCTGGAAGTGCTGTTCTCGGTCCTGCTGGCGCCGGTGCGTATGCTGTTCCATACGGTGTTTGTGGTGAGCGCGTTCCTGGGATGGGAAGTGGTATGGAATTCACCGCAGCGTGACGATGACTCTACGCCGTGGAGTGAGGCCTTTATGCGCCACGGCTCTCAGCTGCTGCTGGGCCTGGTGTGGGCCGTTGGTATGGCCTGGCTGGATCTGCGTTTCCTGTTCTGGCTGGCGCCAATCGTCTTCTCGCTGATCCTGTCGCCGTTTGTGTCGGTGATCTCCAGCCGTTCCACGGTGGGCCTGCGTACCAAACGCTGGAAGCTGTTCCTGATCCCGGAAGAGTATTCTCCGCCGCAGGTGCTGGTGGATACCGATACCTATCTGGAGCAGAACCGCAAACGCACGCTGGATGATGGCTTTATGCACGCCGTGTTTAACCCGTCATTCAACGCGCTGGCAACCGCGATGGCGACGGCGCGTCACCGCGCCAGCCAGGTGCTGGAGATCGCCCGCGATCGCCACGTTGAGCAGGCGCTGAACGAGACGCCAGAAAAGCTTAACCGCGACCGTCGTCTGGTGCTGTTGAGCGATCCGGTGACGATGGCACGGCTTCACTACCGCGTGTGGTCCGCGCCGGAGAGATACTCTTCGTGGGTGAACTACTATAAGGACGTTAAGCTGAATCCGCTGGCACTGAAGGCGAAGTAAGTTGTTAAGTAGGGCGGGTAAGCGAAGCGCCACCCGCCAAATGAAATACCGGTTTAATCGCCGGTATTTTTTTAGAGGTCAGACATGAAAGTAATCATTGTCGTCATGATGGCATGCCTGCTCAGCGGCTGCGGCAGCATTATCAGCCGCACCATCCCCGGGCAGGGCCACGGGAATCAATACTACCCCGGCGTACAGTGGGACGTTCGCGATTCCGCATGGCGCTATCTCACCGTGATCGATCTGCCGTTTTCGCTGATTTTCGACACGCTACTGCTGCCCATCGATGCCAGCCACGGCCCTTACGAGTAACGGGAGCTCATCGCTCGTCCCATTCGTCCGCTGCGGCCTGACCCTCTTCGGTATCCAGCGGCGGTTCGAGCTGAAACTCGCCTTCGTCCCATTCGTGCAGCGTATTTTCTTCCAGCCACTCCTGACGTAACTCAATTTCGTCATAGTCGCCGTCGAATACCGCCTGTGCACCTTCACCACTCAGTATCGGCAGACATTCACCATCTTCACCTTCATCAGCAAAGAATTCGGCCTGCCACATAATATCGCCGTCCTGTAGGACGTATTTTTGGATATTGAGTTGTTGCACGTCAGCATCTTCTTCCTCAATGCCGGGATTATCGGCGAGGAACTCTTCGCGAGCGGCATCAATTGCTTCTTCCAGCGTGGCGTACATGGTCATTGGTGTCTCCCTGTTTTTCGTGAAGGTATTCAGGGAAAGAATAGCTGATTATGTGATTTTGCAAGTATGAATGCGAAAATTAGCCGTCACGATGTTGTCTTATTCGCCCCGGGCGTAGCGCCCGGGATAAGCTGAGCCACGAATAAACGGCGTTGAACAGCACGACGCCTGCCGTCACGATAAAGACCGCCCGGAAACCGAAACTGGCTGAAATCCCCGCACCGACCAGCGGCCCGGTGACGTTACCCAGATCGCGAAACGACTGGTTATAGCTGAAAATACGACCGGCTATCTGGTTGGTGGAATTATAGACCAGCAGCGTCTGCACGGCCGGGAGCAGTGCGCCATCGGCAGCCCCCAGCAGGAAGCGCAGGACGCCGAGCTGCCAGGGAGACTGCACCATCGCCATGGGGATCAGCAGCAGGACGGAGACGATCAGGGCGCAGATCAGGATCTTTTCCGGGCCGATACGGTCTCCCAGCTTGCCGAGCCGCGGCGCGCTCAGTAGCGCCGCCACGCCGGGAACAGAGGCGATCAGGCCGCTGATAAAGGCGATATTGCTGACGTTTCCCGCCAGATCGCGGACATAGAGCGTCAGAATAGGCGCGATTGAACCGGTGGCCACCTGGATAATCATGGTAGTCACAAACAGACTCAGCACCAGCTTTGGGTTTTTCAGCGAGGCCAGCACATCCCGGGCGTGCAGCATCTCTTTTTTGGCTACCGGCGTGAAATTCTCCCGGATACAGATAAGCGTCACCAGGAAGCAGAGGAACAGCACGCTGGCGGTAATGAAGAATACCGGCCGCAGTCCGTAGTGGTCGGCCAGCAGCCCGCCCGCCAGCGGGCCCAGCAGTGCGCCACTTACGCCGCCAGTGGAGAGCGTGCCCAACGCCCAGCCGCTTTTCTGGCGCGGGATTTGGGTGGCGATCAGGGCGTTGGCGTTAGGGATAAATCCCCCGAGCAGACCCAGGAGTGCGCGTAATATCAGGAACTGCCAGACGTTCTCCGCCATCCCCATCAGCAGCATAATGATCGCCATGCCGAGCGCGGAGCGCAGCAGCATAATTTTGCGGCCTTTGCGATCCGCCAGCCCACCCCAGAAAGGCGACGCAATGGCGGAGAACAGGAACGTAATGCTGAACACCAGGCCGGACCACATATTCAGGGCGCTATGTCCGGTGACGCCGAGCTGCTCAACGTAGAGGGGCAGGAAAGGCATCACCAGGCTAAAGGCGGCGCCAGTAAGAAAACAACCCAGCCACGCAACCGTCAGGTTACGTTTCCAGTTTATGGGAGCATCTGTGGGGGACATAACTATCCGCATAATGAGGTGCAGGGCACCGTGACCAGTGAGGTAATAAGCCTGCTAATTATGCGCCCGGGGTATGATTGCCGCAATGACGGGGAGCTTTTAAAGCTAAAACAACATGCGGCCCGGATGGCCGCACGCAGGTTAATAACGTGAAGGTACGCCCTGAGGCCGGGTTTTAAAGCGGCGATGCAGCCACATGTACTGCTCCGGGGCGAGCATAATGCATTTCTCGACAACGCCGTTCATCCAGCGGGCGGTGGTTTCCGCATCAATCAGCGGTGGCGCGAGCTCCGGCTCCAGCATGATGAGCTGATAGCCTGAACCGTCTGGTTTACGGCGCGGTACAAACGGCACGATAGCCGCTTTGGACATTCGCGCCAGCATCCAGGTCCCGGTGGTCGTCGCTGCATCTTCCACCGCAAAGAACGGAACAAACACGCTGGATTGCGGGCCATAGTCATGATCCGGGGCGTACCAGACCACTTCACCTGATTTCAGGGCGCGGATCATCCCTTTCAGGTCTTTTCGGTCGATCATGCTTTTATTGGAGCGCATACGTCCGTTGGTCTGGATCAAATCGATCACCGGATTATCGTTAGGACGATAAACGCCAATACCGGGCGCCTGCATGCCGAACATGCGTGCGCCAATTTCGAGCGTCAGAAAATGAACGCCAATCAGCAGGACGCCAGTCTGGTTGGCCTGAAGAGTATGCACTGGCTCCATGCCGGTCCCGGCCACTTCCGTCCAGCGCGCCATGCGCTTATCCGACCAGAACCAGGCCATACCGGTCTCCATCAGCCCCATGCCGACAGATTCGAAGTTTTTAACCACCATGTCGTGGCGCTCAGATTCACTCATCTGAGGAAAGCAAAGCTCAAGGTTGCGATACGCGATCCTGGCGCGACGCTTCATAAACTGCTGAGCAATGCGACCCAGCCCTTTACCCATGCGGAAAATGACGGGATAAGGCAGCTGTACAATTAGCCACAACAAGCCAATGCCTGACCATGTTAACCAATAGCGGGGATGCAAAAGCGCGGCAGTAAATTTCGGTAACTGGGTCATGTCTGTCCTGTGTTCTAACGTCCTGAAAGGCTATTGTCTCATTTTTTAAGGCATAGCCAAAATGTCTGTCATCGAAACATGAAAGAATATGCAAATGTTAAGTCTGATTAATCAGATTGACTGAAATGTAGCGTAAATTGTGTGGATGTAAATTGTCTTTGTTTGCTATATCATGCCGACCGATTTTTATTTCTCAACGATTGCAGGACTTGTACACCATGCCAGTGTTACACAACCGCGTTTCGAATGAGATGTTGAAAGCGCGTATGTTGGCCGAAACCGAACCGCGCACAACGATCTCTTTCTATAAGTATTTCACCATCGACGATCCACAGGCGACCCGCGATGCGCTTTACCAGGCTTTCACCGCCCTGAACGTGTTTGGTCGCGTCTATCTGGCGCGTGAGGGGATTAACGCGCAGATCAGCGTGCCGGAAAGCAAGGTCAGCGCCTTCCGCGATCTCCTTTACGGGTTTGATCCGGCGCTTAACGGCTTACGCCTGAATATTGCGCTGGATGATGACGGTAAATCATTCTGGGTGCTGCGCATGAAGGTGCGCGAGCGTATTGTGGCGGATGGCATTGACGATCCGAGCTTCAATGCTGCTAATGTGGGGGAATACCTGAAGGCCGCTGAAGTGAACGCGATGCTCGACGATCCGGATGCGGTGTTCATCGATATGCGTAACCACTACGAATATGAAGTGGGGCACTTCGAAAATGCGATGGAAATTCCTGCCGACACCTTCCGCGAGCAACTGCCGAAAGCGGTTGAGATGATGCAGGAGCATAAAGACAAAAAGATCGTGATGTACTGTACCGGGGGGATCCGCTGTGAAAAAGCCAGCGCCTGGATGAAGCACAACGGGTTTAATAAAGTCTGGCACATTGAGGGTGGGATTATCGAGTATGCCCGCCGCGCCCGTGAGCAGGGTTTACCGGTGCGTTTTATCGGTAAGAACTTTGTGTTTGATGAGCGTATGGGCGAGCGAATTTCAGAGGACGTGATCGCGCACTGCCACCAGTGCGGAACACCGTGCGATACGCATACCAACTGCAAAAACGACGGGTGTCATCTGCTGTTTATTCAGTGCCCTGCATGTGCCGAGAAGTTTAATGGCTGCTGTAGCGAGCTGTGCAGTGAAGAGAGTATGTTGCCTGAAGAAGAGCAACGTCGTCGCCGTGCCGGACGCGAGAACGGGAATAAGATCTTTAATAAATCCCGGGGCCGACTGAATACCAAACTGGGTATTCCGGACCCGGAGTAAAACACTGCCCGGCGGCTCACAAGCCTGCCGGGCCTGTTTTATGACTTCTGCTGAACGCCTTCCACCGAAATAATCAGCTCTACATCCTGCGATGCCGGACCTAAATCCGTGGTGATATTAAAATCTTTCAGATGAATTTTGCCTGCGGCTTCAAAGCCAGCACGTTTACCGCCCCATGGATCGTCACCCTGTCCAATTAATTTGGCATCCAGTGTGACCGGTTTTGTTACGCCGTTCAGCGTGAGATTACCGGTAATAGCGAGTTTATCACCGTCTTTCTTCACCTCTGTCGACGCGAAAGTAGCTTGCGGGAATTTGCCCACGTTCAGGAATTCAGCGCTGCGCAGATGTTTATCACGCTCGGCGTGATTAGTGTCGACGCTGTTGGTATTAATGGTGACGTTCACTTTATCGGCAGCAGGGTTTTTCTCGTCGAAAGTAAATGTGCCATCGAAATCATTGAACGTGCCATATAACCAGCTGTAACCCAGATGCTGAATACGGAAATTGACGAAGGCATGCTGGCCCTCTTTATCAATTTTATAGTCGGCGGCCAGGGCCGAACCGGTAGTAAATAACAGCGAACCTAATGCGATACCCAACAGGCGTTTTTTCATTTTATGCTCCAGAGTCAACTGACGAACGGCCAAGCATGCGCTTCAGCGTATCGTCTTTATCAATAAAGTGGTGTTTCAGGGCCGCAAGGCCATGCAGGACAGACAGGATCACTACGCTCCATGCCAGCCACAAATGAACCACACCTGCGGTGTCAGCCTGTGAACCGGCGTCAGCCAGCGTGGCTGGGACATCAAAAAGCCCAAATACGCTGATCGGTTTGCCGTCTGCGGTCGAAATGAGATAGCCGCTGATCAGAATGGCGAACAGCAGGGCATAGAGTGCGATATGCGCGCCAACAGCGCTTATGCGGGTAAGTCGGCCATGGCTTTTGGGCGCAGGAGGGGGCGGAGAGATAAGTCGCCAGATCACGCGAAAAACCAGACCCATCATCAGCAGAACCCCAATGCTTTTGTGCAATTCGGGGGCCTGATGATACCAACCGTCATAATAGCTTAATGTCACCATCCAGAGGCCGAGACCAAACATGGCATAGACGGCAATTGCAAATAGCCAGTGTAAACACATGGATATTATTCCGTAGCGACGGGAGGAGTTACGCCATTGCATATGAATTTCCGTTCTCAAATGACTGAGCAATAAAAATGGACGGGTTAAATAAATAATGCAACTGAAAAAAATGAATAATGTATTTTATTTAATTTATTTCAGCGAATTTGAATGTGTTTCCGCAATGTATTTCAATCGCTTCGTTCAATAAATTTGAGGCGACGTTTTTTAAAAATATAAGTTAAATAAATTTAAAGGAGTGTCAATAAACGTCAGCGAGAACGTTCAGAAGAATACAATATAGATAACGTCAATGATCGCCAGTAGCGACCAAAGAACAATGTAGAGCATGAAATGCTCGCGGATGTTATTGATAAGGTAATTCACCAGTCTGCGCATCATGCCCCTCTCGCTAAACAGGCCCCGGTTACTCGGAGCCTGAAGAGGTATTATCGATCAAAGCGCGAGAGCGCGAAGGGCTTGAGATCAAACGAAGGCGCTTTCCCCTGAGCAAACTGGGCGGCGATTTCACCTAACACAGAGGCAAATTTAAACCCGTGACCGCTGAGCCCGGTTACGAGCAGGGTGTTGTCGTGCCCCGGCAGGGTGTCGATGATAAAGTCTTCATCCGGGGTGTTGTCGTAGGTGCACGCTGCGCCGTAAAGCAACCCGCCTACGCCCGGCAGGATATTACGCAGGAACGTGAAGGCTTCGGAACCATCCTGCGGATAAGCTCCGTACGGTTTGCGTTCTTCCGCAGAGGAAATTACCTGCCCGCCGTTATGTTTGCCAATCTTGAGCGCGTCTTTTTCCGAGGGGAAACCGTAGAACTGGTCGCCATTGGGTAACTCGCCTGTAAACGCCGGGAATTTGTTCTGGCTGCTGTAACGCCCGTCAGACTGGAACCAGGAGAAGACTTTTCGCACCGGCTGGATGGGCAGGTCCGGCAGCAGTTTCGTCACCCACGTTCCCGCACTCACCAGCAGACGCGTGGCGGTATATTCACCTTCAGAGGTGGTGACGGTTGAACCCTCTGCATGGTGGGTGATGCCCGTGACCGGACAGTTGAACAACTGCGCGCAGCCCGCTTTGGCGGCGAGATCAATCCAGGTCTTAATGGCCGTTTCGCTGTGCAGTACGCCAGAGTTGGCTTCAAACAACCCAATGTAGTCTTCAGGGACAGAAATTTCCGGCCAGCGCGCCATGATGCCGTTCGCATCCAGACGCTCGACGTCCAGGCGGTAGGCTTTCGCGCTCTCCTCGACGGTCGCCAGAAACGTGGAGCTGGCTGGCCCCAGGTTAACGACCCCGGTGCGCTCAAAAATGCGTTCTTCGGTGAGGGCGGCCAGCTCATCCCACAGCGTCTGAGCCCGAAGCACCAGCGGTACATAGCGCTCACCTTCGCCATAAGCGTGACGGATCAGACGGGTATCGCCGTGATGGCTTCCTTCAGAGTGGGGGGGACGATGGGCGTCAATCATCAGCACATTCAGACCCGCCTGCGTGGCGTAATAACCGGCGGCAGATCCTACGGAGCCGCTTCCGATAATGATCAAATCGTATTTCATAGGCTTCTCTTTACTAACGCTTTGTTAGCAGAGTAATTAACTATGTAGGCTTATACAAGAACGAAATAAATAAGGCACCGCGAGGGTGCCTGTTGAGTGAAGAGGCATAAGATTAATGCCGTTTATACTCATTTTCCTGGTAGTCGCCAGATTCTATTTTTGCGATGCCTGCTTCCAAAATAGAGATAAACTGACGGGCGACGTCTGTTGTAAGCCACAGCGTCTGTCCAACTTCCGCTTCATCACGGTTTAGCTGATTTGGGGTCTGGTAGTGCAAACGCAGCATCAGCGCATCGTAGCTGTCTACGGTGCTGATATCCCAGCCAACAAGCGGATGGGTCTGGATCACTTCACTATTCTTTTCCATTATAACCCCCTTAATGCGTGTTAGAAGACAACGACTTTGAGGTTCAATGCATGTTTTTCTGAAAGCAATTTCAGTATATCAATTAATAAGGGTTCAGCAGGAAAAAATAAACGGGTAGCAACACATTTTTCTGCTTTTTAGGATTGTTCGAACAATAAAACGCCATCTTGTTCACGATTTTCTAAGAAGATGCTGAAATATTTTGAACTTTCAGGAGACGAAACGAAAAAAAGCCGGGGCGACCCGGCAAAAAACACAATGAGGGAGCAAATTTTAATCAGTGATGAACCAGTCGTCGGCGCTTTCCCATGTTTCCTGCAAAATTTCGCTGATGCGTTCTTTGTCTTCTTTCGCACCGCCGATGACGGAAAGATGGTTTGCTGTCGCATAACGTACCGTTACGGCGCCATCGTTTTCAGGAAAAGTGCTGTTAATACGTCGGGATAGTTCACCCGCCAGAGCGTCGAGTGCGCCAGCAGGCAGGACGGTGGATTTGGCAATGGTGACTTCAATACGCATAAATGCCCCCTGTGTAATATACTGTTTATTTATACAGTTATATTATCGGTTTGACAACAGGGGGCGACAGTTTTTTAGCGTTTTACCGTCCAGTTTACGGTTTCACCGGCCAGGAAGGGGATCAGCGTATCGTCGGTGAGCGCAATCGACGCTTCAACCTGGCTTTCTTTGCGCTCCAGCTCAATGAACGTGTCATTGATCGGCAGACCGTAGAAACGCGGGCCGTTAAGGGAGCAGAAGGCTTCGAAATGGTCTAACGCATTCATCTCTTCAAACACGGTTGCGTAACTTGCCAGGGCGGTCGGGGCGTTAAAGCAGCCTGCACAGCCGCAACTCGCCTCTTTACGGTGACGGGCATGCGGGGCGGAATCCGTGCCGAGGAACGCGCGCGGGAAGCCGCTGGCGACCAGCTCACGTAGCGCCTGCTGGTGGATGTTGCGCTTGAGGATCGGCAGACAATACAGATGTGGGCGAACGCCGCCCACCAGCATGTGGTTACGGTTAAACATCAGGTGCTGCGGGGTGATGGTGGCGGCAATCAGCTCGTTTCCATCCCGGACATACTCTGCGGCATCTTTAGTCGTAATGTGTTCAAACACCACTTTCAGCCCCGGAAGACGCTGGCGCAGCGGCTCCATGACCGTTTCGATAAAACGTGCTTCGCGATCGAAAATATCAATGTCAGCGTGGGTCACTTCCCCGTGCACCAGCAGCGGCATGCCCAGTTTTTGCATACGCTCCAGAACGGGCATGATGGCATCGATACTGGTCACCCCATGGCTGGAGTTGGTGGTGGCATTCGCCGGGTAGAGCTTCGCGGCGGTGAACACACCTTCGTTAAACCCGCGCTCAACCTCATTGGGATCCAGCGAGTCCGTGAGGTAGCAGGTCATCAACGGGGTAAAATCGTGCCCGGCCGGAACGGCGTCAAGGATACGCTGGCGATAGGCAATCGCGGCCTCGACGGTAGTGACTGGCGGAACCAGGTTAGGCATAACAATCGCACGGCCATAAATTTCGCTGGTATACGGCACGACGGTTTTCAGCATGTCGCCATCACGAAGATGGATATGCCAGTCGTCTGGGCGGCGGATTTTGAGAACCTGGGATTGTACAGTCATGGAAGCTCCGGCTTGAAAGAGATCAGTCATAAGATGGCTGTTTTTGCCGGACACAAATCATAAGCGGAAACGTTTTCGTTTGCACACTATTCCGTTAAAAAAAACGGGCGCCTGAGCGCCCGGAGTATTTAGTCGGTGAAAGGGATGATGATTTCACCCGGTTTCACCTCTATCCCTTTGGCATATTTTTTCGCCAGAGATTCACCTTTGCTTTTGTCTTCGCTCAGAACATAGGCAGGTTGTTGGTTAAAGTAGTTCTGCAACGACTGGTTGAGATACGGCATCAGCGTTTGCAGCACCGGTTTCATTTTATCCGGCGTTACAACCGCATCGACGATTTCCATCTCTTGCAGGAAAATTGCCCCTTTCTCTTTATTAAAGACCGGCAGCGCCTTGAGCTTCAGCTTGATATCCGCTTTCTGATTGCCGAAGAGCGAGGTCATATCGAGGCTGGCATCGCCGGAAAGGGTGACTTTGTTAGGCTCCTCGCGACCAATCTGGCTGGCGAGATTCGTCAGGACGATATGCGCATCCGCAAGGCCGGGCACGCCGATATCTTTTGAAAAGTTATTATGTTTTTCCAGCGCCTGATTAATTTCCTGCTCACTGACGGTGTACTGCGTAAGCTGGTTACATCCCACCAGCAGACCACTGACAATTAACGCAGCGGCAATAACGATCTTTTTCATGGCGTTCCTCAACATAAAATCGGCGCATCTGTCCTGATACGCCAGTATGTCAGGGTGATCCTACAGAAACCAGCAGAAAAAACTGATAATGTAAGAGGTCAGGCGCCAGGCTCCAGCATCCCGCGGGTGCTGCGTTTATCACTGAACTGCCACCAGAGGGCAATCAGCGTCATAAAGCCGACCATGCCGAGCATGACCCACGGCAGCTCCGGCTGATGGAGCGCTTTTCCGGCATCAAACAGCCAGCCGCCACCGGTGTAACCCAGCGCGCCGCCAAGCGCCAGCCCGAGACGGCTGAAGCCCATGTAGCTGCCCCGGGCCCGGGCGTCGGCAAGTGACGCGCTCAGCGTTTCACGGGCTGGCTCGGCAATGATTGAGCCAATATAGAAGGTGCAGATCAGCATAAACAGTTGCTGAAGCGAACTTACCAGACCGATGGGCATCATGCTCAGCGTCATCAGCAACAGCCCGGCCATCAGACGGTGCTCAAGCCGGAAACGGCGCTCGCTCCAGCGGGCAATTGGATAGAGCAGAGTCAGTGAGAGGCAGGCCTCAATGGCATACATCCATTTCACCGCTGCCGGCGTGCCGGCAATATCGTTAACCATAATGGGCAGCATCAGCATGACCTGCACGGCGAGCATGTAGTAGCCGGTCAGGGTTAACACATAGGTGACGAAGCGTTTATCGCTTAGCACACGGTCAAGCCCTTCCCGCACAGGCGCTTTCACCGTCGACAGCTTCCATGCGGGCAGAAACAGACCGTTAAACAGCGCGCAGAGAATAAACAACACCGCGCCGGTGGCGCAAACCAGGCGGAAATCGTATTGCAGCAGCCAGCTTCCCAGCAGGGCGCCCACCACCGCGCCTGCGCTGTCCTGCATCATCAAAATCGAGAAGAAGCGCCCCCGATGTTGCGGACGGATAAGCTTAACCACCAGCGCGGTACGCGGTGGGTCGAAAAGGGTGCCGCCAATCCCGGAAAGGAAACAGGAGAACCACAGCAGCCAGGGTTCATGAGCGATTGCCATGGTGGCGAATCCCGCCGCACGTAACAGCATGCCGGTGACGATCATCGGTTTCGCGCCGAAGCGGTCAGCTATTGCGCCGCCAAACACGCCCAGACCCTGTTGTACAAACTGGCGTAGACCCAGCGCGATCCCGACCATCAATGCCGCCCAGCCCATTTGATCGACAAAACGAATTGATATAAGCGGAAAAACGACAAAAAAGCCGAGCACGACCAGCATGTTATCGACGAGCAGGAAATATTTACCCAGGCTCCTGGCCTGTGATACGCGGGACATTTTCCCTCCAGGGAAAATAAAAGGTGAGCACGCTAACATTCTGCGGTGTCGCCGCGCTTTTTCCCATACCCGCTGGCGACAATATTTTTTTATCAAAAAGGTGCTTTGATAGAGAGTTCTCATCGAAAAATGTGAAAAGCGATCAAAATGGTATGTCACTGTTTTCACAGAAGGCGCAGGCACAGGTATAGTAAAGCTAACAGGCAGAGCAGAAGCGACGGGAAGGAGTGGTAACGATGTTTGGCTATCGCAGTAATGTGCCAAAAGTGCGTCTGACGACGGACAGGCTGGTCGTTCGTCTGGTGCATGAGCGTGATGCCTGGCGTCTGGCGGATTATTACGCCGAGAATCGCCAGTTTTTAAAACCCTGGGAACCCGTTCGGGACGAGAGCCACTGCTACCCCTCTGGCTGGCAGGCGCGCCTCAGTATGATTGCGGAATTTCATAAACAGGGAAGTGCGTTTTATTTCGCGCTTCTCGATCCGGAAGAGAAAGAGATCGTTGGCATTGCCAATTTTTCAAACGTGGTACGCGGGTCGTTTCACGCCTGCTATCTCGGGTATTCCATCGGCCAGAAATGGCAGGGACAGGGGCTCATGTTTGAGGCGCTGACGGCGGCGATTCGCTACATGCAGCGCACGCAACATATCCATCGCATTATGGCTAACTACATGCCGCACAATAAGCGCAGCGGCGATCTGCTGGCCCGCCTGGGGTTTGAGAAAGAAGGCTATGCCAAAGATTATCTGCTGATTGACGGCGAGTGGCGGGACCATGTGCTCACCGCGCTCACCACGCAGGAGTGGACCGCGGGTCGTTAAGGAGAAAAGATGAAATATCAGTTAAATGGCGCCGAAGCGCGCGTGATCGGCTGCCTTCTGGAAAAGCAGGTCACCACGCCGGAACAGTATCCTCTGTCCGTGAATGCCGTCACGATGGCCTGCAACCAGAAGACGAACCGTGAGCCGGTGATGAACCTTGGCGAGCACGAGGTGCAGGATATCCTTGATGAGCTGGTGAAGCGCCACTACCTGCGCACCGTCAGCGGCTTCGGTAACCGCGTCACTAAATATGAACAGCGCTTTTGTAATTCTGAATTTGGCGATTTAAAACTCAGCGCTGCGGAAGTGGCCGTTATCACCACGTTGCTGCTGCGCGGGGCGCAGACGCCGGGGGAACTGCGCACACGCGCTTCCCGCATGCATGAGTTTCAGGATATGCAGGACGTTGAACAGACGCTGGAGGGATTAGCCTCACGCGAGGACGGTCCCTACGTGGTGCGTCTGCCCCGCGAACCGGGCAAGCGTGAAAGCCGCTACATGCACCTGTTTAGCGGCGACGTGGAGCCCTCTGCGCTGGCCGTCGTATCCGACACGCCAGCATCAAACGAAAGCCTGACCGCGCGCGTGGCAGCCCTGGAAGACGAGGTTGCCGGGCTGAAGCAGCGTCTGGATGCGTTACTCGCACATCTGGGAGATTAATCGTGACAACATTACGCATTGGTGTTGTGGGGCTGGGAGGGATTGCGCAAAAAGCCTGGCTGCCCGTTTTAGGCGCCGCGTCAGACTGGACGCTGCAAGGGGCGTGGTCGCCCACCCGCGAGAAAGCAGAGCGCATCTGCAAAACCTGGCGCATCCCTTATGCCGGTTCGCTACAGGATTTAGCCCGTGAATGTGATGCGGTATTTGTGCATACCTCAACCGCGACGCACTACCAGGTGGTGAGCGAGTTGCTGAATGCAGGCGTTCACGTCTGCGTGGATAAACCCCTGGCGGAAAATGTACAGGATGCTGAGCGACTGATTGAGCTGGCCGCGCGTAAAAAGCTGACGCTGATGGTCGGCTTCAACCGCCGTTTTGCGCCCCTCTATCAGCAGCTTAAAGCGCAGTCCGGCTCGTTCGCCTCTCTGCGTATGGATAAGCACCGTACCGACAGCGTGGGGCCGAACGATCT
This sequence comes from Enterobacter sp. JJBC, assembly GCF_036936505.1. Lineage (NCBI taxonomy): Bacteria > Pseudomonadati > Pseudomonadota > Gammaproteobacteria > Enterobacterales > Enterobacteriaceae > Enterobacter > Enterobacter sp. JJBC. The sequence continues at coordinate 1,794,111 of NZ_CP136935.1, forward strand.
GCGCTTCACGCTGCTGGATGATTATCTCCACGTCGTGGATACGGCCCTGTGGCTGAGTAACGGAAAAGCCCAGCTGCAAAGCGGCACGCTGTTGACCAGCGAGCAGGGTGAGATGGTTTACGCCGAACATCATTTTGCCGTTGAGCATTTGCAGGTGACGACCAGCATGCATCGTCGGGCGGGCAGCCAGCGCGAGTCCGTGCAGGCCGTTACGGATGGCGCGCTGTATGACGTCACCGATATGCGAGAGTGGCGGGAAGAGAAGGGCAATGGCGTGGTTGCGTTACCCGTTCCCGGCTGGCAGAGCACCCTGGAACAGCGTGGCTTTGTGGGCTGCGCGCGTCACTTCATCACCTGCGTGCAGAATCAGACGGTTCCTGAAACGTCCGGGGAGCAGGCCATTCTGGCGCAGCGCATCGTGGAACGACTCTGGCGCGAAGCCATGTCGGAATAACTCGCTGTAACATCTGCCGATAGTAATTCGTTGAAATCCGGTTAGACTAAGCGCCGCTTGTTGGCTTTGCCGGGTGGCGCTTTCGCTTATCCGTCCTGGAAATCCGTAGGGTTGTGGAACTTCACGTTAATGAACTTATTAAAATCGCTGGCGGCCGTCAGCTCGATGACCATGTTTTCCCGCGTGCTTGGCTTTGCGCGCGATGCCATTGTGGCAAGGGTTTTTGGCGCAGGGATGGCGACTGACGCCTTTTTCGTTGCGTTCAAGCTGCCGAACCTGCTGCGTCGTATTTTTGCCGAAGGGGCTTTCTCACAGGCATTTGTCCCGATCCTTGCGGAATATAAAAGCAAGCAGGGCGAAGATGCCACCCGCGTCTTTGTGGCTTACGTTTCCGGTTTACTGACGCTGGCGCTGGCGATCGTGACCGTCCTGGGCATGCTGGCAGCGCCCTGGGTAATCATGGTAACGGCACCGGGCTTTGCCGACACGGCGGATAAATTTGCCCTGACGACGCAACTGCTTCGGATAACCTTCCCCTATATTCTGCTGATTTCGCTGGCGTCGCTGGTGGGTGCCATCCTGAATACCTGGAACCGCTTCTCCGTGCCGGCCTTTGCCCCCACGTTCCTTAATGTCAGCATGATTGGCTTTGCGCTGTTCGCCGCGCCGCATTTTAACCCACCGGTGCTGGCGCTGGCCTGGGCCGTGACCGTCGGCGGGGTGTTACAGCTTGCTTACCAGCTTCCGCACCTGAAAAAGATCGGCATGCTGGTTCTGCCGCGCATTAGTTTCAAAGATGCGGGCGCAATGCGCGTTATTAAACAGATGGGACCGGCGATACTCGGCGTGTCCGTCAGCCAGATCTCGCTGATCATCAATACCATCTTCGCCTCTTTCCTGGTGTCGGGCTCGGTGTCCTGGATGTACTACGCCGATCGTCTGATGGAGTTTCCATCAGGGGTGCTGGGCGTGGCGCTGGGGACTATTCTGCTGCCGTCGCTGTCGAAAAGTTTCGCCAGCGGCAACCACGATGAATACTGCCGCCTGATGGACTGGGGACTGCGTCTCTGTTTTCTGCTGGCATTGCCAAGCGCGGTGGCGCTGGGGATCCTGGCAAAACCGCTGACGGTGTCGTTGTTCCAGTATGGAAAATTCACCGCCTTTGATGCCGCCATGACCCAGCGTGCACTGGTAGCCTACTCGGTGGGGCTGATGGGGCTGATCGTCGTGAAGGTGCTTGCGCCCGGTTTCTATTCACGTCAGGACATCAAAACGCCGGTTAAGATTGCCATTGTGACGCTGATTATGACGCAGCTGATGAACCTCGCGTTTATTGGACCGCTGAAACACGCGGGGCTGTCATTGTCGATTGGTCTGGCGGCCTGTCTGAACGCCGGGCTGCTGTACTGGCAGCTGCGCAAGCAGGATATCTTCACACCGCAGCCGGGCTGGGCAAGCTTCCTGCTGCGTCTGGCGATCGCGGTAGTGGTGATGGCGGCTGCGCTGGTTGGCATGTTGTATGTCATGCCTGAATGGGCGCAGGGCACCATGCCTTACCGCCTGATGCGTCTGATGGCCGTGGTGGCGGTCGGGGTGGTGGCGTACTTTGCCACGCTGGCGGTGCTTGGCTTCAAGGTGAAAGAATTCGCCCGCCGCACGGTATAAACGTCAAAAGGGGAGTTCACCAGAAGGTGCTCCCCGCTTCATGACGTGCCGCTACTGCGTCAAATCGAAATCTTTTTCCCGCCCGTGATACGTGCCGTGGCCGTCTGACCATCCGCACCGTACAGCCCCGGCTCTTTATAGGGCTTTAACACCTCAAGCGCCTGCTGATTACGGATAATCTGACCTTCCAGCAGCCAGCCGTTATGCTGGTTGAGATCGCGAAGATGCTGGGTTTTTTCTGTAATGGTCTGCCAGCGTTCGTTGATCTCATCATTGGCGCTGCGTTTCGCGTCTTGCTCAGCGCGTCGCTGTTTTTCCAGATAATCCAGGGTCGCCAGCAGCGAGCTTTTATCTTCAGTTATGCGTTGCAACGCGCTGCCGTTGATTTGACCAGAAGAGAGGTGGTGCTGTTCGGCATCCATCACCGTTTTCAGGTCGTTCAGGACCACCGTCATCTGATCCAGTATTTCTGACAGTCGACTCATACGGTTAGTTACTCTGGAGGAAACTCTGTGCGTCCTGAATCAGCGCATCAGCGATTTTGCTGGTATCCATTTTCAGTTCGCCGTTACGGATAGCCGTTTTCAGCGCTTCAACACGTTCCATGTTGATATCGCTGCTGCCTGGCTGCATCAGCTTCGACTGCGCATCGCTCAGCGTGACGCTGGTGCTGTTAGCCGTCGACGTTTTTTCCAGACGCGTTTTTTGCGGGGCAGCCTCATTCGTTTCGCGAGGTTGTACAGTGCTAACCGGCTTCAGGGCTGATGTACGATCAATGCTCATAGTGTTGTCCTCATCGAGGGTTCGCGGCGTTTGCGCCTGACATCATCATTTGTTGAATATTTATCGGCAGTCGCCGCGAAATCTTTAAAAAGATTACAGGTTAATCAGAATATTCCCATCAGGACCGACCGTGCCGCTGACCACCTGGCCTGAGGACATTCTGACCCGGGCATTTTGCGCCACTGCGGCATTATTCAGCGCTTTTCCTTCGCTGTTGATACTAAACCCTTCGCCATTGGCGACCACCATCACCTGTTGTCCCGCTTTCACCCGCCATGCCTGGCGCAGCATGGATAGCTGTATCGCCTGTCCAGGGGCGACATCGCGCAGGCTGACCGCCTCCTGAGCCTGGTTAATGTCCAGCATCGTCCGCGGTGGAAGCTGATCCAGACGGCCTCGCTTCAGCGTTACGCTGTCAGGTTGCAGCAGGCTGCCTCGCGGAATCGGAACGGCGGCGACAACATAATTGCCCGTCGCCTGTACCGCAACCTGTAAATACCGTTTTTCATTGGCGCAACGCGCCAGCACGTTCACGTTACCCCATAACTTTGTGCTGCCGGTCACGCTAAATGACGGGGCTTCGCAGGAAGGGTAAAGGTTAGGCGGGGTGCGCACGGTCACGCGTACGTCATCGCTGAAACCGGCCAGCTTCTGCGCAAAGAATGCATTGAGCTGGTCCTCTAACCCCTCCGCCTGCACCAGAGGGCTCAAAAGCAGTAGGGTCGCCGCCAGGCCACGTTTAAAAGTCCGCATCGCACGTTCCACCATGTCCAGAATTAAGCAAATTCTACCCGCAGTGGTTTTCCATCAACGCAACAAATAGCGACGCATTTTGCGCTTATTCCGTCGATAAGGGAGACGCCTTGAGATTTAAGCTGTGAACTGAAATTTTCTCATCAGCGGAGGAGACATGCTCGATAAACTCGACGCCGCGTTACGTTTTCAGCAGGAAGCGCTCAATTTACGCGCCCAGCGGCAGGAGATTTTAGCCGCCAATATCGCCAACGCGGATACCCCCGGGTATCAGGCGCGCGATATTGATTTTTCCAGTGAACTCAAAAAAGTGATGGAGCGTGGACGTGCCGAAGGAACGGGTGTCTCACTGGCCCTGACATCCTCACGTCATATTCCCGCTCAGGCGATGACCGCGCCAACGACCGACCTGCTTTACCGTATTCCCGATCAGCCCTCGCTTGATGGTAACACCGTCGACATGGACCGGGAGCGCACACAGTTTGCCGATAACAGCCTGCAATACCAGACAGGCCTGACGCTACTCGGCGGGCAAATTAAAGGCATGATGACCGTCCTACAGGGGGGCAATTAGTAAATGGCCTTGCTGAATATTTTTGATATCGCCGGTTCGGCATTAACGGCGCAGTCTAAACGACTGAACGTGGCCGCCAGTAACCTGGCCAACGCCGACAGCGTGACCGGCCCTGACGGGCAACCGTATCGCGCTAAACAGGTTGTCTTCCAGGTTGATGCTGCACCGGGTGCGGCAACGGGCGGCGTAAAAGTGGCGGACGTGGTTGAGAGCCAGGCACCCGACAAGCTGGTTTACGAGCCAGGCAACCCGCTCGCGGATGCCAGCGGCTACGTGAAAATGCCGAACGTGGATGTGGTCGGGGAGATGGTGAACTCCATGTCCGCGTCGCGCAGCTACCAGGCAAACGTCGAAGTGCTTAATACCGTGAAGAGCATGATGCTCAAAACACTCACTCTCGGCCAGTAAAGGAGACACGCATGTCCATCGCCGTAAACGTGAATGACCCGACAAATACCGGCGTCAATAGCACCAGCAGTGCGACCGGTTCCAGCTCTCTCACCGGGAGCAATGCCTCCGATTTACAGAGCAGCTTCCTGACCCTGCTGGTGGCGCAGCTGAAAAATCAGGACCCGACCAATCCGATGCAGAACAACGAACTGACCACGCAGCTTGCGCAGATCAGTACCGTCAGCGGCATTGAGAAACTGAACACCACGCTCGGCTCGGTCTCCGGTCAAATCGATAATAGCCAGTCCTTGCAGGCCGCCAACCTGATCGGGCACGGGGTGATGATCCCGGGGACCACGATTCTGGCGGGCACCAGCACTACCGATGGCACGTCCACCACCACCACGACGCCGTTTGGCGTTGAGTTGCAGCAGCCGGCCGACAAAGTCACCGCCACCATCAAAGACGCCAGCGGCAACGTGGTGCGCACGATTGAGATTGGCGAGCTTAAAGCGGGCGTTCATACCTTTACCTGGGATGGCAGCCTGACCGACGGCACTAAAGCGCCTAACGGCTCGTATCAGGTTGCGATTAGCGCCAGCAACGGCACCACTCAGCTGGTGGCTCAGCCGCTACAGTTTGCCCTGGTTCAGGGCGTCATCAAAGGTAGCGATGGTAACAAACTGGATTTGGGTACCTCCGGTACCACCACACTCGACGAAGTTCGGCAGATTATCTAAGCCTTCATACTTATCAGGAGTAAGTCATGGCCTTTTCTCAAGCGGTCAGCGGCCTGAATGCTGCGGCCACCAACCTGGACGTCATTGGCAACAACATCGCCAACTCCGCGACCTATGGTTTTAAATCCGGTTCTGCGTCTTTTGCAGATATGTTTGCAGGCTCTAAAGTGGGCCTGGGCGTGAAGGTGGCGGGTATCACCCAGGACTTCACCGACGGGACGACCACCAACACCGGTCGCGGTCTGGACGTCGCCATCAGCCAGAACGGTTTCTTCCGTATGGTGGATGCCAACGGTTCCGTATTCTACAGCCGCAACGGCCAGTTCAAGCTGGATGAAAACCGCAACCTGGTGAACATGCAGGGGCTTCAGTTAACCGGTTATCCGGTTGCCGGCACGCCGCCTACGGTGCAAACCGGTGCGAATCCGCAGGCGATCTCCATCCCAACGACGCTGATGGCGGCGAAGTCCACCACCACGGCCTCTCAGCAGATCAACCTGAACTCCACCGATACCGCACCAACCGTCGCCTTCGACCCGGCCAACCCTGACTCTTACAACAAGAAAGGCACCGTGACGGTGTTTGACAGCCAGGGTAATGCGCACAACATGAACCTGTTCTATGTCAAAAACGCGACGCCAGCTAACTCCTGGAAGGTGTATTCCCAGGACGGCAGCGTAGCGGGAGATGCAGCGAAACTGGCAACCACGCTGACCTTTAATGCGAGCGGCGTGCTGACGGGTGGCGATGATATCAAGATCACAACGGGCACCGTTCCGGGCGCGACGCCAGCCACGTTTGACATGAGTTTCGCCAACTCCATGCAACAGAATACCGGTGCGAACAACATCGTGGCGACGAGCCAGAACGGTTATAAGCCGGGCGATCTGGTGAGCTACCAGATCAACGATGACGGTACCGTTGTCGGTAACTATTCGAACGAACAGACCCAGGTGCTGGGCCAGATCGTGCTGGCAAACTTCGCCAACAACGAAGGCCTGAAATCCGAAGGGGACAACGTCTGGTCTGCCACGCAGTCTTCCGGTGTTGCCCTGCTGGGTACTGCGGGTTCCGGTAACTTCGGCACGCTGACCAACGGCGCGCTGGAAGCCTCTAACGTCGATCTGAGTAAAGAGTTGGTGAACATGATCGTCGCGCAACGTAACTACCAGTCCAACGCGCAGACCATCAAAACCCAGGATCAGATCCTTAACACGCTGGTTAACCTGCGTTAAGCAGCTGACGGGAAAGCGCAATGGATCACGCAATATATACAGCGATGGGCGCAGCAAGCCAGACGCTCAACCAGCAGGCTGTTACCGCCAGCAACCTGGCGAACGCCTCCACGCCAGGTTTTCGTGCGCAGCTCAACGCGCTGCGTGCGGTGCCGGTAGAAGGGCTGTCATTGCCCACGCGTACGCTGGTCACCGCTTCCACCCCGGGCGCCGACATGACGCCAGGCCAGATGGATTACACCGCGCGTCCGCTGGACGTTGCCCTTCAGCAGGACGGCTGGCTGGCGGTGCAAACGGCTGACGGCGGGGAAGGGTATACCCGCAACGGTAATATCCAGGTGAGCGCCACCGGGCAGCTGACGATTCAGGGGCATCCGGTGGTGGGCGAAGCCGGTCCGTTGACGGTGCCGGAAGGGTCAGAGCTGACCATTGCGGCAGACGGGACGATTTCGGCGTTAAACCCGGGCGACCCGGCTAACACCGTTGCGCCTGTCGGTCGTCTGAAGCTGGTGAAAGCGGAAGGCAACGAAGTGCAGCGTGGCGATGACGGGATGTTCCGTCTGACCCAGGCGGCGCAGGCCACGCGTGGCGCCACGTTACAGGCCGACCCGACCATCCGCGTGATGTCCGGCGTGCTGGAAGGCAGTAACGTCAAACCGGTAGAAGCCATGACCGACATGATCGCCAGCGCCCGCCGCTTCGAAATGCAGATGAAAATTATCAGCAGCGTCGATGAAAACGCAGGCAAGGCTAACCAACTTCTGGCTATGAGTTAACAGGACTCCCTATGATCAGTTCTTTATGGATCGCGAAAACCGGTCTGGACGCACAGCAAACCAATATGGATGTGATTGCCAACAACCTGGCAAACGTCAGCACCAATGGTTTCAAGCGCCAGCGTGCGGTTTTCGAAGATTTGCTTTATCAAACGATTCGTCAGCCAGGGGCGCAGTCTTCTGAGCAAACCACGCTGCCGTCCGGTCTGCAAATTGGTACCGGCGTGCGCCCGGTTGCCACCGAGCGTCTGCACAGCCAGGGCAACCTGTCCCAGACCAACAACAGTAAAGACGTTGCCATCAAAGGTCAGGGTTTCTTCCAGGTGCAGCTGCCTGACGGGACCTCCGCCTATACCCGCGATGGTTCGTTCCAGGTGGATCAGAATGGTCAGCTGGTGACAGCGGGCGGCTTCCAGGTTCAGCCTGCGATCACCATCCCGGCGAACGCGCTGAGTATCACCATTGGTCGTGACGGTATCGTCAGCGTCACTCAGCAAGGTCAGGCCGCGCCGGTCCAGGTTGGACAGCTCAATCTGACGACCTTCATGAACGATACCGGGCTGGAAAGCATCGGTGAGAACCTCTACACCGAAACGCAGTCTTCCGGCACGCCAAATGAAAGTACCCCGGGCCTGAACGGGGCGGGGCTGCTGTATCAGGGGTATGTGGAAACCTCGAACGTTAACGTGGCGGAAGAGCTGGTGAATATGATCCAGGTCCAGCGCGCCTATGAAATTAACAGTAAAGCAGTGTCGACGACCGACCAGATGCTGCAAAAACTGACGCAACTCTAAGGTGTAGCCCGGTGCGGTAAACGTCGCACCGGCTCCCTGTTTTCGAAGATGAAGGCAATGCAAAAAAACGCGGCGTTTCGTTATCCGATCCTGACTGTTCTGGCCGTCACCCTCAGCGGGTGTGCCTGGATCCCGTCTAAACCATTGGTACAGGGTGCGACTACCGCCCAACCCGTTCCCGGCCCCGCGCCGGTGGTGAACGGCTCTATTTTCCAGACCGCGCAGCCGATTAACTACGGTTATCAGCCGCTGTTTGAAGACCGTCGTCCGCGTAACGTTGGCGATACGCTGACCATTGTGTTGCAGGAAAACGTCAGCGCGAGCAAGAGCTCGTCGGCGAACGCCAGCCGCGACGGCAAAACCAATTTTGGTTTCGACACCGTACCGCGCTATCTGCAAGGGCTGTTCGGCAACGCCCGTGCGGATGTGGAAGCCTCCGGCGGCAACACCTTTAACGGTAAAGGTGGCGCGAACGCCAGCAATACCTTCAGCGGAACGCTGACGGTAACGGTTGACCAGGTTCTGGTGAACGGCAACCTGCACGTGGTGGGCGAAAAACAGATCGCCATTAACCAGGGTACGGAATTCATTCGTTTCTCCGGTGTGGTTAACCCTCGCACTATCAGCGGCACCAACACCGTACCGTCCACCCAGGTGGCGGATGCGCGCATTGAGTACGTCGGCAACGGCTACATCAACGAAGCGCAAAATATGGGCTGGCTGCAACGCTTCTTCCTTAACCTATCGCCGATGTAAGCGAGGTGACCTATGTATAAATTTCTCTTCGCCGTGGCGCTGTCGCTGGTCGCTACCGTTGCGCAGGCCGATCGCATACGCGATCTCACCAGCGTGCAGGGCGTGCGCGAAAACTCCCTGATTGGCTATGGCCTGGTGGTGGGGCTGGATGGGACGGGTGACCAGACGACCCAGACGCCGTTCACCACCCAGAGCCTGAACAACATGCTCTCGCAGCTCGGTATTACCGTACCGGCCGGGACCAACATGCAGCTGAAAAACGTGGCGGCCGTGATGGTGACCGCGTCTTATCCGGCCTTTGCGCGTCAGGGGCAAACCATCGACGTGGTTGTCTCGTCGATGGGTAATGCCAAAAGCCTGCGTGGCGGTACGTTGCTGATGACGCCGCTGAAAGGCGTTGACAGCCAGGTGTATGCTCTGGCGCAGGGCAACATTCTGGTTGGCGGAGCAGGCGCGTCGGCGGGCGGCAGCAGCGTGCAGGTGAACCAGCTGAACGGGGGACGTATTACCAACGGCGCGATCATCGAACGTGAGCTGCCGACCCAGTTCGGCACCGGCAACACCATTAACCTGCAACTGAATAACGAAGACTTTACGATGGCGCAGCAGATCGCTGACACCATCAACCGCAGCCGGGGCTACGGCAGCGCCACCGCGCTGGATGCCCGCACCGTGCAGATCCGCACGTCAACCGGCAGCAGCAACCAGGTGCGGATGCTGGCCGATATCCAGAATATGGAAGTGAACGTGCCGGTTCAGGATGCGAAAGTCATTATCAACTCCCGTACCGGCTCGGTGGTGATGAACCGCGAAGTGACGCTGGACAGCTGCGCCGTGGCGCAGGGCAATCTCTCCGTCACGGTTAACCGCTCGGCCAACGTCAGCCAGCCGGATACCCCGTTTGGTGGCGGTCAGACGGTAGTGACCCCGCAAACGCAGATTGATTTACGACAGAGCGGCGGTTCGTTGCAGAGCGTGCGCTCCAGCGCCAACCTGAACAGCGTGGTGCGTGCCTTGAATGCGCTGGGTGCAACGCCAATGGATCTGATGTCCATTCTGCAATCCATGCAAAGTGCAGGCTGCCTGCGCGCTAAACTGGAAATCATCTAAATGCTGACCGATAGCAAACTGTTGACCAGTGCCGCCTGGGATGCCCAGTCGCTCAACGAGCTGAAAACCAAAGCGGGCAAGGATCCGGCGGCGAATATCCGCCCGGTTGCCCGTCAGGTGGAAGGCATGTTCGTGCAGATGATGTTGAAAAGCATGCGTGAAACTCTGCCGAAAGACGGCATGTTCAGCAGTGATTCCACGCGGCTTTACACCAGCATGTACGATCAGCAGATTGCCCAGCAAATGACCGCCGGAAAGGGACTCGGCCTGGCGGACATGATCGTGAAGCAGACCGCAGCCGCTCAGGGACTCCCGCCTGAAGAGGCCCCGCCGCAGGTGCCGCTGAAGTTTGATCTGGAAAAGGTGACCAGTTATCAAAATCAGGCGCTAACGCAGATGGTGCGTAAGGCGATGCCGAAGCCGGCAGAAACGCGTGACGAGCCGCTCTCCGGCGACAGCAAAGACTTCCTGGCGCAGCTCTCCCTGCCGGCGCGTCTTGCCAGTGAAGAGAGCGGCGTGCCGCACCATCTGATTCTGGCGCAGGCGGCGCTGGAGTCGGGCTGGGGGCAACGTCAGATCCGCAGGGAGAACGGCGAGCCGAGCTTCAACATCTTTGGCGTGAAGGCCACCTCCAGCTGGAAAGGGCCGACCACTGAAATCACCACCACCGAATATGAAAACGGTGCGGCAGTGAAGGTGAAAGCCAAATTCCGCGTCTACAGCTCGTATCTGGAAGCGTTGTCGGATTATGTCGGGCTGCTGAGCCGGAACCCGCGCTACACTGCGGTGACCCAGGCCGCCACGCCAGAGCAGGGCGCTCAGGCATTGCAGAATGCCGGCTACGCGACCGATCCAAACTATGCACGCAAGCTGACCAGCATGATCCAGCAGCTGAAATCCATGTCCGAGAAGGTCAGCAAAGCGTATAGCACAGATCTCGAAAATCTGTTCTGAAAGTTCTCAAGTCCCGGTGGAGGTTGCCGATAACCTTCATCAGGACTCGTGTCTGAACGTATAAAAGGAACCCCCATGTCCAGTTTGATTAACAGCGCCATGAGTGGCCTCAGTGCTGCGCAGTCGGCACTCAATACCGTCAGTAATAATATTTCAAGCTACAACGTGGCAGGTTATACCCGCCAGACCACCATTCTGGGGGCATCAAACAGTACCCTGACCGGTGGTGGTTGGGTGGGTAACGGGGTCTATGTATCCGGCGTTCAGCGTGAATATGATGCGTTTATCACCAACCAGCTGCGCGCGGCGCAGAACCAGAGCAGTGGGCTGACCACGCGCTACCAGCAGATGTCAAAAATTGACGACGTGCTGTCGGATACCACGAACTCGCTTTCTGCCAACCTCCAGGATTTCTTTAAAAGCCTGCAAACGCTGGTGAGTAACGCAGAAGATCCGGCTGCACGCCAGACGGTGCTCGGTAAGGCGGATGGTCTGGTAAACCAGTTTAAAACCAACGATCAATATCTCCGCGATCAGGATGCGCAGGTCAATACGGCGATTTCTACCAGCGTCGATCAGATCAATAACTATGCGAAGCAGATTGCTAACCTTAACGATCAGATCTCCCGGCTGACTGGCGTAGGGGCGGGCGCATCCCCGAACGAACTGCTCGATCAGCGCGATCAGCTGGTGAGTGAACTGAACAAGATTGTCGGTGTGGACGTTACCGTACAGGACAGCGGCACGTATAACATCTCTATCGCCAACGGTTACACCCTGGTACAGGGCAGCAACGCAAGTCAGCTGGCGGCGGTGAAATCCAGTGCGGACCCAGCGCGTACGACGATTGCGTATGTGGATGCCGCAGCAGGCAACGTGGAGATCTCAGAAAAACAGATCACCACGGGGTCGCTTGGAGGGCTGTTAACGTTCCGTTCTCAGGATCTGGATCAGGCGCGAAATACCCTCAACCAGATGGCGCTGGCGTTTGCGGATGCCATGAATACCCAGCACCAGGCGGGCTTTGACGCCAACGGAGATAAAGGCGGCAAGCTGTTTGATTTTGGCTCCCCGGCAGTGCTGAGTAACGGCAAAAACACCGGAAGCGCGTCCGTTACGGCAACGATGACGGACAGTACCAAGGTCCAGGCGACAAACTACAAAGTTGAGTACAACGGTACTGACTGGACAATCACGCGTCTGTCGGACAACACCAGCTTCACGGCCAAGCCTGACGCCAGCGGTAATCTGTCGTTTGATGGTCTTAACGTTAAGATTAGCGGCTCAGCCAATAATAAAGACAGTTTCATCGTCAAACCGGTGAATGACGTCATTGTGAATATGGACGTTGCGATCAGCGACGAATCCAAACTGGCGATGGCCTCCGCGCAAGGAAGCGGCGAAAGCGACAATACCAATGGCCAGAAGCTGCTGGATTTACAGAGCGCTAAGCTGGTGGGGGGGAACAAAACCTTTAACGATGCTTATGCCGCGCTGGTCAGTACGGTGGGCAGCACCACGGCGTCGCTGAAAACCAGCAGCGAAACCAAAGTTAACGTGGTGACGCAGCTGACCAAACAACAGCAGTCAATCTCCGGGGTTAACCTGGATGAAGAGTATGGCAACCTGCAACGCTATCAGCAGTACTATCTGGCGAATGCGCAGGTGCTGCAAACGGCGAGCACGCTGTTTGATGCATTGATCAATATCCGCTAAGGCTGAGGCATAAAAAATGCGTATTAGTACTCAAATGATGTATGAGCAAAGCATGCGCGGCGTGACGAACTCCCAAAGTCTCTGGCTCAGCTACGGCGAGCAGATGTCTACGGGGAAGCGCATCAATCGTCCATCTGACGATCCGATTGCCGCCTCGCAGGCCGTTGTGCTCTCTCAGGCTCAAACGCAAAACAGCCAGTATGCGCTGGCGCGCTCCTTCGCTACGACGAAAGTCTCGCTGGAAGAGAACGTGTTATCGCAAGTGACAACCGCTATCCAGGCTGCTCAGGAAAAGATTGTCAATGCGGGCAACGGAACGTTAAGTGACGATGACCGCGCTTCGCTGGCCACGAACCTGCAAGGTATTCGCGATCAGCTCATGAACCTGGCTAACAGCACGGACGGTAACGGCCGCTATATTTTTTCCGGTTACAAGACCGAAGCGGCGGCTTTCGACCAGACTACGGGTGATTATAAGGGCGGCGGAACGCCAATCAGCCAGCAGGTTGACTCCGCGCGCACGATGCAAATCAGCCATACGGGCACTGAAGTTTTCGATAGCTTCACCAGCAATGCGAAGCCAGAGCCAGATGGTAGTAAACCGGAAACGAATTTGTTCAAGATCCTCGACTCCGCAATTGAAGCGCTGAATACGCCGATTGGGGAGGATGAAACGAAAGCCGAGGCGTTTACGGCGGCTATTGATAAAGCCAACCGTGGCCTGAGCAACTCCCTCAACAACGTGCTGACCGTGCGCGCCGACCTCGGCATCAAGCTGGATGAGCTGGGCAAGCTGGACGCTCTGGGTGAAGACCGCGCGCTGGGTCAGACCCAGCAGATGAGTAACCTGGTTGACGTGGACTGGAACTCGGTGATTTCGTCCTACACCATGCAGCAGGCGGCGTTGCAGGCCTCGTATAAAGCCTTTAGCGATATGCAGGGTATGTCTTTGTTCCAGATGAACAGATAAGACTCTGACCTGTTTAACATGTCTTGAAACTGGGCATGTTTTGACTGCCCAACCCGTCCGGGTTGGGCATTTTTTTTACACACTTTCTGCCTGTGCGGACAGCACCCGGGCGCTTTCAATCACTCTGATAGCCAGCGCAATGGCACCACACAGGGTTGCCAGAGCCACCACGCCAGACCAGCCTGCCAGCGTGTAGATATTGCTGCCTAATGCCGAACCCAGCGCCATTCCGATGAAAATGACGGTAAACAGCAGAGCGTTCAGGCGTCCACGGGCCTGCGGCTCAAGGCTGTAGACCAGATTCTGGTGGGCCACGAGGCTGGACTGCAAGCCGAGATCGAAACCGACCGCGGAGAGGGCAATCAGGATCAACTGACCGTGTATATCCAGTGCCGGCATCAGGAACATCAGGGCAAACGAGAGGGTCACCAGCGCGGCACCCAGTTGGGTGACTTTACCGGCGCCCAGCTTATCTGCCAGACCACCTGCCAGCGGTGCGGCCAGCGCGCCAGCGGCTCCGGCAATACCAAATCCACCCGCCACGGCGCTGCCAAGGTGATACCGTTCCAGCAGCATGACCGCCAGCGTTGACCAGAATGCGCTAAAGGCAATCGACAGAAAACCCTGGGCCAGCGCGGCCCGACGCAGCGCCGGGTAGCGGCGCCAGAGGTGTTCCATGGAGCGCATCAGTGCCGGGTAGCTCAGCGTGGAGTGAACGGCGAAGCGGGGAAGCACGGCCCACATGACCACGCCGACAAAGGCAATACTTGCGGCGGCCAGCTGATACATCACCCGCCAGCCAAAGGCTTCACCCACCACGCCGCTCACGGTTCTGGAGAGCAAAATCCCCAGCAGCAGGCCGGTCATCACCGTGCCGACCGTTTTTCCCTGTTTGCCTTCCGGCGCGAGGATCGCTGCGGCCGGGACAATATCCTGCGCCATGGTGGCGGCCATGCCAATCAGCAGGCTGGTGAGCAGCAGGGAGTGCAGTTGTCCGGTCAGGCTACAACCCAGCAGGAACAGCGCCAGAGCCGCACTTTTTATCAGGATCAGCGTTCTGCGATCATGACGATCGCCGAGCGGGAGCAGAAACAGGATACCTAAGGCATAACCCGCCTGGGTAAGCGTCGGGACCATGCCCATGCCTTCGATGCTCAGGTTCAGGTCTGAGCCCATCAGCGGCAGCAGAGGCTGGGCATAATAGATGGATGCCACGCTAAAGCCCGCACCGAGCGCCAGCATTAAGATTACCCAGCGGCTTACGGCCCGGGTGGTAGTTGTGTTCATAAGATGTTCCTCATTCGTCGTGTGCGGCTATTTTTTATCAGTACGCCTTGCGACGGTAGCGGGCGCGGTGGTAAAACGCTTATACGTGTAGCGTATGGATGGAAATGATATGAAAAGGCCTGAGCGTATAGATCGGGTAGAACTGATGCGAACGTTTGTTCGCATTGTGGAGGCGGGGTCTCTTTCTGCGGCAGCACGTCAGCTGGCAACAACCCAGGCCACGGTGAGCCGACGGTTGCAGTCGCTTGAGACCATGCTGGGAGTACGCCTGATGCTGCGCACAACCCATACGACCCGGCTGACCGATGACGGCGAACGCTGCTATCAGCATGCCCGACGGGTGATTGACAGCTGGCTGGCACTGGAAGACGAGGTAGGGCAGACGGAAGATGAACCGGTTGGGGTGCTGAGGGTGCGCGCCCCGCACGCGTTTGGCCAGGATCAGCTTCTGAAACCGTTAACCGAATTTTTGCAGCGCTATCCCCAGCTTTCTGTTGAGTGGATGCTCAACGATCGCTCGGTTGATTTCCTCGGCGACAACCTTGACTGTGCTATTCGGGTGGGTGTGGAAGTCGATCCGGCAACCGTGTCCGTGCTGCTGGCTGAAGTGCCGCGCTCGGTGGTGGCTTCACCGGAATTACTGGCCCGTTATCCCGCGGTTAAAACGCCGGAAGATTTGCAACAGCTTCCCTGGATTGCCATCAGCTCTTTTTATCAACGCCATGTGGAGCTTTTCCACGATGCATCATCTGCCCCGACGCGGGTTACCATTACGCCACGCCTGGGTACCGACAGCCTGTATGTGGCGCGCAATACGGCACTCACCGGGCTAGGCGTTGCGGTGGTATCCAGCTGGACAGTAAAGGATGATATTCAGGAAGGACGACTGGTGCATCTACTGCCAGAGTGGCAGCCGGCAGCGCTACCGGTACATCTGGTTTACCCCTGGTCTCGTTATTATCCGGCGCGCTTGCGGCGTTTTCTGGAGCTGATGCGGCAGATAATGCCGGAGGTCACCGGAATGAGAAAGCCCCTGCAACAGCCATAAAAAAGCCGACCCGAAGGTCGGCTTTCAGTATTTGCGTGCGTTATTCAACAGGCTGAGGACGAGTAGCTGGCGCAGTAGCCATGTGCGTTGCACTGTGACCACCGGCAGCACCTTTGCCTTCGAAGTTGAATGCCGGACGAACCCAGTCGCTATGGCGTGGCGCTTCAGGCACATACTCAGGTGCCGGGGCGCGAGTCATCGGCGCGGTAGCAACGTGAGCAGGCGCTACAGCTGCAACGACCTCAATCGGCTCTGATTTCACTTCAGGCGCTTTGACCTCTTCGACAACAGGTTCAACCTGAATCTCGACGTCCTGAACAACCTCTTCAGTCACCGTTTCGACGGTAACGTCTGCGGGCTCTTCTGCTGCGGAGACTGGCTGAGCGTCTTCCGCGACTTCTTCAGCTACCACGGTATCTTCTTCGGCAATGATCTGCGGAGCGGCATCAACCGGCGCAGCAATGACTTCAGGATGGGTCGTTTCCACTTCCACAGCCTGCGGTGCCGCCGTGTCAACAACCTGCGGTTCAACCACGGTTGCCGCTTCAGTCACGACGTCTTCCACCGCTGCTATCGGTGCAATCACCTCTTCGGTCACAGACTGTTCTTCAACAGCCTGTTCCGGGCGAGCAACCGGATAACGGATCCAGACTTTACCGGATGCCATCTCAGGTGACGCGCACGCCACGGTCAATGGCATTGGCGACTGAGTTGGGTAACGCTCGTCACGGTAACGACGACGACGCTGACCGCTCACGCGCAGATGACGCGGAGAACGACGGGAGCGACGCGGCATACCTGCGTTGTCACGGTTTTCGCTGCTTTCGTCCTGCTCAACCTGATTTTCTACTACGGCTGGCAGGTCAACTTTCGCAACCTGTGTACCCGTTGTGCTTTCTGCTGCTTCAACCGCGATAACGTCGTTTTCTTCCGCCTGAACAGCACCCACACGCACTTTCTGGGTCAGCTGACGCTGCTTACGACGCGGCATAACCTGAGTACGCTCTTCCTGCTCCGTGTCCTGCTGTTCAACAGGCGCTTCGCGGTTCAGGTTTTTGACTTCCTGCTGGGCCTGGCGTTTCTCGTCGTTACGACGACGGTTACGCTCGCGGCGAGGTTGCTGCTCGTCACGCTGTTTGCTCTTCTCGGACTCATCGCCCGCCTGCTGGCGAATCTCACGATCTTCAACGTTCTGCTGCTGCTTCTCGCGACGGTTGCGACGGTTGTCCTCGCGTTGTTCACGACCTTCGTTGTTCTCGGAACGATTATCACGGCGCTCGTTACGATCGCTACGGTCGTTGCGGTCATTACGATCGCGACGATTGTTCTGACGCTTACGACGGTCCTGCTGACGCTCTGGTTTCGCTTCTTTTGGCGCTTCTTTCGGCTGCTCAGGCTGAACTTCTTCGCCAGCAAACATTTTTTTCAGCGCGCCGAAGATGCGGCTCAGGAGACCCGGCTGCTCAGGCTGCGCTTTTGCCGCGGCAGGGGCCGCCTTTTGCACGGCAGGTTTTGCCGCTGGTTTTTCCAGCGTCGCTTCCGGCGGGGCTTCCGGCATGATGAAGGTTGCTAATGCAGGCTGCTCAGGCAGTTTACGCTCGGCAGGCTCTTCATCCGATGGCAGCGCCATTTCTTCTTCATGAAGCTTCGGCAGCAGGTAGCTGAGGGTGCTTGTCTCTTCACCTTTACGCACGCGCAGCACGTGATAGTGCGGGGTTTGCATCTCGTCGTTTGGCACGATGATGCAGCGAACGCCGCCCTGACGCGCTTCGATTGCGCTCACCGCTGCACGTTTTTCGTTCAGCAGGTAGGAGGCAATCGGCACCGGAACAATGGCGTGAACCTCTTTGGTGTTCTCTTTCAGCGCTTCTTCTTCAATCAGACGCAGAATAGAGAGGGAGAGCGATTCATTGTCACGCACGGTACCTGTCCCGGAACAGCGCGGGCAGACGTGATGGCTGGACTCGCCGAGTGACGGGCTCAGACGCTGACGGGACATTTCCAGCAGGCCGAAGCGCGAGATATGGCTAATCTGGATACGCGCGCGATCCTGGCGCACCGCTTCACGCAGACGGTTTTCAACCGCACGCTGGTGGCGAACCGGGGTCATGTCGATGAAGTCGATAACAATCAGACCACCCAGGTCGCGCAGGCGGAGCTGGCGGGCGATTTCATCAGCGGCTTCTAGGTTGGTGTTGAAGGCGGTCTCTTCGATGTCGCCGCCGCGGGTTGCACGCGCGGAGTTGATGTCGATAGCGGTCAGCGCTTCGGTGGTATCGATAACGATAGAACCGCCGGACGGCAGACGCACTTCACGCTGGAAGGCAGACTCGATCTGGGATTCAATCTGATAGTGGCTGAACAGCGGGATTTCACCGGTGTACAGTTTAATTTTGCTGGTGAAATCCGGGCGACCCAGCGCGGCGATGTGCTGGCGAGCCAGCTCAAGCACTTTCGGGTTATCAATCAGAATTTCACCGATGTCCTGACGCAGATAATCACGGAAGGCACGCACAATGACGTTGCTTTCCTGGTGGATCAGGAACGGAGCAGGACGGCTTTCAGCCGCTTTCTTGATGGCTTCCCAGTGCTTCAGACGGAAGCTCAGGTCCCACTGCAATGCTTCGGCAGATTTGCCGACGCCTGCGGTGCGCACGATAAGGCCCATGCCGTCTGGCAGCTCAAGACTTGCCAGCGCTTCTTTCAGCTCGGTACGGTCATCGCCTTCGATACGGCGAGAGATGCCACCCGCACGCGGGTTGTTTGGCATCAACACCAGATAGCTTCCTGCCAGACTGATAAAGGTGGTCAGTGCGGCACCTTTGTTGCCACGCTCTTCTTTATCGATCTGGACGATAACTTCCTGACCTTCACGCAGAACATCTTTAATGTTCGGACGGCCATGGGAGTTGTAGTTTGCAGGAAAATATTCGCGGGCGATTTCTTTGAGAGGAAGGAAACCGTGACGCTCAGCACCGTAATCGACAAATGCAGCTTCAAGGCTTGGTTCAATGCGGGTGATTTTGCCTTTGTAAATGTTCGCTTTTTTCTGTTCGTGTCCAGGACTTTCGATATCCAGATCGTACAGGCGCTGCCCATCCACAAGGGCGACACGCAACTCTTCTTGCTGAGTTGCGTTGATTAACATTCTTTTCATCGTAACTTACTCGTTATTCTTACATTGACGACAAAGCTGCGGGCAAGGTGACGCTTTCCGGGGTATGAACCGATGGCCTCGTGTCTATTCACGTCGCCAACCTCACGGTTGTCGCTCGCTTAAGAGGCGCAGAGTGTCGGTTGCCTGTGTTTCATACGGAAACACAGCGCAATTATCAGGGGAATTGCCTGGGAAAACTCTCCAGAGAACAATCCTTATACCGGGAAGTACTGCAACCCGCAGCCCGCTAACTGCCTGAAAGATCAATACGTCTTACGCCATTGCTGCGTGGATGATCGGTCAGACAAAATTGGTCATTCCGTCGACATCCTTACAAAACCCGGATTTAACGCGGAAAACGGATTCATTATTCCACTGCTCGCCGGGTTATAGCAAGATGACTTTTACCAATTATCACCCGGTTACTCACAGTTTCTTCACTTCAACGGGGTGATTGGTTTAATAACCACCAAATCGATTGCGCGAAAGGGGAGCGGTCCGGATAAAAGTAAATATAAGCATAGAAAAATGAGTGGCGCTAATGCCTGACGCTATTTAGAATCGCCAACCATGAAAACAGAGACTCCAGCCGTAAAAATGGTTGCCATCGCCGACGACGAGGCGGGGCAACGTATCGATAATTTTTTGCGCACCCAGCTGAAGGGTGTGCCAAAAAGCATGATTTATCGCATCTTGCGTAAGGGCGAGGTGCGGGTGAACAAAAAACGCGTGAAGCCAGAGTATAAGCTCGAGGCGGGCGATGAAGTCCGCATTCCACCGGTACGTGTTGCAGAGCGTGAAGAAGAGGTCGTTTCTCCGAAGCTGCAAAAAGTCGCGGCCCTGAGCGACGTTATCCTTTATGAGGACGACCACATTCTGGTGCTGAATAAACCGTCCGGAACGGCGGTACACGGGGGGAGCGGCCTAAGCTTTGGCGTGATTGAAGGGTTACGCGCGCTGCGCCCGGAAGCGCGTTTCCTCGAACTGGTTCACCGTCTTGACCGTGATACCTCTGGCGTGCTGCTAGTGGCGAAAAAACGTTCTGCGCTGCGTTCACTGCATGAACAGCTGCGCGAAAAAGGGATGCAGAAAGATTATCTGGCGCTGGTGCGCGGCCAGTGGCAGTCCCACGTGAAAGTGGTGCAGGCGCCGCTGCTGAAAAATATTCTGCAAAGCGGCGAGCGCATTGTTCGTGTTAATCAGGAAGGGAAACCGTCTGAGACGCGCTTTAAAGTTGAAGAGCGCTACGAATTCGCCACGCTGGTGCGCTGTAGTCCGGTGACGGGGCGTACTCACCAGATTCGCGTCCATACCCAGTTTGCGGGCCATCCGATTGCGTTTGATGACCGCTATGGCGATCGCGAATTTGATAAGCAGCTGGCGGGGACGGGGCTATCGCGTCTGTTCCTGCATGCGGCAGCGCTGAAGTTCACCCATCCTAATACCGGTGAAGTTATCCGTATTGAAGCGCCGCTGGATGAGCAGCTCAAACGCTGTCTGAAAGTTCTGCGCGGCTGATTTTGTGCCGGGTGGCGCTGCGCTTACCCGGCCTACATGTTTTTCTCCCTCTCCCACAGGGAGAGGGCCGGGGTGGGGGCATCAGGCCGCAACGGTCACATCGTCAGCGGATTACACTCTTCTCGCCTTAACATCTGGCACAGCGCAATCAGCGGCAACCCCACCAGCGTATTGGAATCGCGGCCATCGAGCTTGTCGAACAACGCAATCCCTAGTCCTTCACTTTTAAAGCTCCCTGCACAGTTCAGCGGACGCTCCCGACGCACATAATCCATAATCTCCTGTTCGCTAAGATGACGGAAGTGCACATCAAACGGCTCGCACTCGGTTTGCAGATGACCGGAAGCCGAATTATAAAGCGCCAGGCCGGTATAAAAGGTCACGATACTGCCTCGCGCACGCAAAAGCTGCTGGCAGGCGATTTCTTCCGTATACGGTTTGCCGGTGATTTCGCCGTCCAGCACACAAACCTGATCGGAGCCTATAATCAGATGAGCGGGGTAACGTACGGCCAGCGACTGTGCTTTCTCTTTCGCGAGACGGGTCACCAGATGACGCGGTGACTCGCCCGGCTGTGGCGTTTCATCCACCTCCGGCGCAGCGCATTCAAACGGGATCCCGAGCTTTTCCAGCAGCATTCGGCGATAAGGTGAAGTGGAAGCAAGGACGAGATTTGGCATATTTTTATCACCAGATATAGCGTATCGATGCCAGCCATTTTAAACTACAGGCCGCAATGTGTGCGAATAATTGGCAAAAGGCAGCTCTGGTTGCCTTTTTCTTTGACTCTATGACGTTACAAAGTTAATATGCGCGCCCTATGCAAAAGGTAAAATTACCCCTGACTCTTGATCCGGTTCGTACGGCTCAAAAACGCCTCGATTACGAAGGAATCTATTCTTCCGATCAGGCTGAGCGTATTGCCGAATCTGTAGTCAGTGTGGACAGTGATGTAGAATGCTCCATGTCGTTCGCTATCGACAACCAGCGTCTCGCCGTGTTAACCGGTGATGCAAAGGTGACGGTAACGCTCGAATGTCAGCGTTGCGGGAAACCGTTTGTACAGCATGTTCACACAACGTATTGTTTTAGTCCGGTTCGTTCTGACGAACAGGCTGAAGCACTCCCGGAAGCGTATGAGCCGATTGAGGTTAACGAATTCGGTGAAATCGATCTTCTGGCGCTGGTTGAAGATGAAGTCATCCTCTCCCTGCCAGTCGTTCCGGTGCATGATTCTGAACACTGTGAAGTGTCCGAGGCGGACATGGTCTTTGGGGAACTGCCTGATGAAGCGCAAAAACCAAACCCATTTGCCGTATTAGCCAGCTTAAAGCGTAAGTAATTGAGGAGTAAGGTCCATGGCCGTACAACAGAATAAACCAACCCGTTCCAAACGTGGCATGCGTCGTTCCCATGACGCGCTGACCGCAGTTACCAGCCTGTCTGTAGACAAGACTTCTGGTGAGAAACACCTGCGTCACCACATCACCGCTGACGGTTTCTACCGCGGCCGCAAGGTTATCACTAAGTAATCACGCGTCAGCGTGATTAGGCTTAGTGAGGAACTTCCCCGTGCAAACGGGGAGTTTACCGAACCAGGCTGCGACGATACCTTGACACGTCTAACCCTGGCGTTAGATGTCATGGGGGGAGATTTTGGCCCTACCGTGACAGTGCCTGCAGCATTGCAGGCACTGAATTCTAATTCGCAACTCACACTTCTTTTAGTCGGTAATCCCGACACAATCACGCCATTACTTGCAAAAGCTGACTTTGAACAACGTTCGCGTCTGCAGATTATTCCTGCGCAGTCAGTTATTGCCAGTGATGCCCGGCCATCGCAGGCTATTCGTAATAGCCGCGGCAGCTCTATGCGAATGGCGCTGGAGCTGGTGAAAGAAGGGCGAGCACAGGCTTGCGTCAGCGCGGGAAATACTGGCGCGCTGATGGGGCTGTCGAAATTATTGCTCAAGCCGATTGAGGGCATTGAGCGTCCGGCGCTGGTGACGGTGTTACCGCATCAGCAGAAGGGCAAAACGGTGGTGCTGGATCTGGGCGCTAACGTGGATTGTGATAGTACAATGCTGGCTCAGTTTGCCGTTATGGGGTCGGTGCTGGCAGAAGACGTGGTCGGGATTAACAATCCCCGCGTTGCGTTATTGAATATTGGTGAAGAAGAGACCAAAGGTCTGGACAGTATCCGCGACGCTGCGGAAATACTCAAACAGGTCCCCTCCATCAACTATATTGGTTATCTCGAAGCCAATGAGTTGCTGACGGGCAAAACGGATGTATTAGTGTGTGATGGCTTCACCGGAAACGTGACGTTGAAGACCATGGAAGGGGTCGTACGAATGTTCCTTTCTCTGCTGAAATCGCAGGGAGACGGTAAAAAAAGGTCCTGGTGGCTGATTATATTAAAGCGTTGGTTACAAAAAAGCCTGACGCGGCGATTCAGTCACCTCAACCCCGACCAGTATAATGGCGCCTGTCTGTTAGGATTGCGCGGCATCGTGATTAAGAGTCATGGCGCCGCCAATCAGCGAGCATTTACCGTCGCGATTGAACAGGCAGTGCAGGCGGTGCAGCGTCAAGTCCCTCAGAGGATTGCCGCTCGCCTGGGATCTGTATTAGCTAAAAGTGACTGAGCGTACATGTATACGAAGATTTTAGGTACCGGCAGCTACCTGCCAAAACAAGTGCGTACCAACGCCGATCTTGAAAAAATGGTAGATACGTCTGACGAGTGGATTGTCACGCGCACAGGTATCCGTGAACGTCGTATCGCCGCGCCAGACGAAACTGTGTCCACCATGGGCTACGAAGCCGCTCAGCGAGCGCTTGAGATGGCTGGCATTGATAAAGAACAGATCGGGCTTATTGTGGTGGCGACCACCTCTGCCACGCATGCCTTCCCAAGCGCAGCGTGCCAGGTGCAGAACATGCTCGGCATCAAAGGCTGCCCGGCATTTGATGTTGCAGCAGCATGCGCGGGTTTCACCTATGCACTGAGCATCGCCGATCAGTATGTAAAATCGGGCGCCGTAAAATATGCGCTGGTGATCGGCGCTGACGTGCTAGCGCGTACCTGCGATCCAACCGATCGCGGAACGATCATTATTTTTGGCGATGGCGCGGGCGCGGTGCTGCTGGGGCAGTCCGAAGAGCCGGGCATCATCTCCACGCACCTGCATGCCGATGGCCGCTACGGCGAGCTGTTAACGCTGCCTAACGCCGATCGCGTTAATCCGGACAGTTCAATTTACCTGACAATGGCAGGTAACGAAGTGTTTAAAGTGGCCGTGACTGAACTGGCTCACATCGTTGATGAGACGCTGGAAGCGAACAATCTGGACCGTGCCGCACTCGACTGGCTGGTACCGCATCAGGCTAACCTGCGTATTATCAGCGCGACGGCGAAGAAGCTGGGCATGTCTATGGATAACGTTGTGGTGACGCTCGATCGCCACGGCAACACCTCTGCGGCATCGGTACCGTGCGCATTTGACGAAGCGGTACGCGATGGACGAATTAAACGGGGCCAACTGGTCTTGCTTGAAGCCTTTGGTGGCGGGTTCACCTGGGGTTCCGCGCTGGTTCGTTTCTAGGATAAGGATTAAAAAATGACGCAATTTGCTTTTGTGTTCCCGGGACAGGGCTCGCAAACTGTTGGGATGTTGTCTGAAATGGCAGCAAACTATCCGGTTATTGAAGAGACTTTCCGTGAAGCTTCTGACGCGCTGGGTTATGATCTGTGGGCGCTGACCCAACAGGGCCCCGCTGAAGAACTGAACAAAACCTGGCAGACTCAACCGGCACTGCTGGCGGCATCCGTCGCATTGTGGCGCGTATGGCAGCAGCAGGACGGCAAAGCGCCGACGCTGATGGCGGGTCATAGCCTCGGTGAATACTCTGCGCTGGTCTGCGCTGGCGTGATTGCCTTCGCTGACGCGGTACGCCTGGTTGAATTGCGTGGTAAATTCATGCAGGAAGCGGTGCCAGAAGGCACGGGCGGCATGTCTGCCATCATTGGTCTGGATGATGATTCTATCGCTAAAGCCTGTGAAGAATCTGCTGAAGGTCAGGTCGTTTCTCCGGTAAACTTTAACTCGCCAGGCCAGGTGGTAATCGCGGGTCATAAAGAAGCGGTTGAGCGTGCAGGCGCTGCCTGTAAAGCTGCGGGCGCAAAACGTGCACTGCCCCTGCCGGTGAGCGTGCCGTCTCACTGCGCGCTGATGAAGCCCGCAGCCGATAAGCTCGCGGTTGAGCTGGAAAAAATGACCTTTAACGCACCGACGATTTCCGTTGTGAATAACGTCGATGTGAAGTGCGAAACCGCGCCGGAGGCTATCCGTAACGCGCTGGTTCGCCAGCTCTACAGCCCGGTTCAGTGGACTAAAACTGTTGAATTTATGGCGTCTCAGGGCGTGGAACATCTGTATGAAGTCGGTCCAGGTAAAGTACTTACCGGTCTGACAAAACGTATTGTAGATACCCTGACTGCCTCGGCGATTAACGAGCCGGAAGCCATGAAAGCGGCACTCTCGCAATAAAAGAGGAATACCATGAGTTTTGAAGGAAAAATTGCCCTGGTGACCGGCGCAAGCCGCGGTATTGGGCGCGCTATTGCTGAAACACTGGTTGCGCGCGGCGCAACGGTGATCGGGACTGCGACCAGCGAGAATGGCGCACAGGCCATCAGCGACTATCTGGGTGCGAACGGTAAAGGTCTGGTACTGAATGTGACTGAACCAGCATCTATCGAATCTGTTCTGGAAAATATTCGAGCAGAGTTTGGCGAAGTGGATATTCTGGTCAATAATGCCGGGATCACTCGCGACAACCTGCTGATGCGAATGAAAGACGACGAGTGGAACGATATTATCGAAACCAACCTGTCATCTGTATTCCGTCTGTCAAAAGCGGTAATGCGCGCTATGATGAAAAAGCGTCATGGTCGTATTATCACTGTAGGTTCTGTGGTTGGTACCATGGGAAATGCTGGTCAGGCTAACTACGCTGCGGCGAAAGCAGGTCTGATCGGTTTCAGTAAGTCGCTGGCGCGTGAAGTCGCGTCCCGCGGAATTACTGTAAACGTTGTTGCTCCGGGCTTTATTGAAACGGACATGACGCGTGCGCTAACTGATGAGCAGCGTGCGGGTACGCTGGCGGCAGTTCCAGCGGGTCGTCTTGGCGACCCTAAAGAAATCGCCAGCGCGGTTGCATTTTTAGCCTCTGACGAAGCGGGTTACATCACTGGTGAAACCCTCCACGTCAACGGCGGGATGTACATGGTTTAATCACGATCGAAAATATTTGCGTTATTTGGGCAAATGGCCTCAAAATAACGTAAAATCGTGGTAAGACCTGCCGGGATTTAGTTGCAAATTTTTCAACATTTTATACACTACGAAAACCATCGCGAAAGCGAGTTTTGATAGGAAATTTAAGAGTATGAGCACTATCGAAGAACGCGTTAAGAAAATTATCGGCGAACAGCTGGGCGTTAAGCAGGAAGAAGTTGTGAACTCCGCTTCCTTTGTTGAAGACCTGGGCGCAGATTCTCTTGACACCGTTGAGCTGGTAATGGCTCTGGAAGAAGAGTTTGATACTGAGATTCCGGACGAAGAAGCTGAGAAAATCACCACCGTTCAGGCTGCCATTGATTACATCAACGGTCACCAGGCGTAAGTGAACATCTCCAGGCGGTCATTCGACCGCCTGAGTTTTATCTTTTGTTGTCCCACGAATCTCTTTTTTTATCCCTCCCTGGAGGACAAGCGTGTCTAAGCGTCGTGTAGTTGTGACCGGACTTGGCATGTTGTCTCCTGTCGGCAATACCGTAGAGTCCACCTGGAAAGCTCTCCTTGCCGGTCAGAGCGGCATCAGCCTAATCGACCATTTCGATACTAGCGCCTATGCAACGAAATTTGCTGGCTTAGTAAAGGATTTTAACTGTGAAGAGATCATCTCGCGCAAAGAACAGCGCAAGATGGATGCCTTCATTCAATATGGAATTGTCGCTGGCGTTCAGGCCATGCAGGATTCTGGCCTTGAGATTACGGAAGAGAACGCGACCCGTATCGGCGCCGCTATCGGCTCCGGGATTGGCGGTCTTGGTCTGATTGAAGAAAACCATACATCTCTGATGAATGGCGGCCCGCGTAAAATCAGCCCGTTCTTCGTTCCGTCTACGATTGTCAACATGGTGGCAGGTCACCTGACCATTATGTTCGGCCTGCGTGGCCCAAGCATCTCAATCGCGACAGCCTGTACGTCTGGCGTGCATAACATCGGCCAGGCCGCGCGTATCATTGCGTACGGCGATGCAGATGCTATGGTTGCGGGCGGCGCTGAAAAAGCCAGTACCCCACTGGGCGTCGGTGGTTTCGGTGCAGCGCGTGCGCTCTCTACCCGAAACGATAATCCTCAGGCGGCGAGCCGTCCGTGGGATAAAGACCGTGATGGTTTCGTGCTGGGTGACGGTGCAGGCATGATCGTACTGGAAGAGTACGAACACGCGAAAAAACGTGGCGCGAAAATTTATGCTGAAGTTGTTGGCTTTGGCATGAGCAGCGATGCTTATCACATGACGTCTCCTCCAGAGAATGGCGCAGGTGCTGCGCTGGCGATGGAAAACGCCATCCGTGATGCGGGCATTACGCCGGCACAGATTGGCTACGTTAACGCGCATGGGACGTCTACCCCTGCGGGCGATAAAGCAGAAGCGCAGGCTGTTAAGTCTATCTTCGGCGAATCTGCCAGCCGTGTGCTGGTGAGCTCCACGAAATCCATGACCGGTCACCTGCTGGGCGCTGCGGGGGCAGTAGAGTCAATCTACTCTATTCTCGCGCTGCGCGATCAGGCTGTACCACCAACCATCAACCTGGATAACCCGGATGAAGGTTGCGATCTGGACTTCGTTCCTCACGAAGCGCGCCAGGTTAGCGGTATGGAGTATACCCTGTGTAACTCCTTCGGCTTCGGTGGGACTAACGGTTCTCTGATCTTCAAAAAGGTCTGAGTCTGGTTGGTCGCTGACGATAAAAAAGGTCCGCTTGCCGGGCCTTTTTTATTAGGCGAAATCCCCTTGTCCGGCTGTTCACATCCTGCCAGACTGAGCCTCCACGCATAAGGAGCCACTATGTTTTTGATTAATGGCCTTGAGCAAGACACGCTGCCGGCAAGCGACAGGGCGACCCAGTTTGGCGATGGCTGTTTCACGACTGCGCGTATTCTCGACGGTGACGTGTGCCTGCTCGGGGCCCATATCCTTCGTTTACAAAAAGCCTGCGAAACATTACTGATCCCCTTCTCGCAGTGGGACATTCTTGAAAGTGAGATGCGTCGGCTGGCGTCAGAAAAAGCAAGCGGCGTCCTGAAAGTCATTATCAGCCGCGGGAGCGGTGGCCGGGGCTATAGCGGTTCTGCCTGTCTGCATCCTACGCGGATCCTTTCCGTTTCAGATTATCCTTCCCATTATGCGCACTGGCGTGAAGAGGGCGTAGCCCTGGCGCTAAGTCCGGTACGTCTGGGAAGAAACTCGATGCTCGCTGGCATAAAACACCTCAACCGCCTTGAACAGGTGCTAATTCGTACTCATCTTGAGCAGACGGAGGCCGGGGAGGCGCTGGTTCTTGACAGCGAAGGGTACATTACGGAATGCTGTGCGGCTAATTTACTCTGGCGGAAGGGCAGTGACGTGTTCACGCCTTCGCTGGAGCAGGCCGGCGTCAACGGCATTATGCGGCAGTTTTGTATGCACCAGCTGGCACGCGCAGGCTTTCGCGTTGTCGAAGTCAACGCTAAGGAAGAGGCTCTGTTGGCTGCCGATGAAGTCGTTATCTGCAATGCGCTGATGCCCGTTGTCCCCGTTCGCGCTTATGGCCGCAAATGCTGGTCATCCCGCGAGCTGTTCCAGTTTCTGGCCCCGTTATGTGAGCAAACCAGGTAGTCATGAAGAAAATGTTACGCTTTGTCCTCCTTCTGATCGTTGCGTTAGGTCTCGCTGGCGGAGCGGGAGTGTGGAAAGTCCGTCAGCTGGCGGAGAGTCAGATCCTGATAAAAGACGAGACGATTTTTACCCTGAAAGCGGGGACCGGGCGGCAGGCGCTTGGTCAGCAGCTGTATGACGACAAAATTATCCTTCGCCCACGCGTATTCCAGTGGCTGCTGCGTATTGAACCGGACCTGTCCCATTTCAAAGCCGGTACCTATCGCTTTACCCCTGGCATGACCGTGCGCGAGATGCTGCAACTGCTGGAAAGTGGTAAAGAAGCCCAGTTCCCGCTGCGTTTCGTGGAAGGTATGCGTCTGAGCGATTACCTCAGGCAGCTGCGTGACGCGCCGTACATCAAGCATACGCTGAAAGATGACCGCTATCAGACCGTGGCAGACGCCTTAAAATTCGAACATCCCGAGTGGGTGGAAGGCTGGTTCTGGCCCGATACGTGGATGTATACGGCAGGCACGACGGATGTGGCCATGCTGAAGCGCGCGCACAACAAAATGGTCGCGGCGGTAGACGCTGCCTGGGAAGGGCGAGCAGAAGGCCTGCCTTATAAAGATCAAAACCAGTTCATGACGATGGCCTCGATCATCGAGAAAGAGACGGCCGTTGCTGCCGAACGTGACCAGGTTGCCTCGGTGTTTATTAACCGTCTGCGCATCGGCATGCGTTTGCAAACCGATCCTACCGTCATCTACGGCATGGGCGAAAACTACAACGGCAGGATTTCCAGAAAAGATCTGGAGACGCCAACGGCGTATAATACCTACGTGATTAGCGGCCTGCCGCCTGGACCGATTGCGACGCCGAGTGAAGCATCGTTGAAGGCCGCCGCGCACCCGGCCAAAACGCCGTATCTCTATTTTGTGGCTGACGGAAAAGGGGGGCACACGTTCAATACCAACCTGGCCAGCCACAATCGCTCCGTTCAGGACTATCTGAAGGCACTTAAGGAAAAAAATGCGCAGTAAATACATTGTCATTGAGGGACTCGAAGGGGCGGGCAAAACAACTGCCCGTAACGTGGTGGTGGATACGCTTACGTCGCTTGGCGTTGCCGATATGGTCTTCACCCGCGAGCCGGGCGGTACGCAGCTGGCGGAAAAACTGCGCAGCCTGGTTCTGGATATCAAATCCGTTGGCGATGAAGTTATTACCGACAAAGCGGAAGTGCTGATGTTCTATGCGGCGCGCGTTCAGCTGGTGGAGACGGTGATCAAACCCGCTCTGGCAGAAGGGAAATGGGTGATTGGCGATCGCCACGATCTCTCAACCCAGGCATATCAGGGCGGTGGCCGGGGTATCGACCAGACCATGCTGGCTACGCTTCGCGACGCGGTTCTGGGCGATTTCCGTCCTGACCTGACGCTGTATCTGGACGTGACCCCTGAGGTGGGCCTGAAGCGCGCCCGTGCCCGCGGCGAACTGGACCGCATTGAACAGGAATCTTTTGATTTCTTTAACCGCACCCGTGCGCGTTATCTGGAGCTGGCCGGGCAGGACAAGACCATTCGTACCATCGATGCGACGCAATCCCTTGAAGACGTTACGCGTGATATTCAGCAGACAGTTACGCAGTGGCTACAGGAGCAGCAGGCATGAAATGGTATCCATGGTTGCGCCCACACTTTGAACAGCTGATCGGCAGCTATCAGGTTGGTCGGGGGCATCATGCGTTACTGATCCAGGCGCTTCCGGGAATGGGTGATGATGCGTTGATTTACGCCATCACCCGCTTTCTGATGTGCCAACAGCCGGAAGGACATAAAAGCTGCGGTAAGTGCCGGGGTTGCCAGCTCATGCAGGCGGGCACGCATCCTGACTATTACACCCTCGAACCCGAGAAAGGCAAAAATACGCTCGGTATCGACGCGGTGCGTGAGGTCAGTGAGAAACTGTACGAATATGCGCGTCTGGGCGGGGCGAAAGTGGTGTGGCTGAAAGACGCCGCGCTGCTCACGGAAGCCGCAGCCAACGCCCTGTTAAAAACCCTGGAAGAGCCGCCAGAGAACACCTGGTTTTTCCTCTCCTGCCGCGAGCCGGAACGCTTGCTGGCGACGCTGCGCAGTCGCTGCCGTCTTCACCACCTCGCTGTCCCTCAGGAATCCTGGTCGCTCGCCTGGCTTGAGCGAGAAGTGACGGTGTCACAAGACGCGGCGCGCTCGGCGTTGCGCCTGTGCAGCGGTGCGCCTGCGGCTGCGCTGGCCTTATTGCAGCCGGAGGTGTGGTCCCAGCGTGAAACGCTGTGTCGTGCGGTTGAATCAGCCCTCGACAGCCATGACTGGCTGAGCATGCTGCCAGCGCTGAACAGCGATCAGGCTCCGGAACGGCTGCACTGGCTGGCCGCACTGCTGCTGGATGCGCTCAAAATCCAGCAGGGGGCTACGCTTCTGACTAACCCTGACGTGTGGGCGTTGGTCACCACACTTGCGAATCGCCTGTCAGGGCAGTCGCTGCACGCTATCCTTCATGATATCTGCCAGAGTCGTGAACAACTTTTGACGGTAACCGGTCTCAATCGCGAGCTTTTACTGACCGACCAGTTACTGCGTATCGAACACTACCTGCAACCGGGTGTCATACCGCCGGTTTCCCACCTCTGAGAGAGACATTATGTTTTTAGTCGACTCACACTGCCATCTCGATGGCCTGGATTATCAATCCCTGCATAAAAATGTGGACGACGTGCTGGCGAAAGCCGCCGCGCGCGATGTGAAATTTTGCCTGGCCGTGGCGACCACGTTGCCGGGTTACCGCTCCATGCGTGAACTGGTAGGCGAGCGCGATAATGTCGTCTTCTCCTGCGGTGTGCATCCGCTGAATCAGGATGAAGCTTACGACGTTGAGGATTTACGCCGTCTTGCCGCAGAAGAGGGCGTAGTGGCGATGGGCGAGACCGGTCTGGACTATTTCTACACCCCCGAAACAAAACCTCGCCAGCAGGAATCCTTCCGCAACCACATCCGTATTGGCCGTGAGCTGAATAAGCCGGTTATCGTTCATACCCGCGATGCGCGCGCCGACACGCTGGCGATCCTGCGGGAAGAAAAGGTGACGGATTGCGGTGGCGTACTACACTGTTTCACAGAAGACAGAGAAACGGCGGGTAAGCTGCTTGATTTAGGCTTTTATATTTCATTCTCGGGGATTGTCACGTTCCGCAATGCTGAGCAACTGCGTGATGCGGCGCGCTATGTTCCGCTGGATCGTATTCTGGTGGAAACCGATTCCCCGTACCTGGCGCCGGTGCCTCATCGCGGCAAAGAGAATCAGCCAGCG
The DNA here is from genome assembly GCF_036936505.1 of Enterobacter sp. JJBC. Classification (NCBI taxonomy): domain Bacteria; kingdom Pseudomonadati; phylum Pseudomonadota; class Gammaproteobacteria; order Enterobacterales; family Enterobacteriaceae; genus Enterobacter; species Enterobacter sp. JJBC. The sequence continues at coordinate 1,826,078 of NZ_CP136935.1, forward strand.
ATGACCCGGGATGTCGCTGAGTATATGGCCGTTCTGAAAGGTGTCAGTATCGAAGAACTGGCTCGCGTGACAACGAAAAACTTCGCCAGCCTGTTCCATATCGACCCCGCCCGCCTGCAATCTGTCTGATACACCTGTTATTTTTAGGCTCGTAATTAATAAGTAAAACGAGTAAAGTTCACCGCCTCATTTGGGGCGGTGATGGCGTTTTTAGACACATCCAGACATGCTTTATGTAAATATCTGCAAGTTTTTTGGCCGTCTTGAACTGAAACGTGATAGCCGTCAAACAAACTCAGAGGGAATTATTTTACTCTGTGTAATAAATAAAGGGCGCTTAGATGTCCTGTCCACGGCGCGGTACTCCCCCCGGGCCAATGCGTGAAAACGTAAAAAAAGCACAAATACTCAGGAGCACTCTCAATTATGTTTAAGAATGCATTTGCTAACCTGCAAAAGGTCGGTAAATCGCTGATGCTGCCAGTATCCGTACTGCCTATCGCAGGTATCCTGCTGGGTGTCGGTTCTGCAAACTTCAGCTGGCTGCCAGCCGTAGTTTCCCACGTGATGGCCGAAGCAGGCGGTTCTGTTTTTGCTAACATGCCGCTGATCTTCGCTATCGGTGTTGCTCTGGGCTTCACCAATAACGACGGTGTATCCGCTCTGGCGTCCGTTGTTGCTTACGGCATCATGGTGAAAACCATGGCTGTGGTTGCGCCGCTGGTCCTGCATTTACCTGCTGAAGAGATTGCCGCTAAGCACCTGGCAGACACCGGTGTTCTCGGTGGTATCATCTCCGGTGCGATTGCAGCGTACATGTTTAACCGCTTCTATCGCATCAAGCTGCCTGAGTATCTGGGCTTCTTCGCGGGTAAACGTTTTGTGCCGATCATTTCTGGTCTGGCCGCGATTTTCACCGGTGTTGTCCTGTCCTTCATCTGGCCACCAATCGGTACGGCAATCCAGACCTTCTCTCAGTGGGCGGCTTACCAGAACCCGGTTGTGGCGTTCGGTATCTACGGCTTCATTGAGCGCTGCCTGGTACCATTTGGTCTGCATCACATCTGGAACGTTCCATTCCAGATGCAGATTGGTGAATACACCAACGCAGCAGGCCAGGTGTTCCACGGCGACATCCCACGCTACATGGCGGGTGACCCAACGGCAGGTAAACTGTCTGGTGGCTTCCTGTTCAAAATGTACGGTCTGCCAGCTGCCGCAATTGCGATTTGGCACTCTGCTAAACCAGAGAACCGTGCAAAAGTGGGCGGTATCATGATCTCCGCAGCGCTGACCTCGTTCCTGACCGGTATCACCGAGCCGATCGAGTTCTCCTTCATGTTCGTTGCGCCGATCCTGTACATCATCCACGCGGTACTGGCAGGTCTGGCATTCCCAATCTGTATCCTGCTGGGTATGCGTGACGGTACGTCCTTCTCTCACGGTCTGATCGACTTCATCGTTCTGTCCGGTAACAGCAGCAAGCTGTGGCTGTTCCCAATCGTGGGTGCAGGCTACGCAGTGGTGTACTACACCGTCTTCCGCGTGCTGATCAAAGCACTGGACCTGAAAACGCCGGGTCGTGAAGATGCAACGGAAGACAGCAAAGCCGGTGCGACCAGCGAAATGGCGCCTGCTCTGGTAGCTGCTTTCGGCGGTAAAGAGAACATCACTAACCTGGACGCGTGTATCACTCGTCTGCGTGTGAGCGTTGCCGACGTTGCGAAAGTAGACCAGCCGGGTCTGAAAAAACTGGGCGCAGCGGGCGTCGTTGTTGCAGGTTCTGGTGTTCAGGCAATCTTCGGTACTAAATCCGATAACCTGAAAACTGAAATGGATGAGTACATCCGCAACAACTAAGCTGTGACCTGGGGAGACTAAGGCAGCCGAATGGCTGCCTTTTTTATTATTGCGGCTTGTGGTGCCGGGTGGCGGCTGCGCCTTACCTGGCCTACGTGATGGGTAGGCCCGGTAAGCGCAGCGCCACCGGGCTTCTGTCACTCAGAAATCGTAGCTCGCGCTCACCGAGACGTTCAGCGGCGCGCCATACACCGCATACGATCCGACGTAGTCGTAATACTCTTTGTCGAACAGGTTGTTGACGTTAGCCTGTACCGCAAAATCTTTGGTGACCTGATAACGGCTGAACAGGTTCACCAGCCCATAGCTGCCTTGCTCCGCGCGGGAACGTCCTGCCGGACCGCCTTCCACGTCCGTCCATACCTTGTTCTGCCAGTTTACGCCACCGCCCACGGTCAGCTCCGGCAGCATTGGCAGCTGATAGCGGGTGAAGAGCTTCATGGTTGTGCGCGGCTGATCGGAGCTGACGGCGTTGCCATTCTTATCTTCTGCGATGTAACGCGTCGCGCCGAAGGTCAGCTGCCAGTTATCGGTCAGGGCACCGTTGAGCTCGAACTCGACCCCTTTGCTGACCACCCCGTCCAGCGATTCATAGATCGACTCACCGCTCGGCATGTAGGTGTAGGTATTGCTGGCGACGTTATCCTGCTCAATGCGGAAAATCGCCAGTGAGGTGGTGAGGCGGGTATTAAACCAGTCTGCCTTCACCCCGGCTTCGTAGCTTTTGCCCGTGGTAGGGTCGAGATAACGTCCGTTGGCATCGCGCTTATCCTGCGGCTGGAAGATAGAGGTATAGCTGACGTAGGTCGACCAGTCCTCATTGATGTCATACACCAGGCCAGCGTACGGCGTGACATCATCTTTGGTGCTTTCCAGACGGGTATTCGGCGATCCTGCCGGGTTATAACGAATATTGTATTGGGTGTAGCGCGCGCCCAGGATCAGGTGCAGCGGATCGGCCAGCGAGAAACGAGCCGAAGAATAGGCTGAAGACTGGCGAATATCATCCTTGCTGTAGAGTTTCCACGGCGTCCACTGCGGATCGGCGATGTTCCCGTTCCAGTTCTTAAAGTTGCCGACATCCACCATGCCGTATACCGCATCCGGCATGGAGTTGTCGTAATGGTTACGTTGACGGCTGAAGCTGCCGCCGAACATCATTTCATGTTGACGACCAAAGAGATCGAAGCCGCCGCGCAGGAAGGCGTCGACCGCATCCTGTTTACGTTCCCCGCGGTTCCAGCCGCCGTAACCCACCAGGCCCGCGCCGGTCTCTTTATCCGGATAGCCGGACATATACATCAGCTTAGAGTCAAAGTTGGTTTCAGCATGCATGCCGTTGATGTGCGCTTCCCAGCCATTATCGAAACGCTGGGTCAGGTTAGCGAAGATGCGGGTGCTGTCTTTATCCGAATAGGCCCAGTCAGGCGCGACGGTCTGGCTGCGATTGTAGTTAGTCTTACTTCCGTCGCTGTACCAGGTCGGCAGTCCGCCCCAGGTTGGGTCGGCGGTATGGCTTTCCTGATACTCATACCCTACCGAGAGAGTCGTGCTGTCGGTGACATCCGCGTCCATCACGCCGTAGAGGAATTTCTTCCGGTAGTGGTAGTTATCCACGAAGCTGTCGTTGTCCTGATAACCGGTGATCAGACGACCCCGTACCTTACCTGACTCTACCAGCGGCGCCTGGAGATCCAGCACGTAGCGCTGCTTGTCCCAGCTGCCGTAGCTGGCGGAGACGTTACCTTTAAATTCCGGGCTGTCCGCGTGCTTACGCACCATATTAACGTACGCCGCCGGGTTCCCCGTGCCGGACATCAGGCCGGTGGCGCCGCGAACCACTTCAATGCGGTCATAAATCGCGGTATCGGCGGCGGTATCACCAAAGTTCCACACTTCACTGATGGAGGTTGGCAAGTCGTCATAGGCGTAGTTGCTGACGAAAAAGCCGCGTGAGTAAAACACGGTACGGTCGCTGTCCTGCACCTGGGCCGTAATGCCCGTGGTGTTCGTCAGCACCTGTCCGATGGATTGCAGATTCTGGTCAGCCATACGTTGCTGGCTGATAACGCTGAAGGACTGTGGGATGTCGCGGGGAACCAACAACAGTTTGGTGCCGGTGGTGGTGGTTTTTACGCTGTAATCCTGATCCTGGCTGGCAGAAAGATCCTGTGTGTTGTCAAAACCCCCGTCAACGACAACGGTATCTTCGGTGGTTGAAGCAGCGAAAGCGGCGGTTGGCGTCAATGCCATAGCAATGCAGGCGGCCAGCAACGAAGGTGTTGCGGCAGGCTGACGTTGCCCATCCCTGGTGTGATTAATGAAAGACATCATCAAACCCTTAGTGAATGGTGAAGGTATTTCGCGACAGTCCCGCTAGCACGGGCTGACGTCGTTTTCTATGTTAAAAATGCGCATGAAAATGCAAATGCGAAATATACGCATTGTGATTAACGCTGTAAACAGATGTTTCGGGATGAACTGAAATAAGGTTTCAGAAAAGAAATGTCCTAAAGCGATGCCTCTTCAGCCAGATGGGGGACAATCAGGAAAGAAATCACGGGAGAAGGTTGAAAGGACAGGAGAAACTCGCTCATACTCTTGTCTTGTGTCACGCAGTAAATCAGACAATGTGTGTTAACAACGGACGCACGACGCCAGATTAAACTTAAAAGGAAAAGGTCATGGCTGAAGAAACGATTTTCAGTAAAATTATCCGCCGCGAAATTCCGTCGGATATTGTCTATCAGGATGAACTGGTCACGGCTTTCCGCGACATTTCTCCCCAGGCGCCGACGCACATCCTTATTATTCCCAATATTCTGATCCCGACCGTTAATGACGTTAAAACCGAGCATGAAGTGGCGCTGGGCCGTATGCTGACGGTGGCCGCGAAAATCGCTGAGCAGGAAGGGATTGCTGAAGACGGATACCGTTTGATCATGAACTGTAATCGCCATGGCGGCCAGGAAGTCTATCATATTCATATGCATCTGCTGGGTGGACGTCCACTGGGACCGATGCTGGCACATAAAGGTCTTTAATATGTTAACTGGGCGTATTGCAGCGCTGATCGTGACGCTGGTAATGGTTGGGTGCAGCGCGCGTCCCGCCATCCCGGTCAGTGAAGAACAGACGCTGGTGATGGAGTCCTCAGTGCTTGCTGCGGGCATCACGGCGGAGAAGCCTTCGCTGACCATAAGCGAAATCCAGTCTTCAGCCTCTTCTACGCTCTATAACGAAAGGCAAGAGCCAGTGACGGTGCATTATCGCTTCTACTGGTATGACGTGAGAGGTCTTGAGATGCACCCGCTTGAGGCGCCGCGCAGCGTGACCATCCAGGCAAGATCGTCGGTCACGCTCTACGGCAGCGCCAGCTATCTGGGTGCACATAAGGTGAGACTTTATCTTTATTTGTAAGGAGTGAACCTTGATTAAAACAATGAGCCGTTATGCGCTCCTGAGTGCCTTTGCACTCTTTCTGGCGGGTTGTGTGACGCGAACGGAAGAACCTGCACCGGTGGATCAGGCGAAGCCGGGAACGGAACAGCCAACAACGCCAGCGCAGCCTGTTCCAACCGTGCCGTCTGTACCGACCATTCCGGCGCAGCCTGGCCCGATCGAACATCCGGACGACACCGCACAGCCTGCGCCGCGAGTACGCCACTATGACTGGAATGGCGCAATGCAGCCGATGGTGGGCAAAATGTTGCAGGCACAGGGTGTTACGCCCGGCAGCGTGCTGCTGGTGGACAGCGTGAACAACCGTACAAACGGTTCCCTGAATGCGGGAGAAGCGACGGAAACCCTGCGCAACGCGCTGGCAAACAACGGTAAATTTACGCTGGTCTCTGCTCAGCAGCTCGCGGTCGCCAAGCAGCAGCTTGGTCTGTCGCCTCAGGACAGCCTGGGTTCGCGCAGTAAAGCGATTGGTATTGCCCGCAACGTTGGCGCGCAGTATGTCCTTTATTCTAACGCGACAGGCAACGTGAACACGCCGTCGTTGCAGATGCAGTTAATGCTGGTTCAGACCGGCGAAATTATCTGGTCAGGTAAAGGTGCCGTTACGCAACAATAAGCGCACGCGTCATGAGGTCCTGACGCGTTATTTCCCTCAATACCATGTTATCGCGCCGCAAGCCCCCGCCGGGCTTGGCGGCGCGAGTTGCATTATTGAGCATGGCGACCATCGGCTGGTTTTACGTCAGCATCACGATGCCGCCGCGCCTGCCTCCCATTTTCGTCGCCAGTTCCGCGCCCTGAAGCGCCTGCCCGCCGACCTTGCGCCACAACCTCATCTCTTTATCAGAGACTGGATGGCGGTGGCGTTTATTGCGGGTGAGATCAAAAGCGAGCTTCCCGATACGCCTGCGCTGGCAGCCATGCTGTATCATCTGCATCGCCAGCCGCGTCTGGGCTGGCGGGTAACGTTACTTCCTTTGCTGGATCACTACTGGCAGCAGGCTGCGCCTGGACGACGCACGCCCTACTGGCTGGCGCAGCTTAAGCGGTTGCGTAAAGCGGGAGAGCCGCAGGCGTTACGTCTGGCGCCGCTGCATATGGATGTCCACGCGGGGAATATCGTTCATACCACGGCAGGCGAGAAACTTATCGACTGGGAATATGCCGGAGACGGTGACGTGGCGCTCGAACTTGCTGCGGTCTGGATGCCTGATGAGGCGTCGCGCGAGCAGCTGATAACCGCCTATGCCCGAAACGCCAACATCAATGCGCTCACCCTTGCGCGGCAGGTCGCGCGCTGGCGTCCGTGGGTGTTGATGCTGATGGCGGGATGGTTTGAAATGCGCCTTCAGCAGACAGGTGACAAACAATTTATTGCGCTGGCAAATGATGCCTGGCGTCAGTTACAAACGAAAGGATAAGAGAGGTTGGTGTGGGTCCAGTAATGTTGGATGTCGAAGGATTTGAGCTGGATGCGGAAGAGCGCGAAATTCTGGCGCATCCGCTGGTAGGGGGGCTGATTCTTTTCACCCGCAATTATCATGATCCGGAGCAGTTGTGTGAGCTGGTTCGCCAGATCCGTGCGGCGTCGCGCAATCACCTGGTGGTGGCCGTAGACCAGGAAGGTGGGCGTGTGCAGCGTTTCCGCGAAGGGTTTACCCGTTTACCCGCCGCGCAATCTTTTGCTGCGCTGCTGGGGATCGAAGAGGGCGGTCAACTGGCGCAGGATGCCGGCTGGCTGATGGCCAGCGAGATGATCGCCATGGATATCGACATCAGCTTCGCCCCGGTGCTGGACGTAGGACACATTAGCGCGGCAATTGGTGAGCGTTCGTATCATGACGATCCGCGTATTGCGCTGGCAATGGCGACGCGCTTTATTGACGGTATGCATGCTGCGGGCATGAAAACCACCGGCAAACATTTCCCGGGCCACGGGGCGGTGACGGCGGATTCCCATAAAGAAACCCCGCGCGATCCGCGCCCGGAAGCAGACATTCGCGCTAAAGATATGTCGGTTTTCCGCTCGTTGATCGCTGATAACAAGCTGGATGCCATCATGCCTGCGCACGTCATATACAGTGAGGTCGATCCGCGTCCGGCCAGCGGCTCTCCACACTGGCTGAAAACCGTGCTGCGTCAGGAGTTAGGCTTCAATGGCGTAATTTTCTCTGACGATTTATCCATGGAAGGGGCGGCGATTATGGGTAGCTATGCCGAACGTGGGCAGGCTTCGCTGGATGCGGGTTGCGATATGATCCTCGTCTGCAATAATCGTAAAGGGGCGGTGAGCGTGCTGGATAACCTGTCGCCGATCAATGCTGAACGTGTTACACAATTGTATCATAAAGGTTCATTTAGTCGTCAGGAGCTGATGGACTCGGCGCGCTGGAAAACGGTAAACGCCCGGCTTGAAGCCCTGAACGAGCGCTGGCAGGCACATAAAGCAGCCCTTTAATTCATCCCGGAAGGCGTAGCGTGGTGAGACGATGATCATCTATTTACACGGTTTTGACTCAAACAGTCCTGGTAATCATGAGAAAGTGCTGCAATTGCAGTTTATCGATCCGGATGTCCGGCTGATCAGTTACAGCACACGTCATCCGAAGCATGACATGCAGCATCTGCTTAAAGAAGTGGATAAAATGTTGCAGCTCAATATCGACGATCGCCCGCTGATCTGCGGCGTGGGGTTAGGAGGATACTGGGCAGAGCGCATCGGTTTTTTGTGCGATATCCGTCAGGTCATTTTTAATCCTAACCTGTTTCCGAACGAAAACATGGAAGGCAAAATCGATCGCCCGGAGGAGTACGCCGACATCGCCACCAAATGCGTGAGCAATTTCCGTGAAAAGAACCGCGATCGGTGTCTGGTGATCCTCTCCCGCAACGATGAAGCGCTGAACAGCTCCCGCGCCGCCGAGCTTCTGCACCATTACTACGAAATTGTCTGGGACGAAGAGCAGACCCACAAGTTCAAAAACATTTCCCCGCACTTGCAACGTATTAAAGCCTTTAAAACGCTGGGCTGATCTCCCTGAACCTGATAAAGGCTCGGTACGTGAAAGCGTACCGGGCCTCTTTTTTGTCAGAGTTGTCTACTTTTAAACCATCAAAACTTGATACATATCAATTTTGGTATGACCAATGCGCCTGACGTGCTATTCTCAATGAATCTGAATGGTTTCAGCGCAGTAACCTGTTGTTAATTAAGGGTTATTTATATAACTTTTAATTAACAATTGGTTAATAATTTGAGGGGGTCACGTTGACTACGCCATTGAAAAAGATAGTGATTGTCGGCGGTGGTGCTGGCGGACTGGAGCTGGCGACGCAGCTGGGTAAGAAACTGGGTCGCGGTAAGAAAGCCAAAATCACGCTGGTGGATCGTAACCACAGCCATCTGTGGAAGCCGTTACTGCACGAAGTGGCGACCGGGTCGCTGGATGAGGGCGTGGATGCGCTCAGCTATCTGGCGCATGCGCGTAACCACCACTTCCAGTTCCAGCTGGGTTCGGTGGTGGATATCAATCGTGAAAACAAAACCATCACGCTGGCTGAGCTGCGTGATGATAAAGGCGAGTTGCTGGTTCCTGAGCGCAAGCTGGCCTATGACACGCTGGTGATGGCCCTGGGCAGTACCTCCAATGATTTCAACACCCCAGGCGTAAAAGAGCACTGCATCTTCCTGGATAACCCGCATCAGGCGCGTCGTTTCCATCAGGAGATGCTTAACCTGTTCCTGAAGTACACCAACAACATGGGTGCTAACGGCAAGGTCAACATTGCTATCGTGGGCGGCGGCGCAACGGGCGTTGAATTATCGGCGGAGTTGCACAATGCGGTCAAACAGCTGCACAGCTACGGCTACAAAGGGCTGACTAACGAAGCGCTGAATGTGACGCTGGTGGAAGCAGGTGAACGCATTCTGCCTGCGCTTCCGCCGCGTATTTCCGGCGCGGCGCACAACGAGCTGACTAAACTGGGCGTGCGCGTGCTGACCCAGACCATGGTGACCAGCGCGGATGAGGGCGGCCTGCATACCAAAGACGGCGAGTACATCCAGGCCGACCTGATGGTCTGGGCTGCGGGGATCAAAGCGCCTGATTTCATGAAAGATATCGGTGGGCTGGAGACAAACCGCATTAACCAGCTGGTGACAGAGCCGACGCTGCAAACCACGCGCGATCCGGAAATCTTCGCCATCGGCGACTGTGCCTCCTGCGCACGTCCGGAAGGCGGATTTGTCCCGCCTCGCGCTCAGGCTGCGCACCAGATGGCAAGCCTCGTGCTGCATAACATCCTGGCGCAGATAAAAGGCAAACCGATGAAAGCCTATGTCTACAAAGACCACGGCTCTCTGGTGTCGCTCTCAAACTTCTCCACCGTGGGCAGCCTGATGGGTAACCTGATGCGCGGCTCCATGATGGTGGAAGGGCGCATCGCCCGCTTCGTGTACATTTCTCTGTACCGTATGCACCAGATTGCGCTGCACGGCTACTTCAAAACCGGCCTGATGATGCTGGTTGGCCGCATCAACCGCGTGATCCGTCCACGCCTGAAGCTGCACTAATTTCTCTCTCCCTCCGGACCCTCCGGAGGGAATTCTTAGCACATCATGCTGTGCATTTCCCTCCTGACGCTTAAGAGTTCTCTTAAACCCACGTTGTCCCGGCCAACAACCCTGATTTTGATCCTTTATCTTATTGGCGAAGCGTTTATTGCGCTGCAAAATTGCTACCAATTGCAACAAAGGAGGAAGTCCCGTGAATAAATCAATGTTGGCGGGTATAGGGATTGGCGTCGCAGCTGCGTTAGGTGTGGCTGCCGTTGCCAGTCTGAACGTACTTGATCGTGGCCCGCAGTATGCGCAGGTGGTTTCCGCTACACCGATCAAAGAGACGGTCAAGACGCCTCGTCAGGAGTGCCGTAATGTTTCTGTCACCCATCGTCGTCCAGTTCAGGATGAAAACCGTATCGCTGGCTCCGTGCTGGGCGCGGTTGCTGGTGGGGTGATTGGTCATCAGTTTGGTGGCGGCCGTGGTAAGGATGTCGCGACGGTGGTTGGTGCGCTGGGTGGCGGTTATGCCGGTAACCAGGTACAGGGCGCGATGCAGGAAAATGATACCTACACCACAACGCAGCAGCGCTGTAAAACCGTGTATGACAAGTCTGAAAAAATGTTGGGCTACGACGTAACCTACAAAATTGGCGATCAGCAGGGCAAAATCCGCATGGATAAAGATCCTGGTACGCAGATCCCTCTCGACAGCAATGGTCAGCTGATACTGAATAACAAAGTGTAAAAAAGTTGTTCTCTGAACTTAGCTCCTCATGCGCTCAGGCTGAGGAGCTTTTTTTTGCGTCAGAGTTTAAGAAGTTCAGGCCACAGGCGCAGCGTTGTGTGCGTAATCCCCTGCAATTTTTCCAGCGTCGCGCTTTCACGGGCGCTGATGGACATCCCCTGTAAAATACAGCTCAGATACTGGGCCAGCTCCTGCGGACGGCAATGCGCCGGGATTTCGCCGCGCAGCTGACGCTGAGCCAGAAACGTGCTGAGCGTCTCCTCCTGCATCGCATGTCGCGATTTGACCGTGTTGGCAATCTCTTTAGACGATGCCGCGAGGGTCGCGGAGGTGTTGATCATAAAACACCCCGCAGGCGTGTCCTTGCTGGTATAGCAGGTCGCGATTGCCGTGAAATAATCCTGTAATGCCTGCTCAACCGTTTTTTCTTCACAGAATAGCTGGGCTTCATGTTTTGCCGCGAAGCGCGAGATGTATCTGTCCAGAACGGCCCGGAATAAGCCTTCTTTGTTGGTGAACTCTGCGTACAGGGTAGGGGCTTTAGCACCCGTAGCTTCCACGAGATCGGAAAGCGACGTGGCTTCATACCCATGCTGCCAGAAGAGCGTCATGGCCTTATCGAGCGCCGCATCCCTGTCGAACACTTTTGGTCGGCCACGGCTTTTCTTTGCGCAACGCGTGACATCGGTTGTCATGTGCCGTTGGTCCTCTGTTGTTTTGTTGAATAGTCATTATAAAAATAAACGTCTGCAACGACCAGCGGTGATTTCTGAAAAATAATTTAATTTTATCTTTTTGAAATATAAGGCAAATGAAATTAATTTAACGATCATTATAAAAATGAGTTGACGTGTGACCTGGATCACATCTATCATTTACCTATCGATCGTTAACTAAATAACTAACGACCACTACATCATCTGCCTAAAGGTATAAAATCATGAAAAACGTTAAAACCCTCATCGCTGCCGCCGTTCTGAGTTCACTCTCTTTCGCAAGCTTCGCTGCTGTTGAAGTGCAATCCACTCCAGCAGACCAGCAGAAAGTCGGTACCATCTCTGCCACTGCCGGGACTAACCTAGGCTCTCTGGAAGATCAGCTGGCGCAAAAAGCTGACGAAATGGGTGCGAAATCATTCCGCATCACCTCTGTGACCGGTCCTAACACCCTGCACGGTACCGCAATTATCTACAAATAAGCGTAACGCAACCCTCCGTTATGCCACTGCAATAAAAAACGCCCTGCTGATGCAGGGCGTTTGTCGTTATTGCTGCTTTACATTGACTGCTGAGCAACCTCATGATGCCGCGTAACATCGGTTGGCATCCCCGAACGTGCTTCCATCGCCCGCTCCATCACTGCGCCATCGGTGTTGGCATTCGTTTTAAAGCTCACCATGGAGGCATTCAGATTAATCGGCAACGTCTGCGGATCGTCATTGATGTTTTTCGATAGCGGCTGGTGGATCTCAACCAGACGGACGCCACCTGGCTCTTCAGATACTTTAATCGGCGTATTAATGATATTCACTTTCGTGCCAGGGGCGATCACGCGGTAGAGCGTTTTGATATCGTCATCGCGCAGGCGAATGCAGCCGGAGCTGACGCGCATCCCGATCCCGAAATCCGCATTCGTTCCGTGCAGAAGATAAACCCCACCATATGCCGCCAGGCGAATTGCATGATGCCCCATCGGATTATCCGGGCCAGCAGGTACCACGGCGGGCAGGTCGATACCTTGAGCTTTATAACGGGCGCGAATGTTTGCCGTCGGGGTCCAGGTAGGATTAGCGCGCTTATCAGAGACGGTGGTGACCATGGTAGGTGTGAGCGTATCGCCCCCCAGTTGACCAATACCGATAGGGTAGACGGTCACTTCGTTCTTGCCCGGCGGGTAGTAATACAGACGTAGCTCGGCGAGGTTAATCACAATGCCCTGACGCGGCGCGTCCGGCAGGATGGTTTGCAGCGGAATCGTCAGTACGCTGCCCGCCCGGGGCATGTACGGATCTACCCCCGGGTTGGCCTGCAACAGCGCCAGGAACCCGACGTTATATTTTTTGGCAATCGCTTCCAGCGAGCCGCCATCGTTTTCAACCACGTGAAAGCGGTTTTCACCTACGACGTTGCTGCCGGCGGGCGGAAGAGGCCAGGTATTGGCGCGAGCAGGGAGCGCGACGGCAACCGTCGCGGCCAGCGCAACCAGAGTTAACCAGCGGGTAAAACGCGAAGAAATCATCATTATGATAATCCATACAAATGATAATGTTATTGTTTTATAAGACGTTAATGATAATTATGGCGAATGTATAGTCGGGAAGATCGGGCGAAGTGCAAAGAGTTTGTAAATTGTCCCCCACCAGCCGGGCGCTGGCGGGGGAAACCGTTATGCGATGGCGTTCTCTTCCAACTGACGCATAAAGTTACGCACCCAGTCCATGCGGGTTTTACGTTCCGTCAGATCCTGAGTAAATTTCAGACGCGTAGGGCCATCAAGACGGAAATGCTGCGGCTGTTTTTGCAGGAGGCCAATCAGCCACATCGGATCGACGTGGTTCTTTTCGGCAAACTCAATTACGCCGCCTTTCTCATTGCCTTCAAGTTTGCGAATGCCCAGCTTCTGCGCCTGCTGACGCAGGCGGGCAATATCCAGCAGGTTGCGCGCCGCATCGGGCAATATCCCAAAACGGTCAATCAGTTCGACTTTGATCTCTTCCAGCTCGCCTTCGCTTTTCGCGCTGGCAATGCGTTTGTAGAACGACAGACGGGTATTCACGTCAGGAATAAAATCATCCGGCAGCAGGGAAGGCATGCGCAGTTCCACTTCGGTCTGCTGGCTGGTGAGATCTTCCAGAGACGGTTCACGTCCGGCTTTAAGCGCGTCGACGGCATTTTCCAGCAGCTCCATATACAGCGAGAAACCGATGGTTTCCATGGAGCCGCTCTGGTCTTCACCCAGCAGCTCACCGGCGCCGCGGATCTCCAGGTCGTGGGTCGCCAGCGCAAAGCCAGCGCCCAGATCTTCCAGCGAGGCGATCGCTTCCAGACGCTTTTGCGCGTCGGTGGTCATTGCCTTCGGATGCGGCGTCAGCAGCCAGGCGTAGGCCTGATGGTGCGAACGCCCGACCCGCCCGCGCAGCTGGTGCAGCTGAGCCAGGCCGAAGTGATCCGCCCGTTCGATGATGATGGTGTTCGCCGTCGGAATGTCGATTCCGGTCTCAATGATGGTGGTACACACCAGCACGTTAAAGCGCTGGTGGTGGAAATCGTTCATTACCCGCTCCAGCTCGCGCTCGCGCATCTGGCCGTGACCAATGGCGATGCGCGCTTCCGGCACCAGCTCTGCCAGCCTGTCGGCGGCTTTCTGAATATTTTCAACGTCGTTGTACAGGTAATAGACCTGGCCACCGCGCAGCACTTCGCGCAGGATCGCCTCGCGCACCACCAGATTGTCGTACTCGCGAACAAAGGTTTTCACCGCCAGACGGCGCGCCGGTGGGGTAGCGATTATCGACAGATCGCGCATGCCGCTCATCGCCATGTTCAGGGTGCGCGGGATCGGCGTTGCGGTCAGGGTCAGAATGTCGACGTTGGCGCGCATCGCTTTGATGCGCTCTTTGTGGCGCACCCCGAAGCGGTGCTCTTCGTCAACGATCAGCAACCCCAGATCTTTCCACTTCACGTCACTTTGCAGCAGCTTGTGAGTGCCGATCAGAATATCAATTTTGCCTTCACTTGCCTGTTCCAGGATCTGCGTCTGCTCTTTGGCACTGCGGAAGCGGGACAACATTTCGATACGTACCGGCCAGTTGGCGAAGCGGTCGCGGAAGTTGTCGAAGTGCTGCTGGGCAAGAAGGGTGGTCGGCACCAGCACCGCCACCTGCTTGTTGTTCTCAACCGCCAGGAAAGCGGCGCGCATCGCCACCTCGGTTTTACCGAAGCCCACGTCGCCGCAGACTAAGCGATCCATCGCCAGCGGCTGGCACATGTCGCTCAGCACGGCGTTGATGGCCTGGGCCTGATCCGGCGTAGTTTCAAACGGGAAGCTGTCGCAGAACAGCTGGTACTGCTCTTTATCATGCTTAAACGCATACCCTTCTTTGGCCGCACGCTGAGCGTAAATATCCAGCAGCTCGGCGGCCACGTCGCGCACTTTTTCCGCCGCTTTCTGGCGTGCACGCGCCCAGGCATCGCCGCCCAGCTTGTGCAGCGGCGCATTCTCTTCCGCGCCCCCGGCGTAGCGGCTGATCAGATGCAGGGACGACACCGGAACATACAGCTTGGCGTCGTTAGCGTAGGTCAGCATCAGGTATTCACCTTTGATGCCACCTGCTTCGAGGGTGGTCATCCCCTGATAGCGACCCACACCGTGTTCCAGGTGAACAATCGGCTGACCGGGGTGCAGTTCGGCCAGGTTGCGGATCAGGGTGTCCGGGTTGATGGTGCGACGGCTGTCCTGACGACGGCGCGCGACGCGCTCGCCCAGCAGGTCGCTTTCACATATCAACGCCAGGTTATTGAGCGTATCAATGAATCCGTGCTCGGCGGCGCCGATCATCAGGTAACGGCCATTTCCGGTCGCTTCGCTCAGGCGAAGAATACGCTTTGGCGCGACTTTGATCCTTCCCAGCAGTTCGCCCAGCGCTTCACGGCGACCTTCACTTTCAACGGAGAAGACCACCGGCCCGGTGAAGGACTCAAGAAACTTGCGCAGATTATCGAGCGGGGATTTCTGCTGCGCCTGAACGGCCAGGTCAGGCAGCATCCGGAAGGCGAGGTTAGTGTTGGCGGCCTTATCGGCAAGCGAATCGGTTTTGAGCTGCATACGCGGCCAGCGTTTCAGCTCGGCGTTGAGCTCGTCGGTACGCAGCCACAGCATTTCCGGCGGCAGCAGCGGACGCATCGGGTCAACGCCCCGGTTTTCAAAGCGGGCGCGCGTTTCGCTTTCAAAGCGGCTGGCGCTGGCGTCGATATCCCCGGTGTTAACAATCAGCGTATTTGCCGGGAAGTAGCTGAACAGCGCCGGCAGCGGTTCGTTAAAGAACAGGGGCTGCCAGTACTCGATCCCGGCCGGAAGGGTGCCTTTGCTGACCTGCTGGTAGATATGTTCGGCATCACGCTTCACGTCGAACCTGTCGCGCCACTGGCTGCGGAACAGTTCGATGGCGGTTTTATCCGTCGGGAACTCATGGGCGGGCAGCAGATTAATAGAGTCCACTTCCTCCAGCGTGCGCTGGGTGTCGGCGTCGAACACGCGCAGGCTGTCGATCTCATCATCGAAGAAATCCAGACGGTACGGCTGATCGCTGCCCATCGGATAGAGATCAAGCAGCGCACCGCGCGTCGCGTATTCGCCGTGCTCCATCACCTGATCGACATGTCGATAGCCGGCTCCATCCAGCTGCACGCGCAGGGCATCGCGCGACAGGCGCTGGCCTTTTTTCATCACCAGCGCATGGCCGTGCAAATAGCTGTGCGGGCAGACGCGCTGCATCAGGGTATTCACCGGCACAATCAGCACGCCGCGCTGCATGGTGGGGAGCTGATACAGCGTCGACAGGCGCGAGGAGATGATCTCCTGGTGCGGAGAGAAACTGTCGTAGGGAAGCGTTTCCCAGTCGGCCAGGCTGAATACCAGACTGTCGGTGAACTGACGAATTTCGTCGTGCAGGCGCAGGGCGTTTTGCATGTCCGGGGCAACCAGCACCACCGGCCCTGGATGCCGCTCGGCAATTTCCGCCACCAGCGTGGCGCAGGCCGCGCCTGTCAGTTCGCCCAGCTGGCGTTGGTCACCTGCTTTTACAGGCAAGGAAAAACGATAGTGTTCAGGCATGGCTATGTCAGAGTCTCTTGGGGATATACCAACAGTATTGGGGCATATCACTGATACGCAATGTCTTTATTATCCTCGATCGTTATGCATAAGCAAATCGTAACCGCACAAGAGGGAAAGTGCCCCCGGATGGGGGCCGAGGAGATTAACGGGTAGCAGTCTGTGGAGAAAGCCGCGCGGGAGGGGAGAAGAAAAGGTCGCCAAAGAGGGCGGTTGAGAGCTTACGTGCCCCCAGCCCAACCAGCGTGCAGACGAGCAGGCTGATAAACGGATAGACCAGAATCAGCGTTAACTCCGCCCAGATCGGCCAGTACGCCGCATTCATTTCGCGAATCAGGAGCAGGCTAAACGCCTCAATTAAAATGCGGTGGGTGGTATAAATCGCGATGGTGTTTGAACCGATGACGTTCAGCAGATTATTGGGATGAACGGCATAACGCTGCTCGAAGCTGTAAAAGAGCTTCATGATGACCACGATCGACAGCAGTGAGAGCGGCAGAGGAACATTAGCGAACCACAGTACTACCGACACCGCGCCAGAGGCGATAAGTACCAGCCAGCTGCGGCGCAAATTCATCCCTTTCATCCACGCCATCAACTGCGCGCCGTACCATGCGCCGAGGCTGTAGTAGATCATGTTGCGAACCACGCTGTTCATTCCCCACCACGGTAACGGCAGGAAGTTGATGGCGATGCTTGCCAGCGCCAGGATCCCCAGCATCGGCAGTTTCCAGCGGCTCAGCAGCTTACAGAGCGTAAAGTAGACCACTAACGCGTACAAATACCACAGGCTGGTGCTGGCCGTGAGCATTCCCAGTACAAACCCTGAAACGGAATCGGCGTAGGCCGCATTGGATGCTGTCGCCAGTTCTCGCTCGGGGGCGAGCCAGGCATTCAGATGGGTCAGCGCCTGCCATTGCAGGACGCCCCACAGGGCCAAAACCCAGACGATGCTCCAGATCCGCTTGTCGAGACTGGTGCGCCAGTTCACCTCGTCGATATAACGACGGATCAAATAGCCGGAGATAAAGAAAAACACCGGCATACGGAACGGGGCAAGGTAAAGATTAAAGTAGACCCAGCATTTGGCGAGCAGGCCCGATAACGGATGCTGTAGCCCGTCAAGGTGAGGATAAAAGGTGATCACCGAGTGGTAAATTACCACCAGGCAGATGCACAGGCCTTTTATCTGGTTAATCCATAATGCTTTTTGTTTCATGGTGCGTGACGACCTTGTTGCCATAAACGAAACGCCGATTGTTGTAAAATGAAGCCCTGATGTAATGGGTAACAGTCTGTATCAGGACGATTTTCGGAAAAGGTGGAGGCTGTCTGGCGGAAGTTCAGTCAGTAGCATGATGATTTATCTGAATTTTTCGGAAAAATGATTACCGAATCTTACGGTTTCAGTCATTTACGCTTAACGGATTCGCTTATATACTCGTGGGTCTGCTATCAGCAAACAGACGGATTTCATGTATCAACCTGTCGCACTCTTTATAGGCTTACGTTACATGCGTGGGCGCGCCGCGGACCGCTTCGGTCGCTTTGTCTCCTGGCTTTCGACTATTGGCATTACGCTTGGCGTGATGGCACTGGTGACGGTGCTTTCCGTCATGAACGGCTTCGAGCGCGAGCTGCAAAACAATATCCTGGGGCTGATGCCGCAGGCCGTTCTCTCTTCCACTCAGGGTTCCGTTAATCCGCAACAGCTGCCGGAAAGCGCGGTGAAGTTACAGGGTGTCACGCGCGTTGCGCCGCTCACGACGGGCGATGTGGTGCTGCAAAGCGCCCGTAGCGTGGCGGTCGGGGTGATGCTGGGTATCGATCCCGCGCAAAAAGATCCGCTGACGCCGTTCCTGGTCAATGTGAAACAAACCGACCTGGAAGCGGGTAAATACAACGTCATCCTCGGCGAGCAGCTTGCCGGGCAGCTCGGGGTCAACCGTGGCGATCAGCTGCGCGTGATGGTGCCGTCAGCCAGTCAGTTTACGCCGATGGGGCGTCTGCCAAGCCAGCGCCTGTTCAACGTGATTGGCACGTTTGCGGCGAACAGCGAAGTTGATGGTTACCAGATGCTGGTGAACATTCAGGACGCCTCGCGTCTGATGCGCTACCCCGCGGGAAATATTACCGGCTGGCGTCTGTGGCTTGATGCGCCGCTGAAGGTGGATACCCTTAGCCAGCAGACGCTACCGGAAGGGACGAAATGGCAGGACTGGCGCGACCGGAAAGGCGAACTGTTCCAGGCCGTGCGCATGGAGAAAAACATGATGGGGCTGCTGCTGAGCCTGATCGTGGCCGTTGCCGCGTTTAATATCATCACCTCGCTCGGGCTGATGGTGATGGAGAAGCAAGGCGAAGTCGCCATTCTGCAAACCCAGGGGCTGACTCCGCGCCAGATCATGGCGGTATTTATGGTCCAGGGTGCCAGCGCCGGCATCATCGGCGCGCTGCTCGGCGCGGCGCTGGGGGCGCTGCTCGCCAGCCAGCTCAACAATCTCATGCCGATTATCGGCGCGCTGCTTGATGGCGCGGCGCTGCCGGTGGCTATCGAGCCGCTCCAGGTGGTCGGTATTGCGCTGGCCGCGATGGCCATTGCGCTGCTTTCTACGCTTTATCCTTCCTGGCGGGCTGCCGCCACTCAACCCGCTGAGGCTTTACGTTATGAATAAGATCCTGTTGCAGTGCGACAACCTGTCCAAACGCTATCAGGAAGGCACTGTGCAGACCGACGTGTTGCACAATGTGAGTTTTAGCGTGGGCGAAGGCGAGATGATGGCGATTGTCGGCAGCTCCGGCTCCGGTAAAAGTACGCTGTTGCACCTGCTTGGCGGGCTGGACACGCCAACCGAAGGCGATGTGATCTTCTCCGGGCAGCCGCTGAGTAAAATGTCGTCTACGGCGAAAGCCGAGCTGCGTAACCGTGAGCTGGGTTTTATCTACCAGTTCCACCATCTGCTGCCGGACTTTACGGCGCTGGAAAACGTCGCAATGCCGCTGCTGATTGGTAAAAAGAAACCCGCGGAAATTAATGCCCGCGCCAGCGACATGCTAAAAGCGGTAGGGCTGGGTCATCGCGGGAATCACCGTCCGTCTGAGCTTTCCGGCGGTGAGCGTCAGCGTGTGGCCATCGCCCGTGCGCTGGTCAACAACCCGCGCCTGGTGCTGGCGGATGAACCGACAGGTAACCTCGATGCGCGTAACGCAGACAGCATTTTCCAGCTTCTCGGCGAACTGAACGCCGCGCAGGGAACCGCGTTTCTGGTGGTCACCCACGATTTACAACTGGCTAAGCGGATGGGGCGTCAGCTGGAAATGCGCGACGGTCGTCTGAATGCTGAACTGACGCTGATGGGAGCGGAGTAATGGCTTCACCGTTATCGTTACTCATCGGGTTACGCTTTAGCCGCGGTCGTCGCCGGAGCGGGATGGTTTCCCTTATCTCCGTGATCTCCACCATCGGTATCGCCCTGGGCGTGGCGGTGCTGATTGTGGGCTTAAGCGCCATGAATGGCTTTGAGCGTGAACTGAATAACCGCATTCTGGCCGTTGTCCCTCACGGTGAAATCGAGCCGGTTAACCAGCCGTGGTCCAACTGGCAGGATGCCCTGAACAAAGTGGAAAAGGTGCCCGGTATTGCGGCGGCTGCACCTTACATTAACTTTACCGGGCTGGTAGAGAGCGGGGTAAACCTGCGCGCCATTCAGGTGAAAGGGGTAAATCCTCGTCAGGAAGAGCGTCTGAGCGCGCTGCCGCGCTATGTGCAAAATGGCGCATGGGCAAACTTTAAGGCCGGCGAGCAGCAGATTATCATGGGCAAAGGCGTTGCCGATGCGCTGAAGGTGAAGCAGGGCGACTGGGTCTCGATCATGATCCCGAACGCCAGCGCTGATCACAAATTGCAGCAGCCTAAGCGCGTACGTCTGCACGTCACCGGTATTTTGCAGCTGAGCGGCCAGCTCGATCACAGCTTCGCGATGGTGCCGCTGGAAGATGCACGCCAGTATCTGGATATGAGCGACAGCGTGACGGGCATTGCCATTAAGGTTAACGACGCCTTCAACGCCAATAAACTGGTGCGTGACGCTGGCAGCGTGACCAATAACTATGTCTACATCAAAAGCTGGATCGGCACTTACGGGTATATGTACCGTGATATCCAGATGATCCGCGCGATTATGTATCTGGCGATGGTGCTGGTGATTGGGGTGGCGTGTTTTAATATCGTCTCGACGCTGGTGATGGCCGTTAAGGATAAGAGCGGCGACATCGCCGTGCTGCGTACCTTAGGGGCGAAAGACGGTCTTATTCGCGCCATCTTCGTCTGGTACGGTTTACTGGCGGGGCTGTTTGGCAGCCTCTGCGGCGTGGCGATCGGCGTGGTGGTTTCCCTTCAGCTGACGCCGATTATCAACGGGATTGAAGCGCTTATTGGCCATCAGTTCCTGTCAGGCGATATCTATTTTATTGACTTCCTGCCGTCTGAACTGCACTGGCTGGACGTTATTTATGTGCTGGTTACAGCACTTTTACTGAGTCTGCTGGCAAGCTGGTATCCGGCGCGTCGCGCTAGCCGAATTGATCCGGCGAGGGTATTAAGTGGCCAGTAATTTCGTCATGGTTTAGCGGTCTTTTGGCCGCTGAATCAAACAGAGGAATGCATCATGTATTACGGATTTGATATTGGCGGCACCAAGATTGCGCTCGGCGTGTTCGATAAAGATCTTAAGCTACAATGGGAAACCCGCGTCCCCACGCCGCGCGAAAGCTACGATGAGTTTTTAACCGCCATTGCCGCGCTGGTGGCGCAAGCGGATGAACGCTTTGGCGTCAAAGGCAGCGTTGGCATTGGTATTCCGGGTATGCCCGAAACCGACGATGGCACGCTGTACGCGGCCAACGTGCCTGCCGCCAGCGGCAAACCGCTGCGGGCCGATCTCTCCGCGCTCCTTGAACGCGACGTGCGTTTAGATAACGATGCCAACTGCTTCGCGCTCTCTGAAGCCTGGGATGATGAATTCCGTCGCTTCCCGCTGGTGATGGGGCTGATCCTCGGAACGGGCGTCGGTGGCGGGATTGTCATTAACGGTAAGCCCATTACCGGGCGCAGCTACATCACCGGCGAATTTGGCCATATCCGCCTGCCGGTGGATGCTCTGGAGGTCGTCGGACGTGATTTCCCGCTGACCCGCTGCGGCTGTGGGCAGCACGGCTGTATTGAGAACTACCTATCAGGCCGCGGGTTTGCATGGCTTTACGAACACTTCTATCATCAGAAACTTGAGGCCCCTCATATCATTACCCTGTGGGAGCAGGGGGATGCGCAGGCGCGTGAGCACGTCGAGCGCTATCTGGATCTGCTGGCGGTGTGTCTGGGGAATATCCTGACTATCGTCGATCCGGATCTGCTGGTGATCGGGGGAGGGCTGTCAAATTTCACTGCGATTACGGAACAGTTGTCCGGGCGTCTGACCCGACATTTATTGCCGGTCGCCCGCGTGCCGCGCATTGAGCGTGCGCGACACGGGGACGCAGGAGGCATGCGCGGAGCCGCATTCCTTCATCTCACCGATTAGTTTACGAGGTTATTATGCTGTCGCGTCGCCAGGGTCGACTCAGCCGTTTTCGCAAAAATAAACGCCGCTTACGTGAACGCCTGCGTCAGCGGATCTTTTTCAGAGACAGGATGATGCCAGAAGCGATGGATAAACCCAGAGTGGTGGTGTTGACCGGGGCGGGGATCTCCGCCGAATCCGGTATTCAGACTTTCCGCGCAGCGGATGGACTGTGGGAAGAACACCGAGTTGAAGATGTGGCGACGCCGGAAGGTTTCGCCCGCGACCCGGCGCTGGTGCAGGCGTTCTACAACGCCCGCCGTCGCCAGCTTCAGCAGCCGGAGATTGCGCCGAATGCGGCGCACCTGGCGCTGGCAAAGCTGGAGGAAGCGCTGGGGGATCGTTTTCTGCTGGTCACGCAGAACATCGACAATCTTCACGAAAGGGCCGGAAACCACAACATCATTCACATGCACGGCGAACTGCTCAAGGTGCGGTGCGCATGGAGTGGTCAGGTGCTGGAGTGGAAAGAGGACGTGCTGGACGAAGACCGCTGCCACTGCTGTCAGTTCCCTTCGCGTCTGCGTCCGCATGTGGTCTGGTTTGGCGAAATGCCGCTGGGAATGGATGAGATCTACAGCGCCCTGGCCATGGCGGACGTCTTTATCGCCATTGGTACTTCGGGACATGTCTATCCGGCGGCGGGATTTGTTCACGAAGCGCGACTTCAAGGCGCCCATACGGTGGAGCTTAATCTGGAGCCAAGCCAGGTCGGGAGTGAGTTTGAAGAGAAACATTACGGTCTGGCGAGCGAGGTGGTGCCAGTCTTTGTGGATAAACTCCTGAAGGGGCTATAAGAGTAACGGGCGACATTGCGTCGCCCGTTATGCATTAACGGCCTGCTTTTAGCTTCTGATAATATTCTTCATACAGGCGGCTCGCGTCACCGACGTCGTTCTGCCATTCCCCTTTGCCGATGGTTTCAGCGTCCGGATAAAGCGATTTATCATTTGCCACTTCAGGGCTTAAAAGCTTCCGCGCGGCCAGGTTTGGCGTCGGGTAGCCGATAGTTTCCGCCACCTCTTTTGCCACATCCGGGCGCAGCAGGAAGTTGATCAGCTTCAGGGCACCCTCGACGTTTTTCGCATTCGCCGGGATCGCGAGGCTGTCCATCCAGAAGATGCCGCCCTCTTTCGGCCAGACCACCTCAAGCGGCGTCCCGGCCTGACGCGCCACAAACGCAGAGCCGTTCCAGACCATCCCCAGATTCACTTCACCTTCCATATACGGGTTAGCCGGGTTATCCGAGTTGAACGCCGCCACGTTTGGCATCAGCTTTTTCAGTTCGTTATACGCTGCTTCGATCTCTTTCGGATCGGTGGTGTTGCCGGAATAGCCGAGTTTACGCAGCGCCACCTGGAACACTTCGCGCGCATCGTCGGTTAACAGCAGGCTGCTTTTGTATTCCGGCTTCCACAGGTCAGCCCAGGATGAAACCGTTTTGGGATCAATGGCATCGCTGTTGATGCCAATTGCCGTCGCGCCCCAGATGTACGGAATGGAGTAGTCGTTGTTCGGGTCGAACGGCTTGTTTAGCATCTCAGGATCGAGGTTAGAAAAATTGGTTAGCTTCGTTTTGTCGATCTTCTGGATCATGCCTTCTTTGCGCATCTTGTCGACGAAATAGGTCGACGGCACCACCAGGTCATACGCGCCATCTTTATAGGTTTTAAGCTTGGCGTACATGGTTTCATTCGACTCGTAGGTCGAATAGATCACCTTGATGCCTGTCTCTTTGGTGAACTGCTCCAGCAGGCCCGGCGGCACATACTCGGTCCAGTTGTAGAAATAGAGCGTTTTGCTGTCATCAGCATGCGCAGCGCCCATTCCGAGCACCAGTGCCGCAGCGGCAAGCATTTTTTTCATTTCTGTGTCCCCTGAGATTTTGTTTTATCACGAGCAATAACCTGGCTGGCAATCACCAGAACCAGCGATAACACCAACAGAATAGTCGCCAGCGCGTTCACTTCGGGTGAAACACCGACTTTAACCATTGAGTAGATCTTCAACGGCAGAATTTCATAGCTCGGCCCGGTGACGAAGGAGGACACGACCACGTCGTCCATCGACAGGGTAAAGCTGAGCAGCCATCCTGCTGCCACGGCGGGCATCGCCAGCGGCAGAATGATTTTGCGCAGAATGGTCATCTCGCTGGCACCCAGATCTTTCGCCGCTTCCAGCATGCGAACGTCGAACCCTTTCAGACGCGCGTAGACGGTTACCACCACAAACGGCAGACAGAAGGTGATATGCGAGAACAGCAGCGACCAGAAACCGAGCTGGACGCCCAGCAGCATAAACAGCACCAGCAGTGAAATGGCCATCACGATATCCGGGGACATCATCACCACAAACAGCATACCGCTGACGAACGGCTTACCGCGAAAACGGTAGCGGTACAGCGCCACGGCGGTCAACGAGCCAATCAGCGTCGCGAAGGTGGCAGAGAATACCGCCATCGTCAGCGAGTGCTGAGCGGCCTGTAGCAGGCTGTCATTGTTCATCAGCAGGCCATACCATTTGGTGGTAAACCCTTGCCAGTTGATCCCGAAGCGCGAGCTGTTAAAGGAGTTCACGATCAAAATGATTATCGGAATATAAAGATACGCATAAATGGCGGTCGTAAAACCACCGCGAAGCAGTCGACCGATCATTCCAGCTCCACCTTCTTATTCAGCAGGCGTGAGGCACGCCAGTAAACCAGCAGCATCAGCCCCATCACCACCGTCAGCGTTATGCTGGTGGCCGAGCCGAACGGCCAGTCGCGAATGTTAAGGAACTGGCTCTTAATCACGTTACCGATCAGCAGGTTTTTCGCCCCGCCCATCAGGTCCGAGACGTAGAACAGCCCCATCGCAGGCAGCATTACCAGCAGACAGCCGGCGATAATACCCGGCATGGTCAGCGGAATAATGATGCGGACAAAGGTTTGTAACTTACTGGCGCCCAGGTCTTTCGCTGCTTCCAGCAGCGGTTTATCGAGCTTTTCAATGCTGGAGTAGAGCGGCATCACCATAAACGGCAGCAGGATATAGACCAGGCCGACAATCACCGCGCCCGGGGTGAACATGATGCGGATCGGCGTCTCGATCACCCCCAGCCACAGCAGAAACTCGTTCAGATAACCTTTGGTGCTGAGGAAGATTTTCAGCCCGTAGATGCGGATTAACGAGTTGGTCCAGAACGGCACAATCAGTAAAAACAGCAGCAGCGGCCGCACTTTTTGCGGCAGGCGGGCCAGGAACCAGGCGAACGGATACCCCAGTACCAGGCAGGCGAGGGTGGCAATCAGCGCCATATTGAGCGAGTGCAGCAGCACGTCAAAATAGAGCGGATCGAGCAGGCGCGCGTAGTTGTCCAGCGTAAAGACCATCGCCACGAAGTTCGCGTCGTCGCGGGTGAGGAAGCTGGTCACGATGATCATCAGGTTGGGAAGAAAGACAAACAACACAAGCCAACCGACGATCGTGGCAATCACCACATTCTGGAACTTACTTGTGTTCTTCATCAGCCAGTACAACCTCCCAGCTTTCTACCCAGTTGATGACCATTTTCTGATCCAGCGAGTGGTCGAAGTCCGGATCGTCCTCGTTAAAGAATTCGCTGACCATCACCATTTTGCCGTTTTCCAGTTCGACCACGGATTCGAGGGTCATCCCTTTGTAGTTACGTTCGCGAACGTAACCGATCAGACCTTCGACATCAGCCGTGTCGTGGATCTCATCAACGCGGAGATCTTCCGGGCGCAGCAGGACGTTGAGCCTTTGCCCCTTTTCCACGGCAAAGTTCACCGTGATGTTGCATTCGCGGCCTTCCACGTTCGCGCGCACGCGCTGCTCGTCCAGACGCTCAATCACCGTGGCGTTGAAAATATTGATTTCACCAATGAAGCTGGCGACGAACAGGTTTTTCGGCTCTTCATAAATTTCACGCGGGGTGCCATCCTGCTCAATCTTGCCGTCGCGCATCACCACGATACGGTCTGACATGGTCAGGGCTTCTTCCTGATCGTGCGTGACAAACACGAACGTAATCCCGAGCTTACGCTGAAGTGCTTTCAGCTCGTTCTGCATCTGCTTGCGCAGCTTGTAGTCCAGCGCGGAAAGGGATTCATCCAGCAGGAGCAGGCGAGGTTTGTTGACCACGGCGCGGGCAATGGCCACACGCTGCTGCTGACCACCGGAAAGTTGATGAGGCTTGCGCTGGGCGAATGCCTCCAGCTGCACCATGCGCAGGGCTTCGGTAACCCGAGGCGGGATCTCGCTGGCCGGTGTTTTTTGCATCCGCAGGCCAAACGCCACGTTCTCAAACACGGTCATGTGCGGGAACAGGGCATAGCTCTGGAAGACGGTATTGACGTGGCGATCTTCGGCAGGAACCTGGGTAATGTCCTGGTTCTCAAGATGGATATGGCCGTTATCGACGCTTTCCAGCCCGGCGATAAGGCGCAGGACGGTGGTTTTGCCGCAGCCGGAGGGGCCGAGCAGCGTGAGAAACTCACCGTCATTGATGGTCAGATTAAGGTCGGAAATGACATCTTTGCCATCGAAACTTTTACGAATTCGTTCCAGTTGCACCAGCGGTGAAAGGGAACGGGGTTGTGTATTCAATTTTCGCGCTGTCCCATATAGACGCCTCAGGCAGCAGACTGAAGCGGGGTTTGTGTGTAACCACCTTGGTGACTCGTAATGAGGGCGGACATTCTACGGCAAACCCATTGAATCGCCAATCCTTCTCACTTATTCATAAGCTACATTTATTAACGCAGAACGATATAAACGTAAAAAGTTCTCGTTTGCGGGATAAAAGTGACCTGACGCAATATTTGCGTTTTGCTGCTTAATGATAATGTTGTCACAAAAAGTGAGGGTGACTGCATGGATAAACTACTTGAGCGTTTCTTACATTACGTTTCGCTGGATACCCAATCTAAGCCGGGGGTCCGACAGGTGCCAAGCACCGAAGGCCAGTGGAAGCTGCTAAATCTGCTGAAAGAGCAGCTGGAGGCTATGGGGTTGGTTGACGTCACGCTCAGCGAAAAAGGGACCGTGATGGGAACGCTGCCGGCGAATATTGACGGCAATATCCCGGCAATTGGCTTTATTTCTCATGTCGATACCTCACCTGATTTTAGCGGTAAACACGTTAATCCGCAGATTGTTGAAAACTACCGCGGCGGTGATATAGCACTGGGCATTGGCGACGAAGTGCTGTCGCCAGTGATGTTCCCGGTACTGCATCAGCTGCTGGGGCAGACGTTAATCACCACCGACGGCAAAACCTTGCTGGGGGCCGATGACAAAGCGGGCATCGCCGAGATCATGACGGCGCTGGCGGTGCTGAAGGGCAAAAATATCCCGCATGGCGATATCCGCGTGGCCTTCACGCCGGATGAAGAGGTTGGAAAAGGCGCGAAACACTTTGACGTTGAGGCGTTTAACGCGCAATGGGCCTACACCGTTGACGGTGGCGGCGTGGGTGAACTTGAGTATGAAAACTTCAACGCGGCATCGGTAACGATCAAAATCGTCGGGAATAACGTGCACCCGGGCTCTGCGAAAGGAGTGATGGTGAATGCACTGTCGCTGGCTGCGCGTATTCATGCGGAAGTGCCCGCCGAAGAGAGCCCGGAGATGACGGAAGGGTATGAGGGTTTTTATCATCTGACCAGTATCAAGGGGACCGTGGACAGCGCGCAGATGCACTATATTGTCCGCGATTTCGACCGCAAAGCCTTTGAAGCGCGCAAGCGTAAGATGATGGAGATCGCGAAAAAAATCGGCAAGGGGCTACATCCGGATTGTTATATTGAGCTCATCATCGAAGACAGCTATTACAATATGCGCGAGAAGGTGATGGAGCATCCGCACATTCTTGATATCGCCCAGCAGGCGATGCGCGATTGTGACATCGAGCCGGTGATGAAACCGATCCGTGGTGGAACCGATGGTTCACAGCTGTCGTTTATGGGCCTGCCGTGCCCGAACCTGTTTACCGGTGGATATAACTACCACGGCAAGCATGAGTTCGTGACGCTGGAAGGGATGGAGAAAGCGGTGCAGGTGATTGTGCGGATAGCGGAGTTAACCGCGAAGCGGTAAAAAAAGCCCGGTGGCGCTTCGCTTACCGGGCCTACAGGTGCAATATGTAGGCCGGGTAAGGCGTAGCCGCCACCCGGCACATGAACAGGGAGTTCAAATGTCAAACTACCGCCGCTACTACATCCCCGGTGGGACTTGGTTTTTCACCGTCAATCTGCAAAACCGCCAGAGCGATTTACTTACTCGCCACATCGACAGCCTGCGTTCCGCTACCGCCACGGTTAAGCGTGCGAAGCCCTTCACCATTAACGCCTGGGTTATCCTGCCTGAACATATGCACTGTATCTGGACCCTGCCGGAAGGGGACAGCGACTTTTCAGCGCGCTGGCGCGACATCAAAAAAACGTTTAGCCGCAACATTGAGCTGCGCCACGTCTGGCAACCGCGTTTCTGGGAGCACACCATTCGCAATGAGCAGGATTATCGGCGGCATATGGATTACGTCTACATCAATCCGCTGAAGCATGGCTATGTCGGGAAAGTCGTCGACTGGCCCTATTCAACGTTTCATCGGGACGTGCGGGAGGGGTTATATCCGGCAGACTGGGCGGGTGAGATTGAGGATTTTGCGGCGGGGGGGCGGAAGTAAAACAAAGCCGGGTGGCGGCTACGCCTTACCCGGCCTACATTTCGATCGTAGGCCCGGTAAGCGCAGCGCCACCGGGCATTAAAGCGGTTCAGTCCTCAAAAAACCAGTACCCGCTGTTAACCAGCGCGGCCAGCATGGCGAGGAAGGAGGGATCGTCCAGCGCGTCGCCAAAGGTATCCGCAGTCAGCACCATATGGCTGGCAATCGCTTCCAGCGCCGGGCGATGCGGAGAGTCCAGGCGCTCGCCGTTGACGAATACCTCTTCGCCAATGCGCAGTACACGTAATCCGCCCAGACGAACCAGCTTATCGCCCTGCTGGAGCGCATCATAAATTTCATCTGCCTGATAAGGCGGCTCTGGCGGTGCGACGTCCAGTTCGTGACGCGACTGGCTGATAAACTCGCCAAACCACTGTCTGAAGTGCTCCGGTTCGTTGATCAGATCCAGCATCATCCCGCGCAGCTTATCCAGCTCCTCTGGCAGAATATCCGCCGGATGCTCACGCGCCGGAACGTCCGGATCGCTGTAACGGTAACTGCCCAGCTCACGCTGTAAAACATAGTCAGCAAATCCGCTGATCATCTCGCGCCCGCTTGGCGCGCGGAAACCAACCGAATAGTTCAGCGAGTTTTCCAGGGAATAACCTTCATGCGGGAAGCCCGGTGGGATATAAAGAATGTCACCTGGCTCCAGCTCTTCATCAATGATCCCTTCAAACGGATCAACCTGGAGCAGATCCGGGTGCGGGCAGTGCTGTTTCATTGGCACTTTTTCGCCCACGCGCCAGCGACGGCGACCGGTACCCTGAATGATAAACACGTCGTACTGATCCAGATGCGGACCCACGCCGCCACCGGGAACGGAGAAGGAGATCATCAGATCGTCCATTCGCCAGTCTGGCAGGGCGCGGAAGGGACGCATTAAGGCTGCGGTAGGTTCGTGCCAGTTGTTGACCGCCTGCACCAGTAAAGACCAGTTGTTTTCGCCCAGGTGATCGTAGCTTTCAAAGGGACCGTGGCTGACCTGCCATTTCCCGTCCTGGTGGCTTACCAGACGGCTGTCTACCTCGTTTTCCATCGCCAGACCAGCGAGTTCGTCAGGAGAAATAGGGTCGATAAAATTGCTGATCCCGCGTTTAAGAACGACCGGGCGTTTTTGCCAGTAACGTTCAATAAATTCGGGCCAGTTAAGCGTTAATTGATAATCCATATTTATGTATTCCGCAGGCTCTTACTGAGTCGGATTATAACGGAAGCCCCGCTCCCTGGCTGCGAGATCCGCGTATTTTTCACATTCCGGGTCAACTATCGTTCGATACGGGATGCTGGCGGCCAAAAATGACTTCCATCCGGGCTCCGCCCAGCAAACTTTCACCGGTTTCAATCTTGCCCTCGTACTGATCGACAATTTCCCTGGCGACGGATAATCCGACGCCCTGGCCTGGCCGCAGCGTATCGGCGCGCTGGCCGCGATCGAACACCACTTCGCGTTTATTACGGGGAATGCCAGGACCATCATCCTCAACGATAATATGCAGTTCGTTATCCGTTACCCGCGCGGAAACCTCGACAAACTCCAGACAATATTTACAGGCGTTATCGAGCAGGTTTCCCATCACTTCCATAAAGTCATTCTTCTCGCCAACAAAGCTAATTTCCGGTGAGATATCCAGACTGATGTTGACCCCTTTACGCTGGTACACCTTGTTCAGCGCCGAGGTGAGGTTATCCAGCAGCGGGGCTACCGGGTGCAGTTCACGGCTCAACAGAGCGCTTCCGGAGCGCATGCTCGCGCGGTGCAGGTAATAGCCGATCTGCTGTGAAATACGGCTGATTTGTTCCAGCATCACCGGCTCTGCATCATCCACGCTCATTTTCGAACTGCGCATGGAACGCAGGGTACTCTGCATCACCGCCAGCGGGGTTTTCAGGCTGTGCGTAAGGTCGGTGAGCGTCGTGCGATACTTGTCGTAGCGTTCACGTTCGCTTTTCAGCAGGCGGTTGAGGTTGCGCACCAGGCTGGTCAGTTCGCGCGTAGTTTCCGGGTTCAGCTTCTCGCGGTGATGTTCTTCCAGCTCGCGCACCTCTTTGGCAAGGGATTCAATCGGGCGGAGGCTCCACCATGCAGCAACCCACAGGAGAGGGATCACCAGCAGCAGGTTGGCAGCCAGAACATACACAAACCAGTTCCAGACCATATATGAGCGTTTCAGCTCAACCGGGATGGTATCGATCACCACAATGGTTAACTGCGGCATGTTCAGGGTGGCGGGATAAAGGTTGATGGCCACAGAGTGGGTCATCTCCGTGTCGTCATCTTCGGCACGGATCTCATTAAGCTTGATCTGTAAGGCGCGATCGTCACGCAGCAGGCTGCTGGTGGAGTTGAGATCGGCTTCTATTTCATGAAAACCGTTGGTTTTCAGCCATTCCGGACGGATGCGCTTTTTCAGCCACGGGACATCGCGCTGGGCCCACAGCAATTTCCCTTTTTCATCGTAGATCAGCGCCAGCGTCGGGCTCTGCTGATTCAGGTTTTCCGGCATCTCGACGGTGATTCGGTTGTTCTCCCACTTCGCCAGGGTATAAAACAGGTTACTTTCGCCGCGAAGCAGGCGGAAGGTGGTTTTATCGAAGCTCACGCTATACCCGACCAGCGCCACCATCCCGTAAGAGAGCGACAGCACCAGCACGACGGCGGCGGTTGCCAGCAAAAAGCGAACCCGCAGCGAAAGGGGTAAAATGTGACGCAAAATCCCTTTCATTTAGCGTAATTCAAACAGGTAGCCCTGACCACGCACGGTGGTGATCACGTCATGCGGGTACTGCGCCTGAATTTTTTTACGCAGGCGGCCCATCAGCACGTCAATGGTGTGGCTTTCGCGCAGTTCGGCATCCGGATAGAGCTGAAGCATCAGGGAATCTTTGCTCACCACTTTACCGTTGTTACGGATCAGCGTTTCCATGATGGTGTATTCGAATGCGGTCAGCTGGATCACTTCATCATTAATAGAAAATTCGCGGCGGGAGAGATCCACCTGGAATGGCGGCAGAGAGATCACCTGCGACGCCAGCCCGCTGTTGCGGCGCAGAAGCGCCTGCATACGCGCGGCGACTTCTTCAATATGGAAGGGTTTGGTCACGTAGTCATCCGCGCCAGCGCTCAGGACTTCAACCTTGTCCTGCCAGCCTTCACGGGCAGTTAGCACCAGCACCGGCAGGGAAACGTCATGGCTACGCCAGCGGCGGATAAGGGACAATCCGTCTTCATCCGGTAGCCCTAAATCGACAATGGCGATGTCCGGCAGGTGTTCATTGAGATAATAATCGGCCTCTTTTGCGTCTTCAGCATCGTCCACCTGATGACCCATCTCCTGAAGTTGAACTTTCAGGTGATGACGTAGCAATGCGTTATCCTCAACAACCAGTACGCGCATCATCACTTCTCCCTTTATAAATGGTATGAATAGTTTAACGCTGATTATTCAGGTTGACACCAGCGCGATGAAATTAAATGATTTTTTTGCATGCTCCAGAACACAGGGGGCATGACGCCAGGCGCGGGTAATATAAACGGACTTGTTTTCGCAAGCTTCTGCAATCCGGATAAAACAGCCATCCGTTTATGAAATGTTGAAGGCGAGTCGCTTTTTTGACAGAAGGGTCACGCCAGTTTTGTAAAGATTGCCCTTTTTTTGTAAGGATGTTCTCACTATGTCTGCCTTTGTCTACGCTTATTTTATGGTGCGAAATTAGATTTGCATAAGATGTGCCAGAAAAGCAGCATTTTTACACGACAAAACAGCAATATAGCGAGTAAAGAGGGTTTTATGGAATGGAAGGTTGTTGAGACTATTGCGAGCCCGGAAAGCGGAACTATCTTTTGCAAAGTTGAAACACAGTATGGTCTGAATTATATCCTGTGGTTAAAGGGAGATTATTACGTTCGTACAGGTGAAATCATCACCACCTCAAACCAGGGGATCCTGATTAACGATCGACGCCGTAGAGTATGGATAGCGCAGGCAATGCCCTTTACATCCATAGGCTGGATGGGGTTCAAACAGAAAAACGCGTGTCCAGGCAACCGGCAAGAGATGGATCGTCCGTGCACGGCTGAAACCCCGTGCCAGTTCAAACTGTGCCCGTTCGGCTTAAAACGGTATATTCCGGAAAGTTATTCCACGACGAAAATTAACAACCATCCTGACGGCAGGCTTTAATCCCGGCAAAACAGGTAATGTGACGTGAAAACATCAACTCGATGATGTAAAACAGCCCCCTTTCCGGATGGAAAGGGGGAAGGGCGATTACTTTAGCTCGTCAACCATAGTAATGGCGCGGCCAATATAGTTTGCCGGGGTCATCTCTTTCAGGCGCGCTTTTTCTTCTTCTGGCAGCGCCAGACCGTCGATAAACTGTTTCATACCTTCAGCATCAACGCGTTTACCGCGGGTCAGCTCTTTGAGTTTCTCGTACGGTTTTTCAATGCCGTAACGACGCATCACGGTCTGAATCGGCTCCGCCAGCACTTCCCAATTGTGATCCAGCTCGTCCAGCAGACGGTCGCGGTTAACTTCCAGTTTGCTCACACCTTTCAGGGTGGACTGGTAGGCGATCAGCGCGTAGCCAATACCTACGCCCAGGTTACGCAGCACCGTGGAGTCAGTCAGGTCGCGCTGCCAGCGGGATACCGGCAGCTTGCTCGCCATATGCTGCAACACGGCATTCGCCAGACCCAGGTTACCTTCGGAGTTTTCGAAGTCGATTGGGTTCACTTTGTGCGGCATGGTGGACGAACCGATTTCCCCGGCGATGGTTTTCTGCTTGAAGTGGTTCAGGGCGATGTAACCCCATACGTCACGATCGAAGTCGATCAGGATGGTGTTGAAGCGCGCAATGCAGTCAAACAGCTCGGCGATGTAGTCGTGCGGCTCAATCTGGGTGGTGTACGGGTTCCACTGGATCCCCAGAGAGGTCACAAATTCTTCGCTGAACTGGTGCCAGTCCACTTCCGGGTACGCGGCGATGTGGGCGTTGTAGTTACCCACCGCGCCGTTGATTTTGCCGAGGATCTCAACCTGCTCCAGCTGACGATACTGGCGTTCCATGCGGTACGCCACGTTCGCCATTTCTTTACCCATGGTAGATGGGGTTGCTGGCTGGCCGTGAGTACGGGACAGCAGCGGAATGTCGCGGTATTCCACGGACAGCGCTTTCACCGCATCAATGATTTTACGCCAGTAAGGGAGTACCACCTCTTTCCGCGCGGTAGAGAGCATCAGCGCGTGAGACAGGTTGTTAATATCCTCAGACGTACAGGCGAAGTGAATAAATTCAGATACCGCGTGCAGGGCAGGGACGCATGCCACTTTCTCTTTCAGGAAGTATTCAACTGCTTTCACGTCGTGGTTGGTGGTGCGTTCGATGGTTTTAATGCGCGCGGCATCTTCTTCGCTGAACTCAGCAACGATTTTATCAAGGTAATCGTTTGCCTTTGCGTCAAAAGCAGGAACTTCCTTGATTGCTGTCTGGGCGGCCAGCTTTTGCAGCCAGCGTACTTCGACCTGAACACGGAACTTCAGCAGGCCATATTCGCTGAAGATCCCGCGCAGCGCGCTGACTTTATCGCCGTAGCGTCCATCGACAGGGGATACGGCGGTCAGTGAGGATAATTCCATAATTCGCAACTCCGGGTGGTTAACAATGAGCAAGAATTTGTTTTGCCTGAGTCGTCAGGCGATGACGAGAAAACATTAACTGTAGGCGGCCACCGCCGACCTGTTGCCACAGCACGGCGGCACGGATGCCTGCCAGCAGCGAAGCGCGTACCTTCGCCTGTACTTGTGGGCTTTGCAATACGGCAGGCGAACCGGTGACCTGAATACGCGGGCCGAGCGGGCTAATCACGTCAACGTAGATACCGGCCATCGCGCTCAGCAGGGTCTCAGACTGGAGGTCGAAGTGGTCGAGCTGGCGCTGTAGCCCGGCGATGCGATCGCCCAGGGTATTCATTGCGCCTTTTGCCGCGTTCAGCTTACGTTCCAGCACCATCAGGCTTAAGGTGTAGCGGGTCAGTTCCGCATTCAACCCCTGACGGTTACTGGCGTTGAGCACGCCGAGCAGAGTTTCAAGACCGAGACGAAGATTGGTTTCACTGCCGCCAAAGACGCCCAGCGTGGAGCCTGGGTTGAGGTCGATAACGCTGTTAAGTGAAACGTGCAGGGCGTCAGCGTCGCAATGACCCTGATGCGCCAGCTGTTGCACCAGACGGGCTGACTGGCAAATTCCCGCCAGCGCCAGGGTGATGTCGTAATAGTTCTTCGCCACACGGTCTCCTTTATGTGTGCAAACGGTTTAAACAGCAGGCAGCGGCAGGCGCTGTTCAATGATCCCACCGCCGAGGCAAATTTCGCCGCTGTAGAAAACAGCAGACTGGCCAGGGGTAACGGCGGAAACCGGCTCGTCGAAACGCACGTCAATGCGATCGTCATCCAGTGCGGTTACGGTGCAAGGGATGTCCGTCTGGCGGTAGCGCGTTTTCACTGTGCAGCGCAGCGTGCCTTTCAGCGGCTCGCGATCGACCCAGTGCAGCTGTTGCGCGATCAGTCCAACGGACATCAGGCGCGGGTGGTCGTGACCCTGAGCCACAACCAGAATATTGTTTTCGACGTCTTTGTCGACCACGTACCACGGATCTTCGCTGCCCTCTTTGGTGCCGCCGATACCCAGACCTTTACGCTGGCCGAGAGTGTGGTACATCAGTCCCTGGTGCTGACCAATCTCATCACCGTCAACGGTGACGATTTTGCCCGGCTGTGCAGGCAGGTAGCGCCCCAGGAACTCGCGGAATTTACGCTCGCCGATAAAACAAATACCGGTGGAGTCTTTTTTCTTCGCGGTGATCAGATCCAGATCTTCAGCAATCTTACGCACTTCCGGCTTTTCCAGCTCGCCGACCGGGAACAGACTTTGGGCAATCTGTTCGTGGCTCAGCGTATAGAGGAAGTAGCTCTGATCTTTATTGCCGTCCAGGCCGCGCAGCAGCTGGCTTTTGCCATTCACATCCGCGCGACGCACGTAGTGGCCAGTCGCAATGTAGTCTGCGCCCAGGTCTTCCGCAGCGAATTCCAGGAAGGCTTTGAATTTGATCTCTTTGTTGCACAGGATATCCGGGTTTGGCGTGCGGCCCGCTTTGTACTCTTCGAGGAAGAGTTCAAAAACGTTGTCCCAGTATTCTGCGGCAAAGTTAACGGTGTGCAGTTCGATGCCGAGCTTATCGCACACGGCCTGCGCATCGGCGAGATCCGCAGCGGCAGTGCAGTATTCCTCGCCATCGTCTTCCTCCCAGTTCTTCATGAACAGGCCCTCCACCTTATAGCCCTGTTGCTGCAACAGGTAGGCGGAAACGGAGGAATCGACACCGCCGGACATGCCGACGATTACTTTTTTCTGGCTGTTATCTGACATGGAATACTCACGACATTGAACTTCAAGGCGGCGTATTCTATCACGCCCCCCCACCATTGACACCCTCTGTAAACGGCCAGTTAAATTCTGCAATGACATCCAGCGGCAGGCGCGCCGTAGACTGCCAGCAGCGGATGCTTTCCGCAACCAGTGGCGAGCGCAGGTTTGGCGCGTTCAGGATCTCGTCTGCGGTCACCCACAGGCAGCGATCGATATCGTCGTCGTGCGGTTCAGTGGCGCACGTTTCGTTAAGCTCAACGGCGAATAAAAAGCGCAGGAAAGGTGTCTGGTCAGGCGCTATCCACTGATGCATACGGATAAAGTGCTGCGGTTCGGCGCGGATACCCGTCTCTTCCCAGAGCTCGCGTTTCGCTGCCTGCAATAAGGTTTCATTGGCTTCAAGATGCCCGGCTGGCTGGTTCCACAGCGCTTTGCCGTTAATGGTCTCTTCCACCACCAGGAATTTCCCCTGCGCGTGGACCACGCAGGCGACCGTAACATGAGGTTTAAACATCAGTTCTCCTTAGGGGTAACATCCCGCCATTCCCCGTTTGCCAGCGAGTCCAGCGTATAGCTGCCCATGGCGTAGCGAATGAGTCGCAGGGTAGGGAAGCCCACATGCGCAGTCATGCGCCTGACCTGTCGGTTGCGGCCTTCATAAAGGGTGATTTTAAGCCAGCTGGTAGGAATGGATTTACGCTCACGAATCGGCGGGTTGCGCGGCCACAGCCACTCGGGTTCATTCACACGTTCAATACCAGCCGGCAGGGTGGGACCGTCGTTCAGCGTTACGCCGTTGCGCAGCTTTGCCAGCGACGCGTCGTCCGGCTCGCCTTCAACCTGCACATAGTAAATTTTTCCGGTACGTTTGCCCGGCTGAGTAAGCCTGGCCTGGAGCACGCCGTCATTGGTAAGGACCAGCAGCCCCTCGCTGTCGCGATCCAGGCGTCCCGCTGCGTAGACTCCCTGTACGGGGATAAAGTCCTTCAGCGTGCTGCGCCCGGCCTCGTCGGTAAACTGCGGCAATACATCGTAGGGTTTATTGAACAGTATGACCCGCGTTGGCTGGGGTTCTGGCGTTCTTCTGGTGGCTTGTCGTGAGCTGAATCGCTCAACCCGGTGTTTTCTAAAAGAAGTTTTCGTCATGGTATTTTCAGGCGTTATCAATTGCCGCATTATAGCCTAATAACGAAGACCTTTCATGGCGTCGGACAATCAGGTACTATCGGAAGGCTCATTACAATTTATTAACATAAGATCAGTAACAACCAGAAGCGCTCGAAGGAGAGGTTAATGGAAAGCAAAGTAGTTGTTCCGGCGGAAGGTAAAAAGATCACCCTGCAAAACGGCAAGATTAACGTTCCTCACAACCCGATTATCCCGTTCATCGAAGGTGACGGTATCGGTGTAGACGTTACCCCGGCGATGCTGAAAGTGGTTGATGCCGCTGTTGAGAAAGCCTACAAAGGCGAGCGTAAAATTTCCTGGATGGAAATTTACACCGGTGAAAAATCCACTCAAGTTTATGGCCAGGACGTCTGGCTGCCAGCCGAAACGCTGGACCTGATCCGCGACTATCGCGTTGCTATCAAAGGCCCTCTGACCACGCCAGTTGGCGGCGGCATTCGCTCCCTGAACGTGGCGCTGCGTCAGGAACTGGATCTGTATGTGTGTCTGCGTCCGGTGCGTTACTACCAGGGCACCCCAAGCCCGGTTAAGCACCCGGAACTGACCGACATGGTTATCTTCCGTGAAAACTCTGAAGACATCTACGCGGGTATCGAATGGAAAGCGGACTCTGCTGACGCAGAAAAAGTGATTAAATTCCTGCGCGAAGAGATGGGCGTGAAGAAAATTCGCTTCCCTGAGCATTGCGGCATCGGCATCAAGCCGTGCTCCGAAGAAGGGACCAAGCGTCTGGTGCGTGCCGCCATCGAATACGCTATCACCAACGATCGTGACTCTGTGACCCTGGTGCACAAAGGCAATATCATGAAGTTCACCGAAGGCGCGTTCAAAGACTGGGGCTACCAGCTGGCGACCGAAGAGTTCGGCGGTGAACTGATCGACGGCGGCCCATGGCAGAAAATTAAGAACCCGAACACCGGTAAAGAGATCATCATTAAAGATGTGATTGCCGATGCGTTCCTGCAACAGATCCTGCTGCGTCCTGCTGAGTATGACGTGATCGCCTGTATGAACCTGAATGGTGACTACATCTCCGATGCGCTGGCAGCACAGGTGGGTGGTATCGGTATCGCCCCGGGCGCGAACATCGGTGACGAGTGCGCCCTGTTCGAAGCCACTCACGGTACTGCACCGAAATACGCAGGCCAGGACAAAGTCAACCCAGGCTCTATCATTCTGTCCGCAGAGATGATGCTGCGTCATATGGAATGGTTCGAAGCCGCAGACCTGATCGTTAAAGGTATGGAAGGCGCGATCAACGCGAAAACCGTAACTTACGATTTCGAACGTCTGATGGAAAGCGCTAAACTGCTGAAATGCTCAGAGTTTGGTGACGCTATTATCGCGAACATGTAATCCACTCGCTGGGTTAGTAAAGAACGGGAGCCGATTGGTTCCCGTTTTTATTATTAGTTTTCGAATGGTTATCAAAACTTTATCAAAATAAGTTATCAAAATGGGAATGGGACCTGGTGGGAAACGATAATAAATTAGAGTTTACTTTTCGATTTTTTTGTTCTCATACATATCCGTTACTGCTGATGATTTTAGCTGTAACAGCAATATGGATTATTGCAGCATTCCAATCACCTTTTATTTTCTTGAATGAGAATCAATATCTCTACATTTTTTCTACTCAAGCCCAGGTTCTGGGAGCGGTATATGGTCTATCATTAACCGGTTATGTATTTTTAAGAAACAACCAAGACCGTTTAATTGAAAAAGATGACAGCCTATATGAAGTAATTACTAAAATTCAAATTAAAGATTACGCACTATTGCTTTTAATTACAATTATGTCCGTCTTGACTGTGTTTACAGATGTTTTAAGTTTGATGACTTACAATCATCTAAACAACGGTATAAGGATTAGCGTTAAGAATACTGCATCGGTTTTTTTTGTAATAACAATGTTGCTAATTTCGTACTTTATACTCAGAGCATTGCGCAGTGGGCAAGTTGCCAAAGTTAGCAAAGAAATTGTTAAGGACTTAGGCGATAGGAATGAGTATGAGATTTCGGTAACGTCGGTTCCGAAAAAAAGTGTCGATCAAGATATTGAAAGTAATAATGAATTTTATCTTTATGGTAAATTCATGAGAATATTTGTAGAGATAGAGGAGAAACTTCGTAATAAATATAATTCAATCATAGATGACACATCCTCCAGAAGGATTAAATCGCTTCCTCTTACCTTAATTGTCAATGAGTTAATTAAAGTAGGACTATTAAAAGAGCCATTAGCTACAAACCTTAGGCGAATTATTCAATACAGAAATGCACTGGTGCACACCAATAATGAAACACCATCTGCGGCAATGTTGGATGTTTTAGAATCTCTCAAAGAAAGTTTAGATTTGATTCAATAAAAAACCATGCCCTTAATTTTAAGGGCTTTTTATAAGGCTATTAATATTTGAGACTTATGGCAATAATATAACCCATTCCTTTCCTCTATCATCATGATATTTAGCTGTTTGATTCGGTGATTTATGGCCCAGCAATTTCTGAGTATCAATTCCCTGAGCTTCGTAAAGACGTTCTGCTAAAGACCGTTGTTCATGGAAGGTGGCTGGTGTGCCTTCCCTCCAATTAATTTCTGCTTTGTCACGGGCTTTACTGAAATTCATTGTTATTGTATTCGACTTAACCTGTGCTCCGCGTTCTGCCATTGAGGTTGCCCGGAAGAAGTGGATTAGGTATGGACTAACTGCATAGTCACGGCAACGCGCCACTACATCCCTCAAACTCCAGTCAATCGCGTTGAGTCTGAGGGATAGCGGAATCCCTAGCTTGCTCCCCGTCTTCTCCTGTACGACATGAAGATGGTCATCCCAAATATCACTAAACTTCATGTTGGAGATATCTCCAAGACGTTGACCAGTAACGAGTGCCAATAGCATTGCATTGCCCATGTATTGATGGCGGGCATCAGCTATATCGAAAATCTTTTGCCATTCGTCAAGGTTAAGACGTTGTCGGGTAATCCGTCGGCGTGGTTGTTTTGTAGCAAGAGCCGGGTTATAACCCGGCGGTACCTCGCCATAATGCTGTGCTTCTTTGAACACATCAATTAAGACTGAGCGTATGACCTGAGCCATTCGTGGCTGGCCCTCTGCAACATAGGACTCCAGTATCTGGGCAACATCCCGAACATCGACGGACGAAATCAATTTCATTCCCACGCTCTCACGAAGTAGGGCTACTGGTTTAGCCTTTTGCTTATGAGTGTTCGGCTTGATATCACCGTTCTCCAGTCTTTCATCCTGAATTTTCCAATAACGATCTAACCACGTATTTGTTGTTATCGCCTTTCCTTTGCTGGAGGCGATCTTGTCACTGATAGCCAAAACCTGCCTGATGCGCTGTTCAGCTAGTCGCTCATTGGCTTCGATTGCTATTGCTGTTGCTTCGGCCTCGTTAGTTCCAAGGCTATGAAACTTACCTGTAACGGGATGCTTATACCGCCAGTAGATTTTATTTACCTTACGACTGTAGAGCGGATAAAGATTAGGTATCTTAACGTTGTTTTTACGTGGTCGGGCAGCCATCAGACATTATCCTTTGAAGCATAGGCGAATCAGATTTTTTAATTACGGGCTGGGTTAAATTACCTGTAATCTCGGCATCTTCTCTTACCCGCCAGTATCTTCCTTCTTTGGTGGCCGGGGGAGTGAACATGCTCTCTTTAGCATATCGACGTAAAGTATTCAG
Organism: Enterobacter sp. JJBC; assembly: GCF_036936505.1. Lineage (NCBI taxonomy): Bacteria > Pseudomonadati > Pseudomonadota > Gammaproteobacteria > Enterobacterales > Enterobacteriaceae > Enterobacter > Enterobacter sp. JJBC. Next base: position 1,867,218 of record NZ_CP136935.1, read on the forward strand.
ACTTGGAGGATTACTCCGGTATTTTTCCGCAGCCCATTCTTCTAAAGTCAGCATTTGAAGCATGTGATTTACCTCATAATGGCCCATATTCGGGCCATATTCTGAAATTAAAAAATCAGTGTTCAGTCAGAAGCTGCCAGATTGCTGACACGTATTTGACCTGATGAAGAGCATCCGAAATAGCCTTGTGAGGTTCTCCCTCAAATGGGATCTCATAGCGAGGCTTGCAGCCAACGGCTTTACCCAACTCGACAATGGTTCTTACATCCCGGTTATTCCAGAACTTCCATGGGCAGGGGATCCCCGTCCGGTCATAAGATGCCTCGAGCAGGACATTGTCATAAGTGGCACCATTACCCCAGACCTGAACAGAATCTGGGCCGTTAACCGCATTCTCGCCTATAAACTCATTTAGCTGCAGTAATGCATCATCGAGCGGAATAGCGTCATCCATTACCAACTCAGAGCGCGCTTCGGGCGAAGCTTTTAGCCAGAAGATAATGGTAGATGCATCCGGAACTCCGCCGCTGGCCATGGCTGATTCCAGGCTAATAACTTTGTAAAATTCCGAACCGGTATTACCTGTTGATGGATCAAAGAACACGGCTCCGATAGATACGACTGGTGAATCAGCTTTTTTACCAAAAGCTTCAATGTCGATCATAAGGTGTGTATAGAGCATTTCAGGCTCGGCATGATTATGATGACCGGAATCATTATTTATGGAAGTTGTGCTGCTATAAGTTTCAGTAGCGCCTGCGCCTGAGATAGTTTCTTCCGTGCCTTCTGATAACGCAGTACCGTCCGGGGTTTCATCATTGCCAGTTTCTTCCATCTGCACATTATCAACGTACTCCGCCGCGGTATTTTGTTGGACATTTACAGCGTTGCTGGTGGCCAGCCCTTCAATAGAAAAAAGACCATTACCAACTTTTTCGAGAACCGGCAGCGTGCCGCCATCGACTTGTGCACCTTCATTCTGGCCACCAGTTTCAAAAGCAGAATCAGTCACTATCTCGTTTGTCCAGCTCACCTCAGGGTTATGGCGCGCAGCCGCAAGAGTTTCGTCTGATGGAGCAGAATGGTTGCTTTCAGTCAGATTCGCGTTAATGAATCCGCTGAGACGTGCCGGATACAGGTAATGCTCTGGGTGAGCGCTGCGGATAAGTGCAAAGATAGCTGCACGCGAGTAGTCCAAAACCCCCGGAGTTGCGCGAAGAGCTCTAGACCATTCTTTGAATGGACTTTCTTTTTTACTAACGATCTCTTTTGCCCGACGGAAAACACCACCAGGGATATCATAAATGTTGAAATCCATTGGTAACGTGGCCAGCGCAATCTCTAAATCGAGAGTGTCGAGATCATGTTTAAGGTCAGGGTTTCTGTCGGTCTTGTTGCCTCCGCCAGCATTCGTACCGCTTTCAGTACGCTGTATTTCTGCAATGCGATTGCCTTTGGCCCATTCTTTTACCAGCAGGCCGCGGTCAATGTAATCAGTCGCCGCCCAGATTCTGGTGAAACGGAGAACCAAAGCGAGTTCGTGACGCTTTTCCTGTCCAAACACTTTGCGAATGGCATCGGTATAGCGCCACAGGTCTTTGGTGTCGTAACCCTTAACCTGTTCGCAGTTTTCTGCCGCCAGCAGCAGGTTCTGGACATAGCTATTGTCAGTGTCCATCTCCAGCGCGCTGATACCTTCGTATTCATCGCGTGTAATGTGGTGGCGCAGTTCGTCGGAGTTGAACTGGGCGAGTAGCTGCTTGCGAAAGGGCATGCGAACGACTGGATAACGTGTGGTCTCGTCATCATTCTCGTCAATCTGGATACCGTTATCAGGTTCAAGACCCTGACCTGCTATAACGCCAGTGTCGCTGGTGCTTTCAGATTTCAGAAGGGGAAATTTGCCGCTGCGCCAGGCTTCCACTATTTGGTTGCGATCGCTGGCATCTGCTTTAGCCCAGTCAGCCAAGAATGCAGCGATATCATTAGTTTCGTGCGTTTCATCTGGCGCGAATACCTGCTTAACCGCCTGAACGAGTTTCCACTCAGCGTTCAGGCTGAGTTCGGCAACTTCAGGGATGTTGCTCTTCGCCAGCAGCAGGTTCTGAAGATAGGTGTTGCCTTCATCCAGTGACATTTCGCTGGCAGCCAGTTGCTGCTCTTTTGTGATGTGTGATTGATACTTGTCGCTGGTCAGGTGAACGGCAAAACGTACTGCTGGAGTGCGGTTTTCAAGTGGGACACTCTCGACGGTGGTTTCAACTGTAGTGGTCGCTTCCTGAGCGGCAGTGGTGTTGTCCACGGCTCCAGTAGACTCAGCACCAGCCTTTGGCAGCCAGGTGCGTCCATCATCCTGCAGTTCGTAGCGTTTGCACCAGGTGTAATCTACTGTGCTTTCTTCCGGCAGGTCGTTGTAAACAGGGAAATCGGTACGGACAGGTTTGCTATAATCCTTGCCCCGGCCGGTTTCAATGCCAGCATCTTCCAGCTCAACATCCAGCTGTAAATTGGCTCGCGCTTCTGATTTAGCAGTGAACCAGATAACGGCATCTTCTTTGCCGGATTTCTGCGTTGCCTTGATTAAATGAAAGAATTCCATATCGGGTCCTTAATTTTGGTTGTAAGATACCCGCAGCTAGTGATTGCCGCCTTGGGTAGTGGTCATTGGTCAAAACTCGATTCCGGAAAGCTTTGGTCGGCTGACCGGGTACTTAACCCGCCTTGCGCGGGTTTTGTGCTTTTAGGGGGCTGGTAACAGCCATTGGTCATAACTCGATTAAAATTTGAAAGCAGGCTGTTGGTCTCCAGCCGGTTTATATGGGTAACACTCTCCTTTAATGTGCTGCTCTTTGGCAGCTGCATCACAGCCAGATTCGGTTTGGTATACACCTAGCATGATGTCTGAGCATTCCCCGGTGAGGGCACAGACGGTAACGATCAGAGCAAATAACGAGCTCATACTTTTAGCTCTGGATTGCCTTTTTGGGCCAGTAAGTAGCAAAGCTTACGAACCAGAACTTCAAACAGATTTAAGCGTACGGCTTGGCAGCCAGCTCTTTTGCGTGCGAAATCGATCATGGTTAACTCCTGTGTGCCTTTAACGCCAGGCTGGCGGAACGGTAAACCTGCTGCGCGATTGTCTTGCCATCTCATCCGGTGTTTCGTATGCCACCGGCAGCTACTTCGTGGGCGTCCTGCCTTGATGACTGATTTTCTAAAATCAGGCTACAAATAAATATACCATAGGTCAAGTTGAAATTGATAAATAACATACCAGTAATGGTTTGTCTTATCAGCTTTTGGAGGGTGTACGCGCAAAAAAAGCCGCTTATAGCGGCCTTTAACGATACATTTTGAAGGTTATGGCTGAGGATCTATTTTTCTTTTACGTAAAAATTCCGCCATAAACGCATCGAGCTCTTCAAGCCGGGTTTTGGCTAAGGAAATGAATCTATCCTGCTCGGCTTCCGGAAGTTGATCAAAAACTTCTAATAGTGCTGATTGGTGGGGGGTTAAAACTGTTTTACTCTGCGTTAGAGAAGCAACGTGCTGCTCTTCTTCATCAGTCATGAAAAACCAATAAAGAGGCTTTCCAAGGGCTTCAGGCAAGAGAACCAGTTTCTCCTTGCGCGGGAAAATCCCTGAGTTACACCAATGGCTAACGGTTTGCGAGTTGACGCCTATCCGGCGCCCCAGTTCAGATTGAGAAATGCCTGCCTCATCAATAGCTCTTTGCAAACGTTCTTCAAAGTTCATTTTCAGTTCCAAATCTAACCAGTTGTCCAGCATACAAAGTTTCTTTTCAAATGTGGCTAGTTAAATTTCTTGACATTGATAAGTAAATTATCAAGTATGTGGTATGGAATTTAGGAGGCTCAATGAACCATAACATTCAAAATAAGATTATTTCTCTGTGTGGCAGCCAATCAGAGCTGGCTCGCCGCTTAGGTAAAAACTCGCAGACTGTATCTGTCTGGTTTCGTACTCAGGTAGCTAGCACAGAGGTTTTAAACGCATGCAGAGCTTTGGATTGGGAAGTCACCCCGCATGAATTACGTCCAGACCTCTATCCCAACGCAACAGATGGTTTACCTCAGAAGGAGGCTTAATCATGCAGTCAGCTACATATCAACATCATAACCAACGCTTGGCCGGACCGCTGAAAACTCAAAATCAATTTATGGCGCATCGGCGAGACAGCTTTAAGCACCGTTCAATACAGGTTGCAGTTCGAGAGTGGGAATCAACTTTGCCCGGTCAGGCGCAGGAAAAAATCGCTCAGCTGGTGGCTGAGCAGTGGGCGAAGGAAGGGGGCCGCGGCATCGCGGTCAATAAGCAGAATTTATTCCGCTATCTGAAAAATGAAGGAGGGTCGGAGAAATATACTGCTTACGTTATGCAGCTGTCGGGCGCAATCCTCGCAGCTATGCCTATTGAGATAGCCAGAAAGCATGGACTCAGTAACGCCAGAACGGAAGCTGAGCTGGTGGCGAATGCAATCAAAGAATGCAGTGAGGCGCATCAAGCTAAGTTGCTGGGCGTCCCCCTTCAAAAGCTTGAAAAAGAAATTCGTGAAGCGGCAATCGCTTTGTTCAACATGTTACCTGCTGACGCGGCGGGACCACTACTGGCGAGCATCAGCGCCGTAGCGCCGCAATTTTTTTAATCGAGTTTTGAGCAATAACCATTACGTACCGGGAAACCGGAGAAGGGAGTAACCATGGCAGCTCTGCCTTACATGCAACTTTACATTGCTGATTACCTGGCGGACACCATGCATCTGTCTACAGAAGAGCATGGCGCATATCGCCGATTGTCTCCGGGAAAGTGATTCGTTCACGTGGTGGCAGCACGTCGGAATTTACGCCGGGGTATGTGAAGCCAAAGCACTTAGCATGGCTTTCTGAGGCTTTCGTATAGTTGCTAGTTTTTGCACTTAATTGTCTGATAACTATGGTTAAGTTTTTCTGGCGCTTTCACTGGATTTTCCTCGTTTTCTGTGCGTTGCAATCACCTCTGTATTGCAGCTTGTATTGCTTTTTGGGGGCTAAAAATGGCTGGTGAGAACAAATTGAGCGACAAGTCGCTTAAGGGATATCTGGGAAAATCCAGAGAAAAGCAGATCACTGTAGCGGATGGGAAGGGTCTTTCCGTTCGTGTGAGTAAGAAGGGGGCTGTGAGTTTTGTTTTCTTCTACAGGTTAGCTGGTGGTCTGACTGCCCCGGTCTGGTTAACGCTAGGTAAGTATCCGGATATGTCGCTAAAACAAGCCAGGGAGAAGCGGGATGAGTGCCGGGCGTGGCTTGCAGAGAAACGAGATCCACGCATACAGATAAAGATTCAGTCCGAGGAGCGTCTTAGGCCGGTTACTGTTCAGGACGCTCTCTGTTACTGGTACGAAAATTACTGCAAGGTTCGTCGCAAAACCCATGCTGTAACTCTGGGCCGCTTTCGTAAACATGTTTTTCCCTTTATCGGGCATCTGCCTGTAAATGACACTCATCTTTATGAATGGCTCGACTGTTTTGACCGGATTAAACGAAATGCACCTGTTATGGCCGCTTATGTATTTTCTGACACAAAACTGGCACTTCGTTTTTGCCGGGTTCGCCAGTACGCAACCTGCGATGCACTAAAGGACTTGCGCATGACCGATGTTGGCCAGGCGGCAGGTAAGCGTGATCGGGTTCTCGATGAGGCCGAGTTAGGGCAGCTCTGGAAAGCTATCTTTGTTGAACCTGATATCAAGTTAATGTCCGAATACGCCAGGAAAATGTTTGTTCTGTGCACGGTTTTCGGATGCCGCATGAGTGAGGCCCGGTTATCAGAATGGAAGGAATGGGATCGAAAAAACTGGGTATGGTCCGTACCAAAAGAACATTCAAAAACTGGAGTGGAAATTGTAAGGCCAGTACCCGAAGTCCTGAGGCAGTGGATAACGGACGTCTACGAAGAAACAAAGCATTCTGGCTATGTGCTGGGTAGCCTGCGTATCAGGGAAAGCGTAAGCAAAATTGGTGGAAAAATTGGTAAGCGGCTGGGCCACGAAAAGCAATGGTCTCTACATGATCTCAGGCGAACGCTTTCAACCCATCTAAGTGATTTGGGCGTTGAGTTTCATGTCGTGGAGCAGCTGTTAGGCCACGCATTACCTGGTGTGGCGGGTATTTATAACCGAAGTAAATTTATGGCGAAGAAACTGGACGCGTTAGAACTCTGGATGACATACCTCAATAGCATCTCAGGTGCTGAGTCAAAAGTGACAATCCTCAAACAAAAGGCTGGTTAACATGAAAAAAATGGCAGTTGTTGATAAAAAGGGTCTCGAGTACATTCCTAACATTGACCGTATGATCCGTGAGAAAGAGTGTCGGGAACTGACTACACTTGCGAACAGCACGCGCTGGAAGCTGGAGAAGGAAGGGAAGTTTCCCAAACGTATTAAGATTGGTGCTACAGCTGTTGCATATCGCCTCTCTGAAGTTCAGGCATGGATTCGAGGTGATTGGATAGAGACATAATATTTGGAGAATCAATGACTAGAATTATTAATACTTTGTGCCCTTATAGCCTTATCCCATTAAGCCAAATAGAACAAAATGGAGAGCATGTTGTATTGGCTGGGTTAGGCGCGCCGGAAAGTTTTACTGTTAATGCATCAAAAGAAGAAAATACTCGAATTAACAATTTACTGGATGAGCCATTCCTAGGGATGGGAATAATAAAATTAATTTCATCTATCTCTGGTCTTCAATCAAGGAGTGGTGTAGTTAAGCCATTCTTCAATGGTGTTACAGGGAATGGAGAAGAGGTGCTTGTTAGGATGTCTCCAAGTGAAGTGACATTGAAAGTTAAAATTCCAGTCGTAAAGGATGCGAATGGTGATATTGTTGCAGTGACTGGTTACGAAGATGAGGTACAAAATACTTTGTCTTCAATTACTAAAAAATATGAGGCTAAAGGATTTACTGTAAGAACTTCAGATCCTCTAAATCGTGAGGCTGAAGTTGCACTTAACTTCAATTTGGACCTTGATTTATTAAATTATCAATATTTGAAGGTGGCTTATCTTACGATGGTCTACGTTTTTGGAGATATAGGAATTAAGTGCTCAGTTGCAAATGAAATCAGAAATATCATTCTGAATAAGTTACCAATACCTCAGTTTTTAAAAGGCGTCCGTTCTCTGCCATGGGATGTTAGTGAGTTCCCGTTTCTACCAAGAATTGACATTCATAAACATATTGTTGCAAGTTTTAACCTGGGTGCTGAAATATTTTGTGTGGTGTCGTTTTTTGGTACATTCAATAAAATATTTATGATTGAAAATGAGTTCGTCAATAAGGAGGATATCTTTGGTGAGATCTACGAAATAGACTATAAGACAAGAAAGATAAATAGAAAGGACTTTCCTCAGCACTTTACTGAGATTGCAGATGATATGAAATTTTAATCGTTAGCTTTAAATCAACTGATTTGAGAAAGCACTCAAATCAGTTGGTGGTTTATGGGGATATTTTTAGCAATGTATTGTTATATTGTAATCTGCAGTACAAATTATTAAAGATCGTACTGTTTTTTTCAGGGTCAATATTTCTTTGGATTAAGTGTTGAAGGTTTGCACAATACTTATCATGCTCAATGCTGTTCTGTATTCCATCCTTGAAAAGGATAGTCGTAACAATTATAGCGAAAATAATACATACAAAGAAACAAAAAAACATTGCTTTCTTATTGATTTCTGAATTTACAACGCTTGTCACTCCTGCTCTATAAATACATACAAGGCCAAATGAAATAATAAACCCGTCCAGCATGAGTAATACGGGGTCAGCGTATTTTAATAAAGGCTGGGCAAAGAAAGCCATTCCGAAGCTAAGTATTACATATGAATAAAAAAAAGCTGAAAAATAAGCCTTGCGCTTCTCTAAAGCATTAATCTCCTGATTTGTCGGGATTTTATTGATTTCCGCATCTAAGTATCTAAAAAAATTACGTAGCATTTATTACATTCCTTACTAGGAATTACTTGTCAATGATCTTTGTATTTTACATTTGAGTTACGCAATTTCTCTCGACATGCTTCTTTTACCCATGAACTGAAGTTTCCTGCTCCGGCGGCAGCGTTGATCTGTTCAAGTAAATCGTCTTCGAAACGAATGTTTTTTTTGGTGCTACCTGAGCGTTCAAAAGCAGCTTTCGAATTTTTATCTTGCATTGGTACGTACCGTTAGGTTAGGCTGGAATTCCCATGGTACGTACCAAATTGATTTTGTGCAACCATGAAATTATCGAGGCCCGGTAGTGCGCTAACACTGACCGGGCCTCTAACCTAACCGTTAACTGGAGTAACGACTATGGCTGGAACACAGCATACACAAACTCATCCCAAATTTACATGGCTATTCCTTGGCACTCCGAATGGCCACGCCTGCACCCCCGTAGTTCTGCGCACCGTCGCCGAGACCGAAGATACTGCCCGCGAAGCGTTCTGCGGCTGGAAGTTAACCTTTGCCGCAAAAATTCGAACCGAAAGCCCGCTTTCAGTGTCGTTTATGGACCCTGAAAGCCAAATCCTTTGGAGCATTCTGGGTAGCGATCCTTACAGCACAGATGCCGTGCCAATGGAGGTGCGTAATGCATAAGTCCGACTTACCCGCAGATTACGAGATTCGCGTACTGGTGACGGTTAAAAACGGTCAGGTTACAGAGCGCCGCCTTCGTCCGAATGAAATCGTGGCCACACCGGAAGGTTTTATTCAGGCTGTTCGTCAGGCTGCTGATGCACACGGTTTAACTGCTACCAACAAGGAATAAATTTCATGGTGAAAAAATTAAATCGGGCACAGCCTGAGGGCATCGCTCAACCAAAAATCGAGCTTAACAGCCGCTGGAAAGATTCTCGCGGGGAAAAAATTACTGTCACAGGCGTAACGGATAGCCGTATTACGTATGTCCGGGATGGATACTCCCATGAGTGTGTTTTTTCTGAGTACCGGTTCCGAAATGAATTTATTTACCTTCCTGTGGAAAGCCGGGATTGGCAGGAGGCAGTAAAAGCAAATGGGCGTAAAAAAGTCGCTGCTTTGCGATCTTCTCTGCCGCTGAGTGTTGGATCTGACGGATGGGATAAGGGGCTGAAATGAAGAACGCACCGAACCTGAAACACCTGCCAAAGGAAAAATTCACTGAAGCCGTTATCTTTGCCGGGTCTGATGCATACGCCCATGCCAGGGGATGGGAAGAGGGTCTTGGTAAACAGATCGCCGAAGACACTATCCCTCCCATTTACCTTGGGCCAAAACAGTTGGCAGAGCTCGATAACCTGCGCATTGTGGATTATGGCCGTCGTGCCGCGCGCATATATCTGGCCGGGAATATTGAGCCTATCCAGATTAATAATATTGCCGAAAAACTGGCTCTGGCTGGTGTGCAGGATGCCAAATTGTACAAAGGCATTCCCGACCAGGAGCCGGAGGACTGGAGAGAATATCTTTCCCGTCTGCGCGAGCAGGTTGAAGTCTCTATACGGGAGGAGTCATTGCGGCATAGCCTTCCATTAAGCGTGGGCTCTGATGGGTACGATCAGGAGCAGGATTATACGTTAAAGAGTTATCTGCCCTCTAACAGCCTGAGCAGTATCTACGGCCCGAGCGGTTCATATAAAAGTTTTCTGGCGGTGTCCTGGGCTTGCCACGTTGCGGCCGGGATTAAATGGGCCGGAAAGTCAGTATCAGCTGGCGCAGTAATGTACGTAGTGGGTGAAGGTGGTATTGGCGTCCCGCGGAGAATAAAGGCGTGGGAGAAAAAATATGGTGTGAAACTGAATAACCTGTATCTGGTCAACCGTCCGGTTTTCCCGGTCCGCCGTGAGGAAATGCAGGAGATGATCAAAGCTGCGCGTGATGTTAAGTCCAGAACGGGCCAGCCGGTTCGCCTGATTGTCGTCGATACGCTGGCACGGTGCTTCGGTGGTAACGATGAAAACGATGCTCGTGACATGGGGGCGTTTATCGAAGGCTGCGACGTCATCAAGCGTGAGACTGGCGCCACGTTGCTGGTGGTGCATCATTCAGGAAAAGACGATACCAAAGGCGCACGTGGTTCCAGTGCTTTCAGGGCTGCGCTCGATGCTGAGTTCAATGTCCGGCGCGAGGGCGATGGTGGGGCGATAATCCTGACCTGTACGAAGATGAAAGATGCGGAGGAGCCGAAACAGGCCGCATTCGATCTGCGTCCGATCGAACTGTTCACCGATCGTGATGGTGAACTTATTTCGTCGCTGGTGGTGCAGGACCTGCCACGAGAGGCGCGAGAACCTGATCCAGAACTGGCTGATATCAAGCACCTGACCGGGAACCACGCTGCACTCTGGCAGTCAATCCGGAGCCGAAAAGCCAAAGGTGAACCGTGTAATGTCTCTGTTATACGTGATGATATTACTACTCTGTTTGGAGAGAACGGCCGCAAAGGCTTTAAACGCTGGCTGGATAAACTCGTCAGGGAAAATATTATCTTTATCAATGATTCAGGAGATATCACGATAATTTAACCCGAAAAGTGCGGCAAGTAATGCGCGGAGTGCGCGAAATGATTATAAAATGGACACTCGCCGCACTTTTTACGTATATATACAAAGAAAGTGCGCGGATTGGCATTAACCACTCGCAAACCCGCACCAATACTGGCTTAAAGCACTGCGCGGGGTTTGTTCGGTTGCGCACTGAAGTGCGCGAGATAAAAGTGCGTCATAAAGTGCGCATGGTGCGGAAATTGAAGGAGGGATTATGTTGACTGCGCTAAATAGGCAAATAATCGTATTTGCCTCGGAATCACAAAAATCAGACTCGCCGTTCCATTGCCCGGAGTGTGGGAAAGAGGTGACCCTGAAAAAGGGAACGGTAATGACCCATCATTTTGCTCACAAACCACCTGTGACTTGTTACTACGGTGCTGGTGAATCAGAGCTTCACCGAAAAGCAAAGCTGGAAATTTTTGAAACCCTCCGGGGTAATGGTTTCGTAAATAGTGCTGAAATAGAAAAATCCTTTGGCGATGTTCGTGCTGATATATTTGCATATATTAAAGGTGTTCCTGTTGCTATCGAAGTCCAGCGCAGCACTTTAACCCCACAGCAGATTTATGATCGAACTAGGTCGTACAGCCAGAAGGGGATCTATGTTCTTTGGCTCGGTCTTCCAGATAAGCGGCATGATGAGGATAGATTCATTCCCAAATGGTGGGAAAAATGGATCCATGCCGCTTACTTTGGGCAGGTTTTCTACTGGTATGAAAGGGAGTTTGTAACACCTATAAAATTCGGCATAGCAACAACCTACGTTGAAGCAACAGATTGGGGGGGCGGTTATACGCGAACGCTTAAACGCTATAAGGTGCCTCAAAAGGGTAAAGCTGTAAGTATTGTCGACGCATTTGGTCCGAAAATTGGTACGGCGTGGTTTTGTAGCACTTTCACTTTGCCAGAAAGAAGGATTTTTACTCAGATTTAAAATTTGCAGTTTGGGAATAAAAAGCGGGCCGAACTTAGGCCCGCTTTGGTAATTACCGATTTTTACATGGTGTTATTTGGAGGGTATAACGGAGCTGACGATATCAGATATATTATGCTCTGAAATTATACCAAGTTAACTTTATACATTATTGCACTCCATTGCATACCCCCATACCACCTTTTGCAGTGATAGCATTATCACTGTAACGGACTCAATTTGTATTTTTAATGAGGTAAAGTATGTCAGGTTTATACACGCCAGCGGCACTTGTCCGGGTTGTAAGTGCCGAGGATATTCAGAAACAACTCAAAACACTGTTCACAGATTTATTCTTTACCCGTGCGGTAACGTTCGAAACCCGCGATATTATTCTGGACACTATCGACGATCCAAATATCCCTATCGCTGCATTCTGTTCGCCAATGGTAGGCAGTAAAGTGGCACGCGATGAGGGTTATGAATCGAAATCTATCCGCCCGGGGTACATGAAGCCCAAAAGCAGCATTGATCCGAATAAACTGGCCGTTCGTCCGGCGGGTGTAACCCCTGAGCAATACAGCTCGCTCGATGCACGAAATATTAAAGTCAAACAGGCCATACTGAAGCAATCCATTGCTATCCGGGCGCGTATTGAATGGCTGGCTGTCCAGGCAGTTACTACCGGGAAAAATATCATTGAAGGAGAAGGGATCGAACGCTACGAACTGGACTGGAATATCAAATCCCAGAACATGATCACTCAGGCTGGTGGCGCTGCTTGGTCAGGTAAAGACAAAGCGACATTTGATCCAAATGACGACATTGAAACCTACTCAGAACTGAGCGAAGGCGTTACTAATATCATCATTATGGGCGGGAATGTCTGGAAGAAATACCGCTCATTCAAAGCGATCAAAGATGTACTCGATACACGTCGCGGCTCTAATGCCCAGCTTGAAACCGCACTGAAAGACCTGGGCGATTCAGTGAGCTTTAAGGGCTATATGGGCGACGTTGCAATCGTCGTTTACAGCGGTCGCTATACCGACGAAGACGGCACAGAAAAATATTTCCTTGACCCGGATTTGATGGTGCTGGGTAACACTGCGCTACAGGGCATTGTAGCTTATGGTGGAATTCAGGATCCCGAACTCATCCGCATGGGCATCACCAAAGCAGAACTTGCGCCCAGGAATTACATCGTACCTGGTGACCCGGCAATTGAATATGTTCAGACGCATTCCGCACCGCAACCAATCCCGGCCCGCATTAACCGTTTTGTCACCGTTCGTGTGGCTTAAGGAGCATTCATGACTGCAAATTACATTGAGCTGGTGGCCGGCACTGAAGCGCTGGTATCTACGCTGGGGATTTTTGCTGGTGGGAAAGGCGTAATCCCTGCGCTGACACCGCTGATGCAGGATGCGACTACTGGTGCTCTGGTTGCATGGGATGGCGTTAAAGCAGGGCAAGCTGTTTATGTGTCCTGCTTCAGCGTCGATACCGCAAGCCAGACACAGGCCCAGGTCTACAAGACTGGTGTGCTGAATGTCGATGCACTCAACTGGCCGGAAGAGGTTACAACTCTCTCGGCAAAGATTGCCGCCTTTGTTGGTTCGGGTATTTCTGTTCAACCTCTGGCGCACGTGTGAGGAGATAACGATGAAAGTTAAAGACAAAAGCCTGATGGCAACCGCCGATGCTCTCTATCCGGATCCGGTAGTGAACGAGCTGCATGAGCTCGCAGACAAGATGAAAGTCAGTGAGCGCCTGGTTGATATGAATCAGGTGATAGAACTCACCACACTAAGCCGACGTACATTGCTCAACCTCGAAGCTCGAGGCGAGTTTCCGGTGCGTGTACAGGTCACTGAAGGGCGTAAGGCATGGTATCTGAGCGAAGTTATCGAGTGGATCAATAACATTCCTCGCAGCTCTGAGACATGTCAGGTCCCTGTGCCCGTCAAACCAGATGCGTCACTATGCCTCAAGGCTGAGCGAGTTCGCCGACAGGCCCAGAACGGCAAAAGCAAGCTGATCGGCTAGGTGAGTCAGCCCGATTGACCCGGCGAAAGTGCGCGGGTCCTTTCGGGCAGTTTGGCTTACTACGGGGCGGCGACCTCGCGAAAAAGCGCTATTTATGAGATTTTCTGAGATGCTGGTGGTGGTGTTGTTGTTCCTTTTATCCTGCTGATTCCATTTGTTTTTCTCACTTCAATACACCCACTTATGCATCAAGTAAAACAGTCCAGAGGTGAAAATGACTCAACATCTGCTCAATAAAAAGAATATGGCGAAAAGCTGCAAGGTTGGCGTAACGGCTTTCGACAAGTGGGGCGTAGAGCCGGTAGAGCGAGCCGGGCGCGAAGCGTTTTATGATGTGGCAAGCGTTGTACGTAACAGGATTGATAATGAGCTAAGTAAAATTGTGGAGCAGGCAGGTGATATAGATGATGCTGAACTTTTGAAGGCAAGGATCCGCCTGACTAATGCCCAGGCTGACGCTCAAGAGCTTAAGAACGCCCGGGAAACTGGTGAAGTTATCGACACTGAATTCGCCACTTATGTGCTGGCAAAACTTGCTGCAGAAATCGGTTCAATCATGGACAGTCTACCATTGACGATTAACCGTAAGTTTCCTGATTTGGAGCCGCGTTTCTCCAATGCTATTAAAATTGAGGTTAACCGGGCGGTAAATCGAGCGTCGGCTGTGGGAGAGCTTATTCCTGAGTTGGCTGAGAAGTATATCGAAGAGAATCAGAAAAATTGATTGCATGGCAGATGCTACAATCATGAAAAATAAAATGCATCGGATGAGAATTCACATGCGGATATAAGTTTAGTATTATTCATAATACATCTGGGCTAGGGTTTTATTTAGAGCATAAGAATTAACCCCTCACCTTATAAATATAAAGTGAGGGTTAGGTTAGTTGTTTAAGTTTGCAATTTCTTTGCCGAGGGCTGTTTGCAAAAGTTCCCGAGCATAGTTAAGCATATAGCTATCTTCATGTTCTATCTTATTTATGACGCCGTGAACGATTTTTGACCTTATTGTGTAAATCTTGTTGAAGGCATCTTTGATATTTTTTCTTTGTCTAATGTTTTTTCCAATAAGGTAAGCACACCGATCACCTAATGTCTTTGTTAACCCCCCCTGATCCTGATCATCTCCAAAAATAGCTTCTAATCCCATACATAGCTGGAGGAATGCCATAACTGAATCTTCATTAGCATACGAAGTTATATACCAGTCAATAGCCATTTTTATACGTCTGGCTTCATTTGAGGAGTCTTTATATAACTGGCTGGACTTTTGTGTTATTACATCTATATATTCTTCAAGGGTTTTATCCAGCGCAGCGTTTATCTCAAGGCGACTTATAAATCTGGATATGCCTATTGGTAAAACCTCTGAGTATGGTAGGAGGGGATAAGTTCTATCGACAATTTTTACAGAGTATTTAGTTATCATATGCGCATCAATTGCGTTTATAAGCCCTAATCCATTCATAAGTGGAGGGTTGATATTACTTTGATCTTTTAAATTGATGGCCTTTGTTTTTATCATGAAATAAAAGAATATATTTAATTTTTGTATGTACTCTCTCAGTATGTCATTTTTGGAAAAAGGAGAGTAAAATCCTTCACCTTCAAAATTAATACAGGTGATCTCCTTGGATTTTGTCGCGAACAATCCTATTGATTCTACTTCTTTATCAAGGGAAATTATTATTCCATCATGATTGGAACATGCGGGTAAAAGCATATTGTGCAGTTTGAAAGTAATTGATAAATTCGCGGGTGTGTTTTTGAATGCATCTGAGATGAAATCCGTTAATTCATCGAGGTTGTCTTTAGGCATTTCATTTAAATAAAATGGTTGTTCACCAGTGTCAACTTCTTTCATTTTTTCGAAATAATAATTTATTGCATGAAGAAACGTTAATGCACACTGAGAACTGTCAATTTTAAAAGATACCTTTCTCTTGTTTAATTCGGTGGCTATCTCTGAAAAATTTCTCGATGTGTATTCACAATATGGGAATGAATTTAGTAGATAGGTCTTGAGTAATTCACTGTTAACCAGTTTTTTTATCTTTTGTTCAGATTTGATATGCATCTCTCTTTTGTTCACTGTGGCTTACTCCGAAGCATTCAAAGAGTTAAATTCTCTGTATTGCAGTGTGTATTGCAATCAAGATAGTTAACCATAATTAATATTGTTTTTTTCTTTCACAGTCAATCTCATAGCTACTTATTTGACTCATGTAGCCAAAACACGAAGTGAATCCGCTGATGACCCTTCGCCGCCTGCCTGATGAAGATCCACAGAATCTGGCCGACCCTGCCTATCGCCGCCGACGCATCATTCTTCAGAACATGAAAGATGAAGAGCTTGCAATTGCGCAGGTAGAAGAAAAGCAGGCCGTTGCTGCAGTCCTCAGTGGTAAATACACCATGACCGGGGAAGCGTTTGAGCCGGTTGAAGTTGATATGGGACGCAGTGCCGGTAACAACATCACCCAGGCGGGTGCAGCAGCCTGGTCTTCTCGCGACAAAAAAACGTACGACCCGATCGATGATATTGAAGCGTACGCGCTTAACGCCAGCGGTGTGGTCAACATTATCGTCTTCGATCCAAAGGGCTGGGCGCTGTTCCGCTCCTTTGACGCGGTGAAGGAAAAGCTGGATACGCGTCGTGGTTCGAGCTCTGAGCTGGAAACCGCCGTGAAAGACCTGGGAATGGCCGTCTCTTATAAGGGGATGTATGGCGACGTGGCCATTGTTGTGTACTCCGGTCAGTACATCGAGGATGACGTCAAAAAGAACTACCTGCCGGATCTGACAATGGTGCTGGGAAATACCCAGGCGCGCGGTCTGCGTACCTATGGCTGCATTCTGGATGCAGATGCACAGCGCGAAGGCATTAATGCTTCAACGCGCTATCCGAAAAACTGGGTGCAAACGGGCGACCCGGCTCGCGAGTTCACCATGATTCAGTCAGCTCCGCTGATGTTGCTGCCAGATCCGGACGCGTTCGTTTCAGTCAAGCTGGCATAACTTTCCCCAGTGGCCCTGTTGGGCCACATTTCTGGAGTATTTCCCATGACAGAAAAAGAAACCCTTATCGCCCGACTGAAAGAGCTGGGCGTAAAGCTTGATCGTGAGGTCAACGTAACAGGCACCATCCAGGAGCTTACGTTACGTATTTCTGAGTTCGAAGAGGAACTCGACGAAGACGGAGAAGAGGGCGCTTTGGTGTCCGTTGCCAGCACTACTGCTATCAGCACATCGGGCCAGCCCGGCCCAGAGAACACCTGTGGCTCAATTACCGAGAATCCTGCGTCAAATGAACCCGGCGAGCTGGTGGCGGTTGAGACACTGGTGACCTTGCACATTCATGCACTTCACGCCACACGCAACGAGTCCCTCTCTATTGTTGAGCCTGGTGTCGT
Organism: Enterobacter sp. JJBC; assembly: GCF_036936505.1. NCBI lineage: Bacteria > Pseudomonadati > Pseudomonadota > Gammaproteobacteria > Enterobacterales > Enterobacteriaceae > Enterobacter > Enterobacter sp. JJBC. Next base: position 1,884,169 of record NZ_CP136935.1, read on the forward strand.
TATTCGCGTGACCGACGCGGAGGCTACCGAACTGATTTCTCAGGGGCTGGCCCGGGAAGTCTGACAGGGGGGCTAATGGCTGATTTCGATAATCTTTTTGATGAAGCGATGGCGCGCGCGGATACCACTATACGTGGAGTGATGGGCGCAGAGGCAAGGATAACCTCTGGATCTTTATCCGGCGTCACGCTCCGCGGGGTCTTTGACGATTCAGAGAACATCGGTTTCGCAGAAGCGGGGACCAGAATTGACGGAACCAAGCCGACATTTTTTGTGAACTCATCGGATGTAAGCGGGCTGGAACGTCTGGACACGCTGAAGGTAAACGGGCGTGAATTTTGGGTTGATCGCGTGGGCCCGGATGATTGCGGTTCCTGCCATGTATGGCTGGGTAGTGGATCACCTCCCGGCGGATCGCGGCGTCGTTAAGGAGCATTCATGTCGTTAAAAGGTCTTGAGCAGGCGATTGCTAACCTGGATAGCCTGGACAGAAATATGGTTCCCAATGCCAGCGCATGGGCTGTGAACCGGGTTGCTGCTAATGGCGTCTCGGTTGCCGTCCGAAGGGTGGCGAAAGAAACGGTAGCCGGTGATAACCGCGTTTCGGGGATACCCGTAAAGCTGGTCAGACAAAGGGTGCGAATCAATAAAGCCTCGGCGTCAGGGCACTCAGCGGCCCGAATTAAGGTTAATCGGGGCAACCTTCCCGCCATTAAACTCGGTGCCGCGCAGGTCAGAGCGACGAACCGAAAAGGCCCGCTGGTTCGAAAAAGTAGCGTGCTGAGAATTGGCCGATATGTTTTTCGCGACGCCTTTATCCAGCGTCTGGCGAACGGACGCTGGCACGTCATGAAGCGCATTGCAGGAAAAAGTCGTTATCCCATCGACGTGGTCAAAATCCCATTGTCCGCGCCCCTCACCACTGCTTTCGAAGCAGAGAAGAAACGCATGCTTGAAGAGGAAATGCCAAAACAACTTGGCTATGCCCTAAGGCAACAACTGAGGTTGCATCTGACACGATGAAACACACTCTCATTCGCCAGAAAATTATTGATGTGCTTGAAGAGGCCATCGGGAACGACGTCATGTTTTTTGACGGGCGCCCGGCTGTCATTGAGGAGGAAGATTTTCCTGCCGTAGCGGTCTATCTGACCGATGCGGAGTATACCGGCGAAGAACTTGATGCCGATATGTGGGCGGCAACGTTACATATCGAGGTCTTCCTGTCCTCGCAGGTACCAGATTCCGAACTGGATGAATGGATGGAAAGCCATATCTATCCGGCCCTCGCTGATGTTCCCGGCCTCGATTCACTGTTAACGCTCATGGTTCCACAAGGCTTCGATTACCAGCGCGATGATGCGATGGGGCTGTGGACTTCCGCCGATATGAAATATTCAATCACTTACGAAATGTGAGGAAACATGCCAACACCAAATCCACTTGCTCCTGTAAAAGGGGCCGGTACTACGCTCTGGCTTTACACCGGAACGGGCAACGCTTTCGCTAACCCACTCTCTGATATCGACTGGAATCGCCTGGCGAAAATCAAAGAACTTACCCCGGGTGAAATGACCGCCGAATCTTATGACGACACTTACCTCGACGACGAGGATGCCGACTGGAACGCCACCGCCCAAGGGGCAAAATCTGCTGGCGATACCTCGTTCACCCTCGCCTGGAAGCCGGGCGAAGAAGGGCAAAAAGACCTGGTCGCATGGTTTATTGATGGCTCAGTACGCTATTACAAAATCAAATACCCTAACGGTACCGTCGACGTTTTCCGCGGCTGGTGCAGCAGCCTGGGTAAAGCCATTCCGGCAAAAGAGGTCATTACCCGTACAGCGAAAATCACCAATACCGGCAAGCCGGAGCTGGCTGAAGAAAGCGGGACCCCGAATATCCCCGTGACCGGCGTTACGCTCGATAAAGCCACGGCAAGCGTGGTCGTGGGCGCAACCACAACGCTCAATGTGACGGTTAACCCTGCCAGTGCCTCAGATACCTCGTTCCGCGTGGCAACCTCCGACGGGGCAAAAGCAACGGTCACCGTTACCGGCAACGCGATCACCGTCACCGGCGTGGCGGCAGGCACCGCTGACGTTATTGTTATGACCAGCGATGGTAATTTCGTTGCGGTCTGCAAAGTCACCGTAACTGCTGCGTAAGGAAGGTCGCATGTTTCTGAAAAAAGAGAAGTTCAACTGGCAAACAGAATCCCTGACCATCTTCGAGCTGTCGGCGCTGCAGCGTATTGAATACATCACGTTTATGGCCACAGAGGAAAAGACCGTCAGCGCTGACAGCGAAGGCATCAGCGATCAGGAAATGACGGCCAGGCTGATTGGCTCAAATATTCGCTGCGGTGCGCGTCTGATCGCGATGTCTTTGTGGCATAACGATCCGGCTGGCACGGATGTGGAAACGCTTTATCAGCAGGTGCTTAGCGGCTGGCCGCCGGAGGCAATCGGTAAAGCAGAAATGCAAATAAAGTTGCTTTCCGGCATGCTCGTTCCGGTTGATGATGACAACGCTGCCGATCCAGATGCCTCAGCGGAGGCCAAAAGCGCAGAACCCGTTTCGGCGGAAAAGCCCTTGCCAGCGAGCTGAAGTTTGTCCTGAATCTGGCGCGCGAGTTCGGGCGACCCGACTGGCGCGCCATGCTGGCTGGAATGACTTCCAGTGAGCTGGGCGACTGGCACCAGTTCTACCGGGAGCATTATTTTCAGGACGCGCAGCTCGATGCGCATTTCTCAGAGCTGCTTTATTCCATCTCAACTCTTTTCTTCCGCGATCCGGAACTTACCCCCGCACATTTCAGCCTGCTTTCTCCTTCGGGTGTCGTCGTCAGCGATGATGAGCCGAACGACGAGACGCTGATGACCGCCGCCGAGGGGATCACAGGAGGTATCCGTTATGGCCCAGCAGATTAGCGATCTGGTTATCAAGCTGGATGTTGACCGCGCCACCTTCAGCGAGCAGGTCGCCCGAATCAAAGGGCAACTGACAGGAATGGCGGATGAGTCTGATAAAGTTCAGGCGCGAATGCAGCGCGCAGCGGACCGTCAGAGCGCGGCACTAAAGAGCGTGGGCGACGCTGGTGCAGCTGCAGCTACAGAAATGAAAGCCCGACAGTCTGCCGCCACGGAAGGGCTGACAAAAGACTGGCAGAGCGTTTCTAAGTCCGTTGATGAAACTCACCGCCGTGTGACCGAGCTTAATCAGCGCATGCGTGAAAATGACGGGCAGTCCGCAGCGCTTGCCCGCCGACAGGATGAACTGGCGGCATCATTTTTCCGTCAGATTGACGGCGTTCGCCAGCTCAATGGTGAAACACAGTCGCTTGCGAACGTGCAGGCGCGCTTTCGCGCAGCCAGGGCGCAGGGCAATATCACCCAGCAGGATTATCTTGCCCTTATTTCCCGCACCACGGCCCGGCAAAAAGAACTTCAGATCGTGGAGGAAAAATCGGCCGCTGCGCGTACGCGATTCCTCAGCCAGTTGAAGCAACAGGTTGCAGAGCAAAAACTCTCCGGTACCGAGTTGCTGCGCATGAAGGCGGCGCAGGTTGGTGCCAGCGATGCGGCTGAAGTCTATATCCGCAAGCTCGAAGCTGCCAAAGTTGCCACGCACGGTCTGGGGCTGCAAAGTGCTGCCGCACGGCAGGAGCTGGGGATACTGATCGGCGAGGTTATGCGCGGTAACTTTGGCGCGCTGCGCGGATCCGGTATCACGCTGGCTAACCGGGCAGGGTGGATAGACCAGCTTCTGTCGCTGCGCGGTCTTGGGATCGCAGGGATGGTCGGTGGGATTGCCGCGGCGGTATTCGGGCTGGGTAAGGCCTGGTATGACGGCAGCAAAGAGTCTGAGGAATTTAACAGGCAGCTGATCCTGACCGGGAACTACGCGGGGAAAACGTCAGGGCAGCTTCAGGCGCTGGCGCGCTCGCTGGCCGGTAATGGCATGACGCAGCATGCCGCTGCAGGCGTGCTGGCGCAGGTCGTTGGAAGCGGCGCGTTCAGCGGTAATGACGTCAGCCTGGTCAGCAATGTTGCCGCCAGGCTGCAGCAGGCTACCGGACAGGCCGTAGACGAAACCATAAATCAGTTTAAACGCCTGAAGGATGATCCGGTAAACGCGGTCGCGACGCTCAACGATTCCCTTCATTTTCTGACAGCCACCCAGTATGAACAGATAGCTTCTGCTCAGGCGCTGGGGGATTCTCAGAAGGCCGCCGAGCTGGCCATGCGGGCATATTCCGACGCGGTCATTCAGCGCGCCGGTGCGGTCGAGGATAATCTCGGATCCCTCGAAAAAGCCTGGAACTGGGTGAAGAATGCCGCCTCCGGTGCGTGGGATGCGATGCTGGGCGTCGGGCGTAATCCTGACACCGCGATGAAGCGCCAGGACTCTTTTGCTGAATGGCAGGCAGCAGAGAAAGAGTACCGCGCGCTGTCCAGCAATCTTAAGGTCGACCCGGATTATGCCGGTAACAACGTTCTGCAGAAAGCTGATGCGGAAAGGTTGAGAAACGCACGCCAGCAGGTGGAGCTGAAAAAGCAGGCTTACGATCTTGCCGATCAGCAATACGCCCAGGAAGGGCTGGCAGCCGCGCGGGAAAAAATGCGAACGGACCAGCAGGCCCAGGCAATCCGCAGCCAGCAGCAGTTTAACCAGCTGGTGGAGTCCGGCGCGACGGCGGCAGAAAAGCGGGCTTCAGCAGAGAAAAAGCTCAGTCAGCTTATTGAGAAAAACCGCCAGGATGCGAAAGACGGTGTCGCCACGCTATGGACTGAAAAGGACATTGCCGCGGCCCGCGCCGGGATTGAAAAGCAGTGGAAGGATCCTAAAACGCCGAAAGGCAAAAGCTACTCAACGCCCGCCGGGGACAAAGCCGAGGAAAAGGCGCAGGCCGAACTTCTCACCCTTCAGGCCCAGCTTAAAACGCTTGAGCAGCATACCAGCGTGAACGACGTCATAAGTAAACAGCGTCAGGATCTCTGGCAGACTGAAAATCAGTTCACCGTTCTGCAGGAGGCCGCGGGGCGTCGTCAGCTTACGGCGCAGGAAAAATCTCTGCTGGCGCATAAGGAAGAAACGCTCGAGTACAAGCGGCAGCTGGCCGACCTAGGCGATAAGGTTGCCAGCCAGCAAAAGCTCAACCAGCTGGCCGATCAGACCGTAAAGTTTGAGCAGCAGCAAAAAGCCGCCAGGGCGGGCCTGCAGGCTCAGTCTGAGGGGGTATCAACCCGGGAAGCCGGCCGACAAAATACGCTGCATCGTCTCAGCGAAAGCTATTCGTACAACCCTCAGGCGCAGCAAAAGGTTCTGGAAGAGCAAAGGGCGACGTTCGAGGCTGAAGATGCCCTGCGTGCAAACTGGCTGGCCGGTGCGAAACAGGGCTGGGCCGAATATCAGGATTCAGCGACAAATGTTTTCAGCTCTGTTCAGCAGATTTCGCAGGCTACGTTCAGCGGGCTGGCGGGCCAGCTTACCAGCCTGACGACAACCGGGAAGGCGAGCTTCAGGGACTTCACCAGCTCGATCCTTAAAATGATTGTGTCTGTTATCAACCAGCTGCTGGTGGCTTATACCATCCAGAGTGCAATGGGCTGGGTTAGCGGCGGGGCGAAAACCTCCTCTGCTGGTCAGTCCTTCGCGGTCACGTCATACCGGCCACAAGGTTTTGACGTGGGCGGTTTTACCGGGCACGGCGGCAAGTACGAGCCAGCCGGTATCGTTCACCGCGGGGAATTCGTCTTCACCAAAGAATCAACCAGCCGCATCGGCGTGGCAAATCTCTATCGCCTGATGCGCGGGTACGCCACGGGGGGACTGGTCGGCGGCGGGAGCGCAGCCGGTGCTGGCATGGGCGGGATCAGTGTTTATGCCCCAGTCAGCATCAGCCAGCAGGGGAGTGACGGAAGCATAAATCAGGCGAACGCCACGGGGACGGCGAAACAGCTGCAGGCGATTGTTCAGCAGACAATCACCGAGCGACTGAAAAAAGAAATGTCCGCAGGCGGCGTGCTTTATTCGAGGAGGACACAGTGACGGACACGTTTACCTGGCGCACGCGAAAAACAGCGCAGGGCACTGAAACAGCCCGAACGCTGCAGGCCCAGTTCGGGGATGGCTACAAACAGATAGCGGGGATGGGGATCAACGACAAACAGGAAACGTGGAACCTGGACTGGACGGGCACCAGACAGGAGGCGGCTGCGCTGCGCGCTTTCCTGATGTCTCACGTTACTAAATCGTTCTGGTGGACCACTCCATGGGGTGAAAAAAAGCTGTTCAGAATGAAGGCCGATTCGTTCAGCGTTTCTTTCCCTACCGGGAAAAAAGCCACAGTGGCCTTCACTTTTGAACAGGCGTTCGCGCCCTGATTTTCTCGACAAACACTGAAAGCTGCCTCCGGGCGGCTTTTTTTATGGGGGGAGTATGAGTTTTACGGCAGACATCCAACAGCTTGAGCCCGGCAGCGTTATTCAGCTTATTGAGATCGACGGCACTGAATTCGGTATGGATCAGGTGCTGCGTTTTCATGCGCACAATATTCAGGAAGAGGGGTGGGCAGCCTTCGCCGCAGAAAATCTGCCCGCCATTATCTGGCAGGGAAACCAGTACGATCCCCATCCCTATGAACTGAAGGGGATGGAGTTATCGAGTACAGGTTCCCAGCCAACGCCCACGCTGTCCGTCGGGAACGTCGGAAACTATGTCACCGCGCTGTGTCTTGAATACGACGATATGGTCAGGGCTAAGGTCAAAATCCATACCACGCTTTCGAAGTATCTCGATGCCGCCAACTGGAAAAACGGTAATCCGGGTGCCAGCCCGGCCGATGAGCGCGTACAGCTCTTTTACGTCAATGCTAAAACCGCAGAGACGCGGGTACAGGTTGATTTCGAGCTGTGTTCTCCTTTCGATATTCAGAGCCTGCAGCTGCCGACACGGCAGATTACTCCTGTCTGCACCTGGTGTATGCGGGGCTGGTACCGAAGCGGGACCGGATGCGATTACAACGGCACGAAATACTTTACCAAAGACGGTACGCCGACCGATGACCCGTCGAAAGATGTTTGTGGCGGCCGCCGGCAGGATTGTCAGGATCGTCACGGCCCGGACGCGCCGCTGCCGTTCGGCGGTTTTCCGGCTGCAAACCTGCAGGGGAAATAAAAATGCGTGAAAAATTGCTGGATGCTATCCGTCAGCACGTCGCTGCTGAATACCCCAAAGAAGCCTGCGGCCTGATTGTTCAGTCAGGCCAGCAACAAATCTATATTCCCTGCCGCAACATTGCCGATAAACCCGAGGAGACATTCACGCTCTCCCCGGAAGACCAGCTCGCTGCCCGCGCGCGCGGTGAGATCATCATGCTCATTCATTCCCATCCGGATGTGGTACGGCTGGTGCCCTCAGAGCTGGACCGGATCCAGTGCGACTGGTCGGGTATTGAGTGGGGGATCATGTCCTGGCCGGATGGGGACTTTTGCACGATCTCCCCGCGTGAAGACCGGGATTATGCCGGGCGACAGTGGGTGCTGGGTTACGCGGACTGCTGGTCGCTTATCCGTGAATATTATTTGCGCGAATACGGCATTGTTCTCGGGGACTATTCGGTACCTTACGAATGGTGGGAGAGCGGCAAGGATCGGCTCTACGACGACAACTGGGAGCGCGAGGGATTCGTTGAGATTGCCGCCGGTGCAATGCAGCCCGGTGACATCATCATGATGAGTGTCCAGGCATCGGTGACTAATCACGCCGCAGTATATGTGGGTGACAACATCATTCTCCATCATCTGTTCGGGCATCTTTCTTCGCGAACACCTTATGGAAAATATTATCGCGACAGAACGGTCCGGGTGGTCAGGCATAAGGACCGAATGCATGGTTAAGACGCTTATTCTCGAAGGGAAAATGGCTAAAAAATTCGGTAAACGCGTTCAGTTTGATGTTGCCGACCTGCGCGAAATGCTCAGGGCCATGTGTTCACAGGTTCCCGGATTCAAAAAATATATGTCGGAAGCTCATATGAAGGGGATCCGTTTCGCCTTTTTTAACGGTGACAACAATATCGGGCTGGAAGAGTTTGATATGACGCGCGGTGGAAGCGTGTACCGGATCGTGCCCGTTTATGAGGGGGCCAAAAATTCGGGCGTCCTGCAGATAGTTGTCGGTGCCGTTGCGCTGGTCGCTGCATTCTTTACCGCCGGTGCGAGTATGGCAGCCTGGGGGGCTGCGATGAGTGCAACAGCCATCAGCGCCACGTCAATTTTGACCGGGGTCGGGGTGTCAATGATGCTGGGTGGCGTTGTCCAGATGCTCACGCCCCAGCCATCCTTCGGCGCGGGTAAATCCTCCAGCACGGACAACACGCCTAACTACGCCTTCGGGGCGCCGGTCAATACGGTCGCTATGGGGCATCCTGTCCCCCTGGCCTACGGTCTGATCGAGGCAGGGGGAGCGATAGTCAGCGCCGGTATGTACTCGAGCGATCAGCAGTAGGCCAGCGGCCACTAACTTAAAGGTGCTTCGGCATCTTTTTTTATGGGTGAAAAAATGCAGCTTCTTAAACAAGAAACCATCCTGCAGGGTGCCAAAGGGGGAGGTGGCAGTTCCCATACTCCGGTTGAGCAGCCAGACGATCTGCTGTCGGTCGCAAAGTTAAAAATGCTCATTGCCGTTTCTGAGGGGGAAATACAGGGCGACCTGACCGCTCAGAACATTTTTCTCAACGATACGCCGCTGGCAAACGACAGCGGGGAATACAATTTCAGTGGCGTGAAATGGGAGTTCCGCAAGGGCACACAGGACCAGACCTATATTGCCGGGATGCCCCAGGTCGATAACGAGCTGGCGGTGGGCACAACTGTCACCACCACCGCGCCCTGGACACGTCAGTTTACCAACCTTTCCCTGGATGCCATCCGCATCAAGCTCAGCCTTCCGGTCCAGTATCTCTATAAAGATAATGGCGATATGGTGGGCACGGTTACCGAGTATGCGATCGATTTATCAACGGACGGCAGCGCCTGGAAAACGGTTGTAAACGGCAAGTTTGACGGAAAGACCACGACGGAATATCAGCGTGACCACCGTATCGAACTGCCAAAATCCACGTCCGGCTGGTCTGTCAGGGTCAGGCGTATTACGGCTGATGCCAGCGGATCAAATTCGAAACTGGTTAACGCCTTCAAGGTGTTTTCCTATGCGGAAGTCATCGACAGCAAGCTTCGTTATCCTTTAACAGCGCTCCTGTATGTCGAAGTGGACAGCAGCCAGTTCAACGGCAGTGCGCCGAAAGTGACCTGTAAGATAAAAGGCAAGCTGATTAAGGTTCCGGAAAATTACGATCCGATAACCCGAACCTATTCTGGTTCATGGTCCGGCGGGTTCAAAATGGCTTGGTCCAATAACCCTGCCTGGATCTTTTACGATCTGGTTCTGGATGAAATTTACGGCATGGGCACGCGCGTGGATGCGTCCATGGTGGATAAGTGGGCGCTGTATTCAATCGCCCAGTACTGTGACGAAATGGTTTCCGACGGGGCCGGTGGCACCGAACCGCGTTTCACCTGCAACGTTTTCATTCAGAGCCAGGAGGACGCCTGGCAGGTACTTAACGATCTCGCCGCGGTATTTCGTGGAATAACGTTCTGGGGCAACGATCAGATTTATGTCCAGGCAGACGTCCCGCAGGACGATGTTGACTGGGTTTATAACGCCTCAAACGTTATCGATGGGCTGTTTACTTATGCGGGCGGCTCATACAAGAATCGCTACAGCTCCTGCCTGGTGTCCTGGTCCGATCCGCAGAACCATTACAGCGATACCGTTGAGGGGGTCTACGATTCGGCGCTTGTAGAGCGTTACGACGTCCGGCAGACGTCCCTGACCGCAATCGGCTGCACCTCGCAAAGTGAAGCGCACCGACGCGGTCGCTGGGTATTGCTCTCCAATGCCAAAGACGGGACCGTATCGTTTGGCGTGGGGCTGGACGGTTATATCCCTCTGCCCGCTGAAATAATCGGTGTCGCCGATCCTTTCCGTTCTGGTAAGGAGAACGGGGGCCGCATAAGGGCGGTCAACGGTCGCCAGATTACCCTGGATCGAGAAATAGACTACGCGTCGAAAGACCGGCTGGTGGTTAACCTTACCGACGGAAAAGCCCAGACGCGGACAATCAGCGCGGTGAGCGCAGATAAAAAAACGGTGACGGTGGCTACGGCATTCAGTCAGATTCCTGTGGCGGGCGCCGTCTGGGCGATTGACAGTGATAACCTCGCAATACAGTACTTCAGGGTCACTTCAATCGCGGCTAACGACAACAGTACAGGCGGTTTCACTATTACGGCCGTTCAGCATGATCCAAACAAATACCGTTACATCGATGACGGCGTTCGGGTCGAGTCGCCCCCGATCACCGTCACGCCGATAAGCGTCCTGTCTGCACCGAAGAATATCGTGGTGACTGAGAGCGATCATGTGTTTCAGGGGCTGACTGTAGCAAGCCTAGAGGTGTCATGGGATAAGGTAGAGGGCGCAATCCGGTATGTTGCCCAGTGGCGTAAGGACAACGGGGACTGGATAAACGTTCCGGTTACCAGCGCGCAGGGTTTCTCGGTTCAGGGCATTTATTCGGGCAGCTATGACGTGCGCGTCCGGGCGCTGAATGCGCAGGATACGTCGTCACCATGGGGATACGGTGAAACAACTTATCTCTCCGGTAAAACGGGAAAACCGGGTACTCCGCTAAACTTCCTGGCGACCGAAGATGTGGTCTGGCATATCGACCTGACCTGGAAATTTCCGGATGGTTCAGGCGACACGGCCTATACAGAGATTCAGCGCGCCACAACTGCCGACTACGCCAATCCTGAACTGCTGGTCCTGGTGCCGTACCCAGCTGCAGATTATCAGCATGGCCCCATGCCTGCCGGCGTTCGCCAGTGGTACCGCGCGCGCCTGATTGACCGTATCGGTAACGCCGGGGACTGGACCGACTGGGTCATGGGCACGTCCTCGATAGATGTCAGTGAAATAACCAACGATATTCTGGAGGACATGAAAGGCTCCGATACTTTCAAAGACCTGATCGAAAATGCGGTAGACAGCAATGAAAAAATTGCTGGCATGGCTGACGACATCAAACAGGCCAACGACGAACTGGAGCAACAGGCGCAGAAAATTGCCCAAAATGCCCAGGATATCGGGAAGGTTCAGACCAGCGTTACAAACCTGTCGAGCAAGGTCGGAAATGTGTCTTCTTCTCTGAGCGAGCTTGAGCAGACAGTGGCGACGGCCGATACCGCGCTGGGCCAGCGCATCGATAACATCAGCGTGTCTGCGGACGGCATGGCGGGGGGAGTGAAGACCTCCGCCATCGCGATTATTCAGGGTAACCTGGCGCAGGTGGCGGCGCGAAAAACGCTGTCTGCATCGGTCGCCGGTAACAGCGCGCAGCTGGACCGCATTGATGAGGTGATCGTCAACGAGAAGGAGGCAACGGCGCGTTCGCTGCTGAGTTTGCAGACTGACGTGAACGGCAACAAGGCATCCATCAACAGCCTGAACCAGACATTCTCCGATTACCAGCAGGCCACGGCCACGCAGATAAACGGCATCACGGCGACCATCAACGGGCATACGTCAGCCATTACCACTAACGCTCAGGCCATTGCGAACGTTAACGGGGACCTGAAGGCGATGTACAGCATCAAGGTCGGGTTATCCAGCAATGGTCAGCTTTACGCGGCAGGGATGGGGATCGGCGTGGAGAATACGCCGTCCGGCATGCAGTCGCAGGTTATCTTCCTGGCTGACCGTTTCGCCGTTACTCACCAGGCCGGAGCGACCGTTACGCTTCCGTTCGTTATTCAGAACGGGCAGGTGTTCATCAGAAACGCGCTGATAGGTGATGGCACCATCAGCAACGCCAAGATCGGCAACTACATCCAGTCCAATAACTATGTTGCTGGCTCAGTCGGGTGGAGGCTGGATAAGGGCGGTACGTTTGAGAACTACGGTTCGACAGCTGGTGAGGGGTCCATGAAACAGACAAACCAGACAATCAGCGTGCGGGACTCCAGGAATGTGTTGAGGGTGCAGATCGGGAGAATCACGGGAACATGGTAACGGGAGGCCTCTTACGGGGCCTCTTTATTTTCAGGAGGACTGGATGGCGGAATATGGTGTTCAGACATGGGACGCCTCAGGCAATGTAAATAACTATGGCGTTAAGCCTGTCAGCGTTTGTGGCTATCTCCAGCTGGCCCAGAACCAGAAAACAGGCTCTTACACCGTAGCGCTTCCACCGGGTTGCAGGCTGACCTATTTTCAGAGCATGAACGGCGATCAGTTTGGTACGAGTCGGAGGAAGATCACCATTTCGGGGGGAACAGCAACAGTGTCAGCAGTAGGCGATACCGACTACTCAGCAGGGACTGAGCCTGCGGCAGCGGCTTATCTCATTTTCCAGATCGAGAGGGCATAAATGGCGGAGTATGGCGTTTTACTGACGACCACGAGCGGGGAAATATGGGTGACCGCGAACAGCTCGCCAATCGCTCTTCAGGCGCGAAAGACAGCGGCACTTCAGGGAGCATCGGGGTTCAATACCAAAGTGACGCACACATTCCCCGCAGGTCAGCCTGTTGTCGCCTTCGTTCATTGCACGGTTGAGGTCGAAATCACTCAGACGATAAGCGGGAACACCATCACGATTGATTTTCTCAGACCGAATGCAACCGGCACAGCGTACGTTTATTTTTTCTCTATTTTCCCGCAGACAAAGCCAGACTACGGGCTGGCTGTGTGGGATGCATCAGGGACGCTGATTTTAACAAACGAAACGCGCACGCTGAGCGATGTTGTCACCCTCGGTACCGCCGGGGTGGATGCCAGCTCAGGATACAACATCAATACAACTCTGGCGGGGAAGTGGGCCTGTATGCCTGCCATGCTGGGGCTAATTACCGGGGTTATATCGGCTGGCGGTCAGCCGCAGCCATACATGGCCATATACAAGAGCATGGCAAAACTTGAGGGAAGCAATACGCGGATATTCGCCAGACCGCAGACAACCCCCGGCGGCAACCTTCAAAACGTCGCGTATTCGAATCTGAGGAACGTGATTATGGCCATTAACTGCGCCAACTATGATTGATCGTTTTAAACGATCAATTTCGAATAATTGATCTAACAAATCAATTATATCCCGTTGATTCATATTGTTATTGTGTAGCTTCATGAATGCCCTGGGATATAACAACTATGAAAAATATGATTCTTTGCCTGGCGGTAGCGGTATTGCTCTCCGGTTGCGCTGGCGTTATTGAGAAGCAGCAACCTGTATGCACCGGAACAGCCCTGGTTGGCGGACAGGAAAGCAGCGTCCAGATCTACGGAGTCCGCAAGCAAAATAATCAGACGCAGTACCGCGCCGGTTATCCCTTTAACTGGTCATGGGTGAGCGCCAACACGTTCACCAGCACCACCTGCCACTAACCCATTCAGTTTTGAACAAACCCCGCTCCGGCGGGGTTTTTTATTGCCTGGAGAAAATATGCTTTATAACACTGGCACCATCGCCATTAACGGAAACACTGCAACCGGCACCGGCACGAACTGGACGGCACCCGCCAGCCAGATTCGGGTTGGCCAGACGTTATTTGTTCTTTCTAACCCGGTACAGATGTTTCAGATCACGGCCATCAACAGTGCGACGTCACTGACGGTTACGCCTGCCGCGTCTCCGGCGTTGAGCGGCCAGAAGTACGGCATTCTTGTTACTGATAGTCTCTCGGTCGACGGCCTGGCGCAGAGCATGTCTCAGCTCATCAACGAGTACGACGAGAACATCGGCGCCTGGGAGACGTTCGCCACCACCTCAGCAAACCAGAACATCACCGTCACCATCAACGGCGTACGCGTGACCATTCCGGCGATCGGTAAACTGGCGCAGAAGGGGAGTAATGGAGCTATCCCGATTGGGCAGGGCGGGACCGGGGCAACGAATGCCGCTGACGCTCGCACAAACCTCGGTTTAGGAAGTAGTGCGACACGGGATGCTTACAGCTCGACAGGACAGATGTTATCCCGGGGAGATTTTGGCTTGGGCGGGCCGGGTAATAGTAGTGCTGGCTGGGATATAGCTATCGATGGCCGATTTTTAAGTAGCCCTTATGACGGTCCCTCAGCTACTGCTGTGTTTATGGGGATAAACTGTGCTCATAGTTCCGATTCATCCTACTGCTTTCAGCTTGGGGGACGAGGAAACCAGGGTATGTGGTGGAGGGCAAGAGAAAGCGCCTCATTCCTTCCATGGTTACGAGTTTATGACACTGGTAACACTACCAGAGCTAGTGACGGCACGTTAAAAGCAGCTTCCCCAGTAGTTAAACTGTATGCAGACGGTTCGTTTGAAACTAATAACGAATCAGAGGGCTGTACCGTAACTCGCATGAAAGCCGGAGAGTATCTGATCGAGGGCTGCATGGGTATGAATTCAGATGCGGCGTGGGGTGGGATTGATGGGGGGTTCGATATCCCTAAAGATCGCAATGGGCAGGCCCTAATCTGGCTTGACTACGAGGTAAATGCCGACGGGTCAGTGCTCGTGAAAACATTCCACCGGGAATATCCGGGAGCACCGATATTTGCGAGGAACTCACGGGAAGGTTTAGTGGATGGTGAACCGGCCGATATTCCGGCCGATCAGTTTGTCAGTGTCCGTGTAGAGATGCCGCTAAACAGTATCTGGAATCAGCGTGTGGCTATGGCTGAAGTTCCTGATTCATCCGCTGATTAAAGGCAGAATCATCTGGCATATCCAGGCGAACATCGATCCAACTGTTCACCGGCACGTCCACCGGTTCTCCTTTCGTTTTGACGATCTCTGCGTCATCGCCCAGTATGTACTTTCGCTTGAACAGGCGGATAGTCAGCCCACCGCTTTCTGTCTGCTCTGCTTCAACAATCCCAAGCTCTCCCATGCCGCCTGGATCCATTGGCGGCAGTAACTGCCATCCCTCAGACGCCAGGCCAGCCGAACCAGTGAGTTCGTAAACCCCTGTGCCGATCCGAGAAATGAATACTCCCTCCGCCTCTGCGTTAGCCGTACCGCAGCCGCACCAGATAAAATCATTTTCATCAATATCGGTACGCTGATTCTCGTTCTGAGATTTCACGATTCTGGCCACCGGCGAAGCTGCTTTCAGCGTGCCGTCGGAGGCTTTAGTGGTATTTTCAGAAGTGTAAACAACTGAGCCTGGCTTCACAGACAGCATTGTTGAGAATGCATCGGTGCCATTATTTCTTCCTGCGATTTGGTAAGAGACGGCACCACCAATGCCTGCAACACCTGCCCTGAAGCGAGGAGTACCGTTAACCATCACCGTATGAGCCCATACACTACCCACCGTTGAAAGTCCTTCAACGGTAAAAGCGTAAGGGTTGCCAGCGATACCTGCGATATTCAGAGCATTCGTTAATGTACCTCCGCTCAAGCTCAGCGCGCCAAGGTTTGAGAGTGCAGAACTGGCAGTCTTTGCACCTGTTCCTCCCAGTTCTAATGGGATGACACCATTGCTGTCTACCAAACCGACGTTTTATAGATTGCCCCGAGGTAGCCTTGCCGATAACTTCACCTGATTTTTTTGCAGAAATGAGTGGGTGAAAAATATGCAAATCGGCTATGTAAGGGTGTCAACAAATGACCAAAATACGGATCTCCAGCGACAAGCACTCGAACGCGCAGGATGTGAACAGATTTTCGAAGAAAAAATGAGCGGAACGGTAGCAAACCGACCAGCGCTCAAAAAGCTTCTGCGAACGCTGGGTGAGGGCGACACGCTGGTGGTATGGAAGCTGGATCGCCTCGGGCGAAGCATGCGAAATCTGGTGCTGCTGGTGGACGAGCTTCGACAGCGCGGTATTCACTTCAAGAGCCTTACGGACAGCATTGACACCTCAAGCCCGATGGGGCGTTTCATTTTTCACATCATGTCAGCACTGGCGGAAATGGAAAGAGAGCTGATTGGTGAACGCACCCGGGCTGGTCTGGCGGCTGCGAGGGAAAAAGGCCGGATCGGCGGCAGGCGCTCGAAGTTAACTCCTTAACAATGGGCGCAGGCCGGGAGGCTCATTTCAAATGGTGTTGAAAGGAAGCAGGTAGCAATAATTTATGACGTGGCAGTTTGCACGCTATATAAAAAATTTCCTGTATCTAAGCTGATTTAACCCTTAAACGAGCCTTAGCCGTGGGACTTTCAACAATTGTGATGAGAGAGTATTACCGCATACATAATCGGAGAAAGCCTATGAGAATATAACCACGACGTGACTTCTGATTATATGCCCCATTTACTGCTCATTTTTTGCTACTATATGAGAGGCAATGCCTATCATCTTAAGCGGATCTAAGTTAATGGAATGAATAATTATGAGTGAAAATGATACTATCCCAAAGAAGTCTAAAAGCCAGATTAACAAAGCGGTATTCTTTACATCTGCTTTGTTAATTTTCCTTCTTGTTGCTTTTGCCGCTGTATTCCCGGATGTAGCCGACAAAAATTTTAAATTACTTCAGCAACAAATATTCACGAATGCCAGTTGGTTCTACATCCTTGCTGTAGCACTGATTTTACTAAGTGTCACTTTTCTGGGGCTCTCACGCTACGGTGATATCAAGCTGGGTCCGGACCATGCGCAACCTGATTTCAGCTATCACTCCTGGTTTGCGATGCTCTTTTCGGCAGGGATGGGGATCGGTCTTATGTTCTTTGGCGTTGCCGAACCTGTGATGCATTATCTTTCACCTCCCGTCGGCACACCAGAGACTGTTGCGGCAGCGAAGGAAGCAATGCGTCTGACATTCTTTCACTGGGGTCTGCATGCATGGGCAATCTATGCCATTGTGGCGCTGATCCTGGCCTTCTTCAGTTATCGTCACGGCCTGCCTTTAACGCTACGTTCTGCACTCTATCCCATTATCGGAGATCGAATTTATGGGCCTATAGGCCATGCAGTTGATATTTTCGCCGTTATAGGCACGGTCTTTGGCGTTGCAACATCGCTTGGGTACGGCGTTTTGCAGGTAAATGCCGGTTTGAACCATCTTTTCGGGGTACCCATTAATGAAACGGTGCAGGTTATTCTGATCGTCGTCATCACGGGGTTAGCGACGATTTCGGTGGTGTCCGGCCTGGACAAAGGAATACGTATTCTTTCTGAGCTCAACCTTGGCCTGGCGGTGCTGCTGCTAGCGCTGGTTCTGTGTCTCGGACCAACCGTGCTTCTGCTGAAGTCGTTTGTGGAAAATACGGGCGGTTATCTTTCGGAACTGGTAAGTAAAACCTTCAACCTTTACGCGTATGAGCCCAAGTCGAGTAACTGGCTGGGCGGGTGGACATTATTGTATTGGGGATGGTGGCTTTCATGGTCGCCGTTTGTGGGGATGTTCATCGCAAGGGTTTCCCGTGGCCGAACCATTCGCGAGTTTGTCACTGGCGTGCTGTTTGTTCCCGCCGGTTTTACGCTCATGTGGATGACGGTGTTTGGTAACAGCGCGATCTATCTCATTATGAACCAGGGGGCGACTGACCTCGCCAATACAGTTCAGCAGGATGTCGCGCTGGCCCTGTTCAATTTCCTAGAGCATTTCCCGTTCTCCTCCGTGCTGTCATTTATTGCAATGGCGATGGTCATCGTCTTCTTTGTAACGTCTGCTGATTCAGGAGCAATGGTTGTGGATACTCTGGCATCAGGTGGGGTAGCAAACACACCGGTCTGGCAGCGAATTTTCTGGGCCTCGCTCATGGGAATTGTTGCTATTGCACTTCTCCTTGCGGGAGGGCTAAGCGCGTTGCAAACGGTGACAATAGCAAGTGCATTACCCTTCTCCGCTATCTTATTGATATCCATATACGGACTTTTAAAAGCGCTACGTCGGGATTTGACTAAGCGTGAAAGTCTGAGCATGGCGACTATTGCCCCAACAGCTGCACGAAACCCAATTCCATGGCAGAGAAGGCTGCGCAATATTGCTTATCTACCGAAACGTTCCCTTGTGAAACGCTTTATGGATGACGTTATCCAACCTGCCATGACGCTGGTTCAAGAAGAACTGAACAAGCAAGGGACGATAAGCCATATCAGTGACGCAGCTGACGATCGTATCCGACTTGAGGTCGATTTGGGCAACGAGCTGAATTATATTTATGAAGTGAGGCTTCGCGGGTATAACTCACCGACCTTCGCTCTGGCTGCGATTGATAATGATGAGCAGCAGGCTGAGCAGCATCGATATTATCGCGCTGAGGTCTATCTTAAAGAGGGCGGACAAAACTATGATGTGATGGGCTGGAACCAGGAACAGCTTATTAATGACATACTCGACCAGTACGAAAAACATCTGCACTTCCTGCATCTGGTTCGTTAATATCCCCATGCCGCTCTAAGGGCGGCATTTATTTTTCTCGGCTACAATACGAGGGAATGCAGTATGATTTCGCGTTGGCAATGGATTCTGAGGCAAATATTTAAAAAACTATGGTTCAGGGCAGCGTTATTCGCAATTGTAGCAATAATAACTGCTCTATTATCTATTCTTTTTAAATCAATGATCCCTGAGTCGGTATCAGTTAAGGTTGGCGCAGAAGCAGTGGATAACATTCTAAACATACTGGCATCGAGTATGTTAGCTGTTACCACCTTTTCGCTGAGCATCATGGTCACAGCATATGGTTCAGCTACCACTAATGTAACGCCAAGAGCAACACGTTTAGTTGTTGAAGACGTAACCACACAAAATGTATTGGCCACCTTCATCGGTTCATTTCTCTTCAGCCTGGTAGGAATCATTGCCCTTAATATGGGAGCCTACGGAGAAAGGGGCAGAGTCATTTTATTCGTTGTCACACTGGTGGTCATTGCCTTAATCCTCATCACATTGCTTCGTTGGATATAGCATTTGACCTCTCTGGGAAGGGTTGGCGAGACGACAGCAAAGGTGGAACAGGCAGCAACCGAAACATTTATTCAAAGAGCAAAAAGTCCATATTTAGACGGATATCCATGGCTTGAGAACAATGAACAGCCAAACGGAACGGTTGCCGTTTATCCGGAGATGATTGGCTATGTTGAATATATTGATATGCTGAAACTCAGCAGGCTGCTGACTGAGGATCATCGACATGTATATCTTGTGGCACAGCCAGGCAGCTTCATACATCCTTCGATGCCAGTTTTGTATCTGAGTCAGGGGCAGGGGCCATTAATCAGTAAAGATTTGCTAGATACAATCATTGTGTCGGATGTACGTTCATTTTCTCAGGATCCCCGATTTTGTCTTAGCGTTATGGCTGAAATAGCCTGCAGGGCTCTTTCACCAGCAGTGAACGATCCTGGCACCGCAATTGATGTCATTGGCAGAGGTGTGCGAATACTATCCGCTTATGCGCAGAATAAATCTGATGAAATTAGAGTGACATATCCTTCAATACATGTTGCGCCACTTCAGAACAGCGAGTTACTGGAAGACTTTTTCTTACCTATTGCCCGTGATGGTGCCGGTATGAGTGAGATCCAAAGGAGAGTGCTCAAAGGACTTTCTATGTTAGGAAGTAGTTGGCCCCACGAGTTTGAAGAAGCTGCACTTATTTTGGCTCGAGAAACATTAGAGTATGTAAATCGTGCCGATCACACCGATTCCGATAAGGCTCGGATTCAGTCAGTCTATAAAAGTTTATTTTCTATCAAACATACAGAAACTATCGATGACAAACCTAACAAGACGACCTAATGAGTTAGGGATGAGTTTCCTAAGTGAATTTTGTTAAAAAGAGGTTATCAAAACCCAAATTTGATATAGCTCAATCAATGGGTTAGCCGAAGGTTTAACACGCGTGATAAGAACTATAATTATGGTTTTTTTTCTCGAAAATCAATGGGTCATGTTGGCTTCAATGATATACTGCTGCGTCATATGGAATGGTTCGAAGCCGCAGACCTGATCGTTAAGGGTATGGAAGGCGCGATTAACGCGAAAACCGTCACCTATGACTTTGAACGTCTGATGGAAGGCGCTAAACTGCTGAAATGCTCAGAGTTTGGCGACGCGATTATCGCGAACATGTAATCCACTCGCTGGGTTAAATGACAACGGGAGCCTGAGGGTTCCCGTTTTTTATGCACACAAGACGGAAACAACGCTATGACCCATGATATCCCGCTCAAGTATTATGACATCGTCGACGAGTATGCGACTGAAACGGCGAAACCGGTAGAAGAGGCAGAGCGTACGCCGCTGGCACACTATTTCCAGCTGCTGCTCACTCGCTTATACAACAATGAGGAAATCAGTGAAGAGGCGCAGCGGGAGATGGCTGTCCAGGCGGAGATAGACGAAGCGCGCATTGACGATATTGCGAACTTCCTGAATCAGTGGGGCAATGAATAACGCATCATCGCGCTGAGTCTGCCAGCAGCCTGGCGAGGTCGTGCCGGGTTAGCGACTTTGAAAAGTACCAGCCTTGTACGAGGGCATCGGGGTATCTCTGCGCGATGAACTGAAATTGTGTTTCGCTTTCAACCCCTTCAAAAACCAGGGTTTTGTTCAGTTTAGCGAGCGCGTCGCTGAAGATCAGCAGGATATCCTGTTTATAGTGCTCGCTGATGCCGTCCACTAACGACTTATCTACCTTGATTTCGTCATATTTGAGATTTGTGAGCCTGGCAAGATTAGAGTTTTGCACGCCAAAATCGTCTATTGAAATTTTGACGCCTGCCGATTTAAGCTCCTCACAAAACTCTTCAAGGATGGCCGAGGTGGAAACGCCATTCTCGGATAACTCAACTTTGATTAACGATAAAGGAATCGCGTTCTCTGAGCATGCATGACGTAATACCGACAGGAATTTGCCGTCTTCAATTTCCGTCCGGCCAACGTTCAGTGAAATCATTAACTGATGTTCAGCGGCCAGCGCGGCAATTTCCGCCAGGGATTTCTTTATCATGTTCTGATAATAAACGTTATACAGGCCAATTTTTTTGATTAACGAGATAAACAGCTCAGGAGAAACCTCTTTGTGATTGTTATCCTGCCATCTTGATAACACTTCAACCCCGACGATTTTCTTATCAGCCACCCGAATAACGGGCTGAAAATGAACGCTGATGGTATTCGCTTTCACCGCCTTGACCAGCGTTCGCTCCAGAGAACGTCGGTCTTCATAAAGTCGAAGAGAAAACAGCGTCAGGGATACCCAGATAAAGTATAAAAACAGACACAGAAGCACCATCACTACGTGGGAGAGCGAAGCCAGTCCGGCATCGTGGTGTGTGACGGTGACACACAAATCCCAGCGTGTACTGCACTCTGTCACAGCCAGCGTAAATAACAGAGACTGTAAGCGGCTAAGGTTTTCTGATGGCGGCGTAACGGTGAAAAAGGTGCGGCCGAAATCTTTAGTGGAAGAACGAAGCGAATAGTTGGCGGTAACGGGGGCAAATTTATCGTAGGCTGAACGGGAGGTGAAGATAATAAGGTGGTTATAGATTGTCGCATTGCCGATAAAGAAATCTTTCTGCGAAAACTGCGCCAGACTGAATCCGTTCTGGGTTTTATGCAGCTCAGGGGGAAGGGCGATGGGATTTGCCAGCTTGCCCCAAAACGCGGTGCAGGTGATTTTCCCCTTTTCAATAAACCCCACATCGGCGAAATAGAGACTACGCATCTTTAATTTTCGGTAGACGTTCAGACTGGCGCTATCGCATCCCTGCACGGTGGTATTTTTAAGCGTACTGGCGATATTTTGTGTTAACTCTTCGGAATAGCTTAAGAGCGTGTGGGAGATCTCCCTCTGCCGGTTCTTTTGCTGCTCAGCGATAATGGCGTTAACCGCATACAGCGACAGGACGACCATTAGGGTTGAGATGATAGCAACGGCAATGGCCTTCTTCATTTTCCTGCTGTCCCGCCACGTCCTGAGGTGCAGGGATCTTATCACAGGTCATAAAAGCTACAAGTATGAGAGTTGAGCCGGCACGGAATCGGAAGGAAATCCACCTTGCCAGGCTCCTTTCAACTCAGAACCACTCAAACCGTGTTGAGAGCAGTAACAGTAGCGTACTGGCAGAAACAAGATTAAGGCAGATGACGAACTTGCTCGATACGTTCATGTTATCAACGCTTTTTGGTTATTCAGAAGCCACAGAGAATAGCGTTTCACCTCCACAGAAAAAACGCCAGATTTTGGTGGGTTGAGGCAAAAAAAAGCCCACTAAAAAGTGGGCAAAAAATACTGGAAGCAATGTGAGCAATGTCGTACTGAATACCTGAGTTATTTGCTCAACTATTCAGTAATGAGAAAGATAATCTTTCTCAGTAGAAGATGCAACCCCAGGATGAGTGTGGATCGACATTTTTTACTGCTCATATTTTACTCAAACGAGCCGTGTGATTTTTATCACAAATTTCCTTTCTCAGATCCTGTGCTATCCTTTTCTGTGTCGTTGATTTAATGACAAAAACCATACAGAGAGGAAAGCTATGGGAATTTTATCCTGGATTATCTTTGGGCTGATTGCGGGGATCCTGGCGAAGTGGATTATGCCGGGCAAAGATGGCGGCGGTTTCATCGTCACGATCATTCTGGGGATTGTGGGTGCAGTCGTCGGCGGCTGGATCAGTACCCTGTTCGGCTTTGGCAGAGTTGATGGCTTCAACTTCGGCAGCTTTGTCGTCGCGGTGATTGGCGCGCTGGTTGTTCTGTTTATCTACAGAAAAATCAAAAGCTAAATCTGACCTGTGTTAAAAAAGGCTGCCTGACGGCGGCCTTTTTACTTTGGGCGTTACCACCAGCCTAACTGCGTACCGGCGACGGCCACGATGGCGACAATCAGCATGATGATGGTCGTTTTTCTCATTTATGCCCCCGGCGCGGCGTAACCGCCAAGGAAAAACCAGCCTAAAAACACTACCGCTGTGATAAAAATAACCACCGGAAAGAGGATCCCTATTCTCATGCCATCACCTGTTTGAGTTTGTATAAGGCCGTAGAGTGTACGGTTTTAATCTAACGCGACAAAGCCTGTTTTGCTTTTTCCTTTTTTATCCTGATACATCGCGAGGTCCGCGGTGCGCAGGGCGCTATCTTCATCCGTGCTGTGAGGATCGACAATAACGACGCCAAGGCTTGCACCGGGATAAAGAATGGTGGCATTGCCTAACCCGTATTCGCCCGCAATGAGACCATTGAGGCGGGTTTTGATTGCGTTGATCTCTGTACTGGCGTCGCCATCATCGCTGTGACTCAGGCTGGCAACCAGAAATTCATCGCCGCCGAGCCGGCCAATAATCTCATCCTGCGTTTGCTCGTGAGTCAGTCGCTTGCCGACCTGTACGAGGAAGCGATCGCCCGCCTCATGCCCGTACTGGTCATTGATTCGCTTGAAATCATCGAGGTCAATAAAGGCAATCATGACGTTGCGGCTAAGATGGCGCGCCAGTGAGAACAGGGTGGTAAGGTTTTCAAAAATGGCGCGACGATTCGGCAGGCCGGTAAGGGCGTCGGTGTAAGAGTGGGCAATGAGCGCCGCATTTGCTTCGCGAAGCTGAAGCACAAGCGACTCTTTCTGAATGTACTGACCAATTAACCCGGCAAAGAGCCTGATCACCTGCTCGCCACGCTCGCTGAACTGTTTCTGTGCGGTGCTGGCAGCGCAAAGCGTGCCGTACAGAGAACCGTCAGCCAGGTGAACCGGCACGCTCATATAGGTTGTAATACCCAGTGCTTTTGCCGCTTCACACTCCGGCCAGCGGTCAGGCACCTCGTTACTGAACAAAGTGTCGCTATCCATGGCGCGCTTACAGAGCGTTTCGTCCCAGGGCACGCTGAACCCTTCCGGGATTTGCATTTGCTTGCTGTTACGGGCATATAAAATGTGCTGCAAACGCGCGTTAATATCGATTTTGGTCAGGTAGGTTGATTCCATATCCGTCACAATTTCCAGCATTTCCAGTAGCTGACGCACAAGACTGTCGAGAGATTGCTCAGTGGAGAGGGTTTCTGAAACACGGGCAAGAATGATATCTGACATGAGGCAGGTTGACTCCCATGCAGAAGACCTCTGTATCTGCATGTTATGCTGAAAATTTAGACTCCGGTCATAGTAAAACATGAACAGGATTAATTTTATAGATTCTTCTGAAAGCGGATGAGGGAGAGGCTAAAAAAAAGCCCCGATGTTGAGATCGGGGCAAAACATCTTGATTACGGAATGATGTTCTCTGGTCAGTGTGAGAACAGGTATCACTATAAGAGGGAATCGTGCAGGTTTAATGGAGAAATCATGGAGAAAACGGCGATGACCCGTTACTCTGACGTTTTTACACCCTGAAGGATCATGATAATGAAATATCTTCTCCTGGCGCTGGTTGTACCGCTGGCCGCCTGCTCAACAAAGACCACCCCTCCTGATGCGCCTCAACCGCCGCACGCTATTGGTATGGCAAACCCGGCGTCAGTGTACTGTCTGGAGAAAGGGGGAGAGCAAATCCCTGTTCAAAGCCCGCAGGGTGTACGTACCGAGTGCAAATTACCAGGCGGGGAAGTGATCGATGAATGGGATCTCTACCGACGCGATCACCCGCAACCAACCAGATGACAAGGGCAATAAAACTGCGATACACTTCTCTTTAGGATTATTCTTAGCCAGTTTCTGGCAGTACGTTTGCGAGAAGAAGTATGTTTCAGTTAAAACCGGGCAGCATGGCGATGATCGTGGGTGCGCGTACGGCGGCAGGCCGTCGAAATATCGGTAAATCCGTGGAGCTGTTTGGCCTTTGTCAGCCGGGCCAGCGTTTTGTAAACCCGGTTAACGGCGTCATGACGCAATTACCTGATACATCAGCACGTGCGCTGTGGCTGGTCACCGGTGATGTTTACGCCTTTGATAACCAGCACGGTTTTGCGTTTGTTCGCCCGGAACATTTGATGCCGCTAACTCCCGACGAGATGCCACACAACGTGGATGAGCTGGCGATCGGTTAATCACAGTTTACGTAGCCAGTCCGCCAGTACCCGCGCGTGATTCTGCTCCCTGTTTTTCGCCCCGTAGAGTAGCGTCACGGTCTGCTGTCGGGCGAGGGCCGCCAGGCGTTTGCCTTCATCCTGATGCTGCGCCAGCTCTTTACGATAGGCTTCACTGAACGCAGTGAAATCTATCGTTTCACTGTGAAAAGCTTTTCGCAGTTCGCTGGACGGCGTTAGCGATTTACACCACTCATCACAGGCGAGGTCGGTCTTTTTTATTCCTCGCGGCCAGAGTCTGTCTACCAGCACCCGGTAACCATCGTCTGACGTTGCCTGTTCATATACGCGCTTACATTGAATCATCCGTTTTCCTCCTGCCGTGCGACGTTCGGCAAGAACACTATAGCACCCGGCTTTTATCCACCCAATTTAAGGTATTGTGATAATTGCAAAAGATCGGTAGTCTGAGGCTCCTTATGTTATCTGAAAATCCTCCGGCATAAGGAATCTCTCATGGAACTCTCCCCGGTTAAAACGACGCTGCGCATTGCGCTGGTTGGTGATTTCAATCCTGATGTTATTGCGCACCAGGCGATCCCGCTGGCGATTGACGACGCCGCTGCGGTTCTGGATCTCACCGCTGATTATGACTGGCTCGCCACGCCTGAGCTGACCAGCCCCGAAGACCTCGTCGGGTATGATGCCATCTGGCTGGTACCGGCAAGCCCGTATAAAAACACCGAGGCGGCGTTTATTGCGGCGCGTTACGCGCGTGAGAATAGCATCCCCTTTCTCGGCACCTGCGGCGGGTTCCAGCATGCGCTGATTGAGTATGCGCGTAATGTACTGGGCTGGCACGATGCAGGCCATGCCGAAACCGATACCGAGGGAAGGATGGTGATTGCGCCGCTGACCTGCTCGCTGGTAGAAAAAACCGACGCGATAGAGCTGCGGAATAACACGCTGATTGCCAAAGCGTATGGCAAGCCGGAAATTCAGGAGGGGTATCACTGCAATTACGGTGTCTCGTCTGAGTTTGCCAGCCAGCTTGAGCGGGGCGACATGCGCGTAACGGGCTGGGACGAGCAGGGCGAGATCCGCGCGGCAGAGCTGATAACCCATCCTTTCTTTGTCATCACCCTGTTCCAGCATGAGCGGGCTGCGCTTCAAGGGCGACCTGTCGTGCTGGTACAGGCCATGCTGCGGGCGGCGCAGGGATAAAAAAAGCAGACCGTCAGGTCTGCCTTGAATGTCAGCGGGGTGTGATCTCCCGGTCACGCCCGGCCAGCATGCCGCACAGGGCCATCACTACCGCAGCCAGCGCACAGGCCAGCAGCGGAATGCGCCAGTCTCCGGCGGTATCGTGAATTTTCCCCATCAGCGGTGGGCCACAGGCCGCCAGAAGATAGCCAATCGACTGTGCCATGCCGGAGAGCGCGGCGGCCTGATGTGCCGAGCTGGCCCGCAGTCCGATAAACGTCAGGCCGAGGATCATGGTGGCGCCGGATCCAAAGCCAAACACCAGCGTCCAGACGACGGCCAGCCCCGGCGCGAACCAGAACCCGGCCGCACTGACAGCGCACATCAGAGCGACAAGCCCGGCTATGCCACGCTGATCGTTAAGACGGTGCAGGATCAGCGGAATGGCGAGACCGGGAACAGCGGTTGCCAGCTGGAGAAGCCCGTGCATGGAGCCAGCCTGCGTTTCGCTGTAGCCGTGGCTAAGCAAAATCGCGGGTAACCAGCCGATAATGACATAGTAAATCAGCGAGTTAATGCCCAGAAAAAGCGTCACCTGCCAGGCGAGTGCCGAGCGCCAGATAGCCCGGTTGTGCAACGCGCCCGCGCCGGTCAGGGTGGCGGCCGGCCTCTGGCGCCATTGCGGTAACCACAGCAGCAGCGCCACCAGCGGGAAGAACATCAGCATCAACAGCGCTCCGTGCCAGCCACCACTCCCCAGCGACAGCGGGACGATCAGCGCCGACCCTGCGGCAGCGGCGGCCCCCATCGTCAGCGAATACGCCCCCGTGAGTTTTGCGACCTGGCCCGGAAAATCACGTTTGATTAAGCCAGGTAACAGGACATTGCCCAGCGCAATCCCACAGCCCACGATCGCCGTACCGATAAACAGCAGCGCGGCCGACGGCAGCGAACGTACGCCAATCCCGATGCAAATCAGCAGCAGAGCGATAAAAAGGCTGCGCTCCATGCCCAGGCGCCGGGCGACGCCTGCGGCAAGGGGAGAGATAAAGGCGAAGGCAAGCAGGGGCAGCGTTGTGAGCAGGCCGGTTTGCGCCGTGCTTAAGCCATAGTCCTGTCGGATGGTGTCGAGCAGGGGGGCGACACCGGTAAATGTGACGCGCAGCGTCGTGGCGATCATCAGGATGCCTGCAACCAGCAGTGCACCCTGTTTCCCGGAAGGTTGAATAGCAGTAGTCATTATTGTCTCTTACGTTCAGGCGAGCGCATACCATACCGATTTAAGTTGTGGTTGAAATCAGGCTAAAATGACAGTTTATCGCTAATATCGGACAACTTTATGTACGGACTGGGGCTCGACGGCTACGATCCCGATAGCCAGCACGACGCGGCGGTGGCCTTTCGCATCCGCGTGGTGGCACAGGAACAATTTATTCCGCTGCATCAGCACCGCAAAGGGCAGCTGATTATGGCGCTGGGTGGAGCGATCACCTGTGAAGTGGAGAGCGCGATGCTGATGGTGCCGCCCCAGTATGCGGTGTGGATCCCAGGACAAACGCCGCACAGCAACAAGGCGACGCCCGGCGCGCAGCTCTGCCTGCTGTTTATTGAACCCGGTGCGCTCGAATTGCCGACGCGTACCTGTACGCTGAAAATATCGCCCCTGGTGCGGGAGCTGGTGCTGGCGCTTGCGGACAGGTCACGGGAAGAGTTGCCTCTTCCCGCTACGGGAAGGCTGGTAGACGTCCTGTTTGATGAACTGCCCCTGCAACCGCAGGAGCATCTACAGCTGCCGGTATCTCCGCATCCAAAAATTCGCCTGATGAGTGAGACCATGGCAAACGAACCTGCCGCCTGGCAGACGCTGGCGCAGTGGGCAAGCCACTTTGCCATGAGCGAACGCAATCTGGCGCGGCTGGTGGTGAAAGAGACCGGCTTAAGCTTTCGCCGCTGGCGGCACCAGCTCCAGCTGATTGTCGCATTGCAGTTTTTGATCGGCGGGAAGTCGGTCCAGCAGGCGGCGCAGGCGCTGGGGTATGACTCCACCACCGCCTTCATCACCATGTTTAAGAAAGGACTGGGACAGACGCCGGCCCGCTATATCGCCAGCCTGACTACGACTTCCCGATAAACAGCGAAACCAGACCGGCAGCAATCAGTGGGCCAACCGGCACGCCACGAAACAGCGCCACGCCTAACACGGTGCCCACCAGCAGCCCGGCCACCAGCGAAGGCTGGCTGCTCATCAGCGTCACGCCGCGACCGCCAAGCCACGAGACAAAAACGCCCACCGCAATCGCCACCAACGATTTCCAGTTTACAAAGGAGTGCAGCAGCGTTGAGGCCGGTAGCGTTCCGCTGGCAATCGGGGCCATCACGCCGATGGTCAAAATAATGATCCCGATGGTAAGCCCCTGTTTTTCTATCCACGGGAAGAAGGTGTTCAACGGTGTGACGCGAACGATGATCAGGACCAGAATGGAAATCGCGACGGTGGTGTTGTGGCTGACAAAACCCAGTGCAGCCAGGGCCAGAAGTATGAGCAGTGTAGGGTCGAACATGACGGGATCCTTGCCAAAAATAGTAAGCCTGCTTACTTTACGCGCAAACGCGTCGGCAGGCAGGCTTTACTGAAAAAATTGTCTATTTTTGGGCACTTGCCTGACGTCAGTCCACCAGCTGCTGGATAAGCGGACTCCCTTCGCGGATAAACACCGGGATGGTTTCCAGCGCCGCAGGCACCCGGATATGCTCCCCACCGGCGTAGCGCTCACCGTTGAGAGCGACCCAGCTATTGCCCGTCGGCAGCCAGACATCGCGCTCACGCTGGCCGGCCTGCATAACCGGTGCCACCAGAAGATCTTCGCCAAACAGATACTGATCTTCACACGCCCAGCTCTGCTTGTCCTGCGGATAGTGCCAGAACAGCGGACGCATGAGCGGGTCTCCGTGCAGATGAGCCTGCTGGTACAACGCGTCAATATACGGGCGCAGGGTTTCGCGCACGGTAAGCCAGTGCTGCATGATGGCGTAATTCTCTTCTCCGTAACTCCACAGCTCATTAGGCGAACCGCTGTTACACTGAGGAATGCCGTCACGGTAGCGCTCCGGAGGCTGAATCTGCGGTTCGCGATAGCCGTGCATGCGCAGAACCGGTGTAAACACCGCCCACTGGAACCAACGGATCAGTAATTCGTGGAACGCCGGGTCGTTAACGTTCCCTCCCTGGAAGCCGCCGATATCGGTCGTCCACCATGGGATCCCCGCCAGCCCCATATTCAGTCCCGCGGCGAGTTGATTGCGAAAAGCATGGAATGAGGAGTGGACATCACCCGACCACGCCAGCACGCCGAATCGCTGGCTGCCTGCCCAGGCGCAGCGTACAAGGTTAACAATGTCGGTTTCACCGTTTGCCTGGAGCCCATCGTAAAAGCCCTGCGCAAAATCACGCGGGTAGCGATTGCCCACTTCCAGTACCGGACCGGCGTGGTAGCGATAGTTGTCAAAATCATAGGCGCGGTATTCCGGTTCCGCTTCGTCCAGCCAGAACAGCTTAATGCCCATGTCGTAGTAATTTTTCTTCACCGTATCCCAGACGAATTTCCGCGCCTCAGGATGGGTCGCATCAAAGAAGGTGGTATTGCCCATAAAGTCGAGGTTGACCTGCACGCCACGTTCACTGCTGACCAGCCAGCCTTTGGCTTTCATCAGCGGATAGAGAGGGCTGCGCGCCTCTACCGTTGGCCACACCGACACCATCAGCGCAATACCCATTTCGCGCAGCTCGTCGACCATCCCTTCAGGGTCGGGCCAGTCTACGGGGTCGAAGCACCAGGTGCCCTGATTCGGCCAGTGGAAAAAGTCGATGACCATTACCGACAGCGGCAGATTACGGCGGCGATACTCCCGCGCAACCTCAAGCACCTCCTGCTGGGTACGGTAGCGTAATTTGCACTGCCACAGCCCGCTGATAAACGCCGGGGCGGCGGGCGGAGTTCCGGTGGCTTTTACATACTGGCGGGTGATATCCGCCACCGTGTCAGCGGCGGTGATCCAGTAGTCCATTTCTCCCGTCACGCGGGCGCGCCATTCCGTCTGATTTTTTGCAAAGCTGGCTTCACCAATCGCCGGATTGTTCCACAGCAGGCCATAGCCAAGGCTGGACTGCATAAAGGGCACGCTGGCCTGGGAGTTGCGCTGCGCCAGTTCCAGCGTACAGCCTTTCAGATCCAGCCACGGCTGTTGATACTGACCCATGCCATAGATGCGTTCATCCGGACGCGATTCAAACCGGACGGTGAGCTGATATTTTCCCCCCATTAGCGGCTTAAATTCACGGCCATCCAGCTTCAGGGCGCTGACATATTTATCCTGACTCTTCTCGCTGGCACCGATACCCACCGTTGAACGCTGGCGCCACATCTCTTCCAGCAGCAGTTCGCCGCGCTGATTGTAGAAGGCCAGCTGACCTTTAAGGTTCAGCGTCGCGGTAATATTGCCGTTGCGCAGCGTCAGGCTTTCCGCTTCGGCGATAATCTCAGCCTGGCAAGGGGCGGCGGGCAACAGTGCCTGTAAGGCGTCCTCAAAAGCCGGGGAGCAGGTGGCCCTGACGCGCAGGCTGTTTTCTCCCCACGGTTCAATACGCAGGATCTGGCGTTCAAAACGCCATTCGATGCTGTTGGAATGTTGAATCAGCTCACTCATGGATAACGCGTCCTTCTAAACAGGGTTTTTGGCGAGATGGATGGATTGCATTGTGCTGTCGTCGAGCTTATACCAGCGCAGCGTGGCAAACGCGCAGAGTGACAAGACGCCAGGCACGACGGTGAAGAGGGCGATGATGCAGTACATGGCCGTGTTGGTCTGCTCCGGGGCATTGGCAACATAACCGCTTAAGCCCAGCGTCCAGCCAACAATCGCGCCGCTGATCGCCATCCCCAACTTGAGTACGGCGAGGAAAGTGGAGAAGATCACGCCGTCCATGCGTTTGCCCTGTTTCCATTCGCCGTAATCGGCGACGTCCGCCATCATTACCCACATCAGCGTGGTGGTGGCCTGGTAAAGGGTGGAGACGATAAACGTCATGGGCACCAGAATAAGCACCGACTTAGGCGCAAAGAACAGAGCGATGCTGAGTACCCCCGCCAGTACGGAACAGTATCCAAACATCTGCACTTTGCTGACGTTCTGCGTCAGACGTTTGGCCAGCGCGCTGCCTGCGGCTTTCCCGAGAATATGCGCCCCGAGCATCCACATAAAATAGCTTGCGCTACCGAGATAATAAGTGACGAAATACATCATTGCGCCAAGGCGAATAACGCCAAAACCAATGTTGGTTAATACCAGGACGGCGACAATCCGCCATTGGTCGTTTCGTAATAAATCCCGCAGTTCCGCAAGATAATTATTGTGGGTAGCGGGAGCCTTAATACGTTCACGCGTATTGGCGAAGCAGATCCAGAACATGACGACCGCGACGGTCGCCATAATGGCCATTGCCCAGCGGTAGCCCAGTAATTTATCGTCGCCACCTAAAAACTCTGCCAGCGGCATCATAAAGAATGTCGACAGCGCGCCACCCAAAGTGGCAAGGAAAAAGCGATAAGACTGGAGGGAAATTCGCGCATCGTTGTCGGGCGTAATCACCGCGCCCATGGAGCAATAGGGAATATTGATTGCGGTATACATCAGCATCATCAGGGTATAACTGACGGTGGCGAAAATCATTTTACCGTGCAGATCGAGGGACGCCGGCACGGCGTAGGTCAGCAGACAACTTGCGCCAAAGGGCAGCGCCAGCCACAGCATCCAGGGACGGAATTTGCCCCAGCGCGTTCGCGTCCTGTCAGCGATATAGCCCATCGCCGGGTCTATTATGGCATCGGCGGTTCTCGCCAGAAGAAACATGGTGCCCACGAATGCGGCAGGTAGCCCCACCACGTCCGTATAGTAAAACGTCAGAAAAATAATGACGTTATCCAGCCCAATATGGCTCGCCATATCGCCTAACCCATAACTGATCTTTTCTTTACGGGTAATTATCTCGGTCATTGTATTCACCTTGCCAGTGTAAGGTTTATTTTTGAGGTGCTCCGTAAACAGGGTTAACCAGGATGAAAAGGTTAACAATTGCGAGATCTGGCATCGGGGTTACGTAAATTTCTTTTCGTGATACCGGTAACAAAAAAGTATTTAAACAGTGACTTTATGCGGAGAAGGATAGTTAACAGCGAATCGTTTCAGCGAAAAAAATCGTCTTTTCGCGGACGCGTCATTGTCATTTAGCTGTCATTGTGGGGGAGTAAAAAAGAGGTAAATGGGCAAAGCAGAGGGCATCATGAACGATCCTATGTTTGTCGAAACGCTAATTATTTCCTCATCATT
This sequence comes from Enterobacter sp. JJBC, assembly GCF_036936505.1. Lineage (NCBI taxonomy): Bacteria > Pseudomonadati > Pseudomonadota > Gammaproteobacteria > Enterobacterales > Enterobacteriaceae > Enterobacter > Enterobacter sp. JJBC. Next base: position 1,916,796 of record NZ_CP136935.1, read on the forward strand.
TTTTATCATCGCGATTATTTTGATTGCTTCCGTGCTGCTGCTGGAAAACGGCTGACCGTTAGCCAGCCGCTGTATTTATTGTTTACGGAACGTCACCAGTTCAGGACGGGCGATACGCAGATAGTCCTGGGTATCCATTATCACCGATTTTTCCAGCAGGCCGGCGTTAAAGGCGATCTCATCGAAGCGCTCAAACAGCAGCGGATCGGCGACCAGCGTCAGATCCGGATGAAAACTGAAGGGGGGAATGGCGCCGAAAACGCAGCCGGTAAGCGCATCCACTTCTGCCGGACTGGCGAGAGAGGCCTTTAGCCCACCGAAATGGCTGGCCAGCAGGCTCAGATCGGCCTGCCGATCGGCGGCGAGGATTGCCAGAATATGTTTCTTAACGCCGTTGCCTTTTACCTTGCAGACCAGTGCTTTTGCACCCTGCCGGAGATCGGTCCCGCGAATTTCACTGACCGCTTCGCATTTCCCAACGGCCTCATGCGCCACCACGCGAAAGCGCGCCTCCTGCTCGGTTAATAAGCTGATTAGCCGCTGATGGGTCGTCGTCCCGGTCACGTCATCAGACATAACGATTTCACCTGTGATTTGCCAATACGTAGCTTGCTACATTAGCACGGGACGGAGAGGGCTGAAAGAAAACAGCCAGCGGGAGCGCTGGCTGTTGGGTCATGCGTTGCTGGTGGATGACTGTTTCTGGAACAGTTCCCGGAAGACCGGATAGATGTCATCCTGGTCACGAATGTGCTGCATCGCAAAGTTATCAAACATCGCTTGCAGATGCTCATACTCACGCCATAGCGTCTGGTGGGCGCGACGGGTAATTTCAATGTAGCTGTAGTAACGCACCACCGGCAGGATCTTCTTCGCCAGAATTTCATGACACAGCGGCGAGTCATCCGCCCAGTTATCGCCATCCGATGCCTGCGCGGCGTAGATGTTCCACTGCGCCGGATCGTAGCGCTCCTTCACTACCTCATCCATCAGCTTCAGGGCGCTCGACACGATGGTGCCACCGGTCTCCTGCGAGTAGAAGAACTCATGTTCATCCACCTCTTTCGCCTGAGTGTGATGGCGGATGTAGACCACCTCCACGTTCTTATACGTTCTGCTCAGGAACAGATAGAGCAGAATATAAAAACGCTTAGCCATATCCTTGGTGGCCTGATCCATTGAACCTGACACGTCCATCAGGCAGAACATCACCGCCTGGCTGGAAGGCTCAGGGCGTTTTTCGTAGTTCTTGTAGCGCAGGTCGAACGTGTCGATAAACGGCACCCGGTCGATCTTCGCCCGCAGTTCGGCAATCTCTTTTCGCAGGCGCTCCTCTTCCAGCAGTTGCGCCGGTTCCGTGTTTTCCACTACTTTCAGGCTGGTTTCCAGCTCGCGCAGTTCGCGCCGTTTGCCTGCCGTCATCGCCGTGCGTCGCGCCAGCGAGTTTTGCAGTGAACGCACCACGCTGATGTTGGCGGGCACCCCATTTGCGGTATAGCCCGCACGATGGGTTTTGTATTCGTTGAGTTGACGGTGCTGATTCTTTCTCAGATTCGGCAGGGCCAGATCCTCAAACAGCAGATCGAGATATTCGTCTTTTGAAATCTGGAAGACAAACTCATCCTGGCCTTCTCCGTCCTGGCTGGCTTGCCCCTGACCGCTGCCAGAACCGCCGCCTCCGCCTTGGGGACGCTCGATTCTGTCATTCTGGACGAAGTGGTCATTACCTGGGTGTACACGATGGCGAAGGCCGCCACGCCCCTGATGAAACATCGGTTCGCTGATGTCATCGTTGGGGATGGAGACGGATTCGCCGCTGTCGACGTCGGTCACCGAGCGTTTGTTGATGGCCTCGGAGATCGACTGTTTAATTTGCGCTTTATAACGGCGCAAGAAGCGCTGGCGATTCACCGTGCTCTTGTTTTTGCCGTTAAGACGCCGGTCAATAAACCAGGTCATATATCCCCCGTACTGCATTTGCCAACTTGCAGCGTCCGTAAGTGCCGGACATTTTGTTGGCCCGGTAAGCGCGTTACCGGGCACTTGTTTTAAGACGATTTACGCACGCGCAGATACCATTCACAAAGCAGGCGGACCTGTTTGCGCGTATAGCCTTTTTCCATCATACGGTCGACAAAATCGTCGTGCTTTTTCTGCTCGTCGGTTGAGGTTTTGGCGTTGAACGAGATAACCGGCAACAGCTCTTCCGTGTTAGAGAACATTTTCTTCTCTATAACGGTGCGCAGTTTTTCGTAGCTGGTCCAGTTCGGATTGCGGCCGTTGTTATGCGCTCTGGCGCGCAGCACGAAGTTCACAATCTCGTTTCGGAAGTCTTTCGGGTTGCTGATCCCGGCTGGTTTCTCGATTTTTTCAAGTTCCGCGTTCAGGGATTCACGGTCAAACAGCTGGCCGGTATCCGGGTCGCGATACTCCTGATCCTGGATCCAGAAGTCAGCGTAAGTGACGTACCGGTCGAAGATGTTCTGGCCGTATTCGGAATAGGATTCCAGATAGGCGGTCTGGATCTCTTTGCCAATGAACTCGGCGTATTTCGGGATCAGGTAGCCTTTCAGGAACTCCAGGTAGCGTTCAGCCTGCTCCTGTGGGAACTGTTCACGTTCAATTTGCTGTTCCAGCACGTAGAACAGATGTACCGGGTTGGCGGCCACCTCCGCGTGGTCGAAGTTAAAGACGCGGGAGAGGATCTTAAACGCGAAACGCGTCGACAGACCGTTCATCCCTTCGTCGACCCCGGCGTAATCGCGGTATTCCTGGTACGATTTCGCTTTCGGGTCGGTATCCTTCAGGCTTTCGCCGTCATACACGCGCATTTTTGAGTAGATGCTGGAGTTTTCCGGCTCTTTCAGGCGCGACAGGATCGAGAAGCGCGACAGCGTTTCCAGCGTTCCCGGTGCGCAAGGGGCATGGACCAGCTCACTGTGGTTGAGCAGTTTTTCGTAAATCTTGATCTCCTCGGAGATCCGCAGGCAATAAGGCACTTTGACGATGTACACACGGTCAAGGAACGCCTCATTGTTTTTGTTGTTACGGAAGGTCACCCATTCAGATTCGTTAGAGTGGGCAAGGATAATCCCGTTAAACGGCAGGGCGGAAATACCTTCCGTCCCGTTGTAGTTCCCTTCCTGGGTGGCGGTCAGCAGCGGATGCAGCACTTTGATCGGTGCTTTAAACATCTCGACGAATTCCATAATCCCCTGGTTGGCACGGCACAGCGCACCGGAATAGCCGTAGGCATCCGGGTCGTTTTGCGCGTGATGCTCCAGCTTACGGATATCGACTTTACCCACCAGCGCCGAGATATCCTGGTTGTTCTCGTCACCGGGTTCTGTTTTGGCAATGGCGATCTGCTCGAGTATAGACGGCCACACTTTCACGACGCGGAATTTGGTGATGTCCCCGCCAAACTCGTGCAGACGTTTTGCCGCCCACGGCGACATGATCGTACCGAGATAGCGATGCGGAATGCCAAACTCTTTTTCCAGAATTTGCGCATCCTCTTGCGGATTAAACAGGCACAGCGGATGGTCATTGACCGGGCTGCGCTCGCCGTTGGCGCTCAGCACATAGATCGGCACGCGCTGCATCAGCGCTTTCAGCCGTTCAGCCAGGGAGGATTTACCCCCACCGACAGGACCCAGCAGGTAAAGGATCTGCTTCTTCTCTTCCAGCCCCTGAGCGGCATGCTTCAGGTAGGAGACGATCTGCTCAATGGCATCTTCCATGCCATAGAACTCTTCAAACGCCGGGTATCGGGCGACCACCCGATTCGAAAAGAGACGGGAAAGCCGTGGCTCCAGGGCAGTATCAACCATGTTTGGCTCACCAATAGCCATCAATAGCCGTTCTGCCGCATTGGCATAGGCACTGCGATCTTGCCGACAAATGGTAAGAAACTCCTGCAGTGTGAACTCTTCGTCCTTGGCAGCTTCGTAGCGCTGGCGATAGTGATCGAATATATTCATGGCATGCCGTCCTTTCGTTTTTTAGCACAGGATAAGAGCCGTTCGTATGAGTAGTGGAGGCTCCCGGAAGAGAATTTTTCGCACCTCACTGCCAGAGCAGCAACCTGTGTGCCAGGTCGAAGGCTATGAACCGCAGGGTGTTCAGCAAAACCTCTTCTTAAATTAAAGCGTAGATGGCAATTGCAAAACTTGCATACGGATAAAATCTACTTTCAATGACATATCAATAACTCATCCAAAAATTTCCACTGCGGTTATAAGCGAAAAGCGGGTTTTTCATTTATCGGTCACATAAATGAAAGCGGGATGTCATCTGAAAAATGAAAAATAACGGGTTAATCAAACGGATTAGTGCGCAAAAAATTTTGGGATGTACGGGAATGGCGGTTACACTTCACCCGCTGATTATTTGACTACAGGAAAGAATGGATTGTGACCAAACTCAAACTTCTGGCATTGGGCATCCTTGCCGCTACCGCAGCGAGCACCGTACAGGCTGAGAGCCAGTGGACTGTTGGCGCGGGTGCTGGCGTGATTAACAGCCCGTACAAGCAGTATGACCGCGACGTTTATCCTGTCCCCGTTGTCACCTATGAAGGCGATAACTTCTGGTTCCGTGGGTTGGGCGGCGGCTACTATCTGTGGAACGATACGGCCGATAAGCTCTCCATCATGGCCTATTACGACCCAACGCACTTTAAACCAGGCGACAGCGACAGCAATGCGCTTCGTCAACTGGACAAACGCAGAAGCTCACTGATGGCGGGGCTTTCTTACGTCCATAATACCGAGTATGGCTTCCTGCGCACTGCGCTGGCGGGCGATACCCTGGACAACAGCAACGGCTTCATCTGGGATCTGGCGTGGCTTTACCGCTATACCAACGGCGCAGTGACGCTGACGCCGGGTATCGGTGTGCAGTACAGCAGCGAAAATTACAACGACTACTACTATGGCGTGTCTAAAGCGGAGTCTCGCCGCAGTGGTTTGAATAGCTACAGCGCGGATGATGGCTGGGACCCGTACCTGGAACTCACCGCCTCGTATAACTTCCTCGGTGACTGGAATGTGTACGGTACTGGCCGTTACATTCGTCTGAGCGATGAAGTGAAAGACAGCCCGATGGTCGACAAGTCCTGGTCTGGCATCTTCTCCGTGGGTGTGACCTACAAGTTCTGACCAGAACGTGATGCATTAAAACGGGGCGCTAGCGCCCCGTTTGTTTTTTTATGATGCCTGAACAATATTAGCGCTTCACAATCTTGATCGTCTGGCCTAAGCGGGACGGTTTTTCTTCGCTGGTTTTCTGCGGCGCGGTCACGCACGCGGTTTCCACGCACACGAAGGTCTTGTAACCGTCATCCGGGATATCCGCCATGCTGACGGAAAGGGCAGGGCCCGGGTTCCAGCCCACTACGTTGCTGTGGTGGTGATGAACCACATCAATACCGCGGTTCAGCGCGCTGTCGTGGATGACGCTACAGGCTTCCGGGTGCAGGTATACGCGGTCGGTACGATCCGGGAAAGTCTGCACGCCGTCGTCCAGCTTGCCTTCTTTCGCGTTATCCACTTTGTCGATAAAGGTATCGCCAAGTCCGCTCACCTTAACGGCCTGAATGTCGCCTACGTTGAAATAGGTGTGCAGGGCGGACGTTGTTTCGAATTCGCCGTGCGCTTCCAGTTCAATCTCGCAGGTTTTACCCAGCTTGAAGCGGGCATACAGGGTGAATTCATGTGGCCACAGGGCGCGCGTTTCATCATTCGCCTGGAGCTCAAAGGTCAACACCGCGCCGTTTTCATCTTCGTTGTGGGCTTTCAGCGTCCACTGCTGGTTACGGGCGAAACCGTGAGACGGTAATCCCTGCTGCGCTGACGGGCCAAACCATGGCCAGCAAATCGGTACGCCGCCGCGGATCGCCGCCCCTCTTTTGAACGAGGTGGCCTCGCTCAGCCACAGGCCTTCTTCTTCACCTTCTGGTTTCCAGGAGAGCAGGTGGGCGCCATTGAGCGCGACGGAGGCTTTAACGCGCGGATGATCAACGACGATGATATCGGCACCGTCAATCTGACGGCGGGAGAGCACAGGGGTAAGTTGTTCGACTACCGGAAGTGCAAAAATTTTATTAATCATTAAGCAATCCTCTGTCTAAAAACAATAAAAAAGGCGACCGAAGTCGCCTTTTAGGATCAAGCACTCATCTCAACTTATTTGGAGATGTGAGCGATCAGGTCCAGTACTTTGTTAGAGTAGCCAGTTTCGTTGTCGTACCAGGAAACCAGTTTCACGAAGTTGTCGTTCAGTGCGATACCTGCTTTAGCATCGAACACGGAAGTGCACACTTCGCCGTTGAAATCGGTAGATACAACGTCGTCTTCGGTGTAACCCAGAACGCCTTTCATTGGGCCTTCGGAAGCAGCTTTGATTGCTTTCTTAATTTCTTCATAAGAAGCAGCTTTTTCCAGACGAACGGTCAGGTCAACAACGGATACGTTAGGAGTTGGAACGCGGAACGCCATACCAGTCAGTTTGCCATTCAGTTCTGGCAGTACTTTACCTACTGCTTTAGCAGCACCGGTAGAAGATGGGATGATGTTCTGAGCCGCGCCACGGCCGCCGCGCCAGTCTTTGTGAGACGGGCCATCAACGGTTTTCTGAGTAGCGGTGGTTGCGTGAACGGTAGTCATCAGACCTTCGATGATGCCGAAGTTGTCGTTGATAACTTTAGCCAGCGGTGCCAGGCAGTTGGTGGTGCAGGATGCGTTGGAAACGATGTCCTGGCCAGCGTAAGTTTCGAAGTTTGCACCGCGAACGAACATTGGGGTGTTGTCTTTGGAAGGACCAGTCAGAACAACTTTCTTCGCACCCGCAGTGATGTGTTTACGTGCAGTTTCGTCGGTCAGGAAGATACCGGTAGCTTCAGCTACAACGTCAACACCGATTTCGTTCCATTTCAGGTTAGCTGGGTCTTTCTCAGCAGTAACGCGGATGGTTTTGCCGTTAACAACCAGGTGGCCGTCTTTCACTTCAACGGTGCCGTCGAAACGACCGTGAGTTGAGTCGTACTTCAGCATGTACGCCATGTATTCAGCGTCCAGGAGATCGTTGATACCAACGATTTCGATGTCAGAACGTTTCTGAGCAGCACGGAAAACAATACGGCCGATACGGCCAAAACCGTTGATACCTACTTTGATAGTCATATATTCCACCAGCTATTTGTTAGTGAATAAAAGGTTGCCTGTAAAATTACAAAAACCTTACGCAGCGTCAAGCGGAATCGTGTCAATCATTGCGACAAATCAATCCTGTGACTAACGTTTGTGCGACTGACTCGCCTCACTTTCCCTTTGAGCTAGCAACCACATGGGGGCTGCGCCCGGAATTTTAAAGGCCTCGCAGGATTAAAATGTGAAATTGATCACAATTGCCTGACCGCCTTTTCGCGACACATAAGTTTAGAACAAAAGTGCACGCGCGGGTGTTAATGTTTTGTTAGAATCTGGGTTAAAAGATGTCTGTTTCAACAGCGAGATGTAAGCATATGTCGAACCAACGTAACCCCGACGATTTGAAAAAAAACCTTACAGAGATGCAGTTTTACGTGACGCAAAATCACGGCACAGAACCGCCGTTTTCCGGGCGTTTGCTGCACAATAAACGGGAAGGCGTCTACCACTGCCTGGTGTGTGATGCACCGCTGTTTAACTCCCAGACGAAGTACGATTCTGGCTGCGGCTGGCCGAGTTTTTACGAGCCTGTCAGCGATGACGCGATCCGCTACCTGACGGACACCTCGCACGGCATGGTGCGCACCGAAATTCGTTGCGGGAACTGCGACGCCCATCTCGGGCATGTCTTCCCGGATGGCCCGCAGCCGACGGGGGAGCGTTTCTGCGTAAATTCGGCTTCCATGAGCTTTACCGATGATGAAAACGGCGACCAGACCAAGGGTTGAAAAAACGATTCAGCAAATTATTCCTTTGAAAGGGAGAGATCATGAATATTGATGACATGATTGCAGGTATGACCCCGGAGGTTTATCAGCGTCTGGTGACGGCCGTTGAGCTGGGAAAATGGCCGGACGGTGTGGCGCTCACACCTGAGCAAAAAGAGAACAGCTTGCAGCTGGTGATGCTGTGGCAGGCGCGTCACAATACCGACGCCCAGCACATGACCATCGACACTAACGGTCAGATGGTGATGAAAAGCAAGCGCGAGTTAAAAGAAGACTTCGGCATCACGCCGAAGCCGATTGCGACGATGAAAATGCAATAACGGTGCGGGTTTATGCCCTCACCCAACCCTCTCCCAAAGGGAGAGGGCTTGATTGTCTTACTACTGATGCGGGATCCCAAGCGACTCCGCCAGCTGTTTCGCGAGCTGGTTTTCGTCGTCAGCCCCATACTCCCAGAACATGGCGCCGGCCAGACCTTTCTCCTTGATGTAATCCGCTTTGATCGCCACGGAGCGCGGGTTCTCATAGGAAATCGCAAACAGCGCCTTCCCGTCGGCGGATTTCACCGACAGCCACGGCACCTTCGCCTGTTCGTCCCAGTGCTCGGTAAAGCGTTTCTGCGGATCGTTCAGCAGCTTGCGGACGATATCGTTGTATTTCACATAGGTATCTTTGGTCAGATCATAGCCAAGCGATTTGAACAGGCTCAGTTCCTGCGGCCCGAAGTAGGGCTGCGTCACCGGATTGTTTTGCGCGTCTGGTTTGCTCCAGTCGATCCCTGGCTCTACGGCACGTTTCGGCACACGCCCATAGAAACCAATTCCGAGGTTCATCTGCTGCGGCTTCAGCCCGGCGGCCAGATAGTTATTCACCACAAACTCGACGCTGTATTTGTCTGCGGCAGCTACCGTTGGCCAGTCGCTGGAGTCATACAGATTCGCGTTAAAATACTGAGTACCGTACGCCATGTCGTAGGTCATCAGGTTGATGTAATCGAGCAGGGGGGCAATAGCTTTCACATCCACCCAGCTTTTCGGACTTTCCGCATTCGCGCCCACCGCAATCGTGACCAGCTTTTTCTTACCAAACGCGTCACGCATCTCTTTTAACAGCGCGGTGAAATTATCCCGGTCGGCAGGGGTGCTTTCGACAAGTCCCCACGCGCCGTTGACCGGATATTCCCAGTCCAGGTCGATCCCGTCCAGGCCGTATTGACTGACGATCTCCTGCGCGGAGCGAATAAACACCGCGCGACTCTCTTTGGTTGCCGCTGCGCCAGAAAAACCACGCGCCCCCCAGCCGCCAACGGAAAGCAGGACTTTCAGGTTCGGGTTTTGTTTACGAAGCTGAGGAAGTAACGCCAGATCGGATGCCACCTTAGGTGATAACCAGATTTGATGCAGTTTTGCCGGATCTTTCAGCGCGGCGTTGGTTTCGTCTTTCTCGTTGTTATAGACCAGACCAAACGAGTAGTTGAGGTGGGTGATCTGGCGGACGTCCAGTTTATTAATATCGCCACCCGGTCCGGCGGTAACATCGCCACCCCCATTGAAGTAACCCACGGACATCAGGGGCGCGGCGGAAGCCAGTGACGCGCAAAGCAAGGGTAATGCTGCCAGCAAGGGCAAACGTTTCATATAATTTCCTCTTTGACTGAACAAAAATAACCACGCCACAGAAAAGGCGTGGCGAAAAAACAGCCTGAAGAGAATAGCATCGCCGTTTCGCTTGTGATGCGAGGGAGTTCACTTTATGGGGATTGGGGAAGAAATGCCGGGTGGCGCTGACGCTTACCCGGTCTACAAAACCAGAGAAAGTAGGCCGGGTAAGGCTAAGCCGTCACCCGGCTAAAAAGCTTACGCCTGCGTCTCCATCCAGTCAGCCAGCGTATACAGCGTTGCGCCTTCTGCGGCCATATCCATAAACGCCTGAGCGCTGTCATGCGGCTGAATATTTACCCCGCGACAGCCGTCGGTGATGACATTCACGGTATAGCCCAACTGGAGCGCATCCAGCACGGTGAACTTCACGCAGTAATCCGTCGCCAGGCCCAGCACAATCAGCTCGGTGATCTCATGGTGGCGTAACCACGCGTCCAGCGCCGTCTTCTGGCGGTGACCGTTATCAAAGAACGCGCTGTAGCTGTCGATGATTGGGTTTTCACCTTTGTGGAACACCGCGTCGATGGCCTTCTGGTTCAGCAGCGGATGCAGCTCAGCGCCTTCCGTCTGCTGCACGCAGTGATCGGGCCAGAAGGTTTGCGCCAGCCCGTCCAGATCGCCCTGGCTGTAAGGCTCAACGTTGTGCTGGCTGGCAAAGCTGCCGTGGTTTGCCGGATGCCAGTCCTGACTCGCCACCACCGCTTCACCACGAGCTTTACACCACGCAATCAGCGAATTCGCGACGTCTACGGTGCTGTCGCCTTCCGCGACGGCCAGCGCACCACCCGCACAGAAATCATTTTGCAAATCGACCAGTAACAGGGCGCGTTGCTTCATGGGATCTCCTTATTCGTCCGGCGTCAGTTCACCGCGCAGGTTTTGCATCATGGCGCGGCGAATGGAATCAATATCCAGATCCTGACTCAGTAAATAGTGAAGTTTAGTCAGCGTTGCCTCAACGGTCATATCGAAACCACTTATCACGCCTGCGTGAGCCAGAGCATTACCGGTGGCGTAGCCGCCCATATTGACCTTGCCGGACATACACTGGGTGAGGTTGACCACCACAATCCCGCGATCGCTCGCCTCCTGAAGCTCCTTAAGGAACTCACCGTTCTGCGGGGCGTTACCCACACCATAGGAGCGCAGGATCAGCGCCTTCACCGGCTGGCGCAGGAAGTTGCGCACCACGTCGGCGGAGATCCCCGGATAAATCGTCACCACGCCAATCGGCTGCGGGGTGATCGGATGAACGATCAGCTCGCCTGCCGTATTTGGTGCGGGCGGCGTGCCCAGACGACGGATATGGATCCCCGCTTCCAGCAGCGGTTGCAGGTTAGGTGAGGCAAAAGCGTCAAAGCCATCGGCGTGCGCTTTAGTGGTACGGTTCCCGCGGTACAGTCGGTTGTTGAAGAACAGCGTTACCTTGTTGATCGGGTAATTAGCGGCCACGTACAGGGAGTTAAGCAGGTTGATCTGCCCGTCTGAACGCAGTTCCGCCAGCGGGATCTGCGAACCGGTCACGATGACGGGCTTGCTCAGGTTCTCCAGCATGAAGGAGAGCGCCGAGGCGGTGAACGCCATGGTGTCGGTACCGTGAAGGATCACGAAGCCGTCGTACTGGTCGTAATGGGCTTTAATATCATCCGCAATATGCTGCCAGTCTTCCGGCGTCATGTCGGAGGAGTCCATCAGCGGCTCATATTCGTGGATGGTAAAGTCCGGCATTTCCGGACGGTGAAATTCAGGCATCAGCGCCAGCTGGCGCTGCAAGTGGCCGGAAACCGGGATATAGCCATTTTCTGAGCGCTGCATACCGATGGTACCGCCGGTATAGGCGACATATATTGATTTCTTCTGCATGGTAATGAGTTCTTGTTCTTCAAAAGAAAAAATCCCCTCTTCACGGGAAGAGGGGACGGTTTTTAACGCACGTTCGCGCAGGTCAGGCAAAACGCGTAACGGCTCTGTGGATCATTAAAGGCTGCGAGCTTGTCGCTCTCCGCTTTCATGGCTTTCGCCGCGGTCGCCACCGGCGCCGGCAGATAAGCCTGAAGCGCGTCCGGCAGCATGGCACGGACGGAGCCGGACATGCTGTCCATGACCATATCGAAGAACGTCGGTTCGTCCTGATAATAGTCCACGTGCCACTGCTTGAGCTTCGCCAGCTCCGCCGCTTTCTTCACGGCGTCGTCGAAATCACCCAGGCTGTCTACCAGACCGTTGCTCTTCGCATCCTGGCCGGTCCAGACGTGGCCTTGAGCGATCTGGTCAATCTGATCGGGCGTCTTTTTACGGGAGTCCGCAACCAGCGTGATGAAACGTTTATAGCCACTCTCAATGCTGAGCTGCATCATCTCAGACACCTCAGGCGGCAGGGATTTGGTAACGGACACGTCTGCCAGCGGCGAGGTGGAAACGCCGTCGGTGTGGACGCCGAGATAATCCAGGCTGTTCTCAACGGTGTTGATCACACCGAAGATGCCAATCGAGCCGGTCAGCGTGCTTGGGTTAGCCACGATGTAGTTGGCTGGCGTCGAGATCCAGTACCCCCCGGAAGCCGCCATGCCGCCCATCGAGACCACTACCGGCTTGCCTGCGGCGCGCGCGGCGGCCAGTTCAGCACGGATCACTTCAGAGGCGCTGACGCTGCCGCCAGGGCTGTTCACCCTCAGGACAATTGCCTTCACTTTCGGATCCAGGCGCGCATCGCGGATCTGCGACGCGGTGGTGTCTCCGCCGACGTTCCCCGGCGTTTCTTCCCCGTCCATAATGGCCCCGTTAGCAAACACCACGGCGATGCTGTCACCGCTGTCGTCCGGCTTTTTCGCGGCGTAGTCATACATGCTGATGGCGCTGTAGTTTTTATCCTCTTTACTCCAGCCGAACTGTTTAGTCAGCGCTTTTTCAATTTCAGCGCTGGAACCCAGCTGATCGACCAGTTTGTTATCAAGCGCGTATTTCGCTGTATCGCCGTACACCTTGCGCAGGCCGTCCAGCACGCCGCGCGCGCCCGGGAAGACCTGCTCAGCGGTAATCTGACGGTTAGCGGCAATGGTGCCGAGGTAGTTCTGCCACAGCTCACCAATCCAGCGGCTGTCCGCTTCACGAGCGGCAGGGGACATATCATCGCGGATAAACGGCTCCACGGCGGATTTATAGGTCCCGACGCGGAAGACGTGGGTAGTGACCTTCAGCTTGTCGAGCAGCGATTTGTAGTACAGACCGTTAGTGGCGAAGCCATGCAGATCGACCGTGCCCTGTGGCGAAAGCCAGATCTTATTGGCAAAGCTCGCCAGATAATATTGCCCCTGGGTGTAGCTGTCGCCAATGGCAATAACCGGTTTACCGCTGTCGCGAAATTCGCGCAGCGCTTTACCGATGTACTGCATTGACGGCTGATCGGCGCCGGCAAAATCTTTCAGGTCCAACACGATACCGGTAATGTTACGATCGTCTTTGGCCTGACGGATGGTGTCGACAATATCAAACAAGGAGTTTTCCTGGAGACGGTCTGACGTTGCGCCGAACAGCTGGCGGCCAATCACGCCCAGACGGTTGCTGGTCGATGGCTTATCAACAATCACCCCGGTGATATCGAGTAACAGTGCGCCGCGCGTCGAATGCTGCGACTGGTTTGCGTTGCTGATATGCATCCAGATACCAGCGCATACCAGGACCAGGAAGATGAAAAAGATGTTCATCACCAGGTTGCGGACGAAGTTGAGCAGTCGCCACGTCCATTTAAAGAAACCGGCAAAGATTCGCCAAAGGGTTCGCATGTATTCTCCCTAACCAGAAAAGGACTGTTTCCGTCGCCACGGGACGGTAATGTGCGGTTATCGTAATGACCCAACCGCCACTTGTCAGCAGGAATCGCCTGCCACGCTGTAACAAAATCTGCTGTCGTGTTAATTTTGTGAGTAAATTTCATGAAAGGAGTTAACCAATGGACGCACTTGAACTGCTTGTTAACCGTCGTAGCGCTTCCCGCCTGGCCGAACCGGCACCCGTCGGCGAGCAGCTGGAAAACATTCTGCGTGCCGGAATGCGTGCGCCGGACCATGGCACATTGCAGCCGTGGCACTTCTTTATTATTGAAGGCGAAGGGCGCGGCCGCTTCAGCCAGCTGCTGGAGCAGGGGGCTGTTGCCGCAGGCCAGGATGAGAAGGGGATTGATAAAGCCCGCAACGCGCCATTCCGTGCGCCGATGATCATCGCGGTAGTCGCAAAATGCCAGGCCGATCATAAAGTGCCGGTCTGGGAGCAGGAGATGTCTGCCGGTTGCGCGGTAATGGCAATGCAAATGGCCGCCGTCGCGCAGGGCTTCAATGGCATCTGGCGCACCGGACCGCTGACCGAAAGTTCGGTCGTGCGTGATGGCTTTGCCTGTGGCGAGCACGATAAAATTGTCGGCTTCCTCTATCTCGGCACCCCGCAGCTTAAAGCCTCCAGCACCATCAGCGTGCCGGACACCACGCCTTTCGTCAGCCGTTTTTAATTACCCGCGCTAAACTGTCTGGATTCTGAGCATCCGCCGCAGAATTCAGACAGTCATACTTACCTCTTTATGGAATGAGCGCTACCATAGCGCGATTGAGATGACAGGAGACGTCCATGAGCGAGCAAACCATTCGTTTAACGCAATACAGCCACGGAGCCGGTTGCGGTTGTAAAATTTCCCCGAAAGTGCTGGAGACCATCCTGCACAGTGAGCAGGCGAAGTTTGTCGACCCGAACCTGCTTGTCGGTAACGAAACGCGTGACGATGCAGCGGTTTATGACTTAGGTAACGGCACCAGCATTATCAGCACCACTGACTTTTTTATGCCGATTGTCGACAACCCATTCGACTTCGGACGCATTGCGGCCACCAACGCCATCAGCGATATCTTTGCGATGGGCGGTAAACCGATCATGGCGATCGCCATTCTGGGCTGGCCGATTAACAACCTCCCGCCTGAGATTGCCCGCGACGTGATCGAAGGCGGACGCTTTGCCTGCCAGCAGGCGGGTATTGCCCTGGCCGGTGGTCACTCTATCGATGCGCCGGAGCCGATCTTCGGCCTGGCCGTCACCGGCGTGGTGCCCACCGAACGCGTGAAGCGCAACAGCACGGCGCAACCGGGCTGCAAACTGTTCCTCACCAAGCCGCTGGGCATTGGCGTACTGACCACTGCCGAGAAGAAATCCCTGCTGAAGCCCGAGCATATCGGTCTGGCAACGGAAGTGATGTGTCAGATGAACCTCGCCGGTGCGGCATTCGCCAATATCGACGGCGTGAAGGCCATGACCGACGTGACCGGATTTGGTCTGCTGGGGCACCTCTCTGAAGTGTGTCAGGGCGCGGGCGTGCAGGCGCAGATCTGGTATCAGGATGTGCCGAAACTGCCGGGCGTGGAAGAGTACATTGCTCAGGGCGCGGTGCCGGGCGGGACGCAGCGCAACTTCGCCAGCTACGGCCATTTAATGGGCGAAATGCCGGAAGCATGGCGTAACCTGCTGTGCGATCCGCAAACCTCCGGCGGTCTGCTGCTGGCGGTGACGCCGGAAGCTGAAGCTGACGTTCAGGCGACGGCTGCCGAGTTTGGCATCACCCTGACGGCCATTGGCGAGCTGGTGACCGCCCGCGGTGGCCGCCCGATGATTGAGATCCGTTAATTCGATGCGGTTGTTTATTGCCGAAAAGCCGAGTCTGGCGCGAGCCATCGCCGACGTGCTGCCCAAGCCGCATCGCAAAGGTGATGGCTTTATCGAATGCGGTAACGGGCAGGTGGTCACCTGGTGTATCGGTCACCTGCTTGAACAGGCGCAGCCGGATGTCTACGACAGCCGCTACGCCCGCTGGAATCTCAACGATCTGCCGATTGTGCCGGAAAAGTGGCGTCTGCAACCGCGTCCTTCCGTCACCAAACAGCTCAACGTCATTAAGCGTTTCCTGCATGAGGCGACGGAAGTGGTCCACGCGGGTGACCCGGACAGGGAAGGGCAACTGCTGGTCGATGAAGTGCTGGACTACCTGGAGCTGGCGCCGGAAAAGCGTCAGCAGGTGCAGCGCTGCCTGATCAACGACCTTAACCCGCAGGCGGTGGAGCGCGCGATTTCGCGCCTGCGCGCCAACAGCGAATTTATTCCCCTGTGTGTGTCCGCGCTGGCACGTGCCCGCGCGGACTGGCTGTACGGGATCAACATGACCCGCGCCTACACCATCCTGGGACGCAATGCGGGCTATCAGGGCGTACTCTCTGTTGGGCGTGTTCAAACCCCGGTGCTGGGGCTGGTGGTGCGTCGCGACGAAGAGATCGAAAATTTCGTCGCCAAAGACTTCTTCGAAGTCAAAGCGCATATCGTCACGCTGAAAGACGAACGCTTTACCGCCGTCTGGCAGCCGAGCGATGCCTGTGAGTCATATCAGGACGAAGAGGGACGGCTGCTGCATCGTCCGCTGGCGGAGCACGTGGTTAACCGCATTACCGGCCAACCCGCGATAGTCACCAGCTATAACGACAAACGGGAATCAGAGCCCGCACCGCTGCCGTTCTCCCTTTCGGCGTTGCAGATCGAGGCCGCGAAAAAGTTTGGCCTGAGCGCGCAGAACGTGCTCGATATCTGCCAGAAGCTCTATGAAACCCACAAGCTGATCACCTATCCGCGTTCGGACAGCCGCTATCTGCCGGAGGAACACTTCGCCGGACGCCACTCGGTGATGAACGCCATTGGTGTCCATGCGCCGGATCTGTTGCCGCAACCGGCGGTAAACCCGGATACCCATAACCGCTGCTGGGACGATAAAAAAGTCGATGCCCACCACGCGATAATCCCGACGGCGCGCACCAGCAACGTCAACCTGACCGACAACGAAGCAAAAGTCTATAACCTGATCGCGCGTCAGTATCTGATGCAGTTCTGCCCGGACGCGGTGTTCCGCAAGTGCGTTATCGAACTGGACATTGCCAAAGGCAAATTTATCGCCAAAGCGCGTTTCCTCGCGGAAGCGGGCTGGCGCACGCTGCTCGGCAACAAAGAGCGTGACGAAGAGAACGACGGTACGCCGCTGCCGGTCGTGGCCAAAGGCGACGAACTGCTGTGCGAGAAGGGGGAGGTGGTTGAACGACAGACCCAGCCGCCGCGCCACTTCACCGATGCGACGCTGCTTTCGGCCATGACCGGGATCGCCCGTTTTGTGCAGGATAAAGATCTGAAGAAGATCCTGCGCGCCACCGACGGTCTGGGTACGGAAGCAACCCGCGCGGGGATCATCGAGCTGCTCTTTAAGCGCGGTTTTCTTGAGAAAAAGGGGCGCTATATCCATTCGACCGAGCCGGGGCGCGCGCTGATTCATTCCCTGCCGGAGCTGGCCGCCAGGCCGGACATGACCGCGCACTGGGAATCGGTGCTGACGCAGATTAGCGAGAAGCAGTGCCGCTATCAGGACTTTATGCAGCCGCTGGTGGGGACGCTTTACCAGCTGATCGATCAGGCGCGCAGCACGCCGGTGAAGCGCTTCAGAGGGATGGTTGCACCAGGCGCGGGTGCGAAGAAACCGTTTAAAAAGAAGAAAAGCGCGGCCTGATACGCCCGGTTTTCACCCTCTCCCTATGGGAGAGGGCCGGGGTGAGGGCACCCGGCCGCACGATATAAACCTTAAATCACACCCTGCCCAATCATCGCATCGGCCACCTTCACGAACCCGGCGATATTCGCCCCGCGCACGTAGTTGGTTTGAGACGCCTCGCCGCCATACTCCACGCAGGCGTGATGAATATCGAGCATGATGTGGTGCAGACGGGCATTCACTTTCTCAGCCTTCCAGCTCATTCTCGCGGCGTTTTGCGCCATTTCCAGACCGGATGTTGCCACGCCGCCAGCGTTCGCCGCCTTGCCTGGTGCAAATAGTACGCCCGCGTCCAGGAACAGATCGGTCGCTTCAATGGTGGTGGGCATATTTGCCCCTTCCGCTACCGCTTTCACGCCATTGCTAATCAGCGTCCGGGCGGCATCCACGTCCAGTTCGTTTTGCGTCGCGCACGGCAGGGCGATATCCACCGGCACGCCCCACGGCTGTTTACCTTCCAGATAGGTCAGGCCAAACTCACGGGCATAATCCGCTACCCGACCGTCACGGCTGGCTTTGATTTCGCACAGACGCGCCAGTTTTTCTGCCGTAAAGCCAGCTTCATCCACTACGGTGCCGCTGGAGTCGGAGGCGGTCACCACGCGCGCGCCAAACGCCATCGCTTTCTCGATAGCGTACTGCGCCACGTTGCCGGAGCCGGAGACCGCCACGCGCATCCCCTCGAAGCTCAGCCCGTGACGCTTAAGCATCGCTTCAGTGAAATAGACCAGACCGTAACCCGTCGCTTCCGGGCGAATCAGGCTACCGCCAAACGACAGACCTTTGCCGGTAAAGACGCAGGCGCTGTTGTTGGAGAGCTTTTTCATCATCCCGGCCATAAAGCCCACTTCACGCCCCCCCACGCCGATATCTCCGGCGGGAACGTCGGTGTCGGGCCCAAGGTGGCGATAGAGTTCAGTGACCAGCGCCTGGCAGAAGCGCATCACTTCGCCTTCGCTCTTGCCTTTCGGATCGAAATCACTCCCGCCTTTACCGCCGCCCATCGGCAGGGTAGTGAGCGCATTTTTAAAGGTCTGCTCGAAGCCGAGGAACTTCAGAATCGACAGGTTCACCGAAGGATGGAAGCGCATCCCGCCCTTAAACGGCCCAATGGCGGAGTTAAACTGCACGCGCCATGCGCGGTTGACCTGCACCTGATTGCGATCGTCCACCCACGCCACGCGGAACTGGATGACGCGCTCTGGCTCTACCAGACGTTCAAGCAGCGCCATCTGGCGGTAGCGCGGATTTTCCTCAAGGAAGGGCCACAGGGTGGTCATGACTTCACGAACGGCCTGGGCAAACTCGCTTTGGTGCGGGTCGCGCTGCTGAACATGGGCAAGAAAGCTTTCCAGAGAGCGTGTCTGATCCATAGATATAAGAACCTCTTATAATAATTTATGCGTGTGGCGGAGATGTTTTGTGTCGTTTTTTTGACTATACCACCCGCACCGCTTTGAGAGGCAAGCAGAAATTTATGCTGCAAGGGAAATTAATGACAGGGCGCGCGTCATAACTAAAAGCGATGACGAGATACATTAAAGATCCCGTCCGGATCGACCGTTATAGATATAAACGATGCAAAGGAAACAAAGTCTATGAACCGTTACGCAATGGCCGCGTTATGTTTGATGGTGTCCGCCGGGGCACAGGCTGATCGCATTCGCCCGGATGTCGAGGTTAACGTGCCGCCAGAGGTCTTTAGCGCTGGCGGCCAGCGTGCGCAGCCGTGTAATCAGTGCTGTATCTATCAGGATCAAAACTATTCCGAAGGCGCAGTGGTCAGGGCGGATGGCGTGCTGTTGCAGTGCCAGCGTGATGAACGCACCCTCAGTACAAACCCGCTGGTCTGGCGTCGCGTAAAAGAATAAACGCTTCCAGCAGCGGTATATCCGCCGGGGCTAAATCATACGTGAACGCGTCTTCTGGCGTACACCATACCAACGCCGAGTGATAATGCGCCTTCAGCTCACCGCTAAATTCAGGCACATGCCAGGCGTGGAGGTGAATCAGCCGCTGCGACACCTCCCGCTGGTGGCTTGCCACATACCGCGCGGGCACGGCCTCAATGCCGAGCTCTTCGCGCAGTTCGCGGATCAGCGCTTCCGGCTGGGTCTCACCGGCTTCAACCTTCCCGCCCGCAAATTCCCACATTCCTGGCTGATCGGCATGTTCGGGACGCTGCGCCAGCAAAATCTTGCCCTCATTTTCGAGGATGGCCGCAACCACATCGAGTGTTTTCAGCATGTTCGTCAATAATTAATAGCGAAAAACGACATATTATCGTGCCCTTCCAAAGAGTCCAGTCATCAGGAGAATCAGGTGAAAGAGATATCCGCCTGGGTTGCGCCCATGGAAACCCTTCCCGTCAGCCTTAGCCCCATCGCCGCCATGCAGAAAAAACACTTCGGCGCGGTGCTGAACCCCACTCGCTGGTGGGGGCGTATGCCGCGTCTTTTCTGGCTGGTGGCGCTGTTTGTCGGCTATCTGGAGCGGCGCAAGGCGCGTTTGACCCCGGTTCTCCGATCGCTACTAATGACGCGGGTCTCGCAGATCTGCCACTGCGCATTTTGTATTGATGCCAACAGCCTGCGTCTGGCCGAGCGGAGCGGGGCGCTGGATAAAGTGCAGGCCGTCAGCGACTGGCAAAATTCCACCCTGTTCAGCGAAGAGGAGCGCGCGGCGCTGGCCTATGCGGAAGCGGTCACCGCCACGCCGCCTAAGGTGGATGAAAATATCAAAAGCCTGCTGAAGCGCCACTTTACGGAAGAGACCATCACCGAAATGACGGCTCTGATTGCCTTTCAGAATCTTTCCGCCCGCTTTAACGCCGCGCTGGATATCCCGACTCAGGGGCTGTGCGCCACGTTTAAAGGTAAACCACATGCTGGATAAACATCTGCACCCCCGGCTGAAACCCGGGTTAAATCAGCTGGCCGCCGCGCTGGATAAACCGTTTATCACGCCTGATGGCTTAACGCTCGCCGGGTTTGCGATTGGCGTGCTGGCGTTACCTTTTCTGGCGCTGGGCTGGTATCCGGCGGCGCTGATCGCCATTGTGCTGAACCGGCTGCTGGATGGTCTGGACGGCGCGCTGGCGCGTCGCCGTGGCCTGACGGACGCGGGAGGATTTCTTGATATCGCCCTCGACTTCCTGTTTTACGCCCTGGTGCCGTTTGGTTTTGCGCTGGCCGCTCCGGCTGATAATGCGATCGCCGCCGCCTGGCTGCTTTTCGCGTTTATGGGGACGGGCAGCAGTTTTCTGGCCTTTGCCGCGCTGGCGGGGAAGCATGATATCGACAACCCCGGCTATGCGCACAAGTCGCTTTATTACATTGGAGGATTAACGGAAGGAACAGAGACCATCGCGCTGTTTGTGCTGTGCAGCCTGTTTCCGGCGCATTTCGCGCTCTTTGCATGGGTGTTTGGCGCGTTGTGCTGGCTGACCACCACAACGCGCATCTGGAGCGGTTATATCACGCTGAAGTCACTTCCCCGCTAGCGTGCGCTCTCCGGTCCGCGCTCCCCGGTGGAGACCGGGTTCTGCGGATGGCTGCTCCATTCGTACCAGCCGCCGTCGTAGACGGCAACGTTCTGCCAGCCCATGGCGCGGGCGTACATAAAGGCTTCAGACGCGCGCCAGCCGGTACCACAGTAATACGCAACGTGCTGCTCCGGCAGGATATTCCACGTTTTCCACATGGCGGCAATATCATCGGCGCTGCGCATGGTGCCATCCGGATTGTGGAAATCTTCCATGTGGGTCGCGTCGCTGCCCGCATGGCCCCAACGCGCACCGGCAATTTCACCTTTTGGCTTGATATAGCTGTAGCCGCTGGTTTCACCGATAAACTCTGGCCAGGAACGAATGCTCACCAGCGACGCGTCCTGACGGTGCAGCATTCCCCGGGCCTGCTCCATATCCACCATCAGCTGCGGCTGGCCCGGGATCGGCGCGCCAAAATCAGGGGCTGGCTTCACGTTTGCAGGCGTTCCGCGCTCAAGGGGCAGGCTGGCGTCGGACCACGCCTTCCAGCCGCCATCCAGAATCCGTACATCCCTCACGCCCGCGTAGAGCATGATCTGCGCCACGCGCGCGGCGGCATACACGTCGCGACCGTACAGAATGACGGTGGTATCGTGACGGATCCCGTGCTTCGCCAGCATCGCTTTCAGCTTTTCGTCAGAGACCTTATTCCACAGCGGTTCGCTTTCCACTTCATTGGTGTCGATATAGCCCGCGTCGGGAATGTGGCTCAGGAGATAAAGCTTCGGCGTACCCCAGCCAGCCTCGATCACCTTCCACTCTCCGGCTGGTGCGGCGGTAACGGGTTTGCCCTGCTGCAACTGGCGGATCCACTGCGGATAAACCAGCTGTTCGAAATGCGCCAGACGTTGCAGACGGTCGGATTGTTGCAGGGCATCGCTCAGGGTGGAGACGTGGGTAAAGCCCGCTTTCTCCAGCCGTGTTTTGACGGTCTGGTTGTCATTATCGTTGCCATAGAGCGCAACCGGCATGTCTGGCGTAAGCCGATGCTGTTTTGCCCAGCCGCTGAGCTGTTCATCGCTCATTGCCCCAAGCCAGCTGGCAGAGAGATTAAGTGCGGCGGGCTCGTGCCCGGACGTTCCGCTCAGGGTCTGCGGCCAGCCGTTATAGAACGCACTGATGCGCGTATCAATTACCGCGCCATTTTGCGTCTGAAGCTGAGCCAGCGTGAGGGAGTGGGGCATATCAGCCGCCGTGGAGGAGAGTGAGGCGAGGCCGCAGATCAGGGCCAGCGCGGTCAGTTGAGAAACACGTTTCATCGAAAAACCTGACGTCATTAAAAGAGGGGGGCATTGTCGTCTCTCCTGAAGCCAAAAACATTGCGTTAGCACATTATTGCCAGCGAGAAATCTCAATCACCTCGCCGCCGGGCGGAATATCGTCCTCATCATGCGTGACCAGCACCACCGGGATCCTGCGCTGGCGAGTGACCTCGAATACCCACGCCCGGAATGAGGCGCGCAGCGTTTTATCCAGTCGACTGAACGGCTCGTCGAGCAGCAATGCCTGCGGCTGGGCGAGAAGGGCGCGCAACAGGCTGACCCTGGCGCGCTCGCCGCCGGAAAGGGTCGCCGGATCGCTGGTGTAGTGGTTTGCCAGCCCGGCAGTCTCCAGGGCCTGCTCGACCGCGTTGCGGCGGGCGCGCCCGACGATGTGCGCCGGCAGCGCCAGCATCAGGTTTTGCCCCACGCTGAAGGCGTCAAACAGCAGGGCATCCTGAAACAGAATGCCGATCCCGCGCGTTTCCACGGGGAGCATATCGCAGCGGCGATCGTTCAGCCATAGCTCGCCGTGCGCCTTAAAATCAGCGGATAACGCCCCCACCATCCAGGCGAAAAGGGTCGATTTCCCGCTCCCGGAGGGCCCCATCAGCGTGACAATCTCCCCCGCCGGGACGCGGAAGTTGACCTCACGGAAGAGCGGCGCAATGGTGAGATTTTTCACGGTCAGCATTAACGTAATCCTTGTCTGTGACGGCCCACGAGCCGGGAGAGCAGCGCGGCAAGTGCAAATACGCTGCTGGTCAACAACAACAGACCCAGCGCCCGGCTGGCGAGGATCGGAATGCTGCCGCCGCTGCTGAGGGCGACCGCCTCCGTCGTCACGGTGGTGAAACGTCCCGCCCCCAGCCAGAGGGTAGGCATGTACTGGGCCATGCTCACGGAAAAGCCGGTGGCAAAGGCCAGCAGGGCCGGACGAACCATCAATGGGCATTTCACTAGCCAGAAAATTTTCGCCCGCCGCCAGCCCAGCGTTCTGGCAGTGAGGATAAGCCGGGGATCGAGCCGGCGCCAGGCCGGTTGTAGCACCAGGAGCATCCACGGGAGAACCCATAGCATATGGCTCCAGAGCACCGCAGCGTACTGGCCGTCGATGCCCAGCCACAGCGCCACGGCATACTGCCCGGACACGAGGGGCAGCGCCGGGAGGGCAAGCGGCAGCCAGATCCACACCGCGCCGCGCTGGGATCCCCACTCAAGCCAGAGCATGAGGATGGCCAGCGCTGTCAGGCTGGACAGCAGCCCCAGTGAAAGGCTGTCGCTGACGGGGCCGATGTCGTCCCGGCGTGCCAGCATCAGCAGAACCAGCGCACAGAGCACGCCGCACAGCGGCAGTAACCCGCCCAGCACCCGTGCGGGCAGCGCACTATGCGAAGCGCGACGTACCCCGGAGGGGTCAGGCTGGGCGCGCCGCCATGCCGTCCAGAAGCCGTATCCCACCGCGGCAAGCGCCGCCAGCAGCAGGAGCAACACCAGACACAGCAGCGTTCCCTTGGTTTGCTGCTGCGCATCGCCCTGGGTGAGCCACTGCCAGGCCAGCACCGCCAGCGTAGGCGGGTTGCCCGGCCCGAGCACGATCGCCACATCCACCACGGAAAGCGACCAGGCGAGCACCGCCAGCATCACGGCGCCCAGCGCGGGGGCGATTGCCGGGAGGATGAGCCAGTTGAGCGCCTGCATTCGTCCGTAGCCGAAGGTATGCAGGACAATTTTCTGCTGTACGAGGCGCTTTTCAGGCAGCGCGGCGTAGATTGTCCACAGAACGAACGCACTCTCTTTGACCGCAAGCGTCAGGCCAAGCCCGATACCGTAGCGGTCAAGCTGCGGCGAACAGACTGTACAGATCCGGTAAAACTGCCCCCCTTCCGCAAACAGCAGCAGCGCGCTGGTGGCGAAGGCGACGTGCGGCACGGCTAAGAGCCACGGCAAACGGGTGCTCAGGCGCTGCCAGCCTTCACCCGGCCAGAGAAGCGCAAGCAGGGTCAGGGCGATAAACAGTGAGCCCAGCGTCGCGATAAGCGCTGACACCAGCGTGGCGGCCAGCGCCTGCGGCAGCTGCGGGTCGGCAAACAGCGTCGCCCAGTTGCCGGGAGAAAACGCCGGGGCCAGCAGCATGCCGCTGGCGGGAAGCAGGGGCAGATAGATGACCGCCATTGCCGCCCAGACCAGCCCGCTTAGCGGGTTCCGTAGCGGCGAAGCCATTCCTGCTCCAGGGCGTTAACCCAGGCGGCGTGCGGTTCGGGAAGCACATCAGGCGTGCCTGAGGGGGTAAAGGCGCGAAGCTGTTTTGCCGCTTTCGCAAGCAGTTTTTCGCCATCCAGCACGCTCGGGTCACCCCAGACGGCAGGATTAGCTTTGCGGATCTGCGCCTGTGGTGACAGCAGGAAATTCGCCACCACTTTCGCACCTGCGCTCGCGCTGGCGTTTGCCGGGATGGCGACAAAATGGACGTTGCCGATCATGCCTTTGAGAAAGCCGAAACTGTAGCTGTCGGCAGGCAGTTCACCGCTCGCCACCTTTTGCATCGCATGGGCGGGGTTAAAGGTGAGCGACAGGTTCAGACTGCCGCTGGCCAGCAGCGTATCCATGCGCGCAGGCGACGGAGGAAAATCGTTTCCTTCGCGCCACAGCAGGGGGTGCAGCGTATCAAGGTAATCCCACAGCGGCGCGGTGACCTGCGCAAAGGTACTGTCTGGCGCGTTTTTTATCGCCTCCGGATGGGCGGTCAGCGCCAGCAGTAGCTGTTCCAGAAACGCCGTGCCGGTAAAATCCGGCGGTCGTGGATAGCTCACCTTGCCAGGGTGCTGTTGGGCGTATAGCAGCAGCGCGTGGGGATCTGCTGGTGGTGTCGGCATACTCGCTTTACGGGCGATAAAGGTTAATTGTGCGCCGCCCCATGGGGATTCCGCTCCATCGGTCGGGATGGCAAAATCTTCCGTTACCGGTTTACGGGTATCGACGTAGCGCCAGTTGGGCAGGGTTTGCGCCCAGCCGGTGAGCAGCAGGTTTGCCGCTTTCAGGTTGCGGAAGTTTTCCCCGTTTACCCAGAGCAGATCCACCGACCCGTTACTGCTACGTCCTGCGGCATGCTCCGTCTGGATCCGCTTCACCGCGTCGGCGGCATCGGCCAGATGAACGATCTTCAGGTTGATGGCGTAGTGCGTTTTCATCTCGCCGCTTACCCAGTCGAGGTAGCGGTTAACGGCCTCGTCACCGCCCCAGGCGTTAAACCAGACGGTCTGCCCGGTGGCCTGTTGCTGAATGGATTGCCAGCTCTCAGCGGCGAAGGCAGAGGTTGCCAGCAGCAGACTCGTCAGAAACGCGCAAAAACGCACCCGGCGCATAATGCCTCACTTTTTAATCGAAGGGATGTAACGGGAAAACAGCCAGCGAGTGACCAGCGGTAATAACCCTAATAGTGTAAAGGCGAACAGCAGTCCCGGCGACAGAATATCGCGCAGCGAGGTGAGTTTCCCCAGCTCGCGTCCGGCGTTCAGATAAATGACGGTGGCAGGCAGCATCGCAAGCTGGCTGACCCACCAGTAGTGACGCACCCTGAGACGGGTTAGCCCCATCAGCAAATTAACCAGAAAAAATGGGAACAACGGCATCAGGCGCAGGGCAAAAAGGTAGCGTGCGCCGTCGCGATCCATCCCCGCATCGATCGTGGTCATCTGTGCGGCAAAGCGCCGCTGCACCCAGTCGCGCAGCAGATAACGGCTGACGAGCATGGCAAGCGTGGCGCCGAGCGTCGAGGCAAATGACACCAACAGCGTCGCCTCCCACAGGCTGAAAAGCGCCCCGCCGAGCAGCGTCAGAAGCGCGGCTCCGGGGATCGATAGCGCGGAGAGCAGAACGTAAACCGCAAAATAGAACAGCGCGCTCTGAAGGGGCGCTTGCTCCACACGAGCGAGCAACGTTTGCTGGTGTATTTTTAGCGTGTCGAGGGAGAGCATGCCCGGTAGAAGCAAAACAACAATTAAAACAAATGCGCCCAGAAGGGCGCACAGGAGACTGATTTTTTTAATATTCACTGAAGTTTACAGCTTGAACGTTGCCCATACCGGCGCATGGTCGGACGGCTTTTCCATGCTGCGGATGTCATAGTCGATACCGGTTTCGATGCAGCGTTCGGCCAGGGGGGCGCTCGCCAGCAGCAGATCAATACGCAGGCCCCGGTTGTCATCGAAGCCTTTAGAGCGGTAGTCAAACCACGAGAAACGGTCCTGCGTTTCCGGGTTAGCCGTGCGGAAAGTATCCACCAGCCCCCAACCCAGCAGGCGCTCCATCCACTCGCGCTCCTCCGGCAGGAAAGAGCATTTGCCGGTGCGCAGCCAGCGCTTACGGTTCTCTTCGCCAATACCGATATCCAGATCCGTCGGGCTGATATTCATGTCGCCCATGATAAGCACCGGGTTTTCTTTTTTGAGTTCGGTTGTCAGGTAGTTTTGCAGATCCTGATAAAACTTCGCTTTGGCCGGGAATTTGGTTTCATGATCGCGGCTTTCACCCTGCGGGAAATAGCCGTTGATGACGGTCACATTGCCGAGTGCGGAAGGAATTTCCGCCATGATGATGCGGCGCTGCGCCTCTTCACCGTCACCCGGGAAACCACGGCGCACCGACACCGGCGTATCTTTGGTCAGCAGCGCAACGCCGTAGTGGCCTTTCTGACCGTGGTAAAAAACGTTATAGCCCAGCTTCGCTACCTCTTCGAGCGGGAACATATCGTCGTGAACTTTTGTCTCCTGCAAGCCGATCACATCTGGCTGATGTTGCTCAACAATCGCTTCAAGCTGGTGAGGGCGGGCACGCAGGCCGTTGATATTAAAAGAGACAAATTTCATAGTCGCTGCCAATACAAGGTGAATAGTGCAAGGATGGTAGCAGAATTTACGTCGTCTGTTATCCGCTTCGCCCAATTACTGCGACAGATAATGCCAACGGTGCAATATTTGCACCATTTCGGCGCGTTTTGCCCTCGAACAGGGCGTAAACGACCGATAAATTTCGCGAGCGATCACAATTCCAGAATTATATTTGGCCTCTGCATACTCTTTCTTGTTTTCATGCGGCAAAGCGCCGCTTGTCGTAAAAATATTCACTATTTATGCATTATAAGTGAATAACTCCATATTGTAACTCATTGATATTCTGTTACCCAAACCCATTTATGCATTTTTATCGCTGGCTGGCACGAACGCTGCAATCTACATTCACAGTGCAAACACTCAATTATTTAACATTTAAACAACCTTTTATTTACCGGATGAGGTCGCTATGTCTCTGTCAGTTACGCGTGAAAATTTCGATGAATGGATGATGCCGGTATACGCTCCGGCGGCTTTTATTCCGGTACGTGGGGAAGGCTCTCGCCTGTGGGATCAGCAGGGCAAAGAGTATATCGACTTTGCAGGTGGGATTGCGGTGAATGCGCTGGGGCATGCAAACCCGGCGTTGCGGCAGGCGCTGAATGACCAGGCGGCGAAATTCTGGCATACCGGCAACGGTTATACCAACGAACCGGCATTGCGTCTGGCGAAGAAGCTGATCGACGCCACCTTCGCAGAAAAAGTCTTTTTCTGTAACTCCGGCGCGGAAGCGAACGAAGCGGCGCTGAAGCTGGCGCGCAAATATGCGCACGATAAATTCGGCGCGCATAAGAGCGGCATCGTAGCCTTTAAAAATGCTTTCCATGGCCGCACGCTGTTTACCGTCAGTGCGGGCGGTCAGCCCTCATATTCTCAGGATTTTGCGCCGCTGCCGCCGGATATCCGTCATGCGGCGTATAACGATTTACACTCTGCCAGCGAGCTGATTGACGACACCACCTGTGCGGTGATTGTCGAGCCCATGCAGGGGGAAGGCGGCGTCATGCCCGCCCAGAAAGCGTTCCTGCAAGGGCTGCGCGAGCTGTGCGATCGGCATAACGCGGTCCTGATTTTTGACGAAGTCCAGACCGGCGTGGGCCGCACGGGTGACCTGTACGCCTACATGCACTATGGCGTGACCCCGGATGTGCTCTCAACAGCCAAAGCGCTCGGCGGCGGTTTCCCGGTGGGGGCGATGCTGACCACCGATAAATTCGCCAGCGTGATGACCGTGGGCACTCATGGCACCACATACGGCGGCAACCCGCTGGCAACCGCTGTCGCCGGACAGGTGCTGGATATCATCAACACCCCTGAGGTGCTGAACGGCGTGAAGCAGCGTCACCAGTGGTTTGTTGAGCGACTCACGGCCATTAACAGCAAAACTGGCCTGTTCAAAGAGATCCGCGGTCTGGGGCTGTTAATAGGCTGTGAGCTTGCCCCTGAGTTTGCCGGCAAAGCGAAGCTGATTTCACAGGAAGCGGCAAAGCAGGGCGTAATGGTGCTGATTGCCGGTGCTAACGTGGTGCGCTTTGCCCCTGCGCTGATCGTCAGCGAGGAAGAGGTCAGAACTGGCTTAGATCGTTTTGCGCTGGCCTGCGAACAGGTGAAGTCCGGGGTGTCATCATGATGGTCATTCGTCCCGTTGCGCACGGCGATCTCGCCGGGCTTATGCAGCTTGCCGGTAAGACAGGGGGCGGGCTGACCTCGCTGCCTGCCGATGAAAAAACGCTGTCGGCGCGCATTGAGCGCGCCCTGCAAACCTGGCAGGGGACGTTGCCAAAAAGCGAACAGGGCTATGTGTTCGTGCTGGAAGATACCGACACGGGGACCGTGGCGGGGATTTGCGCTATCGAGGTGGCCGTCGGGCTTAATGATCCGTGGTACAACTACCGCGTCGGCACGATGGTCCACGCCTCGAAAGAGCTGAACGTTTACAACGCGCTGCCGACGCTCTTTCTCTGTAATGACCATACCGGCGCCAGCGAACTCTGCACACTGTTTCTCGATCCGGACTGGCGCAAAGAGGGCAACGGTTATCTGCTCTCCAAATCGCGCTTTATGTTTATGGCCGCCTTTCGCGACCGCTTCAACGAAAAAGTGGTCGCGGAGATGCGCGGCGTGATTGATGAGACGGGCTACTCGCCGTTCTGGGAGAGTCTGGGCGAACGCTTCTTCTCCATGGAATTTAGCCGGGCGGATTACCTGTGCGGCACCGGTCAGAAGGCGTTTATCGCCGAGTTGATGCCGAAGCATCCTATTTATACCCATTTCCTAACGCCAGAAGCGCAGGCGGTGATCGGCGAAGTTCACCCGCAAACCGCCCCGGCCCGCGCGGTGCTGGAGAAAGAGGGATTTCGCTACCGTAACTACGTCGACATCTTCGACGGCGGCCCGACGCTGGAATGCGACATTGACCGCGTTCGCGCCATCCGTAAAAGCCGCCTGGTTGAGGTTTCAGAAGGCCAGCCCGCGCCGGGCGAGTGGCCAGCCTGCCTGGTCTCGAACGAGAATTACACCAACTTCCGCGCCATGCTGGTGCGAACCAACCCATCATGCGAGCGTCTGGTACTGACGGCTGCGCAACTGGATGCCCTGAAATGTAACGCTGGCGACACGGTTCGCCTGGTGCGGCTCTGCCCTGAGGAGAAAACAGCATGACTCTATGGATTAACGGTGACTGGGTTACGGGCGAAGGTGACGCGCGGACAAAAACTAACCCGGTCGGCCAGGAGGTGCTCTGGTCTGGGAACGACGCAAGCGCCGGGCAGGTTGAGCAGGCCTGTCAGGCTGCACGCCGCGCGTTTCCGGCGTGGGCGAAACGGCCATTCTCCGAGCGCCAGGCGCTGGTTGAGAAATTTGCTGCGCTGCTGGAGGCCAATAAAGCCGAGCTGACCCGCATCATTGCCTGCGAAACCAGTAAGCCGCGCTGGGAGGCAACCACCGAAGTCACGGCGATGATCAACAAAATTGCGATATCGGTGAAGGCGTACCATACCCGCACCGGCGAGCAGCATACCGAGATGCCAGACGGCGCGGCCACGCTGCGCCACCGTCCGCACGGTGTACTGGCGGTGTTTGGCCCGTATAACTTCCCCGGGCATCTGCCGAACGGGCACATTGTGCCTGCGCTGCTGGCGGGGAATACCGTCATCTTCAAGCCGAGTGAGTTAACCCCCTTAACCGGAGAAGCAGTGGTAAAACTCTGGGAGCAGGCGGGGCTGCCGCCGGGGGTGCTGAATCTGGTGCAGGGCGGGCGTGAAACCGGTCAGGCGCTGAGTGCGCTGAGTGACATTGACGGTCTGCTGTTTACCGGCAGTGCCGGAACGGGCTATCAGCTGCATCGTCAGCTGGCGGGGCAACCGGAAAAAATTCTGGCGCTGGAGATGGGCGGCAACAACCCACTGATTGTGGAAGATCCGGAGGATATCGATGCCGCGGTCCACTTGACCATTCAGTCGGCGTTCATTACCGCCGGACAGCGCTGCACATGCGCCCGCCGCCTGCTGGTTAAGCGCGGCGCGCAGGGGGATGCGTTCCTGAAGCGTCTGGTGGAGGTGAGCGCGCGTCTGGCTCCCGCGAAATGGGATGCCGAGCCGCAGCCGTTTATCGGCGGGCTGATCTCCGGGCAGGCGGCGCTGAACGTACTGAAAGCGTGGCAGGAGCACGTGGCGCGCGGGGCGAAAACCCTGCTGGAGCCGAAGCTGGTTCAGCCGGGCACGTCGCTGCTGACGCCGGGGATTATTGAGATGAGTGCGACGAGCAACGTGCCGGATAAAGAGGTCTTTGGCCCGCTGCTGTGCGTCTGGCGCTATGACGATTTTGAGTCGGCGATCGAGATGGCCAACAATACCCGTTACGGCCTGTCGAGCGGCCTGATATCGCCGCATCGCGAGAAATTCGACCAGCTGCTGCTGGAAGCGCGCGCCGGGATCGTGAACTGGAACAAACCGCTGACCGGTGCGGCGAGCACTGCGCCGTTTGGTGGCGTAGGGGCGTCGGGCAACCATCGCGCCAGCGCCTGGTATGCCGCCGATTACTGCGCGTGGCCGATGGCAAGCCTGGAAACCCCGGCGCTGACGCTGCCGGAGACGTTGAATCCGGGGCTGGATTTTACAGAGGGTGACGCCCATGAAAGCGCGTGAGGTTAACTTTGACGGCCTCGTGGGGCTGACGCACCACTATGCCGGGCTGTCGTTCGGTAATGAAGCCTCGACGAAGCACCGTTTCCAGGTCTCGAACCCGAAGCTGGCGGCGAAGCAGGGGCTATTGAAAATGAAGGCGCTGTCCGATGCCGGTTTCCCGCAGGCGGTGATCCCGCCGCAGGAGCGCCCAAACGTGGCCGTGCTGCGCCAGCTGGGGTTCAGCGGTACGGATGAACAGGTGGTGGAAAAAGCAGGCACGCAGACGCCACACCTGCTTTCCGCAGCCAGTTCAGCCTCCTCGATGTGGGTGGCGAATGCCGCCACCGTTGCGCCGTCGGCGGATACGCTGGACGGCAAAGTGCATCTGACCGTTGCTAACCTGAACAACAAATTCCACCGCGCCAGCGAAGCGGAGACCACCGGGCGCGTGCTGCGCGCCATTTTTAATCATGATGCGCATTTCGAGGTACATTCGGCGCTGCCGCAGGTCGCGATGTTTGGCGATGAAGGGGCGGCAAACCACAACCGTCTGGGCGGCGACTATGGCGAGCCGGGTTTGCAGCTGTTTATCTATGGACGGGAAGAGGGCGGCCACGCCGCGCCGGTTCGTTATCCGGCGAGACAAACCTTAGCCGCAAGCCAGGCGGTTGCGCGGCTGAACCAGGTTAATCCTTCTCAGGTGATTTTTGCCCAGCAAAATCCGCAGGTGATCGACCAGGGCGTGTTTCATAACGACGTCATTGCCGTTTCCAACCGTCAGGTACTGTTCTGCCACGAGCAGGCGTTTGCCCATCAGGAAAAGTTGCTGGCCACGCTGCGCGAACGCGTGCCGGGATTTATGCCGATTCAGGTGCCCACGCAGGCGGTAAGCGTGCAGGACGCGGTCGAAACGTATCTGTTCAACAGCCAGCTGCTGAGCCGGGATGACGGCAGCATGATGCTGGTGCTGCCGCAGGAGTCCCGAAACCATCAGGGCGTCTGGCGCTATCTCAGCGAACTGGTGCAGGCGGATAACCCGATTGATGAACTGCGCGTGTTTGATCTTCGGGAAAGTATGGCCAACGGCGGGGGACCGGCGTGCCTGCGACTACGCGTGGTGTTAACGCCGGAGGAATTGCAGGCCGTGAATCCGGCGGTGATGATGAACGACACGCTGTTCAATACTCTCAATGACTGGGTGGACCGCTATTATCGCGACCGTCTGGTTCAGGCCGATCTGGTTGATCCGCAGCTGCTGCGCGAAGGCCGCGAAGCGCTGGATGCATTATCAACCATCCTGCAACTGGGATCGGTTTATCCGTTCCAGCGCTAAGGAGACGACATGGAAAACTTACTGGCGCTGACGCTGGCCGAAGAGACACCGGAGCGGCAAGAGGGGGCAGGCCCTTCGTTCCACTGGCGATGGCTGGGGCCGGGCGTGCTTGAACTCACGCCGACGGGGAAATATAACCTGTCGCTGCTGCTTTCTACCGGCATTCACGGAAACGAAACCGCGCCCGTGGAGATTGTCGAACTATTGCTGCGCGCGCTGTATCGCGCAGAGATCACGCTGCACTGCCGTCTGCTGGTGGTACTGGGAAATCCGCCTGCGCTGGCGCAAAATAAACGGTATCTCGTGAGCGACATCAACCGCATGTTTGGTGGTCGCTGGGCGCAGTTTCCACAGAGTGATGAGACGACTCGCGCGCAATGGCTGGAGAAGGTGGTCACGGCGTTTTTTGCCGGGGCGGGGGAAACGCGCTGGCACCTTGATCTGCATACGGCCATTCGCGCCTCGTACCATGTGCGTTTTGGCGTGTTACCGCAGCGTCATCAGCCGTGGGATGAGGCGTTTCTGACCTGGCTTGGCGATGCGGGGCTGGAGGCACTGGTCTTCCACCAGACGCCAGGCGGCACGTTTACCCACTTCACCTGCGAGAATGTTGGCGCGTTATCCTGCACCCTGGAGCTGGGAAAAGCGCTGCCGTTCGGGCAAAACGACCTGACGCGTTTTACCCCTACGCATCAGGCGCTCCGGGCGTTGCTAGCCGGGGTTGCGCCGGAACCCACCCGGGAACCCGTCGTGCGCTATCGGGTCGTGCAGCAGATCACGCGTCAAAGCGAGGCTTTCCAGCTTCATATGGCACCCCATACGCTGAACTTTACGCCGTTTCGCCAGGGCGTCCTGCTGGCGGAAGATGGTGAGACGCGCTATGCGGTACAGAAATCCACGGAATATGTTTTATTTCCTAATCCGTCGGTCGCGTTTGGTTTGCGAGCAGGTCTGATGCTGGAAAAAATGCCCTGAACGTCTCCCCTCGCGCAGACCGGAGGGGAAATGAAGAATAAATTTCTTAGCGTTAAAAGCGCTCTGGTATTGTTTGCGGAATATTCCTGGAGAATTGCTTTATTATTAAACGGCACTTCGCTATACTTCTCCATAATCTCTTTAAAATCATCCTTTTGAATATTTTTGTTTCATCTCTCCACGCTTTTTCCTTAATTTCTCCACAATTGGCGAAAAGTTGTTTTTTACACTTTCATTGTTTTACCGTTGCTCTGACTAATTGACGATAAACGCCGTAAAGTTAATCTCGTCAACACGGCATAGCGCCGAAGAATAACTGAAAGTAAGGAAAGACATTATGCGTAAATTAACTGCACTGTTTGTTGCCTCTACCCTGGCTCTGGGCGCTACCAGCATGGCGTTCGCCGCCGATACCGCGACCACTACCGCCGCGCCGACGGAAGGCAAAATGATGATGCATCATAAAGGCAAGCCGGGTATGCACCATGAGATGATGATGTTTAAAGATCTGAACCTCACCGATGCGCAGAAGCAGCAGATCCGCGACATCATGAAAAGCCAGCGTGACCAGATGAAACGTCCTCCGCTGGAAGAGCGCCGCGCAATGCATGACATCATTGCCAGCGACAGCTTCGATAAAGCAAAAGCGGAAGCGCAGATCGACAAAATGGCCGAGCAGCATAAAGCACGCATGCTGGCCCACATGGAAACCCAGAACAAGATTTACAACATTCTGACGCCGGAACAGAAAAAGCAATTTAATGCCAATTTTGAGAAGCGTCTGACAGAACGTGCAGCGCCGGAAGGTAAAATGCCTGCACCAACCGAATAATCGGTTCACTCTCTTAAGACCGCCGGGCTCCTGTCTACAAAAGCGAAAACGCTGTGGACAGGACCGGCGGTTTTTCTTTTATCCCATGCCTAAGGTCTGGCCTGACTGCTGCCGATAATACGTCTGTGAAAATGCCCTGGCGCACGGTGCGTCCTTCAGGAGTGGTCATGGAATTCTTTGATATCCGTAAAATGCCGGTCAGTCTCTGGCGTAATGGTGCGGGTGAGACGCGTGAGATTTGCTGTTTTCCTCCCGCGACGCGGGATTTTTTCTGGCGGGCCAGTATTGCCTCCATCGCCAGTAACGGCGAATTCTCCGCGTTCCCGGGCGTTGACCGGGTGATTACGCTGCTGGAAGGCGGCGAGGTGACCCTGGATGCAGGCAGGGCGTTTTGTCATACCCTGAAGCATCACCAGCCTTACCGATTTGCGGGCGATCTGGCGGTGAAAGCCGTGCTCACAGAGGGGCAGATGTCGATGGACTTCAACATCATGACCCGACGGGATTGCTGCCAGGCAAAGGTGCGCGTTGCTACCCGAACGTTCACTACCTTCGCGTCACGCGGTGGGGTGGTCTTTGTCTTAAGTGGCGCCTGGCAACTGGGCGACAAATTACTGACCGCCGATCAGGGTGCCAGCTGGGAAGCGGGCAGTCATACCCTACGTTTACTGGAAACGAAGGGGTCGCTGCTGTTCAGTGAAATTACCTGGCTGCCGGGTCACTGAGGACGATGATCTCATGTTTTCCGGTTAATAGTGGCTTACAGAGAATTTTGTAACCATCCTGATCGAACCCGGCAGGGGTGCGCAGCAGGGCGGTAGCGTCATCCAGACTTTCAACGGCGCCAAGCCAGAGCCAGTTGCGGATGATGTGATAATGCGTCATCGCATCGCGGGTTTCTTTCAGCGCCACCGCGCCTTCCCACGGCCAGCAGTTAACGCTGATAGAGGCCAGGCCCGCCATAAACCGGGCATGATGTTCTTCAACGCTCTCTTTTCCACAACACGCCCCGGCGCAGCGTTTCAGCGCGGAGCGGAAACAGGCGCGACCGCGGGTGGTGGCTTCCAGTCCTAACAGGCCGTAACAAAGCTGTAATTCATCAGCCAGGGATTGCAGGGTTTGCAGTGCGGCACGTTTGTTGGCAAACAGACCGTAAAGATTGGGTTCATGCGAAAAATCCACTTCCCGGGCATAAACAACCTGCGGTTTTCCTGCGTTAACCTGCAAGGAACACAGCTGGCGGTTGCGGCGCAGGCGTTTGTTAAACAGCGGCTGCTGTTCCTTGATGAGCCGGGCTTCGAGCAGAAGCGCGCCCAGTTCGCCTGCCGTCTCGATCCAGGTGATCCGCCGGGACTGCCTGAGCATCGATGCTTCATCCGGCGTACGCAGGTGCGACATCACCCGGCTGCGGATATTCACGCTTTTGCCGATATAGAGCGGCATGGTATCGCTGTCGCCGTGGAAGAAATAGACGCCAGGCTGTTTAGGCAGAGCCTCAAGCCAGGGGCGAAGATGCTCGGGATATTCGTAGATAGCCGCCGCTTCAAACTCAAGACGCGGGGCGGATTGACGCCTGCTCACATACTGCTCCATATACTGTTCAGGCATACAGTGTAGCAGGTGTTCGGTGGTTAAAAAAGAGCCGGGTGGCGGTTACGCCTTACCCGGCCTGTAAAACTGAGTTACCGTTTTGCTTTTACTTTTTCCAGAAATCATCAAACACCGTAATCGGCGGACGGCGCTTGTGCTCGGTTTTCAGATACCAGCCTTCGATAATTTTGGCGGTACCTTCGTCGAGCGTTTTGCCTTCCAGATAATCATCAATGTTGTCATATGTGACGCCCAGCGCGGCTTCATCCGGCAGGGAAGGGCGATCGTCCTCCAGGTCCGCCGTTGGCGCCTTCTTATACAGGTGCTCCGGGCAGCCCAGCGCCGCCAGCAGCTGCTTGCCCTGACGCTTGTTCAGGCGGAAGAGGGGGTTGATATCCGTGCCGCCATCGCCGTATTTGGTGAAGAAGCCGGTGATGGCTTCCGCGGCGTGGTCGGTGCCGACGACGACCCCTTTGGTCATCCCTGCGATACTGTACTGCGCTTTCATGCGCTCACGGGCTTTCTCGTTGCCGCGAACAAAATCGCTCAGTTCAATACCGGCTTCACGCAAGGCCTGCTCGCTTGCCAGTACCGAACCTTTGATGTTTACGGTAAGAACACGGTCCGGCTGAATAAACGCGATCGCATCCTGACAGTCCTGCTCGTCAGCCTGCACGCCATACGGCAGACGTACGGCAATAAATTGCAGCGCGGTGTCACCGGTCTCGTCACGCAGCTCGGAGATGGCCATCTGGCTCAGCTTGCCGGCCAGAGTGGAATCCTGACCGCCGCTGATACCCAGCACCAGCGTCTTCAGGAAAGGGTGTGCAGACAGGTAAGCTTTCAAAAAATCAACGCTACGACGGATCTCTTCATTGGCATCAATCGCAGGTTTCGCGCCCAGCGCCTGAATAATTTCTTGTTGCAGAGCCATTACGCCCTCCCTATGCAGAACCAAACAGAAAGTGTGATCTGTTAAAACTAACCCTTTGTCGGGGAAACGACAAGGATCACAGTTTTGAGTGTACTGTTTTACAGCGATTTAGCAGCTTACCGTTGTTTTATTAGAATTTTCCGAAATTCGTCTGGCGTAACTCGCAAAGTTGAACAATAGTAATTTTTATCCCATGCTTAGTTAACACGCTGATAAACAAGAGGACGGAATATGAACAAGAACGTAGCAGGAATTTTAAGCGCAGCGGCGGTACTGACTATGCTGGCAGGGTGTACAGCTTACGATCGCACCAAAGATCAGTTCACACAGCCAGTGGTAAAAGACGTCAAAAAAGGCATGACGCGTTCCCAGGTTGCAGCCATTGCCGGTAAACCTTCTTCAGAAGTTACTATGATCCACGCGCGTGGTACCTGCCAGACCTATATTCTGGGTCAACGTGATGGTAAGGCAGAGACCTACTTTGTCGCCCTGGATGATACGGGTCACGTGATCAATTCTGGTTACCAGACCTGTGCCGAATACGACACCGACCCACAGGCACCTAAGGCACAGTAAGCCTGCTTGCCTGAGAGCGTTAACTAACCGGCCGGAAGGCCGGTTTTTTTATGCATACGTGAATCTTATTTCTTGGCGCGAAATATTTGCCTGAAATGTGAAGGTAGTCAACAAGCCAGGTCAATGAGAGACAATTTCAGTCTATCCAGAATTATCCCCTCCCTGTACCATTGCGTATACTCACTTCAACGATAAACAATGTTCAGCACACTGCCCGTCAGCCAGGATAGCGAGTCGAGTGATAGCGAGACGGCGGGTAGCCAAACAAGAGGGAAGTTATCATGGAAAAGAAACATATCTATCTGTTTTGCTCTGCGGGCATGTCCACTTCGCTGCTGGTTTCTAAAATGCGCGCGCAGGCCGAAAAATATGAAGTCCCTGTGGTGATTGAGGCGTTTCCGGAAACGCTGGCGGGCGAGAAGGGCCAGACAGCAGACGTTATTTTACTCGGGCCGCAAATCGCTTATATGCTGCCAGAAATTCAACGTCTGCTACCCAATAAGCCGGTCGAAGTGATCGATTCCGTTTTATACGGCAAGATTGATGGTTTAGGTGTATTAAAAGCTGCCGTTGCGGCGATTAAAAAAGCTGCTAATTAATTTTTTATTTTTCCCGTCAAAGAGTTATTTCACACACAATACGCCGTAACGATCGTTGCGGCCTTTAAGGGTATTTTCCTATGAGTAAAGTCATCGCTTCACTTGAAAAGGTACTCCTTCCTTTTGCTGTTAAAATAGGAAAGCAGCCTCATGTTAATGCCATTAAGAACGGCTTTATTAAATTAATGCCGTTGACATTAGCCGGGGCAATGTTCGTTTTAATTAACAACGTTTTTCTGAGCTTTGGAGAAGGTTCCTTTTTTTATTCATTAGGAATTAGGCTAGATGCTTCAACTATTGAAACCCTTAATGGTTTAAAAGCCATTGGCGGCAACGTATACAACGGTACGTTGGGTATTATGTCGCTAATGGCGCCTTTCTTTATTGGAATGGCGCTGGCGGAAGAGCGTAAAGTGGATCCGCTGGCGGCAGGCTTACTGTCCATTGCCGCGTTCATGACCGTCACACCGTACAGCGTGGGCGACGCTTATGCCGTTGGCGCCAACTGGCTGGGTGGGGCAAACATCATTTCCGGTATTATTATCGGGCTGGTGGTGGCCGAAATGTTCACCTTCATTATTCGCCGTAACTGGGTTATCCGCTTGCCGGATAGCGTTCCGGCCTCTGTTTCTCGTTCATTTTCCGCGTTGATTCCGGGCTTCATTATTCTCTCCATCATGGGGATTATTGCCTGGGCGCTCTCTCACTGGGGAACTAACTTCCACCAGATCATTATGGACTCTATCTCAACGCCGCTGGCGTCGATGGGTAGCGTGGTCGGTTGGGCGTATGTCATCTTTACCTCCCTGCTGTGGTTCTTCGGCGTGCATGGTTCACTGGCACTGGCGGCGCTGGACAGCGGTATTATGACCCCATGGGCACTGGAAAACGTCGCGCTTTACCAGCAGTACGGCTCCGTCGATGCGGCGCTGGCGGCCGGTAAAACCTTCCATGTGTGGGCGAAGCCGATGCTTGACTCCTATATCTTCCTGGGCGGTACCGGGGCGACGTTGGGTCTGATCATCGCGGTCTTTATTGTCTCTCGCCGCGCTGACCATCGTCAGGTTGCGAAGCTGGCCCTGCCGTCAGGCATCTTCCAGATTAACGAGCCGATCCTGTTTGGTCTGCCAATTATCATGAACCCGGTGATGTTCATTCCCTTCATCCTGGTTCAGCCGCTGCTGGCCGCGATTACGCTGACGGCGTACTACCTGGGCATTATCCCGCCGGTGACCAACATTGCGCCGTGGACGATGCCGGCTGGTCTGGGCGCGTTCTTCAACACCAATGGTAGCGTGGCCGCCTTCCTGCTGGCGATATTCAACCTCGGGATTGCAACCCTGCTCTACATGCCGTTCGTGGCGATTGCGAACAAGGCCGCAACGGTTATCGATGAAGAAGAGAGCGAAGAGGATATCGCCCTCGCACTGAAATTCTAAAATTGCACGGCGCGGGGCAACCCGCGCCAGCGGAAAGGAGCTTAAAAAATGTTAGATTTAGAGAGTATCGTTGCCGAAGAAACCGCAGAGAACGATCTGGAAGAGGTGGTGATGGGCCTCATCATCAACTCCGGGCAGGCACGCAGCCTGGCGTATGCGGCGCTTAAGCAGGCTAAGCAGGGCGACTTCGTTGCCGCGAAAACCATGATGGAGCAGTCCCGTACGGCGTTAAACGAAGCGCATCTGGTGCAGACGAAGCTTATCGAAAGCGACCAGGGCGAAGGGAAGATGAAAGTGAGTCTGGTGCTGGTACATGCGCAGGATCATCTGATGACCTCCATGCTGGCACGCGAGCTGGTAGCGGAGCTCATCGAGCTTCACGAGAAGATGCAATAAGTCAGGATGAAGTAGCAGGAGGTCAGCACGATGGAAATCAAAACCGCACATGAGCAGCAGCTGTTTAATGGCAAGAATTTTCACGTGGTGATTTACAACAAAACGGAGAGCGCCAGCGGTCTGCACCAGCATGACTACTACGAGTTCACGATTGTTCTGACCGGCCGCTACTATCAGGAGATCAACGGTAAGCGCGTCCTGCTTGAGCGTGGCGATTTCGTCTTCCTGCCGATGGGATCTTATCACCAGAGCTTTTATGAGTTTGGTGCGACGCGCATTCTGAACGTAGGCGTGAGCAGGCGTTTCTTCGAGAAGCATTATCTGCCGCTGGTGCCGTTCTGCTTTGTGGCGTCACAGGTGTATCGCGTTAAAAATGAGTTTATGACCTGGATTGAAACGGTTATCGCCTCGCTGAATTTCCGCGACAATGAATTTGATGAATTTATTGAAACCGTGACGTTCTACGTCATGAATCGCCTCCGCCATCACCGTGAAGAACAGCAGGTGGTGGATGATATTCCTCAGTGGCTGCGTAGTACCGTGGAGCTGATGCACGACAAAGGACAGTTCAGCGATAACGCCCTGGAGAATATGGTGGCGCTGTCGGGTAAATCGCAGGAATATTTGACGCGCGCCACGCAGCGTTATTACCGTAAAACGCCTGTGCAAATTATTAATGAAATCCGCATTAACTTTGCCAAAAAACAGCTGGAAATTACTAATTACTCTGTCACCGATATCGCTTACGAATCGGGTTACAGCAGTCCCAGTCTGTTTATTAAAACCTTTAAAAAATTGACTTCATTCACACCGAACAGTTACCGCAAAAATTTAACGGTAATTAATTAACTTTCGGCGGTTTATCCGCCAGGAACAGTGACGTAATGGCTTGCCCAAATAGCGGGAAGAGCACGCTATACCTTGCAGGCGATTAACCTGATACGCTAAGGGAGATATTATGCAACAGAAATTAAAAGTCGTAACCATTGGTGGCGGCAGCAGCTATACTCCGGAATTACTTGAAGGTTTCCTGAAACGGTATCATGAATTACCGGTCAGCGAATTATGGCTGGTGGATGTTGAAGAAGGTCAGGAGAAGCTGAATATTATTTTTGAACTGTGCAAACGCATGGTTGAAAAAGCGGGCGTGCCCTTAACCGTGCATAAAACGCTGGATCGTCGCCTGGCACTGAAAGATGCTGACTTCGTGACCACGCAGCTGCGCGTCGGCCAGCTGAAGGCGCGTGAGCTGGACGAGCGCATTCCGCTGAGCCATGGTTATCTGGGCCAGGAAACCAACGGGGCAGGTGGCCTGTTTAAAGGCCTGCGTACTATTCCGGTCATTTTTGACATCATTAAAGACGTGGAGGAGATCTGCCCGAACGCCTGGGTGATCAACTTTACCAACCCGGCCGGGATGGTCACCGAGGCAGTCTATCGCCATACCGGTTTCAAACGCTTTATCGGCGTCTGCAATATTCCGATTGGCATGAAGATGTTCATCCGCGATGTACTGGAACTGACCGAGCACGATGATCTGTCCATTGACCTGTTCGGCCTGAATCACATGGTCTTTATCAAAGATGTGATTGTGAACGGGCAATCGCGCTTTGCGGAACTGCTCGACGGCGTCGCCTCTGGTCGCCTGACTGCGGCCTCGGTGAAAAACATCTTCGATCTGCCGTTCAGCGAAGGGCTGATCCGCTCCCTGAATCTGCTGCCGTGCTCGTATCTGCTTTACTACTTCAAGCAGAAAGAGATGCTGGCCATTGAAATGGGCGAATACTACAAAGGTGGCGCACGCGCTCAGGTTGTGCAGAAAGTAGAGAAGCAGCTGTTTGATTTGTATAAAGATCCGAACCTGAACGTCAAACCGAAAGAGCTGGAGCAGCGCGGCGGGGCATACTATTCGGATGCGGCGTGTGAAGTGATTAACGCCATTTACAATGACAAGCAGGCCGAGCACTATGTGAACGTTCCCCATCACGGGCACATCGACAATATCCCGGCAGACTGGGCCGTTGAGATGACCTGCATCCTTGGACGCGAGGGTGCAAAACCGCATCCCCGCATTACCCACTTCGACGATAAGGTGATGGGGCTGATTCACACCATC
This sequence comes from Enterobacter sp. JJBC, assembly GCF_036936505.1. Lineage (NCBI taxonomy): Bacteria > Pseudomonadati > Pseudomonadota > Gammaproteobacteria > Enterobacterales > Enterobacteriaceae > Enterobacter > Enterobacter sp. JJBC. Next base: position 1,958,623 of record NZ_CP136935.1, read on the forward strand.
AAAGGCTTTGAAGTGGCGGCGAGCAATGCTGCCCTGAGCGGCGAACTGAATGACGTGCTGCTGGCGCTGAATCTCAGCCCGCTGGTGCATTCTGACCGTGACGCTGAAAAACTCGCGAGTGAGATGATCCTGGCGCATGAAAAATGGCTACCAAACTTTGCTGCAACGGTTGAGAAACTGAAACTCACACACCGTTAAGAGGAGGCGCGATGGAAAACCTGCTGATCGTCAATGCCGATGATTTTGGCCTGTCAAAAGGGCAGAACTACGGCATTATTGAAGCCTGTCGCCGGGGCGTCGTGACCTCTACAACAGCGCTCATCAACGGTGAGGCGGTGGAACATGCGGCGCAGTTAAGCCGTGAGCTGCCCGAGCTGGGCGTGGGCATGCATTTTGTGCTGACGCTTGGGTTGCCCCTTTCACCGATGCCGGGTCTGACGCGCGAGGGAAAACTGGGGAAATGGATTTGGGAAATGGCGGAGCAGGACGCTCTGCCGCTCGATGAGATTGCCCGCGAGCTGGAGTGCCAGTTTAACCGCTTTGTGGATGTGTTTGGCCGCGAACCTACCCATATTGACAGCCATCATCATGTGCATATGATCCCGGCGATTTTCCCGCTTGTGGCAGAGTTTGCGCAACGTAAAGGCGTGGCGATGCGCGTGGATCGTGAGGTGCGCGGGTTGCCGGACGTCGCGGTGACGTCAACGGAGGGGTTCAGCAGCGCATTTTATGGCGACGAGATCGATGAAGCGCTGTTCCTGAAGGTGCTGGATGACTCCGCCGCAAAAGGGGAGCGCTCGCTTGAGGTAATGGCGCACCCGGCGTTTGTCGATGAGATAGTACGTAAGAGCGCCTACTGCTGGCCGCGTCTGGCAGAACTGGATGTGCTGACATCGGCGTCGTTAAAGTATGCGATTGCCGAGCGTGGGTATCGTCTGGGGACGTTCAGGGATCTTTGAGGCAAAGCCCGGTGGCGAGGTAAAAGCAAAACGGTAACCTTTTGGTTACCGTTTTTATTGTTTTCTCCCTCTCCCAGGGGAGAGGGCCGGGGTGAGGGCTTCAGGTTTTTTACGCCGGTATCTGGTCAATCTTACTGCTGCGCGACCACACGCGGTGCGCGGCGAGCAGGTCAAACAACCGGGTCATAAACGCATCATCGACGTTATCACCTTCGACAATGCCTTCTTCCCCTTGATCCGGTACCTTCAGCAGAGTTTTAAACTTCCGCGCATCGCCTGCCAGAGCGATTGGCTTCAGGTGCTTATAGGCTTCCAGCAGATAATAGGCGGCATCACCGTTACCGAGCAGGCTCTCAACGTCGCCGCACGGCATAATCACCGCATCAACCGTCAGCGACGGTGCTCCGGCGAAGGTCGCGGCAATCGGCAGGACGGAGCCATCATCGGCCGTCACTTCACCCATGCGAGAGTAAAGCAGTTTGGCATGTACGCCCTGGGTTTTGAGCGCCCGCATGATCCCCAGTACGTCGCTGGCGCGCGGTTTATCGTTCAGCAGAATAGCCACTACGCGGCCTTTAATTGACCCGCCAGGTACCGCGTACAGGCTCAGGGACGGATCCTTCTTCAGCCCGTTCACGTCTTTTGGCGGTGCGGCATGGCATTGCTCATCGGTGAGCGTGATGCCGAGATTATTCGCCACGCCCTGAGCAAGCTGGATATCAATATGCGCCAGATGGTCGACCACGCGCTCGCGAATGTAGGTACGCACCACTTTGCTCAGCTCAAAGCTGAAACCGCCGATAATGTGCTGCTGTTCAATCGGGGTCTGGCTGTTCCAGAACAGGCGAGGCTGAGCGTAATATTCGCCGAATGACGGGCTGCGCTCGCGAATTTTTGTTCCGTCCACGCGCTCCTGATACGACTCGAATCCGCCACGTTTTGGCCCCGGCGGGGTTTCACGCGGCCAGTTATCGTTAATGGAGTTTGGCTCGTAGTTCGCCGGGTTGGTATCGATATCCTGGCGATGCATCCCGTCACGCTGGAAGTTATGGTACGGGCAGGTCGGACGGTTGATAGGAATTTCGTGGAAGTTCGGTCCGCCGAGACGGCTGATCTGCGTATCGGTATAAGAGAACAGACGGCCCTGGAGCAGCGGATCGTTGGTGAAATCCAGCCCCGGCACAATATGGCCCGGGTGGAACGCAGCCTGCTCATTCTCCGCGAAGAAGTTATCCGGGTTGCGATTAAGCACCATTTTGCCCACCAGCTGAACCGGCACCAGCTCTTCGGGAATAAGCTTGGTCGGGTCGAGCAGGTCGAAGTCGAATTTGAATTCGTCCTCTTCCGGGATCAGCTGTAACCCCAGCTCGTATTCCGGGAAATCACCGGCTTCAATGGATTCCCACAGTTCGCGACGGTGGAAGTCCGGATCGCGCCCGGTCAGCTTCTGTGCTTCATCCCACACCAGGGACGCTTTCCCCGCGACCGGTTTCCAGTGGAAACGCACAAACGTCGCTTTACCTTCAGCGTTAATCAGACGGAAGGTATGAATACCAAAGCCTTCCATGGTGCGATAGCTGCGTGGGATCCCCCGGTCAGACATCGCCACATCACGTTGTGAAGGGTTTCCGGTTGCAGGGAGACGTAGTCCCAGAAGGTGTCATGCGCACTTTGTCCCTGCGGTATGGCCCAGTGTGGCTCTGGTTTTACCGCATGGACAAAGTCAGGGAATTTATGCGCATCCTGAATGAAGAAAACCGGGGTGTTATTCCCGACGAGGTCGAAAATGCCCTCTTCGGTATAGAATTTGGTGGCGAAGCCGCGAATATCACGCACCGTGTCGGCCGAACCCGCGCCGCCCTGTACGGTAGAGAAGCGCACAAATACCGGTGTAATTTTGTTCGGATCGGAAAGGAAATCCGCCTTCGTGATCTCCTTCAGGCTCTTGTACGGCTGGAAATAGCCGTGCGCCGCAGAGCCGCGAGCGTGAACGATACGTTCAGGAATACGCTCATGGTCGAAATGGGTGATTTTTTCCCGCAGGATGAAATCTTCCAGCAGCGTCGGGCCGCGCGTTCCGGCGCGCAAGGAGTTCTGATCATCGGCGATGCGCACGCCCTGATTGGTGGTCAGCGCATAGCCTTCACCCCCTTTGCGGTGCGGGTCGAGAGATTTTAACTTTTCGTTGTCCGCATCGGGTGACTTCATGCTTCCCGGTGCAGTAGGTTGCTCGCCCGGCGCGGAGAGGCCCGGCGACGGTTTATGAGAGCCATCCGCAGGGGCGAGTGAGTCCATTCCCGGTTGAGATTCTTCGGTGCCATGAATAGGGGATTGATGGGGTTTATCATTGTTCGACATTGCACGATTCTCCTTTGTTCGTTCCTGAAAACCCTATTAAGGATAGAACAATGTGATGAATTAGCAGGCGAACTAAGCGTTTTCAGAGGAAGTGATTAGCGAAAGGAGCCATCTGCCACATGTCAGGCGCGACGGGTGGGGGGAGAATCGGCTATGATAGAAATTTCCTGCTTTAAGAATTTGCTTTAGTGAACCCGTCGCTTATGAAACCTCTTCGTCAACAAAACCGCCAGGTTATTAGCTATGTGCCCCGCGTTGAACCCGCGCCGCCTGACCATGCCCTGAAAGTGGATGGTTTTCGCGATGTCTGGATGTTACGGGGTAAATACGTTGCCTTCGTGCTGATTGGCGAGCACTTCCGTCGCTCCCCTGCGTTTACGGTGCCAGAATCGGCGCAGCGATGGGCTATGCAGACCCGCCAGGATGAAGAGGTTGAAGAATAACAGCCATAAAAAAACCGCCCTCAGGCGGTTTTTTTATTTCGGCCGTGATTAACGATGGGCCAGTTCGGCATCATCTTCACTGTCGAGAATTGTTTTGTCGGTCTGCTTCAGCCACTGGCTGGTCAGGGTACCGGCGGTCATTGAGCCACTCACGTTCAGGGCGGTACGACCCATGTCGATCAGCGGTTCAACAGAGATCAGCAGGGCAACCAGCGTCACCGGCAGTCCAAGCGCAGGCAGAACGATCAGCGCAGCGAAGGTCGCGCCGCCGCCCACGCCCGCAACACCGGCGGAGCTAATGGTCACGATACCGACCAGCGTCGCAATCCAGACCGGATCCAGCGGATTAATCCCCACTGTTGGGGCAACCATTACGGCCAGCATCGCCGGGTAGAGACCCGCACAGCCGTTCTGCCCGATGGTGGCGCCAAAGGAGGCCGAGAAGCTGGCGATAGACTCCGGTACGCCCAGACGACGGGTCTGTGCTTCGACGTTCAGCGGGATAGATGCCGCGCTGGAACGGCTGGTAAAAGCGAAGGTCAGCACCGGCCAGACTTTACGGAAGTATTTCAGCGGGCCAACGCCGTTCACCGCCAGCAGAATGCCGTGCACAACAAACATGATGCCCAGACCGAGGTACGAGGCAATCACAAAGCTGCCAAGCTTAATGATGTCTTGCAGGTTAGAACCTGCAACGACTTTGGTCATCAGCGCCAGGACACCGTACGGCGTCAGCTGCATGACCAGACGCACCAGCTTCATCACCCAGCTTTGCAGGGTATCGATGGCCGTCAGAACGCGCTCGCCTTTCGGCGCATCGTCCTTCAGCAGCTTCAGCGCAGCCACGCCCAGGAATGCCGCGAAGATCACCACGCTGATAATGGAGGTTGGGCTTGCGCCGGTCAGATCAGCAAACGGGTTCTTAGGAATGAAGGAGAGCACCATCTGCGGAACGGTCAGATCGGCCACTTTACCCACGTAGTTGGTCTCAATCGCCGTCAGACGCGCGGTTTCAGCGCTACCCTGCACCAGACCTTCAGCAGTCAGGCCAAACAGATTGGTTACCAGTACACCCACCAGCGCTGCAATCAGCGTGGTGAAGAGCAGGGTACCAATGGTCAGGAAGCTGATTTTACCCAGTTGAGAGGCATTGTGCAGGCGGGCTACGGCGCTCAGAATAGAGGCGAATACCAGCGGCATAACGATCATTTGCAGCAGCTGTACATAGCCGTTACCGACAATGTTGAACCACTGAATGGAGTCTTTCAGTACCGGGCTGTCGGAGCCGTAAATAGCGTGTAAGGCCAGGCCAAACACCACACCCATGACCAGACCGACCAGTACCTTTTTCGCCAGGCTCCACTGTTTGTGGCGAGCCTGGGCGAGAAGCAATAGCAATACGACGAACACAACAATGTTCGCGATGAGTGGAAAATTCATCCCCGTTCTCCTGATTTATTATACGGTCGGTTTTTACCGAACCTGTTGGCGCAAGGTTATCAGAAGTGTGATGTCACGCTTATATCCATATGGAATGGTTTATGACAAAAGTGATTATATTGTCGGTTTAATGTTCAATCTGGTGATTAATAAAACGATTGAACTGAAATTGCAGCGAGTTGATCATCTGCGATGACCAGCGCACTGCACCATTTTCGGGCAATGTCTGCGGCATCCAGACGGCATACGCAAACAGCGCCATGCACAGAACGCGCTCCAGCTGGTTGCCTTTTTGCGGCACGAGGATTGGCAGGCGGAAACGCCAGCGGCAGGGCCAGAGCAGCGGTACGCCCGCTGGCGTCAGCATATCGGCGAGGATATGGCTTAAGTAGCCAAGCACCATGCCCTGAATGGCATCCGCCGGGACGATCCAGCTCTCCGGAACCTTTAAATAGAAGAGTGTAAGCAGGCCAAATACGGCCAGCAGGCTGTGGGTAAACCCGCGATGACCAAAGGCTCTGGCGATGGGCTTTGAAATCCACTTTAGCCGCTGGCCAAGGAATGACTTTGGATGATCTATGTCCGGCAGCAGGCAGGTAAGTACGGCGGAAGGGACAATATGCCACCAGTCCCCCTGTGCCAGCACAGGGGTCAGTTCAGCGTTTTTGGCAAACACTGCACAGGCAAGTGAAAAAAGCAGGTGGCCTTCCGCCGTCATGATAAAACCCGGTAAACTGTCGATTCATACAGTATAGGGTTTTTATACAGTGTGTGAAAGAGGTGACGGTGTAACTCTTTGTCACAAACGCGCGGTTAGCGCGCCAGCCAGCCACCGTCTACGGCGAGAGTATGACCGTTAACGTAATCAGATGCTCTTGAAGCCAGAAACACCACCGGACCCTGTAAATCCTCCGGGAGACCCCAGCGGCCCGCCGGAATCCGGTCGAGGATCGCCTGGCTGCGCTGCTCATCATCGCGAAGCTGCCGGGTGTTATTGGTCGCCATATAACCTGGCGCGATAGCGTTCACGTTAATACCTAGCGGCGCCCATTCGTTCGCCAGCAGGCGGGTGAGGCCCAGCACGCCGCTTTTGGACGCCGTATAGGAGGGCACCCGGATGCCGCCCTGGAAGGAGAGCATGGAAGCAATGTTAATGATCTTGCCGCCCTGACCCTGCGCGATAAACTGTTTCGCCACTGCCTGAGAGAGGAAAAAGACTGATTTCAGATTGAGATCGATGACCTCGTCCCAGTCCTTCTCACTAAATTCCAGCGCATCGGCACGGCGGATGGTGCCGGCATTGTTAACCAGAATATCGATGCGGCCCATCTCAGCGACTGCGGTATCCACCACGCTCTGAATACTCTCCTGCTTGCCAAGATCGGCGCGAATCGCGATAAAGCGTCGTCCCAGCGCCGTAACGCGCGCTGCCGTTTCGTCAGGAACCTTGCGGTTAACCCCCACGATATCGCATCCTGCTTCGGCGAGGGCAATGGCCATGCCTTGCCCCAGACCGGTATCGCACCCGGTCACCATCGCCACTTTTCCTGCCAGAGTAAAAGCATCCAGTATCATACGCGCCTCAGAAGTCAGGTTATTGTCATTCTGCACGTAAGAATAGGAGTCTGGAATGAGAAAAGCAAATAAAGTAAAACGTTGTTTTGATTTTTCGGGCAGGCAGCCGAAGCTGCCTGAAAGAGCGTTACTCCCCACGCAGATGGCGGGCAGTCAATTCTTCAAGAGACGTCAGCCTGACATCCGCCAGGGCAAAACGGGGATCGTGTCGGCCTTCTTCAGCCGGCACAACGATGGAGCGCATACGTGCGGCTTTGGACGCCACCATGCCGTTAACCGAATCTTCCAGCGCCACACAGGTAAGCGGATCCAGCCCCAGTTTCGCGGCGCAGTCCATATACACCTGCGGATGTGGCTTGCTGTACGGAAGCTTTTCGGCCGAGGCCAGCGCGTCGAAGCTGTCGCGCAGCCCGAACATCGTCAGCACTTTTTCCAGCATATGCAGCGGTGAGGCGGAGGCCAGCCCCACTTTCAGCCCTTGCGCCTTGCACAGGGCGATAGCGTCGCGTACGCCCGGTAACAGAGGCTTATACTCTTCTACGAGGGAGATGGCGCGGTTGATAATGCGCGCCGTAACTTCGTCGCGATCCGGGCCAACCCATGGCTGGTGGGCATACCAAAGGTCAACCACCATATCGATGCGCAGCCCCAGGGTATCGGGAAGCTCGTTACGACGACTGATATCGACGCCGAGGCTGGCCATCACGTCCAGTTCAGCCCGATCCCACAGGGGTTCGGAATCAATCAGCAATCCATCCATGTCAAAAATAGCGGCAAGTATCTGGCGCGGTGTCGACATTACAACATCTCCTTATCTTGGGGTAAGACGAACGGTGCTAAGCACAAGCAATTTAGCATATTGCATGCAAAGAGCGGGCGAAATTGACCGACAGCAGGTAGACTTAGGCACAAATAACGCGTCTTTATGAAGAGGAACTAATGACGTATCAACAAGCTGGACGCATCGCGGTCTTAAAACGTGTTGCTGGTTGGGTTATTTTTATTCCCGCCCTGATTTCAACGCTGATCTCCGTACTCAAATTTATGTACGATCACAGCGAAAAACAGCCGGGCATCAATGCCGTTATGCTTGATTTTGCCCACGTCATGATTGAGATGATGCGGTTTAACACCCCGTTCCTGAACGTCTTCTGGTTCAACTCGCCCACGCCGGATTTTCACCACCAGCTGAATGTCGGTTTCTGGATAATCTATGCGTTGATATTTATCGCGATGGCGTTGCAGGCCTCCGGCGCGCGCATGAGTCGCCAGACCCGCTTTTTACGCGAAGGGGTGGAAGATCAGCTGATACTTGAGAAGGCGAAAGGCCCTGACGGGATGAGCCGTGAGCAGATCGAATCGCGCATTGTCGTTCCGCGTCATACCATTTTTGTGCAGTTTTTCCCGCTCTACATCCTGCCGGTCATCATCATTGTGGCCGGGTATTTCTTCTTTACGCTGCTTGGCTTCCTGTAAATCCTAAGGGAAGGGGCGTGATGCCGCCCCTTCCCGCTATGCCGCCAGAATACGGTCCAGCGCCCGCTGGGCATTTACCAGATGACTCCCGCCAAACAAAATAGCCCGGTTTAGCAAGGTGTACAGCTGATAAACCGGCTGACGATCAAGGAAACCCGCAGGTAACGGCGAGACAGACTGATAGCCATCATAAATTTGCGGCGGCTGTTCAGGGTGCAACGGCAGCATCGCGAGGTCACACTCTCTGTCGCCCCAGTAGCAGGCCGGGTCATATATATAGGGACCATCAGGCCCAAGCGCGCAGTTGTTTGACCATAAATCACCGTGCAGAAGGGAAGCCTGAGGCTGATGCGAAGCCAGACGCTGCTGAATATGTTCAACAATCGCGTCGATGTTGCCGAACGCTAATCCCTTTTCAGCGGCCAGCTCCAGCTGCCAGCCGATGCGCTGTTCGGCGAAAAAAGTCGACCAGCGGCGCTGCCATGCGTTTGGCTGTGGGGTGGTGGAGAGGTCGTTATCGAAATCGAGCCCAAACTGAGGTTGATCGCTCCACTGGTGCAAACGGGCGATCTGTTGCCCGAGAATAAAGGCGTTGTGCGCATCCAGAGGACGCGCGGGAAGATAGTTCATCACCAGAAAGCTATAGTCACGATCGCTGCCGACGGCTAAAACCTGCGGAACGGTGACTGTTTTACTGCGCGATAACAGCTCAAGCTGATCGGCTTCGGCAGTAAAAATGGGGAGCAATTCGCGCTCATCACATTTAACGAAAAGATCGCGCCCGGCGTAACGTAAATGCCATGCGGCATGGATCTCTCCGCCTGGCAGTTCGTTACGCAGTTCAATTTCACCTTCACCCAGCTGCTCACTTAAAAGATGACTGATAGCCTGCCACATGATGTCTCTCCCATGTTGTCTGCCAGATCATAAAGTTAGCGCAAAACGGCTATAAAAAAACAGGAACTAACGCACAACTGAGCGGTTTAATTTTATACAGGGCACTTATTGTTCTTTTTTATGCCAGTTTTCCCAGCTATCCACATCAATTTCCGTGGCTTTGTCAGTCACGCTTTCCACCAGGCTACTGGCCAGCGCCTTCACCTCTTCCTGACTCAGCGGGCTTATCAGGCCAAATGCCAGTGAGCCGAGATCGTGAATATTGCCCTCATCGTCCGTCAGCGTAAGCAGAAAATTGGCGCGCGTGAACGCGTTGTTGAGTTCATTCAGTTCGGTCAGCGACGCCTCATGAATATTCACGGTTACGACGTAGCGGGTGATATCACCACTGCTCATAATTCACCTCGTTGTTATCCTGAAAGTTTTCTTAGCATAGTCGATAAGCTCTGTTTAGCGACTTCCCCCTCCATGGGAAGGGGAATTAGGTTCAGCTTCTCTCGAGGTAATCGACAATTTTCTGGGTATCCGCAAGCGAACACAGACGCGTTCCCTGATTGATGGTGGCTGCACTCCCTGCCGCGACGCCATAGCGAGCCATCTCCAGAAGCGAAGCCCCCTGCGCCAGCTTCAGCACCATCGCGCCAACCATACTGTCACCGGCACCCACGGTGCTCTGGCTTTTCATCGGCGGTGGCACAACCTGCACAAAGCCCGTCTTATCGACGGCCAGCGCCCCCTGAGGACCGAGAGAAACAACAACGCGATGTGCTTTGCCCGTACGTACCAGCTCTTCTGCGGCAGTACGAACGTCATCAGGCTGGCTGAGTTCTCGATTAACCAGGGCACTGAGCTCTTTCTGGTTAGGTTTAACGAGTTCAAGTTGTCCGGGTTCTAACGCCGCCTTCAGGGCTTCGCCCGAGCTATCGACAACGCAGCGGATGCCGCGCTGGAGCGCCGCCTGAACCAGCGCCGGCAGTTTCTCTGTTTTGACGCCCGGCGGCAGGCTACCGCTGATCACCAGTAATGAGCCGCTTTCAATGGTCAGCACTTTCTCTTCCAGTTGACGAAACTCATCATCGGTCAATTTCGCCCCCGGCATCACAAAGCGATATTGCTCGCCGCTGGATTCAACATGGACATGCAGGTTCTGCCGGGTCCAGTCTTTAGCGTCGACGGTGTCTACGGCCACCTGTTCATCTGCCAGCAACGCCACCAGATGTTCTCCCGTGGCGCCGCCAGCGGGGAAGATGGCGGTGGCTTTTCCGCCGAGATGGGTAATAGCGCGCGCCACGTTGATGCCGCCGCCGCCCGGCTCAAACACCGGCGCGCTACAGCGCAGCTTACCTTCCGGGTAGATTTGCGGCGTCATGGTCGCGGAGTCGAGGGAAGGGGAGAGTGTCAGCGTATAAATCGAAGCCATCATGACCTCCTTTTATCATGGGTTCTTTTAAGCCTGGCACCGTTTGGCAGGAAGGCAACGTAAATAACAGTATGATTTTAAAAATGAATGCTGACAAATAAGCTGCGCCGGGCATATAAAATAAAACGCGTTTTGGGATCGTTCTTATTCAAAAAATGAAAGAAGAAAATATTGCTATGTTATTTGCGGCTTTTTATAATTTGTTACCTTTCTATGGTCGCCTTGTCATTGATCCGCAAGAAAGTTTCCGAGACCGTGACGGTCTCTTTTTATGTTGTACGGACTCCTTAAATAAAATGAAGCTTTTGAAGACAGTACCCGCAGCACTGATGCTGGCGGGTGGCGTATTTGCGTCACTGAATGCAACCGCCGATGATACCGTTTTTACTGTCATGGACGATCCCTCCACTGCCAAAAAACCCTTTGAAGGTAACGTGAATGCCGGGTATCTGGCGCAATCCGGTAATACGAAAAGCTCCTCCCTGACCGCAGACAGCACCCTGACCTGGTACGGCAACACCACGGCCTGGTCGCTGTGGGGAAATGCCAGCAACACCTCTGCTAACGATCAACGCTCATCGGAGAAATACGCGGTAGGCGGACGTAGCCGATACAACATGACCGATTATGACTACCTGTTCGGGCAGGCGAGTTGGCTGACTGACCGCTACAACGGCTATCGCCAGCGTGATGTCGTAACTGCGGGTTATGGTCGTCAGTTCCTCAATGGGCCGGTGCACAGCCTGCGTTTTGAATTCGGTCCGGGTGTCCGTTACGACGAGTACACCAACGGCGAAGATGAAACCCAGCCGCTGGGTTATGCATCGGGCACCTACGCATGGCAGATGACGGATAACGCAAAATTCACCCAGGGTGTGTCGGTGTTTGGCGCTGAAGATACAACGCTGAACTCTGAAAGTGCGTTGAACGTGGCCATCAACGAACACTTTGGACTCAAGGTGGCGTACAACGTAACCTGGAACTCATCCCCACCTGATTCTGCGCCGGAACATACCGATCGCCGAACCACGATTTCTTTAGGTTATAAAATGTAATTTCGTCGGGCCGGGAATAATCCCGGCCCGTTTTTTATTTTCTGAAACTGTGCTTATTTATATTAAACGGCGTTTTAAAATAAATAATGGATTTGGTTTCTTCTTCATAATTTCTCCATAATTAGCTGGCCAGAGCTTATTCAGTTTATTTGACACGAATTGATAAATAATTTGACTAGGCAAAAATGTGATCCAGATCTACACTTACGGCACAGGCGAAAAACTCGCCTCAGGCCTATCGCATTAAACGCATTAAATAAGTATGAGAATAAAATTATGAAAAAAATCAAAACCGCTACAGCAGCGATGGTGCTTTCCGCACTTTCATTTGGCGTATTTGCTGCTGATAATATGACGCAACCTGCCAGTGACGTTAACAACCCAATCGGGATCGCTAAAGCCTCTGATGTAGAAGCGGGCTCCAACATTGCCCCCGGCTCTCAGTCTACCGGCCAGTCAATGAATGACGCATTTGATGTACACAAGCTGGTGGCGGGTGAGTGGTCCTGATATTTCAACTGCCGCCTGTGACGCAATATATACGCTGTTACAGCCTGTCGAAAACCGGATTATGACGTACCGGTTTTTGTACCCTAAATTATCGTAAAGATAGTTAAAATTTATTCAGTAAATTAACGCCACGTTTTCGCAGACAAAATATTAGCCCCAGATCATTGCGGCCCAGCGCAGCAGCAACATCGCGCCGCAAATAGCAATTAACACCACGACCATTTTCCAGTGCTTCACGGCAAATTTTTTTGTTGGCATAACCTAATCCTTGTCAGTTGATACCCTTAGTCTACCAAAGTCTGCGCCAGAAAGCGCTCAACAAGGGAGAACAGGTTATGCCGGAACACCGGTTCGGCTTAAAACCAATGGAATCTGTCAGCCAGAATCAATACCAGGCCAGCAGCGGAAAGTAGATTTAATATCACAACGGTTCTACTCGATACGTTCATGTGATACCCCTTCGATGTTTAAGGACCAGATCAAGAATAGCTCAGCACTTACGGATTGCGAGCACCCGTCAACAAAAGTTCATTAATGCAGACAACAGGATGTGCGGTTCAAAACGGTCGCAGGAAGGTGCATTCGCCCTGTCAATAGTGTTACCATTACGTCGCCTGTCGTAAACCCGCATTATTCTGAAATCGGCCGGTGAATGATGACGAACCAATTTGACGATTGTTGGTCAGATGGTTTCGTAATCTACTGTTTAATCACGATTATTTTCTTTGTATATGCTCTTATGTGTGGGGCATCACTGCAAATAAGGATATAAAATGCCTGTAATTACTCTTCCTGATGGCAGCCAACGCCATTTCGACCACGCTGTTAGCCCAATGGATGTTGCCCTGGATATCGGTCCTGGACTTGCAAAAGCAACCATTGCAGGCCGCGTAAACGGCGAGCTGGTAGACGCGTCCGATCTGATTGAAAGCGATGCAACGCTTGCGATCATCACCGCGAAAGACGAAGAAGGTCTGGAGATCATTCGTCACTCCTGCGCGCACCTGTTAGGCCATGCTATCAAGCAGCTGTGGCCAAACACCAAAATGGCGATCGGCCCGGTTATCGACAACGGTTTCTACTACGACGTTGACCTTGACCACACCCTGACCCAGGAAGATATCGACGCGCTCGAAAAACGTATGCACGAGCTCGCCGAAACCAACTATGACGTCATTAAGAAGAAAGTCAGCTGGCACGAAGCGCGTGAAACCTTCGTGAAGCGCGGCGAGAGCTACAAAGTCTCGATTCTTGATGAAAACATCGCTCATGATGACAAGCCAGGCTTGTACCATCACCAGGAATACGTCGACATGTGCCGTGGTCCGCACGTGCCGAATATGCGCTTCTGTCATCACTTCAAACTGATGAAAATCGCAGGCGCTTACTGGCGTGGCGATAGCAACAACAAGATGTTGCAGCGTATCTATGGTACCGCGTGGGCCGATAAGAAAGCCCTGAACGCATACCTGCAACGCCTGGAAGAGGCGGCTAAGCGTGACCACCGTAAAATCGGTAAGCAGCTTGACCTGTATCATATGCAGGAAGAAGCGCCGGGGATGGTGTTCTGGCATAACGACGGCTGGACTATCTTCCGTGAACTGGAAACGTTCGTGCGCTCCAAGCTGAAAGAGTACCAGTATCAGGAAGTGAAGGGCCCGTTCATGATGGACCGTGTGCTGTGGGAAAAAACCGGCCACTGGGACAACTACAAAGATGCGATGTTCACCACTTCGTCTGAGAACCGTGAATACTGCATCAAGCCAATGAACTGCCCGGGCCACGTTCAGATCTTCAACCAGGGTCTGAAATCCTATCGCGATCTGCCGCTGCGTATGGCGGAGTTCGGTAGCTGCCACCGTAACGAGCCATCAGGTGCGCTGCACGGTCTGATGCGTGTTCGTGGCTTTACTCAGGATGATGCGCATATCTTCTGTACTGAAGATCAGGTCCGTGAAGAAGTTAACGCCTGTATTCGTATGGTCTACGATATGTACAGCACCTTTGGCTTCGAAAAGATCGTGGTCAAACTCTCAACGCGTCCGGAAAAACGTATCGGCAGCGATGAGACATGGGATCGCGCAGAGGCGGATCTCGCCGTAGCGCTGGAAGAGAACGGTATTCCGTTCGAATACCAGCTGGGCGAGGGCGCATTCTACGGTCCGAAAATTGAATTTACCCTGTATGACTGCCTCGATCGCGCATGGCAGTGCGGAACGGTACAGCTGGACTTCTCCCTGCCGCAGCGTTTAAGCGCCTCTTATGTTGGCGAAGACAACGAGCGTCAGGTGCCGGTTATGATTCACCGTGCGATTCTCGGTTCACTGGAGCGCTTCATCGGCATCCTGACCGAAGAGTTCGCAGGCTTCTTCCCAACCTGGCTTGCGCCAGTGCAGGTCGTGGTGATGAACATTACCGATTCTCAGGCGGATTACGTTAAAGAATTGACGCAGAAACTACAAAATGCGGGCATTCGCGTAAAAGCAGACTTGAGAAATGAGAAGATTGGCTTTAAAATCCGCGAGCACACTTTACGTCGTGTCCCGTATATGTTGGTCTGTGGTGATAAAGAGGTGGAAGCAGGCAAAGTTGCCGTTCGCACCCGCCGTGGTAAAGACCTGGGGAGCCTGGACGTAAGTGAAGTGATTGAGAAGCTGCAACAAGAGATTCGCAGCCGCAGTCTTCAACAACTGGAGGAATAAGGTATTAAAGGCGGAAAACGAGTTCAAACGGCACGTCCGAATCGTATCAATGGCGAGATTCGCGCCCAGGAAGTTCGCTTAACAGGTCTGGAAGGCGAGCAGCTGGGGATTGTGAGTCTGAGAGAAGCGATCGAAAAGGCTGAAGAAGCTGGAGTAGATTTAGTTGAAATCAGCCCTAACGCCGAACCGCCAGTTTGTCGTATCATGGACTACGGCAAGTTCCTTTATGAAAAGAGTAAGTCTTCTAAGGAACAGAAGAAGAAGCAAAAAGTTATCCAGGTTAAGGAAATCAAATTCCGTCCTGGTACCGACGATGGCGATTATCAGGTAAAACTCCGCAGCCTGATTCGCTTTCTGGAAGATGGCGATAAGGCCAAGATCACGCTGCGTTTCCGCGGTCGTGAGATGGCCCACCAACAGATTGGTATGGAAGTGCTTAACCGCGTCCGTGACGATCTGAGTGAACTGGCAGTAGTCGAATCCTTCCCTACGAAGATCGAAGGCCGCCAGATGATCATGGTGCTCGCTCCTAAGAAGAAACAGTAAGGCCTTCAAGCAGCAAAATCTGTGGAGCCTTCGGGTTTCATAGGTTTTGTTCGCCTATGTTTCGTTTATTTAACAATGCGAAGTGGAAGTTATTAAAATGCCAAAAATTAAGACCGTACGCGGTGCTGCTAAGCGCTTCAAAAAAACCGGTAAAGGTGGTTTTAAGCACAAGCACGCTAACCTGCGTCACATTCTGACTAAGAAAGCTACCAAGCGTAAACGTCACCTGCGTCCAAAAGCCATGGTTTCTAAAGGCGATCTGGGCCTGGTCATCGCGTGCCTGCCGTACGCATAAGTCGTTAACGTTTAACTTTTTTAACTTAGAATAGATACAGGAGAGCACACATGGCTCGCGTAAAACGTGGTGTAATTGCACGTGCACGTCACAAGAAAATTTTGAAACAAGCTAAAGGCTACTACGGTGCGCGTTCACGCGTATACCGCGTTGCCTTCCAGGCTGTTATCAAAGCAGGTCAGTACGCTTACCGTGACCGTCGTCAGCGTAAGCGTCAGTTCCGTCAACTGTGGATTGCGCGTATCAACGCAGCAGCACGTCAGAACGGTATTTCTTACAGCAAATTCATCAACGGCCTGAAAAAAGCCTCTGTTGAAATCGACCGTAAGATCCTGGCTGACATCGCAGTATTCGACAAAGTAGCGTTCACCGCTCTGGTCGAAAAAGCGAAAGCAGCACTGGCATAAGCCAGTTGAGAGAGGGGGCTTTGCCTCCTCTTTTCATTTAACACCATCAGAAGATTGACATTTATCCGTGCAGGCTTTTCAATAAGGTCTTAACGGTTTTTACCCTACAAGGTAACGCAAGCATGAATGCTGCTATTTTCCGCTTCTTCTTTTACTTTAGCACCTGACTTCAGGAGGCTAGCGCGTGAAAGATGAAACGAAAAACAGCGCCAGATAAGCCTCCCGATGGAGGCTTTTTTTGTGCCTGAAGTTAAGAGAATACGTCCAACAATTCGGTGTCTGCACCGACATAATGAGGAAAACCATGTCACATCTCGCAGAGCTGGTTGCCAGTGCAACGGCCGCCATTAACCAGGCCTCAGATGTTGCCGCGTTAGACAATGTCCGCGTCGAATATCTGGGCAAGAAAGGGCATTTGACCCTTCAGATGACTACCCTGCGTGAACTGCCAGCAGAGGAGCGCCCGGCAGCCGGTGCAGTGATTAACGAAGCCAAAGAGCAGGTACAGCAGGCGCTGAACGCGCGTAAAGCCGAGCTGGAAAGCGCAGTACTGAATGCGCGTCTGGCGGCAGAAACGATTGACGTTTCTCTGCCGGGTCGTCGTATTGAAAACGGCGGTCTGCATCCGGTTACCCGTACTATCGATCGTATTGAAAGTTTCTTCGGTGAGCTCGGCTTTACCGTGGCGACTGGCCCGGAAATTGAAGATGATTACCACAACTTCGATGCCCTCAACATTCCTGGCCATCATCCGGCACGTGCTGACCACGACACTTTCTGGTTTGACGCTACCCGTCTGCTGCGTACCCAGACTTCCGGCGTTCAGATCCGTACCATGAAGGAACAGGAACCGCCTATCCGCATCATCGCGCCGGGCCGCGTCTATCGTAACGACTACGATCAGACCCACACCCCAATGTTCCACCAGATGGAAGGTCTGATTGTTGATAAAAACATCAGCTTCACCAACCTGAAAGGCACGCTGCACGATTTCCTGAACAACTTTTTTGAGGAAGATTTGCAGGTTCGCTTCCGTCCGTCCTACTTCCCGTTCACCGAACCGTCTGCGGAAGTTGACGTGATGGGTAAAAACGGTAAATGGCTGGAAGTGCTGGGCTGCGGCATGGTGCATCCAAACGTGCTGCGCAACGTGGGTATCGATCCAGAAGTGTATTCCGGCTTTGCGTTCGGTATGGGCATGGAGCGTCTGACCATGCTGCGCTACGGCGTAACCGATTTACGTGCGTTCTTCGAAAACGATCTGCGTTTCCTCAAACAGTTTAAATAAGGGCAGGACAGAACAATGAAATTCAGTGAACTGTGGTTACGCGAATGGGTGAACACCACGCTGGACAGCGACGCGCTTTCCAACCAGATCACCATGGCGGGTCTGGAAGTTGACGGTGTAGAGCCGGTTTCTGGCGCCTTCACCGGCGTGGTCGTGGGCGAAGTGGTTGAATGCGGTCAGCACCCTAACGCTGACAAACTGCGCGTAACAAAAGTCAATGTGGGCGGTGATCGTCTGCTGGATATCGTCTGCGGTGCGCCAAACTGCCGTCAGGGCCTGAAAGTGGCCGTGGCGACCGTCGGTGCGGTACTGCCGGGCGATTTCAAAATCAAAGCGGCTAAGCTGCGCGGTGAGCCGTCTGAAGGTATGCTGTGCTCCTTCTCCGAACTGGGTATTTCCGACGATCACTCCGGCATTATTGAACTGCCGCAGGATGCGCCAGTCGGTACCGATATCCGCGAATACCTGAAGCTTGATGACAACACCATCGAAATCAGCGTAACGCCAAACCGTGCCGACTGCTTAGGCATCATCGGTGTGGCCCGCGACGTGGCCGTGCTAAACCAGACCGAACTGAACGTGCCGGAGATCGCGCCGGTTGAGGCAACCATCAGTGACGTGCTGCCGATTCAGGTAGACGCGCCTGAGGCCTGCCCACGCTACCTCGGTCGTGTGGTGAAAGGTATTAACGTTAAAGCGCCAACCCCGCTGTGGATGAAAGAGAAACTGCGTCGCTGCGGTATCCGTTCTATCGACGCCGTGGTTGACGTCACCAACTATGTTCTGCTGGAGCTGGGCCAGCCAATGCACGCCTTTGATAAAGATCGTATCGAAGGTGGGATCGTCGTGCGCATGGCGAAAGAGGGCGAAACCCTGGTTCTGCTGGACGGCAGCGAAGCGAAACTGAACGCCGACACCCTGGTGATTGCCGATCACAACAAAGCGCTGGCGATGGGCGGTATCTTCGGCGGCGAGCACTCTGGCGTTAACGACGAGACGCAAAACGTCCTGCTGGAATGCGCGTTCTTCAGCCCGCTCTCCATCACCGGCCGCGCACGCCGTCACGGTCTGCACACTGATGCTTCTCATCGCTACGAGCGTGGCGTGGATCCTGCGCTGCAATACAAAGCGATGGAGCGTGCAACTCGCCTGCTGATCGATATCTGCGGCGGTGAAGCGGGTCCGGTAATTGATGTGACCAACGAAGCGACACTGCCGAAGCGTGCGACCATTACCCTGCGCCGCAGCAAGCTGGGTCGCCTGATTGGTCACCACGTTGCCGATGCGCAGGTGACCGACATTTTGACGCGTCTGGGCTGCGAAGTCACTGAAGGTCAGGACGAGTGGAAAGCCGTTGCGCCATCCTGGCGTTTCGACATGGAGATCGAAGAAGATCTGGTGGAAGAAGTGGCCCGCGTTTACGGCTACAACAACATCCCTGACGAGCCGGTGCAGGCGGGTCTGGTGATGGGCAGCCATCGCGAGGCCGATCTGTCTCTGAAGCGTGTGAAAACCATGCTGAACGACAAAGGCTACCAGGAAGTGATCACCTACAGCTTCGTTGATCCTAAGCTGCAACAGCTGATCCACCCGGGTCAGGAAGCGCTGATCCTGCCAAGTCCGATTTCCAGCGAGATGTCAGCGATGCGTCTGTCCCTGTGGACGGGACTGCTGGGCACTATCGTTTATAACCAGAACCGTCAGCAAAACCGCGTGCGTATTTTCGAAAGCGGTTTGCGCTTTGTACCGGATACTCAGGCGAATTTAGGCATCCGTCAGGATCTCATGCTGGCCGGCGCCATCAGCGGTAACCGCTATGAAGAGCATTGGGACCTGGCAAAAGGGACAGTTGATTTCTACGATATGAAGGGCGATCTGGAAGCAATTCTCGATCTGACCGGTAAATTATCCGAAATTGAATTCCGCGCAGAAGCGATTCCAGCCCTGCATCCGGGTCAGAGTGCGGCGATCTATTTAGACGGCAAACGTGTTGGTTTCATTGGGGTTGTTCACCCGGAACTGGAACGTAAGCTGGATCTGAATGGCCGTACCATCGTATTCGAACTGGAGTGGAACCCGGTTGCAGACCGCGTCATTCCTCAGGCGCAGGACGTCTCACGCTTCCCGGCAAACCGCCGTGATATCGCGGTTGTGGTCGCTGAAAATGTGCCCGCAGCAGATATTTTGGCCGAATGTAAGAAAGTTGGCGTAAATCAGGTAGTTGGCGTAAACTTATTTGACGTGTACCGCGGCAAGGGCGTAGCAGAAGGTTTCAAGAGCCTCGCTATTAGCCTTATCCTTCAGGATACCAGCCGTACACTCGAAGAAGAGGAGATTGCCGCTACCGTCGCCAAATGTGTAGAGGCATTAAAAGAGCGATTCCAGGCATCATTGAGGGATTGAACCTATGGCGCTTACAAAAGCTGAAATGTCAGAATATCTGTTTGATAAGCTTGGGCTTAGCAAACGGGATGCCAAAGAGCTGGTAGAGCTGTTTTTCGAAGAGATCCGTCGTGCTCTGGAAAATGGTGAGCAGGTTAAACTCTCCGGCTTTGGCAATTTTGATTTGCGAGACAAAAACCAACGTCCGGGCCGTAACCCGAAGACGGGGGAAGATATTCCCATTACAGCCCGCCGCGTGGTGACCTTCAGACCCGGACAGAAGTTAAAAAGCCGTGTCGAAAACGCAACGCCCAAAGCAGAGTAATATGAACTAACTAAAAAGGCCGCTCACGCGGCCTTTTTTCTTTGCGCTATTTGCTAAACCCGCCGTAAAATCAATGATATCTCAACCGGATAACCTATCGTCTATGCTTGATCTTGCCCGTCTTCAGCACCGCTCCGATCTCCGCCGCCTGTGTCTGCTCGGGGTGCTGTTGATTGTCGCCACCACCGTCAGCCTGTGCGCGGGCGATCGGTGGCTGGGGCCGGAAAGCTGGTTTACGCCTGAAGGGCAGCTCTTTGTCTGGCAGATCCGCCTGCCGCGGACGCTGGCTGTCCTTTTGGTCGGCGCTGCGCTGGCGCTGTGCGGTACGATCATGCAGGCATTATTTGAAAACCCTCTGGCGGAACCCGGGCTTCTCGGGGTCTCGAATGGTGCAGGCGTCGGGCTTATCGCCGCCGTGATGTTGGGGGGAGGCGAGCTCTCCGGCTGGGGGATTAGCCTCAGCGCCATCCTTGGCGCGCTGTTGATAACCCTTATCCTTCTGCGCTTTGCTCGTCGCCATTTATCCACCAGCCGGCTGCTACTTGCCGGGGTAGCGTTGGGGATCATCTGTAGTGCGCTGATGACCTGGGCCGTCTACTTTTCTACCTCCTTCGATCTGCGCCAGTTAATGTACTGGATGATGGGGGGATTTGGGGGTGTTGACTGGCGTCAGGGGTGGCTGATGGTGCTCCTGATCCCGGTTATCCTGTGGATGGTGTTCCAGGCGCAGCCGCTGAATATTCTCGCGCTGGGCGAAACGTCTGCTCGCCAGCTCGGGATGCCGATTGGATTCTGGCGCAACGTGCTGGTTATCGCCATCGGCTGGATGGTGGGCGTAAGCGTGGCGCTTGCGGGGGCGATTGGCTTTATTGGGCTGGTGATCCCGCATATGCTGCGTCTGTGCGGCATTACGGACCACCGAACCCTGCTCCCGGCCTCGGCGGTTGCCGGGGCGGCAACGCTGCTGGTTGCCGATATCATCGCCCGACTCGCCCTGACGGCCGCTGAGTTGCCCATAGGCGTGGTGACCGCAACGCTGGGCGCGCCGGTCTTTATCTGGCTACTATTAAAAGCTGGACGTTAAAACACAACCTGTAAGTCAACCTGAGGGAATGCTATGCAGTCTGATATTCTGAATACCGAAGTGACGACCATTGACGGCGAGAAAACCACGCTGGTAGGCTACAAGGGCAAGGTGCTGCTCATCGTGAACGTGGCGTCAAAATGTGGCCTTACGCCGCAGTATGAACAGCTGGAAAACATTCATAAAGCCTGGGAAAAAGACGGCTTTACCGTACTCGGCTTCCCGTGCAACCAGTTCCTGGGCCAGGAGCCGGGCAGCGAAGAGGAAATTAAGACCTTTTGCAGCACAACCTATGGCGTGACGTTCCCGATGTTCAGCAAAATTGACGTGAACGGGGAAAATCGTCATCCGCTGTATGCCAAACTGGTGGCCGCGGCGCCGACCGCCGTTGCGCCTGAAGAGAGTGGTTTCTATGAGCGTATGGCGAGTAAAGGCCGCGCGCCGCTCTATCCGGACGATATTCTGTGGAACTTCGAAAAATTCCTGATTGGACGTGACGGTCAGGTCGTGCAGCGTTTTTCGCCTGACATGACGCCGGAAGATCCTATCGTGATGGAATCAATCAAGCTGGCGCTGGCGAAATAATGACGCTGCTGATGCAGCTCACGGACGTTGCCGGGAAGGGACGTCTTGAGCCTGTGACTGCCGCAGTCAACGCAGGTGAAATCCTTCACCTGGTTGGGCCAAACGGCGCCGGAAAAAGCACGCTGCTGGCGCGTATGGCGGGGCTGACCACCGGGGAAGGAGAGATAACCTTTCTCGGGCAATCGCTCGTCGACTGGCTACCCGCTACACTTGCCTCCCGTCGAGGCTACCTGGTTCAGCAGCAGGTTCCGCCCTTTGCGATGCCCGTCTGGCACTACCTGACGCTGCATCTGTCTGATAAAAATCAGGTGGGCTTGCTCAACGAGGTTGCTGCGGCGCTCGGGTTAGACGATAAGCTCACCCGGCAGGCAAATCAGCTTTCCGGCGGCGAGTGGCAGCGCGTGCGTCTGGCCGCCGTTATCCTTCAGATCCATCCGGCGGGAAATCCTCACGGGCGGATGCTGCTGCTGGACGAGCCGATGAGCGGGCTGGACGTTGCCCAACAGGCAGCGCTGGATACCCTGCTCAGCGCGCTATGTCGCAAGGGGATCGCCATTGTGATGAGCAGCCATGATTTAAACCATACGTTGCGCCACGCGCATCGGGTGTGGTTGCTGGCGCGTGGCAAACTGATTGCCAGCGGAACGCGCGACAACGTGCTGACGGCCGCCAATCTTGCGAGCGCTTACCACATGTCGTTCCGGAGGCTGGATATTGAAGGCCACAAGATGCTCATTTCCACGGCGCAGGAATAACCTTTCTTGCACAGTCGCATAGATGCACGCTAAATTACCGAAAGAACAAAAAAAGCAGAGGATTCGTCTGAAATGCGATTCTGGTTTCTCCTTGTTGCGGCGCTATTTCTTGCAGGATGCAGCAGCCATCGTGCACCTCCGCCCAACCCACGGCTTTCCGATTCCATTACGGTCATTGCCAGCCTGAACGATCAGCTCAGCAACTGGCGCGGCACCCCTTATCGCTACGGCGGCATGAGCCGGGGCGGGGTGGATTGCTCAGGATTCGTGCTGATGACCTTCCGCGATAAATTTGACCTCCAGCTTCCGCGAGAAACGCGTATGCAGGCGAAAATCGGCACTGAAATTGATAAGGACGAACTCCTGCCCGGCGATCTGGTCTTTTTTAAAACGGGCTCCGGTGAAAGCGGCCTTCATGTCGGCATTTATGACACCGATAATCAGTTCATTCATGCCTCGACCAGCCGTGGCGTGATGCGCTCCTCTCTGGATAATGTTTACTGGCGTAAAAACTTCTGGCAGGCCAGACGTATTTAACCGCTGCATAAAAATGCAGTGCGGAGGGCCTGGCGGTGAAAATAGACGTCAGGCTTTTCTTGCGGGTTGATTAAAGTTAAATTTTTTGCCCAATTATTTATGTCCGCATGTGCCTGTTTTATCTAAAACTGGCTATTATTCAATAACCAGGATAAAATTAATTAAGATTCAGGGAAAAATCTGAAAATTAATACGGAAAGAATGAAATTAACCTTATTAAAATCAAGACAGTGGAATTGTGCCTGCAATTGCTCCAGGATGTTCTCTCTCATCTTTAATGCAGGACAAGCGCGATGATTATTACGCTAGATAATGCTTACCAGTCTGAACTTTTACTCCTTCCGGCGCGTGATAGTGCAGGTTTGCTTAAAGGTTTAGAGATTTTGGTTAACTTTACTGGCGTGGGTGCGGACGTACGGATCCCGACTGAACTGGTTATCCCACATCTTTCTCAGGAAGATGAATTAGCGCTGTTTCAGGAGAAACTACAATTACTCGATACCTGTAAGCTATTTTTTATTCAGCATCAGTTAATTGCATGGATCAATATTACACCTGCAATTGTTGAGTTTTTATTAACTAATGAGAACGCTGTTTCAATCCTTGAACGATATCCGTTTCTTGAGTTTACTGTTAATGAGAACTATCCAGGTTTAAATAACGGGAAAGACGATCCCTGTCTGGCAAGAATGGCGATCCATTTCCCCCTAGTGCTGGCTAACTTCGGTGCAGGGGCTGCGTCCCTTAAGCCGGTTTATGATGGTCTGTTCAAACGGGTGGTTCTGGATAAAAACTTTATCCAGCAGCGTGTCTCGGCACTCTCGTTTGAGCCTTTTATGCGCGCTATTCTCTGGCAGATCGCGCCGCACTGTCAGTCGGTCATGGTCTCGGGAATTGACGATCACGGCATCTTACAACGCGTGCTGCCATTCAATTTTGGTGCAATGCAGGGAAGCCTGTGGCCTGCCGTCCCGGCAGAGCGGGTCACGACTCTCGTACAGCAATAACCCCTTTCTTCGCCCGTGTTTACGTCCAGGGAAACCCTCTACACTTAAAGCAGGAGGACTTATGACCCTGTCTTTTACTGCTCACTGGCACGATGAATTACCCGGCTTTTACACCGCGCTTAAGCCAACGCCTTTACAAAACGCGCGTATTATCTGGCATAACGATGCATTAGCGGATTCGCTTGGCATCCCTTCGACGCTTTTTCAGCCAGAAAAAGGCGCCGGCGTCTGGGGCGGCGAAACGCTGCTTCCGGGCATGAAGCCGCTGGCTCAGGTCTACAGCGGACATCAGTTTGGCGTCTGGGCGGGACAGCTCGGCGATGGCCGCGGTATCCTGCTGGGTGAACAAGTTCTGCCGAATGGCGAAACGCTCGACTGGCACCTGAAAGGGGCAGGGCTAACCCCATACTCACGCATGGGAGATGGCCGCGCGGTGCTGCGTTCAACCATACGTGAAGGTCTGGCTTCCGAGGCGATGCACGCTCTGGGGATCCCTACCTCACGTGCGCTGTCCATTGTCACCAGCGACACGCCGGTGGCCCGCGAAACGATGGAGCATGGAGCGATGCTGGTCCGCGTGGCGGAAAGCCATCTGCGTTTCGGTCATTTTGAACACTTCTACTATCGCCGCGAGCCGGATAAAGTCCGCCAGCTTGCCGATTACGCTCTTCGTCGTCACTGGCCGCACCTGCAAAACGAGCCGGACCGCTATGTTCTCTGGTTCCGTGATATTGTTGCGCGCACCGCCGCAATGATTGCCCGCTGGCAGGCCGTCGGCTTTGCCCATGGGGTGATGAACACCGACAACATGTCCCTGTTAGGGCTGACGTTTGACTACGGTCCGTACGGCTTCCTTGATGACTATCAGCCGGGTTACATCTGTAACCATTCGGACTATCAGGGGCGTTACCGTTTCGACAACCAGCCTGCGGTGGGGCTGTGGAACCTTCAGCGGCTTGCACAAAGCCTGTCGCCGTTTATCGACGTCGATGCCCTGAACGATGCGCTGGACAGCTATCAGGAGGTCCTGCTGCGGGAATACGGTGTGTTAATGCGCACCAGGCTGGGGCTGATGACGCAGGAAAAAGGCGATAACGCGCTGCTGAATGGGCTGTTTGCCATCATGGCGCGTGAAGGCAGCGACTATACCCGAACCTTCCGTATGCTGAGTCAGACAGCGCAGCAGAGCGCCGCGTCACAGCTGCGCGACGAGTTCTTCGATCGACAGGCGTTTGATGACTGGTTTGCCGCTTACCGGGCGCGTTTACAGCAGGAACAAATTGATGACGATACCCGCCAGGCGCGGATGAAGGCGGTTAACCCGGCGATGGTATTGCGCAACTGGCTGGCGCAGCGGGCCATTGAGCAGGCAGAGCAGGGGGACTATACCGAGCTGCATCGGCTACATATCGCCCTGCGCACGCCGTTTGCCGACCGGGAGGATGACTATGTCAGCCGCCCGCCGGACTGGGGCAAGCGGCTGGAAGTGAGCTGCTCAAGCTAAGGGGCGAGAAAAACCTGCGGCGCGGCGTGCGCCGGATGTCTGCCGACGTGCACCTGCGCACCGTACCAGCGTGCCAGCGCGTCGGCCTGCAAAACCGTCTCCGGTATGCCCTGAGAAACAATCCTGCCGTTGTGTAACAGTAGGATCCGGTCCGACCATAATGCGGCAAGATTGAGATCGTGCAGCACCACGCAGGCGTGAAGATGGCCCTGACGGGTCAGCGATTTCAACAGGCGCAGCAGATGCTGCTGGTGGTAGAGATCCAGAGCGGAAGTGGGTTCGTCGAGAAACAGCCAGCCGCGCGGCGTTCCGTCACGCCACAGCTGCGCCAGCGCGCGGGCGAGCTGGACGCGCTGCTGCTCGCCCCCCGAGAGGGCATGATAGCGCCTGCCGGCCAGCGGCAGGCAACCGGTCAGCTGCAACACCTCACGCACAATTGACGGTTCCGGGTGACGCGTCCAGGGCGCACGCCCCATTCCAACGATCTCCTCCACCTGCCAGTCAAATCCAGGCTGAGATTGCTGGCGCATCACCGCCCGATAGCGCGACAGCACCTGCGGATGCCATTCATCCAGCGCTTTTCCCGCCAGCGAACAGCCTCCGCTGTCGGGTTTCAGATAGCCGGTCAGCAGCCGCAGCAGCGTGGATTTCCCTGCGCCGTTGGGGCCGATCAATGTAACCAGCTCTCCCTGCGACAGTGACAGCGAAACGTTATCTGTCAGCGTGCGGCCAGACCGGGTAAAAGTCAGATTTTCAGCCGTATAACGTTCAGCCATGCTGTTCTCCACGACGAAAAATGAGCCATAAGAACCAGGGAGCGCCAAGGATACTGGTGAGCAGGCCGACCGGCATTTCTGCCGGGGCGACCAGGGTGCGCGCGACCGTATCCGCCACCAGCAGCAGTAACGCGCCCGCGAGTACCGTGCCGGGGAGGGTTGCCCGGTGATCGGCGCCCAACCACATGCGCATCAGGTGCGGCACCACGAGTCCGACAAAGCCAATCACGCCGCTGACGGCGACAGCCGCAGCGACCAGCAGGGCGCTGCATAACAGTAATATTCGCTGTACAAGGGCTACGTCCACGCCAAGGTAATGCGCTTCCTCTTCACCCAGTTGCAGTAAATTTAACGCACTGGCACAGCGCCAGATCGCCAGAGCGGCAGGCACCATCAGCGAGGTCACGGCGAGCAGCGTGGACCACTGCGCCTGACCAAGACTTCCCATTCCCCAGAGTGAAAGCTGACGCAGCTGGGCGTCATTGCTGACCCACGAAAGCACACCCACTGCCGCACCGCACAGGGCATTGATGGCGATACCCACCAGCAACAGACGTGACAGAGAGGTGTCATGCTGCTTGCTGAGCAGGAAGATCACGCCTGTGGCTGCCAGCGCCCCAAGAAATGCCGCCAGCATAGGGGCGTAGAGCATCACCAGCGCGGGCAGCGCGAGCGGGAGCACCACCCACAGGGCGACGGCCAGCGCCGCACCGCTGCTGATCCCGAGCAGGCCCGGGTCGGCAAGCGGATTGCGGAACAGCCCCTGCATGACGCAGCCGGCGAGCGCCAGCGACCCGCCAATCACCAGCGCCAGCAGCACGCGGGGCAGACGGATGGTGAGCCAGATCTGGCGTAGCGTCTCATCGCTGCCGCTCCAGAGCACGTTCACCGGCAGGCGTAACGCCCCAAAACCGGTAGCCATGATCGTCATGACGGTAAGCGACCCCGCCAGAAGCCATAACGATAATGTGATGCGCCGGGACATCAGGGCAGTTGCTCCGCTCTGGCACGCAGCTGTTGTATGGCTTTCGGCGTGCGGACGCTGAAGCCCAGCAGGGCCATGTCATCAATAGCCAGCACCTGCTTGCTTCGTCCCGCTGGCGTTTGCGCCAGACCGGGCAGTTTCCACAGATTTTCTTCGCCGCCCAGCGCGTTAAGGCCCTCCTGCGAAATCACCACCAGATCCGGCTGGCTGGCCATCACCCCCTCCTGGGAAAGCGGCTGATAGCGGGTAAAGCCCTGCATGGCGTTCTGCAACCCGGCGGCGCGTATTGCCGCATCCGCACCGGTCTGTTGCCCGGCCGCCATTGCGGTCATTCCGCCGTGGCTGAGGATAAACAGCACCCGCT
Organism: Enterobacter sp. JJBC; assembly: GCF_036936505.1. Lineage (NCBI taxonomy): Bacteria > Pseudomonadati > Pseudomonadota > Gammaproteobacteria > Enterobacterales > Enterobacteriaceae > Enterobacter > Enterobacter sp. JJBC. Next base: position 1,986,298 of record NZ_CP136935.1, read on the forward strand.
TGTTGAGCGGTGTTGAGGGCAGTGCCGCCAGCGCCTGACGCAGCGAGTTGCGCAGGGTTTCCCCTTGCGCCTCATGATGCGTCGCCTGAGCTATCACCCGTACTTTTTCGTCAATCGCGCGCAGGTCAGGCGTGCCGGGAACGGTAACCACCCGGACGTGGCTCTGTTCAACCTGCTTCAGCGCCAGAGAGGGCTGCGCCTGGTCGCTTGCCAGCACCAGCGTCGGGCGTACGGACAAAATCCCCTCCGCATTCAGCTGGCGAAGATACCCCACGTCAGACAGCGCGTTTGTCGCCTGCGGCCACTGGCTGGTACTGTCGCGCGCAACCAGAGAAGACTCCGCGCCGAGGGCGTAGACGATCTCCGTCACGTCGCCGCCGAGGGCGACAATTCTCTCCGGCGCGGCGACGGCGACCAGCGGCAGGGCGCAGAGCAGGGCAAACCAGTTTTTCATGCGGCCAGCCCTTCTGGCGTCAGGGCGTCAATCTGGCGACGCCACTGGCTCTGCTCAGGCTCGCCTTCGGTACGCTGCCCATAGAGCTGGGCGATCTGAGTGCCATCCGCAGCAAACAGCTCCAGGCTGGTAACGTGTCCGTCCGCCGTAGGTTTACGCGTTACCCACGTCTCGGCGATAGTCTCCTCCAGCAGATGCAGGGTAAAGGTTGGGTTGAAGATGTTCAGCCAGCCTTTCATGGGCGTCAGTTTTTCCACCACACCGGTGAAAATCTGCACGCAGCCGCGGTTGCCGACGAAGATCATGATTTCGTTTCTGTCCTGTCGCGCCGTCTCCAGCAGCTGTGCCAGCGCGCTGTTATCCACCTTACAGGCCAGATCGTCACTCACCAGACGAAACGCCTGCTGGCGGCTCAGGTTATGGCGCTTCAGTAAGCTAAAGAACTGATGCACGTCGGTCATGGCGCGCCACTCTTTCTCCACCGAGCCTGCATCAGCACCGTCGGAATGCGCAGGGGCCTCGACAGCCTTTAGCGCCAGAGCGGGGTTATCGGCAATGATAAATCGGGTCAGCACGTCGCCCCAGGCGGCAACGTCGGTGTGATCCGTGGTGTAGACCTTCAGTAAAGCGTCGCCCTGATGATCGAAGAACTGAATGCTCTGACGTTCGCCGCGGGAGGTCGTTTCACTTATGTGAAACGCGCTCGCCCACTGGTTGAGGAACAAACGCAGATCCAGCGCACGCGGATTTAGCACCAGCCCGGCGTGGCCGCCGAGGTGCTGGTTAGTAAACGCTCCGATCTGTTCATGAACGGCGTATTCGTTACGGCAGATGCATTTGGTTTCCCCCACCGACTCCAGCGCCGCCAGAATCTCACGGATTTCACCGCGCAGCCGCCAGGCGTCGTGTCCAACACGCGCAAATGCCAGCTCTGCTTCGCTGATGTGCATTAATCCGGCGATATCACGGGCGTACTTACCCGGATGTTCTTCTTTAAGCTCAAGCCAGCGTGTGTAGTGACCCATAATCTTATCCTTCTGAATCGTTGCCCCGAAGGGAATTACCATTGATAACTGACGAAGATCTTGCCGTTGCGGCCATCCTGCGGGATGCCCTGCGGTGACCAGTAGGCTTTGTCGAAGGCGTTCCCCAGCACGAGGGTGGTGGTGATGCCTTTGAACTGCTGCTGACCTTTATAGCTGACGTAGAAATCATTCACTGCGTAGCCAGGCTGCTCGCTGTAGCTGCTGCTGATGTGCGTTGAACGTTCGACGAAGGTGCCGATCCAGCCCACGGAGAATCCGCTTTGCGCCACCGGGATATCCAGCTTGCTGGTGACGGTGTCCGGGTTGATGCTGGAGATGTATTCGCCCGTGTCGGTATCTTTCCCGCGCGTGCGGTTGTAGGCCACGTCCAGGTTGAACAGGCTGGTCGCGTAGGTTGCCATCATGTCCCAGCCCCAGATTTTGGCATTTGGTACGTTATAGGACATGGTGGTGGCCGCCGCAAAATCGACGGTAGTGGAGATGTAATCTTTCGCTTTGGTGTCGAAGTAGCTGGCTTTGAACTCCAGCGCGTCGTTGGCGAGCAGCAGATCGTCAAAACGTAGCCCAAAACCGAACTCCTGGGTTTCGTTAGTTTCCGGACGCAGGTTCGGGTTCGGCACCCAGTAGTTGGTGTAGAAGCTGCCGATAGAGAAGTGCTTCGAGTCGTTATACATCTCGCCCATCGTTGGCGCGCGGAAGGCCTGGGCGTAAGAGCCGAACAGCATCAGCCAGTCGGCTGGACTCACGGTTAACCCGGCGCGTGATGACCACTTATCCGCATCCACGTCATCGTAACCGCTGCTGCTGCCGCGGTAGTTGTCGTAACGCGTCCCGCCGAGAAGCGTTACCGGCAGGTCGCGCAGGGTAATCTCATCCTGCAACCAGCCGGAGCTGAAGTCGATTTTAGCGTCCGGGAAGCCGGTGGTCGCGCCGCCAGGGTGTTGCTCCTGACGATAGTATTCCCCGCCGTAGGTCAGCAGGTGCGAGGCGAAGGAGTCGCTGAACAGGCGGGTGCGGTTTTCGACTTTTCCGCCTTTGGTGGTCTGCTTACGGAACTCGCCGCTGGCGTCGATGTTCTGGGCGTTGATCCTCGCTTCGGACCAGTAAATTTTCGCATCGGCGTTCAGCCAGTTGTTTCCGGCTGGCGCAATGCGGTAGCCAAGCTGGGCATCGCGCTGAATGGTGGAACGATCGGTCATCGGGTTACTGCTGCTGGCATTCGTGGTCTGCGGATTTTTCGGCTCCTGCGCGTCGTTGTTGTAGTAGCGCAGGGAGCCGCTCAGCGTCTGAGCCGGATCAATTTTCCAGCTGCCTTTCGCCAGCATATTGTTGATGGATTCGTCGTTTGGCGCCCTCGCGCCGTCACTCTGGCGAATGTCGCCGCGATCGCGGCTGGACCATGAGACCAGGCCGTCCAGGGTATCGGTGCGGCCATAGGCGCTGGCGCCCATCCCGATGCTGTGATCGCCCGTTGCACCGGTAGCAAATACGCGATAGCCGCTGTTTTTACCTGCATCCAATAGATCGCTGGCGTCGACGGTGTCATACGAAATTACGCCGCCCAGCGCGCCGCTGCCGTACAGCAAGGCGGAAGGGCCACGTACCACTTCGATACGTTTGATCAGTGCCGGATCGAGGAACGTGCTGTTCAGGTGTCCGGTATCGGTGCCCTGGCGCACGCCATCCACCAGCACCAGCACGCCACGGCGGTCATAGCCACGGAGGTTAACGTCCTGACCGTTGGTGCGCCCGGTGCCGTCCAGCGTCAGACCGGGCACCTTGCGCAGCAGGTCGGCAGCGGAGCTGGCGGTCTGGTTTTCCGGCGCGGTGGCGTCAATCACGCTCACCATCATGGGGGCTTCAAAGGCGCTGCGGGCATTGCCGGTGGCGGTGACGGTGATCTCGTCTGCGGCAGCAAACGTAACGCCCGGCAGGGTGCTGACAATCGCCAGCGCCAGAAGAGACGGGCGTAAAGACGCGGATTGCAGGTGTGGCATAGCAACTCTCCATAAGAATTGAAAAGCGCTGGCTGCCTGGGGATCACCTGGGTGGCTGGCGAATGTGTTGTCTGGTTTATTTAGTCAGGATCAGTTTTCCGGCATTGGTCTGGCGCAGCAGGTAGTGCTGGCCGTCATGCTCGATAATGACCCGTCCCTCCTCACCCAACAGGCTTTTACTGTCGATTCGGCGATCGGTGGGAGCAGGGGACGGCGCTGTGTGTGTTTTTGAAGGCGTTGCCGCGCTGTTATCGGTCGGTGACATAATGTTTATAAATAACAATCAATGTAACAATGATAATCATTATCAATAAACTGCAAATTCACAGCAAGCGTTTTTGTGAAAATTGTGTGACGGGATCAAATTTGGGGGAGAGATGCGGTCTGACGCCCTCACCCCGACCCTCTCCCACGGGGAGAGGGAGAAGGGCACGAATCGTAGGCCGGGTAAGGCAAAGCCGCCACCCGGCAAGGGGTTAGAAGCGCGAATCTACCGCAGACGCCAGCATCTCCAGCAGCCGTTCGCTGTCTTCCCAGCTCAGGCACGGGTCGGTGATTGACTGGCCGTAGACCATTTGCTGTCCGGCAACGATCTTCTGCGTGCCTTCTTTGATAAAGCTCTCCGCCATAATTCCTGCAATGGCGGTCGAGCCGCTGCGGATCTGCTGGCAAACTTCCTCGCAGACGTCCAGCTGGCGGCGGTGCTGTTTCTGACAATTGCCGTGGCTGAAATCCACCACCAGATGCTCGGGCAGGTCAAATTCCGCCAGCGTTTCGCAAGCGGCGGCAATATCTTCTGCATGGTAATTCGGTTTTTTACCGCCACGCATAATGATATGTCCGAACGGGTTGCCGCTGGTCTGGTAGATGGTCATCTGGCCATTTTTATCCGGGGAGAGGAACATATGGCTGGCGCGTGACGCGCGGATGGCATCTACGGCAATTCGGGTATTGCCGTCCGTTCCGTTTTTGAAGCCCACCGGACAGGAGAGCGCCGACGCCATTTCACGGTGGATCTGACTTTCGGTGGTACGCGCGCCAATCGCGCCCCAGCTTATGAGGTCGGCAATAAACTGTCCGGTCACCATATCCAGAAATTCGGTGGCAGTCGGCACGCCCAGCTCGTTAACCTGTAACAGCAGCTTGCGCGCCAGCGCAATACCGTGATTCACCCGGTAGCTACCGTTCAGATCCGGATCGGAAATCAATCCTTTCCAGCCCACGACGGTACGCGGCTTTTCAAAGTAGGTACGCATCACGATCTCCAGGCGATCCTGATACCTGCCGCGCAGCGTCTGAAGGCGTTGTGCATAATCCATTGCCGCGTCCAGGTCGTGGATGGAGCAGGGGCCAATCACCACCAGAAGACGTTTGTCTTCACCATTGAGAATTTTTTCGATGCGGCGACGGGAGGCCGTCACATGGTCCGCCACCTCGGCGGAAACGGGATGCAGCCGGGCCAGTTCAGCCGGTGTGACCAGGCTATCAATGCGCGCGGTGCGCAGTTCGTCGGTTTTGTTCATGGAATGTCTCAGAAATTTTTTGCTTCATCGGCAGACTACCGGGAAGTGATGGGCATCACCTTAAACCAATCCCTGCTGATTTCAAGTTCGGGGCACGTCGCCCCGAGGATGGCATGATAATAACTGAAACTGGATTAATGTACTAGCATATTAGTACATGCGGCGATTTAGCCCCATGATATCGAGGATCTTGGTGGCAATTTCTTCTACTGAATAGTTGGTACTGTTCAGCCAGGGAATTTGATTTTTCCGGTACAGCGCTTCGACTTCAGAGACTTCCATTCGGCACTGGCGCATCGAGGCGTAGCGGCTGTTCTCGCGACGTTCTTCGCGGATCGCCGCCAGTCGTTCCGGGTTGATGGTCAGCCCAAATAGCTTGTGCTGGAGCGGCTTGAGCGCGGCGGGCAGCACCAGGTTATCCATATCATCGGCAATAAAGGGGTAGTTGGCGGCGCGAATGCCAAACTGCATTGCCAGGTATAGGCTGGTGGGAGTTTTACCGCAGCGCGACACGCCGAGCAAAATCACCTGCGCCTGGTCGAGATTGCGCAGCGAGATCCCGTCGTCGTGCGCCAGGGTGTAGTCAATAGCGGCAATACGCGCATCGTATTTGGTCAGGTTACCGGGGTTCAGCCCGTGGGTACGGTGGGCGATCGGCGTCGGATCGAGCTTCAGCTCGCTTTGCAAGGGGGCAACCAGCGCCTGCACGATGTCCTGACAGAAGCCCTCGCTTTGCAGAATGATATTGCGGATCTCAGGGATCACAATGGAATAGAACACCAGCGGACGAACGCCGGTCTGCTGGTAAATAGCGTCGATCTGGTCCTTGACGGCTTTGGCCCGGCTCTCATTTTCCACGAACGGCAGCGTGATGCTGTTTATCGATACCGGAAACTGCGACATCACCGCGTGTCCCAGCACCTCGGCGGTAATCGCCGTCCCATCAGAAATATAAAAAACGTGGCGATCGACAGCATTATCCATTTTATCCACCCTGAATAGCGTACGTAATTGCCTGAAAGCATAAATTAAAAAAGTTAATTTCACAGCAAAGAACTTATCTGAATTTAAAATGAAATGGTGTTTTTGATTTTCCTGAAAAGTGGATTTCATTTTCCGAATAGCGGCTTTATTTCTATGGTTTTTGCCGGAATCTATAGGAATCATCGGGTTAGCGAATGCCGGGAAACTGTCCGAAAAGTTGAAAATTTAAATTGCTTACACGATTCACCGTTTTTTTAGCGGAAATAAATATGCCAGTATAAATACGTAGTCAGGTGTTTCTTACTCCGATCAAATATCACAAAAGGATTGTTTCGATGTCCAACAATGGCTCGTCACCGCTGGTGCTTTGGTATAACCAACTCGGCATGAATGATGTAGACAGAGTTGGGGGCAAAAATGCCTCCCTGGGTGAAATGATTACAAATCTGTCCGGTATGGGTGTCTCCGTACCTAACGGGTTTGCCACAACCGCCGATGCGTTTAACCTGTTTTTAGACCAGAGCGGTGTAAACCAGCGCATTTACGACCTGCTGGATAAAACGGATATTGATGATGTCACCGAGCTTGCCAAAGCCGGCGCGCAAATCCGCCAGTGGATTATCGACACACCTTTCCAGCCGGAACTGGAAAAAGCCATCCATGACGCCTACAACCAGCTCTCCGCTGACGACGCGCAGGCCTCCTTTGCCGTGCGCTCTTCCGCTACCGCAGAAGATATGCCGGATGCCTCTTTCGCCGGGCAGCAGGAAACCTTCCTCAACGTCCAGGGTTACGAGGCGGTACTGGTGGCGGTGAAGCATGTGTTTGCTTCCCTGTTCAACGACCGCGCCATCTCCTATCGCGTCCATCAGGGCTATGACCACCGCGGCGTCGCGCTCTCCGCAGGCGTACAGCGCATGGTGCGCTCCGACGTGGGCTCTTCCGGCGTGATGTTCTCTATCGACACTGAATCCGGCTTCGACCAGGTGGTGTTTATCACCTCCGCATGGGGTCTGGGCGAGATGGTGGTGCAGGGGGCGGTGAACCCTGACGAATTCTATGTGCACAAGCCTACGCTGGCGGCTAACCGTCCGGCAGTGGTACGCCGCACCATGGGCTCGAAAAAAATCCGCATGATCTATGCCCCGACGCAAGAACATGGCAAGCAGGTCACCATTGAAGATGTGCCGCAGGAGCAGCGGGATCGCTTCTCCCTGACCGACGCCGAAGTGGAAGAGCTGGCGAAGCAGGCGGTGCAGATTGAAAAACACTATGGCCGTCCGATGGACATCGAGTGGGCCAAAGACGGACACACCGGCAAGCTGTTTATCGTGCAGGCGCGTCCGGAAACCGTCCGTTCACGCGGTCAGGTCATGGAGCGCTACACCCTGCACGCGCAGGGCAAAATTGTCGCGGAAGGACGCGCAATCGGCCACCGCATCGGTGCCGGTCCGGTGAAAGTGATCCACGACATTAGCGAGATGAACCGCATTCAGCCCGGCGACGTGCTGGTGACCGACATGACCGACCCGGACTGGGAACCGATCATGAAGAAAGCGGCTGCCATCGTCACGAACCGCGGCGGCCGTACCTGTCACGCGGCAATCATTGCCCGTGAGCTGGGGATCCCGGCGGTAGTCGGCTGCGGTGACGCGACCGAACGCATGAAGGACGACCAGAACGTGACGGTCTCCTGTGCCGAAGGCGATACCGGTTACGTGTATGCTGATATCCTCGACTTCAGCGTGAAAAGCTCCAGCGTGGATACCATGCCGGATCTGCCGCTGAAGATCATGATGAACGTCGGCAACCCGGACCGCGCGTTTGACTTCGCCTGCCTGCCGAACGAAGGCGTGGGCCTGGCGCGTCTGGAATTTATCATTAACCGTATGATCGGGGTGCACCCGCGTGCGCTGCTGGAGTTCGACGACCAGGACGCAAAACTGCAAAACGAAATCCGCGAGATGATGAAGGGTTACGACTCGCCGAGAGAGTTCTATGTTGGTCGTCTGACGGAAGGGATCGCCACGCTCGGCGCGGCCTTCTACCCGAAACGCGTGATCGTGCGTCTGTCGGACTTTAAGTCCAATGAATACGCCAACCTGGTGGGCGGCGAACGCTACGAGCCGGAAGAAGAGAACCCGATGCTGGGCTTCCGCGGCGCCGGACGCTACGTGTCGGAAAGCTTCCGCGACTGCTTCGCGCTGGAGTGCGAGGCGGTAAAACGCGTGCGCAACGACATGGGGCTGACCAACGTGGAAATCATGATCCCGTTCGTCCGTACCGTGGATCAGGCGAAGGCAGTGGTAGATGAGCTGGCGCGTCAGGGGCTGAAGCGCGGCGAGAACGGGCTGAAGATCATCATGATGTGTGAAATTCCGTCCAACGCCCTGCTGGCAGAGCAGTTCCTGGAGCACTTCGACGGCTTCTCCATTGGCTCGAATGACATGACGCAGCTGGCGCTCGGCCTGGACCGCGACTCCGGCGTTGTCTCTGAGCTGTTCGATGAGCGTAACGAGGCGGTGAAAGCGCTGCTCTCCATGGCCATCCGCGCGGCGAAGAAACAGGGTAAATATGTCGGGATTTGCGGCCAGGGTCCTTCTGACCATGAAGACTTTGCGGCCTGGCTGATGGACGAGGGAATTGATAGCCTCTCCCTGAACCCGGACACCGTGGTGCAGACCTGGCTGAGCCTGGCAGAGCTGAACAAGTAAAACCTGCATAATCTGAAAAAGGCGAGGATATCTGTCCTCGCCTTTTTTATTTTCCTGCGAATATGCTCACCATCACAAATAAAGCAAAAAACCAAATATCATAATTTATCTGTTAATTTAGACAATTGTTAGCGGGCAGGGCGTTGCTAATACTTGAGCCTTACCGCGTACATCCGTCGGGATGATGCGCGACTGGTTGAAATACGTTTTAACCTGATAAAAAGGCAAATAACAATGACAATCTCCTCTGTATTACGTACCAAAGATAAAATAGGTTATGGCCTCGGCGATATGGCCAGCGCGCTGGTCTGGCAAACGGCAACGTTATTTCTCGCTTATTTCTATACGGACGTATTCGGTTTGCCTGCCGCCATTATGGGCACCATGTTTTTAGTGGTGCGCGTGGTCGATGCGTTTGTCGACCCGTGCATTGGCGCGCTGGTGGACCGCACTCAGACCCGCCACGGTCGTTTTCGTCCCTGGCTGCTCTGGTTTGCCATTCCGTTTGGCGTGAGCTGCCTGATTACCTTCTACGTACCGGATGCCGGGCAGACGGCAAAAATTGTCTATGCCTGCGTAACCTATGCCATCCTGAGTCTGATCTATTCTGCGATTAACGTCCCTTACTGTGCCATGCCCGGCGCGCTGACGCTCGACCCGCGCGAACGCCACTCGCTGCAATCCTGGCGCTTTGGCCTGTCGTTTATCGGCGGGTTGATTGTAACGGTCATCGCGCTGCCGCTGGTCTCATTATTAGGCCAGGGGAATGTGCAAAAAGGCTATTTCTATGCCATGAGCCTGATGGGGCTGCTGGGCATTATTTTATTCTTCTGCTGCTTCTTTATGACCCGGGAGCGTTACTCGCCGCGCAATGACACCTCCGGTTCGATGCTGACGGATTTAAAACTGCTGGCCGCCAATAGCCAGTGGCGAATAGTTTTTCTGTTTAATATTTTACTGTTAACCGCCGTCGTGACGCGTGGCTCTGCGACCATGTATTACGTTAACTATGTTCTGTTACGTCCGGAACTGGTTTTTGCCTTTATTGTTTCCGGCATGGTGGCCTCCTTAAGCGGCGCATTATTATCTGAACGCCTGCTGGGGAAATTTGACCGGGTGCGTGCCTATCAGTGGACCATTATATCTTTCGTTATTTTTGGCGCGCTGATTTTCTTCATTCCGCCTTCGCAGGTGTGGCTGATATTCGGTCTGAATATTGTGTTTAGCTTTATTCAGAACCTGACCACGCCGCTGCAATGGACCATGTTCTCCGATGTGGTGGACTACGAAGAACACCGTAGCGGCCGCCGCCTGGACGGGCTGGTCTTTTCAACCGCCCTGTTTGCCATCAAGTTTGGGCTGGCGCTGGGTGGGGCGGTGGTCGGTTGGGTGCTTGGCATGGTGGATTACGCTCCAGGTCAGGCAAACCAGGCGCCTCACGTTCTTGCAACCATCAATGCCCTGTTCACCCTGATCCCCTGCGTGCTGTTCCTCTGCATGGTGGCGCTCCTTGCCATCTACAAACTTAACAGCCGGCTGGTGGACAGCATCGCCCGCGAGCTGGCCAGCAAACGCGATAGTCGAAACGATGCGGGGCAGCTCAGCCCGGCAACCCAATCCGCACTACAGGAGTAAACCATGACTGCGATCTACAAGGACGCGGGACGTCCCGTACACGAGCGTGTCGCTGATTTACTGGCGCGTATGACGCCGGAAGAGAAATTTGCCCAGATGCACGCGTACTGGCTGATCCTCGATGAACACGGCAACCACCGCGAGCGCAGCGATCTGAGCGATGAATTCGCTGGCGTGAGCGAACAGGCGTCCCTCAACGAAAGGCTGAAGCTCGGCGCCGGGCAGATCACCCGTCCGCTCGGCACGCACATTGTTAATGCAAAAACCGGCGTGCGTGCCGCCAACCGCCTGCAACGCATGATGATGGAGGAGACCCGGCTCGGCATTCCGGCGCTGTTTCATGAGGAGTGTCTGGTGGGGCTGCTGTGCAAAGATGCAACCCTGTTCCCGTCGTCGCTAAACTACGGTTCCACCTGGGACCCGGCGCTGGTGCAGCGCGCGGCGGAGCAGATTGGCAAAGAGGCCCGATCCGTCGGGTGCCAGCAGGGGCTGGCCCCGGTGCTGGATGTCTCGCGCGATGTGCGCTGGGGACGGACGGAAGAGACATTTGGGGAAGATCCTTGGCTGGTAGGGGTGATGGCGACGGCGTACGTGAAGGGGTTGCAGGGCGATAAGCGCGATCTGCTGGCGACCCTGAAACATTACGTCGGCCACTCCTTCAGCGAAGGGGCGCGCAACCATGCGCCGGTCCATCTCGGTTTCAGCGAGCTAAACGATACCTTCCTGCTGCCGTTTGAGATGGCGGTGAAGCTGGCCAACGCCGGTTCGGTGATGCCAGCCTATCACGACATTGATAATCAGCCAGGGCACAGCGACCATTTCCTGCTCACTACCGTGCTGCGTGAACAGTGGGGCTTCGACGGCATTATCGTGGCGGATTACGGCGGCGTCAGCCTGCTGCACCAGCACCACGGAATTTCTCACGATCCAGCGGAATCGGCGGCGCTGGCGTTTAACGCCGGGCTGGACGTGGAATTGCCGAAGGATGACTGCGCGCGTCATCTGGCAGAAGCGGTAGAGCGTGGGCTTATCTCAATGGCGAAAGTGGATGAGATTGTGGCGCGCGTGCTAAGTGAAAAATTCCGTCTCGGGCTGTTTGAAAAACCGTACGCCGCCGAAGACGGCATCGATTTGCAGAGTGAGGCGACCCGGCAGGTGGCGCGCGAGGTGGCAACAAAATCGATCACGCTGCTGGAAAATAACGGCATATTACCTCTCGGCGGAAAACCCCGTGTAGCGGTGGTGGGGCCGACGGCTGACGATCCGCTGGCGCTGCTGAGCGGCTACAGCTTCCCGGTTCACCTGATCATCAGCGATATGGTTGAAGAGACCTCACAGGTAACGACGCCGCGCGCGGCGCTGGAGCAGTATCTTGGCGCATCGCAGGTTCGTTACGCGAAAGGGTGCCACATTATCGAAAAACGGATGGCGGGGGCGCCGGTATTTCCGGGCGACAGCGGCGGTAAACCGATGCAGCAATCGCCGGTTTCACAACGTATGGATCTGATCCCCGACGCCGTGAGCGCGGCAAAAGAGAGTGACGTGGTGGTGGCCTGCGTGGGCGACCTTGCCGGGCTGTTCCAGAGCGGCACCGTGGGGGAAGGATCTGATACCGACTCGCTGGATCTGCCAGGCGTGCAGCAACAGCTGCTGGAGGCGCTGGTGGCAACCGGTAAGCCGGTGATTGTCGTCATGACGGGCGGGCGTCCTTATAACCTTCAGGGGCTGGAAGAGAAGGTGGCCGCGCTGATGATGGCCTGGGCGCCGGGGCAGGAAGGGGGCTGGGCGATTGCAGATGTCTTAACCGGCCGCGCGGAGCCGCAGGGCAGGCTGGTAGTGAGCGTGCCGAAAAACGCCGGGGCGATGCCGTACTACTATAACCACAAGCTGAAAAGCGGCGGCACGCCGTTTGCGTTCCATTTCGGCGCACTTTACCCGTTCGGTTACGGTCTCGGCTGGACGCAGTTTCGCTGGGGCGCGGCCCGCCTGGCTGAAAGCCGCGTCCCGATCGACGGAGAGGTGGCGTTAAGCGTCGATATCACCAACACCGGCGAGCGCAGCGGCAGCGAAGTGGTACAGGTGTACGTACGCGATAAGGTCGCCACGCAGGTGCGTCCGCTTCAGGAGCTGAAAGCGTTCCAGCGCGTTACGCTTTCACCGGGAGAAACCGCCACGCTGACCTTTACCCTGCCGGTGGAGATGTTTAATTTCACCCGCCGGGACGGGAAGCGGATTGTCGAGCCAGGGGAATTCGAGCTACAGGTTGGCGCGTCCTCGGCGGATATTCGCGAGGTGGTGAACGTGCTGGTGACCGGGGAAACGCGGGTGCTGGCGGGGGATTGGCGGATGCTTAGTCGCTGTGACATTACACTGGCGTAAAAAGGATAAAAAAAAGCCCATCGTGGGAGATGGGCAAAGACTACACACAGCAATTCGTTGTTTCACTCAGGGGATTTCCATGCTTATAAATCAAGGTGTTGATTTATAACCGTGTCTTAATAGTAGGCATGCCAGGATTTTGAGTCGATCGGATTCGTCTCAATAGTTAAAGGCAGGTAAAGATTTCTTGAAGAGAATGACGGTTTTAGGCAGGAAAAGGCGGGTCTGACCAGTGTGCAGAGAATAAATAGTTTAGCAACGTTTAAGTATTGCTGTGGAGAGTGTAGGCCGGGTAAGCGTTAGCGCCACCCGGCATCCGTTCTTACTGCGCGTTCTTATCTTCCAGCTCTTCAAGTTCGCTTAAGATGACGTCTGGATCGGTTCCCGGCGGCGGTACTTCATGCACCCAGGCGGAGAAGAGACGCCAGGTCACCGCTAGCAGAACCGGACCGATGAACAGGCCAATCATGCCGAAGGCAATTAACCCCCCGATTACCCCGGACAGGATCAGAATCAGCGGCAGGTCAGCGCCCATGCGGATGAGGAGGGGACGGATCACGTTATCCATGGTGCCCACCACGCAACTCCAGACCAGCAGCACCGTGCCCCAGGTCGTATCCCCCGTCCAGTAAAGCCAGATAATGCAGGGAACCAGCACCAGCAGCGGACCGAGCTGCGCCAGACAGGTCATCAGCATGACGACGGTGAAAATGGTGGCATAAGGTACGCCGGAAATCGCCAGCCCGATTCCGCCAAGTACAGCCTGCACCAGCGCTGTGACCACCACACCGAGCGCCACCGCGCGGACGGCCTGGGCTGCCAGCAGCACGGCCGCATCGCCGCGTTTACCTGCCAGTCGGGTGGCGAAATGACGTACCCCCAGCGCAACCTGCTCGCCGCGCCAGTACAGCAGGGCGCTGAAGACCAGCATCAACGTACAATGCATCATGAAGCGACCAATGTGCGCAGCCTGCCCCACAAACCAGGTGGTGGTTGTGCCGATGTACGGACGCACTTTGGCCATCAGGGCGCTACCGCCCATCTCCAGCAGGCTGTGCCAGCCGCTGTACAGTTTTGCGCCCACAACAGGAATACTGTTCAGCCACGCGAGATCCGGCAGCGTCATATCACCGCTGGTGACCGCGCGAATAACCGGGCCGCTACTGTCAACCAGGCTGTTAACCAGTAGTGCAATGGGAATAATAAACAGCAGGAACAACAGCAACGTCATCACCAGCACGGCCAGGCCGCGGCGACCAAACAGCAGTTTCTGCAAACGCAAGAGTAAAGGCCAGGTGGCGACGACGACGGTCGCGGCCCAGGCAAATCCGAGCACGAAAGGACGAACGATCCACAGACACGCAATAATCATAATGGCTAAGAACAGCACCGACAGCAGTATCTGCGCGACATCCCTGGGCTGACGAAGATTGACCATAAACGAAACTTTCCTTAAATGAACACCAGCAAGGCTGATGGGAATATAAACCGCATCTCTCTAATCATTAGTGATTTCAGCGATTTTTGACAGGCGGATTTTGCCCGTAATTCTACGAAGCACATAAGAAAAAAATGTGATAAAACTTTCCAGACACAACGCAAACGATTTCACACTATTCTCATTAGGGTCGACAGCAATGATCCCACAGATTTCTCAGGCACCGGGCGTCGTTCAGCTGGTGCTTAATTTTTTGCAGGCACTGGAGCAACAGGGTTTTACAGGTGACACCGCTACCGATTATGCCGACAGGCTGACGATGGCGACCGATAACAGTATTTACCAGCTTCTTCCCGATGCCGTCGTTTTCCCGCGCTCTACCGCCGATGTGGCGCTCATCGCCCGTCTGGCATCGCAGGAGCGTTTCAGCTCCCTGGTCTTCACCCCGCGTGGCGGCGGGACGGGTACCAATGGGCAGGCGCTGAACCAGGGCATCATCATTGATATGTCCCGCTATATGAACCGCATCATTGAGATCAACCCGGAAGAGGGGTGGGTGCGTGTGGAAGCGGGGGTGATCAAAGATCAGTTGAATCAGTTTTTGAAACCTTACGGCTATTTTTTTGCGCCGGAGCTTTCCACCAGTAACCGCGCGACCATTGGCGGGATGATCAACACCGATGCCTCGGGGCAGGGCTCACTGGTGTACGGCAAAACCTCCGACCACGTTATGGGTGTGCGGGCGGTGCTGCTGGGGGGCGATATCCTCGATACCCAACCGATGCCGATCGAGCTGGCCGAAACGCTGGCAAAAGAGAGCACCACCAGCGGACGGATTTATCGCACCGTGCTGGAGCGCTGCCGCGAAAATCGCGAGCTGATCCTTGACAAATTCCCGAAGCTAAACCGCTTCCTGACGGGCTACGATCTGCGACATGTCTTCAATGACGATATGAGCCAGTTTGATCTTACCCGCGTACTGACCGGGTCAGAAGGGACGCTGGCCTTCATCACCGAAGCGCGTCTGGATATCACCCGGTTGCCAAAGGTGCGCCGTCTGGTGAACGTCAAATACAACTCCTTTGACTCCGCGCTGCGTAATGCACCGTTTATGGTGGAGGCGCGGGCGCTGTCGGTGGAAACCGTCGATTCAAAAGTCCTGAACCTGGCCCGGGAGGATATTGTCTGGCATTCGGTGAGCGAACTGATTACCGACGTGCCGGATAAAGAGATGCTCGGCCTGAACATCGTCGAGTTCGCCGGGGATGACGCAGAGCTGATTGAGAGCCAGGTAAGCACGCTCTGCCAGCGTCTGGACGAGCTGATTGCGCAGGGGGAAGGCGGCGTCATTGGCTGGCAGCTGTGTAACGATCTCTCCGGCATCGAGCGAATCTACGCGATGCGTAAAAAGGCGGTGGGGCTGCTCGGCAACGCGAAAGGGGCGGCGAAGCCGATTCCGTTTGCGGAAGATACCTGCGTGCCGCCGGAACATCTGGCGGATTATATCGTGGAGTTTCGCGCGCTGCTCGACAGCCATGGTCTGAGCTATGGCATGTTCGGGCACGTTGACGCGGGCGTGCTGCACGTGCGCCCGGCGCTGGACATGTGCGATCCGCAGCAGGAGATCCTGATGAAGGCGATCTCCGACGAGGTCGTGGCCCTCACGGCCAAATACGGCGGTTTGCTGTGGGGCGAGCACGGCAAGGGGTTCCGCGCCGAGTACAGCCCGGCCTTTTTTGGCGAACAGCTCTACGCCGAGCTGCGTAAGGTGAAGGCCGCGTTCGATCCTGATAACCGCCTCAATCCGGGAAAAATCTGCCCGCCGGAGGGCGTTGATGCGCCGATGTTGCAGGTGGATGCCGTTAAGCGCGGCACCTATGACCGCCAAATTCCGATTGCGGTACGCGCTTCCTGGCGCGGCGCGATGGAGTGTAACGGCAACGGGCTGTGCTTTAACTTCGATGTGAAAAGCCCGATGTGTCCGTCGATGAAAATCACCAGCAACCGCATCCACTCCCCAAAAGGGCGTGCCACGCTGGTGCGCGAATGGCTGCGCCTGCTGGCCGACCGCGGCGTTGACCCGCTCAAGCTGGAACAGGAGCTGCCGGAAAAACGCGCGAGCCTGCGCGGGCTTATCGAACGCACCCGCAACAGCTGGCATGCGAACAAAGGCGAATACGATTTCTCGCATGAGGTGAAAGAGGCGATGTCCGGCTGCCTGGCGTGTAAGGCGTGTTCAACCCAGTGCCCAATTAAAATTGACGTACCGGAATTCCGTTCCCGCTTCCTCCAGCTGTACCACACGCGTTATCTGCGCCCGATGCGCGATCATCTGGTAGCAACGGTGGAGAGTTACGCGCCGCTGATGGCCCGTGCGCCAAAAACCTTTAACTTCTTTATCAACCAGCCACTGGTGCGAAAACTGTCTGAAAAACATATCGGCATGGTGGATCTGCCGCTGCTGTCGGTGCCATCGCTCCAGCGTCGGCTGGTGGGGCACCGCTCGGCGAATATGACCCTGGAACAACTGGAAGCATTAAGCCCTGAGCAGAAAGCGAAGGTGGTGCTGGTGGTGCAGGATCCGTTTACCAGCTATTACGATGCGCAGGTGGTGACCGATTTTGTCCGACTGGCCGAGAAAATCGGCTACCAGCCGGTGGTGCTGCCGTTCTCGCCGAACGGCAAGGCGCAGCACATTAAAGGCTTCCTCATCCGCTTTGCGAAAACCGCGCAGAAAACTTCAGATTTTCTGAATCGCGTGGCGCAGCTCGGCATGCCGATGGTGGGCGTCGATCCGGCGCTGGTGCTCTGTTACCGGGACGAATATAAGCAGACTCTCGGCGATAAGCGCGGTGATTTTCAAGTCTTACTGGTACACGAGTGGCTGCCTGCGGTGCTGACGCAAACGCCCCCTCAGGAGGTCAGCGGAGAATCCTGGTACCTGTTTGGGCACTGCACCGAAGTGACGGCGCTGCCGACGGCGCCTGCCCAGTGGGCTTCTATCTTCGCCCGGTTTGGCGCGAAGCTGGAAAGCGTCAACGTGGGCTGCTGCGGTATGGCCGGAACCTACGGCCATGAAGTCAAAAACCACGCTAATTCGCTCGGCATTTACGAGCTGTCATGGCATCAGGCGATGCAGCGCCTGCCACGCAACCGCTGTCTGGCGACGGGCTACTCCTGCCGCAGCCAGGTGAAACGGGTGGAAGGTAACGGCGTCCGCCATCCATTGCAGGCTTTACTGGAGATTATCGGATGATCTGGAAACGTGCGGTCACGCTGGAGGCCTTAAATGCCATGGACGCGGAGAACATGGTCGGTTTGCTGGACATCCAGTTCACGCGCATTGGCGACAACGAACTGGAAGCGACGATGCCGGTAGACTGCCGTACTCATCAACCGTTTGGCCTGTTACACGGCGGCGCGTCCGTCGTGCTGGCCGAAACGCTGGGATCGGTGGCGGGCTACCTGTGTACGGAAGGAGAGCAGAAGGTGGTGGGTCTGGAGGTCAATGCCAACCACATCCGCTCCGTTCGCAGCGGGCGCGTGCGCGGCGTCTGCCGGGCGCTGCATGCTGGAAGCCGCCATCAGGTGTGGCAGATTGATATCCTGGACGAGCAGGATCGCCTGTGTTGTTCATCAAGGCTGACGACGGCCGTTGTGTAAAGTTTCCGGATGTCTTGCTTTTGGTCAAAAATTAGCCGCCTGATTGTGATATACTGGTCACGTTTTGAACATAAGCGAGGAGATCATGGATACTGAAATAACCCCAACACAGCTGGCAATTGAATATTTACGTCGCGATAAAAGCAATCTGTCTCCAGCGCAGTACCTGAAAAAGCTGAAACAGCTTGAGCTGGAATTTACGGATTTGCTGGCGCTCTCTTCAAACGAACTGAAAGAAGAGATCTACTTTGCCTGGCGGTTGGGCGTTCACGTCCATTAAGCAGTGAAGAAAAGGCCGCAAGCGCGGCCTTTTTTGTGTCTGACAGTCAGTATCTGGCAGGCAGTTTATTAATTTTAATCAGCCGGCCTTCTTCCATTTCGATGAACCCGCCCGTTTTCAGGTCAGCCAGGATCCGCATTACGCCGCTGCGGGAAAGCTGGGTTTTATCCCTGATATACCTTTCCGCCGTCACGCTACGTCGGTAGCTGTCATCTTCCTGCATCAGCAGCACGAGCTGCTGGCGAATCATCTCGTACGCGGTTGGCGCGCCTTTCGGCATGACGTTGTGATAAAGCCGGTTATAGACAAACATTAGATGATTAGAAAGCAGCCCCCACAGCGCCTTCTCTTTGATAATTTCAGCCACCCGATCGGTCGTGAGCACACCAATCAGGCAAGGCGTTACCGTTCGAAGGTAGTCGGTAAAATAGATGTCCGTCAGGTTAGCGAGGCCAAACAGGGCGGGACTGCGCGCCGTCGAAAGCATCATGTCGTCGCTTCTTCTGTATATGGCGACCGTGCCGTCAAGAATTAAATAACACATGCTCTGCCCGTTTACTTGGAGATCAAGTTGCTCGCCGGGATCGGTTTTATGCGTGGTGCAGTGCGGCTGTAAATGAGAAATCAGTTCCTGAGCATAGGGAGATCCGCGATGCGATGGTTTGTCAGAAGACATAGCGTTAACCTGGAAAGAGACTGTACTCTCTATAGTGTCGCTCTTCTTTTCCACCTTCTCCAGAGATAAATACAGCCTCAGTATTTACGGGGTAAGTGATGGATCTCTACTAGAACGCCACGCTCCATGGTGATGTATTTCCCCGTCCGCAACTCCGCGAGGATCCGCATAATGCCACTGCGTGAAAGATAGGTGCGGCTTTTGATATAGGCTGCGGCGGTAATGTTTTGTCTAATGGCTTCAGGCTCCTGCATCAACTCAACCAGCTGAAAGCGGATAATGTCATAAGCCGACATTTGCGATATCTGGGCGCAATGTTCGTAAACGCGCGATGCGGTATAGATCAGCAGGTTTGAGAAGTGCTCCCATAAATTCTGTTGTGCGACAACATGATTGAAACGCGCCAGCGAAACGCTGGCCACCTCTGAGGTTTCCAGCGCTCTGACGTACAGGTGCTCAGACGATAACTGGCTGCTCACGCCGAGTATAAATGGCGCAGATTCAGAATTTAAGACGATACCGTCCCCGCGACGGTGCAACGCCACGCTGCCATGCAACAGTAAAAAGCATTGACGGGTATCGCCGGAGCAATAATGGATAATTTCTCCTCTGGCAATAATGCCTCTCTCCGCATGCGGCAAAACATTATCGATTATTTTTTCAATGTGCTTAAAAGGCTTAGCGCCGAGCACTGTTGATTTATCAATTTCTGACTCAGGCGCGAATCGGGTATTCATTTGAGACCTCACTGACTGATGCGATCATTTTTTGATCGGCATAAAGAATTATCTTAAAAAACAGCAGGTCAGGGAATGTTAGCAGCGAGTCTAATTATAGACTTATCTTTTTTTAAGTGTTAATTAATTGAAATTGCAACTTTTTTTGTTCAGGTCTAAAAGTAGACTGTGGACATTATTCTTAAGCTATTCCCGAGTGAATATGTTTTTTATTTGTTAAAAGAGGGTCTACAGCTAGACCTCAAAATTGATTGTATGCGGAAAAGGAGTTGTATAAATTTTGACTCGTCGGAAGGGGTTTAATTTCTGCAACTGAATGTCGGTAATAAATAGAGTAATACGGGATATAAAATTATGAATAAAAAATTGATGATGGCAATGTTAGCGGCAGGTTCTGTACTCACTATGACCAATGCATTGGCAGCGGCCGGTACCGTTAATTTTAACGGAAATATTCTGGATTCTGCCTGCGACGTTGATGTGGCATCCCAGAATCAGGTGGTGGTATTGGGCGATTATTATAAAACGGAATTCCCGACAACCGGGGCGAGAACGGCTGCGACGCAGTTTAATATTATTTTGAAAAACTGTCCGGTAACCGTCACCAATGCAAAAGTCCGTTTTGATGGCACGCCGGATTTAACCAACGCCAGCCTGCTGGCGATTGATACGTCCGTGGCGGGAGCGGCTACCGGGGTGGCGATTAACCTGATGACGGCAGATAAAGCCGATCTGCCGCTGCACGGCAGCAACAGCTATACCTACGCACTCAGCAGTACGGCTGATAATACGTTGAGCTTCTACGCGCAGTATATTTCCACCGCGGCATCCGTTACCGCGGGCCCGGCTAACTCGGTCGCGAACTTCTCTGTGGTGTACAACTAAGTCAATGGCAGTAATTAGCAGGGGGCCGCCTGGCCCCTTGTTTTATGAGGTAAAAAAATGCGTTTTATCACCACAACGGGCCTGGTTATGGCGCTGTTACCGCTGACGTTAACATCCGCCAGTGCAGGAGTAATTATTGGCGGCACCCGTGTTATTTTTGATGGGGCTAAAAAAGAAGCGTCAATAAATATTACGAATCCTGATAACGGTCCTTATTTAATTCAGTCGTGGATAGATGTTCAGGATGAACAATCGGGTAAAGCGCCTTTTATTATTACTCCTCCGCTGTATCGGCTGGACGGCGGACAAAAAAACCTCGAGCGTATTGTCATGACAGGCTCTCTGCCTCAAGGGCAGGAGAGTTTATTCTGGCTGAACATCAAAGCTATTCCGTCAGCCTCTAAGCAGATGAACTCGCTGCAAATTGCCGTCAAAACGCGCATCAAATTAATTTATCGACCAGAGGCTCTTCGTGCGTCTACCCCCGAGGAGCAGGCCAATAAATTAACCTGGCGTCGTGCGGGAAATACCCTTCTGGTTAATAATCCAACGCCGTACGTTATCAATTTCAATGAAATTACGTTGGGTAATAAGAAACTTGACGATGTCACGTATGTGATGCCTTCGGGCACAGCCCGTTTCCCGTTACCGAATGGAACCAGTGGCAATACGCTGACGTTTAAAGTCATTAACGATTATGGCAGCCCTGGTGAATTACACCGGGCCAGTTTGTGATCCTTACGCGTTAATCAGGTGCTCGTCATGACAACGGCATTGAATACAATGCAGCCTGCGCGCCTGGCAATATTTATTGCCCTCGCGCTTGCTGGTGTCTCTCCCACACTGTATGCCAGTGAGACGTTTAATACGGAACTGGTAGAGCTGGATAATCCCGGAATGGGGAAAGCGGATTTATCTGCCTTTGAATCCGGCTCGCAGGCGCCCGGGACATACCATGTTGATATTATTCTTGACGATCGGCTGCTGGAAACGCGGGATATTCGTTTCATGGCAGTGAAGGATGCTAACGGCAGTGAAACGTTGCAGCCGTGCCTGAGTATCGGGCAGTTAAAAGCGTGGGGCGTGAAAACGGCGCTTTTCCCGCAGCTCGACGCCGCGGAAGGAGAATGCGCCGATCTCAGGGCGATTCCACAGGCCAGCGCGGATTTCCAGTTTGGCGCCCAGCGCCTGGCGATCAGCATCCCACAGGCGGCCATAGACCTGCCAGCGAGAGGTTACGTTCCGCCGGATATGTGGGATGAAGGCATTACCGCGGCCATGCTCAACTACAGCCTGAGCGGGGCAAACAGCCGGGCAAGAAGCGGGGCAGGCACCCGCAGCGACAGCCAGTATGCAAACCTGCGGCCGGGGATCAACGTCGGTCCCTGGCGGTTACGCAACTACACCACCTGGTCCCGCGATGCGTCCGGCCAGGATAAGTGGGACAACGTCTACACCTTGATGCAGCGCGCGATTATTCCCCTGCAAGCCCAGCTTACGCTCGGAGACAGTTCCGCGCCTGCCGATGTCTTTGACAGCATGCCGTTTCGCGGCGTCCAGCTGGCGTCCGACGACGATATGCTGCCGGATTCCCTGAAAGGCTATGCGCCGGTGGTGCGCGGTATTGCGCGAACTAACGCGCAGGTCGTGGTGCGTCAGAATGGCTATCAAATCTACCAAAGCTACGTGGCGCCGGGCGCGTTTGAGATCGCGGACATGTATCCCACCGGCGGCGCGGGCGATCTTGATGTCACGATCGTCGAAGCTGATGGTAGTGAGCAACATTTCACCCTGCCGTACGCTTCGCTGCCGGTCCTGCAACGGGAGGGACGCCTGAAATATGCCCTTACCGCCGGGCAGTATCGCTCGTATAACCGTAGCGTGGAGAAAACCTCCTTCGGGCAACTGACCGGAATTTACGGCCTCCCGCACGGCATCACGCTTTATGGCGGCGTTCAGGGGGCAGATAAGTACCAGTCAGCGGCTCTGGGGGTGGGCAAGAACATGGGCGATCTCGGGGCAGTATCCGCAGACGTCACTCAGGGCTGGTCAACGCCGGAACATACCGCGAAAACAAGCGGTCAGTCGTGGCGGGCCCGTTACAGCAAGAATTTTATCACTACCGGGACGAACTTTTCGATTGCCGGGTATCGCTACTCGACCCGCGGCTATTACGGGATGCAGGACGTCCTCGATTCGTACGGCGACAGCAGCGCGCTTCAGGACAGGCGGCGTAACCGTGCCGAGCTGACGATGAGCCAGACGCTGGGGGACAATCTGGGCGCGCTTACCCTCAGTGCGGCGCGGGAAGATTACTGGAATGACGGTAAGTCGATGGCTTCGTGGAGCGTCGGCTATAGCAACTACTGGCACAACATCAGCTATGGCCTGACATGGACCTACAGCAAAAATGTCCGCTCAGCGTCAGAAAACCGCAAAAGCCAAAAAAACGCTGACCACGACCAGCTTCTGGCGTTCAACGTCAGCATTCCGCTGGATAAATTTTTGCCGCAGACATGGGCTAACTATGGCATGAACGCCAGCAGCAATAACGGGACGACGCATAACGTCGGCCTGAACGGGGTGGCACTCGAGAACCGTGCCCTGAGCTGGAACGTCCAGCAGGGATATGGCACAGAGGGCGTGGGGAATACCGGCAACGTGAACGCGGACTATAAAGGCACCTATGGCGAAGTCACGGCAGGTTATGGTTATGACAAAAACAGTGAACGCCTGAATTACGGGCTGCAAGGCGGCATTCTCGCCCATGCTGATGGCATCACGCTTTCCCAGCCGCTGGGGGAGACCAGCGTCCTAATCAAAGCCCCTGGCGCCCACGACGTGGATATCCGCAATCAGCCCGGTGTACGGACAGATTTTCGCGGATATACGGTCGTGAGCAACCTTTCTGTCTACCGGAAAAACGATCTCACCCTCGACCCGGAAAATATGCCGGACGATGTCGAGCTGGAGATCAACACCCGCACGGTGACGCCGACGCGGGGAGCGGTGGTGAGAGCCGATTATCTGCCGAAGTCAGGACGCCGGGTGCTGATGACCCTGACCGACAACGATCGCGCCGTTCCGTTTGGGGCGGTGGTCACCCTTGTGGGTGATGACAGCGGCAGTTTTATTGTCGGCGATCGCGGTCAGGTCTATTTAACCGGGATGCGCGAGCAGGGAACGTTAGTCGCCACATGGGGAAGTCAATCCAGCCAGCAATGCCGCGCTGATTTCACGCTGCCGAATCACTCAACGTACGGTGGGATCGCTGATATACGCGCCACCTGCCGTCAGGAACGCTAACATGAAATGTCTTAAGACGATGCTGCTGCTCTGTTTGCTCGCGGCGGCAAATATGGCTCGGGCCGGTACCTGCACCACCATCACCCCGCAGCTTTCCACCCTGTCCGTGGGGACGATCAACGTGCAGCGCGATGCGCCTGTCGGCACGGTAGTATTTTCCGGCGCGGCGTCAGCCACAGGCTCCTATCTTACCGGGTGTACGAATCCGCTGATGCTGGGATTCAGCATGCGCTACAACGGCGCCACGTTGAGCAGCTACGGCAACCATGTCTACAACACGAACGTCAGCGGGATAGGAATACGCTTTTCTTCCAACGGTTATTTTGAAAACCCGAGCAATACGTTCTCGTACAATGCGCAGACCTCCTATGTGGACTGGTACGGCGGGAGGATTGAGCTGGTGGTGACGGGTCCGGTCTCATCGGGGGCATTAACGCCGGGTGTGATTGGCGTCGTGACGCTTCAGGGAAGCGACGGCCTCTACCGTGACGGTCTGACCACGCAGCTCACCTCCGGCACCATCAATGCTCTGGCGTGCACGGTGAATACGGCCCAGCTGACGTTTCCGATAGGGGATATTCCCGCTTCGGCGTTCGGCACCGTGGTGGGCACCACGCCAGCGGGAGCACAGAACACGCAAAACCTGGGCCTGACCTGCGCCGCCGGAACCAATATTACGGTCTCGCTCAGTGGAATACAGAATCCGGACAGCGCCAATACCAGCGTGATGGCCTTAACCGGGCAGGGAAATGCCGGCACTGCGAAAGGGGTGGGGGTGCAGCTTATCTATAACGGTGCACCGCTGGTGATGAACAGCCGACTGTTTTTGCGACAGTCTGCCGGGGGGCAAGAGACGTTGCCATTAACGGCCCGATATTACCAGACGTTAACCCGCGTGGAGTCAGGTTCAGCGAATGCCTCCGCTACCCTTAATTTGACCTATCAGTAGCAGGTAAGAAGATGAAAATAAGATGCAGGACACTGCTGTTACTTGCCTTACTCAGCGGGAAGGTATGCTCCGCTGATAGCGTCAATATCGGTGTGACGGGAAATATCGTGGCGTCGCCGTGCATATTTAATGGCGGCAATAACAGCCTCGATGTCAATCTGGGCAATATTCAGGCAACCAATATGGCGACGCCGGGCTCAACATCGGATCCGGTGCCTTTCAGTCTGCTGTTTACCCAGTGCCCAACGGGAACGCAGAGTGTGACCGTCGCTTTCACCGGCAGCCCCGATCCTGAGGCGGGCGCGGACTATTTTATGAACAGCGGTTCGGCCACACATGTGGCGATAGCCATGCGCGATGCCCAAACCGGTGCGCTTAAAGGAACAGGCTCCAGCATGACCCAGACCATTGCCGCGGACAGAACCGCGACATTAGCTATGCTGGCCTCGGTAAAATCCATGACGGGGGGCGCCACGCCGGGAAGCATCCGCGCGGTTGTGGTGATGACGATGCAGTACAACTGAATGCCGGTGATAAGCCTTTTTTAAAGACGTTGGTGTGAACTATGTTAAATATTCTGATTCAGGAAACGGATCTGTTTTTTCAGGCTGGGCTACAGAGCTTTTTCGAAGATTTTTTTAAGCATAACTTTCATCGCTCCATCACTTTTCACCTGGCGCTGACCAATGAAAACGTCAGCCAGGCCGATATTATTGTTCTTTCATTATGTCAGGGGGAAACGCTGACCTGTTTTCCGGAATTACTGGCCCGGCAAAAAGGAATTGTGATAGGTCTCGTCGACGATGAGCTGCGCTTTTCGGCGCTGCCTTCCTGCTTTCAGGACATTATTTTTCTTCCTCGCCGGGCATCGCTTGATCGTATTAGCGGCGTTCTGTTTATTGCGTGGTTCACGACGCAATTACCGGGTTACACCTGGAATAAAAAGACCTGTTTCGACTGCCAGCATAAAGGGTTATCCCGGCAACAAATTCGTATTCTGGTCAATTTTTACCGAGGGCTGTCGGTAGTGCAGACCGCTCAGGCGCTGGAGATGAGCGAAAAAACGGTCTTTACCCATAAATATATGATGATGCAAAAATTTAATCTGCGAAGCGATTACGAGCTGATCGTACTGTTGAGAAGGCTGATGGAGAAAAAGAGCCGGCCGAACCTGCTTCGCGATTACCTGGAAAATAATTATGCACAACAAATAGCCTGAAACGGCAGCGGATAGCTGGCCGGGCAGCGTTAGCCGCCACCCGGCAAGCATTTAAACGTTAACCGCAGCGATCAACCGCGACTTCATGGACTGATACGCCGATGCGGCATAGTCCTCTGCCCAGCGCTGGTCCTCGATTGCCTCAAGCTGCACGGCGCAATACTTCGTTTCCGGCGTTCTGGAGATCGGGTCGAGATTATCCTGCGTCAGCTCATTACAGGCGCCAATCCACCACTGGTAGGTCATATAGATTGCTCCCGCATTGATGCGCTCGCTGATGCTGGCGCGGGTGATCACTTTACCCCGGCGTGAACGTACCCAGACCAGCTGGCCTTCGGCAATCCCCCGTTCATCCGCGTCGGCCGGGTTAATTTGCACCCGGCCCGGCTCGTCGGCCAGGCTTTGCAGCGCGGCGCAGTTCCCGGTCATGGAGCGGCAGGAGTAGTGGCCCACTTCGCGCACTGTGCACAGTACCAGCGGGTAATCCGCATCCGGTGTCTCCGCCGGGGCGCGCCAGGGGGCGGCAAATAGCTGGCCTTTGCCAGTGGGGGTGTCGAACTGATTATCCTTGTACAGGTAGGGAGTGCCGGGATGATCGAGGGTTGGACAGGGCCACTGCACATGACCCATCTCGCCCATTTTTTCGTAGGTCACGCCGTAGAAGAGGGGGCACAGCTCGCGCATTTCGTCCCAGATCTGCTGGTTATCCTCGTAATGCATGGGATAGCCCATTTCCGTGGCCAGCAGGCTGATGATCTCCCAGTCACGCCTGACATTGCCGCTGGGCTCAATGGCTTTGCCGAAACGCTGAAAGCCGCGATCGGCACAGGTGAACACACCGGCGTGTTCTCCCCATGAGGTGGCAGGGAGCAGCACGTCAGCCAGCTCTGCCGTTTTGGTCATAAAGATGTCCTGAACCACCACAAAATCGAGCGCCTCAAAGCCGCGGCGGACCAGACCCAGATCGGCTTCTGTCTGAAGCGGATCTTCCCCCATGATGTAATACGCTTTGATCTTACCTTCCAGCGCGAGATGCGGCACTTCGGTGATACGCGTTCCGACGCGATCGTCCATCCGGTTGACATTGATTTTCCACGCATCGGCAAATTTCAGTCTGACCGCCGGATCAGTGACGTCCTGGTAGCCGGGGAACATATTGGGCAGAACACCCATATCGCAGGCGCCCTGAACGTTATTTTGCCCGCGAACCGGCCCCACGCCGACGGCAGGGCGGCCCAGATTGCCGGTCAGCAGTGCCAGGCTGGAGAGACCTTTCACCACATCGACCGCCTGACCAAACTGCGTGACGCCCATACCCCACATCACCGTTGCTGAAGGCGCCGCTGCGAACATGCGAATTGCCTGACGAACATCCCGCGCGGGGATCCCCGTCAGATGTTCAACCTGCTCGGGTGCGTAATCTTTTACCGTCAGTCGGTACGCCTCAAGCCCTTCTGTAAAGCGAGCAACGTAGTTTTTGTCGTACAATTCCTCTTCAAGCAGGACATAGCCAAAGGCATTGACCAGCGCCATGTTACTGCCATTTTTTAACTGAAGATGAAGATCGGCAATGCGTGCCGTTTCAATATGACGCGGATCGCAGACAATGATTTTAGCGCCATTTTCACGTGCTTTAAGCACGCGTCGGGCGACGATGGGGTGAGAGTCGGCGCAGTTATAGCCGAATACCAGCAGGCATTTTGAGTTTTCAATATCGTTAATGGAATTGCTCATGGCGCCGTTGCCGAGGGTCTCCTGTAAACCGGCAACGGACGGACCGTGACAGACGCGGGCGCAGCAGTCGACGTTGTTAGTATTCAACACCGCACGGGCAAATTTTTGCATCACATAGTTGGTCTCATTGCCCGTTCCCCGCGAGGAACCCGTGGTCATAATGGACCGAGGGCCGTACTGTTCTTTGATGCTTTTAAGCCTGTAAGCGGTATAGCGAATGGCCTCTTCCCAGGTAACAGGGGTAAAGGCCTCGCCTTTGCTGTAGCGGATCATGGGCTGCGTCAGGCGGGGGGTAAGCAGCCGAGTATCATTAAGAAAGTCCCAGCCGTAGAACCCTTTCAGGCAAAGCGTGCCCTGATTAGTTACGCCATCAGCGGCTTCGGCACGGATAATCCGGTTATTTTTAACGACGAGGTTAAGTTTGCAGCCTGCACCGCAGTAGGGGCAGACGCTGGCGATTTTTTTCATCAATAACAGACCTGTTAAGAAATGAAGCAATGTTTACTGGAAAGCCCAGTCCCTTAGCGGACTAAGCAGGATCCATGCCAAATTCGGCGTGCTTGATTAACAGGGCGTTAGGGGAGAGAGGGCGTGTCATCGTCAGTCCGTTCGTCAGAATTGACGATGACACGCTATCCGAAGAGATGGGAAGAGTGAGGCGTTAAAGATCGTCCATGGTGTAACCGACGACAATTTCCAGCGTCTTGCGGATCACATCCGCCTTAACGACATCATCGGTGGATTCCAGCGTCTGGATCAGCCAGAGAATGATCGCTTTGTTGGTCAGATGACCTTCGGAAGCAAGAACACAACGAACCGCAGTCGAAAAAATGGCAGACTCTTCAGCAAAGCGATCGCCTGCGTGACGGAAATACTCCGACAACGCGCTATCTAAAAAGGCGGAGTGGTATTCGGGTTGAAGCTGAATATTTTGTCTCATTTGTTCTCACCGTAGCTGTAAAGTTGTAGTCAATGTATCTTTTTGGGATCGGACGGTTTTCCATTTCCAAATAACGGCACTACATTGTCTCGGTTATTTTTGAGAGATCCCTCTCTCTGAATTCGTCCTTGTGCGGTTCTGCGACCTTTAAAAGCGACCGTGCCAGAGCTGATTTCAGCTATCACCCTCGCTAATGTCTCCCGCCGCTGGGGATCCGTCTCACAGGCTTGCATGTTACGCAGACGCTGAACCAAACCCTCGGTCGTTACAGGACCGCGCTCCTTCAAAAGTGAAAGAGCGGCTTCTCCAATAAGCTGGTCGATCAGTCTGTCCGCATCACTGCTGTTCATAACATTAACGTTCGAAGAGCAGGCCAAGAAGCATGTGATAATGATGCTCCTCTTCCGGGCCATTGGCCTTTTCAAGGCGACTTAACAGTTTTGTGCAGAGCGATTTGCGATTCAGATTCCGCCCGTCGCTAAGGATTTCAACAACAACCTGACCCAATGTTTCCTGTTGGGTTGGAAGCGCGGCTTTTTCGAAGTACTGCGCAATTGCTGTTGCTGTGTCTGCGAGGTGTCCGTTCTGCTGCATGTTTCGCTCCTGTAAATTTTCGTAATCAGTAACGTTACATTTAAGGTATACATAATTTTCAAATCTGTACATTAAAAATGTACAATTTTTTAAATATTTTATAATATATTTGATAAAGTATATATTTATCATATGGTTATATGTATACAGCTTACTGCTAAATTCACAAAATATATTGTACAATTCGAAGTGGCGTTGCAGAGTTGTACAAGCCCGGAAAAGGCGCAAAGAAGTCATGTAAATTGTTGAGATGTAAATTATTTATTGGGTAATTAATGTGCTATAACAGAGTTCTCCCCACGTGTTTTCGTGGTCACCCCCTCAATCTTCAGGATTAGCATGCTCACAACCATTATTTACCGCAGTCATATCTGCGAGGACGTTCCAGTGAAAGCGCTGGAAGACATGGTCGCTGCTGCAAATTGTAGAAATCGCCAGTTCGATGTGACGGGGATTTTGCTGTTTAACGGCACACACTTCTTTCAGTTACTTGAAGGGCCCGCTGATAACGTTAAGGAGATCTATCAGCTCATCTGCCGTGACCCACGGCATCACAACGTGGTCGAATTATTAAGCGATCACGGGCCTTCAAGACGTTTTGGCAACGTAGGTATGGAGCTCTTTGACCTTCGTCAGTACGACACCGACGAAGTGCTACAAAAGGTACTCGATAAAGGCACAACCCGCTATCAGCTGACCTATAACGATCGCGCCCTACAATTTTTCCGCACCTTCGTTGAGGCCACTGAAAAAGCCAACTACTTTGAGCTGCCTCCGGCTGACGCCTGGGAGTTTGTCACCGAAAACACGCCATTATCCTCCCAGCCAACGGTAGTGGCAAAGGGCGCGGACTGTAGTTTCGCATTTCAACCTATCGTCGATCCGTTTATGCAGCAGGTGGTTTCCTGGGAAGCCCTGATCCGCACGCCGTCCGGTGAGTCCCCGGAAAGCTACTTTGCCAACCTGTCGCGTGAGGCGCTGTACGAATCGGATCTGAAGAGTAAGCAGGTGGCTTTGTCGATGGCCAGCGCGCTGGGCCTACAGACTCAAACGTTGTCCATTAATCTGTTGCCGATGACGCTGGTTAATGTTCCTGGCGCCGTCGATTTTTTACTGACGGCAATTGAGGCGAACGGTTTTGTGCCGGAGCAAATTGTGGTCGAGTTCACCGAGAGCGAGGCGATCTCGCGCTTCGAAGAGTTCACCAGCGCGGTCAGACAGCTTAAAAGCGCCGGGATCAGCGTGGCCATCGATCACTTTGGCGCGGGATTCGCCGGTCTGCAACTGCTGGCCCAGTTCCAGCCGGACAGAATCAAGATCAACCGTGATTTGATTGCTAACGTGCACAAGAGCGGCCCGCGTCAGGCAATCATTCAGTCAATCATTAAATGCTGCGCCTCCCTGGAAATTCTGTTCTGTGCGGTAGGCGTAGAGCTAGCTGAAGAGTGGATGTGGCTGGAATCTGCCGGGATTTCTCAGTTCCAGGGTCACCTTTTCGCCAGCCCGCGTCTGGGGGGCATTCCGGCGATTGCCTGGCCCGAGAAAAAGTACGATTTATAAAAAACCTGTACGTAACTGTTAAAAGTGACCTGTACGTACGGCTAAATTTATACAACAATATATTAACGAGTGAGTGGTTCTTTGAGCCATTCACTTGTCTCAGAACGAGGAGTTAGTTATACAAATGATTTGTACAATCTGATAAGGTTGGTTTGGTTAGGTATGGAAGTATTGTGCGTGAGGGAGTTAATGGCCTATTACAGTATCGGCGAAGTGGCCGAACGATGCGGTATCAACCCCGTTACGTTGCGTGCCTGGCAGCGCCGTTATGGATTGTTGAAGCCGCAGCGAAGCGAAGGGGGCCATCGTCAGTTTGACGATGAAGATATCCTGCGTATCGAAGAGATCAAACGCCTGATGAAAACGGGTGTTTCGGTCGGTAAAGTAAAAGCGCTTCTTGAAAATACAGAAGTGATGACTCAGGGGAACTGGGCATCGTTTCAGGAAGAGATGTTAACCGTTCTGCGCTATGCCAGCCCGGCAAAACTGCGCGCCAAAATCGGCGAGTTCCGCCGTGACCATGCGATGGATGTTCTGATAGATAACATCATCACCCCTGTGCGGCAGCGAATGAACCAGGACCAGAATACGGTGCGTCACATGGCGAGCCTGCTGGACGGTGTCCTGATTGAGTTTGCCGTTGCAAGCCTGGGTGAGTCGCGAAAAAAAGCAGGTAAGGATGCGCTGCTGATTGGGTGGGAGTGCGACGACCGTACGCATTTGTGGCTGGAAGCGGCCCGTCTTGCCTACAAAGGCTGGCATATCGACGTGCTGGCTGAGCCGATTGATTCTCCACGTCCTGAACTCTTCCCCGGGCAAAAAATCTTCGTCTGGACCGGTAAAGCGCCTACGCCTCGTCAACAGGAGCAGCTCGACCACTGGCGTGAACAGGGTTTCGCCGTTTCGATCCATCACTGATGTTAAGGGGGCCAACGGTAAACCGCCAGTGCGGGATTTTGCCTTCTGGCGATACGACAGGGGTATCCGCGAAGATGCATAGCATCAGTACCCCTGTCATATCGTCGGTTTATTCCATCATCAGGTTGTCTGAAATATTCATACTGGCCACGGATTCAACTTTCCACACGCCATCTTCCTTGACCATGCAGTCAATCACGGTGTGATCCCGCTTTTTGCCGAATGAGATATAAACCTGCATACAGGCGGCATCGTAATCCAGCGCCCGCGCACTGACGATGTCCCAGTCATCTTCATATCCCTGAGCCTTGATGAACATATCGACGTCAGGCACGTCATATTCATCTGGATCCAGCTTATCCATGGCTTTGAGTTTGCTGATAGTTTCGCGGGTTACATATGGCCTCAGCGCTTCATAGTTTTTCAGGGGCTCTTTCCCGATAATAATTTGCGAGATGTACCACTTATTAAACTGAAGGGCAGCGGATACCTCAGGGGGGAACTTCTGTGCAGCGGATGCGAGAGTGGGCAGAAGCAGGATCGCCAGAATTTTTTTTTTCATGTCAGTCATGCCTGTAAATTGCATATGCTGGCTTTAATTCCCGGTATTCCTTTCCCGGATACATTGTTCGCTGAACAAAATCAGAGTACCAGACGCCGTTCCCACCATAGATGCAAGCGTGGCCATATGGGTGGTGCGCAGTGGGCTGGATCACCGCCACATCGCCCTCAACAGGCTCACCGTAAACCTGGTGGAAACCCGCCAGAATTAAATTGCTTTTCATATCCTTAGCATAATGCGTGTTCTGTAGATTAGCACCGCCGGCGCGAATGGATTTCGAAACAAATTCTGCACATCTTTTCTGGCTATACTGACCTGCATGCTGGCGAGCATGAACTGCGGCTTTATGGGCACTCCACATAATTTAATCCCTTATTGAATAAATGGTTAACAAGGGAAACATTACGCCGAAAAGGGATGAGTTTATGTAATTAATCATGATCGGAATTTAACCACTATCAGACTGATAAATAATGGTTAACTTATCCATCAAACGTCTTTATGCGCGCCCAGGTAAGGCAAAAAAGGATTAAAAAGAACCTGGCTTAAGGGGGAGGCATACGTAAATAATGTATTTGGTGCCTGGGCGTACTTTAGCTATTTTAAAAATAGGTATTTCCAATACAATTTTTATCATTGCCCGCCACCTTACCGCCTTTCTTATGAAATGCATTATTTATCAATGCATTGAACAAATCTAACCATCCCATCCGCATCCCGTCACAGGGTCTATGCTTAATGAAAGTAGCCAAAAAGGGCGGTTTAGCCCAAAGCCCCTGCTCGCAGGGGGTTGAAGTGATAATCGTTATCACTAACATGGTGTTATGCCCTGGTGGCTTATCAGATGAGGTGGACCTATGGAACTGCATTCAGAAACCTTCAATCCGGCCGATTTTGCCTGGCGTGGCTTAACGCTGACGCCCGCGGCGGCGGCGCATATTCATGAGCTGGTGGCAAAAAATCCCGACATCCTCGGCGTACGCTTAGGCGTTAAGCAGACTGGCTGCGCGGGATTTGGCTACGTGCTGGATACCGTAACCGAACCTGAAAAGGACGATCTGGTCTTTGAAACCGACGGTGCAAAGTTATACGTCGCACTACAGGCGATGCCTTTTATCGATGGAACCGAAGTCGACTACGTTCGGGAAGGTTTAAACCAGTTATTCAAATTTCATAACCCGAAAGCCCAGAACGAATGCGGCTGCGGCGAAAGCTTTGGGGTATAGGCGGTACTATGTCTCGTAATACTGAAGCAACGAGTGATGTAAACACCTGGAGCGGCGGACACCTCAACTATAAAGAGGGTTTCTTCACGCAGCTGCAAACCGATGAACTGGCGAAAGGCATCAACGAAGAGGTCGTGCGCGCCATTTCGGCGAAACGTAACGAGCCGGAGTGGATGCTGGAGTTTCGCCTGAGCGCATTCCGCGCGTGGCTGGAGATGGAAGAACCCCACTGGCTGAAAGCGCATTACGATAAGCTGAACTATCAGGATTATAGCTATTACTCTGCGCCCTCCTGCGGCAGCTGTGATGATACCTGCGCCTCGCAACCCGGTGCGGTACAGCAAACCGGTGCCGAGAACAGCTTCCTGAGTAAAGAGGTGGAAGAGGCGTTCAATCAGCTCGGCGTGCCCGTGCGCGAAGGCAAAGAGGTGGCGGTAGACGCCATTTTTGACTCCGTCTCGGTGGCAACCACCTACCGTGAAAAACTGGCGGAGCAGGGGATTATTTTCTGCTCCTTCGGGGAAGCCATTCACGATCACCCGGAGCTGGTGAAAAAGTACATTGGCACCGTGGTACCCAGTAACGATAACTTCTTCGCGGCACTGAATGCGGCGGTGGCGTCAGACGGTACCTTTATCTACGTGCCGAAAGGCGTGCGCTGCCCGATGGAGCTCTCGACCTATTTCCGCATCAACGCGGAAAAAACCGGCCAGTTTGAACGCACCATCCTGGTGGCCGATGAAGGCAGCTACGTTAGCTACATCGAAGGGTGCTCCGCTCCTGTGCGCGACAGCTACCAGCTGCACGCGGCGGTGGTGGAGGTCATCATCCATAAAGATGCGGAAGTGAAGTACTCTACGGTACAGAACTGGTTCCCGGGCGACGGTAACACCGGCGGTATTCTGAACTTCGTCACCAAGCGTGCGCTGTGCGAAGGCGAAAACAGCAAAATGTCCTGGACGCAGTCAGAAACCGGCTCCGCCATTACCTGGAAATACCCGAGCTGTATTCTGCGCGGCGACAACTCAATCGGTGAGTTTTACTCCGTGGCACTGACCAGCGGTCATCAGCAGGCCGATACCGGCACCAAGATGATCCACATCGGTAAAAACACCAAATCGACCATCATCTCCAAAGGGATCTCTGCCGGTCACAGCCAGAACAGCTATCGCGGGCTGGTGAAAATCATGCCGACGGCAACCAACGCGCGTAACTTCACCCAATGTGACTCCATGCTGATTGGCGCGGACTGCGGGGCGCATACCTTCCCGTATGTCGAATGCCGCAATAACAGCGCCCAGCTTGAGCATGAGGCAACTACGTCACGTATTGGTGAAGATCAGCTTTTCTACTGCCTGCAACGCGGGATCAGTGAAGAAGATGCGATTTCAATGATCGTTAACGGCTTCTGTAAGGACGTGTTCTCTGAACTGCCGCTGGAATTTGCCGTTGAAGCCCAGAAACTCCTCGCCATTAGTCTTGAACACAGCGTCGGTTAAGGAAAGCACATGTTAAGCATTAAAGATTTACAGGTTAGCGTGGAAGAGAAAGAGATCCTGCGTGGCCTCAATTTTGACGTCAAACCGGGTGAAGTTCACGCCATCATGGGGCCAAACGGCTCCGGGAAAAGTACGCTTTCAGCGACGCTGGCAGGACGCGAAGATTATGAAGTTACCAGCGGCTCCGTTGAGTTTAACGGCAAAGATCTGCTGGAGATGTCGCCGGAAGAGCGTGCCGGCGAGGGCATCTTTATGGCCTTCCAGTATCCGGTGGAAATTCCGGGCGTCAGCAACCAGTTCTTTCTGCAAACCGCGCTGAACGCGGTGCGCAAGTATCGCGGCCTTGAGGCGCTGGATCGCTTTGACTTCCAGGATCTGATGGAAGAGAAGATCAAGCTGCTGAAAATGCCGGAAGATCTGCTGACCCGCTCGGTAAACGTGGGTTTCTCCGGCGGTGAGAAGAAACGTAACGATATTCTGCAAATGGCGGTTCTGGAGCCAGCGCTGTGCATTCTCGATGAGACCGATTCAGGGCTGGATATCGATGCCCTGAAGATCGTTGCCGACGGGGTGAACTCCCTGCGTGATGGCAACCGCTCATTTATCATCGTGACACATTACCAGCGAATTCTGGACTACATCAAGCCGGACTATGTCCACGTGCTTTACCAGGGACGCATTGTGAAATCCGGTGACTTTACGCTGGTTAAACAACTGGAGGAGCAGGGTTATGGCTGGCTTACCGAACAGCAGTAATGCACTTCAGCAGTGGCACCGGCTGTTTGAAGCGCAGGCTGGAGCGCGCTCTGAACAGGCTCAGCACCATCTCCAGCAGATGCTGCGTCTCGGTTTACCGACGCGTAAACATGAGAACTGGAAATATACCCCGCTGGATGGCCTGCTGAACGGCGAGTTTGTCACCCGTCTGGCGCAGGTCAGCCCCGATCAGCGCGACATGCTGGCGCTGAGCGTGGATGCCGTGCGTCTGGTGTTTGTCGACGGTCTGTTCCGTGCGGAGCTGAGCGACAGCGTGCAGGAGAGCGGGTTCGATATCGTCATTAACGATGAACGTCAGTCGCTGAACGCGCCCGTTCAGCCTGAAGTCTTCCTGCACCTGACAGAGAGCCTGTCGCAATCTGTCACCCATATTCGCGTTAAGCGTAACCAGCGTCCGGCGAAACCGCTGCTGCTGATGCATATCACCCAGGGCGTTGCGGGTGATGAGATTAACACCGCCCACTATCGCCACCATCTTGAGCTGGCAGAAGGGGCGGAGGCGACGGTGATCGAGCATTACGTCAGCCTTAACGACACCCGTCATTTTACCGGTTCGCGTCTGACGATGAACGTGGCGGCCAATGCCCAGCTGCACCACATCAAGCTGGCGTTTGAGAATCCGCTCAGTCACCACTTCGCCCACAACGATATTCTGCTGGGCCAGGATGCCGCGGCGTACAGCCATAGCTTCCTGCTTGGCGGCGCGGTGCTGCGCCACAATACCAGCACCCAGCTGAACGGTGAAAACACTACGTTGCGTATTAACAGCCTGGCGATGCCGGTGAAGTCAGAAGTGTGCGACACGCGCACCTGGCTTGAGCATAACAAAGGCTACTGCAACAGCCGTCAGCTGCACAAAACCATCGTCAGCGACAAAGGACGTGCGGTGTTCAACGGCCT
Source organism: Enterobacter sp. JJBC (assembly GCF_036936505.1). Lineage (NCBI taxonomy): Bacteria > Pseudomonadati > Pseudomonadota > Gammaproteobacteria > Enterobacterales > Enterobacteriaceae > Enterobacter > Enterobacter sp. JJBC. The sequence continues at coordinate 2,022,893 of NZ_CP136935.1, forward strand.
GATCAACGTGGCGCAGCACGCCATCAAAACTGACGGGCAGATGACCAACAACAACCTCTTGCTGGGACGTCTGGCAGAGGTGGACACCAAACCACAGCTGGAAATCTATGCGGACGACGTGAAATGCAGTCACGGCGCGACGGTCGGGCGTATTGACGATGAGCAGATGTTCTACTTGCGCTCGCGCGGGATAGACCAGCAGGCCGCGCAAAAGATGATTATTTACGCCTTTGCGGCTGAGCTGACGGAAGCGCTGCCCGATGGGGGACTTAAACAGCAGGTGCTGGCCCGTATCGGTCAGCGACTGCCTGGAGGCGAAGCATGACATTTCCCGTAGAGAAAGTCCGGGCAGATTTTCCGGTACTGACCCGTGAAGTGAACGGTCTGCCGCTGGCCTATCTCGACAGTGCGGCCAGCGCGCAAAAACCGAATCAGGTGGTGGATGCGGAAGCCGAGTTTTACCGCCACGGTTATGCGGCGGTACATCGTGGGATCCACACCCTGAGCGCCGAGGCGACCCAGCGCATGGAAAACGTGCGCACGCAGGTTGCAGCCTTCCTCAACGCGCGTTCGCCGGAAGAGCTGGTGTTCGTGCGCGGCACCACCGAAGGGATCAACCTGGTGGCTAACAGCTGGGGCAATGCGCAGGTGCACGCGGGGGATAACATCATCATCACCCAGATGGAGCACCATGCCAACATCGTGCCCTGGCAGATGCTCTGCGAGCGTGTGGGGGCGCAACTGCGGGTGATCCCCCTGAATGAAGACGGCACGCTCCAGCTGGAAAAGCTGGACGCTCTGCTGGACGACAGAACGCGGCTGGTGGCGGTGACCCACGTTTCAAACGTGCTGGGCACGGAAAATCCGGTGGCGCTGATCGTCGACAAAGCCCATCAGGCCGGTGCGAAAGTGTTGATTGATGGTGCCCAGGCGGTGATGCACCATGCGGTTGACGTTCAGGCCCTGGACTGCGATTTCTACGTCTTCTCCGGGCACAAGCTGTATGGCCCGACGGGCATCGGCGTGTTGTATGTGAAAGAGGACATTCTCCAGGCCATGCCGCCGTGGGAAGGGGGCGGGTCAATGATCGCCACCGTCAGCCTGACGGACGGCACAACCTACGCCCGTGCGCCCTGGCGCTTCGAGGCGGGTACGCCCAACACGGGCGGGATCATCGGGCTGGGCGCGGCCATTAGCTACGTCACTGAAACGGGGCTGGCGGCGATTCAGGAGTACGAACAACAGCTGATGCATTATGCCTTGCAGGAGCTGGCCAGCGTCCCGGAACTGACCTTATATGGTCCTGCTGACCGTCTGGGTGTGATAGCCTTCAACCTCGGCAAGCATCACGCCTATGATGTAGGCAGTTTCCTTGATAATTACGGCGTCGCTGTGCGTACCGGGCATCACTGCGCGATGCCGCTGATGGCGTATTATGAGGTACCGGCCATGTGCCGCGCATCGCTGGTGATGTACAACACAACGGAAGAGGTCGACAGACTGGTGGCGGGATTAAAACGTATTCACCAGCTGCTTGGCTAACGGAGAGGCGAGAGATGGCAGATTTGCCGGACAGAGATAAATTGCTGCGCAACTTTGGGCGTTGCGCGAACTGGGAAGAGAAATACCTTTATATCATCGAACTGGGTCAGCGCCTGCCGCCGCTCAGCGAAGAGGCGCATAACCCGGACAACATCATTCAGGGCTGCCAGAGCCAGGTCTGGATCCAGATGCAGCAGACGGATGATGGCGTAATTCAATTACAGGGCGACAGCGATGCCGCCATTGTGAAGGGGCTTATTGCCGTCGTATTTATTCTTTATCACCAGATGTCGGCGCAGGATATTGTCGCCTTTGACGTTCGCCCGTGGTTTGAAAAAATGGCCTTAACCCAACACCTCACCCCGTCCCGATCCCAGGGACTGGAAGCGATGATCCGCGCCATACGCGCCAAAGCCGCAATCCTTAGCTAAACTGACAGAACAGCATTCATTCTGTTTCGCGGGGTGGTTTCCACCTCGCTGGTTTTTCAGCTTTCTGACGTTTGGTCAGTGAATAAGGAATCTCAGCATGAAGCGCGCGTCTCTAATAACTCTATTACTCCTTGGTTCGCTCAGTGCTGTTAATTCAGCCAGGGCGGTTGATTATCCTTTACCGCCCGCAGGCAGCCGCCTGATTGGGCAAAACCAGACATACACCATTCAGGAAGGGGACAATAAACTTCAGTCTATCGCTCGTCGGTTTAATACCGCCGCACAGCTCATCCTTGAAACCAATAATACCATTGCACCGGTGAATCCTGCGCCAGGAACGGTCATTACGATCCCTTCCCAGATGCTACTGCCGGACACCGAGCGTGAGGGCATTGTGGTGAATCTGGCGGAGCTGCGTCTTTACTTCTATCCGCCAGGCGAAAATATCGTGCAGGTCTATCCGCTGGGTATTGGTCAGCTTGGGCTGGAAACACCGGTTAGCACCACCCGTGTGAGTCAGAAAATCCCTAACCCTACCTGGACCCCCACAGCGGGCATCAGAGCGCGCTCACTGGCCCAGGGAATTAAACTGCCGCCTGTGGTACCCGCAGGGCCAAATAACCCGCTGGGGCGCTTTGCGCTTCGTCTGGGTATCGGGAATGGGGAATATCTTATTCACGGCACCAGCGCGCCGGACAGCGTAGGACTGCGGGTCAGCTCGGGCTGTATGCGGATGAACGCGCCGGATATCAAAGCGTTGTTTGAGCAAGTGCGCGTCGGCACGCGGGTGCAGATTATCAATGAGCCGGTGAAGTTCTCCATCGAGCCGGACGGCAAACGTTATATCGAAGTGCACAGGCCGCTGGCGCAGGCAGAGGGCGAAAACCCACAGACGGTGCCGTTCACGCACTCGGCGGCGTTTACCGCTTTTGCAGCGGAGTCAGGTAGCGATAAAACGCTTATCGATAAAGCCCTGGCGCGCAGAGCCGGGATCCCGGTTGCCGTTTCAACAGGCAATGGTTCGTCAGCCAGCAATTCTGTCCTGTCGGTTCAGAATAGTCGTGTCTCAGCGGCGGTGGCGGAAGACGAGGGAGAGAAAGCGCTTCAGTAGAGGTTTGACTAAGGCAAAAAAAATGGCGCACAATGTGCGCCATTTTATTAACAGGTACTATTACTTACGGTATTTAGTAGCCTGGTTGTCCAGACGCTGGTTAGCGCGAGCTGCGTCGTCTTTAGCAGCCTGAACGTCGGAACGCATTGCGTTCACGTCGTTGCTCAGCTGGTCAACTTTAGCGTTCAGAGTCTGAACGTCAGAAGACAGCTGATCGATTTTAGCGTTGCTGGAGCAACCTGCCAGCAGAGTAGAACCCAGGATTACCGCGCCCAGTACCAGTTTAGTACGATTCATTATTAATACCCTCTAGATTGAGTTAATCTCCATGTAGCGTTACAAGTATTACACAAAGTTTTTTGGGTTGAGAATATTTTTTTGATGGGATTACGCCTATTTTTGATCGTTCGCTCAAAGAAGCAACGAAATCGGCAATTTTGACGAAAAAGCTATGTTAAAAAAGGCATTTTTCATCGGATTCATCTTAGATAAATCGCGATTAAATAGAAAAACCCGATTTGCTTTTTGAATAGTTCTGGTTAAAGGCGGGAATAAAAAAAGCGCCCCGAAGGACGCTTTTTAACAAAACAATAATTTGTTCGTGAAATATTACAGCACGTGGACAGATGCCGTGTTGGTGGTGCCGCTTGGAACCAGCGCGCCAGAAACCATAACCACCACGTCGCCTTTCTGAGCCAGGCCACAATCAACCAGTTCCAGAGCCACTTCTTTACCCAGACGATAGAAATCATCGGTAGAGGCAATCTCTTTCACCAGGTGTGGGATCACGCCTTTGCTCAGCACCAGCTGACGCGCGGTGGTTTCGTTGGTGGTCAGCGCCAGAATGGTCGCATCCGGGAAGTATTTACGCACGGCACGCGCAGATTTACCGCCCTGGGTCGCCACGACAATCAGCGGGGCTTCCAGTTTCTCGGCGGTTTCTACCGCACCACGGCACACGGCTTCGGTGATGCGCAGTTTACGGCTGTCGTTGTTGTAATCCAGACGGCTTTTCATCACGCGGTCGGTACGCTCACAGATGGTCGCCATGATGCTGACCGCTTCCAGAGGGTATTTCCCTTTTGCAGATTCGCCAGACAGCATAACGGCATCGGTACCGTCGAGGATGGCGTTCGCAACGTCGCCTGCTTCAGCGCGGGTAGGGCGTGGGTTTTTGATCATGGAGTCCAGCATCTGCGTTGCGGTGATAACCACTTTACGCGCGCGAACACATTTCTCGATCATCATCTTCTGCGCGAAGATCACTTCTTCAACCGGGATTTCAACGCCCAGGTCGCCACGCGCTACCATGATACCGTCAGACGCTTCGAGGATTTCGTCGAAGTTGTTCAGGCCTTCCTGGTTTTCGATCTTGGAGATGATCTGGATGTTCTCGCCGCCGTGCGCTTTCAGGTGCTCACGGATCTCAACCACGTCAGAACGTTTACGGATAAAGGAGGCAGCAACGAAGTCCACGCCTTGTTCGCAGCCGAAGATCAGGTCTTGTTTGTCTTTTTCAGCCAGCGCTGGCAGAGCAATGGACACACCCGGCAGGTTGACGCCTTTGTTTTCGCCCAGATCGCCGTTGTTCAGCACTTTACAGATAACTTTGTTACCTTCGATAGCGGTCACTTCCATGCCGATCAGGCCGTCATCTACCAGCACGGTGTTGCCAACAGACAGGTCGCTGGTGAAGCCTTCGTAGGTCACGGCAACGATTTCGTTATTACCCACAACGGATTTGTCGGTGGTGAAGGTGAAGGTCTGGCCCGCTTTCAGGGAAACGTCGTTACCGCCTTCCAGTTTGATAGTGCGGATTTCAGGACCTTTGGTGTCGAGCAGGATTGCCGCTTTTTTCCCGGTCTTGCTCATCACGTTGCGCAAGTTCTGGATACGCTGGCCGTGTTCAGCATAGTCGCCGTGGGAGAAGTTCAGACGCATCACGTTCATGCCGGCATCCAGCATTTTGCTCAGCATCTCTTCGGATTCGGTTTTCGGGCCGATAGTACAAACAATTTTCGTCTTTTTCATGACAGTCTTAGTCTTTAAGTTGGGAAGGATATGGAAATCTCGCTCCGGGGGCGCACCGCCGCGGAGTCAAACCTGTGTTGCGAAAGAGTATATGACACGCACTAAGAATAGGTGACATCAAATGAGCGTGCAGAAGAAAGTGTGCCTGAGTGCCAGCCCAACGAAGGAGAGGAGAAGTTGTACGTTGTTTTTTGTATTCCAAGCGCTGAAACCATTCACCAGGGATTTGGCGCGCATTATACGCTGATTTACAGTAAAAAGGAAAATGGAAACAGCGTTTCAAAAACAATCTGTGCAGATTCACATAAGTTTGTTATCAAGGCGTTAAGGCCTAATGTCATCTTATGACGGCAGGCGCAACGCCCGCCGTTTTTTGCTCACTTTTTCAGCGCTTGTTTAAGGTCGGCGATCAAATCCTTCGCATCTTCAATCCCCACCGACAGGCGGATAAGCTGCGGCACAATGCCGTTTGCAAGACGCTGCGCCAGTGGAATGGAGGCGTGGGTCATGCTGTAGGGCTGGCTCACCAGACTCTCCACACCGCCAAGGCTTTCCGCCAGGGTAAAGAGCGTAAGATGACGGATCACCTCTGTCGCGCGCTGCGCATCGCCTTTAATCACAACGGAGATCATGCCGCCCGGCAGCGCCATTTGTCTGCGGGCCAGCGCATACTGGGGATGTGATGCCAGCCCGGGATAGAACACGCTGTCTACCTGCGGATGCTGCTCCAGCCATTGCGCAATCGCCAGCGCATTGGCGCTGTGCTTCTCAACGCGCAGTGAGAGGGTGCGAATGCCCCGCAGCGTCAGGAAGCTGCTGAACGGATCCAGAACGCCGCCAATCGCGTTTTGCAGATAGCCCAGACGCTCCGCCAGATCCTTATTCGACCCCACAACAGCCAGCCCGGCAACCACGTCTGAATGACCGTTGAGATATTTGGTGGCGGAGTGGACCACTATGTCGAACCCCGCCTCCAGCGGCCGGTGAATGACCGGGGAGGCGAAGGTATTATCCGCCACGCTGATCGCATTATGGCGCCGGGCAATGTCCGCGATGGCCTCCAGGTCGGCCAGTTTCAGCAGCGGGTTCGTTGGCGTTTCCACCCAGATCATGCGCGTGTCCGGGCGAATGGCGGCCTCAAGTCCGGCTACATCGTCCGGCTTAACCCAGCTCACCTGTAACCCGGTGCTGCGCTTGCGCACGTTTTCGATCAGGCGATACGTACCGCCATACACGTCGTCAATGGCGACGATATGGCTGTCTTTATCCAGTAGTTCGAGCACGGTGGAAATGGCCGCCAGCCCTGACGCGAAGGCGTACCCGCGCGTGCCGCCTTCCAGTTCGGCGATGGCGGTCTCCAGCGCATGGCGGGTTGGGTTGCCGCTCCGGGAGTATTCGTAGCCGGTATGTTCACCCGGTGCCGGTTGCGCAAACGTCGACGTGGCGTAAATTGGCGGCATCACGGCGCCGTGCGGGTCGTGATACTCACCACTGTGAACGCTGAGGGTGGCCAGGTTTTTCATCTTTTGCTCCTTTTATTTTGTCAGGCGGTTACGCCAGGCGGTGAGTACGTCACTGCGTGTGATCAAACCCAGAAAGCGGTTTTCGTCATAAATAATCGCCACCAGGCCACGGTCAAAGATGGCGTACAGGGCGCTCTCCGGGGCCTGCTTATCCAGATATTCAACCTGACGCGTCATGGCCGCCGTCACGGGGAGGGAGAAGCGATCGGCATCTCCCCCGATGTGTCGCAGCAGGTCCCACTCGTCGATGATGCCGACGACCTTGTTGTCATCGAGCACCGGCAGTTGAGAGATGTCGTACAGGCGCATGCGGGCCAGCACGGTAGAAAGCGTGTCGTCCGGGGCGGCAGTCACCGTCGCGCCTTCATCGTGGCGCAGGGCAATATAGTCCGAGAGATCGCCTGCCTGCGGACGCGAAATCAGCCCCTGCTGGCGCATCCAGTCGTCATTGAACATCTTCGAGAGGTATTTATTGCCGCTGTCGCAGGCGAAGGTGACCACACGTTTTGGCGTAGTCTGCGCCTGGCAATATTTCAGCGCTGCCGCCAGCAGCGTGCCGGTGGAGGAGCCTGCCAGGATCCCTTCCGTTTTTAGCAGATCGCGGGCGGTGGTGAACGCCTCGCGATCGGTAATGCGCCAGGCGCGGTTAACCCCCTCGATGTGCGCCAGCGGAGGAATAAAGTCTTCGCCAATCCCTTCAACCAGCCACGAGCCGGCATCGTGATGGCGTCCGGTCTCAACCTGGTCCGCCAGTACCGACCCGGCCGGATCGGCAAGCACAAATTCCGTCTGCGGCGAATGTTCTGCAAACCACGCCTGTAAGCCGCCCAGCGTACCGCCGGACCCCACGCCGACGACGATGGCATCGATCTGGCCGTCAAGCTGTTCAAACAGTTCCGGTGCGGTAGTGGTGCGATGCGCCAGCGGATTGGCCGCGTTACTGAACTGGTCGATATAAAACGCGCCTGGCAGTTCGTTCGCCAGCCGCCGGGCATAATCCTGATAATAGGCCGGATGCCCTTTGTTCACATCCGAGCGGGTCAGCACGACCTGCGCCCCTAACGCGCGCAGGTGGAAAATCTTCTCGCGGCTCATTTTGTCCGGCACCACCAGGATCAGCGAGTAGCCCTTCTGCGCCGCAATCAACGCCAGCCCCAGGCCGGTGTTCCCCGCCGTAGCTTCAATAATGGTGCCGCCGGGCCTTAGCTGGCCCGTACGCTCGGCTTCGTTAATCATCGACAGCGCGACGCGGTCTTTAATCGATCCGCCGGGATTCTGGTTTTCCAGCTTCAGAAACAGCGAGCAGGGGCCGGTGTCCAGCTTGTGCAGCTGGATGAGCGGCGTACGGCCAATCAGTTCGGTGACGGAGTGGTAAAGCGTCATGGTCATGTCCTGTGAAGAGGTGATGACCGGATGATAGAACCATGAAATTTTCTCAATAAAGAACGTTTCACCAGGTTTAAGAACAGAAAGGAATAATCCTTGTATTTTCAGATGGAAAGACAGCAAGACGTAAAGTTGTCCGGATGTGAGGATGGCTAAATCCGCATAAAGTGCTGCAAAATTAACCGATTTCGCCGGGAGAGTGTGACCTGATATGCAAATGGCAGATAATTATTGCTGATATTCATCTAAATGCTTTTTCACCCGCCAGTTCGCTGCTTATTCCGCAGAATTATAAGAAATTCTTTTTTGGTCATTTAAAAGCTGATAACGGCTGTTTACTATCTTTTGGACATCCATACTGCTAAACCGCTATATGCGTAACGGATAACGAATAAGAATGATCGTACTCAGCAATATTTCGAAGGTCTTTGACAACGGAAAGCTGGCGCTGACAGCCGTTGATAACGTCAACTTGACGATAGAGCAGGGACAGATTTACGGGATCATCGGTTACAGCGGGGCCGGGAAAAGTACGCTGATCCGTCTGCTGAACGGTCTGGAAAAGCCCAGCGCCGGCAGCGTCACCATTAACGGTCAGGATATCTCCGCCGCGAAGGGAGAAGCGCTGCGTCAGGCACGCCTGAAAATCAGCATGGTGTTCCAGCACTTTAATTTGCTCTGGTCGCGCACGGTGAAGGAAAACATCGCCTTTTCAATGCAAATTGCCGGTGTGCCAAAAGCGCAAATTCAGGCTCGCGTTGCCGAGCTGGTGGAGCTGGTCGGCCTGAAGGGACGGGAGAATGCTTACCCGTCGCAGCTGAGCGGCGGGCAAAAACAGCGTGTGGGCATTGCCCGCGCGCTGGCCAATCATCCGGACGTACTGCTGTGTGATGAAGCCACCTCGGCGCTGGATCCACAAACCACCGATCAGATCCTCGATCTGCTGCTGGATATTAACCGTCGGTTCAAGCTGACCATCGTGCTGATCACGCACGAGATGCACGTGGTGCGCAAAATCTGCGACCGCGTGGCGGTGATGGAGAACGGTAAAGTGGTGGAAGAGGGCGACGTGTTGAGCGTCTTTACCCATCCGCAGCAGCCGATTACGCAGCAGTTTGTCCGTCAGGTGAGCCAGTATGCTGAAGAAGAAACCTTCAATACCGAACTGGCAAACGATCTGGAAGGTACGGTTATCAGGCTGACCTTTACCGGGCACAGCACGCATAAACCGATTGTGGGCGAACTGACGCTGCGCTACGGCCTGCCGTTTAACATCCTGCACGGAAAAATGACCCAAACCGCTCACGGCGTGTTTGGTCAACTCTGGGTGCACGTCGTGGCATCTGATGAACAACTGAACAATATCCTCGCCGACCTGCAGCACAGCGATATTGAAGGCGAGGTGATTAAACATGGCTGAGAATCTCTTTCCGCATCTCAAGTGGGATCAGCTCTGGGCGGCGACGCTGGAGACGCTGTACATGACCGCGCTTTCCGGCGTGGCGACCTTTGTATTAGGCATCGTGCTGGGTCTGGCGCTGTTTTTAACTGCCCGCGGCGGGTTATTCCACAACCGCACGGTCTACAGCGTGATGTCGATTGTGGTGAACGTGTTCCGCTCGATTCCGTTCATCATTCTCATCGTTCTGCTGATCCCGTTCACCAAGACCGTTGTGGGGACCATTCTCGGCGCTAACGCTGCGCTGCCCGCCCTGATTGTGGGCGCGGCGCCGTTCTACGCCCGTCTGGTCGAGATTGCCCTGCGAGAAGTGGACAAAGGGGTCATTGAGGCCACGCGTTCGATGGGCGCGCGGCTGAGCACGTTAGTGTTTCGGGTTTTATTGCCGGAATCCTCACCCGCACTGGTTTCAGGTATGACGGTGACGCTGATTGCGCTGGTGAGCTACAGCGCAATGGCAGGGGTGATAGGTGCCGGCGGTTTGGGAAATCTGGCTTATCTGGAAGGATTCCAGCGCAACCATGGTGACGTCACGCTGGTGGCAACGGTGACCATTCTGATCATCGTGTTCATTATCCAGTTCTGCGGCGATGCCATTACTTCACTGTTAGATAAACGCTAATAAATACACACAGGAACCACATCATGAAAAAGACACTGACACTGATCGCCGCCGCAACCCTGAGCGCCCTGAGCTTTGCCTCCTGGGCGGATACGCTCACCGTGGGGGCGTCCAACACCCCGCACGCGGAAATTCTGGAGCAGGCTAAGCCGATTCTGGCGAAGCAGGGGATCGATCTGGAGATTAAACCCTTCCAGGACTACATACTGCCAAACACGGCGCTGGCGGGGCATGACATTGACGCCAACTATTTCCAGCACATCCCTTACCTGAACAGCGTGCTGAAAGATCACGCGGGCGATAAGGATTATGATTTTGTCAGTGCGGGCGCAATCCACATTGAGCCGATCGGTATCTATTCAAAAAAATACAAATCGCTGAAGGATCTGCCGGAGGGCGGCAAAATCATCATGCGTGATGCGGTTTCCGAGGAAGGGCGTATTCTCTCCATCTTCGAAAAAGAGGGCGTGATCAAGCTGAAGCCGGGCATCGATAAAGTGACCGCGCGCATCAGCGATATCGTGGAGAACCCGAAAAAGCTGCAATTTACCCCTAACGTCGAAGCGTCTCTGCTGCCGCAGATGTACAACAACGACGAAGGTGCTGCGGTGGTGATCAACGCCAACTACGCGATTGATGCTGGCCTGGATCCGGTCCACGATCCAATTGCGGTTGAAAGCGGTGAGAATAACCCGTACGCCAACATCATTACCGTTCATCGCGGTGACGAGAAGAAGAAGGATATCGTCGCGCTGGTGAACGTGCTGCACTCCAAAGAGATTCAGGACTGGATCCGCACCAAATACAAAGGCGCAGTCATCCCGGTTAACAACTAATCGACTGATTTTCCAGACGAAGCCCGGCGAACAACACGCCGGGCTTCTTTTTTGTATCCAGCCGACGAATGATTTAAGCTGACGGTTTAGGGCAACGGAGTGATGGCAATGGGCAATGTGACCAAAGACGAAGCGCTGTACCAGGAGATGTGTCGGGTGGTAGGCAAGGTCGTTCTCGAAATGCGTGATTTAGGGCAGGAGCCGAAACATATTGTCATTGCGGGCGTACTGCGTACCGCGCTGGCGAACCAGCGCGTTAAGCGCAGTGAGTTGACCACCAAAGCGATGGAAACGGTGGTTAAAGCGCTGGCCGGCTAACGCGCCAGCGCTTCGCGAGCAGCTCAAGCGAGCAGCAGAGCAGGTAATAGATCACACCCGTAAAGATAAAAATGGCCGCCGGGTAAATTTGCACCCGGTTGTTGACCTGTCCCGCCACCGTGGTCAGTTCAGGAACGTTCACGATAAACGCCAACGACGTATCCTTCAGCAGGCTGATAAAAATCCCCACCAGCGACGGCAGAATATTTCTCAGCGCCTGCGGCAGCAGCACGCGCCACAGCGTTTGCTGCGTACTGAACCCTTGAGAAAGCGCGGCCTCATTCTGGCCCGACGGTAGGGCTCTCAGTCCGGCTAATACCGAATGCATCACCGCAGCCGCGGTAAACCAGGCCAGCGCCAGCGTGACGGTCGTCGCGCCAGGGAGATCCCTGCCGGTTATCAGCGGCAGCAGATACCACATCCAGAATATTACGAAGATCAGGGGGATCCCGCGAATCAACTCTGCCCACGCAAACAGCGCACTGCGCACCACGCCGGGATAGCGCCAGGCGACGCATGCCAGCACAATCCCGCCGGGCAGGGCAAGCGCGGCGGCGCCAGCGGCCATCAGTAGTGAGAGCAGTACGCCGCCGGGTTCTCCCGCAGTCGCACGTCCCCAAAGCAGATAATCCAGGTTTTCGACAATAACGTTAAATCCGGGGATCATGATTTTTCCTCCCTGAATGGGGGCCGAGGCGCACCAGCACGCTCCCCGTCACCATCCCGGTAAGTAAGTAGAGCACCGTACCGACGGTAAAGGCTTCCAGGGCATGGGCGTTATAACTTTCTATCTGGCGAACCTGGTAGGTCAGTTCGGCGAAGCCAATTCCGCTCGCGAGCGAGGAGAGCTTCATCAGGTTAAGGTACTGGCCAACGACGGGTTGCCAGGCGTTAGCGAGTCCCTGTGGCAGAAGAATGTAGCGAAACAGACGCCATGAGGAAAATCCCTGGGCGAGCGCCGCCTCCCGTTGCCCGGCAGGTACGGAACGCAGCCCCGATTCGACTTCTTCAATTAAAAACGCTGAGGTAAATACGCCTAACCCCCAGGCAGAGCATAAAAACTCGGGCGTAAACCACCAGACGTCACCGGGCAAAATGGACCAGCTGTGGTCTGCGTTCACCGCGTCACGCAGCCCCTGCGGCAACCCGTTCCAGGCGGCGAAATACCAGAACAGCAGCTGCACCAGCAGCGGCGTATTGCGAAACAGCGATACCCAGCCGCTGACGAACGACGTCCCGAGACGTCCCCCGGAAAGCCGCAAAAGCATAAAGAACAAGGCGAGCAGGCTTGCCAGCATAATCCCCGCCAGCGTCACCCACAGAGTGGTGAGAAATCCGGAGAGGATCCAGTGCAGGGGCTGTCCGGCCAGCACCCCCTGCCAGTCCAGAGCGGGCATTACAGTTGCTCCTGATGCAGCGGATCCAGCACTTTTTGCAGGAACCGCCTCGCACGCGGATGCGACGGTTGGTTGAAAAATTGCGCCGGGGACGCGGTTTCCAGAATGTGTCCACCGTCGATAAAGACGATTCGATCGGCAATTTCCCGGGCGAACTGCATCTCATGGGTGACGACAATCATGGTGATCCCGCTGTGGGCAAGGGCTTTCATCACCAACAGCACTTCGCCAATCATCTCCGGGTCGAGTGCCGACGTTGGCTCGTCAAAGAGAATGATTTGCGGCGACGAGGCCAGAGCGCGGGCAATCGCCACGCGCTGCTGTTGTCCGCCGGAAAGTTCAGCAGGGTAGCGGTGCGCCTTCTCCAGCATGCCGACCTTCTCCAGCAGCGCCAGCGCGCGCTCCTGGGCGGGCAGGGGTTTCCAGCCGTGAACGTGCTCCAGTGCCAGGGTGATGTTCTGGCTGGCGGTAAGGTGGGCATAGAGATTGAACTGCTGGAATACAAACCCGACGCGGCTGCGTAACTGACGTAGCCTGCTGCCGGAAAGCTGTCCGGTCGGCTTGTGGTCGACCAGAATCTCCCCGCCGCTCAGGCTCTCAAGCTGGTTGATAAGCCGAATCAGGGTCGATTTTCCGGAACCCGAAGGGCCGAGAATGGCAACCACTTCACCCGGCATGATGGTGAGATTAATGTCGGTTAAAACCGGATGGTCGCCGTAGCGTTTGTCCACATGGCGAAACTCAACGCTGGCCTGTTCCAGACGTGAAAAATCCGCGGCATTGGCCGCGGAGTGCGAAAATAAACCTGAGAGCATATTACCGGGCTTCTATTTTAAAGTTACGAGGCTGTGGAGCAGGGGTGCCTGGACCGAACCAGACGTCATAGATTTTTGCCGCCTGGCCGTTTTTCTCCAGGTTAACCAGCTCATCGTTAACGGCTTTCAGCAGCGCCGTTTCACCCTTTTTCACCCCCACGCCAATCTCTTCTTTACTGAGCAGGTCGGGCAGGATTTTGAAGTCGGCTTTATCCGGCGCCTGCGCCAGCAGACCAGCCAGAATGGTGCTGTCCTGGGTAATGGCCTGCACGTTGCCATTGCGCAGTGCCGTCAGCGCCAGCGGGATGTCATCGTAAGAGAGGACGCGGGACTGCGGAAAACGCTGGTGCAGCGCCTGTTCACCCGTCGTACCTTTTACGGCGCCAATGCGTGCCCGGCTATAGTCATCAAGCTTGTCCGGTGATTTTACCGGGACCAGGAACTGCTGGCCGGTGACAAAGTAAGGCGTCGAGAAATCAATGACCTGTGCGCGTTCCGGGGTGATGGTGATATCCGCCACGATGAGATCCGCTTTTCCGGACTGTAGCAGCGGAATGCGGTTAGCCGGATTGGTGGTGACCAGTTCAAGCTTGACGCCGAGCGATTTCGCCAGCGCTTTGGCGAAGTCCACATCGTAACCCACGATCTCATGCGTTTTGGCATCAATCGAGCCAAAGGGTGGATTAGCATCAAATGTGGCCACTTTCACCACGCCTGCTGCCTTGATATCCGCCAGCCGATCGGCCTGCGCCTGCGCTGAAACCAGGCCCCAGGCTGCCACTAATCCCAGAACCTGCGCCCGTTTTTTAAACCCTTTCATTTTTGCAGCCATAGTCATACGCCATCCCGTTGTTTTTGTTTTACCCCGTTACGCTCCCATAAGGGAAAGCTATCGCCAAATAAGAAATCGTTCTTTGCTATGTGAAAAAAAGCATGAGTGAACAAGGTGTTAAAGAAGAGAGCAGACGGTGGGGCGCTATTTGCAGATCCTGCACATCGACAGTGGATTTTGATATTTCCCCCCGGCGCAATTTGGGTGTTTAACTGAGGACAGGTTAAGCGAGAAGGGTAATGACGATGAAAAAATGGATAAGCACGTTACGGCGGTTTTTTGCGCCCCGACCAGCGAATGCGGAGAACAGCGCGCAACGTGTTCTTGAGTCAATACTGCCTGTCGCCAGCCTGTATGGCGTGGACGTAGCCAACATCGACCCGGAGTGGTTCCATGATAAAACGTCACGCTGAACTGCGCCGGACGCGCGAAATGTACTGGAATGAGCTGTGCGTGGTGTCTGCAAAGCGAGGATGAAGGGAAAAATACCCAGGCTAATCCTCGGTAATTGATGGCCGTTTTGTTACCACTATCTCCTTTCACAGATGGAGATGATAATGAAACGGACAGTATTAACCCCCGCGCTTTCTGCCACCGCACTTCTGCTTACCATGCAGGCGGCACACGCTGGTCCACAGGCACATGTTGTATGCAGTTATTCCCACACCCTCGGCGATGATGCCATTATGATGTTCAGCATGCCCAACGAGGCTATGCTGCACGATTTTTTTGGTAACGTGCATACGGATGCTTACTCCAGCCGTGAATCGCTGCGTACCCAGGAAAAGACCACCTGCGATAACAAAGCAGACAGATCGGCCTACTGGGCTCCGTCGCTAAAATTGCCGGACGGAACGGTGGTCAAACCCGCCTATCAAAAAACCTATTATCAAGCATCGAACGTTGACGCCTGGCCGCTGCACCCGTTCCCGGCGGGGCTGTCGCTGCTGGCGGGCGATCACCACGGCACCGCGCCAAATCCGCATATCACCTTTTTATGCGCCAATGGCAAGGGTTACACCACCAGAACGGGTGAAGTCTGCGGCTTACGCAAGGCGAAGGATGCCGTGCAGTTTAATATCGGCATTCAGTTCCCGAACTGCTGGGACGGGGTCAACCTGAAGCCCGCCCACGGCCTGGCTAACGCCACCTACGATACGAAAGGACAGTGTCCGTCCGCCTTCCCGGTGAAGATCCCGACGGTGAACATGAATATTGCGTACGTGCTCCCGACAATTAGCTCTCTGGATACCAGTAAAGTCCAGCTTTCCCTCGACCCCATCATGCATGGCAGTGAGCGTGAAGAGCGGTGGGGTAGCCTGTATACGGCACATGCTGACTTCATGAACGGCTGGACGGAAGATGCCGCGCGCTTTATGACCGACCTGTGCATGAACCGCGGAATGGATTGCGGCACCACCGTGCCGTATGGTTATTCAAAAGCGAAGGCCAACGTCTGGCTCAGCAGCATGGAACCCGCACTTTCACAGCCCGATCCCCAGGTCTTACTGGTGCAGGATAACTGGAAGAACGGTGGACGCACGAAAAACAGCGAAACATTGTCGCTGGTGAAGTTCCACATTCCACCGCTGCCTGCCGGACAGGATCCTGCCCAGTTTAAATACCGCGTAAGAATTTTTGGCGGGAAAGTGGAAACCAACGGCGCGGATCAAATTTTCTTCTATCCGGCGAGTAACGACTGGGATCCGGCCACCGTAAGCTGGCATTCACGGCCGTCCTGCAACTACCGCTCGGATGCGGTGCTTTACCTGAACCACTCCCGCGAATACCGGATGGTGGACGTGGATAAAGCGGTGCGTAAGGCGCTGGCAGAAGGGAAAACCGAAATTTCGTGGTATATCGGCGGCGATCGTCAGGGAAATCACTATCAGTTTGAGACGGGCTCATCTCCCCAAAGCCTGATCCTGATGCTGACCGGGTTTAGCAAAACGCCGGAGATCTGATATTGGGTAGCAAAAGGCATTCATAAAAAAGCACCGGGGAGCCCGGTGCTTTTTCTTCAGATCTTGCAGGCATCGCCGCAGTCGTCATCGGCGACAATCGCCTGGGCTTTTTTATCCGCATCGTCGAGACGTTCCGCGTTGCGCTCTTCTGCTTCATCCAGCCCGTTAAAGACTAAGTTATCGAGATCAATTTCCATGTGCCACCTGCGTTATTCAGTTTTTGATACTGGCACAGTATAAGTCAAAAAAAGTGGGCCAGACACCCCTCAGCACATATGGATAATCCCTGCCATACTCAGTGCTTTATTGCTGAGGAAAGCCGATGATTACACTCTGTAAAACCTGCGGTACCGCTTACGATGAACAGCCCAAAAACTGCCCGATTTGCGACGATGAGCGCCAGTATGTCCCGGTGACGGGCCAGGCATGGACGGACTTCGACAGCCTTACGACCACGCACACCAACAAATGGCAACAGCTGGAGCCGCAGCTGTTCAGCATCAAAACCGTTCCCGCTTTTGCCATCAACCAGCGCGCGCTTCTGCTGCGTACGCCACAGGGCAATGTTCTGTGGGACTGCATCGCCAATCTTGACCCGGCGACCAGAGCGTTAGTTGACGCCCTCGGGGGCATCAGCGCGATCGCGATTTCGCACCCGCATTACTACACCACCATGCAGGAATGGGCCGCCGCGTTTAACGCGCCGATCTACCTGCACGCCAGCGATCGGCAGTGGGTGATGCGTGACAGCCCGGCGATACGCTTCTGGGAGGAGGACGCCCTGGAGATTATGCCTTTGGTGACTCTGCTGCGGCTGGGCGGGCATTTTGCAGGCGGCACGGTGCTGCACTGGCAGTCAGGCGACGGCGTGCTGCTGGCCGGTGATATTTTGCAGGTTACACCCGGGAAAGACGCCGTGTCGTTTATGTGGAGTTATCCGAATATGCTGCCGCTGCCTGCCCGCACCGTTGAGTCGGTGATCGGCCGACTGACCGGGAAAACGTACCAGCGCCTGTACGGGGCCTTTGAAGGGCAGAACATCCCGGTGAACGCAGATGAGATCGTGCAGCGGTCGGGCCAGAAATATATTGCTTGTCTCCGCTAAGACGCGGTGGTTAAATTTTACGAGTGTGATCGCGATCATACCTAAACTAAAACAGATAAAAGAGAAATGGCTATGCAACATATCATTGAAGGTTTTCTCAGCTTTCAAAAAGAGATTTTCCCGCAACGTAAAGAGCTTTTTCGTAGTTTAGCGTCCAGTCAGAATCCCAAAGCGCTGTTTATCTCCTGCTCCGACAGCCGTCTGGTTCCGGAACTGGTTACGCAACAGGAGCCAGGACAGCTCTTTGTCATTCGAAACGCGGGCAACATTGTGCCTCCGTTCGGGCCGGAGCCTGGCGGTGTCTCTGCGACCATCGAATATGCGGTAGTGGCCCTGGGCGTGACCGATATCGTTATTTGCGGCCACTCCAACTGCGGCGCGATGAAGGCGATTGCTGACAACGCCGATCTGGAGCCGATGCCGGCCGTTTCCCACTGGCTGCGCTATTCTGATGCGGCAAAAGCGGTGGTGGAGAAGAAAACCTGGGATAAGCCAATCGATAAAGTGAATGCGATGGTGCAGGAAAACGTCTTTGCGCAGCTGAGCAACATCAAGACCCATCCGTCGGTGGCGGTAGGCCTGCGCAACAATGCCATTCGCCTGCACGGCTGGGTATATGACATCGAAAGCGGCAAAATCCTTGCCCTGGACAAGAACACTAAATCGTTCGTGTCGTTGTCGGAAAACCCGGAAGTCTTCTTCGAGTAATCCGACACCGCAGGGCAGGGAAGCCCTGTTAAAACTCCATGTAAGGTAACTTCCTTCGCACGCCCGACGCAGGTTTTCCAGCTGCTTCCGCCATCGCTTTACCAATTTCAGCGCACTCAGACAAACCCTGAACAAACGGATGATCGTGCATCAGCCAGGGGATCGCCCCAAAAGCGATACGCCCCCGCAGTGATGCCGGCGCCAGCAACGTATAGTCTTCTCCCACGTCCGGAACGTCATCGCCGGTTCCCGCAAGCTGTTTACGCAGGGTGGGGAAGGGAATGTCCTTGTTTCTGAGCGGCTTTTGTCCGCGCGCGTCGATAAACACGTCGAAGCGGTAACTTTTTTTTGCCGTGGTGATGACGGTCTGATCGCTGCCGATATCCAGATCGTAATCATCACCGAGTGCGACCACGCTAATGATCCCTGCCTCGCGCAGCGCCAGTAACCGGCGGATAGACTGCGGTGGAATGGCGGCATAATTATCGATAAACACACGCTCCAGCCCGGATTTAAACCGCTCTCTGTCATGCTCATTGAGTGAAGGGACGATGGCCTGTACCACTTCATGCAGACGAAGCACGGTATAGCGCCAGGCAACGGTGCGTTTTTCGCGCTTGTTGCGCTCCACTTCTTTCAGATTCGCTTCGGCCCAGGTGAAAGGACCGTGCTTTTTACGATCCTCAAACCAGGCATCACGGAGCGTGTCGGCATTCAGCGTGCCGAGCGCTATCGCCTGACACCATCGCGGATCGGCCAGCTCAAGCTCTTTCACCATCAGCGCAAAGATGCGGTCAAGCAGCCCATCCGGGCCTTTGTCGATTTCGCTTGCCACCACACAATCCGTTAACACCGACAGTGGTTCATAAGGGATAGGGCAGTAAAAATCGGCCTCCGGCAGAACGCCCGTGCGGGACATCAGCATGATTTTTAGCCCTTCGCTGCCTTTATTGACAACGAACTGCTTCCCGCTAAACCGGCCATGCTGCATCACAACCGCCATTGCAGCGTCCAGCCCGCTGAGGGAGGTACCCATGATCCCCACCTCACAGGCTCGGACCTCCGCGTCCATCAGCCCTGACCATGGGCTTGGGAAATATGCGCGGGTGGTTTCATCTTCATCAGGCCAGACGTGGCCGGTGGCAACAACCGCAAGATCAAACCGCCTTGAGAAAGGGGCATTGTTTACTGAAAGGGCCACGCCGTCTGCATCAGCCTTAATATCAGTGACTTCTGCGTTGGGGTGAACCTCGATATGAAACCCAGCCTTTTTCGCCTCGGCAGCGACAGCGAGAAACCGGTCGTGGAAATATTCACCCAGCAGAATACGGGGCAGAAATTGCCGGTCGTGCAGCTTCTCACTGTCGACGTTATAGCGGGCAAGGCGGGCCGCATTCTGCTGTTTGAGCCAGTCCAGGTAAGTGATGAAAATGGGCGGTATTTCAATACTGGCGATGTTCGCCAGCATCAGCCGGGAATTATCCTCGTCGCTGTAGGGCATTCCGACACCGGGTTGGTCTGCCTTTTCGAAAACGGTGATCGAAAGCGGCGCTGCGTTGTTAAGAAGTGAGTAAAAGGTGTAAATCCCTGTTGGGCCTGAGCCGATAATGGCGATTTTTTTCATCGAAAGCGTTCCTGCGTTTCTGAACCATACAACAAGCGTAGCAGGAGAAAGGCTAAGTCATTCAATGAAGGGAGAAATTAAGACGTTTAGAAGAGGGGATGTTGCGCCCCTTCCTGAATTTATGGGAAAGTCAATTCAATTGACCCTGCTGATTAGATATAATTCTGCCTGATTTTCTGAAAGGAATAACTGTTTGGTCCCAGGTTTATCGATTATCTGTATGTGATAGGGGTTAAAAAAAGAGATAGGATATTTAAATATATAGTGGGGCCAATATTATCCTTATTTTTTATAACTGTGAGTGATGGAATAGTCCGTGGCTGGACTATTCCATCACTTCGATAAAGTAACAAAATAATCTGGTAGCCAACCTTTGAGCAACTTTTTGTCAGGCTCACAAAAAGCGCGCAAGGGCATTTCGGCAGGCCGCTACGCGGCGTTCTTTTTTATTCTTATTGGTGGAATATTCTTAAGAAAAGTCAAATTGTAGATCTTTGATCTGAAAAGTTGATTTCAAATAGACATTTGCTCTAATATGGCTTTGTAAAGAAACGTCACTCACTTAACATTTATTTCTTTTAAAGAAAGGGATTGCTATGGCCGATTCATTCCAGAATGAGGTGCCCAAGGCACGCATAAACTTAAAGCTGGCTCTGCATACAGGTGGCGCGCAGAAGAAAATCGAACTGCCGCTTAAACTCCTCACCGTCGGTGATTTCAGTAATGGAAAAGAGAATCGCCCATTATCGGAAAGGGAGAAAATTAACGTCAATAAAAATAACTTCAACAGCGTACTTTCGGAATTTAACCCGGAAGTGAATCTGACGGTTCCTAACACAATGGCCGGGGATGGCTCGGAAGAAAGCATAAAACTGAATTTCTCCGATATTAAGGATTTCGAACCTGAACAGGTTGCCCGCCAGATCCCCCAGCTCCGCGCCATGCTGGCCATGCGTAATTTATTACGCGACCTCAAATCCAATCTCCTTGATAACGCTACTTTCAGAAAAGAACTCGAGAAAATTCTCAAAGACCCGGCGCTGTCTCAGGAATTACGCGACGAAATGAGTGCACTGGCCCCGAAATAAGCGGCATGTGTAATTTAATGGATTAACCGGGAATATGCTGATGTCTGTGAATACTGAAACCGCCTCCGCGCAGGGGCAGACCACCGTACTGGAAAAAGAGGGCGTTTACGCCTCCCTGTTTGAAAAAATCAACCTGACCCCGGCCTCCAGCCTGGGTGATATCAATGCGTTTCTGGATGACGCCGCGCTTTCTGACGCTCCGGCGGGTGAACGCCTGACGGCGGCGATGCAGGTGTTTATGGACTGCATCCGCAAATCCGGTCAGCCGGTGGAGAAGCTAGACAAAACGCTGATTGACCACCATATCGCTGAGCTGGATTTCCAGATCAGCCGTCAGCTGGATGCCGTAATGCATCACCAGGAGTTCCAGAAGGTGGAGTCCCTGTGGCGCGGCCTGAAGCAGCTGGTGGACAGCACCGACTACCGCCAGAATGTGAAAACCGAAATTCTGGATGTGTCGAAAGAAGATCTGCGTCAGGACTTTGAAGACGCGCCGGAACTTATTCAGAGCGGCCTCTACTGGCACACCTATACCGCCGAATACGACACCCCGGGCGGCGAGCCGATTGGTTCCGTGATTTCATCCTATGAATTTGACGCCAGCCCGCAGGATGTGGCGCTGCTGCGCAACATCTCTAAAGTATCAGCTGCCGCACATATGCCGTTTATTGGCTCTGTCGGTCCGAAATTTTTCCTGAAAGACTCGATGGAAGAGGTCGCTGCAATTAAGGATATCGGCAACTACTTCGACCGCGCCGAGTACATCAAGTGGAAATCTTTCCGCGACACCGACGACGCCCGCTACATCGGCCTCGTGATGCCGCGCGTGCTGGGGCGTCTGCCGTATGGCCCGGACACCGTACCGGTACGCAGCTTTAACTACGTTGAGCAGGTGAAAGGCCCGGATCACGAGAAATACCTGTGGACCAGCGCGTCGTTCTCCTTCGCGTCAAACATGGTGAAGAGCTTCATCAATAACGGCTGGTGCGTGCAGATCCGTGGCCCGCAGGCGGGCGGGGCGGTGAAAGACCTGCCTATTCATCTGTACGATCTGGGCACCGGCAACCAGGTGAAAATCCCGTCTGAGGTGATGATCCCGGAGACCCGCGAGTTTGAGTTTGCCAACCTCGGCTTTATTCCGCTCTCGTATTACAAAAACCGCGACTATGCCTGCTTCTTCTCGGCAAACTCCGCGCAGAAACCGGCGCTGTACGACACCGCAGATGCCACGGCCAACAGCCGCATCAACGCCCGTCTGCCGTACATCTTCCTGCTGTCGCGTATTGCGCACTACCTGAAGCTCATCCAGCGCGAAAACATCGGCACCACCAAGGACCGCCGTCTGCTGGAGCTGGAGCTGAATACCTGGGTGCGTAGTCTGGTGACGGAAATGACCGATCCGGGCGATGAGTTGCAGGCTTCTCATCCGCTGCGTGACGCGAAGGTGGTGGTGGAAGATATCGAAGACAACCCGGGTTTCTTCCGCGTGAAGCTGTTTGCGGTGCCGCACTTCCAGGTGGAAGGCATGGATGTGAACCTGTCTCTGGTGAGCCAGATGCCGAAAGCGAAAGCGTAAGGCGGTAGCAGGGATGAAAATTTATCGTCCGTTATGGGAAGACGGGGCCTTCCTGGCCCCGCAGCAGTTCCAGCAGCAGGCCCGCTGGGATGCACATGTGGCCGACACCGTGGCCCGGATGGCGCTGGCGCACCCGTGGGGTGTGCTGTGTGCGGAGTTCGACGAAGGCGCGCTGGCCCTTTCACGGCTGAATGCCACCCGGCTTTGCGTACGCTTTGCGGATGGTACGCTGGTGGACACAGATCTGGCGGATAACCTGCCGCCGGTCGCTGATTTATCAGCGGTGGGGAGTGATGCAGTTGAAGTGCTGCTGTGTCTGCCACTCCTCAGCGCCAACGGCGGTAATCTGGATGACGGGCAGGACAGTGCCCGTCCGCGCCGCTGGCAGTCTGAACGGGTGACGGTGCAGGAACTGGCCGGGCATGAGCGCAGTGAACTGACGGTACTTCGTCATGCCCTGACACTGCGGCTGTCGACTCAGGAAAACAGCGCCTGGCTTACCTGCCCGGTGGCGAGACTGATGCGAAACGCGCAGGGGCAGTGGGTACTGGAGCGGAGCTTTATTCCGCCGCTGCTCTCTTTATCTGCCAGCCCGCTACTGCTCAGCGAACTGAGTGATTTGCTGCACCGCCTTGCGGCCCGGCGTAAGCGCCTGATGGCAATGCGCCGTGAAAGCAACGAGCGGATGGCGGACTTCGCGGTGGCCGATGTATCGCTGTTCTGGTTGCTGAACGCCCTCAACAGCGTTGAGCCGGTACTGACGGAGCTGCACCAGGCGCCGTCCCGCCATCCGGAACTGCTGTACCGCGAGCTGGCCCGCCTTGCCGGCAGCCTGCTGACCTTTTCGCTTGAACATGATGTGGACGCCATTCCCCCCTATCGGCATGACGCGCCGGAAACGGTGTTCCCGCCGCTGTTTACCCTGCTTGATAGTCTCCTTGAAGCCAGTCTGCCGTCGCGCGTGATCGCTATTGAACTGAAACAGGGCGAAGACCGGGAAATCTGGCGCGGGAAGCTGCACGACGCGAGGCTGCGTGAAGGGGCCGATTTCTATCTCTCCGTGCGCTCCGCCATGCCAAACCACGAACTCCAGACGCGCTTCCCGCAACTGTGCAAGGCGGGCAGCCACGATGATGTCTCTGAGGTGGTGAATATCGCCCTGAGCGGGATGGTGATTAAACCGCTGAGTCACGTTCCGGCGGCCATCCCGCTGCGCCTGGAAAATCAGTATTTCGCGCTGGATCTGTCCACCGATGCTGCTCGTGCCATGCTGGAAGCCGGGAACTGTACCTTCTATACGCCGGGCTCCCTCGGTGAGGTGAAACTTGAACTGTTTGCGGTGCTGCGCTCATGAACGATGCCGACATTAACCTGATAAACAAAACGTTTTATCCGGGCTGGCTGATGGTCAGCCAGTTGCGCAGCGGCCAGGAGGTAAAGGACGGCGAAGCGCTGTACCGACGGGCCTGCCGGTGGGTGAACGCCGCGCGTGAATCACTGAACAAAGCCGGGTTCAGCACCACGTCCTGCGAACATATGCTGTATGCGTACTGCGCCCTGATGGATGAGAGCGTGCTGAACCGGGATAAACAGGATGACGGTTACCGCCAGTGGCGAAAAGACCCACTTCAGGCGCGGTTTTTCCGTACCCTGAATGCAGGAGAAGAGCTATGGGAGCGTATCCGTACGGCCCTGCGCGAACCTGCGCCGGATGTGGCAGTGCTGACCTGTCTGTACCGCACTCTGCAACTGGGCTTCACCGGTCAGTACCGCACGCAGGATGATGAGCGGCGTGAGGATGTGGTGCGCACGCTCAGTGAGCGCGTACCGCCGTTTGCGCTGACCCAGGAAACGCCTGTGGTGGTCAGGGCATCCCGCCTGCGCAGCGGACGCCGGATGTACTGGCTGGGCTGGGCGGCGGGCGTGGTGGTGCTGGCGGCGCTGTGGTTCACCTTCTCCTCTGTGCTGTCGCAGATGGTGGCGCAGATTGCGGGGCAGGGATAACGGATGCGTCAACTCACCCGAACGCTACTCACACTGTTTGCTGCTGTCCTTGCCCTGTGGCTGGTCGTGGGTTTCTGGCCGCTTTCCACCGTCAACCGTTCTGTGCTCAGCATCTGTATTCTGCTGGTCTGCGGCGCGGCGCTATGGCACCGGTGGCGGCGTCGCCAGTTCGTCATACCGGTAACGGAGCATGTCCTGCCCCCGGAAGATTTTCAGGGTGCGGTGGTGCTGGCCTGCGGCGATACGACCAGCCTGTTCCCTCCCGATACCGTTTATCGTGAAACCCGTCAGGGCTGGTACATACACGCGCAAAACGCAGAACAGCTGCCGCTGCTGGCGCAGCATCTGGCGGCTGTCCGTCCGGCGCTGGTGTCGCAGGTCTCGGTATTGCTGGCGCTGATACCGGAACAGCAGACGTCGGAAGAGTCACTGGCGCAGACGCTCCGTGGCTGGCGACGCAGTATTACGCAGTGCCGGAACTGGCTGAACGGTGTTCCACCGGTATGGAGCGTGGCCTGGGTGACGCCACCTGACCTTCACTCTAAAGAAGAGGCGCAGTGGTTAACCGTCACACCGGAGTTACCGGGCGTGCGGGTGCGGCAGAACGGACATGTCGCCCTGCCGGTGACGGACTGGCAGTGGGAGAGCGGCAGCCGCGCCTCACGCCTTTATGACACGCTGTGGCTGGACAGCATACTGGCGCTGATGGCGCACCACCTCACCCGGCCACTCAGCGCCAGACAGGGTGAGCTTCCGCAGCTGAATCTCTGCGCGGCAGGTATCTGTCTGACACCGATCGCCGCAACAGAGGATAACCTCTGGCAGCAGCAGATAGCCGGTATCACCACGCTTTGCCCGAAACCTGTCTTTGCACCGGATTTACTGCCGCTGCCGGAGGTATTGCTGCCGTACCTGCCGCGTCGCCACGGCATCAGCCGCCGGATGCAGAATATGCGGCTGGCCGGGGGTATCAGCTTTGTCTTCCTTGCGCTGGCGATGCTGGCTTCCTTTATCAACAACCAGCGGCTGGTGCGCAGCGTGGGCGACCACCTTGCCGTATACCACCGTCTCAGCGGCACGCCACCTGAGCCGAAGCAGCAGGCGCAGCAGCGTTTGCGGGCAGACAGCCGCCTGCTGGACGACTGGCTGCGGCGTGGCGAGCCACTGCGTTACGGGCTCGGCCTGTATCAGGGCATGCGTCTGATCCCGCCGGTAGAAGCCGCCATTAATAGCTGGACGCCACCGCCGCCACTTCGTCCGGTGATTAAGAAAATCGTGCAGGGGCCGCAGACTGTCCGCCTCGACAGCATGTCGCTGTTCGATACCGGAAAGTGGGCGCTTAAACCCGCCTCAACAAAGCTGCTGGTGAACTCACTGGTGGGGATCAAGGCGAAGCCCGGCTGGCTGATTGTGGTGGCGGGCCATACCGACAGCACCGGGGATGACCCGTTCAACCAGGTGCTGTCGCTTAAGCGTGCGGAGTCGGTCCGCGACTGGATGCGGGATACCGGCGACGTGCCGGAAAGCTGTTTTGCGGTGCAGGGCTATGGTGAAAGCCGTCCTGTCGCCACCAACGACACGGCTGAAGGGCGTGCGCTGAACCGCCGTGTCGAAATCAGTCTGGTACCGCAGGCGAATGCCTGCCAGGCGCCGGGCACGACCCATGCGTCATCGCAGGATGATGGCGCTGATAACAATGTAACGGAGTAATTAACATGGCAATTCCAGTCTATCTGTGGCTGAAGGACGACGGCGGCGCGGACATCAAAGGGTCCGTGGACGTTCAGGATCGTGAAGGCAGTATCGAAGTGGTGGCCCAGGAGCACAACCTGTACATCCCGACCGATAACAATACCGGCAAGCTGACCGGCACCCGTATCCACACGCCTTTCCTGTTCACCAAGGAAATCGACTCCTCCAGCCCGTACCTGTACAAGGCGGTGACGACCGGCCAGACCCTGAAATCGGCCGAGTTCAAATGGTACAGAATCAATGACGCAGGCCAGGAAGTGGAGTACTTCAACACGAAGCTTGAGAACGTGAAGCTGGTGAAAGTGAATCCGAAGATGCATGACATCAAGGATCCTGCTTTCGAGAAGCATAACCACCTCGAGCAGGTTGAACTGCGCTACGAAAAAATCACCTGGACCTACAAGGACGGCAACATCATTCATTCCGATTCCTGGAACGAACGCGCCACCGCGTAAGTCGCATGCGGACAGGGCCCTGTCCGCAATTTTTTGCACAGCGTCTGTATGCACGGACGCTGTGCAAAGAAAAACACAATCTGCCTGCCCGACCTGATGCGCTTTGGGTTCCTGAATAACAGGGAACAGCGACGGGCGGTAGCGTGCCCGGAACTGATAAAGAGAGAGTCTCATGGAAAATCCAGCCATCCTGTTACGCCGTCTTAATCCTTACTGTGCCCGCGCGATGGAAGGGGCCGCTTCCCTGTGCCAGACCCGCGCCCATGCGGAAATACTGCCTGAGCACTGGCTGCTGAAACTGCTGGAGCAGGGTGAGGGCGACCTGACGGTGCTGGCGCGGCGCTACGAATGGGATATGGATACGATATGGCAGGATATGCTGGGTTTTCTGGACAGCCTGCCACGGTCAGTGCGCAGCCGTCCGCAGCTTTCGGAGGGCGTGCAGGCACTGATGCAGGACGCCTGGCTGCACGCCTCGCTGGCGGGGGAAGAACATATCCGCAGCATTCACCTCCTGATGGCTCTGGTGGAAAAACCGAAACTGCTGCGCTGCGACGGCCTGTGGCCGCTGCTGACGCTGGCGCAGAGCCAGCTTGAGCGCCTGCGTGGACTTCTGGATGCGCAGTCGGATGAACGCCCGGAGGTGCAGCAGGAAGCGGAGCTTACGCAGGGGGATGAGGTGGAGTTTGTCGGCCGTCCGGTGAATGCGGATATAAAAGGAGAGCTGAACCCGGCGTTGCAGAATGCGCTGGACAGGTTCACCCTCGACGTCACCGCCCGCGCCCGTGAGGGCAGAATCGACCCGGTCTGTGGCCGCGACAATGAAATCCGCCAGATGGTGGACATTCTTTCCCGGCGGCGCAAGAACAACCCGATTCTGGTCGGCGAACCGGGAGTCGGCAAGACCGCGCTCGTGGAAGGACTGGCGCTGCGCATTCATGAGGGCAATGTGCCGGACGCGCTGAAGCCGGTCTCGGTGCGCACCCTTGACCTCGGCCTGTTACAGGCCGGGGCGGGTGTGAAGGGGGAATTCGAGCAGCGCCTGAAAAACATCATCGATGCGGTGCAGCAGTCACCCCTGCCGGTTCTGCTCTTTATTGACGAGGCGCACACCATTATCGGCGCGGGCAACCAGGCGGGCGGCGCCGATGCGGCCAACCTGCTGAAACCGGCGCTCGCCCGGGGTGAGCTCAGAACCATCGCCGCCACCACCTGGAGCGAGTACAAACAGTACTTTGAGCGCGACGCCGCGCTGGAGCGTCGTTTCCAGATGGTTAAAGTTGATGAACCGGACGACGACACCGCCTGCCTGATGCTGCGCGGACTCAAGTCACGCTACGCGGAGCACCATGGCGTGCATATTACCGATGAAGCGGTTAAAGCCGCCGTTACGCTCTCCAGACGCTATCTGACCGGACGCCAGCTTCCGGACAAGGCGGTGGATTTGCTGGATACCGCCTCTGCCCGTGTCCGTATGAGCCTCGACACTATTCCGGAGCCGCTGACCCGCATGAAGGCGCAGCTCACGGCACTGGCTATGGAAAAGCAGGCGCTGCTGGAGGATATCGCGGTGGGCAATACCGCCCACGGCGAACGTCTGGCTGCCATCGGAGAGGAAGAAGTCGCCATCATTTTGCAGCTCGACGAACGGGAAACCCGGTACGGCCAGGAGCTGAAACTCACGGAAGAACTGCTTGCCTGCCGCACGGATATCTCCCGCCAGGGGGAGATTGCGGACCTTCAGATGCAGCTTACTGCCGTGCAGCAGAATACCCCGCTGCTGGGGCTGGATGTGGACGCGCGTACCGTCGCCACCGTTATCGCCGACTGGACGGGCGTACCGCTCTCTTCCCTGATGAAGGACGAGCAGACGGAACTGCTGAGCCTTGAGCACAGTCTGGCGAAACGCGTTGTCGGTCAGGACAGTGCACTGAATGCCATTGCGCAGCGCCTGCGCGCCAGCAAAACCGGTCTGGCGCCGGAGAACGGCCCGCAGGGCGTGTTCCTGCTTGTGGGGCCGAGCGGCACCGGCAAGACCGAAACCGCCCTGGCGCTGGCGGACGAACTGTTCGGCGGCGAGAAGTCCCTTATCACCATCAACCTTTCGGAATACCAGGAGCCACACACCGTCTCGCAGCTCAAGGGCTCACCGCCGGGCTACGTGGGTTACGGCCAGGGCGGCATTCTGACCGAAGCCGTCCGTAAGCGCCCGTACAGCGTGGTGCTGCTGGATGAAGTGGAAAAGGCGCACCGGGACGTGATGAACCTGTTCTACCAGGTCTTTGACCGGGGCTTCATGCGCGACGGCGAGGGGCGGGAAATTGACTTCCGCAACACGGTGATTCTGATGACCTCCAACCTCGGCAGCGACCTCATCATGCAGATGCTGGAGGAACAGCCGGAGGCGACAGAGCCGGACCTGCATGAACTGCTGCGTCCTGTCCTGCGGGAACACTTCCAGCCCGCGCTGCTCGCGCGCTTCCAGACGGTGATTTACCGTCCGCTGGCAAAGGCAGCGATGCGTACCATTGTGGAGATGAAGCTGAATCAGGTGAGCAGACGCCTCAACCGTCACTACGGTATGACTACCCATATCAGCGAAAGCCTGTACGACGCGCTGACCGCCGCCTGCCTGCTGCCGGACACCGGGGCGCGCAATGTTGACAGTCTGCTGAACCAGCAGATCCTGCCGGTGCTGAGCCAGCAGTTGCTGACCCATATGGCAGCGGGGCAGAAACCACATACCCTGACGCTCGGCTGGAGTGATGAAGAGGGGATTGGGCTGGAGTGTAAACATGACTGAAGAAACTCAGGATCCGTCAAGAATTAAAGAAGGTGGTCTCAGGCTACTTACGAGGGGTGAGATACAGCTGGCACACTCAGTTTTTTTATCCACTATTGATTATTCGAAAGTATGGATTCACAGGGAAAGTTACCTTCCTTTCAATTTACAGGATAAGAATACGGCGATGACACCGGACGGGGAGATCTATTTTCGCGATCAATACTGCGATGATTTTTCCCAGACGACAGACGATCTTCAACATATGTTCATCCATGAAATGGGGCATGTCTGGCAACGTGAAAAAGGGATGAATGTAATCTTCAGAGGATTGGTTAGCTGGATGGTGAGCTATCACTATATACTTGATGGTCGTCTCTTAAGTGAATATTCGATGGAGCAACAGGCGCAGATTATTGCAGATAATTTTACGTTGCAAACGCAGGGATATAATATATGGCATCGATTATGGGGCAGTAAATATCCAACTATTACTCTGGATGGTGATACTACTGAATCAGTAATACGTGAACAATACAAAATTGCGTTGCGAGGGTTCCCATGGTAAAAGTGTTTGGTTTTGGTAAGTGTTGGCCTGTTGTTTTTTCTGGTTTGTGTCTGGTGATTTTAACCGGATGCCCGGGCCCGGGAGATAGGTTTATCCCCCATGAAACCACTTCTGTTAGTAAACAGGGAAAAAACGTATGTTTTAACATTACAGATGCTCAGGGTTATCAACCTGCTGACATAGGAATAAATCCGCGCGGAACTCCCTTGAAGGAAAAGGACTTTAATTTTTCCCCTGAACTTACGATCGTTGATGGAAAATTATGTATTCCTCCTTCTTTTTATCACTTCCCTGATAATGGGAGGTTTATTGTTGAATATATATTAATTTCAAAGAAACATGATGAGCCACGAAAATTTGTTGTCGGCGTGGGGATAAATCATGGGGTGGTTTACAATTTTCCGTTGACCGATCGTGAAATTGCAAGGCCGTATGGTTCAATTAAAGTTTCTGAATAGTGCTCCGGTTTAACGTCATGAAGCTTTTTATCTTTTTAGCTTTAGTGGTGGCGTGAGTACTGTTTCTTCCGGATACGTATTTTTACACAATCGTTAAGCGCTTTATCCCCATCACTGGTGACGGCGAATACGGCATGAACAATTTTGAAATGACCGTTTTGCTGATGAAAATCCTCGCCTGCGCCCTCGGGGCTGGAACCGTAATCACCCTTTTTCGTACTCGCTGAGTACCCTGATTGAACCTGTTACTTACCCGTTGGCAATAAAGTCATGGACTGCAGGTTATCCCATGGAGTCAATATCATGAGTCTGACAGATACGTTTAAGAACACCCTGTCTGCGCTAACTGAAGGCGGGCTGAACCGCTATCGTCTGGATATTCCGTCCTGCACAGCCTTACTGGATGTGGAAACTTTCACCGGTAAGGAGTTTATAAGTGAGCTTTACCACTATCAGGTTATCTTTACCAGCAGTGACCAGAATATCAGCTCAGCGCAACTGCTGACTAAGCCTGCCACGCTGACCATGGGGACAGGGCCGCTGATGGAGCTGACCGGGCAGAAAGTGGTACATGGCGTGGTGACGCATTTTAAGCGTATCAGTGGTTCATGTGACCAGGCGACATACCAAATCATTATCGAGCCTTACCTGTCTCTGCTGCGCAAACAATTCCGTACCCACCGCTTTTTCGTCAATAAGTCCGTTCCGGAAGTTGTCACCGAAGTATTGCAGGAACATGGTCTGAAAGGCTGGGAGTATGAGTTCACCCTCAAAGCCGACTATCCGAAGCGTGAGCAGATAAATCAGTACAAGGAAAGTGACCTCGCTTTCATAGAGCGCCTGCTGGCCGAAGTGGGGATTTTCTACTTCTTCACCCTGCAACCGGACACGCAAACCGAAGTGGTGCACTTCGCAGACAAGCAGAGTGCCTGGACCTTCGGTAAAACGCTGCCTCTGAACAGCCCGTCAGGGATGAATGACAATAAGGCCGATGCTGTATGGGGCATAAACGTCCGGCAAAACGTGGTTGAGCGCTCTGTCATCGCCAGTGATTACAACCACCGTGAAGCCCAGAATGTCCTGACCTCTGCACCGGCGGACATGACCCGTGGTGAAGGTGATTGTGTGACTTACGGCGAGGTTTATCACTACCTGCCGCGTCATCTTGAACGTGGCGACAAAATCACACCTTCCGCGGAAACCGGCAACTTCTGGGCCCGCCTCGAGCACGAGCGTTTTCTGTCCGTACAAACAACGGTCAGCGGACGCAGTAATGATGCCCTGCTTTCTCCGGCTCAGGTGCTGACCATCAGTGAAGTGGCGATCCCGCCGACTTTACCCTCCGAAACGGACAAAGGCATTATTATTACCCGCACGGGTTATACTGCCAGCCGTAAGAATGCTCTGTTAGTGACGTGGGAAGGGATGCCTTATTACGAAAACCGTTGCTGGCGTCCGGCTCTTAAAAAACGCCCGGTGGTCAGCGGTACCCTGATGGCGCGCGTGACCAGCGCCAAAGATAACGATATCTACGCCTGGCAGGATGCGTCGGGCATGTACCGGGTGAAGTTTGATGCTGACCGCGATGACAAGGGTCAGGGCCTGGAAAGTATGCCGGTGCGTTTTGCCAAACCTTACGGTGGCGACAAGTACGGCTTCCACTTCCCGCTGATACAGGGTACTGAAGTCGCCATTGCGTTTCATGAGGGCGATCCGGATCGCCCGTATATTGCCCATGCCCTTCACGATTCCCGTCATGTTGATCACGTCACGGAAGCCAACAGTACGCGCAACGTCATTCGAACAGCTGGCCTGAATAAGCTGCGGATGGAAGATAAGCGCGGTGAAGAGCACGTTAAGCTCAGTACGGAGTACGGGGGTAAAACGCAACTCAATCTGGGACATAATGTCAATGCAGACAGGGTAGTGCGCGGTGAAGGAGCAGAACTGCGAACTAATGACTGGGTCAGCGTTCGAGGAGGCAAGGGAATTTTACTTACCGCAGATGTACAGCCTGACGTCGGCACTAAGATGCTTGAGATGGACAGAGCTGTAGAACAGCTGGAACAGGCACTCACGCTGGCAAGAAGCCTTAAGGCTGCTGTGAAAGGAGCGAAGGCAACTGTATCCGATATCGACAGCCAGAAGACACTTAACAGCTCACTGAAATATCTCAAAATGCCAGGAATGCTGGCCAGTGCACCCGCTGGAATAGGTATTCTTAGTCCTGAGACTGTCCGAGTGGCTTCAGGCGGGGCAAGCATTGGTCTGATGTCTGGTAAAAACACCGATATAAGTGCCGGGCAATCATTCACTGTCGCGGTTGGCGAAGCTGTTAGTTTGTTTGCACAGGCTGCAGGAATGAAAATGTATGCAGGCGCCGGAATGGTTGATATTCAGGCGCAGGCTGATGCAGTGAATGTCTCAGCATTACAGGACATCACCGTCATCAGTGGTCAGGGAAGCGTGAAAGTTAATGCCAGCCAGGAACTGGTTTTAAGCTGTGGGGGCGCTTATATAAAGCTTAGCGGCGGGAATATTGAACTGGGATGCCTGGGCAATATTTTGCTGAAAGCGGCCAATGTTAATCAGACAGGTCCCGCCAGTTTAGATACACCACCTGTGACTTTCCCGAAAGGGTACAGCGAAGGATTTATCACAACGTCTTCAGAAAGTGGAGCGGTCAAACCTTTTACCACATATCGAATTACGACGGCTGAAGGGGAGGTTTATAACGGTGTCTCCAGTGCAACAGGAGAAACGGCTCCAATATTTACGTCCATGCCATCACAATTAAAAATTGAATACCCGCGAAATGTTCCTGAAAGCCTGGAGGCCGAATAAAATGACCACAGCTGTTACCTCACTTTGCCGTAAAAACCCTCATGCGCCATGCGAAGAGCAAATGCCGTACTGGATTGAAATTCAGCTGGTTGATGAGCAGGGTGCTCCCGTGGCGAATATGCCATGGACAGCTGAAAGTTCTCATCCGATTTCCGGTTCGGCAGATGAGTTCTCTTATTCAGGCAAAAGTGATGCAGAAGGACTCATCAGGATCGATATGCGGCATGGCCTGGAACTACTTTTTACCGTCGAACCTATGCCATTAATTAACGAAATGGAAAAACGTCAGTTGCGGATAAGCAGAGATGCACCACAGGATTCTCTTGTTCGGCCAGAGGCCGAAGCGAATGGATCTGTATGGCACTATGCGGTAGTGGGAGAGCTTTGTCAGAGTTCACCAAACCTGGAATTAAGGCCAGGGGAAATGTTACCCGCATACCACTTTCCTGCCAAAACGGCATTTAAGGGATTTAAATTCCGCACGAATGAATTTGAAAAACGTCATGTAGTAGAAATATGCCCTTTCAGAGCCTGGGAGCTAGTGCTTCATCATCAGAAGGACTATTCCATTGCGAATGGAATCAACCTGGGAGCAGCAGCAACGCTTGCTTATGCAAATGACAGTACCCTAGACACAGATTCAATTACGCGTTTTTTTATTAACCAGTGCCAAGATCTTTCCCGTTTACCACAGCTATATAAAGACGGTTCAGCATGGAATGCCCTAGTACAGGATGTTCCCTTCAGTAAGAGATATTATCCTCCGGTGTTTATGGATACCTCACGGGATACGTCGCCAAAAGTAGATGATAAGAGTCCACATGGAACAGCACAGGCAAAGGAAAATACTGCTGCAACAAAGGCAGACGGTGATACGCAGCTTTACTATGTTTATAACGCGGATAAGATAATCGTTGCCTGGCGTGGAACGGCCAGCTTGTTTGATGTAGGAACGGATCTTGCGTTTAGGCCGGTAAATTCAGAATTATGCGATATAGACAAAACGCAATGCACTCCGTTAGTACCTGCTGGGAAAGTGCATACTGGTTTTTGGAGTGGTTATAATCGAGTAGGAAAGAAATTTAAAGGTGAAATTGAAAAATTAAAAGATTTACTTGCAAACCGTAAGTTATTTATTTGTGGTCATAGCTTAGGGGGGGCACTGGCATTAATTGATGCGGCAAGATTTAGAAATTACAATCCTATACTTTACACTTATGGAATGCCACGCACCTTTACCCGCGATGCTATAATGCAGTTATCGGATATTACCCATTTCCGCCATGTTAATGATAACGATCCGATACCAGCCGTACCCGCAGAAGCTAACCTGGATAACGAGTTATATAAATTATGGGGATGGTTTGGTGGGACGCTGGGCTTCTTCTGGTCAGTGGGTGAACTGATTGCATACCAGTTGATTTCCTGGGGAGATTGTTTCTGGCATCACGGCAACACCGTAGCCTTTCTTACGGCCACCCAAAGCAGAGAATGGAAGGAGTGCAAGAGAGATCTGCCAACTCACGCAGGGTGTATTACTATCAGGAATTCACTTCCTATTAAGGCTAAACTATATTTGGTGTCCACTCTGGCGGAGCAGGAGATGCAGCAAGCTGGGCAGAAGCAAAAAGAGTTTAAAGCATCATTAACGGAGGCAGATCTAACTGACTTTTTCCCTAAAGGAAGCAACCCGGACAGAGGCGTTAGTTTAAATATTTTTGATCACTTTATGACCTCCTACATGCCCTATATGTATAACAAGGTGTTAGAGTTAATTGATAACGCCGGTATAGTAGAAAAACGCACATTTACTGAGCATATGTATAACGTTGATTCATTCAGGGAGCAGATGGCAGAAAATAAAAATGATATACCGATTGATGAATTATCCAGAAATGAAATGTTCCTTAATATCGAAAGCTTGTTGGGAGTGTCGCTGACTCCAACATTATCTATGCCGTCTGGCAATGATACGCTTTTGCGGTTTGCTCAATATGGAGAAGAGGTAATGGAAAATGTATAATCAATCAAATATCATTCTGCTTTTCCTGGTGTTGTTTTCCTCTGCAGGATGCAGCGTTAGCCAGACCGTTAACAAGACGTTATCTCCACCGGCGGATACAAAGTGGGTTAATTTTGAAGTAAAAAACCCATCTCAGTATACGAAACCGATTCCACTTGAGGTCAGATACATCTCGCATGAATGCATGAAAAAGAGAATCAGTGGATTTGATGGCTCAGTTGTCACAGAGCCAAGCTATAACGTTATTGAGGTCCCTATGCAGCAAGAGAGTGGGGATATCTGGAAAGCAAAAATTGCGATGACCGGTGGTGGTACGTGTAAATGGACATTGAGTGCGGTCATTTTAGGTATCGAGTATATAAATGCAACACATCTTGGCAAAGATCTTGTACCTGGAACAGCGGTGGGGGTGTCGCTTGCTTTTGATAATGATGCTTCTCGTAACGGGCAGTATAGGTCTACGCAAGGAGATTTAAATCTATCGCCAAAATATTATCCTTATATTAGAGAAAGGAACATAGCAGAGAAGACCAAGTCACTATCTTTGTTTGGGGAGGAAGATTTTATTTTATTACGGATATCTAATATTAATAAGGTTTTTTATCATCCGGTGATTGATGAGTTGAAAGTTGTAAAATACATTGAGCCAGAGAAGAAAATTGAAGGCATCTACTCTGAAATAATATATCCGGATGGAAGTGTTGTATCTGATGGGACAGTATTTCCTGATTTTTATAAAGTCGAAAAAATGAATATTGATAAGTGATAATAGATGGGTTTTATGTTCAAGATGTATTATGTTAATTAACTATCACGCTTCTGCGCCAGCACTATGTATTTGAGATTTGCTAAATGCTGATAAAAATTGATGGGGGATTTCTAACCCATAAAAATTATTCTGCTCTCCATGGTATTCTTTTTCTCAGTGTGTTGTGAAATGAGTTGGAAATTACTTGATTAAAATTCGATGGGGGTGAGTGAATTATGAAAAATGTAATGTCGGTAATGGTTTTTTGTTGCTTTAAGCTTTTTGTCAAACACTGTAACAGCAGCCCGAATATTTAACTTTGACAAAGAATCAATTAGTTTTGTTGAAGGTGTATCGAATATTAAAATAAAAGATAGGCGTGTTTTCTTTACAACGAATCCCGTAATCGATAGTACAACAAAAACAATTGCAATCTATATTGATGCTAATGCGGATAGTTCAGTTAAATATATATTACTTCGTTGACAAGGCACTTAAATTATATTGCAAAAATGAATTGCTAAATGGTGCTAATGTGGAATTATTTTTGAGGGAAAGCAATATTAGCTCATTCAATATAAATATGTATTAAACCTTACAACTTCACACCAGACTGGTGTGTCCATTTCTATTAATAGTACACAAATTTCTGTGCTAAATATTCTTCGTCAAGCTACCATATTCAAGGTAGGACTGCGACACAAGACGAGAAAAGCGGCGATGGACAGAAACTATCTTGCTACAGTCCTTTTGGGCTGAGGGGGGGCGTAATCTTGCCCTTTACCCGGAACTGCGGTAGGTGCGACGCTTGCTTTTAATGAGACATCCAAAAAAAAGGGTAATATATTCCAACTCATGGAAAGCTGGAATATCTCCAAAGTATTATTCTTACGTAAAGGAGAAGAATTAAGTGAAAGTGAAAATTCGTTATCTTTATTTAGTAAGAACGATTTTTTATCTTGCGTGTTTATGAATTAAAATAATTAGTTTTTCCTCTTGGGGTTGATGAAAGCATTATAAAGTTAGTTGGAATTGAAAGGAAAGTGAAGGGTGTTTATCCATAAATTATTTATCCAGTTGGTAGCGCTATAACTGAAAGAACACTTTTCCTGATTTTGATAAAGTTGATGGAATGAAAGTTAATTGATTCTTTTTAATTGAGAGAGGATTAAATATGACAAAAGGTTTGGTTTTACTAGGCGATAAAACAACACATGGTGGAAAAGTGATCTCCGCCTCTTCCAGTATTACTGTTGACGGAAAAAAAGTTGCTTTAGTTGGCGATTTGGTTAGTTGCCCGATCATCGGGCATGGAACGAACCCCATAATGGAAGGATCACCGCGCCGGACCTTTAACGGTCGTGCTGTTGTCGTAGATGGCTGCAAATGCCAGTGCGGTTGTAAAGTCATTTCGAGTGCGCAGAACAGCACGGTAGGATAATAAATGGGCTGGGAAAGGTCGAAAGCAACAACGAAGGCATTACCTCCAGAACCCTCTTTTGTGGGGTGGCTTTTAGCTGGAGGTGTTGCCGTCTTTGTAGGCGTATTGCTGTTTATACTTCATGCGTCTGGCATGGTTAAGATTTTATCTGTATTAAACATCTGGTGGCTGGCATTCAGCCCGGTTCTTGGCTGGTTTTTCCTGTTTTGTTTGCGAGGCTGGCTCTGGGCCAGAACGGTAGATGAGCACTATTTTTTGCAGAAGGAAGCTGAATACGGGCAGCAACAGTGGGAAAACTGGGCAGGTCGTTATCTGGCTGTGCTTGGCAGCAGCATTCTGTTACCTTCAGGAGTGACCTCCGATGCTATAGCGAAAGCAGAGGCATCAAACGCGCCTCATCTTCTTTCACTGACCAGTCATTTTGACGCTCATTCTGTGAATTCTGGCTCCTTGTTCGCACTGGGAATTGCCAGTATGCAAAACGCAATCGCGATACTTCCGACTACATTACCGCTTAAAATCACTGTTGTAAGCGACGCTGTGTCTGCAGCCGCTGATTCTCAATTTCGAAAAGTCTGGGAAAGCATATATCCAAGGCGCACCATCTCCGGTTCGGTTTGCTTTTGTGAAAGATTGTCCTTTGCTTGGGTCGAAGAACGTCTTAAAACCCCGGTTCTGGATATCGATTTGATTCTGGTATTGCAGAAGCATGGGGATGGGCGATATTCCGATTCACTGGCGAGTATGCTTCTTACCAGCGATGATGTGGCTGAAAAATACCAACTTTCTCATTCAGCCAGACTTCTGCGACCGATGCCGCTGGATATGTCTCATTTCCAGGCTGACATGGAATTGTTCCTCGAAACACAAACGATCGCCTATCAAACATCAAAAGTCTTTTGCGACTACGGGCAATGGAATGACTGGTTTGCTGAGTTAATGACCGCATCTGAATCTCCTCAGGCGCCGTGGATGCCTGAAGAGATTGATATACTGGAAAAATATAACGGTATTCCGGGAACTGGCAGTGCGTGGCTTTTAGCCGCATTGCTCTCGGATATCGTCACAGTCAGCCAGGCAACTGTTTTAGGTCTGTTTACTTCCGGAACTGATCGTTTTGTCAGCACCATCACTTCAGGGAGCAATCATAATGACGCCGGTTAGTTCATGGAGCAGAGGAGGGCTTGCCGGCATCGTAGCCTTAATCTCACTCACTATAGTGGGCTTGATCCTGCATTTTGGTCCTCAGTATGGCCTCGATACACGCCTGAAACAGATGATGGCACTTGCAACTGCGTGGCTTGTCTTGCTGATTGCTTGTAACATGCCGTTTGTGTTCCGGGTTATGCGGGAAAAACATCACCGCTGGCGGGAGCAGAAGAACAGTGCGTTACCTTCTGATGAATCAAGGGTTGCCCGGATTCCGCCACGCAATGCCACCGTTACAACCATGCGCGAAGCCATGCGTAACCTCTACGGCCGTCGTTGGGGCCGTAAAATACGCATTCTGCTGCTCACTGGCACTGTCTCTGAGGTGGAGCAATTGACCCCGGGCCTTACGGCTCAGCTCTGGCAGGAAGACCGGGGTACGCTGTTGCTGTGGGGTGGTGATCTCAATACGCCAGCAGACAGTGCCTGGCTTACCGCGCTGCGCAAACTGCGCCGTCGCCCGGTAGATGGGCTAGTGTGGGTCACTTCAGCGTTTGACCAGCTCT
The DNA here is from genome assembly GCF_036936505.1 of Enterobacter sp. JJBC. Classification (NCBI taxonomy): domain Bacteria; kingdom Pseudomonadati; phylum Pseudomonadota; class Gammaproteobacteria; order Enterobacterales; family Enterobacteriaceae; genus Enterobacter; species Enterobacter sp. JJBC. Next base: position 2,062,051 of record NZ_CP136935.1, read on the forward strand.
CAGCACCAGGGCTGGAACAACCGCTGCCGGTACCGTCTGAAAGCACCATGGATTCCCTTTCTCACGCCATCAGCTCACGTATGGAAACGCTTGGCTGGACACTCCCGCTGTATGTCTGGTCCCTGCATCCGCGCGCCGGTAAACCGGAAGGGCGTATTACGCAGGCGACCGGCTGCCTGCTGCCTGCCGGTTGCCGTACCGAAGGGCTGGCAGAGCAAATCTCAGCCCTGACGCCGGATTTAACTTCACAGGGTCTGCAGCAGATCTGCGGTGAGGTGAAACATAACTTCCTGCTGACGCTTGCCGACCAGCTCATTCGTGAACCTGAGAGCCTGACTGCGCCGCTGTCTGTGATACTCAATCCGTACCGGCCGTTGCTGCTGGCTGGCGTGGTGTTCAGTCAGCCTTCTGCCGGAGCTGAACGTGCCGTGCCTCACCACTGGGGCATGGATAAGCGCTGGGATGTCCTGCCTGATTCTCTACGGATGCTCCCTGCCGCGCTGCGTCCGCGCAAGCCCGGTATTCCCTGGCGCAGGGGCGTGGCGTTTGCCGCCGCCCTGACGATGGCAGGCTGGGCTGCGTGGATGAGCATCGCGTATGTCACCAACCGCAGCCAGATTGACGGTGCAAAGGCCCAGGCTTTGCTTGCCGCCCGACAGAATCAGCCACTGGAGCAGCGCCTGCACGCGCTGTCTGAACTCCAGAAAACACTGGCCTCTCTGCAGTACCGTTCTGAGCATGGCGTGCCCTGGTATGAACAGGGGGGGCTGAGTCAGAATGACGCGTTGCTGGCCGCACTCTGGCCTCGTTACCGGGACAGCGCACTGCCGCTGTTGCGGGATGCAGCCGCAGACCACCTGCAGAAGCATATCAGTGCCTTCAATGCGCTGCCGCCGGAGAGCTCGCTGCGTGAGCAGAAGGCAAAAACCACCTGGGAGCAGCTCAAACTCTACCTGATGCTGGCGCGTCCGGAACATATGGATACGAACTGGTTCAGCTCTGCATTGCTTAACGACTGGCAGACGCGTGACGGTGTAAAAGACGGCGTCTGGCAGGGGATGGCTCCTTCTCTGCTGTCGTTTTATGGCGCGCAGCTGGTTGCGCACCCTGAATGGAAACTGCGTGCTGATGAAAGCATGGTCAGCCAGGCGCGTTCCCTGTTGGTTCGTCTGATGGGCGTACGCAACAGCGAATCGACCCTCTACCAGAAGATGCTCACACAGGTGTCGCATCTCTATGTCGATATGCGCCTGGAAGATATGACCGGCGATACCGATGCATCCCGTCTGTTCAGCACCTCGGAAGTCGTGCCGGGTATGTTCACCCGCCAGGCCTGGGAGCAGGCCGTGCAGCCCGCTATCGAGAAAGTGGTGAAAGCGCGCCGGGACGAACTCGACTGGGTGCTGACTGACAGCAAACGTCAGGTGAATAAGCAAGATGAGACTTCACCGGAAGCCCTGAAAACTCGCCTGACGGAACGTTACTTTGCCGACTTTTGCGGTGTCTGGCTGGAGTTTCTGAACAGCCTGCGCTGGAATCAGGCGGCCACGCTGTCGGATTCAATTGAACAGTTGACCCTAATGGCCGATGTGCGTCAGTCACCTTTGGTGGCGCTGATGAACACCCTGAATGTTCAGGGCCGCACCGGGCAGACAGGCGAAGCCATTTCGGATTCGCTGGTGAAATCTGCGAAGAATCTGCTCGGTGGTGATAACCAGGATGCCATTGATCAGAGCGCCGGTGTTCACGGCCCGCTGGATGCGACCTTTGGCCCGGTACTGGCGCTGATGGATAAAAACCGGACAGGTGCACAGGAGTTGAGCCTGCAGTCGTACCTGACCCGGGTGACGCAGGTGCGTCTGCGCCTGCAGCAGGTGACCAACGCCGCTGACCCGCAGGCCATGACCCGGCTGCTTGCGCAGACGGTGTTTCAGGGCAAAGCCGTGGACCTGACCGAAACCCGCGACTACGGCAGCCTGATTGCCGCCGGTCTGGGCCAGGAGTGGAGTGGTTTTGGGCGGACAGTGTTTGTGAGTCCAATGGAGCAGGCCTGGCAGCAGGTACTGACTCCGGCGGCTGAAAGCCTGAATGCACAGTGGCAGACCGCCGTGGTGGATGACTGGAACAACGCCTTTGGCGGGCGGTATCCGTTTAAGGATGTCAGCAGCGAGGTCTCACTGCCGTTGCTGGCCAGATACCTCAACGCTGATTCCGGACGTATCACCCGTTTTCTCCAGACCCGTCTTAACGGCGTGCTGCACAGGGAGGGGAGTCACTGGGTGCCGGACAGCATCAACGCTCAGGGGCTGACCTTCAATCCGGCCTTCCTCAGGGCGGTTGATACCCTGAGCCATATTTCCGATGTGGTGTTCACTCGCGGGGAGGCGGGGTTGTCCTTTGAACTGCGCCCGGGAACGGCGGATGGCATCATGGAGACGCGGCTGGTTATCGACAGCCAGAAGCTGACTTATATGAACCAGATGCCCGCCTGGAAGCGTTTTATCTGGCCTGCGGACACCGAAGCGCCGGGTGCGGCATTAAGCTGGATAAGCACCCAGGCCGGCACCCGGCAGTATGAGGATATGTCCGGGGCGTGGGGCTGGATAAGGCTGCTGGACAAGGCGTCAGTCAGCGCGTATCCCGGCACGGGCAGCAGTTACAGTCTCACGTGGCAGGCGCAGGATGGCAGACCGCTGAACTACACCCTGCGTACCGAGGCGGGGGAGGGCCCGCTGGCCCTGCTGAAGCTGCGAAACTTCAGCCTGCCGTTGCAGATATTCACCGTCAGCGAGCCCGCCGCTGACCCCCTGACCGATGACACCGACCCCACAGAGGAAACGTACTGATGGCATCCGTTCACACACTGATTACAGCCTGCCAGGCCGCGCCGGAAGCGCTGGCGGAACAGGCGCAGCAGCGCCTTTCCCTGTGGGACAACTGGCTGCGGCCAGTACAGGTGGACAACCCCACCGGCGCTGACCCCGGCTACGACGATGATTTTCAGCAGATGCGCGAGGAGGTCAATAAACTTTCCGGGGCAGATGCCGACCTGATTTGTACCCTTGCGGAAAAACTGCTGACCACCACCACAAAAGATATTCGTGTCGCCACGTATTACGCCTGGGCGCGACTGCACCGGGATGGTGAAGCGGGACTGGCGGACGGACTGGATCTGCTGGCGGGTTTAATGCAGCGCTTTAACACACAGTTGCACCCACAACGCGAACGCAGCCGACAGGGGGCGCTGGAGTGGCTCGCCAGCACCAGAATGCTCGACAGTCTGTCTCTGTACCCGGAGGCCAACAACGCTGACACCCTGCGCATTGCCGGTGCCCTGTGGCTTACGGAGCAGGTGGCGGAAGGCGCCATCCCCGGCGCGCTGTATCAGGCGCTGGAAACCCGGTTACAGAAATCCGGTGGCCCGGATGCGGTGGTGCCGCAGAATGTGAGCGACGCCAGTCACTTCATGCCCGCCGGTGAGATCCCCGCCCTGACCGGCATAGCCTCAGGCCAGGAGCTTCTGGCCCAGGCGCGGATCCTGGCGGATTACCTGAGAAATCAGCCGGACGGCTGGTTATCCGCCCACCGGCTGATAAAGAACCTGCGTCACGACACCCTGCGCCAGCTACCGCCGCTTCTGGCCGACGGCAAAACCCGCATCGAGCCGCCAAAACCGGATCAGCGCGCACTGCTGAAACGGCTCTACCTGCAACAGAGCTGGCGTGAGCTGATGGAAGAGGCGGACAGCCTGCTGTCGCGCGGCGCAAACCACCTGTGGCTGGATGTGCAGTGGTATCTGCACCAGGCGCTGCTGAAATCCGGGCAGGAGCACGAGGCGGCGATTATCCAGGCCGACCTGAAAGGCCTGCTCTCGCGCCTGACCGGGCTGGAAACGCTGGCCTTTAACGACGGTACGCCGTTCGCCGATGAAGTGACCCTGAACTGGATTCAGCAGCATGTAACGGACAGCGGCGGGGGCTGGCAGGAGGACTCAGCCGTGACAGCGGCGACCGCTTCCGGCGATAACGATATCCTGCAACTGGAGAGCGAAGCGCTCACACTTGCCGACAGCGACGGCCCCGATGTGGCGCTGTCCTGGCTGCAAAATCGTCCTGGTATCACCACGGCACGCAGCCGCTGGCTGCTGCGCCTGTTAATGGCGAGAGTGGCCGAACAGACCGGTATAAACGAGCTGGCGCTGCACCTGCTGGGCGAGCTGGATGGTTGTGCGGCTGCTATTACGCTCACGCAGTGGGAGCCGGACCTGCTGTTCGAGGTAAAAGCCCGGCGCCTGAAGCTGCTGCGGATGAAGGCCGGACGTAATGATACAGATAAAACACGCCTGAATCCGGAGATGGAACATCTGCTGGCGGGGCTGATTGCCATCGACCCGGCAAGAGCGGCCGTACTGTGCGCCTGACCCTTTTTGCTCCCTGAACGCTGAGAAATTAAATGGAAGATTTAACCCTGCGTTATTTTGACGCTGAAATGCGCTACCTGCGCGAGGCGGCGAAAGAGTTCGCGCAGACGCACCCCGACCGGGCGGCAATGCTCGACCTCGACAAAGCCGGCACACCTGACCCGTATGTTGAACGGCTGTTTGAGGGCTTCGCCTTCTCCATGGGACGTCTGCGCGAAAAGATAGATGACGACCTGCCGGAGTTGACCGAAAGTCTGGTGAGTATGCTGTGGCCGCACTACCTGCGTACCATCCCGTCCCTGTCGGTGGTGGCACTGTCCCCGGATGTGCCGGCGATGAAAATGGCGGAAACGTTGTCCGCCGGGCTGGAAATCAGCTCCCGCCCGGTCGGTCCTAAAAACACCATCTGCCGCTACCGCACCACCCGGGATCTGACGCTGAATCCGCTCGCGGTGGAAAAGGTCATTATGACCACGGAGCCTGACGGGCGTTCGCTCCTGCGGGTGCGTTTTGCCTGTAGTACGCAGGCGGACTGGCCGCAGACGGACCTCCGGCATCTGCCGCTGTACCTGGGCGAAGATAGGGTGACGGGCAGCAGCCTGCACCTCTGGCTGACAAAACGCCAGGCGGCGCTGTACATTCGCCTGCCCGGGCAGACGGAGCGGATCGCACTGGACGGTTATTTCTCCCCGGGCGGTTTTGCTGAGGAAGATCGGCTGTGGCCAAAGGGCGACAGCGCCTTCAGCGGTTATCAGTTGCTGCTGGAGTATTTCACCTTCCGCGAAAAGTTTATGTTCGTCCATCTTAACGGGCTGGAAAATATCACGCTTCCGGCGGGTACGGCGTATTTCGATATCGAGGTGGTGTTCAGCCAGGTATGGCAGAGCGATTTACCGGTAACAGACAGCAGCCTGCGCCTGCACTGCGTGCCGGTAATTAACCTGTTCACCCTGGAAGCCGACCCGCTGATCATCAGCGGACTGGAGAGTGAATACCTGCTGCGCCCGAAACGTCTTCAGGACGGGCATACCGAGATTTACTCGGTGGACAGCGTCAACGGCTCCGGGCGTACCGGCGAAGCGCACTATGTGCCGTTCACCAGTTTTCGCCATCAGGGCGGCATGATGCGTCGTCATGCGCCGGAACGATATTACCACACCCGCGTGAAGCGGGGCGTCACCGGGATGCACGATACCTGGCTGATACTGGGCGGCCAGCAGTGGGAAGCTGACCGGATGCTGGAGCGGGAGACAGTCTCGCTGCGCATCACTGGCACCAACGGCCAGTTACCGCGCCGGGCGTTGCAGAGCACGCTGCTGGACCGCTGTGAACAGGTCTATGACACGCCCCTCACCGTGCGTAATCTCTGCAAGCCGACGCTGCCCGCATACCCGCCTGCGGAGGATCGTTTCCACTGGCGGGTGATGAGCCATCTGGGCTCCCGGTTTCTCAATATGATGAGCAGCGCTTTGGTGCTGCGCGGCACGCTCTCGCTCTATAACTGGCGGGACGACGAGCTGAACAACCGTCGCCTCGATGCCATCCTGGATGTCAGGCACCACCGCATTCAGCGCTTTGAGGACGGTTTTTTGCTGCGCGGGCTGGACGTGGAGGTGACGCTCGACAGTAATGGATTTACCGGAGAGGGCGATATCCACCTGTTTGGCGAACTGCTTAACCGTTTTTTCGCCCTGTATGCCGACATGAATCAGTTTAACCAGCTCACGCTGATTGTTCAGCCAGAAGGGAAATGTATCCGGTGGAAAGAGAATCACAGTCCGCGCCTGCCCGGCTGATGGCGCAGGTACGGCACCAGCTGCCGTATATGAATTTTTACCGCTTCTGCCAGCTGCTGGAACAGAGCCTGCCGGAGATGCCGGTGCCCGGCAGCGACTGGCGGGTGCGGCAGGAGCCAGTGCGTTTTCGCCCGCATCCGGGGATGGGGTTTCCGTCCGGTGAAATCCGGGGGATGGAAGACCCGGAACATCCGCACCTGCCGCCGTCGGTGCGCGTCACCTTTATGGGGCTGTACGGCGTGGAGTCGCCGCTGCCGACCCACTACACCGACGATATCGCTCAGCGACGGGAAGGGCACGACGCGACGCAGGATTTTCTGGATATTTTCAGTCACCGGCTGATTACCCAGTATTACCGCATCTGGCGTAAGTATTCGTACCCGGCCACCTTTCAGGCCGGCGGCGCTGACAACACATCACAATACCTGCTGGGCCTGGCGGGGCTGGGGATACCCGGCTGCGCTCAGGCAGCCGGTACGCCGCTGTCGCGATTTCTGGCGCTGCTGCCGGTGATGATGCTGCCGGGACGGACGGCGGAGGGAATGGGGGCGCTGGTGCGGCTGCTGGCACCGGATACGCGCACGCAGGTTTATCACCATGACCGCTGCCGTATCCCGCTGAAGCAGCCGGTTGCGATGAGTACATGCCAGCCGGTCAGCCTGAAGCACCGTCCGGTGATGGGCACGCATGCCACGGATGTGAACGGCCAGGTGCTGTTGCGCCTGAGCACGGACAACCCGGAAGAGATCCGGGGCTGGCTGCCGGGCGGTGACCTGCACGCTGACCTGATGGCGCTGCTGCACGTGTGGCTGGGCGCGCACCTGGATGTACGTATGCAGTTATGCGTTGCCCGGCATTTGCTGCCGGATGCGCGGCTGTCCTGCAATGCGGAACAGATCGCGCAGGTCGGGCGCACGGCAGTGCTGCGTCCCCTTAATCCGCAACAGAACAGAAACGACATTATCACCATTCACCCTGGACGCTTTCAGCGCGTCCGGGAAAACATTCAGCGAAGGAAAAACGATGAAGATGGCGATTACCGCTGGTAAAGCGCTGGCAATCACTCTGGCGACCCTGTTAACCGGCTGCGGTCTGACGCAGAAAGTGACGGATGGCACCGTCGCCGTCACGAAGTCCATTTTTTACAGACAGGTGAAAACCCTTCACCTGGATATTCAGGCGCGCGAAGGGGTGAACAACAACGCGAAGGGGGCATCGCTGGCAACGGTGGTGCGAATTTACCAGCTTAAAGAGCGTAAGGCGTTTGACAGTACTGATTATCCGTCGCTGTTCGCCAGTGACACTCAGGCCATTAAAGCCGATCTTGTGGCGGAAAAGGATATCCGCCTGCGCCCTGGCGAATCGGTGACGCTGGATATGCCGATGGAAGAGAGCGCGCAGGTTGTGGCGGTGGCGGGGATGTTTATGGCACCGGACCAGGTAAATGATACCTGGCGTATTACCCTGACCCGTGACGACCTTGACCCGGATAAGGCGCGGGTTATCGAAGTCAGTAATAATCGTCTGACGCTGAAACCGCTGGAGGGGGAATGATGCCGCGTCCGTCTCTGTATGACATGCTGTACGGTAACTTCGCCGGCGGGCTTGACCTGCACAGTGTCAGTGAGGAGAACCAGCTGATTTTATCAGTACTCGATAACATGCAGCGCATCCTCAACTGCCGCGCCGGTACGCTGGCTCACCTGCCGGGCTACGGTCTGCCGGATATGACAAAAATCCTCCAGGGAATGCCCGGGACCGCCCACCAGCTGATTACCACACTGTCGGCTGTGTTGCTGAAATACGAGCCGCGCCTGAGCCGGATTAATGTGGTGATGCAGGAACAGATTCAGCCCGGTGAACTCCGCTACGCCATTGATGCGGAGCTGAAGGGGGTGGGGCTGGTGCGCTACGGCACGGAGTTTATGCCCGAGGGCAGGGTATTAATCCGTCATCTGAAACAACAGCAGTATCTGGATAATACAGCCCGATTGTGAGCCAATTTTGAAATTCAGCACGCAAAACCACCCCACATCTTTTACCGACATCGCGAGGATGCATATTGCAGAGTTTCGCCTGCGTAAATAACCACTTCATGAAAATTGGGCGAGCAGGCAACATGAACGACCAGATATTTATTTTACCCTGGTCAGAAAAGATACATTAAATAGTTACTTTTCAATGAGTTATTGTAGAGCTTGTGCTGTAGCGGGTACTGAAATATTAATAATTGATTTCTTCGCCATGAGTCATTGCATTTTATCTGGCGAAAAGGTCAATGGCTGAGGGGATACCCTGAGTATGATGACGTCAATCATGGATACAGATATGAAAATGAGAATTCTCCTTCTTACGGTCAGTGTACTTTTTAACATGCAGGCTGGTGCCGCCCGTGGAAGACAGCCCTGCTCTGGCTCAAAAGGTGGCATAGCACACTGTACATCGGATGGTCGTTTTGTCTGCAATGACGGAAGTCTGAGCCAGTCGAAGCGATTCTGTTCAGGTTATGGTGCCTCCGAACTGCCCCGGCAGGTAAAACCCTCCCCCTCCGCCAGGAAAGCGCAGACGAAAAAGAGAATAGCCGTGAAAGGCCAGGAGCAGCGTGTTGTAGAAAACAATGCGCAGTTCGATACACAACCGCGGCAACCTACATGCGCCCCTCTCTATTTGGCCAACAAGCCCGGATTCACCCATTTACCCATTTGTTCAGGTAATCAGTATTAATCCGCCAGTGTAGACGTTCTTTGTCTGTTATTCGAACTGATAAGACGCTTGCAGGTGGAAACCCACCTGAACGCGCTGGGCGACCTGTTACAGCGTATGGCATTAAAGCACGCCGTTCGCACCTTCCGGATACGTGGCGAACTTACTGCATGGCTGGCGTTTATGTTTTCTGCATGAGTGATAAAAGGGAGGGAAAATCATGACCAGGGCTGAAGAGTTTTGTCGTTCCTGAAATGTGAACACTGGCAGATGGATGCGCACACATCGCTCAAAAATCGATCTTTTTCAGGCGGATACTGAGATCAGAAAAGCATATGACCTTGAACAGTAACCACAGCGACTGGAGGGATATGCTAATGAAGCGACAAGATATAAACGCATTAAAGAATTTTGATTTTCTGGCACGCAGTTTTGCCCGTATGTACGCCCTGGGCCAGCCAGTTGATATCGATGCCGTGACCGGCAATATGAGTAATAAACAGCAGGCATGGTTCCGGGAGCGATATGACCACTACCGAAAGCAGGCTGAGCGGGCGAGAGTAATAGAACTGCGATGATGTAACGAACAACGGGCTTAACGGCCCGTTGCTTTTTTAGGTTCCAGCTACATTTTTGCAGGCTCCTGAGGTTGAAATATTTTGCGGTAACCTCATATAGAAAGCGGGTAAGGAACACCTGCCCATAAGACATGAACTTTTTGAATATTCTTTTTTACTGTTCAGGAGGTACATGATGACTCTCAGAACCTTTCCCGTGTTGAACGATCTCTCCGACTCTCTGTTTGCGGACCGTTTTAACCGTATCGATCGCCTTTTTAGCCAGCTAACCGGCAGTACGCCGTTGCCCTCCACGCCTTCTTACAATATCCGGCGGCTGGGCGATAACCGCTATGAACTGACGCTCAGCGTGCCGGGCTGGAAAGAGAGCGAACTGGAAATTGAAACCGTTGGCGGTCAGCTGAATATCAGCGGTAAACGTGAAGAGGAGAAAACCGAAAACGGCGAAGAAGGGTGGATCCATCGGGGTATCAGCCGCAGCGACTTCCGGGCCAGCTATAGTCTGCCGGAGCATGTGAAAGTGACCGGCGCTTCGCTGGAAAACGGCTTACTGGCAATTGAATTACACCAGGATATCCCGGAAGAAGAGAAACCGCAGCGCATCGCCATCAACAACAACCCAGCGATTGAACATAAGCCGTAATCGTTGACTGACGTTGTTTTCACGCCCGGCAAACGCCGGGCGTTTTGCTAACCTGATGGGGCTTATGCCATTCCGCTTTTCCCGGTACGCGCGGGCTGGAGGTCACTTTCGATGTGCTTAAAAGGTTTGCTGCCTCTGCATGAGGCTGAACGGGAATGAAATGTGAGAGAAAACAGATTGGTGCGTCTGAATGGACTCGAACCATCGACCCCCACCATGTCAAGGTGGTGCTCTAACCAACTGAGCTACAGACGCAAGATGGTGCGTTCAATTGGACTCGAACCAACGACCCCCACCATGTCAAGGTGGTGCTCTAACCAACTGAGCTATGAACGCATTGTGTTGTCGGTGACAACGGGGACGAATATTAGCGGCACAGCACCAAGGTGGCAAGAGGGAAAATGCATTTTTCTCTCTGATTTCACGCGATTGCTTCATTACCGCGCAAAGTGAAGAGAAAGTAGCCGCCAGCCGGCGGCTACAGGGTCATTAACGTGCAGCGCGCTGCAAAATAACCGTAGAGGGCTGACGTTGCAGGAAACGCATGCGCAGCATCATCATAATGGCCGCAGACGTTAAGCCGATGATAAAGCCCATCCAGAATCCGGCTGGCCCCATGCGATCCACCACCAGATCCGTGAGCGCCAGAATGTACCCGCACGGCAGACCCAGCACCCAGTAAGCGATAAAGGTGATAAAGAAGATGGAACGCGTATCTTTATACCCACGCAGCACGCCGCTGCCAATGACCTGGATGGAGTCAGAGATCTGATAAATGGCCGCCAGCAGCATCAGGTGCGAGGCCAGAGTCACTACCTCCGGGTTGTCGTTATAGAGCAGGGCAATTTGCTCACGCAACAGCACGGTAAAGAGGGCGGTACAGACCGCCATGCAGACGCCGACGCCCAGCCCGGTGCGGGCAGCCGTTTGCGCATCCAGCGTAGAACCTTGCCCCAGACGGAAGCCCACGCGAATCGTCACCGCAGCCGCCAGCGACATCGGCAGAACAAACATCAAAGAGCTGAAGTTCAGCGCGATCTGGTGGCCTGCCACATCAATAATCCCTAACGGCGAGACCAGCAGGGCGACGACGGCAAACAGCGTCACTTCAAAGAACAGCGCCAGCGCAATGGGCAGACCCAGCTGTGTCAGGCGGGTCAACATCGACCAGTCAGGCGTGCTAAAGGTGGTGTCGTTGCGAATGTCGCGCATGGATCGCGCATGCTTAATGTAGGTGAGCATGCTTCCGAACATCACCCAGTACACCGCTGCCGTCGCCACGCCGCAGCCCACGCCGCCGAGTTCCGGCATGCCAAAATGACCGTAAATGAAGATATAGTTCACGGGAATGTTCACCAGCAAGCCGATAAAGCCCATCACCATGCCCGGCTTGGTTTTTGCCAGCCCTTCACACTGGTTACGTGCCACCTGGAAGAACAGATAGCCGGGCGCGCCCCAGAGCAGGGCGCGCAGATAACCGACCGCCTTATCCGCCAGCGCCGGGTCGATATTATGCATGGCGCGAATAATATACCCGGCGTTCCACAGGACGATCATAATCAGGACGGAGACGAACCCGGCCAGCCAGAAGCCCTGGCGCACCTGATGGGCCACGCGGTCACGTCGACCGGAGCCGTTAAGCTGTGCGATGACGGGCGTTAGCGCCAGCAGCAGGCCGTGACCAAACAGAATGGCCGGGAGCCAGATTGAGGTTCCGATCGCCACGGCGGCCATATCGGTGGCGCTGTAACCACCGGCCATTACCGTATCCACAAATCCCATTGCGGTTTGGGCTACCTGCGCGACGATCACCGGTATTGCCAGTGCCAATAACTGACGCGCTTCGATCATATACTTCTGCACGTGAACACCTTTGTATTGTAGTTATTTGAGAGACTAAAAAGGCCGCCGTTACTGGCAGCAAGAAGAAAAAACAGAGGGATGCCAGCTATTGTAGCGGGGTTTAACTAATTATCTAGTGAAAAAATCGCCAGAAATTGCGCATCACTGGCAACCTGTTTTTTCAACTGTTATTGTGGTGGGATTATACGGTGTCATCGCCGTTCGGAATGAACAGGAGCTGTAAGCATGTTTACTGGTATTGTGCAGGGCACTGCCAAAGTGGTGTCCATTGATGAAAAACCGAATTTCCGCACTCACGTGGTTGAGCTGCCTGAATATATGCTCGACGGCATTGAAACCGGGGCGTCGATAGCGCATAACGGCTGCTGCCTGACGGTGACCGAAATTAACGGTAATCAGATTAGCTTTGATTTAATGAAAGAGACGCTGCGCATCACTAACCTGGGTGAGCTGGTGGTAGGAGATATCATCAACGTTGAACGCGCGGCGAAATTCAGCGATGAGATTGGTGGGCATCTGATGTCGGGCCATATTATGACCACCGCAGAAGTGGCGAAAATCGTGACCTCGGAAAATAACCGTCAAATCTGGTTCAAGGTGCAGGATCCGTCATTAATGAAATACATCCTTTATAAAGGATTTATTGGCATCGATGGGATTAGTCTGACCGTCGGTGAAGTGACGCCAACGCGTTTTTGCGTGCATTTAATTCCTGAAACGCTGCAACGTACTACGCTTGGCGCAAAAAAATTGGGGCAGCGCGTAAATATCGAAATTGATCCGCAGACCCAGGCGGTCGTGGATACCGTTGAGCGCGTGCTGGCGGCGAAAGAGGCGGCGATAATAAAGACCGTGGAAGAAGAATAAAAATTAACCCCGGGAAACCGGGGTTATTTTTTCAGCGAGCCACCCGCAAGCCGTGCTCAATCCCACGACTAAACACCACCTGCCACAGCTGTATATCCCGCGCACGGAACGCGCCCGCACAGGCATTCAGATAATAGCTAAACATCCGTTTGAATCGTTCCGAATAGTTGTCGGCGATTTCAGGCCATGCAGCCTGGAAACGTTCATGCCAGGCCATCAGGGTCGTGTCGTAATCTGCGCCGAAGTTATGCCAGTCTTCCACAATAAAATGCGGTTCGCTGGCGTTCGCAATCTGGCGAACAGAGGGTAAACAGCCATTCGGGAAGATATATTTGTTGATCCAGGGGTCCACATTGTTATCGGTGCGCTTAGAGCCGATGGTGTGTAGCAGGAAAATTCCGTCAGGCTTCAGGTTACGATCGGCGACCTCAAAGTAGGTCTTGTAGTTCTTCGGCCCCACGTGCTCGAACATACCTACGGAAACAATACGATCGAACTGCTCATTCAGGTCGCGGTAGTCCTGAAGCCGAATATCAACATCCAGTCCCAGACAGCGTTCCTGCGCCATCTTCTGCTGTTCAGCCGAAATCGTGACGCCGACTACGCTGACGCCGTAATTTTTCGCCATAAACCAGGCAAGACCACCCCAGCCACAGCCGATGTCCAACACACGCATACCGGGCTGTAACTGCAATTTATCGCAGATCAGTTGCAGCTTATCCTGCTGCGCCTCTTCCAGGGTCGTCGCTTTTTTCCAGTATCCGCAGGAGTACTGCATTAAAGGATCGAGCATACGGCTGAACAAATCGTTGCCAAGGTCGTAATGCTCTTTACCGACGATCCATGCCCGTTTTTTACTTTGCAGATTGAACAGGCGGGCGGAGGCGATACGTAAGGTATCTTTGAAATGACGAGGGAGCTGTTTTTCAAGACCGGCGCGTAATACGCTGGAGAAGAACATATCCAGCCGCTCACACTCCCACCAGCCGTCCATATAGCTTTCACCCAGCCCTAACGATCCCTCCTGTAACACGCGTTTGAAAAAATCGGGATGCTTTATCTGGGGATCGGAGGGGGATGAGCCATTAATCGTAATGCCCGCACGTCCCAACAGTTCACTGACGATCCGGGACCAGTTATCGTCCGGAACGCTGACTTCTTCTATACACGATGAACTCATAGCTTCTCCATCACCTTGCTGTGATCAGAACCTTAAAACAGCGTAGACGCTTTTTTGGTTTGTGAGAAATCTCACGGTAAATGCCCGCGAGGCTAATATCCGACGTAGAACAGAGGAAGGGAGATAACCCTTGCCGAAATGCCTTCCATGGTAAAACGGGAGCGCTCCGGCTCCCGTTAACACTTAATATTTATCGTATTTAATCGAACCAAATTCAGTATAGGCCGCAAAATTTGGTGATTCAACAGAAAATTGTTAGCTACCTAATCACTGGTTTTTAACATAGTTTCCCGCGCAATCAGGCGTGCGACGTTTCGGTTTGTGCATTGTCATTCTGCTCGCGAAGCGCGGAGGACTGCATGCGATAACCCAATCCCGCCAGCGCAACGGTGATCAGCATCACGCTGGTAGTGGTGAGCAGCGGGGTTGCAATCAACGCAGAGACCACGAGACTTGCCAGGAAGCACAGGCCAAGTTGCAGGGTATTTTGCAGCGCGGCAGCGCGGCCTGTCGCCTGCGGAAATGGACGCAACGCCTGGGCTACAACGATAGGGTAGATGGCCCCGTTAGCGATCGCCATGACGCAGAACGGAATCAAAATTTCTGCAAGCCCGGCGCCGGGAATAAAGCCGACAGCCCAGGTCGCAATCACGCTTAGCGCATACAGCACCAGCAGCCAGGGCAGCATCTGTTGGCCTTCCCATTTTTGCAGCGCGGCGCGACAGCCATAGCCACCCACCAGGAAGGCGATGGTCTGTGGTACATAGCTCAGGCCGATAGCCGCCGGGCTGTAGCCCATGTCATGCAGAATGAACGGCGAACCGGTCAGCCAGGCAAAGAAGCTGGCAGAGCAGGCGGCATAAATCAGCACGTTACCGCGATAGGCTTTCGACCGCAGTAAAGAGGTAAAGGTGATGGGCTTCGCGTCCGGATGCGTCTCTTTTTTATGCGCCGGTTTAAGCCCGAACGCGGGCAGCATCAGGACCAGCGTAATAGCAAAGAGCGTGGCGAAAATGGCCTGCCAGTCGAAATGCGCCAGGATCCAGCTGCCCAGTAACGGGGCAAGCGCCGGCGACAGGCCGACCAGGGGCATAATGGTGGCGAATATGCGGTTAGTGCGCGAGGCGGGGTAGTAATCGGTTACCAGCGCCTGCCAGGTCACCGCAGCGGCACAGACACCGACCGCCTGAATAAAGCGCAGCGCCAGCAGCCAGGCGGCATCGCGGACCCACAGCATGCCCAGACAGCCTGCGGCAAAAATCGCCAGCCCCAACAACAGGACGGGTTTACGGCCAAAACGATCCGAGAGCGGCCCCCACAGCAATTGCGCAAAAGCAAAACCGGCGAGGAACAAACTCAAACTGGCGCTGATGGCGGCGGCAGGGGTTTGCAAATCTTCCTGCATCGCGGCGAACGCGGGCAGATACATATCGGTCGCCAAAAAGCCCAGCACGCTTAAGCCGCCGAGCCAGACTAAAAATCCTTTCCTGGGTTGCACTTTTTTTCTCCTGAGGAGGCAGGTGTACGTTGGCGCAGAGTGTAGGGAGTGCAAAGCGGCTTGTGAAACGCTAATATTTGGCGGGTGCATTCAAAAAATTTGCAGGCTAAAGATGTGGTCAGATTATTCCCTTGAAGTGGTTGATGCCGTGGCGCGTAACGGCAGCTTTACCGGCGCCGCCCAGGAGCTGCATCGCGTTCCCTCGGCGATCAGTTACACGGTGCGTCAGCTGGAAGCGTGGCTGGCGGTGCCGCTGTTCGAGCGGCGTCATCGCGACGTGGAGCTCACGCCTGCCGGAGCGTGGTTTTTGAAGGAAGGGCGGTCTGTCATCAAAAAAATGCAGATCACCCGTGAGCAGTGCCAGCAGATCGCCAACGGCTGGCGCGGGCATCTCGCTATCGCGGTGGATAACATTGTTAAGCCGGAGCGGACCCGGCAGATGATCGTCGATTTCTATCGTCATTTTTCCGACGTCGAACTGCGTGTTTCGCAGGAAGTGTTCAACGGCGTCTGGGATGCGCTGGCGGACGGCAGGGCGGAGATGGCGATTGGTGCAACCCAGGCGATCCCGGTTGGTGGGCGCTACGCGTTTCGCGACATGGGCATGCTGAGCTGGACCTGCGTGGTCGCGCGCGATCACCCGCTGGCAGCGCTGGAAGGGCCGCTGAGCGATGACACATTACGCAACTGGCCCTCGCTGGTGCTGGAAGATACCTCCCGCTCGCTGCCCAAGCGCATTACCTGGTTGCTGGATAATCAGCGCCGCGTGGTCGCGCCGGACTGGGAGTCGTCAGCCACCTGTCTGAGCGCGGGGCTGTGCGTTGGCATGGTGCCGGTGCATTTTGCGCGCCCGCGCATCGACGCGGGAGAGTGGGTGGCTCTGACGCTGGAAAACCCCTTCCCGGATGCCGCATGCTGTCTGACGTGGCAGCAAAACGACGTCTCGCCCGCCATGGCCTGGCTGCTGGATTATCTGGGAGACAGCGAAACGCTGAACCGGGAGTGGTTGCGGGAACCAGCATAGCTGGCCCCGGAAAGTGATTAACGACGGTAGTCGCGGAACGGACCGTCCGCAACGGAACGGCGTTCTATCAGGCGCGGGTGAACTTCAATGGACTGGGACTGTTCACGCTTGTTGACGATCCTGTCCAGCAGCATGTTGAAGGCCGTTTCACCCAGCGAATCTTTCGGCTGGTGAATGGTGGTCAGCGCCGGGGTAAAGAAGCGGGCGTTGCGCACGTTGTCATAGCCGATCACCGAGATATCCTGGGGGACGCGCAGGCCGAGTTCATCTGCCGCGCATAGCGCGCCCATCGCCATGATGTCACCGCCGCAGAACACCGCGGTAGGGCGATGCGGCTGGGAGACGATCTGCTGCATGGCGCGATAGCCTGACTCCGGCTCGAAGTCGCCCTGAACAATCCAGTTTTCCGGCACGGTGATCAGCGCCTCTTCCATCGCTTTCATGAAACCGGCCAGACGGCCAGCACCGGTGTTACGCTCCAGAGGTCCCGGGATCACGCCAATTTCACGATGACCGCGTTCTACCAGATAACGCCCCGCCATGTAGCCGCCTTCAAAGGCGTTATCAATAACGGAGTCGGTGAAGTCTGCGCGCGCCTCGCCCCAGTCCATGACCACCATCGGAATGTGGCGATACTCTTCCAGCATGGAAAGGACCGACTCAGGGTATTCAGAACACATTACCAGAAGACCGTCGACGCGCTTTTGCGCCATCATTGACAGGTAAGCGCGCTGTTTTTCAATGTTGTTCCACGCATTGCCCAGAATCAGGGTATAGCCTTTCTGGAAGCAGTTTTTTTCAACGGCTTCGATGATTTCAGCAAAATAGGCCGCTTCACTGCTGGTGGCCAGCAGGCCAATCGATTTGGTGTGATTAACCTTCAGGCTGCGGGCGACGGCACTTGGCGAGTAGTGCAGTTCTTTGATTGCCGCCCAGACGGCATTACGCGTCTCTTCAGCGACGAAACGCGTTTTGTTAATAACATGTGATACGGTTGTAGTGGAAACGTTTGCGCGTTTTGCTACGTCTTTAATTGTTGCCATTAAATGTCACTCCAGACCATATCCTAAGCTCCTGAAAAAATTGAAGGTAAACGTTTGCCTTCTCTCACCCTTATTACGCAAACATGAGTTGCGACACGCCGGGAAAACGACACAGGACGTCAGGAGGGGGTCAGTGGCCGGTACGCTAATAAATTTAGCGTGGAATTTTGTCCTATCTTGATGAAAAGGGGAAGAGGTAAAGTGGATATCCGTTTAAATCCTGGAAGATTTTTGACCTGAACTGTGTAAAAATGAGCAAGCTCACTTTTCCTAGGGTGAATAAAAGGAGAAAAATTGATGAGTACCGATCTGAAGTTTTCGCTGTTTACCACCATTGTTGTTCTTGCTCTGATTGTTGCCGGTGGTTTAACCGCTGCACTGCACTGATTCAGGCGGAGGGAGAACCTTCTCCCTCTCTTGCCGCTATTGTTACCTCTCCGGCAAAAATCTTTTGCCAAAATGTTAACTTCTCATTTTTTGTGATTGATGTCATGCTTTTGACTTCTTAGTTCTGTGCCGGGTTATGGCACGGTATCCGGAGTCTCTTCATGAAAATCAATTTTCCCCTGCTGGCCCTGGCGATTGGCGCCTTTGGGATTGGCACCACTGAATTCTCCCCGATGGGGTTATTGCCTGTTATCGCCCGGGGGGTAGACGTCTCTATCCCTGCGGCCGGTATGTTAATTAGCGCCTACGCGATCGGCGTGATGGTGGGCGCGCCGCTGATGACGCTGCTGCTTTCGCACCGTGCGCGCCGCAACGCGCTGATTTTCCTGATGGCGATTTTCACTCTCGGCAATGTGTTTTCCGCGATTTCGCCCGATTACACCACTCTGATGCTTTCGCGCATTCTTACCAGCCTCAACCATGGCGCCTTCTTCGGACTGGGCTCGGTTGTTGCTGCCAGCGTGGTGCCAAAACATAAGCAGGCCAGCGCGGTAGCCACTATGTTTATGGGCCTCACCATCGCTAATATCGGCGGCGTTCCCGCCGCCACCTGGCTGGGAGAAGCCATCGGCTGGCGTATGTCTTTCCTCGCAACCGCCGGACTGGGCGTGGTCGCGATGGTTGCGCTGTTCTTCT
This sequence comes from Enterobacter sp. JJBC, assembly GCF_036936505.1. Taxonomy (NCBI): domain Bacteria; kingdom Pseudomonadati; phylum Pseudomonadota; class Gammaproteobacteria; order Enterobacterales; family Enterobacteriaceae; genus Enterobacter; species Enterobacter sp. JJBC. The sequence continues at coordinate 2,080,749 of NZ_CP136935.1, forward strand.
CACTGCCGAAAGGAAGTGCTGGAGAACGTCCGGAAGTACGTAAAGAGCTGGCGGTGCTGATGCGTCCTCAGGTGTTGTCCGCGCTGCTCACCACGGTGCTGGGGGCCGGGGCGATGTTTACGCTCTACACCTATATCTCCCCGGTGCTGCACGACATAACCCACGCAACGCCACTCTTTGTTACCGCGATGCTGGTGCTGATTGGTGTCGGGTTCTCGATTGGCAACTATCTCGGCGGGAAATTTGCCGACCGCTCCGTGAGTGGGACGCTGAAAGGTTTTTTAACGCTGCTGATTGTCATCATGGTGGCGATTCCGTGGCTGGCGCGTAACGAAGTGGGTGCCGCGATTGCCATGGTGGTGTGGGGCGCCGCAACCTTTGCCGTGGTGCCACCGTTGCAGATGCGCGTAATGCGCGTTGCACACGAAGCGCCGGGGCTCTCTTCATCGGTGAATATCGGTGCGTTTAACCTGGGCAATGCGCTAGGGGCCGCAGCGGGCGGGGCGGTGATCTCCGGTGGTTTGGGTTACAGCTTTGTGCCGGTGATGGGGGCGATCATTGCCGCACTCGGCCTGCTGCTGGTGATAATGTCTGGTCGTAAACAGCCTCAAGCGGTGTGTACGGCGGAATAAACAAAAACGCAGAAGGGCTGCCCCTTCTGCGTGTCTCTTACGCGGCGAAGTTCTTCGCAACAAATTCCCAGTTAACCAGTGCCCAGAAGTGTTCCAGGTAGTTCGGGCGCGCATTACGGTAATCAATGTAATAGGCGTGTTCCCATACGTCCACGGTCATCAGCGGCGTGGCGCTGGTGGTCAGAGGGGTACCCGCATTAGAAGTGGAAACGATAGCCAGTTTGCCATCAGCCTCTTTTACCAGCCAGGTCCAGCCGGAGCCAAAGTTTTTAACGGCTGCGTCAGTAAACTTCGCTTTAAAATCCGCGAAACTGCCGAACGCGGCGTTAATCGCTGCCGCCAGCTCACCGTCAGGTTCTCCGCCTGCATTCGGGGCCAGGCAGTGCCAGTAGAAGGTGTGGTTCCACACCTGTGCGGCGTTGTTGAATACGCCGCCGTCTGAACTGCGCACGATCTCTTCCAGCGTTTTGCCTTCAAAATCGGTGCCCTTGATCAGGTTATTCAGGTTGGTGACATAGGTCTGGTGATGCTTGCCGTAATGGTACTCCAGGGTTTCCGCGGAAATATGCGGGGCCAGGGCGTCTTTTGCATACGGTAGTGCAGGTAATTCGAACGACATTGCTTCTCTCCTTATAGTTTTATACGTTGCCAATAACCCTACAGACAACAAGGACAGAATAGCAAATTGAAAGGGTATGCAAAAGAGGAACTTACCCTGCCACAGAGGCGGCAGGGCAGGGGCTAGCGGATGGTTTTTGGCGTCATCACGCGGCGTGCACCCACATAGTGGCGCACCCAGTAATCTTCGCTGAGAGAGGTGATCTGAATGTCCTGACCGCTGCGCGGTGACTGGATAAATTTACCGTTACCCACATACACCCCAACGTGATCGGCCGTACCGCGTCCCTGGGTGCGGAAGAACACCAGGTCGCCATTTTGCAGTTCGCCACGGTTTACAGGGGCGGCGTCGCGCAGATGGTACATCTCATTGGCGGTGCGTGGAATGCGAAACTTCACCAGATCTTTATAGGCATAATAAACCAGCCCACTACAGTCAAAACCGGTGCGCGGAGAGGTGCCACCCCAGCGATACGGCTTACCTATTTGCCCCATCAGTTTGTTCATCGCCGTTTTTTGCGCTTTCTGCATGCGCGCTTTATGCACGTCAGCCAGCTTCGTCACTTTTGCGCATTTCGTTTTATGGCCTTTGCGCACGGTGCATTTTTCATTCACCAGGCTGGCGGTTGTGCGGGTGGTTTTGTGCGTGCCGGAGCGGAGAGTTTTGGTTTTACTGGAGGCGGTCTTTTTGGTCTGAGCGGTGATTTTCTTCTTAACTGTTTTGCTGGTGGTTTTTTTCTTACGTTCTGTGGATTTTGCCAGATGCGTTTTTTGTACAGCAGAATGCCGCGCCTGTTCAGAGGCGTTCGCCGCTGGCGTAAATGAGAGTGTGGTAAACAGTAAAGCACAGAGCGTCATCGAGATTTTAGTTATCCGCGCCACTGGGCAGTCCCCTGATAAATGCAGGCCACAATGCATACCCGCGTGAGATTTACAAAACCTGTCGATTCTAATCCATAAAATCAGAAGAAGTTAATAGCATTTTTCATTCAAAAATTATGTTTCGTTAGCAAGTGCAAAAAAATTCACCATTCTGACGCACTCCTGTTCGCTCCTTAAGCAAAACCGCACCCCGTCTGGCGATAAGCGACATTAGCAATGCAACTTTATGCGATAAGCGATAAAATAATTAGACGTGACAAAAATGTTATTTTCCGATGTCGGCCTGACCCGCTACAATGTCAGACTGATGCCGTAACAGAAGTTAAAGGAAGCAGACATGAGCACCACTATTGAAAAAATTCAGCGCCAGATCGCTGAAAACCCGATTCTCCTGTACATGAAAGGTTCTCCGAAGCTGCCAAGCTGCGGCTTCTCCGCGCAAGCGGTTCAGGCGCTGTCCGCCTGTGGTGAGCGTTTTGCTTACGTTGATATCCTGCAAAACCCGGACATTCGCGCTGAATTGCCAAAATACGCAAACTGGCCGACCTTCCCACAGCTGTGGGTTGATGGTGAACTGGTTGGCGGATGCGACATCCTGATTGAAATGTATCAGCGCGGCGAACTGCAACAGCTGATCAAAGAGACTGCGGCGAAGTATAAAACCGAAGAGCCGGACGCAGAATAAGTTTTCTGCGGATATAAAAAAGCGACCACATTATGTTGGTCGCTTTTTTTTTGTCCTGGGGGGCTGTTGATAACCCAACCTACGATTGAAGATCGGCCTCGTCGCCCATCGGCAGCGGCCAGCCGCCCAGACGTTTCCAGCGGTTGACGATCTCACAGAACAGCTCCGCCGTACGCTCGGTGTCGTATAACGCGGAATGCGCCTGGGTACCGTCAAACGCAATACCCGCCGTGATGCAGGCTTTCGAGAGCACGGTTTGCCCCAGCGCCAGGCCGCTCAGCGCGGCGGTGTCGAAGGTCACAAACGGATGAAATGGATTACGCTTTAGCGAGGCGCGCTCGGCGGCAGCCATGGTGAAGCTGTGATCGAACGTAGCGTTGTGGGCTACCATGATGGCGCGGCTACAGTCATTCTCTTTCATGCCTTTGCGCACCATTTTGAAAATGGCGTGCAGCGCCTCGTATTCGCTTACCGCCCCGCGCAGCGGGTTTGTCGGATCGATACCGTTAAAGGCCAGCGCCTCTGGCTGTAAGTTTGCCCCTTCAAAGGGTTCAACGTGGAAATGCAGCGTGGTGTCCGGTACAAGCCAGCCCTGTTCATCCATCTTCAGCGTGATGGCGGCAATCTCAAGCAGCGCATCGGTTTTAGCGTTAAATCCGGCTGTTTCAACATCAATGACAACGGGATAAAAACCACGAAAACGGTCGCACAGACCGGTAAATTGAGCGTTATCGGACATCAGGGTCTCTTACAAGGGGGAAAAAGCAGTGCGCATTATGGCAAATTTTGAGAGGGGATGCAGCAAAACAACGGGCGCATAGTGCGCCCTGCGGGATCAATTGCCCAGACCGCGACCAGCGTCTTTGGCTTCAATCAGTTCGATTTTATAACCGTCCGGATCTTCCACAAACGCAATGACGGTGGTACCGCCTTTAACCGGACCGGCTTCACGGGTGACGTTACCGCCATTGCTGCGGATACGTTCGCAGGCTTCGGCGGCGTTATCCACTTCCAGCGCGATGTGTCCGTAAGCCGTACCCAGCTCATAGCTGTCCACGCCCCAGTTGTAGGTCAGCTCGATTACCGCTTCATCAGATTCCGGGCCGTAACCGACAAACGCCAGAGAGTATTTATATTCCGGATTTTCGCTGGTGCGCAGCAGCTTCATGCCCAGAACGTTAGTGTAGAAATCGATGGAACGTTGCAGGTCGCCAACGCGCAGCATGGTGTGAAGTAGGCGCATAATTTCCTCATTAACCAGTGGAATGGATTATCTTTTTGAACAGAAACGATGTTTTAGTATAGCGGCGAAAGGTCGCCGCTATCAATGTACAAAGCGGGATTACAGTGAAGGGTAGTCGGTATAACCTTCCGCGCCGCCGCCATAGAAACTTTCAGGGCGCTGCGGGTTCAGTTCGGCTTTCTTCTGCAAACGGGCAACCAGATCCGGGTTAGCAATGTAGTCACGGCCAAAGGCCACGGCGTCGATCAGGCCTTTCCCGATCAGATCTTCAGCTTTCTCTGCCGTATACGCGCCCGCCCCGATAATCACGCCGTGGAAGCGCTCGCGCACTTTCTGGCGGAAGGCTTCACTATAAGGCTTGCCGCCTGCCCAGTCCGGCTCGGACATGTGCAGATAGGCGATACCGCGTTTCGCCAGCTCTTCAATCAGATACAGCGCGTCTGCTTCTTCGTTCGGACCGTTGTCGACGTTCTGGAAAGTACCGATCGGGGAGACACGAATACCAATGCGGTCTGCGCTCCACTCATTACAGACAGCATCCACCACTTCAAGCACCAGACGCGCGCGGTTTTCAACGCTGCCGCCGTACTGGTCGGTACGCTGGTTGGAAGAAGGGGACAGGAACTGATGCAGCAGGTAACCGTGCGCAGAGTGCAGCTCAACCAGGTCGAAGCCCGCTTCACGGGCGTTGGCGACGGCCTGACGGAAATCATTCACAATACCCGGGATCTCGTCCAGCTCCAGCGCGCGTGGCGTGGTGGTGTCAACGCGGATCGCATTACCGTTTTCATCGCGCAGGGAAGTACGGGTATTGGCGTTCAGGGCAGAAGCAGAAACCGGCGCCTGACCGCCAGGCTGGATGCTGCTGTGTGAGATACGTCCGGTGTGCCACAGCTGAACCGCAATACGGCCATCTTCAGCATGAACACCTGCGGTGATTTTTTTCCACGCGGCGATCTGTTCCGGGCTGTGCAGACCCGGCGCACCGGCGTAGCCTTTTGCCTGGGCAGAAATCTGCGTGGCTTCGGAAATAATCAGGCCCGCGCTGGCGCGCTGACGATAATACTCACCCATCAATGGCGTTGGGATATCGCCCGGCTCGATGCTGCGCAGACGGGTGAGTGGGGCCATAAACACGCGGTTTGGGGCAGTAACGGCACCCACTTTCAGTGGGGTAAACAGCTTTTCAGCGGACATAATGGCTCCTGAGTAGACCAGTCGACTAGTAAAAGTGTAAATAAAAACGCCGGCTACACGCCAGGCGCGGTTATACAGTTTTTCACGTGCGCCAGCGCGCTTTCGAGCGGCACGGCGCTGCGAGACATTTTTGCTTGCAGGTTGGCGCCTAACCAGAGGGAATAGAGCACCTGTGCCTGCGTGAGCGGATCGCCGGAGAAGGAGAGCGTTTTTTCATTGCGCCCGCTCTCCAGCGCCTGAGCCAGCAGGGCAATCACGCCGCTGGCCCCTTTATCCATGGCGGTGCGCATATCTTCGGAGAGATCGCACACTTCGGCAGACAGTTTTACCGTCAGGCAGCCGCTGATGATGCCCTGCTGACAGAACTGCGTCAGCGTTTCCTGATAGTAGTTCAGAACACGATCCCGGTAGTCACCTTCACCGCTGGCGAAGTGGGCTGCCAGGCGCTGATGGTAGCTGGCGTAGTGCCGCTCCAGCATGGCAACGCCGAACGCCTCTTTGGAACGAAAATAGTGATAAAACGATCCCTTAGGTACTTCAGCGGTTTTTAACAACTCGCTAAGCCCCATCCCGGTAAACCCGCGATGCATGCAAAGGCGCTCGCCGGTAGCCAGCAAATGTTCTCGTGTATCGTGTTCAGTGTGTCTGCTCATGCCCTTACTCTAATAGACCGTTCGGTCTAATGCAAGCCCGCTTGGCGACGACACTGTGACAGAATATCCAGCTGCGGCTGATAAACCGCTGATTTCACGTCCATCATGCCCAGAACGGTGGCGAATAAATTGTCCTGTGAAACCGCCTCTTTTGCGGCATGGTCACGCAGGCAATCCGTGTTTACGCCGAAGTTTTTCGCATAATCCGGGGAGAGCCAGAACATAAAAGGAATATGCGTTTGCTGCTCCGGGGCCAGCATATACGGCGTACCGTGCAGGTAAATTCCGCTTTCGCCCAGCGATTCACCGTGATCGGAGAGGTAAATGAGCGCCGTGTTCATGTTGGCCTGCCGGGCTTTCAGTGCGTCGATGGTTCGGCTGACGACGCTGTCGGTATACAGAATCGTGTTGTCATAGGTATTGATCAGCGACTGATGATCGCAATCCTGAATTTCATTGGTATCGCAGGTTGGGGTGAACTTGCGGAAGCTATCAGGGTAGCGTTTGTAATAGGCCGGACCGTGGCTGCCCATCAGGTGAATAACCAGAACCGTATCCAGCTTTATTCCATCCAGCACGTTGTCCAGGCGGTACAGGTTAACGTCGTCGATACAGGATTTGTCCTTACAGAGCTGATCCAGTTTCCACTGGGTCATGTCCGTGTGCGGCACGCGGTCGCAGGCGCCTTTACATCCGCCGTCGTTGTCGCGCCACAGCAGGTTGAACCCGGCGTGGTTAAGCACATCAAGCAGACCTTCCTGATGATGGGCGAGGTCCGCGTCATATTTTTTCCGCGTCATGCCGGAGAACATGCAGGGGACGGAAACAGCGGTTTCCGTGCCACAGGAGGAGGCCCGCGGGAAGTTGATGACATCCTGCTTTTTCAGCTCGGGGTTGGTTTCACGCGGGTAACCATTTAACGAGTAGTTTGCAGCGCGGGAGGCTTCGCCCACCACCACAACCAGCACGGTTTTCTTGCGTTGGCTGGCAATCAGCGCGCCTTTATGAGCATCTTCGCCAATGCGGACCAGCGTCTGGTCGCCGGCAAACCAGCGCATTTTGCTGTATTTCACCACGGCGCTCACGTAATTCGCCGGGGTGACCATTTTTACGATGCTTTTGTTATTGCGGAACAGCGAAGCATAGTCTTTATAGAACACTGACGCGACCAGAATGATCACCAGCAGCGCACCCAGCATAGCGGCGAAGCGCGTCAGGAGGGCATACCACCATTTTCCGGTGCGAATGCGCGTCAGGGCTAACACAACAGATGGAACCAGACCCGCTACGACCAGCCACAGGATCATCTGCGGCGTCACCAGGGCTGTCGCTTCCTGAGAATTAGTCTCGAACACGTTCACAATCATGTTCTGATCGATAACCGCGCCATAGGTATACATAAACCAGGTCGCGGCGGCACATCCCAGGGTCAGGACAATCAGGAGCGGCTTACGAATATAGGGGATATTTAACAGGCTGAAGACAATCACCCAGCCGCAGAACAGTACCAGCGGCACGCTGGCAGCAAACAGGACATCGTGCAGATGCGCAGGCGCAATAATTGACCAGCTGCGCTGGATAAACAGTGCATTCAGTACGGTAAAGAAAAGTGCACAGCCCAGAGTAAATTTTATATCGTTACAGTGTAACTTTTTTGCGAACCACATGATGAGCAGACCATTCGTTATATCAATGCGGCGAGTATAAGAAGGGAAGATTAGCGAAACCTTAATGTCCTGTTTGTGGCAGACATCCTTGCATGCAAGCCATTTAGGGTCTTCACTGTAGGGAATAATGACGTTCTGGAGGTAGGTGTGGCAGAGCAACTGGAATTTTTCCCTGTCCAGAGCCCGTGCCGGGGTATTTGCCAGGTTGATGAACGAGGATACTGTCGTGGCTGCATGCGCACGCGCGATGAACGTTTTAACTGGCAAAATTTCAGCGACGCGCAAAAGCAGGAGGTCTTACGGCTTTGCCGACAGCGTCTGCTGCGTAAAATTCGTGCAAACAAAGCGGTTGAACCCGAAGATCCTCAGCAACCTTCACTGTTTTAGCAGGGTAATTGCGTATACTGGTGACATGACTTCCTTGAGGAAAATGTTATGGTTCAGCGTATTACCCTTGCCCCACAGGGCCCGGAATTCTCCCGATTCGTTATGGGCTACTGGCGCCTCATGGACTGGAATATGTCTCCGGTCCAGCTGGCGGACTTTATAGAAGAGCATCTCGATCTCGGGATCACCACCGTCGATCACGCTGATATTTATGGCGGCTATCAGTGCGAGGCCGCCTTTGGCGAAGCGCTGAAGCGTGCGCCGGGGCTGCGTGAACGAATGGAGATTGTGACCAAATGCGGTATTGCCACCACAGCAAAACCGGAGCATGCGCTTGGACATTACATCACTGACAGCGCGCATATCGTTAAAAGCGCCGAGCAGTCACTGGTCAACCTGGCCACAGATCGTATCGACCTGCTGCTGATCCACCGTCCCGATCCGTTGATGGATGCGGATGAGGTCGCGGAAGCCTTCCTGACGCTGCACCAGAGCGGCAAAGTGCGCCATTTTGGCGTGTCTAACTTCACCCCGGCACAGTTTGCGCTATTGCAGTCTCGCCTGCCGTTTACGCTGGCGACGAATCAGGTGGAGATCTCGCCTGTTCATCAGCCGCTGCTGCTGGATGGCACGCTCGACCAACTGCAACAGCTGCGCATCCGTCCAATGGCATGGTCTTGCCTGGGAGGCGGCCGTCTGTTTAACGATGAGGCATTCCAGCCGCTGCGTAACGAGCTTGAAACGGTGGCGCGCGAACTGAATGCGGAGAGTATCGAGCAGGTGGTTTACGCCTGGATCCTGCGCCTGCCGTCTAAACCGCTGCCAATTATTGGCTCCGGCAAAATTGAGCGTGTCCGCGCTGCGCTTGTTGCTGAGGAGCTGGATATGACGCGTCAGCAGTGGTTCCGCATTCGTAAGGCGGCGCTGGGCTACGACGTACCCTGAGCACGCCTGAACCTGACTTTCCGGTGAAATCTGCGCCTCTGGTATAGACTTAAGGTGCAAAAAATAACCCGTGGAGGTCATATGAAGCGTTTTGCTCTGGCAATGGTCACGCTGGTTGTTTGCGCAGGGGCGCAGGCAGCCAGCGAGGACGTTGAAATGAATCTCGTCACTTCTCAGGGGGTAGGTCAGTCCATCGGGACGGTGAAAATCACCGAAACCGATAAAGGGCTGGAATTTGCTCCCGATCTCAAGGCTCTTCCACCCGGCGAACATGGTTTTCACGTTCATGCTAAAGGCAGCTGTCAACCCGCGATGAAAGAGGGGAAACCAACAGCTGCGGAAGCCGCAGGGGGGCATCTCGACCCGCAGAACTCCGGTAAGCATGAAGGCCCGGAAGGGATGGGGCACCTCGGCGATCTGCCGGTGCTGGTGGTAAATAACGATGGTAAAGCCACCGATCCGGTTGTGGCGGCACGACTCAAAAAGCTTGACGAGGTCAAAGGCAAGGCGCTGATGATCCACGTGGGCGGCGATAACATGTCCGATCAACCTAAACCGCTTGGCGGCGGCGGGGCGCGTTATGCCTGCGGGGTGATCTGATCGCCAATCGTTCCGGGTGGCGGCGCCTGTTCAAGCTGTGACAGGGAGCAGTGCAGCCGCCAGATAATGGACGCCAGATCGCGGGCCGCAGGCTGATGATGGTGCGCCAGCGCGTCGCAAATACGCTGAAGCTCGGCGAGCGTGACGCTCAGGGGGCGCTGCTGCACCCCGCGCTCGCTCATCACATCGCGGAGCATGGAAATACAGTTATCACGGACCTGCGACAGCGGATCGGAACGCGTCTCCCAGGCGCGCAGCTGCCACACCACGTGCGAACAGTTTAGCAGCACCACGCCCCAGCGCAGTAGCCAGCGACGGGAGAGTGAATCCTGGCTGTTGTTCAGCTGGCTGACATGATGGTAAACCAGCGATTCATACTCGCTTTCGCGCAGATGCGGCCTGCGGCTCAGCTGATCGACAAAACCCCTGCGCAACTCCCGAATATGCCTGCGGCTTTTACGCGCGTCCGAGCCCGGGCGTAGCACGGCGAAAGCCAGCCACGCCAGCCCCACGCCGAGGATCTTCGCCAGGTTGTCGTTGAGAAAATCAGCGTAATCGTAAACCGGTGGATTCGTTACAGAGATAAATGAGCCCATAAAAACAATTAACTGACCCCACAGACCGGCCAGTTTAGGCATTTGCAGTTTGAGCAACTGCATGGTGGTTAATAGCGGGAAGAGAAACAGCAGAAATTGCCAGAGGTCGGTTATCTGCACCATCAAACCAAATTTCACCACGAAGCTGAACAGCGACAGCAGCACCAGCGTACGCAGCAGAAGCGTCAGGGAGTTAAAGGGGGAAGCGGCGACGGAATAGAGCACGCAGCTGATTGCCGCAAGCGTCAGGGCCGCACTGCCCGCATCCCATTGCGTGGTGATGGCCCATGCGCCTACGGCCGTCAACGCGCAAAACGTACGAAAACCGCTCCACAGCGCCTCCATTGCGTCGGTATGCCGCGCCAGAGCAGGACTACCGGGAACGGAAAATTCGGTGACGGGCGTGGCATTCTCGACGGCTTTTAACCAGCGGCTGCTGCGCAGATACAGGCGGCAGAAATAGTTCAGACGCTGCCAGAAGGCGCGATGCCGGTAGTCATATTCATCCGCTGGGGCGAGCGGCGCGATAATGCGGGCCACGGTATAAATATCGGCATCCGAACGCGCAAGGGTAGCGAGCAGCGCCTCGATAATCTCCCGGGTATGGGCTGGCGGTGCAGGCCAGTTCAGCAACATCCGACGAAGGCTCGAGATCGCGCTCGTCATCCGCAATTGCTGGTGCAATAAATAGTTCAGAAGCGTGTTCTGGCGACGAAAACGGTAGTGGCTCCAGAAAGCCTGGATGCGCAACAGGTTCATGGTCAGGATCTGGCCGATGACCTTTTCGTGCGCGAGGCGGATGTCATCGCTGCTGTCAGGCTGCCAGAGCAGGCTGGCATGTTCCAGCAAACGTGCGTGCATCGTTTTAAGGGCGGTGATAAGCGTAGTGCCATCTGAGGTACTGGGCAGGATCATCATCATGACGCCCCCGCACAGAATGCCGACCATCACTTCACACACGCGTGCCTGGGCGATATCCCACAGCTCGGTGGTATCCAGCACGTTGACGACCGGAAAGGCGATAATGGCCGCGGTGTAACCCGCCAGTTGAAACGCATAGGCAACGTTATTGGTAAAATGAGCGCAGGCCCAGGTACACAGCCCCAGCCATGCCGACATGCTTAACAAAAAGAGCCAGGGATCATTCAGAGTATGGCCGGCAAGAAGCAGTGCGGCGGTTGCCCCCAGCAGGCTACCCGCCACGCGCCCGAGGCTTTTACTGATAACGCCCCCGACGGTAGGGAAGCTGACGACCGCCGCAGAGGTCATCGCCCAGTAAGGCTCATCCAGATTCAGATAATAGGCAACCGTAAGCGCAAGGCACATGGCGATGCCGTTACGCAGCGCGTAACGCCACTGCGGCCGTGTCGCTTTTATCCACGGCGTATTGCGCCAGGAGAGAGCTCCCAGGTTCATCATCGCGATCCGATGGCGACAGTGCAGGTTGTGCCAGAGACCAGGGTAATGTCTTTCGGCAGTTGATCAAACTCGACGCGAACAGGCACCCGCTGAGCCAGACGCACCCACGGTACGTTGGGTTTGATGTCGGGCACCAGGCCAGAATCGGTTTCCACGCTCTGATCGTAAATTGCCCGACCTATGCTGCTAACGTGACCCTGTAACGTTTCTGCGCCGCTGTAAAGCGTGATTCGGGCAGGCGCTCCCTCGCGGATATGGCGCAGCTTGGTCTCTTCAAAATAACCTACAACATAGAAAGAGCGGCTGTCGACCAGGGCAAAGACCGGCTGGCCTGTGGTGGCGTAATCCCCCACACGGGTCGACAGGCTCGTGATCCATCCATCCACCGGAGCTTTGACAACGGTCTGGGTCAGTTGCCACTCGGCCTGTTTCAGCGTTGCCTCTGCAACCTTCAGGCTGGCCTGCATGGCTTTTACATTGATATTGGCGGTATCGAGATCTTCCGCAGAGATGTAATTCCTCGACAGATGTCGGCGACGTTCGGCTTCGTTATTGGCTTTTGCCAGATCGGATTGAGCTTTTGCGAGCTGCGCCTGGGTATTGAGCACCGCAATGTGAAAAGGGGTCTCGTCGATGCGGAATAACACATCACCCGCATGAACGAACTGGTTGTCCTTCACCAGCAGCGCGCTGATACTGCCGGACACTTGTGGCGTGATGCTGACCTGTTCCGCGCGGATCTTGCCGTCACGCGTCCAGGGCGACTGCATGTAATAATTCCAGAGCCACCAGCCGGCGATAAGCGCCAGCGCTAAGACGAAAAGAGTGGAAAAATATTTTAACGTTTTCAATGCTATTCTCACCACACGGTTAACACGGCAAGGCCAAGACAGACGGAGAGGGTAAACAGGGAGAGATCCATTAACATCGGGTGCCAGATTTCACCGGAATACATCCAGTCGCGCAGCAGACGATGCGCAATGAGCCAGATCACAAAACCGACCATCACGGCTTTAAACAGTGGCGGAAAGTAGACCGATGCGCCAACAATCAGATCCTGGAGGGGCAACCCTGCGGAGAAGGAAAACAACGTCACAAGCAGCGATCCTTTGCGGTGGAATGAGGGCCACAATGGCAGATTTCAATGCGATGGCGCATTACCGTTCAGTGTAAATCATCCTTTAAGGAATGATGAATACCGTGATTGCATTTGTTTTGGCAATACAAATACTGCAAACTATTCTAAAATCACTATAATCACTTAGCAAGCTAATTATAAGGAGATGAAATTGGAATCGCCATTAGGTTCTGATCTGGCAAGGTTGGTACGCATCTGGCGTGCTCTGATTGACCATCGCCTGAAACCTCTGGAACTCACACAGACGCACTGGGTTACGCTGCACAACATCCATCAGCTTCCGCCCGATCAGTCACAGATCCAATTGGCAAAAGCGATTGGTATTGAACAGCCTTCCCTGGTGCGTACCCTTGACCAGCTGGAAGAGAAGGGACTCATCTCCCGACAAACCTGCGCCAGCGACCGTCGCGCCAAGCGGATCAAATTGACGGAAAAAGCGGCCCCGATTATTACTGAGATGGAAAGCGTCATCAGTAAAACGCGAGGAGAGATCCTGGCCGGTATTTCACCCGCTGAGCTGGAGATGCTGATCGGACTCATCGCCCGTCTTGAGCAAAACATCCACGATTTACAGTCGCGCGACTGACGTTGTTCACTGGCCTTGCTCGTGCAAGGCCTTTGTCATGTTCTGAACACCACCACCCGGTTGCGGCCCGTCTCTTTTGCCTCGTACATGGCTTTATCCGCGCTTTCCACACAGGTTTCAGCGCTGGTTTCCGGCGAGGTAGCGGTGAATACTCCCATACTAATGGTAATCGGTTCCGGAAGCTGCCCACCGCTGCTGGCCTTGTCAAACCCGCTCAACTTGAGGCGAATACGTTCGGCAACCTGATGCGCGACATCGGACGGTGTATTTGTCAGCATGAGCACAAACTCTTCGCCGCCGATCCGCGCCGCGATATCCTGCGGTCGCACCGAATCGGTCAACAGGTTTGAGACAAACTGTAAAACCCTATCCCCCTGCAAATGACCGTAGCAGTCGTTAATGCGTTTAAAACGGTCAAGATCGCTCACGACCACCGACACCGGATGTGTCACCGTGGCCGTGTTTAGCGCGTGATTTAATGAATCATAGAAATAGCTGCGATTATAAAGACGGGTGAGGGGGTCGCGGATGGAATTTTGATAAGACTGCTGATATTTTACATGCGAGTCACGATACAAATTAAATACGTCGGAAAGTAAGATGAAAATAATCATTAACGTAGCGACAGTTTCGAATAACCGTGCCCGGTACCATGAAATATCTTCAGCGTGTCCGCCTAACAATAGCATGAGCAGAGTGACGATATAACAGACACATAAAAAATTGCCGCCGACCCAAAACAAATTCCTCACGCGGGTAATGGCCAACAGGGTGATTAACGTTACTACCCACAGGACGATCAAAATGATATTGATCGCCTGGCTCCAGAGAACCATAAACTGTCGGGTTTCATTATCCACCAGGTCCAGTGTGAGCAGGGTTGAATGGCTGGAATAGAACAATGCCAGCCCAAGCATACAGCCCGTAAAGAGCGAGGCGCCGACAACGATACCAACATGGGCGCTTCGTGAGAGCGCAGAATTGCGCAGGGTATACAGTAATGCTGCGACGATCATCAGCACCGCCATTAAAAAGTGGCGGAACATGTAGAAAATCATGGCGTCGTTATAGTTCGCTTCGTTGAACTGATAGAGATCAAGCCAGGCCGGGAAGCTGGCCAGTGTCCCCACCATCAGTAACGCCGAACCGGCAAAGGCCAGGGCAATGGGAACAAGATATAATCGCCTTTTGTCGCACCAGTATTTCATTGCCATAAAACAGGCAATAAACAGATGGAACACCAGAAGAAATATCGTCAGCGTAGGGAAAAACAAAGGTGAAAACGAAGGAACCCATTCAACAAGTTTTATAAAAAAACCTTGTAATACGGCAATGATAACAATACACCCAAGCGCGAAGGCCACAAAGCGGTTCTTTACAAATCGACAGATCGCAAGCATAGAGAATTTAAAAATTAAAAAAGGAAAAAGAGATTGCGAAGAGTCTAAGCGAGGGAAATAAAAAATACTTTGCGCACGGACAAGAACGGGTGAAATGAATAATTCACCATGTGAATATATTGTTCCAATATATTATTGGAAATGATGATTTTGGTAAATGGATGCGGTCTGAAAGACCACATCCATCAGGATATTAACGCGGGGAGACGGTGACCTGGCTGCCGTTGCTTGCAAGAACAACACGCTGGCCAGCAGAGAAGCGGGTGTTACCCTGTTTCTGCACAACCATAATAGTGCTGCCATCGTCTTTGCGGATTTCCAGCTCAACGCCCTGAGTTTTGTTCATCGCACCCTGAACGCCCTGACCCGCTACGCCGCCTGCAACTGCGCCCGCTGCGGTCGCCAGAGAACGTCCGGTGCCGCCGCCAATGGTATTACCCAGGAAACCACCCAGCACAGCACCGCCGATTGCGCCCACCACGTTCGTGTCATCGCCACCCTGAATCTGAACAGGACGGGCATTAACGATAGTACCGTATGTCACGTTCTGTACCTGTTTAGCTTCAGAAGCACTATATACGTCGCCGGAGAGTGAACTGTCATTCACACAACCCGCCAGTGTTAAACCAATCAGCGAAACGCCCAGTACACGTAAAATCATTTGACTCTCCTGTTCACCAAAAAACGCCCGGTTGGGGCATCCGTCATGGCTAAATTATATGGCATTCCTGACCACAGTTCATATCTTTGCATGCCGAATAAATAAATTTTACCTGAACAGGGCTTAACGGGACATAAACAAACATCGCCTGTGCTACAGGTCTGAGATTGTTAAAAATTATTATCACCGCATAGCAAAGCCGCGTTATTTATGATGGAGTGTTTGCACTTAGCCCATGTAACGTAAGGAAAGCGCATGAAATCGGGTCGCTATATCGGTGTGATGTCTGGTACCAGTCTTGACGGTGTGGATGTCGTTCTGGCCGCCATTGATGAAAACATGGTGGCGCAGCAGGCAAGCCTGACCTGGCCAATTCCGGTCTCGTTAAAAGAAGAGATCCTGAACATCTGCCAGGGGCAACAGCTGACGCTTTCCCAACTGGGCCAACTGGATGTGCGTCTGGGGGCGCTGTTTGCTGATGCGGTACTGGCCCTGATGCAGCAGGAAAGACTCCACCCGCAGGACATCGTGGCAATAGGCTGCCATGGGCAGACCGTCTGGCATGAACCTGTCGGCGAGGCGCCGCACACGATGCAAATTGGCGATAACAACCAGATTGTGGCAAAAACCGGCGTAACGGTGGTGGGTGATTTCCGTCGTCGTGATATGGCCCTCGGCGGGCAGGGGGCGCCGCTGGTTCCGGCATTTCATCAGGCGCTGCTGGCGCACCCGGTAGAGCGCAGGATGGTCCTGAACATCGGCGGGATCGCCAACCTGTCGATGCTTATTCCCGGGCAACCCGTGCGGGGGTACGATACCGGACCCGGTAATATGCTGATGGATGCCTGGATCTGGCGTCAGAGCGGTAAAGCCTATGACAAAGACGCGCAGTGGGCCAGCCAGGGGAAAGTGATCCTTCCCTTGCTGCAAACCCTGTTAAGCGATCCTTTCTTTGCTCTGCCTGCGCCAAAAAGCACGGGGCGGGAATATTTCAACTACGGCTGGCTTGAACGTCAGCTGGCGCGCTTCCCCGGCCTTGCGCCTCAGGATGTTCAGGCTACGCTGACGGAGCTCACCGCGGTGTCGATCTCTGAACAGGTGTTGCTGAGCGGCGGGTGTGAGCGCTTGCTGGTATGCGGAGGCGGAAGCCGAAACCCTCTGGTGATGGCACGCCTTGCCGCCTTGCTGCCGGGCACCGAAGTCACGACCACTGATGAAGCCGGGATCAGCGGAGACGATATGGAAGCGCTGGCCTTCGCCTGGCTTGCCTGGCGTACGGTTGCCGGTCTGCCGGGTAATTTACCCTCCGTAACCGGTGCGCGGGAGGCGAGCGTCCTCGGGGCCATTTTCCCCGCAAACCCGCGCCATAATCAGAGTTAACTGAAATTCAGCGGGAGGCGTAACCCGTAAAATAGGGAAAAACAGGAGGGCGGTTAGGCCCTCCAGGACCAGGATAGTCTTCGGAATCTGCCCATGAAAAAACTTCTTCTCATTGCTGTACCTTTTCTTATGACCGGATGCAGCGTCTATAACCAGTTCGTTGAGCGTATGCAAACCGATACGCTGGAATATCGTTGTGATGAAAAACCGCTGACGGTGAAGCTGAACAACCCGCGTCAGGAAGCCAGCTTTGTTTATGACAATAAGTTGTTGACGCTGAAGCAGGGAATGTCGGCCTCCGGAGCGCGCTACTCAGACGGGATCTACGTCTTCTGGTCGAAAGGCGACAGCGCCACCGTCTACAAGCGTGACCGCATTGTGCTGAACAATTGTCAGCTTCAAAATCCGAAGCGTTGAGATTTTTGAAGGGGGCGCGCACAATAGCGCCACCCAATCTCACTTTCAGCTAACGCCATGTCAGATAACGACGAACTACAGCAAATTGCGCATCTGCGCCGTGAATACACCAAAGGCGGTCTGCGACGCCAGGATCTTCCCGCCGAACCGCTGGTGCTTTTTGAACGCTGGCTGAAGCAGGCCTGCGAAGCGAAACTGGCCGACCCGACGGCGATGGTCGTTGCCACGGTTGATGAAAATGGTCAGCCGTATCAACGCATCGTTCTTCTCAAGCATTATGACGAGAAAGGGCTGGTGTTCTACACCAACCTGGGCAGTCGTAAAGCGCATCACCTTGAAAATAATCCGCGTATTAGCCTGCTCTTCCCGTGGCATATGCTTGAGCGCCAGGTGATGGTTACCGGCAAGGCGGAGCGCCTCTCTACGCTTGAAGTGGTGAAATATTTCCACAGCCGCCCGCGCGACAGTCAGATCGGTGCCTGGGTCTCTAAACAGTCCAGCCGAATCTCAGCCCGCGGCGTGCTGGAGAGTAAATTCCTCGAACTCAAACAGAAGTTTCAGCAGGGTGAAGTACCGCTGCCGAGTTTCTGGGGCGGGTTCCGCATCCCCATTGAGCAGATGGAATTCTGGCAGGGCGGTGAACACCGTCTCCACGACCGCTTTTTATACCAGCGCGACAACGGTGGCTGGAAAATCGACAGACTGGCACCGTAATCCCCAAAATTTGTTGATTTAAGCGCTAGCGCACACCGCGCTGGCGCTTTATTCTATGGTCCTTTCGCATCAGGCGAAAAGTCGTGTACCGGCAAAGGTGCAGTCGTTTATACATGGAGAATTTGATGGCAAGCAGTAACTTGATTAAACAATTGCAAGAGCGGGGCCTCGTGGCCCAGGTGACGGACGAGGAAGCGTTAGCAGAGCGACTGGCGCAAGGCCCGATCGCGCTCTATTGCGGCTTCGATCCCACCGCTGACAGCTTGCATTTGGGGCATCTTGTTCCATTGTTATGCCTGAAACGCTTCCAGATGGCCGGCCATAAGCCTGTCGCTCTGGTTGGCGGCGCGACCGGTCTGATTGGCGACCCAAGTTTCAAAGCCGCTGAGCGTAAGCTTAATACCGAAGATACCGTGCAGGAGTGGGTGGATAAGATCCGTAAACAGGTTGCACCGTTCCTGGATTTCGACTGCGGTGAGAACTCTGCGATTGCGGCGAACAACTACGACTGGTTTGGTGGCATGAACGTGCTGACGTTCCTGCGTGACATCGGCAAACACTTCTCTGTTAACCAGATGATTAACAAAGAAGCAGTGAAGCAGCGTCTTAACCGTGACGACCAAGGTATCTCTTTCACCGAGTTCTCCTACAACCTGTTGCAGGGGTATGACTTTGCCTGCCTGAACAAGCTGCACGGCGTATCTCTGCAAATTGGCGGTTCCGACCAGTGGGGTAACATCACCTCCGGTATCGATCTGACCCGTCGCCTCCACCAGAATCAGGTGTTTGGTCTGACCGTGCCGTTGATCACCAAAGCAGACGGTACCAAGTTCGGTAAGACCGAAGGCGGCGCGGTATGGCTGGATCCGAAGAAAACCAGCCCGTATAAATTCTACCAGTTCTGGATCAACACGGCGGATGCCGACGTTTATCGCTTCCTGAAGTTCTTCACCTTTATGGATATCGAAGAAATCAATGCGCTGGAAGAAGAAGACAAGAACAGCGGTAAAGCACCACGCGCCCAGTACGTGCTGGCGGACGAAGTAACCAAACTGGTTCACGGCGAAGAAGGTCTGGCGGCGGCGAAACGCATTACGGCGAGCCTGTTCAACGGGACCCTGAGCGATTTAAGCGAAGCGGATTTCGAACAGCTGGCGCAGGATGGCGTACCGATGGTGGAGATGGAAAAAGGCGCCGATCTGATGCAGGCGCTGGTGGACTCCGAGCTCCAGCCGTCTCGCGGTCAGGCGCGTAAAACCATCGCCTCTAACGCGATCACCATTAATGGCGAAAAACAGGCCGATCCGGAATATACCTTTACCGAGAACGACCGTCTCTATGGTCGCTACACGCTGCTGCGTCGCGGTAAGAAAAATTACTGCCTGGTCTGCTGGAAGTAATTAAAAGTATGCAGGGGCGTGGGAAACCACGCCCCTTTTGTTTTGACAGGGTTTGGTAAGTACAACATGAAGAACATCCTCGCCATTCAGTCCCACGTTGTGTTTGGACATGCTGGCAACAGCGCTGCGGAATTCCCGATGCGCCGCCTCGGCGTTAACGTCTGGCCCCTCAATACCGTCCAGTTTTCGAATCATACCCAGTACGGTAAATGGACCGGCTGCGTGATGCCGCCGTCGCATCTGACGGAAGTCGTTCAGGGGATTGCGGATATCGACCAGCTTAAACGCTGCGATGCCGTACTGAGCGGCTATCTGGGTTCGGCGGAGCAGGGGGAACATATCCTCGGCATTGTGCGCCAGGTGAAAGCGGCAAACCCCGCGGCGAAATATTTCTGCGATCCGGTGATGGGACATCCTGAAAAAGGCTGCATCGTAGCGCCGGGCGTTGCGGAGTTTCATGTCCGTCATGCATTGCCCGCCAGCGATATTATTGCCCCCAACCTGATTGAACTGGAGATCCTCAGCGAGCATCCGGTTAACAGCGTAGAAGAGGCTGTAAGCGCCTCTCGCGAGCTGATCGCCCAGGGGCCAGAGATTGTGCTGGTGAAACACCTGGCACGCGCAGGGTTGAGCCAGGACCGTTTTGAAATGCTGCTGGTGACGAAGGATGAAGCCTGGCATATCAGTCGACCGCTGGTGGATTTCGGTGCACGTCAGCCTGTCGGGGTCGGGGATGTGACCAGCGGTTTGCTGCTGGTGAAGCTATTGCAGGGCGCGAGCCTGCGCGATGCGCTGGAGCACGTCACCGCAGCCGTTTATGAAATCATGATTGCGACGAAGACGATGCAGGAATATGAGCTCCAGGTCGTCGCGGCACAGGATCGCATCGCGAAGCCGGAGCACTATTTTAGCGCAACGCAGCTATAGACACTGCCCGGCGGCGCTGCGCTTGCACGGGCCTACGGAATTTGTAGGCCGGGTAAGCGTCAGCGCCACCCGGCTCCCCAGGCCGCTCCGTTAATTCAACCCTTCCGCTTTCAGCGCCGCCGCCACCGCAGGTCGCTCCGCCACGCGCGTCATATACGATGCGACATGGTCTAATCCTTCCATGTTCAACTTAACCGCGCGCGCCCAGCGCAGAACGGTAAACAGATAGGCATCGGCGATAGTGAAACGCGAGCCACAGATCCACTGGTCGTCTTTCAGCGCGTCGTTAACGTACTGCAACTTTTTCTCCAGCAGCGCGCGCACGGTAGGTTTGTACTCTTCTGGCGTGTCCGGGCGGAACAGGGGCGTAAAGCCTTTGTGCAGTTCGGTGGCAATATAGTTCAGCCACTCCAGCGTTTTATAACGCGCAATGCTGCCGGTGGGGGCTAGGAGCTGACGATCCGGTACGTTGTCCGCCAGGAATTGCATAATCGCCACCCCTTCGGTCAGCAGGGTGCCATCATCCAGCAGCAGGGCCGGAACCTGCCCTTTTGGGTTAATCGCAAAAAAGTCATCCCCGTTTTCCAGGCGCTTTTTCATCAAGTCAACGCCGTCCAGCGTGAAATCTTTACCGCTCTCGCGAAGCGTAATATGGGAAGCAAGAGAGCAGGCGCCCGGTTTATAGAACAGTTTCATCGGTAACTCCTTTTTGCTGAGGTTCCAGCTATGTTAGTGCGCGTTCGGATAAAAAAAAAGCCGCTAATCAATTAGCGGCTTCTGTTCAGTCGTTTCCCGATGACATTACGCGTTCGCGGTTTTAATCGCTTTAGCGGATTTGTCGTCGTCCTGCGTCATACGATTCAGTTTAGGTGCGGTCAGCAGCATCAGTACGGCAATCACGGCGGTCGCGATACCAATTTGCATGAACACGGTGCCGTAGACATTCAGGGAAACCAGCGGGTCGGTAACGTTGTCTGGTACCGCCATCAGGTTCGCAATCTTACCTGCGATGATGGCCGCGCCAGCGGTAGTCAGGAACCAGCTACCCATGATGAAGCCCATCAGACGCTGAGGGACCAGCTGCGCAACCATCGCCAGACCCAGACCGGAGATCATCAGTTCACCGATGGATTGCAGCGCATAGCTCAGGATCAGCCAGTTAACAGAAACGATACCCGCGTCGGTCGCGAATTTCGTCCCCAGCGGCAGCACCAGGAATGCGCCAGAGCACAGCACCATACCGATAGCGAACTTGTGCGGCATAGGCAGACGGTCGCCCATCTTGTTATAGATAGCGGCCAGAATCGGGCTACCAATCATGATCCAGAACGGGTTCAGGGCCTGATACTGCTCCGGCTCGAACGCGATACCGAGGATGGAGTGCTCAACGTTGCGGATAGCGAAGAAGTTCAGAGACGTTGGCATCTGGCTGTACAGAACGAAGAAGATGATCGCTTCCAGCATCAGAATGAACGCCACAATCATCTTACGACGTGCCGCACCCTGCATCGCGAAGGCTTCTTTCGCGAAGATAATCACGATACCCAGCGCAACCACGCCCAGTACGGCACGTGCAACGCCCTGGTTATGCAGCAGCCAGGTGGCGACAGCGGCCAGGATCACGATGCCGACGATGGTTGCCAGCAGTTTGCCCATGTGCACGGGTTCGAAGTCTGGTTTTGAACCATAGTCTTTAACCCAGCTACGGCAGAACAGGAAGTTCACAACGGTGATCAGCATACCCACGAAGCTCAGCGCAAACGCTACGCTCCAGCCGAATTTTGCGGCCAGCCATGGGGTTGCCAGCATAGAGAAGAAGGAGCCGATGTTGATGGACATGTAGTACATTGTAAATGCACCGTCCAGACGTGGGTCATCTTTGCTGTAGCAGGTAGAGAGCAGGGAAGATGGGTTCGCCTTGAAGAGGCCGTTACCTACCGCGATGGTAGCCATGCCCATGTAAACCACACCTGCATCGTGCCCGGACCAGGCAACCAGCCCATAGCCAATCGCCAGAACAACGGCGCCCAGCATAATGACTCGTTTAGTACCGAGGACTTTATCGCCTAACCAGCCGCCGATAGCGACGAGGCCATACACCAGGGCGCTGAAGGAAGAGAATAGCGTGATGGAATCGGCTTCAGACATACCCAGCTGTTTAACCAGGTAAACCGCCATGATCCCTTGCAGGCCGTAGTAGCCAAAACGTTCCCATAATTCGATAGAGAAAATGAGATAGAACGCTTTAGGCTGTTTGAAAGCGTTAAGACTTACGCTCTCATCTGTTGGTTTATTGTTTGCAGTAGACACATATACCTCTTTTTTTACATCCCATATTAACGGGGGTGTTCATAGCGTGATGACCGTAGTCCATCCGCTTTATAGTTATATTGGGAGGGGAAACGGCGGGTAATGTTCACTATCCAGCCCCATCTGGCAATACGTTTGTAATAATCTGTTACATATAACTCTGGCGGTATAATCATCGGTTCCCGCAAATGTTATGCAGCTTTAAATTTCATTGGTTGAAAATTAGTGGTTTTTTTGACTGTGAGCGACCCTGTTTAATGGCTGTATGGCGATATGTTCTGCTATTTCGGGTGATTGGCAGTGATATAGCCCATGTTCTGAAAAATGACTGGTCTTATGTGCGGTGTTGAATAGACGAAATCTTGTCTGACAAAGGGGTTGGGCGGGTTTTAACAACAAAAATCCAACATCAGGTTATCAGAGTGATCGCGATCACAGATGTATAGAAATTTTTGGTGATGAAAAAACTATTAACCTGTTTGAGTGTTAAATGACCGAAGAATCGACAATGCGTAAAGGAGAAAGAGAGGGCAATTTATGGTCAATCGAGAAGATATCAGAGCCCTTGTTAATTCTAAGGGCTTGAACAGGTAAGAAGTAAGGTGGTTTACGCTCAGGGATAGACTTTTTCTTTGTATTCGCAGAGATCTTCGATAATGCAGGAACCGCAGCGTGGCTTACGGGCAATACAGGTATACCGGCCGTGCAGGATCAGCCAGTGGTGGCAGTCCACCTTAAATTCCGCAGGAACGACTTTTAACAGCTTCTCTTCAACCTCTTCCACGTTTTTACCCGGCGCGAAACGGGTGCGATTTGAGACGCGGAAGATATGGGTATCCACGGCGATGGTCGGCCAGCCAAACGCCGTGTTCAGCACCACATTTGCCGTTTTACGCCCGACGCCCGGCAACGCTTCCAGCGCGGCGCGATCTTCAGGGACTTCACCGCCGTGCTTCTCCAGCAGGATCCGGCAGGTCTTAATGACGTTTTCGGCCTTGCTGTTAAACAGGCCAATGGTCTTGATATAGGATTTCACACCTTCAACGCCCAGCTCCAGCATGGCCTGCGGCGTATTGGCGACAGGGTAGAGCAGGGCCGTGGCTTTATTGACGCTCACGTCCGTCGCCTGTGCAGAGAGCAGCACCGCGATCAACAGTTCAAACGGCGAGTTAAAGTTCAGCTCTGTCGTTGGATGAGGATTCTCATCGCGCAGGCGCGTCAGGATCGCAATGCGTTTCTCTTTATTCATACTGCTTTCTCGGGGATCCCTTCCTGTACGCTGCGTTCAGCGGCGCGGCGTTTACGTTTTTCATCAATCAGGTATTTTAACGCCAGCATCATCCCAAGGCCAATGAAGGCGCCAGGAGGTAGCATGGCCAGCAGGAACGGGGTGTCCGTATGGAACACCTCAATACGCAGCGACTTCGCCCAGCCGCCAAGCAGCGCGTCCGCACCGTCGAAGAGCGTACCGTTGCCCAAAATTTCACGCAGAGAGCCGAGGACGAACATGGCGGCAGTCGCGCCCATGCCGATGGAAAACCCATCCAGCGCGGATATGGCCGGATTGTTTTTCACCGCGAAGGCTTCAGCGCGGCCTACGACAATACAGTTAGTCACGATAAGCGGAATGAAGATCCCGAGCGACTGGTACAGGCCAAATGCGTAGGCGTTAATCAGCATTTGCACGACGCTGACCACCGACGCAATGATCATGACATAAATCGGAATACGGATTTCTGACGGCGTCCAGCGGCGCAAAACAGAAATGGAAAAGTTAGTCAGGGTCAGCACCAGCGTGGTCGCCAGCCCCAGCCCGAGCGCGTTGGTGGCGGTAGACGTCACCGCCAGCAGCGGACATAGCCCCAGCAGCTGCACCAGCGCGGAGTTGTTCTTCCAGAGACCCTGGACGATAACCTCTTTAACCTGGCTCATGGTCACTCCTCACAGGTGGAAAGATGATTGATCTGCGCGGGCAGCGTTTCGGCATACAGCCCGGCGCGCTTTACGGCGTTGACCACCGCGCGCGGAGTAATCGTGGCGCCCGTGAACTGGTCAAATTCGCCGCCATCTTTTTTCACCGCGAAAGCAGGATCGTCCTCGCCATGAATCATCTTTCCGGCGAAGTGTAAGATCCAGTCGCTTAAGCGTGTTTCAATTTTGTCGCCAAGGCCCGGCGTTTCGTGATGCTCCGTCACGCGCGTACCCAGTACGGTGCCGGAAAAATCGCTGCCCACCAGCAGCTGAATCGCACCGGAGTAACCGTCCGGCGCGGTGGCTTCCATGACGGCGCCCACGGGGTTATCGCCCTTGCGGGCAATATAAACGCGATGGGGTCCTTTACCAAGCTGCGGAGCCTGCACGACAAAGCAGCTTTTTTGCAGGTCATTATCGTAGAGATCGGATGGGATCACCTGATCGAACAGCGCTTTTTGCTGCTTCATTGCCTGCTCTGCAATGGTGGTTTTCGTCAGTTCATTTACCAGCGCGGTCAGCCCGGTGAGGGCGGCGGCGAAGATCGCCAGCGTGACGCCGTGTTTTTGCATTGTCTTTAGCATGGCGCGACCCTTAGCGATGACCGTACACGCGTGGACGCGTGTAGTAGTCGATGAGCGGAACGGTGATGTTAGCCAGCAGCACGGCAAATGCCACGCCGTCCGGATAGCCGCCAAAGCTGCGAATAAGCCAGACCAGCAAGCCTGCCAGCGCGCCGAAAATCAGACGACCACGGTTGGTGGTAGAGGCGGTGACCGGATCGGTCAGAATAAAGAATGCCCCGAGCATGGTCGCGCCGGAGAGCAGATGGAGCTGCGGGCTGGCCAGTGACTCAGGTGAGATAACCCAGCCGAGCGTCGAGCAGACGGCCAGCGTCACCAGGAAGCTCACCGGAATATGCCAGCGGATCGCCTTCTGTTGCAGCAGGAACGCGCCACCCAACAGGTAGGCCAGATTGACCCACTGCCAGCCAGCACCTGCCAGTACGCCGCTGTAAATAGACGATTTCATCACCTGCTCCACGCTTTGTCCGGCACGCAGGGAGGTTTTGAAGGTATCGAGCGGAGTGGCCTGACTGATGCCGTCCACGCCCATGCGAAGCGCGTTCATATCTGCGCCCAGCGCGGTGTGGCCGGTAAAGATAACGTGCAGGGCATCCATAAAGCCGGGCACCGTGGCGGCGATCTCATGCGGCGGCAGCCAGCTGGTCATCTGTACCGGGAAGGAGATCAGCAGTACTACGTAGCCAATCATCGCCGGGTTAAACGGGTTATGGCCCAGCCCGCCGTACAGCTGCTTGGCGATGATCACCGCAAACACCGTTCCCAATACCACCATCCACCACGGGGCGAACGGGGGAATGCTGATGGCCAGTAACAGGCCGGTCAACAGGGCGGAGTTATCGCTCAGGATGCGAGTCACCTCCATTTTGCGCAGCTTCAGGATCGCGGCTTCCGCTGCGACGGCACTGGCGCAACCCAGAACTAACTGGAAAAGCGTACCCCAGCCGAAAAACCAACACTGTACGGCAATACCTGGCAGCGCGGCCAGGCACACCAGCATCATAATACGCGATGTCTGGCGCTGGTTATGGGTATAAGGGGAACTTGCAATTCTGAAAACCATTTAATCCTCGTTAACGGCTTGCTGCGCGGCTTTCTTTGCCTGAACGCGCGCAATCGCGGCGGCGACTGCGGCTTTGCGTGGATCGTCATTAGCGGCCGCAGGCAGTTCGTCCTGCTGTGCCGCTTTTCGTGCTTTGGCACGGGCGATGGCCGCTTCAACGGCGGCTTTACGCGGATCGACAGGGGCTTCACTCTCTTCGGCAGGTTGTAGCTGTGCCGCTTTACGTGCTTTGGCGCGGGCGATAGCGGCTTCAACGGCCGCCTTGCGCGGATCCGTCGCTTCCTGTTCAACCACCACTGTCTGCTGACCGGCTTTGCGGGCTTTTGCCCTGGCAATAGCCGCTTCCACCGCCGCTTTACGCGGGTCGATGTCGGCTTCCGGTTTGGCGTTTTGCGCTTTCTCCGCCTGACGCGCGCGTGCTTCGGCTTTCCGCGCTTCGCGGGCTGCAATCGCTTCGCTGTTGTCCGGTTTTTCTCCCGGAGCGATCACAACCGTCTGGGCGGCGGTGGCTTTCTTCTCGCGTACGCGGGCCAGGGCTGCGTTAATGGCATCCTGATCTTTCGCCGCAGGCTGCACGGCAGCCTGCTTATGGCGTTCCTGACGGGCTTGTTTCTCGCGCTCCAGTCGCGCCTGGCGCGCTTCAAAGCGGGCCTTCGCTTCAGCGGCACGTTTTTCTTCCATGGAGATGGCGTAGATTTCAGCTTTCTCCTGACGGAAATACTGCACCAGCGGAATATTGCTTGGGCAGACCCAGGCGCAGGCACCGCATTCAATACAGTCAGCCAGGTTATGCGCCTGGGCTTTATCGTGCAGCTGGCCTTTGCTGTACCAATACAACTGCTGCGGCAGTAAATCTGCCGGGCATGCGTCCGCACAGGCGCTACAGCGTATGCAACCTTTCTCTTCCTGCGTTTCGCCCATCTCCGTCAGGGAAGGGGCGAGCAGGCAGTTGGTAATCTTCACCACCGGCACATCAAGCCACGGCAGGGTAAAGCCCATCAGCGGGCCGCCCATAATGACCAGTTGATCGCTACCCGGGCAGAAGCCAGCCTGTTCCAGCAGATGACGCACCGGCGTACCCAGACGCGCCCAGATGTTGCCGGGACGGGAGACGGACTCGCCGGTCAGCGTGACGACGCGCTCGGTCAATGGCTCGCCGTCAATCACCGCACGTTTCACCGCGTAGGCAGTCCCCACATTTTGCATCAGCACGCCGATGTCGGACGAACGGCCTCCGTGGGGGACCTGTTTTCCGGTCAGGATCTGCGTCAGCTGTTTTGCCCCACCGGACGGATATTTGGTCGGGATCACGCGCAGGGCGATATCATGGCTGTCCGCCAGTACCGCACGCAGCATCGAAATGGCCTGCGGTTTATTGTCCTCAATACCGATCAGCACTTCGCGGGGTTGCAGGATATGCGCAAGAATGCGAATACCTTCCACCACCTGCGCCGCGCAGTCCTGCATCAGACGGTCATCGGCGGTAATGTACGGTTCGCACTCGGCGGCGTTGATGATCAGCGTTTCGATTTTATCGCCGCCGCCGTGAAGCTTAGCGCCGGTCGGGAAGCCTGCGCCCCCCAGACCCGCCACGCCGAACTGATGAATGCGTTGAATCAGCGCTTCACGGCTGTGGGAACGGTAGTCGCTCCAGCCGTCACGCTCGATCCAGCGGTCTTCACCATCGGCTTCAATGATCACGCTCAGCTCAGACAACGCCGACGGATGGGCAACGGTATGGGGGGCAACAGCCACCACCTTACCGGAAGTCGGGGCATGTATCGGCAACATCCGTCCGCGACCAAAGGTCAGCGGCTGGCCGCGAAGAACGCTATCGCCTTCTTTCACGCACAATTCGCCTTCCGCGCCGATATGCTGTTTCAGGGGCATAACGTAACGGGTCGCCAGCGGGATCTGGCGCAGCGGCGTGCCGTTAGACTGCGATTTCATCTCAGGCGGATGAATGCCGCCGTCGAAATCCCAGATCTTCTCTTTTCTGAAGGCAGAAAATAACTTAAGCATGTTGTTCCACAGGAATATTGCGAACCGGAATGGTCTGAAGGTCCCACTTCCAGTTTTCGGTAGTCGTTTCAACCGGGCGCAGTTCTATACACTGCGTCGGGCAGGGCGCCACGCAGAGATTACAGCCGGTGCACAGATCCGCCACAACGGTATGCATCGCGCGCGTTGCGCCCACAATGGCGTCAACAGGACACGCCTGAATACATTTTGTGCAGCCAATGCAGTTGGCTTCGTCGATAACAGCAAGGGCACGAACAGGCTCCTGGGCCTGTTCATCGCCGTCGACAGGCTGGGGATCGACGTTCAGCAGGGCAGCTATTTTAAGCATGACCGCTTCGCCACCCGGCGCGCAGCGGTTGATCTTTTCTCCCTGCACGCCCACCGCCTCAGCGTAAGGGCGGCAGCCAGGGTAGCCGCACTGCCCGCACTGGCTCTGGGGTAAAAGTTCATCAATTTTTTCAACCACCGGATCGTCCTCCACCGCAAACCGGCGGGAGGCGTAACCCAGAATGATGCCAAAGACGAGTCCCAGCACGCTGATGGACGCGATGGCAATCCAGATAGCACTCATTACAACTTCACCAGACCACTAAAGCCCATAAAGGCCAGAGACATTAAACCTGCGGTCACCAGAGCGATGGCGTTACCGCGAAACGGCGCGGGAATATCCGCCGCGGCCAGACGCTCGCGAATCGAGGCGAACAGGACCATAACAAAAGAAAAACCGACCGCGGCGGAAAAACCATACAGCGCCGATTGCAGGAAATTATGCCCAAGGTTGATATTCAGTAGCGCCACGCCCAGCACCGCACAGTTAGTGGTGATGAGGGGCAGAAAAATACCCAACAGGCGATACAGGGCAGGGCTGGTTTTCCGCACCACCATTTCGGTAAATTGCACCACGACCGCAATGACCAGAATAAAGGCCAAAGTGCGCAGGTAGAGCATGTCGAGCGGGATTAGGATCCAGGTATCAATCAGCCATGCGCAAATGGAGGCCATCGTCATCACGAAGGTGGTTGCCAGCCCCATGCCCATTGCCGTCTCCAGCTTTTTGGAGACGCCCATAAACGGGCACAGGCCAAGGAACTTCACCAGTACGAAGTTATTCACCAGCACAGTTCCGACAAAGAGCAGTAAGTAATCGGTCATTATTTAGCCTGAAATAAAATAGCCGCCTATTATCGGATAAACGACAACAGGCCACAACAGGTTAACTGTAAGGTTATTACGGGTTGACAAAGGTCTTCTTAACGCGCGTCGAACGCTTGAAATAAGGGACCAGAAGCGCCGTCGCCAGTAGCGGAAACAGTAACTGGCGAACCGCCAGCGCGTCAGACACAGGCGAGAAAGCGAACGCTTTGACAGCCAGCAGCACGGAGACCAGCAGCCAGATAATGTAATGCTTTGGCACGCTTTTGCGGCGTTTGAAGAAGGCGATAGTCAGCCACAGCGTGTAGTACCACATCGCGATCGCGAAAACGAACGACACAAACCACGTCGCAATATTGAGCGCACTCTGGGACATCAGTGTCTGGATAGCATGAGGCGTAACCAGTGCGGTGGTGTAAAGCAACAGCGCCAGTGAAGCGCTTAGTAATGCCACCAGCAGCCATGCCAGCGGGGCGATTAACCAGCCCCCAATTCTCTCTCCAGGCAATGCGGTCATACGCTCTCCCATAGTCTGCGCGAAATGTTATACAGAAATTTGCAGGGCGGAGAGTATATAACATTTCACGCCGAAGGCTACTTTCTTATACAACGTAACGCCATACGGATTTAGGCACTTCCCCCACATTGAACAGACGACCGCCAGAGACCAGTTCGGCGCGACGATGGTCAGCAGCGCGGTACATATTGATGATGTCCTGATTATCCGACAGCGTGTAGTTCAGATGGTCAAACAGTTTTTCCAGGCTTTCAAGGGAATTGATCTTGCGAAATTTTAATAAATAGTCCTGAACTGTCATATTAATAAGTTTCCATATAAAAGGGTAATACCCATAAAGGTAATGCGTTCGAATAATAAACGGATTAATAAAGACGTAAACTGTCCACTCGGGTAACGCGACGAAATTAGGAGTTTTCTTTGCGAAGAATCAGGCATCAGGAGATGCCTGAAAGAGAAGGGTAACCCCGTTCATTACGGCTGGCAATATGTTCCATGACGTAATGTGTCACGCTTTATGACGACACGGCTTACTTTTGTTGTGCGACAGTCACAGGCTCCGGCGGCTGGTAGTTATCGATATGGCTGGCAATGCCGAGCAACACGACTGAAACCCCAAGGACAATCCATCCCGCTAATTCAATGATTCGATTAATTATTGACGTCATAATTTGTGTTTGTAATTTATCCATAAATACAGATTACAAATGTTACAGCGCCCTTTTCTTCAGAGCAAGCGCTTTGGGAACGATTCCCCGGCCCCCTATGCGCACTTTAATGCGAGGTAACAAAAAACGCTGTCGTGAGATGCTATTTTAACTCACAGGGCACATTATTAATGTGTGCGTTAAGCACAAGGCCAGTGATAAATAAGCGCACAGCGAGGGGGCAAACGATGAGTGAAAACATCCGCGTCGGTCTTATTGGCTACGGGTACGCAAGCAAAACCTTTCATGCACCGCTGGTTGCCGGCACGCCGGGAATGGAACTAGCGGCCATCACAAGCAGCGATGAGACTAAGGTCCGCGCCGACTGGCCAGCTGTGCCGGTGGTAACGGAGCCTAAGCATCTGTTTAACGATCCTAATATTGACCTTATTGTCATTCCTACCCCTAACGACACTCATTTCCCCCTGGCGAAAGCGGCGCTGGAGGCAGGCAAACATGTTGTTGTCGATAAGCCCTTCACCGTGACGTTGTCACAGGCGCGCGAGCTGGATGCGCTGGCGCGAAGTCTGGGTCGGTTATTATCGGTCTTTCACAACCGGCGCTGGGACAGCGATTTCCTGACGGTCAAAGCGCTGCTCAACGAAGGCACGCTCGGCGAAATTGCCTTTTTTGAGTCGCACTTCGATCGTTATCGTCCGCAGGTGCGAGATCGCTGGCGCGAGCAGGCGGGACCGGGCAGCGGCATCTGGTATGACTTAGCGCCGCATCTTCTCGATCAGGCCGTTCATCTGTTTGGTCTGCCCGTAAGCATGACGGTCGATTTAGCGCAGCTCAGGCCGGGGGCGCAGACCACCGACTATTTCCATGCCATTTTGAGTTATCCGCAGCGGCGCATTGTGCTGCACGGGACAATGCTTGCGGCGGCGGAATCGGCCCGCTATATCATTCATGGGGCGCGCGGCAGCTATGTGAAGTTCGGCCTGGATCCGCAGGAAGAGCGCCTCAAAAATGGCGAACGCTTACCGCAGGAGGACTGGGGCTACGACATGCGCGACGGGGTGGTGACGCGTGCGGAGGGTGAGGCGCTGGTTGAAGAGACGGTATTGACCCTGCCGGGGAACTATCCGGCGTATTACGCCGCAATTCGTGACGCGCTGAACGGTTCAGGTGAAAATCCGGTTCCCGCAAGCCAGGCAATCCAGATTATGGAGCTCATTGAGCTGGGGATCGAATCTGCCAAACATCGCGCAACGCTCTGTCTGGCATAAGTGCCAAACGCTTTCGTAGGCCGGGTAAGCGCAGCGCCACCCGGCAGTAAAGAGGACTACTGAGCAACTTTATCGCGCAGCGCCTGTTTCTCTTCATGCGTCAGGAAGGCGATCTCCAGCCCGTTGATTTGCGCCTGACGGATCTGCTCGCGGCTCAGCCCGGCCTGCGGCGCGGCGATGTTGTATTCGTGAATAATATCCACGCCCTGAACCGCCGGATCGTCCGTGTTCAGTGAAGCCAGCACCCCGTGTTCAAGGAAGGTTTTCAGCGGGTGTTGCGCCAGCGATGCCACTGTACTGGTCTGAATATTGGAGGTCAGGCAGGATTCGATTCCAATACGTTGTTCGGCGAGGAAATCCATCAGCGCGCGATCTTCAATGGCTTTCACGCCGTGACCAATACGTTCCGCACCCAGTTCACGAATGGCCTGCCAGATGCTTTCCGGCCCCGCGGCTTCGCCTGCATGAACGGTAATATGCCATCCTGCATCACGTGCGCGGTTGAAATGAGACAGGAACAGGCTGCCCGGGAAGCCCAGCTCGTCACCGGCCAGGTCGATGGCGGTGATCTGGTCGCGATGCGCCAGTAATGCTTCCAGCTCCTGAAGACAGGCCGCTTCACCGAAGGTACGGCTCATAATGCCGATCAAACGCGCCTGAACGTCAAAGGTTTTGCAGCCTTCACGCACGCCTTCAATGACCGCTTCAACCACGCCCGCTACGGGGAGATTGTGGGTCATCGCCATATAGCCCGGGGAGAAACGCAGTTCGACATAGTGCAGGCCGTTGCGCGCGGCATCTTCGATGTTTTCAAAGGCGACACGGCGACAGGCATCGACCGAGGCCAGCATCTTCACGCCCCAGTCGAGCTTGCTCAGAAAGCTCACCAGATCCGGTTCGTTCGACGTGACCTGAACATGAGGGATCAGGGTTTCAAGCGTTTCGGCAGGGAGGGTTAAATTGAACTGGCGACCAAGATCGAGAATGGTTTGGGCACGAATGTTTCCGTCGAGGTGGCGGTGAATATCAGTTAAAGGCAGGCGTGTATCAATCATGGTCGCACTCTTTGCTGGTTAAAGTGCGCCATATTATAAAAACAAAACGGGGTAAAAAGCTATTTGCGCAAGGGAATATTCCGTTGCGCAAATAATTTACAGCAGCGTGTTGATGCCCGCGATGAGGCGCTGAACGCCCTGTTCAAGCTTACTACGGGGGCAACCCGCGTTCAGACGAACGTAGCCTTTCCCTTCGGCTCCATAGGTATATCCCGGCATGATGGCCACTTTTTGCTGCTCAATAAGCACCTTTTGCAGCGTATTGTCGTCAATACTGAGCGGGCTGAGGTCGATCCAGGCAAGATAGGTAGCCTCAGGTGGTTGCCAGCTGAGTGCCGGAAAAGCACTGTTTAATTCGCGAGCAACATACCGCAGATTCTCTTCGAGATAGGTCCGCAGCGCGTCCAGCCAGGGTTCGCCCTGTCGGTAAGCAGCAATATGCGCGGTCAGCGCCAGCACGGAAGGGGAAGAGAGTCCGTCCCGACCTTTTAATGCATTCAGATAGGCGTTACGGCTGGCGTCATCGGCGATAAGCCCCCAGGCGCCCGTCAGCGCCGGAATGTTGAAGCTTTTGGAACCCGAGGTCAGCAGCGCCCATTTACCGTGCGCAACCTCATTCCACGGGGTATGACGATGCTTGCCCCATACCATGTCCATATGAATTTCGTCGCTGATCACCGCTACGTCATAACGTTCACACAGGGCCGCCATTGTGGTCAGCGCCTCCCGAGTCCAGACTTTTCCGGTCGGGTTTTGCGGGCTACACAGCAGCAACACCTTGTTTTCCGGTTTTGATAGCGCCGCTTCCAGCGAGGCCATATCCCCCTCCCAGCCATGCGCTGTTTTCTGCATCGGCACGGAAACAACGGTACGCTGGTTGCCTTCGATGGCTTTATAAAAGGCATCGTAAGCCGGAGTATGGACCACCACGCCGTCGCCAGGCGAGGACCAGAGGCGGATCAGCTCCGAGACCATATAAATGACCGACGGCCCATACACCACGGTTTCGGTATCAATCTGACTGTTAAAGCGTTGCCGGAACCAGTGCGCCACGGCGGCCAGAAATTCGTCATTTTTCCAGCGACTGTAACCAAACACCCCGTGGTTTATTCGCTGGTGCAGCGCATCGGTAATGCAGGGGGCGGTGGCGAAATCCATATCAGAGATGGTGAAGGGCAGCAGGTCGGCAGCGCCAAAACGGTCAGCGACATAATCCCACTGGGTACACCAGGTGCCGTGTCGATCCACGACGGTTGAAAAATCAAACATGACGGTGCTCCGTAAAGTAAAACCCCCTCATGACGAGGGGGGGCGAGGCATCAGGCTTCGACGGTTCGCATCAGGGTTGCCAGCTCATCCTTCACTGACTGTACCTGCGGGCCAATGACGACCTGCAAATTGTGCTGATTTAACTGTACTACGCCAATAGCCCGGTTAGCTTTAAGTGCGTTGGTATCCACTTTGGACATGTCCGCCACCGACAAACGCAGGCGGGTGATGCAGTTATCCAGAGAGGTAATATTATCCGCACCGCCCAGCGCCGCCAGAATAGCCGGCGTGTTATATCCGGATTTCCCAACGGTACCGGCCACCGCCAGTTCAACGCTGGTGGCCGTATCGGTATCGCGGCCAGGCGTTTTCAGGTTGAAGCGGGTGATGGCGAAGCGGAAGATCCCGTAGTAAACCGCGAACCAGATGGCGGCCACAACCGGCACCAGATACCACTTGGTGGACAGGCCGTGCAGGATACCGAATACCACGAAGTCAATCACGTTACCGTCGGTGTTACCGATGGTCACACCGAGCACAGCCATCACGGTAAAGCCCAGGCCCGTCAGTACGGCGTGGATGAGGTACAGTACCGGTGCCACGAACAGGAACAGGAACTCGATAGGTTCTGTCGTACCGCCCACCACGCAGGCAATAACGCCGGAGATCAGCAGACCTTTAATTTTATGACGATTTTCCGGACGGGCACAGTGGTACATCGCCAGCGCAGCACCCGGCAGGCCGCCGAGGAAGGCAGGCATTTTACCCTGAGAAAGGAAACGCGTCGCACTTTCAGAGAAGCCGTGAGTGGTCGGGCAGCTCAGCTGGGCCTGGAAGATGGTCAGCGCGCCGCTAACGGAATGACCGCAAACGTCCATGGTGCCGCCTGCTTCCGTAAAGCGGATCAGGGCAACCAGGATGTGCTGTAAACCAAACGGTAGCAGCAGACGTTCACCCGTACCGAAAATCATCGGGCCGAAATCACCCGCGCCGTTGATAATGCGGCCAATCCCGGTGATCCCCATGGCAAAAATCGGCCAAATCAGAGGGATGATCAGACCAAACAGACCCATCACAACCAGCGTAATGATTGGCACAAAGCGGGTCCCGCCGAAGAAGGCCAGCGCATCGGGCAGGCGGATGTTGTGGAAGCGCTCGTGCAGCATCCAGATAATCACCCCCGCGATCACGGCTCCAAGGATCCCGGTATCGATGGACTGAATACCAATCACGCTCTGAATGTTATTGGCTTTCACTACCGCCGCGTCGGTCGTCGGCAGGATCCCTTTGGCGGTCAGCCAGAAGTTAACCGCAAGGTTCATGACCGCATAGCCAACGAAGCCCGCAAACGCCGCCACGCCTTTGTTTTCGCGCGCCAGACCCAGAGGAATGGCGATACAGAACATTACCGGCAGGAAGCTAAAGGCAAACGATCCGACCTTGCTCATCCAGATGAAGATCGCCTGAAGTACCGGATTTCCCAGGAAAGGGATCAGGGTAATGACGTCATGACTGCTTAACGAGCTGCCGATCCCCAGCATAATCCCGCAAAAAGAGAGAAGCGCCACGGGCAGCATAAAGGTTTTACCCAGTTGCTGGAAAAACTCCCACAGCGATATTTTTTGTGCTGCTTTCGTCGTCATAAAACGACTCCTTAAAGGGTAGAAAGAGATTTAACGACCTCGATGGGGCGAGAAGATAAAACGTTTTATCAAACTTTAGTGCGCGCTAAATCACATTCTCAGGCTTTTACTGGTAGTATAAAGATAACGTATTGATAAAACGTTTTAGCGATCTCATTATCAAGGAGTCACGCCACCACATGGCTGTAGCGAAAAAGATCACCATCAACGATGTCGCGCTGGCGGCGGGGGTTTCCGTCAGCACCGTTTCGCTGGTATTAAGCGGGAAGGGGCGCATCTCTCCTGCAACGGGTCAGCGCGTCAACGAGGCCGTTGAGCAGTTGGGCTTTGTGCGTAATCGCCAGGCGTCGGCGCTGCGCGGTGGGCAAAGCGGGGTGATAGGGCTGATCGTTCGCGATCTCGCGTCGCCGTTTTATGCAGAACTGACCGCCGGGCTGACCGAGGCGCTTGAAGCGCAGGGGCGAATGGTTTTCCTGCTCCACGGTGGGCGCGAACCGGAGCAACTGCTCTCCAGGCTAGATTTGCTGCTGACGCAAGGGGTGGATGGGGTGATCGTGGCCGGCGCGTCCGGCGTGGGCAGTGAATTGTGTGAGCGCGCGGCGCAGAAAGGCGTACCGCTGGTGTTTGCGTCGCGCGCCAGCTATCTCGACGAAGCCGATACCCTTCGGCCAGATAACATGCAGGCCGCGCAAATGCTGACCGAGCATCTTATTCATCGCGGCCATCAGCGCATCGCCTGGCTCGGCGGTAAAAGCTCGTCCCTGACGCGTGCCGAGCGGGTGGGCGGTTACTGCTCCACGCTCATCAAATATGGCCTGCCGTTTCACAGCGAATGGGTGGTGGAGTGTGAATCCAGCCAGAAAAAAGCCGCGGAAGCCATCGGCACGCTGCTTCGCAACAGCCCGACGATCAGCGCGGTGATTTGCTATAACGACGTTATTGCGATGGGGGCGTGGTTCGGTTTGATCCGCGCCGGACGCCAGAGCGGTGAGGGCGGGGTAGAAACGTTCTTCGGCCATCAGGTGGCGCTGGGGGCGTTTGCAGATGTCGGTGAAAATGCGTTAGACGATCTCCCCATCGTCTGGGCGACGACGCCGGCTCGTGAAATGGGGTACACCCTGGCAGAACGAATTATGCAGCGCATTGAAAATACGGACGTGCAGGCCGGGCATCAGATTGTGGCTGCGCGCTTAGTGACGGTGAAGTAAACGCTTTGCTTGCACGGGCCTACAACGGCTCAGGAGCGGAGGCCGGGTAAGCGTCAGCGCCACCCGGCAATAAAAAACCCCTCATGCGAGGGGTTTTTCGTTTACTGCTGCGGTACTGCCGGCGGCGCAGCCGGTTCGGCCGGTTCAGGCATGCCCAGCGTCGGCATACCAAACATACCGACAAACTCTTCCAGCGGCATTTTGTCGCCGTTGAGCGTCACCTGGCCATTAGCATATTGCAGGCTGGTGGAAATGGTGTTGTCTTCCACCTTCGTGATGCGGAACATCTGGCCCATCGCCGCCAGGCCTTTCACCTGTTGGTTTGCCAGTTTACCTGCATCTTCTTCACCATACCCTTCGAGTTTCGCAATCTGCGTCATGAACTCGGTTGCCATATCCATCGGGATGGTCAGCTTGCTGTCGAGCGATTTCACGCTGCGGTCAACTTCCT
Source organism: Enterobacter sp. JJBC (assembly GCF_036936505.1). Lineage (NCBI taxonomy): Bacteria > Pseudomonadati > Pseudomonadota > Gammaproteobacteria > Enterobacterales > Enterobacteriaceae > Enterobacter > Enterobacter sp. JJBC. The sequence continues at coordinate 2,118,077 of NZ_CP136935.1, forward strand.
GCGCCAGGGTCTGCGGCTCGCCGGTCGTGGCTGCCGGATCCTTCAGGAACAGCGACAGGTTGAAGTTGGTTTCGCCTTTGCCGTTTTTCCAGCTCAGGGGCGCAACGGTAATCACCGGCTCGCCCTTCAGCAGGATCGGCAGGTTATTAAACAGCACCGTCATCGCCTGCTGCTGGTAAGCCTGTGGGTTCTGTTGCAGGGCGGCATCGGTCAGCAGAGCCTGGCTCTCTTTACTGTATTTCTGACTGAATTCGTGCCACGCCTGGCCGTCAATGTTGCCGATTTTCAGGGACAACTTACCGGTACCCAGATCCTGATTCTGTACTTTCAGGCTTTTCAAGCTGTAATCCAGCTGGGTGTTGATGCTTTTACCGTCTTTGGACACGTCAGACTTACCGTCCAGATCCATGCCTTCAAGCACCGCCATCTCTTTGCCTTCGATCGCAATGGCGATCTTATCGAGGCTCAGTTTCTGGTCGCCGATACGCTCATCAAAATCAGTCATACGGCTATTGCCGCTGGCTTTCAGGTTGTTGAAGGTAAGCTGCACCTTCTGGTTATATTCATTGACTGAATTCACCAGGCCGCTGGCGGCATCGCCGGTCAGGGAGACATTCTTGCCGTCGCGATCGGCATCAAGCTGGAAATTACCGCCGCTGAAGGCGACTTTATCAGTGCCTTGTTCGTAATTCAGGGCTTTCAGGTCGATGTCGGAATGCGTATCACCGGCATAGCTGATGCGGGTATTGATCTCAAACGGCGACTCATTTTTCGCCATATCGAAAATCGGCTTCGTCACCTCGTTATTCACCAGTACGGTTCTGGCGGATGCCATAGAGGGGATCAGGTTAAACTTTTTCAACTGCGCCAGCGGGAACGGACCGTGGCTGACCACTTCATCCAGCACCACGCTCTGGCCCGGTTTCAGCCAGGCGTTCTGATTACCCGCAACCGGCTTCACCACCACCTGCATATGGCTGGTAAACACGCCACGCTGGTAGTTCTGATAGCTCAGCTCCAGACCTGCTTCAGGCGCGCTGCGCTTAATCTCGCTGTTTGCCTGCGTCATCATCTCTGCCAGACGGCTTTCCAGCTGTTTCCCGGTATACCAGGAAGCACCCGTCCAGATCACGCCTAAAGCAACAATCACTCCTACCGCTACGACCGATTTTTTCATTGCGATTATCCCTAAAATGAAACCAGGCGGTTAAAACCGCCTGGTGTTACAACGCCTGTTACTAGCTTAGCAAGAGTTGTTAAAAAATTCAGTAAGTCCCTAAAGCTTATTAAAAACACGCGCCAGGCGACCGGTGCCGCTCACCCGGACAGGCGACTCGTTTGCTGCGACAAAGGCGGATTCACCCGGTTTGAGCACCAGACGATCGCTATCTTTGTGCAACGTCGCTTCGCCTTCCACACAGAACAGGATCGCGGCGCTCTCCTGTGCAATGGCGGTTTCGTCTGCGCTGAGGTCGTGCAGGGAGAAGGCAAAATCGTCAACCGGAATCGGGAAGTCCAGCTCTGCGCCGTTTTTCACCGGCTGAGTAAGCAGCTCCGCAGCAGGTTTCGCCACAAACTTCACGTTGGCAACCAGCTCAGGGATGTCGATGTATTTTGGCGTCAGGCCCGCGCGCAGTACGTTATCGGAGTTAGCCATCACCTCCAGTGCCACGCCGTTGAGGTAGGCGTGCGGGGTTTCAGCGAACAGGAACATCGCTTCGCCCGGGTTGAGCTTCACCACGTTCAGCAGAAGCGGAGAGAAGAGACCGCTGTCGTCCGGATAAAACGCGGAAATTACGCGAATGGTGTCCCATGGCTCACCCTGCTGGCTGTTCAGCGCGGCTTTCAGCACCGCCAGCGCGTGTGATTTTTCCTCGCCCTGCATATTCAGCAGGCTGGCAAACAGCTCGCTCAAGGCTTCTGCGTTCGGGTTTTCCAGGAAGTGGGCGATCGCGTTGTGAGCCCCGGCGACCGGTTGCAGCAGGGAGATGATCTCGGAAAACTCGCGGAAGGCATTCATCGCCAGAAAAGGGGTGAGGGCGAAAACCAGTTCCGGCTTGTGGTTAGGATCTTTGTAGTTACGCTCTGCGGCGTCTAACGGAATACCGGCGGCATTTTCTTTGGCAAAGCCCAGCTCAGAGGCTTTTTTGTTCGGGTGAACCTGAATGGAGAGCGGCTGGTCGGCGCACAATACCTTGAACAGAAACGGCAGCTCACCAAAACGATTCGCCACTTTATCGCCGAGCAGTGCGGCTTTGTCGGCGTCGATGACGTCACGCAGGCTGCGAACCTGACCGCTGGCATCTTCAATTTTTGAGCTGCTCTTCGGGTGCGCGCCCATCCACAGCTCTGCCATCGGCAGGTTGTCCGGGTTGGCGATACCGTAGAGATCCGTTAACGCAGTTTTACTTCCCCAGGCGTAGTTTTGCACTGAGTTGATGAGTTTTTGCATTATCAAGCCCTGATTCATATGTGGAATTAACTCCGCGTATTAAAGCAATAAACCGAATGGAAGTAACCTGCGGATGTAAAAAGTCGTACTAGTCTCAGTTTTTGTTAAAAAATTGTGTAGGATAAGCTGACTCGCTTTTAAGCCGGGCAGCGGAACATCTGCCCTGAATAAACAGACCGAAGCAGTAAGTGAGAGAACAATGTCGAATAAACCCTTCCATTATCAGGATCCTTTCCCGCTCAGTCAGGATCAGACCGAGTATTATCTGTTAACCCGCGATTACGTTACTGTCTCTGAGTTTGAAGGGCAGGAGATCCTCAAAGTTGACCCGCAGGGGCTGACGTTGCTGGCGCAGCAAGCCTTCCATGATGCTTCCTTTATGCTCCGTCCGGCGCATCAGCAGCAGGTTGCTGATATCCTGAGCGACCCGGAAGCCAGCGAGAACGATAAGTACGTTGCCCTGCAATTCCTGCGTAACTCTGATATCGCGGCGAAAGGCATTCTGCCGACCTGCCAGGACACCGGCACGGCGATTATCACCGGTAAAAAAGGCCAGCGCGTCTGGACCGGCGGCGGTGACGAAGCGGCGCTGGCGCGCGGCGTTTACAATACCTACACCGAAGACAACCTGCGCTATTCGCAAAACGCGGCGCTGGATATGTACAAAGAGGTGAACACCGGCACTAACCTGCCTGCGCAGATTGACCTCTACAGCGTCGACGGTGACGAGTACAAATTCCTCTGCATCGCCAAAGGCGGCGGTTCAGCCAACAAAACCTATCTTTACCAGGAAACCAAAGCGCTGCTTACCCCGGGCAAGCTGAAAAACTACCTGGTCGAGAAGATGCGTACCCTCGGCACCGCGGCCTGCCCGCCGTACCATATCGCATTTGTGATTGGCGGTACGTCTGCCGAAAGCACCCTGAAAACCGTTAAGCTGGCCTCAACCAAATACTACGATGGCCTGCCAACGGAAGGTAACGAACATGGTCAGGCGTTCCGCGACGTGCAGCTTGAGCAGGAACTGCTGGCCGAAGCGCAGAACCTGGGGCTGGGCGCGCAGTTTGGCGGCAAATACTTCGCGCATGACATTCGCGTGATCCGCCTGCCGCGCCACGGTGCTTCTTGTCCGGTGGGGATGGGTGTTTCCTGTTCAGCGGACCGTAACATCAAAGCGAAGATCAACCGCGACGGCATCTGGATCGAGAAGCTGGAGAACAACCCGGGCAAATACATCCCTGAAGAACTGCGTAAAGCGGGCGAGGGGGAAGCGGTTCGCGTGGACCTGAATCGTCCGATGAAAGAGATTCTGGCGCAGCTTTCGCAGTATCCGGTCTCGACGCGCCTTTCCCTGAACGGGACGATTATCGTGGGCCGCGACATCGCCCATGCGAAGCTGAAAGAGCGCCTGGACAACGGCGAAGGGCTGCCGCAGTACATTAAAGATCACCCGATCTACTACGCAGGTCCGGCAAAAACGCCTGATGGATATGCTTCCGGCTCGTTAGGCCCAACCACGGCGGGCCGTATGGACTCCTACGTCGACCAGTTACAGGCCAACGGCGGCAGCATGATCATGCTGGCGAAAGGCAACCGCAGCCAGCAGGTGACGGACGCGTGCCACAAGCACGGCGGCTTCTACCTCGGTAGCATCGGTGGCCCGGCGGCGGTGCTGGCGCAGGGCAGTATCAAGAGCCTTGAGTGCGTGGAGTACCCGGAACTGGGTATGGAAGCGATCTGGAAAATTGAAGTGGAAGACTTCCCGGCGTTCATCCTCGTGGATGACAAAGGTAACGACTTCTTCAAACAGATCCAGTCTTCCCAGTGTTCGGCGTGTGTGAAGTAATTCTGTAAATTGCCGGGTGGCGCTGACGCTTACCCGGCCTACATACTCGTAGGTCGGGTAAGGCGCAGCCGCCACCCGACATCAAAAAGAGCGCACAAAGCGCCATAACGTTTCTCAGAAGTCATCAATACTTATCTCTTAAGCATGTGAGCAATCCCATCTTTGTTATCAAGGAGTAAGTAATGACAATGCATCGCCGCGAGAAAGACTCCATGGGCGCCATCGACGTCCCGGCCGACAAGCTATGGGGCGCACAAACCCAGCGTTCGCTGGAGCATTTCCGCATTTCGACAGAGAAAATGCCCGTCTCGCTAATCCAGGCGCTGGCGTTGACCAAACGCGCTGCCGCCAAAGTCAATCAGGATCTGGGCCTGCTGGATGCCGATAAAGCCACCGCCATCATCAATGCCGCCGACGAAGTGCTGGCGGGCAAACATCCCGACGAATTCCCCCTTGCCATCTGGCAGACCGGCTCAGGCACCCAGAGCAACATGAACATGAACGAGGTGCTGGCGAACCGCGCAAGCGAGCTGCTTGGCGGCCTACGCGGCATGGAGCGCAAGATCCACCCGAACGATGACGTGAACAAAAGCCAGAGTTCCAACGACGTGTTCCCGACGGCCATGCACGTGGCAGCCGTCATCGCAATCCGCGAGCAGCTTATCCCGCAGCTCAACGTGCTTAAATCTACGCTTAACGAGAAAGCGCAGGCCTTCCGCGACATCGTTAAAATTGGTCGTACGCACCTTCAGGACGCCACGCCGCTGACGCTCGGCCAGGAGATCTCCGGCTGGGTGGCGATGCTGGAGCACAACCTTAAGCATATCGACAACAGCTTGCCGCATCTGGCGGAGCTGGCGCTCGGCGGAACGGCGGTGGGCACTGGGTTAAACACCCATCCCGAGTACGCGGTGCGCGTGGCCGAAGAGCTGGCGAAGATTACCGGGCAGCCGTTTGTTACCGCTCCGAATAAATTCGAAGCGCTGGCGACCTGTGATGCCCTGGTGCATACCCATGGCGCGCTGAAAGGGCTGGCGGCCTCGCTGATGAAAATTGCCAACGACGTGCGCTGGCTGGCCTCCGGCCCGCGCTGCGGCATCGGCGAAATCAGCATTCCGGAAAACGAGCCGGGCAGCTCCATTATGCCGGGTAAAGTGAACCCGACCCAGTGCGAAGCCATGACCATGCTGTGCTGTCAGGTGATGGGTAATGACGTGGCGGTTAACATGGGCGGCGCGTCGGGTAACTTCGAGCTTAACGTCTATCGTCCGATGGTGATCCACAACGTACTGCAATCGATTCGTCTGCTGGCCGATGGCATGGAGAGCTTTAACGAGCACTGCGCGGTGGGCATTGAGCCTAATCGCGAGCGAATCAGCCAGCTGCTGAATGAGTCTCTGATGCTGGTAACGGCGCTGAACACCCATATTGGTTATGACAAAGCGGCCGAAATCGCTAAAAAAGCGCACAAAGAGGGGCTTACCCTGAAAGCCTCTGCGCTGGCGCTGGGCTACCTGACGGACGCCGAGTTTGATGCCTGGGTCCGACCGGAAGCGATGGTGGGCAGCCTCAGATAATCACTGCGCCACATACAGGTGCAGCCGCGGAATAATCAGCTGTAGCGGCTGCGCCTGGGGTTTATATCGATGCTGAACGTTTTCAGCATCGTAGTTCAGCAGTTCCCCGATATCCGGCACCACCGCACCCTGATCGGCATCATAGAGCGCAATCAGCGGCGTCGGGCAGGCGTATTGCACCTGCTTTTGTTGACCGGCATACCAGACACGGGCGATAGGCTGCACCTTCACCGGACGCTTTATTTTAAGACGGGTATCAGCTGGCAGGGAGGCAATGCTGTGGTACTCCTGCTCCAGCCGTTCAATCCACTGTTCCCGCGACCACGGGGCGACCGTTCGCGGCGATTTCAGGCTTTTTTCCAGCTGCGCCAGGATCTCGTCCCGCGCGAAATTTTTAATGATGTGCTTGTTGGCCCAGCCGAAGCGCAGCGTGGCGGGATGGCGCAGTACCGTCAGCGTGCGGTAGGCATTCAGGGTGATCAGCCCCGGAAGCTGGCGATGCACCCATTCAAAACGGGCAGCCGGTGCCAGCCCGGACTCAACGGTTACAATCTTCTCAAAGGCGGCTTTTAGCGTATTGATATGCGTAATCTGCGCCTCAATTCCTTCACGCGTTGCGGCATCCGTTTGCAAGCAGATGACGCCGGGCAGGCGAACGGCGGCCTTACTGCTGCGATTTTCGGACTGCTGCTGGATGAAAAGGCGACGATAGTGCTGCAACGTCATTTCCAGCGCCGCCTTGCCAACATGCTGCGTCACCTCAATGGTGTTCAGCGGGTCGTGTTCTGCGCCTTTTGCCACCTCGGGCAGGGAAAAGACGCGGGCGGCCAGCAGGCGGCAGTCCTGAAGTTGCCCCGTGAGGGTCAGTAACGCCTGCTCTATTTCCCGAAATGTGGTGTTAAGCCTTTCGATGAGATCGTAAGTTGTCATGGCAGCCCTTAATTAGTTACAACATACTATTGATATAGCACAACACGCCGGGTCAGGCCAGCGTGCGGTTTAGGTCAGGCAGGTACGGGAAGGGGAATGTTGTGATAGATCGGCCAGCTAAAGACGAACCGGGCCCCACCCAGCTCGCTCGCTTCGCAGCGAACCGAACCGCCCATCGCCTGGGCAATAGAACGGACAATAGCCAGCCCCAGACCACAGCCGCCGGTAGCCCGGTCGCGGCTGGGATCGAGGCGCACAAACGGCTCAAAAACTTTTTCACGCTCCGCCGGCTCAATGCCGGGGCCATCGTCTTCCACACACAGAATCGCCTGGCTTCCCTGCAAATCTAAACCTATGCGCAGCGTCGTTTCGCTGTAGCGCATGGCGTTGTTCATCAGATTATCCAGCACGCGTTCCATCAGGCGCATGTCCAGTGCGCCGTACGCGCCGGGGGTAATGGCTGTCAGCAGTTTTCGCTGAGGGTTAACGCTCTGCACATCGTTAATATGCGTCTGTAGCCAGACGGGGAGATCCGGTGTACTGAGGTGCAACTCCGTCTGAGGCCGATCGAGGCGGGCATAGGTCAGCAGCTCTTCAATCAGCGCTTCAAGCTGGCCAATATCCCGATTGAGCGCCTGCGATTCCGCCCCGGTGAGGTTCTCGCTCATCTCCAGGCGATAACGCAGGCGTACCAGCGGAGTGCGCAGTTCATGCGCAATGCCATCGATCAGCTGCTTCTTGCTGGCAATCAGGGCGTTGATGTTATCGGCCATCTGGTTAAAGGCAATACCGAGCCGGTCAAAACTGGAACCACTGTCGAAATGTATGCGTTCAGTTAAATGACCCTCCCCAAAACGCTGTGCGGCGGATTCCAGTTTCAGCATGTCCTGCCAGTGCGGTCGCATCCAGATGAATACAGGGAAAGCGAGCGAGATGGCAATAAAGCCCAGCAGGGCGAGATCCAGCAGGCGCATCTGGTGCAGGTAATAGAGATAGGGCACCGGCCCGACGGCCAGGACATAATGGCTGCGCGGAATACGCTGAATGAAGGTATATTTCTCGTCCAGCGCGACGATGTCTCCATCGCGCAGACGCTGCATCGCAGGCGGCGCTAAGTCAAAATCCTTCATGGGTTCGATACGCAGATCAAACGACAGATTCAGATCCAGCTCTTTTAACGTGCGCGCCCAGTCATGAGGTGGTATTTCTCGCAACTCGCTACGCATCAGGTAGAGCGAGCTTTTCATCAGATCGTCGAGGGATTGTCTGCCCGCGCGCTCTGCGGTGAATTTGTAGACCAGCCCGACCAGCATGGTCATCACCAGAAAGCAGACAAACAGCAGAAGGTAAAACTGCACAAACAGCTTTTTCATTAATCTCACCGAAACAGGGGCTTCACTACACGTCTTTTACCAGCAGGGTCGCCATGGGCGCAAGTCAGGCATGATGAGTTGAAAAGGGTAATTGTCGAGAGGTATTTCAGCGCGGCATCGCTTTATTCCATCAATGCCCGGAAAATCCGTTTACGTTTCAGTTAAACGAGTTTATTTACGATTGCGTATTATTGATCCGTAATAACAATGACAAAGGCCACCTGCGGGTGGCTTTATTTAATGGCGTTAACCAGCGAGAGGGATCCGGCACAAACGGTGCGACAGAAATAATTAGCGTTGTAACCTGAGCATTATCGATCTTCGTTAATGTCTGGATTTAGCTGTGCTGACAATCAGTGGATTCGTGGTAAACCCATGCGGGCATTTCCGCGCGTTGCAATGCACCGCGTATGTGCATATCTCTTCTTGCTGGTTTCGGTTGTATGGGCATGCCATCTTGTTTTTAATTTCACTCCACAACATCTCGTTATAAGGTGATATGTTATATATCGATATAGGCTTGAACACACCATTAATGAAGACGCCATTTTTTGTCGGATATATTCTGTCACCGGGGTACAAATAGACATCGCTTTCATACCAAATAATGAGTTTCAAGAACTTGAGGCCCAAGATGCTTGAATAAACGATTCCCGTGTTAGGACAAATTACCGAGCTAATGACTCTCCATGACATTGCTATACCTCTTTCATTAAATAATTGAGAGAGTATAAGGTTTAGCATGAGAATTAGATATCTGCAAACACGTAAGCTATTGAAAAAGATCGATATTATTTATACGCTCGCCACTATCCCCTTTGTTTTCAAAAGGATAAGATAATGATTAAAGCAATTGTAAAGATTATTTTTAGCCCAATGTGCTTTTAAGTGACGGATTTTTGATCGATGATGGCGCCTGCACTGCTGAATATATATTGTACTACAGCACTGAAATACATTAGGAATACTTTTGTTTAGGCGAAAAATGCCCAGCGAAATAGCATACAAGGAAGGAATGAGAACAAGGGATATTTTATAACTGACGATGCATATAATCGATAACTTTCGACGGGTACTGATAATAATTCCGATGCATCGTGAGTTATTTTTCGAATATTCCTGTTTTGTTTCTTTTTTCAGGTTTCCCAGGCGTGCGGTGCAAACAGATAGCCCTTATTGCGTACGGTTTTAATGCGGTAAGGTTCCGTGGCGTTATCCAGCAGTTTTTTACGCAGACGCGAAATCGCCACATCAACGCTACGATCCATTCCGTCGTAACTTACGCCGCGCAGATTTTTCAGTAATGCATCCCGGTCCATAATTTGACCGGCATGGGTTGCCAGCTCCCACAGCAGGTCAAAATCTGCGGTTGAGAGCGCAATCAGCTCCCCGGAAAGCATAACCTGTCGGTTGACCGGGTCGATAGAAAGCGTGCCGAAGCGCATCGCTTTGTGCGGCGTTAAAGAGGGGGCAGACGCTTCACGCTCCGCGCCGCTGGCACGCTGACGCAGATGGAGGCGCAAACGGGCAAGCAGGACTGCCGGCGGCGTGGTTTTCAGGATGTAGTCATTCGCGCCCATCTCAAGCGACAGAATATGATTCATATCGCTGTCGAGAGAGGTCAGCAGCACGATCGGACCGTCCCACTTCGTGCGCAGATCCCGGCATAGCGTCATACCATCTTTTCCGGGCAGCATGATGTCCAGCAACACCAGGTCCGGATTTTCGCGGGTCACGACGTCTTCAGCGCGATCGCCACGAGGCTCGACAACCACTTCCATATCATGTTTACCCAGATAAGCGGCGATCAGTTGCCCCACCTCGGGTTCATCTTCAACATAAACAATCTTATTCATACAACGTCTGTCATCGCAAAAAACGTCAACATACACCGCGCAATCTTAACCTTCCATTAATCTTTCAAAATTAGCCGGACTTCCGTTATCCTGCACGGGAATGTTATTTGATTGTTAAGGGAAAAGAATGGGGCTGGTGATAAAAGCCACGCTGGGTGCGCTGGTCGTGCTGCTGATTGGGGTGCTGGCTAAAACGAAGAACTACTACATTGCCGGGCTGATCCCGCTGTTTCCCACCTTTGCGTTAATCGCGCACTATATTGTGGCCTCTGAGCGGGGTATTGAGGCGCTGCGCGCCACCATTGTGTTCGGGATGTGGTCGATCATCCCGTATTTTATCTATCTGCTGTCGCTGTGGTACTTCACCGGTTTTCTGCGTCTGCCCCTGGCGCTGGGCGGGGCGGTGGTCTGTTGGAGCCTCAGCGCCTGGGTGCTTATCTTCTTCTGGAGCCGCTTTCACTAGCGCAGCGGGCGGCCACCGTCCACGGCAAACGTTCGGCCCGTGACGTAACAGCTGGTCAGCAGATAATCGATCAGGTCGATCACCTCTTTCTCACCGGGCGCAATTTTCATTAACGACTTGTTGAGCGCCTGCTGACGATACTCGGCATCATCGCCTTCGTTAAATAAAATCATCGCCGGAGCAATCGCGTTGACCTTTACCTCGGGCGCCAGCTTGCGTGCGAAAGAGCGGGTCATATTATCCAGGGCGGCTTTGCTGGCCGCATAGGCGATGTGTTTGTCGCTTCCTCGCTCTACCACGTAATCGGTGAAATGGATAATGTCGCCTGCGGCATGACCGTGTCCGCGCAGCAGATCCTGTAGGGCATGGTTGAGCAGATAAGGCGCATTAACGTGGATCTGCATCATGCAGGCGAGCGTTTCGCTGAGCGAATGTCCTGCTTTTTCGGGAAGCCAGGTACTGGCGTTGTGAATAACCGCCCGCAGCCCGTGGGTGGTCGATTTCACTTTGTCCGCGAAGGCGAGTATACCTTCATCCGTGGAGAAATCCGCCTGAATGCAGACTGCTCCGGCATTTCGTAGACCTTCAATGGAGGGATATTCCGTGCGGTAACTGACGATAACCGGATGGCGAAGGTTGAGAAAGTGATGGGCGAGGGCGAGGCCGATGCGACGGCCTGCGCCAGTGATCAATATTGGGCGTTGCTGCGTGTGTCCCATCGTAATCTCCTTTTCAGTTCAACAATGGGACAGGCGACGCTATCCCATTAACATCCACGTTGCCGGTACGGCAGCGACTAACAGCAAACCTATCAACGCCATTTCGCGGCGCTTAAGGGCATTATCAAGCTGATGCGTACGGCGAGCGTAGATAAACACCAGCAGGCCCGGTGCGTAGAGCACCACGGACAGCAGCAGATGCATCGGTCCGGAAGCATACAACAACCATAGACCGTAAATACAGGCGCCGACACCTACCGCATAGTGTGTCGGGCGGGTCGCAATTTTTAACAGATATGCGCCCACTAAGAAATAGGGTACCAGAATCATCTCGGAGGCGATGGTCAGCAGCGTGTTATAGTCCGATCCTGTGAGCCAGATCAGCACCAGACAGACCTGCACGCTGATGTTGGTGAGCCACAAAGAGGCCGATGGCGCACTGTTTTTGTTCTGACGGGCAAACAGGCGCGGGAACGCTTTATGCGTGGCGGCCAGGAACGGCACTTCCGCTGCCATAATGGTCCAGCTCAGATAGGCGCCGCAAACGGAGACAATCAGACCCGCCGCGATAATCACGTCTCCCCAGGGACCCAACATTTTCACCATCAGCCCGGCCATAGACGGGTTACGCATTTCCGCCAGTTCAGGGCGTGCCACCACGCCGAGCGACAACAGCGTCACCAGCAGATAAACGCCCAGCGCCGCCAGTACGGCCAGCAGCGTGGCGCGTCCCACGTCGCGCTTGTTACGCGCGCGGGCAGAGACTACGACGGCACCTTCAACGCCGATGAACACCCACAGGGTGATCAGCATGGTATTTTTCACCTGTTCCCAGACGGGAACGCCCAGCGCAATGCCGCTGAAATCGAGCGTAAAGACATCGAGACGGAAGGCGAGGAAGGCCAGCACGACGAACAGGCCAAGCGGCACCAGCTTGGCCAGCGTTGCCACGAGGTTAATGCTGGCCGCGGTCTGGACGCCGCGCAAAATCAGCCAGTGAACAATCCACAGCAGTACCGAGGCGCCGACGATGGACTGCCAGGTATTACCGTCGCCAAACAGGCGCAGTTCGGGCGTATCGGTAAAGAAGCTGAGCGCTGAGAAGACGATAACCAGATAGGAGACGTTGGCGATCACCGCGCACAGCCAGTAACCCCAGGCGGAGCAGAAGCCGATCAGCTCGCCGAAACCTTCCCGGGCGTAAGTGAATATTCCGCCGTCCAGATCCGGTCGGATACGGGTCAGCAGCAGCATGGCGAATGCCAGCAGCAAAATCCCAACACCGGTAATGCCCCAGCCAATCAGTAATGCGGCCGGGCTGGCGACGGCCGCCATGTTCTGCGGCAAACTGAATACGCCCGCGCCCAGCATTGAGCTCAATACAAGTGCAGTTAACGCACTCAGGCCAAGTTTCTTTTCCATTGGCTTCCTGTTATGAAAAGTCCAAATCCAGAATAATTATTTCGCTAAGGCGCATAAAAATGGTGGATCACGCTAAGGCGCGGGATTTTACGGAGTGTGAAGGATGCATGCAATGACGTGTGGCAGAAATCAGAAAAAAAGTAACAAAAAAGGCGGCACTGCGCCGCCTTTATGAAACCGTTTTGTTACTTGTACAGATCGGCGCTGATGGTCAGGTTGTTACCACGTTCCTGCCACTGCCGGGTGATGTGGTAATACTTCGCGCCTTTCTTCGCAGCACGCTTCGCCACCTGATAGGAGATTTCCGTCATGTTGCCATAGTTGCCCGTAAACTTGATGCTGTCGAACGGCACCATCTGCGCGGCAGTGGCTTTGTTCAGCTCTTCAATTTTCGTGCCGTCTGGTAACGTAACGGTATAACGACCGCCTTTGGTGGATTGGGTTTCAAAGAAACGGCCCACTTCAGCGCTTGGTGCCGCAGACGTTGCTACGCCCGGAATTTCCACTTTCTTCGCTTCTTCACCGCCTTTCGCTAACGCGGCACGTCCCGCATCTGAATCCGCTGGAATGGCATCCGGGCTTTGTACTACGCGTTTTTTCGCATCTTGCTTATAGATGAAGGCGGTGATGCGCTGGTTTCCGCCCTGGTTGGCATCAACCTGACGCACGATATAGAACGCGTAAGCGCCTTTTTCTCTCGCGGCTTTGGTGATGGCATCGTTAACTTCAGGCTGGCTGCGGTAGAAGCCCTGAACGGTCACGGTGTCATACGGTTCCAGCTGAACAGCCTGATCTTTCGGCAGTTCCACAATGCCGTTAATCACGCGGTTTTTCTGTTCATCTGCTTTTGGGGCATTCTCTTTGTACAGCGCAATCGTCACGCGCTGGTTGCCGCTGTTGCCCTGATCGGACTGGTCAACAACGTAAAACGAGGCAGCGCCGTTTTTATCGGCGGCTTTTGATGCGGCGGCGACGGCATCGCCAATAGAGTTATAGCGACCCACAATGACCGTATGGTCAAAAGGTTTTAACGCTGCCGCTTGCTCCGGCGTCAACTCTGTCGCGGCATTCGCAGACAGGGCGGTCGCGGAAAGAAGTGCGGACGCCAGGAGTGTGTTCTTAAGCTTCATAAAAATAATCCTTCGCCTTGCGCAAACCATGTACTGGTGTTGTTGTTAATTTGAGACGGTCCCGATTATGGCATTTAACACCCGTCGCTGTCTGCGGCATTTTTCACAGCCTGTGCTCACCAAAGGACCTGATTCGATAACATTTTGTGATATGTGGAAAAAACAGGCATTTCACAAGCAAAACTGATTAAGCATATGACTTTTACAAGTTAATTTAATGTTAATGAGTTGTTCTTTTATGGCGCTATATCATGTTTTTACCGCTTCGCTTGCGCGATTTATCGGTCCTGAAGGCGAATTTAAGGTAAATATCTCTGTCAGTGACCCCGATCGCTTATTTTTCACAGATAAAGTAAGAAATAGTGTTTTCTGGCGGTAGATCACGGGCGCTATTTTCAGTAGGTTATAGAAAGTTTGTTACTGTTTTATTTTCCGGGGTTAATCATTCTCCGTCGATATCTCGATGGTGAAAATTGATACAAACCGTGGGCAATTATCGACAAACCATCATCAAAAACCGATGGAAGGGAAAACTATGCGTATTGGGGTACCAAAAGAACGGTTAGCCAATGAAACCCGCGTAGCGGCAACACCAAAAACGGTGGAGCAACTGCTTAAACTGGGTTTTACCGTCGCGATTGAAAGCGGCGCGGGCACACTGGCGAGTTTCGATGACGAGGCCTTTACTCAGGCTGGCGCGGACGTCGTGGACGGTGCTGAGGTCTGGCAATCACCCATCATTCTGAAGGTAAACGCACCGGAAGAGAGTGAAATTGAACTGCTGAACGCGGGCACTACGCTGGTGAGCTTTGTCTGGCCAGCCCAAAACCCGGAGTTGATGGAGAAGCTGGCGGCACGCGGTGTCACCGTGATGGCGATGGACTCCGTGCCGCGTATTTCGCGCGCGCAGTCTCTGGATGCGCTGAGCTCCATGGCGAACATTGCCGGCTATCGCGCCATTGTCGAAGCTGCGCATGAGTTTGGTCGCTTCTTTACCGGTCAGATTACGGCGGCAGGTAAAGTTCCACCCGCGAAGGTGATGGTGATTGGTGCCGGTGTGGCAGGTCTTGCTGCTATCGGGGCCGCAAACAGCCTGGGCGCTATTGTTCGCGCGTTTGATACCCGGCCGGAAGTGAAGGAGCAGGTGCAGAGTATGGGCGCCGAATTCCTTGAGCTGGACTTCAAGGAAGAAGCGGGCAGCGGTGATGGTTACGCGAAGGTCATGTCTGAAGCCTTTATCAAGGCGGAAATGGCGCTCTTTGCGGCGCAGGCAAAAGAGGTAGACATCATTGTCACCACCGCGCTTATTCCGGGTAAACCGGCGCCGAAGCTGATCACCCGTGAGATGGTGGATTCCATGCAGCCGGGCAGCGTTATAGTCGATCTGGCGGCGCAAAACGGCGGTAACTGTGAGTATACCGTGCCAAATCAGGTCACGACGACCGCGAACGGCGTGAAGGTGATCGGTTATACCGACCTGCCAGGGCGTCTGCCAACCCAGTCCTCTCAGCTGTACGGTACGAACCTCGTTAACCTGCTGAAGCTGCTCTGCAAAGAGAAAGACGGCAACATTACCGTTGATTTTGATGATGTGGTGGTGCGTGGCGTTACCGTGGTGCGTGAAGGGGAAATCACCTGGCCTGCACCGCCGATTCAGGTTTCCGCTCAACCTCAGGCTGCGCCGAAAGCGGCACCAGAGCCCGCGGAGCCAGCAAAACCTGCGTCGCCGTGGCGCAAATACGCCATCATGGCGCTGGTCATAATCCTGTTTGGCTGGCTGGCGGACGTCGCGCCAAAAGAGTTCCTTGGCCACTTCACCGTCTTCGCGCTCTCCTGCGTGGTGGGTTACTACGTCGTGTGGAACGTTTCCCATGCGCTGCATACCCCGCTGATGTCGGTCACCAATGCCATCTCCGGGATTATCGTGGTCGGGGCATTGCTGCAAATTGGTCATGGCGGCTGGATCAGCTTCCTGAGCTTCATTGCGGTGCTGATCGCCAGTATCAATATTTTCGGTGGTTTCACCGTGACTCAGCGCATGCTGAAAATGTTTCGTAAAGGCTAAGGGGTAGCATATGTCTGGAGGATTAGTTACAGCCGCATACATTGTTGCTGCAATCCTGTTTATTTTCAGTCTGGCGGGGCTTTCCAAACACGAAACGTCTCAGCAGGGAAATAACTTTGGTATCGCCGGTATGGCGATTGCGCTGATTGCCACCATCTTTGGGCCGGACACCGGCAACGTGGCGTGGATCCTGGTGGCGATGATCATCGGCGGCGCGATTGGTATTCGTCTGGCGAAACGCGTTGAAATGACCGAGATGCCGGAGCTGGTTGCTATTCTGCACAGCTTCGTGGGTCTGGCGGCGGTGCTGGTGGGCTTCAACAGCTACCTGTACCACGAACCGGGCCTGGAGCCGATTCTGGTGAACATCCATCTGACCGAAGTGTTCCTCGGCATCTTCATCGGTGCGGTGACCTTCACCGGGTCGATTGTGGCGTTCGGCAAGCTGCGCGGGAAGATCTCTTCCAAACCGCTGATGCTGCCTAACCGCCACAAGCTGAATCTGGCGGCGCTGGTCGTTTCCTTTGTGCTGCTGGTGGTCTTCGTGCGTACCGAAAGCGTAGGCTTGCAGGTGCTGGCGTTACTGGTGATGACCATCATCGCGCTGGCGTTCGGCTGGCATCTGGTGGCGTCTATCGGCGGAGCAGATATGCCGGTAGTCGTTTCCATGCTGAACTCCTACTCCGGTTGGGCGGCGGCGGCGGCAGGCTTTATGCTGAGCAACGACCTGCTGATTGTCACCGGTGCGCTGGTCGGTTCTTCCGGTGCGATCCTGTCTTACATCATGTGTAAGGCGATGAACCGTTCGTTTATCAGCGTCATCGCGGGTGGCTTCGGTTCTGACGGCTCATCAACCGGTTCTGATGAGGAAGTGGGTGAACACCGTGAAATCAGCGCGGAAGACACCGCAGAGATGCTGAAAAACTCGCATTCCGTCATCATCACCCCAGGCTATGGCATGGCGGTGGCGCAGGCGCAGTATCCGGTGGCGGAAATCACCGAGAAACTCCGCGCGCGCGGTATCAAGGTTCGCTTTGGTATTCACCCGGTGGCGGGGCGTCTGCCAGGCCACATGAACGTGCTGCTGGCGGAAGCGAAGGTGCCTTACGACATCGTGCTGGAAATGGACGAGATCAACGATGATTTCGCCGACACCGACACCGTGCTGGTGATTGGCGCCAACGACACCGTTAACCCGGCGGCGCAGGACGACCCGCGTAGTCCGATTGCGGGTATGCCTGTTCTCGAAGTGTGGAAGGCGCAGAACGTTATTGTCTTCAAACGCTCTATGAACACCGGCTATGCTGGCGTGCAGAACCCGCTGTTCTTTAAAGATAACACCCACATGCTGTTTGGCGACGCCAAGGCCAGCGTGGATGCGATCCTGAAAGCGCTGTAATTTCGCTTCATCCTGACAAACCGCCCTCTGGGGCGGTTTTCTTATTTCTGCGGCCAGCTTTTCTCCTCTGTCTATACTTTACCCTTTGTGTAATACGAGGAGGTGTAATGCGATTTTTGTCCCGCTTCGACATCATCGAGCTGATGATGACGCCGTCTTTCTGGATCGGCGTCGCCACGGTGGTCTTTGTGACTCTGCTGGTGTACTGGCTGCTG
Organism: Enterobacter sp. JJBC; assembly: GCF_036936505.1. Classification (NCBI taxonomy): domain Bacteria; kingdom Pseudomonadati; phylum Pseudomonadota; class Gammaproteobacteria; order Enterobacterales; family Enterobacteriaceae; genus Enterobacter; species Enterobacter sp. JJBC. Next base: position 2,135,524 of record NZ_CP136935.1, read on the forward strand.
ACGCGCCTGATCGCCTTCGTTAAGAAAGGGATCACCACCTGGGGCGACAAGCACCCCAGCACCAACCGGATGCGCTTTATCCTGACGGATATGCTTAACCGCACCAGCCGCGTCCTGCTTTTTGTCGTGGCGCTGTTGTTCAGCCTGCGTTTCGTCGACTTACCGGATCATCTCTTTGGTACCGTGAGCCACGCCTGGTTCCTGGTCTTCGCTATCCAGGTGGCGCTGTGGATGGATCAGGGGGTGGTGTCGTGGCTTCGTCACGTCATGCTGGCGCCGGGAAGCCATAAAAACCCGGTGACGCTGGTGATCACGGGGCTTATCCTCCGTGCCATTGTCTGGTCAGTGATGCTGCTGTCTATTCTTGCTAACGCGGGCGTCAACATCACTGCTCTGGTTGCCAGCCTTGGGGTAGGGGGTATTGCTATCGCCCTCGCGGTGCAAACGATCCTGAGCGACGTGTTTGCATCGCTCTCCATCGGTTTTGATAAGCCGTTCGAAATCGGCGATTTTGTGGTGTTTAACGATGTCGCCGGGACGGTAGAGCACATTGGTCTGAAAACCACCCGTATCCGCAGCCTGAGCGGGGAGCAGATTGTCTGCGGGAACGCCATCCTGCTGCAACAGACGCTGCATAACTACAAGCGGATGCAAACGCGGCGGATTGTTTTTACCTTCGGGGTCGCCAGCGACACGGCGCCGGAAAAACTGCGTTCAGTGGGTGAGATGGTCAAACAGATCATTACCGACGTCGGGGAAACGAAGTTTGACCGCGCCCATTTCCTGGGCTTCGATCGCGATCGCCTGACCTTCGAGGTGGTTCATATTGTTAATACGGCGGATTACAACAAGTACATGGATATTCAGCAGGAGATCAATATTCGTATCCTGGAGGGGCTGAACCAGCAGGAGATCAAGCTGGCGCTACCGAGCATGGTTCTGCACGCGCCCTGGATGAATGCCGGCGACGAGGCATCTGCGCAACGGTTGAGCGAAGCGCAATAAAAAAAGCCCGCCGTTACCGGCGGGCTTTCATTTTGGGGTCAATCGTCTTCCTCATCGTCCAGCTCAACCGGCGTCTGATATTGATCCGGTTTGATGACCAGAAGGTCGCAGCGCAGATGGTCGATCACCTGCTCGGCGGTATTTCCCAGGAACGCGGCAGAAATACCGGTCCGGCCGATGGTGCCCAGCACCACAATCCCGGCCTGCAAATGCTCCGCCAGATCCGGAATAACCTCTTCCGGTAACCCTTTTTCTACGTGGGTCATGTTCTCATCGATACTGAATTTCTGGCGCAGCGCTTTCATGGCCAGCAGATGCTGACCGCGAATCGCGTCGTTATACACGCTCGGGTCAAATTCAGGCAGCTCGATGGCGATATTGATTGGCGTAACCGGATAGGCGCCCACCAGATGGACTTCAGTATGGTTAACCTGGTCTGCAAGCTGAAGCGTCTCCTTCACCAGTTTCTCGTTCAGCGAATTGTGATAATCCTCTTCGCTGGCCAGATTGACCGCCACGACGGCTTTCCCGCCCTCAGGCCACGGCTGATCTTTCACCATCCATACCGGACAAGGGCATTTGCGCAGCAGGTGCCAGTCTGTTGGAGTGAAAATCACGGATTCCAGTTTGTCATGCTGGTGCGCCATTTTCAGCAGCAGGTCATGCCCACCGGCCACCACTTCCTGAATAATGGCTTCGAAAGGTCGGTTGTGCCAGACCACTTTGATATCAATCGGTACGCCCGCTTCCAGGTAATATTTCGCCTGCTCGCGGATCCACGCGGTACGCTGGCTGATCACTCCCTGACGCATAGCGGTGCGCTCGTCAGGCGACAGAAGGGTGGTCATCTCGTATGAGAAGTCATAAATCGGCAAAAAGGCTTTAATTTTGCCACCAATCCGTTGATGTAAATACACAGCACGTCGTAATGCCGGCTGATCGTCCTGATTAGGATCGATAGCCACCAGCATGTTTTGATACTTTGCCATACAGGTCTCCTTACTACTGTCACCACAGTCTGTAAGTAAAAGAGTAACCTATATATCTTGAATGAAACAGGGGGGAAGTTTTTGCCAGATCAATAATCATGAAAATTTATCGACCTGGCATAAGATATCCGGGAGAGTTATGCCACGTTACGTGAGTGACCCGCCAGAATGGCCAGAGCTTCACCGTTTTCGATGGTGATATACTTACCTTTAACCGCCAGCATTCCGCTCTTCTGGAAGCGACCCAGCAGACGGCTGATGGTTTCCACGGTCAGGCCCAGATAGTTACCAATATCACCGCGCGTCATGGTCAGACGGAATTCACGCGGGGAGAAGCCACGTTCCGCGAAACGGCGGGAGAGGTTATAGATAAAGGCGGCCAGACGCTCTTCGGCATTCTTCTTAGAAAGCAGCAGGATCATATCCTGATCGCCTTTGATCTCACCGCTCATCAGACGCATCATCTGCTGACGCAGGTTCGGCATCTTACCGGACAGATCGTCCAGCGTCTCAAACGGAATTTCGCAGACCATAGAGGTTTCCAGCGCCTGAGCAAAGCTCGGGTGATGGCCACTGCCGATGGCGTCAAAGCCGACTAAATCGCCTGCCAGATGGAAGCCGGTGATCTGCTCGTCGCCCTGTTCGGTAATGGTGTAGCTTTTGATGGTGCCAGAACGGATAGCATAGAGCGACTTCAGTTCGTCTCCCGCCTTAAACAGCGTCTGCCCTTTCTGAATAGGCTTTTTGCGCTCGATGATATTGTCAAGCTGATCGAGTTCGTGCTCATTCAGAGTAAACGGGATACAGAGCTGGCTGATGCTGCAATCCTGGCAATGGATAGCACAACCGCCAGACTGAATGCGTCGTATAATTCGCTTTTCCGGGATCATAGGTTTGCTCAAGCCTTAATTGATATTGGTCAATTTTAACATCTTTTTGGTAAGGACGTAAGTCTGGCAAACCCCCAATAAAGACAAGAGACGGCAGCGTGTTGCCATCTCCTTGAAATTCCACAGAATGATTAAGGATTATGAACCTAACAGGAAGAAAATTAAGCACAAAAAGCCTGGGAATTACAGCAGAAAATACCCTTCGTGACGCAGCAGCCACTCTTTGCGCTGTACGCCCCCGGCATAGCCGGTGAGGGTGCCGTTGCGCCCAATCACGCGATGGCAAGGCACCACAATGCTGACGGGGTTAGAGCCATTTGCCGCACCGACCGCGCGCGCCGCGCCGGCACGACCAAGCTGTTCTGCCAGCTGACCGTAGTGCATCACCTGCCCGCAGGGAATATTACGCAGCGCCTGCCACACCTCGCGCTGGAAAGGGGTGCCCGCCGTGGCGGTTGGCAGGGTATTAATAATGCTGAGATCGCCCTCGAAGTAGGCCGTCAGTTTATCGCTCAGCCCGCCAGGATTACGGGCAGTAACACGCTCGTATCCCTCGGCGCGATAATGGATGTTGAGCAGCTCAACCATCCGGTCGCTGTGCTCTTCCCATTCAACCGCGCGCAGATTGAACGCTTCATCCGCGATAACCCACAGCGGCCCCAGCGGCGTCGCAATCTTATCTTCGAGTAATCTCAGCATCAGTACTCCTTAGTTCAGCCTCGGGTAAACACCCGGTCCAATCGGCAGGCCGACAAGATACCACGCCACCAGCATCACCAGCCATACCCCTAAGAAGATAAGCGGATAGGGCAGAACCAGCGAATAGTAGGTACCCAGCTTAGCCTCCGGTCTGTAGCGTTGCAGGAAGCCTAAAAACAGCGGAACGAAGGGTGACACGGGCGCCAGCGGGATCACCGAGGAATCGGCGACACGGAACAGGATCTGGGCGAACGCCGGATGGAAGCCGAGCATCATAAACATGGGGACAAAGATGGGCGCCAGAATCGACCAGATGGCCGACCCGCTGGCAATAAACATGCACAGCAGGGACGACAGCAGCGCCAGGCCGACAAACGCCGGAACACCGCTCAACCCCGCCGCCTCCAGCGCGTCCGTCAGGCTCACGGCCATAAACTTGCCCATGTTGCTCCAGTTAAACATGGCGACAAACTGCGCCAGCGGGAACACCATCACGATAAAACCCGCCATCTCCTTCATCGGCTCGATCATCAGGTGCGGCAGATCTCCCTGACGGCGGATTTTGCCGGTGGCGATGCCGTACGCGAGCGAAACGACGAAGAAGAAGAGAATTATCAGCGGCACAATGCCCTGAATAAACGGCGAGGGCAGTACGGTGTGTTTGATCGGATCGCGCAGCACGCCATTCTCCGGTACCACCATCAGCGCCACCACCGCAATGAACGCCAGCGAGACGATCCCGGCTACGCGCAGGCCGAACTGCTGCTCTTTGCTCAGCGTCTCCAGCTTTTCATCGCTCCGGCCTTCCCATTTACCCAGGCGCGGCTCAATGATTTTATCGGTAATCAGACCCCCGACAATCGTCAGGACAATCACTGAACTGGCCATAAAGTACCAGTTGTCGATCACGCTGACGTGCATGGTCACATCGATGGTGCTGGCTGCCTCTGTGCTGATGCCGGAGAGCAGCACATCGGTGGTCACGATAAGCAGGTAAGCGGTAAACCCACAGCCGACGCCCGCAATCGCCGACAGCAGGCCCGCAACAGGATGACGACCAACGGCGAGGAAAATCAGCGCCCCCATCGGCGGCATGATCACCAGTGCCGCGTCGGACGAGATATGGCTGAAGAAGGCAATAAACAGCACCATATAGCTGGCATAACGCGCGCTGACGTGCGAGGCCATTTTGACCATCAGCGCGGGCAGGAGACCCACGCGCTCGGCCAGTCCCGCGCCTAACACCAGCGCCAGGATGGCGCCCAGCGGCGCAAAACCGCTGAAGTTTTTAATCACGTTCGGCAAAAACCAGTGCAACCCTTCAACGCTGAGCAGGTTTTTCACTGCCACCATGCTGCCGTCGGCCGGGCTGCGCACGCTCACCTCAAAGGCGGACAGCACGGCCGTCGCGACCATCAGGATGACAATTAAATAGATAAAAAGCAGGAAAGGGTGCGGCACTTTATTGCCGATCCTTTCAACCCAGCCATAGAGCTTACCGGATGGGGAATGCGAAGGTATGGAAGACATACTCATGGGCGTTCCTCGGGACTGTTGTTGTGTTGTTGTGTTGTGTTTTTTTATTTTAAAGGTGACGGTGTCACGCCCTGCGGGATCGGACACTCGTACGGTTTTTCTGTTATGTGTTGTTCGAACTCTTCCCGGCATTTTCGCAACAGGTCGGCATCCTGAAGCAGATGCAGCGCGGTCGCGCCCATCACTTTTCCGGCCAGCAACATGCCTTTATGGGCAATAGAGGTACGCCCCTGCGCCACTAATTGCCAGGTATGCAGCGGGGTGCCCACGGTAAAACAGGGGCTAAAGCACTGTGCGACAGGCATCTTCCAGCTGACATCCCCCACATCGGTGGAGCCTGCCAGCACGTTATCGGTGATGGCATAAGGGGCAACTTCATCCACCAGCAACGTCTCCTGATGGCGTCGGGCAAACGCTTTTCCCTCTTCGGCCCCCGTTGCGGCAATGTTTTTCAGGCTGTTTTGCAGATCGTTTGCCGTGAGCGTAGCGCGGATTTTACGGGCAAATTCGCGTTCCTCTTCCGTCCAGGCCGGCGTGCCGTAATGCTGCAATGCGCGGTACATCGCCGCTTCGAGCGTTCGGTTCGGCAGATAGCTGGAGCAGGCTTTATCAAAGCGGCACTCGACGGTGGTTTCGGTCATCATCGCCGCGCCCTGGGCGATTTTCTCGATGCGCGCGTAGATCTGCTGCGCATCGGCCATCTCCGGGGCGCGGATCAGGTACAGCACCTCGGCCTGGGCCTGCACCACGTTAGGCGAAATTCCGCCGGTATCGGTGATGGCGTAATGAACGCGCGCTTTTTCAATGATGTGTTCGTTGAGGAAGTTTGTGCCGGTGGTCATCAACGTCACGGCATCCAGCGCGCTGCGTCCCAGATGTGGGGAGTTAGCGGCATGGGCGGCGATCCCCTTAAACCGCCAGGCGGCCTGAATATTGGCCAGCGTGCTGACGTTAAACATCCCGGCAAAGGCTTCCGGGTGCCATGTCACGGCAGCGTCCACGTCGTCAAATAATCCTTCACGCACCATAAAGGTTTTACCGGAGCCGCCTTCCTCGCCGGGACAGCCGTAAAAACGCACCGTTCCGCTGCCGCCGTGCTGTTCCAGCCAGCTTTTCACCGCCACCGCCCCGGCAAAGGCAGCCGTGCCTAAGAGGTTATGCCCGCAGCCGTGGCCGTTCGCCCCCGGGGTGGCGGATTGCGCCGTCGCGCAGTGTGCCTGCTGGCTTAGCCCGGCCAGGGCATCGTATTCGCCCAGAAGGGCGATAACGGGCTTGCCGCTGCCGTAGCTGGCAATAAAGGCGTTGGGAATGCCTCCGGCTTCCCGCGTCAGGGTAAAGCCCTCGGCTTCCAGCGCGCTGGCGAGGCGTTCGGCGGACCAGAACTCTTCAAAGCGCGTTTCGGGATGATCCCAGATGTCGTCGGCAATATCGGTAAACGTCTGACATCGCGTGTCGATGGCATCAGCGATAAAAGCGTAGTTCTCCTGCATTACACACCTCGCGTCCACGGGAAATTAAGCGCAGTTCGCGCCAGCGTTTCGATGGCAACGTTCATCACCTGCTCATCAAAATCGAATTTTTCGTTGTGATGTCCGGCGCTCAGCTGGGTGCCGAAAACCATATACGAGGCCATGCCGCCGTTCTGCTGCACGCGGGCCATCATTAGCGTGGCGTCTTCGGAGCCCGCAGGCGCTTTGACCTTATTAATGGCATGAGTCACACCGGGCACCTGGCTTGCCTGCTCGCGCAGATAATCGACCCAGGCCGGGGAAGGGACGCTGGAGGTCGCCGCCCCCATCAGGTTTATCCCGGCTGTTACGCCATAGAGCGCCGCCGCGCCGGTAATTACCGCCTGCGCGCGCTCAAAGACATACTGATTAATGGCCTCGCTTTCGCCGCGGGTTTCAACCTTAAGTAACGCATCAGCCGGAACCACGTTGCGTCCGCTGCCCGCCTGCATGACCCCGACGTTAACCCGGGACGCGCCTTCGCTGTGTGGCGCGATGCCATGCAGCGCGATAGCGGCCTGGGCAGCAGCAAGCAGGGCGTTACGGCCCTCTTCCGGTTTACCGCCAGCGTGTGCGGCGACTCCGGTAAAGCGCACGTCAAATTTGGTGGTCGCCATGAAGTTATCGCTGCCGCAGATCACTGTCCCTTCCGGAACGCCGGTTCCGATATGAATGGCGGTAAAGTAGTCTACGCCGTCCAGCGCGCCTGCGGCGACCATAGCGCGCGCGCCGCGCGTACCCTCTTCGGCAGGCTGGAAGATCAGTTTGATGGTGCCGTTGAGCTGCGCTTCATACTGCTTAAGCACCTGCGCGAGCCCCAGACCAATGGTGGTATGCCCGTCGTGGCCACAGGCGTGCATCATTCCCGGATTGCAGGAGGCAAACCCGTCGCGGAACGGGCGATGGCTGTCGTCGAGCGCTTCGCTTAAATCAAGGGCGTCCATGTCCACGCGAAACGCCAGGGTTGGGCCCGGGCGGCCGGTATTCAGGGTCGCGACAATGCCGGTGAACCCGCCCTCAAACGGCGCCAGCCATTTCTCCGGCGCGCCCTGCGCCCGGGCGCGGGCAAACTCTCGCGAAAGGGTGGCGTCATCGGGCAGTCCCATACGGCTTTCGGCGTCGACCACGTCGCGACCCATCGCCAGCTCGTAACCCAGTGAGGCGAGGATCTCCGCCACTTTTGCCGCAGTGCGAAACTCCACCCAACCGGATTCCGCGAAATGGTGGAAATCGCGACGCCATGCGCTCAGTTGTGGGGCTAATGTCTGGATGTACTGCGCCAGTGCGTTCATATCTTTTCCTGTCATCATTAAAATATGTGAACTGCTTCACGCTGTGATAGTTTTTACTTATCACTAATCGTTTTTTCACAGTTTTAACCGTTCAGGAATTACCCTCGCACATCCGTTTCCATTAAAGTAGATGACAGTTTCTTTACTCTGATAAACAACGGTTATCGGTCTCGTTATGTCATTTCAGATTAAATTTCATCAAATCAGGGCGTTTGTCGAGGTGGCGCGTCAGGGCAGCATTCGCGGCGCCAGCCGGACGCTTAATCTTTCGCAGCCCGCGCTGACCAAATCCATTAAAGAGCTGGAGGAGGGTATGGCGGCCCAGCTATTTGTGCGCCGGAGTAAAGGCGTCGCGCTGACCGAGTGCGGGGAAGGGTTTTATCACCGCGCTAATTTGATTCTGGAAGAGCTGCGTGCAGCGCAGGATGACATCCGCCAGCGACAGGGCGAGCTTGCCGGACAGATCAATATTGGGATGGGAGCCAGCATTTCACGCAGCCTGATGCCAGCCGTCATTACGCGTTTTCATGCGCAGCATCCTCAGGTCAACGTCCGGATTATGGAAGGCCAGCTGGTGTCGATGATTAATGAATTACGTCAGGGTGAGCTGGACTTTACCATCAATACCTATTATCAGGGGCCGTACGATCACGAATTTACGTTTGAAAAGCTGTTCGAAAAGCCTTTTGCCGTATTTTGTCGGGCAGGACATCCGGCGACAGGGGCGACCTCAATTAATGAGCTTCTGCAATATAACTGGACGATGCCTACGCCCCGGGGAAGTTATTATAAGCAGTTACAGGATACTTTTAACCATCGCTCTCAAATACCGCGAATTGGCGTTGTCTGTGAGACCTTTTCCTCCTGTATTAGCCTCGTCGCACAAAGCGATTTCATCAGCATTTTACCGCAGGAGCTGGGCTGCGATCCGCTTCTGGCGCACCGTCTGATAATGCTGCCGGTTGTCGAAACCCTGCCTAAAGCGGCATATTATTTAATTCAGCGTCGTGATTCTCGCCAGACACCGCTTGCCGAATCATTAATCACGCAGTTTCGAAGAGAGGCCAGGAAATTAATTTAATAAAAATAACAACAATAAAAAATAGAGTCTGCCCGACATCAGACAGACTCCACAGAACACACAGTCGTGCATCCTTTCGCGGATCCTACATGCATTATCCATTGGGCAGGTTTATTAAGTTATAACAGCTTTTTCTTAAAAGAGAAGGACGTTGAGTGATTGATTTCACGATTTTTTAACGTATTTATTTAATTAATTACGGCTGAAATTTAAGTTAAGGTTAGATTAAATTTATTGCGTCTGCGATTATCTGTTCCTTAAGCCATTATTTGTACCCGTGCCCGGATGATTGAGACCCGCAACGGGCGCAGGTATAGTACATCACTCAGATGTAGCCGGAGGATTTCCATGAACCCTGACGACAAATCACTTTTTCTTGACGCCATGGAGGATGTCCAGCCGCTCAAACGCTGCGCGGATATTCACTGGCAGCAGAGCCGCAACACGCGGGCGCGTCAGGAAATAGATACTGAGCAGCTCGATAACTTTCTGACGCTGGGGTTTCTGGAACTGTTGCCCCTTGACGAGCCGCTGATGTTCCAGCGTGAAGGGGTACAGCAGGGGGTATTTGATAAGCTGCGTTCCGGCAAATATTCCCGTCAGGCCAGCTTAACGCTGTTACGCCAGCCTGCGGAGCAATGCCGCCAGCTGGTCTATTCCTTTATTCGCCAGGCCGGACGTGACGGGCTACGCAACCTGATCATCGTGCATGGTAAAGGGCGTGAACAGCAGTCGCACCCTAACGTAGTGCGCAGCTATCTTGCGCGCTGGTTGACCGAGTTCGACGAAGTACAGGCCTTTTGCGAAGCGCAGCCGCATCACGGCGGCAGCGGAGCATGCTATGTCTCGTTGCGTAAATCAGAGGATGCGAAGCGAGATAACTGGGAACGCCACGCCAAGCGCAGCCGCTAATCAGGAAGGCGGGCGAGATGCCCGCCTGTCACTCAGAAGGTTTCCCAGTTCGCGTCAGCTGTATTCGCGCCTGCCGCTGACGGGCGCAGCAGTACGGGCGTTTTCACGTTTTTAGGGCGAGCCGCCGGCGATGCCTGAGCGTTCAGCCGGAATGCCGCCACGGCCTGACGCAGCTGTTCAGACTGATCTTCCAGCGCCGCCGCCGCCGTTGCCGACTCCTGTACCAGCGCGGCGTTTTGCTGCGTGACGCTGTCCATCTGCGAGACCGCCAGGCTGACCTGCTCTATACCGCGGCTCTGCTCGTCAGACGCCGAGGAAATCTCAGCCATAATATCGGTTACGCGCGTCACGGCCGCGACGATCTCTTTCATGGTCGCACCCGCCTCGCTCACCTGTTCCGAGCCGGTATTCACCCGGCTGACAGAGTTCTCGATAAGCCCTTTGATCTCTTTTGCCGCCTGCGCGCTGCGGCTGGCCAGCGTCCGTACTTCACCTGCCACGACCGCAAAGCCGCGACCTTGTTCTCCGGCACGGGCGGCTTCAACCGCCGCGTTGAGCGCGAGAATATTGGTCTGGAAGGCAATGCTATCGATAACGCCGGTGATATGCGCAATTTGCTGAGAACTGTCGGCAATGTCATTCATGGTACGCACCACGTTATCCACCACCTGACCGCCGCGTGCGGCGGTTTCAGACGCATTCTTCGCCAGCAGCGTCGCCTGGCGGGCGTTATCCGAGTTCTGTTTCACCGTGGCAGTCAGCTCTTCCATGCTGGCGGCGGTCTCTTCCAGCGAGGCTGCCTGCTGCTCGGTTCGGGCGGAAAGGTCGTTACTTCCGGCGGCAATTTCTCCTGCGCCCGTGTAGATAGAATCTGTGCTGCCGCGCACGGCGCTGACGGTGCTCACCAGCGACTGCTGCATCTCGTGCAGACCAGCAGCCAGCTGGCCCATCTCGTTGCGCCCGGCAATCGCGACATTTTGCGTCAGATCGCCGCTCGCGATGGTGCGAATATGGTTCATGATGGCGTTGAGCGGTTTCAGGAGCAGGTGCTGTAAACCCTGCCAGATCACCACCAGCACGGCGATCACGGTCAGGAAGATCGCCGCCAGCGTCCACTGCATCTGGGTAAAGCTGCTCTGGTTCTCTTCGGCGGCGGCTTTCAGCAGAACGTTGTTTTCAGCGCGCCAGCGGGTATAGACCGCCTCCATCTCATCCTGCGCCTGCTGGGCGTCCAGGTCGCCATAGGCCTGATAGTTATCGGCGCGCAGATACTCAATGGACAAGCGCATCACCTCGTGCATTTGCTTCCAGGCTTTCTGCATCTCTTCGGTGAGCGCGGCATGCTGGCCCTTCACCTGCGGAATAGCCTGCCAGTTTTTGTAATAGTCTTCGGCTTTGGCCAGCGAACCGTTGGCGGTGCCCAGCAGCGTGTTGATCGCCGCGAGAGAGGCCGGATCGCGCTGGTTTTTCAGGTAGCGGATCGCCACGCGGGTAACGGTAACGCGCGTTTTCACCAGCGTGTTAACGCTGTCGCTCAGGCTTTCCTGTTGGGCATTGAGTAACCCGGAGTTCTGAAAGTTGTGACGATCGTTGTTAACGGCAGAGTAGAACAACCCTCCCGTGACAACTTGCAGCAGACAGAATATGGTGAGGGCAAAGATAATACCGGTAATCACGTGCAGATTTTTCAGCATGGCGGTCATCCGTAAGAGAAGAGGCAGGGTTACATCAATACTATCGTCGTAGCGAATTTAAACTTTAATTTTACTATTGCTTAACTAATGGTTTCGTTGCGGAACCTGTTGTAAATCCGGATCATTTTTTATGAGGAAGGTCAGCATGAGCAGCATAGATAAAAGCGGAACGTTCACGCTCGGAACGCGTACGGTTAAACGATTTGGCTATGGCGCGATGCAGCTTGCCGGGCCTGGCGTTTTTGGTCCGCCAAAAGATAAAAATGCGGCGCTGGCAGTGCTGCGTGAAGCGGTGGCGTTGGGTGTGAATCACATTGATACCAGCGATTTTTACGGACCTCATGTGACCAACCAGCTTATCTGCGAGGCGCTTCATCCGTACCGGGACGACCTTACGATTGTGACCAAGATCGGAGCCCGACGCGGCGAGGATGCCTCCTGGCTGCCGGCGTTTTCCGCGCAGGAGCTGACGCAGGCGGTGCATGATAACCTGCGTAACCTGAAGCGGGATGTGCTGGACGTGGTTAACCTGCGGATCATGTTTAGCGCCCACGGACCGGCGGAAGGCTCGATTGCCGCGCCGCTGAGCACCCTTGCGGAGCTGCAACAGCAGGGGCTGGTTCGTCATATTGGGCTGAGCAACGTCACCGCTTCGCAGGTTGCTGAAGCGCAGAAGATGGTTTCCGTGGTGTGCGTACAGAACATGTACAACGTTGTGAATCGCGGTGACGATGCGCTGGTTGATTCGCTGGCGCAGCAGGGGATTGCCTGGGTGCCGTTCTTCCCGCTGGGTGGTTTCACGCCACTGCAATCTTCCGGACTACAGGCGGTGGCGGATTCACTGGGCGCGACGCCGATGCAGGTGGCGCTGGCATGGCTGCTGCAGCGCTCGCCAAATATCCTCTTGATCCCGGGAACCTCATCGGTGGCGCATCTGCGTGAAAACCTGGCGGCAGCCGATCTGGTATTGCCGCCTGAGGCGCTGGAGACATTAAATTCTCTGGTGGGGTAATCCCGATACCAGCAAAAGCCCGGAGGATTTTTCGGGTTTTTGCTGTTTATGATCCAATCTGACTTCTTTGGCGGTGAAGCGCTAACGCTTCTGCCACGATTTCCTGCTTACTTTTCCGTGTTTCATACGCAGTAATGCGGATGTACTCCATCAGCGCAGGATCGATGCGCGCACTTAACATCCTGAGTTCGGCCTCCTTTGCGACACCGCGAGCAACACGCTTATCGGGATAATCACGGGCGGGCATAGAAAACGTCCTCCAAAAATTGTCTTGTTAATTTGTGCTGTAAAATATGTGCTAGTCTAAATATAAAGTCAACGTATAGTGTATGTGGAGTGACTTGTTGTTACTTTGTTTTCTTTTTATAGTCATGTGAAAGTCATTGCGTAGTGATGTTTTATGACGCGTTACGCTTGTCTGTGCGTAAAAATTTACAAAACAAATAATCTTCATTGCTATAGGGGGTTATAAGCGAAGCGGTTAAGGCGTAGCCAGCCGCTTACGCTGACATGGCTTGATCGATACCTCAGTTAAAACTACTGTATATAAAAACAGTGTGGAGGTGTTTATCATGATCTTTTTCAGACCCGCAGAGTTGCGTGAAATCGTTGCTATTCCACTTTTCAGCGACTTAGTACAGTGCGGCTTCCCCAGCCCGGCAGCGGATTATGTAGAGCGGCGTATCGATTTAAACGAGTTATTAGTCGCCCATCCCAGCTCCACTTACTTTGTCAAAGCCGCCGGTGACTCGATGATAGAAGGGGGGATCAATAACGGTGATTTGCTGGTGGTGGACAGTTCCCGCAAGCCTGAGCATGGCGATATCGTGATTGCGGCGGTAGAGGGCGAATTTACCGTGAAGCGCCTCCAGCTGCGTCCCAATATTCAACTCAACCCCATGAACAGCGCCTATTCACCGATTATTGTCGGCAGCGACGATACGCTCGATATCTTTGGTGTAGTGACGTATATCGTGAAATCCGCGAGCTGATCGTGTTTGTGAAGCTTAAATAATAGGCAATAAGTTAATTCTCATCATGCAAAAATCTTACGGCACCTGGGCTGTCTTGTCGGCAAACCTGATATTCATCGCATAAGCCGGAACTTACTGGTCAAATATTCCGGTATTGGCGAATTACAGAGTGATATCCCATTTTTTTATTTTGTTATGTTCCTGCACTTTAGTGAGTTTTCTTTTCTTCCGACAGAATACATTTTGTCTACATTATAATTTTAATTTATGATTCGCACACGAACAATTGATGTTACGCAGGGTTTTAGCATCGTGGCAGTCAATAAAACCCTGCTGTTATAAAGTAATCAGGAGATTCATTTTTATGTCAGACAATAATCCCCGCTCATCCGGCTGGTTAGGCCCGTGGTGCCTGCTGGTGGGTGTGATACTTCTTGTAACGGGGCTCTTTTTTGCTATCGGCGGTTTTAAACTGGTTTCCCTGGGGGGGAGTTGGTATTTTCTCATCGCCGGGGTTATCACTCTGCTCTCTGCGATTCAGTTCTTCCGCCGCAAGTCCTCTGCCGTGGGGCTGTTTGCCCTGGTGTTTCTTGGCACCCTGATTTGGGCATTTTTCGATGCCGGGCTCGACTTCTGGCCGCTGGTTTCCCGTTTAATGGTACCCGCCGGGCTGATGGTGCTGGCAGCTGCCACCTGGCCTGCATTGCGTAAACGTGAAGGAAAACCGTCCTGCGCAAAAGGGGCCCTGGGGGTCTGCGCGGTCCTTATTATCGCCATGGGCGTCACCTTTGTTCAGATGTTTCAACCCCATCCGACCGTGCCGTTTAGCGGTGAAAAACGTCCGCTGGTACCGGTAAAAGATGATGCGAAACAGCAGAACTGGGATCACTACGGTAATACGGCCGGCGGTAGTCGCTTTGTGGCGCTGGACCAGATAACCCGTGACAACGTGAAAAACCTGAAACCGGTCTGGACCTACCATACCGGTGACGTACCGGAAAGTCCGGACGGCAATGGCGCAGAAGATCAGCAAACGCCGCTACAGGTTGGCGATCGTGTCTTCCTCTGTACGCCGCATAACAACGTCATCGCCGTGGATGCCGATAGTGGGAAAGAGATCTGGAAAGCGGAAATCAACGCCAAATCTGCAATCTGGATGCGCTGCCGTGGCCTGGCATACTTTGATGCCACCAAACCGCTGGCACAGCCAACGGTAGCGGGCTCCACGCCGGTTCTGCCAGCGCAGGTCGCACCGGGCACTGCATGCCAGCGCCGTATCCTGATGAATACTATTGACGGTAAGCTGATCGCGTTAGACGCCGATAACGGCAAATTCTGTCCGGACTTCGGTACTAACGGCAGCGTTAACCTGCATGAAGGGATGGGCGACGCGTCAGATCCCACCTATGTGCTGACGTCGGCCCCGACGCTGGCGGGTACGACGGTTGTCGTTGGTGGCCGCGTTGCGGATAACGTCAGCACCGATATGCCGGGAGGCGTTATACGTGGTTATGACGTGATCACCGGCCAGCTGCGCTGGGCGTTCGACCCGCGTAATCCGGATCCGAACTATGTTCTGAAGCCGGGCGAACACTACAAACGTAGCTCTGCAAACTCCTGGGCCCCTATGTCCTGGGATGCGTCGATGAATACCGTGTTTATCCCGATGGGGAGTTCCTCCGTCGACCTGTGGGGCGCTGACCGTATTCCGGAAGATCATAAATACGCCACCTCAATCCTCGCGCTGGATGCGACTACCGGGAAAGAGAAGTGGGTATACCAGACCGTGCATAACGACCTCTGGGATTTCGATATCCCGATGCAGCCGAGCCTGGTTGATTTCCCGACAAAAGAGGGCAACAAGCCCGCGGTGGTGGTGGGCACCAAAGCGGGGCAAATTTATGTTCTTGATCGCCTGACGGGTAAACCGCTCACTGAAGTGAAAGAGGTTCCGGTAAAACCAGCGGATATTCCACGTGAACAGTACCCGGCAACGCAGCCGCGCTCTGTGGGGATGCCGCAGATTGGCGCGGAAACCCTGAAAGAATCGGATATGTGGGGGGCGACGCCGTTTGACCAGCTGGCCTGTCGTATCAGCTTCAAATCAATGCGTTATGACGGTCTGTACACGATGCCGGGAACCGATATTTCCCTGAGCTTCCCGGGCTCGCTGGGGGGAATGAACTGGGGTAGTCTGTCCACGGATCCGAACAACCAGTACATCTTCGTCAACGACATGCGTCTGGGTCTGTGGGTCCAGCTGATTAAACAAGATCCGCAAAGCGCAGTGGCAAACACGGGCGGTGAAGCCGTGAACGCCGGTATGGGCGCTGTTCCGATGAAAGGAACGCCGTATTCGGTCAACAAAAACCGTTTCATGTCACCGCTGGGTATTCCGTGCCAGAAACCACCGTTTGGCTCTCTCTCTGCGATTGACCTGAAAACACAGAAAATCGTCTGGCAGGTGCCGGTCGGTACCGTTCAGGATACCGGTCCGTTTGGGGTAAAAATGCGTATGCAGATGCCTGTCGGTATGCCGACGCTGGGCGGTACGCTGGCCACGCAGGGCGGTCTGGTCTTCATTGCGGGAACCCAGGATTACTACCTGCGCGCCTTTGATTCCTCTACGGGGGAAGAAGTGTGGAAAGCGCGTCTCCCGGTGGGTAGCCAGGGCGGACCTATCAGCTATGTATCACCGAAAACCGGCAAACAGTACATTCTGATCTCTGCCGGCGGTGCACGCCAGTCGCCGGATCGTGGTGACTACGTGATTGCCTACGCGCTGGATAAATAACAGCGAAATAAGCAGCCTGGCCCCGTCGTAGTACGGGGCTTTTTTTTGACTAAAAACCACGCACAGGAAGAAAGCTGCGGTTCCGGTCAGCCCGTGAAAAGCACCCGCCAGCGTCGGCGACGGCGAGTCATCTCGCGCCATAGCGCGACTATCTCGTCAGGTTGCAGGGCATCAATAGCCTGCGGCGTTAACACCGGCAAACCATAGCGCTGGCGCAGGGCGGCCACTGCCGTGGCGCTGGCATCCATCGGTGAGCGGATCTGCGTCGCCAGCTGCTGTCGCAATAGGCTGAACTCGGATTCATCGCACAGCGTCAGCTCTCGCAAAAATCGTTTGCAGCAACCCAACAGGTTCACGGGAGAACGATCAGGCGACTGTAACGCCAGCAGCAGGCCATCGCGATCGGCAATACGCTGATAACGACAGCTGACCACGTAGCCAATCTGCTGTTCCACGCGCAGGCGCTGGAAAAATCGCGGTTCGCAGCATAACGCCAGCAGCCGCAGCGCGGCGAGCGACGCACCCGGCGGCAGGGGAATAAACACCAGCAGCGCCGAATCCTCGCTGGCGTGCGGAATGTGTTCGACCCCGCCGGGACAATCGCTTAACGGCAACGGCTTAGCGTTAACCGGCGCCCGGAGCAGGCCAAGCTGCCGGGCTAACCCGTGCGCGTGTCCGGCGCTGCCGCCAGCTAACGCCGCCAGCCAGCCATTCCGTGACGGTTCCGATGCCAGTCGTTCAGGCAATTGCTTAAGCAACTGACGGATCGCAATGCCATCTGGCGCAGGCGTAATAGCCGGTGTGGGGCGGGAGAGGCGATCGATTATCGCCCCGATGATGGGTTCCGCCATCACCACGGCGTCAGGAAGCCGCAGGGTTAGCTGCCAGCTACCGTCAACCGTTTGCCACTCGCCGCTGCTGCCGATATGGCGCATTTCAGCCAGAAGAGGGCGTAATTGTTTGCCGATCGCCACTCCCTGTGACTCGCTTACGCGCGAATAAAAAGGCCTGCGGAGGATCAGCGTCGGCGCTTGTGCCTGCGCCGGTAAATGCAGCAGCGGAACGGCTTCTGGCGTCAGGGCTGGGGCAGAATATTGGGTAGCCTGCGGGTAGAAGGAAAACGCGATGGGGCTCTCATCCGCAACCGGCTGGCGACGCCAGTGGCTAAGCGGCAGGGCAAATCCCTGGCTGGCGATAATTTCAGCGGTTTCCATTTTTTTGCAGGCCAGATACGAGGTGGGCGCCGCCAGTAAGTCGGCACAGAAGGCGGAAAAATCAACCGGCGCCGCGCCGGGCGCAAAACCAAACGCCCGCTGGCGAAGCTGGTCAAGGGGCGACAGGGCGCTAAAGCGCTGCTGTGCCAGCCTATAATAATGCCGCTGTTGCTCTTGCGTCGTTTGCTGTAGGGCCCGCAGCCAGCGCGTGATTTGCGCGTCTATGGCCTCGGGCCGTTCGCCGTCAAGCGTTAGCGCCAGCCAGCCGTAATCGTCATCCTGATAAAGCCAGTCCAGCGATACCTCTTCTGCCAGCCCGCGCGCCCGCAGCCCGTCAATCAGGCTTCCGGGGGCCTCGTCCAGCAAAAATTCCCGAAGCAAGGTGACGTTGTCACTTTTTCGGATCAACGGACAGCGCCACAGCGCGGGTCGCTCCGTCACTGCCAGCTGATAATCTGCTTCAGCGCTAAGGCGTAACGGGGGGGCGGCTTCAGGCACGCCACCTGAAGCAAAACCTGTCGCAAACGTATGGGCAAGCTCGGCTAACGCATCCAGCGTTTGCGGTCCCTGTAGCCACAATTGCAGGTGTCTGGCCCCATAATAGCGGCGATGAAATCCGCGCAACGCGGCGTGCAGCGATCCCGTGTCTTGCCCCAGAGAATCATGGCTACCCACCTGAAAACGGCGAAAAACCTCCGGTTGTTCCATCGCGTGGCGCGCCGCGGCTTCGCGCCGGGCGGGATCATGCTGCTGGATAAGCCGGTTTTCCGCATCAATGACCGCCACTTCGCGCTGGATGTCCTGCCGGGAAAGCAGCGGCGCCTGCAACATATCCCGCAGTCGCGCGACGCCGTCGGACAGGTTTTCGGCGGCAACGTCGAAGAAAAAAGCGCTGTGGCGAGCCAGCGTGGTGGCATTGACGTTGCCGCCCTGGCGCTGGACCCAGGCCATGAGTCGATCATCGCCCTGATAGCGCTGGCTACCGCGGAACAGCAGGTGCTCAAGCAAATGCGCGAGACCGGCGAATCGCGGTGGCTCGTGATGGCTTCCGGCACTCACGCGCGCCAGCGCCGCCGCGCGTGTCGCCTGCGGCTGATGCACCAGCGTTGCGCGTAAACCGCCTGCCAGTTCCACGATGCGGATGGTCATTATCGTTACAGTTCCCGGGTTTTATAGATAAGCTGAGAACGGGTTCGGTTGCGAAACTGAAGCTGACCGATCTTCATATCACTACAGGCTGCTTCGCGTCGCGCCTCGAGGATTTTATGATGATGCGGCGATTTGCTGCACACCGGATCGGCGTTATCCGCATTCCCGGTGAGCATAAAGGCCTGGCAGCGGCAGCCGCCGAAGTCTTTCTCTTTTTCATCGCAGGAGCGGCACGGCTCCGGCATCCAGTCAAATCCGCGATAGCGGTTGAAGCCGAAAGAGTCATACCAGATGGATTCCAGACTCTGCTCAAGCACCGAGGGGAATTCCACCGGCAGCTGGCGCGCGCTGTGGCAGGGCAGCGCCGTGCCTTCCGGGGTCACGCTGAGGAAAATCGACCCCCAGCCGCCCATGCAGCCTTTGGGCCGCTCCTCGTAATAATCGGGAGTGACAAACAGCAGGTTGGTCAGATTGCCGCTGGCGGCCATTTTTTGCCGATATTCGGCAACCACGCGTTCCGCGTGGGCAATCTGTTCCCGCGTCGGCAGAAGCCCCTGACGATTAAGGAACGCCCAACCGTAGAACTGGCAGGTGGCAAGTTCGACGTCGTCGGCGTCCAGCTCGATGCACAGTTCGATGATTTTATCGATCTGATCGATATTATGCCGGTGCAGGACGAAATTCAGCACCATCGGGTAATCGCGCGCTTTAACCGCTTTGGCCATCGCCAGCTTCTGCTGGAAGGCTTTTTTATTCCCCGCCAGCGCAGCGTTGAGCACTTCATCGCTGGCCTGGAAGCTAATCTGGATATGGTCCAGACCGGCCTCGCTGAATGCGTCGAGCTTGCTTTCCGTCAGGCCAATTCCCGAGGTGATCAGGTTGGTATAAAAAGCGAGATCGCGGGCGGCGCGGATCAGCTCCGGCAGATCCTTACGCGTCAACGGTTCGCCGCCGGAAAAACCTATCTGCACGCTGCCCATCGCCCGCGCCTGGCGGAAAACCTCAATCCACTGTTCAGTGGTCAGCTCCTGATCCTGCCGGGCGAAGTCCAGCGGGTTAGAGCAGTAAGGACACTGTAGCGGACAGCGATAGGTCAGCTCCGCCAGCAGCCACAGCGGTGGATTGACGGCAGGTTTATTCTGGCTCACGGAAAATAATCCACTTCTGTTGATAAGCAATTTGCAGGAATTCTACGACGTCGTCATCCACGCCGCCGGCTTCCGGGAACCGTTCGTTGAGTATGGCAATGATGGCCGCCGCGTCGCGTTGGCCATCGACCAGTTCGAGGATCGCGGCGGCGGTCTCATTGAGTTTAGCCATGCCTTCCGGATAGAGGATGACATGGCTGTCCTGAGCGGCTTCCCATTGCAGGCGATAGCCGCGACGAAAGGCGACGATGGAGTTTTTTTGCATGCTTATACCAGTCGGGTTGTGTGCCAGGCCGCTTTGTCGGTGACCGTGTGATAAGGCGGACGCTGTAGCGCGTAGGCCATGGTCATCGCGTCGAGCATCGACCACAGGATATCGAGTTTGAACTGAAGGATCTCCAGCATCCGATTCTGCTTTTCCGCGCTATCGCAATAACGCTTCGCCAGCTCCAGACCATGTTCAACGTCGCGGCTGGCCTGGCTGAGGCGGCTGCGGAAATAAAAATAGCCTTCCTCTTTGATCCACGGGTAGTGCTGTGGCCAGCTGTCGAGACGCGACTGATGGATTTGCGGGGCGAACAGTTCGGTGAGCGAACTGCATGCAGCCTCCTGCCAGTTGGCGCGGCGGGCGAAGTTAACGTAAGCGTCGACGGCGAAACGGACGCCGGGCAGCACGTGGCGTTCGCTGATTAAGTCCTCGCGGCTGAGCCCCACGGCTTCGCCCAGCTGTAGCCAGGCTTCGATACCGCCGTCATGACCGTTGCTGCCGTCGTGATCGAGGATCCGCTGCACCCATTTGCGACGCGTGTGCGGATCCGGGCAGTTCGCCATAATTGCCGCGTCTTTCAGTGGGATCGTCGTCTGGTAGTAAAACCGGTTCGCCACCCAGCCCTGGATCTGCTCGCGGCTGGCCTCGCCGTTATGCATCGCGATATGGTACGGATGGTGAATATGATAGTAGGCGCCTTTCGCCCGAAGGGCGTGCTCAAACTCTTGCGGCGAGAGCGTTTCGCGAATGTGCATAGTTAGTCCTGAAGCGTGATGTTCATCCCGTCCCAGCTCACTTCTATTCCCTGCTGCGCAAGGGCGTGACGCTGCGGCGACTGCTCGTTAAGGATCGGGTTGGTGTTATTAATGTGGATCAGAATCTTGCGCTTTGCCGGCAGCGAGGCCAGCAGCGCCATCATGCCGTGTTCATCGCCGAGCGCCAGATGGCCCATGTCGCGGCCGGTATTGCGCCCGACGCCGGTGGCCTGGAGTTCATCGTCCTGCCAGACGGTGCCGTCAATCAGCAGACAGTCCGCCTTTTTGAGCCACGGCAGGATAGCGTCATCGGGTTCACCGAGACCCGGCGCGTAGAACAGCGTCTGACCGTTGCGGCGGTTTTCGATAAACAGCGCCACGTTATGCCCCGGCAGCGGGCGGTCGCGCCACGGCGAATAGGGCGGTGCGTTACTGGCGATGGGGACAGCGGTAAACTGCAAATCAGGGCAGGCTTCCACGCTAAAGGCGGTGAGCGGCGCAATCGGGTGATGAATAAGGCCGCCGTTCCAGTGCCGGAGCATGGTAAAAATCGGGAATCCGCTGGAAAGATCTTCATGCACCTCCGGCGTACACCATACCTGATGTGGGCACCCTTCGCGCAGGCTGAGCAGCCCGGTGGTGTGGTCAATCTGGCTATCGGTGAGAATAATGCCGCCAATATGCGTGCCGCGCAGAACCTCTTTCTTATTCAGTTCTGGCGTATGGGCAATCTGCTGGCTGATATCGGGGGAGGCGTTACACAGCACCCACTCTTTGCCGTTATCACTGACGATGATCGACGACTGGGTGCGAGGGGTCGCCTGAAGGGTACCGTCGCGCAAACCCTGACAGTTGGCGCAGTTACAGTTCCACTGGGGGAAACCACCGCCAGCGGCGGAACCGAGGACTTTAATAAACATGAAGATGGGCCAGGTAGTCAAACAAAAATGCCCGCACGGATGGCGGGCAGAGCGATTAGCGGTTGGAAATGTACAGGGTCACTTCCAGGCCAAGACGTAAATCAATAAAAGCAGGTTTCTTCCACATCGTTTTTTCCTCTTTAAAAATGCAGCACCAACGCCATTGTTTGTGCCAGTTTTGTGATGGTCATCAAATAATGCGTCACAGGAGGGCAAAGCTCAACCCGAAAGATGTAAGGAATTAACTTAATGTTTACAACGTAACCTATTGTTGCCAAACATTTTGCAATACCTTTTGCCAGTTACCCCACAGCAGCTTATTCAGCACAAATTGATCATAGCCGCTGTCACGCAACGCGCTGATTAGCCGTGGTAAACCACTCACATCGTGTAAGTCATCAGGCAACGTAATACCGTCAAAATCGGAGCCCAGCGCGACATGATCGTCACCCATGATGTTAATAAGATAGTCGATATGGCGAACAATCGTACTCAGCGGGGTATCGCTATCGCGTTTACCGTCGGCGCGCAGAAACGCGTTGCCGAAATTGACGCCAGCCACGCCGCCGCTGTCGCGGATAGCCAGCAGCTGCCGATCGGTCAGATTGCGCGGTTGCGGGCACAGCGTATGGGCGTTGGAGTGGGTGGCGACCAGCGGTGATGAGGAATGACGAGCGGTATCCCAGAACGCCTTTTCATTCATATGCGAAACGTCAATCAGCATATTCAGGGCATTAGCGTGCTTAATGAGGGCGATACCCTCTGCGGTAAGCCCTGGGCCGCTGTCCGGGCTGCCGGGAAACGCCCCGTTAACGCCGGTGCCAAAACGGTTAGCAATGTTCCAGAAAGGCCCAATGCTACGCACCCCGGCGGCATAGAAAGCCTGTAGATCGCCTCCCTCGCCGTCAAAACCGCCCGCGCCCTCAATATGCGCTACCATCGCCAGCACCTTATCCTGACGGCAGCGTTCGATATCCGCCGCGCTCAGGCACAATCGCGCCCGGCCGTCGGAGTGGGCGACAAGCTGCTTAAGGATCGTCAGCTGCTGCCAGAGAATGTCGACCGGCTGCCACGGCTCGCTGGCGTATTGTGGCGCCATGCGGGCGATATACTCCTGCGGCGGCACGAACAGCGCGAACAGCCCGCCGGAAAATCCGCCTTGCTGCATGCGTGGATAATCGAGGTGTCCCTTCTCAATGCCGGAGAAGAAGGCCGTTACCGGATCCTGGCGATGGTGAAGCCATAAATTAAGCAACAGGTCATTGTGACCATCAAAAATCGCCATAGCGCATCCCACTGTCTTTTATTGCTGCGAAAGTTGCCTGGCACGATAACCGATTTGTCCGGTCCAGCAAGGAGAAATTTACAACTTAGCAGCAATTGTTAATATCACTTAACAGTGAGGAGATCCGCAAAGCGGGTTGTGTAGCGGGGTGAAAGCATTTCCCGTTTCATCTGCCACGGCTGCTGAATACCCTGTCCCGCGAAGTAAAGCGTGCCACGGCCATTTTCAGCATTCAGATGGTCTAATACATCCATTAACTTTTGGCTGTTTTTCCTGGGTGCGTTGTCGTCAAACAGATTAAGTTGCGCGACGCCCTGGCTATAAAAATCTCCCAGCATCACGCCGGCTTTCTGGTACCGATGGCCGTTCTTCCAGACCGCATCCAGACAACGAACTGATGCGCCGATAATATCCCGGCTATCCTGGGTTGGGGTAAGCAGTTTTACCGACGCGCTATTGCCATAATATGGCTCGTTAAGCGCGAAGGGCGAGGTTTTAACAAATACGGAGATAAATCGGCAATGCTGATGCTCATTGCGAAGTTTTTCTGCTGCCCGGGCAGCATAACTACAGATGGCCTGGCGTACATCGTCATATTCCGTGATGCGTTCGCCAAACGAGCGCGAACAGACGATTTCTTGCTTTACCGGGGCAAACTCTTCCAGTTCAAGACACGATTCGCCCCGTAATTCACGCACCGTTCTCTCCAGCACGACATTGAAATGTTTTCTTATGAACCGGATATCGGTGTCTGCCAGTTGCAGGACAGTCTTAATCCCCATCATCTCAAGCTTCTTCGCTATGCGACGTCCTACCCCCCAAACGTCTTCGACGGGTAGCGCCGCCATCAGCTTTCTCTGACGATCCACATTGGATAAATCAACAACGCCTCCCGTCTGGCGCTGCCAGCGTTTTGCCGCGTGATTTGCCAGTTTCGCCAGCGTCTTTGTGGGTGCGATGCCCACCCCGACGGTCAGATGGGTGCGTTGCAGTACGGTCGCTCTCATTTCATGCCCAAAATCGGAAAGATCGCGACAATTACGCACCCCGGTAAGATCGCAAAAGATCTCATCAATGGAGTATATTTCGCTACGAGGCGACATCTCTTCAAGCGTGTTCATTACCCGGTTGGACATATCCGCGTAAAGTTCATAATTACTGCTGAAACAAACCACGCCATGATGCCTGAAGCGATCTTTCTGTTTGAAGTACGGTTCACCCATTTTCACAAAGGGTTTGGCTTCAGCGGAGCGAGAGATGACGCACCCATCGTTATTGGACAACACGACCACCGGTCGTCCCTTCAGGTCCGGGCGAAAAACCGTTTCACAGGAAGCATAGAAAGCGTTCACATCACACAGTGCAAACATGGTCAGCTCGCTCTGGTATCGCCAGGTGGGGTGAAAAACTGCATTATGATCACCGTTAATAAATACTGTATTTATATACAGTATTGTATATTGATAGCAAAGATCAAGGGGGAACGAGGAGTGACGTCGTACGGGTGCAGGAGGAAGAGGGTTATATTCAGAATGGCGGCGAGGCAAATCTGGCGGAAAGGGTATTTAATGAAATGTTTAAGGAATATAAGTGCCCATACGGCAGGTATGGGCAGTGAAGCCGTCGATATTACTTCTTCTTGTCCATCATCGCCTTGAGATCGGCAAAGGGGTTAAACGTGGCGACACCCACGTCTTTTTGCGCATCCTCACCCGCGACAACGGTGGTGCCATACTGATCCGCTTCGGTGTACTTTGAGTGCTCGTGATCGTGACAAAACAGGCACAACAGCTCCCAGTTACTGCCATCTTCCGGGTTATTGGTGTGATCGTGGTCGATATGGTGAACCGTGAGTTCACGAAGATTTGAATAAACAAACTCACGCGAGCAGCGTCCACAAACCCAGGGGTAGATTTTTAGCGCTTTTTCACGGTAGCCGCTTTCCAGCCGTGCGTAGTTTTTGGGGATCAGAGCCATTGCTGATGTTACCTGTTAAAAAGAGAATAGTTCACACTATATCCCATTATGAGATGTCAGGAGAATGCCTCCTCTGCGGGAAGGCAGCCTGCGATTTGCGTATTTCTGTCAGTTTATTTGAAGCATTCCGTTAAATAATCACCATTTATTCTCATCCGTTAATGCGTAGAGTAGGGATAACGCAATGCTTTATCAGGATACTCCACTATGAAAAAGATCGGATTTTTGTCGTTTGGTCACTGGACGCCGTCACCCCAGTCCGGCACGCGAACCGCGGCTGACACGCTGCTACAGTCCATCGATCTGGCGGTCGCAGCCGAAGAGCTGGGCGCGGACGGGGCTTATTTCCGTGTGCACCACTTTGCCCGCCAGCTCAGTTCGCCATTCCCCTTGCTGGCGGCAATAGGCGCGAAAACCAAACGCATCGAAATCGGGACGGGCGTGATCGACATGCGGTATGAAAATCCGCTGTATATGGCGGAAGATGCTGGCGCGGCAGATCTCATCTCCGGCGGGCGATTACAGCTTGGTATCAGCCGGGGTTCCCCGGAGCAGGTGATTGATGGCTGGCGTTATTTTGGTTACGTGCCGCAGGAAGGGGAAACCGAATCTGATATGGCGCGCCGCCACACTGAGGTACTGCTTGATGTATTACGCGGTGAAGGGTTTGCGAAGCCTAACCCACAGCCGATGTTCCCAAACCCGCCGGGATTGTTGCGTCTGGAGCCGCATTCAGAAGGCTTACGCGATCGTATCTGGTGGGGGGCTGGCTCTAATGCAACGGCAGTATGGGCGGCAAAACTGGGGATGAACCTGCAAAGCTCAACGCTGAAAGATGATGAAACCGGCGAGCCGTTCCATATTCAGCAGGCAAAACAGATCCGTGCCTACCGACAGGCCTGGGCTGAGGCAGGGCATACCCGTCAGCCACGCGTTTCGGTCAGCCGCAGTATTTTTGCCCTGATGGACGAACGCGACCGGATGTATTTCGGTTCAAGCCGCAATGAGAGCGACAGCGTGGGCTATCTGGATGAGAAAACGCGGGCCATTTTCGGACGCAGCTATGCCGCAGAGCCAGACAAGCTGATTGAACAGTTGAAAAAGGATGAAGCGATCGCGGAAGCGGATACGCTGTTGCTTACCGTGCCGAATCAGCTGGGCGTGGAATACAACGCACATGTGATCGAGTCCATCCTGAAACATGTCGCACCGGAAATGGGATGGCGCGATCGCAATGCGTAATCTGGCTCTCTGGTATCGCCGGTTTGGTGAGCCTGAATCGGTACTGCAAGCGGAAACCACACCATTGTCCCCGCGACAGCCGGGAGAGATACGTGTGCGCATGCTTTTTTCTCCGGTGAACGCCTCCGATCTCATTCCCATCACCGGGGCATATCGCCATCGCACGTCGCTGCCTGCGATAGCCGGTTATGAAGGGGTCGGAATAGTGACCGAAACGCCCGCCGCTTATCCGGCGCTGCTGGGCAAGCGGGTCCTGCCGTTACGGGGGCAGGGAACCTGGCAGCGCTATGTCGACTGCCCGGCAGCGTATGCGGTTCCCGTCCCGGACGACGTCGACTCGCTTCTTGCCGCGCGGGCGTATATCAATCCGCTTGCCGCACAGATGATGCTGGACCGCTATCCTCCGGTCGGGAAAACGGTGCTGCTCACCGCTGCCGGTTCTGACTGCGCCGTTCTGCTCGGGCAATGGGCACGCCAGGCGGGTGCAGAGGCGGTTTACGGGATCCATCGCTCGCCCGTGCACGCTCAACGTCTGGCTGAAAAGGGGATCGTCCCGATTGCGCAACACGATATGGCCGCCGTCAACGCTGCCGCCGCGCGCGCAGACGTGGTGTACGACGCCACGGGCGGCAGCCTGGCGGAGACGATCCTGAGCGTGATGCCCGAAACCGGCACCTTTGTCTGCTACGGGCTGCTCTCCGGGCAGACCTTCCGGCAGCAGCGGCCGTTGCCGTGCGTGGCGTGGTTTCACATTCGTAACTATCTGGACGCGCTGAGCGCTGAGGCGTGGCAGGCGGAGTTTCGGCGCATCTGGCCTAAACTGCGCGCCAGTCAGTGCAGCGATGTCACCCTCTACCCGCTGTCGGAATGGCAGCGGGCAGTAGGCAACTATCGCGAAGCGGGAAGAACGGGCAAGCCCATGCTGTCGATGGACAATTAATCGGCCTTATGGCTCATGTCGCTCAGCAGTACAGCGATACTTTGTCCACCGGCGGTCTGCTCGAGGCCAATTTTGACAATAATTGTCAGCGGAACGGAGAGCAGCATGCCGACAGGCCCGAGCAGCCAGCCCCAGAAAATCAGGGACAGGAACACTACAAGGGTTGAAAGCCCCAGCCCGCGTCCCATTATCCGTGGTTCAAGAATGTTCCCGAAGACAAGGTTAATCACCAGATAGCCTGCCAGCAGAATCAGGGCATCATACAAACCGCTGAAAACCAGCACCTGAAGGATAGGGGGGATCGCCGCCAGCACGGAGCCGATGTTAGGAATATAGTTGAGCGCAAAGGCCAGCAGCCCCCAGACGAAGGCAAAACGCACATCCAGCGCGGCGAGCATCCCCCAGACCACTAATCCCGTCACCAGGCTGATGGCCGTTTTCAGCACCAGATAGCGTGAAACGCTGTCGAGCGCGCGCTGAATGGCGCCCATTCCCTCTACCGGACGCACCATGATGTGCTGGAGCTTTGCAGGCAGCTGTGGAACTTCCAGCAGCATAAACACAACCGTCAGGAACAGCAGGAAAATCGAGGTCATGGCGTTGGAGAGTTGTGCCAGCAGGCTGGTGACAATCGTCATGGCGGCATTCGGATCGATGTATTTAAGCAGTTCCTCAACCGAGACTTCGATACCCGCGCGTTGCAGCCAGGGTTCAATTTGCAGCAGCGGGGTCGCCAGGGAAGAGCGGTATGTCGGTAGCGTCCGCGCCAGCTCGTTCAGGGAGGTTCCCAGATAGGCGACTAACAGCACCATCGCAACGATAATAATACTGATAAGCAGGCTTATCGCCAGCACACGCGGGATGCGCAGCCGCGCCATTCGCTGCACCAGTGGATTGAGGATCACCGCGATAAAAAGCGCCAGGATAAAAGGCACGATGATATCGGCCGCAAAACGAACGCCGGTCAGAATGATCACCAGCATGCCCAGCATGATGACGATCTTAAGCCCGTTGAGGGTGATAATAGGTTTGGCCATGGACGTTCCTGAACAGTTTTTTATTTATAATAGAGGGGAAAGCGGATTAAAAAAACTAACCAAAATCAAACAGACTGGGTAAAGAAATGAAAAGGCTTTGAGTAAATTCCCGGCTTATGATACAAATCAGGCGTGTTCAACTACCGAGGACAATTTTCATCCGCAAAGACGAGAAGCAACACCGCGGATAATTGTAATTTTATGGACAATTTGTTCAGGACGTATTTTTCAAACAACTCTGCTCTGTTTTCAACCTCCCTCTGCCTGCTTTCTGGTGAGCAACACTGGCGTTCCGCCCTATAGTCACGTCTTCTGCCTGAGCTGGCGCTATGCGCTTAGCTAACTGATTTAATTCCCAATTTTTTGGTTTGCTGTCCGCAGTGAGCCTCGATGGATTATATTCTCAAGCAGGAGAAAAAACATGTTTTACTGGATTTTATTAGCTCTGGCGATCGTCGCTGAAATTACCGGCACCTTGTCGATGAAATGGGCGAGCGTGAGTGATGGCAGCACCGGTTTTATTTTGATGCTGGTCATGATTACGCTTTCCTATATTTTCCTCTCTTTCGCGGTTAAAAAAATCGCGCTGGGCGTGGCATACGCATTGTGGGAAGGTGTTGGTATTTTATTGATTACGCTGTTTAGCGTCATGTTATTTGATGAAACCCTGACGACAATGAAAATTGCCGGGCTGACGACCCTGGTCGCGGGTATCGTGCTGATTAAATCGGGTACACGCAAACCGGCAAAACAGCAGAAGGAGCAGACCCATGCAGCAGTTTGAATGGATCCACGCGGCCTGGCTGGCTTTCGCCATCGTTCTGGAAATTATTGCGAACGTCTTTCTGAAGTTCTCCGACGGTTTTCGTCGCAAAGCCTACGGCCTGTTATCGATTGCCGCGGTTCTGGGGGCGTTTAGCGCCCTGTCGCAGGCGGTGAAAGGCATCGATCTGTCCGTGGCCTATGCGCTGTGGGGTGGCTTCGGTATTGCCGCCACCCTGGCGGCAGGCTGGATTATGTTCGGGCAGCGTTTAAACAATAAAGGCTGGATAGGGCTGGTATTACTGCTCGCCGGCATGATCATGATTAAACTGGCCTGAGTGACCTACTGCTGCGCCAGGGCTTCCAGCCGGTCGCGAAAACCGGTCACCGACAACGCCCGGTTATCGGCGCGCCAGCGGTCTTTCGCCGCTGGCGCAGAACTTTGAACGCCAATCAGCTGCCAGCCGTTATCGGTTTTTAACATCAGCGGCGATCCGCTATCACCCGGTAGCGTATCGCACTGATGCGACAGCACGCTGTTTTGCGCCCAACCCGTCACCACGCAGTCCGTATGGGTGTACAGCGAATCGAGGTGATCAACAGGGTAGCCTGACTGCGTTACTTTTCGATCGGCGGCTTTCAGGGCGGCGGTGAGCGCGGCTTTATCGCCATCAAAGAGCGGCAGCGGGGTGATCCCGGACGGCGGATAACGTAAAACGATCAGCCCGAAATCCCAGGAGGCCGCCCCGGGCGGCACAATCCAGCCATCACCATCCGGTTTCAGGCGTTTGCCAAGCGACGGATCCACCCGCCCCTCAATACCGTGAATTTCGTAGCGCCATATTCCTTTTTGCGACACAAAGCGCAGGGCGATCGCTTTATCCGGTTTGCCTTCAGGCGGCATTAACAGGCAATGACCCGCCGTCAGCGCAAGGCGTGGCGTAATGAGGGTTGCAGTACATAAATTGCCGCTGGCGGTTTCCAGTTGCCCGATGGCATCCCAGGGCGATTCGGTAGGATCGGTGACACGCGTACGATCGTCATGACCAAAAAACAGCGTCTTTACCTCTTTGGCGCTAATGGCGTCATCGTCGCCATCATCCGCATGTGAAAAGCCAGCAAAAAGGCTAAACGTTCCCAGTAACAACACAACAGATTTACGCATATCACACTCTGGTGGGGGGTAATTATGATTATTAAAAGTGATCCCTATAAAAATACTATAGACGCGACGGCGAGAAAGTGGGAGTAAAATCAGCGTGCTACATTCAGGAAAGATAAAAGTGGCTGGCGATGAGCGCGCATAAAATTAGCAGGATAAGAATGAACTCAAACCGATAGCGCCGCAGCATACGCCCTCCGGATAAAAAAACGGCGCTGACCGCAAACCCGTTCAGCGCCGGTTTACCAACGTGCCCCGAAGGGCACGGTTAAGCTTGTACTCTTACGCTGCTGGCTGTGCAGCAGGTTTAGCCGCTTCGTGTTTTGCTGCTTTTTTATGATGCTTTTTAGCCGCCTGGGCTTTCTGCTCTACCGCTGGTTTTGCCGCTTTTTTGTGGTGCTTTTTAGCGGCCTGCGCTTTCTGTTCTGCCGCTGGTTTAGCCGCTTTGTGATGTTTTTTTTGGTGAACCGTTTTGGCCGGAGCAGCGGTGGAAGCCGCAGGCGCTGCGGTGGCGGTAGTTTCAGCCGCGAATGCAGCGGAAGACAGACCCATAGCAGCGGCAACAACCAGAGCTAATACTTTTTTCATTTTCATACCCTCGAATTTGGTTTTTCATTTAACCCCACTGCGGGGCCGTTGAAATAACTATATCCCTGTAAATTCGGGGTTTCCGTGAGTGATTGGTATCGGCGTGTAACCGTATGTACAACGCCGGGGTGGACCCCCGGCGCGTTCGGTTACAGATAGCGGGACGTCAGGTGTTCGCGGAAGTAGCGGATATTCAGGTCTTCGCCCGTGGCCTGG
The DNA here is from genome assembly GCF_036936505.1 of Enterobacter sp. JJBC. NCBI lineage: Bacteria > Pseudomonadati > Pseudomonadota > Gammaproteobacteria > Enterobacterales > Enterobacteriaceae > Enterobacter > Enterobacter sp. JJBC. The sequence goes on from NZ_CP136935.1 coordinate 2,166,573, forward strand.
GTGATGAGCTGCGATGTGCTGAAACGGCTGCCGTGCTGCCAGATATTCTGACGCAGCCAGTCAAACAGTGCTGAGAAATCGCCCCCGGCAATGGATGTCTGCAACCCGGGCAGCGCAGTTTTGGCGGCATGGAACAGCTGTGCCGCATACATTGCCCCCAGCGTGTAAGACGGGAAGTAGCCAAAACCGCCGTCGGTCCAGTGGATATCCTGCATACAGCCGTTGCGATAGTTATCTTTGGTGGATAACCCAAGCCAGGCCTGCATTTTCTCATCCCATAACGCGGGAATATCATCGACTTCAATTTCGCCATTGATTAGCGCGCGCTCGATCTCATAGCGCAGCACCACATGCGCCGGATAGCTCACTTCATCCGCATCAACGCGGATGTAGCCCGGCTTCACGCGCTGGTTCCAGGCAATGAAATTCTCTTCGCTGAATGCCGCCTGGCTGCCGAAACGGGCATGAACCGCCGGAAGCAGATGCTTCAGGAAAGCGTCGCTGCGGCCTAGCTGCATTTCAAAGAACAAGCTTTGGGATTCATGGATCGCCGTAGAGCGCGCCAGCGCAACGGGCTGACCGGCCCATGCTCGCGGAAGGTTTTGCTCGTAGCGGGCATGTCCGGTTTCGTGGATCACGCCGAAAAGCGCGCTGAGCAGTTCATCTTCATCGTAACGCGTGGTGATACGCACATCTTCCGGCACGCCGCCGCAGAACGGGTGGGCGCTAACGTCCAGACGACCGCCGTTAAAATCGAAGCCAAGCATTTTCATCGCTTCCAGGCCCAGCTCGCGCTGCGTGGCGGTCGGGAAGGGACCCTGTGGCGGAACGAACGATCGTTGAGCCTGTTTTTCCACAACCTTTGCCAGCAACTCCGGTAGCCAGGACTTCAGATCGCCGAACAGCACATCCAGGCGAGCGCTGGTCATGTCGGGTTCAAAGATATCCAGCAGCGCGTCGTAAGGCGTGCAGCCTTTAGCTTCAGCGCGCAGGCGGGCTTCTTCACGACTGAGTTTCACCACCTCTTTCAGGTTGGCTGAAAAGCCCTGCCAGTCGTTGGCCGGACGCTGAGTGCGCCACGCGTGTTCACACCTGCTGCCCGCCAGCGATTTGGCCTCCACCAGCGATTCCGGCAGTAAAGTTGCCTGCTGGTAGTGGCGCGTCATTTCACGCAGGTTGGCCAGCTCAACGTCGTTCAGATCTTCGTCTGCCGCCGCCGCCAGCCATTCACCCACTTTTTTATCGGTCAGGATCTGATGTTGCAGGACGCTCATCTCCGCCAGCGCTTCACCGCGCGCGGCGCTGCCGCCTGGCGGCATCATGGTGAACATGTCCCAGCTGGCGATGGAGGAGAGGTGAGAGAAGCGGGAGAGGCGCTGGAAGGTGCGGGTGAGTTGTTGATAGTTATTGTTTTTCATGAAGTCCTCGTGTCTGAATCAGCCCATGACAAAAATTAGCATCGGCTCGATTTAAACACGAAGAGGGCTGAATGTTAATGCAGTCGTTTATGCAGGCTCGCGCCCACCAGCAGTGCCGCGCACAGCATCAGCGCGATAAATCCGCCCACGCCGTTCCAGCCGTAGTTATGCCAGAACACCCCGCCGAGCGTACCGGCTATGCTGGAACCAAGATAGTAACTGAACAGATACAGTGACGAAGCCTGACCTTTAGCGCGGCGCGCGCGTGGGCCAATCCAGCTGCTGGCAACGGAATGCGCGGCAAAGAAGCCCGCAGAGAAGAGCAGCATTCCGGCAAAAATCAGCCACAGGGAAGAGAAAAGCGTCATCAGCAGTCCGAACAGCATCACGGCGGTGGATACCAGCATCACCGGACCACGGCCGAAGCGCGCGGTCATGGCGCCCGCTTTTGGCGAACTCCATGTCCCGGTGAGATATGCCACAGAGAGCAAACCCACTAATGCCTGGCTAAGATGCCACGGTGAAAGCATCAGACGATAGCCAATGTAGTTGAACAGCGTCACGAACGAGCCCATCAGCAGGAAACCGGTCAGGAACAAACGGGGCAGCCCTTGATCGCGCCAGTGCAGGCGAAAGTTGATAAATAACGTTTTCGGACGCAGGGAGGTCGGGCGGAAATGGCGCGATTCCGGCAGGATTTTCCAGAACATCAGCGCCGAAGCGAGGGCGAAGCAGCCGATAACGGCCAGCGCAATGCGCCAGTTAAAGAAATCAGTAAACACACCGCTGAGCAGGCGTCCGCTCATCCCGCCGATAGAGTTCCCGCTAATGTACAGCCCCATGGAGAAGGCCACGAAACTCGGGTGGATCTCCTCGCTGAGATAGGTCATCCCGACCGCCGCCACGCCGCTCAGGGATAACCCAATCAGCGCGCGCATGATCAGAATGCCGTGCCAGCTGGTCATCATGGTGGACAACAAGGTACACACGGAGGCCAGCATTAACGCCGTTACCATGACCTGCTTACGCCCGATGGCATCCGAAAGTGGCCCGGTGAACAGCAGACCGATCGCCAGCATCCCGGTTGAAATGGAGAGCGAAATACTGCTGCTGGCTGGCGACACGCCAAATTCATGCGACAGGACCGGCAGGATCGGCTGAACGCAGTAGAGCAGGGCGAAAGTGGCGAGACCCGCTGAGAAGAGCGCCAGCGTGACGCGCATAAACTGGGGGGTACCACGTTTAATAAACTGAACCGGCTGCGGTGCTGCGGGTAAATCATCAATGTCGCTGGCCGGCGCGATATCAACGGTCGTTGTACGGCTCACACATAATCCTTGCTTAAACATCCCCGTGGTTTCTGGTGACGGGTATGACCACAAGATTAGGGTAGGAAAATGTAAATATTCTGTCTAATATATTAATAATCTCAAATGATACTTTAAAAATATGAATATCGAGCTGCGCCATCTACGCTATTTTGTCGCCGTCGCCGAAGAGCTGCATTTTGGTCGTGCGGCGGCAAGGCTGAATATCTCTCAGCCACCGCTAAGCCAGCAGATACAGATCCTGGAGCAGCAGGTCGGGGCGCGTCTGCTGGCGCGAACCAACCGCAGCGTGAGCCTGACGGCGGCGGGAAAACAGTTTCTTGCCGATAGCCGACAAATCCTGAGTATGGTGGAGGACGCCGCCGCCAGAGCGGAACGGCTTTATCTCGGGGAGACGGGAGAGCTGCGCATCGGGTTTACCTCATCGGCCCCCTTTATCAGCGCTGTTTCACAAACGCTATCTTCGTTTCGCCGTAACTTTCCGGATGTGCATATTCAGACGCGCGAAATAAATACTCGCGAGCAGATATCGCCGCTTAACGAAGGATCGCTCGATCTGGGGCTGATGCGTAATACGCAGTTGCCTGATACCCTGGCGTGGCAGGTGATCCTGCGCGAACCGCTGATGGCGATGATCCCCCGGGATCATCCGCTCGCCGCGCAGCACAGCGTCACGCTGGCTGAACTGGCGAAAGAGCCATTTGTCTTTTTTGACCCACAGGTGGGAACCGGGTTGTATGACGATATTCTTGGTTTGATGCGGCGATATGGCCTTGTCCCGACTATCGCGCAGGAGGTGGGGGAAGCCATGACGATCATTGGTCTCGTTGCCGCAGGGCTTGGCGTGTCGATTCTCCCGGCCTCGTTTAAACGGGTACAATTGCCGGAAATGCGCTGGGTGAAGATAGCCGAGCAGGATGCAGTCTCAGAGATGTGGCTGGTGTGGTCTAAACATCATGAACAGAGCCATGCGGCACAGCGTTTCAAAGAACAATTAATTACCGCTTCTCGCGGGCGTTATTTATAGGGAAAAGTGGGCGAAAATGTGCAGTAAATCACATGGCTAAGTAAAAATTTGACGTCAGCCATTGAAGTGCTTCACCATAGCCCTCAGTTTATTTCGAAGCTCGAAAATAAGGGAGTACGAGGTGGTTGCTGATAGTCAGCCAGGGCATATCGATCAGATCAAGCAGACCAACGCGGGCGCCGTTTATCGCCTGATTGATCAGCTTGGTCCGGTTTCGCGTATCGATCTTTCGCGCCTGGCACAACTGGCACCCGCCAGTATTACCAAGATTGTCCGCGAAATGCTGGAAGCCCATCTGGTTCAGGAGACAGAAATTCAGGAGCCGGGCAGTCGTGGCCGTCCGGCGGTAGGGCTGGTGGTGGAAACGGAAGCCTGGCACTACCTGTCGCTGCGGATTAGCCGCGGGGAAATCTTCCTCGCGCTGCGCGACCTCAGCAGCAAGCTGGTGGTGGAAGACCGGCTGGAACTCCCGCTCGATGCAGAGCAACCACTTCTCGATGCCATTCTGACCCACATCGACCAGTTCTTTATTCGTCACCAGCAGCGTCTTGAACGTTTAACGGCGATTGCGATCACCCTGCCGGGAATTATTGATACCGAAAATGGCATTGTGCACCGCATGCCGTTTTATGAAAACGTCAAAGAGATGCCGCTGGGCGACGTGCTGGAAAACCACACCGGTGTACCGGTCTATATTCAGCATGATATCAGCGCCTGGACGATGGCGGAGGCGTTGTTTGGCGCTTCCCGGGGCGCGCGCGACGTGATTCAGGTGGTGATTGATCATAACGTTGGCGCTGGTGTGATTACCGACGGGCGTCTGTTGCATGCTGGCAGCAGTAGCCTGGTGGAGATCGGCCATACGCAGGTCGATCCGTACGGAAAACGCTGCTACTGCGGTAACCATGGCTGTCTGGAGACGATTGCCAGCGTCGAAAGCGTGCTGGAGCTGGCGCAAGTGCGGCTCAGCCAGTCGATGAGCTCCACGCTGCACGGTCAACCGTTGAGCGTCGAGGCACTGTGCGCAGCGGCAAGGCAGGGCGATCTGCTGGCGAAGGACATTATTACCGGCGTGGGCAATAATGTCGGGCGCATTCTGGCCATTATGGTGAACCTGTTTAACCCGCAAAAAATACTGATCGGCTCCCCGCTCAGCCAGGCGGCGGATATCCTCTTTCCGGCGATTTCCGCCTGCATCAATCAGCAGGCGCTTCCCGCGTACAGTAAAAACATCGTGGTCGAAAGTACGCAATTTTCCAACCAGGGCACGATGGCCGGCGCCGCGCTGGTAAAAGATGCGATGTACAACGGCTCGTTACTGATTCGTTTGCTTCAGGGCTAACTCTTTTCCAGAGATGTACGAAAAATTGCGCTATCTCAAGCCCGGTAGCGCACGCATCCCGTAGACTTTCCCCACTGAATTATTTACCTGGTTTATATTTTGAAGCATACCCAAGAGGTGGAATGAGTCATGCTTAAGCGTTTCTTTATTACTGGTACGGATACGTCTGTCGGGAAGACAGTCGTATCCCGCGCGTTACTCCAGGCCCTGGCGGCAAGCGGTAAACGCGTTGCAGGATACAAGCCGGTTGCAAAAGGCAGTAAAGAGACGCCAGAAGGGCTGCGCAATAAGGACGCCCTGGTTCTGCAAAGCGTCTCGTCTCTGGAACTGCCTTATGATGCCGTCAATCCTATCGCGTTAAGCGAAGAGGAAAGCAGCGTCGCTCACAGTGGGCTTATCAACTACAGCCTGCTTTCTGATGGCCTGGCAAATCTGAGTGAAAAGGTTGACCACGTTGTCGTTGAAGGGACCGGTGGCTGGCGCAGCCTGATGAACGATTTACGTCCCCTTTCCGAATGGGTGGTGCAGGAGCAATTGCCGGTGATTATGGTCGTGGGCATCCAGGAAGGGTGCATCAACCATGCCTTGCTGACGGCGCAGGCTATCGCTAATGACGGCCTGCCGCTGATTGGTTGGGTGGCGAATCGTATTAACCCGGGCCTTGCGCACTACGCTGAAATCATCGACGTGCTGAGCAAAAAGCTGCCTGGCCCGCTGGTAGGCGAACTGCCTTATCTGCCCCGCGCAGAGCAGCGCGAATTAGCGCACTATATCGATCTCTCGGCTTTCGGCGGTATGCTGGCCGTAGATCGAGTCGTGGCGTAGCGTTCTCGACAATACCGACGCCACAACACAGGCAACCAGCAAACCGGGAAGTAAAAAATACTGCCCGGTCATCTCACAGACCATCAAGGCCGACATGATTGGCGCATGCGTTGTGGCGGCGAGCAGCGTCGCCATTCCCGCCAGCCCAAGCAGGATCGCCGTCTCAGAGCCAGGAAACCACAGCGCAAAGATCTGCGCAAACAGCATTCCCGTTGCCATACCAACGAACAAGGTTGGCGTGAACACGCCTCCCGGCGCGCCGGACCCGCTGCTTGCCAGTACCGCCAGCAGCTTGCAAATAAAGACGCCAGCAATCACCGACAGCAGCGGCGGCGACTGCAAAAACGCCTGAACCACGCTATAGCCATTCCCCCATACTTTCGGCGTCAGCAGCGACAGCAGCCCGACGATCAGACCACCCAGCGCCAGCTGCCACGGCGGTGAGAGTTTGAGACGCAGAAACAGCCTGTGGCTGGCCGCCATCAGCCACATCAGCAGCGGGCCGCAAACGCCAGCCAGCAGACCCACGCCAACGATCAGGAAATAATCCACCGCCGTAAGCATCTCGCTGAGATGGACATCATATAGCGTATTCGCGCCGGGACTTAACAGGCGCGTGGTCAGCAGGGCCACTACAGCGGCAATCACCACCGGGCCGAGGGAGGCCAGCATCAGCGTGCCAAACAGGATCTCTGCGATAAACAGGCTGCCCGCCAGCGGCGCATGATAGGCGCTGGCCATCCCGGCGGCGGCACCGCAGGCGATCCACAGTTTCCATTCGGATTTTGGCGTACAACGTTGTGCAAAAAAGGAGGCGGCGAGGGCGGCGAGCAGGATCATGGCGCCTTCACGGCCGATGGCGCTGCCGCTGGCGACCACCAGCAACGACGCGAGGGATTTCACCAGGCTGGCGCCGTAGTCAAACTGGCCGTCACCCGTCTCAAGCGCTTCCATATAATCGGTCGGGGCGTGGGGACGTTGTGCCGTCATGCGCTGCCATCCCCACAGCAGCATCCCCGCGGCCAGACCACCTAGCGCAGGCGTCAGCGCCCGCCGCCAGGGCGATAACGCGGCTGCGGCGTTCACCAGACTTCCGCTTTCGTTGCTGAGAAATAGCCACTCCAGCAGATACATGCTGTGGCGGAACACCGCAACGGCCAGCGCCGCCAGCACGCCGGTGACGGTAGCAATCAGGAGACGGCGAAACATCGCGCGGATGTCGGGGTAAGCGTGAAGACGTTGCATGAAGTCGTGATTTAACGGGGACGATACAATATTGTGGCGGGAAATCGGGAGGTTAGCAAAAGGTATGCGTGCGGAAAAAGGCCGGGCAGTACCCGGCCTGAATGCTTAACTCTCGCTATGAATATTTAATGCCCGGCGCGTACGCCCTGAACTCAAATACTCCGCAATATAATCCTGGGATATCTCGCCGTTATAGCGTCCGTCCTCGTCCACAATCGGCATCCAGCTGGTGTTGCTCTCATACAGGCGAGAAAGCACCACGCGCAGGTTATCCTCGGCCTTACCGGTCATACGGAACGGATGCAGAATATCCCCGCAGCTGCCGCTGGCGTTACGCGCTTCGCGGCGCTTCACAAAGCCGAGCGGTTTGCCGTGCTCATCAACCACGGTAATGGCGCGAATATCGTTGTCATCCATGGTGGCGAAGGCCTCCGGCAGCGGCGTCGATTCGCGTACCGTAATCGTCGGCTGCTGGTCAGTGACGTCGCCCGCCGATACCAGCAGCAGGCGTTTCAACGTCCGGTCCTGGCCAACAAACGAGCCAACAAACTCATTCGCGGGTTTCGCCAGCAGCTCGTCCGGGCTGGCGCACTGCACGATACGTCCCTGACGGAAGACGGCAATACGGTCGCCCAGCTTCAGCGCTTCGTCAATATCGTGGCTCACCAGCATCACGGTCTTTTTCAGCTTGCGCTGCATCTCCAGGAACTGGTTCTGGATCACCTCACGGTTAATCGGGTCGACCGCGCCGAACGGTTCATCCATCAGCAGGACCGGAGGATCCGCTGCCAGCGCGCGGATGACGCCGATACGCTGCTGCTGACCGCCGGACATTTCGCGCGGATAGCGGTGAAGGAATTTATGCGGATCCATTGCCACCATATCCATCAGCTCCTCGGCACGGGATTTACAGCGCGCTTTATCCCAACCCAGCATGCGCGGCACGACGGTAATGTTCTCTTCGATGGTCATGTTCGGGAACAGGCCAATTTGCTGGATCACGTAGCCAATGTTGCGACGCAGGGTCACGGTGTCCATTCCGCTGGTGTCTTCGCCGTTAATCAGGATCGTCCCGCTGCTTGGCGTAATGAGACGGTTGATCATCTTTAGGGTAGTGGTTTTCCCGCAGCCGGACGGGCCGAGCAGCACGCACATTTCCCCTTCAGGCACGTTCAGGTTGACGTTGTCGACGGCCTTAAACGTCTGGCCGTGTTTCTGTGAAAATTGTTTGGTGAGGTTTTCCAGTTTTATCATTATCGAATCCCCTTCGGAGTCAGTACCACCTGCAAACGGTGCAGCAACCAGTCGAGCACAATCGCTAAAAGACAAATCATCAGCGCGCCCGCAATCAACATACGAATATCACTCCCGCCAATACCGTTAAGCAGCAGCAGGCCCAGCCCGCCCGCACCGATCACGGCGGCAATCGCCATGACGCCGATGTTCATTACCACGGCGGTGCGGATGCCGCCAAAAATCACCGGCAGCGCCATCGGGATTTCCACCCAGCGCAGACGCTGCCAGAAGGTCATGCCGATACCGCGTCCCGCTTCTCGCAGGCCCGGCGGCAGGCTGTCGAGCGCTGTGTGGGTGTTACGCACAATCGGCAGCAGCGAATAGAGGAACACCGCCGTAATCGCGGGCAGGGCGCCAATGCCCTGACCGATCAGCGAAAAGAGCGGGATCATCAGGCCGAAAAGCGCAATTGACGGGATGGTGAGCACAATGGTGGCGATCCCCAGCACCGGCGTTGCCAGCCATTTATGGCGGACAATTAAAATGCCCAGCGGCACGCCAATAATAATCGCCAGGCCGACGGCGAGTGCCACCAGCCACAGGTGTTGCAGCGTCAGGGTTAAGAGATAGTCCCAGTTGTCGAGAATATAGTGAATCGTCTCCATAGCGCCTCCTACAGCAACTGTTTGCTACGCAGGAAATCACGGGCGACCTGCTGCGGTGACTGATGGTCGATATCCACCTTCTTATTCAGGTCGGTGATAACGTCGTTATTGAGCTGGGCTGAGAGGGTGTTCAGCGCCTCCTCCAGCCCCGGGTTAGCCTCCAGCGTGTCTTTTCGAACAACTGGCGTCACGGCATAACTCGGGAAGAAGCCTTTATCGTCTTCCAGCACTTTAAGATCGAAGCCCTTTACGCGCCCGTCGGTGGTGTAGATCAGCCCCGCATCGACAAACCCGTCGCGCACCGCGTTATAGACCAGGCCCGGATCCATCTGGCGGATCTGCGGGCGGTCCAGCTCCATCTTGTAGGCCGCCTGCAACGGTTTCATCCCGTCGCTGCGTCCGGCAAATTCCAGGTCAAGGCCCAGCAGCCAGTTGTTATCCGGATCGGTTTTACGGATCTGCTCAATCTTTGCCACCATCTCAGACATGGTATTGATATGTTCAGCCTCGGCGCGCTTGCGCTGCATGGCAAAGGCATAGGTATTGTTCATATCGGCAGGTTTAAGCCACACCAGACCGTGCTTCGCGTCGAGGCGTTTCACCGTCTCGTATGACTCCTGTGGCGACATGCGTTTGTTGATGTGGTTGAAGATGATCAGCGACGTGCCGGTGTACTCCCAGGTCATATCAATCTGCCTGTTGATCATCGCGTTACGGGAAATCACCGTTGCAATATTGGTCTGCGGCTGCACCTGAAACCCTTTCTTTTGCAGATACTGCACGGTCATGGCCGAGAGAATGTGCTGCTCGGTAAAGCTCTTGGTTGCCAGGATCAGCGGCGCGGCGAGCGCCTGGCTGGTGAAGAGCGCGGCGGCGCATAGCGCCGTCAGGCCGGAAAACAGTCTCATAGAAGCTCCTTGTTATAATTATCGCGCGAGATGCGGGCTCAGTAGTCGACCCAGTGCCGCCAGCAGCGTATCCAGAATCAGGGCGAACAGGGCGGTGGCCGCCGCGCCCAGGATCAGCGTCGGAAAGTCATTCAGATAGATCCCAGGGAAAATCAGCTCGCCGTAGCTGCTGGCGCCAATCAGGAATGCCAGCGGTGCGGTACCGACGTTAATCGCAGTGGCAATGCGAATACCAGAAAGCATCACCGGCCACGCGTTAGGGATCTCAACCTGACGCAGGCGCTGCCATTTGGTCATGCCGATACCGTTTGCCGCTTCCAGCAACGACGCGGGAACAGAGCACAACCCGGCATAGGTGTTACGCACAATCGGCAGCAGAGAGGCCAGAAAGAGGGCGATAATGGCCGGTTTATCACCGATGCCAATCACCACCATCGCCAGCGCCAGAACGGCTAGCGGCGGCAGGGTGTTACCCACGTTAAAGATTTGCATCACATATTCGGCGATACCACGCGCGGCCGGACGGCTCAGCAGAATACCGCTTGGAATGCCCACCAGCAGGGCAAAGAACATTGATGAAAAGACCAGAATCAGGTGCTGTTGCCCGAGGTAGATCAGGTCAACCTGGCGCGCCTTAATCGTCTCCAGTCCAATTCCCCAGGTGAGGAGAGCGAGAACCACGATAATCGCGCCGACAAAAAGCAGCGAACGTTTAAGTAATGGGTGCATTGCGGTGTGTCTCCCTGTGCGCATGCGTTATAGCAACCACCGGTTGCCTGTTGTTATGCCATGTTTCGGCAGGGGTACTTCACCTATAGCAAGCGAAACGGAAGGGTTCCAGCGAAGGGGGTAAAACAGTAACCCTATGAAATTAGTGACAACCTGGGTGAAGCCTTATGGCATAAGGGCTGTCAGTGGGCAGGCAGAATAGTCTTAAAGAAGCATGCCTTACGTGACAATGTCACGTAAGGCGTGCTGATTAAACCTGTCGACTAAGCGCGGCGCGCACTTTTCGTACCCGCCACGAGATGCGGACGATAGAGAAGGCGGCGACGACCACCAGCATCAGGCCCAGCGCCAGCATCGCGTGGAATCCAAACTCTCTGAACAGGATCAGCCCCGCGATACCTCCGCTGATAAAGGAGAAAAGGGTAGTTAAATGGGTTTTGAGCTGACTCTTTTGCGCGGCCGTATCTTTGGAATAATCCCGGCGCATCATGGCGACCATAACGGAGGCCAGCGAAATGCCCGCATCGGTCAGCGTGCCGGTGATGTGTGTGGATCTTACCCGTCCACCGGATAGCTGAGTGGAGGTGGAATTATGAATTCCCATCAACCCGCACAGGAAAATAATAATCTCCTGATTCGTGGCAAAGGAGTGAAAATACATTTCGTACAGGGATACCCCTGCCAGTAATAGCCCTTCAACAAACAGAACCTGGCTGAATACCAGCCTGACGTTATGGATAATCACCCAGATAACAATAATCCGCGCAGCGATGGCACCTGAGACAAACGAAAGAATAATGGCACCGAAGAAAAGAATATCGCTGAGATCGGTGGAGGAAACTTCGCTGGATAGCTGCGAGGTATTGCCCGTCATATGCGAGGGAAAAAAGCCGAATGCGCCCAGCGCAATGGCATTCAGCAGTCCCGCGGAGGTCGCCAGCCAGAGGGCAAGACGACGATCCTCCTGATGCGTTCGTTCTTTCTTTAATTTAATCAGCAAAGAATACCTCCGGTTTGAGCTTTGCCTGAACGCTCAAGCTAACAAAGCGATGTCGCTGGCTGACCAGGATATTGCTTAATTATTATTTCAACGGGAGGAGTGCGAGGTTTTGTAATTAAATAAAATAACCTTGTTAATATAATGCTTTATTGCTGATGACGCGAGCAGACTGGCGGGCATAAATACCGGCCCAGTATGCATGCTCGCTGGAGCGGGATGAGATTTGATTCAGTGTAGACATAGGTGTAATTCACAACGACGAGAAGAGAAGCCAGCATCTGGTCGCCGATGTTCCTGGGAATGTACAGATCGCCAGCCAGGGTGATCCCGTATCGGTTCTCGAACGTCACCTTGCGGTGGTCGACTTTATCGCTCTCGGCGAAGGTCTTATCCCAGGTTGTCACCATCGAAACGCGGGCGTCAGGATTTCGTGTTTCTTACTAATCCATTGTTTTAAATCAACTTAATGATGCGCATAGCAGCACAGCGGACAGTTTGGGTGAATGTTTTCATTCGACGCTGGCGTCCGGCTGGGGCCGGATGATTGCCGTGCGCATCACGCCCGATATGGAGATGGCTGTGGTTGCCGCTCCGGCGCATTTTCGGCGCTATGGTTTTCCGCAGACGCCCGCCGATCTGGATGCTCATCCCTGCATTGCCTACCAGTTCGCCGACGGTAACCACTATCAATGGGAGCTTGTGCAGGATGGGAAGCGAGTGACTCACCGTCCGGAGGGGCAATGGGCCTTTTCCGACAGCTACATGGAGGCCGAAGCGGCCCGGCTGGGACTCGGGCTGGCCTATGTCCCGGTTGAGCTGATGGGTGACGATCCGGAGCGTGGCACGCTTATACGCGTTTTACAGCGCTACAGCCTGCGGATGGACGGACTGTACCTCTATTATCCACACCGCAACGTATCCCCGGCGCTGAGAGCGGTGATTGATACGCTGAAAATTTAGGGTGCCTCTGCGCTACGGTCTATACAGCCCCTGCGTTTGTGATACGCTACTATTTTATATAGCGCAGCTCAACTAAGGCTCTGAAATGACAAAAATAACGCCAGAATATACGGTAGTTGACTTATCACGTTGGGCAAGAAAGGAACACTTTGAAGTATTTCAGGGCTTTGCTCAATCTACATTTAACCAAACGGTTCAGCTGGACATTACCGTGCTGCTAAAGCATATCAAAGAGGTTGGCTGGAAATTTTATCCTGCGATTATTTCCCTTATTTCTCACGTCGTAAACCGGCATCCGGAATTCCGTATGGCCATGAAGGATGATGAGCTTGTAATATGGAATGAGGTTCATCCAAGCTATACCCTTTTCCATAAAGAAACGGAAACGTTTTCATCGTTGTGGAGTCATTACGATGGAAATATTCACCATTTTCAGCGCGTTTATGCAGAAGATGTTGCCCGCTATGGCAATATCCTTGCTTACTGGCCTAAGGAAGAGTCCCGGGAGAATATATTTTTCATATCTGATATTCCGTGGGTCAGTTTTAGCAGTTTTAACGTCAACGTCGCTAACATGCGGAATTTTTTTGCGCCCATGTTCACGTTTGGAAAATACTATAACCAGGATGGAAAGGTCTTGTTGCCTTTCGCCGTTCAGGTCCATCATTCTGTCTGTGACGGTTTCCATGTGGCCAGGCTGATCAACGAGTTACAAGAGTTGTGTGATAATTTACCGCACCATTCAGAGGCGCTCAACGTGTGATTCACGTGTTTTTAACATACGCCTGACGAGGGGAAATAATGGAACCGAATTTTACGCCAGAACAGATTGAAATGATTAACCGCATTGTTTTCGAGAAGATCGAAATAATGCATGATTAAGCCGCGAGCCGTTTCCGGCCCGCGGCGGCATGACAGGTGATGAGTCGTTCTGACGATCAGGCGGCTTTGACGGCCCGGATTTTTTTGCTGCTATCCGCATCTGATGCTGTTTTATCCGTTGCAGCATTGAGCTCGGGAAGCTTGCTGGTACGCAGGATATGCTGCACGGACTCTTTCTGCTCGGCGAGATACAGACCAAGGTTCTCCGCCTGCGTTTCATCCATCTGCATTCCGCTTTGCAACAGCCAGTCAGTGAACGCTTCTGCCATATCGAGCAGTTTGTCGTGAGCGTCAGCCTCTTTCTTACTGGCAAATGTCATTTTCTCTTCACCTTTTCTTACGACAACAAATTTTGTTTCAACAGCCATTGCGCACCCCCATATACTGTAATTATATACAGTATAGCAGTTGTGACGTTGTGTTGCAGCAAAAATGTGCGAGCCTGGCCTGCACAACGGGTGGACAAGCCAGGTGCTGTTATCGGTACAGCGTTTTTTCGGCAATCGGGATCAGCAAAGTGGACTGCCATTCCGCCAGCGTCAGCTGGGCAAGTTTACCCAGCGCGGTGTAGAACGGATGGGCCGCGTTTTCAACGAATACGCTAAGGAAACGCGTGCTCCATGGCAGCAGATGCCAGGCCAGAAGCTGGTCGCGTTCTGTTTCGCGACCGTTCTCGGCAAGCCATGCCGCCAGCATCAGCAACGTTCCGAAATGATCTTCAGGCTCATTCTGCTGCATCTCAAAGGCGATATGGTTTTCACGCATCCACTGACGCAACGCGAGGGTCGAATCGCCAAACAGCACTGACTCGCGATCAAGCCAGACCGAGCCCCACGGGGGGGCGGGCAGGGCATACGGGCCAATAAACAGACGCTGCCAGGCGTCTTTCAACGCTTCATCCGATGGGGTCTTAAACATACTGGCGACAGGCAGCAGGTTTTCCTCCGCCAGCGGCCAGTCCTGAACCCAGTCACCTGCGGTCAGGGCACTCACCAGCGGCGCGGTCTGCTCGCTGTCTGGGGCGAAATAAAACAGCGCGCCCAGTACCCGGGCGCTGAACGCGAACGATTCGCGGTGTGAGACATCATTCATTACAACTTTCCTTACTTGCGCGCGGGTAGCCCCGCGCACCTGTGTTAACCTGCAATTGCTAACCCTGCGGTCATATGCAGACCATAAAATAGCCCACGGCCAATCAGTTCACCCAGCACCACCAGAACGACACCTGCAAACAGGCCGAGCGTTTTTTGCTCCTGACGACGAATAAGCGGGCAGATCCAGCAGCCTAAACCCGCCGCCAGCAACGCGATGCGCCACACCTGAAGCGAGCCATAATCTGGCAGCAGGGCGCTGGCCTGCTGGATGGAACTCTGTATCGTCCCCAGCGTATTGCTTTGCAACACGACGACCGCCACGCAGACGATAATTGCCAGTACGCTGACAGACGCGGCAAGAGTACCTTTGAATGTCACGTTTGCGACGCGTAGCAGCAGCGCGGCCAGCAGAGGACCAGCAAGGACCATCGTCAGGAAGAAGCTCAGCGTGGTGTAACCCGTATACCAGGTCGGGACAGTCTCTATCTGATAGACCCGGGTCATCGCCCAGACAAAAACGATACCCAGAAGCTGGCTGACAACCAGCCAGATTTTGCCCAAAGCTGGAGGCATTTTACCGATAACCGACACCAGCCACCAGAAACCGCCCACGGCAAAGAAGATCGAACCCGCCGCGATCTCATTACTCAGCGCTGACGCGCCCACGCGGTTAAGCGAGTTGAAGGCACGCAGCGGGGAGCCAAGATGCAGCACCGAAGCCATAAACCCAATACCCATTACCAGCCAGAGAAAAAACAGGCTGCGCACGATGCGCATTCTGGCCTTGTCATCATTTTCCTTAAGCCAGACGAAGCCCATCACGATTAACGCGCCGGCCACGCACTGCCCGAAAACGGTGAAGATCACCAGCGGCCATTCATGCCATCCACTTCCCATCTCACACCTCCTTCGGGTTTGCCAGGTAGCCGGTGGTGTCACCCGTCGGACGGCTGTTGGCGTTAGGTTTAATCACAATACTCGGCTTTGTGAAGTGCGCAGACGGCAGCGGCGCGACGGCAGCAAGCTGGCCGTGTTTTTTGCGCAGCTCCTCAATCGGGCCAAAGTCCAGCGCGCGCAGCGGGCAGGATTCGACGCAGATGGGCTTTTTGCCGTCCGCCACCCGGCTGTGGCAGCCGTCGCACTTGGTCATGTGGCCTTTGGCGGCATTGTACTGCGGCGCGCCGTACGGGCAGGCCATGTGGCAGTAGCGACAGCCGATGCAGACATCCTCGTCCACCACCACAAAACCGTCGTCGCGCTTGTGCATTGCCCCGCTCGGGCAGACCTTGGTGCAGGCCGGATCTTCGCAGTGGTTGCAGGCAATCGACAGGTAATAGGCGAAGACATTCTGATGCCAGACGCCGTTATCCTCCTGCCAGTCGCCGCCCGCATATTCATAAATACGACGGAAGCTAACGTCCGGGGTCAGGTCTTTGTAATCCTTGCAGGCCAGCTCGCAGGTTTTGCACCCGGTGCAGCGGCTGGAATCAATAAAAAATCCATACTGGGTTGTCATCGGTTAATCCTTATGCCTTCTCGATCTGCACCAGGTTCGTGTGCTGCGGGTTGCCTTTCGCCAGCGGTGACGGGCGGTGCGTGGTCAGGGTATTGATGCAGGAGCCGTGATCGACACGATCGCCGTTCATGTTGGCGTCATGCCAGGCGCCCTGGCCCATCGCGCTTACGCCGGGCATGATGCGCGGGGTGACTTTCGCAGCAATGCGCACTTCGCCGCGGTCGTTGAAGACGCGCACCATATCCCCATTTTTGATACCTCGTTGCTCTGCATCCACAGGGTTAAGCCACACCTCCTGGCGACAGGCGGCCTGGAGCACATCTACGTTGCCGTAACTGGAGTGGGTACGGGCTTTAAAGTGGAAACCGAACAGTTGCAGCGGGAATTTGCTGCGCTCGGGCGCGTCCCAGCCTTCAAAGGTTGAGGTATAGACCGGCAGCGGGGTGATGGTTTCGTCTTTTTGCAGTTCCCAGGTTGCCGCAATATCCGCCAGCTTGCTGGAGTAGATCTCGATTTTGCCCGACGGGGTTTTCAGCGGATTGGCATCCGGATCGTCACGGAATTTTTTATAGGCCACAAAATGTCCATTTGGATCTTTGCGCTTATAAATACCCATTTTTTTCAGCGCGTCGTAGGACGGCAGCAGCGGATCTTTGGCGACCATTTTGGCGTACAGGTAGCGCAGCCACTGCTCCTGCGTACGGCCTTCGGTGAATTTCTGATGGATATCCGGTCCGAGGCGTTTCGCCACTTCGCTCATGATCCAGTAAATGGGCTTGCGCTCGAACTTCGGGGCGGTAACCGGCTGGAGGAAAATCAGGTATCCCATGTTGCCGGCGTAATCGTTGGGGATGATATCTTCCTGCTCGACGGTCATCAGATCCGGCAGAACAATATCGGCATACTTCGCAGACGAGGTCATGAAGTTATCAATGACGACGATCGTTTCGCACTTGCTCTCATCCTGCAAAATGTCGTGAGTTTTGTTGATATCGGAGTGCTGGTTGATGATGGTATTACCCGCGTAGTTCCAGATGAACTTGATCGGCACATCGAGCTTATCTTTGCCGCGTACGCCGTCGCGCAGGGCGGTCATCTCCGGTCCACGCACGATGGCATCCGTCCAGCTGAAGCAGGAGATTTGCGTTTTCACCGGATTTTCCGGCAGCGGCATGCGTTCGATGGTGATGGTGTAGGTCGATTCGCGTGCGCCGCTGTTACCGCCGTTAATGCCGACGTTGCCGGTCAGGATCGGCAGCATGGCGATGGCGCGGGACGTTTGCTCCCCGTTTGCCTGACGCTGCGGGCCCCAGCCCTGGCAAATGTAGGCCGGTTTCGCCGAACCGATTTCACGGGCCAGCTTAATGATGCGTTCGGCAGGGATGCCCGTTATGCGAGACGCCCAATCCGGAGTTTTCGCGGTTTTGTCATCACCCTGGCCGAGAATATAGGCTTTGTAATGACCATTAGCTGGTGCGCCTTCCGGCAGGGTTTTTTCGTCATAACCCACGCAGTATTTATCGAGGAAAGGTTGATCGACCAGATTTTCATTAATCAGCACCCACGCAATACCTGCCACCAGCGCGGCATCGGTGCCCGGACGAATCGGGATCCACTCGTCTTCACGCCCTGCGGCAGTGTCGGTATAACGCGGATCGATAACGATCATCCGCGCGTTTGACCGTTCGCGCGCCTGCTCAAGGAAGTATGTGATCCCGCCGCCGCTCATGCGCGTTTCCGCCGGATTATTGCCGAACATCACCACCAGTTTGGTGTTTTCGATATCCGATGTGCTGTTGCCGTCGTTGCTGCCGTAGGTGTAGGGCATTGCGCAGGCGATCTGCGCGGTGCTGTAGGTGCCGTAGTGGCTGAGGAAGCCGCCGTAGCAGTTCATCAGGCGCGCGACCAGCGAGGCGTAAGGGGAGGAACGGGTGATGTTGCCGCCTACAATTCCGGAGGAGTAGTTAATGTAGACCGCTTCGTTGCCGTATTTTTCGACCACGCTTTTCAGACTCGCGGCGATGGTGTCCAGCGCTTCTTCCCAGGTGATACGCTCAAACTTGCCTTCTCCGCGTTTGTCCACGCGTTTCATCGGATAGTTCAGACGGTCTGGGTGATTGATGCGACGGCGAATTGAACGGCCTCGCAGGCAGGCGCGAACCTGATGGTTGCCGTAAACATCCTCGCCGGTATTATCCGTTTCAACCCAGTAGACTTCGTCATCGCGAACGTGCAGACGCAGCGCGCAGCGGCTACCGCAGTTTACCGAGCAGGCGCCCCAGACGACTTTGTCTTCTGCGGGCTGAATAGCGGACTGCACAGCGGCGGCGGCGCTTTTCAGACCAAAAGGTAATGCGATCCCACCAGCGGCAAGCGCCAGAGATCCTATGGCAGTAGATTTAACCAGAGTTCGACGGCTTATCCCGCCGTGATGTTCAACTTCGGACATGACTCACCCCATCATTGTTAATAATTATTTTCACCCGTGACTACAACCGGGCTAATGATGGGGGGAGTGTTACTTATTTAGAGGTATTAAATATTAATCCTCGTCAAATCAGGGGAATTGAGTGGGAAAATCATTGCGGCTCAGCGGGCGCATTCTCCTGCGTACCTGCGCCGCTCACCGGGTAGTTGCCGCTACTGGTGCGGGTATACAAAATTTTGAAAGTATCGTTGGCACAATGCCCAACGACCTGCGCATCCGGCTGATCGGCCTGATCGTTCGGGACGATGTTCAGGGTAAAGCCAGACTCCGGTACGCCGTTGTTGATAATCTTCTGCTGAATGTCGCTTTTCACGCGCTCGCAGGAATCCGGGGCCGCAAGAAGAGCGGGTGAAGCACTCATTAACAGCAGGGCGGTAATCCAGGGTAACCGTTTCATCTGTAGCTCCTTTTCACTGTGTAGACTGTAAGCATAGCAGGGCTAGGGTAAGCTTTTGTTTTTGGGTCTGTCTTTCTGAATTGTCCTGGAGCCCTGCCTGCGTCATAAAATAAATTGCGAATAATGGTGCTGATTGTCTACCAGATAAGAAGGCAGGGTGCGTTTTGATACCTCTTGCCTGACCAGTTTTCGGTCTCGTCCCCAGATATCTTCGGCGTTGGTGATAACCTTCATAATATGTTCCGGGTTATTGAATTCCGGCAGATCGTATTCGGTATGAGAAATGGTAGACATTTTTTCAGAAATTCTTTCTGGGGTCATTACCCAGGAGAAATGCCAGCCGCCATCTTTCACAATCTTATTATTGATTTTTAGCCAGTTCCATTTAAACCATGACCAGTTTTTATCTTTGCGCGCACGCTTCCAGTTTCGGAAAGATTCAGGCTCACCGTGGAAGAAATGCTTAAGGTTATAATAGGACGTCGCGCGCGGCAAAGTACATTTTCTCGGCGTACCATCCGTGTTGTGAACCTGGAGATTAAACTGATAGTTGAATACGTTTTGATGAATACTCGTGCAGAGCGCGCGCGGATTAATGGCCCTGACCGTGTCGGGAGAGAAGATTTCGTCAACGTCTGACACCAGAATCAGATCGTCGTCTGCCGCGTCTTTTAACCCGTTCATAATGGAGTTGCGAAGCGCTGCTTCATTTGCCCATGCATCAACCTGGTTATTATCCGCCCGGTTTAAAATAGGCTGCGCGTCAAAAGGCACGTAAATGATTTTGTCTTTGAATTTGGCAAACTTCGTAATATCGAAATGCAATTCTCGCGGTATGCCCGTAAAAGAGTGTGTTGCTTCTACAATGACAAAATGGTCAACGACATCAGCGAGAGTATGTAATCTGATGTCGAGCAACATATCTTCGTCATAGTATAAAAAACAGTCGTAAATCATGATGTTAACCCGAAAATTTAAGAATCTAATTTTATAATAGTGTGGAATCTTCCGCGCCCAAAGTAGCCACTTTGGCAGGTCTCGTCAATGCAAACGACGGATTTATAAAGCGCGAAGAGTCAAATGAAGTGCTGTTATGTAAGTTGCTGTATTTGCTAATATGATTGTATCTCTCTCTGAACGGTAAATGATGTGAACAAATACGCAGCGATAACGCTACTGGCAACGGTACTGGTGGGATGCGACAACAACACCGCGCCGCTGTCATTTACGCCAGAGATGGCGAGCTTTTCGAACGAGTTTGACTTTGATCCTCTGCGCGGGCCGGTGAAGGATTTTACCCAGACGCTATTCAACGATAAGGGTGAAGTCTCTAAACGTGTGACCGGCACGATGTCAACGGAAGGGTGTTTCGATACGCTTGAACTGCACGATCTCGAAGCGAATACGGGCGTTGCGCTGGTGCTGGATGCTAACTACTACGTCGATGCGGAAACCCAGCAGCAGAAGGTAAAGTTGCAGGGGAAATGCCAGCTGGCGGAACTGCCGTCTGCCGGCCTGACGTGGGACACCGACGATAACGGGTTTGTGGTTGCAGCGCACAGTAAAGAGATGGAAGTGAAGTACCAGTATGACGCCGACGGCTACCCGCTGGGTAAAACTACGGTTTCCGGCGACCAGCGTTTATCGGTCAAGTCGGTGCCTTCGAAAGATCTGCGCAAGCGCATGGATTATACGGCGGTAAGCCTGTTGAACGATAAACCGATGGGCAATGTAAAGCAGAGCTGTGATTACGATCGCCACAACAACCCGGTGAACTGTGAGCTGGTGATAACAGATGACAGCGTCAAACCTGCCGTTGAGCGCAAGTACACCATCAAAAACAGCATTGAATATTATTGAGAATAAAACCGCGCAGGTTACTGCGCGGTGGGTTTAAGCAGGCTGGCGGAGGAGGACTTATGCCCGGCCAGATGCTGATGCTGGAAAATGCACATGCGTATGGTGTTACGGTATTCGCCGTTAATAAAGAACTCATGGATCAGTTCACCTTCCACCATAAAGCCCAGCTTACGGTAGATATGAATCGCTTTTTCGTTCTCTTTGTCGACGATAAGGTAAAGCTTGTAGAGATTCAGGACGTTAAACCCGTAATCCATCGCCAGCTTTGCCGCTCGCGACGCAAGACCTTTCCCCTGGTGCTCCGGTGAGATAATGATCTGAAATTCCGCCCGACGGTGAACGTGGTTGATCTCAACCAGTTCAACCAGCCCGGCTTTTTCACCTTCGCACTCCACCACAAACCGGCGTTCACTCTGATCGTGGATATGCTTATCGTAGAGATCGGACAGCTCGACAAACGCCTCATAAGGCTCTTCAAACCAGTAGCGCATCACGCTGGCATTGTTGTCGAGCTGGTGAACAAAGCGTAAATCTTCGCGCTCCAGCGGACGGAGCTTAACGTCACACGGCGTCGACATTACGGTGCTACCGTGCGGCCAGTGCGACGATCGAGACAGCGCAGGGTGTTAGGCTCCCAGTAAGCGTTGACGTTGGCACTTTGCTGGCATTTGTCGCGGGCATCAAACGCGACGTCTTCTTTATCCCACTCTTTCTCCACGCGCTTATTCACTTTCTGACGCAGGCTGCGGGTGTCATTCCATTGTTCTTTGTCCATGGCAGCATTCTGGCGGCTTTGCGCGCTGTCACCAGACTCAATGATGAGTTTGCTGGTTTCGGCTGATGCCGTTGCGGCGAAGGCGAACGAGGACAGTGCCAGTGCGGCTGTCAGACAAAGGCGTTTGCTTAATGTAGTCATAGCGTTTCCTTTAAACGGGTGCAGACAATCGGATTACCCCGTTGGATTCTACACCAATCCGAAAGGGTGTCATACCCGCGCGGCAGGTATGGGAACGATGTGAACATTATCGCGTATGATGTCTAAATCAATCCTCACGAAACGAGAAAAATGTTCAAAACGACGCTGCTTTTTTTCGCGACCGCGCTGTGCGAAATCATCGGATGCTTTTTGCCGTGGCTCTGGCTAAAGCGGGGCGCTTCCGCGCTGCTGCTGATCCCGGCGGGTGTGTCCCTGGCCCTTTTTGTCTGGCTGCTCACCCTGCATCCGGCCGCCAGCGGGAGGGTATATGCGGCCTACGGCGGAGTGTACGTCTGTACCGCGCTGCTGTGGCTGCGCGTTGTCGATGGCGTCCGGCTAAGCCTGTATGACTGGGCAGGCGCGCTGATTGCCCTGTGCGGCATGTTGATCATCGTGGCCGGTTGGGGACGCGCATAAGCGTCCTTATAGTGTGATCGCCCGCTGATTTTACGATCATTATACTTGTATGGAAGTAGTGTAGTTGCGTAAATTTCCTGCATCACAACGAGCGATGTAAGGAAATGGATTATGAAGATTGTCGGGGCTGAAGTATTTGTCACCTGCCCGGGGCGTAACTTTGTCACCCTTAAAATTACGACCGATGAGGGCATTGTCGGCCTGGGTGATGCCACGCTGAACGGACGCGAACTTTCCGTTGCCTCTTACCTGAAAGATCACCTGTGCCCTCAGCTGATTGGCCGCGATGCGCACCGCATCGAAGATATCTGGCAGTTCTTCTATAAAGGCGCTTACTGGCGTCGTGGTCCGGTCACCATGTCAGCGATTTCTGCCGTGGATATGGCGCTATGGGACATTAAGGCGAAAGCCGCGAACATGCCGCTCTATCAGCTTCTGGGCGGGGCTTCCCGGGAAGGGGTGATGGTTTATTGTCACACCACCGGGCACACCATTGACGACGTGCTGGAAGATTATGCCCGTCATAAAGAGATGGGCTTCAAGGCAATTCGCGTGCAGTGCGGCGTGCCGGGAATGAAAACCACCTACGGCATGGCCAAAGGCAAAGGGCTGGCGTATGAACCTGCGACCAAGGGCGCCTGGCCGGAAGAGCAGCTGTGGTCCACCGAGAAATACCTCGACTTCACGCCCAAACTGTTCGACGCAGTGCGCAGCCAGTTCGGTTTCAGTGAACATCTCCTTCACGACATGCACCACCGTCTGACGCCCATCGAAGCGGCGCGGTTCGGCAAAAGTATTGAAGATTACCGCCTGTTCTGGATGGAAGATCCGACTCCCGCTGAAAACCAGGAGTGTTTCCGCCTGATCCGCCAGCACACCGTCACGCCAATTGCGGTGGGGGAAGTGTTCAACAGCATCTGGGACTGCAAGCAGCTGATTGAAGAGCAGCTCATTGACTATATCCGCGCCACCATAACCCATGCGGGCGGCATCACCGGGATGCGTCGCATTGCGGACTTTGCCTCACTCTACCAGGTGCGTACCGGCTCACACGGCCCGTCGGATCTGTCGCCGATTTGCCACGCCGCGGCGCTGCATTTTGACCTGTGGGTACCGAACTTTGGTGTGCAGGAGTATATGGGTTATTCAGAGCAGATGCTGGAAGTGTTCCCGCACAGCTGGCGCTTCGATAACGGCTATATGCACCCGGGCGACAAGCCAGGGCTGGGCATTGAGTTTGATGAGAAGCTGGCAGCGAAATACCCGTACGATCCGGCTTATCTGCCGGTGGCCCGTCTGGAAGACGGCACTCTCTGGAACTGGTAAACGAGGAGCGAATGATGAAAAGCGTAGTGATCCAAGAGCCGAATGCGCTGGAGATTGCGGAGCGTCCTCTCCCGTTGCCGGGGGCAGGCGACGTCCGCGTCAAAATTAAACTCGCCGGTATCTGCGGTTCAGACAGCCATATCTATCGCGGGCATAACCCGTTTGCAAAATATCCGCGGGTAATCGGTCACGAATTCTTTGGCGAAATAGACGCGGTTGGCGAAGGCGTGGAGGGCACCCGACTGGGTCAGCGCGTTTCGGTGGATCCGGTGATCAGCTGCGGGCACTGCTACCCCTGTTCCGTTGGTAAACCGAACGTTTGCACCTCGCTGGTGGTGCTGGGCGTCCATCGCGACGGTGGTTTCAGCGAATACGCCGTCGTGCCGGCGAAAAATGCCTGGCACATTCCGGATGCGATCCCTGACAAACACGCGGTGATGGTTGAGCCATTCACCATTGCCGCCAACGTGACGGGGCAGGCGAAACCCACCGAACAGGACGTGGCGCTGATCTACGGCGCAGGCCCGATGGGGCTGGTCACCGTGCAGGCGCTGAAGGGCGTTTACAAGGTGAAGCAGGTCATCGTGGTAGACCGCATTGATGAGCGGCTGGAGATGGCGCAACGCAGCGGCGCAGACTGGGTCTTCAACAACGGCGAGCAGTCGTTACAGACTGCGCTGGATGAAAAAGGCATCAAGCCGACATTAATCATCGATGCTGCCTGTCATCCGTCCATTTTGCAGGAAGCGATTACGCTGGCGTCTCCGGCGGCGCGCATCGTGCTGATGGGATTTTCCAGCGACCCGAGCCAGATCGTGCAGCAGGGGATCACCGGCAAAGAGCTGTCGATCTTCTCTTCGCGCCTGAATGCCAACAAATTCCCGGTGGTCATTGACTGGCTGGAAAAAGGGCTGATCGACCCTGAAAAACTGGTCACCCATACATTTGACTATCACCACGTTACAGACGCCATCGAACTGTTTGAAAAAGACCAGCGGCAGTGCTGCAAAGTCTTGCTCACGTTCGACCAATAATAATTCACGCGGTTAAGAGCCTGCGAAGACAGGCTCTAAGTGGTACGCATCTTACCTTTCAGAGATAGCCATTATGACTCAAGCACAACCTCAAAGAAGTACGTCAGATTTGGTGAAAGCCGCCGTATCTGGCTGGCTGGGCACCGCCCTGGAATTTATGGATTTCCAGCTCTACTCCCTTGGCGCCGCGCTGGTGTTTCATGAAATTTTCTTCCCTGAGCAATCGGCGGCCATGGCGCTGATCCTGGCGATGGGCACCTACGGCGCAGGCTACATCGCGCGTATCGTCGGGGCATTTATTTTCGGCAGAATGGGCGACAGAATTGGCCGTAAAAAAGTGCTGTTTATCACCATCACCATGATGGGGATCTGCACCACCTTAATCGGCGTGCTGCCGACCTACGCGCAGATCGGGATTTTCGCACCGGTGCTGCTGGTGACGCTGCGTATTATTCAGGGGCTTGGCGCGGGGGCAGAAATCTCCGGTGCGGGCACCATGCTGGCGGAGTACGCGCCGAAGGGTAAACGCGGCATCATCTCCTCGCTGGTGGCCATGGGCACCAACTGCGGAACGCTGAGCGCCACGGCGATCTGGGCCGTGATGTTCTTTGCCCTCGATCGTGAAGAACTTATTGCCTGGGGCTGGCGCGTGCCATTCCTCGCCAGCGTGGTGGTGATGATCTTCGCCATCTGGCTGCGTATGAACCTTAAAGAGAGCCCGGTGTTTGAGAAGGTTAACGACGCCGAAACCGTTGCGCCAGCGGCGGCGCAGGATACCTCATTAGGCGCGATGTTTAAGAGCAAATCGTTCTGGCTGGCGACGGGGCTGCGCTTTGGCCAGGCCGGTAACTCTGGGCTTATCCAGACCTTCCTTGCCGGGTATCTGGTGCAGACGCTGTTATTTGATAAGGCGATCCCAACCGATGCGCTGATGATCAGTTCGATTCTCGGCTTCCTCACCATCCCGCTGCTGGGCTGGCTGTCCGATAAAGTGGGGCGCCGTCTGCCGTATATTCTCCTTAACATTTCAGCCATTATTCTGGCTTACCCGATGCTGTCGATTATCGTCGATAAGAGTTACGCGCCGGGCGTGATTATGCTCTCTATCATCGTTATTCATAACTTTGCGGTCCTCGGGCTGTTTGCGCTGGAAAACATCACCATGGCAGAGATGTTTGGTTCGCGGAACCGCTTTACCCGCATGGCAATCTCGAAAGAGGCGGGAGGGCTGGTGGCCGTAGGCTTTGGTCCGGTGCTGGCGGGGATCTTCTGCAATATGACCGGGTCCTGGTGGCCAATTGTGGCGATGCTGGTGGCGTACTCGCTGATTGGGCTGGTCTCCGCTTTGCTGATGCCGGAAGTGCGCGACCGCGATCTGAGTGAAGCCGAAGATGCAGCCGAAGCGCCGCATAAAGAAGCGGTAGCCTACGGCGCGCTCTCTTCACGCCGCTAGTGGTTTATATCTTGCGCTACCTGTCACACAACTTTTTACTGATGTCACTCCACATGGCGAAAAGTTAATGTAAATCAAGATCTGAAAACGACGTATCAGTATGGTTAATGGCAGCGTTTTTTGACTCCGACTGCCATTCTAGTTGGTGTAGTCAGCAGGCGCTGCCGCTCTTAAAAGGAAGCGGCAGCGGATCACAGCTTTCATTAATTAACGAGTCTCAATCATGGAAAACCAGTTATTACAGGCGAAGGCAACGCGTCCTCAGTACGATCGCGACAGCCTCAAGGCACGCATTGTTCATTTAGGGTTTGGCGCGTTTCACCGCGCGCACCAGGCGGTGTACACTGATATACTCGCCGCAGAACAGGGCAGCGACTGGGGTTACTGCGAAGTTAACCTGATTGGCGGCGAACAGCAGATCGCCGATCTGAAGGCACAGGATAACCTTTATACCGTGGCAGAGATGTCTGCCGATGCGTGGACAGCGCGCGTGGTCGGCGTCGTCAAAAACGCGCTGCATGCGCAGGTCGACGGGCTGGAAACCGTGTTGGCGGCGCTGTGCGAGCCACAGGTCGCCATTGTTTCCCTGACCATCACCGAGAAAGGGTATTGCCATTCCCCGGCAACAGGACAACTGATGTTCGATCATCCGTTAATCGTTGCCGACCTGCAAAACCCCCATCAGCCGAAATCTGCGCCGGGCGTCGTGGTTGAAGCGCTGGCGCGGCGTAAGGCGGCGGGGCTGCCAGCATTCAGCGTGATGTCATGCGATAACATGCCGGAGAACGGCCACGTGATGCGCAATGTCACCTGCGCCTACGCGCGCGCTGTTGACGGCGAACTGGCCGACTGGATTGAAGCGAACGTCACCTTCCCGTCAACCATGGTGGACCGTATTGTGCCCGCCGTCACGGCTGACACGCTGGATAAAATCGAACAGCTGACCGGCGTACGCGATCCGGCAGGTGTCGCCTGCGAGCCGTTCCGCCAGTGGGTGGTGGAAGATAATTTCGTCGCCGGACGTCCAAAGTGGGAAAAGGCCGGTGCGGAACTGGTTTCTGATGTCATTCCGTTTGAAGAGATGAAGCTGCGAATGCTTAACGGCAGCCACTCGTTCCTGGCCTATCTCGGCTACCTTGCCGGTTATCAGCACATTAACGACTGCATGGAAGATGAACATTATCGCGCAGCCGCGCATGCGCTGATGCTGAAAGAGCAGGCGCCGACTCTGAAAGTGAAGGGGGTGGATTTAGCTCACTATGCTGACCTGTTGATCGCGCGCTACAGCAATCCGGCCCTGCGTCACCGCACCTGGCAAATCGCCATGGACGGTAGCCAGAAATTGCCGCAGCGGATGCTCGATTCCGTGCGCTGGCACCTGGTCCACCAGAAACCCTTCCCGCTGCTGGCCCTCGGTGTGGCGGGCTGGATGCGTTATGTCGGCGGTGTGGATGAGCAGGGTAACCCGATTGAGGTGAGTGACCCGCAGCTGGCGGTGATTCAGGCGGCGGTAAACGGTAGCGCTGAAGGCGAAAGCCGCGTTAATGCGCTGTTGGGCATTGAGGCTATTTTCGGTAACGAGCTGCCGAAGGACGCGGTGTTTGTGGCGTCGGTCATGCAGGCTTATCAGACGTTGCTGCAAAAAGGCGCGAAGGCCACGGTTGCTGAGTACGCCACCCGGCTTTAACGCTATGACATGCCGCCGTCCGCGGCGGCATGTCGGGGCGCAGCTTAGTGCATCCCCAGGCGAATCAGCTCAATCGGTTCGAACTTACCTTCGCATCCTTCCACTTCAACCGTTTTACCACGACGCACCTGCTCGGCATTAAGGCCGTCGCTGTGGATCGCTTTAATCACGCCGAACTGACCTGTGCCGCTAATCATGACGCGGCTGCCAGTGGTGATTGCATTTCGGTTACGGTCGTATGTCATCATGGTATTTTCTCCTCTCGTACTTATCCGCTACGGCGCTAATTCGACGGCTGCCGTTCACGGGGCACTATTAATACGCCTCTCTTTAACGAAATTATTTGCTTTTGATCAAGCTCACACTTTTTTCTTATTTCATGCAGGCGTTGACGGTTCAGGACACCACTTTACAAAGCGGACAGTTATTTTCCTTAATTGATAGTTTCCGGATGCAAGTGTTTAGGCTTTGTTTATATCCACAATGTCATTCTGGAGACAGAAAATAACCCTTCATCGGAAAAGGAGTCAGGCTTATGTATAAGAAAATTTTGATGCCTGTTGACGTGTTTGAAATGGATTTGAGCGATAAAGCGGTACGCCATGCGGTCAACCTCGCGAAGGCGGAAGGCGCGACGATCACCCTGGTCAACATTCTCCCTAACAGCAGCCGTTCGTTACTGCGGGGGTTCAATGCCGATATTAAGAAGTTCGAAGAGTATATGACCGCCGAGTCTGATAAGAAGATGAAGGCGCTGAAACGGCTCTTTGATATGTCCCCGGAAAATATTGATTGTGAAGTTCGCTTCGGCAACGTACGGGATGAAATCATCAAGCTCAGCAAAGAGGGGAAATATGACGTTATTGTTATTGGATCAAGAAACCCGAGCATGACAACCCATCTGCTGGGTTCAAATGCTGAAACTATCCTGCGCTACGCCACTATTCCAGTATTAGTGGTCCGCTAATTACTTCGCCGCAACCGAAAGGGGGCGGCGAGGTTTTATTCTTCGCTGAACCACTCGCGGTTTTCCTGACGAATTAACTGAACTGACTCACTAATTTCCTGAAGGTGAAGCGTCATCGCTTTATCTACGGCTTCCACGTCGCGTTTTTCCAGCGCGCTGAAAATATCATGATGCTGGCGCAGCAACATCTCTGGCGGAGAAACATGGTCGAGGCTCATGTAGCGCACGCGGTCGATGGTCGCTTTGATGTTTTCAACGGTATCCCACGCGAGCTGGCACTCGGCGATCTGCGCCAGTTTCTGGTGAAACTCGTCGTCCAGCTGGAAAAAGTCGTTTAACTGTTTGCGGTCGATGGCGATTCGTTGCTGATGCAGGTTTTGCTCCAGCAGGTAGCACTGGTTATCGTTGATGAGCGACGCGGCGCGACGCACCACGGCGCACTCGATGGCCTGGCGAACAAAACAGCCATTCCGTACCTGCGAAAGCGAAATTTTATTTACATAGCTGCCGCGCTGTGGGCGGATCTGAATAAGTCCGTTTTCTGCGAGTTTAATAAACGCCTCGCGCACGGGCTGACGGGAAACGTCAAAACGTACCGAAACCTCTTTTTCTGAGAGTGGCGTTCCTGGTGGGATCAGGCAGCGAACAATATCACGGCGTAAGATGCGATATATTTGCTGATTAACGGGCTGGGTAGGATTAAGTTGCGATTCAGCGGCCATGGGTTATGATTTCTCAGAGAGTTAACCTGAACATACTACCATTCTTTTCCCTGCCATCACATACCCGGCCCGCAGGCCGGGAAGGGTGAATTACCCGCGATGCACGCTGAGTCCGGCATAGGTCTGGCTGACGGGCATCATCTCAACCGTGTTGATGTTGACATGCTTCGGCAAATTCGCGACCCACCAGACGGTTTCGGTGATATCTTCCGGCGTCAGCGCATTCGCGTTTTCATAGGTTTTATCCGCTTTCGCGTCATCGCCTTTGAAACGCACGTTGGAGAATTCGGTTCCGCCTACCAGACCCGGCTCAACATCGGTCACGCGGATCGCGGTTCCGTGCAGGTCGGTGCGCAGGTTCAGACTGAACTGGCGGACAAAGGCTTTGGTCGCGCCATAGACGTTGCCGCCCGCGTAAGGCCAGCTTCCGGCGGTGGAACCGATGTTAATGATATGACCACGGTTACGTTCAACCATGCCCGGCAGCACGGCGCGGGTCATGTACACCAGGCCTTTGTTGTTGGTGTCGATCATGTTCTCCCAGTCTTCCACGCTGGCTTTGTGAGCAGGCTCCATACCCAGCGCCAGGCCAGCGTTATTGACCAGCACGTCAATTTCACGCCATTCGGCAGGCAGGTTGGCAATCATCTCTTCAATGACGGCGCGGTTGCGGACGTCCAGCTGTGCGGTCAGAATGCTGTCACCCAGCTCGTCTTTTAGCTCCTGCAAACGCTCCTGACGACGCCCCGTTGCAATCACTTTGTGTCCGTTGGCGACGAAGCGACGCGTGATGCTTTCACCAAAACCCGCTGTCGCCCCGGTAACTAAAATAATCATCTCACTGTTCCTCAACGCTTTTTGTGTTGTACTAACATAGCACGCTCTCCGGCACGTCGTTAAGGCAACATTTGTATGACGCCATTGCAGGCTGGCGCAGGCTGGCCTACTCTGGGGAGAAATACCGTGCACAGGAGTAAACGATGTCGGTCAACAATCCTTTTTTTGAAATTAGCCTGTTGCCTTATCAGGCGCCACGTTTTGATGCGATCAACGACAGCCATTATCGCCCGGCGTTTGATGAAGCAATGCGCCTGAAGCGTGCAGACATTGACGCGATTATCGCGCAGCGCGCCGCGCCGGACTTCGATAACACCGTGCTGGCGCTTGAAAAAAGCGGGGCCATGCTGTCGCGCGTGAGCAGCGTATTCTTCGCCATGACGTCCGCACACACTAACGATGATCTTCAGGCGCTGGACGAGCAGTTCTCCACCGAACTGGCCGGGCTGGCGAACGATATCTGGCTAAACGATACGCTTTTCGCCCGCGTGGAAGCCGTCTGGCAGGATCGCGAGGCGCTGGATGCCGAATCCCGCCGACTGACGGAGGAGACGTATCAGCACTTTGTTCTTGCGGGCGCGCGTCTGAACGCCGATGAAAAAGCCGAGCTGAAATCTCTGAATACCGAAGCCGCCACCCTGACCAGCCAGTTCAACCAGCGCCTGCTCGCGGCGAATAAGGCGGGAGGGCTGGTGGTGGACGATGTTCGCCAGCTTGACGGGCTCAGTGCGGAGGAGATGGCTGCCGCGGCTCACGCTGCCGCAGAAAAAGGGCTGAAGGAACGCTGGCTGATCCCGCTTTTGAATACCACGCAACAGCCCGCGCTGGCGGCGCTGGCGTTGCGCGAGACCCGTAAAAAGTTGTTCAGCGCGGGCTGGGAACGCACTCAGAAAGGCGACGAAAACGATACGCGCGAGCTGATCCGTCGGCTTACCGCGTTACGGGCAAGACAGGCGCAGCTGCTCGGCTTTGACAACTATGCGAGCTGGAGCATTGCCGATCAAATGGCGAAAACGCCGGAAGCCGCGCTCGAATTCATGCGCGGAATAGTGCCTGCGGCGCGCGGCAGGGCTGCGCTGGAGCAGGCGGATATTCAGAAAGTCATCGACGACGAGCAGGGCGGTTTTACGGTGCAGGCCTGGGACTGGGCGTTTTATGCCGAACGCGTGCGCTCAGCGAAATACGCGCTGGATGAGTCGCAGATCAAACCCTATTTCGCGCTCAATACCGTGCTTGAAGATGGCGTATTCTGGACCGCCACGCAGCTGTTCGGTATCCGTTTTGTCGAGCGTTTCGATATTCCGGTTTATCACCCGGATGTTCGCGTGTGGGAGATTTTCGACCATACGGGTGAAGGCATGGCGCTGTTCTATGGCGACTTTTTCGCGCGTGATTCCAAAGCGGGCGGTGCGTGGATGGGGAATTTTGTTGAGCAGTCTTACGAGTTTGCTGCGCGTCCGGTGATTTATAACGTCTGCAACTATCAAAAACCGGCGAACGGGCAAACCGCGCTGATCTCCTGGGATGATGTGATTACCCTGTTCCACGAGTTTGGCCATACCCTGCATGGTCTGTTTGCCAGCCAGCGCTATGCCACGCTTTCAGGCACCAACACGCCGCGTGATTTCGTTGAATTTCCGTCGCAGATCAATGAACACTGGGCCAGCCATCCGCAGGTGTTTGCGCACTTTGCTCGTCATTATCAAACCGGCGAACCGATGCCGGATGCGCTGCGGGAAAAAATGCTCAATGCGACCCAGTTTAACAAGGGTTATGACATGACGGAGCTATTGAGCGCCGCGCTGCTGGATATGAACTGGCACGGCATTCAGGAGCCCGTTGAAGACGTGGAAGCCTTTGAAGCCGCCGCGTTGAAAAAAGAGGGGTTGGATCTTCCAGCCGTACCGCCGCGCTATCGCAGCAGCTATTTCGCCCATATCTTCGGCGGCGGCTACGCGGCAGGGTATTACGCCTATCTCTGGACGCAGATGCTGGCGGACGATGGCTACCAGTGGTTTGTCGAGCAGGGCGGTTTGACGCGCGAAAACGGACAGAAATTCCGCGAGGCGATTTTGTCCCGCGGCAACAGCACTGATTTAGCTGAACTTTATCGCCAGTGGCGCGGGCACGATCCGAGGATTGAACCGATGCTGGAGAATCGCGGGCTGAGTGCTTAAGGGGTTTTTCAGGCCGGAAGCAGAACCGGGCGTGCTGCCCGGTTTTTGCCCGATTTTTTCTTCCCCAAAACTCCTCCAAAATTCCTCCCCAAAATGAATTCTTAAATTCTGCGCAATTTGCAGGGGGATTCGGTCCAATTATTCACGTAGCTACACCTTCACTTTCACCCATTCGAGACCGCGATCGTTATGATACTGCGCTGTCATCCTGTCTGATGAGTGACCTAGAAGCTGCTGGGTATTGATGCCTTGCCCCTCATACAGACGCTCCGATAGAGAACGCTGCTCGTGAAAAGTCGGCATTGTTTTCCCATCCTCTACGGAAATGCCAGTACTATCGATCGCAAGTTTGAAGGAGACGCTAAGGCTGTTCTCGCCAACCTGATCGCCTGCTTTCACATTACCGCTTGTGGTCACGTGATGGAGAAGCCAAGGGCTTACGACCCGATCCCTACATCGCTTGATCACCTGCGCCAGTGTAATATCCAACATCTCACAGCGTAGCGAGAGCGGTATAGCCAGTTTCGCCCCGGTCTTTTGCTGCTCAACGTGGAGATGGCCATCCCAAACATCAGAGAACTTCATTTTAGCGATATCACTGCGCCTTTGCCCGGTGACCACTGCCAAAAGCATTGAGTTCTGGACGTAGGGGGCCATTTTGTCCGCCGCTTCAAATATTGCCTTCCACATCTCAAGGTTCAGTCGAGAGCGACTCACCCGTACAACGACTTTTCGTGTGGCCAGTGCCGGGTTATATCCCGGCTCAACTTCGCCTGCGTGCTGCGCCTCTTTGAACAGGTCAATCCAGACGCTGCGGAGCGTTTGCGCCATTCGTGCTTTGCCTCTGGCTTTATATTCGTCTGTGATGGCTGCCAGCATTTTGGTGGTGACTTCCTGAATGCCAATGTCAGGCATCCTTTCAACCAGTACGTTTGTGCAGGTCTTTCTGGATTTAAGCGTATTATTTTTTATCTCCTTATTGATGAGTCGTTCTTCCTGTATTTTCAAATATCGTTCGATCCATAAGCTCATCCGCATCGATTTCTTTGAGTTAACCTTCTTATGGCTGACCATATCGATCAGGGCGAACGACTGGGCAGCTTCCTGCTGCGCCAGCAGTCTATTCAACTCAGTGGCGGCCAGTTTGGCCGCCTCCTGATCGGTACCGAAACCGATAAATTGACCGGTTAAAGGATGCCGGTATTGCCAGTAGGTTTTGCTGTTGCGCTTATCCAGCTTGCAATAGAGATTTGGGATATCAACCCTGTGATTACGTGGTCTGGCTGCCATTAATAACTCGCTCCATAAGCGTCTTCACCGCTTTCGGCATGCGTGGTGGTAGAACCGGCGATGCGAGCAAGCCAATGAATTTGGCCTCTTCATCGATAACCCACCGCCGGCCTTGTTTCAGCGCCCTTGGGATTGTTTGTCCTGTCTTTGCAATTCTGTGCAGCGACGCTCTGGATGGTGGTTGCTTAAAGCCGTTCGGACCGGAAGCCCAGTCCTCCAGGCTAACGAGTTGTCCCATGAAAACCTCCAGTTTGATTAATATGAGCCATCAAAGCCCGATAGGGTGATATTTCAATATCAGGCGACTTGCCCGGGCAGGGAACGGAGTCGGCGCATGCCGGTCATCGCGGTGGCCACATAGCTCGCTTTCCTGTTCACGATCTCCACCCATACCTTCACGCCTTCAACCCTCACCGTATACGTCTCTTTCATCTTGCTGCGCCCATATTCGCCGTAGCGTTCTGCATAGGCAGCCAGAGCAAGATCGCAAGCCCGGCGCGCTAACGGAGATTGCTCACTTCCGCGGTTAATCAGTCGCATGGTCGCCTCCTGAAATTAACCAAGTAGATGATTTGAACATCAGTACTCTCCCCAGCTATAGGTTGAAGCGACTGGCCCGGGAACTGATGCAGCGAGAAAGCCCGCATCATCCGGCAATTTTTCGACTGTGCAGCGGTACCCGCCGGTAATCATTCCGGCTTCACGCATACCGGCAAGGCACATCTGCACTGTCTCAGCGGTAAGCTGGACTTTTTCCAGTTGGTACATTTTCCGGTACACAAAGGCGCGTAGCGCCTCTTCGCGCGTATAGTGATAACGGGAACGGTCAGCGCCTTTCAGGCAACGCTTAACGTGGTATTTTTGATTCTCCCTGCGTCCACCGGTGCGGTACTGGACTAACTGTTCAAACGTCATGTTGGGCATATCTTCGACGTGCCAAAAGGTCTTTTCGGTTTCACGGATAATGACTCGCTTCCACAGACTAACGGTCGGTCTCCCTTCGCTGTCATGCCCGTCGAAATAGCGGTAACAATATTCTTTGCCTTCAGTAATTTTCGTCATCTCGTTACCGGGAGGGCGGCCCCTCCCGCCTCCCTTAGTCCACGTATTCCGGTTTCATATCCGCCAGGGTGATGTTGAACTGATCGTGCAGTTCGTCGCCCAGGTGACGCTTTGAAGATGCGAGCACACGTTCGGCTTCCGCGAATCGCTCTGCCGCGTCCGGTTCTTCCGGAGAAGGTAGGGAGTTGATAGCCGCCTCAACCTTGTTACGTGCATCTACCAGGTAGTACCGCTTAACGGCTTTGTTTTTCAGCTCGGTGAACAGTGCGGATCCAAGCGTCGCTTTAGCCGTTTCAATGTCGGCACGGACCGCTTTGGCGCTATCCACATCCTGAGCGGCCTCAATGCGGTCGCGGAAATCCTGGGCCAGGGTGTCGATATTTACAGATGGCTCCTGAGGATCCTGCGCGTTTACTACATTTTCACCTTTGATATCAGCCAGGCTCATTTTCTGAACCGGTGCCGGATTAATTTCCCTTTCGGTGGGCTGCTCAATCTCATCAGGCGTGTAAACGCCTAGAATCACGTGTGGGCAGTACAAGCGCGCCCAATATTTCACGCCGAGGTAGGCTATTTGCTGGTCGGGCTTTGAAACCCACAGCGGCGAATTTCGTGTAACCACCTGCGACAGGTAAAGAGGTTTATCCCAGGTGATTTCACTTTCCCCACGAAGAATTGCTCCGACTTGAACATAGAGACCTTCTTCGTCTTCATCAGTCCAGTCGCGAACGCGTTCGGCAACAGTGTACTTACCGTTCTTACCCATTTTTTCACGGGTCACTTCTTTGGTTTTGGTGCAACGTTCCCAGTCGCCGCCGTAGCGATAATGAAAACGGCCATGAATGGCACTGGAACTGGTAATTACGGCGTTAACAAGCTGCGCTTCGTAACCCAACTGGCCGTTGACCAAGTGAGTTTTTTGCGCCACCGCGTAAGGGTTCATGCCCCACTGCATGGCTTGCATAACAATCGCCATGCAATCCGCAGGCTGCAACGCCAGCGCATGCACTAAGTTGCCCATGTCCAGAACTGCGGAGCGCTGTTTGACGATGGTTTTTTCAACGTGGCGCGCATTGAAGTACATCAGCGACACGCGCGCATCTTTTACCTGGGTAGAGCTGATGCCGTTAGCGGCGTGATAAACCTCGTTCGGAAGACCTTCATAGCGGCCTGGCTCGAAATAAGCAGGATATTCAACAGCTGGTTCTTCCTGATGCACTTCTGGTTCGTTTTGTGCCGATTCTGGTTCGTTCTGGTCTACTGAATCAGGAATTTGGGTTGCATCATCCCTGTCCTGGCTGGCGAGACTCGGCGCGCTGGTGGCCAGAATCTCAGCGGCAGACGGCTCTACGGTAGCTGGTTCCTCACCAGTGTCAGCACTGCTTTCACCTGGCTGCAATACGACTTTGCCCGGTGACAGCGCATCACAAGTCGGTTCTTCATTACTGTTATTCTCTTGAACCTGCACATTGCTGGTGGTCTCCACTTCCGTTTTTTCTGCTTCATTTGAGGCGCTCTGGTTGAGCAGGCCTTCAATGGAAAACATGCCGTTGCCCATACTTGTGATTTCCGGCTGCTCTTTCACTTCCTCAGCGCGGCGGCGCGCACCTTCTTCACGAATCCGTTGTAAATTCTCTTCGTGAGTAGTGGTGGCCATACGGTGGGTTGTTTCCCATTTTGGATCTGTTGGGTCGCTAATACCCTCGACAAATTCTCCACGTTCAGCTGCCAGCTGCTTGTCCACGTCTTCACGTGAAATAACTGGGGCGGCAGAAGGCAGCGGCATTAACTCGGTTGTGGAATTGAAATTTGTGGTCATTGTCCGGTTAACAAATTCCAGATGAGCAGCTGGCGTCTTATGGATGTTCTCAGGAGCGATACGCACGAGATTGAAGATTGCTGTGCGGTTAACCGCCAGTACCCCCGGTTGATTGCGCAGGATGTTGCTCCACGATTTCCATGGTTCCTCTTTTTTAGCGACGATTTCCTTCGCGCGGCGCAGCACGCTGCCTGGTATTTCGTGTGGGTTGAAATCCATCGGCAGCAGGGCGCAAGCGATCTCCAGATCGAGAGTGTCAAGCGTATGGTGTGCACCTTCGCCGCGGTCGGTAACATAGCCGCCGTCGGCATTAGTACCTGAGTCAGTACGCTGCACAGCGCTGATGCGGTTACCTTTGGCCCATTCTTTTGTCAAAATTCCGCGATCGAGATGTGACGTTTCTGCCCAAACTTGCGTGAACTTCAAAACCAGAGATAGCTCGTGACGTTTCTCCATATCGAAAACGTCTCTGACGGCTCTGGTGTATTTCCACAGAAATGGCATATCCAGAGTCTGGATCTTTTCTACGCTTGCGGCTGCCAGCAGCAGGTTCTGGACGTACCCGTTATCAGTGTCCATTTCCAGCGTGCTTATTTCCTGATACTCCGCCTGCGTGAGGTGATAGCGAAGTTCATCCGACGTAAGCTGCGACAGCAGCTGCTTGCGGAACGACATCTGCACGATTGGGTAGCGCGTGTTTTCGTCGTCGCCTTCGTCAATCTTCAGATCAGAATCGGTCGGAGGAAATGCATCAGCCTCGTTAAAAGCCTGTTCGTCGACGATTTCACCAGTAGAGGTGTCAACGCCATTAACGACCGTGGCTTCGGCCATTTCCGCTTTTTGTGTTGCAGGATGCTCGGGCAGAGAAACCCCAGGGATCTGCTCCCAGTTCATTTTGCCTTTATCGAGCTGATAATAATCACAGAAGGTAAAACTGATTTCGCCTTCCGGTGGAAGTTCGTTAACAACAGGGAAATTAGTTGCGACAGCTTTGTAATAGTCTTTAAATTTGCGGCCGGACTTAAGCAGTAAATAATCCAGGGTGGCATTAGCGGTTTCAAAGTCTTCGCTGCACCATAAAACTGCATCAGGCTGACCAGACTGTTTTTTTGCTCTTCGAACAAGAAATACTGGGTTCGTGTTAGTCATGACACATAATCCTCTTATCGTGTAGACTGGAGGTGCCTGAAAGACA
Organism: Enterobacter sp. JJBC; assembly: GCF_036936505.1. Classification (NCBI taxonomy): domain Bacteria; kingdom Pseudomonadati; phylum Pseudomonadota; class Gammaproteobacteria; order Enterobacterales; family Enterobacteriaceae; genus Enterobacter; species Enterobacter sp. JJBC. The sequence continues at coordinate 2,204,455 of NZ_CP136935.1, forward strand.
CCTCGTATTTACCTGGGGATGTCCGGTTCGCTTTGGTCGGTGAGACCGGACAGGCAGGCCCACTTCGGTGGGCTTTTTAATGGACAGTGATGAATGCACGCTCCATGAAGTTGCGCTTGTGCTGGTGATAGCTGCCGTGCCCGTTCCTTTCACCATCGTTAATTTTCACGGCCAACAGGCTGATAGCCTCGATAGCGCAGTGCGGACAGTCGAACGAGTCAAGAACATAACCCCCATCAAGTACGACGATGGTTTCACCGTTTTCAGTGGTATGAATCAGGCCAGATACTTTCTTGTCGCAGTTGAATAAAGCGATGCTTTTGTTAATTGCTTTCAGATTTAATTCGACTTTTACGATTTCCATAAAATGTTCCTTTTGGTTTATTCAGGGTGTAAGAATCCACGCCAAATAAATGGCGAATTTTTATTTCAAATTACAGGGCTGCTAATTACGCTTCGTGTGCCATCTGGTCTTTTTCAGCACACTGTTTTGAGCAATACTCTTTTTCTTTACGGGCAAGATTATTGCCACAAAAATAAAGCAAGGTGCGTTTAACTTCTTTCCCCGCTTCAAAAGGCTTGCGGCAGTATCCGCATTCTTTCTTCATTTCCGCTCCTTAGAGGCTTGCCGGGATCTCGCCGTTACGAATAATTCCTTCGACAGGCCAGCACTCACCATTCACGTTTTGCTCAACAGCAGCTGCATGGCACTGTTGCTGGTTGTCATAAACATCGATAACGACATCCTGCGATTCACCGTTAATGGAGATAACTGTCAGAACCAGTGCGAATAAAGTGTTCATTACGGAGTACCCTTTTGAGCCAGTAAGTAACAAAGCTGGCGGATTCTGACTGTAATCCAGTTGAGGCGAACGGCCTGCGGCTGTGCTGGTTTGCGTGCAAAATCAATCATCTCATCCTCTTTGCCTTGTCGCCGGCCAGCGGAACGTTTATCACCTGACAACGATGCGCTTGTTGTCGATGGCTTAAAGTTACAAGGTAAATTTGCTTTTTACAAGATTAAATACAAGAAAAAATTGTTATTGAGGGCGTGTGAAAGCAGCTATTCGAGATGAATAGCTGCTAATTATATGAATTTAATCGTTAATATTTTTGATGATGCTGAGAACGTCATCCTTTAGGAGATCGAGTTCTTTTAAAGTGGCTTTTGCATGGACTATAAGTCTGTTCTTCTCGGCTTCTGGCATCTGGTTGAAGAGAGCTAAAAGGGCTTTCTCTTTGTCATCTAACTCATTCCGCCCTGGCGCTACAGGTTCTGTCTGTAAAAAATCATTATCACCATCTTCGTCTGGCGGCATGAAAAACCAATGCTCAGGTTTACCAGTTACAGCTGCAAGTCTTTTAAGGCGCTCACCACGAGGAGTTGTCTCACCTTTAGCCCATTGCTGAACAGCCTGAGGAGAAACAGTAACTCTCCTGGCAATCTCAGATAGGTTCCAGCCGGTTTGATCCTGGATGAGCTGAAGCCTGCGGACAAAGTTTTCATGCTGTTCTGTTTTCATAATCATCATTTTACAAGCCTCGCTTGTAGAAGACATTGCAAGATTGACACAAGAAAAACTTGTTAAAGGTGATTCGGTGATGTAATGTTTTCTTGTATTTCCAAGGAGGCTCTATGAATTCGAATCTTAAAACCATTATCTGCTCAATCATGAGCCAGACCGAGCTGGCTAAACGACTCGGAACAACTCCGCAAACAGTTAGCCTTTGGCTGAATAGCGAGACTCCTGCACATCGCGTAATTCCAGTATGTGAGGCTCTCGGATGGAAGGTCACCCCACATCAGATGCGCGGTGATATCTATCCCAACCCTACAGACGGCCTTCCGCAGCAGGAGTTATGACCATGCATGCCATTTCATATCAACAAAATACCGGATTAACTCCGGTTGCGATGATAAATCGCAATCAGCCAGGCGCGGCAGATAAGCACGAACAGATCCGCGATGCCGTTCGTGCCTGGGCCGCGTCACTGGATAACCAGGATGTCGTTGCCGGGATCATCGTTGAGGAGTGGGAACGACAGGGCGGCGCCGGGCTGGAATTTCCCGAAGACCTGAGCCGTAAGCGTCAGAAACTCTTCCGCTGGCTCGATGGTGATACGGAGTATGCGCGCAAAAACATCAGCCAGCTGTCGCCCGCGATCATCGCCGTTCTACCGCTTGAGTTCCGTGGCCGCCTGGTACCTCAGGACTGCTTTATGACGCGTTATGCAGCGATGGAGAAGGAGATCGGGGAAGCGAAACGCGCGGTGATTCTGAGGGCGCCGCAGCACCAGCTGGTGAAAGAGGTGAGGGAGGGCATTGAACACCTGCTGGCGCTTCTGCCTGGCGAGGCTGTTGTTCAGGTTCTGAGTGGTCTCGCAGTCATGGGCCCGGGTGTCATGTGAGGTGCGCAGTGAATCATGTCGAGTTTATTGAAAAGCACGTTCGCGAAGAACTTATCCGGCAGGGCTTCACCGCAGCTGTCGCGCAGGGGGGGGCATTTCAGGCCGTCGATATGTACAAGCGAATGTCTCAGGCAAGTCGTAAGGGGAGGATTTTCGATGATGTTTTGCGTCACGCAAAGTTATGGGCAGAGAAACAGACGTTGCCAGCAGACCGGTTTGAATCGAAGCGCATCAAGCGCGAGAAGCAGCAGGGTCTGTTCTTAAAGGGTGAAAGCCGCGGTGAGGGGTCACCAACGGCTTTCGGGTGCAAAAACGGGACGTAATTGCGAGGTCATTATGACAAACGCATGTACTAAACACCAGGCTAAAGGGGCATAGCATGTCAAATGTCGCTTATGCCGATTTTGCGGCACGTAGTGCCATCAGGAGCAACCGGATGGAGAACCAGAAGACCGGATTCATCCCGTTGTACCGGAGCGTACTGAAGAAGCCCTGGGCGAAAGATGTGTTCCTGCGCACGTTGTGGGAGAACCTTCTTTTGGGTGCTGCACGTCAGCCCTACACGGCGAACTTTAAAGGCCGTCAATGGCCCTTACAAACCGGACAACTGGTAACCACAACGGCCGATTTGGGGCTGAAATTATGCGACCGGGAAGGGAAGCCGAGTAGTCGCCACGCCGTGGACAGGATGCTTGATGTTTTCGAGCGCGAAGGAATGATTTCTCGTTCTGGAGAGAAGCGAAAAGGCACTGTGATAACCATCACAAATTATGAGCAATATGCTCAAAAAATAGACGATTTACCCGCGCAATTCCCCGCGCATAACGGCGAGCATTTCACCGCGCATGACGAAGCCAGTAGTGGCGCGGCTTTCGAGGGACATGCCGCGCATTTACCCGCGCATAACACCGCGCAATTCCCCGCGCATCATGAACAACAATATAATAACAACAATATAAATAATAAGATCTCTTCGTCTCGGAATTCTGAAGAATCCCGAAACGAGGCGACTCAAAAATTCCTCTCTCGTCACCCTGAAGCTGCTGACGGAATTTACACCCCGGCAGGTAAATCATGGGGAACTGCTGACGATCTCAAAGCCGCTCGCTGGATTCATTCTCTGCGCCTGACCGTCAATGCCAGCCTGAGCGAACCGAAATGGGTCGAATGGGCTAACACAATCCGCCTGATGCGCGTCCAGGACAAACGTACGCACTTCGAGATTTGCGATCTGTTCAAGTGGGCCAACAAGGATGATTTCTGGAAAGACAACATCCTGAGTCCGTCAAGCCTGCGCAGGAAGTGGGACGACCTAACTACCAAGCGCCTGCGCAGCGGTGGACAGCCAACGAAGACCACTGCGAAGGGCAAGGTCGACTTCAACAACACAGACTGGATCAACGGGGTGTTCGATGAAAAGTCTTTCTGAGCAGATGGTCAGCATAGACCGTGAAAATTTTGCGCGCATAGCACGCGGCATGCCTGAATTGCCGGATGTGCAGGACACGCCCGCCGAGCAGACCGCTGAAATCTTCAACGCGCTGTTTAGCGCCTTGCGTGCAGCATTCCCGGCCAGCGTGCATAGCTTCAGCGACCAGTCTGAGTTTGACGAACTGCGCCGCCAGTGGGCTCTGGCATTTCGTGAAAACGGGATCACCACCATGGAACAAGTGAACGCCGGGCTGCGCATTGCACGTCGCCAGGAACGTCCGTTCCTGCCGTCGCCAGGTCAGTTCATCGCATGGTGCCGGGAAGGTCATGGCACCCTCGGTATCACCGTGGACGATGTCATGTCTGAATACTGGCGCTGGCGAAAGCTGGTTTTTCGCTACCCGACCAGTGAGCAATATCCGTGGAGCCAGCCCGTGCTCTATCACATTTGCCTTGAACTTCGCAGACGCGGTACTGACGGCCAGCTCAGCGAGAAAGAACTTGTTCGCGTTGCTGGTGATCTACTCCACGACTGGGAAATGCGTGTTCTTGATGGAAAACCTGTTCCACCAGTACGCCGGGCACTAACCGCACCAGCTCAGGATCGAGGCCCGACTCCGGCGCAGATGCTGATGGCGAAATACAAACAGCGAAAAGACGCTGGACTGATTTGAGAGGCAATCACATGGAAACCGTAATTCAAGCACTGGAAAAAATGGGCCGGGCGACATACCGCGAAGTTGCTGCCCGTCTTGATATCGACCCGGTTGATGCGCTCACCATGTTACGTGAGCAGCGTGATCAGGGGTTGTGCGATTTTGGCGATGGCGGCTGGTTCCTCGGTACCGTGACAGGTCAGCCTCAGCAGTCAATGCCAAAGGCACCTGTTCATCCGGCGCCGCGTCTGAAAGGTGAGGAGCCGGAACCCGTTGATCCTGCCGTCGTCCGACAGCACCTGCGTGAGCAGGGGGCAATGACGACCGTTTCGCTGGCCGCGGCCGTCAATCGCAATGCCCGCGGAATGGTCTCTGTTCTTCGCGCGCTGGAGCGCCAGGGCGTTGTGGTGAAGAACGGGAAGGGCAAAGGCGTTACCTGGTCCCTTGCTGGTGTGACAGAACCCGTTAAGCAAGAACCGGTACCGGAGGCACCTGCCGCGCCGGAAGAAGCAAAACCGGTCGAACTGATCGTGAGTGAAATCCCCTCGTTCACCGAAGGGTTCGCCGCAGTTGAAGCGGTACCAGCGGTGCGGGACATTTCTCGCGAAATCCGCCGTACCAGAAACAAGCTGGAGCAACTGACCAAACTGCGTGACGCGGTTCGTGTTATTAGTAGCCACAGAAATCTCGTGCAGCAGCTGACAGGGAGGGAATAACCGATGGCCAGAAAGAAAACCGACAAAGAACGCGCCCTGATCATCAACCGGATTATCGAACTGGTGAAGGAGCAGGGGCGCATCACCACGAATGACGTCGTTGCGATGTTCGGCCTGCACCGGACCACAGCGGAGAAATATCTCCGCGTAGCGGTGGAGCAGGGTGGCCTGGTTCGCCACGGGCGCTGCGGAATCTTCCGTGACCAGCGGGCAACAATCGACTTTGACCTGAAACGTTTTTCACATAACAAGGCGGCAGCATGAGCAAAATTACCAAAGAATTCACCAAAGAGCAGTTGATTGCGCGCACAGAAATGCGACTCGCTATGGTTGCCGGATTCCCTGAGAGCAAGCTGGCGCAGATGGATAAATGCTTGGCTAAAATCGCGCAGGCTGTGTTGAAGGCCGAGCCATTCCTGTATGCCATAGCTGATTCTGAAGGTGAGGCTCATTTAGATGAGTTCTGCGTTGCTTATGGCGAGGCCCCCTTAGTCTCAGAAATTAGTGCCCTCAACGAAATGGCAGAATCACCGGGAGAGGAATACAAAGCGGTACCTGTGTACCGGCTGCCAATGTTGGAGGGTTTGAAGTGATGAATACTCCCCTAAAAGAATGGCTAAATCAGACTATCGCAGAGCTTGAAGAAGAGCGCGATGCAACTCCCGGAGCAGTAAACGAAGATGCGGCAATGGCGCTCGAAGCGATGAAGTTAGCGCTGGCATCGCTCGAAGCGGAGCCGGTGGCGTACATCTTCAAGCATCCGGCAGGCAGGCTGTTCTGGTCTTTGACTGACGAGAGCAATAAAGGGCAAAGCGACGTTATGCCTGTTTACACCGCTCAGCCAGCGCCGGTATTTGTGCCGGACGAGCTGACACGAGAAGAGTACAAGCGTCGGTTCATGGAAGATGACGACTTTGACGACACTTTCCGTGGCGGCTGGAAAGCCCACCGCGCCGCCATGCTTCAGGGTGACGAAAACGCCGAGTCGCTGCACGCCGTCAAAGCCGCGCCATTATTGAATTCCTCAACAAAAGGCGTCGAGTTGCAGCATGCCAATTTTCAGGCCAAGGCCGATGGTAACTGTCCTGATGGTTGGGTGGCTTGCAGTGAGCGGATGCCGGATAACGATGACTTCGTTTATATCTGGCCTCGTCCTGATTTCGGTGTTGAGTTGCATGTTGCTCAATACGTTAAATTCGATAAAAGAGATAAGGGATGGTACGCGCAGGTTTACGAGCAGAACTACGGCATTGAATACCATCCAATAACCGTAACCCACTGGACGCCGTTGCCAGCAGCGCCGCAGCAGTAGGTGAAGTGAAAGGTGGGGTTACTTAACTCTATTGAGTAACCATACTATGGCAAGGACGCCAAAAATTTGCGCAGATATGAGCGGAACATTAATGACATAGGGGAATATGTCACCTTCAGGAACCCCAAGATTCCAAATGAATTTGTAAGTTAAGTCAAATGACTGGTCATTAACCATTTTATCTGCTGGAACAATTATAAACATAAGTGCAATAATAAAAGCTGCAACTATCCTTAAGTAGTTTTTCTTATCCATACTGACTCTAAGTTAAATTACTATGCCAAGCTTCAATATAGCTGCAAAACCGCAGGAAGATCGCGACAAAGTTAACGTTGATCTTTCCGCCTCAGCGTTGTTTACAAAGAGCGTTTGAATATACCCGTCATCGCGGAGCAGATGGCCTGAGAACAACCTGAGCAGTACCGAGAGTATTTTATTGAGTGTCTAAGATATTATCGGGAACGTTCTATCATTTTGCCGAAAGGCAACGAACCGGTTATCAGAAGCAGGAGGATGCTAGGTGAAAGTTGAATATCTATTGATTGGTCGCGGTCTCGATGGGAAGATCAAGATGGACGATTATCCCAAACAAAAGTTGCTTCTAGGAGAAGTTACCGTTCAGGCTGCTGGTTGTGGAAACAATGGCACTCCCCTCAAAACGTTTGAGGTTGACCATATTCAGCATAACGGGCACGTATACGCGGTAGCCATTGGTCGTAGCGCAACTGGGCAGGAGATAATCCAGTTCATTGAAAGCTCAGGTGTGAAACCAATCCCAGATGAGCTGCTGTAACGAAGTTAATAAGGCCCAATACTCCGGGCCTTTTCAAAACCAGGCTTAAGGACGCTGGTTTACGTACTCAATGATCGCGTTAATGATCACGAACATCGGCGGTACGATTTTCAACAGCAATGCAACCATAATAGCCTCCTGGGCTTAGGGTTAGCGGTCTTTGAAGTATCCCCGCAGGGCCGTAATGATGGCCGTCACCGGGGGCGCGAGTTTTAAGATCAACAGGAACAATGCCATGCAGCTTCCTATTTGTTCATCGCGCCTCGCCGCAAATACCCTTGGGCTTGCCTTTGCAGTTGCTGTATCAGTAGTCGCCAGATACATTCAGCACGATTTTGGGTTGGGTGGGGTTCAAGAATCACCAAAAACCCTGGCAAAAAAATTTTACTTGTATATCAATCTTCAAGGTTCTCTGAAGTGTCCGGAAGCGTTCTTGTTCCGTCCCCTCGCTTGAAGAATTCAGTTCATTTGTTTAAGCTAACTCCAGTCGCCAGATACATTTGGCACGGTAAGTGGAGTTCTCACCTCCAGTTACCGATTGAAGAACCCGGTCTAATCAGCCGGGTTTTTTCATTTCCGGCAGGCCGTAAAAATTTAAATGTTTAAATACTACATATAGGGCTTGCAAAAAATAATTGCGCTATATGATGAGTATTCTAGTAAGTAATCTTTTCAGCACAAGGGTTGATTTTGACGTTAAATTGAGGTTGTGAAAGGGTAAAAAAGGCTAAGTCCTCGTACCGTAAGGCCTGGAACACATGTCAATAATCCAGAAAAAAAATTCAAAATTTGATCGAGTGATGATTTCTTCAATGAAAGGTCAGAATTGCGCAACATGATATCGCGCAATCTGCGTAAGAATCGTCAACGACAGGTGTTTATTTTTAAGTTGCGTGTAACATATAGTTAACATCCTTAACCGTTGACACCCTTTTCCAAGTTCTTTGAGTCGTGTAATTCAAAGTTTTCACTCTCTATGAGAGTCTGTTGATAATTTGTCAACAGCATGCCCTTCAACAATCGCCACGCATCGATCATATCTTATCTAAAGAAACTACTTTTGATTTGCCGGGATGGGCAGCGCATCTACCAGCAAATGGCGACTGTATCGCAGGCGGGGCGCACGAAGGTAAAGGGAAAACATTGATGGCTGTGTATGGGGACAACGAGCAGCGCCCACAGCAGGACTAAGAATTTCTGCGCAAACAGTGCGGCCCTAACTGCTTATCAAAGTCCTAGATTATCGCATAGTCGATATTGGCATGCGCATGCTGCAACCTCATGAGCTATACCGGGCGCAGGGCTTCCAGGAGTGGTACATCATCGACCAGGATTTCCGGGGCATGAGGTACGCGAAGGATGGCAGGTGGCACGTTGTGGAAATACAGTTCCTCCGCCATTCGCTGAGGCGCTGGTGAGGGCGAACATGCCGGAGATGTGCGAAGCAAGAGAGAGGGCAGCTTAATGGTTTAAGGCGAGAATGAAAACGCCGGGGTAATTCCCGGCGTTTTAGGTGAGACGATGCTTTTTTTTACGCCGAAATCATTATTTGATAAGTAACAAACAAACCAATACTGATGATTACAATCGCGGCAATGACATTGAAAACGATTTCACCAGGCGTAGCTGGTAGTTTCTTCCCGCCATATCCAGTCCCTCCACTGTAGCCGCTTGAATAGGGAGTACTCGATGGTGGTGGGGTGTATGTGCTCATGTAGCTGCTCGAAGAACCATGCCTTGTTTTGGCGCGCTCATTTTCTTCGCAGTCAGGGCAATGGTTATTGGTGATAGTTCTGAAACAATTTGGGCAGGTAGCCATAGAAACACCTTTTTAAGGTAGTGAAACAACAATAAAACCGTCTACTTCATATTTTTTTAGTTTTTATATAGTTCCATGTTGTGATTAGCTTCTTTTCGCCTTCCTTGGGCGTAGCCTTCACTTTTACAGAAGCATCTGGGCCTTACAATCCCCATTTTTAGTGGGCGTAGTCGCATCAGGCCAGGCCGCAAACAGACCATACAAGCGATATGGGAATCCCCATATCGACAGCCAGGGCCTCTCCGGAGGCCTTTTACACGCCCGGTGAATAGGCGACCTGCACATGATCGATAATACCGATCGATACAAGAATATTGATCTATGAAATCGATCAGTTAATAACCGGTGACCGGCAAAAAATTATCAACCTGACAAAAAGTGTCACCCCAGTAATATACCCACAAAAGCAGCTTCACCCTTCTCCCATAGGGGGTGGGGGTTTTCTAATCAGTTATTTACCTCATCACTCTCTACGCCGCGAAAGTGTTAAAAAATAAGGTCGGTTTTTACACGGAAGTAGCGGAAAAATTTATTTAAATCAATGAGATGAATGGTCTTGCGCAGGCATGTATTTCATGTGCATACTTAAGCGAAACGAATAAATACTGTTTATGCATACAGTATTTTGTTGTATGGTTAAAGTGCTACAGAGAAAAATGAATTTTTCTTCCGGCGAATCTATTAGGAAATTTGCGCCATTTGTTATTTTGGCTCTGTGGAGTGGATTTCTCCCCGCCGGGAGAGGGTATTTGGTGATAGCAAAGTGAGGGGGGTGACGTGGCTGAGGTATGTTCTGATGGAGGTTGGTATTTATACCAGGTGGTGCGGTCCGATGGAAAAGCGGTATGCTCGTTTCATCTCAGGCCCGGGGATCGCGTCCTCCTCTCTGGGCTCGGCTCAGAGGTTGTCCATAAACACCTCCTTGCGGATGAGCGCGTCACATCACGAGAAGTGCTGGCCGAGATTGTGAGAGAGTTATCAACCCGCAATTGACCTTTTTAGTACCTGAATAGCATAATGATTCCATCGGCCTGAACAACCGGTAACCTGACTACGATGCGCCACGGAGAAAACGTCCATGGCGCAGTTACAACTCATCAAACAGTCCTCAGGGATCCTGATCCCGGCTACGCCGGAGAGCAGCGATTTACTGCAATCAAAAATAAAGCTCGGCGCCGTGCTGGTGGCCGACTTCAAACAGGTACGCAATCCAGCGTTTCATCGCCGCTTCTTCGCTTTGCTGAATCTGGGCTTCGAATCCTGGGAGCCTACCGGCGGCGCAATCTCCTCCAACGAGCGCAAGCTGGTTACCGGCTACGCTAAATTCCTGGCTTCCTATGGCGGAAACGAAGGCGCCCTGCTCGATGCCGCTGAGCACTATCTTGAGCAGGTTGCGAGCCGCCGCGTAACAAACGGGATCAGCCTCTGTAAATCCTTCGATGCATACCGCGCCTGGGTGACTATTCAGGCCGGGCATTACGACGCTATCAAACTTCCTGATGGCACACTTCAGAAGCACCCACGCAGTATTTCATTCGCCAACATGGACGAAATTGAGTTCCAGCAGCTGTACAAGGCCGCGCTTGACGTCCTCTGGCGCTGGATATTATCCAAAGCATTCAGGGACCAGGGCGAGGCGGAGAACGCCGCTGCGCAACTCATGAGCTTCGCGGGGTGACGGGTATGAAGAAGACCTGGTTCCATCATACCGATTGCACAACCCAGCAGGCCGAAGAACTCATGGCGGAATACCAGCGCCGCGGCGTGAAGGTAGAGCGCAACCTGAACTCAGATTATCTCACCTGGACCGTCAGCGCCCGGCTGCCTGAAGGTAATAAACCACCGCGTATAAATCGCCGGTGGCAAAACCGGATATGGGGGTGAGCATGGCTATTTATCGCAGCAAAAAATGGCTCGCCGCCGTCGGCCAGATCGAGCGTTGTGTTCTTTGTGGAGCATGGGGGACGCAGGTGGCACACCGGAACGAAGGGAAAGGCATGGGATTAAAAACCGATGACTGTGCGACAGCTGCGCTCTGCGTTTGCTGTCATGACAGCATTGATAACGGAAATAAGCTGAACAGAGATGAGCGTCGGCAGCTTATGGACCGTGCGATTGTTCTGACAGTGATTGAAGTTGCCCGCCGCGGGCTGGTGGTACCCGCATGAAAATTTACGAAATTACGCCGATTGGCAAGCCCCGAATGACTCAGCGTGATCGATGGCATAAACGACCAGCAACAGCAGCTTACTGGGCATACAAAGAACAGGTCCGGTTGCTGGGCATCCGCCTGCCTGAGTCCGGATATCACGTCACGTTCGTCATCCCCATGCCGAAGAGCTGGAGTAAGACAAAGCGGGAGCAATATGTCGGCCGGCCTCACCAGCAAAAGCCTGACAAAGACAACCTGGAAAAGGCTCTACTGGATGCGGTGTTTGACGAAGATAGCCATGTCTGGGACGGGCGGGTTACCAAAATCTGGGGAGAAACCGGGCAAATTATCATCGGGGAGGCCACATGAAGCCAGAAACGCTTGAGGTACTCCGCGCGCGCTGGCTGCGCCTGCGATTTTACCGCCGCCCGGGTTCCGTGCTGGTGGATTACCGCATTCTTAGAAACCTTTTTCGCATTTACCAGATAGCAGGAGCCGCAGCATGAACCTCGAAAACACCGTGAAATACCACTTCGCCAAATCGACGCTTATTAGCGATTCTCCTCGCGCCACTGCTTCAGATTCACTGACCGGGACTGATGTTATGGCTGCCATGGGCATGACCCAGGAACGCGCCGCCATGGGCTACAGTGCCTTTCTTGGAAAGATGGGCATCAGCAACAACGATCGGGAGAGGGCGATTGAGTTGCTGGCTGAGTACGCGTTAACCAAATGCGATAAGGTTGCCGCGCTGCGCAAGCTGGACGATGCCGTTAAGCCACTGGTAATGCGGCAGCTGGCCACCTTCGCTTTTGAGGATTATTCCCGCAGCGCCGCAAGCGTGAAACAGTGTGATTGCTGCTCGGGGCAGGGATTCATTGAGGCTGATGTTTTCACGATGAAATCGCACTACACCATGAGGCTACCGCAGTGGGCAAAAGACCTTAAGCAATCTCCGAGTGATTTCGAGGTTAAACGCAAGGTGAAAGAGGTGGTGCGGGTTCTGTGTTCGGCCTGCAAAGGTAAGAAAGTTGTCAGTTGCGCCTGCAAAGACTGCCACGGGCGCGGTAAAGCAGTGAATCAGGACCTCACTGAAAAGCAGGGCGTGCCGGTTCTGGCCGACTGTAAGCGTTGTGGCGGACGTGGATATGAGCGTATCCCCTCGACTGAGGCATATGCGGCTGTTTGCCGTATTACCGATGCGATATCCGTTGCCACCTGGGAGAAGTCCGTTAAGCGGTTCTACGACCAGCTGATCACTAAATTCGACATTGAGGAAGCGTGGGCGGAGGCGCAACTCAAGCAAATTACCAGATAGCGCTCAAGAAAATAGCGCATTAATTCATAGTGGGCTATTTACATTTCCGGAATCTGTGTTAATTTCTCTCTAACGATGGGTTACTGCATTCGTTGAGTAGTAACACAAACAAGCCCTGCGGTTTACACCGTGGGGCTTTTGCATTTCTGGAGGGGAAGAAAATGCACATTTAGGCGGGTAGGCCGTAACCGAAAGGTAATGCAGCAGTCATGATGCTGCCCCGAGTCTCCGCGTAGAGAGCCAGACGCAGGTCCGAACTGCGACATACCGCTGGTGAGGGTTAATCGAGGAAAGGGTATGCCGGTAAAGCAGCGCGAACGCCAGACGCGCACCGGTCATGAGCGGCGATGAAGCGACAGCAACTCAAGGGCATGAGCGTGGCCACTCCGGGAAGTGGCAAAGAATTTTTAGAGCCTCGCATATGCGGGGCTTTTTTATTTCCCCTCAAACTTACTGAGAGGATTCACAGCAATAAGAGGGGGCAAAATGTCCGCAGAACCGATATCTGCAACGGTAACGGCAGGCGTGGCCGCCGGCACTACCGGAATAACCTTCGCCACGATGTTTCCAGAAGCTACCCCAGCCGTAATGCTTTGCTCACTTGCTGGGGCCGCTCTTTACGTCCTTAGTAGTGAAGATCACAAGCTCTGGAAGCAGATATTGTTTGCGCTTATCTCGTTTATCGGTGGGGTTTACTGCGCCGGGACAGCATCTGAAATCATCGCAGCGCTTATCAATGCGGCATTAAGTCACCTTTCTCCGCCAGTTGCCGTGAAAGTATCTCCAGCCATTGGCGCGCTGGCGGCCTCAACGGTTTCTGTCACCGTCCTGCTTCGCGTTGTTAAGCGCTCGAAGACAGGAGACTTACCCGGATTGAAGGGGGAAGAATGACGTGGCAAACACTGATCCTGAACATTAACGCTGTTGCATGCATCCTGATAACCATACGCCTGATGTTCTTCAGAAAGCGGAGTCTACGCCGACGCCGTCTGATGGAGTTCCTGGCTTATGGGCTGATTCTCGCACCAGCGTTTACTGCTTTCCGAATCTGGCATGGTGATTACGTGCAGGTTGATTATGGAGAGTTGGTCGTCAATCTGGTTGTCTGCATAGCCGTATGGCGAGCACGGGGCAACATCGCAAGAATCGCAGGGGAAAGCACAACGTGAACCAAACACAATTTCAAAAGGCGGCAGGTATAAGCGCCGGGTTAGCTGCGCGCTGGTTTCCGCATATCGACGCCGCCATGAAGGAATACGGCATCACAGCACCGCTTGACCAGGCCATGTTTATTGCCCAGATGGGGCATGAAAGCACCAGATTTACCCGGCTGGTGGAAAACCTGAATTATGCGGCTGAAAACCTGGTACCGACGTTCGGCAGCCACCGCATCACTCCACAGCAGGCCGCCGCGCTTGGCAGAACGGCAGCGCACCCGGCTAATCAGAAAGCAATCGCTAATCTGGTATACGGTGGAGAGTGGGGTAAAGAACACCTGGGCAATCAGTTTGCCGGTGATGGCTGGAAATATCGCGGTCGCGGGCTGAAACAGGTTACCGGCCTGAGCAACTACCGCAGTTGTGGCCACGCGTTGAAACTGGATCTTGTTACCCACCCGGAGTTGCTTGAACAGGATGAATACGCCGCGCGCTCAGCCGCATGGTTCTATTCGTCCCGCGGTTGCCTGCTTCATTCCGGCGATGTTGAGCGCGTTACGCTGCTTATTAACGGTGGACGTAATGGTCTTGATAAACGCCGCGCGCTGTTTAACCTGGCGAAATCCGTTCTGGTGTGAGGTGAGTGTGGGTATCGAAACGATAATTGGGCTGGCCGCACTGGTGATTTCCGCTATCGCCGGTGCCTTTGGTCTGGGCCATATTCGCGGCACCAGCAAAGCGGAAGCGAAAGCCGACCAGCAGCGCAACGAAGAAAAGGCCGCAGCCACTGAAGCAGTAGCCGAACGCCGGGTAGAAGCAACTAAAGAGGCCAGCAATGTACAGCAGACTGTTAACCACATGCCTGATGACGATGTTGATCGCGAGCTGCGGGACAACTGGACCCGTAAGGGTTGAGGTAGCCGATACGTCTTGCGACTGGGTTAAACCCATCTACTGCACAGCGCACGACTGGGATGTACTGGACAGGCAGACGAAGCGCGACATCCTGGCGCATAACAAAGCGTGGCAGGCGAACTGCAAGTAGGCCTTAATTGAAAGATAACTAAATAAATTTTCCAAATGGTCGTTATATAGAGAGTGTGTTTAATTAAGGGGGCAAACAATGCCTTTTCTCATGGTGTTCTTTGTTGTCATTATGGTGTTACTCCTCTGGAAGGCAGGAATTCCCCCAGGCTATCATTATGTTAATCATACCCATCATGTTTAGTACTTTGGGAGGTATGGTTGCCGCCGTGGGAGTAAGCGCGTTCGCTACACCTATTGTTGGAGTGCCTGTTGGAATCGTTGTATTTTTAATGTTGATGGGTAAGTTTTTATCCAGAAGGTAACCTAAATCCAATACTGAGGACAGGCATGTCACATGAATAGCTATGGTTTTCTTATGCGCATTCTTCATCTATTACAAAGCTCATCTGCTGGTTGCTAATGATGATAAATTGCAGAGTCCCATGGATTTTGGGGTAGGAAAAGCCTGGATATGATGCTAGAAATCATAACATTAAAAAGACCGTGAGATGCAGTATGAAAATCTTAGGATTGGATGAGTACAGAACCCTTCGTGAGGGAGGGACAATGAAGTATTTTGAACTGGAACGCATGCCTAACAGCACTTGGGCTGCCATTTTCGAAAGTTTGTTTGCCGAAAAGGATGAAAAGGCATGGGTAGAGGGTTACTGCATTGTGACGAACTGCTCAAACAGTGAAGTATCCACCCGGTTCATATACTTGAAAGAAAAGTGCGAAGAAGCGAACTCTATATACAGGGTTAAGCATTCTGCACTATAACTAATTAAAGAAAGTTAAACTCCTGGTGATTTGTTTGCTGCCATTTTCACTTCTTTCAGAATTGAATTCAGGTGTATGAGTTAAAAAAGACTTTTGGGCTATTAAAGGTAACGTAAATCACAGGCAAAAGATTCGTCAATGTGATTGAGTGTTCATGGGACTAACAATCTTCTATTGTAAGGAATTATGTGTAGAAGGAGATTTTATGGCACAGCTATTGATTTTTGCTGATGATGAGCCTGCTAAGTTTCTGAAAATTCGAAGTTATCGGAGCAAGATTCTTTATCTGTATGCTAATGATGAGGTGAGGTGTTTGGATGTGGTGATTTTTTTTTCAACTTTTCTGAAAGGCGAAAGTGGAGCCATATTGGTGGCAGCCGACAGATACGTGAGCAGGAAAGAAATTATCGAGGCTTATGATGCTCTGATTGGTTGAAAGCAGCGAGACTGGCGCGTAGCAGTAGGATGGGGCATGCTTGGTTCTATACGTCAGTAGAGTGATACAGGAGTTCATATCGGCCAGACGAAGCGTGATGCTACTTTAATCCAGCGAGTGAGCGCTTAATATTGTTTGTCCCAACGGTTCGAACCCATTTCTGATTACCACATTCAAGCCACTGGCACTCGCTGGTGGCTTTTTTTATTGGAGTGAATAATGGCAAAACCGGACTGGGGAGAGCTTCAGCAACGGTTCCTGTCCGAACATGCCGCAACCGGCGTATCACCAAAGGAATGGTGTGAAGCGCAGGGACTGAACTACGCTACCGCACGTCGATATATCAAAAAACCTTCTGCGCAAACTGCGCAAAAACCTGCGCAGAAAAAAATGCGCACTGCGCAGAAAGATAAAAGTGCAAATGAGCTGGTGGATGATGATGGGCTTACCGCTCAGCAGCGCTTATTTGTCGCAGAATACCTGAAGGACAACAACGCCACCGCTGCCGCTGCACGTGCTGGTTATAGTGACCCAAACTACGGCCGTCAGCTCATAACGAATCCTAACGTTGCGCAGGCCATTGCGCATCAGCAGAAAGCCTCCATTGCGCGCACGCTTGGCGGTGCCGATGAAGTCCTCGCGCAGATTTGGCAGCTCGCCACCTTCGATGCAAACCAGCTTTCACAGTATCGCCGAGGTGCGTGTCGTTACTGCTGGGGCTTCGGCCATCAATATCAATGGCGCGATGCCGTGGAGTTTGAAGAAAAGCTTGCAGAGGCTTTAGCGAAAAAAGGTAAAGAGCCAAATGATAGGGGCGGGTACGGTTACGACCACAACCGAGAGCCTAATCCTGCCTGCCCGCGCTGCAATGGTGACGGAATAGGCCAGCCTTACTTCGCTGATACCAGGAAACTCTCCCCTGACGCTGCTTTGGCATATTCCGGCGTCAAGCTGGGGAAGAATGGTGTCGAGATAACGGCAATCAGCCGCGAACGGATGTACGAAGCCATAATGAAGCGCCTGGGCCTGGCCGATAGCGAGTTCGCTCAGCGTCTCCAGCAAATCGAAATCGACCGCCGGCAGCTGGAGGTGGAAAAACTCCGCAAAGAGCTGGCTGGTGATGGTGATGATGACGAACCGACTCCAGTGCAGATTAATATCAACGTAGTGGACGCGAGGGCGGAAGATGGGGATCAGCCCGACACTTAACATTCCTCAGGCGCGTTTCCTCGCGATGCAGCACAAATTCAAAGCCTACGTTGCCGGGTTCGGGTCCGGTAAGACGTGGGTGGGTTGTGGCGGCATCTGTAAGGGCATGTGGGAGCACCCGAAAATCAACCAGGGCTACTTCGCGCCAACTTACCCGCAGATTCGTGACATCTTCTATCCGACGATCGAAGAGGTGGCCTTTGACTGGGGGCTGAGCGTCAAAATCAATGAGGGGAACAAAGAGGTTCACTTTTACGAGGGTCGACGATACCGCGGGACCACAATCTGCCGCTCAATGGAGAAGCCCGGCTCGATAGTTGGTTTCAAAATCGGTAACGCGATGGTGGATGAGCTGGACGTTATGGCGGCTGCCAAAGCGCAGCAGGCGTGGCGAAAAATTATTGCCCGTATGCGTTATAAGGTTGATGGGCTGCGTAACGGTATTGACGTCACGACCACGCCGGAAGGGTTTAAATTCGTCTACCAGCAGTTCGTGAAGGCGGTGCGTGAAAAACCAGAGCTCTCGGCCCTGTACGGTCTGATACAGGCCAGCACCTTCGATAACGCGAAGAACCTGCCCGCGGATTACATCCCTTCGCTGATGAATTCCTACCCTCCGGAGTTGATTAAGGCGTATCTGAGGGGGCGCTTCACCAACCTGACCAGCGGCACTATCTATCACCAGTTCGATCGACGCCTGAATAACTGCACCGATGAAGAACAGGCAGGCGACCTTCGCCGTATCGATGCAATCAAAGCCCTGCAAAAACTCAACCTGATTGATGCCGACGCGGATCCCGATGTGGTTCTGAGCGAGTTGCTTGCTGAGTCAGCATCTTTAACTGAACCGCCACCTGGCGAGGTGTGATATGGCTCGCTCGGTAAACGACAGGTTGCAGGATGAGACAATAGCTCATGGGCTTTACGTGACGCGCTACGGTACTGGCGTTGCCCGGCGAATGGTGGCGCTTCTAAACAGAATGGATGCTGAGATGGCTGCCCGGCTGCTGGTGCTGCTGGAGGGTAAGCGTGCCGACACCTACAGCGCGCGCCGCCTTGCATCGCTACTGGCTGGTGTGCGGGAGCTAAACCAGCAGGCCTACGAACCGGTCAATGCTGCTCTGATGCGCGAACTGACGCGTTACGCTGATTATGAGACCGGGTATCAGTTTGACCTGTTCAGCAGCCTCATTCCCGGTCAGGTGCTTAAGCACGTCCCGCTGCAAAGCATTGTCCCGGAACAGGTCTACGCTGCTGCGGTGGCGCAGCCGTTCCAGGGGAGGTTGCTGAAAGAGTGGGGCAAGAAACTCGAATCGGATCGTCTGGAAAAAATTACCAGTGCCGTGCGCACCGGATTTCTTCAGGGTGAAACCGTCGAGCAGATTGTGAAGCGGGTCGCCGGCACGCCGCAACTCCACCGCCAGGACGGGGTTATAAATGTTTCACGTCGTGACCTTGCAGTAGTAACCCGCACGGCGGTGAACCATGTGGCCGCTACAGCGCGCCAGGAATTTGCACTGGCCAACAGCGATATCGTAAAGGCCAAGCAGTGGTCTTCGACGCTGGACACCCATACCAGCCAGTGGTGCATCATCCGAGATCGCAAACTCTATTCGCTCGATGGTAAGCCGCTGGGCCATGCAATCCCATATCTGCGCGGGCCCGGCAAAATTCATTTCTGCTGTCGCTCATGCGAAATTCTGATCACTAAATCGTGGGAGGAATTGCAGATAGCCTCTGGCGAACTGAGCAGCGCCACACGCGCTTCGATGGATGGACAGGTGCCATCGCATACCAGCTATGCCGAATGGCTCGTCAGGCAACCGTACGCACGGCAGGAGCAGGTGCTGGGCGTTACTCGCGCGCGGATGCTGCGTGACGGCAAAATCACCGTGCCTGAGATGTTCAATGATGCCGGGGAGTTTCTGACCCTGGACGAACTGCGCCGCGTGGATGCGTCGGCGTTTGAGGAATAGGGTATGCGTAACGAAGATTTTCACTACGTTGGAGATGGTCGTGGAAGGCGAAGGGTGTTCGTTAATGGCAATGAGATAAAGAGCTGTGTATGGGCTGATGTCAAACGTGGTATAGCCTGTATTCATCCACACCCGTTACGGATCCACAAGCGAAAGCGGGGTGAAATTTACTCCCGCAAGCTGCGCGGTTACATAACCATCGAATTTATCTAACAGGCTGCCTCCGGGCAGCTTTTTTTATGCCTGCCGCTGAGCGGATGCGACGCGGTGCCCGGGTCGGATGACCCATTACGTATGGCCGGAAGGCTGGAGCAAAAATAATGAAACTGAAACTTGATGCTAACGGAAATGTGGTCGTTGAAAACGGTATGCCTGTGTACATCCATGATGATGGCAAAGAAATCCCGTTCGATGCGGTCGCAGCGATGACCAAAATCACCTCCCTGAATGGTGAGGCGAAAACTCACCGTGAAGCGAAGGAAGCGGCGGAAGCCAATCTCTCGAAATTCTCTGGCATCACCGACCCGGCCAAGGCGCTCGAAGCCCTGGAAATGATGACCAAAATCGACCAGAAAAAACTGATCGATGCTGGTGCCGTTGACCAGGTAAAGGCGGAGATTACCAAAGTATTCCAACAGCAACTCGAAGAGGCGAACAGCAAGACCCAGCAACTGGAAACTCAACTCTACGACGAGATGATCGGCGGCCGCTTTGGTGGCTCCAAATTCATCTCCGAGAAGATGGCGATCCCCAGTGAGTTCGTGCGTTCGTACTTCGGGCAGAACTTCAAAATCGAAGACGGCAAGGTTGTGGCCTATGACGGCCAGGGCAATAAGGTGTTCTCCCGCACCAAGCCCGGCGAGCTGGCCAGCTTCGATGAAGCGCTGGAATCTCTGGTCGAGTCGCACCCGCAGAAAGACTACATCCTCAAAGCGTCCGGCAACAGCGGCGGTGGTTCTCACCAGTCGCAGCATCAGGCTGGGCAGAAAACCATGAAACGCGCTGCTTTTGACGCCCTGCCACCAGCTGAACAACAGGCTGCGATTGGCGGCGGCACGAGCATCGTTGATTAATCGAAAGGAAAAATAAATGTCCAACACTTTGACTGGCCTGATCCCGACCATCTACACGGCACTGAACCGCGTATCCCGTGAGCAGGTGGGCTTTATCCCGGCGGTGGCCCGTAACGCTAAAGCCGATGCCGCGGCCAAAGACCAAACCGTGACCGCACCGGTAGCACCAAAAACCACTACCGTTGATATCACTCCGGCGGCAACCGCGCCAAACGACGGGGATCAGAACATTGGTACCGTGGACGTGAAAATCACCAAATCCAAAATGGCCCCGGTCAAATGGAATGGTGAAGAGCAGCTTGCCATCGGACCATCAGGCACTTATGACATTGTCCTGGCTGACCAGTTTTCTCAGGCGTTCCGCGCACTGAGCAACGAAATGGATGCTGACCTGGCATCGCTGGCTTATAAGTCTTCCCGCGCTGTTGGTGCTCCAAAAGATACACCGTTCAGTGTCAAAGACGACCTGTCTGATGCGGCGAACGCTCGTCAGGTGCTGACTGATAACGGCGCACCAACCACTGACCTGCGCATGGTACTGGGCGGCGAAGCGATGGCGTCAATCCGTGGTAAACAGTCCGTACTGTTCAAAGCGAACGAAGCCGGTACCGATCAGCTGCTGCGTGAAGGCATCATTGGTCGTGTGATGGGCTTTAACCTGCACGAATCCGCCAACATCAAGCGCACCGCGAAAAGCACGGCGGCGGGCTATAAGGTCAATGGCGAGAAGAAAGAGGGCGACATCATTATTGCTATCTCTGCTGGCACTGGCGGTATTGCTGCCGGGACCGCAGTGAAGTTCGATGGCGATGACAACCAGTACATGGTCGTAGCGGCAACCTCTTCGACTATCACCATCGGCGCACCTGGCCTGCGTCAGGATCTGGCAGATCAGGCAACTGTCACTGTGCTGAGCGAGTTCGTGCCAAACGTTGCCTTTGACCGTAACGCATTCCTGCTGGCTTGCCGTACTCCGGCCATGCCAAAAGGCGGCGATACCGCTGATGACGTGATGAACGTAACCGATCCGGTCTCTGGTATTACCTTCCAGATCGCGCTGTACCGCCAGTACCGTCAGGTGCGTTACGAGGTTGGTGTGGCGTGGGGTGTGGCCTCCGTTCAGCCTGAACATTCCACCATCATCATGGGTTAACCTAGGGGGCTTCGGCCCCTTTGTTATTCAGGAGGCCTGATGGCCGGATTAACAAAAGAACAGCGCGCGCAGCGTGAAGCGGAAAAGCTTGCAGCTCAGCAGACCGCTGATAATAACCCTGCCCAGCAGGAACAGCAGCAGGAACAGCAGCAGGAACAGCAGCAGGAACAGCAGCAGGAACAGCAGCAGGAACAGCAGCAGGAACAGCAGCAGGAACAGCAGCAGGAACAGCAGGGTATTGAGCTGGTGGTCATGGTTCGCGACACCCCAGAATTCCCAGGCGGCCCGCTGCGCGCAGATGTTCACCCTGACGAAGTGAATAACTGGTTGGCGCTGGACTGGCGTCTGGAGGAATAACCATGCTGGTTGCCGATCCCCACTCGCCGGACTTTAACAGCTACGCCAGCGTGTCCGACCTGCGGGTCTTTGCAGCGGCGCGCGGATACACCGTACCTGCCGAAGATGGCGAGTGTAGCCAGATGCTGATGCAGTCGATGGACTTTCTGGAAGGCAGGTCCTGGCGTGGTCAGCGCTCCAGCGCATCTCAGCCTCTATCCTGGCCGCGCTCCGGCGTACGCTTCGATGGTGTGGACCTGCCGGATGATGCTATTCCACAGCGCCTGATTGATGCCCAATGCCGCCTGGCTATCGAGTCGCAGGAGATTGATCTCACGCCGTCGGTCTCCGGTGGCGGCGCGGTCATAGCTGAGAGCGTACAGGGGGCCGTCTCTGTGCAGTACGAGCCGGGAACGAATAAGTCCACTCCATCATTCCCCTGGTTCTATTCCTCGCTGCGCGGGCTTGTGGTGGGCGGCAACCAGGTCCGGATCGAAAGGGGGTAGCATGGCAATCGACTATCGCCGCATGCGCGCTACGGCAACGCGGCTCCTGACGGAGAACGGCAAAGCCTACCAACTGACTCGCGGCGGAACCACCACACGCGATCAGTACGGGAAGGAGGTTATCACCGAGCCTATTACTGCGACCGTTACCGGCGTTATCACCGAATACTCCACGCGTGAAATCGACGGTTCACTGATTGCTACGGGCGATAAGAAACTGGCGGCCACGTTTGAAACGGAAGTGCGCATTGGCGACCTCATTGATATCGACGGCAAAAAGTGGCGCGTGGTTCAGCCGAATCCGGTTAAGCCCGCAGATGTGCTGATCTCCTACAACATCCAACTGAGGACCTGATTATGACCAGTTCTGCAAATCAGCCGTTCCTGGCTGCCATTCAGCTGTTCGTAGATGGTTCAAAGCAGGAGATTGAGGAGGCGGTACGCCGGACGGGTATCAAAATCCTCGGGCGGTTGGTGGACATGTCACCTGTCGGGCAGCCAGAAATCTGGCAGGTAAACCAGACGGCATCAGCCTATAACACCGCGGTGCGAGAGCATAACGCGGCGCTGCGTGATGATCCGGCCAACCTTACAAAAGCAGGTCGGCTCAGGCGAGGCCTGCGTGTCAACGATTCGATGGACATCAAAAAGCCAGAGGGTTATGTCGGCGGGCGATTCAAAAATAACTGGTATGTGGGTCTCGACAGCCAGCCTACAGAGACGAACGATACCCCAGATGCTTCCGGGCAGGGTTCCAACTCCCGCGGGCTGGCGGTGCTCGAAGTGTTCCGGGTGGGGCAGGTGAACTCGATTTACTTCACCAATAACCTGCCATATGCCCCGGCGCTGGAGAATGGTCATTCGAATCAGGCGCCCGGCGGCATGGTCGGACTGACCGCATTGGATGCTGCGCAATATTTCCGAGAGGCAATGAGCGAGGTACGCAATGGTCGGTGATCAGTCCATGCGAATAGCTGACCTGCTGGAGAGCCGGGTAGCCATAATCACGGCTTCTCTCGGCTTGCCGATCGCCTGGCCGAATATTGTATTCGATCCACCGGATGCGCCATACGCCTGTGTTTATGTTTTACCTGCACAAACTGTAGGTCAGGACATAGAAGGTCTGATGCGTACCTATCAGGGGATCTTGCAGGTAAACATCATTACTCCCGCAGGCTCAGGCGTGAGCCAGGCGAGAGGGCTTGCCCAGTCGGTGGCAGATGCATTCCCTGAAGGACTGCCGCTGGTGGACGGTGATCTGACGGTTTACATCAACGGGCCGCCGCAGGTGAGACAACCCATCCAGGACCGGCCAACCTCGGCGCCCAACGGGTCCAGTGGCTCCATAACCTACACCATTCCCGTCAGCATGCAGTACCGCGCTGACTACTGACCCGCCAGATGGCGGGTTTTTTATTACCTAAATTCAGGAGAGTGCTATGGCATTCGCAATCCCTAACGGCTCGCGTGTGAACGTGGCCAAGGCCTATCAAGCCCCAATCACCTTTACCGCAGCCTCTAACGCGACGGAATGCGAACTGACCGTTGCATCGGCCTCCGGCATTCTGGCCGGTGACGTAGTTCAGGTGAGTTCCGGCTGGTTAAAGCTTGATAACATGGTGCTGCGCGTAAAATCGGTGACCAGTAATAAAATCGTGCTGGAAGCATTCGATACTACCGACACCACCAAATTCCCGGCAGGCACTGGCGCGGGCACGCTGCGCAAAATCGACTCATGGATCACCATGCCTCAGGTGATGACACTATCAACTGAAGGTGGTGACCAGCAGACCATCAGCGTGCAGTTCCTGGAAGATGACAAAGCGCGAACCATCCCAACGTTTAAAAACGCGGTGGTTCAGGTTTACACCTTTGCACACGACCCTCAACTGGCGATCTACAAACGCCTCATTGACCTGGATGACTCCAGCGACACAACGGCGGTCTGGTTCCATAACCCACGCGGCAAAGCCGATCGTTTCTACTCAGCCAAAGTATCGTTCCAGCGCGTACCGCGCACGGAAATCAACGCCGTGGAAAGTAACGAGGCGCGCATGAACTTCGAATCGGACATGCAGATTTACCCGATCGCCGATTCATCCGTGACGCCGCTGGCGTTCCTGACCGACCTGCCGGCCACCAAATCGGTTGCCACAGGCGCAGCGCTGGATCTGGCGGTGGTAATGAAGGGCGGCTCAGCACCTTACACCTACGTTTGGAAGAAAGGCAGCACCGCTATTCCGGGCAAAACCGCCTCGACGTTCAACATTCCATCTGTGGTATCCGGTGATGCTGGTTCTTACACCTGCGAAGTCACTGACGCGGCGGGTAAAACTATCACCTCTGCTGCTTGCGCCGTCACGGTCAGCTAACCAATCAGGCCCGGTACGCCGGGCTTTCTTCGCTACTGAAACCAAAGTCTTTTTTAGGAACCGTAATGACCAAATTTTCTCTGATCCCCAACCCAACTTTTTCTGTGACCGCGAGCATTCCACGCGCTGGTGCCGAAGACGGCAAGCTGACGTTCACTTTCCGCCATAAAACGCTTGAAGAGCTGCGCTCTATGGACGAAAAGCTGCAAAAGGATGCTGAAGGTAAAAAGGCTGCTATCGAGCCGCAGGCCGACTACCTCATGGAAATTGTCGAGGGGTGGGCGCTGCCGGACGAGTTTAACCGCGAGAACGTTATTGTCCTCCTGCGGAACTATCCACGCGCGTTCGACAGCATCGGTCTGGCATACACCAAAGAGCTGATGGGTATCCGCGAAAAAAACTGAGGCAGGTCGCCGCAGCGTTGTACACGCCGGGACCGACGCTCGCGGAGCTGAGCGCTTTTGGTTTGACGCCTGAGGACGTGGAGGAAGAGGTGGGGATCCTGCCCTCTGTGTGGAAGTCTTTCACCATCTTCTCTGCCCTGGCAACCCAGTGGCGCGTCGGCGCGAGCGGGGCGACCGGCCTTGATTATAACGTTCTCCCCTGGATGTTCGAGTTACACGGGGTTGAGGATGCGGCGGCCTGCATGGCTGACCTTCAGATTATGGAAAGCGAGGCTCTCAAGGTAATGCATAAGGAGACGAAATAATGACTGACCAAATCGCCTCGATTACTTTGCGGGCCGATGTATCCGACCTGAAAACAGCCAGCAATGAACTGGATAGGCTCGGCGAGGCGGCTGCTGGTGCCGTAGATAAAGCCGATGACCTGAATAGCGTATTCCGCGCTGGGGCTGAATCTGCGAAGCAGGGCAGCGAAGGGCTGAAAGAGCAGCAGAACGCGCTCAAAGGGCTGCTCGAGAATATCGACCCGGTTACCAAGGCCTTAAACCGCCTGGATGAGCAGCAAGAATCACTGCGGAAATTTCAGGCCAAAGGTTTCCTGGATACCGAGACCTTTCAGGCTTACAACAAAATCCTGGACGACACCCGTCTCAAGCTGACCGATACCGGAGAAGCCGCGGCGCGCGCTCAGGCCGAATTAGCCGCTACCCAGGCGGCAGAGAAGCAGTCCGCAGCGTTAAAGAACCTGCTGGGTTCCATCGACCCGACAGTCCGTGCGTTCAACTCACTGGATGAACAGTACGCACAGCTGGTGGCACATTTCGAAGCCGGGCGTATCAACGGCGCTCAGTTTGAGCACTTCAACACAATCCTTAACCAGACGCGTGAACGCCTCTCTGGTGTCGCTGACGTTCTGCCGGAGGCGCTATCCCGGCAGGAAGCTGCTGCCCGGCGCGCTGGAATCTCCGTTGGCCAGTACAGCGCAGCGATGCGTACGCTTCCGGCACAGTTCACCGATATCGCCACGCAACTGGCTGGCGGTCAGTCGCCGTTCCTGATCCTGCTGCAACAGGGCGGGCAGATTAAAGACCAGTTTGGTGGAGTGAAAGGCGCGCTGACTGGTGTAGGCGATTATTTACGCACTCTGATTGGTTTCATTAATCCGGTGACAGTGGGTATTGGCGGCCTAGTGGTTGGCCTTGGAGCAATAGCTGTAGCTTGGTACAAAGGCAGTCAAGAAGCTGGGGAGTTTAATAAGCAGCTCATATTAACCGGGAATTATTCTGCTAGATCGGCGAGCCAACTGGCAGACCTGGCCCAAAAAATTGGTGGTTCAAGCGGTAAAGTAGCCGCAGCTGCTCGTACGCTCGCAGAGGTGGTTGGGGCCGGTACGTTTAAAACCGATCAGCTCGAAACAGTCACAAGAGCGGCATTGGCTATGCAGGAGGCCACCGGCCAGTCTGTAGATACCACTATTAAGAACTTCCAAAAGCTATATGCCAGCCCAACCAAGGCGGCAGAAGATCTTAATTCGACCCTTCACTTTCTGACATCTTCGCAATACGACTACATATCATCACTGGAGCGGCGCGGTGAAAAAGAGGACGCAGCGGAAGCGGCAGCCAAAGCCTACAGCCAGGCTGAGCAGAGGCGCAGCCAGCAAATCCTCGACAATATGGGATTAATCGAGAGGGCCGCTGGCAGCGTCAGTAAAGCACTCAAGGGGATGTGGGACGAGCTTCTGAATATCGGTCGCCCTGATGCTCCAAATGATATGCTTCGGAAAATGCAGGCAGAGTTGGCTGAGCGAGAAAAGGCGCTGCTTCCAGAACGGCAGCGCAAAGGCTATGGGTACAGCTATGATACGAGCAGTAATGATAAGGAATATGACGCTCGTAGGAAGGCACAATTATCTGCGATAAGCGCTTTGAAGGCGCAGATAGGGCCACTTCAGCAAGCCGCACAGCTTCAGGAAGATATCAATGTTTCTGTTCAAAAAGGTATAGAGGTTGATAATAAGCGCACCGATGCGCTGATTTATAGAAACCGCATCCTCGAGCAATCTGCCACTTGGCAAGAGAAACGTAGTAAAGCCCTTTCTGAATTGTGGAAAAATGTCGCACTTGCTCCTGATAAATGGAGTGATCAACAACGCCAACAGGCAGTCGACGCGATAAACAAACAGTTTCACCCAAATAAAACGCCCAAAACTCCAGCCGTTAAGGTGTCTGCTGGTGATCGCTCAACCGACACTTACAATGCTGAGACTTTAGCTCTGCAAGCGCAGCTAAAAACGCTCCAGGAACATCGTGATATCAACGATGTGATTAGCCAGCAGCGTAAGCAGCAATGGGAACTGATTTCCAAAATCAGTATTCTCGAGTCAACGGCAAATGATCCAAAAGGCCGTGCGCTTACCATTGATGAGAAGTCACTTCTCGCCAATAAGGATAAACTTCTCGCTCAGGCTGATATTAATGCCGCACTGGGCGATCAGATTGCCAAACAGCAGAAACTGAACACCCTTGCCGATCAGGCAACAAAATTTGCTCAGCAGCAGGCAGCTAAGCAAGCGGAAATTGACGCAGCGGCTAAAGGGACATCAACCAGAGAGGCGGAGCGGGCGGCAACACGTCAGCGTTTGTCTGAGACCTATGCCTTCAATCCTGACGCGCAAAAAAAAGTTTTGGCTCAGCAGGAAGAGACATACCGGAAAGAAGACGAACTTCGCAGTAATTGGCAGGCTGGAGCAAAGCGCGGATGGGCTGATTATGCGGATTCTGCAACTAACACATTCGAAGCAATGCGTAACGTGGCTGGATCCACATTCAGTGGCCTTTCCGACATGCTAACCAGTTTGGTCACAACTGGTACAGCCAGCTTCAAAGAATTCACCAAATCCATGTTGAAGATGATCGCCGAAGTGACTAACCGGCTGCTGGTCGCCTATGCTGTACAGGCAGCAATGGGCTGGATAAGCGGTGGCAGTGGTGGTGGCAGTACGCCTGGTGGTGCATATGCAAACGCCGCTGCTGGGGTAACCTTCAACGCTAAAGGTGGCGTCTATGATTCCCCAGGTCTCAGTAAATATGTTAACGGTGTTTACGATACGCCTCAGTATTTCACCTTCCAGGGCGCATCGAAATTTGCGAAAGGCGGTGTATTCGCAGAGGCTGGTGAAGAAGCTATCATGCCGCTAACTCGGGATTCTGCCGGGCGTCTCGGTGTGAGGGCGGATGGCGCTGGTGGTTCTGGGCATCAAATCAACGTGGATATCTATGTCGATAACAAAGGTAACGCGACAGCAAATACTAGCGGGGGGGGCGATGCGGCAGCCCGGGCGTTAGCGGAGAGGATGAAGCAATACGTACAGGAAGGCATCATCCGAGCCATCAGGGATGATGGTGCTATCGGTGGGCGCTTTGTGAAAAAGTAATATCATCTCATCGCGTTACATTCTCATATCCCCTGGTTATTATTAGAAAAAAAATATGATACTCAGGGGATGATTGTGAAAAAAATTCTTTGTTTAAGCTTAGCCTGCATCGCACTTGTTGCGTGTAAACCTTCCGAGGAAAAAGCACTACAACTTGGGCAGCAAGAAATTGCGAATGGGTTGATGGACCCGGATAGCGCCAAGTTTAAAATGGTAAGGTTCAACATGGACCAAAACCAGGAGTCCGGGGATGTTGTCAGTGGTTTCGTATGTGGCAGAGTCTCTGGTAAAAATGGGTTTGGTGCGTATGCAGGTTATCATCCTTTTTATGTTCATCTAAAGATGACCTCGAAAGGGATGTTTTCCAAAGGCGTGAGTTATGAAGTAGGAGAGAAAGCTATTTATTCCGATGGAAGAGATGAATCGTGGATAGATCTCGACGGAAACTCTTATGTCAGCCGCTGCGGCCCAACCCCTTCGGAGTAATTTGGTTATGGATAATTACTTTGATGATCCTTTGATCGAACCCGCAATTGAGTGGGTTGTTATCAATCAGAAGGTTTCCATATCGGGCATTCAGCGAAATTTTCGAATAGGTTACAACCGGGCAGGACAACTCGTTGAACTAATGGAAAACATCGGCCTTGTATCACCTCAAGGATTTGATGGTAATCGCACAGTGCTCTGCTCAGAACTTGAAAGCGGGCTTACATTATTCAGGCAATATAAAGACGCTGTTGATGAAGAGCCTGACATGACAAATGTAATCTTATTTCCTGGTAAGAAATGAACCTAGCCCCCTCACGGTAACCAAACAGAATTACAGCCTCGCAAATGCGGGGCTTTTTTTTATGGAGTATATATGGCAGTTGAAACATATAGCTGGCGCTCGCAGCTCGGTGCTGGCGCGATTGAATATAGCCAGGCCGTACGCGCAGCGCAGTTCGGTGATGGCTATGAGCAGGTGGCCGATAACGGGATTAACTCCACGGCTATTCAGGTGCCCATGAAGCACACAAGCACCGAGTCAGAAGTGGACAGGATTCGTGATTTCCTCCTTGCTCATACCGTGAAGGCTTTCATCATTACGCCGCCAGGTGAAGAGAAGGGACTTTACCGCGTCGTAGCCGATTCGGTTCGTAAAACGCAGATCAGCAGCAAATATGCTGAGTTGACGTTCACTATCAAACGGGCTTACGGAGTGTACGCATAATGGCATTAGTCGATCAGGCGGCTATGCTGGCGCCGGGTGGCAGGGTCCGCCTGGTTGAAGTTGACGCCTCAGAGTTCAGTGGCGGGATCCACCGATTCCACTACGCACCTTTCCCCCATACACCCGAAGAGATCGATGTTGCCAATGGAGATGAACAAAAGCTCGGACCCAAGCCAATCGTCTTCGGTGGCAACACCTACGATTTTTGGCCGTTTCAGGTTTCAGGCCTGGAGCTTTCAACAGACCAGGCGGCGGAGCCCACCCTAAGCGTCTCAAACCTTGACGGCCATATCACTGCGCTGTGCCTGCAATATAAGGACATGGTTAACGCCAAAGTGAGCATTATCGATACCTATGCGGTCTATCTCGATGCCGTAAATTACCCTGGTGGCGTAAACCCTACAGCTGATTCGTCAATGTTTACACTTCAGACCTTCTGGCTTGACACCAAAACCTCCGAAGATGATGAGGTGGTTACCTGGGCACTCAGCAGCCCAGCCGATTTGCAGAGCCTTGTGATCCCCACCCGACAAATCACATCGCTTTGTGAATGGGCGCTGCGCGGTCAGTATCGCAGCGGCGATGGATGCACCTATAACGGCACTGCGTATTTCGACGCGAAAGGGAATCAGGTATCAGATCCTGCCCTTGATGTATGTGGCGGTTGCCTCAGTGACTGCCGTAAACGATTTGGCGCTGGCCTGACCGATCCCAACTCTGCAATCCTCGATTTTGGTGGCTTCCCGGCAACCGTTCTCTTCACCCGATAACCGGACGTACCAATGAATAAAACCATAATGGCAGCTATCCGGGCGCATGCACTGGAGGAATCTCCGCGTGAGTGCTGTGGCTTCATTATTCAGTCTGGCCGTTGCCAGCGCTACATTCCTGTTCCGAATACGCACGAAAATCCGACAGAGCATTTTCGCATCGACGGCGAGCACTGGGCTAACGCCGAAGATATCGGGACGATTATTCGCGTCATCCACTCCCACCCGGGCGACGGTGCCCGGCCTATTCCGTCCGATCTGGATCGCCAGCAGTGCAACAACTCCGGCGTGATCTGGGGGATCTACTCACCTGACAGCGATGAATACGCCGAGATAATGCCGGAGGCGGTGCCGCTTATTGGGCGTCCGTTTATCCTGGGCTCGAATGACTGCTGGGGGCTGATTATGGACTGGCACGCCATCCAGGGCGTCACGCTGAACGATTTTCGCGTCGATTACCCGTGGTGGGAAAGCCAGTACCCGGACAACCTTTATTTCGAAAACTGGGAGCGGGAAGGGTTCGTCGAGTGCGATCCGGCACCAGGCTGCATGGTCATCATGCAGATTGATTCTGATAAGTGGAACCACGCGGGCATCATCACTGAAGAAGGTGAACTGCTCCACCACCTTTACGGCCAGCCTTCCTGCATTACCCCGTATGCCCGAGGCTATTTCAAAGACCGCACGATGATCTGCGTTCGTCACAAAAACTTGCCGCAGGAGATAAAGCCATGGCGCGTTTAACCACGATTCGATTGTATGGCGCACTGGGCGCCCGGTTTGGGCGCGTTCACCGGCTGGCAGTGCAGACATCTGCCGAAGCTGTCAAAGCTCTGTGTATCAACTTCGACGGACTGGAAAGCTTTCTGATGAATGCCAAAAAAAACGGCATGACCTTCGCGGTGTTTCGTGGCAAACGCAACATCGGAGAACAGGATTTCAAGGAGCTGGGTGGTGACAGCGATATTCGTATTGCTCCTGTAATGGAGGGGGCAAAAAAAGCAGGATTATTCCAGACGATCCTTGGCGCTGTAATGGTCGTCGCGGGTATCGTGGTGACAGGCCTTTCGTACAGCTGGGCTACACCAGTAGGCGGAGCCATGATTTCTGCTGGCATCGGTATGATGGCCGGCGGCATCTACCAGATGCTTTCTCCCCAGCCCAAAGGGTTACAGGGGCGAGACGATCCTGACAATAAACCCTCTTATGCCTTCGGTGGTTCAGTGAATACCCTTGCGATGGGAAACCCGGTCGCGCTTCTTTATGGTGAGCGAGAGATCGGCGGCGCCATCATCAGTGCAGGCATAGTCGCTGAAGACATCTGATAACACCTTTCTGAATATCAAGCACCCAGTCGGGTGCTTTTTTTATGGATGTAATATGGAAGCGATCACTGGTGCAAAGGGTGGCAGCCAGAAGCAGCACACACCTGTAGAACAGCCTGATTCGGCGCAGTCAATGGCGCGCTGCCGCATGCTGCTGGCGCTCGGGGAAGGTGAGTTTGCTGGTGGTCTGGATGCGACCAGCATTTTCCTGGACGGTACGCCGCTGGGAAACGCCGACGGAACGATGAACTTTGAAAACGTTTCCTGGGCATTTCGGCCGGGAACACAGACCCAGACGCCGATTCCGGGTTTTCCCGCAGTGGAGAACGAAACTACGGTTGGCGTATCGCTGACAAAAGCCACGCCCTGGACGCGCGCGCTGAGTAACACCCAGATTGACGCTGTGCTCGTTCGCATTGGTATTCCGGGTTTGCAGCAGCAGGAAAACGACGGGGATATTGTCGGCACTACCGTAAAGTACCATATCGATCTTGCTGTAGATGGTGGTGCGTTCTCTACGGTCATGACAAGAACCGTGACAGAGAAACTCAGTTCTCTCTATGAACTGACCCATCGCATTAATCTTCCGAAAGCCAGTACAGGCTGGCAGATCCGCGTGGTACGCGACACCGACGACAGCACCAGCCAGATGTTGCAGAATAAAACGCAGGTACAGGCAATCACTGAGGTGATTGATGCGCGCCTGCGTTATCCCCATACGGCGCTGCTGTATGTGTCGTTCAACGCCAAATCGTTCAACAATATCCCGAAGGTTTCCTGTAAGCCTAAGGGGCGCATTATCCGCATCCCTTCGAATTACGATCCGATAGCCAGAACCTATAGCGGCACATGGGACGGGACGTTTAAGTGGGGCTGGACGAATAACCCAGCATGGATCTGGTTCGATGTGCTCACTGAGCCGCGTTTCGGTCTTGGCCGACGCGTCACGGCGCAGATGCTGGATAAGTGGGAGCTTTACCGTATTGCCCAGCGTTGCGATCAAAAAGTACCTGACGGGAAGGGTGGTGACGGTACCGAGCCGCGCTTCATGTTTGATGTCTACATCCAGTCGCAGGCAGATGCGTGGCAGGTAATCAAAGACATCGCCGCAGGGTTCAATGGCATGACGTTCTGGGGCAACAACATGTTTAATGTTGTCTCGGACATGCCGGCGGATACGTCGAAGCTGCAAATCCTTACCCGCGCCTCGGTGGTGGGCAAACCGGTTTACTCGAGCGGCAGTGAAAAGACCCGCTTCTCCAGCGCGCTGATTAACTTCAGCGACCCTGACAATCACTATCAGGACCGCACAACAGCGGTGATGTTCCCGGACCTGGTTAAGCAGTTCAAGTTTAAGCAGACGCAGATCACCGCAATCGGCTGTACGCGCGAGAGCGAAGCACAGCGCCGTGGCGGGTGGGCGGTGTATTCCAACTCACTCGACCGGATTATTACGCTACAGACCGGGCTTGATGGCTATGTCTACGTGCCGGGTACCGTGTTTGCATTTGCTGACGAACGCCTTTCAGGGCGTGTTTATGGCGGGCGTATAACCAGATATAACGCCGGGTTGAAGGCTGTGACAACCGATCGGGGAACCAGTGCCGTTGCGGGTGACACACTGATGATCCGCACACAGGGCGGTACCGTTGAGAGCAGGGTGATCCAGGCCGTAAACGGCACGCAGCTGGTGGTCGCCACGCCTTTCACGGCAGAGCCGTTACCCAACGCTGTATTCGTCATCGATGCCGGGCAGTTGCGCCTGCAATACTTCCGCGTTACGAACCTGAGATTTGATGATGAAGAAAACACCTTCACAATCACCGGGGCCGAATATAACGCATCAAAATATGATGCGGTCGATAACAATGCCCGCCTGGACACGCCGCCAATTAGTCTGATACCAACCGGCCTCGTCAACCAGCCGACCAATATCGTGGTAGCGAACTATGACGCAGTGCGCCAGGGGCAGCGAGTGACTACCCTGACGGCATCCTGGGATGCGCCGGTCGACAAGAACGGCAAACCACAGGCGGATGTCATAGCCTATCGGGTGCAGTGGAAGCGCGGCGACAATGAGTGGGTTAACGTACCGGAGACCGGTCTTCGCAATATCGAAGTGCCTGGCATCTTCGCGGGTGATTATCTGGTCCGTGTGCGCGCGATCAACTCCGGCGGTGCATCGAGTCTCTGGGCAACTTCCGCGCTTACACACCTGAAGGGACGCGCGGGTGAGGTACCCAAACCTGTCGGGCTTAAGGCCTCCGAAGACGTCGTATTCGGAATCAACGTCACCTGGGGATTCCCGACTAATACCGGCGACACCCTGAGCACTGAGCTGCAATACAGCATTGCCGCTGACGGTTCGAATCCGATGCTTTTGGCATCTGTACCGTATCCGCAGAAACTTTATCAGCAGATGGGGCTGAAGGCGGGGCAGGAATTCTGGTACCAGGCGCGGCTTGTCGACAGGATCGGGAATCAGAGCGGATGGACCGACTGGGTGCGCGGGCAGGCCAGCATCGATGTATCCGATATCACCGATGCAATCCTGGAGGACATGAAAGGCTCCGATACGTTCAAAGACTTGATCGAGAACGCGGTGGACAGCAGCGGAAAACTGGCAGAACTGGCTGATGCAATCAAAGAGAACGCGGACGGCCTTGCTGCTGCGGTTGGCTCGAACAAGCAGACCGCTGAAGCAATCATCGGAAACGCGCTGGCTATTGCCGATGTTGTCGTGCGCCAGACAGCCCAACAGGGCGCTAACTCTGCGACATTCGAACAGCTCCGGGAGGTGATCGCTACTGAAACGGAGGCGCGCGTAACGGATGTTACCCGTCTTGAGGCAAAAACTGCGCAGAACGAGGCGGGAGTTACCGAGGTAAGGCAGGCTCTGTCAGATGAAGCTCAGGCGAGGGCTACTGCTGTTGATCAGCTCACTGCGAGCACTCAGGTCATTTCTGATAAAGCTGATTCGGCTTCGAGTAAAGCTGACGCTGCATCAGGTAAGGCAGATGCGGCTGAACAAGCCAGCTCACAAAACACTGCTGATATCACCACGTTGCGACAGGTTGTCACAGACACGACTTCATCAATGGCATCCCGCCTGGAGGAGCTGGGAGCAAGAACCGATACTGCCAGCGGCGGCATCCAGAATAACGCTATCGCGCTAATAACGAGTACGCTGGCGCAGGTTGATCAGCGGGTGAGACTCAGTGCGCAGTACGGTGACAGCAAGGCCGGCATCGATCGTATTGATAACGTCATGGCAAGCGACAGGGAGGCAACAGCACGTTCGCTGCTAAGTTTGCAGACTGACGTGAACGGCAACAAGGCATCCATCAACAGCCTGAATCAGACGTTCTCCGATTACCAGCAGGCCACCGCGACGCAGATAAACGGCATCACGGCGACCATCAACGGGCACACTTCAGCGATCACCACCAACGCGCAGGCCATTGCGAACGTCAACGGCGACCTGAAGGCGATGTACAGCATCAAGGTCGGGTTATCCAGCAATGGTCAGCTTTACGCGGCAGGGATGGGGATCGGCGTGGAGAATACGCCGTCCGGCATGCAGTCGCAGGTTATCTTCCTGGCTGACCGCTTCGCCGTTACTCACCAGGCCGGAGCGACCGTTACGCTTCCGTTCGTTATTCAGAACGGGCAGGTGTTCATCAGAGACGCGCTGATAGGTGAGGGCACCATCAGCAACGCCAAGATCGGCAACTACATCCAGTCCAATAACTATGTCGCTGGCTCAGTCGGATGGAGGCTGGATAAGGGAGGTACGTTTGAGAACTACGGTTCGACAGCTGGTGAGGGAGCCATGAAGCAGACTAATCAAACGATCAGTGTCAAGGATGCCAACAATGTGTTGAGGGTGCAGATCGGGAGAATCACGGGAACATGGTAACGGGAGGCCTCTTACGGGGCCTCTTTTTTTTTCAGGAGGACTGGATGGCGGAATATGGGGTTCAGACATGGGACGCCTCAGGCAATGTAAATAACTATGGCGTTAAGCCTGTCAGCGTTTGTGGCTATCTCCAGCTGGCCCAGAACCAGAAAACAGGCTCTTACACCGTAGCGCTTCCACCGGGTTGCAGGCTGACCTATTTTCAGAGCATGAACGGCGATCAGTTTGGTACGAGTCGGAGGAAGATCACCATTTCAGGGGGAACCGCAACAGTGTCAGCAGCAGGCGATACCGACTACTCAGCAGGGACTGAGCCTGCGGCAGCGGCTTATCTCATTTTCCAGATCGAGAGGGCATAAATGGCGGAGTATGGCGTTTTACTGACGACGACCAGCGGGGAAGTATGGGTGACCGCGAACAGCTCGCCAATCGCTCTACAGGAACGAAAGACAGCGGCACTTCAGGGAACATCGGGGTTTAATACCAGAGTGACGCACACATTCCCCGCAGGTCAGCCTGTTGTCGCCTTCGTTCATTGCACGGTAGAGGTCGAAATCACTCAGACGATAAGCGGGAACACCATCACGATTGATTTTCTCAGACCGAATGCAACCGGCACAGCGTACGTTTATTTTTTCTCTATTTTCCCGCAGACAAAGCCAGACTACGGGCTGGCTGTGTGGGATGCATCAGGGACGCTGATTTTAACAAACGAAACGCGCACGCTGAGCGATGTTGTCACCCTCGGTACCGCCGGGGTGGATGCCAGCTCAGGATACAACATCAATACAACTCTGGCGGGGAAGTGGGCCTGTATGCCTGCCATGCTGGGGCTAATTACCGGGGTTATATCGGCTGGCGGTCAGCCGCAGCCATACTCGGCCATATACAAGAGCATGGCAAAACTTGAGGGAAGCAATACGCGGATATTCGCCAGGCCGCAGACAACCCCCGGCGGCAACCTTCAAAACGTCGCGTATTCGAATCTGAGGAACGTGATTATGGCCATTAACTGCGCCAATTATGATTGATCGTTTTGAGCGATCAATTTCGAATAATTGATCTACCAAATCAATTATATCCCGTTGATTCATATTGTTATTGTGTAGCTCCATGAATGCCCTGGGATATAACCCCTATGAAAAATATGATTCTTTGCCTGGCGGTAGCGGTATTGCTCTCCGGTTGCGCTGGCGTTATTGAGAAGCAGCAACCCGTATGCACCGGAACAGCCCTGGTCGGCGGACAGGAAAGCGGCGTCCAGATCTACGGAGTCCGTAAACAAAACAATCAGACGCAGTACCGAGCTGGTTATCCCTTTAACTGGTCATGGGTGAGCGCCAACACGTTCACCAGCACCACCTGCCACTAACCCATTCAGTTTTGAACAAACCCCGCTCCGGCGGGGTTTTTTATTGCCTGGAGAAAACATGATTTATACTACTGGCACTATCGCCATCAGCGGAAACACACTTACAGGTACCGGCACAAACTTCACTGCTGCTGGATCTCTTATTCGTAACGGATGTACCGTTATTGCAATGACCAGCCCTGTGCAGGTATTTCAGATTACCACCATTGGCAGCGCAACAAGTCTCACCGTAACGCCAGCGGCTAACCCAGCAGTTCCCGCCGGAACCCGATTTGCCATTCTTCTGAGTGACAGTCTGAGCGTGGATGGTCTGGCGCAGGATATCGCTGAAACCTTCACGATGTACCAGCGCTACATGAGCGGGTTCGCTGATGTAATGAACGGGACATCTGATGTCACCATAACTATCAATGGCACTGCCGTTACCGTACCGGGTCAAAAATCGCTGGCGAAGAAAGGTGCAAACAAAGACATTACCAGCCTGAGCGGATTAACAACTGCTCTCAGCATCGATCAGGGCGGTACGGGAGCGAAAACAGCTAATGACGCACTAACAGCACTTGGTGCTCTTAGTCTTAGCGGTGGTACGTTAACAAATGCCCTGAATATCGCCGGTATTGCCGGTAACCCTTACGCTTTCACCGTTGAAGGACTTTCAACTGTTGGTAGTGTATGGGCTCATACAGTGATGGTTAACGGTACTCCTCGCTTCAGGGCAGGTGTTGCAGGCATTGGTGGTGCCGTCTCTTACCAAATCGCAGGAAGAAATAATGGCACCGATGCATTCTCAACAATGCTGTCCGTGAAGCCAGGCTCAGTTGTTTACACTTCTGAAAATACCACTAAAGCCTCCGATGGCACGCTGAAAGCAGCTTCGCCGGTGGCCAGAATCGTGAAATCTCAGAACGAGAATCAGCGCACAGATATTGATGAAAATGATTTTATCTGGTGCGGATGCGGTACGGCGAATGCAGAAGCTGAAGGAATCAGTATTTCTCGTCTTGATGTAGGTGTTTATACGCTTACCGGTTCAGCCGGTCTGGCTTCTTCTGGCTGGCAACTCCTCCCGCCTATGGACCCTGGCGGCATGGGGGAGCTGGGTGTTGTTGAAGCAGAGCAGACAGAAAGCGGTGGGCTGACGATTCGGCTTTTTAAGCGGAAATACATACTCAACGAAGAAGGCGAAATTGTTAAAACGAAAGGGGCTCTTATAGATGTTCCTGCCAATAGCTGGATCGACGTTCGCCTCGATATGCCAGAGGATAGCATCTGGAAAACAAGAGCTTCCGAAGCTTCTCTTGAACTGACAGAGCAGCCTGAGGACATTCAGCCTTAAAAATTAATAGGCGAACCCAAATTGATCTGCATTCCATTTGAAACTACTGTATATAAACACAGTAATAAAGGGAGTGCAGATTATGCCCCGAATTTCAGATATTCAGGCCGCCTTTATTGCGGCCATAGAGCTTAACCCAAAGGGCTACCGCTACCTGAGAACAGACAGCTTTATAGAAAAGTTGCGTGGTTTTAACTGGCACTTCACCCGAGCCGACGCCAATGCATGGATAGAGCGCAATCAGCCAGGCTTCGCTGACAAGACGACAGACGGCAGTGATAACAGATACTGGATCCTGCGCAACATGGGGAGAGTTCTCTAATGGGATTTGCATCACCTGCTACCGATTACGTCGAACGCCAACTTTCTCCATCCGTTCTGTGCAACATAGGGGCCGAAAGCAGGGTGCTTGAAACAGATGTTGGGTTTGCAGTCATTGAGCCAGCCACGAAAAAAAGGCCAGGAGATGTGTTGTTAATTTTGTGCGACGGCCACACACAATTTGCAATCTCATGGGCATGGCGCTCATTACGGATGATGGTGAAGCGATTGAGGAATCAGCGCTTGAAGGAGTGGAAGTGCTGGGTAGGGTGACGTTCTTCATCAACCGCGCGCTGGGTGATGATGACTGCCCAACAATTTAATTTACATTGCTTAACCGTAGCCACTCGTTATCACTCGATGAACAGGAGATCATATGCAGCCGATCGTTTGGCGAACGCATTACTGACTATGAGCAAATGCGACAGGCGATTTGCAGCTATGTGGCCCGTGGAGCTGAAAAGCTACGTGGTGAGCATCAGTACTGCCGTTTTATATCCGCTTTCGTTAAGACCTCACCATTTGCCCTTAATGAGCCATATTACGGAAACAGCGCATCGGTAAGGCTGCTCACGCCAACGCAGGACAGCAGAGACATCATCAACGCCGCGGTAAAGTGCCTGGACAAAATCTGGAAAGACGGAAACCGGTACCAGAAGGCAGGTATTATGCTGGGCGACTTCTTCAGCTAGGGTGTGGCCCAGCTCAACCTGTTCGACGACAGAGCGCCTCGAGCTGGTAGCGAGAAGTTAATGGAAGTGCTGGATCACTTGAACGCGAAAGATGGGAAAGGAACTCTTTATTTTGCCGGCCAGGGCATTCAGCAGCAATGGCAGATGAAGCGTGAAATGCTTTCTCCGCGCTACACCACCAGGTTCACCGACCTTCTGAAAGTGCGTTGATTTTAAGCTATACTTATTTCAATAGTTCGAATCATCAATATGATTTCTATCCGAGTAACTTAATTGAATAATCTTAGATTGAGATTAAAGTCGTGCAAGGAAGATATATTTGGAAAGATCCGCGATGCGAAACCGGACAAAATTACATTTGATGATATTTATAATTTAAATATTCTCGTATCATAAAACGTAATCTATCATAGTAAACGATGAGGTCTGATGTTAATATGACCTCAACTAATATTGATTAAGTGACATTAGTGCCGCAAAATAATCATCAATAAGGTTGACGAAGCTGTTGTTCAAAAAAATATGGC
The DNA here is from genome assembly GCF_036936505.1 of Enterobacter sp. JJBC. Taxonomy (NCBI): domain Bacteria; kingdom Pseudomonadati; phylum Pseudomonadota; class Gammaproteobacteria; order Enterobacterales; family Enterobacteriaceae; genus Enterobacter; species Enterobacter sp. JJBC. The sequence continues at coordinate 2,244,400 of NZ_CP136935.1, forward strand.
CTGAGTTGTCAATTGATAAAAGCTTATTTTCCTCAGCAGAAGATAAAATCCTGTTAATTTGAGGTCTGGAGATCTTAAGTTTAGAGTATAAGGATGAGCGTGTGCAATTAGTTTTATACAGACTGGAATGGTAACCAATAATCTGATTATAAAGATGGAACATGATTATGCGGCCACCGACTCTTTCTAGGAAAACTTTCGTTAAGGGCACAAAAGAAGTAATCGAGTAGCCAAGAACCAGATGAGATGAGTAATTACTAATTACATTAATGAGTCCTTTATTATATATATTCCCACTTTTAATTGCAACTAGATCCTCATAATCACTTCTCTTTACTCTTGGAAACGACACTCTTATAAAGAACAAAAACATTTCTGTTATCCCTTTATTAGTGGGTTCAATTAACAATTCTCTCCTATCATGATATTTTCTTGAAATAGTGATGCTTTTTTTTACGCTTAATGTGTTGATTATTGAGGTGATGCTGTTCTCACTGATGCCAAAATTATCATTGCATGTTTTTTTTGTGATGGATAAGGTTTCATCTTTTCCTATAAAGAAACCACGGCAAAGTAATGTTATTGCATCTAGTCTTTTTTGCTTTGTGCAATAGTTATAAAAAGACGGGTTGGAATTATAAGCCAATTCATTTGCAAGGCTGAATCTTTTAACTCTAAATTTAAATGTTGAGTGACCTTTAAGAATTTCTTTTTTTATAAGAGTCTTTTCAATATATGTGAGCATTTGACAACCATTAATTAAATTTAGTATGTAAGTTTAATTGGAGTTTTTGGTTTGTCAATTAATGAGTAATACTTTTGTTTTTTAAAGGATTTTATACCTCAGTTAGTGTAAGGATATTCGTTGCTATTTTAATTAGATGTTTTGTGATATTTTCATTTGAAGCTACTATTCATTGCATGGGCAAGTTAAATAACTAAAAAAACTTACTAAATTTTTGTTGGTACAGTAGCTTACATTATACAGTTTAGAGCTGAATACACCTGTGATTATAAAACCTATTGAATAAATGTTGGTCGATAGATATGAGGGTGATCATGTGAACTTCATTTAAGGAAAGCGAAAGTAATGATAAATGGAGTCTCTATCGCGAACTATCAATTTCAAGTGAAAATGTCTGAATATAACATTGTGAATCAATTTCATTGTTCTTTTGTTACGAGGTGTTTTTTTACTCGAAGTGGTTAATATTTACACAAACATTTTATTGATGTCACATTCAGAAAATACTGAATATGAATTGTACCCTTAGAATGGCTGATTGACGATAGATGCCGTGAATAAAGTCCGCTCGATGTAGTAGGGCTATTCTTATTGCCCATGAGGTTTGAACGCTCTGCTTGTGGCCGCAGTCTCGACGCGCGCGTTTATCAGCGGGGCCTTATCCCACCAACCGGGCGCGTAGCCCCAGAACACCGGATCGAGATGTAACTGCTCATCGCGTTCGCTAAGCAACAGAATTATTGTGCCTGGCGCCACGTTGTAACGGCCGATAGGTTCCGGGTCATAGGCAATGTCACTATCGCCTTCATCGGCCAGGTAGGCCAGATATTCTTCACGGGTTTGGGCTTGTGCAAAACGTCCACACATAGAAACCTCCAGTCAGTCAGACTGAAAGTATAGGCCAGGGAGAAAAAGAGGTGCGCACCGAAACATTATGATTTTGAAACAGGGGCACGTTGGAAGTCAGGTAGACGGTAAAGCTGGTCGTTGAGAAACTGCAAGGAGCTAGGCAATGTTAAAGTGTTGGGCTATTTACGTCCCGAAGCGGTTGTCGTTCGTTAATTGAACGAAATGCGAATGTTTAGAGTGGGTGAAGGGGCATTTTTGAGAGAGATTCTTCCCCAAAACGATACACAACCTACTGAATAGCATGAGGTTTTATTAGTAGTGAAAATGGTGCAAATCAATGCCTTAATTACAAGTTAACTTATTGTTTAGAAAGAATAAAAACGATATTTGGATAGTATGCTTCGCCCATATCTTCGGCGGCGGGTACGCGGCGGGGTATTACGCTTACCTGTGGACGCAAATGCTGGCGGACGATGGCTATCAGTGGTTTGTCGAGCAGGGTGGTTTGACCCGCGAAAACGGACAGACATTCCGCGAGGCGATTTTGTCCCGCGGCAACAGCACTGATCTAGCTGAACTTTACCGGAACTGGCGCGGGCACGATCCGAAGATCGAACCGATGCTGGAGAATCGCGGATTGAGTGCGTAAGGCTTTTTTAGTGTGTAAACAGAACCGGGCGCGAGGCCCGGTTTTTTGTACGCTTTGGTCCGCTTTGTGTCTGAAAGGTACATTGAGACAGGTATAATTACGGGCCATTAGTCGCTGCGATAAAAGAGGGTTACTGAAATAGCATCGCCAGTAACACCAGGAACAGCAGCATGACATAGATTCGTGCGTGCCAAATATCAGGTACAGCAGGTATAACCCGACGGCTAAAAACTATTCCTGCCCAGCCTGTTAGTACCAACATACCTAAAATTTTCAGGTTGATAAAACCGAGAAATCCATTCACAGGAATAGTTTGCCAGCCAATAACTGCATACGTCACGGCACCACATAGCGCGACGGGCAGGGAAAGCGGATTAGAAGCACTAATGCATTCACGCATCGCATAACCATGGCGCCGTAACAGGGGTACCGTCATTACGCTTCCGCCCACGCCAAGCAATGCGGCTATCATACCAATGGTCACTCCGCCGCCCGTTACTACAGGAAATGACAAGCGACGCAGAGAACTTCCTCCGAGAAAACCCTTACGCAACAAACAATCGCTGATTGTTGCCAGCATGTAGAAAATGAACAGCGCGCGAACAACACTCTCACTAAATATTCCTGCCAGACAGGAACCCACGATAGCCCCAATGGCTATAAACCATAGTAACGGGAATAACATTTGCGATGAAAGCTCGCAAGCTCGCCAGTTTCGATAGGTGACCCAGCCCGCGTTAAATATCATCACCGATGTAGAGGTAGCAACCGCGATATGCATGGCGTTTAGTGCCAGTTCGGTCTGCCGTAGCATTAGTTGATAAACGAATGGTACTACGACAAAGCCGCCGCCAAAGCCAAAAAGCACGGTGGTAATACCGGTAGTAAAGCCTGCCAACGCAATGATTGCGATATCATTCAAAATCATACCCTCGACCTGAAAATGATTTCGCAGCTTATACCGGTAGCGTCCTGCTTCCCATTAGCGCCGCGCTCAATTACCTTTGTAAATCGGTCATAAGGAGACGGGTGTGCGCAACGTAAAGATTGAAGAGGTCGAGCAGCTAGATCGTGAAGTGGTAGCGATAGGCAATGACTATGTGCAGGGATTTATGCTGCCACAGCACAAACATCGCCGCGCGCAGCTGCTATATGGCGCGACCGGATTAATGCATGTCATAACCCAGGATGGAGAGTGGATTGTTCCTCCACAACATGCTGTTTGGATCCCACCCGAAACTATGCACGCCGTCAAATTTGTTGGCGTGACCACTCGCAGTCTGTATATAGAACCAGATTTCGTGAATGCCTTCTTAAAATATCCTCGTTGTGAAGTTATTAGCGTATCGCCATTATTACGTCAGCTATTGCTTGAGTCAGTGGATTTACCGCCACTGTATGAAAGCACGCGTGACCGTGCACTGATAAATCTGATGATATTGGAGCTGGCGGCTATGCCGGTTCGCGAATTCGATATTCCGCTGCCGCGACATCCGGCCCTACTGGCTCTTTGTCAGGCGTTTTTACTCAATCCCTCAATCCATGATCCAGCAGAGCGCTGGGCAAATGCGCTGTTCATGAGCGACAGCACCTTTCGTCGCCATTTCCTTAAGCAAATGGGCATGTCATTTTCTGTCTGGCGCCAACGAGCATGCGTGGTTAGCGCGCTGGCATTGTTGATAACGGGAAAACCCGTAAATGAAGTAGCCTTGACTCTTGGATACGATAATGCATCATCCTTCGCAACGATGTTCCGCCGTGTCACAGGACAGCCACCTTCGTATTATCACCCGGCATTATTCAAAAAGTTCCACGGGACAGGGCACCGATCATAGCGTCAGCTATGTACCAGCTAAAGAGGCTGCCACGTCAAATTCTTTAATTCATGAGAAGGGTTAAGGTGTTAAAATCGTAGGCGTTTTGGATCTTAATACTATTAAATAATGATAAATAAAATACTGGTCAGTGCCTGCCTGATGGGCCTTAAAGTCCGTTATAACGGGAAAGAGAAAGCGCAGATGACTCATCAACTTGCTCGCTGGCAACAGGAGCAGCGACTGGTGATCCACTGCCCTGAGTTGGCTGCGGGGCTACCTGTTCCGAGACCACCCGCTGAGATTATGTCTGCTGAGGGTAAAGACGTAATGCGTGGACAAGCCAGTATAATTGAAAACACCGGAACAGATGTTACCGGGCATTATCAACTTGCAGCCTGGCTGGCTCTGCGAGCAGCACAAGAAGCAGGATGTACTGCTGCTTTGTTAACTGATGGTAGTCCAACGTGCGGAACTCAGTTTATCTACAACGGTTCTTTCAGTAATCAGCGTAAATCGGGTATGGGAGTGGCAGCGTCATTACTCTCCGAGCATGGTATTGCGGTATTTTCAGAAACTCAGTTTGCGGAGCTTGTGAACTGGATTGAAGAAAGGGAATGAACGATTCTCCAGGATTAACGCCGAGCGGCATTGCTTCCTGGTCATAATGGGTATGCAGCTCATTTTTCCATTTTATGAGCCACCTCGATTAACTCCGCCCCCTGATTCTTCACGTTCCCCACGGCGCGAGTTACAGCATGCCAAATAAACTCGTCGGCGGGTACTGTACCGTCGGCAATGATCTCTTCCGCTTTTTTCCCGCCAACATCCTGTCGCATCCATTCTCTTGCTGCTTCTGGCGACAGAACCAGCGGCCGTCGATCGTGTATATCAATGAGGCCTTTATCCGCAGCAGAGGTCACTATGAGAAATCCCTCGGCTTCATCGCCGCGCTCAAACGGCGTACTGCCGATCGCCGCCATGAATATCGGCTGCCCGTCGGCCCGATGAATAAAATACGGCTGTTTCTTGTCGCCTTCCTTTTTCCATTCGAACCACCCATCGGCAAAGCAGATCGCCCGGCCATGCTGCCAAAGAGGTTTAAACATTCTGCTGGTGGCTGCGGTTTCTACACGCGCGTTAATCAGTGGTGCTTTGTCCCACCATCCAGGCGCGTAGCCCCAGAATACCGGATCGAGGTGCAGTTGTTCGTCACGTTCGCTTAACAGCAGCACTTTGGTACCGGGCGCAACGTTGTAGCGGCCAATGGGTTCAGGGTCATATGCGATATCGCGTTCGCCTTCGTCGGCCAGGTAAGCCAGATATTCTTCACGGGTTTGGGCTTGTGCAAAACGTCCACACATAGAAACCTCCAGTCAGTCAGACTGAAAGTATAGGGCAGGGAGAAAAAGTCGCGTGGGCATGCTTCTGAGATTGAACCGATGCTGGAAAATCGCGGCCTGAATACACAGGGGTATTGTTAGTTGAAAACAGAGCCGGGCTTTGCGCCCGGTTACTCTTGTATCAACCACATATCCGACTCTTCGAACATCTCCTCGAGCATGCGGTTGAGCTTTTCACGGTCGCTTTTGCTGGCGTCGCTGTTCAGGCCGTTCGCTTGCATTGGCTTAACCGTCACGCTGGCATCAGGAAAAATCCGGTGCACGCGTTTAGTCAGCTCGGCCAGGATGATTTCCCTGGCTCCCTCCAGCCCCTGTACGTTTCGCTTGTCATAAACCAGTTCCACAAACATGATTGTTTACCTTATGGATATTACGCATGTGATTCAGCCTGAACGTAAAATACTACTGTATATGGGTACAGTCAAACGGCGTTCAGCCTAAAGCATTGTCCAGAGCAATGCAGACAGCGTTGCCAGTCCGCCCAGAACAACCAGAAACACCGTCACGCCGCGAAGCTCCGCCAGCGAGGGGCGGGTGTATATGAGGTACGCAGGGATAAGGAACAGGATCACCGCGATCAGTGGTCCGCAGAACATTTCAATCAGGCTGAGCACATCCGGATTGGCATAAACAATGCCATAGGTCAGCAGGAACAGCGCCAGAGAGGCCAGCCGCTTGCTGGCGCTGGCCTTTTTGCCGGATACGCTGGCAGCCAGCTGGCCAAACGTTTGTGCGACCGACAGGCCTACGCCGAGAAAGGATTTCGTCATACCGATGATAGCGATGAGCGGGGCAATGTGGTAAATCAGGCTGAAATCACCGTTTCCTTTCATCACGGACAGCACATTCAGGTTTTCCGCCTTCGCCCGTACAAAGTTGTCATGCGGGATCCCCAGCACGCAGCTCAGCACGAAAAAGAGGATACTGGCGAAGATGGCTAAATAGGCGATGCGGATCACGAACAGTGCCTTTTTCTCGCCCTCCGCTTTCCTCTCCCGGTAGTAAGAGCTCAGCGGGGAGACCATAGGCGCACAGCAAAACGAGAAGGTAATAAGCGGCAGCGTCAGCCAGATATTTTTCAGCGTTACCGGCAGCGGCGTGGCGTTCATTTCAGCGGCCGTATCGGTCAGGTTAGACAGATGCCATCCCGGGATAAGTGATACGGCGATCAGCAGTACAGATGCCGCGAACGGCAGCGCCAGTGCGCTCATAATGGCCACGACTCTGTCCCGGCCCTTGCTAAGCACCACATACAGCGCAGCAACCACGATAAACGACAATGGCCCACGGCTGAGGGCGGTAATATGCAGATGCTCCACCAGTAAATTACTCAGCGCATTAATCAGCGCCACCCCGTAAACCAGGGTTACCGGGAAGAAGGTCACACAATAGAACAGGGTGATCAGCTTTTCACCCCGTCCGCTGAAGAAGGAGCCGAAGATCGGCAACGTGCCGTTTTCAGTCTTCTCTTCACGCATATACACACGACAAAGGAGTAAATGGGGGATCAGGGATAACGGCAGCCCCAGCAGGAGCATGACCAGGAAAATAACCGGACCACGGGTGCCGATTTCCACGGGCAGGAACAACGTTCCCGCCCCGACGGCTGTACCGTAGAGGCCCAGCGTCCAGATGTTATCCTGCCAGTGCCAGTTAGAGCGTGTTGTAATATTAGCTGAGAGAGTGGTGGCTTTATTCATCATATTTTACCGCGTTGTTAGAGGAGCGACGACTTATTTAGTTTTTATCTGCCTGTAGTCGTTGCTGCGCCATTACACCACGGGTGGGAGGGGTTTGATTTCGCATACCGTAAACCTTATGTGTATGCCTGCAATAACTATCGTTATTCTTTGACGATGCTTTAACAGGCGGTTAATTAAGAAGGGGATTTGTTAAATTAACGAACAAATAACGACTGACTTTCCCTGCCTGCACGTCTGTTAATTAAAGAATAAATACCCTGTTTTATTAAGTAACATAAGGCGCCATCATATTGAAGGGGGGCTTATTTAATTATTTTATTGGATGGAAAATTATCCCGTTATGCCTCAAATTAAAAAACAGGATATAGACAATCACGTAACCTGCTCGCAGCTTTCGAACTGTCTTGTAACATAACGCTATCTTTATGGTGGCGAAGGGGCACAAGGCGTCTTATGCCTGCTATTAAACGCCCCATAAAAAAATCCTCTTCTATACTCAGTTACGTTTAGTGAAATATGCCGCCGCTCCACACGTCGCGTTGCCTTAATAGCGGCGGGCAGCAGGGGCATATATCCACGAAAACGCCTTAATAATGGTCAATTTTGCATTTTTAGAGGGGGATTCCTGGTATGTTGCATTCTCAATCCTCGCGGGTCGGCAGCATGTTGCTGCTGCTGACCGCGATAATAGCCTTCGCGGTGGCGCTATACGCCTGGTGGACGCCGCTTACCGGCGTCACTGGCACCATTGGCGCACTGGGCGTGGTCATTGCCAGCGTAGTGCTGGCGATCCTGACCGTTATGCTACGCGCGGCATCGCGTCGCGGGGCGCGCTTTTTCCTGATTATTGTCACCCTGGTGGTGTTGGCGGGTATTGGTTTTGCCGCCGCGCTGCTGCACCAGTACATCATAACGGCAGCCATGGTGGTCGGCCTGATAGGTCTGATTATGCTGAGCAGCCATTCCGCCCGTTACAACCATCGCGTCAGAAGCTGAGGAGCCGCCCGTGCACAACGATAAGCATTATCCCTTCATAAAAGTCAGCATGACGGCGCTGGCGCTGCTGGTCGCTCCGCTCGCGCTACAGGCGCAGGATAAGGCCACTGAGGCCTCTCAGGGGACCCATGAATCGCTTAACATTGATGCCGCCGATCAGCAGGCACCCGGAACCACAAAAACCACCGACGATGCCTCAACCGGCAGCGGTGACGGAAAGAAAGTCGCCTCGGCCAGCCAGCCCGCGACGCCGCTGGTGCCCGGCACGCCCACCTGGGACAGCTTCCACGGCCAGCTTAACGCGCAGAAATACAGCCCCCTGACCCAAATTACGGCGGATAATGTCGGGAAATTAACGAAAGTCTGGGAATTCCATACCGGCGACGTCTCGGATGGTAAAGGCGATACGCCAGCTACCGTCTGGTCCGCAACGCCCATTTTCGCCAACGATACGCTCTACATTGGCACGCCATTCGATCGCCTGATTGCGCTGGATCCGGGGACGGGTAAAGAGAAGTGGCATTATGACACGAAATCGTCGCGCAAGGCGCTGACCCAGCCAGTGCTGAAAAACCGCGGCGTTTCCTACTGGCAGGCCAAAAATCCGGTGAGCGGAGAGGCATGCCAGAAGATGGTTTATATGGGCACCGTTGACGGCAAGCTCTTTGCGCTGGACGCCGATTCAGGCAAACCTTGCAGCGGCTTTGCGAATAACGGCGTGTTGGATCTGAACCAGTGGAATACCGTTAACGCGAAGTATCCGCTCTCTGTCCTGCAACCGCCAACCGTTGTCGGCAACCATCTGCTGGTGGGCTGGGCCGGGAAGGACTGGGCCTATGCCGAAGCCCCTCCGGGCACCGTATTTTCAGTCAACGCCCAGACCGGTAAGCTTGAATGGACCTTTGAGGCGATCCCGGCAGAGATTCGCAAGCGTACCGGTACCGCCAACGTCTGGACGCACATGTCTGCCGATGAGGCCAACGGGCTGGTCTATCTCCCGGTTTCATCGCCATCTCCCAACTATTGGGGCGGCAACCGCGTGGACGCTATTCCGCTTGGCACCTCGACCACCGCGCTGGACATCAACACCGGTAAAGTGGTCTGGTCCCGTCAATGGGTACACCACGACGTCTGGGATTACGATATTAACTCCGCCCCGACGCTGATGGACATCACCGTAGACGGCAAGCAGATCCCGGCGCTGATTCAGGCCACCAAGCAGGGTTTCCTGTTCGTGGTTAACCGCCTGACGGGGGAGGACGTATGGCCAATCGAAGAACGTCCGGTTCCGCAGGGTGATGGTTCGGTTCAGGGTGAAGTTCTCTCGCCCACGCAGCCGTTCCCGACCAAACCCGCGCCGCTGCTCGACCAGTCGAAAAAACCGGAAATCTGGAAGCTGGCGGATATCGTCGGTGGCGGCCAGTGCTCCCGTCTGTGGGATAACCTGACCTATGAGGGAATGTATACTCCGCCGACCACAAAGGGCGAAGGCACGCTAACCTATCCTGATAGCGCTGGCGGCGTACAGTGGGGTGGGGTGGCGTTCGATCCGCAAAAACAGATCGCCATCGTCAACACCTCGCATATCGTCCAGTACGTGAAGCTCTACAGCCGCGAAGATTACGATAACGCAGACAAAGACTCAGGTAACGAAAGCGGCTTTGCCCCACAGGAAGGCGCCCCGTACGGTATGCGTCTGCTGGTGGCGAGCAACTGGCTGGGCATGCCGTGCTGGCAGCCGCCGTTTGGCGAAATCGTGGCGCTGGACATGCATACGGGCGATGTGAAATGGCGTCGTCCGGTTGGTGCCTCCCAGCAGTATGGCTTCTTCATGCCGGAGAGCTGGGGTTCACCTACCATTGGTGGCCCGGCAGTGACGGCGGGTGGCGTGATCTTCATCGGTGCTTCAATGGATGCCAAAGTGCGTGCCTACTCGGTCGAGAGCGGTGAAGAGCTGTGGTCCGATCAGGCAGAAGCGCCGGCAGTAGCGAACCCGTCCGTCTATGAATATAAAGGTCGCCAGTATGTGGCCTTCGTGGCAGGCGGGAATACGATCCTGAAGGATCAGGTGGGCGATCAGGTGGTGGTCTACGCCTTGCCGGAATAATTCATCAGGAAGGGGAAATAAGCGTGGGGCCTGCGGGCCCCACTTTGTTTTGCAATTGTCGTTTTACCGACGCGTTATTTATCGGCTGATGCGCCGGAGTGGGTTGACATCTGCTCGGCGGACTTCAGATGCTGCTCAACGACCGGCGTGTGCTCGTTGGCCAGAGCCTTCACATCCGGATCGTCGATTTTACTGGCGTCGCTCTTAAGCTTCGACAGCACCTTCTCGTGGTCCTTCACGCCAGCATATTCCATATACATTTTGTCAAAAGCGTCACCACGCTGGTTTTCCAGCCTTGAGTTCAGGGCTTTATGCGCGGCGTCTGGTTCGGTCGGCAGCTCCACGCCCTTTTTCTGGGCAACGGTCTGGACTTTGGTCAGCGCGGCGCCGTGATCGTCGACCATTTTCTGAGCGAATGTTTTCACTTCACTGCTTTGGGCCTTGTCCAGGGCGAGCCTGGCGGCGGCGACTTCGTTGATATTGGCCTGCGCCATGTCCTTCAACGCTTTCTCGTCGCCGGAGCTGAGTCTGGCGTCCGGTTGAGCCTTGCCCGCAGTTTGAGTTTGTGCGGCGCTTGTCGTCTGGGCTTGTACGCCAACGGTGCTGAACATTGCTGCAACTGCTGATACGGCTAGCAGCCTTTTCAGGGTTTTACTCGTGTGCATATTGTTCTCCTGATGGTCATGGTACAGGTAAGTTTCGGTTGCTTCAGGCGCAACCGGACAGATAAATGCTCACTACAAGGGTCAGTATAGTAGATGAAACTGCTGCACCCGCCGTTCAGGTCAGTGATGGCTGGTCGTGATGCTCAATTCTTCTACAATATTGATACGGATCATTTACATATTTGGTGCTAATGTTAAATATATAGATTCATCAACAGGAGGAATGATATGAAAAAAGCACTATTAGGGAGTGTATTGGCTTTAACAGTAGCAAGCTTCGGCGCATCTGCGGCAGATATGATTTCCAAGGATGAAGCGCACCACTTCAAACTTGAATACCTTGGTAATGTATCTGTAGGGGCTTCAGGTGGACAAATTTCTTCACCTTCAGATCTTCATCAAAAACTCTCAAAACTGGCAGACGAGAAGGGCGGGAAGTACTACGTCATTATCGCTGCCCGCGAGCATGGCCCTAACTTCCAGGCCGTCGCAGAAGTCTTTAAATAATTTTCTCGAATACCACAAAAACCCGCTTCTGGCGGGTTTTTTGTTTACAGACAGCCAAAAAAAATGCCCCTGATGCGGGGCGAGTTTAAGTCAAAACTTTTCTTATGTTTATGTGCTCTAAGGCTTTGGGACAATAACAGCTTGTTCAAATAATGCAACATAAATGCATGTTTAAATGTGACGGCTCCATCATGCTGCTCATCTTAAGGTTAATGCAGCATACGTAACGCAGATAGTCTACGCTTTACAAAGGGTTATGGTTAAAACCATTTAGAGAATGGATACAGTTAACGGTCGTAAGAGGTAAAGATGAAAGTTGACGCACTGACACAAAAGGCAGAGGAAGAGATTTCAGCGCTTATAGCCAAAAAAATTGCAGAGTTACGAAAAAAAACAGGGCAGGAAGTTTCTGAAATAGAGTTTATCGCTCGTGAGGCCATGACGGGCCTCGAGGGGTACGAAGTAAAAATCAAACTCCTGTAGGCGTTTCTTCCTGAAATGGTTGCTCAATTCTTGCCGCAATACAAAACCGGGCGTGATGCCCGGTTGTATTATGGATAATCATCGTCTTTATGAGCGAATAAATGTCAGTATATCGGCGTTTATGGTATCTGCATGCGTGGTATGCATCCCATGCGGGAAGCCTGGATAAATTTTGAGTTCGCTGTTTGCGAGCAGCTTATCCTGTAGAAGGGCGGCATTTTTATAGGGGACGACCTGATCGTCATCACCCTGCAACACAAGGACGGGAACCGTAATGGCTTTAAGATCGTCCGTCTGGTCGGTCTCTGAAAACGCCTTAATGCCTTCATAGTGGGCTTTGGCGCTACCGATCATTCCCTGACGCCACCAGTTCTGAATTGTGCCCTGCGAAACCTCTGCTCCGTCTCGGTTAAATCCATAGAAAGGACCGCTGGCGACGTCGAGGTAAAACTGGGCGCGGTTAGCGGCCAGCGCCTGGCGGAAGCCGTCAAACACCTCAATGGGCGTTCCGCCGGGGTTAGCGTCTGATTTTACCATCAGCGGAGGAACGGCGCTGACCAGTACCGCTTTGGCCACCCGCCCCTGAGGCTGGCCGTACTTCGCAACGTATCTGGCGACCTGGCCCCCGCCGGTGGAGTGGCCGACGTGCACTGCATTACGCAAATCAAGGCTTTCGACCACGGCCGAGGCGTCGGAGGCATAATGATCCATATCATGACCTTCACTCACCTGATCGGAACGACCATGACCACGACGGTCGAGGGCGATGACGCGGAAACCTTCTGCAAGGAAAAAGAGCATCTGGTTATCCCAGTCATCGGCGCTCAGCGGCCAGCCGTGATGGAAAACGATCGGCTGCGCATCCTTCGGACCCCAGTCTTTGTAATAAATACTGACACCATCTTTCGTTGTTACGAATGCCATATTTCAGACTCCTCTGCTAATGGCAACATGTGTAAAGGCTAAGTAAATAGCCCAGCATTTAGGGACGTAATAAAACTGACTTATATTAATCTTATTACTGATATATCCGCTTAAAGTGTAGAAGGGTTCCTGAAAACAGTTATAGATTAATTTTGTATGGTCATTATTTATTTTTAAACGAAATATCCCCTAAACCAGTCGGGGCACTGTGTTATTTTTCTCGCGTGGTGAATCCCCCTGTGCGGAGGGGCTAAACAGCACGTGTAGCTTAGGCAATCAGTAGCGGGTCAAGGTGGCTGACCAACGACTCACCGGGAGGCACCCGGCACCACACATACGTTAAAGCTTGTATCTCGCTGAATTTATTAGGGATGGTGTATGAAGTTGGGCTTTTTGGCTGGAGCAGTGCTGGCAACCTGGTTGTCTTTAACCTACCCGACGCAAATGAGAGCTGTTTTTGAACAACTGGTTACGATAGTGCAGCAAATCACGCAGCCTTCATCAGAGTCTCATTCTGACATGGTCACACCGGAACAGTCATATCCTTGATTGTTATATTTACGATGAACGTTACCCGTCTTAATAGTTAACCTGTGCTTATTTTTCTGATGGGCTTGTTATTGGCCGGGCAGAGGTTACCGCCACCCGGCCTGACGGTCTTAAACGATCGCGTTAGGGCACGCTTCGCCCTTATCAAGCTGCTGTAAATTCCCCAGCGTGGTTTCCGATATACTGATCAGCGCTTCGGCGGTCAGAAACGCCTGGTGGCCGGTGAACAACACGTTGTGGCAGGCCGACAGGCGACGGAACACGTCGTCCTGAATCACGTCGTTAGATTTATCTTCAAAGAACAGATCGCGTTCGTTCTCATACACGTCCATACCCAACGCGCCAATTTTTTGCGTTTTCAGCGCTTCGATAGCGGCCTGAGAGTCGATCAGTCCACCGCGGCTGGTATTGATGATCATCACGCCGTCTTTCATCTGGTCGAACGCCGACTGGTTAAGCAGGTGATAGTTTTCCGGGGTCAACGGACAGTGCAGGGAGATAACATCAGACTGCGAGAAGAGCGTTTTCAGATCGACATACTCCACGCCCAGCTCCAGCGCAGCGGCGCTAGGGTACGGATCAAACGCCAGCAGGCGCATGCCAAATCCTTTCAGGATGCGAAGGGCGGCCACACCAATTTTGCCGGTACCGATCACGCCTGCGGTTTTACCATACATGGTAAAGCCGGTCAGCCCTTCCAGAGAGAAGTTGGCATCACGGGTACGCTGATAGGCACGGTGAATACGACGGTTGAGCGACATCATCATCCCGACGGCATGTTCAGCCACGGCTTCCGGAGAATAGGCTGGGACGCGAACGACCTCCAGACCCAGCTCTTTGGCGGCATCGAGATCGACGTTGTTAAAGCCCGCGCAGCGCAGGGCAATGTATTTCACGCCCTGTTTTTTCAACTCTTCCAGCACCGGTCGGCTACCGTCGTCGTTAACGAAGATACACACGCCTTCGCAGCCGTGAGCGGTTTTAGCCGTCTTTTCAGTCAGCAGAAAGTCGAAAAATTCAAGATCGAAACCGTACGTCTCGTTAACATGTTGCAGATACTTTTTGTCGTACTGCTTTGTGCTATATACCGCGAGTTTCATAAGACTTTCTCCAGTGATTTTGGAACCACGTTAGCATGTTTAAAATTATCTTACAATTTTTCAAAATTCATTGAAATCAATAAGTTCTATGAATTATTGTAGAGCATCTACTCTTAAAAATGGCATTACCTTCAACTGACTGGCTAAACATGCGACAATGAGCGGCAAGAACGGCTTATTTTTTTCGCAAAATCAGGATATTAACTGCCCATGAAGGGTAAATACAAAGCCGCAATCGCGCTATTACTGCTGCTATTACTCGTGCCGCTGACGCTGCTGATGACGCTCGCCCAGTGGGTACCCACGCTCGCCGGGATCTGGCTCCCTGTTGGAACGCGCATCGCGTTTGAAGAAAGCCCACGGCTCACGCGCCACGCCCTGATCATCCCCGATCTCCGCTATCTGGTAGAAGAGTGCGAAATTGCCCGCGTGGAAAACGTGACCCTGTCACACCCCAGCCGTTGGGATCTGGATATTGGCGCACTTGAACTTAACTCTGTCTGCCTGAGCAAATTACCGCAGTCAGCGTCCTCAACGGTGGCGCCGAAAACACTGGCGCAGTGGCAGGCCATCCTGCCCAACACCTGGCTGACCATCCACCGCTTTACCCTTTCTCCCTGGCAGCAGTGGGAGGGTGAGCTGCATGCTTCACTCACGCCAGCCCGCCAGGACATCACTTATAACGGCGAGCAGGTGAGCATTCAGGGGCAGTTGCGCGGCCAGACGCTCTCCATCAGCCAGTTCGATGTGCAACTGCCGGATCAGCCGCAGCCCGTGAAGCTGATCGGTGAATTTACCCTGCCGTTGGTACCGGACGGCGTGCCGGTGAAAGGGCATACGGTCGCGACCTTTAACGTGCCACAGTTATCCTCGCTGGTCGATGCCGATCTGGACTGGGAGGACAATCAGGGCCAGCTGGTGGTCATGGCGCGGGACAACCCCGATCCACTGCTCGATTTACCGTGGCAGATCACCGCTCAGCAGTTAACCGTCAGCGACGGACGCTGGAACTGGTCAGCCTCCGGTATGCCGATGAGCGGTCGCGTCGGGCTGAAAGTGGATAACTGGCAGCAGGGGCTGGAGAAAGCCACCTTCACAGGGCGGCTCAACGTGCTGACCCAGGGGGATGCGGGGAAGGGCAACGCGGTGCTGAATATCGGTCCCGGCTCGCTCAGTATGGAAAACAGCGCTATGCCGCTGCACCTGAGCGGGGAAGCCAAGCAAAACGATCTGATCCTGTATGCCAGACTCCCGGCGAAGCTGACCGGCAGCCTTTACGATCCGCAGCTTACGTTTGAACCCGGCGCATTATTGCGCTCGCGCGGGCGCATCATCGACTCGCTGGATATCGATGAGATCCGCTGGCCGCTGGCAGGCGTGAAGCTCACGCAGAAGGGCGTGGACGGCCGCCTGCAAGCCATTCTGCGGGCGCATGAAAACGAGATGGGCGATTTTGAACTGCATCTGGACGGCCAGGCTAACGACTTTTTACCGGACAACGGTTTGTGGCAGTGGCGCTACTGGGGTAAAGGGAATTTCACGCCGATGAACGCGCGCTGGGATGTCCGGGGAACCGGGGAGTGGCGCGACAACGTTATCGAACTGACCGATCTTTCCACGGGGTTCGACAAATTGCAGTACGGTACGATGCTGGTCAGCAAGCCGCGCCTGGTGCTGGATCACCCGGTGCGCTGGTCGCGGGACCCGGATAACCCCACCTTTAGCGGCGCGCTCGCGCTCAATGCCGGGCAAACAAGCTTCTCGGGCGGAAGCGTGCTGCCGCCGTCCGTTTTGACCTTCAGCGTTGACGGGACAGACCCGACGGTGTTCCAGTTTAAAGGGAACCTGCATGCGGACGACATCGGCCCGGTCCAGGTGAATGGACGCTGGGATGGCGAACGCCTTCGCGGTCAGGCCTGGTGGCCAAAACAGTCTCTTACGGTGTTCCAGCCGCTGATCCCGCCAGACTGGAAACTGACCCTGCGCGGCGGCGAAATGTACGCACAGGTGGCTTTCTCAGCGGCCTCCGATCAGGGGTTTGAGGCCGGGGGGCACGGGGTGCTGAAAGCGGGCAGCGCGTGGATGCCGGATAACGAAATCAACGGCGTTGATTTTGTTCTGCCGTTCCGCTTAAGCCAGGGTACCTGGTCGCTGGGCACGCGCGGGCCGGTAACGTTACGAATCGACGAGGTAAAAAACCTGGTCACAGCCCGAAATATCACCGCGGATCTCCAGGGCGATTATCCCTGGACCGAAGCGAACCCGCTCCTGCTCACCAACGTGAAGGTGGAAGCGCTCGGCGGGAAAATCACCATGCAGCAGTTGAGAATGCCGCAGCACGATCCGGCTTTACTACGCGTGGATAATATTTCCTCCAGCGAACTGATAAGCGCGGTGAATCCGAAGCAGTTTGCCATGTCCGGCCCGGTGAGCGGCGCGCTGCCGTTCTGGCTGGACAATGAAAAATGGATCATTAAAGATGGCTGGCTGACCAACCCGGGGCCGATGACGCTGCGCATCGACCAGGACACGGCGGATGCCATTGTGAAAGACAACGTGGTTGCCGGGGCGGCGATCAACTGGCTCCGCTATATGGAAATTTCGCAGTCGTGGACAAAACTCAATGTGGATAATCTGGGCGTGTTAACCATGCAGGCGGCCATTAAAGGCACCAGCCGCGTCGAGGGCAAAAGCAGTTTCGTAAACCTGAATTACACCCATGAAGAGAACATTTTTACCCTCTGGCGCAGCCTGCGCTTTGGGGACAATCTGCAAACATGGTTTGAGCAACATGCGGCGATACCCCTTCTCCGCGGTTCGACAGGCAAGGAAAGTGAGGAACAACAATGAAAAAGAGGGCTGGTGTACTCACCGTGGCCGTCGTCGCGCTGCTGTCAGGCTGCACGCCGCGCATTGAAGTGGCGGCGCCCAAAGAGCCGATCACTATCAACATGAACGTGAAAATTGAGCATGAAATCCATATCAAGGTGGATAAAGACGTTGAAGCCCTGCTGAAATCCCGCAGCGATCTGTTCTGAGTATGCCATGAAACGATTAGCTCTGATGTTACTGGCGCTGGGGATGAACGTTCACGCCGCCACGCTTACGCTCAACGATGCACGTGTCCAGGGGCGCGTAGGGGAAACCCTGAGCGGCTATCTTGCGCCCGTTCAGCACGACGCTGAAACCCTGGCGCTGGTGAGCCGTATCAACGCCGCACGCACGGAAAGTTACCAGCAGTTAGCTGACAGCAATAATTTGCCCGTCGACGAAGTGGCGAAAATGGCGGGACAAAAGCTGGTGGCGCGCGCCCAGCCGGGTGAATACGTGAAGGGGATTAACGGCAAGTGGCTAAAAAAGTAACTAGCGGTAACGCTTACGGTATTCACCCGGCGAAACCCCGAAACGCTGCTTAAAGGCGGTGGAAAAATGGCTATGGTCGGTAAAGCCCCAGCTGTAGCCAATGCCCGCGAGCTTTTCGTCATCGCTGATGGAACGCAGCGCCTGAGCGCATAAATCGAGGCGACGGTTCTTAATATACTGCGCCACCACCAGCCCTTTCCCGGCAAACATGCGGTACAAGCTCCGCACGGACATGCCGCTCTCTGAAGCTATCCACTCCGGTCTTAACGCCTCTGACTGAATATGATCATCAATCAGGGACAGAACGTGGCGGAACTGACGCTCCTTGCGCGGCAGCACCTCGTGTTGCTGCTGGAAGGCCGGACGCAGCAGACACACCATCGCCTCCAGCGCCGCTTCGCTTTCGCTGGCGCTGAGATCGGCATTGCCCATGCTCTCCTGTAGCAGTCGGTAGCTCAGCTGTACGGTAGGCAGACTGCTGGAGAGGGGCAGCGCGCACCTCACTTCCTGAAAACGCGCGTGTTGCTCAATGATTTGTCGCGGGAGCAGCAGCGAAATCTGGCGGGAACGCTCCTGCCAGTAAATGGAGCACGGGCGGGAGGCGTCAATCAGCGTGATATCCCCGGCTTTCAGCATCGCGCGCTGGTTGTCCTGTTCGATTCCGGCGCTGCCTTCCAGCTGAAACACGGTGTAGAACCAGGCGTCGTTGCCGTTTTTGATCTCCTGACGGGTGCGAAAAAGGTTAACGCCTGCGGCGGTCACCGTGCTCAGCTTCAGACTTTGGGTATAGCTGGTTTCCAGTTCGCCGAGAAACGCCCCCTCTAACGGACGTGCCGCAAAGCGCCCACAAACCTGGTTAATTTGCGCCAGCCACTGCTGAAAATTGTCCTGTTCGCTTGCACACGCCATTGATGTTCTCGCTGCACCGTCACTGTTTTCGCATTGTTGCATTTATGTTGCATTTTGTCAGGGCTACGAGGCTGACTATAGGAAAGAACACTCAACGGTTATAGCGATATAAGCGGGAATTATCACGATTTGCGGAGCCTGTCACAGCTGACAAAGCGAATGTCACACAGACAAAAGCAGGAATGCGATTCCCCTCTTAGACTGCATACACACCCTGCGAAGCATAACGAAGGAGTATCCTATGTCCGAATCACACGTCGCCATCCTGCCAGGCGTGCAGCAGTTTTTAGATCGCCAGCACGGCCTGTGGATTGAAGGGCGTCAGGCGGCATCCGACAGCGAAAAGCGCCTGAACGTCTACAACCCGGCGACCGGAGAGGTTATTGCCTCCACCGCCGATGCCAGCGTCGATGATGTCGATCGTGCGGTGATGTCTGGCTGGCGCGCCTTTGTCGCCCGAAGCTGGGCAGGGCGTCTGCCGGCAGAGCGGGAACGCATCCTGCTGCGGTTTGCCGATTTGGTGGAACAGCATGGCGAAGAGCTGGCACAGCTCGAAACCCTGGAGCAGGGGAAATCCATTAACATCTCCCGCGCCTTCGAGGTGGGATGCACCCTGAACTGGATGCGCTACACGGCAGGGTTGACCACCAAAATTGCCGGTAAAACCCTCGATCTCTCGATTCCACTGCCGCAGGGCGCGCGTTATCAGGCGTGGACGCGTAAAGAGCCGGTGGGAGTCGTGGCGGGGATTGTGCCGTGGAACTTCCCGCTGATGATTGGCATGTGGAAAGTAATGCCCGCGCTGGCGGCAGGTTGCTCCATCGTGATCAAACCCTCGGAAACCACGCCGCTCACCCTGTTACGGGTGGCGGAACTGGCGAGCGAGGCGGGGATCCCGGATGGCGTGTTCAACGTGGTGACCGGTAGTGGCGCCGTCTGTGGCGCGGCGCTAACCTCGCACCCGCGCATTGCCAAAGTAAGCTTTACCGGTTCGACGGCGACGGGCAAGCAGATTGCCCGCGTGGCTGCGGATACGCTAACGGGCGTGACGCTGGAGCTGGGCGGCAAAAACCCGGCCATCGTGCTGAAAGACGCCGATCCGGCGTGGGTAATTGAAGGGCTGATGACCGGCAGCTTCCTGAATCAGGGGCAGGTCTGCGCGGCCAGCTCGCGTATTTATATTGAGGCTCCGCTGTTCGACACGCTGGTCAGCGGCTTTGAACAGGCCGTGAAATCTCTGAGCGTCGGGCCGGGCATGTCGCCGGATGCGTTTATCAACCCGCTGGTGTCGCGCGCCCATTGCGATAAGGTTCAGGCGTTCCTGGATGAGGCGAAGGCGCACAATGCGGAGCTGATCGCCGGGAACCGGGGGCCAGACGGCAAAGGCTATTACGTTTCGCCAACGCTGGTGGTCAACCCGGATAATCATCTGCGACTGACGCGTGAAGAGGTCTTCGGGCCGGTGGTGAACCTGGTTCGTGTGGACGACGGGGAAGAGGCGCTTCAGCTGGCGAACGACACTGAATATGGCTTAACGGCCAGCGTCTGGACGCAGAACATCAGTAAAGCGCTGGCGTACACCGACAGGTTACAGGCCGGAACCGTGTGGGTGAACAGCCACACGCTGATAGACGCCAACCTGCCGTTCGGCGGCATGAAGCAGTCTGGCACCGGGCGCGATTTCGGCCCCGACTGGCTGGATGGCTGGTGTGAAACCAAGTCGGTGTGTGTGCGGTATTAAAAAACGCCGGGTAAGGCGTAGCCGCCACCCGGCAATATTTAACGCGACCACCGATCCCGCCCGGCCTCCTTTGCCCTGTACAGCGCCGCATCGGCGCGGGCGATGATTTCCGGGCCGGCCAGTCCTGCGGTATAGCCGGCAATGCCCATACTCACCGTCACACATTCACTCACCTTCGACGCGCTGTGCGCAATGGCTGCGGTGCGCAGGCCAGCCTGGATCCGCGCGGCGACTTTCTCAGCAACGCTTTCTTCACAGTCAAAGAGGATCACCACAAACTCCTCACCACCGTAGCGCGAAACCACATCCTCTGGCGTGCGCACCGAGGTGTTCAGCACCTCTGCCACCCTCGCGAGACACGCGTCTCCTGCCTGGTGACCATAGGTGTCGTTATACAGTTTGAAGTAGTCGACATCCAGCATCAGCACCGCGAAGCGTTTACCTTGCTCCACGGCGTTTTCCAGCACCAGCTCCATCGCCCGCCGGTTGGCCGTTTTCGTCAGCGGATCCTGATGGGCCAGCGCATCCAGCCGCGAAATTAAACGCTGATTCTGCTGGTTGCGACGCCACGCCTCTTCAAACCAACTCAACAGGATATAGCGCCCGCACACGAGAATGAAGGTGAACACCACCCACAGCCCGGCGAAGCGATAATTAATTTCCTGATTCAGCAGCATGCTGGCAACGGGCAGGCTTATCCATAGCGGAACGGTGAAGCAGAGCAGTGCCACCGGGTGAAAATAGAGCGCGGTCATACCGGCCATCAGCAGGGTAACGAATATAGTCCAGGGATGCGGAAGATGTAACACGTTGATAAACCAGTAACAACTTATCGACCACAGCAGACTGCACATAAACAAAACGGCGCTGACGCCGCGGATGTGGCGCCAGGCCATGATCACCAGCGCCACGGAAAGGATCACCACGCCCAGCATGGAGGCGTCTATCATCTGCCGCAGAGGCGGGCTGATGTGCAGGAGGGCATCGATATGGCCGAACAGCGAATTGCGCAGCAGGACCATAAGGGCAAAGCTGGCATTCACAAAGGCGAGCCACGGCAGGTTCACGGCCAGCCCGTGAACAACCATTGATTTACGGGTAGGCCATGTCGCGGGTTCGGGTGTGGCTGGATGTCTTTTTTCCATTGAAGAGAATTTTCCTTGAGCGGGCGGAACCTCCGCCCGCGAGTGCTGCCTTTACGGGGTCACAATGTTAAACCAGAATTCAAATTTATCCATGTAACCGAGCATGGCATCGAGTTTTGCGGCATCGCCGGTCACTTTGATATCGCCATTATCCTGCGCCTGTCTAAGCGTCACTTCTTTCAGGATGATTTTATTCAGCGTATCGCGGTTGAGGGTCACGGTCGCGTCAGCGTCTTTCGCTTCGGCGTTCGCCGTGTGGTTCAGCACGCCATTTTCCAGTTCCAGCTTGTATTTACCGCCGTCGCTGCCGAGGTCGATGTTAAACACCGATTTTGCATCCGCCGCTTTTTCACCGTTAATGTGCACCGCCAGATAGTCAAAGAACATTTCTGGCGTCATCGCGCGCACGGTGTCCGGGCTGGCGGTGTTCGGGGTCGGTCCTTTCACCACGCCGTTACGCAGCTCCTGGGCGCCGGTCAGGTAGAAGTTACGCCACGGGCCTGATTCAGCCTGATAACCCAGCTGCTCCAGCGCATCCGCTTCCAGGTTTCGCGCGGCCTGATTATTTGGATCGGCAAAGACCACTTTGCTGACCACCTGAGCCACCCAGCGGTAGTTCCCCTGGTCAAAGTCGGTTTTCGCTTTGCTCAGGATGGCATCCGCGCCTCCCATATACTCCACAAATTTCTTCGCGGCTTCTTCAGGCGGCAGTTCATCCAGGGTCGCGGGGTTGCCGTCAAACCAGCCTAAATAGAGCACGTAGGTGGCTTTGACGTCATGGCTGACTGAACCGTAATAGCCTCGGTTGGCCCAGGTATTGGCCAGGGAGTTCGGCAGCTTGAAGTTGGCGGCGATCTCGTCACGCGTCAGCCCTTCATTCGCCATGCGCAGGGTCTGGTCGTTAATGTAGCGATACAGGTCGCGCTGGCTTTTAGCAGGTTAACCACATTCTCGTTGCCCCAGGTCGGCCAGTGGTGCTGCGCCATGATAACTTCGGCCTTATCACCCCAGCGTACAATTGCCTGGTTGATGTATTTCGACCATGGCAGCGGTTCACGAATTTTCGCACCGCGCAGGGAGTAGGTGTTGTGAAGGGTATGGGTGACATCTTCCGCAGACTCGATCAGCTTTTTCTCTTCGATATACCAGAGCATCTCAGAAGGCGCTTCCGATCCCGGCGCGAGCATAAAATCATAGGTCAGGCCGTCGATCACCTCTTTCTGACCATCTTTCTCGATGATATTGGTCGGGGCGATCAGGGTCACCGTCCCGGCGGAGGTGGTGGTGCCGAGACCCGCGCCGACCTGGCCCTTCGCATCCGGCTTCAGCAGGTTGCCGTACATATAGCTGGCGCGGCGGCTCATGACGTTACCCGCCATGATATTCTCCGCGACGGCGGCCTCCATAAATCCGGCGGGCGCGTAGACTTTCACCTTGCCGGACTTCACATCTGCTTCATCCACCACGCCGCGCACGCCGCCATAGTGGTCAACGTGGCTGTGGGTGTAAATAACGGCGACCACAGGCTTGTTACTGCGATTTTTATAGTAAAGATCCATCCCGACTTTGGCCGTTTCTGCCGACACCAGCGGGTCGACCACGGTAATGCCTTCTTTACCTTCAATAATAGTCATGTTTGACAGGTCGAGGTTACGGATCTGGTAGACGCCTTCGGTCACTTCAAACAGACCGCTGATGTTGATCAGCTGGGACTGACGCCATAAGCTCGGGTTAACCGAGTCGGGCGCCTTATCGCCTTCTTTGATAAAAGCGTACTGCTGAGGATCCCAGACGGTGTTGCCTTGCTCCCCTTTGATAATTTCCTG
Source organism: Enterobacter sp. JJBC (assembly GCF_036936505.1). Classification (NCBI taxonomy): domain Bacteria; kingdom Pseudomonadati; phylum Pseudomonadota; class Gammaproteobacteria; order Enterobacterales; family Enterobacteriaceae; genus Enterobacter; species Enterobacter sp. JJBC. The sequence goes on from NZ_CP136935.1 coordinate 2,267,878, forward strand.
AGGCAGCGGGGCAATAAACCCTTTGTGGGCGTTGGTAAAATCGGTGTTATCGGAGAAAGGAAGCTGGTTGAAGAGTGCGTTGTTGGCCTGTTGCGTTGCTGCGCTGGCATCCTTAGGTGCTTCTGCGGCCCAGGCGGAACTGGTAGAAATAAAACATCCCGCCAGCGCGAGACTCCTGACGATCTCATTGATTCTCATCCTAAAACCTCTCAGTAAACTGTGACGTTGTTTGTGGAGACTTCGAATCCTGGTGAAAGTGTGTCAAGAAATGCAAAAGGATTAAGCGAGGTAACAATAACTATAATCGGGGAGAGTAATTCAGCAAGTAAGCGGATGAAAAACCGGGCATTACGCCCGGTCGGTGGGTTATTTCTGCTCTTTTTTCTTGCCGAGCGTTGGCGTCTCGTCAAAGAAATTCCACGGCTTGAGCAACGTGTGCACCCATTCCGTCGGCATTATTGGCCACTCCTCGGCACGGGCGACATGGGTGGTGCCGGTGGTCATCCAGATGACGTTATCCTGGTCGTTCAGCGACTCGTTATCTTTGCTGTACTGGCCGAGGCCGGTATCGTGCGTGGAACGGTTCGGGTATTTTCCCTCCGGGTACATCTCGTCGGGATGGTAACGCGTTACCCACAGTTGTTTATCCATAAAGCTCAGGCGGTGATAAATCCACTCGTCCGGGGCAAACTTCGCGCCGGACGCTACCGGGTGTGTACCGCCCGCGTAAGGGATGATCTGATATGAGACCGGGTTGCCCATGCGGTTCTCTTTGCTGGTATTGCTCAGCAGGCGGATGGTGCCCGGGTCAAACTTCTGCGCCGCCTGCTGTTCGGTATCAATATCATACTGATTAACCTGCATGGTGCTGGTGCGCGGTCCGCCAGCGGTGTTCGGTTTGACGTCGGGATCCATGGCCACCAGCTTGTTGTTGATGCCGTCCACGTCCATATCCAGACGGAAGTTGTAGATGTGCTGGTGGGTGGTACCGACAATATTATGGTCGATCAGCGTTCCGTATCGGGTGTCATCCTTCGCGGTGGCATCATGCATGGTTTTCGTCTGCACGCCTTTCACCGCTTCAATGCCCGTGGCCCCTGCATCAATGCCGATAGTGCCGTTTTCGTGGAATACCCAGTCGAAGATGTAATCATAGTTACCCACGGTGCTGACCCAGCGCACCACCAGCTCGCGGCGTTCGGTGCTGACGTTGGGTTTTCCTAATTCCTGATGCTTATATTCCGGCCCGGCGTAACGCTCGAAAATGGCGATCGCCCGGGGGATCTCCATTGGCGCGCCGGTGTAATCCGGGATGGTTTCGTTGAGCATCACGGCGTTAGACGGAACATCCTTGCCGCGCACCAGCGGGGAGGTCAGGGTACCCATGCCGTAATCGCCGGAGTCCAGGTAGGCTTTAAAGTACCAGCCGATATCCGGGTCGCCGTACGGCACAATCATGCCGCCGAGCGACCCCTGATACATCACCTGTCGCTTTTTGCCGTTGTCGTTATAGGTCACGGTGGAGATTATCGGGCCGACGCGTGAGTCCAGGCTCAGATGAAAATCCCAGTTCTGCCAGTGCACCCTATCCCCGGTGATGGTGTAGTTCTTGCCTTCCGGCTCGATAATCTCCAGCGGTTTTTTCACCGTTTCAACGCGGTCACGGCCATCATAAGGGCGCGGCGTGAGCGGCACCGGCACGACCGGGCCTTCCTCAATCTTCTGGATTTTCTTCTGCTCGAGATCCACCACCGCAACCAGGTTTTCGATCGGGTGCGCCCAGTAGTTACCGTCGCCCACGTCGAGATAGCTGATCACTTTCAGCAGGCGGTCTTCCTGTTTCAGCCCATCCTTGCCGTCAAAAAAGCCGACGGTAAGCGGGGTGGTGATCACTTTCTTCGGGTCGGTAATGCCGCGCTTTTTCAGCACGGCGGCAAACTCCGGGCTTTCATTGATGATCTGCTGCACGGTATTGAAGTCATCCAGCAGCACCATGCCGTGCGCGTCTTTGATCGGCTCCCAGCGGAGGATCTTTTTCTCCTTCAGATCCACCCGGCTTTCGATGATGTGTTTACCATCAAGCATGATGATATTGGCCTGGCGGGGCGCATCCACCGCCGTGCCGTTAAGCACAAAGTCCCAGACTTTGGCCTTTTCTGGCTCCGCCAGCGCAATCTGGGTAAAGCGGGTATTGGGTTTAAAATCCGCTGAGGCTTTCACGATTGCTACGGCCTGGTTGATTTCATCAGCCGTCAGCGCGTTTAACGGGTGGGGGCTTTTTTCAACCTGGAATGTCTGATCAAGACCGGACTGAAAGACATCGTTGATAAAGGTCTCCGGGATAAACGCCTTATTGTTCTTCATCACCACGGGCACCTGGAGCGTCAGCGGTTTGCCGTTAACGATGGCGGTATTTGCGCCGGGTTTGACCTTCACAAAGGCACCGTCTTTGACGATGGTGAACATCTGGGCGTAATCATCCCACTGCACGTCCGCGCCAAACGCCTGAAGCGTTTTGTCCATCGGGACCATATGCGCCTCGCTGCCGTGAGCGTAAACAGGGGATTGCCAGGCGCAACAGAGCGCAACGGCCATGGCCAGTGCCGTTCTACGGGCAGAAAAAGAAGAATTGCTTCCCATCGCAGACCTCATCTTGTTGTGTTTATTGTGTAGTGTCAGCGTTATCCTGACAGGCGCGCACGAAAAGCGTTTGCCTGCATCTGCCAGGTTGTTTGTCAGTCTTGCCAGGTTAAAAAAGAGCGGGGGTGCATCACACCCCCGGTCAGGTAGTTGTAGGCCGGGTAAGCGGAGCGACACCCGGCAAGAAAGAGGTGTGTCAGAAGTCACCCTGCTGGCGCGCCACCAGCGTCAGGATGGAGTAGAGCGCCACGGCCTGCTGGTGCTGGTTGAAGATCTCCACAGCCCATTCCACCACGCCGGTGGGTTTTTCCTCGGCAGTGCGCTGTTTCTTCAGCGTTTTACGTTTACAGGTCAGGCGCACCTGAATGGTATCACCCGGCTTGACCGGCTCGATAAAGCGCAGGTTTTCCATGCCATAGTTGGCAATAACCGGCCCAACCCCGGCATCGACAAACAGCCCCGCCGCGGCGGAAATCAGGAAATAACCGTGTACCACGCGCTCACCAAAAATCGACTCCGCCGCGCCAATTTTGTCCATATGGGCGTAGAAATGATCCCCGCTCAGGCAGGCAAAATTCACGATATCCGCTTCCGTCAGGGTACGACGCGGGGTCAGCAGGCTGTCGCCCGGCTGTAACTCCTCGAAGTATTTACGGAACGGATGAACGCGATCTTCCTGCACCTCCGCGCCACGGACCCACTGTTTACCGATCGCGGCGAGCATGGACGGGCTGCCCTGAATGGCTGTGCGCTGAAGATAGTGCTTCACAGCGCGCAGGCCGCCCAGCTCTTCGCCGCCGCCCGCACGTCCCGGACCACCGTGCACCAGCTGCGGCAACGGTGAACCGTGGCCGGTAGATTCTTTCGAGGATTCCTGGTTGAGGATCTGAATGCGTCCGTGGGCGCGCGCGGCACCAGCAATAAACTGCCGCGCCACGCGGGTATCTGCCGTAACCAGCGTTCCCGCCAGGCTGCCGCCGCCCGCCCGCGCCAGCTGCATGGCGTGCTCGGTGTTACGGCAGGGCATCAGGGTTGCGACGGGGCCAAAGGCTTCGGTGGCGTGAACGGCCGGGGTTTCGTCCGGCTGCGGGCAGAACAGCAGGGTGGGCGGGAAGAATGCGCCAGGCGCCTGCAAATCAGCTTTACCACCCAGACGGATCTGGCAGCCCGAGGCCAGCAGATGATCGACTTTTTCCTGCACGTCAGCACGTTGCTCACTGTTGACGAGAGCCCCCATCTTCACCCCTTCCTGGGCCGGATCGCCGACGACCACGTTCTCCAGCCGCGCAATCAGCGCCTGGCTGACGGCTTCAACCTGCGCTTCCGGCACGATGATGCGGCGGATGGCGGTACATTTTTGCCCGGCTTTGGCGGTCATCTCGCGCACCACTTCGCGGATAAACAGCGTAAACTCCGGCTGTTCCGGCGTCACGTCCTCACCCAGCACGCAGCAGTTAAGAGAATCTGCTTCCATGGTAAACGGAATGGAATGTGCGACGATATTCGGGTGGACGCGCAGGCTCTGCCCGGTGCTGGCCGACCCGGTAAACGTCACCACGTCCTGGCTGTCGAGGTGGTTCAGCAGATCGCCCGCGCCACCGCAGATCAGGCTGATGGCGCCGTCCGGCACCAGTCCGCTCTCCACGATCGCTTTCACCATCGCCTGAGTCACCTGCGCGGTGGCGGTGGCGGGCTTGATGATGGCGGGCATCCCGGCAAGCCAGGTGGGCGCGAGCTTTTCCAGCATCCCCCAGCACGGGAAGTTGAACGCGTTGATATGCACCGCCACGCCGGATTTCGACGTTAACACGTGACGTGCCGCAAAGCCGCCTTCCTTCGACAGTGGGATCAGCTCATCCTCCGGCCACAGGGTATCGTCCGGCAGCTCACGGCTGCCGAGGCTTGCGTAGGTGAAGAGGGTGCCGATACCGCCTTCAATATCCACCCAGCTGTCAGCCTTCGTCGCGCCGGTCTGGGCTGACAGGGCATAAAACCGATCCTTCTGGCTCAGCAGATGTTTGGCCATCGCCTTCAGCATGGCGGCGCGCTCGATAAAGCTCATTGCGCGGAGCACTTCTCCGCCGTGTTCAATGGCGTAACGGCGCGCGGCCGCCATATCCAGCCCTTCGCTGGTGACTTGATATAGCGTTTCCCCGCTGATGGCGTGGGTGATGGTGCGCTCGCGGCCCCGGCCTGATTGCCAGATGCCGGACAAGAAGCTGGCTAACTGCTGCATTTCTTCTCTCCAGATGTTTCGTGATTTCACTATAAATAGTTTGATCTCGAATCATAAAAATCAAGCTGAGTTTTAATGAATTGTTAACGTTGTGATCTGTATTGCTTGGCCTGACCAACAGAAAGCCTTGCGCCATCGGCCTTTCATGAAAAGGCTTGCGAGCGTCGTCACAAAATAAACAAACGCTTCTTGGGGTTATATTTAACCTTTGTGTAACTTTTAAGAAACCAAATGATTCACCATTTTGCTATTTGTGGTGATTTAACGAATCACAAAGGTGGTTATGTGACGCAAGAACAACGCTTTGAGCAACGCATCGCACAGGAGACGGCCATCGAGCCGCAGGACTGGATGCCGGATGCCTACCGCAAGACGCTGATCCGCCAGATTGGACAGCACGCCCACTCTGAGATTGTCGGCATGCTGCCGGAAGGGAACTGGATCACCCGCGCACCGACGCTGCGCCGGAAAGCCATTCTGCTGGCGAAGGTGCAGGATGAAGCCGGACATGGCCTGTACCTTTACAGCGCGGCGGAAACGCTGGGCTGCGCCCGGGAGGACATCTATCAAAAGATGCTCGACGGCAAGATGAAATACTCCTCCATCTTCAACTATCCAACCCTGAGCTGGGCCGATATCGGGGTCATTGGCTGGCTGGTGGACGGGGCGGCCATTGTGAACCAGGTGGCGCTGTGCCGTACGTCTTACGGCCCGTATGCCCGGGCGATGGTGAAAATTTGTAAAGAAGAGAGCTTTCACCAGCGTCAGGGTTTTGAGGCCTGCATGGCGCTGGCGCAGGGTAGCGAAGCCCAGCGGCAGATGTTGCAGGACGCCATCAACCGCTTCTGGTGGCCCGCGCTGATGATGTTCGGACCCAACGACGACAACTCCCCAAACAGCGCCCGCAGTCTGGCCTGGAAGATCAAACGCTTTGGCAACGATGAGCTTCGCCAGCGCTTCGTGGACAACACGGTGCCTCAGGTGGAGATGCTCGGCATGACCGTGCCGGATCCCGACCTGCGTTTCGATGAAGAGAGCGGTCACTACCACTTCGGCGAAATCGACTGGCAGGAATTTGACGAGGTGATCAACGGGCGCGGGATCTGCAACCACGAACGTCTGGCCGCAAAACGTAAAGCCTGGGACGACGGCGCATGGGTGCGTGAAGCCGCTCTGGCCCACGCAGAAAAACAACGCGCTCGCCAGGCCGCATAAGAGGAATCAACCATGAGCAATGTTTACTGGCCGTTATACGAAGTTTTTGTCCGTTCGAAGCAGGGGCTGTCGCACCGGCATGTGGGCAGCCTTCACGCTGCCGACGACCGCATGGCGCTGGAAAACGCGCGCGATGCCTATACCCGCCGCAGCGAAGGCTGTTCTATCTGGGTGGTGAAGGCGAGTGAAATCGTCGCTTCCCAGCCGGAAGAGAGCGGGGAGTTTTTCGATCCGGCGGAAAGCAAGGTCTACCGCCATCCGACGTTTTACACCATCCCTGATGGTATCGAGCATATGTGAGGTTGGGGATGAACAACGTATCTGCTTATGCCCTGCGTCTGGGCGACAACGGTCTGGTGCTCTCACAGCGTCTGGGCGCCTGGTGCGGCCACGCGCCGGAGCTGGAAATTGACCTGGCGCTCGCCAATATCGGCCTTGATCTGCTCGGGCAAGCGCGCAATTTCCTGACCTCCGCCGCTGAACGGGAAGGTAAGGGTGATGAAGATACCCTGGCCTATGGCCGCGATGAGCGTCAGTTCCGCAATTTGCTGCTGGTGGAACAGCCAAACGGCAGCTTCGCCGACACCATTGCCCGTCAGTATCTGATGGATGCGTGGAACGTGGCGCTCTACGAGCGGCTGATCCACAGCAGCGACAGTCAGCTTGCCGCCATCGCGGCAAAAGCCATTAAGGAGGCGCGCTATCACCTGCGCTTTAGCCGCGGCTGGCTGGTGCGGCTGGGGGACGGAACAGAAACCTCCGCACAAAAAATGCAGCAGGCGGTGGATAGCCTGTGGCGCTTTACGGCTGAACTGTTCGACGCTGACGAGGTCGAGCTGGCGCTAATTGATGACGGCGTGGCGGTTGATCCGCGCGACCTGCGGGACCCGTGGGAGCGCGAAGTGTTTGCTGGCCTGGCGGAAGCCACCCTCCGCGTGCCCGAAGAGGTGGCGTATCGCACGGGCGGTAAGAAGGGGCTACATACCGAACACCTCGGGCCGATGCTGGCAGAGATGCAGTATCTCCAGCGCGTTTACCCCGGCCAGCAGTGGTAAAGGAGGACGCCATGCAACGCCTCGTCGACATCGCGCCTGCACAAATCCCGCAGATTTGGGCGCTGTTAAGCCAGATCCCCGACCCGGAAGTGCCGGTGCTGACCATCACCGACCTGGGCATGGTGCGCAGCGTGAAGGCACAGGGGGAAGGCTGGGTTATCGGCTTCACGCCAACCTATTCGGGCTGTCCGGCAACGGAGCATCTACTGGGGGCGATCCGCGAAACCCTGACCGGAAACGGCTTTAGCCCGGTACATATTGTGCTGCAACTGGAGCCCGCCTGGACCACCGACTGGATGACCGACGATGCCCGCAGGCGCCTGCGTGAATATGGCATCAGCCCGCCTGTTGGTCATAGCTGCCATGCCCACGTTCCCGCGGAGGTGAGCTGCCCGCGCTGTGCGAGCACCGATACCTCGCTTATCAGTGAATTTGGATCCACGGCCTGCAAAGCGCTCTACCGCTGCAATACCTGCCGTGAGCCCTTCGATTATTTCAAATGTATTTGAGGCTGCCATGACAACGTTTCATTCATTAATAGTGGCAAAAGTGGAGCCCGAAACCCGCGACGCGGTGACCATTACCTTCGCGGTGCCGCAGGCGTTACAGGAGGCGTACCGCTTCCGTCCCGGTCAGCATCTGACCCTGAAAGCCAGTCCTGGCGGGGATGAACTGCGCCGCTGCTACTCCATCTGCCGAAGCACCGCGTGCGGTGAGATCAGCGTGGCGGTCAAAGCCATCGAGGGCGGACGTTTTTCCCGCTATGCCCGGGACGAGATCAAACCGGGCATGGCGCTGGAGGTGATGGTGCCCCAGGGGCATTTTGGCTACCAGCCGCAGGCCGAACGCGAAGGCCACTATCTGGCGATTGCCGCCGGGTCCGGGATCACCCCGATGCTGGCGATTATGTCCGCTACGCTGGCCACTGAAGCCCACAGCCACTTCACCCTGATTTACGGCAACCGCAGCAGCCAGAGCATGATGTTCCGCCGGGCGCTGGCGGACCTGAAAGATAAATACCCGCAGCGTTTACAGCTGATCGCCATCTTCAGCCAGGAGACGCTCGACAGCGATCTGCTCCATGGCCGCATTGACGGGGAAAAGCTCCAGGCGCTGGCAAAAACGCTGGTGAATTTCCGTCAGTACGATGAAGCCTTCATCTGTGGCCCGTCGGCGATGATGGATGAGGCCGAAGCGGCGCTTAAAGCGCTGGGTATGCCGGAAAAAGCGATCCATCTTGAGCGCTTTAACACGCCGGGTACCGCCGTTAAACGGACAGCCAGCGTGCAGGCCGATGGCCAGAAGGTCACCGTCCGTCAGGACGGGCGCGACAGGGAGATCACCCTGACGGCGGACGACGAAAGCATTCTTGACGCGGCCCTGCGTCAGGGGGCGGATCTGCCTTACGCCTGCAAGGGCGGCGTATGCGCCACCTGCAAATGCAAAGTGCTGCGTGGGAAAGTCGATATGGCGACCAACTACAGCCTGGAGCCGGACGAGCTGGCCGCAGGCTATGTGCTGAGCTGTCAGGCGCTGCCGTTAACCGCCGACGTTATCGTCGATTTTGATGCGAAGGGGATGGCATGAGCGAACTGATTGTTACCCGTCATGGCCGCGTGTTGCAGCTAACGCTTAACCGTCCGGCGGCGCGCAACGCGCTCAACAATGCGCTGCTCCTGCAAATCGCGGAGCAGCTTGAGGCCGCCGCCGCGGATGCTGAGATCGCCGTCTGCGTGATGTACGGCAACGAACGCTGCTTTGCCGCCGGGGCCGATCTCAACGAAATGGCGGAGAAAGACCTGCCCGCCACCCTGAACGATATCCGTCCGCAGCTGTGGGCGCGGATCAACGCCTTCACCAAACCGCTGATTGCCGCCGTAAACGGCTTCGCGCTGGGGGCAGGCTGTGAGCTGGCGCTGCTCTGCGATGTCGTGATTGCTGGCGATAACGCCCGTTTTGGCCTGCCGGAAATCACCCTCGGGATCATGCCGGGCGCAGGCGGCACCCAGCGGCTGATCCGCAGCGTAGGCAAATCGCTGGCCAGCAAAATGGTGCTGACGGGCGAAAGCATCACGGCGGTGCAGGCGCACAGCGCCGGGCTGGTCAGCGACGTCTATCCGGCCTCGCTGACGCTGGAGTACGCCCTGAAGCAGGCAGCGCTGATGGCGCGCCATTCGCCGCTGGCGCTACAGGCGGCGAAGCAGGCGCTTCGCCAGTCGCAGGAAGTCCCGCTTCAGGCCGGGCTGGCGCAGGAGCGTCAGCTGTTTGCGCTGCTCGCGGCCACCGACGATCGCCGGGAAGTGATCAACGCCTTTTTACAAAAACGCACCCCAGACTTTAAAGGACGCTAATTGTGGAATCTATTCTGAGCCATGTTGAGCAGGGCGTAATGACCATTACGCTGAACCGCCCGGAGCGCCTGAACAGCTTTAACGACGTCATGCACCAGCAGCTTTCCGAATGCCTGAAGCAGGCCGAGCGCGATGACGCCATCCGCTGCCTGCTGATCACCGGGGCAGGACGCGGTTTCTGCGCCGGGCAGGATCTTAACGACCGTAACGTCGACCCGAACGGCCCGGCGCCCGATCTGGGCATGTCCGTTGAGACTTTTTACAACCCGCTGGTGCGCCGCCTGGCAAAACTGCCGAAGCCGGTGATTTGCGCGGTTAACGGCGTGGCGGCGGGCGCGGGGGCGACGCTGGCCCTCGGCTGCGACATGGTGATTGCGGCGCGCTCCGCCAGTTTTGTGATGGCCTTCAGCAAGCTCGGCCTCGTCCCGGACTGCGGCGGCACCTGGCTGCTGCCGCGCGTGGCCGGACGCGCCCGCGCCATGGGGCTGGCATTGCTGGGCGATAAGCTCAGCGCCGAGCAGGCACAGGCCTGGGGAATGATCTGGCAGGTGGTGGACGACGAGCAGCTCTCCGCCACCGCACAGCAGATGGCGCTGCATTTTGCCTCGCAGCCGACCTTTGGCCTGGGCTTGATCAAGCAGGCGATCAATGCCGCCGAAACCAACACCCTCGACGCCCAGCTTGATCTGGAGCGCGACTATCAACGCCTGGCCGGACGCAGCGACGACTACCGGGAAGGCGTCAGCGCGTTCCTGGCAAAACGCGCGCCGAACTTTACGGGGAAATAAGATGGTGAATATCCATACGGTCGCCGTCATTGGCAGCGGCACCATGGGCGCCGGGATTGCCGAAGTGGCAGCCAGTCACGGTCATCCGGTTCTGGTGTACGACATTGACGCAGCGGCGATTTCCCGCGCCGTCGACGGCATTCGCCAGCGGCTGTCCTCACGCGTTGCGCGTGGAAAACTCTCTGCCGACGCCGGGGAGCAGATCCTCGCCCGCCTGACGCCGGTGACGAATATCAGTGCTCTGGCGAAAGCCGATCTGGTGATCGAGGCGGCCTCCGAGCGGCTTGAAGTGAAAAAGGCGCTGTTTACCCAGCTGGCAGAGGTTTGCCCGCCGCAGACGCTGCTCGCCAGCAATACCTCGTCCATTTCCGTTACCGCGATTGCGGCGGAGATAAACCACCCTGAACGCGTCGCCGGGCTGCACTTCTTCAATCCTGCCCCGGTGATGAAGCTGGTGGAGGTGGTCAGCGGGCTGGCGACCTCACCAGAAGTGGCCGATGCGCTGTGCGAGCTGGCGCTGAGCTGGGGAAAGCAGCCGGTACGCTGCCAGTCCACGCCGGGGTTTATCGTCAACCGCGTGGCGCGCCCGTTCTACTCGGAAGCCTGGCGCGCGCTGGAAGAGCAGGTGGCAACGCCCGAGGTGATTGACGCCGCCCTGCGAGACGGCGGAGGCTTCCCGATGGGGCCGCTTGAGCTGACGGACATGATTGGTCAGGACGTCAACTTTGCCGTGACCTGCTCCGTGTTTAATGCCTTCTGGCAGGAGCGTCGTTTTCTGCCGTCGCTGGTGCAGCAGGAGCTGGTGCTGGCGGGGCGTCTGGGTAAGAAAAGCGGGCAGGGCGTTTACCGCTGGCTGGAGGACAAACCCACCGTCAGCTGGCTCGCCCCGGTCAGCGACAGCTTCAACCCCATGCGCGTACAGCGAAGAAGTGACGGTGTCACGGAAATTGACGATCTGTTGCTGATCGAAACGCAGGGTGAGACCGCGCAGTCGCTGGCGCTGCGCCACGGCTGCCCGGTGGTGGTGGTCGACCGCATCGAGCGGGATGTGGCCTTGATAGCCGCCGCACCCGGCAACCCGCACGCCGCCACGCAGAAAGCCATTTACTGGTTGCAGCACCAGCAGAAACGGGTGGTACAGATTGCCGATTACCCCGGCCTGCTGATCTGGCGCACGGTGGCGATGATTGCCAACGAAGCGCTGGACGCCCTGCAAAAAGGGGTCGCCAGCGAGCAAGACATCGATACCGCCATGCGCTTAGGGGTCAACTATCCCTGCGGGCCCATCGCCTGGGGCGAGCGCCTTGGCTGGCAGCGTCTGTTAACGCTGCTGGAGAACCTGCAACGTCACTACGGCGAGGAACGCTATCGCCCCTGTTCACTGCTGCGCCAGCGTGCGCTTCTGGAGAGTAGCTATGAGTCATAACGCCTGGCATAACGCCCGCGCGATGTACGAACGGGACGCCTGCGCGCAGGCGATGGGGATGGACATTATCGACATGGGCGAGGGCTACGCGGTGGTGACCATGACCATCACCCCGCAGATGCTCAACGGGCATAAAACCTGCCATGGCGGACAGCTGTTCTCGCTGGCCGATACCGCCTTTGCCTACGCCTGCAACAGTCAGGGGCTGGCGGCGGTGGCCTCAGGCTGCGCCATCGATTTTCTGCGTCCGGGCTTTGCCGGCGATAAGCTGACCGCTACCGCGCGGGTGAAGCATCAGGGCAAACTGACCGGCGTATACGACATTGAAATTCAGAACCAACACCAGAAAACCGTCGCTCTTTTTCGCGGGAAATCGCACCGCACCGGCGGCAGTGTGACAGGAGAAGCCTGATGCGTGACGCATTTATTTGTGAGGGTGTGCGTACCCCGATCGGTCGCTACGGTGGAGGATTATCCAGCGTGCGTGCCGATGACTTAGGGGCCGTGCCGCTGCGTGCGCTGCTGGCGCGTTACCCGCAGCTCGATCTGGAGCGCATAGATGATGTGATCTTCGGCTGCGCAAATCAGGCGGGAGAGGATAACCGCAACGTAGCGCGCATGTCGTCGCTGCTGGCCGGGCTGCCTCAGACCGTTTCCGGTACCACCATTAACCGCCTGTGCGGCTCCGGTCTGGATGCCCTTGGCTTTGCGGCACGCGCCATTAAGGCCGGGGATGGCGAGCTGCTGATCGCCGGTGGCGTCGAATCCATGTCCCGTGCGCCGTTCGTGATGGGCAAAGCCACCGCGGCGTTTCAGCGTCAGGCGGAGATCTTCGACACCACCATCGGCTGGCGATTTGTGAATCCGCTCATGCATCAGCAATACGGAACTGACAGCATGCCGGAAACGGCAGAGAATGTAGCGGAATTGTTAAATATAAGCCGTGCCGATCAGGATGCATTTGCCCTGCGCAGCCAGCAGCGCACCGCGCGGGCGCAGCAGAATGGCGTTCTGGCGCAGGAGATTATCCCGGTACAGATGGCGGGGAAAAAAGGTGCCGTAACGGAAGTGTGCGTGGACGAGCATCCGCGCGCCGAAACCACCCTTGAACAGCTTGCCGCGCTGAAAGCTCCGTTCCGCAAGAACGGTGTGGTGACGGCGGGGAACGCCTCCGGCGTGAACGACGGGGCGGCGGCGCTGATTATCGCCAGCGAGCCGATGGCGCTTGCACAGGGGTTAACCCCGCGCACCCGCATTGTGGCCATGGCGACCGCGGGCGTCGAGCCGCGTCTGATGGGATTAGGCCCGGTTCCCGCCACCCGTAAGGTGCTGGAACGTGCCGGACTCAGTATCACCGATATGGACGTCATTGAGCTTAACGAAGCCTTCGCCGCACAGGCGCTGGGCGTGCTGCGTCAGCTGGGTTTGCCGGATGACGCGGAGCATGTGAACCCGAATGGCGGGGCGATCGCGTTAGGTCATCCGCTGGGAATGAGCGGTGCCAGACTGGCGCTGGCCGCGAGCAATGAATTGCACCGACGCGGCGGGCGCTACGCGCTGTGTACGATGTGCATCGGTGTGGGTCAGGGCATTGCCATGATCCTTGAGCGTGTTTGAGCGAACAATAATGTGAGTACCCTGCGATGATAAATACAACAAAGCTTGATCCGATCGAAACCGCGTCCATTGATGAATTGCAGGCGTTGCAGACCGCGCGCCTGAAGTGGACGCTGAACCACGCCTACAACAACGTTCCGATGTACAAACGCAAGTTTGACGCCGCGGGCGTTCACCCTGACGATTTTAACGAGCTGGCGGACCTGCAAAAATTCCCGTGCACCACCAAGCAGGATCTGCGCGACAACTACCCGTTCGATACCTTTGCGGTGCCGATGGAGCAGGTGGTGCGCATCCACGCCTCGTCGGGCACCACCGGAAAGCCGACCGTGGTGGGATATACCCAGAATGATATCGACAACTGGGCCAATATAGTTGCCCGTTCCCTGCGCGCCGCCGGGGGCAGCGCGAAGGATAAAATTCACGTGGCCTACGGCTACGGGCTATTCACCGGCGGGCTGGGGGCGCACTACGGTGCCGAGCGTCTGGGTGCGACGGTGATCCCGATGTCCGGCGGCCAGACGGAGAAGCAGGCGCAGCTGATCCGCGATTTTCAGCCGGATATGATCATGGTGACGCCCTCATACTGCCTGAATTTAATTGAAGAGCTGGAGCGTCAGATGGGCGGTGACGCCAGCGCCTGTTCCCTGCGCGTCGGCGTGTTTGGCGCCGAGCCGTGGACGCAGGCGATGCGCTGCGAAATTGAAAAACGGCTGGGCATTACCGCGCTGGATATCTATGGTCTCTCCGAGGTGATGGGGCCGGGCGTGGCGATGGAGTGTCTTGAAACCGCTGACGGCCCGACCATCTGGGAAGATCACTTCTACCCGGAGATCGTCAACCCGAATGACGGCACGCCGCTGGCCGACGGCGAGCAGGGCGAACTGCTGTTCACCACCCTGACCAAAGAGGCACTGCCGGTGATCCGCTACCGCACCCGCGACCTGACGCGCCTGCTGCCGGGCACTGCACGCACCATGCGCCGGATGGATCGCATCAGCGGGCGCAGCGACGACATGCTCATCATTCGCGGCGTGAACGTCTTCCCGTCACAGCTGGAAGAGGAGATCGTTAAGTTCGAACATCTTTCGCCACACTATCAGCTGGAGGTGAACCGCCGCGGGCATCTTGATTCACTTTCGGTGAAGGTCGAGCTGAAACAGAGCAGCTTAACGCTGACCCATGAGCAGCGCTGTCAGGTCTGCCATCAGCTGCGTCATCGGATTAAATCGATGGTGGGGATCTCGACCGACGTGATGATCGTTAACTGTGGCAGCATACCGCGCTCCGAGGGTAAAGCTTGCCGGGTGTTTGATTTGCGTAAAGTGGCAGCCAACGGTTGAATTCTCCTCACCCCAGCCCTCTCCCAAAGGGAGAGGGTGTATTAAGTTCCCTCTCCCTTTGGGAGAGGGTTAGGGTGAGGGTACACCCCAGATTCGTATGCTATGATTCATCCAGGAAAAAAATAACAAAAGAATGAATCACATGAATAAACTTGAAGCCTTTATCCAGCATGCAGTCAGCTCTGTTCCCGTCAGCGGAACGTCGCTTATCTCCTCACTGTATGGCGACGCGCTTTCGCACCGCGGCGGAGAGATCTGGCTCGGCAGCCTGGCGGCCCTGCTGGAAGGGATGGGATTTGGCGAGCGCTTTGTGCGCACCGCGCTGTTTCGCCTCAACAAAGAGGGCTGGCTGGATGTGTCCCGCATTGGCCGCCGCAGCTTTTACCGTCTCAGCGACAAGGGGCTGCGTTTGACCCGCCGCGCGGAAAATAAAATCTACCGTGCGGAACTGCCGGCGTGGGATGGTAAATGGCTGCTGCTGCTCTCCGAGGGGCTGGATAAAACCACGCTCGCGGACGTGAAAAAACAGCTCATCTGGCAAGGGTTCGGCACGCTGGCGCCGAGCCTGATGGCCTCGCCGTCGCAGAACCTGGCGGACGTGCAGTCTCTGTTGCATGATGCGGGCGTGGCGGAAAACGTCATTTTCTTTGAGGCCCATTCACCGCTGGCCTTATCACGTGCGGCGTTACGAGCCCGCGTGGAAGAGTGCTGGCAGTTGACCGAACAAAACGCGATGTACGAAACGTTTATCAGCTCGTTCCGTCCGCTGTTGCCGCTGCTGAAAGAAGCGCCGCCTGAGGATTTGACCCCGGAACGCTGCTTCCAGATCCAGCTGTTACTCATTCATTTTTATCGTCGCGTGGTGCTGAAAGATCCGCTGTTGCCGGAGGAGTTACTTCCTGCGCACTGGGCGGGACAGAGCGCACGACAGCTGTGCATTAACATCTACCAGCGCGTGGCGGCGGGAGCCCTGGCGTTTGTCAGTGAGAAGGGGGAAACCTCCGTGGGCGAGCTGCCCGCTCCCGGCACGCTTTATCACCAGCGTTTTGGTGGTCTGAATATCACATAAGGAGAGGGTATGCCTGTTTATCAAATTGATGGTCTGACGCCGGTCGTGCCTGAAGAGAGCTATGTTCACCCGACCGCGGTGCTGATTGGCGACGTGATCCTCGGCAAAGGCGTTTACGTGGGTCCCAACGCCAGCCTGCGCGGTGATTTTGGCCGGATCGTGGTGAAAGACGGCGCGAACATTCAGGATAACTGCGTGATGCACGGTTTTCCGGAGCAGGACACGGTGGTGGAAGAGGACGGGCATATCGGCCACAGTGCGATCCTGCACGGCTGCATTATCCGCCGTAATGCGCTGGTGGGGATGAATGCGGTGGTGATGGACGGGGCGACGATCGGCGAAAACAGCATCGTCGGGGCGGCGGCGTTTGTGAAGGCCAAAGCGGAAATGCCTGCGAATCACTTAATTCTTGGCAGTCCGGCGAAAGCGATTCGTGAGCTAAGTGCGCAGGAAATAGAGTGGAAAAAGCAGGGCACGCGGGAGTATCAGGTGCTGGTGGACCGTTGTAAGCAGACGCTGCACCAGGTGGAGCCGCTGCGGGAAGAAGAGCCAGGACGCAAACGGCTGGTCTTCGATGAGAATTTACGGCCCAAGTCGGCTGGCCGGGATAAATAAGGCTGTTCGCTCCCGCACGTTGATCAAGGCGTGAAAATGAGCTCAATACGCATCCGGCAGGGGCCGGTCAATCGACACCAGCTTTCCGCGCTTCATGGTGATATAGCCCCCGGCTTTTAGATCTGCCAGCACGCGAAAGACATGCGTTCGTGACAGGTTAGTGCGCTTGATGATAAACAGCGCCAGGCCCTCATTCTCTCCCGTGTGGGTCTCCTGCCGATAGAGATAGCGGTACAGCATTGGTTTGATGGTCTGGTAGCTGGTGACCTGCCTGCGTTCATTGTGCAGGTCGATGGTAAATATGGACATGTAGGTCAGTATGGTGGCCAGCGCCTGCATGCGCTCAGGCCCGCCCTGGAAAAATATCTGGTCGAAGTCGACCCAGGATATTCTCACCAGCTTCACCTTCGCACTGCTGCGATATTCATACTTCGCCAGTGGACAATACCTTTCCATTAACCCTATCGGCATATACTCGATAGTATTGCCAATATTAAGGCCATCATCAGGCATTAATATCGTCAGCGACCCTTCAGTGCAAAAATAGATATAGCCATGCTCGACGGTGAGTTTTTTATTTGCGGCAACGGTTAAGGTCTCGCCTTTACAAAGCATGTGCGGAAAAAATTGCCCAATATTGAGTTGCTGATAATAGGTATGGATATCCTGAAAATTCACGCTAAGCCTCTCCCCGCAACGTTTGCCGTGGTAGCGAGTATAGCAGCAATAGGCCCCGAATTACGAACCCATAAATAACCAGTCCCATATGGGACTATGATGGAAAGGTATTCTGTTTAGAATGGTCGTCAATGAGTTCGCATTAAAATTATCCGCCAACAGTAAATATCCAGGCGGCGCAATTAATCTATGAGGCCATTCAATGAAATTAACCCTAATTGCTAAACATCTGGCGCTTGCCGGTGTGTTGACGTCGCTGTCGCTTTCCGCGTTTGCGGAAGTGCAGCCGCAGGATGCCACTGCCACGACCCGGCAGGTAAATAACGCCCTGTATAACAAATTACCGTTTGCCGATAAAACCGACTTTGAGAACGCCCATAAAGGTTTTATCGCCCCGCTGCCACAAAACATGATTAAAGGCGAGCAGGGGAACGTTATCTGGAACCCGGCGAAATATGATTTCGTGAAAGAGGGTGAGAAAGCCCCGGATACGGTAAACCCGAGCCTGTGGCGTCAGTCACAGTTGATCAACATTGGCGGGCTGTTTAAGGTCACCGACGGCGTGTATCAGATCCGTAATCTCGATCTCTCCAACATGACCATCATTGAGGGCGAGAAGGGCATTACCGTTATCGACCCGCTGTTAAGCGCTGAACCGGCGAAAGAAGCGCTGGATCTCTACTATGCAAACCGCGGCAAGAAACCGGTCGTCGCTGTGGTGATCACCCACAGCCACGTTGACCACTATGGCGGCCTGCGCGGCGTGGTTGACGAAGCTGACGTCAAGTCTGGCAAAGTGAAAATCTACGCGCCGGATGGCTTTATGAAAGAGGCGGTTTCCGAAAACATTATGGCCGGAAACGCGATGAGCCGCCGTGCGAGCTATATGTACGGCAACCTGCTGAAGCCGGATGCAAAAGGCCAGGTGGGTGCAGGCCTTGGCACCACCACCTCTGCGGGTACTGTCACCCTCATCCCGCCGACCGACTACATTACCCATACCGGTCAGGAAGAAGTGATCGACGGTTTGACCTACGACTTTATGATGGCGCCGGGTTCAGAAGCTCCGTCGGAGATGCTGTGGTATGTCAAAGAGAAGAAAATGATCGAGGCCGCAGAGGACGTGACCCATACTCTGCACAACACCTACTCCCTGCGCGGCGCGAAAATCCGCGACCCGCTGGCCTGGTCTAAGTACATTAACGCCGCCATTGAGCGCTGGGGCGCGGACGCGGAAGTGATTATTGCGCAGCACCACTGGCCGACCTGGGGTAACGAGAATATCGTCAAGCTGATGAAAGGTCAGCGCGATATGTACCGCTACATCAACGACCAGACCCTTCGTATGGCAAACAAGGGGCTCACCCGCGACGAGATCGCCGCCGAGTTTAAACTGCCGGAATCGCTGGAAAAACAGTGGGCGAGCCGCGGTTACTACGGCTCCGTTAGCCACGACGTCAAAGCCACCTACGTGTTTTATCTCGGATGGTTCGACGGCAACCCGGCAACCCTCGACGAGCTGCCGCCTGAACTGGCTGCGAAGAAGTTCGTGCAGTACATGGGCGGCGCTGATGCCATCATGCAGAAAGCCAAAGCGGATTATCAGCAGGGTAATTACCGTTGGGTTGCTCAGGTGGTCAGCAAAGTGGTCTTTGCCGATCCTAACAACCAGGCTGCCCGTAATCTGGAAGCCGACGCGCTGGAGCAGTTAGGTTACCAGGCGGAAGCGGGCACCTGGCGTAACTTCTACCTGACCGGCGCGCAAGAACTGCGTAATGGCGTGAAGAAGCTGCCGACGCCGAACACCGCCAGCCCGGATACCGTGCGGGCGATGACCCCGGAAATGTTCTTCGACTACCTGGGTGTGCACATCAACGGGGTACGGGCCGGTAACGCGAAGGCGATCTTCAATGTCGATCTCGGTAAGGATGGCGGCAAATACAAGCTGGAGCTGGAAAACGGCGTGCTGAACCATACCGCCAACGCGCAGGCGAAGGATGCTGACGCAACCATCACGCTGGACCGTACCACGCTGAACAACATCATCCTTAAGAAAGAGACGCTGAAGCAGGCGATGGATAAGGGTGACGTGAAGGTGAGCGGAAACGGGGCGAAGCTGGAAGAGATGCTGAGCTACATGGACACATTTGACTTCTGGTTCAATATTGTGACGCCATAAGTTTAGCGTTCATCCTGGTTAATCCTGGCGCCTTGTTGCGATAAGGCGCCATTTTTTTATTCACGCATTGCCAGCGCGCTGGCGCTTGCCGGATCGAACAGCGAAATACTCTCGATCTGATCCAGCATGATCACTTTGCGAAAATCCATGGCGCTTTTGGGCTCTGAATCGAGCGTAATGTCATGCTCGGCATACCATTTGCTGTAGTTATGTTCGATACAGAGCTGCATGTTTTTCCCGTCACGGTAGCCGCTCAGCATCGGAATAAGCACGATATTGGCCGTTTTTTCATACTCCAGCGTGGCGGTATGGATCATCCCAATATAGATCCGCCGCGATTTCAGCGTGACGTGCGCCAGTTCACCTTCCTCCATGCACTGATAGAGCAGCTGTTCAATCCCGCTCGATTGCGCCAGCCGCTTGTAGAGCTTTTTTCGGCCTTCGCCGTCCAGCCGCGCGCTCCCGGCCCAGTTCGAGCGGTAGAGACAGAACAGGATCGCGAAGGTCAGCATTACCACCACCGGGGCCTGAATCCCCAGGAAGCTCCAGTTCATAAAATCAATTTGCCAGTCGGCATATTTTGCAGACGTGAAATGGAACGTGTTATCGGCGGCGGAGAGGGCGAACAACAGCAGCCACAACAGGCCGGTGGCGATCACTCCCTGAAGAACAAAAATACAGCCATACAGCGCCACAAGAAAATAGACGTCCCAGCCAAAGGAGCGCTTGATTTTAAACCGTGTTGAGAGGTCGCGGCTGGTGTACCAGTACCCGCATACCATCAATACCATGAATATTGCCGTTCCCATTTCAGGCCCTCTTCAGCGCGTTGACATGGCGCAGAAAGTCCTGCCGCACCTCGTGGCTTTTGTAGTTAACCGAGGCGTTTCCATCCTGATCGATGATGATGCGGTCGCCATCCTCTACGGCTTCGATAATTTCCTGGTGACTCATGACCTGCAACAAGGATTCCGGGCTGGAAAAGAGCGTCATCAGTAAATGTTTCATCGCGTGACATCCTTATGAATTAAAAGGATAAGTCTGGAAGATAAATGGCACCTTTGCCTTAAGGTTATCCCTAAAAAAACGGCAGCCTGGCGGCGAAATTAAACTTTATGCACAAAATTGTTGCGCGAGTTAACATTTCAGGTCTTTGAAAAATAATAAGAATAAAAAATATATCTGCGCAAACTTGGACAAATAACGTTAATTGTGTAAGTTTAAATTATGCGATTTGCTACGTTGTTTACACCCAGGATGTGACCCATGAGCACGTTGCCGTCCGTCATCAGTCGGTTCGTTGATTACTACGCCACGCTGGATACCCAGCCACCTTCGGCGCTGGCGGGGATTTATCGCGCCGATGCCACGCTTATCGATCCCTTTGGCGAACATAGCGGGGTGTTCGCGATCCAGCGCTATTTCACCCACTTGCTGGCTAACGTCCAGCACTGTCGCTTTACCGTTGATGCGCCGTTGCAGCAGGGCGATCGCTTTGTGGTCACCTGGATGATGCACTGGTCGCACCCGCGTATTGCCCGGGGTGCAGTGCGACAGCTGCCGGGCTGCTCCGTGGTAGACATGCGCGACGATCGCATTGTTCGCCAGCGGGATTACTACGATGCCGGAGAGATGATTTACGAACATCTCCCGATACTCGGCTGGGCCGTACGCGGCGTGAAGCGGAGAGTGAAATCATGAAAACGGTTCTGATCACCGGCGCAAGCTCGGGCATCGGGGCGGGGCTGGCGAAATCTTTTGCCGACGATGGTTACCGGGTGATTGCCTGCGGGCGCGATGCGCAACGTCTGGCCGCTGTGCATCAGCACAGCCCCAACATCACGGTGCGCCTGTTCGATATGACAGACAGGGACGCCTGTCGCCAGGCGCTGGCGGACTGTGCTGCCGACACGGTGATTCTCTGCGCCGGAACCTGCGAGTATCTCGACCGCGGCGAGGTGGATGCCGAGCTGGTGGCGCGGGTCATGACCACCAATTTCATGGGGCCGGTAAACTGCCTTGCGGCGTTGCAGCCGCAGCTGGTATCCGGCAACCGCGTGGTGCTGGTCAGTTCGATGGCGCACTGGCTTCACTTCCCGCGAGCCGAAGCCTATGGGGCCTCTAAAGCGGCGTTAACCTGGTTTGCCGACACGCTGCGCCTCGACTGGGAACCGAAAGGGATTGCCGTCACGGTCGTTTCACCCGGTTTTGTCGACACGCCGCTGACCCGCAAAAACGATTTCCCGATGCCGGGCCGGGTCAGCGTGGGGGACGCCGTCCACGCCATTCGTCGCGGTCTGGCAAAAGGGAAGGATCACATCGCGTTTCCCGCCGGGTTCAGCCTGGCGCTGCGCCTGCTTTCCGGCCTGCCCGATGTACTTCAGCGCGCACTGCTGCGCAGGATGGTGCGACCATGAAAATCGCAATTATCGGCAGCGGCATCGCCGGGTTAACCTGTGCCTGGCGGCTCGCCGGACATCATCAGATCACGGTGTTTGAGGCGCAGGCCACCCCGGGCGGCCATACTTCAACGGTAGATGTCGACACGCCCCAGGGTACCTTTGCCATCGATACCGGTTTTATCGTCTACAACGACCGCACCTATCCGCGCTTCATGGGGCTGCTCAGCGAACTGGGCATCAGCGGGCAAAAAACGCAGATGAGTTTTTCGGTACATAACCCGCAGAGCGGGCTGGAGTACAACGGCCACACGCTGACGTCGCTGTTCGCCCAGCGTCGTAATCTGCTGAACCCTGCCTTCTGGACGCTACTGAAGGAGATCGTGCGCTTTAACCGGCTGGCGAAACAGACGCTCCGGGGCGAAGTCGATGGATCCGCCACGCTGGAAACGTTCCTGCGCCAGCACCGCTTTACGCCCTTTTTTGCGCGCCACTACATCCTGCCAATGGGAGCGGCTATCTGGTCGTCGTCGCTACAGGAGATGAAACGCTTTCCGCTGCCGCTCTTTTTACGCTTTTTTGAAAACCACGGTCTGCTGGACATTACCCATCGTCCGCAGTGGTACGTCGTGCCAGGCGGCTCCCGGGAGTATATCCGCGCGATGATGGACAAGCTTGGCGATCGCCTGACGCTGCACCTCAACGCGCCGGTTCAGAAGGTTGTTCGCCACGATCGTGGCGTCGATATTGAGCGGGAAGGCGTCACTCATACCTTCGATCAGGTGATTTTCGCCTGTCACTCTGCTCAGGCGCTGGCGATGCTCGCCAGCCCAACGCAGGCTGAACGTGAGGTGCTGGGTGATATCGGCTGGCAGCGTAACGAGGTGGTGCTTCACAGCGATCCGCGCTGGCTGCCGGTGCGCAAGCGCGCGTGGGCGAGCTGGAACTACCGCCTCAGCGAACAGGATCGGGCCAGCGCCTGCGTCACCTACAACATGAATATCTTGCAGGGACTGCCGCCGGGTAGCCCGCTGTTTTGCGTCACCCTCAACCCGGAAACACCGGTGGAAGAACGCTATGTGCTGCGCCGCTTTGTCTATGAGCATCCGCTTTTTAACCCGCAAAGCTGGCAAGCTCAGGCCCGGCGCGGCGAAATAAATGGTCGCCATCGGAGCTGGTTCTGCGGCGCGTACTGGTACAACGGCTTCCACGAAGATGGCGTGCGCAGTGCGCTGGACGTGGTCAACGCTATCGCGGCCGGGGAGGGCAACTGAGATGAAGAGCTGCCTTTACCACGGTACATTGCGCCATCGTCGGCTTGCGCCGAAAGCGCACCATTTTACCTATAGCGTGTTTATGGCGTGGCTCGATCTCGATGAGCTGGACGCGCTGCCCTCTGTCGGCGTGCGTCGTAACCGCGTTGCGCCCGCGGCATTTTATGATGCGGATTACCCGCTGGGCACGCCGCTCAAAGCGCGTGTCCTTGAGCGTCTGGAAAAGCTGACCGGCGAACGTCCGGCGGGGCGGGTCATGCTTCTGACTCAGCTGCGCTATTTCGGTTTTCATTTCAACCCGGTCAATTTTTACTACTGCTATGACGGCGAAGACACTCTGCGCTGGGTTCTCGCCGAAGTGCGTAACACGCCGTGGAATGAACGACATTACTACGCGGTAGCGGGGCGGGACGCCCCGCCGACGGAGAAAGCGTTTCACGTCTCGCCCTTTAATCCGATGGATATGGTTTACCACTGGCGCTTCAACAGCCCGGACAGCACGCTGCGCATGCATATCGAAAACCATCAGGAGACGAAGGTGTTTGATGCCACCCTGACGCTACGCCGGGCGACGCTGACGCGCGCAGCGCTGCGTTCGCTGCTGGCGCGGATCCCGTTGATGACCCTCAAAACCGTTTTCGCCATTTACTGGCAGGCGCTCAGGCTGTGGCTGAAGCGCGTGCCGCTGCATAACCATCCCCTCAGCAGGAGTGAACGCTCATGACCGATCCCGTCTTTGCGCTTGAACCCGATATCCCGCGCAACGTCCGCGTCGCGCGATGGTTGCTCTTCCGCCTGCTGAACGGTCTGCGCGGTGGCTCGCTGACGCTGCGTGAAGGCGCGCAGACGTTCCAGTTCGGCGACGCCTCCGCCGCGCTTCATGCTGAGGTGCAGGTACTTGCTCCGGGCGTCTACTGGCGCATTTTAACCGGGGGCAGCCTCGCCGCGGCACAAGCGTGGATGGATGGCGACTGGGAGACGCCCCACCTGACGCCGCTGCTGGAGCTGATTGCACGTAATAGCCAAATCCTCGGGCAGCTGGAAAAAGGGTTTCGCCTGCTCGGGAAACCGGTGGAGCGGCTACGGCACTGGATGCGGCGCAACTCCCGCGCTCAGGCGCGTGAAAATATTGCCGCCCATTACGACCTGGGCAACGCCTTCTACGCCCATTTCCTTGATGAAGACCTGCTGTACTCCAGCGCGCTGTTTAACGGGGACGAGCAGGATTTGAACGCGGCTCAGCAGGCGAAAATGGCCAGGCTGTGCGACCAGCTGGCGCTCACGGCAAACGATCATCTGCTGGAGATTGGCACCGGCTGGGGGGCGATGGCGGAATACGCCGCCCGTCACTACGGCTGTCGGGTGACCACCACCACGCTGTCGCAGGAGCAGTACCACTGGGCCACCGCGCGGATCGCCCGGGCAGGGTTGCAGGATCGCGTTGAGGTGCTGCTTTGCGACTACCGCGATCTGACCGGGGTTTACGACAAACTGGTCTCGGTTGAGATGATCGAAGCCGTCGGCCAACGCTACCTGCCAACGTTTTTCCGTACCTGTCAGGCGCGTCTGCGTCCAGGCGGGCGGATGGCGATTCAGGCCATCACCATTCAGGATCAGCGCTATCGCGACTACAGCAAAAGCGTCGATTTTATTCAGCGCTACATCTTCCCCGGCGGCTTTTTGCCCAGCATCACCGCCATGAATGAACTGATGACCCGCCATACCGATTTTGTGGTGCGTAATCTCTTCGATATGGGGCCGGACTACGCCCGCACGTTGGCGCACTGGCGTCAGCGTTTCGTTCACGCCTGGCAGGAGATTGAAAAGCTCGGGTTTGATGACCGTTTCCGGCGGATGTGGCTGTACTACCTCGGCTACTGTGAAGCCGGGTTTAATGCCCGCACCATCAGCGTGGTGCAGCTGACTGCGGAACGCGTATGAAGCGTTACGGGCAGGTATTTCTGTTGGCCATCGGTTTTGATCTCTACTGGACGCTGGTGGTGCTGTTTCGCGAGCAGGGGCTGGTCATCTGGATCGCGCTGGCGGTGCTTGCCTGGCTGTTATTACCGCCATCACACCGGGTATACGCCCTTGTGCTGGCGGCGTCGGGTGCGCTGCTGGACGCCCTCTGGGCGCTGACGGGGCTGATTGCGTTCACAGGCGCGTCCCTGATGCCGCTATGGATGGTGGCGCTGTGGCTAATGTTTGCCACCGTCTGGACGCACCTGACCCGCACGACCACCTTGCCAGGATGGTTGCTGACGGTGCTGGCGACTCTGGGCGGACCGGTAGCCTACCTGATCGGCGAGCATCTTGGGGCCATTACGTTTCAGGAGCCGACCTTTATCGTCGTCAGCTGGATGTTCCCCGGCTGGCTGGTGCTGATGCTGTTTTTCCACCTGTTGATGGGGAGACAACAATGAGAAATCTGGTACTGATGCTCGCGTTATCCGTCTTCACCTGTACCGTGCAGGCGGCAGACTGGCTGAGCTGGCGCAAGGTGGGTGACGCCACCCTCACCTGGGGGCCGTTTACCGTCTATACCTCTCAGCTTCTGACGCCCGACGGCAGCTATACAGGATTAGACGGCGATAATGCGCTGATTATCACCTATGCCCGGGACATCGATGGTGACGACCTGGTCGAGGCGACCCGCGACCAGTGGCAGGCGCAGGGCATTTTGCAGCAGGAGCCGCAGAGTGAAGCCTGGCTGCGGATGCTAAAAGCGCTCTGGCCCGACGTCACGCCCGGCACGCAGCTCGCGTTTGTGGTTAATAACGGCCAGGGACAATTCTGGTATCGCCCCACGGCGTCGCAGAAAAAATTTACGCCACTCGGGCCACGCCAGACGGCAGCGTTTAGCTCACGCTTTCTGGCGATATGGCTCGATCCCCGCACCGAATATCCTGAACTGCGTCAGCAGTTAACTGGAGGAGCACAATGAAACGTTTCCTGCTAGTGGCGCTTGCCCTGACGATGCTGGTGGCCGGATGTAGCACCGAGGTGACAGAGTATCGTCAGCAGCAGCCACGGCTTGATATTTTTACTTACTTCCAGGGGAAAACCGAGGCGTGGGGGATGGTGCAGGATCGCAGCGGTAAGCAGATCCGCCGTTTTCACGTCAAGATCGCCGGGGATGTTATCGGCGATACGCTGACCCTGAACGAGCATTTTGTCTACGATGACGGCGAAAAGCAGCAGCGCGTCTGGCATATCCGCCGCGTTGGGCAGAATCGCTATGAAGGCACGGCGGGTGACATAGAAGGTGTCGCGACAGGCCAGGCGGCGGGCAATGCCCTTAACTGGCGCTACAGCATGAACGTGAAGGCGGACGGCAAAACCTGGCTGCTGCACTTTGATGACTGGATGTATTTGCAGGACAGTACCCGTCTGTTCAATAAAACGGAGATGAAGAAATTTGGCGTCACCGTCGCCACGGTGACGCTGTTCTTTACCCGCAAAGAGGGCGGTTAATTCTCTTCGGGCTGAAGTTTACTGCTTGAGTAAATGAAGAAGAGCGCAATACTCAGGCAGACGACGGCCCCGAAACGGCTCACTGAAAACGGAATGGCTTCATTGTTCAGCCAGCCAAAGTTATCAATCAGCATGCTCATGGCCAGCTGGCCCAGGATAACCGCTACCGTGGCAACAGCGGTCCCGATGCGCTGCACCGCGAGCACCATAATCACGATATAGGGCACGCCGCACAGGGCGCCCAGAAGCTGCCATTTGGGTACATCCATCAGGCTGACCGCCTGTTTCGGCTCAAAAAAGAAGATCAGCAGGGCGGTCACCAGCGCGCCGACGGAAAACGTCAGAAACGCACTTTTGAATACCCCCACGCTGCTGCCTAATTGCCCGTTGATGGCAGCCTGAATGCTCAGCGTTGCGCCGCCAATCACCGCCAGAATAATCATAATCACTGTCATAACGTTACCCCTGCGCCACGAGAATGAGCGCGGCGATGATAAATCCCAGCGCAATAATGCGTTTTGTATCGATCCTGCGGTGCGGCGTACCCAGCAGGCCATAGTGGTCAATAATCAGGCTTTTAAAAACCTGGCCTGCCAGAATGCCGATCATCGTCATGGCAATGCCGATCGCAGGCGTGGCAATGGTGAGAATGATGACATAAATCGGGCCGAGCACGCCGCCTAACAGGTGCCATGAAGGCTGCGCAAAAAATGAGGGACTGTTGCGGGGGCTGAAAAACAGCATCAGCAGAAACGTTAGCCCCGTTCCCACGCTAAATATGCTGAACGCCGCCCACAGGTCGCCCACCTCTGCGCCCAGCGGCCCCAGCAGCCCGGCTTCCACGGACAGCCCCATGCCACCGGCAATCACCAGTAAAATTAAAATAATGTGCATAACGCTTTTTCTCCTTTTTCCAGGCGGAGAAGATTACGTCTGAACATCATTGAGAAAAATGCCATAATGCAGGAAACACCTGTGCAGGAAATGCATTAATGATGGATGCCGGACATATCAGCATTCGCGCGCTGCTGATCTTCATCGACGTTTATGAAACGCAGAATTTCTCCGTGGTGGCGAGGCGGGAAGGGATTTCTGCGTCGCAGGTCTCACGCGTGATCCACCAGCTTGAGGACGCCCTCGGGCAACAGCTTTTCTACCGCAACACGCGGGCGATTATGCCCACAGAGAGCGGGCATCTTTTTGTGCGCTATGCCAGGGCGATGGCCGGGAATATGGAGGACGCGCGACGCGAGCTGGATGAACGCGCCCGCGAGCCGTCGGGCACGCTGCGTATCAATGGCCCGGTCTTTTTCGGACAGAGGCACATCGCGCCGGGCCTGCCGGGGCTTCTGGCGCGTTACCCGCGCCTCTCCATTGAACTGACCCTCACCGACGATTTTATCGATCCGCACCGTGACGCCGCGGACGTTATCTTCCGCATCGGCGCGCTGACGGACTCCTCGTTTCACGCCCGGGTGTTCGGGCAGCAGTTCTACCATCTGGCGGCCTCGCCGGACTATCTGCAAAAACATGGCGCGCCCGAGGGGCCGGACGATCTCAGCCGTCACCACTGTCTGGTTTACCGCGGCTCGTCCGGGCCTAACCGCTGGCTGATCCGACAGCCGGGCGAGGCGTGGGTTCACTATCCCATCGTACCGCTGATGACTTCCAATAACGCGGAAACGCTCCTGATTGCGGCGCTGGGCGGTATGGGCGTTGTGCTTTTCCCGGACTGGATGGTGAGCGAACGACTCAAAAGCGGTGAGCTGGTGGCACTGCTGCCGGAAATGGAGTGTTCAATTAATACGGAGCCATTGACGATTGCGGCGATTTACCCGAACGCGCGTCATCCGCCCCTGAACGTCAGGGCGGTGATTGATTACTATATTGAGCGATTCGGTACGCCGCTGTACTGGCAAACCTGAAGATTAGCGGGCAAGCTCGCGACGGATAATGTCAGCCCCGGCGCTTAACGCCTTCAGCTTACCGTTGGCGACCTGGCGGGAAAGGGGAGCCATACCGCAGTTGGTGGACGGATAGAGCTTATCTGCATCAACAAACTGCAACGCCTTGCGCAGCGTATCGGCGACCTCTTCAGGCGTTTCGATGGTCTGGGTGGCGACGTCAATTGCCCCGACCATCACTTTTTTACCACGGATAAGCTCCAGCAGATCCATCGGCACGCGCGAGTTGTGGCACTCCAGCGAGATAATATCGATCTTTGAGGTCTGCAACTTTGGAAACGCCTCTTCATACTGGCGCCACTCGGAGCCGAGCGTCTTTTTCCAGTCCGTATTGGCTTTGATGCCGTACCCGTAACAGATATGTACCCCGGTTTCGCATTTCAGTCCTTCAATGGCGCGCTCCAGCGCGGCAATGCCCCAGTCATTCACCTCGTCGAAAAAGACGTTAAAGGCAGGTTCATCGAACTGAATAATGTCGACACCGGCCGCCTCCAGCTCGCGGGCTTCCTGATTAAGGATTTTTGCGAACTCCCAGGCCAGCTTTTCACGGCTTTTATAGTGAGCATCGTATAGCGTGTCGATCATGGTCATCGGGCCGGGCAGCGCCCACTTGATCGGCTTGTCCGTCAGCTGGCGCAGGTATTTCGCGTCGTCAACAAACACCGGTTTCTGACGCGCCACCGCGTCTACCACGGTCGGCACGCTCGCATCGTAACGGTTACGGATGCGTACCGTCTGACGGTTCTCAAAATCCACGCCGCTGAGATGTTCAATAAAGGTGGTGACGAAATGCTGGCGAGTTTGTTCCCCGTCGCTGACGATATCAATCCCGGCGCGAATCTGTTCATCCAGAGACAAACGCAGCGCATCCTGTTTCCCTGCAAGTAATTCCTCGTCCTGGAGTTTCCACGGCGACCAGAGCGTTTCCGGCTGCGCAAGCCAGGTGGGTTTCGGCAGGCTGCCAGCCGTCGATGTCGGGAGCAATGTTTTCATGAGAAGAACCTTTTATCCGTATTAAATGAAAGCGTGAAGTGATGAGACCACTGCTCAAGAAGGGTTTTGTAGGGTTTGATAAACCGCTCTTCGGTATATTTCCCCTGTTCAATGGCCAGCCGGCTGCGCTCTTCACGGTCATAGACGATTTTTGTTAATGAGTGATCCTGCTGATTCAGGTCGGGCTGATAGCACTGTCCCGCAGCGGAATTGGCATTGTAAATTTCCGGTCGATAGATCTTCTGGAACGTCTCCATGGTGCTGATGGTGCCGATCAGCTCCAGATTGGTGTAATCACGCAGTAAATCGCCGGTGAAGAAGAAGGCGAAAGGCGCGACGCTGTTTTCCGGCATGAAGTAGCGAACCTTCAGGCCCATCTTCGCGAAGTACTGTTCCGTTAGCGACTCGCCGTCCGGCTGGTACTCATACCCCAGCACCGGGTGGTGGTTACCGGTACGACGATAGGTGTCTTTGCTGGAGACGCTCAGGCAGATCACCGGCGCTTTTTTGAAGTTCGCCTGATATTCCGCAGAATGAACGAAGCTTTTAAAGATATTGCCGTGCAGCTCGCCAAAATTCTCGGGGAGGGTGAAACGGGGTTGATCTTTATTATGCTCCAGCAGCAGGACGCTGAAATCATAGTCACGAACATACGATGAGAAGTTATTCCCGACGATGCCTTTGATGCGCTCGTGGGTCATTTTATCCACAATCGTCGTTTGCAGAATTTCGATGGCCGGGAAAGTAAAATCGCCGCCGATATTCATATCGACTGAAATAATCTCCAGCTCGACGGCATAGCGGTCCGCCTTTGGGTTATCCCAGCTCGCCAGCGCGTTAAAGCGGTTGTTGATCATCACCAGCGTGTTGCGCAGGTTCTCCTGACGCTTCTCGCCACGCGCCAGGTTGGCGAAGTTGGTGGTGGTACGCGTGTTTTCTGACGGGTTATAATTTTCATCAAAGCAACTGCGCTTAAGGGTAAATGTGAAAGCCTGACTCATTTGGTTATGCATCCTAAGTTCATGTTGCCGGAACGTTATCAATGCATAATTTATGCCTGAGCCACTGGCGCAGGGGAAGTGACTTAATTTCACTGCGTCATGAGGGTTCTTCATGAACTGCGCGATTCAGGTATAATCCCCCGACATTTCCAACCGGTTTAAACGAACATGACAAAACTCACCCTGCAAGAGCAGATGCTGAAAGCGGGCTTGGTCAGCAGTAAAAAAATGGCGAAGGTTCAGCGCACGGCGAAAAAATCCCGCGTCCAGGCTCGCGAGGCGAGAGAAGCCGTTGAAGAGAATAAGAAAGCGCAGCTTGAGCGTGATAAGCAGCTGAGCGAACAGCAAAAACAGGCGGTGCTGGCAAAAGAGTTCAGGGCGCAGGTGAAGCAGCTGATTGAGATGAACCGCATCACCGTGGCGAAGGGCAACATTACCTTTAACTTTACCGACGGCAACCTGATCAAAAAAATCGAGGTCGATAAGCAGACGCAAACCCAGCTGATCAACGGCCGTCTGGCGATTGCCCGACTGGTGATTAATGCGAAGGGCGACTGTGATTACGCAATTATCCCGGCGGTGGTGGCGGATAAAATTGCCCAACGCGATGCGGACAGCATTGTGCTTAACAGCGCGCTGAGTCAGGAAGAGCAGGACGAAGACGATCCGTACGCAGACTTTAAAATCCCTGACGATTTAATGTGGTAATCCCCGCTCAGAATGGCGCGGCGTGACAGGCGTTTATCGTCTCGCCGCTCAGCGGATGAATAAAATTCAGAACGCTGGCATGCAGCATCAGCCGGGGCGTTTCTTCCGCGCCCGGCCATTCCAGACCACCATACAGATCGCACCCCAGAATCGGGTGGCCTAACTGCTGGCAGTGAATGCGCAGCTGGTGGGTGCGCCCGGTCTCCGGGGTAAGCTCTACCCGCGTCAATGGCATTGTCGTATCCTGATAAATACGTTCCATCACCCGATAGCGAGAGCGAGCGGGCTTACCGGTGCGGGCACAGATCGTCATCAGCGGAAACAGTGCCGGATCTTTGGCAATCGGGGCATCCACGGTCCCTTCGTCCTGTTCCACATGTCCGCACAACAGGGCGGTGTAAACCTTGCTCACGGCGCGCTGGCTGAACTGGTGACAAAGCGCGGCGTTAATCGCCTTGTTACGCGCAATGACCATCAGGCCCGAGGTGCCAAAATCAAGGCGATGCACCAGCGTGCAGCCAGGAAAGGTTTGCACCAGACGATGGTGAACGGAATCACGGTTTTGCGGATTTTTCCCCGACAGGCTGAGCAGACCGGAAGGTTTGTTGATCAGCAGCAGATGCTCGTCCTGCCAGAGGATCTCAATGTCGTCGTGACAGGGTGGTGCAATAAACGTATCGATAATGACAGACATCAGGCCGCCGGGCTGGAGAGTGGGTGCGGATGATAACGAAATATGCAGGAAAAGAAAAACCCTCCCACCGGGCGGTGAGAGGGGGAGATCTTAGGCAGCGACCAGGCTGTCGATAGCGGCTTTCGCGTCGGACTGCGCTTTGGTAGCCACTTCTGGGCCGTAAGCGATACCTTCAGCGAACACAAAGTTCACGTCGGTAATGCCGATGAAGCCGAGGAACAGCGTCATGTACGGCGCCACCAGGTCGGTTGGGGTATCTTTGTGAATACCGCCGCGGCTGGTCAGGACGATAGCGCGTTTACCTTTTACCAGACCTTCCGGGCCGTTCTCGGTGTAACGGAAGGTTACGCCAGCGCGCGCCACCAGGTCGAAGTAGTTCTTCAGCTGGGTAGGAATGTTGAAGTTGTACATTGGGGCGTTGATCACGATAACGTCGTGCGCCTGCAACTCAGCAATCAGCTCGTCGGAGAGCGTCAGGGCTTCCTGCTGACGCGGGGTAAGAGGCGCATCGCTCGGACGCAGCGCGCCAACCAGCTCGCCGTCCAGCACAGGAATTGGGTTTGCCGCCAGGTCACGCACGGTGATTTCATCCGCGCTGTGCTGTACACGCCACTGTTCAACGAAATAGTCAGACAGCTGACCAGACTGTGAATACCCTGCCAGAATACTGGATTTCAACACTAATACTTTGCTCATGGGAAATTCCTGTTTTGTATTTGATTGAGGGGGTTGCCCCGTTGCTTGTTGACACTTTATTCACAATCCTGCCACAGGGATAGCGCAATATATCGAAGCCTATGTTCGAATTTTTTGAATAAGGCGAGAAAAGCGCTGATGTGGTACTCTATAGCAATCATTAAAAAGAGAT
This sequence comes from Enterobacter sp. JJBC, assembly GCF_036936505.1. NCBI lineage: Bacteria > Pseudomonadati > Pseudomonadota > Gammaproteobacteria > Enterobacterales > Enterobacteriaceae > Enterobacter > Enterobacter sp. JJBC. The sequence goes on from NZ_CP136935.1 coordinate 2,300,465, forward strand.
TTTATCCGGCAGTGCACTGCCCGTTAACGCTATGACAGAACACCAAAAATTGACCTTCTCCATGCTGATGCAAAAGCTTGATTCACTGATGCTGCGCGATAAACAGCGGTTTGCGCGCCGTCTGCACGGCGTTAAGAAGGTTAAAAATCCTGATGCACAACAGGCCATTTACCAGGAAATGGCCAAAGAGATTGAACAGGCGGCAGGGAAAGTTGTGCTGCGTGAAGCCGCACGCCCGGAGATTACCTATCCGGAAAACCTGCCCGTCAGCCAGAAGAAACAGGACATTCTTGAGGCCGTACGCGACCACCAGGTGGTGATCGTCGCGGGGGAAACCGGTTCAGGTAAAACCACTCAGCTGCCGAAAATCTGCATGGAGCTGGGCCGCGGGTTGAATGGGCTGATCGGTCACACCCAGCCGCGTCGTCTGGCGGCGCGCACCGTGGCGAACCGTATTGCGGAAGAGCTGCAAACGGAGCCGGGCGGCTGCATCGGCTACAAGGTGCGATTCAGCGACCACGTCAGCGATAACACCATGGTTAAGCTGATGACAGACGGTATCCTGCTGGCGGAAATCCAGCAGGATCGTCTGCTGATGCAGTACGACACCATCATCATCGATGAAGCGCACGAGCGCAGCCTGAACATCGACTTCCTGCTCGGCTACCTGAAAGAGCTGCTGCCCCGGCGTCCGGATCTGAAAATCATCATCACCTCTGCGACCATTGACCCGGAGCGTTTCTCAAAACATTTCAACAATGCGCCGATCATTGAAGTCTCAGGCCGAACCTACCCGGTTGAAGTGCGCTATCGCCCGATTGTGGAAGAGGCGGACGATACCGAGCGCGATCAGCTTCAGGCCATCTTCGATGCCGTCGACGAGCTGGGCAACGAGAGTTCTGGCGACATTCTGATCTTCATGAGCGGCGAGCGCGAGATCCGCGATACCGCCGATGCGCTCAGCAAACGCGATCTGCGCCATACCGAGATCCTGCCGCTGTACGCGCGCCTGTCGAACAGTGAGCAGAACCGCGTGTTCCAGCCGCACAGCGGACGCCGCATCGTGCTGGCGACCAACGTGGCCGAAACCTCGCTCACCGTGCCGGGCATTAAATACGTGATCGACCCGGGTACGGCGCGCATCAGCCGCTACAGCTACCGAACCAAAGTTCAGCGCCTGCCGATTGAGCCGGTTTCCCAGGCGTCGGCTAATCAGCGTAAGGGCCGCTGCGGCCGCGTGTCGGAAGGGATCTGTATTCGTCTTTATTCGGAAGACGATTTCCTGTCGCGCCCGGAGTTTACCGATCCGGAAATTCTGCGGACCAACCTGGCATCCGTTATCCTGCAAATGACCGCGCTGGGGCTGGGCGATATCGCCGCCTTCCCGTTTGTGGAAGCGCCGGATAAACGCAATATTCAGGACGGGGTGCGCCTGCTGGAAGAGCTGGGGGCCATCACCACCGACGAGCAGGCGACGGCCTACAAGCTAACGCCATTGGGCCGCCAGCTTAGCCAGTTGCCGGTCGACCCGCGTCTGGCGCGCATGGTGCTGGAGGCGCAAAAACACGGCTGCGTGCGCGAGGCGATGATCATCACCTCGGCGCTCTCCATTCAGGATCCGCGCGAGCGCCCAATGGACAAGCAGCAGGCGTCGGATGAAAAACACCGTCGCTTCCACGATAAAGAGTCTGATTTCCTGGCCTTTGTGAATCTGTGGAACTACCTGGGCGAGCAGCAAAAAACGCTCTCTTCAAATCAGTTCCGCCGTCAGTGCCGGGTGGATTTCCTCAACTACCTGCGCGTGCGCGAGTGGCAGGATATCTACACCCAACTGCGCCAGGTGGTAAAAGAGCTGGGCATTCCGGTCAACAGTGAACCGGCGGAGTACCGCGAAATTCATATCGCCTTGCTGACCGGCCTGCTGTCCCATATCGGGATGAAGGATGCGGATAAACAGGAATTTACCGGCGCACGCAACGCGCGTTTCTCCATCTTCCCGGGCTCCGGTTTGTTCAAGAAACCGCCGAAGTGGACCATGGTCGCCGAGCTGGTGGAAACCAGCCGTCTGTGGGGGCGTATCGCCGCGCGTATCGATCCGGAGTGGGTTGAGCCGGTGGCGCAGCACCTGCTGAAACGCTCATACAGCGAGCCGCACTGGGAGCGCGGGCAGGGCGCGGTGATGGCGACGGAAAAAGTCACCGTCTACGGCCTGCCGGTGGTGGCCGCGCGTAAGGTTAACTACAGCCAGATCGATCCGGCGCTGAGTCGCGAGCTGTTTATCCGCCATGCGCTGGTGGAGGGCGACTGGCAGACGCGTCATGCGTTCTTCCGCGAAAATCTCAAGCTGCGTGCCGAGGTGGAAGAGCTTGAGCACAAGTCCCGCCGCCGCGACATTCTGGTGGACGACGAGACGCTGTTTGAGTTTTACGACCAGCGCATCAGCCACGATGTGATCTCGGCGCGCCATTTCGACAGCTGGTGGAAGAAAGCCAGCAAAGAGACCCCGGACCTGCTCAACTTTGAAAAGAGCATGCTGATCAAAGAGGGCGCGGAGTCGGTCAGCAAGCTCGACTACCCGAACTTCTGGCATCAGGGCAACCTCAAGCTGCGTCTGACCTATCAGTTTGAGCCAGGGGCCGACGCGGACGGCGTGACCGTTCATATTCCGCTGCCGCTGTTAAACCAGGTCGACGAGAGCGGGTTTGAGTGGCAAATTCCCGGCCTGCGCCGCGAGCTTGTCATTGCATTAATCAAATCCCTGCCTAAACCGGTGCGGCGTAACTTTGTGCCGGCGCCGAACTACGCCGAAGCGTTTTTGGGCCGCGTCACGCCGCTGGAGCTGCCGCTGCTGGACGCGCTGGAGCGTGAGTTCCGACGCATGACCGGGACCACCATCGACCGCGACGACTGGAACTGGGATCAGGTGCCCGATCACCTGAAAATCACCTTCCGCGTGGTGGACGATAAAAACAAAAAGCTGCTGGAAGGCCGCTCGCTTTCGGAACTGAAGGACGCCCTGAAGGGCAAAGTGCAGGAAACCCTGTCTGCCGTGGCGGACGACGGTATCGAGCAGAGCGGGCTGCACATCTGGAGCTTTGGTCAGCTTCCGGAAAGCTATGAGCAGAAGCGCGGGAACTATAAGGTCAAAGCCTGGCCCGCGCTGGTTGATGAGCGCGACAGCGTGGCGATTAAGCTCTTTGACAATCCGCAAGAACAACAGCAGATGATGTGGCGCGGGCTGCGTCGACTGCTTCTGCTTAACATCCCGTCGCCGATTAAGTATCTGCACGAGAAGCTGCCGAACAAAGCCAAGCTGGGGCTCTACTTTAACCCGTACGGTAAGGTGCTGGATCTGATCGACGACTGCATCTCCTGCGGTGTGGATAAGCTGATCCACGAGGCGGGCGGTCCGGTCTGGACGGAAGAGGGCTTTGCTCAGCTTCATGAAAAGGTGCGCGCGGAGCTGAACGACACCGTGGTGGAGATTGCCAAACAGGTCGAGCAGATCCTTACCGCCGTGTTCAATATCAACAAGCGCCTGAAGGGGCGGGTGGATATGACCATGGCCCTGGGGCTGTCGGACGTCAAGGCGCAGATGGCGGGGCTGGTGTATAGGGGCTTTGTCACCGGCAACGGCTTTAAGCGTCTGGGCGATACGCTGCGTTATTTGCAGGCGATTGAGAAGCGTCTGGAGAAAATGGCGGTCGATCCGCATCGCGATCGCGCGCAGATGCTGAAAGTCGAAAACGTGCAGCAGGCGTGGCAGCAGTGGCTCAACAAACTGCCGCCAGCGCGTCGCGATGACGACGACGTGCGGGAGATCCGCTGGATGATCGAGGAGCTGCGCGTCAGCTTCTTTGCCCAGCAGCTCGGTACGCCGTATCCGATTTCGGATAAGCGTATCTTGCAGGCGATGGAGCAGATCTCCGGCTAAAACCGTTGCCCGGTGGCGCTGCGCTTACCGGGCCTACGGGAGAGCATGTGGGCCGGGTAAGGCGCAGCGCCACCCGGCATGTTTTCACGCACTGCTCCAACCGCCGCCCAGCGCTTTATACAAATCAATTTGCGCCAGCAACAGGTTGTTTTTCACCTGTACCACGCTGGTCTGCACCGAGAACAGCGTGCGCTGCGCATCGAGCACATCCAGATAAGAAGAGTACCCGTTGCGGTAGCGGTTTTGCGCAATCCGCAGCGTCTCCTGCGCGACCGCCTGCTGTGCCAGCAGCTCGGTAAGCTGTTCCTGATAGCGGGTGATGGCATCAAGGCTGTCATTCACCTCAGCAAACGCGTTACGCACGGTTTTTTCGTAGCTATACAGAGCCTGATTCCGCTGGGACTGGGAGATATCCACCTGCGCATTCAGCGCCTGACGGTTCAGCAGCGGCGCAAGAATACTGCCGCCCACGCTCCAGAGCTGTAGGGGGTTATCCAGCAATCCCGACAGCGTGCGATCCTGCACCGATCCCGTGGCCGTGAGGTTGATCGACGGCAGCAGGCTGGCGCGCGATGCCGCCAGCGTCGCGTCTGCCGCAATCAGCTGACGTTCCGCCTGAACGATATCCGGGCGCCGGTTGAGTAGTGTCGACGGCAGCTGGGAGGGCAGTTTCAGCGGCGTCAGGGCATCAAAGCTTTCACCGCGCGCAACGTCACCCGGGTTGCTGCCCAGCAGCAGGCTAAGCGCATTTTCCTGCTGTGCAATCTGGTGCTGAAGCAGTGGAACCTGGGCGCGGGTGGCGCGCAGCTCAGAATCCGATTGCATCAGCTCAAGGCGAGAGCTGTATCCCGTCTCAAATTGTCGTTTGGCGAGATTGAACGCCTCTTCACGCGACTTCAGCGTGGATTGGGTAACGCGAAGCTGTTCATCCAGCGACAGCAGGGTGACATACCCGGAGGCCACCGATGATGCGACGGTAAGATCAGCCGCCGCTGCCGCCGCCTTTTGTGCCTCCAGCGATGCTTCAGCGGCACGGGAGGTGCTACGGTTTACGCCCCAGATATCCACGTCGTAGCTGGCGGTCAGGCTGCCTTTGTACAACGTACCGTATACCGGAAGCCCCGTGGCGGCGGACTGCGAGCGCGCACGCGTCCCGGTCACGCCCGCGTCAAGCGACGGGAACAGACTGCCGTCGGCGGCGAACACCCGGGCCTGGTACTCGTTAATCCGCTCGCGTGCAATCAGCACGTCGCTGTTGTTCTTCAGCGCCTGATCCACATAGCGGTTCAGATTGCTGTCGTGAAAATTTCGCCACCAGAGCTGCTCTGTCGGGCTGGCTGGCCCCGACGTCGCGCGCCACTGGGCCGGTATGTGCAGGGACGATTTGGCGGGCTCAACGTCAACCGACTGGCATCCCGCCAGGATAGCCATCATCAGCAGGCCGGCTATCGGGCGAAGCGTCATTGTTTCGCCTCCCGCGTGTCGATGGTCACCTGCACCGACATGCCAGGGCGCAGCAGCCGGTACGCCTCCGGCTCACCGAGTACTTCAATGCGTACCGGGATGCGCTGGGCGATTTTAACAAAGTTGCCCGTGGCGTTATCCGGGGTGATAGCGCTGAACTCGACGCCTGTGGCCGGGGATATGCTCTCCACGCGGCCCTGATAGGCTTTATCGTTTAAGGCATCGACGGTGAATTTCACCGGCTGTCCGACGCGTAAATTCGCCAGCTGCGTCTCTTTGATATTGGCGATCACCCAGTGCTGCGGCGGGACCAGCGTGGTAAGGTGCGTCCCGGCGGCGACGTACGCCCCCAGACGCACTGCAATCTGCCCGAGCTGACCATCACGCGGCGCGACAATCCGGGTGTTTTGCAGATCGATCTGCGCCAGCTCCAGCGCGGCTTTTGCATTCTCAACGTCGGCCTCCAGCGAGCCGCGATTGACGATAACCGTTTGTAAATCCTGACGCGACATCTCAAGCGTTGCTTTCGCCTGGTCGATATCGGCGCTCCCCTGGGCGGCACTGGCCAGTGCCGAATCGCGCTCGCGAATGGAAAGGGAGCCGTCCGCGGTCAGCTCTTTCACGCGTTTCAAATCCGCCTGGGTTTTCAGACTTTGGGCACGGGCGTTTTTCAGCGCCGCCTCGTTTTTGGCAATCACCGCTTCCGCACTTCTGCGCTGTTGCAGGTTGTTATTAAGAGCTGCAATTTTCATTGCCAGCTGCGCCTCGGCCTGATGGACGCGCTGGCGATAGATACGGTCATCTATCTGCAACAGCAGCTCGCCTTTTTTAACCTGCGCGAAATCCTGAACATGGACCTCGGTAATGTAGCCGTTTACCTGAGGACTGATGAACGTAGTCTGGCCGCGCACGTAGGCGTTATCGGTAAACTGGGCATGACGCGTGAACGGGGGCAGCTGCCAGGCATAAAGGATCACCAGTACCCCGACAATGCCGATAGCCGCGGCGGTGAAAATGGACACGACGCGCACGTTTTTACGGGTGTTGGCCTGCTCTTTGGCGGCATCCTGCTGACTCATAACCTCTCCTGAAAAATAGTCATTACTTGTTGCCAGTGGCGTTCTTAAGGGCCATACGGGCGGTGATGCGCAGGCGCAGCAAGCGCCATAAAATCCAGACCAGCGTGGCAGTGGCAATGCTCGCCGTCAGGAGATAAGTATCGTTGTAAGCCAGAATATTTGCCTCAAGCGCCGTCACCGTCTGGAGCTGGGTAATGGCCTGGGTTCCCAGCAGGGAACTGTCGCCAATCAGGCTTTTGTACATCTGGGTGTAAAGCTGAATACGTTCGTTCACCAGCGGGTTAAGGGTGGTGAGCTGGTCAGCCAGCAGGCTGGAATGGTACTTCTCGCGCCAGGTCTGGAAGGTGCCGAGGATCGCGGAACCCAGCAGGCCCCCAAGGTTCTGACTCATGCCAAACATCACGGAAAAGCTGACCAGGTTGCGCGGGTCGGCGATCACCCCGCCAATGGCGGCCAGCATCGCAGGCGCGAGGAAGAAAGCGCTGCCGAAGCCCAGCAGGAACTGGCTGAAAATAAGCTGATCCGGCCGGGTCAGGTTGTTGGACTGGCTGTCCAGCAGCGAGGCGACGATCATCAGCACCAGCGAGGTGATTATCGGCCAGGCCAGTTTAGTGGGCTTAATCGTCAGACAGCTGGTGACGATACCGCAGACGATCCCGGCGAAAATAGCCCACGCCAGATGGGTCATCTGTTCATTCTGTAGGCCCACATATTGCAGCCAGCCGATGACGCCCGTGTTCTGCTCCGCCAGTACGATGCGGATCAGCAGCATAATCAGCCCCAGGCGTACGATGCTGCCGCTGGACAGCCAACGGGTATTAAGCAGCGGGTTGCTGCGGTTATGTTCAAACACGATCGCAGAGACAATCAGCACCAGCGAGAGGGCCAGCGCCCAGCCGATCCACGGCGCTTCAAACCACCAGTCCAGACGCCCTAACGAAAGAACCGCGCACAGTAGCGCCATGCCGGGCGCAAGCAAAAAGAAGGTGATGAAATCTTTCTTCTCGAAGACTTTGCGCCGATCGCCCGGCGGCAGCTTTAGCACCATCACGCAGGCCAGGGAGATCAGGGCCAGACCCAGCTCGAAGAAGTACAGCCCGCGCCACTCATCAAGCTGTAACAGCTCGGTGGAGAACAGCCGCGCCAGCGGGATCGCCAGCGACGACCCGGTAATGCCAATGGTCAGCGCCTTCAGTCGATGCTTCGCGGGCCAGGCCTGGATCTGGTAATAAATGCCGAGCGAGCTGAGCGCGGCGGCGACCATCCCGTGTGCCGCCCTTACCATCAGCGCCGAGCTAAGATCGTTCACAAACAGGTGGAAAAAGGTGACCAGCACATACAGCACCAGGAAGCCTTCCGTAAAGGCGCGCAAACCGTACTGCTGGCGAAACTTTACCAGCAGCAGGTTGATGGAAACGTTGGTCATGACATAGACGGCAGGCAACCAGGCGATTTCAGTCGACCAGGCGCCAAAAGTGCCTTGCAGATTTTGCAGATTAGCGGTGACGACCGCGTTACCCAGCGCCCCGGTCAGACATACCAGCAGGCCGACCACGCCATAGGCGATCCGTTTTGGGGTTGGATGTTCCGGGGTGGAAGGGGAACCCAGCAGGGCGGGTTTCTCGTGTGGCTGCCACTCGCGAGGAGCATAAGGGTCGCGTTGGGGCAGGCGCATAACGTGGTTTACCTTTCAAAATGTTGAATTGTGAGCGGGCTAATGATTCTAAGGCTGACGCAAATCATAATTCAAGTGAATACGATTTTCTCAAGTTAATCAAATGTGAGTGCTTTTTGAGAACGTTCCAGCCCGTTTTTTCAGCATTCATGCCATAGCATGACGCGCAGAAAGGGGGATAATCGATGACTCTGTATGCTGTAAGGAGGTAACGATGACAATGGCACTTTTCCCCTGTCTGCCTGGCCCAACCCTCGACGCCGTGAATACCGTTGGGGCGTGGCTTGCTCAGGACGACTATCAGGACAATCAGCCCGTTGATCTGGTGATTCTGGCGGGTAATGCGGTGATCCCCGCGATTGATGCTGCCTGTAAAAACGCGGCTGAACAGGGTGTTCCTCTGATCATCAGCGGCGGGATCGGTCACTCGACGACCTTCCTCTACGCCGCGATTGCGAAACACCCCCGCTATAACAGGATACCCACCACCGGGCGGGCTGAGGCAGCTATTCTGGCCGACATCGCCCGTGAATTCTGGAACATTCCGGCTGAGCATCTTCACGTTGAGGATCAGTCGACCAACTGTGGTGAAAACGCCCGCTTCAGCCGGGCGTTGATGAAACAATCCGGACTGAACGCCGCCCGGGTGCTGGTGGTGCAAGACCCGACGATGCAGCGGCGCACAATGGCTACGTTTGCCCGCGTATGCCGCGACGAGGCCGCAGCGCCCGCATGGGTGAGTCATCCCGGCCTGACGCCCGTGCTGCAAAACAGCGACGACGGTCTGGTGTTTAGCGGCCCGGTCGAGGGGTTATGGCCGGTAGAACGTTACCTGTCGCTGGTGCTGGGTGAATTTCCGCGACTCAGGGACGACATCAACGGCTACGGTCCGGCGGGACGTGATTTCATTGCCCATGTCGATATCCCTGCCGACGTGGACGCCGCGTGGCAGATCCTGCGAAACGACGTCATTCTCACCGACGCGCTGGTGAGCCGTTCTCTGCTGTAATGCTCTTGCCCGTTTGCGCCATCTTTTACGCAAACGGGCAGCCTTTGTTGCCGATTTGTGATTTTGGAAACGGGCTGACCCGTATCTTTTATGAGATATCTCACAAAAACAGACTCATAGAGTAGGCAATTGCCCCGGTAATTATAGTTTTTAACAATAAGTTTACTTGTTAAAAACAGTGTGATTACAGGAGCAGGTTATGACAGTACCCGTACAACATCCTATGTATATTGATGGACAGTTTGTTGCCTGGCAGGGTGATGCATGGATTGACGTGATCAATCCGGCCACGGAAGAGGTCATTTCCCGTATTCCCGACGGCACCGCCGAGGACGCCCGCAAAGCCATTGACGCGGCAGAGCGCGCGCAGGCTGGCTGGGAGGCGCTGCCAGCCATTGAACGCGCCAGCTGGCTACGCAAAATTTCTGCCGGGATCCGCGAGCGCGTCAGTGAAATCAGCGCGTTGATTGTGGCCGAAGGCGGCAAGATCCAGCAGCTGGCGGAAGTGGAAGTGAACTTTACCGCTGACTATATCGACTATATGGCCGAGTGGGCGCGCCGGTATGAAGGGGAAATCATTCAGAGCGACCGTCCGGGCGAGAATATTCTGGTGTTTAAGCGTGCCCTGGGCGTCACCACCGGCATTCTGCCGTGGAACTTTCCCTTCTTCCTGATTGCCCGTAAGCTTGCTCCCGCGCTGATCACCGGCAACACCATCGTTATCAAACCGAGCGAATTTACCCCAAACAACGCCATCGCGTTTGCCAAAATCGTCGATGAGATTGGCCTGCCGAAAGGCGTCTTTAACCTGGTGCTGGGCCGGGGTGAAACCGTCGGACAGGAGCTGGCCGGGAATCCGAAAGTGGCGATGGTCAGCATGACCGGCAGCGTCGGGGCAGGTGAAAAGATCATGGCTGCGGCTGCGAAAAACATCACCAAAGTGGGGCTGGAGCTGGGCGGTAAAGCCCCGGCCATCGTGATGGACGATGCCGATCTTGAGCTGGCCGTGAAGGCCATTGTGGATTCACGCGTCATCAATACCGGGCAGGTGTGTAACTGCGCGGAACGTGTCTATGTCCAGAAGGGGATCTACGACCGCTTTGTGAATCGTCTGGGCGAGGCAATGAAAACCGTCCAGTTTGGCAATCCGGCTGAGCGAACGGATATTGCCATGGGGCCGCTGATCAACGCCGCCGCGCTGGAGCGCGTGGAGCAGAAGGTGGCGCGCGCGGTGCAGGAGGGGGCCAAAGTGGTCCTTGGCGGTAAAGCGGCAGAAGGTAAAGGGTATTTTTATCCCCCAACGCTGCTGCTGGACGTGCGTCAGGATATGGCCATCATGCACGAAGAGACCTTTGGCCCGGTGCTGCCGGTGGTGGCTTTCGACACCCTGGAAGAGGCCCTGAACATGGCCAACGACAGCGACTACGGTTTAACCTCGTCTGTTTATACGCAGGACCTGAACGTCGCCATGAAAGCCATTAAGGGGCTTAAGTTCGGCGAGACCTACATTAACCGTGAAAACTTTGAAGCGATGCAGGGCTTCCATGCGGGCTGGCGGAAATCCGGAATCGGCGGGGCAGATGGTAAACACGGTCTGAATGAGTATTTGCAGACGCAGGTGGTCTATTTACAGTCGTAATCAGGAGCCCCCTCCATGCGAGGGGGTTCACATTTTCAGGAAAGGTGGTTATGTTGGCGCGATAATGGTTATTTATCGGGAAACAACATGCGCACAAAATATACGGGTCTGCAAATCAGCATTCACTGGCTGGTTTTTCTGTTAGTTATTATGGCCTATTGCGCCATGGAGTTCAGGGGATGGTTCCCGCGAAGCGATCGTCCGCTCATTAATATGATCCACGTTTCCTGCGGGATCAGCATCCTGGTGCTGATGGTGGCGCGCCTGCTTATCCGCCTCAAATTCCCGGCTCCGCCTATTCAACCGAAACCAAAAGCGATGATCACCGGGCTGTCCCATCTGGGGCATCTGGTTATCTACCTGCTGTTCATTGCGCTGCCGCTGATCGGCATGGTGATGATGTATAACCGGGGAAATGACTGGTTTGCGTTTGGCCTGACGATGCCGCATGCGGCGGAGGGGAATTTTGACCTGGTGGATACGCTAAAAGCGTGGCACGTGACGCTGGCGAATCTGGGATATTTCGTGATTGGTTTGCACGCCTTTGCCGCGCTGATGCATCACTATTTCTGGAAAGACAACACGCTGCTGCGGATGATGCCAAAAAAGCGTCAGTAACCGATAATGCCCTGCGAACCCGCAGGGCATTTTTTTGCGGCTTATTGCAGTTGCGCGCGCTCCTGCGCCGTTAAGTCCAGTTCCTGAGTTGTACCCGTTTCTGAAGATTTTACCGCCGCTTCCAGCACCGCCATCACCGCCAGGGCTTCCACCGGCGGGACCGGGTTGTCAATCTTGCCGTTCAGGGCATCGCGCACGTTTATATAGTACTGCCGCTGGTCGCCTTTTGGCGCAGGGATAGCGCTGGCTTCACCCTGGGCATTAAGCAGCACCATAGCGTCGCTGTCTTCACCCCAGCGTTCACTACCCGGAATGACGCCTGCCAGCAGCTGGGCTTCCTGCTGATCGATGCGCGCTTTCACCACGCTAGCCTTGTCACCGTGAATGCTAAAGCGGGATACGCCGCCCGCCACCAGCATGCTGCAATGGAGGACCACTTTGTGTTCCGGATAATTCAGCACCACGTGCACCCAGTCGTTAATCTCCGCGCCGTCACGCAGGGTGGCGATGTTGCCCTGTACCGACTGCGGCAGACCAAAAAGCTGTAGCGTCTGGTCAATCATGTGCGGGCCTAAGTCGAACCACAGGCCGCTGCCGGGAACGTTTTGCTCTCTCCAGCGTACGCGAACCTCCGGGCGGAAACGATCGATATGCGACTCAAAATGTTTCACCTTGCCGATGCTGCCTTGCGCAATCACCTGCTTAATGCCGAGAAAATCGCTGTCCCAGCGGCGGTTATGGAAGACGGAGAGCAGCCGCTGTTTTTCTTGCGCAAGCGCAATCAGATCCCGCGCTTCCTGCATATCCAGCGTGAACGGCTTATCCACTACCACATGCTTGCCGGCATTGAGCGCCAGGGTGGCCAGCGGCGCATGGGTCGCGTTAGGGGAGGCGATAACCACCAGATCGATATCCGGGTGCTGAATGGCCTCTTCCGGCGTGGCGACAACGAGCACGTCCGGCAGATCGCGTTTCACTTTCTCTTCATCCCGGGATGAGATCACCGCCAGCTTCAGGCCGTCAACGGACTGGATCAGCGGGGCATGGAACGTCTTACCCACAAAACCATACCCGATCAGCGCAATATTCATTGTCTTCACTTTATTCATGACCTTCTCCACGTTAATGTGCGCAAACGGTAACCTGCACGGCGCTATGGTCCCCGAGCTCTGCCCAGGGACGATCTAAAAACAGTTGATGAATCTCGGATAACCCTGACACCAGATACGGTTCGCACTGGTTGAGTTTTAGATGGTCGGCGACTACCCAGTGCGCCTGGCTTGCGGCCAGCATGGCACGCTTCACTTCGGCATCCGCCTCCTGACTGGCGCTCAATCCGAGTTCGGCATGGATGGCGCATGCGCCAAGGATGGCAATATCCGCCCGGTAGCGAGAGAGCAGTGAAAGGGTGGCGCTTCCGGCAAACAGGCGCTGTTTCTGATCCCACTTTCCACCGAGCAGGATCAGGTCGATACCTTCCCGATCGCTCACCTGTTGGGCGATATCAAGAGAAGGGGTGATGATGGTCAGCGGCCCATGAAGGAAAGAGGCAACGGCCAGCAGTGTGCTTCCGGCATCCAGAAACAGCGTCGAGCCCGCAGGCACGCATTGCGCAACCTGTTTACCCAGCCGCTGCTTGATTTCAGGCAGCAAGGTATTCCTGCTAACCCGGTTCATCGTCGAGAGATTCAGCGCGATGGCGCCACCATGGTTTTTTTGTGCCAGTCCCTGTTTTTCCAGGTCGGTCAGATCGCGACGGATAGTGTCCGCTGAAACCTGCAATCGATCTGCCAGCTCGGTAATGCTGGCCTGGCCTTGTTCAGTAATGATATCAAGCACATATTTCTGTCTGGCGGTTTTATGCATGGGCGCAGTATCCTGCAAAATGTCGCAATACTTCGCATTTTACAGCATTTTGCAGAAAAGGGAATCGGGACAGGCGCGGGATGTTATCCAAAAACAGTTTAATGGTGTGATTATTGATATCGCATTAATCAGTCATCAAAAACATGTATGTATCTTTTAGGTATGTTGTTATCGCTATGTTTTACTTATAAATTTGGCTTAAGCTGCCACATTCCAGCGCCTAATTGATATTTATAACTAATTTGTAATTATAAATTAGTGTATATATCTAACAATCTGTGTTTATAAAGTAAAATAATCCAGTTTTATTCGGTGGATTACTTAAGTTGACATTTCTTTGAAAATCTTTGTGTCTGATTCGGGGTGAAATTAACGCAAAAATGTACACCGGGGTATTTTAGAATTTTCTTTATATTACAGGGGGTTTATTTGTTTCATCTGAAAGGTCTTTTATAACGTTTTGTCCAGAAACCCCATCTTTTTTCTTATTTGTAACAACACATTAACATTGCGGGTGTGGTTGCTTATATCACATTTTGTTATGCTGCGAATCAATAAATATTTAAGTAAATTCTTAAAAGAAAAAAAGGATTGAACGGCTCTCGTCTCAATTGAAATGGGTTAGGGGAACTCTTGCCCGGAATTAATGGAGAAGGGACAATGGATTTCTGGCGAATTATTTGTACCTCTTCCTGGGTATTTATTTGGCTATCACCTGGAGTCGGGGGATATTATGAAGATGAAATGCAATAACAGGTTACTCAGATTATCTGCCTCCCTGACCTTAATTTCGTTGGTGGTGACTGCGGCTAATGCAAATAACGGCCAGGCGGGGATATCTCCCGTTGCGGCAATGACGATGAAAGAAAGTATTCTTTTCGCTCTCGATCGCGACCCCTCGGTGAGTCAGCAGGCGGCACAGCTGGGGATCGGCCAGGCACAAATAGACGAAGCGCGCAGTGGCTGGATGCCACAAATAGCCCTGAACGGGAGTACAGGTCACAGCCAGACCACCGATTCAAGCGGCTCGTTGCGAAATTCCGCAGCCTGGGGCCTGAGTCTGACGCAGCTGGTGTACGATTTTGGCAAGACCAACAACAGCATCAGCCAGTCTTCAGCTCAGCGTGACAGCTATCGCTACCAGCTGATGAGCACGATGTCTGCCGTCGCGGAAAAAACAGCCCTCAGCTATGTGGAAGTGAAACGCTACAGCGATCTGTTGCAGGCGGCAAAAGAGAACGTGCAGGCGCTTAAAAACGTTGAGCAGCTGGCAAAACTCCGCGCCGACGCTGGCGTAAGCTCCACCTCTGATGAGCTTCAGACCCGCACCCGTATTGCCGGGATGCAGGCGACGGTAGAGCAGTACAATGCGTCCCTGAACAGCGCCCGCGCGCGGCTGGCGGTATTAACTGGCATACAGGCTGAACGCTATTCACCGGTTCCGGGAGGTCTGGCCGTGGAGCCGGATTCTCTCAATCGGATTGATTATTCACTGATCCCAACGGTGATGGCCGCGCAGAACATGGAGCGTTCAGCCCAGTACGGCGTAGAAACCGCGAAGTCTCAGCACTGGCCGACCTTAAGCCTGAAAGGGGGCCGCACCCGCTATGAGTCGGATAATCGCGCGTACTGGGATGATCAGATCCAGCTCAATATTGACGCACCGCTTTATCAGGGCGGCGCGGTCTCGGCGCGCGTCCGTCAGGCCGAGGGCGCAAGGGCAATGGCATCGTCTCAGGTCGATCAGGCCCGTTTTGATGTCCTGCAAAAAGCCTCCGTCGCACAGGCCGACTGGACCGGGGCGCGTGGACGAATGGAAGCCGGGAAACGTCAGCTGGAAAATGCGTTGCGCGCCCGCGATGTCTACAAAAATGAATATACCCTGAGCAAGCGCAGCATTAACGATCTGCTCAGCGTGGAGCAGGATGTCTGGTCTGCCACCTCCGCGAAAATAATGGCTGAATACGATGGCTGGAGTGCGGCGATTAATTACGCCTCTGCGGTGGATAATCTCATGCCGCTTATCGGAATAGAGAAAAACGCTGCCGCGAAATTACCTGATTTAAGTTAAAAAAGGCGCGCCTTTCTGCGCGAAATAAGTCAGACAATAATGGGTGATTTTTCCCAAGGATAGCTACATCCCTCTGGTGGACATATCCACAGGAATACGCGCACCTGCAAGGAGAAGAATATGAGTACCGCAAAAGTTGTTGATGTCATCATTCGCAAAACGGCAGAGAAGACGAAATTAACCGGTGAAGGGAATCTCTCGGTTTCTATTTCCTCACCGAGCGTGATTGAAATTCAGGGTTCTGCTCAGGACGTGGTGCGTTATGTCCGCCAGGGGAATGACCTCCTCATTTATATGAAAGATGGCAGCGTGATCCGCTGCAATAATTATTTTGTCGAAGACACGGAAACCCATAATCATTCCGAACTGGTATTTAACGATAACCAGGCGTTGACGCATATTTCATTTGCCGATGCCGGCGAAGCATCAGGCGTTGCCGCCACCGAATTAACCGCCCAGGCTGCACCCATTAGCAGCATTGAACCTTTCCTGGAGCAGGGAAGCGTATTAAGCGATGCGCCGTGGGGCTGGATTGCCGGTGCGGCGTTAGGGGGCGGTGCGATCGGCGCACTGCTGGCTCACGGCGGCGATGGCGAAACCAAAACCAGGGTTATTGATAATACAAAAGAAGTCGAAAGCGCTACGCCGACATTTTTGCTGGCGGACAACGCGGGTGACAAGCAGGGCGTGCTGAGTGCAAAAGAGGTCACGGATGATAACACCCCCACCTTCAGCGGTACCGGGCAGCCGGGCGCGACCATTCAGGTTAAAGACGGCAGCGGCAGCACCATCGCCAGCACCATGGTCGCGAAGGACGGCACCTGGACGGTAACACTCCCGACCCAGGCGGACGGGGAACATACCTGGTCCGTCGTACAGATCGACGGCAGT
Source organism: Enterobacter sp. JJBC (assembly GCF_036936505.1). NCBI lineage: Bacteria > Pseudomonadati > Pseudomonadota > Gammaproteobacteria > Enterobacterales > Enterobacteriaceae > Enterobacter > Enterobacter sp. JJBC. The sequence goes on from NZ_CP136935.1 coordinate 2,316,711, forward strand.
AAAACGACCTCTGCGGGCAGTATTACCGTAACCGTTTCTACAGCGGATACCAGCGTGACGCTCGCCACCACGGCGGGCGATAACGTGATCAACGCCAGCGAACAGTCCGCGGGCTTTACGCTGTCCGGCACCAGCAAAAACCTGGCGCAGGGAACGGAGCTTACCGTCACGCTCAACGGTAAAACCTATACCGCAGAAGTGGGAGCAAACGGCGCATGGAGCGTGAAGGTGCCTGCTGCCGACGCACAGGCGCTGGGCGATGGTACCTGGACGGTCAACGTCAGCGGAAAAGACGCGGCGGGCAACACCGTGTCCGGCAGCCAGACGATTGGCGTGGATACCGCCTCGCCAGTGATCTCTGTCGACACGATCGCCCAGGACAACATCATCAACGCGGCTGAACATAATCAGCCGCTGACGCTGACCGGGAAAACCGATGCGGAAGCGGGCCAGATTGTGACGGTCACGCTGAACGGCAAAAATCACACGGCGACCGTGGGCAGCGACGGCAGCTGGTCCGTTACGCTTCCGGCCAGTGAAGTACAGACACTGGCTAACGGCGAGCACACCCTGACGGTAAACGTCAGCGACAAAGCGGGTAATGGGTCCTCCATCACCGCCGATTTCACGGTCGATACCGCAGCGCCAGTGGTCACTATCAACACCGTCGCGGGCGACGACATTCTGAACACCAGCGAGCAGGGGCAGGCGCAGATTATTTCCGGCCAGGCGAACGGCGCGGCGGAGGGCGACGTTGTCACCGTGACCGTTGGCGGCAAGACCTTTACCGGTGTCGTTCAGGCGGACGGCACCTGGAGCGTCGGCGTGCCTGCCTCCGTCATTGGCGCGCTGGGGGAAGGTAGCCACAGCATTTCGGTTGCCGTGACCGATGCGGCGGGCAACACCGGCAGCGCGACGCACGGCATTACGCTGAGCGGCAACCCGCCGGAATTTACCCTTGATCCCATCAGCCAGGATAACGTCCTGAATGCGCAGGAGGCCATGCAGCCCCTGAGCCTGAGCGGGACCAGTAATCTGCCGAACGGCAGCGCTGTCACCGTGACGCTGAACAACGTTAACTATCAGACCACCGTTGAGAACGGTCGTTGGTCCGTTCAGGTGCCGGTCTCCGACGTGCTGGATCTGGCGAATACCCTTTACACCGTCAGCGTCAGCGGCACCGACAGCGTGGGTAACAGCGGCTCCGCCGAGGCGAATCTGCTGGTAGACACCGTGCTGCCGCAGGTGATCGTCAACACCTTTGCCGGGGATAACCTGGTCAATAACGCCGAAGCGGCGGTTGACCAAACCCTCAGTGGACGCGTCACCGGCGCGGCGGCGGGCGATACCGTCTCTGTCACCGTGGGCGGCAAGAGCTACACCGCGACGGTTGGCAGCGACCTGAAATGGAGCGTGACGATCCCATCGGCCGACCTCCAGGCGTTTGGCGACGGCGATTTAACCTTCAGCGCCTCTGTCACCAATGCGCACGGCAATACCGGCACCGGCGAACGTGATATCAACATCAACGCCGAACTGCCGGGCCTGCGCGTGAACACGATCTCTGGCGATGACGTGATTAACGCCATCGAGCAGCAGCAGGATCTGGCCGTAACCGGCTCCAGCACTCATCTGGCCGAAGGCACACAGATCACCGTCACCATCAATAATGTCGAATACGTCACCACGGTTAACGCCAGCGGCAGCTGGCAGATTGGCGTGCCGGCGGCGGACCTTCAGGCATGGACGGCGGGAGGCATGACCGTCAGCGTCAGCGCGGAAGATGCCTGGGGCAACACCGTGGCGGCTGAACACCCGATCGAGCTTGACCTGAATGCGGTGGCTGTCACCATCGATACCGTAACCACTGACGATATGCTCAACGCGGCGGAAAAAGGCGCGGATGTCACGCTTTCTGGTCAGACGCAGGGCGTGGAGGCCGGGCAGACCGTGGTGGTGAAATTCGCGGATCAAACCTTTACCGCACAGGTGCAGCAGGACGGCTCCTGGCACCTGACCGTTCCGGCGAGCGCGATGGAAACGCTGATCGACGGGCGTGCGCAGGTGAGCGTCAGCGTGACTAACGTCAACGGCAACAGCGCGGACGCCTCACGCGTGGTGATCGTCGATACGCAGCCGCCAGCCATTACGCTTGATAACCTGACCGACGACAACATCATTAATGCGGCAGAAGCGCAGCAGGATCTGGTGCTCAGCGGCAGCACAACCGCTGAAACGGGCCAGACGGTCACCGTGACGCTGAACGGTAAATCTTACCAGACCACGGTACAGGCGGACGGTCGCTGGCAGCTGAACGTGCCTGCCGCCGACGTAGGCGCGCTGACCGATGGCAATGTCACCGTGACGGCCACCGTCACTGACGTGGCGGGCAACAGCAGCAGCGCGGATCGCGTTGGGCTGGTGGATGCCACCGTACCGCAGGTGACCATCAACGATTTCGTCACCGACACCAACACCGTTAACCAGCTGGCCCATGCTCAGGCGCAGATCCTGAGCGGCTCCGTCACCGGCGCGGCAGCGGGCGATTTGGTCACCATCACCATCAATAACGTGGACTACACCACCGTGGTGGATGCGGCAGGAAACTGGAGTCTCGGCCTGCCTGCGTCCGTCATTCAGGGGCTGACGGACGGCACCTGGACTATTAACGTCTCCGTGACCGATCGGTCCGGCAACACCGGCAGCAGTTCAGTGGATGTGGTGGTCAATACTGTGACGCCCGTTATCGGTATTAACACGCTGGCAGCGGATGACGTGATCAATGCGGCAGAGAAGGGCGAAGATCTGCTGCTTTCCGGTACCAGCAACCAGCCGGAAGGAACCACCATCACTGTTAATCTGAACGGTATCAACTACACCGCCACCACCGACGCCAGCGGCAACTGGAGCGTTACCGTACCCGCCTCTGCGGTGAGCGCGCTGGGTGAAGCCAATTACACCGTAACGGCGAGCGTCACCGATAATGTGGGCAATAGCGCCGCTGCCACGCACGATGTGCTGGTGGACAGCTCGCTGCCGGTTGTTACCCTCAACAACTTCGCGGGCGACAATATCGTCAACGCGGCGGAAGTGACCGCAGGGCAAACCCTGACCGGAAAGGTTTCTAACGCGGCATCGGGCGATACCGTCACGATTATCCTCGGCGGGCAGACATACACGGCTACAGTACAGGACGATCTCACCTGGAGCCTGCCGTTAACCCAGAGTCAGTTAACCGCGCTCGGCAACGGCGACCTGACCGTCTCGGCCAGCGTGACGAACGCGCACGGTAATACCGGATCGTCTTCCCTGGATGTCACCATTGACGCCCAGCTGCCCGGCCTGCGCATTGATACCGTCGCCGGTGACGACGTCATTAACGTTATTGAACACGCGCAGAACCTGGTTATCTCCGGCACCAGCACCGACCTGGCGGCGGGTAGCACCGTCACCGTGACCATCAACGGCAAGAGTTATTCCGCATCGGTACAGGCGGACGGCACCTGGCAGGCTGCGGTTCCGGCCGCAGACGTCTCCCGGTGGGCGGACGGGTCGCTCACCATCAGCGCCAGCGCGCAGGATACCTCCGGCAACCCGGTGAACATCGGCACCGTGGTGGATGTCGATCTCGCCCCGGTGGCGATAAGCATTAACAGCGTGACGGACGACAACGTGCTGAACGCGGCAGAAAAAGGCCAGGATCTGGTGCTGTCCGGCTCCTCCTCGAACGTTGAAGCGGGCCAGACCGTTACCATTATCTTTGCGGGTAAAACCTGGACCACGATGGTCGATTCCAACGGCGACTGGACCTGCACCGTACCGGCTGCCGATCTGAGCGGCCTGAAGGACGGCGACGCCAGCGTACAGGTCAGCGTAACCAACGTGAACGGCAACGCGGCCTCTTCCTCGCAGGCATTCAGCGTCGATACCGCCGCGCCAGCGGTCACCATCAACACCATCAGCGGCGACAACATGCTGAATGCGGCAGAGGCGGCGCAGGATCTGACCCTGAGCGGGACGTCTACTGCCGAAGCAGGCCAGACGGTCACCGTGACCTTCAACGGCAATCAGTACACCGCCCAGGTGCAGGCGAACGGCAGCTGGACGCTGGACGTTCCGGCGGCGGATCTGGCGGGGATCGCCGACGGCAGCGCGGCGGTCACGGTGACCGTGTCCGATAAAGCGGGCAACCCGGCCAGCGCGGGGGCGTCCGTGCTGGTCGACACTACCGTGCCGCAGATTACCTTCAACATTGTGGCGGGCGACGACATTGTTAATATTGCCGAGCACGGCCAGGCGCTGATTGTCACCGGCAAGGTGACGGGCGCGCAGGCGGGCGATGTGATTACCTTGACCCTGAACGGCAAAGACTACACAGCGATGCTGGACGGTGCCGGAAGCTGGAGCGTGGGCGTTCCGGCGGCAGACGTGGGCGCGCTGGCTAACGGCGATCAGACGATCTCCGCCACGGTCACCGATAAAGCGGGCAACAGCACCAGCGCGACGCACGCGTTTGACGTCTCCCTGACCGCGCCGGTGATTGCCATCAATACCCTGGCGGTTGACGACGTGATCAACGCGACCGAGAAAGGCCAGGACCTGTTGATCTCCGGTACCAGCAACCAGCCGGACGGGACCCGCATCACCGTAACCCTGAACGGTATCAGTTACGCCGCCACCACCGATGCCAGCGGTAACTGGAGCGTCACCGTTCCGGCGGCAAATGTCTCGGCATTGGGCGAAGCGAGCTATAGCGTGACGGCCAGCGTGACCGATACTGCGGGTAATAGTGCGAACACCAGCCATAGCGTGCTGGTCGACAGCGCGCTGCCGCAGGTCACCATTAATGCGGTTGCCACCGACGACGTCATTAACGCGGCGGAAGTGGCTTCCGGACAAACCCTGAGCGGGAAAGTGAGCGGTGCCGCGAGTGGTGACGCTGTCACAATTTCGGTGGGTGGCAATACCTACACGACAACCGTGCAGGACGATTTAAGCTGGTCGGTTAACGTCGCGTCTGACGTGTTAACCGCCATCGGCAACGGCGACCTGACCGTATCCGCCAGCGTCACTAACGGCCACGGTAATACCGGCTCCGGCGAGCGCGACATCACGATTGATGCCAACCTGCCTGGCCTGCGGGTCAATAAGGTGGCGGGTGACGACGTGATCAACAGCATCGAACACGGACAAAACCTGATTATCACCGGCTCCAGCGACGGTCTGGCAGCGGGTTCAGCATTGACGGTGACCGTTAACGGTAAAACCTACGCGGCCACCGTACTGGCAGACGGTACCTGGACGGCCGCCGTTCCGGCAGCAGACGTCGGCGCGCTGAGCGAAGGCACCGTCACCGTGACCGTTGAAGGCCAGAGCGCAGCGGGCAACCCGGTTTCTATCAGCCACGACGTGAAGGTCGACCTGGCGACGGTTGCTATCAGCATTGACGCTATCGCTACCGACGACGTAATCAATGCGGCAGAAAAAGGCGCAGATCTGGTGCTGTCGGGTGCCACCACCAACGTGGAAGAAAACCAGACCGTTACCATCACTTTCGGCGGTAAGACCTATAGCGCGACGGTGGATGCCAGCGGCAACTGGACGGCGACCGTACCGTCTGCCGATTTAGGTAGCCTGAAAGACGGCGACGCCAGCGTGCAGGTCAGCGTCACCAACGTGAACGGCAACAGCGCCTCGGCGGGCCGCGAGTACAGCGTGGACGCCACCGCGCCGACGGTGTCCATCGAGATCGTCAGCGACAACAACATCATCAACGCGGCCGAAGCGCAGCAGGATCTGGTCGTTAACGGTGTCTCCAACGCCGAAGCGGGCCAGACCGTCACCGTGACGCTGAACGGCGTGGACTACACCACCACCGTACAGGCGAACGGCAGCTGGAGCGTCACCGTACCGTCTGCGGATATCGGCGCGATTACCGACGGCAGTTACACCATCACGGCAGCCGTCGCGGATAAGGCGGGTAACCCGGCCTTGGCGGACCGCGATGTGCTGGTGGATACCACGGTGCCACAGCTGACCATTAACACCGTTTCCGACGACGACGTGATCAACAGCGCCGAGCATGCGCAGGCGCTGATTGTCACCGGTTCCGTGACCGGTGCGGCGGCGGGCGACGTGGTGACCGTCACCATCAATAACAAAGATTACACGGCGACCCTGGACGCTTCCGGCAGGTGGAGCGTGGGCGTGCCTGCGGCGGACGTGAGTGCCCTGACCGCCGGGGATCACACCATCACCGCGGCACTGACCGATAAAGCCGGAAACAGCAACAGCACAACGCACGAGGTTGAAGTCAACCTCACTGCGCCGGTGCTGACCATTGACACCGTGTCCGGCGACGATGTGATCAACAGCAGTGAGAAAACGCAGGATCTGACCATCACAGGTACGGCTTCCGGGCTGGCCGCGGGCGCGGTGGTCACCGTGATGCTCAACGGCAAAGCGTACAGCGCCACGGTGGATACCAATGGCCAATGGACCACAACCGTTCCGGCGAGCGAGGTGGGGCAACTGGGTGAAGCGCTTTACACCGTGTCGGCCTCCGCAACGGACAGCGTCGGCAACAGCACCAGCACCTCGCACACCGTGAACGTGGAATCCGTGCTGCCTGGCGTCATCATTAACGCCGTGGCGGGCGACGACGTGATCAACGCGGCGGAGCTGGCAACCGGCCAGACCATTAGCGGCACAGTGGTGAATGCCGAAGCGGGCAACACCGTGACTGTGTCTGTTGGCGGCCATAACTACACCGCAACGGTGCAGAGCGATCTGACCTGGTCCGTCAGCGTACCGGAATCTGTGCTCACCGCGCTGGGCAATGGCGATCTGACCGTGACCGCCAGCGTCACGAACGGCGTGGGCAACAGCGGCAGCGGAGAGCGCGATATCACTATCGACGCGAATCTGCCGGGCCTGCGCGTGGACACCGTAGCGGGCGATGACGTGATTAACAGCATCGAACACGGGCAGAATCTGATTATCACGGGTTCAAGCGACGGCCTGACGGCGGGCACAGCGCTGACCGTCACCGTAAACGGTAAAACCTATGCAGCCACGGTGCTGGCAGACGGCACCTGGAGCGCGGCGATCCCTTCTGCGGACGTGAGTGCCCTTGCCGCAGGCGCGGTCACCGTGAACGTTGAAGGCCAGAGCAGCGCGGGCAATCCGGTGACTATCAACCATGATGTGACGGTGGATCTGGCAAACGTCGCGATCAGCATTGACGCCATCGCTTCCGACGACGTGATCAACGCCGCCGAGAGGGGTGCGGATCTGGTGCTCTCCGGCACCACCGCGAATGTAGAGGAAAATCAAACCGTCACCATCACCTTCGGCGGCAAGAGCTACACCGCCACGGTGGACGCTGAGGGTAAATGGACCGCCACGGTGCCGTCTGCGGATCTGACTGGTCTGAAAGACGGTGATGCCAGCGTGCAGGTGAGCGTCACCAACGTGAACGGCAACAGCGCGTCTGCGGGCCGCGAGTACAGCGTGGATGCTACCGCGCCGTCCGTGACCATCAACACGATTGCCACCGACGATATCCTCAACGCCTCAGAAGCACAGTCCGACCTGGCAATCTCCGGCACCAGCACCGCCGAAGCAGGCCAGACGGTGATCGTATCGCTGAACGGCAAAGATTACACCACAACCGTCAGCGCGAACGGCAGCTGGACGCTGAACGTGCCGGCAGCTGACCTTGCAGGATTAACCGACGGCAGCGTCACCGTAACCGCGAGCGTGAGTGACAAGGCGGGTAACCCGGCGTCGGTTGACCACGCCCTGACGGTGGACGTCACCGTACCTGCGGTGACCATCCACACCGTGGCAGGCGACGACGTGATTAACGTGGCTGAACACAATCAGGCGCAGATTATCAGCGGCTCCGCCACCGGTGCGGCGGCGGGCGATAAGGTCACCGTCACGATCGGCGGCCAGACTTATACCACCGTGCTGGACGCGGCGGGTAACTGGAGCGTGGGCGTTCCGGCGAATGTGATTTCAGGCCTCAGCGACGGCACCGTGACCGTCTCTGTGTCAGTCACCGACGCGGCGGGCAATACCGGCAGCGGCACGCATAATGTGACCGTCGATACCGGTCTGCCATCGGTCAGCTTCAACGCCATCAGTGATGACAACGTCCTGAACGCCGTTGAAAAAGGCCAGGATCTGAGCGTCAGCGGCACCAGCGCCAACCTGGCGGAAGGCACCCAGGTCACCGTGACCCTGAACGGTAAAAACTACACGGCGACAACTGCGGCAGACGGCACCTGGAGCCTGACGGTTCCGGCTGCGGATCTGGCCGGTCTCGGTCAGGCCAGTTACACCCTGAACGCGACGGCCACCAACGGCGTGGGCAACAGCGTGAGCAATTCTGCGAACCTGCTTGTCGACACCGCGCTGCCAACCGTCACCATCAACACCGTGGCGGGCGACAACGTCATCAACGCGGCGGAAGTGGCCGCGGGTCAGACCCTGAGCGGCACCGTGGCGAATGCCGAAGCGGGCAACACCGTGACCGTCGCTATCGGCGGCCACAGCTACACCGCAACGGTGCAGAATAATCTGTCCTGGTCCGTCAACGTGCCGTCTGACGTGCTGACCGCACTCGGCAACGGCAGCCTGAGCGTAACCGCGACCGTCACCAACGGACACGGCAACACCGGCACCGGCGAGCGCGAGATCGCTATCGACGCTAACCTGCCGGGGCTGCGCGTCGATACCGTGGCGGGTGACGACGTGCTCAACACCATCGAGCACGCGCAGAATCTGATTGTTTCAGGCTCCAGCGACGGGCTGGCGACGGGCACGGCGCTGACGGTTACCGTCAACGGTAAAGATTACGCGGCAACGGTGCTGGCAGACGGCACCTGGCGCGCGGCGATCCCGTCCACCGACGTGAGCGCGTGGCCGGAAGGCACCGTGAAAATCAGCGTTACCGGTGACAGCGCGGCGGGTAATCCGATCACCATCAGCCACGACGTGACCGTGGATCTGGCTACCGTTGCCATCAGCATCAATGCGCTTGCCACCGACGACGTGATTAACGCGGCGGAGAAGGGCGCGGATCTGGTGCTGTCCGGTGTGACCACCAACGTGGAAGCCGGGCAGACCGTGACCATTAGTCTGAACGGCAGGATCTACACCACCACCGTGGACGACAGCGGCAACTGGACTTACACCGTGCCGTCAGCGGATCTGGCTGGCCTGAAGGATGGTGACGCCAGCGTACAGGTGAGCGTCACCAATGTGAACGGCAACAGCGCCTCGGCGGGCCGTGAGTACAGCGTGGATGCTACCGCGCCGTCCGTGACCATCAACACGATTGCCACCGACGATATCCTGAACGCCACGGAAGCGCAGTCAGACCTGGCAATCTCCGGCACCAGCACAGCCGAAGCGGGCCAGACGGTGACCGTATCGCTGAACGGCAAAGATTTCACCACAACCGTCAGCGCGAACGGCAGCTGGACGCTGAACGTTCCGGCGGCGGATCTGGCAGGATTAACCGACGGCAGCGTCACCGTAACCGCGAGCGTGAGCGACAAGGCGGGTAACCCGGCGTCGGTTGACCACACCCTGACGGTGGACGTCACCGTACCTGCGGTGACCATCCATACCGTTGCAGGCGACGATGTGATTAACGTGGCTGAACACAATCAGGCGCAGATCGTCAGCGGCTCCGCCACCGGCGCGGCGGCGGGCGATAAGGTCACCGTCACGATCGGCGGCCAGACTTATACCACCGTGCTGGACGCGGCGGGTAACTGGAGCGTGGGCGTCCCGGCAAATGTGATTTCAGGCCTCAGCGACGGTACCGCGACCATCACTGCATCAGTCACCGACGCGGCGGGCAACACCGGCAGCGGCACGCATAATGTGACCGTCGATACCGGTCTGCCGTCGGTCAGCTTCAACGCCATCAGCGATGATAATGTGCTGAACGCGGTAGAGAAGGGTCAGGATCTGCGCGTCAGCGGCACCAGCGCCAACCTGGCAGAAGGCACCGTGGTGGCCGTGACCCTCAACGGCAAAAACTACACGGCCACGACGGCGGCAGACGGCACCTGGAGCCTGACGGTTCCGGCTGCGGATCTGTCAGGCCTCGGTGAAGCCAGCTACACCCTGAGCGCGACGGCCACCAACGGCGTGGGCAACAGCATCAGCACTACGGCGAACCTGCTTGTCGATACCGCGCTGCCAACCGTCACCATCAACACCGTGGCGGGGGACAACGTCATCAACGCGGCGGAAGTGGCCGCAGGCCAGACCATTACCGGTAAGGTGGCGAACGCGGACATCGGTAACACCGTGACGGTGAACATCGGCGGCAACACCTATACCGCGACGGTGCAGAGCGATCTGACCTGGTCCGTTAACGTGCCGGAATCCGTCCTGACCGCGCTGGGCAATGGCGATTTAACGGTGTCAGCAACCGTCACTAATGACCATGGCAATACGGGAACGGGCGAGCGCGATATCACTATCGACGCAAGCCTGCCGGGCCTGCGCGTGGATACCGTCGCGGGCGACGATGTGATTAACAGCATCGAGCATGGACAGAACCTGATTGTCACCGGCTCCAGCGACGGACTGGCGGCAGGCACTACGCTCACCGTGACCGTCAATGGCAAAACCTATGCGGCCTCCGTGCTGGCAGACGGTACCTGGAGCGCGGCGATCCCGGCAGCAGACGTCGGGGCCCTGGCTGCGGGCACGGTTACCGTGACCGTTGCAGGCCAGAGCGCGGCGGGCAATCCGGTGACCATCAGTCATGACGTGACGGTGGATCTGGCGGCAGTCGCTATCAGTATTGATGCGATTGCTACCGACGACGTGATTAACGCGGCAGAAAAAGGCGCGGATCTGGTGCTGTCCGGCGGCACCTCGAACGTAGAGGAAAACCAGACCGTTACCGTCACCTTCGGCGGCAAGACGTACACCGCCAAAGTCGATGCCGACGGCAACTGGACGGCCACCGTGCCTTCCTCGGATCTTGCGGGTCTGAAAGACGGCGACGCCAGCGTGCAGGTGAGCGTGACCAATGTGAACGGCAACAGCGCGTCTGCGGGCCGGGAGTACAGCGTGGATGCCACGGCGCCAACCGTGACCATTGACACGGTAGCCGGCGACAACGTGATCAACGGCAGCGAAGCGGCTGCGGGCGTGGCCATTTCCGGCACCACCACGGCTGAAGTCGGTCAGACGGTAACCGTTAACCTCGGTGGAAACAGCTATACCGCACAGGTTCAGCAGGGCGGCGTCTGGAGCATTAACGTGCCGGCCGCCGATCTGTCCACTCTGGCGGATAACGGCTACACCGTGCAGGTGAGCGTGAGTGACGCCGCGGGTAACCCGGGCAGCGCGGGCAAAGCGATTACGCTCGATACCACGCCGCCGACCGTCAGCTTTAACGTCGTGGCGGGCGATGACGTCATCAACAGCGTTGAGCACGGGCAGGCGCAGGTCATCAGCGGCACCGCAACCGGCGCCAGCGTCGGCGATAAGCTGGTCATCACGATAGGTTCGAACCAGTACACCACCACCGTTGACGCCAGTGGCAAATGGAGCGTGGGCGTTCCTGCCAGCGACATTTCTGCCCTGACCGACGGCACCGTGACCCTCAGCGCGACAATCACCGACAGCGCGGGCAACAGCAGCACCCAGACCCATGACGTGGTGGTAAATACCGCATCGGTCGCGCTGACCGTCAACACCCTCAGCGGTGATGACGTGATCAATGCGGCAGAAGCGGGGGCGTCGCTGGTCATCAACGGCTCCAGCGCGCAGTTTGCTAACGGCACGCAGGTCACTATCACCCTGAATGGTAAGATCTATACGGCCACTATCCAGAGCGATGGCTCCTGGACAACCACCGTACCGGCCGCCGACGTGGGCACCCTGGCCGACGGCGCGAGCTACCAGGTTTCTGTTTCGGCGCAGGACAGCGCCGGGAACAGCGCCTCGGCGACGCACACCATCAGCGTGGACACCACCGCGCCGGTGATTAGCGTGAACACGTTGTCGGGCGACGATGTGCTGAATGCGGCGGAAGCCCAACAGCCGCTCACCGTACACGGCTCTTCCAGCGCGGAAGCAGGCCAGACGGTGACCGTCACGCTGGGCGGGAAAACCTACACTGCGCTTGTGGCAAACGACGGCACCTGGACGCTCGACGTCCCGGCCGCCGATCTTGCCAACCTGAGCGAAGGCGCGCTGACGGTCACCGCGTCGGTGAACGACAAGGCGGGTAATAACGGCCAGACGACGCATACCTTAACGGTCGATACCGTCGCGCCAGCCGTGACCATCAGCACCGTGGCCGATGACGATATCGTCAACGACGCCGAGCAGCTGGCGGGACAGACCATCAGCGGGACCACCACCGCGGAGCAGGGCCAGACGGTGACCGTCTCCTTCAACGGCCACAGCTATCAGGCGACCGTGGCGGCGAATGGCTCCTGGTCCGTCTTCGTGCCGGGACGCGACTTCCTCGGACTGAGCGACGGGGATTACACCATTACGGCTACGGTGAGCGATAAGGCAGGTAACCCGGGCAGCGCAACGCACGACGTGACGCTGAACGGTGACGTGCCGACCATCGCCATTAACACCTTTGCGCAGGATGATATCGTCAACGCCGCCGAGCACGGCACGCCGCTGGTTATCAGCGGCACCACCGATGCGCCAACGGGCCAGACGGTGACCATTACGCTTAACGGTAAAACCTACACGGCTACCGTTCAAAATGACGGCACCTGGAGCTATACGGTCGGCAGCGCAGACGTGACCGCGCTGGCGGACGGCGGTTCGTACGTGATTAACGCGCAGGTGAGCAACGCCATCGGCAACAGCGCCAGCGATAACCATACCGTTACCGTGGATCTCACCGCACCGTCGATGGGGATCAGCATTGATTCCCTGCAAAACGATACCGGCCTCAGCGCGAATGACTTCATCACCAACGACAGCCAGGTGGTGGTGAATGGTTCCCTGACCGCGCAGCTCGGCAATAACGAGAAGGCGCAGATCAGCCTTGACGGCGGTACCACCTGGATTGACCTGACCGTCACCGGCACCACCTGGCGCTACACCGATGGCCGTACCCTGACCGACGGTACGTACCAGTACCAGGTGCGCGTGATCGACAATGCAGGCAACGTTGGGGCAACGGACAGCCAGGACGTGGTAATCGATCTGACGAAGCCTGCGGCGGCGACTATTACCGTGGATTCCGTCTCGCAGGATACCGGCCTGTCCGACAGCGACTTCATTACCAGCGACAACCAGATCAGCCTGAAAGGGACGCTCGGCGCGGCCCTGGGCAGCGGCGACCACGCCCAGATCAGCCTGGACGGTGGCGCGACCTGGACTGACGTGAGCGTTAGCGGCCTGAGCTGGACGTATATTGATGGCCGTACGCTGACCGACGGGGATTACAACTACCAGCTGCGTGTGATTGACGACGCGGGGAATATCAGCGCCACCACCAGCCAGGTGGTGACCATTGATACCGTCGCGCCGGACGCCAGCAAAACGATCGCTATCGACAGCATCAGCGACGATACCGGCCTGAGCAGCAGCGACTTTATCACTCGCGACACGTCCCTGACCCTGCACGGCTCACTCGGCGCGACGCTGGCCGACGGCGAATATGCCCAGATCAGCATCGACGGCGGCGTCACCTGGCAGAACGTGATCGTCACCGGCAACAGCTGGTACTACGTGGACGGCCGCACGCTGGGTAACCAGACCTACGACTACTACGTTCGCGTAGTGGATGCGGCGGGCAACGTGGGTGCCAGCGCTCATCAGCAGGTGACGGTCGATACGGTCGCGCCGGATGCGGCGATTACGGTGACCGTGGATAACATCACCGTCGATACCGGTTTCGATAACAATGACTTCCTGACCAGTTCGACCTCGTACACGCTCAACGGGACGCTCGGGGCCGAACTCGGGGCGGGTGAGTATGTGCAGGTGAGCATGGATGGCGGCACCACCTGGGTTTACGCCACGGTAAGCGGTACCCAGTGGCGCTATACCGACGCGCGCACCCTGGCCGACGGCGATTACCGCTATCAGGTGCGGGTTGTCGATCAGGCGGGCAACGTCGGGGCCACCACCACGCAGGACGTGACGGTGGATACCCAGGCGCCGCAGTACGGCATCACCATTGACAGCATCAGCGAAGATACCGGGCAGTCCGGAAGTGATTTCATCACCATGGACACCTCGCTGACGATCAACGGTTCGTTGGGCAGCGCGCTGGCCAGCGACGAGCGCGTACAGATTAGCCTCGACGGCGGCAATACCTGGATTGACGCTACCGTCACTAACCAGCGCTGGAGCTATACGGACACCCGCGATCTGGCGGACGGGGATTACAACTACCAGGTGCGGATCATCGACCAGGCGGGCAACGTCGGCTCAACCACTTCGCAGGTGGTAACGGTTGATACCACGCCGCCTGATACGGTGGGAACGGTGGTCAGCTATACCGACGGGGAAGGCGAACGTCAGGGCAGCTTCGGCGCTTCGGTGGCAACAGATGACAACTCTCCAGTGATTAACGGGACGCTTAACCGTGCGCCGGACAATGGCGAGATCGTGCAACTGTATCGTGACGGTGTGCTGCTGGGACAGGTGACGATGAACGGCGCCGCCAGCTGGTATTTCCAGGACAGTGGTCTGAATGACGGTAATCACGTCTATATGCTGCGTGTGACCGATCTGGCAGGTAACTTCACCGACTCAGATGATTTCGTGCTGAAAGTGGATACGAGCATCCCGACCACCACCGTGACCATTAACCCTCAGACGACGACAGATAGCACCCCGATTCTGAGTGGACTTGTATCGGCGGGACTGACCAACGGTGAGTACGTGGTTATCACCGTGAACGATAAAACCTACACCTCAGAGACTGGCGGTGCGGTCGTGGTCGATCCGGATAACAACACATGGTATTTGCAGCTCCCTGACGGCGATGCGCTGAGCGTGAAGAATTATGATGTTACGGCACAGGTGAAAAGCAGCGCCGGCAACGGTAATACCGCTGGGTTGACCACCGGTAGCCTGATTGTAGGGAGTGAAGAATCATTGACGCCGGCCTGGTCATTTACCGCCGCGAACTACTCCTATTCTGCCAGCTATATGCTGGATTCGGATGGGCTGTGGACGATTATGGCCAACCAGCAATTCGCATCCGCCAATACCAGTAGCCGTAACGCTTACACCGTTTCAGGCAATTTCTCAATGACGGGGAGTTACACAACCGGTACTTACGCGGATATCAACCGCGACGGGCTGGCTGACGTGCTGGCGGAAGGGACAAGTTACTCGTACATGGTGCAGCTGATTAACAATGGAGACGGTACATACACTTCCAGTACGCTGACCAATATGGGGGCTGCGGTGTGGTATGGCGCGGTGGTCGCCATTGACATCAAGGGCGATGGTTACACTGACTTTGTCATCGGCGATGCTGGCGGGCCTGATTCCAGCACCGTCATGCTCAATAACAACGGCACGCTGACGGGCAGTTCGAAGTCCGGTACGTACTCCAGTTTCGTATCGGGATCAACGGTAGGTAACTACAACAGTCTGATTGAAACGTCCGGTGTGGATTTGAACAACGACGGGAAAGTGGATATTGCCCAGCATACGACCAACGGGGGCAACAACTATGCCCTGTCGACCATGTTTAACCAGGGCAATGGCTCATTTACGTGGGGGCAAAACTTCACCAATACCATGTACAGCGGCTATGGTTCCGCCGCAGCGTCCAATGCCGTGAGTATGACCTGGGCCGACTTTAACGGTGATGGTTACATGGACCTGTATATGAGCATGTCCCGTACCTCCAGCGGAACCAGTCAGGGCGGGGTGTTAATGCTGAACGACGGTAGCGGCAACCTTCTGGCCGGCACCGCGGTTGGAACGGCGACCACGGATAAGTTTGTGGGTAACGTCAGCGTGGCGGTGGACTGGAACCTCGACGGTCACATGGACATCATCAAGCTGGCGAATAGCGGGCAGTCTTATCTTTACACCAATGATGGACTGGCAGGTACTGCAAGCTTTACTGCTTCGAAATTCAGTACCGCTACGTCAACTCAGGTATCCGGCGCGGCTCTGCTTGATTACGACTGGGATGGCGCACAGGATCTGCTCATTTTCCGTCAAAACGGTACGGTTTTACTGGAGCGGAATACCAATACGGTCGCACCAGGTACGGCCTTGCATCTGAAGATTGTCGACAGCGAAGGGATTAACGCCTTCTTTGGCAACACTGTCCAGCTGTACAACGCGGCAGGCCAGCTGGTCGCCAGTGAAATCATCAATGCCCAGTCCGGGATTGGCATTAACGATTCCTCGTCGCTCATCAGTTTTTACGGCCTGGATCCCAGCGAGACGTATCACGCGGTGCTGGTTCGTGCCGTTAACGGTGTTTCGAGTAACGTAACCTGGGACGGGCTGACGGCAGGAGACGGTAAAGAAAGTTACGCCCTGACGGCTGAAGCTGCTACGGGCGGTCACCAGGGCACCCTGACAGGTACCGGCTACAACGATACCTTTATCGCTGAAGCAGGGACGTATACCTACAACGGTTCCGGTGGCTGGACGACGACCTCTGAACACGACACGTGGAGCAGTACGGGCGGCATGGATGTCGTGGATTATCGCAACGCCACTTCCGGCGTCACCGTCGATTTAGGACGCTCTACGGCGCAGAGTACCGGATTCGATACCGCGACACTGGTGAATATTGAAGGCATCAACGGCTCCGACTATGACGACGTGATCACCGGCAACAGCGGTGATAACCAGTTCGAAGGCCGGGGCGGGAACGACACCTTCAACATCGGCAGCGGCGGTCACGATACGTTGCTCTATAAGCTGATCAACGCGTCTGACGCGACGGGCGGCAACGGCAGCGATGTGGTGAACGGCTTTACCGTCGGCACCTGGGAAGGGACGGCGGATACGGACCGTATCGACCTGCGCGACCTGCTTTCTGACAGCGGTTATACCGGCACCGGCTCGGCGAGCTACGTCAACGGCGTGGCGACGCTGGACAGCAGCGCGGGCAACATCGCCGACTACATCCGCGTGGTGCAGAACGGCAGCAACACCGAGATCCAGGTTGACCTGGACGGCACCGGCGGTCAGTTCTCGCCCACCACGCTGGTGACGCTGAACGGGGTGCAGACAGATCTGGCGACGCTGCTGGCGAACCACCAGCTGTTAATTGCGTAAAACACTGCCGCGGGGAGCGATCCTCGCGGCTTTTTGCGTTTCTTTACACGAATAGCCATAACCCTATATTTCACAAGATTATTTTGCGGGCTCGTTTAGACAGTGTTCGATTTCTAATCATCCCGGAAAGGTATCATTTCAGTGCGAAATCATCGCCCTGAACAGGACGTAGCATTATGAAGACACATCCACAGTACGAACCCTGGTTGCAGGGCATGCTCATCATCGCGAAATATTATCGGCTGGATTTTTCGGCGGAGCATGTTCGGGTCACGATTAACCATGAAAGCCAGTCGCCACGCCAGCTGGTGCTGGAGGAGATGGCGCGCCAGCTTGGGCTGGGGATGCGGTGGGTGGCGGCGGAAGCCCTATCGCTCGATCCCTGGCGTTTACCGCTGCTGGCGGAGTTTACCGGCGGGCAAATTGCGGTCATCAACCGTATGGACAACGATGGGAACGTCAGCGTGCAGTTTAGCGGCGACGGCGGCCTGGAGACAACGCTGACGCGGGACGAGCTCGGTTCGCGGTTAAAGGGGCTGATGGTGCTGCGTCCCCTGGAGTCCACGCCGGATGCGCGCGTGGATGATTACATCAAACCCTATGAGAAAAACTGGTTCTGGCAGCTGGCGCTGAAAGACTGGCGTCGTTACAGCGATATTATGCTGGTGGCGCTGGTCGCCAACGTGCTGGCGCTTTCCGGCATGGTCTTCTCCATGCAGGTCTACGACAGGGTGGTACCGTCGCAGTCAGAAGCCACGCTGTGGGTGCTGTTTGGCGGCGTGATGATTGCCATCGTGTTCGAATTCATCATGCGCATGCTGCGCGTGCACATTTCTGACGTGGTGGGGAAGCGCGCCGATCTGCGCATCTCTGAACGCGTCTTTGCCCACGCGCTGCGGATTAAAAACGGCGCACGCTCGAAATCAACCGGGTCGTTTATCGCGCAGATCCGCGAGCTGGAGTCGGTGCGCGAGCTGATCACCTCGACGACCATTGCGGCCCTCTCCGATCTGCCGTTCTTCCTGCTGTTCGTCTTCATTCTGTGGATGATTGGTGGTCCGCTGGTGCTGGTGGTCCTGCTCGCCGTGCCGCTGTTGCTTATTCCTGGCCTGCTGGTGCAGCGCCCGCTGGGGAAACTCTCCAGCGAAGGGATGCGTGAATCGGCGATTCGCAACGCCACGCTGGTGGAAGCGGTGCAGGGGCTTGAGGACATCAAGCTGATGCGCGCTGAGCAGCGGTTCCAGAACCAGTGGAATAACACCAATGACGTTGCCGCCAGCGTCGGCATGAAGCAGCGCTGGCTGACGGGGCTGCTGCTAACCTGGACCCAGGAGGTGCAATCTATCGTCTACGCCGTGGTGCTGCTGGTGGGGTGTTACCTGGTCATCAGCGGTGACATGACCACCGGTGCGCTGGTGGGCACCTCGATTCTGGCGTCCCGGACCATTGCGCCGCTGTCGCAAATTTCTGGCGTGCTTTCCCGCTGGCAGTCAGCAAAGGTGGCCCGCAAGGGACTGGATGACCTGATGCAGCGCCCGATTGACGATCCCCAGCACGGAAAGAAGGTGCATAAAGCCCACCTGCGCGGTGATTATCTGCTGGACGACGTGGGGTTTTATTACGACGAAGAAGAGAAGCTCACCGTGCTGAATATCAGCAAACTACGCATTCGCGCCGGGGAGCGCGTGGCGGTGCTCGGGCGGAATGGTTCGGGGAAAAGCACCTTGCTGCACCTCCTCGCGGGAATGCAGGAGCCGCAGCAGGGCAGCATTTTGCTGGACGATATTGCTCTCAATCATCTTGACCCGGCCGACGTGCGCCGCGATATGCAGTTGCTCAGCCAGCAGGCGCGGCTGTTCTTCGGCTCCGTACGCGACAACATCCTGATGGGTAATCCGCTGGCGACAGACGAGGAAATCCATCAGGCGCTGGTCAACAGCGGCGCGCTGGAGTATGTGCGCAAGCAGAAAATGGGGCTAAACACCATCATCAACGAGGGCGGAACGGGGCTTTCCGGCGGGCAACGTCAGGCGCTGCTGCTGGCGCGCGCGCTGATCACCTCGCCGAATATTCTGCTGCTGGATGAACCCACCGCCTGGCTGGATGAGGTCAGCGAGAAGCAGTTTATCCAGCATCTGCACCAGTGGCTCGGTAAGCGCCGGACGCTGGTGGTGGCGACGCATCGCCTGCCGATTCTGGACCTGGTTGACCGCATCATCGTCCTGGAAAACGGCAAAGTGGTGATGGATGGCCCTCGTGATGCCATTTTACGCCAGCACGGAATGGCCCCGCAGCAGGCGCCGCAGCGTACGGTTAAACTGAAAACGGAGGGCGTGGCATGAATGATTTCTCCCGCTTTAATAGCCGACTGAAGGAGCCCCGCCTGCCGCGTTCGTCGCTGGTGGCATGGTCGCTGTTTGCCCTGCTGGTGGTGTTTATTACCTGGGCCAGCCTGTTCCAGCTGGATGAGGTCACTACGGGCAGTGGCAAGGTGATCCCGTCCTCCCACGAGCAGGTGATCCAGTCCCTGGAAGGGGGGATTATTCACAGTCTGATGGTGCGCGAAGGCGACATCGTCGAGCGTGGTCAACAGCTTGCCCAACTGGACCGGACGAAAACCGAGTCCAGCGTGCTGGAGAGCGAGTCTCGATTAAACGCTGCAATGGCGACGGCCGCGCGTCTGAATGCTGAGGTGAACGACACCGGGCTGACATTCCCGGCAGAGCTGGATGACGACGTTGAGCTGGTCAAACAGGAAACGGCGCTTTATCAGTCACGTCGCGAAAGCCTTGAAAAAGGGCTGGCGGGTTTACGCCAGGGAGCGGATCTCGTGCAGCGTGAACTGGCATTAACGCGCCCGCTGGTGACGCAGGGGGCGGCCAGTAAGGTCGAAGTCTTACGCCTTGAACGCCAAAAAAATGAGCTGGAGAGCAAAATCACCGAGATGAAAAACCAGTACTACGTTCGCGCCCGCGAAGAACTGGCGAAAGCGAACGCAGAAATAGAGGCGCAGCGTTCGGTCATGAAAGGACGCGAAGATTCACTCACCCGCTTAACGTTTAATGCGCCGGTGCGTGGCATCGTGAAGGATATTGACGTGACGACGGTGGGCGGGGTGATCCCGCCGAACGGCAAACTGATGAGCCTGGTACCGCTTGATGACCAGATGGTGATAGAAGCGAAAATCTCGCCGCGCGATGTCGCGTTTATCCATCCCGGGCAAAAAGCGCTGGTGAAAATCACCGCCTATGATTACTCGATCTACGGCGGGCTGGAAGGGGAGGTGACGATGATTTCCCCGGATACCCTTCAGGACGAGGTGAAACGGGATGTTTATTATTATCGCGTTTATATTCGTACAGACAGTAACCATCTGACCAACAGGCAGGGCAAGGCGTTCCCGGTGTTCCCGGGCATGATAGCCACAGTTGATATCAAAACCGGCAGTAAATCCGTCATTGATTATCTGCTGAAACCGTTGAATAAGGCAAAAGAGGCGCTGCGCGAGCGGTAAAAAAGGCGTTCAGCAAACCGAACGCCCGTCAGATCAGAGTGTAGGCGTCATGTTGACAGCATGGCGTCGTTCTTTTGGTACCACATTGATGTAATGTGTGACATACGCAAAATATAATCCGGCATAATTTTCGACAAGCTCGATAAAGGCCGGATAAATTGACATCCGGCCATCGCCGCGATCTTTAAGATAACCTGCCTCCTGCGCCGATTTGATAATGCGGTTGACGTGAATACGCGAGACGAAAAATTCTTTTGCCAGCGTGCTGGCTGAATACGCTATTATGGCACCGTGTGCTGTTTTGTTTTTAATGGCCTGCAAATAGAGATAGAGCATAATCATTCGTCCACCATCCTTATCAATAAATAAACCCACCTCCGGAAGCACTTTCCTGAATGTTAATCCGCGGAAAAGGTACTCTGCGGCGCGCCGGAAAAAGTTGTGCCTCAGAATGTCATTGTCCAGAAGGTTAACATTAATGTTGAATGCCGGATAAAGAATGCTGACAGGCGTAAACGCCCCGGACATATAGCGTTTAAGCTCATCGAGTCCTTTTTCCGTCGGCGCAATTTTTGTTTTTCGGCGATCTTCACTACAGCGCCAGGTCTTAATTCGCCCGGTAGTTTTAAGTATGGTAATGATCGCGATAACACTGTTAGGGCTGGCGATATTATAACGGGTGCATAGCGCCTTAATCTCTGAAACTGACTCAGCCTGATTGCCAAAAACAAAACAACACATGGACAGTATTATGTTGAAGCGTGATTCCTGAAGCATCGTTTTGTAGAACAAGGGTTGTTTTTTATAAATGGCATCATTAATTCTGTAGTGTTCTGTTATAGCTTCACCAAATCGCGGGTTGTTTTTAATGACATCCCTTCGATGTAGCAAAGCCCTGGATGAGATGTGATTATCCATAGCATTTTCTCTTTTTGTCTGGGCCGATAAGATGAAGTGTCCGGTCTTCTTTTTCGGAATTTTCATTATACCTCGAGAAATGCATATTTACTGTCGTTATATGAAAAGAAAGTAATATTTATGCTGCATATGGATGAGTCGGTTGATTAACGCAAAAATGTTCCTGTGCATAACATTGATAACGGTTTATTAACCAAACAGGGTGCGGTAAAATTATTCAATGCGACAAAGAGTATTGGCTTTAATTACAGATGGGAATACTATTTGCATTCTCAGGAGCAGGTTATGTCTCAAAATTTACCTTTTATACAAGGTACGTGCTACAAGCAACGGTTTGTTATTTCAGCCTGCGGTTTCACCTTCGAGGGGTATAGCCTGCTTCTGAAGTCACGTGGCGTAAACGCCACGCGACTCCATTTTGAAGAGGATGAAGTTTGCTCAGGTGATGTTCATAAAATGATGCAAAATCAACCACCTGAAGTTGCTGTTTTTCTTGGTCGCGACGTCGCTACCTTTCTTGAAAGCCTGAAGCAGTTGGTATCGGTGCTGAATGCGCTGCCGGTTATTTGTAGCGTGACGCTGTATGGCGCAATACCAGAGAGATGGCTTTACGCCACGTTGTGTAGTCTCGTTAATAATACCAAATCGTTATCGATGATCAGGATAGCGAATATTTCAGACGTAATGGACTGTGCAGACAACATTTATGACGTGCATACCGATTCGTCACGCATATTGCGTGATGGACCCGAGAAAGAAGGTAAAGAAAGTCTGAATGGTTTAACAAAGCGCGAATTAACCGTATTGCTGAATTTTTATCGGGGTATTTCGATAAAAGAGCAGTCTGCGAGGTTAGGGTTGTCAGATAAAACCATTTATACCCATAGAAAAGTGGGGTTGGATAAATTATATCTTATCAGGGTATGGTTTAGCGATGCACGTGTTTTCATAGATGAAGTCTGTGCAGTAAAAAATAATCCGCAGGGGTTTTCGGATGCGGAAATTGATATTTTGCAGGCGTTACATAAGCGGGAAATCTTTGCGGCTTATCAAATTATTACCGATGGCGATAAAAAAGGAGTAGGCTTTGAAATTCTGCTGCGCTGGCATAAAAACGGTCAGGTTCTGAAGGCTGCCCAATTTCTGGGTGGGGTGAAAAATGGCGAAATATGGCTCAAGCTGACGGCGTTAGTCATCCACGCGGCCGTGTCAGGTATCAACAGATACAATGGGAAATATTATTTTTCGGTTAATATTCCGCCTCCACTGGCTACCGGGAACGCGCTGCCGGGAATGGCGAAAAAAGCCGTTGAGATGTTACTGAAGCCGCAGTGGGCCGGGAAACTTGTCTTTGAATTAGCTGAAGCGATTGATGTGACAAAGGATCCAAATATTCCTGTCACTCTTCAGCGTTTACGCGCCGAGGGGTGTCGGCTGTTTCTGGATGATTGCTTTTCCAGAGATTACGCTATGTTACCCATCCGACAGATTAATGTTGATGGATTGAAGCTTGACCGCGATATAGTTGAGCACTTTGTTGCTAACGACAATGACTATAGCATTATTAAAGCGATACAGATATATAGCGACATGACGGGAAGGGAATGCGTTGCGGAAGGCGTCGATAGCGAAGAAAAATTTGAAAAACTTGTCGCGTTAGGTGTTAAACGCTTTCAGGGATATTATCTTTCCCGGGCGGTTAAAGAAGAAGAGCTTGATCGAATGGTACGGCTATTTAGTTAATGGGTTCACTATGCTGGTGGTACGACAGAGAAACTTTTCTACCACCAGCAAAAACAGTCACTCACCAGCGCAATAATCTGTTATCAGATATCATCGCGCGTAAAACCGACAACAATTTCAAGCGTATTTCGAATGACATCGCAGGCTTCGGGCTCCTCGGTAATTTCGAGGGCGTGAATCAGTTGCAGGATAATCTCTTTATTAGAGAGATTGTCACCGGTCAGCATAATACAGCGTATTGCCGAGCCCAACACTTCAACCTCACCACTGAGATGTTTTCCTGCATTAAGAAAATGTTCCGCCAGTCCTTTATCGTGCAAGGCTTCAAAATTATACGTCTGCTGCATAATCGCTTTACTCATGGTGGTCACCGTTTCGGTTAAAATTAGTGTTTCTTGTCTGGGGTCAAAAGCGTGTTGTGAGTAAAGAGAGATCGCATGCGACCCATGTCATAATTGCCCATCACTCTTCCCCGGTCGTGCGAGACGCCGGTTACACGCTGGCGCACTTCATCTTCAGCGGCAATCAATGCATTTTTACGTTCATCATTTGATTCAACGTTAGCCATCGCCCGCAGGCGATTAGCAAGAGACACAAAGGTAATAGGTCCGTTCTCTTTCAGTATGGATAATACGGCCTCACCGATAAGGTCATCCTTAAGTCGTTCAAATTTAGTTCTATGCATACCTTCAATCTCACTCTGCTACACGCGGCAGGCTGTAGCATGGGGTTAGTCATCGCATTCAGAAGCTCTATTCTCACTCAGCATGACTAACTTAGTAAGTTAAAAAACAGTGTTCAGGTTAACGCTCGAAGAAGAGGGCTATCAAACCGTTGTAGTGCGCTTTCTCAACGTCAGACGTGGATTCTTCAATTCTACGCAACAGCTTTGTACAAATTGTCATTCTGCTCAGTTGTACATTTTCTTTGATGATCTCACTGACGATGGCACCAAGGGTTTCCTGCTGTGTTGGGACGTTATCCTTGTTAAAATACAAGGTTATAGCGCTTTCTGCTGTAGAGGGAGCATGGTTGCGACGCATAATTTTCCACCGTTAACAAACAATTTTGTAACATCACTGGCATCGAATTTAAACTATATGGTCAAATCTGTACATCAAAATTGTACAACTTTTTCGTATGGATTGAGCTTTTATCAGGAGAACTATCAAAATTAGGGGGGGAAGAGAAGGAAAGAGGGGAAAAGAAAAGGCCCCGGAGGGCCTGAAATTATTTACGTCCCAGCAGAAGTCCCAGAACGATACCTACCGCACCCGCAGCGATTAAGCCCGTTAACGGGTTATTTCTGACGGCTTCAGTAACATCCGAGACGGCATCACTGGCCTGGGCAGCATATTTTTTCGCTGCACCTTTCACCTGGTGTTTAGGGGAGTCAACGAATTCACCAAACTGCTGCTGCGCAGAGCCGGATAATTCATCAAGTTTGTTTTTGGCTTTATCGCCAGCGTATTGTGCATTTTTATCAGTGTCGAAATCAGACATTCCAGCCTCCTTTTGTTGATAGTCTAAGGATAGACGCTCATTTCAGGCGTGAGCGAGAATTCGCTGAAATCGACGCCTGATTGCTCCTTTTTAGGATATGTCTTTCTTACATGACCACCCTAACGTCCTTAGGATGTTCTTGATCACTATTTCCCTCGCCATCTCTCTACGCAGTGCGAAGAGATTATTTTTGTCGTGCGCGAGCGGGAAAGGTAACGTAATAACCAAGGGATGCGGCCAGGCACAGCATATAACCGAACGATTCCGAACCTTCCTCCACAGCGTTTTTCACGACACGCATATAGCCATGCTCCAGGATGGCGTGCCACAGCACCTGCATGCCAAAGAGGCGGGAGAAGACCAGTACAGCCAGCAGGCCGCTCAACAGAATACCGTACCAGGGGGATTGGGTATATTTTGCCAGCTGTTCCAGGGTAGCGCGAAAATGCATAACGGGGCGAATTAACGCCAGCAGAGCGGTAATCAGCGCGAACCACACCCAACTCCCATGAGAAATGAGATCAAAAAGCGCGTCCAGCTCACGAATTAGCATTGTCAGGAAAAATCCACCCACCAGAATATTGCAGTAACGCATGGATTCGTCCATTTTCGCCAGACGAAAATGGAGAACGACAATAGTCGCTAATACCGTTTCCTGCATAATTTCGGTCAGTGATAATTCCGGAATATCATGGCCGACAAACCGCATATCAACCCAAAGACAAAGTACAATAAGTGCGCAAGCGGCCGCTGCGCCAACGAAGAATAAAAAGCTCTTTAGTACAATCATTAACACCACCATTTTGTTTGTAGCGAGTATGTTAGGTGACGAGAATGTTATTTCTGTTCACATTGTGCCATATAAGTGCGGATTTTTAACATTTCGAGCTAAATAGGGTTGGTCACGAAGAGACGAAAGCGTAAATATCGTCAACATCGTCTGTGCTGTTAAGGCGGGGCAATGTCATTGCGGAGGGTGTCATCAGGCAAGGGGATGTTAGGATATTGGGGGACCAGCGAGAGGTGGAAAACACAGCTGCGGAACTATCTTGTCGATGTTTTCTTAAGAACGTACTCTGATAGAGAAAGCGTTCAGCTCCACAGAAAAAATGCTGTTTCTCCACCCTGGCAATCATTTTTCTTCTGTGTACTCACCTTTTGATTTTAGTTTATCTCTAACCAGGTTGGCGCAACTGGTTGCATTCTGTAAACTCTGATCGTTTACAATAGAGGGCCGAGATTTTAAAACTTCGTTGTAAGCTTCTTTAACTTTCGGACTGACTGTTGCAGCATACCTATCGGGTGGGAAGTTACCCAAAGGTTCTTTGTCACCGCTTAAGGCCTTAGCACAAGCATTATTAATTTGGTCATCAATGCTTAATTGATTAGCGTTAGCAGATAACGAAAAAGATAAAACCAAAGAGGCGAGAACAATTCTTTTCATACTTATTCATTCCTTAATGATGAGGCGTTGTGACCCTAATTCAATATGTTGCACCCGACTTATTTTGTTTACTACAGGCTAAATGTTATCAAAAATAAATATCCAACATGTATTAGTATATTCTTTTTCTTATTCTTATGATACCTACGTTCTTTAGTGGGGGTTAGTGTGATTGCACAAGTCTTTAAAAGTAGGATTTTAAGGAAGGATGACGTTTTATGACTTCATCTGTACCACACTTGCATTATACTTAATAACAACCAACATGTGAATTTTTAAGGGACAGTACATGTCTGCCATGGATTTATCCGAAATGGGCACTGCCAAAGTGGTGCTGAATACCAGTGATTGCAATCATATAGTTATAGAAAAGTGGCCTGTCAGCGATGTTGAGTGGGCCTTTTATCTCTACGCGGCAACAGAGCTTAACCAGGCAGGGATTGCTACTCCAACGCTTTTCTCTGCTGATGCCACCTTACGCCAGTTAAAACTAGAGTATATTCCGTATAAGGTTGATCAGACCGCGGTGGCAAATGATTATGCCATAGCTATGCTGGGGCGCCTGCATCGCTATCCTGCAAATTCTGAATGGCTCTATCATACGCATACGTGGACAGAAACAGCGCTTGAAAACGCTCTCATGCTTTTGGCATTACCTGAATTAAATGTCCGGCAGCTTCGACGATTTCAGCAGAATAGTAATGCGTTATTCGCCTGCCAAAGCCTGGTTTCAGGCGACAGCAACGCAGGCAACTGGGGAAGAAGAGAAAACGGTAATTTAGTTCTTTTTGACTGGGAAAGGTTTGGCAAAGGGAGTCCTGCTATTGACCTGGCTCCCCTCATAAGGGGAATGGGGACAAAACAAGAATTTATAGACCTTGCAGAACGCTATTGCCAGCTATCCTCCCATCAAAATATCAGGGAGCTGGCCAGAGAAATTGCAGTTGTCAAAGCCTGGATTGTCACGGAAGTGATTGTCCTGCTTCATATGCGGCGAAAGAGTACTTTTCCCTTGTATCTCAACTGGTACAGAGAGCATCTTCCCGCCTGGTTAGACAACGTGGAAAAAATGTTATGAAGCATGATTTCTAAAAATTATGCTTTTCTAGCAATACCTACTTTTCGCGCCTGAGGCACGTGATTGCCCACTTCTGATATATCAGCGAGTCACCTATATTAACTCCAGACGCTGATTTTTCACATTACCTACGGCTCTACTTAAAACCCACAATAAACTTCATGTTTACATAAAATCGTATTAACAGATACAATACCCCCCTATAGTATCAGGAGGGCGTATGCCGCATTCACCCGAAGATAAAAAACGTATTTTGACCCGCGTCCGCCGCATTCGGGGCCAGGTTGATGCCCTTGAACGCGCCCTGGAATCGGGCGATCCCTGTCTCGCCATTTTGCAGCAAATCGCCGCCGTGCGCGGCGCTGCCAATGGCCTGATGGGGGAAATGGTTGAAATTCACCTCAAAGATGAGCTGGTGACGGGGGAGACCACCCCGGATCAGCGGGCTGTGCGGATGGCGGAAGTCGGCCATTTACTGCGCTCTTATCTAAAATAAATCCACACACCTCACAACAAGGGAAAGACATCATGAAATCTCGCGCAGCTGTCGCGTTCGGCCCAGGCCAGCCGCTGAAAATCGTTGAAATTGATGTTGCTCCGCCGAAGAAAGGCGAAGTGCTGATCAAAATTACCCATACCGGCGTTTGCCATACCGATGCGTTTACCCTGTCTGGTGACGATCCGGAAGGCGTATTCCCGGCGGTGCTCGGCCACGAAGGGGGCGGTGTGGTGGTGGAAGTGGGTGAAGGCGTCACCAGCCTGAAGCCCGGCGACCATGTGATCCCGCTCTACACCGCAGAGTGCGGTGAGTGTAAGTTCTGCAAATCCGGCAAAACTAACCTCTGCCAGGCCGTGCGCGCCACGCAGGGTAAAGGTCTTATGCCGGACGGCACCACCCGTTTCTCCTATAACGGCGAGCCCATTTATCACTACATGGGGACCAGCACCTTTAGCGAATACACGGTGTGCGCCGAGATCTCACTGGCGAAAGTGAATCCGCAGGCCCCGCTGGATAAAGTCTGTCTGCTCGGCTGCGGTGTCACCACCGGTATCGGCGCGGTGCATAACACGGCGAAAGTGAAAGAGGGTGACACCGTGGCGGTGTTCGGCCTCGGCGGGATCGGTCTGGCAGTCATCCAGGGCGCGGTACAGGCGAAAGCTGGCCGCATCATTGCTGTGGATACCAACCCGGAAAAATTTAAGCTCGCAGGTGAGATGGGCGCGACCGATTTCATCAACCCGAAAGACTACGACAAACCGGTTCAGGAGGTGATCGTTGAGCTGACCGACGGCGGCGTGGACTTCAGCTTCGAATGTATCGGCAACGTCGATGTGATGCGCTCAGCGCTTGAGTGCTGCCACAAAGGCTGGGGCGAGAGCATCATTATCGGTGTGGCCGGCGCGGGTCAGGAGATCAAAACCCGTCCCTTCCAGCTGGTGACAGGGCGCGTATGGCGCGGGTCGGCATTTGGCGGCGTGAAAGGCCGTACCCAGCTGCCGGGCATGGTTGAAGATGCGATGGTCGGTAAAATTCAGCTCGACCCGTTCATTACGCACCGCCTGCCGCTGGAGCAGATCAACGAAGCCTTCGATCTGATGCACGAAGGAAAATCTATTCGTACCGTTATCCATTTCGGCGACAACTGATTATTCTGCCAGCGGTTTTTTCCGCTGGCATTTCTTCCCTGATCTTTTCTAAAGTGTGACCTGTCTGGCGCTTTTAACCGTAATCTAATTCCCTGGCGTGCCGATGACTCTTTTACAGGCGTGTTTTTACGCATCTTACCTATAAGAGAGTCGACGGTCATGGACAACACAACATCGATGCAGGCGCAGCATAAGCTGAGTTTCTTGCATCACATCCGGCTGGTTCCGCTGTTTTCCTCCATTCTCGGTGGCATTATTCTCCTGTTTGCATTGAGCTCGGGTCTGGCAGGCTATTTCCTGCTCCAGGCCGATAACGATCAGCAGGATGTCACGGCAGAAATCCAGGTGCGCACCGGGCTGTCAAACAGTTCCAACCATTTACGCACCGCCCGTATCAACATGATCCACGCGGGGGCGGCGAGCCGTATCGCGGAGATGGAGGCGATGAAACAAAACATCGCTGAGGCTGAGACCCGCATCAGGCAGTCGCAGGATGGATTTGCCGCCTATATGAAGCGCACTATTCGCACACCGGCTGATGAAGCGCTGGACGGCGATCTGAAAGCCCGCTATGACGCCTACATCGCCGGTATGCAGCCGATGCTGAAATATGCCAAAAACGGCATGTTTGAAGCCATTATTAACCACGAAAATGAGACCGCGCGTCCGCTGGACGATGCCTATAACGCGGTGCTGCTGAAGGCGATAAAAATCCGCACCGAACGCGCCAACGCGCTGACGGCGCAGGCTCACACCCGCACCCGGCTGGGGCTGATGTTTATGTTCGGCGCGTTTGGCCTGGCGCTGGCGCTGGCGGTGATCACCTTTGTGGTGCTGCGCCGTACGGTGATAAACCCGCTCCAGCGAGCCGCTACGCGTATCGAAAATATCGCGAAAGGCGATTTGACCATGCCGGACGAACCGACCGGGCGCAGTGAAATTGGCCGCCTGACGCGCGATCTGCAAACGATGCAGCACGCGCTGGTGACCACCGTAGGCACCGTGCGGCAAGGGGCGGAGGAGATCTACCGGGGAACCAGCGAGATCTCCGCGGGTAACACCGATCTCTCTTCCCGTACTGAGCAGCAGGCGGCGGCGATTGAACAGACGGCGGCCAGCATGGAGCAGCTCACCGCGACGGTGAAACAGAACGCCGATAACGCGCATCATGCAAGTAAACTGGCAGAAGATGCCTCCGGGAAGGCCAGCCGCGGGGGGCAGATGGTCTCCGGCGTGGTGAAAACCATGGGTAATATTTCCACCAGCTCGAAGAAGATCTCTGAAATTACCGCCGTGATTAACAGCATCGCGTTCCAGACCAATATTCTGGCGCTCAACGCGGCGGTCGAGGCGGCGCGTGCGGGTGAACAGGGACGCGGCTTTGCGGTCGTGGCGAGTGAAGTTCGCACCCTGGCAAGCCGCAGCGCAAACGCGGCGAAAGAGATTGAAAGCCTGATTAATGAATCGGTGTCGCTTATCGATCAGGGTTCCGGGGAGGTGGTTGCAGCGGGCAATACCATGAATGAAATCGTCGAGGCGGTTAAACGCGTCACCGATATCATGCTGGAGATTGCAGCGGCGTCCGATGAGCAGAGCCGCGGCATCGTTCAGGTGAGCCAGGCGATTTCCGAGATGGATAAGGTGACGCAGCAGAATGCCTCGCTGGTGGAAGAAGCTTCTGCGGCAGCGGCTTCGCTGGAGGAGCAGGGCGCACGTCTGACGGAAGCCGTTGGCGCGTTTCGTCTCAACGGGGCGCGTGCAGGACGGGCTCCAGCCGCTGCAAACGCAGCGAAACCCGCGCCTTTAACCCCGGCGGCGGTCGTCTCAGGTGATAACTGGGAAACGTTCTGAGTAAGACAGACCCGCCCTCGCGGCGGGTTCTGCGTTTATGGTCAGAGAGGCATTGATTTACGAATGGCGCTTAACAGCGTTTGGGCACCTTCAGAGAGCGGGGCATCTACCCGCGTCAGGATCCCAATCGGTTCTCCCGCGCCGGGCGATGTTACCGGCAGCGCCGTAAGCACGCCGCGTCGCAGATCGTCCTTCACCGCGCCGGACGGCACAAACCATACGTAGTCATAATCCACCGTAAGCTGGCGCGACAGCGACGCCGAGAGCGTTTCAATACACCCGGAAGGCAGCGTGCAGCCCTGCATTTGCAGCAACGCTTCCGCATTCTGACGCGGAACGGTTCCTTTTGGTGAGACCACTACCGGCCACTCCATCACACGGCTCAGGGTCACGGTGTCCTGCAACAGGGGATGATTCGGACGCACGACCAGCTTCAGCGATTCCAGGAACAGCAGCTCGTAGTTCAGGCCGCTCATCAGTTCCGGATCGGACATCCGCCCAATGCCCAGATCCAGCTCGCCTGACTTCAGGCCCGCCAGCAGCATGGTGTTATTCATGGTCGCGACCTGAAGCGTGGCGTGCTTTTGCTGACGGTGGAACTGGCCGATCGCCGCAGGCAGTATGCCCAGCGCCGCCGTTGGCAGCGCGCCCACGCGCACGATGTCGCTGGCCGGCTCCTCTTTACGGTTTAACGCCTGACCGGCGGTATTGAGGGCATCGAGAACTTTAACGGCATGCGTCAGGAACTGTTCGCCCACGAGCGTAAGCTGAGCCCCCAGACGGCCGCGATCGAACAGGCGGGTTCCGGTAAGCTGTTCCAGTTCGTTCAGCGTTTTGGAGAGTGCAGGCTGACTGAGGTTAAGGGTTTCAGCCGCTCGCCCCAGCGTTCCCTGTTGAGCGACGGCCACAAAAGTATGCAAATGGCGCAAGCGTATGCGCTGACTGAACAGACCATTTTTTTCCATAGGCGATGTTAAAAACAGAGCGACGCGGGTGACAAGTTAAGATGTTTGAATTTGATAACCTGATAGCAAAATATTTTTAACATTTGATCTGTTTGAGTTACAACCGTTTTTCGAAAATGCCCACGCTTTGACCACTCGTCTGCCTGGATCACAATTCGTAAATTCTTCCCAACGAAAGGAACGGGCTTCTCTACACTCCAGGTAGTATTCACTGGAGGCATGACATCATGGCGAACACCATCACGGCTGATGATATTCGGGAACACTTTTCGCAGGCTATGTCGGCGATGTACCAGCAGGAAGTTCCGCAGTACGGCACCTTGCTGGAACTGGTGGCGGACGTTAACCTGGCGGTTCTGGAAAATAACCCACTTTTACATGAACAACTGGCGAACGCAGACGAACTGGCGCGCCTGAATGTTGAACGTCACGGTGCGATCCGCGTTGGCACCGCGCAGGAGCTTTCCACCCTGCGCCGGATCTTCGCCATTATGGGCATGTACCCGGTCAGCTACTACGATCTCTCCCAGGCGGGCGTGCCCGTCCACTCGACGGCGTTTCGTCCGACAGACGATGCGGCGCTCTGCCGTAATCCGTTTCGCATTTTTACCTCGCTGCTGCGCCTGGAGCTGATTGAAAACGTTGCGCTGCGCGAAAGGGCGGCGGAGATCCTCTCCCGGCGCAACATCTTTACGCCGCGCTGTCTGGAACTGATCGACCTGCATGATGCGCAGGGACACTTTACCGAGGCACAGGCGCGCGAATTTGTGCAGGAAGCCTTAGAAACCTTCCGCTGGCATCGCCATGCGACGGTCGATCAGGAAACCTATCTGGCGCTGAGCAACGAACATCGCCTGATTGCCGACGTGGTCTGTTTCCCGGGGTGCCACATCAACCATCTCACGCCGCGCACGCTGGATATCGACCGGGTGCAGGAGCTAATGCCGAAGTACGGCATCGAGCCGAAAATCCTGATTGAAGGCCCGCCGCGCCGCGAGGTGCCGATCCTCCTGCGTCAGACCAGCTTTAAGGCGCTGGAGGAGCCGGTGCTGTTCGCGGGGGAACACAAGGGCACCCATACCGCGCGTTTCGGTGAGATTGAGCAGCGCGGCGTGGCGCTTACGCCGAAAGGGCGCGAGCTGTACGACAGCCTGTTAAACCAGGCCGGGACCGGCAAAGACAACCTGACCCACCAGCTTCACCTGCGCGAGATCTTCAGCGCCTTCCCGGACAGTGAAATGTTCCTGCGCCGTCAGGGGCTGGCTTATTTCCGCTACCGTCTGACCCCGACAGGTGAGGCGCATCGCCACGCTTTTCGTCCCGGCGACGATCCGCAGCCGCTGATCGAGCGCGGCTGGGTTGTGGCACAGCCCATCACCTACGAGGATTTTCTGCCCGTCAGCGCGGCGGGGATCTTCCAGTCGAATCTTGGCAATGAAACGCAGGCGCGCAGCCACGGCAATGCCAGCCGCAATGCCTTCGAAGCCGCGCTCGGCTGTGCGGTGTACGACGAGTTTTCGCTTTACGAGGAGGCGGAAGCGCGCAGCAAACAGCGTTGCGGTTTGCTCTGAAACCGTTACTCTGCAAGGGTGTGATGGAAAAAGAAGGTTGGTATGGAAAATCCCTCCGCCCCTGTGGTTGAAACGCGCCAGGGCGCACTGATTGGTTTTACTGAAGGCGATACCCATGTGTGGTGTGGCATTCCCTATGCGGCACCCCCTGTTGGCCCGTGGCGCTGGCGCTCCCCGCGTCCCCCTGCACGCTGGGATGGCGTGCGTCCGGCGACGGCGTTCTCCGCCTCCAGCTGGCAGAGCAGCGAAAGCTGTCAGGAGCTGGGCGGCGGCGACCCCGGCCAGTTCTCTGAAGACTGCCTGTATCTTAACGTCTGGTCGCCAGTGGCTCGCGCCGCTCCGCTTCCGGTGATGGTCTGGCTGCACGGCGGAGGATTTACCCTCGGCGCTGGCGGGCTGCCTCCGTATAACGGCAGGGCGCTGGCGAAGCGTGGCACGGTGGTGGTGACGATCAATTACCGTCTCGGCCACCTCGGCTTTTTTGCCCATCCGGCGCTGGAGGGGGAGGAAGAGCGCGTGGTGCATAACTTTGCACTGCTCGATCAGATCCAGGCCCTGGAATGGGTGCGCGATAACATTGCCGCGTTCGGCGGCGATCCTGAGAACATCACCGTATTTGGCGAGTCGGCCGGTGCGCGCAGCGTGCTGTCGCTGATGGCTTCCCCGCTTGCGGGAGGACTGTTCCATAAAGCCATTGTGCAAAGCGGGTACACGCTGCCCGACACCCCGCGCGAGCAGGCCATGCATAAAGGCGAAGCGATTGCCGCCCATTTCGGCCTGCACAATGCTACCGCGGAACAGCTTCGCGCGATCCCGCCTGAGGCGTTCTGGCCGCTGACCTCGCCGTTGAATATCGCCCCTGCGCCCATCGTGGGGGATTGCGTTTTGCCTGAGGCCATGCTCGACGTCTTTTTCGCGGCCCGTCAGCATCCTGTACCGGTGATGATTGGGTCGAACAGCGACGAAGCCAGCGTGATGTCGGTATTCGGGGTCGATCTGGCCGGGCAGATCCAGAAGCTCCGCCGTGAGCGGCGCTTTGGCCTGGGGCTGATAAAGCTGCTTTATCCTGGCGTGAAGGGCGATGAGGAACTTGGCAGGCAGGTATGCCGCGACATGGCCTTCACCACCATGGGATACGTGGTAATGCAGGCCCAGCAGCGGGCGGGCGGCCTGTGCTGGCGATACTGGTTTGATTATGTGGCCGAAGCGGAGCACGCGACGTACATCAACGGCGCCTGGCACGGCAACGAAGTGCCCTACGTCTTCGATACCCTTGGACAGGTGGAACCTTCGCGGCAGTATGTGAATGAACGCGATCTGGCCTTCGCCGCTCAGGTGGCGGACTACTGGGTGAGCTTCGCCCGGAATGCGGGGGCACGCGATAGCCTGGCAGGGCCCACGCGCTGGCCCGCCTGCCGGAAAGGGCGGGACGTGCTGTTACGTATTGGTGTGAATAAACATGCAGGTTTTCGGCTTGAAAACCGCTTCATGCGTGCGCGTATGAGCCTCTTCAAACGGGTGATGAAACACCACGTCAGCCTCGACTGAGCAGACAGGCGCGAAACGCATCCAGCCCGTTTTCAGGGCCGGGTGCGTCGCGTAATACCAGCCGGTAGCTCGCCCCCGTTTTTATGCTTGTGTCAAACGGGCGCATCAGCCGTCCGGCGCGCACGTCCTCCTCCACCAGCGTTTCATCCGCGATGGCGATGCCCAGCCCCTGAATGGCGGCGGTAATGGCGAGATCCATGGTTTCGAAGTGTTGATTTTTGAGCATAGCTGGCGGCGGACCCGGCTGTTTCGCCAGCCACAGCGTCCAGTCCGTTTTGTCCCGCGTGGGGTGAAGGAAGGTGAGTGCTTCCAGCGCAGAGCCGGCCCGTAGCGGGCTCATCACCGGGGTTAAGGCCTCTTCGAACAGCAGATCGCCGGCGCTCATGTGCGTCCCAAACACAATCGCCGCGTCACAGGATTCGGTTTTGAAATTGACGTTGTGATCGGTGGTGGTGGTCAGCGCAATCTGGAGTTCCGGCTGTTCGCGCTCCACCTGTAGCAAACGCGGCACCAGCCAGCGCATCGCGCAGGTAGGCGCTTTCAGACGAATTACGTTCTGGTGCGTTCGCGCCTGTTCAGCAACGTTCAGCAGGTGCTCAAAGGCAGATTGCAGCTCCGGCAGCAGGGCGCTTCCCTGTGAGGAGAGACGCAGGCCGCGGGCATGGCGCTCGAACAGCGGGAAGCCGAACCAGCTTTCCAGCGAGGCGATTTTACGGCTTACCGCCCCCTGCGTCAGACAAAGCTCCTTCGCGGCATGGGTAAGATTCAGGTGACGCGCGGTCACGATGAACGTCTCTACGGCATTAAGTGGAAATGAACGACGCGACATATCTCACCTTAGCTATGCATTTTTGTCATGGCTATTATGACAACAATTCGATTGTCCCGGCAATGAAGTTGTTGTTTGAATAGTTATGCATTCACCACGAGAAGGGACAGAGGATGACTTTGAAAACGCCGGTGCAGACACGATCCAAATTGCCCGATGTAGGAACCACCATTTTTACCGTTATCGGCCAGCTTTCAGCCCGGCATAACGCCATCAACCTTTCTCAGGGTGCGCCGAATTTTTCCTGCGACCCAAAACTTATCTCCGGCGTGACCCGCGCCATGGAGGCAGGGTATAACCAGTACGCCTCCATGACCGGTCTGCAACCGCTCAGAGAGCGCATCGCGGACAAAATTGCCACGCTCTATGGCACACACTATGACCCGGCGAGTGAGGTGCTGGTGACCGCCAGCGCCAGCGAAGGGCTTTACTCAGCCATCAGCGGGCTGGTTCATCCTGGAGACGAGGTGATCTATTTCGAGCCCTCCTTTGACAGCTATGCGCCGATTGTCCGTCTGCAAGGAGCGACGCCGATTGCCATTAAACTGACGGTACCGGATTTTGCCGTGAACTGGGATGAAGTACGGGCGGCTATAACCCCACGCACGCGGATGATCATCGTCAATACGCCGCACAACCCGAGCGGACAGGTGTTTTCAGCCGCCGATCTGCACCAGCTGGCAGCGCTGACGCGCCACACCGACATCATCATTTTGTCTGACGAAGTGTATGAGCACGTCGTTTTTGATGGCGAACCGCACCACGGAATGGCGACGCACCCGCAGCTGGCGGAGCGCAGCGTGATTATTTCTTCTTTCGGAAAAACCTATCACGTCACCGGCTGGCGCGTGGGTTATTGTGTGGCACCCGCGGAACTGATGGATGAGATATGTAAAGTCCATCAATTTTTAATGTTCTCGGCCGATACGCCGATGCAGTACGCGTTTGCCGAACACATGACCGATCCGCAAACCTGGCTGTCGCTGGCGGCGTTTTATCAGCGCAAGCGCGATCTGCTGCAAAGTTTGCTCGCCGACTCACCGTTCAGGCTGCTACCAAGTGCCGGTTCGTTCTTCCTGCTGGCGGATTACAGCGGCTTTAGCGACGAGCGCGACAGCGAGATGGTGAAAAGGCTGATTGTCGAGTACGGGGTTGCCACCATTCCGCTGTCGGCGTTTTATGCCGATGGCACGGACAATAAGTTAATCCGTCTCTCTTTTGCGAAAGATGAGGCGACGTTACGGGCAGGTGCCCAGGCCCTTTGTCGGGTTACACCACGTTAAGGAATTTGAGATGAAATTACACGCGTTAGTTGTCGGCATGGGACTGTTGTGTTCATTCTCGTCGTTTGCCGCCACCGAGTTGCGATACGGGCTGGAAGCGGAATATCCACCGTTTGAAAGCCGCAATGCGTCAGGGGAGCTGGAAGGGTTTGACGTAGAGCTGGGAAATGCCATCTGTAAAGCCGCCGCGCTGAAGTGCAGCTGGGTTGAAACCTCGTTTGATGCGCTGATCCCCGGTCTGGTGGCGAAAAAGTTCGACGCCATAAACTCGGCGATGAACATCACCGAGCAGCGTCGCAAAAGCATTGATTTCACCCAGCCCATCTATCGCATTCCCTCCCAGCTGGTGGGCAAAGCCGGTTCTGCGGTAGAGGCTACCCCCGAAGGGCTGAAGGGCAAAACCATCGGCGTTCTCCAGGGTTCAATTCAGGAAACTTACGCCAAAGAGCACTGGGAAAAGCACGGTGTCACCGTGGTGTCTTATAAAGATCAGAATATGGCCTGGGGAGATCTGCTGAATGGCCGCATCGATGCCTCGCTGGTCATGTCAGCGGCCGGGCAGGCAGGTTTCCTCAGTAAGCCGCAGGGTAAAGGGTTTGGCTTTATCGGCAAACCGGTGTCGGACGACACCATCCTCGGCAGTGGGATCGGCTTTGGGCTGCGTAAGGGGGATGAGGCCACCAAAAAGCAGCTTGATGCCGCAATTGATAAAGTACGTGCCGACGGCACGATCGCTAAACTGGCTGATAAGTACTTCCCGGGTATCGATGTCAGCGTAAAATAACCGCCTCGTTGGTCCCGGCTGTCGATGTCCAGCCGGGACATTTTTATACATAACTTTACCCCTTTTTCAGGCCGTTCTGGTCGACAGAAAATATTTCTCGGTTTGTTCAGATAATCACCCGCCAACAATTGGATTCTTAACCGTTTTTGTTTAGGCTGTGCGTTCTTTCTTGCCGTCATTTCGCTGCGCGCGAAACTCATTCACACGACCATAAGGACGTTTTCTCAGGCATGAATCGCAGACGTTTTCTCAAAGGTTCCCTGGCAATGGCTGCCCTGAGCGGCACTTCTGGCCTTGCTTCTCTGTTTTCCCAGGCGGCGTATGCTGCTGACTCCGACATTGCCGACGGTCAGAGCCGTCGCTTTGACTTCTCTGTTCTGCAATCCATGGCGCACGATCTGGCGAAAACCCCGTGGGGCGGTGCGCCGCGTCCGCTGCCGGAAACGCTGGCCACCATGACGCCGCAGGCGTACAACGCCATCCGTTACGATGAGAAGCAGTCGCTGTGGAATAACATTGAAGGCCGTCAGCTGGACGCCCAGTTCTTCCATATGGGGATGGGATTCCGCCGCCGCGTGCGCATGTTCTCGCTGGATCAAACCACCTCTCAGGCGCGTGAGATCCACTTCCGGCCTGAGCTGTTCAGCTATGGCGATACGGGCGTGGATACCAAACAGCTTGAAGGGCAGAGTGACCTCGGCTTCGCCGGATTCCGCGTCTTTAAAGCGCCGGAACTGGCGCGACGCGATATCGTTTCGTTCCTGGGCGCGAGCTACTTCCGCGCAGTGGATGATACCTACCAGTACGGCCTTTCCGCGCGCGGGCTGGCGGTGGATACCTTTACCGACACCCCGGAAGAGTTCCCGGATTTCACCTCCTTCTGGTTTGAAACCGTTAAGCCGGGTGATACCACCTTTACCGTCTATGCGCTGCTGGACAGCCCGAGCATTACCGGTGCCTATAAGTTTGTGATCCACTGTGAGAAGAGTCAGGTGATCATGGACGTCGAAAACCATCTCTATGCGCGCAAAGACATCAAGCAGCTCGGCATCGCACCAATGACCAGCATGTTCAGCTGCGGCAACAACGAACGCCGCATGTGCGACACCATACATCCGCAGATCCATGATTCAGACCGTCTGGCGATGTGGCGCGGTAACGGGGAGTGGATCTGCCGACCGCTGAACAACCCGCAAAAGCTGCAATTCAACGCCTACCTGGATAAAAACCCGAAAGGCTTTGGTTTGTTACAGCTTGACCGTGACTTCTCCCATTACCAGGACGTCATGGGCTGGTATAACAAGCGACCAAGCCTGTGGGTCGAGCCGCGCAACAACTGGGGGAAAGGTTCTATTGCCCTGATGGAGATCCCGACAACCGGCGAGACGCTCGATAACGTGGTCTGCTTCTGGCAGCCGGAGAAACCGGTGCAGGCGGGTGATGAGCTGGACTTCAAATACCGTCTCTACTGGAGCGCACAGCCGCCGGTGCGTTCCCCGCTGGCAAACGTCTACGCCACCCGTACCGGTATGGGCGGCTTCCCGGAGGGCTGGGCGCCGGGCGAAAATTACCCGAAAGTGTGGGCCCGTCGCTTTGCCATTGACTTCGTCGGGGGCGATCTGAAGGCCGCCGCACCGAAGGGCATTGAGCCGGTGATCACCCTGTCCAGCGGTGAAGCGAAGCAGGTAGAGATCCTCTATGTCGAGCCATTCGACGGGTATCGCATTCTGTTTGACTGGTATCCAACCTCTGACTCCACCGAGCCGGTGGATATGCGCCTGTTCCTGCGCTGTCAGGGCGATGCCATCAGCGAGACCTGGCTGTACCAGTACTTCCCGCCCGCGCCGGACAAACGTAACTACGTTGACGACCGGATCATGCGCTAGTCCTTATGGGTTTGTGCCGGGTGGCGGCTTCGCCTTACCCGGCCTGCTCTGG
The DNA here is from genome assembly GCF_036936505.1 of Enterobacter sp. JJBC. Taxonomy (NCBI): domain Bacteria; kingdom Pseudomonadati; phylum Pseudomonadota; class Gammaproteobacteria; order Enterobacterales; family Enterobacteriaceae; genus Enterobacter; species Enterobacter sp. JJBC. The sequence continues at coordinate 2,356,610 of NZ_CP136935.1, forward strand.
ACGCATTTGTAGGCCGGGTAAGCGTTAGCGCCACCCGGCAATTAAGAGGCACTATGTCTTCAGAAATCATCCCCGTTAACCAGGAAATCGAGCTTCGTGCCGTCGAAGAGCGCTATACCACCGATCTGCATAACCTCGTAATCAAAAACAAAACCTGGCTGCAAACCGCCTTCGACTGGGCGCAGCATGTCGGCAGCGAAGAGGACACGCGCCGCAACGTGCAGAGCAATCAGATGTTGCACCAGCGCGGTTACGCCAAAATGTTCCTGATTTTCATGAAGGACGAGCTGGTGGGCGTGCTGTCCTTCAACGCGATCGAGCCTGCGAATAAGACCGGGTACATTGGCTACTGGCTTGACGAGGCGCATCAGGGGCAGGGTATTCTTTCTCAGGCGCTCCAGGCGTTTATGCGCTATTACGTTGAGCGCGGCGAGATCCGCCGCTTTGTGATCAAGTGTCGCGTGGATAACCAGAGCAGTAACCGGGTGGCGCAGCGCAACGGTTTCACGCTGGAAGGTTGTTTGCGGGAAGCGGAGATGCTCAACGGGCGTTACGATGACGTGAACCTGTACGCCAGAATCTTCCCGCTATAGCGCCCCCAGCAGCGGCGTCCGGGTGATCCGCGTGTCGCCGTTGATCACTTTGGCTCCCCGGACGTGAATGCTTTCACCCTCCAGCGCCTCGATAACCGCATCGTCCGTTATTTCCACCTGATGCTCGATCAGGACATCGCCGCTGATACGCGCCCGCCCCTGAATAACCACTTTGTCATCAATCAGGATTGGCCCGCCGCGTAACCACGCCTCGCCGCCTATTAAGACGTGGTGTTTAATGACGCAGTTGCCTTCAACGAGGGCGTTTTCCGCGACCTGTGAACTGTACCGCACGGTCGGGATGGCATCATCCTCCAGACCGGCCAGCAGACGGGCGTTGCCGTACACTTTGGCGCAGTCGCACACCCAGACGTTATTCAGCGCGTTGCCCTCAAGAATGGCGCGATCGAACACCTCGGCACGGTGCTCAACAAAGGCCCAGGTCACCATGGCATCGCCGTAGATTTGCGCCTGATGCACAATACGCGACTGGCTGACCGTGGCTCGGTCATAAATTTGCAGGATCTGCTGACGGTCGGGTGTCAGCCCTTTGGCTGCAATCACCAGGCTATTATGCAGCACCCGCGCGTCACCCGCGATACGACATTCCCCGCGTACGGTGGAGTGCTGAATGGTGACGTTGTCACTTATTACCGCGCCGTGACTCACCTCAGCCGCGTCAAGCCAGCCGTTGCCGCCAACGTGTGCGCGGTGGCTTACGATGCAGGGTTGGGTGAGGCGGGCGTTAGCGGATATCCTGGCCCCGGCAAACACCACGCTGTTTTCATCGTAAACCCAGCAATCCCCGTCCTGGGCGAGCGCGTGTTCATCCTCAACCCAACCGCCTTTAGTCCCGCTGGTCACATCGTTAAAATCCTTCACGGCAATAATTTGTCTTAGAGGCGTTGTGCACGGTGTTGATCCGTCCTGCCAGCGCCAGAGACGCGTTTCATTGCTGAGCCGATATTTTGTCATCGTGTTATCCCTGAAAAGCCTTTCAATAAACGTAGCAAAGTTTTGGTTTTTCGAAGTGCTGGCGTCCGCACAGGAAACCCCTTAAAATGGCATTTAAAATATATTTTAAACTTTAAAAAAAATGCATAACCTAAACCAACGCGTTCTTAACTTGCCCGCCGGGTATTTCGGTATGGTCCTCGGGACCATAGGTATGGGGTTCGCCTGGCGTTATGCCAGCACCATCTGGCCGGTGACGCGCTGGCCGGGCGAGATCCTGGTGGCGCTGGCGGTGGCGATCTGGTTCCTTCTGAGCGTGGCGTTTCTTACCCGTGCGGTACGGTTTCCACATAGCGTGTTGGCCGAGATGCGGCATCCGGTAATGAGCAGTTTTGTCAGCCTGTTTCCTGCCACAACGCTGCTGGTGGCCATCGGCTTTGTGCCGTGGTATCGCCCGGTGGCGCTGGGGTTGTTTAGCGTGGGCGTGGTGATCCAGCTTGCGTATGCCGCCTGGCAAAGCGCCGGGCTGTGGCGCGGCAAGCATCCGGAAAAAGCCACGACGCCGGGACTCTATCTGCCGACGGTGGCGAACAATTTTATCAGCGCGATGGCCTGCGGTGCGCTGGGTTTCCACGACGCGGGGCTGGTGTTCCTTGGTGCCGGGGTCTTTTCCTGGCTGAGCCTGGAGCCGGTCATTTTACAACGCCTGCGCAGCGCGGGCGAGCTGCCCGCTGCCCTTCGTACCTCGCTCGGGATCCAGCTTGCGCCTGCCCTGGTGGCCTGTAGCGCCTGGTTTAGCGTCAACGGCGGCGAAGCGGACACCTTCGCCAAAATGCTTTTCGGCTATGGCCTGTTGCAACTCCTGTTTATGCTGCGTCTGATGCCGTGGTATCTGTCGCAGCCGTTCAACGCGTCGTTCTGGAGCTTCTCGTTCGGGGTGTCGGCGCTGGCGACCACCGGTTTACATCTTGGGCAGAGCAGTCCGTCAGGGTTCTTTCATGCCCTCGCTGTTCCCCTGTTTATTTTCACCAACGTCATCATCGCGATGCTGCTGGTCCGTACTTTTATCTTGCTGATGCAGGGCAAACTTCTGGTGCGCGCTGATAAGGCACTGCTTATGCAATCTGAGGAAAAATAATGACTGTCGATGAAAACTACTTTACTGAGAAATATGGGCTGACCCGCACGCACTCAGAGGTGCTGCTCAGCGCGGACATTGTTAAGCCGGGAAAAACGCTCGATCTCGGTTGCGGAAATGGCCGTAACAGCCTCTACCTCGCTGCCAATGGCTATGACGTGACGGCGTGGGATAAAAACCCGATGAGCATCGATAACATTGAGCGCATTAAGGCGGCGGAAGGGATCGCGAATCTGCAAACGGCGATAAAGGATCTGAACACCCTGACCTTTGACGGCGAATACGACTTTATTCTTTCCACCGTCGTGTTGATGTTCCTCGAAGCGAATACCATCCCTGGTCTTATCGCCAATATGCAGCGTTGCACCAGACCAGGCGGCTATAACCTGATCGTTGCCGCCATGGATACGGAGGATTATCCGTGCACCGTCGGCTTCCCGTTTGCCTTCAAACCCGGTGAACTGAGTAACTACTACGAAGGCTGGGAGCTGATCAAGTACAACGAAGAGGTGGGGGAACTCCACCGTACCGATGCCAACGGGAACCGTATCAAGCTGCGCTTCGCCACCATGCTCTCACGCAAGCCCGCTTAACGCGCGGCCAGCAGACAGAGTTGCAGGGCCGTGCGACAGGAGGCCTCGAACGACGACAGCGGTAAAAACTCAAACTTCGAGTGGAAGTTATGGGCGCCGGTGAAGAAGTTCGGGGTGAGCAAGCCTTTAGCTGACAGGGCCGCCCCGTCCGTGCCACCGCGCATGGGGATCGGTTTTGGGGTGATGCCGAGCGACTCCATTGCCTCGAACATCAGGTCGATCGCGCGGCGGTCTTCGCCAATCGCATTGCTGATATTGCTGTAGGTATCTTCAATGCGATACTCCACGTTTGCCGTGGGATGCTGCGCGGCTATTTGCGCCGCCACATCGGCAATTTGCTGCTTGCGGGCGGCAAAACCGTCTTTGTCAAAATCACGAATGTTGGCTTTCAGCACCGCTTCGTTTTGCCCGGCCTGGATGCCGTTAAACCAGATATAACCTTCGCGCCCCTCGGTGCATTCCGGGGTTTGCTGGCGATCGAAATGGCTGATGAAATCCGTTGCCATCAGCAGCGGATTGACCAGCACCCCTTTGGCGGACATCGGGTGCGCCGTGACGCCGGTAAAGCGAATTTCAGCCGCCGCCGCGTTAAAGTTCTCGTAAACAATTTCGCCCAGCTCGCAGCAGTCGATGGTCCAGGCAAAATCGACGTCGAAGCGCTTTAAATCCAGCGCTTTCGCGCCGCACAGGCCAATCTCTTCATCGGGCACAAACGCCACCACAATATCGCCATGGTTGTGCTCAGCGGTGAGGTTTTCCAGCACCGTCATGACCACGGTGACGGCCGCTTTATTATCTGCGCCTAATACGCTGGTTCCGTCGCTGAAAATAATCTCCTCATCAGGATAAGCCAGAATTTCCGGGTGCTCTTTTACGCGCAGCCAAATATCTTTCTCTTTATTCAGGCAGAGATCATCCCCCGTAAAGGTTAATATTTGTGGATGAATATCCGGGGATAAACCGACGTCGACGGTGTCGATATGGGTAATAAAACCAATCCGCGGCGCGCCGGGAACATTACCTTTTTTCACGGCGGTAACGGTGGCGAACTCATCTATCACAATATCATCTAACCCCAGCGTTTTCAGCTCCTTCGCCAGCTCCCGCGCCATGTCGTGCTGGCCCGGGGTGGAGGGCAGGGTTTTGACTTTCGGGTCGCTCTGGCTGGTGATGGCGAGATAGCGGAAAAAGCGTTGGGTTAATTGTCTGGAGAGTTCTGAGCCCATAGTGTTTCCTTCTGTATTTATTTTTCATGTGTTTGCGCCATCACTTTAATGTTATTTATGAAATGGCAAAAGAAGTAATTAGCCGTCGAATTAAAAAGACAGGAATAAATGATGAAAAGCACATTCACAATGATAACGCTGGCGCTTGCTGCACTGACGGTCAGTTCCACCGTCGCGGCAAAAACGCTGGTGTATTGCTCCGAAGGATCGCCGGAAAATTTCAATCCTCAGCTCTATACGTCGGGGACCAGCGTGGACGCCAGCGCCGTACCGGTTTATAACCGTCTGGTCGATTTCAAACCGGGCACTACCGAACTGGTGCCGAGCCTGGCGGAAAGCTGGGAGGTAAGCGAGGATGGCAAGGTCTACACCTTCCACCTGCGCAAAGGGGTGAAATTCCACAGTAATAAGCTGTTCACGCCGACGCGCGATTTCAACGCGGACGACGTGATTTTCTCGTTTATGCGCCAGAAGGATGTGAATCATCCTTACCATAACGTCTCCAACGGCAGTTATTCCAACTTCGAAAGTCTGGAGTTCGGCAGCCTGATTACCGCCATTGATAAAGTTGACGATCGCACCGTGCGCTTCACCCTGGCGCATCCGGAAGCGCCGTTTGTCGCTGACCTGGCGTGGTACTTTGCCTCCATTCTGTCGGCGGAGTACGCCGATGCCATGCTGAAAGCGGGCACGCCAGAAAAGGTCGATATGCAGCCGATTGGCACCGGGCCGTTTAAGCTGTCGCAATATCAGAAGGATTCCCGCATCCTCTTTACCGCTTTCCCTGACTACTGGCAGGGAAAATCGAAGCTGGATCGTCTGGTGTTCACCATCACGCCGGACGCCTCGGTACGTTTTGCCAAAGTCGAGAAGAATGAGTGTCAGGTGATGCCGTTCCCGAACCCGGCGGACCTGCCGCGTATGAAGGCTAACAAAGACATCAACCTGATGAGCAAGGCCGGTCTGAATACCGGTTTCCTGGCGTTTAACACGCAAAAGCCGCCGCTGGATAACGTAAAAGTGCGCCAGGCGCTGGCGATGGCGATTAACAAACCGGCCATCATTGAGGCGGTCTTCCACGGCACCGGCACGGCGGCAAAAAACCTGCTGCCGCCTGGCGTCTGGAGTGCCGACAGCGAGCTGAAAGACTACGATTACGATCCAGAAAAAGCGAAAGCGCTGTTAAAGGAGGCGGGGTTTGCCAACGGCGTAAGCATCGATCTGTGGGCCATGCCCGTGCAACGGCCGTATAACCCGAACGCGAAGCGTATGGCGGAGATGATCCAGGCGGACTGGGCGAAAGTTGGCGTGCAGACCAAAATCGTGACCTACGAATGGGGCGAATACCTGAAGCGCGTGAAGGGCGGGGAGCATCAGGCTGCGCTGATGGGCTGGACAACGGCGACGGGGGATCCAGATAACTTCTTCGGCCCGCTGTTTACCTGTACGTCCGCCAACGGCGGGTCGAATTCGGCGAAATGGTGTTATAAGCCGTTTGATAACCTGATTGCCGAAGCAAAATCGATAACCGATCGCGAAAAACGCGTGGCGCTGTACAAGCAGGCGCAGCAGATGATGCACGATCAAATGCCGGCGGTAATGATTGCTCATTCAACGATTTTTGAGCCAGTCCGTAAAGAGGTCACGGGCTATGAAATTGATCCCTTCGGCAAACACCTGTTCTGGCAAGTGGACCTGAAAGAGTAATTTTCACTGCCCGGTTTCGGTCGGGCAGTTTTTTCGCTATTTGTGCTGTCTTCGTCATTTTTTGCCACAACACATCGCCCCATTTTTTGTTATAACTTCAAGTGCATACTTGCAGATAACATGGAATACCATCATGCGTACTCACACTTTTTTTAAAGTTGCAGTGCTTTCTGGTCTGTTGGCCCTTTCAGGCTGTGCGTCAAAAGTCGCAGCCCCCGATCAATATTCAGGCTTTTTAAAAGATTACTCAGGCTTGCAGGAGATGAAATCTGCAACCGGGAAGCCAACCCTGCGTTGGGTTGATCCTTCTTATAATGAGGCGAATTATGACAGCATTATCTGGACGCCGATAACCTATTACCCGACGCCAAAACCGACCACTCAGCTTGGGCAAAAAACGCTTGATGAGCTGTTGAATTATACCAATACCAAACTGAAAACCGCGATTGGCCAGCGTAAGCCGATTGTGACGACGCCGGGCAAACATAGCCTGATCTTCCGCGGCGCCATCACGGGTGTGAGCTCAGACAAAGAAGGTTTGCAGTTCTATGAAGTGGTGCCTGTCGCGCTGCTGGTTGCGGGTACGCAGATGGCCACGGGCCATCGTACCATGGATACGCATCTGTTCTTCGAAGGTGAGTTAATCGACGCGGCTACGAACAAACCGGTGATTAAGGTTGTTCGTAAGGGGGAAGGGAAAGAGCTGGCGAACGAGAATACGCCAATGGGCTTCGGCACCCTGAAGCAGGTTGTGGATGACATGGCAACGGATGCCACTATGTTTGATGTTCATCAGACAGCAAATTAATAAAAAAAGGCCTGCATTTTCGCAGGCCGTTTTTTTATGCCGTCCGCAGGCGGCGGAACCAGGTTTCCGGCTTCGTAAACATCACCATATTCCCCCCCAGTATCAACAACAGGCCGACGATCCCGTTGAGATGCCACACGTAACCCTCGTACACCGTTGAAATCGACAGCGCCACCAGCGGGAACAGCAGGGTGCTGTAGGCGGCTTTACCGGGACCAATGCGGCCTACCAGCGTAAAGTAGGCGCCGAAGGCAATCACCGAGCCAAACAGCGCAAGATAGAGCAGCGCCCCCATATAGCTCACCGTCCATTCCGGCATAAAGTTATCGCCTCTGAAGAGGGCGATAAGTCCCATCACGACGGTGCCATACAGCATCGCCCAGGCGTTGGTGGTCATGGTTTCCAGCCCGTTTCGCTGATGACGCATGCTGATCATATTCCCCAGCGAGAAGCCGTAGGTGCCGAGGGCGGAAAGCCCGATGCCCGTAAGCAACGACGCGCTCCAGCCGCTGGCGAGCAGATCGTTCCAGAACAGGGTAATGATCCCGATAAGCCCCAGCGCTGCCGCCGTCCAGAAGCGTGCGGGTGGACGCTGGCCGAAGAAGATAAAGCTGTTGATGGCGTTATACAGCACGGCCATCGAGAAAATCACCGACTCAAGGCCGGTATTGATATGGGCGGCGGCGGTGTAAAAGCACCAGAAGTTGAAACAGAAAACGCAGCAGCCCTGTAGCATGCAGTAGAGATGATCCCGCAGCGCCAGCCTGCGCAGGCGGCGAAGGGCGACCAGGACGATCATCATCGTGGCGCTGGCCACGGCGAAGCGCCAGAAAATGGAGACCGGCGCTGCAACCGGCCCCTGTTGCAAAAAAATGGCGATCCAGGTCGTGCCCCAGATAACAACAACCAGCCCATAGAGTAATGCGTTCATGGTGTCTCTCTTCTCATACCGCGAAAAACAACAGTGTGGCGAAAGAAGATGGGCCCGGCTTTCATCGCCTTGCGCCGGACTTGCAAATTCTTGCGCTTTTTTCTCGCACAATGGCTGGTAACAGGCTGCAACACTTCTTAGACTGACAGTCTGATTAATCACCTGTTTACGGCCATGTCTCTCGTTTACGACACCTTTGAAACGTTACGCCAACAAAATGCGGTGCTGCGGGAAACCGTCGCGCTCAATACTGGCATTCAACTGGCGGCGTGGTACAACAAGCACGACACGATCACCGTGAAAAGCAACCATCACACCCTTAGCCTGTACGTGGCAGATGGCTATGAAAGCTATCAAAAAACGCCGGGTGGCTGGAAAAATGGCGGTGGGCCGGATCGTTTTTGTCTGATGCCGGAAGAGAGCGAATCCACGTGGGATATTCGTGACGACCTGTCGTTCGTGCACCTCTACTGCACCGATGAACACCTGCGGGACGTGGGGGAGAAAATCTGGGATAAACGACCGCTATCGCTGACGCTGGAGGAAAAAATATTCGGCAGCGATCCGAAAATCACCGCCCTTTATCGCCAGTTTTTGCTCGGCTGCGACTGGCAGCAAAACGCCAATCAGCTCACCCTGAGCACCGCGTCGACCTTATTGCTGACGCATTTAGTCCAGCACTATTCCAGCGTACAGTGGAAGCTGCCGGTAGTGACCGGCGGGTTATCGCCGTTTGTGCTGCGCAACGTGCTGGCCTTTATCGAGGAAAACCTGGCGCAACCCTTAACGCTGGCGGAACTGGCGGGCCAGGCCGCACTCAGTGAGTATCACTTTGCGCGGATGTTCCGCCAGTCGATGGGCCTGGCGCCGCATCAGTACGTCATGCAGCGCCGCATGGAGAAGGCCAAAGCGATGGTGCAGCACACGACCACGCCGCTCACCGACATCGCGCTGGCCTGCGGATTTAACTCCGCCAGCCATTTCAGTAACCGTTTTCGCAGCATGACCGGCATTACGCCGTCACAGCTACGCGCGGCGAAGGCGTGAGAAGACGGCGTAACAGATCCCTCCCAACACCAGCCCCCAGAAGGCGGAGCCAATCCCCAGGAGCGTGACGCCGCTGGCGGTCATCAGGAAGGTGACGATCGCCGCGTCGCGCTCTGCTTCATGATTCAGTGCCTGATACAAACTCCCGCTGATAGTGCCGAGCAGGGCCAGCCCGGCCAGCGCCTGGATGCCGCTCAGCGGCAGGGCGGCCATCAGCCCCGAAATCGTCCCGCCGAACACCCCCGCCAGCAGATAAAACCCACCTGCGGCCGCCGCAGCCAGCCAGCGTTTACTGGCATCCGGGTGGGCGTCCGGGCTCTGGCAGATGGCGGCGGTGATGGCGGCGATGCATATAGAATAGACGCCGAAGGGGGACAACAGCAGCGCCAGCCCGCCTGTGGCAACGATCAGCGGTGAGACCGCCAGCGGATAGCCCGATGCCTGCATGGTGGCGAAGCCGGGCGCATTCTGCGACGCCATGGTCACCAGGAAGAAGGGTAAGCCGATGCTGATCAGGCTGGTGAAGGTGAACGCAGGGGCAATGAATTCCGGCATGATGACCGATAACGTCATCCTTTTCGTGACAACGTCACCTCCAGCCCAGGCAACGAACACGCCCACCAGCAGCGTGGCGACAATGGCGTACCGGGGCGCTACAGCTTTGGCCACCAGCCAGGCGGCCAGCATACTGCCGCAAAGAAAAAAGTGTCCCTCAAGATTGCTGAATGCCTTCAGGCCAAACTGTAACAGCACGCCCGCCAGCATAGCGGCGGCAAGCGAGTGCGGGATCAGTTTCATCAACCGGGCAAACAGGCCGGTGACGCCGCACAGCAGAATCAGCGTATTCGCGAATATAAATACCCCGATGGTTTCCGCCAGCGTCACGCCATGCAGGCTGGTGGCGAGCAACGCCGCGCCCGGAGTCGACCAGGCGGTCAGCACGGGGGCTTTATACCACCACGACAATGCCAGCGTGCTGATCCCCATCCCGAGCCCTAGCGCGGTCATCCATCCGGCGATTTGCTGTGTACTGGCGCCAGCCGCCGCAGCCGCCTGCCAGATAATGGCGGCAGAGCTGGCATAGCCCACCAGAACGGCAACAAAACCGGCCAGCACGGCAGGAAAGAGAGAGGCAGTCGATCGCATGGAAACTCCGTTGTGCGTTATAACGTCCGGGATAAGGTATCACTGTGCGCTATAACGTACAAGTGGTATGCTTTGCCGCAACGGGAGGAACTATGGATATCACTCAACACCTGGCAACCACACTGAAAGCGCTGCGTCAGGCGCGGGGCTGGAGCCTGTCAAAACTGGCGGAAGAGACGGGCGTGTCGAAAGCGATGCTTGGGCAAATCGAACGCAATGAGTCCAGCCCGACGGTCTCTACCTTGTGGAAAATCGCCACCGGGCTGAACGTACCTTTTTCGGCGTTTATCACTCCAGAAAGCGAACCGCAGGCGGTGTTCGATCCGCAGCAGCAGGCGATGGTGGTGAAACCGCTTTTCCCCTGGGATGAACAGCTTAAGTTCGACCATTTCTCCATCACCCTGTCGCCCGGCGCGCTGAGCGAGTCCACGCCGCACGAAGCCGGGGTGATCGAACATTTGGTGGTGATAAGCGGTGAGCTGGATATGCAGATCGACGGTGTCTGGCGCACAATATACGCTGATTCCGGCGTGCGTTTTGCCGGCGATAAACCGCACGCGTACCGCAACAGCAGCGCCCGGACGGTGCATTTTCACTCCCTGATCCATTATCCCCGCTAAAGCGTCGCAAAACGGTTTCACTGACACAGACTTCTGACTACAATAGCCGCCATTTTGACCATAACGGATAACGACGAAGTATGCGCCTGCACTCCCATCATCTTGAACTGCTAAGCCCGGCCCGCGACGCCGCCATTGCCCGTGAAGCCATTCTTCACGGTGCGGATGCCGTCTACATTGGCGGCCCTGGCTTCGGTGCCCGGCATAACGCCAGCAACAGCCTGCGCGACATTGCCGAGCTGGTACCGTTCGCTCACCGTTTCGGGGCGAAGGTGTTTGTGACCCTGAACACCATTCTTCATGATGATGAGCTGGAGCCCGCGCAGCGTCTGATCACCGATCTCTACCAGACCGGCGTTGACGCCCTGATCGTTCAGGATATGGGCGTTCTGGAACTGGATATCCCGCCGATTGAGCTGCACGCCAGCACCCAGTGCGATATCCGCACCGTCGAGAAGGCGAAGTTTCTTTCGGACGTCGGGTTTACGCAGATTGTGCTGGCGCGCGAGCTGAACCTGAACCAGATCCGCGATATCCATCAGGCGACCGACGCGACCATTGAATTCTTTATCCACGGTGCGCTGTGTGTGGCCTATTCCGGGCAGTGTAATATCTCTCACGCCCAGACGGGGCGCAGCGCTAACCGGGGCGACTGCTCTCAGGCCTGCCGTCTGCCGTATACCCTGAAAGACGATCAGGGCCGCGTGGTGGCATTCGAAAAACACCTGCTGTCGATGAAAGATAACGATCAGACGGCGAACCTCGGTGCGCTGATCGATGCTGGCGTACGCTCCTTCAAAATTGAAGGGCGCTACAAGGACATGAGCTACGTCAAAAATATCACCGCACATTATCGTCAGATGCTGGATGCCATCATCGACGATCGCGGTGATCTGGCGCGCGCCTCCGCCGGGCGTACAGAGCATTTCTTTATTCCGTCTACGGACAAAACCTTCCACCGCGGCAGCACGGACTATTTCGTGAATGCCCGTAAAGGGGATATTGGCGCGTTCGACTCACCGAAGTTTATCGGCCTGCCGGTGGGTGAAGTGCTGAAAGTGGCGAAAGATCATCTTGACGTTCAGGTGACAGAGCCGCTGGCGAACGGCGATGGTCTCAACGTGATGATCAAACGTGAAGTAGTGGGTTTCCGCGCCAATACGGTGGAGAAAACCGGCGAAAATCGCTATCGCGTCTGGCCGAACGAAATGCCTGCCGATCTCTACAAAGCCCGTCCTAATGCGGCGCTTAACCGTAACCTGGATCACAACTGGCAGCAGGCCTTGCTCAAGACCTCCAGCGAGCGCCGCATTGCGGTGGATATCGCGCTGGGGGGCTGGGAAGAGCAGCTGATCCTGACCATGACCTGCGAAGACGGCATCAGCGTCACGCATACGCTCGACGGCCTGTTCGAGGTGGCGAACAATGCGGAGAAAGCGCTTAGTAACCTCAAGGATGGCGTGGCGAAGCTGGGGCAGACCATTTATTACGCGCGCAATATTGAGGTGAATCTGCCGGACGCGCTGTTCGTGCCGAACAGCCTGCTGAACCAGTTCCGCCGTGAAACGGCCGAGATGCTGGATGAAGTACGCCTGGCAAACTATTCGCGCGGCAGCCGTAAGGCCGAAGCGGTGCCTGCGCCGGTCTACCCGGACACGCATCTTTCTTTCCTCGCGAACGTATACAACCACAAAGCGCGTGCGTTTTATCATCGTCACGGCGTGCAGCTGATTGACGCCGCGTATGAAGCGCATGAAGAGAAGGGCGATGTGCCGGTGATGATCACCAAACACTGCCTGCGGTTTGCTTTTAACCTTTGTCCGAAACAGGCGAAAGGCAATATTAAAAGCTGGAAAGCGACGCCGATGCGGCTGGTGAATGGCGATGAAGTGCTGACGCTGAAGTTTGACTGCCGTCCGTGTGAAATGCACGTTATCGGCAAGATGAAGAATCACATCTTCAAAATGCCGCCGCCGGGAAGCATTGTGGCCTCCGTCAGCCCTGACGATTTGATGAAGACCCTGCCGAAGCGTAAAGGCAGCTAACCCGCAGAGTGGGTATCCGGTTTGCGCGATTTCTGCCAGGTATGGTGCTCGCGCAACCCCTCCGCAGACTCCTCAGCCGCGCTGCGTAACTCGTCGCTGTCAGCTTCATGACGAAGCTGATGGTCGGCGTTTTTCACATACACAAATTCATGCCCTTTGTGCTCCGCCATAATCTGTCCTGAGAACAGGGCGCTAATCACCAGCAGTAGCGAAAATTCTTTTCTGAACATCATTTATCCCCTGAAAATACGCTACGGTCATCGTAGGGATAATTTCATAGAGTAATTATTCGACTCTTTAAATTTGAGAAAATAGAGTGTCAAAAATTGTGGTCGCAATAAAACGCGCTTAAGACTATTCTTAAAAGCGATATCGACGTTGTAAACTCCCATTTCTGGTATGCAAAGAACAACTAGATTTATTGGGAAATCATTTACAATAAGATTTTTCTGGCTAAGGATTGGATCGAATAAATGAAAAAAATAATCGTGCTATCACTTCTGGGCGTAGTGGTTGCGGTGGGTGCTGCGGCCAGCATCTATTCAAATAAAGAACCAGAATATATTCAGTCAGCAAAAAGCCGTGTCGGATCGTATTTAACCAGCGATTACGGACGTGTCGAATGTAATAGCACCCAGGTAAGTGAAGATCGCTGGGAGCTGGGCTGTACCAATAAGGCGAGAGGCAAAACCTTCCAGTTCGCCGTTTACCCACCCGAGCAGGCACCGTATGGGGTCTCTCGTGCGTTTTATCTCGAAGCGATTAATGATGATGCCCGCCAGAGTGCAGATCAGGGGCTGATGCGTTATCTGCAAATTAATACCAAAGCGGGTTAATCGATTCGTTTATGCTTCGTTGAGGCTCACAGTGGTAGATTGCTGGTGATCCACATCCCGGTAGGGAATACCGGAGCGTAGATACCAAAATACAAATCTATCCATGCAAGCATTTACCGCCAGATTATGGCGGTTTTTTTTTGCCCGTTTATCGTACCGGCTGTAAAAATTGTTTGCGATATTGCGCGGGCGAAAGCGCAAATTGCTGCCGGAAATGGTGGCGCAGCGTGGCGCTTTGTCCAAATCCGGTTTGTTCCGCAATATTATCAATGCTGAGCCGACTGTTTTCGAGATAATCTTTTGCCCGCTGCAATCGCGCAGTCAATAACCAGCGCGCGGGCGTTGTCCCGGTCGCGTCCTGGAAACGGCGCAGAAAGGTGCGTTGACTCATACCCACCCGCAGGGACAGCGATTCGACGGTATGGGAAACGGCCAGATGCTGATGAAGATAATCGAACAGCTGGCCCAGGCGCTGGCTCTCCCGCAACTGAGCCACCGGTCGGCTAAGTTGCTGGGTTTGCGAGCCGTCCCGATGGGGCGGGATCACCAGTCGACGCGCCACGCGGTTTGCTGCCTCCATACCGTAATTCCGGCGCACCACGTGCAGACACAGATCAATCCCCGCGGCGCTGCCGGCGGAAGTGAGAATATCGCCTTCGTCCTGGTAGAGCACATCTTCGACCACGGTGATGGCGGGAAAGCGTGTTTTCAGAGCTTGCGTGTAGCGCCAGTGGGTGGTTGCCTTCCGCCCGTCAAGCAGGCCTGAGGCTGCCAGAACGAAAACGCCAGAACAGATCGAGAGTAGCTGGCAGCCGCGGGCATGCGCCGCGCGGAGCGCCTGGCAGAGCGCTTCGGGTACGGGTTCATCCAGCCCTCGCCAGCCGGGTACAACAACCAGATCCGCCGTTTCAAGCAGACGCAGATCGCCGTCGGCCAGAATACGGATCCCGCCCGTTGCCCGGAGCTCGCCGCCATCCACGCTCGCCACGGCGAACTGATACCAGTCATCGCCCATCTCCGGGCGCGGCAAGCCAAAGATTTCTACCGCCACGCCAAACTCAAAGGTACATAAACCGTCATATGCCAGCACGACCGCGCGCGGCGAGGGATGTCTTAAGTTTGTCATCTTTTTGCTGTTTTCTGGCATAGGCGGACGCATTCATGTGCTGAATTAAGGGATAGAGTAGTGTTAACACAAACACCACAAATGAGGAAGATTCATGAGCTATGTTACTGAATTTCCGGCTGCTGAGCCGCAGGAAGCCGTGGGGCATTTTCTGCGTCGTCTGAGCGTCGAGACGGACTGCGCCGATGTCCATCACGCGGTATCCAGCGGTGAGCAGGACTTTGTTCTGCTGCACGTTGTCGGGAAGCCTGAACATTTTGCCCGGCGGCATCTGCCCGGCGCGCTGCATTTACCCTGGAGCCAGATCACCGCCGAGCGGATGACAGCGTGGCCAGAGGGCACGCTGTTTGTCGTCTATTGTGCAGGCCCGCACTGCAACGGGGCGGACAGGGCGGCGCTGAAGCTGGCGCGTCTGGGTTTGCCGGTCAAGATTATGCTCGGGGGCATGACCGGCTGGGAAGATGAGCGGTTCGCGTTTGCGGGATCTTCATCACCCGCTCTGTGAACATGAATTTTTTTCAACACAGATGAAATTTTCTCGTTTGTCGGCGGCGAGTCGGTATGACATCTTTTTAGGACGTTTAGACATCCAGAAGTCTAAAGATTCAAGAGATGAATTATCACTGTGGGCAATTAACGCCGACAGACAGAGGAGATTTCCATGCAGCGACACCACGCCCCGTACCGCGCCGATGTAGTCGGCAGTTTTTTACGCCCGGATTCCATTAAACAGGCCCGTCTGCAATTCGCCAGCGGTGAGATCGATGCCGGTCAGCTTCGCGCGGTTGAGGACGAGGCCATTCGCCATGTTGTCGAGCAGCAGTGCGCCTGCGGTCTGCATGTGGTAACGGACGGTGAATTCCGCCGCGCCTGGTGGCACTTTGACTTCTTTGACGGGCTACAGGGCGTGGAGCGTTATGATTCGCAGCAGGGCATTCAGTTCAACGGAGTGCAGACCAAAGCGCATGGCGTGCGCGTAACGGGCAAACTGGGCTTCGGCGATCATCCTATGCTGGAAGATTTCCGCTACCTCAAAAGCATCAGCGGTAACGCACAGCCGAAGATGACTATTCCGAGCCCGAGCGTGCTGCACTTCCGCGGTGGCCGCAAGGATATTGATGCCACGGTCTACCCGGATCTGAAAGATTACTTTGACGATCTGGCGACCACCTGGCGCGATGCCATTCGGGCCTTTTACGATGCAGGCTGCCGCTATCTGCAACTGGATGACACCGTCTGGGCCTACCTTTGTTCAGAAGACCAGCGCCGCCAGATCCGCGAGCGCGGTGATGATGCAGACGAACTTGCCCGAACCTATGCCCGGGTGCTGAATAAGGCGCTGGAGGGCAAACCGGACGATTTGACCATCGGGCTACACGTCTGCCGCGGTAATTTCCGCTCAACCTGGATTTCCGAAGGCGGCTATGAGCCGGTGGCGGAGGTGCTGTTCGGCACGGTGAACGTCGACGCGTTCTTCCTGGAGTACGACAACGACCGTAGCGGCGACTTCGCGCCACTGCGTTTTGTGCGCCCGGGTAAACAGCAGGTGGTGCTGGGGCTGATCACCACCAAGCACGGTGAGCTGGAGAACCCGGAAGGGGTGAAAGCGCGTCTGGAAGAGGCCGCGCGCTACGTGGCGAAAGAGCAGATTTGCCTCAGCCCGCAGTGCGGATTTGCCTCCACGGAAGAGGGTAACAGCCTGAGCGAAGCCCAGCAGTGGGATAAAGTTCGCCTGGTGACGCAAATCGCCAGCGACGTCTGGTAACATCGTTTACAGCGCTGCATTATTACAGTGCAGCGCTGTACCATTCTGAGTCGTTTCCCGTAGATCCTCTCTTCGAACCCGTTTAAATCCTGCCTCTGCAACCTGGCACTCTTTTTGCTCTCCTGAAACTGACGTTACTTTTTTCTGCGTCCGGGCGGTAACGGACGTCTTCGCACAGCTTTCTTTTTCAGGAGTGAAAATATGCACCGTCGTACCTTTATAAAAGCGTTCGCCTTGTCCGCCTCCGTGGTCGCCATGGGAGTGAGTTTTGGCGTTCAGGCCGCAGAGACCATTAAAGTCGGGATCATGCACTCACTCTCCGGCACGATGGCCATTTCAGAAACGCCCCTGAAAGATGTCGCCCTGATGACCATCGACGAAATCAACGCCAAAGGCGGCGTACTCGGGAAAAAGCTGGAGCCGGTGGTGGTTGACCCGGCCTCCAACTGGCCGCTGTTTGCCGAAAAGGCCCGCCAGCTTCTGAGCCAGGATAAGGTCGCCGTGGTGTTTGGCTGCTGGACCTCCGTATCGCGTAAATCGGTTCTGCCGATTTTTGAGGAGCTGAACGGTTTGCTGTTCTATCCGGTGCAGTACGAAGGTGAAGAGATGTCACCTTACCTCTTCTATACCGGCGCGGCGCCTAACCAGCAGGCGATCCCGGCGGTGGAGTACCTGATGAGCGAGGACGGCGGCAGCGCGAAACGCTTCTTCCTGCTGGGAACGGACTACGTTTACCCGCGCACCACGAACAAGATCCTGCGCGCCTTCCTGCACTCGAAAGGCGTGGAAGATAAAGATATTGAAGAGGTCTACACCCCGTTTGGTCATAGCGATTACCAGACCATCGTCGCCAGTATCAAGAAATTCTCTGCGGGCGGTAAAACGGCGGTGGTCTCCACCATCAACGGTGATTCCAACGTGCCTTTCTATAAAGAGCTGGCGAACCAGGGGCTGAAAGCCACGGACGTGCCGGTTGTGGCGTTCTCGGTGGGCGAGGAGGAACTGCGCGGCATTGATACCAAACCGCTGGTGGGTAACCTGGCGGCGTGGAACTACTTTGAATCCGTCGATAACCCGACCAACCAGACCTTTGTCGCGGCCTACAAAGCTTACGCGAAAGCCCATAAGCTGCCGAATGCCGATACCGTCGTCACCAACGATCCGATGGAAGCGACCTACGTCGGCCTGCATATGTGGGCGCAAGCGGTTGAAAAAGCGGGGACAACCAACGTGGACAAAGTGCGCGCGGCAATGGCGGGCCAGTCGTTCAACGCGCCGTCCGGCTTTACGCTGACCATGGATGCCACCAACCACCACCTGCATAAGCCCGTCATGATTGGTGAAATCGAAGGCAACGGCCAGTTCAACGTCGTCTGGCAAACCGAACAGCCGGTACGCGCTCAGCCGTGGAGCCCGTTTATCGCCGGGAATGACAAAAAACCTGACCAGCCGATGAAAACCGCCAGCAACTAAGCCACCACCAGGGAGAGACGTCATGAACGCCATACGCATGATGATTGCGATTGTGTGGCTTACCGGACTGCTGCCAGGGATGGCGCAGGC
The DNA here is from genome assembly GCF_036936505.1 of Enterobacter sp. JJBC. Taxonomy (NCBI): domain Bacteria; kingdom Pseudomonadati; phylum Pseudomonadota; class Gammaproteobacteria; order Enterobacterales; family Enterobacteriaceae; genus Enterobacter; species Enterobacter sp. JJBC. The sequence goes on from NZ_CP136935.1 coordinate 2,374,708, forward strand.
ATCGGATGCCGATGATTTCGTTGCCGCTAGCCGCAGCCAGCAAACCGCCATGCTGACCCGCTGGGCAGCCACGCCGGAACCTGCACGTTTGCCGCTGCTTAAGGCGCTGCAACAGGAGAACCTTTATACCGACAGCCAGAAGAAGGCATTTACCCGCATCGACGGCGAAATGGTTGCCCTGGGCGCGGCAAAGAGCGCCGAAGGAACGACCAAAGCCGTGCGGCTGACCAACCGGCTGCGCGTGTTAACCGTCACGGCGCTGGCGACGCATCAGCTTGTTAGTGACAGTGTCACAGAAAGGCGTCATGCCGCGCGGCAACTTCAGCGTGACGCCCAGCCGGATATGCTCGGGTTTCTGCAACAGCGGGCTAATCGCGAAACGGACGACGTCACCCGACAGTCGCTGAGGCTGGCGCTGGCAAATCTTCAGCTGGCGAGTCCGCAGGCGGAAACGCGCCTTAACGCGGTTGAACTGCTGGGACAGTCTGACGATCCGGACGTGCAGGCCACGCTGACGCCATTCACCCGGGCGCAAACCGAGCCGGACGCACGGGTACGTGCCGCCGCCGCTGAGAGCCTGGACCGTATTCAGCACCGGCTGATGTGGGGCGAACTGCTGGGGCAGGCCTTCATGGGCCTGTCGTTGGGATCGGTACTCTTGCTGGCCGCGCTCGGGCTGGCTATCACCTATGGTCTGCTGGGGGTGATTAACATGGCCCACGGCGAAATGCTGATGCTCGGGGCGTATGCCACCTGGATGGTGCAGCAGGTTATGGCGCAGTGGATGCCTCAGTGGCTGGCGCTCTATCCGGTGGTGGCGCTGCCGGTGGCGTTTTGCCTGACGGCAGGTATCGGGATGGTGCTGGAGCGCACGGTGATCCGCCATCTGTATGGCCGCCCGCTGGAAACCCTGCTCGCCACCTGGGGGATCAGCCTGATGCTTATCCAGCTGGTGCGCATGACCTTTGGCGCTCAGAACCTTGAGGTCGCAAACCCGGCCTGGCTGTCCGGCGGGGTGCAGGTTTTCGCCAACCTGACGCTGCCGTGGAACCGTATTGTGGTGCTCGGGTTTGTGTTGCTGGTGCTGTTCTTCACCTGGCTCATTCTGAATAAAACGCGTCTGGGGCTGAACGTGCGGGCGGTGACGCAAAACCGCAGCATGGCGGCCTGCTGCGGCGTCCCCACCGGACGGGTAGATATGCTGGCGTTTGGCCTCGGGTCCGGCATTGCCGGGCTGGGCGGCGTGGCGTTGTCCCAGCTGGGGAACGTGGGACCGGAGCTGGGCCAGGGATACATCATTGATTCGTTCCTGGTGGTGGTGCTCGGCGGCGTCGGCCAGCTGGCCGGTAGCGTCGCGGCGGCCTTTGGTCTGGGGATCTTCAATAAAATTCTTGAACCGCAGATGGGCGCCGTGCTGGGCAAGATCCTGATTCTGGTGGCGATCATTCTGTTTATCCAGAAACGTCCGCAGGGGTTATTCGCACTTAAAGGGAGGGTGACAGACTGATGAGCCAGCCATTGACCTTAACACTGGCGCGCAGGGCACCGCGCACCGCGCAAATCTTCGGCAGTCTGCTGGTTGCGGCGCTGCTGGTGCTGCCTTTTCTCGCGCTGTTGCCCGCCACCCATCCGCTGGCCGTTTCCACGTGGATGTTGACGCTCATCGGCAAGATCCTCTGCTACGCGGTGGTCGCCGTGGCCCTCGATCTGGTCTGGGGCTATGCCGGTATGCTCTCGCTGGGGCACGGCATATTCTTCGCCCTGGGCGGCTATGCGATGGGCATGTACCTGATGCGCCAGGCGGCCGGAGACGGGCTGCCCGCGTTTATGTCGTTTCTCTCGTGGAGCGAACTGCCCTGGTTCTGGTGGGGAACGCAGCATTTTGCCTGGGCACTGGTGTTAATTGTGACGATACCCGGCCTGCTGGCGCTGGTCTTCGGCTGGTTTGCTTTCCGCTCGAAGATCAAAGGGGTCTATTTCTCCATCATGACCCAGGCGCTGACCTATGCGGGCATGCTGCTGTTCTTTCGCAACGAAACCGGCTTTGGCGGCAATAACGGCTTTACCGGCTTTACCACGCTGCTCGGATTTTCCGTCACGGCGACCACCACGCGGATCGCGCTGTTTCTCGCAACGGTCGTGCTGCTGCTTCTGGCCCTGGGCACAGGCTACGCGCTGGCGAAGAGTAAATTTGGCCGCATTTTAACGGCGGTGCGCGATGCGGAAAACCGTCTCACGTTCTGCGGCTACGATCCGCGCGGCTTCAAGCTGCTGGTCTGGACGCTTTCCGCCGTGCTGTGTGGCCTGGCGGGGGCGCTGTACGTTCCGCAGGTGGGCATTATCAACCCGGGTGAAATGTCGCCAACCAACTCGATTGAAGCGGCCATCTGGGTAGCGCTGGGCGGGTGCGGCACTCTGGTGGGCCCGGTGATTGGCGCGGCGCTGGTCAACGGTGCGAAGAGCTTTTTCACCGTGGCGATGCCGGAGTACTGGCAGCTGTTTCTGGGGCTGATTTTCATCGCCGTGACGCTGTTTTTACCGCGCGGCGTGTTCGGTCTGTTTCGTAAGGGAGAGAATTAATGCAGCCCTCTGAAGGACTCTTTACCCGCCAGCTACCGGGCGACCGTTACCGCGAGCAGACCGATCCGGTGTTGCAGCTCGAGGCCATTAACGTCAGTTTCGACGGTTTTCAGGCGTTGACCGATCTCTCGCTGAATATCGGCGTCGGAGAATTGCGCTGCATCATTGGCCCTAACGGAGCCGGTAAAACCACGCTGATGGACGTGATCACCGGCAAAACCCGGCCAAAAAGCGGGAAAGCTATTTACGATCAGTCCATCGATCTGACAGCCCTGGAACCGGCGGCCATCGCCCGTCAGGGCATTGGCCGTAAGTTCCAGAAGCCGACCGTGTTTGAAGCGCTGACCGTAGGGGAAAACCTCGAAATCGCCATGAAAGCCGACAGGTCCGTCTGGGCGAGCCTGCGGGCAACGCTCAGCGGCGAGCAGCGCGACCGCATTGACGAGATGCTGGTTTTGCTGCGGCTTGGCAGTGAGCGCGATCGCCGTGCCGGACTGCTTTCCCACGGACAGAAGCAGTTTCTGGAGATCGGCATGCTGCTGGTGCAGGACCCGCACCTGTTGCTGCTGGACGAACCCGCCGCCGGTATGACCGACGCCGAGACGGAATACACTGCCGAGCTGTTCCGCACCCTGGCAGGCAAGCATTCGCTGATGGTGGTTGAGCACGATATGGGTTTCGTTGAGACCATCGCCGACCACGTCACGGTGCTGCATCAGGGGCGCGTACTGGCGGAAGGTTCGCTTCGCGAGGTACAGGCCAATGAACAGGTGATTGACGTCTATCTGGGACGCTAAGGAGAGGGGATGTTACAGGTTAGCGAACTGAATCAGTACTACGGCGGAAGTCATATTCTGCGCGGGGTGAGCTTTGAGGCGGTCGTCGGGGAAGTTACCTGCCTGCTGGGGCGCAACGGGGTGGGCAAAACCACGCTGCTGAGGTGCCTGATGGGGCTGATCCCGGTGAAAGCCGGGGAGGTCGTCTGGCAGGGAAAGACCATCACTCACAGTAAACCGCACCAGCGAGTGCAGTCCGGCGTGGCGTATGTTCCGCAGGGGCGGGAGATTTTTCCGCGTCTGACCGTAGAAGAAAACCTGCTGATGGGGCTGACGCGCTTCTCAGCGGGAAACGCAAGGAGCGTACCGGAGGAGATTTGGCAGCTTTTCCCGGTGCTGAAGGAGATGAAGCACCGACGCGGAGGCGATCTTTCCGGTGGTCAGCAACAGCAGCTGGCGATTGGTCGCGCGCTGGCGAGCCGTCCACAATTACTGATTCTGGATGAACCCACGGAAGGTATTCAGCCGTCGGTGATTAAAGAGATTGGGCAGGTGATCCGCAGCCTGGCGAACCGGGGGGATATGGCGATCCTGCTGGTGGAGCAATTTTATGATTTTGCGGCAGAGCTGGCCGACAGCTATCTGGTGATGTCGCGCGGCAGCATCGTCCAGCAGGGGCGCGGGGAGAATATGGAGCGGGAGGGCGTTCGCGGGCTGGTTGCGATCTGAAATGTTATAATATAACATCCCTATTCTTATAAAACGGAATGAGGATTTTGCTGTGGCTGCACAACCTGGAAAAATTGCGCTGACTTTGGGAACGCTGCTGGTAAGCGGCTCGCTTTTTGCCCATTCGCACGGTCATCAGATGACGGAGGCGGAACAGAAGGCGGCAAACGGCGTCTTTGAGGATAAAGACGTCAGGGACAGGAAGCTGTCTGACTGGGACGGAACATGGCAGTCTGTTTACCCGTTCCTGCTTGATGGTTCGCTGGATCCGGTTTTCGAAAAGAAAGCGCAGAAGGGAGAAAAATCTGCTGCCGAGGTGAAGGCCTACTACCGCAAGGGTTACGCGACGGACGTGGACGCCATCGGCATTGAAAACAACGTGATGGAATTCCACCGAGGCAAAACGGTGAGCAGCTGCCGCTACGACTACAGCGGCTACAAAATTCTGACCTATGCGTCGGGGAAAAAAGGTGTGCGCTACCTGTTTGAGTGCAAGGATAACGCGAGCGAGGCGCCTAAGTTTGTGCAGTTCAGCGACCATATCATCGGGCCGAAAGCCTCTTCACACTTCCATATCTTTATGGGCAACACCTCCCACGAGGCGCTGCTGAAAGAGATGGATAACTGGCCGACCTACTACCCGAATGAGATGTACAAGGAGCAGGTGGTGGAGGAGATGTTGCACCACTAAGGTGTTGGTTTTGCCGGGGGACGGCTTCGCCTTACCCGGCCTGGGATTAGGGTTTTCCAGGTCGGGTAAGCGCAGCGCTACTCGACACTCTATCTTCACTTTTCACGCGCATCCCGCGCAATATCATCAGCCAGGCCGCAATGATGGCGGCCATCATAATGATAAATAATGACCAGTGCGGCAGATGGGTCAGGATGAGCCCGGTGATCATCGGGTTCGCCGCCGCGCCCAGCCAGCCCAGCGCTTGTGCGGAGAAGTAGCTCGCCTTCATGCCCGGCGGGGCGATATTGTCGATCAGCATGTATTCACCCGGTGCATAAATAATCTCACCCAGGGTGAAAATCGCTGCCGCGATCCCCCAGTAAATCAGGTTCTCGCCGGAAAGCATAAACCCCCCCAGCCCGAGGATGAAAAAAAGCGTCGCGGCGGTCATTAGCGGACGGATATTGCTGGCGGTGATCTTCCGTCCAAGCGCATATTGCAGGGTGACGACCACCGCCGCGTTGACGGGCAGCACAACGGCCACCACCTTTTCTGCGAAATCACTGTCCGCATGTGCAGCGAGGACATACTGGGAAATGCAGGTGGCAAACGATCCACCCACATACGACGCCAGCAGCCCGGAAAGCGTGTACCAGAACAGCGCCCGGTCTTTCAGCAGCACCGAGGGTTGCCATGGCATTTTCTCCTCAGGGCTGTCCGAGGCTATGCTTTTCTGCACAAAGAAATGGATAAACCCGAGCGGCAGTGCGGCGCAGAAGGCCGCCAGCAAGAACGGCAGTTGCAGGCTGTACATCACAAGCAGGGTGCCGATCGGCGGCCCGATCGTCCAGCCGATGTTCAGGAAACTGTAGTTGAGTGAGAAAACGTGCGCCTTTTCGCTGGAGGTCAGCACGTCGGCAAACCATGCTTTCAGCACCGTTGAGAAGACGGAATAGGCGCAGTTAATCAGGGCAAAGAACAGCACTACCAGCGTCACGTTATTCACCAGCGGAATGGCCACAAACCCGGCGATAAAGGCGACGATGGCGATCAGCATATAGCGTTTTTTGTCGAATTTATCCGCCAGGATGCCAAACCCCAGGCTAAACACCACGCCAATGGTCAACGCCACGGTAAGGGCATAGCCAATATTCTCCACGCTCATATCGTACACGCGTGTAAGATATATGGTCATAAAGGGCAGCGTTGCCCCGCGGCCAATTGTTAATAACAATGACGATGCCAGCAGCGCTGCGGTTGAGCGCCTGATTGATGGTTTCATTTTCCTGCCCGACAAATGCTTATGCTTTTTTGTTGTGTTATTACAGGATTATCATGGGATCGGCAGCTTGTATAGCACCCAATTTATCCGCAAGTGCTTCTCTTCAGTACCAGAATTAATGATCTTCTCGCGGGGCTATTTTTTCTGTTACCTTGAAGTGTTTACAAAATTTTAATATTTCAGGGGCGGAAAATGACGCGGAAAGACGGGCTGTTAGCGTTGCTGGTTGTCGTGGCGTGGGGACTCAATTTTGTGGTCATCAAAATGGGGTTGCACAACATGCCTCCATTGATGCTGGCGGGTCTGCGCTTCCTGCTGGTGGCGTTTCCGGCGCTGCTGTTCGTCGCCCGCCCGAAAATTCCCCTCAAGCTGCTGCTGGGCTACGGCCTCACCATCAGCTTTGGTCAGTTTGCGTTTCTTTTTTGCGCTATTAAATTCGGTATGCCTGCGGGCCTGGCTTCGCTGGTGCTTCAGGTGCAGGCGTTCTTTACCATCATTCTCGGCGCGTTTGTCTTTGGCGAACGCTTGCAGGGCAAGCAGCTGGCGGGCATTAGCCTTGCGGTCTTTGGCGTGCTGGTGCTGATTGAAGGCAGCCTCAACGGTCAGCATGTCGCGCTGCTGGGCTTTATGCTCACCCTGGCGGCGGGGCTGAGCTGGGCGTGCGGCAATATCTTTAACAAGCTGATAATGCAGCACGAGGCGCGTCCGGCGGTCTTATCGCTGGTGGTCTGGAGCGCGTTGATCCCCATCGTACCGTTTATGGCCGCGTCATTTATTCTGGAGGGGCCGCAGGCGATGCTGAAAAGCCTGGTGGAGATCGACCTGACGACTATTTTGTCGCTGATCTACCTGGCGTTCGTTGCCTCAATCATTGGCTATGGTATCTGGGGATCGCTGCTCGGACGCTATGAAACCTGGCGCGTGGCGCCGTTATCGCTGCTGGTACCGGTGGTCGGGCTTGCCAGCGCCGCACTGTTGCTGGATGAAACGCTCAGCGCGCTGCAACTGTGTGGCGCAGGGCTGATTATGGCCGGGCTGTATATCAACGTCTTTGGCTTGCGGGTGCGTCGGGCGACGCGGGTGCAGAGTTAAGGCAGAAAAAAGCCCCGCATTAGCGGGGCAAAAACGAATTACAGGTCGTGGTTGTAATACGGCACGCCTAATTCGTCGGATTTGTCGCTGCCAGCGCCCATGTGATTGAAGTCCCAGGGCGACTGGTTTTGCGTGGACGGCATAATCATGGTGTCACGATTATTTTGCTGCCCCGCACTGGGGTTTTGCTCCGCGAAGCTCTGGCCGGAAACCAGCACCAGCAAGGTGAGGGCGGCGGAGGCGATAAATTTCATGATTTCCTCGGTTACGTCTTAACAGGCGATGATTAACTGCAATGTTTAAGCGGATACAGATAACGGGATTCACCCGGCATACTGGTAATACGGTACTTATGAGGCGGCACGTCAAAGTAGTTCTTGAACGTACGCGTCAGGGTTTGTTGCGATTCAAATCCGTAACGTTCCGCCAGATAGAGGATCGGCTCATTGCTTTCTTTCAGTTTTTGGGCAATCTCCGTCAGCTTGCGGCTGCGAATATATTGTCCTAATGAATGGCCGGTCTCTTTTTTAAACATCCGTTGCAGGTGCCATTTTGAGTAACCTGAACGCTCAGACACTTTCTCAAGGGAGAGCGGAGATTCCAGGTTATCTTCGATCCAGTCCAAAATGCTATGAATGGTGATAGCGTCAGTATTGCGTCTGGACATCGTCATACCTCTTTTTCTGTTTACGGCAGGATTTTCTTGAGTAAAAGCTCAAGCGTTGCCACTTCATCCGCCGTTAAGTTTTTTGTCAGTTCCTGGTGCAGTGTTTGTCCTACTAATTGATGACATTGCTCACACATGGCCGCGCCATCGCTGGTCAGTTTCACCAGTACGCCACGTTTGTCATTTGGGTTAGGGCTTCGTTCTACCCATCCTTTACAGACGAGACGATCCAGCATGCGGGTTAACGCACCCAGATCGACAGAGAGCACCTTTTTCAGCTCAACCGGCGTGATACACACTTCGCAGCGAATGGAACACAGCACTTTGAACTGTGTTGCGGTGATATCCAGCGGTGACAGATAGTCATTGAGCAGGCGATCTTTTTTCTGATTAACCATATGAATAAGACGACCCAGTGGGATTATGTCGTTAAAGAGGTCACTGGTGCTTTTCACAATGGTTGCCCTGGCAAGTAGTTTAGTCACGGCAGATATTATTGCTCAGGCAAGTATAAGTCAACTGAATGAATCGGCCGATGCCACGAAATGCTAAAACGCTTCAGGAACTCATTCTGTACGCTTTTAAATCATACAGATAATCTGGGGTTATCAATTACGAGAGACAATTATGGTTACGCTGCGCGGATGGCTACGGACGAGGATTTGCCCCTATAATTGCGATGTTGAATAAGGATAAGGACTGCGGTGCATTATGTTGGATTTGATTAAAGCAGTGGGGCTTGGGCTGGTGGTGTTGCTGCCGCTGGCGAACCCGTTAACGACGGTGGCGCTTTTTCTGGGGCTGGCGGGGAACATGAACAGCGCGGAGCGCAATCAGCAGTCGATGATGGCCTCTGTGTACGTCTTTGCCATAATGATGGTGGCTTATTACGCCGGGCAACTGGTGATGAATACCTTTGGTATTTCGATTCCCGGTCTGCGTATCGCTGGCGGGCTGATCGTGGCCTTTATTGGTTTCCGGATGCTGTTCCCGGCGCACAAAGCGCACGAATCCCCGGAAGCCAAAAGCAAATCGGAGGAGCTTGAAAGCGAACCGAGCGCCAACATCGCGTTTGTGCCGTTAGCCATGCCGAGCACGGCAGGGCCGGGAACGATTGCGATGATCATCAGTTCCGCCTCAACGGTGCGTGATGGGTCGACATTTCCGCACTGGGTTATCACCGTTGCGCCGCCGATCATTTTTGCGCTTATTGCCATTATTGTCTGGGGGTCATTGCGCAGTTCCGGGGCGATTATGCGCTGGGTGGGCAAGGGGGGGATTGAAGCTATCTCCCGTCTGATGGGCTTCCTGCTGGTCTGTATGGGCGTGCAGTTTATTATTAACGGCGTGCTGGAGATTGTTAAGACGTATCATTGAGAACGTTGCCGGGTAAGCGCAGAGCCACCCGGCACAACAAACGTCAACCGTGGCTGGTCTGTTCTTCCATCGCGACCGGCCATTTACGGAAGATAAGCACCGACCAGATCAGCGCGATCAGCGCCGGAATCGCCCCGAGATAGCCAATGGCCGACATCGATACATGCAGGCTGATCTGATTTCCCACCAGCGCACCGGCGCCAATCCCCAGATTAAAAATCCCGGAGAAGAGCGACATCGCTACGTCCGTGGCGTCCGGGGCCAGCGCCAGCACTTTGACCTGCATTCCCAGACCAATAATCATGATCGCCACGCCCCAGAACAGACTGAGGATCGCCAGATGACTCTCGCTGCCTGCCGCAGGCATCAGTAACAGCAGACATGCCAGCAGCAGGCCAATCGCACTGCTTACAAGCGCAGACGCATGCTGATTGCCCAGCTTCCCGAACAGGATGCTGCCGATAATCCCCGCGCCGCCCAGGATCAGCAGCAGAACGGTGGCAAAGTTAGCGCTAAAGCCCGCCACAACCTGAACAAACGGCTCAATATAGCTGTAGGCCGTGTAATGGGCGGTCACCACAATCACGGTCAGCAAATAGATGCTCATCAGCGCCGGTCGACGCATCAGCAGCGGAAGACTTTTCAGCGAGCCGGAGTGTTCGCTGGGCAGTTTTGGCAGCAGTTTGATCAGACACACCAGGGTGATCAGCGCCCCCATGCCGATGGCAAAGAAGGTGGTGCGCCAGCCGAAGTATTGACCCACAATGCGCCCGATCGGCAGGCCTAACACCATCGCCAGCGCCGTTCCGGTGGCAATCAGGCTCAGCGCCTGGGCGCGTTTCCCCGCCGGGGCCAGACGAATGGCGAGCGATGCGGTGATCGACCAGAAAACGGCATGGGCAAACGCGATGCCGACGCGGCTGATGACCAGCACGGTGAAGTTCCATGCCATAAATGACAGCACATGGCTGGCAATGAACACCACAAACAGCCCAATCAGCAGCTTACGACGTTCCATCTGGCTGGTCAGCAGCATAAACGGCAGCGACATCAGCGCTACCACCCATGCATAGATGGTCAGCATAATGCCAACCTGTGCCGTTTCCATATGGAAGCTGGCCGCAATGTCGGACAGCAGCCCAACCGGAACAAATTCCGTGGTGTTGAAAATAAACGCTGCGATGGCGAGCGTGACCACGCGTAGCCACGCGACCCTGCGGGAAACCGTGTGTGTTGTCATAGGGATATCTGGGATTCGTTGCCTGAAAGATGAGGAGACGATCTTAAAGCCTTAAACGGCGAAAACTCAACCGTTATGTGATATGAATCACAAAATTTACCTTCATGCAGCGGTAGCGAACGCGGTTGTTTTCATTGAAGATAAAGAACAACACAACAAAAACAGGCGGTAACACAATGCAGGAGATTGATTTTTATCTGGTAGATGCGTTCAGCGCGTCCTCCTTTGGCGGCAACCCGGCGGCGGTGTGCCCCCTCGACGCGTGGCTACCGGATGAGACGTTACTGCGGATGGCACAACAGCATAACCAGTCGGAAACCGCGTTTTTTGTGTGTACAAAAGGGGGGATCGAGTTGCGCTGGTTCACCACGCTAACCGAGGTTAATCTGTGTGGTCACGCGACGCTTGCCGCGGCGTATATTCTGTTTAACGAACTGGATTATCCGGACTCACGCCTTCATTTTGACACTGCCTCTGGTCGCCTGACCGTCAGCCGTGAAGGTGACTGGATGACGCTGGACTTCCCGGCCTGCCCGACGCAGGCGCAGACGCCGCCACCGGAGTTGCTCACCGCACTCGGTATCAGCCACTACGTCGAGGCGCGAAAAGGCCGCGCCTGGGTGCTGGTACTGGAGAGCCGCGAGCAGGTGGAAGCCATTAATCCGGATTTCTCCGCCATGACGCCGGGGGAGCATAAAGTGGCCGTCACCGCCCGGGACGAAGGAGAATACGACTTTATCAGTCGTTTCTTCTCGCCGGGCGTGGCCGTGCCGGAAGATCCTGTCACCGGCTCCGCGCACACCATGCTGATCCCTTACTGGAGTGAACAGCTTGGCAAAACACAGATGTTTGCCCGCCAGGTTTCCGCCCGTGGAGGAGACGTACGCTGCGAACTCAAGGGCGACCGCGTGCGGATGGGCGGGCAGGCGGCGCTGTATCTGAAGGGCACAGTATTTCTGCGCTGAATAAATCTAAGAGGAACCAACGATGCAGGAAATTGATTTTTATCTGGTAGATGCCTTCAGCGACAGGGCGTTCGGCGGCAATGCGGCGGCGGTGTGTCCGCTGGAAGCGTGGCTACCGGATGAGACGCTGCTGAAGATGGCGAAACAGCATAATCAGTCAGAGACGGCGTTCTTTGTCCGAACGGATAACGGGTTTGAACTGCGCTGGTTTACCACGCAGGATGAAATTAACCTCTGTGGCCACGCAACCCTCGCGGCTTCTCACGTTATTTTTGAATACCTGGATTATCCGCATACGGAAATCACCTTCACCACGCGCTTTGTCGGCGAACTGACGGTACAACGCAGCGGCGACTGGCTGACGCTTAATTTCCCGGCGTGGTCAACCGAGGTTGTCGATACTCCACCCCCAGTGCTGTTCAGCGCGCTGGGCATTAACGCGGCAAACGAGGTCCGTGTGGGGCGTGACTACATGGTGGTGCTCGACAGCCAGCGGCAGGTGGAGGCGCTGACGCCGGATATCACTGCCATGCTCCCGCTGGGGAAAATGGTCTGCGTTACAGCGCCGGGAGATGAGTATGATTTCGTCAGCCGCTTCTTCTGCCCGGGGGAAGGGGTGCCCGAAGATCCGGTGACGGGATCAGCGCACAGCATGCTGATCCCGTACTGGAGTGAAAAGCTCGGAAAAACGCAGATGTCGGCCCGCCAGGTCTCCTTGCGCGGCGGGGATCTGCGCTGCGAGCTGAAAGGCGACCGCGTGCTGATTGGAGGGCAGGCCACGCTGTATATGAAGGGAAAAATTTTCCTTCGACTCCAGGACTACGTTCAACTTTAACAACTGGGCGCAGGTGGCTGACGCTCGTTCAGCAGCGCGATAAATGCCTCCAGCTGGCGGGTCATCGCCCCGCGTCGCCACACCAGCCAGGTGGTGAGCCAGCGCCAGTTTTCCGCCAGCGGCCACGCCGCCACCTGATGATGCCCCGGCATGCTCTCCAGCATGGAGCGGGGCATCAGCGCAATGCCTGCCCCGGCAATCACACAGGCGAGCATCCCGTGGTAGGACTCCATCTCATGGATCCTTCCCGGCGTTACGCGGTCGGCATGGAACCAGCTCTCCAGATGACGCCGGTAAGAACAGTTGGCGCGAAAGGCATACACGTCGCTGCCGCTCACCTGCGTGGCTTTTGACACTTCCGCGTGGCCCGCAGGGGTGACCAGCATCATCTCTTCCCGGTAAACCGGCATCCCTTCCAGTTCCGGGTGCGAGAGCGGCCCGTCGACAAAGGCGGCGCTAAGCGTCCCTTCAAGCACGCCGTCAATCATCGTACCGGAAGGCCCGGTGGATAACGCAAACTGAATGCGCGGATAGCGCTGGTTAAACCGCGCCAGACTTTCCGGAATGCGTACGGCGGCGGTACTTTCCAGCGCGCCGAGCGAGAATAATCCCTGCGGTTCATCCCCGGCGACGACCATTCGCGCTTCGTCGACCAGCGCCAGGATCTGTTTGCTGTAGCGCAAAAAATTGTGCCCGGCGGGGGAAAGCCGCAGGCGCTGATTCTCGCGAATAAATAGTTCCACGCCGAGATCCGCTTCTAGCTGTCGGATGCGGGTGGTGAGGTTTGACGGCACCCGGTGTACCTTCTGCGCCGCCTGGGTAATGCTGCCGGTCAGTGCGACGGCGTTAAACATCTCAAGCTGTGTTAAGTCCATGTCGTTCTCGATTCGTGAATAAGGTGGTGAGTATTATTCATTTTTAAGAAATAGCAGAGTAGGCCACAATCAATCAACTGTTATTACGTGGAGAACATCATGACGTATTCATCTGCTACCCATGCCCACTCTGTCAACCCGGCTACCGGCGAAACGCTGGCTGCTTACCCGTGGGCAACGTCCCGTGACGTTGAGCGTGCCATTGCACAGGCGGATACTGGTTTTCGTCAATGGCGACGCGAAAGCGTGGCGCACCGGGCGCAAAAACTTCGCGATCTGGGTGCGGCACTGCGTAGCCGTGCGGAAGAGATGGCGCAGACTATCTCCCGGGAGATGGGCAAGCCCATTGTGCAGGCGCGTGCGGAGGTGGCTAAGTCCGCCAGCCTTTGCGACTGGTACGCTGAACACGGCCCGTCGATGCTGCACCCGGAATCAACCCAGGTCGAAAATGCGGTGATTGAGTACCGTCCGCTGGGACCTATTCTTGCGGTGATGCCGTGGAATTTCCCGCTCTGGCAGGTGCTGCGCGGTGCGGTGCCGATCCTGCTGGCAGGGAACAGCTATCTGCTTAAACATGCGCCAAATGTGCTCGGCTCGGCGGAGCTGATCGGGAAGGTATTCGCGGATGCCGGTTTCCCGGAGGGGGTCTTTGGCTGGGTGAACGCGACGAATGACGGCGTCAGCCAGGCGATTAACGATCGGCGTATCGCGGCGGTGACCGTAACCGGCAGCGTTCGGGCTGGTGCGGCAATTGGCGCGCAGGCGGGCGCGGCGCTGAAGAAATGCGTGCTGGAGCTGGGCGGTTCCGATCCGTTTATCGTTCTGAACGATGCGGATCTTGATCTGGCCGTCAACGCGGCGGTGGCCGGACGTTATCAGAATACCGGACAGGTTTGTGCGGCGGCAAAACGCTTTATTGTGGAAGCGGGCGTAGCGGACGCCTTTACCCAACGCTTTGTTGACGCGGTCAAGGCGCTGAAGATGGGCGCACCGGATGAGGAAGATAACTATATTGGCCCGATGGCGCGATTTGATCTTCGCGATGAACTACATCAGCAGGTGCAGGCTACGCTGGCGGAAGGGGCGACCCTGCTGCTCGGCGGAGAGAAGCTTGCCGGGAGCGGTAACTATTATGCGCCAACCGTACTCGGCGGCGTCACCCCACAGATGACGGCCTTCCGTCAGGAGCTGTTTGGCCCGGTGGCCGCGATTACCGTCGCCAATGATGCGGCGCACGCGTTGCAGCTGGCTAACGACAGCGATTTTGGCTTATCGGCGACGGTCTTTACCGCGAACGATGCGCTGGCTGAAACCTTCTCTCGCGAGCTGGAGTGCGGCGGAGTCTTTATCAACGGCTATAGCGCAAGCGATGCGCGCGTTGCCTTTGGCGGAGTGAAGAAGAGCGGCTTCGGGCGAGAGCTGTCTCATTTCGGTCTGCATGAGTTCTGTAATGTGCAGACGGTGTGGAAGGACCGCATCTAATATTGTTGCCGGGTAAGGCCAGGCCGCTACCCGGCAATTCACGTTTCCTGTCATTTTTGCGTAATGGTTCTGTCATTTTCGTTTCGTAGACTCGCTCGCGCCTAACGTATTGTTACAGAAGAAAATTATGAACCTAACGCAAATTTTTCGCCGTCTTGCGCCGCGCTTTATTCCTCGTCAGTTTGGCCTGCTGACCGGCATCTTTTGTATTATTGGCCTTTTCTCGGCCCTGCAACTCTCTTCCTCCTTCCTGCTGACCGCCTCCCTGAATCAAGCCCAGCGTAACGAACAGCGCAATCAGCTGGCCTGGCAGCAGCAGAGCAGGCTGGATCAGGCCCGTATTTCTCTGCTGGCCGCAAGCGATCTGCTCAACCGCTCCGGAGTGTACTTTATGCAGGATAAAGAGACCGGTTCGGAAGGGAGCTGGCATAGCCTGATGGACGAGGCGCAAAAATCCCTGGCGGCGTCTAAACAGGCATGGCAAGCATGGCTCGCGCTTAATCCTCCGCAGGACGAGGGGCTTGTTAACAGCTATCAGCTGTTCTTCGGTGCCATTAGCGAGCAGGCGGAAGGGCTAGTGAAAACCAACAGCATCGACCTCTTTTTTGCCGTACCCGCCCAGGCCTTTCAGACCGATTTTAATGACAACTTTGCACGCTATCAGCAACGGAGTGAGAAGCAGGCGATACAGGGGCGTCAGTCGCTCATGGAACAACTCTCAGGCCTGCAACGGCTGTTCCTGTTTGCGCCGCTGGTGCTGCTGGCCATTGCCATAGCCGTCTGGTTTGGAATGGCGAAGTGGGTGATATCCCCGCTACGCCGTCTGATTATCCATATTAACCAGCTTGCGGCAGGGGATTTATCAGGCACGCCGCCTGACGTTGTGCGCTTTAACCGTGAAATCAGCCAGCTCTGCGGCAGTATTACCGCCATGCAGCTTGGGCTACAGCAGCTGGTGACTCAGGTCAGCGAGGCCACTACCGCCATGGTTGAAAATATTGGGTCACTTGCGCAGGGGAATCAGAAGCTTTATCAGCAGTCTACGCGACAAGCCAAAGAGCTGGAGGAGGTGACCGCGCATATCGCCGATCTCGAAACCCACGTTGAGGGGAACACAGGTTATGCAAAACTCGCCCGCTCGCGCGCGGATGAAGCCCGACAGGCTGCCGTAGGCGGGGAGCAAATGATGACGGCGGTGAATGGCTCGATGCAGACGATCGTCGACCGATCCTCAGAGATGCGCGGGATCGTCGCGATGATCGACAGCGTGGCGTTTCAGACCAACATTCTCGCCCTCAATGCTGCCATTGAAGCCGCCCATGCAGGAGAGCAGGGACGCGGATTTGCGGTGGTCGCCCGGGAAGTGGGGTTGCTGGCCAGAAAAAGCAGTCACTCTACGCAAACCATCCAGGCGCTGATTAACCACTCGCTTCAGGGCATTGAGGAAGGATCTCAGGTGGTAAACCGTCTGGAAGAGAATTTGCAACAGGTCACCGGGCTGGTGGCGAATCTGAGCAGCCTGCTGAATGATATTTCCTTGGCCACCCTGAATCAGGGGGATAGCATTCATCAGATGACGCGCCAACTTCAGGCGTTGAATCAGGTATCGCGTCAGACTGATGTGCTGGTTAGCGAAGCGTCAAATGCCTCTGAGCGCCTGCATCAACAGTCCGATCTTTTGTTGCAGGCCGTCTCGCGTTTTCGTCTCCCTGCCTGACGTGACGTATAAGCCTCTGTTATACTCGCAGCCCGTTTTAGCCTGAGGGCAAGGAGCAAAGTGTGGCTGCGGTCATCCATAATGAGATGCTGGACGAGATTCTGGCGCAGGTTCGTCCGTTACTGGGGCAGGGTAAGGTTGCCGATTACATTCCCGCGCTGGCCTCGATCAGCGGTAATAAGCTCGGCATCGCCATTTGTACTGTCGACGGGCAGCGTTTTCAGGCGGGAGACGCGCTGGAGCGATTTTCCATTCAGTCGATCTCAAAAGTGCTTAGCCTCGTTGCCGCCATGCGCCAGTATGACGAGCAGGAGATCTGGCAGCGGGTGGGCAAAGATCCGTCCGGTCAGCCGTTTAACTCCCTTCTTCAGCTGGAAATCGAACAGGGTAAGCCGCGTAACCCATTTATTAACGCCGGGGCGCTGGTGGTGTGCGATATGCTGCAAAGCCGGCTGAGCGCGCCGCGCCAGCGGATGCTACAGATTGTGCGGCAGCTTTCCGGCGTGCAGGACATCGCCTACGATCCGGTGGTAGCGCGCTCTGAGTTTGAACACTCTGCACGTAACGCCGCCATCGCCTGGCTGATGAAGTCCTTCGGCAACTTTCATAATGACGTTGCCACGGTGCTGCAAAACTATTTTCATTACTGCGCGCTGAAGATGAACTGCGTTGAACTGGCGCAGACTTTTCTGTTTCTGGCGCATCAGGGCCATGCCCCTCATCTGGGCGAGGACGTTGTCTCCCCGATGCAGGCCCGGCAGATCAACGCCTTAATGGCAACCAGCGGAATGTATCAGAATGCCGGTGAGTTTGCCTGGCGCGTGGGGCTGCCGGCTAAATCCGGCGTTGGCGGTGGGGTCGTGGCGATTGTCCCCCACGAGATGGCGATTGCCGTCTGGAGCCCGGAACTGGACGAGACCGGAAATTCACTGGCGGGCGTGGCGGCGCTGGAACAGCTGACCAAACGTCTTGGACGGTCCGTATACTGATGTCAACGTTAGATCCTCTGTTCGCGCGCCTGGCTCGCTCCACGTTTCGTTCACGATTTCATTTAGGGACGAAAGAGCGGCAATACTGCTGGGATAAGGGCGCAGAGACTATCGATAAGCATGCCGCCGATTTTGTCGCCGCGCGGCTGGCGCCTGCACACCCGGTGAATGACGGTAAGCAGACGCCGATGCGCGGCCATCCGGTTTTTATCGCCCAGCATGCCACGGCAACCTGCTGTCGGGGCTGTCTGGCTAAGTGGCACGCTATTCCGCAGGGCGTGCCGCTGAGTGCGCAGCAACAACAGTATATCGTCAACGTAATCCATCATTGGCTGGTCATAGAGGTAAATCGTGCCTCCTGAACTGACAATGTCTCTGTTTAAGCTACGCTTTTACTAATGCTCAGCGTCAGGAGACGTTATGAAGGCACCTCAAATTCCCGTTAATGAAGCGGAGCGCATGAATGCGCTGCGCGAATCCGGTCTGCTTGAGATCGACAATTATCCCGCGTTTGATCGTCTTACGCGGCTGGCAACACGCTTTTTCAGGGTGCCGCTGGCGATGATTACGCTGGTGGATGACCACGCCGCGATCGTGAAATCTGCTGACGGCCGGGCACTCGCCAGCCAGCCTCGCGACCTCTCGTTTTGCGGTCATACGATCCTGGGTGACGCGCCGCTGGTGGTGAGTGACACGCTCCTGGACGAACGCTTCGCGGATAATCCGCAGGTGGCGGGAGATCCGGGCGTGCGCTTTTATGCCGGTTTCCCGCTGCGTTTACGCGACGGGGCGTGCGTAGGATCGTTGTGTCTCATTGATTACGCGCCGCGGGAGTTTACCGCTGCGGATGCCGCCGTACTGGCCGATCTCAGCGCGCTGGCGGAGGATGAATTTGCAGCCGTTAGCGCCGCCACGACCGATGAACTCACGGGATTGTTTAACCGTCGCGGGTTTAACCAGTTTGCGCAGTTTGCACTGTCGGTTTCGCAGCGTCGGGCAGAACCGTTAACCCTTGGCTGGCTGGATCTGGACCATTTCAAAACCATTAACGATCGCTTCGGACATCAGGAGGGTGACAAAGCTCTGAAAGCGATGGCCGCCCTGATGCGTTCCTCGTTCCGCGAGGCCGATCTGCTGGTACGTTTCGGGGGAGATGAGTTCGCGGTGCTGTTTGCGGATACCGATGAGCCTGGCGCCTGGATCGCCATGCAGTATCTCGTCGAACAAACGGAAAAGTATAACGCGCGTCAGCTGCATCCCTGGTCGTTACAGTTCTCCTGGGGGCTGAGCGAGTTCGATCATCACCGCAACGATATTCAGGCATGGTTAAAACACGCGGATGCGCAAATGTACGCCATGAAGCGGCAACACCACGGCGAAAAATGACATAACGAAATCCTATGTCATCGCTTATTGCGTTACAAAAATGTTAATAGCAAAGTGGAGAGATTCAACCTAAGGACGCGCAATGAACTCTCCCATGCTGATTAAACCTCTCTCCCGACAGGACATCCTCACCCACATTGATGCCCTGAACGATATTCTCGTCAACTGTGTCAACGGCGGCGCCTCCGTCAGCTTTATGCTGCCTTTTTCTGCCGGGAAAGCCCGAACCTTTTGGCTCGGCGTCGCAGACAGCATCGGGCGCGACGAGCGTACCGTCCTGGGCTGTTTTGATGCGGAGCAGGGGCTGGTTGGCACGGTCCAGCTGATCACCGATCAGCCTGAAAACCAGCCGCACCGTGCAGATGTCGCGAAACTGCTGGTTCATGAGAAGGCGCGCCGTAAAGGGGCGGCAATGGCGCTGATGGAAGCCCTGGAGGCGGTTGCGCGTGAAAAAGCGCTTACGGTGCTGGTGCTTGATACCTCGACCGGCAGCGGCGCGGAGACGTTTTATCAGAGAGCGGGCTGGCAAAAGGCGGGGGAGATCCCACGCTACGCCCTGATGCCGAACGGGGACATGACGGCGACCTCGATGTTCTATAAATTTCTTTGATATTTTTCACCATCGCGTCCTGAGTTGATCCAGACAGGGGTTCTGGTCCTGAAGTTTTGATAAGTTATCACACCAATCTTATCAGGCTGTATGACTAATAATAAAGGACCTCCATTGTGAACACTCTCAACCGTCGTGATTTCCCCGGTGCGTGCTACCCTGAACGTATCATCCAGTTTGGCGAAGGTAACTTCCTGCGCGCGTTCGTTGACTGGCAAATCGACCTCTTAAACGAGCATACCGATCTCAATGCCGGTGTGGTGATTGTGCGGCCGATCCAGAGCGATTTTCCGCCGTCGCTGAGCACCCAGGAAGGTCTGTATACCACGATTATTCGTGGTCTGAATGAGCAGGGAGAAGCGGTAAGCGATGCGCGTCTTATTCGTTCCGTAAATCGTGAAATCAGCGTCTACAGCCAGTACGATGAATTTCTGAAGCTCGCCCATAACCCGGACATGCGGTTTGTCTTCTCCAATACCACGGAAGCGGGCATCAGCTATCATGCGGGCGATAAGTATGACGATGCGCCTGCTGCCAGCTATCCGGCCAAACTGACGCGTCTGCTGTTCGAACGCTTTACCCACTTTAACGGGGCTGCGGATAAAGGCTGGATCATTATTCCTTGTGAGCTTATCGACTACAACGGCGATGCCCTGCGTGAACTGGTGCTACGTTATGCACAGGAGTGGGCACTGCCGGCGGCATTCATTGCGTGGCTGAATGATGCTAACACTTTCTGTTCGACGCTGGTTGACCGCATTGTTACCGGCTATCCGCGTGATGAGGTGGCAGAGCTGGAAGCTGGTCTGGGCTATCAAGACTGCTTCCTCGACACGGCAGAACATTTCTATCTGTTTGTTATTCAGGGGCCAAAATCACTTGCAGCAGAACTGCGCCTGGATAAATACTCGCTTAACGTCCTGATTGTTGACGATATCAAACCGTATAAAGAGCGTAAGGTGGCGATCCTCAACGGCGCGCACACGGCGCTGGTTCCGGTCGCTTTTCAGGCCGGCCTGGATACGGTTGGGGAAGCCATGAACGACGCGGAAATTTGCGCGTTCGTAGAGAGAGCTATTTATGAGGAGATTATTCCGGTCCTGGATCTGCCGCGCGACGAGCTGCACTCCTTCGCCAGTGCCGTAACGGGGCGTTTCCGTAATCCGTACATTAAGCATCAGCTGCTGTCGATTGCACTGAACGGGATGACCAAGTACCGCACCCGCATTCTGCCGCAACTGCTGGCAGGGCAGAAGGCGACCGGCAAACTGCCAGCACGTCTGACCTTTGCTCTGGCGGCGCTGATTGCATTTTACCGTGGCGAGCGCAACGGTGAGCGCTATCCGGTGCAGGACGATGCGCACTGGCTTGAACGTTACCAGCAGTTGTGGACGCAACATCACGACAAACAGGTCACTACCCGTGAACTGGTATCGTCGGTGTTAAGCGTGAGCGAACACTGGGAACAGGATCTCACTCTGGTTAACGGACTGGTAGACCAGGTTGCGCTGGATCTGGATGCGATTTTAAGCAAAGGCATGCGCGATGCGGTGAAACCGCTCTGCTAATCATAATGCCCGGCGTTTGCCGGGTTTTTTAAAGACCCCATTTAGTTACAACATACTATACGTTCTTTTTTTAGAAAGCACTTGCGGCACCGTGCGGTTCAGGCTTAACAGGTCAGAAAATGCAATGAACTATTAACATGCTTGCAACCGTGAGGGGGATCACGTTTAATAGCCGCGCTCTTTACTTTTCTGAAGCTGATTATGATTGTTCGTCCTCAACAGCACTGGCTGCAACTGATTTTTGTCTGGCATGGTTCGGTACTTCCCAAAATTTATACCCGACTGCTGCTTAACTTCCTGCTTTCCATCGCCGTGATTGTCATGCTGCCGTGGTACACCTCGCTGGGTATCCGGTTTACCGTCGCGCCGTTCAGCATTCTGGGTGTGGCTATCGCCATCTTCCTGGGGTTTCGCAATAACGCCTGTTATTCGCGCTACGTTGAGGCGCGTCTGCTTTGGGGGCAGTTGATGATAGCGGCGCGCTCGCTGTTTCGCGAGGTAAAAAACACCTTGCCGGATGATAAACATCTTGGAGAGTTTGTCCGCCTGCAAATCGCGTTTGCTAACTGTCTGCGAATGACTCTACGCAGAGAAACCAATGCCGATCAGCTGTCCCGCTATCTGGCTCCAGGCGATTTACGCAAAGTGATGGACGCCAACTCGCCGGCGAACCGTATCCTGCTGATCATGGGGGAGTGGCTGGCCGTGCGGCGGCGTAGCGGGCACCTTTCAGACATTCTGTTTCACAGCCTCAACAACCGCCTTAATGATATGTCCATCGTGCTGGCTGGCTGTGAGCGTATCGCCAATACGCCGGTCCCGTTTGCCTATACGCTGATCCTGCACCGGACGGTGTATCTGTTCTGCATCATGCTGCCGTTTGCGCTGGTCGTTGATCTGCATTACATGACGCCCTTTGTCTCTGCACTGATTTCCTACACCTTTATCTCGCTGGACACGCTGGCGGAAGAGCTGGAAGATCCGTTTGGAACGGAAGATAACGATCTGCCGCTGGACGCCATCTGCAACATGATGGAGCGCGACCTGTTGCAGATGAACGATGAAGAGAACATACCTGAAAGACTGATGCCGGATAAGCATTATCAGCTGACCTGACGGGCATTCCACTCGTCGCGGGTGATTTCCCACAGCTCCGAATCCAGCAGGCCGCTGACATAGGCTTTCTTCTCCGTCCTGATGAGCCGCATGCCGCTGCTGTCTGAAATACGTCGGGAGCGGCTGTTTGCAGCCGCTTTCGGCGCGCGCAACACCGGTTTGTTAAGCGTATTGAACCAGTAATCCGTGGCCGCAATGCTCGCCTCGCGCATATATCCCTGGCCCTGAAATTCCGGCGCGAGCCAGAAGCCCCGGTTGTTGTCCTCCACGTCATACAGGCAAATCAACCCCATCAGTTCGTCAGACGCTTCGCGACGGCGAATCGTCCAGAACCACGCAATCCCTTTGGCCATATCGGGCAGTGCAACGTTGTTGACATAATTTTCTGCACCGTTTTCCGGGTAGGGCCAGGGGACTGAAGCCACCATATAGCGGACAATCTCCCAGCGCGGATAGCGTTGCTGGATCTGGACGGCATCTTCTGCAATCAGGGGGCGTAATATCAGGCGCTCGGTGGTAAGCGTGGGTATGGTCATCCGCTGATCTCCATAATTAAGCGTTATGCTTTTGTTTGGGTTCTGGTATTTTCATCAATATCACATTCTATTTGGTCGTGCTTTTGTTATTCAGGTTTATCCATAAAAGGGGTTATATGATGCTGAGAAAAGCCAGGCCCGAAGAAGCCGAAACACTCTGGCACGTCCGTAACGAAGCGATTCGCCATGGCTGCAAAATCTAGTGGGTTTTGCCATGCTGGGTGAAAATACGCATTACTCGCGTATGGCCGACGCGCATTTACGCTGTATTGAAATGGCAATTGATTTGTAAGGTCAGAACAGATGACGCTAACCGTACGTCCTTTATGCACAGATGATTACCCACAATGGCGACCGCTGTGGGATGGCTATACCCATTTTTATGAGTGCTACCTTGACGAGTCCGTTACCGCGGCCACCTGGGACAGGGCGCTCGCAGATTCATCATCTCTGTTTTGCCGTGTCGTGGAGAAGGACGGCCGCGTCATCGGCTTCGCCATGTGCGTCCTGCATGAAGGGACCTGGTCAACCGCGCCCGTTTGCTATCTGGAAGATCTGTTTGTTGACGCTGCCGAACGTGGCGCAGGGGCGGGTAAAGCGCTTATCGACGCCCTGATCGATGAAGGCAAGCGGGAAGGGTGGTCAAAACTCTACTGGGTAACCCGCATGAACAATCCGGCGCGTAAGCTGTATGATCACTATGGTGAAGCCGACGATTACGTCCGGTACCGAATCTCGCTTTAGTCGTTTAATACCTGGGTTTGTATCACACTGTATCTGCCTCTGTGATACATACACAGGTATGCAATAAAACCGCATCCGCACACATCTCCTGTACAAACGCATGGTGTTATATCTCCGTCAACTGAACTTACCCGGAGATAACATCATGTTTAATAAACTCGCATACTCAGCCGTCGCCCTGACCGTATCACTTGGCACCGTGATGTCCTGCCAGGCAGAAGCGACGGGTAAGGATTACGCGTCGGCCTTTAACCAGGTTAAACAGATTAACGCTGGCGATTTGAACGTCGGTTACGTCGATATCGGGCCAAAAGAGGGGCAACCGGTGATCCTGCTGCATGGCTGGCCGTACGACATTCACAGTTATGCAGAAGTGGCCCCCGCGCTGGCCGCGAAGGGGTATCGTGTCATTGTGCCGTCCCTGCGCGGGTACGGCACCACACGCTTTATTTCTGATAAAACGCCGCGAAACGGCCAGCCTTCGGCAATGGCAAAAGACATCGTCAACCTGATGGACGCCCTGAATATCAAACAGGCGGTGTTTGCCGGTTATGACTGGGGGGCGCGTACGGCAGATATCGTTGCAGCGCTCTGGCCGGAACGGGTGAAATCGCTGGTCTCGGTAAGTGGCTACCTGATCAGCAGCCAGGCGATTGGCAAACAGCCTTTACCGCCGAAGGCAGAGGTTCAGTGGTGGTATCAGTTCTATTTCGCCACGCCGCGCGGGGCGGAGGGCTATGCTAAAAATACGCACGATTTTGCCCGGTTGATTTGGTCCCAGGCTTCGCCTGACTGGAAATTCAGCGATGCCACCTTCAATGCCAGCGCCAAATCCCTCGATAACCCGGACCACGTTGCCGTCACGCTCAGTAATTACCGCTGGCGTCTGGGGCTGGAGAAGGGTGAGCAGAAATATGACGCCTACGAACAAAAGCTGGCTACGCTGCCGAATATTACGGTGCCGACCATCACCATCGAGGGCGGTAACAACGGAGCACCACATCCTGTACCCGCAGCCTATGCAGGGAAATTCACCGGAAAATATGAGCACCGTACTTTCGGCGCAACGGTTGGCCACAACCCGCCGCAGGAAGATCCGCAGGACTTTGTTAAAGCCGTTGTCGACGCGGATAAGCTCTGATATGTGCTATTTTCAATCCGTTACCTCTTAATCAGGAGCCTGCGGTGGAGCATATTGATCACATCCTTGTCGTCGATGACGACAGGGATATTCGTGAACTGATTGTCGATTACCTCGTGAAATCCGGTTACCACGCCTCTGGCGCGGCGAACGGGAAAGAGATGCGCGTAGTGCTCGACAAACAGCATATCGACCTGGTGGTGCTGGACGTGATGATGCCCGGCGATGATGGCCTGACGCTGTGTCGACAGCTGCGCAGCAGCAGGCATAAGGATCTGCCGATCCTGATGCTCACCGCGCGCAACGAGGACACGGACCGGATCCTGGGACTGGAGATGGGCGCCGACGATTATGTGGTGAAACCGTTTGTGGCCCGCGAACTGCTGGCGCGTATCAAAGCTATCCTGCGTCGTTTTCGTACTATGCCGCCTAATCTTCAGGTGACCGAGGCAGGGCGCCTGGTGGTGTTCGGTGAATGGCAACTGGATACCGTGGCGCGTCATCTGATTGATAACGAGGGGATGGTTGTGGCGCTCAGCGGGGCGGAATATCGCCTTTTGCGCGTATTCCTCGATCATCCTCAACGGGTGCTGACCCGCGATCAGCTGCTGAACCTGACGCAGGGACGTGATGCCGAGCTGTTTGAGCGTTCGATTGATCTCCTGGTGAGCCGCGTGCGACAGCGCCTGAATGAAGATGCCCGCACGCCGGCCTACATTAAAACCGTTCGCAGCGAAGGCTACGTTTTTACCATGCCGGTGACCATCGTCGAGGCCAATGAATGACACTATGGCCCCGCACCTTACTGGCCCGGCTGCTGATCATTGTGCTGCTTGGACTCTTACTGGCTAACGCGCTCAGCCTGACGCTGGTCATGGTTGAGCGAATGCACAGCGCGCGCACGGTTATGCTGGGCAATCTTGAGAATGACGTGGCGACCAGCGTGGCCATTCTCGACCGGCTTCCGGCCAAAGAGCGGCCAGAGTGGCTGGAACGGCTCAGTCGCGGTAATTATCGTTATATCCTTGGCCCCGGCGAGGCAGGCGCCGCACCAACGGACAAGCGCTCGCGGGATGCAATTCGCACCCTGAAAGAGACGCTTTCAGCCCAATATCCGCTCCAGTTTACGGCGGTGCCAGGGCCAATCTCCCATATTCAGGCCCATCTGACGCTCCGCGACGGCGCACCGCTCACTATCGATCTGATCCCGCGCATGCCGCCTGTCGCCAGCTGGTTACCCGTGGTGCTAGTTCTTCAGCTGTTACTTGTCGCGCTCTGCTCCTGGATTGCCGTACGCCAGGTTGTCCGGCCTTTCCTGCAATTCACGCGTGCGGTTGATTCCCTCGATCCTGCGGCCCATTCACCGATGACTGAAAAAGGACCGGTTGAAGTGCGCCAGGCTGCACACGCTTTTAATGAGATGCAGTCGCGGATACAAACGTATCTGCGTGAACGCGCGCAGATTCTGGCGTCCATTTCTCACGATCTCCAGACGCCCATCACGCGCATGAAGCTGCGGATCGAAATGGCAGATCAGCCCGAACTCCGCGATAAGCTGCTGAGCGACCTGGATAATATGTCGCGCCTGGTACGGGAGGGGATTGCCTATGCCCGGTCATCAGAATCTCTGGAAGAGACCACGCTGAAGCTGGAGCTGAACGCGTGGGTTAACAGCATCGCCAGTGATTATCAGGACATTGGTAAAAACGTGCAGTTTCATGCACGCAATGCGCGTCTGCCGATCGTTACTCGTCCACAGGCATTGTGCAGGGTAATGACCAATCTGCTGGATAATGCGCTCAAGTTTGGCGATAGCGCGGTTATAGAGATTGATGAAGATGAAAGGCAGGTAGCGATCCGCATTATGGATAACGGCCCCGGCATCCCGGAGGCAGAACTGGAGGCGGTGTTACAGCCGTTCTACCGGGTTGAAACGTCGCGCAACCGCGAAACGGGCGGCACCGGGTTAGGCCTCGCCATTGCCGCGCAGCTCACCGCCCAGCTTGACGGGAAATTGCATCTTGCAAACCGGGCAGAGGGCGGGCTGGTCGTAAGCGTGACTCTTCCGCGCGGTTAATTGTACGCCTGTGTATCTGCACCCCGTGCCGATACGCAGGCAGACAAAATTCAGCTTTTCGCACACGGCCTGAACACATTCGTACGGTCAAATAACCTCACTGCACCTTCGCAGCAACCGTATCGTGAGGTCGTTATGTTTCTGATAATCGCTTTTTTGGGCGGCATGATTAGCCTGCTCAGTCCGTGCACGCTTCCCGTCATTCCTCTGCTGTTCGCTGGCTTTCAGGGGCAGCGCAAACACATTCTGGCGCTTCTGGCGGGAATGATTGTGATGTTCACGTTGGTGGCGATGGTAGTAACGGTTGCCAGCGAGTGGATCGCTGACGCCACCGTTATCGGTCGCTGGATTGCGCTGCTGATACTGAGCATTGCCGCCCTGGCTCTGATCTTCCCGCAGTTTGCTCAGCGCATTGCCCGTCCGGCGGTCAGTGCGGGAAACGTTCTCAACACCCACAGCGTTCAGCGACGCGGCCTGGTTTCGGCTTTTCTGGCAGGGCTGGCCGTTGGACTTCTGTGGTCCCCCTGTGCCGGACCGATTCTCGGGGCGATCTTCAGCATTAATATTGCGGGCCACTCGGCCATCGCAACCGGAGCGCTGTTAGCCGCTTACGGCAGTGGATGCGCGTTGATGCTGGGGCTGCTTGTCGCGGGGGGCCGTAAGCTGATAACCCCTCTGAGAGCCAAATCCGCATTGATGGCGCGTTTGCGTCAGGGAGCGGGAGTGATGATGTTAGCTGCCGTTGCGTTCAACGCCAGCGGGATGACCTCAGCCCTGAAAGGTGCCAACGGTATTGCCGACCAGCTGGAAAACGCTCTGTTGAGCCTTGCGCAACCATCCTCCACGCAGGTGAAACTGCAACCAGTCGCTGACGCAACGCCGAGCAGCCAGCTACCATCATTAAGCGGCGGTACGGGCTGGGTAAACGGTGACCCTGTCACGTCTGAGGCCTTGCGGGGGAAAGTTGTGCTTATCGATTTCTGGACCTGGGACTGTATCAACTGCCAGCATACCCTTCCGCATGTTCAAGACTGGGCGAAGAAATATGAGTCACAAGGTCTGGTGGTGATTGGCGTCCACACCCCGGAATACCCCTGGGAAAAGCCGTTATCATCGGTGAAAAACGCGGTCAATAAATGGCAGCTGCCGTACCCCGTAGTGACGGATAATAACTACAAAATCTGGAGCGCGTTCGGAAATCAGTACTGGCCAGCGCATTACTATTTCGATGCGAAAGGGCAACTGCGTTACACCGCGTTTGGCGAAGGTAACTACGACAAGCAGGAGGCCGTGATTCAGCAGTTGCTCAAGGAAGCGCGTTCCTGATCCGGCTTACGGAACCCGCTGAGCCACCATAAACAGGCGCGGAAAAGCCAGCAGTATCTGCCCGTTCTCCTGGAGCGGATACTGCTCTTCCAGCAGCTCAAGGTAGCGTTTCAGATAGTTTTTCTGCTCGCTTTCGTTGAGTTCCTGTAACCACGGCCGTAACCCCGTCGCGCTGACCCAGTCAATAATCGCCTGATGAGAGCTCATCTGATGGAAGTAGGTGGTGCGCCAGATATCCACGTCACATCCCGCTTCCGTCAGAATATCGTAGTAGGCATGGATACCCGGCAATGGCTCGCGGCCACGATCGGGGTAGCCCTGTTCCCAGGCAACTTCACGCATCAGGGCGTGCGTCGGCTCAAGCCAGTTGTCAGGCATTTGCACCGCCAGCACGCCGTTTAACTGGAGCAGTGAAACCAGGTGTGGCAGAAGGTGGTAATGGTCCGGGATCCATTGCAATGAGGCGTTGGCGTAGATCAGGCTGAGCGGCTGGTCAGGTTTGTAGTGCCGGATATCTGCCTCAACAAAGTGGCAGTCTGGCAGGGCCTGTCGGGCTTCCTCCAGCATGGCCGGGGAGTTATCCACGCCGGCGATCTGCGCAGAAGGCCAGCGCTGTTTCAGCAGCGCGGTGCTGTTGCCTGGCCCGCAGCCCAAATCCACGGCTGAGGTTATGTCAGCAAGCGGCACCCGGGCCAGTAACTCAGCGGCGGGACGTGTGCGTTCTGCGCTGTATTGTAGATAAAGAGAGGGATCCCAGTCGGCCATTTTCGCATCTCCATGTTGAGGTGTTCAGCAAGAATAGCACAGGCAAATACCTGCGCCGGGGCAGGTATCTGGCTAATGGTGAGATTATAAAATGCCTTTGAGGGCCAGGTGATAGAGCAGCATGATGGTTTTTCCGTCGACGATCTGCCCATTTTCAATGCCCCGAAGCGCGTCGTCCAGCGTCATTTCCAGCACGTCGATATCTTCCCCCTCAGCTTTAACGCCGCCGCCCGCGCTGGTCCGATCCTGCGGATGATATTCCGCCAGATAGAAGTAGAGTTTCTCGGTAACCGAGCCCGGGCTCATATAGGCCTCAAAAATTTTCTCTACGCGCGTCACCTTAAACCCGGTTTCTTCTTCCGCTTCGGCCTTAATCCGGCTTTCCGGGTCAAGGTTATCAAGCAACCCGGCGGCCGCCTCAATGAGATCCTCTTCGTGACCATTGATAAACACCGGGAAACGGAACTGACGCGTCAGAATGACGGTTTTGCTGTCGCGATTATAGAGCAGGATCGCCGCGCCATTCCCCCGGTCATACACTTCACGCTCTTGCCGCTGCCAGTCGCCATCGCTGCGCTGGAAGTCAAAAGTGTATTTTTTTAGGTTATACCAGTTGTCGGACAACGTTTCGCTGTTGATGATGCGTATATCTGCACGTTTTGATTGCACGTTTGGCTCTCCTCTCGTAGAGTAAGCATCATAAACAGCACTATCGTGCAAATACAAGACACATCGTGCAACATCAGGAATAAATCATGCTCACAAGCCAGCGTAAACAGTTGATTCTGGAAAAACTGGAGGCGGAAGGCCAGGTCCAGTCAACTGCGCTCAGCCTCTTTTTCTCGGTGTCTGAGGACACTATCCGCCGGGATTTACGTGAACTGGCGGCAGAAGGGCGTTTGCAGCGTGTTCACGGCGGTGCACTGCCAGCATCTTCAGCGATTGCGCCTTTTGCCGAGCGTCAGTCCGTCAAAATGGATGCAAAAAAACGCGTGGCACGGCGAGGCGCGCAGCTCATTTCACCGGGGCAGGTGGTGATCATTGATGGCGGGACGACCACCTCTGAACTTATTACATTCTTCCCACCCGATTTACCGATAACCGTGGTGACGCACAGCCCGGGTATCGCATTGGGTCTGGTCGGCCATCCGAGCATAGAGGTGATCCTGATTGGTGGTCGTTTGTATAAACACTCCATCGTCACGGTCGGCGCGGCCGCAATTGAAGGCATCAATAATATTCATGCGGATCTGTTTTTCATGGGTGTCACCGGCGTGCATCCTGAGGCCGGGCTGACCACCGGAGATTATGAAGAAGCGTGCATCAAACGTGCATTTTCCGGCAGAGCGGCGGAAACGGTGGTACTGGCCTCGCCGGAAAAGATCAACACGGCCTCGGCGTTCGTGATTGGCGACCTGTCGCTGGTGAATACGCTGGTTGTTGAAAACACAACGGATGAACGCTGGGTGAGCGCCATGAAAGAAAAGGGCGTTACGGTGATCGCAAGCCAGTAAATATCCGCTTTTTTGCCAGCCTGACCGCCAGGCTGTCAAAAAGACAAAGGTTATCCTTCACGCGGATTTCTAGACTAAGGCTTTCATTTGTTTAAGGACAAGCCATGAAAGCGATCTCCATTCTGGCGTGTGGCGCGGACCCAACCGCGCAACGCCTGTCAACGTCTGCCATTCAGCAGGCCATAAACAGTGCTCAAGAGAACGATGTCATTCTTATTCCGCAAGGCCGTTTTCTGACCGGCGCACTGTTTCTGAAAAGCGGTGTTTCGCTTCGCCTGGATGCTGGCGCACAGCTCGTTGGAAGCCAGGATCTGGCTGATTATCCCCTGATAAACACCCGGGTGGCCGGCATTGATATGCGCTGGCCGGCAGGCATTATTAATATCATTGATTGTGAAAACGTCAGCATTACCGGTACAGGCACGATAGACGGGCAGGGTGTCATCTGGTGGCAACGCTTCTGGGGCGACGACGAACGCAGCGGCATGGTTGGCGATTACAGCGCCAGAGGATTACGCTGGGTGGTTGATTACGACTGTCAGCGCCCGCGCAATATCCTGGTCTTTGAAAGCCAGAACATTCTGCTGCGTGATTTTACCAGTCGGGAGTCCGGATTCTGGAACATACACCTCTGTTATTCGCGCCGTATCGCGGTTGAGGCTGTGCAAATCAGCAATTCTGCGGGGCCGAGCACCGACGGGATTGACGTCGACTCCTGCGAACAAGTGCGGATTGAACGCTGCATTGTGTCCTGCAATGACGACAATATTTGCATCAAATCAGGACGAGGACGCGAAGCGGCGCAAAAAGCACGTACCGCGCGGGATATAGTGATTCGAGGATGTACGCTGAATAAGGGATCCGGGATCACGCTGGGGAGTGAAACTTCAGGTGGCATTGAACGCGTCCTGATAGAAGATAACGCGTTTAACGGAACGGGCGTCGGGTTTCGCATTAAGTCGGCCCGCAACCGTGGCGGGTTTATCC
This sequence comes from Enterobacter sp. JJBC, assembly GCF_036936505.1. Lineage (NCBI taxonomy): Bacteria > Pseudomonadati > Pseudomonadota > Gammaproteobacteria > Enterobacterales > Enterobacteriaceae > Enterobacter > Enterobacter sp. JJBC. The sequence goes on from NZ_CP136935.1 coordinate 2,405,757, forward strand.
GTGATATCACCGTCCAAAATTTACGTCTTACGGACGTACGTTTTCCGGTGCTGATCCAGCTGAACTGGTTTCCGCAGTACAGCTATGGCGACCAGAGCAATTTATCTGATAAACCAGAACACTGGCGCAAGCTGGCTGAAGGTGTTGAGGGCGAAGCCGGTCTTACTGAGGTCAGCGGACTGACGATTAAAAATATGACGGCGCGTCGCTCAGACAACAAATATTTCTCGCGGGCATTTTTCATTGAGGGGTATCCGGAGCGTCCTGTGGCCGGGTTAACGCTGGAGGGGATTTTTATTGACGCGACAGAGTTTGGGAAAATTTCCGGTGTGGATGGGTTGCGCTTTCAGAATGTGCAGGTGACTGCCGTAGAGAACACGCAAGACTGTAACGACAGTTATGAACGTTGATGGCATAGAATCTATGGGCATAATTCGCTGAATGAGCAGAACAAGGCTGGGCCCAAAACGGCTGGATTTGTTCTTAATTAATCTTAGTACGCATAATGTATATTATGTTAAATTGAATATTATGAAGCCTATCCCTCGTCAGATAAGCCCATCGCATCCTACCCCCTCCCTTTGCCTCTACTGAGGAAGCCGGAGAAACAGTGTCCGTTCCTGAGTCTGCGAGGCTTTAAAACCATGGTGGATATAAAACGCTTTGGCTTCCTCAGTGAGTGCATGAACCATGATCGCCCGCACCCCGATATTCTCAGCTACCCGATAACAGCGTAAAACCGCATCGTGGAGTAAATCGGCTCCCAACCCGTTTCCGCGTAACGAGACATCAACAGCCAGACGGGCAAGTATAATCACGGGAATGGGATCCGGCATGTTACGCCGCAGATTACCTGTCGCTTGCGTATGGTTAACGCTGCCGGTAGCCAGTGAGTAAAATCCCGCGACCTGCTTCGTGCCCGTTTTACAAATGACAAACGTTCGGGCTGCGCCGAGCGCCTGGTTTTTCAGACCTCTTTGTTTTAGCCATTCGTCAAGCACGGCCTCTCCGCTGACGAACTCCGCCAGTTGATGGACGCTGGATAAGGGCTCTGGCGCTGTTACACGTCCCACTGCGGTTTCCTTGCCAGCAGTTTTTCTATGGCAGGATCGTCCGCGACCGGGGCATCGAGCATGTCAATGAACTCTGCGTACTGTTCATCGTTAAAATTGAATACACGTCGATCGAGGATCACATTCTCGGCTGCCTGACAGGCCATCTCCAGAATGAAGTCTGTACGTGATTTATGGAGGATCTCTGCGGCGGCATCGATAAGCGCCCGCTGGGATTCTTTGGCTCTGAGATTGAGTTGAACATCTGATTTCATGGGTATACCTCTTGTATAGCAATTGCTTTACAAGCATAACATAAGCGGCGTGTATAGCAATCGCTATACAGCGCTCTTTATCATGTCTGACCTCTCCACACCGCATATCGCAAGAATTTGCTCTCTCAACCAGCGGTGACCAGGATCGCGTTCCATTCTTGGGTGCCACATCTGTGAAACCGTAATACGACGGCTTTTGAACGGCAGCTCGAAAACGTGTAACTGCTCCGTTACCTGCTGATTGAGTAAATAGAGCGCGGGTATCATGGCAATAAGATCTGATGCCAGCGCCACGGACAGCGCCGTCGGAAATCCCGGAACGACGCTGGCGATTTTACGTTTTGTCCCCAGTTCGGCCAGCGCATCGTCAACGGAACCGTGCAACGCGCCCTCAGGTGACGCTACCACATGGCCCCAGGCGACATAATCCTTCACCCCTATTTCTGCCTGATTAGCCAGCGGATGCCCCTTACGCACGACGCCCACAAACCGATCCTCAAACAGTCGTTGCAGCCGTATTTCAGGCCCCATATTGCTCTGGACGCCAATCTCCAGATCAACCAGCCCTTCCCGAAGATAGCGCGACGTTTTTTCCGGCTTCGGCGCGAAGCGTATACAGACGTCCGGCGCGGCGTCGGCCACAGCCGCTATAAGCGCAGGCCCAAACGCCACCACAAAACCATCGTTTGCCCTGATGGTAAAAAGACGCGCCAGACTTCGCGCGCTGAACGTTTCAGTTGAGGGCTGCAATACCGCCCTGGCCTCGTGCACTGCACGCCTGGCGCGATCCCGGGTCGCTTCGGCCCACGGGGTCAGTACCATGTTACGTCCGGCGCGCACCAGGATCGGGTCGCCTGTAACGTCGCGTAACCTGCTTAATGTCCGGCTCATGGCCGAGGTGCTGAGGTTCAGACGGCGTGCCGCACCTGCGACACTCGCTTCGCTCAGCAATATGTCGAGTGCAATCAGTAAATTAAAATCAGGATCGGTCATAGCGCTCATTCCTGTACATTCAGATAAGGCGTTTCATGCAACGATAAAGTGCAAATGGTGCGCCTTCCGCCCTGTAAAAGCCATCTTTATAGTTTTGTCATCCATACACTCTTCTCAGAGGACAACCTGATGACGCTCTTTTCCAGTCAACCCGGCGACGAAGGACTGCCTGGCCCGGCGCGCGCACGGGTGATGGCCGCAATTATGACCACCACCTTAATGGGCGTGTTTGATGGCACCATGATCAACATTGCCCTGCCCTCCATGGCTCAGGAGATGCAGGTACCTGCCAGTATTGCCGTCTGGTTTGCCAACGGGTATCTGCTGGCGGCCGCGATGTCGCTGGTGATATTCGCGGCGCTTGCGGCCCGCCTGGGTTATCGCCCCGTTTTTCTGGCAGGTCTGACAACCTTTACCCTGACATCGCTGGGTTGCGCGCTGGCGAAGACGCCCGAAGTGCTCATCGGTATGCGCGTGCTTCAGGGGATCGGCGGCGCGGCGACGCTGAGTATTGCCCCCGCAATCCTGCGATCCGTATTTCCCGGGCGATTACTTGGCCGCATTCTGGGGTTACACGCTCTGCTCATCGCCTCCAGCTCCGCTATCGGGCCGGTATTGGGTGGTACGATCCTTCACACCCTGAGCTGGCAATGGCTGTTTGCGATAAACGTGGTTCCCGGCACCCTCGCCTTACTGCTGGCGGTCAAAGCGCTGCCGCGGGATGCGGTTCGAAAGCAAGCGCCCTTCGACACCCCGGGCGCCATATTGTCGGCGCTGCTGCTGGGGTCGACGATCATGGCGGCGAACAGCCTCCAGGAGGCTACTTATCACCCCGGCAGTCTTTGCTGGACGGTGCTCGCTGCGCTGAGCGGCATGGCGTTTATCTGGCAGATCCGCCGCACGGATAACCCCTTGCTGCCGCCGACGATGTTTAAAAATGAACGTTTTACCCTCGCGGCCTTCACGTCAATGATTGCTTTTGTCAGCCAGGGGATCACTTTTATTGCACTGCCTTTCCTGTTTCAGAGCGAATACGGCTACAGTCCGGTGTTGTCTGCCCTGCTGTTTACGCCGTGGCCGCTAGGGATCGTACTGATTGCGCCGCATGCAGGCCGGTGGGCGGACACGATTTCAGCCCCGGCGATATCCACCCTGGGGCTGGTGATTTTTGTCGTGGGTTTGATCCTTCTTGCGACATTACCCGACCGCCCTACAATGTGGGATATCTGCCTGCGGAGTCTGGTATGCGGCATGGGGTTTGGCTGCTTTCAGAGTCCCAATAACCGGGAAATGCTCTCCAACGTTATTCGTGAGCATGCGAGCTATGCATCCGGTGTTTTATCCATTATGCGCACGTTCGGGCAGTGTCTGGGCGCCGCCGCCGTGGCCGTTCTGCTGGCCGCAGATGAAAGGTCAATTCATGTTGCACTGTGGGTCGCCGCCGCGGCTTCTGCGGTAGCGGTCGTCGTCAGCGCGAGTCGGTTGCGTAAAATCACTCATCCTGCGGAAACAGGATGAGCACGAAAATATAACTAAGCGCTACTCCAGCGCCAGCAGCGCAAAACTCGCCAGCCAGTGCCCGCCGCTGTAGTGGCTGCCGACAACATGCTCCACGCTTGCCGAAAGATGGCGCGCAACGGCATCGTGTAATGGCTTCCGGGCGTGATGATTTTCCGGCAGAGCACGGACAATGTGCTTCATACACCAGGCGCGGCTGAGGTTAAGCCCGTCCAGGTGCGCGATTTTCGGGTCGGTGCGGTCGCTCACCTCTGCCGGGTTCATCAGCGCAGAAACGGCGCCCACTTCAGGAAGAAACGCATCGAACCAGGCCGGGAAATCCTCCACCACCTTACTCATCAGCAGGGCCTCGGTCAGCGCTCCGGAGATATACTCGTCGCCACCCGGCTCATAATGCGCAGGATATTGCGTGTCCGCGAGGTAAAACCGCGTTGCCGCGTCCAGGATGGCGCGCTCAAGCGTGTCATCGTTCACCGCCCGGGCATAATCCAGCCCCAACGCGAGCGCAAACGCCGTGTTGTAGTGCGTCCCGACGCGGATCGGATAGGTAAGCTTGCTGAGGTAATCCACCAGCCGCTGGCGAATATCCAGCGTTAACGGTTGCAGCGTCTGGTACCAACGCTCCGCCTGCGGCAGTGACGATTGCTTCAGCTCCTGCGCCAGCGCCAGCAGCCAGCCGTAGCCATAAGGCCGCTCAAACGACGCGCGGAACGGCGCGGTAAAATAGGCCAACTCCTTCGCCACCTTCTCGTCGGTCAGGTGTTCTTCGAACAGAGTGATGATCTCTTCCCGGCACGGCAGTTCGGGCCAGAGACGCAGGCAGCGCAGCAGCAGCCAGTAGCCGTGCACCGCAGAGTGCCAGTCAAAACAGCCGTAAAAGATCGGGTGCAGCTCGCGAGGCGGCAGAACGTCGCCGTCATCGTTGAGCAGATGCATAATGTGGTTCGGGTATTCCTGACGTAAATAGGTCAACGGCATTCTGGCGAAGGCGTCAGCCTGATGTTGCGTTAATTCCATTGCAGCTCCTTAGCGAAACACGAGGAAATACATTAAGAACACGTTCACCACCAGCAGGGTTAACGCGGTCGGGATCTGGATCTTGATAACCTGATATTTGTCTTTTAGCTCCAGTAGCGCGGCGGGCACAATGTTGAAGTTGGCGGCCATCGGCGTCATCAGCGTGCCGCAATAGCCAGCGTACATACCGATAGCCAGCAGCGGCGCTGGGTTACCGTGATGGACATTAATCAGGAATGGCAGAGCGATACCGGCGCTTAACACCGGGAAGGCTGCGAAGGCGTTACCCATGATCATGGTAAACAGCGCCATCCCCACGCAATAAATGACCACCAGCATGAAGCGGCTGTCCGGGTTCACAAACAGGCTGACCACCTTTTGTACCGATTCGCCGGTATTCGCCACCACAAACACCCCGCCGAGCATGGCGAGCATCTGCGGCAGGATCACCGCCCAGCCAATGGTATCGACCAGCCGACGCGACTGACGAACCGCATGCAGCGGCGTACCTTTTGTCAGCCACCAGCCGGTGAGGATAGCTGCCACACAGGCCACGCACAGCGCCGCCAGCGTAAGCTGTTTCTGGTCGAGCAGATAGACACCGCCAATCGACACGCCTTTCAAAAATAGCGTCCCGATGACCGTTACCACGGGGATCATCAGTGCCGGTAAAAACAGCCAGTTTTTCAGCCGGTTCGACGAGGCAACGCGCTCCTCCTCGGTGGACATTTTATAACGCCCTTTCCCGACCAGCCCGAAACCGGCCAGCAGCGCAATCACGATAACGGCGCCGCCAATAATGCGATACGCCAGGGACTTACCCAGCTCCTGCACCATCAGATCGCCAAACAGGAAGATCCCGCCAAACAGAAACCAGAACAGCGCCGTGGTATAGCGTTTCGGGTTAGCGCGATCGCGAAGGGTCATCACAACCAGCAGCATCACGACGAAGCCGATCAGGTAGTACACGCGGTTAATGGTGATGAGGGTCATCATGGTGCGATCTCCTGCGTACCCTGCTCTGCTTTCCAGGCCATCACGTCGCGACGAATGCTGGCATCGAGGCGTAGCAGACGCGTCATATGGATGATCAGTGCCGCAATGGCGGTCGGAATGGCCCACAGGCCGATATGCAGCGGTTCGATCCCCTCGATCCCGTTCTCTTTCAGGAACGCATCAATCAGCAGTACCGCGCCAAAGGCGATAAAAATATCTTCCCCAAAGAAAACCGCGATATTGTCACACGCGGCGGCATGGGCTTTGATTTTGTCGCGGATAGTCTGCGGCAGTTCCCCGTATTCATTCAGAGCTGCCCCTTCCGCCATCGGCGCCAGCAGCGGACGCACCGTTTGCGCGTGGCCGCCAAGCGACATCAGGCCCAGCGCAGCCGTTCCTTCGCGGGCAACAAAGTAGAGCATCAGGATACGCGCCGAGGTGGCGCTGGCGATCTTCGCGACCCAGGCCTGGGCGCGTTCTTTCAGCCCGTAATACTCTAATAGGCCAATCACCGGCAGGATCAGAATGAAGGTGGCAAGCGATCGGCTATTCACGAACTTTTCGCCAAAGGTTTCCAGCAGCATACCGAAATCCATGCCAACCAGCAGGCCCGTCGCCAGGCCCGCCACCACGACAACCAGCAGCGGGTTGAAACGCAGTGCAAAACCAATAACCACCACCGGAATCCCGATAAGTGGCAACAGTGTAGAACTGTCCATAAACGTTACCCTATCCAAAGTGAGCGTTGCGCGCCGACGGCTATTTTTTATACTTCGCAGCAGAGCGAAGCCGGTGCATTACGGCGCGCGATGTTGTGTTTTGCGTGAGGCTCCACAGAACCTGCACTAAAAAGCTATATCTGAACGTCAAAAACATGTAAACAATTTATCAATAAAATGTTCTTATTTTATCGACGGGTTTACATTTCGGGGGAAGGATCGTTATGACAGTAAAGAAAAAGACGACAGCGTTAAACCACGACGATATTGCGGACGGGCGAATCGTCTCCTCCCGTCATCTCGTCTCAGAGCGGTGTGCTGAATTATCAGAGCTGGAATATGCGCTGATCATGACCAGCAATGCGTTTAACAAATGGATGGTGCGCTGCATGACCGCAGCGGGTGAACCGGATATGGGGGCCTTTGATGTTTCGCTTCTGCACCACGTGAATCACCGCAACCGTAAGAAAAAGCTGGCTGACATCTGCTTTGTGCTGAACGTGGAAGATACCCACGTGGTGACGTATGCGCTGAAAAAGCTGGTCAAGGCGGGCTACGTCACCAGCGAGAAAGCGGGAAAAGAGCTTTTTTTCTCCACTACGGAGGAGGGAAAAGCGCTGTGCATGAAGTACCGGGAGGTGCGGGAGGCCTGCCTGATCAACATTCATGCGGAAAGCGGTATTCCGGGCGCGTCGATTGGCGAGACCGCGCAGTTACTCCGCGCGATCTCCTCCCTGTATGATACCGCCGCACGCGCGGCGGCTTCGCTTTAAGGACGGCGGAACAGGGTGATACTCCGCCCGGCCAGCTCGTAATCGACAGATTCAGTGATGATTTCCCCCGTGGGGGCATCCTCCGACGTCGAGAGTTCGAGCACCCAACCCCCTTCGCCAAACTGCGGGATCTGGAATGGCACCGTACCTTCAAACGGGTTAAACAGCATCAGCACGTCTTGCCAGACGCCCTCTTCCTGCTCAAGATCAGGACGGCTGATGGCAAGACCAAGGGTGGAACCCTCGTCCCACTGTTCCGACTGCTGCGGTCCGCCGCCGGCGTTAAACCAGCGGATCTCCAGCCCGTCGCGCCAGTTCTCACGTCGCAGCAGCGGCTGCGTCGCGCGCAGGGCAATCAACCGACGGGTAAAGTCGCGCAGCTTCTCGTCGTTTTCAGTGAGTCCTTCCCAGTTTACCCAGGAGATCTCGCTGTCCTGACAATAGCCGTTATTATTGCCCTTTTGCGTCCGGCCAAACTCATCGCCTGCCAGCAGCATCGGCGTGCCGTGCGAGAAGAAGAGCGTGGTGAGGAAGTTGCGCTTTTGCCGCTCGCGGGTGGCAATGATATCCAGGTTTTCCGTCGGCCCTTCCTCGCCGTAGTTATACGAACGGTTATCGTTATGTCCGTCGTTATTATCTTCCCCGTTATCGGCGTTATGTTTCTCGTTGTACGATACCAGGTCGTTCAGCGTGAAGCCGTCATGCGCGGTGATAAAATTGACGCTGGCCCACGGACGACGCCCGCGCAGATCGTACAAATCACCGGACCCTAACAGACGGGCGGCAAAATCGTTAGAAACGTTATCCCCCTTCCAGTATTCACGTACCGTATCGCGGTATTTGTCGTTCCACTCACCCCAGCCAGGTGGGAAGCCCCCCACCTGATACCCGCCGGGGCCGATATCCCACGGCTCACCGATGAGCTTCAGCTTCGACAGCACCGGATCCTGGGTCACGGCATCAAAGAAGCCGCCGCGCGGATCGAACCCCTCTGGCTCACGTCCGAGAATGGTCCCGAGGTCAAAGCGGAAACCGTCAATCTGCATCGACTCCGCCCAGTAGCGCAGGGAGTCCAGGACCATCTGTAACACGCGCGGGTGCGAAGTATTAACGGTGTTCCCGGTGCCGGTGTCGTTGATGTAATACCGGTGCTGATCCGGCATGGTGCGGTAATAACAGAAGTTATCAATCCCCTTAAACGACAGGGTTGGTCCCAGCTCGTTGCCCTCCGCCGTGTGGTTATAGACCACGTCGAGGATCACCTCGATGCCCGCGTCATGATAGGCACGCACCATGTCGCGGAAACCCTGGATGCCCGCCGGGCCGTAATAGCGGGACGCTGGCGCAAAGAAACCGAGCGAGTTATAGCCCCAGAAGTTTTTCAGGCCGCGATCGAGCAGGTGCTGATCGTCAGGGAACCAGTGAACCGGTAGCAGCTCGACCGAGGTAATGCCGAGGCTTTTGATGTACTCCACCGAGGCTTTATGCCCCATCCCCTCAAACGTACCGCGCAGTTCAGGCGGAATAGCCGGGTTAAGCTGGGTAAAGCCTTTTACGTGGCTTTCATAGACCACGGTATGCGGCCACGGGATATCGGGCCGGCGTGAGTCCTGCCAGTCAACGGCATTGGGGTCGATGACCTTACATTTGGGCGTAAATGGCGCGCTGTCTCGCGTATCAAAACTGAGATCCAGCTCATCGTGTCCCAGCTCATAGCCGAAGTGGGCATCGTTCCACTCAATGTCACCCACCAGTTCACGGGCATAGGGGTCAATAAGCAGCTTATTGGGGTTAAAACGGTGACCGTTCTCCGGATCGTAGGGGCCATACACACGGTAGCCATACAGCGCCCCCGGTTTCAGATCCGGCACATAGCCGTGCCAGACCTCATGGGTATATTCCGGCAGTTCCAGGCGGGCGATTTCTGTTTTTCCCGAAGGATCAAACAGACACAGCTCCACCCGCTCCGCGTGGGCGGAAAACAGGGCGAAGTTTACCCCTTTCCCGTCATAATTTGCGCCCAACTGCTGGCCATGACCGGCCCGAATTTCAAACGTTGTATCCTTTGGCATTTTTGTTCTCCTCGATTAGTCGCAGGTAAGCAGAACCAACAAACATCCCTTTTCAGACGTTAAATCCAGCGTCTCTGGCAGAAGGCGACGCTCACCGGTAAACAGATCCCGGTAGTGCTTCCCGGCCAGCTCCTGGGGTATGGCCACGATAGTGTTGGCCCACAGCATCGCATTGTCGGTGACGTCAAACACCAGACGCGGCACGGCGACGATCAGCGCCTCGTCATCTTTTATGCGGGCATAAACGATCAGATTCTCCTCCCGCTCACCGGTTACCTTCAGCGGCAGCCAGTCGCCGTAGCGGAAAAGTGCGGGGTAATGTGGCCGAAGCCGTAACAGCGTGGCGGTAACGTACTGCTTCACGCTGCCGTCTCGCCAGCGTTGCGCATCGTTAAAAACGGTGCCATCCGCTACGCTGAGGTTTTCCGCCAGTGCGGCGAAATCCGGTTCGCGGCGGTTATCCGGGTCGACGAGGCTGAAGTTAAGCCCCTCGCTGCCCTGGTAGATGTCCGGTACGCCAGGCGCAGTCAGCTTGATCACCGTCTGGCTCAGGCTGTTCATTAACCCAGCCCGAATAAACGGCTGGAGTGCGGCACTGAAATCACGCAGGAACAGGGTGTTATCCGGGGAAAGCAGATGGCGCACGTAGTCCAGGACCACGCTCTCGTAACCTTCGTTGCTGTCGATCCAGTCGGTACGCTGCTTGGCCTCGCGCAGGGCTTTCTCGATAAAGCTGAGGAAACGCTCTTCCAGTGACTTAAGGCCATCACGATCCTCAGGCGACAGGGTTGCTGGCCAGACGCCCGCCAGCGCCTGGAAGATCATCCAGGTGTCGGCGGCGTTCGGCGCGGTGCCATCGTTGAGGAATCGGACCTGCGTCTGGTTCATCTGCCGCCAGCGCGCCAGATTTTCTCCCCACAGATCTGGCGCTTCCGTCAGCGTATACAGACGAGCTCGTGCATCCTCGCCGCGTTTGGTGTCGTGGGTGGAGGTTCCCAGCAGCGCATCGGGCTGGCGGGCAAGACGAATGCGCATTTCCTGATGAAAACGGGAAAGTGAAAACGCGCGCGGCGTCGGGTCGGCGCCGACTTCGTTCAGGGCCAGCTCCAGGTTATGGCGGAAGAACAGCGTATCCTCTACCGATTTCGCCATCAGCGGCCCGGTCAGTTGCTGAAAACGGGTGCGGAAAAGCGAGGCCAGCGCGTGGTCATGCTCCGGCAGATCGCCGGTAAGAATACGCACGATCAGGCTCAGAGCGGGTTCAGAGGCGTTGACGCTGGCGACCACACGGCTGAGCAGCGCCACATCCGGTGGCGTCAGTCCCTCAGCGGTGCCGTAGGTGCGATACACCGGAAACGCGATAAGCAGCTCACGCAGGGCATGGCGGATATCATCATGCTCCACTTCGGCGCCGTTATGCCCGGCCAGCTCGCTGGCTATTTTGAGCAACGTGGTAAATTCACCCTCAAAATTACGATCGGTCATCAGCCCTTTGGCGTTGCGAAGTTCCGCCTGCCTGTCCACGGTCGTACCCAGCGTCTCGTCGTAGAGCATCTCCAGCCGCGAGAGGTTGGTATCATCCACCAGCACTTCCGCCAGGGAGGCGATAAACTCATAACCCGTAGTACCTGAGATGGGCCACTCCGGAGGAAGCTGTTCCCCTTTGGCGAGGATTTTTTCCACCGTGATGTAGCAATCCGGTCCGGTAGCCGCACGCAGTCGCTGCAAATAGCCCAGCGGATCGGCAAGCCCGTCCACATGGTCAATGCGCAGGCCGTCGACAACCCCGGCGTGGACAAGCTCAAGGATCAGGTGGTGCGTATCTGCGAATACCGCCTCATCCTCTACCCGCACGCCGACCAGCCCGGTGATTTCAAAAAAGCGACGCCATGAAAGCTGTTTCGGCGCTTCACGCCAGGACATCAGCCGCCAGCTTTGCGCCTCGTGGATCTCAGCGATGCTCTTGCCTTCGGCATACGTGCCGGGATTAAGCGGATAGGCGGTATCATAGTAAACCAGCGCTGCGCTGTTTGTGACACTGTCACGTTTTAAGGTGATAGTCCCCCGCTCCAGCTCGGCTTCAAAGGTGTCGCCAAGAAACGGCAACGTCAGCGGTCGGGACCAGTCGATATCAAAATACGCCGCATAGCGGCTCTGCCCGCCATGTTCGATAACATCTCGCCACCAGCGGTTTTCCAGCGAGGTCGACATATGGTTAGGAACGATATCCAGAATCAGCCCCATCCCCGCCTGTTTCAGCGCCGCCGCCATGCGGTCAAACCCTTCCCGCCCGCCAATCGCCGGGTCAATTTCGTTGGGGTCGGTCACGTCATAGCCGTGGGTGGAATTCGTGGTTGCGGTGAAAACAGGCGACGCGTAAAGATGGCTGATACCAAGGTCTTTCATATACGGAATCAGGTCTGCAACGCGGTCAAAGATCATGCCGTTGCGAAACTGAATTCGGTAAGTAGAGGAAGGGATCATAGCGCTGCTTCTCCATCAGCAAAGCGAACAACAATGCTGTTCGGCGGCAGGTTTTCGACTGCCTCCGGCCAGCTAAAGATCGTTTTTCCGGGCAGGTCCGTTAAGGCGAGCGGCTTTTTGCCGATATTCAACGCCAGCGACAACGTGCCGGACGGAAAACGCCAGCTCACGGCAACCATGCCGAGCGCCGTTTGCAGGACGTTACCCTCCACGGTGCCCCGCTGTTTCAGTAACGGGACGATAAAGCGCTGACGCAGCACAATCAGCTCGCGCGTGACGTGCAGCCACGCCCTGCCTTCCTCCGTGTCTGCCTTGTTCCAGTCAAGCTTCGACCGCATAAAGGTATTTACGTCATTGGGGTCCGGTACGGTTTCATCGTGCCCGGCATGGCCGGTAAACTCTTTCGCGCGCCCTTCCCGCACCGCTTTCGCCAGGTCGCCGTGGAAGTCGGTGAAAAAGAGGAACGGATGCGTTTCGCCATACTCCTCGCCCATAAACAGCAGCGGAATATGGGGCGACAGGAGCAGCGCCGCGAACAGCACGCGCGTTTTATCCGCCCCAGCCAGAGAGATAAGCCTCTCCCCCTGGGCACGGTTGCCGACCTGGTCGTGATTTTGAATAAAATCGACAAAAAACTGTGGGGGTTGCTCGCGACACTCTACCCCGCGCGATTTTCCGGTCTGAAGCGAGATTTCCCCCTGGTAGACAAAGCCTTCTGCCAGCGCCCGCGCCAGTTTTTTCTCCGGCTCAAAGGCAAAATCCTGATAGTAGGCGTGTGATTCTCCCGTCGCGAAGACATGCGCGGCGTTGTGAAAATCATCATTCCATTCGGCGGTGAAAAGCGGCGTCTGACCATGCTCATCACGCGGATGCAGGAAAATCACGTTGCGACTGTCTTCGGTGGTCAGATGGATATGCCGATCCGGAAAGGCGTCGCGGATCCGTTGCGCTATCTCGGGAAGAATATGGGTCTCAGCGTCGTCATGGATCTGGTCGATGGCGTCGAAGCGCAGACCGTCAAGATGATACTCCGAGAGCCAGAATAACGGCGCCTCAGCGATGTATTGCCGGACAGCTTCAACCTCATAGGCAATACCGTTGCCCCACGGGGTCATACGATCCTGATGGAAAAACGCCGGCGAGAGCAACGGCAGGTAATTCCCTTCCGGGCCAAAGTGGTTGAGTACGATATCCAGCACCACGGAAAGCCCGAGCGCGTGGGCGGCATCAATGAAGGCATGAAAATCATCCGGTGTACCATAAGCCGAGTGCGGGGCATACAGCAGTACACCGTCATACCCCCATCCGCGCGCGCCCCCGAACTGGGACACGGGCATCACTTCCAGTTGCGTAATACCCAGTTCGGCCAGATAAGGCAGTTTGTCTATGGCCGACCTGAAGGTTCCTTCCCCGGTGAAGGTGCCGATATGCAGCTCGTAGATCACCGTCTCTTCCCACGGTCGTCCTTGCCATTCGCGCTGAGCGGGCAGGCTGCGACGCGGGTCGATCACCACCGACGGGCCATTGACGTCAGCCTGCTGCGCGCGCGAGGCCGGGTCCGGCACCGCCATTCCATCCTGTAAAACAAACTGATACGTCGTACCGTGCCTGACGCCGGGCACGTCAATCTGAAACCAGCCGTCGCCCACCGCCGCCATGGGAATGTCGGTATCGGTTAAACGCAACGTGAGATCTTTTTGCCCTTCTGCCCAGACGCGAAAACGTACAACGTCATCGGAAATAAACTCAGCACCCCAGTGCCTGCGACATGTTCTGAATTCCATTCATTGTCCTCGAATGACCACATTTTACGCGGAACGAAATACAAGCTTAGACCAGGATCTACAGAGTGTTATGCCAGCAGGGTATGCCGCTTCGTCTATTATCTATATATAACTCCCACTTAAGGAATACTATGCATATTCGAAAAGGATTAAGCACCGACCTTGCCCGTCTTGAATGCTGTGATTTTTCTTTTACGGTCGATGAGATTGCCAGAGAGCCTTTTCTCAATGGTGATTTGCATATCGAGGCGCTGACCGAACCTTATCTTAAAACCTATGAACTGGATCTCCAGACGCTGGAAAATCATTGCGTTAATCCGGATTCAATATTTCTTATCGCCGAAACGGATGACGGTGAAATCGCCGGTTTTATTACCGCGTCCTGCAACTGGAATAAATTTATATCGGTGGATTACATTGCCGTGGAGCGTTCAAAGCGTCGTACGGGCGCGGCGCACAAGCTGATGTCCGCCACCCACGTCTGGGCGCGAAGCCTCAATGCGCCCGGGTTACGGCTGGAGACGCAGAACGTTAATGTTTCTGCCTGTCTTTTTTATCGTCACTATGGGTTTATTCTCGGCGGTTACGATCGCTATCTTTACAACGCCCTGCCGGAAAAAGATGAGGTCGCCCTTTTCTGGTATTACATGCTGGCTTGAGAAAATATTTTATATCCGCTACCGGAAGATAGATTTGTCTGAATTTGTCAATTTTGCCCGCTTACGTTTAATTAACGACTAATCTTGGAATTCACTATTAAGGAGGCCGGTATGTCTACAGGAAATAATCACACGCTGCATTACCCTCGTCCACCGTTTGCTGAACAACCGCAAAGGGCCCCCGGGCTGGCATCGGAAATGAAGCCAATACCGGATCATGGTGAAACAAGTTATATCGGGTCAGGAAAACTGGCAGGAAAAAAAGCGCTGATTACCGGCGGTGATTCCGGAATTGGTCGCGCGGTAGCGATCGCCTATGCCCGTGAAGGCGCAGATGTCGCTATTGGCTATCTGCCGGAAGAGGAGTCCGATGCGGCATCGGTCATTGCGCTGATTCAGGCTGAAGGCCGTAAAGCGGTCGCCATTCCGGGCGACATTCGCGTGGAGTCGTTCTGCGATACGCTGGTGGAAAAAGCCGTCGCGGAACTGGGTGGCCTGGATATCCTGGTGAATAACGCCGGACGCCAGCAGTACTGCGAATCGATCGACGATCTCACCACGGCAGATTTTGACGCGACGTTTAAGACCAACGTCTATGCCCCCTTCTGGATCACCAAAGCTGCGCTACGCCATTTGCAGGAAGGCGCCGTGATCATTAACACCACTTCCGTTCAGGCGTTTAAACCGAGCGCGATCCTGGTGGACTATGCGCAGACCAAAGCCTGTAACGTAGCCTTTACCAAGTCTCTGGCCCAGCAGCTGGGACCGCGTGGAATTCGGGTGAATGCCGTCGCGCCAGGTCCATACTGGACGCCTCTTCAGTCCAGCGGCGGCCAGCCGCAGTCCAAAGTTCAGAAGTTCGGGGAAGATACGCCCCTGGGCAGACCGGGCCAGCCGGTTGAAATCGCACCGCTGTATGTATTGTTTGCCTCCGATACCTGCTCATACGCCTCCGGGCAAGTGTGGTGCTCTGACGGCGGTACCGGCGTGCTGTAAAGCATCCTCTCAGACCTATCCATTCCATGGATAGGTCACATTCACTTCCCGGCGGTTCTCAAAAATCGCAGTTGAACTATGATGAACTTACTATTGAGGAGCCCATCATGTTTACTGTGAAAAAACTTGCGATATCAACCCTGTTGGCCGGTTCGGTTTTATTCTTTCCCGCTATCCACGCGGTGGCCAGCGTTCCGCAGCATGTGGTGAAACAGCAGGCTGGCGGCTACAGCGTTCAGGTTGGCGATACGATTGTCACCGCCTTTACGGACGGCAGCGTGCCGCAGGATCTGCACGCCTTACTGCGCCAGACGACGGCGGAAAATACCGATGCGTTACTGGCTAAAAACTTCCAGGCCAATCCGGTGGAAGCGTCGATTAACGCGTTCTATATCGCCATCCCCGGCCACAAAATTCTGGTGGATACCGGTTCCGGTCAGCTGTTTGGCCCCGGCAAAGGCGGGCGGCTGATTGAGAGCCTGGCGACCCAGGGCATCAAACCCGAAGATATTACCGATATTCTGATCACCCATGCGCACTCCGATCACGCTGGCGGCCTGGTTAAAGACGGTCAGCGCGTGTTTACCCGCGCGCAGGTGTATGTCGGCAAACCGGATATCGATTTCTTCTTTAACGACGAGAACCAGAAAAAGTCTGGCTATGACCAGAACTACTTCGACGTCGCGCACAAGACCTTAAAGCCCTATCTGGATGCCGGAAAAGTGACGACCTTCTCCGGCACGGAACAGCTTCTGCCGGGCATCAGCGGTACGGTTCACCCGGGTCACACTCCAGGCTCCGCGTTCTACACGCTGGAGAGCAAAGGTGAAAAAATGACTTTTGTCGGCGACATCATTCACGTTGCCGCGGTTCAGTTCCCACAGCCCAACGTGACGATTGCTTACGATGAGGATCAGGACGGCGCCGCCCGGGTGCGCAACGCTGCTTTCGCTGAGTTTGTGAAAAATAAAGCGCTGATTGCGGCGCCACATCTGCCTTTCCCCGGGATCGGCTATGTGACGAAAGGTGAGCGGGACGGCTACGCGTGGGTTCCGGTGACCTATACCAACCGTGACGCAAAATAAGATGTCCCCCTCCGATATGGATATGGACCTGATCCTGACGCTGGATGCGTTACTCAGGGACCAGAATATCACCCATGCCGCCGCGCGGCTGGGCATCAGCCAGCCGGCGATGTCTGCCCGCCTTGCGCGCCTGCGCGTGTTGTTTGGTGAGCCGCTGTTTGTCCCTTCCCCACACGGACGTGGGGTGTTACCGACGCCGCGCGCCGAGGCGTTAAGGCCGCAGGTCGCGACGGTTTTGCAGGGTATATCGGCGATGCTTGAACCCACCACGTTTAACGCGCAGAACAGCAACCGCACCTTTGTGATTGCCTTGCACGAGAACCCGGCGCTGATGCTGGGGGCAGAGTTGCAGAATCAGATTAGCAGTGCGGCGCCAGGTATCCGCCTGCGTTTTGCGCTCCCGGAAACCCAACTGCTGCCAGCGCAGATGGAAAATGGCGATGTGGATATTTATGTCGGCGTTAACGCGGTGGCGCACGATGCATGGGTCAGACGCAAGCTGTTTGACGATGAATATGCCACAGCTCAGCGAAAAGGCCATCCGCGCGGTACGGGTCCGATGGATCTGGATAGCTATTGTAGCCTTTCCCACCTGGTGGTTTCATCCGAGGGCGACCCGTTCGCGGGCTTTGTCGATCAGCATCTGGCGGGGCTTGGCCACCAGCGTAACGTAGTGATGTCGACGCAAAGCTATGCGATGGCGCCTGCGATTGTTGCCGGTACCGATTTGCTCTGCACCTTACCCAGACGCATGTTGCTACGGTTTACGCAAACGCTTGATATTTTTCCGCCGCCGCTGGATCTCCCGCCGATCGTCATCGGTATGTACTGGCACCCGAAAAACAGCCAGGATCCGGCTAACCGCTGGCTGCGAGAACAGCTTCTTCAGGCCGCCGGACGTCAGGTATGATCGAGGATACTCATCAATTTTTTCAGCACCTCAGAGCGAATAATCCGGTGGCAAACCAGCGTCAGCTCGCTCTCCCGGAGTCGGTCAAGAATATTCACAAAGACGACGTTTTGTACGCATATCGCCTTCGCTGAAGCCGGCAGCATGGCGATGCCAAACCCTGCCGAGACGAGGCTTATCACCGTGGGGACATCGGTGGCATTTTGCACAACGTCAGGCTGTATGCCCGCGCTGTGGCAGGCATCGTAGAAATATTGCTCCAGCCCCATCCCCTCCGGGTCGCGCAGGGCGATCCACTTCTCCTCTTTCACCGACGCAAGCGTCAGCGCGGCGGAGCCCGCCAGGCTGTGTTGACGAGGTAAGGCCAGCACGGCTTTTTCCGTTGTGAAAGGACGGCTTTGCAGATCGTCAGGCAGCAGCGGTAACGGGGCACGAATAATGGCCACATCCAGCTGGTTGCTTTGCACGCCGGTATAAAGGGTTTGCACATTTCCCGTCATCATGGAAAGGCTGATGGCGGGCCATTTCTCATGTAAAAGCCGCAGCGCGGCGGGCAGCTTACTGTCGAATATCGCACTTGAAACACATCCGAGATTCAGCACGCCCTGTTCTCCTCTGGCCGTCTGTCTGGCATCCAGAATCGCCTGATCGGTCATTAAAATCGCGACTCTGGCTTTACTGAGAAACGCCTCACCGGCTGGCGTCAGCGTCAGGCGACGATTCGCCCGGCTAAAGAGCATTACCCCCAGACGATCTTCAAGCGTTTTTATCTGCTGACTCAGCGCGGGCTGCGCCATGTTAAGGCGCTCCGCCGCTCGATGCATGTGAAGCTCTTCCGCCACCACGATAAAATTGCGCATCAGTCGAAACTGCATACCATGCCTTTATTATTGATAATAAAATTCATATTAAAATAGCATAAATGATGCAATTGATAGCCCTCTTCGTCCGGTTAAGAATGGATGCATTCATCCGAGGGGGGAAAAATATGGAAAACCACATCAACGATCTCAGAAGTGCTATCGAACTGCTAAAACGCCATGAAGGTCAATACCTTGAAACCAGCCATCCGGTCGATCCTGACGCGGAGCTGGCGGGTGTGTACCGGCATATTGGTGCTGGCGGCACGGTAAAACGTCCGACGCGCATTGGCCCGGCGATGATGTTTAACGCTATTAAGGGATACCCCGACTCCCGTATTCTGGTCGGAATGCACGCCAGCCGCGAGCGGGCGGCGCTCCTGTTGGGCTGCGAACCCTCTGAACTGGCAAAACATGTCGGCCAGGCCGTGAAAAACCCGATTGCTCCCGTTGTCGTCCCGGCGGCCCAGGCGCCGTGTCAGGAACAGGTGTTTTATGCCGACAATCCGGACTTCGATCTGCGTAAATTGCTTCCGGCACCGACCAACACGCCGATAGATGCCGGTCCGTTCTTCTGTCTGGGGCTGGTGCTGGCAAGCGATCCGGAAGATGCCTCACTGACCGATGTCACTATTCACCGTCTCTGCGTTCAGGAGCGCGATGAGCTCTCCATGTTTCTTGCCGCGGGCCGCCATATTGAAGTGTTCCGTAAGAAAGCCGAGGAGGCGGGTAAACCGTTGCCGGTCACGATCAATATGGGTCTCGATCCCGCTATCTATATTGGCGCCTGTTTCGAAGCCCCTACCACGCCCTTCGGCTACAACGAACTGGGTGTCGCCGGTGCGTTACGTCAGACCCCCGTCGAGCTGGTGCAGGGTGTGGCCGTAAATGAAAAAGCGATTGCGCGTGCGGAAATTATCATCGAAGGCGAACTGCTGCCGGGCGTGCGCGTAGAAGAAGATCAGCATACCCACACCGGGCACGCGATGCCGGAATTTCCCGGCTACTGCGGGGAGGCTAACCCCTCCTTACCGGTAATCAAAGTGAAGGCCGTCACGATGCGTCATCAGGCGATCCTGCAAACCCTGGTAGGACCGGGCGAAGAGCACACCACGCTGGCCGGTTTGCCAACGGAGGCCAGCATCCGTAATGCGGTGGAAGAAGCCATCCCCGGTTTTCTGCAAAACGTCTATGCGCATACCGCTGGCGGCGGCAAGTTCCTTGGCGTATTGCAGGTGAAAAAACGCCAGCCCTCTGACGAAGGGCGTCAGGGTCAGGCGGCTCTCATTGCGTTAGCCACCTATTCCGAGCTTAAAAACATTATTCTCGTCGACGAAGATGTGGATATTTTCGACAGCGACGACATCTTGTGGGCGATGACGACCCGTATGCAGGGCGATGTCAGCATCACCCATCTGCCGGGGATCCGTGGACACCAGCTCGATCCGTCTCAGGCGCCGGACTACAGCCCCTCCATTCGTGGCAACGGGATCACCTGCAAAACGATTTTCGACTGTACGGTGCCCTGGGCGCTGAAGTCCCGCTTTGAGCGTGCGCCCTTTATGGAGGTAGACCCAACGCCGTGGGCACCTGAACTGTTTAAAAAATAGCGTTAACCGGAAAATCTTCTTCACCCTTCACGGGTGAAGAACCTCACGCTGAAATTGCCGCGTCCCCTGCTTTCTTGTAACCTTTGAGCGTTTATCACATCCCCATAAAAAATGAGACTACCGGACGCCTATGACAGCACATGTTTCCAACGATCCTTTGCATGGCGTAACCCTCGAAATGCAGGTTAACGCGCTGGTTGCGCGATATGGCTGGAATGAACTGGGCAACCGAATCAAAATCAACTGTTTTCGCAAGGACCCGAGTGTTAAATCGAGTCTGAAGTTCCTGCGCCGCACCCCATGGGCGCGGGCGGAAGTTGAAGCCCTCTACCTCGACTCCCTTCACGATGACGGTAACGGGGAACAGGACGAACCGGCGTTTAATCCCTGGACGGATAGCCGGACACCCAGGAGCTAACACGCAAATGATGCGACACGTAAAACGGACTGGCGCGCTGCTTGGCTGCGCGCTTTTACTGGTAAGTTGCACTTCCAAACCACCTAAATCACTCGTAACCCCGCTGCCGCAGGCGAAACCTGTACAGCAGACTAAAGAACCCATGCGCGGGATCTGGCTGGCGACCGTCTCCCGTCTCGACTGGCCTCCCGTTTCATCGGTGAATGGCCGTAGCGCGGACCAGCGCATCGCCCAGCAACAGCGGGCGCTGACGGACAAGCTCGATAAGCTGAAAAATCTTGGGATCAACACCGTCTTCTTTCAGGTAAAACCGGACAGTACGGCGCTGTGGGCTTCTAAAATACTGCCCTGGTCAGATACCCTGACGGGGACTATCGGGGAAGATCCCGGTTACGATCCGCTTCAGTTTATGCTGGATGAAGCGCACAAGCGTGGGATGAAGGTTCATGCCTGGTTTAACCCATACCGCGTTTCCACCAACACGAAGCCGTCGACCATCGCCGCGCTTAACCGCACCTCGTCGCTTCATCCTTCGAGCGTGTACGTCCTGCATCCGGAGTGGATCCGCACCTCGGGGGATCGTTTTGTTCTCGACCCGGGCATTCCCGAGGTGCGGGACTGGATAACCCAGGTGGTGATGGAAGTGGTAAATCATTACCCTGTCGACGGCGTTCAGTTCGATGACTATTTTTACACCGAGACGCCGGGCTCCCCCCTGAATGATGCCTGGACCTTCAGGCGCTATGGCGAAGGATTTGCGTCAAAAGCGGACTGGCGTCGACACAATACGCAGCAGTTGATTGTGCAGGTCTCCAGGGCGATCAAGCAGGCTAAACCTGAGGTCGAATTTGGCGTCAGCCCGGCGGGGGTCTGGCGCAATCGCTCCTTCGACCCGGCAGGCTCGGACACGCGCGGCGCCGCAGCCTATGATGAATCCTACGCTGACACGCGCAAATGGGTACAGCAGGGATTACTGGATTACATTGCGCCGCAGATCTACTGGCCCTTCGCCCGCGACGCGGCACGTTACGATGTGCTGACAAAATGGTGGGCTGACGTGGTGAAACCAACCCATACCCGTCTGTATATCGGGATCGCGTTCTACAAAGTGGGCGCGCCTTCCAGAAACGAACCGGACTGGACGGTGAACGGCGGCGTACCGGAGCTGAAAAAACAGCTCGACCTCAATGATTCACTGCCAGACGTTAAGGGCACCATCCTGTTCCGTGAAGACTATCTTAACCAGCCGCAGACGCAGGAAGCAGTAAATTACCTCCGGGGACGCTGGGGTAGTTGACTGAAAAAAGGCAGAAACGTCCTGTTTCTGCCTTTCTTTTTACGGCTTCGGTCCGAACATTGCCTCAAGCTGTTTTGCGTCTGGCATACCCACGACCTGTTGCAGTTCGTTTTGCTCATTCAGGTAATAAATAGCCGGTGTGGCATTCGCGCCGAGACTGTCCATGAGCGTCTGGTGATTTTGCAGGATCTCAACGGTTTCCCGGGACGCCGCTCCTTCAGGTTTCGGCAGCTTTTTACCGCCGGACAGCTCGTACGCTTTCCAGGCCGACACCGGATCTTTCGCATTCAGGATCGCGGAGGCGTTACGCCCGCTGTTCGGGTTAAGAAACGCAACCAGCAGCGTGTTGAGCTGGACCTTGCCAGCCTTCACCCACGGCTGCGCTTCAGCCCAGAACTGCTTGCAGTACGGGCAGAACGGGTCGGCAAAGACGAAGACTTTGCGCGGGGCACTCTCCGCGCCCTCCTTCAGGGGATGCGCCGCATTGAGCTTTTTCCACATCTCGCGGCCCA
This sequence comes from Enterobacter sp. JJBC, assembly GCF_036936505.1. Classification (NCBI taxonomy): domain Bacteria; kingdom Pseudomonadati; phylum Pseudomonadota; class Gammaproteobacteria; order Enterobacterales; family Enterobacteriaceae; genus Enterobacter; species Enterobacter sp. JJBC. The sequence goes on from NZ_CP136935.1 coordinate 2,427,787, forward strand.
TCGGGGCGTAGATCTCTTTCTGGAAAAAGGCCTCGCTGAGGTTGGTTCCCTTCTCATCATACAGATAGCCAGACACGACGTGCTTTCCGTCAGGGGTCAGAAAGAGCGTCACGCCCATGTCCTGATATTGCCCCAGCCACGCTGGCGCGCCGCCGGGTGCGTCAATTTTCTTAATGATCTTGATGTCCTGCTGTTCACTGAAGTGCTTCACCACATCCGGAAGCGACTCCTCTGCCCTGACCAGCCCCGAAACCATCAGAGCAGAGAGTAACAGCACCTTTTTCTTTGCTAACCGTTGAAGCATAACGCCCCCTCTAAGATATTGTTTTTCAGAGTGGTCGAAGTTTATTGCCCTGTCAACGCTTCATAAATATCCTTGAGGCGACTACGCAAAAATCGCACAGCTTTGTGTTTACGGGATAATAACGCCTGCACACTGTCGCCTGTTTCCTCTGCCAGCACCTTCATGCTGTAGCCCTCAAATTCCGTTTTTTCAAACACCTCGCGCTGAGGTGGCGGCAGTTCCGACAGGGCTTGCCCCAACTCTTCCCATAGCAGCATGTTGAGATACTCCTCTTCCGGCGTTTGCGGTACGCCGAATAACGTTTCTGCAATCTCCTGCTCCGGAAAGTCCTCGTCATCTGCTGTCAGGTACCCCGGCAGTGAAACCTCGTGCTTTTTTCGCGCCCGGTCGATCATCTCATTTCGTGCGGCGCGAAACAGCCAGGCGGCGACGTTCTCGACCGGTTGTTCCACTTTCATCAACTGCCAGGTCACTTCCTGAAGAATATCATCGACATCATCACGAACCGCAGTCCTTCCGCGAATGAAGGCTTTTAGCCGCGTGCGGCAGGCATTGAGTGCCGAGATCAGTAATGATTCCCCCGCCTCACCGGCTTTCATATCGCTCACTCGGCTTCCGGCGCTTTTGCACCGTTATCATCTCGCTTTTCATCCCGGCCATCGTGCCACCGGCAATGACCGTGGCGCCCAAATCCCGCCCGACGCTGCTGAATGAAGGCCTCACGTTGTTCGGGGCTCATATTCATCCATTGTTCGTGCATACGGCGGTGCGCACCGAACATGCCCGGACGGAAACCCAGCCCACCGAAAAGAATGCGGCTCAGCAGCAGGATCCCCAGCGCCTGCCAGAAGCCAATGGCTTTAACCCCCAGGATGGCCGGGAGCAACGCGTTCCACAGGGACATGACCAGCAGGCCAAGCACCACGAACAGGACTGTGCCAATCACGATGCCCTTACCCATACGATGGCGGCCCAAACCACGCCCGTGACCTTTTCCGTGCATATCAAAATTTCTCATGTGTACCTCGTTTATATTGAATGATTATGGTCTCTGATGAGGTAGACGGATGAGGAACAGAAATATTGCCGGGGAAAGATAAAATTTATGTGATAGCGGCTTTGTACGGATAACAGTAATGGCTGAAGGAGATTGTGCAGCGGCTACATGCAGACATTAAAAAGGCTCCCTCAGGAGCCTCTCTGAACATCACGCCGTAGCAGGCAAACTAAAGCTCGAGATACTCTGGGACAGCTGCTGCGCCTGCTCCTCCAGCGAGGCCGCGGCGGCGGCGGATTGCTGCACCAGCGCCGCGTTCTGCTGGGTCACACCGTCCATCTCCGTTACGGCCTGCCCAACCTGACCAATCCCGCGGCTCTGCTCTTCTGAGGCAACCGAAATCTGTTCCATCAGCATATGCACTTTATTCACAGAGCTGATAATAGAATCAATCACCTCTCCCGAACGATTCACCAGTTCCGCACCGTTTTTCACGCTGGAAACTGACTGGGCGATGAGGCTTTCGATATCCTTCGCCGCCACCGCGCTTTTCTGGGCCAGTGTGCGCACTTCACTTGCTACCACGGCAAATCCTCGCCCCTGCGTGCCAGCACGCGCCGCTTCAACGGCCGCGTTTAGCGCCAGAATATTAGTCTGGAAAGCAATGCTGTTGATGACGCTGGTGATGTCCTCAATACGCTTCGAATTGGACGCGATAGTATTCATCGTTTCGATGACTTCACGGGTTACCGCTTCACCGGTATGGGCATTTTTCACGGCATCCTGCACCAGCTTACCGGCCTGGAAAACGTTGTCGGTGTTATTCGCCACCGTCGCGCTCAGCTCTTCCATGCTGGCGGCCGTCTGGGTCAGGGCCGAAGCCTGTTGCTCGGTACGGGAGGCCAGGTCGATATTGCCGGAGGCAATTTCCTGCGCTGCATGCGTCACGGTGTGGCTGGCATCGCGCACCTGAGAAATGGTGGAGAGCAGCGCCTGGCGCATCTGCTCCATCGAGGACATCAGGTGATCGATTTCATTCCCGGAATCACGCTTGATCGGTACCGGTACGTCCAGCTTCCCGGCCGCAATCTGGCGACAGTGCTCGCGCGCCAGGTTCACCGGCGCAAAGACCACGCGTTTCATCAGCAGGCTGACGGCGAAAATCACCACCACGAACAGCACCGCAATGCTGGCGATAATAACCAGACCCGACACAAAATTATGGCTCGCCTCCTCGTTCAGCGTTTTGGCGTACTTCTGGTGAACGGAGAGAACCTGATCGAGCACAATTTCATATTGGCGATCGAGTTGAGACACCACGGGAATAAGAGCGTTGAACCGCGACACATCGTGAGCGGCGGCAGCGGCAATCAGCGGTGCCAGTCCCTGGTTACGGTAGTTTTGCCACGCCTCCTGGTAGGCAGTGACCAGCGGGGCTTCTTCCTGCAAACGCGGCGAGGCCATAAACGCCGAAAATGCACTATCGGCTTTGGTCAGCGCCTCTTTAACCGAGGCCAGTTTCGCAGACGGGTCGGTAGCGTCCCCCGCTTCCACCATTTTCACATACTCCATAACCCTGACGCGCAGGGTTCGGCTGTGGTTAATGGGATCAATAATGGACAGGACAACCTGAATTTCTTTGTTCACATTATCCAGCGAAGTATTACTTTTAATGATGAGCCCAACGCTGGTGATAGTGCTGGCCACAAAGAAGAAAAGCAGGGAAAACAGGATAATCAGGGATGATTTTTTCAACGACATAACACACCTCAGGGATATAATTTCCCTTTGGTTATCGGCTGAATCCAATCTTTAATTAATTAAAGTTATAGATGTACCCCTCATACGTTACCCTGTCACTCCACGGCCTTGTATCGCCGTTGCAGGGTGGCATCCAGCTTACGCTGGATCGGCTCCGGCGTTTCCCCTTCAATCAGTTTGCCAATCAGATCAAAGCAGTGCCAGGCGAGCTGGCGGTTATCCTGACGAACGGTATCGACAGGAATGGTCAGAGAATCATAGAGATAGTGATCGTCAAAGCTGGCCAGACGCATATCGCTTTGCAGCAGATTATGTTGCCCCATATAGCGCAACACCCCTTCCAGCAGACCGCAGGCGGCGGTAAAAAGGGCTTTTGGCGGGCGGCCCAGGCGTGCGCAAAGCTCGGCAAACATTTCGTAGCCGGAGCTCGGATGGTAATTACCATGAATGATCCACTCCGGACGTAACTCGACGCCAGCGTCACGCAGCCCCTGCTTAAACCCTTCCAGACGGTCACGCGTCGGGGAAAGCCGCGGCTGGCCGCCGAGGAAGTAGAACTCATCCGGATGCTTGCGCGCGATGTCGGCCACCAGTGTGGCGGTTGGGGTAATTGAATCGGTGAGGACCAGCGGCAGAGTACTGTCGTTCATATGACGGTCAAAAAGCACAACGGGCAACTGTTCGCTCAGCTTTTGATAGTCCGCGTCGTTGAGCATGCTGGAGGCGACAATCAGCCCGTCCACCTGGCGGGCCACCATGTTATTGACCACCACCGTCTCCTGGCCCGGATTTTCATCGCTACAGGAGATCAGCAGCTGAACACCCGCCTCGCGGCAGAGGGTCTCCAGCTCATGAGAAAAAACGGCAAACCCGTAGTTGGTGATTTCTGGCACCACCAGACCAATGGTGTGGCTGCGGTTGTCCCGCAGCGAACGGGCGTGAATACTGGGCTGATAATGATGTTCTTTGGCAATCGCCAGCACGCGCTCGCGTGTCTCCTCCGCCACCCGAAGCTCTTTGCTGCGGCCGTTCAGCACCAGGCTGGCGGTGGCTTTTGATACCCCCGCGAGCTCCGCGATATCTTTAATGGTGACGCGTTTTGTTTTTCTCACAACGACTTAGATCCGGCTGCCAAAACCTCTATTCTATCATGCAGCTGCGCAGCGACCAGTAGCGTAATGTGATGTCGGACGCACCTTCGAAGCGTACCTGGGCCGGATGGTCAGGAAAATAGCGGCTGCTCATGACGCCTTCACCGTGATTGATGAAAATTTCGACGCTGGAACGGTCACACAGCACGCGTAAATGATGAACAGTGCCCTGCCAGTAGCGGGTCAGCGTGTCTGCGGTTTTCAGACTGGCGCGTTCCAGACGGATCCCCGCATCATCCACAATCAGTCGCAACGCGCCGGCAAAATCCACGTTCACGCACGAGGCGCTCAGTTCGAACTCAAGACGCGCTCCCGCCAGCACCGGGGCATCGCTGGCGCGTCCCTGCCAGTGGTGTTCATCCTCGCGCAGCGTTTCCAGCTCACGGACCGGGGTCTGCCAGAGCTTACCGTCGCGGTAGCGCAGCTCGCGAGGACAGGTCATCTGGTGGATCCAGCCGTGCGCCCGCGTAGGCTGGAGCATCTCTTCGCCGTCCGGCACGCCCATCCAGCCGATGAGGATGCGGCGGCCATCTTCTGCCACCGTGGTTTGCGGCGCGTAAAATTCGAATCCGGCGTCAAGCTCATGCAGCTCGCCGTGCGTAAATGCAGGGGTTTGATAATCAAATGCCCCGCTCATCCAGACGGCCGGATAGGTGTTGAGATAGCGATGCGGTTCGCGCGCCAGCCCCTGCGGGCAGCAGATCAAGACGTGTGTGCCATCAAGCTCAAACAGATCCGGGCACTCCCACATATAGCCCGCGTCCGTGAGTCCGTTGACGCCGTGACCGGCGATTTCGCCGCAGGACGCCCAGGTGTGTAAATCGGCTGACGTAAACAGCAGCACCTTGCCGCGCTTAAGCCGATCCTGCGCCCCGAGCACCATGTACCACAGCCCGTCATGGCGCCACACTTTCGGATCGCGGACGTGCCCGGTATACCCGTCCGGCAGAGGCAACACCGGTCCCAGTTTGGCAAACGTGCCGTCGTCATTTTGCACCGCCAGACACTGCCAGGCGGTGCGGCCGCCATCGTCAAACTTAACGTTGCCGGTATAGCACAGGGTCAGCACGCCGTTGTTATCCACGGCGCTGCCGGAGTAACAGCCATTGCGGTCATACTCTTCGTCAGGCATCAGCGCCATTGGCTCGTGCTGCCAGTGCACCAGATCTGCTGAGCTCCAGTGCCCCCAGCACTTGTAGCGATGATCGCAGCCCAGCGGGTTCCACTGATAAAACAGATGGTAGCGCCCGGCAAACCAGATAAACCCGTTCGGATCGTTCATCAGCCCTGTCACCGGCGCGGGATGCCACTGCGGATAGTGGCTGTCCGCCAGCGCACGCGGCTGGCCTTGCATCACGGCCTGCAACACGGCATGCCAGCGGGAAGATAAGGTCATTATTCAGAGTCCGTTTTATATTTCAGCAGCAGAGAGACGGTGAACGCCACGCCAAAGGCAATCACCATGCCGATAATATAGTTGAGCAGCGAGCTGGCCTGGACAATCGCCATGCCGGGAAGCGCCGTCAGGCCAACGGCGGTCATGTAGACATGCACCGACACCACCCAGGCACCGCCCGCCGCACCACCGATCAGCGCCGCGATAAACGGCTTCACAAAACGCAGGTTGATGCCAAAAATTGCCGCTTCGGTGATGCCCAGCATCGCGGAAAACGCCGACGGTAAGGTAATGGCTTTGATTCTGGCATCGCGGGTTTTGAACCACACCGCCAGACACGCCCCGCCCTGCGCCACGTTCGCCATCGCCCAGATCGGCAGCAGGAAGTTAACGCCAATCGACGGATTACCCAGCAGCCCGGCTTCAATGGCGTGGAAGCTGTGGTGAATGCCGGTAATGACAATCACCGAATAGAGCCCACCAAACAACAGCCCGGCCAGCCAGCCCGCGTGGGCAATCAGGGTGCTAAGAATGAAGGAGATCCCGTCGCCCAACGCGCGTCCCGCCGGGCCAATAATCAACAGCGCGATAAAGCCGGAGATAATGACGGTCAGGAACGGCGTCAGGATCAGATCTAACGCATCCGGTATTGCCCGGCGCAGCTGTTTTTCCACAATGCTCATAAACCACACCGCCAGCAGTACCGGGAATACGGTTCCCTGATAGCCAATCATGGCGATTTCAAGACCGAAGAAGTTCATGGTGTGGAAGCCGGACGCTACGCCCCAGGCGTTGGTCAGCGCCGGATGAGTCAGGATGCCGCCGAGCGTTGCCCCCAGATACGGGTTGCCGCCAAACTCCCGCGCGGCGGTGAAGCCAATCAGGATCGGCAGAATAATAAACGCCGCCGAGCTGCACATATCCAGCATGATATAGAGCGCGTTATCCGGATTAACCCAGCCGTAGGTTTTAACCATCCCCAGCAGGCCCATCAGCAGACCCGAGGCCACGATCGCCGGGATAATCGGCACGAAGATGTTGGAGAGCAGACGCGCGATACGCTGGAACGGGTTCAGCTTGCGGGCCGCAATATCCGCCGCTTCCGATTTACTGGACTCGCTAATTCCTGCCGCCTGAATAAACGCGGCGTAAACCTTATTCACCACCCCGGTGCCGAAGATCACCTGCATCTGCCCGGCGTTGCGAAAACAGCCTTTCACGCCTTCAACCTTGCCGATAGCCTGCTGGTCGGCAAGCGCATCATCGACCAGCACCAGACGAAGGCGCGTGGCGCAGTGTGCCGCGCTGGCAATGTTCTCTTTGCCACCGAGCAGCGGAATAAGCTCGCGCGCAATATGATTAAAATCCATAGATACCTCTTCCTGACCTCTTTTTATGGTGTTCGAAACGCCCCCGCGATGCGGGAGCGTGAAGGGTTAAAACCAGGTTTCCATCTGCACCCCAAAGTTCCATTCCCCGCCCGCGTTAAAGCCGCTGCTGCCAAAGGCGTCATCGCTGGCGTAGTTATCCAGCTTGCTGCTCCAGTCCATCCAGGTGGCGAACAGGCGCAGCTCCGGACGGCTGAAGAAATCGCCAATCTTGCCCGCCTTTAACGTCGGGGCGAAGGTCAGCTTGTAGAAGCTACCGTTAACCGCATTGCGATCCTTGTAGCCTTCCGGGCTTAAATCCATGTACTGATAGCTGCCCTCGAACGCGAGGGCGAAATTCTGGGTCACCTCTTTGATCAGACGCGTGTTGAACGTGATCCACTCATAGCTGTCGCCCTTCACGTAGCGGTCCTTACTGCTTTGCGCCAGCACGGCGGGCGCAATGTGCCAGCCACCGCCCAGAGGCGTGACACCGTAACTAGCAAAACGCCAGGTATCGGCTTCTGACAGCAGCGCGCCGTCTGAACCAATGCTTTTCACCTCGGCGCCCAGACCGTGGCCGTAAAGGAGCGCCGTTTTGGCGGAACCTTCCCGCAGGCCGTAGAAGCTCTCGTTATGCAGACCAACCAGCGCATGTACTCCGTTATTGGCCGCGTCGGTTTTAATCGGATCGCCGTTGCTGTCCTTACGGTCGTCGTTATCTTTTGCTCGTAAGCCGCTGACCATCATCTGCACCGGCCCGGCGAAGTGATTCATGCTGAGGATGTAGTTCTGAACGTTGTTGTCGATCTCCTCTTCGCTGCCGAAGTTACGGCCATAAAGGGAGAAGTTACTGCGCAGCGTATCGTTCCACTTCACGTCGTAGACGCCGCCACCGGTCCCGGCGAGAAATACCACGTCGGAATCCAGCCAGTGAATGTCGAAGTTGTCGCGGTCAAAACGCTTACCCGCCCAGAAGGTGCTGCCCTTCAGCGCGCCGGTAAAGTCCGGCAAATTGCCCAGCTCGGCAAAGGCCTGACGAATGTTCAGGTCGCTGCTGTCTGCCGACCAGTCGTTATAGGTTTTCTGACCGTCGGCCAGCATCGCCTTAAAGCGCGTCGTCGCGCCATTCTCCAGCGTCTGTTTGTGCTCAACATTCAGCTCAACGTAGGTATCCGCTTCGTTCCCCAGACGCCCGATGGCCCCGCCCGTTTCCCCGGCGGGCGTCAGATAAGGGCCGCTTTTGCTGCTGGAGGCCGCGTCGTTCATCAGCAGGCCGGAACGGGCGTAACCGTGAAATTCAAAACCGCCTGTCCGGTCGGCTTTTTCTTCCAGCACCGTGGTGCGTTGCGCCACCGCCTGTGTGGAGGTTTGCGCTTCCTGCTGCGCAGCCACCAGCTGCTGCGTTTTCTGTTCCGCTGCCGTGGCGCGCTTTTCAGCAACCTGCGCGCGAGTTTCCGCCTCCTGCAAACGCTGCTCCAGCGCCGCCAGGCGCGCTTCGATACGGGTCATATCCGTCTGGGCAAAAACAGAGGTACTGCCGGCCAGCATGCCTATCATCACGGCAAGTCTGCGTTTTTTATACATTTTGTCGCATCCCTAATAACTATCGGTGAAAGTGCTAAATTGCTAAACCGGTTTAGGCTGGTGATACTAAACCGTTGAATTTTAGATCGGCAATGTTTTTTGCTAAACCGTTTTAGTAAGTGTGATCGAGGCGACAATTCAGGCCGCCGAATGGTGGCCTGGAGAGGTGAATTACAGTTCGTGATGATAAGGCAGCGCGGTCATTGCCCCTTTTGCGGTTGTCGCCAGCGCCCCACAGCGCTGCGCTAACGTGATGACCTCTGAGAGACGGGCCTGGCCATAACGTGCCAGACCGAACAGTAGCCCTGCGACGAAAGCATCCCCCGCGCCAGTGGTATCAATGCATTCCACGGGTGATGCAGCATAGTGTGTCAACGCGCCTTCCTGCCAGGCGGTGACGCCCTCTTTTCCCTGCGTTACCAGCACCAGCCTGGCCGGACAAGTGCGCATCAGCGCCGCCAGCCCCTCATGGACCTGCGCATTTCCGGTTAAGAACGCCAGCTCTTCCACCGAGATTTTCACCACATCTGCACAGGCTAATGCCCGCTCAAGACACTGACGCAGCTCGACTTCATCGTGCCAGAGATCGGCGCGAATATTGGGGTCAAAGCTGACGAATCCCCCCGCCTGTCTGATCGCGGCCATCGCCTGAAACGTCGCGGAACGGCTGGGTTCGGCGCTGAGCGCGATAGAGCAGACGTGCAGCCACTCCCCGGCGCGGAATGACGGGAGGTCGGCGGCGTCGAGGAACAAGTCAGCGCTCGGGCGAACCATAAAGGTAAAGGAACGTTCACCGTCGTTATCGAGATCCACCACCACCGTGGAGGTGCGATGCTGCGGGTCCAGCCGCAGCCATTCTGTATTAACCTGCTCATCCGCAAGCGTTTTTTGCATAAAATGCCCGAAGGGGTCGTCGCCCACCCGGCCTATAAAGGCGCTTCTGCCGCCCAGACGCGCTACCCCTACCGCGACGTTGGCCGGTGCGCCGCCAGGACATTGCAGCAGTTTGCCCTCTCCGTCGGGCAACAGATCCACCACTGCATCGCCAAGTACCCAGATCGTCTCCATATCACCTTCTTAGCTAAATCATGTTAAACCGGTTTAGCTATTTAAGCACAGGCAGGGTGTCGGGGAAATATGGCGAGGGAAAATTTGCTTAACCCACCCGATGGGGCCAGTGGATATCACCCACGCCATTGAGCTGCGGGCGGGCGAACAAAAAGCCCTGGAAGCGGCGAATACCGGCGTATTCAAGCCAGCACCACTCTTCTATCTTCTCAATGCCTTCTGCGACCAGCGTAATCTCCAGATCGGTGCAGCAGCTGATTATCGACTTCACAATCGCCTGCTTGGGCCCGCTCAGGTGGATATCGCTGACGATCTCTCTGTCGATTTTGAGTTTATCCGGCTGGAACCGCGTGAGCAGCGAAAGACCAGCATAGCCGGAACCAAAATCATCTATCGCCAGCCCAACCCCTTCCGCCCGCAGCTGTTTAATCGCGCTGTTAAACTGGTTGAAGCCTGAAATCATCTCGTTCTCAGTGACTTCAATGATCACCTGCTCCGGCTGTAGATTGTGCTTTTTGATCTGCGTTACCAGGAACTCTACCGCGCCCGGCACGTTAACCAGCGACATTGGCAGCAGGTTCACCGCCAGTTTGTGGCTGCCGATGCCGAGCTTTTGCGCCAGCGCAAAGGTCCAGGCTTTGGTTTGCAGGTCGACTTCGTAAATCAGTTCACGATCGAGACTACGGAAGAAATGCTCCGGGCTGCCGCCGTCGTTTCCGCGTATAAGCGCTTCGAGAGAACTGATCTTGCCTTCGGACGGCTCGACAATGGGTTGCAGCGCAAACTGGCAGGGCTGTCCCGCCAGCAGACCTAACCCTTTACCAAACGGCGCGCGCTCTCGCGAAAGCGTCCATTTATCGGGCTCATAGTCCGAAGCGGGTGGGATAGCGGTTTTACCGGTGATAAAGGTCTGAATGAATTTGAAGACCCGATCCTCAGAAGTCAGATAACTTTCCAGCTTGCTGTAATGCAGAACCGACGCCAGAACCGCTTTCGGGGTCTGAACGTCCAGGTCAAACAGCAGCATTCCCACGTCTTCGAAACGTCTGCGCGGGCCGTAATCGCGCATCAGCTCCACTACGCCGGTATGCCGGTCATCAGCACGGATGGAGTTAAAAAGCGCGACGACGCGCTGTTCCGTGCCTTCGAGAATTTGCAGAACGTCACGTCCACGGGAGAGAAGAATGCCTGAGATGCCCTGCTCCGTGTTACGGATCCTGGCCTGTTCAACCAGCGCGCTTAACGCTGCAGAGGTGCAGGTTAAGCTCAGCTGGCTTCGATAAATGAGAGTTGTCAGCACAGAAACGGGGTCCGGTATGGGGTATACGCCTGAACGGTACTGTTTAACACAGTTCCCCGGTGTGACCTAATCTATTCCACGTTGGGCTTAATTATCACCGATACGGCTGTCGATCCGCGTCTGCATATAGTCGTAGAACGGATTCGACGTCACGCGCATCAGCGCATCTTTGCCGACGCTCAGAACCGATGTTTCTCCCCACAGGGCTATCGTCCCGAGGCTGATACCGTAGCGGTTTTTCACCGCAGGATGGCGGCCATAAAGATCGTCATCCTGCGGGAACGGAATGGCAACATGTGACAGGGAATAAACCTCCTGCGGATACGCGACCGACAGCGGCATCACCGTTTCCCGGGTGCTGCCCGCTGGCGTTTTCTTTGCCACCATATCAAACCTGTCGGAGCTGGCATTGGTCACAATTGTGACACTGTAACGTCTTTTTGCCTCCGGCAGCAGGTCAGCCACCGCCGTCCAGGATGATGGCCTGAACAGTGGACGGAAACTCCCGGCCTGGTTGATATCAAAAACCACCAGTTCGCTGCCGTTTGCCGGAAGCTGGTCAAACAGCCCGCTGACCACGGCGCGGGTACTGACCGTTGAATCCATGACCGACTGGAATGCAAGTATCGGCGGAAGCTGCGCCAGTTTGTGATCATGAACACCGCGATTTATCTGCTCATGCAGCGCCTGGGTAAGCAGCCAGGACTGACGTGCCGCATTCACCGGGAACGAATTGTATTTATAAGGATTATATTCTGGCGAAATGTTGAGCCACGCGGCTTTGGCAAACGCCGGTAACATAGCCGGTAGCCCGGCGAATCCGGCAAAGCGCGCAAACGCCGTGACGCCAATCATCGGTGAGAGCAAAACGATCTGCTCAGGTTGACGCAGTGCAGGCGCATCAAGGGCGTCGAGGGCATATTTCATCGCCAGCGCCCCGCCGTTGGAGTAGCCCACCAGATGCAGGGGGAGATCGTTCCCCGTCAGGCGTGTCGCTTCACGAACCGCGAGGCGCGTTGCCGCCAGCCACGCCTCCCAGTCAACGTCTGTCAGCGCGCCCGGTGCCGTGCCGTGTCCGGGCAAACGAGGCACTACGGCCACAAAGCCGTGCTGTTGATAATTCTCTGCCAGATGCCTGACGCTGTAGGGCGAATCCGTCAGACCGTGCAGCAATACCACCCCCCCGCGCGGCTTTCCGGCAGGCATCAGCACGAACGACCGGTTTGCATCCGGGGAAAAGTGTCCTGGCCACACCAGGCTCTGGCGGTAATAACGGTTCAGCGGCGTGCGCTCTGCGGGGGTGACTTTCGCCGTCACCTCAGCGTCGAGAGCGGTGAAGATGGCGTTTTCCCGCGCGACATACGCTGCGAAGGTCGCGTTATCCATCTCCTGCACGGACATTTCATCAGCCCGCCAGGTGTGCCAGTGATGCAGGGCTGGCCCCTGCTGCGAAAGATAAACCCGCACCGAAAGCAGAACGAGCACAATGATCCCGATGACCATCGCTATTTTTTTTGCGAGAGCCATCAGGCGCACGCTGACCCGCCAGGGCAAATTCGCCATGTAAGGCTCCCTCTTTTTTCCCAGAGCTTTCATCTTACCAAAAAATGTGAAGAGGCTGACGTATTCACCAAATAGATACCCTTCAGCCTGCACACTGCACCAAAAGTGAACTACGCTGCACAAATGTTGATCACCTGTTAAACAAATATTGCATTAACTTTGCTGCACAGCGCGTTTTCGCCGCAATGTGAACATGGCACGCGTCCTGCATTGTTAATCCGGTAACAGAAACCCGGCCTTTGACAGCCAGTTAACAGCGAGGCGGTATGACGACCAAACCTGAGGTGTTGAGCCGTATCGAAGCGACCTTTAGCCAGCTCACCCCAAGCGAAAAGCGGGTGGCAAGCTGGATGCTGGCGCACGTCGGGCAGATCCCCTTTGAAACGGCAGAGAGCGTGGCGCTGGCCACGGCCACCAGCGGGATCACCGTCGGACGCTTTCTGCGCAAGCTGGGCTACCGCAACCTGGACGACGCCAAAAAAAGCCTGCGCGATCCCCACCAGCCCTGGGGCATTAACGAGCGTCTCGACTCCTGGAAGCAGCAACAGCCGCTGTCGGATCGCCTTCAGCACTCCCTGTCGCTGGAGGTGGACGCCATTGCCCATGTCTACCAGCTGGCGCAAAGCGAAACGTTCAGGCAGGTGGTCCAGCAACTTACCCATGCCGACGCCGTTTTCGTGCTGGGGATCCAGTCCACGCGCGGGATCGCCAATGCGTTCTTCAGCCATCTGGAGTATCTGCGCCCGCGGGTGAGCTATTCAGAAGGGCTCTCCGGTAGCTGGGTGGAGTCGCTTAACTCCGGCTTTGCGAACCCGTATATCGTGCTGACGGATACCCGCGCCTACTCCGCCATTGCCCGCCAGTACTGCCGCGTGGCGAGCGAAAAAGACCTGGCGATGGCGCTGATCACCGATATCTGGTGCCCGTGGGCGCGGGATTACCCGATTGATTTACTCCAGGTGAAGACCGATACCGGCCATTTCTGGGATTCGCTGGCGCCGGTGAGCTGTCTGTTCAACCTGCTGCTGTCGGGCGTTGTGGAGGCGCTGGGGGATGCGCTGCCGGAACGTCTGGCAATCAACCGACAACTACAACAAGAGTTTGGTCAATTTGAACGCTAAAGGAGCGGAGCTATGCCTGAAGAGAGTCAACTGATTGATGTGGCGAAAACCTTTCCCACGCTGCATATCGATCTGAAATACGCGACCGCCGATAACATCACTGGCCGCCCGATCTACCAGCACGCCGCGTGCCTGTTGCATACGGATGCCGCCACCGCGCTGGCGAAAGCGATCGGCATCGCCGCGCTGGCCGGTCTGAAGCTGGTGGTTTACGACGCCTACCGCCCCCAGCAGGCGCAGTCGCAACTCTGGGATGCCTGCCCCAATCCGGAATACGTGGTGGATGTCGCAATTGGCTCTAACCACAGCCGGGGCACCGCCATTGACGTCACGCTGATGGATGAACACGACAACGTGCTGGATATGGGCGCCGGGTTTGACGAAATGCACGACCGTTCTCATTCCTGGCACCCTTCCGTTCCGCCTGAGGCGCAGCGAAATCGTCTGCTCCTGAACGCCGTTATGTACGGCGGCGGTTTTGTAGGCATCAGCAGCGAATGGTGGCATTTCGAACTGCCGAATGCCGCCAGCTACCCGCTGTTAGATGACCAGTTCGCCTGTTATCCGACCACACACTCACTGTAATTCTGGAGCCCCGCCATGAAAACAACGCTGCTTACAACCCTGATTGCCGCTACGCTCACCCTGAGCGCCCCTCTCGCGCTGGCGGCGGTGCCAAAAGATATGCTGGTGATTGGGAAAGCTGCCGATCCGCAAACGCTGGATCCGGCGGTCACTATCGATAACAACGACTGGACGGTGACCTACCCCTCGTACCAGCGTCTGGTGAAATACAAGCCTGGCACCACGGAGGTGGAAGGCGATCTGTCGACGGGCTGGAAGGCGTCTGACGACCAGAAAGAGTGGACGTTCACCCTGGCAGATAATGCAAAATTCTCCGACGGCACGCCGGTGACCGCCGAAGCGGTCAAGCTGTCGTTTGAACGTCTGCTGAAAATTAACCAGGGACCTTCCGAAGCGTTCCCGAAAGATTTGAAAGTGGACGCGGTGGATGAGCATACGGTGAAATTCACCCTCAGCCAGCCGTTCGCCCCGTTCCTCTACACGCTGGCCAATGACGGCGCGTCGATCGTCAACCCGGCGGTGCTGAAAGCCAATGCCGCCGACGACGCACGCGGTTTCCTGGCGCAAAACACCGCGGGTTCCGGACCGTTTATGCTGAAAAGCTGGCGGAAAGGTCAGCAGCTGGTGATGGTGCCCAACCCACACTGGCCGGGTGAAAAGCCGCACTTCAAGCGCGTCTCGGTCAAGATTATCGGTGAAAGCGCCTCGCGTCGCCTGCAACTTTCCCGTGGCGATCTGGATATCGCCGACGCCCTGCCGGTGGATCAGCTTGCCGCTCTGAAGCAGGAAGGCAAAGTGGCCGTGGCGGAATACCCGTCCCTGCGGGTGACCTACCTCTATCTGAACAACAGTAAGCCTCCGATGAATCAGGTGGATTTGCGCCGCGCGGTCTCCTGGGCGACCGATTATCAGGGGATGGTGAAAGGCATTCTCAGCGGGAACGGCAAGCAGATGCGCGGCCCGATCCCGGAGGGCATGTGGGGCTTTGATGCGAACGCCATGCAGTACAGCTTTGACGAGGCCAAAGCCAAAGCGGCGCTGGAAAAAGTCAACGATAAACCCGCCAGCCTGACGTTCCTCTACTCCGATAACGACCCGAACTGGGAGCCTATCGCCCTCTCCACGCAGGCGAGCCTGGGCAAGCTGGGGATTAACGTCAAGCTCGAGAAACTGGCGAACGCCACCATGCGCGACCGCGTCGGCAAAGGTGATTATGACATTGCGATTGGTAACTGGAGCCCGGACTTCGCTGACCCGTACATGTTCATGAACTACTGGTTCGAATCGGACAAAAAAGGGCTGCCGGGTAACCGCTCATTCTATGAGAACAAAGAGGTCGATGCGCTGTTGCAGGCGGCACTGAAAACCACCGATCAGGCGGAGCGCACCAAAGATTACCAGCAGGCGCAGAAAGTGGTGATTGACGAGGCGGCTTACGTTTATCTGTTCCAGAAGAACTATCAGCTGGCGATGAACAAAGAGGTCAAAGGCTTCACCTTTAATCCGATGCTTGAGCAGGTCTTTAACATCGCCACCATGAGTAAGTAACGGCCCACGCCGGGGGGAAGTGTATGACGTTCTGGAGCATTGTGCGCCAGCGCTGCTGGGGGTTAATCCTGGTGGTGGCCGGTGTCTGTATTATTACTTTTATTATTTCACACCTGATCCCCGGCGATCCGGCCCGCCTGCTGGCCGGTGACCGCGCCAGCGATGAAATCGTGCAGGGCATCCGCCAGCAGCTGGGGCTGGATCAACCGCTCTATATTCAGTTTGGCCGCTATGTAGAGGCGCTGGCGCATGGCGATCTGGGCACATCCATTCGCACCGGTCGCCCCGTTGCGGAAGATTTGAAAGCCTTTTTCCCCGCCACGCTGGAACTGGCCTTCTGCTCTTTACTGCTGGCCCTGGTGATTGGCGTGCCGCTGGGCATTTTATCGGCGGTGTACCGTAACCGCTGGCTGGATCACCTGGTGCGACTGATGGCGATGACCGGCATCTCGACGCCTGCCTTCTGGCTGGGACTGGGAGTTATCGTTCTGTTCTACGGGCAACTGCAAATTCTGCCCGGCGGCGGCAGGCTGGACGACTGGCTCGATCCGCCCGCCCACGTTACCGGTTTTTATCTGCTGGACGCTCTGCTGGAAGGCAACGGCGAGGTGTTTTTCAACGCCCTACAGCACCTGATTCTCCCCTCCCTGACCCTGGCCTTTGTGCATCTGGGTATTGTGGCGCGTCAGGTACGTTCCGCGATGCTGGAGCAACTGAGCGAGGATTATATTCGTACCGCCCGCGCGAGCGGGTTGCCGGGGTGGTACATCGTGCTGCGCTACGCCTTACCCAACGCCATGATCCCCTCCATTACCGTGCTCGGGCTGGCGCTGGGCGATCTGCTGTACGGGGCAGTCCTTACCGAAACCGTGTTTGCCTGGCCGGGAATGGGAGCCTGGGTGGTGACCTCCATTCAGGCGCTGGACTTCCCTGCCGTCATGGGCTTCGCGGTCGTGGTATCGCTGGCCTATGTCTTCGTCAATCTGGTGGTGGATCTGCTGTATCTGTGGATCGACCCGCGAATCGGGCGCGGAGGTGCCGAATGATGTTAACTCAGGAAACGCCCGTCCCTGTCAGCACCGCTAAACAGCGCATTAACTGGGCAAAGCTATTCTGGATGTTACGCAAAAGCCCGCTCACGCTGATCGGCGGGGTGATTATGATCGTGATGCTGCTGCTGATGGTGGTCTCGCCGTGGATAGTCCCGCACGATCCGAACGCGCTGGATCTGACCGCGCGATTGCAGGCGCCTTCAGCCCAGCACTGGTTTGGCACCGATGAGATGGGCCGGGATCTGTTCAGCCGCGTGCTGGTGGGCAGCCAGCAGTCCATCACGGCGGGGCTGGCGGTGGTGGTGATTGCGGGCGGCATCGGTTCTCTGCTCGGCTGTTTGTCCGGCGTACTCGGCGGACGCGGCGACGCCATCATTATGCGTATCATGGACATTATGCTCTCCATCCCCTCGCTGGTGTTGACGATGGCGCTGGCCGCCGCGCTCGGCCCAAGCCTGTTTAACGCGATGCTGGCGATTGCGATTGTACGCATTCCGTTTTACGTGCGGCTGGCACGCGGGCAAACGCTGTTGGTGCGCCAGTTCACCTACGTGCAGGCCGCCCGCACCTTTGGCGCATCGCGCTGGCACCTGATCAGCTGGCATATCCTGCGTAACGCCCTTCCGCCGCTGATCGTACAGGCGTCGCTGGATATCGGCAGCGCCATTCTGATGGCCGCCACGCTGGGCTTTATTGGATTAGGCGCGCAGCAGCCGACCGCCGAATGGGGCGCGATGGTGGCCGTGGGGCGTAACTACGTGCTTGACCAGTGGTGGTACTGCGCGTTTCCGGGGGCGGCAATTCTGATCACGGCGGTTGGGTTTAATCTGTTTGGCGATGGTCTTCGCGACCTGCTGGATCCCAAATCAGGAGGGAAGCAGTCATGAGTGATTCCGTATTATCGATTGAAGATTTGCATCTGAGCTTCCCCATTTTTCGCGGTGACGTCCACGCGCTCAACCACGTCTCGCTGGAGATTGGCCGGGGTGAAATTGTCGGCGTGGTGGGCGAATCCGGCTCGGGAAAATCGGTCACCGCGATGCTGGCGATGCGCCTGCTGCCGGAAGGCAGTTACCATGTTCACCATGGCCGGGTCACCCTGCTCGGGGAAGATGTCCTGAACGCGTCGGAAAAACAGCTTCGTCAGTGGCGCGGCGCCAGGGTGGCGATGATTTTTCAGGAGCCGATGACGGCGCTTAACCCTACGCGCCGGATTGGCAGACAAATGGTGGAGGTGATCCGCCAGCATCAGTCGCTTTCCCGCCGCGACGCGCAGCAGAAGGCGATCGCCCTGCTGGGCGAGATGCAAATCCCGGATGCGGCACAGGTGATGGATCGCTATCCGTTTGAGCTTTCCGGCGGCATGCGCCAGCGGGTGATGATCGCCCTTGCCTTCTCCTGCGAGCCGGAGCTGATCATTGCCGATGAGCCGACCACCGCGCTGGACGTGACCGTTCAGCGTCAGGTGCTGCGGCTACTGAAACACAAAGCGCGCGCCAGCGGGACGTCGGTGCTGTTTATCAGTCACGATATGGCGGTGGTGTCGCAGCTTTGTGACCGGATGTACGTTATGTACGCGGGCAGCGTGATCGAAAGCGGCAGCACGCAGACTTTGATCCACCATCCTGTACACCCCTATTCGATTGGCCTGCTGCGGTGTGCCCCGGAAAATGGTGAACCGCGCGAGATCCTCCCGGCCATTCCCGGCACGGTACCTAACCTCAGCCACCTCCCGCGCGGATGTGCCTTTCGCGAACGCTGTTTTGCTGCCGGGGCGAAATGCAGCGAAACGCCGCGCTTAATTTCCACGGGCGCAGAAGGCCAACAGGCTGCCTGCTGGTACCCACAACAGGAGAGACGCCATGTCTGAGGTACTGCTGGAACTGGATAGCGTGCATGTGAATTTTCCTGCGCGCAAAAACTGGCTGGGGCGCGTGACGGAGCAGGTACACGCCCTCAACGGCATGGATCTCCGGATCCATCGCGGCGAAACGCTGGGCGTTGTGGGGGAATCCGGCTGTGGAAAGAGCACGCTGGCGCAACTGCTGATGGGCATGCTCAAACCGAGTACAGGTGCCTGTCAGCGCGCAAATGCGGCAGGCGGTATGCAGATGGTATTTCAGGACCCGCTCTCGTCCCTCGATCCGCGTTTACCCGTCTGGCGCATCATCACCGAGCCGGTGTGGATACAGCAACGCCGCAGCGAACGGGAGCGTCGTCAGCTGGCTGAGACGCTGGCGCAGCAGGTGGGCATTCGAGCAGAATATCTTGACCGCCTGCCGCATGCGTTTTCGGGCGGACAGCGCCAGCGCATCGCTATCGCCCGGGCGCTCTCTTCAGATCCGGACATCATCGTGCTGGATGAACCCACCAGCGCGCTGGATATTTCTGTCCAGGCGCAGATCCTCAATTTGCTGGTTGCCCTGCAACAGCAGCGAAATCTGACCTACGTACTGATCTCGCACAACGTCTCGGTGGTCCGGCACATGAGCGACCGGGTGGCAGTGATGTATCTGGGGCAGATCGTGGAGCTGGGTCCGGCGGACCAGGTGCTGAGTCAGCCGCGGCATCCGTATACGCAGCTGCTGCTTGACTCCGTTCCCCGTACCGGAGAACCGCTGGACGAAGATCTGGCATTACGCAAAACCGATCTTCCCGGTAATCGCCACCTGCCCGTTGGCTGCTACTTCCGCGACCGCTGCCCGCTGGCGATGCAGGGATGTGAACGGCCGCAGCCGCTTCAGCCCGCAGCCGAAGGCCGAAGCGTACGCTGCTGGCGTAACCGCTAGATTTGCGCCATCCCGCCATCGACAAACAGCTCCGTGGCGTTAATAAAGCTGGCGGCATCGGACGCCAGAAACGCCACGGCTTTCCCGACTTCGCCCGGCGCGCCCAGGCGACCCAGCGGTACCTGGGCCGCCAGCGCATCGTATAATCCCTGACGCTGTTCTTCGGGAACCAGATCGCCAAGACCGGGCGTTTTCACGGGGCCAGGGCTGACGACGTTGACGCGTATCCCGCGGCCCTGTAAGTCCAGCGCCCAGGAGCGGGCAAAGTTACGCACGGCGGCTTTACTGGCGCTGTAGACGCTAAAATTCGCCGTCCCCTTAATCGAAACCGTCGATCCGGTGAGGATAATGGATGAACCAGATGAGAGCAGCGGCAGCGCTTTCTGGACGGTGAACAGCACGCCGCGCACGTTGGTGGCAAAAATCCGGTCAAACTGCTCTTCGGTGATAGCGCCCAGCGGCAGCATGTCGCCGCCCCCGGCGTTGGCGAACAGAATATCGAGTCGTCCTTCTTCTTTAGCAATCTGCGCGTAAACCGCATCCAGATCGGCCATTCTGGAGACGTCCGCGCGGATAGCTACCGCCGCGGCGCCAATGTCTGCCCGGGCAGCATCCAGTTCGGCCTGACGACGTCCGGTGATATAGACCTTCGCTCCCTGCGCCGCCAGCTCCTGTGCCGTTGCGAGACCAATACCGGTGCTGCCACCGGTCACCAGAGCGATTTTTCCTGCAAGCGTTGTATTCATACTCATAACCTTTTGTTGTGATGTAAAAGAGGAGCGTTTGCCCGCGTCAGGCAGACTTTAGACCTTGCGGGATTAGCGATAAACGGGCAAAAATGAAAATGAATTTTCACAGCAGGAAATAATCAGAGGAGATCTATGTGGATCAGCTAATGGCAATGCGTGCCTTTACGCGGGTGGTTGAATCCGGAAGCTTTACCCGAGCGGCAGACTCCCTGAACATGCCGATAGCCACGCTGAGCAAGCTGGTAAAATCACTTGAAGCGCACCTGGAAACACGGCTGCTGCATCGCACGACGCGCCGGGTGGTCACGACGGCAGAAGGCATGGAATACTACGAGAAAGCGCTACGGGTATTAATTGATATAGAGGACATTGATACCGCCTTTCGCGCATCGTGCTGCACGCCCAAAGGCCATTTGCGTATTGACGTGGGGGGCTCAACCGCCCGGGACGTGCTGATCCCCCTGCTGCCGGATTTTTTTCAGCGCTACCCGGATCTGCGCATTAACCTGGGGGTAGCCGATCGTCCGGTAGATTTAATCAGCGGAAACGTGGACTGCGTGATCCGCGGCGGCCCGCTGGATGACTCTTCGCTTATCGCGCGGCATATCGGTGATGCCGGGATGATCGCCTGCGCGGCGCCGGGCTATCTTAAAGCTCACGGCATCCCTGCCTATCCGCAGGAGCTGCGCAACGGCCATAAGCTGATTAGCTACCTTTCCCCGGTTACCGGACGCGCATTTCCGTTCCGCTTCCTTGACCGGGGTGAGCCCCTGGAGATCAGCGTTCCGCACCACCTTGGGGTCAATGAAAGCAACGCACATCTGGCCGCGGCGCTGGCGGGTTTAGGGATTATTCAGACGTTTGGCTATGCTGCGAGAGCGCATCTGGAAACGGGCGCGCTGGTAGAGATCCTGAGCGACTGGCGTCCTAAGGCGTATCCTTTTCACGTGGTCTATCCCCAGAGTCGGCATTTAACGCATCGCCTGAGAGTGTTTATTGCGTGGCTTGCCGAGGTTTTCCCTGCGGCAGTGAAAGGTTAGCCGGGCATTTGCCCGGCCTGATATCAGTTCAGTTTGTAATCCAGCGTGATTTCGGCTTTCAACAGCTGCGATACCGGACAACCCGCCTTCGCTTTCTGAATAATGCCGTCGAACTGCTGCGGATCGATACCCGGTACCGTCACCTTGCTTTGTAGCGCCACTTTGCTGATGGCAAAACCGCTGTCGGTTTTATCCAGCGAGACATCCGCCGTGGTATCGATGGAATCGGCAGTATAACCCGCTTCGCCCAGCATTAGAGACAGGGCCATAGAGAAACAGGCCGCGTGCGCTGCGCCAATCAGCTCTTCCGGGTTAGTCCCTTTTTCGCCCTCGAAGCGGGTGTTAAAGCCGTAAGGTTGCTGGTTAAGGACGCCACTCTCTGTTGAGACCATCCCTTTGCCGCGTTTGATGTCGCCAGACCAGTGTGCTGAACCGTGCTTATGAATCGTCATTCTTGCTCTCCTTTTGGCTTACAAAGGGATAAGTATAGGACGCATAATCCATTTTGCAGGGAAGACAGACTAGTCCGAGCGCGTGGCAAGGTGGTTTGCAAGTGCATCCAGGAACACACGCTGCGCCGCAGGCTGATAGTCTCGCGACTGATAAATACCAAAAATACCGATCGGTTTTGGCGTAAAGGCGCCGAGCACCGGCACCAGGCTGCCCTGCCGTAGCGCCGCGTCGGCCTCGCGCTCGGGCAGCATGGCAATACCACAGTGGTTTATCGCCGCCTCCATCAGCAATGACGAGATACTGGCGCTGAGATTGCCGCTGACCGCCGTCGTGACCGACTCCCCTTCTGGCGTCAAAAAACGCCACGACTGACCGGCAAAAAAGCTGTAATGCAGGCAGTTGTGCCGGGATAAATCCTCCAGCTGCACTGGAACGCCCCGACTGGCAAGGTAGTGCGGCGAGGCGCAAAGTACGGACCGACACTCTCCCAGTCGGCGGGCGATCATGCCCGGTTCAGGGTTATCGGTGATGCGGATCGCCACGTCAATTCGCTCGCCCACCAGACTTACCGGATGATTGTTAACATCCAGCTCAATGCGCAGCTGAGGGTAACGCTGCAACAGATCGGGCAGCACCGGAACGATAATATGCATCGCCGTAAAGTGCGCGCAGGCGACACGAAGCGTGCCTGAGGGTAAATCCTTCACTGACTGATCTTCAATTTCCTGAGAAATTTGCGAGAGCGTGCGGGTCTTTTGCAGGACCTTCTCCCCCGCCGCCGTCAGCGTCAGCTTGCGGGTGGAGCGGTTCACCAGCCGCGCCCCGGCCCACTTCTCCATCTGCTCCAGATAACGGCTCACCATCGGACGGGAGATCCCCAGCGCCCGCGCCGCCGCGCTTAAACTCCCCAGCTCACAGATGCGGTTGTACACCTGGGCGGCAATAACGCGATCCATTTTGACCTCCATTTGCTCGATTTATGAAACTAAGCATCTCCTGTTTCAGGAATTCTGGCAAATGAAGAGATCCGTACAATAGAGACTTTCCTGAAGAACAGAGACATGACCATGACTATCGCCCGCCTTGCTTTGCTGACAACCCTTTTCACTCCGGCCGTCTTTGCCGCGCCGTTGACCGTTGATACGTACAACCCGCAGGAAAAAGGCATTTTTGCCGTTTCTTCCACGCTGGTGTCTGGCCCGAAAGAGGCGGTACTGTTTGACGCCCAGTTCAGCGTGAAAGATGGCGAAGCGCTGGTGGAAAAAATTCGCCACAGCGGTAAAACGCTGAACAAAATCGTGATCACCTCCGGCGATCCGGATTTCTATTTCGGCCTGCAACCGCTGGTGAAAGCCTTCCCTAATGCCAAAGTTGTCGCCACGCAACAGGTGGTGGACCATATCAGGGCCACAAAAGACGCGAAGCTCGCCTTCTGGGGGCCACAGATGAAAGACGGCGCGCCGACGCAGCTCTACGTGCCGCAGGTGCTTGCCTCAACCACCTTTATGATTGATGGTGAAAGAGTGAATATTGAAGAGCCTGAGAGCTATGCGGCGTACGTCTGGATCCCATCCGCAAAAACCATCCTCGGCGGCACGGGCGTCTCGTGGGGTATTCACGTCTGGACGGCGGATACCCAAACGCCGGAAAGCCGCAAACAGTGGCAGCAGACGCTGGATAGCATGGCAGCCCTTAAGCCCGAACACGTTATTCCGGGCCACTACCTTGGGACACCGCCAGCGGGTACCGGCGCTATCGACTTTACCCGTCGCTATCTACATCAGTTTGAACAGGCCCTCATGACACATAAAGCGTCAACCGGCGTCATTAGCACGATGAAAAAACAGTGGCCGAATCTGGCGGAAGCCAGTTCGCTGGAATTGAGTGCCAAAGTGAATACCGGCGAAATGAAGTGGTAATATCCTGATTATCTCCTGCTATATTTAAATTTTTTATAGCAGGAGTTTACTATGCCATCGTCAGTAAGGGGCATCGACCATATCGGTATTACGGTGCCCGACATTGAAAAAGCCACCCTATTTTTTGAACGCGCTTTCGGCGCACAGGTTTTATATCATTCTGTCGATGCGGAAACCGATAATATTGATCAGGCCGCCCAGCAGCACACCTTAAAATTATTTCCCGGCACAAAAATTCACGCCATTCGCATGCTTGTTATGCCCCATGGACCCGGCATTGAACTTTTCGAAATGCATGGCCCTGAACAGGGAATGCCCGCCCGCGCCAGCGACTTTGGCCTCCAGCATTTTGCTGTTTATGTTGATGATTTTGATAAGGCGATAGCCGCTTTCACCGCTGCCGGCGGGGAGATGTTTACCGCGCCAAAGCCGCTCACGTTTCCGGATGAGCAAGGTGAAGGGAATGCTTTCTGCTATGGACAGACTCCCTGGGGCAGTATTGTGGAATTGATCTCCTGGCCGACGCCCATGCCTTATGAAAAAACGACAAATTTACGCCGCTGGAAACCCTGAATTTTATTTGTGTGCCAGGAGAGATGATATTTTTATTTCCAGGACGAATCTGAACCACAACGACGAAAATATTTGCCAATCTGAATGTGAATTACGATTTTGCACGCCGTAACATTAAACAGACAACGACACGGAGGCAGCATGTTTACTTATTACCCGGCACATACCACAGCAGCACAACCCGAACTCGTTAACGCGATTGCGCAGGGTCTTCAGGCAGAGCACGGTGTTGTTACCGAAGATGACATTTTGATGGAACTGACCAAGTGGGTGGAAGCCACAGACAATGACATCCTCAGTGACATCTACCAGCAAACCATCAACTATGTGGTCAGCGGGCAAAATGCACCTTTGTAAAAACCTGCTAAGCTGGATCAGCAACCTAAGGGGTTACATTTCGTTTGCGTGAGCAAACTTGTCCTTAAAACTATCAACGGGATTGAGGAGTTAAAATGAAATCGAACCGTCAGGCACGCCACATTCTGGGACTGAACTACAAGCTCTCTAACAAGCGTAAAGTGGTTATTGAGGAGGGTAGCGAAACGCAGGTTACCCACGCTACCGGCAGAAAACGCCCTTCCGGCAAGTAAGTTCCGGCACGATATTCACAACACCATCGGTAATCCCGATGGTGTTTTTGTTTATGTGTTGCGGTAATTAATATTCAGCTCCTTTATAATACCAACCGACCGCACCCCGTAGCACAGGCCAGAAAGATGACAAACAGCAGTGTCAGGGACGGATCTTCTTAAAAAGAGTGAGTGACATGGACAACAAACTGAAAAAACATCGTTCCCTTTATATTCCTTACGCCGGTCCGGTTTTACTGGAGTTTCCCCTTCTGAACAAAGGCAGCGCCTTTAGCATGGAAGAGCGCAGCAGCTTTAACCTGCTGGGCCTGCTGCCTGAAGTGGTTGAAACCATTGAAGAACAGGCGGAACGCGCCTGGATCCAGTATCAGGGTTTTAAAACCGAAATCGATAAGCACATCTACCTGCGTAATATCCAGGACACCAACGAAACCCTCTTCTACCGCCTGGTGCAGAACCATCTCGAAGAGATGATGCCCGTCATTTACACCCCAACCGTCGGCGCGGCATGTGAACGCTTCTCGGAGATCTACCGTCGTTCCCGCGGCGTGTTCATCTCTTATCAGAACCGTCACAACATGGATGACATTCTGCAAAACGTGCCGAACCACAACATCAAGGTGATCGTGGTAACCGATGGCGAACGTATTCTGGGCCTTGGCGACCAGGGCATTGGCGGGATGGGTATTCCCATCGGTAAGCTCTCGCTGTACACCGCCTGCGGCGGGATCAGCCCGGCCTACACCCTGCCGGTGGTCCTGGACGTGGGGACCAACAACCAGCAACTGCTGAACGATCCGCTGTACATGGGGTGGCGTCACCCGCGCATTACCGACGACGAGTACTATCAGTTTGTGGATGATTTCATCCAGGCCGTGAAGCACCGCTGGCCGGACGTGCTGTTGCAGTTCGAAGACTTCGCACAGAAAAACGCCATGCCGCTGCTGAACCGCTACCGCGATGAGATCTGCTCGTTCAACGATGACATTCAGGGCACTGCGGCAGTGACCGTCGGTACGCTGATTGCTGCGAGCCGTGCGGCAGGCAGCCAGCTCAGCTATCAGAAAATTGTCTTCCTGGGTGCAGGCTCCGCGGGCTGCGGCATCGCCGAGCAAATTATTGCTCAGACCCAGCGCGAAGGCTTAAGCGAAGAGCTCGCCCGCTCCCGCGTCTTTATGGTGGACCGTTTTGGCCTGCTGACCGACGGTATGCCAAACCTGCTCCCGTTCCAGACCAAACTGGTGCAGAAGCGCGAGAACCTGAAAAACTGGGATACGGATAACGAGGTGCTCTCGCTTCTTGACGTGGTGCGCAACGTGAAACCGGATATTCTGATCGGCGTATCCGGGCAGACCGGCCTCTTCACGGAGGAGATCATTCGCGAGATGCATAAGCACTGCGAACGCCCTATCGTGATGCCGCTATCGAACCCGACCTCACGCGTGGAGGCGACGCCGCAGGATATCATCGCCTGGACCGAAGGCAATGCGCTGGTCGCGACCGGCAGTCCGTTCGATCCGGTGGTGTGGAAGGACAAGCTCTACCCCATTGCGCAGTGCAATAACTCCTATATCTTCCCGGGTATTGGTCTGGGAGTGATCGCTTCCGGCGCGTCCCGCATCACCGACGAAATGCTGATGTCCGCGAGCGAAACGCTGGCAGGTCACTCACCACTGGTGAATAACGGTGAAGGCCTGGTACTGCCGGAGCTGAAAGACATTCATAAAGTGTCCCGCGCAATTGCCTTCGCGGTAGGCAAAATGGCGCAGCAGCAAGGCGTCGCGGTGAAAACCTCTGCCGATGCGTTGCAGCAGGCGATTAATGATAATTTCTGGATGCCGGAATACCGTAGCTATCGTCGTACTTCGATTTAAGCATCGCCCCTCACCCAGCCCTCTCCCCAAAGGGGAGAGGGTAAAACCGCACCGGACAGTCCCCTCGCCCCTTTGGGGAGAGGGTTAGGGTGAGGGGAATATACGGCACTTCCCACTAGCCAAACCCATTTTCCCCCGCTACACTCCCTTCATCCATTAACCTACTGAATATATAAGGAGGCCAATTATGCTGTACTGTGAAATTTTCAATGTTTCACATACATTTGGTGATCGCACCAGCTCAAGCGTTATCGGTATCGTGCTGCGATAACTTCCGCTTGAGCGAAGACACTAACCCCTGAAATCCCTTCTCTCGGGCTTACTGAGTTATCGTCAGCGATGTTTGACGAGGCATAAACATGCCTGTAACTCCTGGGTAAGCAACAATGAGCACTCTACTCACTGCACATTCTTTACGTGTTGATACCGCGTTTGGCACGCTCTTCGACTCTCTCTCCTTTACGTTGAAAAAAGGCGACCGCATTGGCCTGCTGGGTGATAACGGCTGCGGAAAAAGTACGCTGCTGAAAATCCTCGACGGGACGCAGTCCCCTGCTGCCGGAACCGTTTCACTGGCGGGACATTGCCTGCTGGCGCGCGTGGAACAACATCTGCCGGAGACCCTTTATCCCCTGACCATGCTGGATGCGGTGCTGGCGCAGCTGCCGACCGGTGAGCGCGACAGTCTTCGCTGGAAGGCCGAGACGCTGCTGGCCGGAATGGGCTTTACGACGCAGGAAACGGCGCTGCAATCCGCCACGCTGAGCGGCGGTCAGCATACGCGGTTGCTGCTGGCGCGGGCGTTGATAAGCGATCCGGATCTGCTGCTTCTGGACGAACCGAGCAACCACCTCGACCTGCCGACACTGCTGTGGCTGGAGCAGTTTTTACAGAGCTGGTCCGGCAGCTTTGTGCTGGTTTCACACGACAGGCAACTGCTGGACGCGGTAACCAACGGCAGCTGGATCCTGCGCGATAAAACATTGCACTACTTCGCCCTTCCCTGCACTGCCGCCCGTCAGTCGCTGAAGGCGAAAGACGAAAGCGATGCGCTGCGGCATAAGGCAGAGCAAAAAGAGATCGACCGCGTCACGGCCAGCGCCAAACGCCTCGCGACCTGGGGCAAGGTCTACGACAACGAAGATCTCTCCCGCAAGGCTAAGCAGATGGAAAAACAGGTCGAACGGCTTAAAGAAAACCAGACGGAACTGACGGCGGGAAGCCCGTGGACCTTAACCCTGCGCGGGGACGCGCTTCGGGCCGACCGCCTGCTGGAAATAACCGACCTCGGCGTCCCCCCGGCGCCGGGTCTGCCAGACCTGTTTACCCTCGTCAGCGCGCGGCTGAAGAGCGGCGATCGCGTGGCAATTGTGGGTCGTAACGGCTGCGGAAAATCGTCGCTGCTGAAGCTTATCTGGCGACATTTTTGCGACGAGATCTCGGACGAGCGGCTTAAGCGTCATCCGCGCGTCTCACCCGGCTACTACGACCAGACGCTGCATCAGTTGCCAGACGATACGGCGCTGCTGGATGCGCTGGAACCTTTCGCGCCAGATCCGCAAACCCGTAAAATGGCGCTCATCAGTGCCGGCTTCTCGTGGGCGCGGCACGGGCAAAAAGTCAGTACGCTCAGCGGCGGGGAACGTTCGCGCCTGCTGTTCGTCGGCCTGACCCTTGCCCGTTATAGCCTGCTGATCCTGGATGAACCGACCAACCACCTGGATATGGAGGGCAAAGAGGCGCTGGCGGAAACGCTGCAACAGTTTGAAGGCGGAGTGCTGCTGGTGAGCCACGATCGTCAGTTAATTAGCCAGTGCTGTAACCGCTTCTGGCTGATTGAGGACGGCAGGCTGAGCGAATGGCACGATGCGGAGGCGGTCTTTGAGCGCCTGCGTGAGGACGCCGGTCCGGTTGTACCTGAGGCATCGAACGCCGCATTGAAGGCACCCTCTTCAGCGTCAGACGATCTGCTCGAACGCCTTGTCGCCCTGGAAACGTTGCTGGAAGAAGATTTGGCGCGTAAGCCCAAACATCAAAAACCGCAGTTGCAGGCGCAATGGCGAAAAGAGATTGAGGAGATAGAAGCCCAACTGTAAGTCTGTACCCGGCGGTCATTACGCCGGGTCTTTTTTACGTCAGTGTTTTTCCCTACTGATTATTAGAGGATCGCCGTATTCTTAATCTGAAACTGAGCTAAATGATGACATTATGTTGCGGTTGCCTTGCATTACAGCGTCAAAGTATTAATCCTTAATGGGTATTACACCTGCTATGCAGATACTCATCATGAAAGGAGAAACACATGAAGGCTGCTGTTGTCACTCAGGATCATCAGGTTAATGTTACAGAGAAAACCTTACGCGCGCTTAAACATGGTGAAGCGCTGCTGAAGATGGAGTGCTGTGGCGTGTGCCATACCGATCTCCATGTTAAGAATGGTGATTTTGGCGACAAAACCGGGGTGATCCTCGGCCACGAAGGGATTGGTATCGTCAAAGAGATTGGTCCTGGCGTCACGTCGCTAAAAGTAGGTGACCGTGCAAGCGTGGCGTGGTTCTTTGAAGGCTGTGGCCACTGTGAATATTGTAATACCGGCAACGAAACGCTGTGCCGTGACGTGAAAAACGCGGGTTACTCCGTTGACGGCGGCATGGCGGAAGAGTGCATCGTAACCGCGGATTACGCGGTTAAAGTCCCGGACGGGCTGGACTCCGCGGCGGCCAGCAGTATCACCTGCGCCGGGGTTACCACCTACAAAGCGGTAAAAGTCTCTGACATCAAACCCGGCCAGTGGATTGCGATCTATGGCCTGGGCGGTCTGGGCAACCTCGCGCTGCAATACGCCAAAAATGTCTTCAATGCGAAGGTTATCGCCATTGACGTGAATGACGAGCAGCTGAAGCTCGCTGCCAGCATGGGCGCAGACTTAACCGTGAACTCGCGCAGTGAAGATGCGGCAAAAGTGATTCAGGAGAAAACCGGCGGTGCGCATGCGGCGGTGGTGACGGCAGTAGCGAAAGCGGCCTTCAACTCTGCCGTTGACGCAGTTCGCGCCGGAGGCCGCGTGGTGGCTGTTGGCCTGCCGCCGGAAGCGATGAGCCTGGATATTCCACGTCTGGTCCTGGATGGGATTCAGGTGGTGGGCTCTCTGGTGGGTACCCGTCAGGATCTGCTCGAAGCCTTCCAGTTTGCGGCTGAAGGTAAGGTGGTTCCGAAAGTCACGATGCGCCCATTGGAAGATATCAACGCCATCTTTAAAGAGATGGAACAGGGCCAGATCCGTGGCCGTATGGTGATTGATTTACGTTCTTAACCGCGGTGGCCGGGTAGCGACATTGCCCTGCCCGGCTTTTCACGTGGACGAACGGCGATCGGAAATCCACTCCTGAACCTCGATCTGGAACGTGTCAGGCGCTTTTCGATACATCTTCCGCGCCAGATCCAGGATAGTATGGCGCCCTAACTCCTCTTCCATCCGCTGCTGCGCGCTGTCCATGACCGAGCGCACCCCACACGGGCCGTCACAGACCCAGGCAGGTGGCGTTTCATCAAACACCGCCAGGCGCTGACGCACTTCCCGACACTCAAACATATTCTTCTCGCCGTCGATGGCGTGCGCCACGTCCAGCACGCTGATCAGCTCGGCCGGACGCGCCAGCCGGAAGCCTCCCCCTTTGCCTTCGGTGCTGATAACCAGCCCCGCGCGTGATAACCGGGTGAAGATTTTTCCAAGATAGTCGTACGGCACGCCCTGCAAGGCCGCCATCTCCCGGACGCTCATCTCACGTTCATTGCCTTTTGCATCCACCATACACATCAGGCTATGAATGCCATATTCCACACCAGAACTGTAAAACGCCATGGCTCACTCCGGGTCATTGTTCGCTGCATTATAACGATTTTTAACTCAGAAAGAAGTTGTCGCAGTTAACTCCGACAAGTATAGTGGCAGTTATGTCAGACATACAGCCTGACGCACTAAAGAATCGAGTATGAAAAAGCAGATTTTAATTGTGGGTAGTGGGTTTTCCGGTATGTGGGCTGCGGTCAGCGCCGCGCGCCTTTCTGCCCTGGCGGGTAACAATAGCCTCAGCATTGCCGTGCTGGCCCCTGTTGCGGAGCTACGCGTTCGCCCACGCTTTTATGAAGAGAACGTGTCGACGATGGTCGCGCCGCTGACCGAACTGTTTGCTGAGCTGGGTATCGCCTTTATTGCGGGCGAAGCACAACGTATTGATACCTCGTCTAAAACCGTTTTGTATCGCGATTCAAACGGCGCGATTGCTGACGTCGCCTGGGAACGTCTGATCCTCGCAACCGGTAGCCAGACTAAACGTCCTCCTGTTGCCGGTCTGGCTGAATACGCCTTTGATATCGACCAACTCGACTCCGCCAGGTTATTCGAGCAACATCTTGATTCGCTGGTTTCGCGCCCCTCCACCCCGGAGCGTAATACCGTGGTCGTGTGTGGCGGCGGCTTTACCGGCATCGAGCTGGCAACGGAACTCCCTGGCCGACTCCGCACTCGCTTCGGCACCCATACAAAGACTAAAGTAATCGTAGTTGAAAGGGGTGCAACCATTGGCGGGCGTTACAGCGGGGCGCTGAGAAACACCATTGAAGAAGCAAGCAGCGCGCTGGGCGTTGAATGGCGTTTAAACAGTGAAGTTGAAGCCATCGATGCCAGCGGCGTAACGCTGAAAAACGGAGAACGCATTGCCAGCGCCACTGTAGTGTGGACGGCAGGGGTAGAAGCTAACCCCCTCAGCCTGCAAATTGACGGGGAACGCGACACTCAGGGACGCCTTATCGTCACCGACACATTGCAGGTTCCTGCGCATCCGGAGGTTTACGCGACGGGTGATATGGCGCATGCCAAAACGGACGATGTGGGCAACACGGCGCTGATGACCTGCCAGCACGCGATCCAGTTGGGGAAATTCGCCGGACACAACGCGGCGGCCAGCCTGTTAAATGTGGAGCCGTACCCTTACCGTCAGGTGAACTACGTTACCTGTCTGGATTTGGGTAGCTGGGGCGCGGTATACACCGAGGGCTGGGACCAGCGCATTAAATCCGTGCGCGAGGAAGGCAAAAAGATCAAAGTTGCCATCACCAACGAACTGATTTACCCGCCAGCAGCAGACAAAGCGGTTGCTTTTGCCGCCGCTGACCCGCTGGCGAAATTCGTGTAGTCCACTCCACCACCCGCGACCAGCGGGCAACATGTGGAATCAGGCCAGCGCTCCTGCGTTGGCCTGACGCTTTTTGGCACATAAATAACCATACATCAACAGAGAGGTCATCGCTGAGAAGGATAAGATCGCTGCCGGCAGCGTGACATAACTCCAGCTAAAGCCGAGCGTAATCATCATTCCACCGAAATACGCGCCAATTGCGCTGCCGAGGTTAAACGCCATTTGTCCGCCTGCGGCCCCCAGCATCTCGCCGCCTTTCGCATTTTGCAGCAGCAGTATTTGCAGCGGCGCAGAGAGCGCAAACAGCCCGGCGCAGCACACGAACCCCATTACCAGTGAAGCTGTTTTAAGCTCGCCAAAGGCGAACAACGCCAGCAGCGAAGCCACAATCACCAGGTCGGTGGTGGCAGCAATGCGCAGCGGGCTAAAGCGCGACGACAGCTTGCCGCTGAAGACATTTCCCAGCACCATGCCCAGCCCCATCAGCATCATGATCGCGGTCATCACGCCCTCGGAAAAGCCTGACACGTTGACCATAAACGGCTTCACGAAGCTAAACCAGGCAAACACCCCGGCATTGCCAAACATCGTAGCGGCAAAAATCAACCACGGTTCCGGTTTCTTCAGGAAATGGAATTGTTCTGTCAGCCGGGTGGTTGTCGTGTCGTGAATGTCTGGCACCCACAGCAGAACAGACAGGATCACCAGCGCGTCAAAGACCGCAATCAAAAAGAAGGTGTAACGCCAGTTAAATTCATGTCCCAGCCACGTCCCGAGTGGTACGCCAAGCAGGTTGGCAACGGTCATCCCGGCAATCATCCCGGCCACAGCGACCGTCACTTTACCCGGCGGTGCGATTTTTGACAGGATTATCGCCCCCACGCCGAAAATCGCGCCATGCGGAAAACCAGAGATTAAGCGCCCCGCCGCCAGCCCCACGTAGGAGTCAGAGAAGGTAAAGAGTGTGTTACCAACGACGCACATCGCCACCAGAAACAGCAGCGTTGTTTTCAGCGAAAATTTGCTGGAGAACAGCGCCACAATCGGCGCGCCGATCACCACGCCAAAAGCGTAAAACGAAATCATATTTCCGGCAGAGGGAATCGAAATGCCCGTATCATGGGCCAGTTCTGTCAGCACGCCCATGATGCCAAATTCAGCCATCCCCAGACCAAAGGTAGCCAGTGCTAACGAAAAAATTGTCTTTTTCATACCGCGACCACTGTTAAAAAATACGCAGCGTGCATTATTGATTAAACTTGTATGGTGAACCAGTTCAAATCAGCTTTCTGACACATTAATCCATTCATTCAGGCCGATTACACGCTTAGTACGGCCTCGATCCCGCGACCGGACCCATAGGGAGACCCGCCATGGTCAGTAAGAAGAAAACCCGTGTTGTTGATGATGTCGTTAAAAACGCGCCGCTCAAAACCAAAACGTACGAGCAAGAGCTGCGCCGCCTCCATGTTGAACTGGTTAAGCTCCAGCAATGGGTGGTCGCCAAAGGGTTAAAAGTCTGTATTGTTTTTGAAGGGCGAGACGGCGCCGGTAAAGGCGGCGTCATCAAAGCCATCACCGAACGCGTCAGCCCCCGGGTGTTTCGCGTTGTTGCGTTACCGGCCCCCACCGATAAAGAGAAAAGTCAGCTCTATTTTCAGCGTTACGTTCCTCATCTGCCCTCTGCCGGGGAAATCGTTATTTTTGACCGCAGCTGGTACAACCGCGCGGGGGTGGAAAAAGTAATGGGTTTCTGTACTGAAGAGCAGACCGAAAAATTTCTTGATGGAACGCCGGTAATGGAAAAAGCGATGGTCGATGCCGGGATCATATTGTTGAAATACTGGCTTGAAGTAACGCCAAAAGAGCAGGAACGCCGCCTGCGCGATCGCATTAATGATGGTCGCAAGATCTGGAAGCTGTCTCCAATGGACATAAAATCTTTTAATCTGTGGGATGAATATACCCTCGCCCGTGACGCGATGTTTAAAGCGACCGACACCGCCTGGGCGCCGTGGTTTGTGGCGCGCTCAGAAGATAAAAAACGGGTGCGGCTGAATATTATTTCGCATCTGCTTTCACAGATCCCCTATAAAGAAATTCACGTAGACAAAGTGGATTTACCGAAACGCAAGATCGGCAAAGTGAAGCCTACAAAATATCCCTTCCGGTATATTGCAGAGCGATTTTGATACGGGGAAGCAGGCCAGCACAAGCGCAGCGCCGCCGGACAATGCCGACGGCGCAAGGTTTACTTCAACCCTTCCGAACTCTCTTTTTGCGCTTCAAGACGCTCAACGTCCCGGTACCAGCGCGGATGGTGTTTTTGCGCCCAGCGGCGGCTCACCTTCCCTTCAATCATGCCTTTAATCGATCCTTTCACCCAGAAGGCCATATACATATGGATCAGAATGGCGTGGATCAGAATAATGGCCGAGGTCGCGTGGATCAGCAGCGCATAACGCACTACCTGAATCGGGAAATAGTGCGCAAAATACGGACGCCAGATGATGACCCCGGTCACCAGCAGCACAAAAATCATGCTCATGATGGTCCAGAACATCATCTTCTGCCCGGCGTTGTATTTCCCCACCTTCGCGACTTTATGCTCGTTGCCTTTCAGAACCTCAACAATCCCTTTTAGCCACGGAATATCCTGCTTGTCAGGGATGTTGTGATGAACAAAACGCACGAACATAAACATCAGCACCACGAAAATCAGCA
Source organism: Enterobacter sp. JJBC (assembly GCF_036936505.1). Taxonomy (NCBI): domain Bacteria; kingdom Pseudomonadati; phylum Pseudomonadota; class Gammaproteobacteria; order Enterobacterales; family Enterobacteriaceae; genus Enterobacter; species Enterobacter sp. JJBC. Next base: position 2,462,496 of record NZ_CP136935.1, read on the forward strand.
CGCCGAAGAACGGATGCAGAATGCGCCCCATCTGCGGTGTCCCGAAGGTTTCCGTGAGCCACTGTAGCGTCGGGAAGAAGAACGATATGCCGGATACCGCCACCAGGAAGAAGCAGATGACTACCGTCCAGTGACAGGCGCGATCGACAAATTTTGTGCGCACTATCATTTTCGACTTACTCATGATGCTCCTCCTCGTCGTCATCCACCTCTTTATTCGGCCCGATACCGATGTAGTGATAAATCAGCCCGGCAAAGGTGGCGATAAAGCCCGCCGCTGAAAGCGGTTTAAGCGCCCCTTTCCACAGGTTGATTGATGTATCGATCGCCGGATCTTTCGGCAGATTATGATACAGCTCCGGCTGGTCATTGTGGTGCAGAACATACATGACGTGCGTGCCGCCCACGCCCTGCGGGTTATAAATCCCGGCCTTGTCATAGCCGCGCGCTTTGAGCTTATCCACCCGCTGCTGCGCCACTTCCAGCATCTCTTTTTTGGTGCCGAAGTGGATCGCCCCGGTAGGACAGGTCTTCACGCAGGCAGGCTCCTGGCCGACGCTGACGCGATCGACGCACAGGGTGCATTTATAGACCCGGTTATCCTCTTTATTGAGACGCGGGATATTAAACGGACAACCCGCAATACAGTAACCGCAGCCGATGCAGTTATCCTGCTGGAAGTCGACGATCCCGTTGGCGTACTGAATGATTGCCCCGGCAGACGGGCATGCCTTCAGGCAGCCCGGATCTTCACAGTGCATACAGCCGTCTTTACGGATCAGCCACTCCAGCTTGCCGTTCTGGTCGGTTTCGCTAAAGCGCATCACCGTCCAGGACTTGGCGCTCAGATCAGCAGGATTGTCATAGACCCCTACGCAGTGCCCCACCTCGTCGCGGATATCGTTCCACTCCGAGCAGGCCACCTGGCAGGCCTTACAGCCCACGCAGGAAGAGACATCGATCAGCTTGGCGACTTCTGCCTTGTAGTCCCGCGCACGAGGCGCGGGCGTTATCGGGTTGGTCGCGGAGCGTTTAATAATGTCTTGTGTTTCCATCGCCATTTAATCGCTCCTTACGCTTTCTCGATGTTGACCAGAAACGCTTTATACTCCGGCGTTTGCGAGTTGGAATCGCCGACGTTTGGCGTCAGGGTATTGGCGATGTAGCCTTTCTGCGCTACACCTTCAAAGCCCCAGTGCAGTGGTATGCCCACCGTTTCCACCTGCTGGCCGTGCACGTTCAGCGTTTGCAGACGACGGGTGACCACCGCCACCGCGCGAATAAAGCCGCGCTTGCTGCTGACCTTCACGCGATCGCCATTGGCAATGCCTTTCGCCTTCGCCAGGGTTTCGCTTATCTCCACAAACTGTTCCGGCTGCGCGATGGCGTTAAGCCGCGCGTGCTTGGTCCAGGTATGGAAATGCTCGGTCAGGCGGTAAGTAGTGCCGACATACGGGAACTTGTCTTTTTTACCTAAACGCAGCACGTCGTCTTCGTAGATGCGTACCACCGGGCTTGACACCACGTTCGGGTGCAACGGGTTAGTGCCGAGCGGCGTTTCCATCGGCTCGTAGTGTTCAGGGAACGGCCCTTCCGCCAGTTTGTCGATAGCAAACAGACGTCCCAGCCCTTCCGGCTGCATGATAAACGGCCCGGTGTTGCTACCCGGCGCGGCGGTGTTGAAGTCCGGGATATCGTTCCCCGTCCACTTCGTGCCGTTCCACTCGATCAGCATGCGTTTCGGATCCCACGGCTTACCGTTCACGTCTGCGGAGGCACGGTTGTACAGTACGCGGCGGTTTAACGGCCACGCCCATGCCCAGCCCAGGGTGTTACCCAGGCCTGACGGATCGGCGTTATCGCGGTTGGCCATCTGGTTACCCTGCTCAGTCCAGCTGCCGGTGTAGATCCAGCAGGACGAGGCGGTGGTACCGTCGTCACGCAACAGCGCGAAGCTATTGAGCAACTGGCCTTTCTTCGCCACCAGATTGCCGTTGGCATCGTACAGGTCGGCCAGCGCCACACCGTTGTTCTCTTTTGCCACCTCTTCGGACTCAGGATGATCCGGCTGCTTGTAGTTCCAGCTCATCTTCAGCAGCGGCTCAGCGCCTTTGCCGCCTTCTGTGCGGTACATCTCGCGCAGACGATGGTAAATCCCGGCCAGAATTTCGCCGTCATTACGCGCTTCACCCGGCGCATCCTGACCTTTCCAGTGCCACTGTAGCCAGCGGCCAGAGTTGGCAATAGAACCGTCCTCTTCCGCAAAGCAGGTCGATGGCAGGCGGAACACCTCCGTCTGAATGGATGCCGGATCGACATCGTTTGATTCACCGTGGTTCTGCCAGAACGTAGACGTTTCGGTGACCAGCGGATCGATAACCACCATGTACTTCAGCTTGCTCAGGCTGCGAACGACTTTGTTTTTATCCGGGAATGACGCCACCGGGTTAAAGCCCTGGCAGATATACCCCGTGACGTCGCCCTTATCCATCATGTTGAAATACTTGATGACATCGTAAGCCTGGTCCCATTTCGGCAACCACTCAAAGCCCCAGTCATTCTCTTTCTGCGCCGCGTCGCCGTAGAACGATTTCATCAGACTGACGGCAAACTTCGGATAGTTACTCCAGTAGTTCACCTGGTCCGGACGCGTCGCTTTTGGCGTGTTGGCGTCAAGCCAGCTTTGCCAGTCGGTCTGCTTCTCGGACGGCAGGGTCAGGTAACCCGGCAGGCTGGTCGACAGCAGGCCGAGGTCGGTTAAGCCCTGAATGTTAGAGTGCCCGCGCAGGGCGTTCACGCCGCCACCGGCCATCCCCATGTTGCCGAGCAGCAGCTGGATCATCGCCATGGTGCGAATGTTCTGCGCGCCCACGGTATGCTGCGTCCAGCCCAGCGCGTACAGGAAAGTAGTGGTTCTGTCGGCGGCACTGGTGGAGGCCAGCACTTCACACACTTTCAGGAAGTCCGCTTTCGGCGTACCGCAGATGTTTTCCACCACGTCCGGCGTATAGCGGGAAACGTGCTGTTTCAGCAAGTTCCACACGCAGCGCGAATCGCTCAGGGTCTCATCGCGTTTCGCGTAGCCGTTTTCGTCGAACTGATAGTTCCAGGATGATTTATCGTACTGACGTTTCTCGGCGTCATAGCCGCTGAACAGACCATCTTCGAAAGCGAAATCTTCCCGCACCAGCAGGCTGGCATTGGTGTAATGCTTAACGTATTCCGCGTTAATCTTATTGTTTTCGATCAGGTACAACAGTACGCCGGAAAGGAACGTAATATCCGTACCGGAGCGGATCGGCGCATAGATATCAGCCACCGATGCCGTACGCGTAAAGCGTGGATCGACGACAATCAGCGTCGCATCGTTGTTGTTTTTCGCTTCCATCGCCCAGCGGAACCCCACCGGATGGGCTTCAGCGGCGTTACCGCCCATAACCACCACGACGTTTGCGTTTTTGATATCAACCCAGTGGTTGGTCATCGCACCGCGACCAAATGTTGGAGCAAGACTTGCTACCGTTGGTCCGTGTCAGACGCGCGCCTGGTTATCAACCGCCAGCATGCCGAGGGAGCGCACAAATTTTTGCGTCAGCATGCCGGTCTCATTACTTGCCGCAGAGGCACACAGCATCCCGGTGGAGGTCCAGCGGTTTACCGTGATGCCCTGCTCGTTCTTCTCAATAAAATTGGCGTCGCGATCCGCTTTCATCAGTTTTGCAATTCGGGAGAAAGCGTCGTCCCAGGAGATACGCTGCCATTTGTCAGACCCCGGCGCACGATATTCCGGGTAGCGCAGACGGTTTTCACTGTGGACGTAGTCCAGCAGCCCCGCCCCTTTCGGGCAAAGCGCCCCGCGGCTCACCGGATGGTCCGGGTCCCCTTCAATATGATAAATCGCTTCTTTGGCGTTCTTCGCGCCATCACCCAGGCTATACATTAATAGCCCACAACCCACGGAGCAGTATGTGCAGGTGTTACGGATCTCTTTCGCGCGCAGCAGTTTATAGTTGCGTGCCTGAGCCAGCGCCATTTTGGGAGCGAATCCCAGCATCGCGGCTGTTGTTCCGGCCATACCGCCCGCGCAGATTTTAAAAAATTGTCTGCGGCTGACGTCCATTGTTGTCCTCGTTATCTGATAAGACTTCGCGCGGCAAACTAACAGCAAAGCCCCTTTTTTTATTGCGTCAAATCAAGGTCGCTATACTTAGCCCCCCAAATAGTCACCGCTGGTACGATTTGCTACTCTTTTCGGGGTATCTACCCCGTAGAAAATTCGCCAGGTGAAGCGGATAGATGCTATAAGTTTTTCCTTTGATTTTTTGAAGACTGGCAGGGTAATGGACAGAAAAAGAGCAACGCTGACAGGCCTGGCGGCCATATTGCTGTGGAGCACCATGGTGGGTCTCATCCGCAGCGTCAGTGAAGGACTGGGCCCGGTGGGCGGCGCGGCGATGATTTACACCGTCAGCGGGCTGCTGTGTCTGGTAACGGTGGGTTTTCCCGATCTTCGGCGTTTTTCCAGGCGCTATCTTCTTGCGGGCAGCATCCTGTTTGTCAGCTATGAGATGTGCCTGGCCCTGTCGCTGGGATATGCCGCGACGCGCTCACAGGCGATTGAAGTCGGTATGGTCAATTATCTGTGGCCAAGCCTGACGATTGCCTTCGCGATTTTGTTCAACGGGCAAAAATCCACCCTGTGGGTCATCCCTGGGCTTCTCATCTCGCTGTTGGGGGTGTGCTGGGTTTTAGGTGGCGAAAACGGTCTGCAACTGAATGACATCATGCAGAACGTCGTTTCAAGTCCGCTGAGTTATGGGCTGGCGTTTGCTGGCGCTTTTATCTGGGCCGCCTACTGCACCGTCACCAGCAAGTATGCCAAAGGGCAAAATGGCATTACCCTTTTCGTCCTGCTGACCGCCCTGAGCCTGTGGGTCAAATATGCCGTCAGCGATCAGCCCGAAATGGTGTTCAGCGTCCCGGTTGTGGTGAAGCTATTGATGTGTGGGGTTGCGCTTGGCTTTGGCTACGCCGCCTGGAATATCGGTATTCTTCACGGTAACGTCACGGTGCTTGCGGCTGTCTCTTATTTCACGCCCGTTCTTTCCGCCGCGCTGGCGGCTATTGTGCTGAGCTCTCCGCTTTCATTCTCATTCTGGCAAGGGGCATTAATGGTGTGCGCCGGATCGTTACTGTGCTGGTATGCCACCCGCAAATAGTATTTTTATTTTTTGCCGGGTACCCAATATGCCCGGCACAAAATTAACAATTATTTAATGTGTGATCACACCCTCGAATATAATTAGTAACATTCGAGACAACTAAAATTTCTGTATAGAATGCCCACAGATAGCCAGAGCCGTTGTGGAAGTTGACATAAACTGACAACACAGGTAATTAGTTCAGCGCCAATATTACCGCGCTATATAGCACAAAGTGCAATAGTTTATTTCTGAATATTTCACTTAGAAAACAGACACTGGCTCACCGAAAAATTCATAATCCGCTGTTTTAAAAGATGTTATCGCGCCCCACACGTTGACACTCTCTGTCAAAACCCTTTAATTCCATCGAAAAACTAAAACGTCCGACAATTATTTACAGCAATATTATCGTGCTTTGTTAATAATCAATTTATGTCTATATATTAACCTGATTGAGCGATTTAAGGGCAATTTACCCGATCGGGATCACACTAATTGAAATTATCTTTAATATTTTGAAACTTATTATTGAAAGCAGTCTACGGAATTTTAAAAATAGTCTGCCATTGACGATAAACCTCGTTTAAAATCGCTCGGGTGGCTTAGGAAATACCTAAATAAAATTATAAGGATTATTTAAGATGAAACTTAAATTAGTTGCAGTGGCAGTGACTTCCATGTTGGCAGCTGGCGTTGTTAACGCGGCTGAAGTTTTTAACAAAGACGGTAACAAACTGGATCTGTACGGCAAAGTTACTGGTCTGCACTATTTTTCTGATGATGCTGGTAGCGACGGCGACAAAACGTATGTTCGTCTGGGCTTCAAAGGTGAAACTCAGATCAACGATCAGCTGACCGGATACGGACAGTGGGAATATGAGTTCAAGGGCAATCGCTCCGAAGCTCAGGGTTCCGACGGCAACAAAACCCGTCTGGCCTACGCTGGTCTGAAATTCGATGAATTCGGTTCCTTCGACTACGGTCGTAACTACGGTGTGGCTTATGACATCGGCGCGTGGACTGACGTTCTGCCAGAGTTCGGTGGCGATACCTGGACGCAGACTGATGGCTTCATGACCGGCCGTACCACTGGCGTTGCAACCTACCGTAACACCGACTTCTTTGGTCTGGTTGACGGCCTGAACGTGGCTGCTCAGTACCAGGGTAAAAACGACCGTTCAGAGATCACCGAATCCAACGGTGACGGCTGGGGTCTGTCTTCTACCTATGAATTCGACGGCTTCGGTGTGGGTGCGACCTACGCGAAATCTGACCGTACTGACCGTCAGGTTCGTGCTGCAAGCAACCTGAACGCCGGTGGCGAAAACGCAGAAGTCTGGGCTGCTGGCCTGAAGTACGATGCGAACAACATCTACCTGGCAACCACCTACTCTGAAACCCGCAACATGACGGCGTTCGGTAACGGTCACGTTGCCAACAAAGCGCAGAACTTCGAAGTTGTGGCGCAGTACCAGTTCGACTTCGGTCTGCGTCCATCCATCGCTTACCTGAAATCCAAAGGTAAAGACATCGGTTCTTATGGCGACCAGGATCTGGTTGAATACGTTGACGTTGGCGCGAGCTACTACTTCAACAAAAACATGTCCACCTACGTTGATTACAAAATCAACCTCGTGGATGACAGCCAGTTCACCAAAGATGCCAAAGTGGCTACCGACAACATCGTGGCTGTAGGTCTGACCTACCAGTTCTAAGATCTGTTAGTTCAAAAGGCCAGCCCTCGCGGCTGGCCTTTTTTATTACTGCTGCCCTCCGACCTTCGCCAGACTAAACCAGATCCCGACCGCCAGAATCAGCAGCATACCTCCCGCACTGCCCAGGGCCACGCTGTGCGAGGTGATGAACGCAGTTTTCGCCGCCGTCATCACCGGCTCGGCCAGTGACGGCGTCAGCTCCTGCGCCACCTTCATCGCTTCACCGATGGACGACGAGGCTTTATCGGTCAGCGACGCGCTCAGCCCCTGCGGCAGTACAATAGACGCCGAAAAGCTGCGGGTTAACAGCAAACCGAAAATGGCGATCCCCAGACCAGCGCCCAGCTCGTAGGACATGGTTTCGATCGCGCCTGCGGCGGCCGCTTTCTCTTTCGGCGCGGCAGCCATGATCGCTGACGTCGATGCCAGCAGTGCGCTGGCGGCACTGAAGCCCAACAGCACCATCAGGCTCCACGCCTGCCACTGTTGGGTGCTGAAATCAAGCATCGACAGGCCGATAAAACTGACTGCGCTTAGCCCCATGCCTCCGGCCGCGACAATGCGCAGCCCCAGACGCCCGACCAGCACACCCGCGATCGGCCCGCTAAATCCGCTCGCCACCATCACCGGCAGCATAAATATCCCTGCTTCAAACGGCGTAAAACCATGCACAAACTGCAACTCCTGCGCCATCAGCAGTTCAAAGCCCACCAGCGCAATCATGGCGGTCATCGCCATGACCACGCCGCTTAAAATAATGCGATGGCAAAACAGACGCATGTCGATCATCGGTACGCGCGCGCGCAGCTGGATACGGACGAAGATAAACAGCATCACCGCCCCGGTAAGCAGCGTAATGGTCACCATCCACGGCGACAGCACCCCTTTCAGGGCGGTTTTGGCGCTATAGACCAGCAGTAAAATCGCCACAATTAGCATAATGGCATGGCTGATATTGAGCGGCTGCTCGGGCCGCCCCTGCTGAGCAGGCACAAAGCGCGCAGCAAGCGAAACCACCATCAGCACGATCGGCACATTAATCAGGAACACCGAACCCCAGTAAAAGTGCTCCAGCAGCATGCCGCCAATCAGCGGGCCAAACGCCGCGCCGCCCGACCCAACGGCAGCCCAGACGCCGAGGGCGATATTACGGTGCCGCGCATCAATAAACAGCGTGCGGATCCCTGCAAGCGTAGCCGGAATAATCATCGCCGCGCCTATCGCCAGCGACGCGCGGGCGGCAATCAGCCAGCCCGCGGACGGCGCAAAAGCCGCCGCTAACGATGACAGGCCAAACAGCACGCTGCCGATCATCAGCAGGCGCTTAAAACCTATGCGATCGCCCAGCGCGCCCATCGGCAGCACCATCCCCGCCATCACCAGCGAGTAAATATCAATAATCCACAGCAATTCGTTGCCGCTGGCACCCAGCGTCATGCTCAATGTTGGTGCCGCCACGTGCAGCACCGTCGCGTCAATCGCCACCGGGATATATACCAGCACGATAATCACTAACGCTAACCACTGACGAAACATAAATTTCCTTTTCAGTTAAAAACTGGACACATGTCCAGATTGCGATCCTACGTAAAGTTGAACACTTGTCCAGCTCTTTGTTACACTCGTTTCGTTGCCATTGAGAGTGAGAAATTATGCGTTATCTGAGCAAGGACGAGCGGCGGGAAGAGATCCTCCAGGCCGCGATGCGCGTGGCGCTGACCGAAGGATTCGCTGCAATGACCGTGCGCCGCATCGCCACCGAAGCGGGCGTCGCCACCGGGCAGTTGCATCACCACTTTGCGTCGGCGGGCGAGCTTAAGTCGCTGGCGTTTGTCCGGCTAATCCGCGATTTGCTGGATGCTGAAATCGTTGGCGAAAACGCTGGCTGGCGCGAGCGCCTGCATGCCATGCTCGGCAGCGATGACGGCGGGTTTGAGCCCTACATTCGGCTGTGGCGAGAGGCGCAAATTCTCGCCAGCCGGGATAGCGATATTAAAGGCGCCTACGTTTTGACTATGGAGATGTGGCACCAGGAAACGGTTGCGATTATCAGGGCCGGGGCGGAGGCCAACGCCTTTACGCTTGCTGACCAGCCGGAAAATATCGCCTGGCGTTTAATTGGTCTGGTATGTGGCCTGGATGGCATATACGTATTAAATATGCCTGAAATGGACGACGCGGCCTTTAATAAGCATCTGGATAAACTTATCTCCCTCGAATTGTTTTAATACTCCCATCGGGGTATTAATTTCCGCAAAAAGTTACAATTAGTAACACATAAAGCGAACCCTGATTCCCATTCCAAACTCAGGGATTCGCTTTTTTATCTATCCTTTCAGATGTATCCCATAACATCCAATAATTCCCACAAGCTATCGACAGGTATCTTTCTGTTTTTATTTAATTTTTTCTCTCCACTTGGGTAAGCAAGAGGGTGATATGTCACATCAAAGCGAGAAGAGTAACCAGCATCTGTTGAGTAACTGGAAACCGGAAAATGCGCAATTTTGGGAGAATAAAGGGAAACATATCGCACGAAGAAACCTGTGGATTTCCGTGGCGTGTTTGCTTCTCGCGTTTTGTGTCTGGATGTTGTTTAGCGCTATTGCGGTAAACCTTAATAAGGTCGGATTTAATTTCAGCACCGATCAGCTTTTTATGCTAACGGCATTACCTTCTCTCTCCGGCGCGATATTGCGTGTCCCCTACTCTTTTATGGTGCCGATATTTGGCGGGCGTTACTGGACCGTGTTAAGCACCGTTATCCTGGTCGTACCCTGTGTCTGGCTTGGGATCGCCATCCAGAATACCGCCACGCCTTACTGGGTCTTTATCATCATCGCACTGCTGTGCGGTTTTGCCGGCGCCAACTTCGCTTCCAGCATGGGAAACATCAGTTTCTTCTTCCCGAAAGCCAGACAGGGCAGCGCGCTGGGCATTAACGGCGGGCTGGGTAACCTGGGTGTGAGCGTGATGCAGCTGGTTGCGCCGCTGGTGATTTTCCTGCCGATGTTTACCTTTCTCGGCGTTCATGGCGTCCCCCAGGAGGATGGCTCGACGATGTGGCTGGCGAACGCGGCGTGGATCTGGGCGCCGCTGCTGATTCTGGCCACCCTTGCGGCGTTTTTTGGCATGAACGACATCGCCAGCTCGAAAGCATCCATTGCCAGCCAGCTTCCGGTACTTAAGCGCTTTCACCTTTGGCTGCTGAGCCTGCTTTATCTGGCAACCTTCGGCTCGTTTATCGGTTTCTCGGCAGGCTTTGCCATGCTGTCGAAAACCCAGTTTCCGGACGTAAATATCCTCCACCTCGCCTTCTTTGGTCCGCTGATTGGCGCCCTGGCGCGTTCGGCTGGCGGGATGATTTCAGACAGGCTGGGCGGCGTACGGGTGACGCTGATCAACTTCGTCTTTATGGCCATCTTTAGCGCCCTGATTTTCCTGACACTCCCCGGGTCTGGTTCAGGCAGTTTTATCGCCTTCTATCTGGTCTTTATGGGTCTGTTTCTGACCGCAGGCCTGGGCAGCGGCTCGACCTTCCAGATGATCGCGATTATCTTTCGCCAAATCACCCTCGACCGCGTAAAAAAACAGGGCGGGAGCGACGAACAGGCACAGCATGAAGCGGTGACCGAAACGGCTGCCGCGCTGGGCTTTATCTCTGCCATCGGTGCGGTAGGCGGGTTCTTTATTCCCAAAGCCTTTGGCACATCCCTGGCGATGACCGGATCCCCGGTGGGCGCCATGAAAGTCTTCCTCGTGTTTTACATCGTCTGCGTGCTCGTCACCTGGCTGGTGTACGGCCGCAAATCCTCACAAAAATAATAACTACATCTTCGCCGGAGCGTGATGCCTCACCCTCCGGCCATGCTATCGAAGCAGGAGAAATGTCATGAGCAAACTGTTGGACCGCTTCCGTTACTTCAAAACAAAAGGCGACAGTTTCGCCGATGGGCACGGGCAGGTGTACCACACCAACCGCGACTGGGAGGACAGCTACCGTCAACGCTGGCAGTTCGATAAAATTGTGCGATCCACCCACGGCGTTAACTGCACCGGCTCCTGTAGCTGGAAGATTTATGTCAAAAATGGCCTGGTGACCTGGGAAACCCAGCAGACCGACTACCCGCGTACCCGCCCTGACCTGCCTAACCACGAACCACGCGGCTGCCCGCGCGGCGCAAGCTACTCCTGGTATCTCTACAGCGCCAACCGCCTGAAATACCCGCTGGTGCGCCGTCGGCTGATCGAACTCTGGCGCGAGGCGCTGGCGCAGCATACCGATCCGGTGCTGGCCTGGGACGCCATTCAGAACGATACGCAGAAAGCGCAGAGCTACAGGAAGGCGCGCGGTAAAGGCGGTTTTATCCGCTCAAACTGGAAAGAGCTTAACCAGCTGATTGCTGCCGCCAACGTCTGGACCATCAAAAACTACGGCCCGGATCGGGTAGCCGGTTTTTCCCCCATCCCGGCCATGTCGATGGTCTCTTATGCCGCCGGTACGCGCTATCTCTCCCTGCTCGGCGGCACCTGCCTGAGCTTCTATGACTGGTATTGCGATCTGCCTCCGGCGTCGCCGATGACCTGGGGCGAACAGACCGACGTGCCGGAATCGGCGGACTGGTACAACTCCAGCTATATCATTGCCTGGGGCTCGAACGTGCCGCAGACGCGTACCCCCGACGCCCACTTCTTTACCGAAGTGCGTTACAAAGGCACCAAGACCGTCGCCATTACGCCGGACTTCTCGGAGGTGGCAAAGCTCAGCGACCAATGGCTGGCCCCCAAACAGGGTACCGACAGCGCCCTTGCCATGGCGATGGGGCATGTGATCCTCAAAGAGTTCCATCTTGATAACCCGAGCGATTACTTCCTCAACTATTGCCGCCGCTACACCGACATGCCGATGCTGGTTCTGCTGGATGAACAGGCTGACGGTCGCGTGGTGCCGGGCCGCATGCTGCGTGCATCGGATCTGGCCGACGGGCTGGGTGAAACCAATAATCCGGAGTGGAAAACCATCGCCTTTGACGTGGCCGGAAATCTGGTGGCGCCGAATGGTTCCATCGGCTTCCGCTGGGGTGAAAAAGGCAAATGGAACCTGGAGTCGCTGGCCGCGGGACAGGAAACCGAGCTGACGCTTTCCCTGCTCATCACCCACGACAGCGTGGCAGACGTGGCCTTCCCTTACTTCGGGGGCAACGAGAACCCGCATTTCCGCAGCGTGAAGCAGGAGCCGGTGCTGACTCGCCGAGTACCGAGTAAAACCCTGACGCTGGCCGACGGCAGCCAGAGACGCGTGGTTAGCGTGTACGATCTGGTGCTCGCAAACTACGGCCTCGATCGCGGTCTGGAAGACAGTAACGCGGCGACAAACTACGCCGAGATAAAAGCCTACACCCCGGCCTGGGGCGAACAAATTACCGGCGTCCCCGCTTATCTGATAGAAAAAATCGCCCGTGAATTTGCCGACACGGCGCATAAGACCCACGGACGGTCGATGATCATTCTCGGGGCCGGTGTGAACCACTGGTACCACATGGACATGAACTACCGCGGGATGATCAACATGCTGGTCTTCTGCGGCTGCGTCGGGCAGAGCGGCGGCGGCTGGTCGCACTATGTCGGCCAGGAAAAGCTGCGCCCGCAAACCGGCTGGCTGCCGCTGGCCTTCGCGCTGGACTGGAACCGTCCGCCGCGCCAGATGAACAGCACATCGTACTTTTACAACCACGCCAGCCAGTGGCGCTATGAGAAGCTCACCGCAAGGGAATTGCTTTCTCCCCTTGCAGACGCATCGAAGTTTACCGGTCATCTGATTGATTTCAACGTCCGCGCCGAGCGTATGGGCTGGCTCCCTTCCGCGCCGCAGCTCAACCTCAACCCGCTGCACGTGAAAGCTCGCGCCGACGCCGCCGGGATGTCGCCGCAGGATTACACCGTACAGGCGTTAAAATCGGGTGATATTCGCTTCGCCTGCGAACAGCCGGACAACGGCAAGAACCACCCGCGCAACCTGTTCGTCTGGCGTTCTAACCTGCTCGGTTCGTCCGGGAAAGGCCATGAATACATGCTGAAATACCTGCTTGGCACCGAGAGCGGTATTCAGGGTGAGGATTTAGGCTCAACGGACGATGTGAAGCCTGAGGAAGTGGAATGGCAAACCGCCGCCATTGAGGGCAAGCTGGATCTGCTGGTGACGCTTGATTTCCGTATGTCCAGCACCTGCCTGTTCTCGGATATCGTCCTGCCCACCGCCACCTGGTATGAAAAAGACGATATGAATACCTCGGACATGCATCCGTTTATTCACCCGCTCTCCGCCGCCGTTGACCCGGCGTGGGAGTCCCGCAGCGATTGGGAGATTTACAAGGGCATCGCCAAAGTCTTCTCTGAAGTGTGCGTCGGGCATCTTGGCACCGAAACTGACGTGGTGCTACAGCCGCTACAGCATGACTCCCCGGGGGAGCTGTCGCAGCCTTTTGATATTCTGGACTGGCGCAAAGGCGAGTGCGATCTGATCCCCGGCAAAACCGCGCCAAACATTGCAGTCGTCGAGCGCAACTATCCGGAAACCTACGAGCGCTTTACGGCGCTTGGCCCGCTGCTGGACACGCTCGGCAACGGCGGAAAAGGCATATCGTGGAACACCCAGAATGAGGTCGATTTCCTCGGCAAGCTCAACTACGTCAAGCCCGACGGCCCGGCGAAAGGCCGTCCGCGCATCGAGACCGCCATTGATGCTTCAGAGGTGATCCTGGCTCTTGCGCCGGAAACCAACGGTCAAGTCGCGGTCAAAGCCTGGGAGGCCCTCGGCGAACTGACCGGGCGCGATCACACCCATCTGGCGCTGAACAAAGAAGACGAGAAAATCCGCTTCCGCGATATTCAGGCGCAGCCGCGCAAAATTATCTCCAGCCCAACGTGGTCCGGCCTTGAGAGCGAGCACGTGTCGTATAACGCAGGCTATACCAACGTTCACGAGCTGATCCCGTGGCGCACGATTTCCGGCCGCCAGCAGCTGTATCAGGATCATGCCTGGATGCGCGCCTTCGGGGAGAGTCTGGTGGCTTATCGTCCGCCGATTGATACCCGCAGCGTCACCCATATGCGCGAGATCCCGCCGAACGGCTTCCCTGAAAAAGCGCTGAACTTTCTGACGCCGCACCAGAAATGGGGCATTCACTCCACCTACAGCGAAAACCTGCTGATGCAGACCCTGTCGCGCGGCGGGCCCATCGTCTGGATCAGCGAAACCGACGCGCGCGAGCTGGGCATTGAGGACAATGACTGGATTGAAGCCTTCAACGCCAACGGCGCCCTCACCGCCCGCGCGGTGGTCAGCCAGCGCGTGCCGCCGGGCATGACCATGATGTACCACGCTCAGGAGCGAATCCTGAACATTCCGGGTTCAGAAGTAACCGGACGGCGCGGCGGGATCCACAACTCGGTTACCCGCGTCTGCCCGAAACCGACCCACATGATCGGCGGCTACGCGCAGCTGGCGTACAGTTTCAACTATTACGGCACCGTCGGCTCGAACCGCGACGAGTTCATCATGATCCGCAAAATGAAAAACATTAACTGGCTGGACGGCGAAGGTCGGGATCAGGTACAGGAGGCGAAAAAATGAAAATACGCTCACAGGTTGGCATGGTACTGAATCTCGATAAATGTATTGGCTGCCACACCTGCTCGGTCACCTGTAAGAACGTCTGGACCGGGCGCGAAGGGATGGAGTACGCGTGGTTTAATAACGTCGAAACCAAACCCGGCATCGGCTATCCGAAAAACTGGGAAGATCAGGATGAGTGGCAAGGCGGCTGGATCCGCGGTATTCACGGCAAGCTGACCCCACGCCTCGGCGGAAAAATGGGCGTCCTGTCGAAAATTTTCGCCAACCCCGTGTTGCCGCAGATTGACGATTACTATGAACCTTTCACCTTCGATTACCAGGATCTGCACCGCGCCCCGGAGGGGGATCACCTCCCTACCGCCCGCCCACGTTCGCTGATCGACGGTAAGCGGATGGATAAGATCGTCTGGGGACCAAACTGGGAGGAGCTGCTGGGCGGCGAGTTCGAAAAACGCGCCCGCGATCGAAACTTTCAGAAGATCCAGAAAGAGATGTACGGCCAGTTCGAAAACACCTTCATGATGTACCTGCCGCGCCTGTGCGAGCACTGCCTGAACCCGAGCTGCGTCGCCACCTGCCCGAGCGGTGCAATTTACAAGCGCGAAGAGGACGGCATTGTGCTGATCGACCAGGACAAATGCCGCGGCTGGCGTCTGTGCATTAGCGGCTGTCCGTACAAAAAAATCTACTTCAACTGGAAAAGCGGCAAGTCAGAGAAGTGCATCTTCTGCTATCCGCGCATCGAGTCCGGCCAGCCGACTGTCTGCTCGGAAACCTGCGTCGGACGCATCCGCTATCTCGGGGTGCTGCTGTATGACGCAGACCGCATTGAAGAGGCGGCCAGCACCGAGCATGAAACCGATCTGTATGAGCGCCAGTGCGACGTGTTCCTTAACCCGAACGATCCGGCGGTGATTGAAGAAGCCCTGAAGCAGGGCATCCCGCAGAACGTCATCGACGCAGCGCAGCGTTCCCCGGTTTACAAAATGGCGATGGACTGGAAGCTCGCCCTGCCGCTACACCCGGAATACCGCACCCTGCCGATGGTCTGGTATGTGCCGCCGCTGTCACCGATTCAGTCCTACGCGGACGCGGGTGGTCTGCCGCAGAGCGACGGCGTACTGCCTGCGGTAGAAAGCCTGCGCATCCCGGTGCAGTACCTGGCAAACATGCTCAGCGCGGGCGATACCGGCCCGGTGCTGCGCGCCCTGAAGCGCATGATGGCAATGCGTCACTACAAGCGCTCCCAGACCGTGGAAGGCGTGACCGATACCCGCGCCATTGAAGAGGTCGGCCTGACCGAAGCGCAGGTTGAAGAGATGTACCGCTATCTGGCGATTGCCAACTACGAAGACCGCTTCGTGATCCCCACCAGCCACCGCGAAATGGCACGCGACGCTTTCCCGGAGAAAAACGGCTGCGGCTTCACCTTCGGCGACGGCTGTCACGGCTCCGACACAAAATTCAACCTCTTCAACAGCAGCCGCATCGACGCGATCAACATCACCGAAGTGCGCGATCACGGGGAGGGAGAGTAATGCAAATCCTCAAAATCATCGCGCTGCTCATTGAGTATCCCGATGAGCTGCTGTGGGAAAACCGTGACGAAGCGCTTTCCCTGGTGGAACAGGATGCGCCCATGCTGCTGCCGTTTGCGCAGCAGCACCTGAGCGCCCCGCTGCTGGATAAGCAGGCCGAATGGTGTGAAGTCTTCGAGCGGGGACGCGCAACGTCGCTGCTGCTGTTCGAGCACGTTCACGCCGAGTCGCGCGATCGCGGTCAGGCGATGGTCGACCTGATGAGCCAGTATGAGAAAGCCGGGCTGGAGCTGGATTGCCGCGAGCTGCCGGACTATCTGCCGCTCTATCTGGAATATCTCAGTATCGTCAGCGACGACGAGGCACGTGAAGGGCTGCAAAACGTCGCGCCTATACTGGCGCTGATTGGAGGCCGCCTGAAACAGCGCGAGGTCGCGCATTACCAGCTGTTTGACGCCCTGCTGTCGCTGGCGGAAACACGGCTTTCCAGCGACAGCGTGGCGAAACAGGTATCCGGTGAAAAACGGGATGATACCCGTCAGGCGCTGGACGCCGTGTGGGAAGAGGAACAGGTCAAGTTTATCGAAGACAACGCCACATCGTGCGACAGTTCGCCGATGCAGCAATATCAACGACGCTTTAGCCAGGACGTCGCGCCGCAGTACGTGGACGTCAGCGCCGGAGGCCCAAAATGACTCATTACCTGAACGTGTTTTTCTATGACATTTATCCGTACATCTGCGCCACCGTCTTTTTCCTTGGCAGCTGGCTGCGCTACGACTACGGGCAGTACACCTGGCGCGCCTCGTCGAGCCAGATGCTCAGCAAGCGCGGGATGAACTGGGCTTCGAACCTGTTTCATATCGGCATTCTGGGGATCTTCTTCGGGCACCTGTTCGGCATGTTAACCCCGCACTGGATGTACGCCTGGTTTTTACCCATCGCGGTTAAACAGCAGTTAGCCATGATTGCGGGGGGCATTTGCGGGGTGCTAACGCTGATTGGCGGCTCTATGCTGCTGATCCGCCGCCTGTTCAACCAGCGGGTACGTGCCACGTCCACCACGCCGGATATTATCATCATGAGTATCCTGCTGCTTCAGTGCATCCTTGGGCTGTCGACCATTCCTTTCTCCGCCCAGTATCCTGACGGAAGCGAGATGATGAAGCTGGTCGGCTGGGCGCAGGGGATCGTGACGTTCAAGGGAGGCTCGTCGGAAATGCTGAGCGGCGTCGCGCCGATCTTCCGCGTGCATCTGGTGCTGGGGATGACGATCTTCCTTATCTTCCCGTTCACCCGCCTGGTGCACGTGTGGAGCGCGCCGTTTGAGTATTTTACCCGTCGCTATCAGGTTGTGAGATCGCGCCGTTAATTTTGTCGGGTGGCGGCTACGCCTTATTCCACCTACGTTCACACTCCCGTAGGCCCGGTAAGGCGTAGCCGCCACCGGGCTATTTCCCCGCCTGCGGATGCGTATCAAACCCCGCCATCACGGCCGTCAGCTCTGCCAGGGTAAAGCCGTGCTTCGGGTCATCAACGCCCAGGCCAAACCGCGCCTGCATCAGCTGATACAGCGCCTCCGCATCCGGCAAATGGATCTGCTCTTCCACATGACCGTTCTGCCAGTGGGTAAAATTAAAGTTGGTCAGCGTTAGCTTGCCCCCGTCCGGCAGGTGGCGACACATCAGCAGGTGATGACGGAAATGGGACTGCGGCCAGTGCGCCGACCAGAAGTTTCCCATCACGTAATCGTTGAAGTACTGGGTCGCCAGGTCAAAATGATACATCGACTGCCAGTGGTCGTGATGGCGGAATTGCAGTATCCAGTCGTTACCCTCGCTCAGCAAACGATAACGCCCGTGCGGGGTTTCCTGTTCCTCGTTGGCGATCAAACGAATCGGTGCCGTCAGCGTTTGTCCGCCAAATCCCACATCGGCGATCCAGCGCTCGCCGTTCAGCTCAACCAGCAGCAACCGGTGCGTACGCGGCGGCATCTGCGACGGATTAGCCAGCACAACCCGCCCCAGCACGCTGCGCACCGTAAACCCGACTTCGCGCAATACCCGCTCAAACAAGCCGTTTTGCTCGAAGCAATACCCCCCTCGACGTGCGGTGACCAGTTTATCCACCAGACACCCGTCGTCCAGATGGATTTCCCGCGGCAAAACGACGTCGATATTTTCGAAGGGGATCGCGCAGTTATGGTGTAAATGCAGCCCCCGCAGGGTATCGATATTAACCTGTACGGGCTGCTGCCAGCCCGTGCGGGCAAAATAAGCACTCAGAAATGGGGACATGATTTGCTCCAGGAGGTGATATCCCCTGTTTATAAACTATTTTCCCTTTTGCATATGCGTAAAAGTGCTTTTTCGTCATACTCATCGTGTACACGAGGAGATCCTATGAGCCACTTTCGCCCTGTTGAATTACGTCACGCCAGCCGCCTTCTGAATCACGGTCCAACCGTGCTCATCACCAGCCGGGATGAGACCATCGATCGTCGCAATGTCATGGCCGCCGCATGGTCTATGCCGGTGGAATTTGAACCCCCGCGTATCGCGATTGTGGTAGACAAAAGCGCGTGGTCACGGGAGTTGATCGAACGCAGCGGGAAATTCGGCATTGTGATCCCCGGCGTGGCGGCAGCCAACTGGACCTGGGCGGTCGGCAGCGTCAGCGGGCGCGACGAGGATAAATTTAACTGCTACGGGATCCCGGTTATTTATGGCCCTGAGCTTGACCTGCCGGTTATAGAAGAGAAATGTCTGGCTTGGATGGAGTGCAGGTTATTACCTGTCACCTCTGCGGCAGAGAAATATGACACTCTGTTTGGCGAAGTGGTTTCCGCCGCGGCGGATGAACGCGCATTTGTCGCCGGACGCTGGCAGTTTGACGGGGATAAGCTGAATACGTTGCATCACATGGGAGCGGGTACGTTTGTCGCGAGCGGGAAAATGGTGAAGGCGCTGGAATGATTTTTTAATTATACCCATATGAATTATATAAAATTTCTATGGCATTTTATGTTTATCATGACGATGTTAAACGGAGGATATTTCAGAAGCTGTTGCATAAACAATCTTTCGTAAAGAAAATATCCATGTCATGGAACAAAGATGGCGCAATATCATATGCGAAATCACACGCGCAACCCAGCAGCACGGGTTATTGTGCTCGTTACGTAACAGAAGCGATCAGAGCGGGTGGTCGATTAAAAATCCCCAACACGCGTCTGGCAAAAGATATGGGGCGCACATTAGTCAATGCAGGCTTTCACCTGGTATATGATCAACCCCATGCTGGTGACGTCGCAGTTATCCAAAATATAGTTGGTCATGATAGCGGTCACGTTTGTATATACGATGGTCAACAGTGGATCAGCGATTTTGTGCAACGCACCATGTATCCTGGGCAGGCTTACCGCAACATACAACCTCATTACGAACTGTTCAGGCATGATTAATGAAACCACTCTACTTTTTACTTTTCGCCCTGTCTCCGCTCGCGGCCGCAGAAAATATTTATGCACCGGGTCAGGCGGCACTTAAATTCAATCAATGGTATATAGCGCAGTTAGATCAGAACAAACCACCCGTACTCAATCCAGACATTATGAACGAGTACGTAGCCTCAGGGACCATTGCAGCAATTAAAGAAATGTACTCTGGCGACAGTAACGATAAAGATATGCCCGATGCGGATATGTTTATCAAAGCGCAGGACTGGGATGATGACTGGAATCAGATAACCGTCTTACATTCTGATTTTGACGCCGTTTGCACAAACGTCTATGTCGCATTTGGTAAGAAGCAAGATCATGTTATTGCAGATTGTCTCGTTGAAGAGCAAGGAAAATGGAAAGTGCGATCGGCGACGCTAATTAAGTAACAGGCATAAAATCTCTGTCGCAATAATAAAAACACATGGTAGCCAAATGACTACCATGTGCAATTAATTAACTCTTCACACGCTTCGCAATGATCTCTTCCGCCACATTCCGCGGAGCTTCCGCAAAATGATGGAATTCCATCGTATACGTCGCGCGCCCCTGGGACATCGAGCGCAGCGTGGTGGCATAACCAAACATCTCAGCCAGCGGGACGTCAGCGCGAATAATCTGGCTGCCGTACTGCTCTGCCATCCCCTGCACCAGGCCGCGACGGGAGGAGAGATCGCCCATAATGTTCCCGGCATACTCTTCCGGCGTTTCCACCTCAACGTGCATGACCGGCTCAAGAATAACCGGGTCCGCCCGCCGTGCGCCCTCTTTGAAGCCGAGGATCGCCGCCATGCGGAAGGCCATCTCCGAGGAGTCAACGTCATGGTAAGAACCAAACGTCAGGGTCGCTTTCACATCCACCACCGGATAGCCCGCCAGCACACCCGTATTCATGGCTTCTCGCAACCCTTTTTCCACCGACGGGATGTACTCCCGCGGCACCACCCCGCCTTTGGTGGCATCTTCAAACACAAAACCACTCCCGGCTGCTAACGGCTCAAGGCTCAGGACCACATGACCGTACTGCCCTTTCCCGCCGGACTGTCGGACAAATTTACCTTCTATATCTTTCACCGCTTTACGCAGGGTTTCACGGTAGGTGACCTGCGGACGACCAATGTTCGCCTCAACGCCAAACTCGCGCTTCATGCGGTCGACGATGATCTCCAGATGCAGCTCGCCCATCCCGGAGATAATCGTCTGACCGGACTCTTCGTCCGTGTGCAGGCGGAACGACGGATCTTCCGCCGCCAGGCGCTGTAGAGCGATCCCCATTTTCTCCTGATCGGCCTTGGTTTTCGGCTCAATCGCAAGCGAAATAACCGGGTCCGGGAACTCCATCCGTTCAAGGGTGATCACCGCATTCGGGTCGGTCAGCGTGTCACCGGTGGTGACGTCTTTCAGCCCGACACAGGCTGCGATATCCCCTGCGCGCAGCTCGTCCACCTCATGGCGATCGTTGGCATGCATCAGCACGATGCGCCCGATACGCTCTTTCTTGCCCTTCACCGGGTTGTACACCGCGTCGCCTTTACGCAGTATGCCGGAATAGACGCGGATGAAGGTCAGCTGGCCGACGTACGGATCGCTCATCAGCTTGAAGGCCAGCGCCGAGAACGGTTCATCATCGCTTGGGTGGCGCTCGGCGTGCTGTCCGTCTTCGTCTACCCCATCAATAGCGGGCACGTCCAGTGGAGACGGCATCAATTCAATCACCGCGTCGAGCATGCGCTGCACGCCCTTGTTCTTGAAAGCGCTGCCGCACAGCATGGGCTGTATTTCACCGGAGATAGTCCGGATCCGCAGTCCTTTGATGATTTCCGCTTCATCCAGTTCGCCCGTCTCAAGATACTTATCCATAAGCTCATCGCTGGCTTCTGCCGCAGACGAGACCATTTTTTCTCGCCACGTCTGGGCGGTACTCAGCAGATCGTCAGGCACCGGCGCGTAGCTAAATGCCATGCCCTGCGTCGCATCGTCCCACAAAATGGTGCGCATCTTGATGAGATCCACCACGCCGGTGAAGTGTTCTTCTGCCCCCACGGGGATCACAATCGGGACAGGATTGGCTTTCAGCCGCTCCTGCATCATCCGCACCACGCGGAAGAAATCTGCGCCCGGGCGGTCCATTTTGTTGACGAATGCCAGACGCGGAACATGATATTTATTCGCCTGACGCCAGACGGTTTCCGACTGCGGCTGCACGCCACCGACGGAGTCATAGACCATTACCGCGCCGTCGAGCACACGCATGGAACGTTCCACCTCAATGGTGAAATCCACGTGCCCGGGGGTGTCGATAATATTGATGCGGTGCGGTTCAAAGCCTCTGTCCATACCAGGCCAGAAACAGCTTACCGCCGCCGACGTAATGGTGATCCCGCGCTCCTGCTCCTGCGCCATCCAGTCGGTGGTTGCCGCGCCATCGTGTACTTCACCCAGCTTGTGGCTCATCCCGGTGTAAAACAGGATGCGCTCAGTGGTGGTTGTTTTGCCCGCATCGATATGCGCGGAGATACCGATGTTGCGATAACGTTCGAGTGGAATGGGTCGGGGCATGTTATTTCCTTAAGTCTTCAAGACTGGTTTGTGACGACCGGGATGGTCGCGTATTCGTTCGTTTGTTATAATAGTCCCATTGTACGAGTATTATCGAACTATTTTTTAACGGTTGACCTATTGTTGATATAGCTCAATCTCACGCGAGACGCAGGAAAACGATGATCCCAAACCACCCGGAACCTGAACAAATAGTGTTGGAAAATGTGCTGTTCGCCCTCGGCAACCCGCTGCGATTAGCGATTATTCGCAGGCTGGCCGACGGCAGCGAACTGAGCTGTAACGCGCTGCGCCCGGAAGAGGTGGTGAAATCCACTATGACTCACCACTGGCGCGTGCTGCGCGACAGCGGCGTGATCTGGCAGCGCCCGCAGGGGCGCGAGAATATGATCTCACTGAGAAGAGAGGATCTGGACGCCCGCTTTCCGGGACTGCTGGCGATCCTGCTCCAGGCTAAGTAGCGGCAGCGTCCTCAAGACGATAAACCGGAATGCGCCGTGTTGTTCCGGTAAAGGTGTCGAACACCTCCGTATCGGACGTCACTATTCTCATCCCGGTCTTCCTTAACCGCTGCACGTCGGCGGCTATGCGCTGGAGGCCAAACCAGAAAAGCCCGTCAAGCGCGGTGACCGCAAGCCCCTGTTCCAGCGCCAGCTGGAGGCGCTCGCGGGGGGCTTTCACCTGCTGAGCGATTTGCCGGTAAGGCACTTCCGAACCACCGGACGCATCGATCCGCTGAATACGGGTCTTCAGGTGGTAGGTAAATTCATCTGGTATGCCGTTCAAATCCTGTTTAAGGCTGTAAACGCAGCCAAACCGCTTGCCGTTGAACAGGACATTTTTTTGACTGAGCTGGAACTCATTTCTGATGCCATCAATCAGCTGCGGTGAACGGGTAAGAAGTAACCGGAAGGGAAGCTCAAAGCTGGTCACATAATCCACGTTCAGCAGCGCGAGACGCAGCCGCTCTTCTGCCCCGGATTTCTGGTCATGACACTCGCGCATCACCTCGGCCCACTGGCGCGTCAAACGTTCGGGCTCGCCGGCTTCGGTAAGGAGGTATTTTTCAAGATGATAATCGACTCTTCCGGTCATGTGGGGCATCCCGTCAATGTGGATGCGGTAATTCTATCCAGCGCGGCAGGATTTATAAAGGGCGGAGCGCACCGGCACCCGCCCTGACCGACTACTGCTGGATACTCGACCGGTCCGAAATATCGCTGGCAGATAAGGTTCTTGCAGTAGACGCGACCTGTTTTTTGCGTTTATACCGGTCCGGCTGGCCTTCAGGGCGGGTTTTGAACCGGCGATGCAGCCACATATATTGCTCAGGCGCCATCATCACGGCGCGCTCAATCGCTCTGTTCATTTGCGTGGCCACCGACGCTTTATCGCCTCCCTGCAAGGTATCGCTGATATCTTCCAGAATAAGCAGCTCATACCCTGTGCCATCTGCTTTTCGGCGCGGTACAAACGGGATCACAGCCGGTCTGGCACTTTTCACCAGCATGTAGCTCCCGGCAGTTGTCGCGGCGTCCGGGACGGCAAAAAACGGCACAAACACGCTATTCGTTTTGCCATAGTCGTGGTCCGGGGCATACCACAGGATCTCGTTTTGCTTCAGTGCGCGGATCATGCCCTTCAGGTCATAGCGGTCAAGCATGGTTTTATTGGAACGCAGACGACCGCGCGTTTGCAGCCAGTCGAGCAACGCATTATTGTTGGGACGATACACACCAATACCCGCGTTGAGCATGCCAAAGATGCGTGCGCCTAATTCCAGCGTGAGAAAATGCATGCCAATGAGCACCACGCCCCTACCTTGCGCCCGCGCCTGTTCCATATGTTCGTAGCCGGTCACGCTGAAGTGTTTCCGCACGCGCCAGTTAGGCCAGAACCACGCTATCCCGGTTTCGATGACGCCCATTCCAACCGATTCAAAATTACGCTCAAGTAAACGCTCGCGCTCGTCCTCTTTCATATCAGGAAAGCAAAGCTCAAGATTTCGTCTGGCGATCTCCAAGCGGCGTGGAAGCAGGCGCATAGCCAGACGCCCAAGCCTGTGACCTGTTTTCAACAGCAGCGGGTACGGAAGCTGAACCGTGCACCAGAGCGCGGCAATGCCTGCCCAGCTGAGCCAGTAACGAGGATGAATAAAGGCGAGTGA
The DNA here is from genome assembly GCF_036936505.1 of Enterobacter sp. JJBC. Classification (NCBI taxonomy): domain Bacteria; kingdom Pseudomonadati; phylum Pseudomonadota; class Gammaproteobacteria; order Enterobacterales; family Enterobacteriaceae; genus Enterobacter; species Enterobacter sp. JJBC. The sequence goes on from NZ_CP136935.1 coordinate 2,486,814, forward strand.
AAACTGAGGTAATTTTGTCATGGAAAAATTATCCTTTTACTTATTTGTACTTAATCTGGTGCAGTTGCAGTGCTTACCTGCTGATTTAACGAATATTGTTCGGAAGGATGAATTGTAGCGGAATCGTTATGGTTTTTATTATCGATTTTTGCGAAAGGGAATAAAAGTGGGGATCGCCGGGTGAAATTGCACCACCCGGCAGGCAAGTTACATCGAATAGCCGGGCTTCTTAATCAGTTCATCCAGTTTCGGGCCGATCTCGGTATCCCAGACCTGCGCCTTCCAGTCAGCTTCCTGAACCTCCTGAAGCGCCACGGAGATTGAGCGATCTTTGCTGTTCAGGTGGCGGGCGATCGCTTCGGCGATATCCGCCGCCAGGGCCGTTTTTTGTTCGTCAGTCAGATCGCGTGGAAAACATTTGATATCAACGTGTGGCATGGGCAGGGCTCCTTTTATAGGTGAGCGTTCCACGTTATCAGATTATATCGTTAGCTTTTAGCACCTTGTGCAGTTCCGGCAGCGCGCAGACGGCATCCGCGACGGCGGTAAAATTAGGCGTGTTGGTGGCAAACCACTCATGGCGTGGACCCCAGGTACGCGCAACGGCAATATAGACGTCAAGCAGCGTCAGCTGTTTGCCAAACGCAAACGGCGAGGCGCTGAGCTGGCTGTCGAACCACAGATAAAGCGATTTTCGGTACTCAATGCAGTTTTTCTTCAACTGTTCCGGGGCATCAGGAACCCAGCGTTCCGGGTAATCTGCATACGTAAAGGTGGGATAGACGTTCGCCACAAACCAGATGAGCAGGCGCTGAAACTGCTGGCGCTCGGCCTGCCCAACGGGCGGCGCGAGGTCGGGACGTCTGTCGAGCACCATCAGGGCGATCGCCGCGGTTTCCGTCACGATCGCCCCGTTTTCCAGCTCCAGCGTCGGCACCTGGCACAGCGGGTTCAGTTTCAACAGCAATTCGCGCTGCGGGCCGGGCTGGTCAAACCCGTCCACGTTGACGAACTGATACGGGATGTCTGCCAGAGTCAGCATCACTTCACTGATTGCCGATCCCCAGCCAGGTACGCCATAGAGTTTGATCATGTTGCCCCCTCAGGGATGAAAACCCTAAGTGTATACCCGTCATACTTCAAGTTGCAGGTGCGTTGGCTGCATTCACTCACCCCAGTCACGTACTTATGTACGCTCCCGGGGATTCGTTCCCTTGCCGCCTTCCTGCAACTCGAATTATTTAGGGTATAGAGCACCATTAGTAGGTTATCCCGGGCGGATTAACGTCTGAAGACGTCACCGCTTCGCCCGCTTCCCCCCAGCGCGCCAGCACCTTTTGATACTCCCCGCGCTTAATCGCACCGTCCAGCGCAGCCTGCAACGCATACACCAGCCCATTACCTTTTTTGGTTGTGGTGGCGACATAGGCTTTCTTCGGGCCTAAACCCACGACGCGGGTTTTGCCGGTTAACGCGGCTTTATAGGCCGAAACGGACTGCGGTCCAAAGAACACATCCGCCCTGCCGGACTGAATATAAAGATTGCCTGAGGCGTCGTCGGTCAGGTAAACCGGCAACGCAGGCTCGCGCCCGGCCTTTTTATTCTCTTCGTTCCAGCCCAGCAGAATACGCTCCTGATTGGTGCCAGACCCGACAATCACCTTTTTCCCGGCCAGATCTTTCGCACTGGTGATCGACTGTACGTTGCTGGTGGATTTCACCGAGAATGCCAGGGAATCGACGCGATAGGTCGCAAAATCGAACTTCTCCTTACGTTGCTCGGTGACGGCGATATTCACCAACGCCACGTCATAGCGCCCGGAAGTGATCCCCAGCGGCCAGTCTTCCCACGCCGTTGGCACCAGCTTCAGCTTCAGCCCCAGACTGCCCGCCAGCAACCGGGCGATATCCGGGTCGCTGCCAATACGGGTGCGGTTATCACTGGCCAGCAGCGCAAGCGGCGGAGAATTCAGGGCTGAAATCGCCACCGTGAGGGTACCCGGCTCAACAAATTTATAGTTCGCCGGGATTTTCGCCACTGCCTGTTGATCAACCGTCACCGGCAGCGGCTGTTCGTTGGCCTTTAAATCAATGCTGGCGTGGCTCGCCGTCGTGAAGACCAGCCCCGCCAGGAGTCCATATTTCATCTGCGCTCCTTACAGCACTTTTGAGAGGAACTGGCGCGTTCGCGGATGAGACGGTCGGTTTAAAACGTCATCGCTGCTGCCCTGCTCCACAATTTTACCGTCGACCATAAATACCACCTGGTCCGCCACTTCCCGGGCAAAGCCGATCTCATGGGTGACCACCACCAGCGTAGTGCCGGAACGGGCGAGTTTTTTAATCACGTCCAGCACTTCGCCAACCAGTTCCGGATCCAGCGCCGAGGTTGGTTCATCAAACAGCATCACGCGCGGGCGCAGCGCCAGCGCGCGGGCAATGGCGATACGCTGCTGCTGGCCGCCGGAGAGGTGACGCGACCAGGCATCGGCTTTATCGCGCAGTCCTACCACATCCAGCAGGCTGTAGGCGTTTTCAACAGCCTCTTTTTTACTGAACTTTTTATGCGCGATGGGTGCTTCAATCAGGTTTTCCAGCACCGTGAGATGCGGAAAAAGATTGAAGTTCTGAAACACGTACCCAACGTTGACGCGCTGTTTGAGGATCTCTTTCTCTTTGAGTTCGTAGAGTTTGTCACCCTGACGGCGATAGCCGATGTAATCCCCGTCAATCTGAATAAAGCCTTCGTCTACGCGCTCCAGATGGTTAATGGCGCGCAGCAGCGTCGATTTTCCCGATCCAGAGGGGCCGAGGATCACCGTCACGGAGCCCGGCGGGATCTCAAGCGTGACGTTATCGAGCGCTTTATGTCGGCCAAAAAACTTACTGACGCCGGTAATGGAAATGTGACCTTCAGGAGAGGCTTGCATGAACAGGCTCCTGTGCTGGCGAAGTGGTGACCGAACGCGAGCGACTCGCCGCCCGGTTCTGGTTTACGGCGGAGCGGCGCTCGCTGCGGGCGAGTCCACGCTCAATAACATGCTGGATGGCAGACAGTACGGTGGTGATCACCAGATACCAGACGGCCCCCACCATCAACAGCGGGATCACCTCCTGGGTGCGGTTGTAGATCATCTGGATCGTGTAGAACAGTTCCGGCATCGCCAGCACGTACACCATCGCCGTCCCTTTGGCGAGGCTGATAATTTCGTTAAACCCGGACGGCAGGATGGTGCGCAGTGCCTGCGGGAGAATTATGCGCACGGTGCGACGCCACGCCGGCAGACCTAGCGCAGCGGCCGCCTCATACTGACCGTGGTCGACCCCAAGGAAGCCCCCGCGAATGATCTCCGCAGTATAGGCGCTCTGCACCAGCGTCAGCCCCACGATGGCGGTAGAAAACTGCCCGAGAACGTTGATGGTTTCAAAGCTGCCCCAGGTAATGTCGGTAAAAGGCACGCCGAGAGAGAGCGTGTCGTAGAGATAGGAGAAGTTATAGAGGATAATCAGCACCACGATCAGCGGCAGCGATCGGAACAGCCAGATGTAACCCCACGCCAGGCTGCTCAACAGCCATGATGACGAGAGCCGCGCCAGCGCCAGCATGCCGCCAATCACCACGCTCAGTACGGTGCTTATCAACGTCAGCAGCAGCGTCTGGCCGACGCCTTCGAGGATCACCGGGTCGAAGAACCAGCGGGCAAATACCGCCCACTCCCAGCGCGGATTAAAAGCCACGGACTGAATCACGACCGCCAGCACAAACAGCGCCACCACGGCGCCAGCAGCGCGCAGCGGATAACGTGCCGGGACCACTTTTATGGTTTCAACGTTGCTCATCGTCGCTCCTTATGCGGTTTTGCTGAGCGCTTCGCGGATCAGCGTCTTGGTGAAACGCAGCCGACCGTCGAACGGCGGCTGGCTGTACTCTTCCGGGTCGCGGTTGAGATCGAACTGCGGCTGATACCCCTGGCTGAGATAGAGCCGCACCGCCTCCGGCTGACGAAACCCCGTGGTCAGGTAGATGTGGCTGTAGCCCGCCAGCACCGCCCGGCGCTCCAGCTCCTGTATCACGCGCGCGGCCAGCCCCTGCTGGCGCAGCGTTTTATTCGTCCAGATACGTTTGATCTCTGCGGTATGTTCGTCGAAGGGCTTATACGCCCCGGTGGCGATGATCTCGCCATCGCGCTCCAGAACGATAAACAGCCCCTGCGGCGCCAGGTACCACTCTGTCAGCTCGACTTCCGCATCCTTTGAAAAGTAGTCGCCGTAACGAGCGGCGTATTCACCAAAAAGCCCCTCGATAATGGGCTGAAGATCGGCATCTTCCGGCGAAACGTCACGAAATTGTTCGCGCATAGCGCCTCCTTAATCGCCCAGACCCGCCGGGTTAACTTCGGAACTGGAGATACGCTCCACGCCTTCCCCCCAGCGGTTCAGCACTTTGTCGTAATCTCCGTTCTTGATCGCGCCGTTCAGCGCGGTTTGAACCGGTTCGACCAGGCCGCTGCCTTTTTTCAGCGTCACCGCGATATGCGCCGCCTTCGGCCAGCCGCCGTCGACGCTGCCGACCAGTTTGGTTTTACCGTTAAGCGCCGCTTTCCAGGCACCGATCACGTTCGGGCCAAAGTAGGCGTCCGCGCGTCCGGACTGAAGCGCCAGCGTTTGGGCCGCGTCGTCTTTGGTGTATATCGGCGTAAAGGGTTTAAGCCCTTTTTTGAGGTTCTCTTCGTTCCATGCCAGCAGGATGGCCTCCTGGTTGGTGCCGGAACCTACGATGATGCGCAGCCCGGCGATATCCTCTGCCTTCACAAGCGAGTTGATCGGACTGGTGGATTTCACGTAGAAGCCAAGTGAATCCTTGCGGTAGGTGGCGAAGTCGAACTTCTCTTTGCGCGCTTTAGTGACGGTGATGTTGCTGATAGCCGCGTCGTATTTCCCGGAGGCAACCCCCAGCGGCCAGTCCTCCCAAGAGGTGGGCACCACGTTCAGCTCCAGTCCGAGGCTGTCCGCTACCAGACGCGCAATGTCGACCTCACTTCCCAGCAGAGTTTTGTTGTCGTCGGAAAAGACCGTCAGCGGCGGTTGATTCAGTCCCGCCACCGCCACGGTAAATTTCCCCGGCACGGCAAAGCGATAGTCTTTCGGCAGTTGCGCGATCGCATCGCTGTTTTTGGCGGTATTGATCGGCGTTTTATTGGCCTCAATGCTCACGCCGGTGCCGTTAATATTGACGTTCTCTGCCCAGACGGCAGGGGTAAAGGCCAGCGCAAGCGCCAGAATAAGCGATGATTTCTGCATAGCGTTTTTCTCTTTTATTGTTGTGTGAACTGATTTTTGGGCTCGTCTAAGCCCAGACTTTCGCGCAGCGTGGTGCCGGGATAGTCGGTGCGGAACAGGCCGCGCGCCTGTAAAACGGGCACCACCTGGTCGACAAAGCGCGGAAAGGTGTCCGGCGTGCCGCCCTGAATGATGAAGCCATCCGCCGCCTTCTCTTCGAACCAGGCCTGTAAACCATCGGCCACCTGCTCCGGTGTGCCGGAAAAACGCGGGCGCGGCGATGCGGCTTCCAGCGCGACCTGACGCAGAGTTAAGTTCCGCTCACGGGCGTTACGCTTGATTTCATCGGTGGTGCTGCGAAAGCTGTTTTTGCCCAAATCGCCAATATCCGGGAACGGCGCGTCGAGGGGATACTGGCTGAAGTCGTGATGCTCGAAATATCGTCCGAGGTAATTCAGCGCATCATTAATGGAGACCAGTGCCGCCGTAGTTTGATACTGGTTTTCTACGTCATCGGCGTCGTTTCCAACAATCACGCTGACGCCCTGGAATATATGTAAATCCTCTGCGCGACGGCCGTGACTTTCCAGCTGCTGTTTAACATCGCGGTAAAAAGCCTGGGCTTCTCCCCGCGTGTCATGGTGGGTAAAGATGGCGTCAGCGTGTTTTGCCGCCAGCTTTTTACCGTCGTCGGACGCACCAGCCTGAAAGACTATCGGACGTCCCTGCGGCGTGCGGCCAATATTCAGCGGGCCGGAAACCTGGAAGAAATCACCGTGGTGATCAAGAGTATGCAGTTTCGACGCATCAAAGAACTGTCCGCTCTCTTTATTGCGGATAAAGGCATCCCCTTCCCAGGAATCCCACAGCCCCTTCACCACGTCGAGATACTCATCGGCAATGCGGTAGCGCAGCGCATGCTCCGGGTGTTTTTCACGTGAGAAGTTCTTCGCTGACCCTTCCAGCGGTGACGTCACCACGTTCCAGCCCGCGCGTCCGTTGCTCAGGTGATCGAGGCTGGCGAACTGGCGTGCAACGGTGAAAGGCTCGCTGTACGAGGTGGATAACGTGCCGACCAGCCCCAGGCGCGAGGTGATACTCGCCAGCGCGGACAACACCGTCAGCGGCTCAAAGCGGTTTAAAAAATGCGGAATGGATTTCTCGTTAATATAAAGGCCGTCGGCCACAAATATAAAGTCGAGCTTGCCCTCTTCTGCTTTTAAAGCCGTTTCTTTAACGAAATCAAAATTAATGCTGGCATCCGCGACCGCCGCGGGATGGCGCCAGGCAGACATATTACCGGATGCACCATGCAAAATGGTCCCCAGCCGCAATTGACGATGTGCAGTCATATTCACCTCAAATTAATTAAACGTGTTGCAGGGCTTTTTCCGCGAGCTGAGCAAAATAGCGGGCAGCGGGTTCGATTAATGCTTCGTCCGGGTTAAATGCCGGGTGATGTAACCCAAACGGACTGTTGCTGCCAATGCTGACAAACGCGCCGGGTATGTTTTGCAGATAGACCGCGAAATCCTCCCCGCCCATGTGCAGTTCCGCATGCCGGGTTTCATATCCCGCTTCGCGCGCGACCGAGGTGGCAAACACGGCCCAGTGCTCATCGTTCACCAGCGCGGTGGGCCCGGCGTACCAGGTGATGTTGATCTGCGCGCTAAAGGCGCTGGCAAATCCGGCGGCGATTTCACCGACGCGCGCTTTCACGTTCTGCTGCACTTCCGTGCGGTGCGTGCGCAGCGTGCCCTCCAGCTCAACGCTTTCCGGCAGCACATTCCAGGTATTCCCCCCGGCGATGCGCGTCACGCTCAGAACAACCGAATCCAGCGTATTGACGTTACGGCTGGCTACGCTTTGCAGCGCGGTTACCAGCTGGCTTGCCAGCACGATGGCGTCGTTGCCTTCATGGGGACGTGCGGCATGCGCGCCTTTGCCGGTCACGTGAATAACGAAGCGATCGACGTTGGCATAGAACGGGCCGCCGCGCGTGGCAAACTCGCCGACCGGCAGTGAAGGCTCGTTATGCATTCCGAAAATCGCGCGTACGTCGCGTAACGCCCCGGCCCGCACCATGCTTTTCGCTCCGCCGAAATTTTCTTCCGCAGGCTGGAACAGGATCCGCACGCGACCGTTAAGCGAGGCTTCCCGCTCTTTCAGCTTTAGCGCGGCGCCGAGGATCACGCTGGTGTGAATGTCGTGTCCGCAGGCATGCATCACCCCGGCACGCCGGGAGCTAAACGGCACCCCGCTGCGCTCGTCGATGGGTAACGCGTCGATATCGGCGCGCAGCGCAACCAGTGCGTTGCCCGTGCCGATCTCCGCAACCAGCCCGGTCTGGAGATCGTAAGGCAGCGGTGCAATCCCGGCTGCCGTCAGCCACTCGCGCAGGCGGGCCGTTGTTTCGACCTCCTGACCGGACAGCTCAGGGTTCTGGTGCAGCTCACGGCGCCAGGCAATCAGTTGTTCGCTAATGCTCATACGGTAACCTCCCTGTTAAGACGCGCCTCGGCCAGCAGTCGCAGGGACTGCACGCGCGTTGCGCCATCAGCGACCGGCGTGTCGATGATAAATTCGTCAATCCCCCACTGCTGATGCAGCGCGTTGAGCTGTTCAAGCACCGACGCCGCCGTTCCGGCCAGCAGAGACTGCGCCCGACGCGCAATGCGCACCGGTTCACTCCCCGCCTGCCGCGCAAAGGCGTAGGCCTGTTCTTCGCTGGCGACGGTGACGCGCTGTCCGTTTGCCAGCTCCACGCCCCACACTTCAACCTTCTGCGCCAGCGCATCGGCCTCAGCCTGGGTTGGGGCAACAATGACCTGCACGGCCACAATCACCTCCCGGACGCTGTGTTGACGCCAGGCTGTGACGACCTCGCGCAGCAGCTCAGGATCACCATTCAGATGGGCGGCAAAGACAAAATGCCAGTCGAGGGAGGCCGCCAGCAGCGCGCTTTCGGTACTGGCGCCCAGCAGAAATCCTCGGGCAGGCACCGGCGGCAGCGGGGTGGCGCGAACGTCCTCCTCCGCTGACTGATTTTCAGGGCGGATCCAGCGATCAAGCTGCGTCAGTTGGTCCGCAAAGCTGCCTTTTTCCTGCGGATTTAGGCCGTACTGCAAGGCGCGGGTAGAGAGCGGCAGACCGCCGGGCGCTTTGCCAACGCCCAGATCAACCCGGCCCGGCGCAATGGCGGCCAGTACGTTAAAATTTTCGGCGACTTTGTAGGGGCTGTAATGTTGCAGCATGACGCCGCCTGAGCCCACGCGAATACGCTTTGTTTGCCCGAGGATCCAGGCAATAAGCAGCTCCGGCGAGGGGCTGGCAAGCTGCGGGGTATTGTGGTGTTCGGCAATCCAGAAGCGGTGATAACCCAGCGTTTCTGCCTGCTGCGCCAGTGCTAAGGTTCGCGCCAGCGCATCGGCGGCTGTTTCGTGTTCTGCGACAGGGCTTTTATCCAGAATGCTGATTCGCCATGACATGTTGCGTTCTCGTTTGACTTAACATGTCGTCATTATTAAAGGCGGATTTCACCTCTGAGAAACAATTAATTTACATTTGGATTGCCGGAAAACGGCAATAGAGAGTCTGTCATCGGCGTGATTTAAGCGAGGCAATGAGTCTTTCGGCATCCTGCCGTCGGGTAATGCGGAGAAAGCGAATGTGTTTGTACTGCGGGTTTTGCATATCCGCTTGATAGCGTTTGCGGTTGCTGCGCCAGGTTTTGATCGTCCAGATGATAATAGAGTCCTTGCTAAGGAACGACCGACGAAAGCTTTCGCGGTTCCCCGTGCCGGGCCAGAGCTCCTGTTTGTGCCAGGCGCGTCTGGAGGCCCGCGTCACCGCTTGCCAGAGCGTGCGGATAAACCCACGATCTATCCACACCACCAGATCGACGTCGCGCCACTTAACGTCGCGTGTGCGGTTGTAATTCCCGTCCAGGACCCAGTCAGGCGAGGCGGCGAGCGCTTTTTCCAGGGTTGCAAGAAACTCATCGTCCGGTGTTCCCTGCCAGTTCGCTCGCCAGTAAAGCCTGTCCATCTCAATGTAAGGGATAGCCAGCGCCTCCGCGATTCGCCTGCCAAACGTGCTTTTCCCACTTCCGCTGGTACCTATGATATTGATTTTCACCGTTCCGCCTGCAAATGCTGAAGAAAACGGATCGAATCATAACGTTAATAATTTGTTTACGAAACGCCAGACTACTCGTTCGGATACTGCTCGTCGGTGACCTTCTCCAGCCACGCCACCGGACTCCCGTCGACCGCTTCTGCGATGGCGATATGGGTCATCGCCGTCTGCGCGCTTGCGCCGTGCCAGTGCTTCACGCCGGGTGGGATCCAGGCGATATCCCCCTGATTCAGCGGTTCCGCCTCTTTCCCCCACTCCTGTAACCAGCCGCGCCCCTGCGTCACGATCAGCGTTTGTCCAAGAGGATGCGTATGCCAGGCGGTACGTGCGCCGGGTTCAAAGGTGACGGTCGCGCCACCGACTTTTGCCGGTTCAGTCGCCTGGAAAGGCGCGTCAATGCGCACGCTGCCGGTAAACCAGGCCTCTGGACCCTGAACGGAAGGTAACGAACCGCTACGGATAATTTTCATGATTTACTCCTCGTTTGCTGTTGCGTTAACAGTAGCGTAAAGCCATGGGGAGCATTAGAGTGCATAATCAGAAAGGAACCATGAGTTCAATTCATAAATCGAGTAAGCCGCCATGTTAAAAGACAACTTCAACGATCTGCTTTCCTTTATGGTCGTCGCCCGGGAGCGCAGCTTTACCCGCGCCGCGGCGCAGCTTGGGGTATCTCAGTCGGCACTCAGCCACGCAATGCGCAAGCTGGAAGCGAGGCTGGAAGTCCGTCTGTTAACCCGCACCACCCGTAGCGTGGCCCCTACCGAGGCCGGCGAGCAACTCTTTAGGCGCTTAAGCCCCCATCTGCTGGAGATCGAGCAGGAACTCACCGCGTTGCGTGATACCCGCGACAGACCTGCCGGGAATATTCGCCTTAACGCCGGGGAACACGCCATGTCTACGGTGCTGTGGCCTGTGCTTAAACCCTTTATGGCGCAGTATCCTGACATCAACGTTGAAGTCACGGTGGACAATGGGCTGACTGATATTGTCGATGGCCGCTTTGACGCGGGGGTGCGTCTGGGTGAGCAGGTGGCGAAAGATATGATTGCGGTACGTATTGCGCCGGACATGCGCATGGCGGTTGTCGGGTCAGCAGAGTATTTGCAACGTTTCGGCATACCGAAAACGCCGGAGCAGCTCGATCAGCACCGCTGCATTAATATGCGCCTGCCCACACGCGGCGGATTATATGCCTGGGAATTTGAACGGGACGGACGTGAGCTGCGCGTGCGGGTTGACGGCCAGCTGATCCTAAACAGCCTGCCGCAGCGCATCGATGCCGCCGAAAACGGTCTGGGGCTGGCGTATGTTCCGCAAGATGCGGTTCAGGACGCCCTTGCTAAGGGCCGGTTAGTGGGTGTGCTTGAAGCCTGGTGTCCGGCTTTTACGGGATACCATCTGTATTATCCGAGCCGCCGCCAGCACACTACCGCCTTTGCATTACTTATTGCAGCCCTGCGGCATACATAGTCTCTACCTATAAGTAACTATTAAGTAAACCTGATGATTAAATCAGCATTCGCAGACCTTTTTGCCTAAAAAAACGCCACGATTCAGCGCGTTGTGATCCCCGTCTGCTCTGACCACACGATTTCCTTCGACGTGCATCACTTTCGGCACGGTTATATTTTGCGTCGCTTATCAATTGCGGGTAGGATGCCTCGCCATGTTTTGCCTTATCCATACACAGAATGACTGGAAAGGCAGCATGTGTCTGCGCAGAAGCAATCGTTTGTTTCGGCATCTGCCAGGCAGGACTATCACGTTAATGGTTCAGACAGGCAAACAGGTAACTCAATGAAAACAAGCAATAAAAGCGCAGCCGATCATCATGCTGCGAAACGTCGCTGGTTGAACTCTCATGAAGAGGGCTATCACAAGGCGATGGGCAACCGTCAGGTGCAGATGATCGCCATCGGCGGCGCTATCGGTACAGGTCTGTTTTTAGGTGCAGGCGCACGTCTGCAAATGGCTGGCCCCGCTCTCGCCCTGGTCTATCTGGTGTGCGGGATCTTCTCTTTCTTCATCCTTCGTGCCCTCGGCGAACTGGTACTCCACCGCCCTTCCAGCGGCAGCTTTGTCTCTTACGCCCGCGAGTTTCTTGGTGAAAAAGCCGCGTATGTCGCGGGCTGGATGTACTTCGTTAACTGGGCAATGACCGGTATTGTCGATATCACCGCCGTTGCGCTGTATATGCACTACTGGGGCGCGTTTGGCGATGTGCCGCAGTGGGTGTTCGCCCTCGGAGCGCTGGCAATTGTCGGGACCATGAACATGATCGGCGTGAAATGGTTCGCCGAAATGGAGTTCTGGTTCGCGCTGGTTAAGGTGCTGGCCATTGTGATCTTCCTGGTGGTCGGTACCGTATTCCTCGGCACCGGTAAACCGCTGGACGGTAACGCAACCGGCTTCCACCTGATTACCGATAACGGTGGTTTCTTCCCGCACGGCCTGCTGCCAGCGCTGGTTCTGGTGCAGGGGGTGGTGTTCGCCTTTGCCTCCATCGAACTGGTCGGTACGGCGGCAGGTGAATGCAAAGATCCGCAGACGATGGTGCCAAAAGCCATCAACAGCGTGATCTGGCGTATCGGCCTGTTCTATGTGGGCTCCGTGGTGCTACTGGTTCTGCTGCTGCCGTGGAACGCATACCAGGCGGGCCAAAGCCCGTTTGTAACCTTCTTCTCTAAGCTGGGCGTGCCGTACGTGGGCAGCATCATGAACATCGTGGTACTGACCGCCGCGCTCTCCAGCCTGAACTCCGGACTCTATTCGACGGGCCGTATCCTGCGCTCCATGTCGATGGGGGGCTCTGCGCCGAAGTTTATGTCGAAGATGAGCAAGCAGCAGGTGCCTTACGCGGGTATTCTGGCCACTCTGGTGGTGTATATCTTTGGCGTGTTCCTGAACTATCTGGTGCCGTCTCAGGTGTTTGAGATCGTGCTGAACGTCGCTGCACTGGGCATTATTGCCTCCTGGGCCTTTATTGTGGTGTGTCAGATGCGTCTGCGCAAAGCGATCAAAGAAGGAAAAGCGGCTGACGTCAGCTTCAAGCTGCCGGGCGCACCGGTGACCTCCTGGCTTACCCTGCTGTTCCTGCTGAGCGTGCTGGTGCTGATGGCCTTCGACTACCCGAACGGTACCTACACCATCGCCACAATACCGCTGCTGGCGGTGCTGTTGATTGCTGGCTGGTTTGGCGTTCGTAAACGCGTGAATGAAATCCACAGTACCGCACCGGTTCATCCTGGAGATGACAAACAGGACGGTCCGCTGGTGGAAGAGACGTCGCGTTAATAAAAAAGCCGGGTGGCGGCTTCGCCTTACCCGGCCTGCATTTCATGGTTTTTTTATGCCCGGTAAGCGCACCACCACCGGGCAAATCCCACATCAGAGCGCGATACGAATCACATCGTCAGGCTGGGTCGCTTCCTGCTGACGGGTTGATTTCTGTTTCACCGTTACGTACAGCGTTTTACCGTCCGCGGACAGCGCCAGGCTGTTCGGGTAAACCGGGGTATCGTAGGTCTTGGTCACTTTGTAGGTTTTGGCGTCAATCACGCTCACCTTGCCCGCCTCGCGGTGCGTCACATAGGCTTCGTTACGCGCCGGGTTAAACAGTACGGCCAGCGATTCTGGCGCGGCGATTTTCTGCATCACGCTGCCATCTTTCAGATTCACCACCAGCACTTCTGGCTGTTTTGAATCCGTCACAAACGCACGCTGGCCGACAGTGTCCAGGCTCAGGTTCAGGTAGAAGTGCTCTTTTCCGTCATCCTGCACTTTTTTACGGCTGAGGATTTTGTTGGTTGCCGTATCAATGGTCACCAGCTCGCCGTCCGCATTGGTGGTATACAGGCGTTTTGCCTTCGCATCCAGCGCCAGTCCGGTGCTGAACGTGCCGGTGTTCGTGATAGTGTCCTTCAGCTTCAGCGTTGCGCCATCAACAACCCAGATCACACTCTCCTTGCCGATGCCGGTAATGTACACCGTATTGGTCGTGTCATCGGCCACCAGCTGGCGCGGCTGAAGCGGCTTCACCGTGTCGCTACGCTTGCGATCGTCCAGCACCAGGCGCCCTTTCACCTCGCTCGTTTTGGCGTCAATCGCCGTCACGGCGCTGTTGACGGTATTACCGAACCACAGCGTCTGGGTGGCGTTATCGATCGTGGCGCCAAACGGCTTGAGATCGTTATGAATCGCCTGCGTCACTTCCAGCGTGACCGGATCCAGACGATAAACCACGCCGCCCTTATCGGTTTTGCGGCTTTGTGACGTCGCAACCCACAGCGCGTTTTCCTGCTGGCTGACGGCCATTTCATACGCGCCCTTGCCGACCGCTTTGCGCAACATCTCTTCAGCGGCATGAACCTGGAACGTACCGGCAAACAGTAAAGAGCCCAACAGCAGAGACCCACGCAGGCGCGGCGAGCACAGATGACGTAAAGACATAACAATTCCTTTTTAAATGAGGAGATTTACCGCTGACATCACTTCCGGTGGGCAAAGTCATCGCTTTGCCGTTATTTTAATGAGAATAGTAATCATTAATCAGTTGAATGTGGAGTATTTCTTTCCTTCAAAGCCTTACATTCACGAAATGTGCGGTTATAGTTTTCATAACATTTACAAAGGATTTAACATATATACACAGGTTCCAGTTGATTTGGTTCGAATTTTTCTTAACCGGTTTACTCCATGAAAATTATTACTGCCCGCAAGGCATCACTACCCCTGCTGTTCGCTCCCGTCATTTTTGGCCCGCTGAGTGCGATGGCCGCGGATGAACAGACCCTGATCGTCAGCGCCACGCCGCAAACTGTCTCCGAACTGGACACCCCGGCCGCAGTCAGCGTGGTGAGCGGCGAGGATATGCGACATGCCACACCGCGCATCAACCTTTCTGAATCCCTTGGGAGCGTGCCTGGCCTGCAAATCCAGAACCGCCAGAACTATGCTCAGGATCTGCAACTTTCCGTTCGCGGATTCGGCGCGCGTTCAACCTTCGGCGTACGCGGGATCCGCATGTACGTGGACGGCATTCCGGCAACCATGCCCGACGGCCAGGGGCAGACGTCAAACATAGACCTCAACAGCATTGAGAGCGTCGACGTGCTGCGCGGCCCCTTCTCTGCCCTGTACGGCAATGCCTCCGGCGGCGTAATCAACATCAACACCCAGACCGGACAACAGCCAGCCACAATTGAAGCCAGCAGCTATTACGGCAGTTACGGCACCTGGCGTTACGGCATGAAGGCCACCGGTGCGGTGGGCGACGGGACTCAGGCGGGGGATGTGGACTATGCGGTATCCACAACCCGCTTCACCACCCATGGCTATCGCGACCACAGCGGCGCACGGAAAAACCTCGCCAATGCGAAACTGGGCGTACGCATTGATGATGTCAGCAAGCTAACGCTGATTTTTAACAGCGTCGACATGAAAGCCAACGATCCGGGCGGACTGAGTTATCAGGAGTGGCAGAACAACCCACGCCAGTCACCCCGTGGCGATCAGTACAACACGCGTAAAACCATTAAGCAGACCCAGGCCGGGATCCGCTACGACCGTCAGTTGAGCGAACAGGACGACCTCAGCGTGATGATGTACGCCGGTGAGCGTGAAATGACCCAGTACCAGTCCATTCCGGATACCGCGCAGACTGAAAATCCTGCGCATTCGGGTGGCGTAATTGATATGCAGCGCCACTATCAGGGTATTGATACCCGCTGGACCCACCGCGGTGAGCTTCTGGTGCCGGTAACGTTTACCACCGGCCTGAACTACGAAAATATGAGTGAAAATCGCCGCGGGTATGAAAACTTCGTGATGAACAACGGCGTGCCGGATTTTGGCGTGAAGGGTAACAAACGCCGTGACGAACGTAACCTGATGTGGAACCTTGATCCCTACCTGCAAACCCAATGGCAGCTCACGCAAAAGCTGTCCGTTGAGGCGGGCGTGCGTTACAGCTCCGTCTGGTTTGACTCCAACGATCATTACATTACCCCTCAAAACGGCGATGACAGCGGTGACGCCAGCTACCATAAATGGCTCCCGGCTGGTGCGGTGAAATACGCCGTGACCGACGCCTGGAACCTGTATGCCGCGGCGGGACGGGGATTTGAGACCCCTACCATCAACGAACTCTCATACCGTTCTGATGGCAAAGGCGGCCTCAATATCAACCTGCAACCGTCAACCAACAACACCTATGAGATTGGCAGCAAAACCCGCATCGGCAATGGCATCCTGACGGCGGCGCTGTTCCGCACGGATACCGACAACGAGATCGTAGTGGACGAAAACAAAGATGGTCGCACTACCTACAAAAATGCGGGGAAAACGCGCCGTCAGGGTGTGGAAATTGCGCTTGACCAGCAGTTTGCCGAAAACTGGAAGCTGAAAATGGCGTGGACCTATCTCGATGCGACCTACCGTACCAACGTCTGCGATAAAGCAGATTGTAGCGGCAACCGAATGCCGGGGATTGCCCGTAATATGGGGTATGCGTCGTTTGGCTGGGAGCCTGAGGAAGGCTGGTACGCGGGGGCAGATGCCCGCTACATGAGCGACGTGATGGCAAACGACACCAATACCGCCAAAGCGCCCTCTTATACCGTGGTCGGTCTGAATACCGGGTATAAACTCAATTACGGCAAATGGGGAATGGACATCTTTGGTCGCGTCGATAACCTGTTCGATAAAGAGTACGTCGGTTCAGAGATTGTAAACGCCGGCTACAATCGCTATTACGAACCCGCCCCTGGCCGTAACTATGGCGTGGGCCTGTCGGTCTCTTATCGCTTTGAGTAAAACATTTTCCGGCAGCGCACGTTGCCGGTAAAAAAATAACATCATTCCCGGTAGCCTTAAGCGCCGGGAATATACTCAGGGAAGTTTAAAACGAATAAAAAAATAAGTGCGCCAGTGCGATCCTTAACTGTAGTATTGCCGTTGCAGGAGGATATTGGCTTCATCAATGGCTCGGTCGATCGCTTCCCGACTGGCCGTCACGTCCCTTTGCTCAAGCGCAGAAAGCAGATCGGCATAATGGTAAGTCGTGGCAGGGATATCTTTCATCTCTTCGTGCAGGTAGTTGATACACGGACCAATCCGTACCCATAGCTGCTCAATCAGCGAGTTCAGGGTCGGCATTTCGGCATACTGATAGAGCGTAAACCGGAACACGCGGTTGGCATGGATCGCTTTCTGCACGTCGCCCTGATGCATGGCGGTGCTGAAGTTATCTGACAGCGCGCGTAATGCACCCAGTTTGGTCTCGGTCATATTCTGACATGCCGCCGCAACGGCCATCGGCTCAAGCTGTTTTCGGATGGCGTTAATTTCGTTATAACGCTCCAGCGTAACCTCTGGCACCAAAAACGCCTGAGCAGGCGTGGCCTGTAATGCACCTGCCGACACCAGACGCAGCAGGGCTTCGCGCACTGGTGTGATGCTGGTGCCTAATTTATCCGCAATCTCTTTCGTGATGAGTCGAGCCCCAGGTTTTAATGAGCCCGTAATTAACGCTCCCTTTAAACTGTTCTCAACTTGCATCGTCAGACTGATTCTTTGTGCTTTTTCCAGGTTTTCCAAATCAAGCATGTTTAATTCCCGTAGCCAAAACAAAATGCCATTTTCAGCGACTGTTTAAAAAAACATCGCCGGTTTGATATATCCTGTATCGTCATGCCTGGTATGAAGGGCGCGCGTTAAAATAAAAATTGTTCAATTACTATTACGTTTACCACTTCTGGCTCAGCTGGGCCGATGGCGCGCAATGCTTATGGATTAATTAAAGACAATATATCGTATCTTCACAAATAATTATGGCGGACTTTGCCCGCCATAACCGATGCTCTGTTTAGTCCGCCGCCACGCGGATCACGACCTTGCCGAAGTTTTTCCCTTCCAGCAGCCCAATCAGCGCCTCCGGCGCCGCGTTCAGCCCTTCGGTGACCTGCTCGCGATAGTGAATTTTGCCTTCCTGCACCCAGCGTCCCATTTCCTGCTGGAACTCGCCGATACGATGACCATAGTCCTGAGCGATGATAAAGCCCTGCATGCGGATGCGTTTTTTCAGGATGGTCCCCATCAGCAGCGGCAAGCGATCCGGCCCCTCCGGCAGGTTGGTCGCGTTGTAGCCGCTGACCAGTCCGCAAACCGGCACGCGCGCGGAGGTATTCAGGAGCGGCAGCACGGCGTCAAAGACTTTACCGCCGACGTTTTCATAATACACGTCAATGCCCTGCGGGCAGGCTTTCGCCAGCTGTTCGGCAAAATCATCCGCATGGTGATCCAGACAGGCGTCGAAACCGAGCACGTCGACCGCATGACGGCATTTCTCCTCCCCGCCAGCCACGCCGATGACCCGGCACCCTTTGATTTTTCCGATCTGCCCCACCGTTGCGCCAACCGGCCCCGTGGCCGCCGCCACGACGAGGGTTTCTCCTGCCTGAGGCTGGCCGATATCGAGCAGCCCCATATACGCGGTGAAGCCCGGCATCCCGAGCACGCCGAGTGCCCATGAAGGATGCGACGGGTTTTCACCCAGCTTCACCAGCCCCTGCCCGTCGGACAGTTCATACTCCTGCCAGCCGCTGTAACCCAGCACCCATTCACCCTCTTTATAATCCGGATGGCGGGAGGTCTCGACGCGGCTTACCGTGCCGCCCACCATCACCGCACCAATCTCGACAGGAGGTGAATAGGATGGCGCATCGCTCATACGGCCCCGCATGTACGGATCAAGCGAGAGCCATACGGTGCGTAATAACACCTGTCCCTCTGCGGGCGTGGGGATCGGCTGCTCTTCCAGGCGGAAATTTTCGGCAACCGGCGCGCCGTGTGGACGGGAAGCCAGTACCCAGCGTCGGTTTTGCGTAGTTGATTGATTCATTCTTCGCTCCTTACTGCTGAAAATGTCATTCAAGTCTGGCACGTTATCCTGCGGATCGCCTTTGCATTATGAGCCGGACTGATTAAGCCGCACGACCAGATAGAGGCACGATTCATCCGTTTCGTTGATAAACCGGCAGTCGTTCGGCGGCCCGAGTTCCAGACAATCTCCGGCCTTCATTTCATGGCGGGTATCCCCCTCCAGAAAGACCAGTTCACCTGCCTGCAACCAAATCAGCTGTCGCGCCAGCGCGTAAGAGGAAGCGGGCATCGGCACATCGCTGCCTGCGGGTAGCTCCACCTGGACGAGGTCGATAGGCATATCGGTGCGCGGCGACACATGGCGACGCAAATAGTGGGTTTGCGGATCGCGCCAGACGGGCTGGTTCGCCAGACGTAACAGTTTGCCCTCCTGCATTTCCGCGCGCGCAATGAGCGTAGACATGCTAATACCGAAGGCACCGGATAACCGAGCAAGCAGCGTCGCCGTTGGGCTACTGTCACCCCGTTCAATCTTATGGATCATGGCGCGTGAGATACCTGCCCGTTCGGCCAGTTCGCTTAATGACCAGCCACGCGACTCGCGTTCAAGGCGTATGCGGGCGCTAATGCGTTGATTCATATTGTCTGTCATTGTATTCATGACGTCATACTATAGTGTACGGATGGTTTTTCGGGGGAGTTTTGTGACAAAAAAACAGGGATTTTGTCGTAGCGATGGAATACATGAACTGTGTAATATTGTGAGAAAATCATACTACTATAGTGAACAACACAGCCAGAGGTTAACCATGATTGTTCGTCATGCCTGCAAAGAAGATTGTGCCGCTATCGGTGAAATTTATAACCATGCGGTGCTGCACACCGCCGCAATCTGGAACGATACAACTGTCGATACCGATAACCGTATTGCATGGTTTGAGGCGCGCACGCTGTTGGGTTATCCGGTGCTGGTCAGTGAAGAAGAAGGTGTAGTGACGGGATACGCCTCATTTGGCGACTGGCGAGCATTCGACGGTTTTCGCCATACGGTGGAGCACTCGGTTTACGTTCATCCCGATCATCAGGGCAAAGGCATTGGTCGACTGCTAATGATGGAATTAATTAAGGAAGCCCGCCAGATTGGTAAACATGTGATGGTTGCCGGTATTGAGGCGCAGAACCAGGCGTCGATTCATCTGCATGAAACCCTGGGCTTTGTTACCACCGGAAACATGCCGCAGGTAGGAACCAAATTCGGTCGCTGGCTGGATTTAACCTTTATGCAACTCCAGCTCGATGAGCGCAGCGATCCGGATGCTCTGCCATGAATCAATCGTTGACGTTAGCATTTCTGGTGGCCGCCGGGATTGGGCTGGTGGTACAAAACACCCTTATGGTGCGCATTACGCAATCCTCTTCCACCATTCTTATCGCCATGCTGCTGAACTCGCTGGTGGGGATTGTGTTGTTTGTCAGCATGTTACTGGTGAAAAATGGCCTGGCGGGGTTTAACGAACTGGCGTCAACGGTGCGCTGGTGGACGTTGATCCCCGGCCTGCTGGGGTCTTTTTTTGTCTTCGCCAGTATTAGCGGATATCAGAATGTGGGCGCGGCAACGACCATTGCCGTACTGGTGGCAAGCCAGCTGATTGGCGGTCTGGTGATGGACATCCTCAAGAGCAACGGCATTCCCCTGCGCGCGCTGGTTGGCCCGGTCTGCGGCGCAGTGATGCTGGTGGTTGGCGCCTGGCTGGTGGCACGGCGCCAGTTTTAACCCTTACAGGATAGTCCCACCCTGCGTGAGGTGGGCATGGCGTGCCTCCGCCTCTTCTTTATGTTGCTTGCCATGATGCGCAATCGCGGTACGCAGGCGCTGCTGCTGGGTATAACGATCTTCACGGCTGAGCTCTGCATCATCGCTTAATTCGATCAGCAGTTCGTTCATGTGGGTAATCACGCTCTCTTCGATGGTGGCATCGACGCGGGCGATAACTTTGTTTAAATGTGACATTGTCACTCCTTATCACGTGCCGGGTGACGCTACGCTTCCCCGGCCTACGGGTGCTAGCTGTAGGCCGGGTAAGGCATAGCCGCCACCCGGCAAGAATACGATCAGTTCAGCTTCGCTTTCGAGAAGTCACTGCCCATCAGACTCACGCTGTACCCGGTCACGTTGCTGCGGGTCGCGTAGAACGTTTTGCCGTTAGCTAACGCAATCCACGGTGCCTGCTGATAGAAAATCTCCTGTGCCTGTCCATACAGCTTCGCACGTTCGTCCGGGTTGCTGGTCAGTTTGGCCTTTTGCACCAGCTCATCATACCCCTTATCACACCAGCGCGCGGCGTTAGATCCGGTTTTGATGCTGTTACAACCCAGCAGCACATCGGCGAAGTTGTCCGGATCGCCGTTATCAGACATCCAGCCGAACAGCGCGGAATCATGCTCGCCTTTGCGCATGCCGGAAAGGTACTCACCCCACTCGTAAGAGACGATTTTCGCCTTCACACCCACTTTCGCCCAGTCAGCCTGGATCATCTCCGCAATGCGTCGCGAGTTCGGGTTGTACGGACGCTGAACCGGCATGGACCAGAGGGTCACTTCCGCGCCCTTTTCCAGACCCGCCTGCTTCAGCAGCGCTTTCGCTTTTTCCGGATCGTAGCCGTAATCCTTCAGGTCTTTATTAAAGCCGAGCATGTTCGGCGGGATCGGCGATTTAGCGACCGTACCAGACCCCATAAAGACCGCGTTCACAATGGCCTTTTTGTCCGTCGCGTAATTCAGAGCCTGGCGCACCAGCACGTTATCAAACGGTTTTTTCTCCGTGTTGAACGCCAGGTACCCCACGTTCAGCGCATCCACCGAGTGCAGGGTCAGGTCTTTGTTTTTCTTGATCGCTTCAAACTGCACCGGCGACGGCGCAGGAATGATCTGACACTCGTTCGTTTGCAGCTTCGCCAGACGCGTCTCAACGTTTGGCGTGATGGAGAAGATCAGGTGTTTGGTCGGCACCTCACCGTCCCAGTAGTTCGGATTGGCGACGTAGCGGATCAGCGAATCCACCTTGTACTGCTGAAGCACATACGGGCCGGTGCCGATTGGCCAGGTGTCCACATTTTCAGGTGTCCCCTTTTTCAACATCGCGTCCGCGTACTCGGCAGAGAGGATCGAGGCGAAGTCCATTCCCCAGTCGGCCAGGAACGCCGCGTTGGGTTCGCTCAGCGTGAACTGGACGTGATAATCGTCGATCTTTTTCACATCCTGAATGAGCTTGTCGAGGCCCACGTCATTAAAGTATTCGTAATTACCCTGGGAAACATTGTGATAGGGATGCTTAGGGTCTTTCTGACGCATAACGGAGAAAATAACGTCATCAGCGTTAAAATCACGGGTAGGTTTGAAGTATTTATTGCTGTTGAATTTTACCCCTTTACGCAGGGTAAATGTGTATGTTTTGCCGTCTGGCGAAATGGTCCACGACTCGGCCAGAGAAGGCACCGGCGTGTTTTTTACCGGGTCGAAGTTAATCAGACGGTTATACAGCGTTTGCGAGCTGGCGACAAACGAAGGTCCAGAGCTGGCGATCTGCGGGTTAAACGACTCCGGCGACGCCTCGGAGCAGTAGATAATGGTGTCTTTATTTGCCGCCCATGCGGCGCTTGCCGGTAGCAGCGCGCTCAGCGCGAGGGCGAGCACGGTTTTCCCTGTAGACATGGTTATTACCCTTTCGGTTTTATTATAGTGAACAGTAATAACAGCACAGACGTATTGGCCTGACAAATAACGAATCACTATCAGGTTATTCTAAAGCCGTACATTTCGCTGGTTTTAGCATCACCCCGCAGAAACCGATTTGCCTTAAGGTTCATTATTCGTCAAGCACAACCATCACGATCAATGCCGCAAGAAATCGTCCCTTTTATCGTCTCCTCCGCCGTTTGCTTGCTTAGCTGTTTCGTTAAAGTAATGGCGTGAAGAAGTCTACAGGACCAAATCGTGGCAAAAACACTTTTACGCAGCGGTAATCTGGATGATTTTCAGGCCGTTGGTGGCGGCGGACAGGCCGTTTTTGAATCAGCGCTGCAAATCCGCGAAGCGCTTCGGTTGCGCAAACAACAGGCTATCGTCGATTGTCTGGCCATCCCCCAGGTCTACGACGGCGGCGATCGCGTTGACTGGTACTCCCCGGTTGAGGGAACCGTCTCCAGCTGGAAGGCGGCGGATGAAGATGATCGTTATCGCGCCCTACGCTATCTGGAAAACACGCTCGCCAGCGTGGAGTCGCTGAGTAAAAAATGCCTTCAGTCACCGAAAACGGCGCAGCAACTGTTTGGCTCTCTGCTCTCAAAAGCCTTTCAGTTTCCCGGTGAAAACTTTGTTTTCCTGGTGGATGGCAAACCGGTGATCTGCTTCTGGGGTTTCGTCAATCTTAACGAGAACGCGCGCGACGACGTGCTGGACTGCCTGCGCGAATCGTTGGTCCCTGAACCTGAGCCAGTGGTGATTAACGAGCCTGAACCTGAACAGGAGCAAGAACCGGCCCCGGTAGTGACCTTTGAGCAGGCCGACGCGCCGCTTATCACGCCTGTGGCTTCCGTCCGTATCACCGAAGATGAACTGTATACGCCAGAGCCGGTGCGCATGAACGCCGCGCCGCCAGAGCCCGCACCGGCGGCCATGCAGAAAAAACGTCGCTCCCCCCTGTGGTTGCTGCCGGTTGCCGCCGTCATTATTGCGGCCATTGCCACCCCGCTGCTTTGGCCAAAACAGGCCCCGACCGCAGCGCCTGTTGCCACACCAGCGCCAGTGCCTGTCGCCATTGCTCCGGCCCCCGTAAAGACGGTCGAGCCGCTTGAGCTGAAACTCCCGCTGCACCAGGCCGAAGTGGTAGAGCCGAAGGTGAAAACGCCTGCACCGGCAGCCGAACCAGTGGTCATTACCGCGATACCGAAAGATGCGATGGTGATGGAGGCAAACCAGGTCAAAGCGGGGTTAACGCGCTTCCTGAATGGCACCTGGCGCGCGTTTCTCGATGTGCAGGATCCGCTCACCGGCAAACCGCCGTCGCTGCGCTACCAGATCCAGAACAATAAAGGTTTCGCCCGGGTTGTGCATGGCGACAACATTGTCTGCCGGGTAGACGTCTTTTCCGGATTACACAGCAACGGCGAGCTGTTGATCAAAACGCGCGGAAACGCTCGTTGCACCGACGGTTCACGCTATCCGATGCCGGAAGTGACCTGTAAGGCAGGTGCCAGCGACGTGGCGGAATGCACCGCACGTTACGATGCCAACACCATCGTTCCTCTGACGTTCAAGAAAGCAGGTGTCTGATCCTATGCTGGTTAATCTTTGCGACTATAAACAGAGCGTGACGCTGATTGCTAACAGCGGCGTGCAGTTTCTCGATTTTGGCCTGACTCCGCAGGACACCGCCAGCAACGGGCGTTTCGTGCGTAAAACGGCAAATGGCCCGCTGTTGCGCCTGGATTTTGATCTGGTTAACGGCCGGTACACGCTGCCTGCCACCGATGGCGGGCAGCCGGAAGTGGTCAAGCCTGAAAGCACCATTCCACTGCGTAACTCCCTGAACGTGCTGGACGGCGTCTGGCTGCCGCTCCCTTTCCTGCGCTTTAACCCGCCGCGGACGTTTGTTGATGGCCCGGATAACTGGGCACGCGTCCAGGTACGAAAGCTTTCCACGCCCGACGCGGCTGGCAATACGCACCGGGTCACCGTCGCGCTCGACAGCCAGATTGCAGAGCATGCGACGTCTGCGCTGTCGCCGGTTGAAAACGATATCCTTAACGGCACGCGTTTCGCGCTCGCCTGGCGCGACAGTGAGGTTGAGAGTTTCCTTGACCAGACCTGGATTGACGGCTGGCTGCGCGAAGCCTTTACGCAATTTGCCGACGGGGTTGAAAAACGCTCCGAGCGGGAGCTGCATCAGGCCATGCGCAGCTTTGAATATCAGGCACACTGGCTCAACCTGCTCTCCATGCTCGGGGAACAACTCACCGTGCCGGAAGTGAAGTTTGTCACCCATACCCTGAGCACCCCTGCTATTCCTGTCGATCTGATCCTTGACGTAGGCAACACCCACACCTGCGGCGTGATTATTGAAGATCATGGTGATGCCAACGACGGCCTGCGCCAGACGGCTGAACTTCAGGTACGATCTCTGAGTGAGCCACAGTTCCTGAATGAGCCGCTGTTTACCAGCCGTCTTGAATTTTCCGAAGCGCGTTTTGGCAAGCAGCACTTCTCGGTGGAAAGCGGCCGGGAGGATGCATTCGTCTGGCCGTCCATTGTCCGCGTGGGTGATGAAGCGCGTAAGCTGGCAATGCAGCGTCTGGGCACGGAAGGCAACAGTGGAATTTCCAGCCCGCGTCGCTATCTGTGGGACGAGACGCCGGTAGTGCAGGACTGGCGCTTTAGCCAGATGAACAGCAAAACCCAGCGCGAACCGCTGGCAACTGCGTTTCCGCTGATGAACCTGATGAACGACGACGGGGAACCACTCTTTACGCTGCCGCAGGATGAGCGTCTGCCGGTGTTCTCTCCGCAGTACAGCCGCAGCACCCTGATGACGCACATGCTCTGCGAGCTGCTGGCTCAGGCGCTTGGCCAGATTAACAGCGTGGCCACCCGCTTGCGGCTCGGCTTCCCGGCCTCTCCCCGCCAGCTGCGGACGCTGATCCTCACCCTGCCTTCGGCAATGCCGAAACAGGAGCGCGAGATTTTCCGTCGCCGCATGTTCGAAGCCATCGCCATCGTCTGGAAAGCGATGGGCTGGCACCCGCAGGATGAAGATTTTGCCAGCCGCAAGCAGCAGGAAAAAAGCGTGGTGCCGGTCCCTGAGATCCAGATGGAGTGGGACGAGGCCAGCTGCGGCCAGCTGGTGTGGCTGTATAACGAAGCCATTTCCCATTTCGGTGGCCAGACCGAGGCCTTTTTCGCCTCCCTCGCCCGTCCGGATCGCGCGCCTGAGCCTGGCGTCCTGCCGGGGCGTGCGCTGCGCGTGGCCTCGATTGATATCGGCGGCGGCACGACGGATATGGCCATCACGCACTATCAGTTAGATGATGGTTCCGGAAATAACGTCAAAATCACCCCGCAGCTGCTGTTCCGCGAAGGGTTCAAGGTCGCTGGCGATGATACGCTGCTGGACGTGATCCAGCGCTACGTTCTGCCCGCGCTGCAAACCCAGCTTCAGAAATCCGGCATAGCCGATGCCTCCCAACTGATGGCATCCCTGTTCGGTGATTCCGGGCGGATCGATACCCAGGCGGTCCTGCGCCAGCAGACGGCGCTTCAGCTTTTTATGCCGATAGGTCACGCGATCCTGGCGGCGTGGGAATCGAGCGATGTTGACGATCCGCTGGCCGGGCTGCATGCCACCTTTGGCGACCTGCTTACGCAAAAACCGACGCGCAACGTGATGAATTATCTCCAGCAGGCGATTGACCATGCGTTGCCTGCCGGCTCAGAACACTTTGATCTGTTCAGCGTACCGCTGCACGTCAGCTTTCGGGAGATGCGGGACGCCATGCTGGCGGGTCAGTTCACGCTTGCCGCCCCGCTTCATGCGGTATGTGAGGCGATCTCTCACTACAGCTGCGATATCCTGCTGATCACGGGACGGCCGGGCTGTCTGCCGGGCGTTCAGGCCCTGATTCGCCACCTGCAACCGGTGCCCGTCAACCGCATCGTCTGGCTGGATAAATACCAGGTTCATGAATGGTATCCGTTCAGCCAGCAGGGACGGATCGGCAACCCGAAATCCACCGCTGCGGTGGGAGCGATGCTCTGTAGCCTGGCGCTGGATCTTCGTCTGCCGCGCTTTAACTTTAAAGCAGCGGATATCGGCGCGTACTCTACGGTGCGCTATCTGGGCGTGCTGGATAACACGATCAATACCCTGCGGGACGAGAACGTCTGGTATCACGATATCGACCTCGATAAACCCGGCGCGAAACTGGACGCCCGTCTGCACTTCCCGCTGCGCGGCAACGTTACGCTCGGCTTCCGGCAGCTGGCCAATGCCCGCTGGCCCGCGACGCCGCTCTATACCCTGAGCATCAACTCTGCCGAGCTGGCGAAAGCCATTGCGGGCGACGGCGTACTGAACGTGCGCCTGAAGCTGCGTGGCGGCACTAAGCAGGGAGGTCCGGAATCTTTCGAGCTGAGTGATGCCTGGCTACAGGACGGCACGCCAGTGCCGCCGGATGCCCTGACCTTTAAACTGAATACTCTGGCCGATCGCCGACACAGCGGCAGCCACTACTGGATCGACAGCGGGAGCGTATACCTCAAATGACTGCGACGACTGCCACCACTCAGGCCTTAATCGGGTGGATCAACGAGACGCGACAGCACGCCCCGATGCTGGATAACGAAGCCGACGCCCTGCTTGCCCGCCTTAACGCAGTAAGCGCGCGTGAAGAGGCGCTCGATCGCGCCCTTGTCAGCCAGGGCAGTATCGGCCTATATGGCCACTCGCAGGCCGCGAAAGCGCACCTGCTGGCTGCCCTGTGCGGCAGCGGGGACGAACGGCTGAACGTTACGCCGGGTCAACGCACGTTTGATTACTTCTCGCATATTAACCCCGGGCATGCACCGACCAACATGGCCGTGCGTTTCAGCAGAGCGTCCCGCGAGGTCGCAGACGACGCGTTTCCCCTGCGCCTGCGCCTGGTAACGGAGGCCGAGCTGGTGCAGCTGTTTATCGCGCGCACCACGCTGGATCCACAGATCCGCGCGGTGGATAAATCGGTGATTGAAGCACGGCTTGAGAAGTGGCGGGCGCTGCGTCAACCGCAGAGCGTGCCGGGAATGACGGCGCGGGAAGTCGCGACCATAGCCCGGTTCTGGCAAAGCGTAGTACCCGGCGCTAAGCAGCATATTGATGATGCCCTGTGGCACCAGTTTGCTCTGCTGGTTCCGTCGCTTGATCTCAGCACCCGCGCCAGCGTCTGGTCTCTGCTGTGGGGTGAGCAGCAGGAGTTAACCCAGCAGTGGCTTAAATTCGCCCAGGTGCTGCATCAAACCAGCCATGCCAGCGCACTTGCGGCGCCGTTGAGTCTGCTGGTGGACAGCTTTGGTCTACCCTGCGAAGGCTTTCTTACTCACAGGGCGTTTACCGTGCCGGAAGCACAGGAAACACTGCTTCATCCGGTAAAAAACGGCGAGCTGCTTAACGCCATTAGCCTGCCCGTTGATGTACTGGCATCTCTGACCCGCGAAGTGGTGCTGCCCGTTGAGAACTGCGTGCTGGATAACGTTGACGTCATTGATATTCCGGCCATTTCTGAGGAAAACACGCCGCTGATGATGCAGGCAAAATGCCTGTGGTTGCTGGAGCATTATCGTCAGCACATTCAGCCAGATGTCCTGGTTATCTGCAATGCAACGGCGCACCACCAGCAGACCGCGAAAACGGCAAGGCTCTTGCAAAACTGGGTCAAAGAGACGCAGCCGGTTGAAGAATCCGCGTTGCCGGGGCTGGTCTGGGCCATTACCCCTCATGATGCGCGGTTTACCACAAAGCAGAATCTGGACGAAGCGGTGCAGCAATTGCTGGGCCAGCCGGGTCTGCGCTGGGGCACGCTTCAGGCGCTCGATAGCCACAGCATGCAGCGAGTGATTGAGTGGCTGTCGCAGGCTACCCTGCCGGCACAGCGCCAGAAGCGTCTCCGCGCGCTGAAAAGGCTGTTACAAGAGTCGCTGTCAACGCTGATGCGCCCATATGTCGCGCCTCTCACTCAGGAGCCAGGCGCAGGGCGGGCAATGGCCGAAAAAATGGTCCGAACGCTGCAAGGCAGTGCCGCTCGTCATGGTGAACTGCTTGAGGGGCTTCTGCCGCCGTTAAACGCGTTTGAGACGCTGCTGACCGTCCACCAGCCTCGTGAGGAACAGGTCAACGGCCTGTTTAACGATGTTATCGATCTGTTTGCGGAAGAGACGCAGGAAAATCCTGGCGCGTTGCAGACCAAAGACAAAGCGCGGCTGGCCCATAACGTGTGGGTTAACCATCTTCGTCAGTGGAGTCGCAACGACGCGGCGGCTGCCCGTCTGGGCCTGGACGCAGAGGTACTACAGCAGATTGCGGATGTGCTGATCGTTACCAGCTACCGGCTGGATCTGCCGCTGCAACTGCAACGCATTGCAGAAAAAGATAAAAGCAGCGCCGCGCAGCTGCATGCCGCGACAGGCAATTTCATTAGCTGGCTTGGCTATGAACTGACACCCGTCTCTGAACGGCCTGCAAGCCGGATCCGCAAAGGTGAGCCAATTTTTGTGACGCCCGTTGTGAGCAGCGCCTCACCCCGTCTTACCCGACTTGGCGAGCAGCCTGTCCATGCGGCGACAGCCTATGTCTATGACTGGTTGGTTGCGCTCTACACCCGCGCGATTGAGAACGTGGATTATCAGTGTCCGTATGACGTTCAGCCTGCGGCACGGAAAGCCTTGTCTGCCTTGCTGTCTTAATCATTCCAGCCCGCAACAATGCGGGCTGCCCATTCATGAGCCGTTTATGAAGCCAGACAAAGCCTGAGCCAACGCTGACGGGTTTTCCCAGGACATTGAATGGCCCGCATCAGGGATAATTTTTACAGCAACGCCGTTTTGTTGCAGACGATTAAAATCGTCATCAGGCAGGGATCGCTCACCAAAAACTAACATTACCGGGCAGCGCAATGACAAGAACAGGTGTTCCCAGTCAGGTTTAACGCCCTCGACCAGGCTTGTTGCGCCGCGCCAGACGGCCCAGGGGGCATTACTTTGAAGGCTTCCAGCCCACGGCGACGTTTCCGCCCGCAGCATGTCATCATAGCCCTGAGCCAGAAAATGTTGTTCCGTTTGGGCCGCAATTGCCCGGCTGAACATCCCGCCACCCGCATGAAAATTGGGTTCAGACACTATCAGGCCCTTAACGCGCGACGTTAACAGCGTTGCCGTTTCGATCGCGATACTCCCCCCCATGCTATGACCATAGAGCCATAGACTATCCAGGCCGAGATGGTTTAACAGTTCAACCACCACCTGCGCCTGTTCGCTCGTGCGATAACGGTAGATGTCAGGTTTGTCACTGTAACCGCTACCGGGAAGATCGATCAGAATGGCTCTGCGCCCCCCGAAACGGGTATCACAGACAATACGAGGATATTCATACGACGATGCACAGCCCAACCCGTGGATAAACACAACCGGGTCACCGAAACCGGGAAGATCCTGCCAGCGCACAGTGCAGCCTGCTTGCTGCGAATAGAAACTGTTCATAAGCACTCCATGTATGACAGACTGTATATTTATACAGCCTCAATGTATGGAATGCTATGTCTGGATGCCGATTCTGGAAGCGTGCTTCAGAAAAGAGAGATCAACAGGGCAACAGGAAAGCTCATCGGCCAGGTGGAACCCACCAGGAATGCGCTCAACAGGCGAATACGTTTACGATCTTTAGACAGGAACCAGGTGATTAATGCGCAGATGGAGGCCATGATTGCGTAGAACACCAACATCTTTTGATACAACGTCATTCTGTTTACCTGAGCCGAAAAATAACCGCACGCAATATGCGTCATATGTTGACACAGATCAAGTTTTTTCGTTACATCATAACCACTTAAATACTATGGATAATAACAACTGAGTACCTTGTGTAACAACGCCGGGTAAAGCAAAACGGTTATTATTGATAACATGCAAATTAAATGCACTTTTTGATAAATCCATCCCCGCAGAAAGCAGTTTAATAACAGCAGGCTTTTAAGGGAGGAAACATGCTACGCATTCCGCAGAGTTGCATTCACACCCGTTCCACGCCTTTCTGGAACAAAGAAACGGCCCCAGCTGGCATTTTTAAACGTCACCTTGATACGGGCACGCGTCCGGGCGTTTACCCTCGCCTTTCGGTGATGCGTGGCGCAGTGCGTTATCTGGGCTATGCTGATGAATTTACACCTGAGCCTGACAGCGAGCTCGTCATTGAAGCGGGTCGTTTCGGCGTTTTCCCGCCAGAGAGATGGCACCACATTGAGGTGATGACCGACGACACCCTGTTCAATATTGAATTCTTTGTTGAACCTGAGGTGCTTAAGTCCCTTTAAGCACCCGCCAACATGAAGGAAACTATGATGTTACGTATTCCTGAAAACTTTGTTCATACCCGCTCGACGCCGTTCTGGAATAAAGAGACCGCCCCAAAAGCGCTTTTTACCCATCACAACACCAAAGCCGGCGTGTACGGTCGGTTGTCCGTCATGCAGGGTGCGGTGCGTTACTTTGGCTTTGCCGATGGCGACGCCACCGAGCCCGATCTGGAAGTGGTCATTGAGGCCGGTTCTTTTGGCATCTCCCCACCGCAAAAATGGCACCGCATTGAGCTTCTGACCGACGACACCTATTTTAATATCGACTTTTTCGCGGATCCTGCCGTCACGCTCAGCGGTGCGGGCATCGGTAAAGTGGTCAACACGCATAAGGAGTAAATAATGGGTAAGGCTACCTATACTGTGACCGTCACCAACAACAGCAACGGCGTGTCAGTGGATTATGAAACAGAAGCGCCAATGGAGCTGTTGATCCCGGACGTCGCGGCAGATGTCGTGAAGGATCTGGTGAACACCGTTCGCGCCTACGATACGGAAAATGAACACGAGGTATGTGGCTGGTAAGCTGAATCGCCCGGCACTGCGCCGGGCATGAGGGTTTAGTGTTTAAACATGACATGTCGGACTACCGTGTAATCCTCAAGTCCGTAGACCGACATATCTTTTCCGTAACCGGATAACTTCATCCCGCCGTGCGGCATTTCGCTCACCAGCATAAAATGGGTATTGACCCAGGTGCAGCCATACTGCAACCGTGCGCTGAGGCGATGGGCGCGTCCGACGTCTTTTGTCCAGACGGACGAGGCCAGGCCGTATTGCGAATCGTTAGCCCAGTTCAGCACCTGCGCTTCATCCTCAAATTCTGTCACGCTGACCACCGGGCCAAACACTTCTCGCTGGACGATCGCATCTTCCTGCTTCGCCCCGGCCAGCAGCGTTGGCTGGAAGTAATATCCTGCCCCCTCTTTTTTACTGTCACCGGTGACGACGCGGATATGTCCAAGGGTTTTGGCCTCGTCCACGGCAGCACAAACGCGGGAAAGATGCGCTGCGGAGCTGAGCGGGCCCAGCTCGGTTGAAGCATCGTCCGGCGCGCCCATTTTCAGGCTGGCAACGGCTGCGCCCAGCTTTTCGACCAGCGCGGGGTAAATCCCCTTCTGGGCATAGATACGACAGGCTGCGGTACAATCCTGACCAGCATTGTAGAAACCAAACGTACGCACGCCTTCAACCACGGCATCCAAATCTGCATCGTCAAAGACAATGACCGGCGCTTTTCCGCCCAATTCCATATGGGTACGTTTAACTGAAGATGCGGTATGCCCGATAATATGTTCTCCGGTAGCAATAGAGCCGGTGAGAGAAACCATACGGACTTTTTCGTGGCCGGTCAGCGGATCTCCTACGGTTTTTCCGCGACCAAACAGCACGTTCAGCACGCCTGGAGGGAAGATATCTTTCGCCAGTTCCGCCAGCTTCAGCGCCGTCAACGGGGTGATTTCAGACGGCTTGATGACGACACAGTTTCCCGCCGCCAGCGCGGGCGCCAGCTTCCACGCCGCCATCATCAGAGGATAGTTCCAGGGCGCAATAGAGGCGACAACGCCAACCGGGTCGCGGCGGATCATCGAAGTATGTCCTTCGAGGTATTCTCCGGCAGCCAGCCCGTTCAGGCAGCGGGCGGCCCCGGCAAAGAAGCGAAACACATCGACCACGGCCGGGATCTCGTCCCCCTGGACACAGTGCAGCGGTTTCCCGCAGTTAAGGGATTCCAGATTTGCGAACGCGTCAGCGTTGGCTTCTATCACATCAGCCAGTTTCAACAGACATTCGGCGCGCGTTTTCGGCGTCGTTTGTCCCCACTCTGTAAACGCGCGATCGGCAGCCTGGACGGCAGCGTCCACCTGTGCTTCCGACGCTTCAGCAATCTCCAGCAGCACATCACCCGTGGCAGGATTATAAACCGCCTGCTTCTCACCTTCGCCGGCCACCAGTTCACCATTAATCAGCAATTGATTTTGCATAGCATCGTCCTGTTGAAATCGACATTGTTTTCGCTGTCAGCACACGTTCTGGCGGACATGTACGTGACAACGTCACGTCACCAATCCGCACTCCTTTACTAAAGGTAGACCGCGCGTCATATCGCTTCAGGAATTTTCATCAAGGTGTGACTGGGTGCAGCATCATTTCGCGGATTAGCCCCGCCAGCTGGACGACCGCCTGCTCCTCCCGCTCGCCCCATCCCCATGAGGTATTGAAACGGAAAAACGGTGTCCAGATATTGGAGGTGGAAAACATCTTGCCGGGCGCAATGCTGATTTGATGGGTTAACGCCTTCTCACTCAACCGCCCCGCATCCAGCTGTTCAGGCAGTTCCAGCCATAAAAAGTAGCCGCTGTCGTTATGATGGATTTTGACG
Organism: Enterobacter sp. JJBC; assembly: GCF_036936505.1. Lineage (NCBI taxonomy): Bacteria > Pseudomonadati > Pseudomonadota > Gammaproteobacteria > Enterobacterales > Enterobacteriaceae > Enterobacter > Enterobacter sp. JJBC. The sequence goes on from NZ_CP136935.1 coordinate 2,519,649, forward strand.
CCGGCAGGCATATGGCGCAAAAGCGATTGCCAGGCCTGCTGTTTGCGTTCAGCAAGCGTGCGTCGCAGGCGGCGAAGGTGGGCGTCGTAACGTTTGGTCGCCAGGTAATCCACCAGCGCCAGCTGCATGGGAGAACTGGTGGATAACGTACTCATCAGCTGCAACTGCTGAATACGGCGCGCATGTTTTCCCGCCGCCACCCAGCCAATACGAAAACCAGCCACCAGACACTTGGAGAATGAGGAGCAGTGCAACGTCATATCCTGCTTATCCCAGGCCTTTGCCGGAAGCGGCTTTTCGCGGCCAAAGTAGAGTTCGCTGTAAACATCGTCTTCAATCAGCGTGACGTTATGCCGGGTTAATAACGCCACCAGCTGAGCTTTCTTCTCTGCACTCAGCGTGAAGCCGAGCGGGTTCTGACTGTTGGTCATCAGCCAGCAGGCTTTCACCGGATAATCATTTAATGCCTGCTCAAGGGCACTGAGATCGATGCCCTCACGCACGTCAGTGGCAACCGACAGCGCTTTCAGTTTCAGACGTTCAAGCGCCTGGAGTGCGCCATAAAAACAGGGATTTTCAACGATAACCCAGTCCCCTGGTTCAGTCACAGCCTGCAAACTGAGGTTGAGCGCCTCAAGCGCACCCGCGGTGATCACAATTTCATCCGGGGAGATATTCATTCCCTGCTGAGCGTAGCGACGGGCAATGGCATGACGTAAGTCGACGTTACCCGGCGGCAGGTTTTCAATCACGCTCATGGCGGTAGCCGTTTTGCTGACGTTAGCCAGCGATCGGTTGAGTTGCTGAAGCGGGAAAAGGCGCGGATCGGGAAACGCCGAGGCAAAAGGGACAACGGAGGGGTCGCGGCTGGCCTGTAGCACGTCGAAGATATAGGTGTTGATGTCGACCACTTCATCGCGCATCACCTGCGCGGGCGGTGCAGGCTGGTGTGTGGTCGGGCGGGCGGCAACGTAATAGCCTGACTGCGGTCTGGCAACAATGCGCCCCTGACTTTCCAGCATCTGATACGCGTGGCCCACGGTCATAAAACTCATGCCGCTGCTTGCCACCTGCTCTCGCAGAGAAGGCAGCTTATCGCCCGGCAACCATACGCCAAGCTCAATCTGCGAGATAATTTGTTGCGCCAGACGCTGGTATTTTTTCATCAGATTCTCCTTATTGCTGACAGTGTATATCAGCAGGAGAAAAAGAGAAGATTTTGCTAACTGTTATGGGAAACGCGGCAGATTACTTGCGGTACTCAGTAATGTGATTCTGAGCCGAACGCGCTGCGGCCAGGTGGTCGAGCGTGATCATTGGCGATTTGCAGAAAATGCATTTCGCGCCGAACGGATTTTTGTCAGACACATCAAAAGCTGAGGTGCGGTACTGCGAGCCATAACAGCATGGGCAGCGGAAATGGATATAAGAAGTCATAGGATTCTCCTGTAAACGTAAAAACGTAAATTACTCATGAGCCGATCAGGCAAAAAATGGTTCGATACAAAACTAATCGGAATGTAGATAAAGACCCAAGAGAGGCTGCGGAGAGGCACAACGTGATGAGAACTGCTTTATAAAACTACGTCAGATATTTATTTGGATTCAAAACCAGAAATCCATTAACGCATGTTGCTGGCGACAAAGCAAGCTGTTTAATGCGTAATAATCATAAAAAGAAATTTTTTATTCTTACTTGTTAGCTATATCAGCCAGATAAAGTTCACCTTTTCACACAACTGTTATAGGTAAATTATCAATTTCTGCTTCTGATATCTCATTCCCCCCCTCTTTATTATAACAGTACACCGTTTAACATTGAGGCAATGCATGTTTGGTCCAGATGCGTTTCATCTTGCGCGAATACAGTTCGCCTTTACCGTATCCTTTCATATTATTTTTCCGGCGATAACCATTGGCCTGGCGAGCTATCTCGCCGTGCTGGAAGGGCTGTGGCTGAGAACAAAAAATCCCGTCTGGCGATCGCTGTACCATTTCTGGTCAAAGATCTTCGCCGTCAACTTTGGGATGGGCGTGGTCTCCGGCCTGGTGATGGCTTATCAGTTTGGCACCAACTGGAGCGGGTTTTCGCAGTTCGCGGGCAGTATTACCGGCCCCCTGCTGACCTATGAAGTGCTTACCGCGTTCTTCCTTGAGGCGGGGTTCCTCGGGGTGATGTTGTTTGGCTGGAATAAGGTCGGGCCGGGGCTGCACTTCTTTTCGACCTGCATGGTCGCACTGGGGACCCTCATGTCTACGTTCTGGATCCTCTCGTCAAACAGCTGGATGCAGACACCGCAAGGGTATGAAATCATCAACGGTCAGGTCGTTCCGGTGGACTGGTTTGCCGTGGTGTTTAACCCCTCCTTCCCTTACCGCCTGCTGCACATGTCGATAGCGGCATTTCTCAGCAGCGCACTGTTTGTTGGTGCCTCCGCGGCCTGGCATTTGCTGCGCGGAAACAATACCCCCGCTATTCGCACTATGTTCTCCATGGCGTTGTGGATGACGTTAATCGTGGCCCCAGTCCAGGCGCTGGTGGGGGATATGCACGGGCTTAATACCTTAAAACACCAGCCAGCGAAAATAGCCGCCATCGAAGGTCACTGGGAGAATCCGCCGGGTGAGCCTACTCCACTGCTGCTGTTTGGCTGGCCGGATATGGAGCAGGAACGGACCCGTTTTGGCCTGGAAATTCCCGCTCTCGGCAGCCTGATCCTGACCCACAGTCTCGATAAACAGGTTCCGGCATTGAAGGAGTTCCCAAAAGAAGATCGCCCGAACGCCACCATTGTCTTCTGGTCTTTCCGCATCATGGCCGGCCTGGGGATGTTGATGCTGCTCCTGGGCGTGACGGCAATCTGGCTGCGTTACAAACAGCGCCTTTATACATCACGTTCCTTCCTGTGGTTTGCCCTGCTGATGGGACCGTCCGGGCTGATCGCGATCCTCGCCGGATGGGTAACAACGGAGGTCGGCCGCCAGCCGTGGGTCGTCTATGGACTACAGCGTACGAAGGATGCGGTTTCCGCGCATGGCGATCTGCACATGAGCGTCAGTTTGCTGGCCTTCTTCGTAGTTTATACCGCGGTATTCGGCGTGGGTTACAGCTATATGGTGCGTCTGATTAAAAAAGGGCCGCAGCCCCATGAATCCTTCGCGACTGAATCCGATGGCCGCCCTGCTCGTCCGCTTTCTGCCGTCACCACTGAATTTAAGGAGTAACCGTAATGGGTATTGATCTTTCCATTATCTGGTTCGTGATTATCGTTTTCGCCACGTTGATGTATATCGTGATGGACGGTTTTGATCTGGGGATAGGCATCCTGTTTCCGGCAACGCCGAATGCGGACGACCGCGACGTGATGGTCAACAGCGTGGCTCCCGTCTGGGATGGCAACGAAACCTGGCTGGTGCTTGGCGGTGCGGCCCTGTTTGGCGCCTTTCCTCTCGCCTATGCGGTTATCATCGACGCGCTAACCATTCCACTGACAATCATGCTGATCGGGCTTATATTTCGTGGGGTCGCCTTCGAATTTCGCTTCAAGGCCACTCCGGCGCACCGCCCGTTCTGGGATAAGGCCTTTATTGGCGGGTCAATTGTGGCGACCTTCAGCCAGGGCATCACCGTCGGTGCGGTCATCCAGGGGTTCAGCGTCACCGGTCGAGCTTACAGCGGTGGTCCGTTTGACTGGTTTACCGCGTTCAATTTTTTCTGCGGAGCGGGTCTTGTGGTGGCTTACGCGCTGTTAGGATCAACGTGGCTGGTAATGAAAAGCGAAAATGCCCTGCAAAAGCGGATGCGTCAGCTATCGAAAGTGCTTCTGCCCCTGCTTCTGGTATTCATTGCGATAATCAGTATCTGGACCCCTCTCGCCCAACCAGCCATTGCTGCGCGCTGGTTTACTCTGCCGAATCTGTTTTATCTGCTGCCTGTTCCTGCGCTGGTTGCGATCCTGAGTCTGTGCCAGTGGCGCTGCCTGCACGATCCTGCGAGCCATACCCTGCCGTTTATCATGACGTTAGGGCTGGTTTTTCTTGGCTTTAGCGGGCTTGGGATCAGCATCTGGCCGCATATCATCCCGCCGGACATTACCCTCTGGCAGGCCGCTGCGCCGGCCCAAAGCCAGGGCTTTATGTTAGTGGGTGCACTGTTGATCATTCCCGTGATTCTGGTCTACACCTTCTGGAGTTATTACGTTTTTCGCGGAAAAGTACAGCATGGGGAGGGTTATCACTGATGCAACAACCTGTATGGAAACGTTTGATGTGGCTTGCCATCATCTGGGGCGGCAGCGTCCTGGCGCTGGCCTGCGTAAGTATGCTTTTTAAAATGCTGATGGCCGCAGCTGGATTTAAATCGCACTAACTCGCTGACCGGGCGCGCCGCCGCCCGGTCCCTTCCCGCACTTTCAGATAAACCCCATTAACACTCAGGAGGGTATGGTTACACTGAAAAAATATTTACAGCATTGATAGTTTGAGTAGAAAATGAAAAAGCTCGCGGCAGTAAGTTTAATCAGCCTTGTACTGGCTGGATGCGTTAATCCTGGTAAAGCCTCCGTTCAGACCGATCAGTTAGAGAATCACCGTTTCGTTCTTGAAAATGTGGATGGCAAAGCAGTCAAAGGCGGGAAAACGCAGCCTGAAATTCGCTTCAGTGCGCAACCCAATATCAGCCTGATCAACAACATTGTCGTCTCCGGCACAATGTGCAACGGCTTCAACGGCCAGGGTAAACTGTCCGAAGGAGAGTTGACGGTCAAAACGCTGGCAATGACGCGGAAACTCTGCACCGAGCCGCAGCTAAATGAACTGGATCAGACCATCGCCGATATGCTACGCACAGGCGCACAGGTAGACCTGACCGAAGACCAGTTAACGCTGGCGACAGCCAATAAGACATTGATGTTTAAGCGAGTTGAATAACTCAGTAGCTTCCGCACGAACCAACGGCAAGCGACTGCTCACTACAGCGTTTGCCATTTGGCAACGCGCACATGCCGATGGCTGAGCCGTCGAGCTGACGGGCAACGGAGAGTGAACCGCCGATCATTGCGCAGTTGGCCTGACCTGAACTGGACATAGCCGCTCGCATACCCTGCGTAACGTGTGCCGCTGTCGCCTGCTGTACAGGTTCATTGCTGCATGCCGACAACAGTAACGCGGCACATCCGACCCAAAATGCTGAACGCATACCTTCCTCCCCATAATTAACGCGAAACCTATGCATAATAGGCATCACGCGCCGCATCGTCGAGAGCGGATGTGCGTATTTATGCGCCCTGGTAACAATTTCTCGCAATTTTTTAACGCGAATAGCCTTCGAGTCATTGATACAGCGCATACCAAGGACACAAAAGCGAAAATCGTAAAACCTGAGCTTTGCTAAAATACACAGATAATATTCAGGGTCTGTCGTCGTTTTACAGACCCCTCTTTTTGCGCAATGTAAGGGTGTTGTCCTATGCAAACTATTGACGGCAATGGTGCAGTCGCGTCTGTTGCGTTTCGTACCAGCGAAGTGATCGCCATCTACCCCATCACTCCCAGCTCCACGATGGCTGAACAGGCTGACGCCTGGGCTGGTAATGGGATAAAAAACGTCTGGGGCGATGTCCCGCGGGTTGTTGAGATGCAGTCCGAAGCCGGGGCCATTGCCACCGTACATGGTGCGTTGCAGACCGGTGCCCTGTCGACCTCGTTTACGTCGTCTCAGGGGCTGCTGTTGATGATCCCCACGCTTTACAAGCTGGCAGGGCAATTAACGCCGTTTGTGTTGCACGTTGCCGCACGCACCGTAGCCACTCACGCTCTCTCTATTTTTGGCGACCACTCAGACGTGATGGCCGTGCGTCAGACCGGCTGCGCTATGCTCTGCGCCAGCAGCGTACAGGAAGCACAGGACTTCGCGCTGATATCGCATATCGCTACGCTGAAAAGCCGAGTGCCATTTATTCATTTCTTCGATGGTTTTCGCACGTCCCACGAGATCAATAAAATCGTTCCACTGCCGGACGACACCATTCTGAATCTGCTGCCGCAGGCTGACATCGATGCGCATCGCGCTCGCGCCCTCAATCCGGAACATCCGGTGATCCGGGGTACCTCTGCGAACCCGGATACCTATTTCCAGTCCCGCGAGGCGACAAACCCATGGTACAACGCGGTGTATGAGCACGTTGAACAGGCGATGGACGATTTTGCCGCTGCGACGGGCCGCGAATATAAGCCGTTTGAATATTATGGTCATCCGCAGGCCGAGCGCGTGATCGTCCTGATGGGCTCTGCCATCGGCACCTGCGAAGAGGTGGTCGATGAGCTGCTGACGCGTGGTGAAAAAGTTGGCGTGCTCAAAGTTCGCCTCTACCGTCCCTTCTCAGCGAAACACCTGCTCGCAGCCCTGCCGGACAGCGCGCGTGCCGTGGCAGTACTGGACCGCACCAAAGAACCTGGCGCACAGGCTGAGCCACTTTATCTGGATGTGATGACCGCACTGGCTGAGGCGTTTAACCGCGGTGAGCGCGAAACGCTGCCGCGCGTCATTGGCGGGCGTTATGGATTGTCTTCAAAAGAGTTCGGGCCGGAGTGCGTCCTTGCGGTATTTGCTGAACTGCGCGAGGCAAAACCGAAGCCGCGCTTTACGGTCGGCATTTATGATGACGTGACTAACCTTTCTCTCCCTTTGCCGGAAAACACCCTGCCCTCGAATGCGAAACTGGAAGCGCTGTTCTACGGTCTGGGCAGCGACGGCAGCGTCTCGGCGACCAAGAACAACATCAAAATTATCGGCAACTCTACGCCGTGGTATGCGCAAGGATATTTCGTTTACGACTCCAAAAAAGCGGGCGGACTGACCGTCTCCCACCTGCGCGTCAGCGAACACCCGATCCGCTCGGCATACCTGATTTCTCAGGCGGATTTTGTTGGCTGTCACCAGCTCCAGTTCATTGATAAATATCAGATGGCCGAGCGCCTGAAGCCTGGCGGTATTTTCCTGATCAACACCCCTTACAGCGCCGACGAGGTCTGGGCACGCCTGCCCCAGGAAGTGCAGGCAGTGCTTAACCAGAAACAGGCGCGCCTGTATGTCATTAACGCCGCGAAGATCGCCCGCGAATGCGGCCTGGCGGCGCGCATCAATACGGTTATGCAGATGGCGTTCTTCCACCTGACCAATATTCTGCCGGGCGACAGCGCGCTGATGGAACTCCAGGGGGCGATCGCCAAAAGCTACAGCAGCAAAGGTCAGGAACTGGTTGAGCGCAACTGGCAGGCGCTGGCGCTGGCCCGCGAATCGCTGTTCGCGGTGCCGTTGCAGCCGGTCAATGCCAGCAGTCCGAACCGGCCGCCAGTGGTGTCTGACGCCGCCCCGGATTTCGTCAAAACCGTCACGGCGGCGATGCTTGCCGGACTGGGAGACACCCTTCCCGTCTCTGCGCTTCCGCCTGACGGCACCTGGCCGATGGGCACGACCCGCTGGGAAAAACGCAACATTGCCGAAGCGATCCCTATCTGGAAAGAAGAGCTGTGCACCCAGTGCAACCACTGCGTGGCGGCCTGCCCGCACTCGGCTATTCGCGCCAAAGTGGTGTCACCAGAAGCGTTAGATGGCGCACCGGAAAGTTTGCACTCGCTGGATGTAAAATCCCGCGATATGCGTGGTCAGAAATATGTTCTTCAGGTGGCGCCGGAAGACTGTACCGGCTGTAACCTGTGCGTCGAGGTGTGCCCGGCGAAAGATCGTCAGGACCCGTCAATCAAAGCCATCAATATGATGTCGCGTCTTGAACATGTTGAAGAAGAGAAAGTGAATTATGATTTCTTCCTCGACCTGCCCGAAATCGATCGCAACAAGCTGGAACGCATTGACATTCGTACCTCGCAGCTCATCACCCCGCTCTTCGAGTACTCCGGGGCGTGCTCCGGCTGCGGCGAAACACCGTATATCAAACTGCTTACCCAGCTTTACGGCGACCGGATGCTGATTGCCAACGCGACGGGCTGCTCGTCGATCTACGGAGGTAACCTGCCGTCCACGCCGTACACTACCGACGCAAACGGTCGCGGCCCGGCGTGGGCAAACTCGCTTTTCGAGGACAACGCAGAATTTGGTCTGGGATTCCGTCTGACGGTCGATCAGCACCGCGCCCGCATAATGCGTCTGCTGGCACAGTTTGCCGATAAGATCCCGGCAGAACTGAATGATGCCCTGCATGCGGAGGCCACACCTGACGTTCGTCGCGCGCAGGTTGCTGAACTGCGCCACGCGCTTCAGGGTGTTGAAGGGGCTGAACAACTCCTGACTGATGCTGACGCGTTGGTTGAAAAATCTATCTGGCTGATCGGCGGCGACGGGTGGGCCTACGATATTGGTTTCGGTGGTCTTGATCATGTCCTGAGCCTGACCGAAAACGTCAATATTCTGGTGCTCGATACTCAGTGTTATTCCAACACCGGCGGACAGGCCTCGAAAGCAACGCCATTGGGGGCGGTCACGAAATTTGGTGAGCACGGCAAGCGCAAGGCGCGTAAAGATTTGGGCGTCAGCATGATGATGTATGGGCACGTCTACGTCGCGCAAATTTCGCTTGGGGCGCAGCTCAACCAGACGGTGAAAGCCATTCAGGAGGCGGAAGCGTATCCAGGCCCGTCGCTGATCATCGCCTACAGTCCGTGTGAGGAGCATGGCTACGATCTGGCACTCAGCCACGACCAGATGCGTCAGCTCACCGCAACCGGCTTCTGGCCACTGTACCGCTTTGATCCGCGCCGTGCCGATGAAGGGAAATTGCCGCTGGCGCTGGATTCGCGTCCGCCGTCAGACGCCCTTGCCGAAACCTTACTTCAGGAGCAGCGTTTCCGCAGGCTGAACGCCCAGCAGCCTGAAGTAGCAGAGCAGCTATGGAAGGATGCGGCAGCGGATCTTCAGAAGCGTTATGACTTTCTGGCGCAACTGGCAGGAAAAGCCGAAAAATCGACTAGTGAATAACCTGTATGCCCGGCTTGTCCGGGCATTTTTTTGCTATAAAAAAGCCCGATGCACGTGCACCGGGCGAATCCAGAAGATCGGTGAAAATTGCCTCAATGTTCTGAACAATATTCACGTGAATTATGGATGAAATAATCTTAAAGGCATATAACGGCGTGGAGATTATCTTGTTTTTCGCGTAATTAATAATTTTTATTTTGTATTGATTATAATAATTCATTCATGACGTTTATCATTATTTCAACCGCATCATTTAGTTTAGATTTTACTTAACCCGTAACAATTATATTTTATTCATCCGCCGCCAGAGTGATTTAGCATGGGACACCTTTCCTGCCCGGAAAGTTCACTAAGCAATAAAAAAATAACTGCAAAGGAATAATCAAAATGCAAAGAAAAGTACTGGCACTGATGATCCCCGCTTTGTTAATGGCTGGAGCCGCTCACGCAGCTGAAATTTATAATAAAGACGGCAATAAACTGGATCTGTATGGCAAAGTAGATGGTCTGCATTATTTCTCTGACGACGCGTCTAAAGATGGCGATCAAACCTATATGCGTCTGGGTTTTAAAGGTGAAACCCAAATCAACGACATGATGACCGGCTTCGCCCAATGGGAATATAACATTCAGGCAAACAACACCGAAGGTTCTGACAATCAGTCCTGGACGCGTCTGGCCTTCGCGGGCGTGAAAGTGGGCGATTACGGCTCCTTCGATTACGGCCGCAACTATGGCGTCCTGTACGACGTTGAAGGCTGGACCGATATGCTGCCAGAATTTGGTGGCGACTCTTATACTTATGCCGATAACTTTATGACCGGTCGTGCAAACGGCGTGGCGACCTACCGTAACACCGACTTCTTTGGTCTGGTGCAGGGTCTGAACTTCGCGGTGCAGTATCAGGGTAATAATGAAGGCAGCAACTGTGACGAGTATGGCTGCTCTCAGGAAGGCACTAATAACCGTTCAGATAACAACATTCGTAATCAAAACGGTGATGGCTTCGGTATCTCCACCACCTATGACTTTGGCATGGGCTTCAGCGCGGGCGCGGCATATGCGTCATCTGACCGTACCAACGATCAGGTTAGTGCTGGCACTGGCGCAGCATCTCAGTATGCAGGAGGCGATAAGGCGGATGCATGGACTGCCGGCCTGAAATATGACGCTAACAATATTTACCTGGCGGCAATGTATTCCGAAACCCGCAATATGACCCCTTATGGTTCAACCGATAGCCAAGATGGCGGCGGTATTGCAAACAAAACCCAGAACTTCGAAGTCACCGCACAATATCAGTTCGATTTCGGTCTGCGTCCGGCCATTTCCTATTTACAGTCTAAAGGTAAAGACCTGGGCAATGGCCAGGACGATAAAGACCTGGTAAAATATGCTGACGTCGGTGCTACCTATTATTTCAACAAAAACATGTCCACCTATGTTGATTACAAAATCAACCTGCTGGATGAAGATGATTCATTCTACAAAAACAATGGCATCGGTACGGATGACATTGTAGCGTTAGGTCTGGTTTACCAGTTCTAATCCCGTTAGCCCGCAGCGATCTGCGGGCTAGTTTTCATCGCTGTTTCGTCTGTTCTTTACGGAAAGAGAGATAGCCAAATACCCCGCTGTCGCCATCCATAGGGTGATTTACTCCATCCATTACCGCCACTTCCGGGAAGTCGAATGGCGTGACATTTTCCAGACAGGCGACATTCACACCATATTCATTGGGATTGGAACGTCGTTGGTGGAACGTGTAAATACCGCAAATCGAACAGAAGAAATGGCGCGCCGTGCCGGTGTTGAAACGGTACTCTGTGAGCGTGTCCGCGCCCTGCGTCACCTTAATGCCCGTCAAAGGCGCTGAAACCACGACCGCCCCACGCATCCTGCAAAACGAGCAGCTACATCGACGTGCGGTATTCAGGCCGTCCGTCAGCTCAACCGTAAATTTCACCGCCCCACAATGACACTGTGCATGACGAATGTCAGCCATCGCTTATACCCCTTTTCTCACTAACTCAGCCGCTTATAAAAAGACCTCATCTTCGACACCATCCCCCTTCTGCCTGCCGAGCCTTACCAGTTCATCGACAATACTTTCACGGTTGATGATCTTCTGGGATGAAACCAGCCCGATAACGGCGGCACCAATCGCCAGCCCAACTAATCCTGTCTGCTCGTCTTTATTTTTCATAGAAGCGCTCCCTTGTCCCCCTCAAAAGCGTAGCAGGATAACTGTAAAACGCGCTGGTACGCGGGAATGAGATCCGTGCTTTATCTCACCCGTTCATCCGGCAAAAAAGGGATGGATTCTGAGCGGTTATCAGACGACGTTGATGAGGATAACGTGAATAGCGGTGCGCGTAGAGAGGCCGTAATGGGTGTTAAAACCGCCTTCGTAAAGGCGGTTGGTCATTACTCTGGATCTTTATCGCCTGATTCAGGCGCTGAGCCAGGATCATCTTTCGGTTTTCTTCCATCCTTTTCCGGGTTATCCGGGCTGGGATTATAATCAGGATGGTCACCATGAACGGGACGGTCAGTCATTTTCACCTCCGTTTTTACTGCGTAAGCTGTAAGTGTAGACAACCCTTCAGTCTTAACCAAACTTCTCCTGTGGGGCTCATTTGTAAATCGTGCTGGCATTCGGCGCTGCAATCCGTACCATACACGACACACTTTCGCATGCTGGTTTTTACCGGTAGCCGCAAACCCGTCTTTTATCGCTAACCAGATGGGGCACGTAAATGCGCAGATGGTGTATGAAATCTATGCTACATGGATAGAAGAGATGAACACGAAGCTGACGCTTTGAAATCGTTTTCCTCACCCTGTGCCCCATTTGAGATCTGAGTAACGAATAGATGCAAGAAAATCAAGAGATTAACAAGAAAGAACAGTACAACCTGAATAAGCTACGCTGATTTTATTAACTCATTGATTGCTTTCGTTTTGTCAATTTATTCAATTAGTTAAAGCATAGCAGTTTCTCCCTAAAGCTACCCAGTAATACATTTTTAATGCCCTTTTTTTGCCCCTATTCCTCAGTTTTGCCCCTAAATTTGCCCCTAACTTTAGCCAGTGTGCCCTCCTTTTTCTCCCTGCCATATACTTTCAGTCTGACTGACTGGAGGTTTCTATGTGTGGACGTTTTGCACAAGCACAAACCCGTGAAGAATATCTGGCTTACCTGGCTCATGAAGCCGTTCGCGACATCGCATACGACCCGGAACCCATTGGCCGATACAACGTCGCGCCCGGTACCAAAGTTCTGTTGCTGAGCGAACGAGACGAACAGTTGCACCTCGATCCTGTCCTGTGGTCATATGCGCCCGGGTGGTGGGATAAGCCGCCACTGATTAACGCTCGCATCGAGACGGCGGCCACCAGCAGAATGTTTAAACCTCTCTGGCAGCATGGCCGGGCGATATGCTTCGCCGACGGATGGTTCGAATGGAAGAAGGAAGGCGACAAGAAACAGCCCTACTTTATTCACCGGGCAGATGGTCAGCCCATTTTCATGGCAGCGATCGGCAGTACGCCATTTGAGCGTGGTGATGAAGCAGAAGGTTTTCTGATTGTGACGTCTGCAGCTGACAAAGGACTGGTCGATATTCACGACCGACGGCCACTGGTTCTGTCACCGGAAGCAGCACGAGAATGGATGCGTCCTGGTGTAGGAGGGAACGAAGCTGAAGGAATAGTTGCCGACGGGACAGTGTCCGCCGACATGTTTATCTGGCATGCAGTGTCGCATGCTGTGGGTAATGTACGATACAACAATTCAAATGCAATCAGAGCGATAAACTAATCTTTGATTTTATACTTTTCATGCTGAATATTTTTCCTTGTATTTATTGCCAATGCCTTGAGTTTGCTGTGAGAAATACAACCTATTATTGCAATAAAGAAGACCACAGTCACACTTATGCAACAATTGTTTTTTATAGTAAGAATCAAGTCATTCATTGGCGCACTTAGTTCTTTTTTATTTACCAAGCAATAGAAAATATAATTTAACGTTGCCGCAGCAAACCAAATAAAAAAGGAAAGCACCCACTCAAAAAACCAAAAAACTCTTTTCTGTAGAGACAGAATGTAATTCTTCTCAGTTAACCATTCCAAAGAATCGACAACCACAAAATTGTAGTAAACAATTCTTTTCTTTCTGGTGAAAAATCCTTTAGATACTTTTATTCTTGTATGAATTGTAAGTGAGTTTGGGAGCCCTATATCTATTAAATTACGACTCACCCATTCGCAACGAAAGCTTTTCCACCACTTCCATATATGGAAGTAATCTCTGCAATTGCTGACAATGGGTTTGAAAAAAGAGACTGCCTCGCCTCTAAAAACTATAAAGAATTTTTGATTTTTATCCCCTACGGTACTAACACCCAGATTAGGATTGAACCGAGATGTAGCATAACATCTACCGCCTGTTAATGACATAAGACATCTAGACTTTAGTATATTGCTAAAATTATCCTCTCCATTCGAGAAGTGGTATAAGTGAGTTGCCTTTTGAGATAACCGCATCTTCAAAAACAACACAACAAAAATAAAAAAAGCACCAAATGGAATTAGTAAAACTGTAAAAACCCCTGATAAAAATAATGCAATTTTAATTAAGCACACAAAGAACCTTTTGGTAAAACTATTGCTAATGCTTTTACCATTAACTCGACCACTCATACCCCCCCCCATTAATTTATCAAAAATCCACATGAAACTGCATTCAGCACCCACCCAAAAAAATTAAGTCAACTAAACCTATTCATGGTATTTCTAGATGTTAAGCTCACTAACAAAAGCTAAACTTATCTGTATACATTCCAGCATATTATGGAATTATTTCACCCTAAGCAAATCATCGAATCTGGTAGTATACCGAGGCGACAACATTTGACGTTTCATCTGCCACTGCTGCTGCATACCCTGCCCGGCAAAGAAGAGGGTTCCCTTTCCGTCTTTCGCGTTCAGGTGATCGAGCACTTCCATCAAACTTTCGCTACCAGCCCGCGGCGCGTTCTCATCAAAAAGGTTTAACTGCGCCACGCCCTGGCTGAAAAAGTCACCCAGCATAATGCCTGCTTTCTGGTACCGGTGACCATCCTTCCAGATTTTGTCCAGGCACTTTACCGCGGCGTTGATAATGTCGCGTGAGTCCTGAGTAGGGGTGAGAAGCTTCATTGACGCACTGTTGCCGTAATATGTCTCATTCAGGGCAAAGGGTGAAGTCTTCACGAACGTAGAGATAAAGCGGCAGTACTGATGTTCCCCCCGAAGTTTTTCAGCACCACGGGCGGCATAGCTACAGATAGCCTGGCGCATCTGTTCATACTCAGTAACGCGTTCGCCGAATGACCGACTACAGACGATTTCCTGCTTTGCCGGTGCAAACTCTTCAAGATCGAGACAAGGCTCGCCGCGCAGCTCCCGGACAGTCCGCTCGAGTACAACGTTAAAGTGCTTTCTGATTATCCACGTGCTCTGCTCCGAAAGGTCCAGCGCAGTTTTGATACCCATGGCGTTCAGCTTCTTACTAATACGCCTGCCGACGCCCCATACGTCCTCAATGGGTACCAGGGCAAGGAGTCGGCGCTGGCGATCGATATTTGACAGGTCCACTACACCGCCCGTCTGCCGCTGCCATTTCTTTGCGGCGTGGTTGGCGAGTTTAGCGAGAGTTTTTGTCTGAGCAATGCCAACGCCAACGGTGAGGTGAGTACGCTTCTGAACCGTAGCACGGATCTCTTTGCCGAACTCCGTCAGGTCCCGGCAGTTGCGAACACCAGTCAGGTCGCAAAAAGCTTCGTCGATGCTGTAAATTTCGACGCGAGGGCTCATTTCCTCCAGTGTTGTCATTACCCGGTTCGACATATCAGCATACAGCTCATAGTTGCTGCTGAAGCAAACAACGCCCGCGCGCCGGAAAAGCTCTTTTTGCTTGAAAAATGGCTCCCCCATGGTGATTCCTGCCGCTTTTGCTTCTGCGCTGCGTGCGATTACACAGCCATCGTTATTTGAGAGAACAACAACAGGCCGCCCTCTCAGGTCCGGCCTGAATACAGTCTCGCATGATGCGTAGAACGAATTCACATCACAGAGCGCAAACATATTCAGCTCGCAGATTTAACGATGAAAGTCACGACGCCGAAAACGTCCAGCGTATCTTCGCTACCGACGATGATCGGTGAGTATGCGCTGTTCATCGGATTGAGCTGAACAGTTGGACGCAGTTGAAGACGTTTAACAGTAAATTCCCCATCCACAGCCGCAATGACAATGTCTCCGTGTTCAGCAGTCCGTGAGCTATCAACCACCAGCAGATCACCGTCGCTGATCCCCGCTTCTATCATCGAATCCCCTGCGGCTTTAACGAAATACGTTGAGCTGGGATGGGAAACAAGCAACTCATTAAGATCAATACGCTGCTCTACATAATCAGCTGCGGGGCTGGGAAAACCACATTGCACCAAATCGCTGTATAGTGGGATTGCGATAATTTCTCGCAGTTCAGTAGGCCTGATAAACTCCATTACGCATACCTCAAATACTGTTTATATATACAGTAGTTTCGTTTCTGTCAGCGCGCAATACACCTTAGTCGTAGCGACTGTTTAAAGCTTCACCGCTTCGTTTCTAAGTTTCTATCAGGCTTCGAATTATTATTTTTGTAAATTTTCCGACTTGAATCCTAGATGCACAAATTTAAGCCGGTTTGGATGCAGGGAATTTTTTATACAGCGTGCACACCGCTACGTCGTAAATAATCGCCACCTGCTTTCTGTCCACGCCGTTTGAAATCAACCTGCCAGCCTGCGCCCATTGCTCTGGGGTTAACTTCGGACGCCTGCCACCTATGCGTCCCTTCTCCCGGGCTGCCGCCAATCCTGCCCGGGTGCGTTCCACGATTAACTCCCTCTCCATTTCGGCCAGGGCCGACATGATGTGGAATATGAAACGCCCCATTGGGCTGGAAGTGTCGATGCTGTCCGTAAGGCTTTTGAAGTGGATGCCGCGCTGCCGGAGTTCGTCGACCAGCAGTACCAGGTTCCGCATGCTTCGCCCGAGGCGATCCAGCTTCCACACTACCAGCGTATCGCCCTCGTTCAGCGTTCGCAGAAGCTTTTTAAGCGCTGGCCGGTTCGCTACCGCCCCGCTCATTTTTTCCTCAAAAACCTGTTCACATCCTGCTCGTTCGAGAGCTTGTCGCTGGAGATCTGTGTTTTGGTCATTTGTTGACACCCTAACGTAGCCAATATGCATATTTTTCACCCAATATTTTCTGCAAAAAAATCAGGTGAAGTTATCGGCATGGATGCCGCAGGGTAATCTATAAAACGTCGGTTTGGGAAATAGCGCTACAAGAGACGTTGATAATCAGTTTGCCCCGGTGTCGTCGTACATCAACGGAGCCGCTGTTATGGCCCAGGTTCATCGCGATTACAGGAACCTTGCCTCTTATGATGGTATTTCACAATATCCGCTCGGCATGTCTTTTGGCATACAGCTTGGAGGAAATGGATGGGGTGGAGGCAGCGGAGTTGATACTTACACGGGCATGTTAACACTCCGTGGCTGGCATGATTCGTCGGGTGGTGGCTATGTGTCGTGGCAGTTAGCGTCCACCTCTCAGGGCCTCAAATATCGTCAGGGTAATGGAACAATTCAGGGCAATGCTAACGTAGGGTTCTCCACGACGCACACCATTTATTCGACGCAGAACACCACGAAAGCCAGTGACGGAACGCTCAAGGCTGCATCCCCAGTAGTTAAGCTTTTTGCAGACGGTTCGTTTGAAACTAATGACGAATCAGAAGGCTGTTCTGTAACTCGTATGAAAGCCGGAGAGTATCTGATCGAGGGCTGCATGGGTATGAACTCTGATGCGGCGTGGGGTGGGATTGATGGCGGTTTTGATATTCCTAAAGATCGCAACGGGCAGGCCCTGATCTGGCTTGACTATGAGGTAAATGCCGACGGGTCAGTGCTCGTGAAAACATTCCACCGGGAATACTCGACGGCACCGATATTTGCGAGGAACTCCCGGGAAGGTCTCGCAGATGGCGAAGCGGCCGACATTCCGGCCGATCAGTTTGTCAGTGTCCGTGTAGAGATGCCGCAAAACAGTATCTGGAATCAACGTGCGGCTATGGCTCAAGTCCCTGACTCATCCGCTGATTAAAGGCAGAATCATCAGGCATATCCAGGCGAACATCGATCCAGCTGTTCGCTGGCACGTCCATCGGTTCCCCTTTCGTTTTGACGATCTCCCCGTCATCGCCTAGCAGGTATTTTCGCTTAAACAGGCGGATAGTCAGTCCTCCGTTTTCGGTTTGCTCTGCCTCAACTACACCCAGTTCCCCCATGCCGACAGGGTCCATTGGCGGCAGTAACTGCCATCCCTCTGACGCCAGGCCTGCCGAACCTGTCAGCACATAAACACCAACATCGACCCGGGAAATTTTGATTCCTTCAGCTTCGGTGTTCGCAGTACCGCAGCCGCACCAGATAAAATCATTTTCATCAATATCGGTGCGCTGATTCTCGTTCTGAGATTTCACGATTCTGGCCACCGGCGAAGCTGCTTTCAGCGTGCCATCGGAGGATTTAGTGGTATTTTCAGAAGTGTAAACAACTGAGCCTGGCTTCACAGACAGCATTGTTGAGAATGCATCGGTGCCATTATTTCTTCCTGCGATTTGGTAAGAGACGGCACCACCAATGCCTGCAACACCTGCCCTGAAGCGAGGAGTACCGTTAACCATCACCGTATGAGCCCATACACTACCCACCGTTGAAAGTCCTTCAACGGTAAAAGCGTAAGGGTTGCCAGCGATACCTGCGATATTCAGAGCATTCGTTAATGTACCTCCGCTCAAGCCCAGCGCGCCAAGGTTTGAGAGTGCAGAACTGGCAGTCTTTGCACCTGTTCCTCCCAGTTCTAATGGGATGACACCATTGCTGTCTACCAAACCGAGGTTTGTGCGTGCGTCAGCGGCATTCGTTGCCCCGGTCCCGCCGTCCGAAACTCCAACCGCCCCATTGCTCCCTTTCTGGACCAGTTTACCGATCGCCGGAATAGTTACACGAGCGCCGTTGATGGTCACGGTGATGCTCTGGTTTGCTGAGGTGGTGGCGAACGTCTCCCAGGCGCCGATATTTTCGTCATACTCGTTGATGAGCTGAGACATGCTCTGCGCCAGGCCGTCGACCGAGAGACTATCAGTAACAAGAATGCCGTACTTCTGGCCGCTGAGGGCCGGAGACGCGGCGGGTGTAATCGTCAGTGACGTCGCACTGTTGATGGCCGTGATCTGAAACATCTGTACCGGGTTAGAAAGAACAAACAACGTCTGGCCAATCCGAATCTGGCTGCCCAGTGCCGTCCAGTTCGTGCCGGTGCCGGTTGCGGTGTTTCTGTTAATGGCGATGGTGCCAGTGTTATAAAGCATATTTTCTCCAGGCAATAAAAAACCCCGCCGGAGCGGGGTTTGTTTTGAGACAGAATGAGTTATTGGCAGGTGGTGCTGGTGAATGTGTTGGCGCTCACCCAGGTCCAGTTAAAGGGATAACCGGCGCGGTACTGTGTCTGATTGTTTTGTTTACGGACTCCGTAGATCTGGACGCTGCTTTCCTGTCCGCCGACCAGGGCTGTTCCGGTGCATACGGGTTGCTGCTTCTCAATAACGCCAGCGCATCCGGAGAGCAATACCGCTACCGCCAGGCAAAGAATCATATTTTTCATAGTGGTTATATCCCAGGGCATTCATGAAGCTAGACAATAACAATATGAATCAATGGGATATAATTGATTTGGTAGATCAATTATTCGAAATTGATCGTTCAAAACGATCAATCATAGTTGGCGCAGTTGATGGCCATAATCACGTTCCTCAGATTCGAATACGTAACGTTCTGAAGGTTACCGCCGGGGGTTGTCTGCGGCCTGGCGAATATCCGCGTATTGCTTCCCTCAAGTTTTGCCATGCTCTTGTATATGGCCGAGTAGGGCTGCGGTTGACCGCCAGCCGATACAACCCCGGTAATTAGTCCCAGCATGGCAGGCATGCAGGCCCACTTTCCCGCCAGAGTTGTATTGATGTTGTATCCTGAGCTGGCATCCACCCCGGCGGTACCGAGGGTGACAACATCGCTCAGCGTGCGCGTTTCGTTTGTTAAAATCAGCGTCCCTGATGCATCCCACACAGCCAGCCCGTAGTCTGGCTTTGTCTGCGGGAAAATAGAGAAAAAATAAACGTACGCTGTGCCGGTTGCATTCGGTCTGAGAAAATCAATCGTGATGGTGTTCCCGCTTATCGTCTGAGTTATTTCGACCTCAACCGTGCAATGAACGAAGGCGACAACAGGCTGACCTGCGGGGAATGTGTGCGTCACTTTGGTATTGAACCCCGATGTTCCCTGAAGTGCCGCTGTCTTTCGCGCCTGTAGAGCGATTGGCGAGCTGTTCGCGGTCACCCATACTTCCCCGCCCGTTGTCGTCAGTAAAACGCCATACTCCGCCATTTATGCCCTCTCGATCTGGAAAATGAGATAAGCCGCTGCCGCAGGCTCAGTCCCTGCTGAGTAGTCGGTATCGCCTGCTGCTGACACTGTTGCGGTTCCCCCTGAAATGGTGATCTTCCTCCGACTCGTACCAAACTGATCACCGTTCATGCTCTGAAAATAGGTAAGCCTGCAACCCGGTGGAAGCGCTACGGAGTAAGAGCCTGTTTTCTGGTTCTGGGCCAGCTGAAGATAGCCACAAACGCTGACAGGCTTAACGCCATAGTTGTTTACCTTGCCTGAGGCGTCCCATGTCTGGACACCATATTCCGCCATCCAGTCCTCCTGAAAAAAGAGGCCCGTAAGAGGCCTCCCGTTACCATGTTCCCGTGATTCTCCCGATCTGCACCCTCAAAACATTCCTGGAGTCCCGCACGCTGATTGTCTGGTTTGTCTGTTTCATTGCCCCCTCACCAGCTGTCGAACCGTAGTTCTCAAACGTACCGCCCTTATCCAGCCTCCACCCGACTGAGCCAGCGACATAGTTATTGGACTGGATGTAGTTGCCGATCTTGGCGTTGCTGATGGTGCCATCACCTATCAGCGCGTCTCTGATGAACACCTGCCCATTCTGGATAACGAACGGAAGGGTCACCGTAGCTCCGGCCTGGTGCGTTACGGCGAAGCGGTCAGCCAGGAAGATAACCTGCGACTGCATACCAGAAGGCGTATTCTCAACGCCGATCCCCATCCCAGCCGCGTAGTACTGACCGTTGCTGGATAACCCGACCTTGATGCTGTACATCGCCTTCAGATCCCCGTTAACGTTCGCGATGGCCTGAGCGTTAGTGGTAATGGCTGAGGTATGTCCGTTGATGGTCGCCGTGATGCCGTTTATCTGCGTGGCCGTGGCCTGCTGGTAATCGGAGAAGGTCTGGTTCAGGCTGTTTATGGATGCCTTGTTGCCGTTCACGTCAGTCTGCAAACTCAGCAGCGAACGCGCCGTTGCCTCCTTCTCGTTGACGATCACCTCATCAATGCGGTCCAGCTGCGCGCTGTTACCGGCGACCGATGCAGACAGCGTTTTTCGCGCCGCCACCTGCGCCAGGTTACCCTGAATAATCGCGATGGCGGAGGTCTTCACTCCCCCCGCCATGCCGTCCACAGACACGCTGATGTTATCGATGCGCTGGCCCAGCGCGGTATCGGCCGTCGCCACTGTCTGCTCAAGCTCGCTCAGAGAAGAAGACACATTTCCGACCTTGCTCGACAGGTTTGTAACGCTGGTCTGAACCTTCCCGATATCCTGGGCATTTTGGGCAATTTTCTGCGCCTGTTGCTCCAGTTCGTCGTTGGCCTGTTTGATGTCGTTAGCCATGCCAGCAATTTTTTCATTGCTGTCTACCGCGTTCTCGATCAGGTCCTTGAATGTATCGGAGCCTTTCATGTCCTCCAGAATGGCATCGGTGATATCGGATACATCAATGCTGGCCTGTCCGCGCACAAAGTCAGTGTACCCTGATTCGTTTCCGCTGCGGTCAACCAGCTGCGCGCGGTACCAGAAAATTTGCCCTGCCTTAAGGCCCATCTGCTGATACTTGCGCTGCGGATAGGGTACGTCTGCCAGAAGCATCGCATCGTCTTCCGTCCCGGTCAGGCTGTACTGAATTTCCGTCTTCAGCGTGTCGTCGGTGTTCGCCGGGAATCCCCAGCTCAGCTCAATACCGAAAATCACATTATCAGAAGCGATGAAGCCGACCGGTTTCGGCGGATTGCCCACTTTACCCGTCAGCGTTTTCTCTTCTGAATAGCCCCACCCGGAAGAAATTTCTGCGGCATTGATGGCGCGCACCCGTACCAGATAACGCCCGGCATAAATTCTAGGAACGTCGAATGACGTGGTGGAACTGCGCGGCACGTTAACCCAGTTCCCGTCGTTGCGGCGCCATTGCGCTTCATAGGCGATAGCGTTCTGCGCCTGGTCCCAGCTCACGCGCATTGTTTCGACGCTGATATTCTGCTGCACTACTGAAAACGAACTGATTACGATGTTGTCTGGTGGTGACTGATTGCCAGGCGGGATCACGCTCACCGGCCGCTGGTCAATGATGGCTCCGGTATCGATTCGGGCATATTTATCCGGATCATGATTTGCACCGACGATTGTGAACGTGCCGTCATTATTATCAGTTACCGTAATAACGCGATACTGCTGTGCATAGAGTTCATCAGACTCTATGACCCACACGGCCTGAGTCACAGGTGTTTCGCTGTAAGCAGTCGTAACGGTTACTTTATTGCCCGTTATCGACTGGATGGTGCGTGACTGCGCAACCCCTGATGGCAGATTGATAATCATCCTGTCGCCCGAATATGCATCTGGCGCCCTGTCCAGCGTCAAAATACGACCATTCACCGCTGAAACACGGCCGCCCAGGTCGCGCCCGGAGAGATTTCGGTCCGCTACAGCGATTACATAGCCAGGCTGCGGAATGTTGCCATCTTCCCCTACATTGAAAGTAACAACGCGATCTTTGTTGTTGGTGAGGATCCCCCATCGCCCTTTCCGGTTCGCTTCTGACTGACGGGTACAACCGATCGCAGTTATCTCAAGTTGATTAAACCCATAACGCGCAACCAGCGCCTGCTCAAAAACAGGCTCCATCGCATCAGAAAAAGCGTTATCAGGATCAGACCAGGACACCAGCGCATTGGTGTAACGGTTCTTTGTGGTGCTGCTGGAATAGGTAAAGCGCCCATCAATAACGTTCGCATGCGTGTAAGTAAAATCGACATCTCTCGGCATGTCCGCCAGCGCCACAATCTGGTCGTCGCCCCAGTAGGTCATCCC
This sequence comes from Enterobacter sp. JJBC, assembly GCF_036936505.1. Lineage (NCBI taxonomy): Bacteria > Pseudomonadati > Pseudomonadota > Gammaproteobacteria > Enterobacterales > Enterobacteriaceae > Enterobacter > Enterobacter sp. JJBC. The sequence continues at coordinate 2,542,016 of NZ_CP136935.1, forward strand.
ACGGAAGATTGCAGCAAAATCACGCAGGACCGTATAAGCGTCGTTGCGTTCCTGAATGTAGACGTTGCAGGTATAACGTGGTTCGGTACCACTTCCGCCTTTGCCATCCGGTACCATTTGATCGCAATACTGCGCAACCTGGTAGAGCGTCCATTTATCTATGTTGGCCGTTGTAAGACGATCGCCCCGTTGGAAGAGGCATTAAAGATTGCCAGGTTATCCTGTCGGCGCTCAAGGAAAGCGGTCTGAGCCAAGTCGTCATAAATAATCAGGTCGGTATTAACAGTCGTCATTCGGGAAACGCCTTATTTCGGAAGTTTGAGGAAGGCCTGCTGGCCATGCTTGCGGATGTAGTCCGCTTTGTCGCTGGCGCTCATTTCGGAACGTTTCAGGCTGCCACCGCCGTTTGGTTTGTGTCCGCCCGCGCCGGTGCCTTCTGCGCGTGGGAACAGATGCGGAGCCGTCTCCTTAAGAGACTCCGCCCACTCAAGCGGGCTTAGTGGAGTTTTGCCGTCTTTACCGAACAGAACATCGCCATTTGCATCAACTGCTACGGCCTCGCCTTCGTCGTTGAGCTGGAATGTGCCTTTGGCACGTAGGATCAGATCGTCGGATGCTTCCGGCAGCGCGCCTGCTTTTGAAGCTGCTGCACGGATTGCATCGCCCAGAACCCGGTCCCGGAATTTGTTGGAGAACGCTTCGGCTTTGTCCGCGCGCTCGTTTGCGGCTTTGATTTGCTTATCGACGTCAGCACGCAGACGCTCGGTGCGCTTATCCAGCACCTCATCAATTTTCCCGGCGGCAATCAGCTTTGCCTCTTCGTCGTCGGAAAAACGCTGGAGGATCCCACGTACAGCATCAGGATCGATACCATCGAAGCGCGACAGGGTTTCTTTTTGCTGCTTGATGGTGCCCAGCAGCTCAGAGTTTTTCGATTTCAGGCCTGTAACTTCGCTGGTCACGCGCTCATCAATCAGCTTCTGGATTTCAGGAGTGATTTCGATACCACCGCCACCGCTGCCATCACCGCCGCTTTCAGGTGCGTAAAATTTCAGAAGCATGTTTCGAATTAACATAATTTCCCCTCGGGATTTTGCCGGGCCTCGCCCATAAAAAAGCCCCGGCGGATGCCAGGGCGTGGAGTAAGTTGTGATTGCTAGTTGTCTGTGCCTGAGAGCTGCTTCAGACGTTCCAGGCTGATCCATTCGCCTTTGTCAGTGAACATATCAGGCAGGTCGATTTCACCCGCGCGGAACAGACGGCCACGTTCGGCACCCAGAACCTGATCCTGGCGTTGTGCCGGCTGCCGCGCGAGCCATTCCAGATATGATGTTTTCCCCGGTACCTGTCCATCCATGCTGGCACGAGTCCCCATCCTGAACCTCATCAGAACAGTTATTGAGCTTACGGTTGAACGTGTGGTAAATGGTCCCGCTGTTGAGGTTGGTGAATTTGCCGCGCAGATAGGCCTGAATCAGTTCGTCAGGGTATGAGCTCAGAAGCGATGGAATGTAGTCAGGCGGCAGGTTCTTCGCGTTGTCGAACGTGCTGGCCTGTATCAGCCCGTACAGAGCAGAAAGCTCAGGCTTTTCACGCACCGCCTTCACAAACTGCTGGTAGACGAATTTGAAGCCCTCCGGCGTAGTCGTTACATCGATGCCGTTACGCAACCCGTCGATCTTGTAACGCATACGGGCGATGATTTTTCGCCAGGCCTGCTGCGCTTTAGCAGCCGCCATGACATCCAGCTCATCCACCATCGCGTTACCGATTTTGAAGCCGACTATCGAGCCGGGTTTTTCCATCGAACGGCAGATGGTTGTCCCGCGGTATCGTCTCCCCTCGTAGAAGTGAACCTCTTTGTTCCCCTCGTTGATTTTGACGTTCAAGCCCCAGTCAAAGGCCACCTCTTCAATCGTCGGGTAGAAGATGTCACGAATCTGCGGGTACGTCGGTGCGAAATAACCCTGGTTGATTTTTGGGTGCTCCCACATCCCCTTACAGATGCCGCCACAACCCACCCACGTCTTACCGGAACCGAACCCGGCAACATAGGCTTTGAATTTGTGCTGCATCGCGAGGAAGCGCGCCTGAGGAATGTTAAGTGTCGGGCTGATCCCCATCTTCCGCCCTCGCGTCCACTACATTGATATTGATCTGAACTTGGGTCGGTTCGTCATCATCACCATCACCGGCCAGCTCTTTGCGGAGTTTTTCCACCTCCAGCAGCCGGCGGTCGATTTCGATCTGCTGGAGACGCTGAGCGAACTCGCTATCCGCCAGGCCGAGCCGCTTCATTACCGCTTCAAACATTCGCTCACGGCTGATGGCTGTGATTTCGACACCATTCTTGCCAACCTTCACGCCTGAATAGGCAAGCCTGGAAACAGCCGGGAGCTTGCGAGTGTCTGGGAAATAAGGCTGGCCGATGCCGTCCCCATTACAGCGCGGGCATTCTGGGTTTGGTTCTCGGTTGTGGTCGTAGCCATAGCCGCCGGAATCTTCGGGTTCACGCCTGTCACGCTCAACAGCCTCGAGTCTTTTCTCTTCAAACTCAACTGCATCGCGCCATTGGTAGTGGTGACCGAAGCCCCAGCAGTAACGACACGCGCCGCGACGATACTGTGAGAGTTGGTTAGCATCGAAGGTGGCAAGTTGCCACATCTGCGCGAGGACTTCATCGGCACTGCCAAGCGTGCGCGCAATGGAGGCTTTTTGCTGCTGCGCAATGGCCAGAGCAACGTTAGGATTCGTTATGAGCTGGCGACCGTAATTTGGGTCACTATAACCAGCACGTGCAGCGGCAGCGGTGGCGTTGTTGTCCTTCAGGTACTCCGCGACAAATATGCGCTGCTGAGCGGTAAGTCCATCATCATCCACCAGCTCTCCTGCGCTTTGTTCTTTTTGCGCAGTACGCACTTTTTTCTGCGCAGATTTTTGCACAGATTGCGCAGAAGGTTTTTTGATATATCGACGTGCGGTAGCATAGTTCAGTCCCTGCGCTTCACACCATTCCTTTGGTGATACGCCGGTTGCGGCATGTTCGGACAGGAACCGTTGCTGAAGCTCGCCCCAGTCCGGTTTTGCCATATAAACTCCAATAAAAAACCGCCCTTAGGCGGTTAAATTTTGAGATTTAAAATTTTGGTGCTAAGCCATACTTAGGCGTCTTTATGTTAGCAGCCCAGACTTTGATATCGTTCTGAAGCAACAAAGTGAAATCTGACTTGAGGTGGTTAACCATCTCATTGACCTTGCTTGCATCATTCACTGCAAAGTGTTCAATCCTGTCTGCTCCGACTGATACACAAGTATAAGTTGCAGGCACATCCTTCCCGTTAGCATTAAGCCGCACCTTCTCATCTCCACAGCCACCATCGGACATATAGGATACGAGCATATTAGCTGACTCCCTCCCCGGTTGAGAGATGCTTATCATGACAGGCAATCCCTCTGAGGTCTGGGTAATGTCATAGAGTACAGCATCTTTTTGATACCAGGTATTGTATTCTCTTTCCTGAAACGCTGCGTAGGATGGCGAAGAAATCGTCGCCAGCAAGGCGATAGTAATAAAGTGAATTTTCATCGGTTGCTATTGTTTTGTTTAGGCAAAGTTATTATCCATATTGTGCCAACAGCAACAACGACGTAAGATTATTCCTACTATTTTTAGTGGTGCTAAATTCTCTTTTAGCAACCGTTAAGTATCCATATATCTCATATCAGTAAAGCATTATAAATCCCTGTAATTTGCATTAAGTAAAAGCTAACTCCATGGTAACGAAAAAAATTTGCAATCACCTCTCAATACATTATCAGCATTCTACAGCATCAACCTTATTTTTGGTGAGCTTTTTCGAATGGCGAACTGGCTGCTATGTTTCGTCCATGATGTCTAATAACAAAGAGTCACTTATTAAACAAATAAGCGAGTACGCCAGGCTTAACGAGCAGGAAGAAATCCAGTTGCGCAAGATAATCAGCTGATTGATTCATCCGCTTAATCTTATAACTATTATCAAACCCACCAGCAGGTGGGCGTTGTAATGGCTGCCACTACCCGGAGTGGCCACGCTCATGCCCTTGAGTTGCTGTCGCTTCATCGCCGCTTATAACCGGTGCGCGTCTGGCGTTCGCGCTGCTTTATCGGAGCATGCCCCCTTATTTACCCTCACAACGGTCTGCTATACCTGCTCGCCATTACGCGACTCGGGGCAGCATCATGGCTGCTGCATGGGCTTATGGCTGCGGTCAACCCGCTTACTGTTTCAAGGTCTTTAGCCCATCCATCAGCGAAAACAATCTGAGGAGTTTCTTAATATCCCACGCTTACGCTTGTTGTTATCTGCCTGGCTGCCAGGCTATACATGACTCTGATGCGGAGAATGCCAACTCCGGGGAACATCAATAAAAAGAGCAACGAAACTGAGACTCCTGTAGCCCTCGCTGAGAGGGCTTTTTTTTTCAAAAAAAAGCCAGCTCGGACAGAACTGGCTGGGTCTAGCAGTAAGTAGGTATTACTTCGCACTCATTTCGACGTGTACCCTATTCCTTTAGTCAAGCATTCAGACGCCGGGTGCCTCCCGGTGGACTTGCATCACTCCGCAAACCCGCAACACTACGTCCAGCAGTGACTGGTTGCCCCTCCGCTCAGGGGGATTCATCTGTATGGCAGAGATATCGAATCACTCGTGCCATTAAAATGTAGCTGACAGACAAAATAAAGTTGTGAGCATTGTTGAAATTCTTCGCTAATCACTCATCCCGTATACCCATCAGGCATTAGAAGAAAGCAGTTTTTTGTTCCTTTGCATTATTTATTTAATACACCTTTTTACTTTTGAGAAATGGATTACATTTACATTCTCCTTGTAATGATGACCCCTTTGGTCTCCCTTCCGAATTGCAGGATTTCATTTCGGAAGGGACTTTTTTCCTTTCCCGGCTTGCTAAATATTCATTATTTTCTAGACTCTTACATAGACTTTGCTATGTCAGGTGAAGTCGTCGTTTAGGACTACCCGTGTGCTCAAGGATGAGCCACCCTGATTTCTTCAAGCTTTTCCCTGCTAATTAATCATCTGCGCCCCAAGAATTGTCCATTTGTATAACAAAATTCTCAATATTTGCTACGGTTAAAGTCCAGAGGAGAGACTGTGTCCGAACCTCAGGGATGAGGCTCAATTTTTCCCGCAATTTGCTTTCCATGCTTTGTTATGCGCCAGGATGTCTTTCTTCGTCTGGCGGTCCAGAACGTCGATGTCTTGATCCGTCAGGAAGATTGGCTTCACCCAATCACAACCGGTATCAACCACCGCCGGGACGCTTCCATTCGTCACGCAGCTCGCGATCAACATCGTCGCCAGGCATATGATTAACAGTCTGCTGTACATTGCTGGCCTCTTTCGTTGTTTCTACCCTGCGTTCGGCTGCTGCGACCATTGCCGCTGCGTTATCTTCGGTTCGCTGCTGGTCGGCTTTGGCTTCTGCTTTGCTGGTGCCGCGAATATGGCCTAGGCCAAAAGCGCCGGCGATAGCGGAAATGACCAGTGCGGCCAGCCCGATTATTGTCTCGATACCCACACTCACCTCATACCAGAACTGATTTCGCCAGGTTAAACAGCTCGCGGCGCTTATCCAGCCCGTTGCGGCCGCCATTGATTAACAGTGTCACGCGCTCAACGTCGCCGGAATGAAGCAGGCAACCACGGGAGGCATAGAACCATGCGGCTGAGCGCGCGGCGTATTCATCCTGTTCAAGCAGCTCCGGGTGGGTAACAAGGTCCAGTTTCAACGCGTAGCCACAACTGCGATAGTTACTCAGGCCGGTAACCTGTTTCAACCCGCGACCACGATATTTCCAGCCATCACCGGCAACTTGATTGCCAAGGTGTTCTTTTCCCCACTCACCACCGTATACCAGATTGGCGATCGCTTTCTGGTTTGCCGGTTGCGTTGCCGTTCTGCCAAGTGCGGCGGCCTGCTGTTGTGTGATGCGGTGGCTACCAAACGTCGGTACCAGGTTTTCAACCGCGTAATTCAGGCTCTCCACCAGCCGGGTAAATCTGGTGCTTTCATGCCCCATCTGGCCAATAAACATCGCCTGATCAAGCGGTGTGGTTATGCCGTATTCCTTCATAGCGGCGTCGATATGCGGAAACCAGCGCGCAGCTAACCCGGCGCTGATGCCAGCCGCCTTCTGAAATTGTGTTTGGTTCATTAGTGCCTCAGATGATCAACCAGACGTGCAACGTTGCCTTTGACGGCCACCAGCACGGAAAGGAATATGATGTTTGCCGCAATGGTGGCCCATGATGAATGCGGGTAAATCCCACACAGGTACGCCAGCGGTACAGCGCTGTAGGTGACGGTAATCAGCCAGGCTAAACGCGAAATCCATGGCCGATGCCGCGAATCTCCACGGCGATAAAACATCAGAGTAATTACAACTCCGGCGCAGAGCAGCGCGTTGATAGTTGCTGTTGGATCATTTAGTACCACCTGAACCTCCCCGGCGCGTTATTAGCGCCACCAGCGAGCCGATGTCCTGCTTATTCAGGAACGTAAGGATTTGAACGGCTAACGCAGAAGCTATTACGGCACCGATAGCATCCAGAGGCTTCTCGGTGTACCCCGTCCAGGATGTGAGTTTTGAACCCAACAGCCCCGAACAAAGAATGCCGACGATATACGACACGAAGAAGTATGCCAGGCGACGTAACACACTCAGGTCAGCTGCTGTCGCTATGTAAAATACGGCGCCAGCAAATGCACCAAAAACAACACCGTAGTCAGTTCCGGTCAATAGACCGTAGACACTGGCTCCAGTCAAAGCTAAACCGGCCAGCCCCGTGCCGGAAAATGGATCGGACATCGGCCCCCCTCATATTGCTGTGAATCCTCTCAGTAAATTTGAGGGGAAATAAAAAAGGCCACCCTGAGGCAGCCTGTGTTCTTCGAATTATGTTCATAAAGGTGGGGATATTGGGCCTTCCAGAACGACCGCTTCACCGTTATGGCATAGATCGTAGCCACGAGTTAGATGCCAGACGCCTCTGATTATTTTTCCTGTAACCATATCTTCAGTTTTACCGTGCGAAAAGTAGGCGATCTGGACACAGTCATTGTGTCTAATCCAATAATATCCCTCTTTCATAATTCACCTCTTAAATTGTTTCATTTAGAAGTGTATATGACGATTCAGAACTTGGTGGTCGACAAAACGTTTTTTTGAGGATGTGGCGCCGGGTGCCTCCCGGTGACTTATCTCTGGTCGTCAAAGTCGCGCGCATACCTGCACATAGCAGTTAACCAGACGCCCCATCGCTTAGATGGGATTCACCACATGCATAACCTACTCAGGCTATATTCATGCGGTCAATAGTTTATCTGTGTGGGCAAAAAAAAAGCCTGCTCGGACAGCAGGCATAGTTGCTAAGTTGGCAATAGCTGAGAGAGTGGTGCCGGGTGCCTCCCGGTGAGAATTACTCCAGCAAACATTCTCGCGTCTGAGAGGTTTCCTTTTCTGGTAATTGCTGGAACGCCCCTCCGCATAGGGGGATTCACCACCAAAATGCTTTCAGAACCCATACATTCCGCAGGATGCTTAAAAAGCATATGTGCAGTACAAAGAATCTGCCAAGTAATCAGATCAATATATTCATTTCAATGGCGCAGACAGTGGGCCTTCAATCACTTCAGCCTCTCCGTTGTGGCAAATATCATCACCTCGCGTCAGATGCCAGACACCGTTTATTGTCTGGCCCGTTTCAAGATCCTCGGTGACGCCGTCGGTGTAGTAAGCTACCTGAACTACGCCGTTATGCTGTATCCAGTAGAAACCTTCTTTCATTGCCATCTCCTCAGTGTGAGGATTTGATTATATGGCGGCAGTGTGTGTGATGGTGTTAGAAATACTAAATTGTTAATTAAGTAATTCTCTGGTCCGCCATCGAGGATTCGAACCCCGAACCACAGAGGTAGAAGCTCCGGGCTCTTTCCAGTTGAGCTAATGGCGGAAAAAAGACCAGCAATGAGTTGCTGGTCATGGGTCATGCAGTTTTCTCTGCGATGTAGGTGTATCCCCACCCAGTGTTTTGAGTATCGAGAGCATTACCTAATGCCGTATTAACTATAGCATCGCGGGAAAAAATCACTTCGACAATCCTCAATCAATCGCCGCTGAGCTTCATCACAATGGGGATCGCTTTGCCGCGCCAGGGAAGTGTGCTGGTCTCACCGGGATGTCGTCACATACTCAAAGCGATTTCCATTGTCTAGAAACTAAAAAGCCAGCGGCAGGCTTGCAATGTGAGGCTAAGGCAATGGCGGCTCGAAGTCCGTGAATACCATGGCTAGGCTTGGCCTGCCGAACTGATTACTAATCAGTGTTCAGCCACTTAAGAAGCGTCTGCTTGTTATTTGAACCAAAGGTAAAGGCGCGGTGGCTTTAAGGTGTTTTTTACCTTAAAATTCAACGGCATTTAAAAATGGAATGAAAATGAAATGATCAAGGTACTTTTAGCGACAGCCGTCCTTTTCTCATCATCTTATTGCTTAGCTTCCGCGGAAGAAGGAAAGTATCGCCAGGGAGACTGCATTATGGGAAACGATGCGCGATATAGTTGGAATGGTCAGATCGCAGCGGTTGAAGCATATTCAGAAATTTCTGGCTTCTTTGGGCCAAAATACATTCTTAATTTTCCGGAATATAAATCCAGCGCTGTGGTATTCGATAAGAACATCGAAGATCATACAATCAAAATTGGCGATAATTTCTGCCGGGATATTTAAAGCAAAAACCCGCTCATCGGCGGGTTAATGTAATGCTGGCACAATATCAGATTTACATGAAATATATGTGTTTCAATCCAGTTTTGCAAGACTTCTATCTAAATTTGTCGCCTTTTGTTGTGAACGTGATCGCGTTACCTGCAATAAAGCTCCGCTGTCCAAGCGCAGAAAAATGCGGCGCATCTCAACCCAGCGGTCTGTAAAGGTCTCTGACCAGTTCTTTGCGGTCACGCCCACCAGCTCCGCCAGTTTCTGGTATTCGTGCGTCTCCCGCCCTGCCAGTTCAGCCTTCACATCCTGTGCCGCCAGCCAGATAAGTTTCTTCAGGCGCTCCATCGTTTTGCCCGCCACCTTCTTCGTTCCTATCTGTTCCAGGAACTCTGCCCACGCCCATTGGTTGATCGCTACCTGATACTCGAAACGGGTATTCTCACTGTAGTTCCATAGCAGCCATGCTTTCTGATGGTCTTCCAGCGACAGCACAGCGCGGCGCCACGATGCAGTCACGAACTCCACCGGGCCCACCAGCGCGATGGATGAGCCCTTGGCGCGCGACTGGCTGCCGCTCATCGCCGGGCCGTCCGGATTAACTTTACGGCCGGTGACCGGGTCCGCGATTTTCTTCCGGCCCCGGCTGCGCGCCGTCGCGGTGAATTGCGCGTTTTCGACGAAAGCTACCAGCTGCCCTTTCGTCGCCCCGCTCAGATCTGCGGTCGCCACAATGAGCTGCTGACGTACGTATTCCAGTTGCTGACTGTTCATTCGGCTTCCTTATGTGGCTGATTGGTTTTGGTCTGGCTTTGCTTTGCTACTGGCGGCAGGCTGGCGCGCTTAATGCTCTCTGCCTGGTATCGGGTTATCTCGTCTCTGGTCACGGCGCGCACTCCCCAATAATGATCTGCCCCTTCTCTCCCCATAGCTTTGTCACCCGACCATCCCAGACGCGGCTGTCGTCGTCGAAAATGGCATCAAGTAGCGCCTTTTCCAGGTTGTCTTTATCCGGTTTCTGTTGATGAGCCTGGCCGTTCAGTTGCGCGCGCTTCTTCTGGCTCCAGCTTTTTGGCATGGGAATGATGAAGGTGATGTGATATCCAGATCCTGGCAGGCAGATGCCCAGCAGCCTGACATGTTCTTTGTATGCCCAGTACGCTGCTGTTGCTGGCCGTTTATGCCATAGGTCGCGCTGAGTCATTCGGGGTTTGCCAATCGGCGTAATTTCGTAAATTTTCATGCGGGCACCACCAGCGCGCGGCGGGCAACTTCAATCACTGTCAGAACAATCGCGCGGTCCATAAGCTGCCGACGCTCCTCTCTGTTCAGCTTATTCCCGTTATCAATGCTGTCATGACAGCAAACGCAGAGCGCAGCCGTCGCACAGTCATCGGTTTTTAATCCCATGCCTTTCCCTTCGTTCCGGTGTGCCACCTGCGTCCCCCATGCTCCACAAAGAACACAAAGCTCGATCTGCCCGACGGCGGCGAGCCATTTTTTGCTGCGATAAATAGCCACGCTCACCCCCATATCCGGTTTTGCCACCGGCGATTTATACGCGGTGGTTTCTTGCCTTCAGGCAGCCGGGCGCTGACGGTCCAGGTGAGATAATCTGAGTTCAGGTTGCGCTCTACCTTCACGCCGCGGCGCTGGTATTCCGCCATGAGTTCTTCGGCCTGCTGGGTTGTGCAATCGGTATGATGGAACCAGGTATGCTTCATCCCCATCACCCCGCGAAGCTCATGAGTTGAGCAGCGGCGTTCTCCGCCTCGCCTTGGTCCCTGAACGATTTTGCCAATATCCAACGCCAGAGGACATCAAGCGCGGCCTTGTACAGCTGCTGGAACTCAATTTCGTCCATGTTGGCGAATGAAATACTGCGTGGGTGCTTCTGAAGTGTGCCATCCGGAAGTTTGATAGCGTCGTAATGCCCGGCCTGAATAGTCACCCAGGCGCGGTATGCATCGAAGGATTTACAGAGGCTGATCCCGTTTGTTACGCGGCGGCTCGCAACCTGCTCAAGATAGTGCTCAGCGGCATCGAGCAGTGCGGCTTCGTTTCCGCCATAGGAAGCCAGGAATTTAGCGTAGCCGGTAACCACCTTGCGCTCGTTGGAGGAGATTGCGCCGCCGGTAGGCTCCCAGTATTCGAAGCCCAGATTCAGCAGAGCGAAGAAGCGGCGATGAAATGCAGGATTGCGTACCTGTTTGAAATCGGCCACCAGCACGGCGCCGAGCTTGATTTTTGATTGCAGCAAATCGCTGGTCTCCGGCGTAGCCGGGATCAGGATTCCTGAGTGGTGTTTTATAAGTTGTAATTCTAGCGCCATGGTTCTCTCCGTGGCGCATCAGGTATAGGGTGTTCAGGCCTATGAAAGAATAATATCAGACGGTGGTGTAACTCGGAACCCCAGCCGTTTTGCAAATTGCATAAACCCGTTAAGAGTGAATATCTCTTCCTCGTCGAGTAACGGTCGTAATGAAACTATTCCATTTACTCGATAAACCAGATATCTCCCTTCCGCCGGGAAGCTATAGATAACTGCTTTATCGGCCCTTCTGACCACGTCGTACCATTGATCATCTGCTTTAAAGGCTTCTGCACTACACACTATTTCCCCCAGAGCGACGTATTGACGCAATAAACAGTAATCGGGAACAGCCAGGGGAACGCAAACAGCGATACTCTTAGAAACTGCTCCAGTGAAATTCACGCGATTAATAAAACCTCTCGTCCGCGCTTTCCCAGTTCTCCTGCACGTTATGTTCGACCTCTTTCTTGTCGCCACCGAAAACAGCCAACCCATCATTGCCGGCACGCTTAATCGTAAGCTGGTAATCATCGAACTGCTTACTGAGTCTTTCGAGCAGTTTTGACTCAAGTGCAGGTATAGCCCTATCAGGAATTTTCTTCATGCGATCAATGGATAACTCGATTTTCATTTTTCCCTCCGCAACGAAAAACTGTATGCATATACAGTACACTTATAAACGTATCTCACGGATTTTGCAACGATTAATGAGTGTTAGCACGACGGAGCGCTTGCAGACTTGTAGATATCTGCTTTATGGACGATATGGGAGGAATCTCGGATTTGGTGGTCAAAAATCAATAGTTATGTTGAACAGCTTTAAGTGGAGTTTTGTGCAGTTTTGCTACAAGGTTTTGGTTTTGAGGTGAAATTAATAAAATGAAAATTCGGAAAGGCTATTATGGAGCTTGCTATTATTGAGAAAAAATAAGTCAGCAAGCTCTAAAACGACATGAAGCATTACCAAAGCGTAATGTAATCCAACCGGTTATCGAAATTCACTAAGATGCAGGCACTCTATCATCCTGACGGAAAGCCTCGATCCCGACTTTCTGACCATAAGAAAGTTCAAGTGTATTGCCATCAGGATCAGCGAAGAAGACATAATAACCTACCGGTTCGCCTGCCTGAGCCGGTTCTTTTCGCAAGATGCCTTCCATTCTAGCCATCGCTACCTTATTGTCGATTTCTTCAATGCTTGAACAAGCTAATCCCAAGTGACCAAAATTTCCTAAAGGGGTGTCAGTCACAGCATCAACCTGGACAAGGACAAGCGCAAAAGGGCGAATTCGGTCACTTAACCACGCGACTTTACGTGCCTCCGGAAGATCAGGCTCTCGACTATGTACGACTTCCATACCAGCATAACGGCTGTAGAAATCAATACTTTTTTCCAAATCTCTAACAACAAACGCAACGTGCGTAAAACCGACATCAATCTCTTTCATTAGGCTAATCCTTTAACTATATCGAGAATCGCCATCTTAAAAGCTCAAGCTAACTTGAGGTCAAGTGCCTTTCAATCAATGCTTTTGCTGGATTTCTTGCACGTATCGTTCAATGTCGTTGAGGGTTGCAGCCTATGCTAACTAGCTCCAGCAAAATGAAGATAAGGCCCGCTACGCAAAGAAGAAGAGATAAAGTTAAAGCCACAATGAAAACCATTGGAACCTCCATGTGATAATTTTTACTACCGCAATCTTAGAATCAATTTTTACTTTGTCACGTGTGCATACCAAGCAAATTTACGTTGCAGAATCGTGAATTTCTCGCAGGATTAAACCACGTTAATTTAATGGTTTTTTGTGAAGCATTGTACTCTTCATGCACAATTTTAACTTTACCGTACTCGTTTTTGTAAATTTTTCAGTTAAATAGCCCTAACTGACCTTTCGTATGCTACTTTAGAAGAAAATCCTTTAAAGTGTGCAACTATGCTTACTACTCTCATCTACCGAAGCCACCTGCGAGCTGATACACCAATTCAATCCATTATTGACATGGTCAGTGAAGCAAATTCCCGAAATGAATGTGCGGGGGTAACTGGTGTTTTACTTTTCAATGGGATTCATTTCTTACAGCTTCTGGAAGGTGATGAAGCAGCTGTAATGCAAATCTATGAAAAGATTTGCCTAGATACACTTCACTTTAACATTGTAGAACTCTTATCCGATTATGCCCCCTATCGACGATTTGGCCGCTCAGGCATGGAATTAATTGATATAAGACTATTCAGTAAAGAAGAGTGTCTGGACAGGGTTCTTCAACGTGGAACAACCCAACATAAAATGCTTTACAACGACAGAGCCTTAAGGTTTTTCCGCACATTTATAGATTCTGCTGAGACAGACAGCTATTATGAACTTCCTGATAGATACAGTTGGTTTTTTTCATCCGATCAAATAAATGTATCATCGGTTGATCCCGATATTATCGAAGACATGCATGCAGTTATAGACCCTCTGGCTGCCCAGATTCATTCTTTTGTCTTGAATGCTAAATCAGATAATGACGTTATAAAAGCCAATAATTTACTTTTTGATTTGGAATCGAAGAAAGATTTGTTAAAAATTGCAGGGGGTTTCATTACCTCTTCACAACGAGTATCAATAACACTCCTGCCTTTAACCTTACTGAGGGTGCCGAATGCGATTGAGATTTTGCTCGATTACATCAGAGAAAGTAACTTACACCCAGAACAAGTTTTAGTTGAGTTTTCTGAGAGCGAAATAATCCCTGAAATTGATGAGTTCGCGCATTCCGTGCAGATTCTCAAAAGCTGCGGTTTAAGTGTTGCTATTAATGACTTTGGTGTGGGAAATGCAGGTTTATTGTTTCTTTCGAAATTTCAGCCTGAGAAGCTCAAAATACACCCTCAACTAATCCATAATATACATAAGGACGGCTCTAAGCAGGCGATACTACAAAGTTTAATACGTTGCGGCGAACTTTTAGAGATAAGGATTTGTGCAACAGGTGTCGAACAACCAGAAGAATGGATGTGGCTAGAATCCGCTGGTATATTTTGCTTCCAGGGCAATCTTTTTTCAAAATATGATAAAAATGGATATTTGAAGATCTTCTGGCCAGAATCTAATGAATTCATAGAATGTTAAAAAAAACTTGTAGACTTATTACTTTTTCATAGGCTTAACGCAGTCATAATCGATGGGTGTCAAGCTGGAAGCGGATAAACTAATATATAGTGAAAAGTCAGCGGGCCTGGCGGGTGCAAAGCAATGCTTCAGTACTCAGCTAAAATGCGGTAAACGGAGCAGGCTTAGATATTTGGCCTCAATTTCGTTTACGAAGAACCAGTTCATCCCTATACCCTCCTACCAGTTTTCATCCAGTCATATTTGGCTTTTATAGCTCAGCTGGTACCGACCGGTAAGCGATACTTGGGCAGCAAACGCTGCCGCGCCTATACAGTATTGGCTTACCTTTAATCAAACGTGCTCACGCCTGCATACCCTTCCCCCTTGCGATGTTAATTCTGTCAATGCATTCCCTTAATGCTTTGACTTGCTCAGGGGTAAGTTCAGATTCATCGATTGTGGCCAGAAGAGCGTTGAGGGAGCGCTCAATATCGTTTTTAGTCAACCGTAAACAGATAACCTTAACCCAACGTGGCGAGAACTTGCTGAGGCCGATTGCTCTTGTGATGCGTAGTTTCATGAGATGCCTCTTAACCGCCAGTGGTGGCGATTTCAAACTCGCTTATAACACACGTGGAGAAGACTTATGTGATTATTTCGCCATAGAAATTTCTAAGGGTCGTTTCACTTGAGGACAACCAGGCTTTCAGTAAACGCCTAAATTGGTTTTCCAGCATGTCACACAAGCGCCTCGTCATAACCCGAAGCGGCTTATCAAGTGAAGGTAGTTTTTACGGTCATGCACAGGCTGGGATGTCATTTGTGTGCCAGAAGCAGACTTTAATATAGCTCCAGAGTCCCTTATGGGAGCTATTTACATCTGTCAAGCTTTAGCAAGCGGCTTCATTCGAAAACTAATACCCATACGATTAATGGCATTCATGGTGGCAATAACAATGGTAAGTTCAACCAAATCTTTTTCACCGAATACAGAAAGCGCTGCGGAATATGCTTCATCGGAAGCATGTGTTTCACTAACACGGGTAACTTCTTCCGCCCATGAGAGGGCAGCTTGCTCTATATCCGAGAATAAATAGGTAGCTTCTCGCCAGACAGGCACCAATACAATCTTTTCGACGGACATGCCACTCTTGATAAGATCGCGAGTATGTATATCTATGCAGTGTGCACAACCATTGATCTGGGAAACTCTTAAAAAAATTAAATGGATCAGCTCGGCAGGTAAACCTGTACCAGTAGTGGCGTAATGATGGAGCGCTGCTATAGCCTTGCCACCTTTATCGGAAACTTGAAACCAGTTTGGACGCTTCATCGTTATTTCCACCTTTTTGAGTTGTTTAAAATAAAAAGATGCCTCACAGAATCGCTACGACTGAATGACAGAATTTAAATTAGTACGTCTGCTCAGACGTTGTAATCTTAACCATTGATGTCATAGATAAAAGAGACAAAAAATGAGTAAAACGGTAGGACAATTATGGGATACCTCATGCAGTAAAACTGGATAACAATTTTTAAAAGCAATCCCTGAGTGTTGATAAAATCCACGGTAGAGTCCGCTTCTCGCTCATAACAGACCATTTCCTCACTATGCCCTGCCATCTGCTTTCATCCGCTGATATTTAGCTTTCAAAAGCTCCGCCGGTGTCGGCCCTTTCGGATCAACTGGCGCAGCCAACGCCCGACGAATAGGCGGAATCGGCTTCCCGGCCAGCACCCGCTTTTCCCACACATCCAGAATGTCACTGGCTTCACGCTCGAGTTCTTTAAGACTCAACTGACCATTTGTTCCACGGCGCCGCAGTTCAAGGCAAATGTGGTAATAAACCGCCTTTGGCCACGGATATAGCTCGCTGCTCGGGTACCGATAAACCAGCTTCCTCCACTTCCAGTATTCAGCCATGACGTCAGCAGTGGTGATCCCCAGCACGCAGCGCCCTTCCCTGCACCACTTGATGAACTGGCCTGGCGAAGGCAGAAATGGACGCTCCTGTCGGCGTACCATGCGCATGCCGGCTTCGACCTGCTCCATGGTTGTGATCCCGTTTTCTTTAAAGGCCAGCACCCATTGCCGGCGGATCTCGTTCACGTCTTCCTGGCTGCGATTAACCAGGCTTGCCGGGAACGCGGCCGCCAGCTGTACGAACAGCCCGTTGATAATCTGAGCCACCTGCTGCGTTTGTTCGCGTTCGGTGTACTGCTCAGGCATGTTGTGCGCTACCCGGCAAGCCTGTTCCCGGTCAAAATCGCGAATGCTCTCGGCTAGGTTTTTCATTCCAGCACTCCATCAATCCAGTCGGTGTTATGCAGGTCAATGCCGCCCCGGGATGGCTTTGCCGTTCCGGTTGCACGCAGCCGCTTCGTAGTGAGCTGATCCCATTGCTTGCGCAGACTTGAAGGGCTCAGGATGTTGTCTTTCCAGAACTCGTCCCGGTTGGCCCACTGGAACAGGTCACAGATTTCGTAGTGAGTACGCTTGTCCTGGACGCGCATCAGCCTGATGGTGTTTGCCCATTCAGCCCAGTTTGGTTCGGATAGCGATGCGTTGACGGTGAGAAGCCTGTCGTAAATCCAGCGAGCGGCCTTGAGGTCGTCAGCGGATCCCCATGATTTACCCGCCGGGGTGTATATCCCGGCGGCAGCTTCAGGATGGCGTGAGAGAAACTTTTGAGTCTTCTGGTTTCGGGATTCGTCAGAATTCCGAGACGAGGATATTTTAATATTGTTCTTGTTATAGTCTTGGGTGTCTACCGTTTCCGGGAAGGTTTTTCCCGTTTTCGGTAACATTTTTCCCGATTTCGGGAAGACTTTTCTCGTTTTCGGTTTGTCTAAAATCCAGGCGGAAAGGTCAGTATTTATACCGACCGTTTTCATCACACCCTGCTTCTGACTGAAAATAATTTTGCGTTCGGCGAGTGATTTGAGCGTATCCGAAACGTGGGAATCACTCAGCCCTGTAAGCTCGGCAATCACCGTGTTCGTAACGCGGTCCTGTTTCTTGTTCCAGCCGTAGGTAAGCCAGATCACCGCTTCAAAACACTGCCACTCCCGGCCTGACATTCTCAGACGAGGCTTAAGCTGTTGGATCTCGTTAGCGACCTTGGTATACCCGTTCGACAGGTCGGCCATACGACCTCCCGGTTGTTCGGTTCTGTGGGGGAAATTGATAATTTCAGCTGTGTTTGACATACTTAGCTCCGCAATTACACTCCGTTTTTGCACCTGAAAGCCGTTGGTGTTCGAGCACCGCGGCTTTCGCCTTTTCTGAAGTCTTCACATTGCCCCCAGCATGGTGGTGACCATCGCCAGCAGAGGTGCCGTAAGGTCCGGATCGACTCTGAACATTTCGAAAATCCCCTCGCCTAACTCCTTCAGTTTTTCCTTCTTCGGTGCATCGAGCATCAGAGCTTGCTTCGCCTCACTCACCTCTTTTTCCAACCTGGCCATTCGGTAAGCAAACGAGTCGTTCTTTACGACACGGTCGCGGTATCGAAGCGGTAATACAGACATGATCGCGGGCACCAGCTGTTCGACGTTCTTTCGGTAAGATGCGGAGTCTTCTTTGTTGTCCAGCCATCGGAACAGCTTCACGTTCCAGACATCGGCTTGGCCTGAATAATCCACGCCATCAAGTTGGATTTCTTCCGCCGCTTCCTGGATTTGAAGCGCTACAGCTACGCGCCCTTCTGCTGCAGCCCACGCCCGGACCGCAGAGCAAATATCGCGATGCGCAATCTCCCCATATGCAGGCTCGCGTTGATGACACGGGAATATCAGTGGATTAGAGGAAGCTCTGCTACTCTGTTGAAATGAAACATTTTGCATTGTTAAGGCTCCTGTTTAGGTAAACCGTCAGTTGGGTTTGGGTAGAGATCTGGGCGCAGTTCGTGGGGCGTAACACCAGTGATTTTAAAAATGGGAAAGATATGGTTTGGTGGGACGATGCCATGATCTCGGTTCTTCCAATGACTTACGGACATACTCGTGACGCCAAGCGCGATGCTAAGCTTTCTGGCCGAGCCAGCGGCTTTAATTGCTTTATCGAGTGCGGACATATAGTTCTCCTACTAGTTAACAGACGAAGTAAACCATAGATTTATATCAATTGCAAACCAAGGGTGTATTGCGAATATAAACCAAATATTTACAATGAAGTTATGAGAAAAGAAGAACCCAACCACGTTTTGGTAGAACGCCTTACTGAGATTTCCGACCGCGGCATTACCAAAGCAGATATGGCACGAATTGCCGGAGTCACTCCTCAGGCCGTAAACGGCTGGTTTAAAAAAGGCGTGATTAGTAAGAAATCAGCCCTGGCTATCGCCGACGCCTTAGGCGTTTCTGTCGCATGGTTGCTCGGTGAAGATGTTGGAGAAAGAAATGGCCTTAAGCCCGACGAACAGCGTCTGCTAGAGCTTTACCGCCAGCTTCCAGAAGATGAGCAACAGAACATGGTCCGCATAATAGCCATTAGATTAAAAGAGTTAGACGAGCTTTATGCAAAATATATGAAAGGCCGGGTTAGGTCGGAAGAATAAAATAACCAGTTGAATAATTAAGTATGTGCAATTTTACGCACACGACTCACTTTTAATTTATGATTCAGACTTATAACGTTAGCAATATAATATAAATGACTTTTTGTAATATGAGTTGCAGACGTATTTTGATTTAAGACTTTACATGGGAAATAGAGTTTACAGAGACATTACGATACATCTAACAATCAAACCTTAGGAGAGATTATGACAGCAGAAATTGCGGTTTTTAATAAATCAGCTGTATCACTTGCTGCAGATTCTGCAGTTACAATCTCAGGTGGGGATGGCGTTAATAAAATTTACACCGGCGCTGACAAACTGTTTGCATTAAGCAAACATCATCCTATAGGTATAATGATTTTTGGCTCTGCAGATTTATGTGGCATACCGTGGGAGATGATAATTAAAGAATTCAGAAAACAATTAGGAAGTAACAGCTTCGACACAGTTGAGGAATATTCTGAAAAGTTCTGGGAATATCTATGCTTAGGCGAATATATCATCCCACAAGATATAAGAGAGAATTATTTAGTTGACACCTATAGCAACAGATTTTTCCCTTCATTAATCAATCACATCGAAGAAAAAAGAATAAAACCAATAATAGATGAAAACAATGAAAAGCCTTCTATAACAGAGACTTACAGAATATTAGAGGAAGAGGCAAATGTTATTTTAAATGGATTAAAACAACAACCTTTTTACGAAGGCTTTTCTGAGGCTGATATTACTGACGCAGTCGCATTTTCTTTGCCAATAGCCAAAAAGACTTGTGAAGAGCGATTATTCCAAGAAGAAGGCCAAGAGATACCTGAAAGTTTAGTTCAGGTTATCGCAGATCTTTTCTCGAGGGTAACTTGTCAACAATCACCATTTGGCAGAAATACTGGCCTAGTGTTTGCTGGTTATGGTAATAAAGAATTTATGCCTGCAGTTTTAGCCTTTAATGTTTTAGGTTTCTTCAAGAGCAAGCTTAGATTTTCGCCAAACCTAGATAAAAGTTCTTCAGGGGGACTTTGTGGCGTAAAGGCATATGCCCAAGAAGAAGAAGTTGAAACCTTTTTAAATGGAATAAGTAATAACATTAAAGGCTTTATGTATGCTGGGTTTGAAGTTGAAAACAACACTATTTCAAAAAAAATAAAAGACAAAATCAATGCACTTGCTCTAGGTGAATCAGATAAAGAAACATTATGCAATGAACTAGATGAATTGCTAAACGATAGATGCAATGGGTATCAGGCTGTTGTTGACCAACATATAATTGAAAATTACACCAGCAAAGTTACTGAAATGATTGAGTTTTTACCAAAACAGGACTTGGCCTACATGGCAGAGTCTTTAGTTAATCTTACTGCGTTCAAAAGAAAAGTTTCAAACGACAATGAAACTGTTGGCGGTGCAATAGATGTTGCTATAATATCCAAAGGCGATGGATTCATTTGGGTTAAGCGTAAACATTATTTTGATAAAAACCTGAATCATCATTATTTCACTAAAACGGCATAAGGTACTGAAATGAAAGATAATACTTTCGAAAAAAAATTAGAACTTCGAGAGTGGCAGAAAATGTTCAATCAGACCAGCTCTACTGAGACAGAATCTGTTGTTTTAAAGCAAAACAAACCTAACAATACAAATCAAACAGCTGAAAAGACATCAAAAACTACTTCTTTTCTATCTTATCTTAGTGTTTGATTATGTAAAAACCCGGCGTTGTAGCCGGGTTTTTTCTGTTCTGCTTATCAGCCCTAAAGATTTCATATTCCCTGCCTCCTGACACTACCTTCATCCATACTCCTCCAACTTCCAGTTCACGCAACTCAATTTTGCGGTATAGGGATCATAGCTAAGATCGAGTTAACTCGGCAGATACGATCTTTAAGTGAGCAATCATCTACATCTCTCCTTTGGTCTTGATAGTCTGCTACGTTGGACGCTCAAAAAGTAATGCTTTGTATAGAGACGCATGTTTTATGCCTTAACTCCGTTTAACGTCCCGCCTTGACACTCTGTTTCCTCTTCGCCTTTCCGCTAAATGACTCACAAATCCAGCAATATAAAGCCTTGATTTACACCACCAAAAACCAAAGGTTGACACATATATAAACCAGTGATTTAATCTATATCACCAAGACGCACTACGAACCACCAAGGCAGGACGCCTACGAAGTAGCCGCCGACGGCATACGAATAGTCGGATGAGGTGGAAAGATTAACGCGCATCAGGTGTAAACGTTCCGCTGGCCGGCGATAAGGCAAACGAGGGTGAGAATGATTGATTTCGCACGCAAACCAGGACGGCAGCAGGCCGTAAAGCTGAACTTCTTCAAAGTGATTCTTCGCCGCCTGTGCTACCTGCTGGCGCAAAAGGGGAATCCAGATGTGTAACTCAACGAAATGCGGGTACTGCGGCAAGCCGGTTAACCCGGAGGAAGTAGTCAAAAGTACCCTTCTCTATCGCAACGGCGCACAGCTGGCGCGCAAAGAAAAAGAATACTGTTCTGAACGTTGTGCTTCGTACGACCAGATGGCCCACGAGGCATAACGTAAAAGCCGCGCAAGGCGGCCCGTACGTCCGGTGCTCCCGACCAAAGTTACACCGGAAAACTACTTAAAAAACCAAAGTTCACCCAATGGGCGCTATCTCTGGCCCGGGGATCTTACATCCAAAAAAGAGGATCTCACATGGAATTTTTCTATGTAGTTAAGGCTACGCAGAAATCAGGCAAAGATGATGCAGTGATTTGGTTCACTGCGAAATCAGAAGCCCGTGCCAACCTGCAGCTCGATGTTGAGCTGGAAGATGCCGGTATTGAAACCGGTCGCGGCAAGGATTACGCCAAACCTGTTCGCACCGATTTCCCGGTCTACAACGACCTCCCGGAAGAAAACACCGTGGATTACACCTGGTGCAAACGCTACGAACTCCAGGATGATGGACGCACCTGGCTGCCAAAGGCTGGAGCTGAATCTACTGGAGCCGTGGACAACACTGCCGCACCGGAAACGACCGTTAAAGTCGAAACTACCGTTGACAATGTCCCGCTTGAAAACCGCACTCCAGCGGTCCGTTTTGCCGTCCACCTGACCAGCGACAAATACCAGTCACATATCACTAAAGAGCAGCAGCTGGCTGCCAGCGAAATGTCACTTGATGAAGGCAACACCTATCTCCAGAACCTACTGCTGGCGAAAAACGGCATTCCAGAAGTTGCCGAACTCAGCCTGAACGCTGAGTGGAAACTGGTTCAGGCGATAAAGCAGGTCTTCGCGCCGGATGAAACGCACGAAGCTGAATTTATCGCTACATTCATGGCTGACTGGGCGAGAGCAGATGCCGGCGATCGCAATCAGTTAGTTGAAGAGTGGAGAAGCGGAAAGCTTGCTCTTCTCAAATCAGAAAGCACCAGCGACGCCGACGTTACAACTGGTCATGATCTCAAACCTGATAACGGTATCCAGATTGACGAGAATGATGACGAAACCACACGTTATCCAGTCGTTCGTATGCCCTTGCGCAAGCAGCTACTCGCCCAGTTCACCGCCGACGAACTGCGCCACCACTTAACCCGCGAAGAATACGAAGGTATCAGCGCGCTGGAGATGGACACTGACAACAGTTATGTCCAGAACCTGCTGCTGGCGGCAGAAAACTGCGAAGAGGTGAAGGGTTACGATACCAAAGACCTGTGGCGCTATACCGACGCCATTCGCAAGGTGTTCAGCCAGGAGAAGCGCCACGAACTCGCTTTGGTTCTCCGTTTTACCCGAATCTGGGCGGCGACTGATTATATTAACCGCGGCATTCTCGTTCGCGAATGGGCAGCCATTAACCGCATTAGTAATGTTCATCGCACCGATTCTGGTACCAATGCCGACGGTGGCTATGTAACGGTTCGCGGCGAAGGCGCGCACCACACTCTGGACACTCTCGATCTTGAAATCGCATGTGCCCTACTGCCTATGGACTTCCACCACTTCGAAATTCCTTCGATCGTGTTACGACGTGCCAAAGAAATCGTGGCTAAGAAAGAAGAACCATGGAAATCATGGAGCGCCATCCTGCGTAATCAGCCCGGCGTACTGGCGGTGAACCGTGCGGCAATCTTCAATCTGATCCGTATCGCACCAGAGAACATCCACCACACGCCAGCGGCTCATCTTGAGTTTGTGAATAAAACCATGACGGCTGAGTTTAACTCTGCTGTGGAGTTACTGCCGTTACCAGCTCCTGCTGTTGAGACCGAAGCCCAAGTTGAACAACCGAAGGTTGCAAATCTCGGCAGCGGCATGTTCTCCATCGAAGGCCTGATGGGTGGAAA
Organism: Enterobacter sp. JJBC; assembly: GCF_036936505.1. Classification (NCBI taxonomy): domain Bacteria; kingdom Pseudomonadati; phylum Pseudomonadota; class Gammaproteobacteria; order Enterobacterales; family Enterobacteriaceae; genus Enterobacter; species Enterobacter sp. JJBC. Next base: position 2,565,096 of record NZ_CP136935.1, read on the forward strand.
TACCGATCCAGTCATCAATACCACCTCAAATGAAGTCGAAAAAACGGAAAACACAGCGGAGACCACCAGCGATGTGCAGATGGAAACGGCTAAGCCAGAGAAAGACGAAGATGTTGGTTCGGTACCACCGGGCGAAGGCACTGATGCAGCTAATTCGCAGACAGATTCCGTAGAAGCAGACCAGTTGCAGGAAACAACAATTGACGTTCAGGAATCGAACCCAGAAGTGGAGTTCCCTGCATACTTCGAACCTGGCCGATACGAAGGCCTACCCAATGACGTTTATCATGCAGCGAACGGCATCAGCTCAACCCAGGTGAAAGATGCCCGTGTCAGCCTGATGTATTTCAACGCACGCAATGTGGCTAAAACTATCCCGCGCACAGCATCCAAAGTGCTGGATATGGGAAATCTGGTGCACGCCCTTGCACTGCAGCCGGAAAACCTCGAAGTAGAGTTCAGCGTAGAACCGGAGATCCCTGAAGGTGCGTTTACGACCACCGCAACTCTGCGTGAGTTCATCGACGCGTACAACGCCAGCCTGCCGGCACTGCTGAGCGCTGACGAGATTAAAGCGTTGCTTGAAGAACACAACACAGCCCTTCCCTCTCCAGTGCCGCTTGGCGCGAGCCTGGAAGAAACGGCTCAAAGCTATATGGCTCTCCCTGCTGAGTACCAGCGTATTGAAGAAGGCCAGAAGCAATCGGCAACGGCAATGAAAGCGTGCATCAAAGAATACAACGCCACTCTGCAGACGCCGGTTAAAACCAGCTGCAGCCGTGATGCGCTACTCGAGCAATTAGCGATCATCAATCCTGATCTGGTCGCACAGGAAGCGCAGAAACCGACACCGCTGAAAGTGTCCGGTACCAAAGCAGACATGATCCAGGCAGTTAAATCAGTTAAGCCCGATGCCATCTTCGCCGACGAACTGTTGGATGCCTGGCGCAACAACCCTGGCGAAAAGATTCTGGTTACCCGCCAGCAGTTGGCCACAGCGCGGGCAATTCAGTCTGCACTCCTGGGGCACCCGACCGCCGGCATGCTGCTGACACATCCAAGCCGCGCCGTTGAAGTGAGCTACTTCGGTTTTGACGACGAAACCGGATTAGAAGTGCGTGTACGCCCCGATCTCGAGATTGAACTGGACTGCGTGCGCATCGGTGCTGACCTGAAAACCATCAGCATGTGGAATGTGAAGCAAGAAAGCCTGCGCGCCAGGCTGCATCGGGAAATCATTGACCGGGACTACCACCTCAGTGCGGCTATGTATTGCGAGACCGCGGCGCTGGACCAGTTCTTCTGGATTTTCGTCAACAAAGACGAGAACTACCACTGGATCGCCATCATTGAGGCGTCCACCGAACTGCTGGAACTGGGCATGCTCGAGTACCGCAAAACGATGCGCGCCATCGCAACCGGATTCGACACGGGCGAATGGCCAGCGCCGATCACTACCGATTACACCGATGAACTGAACGACTTCGACCTGCGCCGCCTCGAAGCGCTGCGCGCTCAGGCTTAAGGGGGATTTATGCATAACACTAACGTTACCGTTACTGACCAGAACACCGTTATTAACTCGAACGTGGCTTTGTTTGATTCCCAGTATCTGAACGCCATCAGCACGTTCGCGCAGATCATGGCGCAGGGCACTGCTACCGTTCCTAAACACCTGCAGGGCAACCAGGCCGACTGCATGGCTGTAGCGATGCAAGCGGCACAGTGGCAGATGAATCCCTTTGCCGTGGCGCAGAAGACGCACCTGATTAACGGTGTGCTCGGGTATGAAGCGCAGCTGGTTAATGCCGTAATTTCACGCAGCGGCGTGCTGGCCAGCCGCTTTGAATATGAATGGTACGGACCATGGGAAAAGGTTGTTGGGAAATTCCATATCCGTAAAGGCGACAAAGGCGAGTACCGCGTCCCGGGCTGGGCCCTGGCTGACGAAGCCGGGATCGGCATTATTATCCGCGCAACCCTGAAAGGTGAAGATCAGCCAAGGGAACTCGATTTGCTGCTGGCTCAGGCCCGAACCCGAAACTCTACCCTTTGGGCTGACGACCCCCGCCAGCAGCTGGCATACCTAGCCGTCAAACGCTGGGCGAGACTGTTCTGCCCGGATGTGATTCTGGGCGTTTACACCCCTGATGAGCTCGATGATCGACGAGTAGAACGAGAGGTAAACCCTGCAACGGCGCAGCACGTTAGCCTTGCAGACATTTCAGGTGACAACGTCACTACCACTCAAACGGCTCAGGAATCAGCTCAAAACATCGATGCACTTGCTGATGATTTTCGTGACCGCATCGAGGCGGCTCAGGATGTGGATAGCGCTAAAGCTCTGCGCGCAGATATTGAAACCGTGAAAGCAACGCTGGGTTCTGCCCTGTTCACTGAGCTGAAAAACAAGGCCGTGAAACGTTATTACCTGGTTGATGCACGGAACAAAGTCGAAGCAGCCATCAATTCCTTGCCGCCATCAGATGAACCCGATGCAGCTGCGCGGTTCGCAGAGGTAGAGCGCGTTCTTGCATCGTCTAAACGCCATCTTGGCGACGAATTGCATGGTCAGTTCAGCATCACCCTGGCGGATATGAAACCGGAATACGTGGACTAACGAGATCGGGAGGGGAACCCCTCCCTTAAGGAGAAGAAATGCGGCTGATTAATCGAGGCAGTAAGCAATCCCCTTTGGCTCGCCAGGCATGTGAAATCGCACTCGCAGCCCACCAGCAAAGATACGGTGACTATGGGCGCAGCAAGATGAAAGAGACTTATACGGTGAGAGTGGAAGGCGTGAAGGTCTGGGTTGAAGTGATCAACTGCAAGGCAAGCTACGTGGCCACAGCAATGACCGGCATGCGCCGACTCCGTTCCCTGCCCGGCCAGGCAAACTGAAACTGAAATATCAACGACTACAGACCGGCATATCTATACTCATGCCGGTTACCTGAGGTGAACCATGTCGCAGGTAATTTTTAACGAAGAATGGGTTGTTGGCGCAAGGCTCACAGAAAAAACAGGTCTGACCGAACGACAGATTGAGAAGTATCGCCAAGGCTGTTGGGTGGAAGGTGTCCATTTTAAACGAGTTTCTCCTTCCGGAGAAAAAACCTTGCGTGGCACAACCTGGTACAACTATCCGAGAATTAATCAGTTAATAAGGGATGCGTAAGATGGCAGCTTTGCCTACAGGTGTCGAAATCAGAAACAATAAGATATGTATCTGGTTTATGTACCGGGGAAAGCGTTGCCGCGAAATTCTCAAAGGTTGGATTAACACCCCGGCGAACATCAAAAAAGCCGGGAATCTTCGGGCTGTGATCGTTAGTGAGATCAACCTTGGAGAGTTTGATTACCACCAGCGCTTTCCTTCATCGTCCAGAGCAAAAAAAACAGTAACCACTGTTTCAGTTCAAACCTTTTCAGAGCTGTGTGAACTGTGGACGAGCATTAAAGAAACCGAAATTAGCGCGAATACCATGCGTAAGACGCGCTCACAACTCGGTACGTTAATGCACATCATTAACGGAGATACGCCTGTTTCAACTATACGCCACAGCGACATTCTGAAATACAGAAAGGAGCTGTTGAACGGTGAGACACTTTACCTGGCAAATCCCAGAAGCAACAAACAGGGACGCACTGTGCGTACCGTGAACAACTATATATCGCTACTGTGCTCCCTTCTTCGGTTTGCACACAAATCAGGCTTTATCAGTGGTAAGCCCTTCGAAGGGATCAAGAAATTACACAAAGGGAAAGTAAAACCGGATCCTTTAACGAAGCAGGAGTTTAGTTTGCTTGCGGAATCCGAGCGTGGCCAAAGCCTCAATATGTGGACGTTCGCAGTTTATACAGGTGTCCGTCATGGAGAGCTCGCAGCCCTTGCCTGGGAAGATATTGACTGGGAAAAAGGTACGGCTCATATTCAGCGCAATCTTAATGCCTTGGGAATGTTCGGCCCACCAAAAACCGAAGCAGGTAACCGGGTTATCACCCTTTTAGAGCCGGCACTTGAAGCCTTGAAAGCACAGCGCAAGCTGACGGCGCTGCAGCCTAAAACCGAAATTGTCTTTAATCATCGCGAGTATGGCGCAGTGGAACATCAAAGTCTGCGATTCGTTTTCATACCCCGAATGCGCAAGGGAGAACAGAAAGCCTACTACTCTTTATCGAGCATAGGTGCGAGATTCAACGCAGCTGTAAAACGTGCTGGTATTCGCCGCCGGAATCCGTACCATACGCGGCATACTTTTGCTTGCTGGCTGTTATCTGCCGGCGCTAACCCGTCTTTCATAGCCAGCCAGATGGGGCATGAAAACGCGCAAATGGTTTATGAAGTCTACGGTGCGTGGATTGAAGAAATGAATGGCGAACAGGTGCTGATGCTTAATGATAAGCTCGCACGCTGAAAAATTTTTGCCCCTATTATGCCCCTACTGGCTCCGAAGGTAGTAATAAATGCAAGAAAATCAATCAAATACAAAGAAAGAACAATACAACCTGAATAAACTGCAAAAGCGACTGCGCCGTAACGTGGGCGAAGCCATTGCAGACTTCAACATGATTGAAGAAGGCGATCGCATCATGGTCTGCCTGTCGGGCGGTAAAGACAGCTACACCATGCTGGAGATCCTGCGTAATCTACAGCAAAGCGCACCGGTGAACTTTTCCCTGGTCGCGGTTAACCTCGATCAGAAACAACCTGGCTTCCCGGAGCATATCCTGCCGGAGTACCTTGATAACCTGGGCGTTGAGTACAAAATCGTAGAAGAGAATACCTACGGCATTGTTAAAGAGAAGATCCCAGAGGGCAAAACGACCTGCTCGCTCTGCTCACGTTTGCGTCGCGGCATTCTGTACCGCACCGCAACCGAACTGGGCGCCACCAAGATTGCGCTTGGTCATCACCGGGACGACATTTTGCAAACGCTGTTTCTGAATATGTTCTACGGCGGCAAAATGAAGGGAATGCCACCGAAGCTGATGAGCGACGACGGCAAACACATCGTGATCCGCCCACTCGCCTACTGCCGCGAGAAAGACATTGAGCGTTTCTCTCAGGCAAAAGCTTTCCCTATCATTCCGTGCAATCTGTGCGGCTCACAGCCGAACCTGCAACGTCAGGTCATTGGCGACATGCTGCGTGACTGGGATAAACGCTATCCGGGCCGCATCGAAACCATGTTCAGCGCCATGCAGAACGTGGTGCCTTCGCACCTCGCCGACGTTGAGCTGTTCGATTTCAAAGGGATTAACCACGGTTCAGAGGTGGTGAATGGCGGGGATCTGGCGTTTGATCGCGAAGAGATCCCGATGCAGCCTGCTGGCTGGCAGCCAGAGGAAGAGGATGCGCAGTTCGATGAACTGCGCCTGAACGTGGTAGAAGTCAAGTAACCTGGCAGCGTCTCAGATATCGTTTCTGAGACGCGTTTTAAGCTTACTTCAGCAGTCGAACGCGGCAGGTCTTCCCTTTAATCTTCCCGCCCTGCAATTGTTTCCAGGCCTTATGCGCAACCGACTGGCGAACCGCTACGTAGACATGCGCAGGATGGACCGTGATCTTGCCAATATCTGCCCCGTCGAGACCGATATCCCCTGTTAACGCCCCCAGAACGTCACCGGGACGCATTTTGGCCTTTTTACCGCCGTCGATGCACAGGGTGGTCATTTCCGCCGCCAGCGGAGCGATGCTGATATTACCTGGGGCATTCACCCAGTTGAGTTTCAGTTGCAGCATTTCCGCAAGAATATTAGCGCGCTGCGCCTCTTCAGGTGCGCAGAAGCTGATGGCGAGACCACTGTTACCCGCACGCGCAGTACGCCCGATGCGGTGGACATGCACTTCCGGATCCCATGCCAGTTCGAAATTCACCACCAGCTCAAGCGATTTAATATCCAGGCCACGGGCCGCCACATCCGTTGCAACCAGCACGCGAGCGCTGCCGTTAGCGAAACGCACCAGCGTCTGATCGCGATCGCGCTGTTCCAGATCACCATGCAGCGATAATGCGCTCTGCCCGGCATCATTCAGGGCATCGCACACCGCCTGACAGTCTTTTTTGGTATTACAGAACACCACGCAGGACGCTGGCTGGTGTTGGCTCAGCAATTTTTGTAGCAGTGGAATTTTGCCCTGCTGCGATGTCTCGAAGAACTGCTGCTCAATCGCCGGCAACGCATCGACAGTATCGATTTCAATGGTCAGCGGGTTCTTCTGCACGCGCCCGCTGATCGCCGCAATCGCCTCAGGCCAGGTGGCAGAAAAGAGCAGCGTCTGACGCGTGGCTGGCGCAAAGCGGATCACTTCGTCAATCGCATCGCTGAAGCCCATATCCAGCATGCGGTCAGCTTCATCCATCACCAGCGTTTGCAGTGCATCGAGTGAAACGGTGCCTTTTTGCAGGTGATCGAGCAGACGGCCCGGCGTTGCCACAATGATATGCGGCGCGTGCTGAAGGGAATCGCGCTGCGCACCAAACGGTTGCCCGCCGCAGAGCGTTAAAATTTTAGTGTTAGGCAAAAAACGCGCCAGACGACGCAGCTCACCCGCGACCTGGTCGGCCAGCTCGCGCGTCGGGCAGAGTATCAGGGACTGAGTCTGAAACAGGGTTGCATCAATGTGTTGTAACAGGCCTAGCCCGAATGCAGCCGTTTTTCCACTGCCGGTTTTCGCCTGCACGCGCACGTCACGGCCTTCAAGGATAGCCGGCAGCGCGGCGGCCTGGACAGGGGTCATAGTGAGGTAGCCCAACTCATTCAGGTTAGCCAGTTGGGCTTCAGGCAGAACGTTCAGCGTGGAAAAAGCGGTCACAATATACTCTCGTGGTAATGATTGCAGTCAGATGGCGCGTATCCTCGCAGATCTGCGCTAACGATGCGACAATTTAATCGGCTCTTCATCCGGTGGTGGATCCGGCATCGGCTGCGGACGTGGGACAGGGTCAGGTATCGGCGTCGGATCGGTGGGCACCGGATCGGACTGCCAGGTGTTCAGGCGTTGCAGGGCAAGTAGCATACTCATCTTTTCCTCCAGATTAGGGTGCTGACCCCTAAAGGGTAGACGCAGATAAACAGGAGGCAAAAAAAAGCCGACTATGAAGTCGGCGTCGTACGAATCAATTGTGCTATGCAGTAATTCAAAAAAAGGAAGTAAGACAATATGGAGCGCAACGCCCATCGCTTGACGTTGCATTCACCTGCGGTAGTAATATTGCACCTAACATGGTCGGAGTTTATTGACTTCGCTCAATTAAAATGTCGTTTTGAAGCCGACTCTGCCACAGAAAAGCGTAAATTTACAGCCATTTACTACGATGCAACCACCACGCAACACCGCCAATCAAAACCACTAACATGACGCAAAATGTCGTGAAGCCATAGTGATATTCACCGCCGGGGATCCCTCCTAGGTTTACGCCAAACAACCCCGTCAGGAAGGTACTCGGTAAAAAGACCATCGCCATCAGCGACATGGTGTACGTTCTCCTGGCTAACGACTCCTGCATTACCTGGGCTATCTCATCCGCCATGACTGCCGTTCTGGCAATACATGAGTCAATCTCGTCCAGACCACGTCCGAGCCGGTCAGCGATATCCTGCATTCTGCGGCGCTGATCGTCGTTCATCCAGCTCATGCGTTCGCTGGCCAGTCGCGCATAAACGTCGCGCTGGGGGGTCATATAGCGGCGCATCACGATGAGCTGTTTACGCAGCAACGCCAGAAAACCACGTGGGGGGATTTGCTGATCGAGCAAGTTATCTTCCAGATCGATGATTTTATCGTGAAGTTCTTCTATAAACTCGCTGGCATGATCGGTCAACGCATCACACACATCCACCAGCCAGCTGCCGCAATCCGTTGGTCCCGTGCCCTCTTTCAGATCGTTAATGACGTCATCCAGCGCCAGCACTTTTCGCTGGCGGGTGGAAACAATCAGCCGTTCATCCATATAAACACGCATGGCCACCAGCTGATCCGGACGCTCATCCGTACTGCCGTTTATACAACGCAGCGTAATTAACGTCCCCTCACCCATCCGGCTGACGCGGGGTCTGAGACTTTCTCCCGCCAGCGCATCCCGAACGTTGTTGGGCAATAGCGGCGTGGACGCGAGCCACTCGGCGCTGTCCGGGTGCGTGTAGTTGAGGTGCAGCCAGCATGGATGTTCGTTGTCGATATGATCCTGATCTTCAAGCGGCCTTGCGCCGCCACGTCCATCAAACACCCATGCAAAAACTGCGTCAGGTACGTTAACCTCAGACCCTTCGATGCTCTCCACAGCGCCTCCACCGTTTTATCTCTTTCGGTGTCAGTCTAGCTTTCGCCGAGGGTTAAGCAATAATTATGTGAGGCATCGTCCTGAATACGCTCAGGAATTCACCGCCCATTCGCGGCTTCTTAACGCATTGTCAGCCTGGAGCTCATTTTCCAGACGGAAATTACGTGTTCGTGTCTGGAGCTCAATCACCTGATTGCGCAGCACATCTGACGATCCATTGAGTTCTTCAACCATCGACACGTTGCTCTGCGTTACGCGTTCAAGCTCAGACAATGCCTGCGTAATTTGTGAAATACCTTTTTCCTGTTCTGATGTTGAGGCGGATATTTCATCCATCAGTCTGCTCACATTGCCCGAACCGGTAACAATATCATGCATATTTTTTTCGGCTTCAGAGACCACGTTAACGCCCTGTGTCACGTTATGGCTGGTAACTTCAATCAATGACTTAATATTTTTTGCCGCTTCGGCGCTACGATGCGCAAGGCTTCTCACTTCGCCCGCGACCACAGAAAACCCTTTACCATGGTCGCCCGCTCTTGCCGCTTCAACGGCGGCGTTAAGCGCCAGAATATTGGTCTGAAAAGCGATACCGTCAATCAGCGAGATAATCTCTGTCATTTGCTGGGCGCAGTCGGTAATCGACTGCATATTGTTCGCGACCTGCCCCATTAACTCTCCGCCTTTACGCGCCTGCAACGTCGCGAGATTCGCCTGTTCGCTGGCTAAACGGGTATTGTCGGCATTATTTTTTGTACTTGCAGCCATCTCTTCCATGCTGGCTGCCGTTTGCACCAGCGAAGCTGACTGCTGTTCTGTTTTGACGGAAAGCTGCGCGCTGCGTGAAGAGAGTTGATCTGACAGGGTCATCGCGGTTTGCGAGGAGGCGCGGATCTCACGGACCAGCGTTGCAATGTTGCTGGAGAGACTATTAATCCCCGGGATCAGACGTCCCGCACAGTTGTTGCCAAATTCAGGTATCGACACGCCAAGTTTGCCTGACGTCACTTCTTCAATACTTTTTTTCACAGTATTGATCGGCGTCACAAGATATTTTGTCATGTACGCCCAGAGTAAAAATAATGCGATGAATTGTACAATTATGACTGCAATAAAAAGCGAAGAATTCCGTGAAAATAGCGCTATAACTCCATCACTTACCAAAAATACACATAAAAGGAAATAGACAATGAACGTTCTGACACTAATATTTCTTAGCATACGTTTTCCTGGGGCATTATATTTTGGTTGGCATTAAGGGTTATAGCATTGCCATACGAATTTGTCCTCACGTTCGTCGCTGGTTTGTTGTTTTGCAGTTTGATTTGTGCAGTTTTACTTAAGGCGGATAAAAAGCATGTGTTACGGTAAATATCTGGCTTGTCGTTTGGTTACTGATACTCCTTCAATAACGGTAATTATATATTTAAGGAGAGATACTGTAGAGTGCCGATGTTTAGTGGTGCTTAATAAGTTAACGTAGTTAATATATATTAACTACGTTATTGCACGCCCCTTCCGTTAGGGTGGCTGACGTTCAGGCCAGACAGTCGATAGCCTGGAAAAAACAGTCCTCAGTCATGAGGATATTCTCTTTTGCACTTTGATGCCCGCGACGAATATACCAGCCTGCTTCAGGCGCCATGCTTAAATGGAATATCCTCGCCCCCGACAGACTATCGGGGACAGTAATACTCATCGTCACACACCCCTTCTCCGCCCCCCTGATCACCTGTTCTGGCATAATGGTGACGCTGCGATCCCCATTTTGCAAAATGATCGTCGTAATAGCATAACGACATATACCGCTACTAAGGCTGTAGCCAACCGTACTTAAATCGGTGATATGCTTTTTAGATAAAAATATTTCAATACCAGAACCTTCAAACCATGTAATGATTTGCTGCGCAAGATCCTCCATCCGCTCACAAAACGCCCTGACTTCGGCCTCAGCCGTATTAACATAGATCGGTTTGTCCCCGATACTCTGTTGCACTTTCTTAAAAAAACGCTCTCTTGCTGACATGTCAACTCCGTGTTTTTCGCCAGTCTCATTATTCTTTTTGGTGCTTCAGCAGAGCATAGCTGGCAATCAACTGCTGAAGATGCTGTTCGGTCTGGTTTAGCTGCGCTGCTGACAGGGGTTGCCCGGCAGGTAAAATGGAAAGCAGACGAAGCTGCTCCTCAAGCGGAACGGTATGGCTGAAGGACTGCGACATGGCAAACACGGCTGATTTTAGTTCACTCACCGTCATGTACTTCCCCTTCTGTTCATCCAGCGCGTTCAGCCTGTTCGTCAACTGCTGTAACTGCGTCATCCCCTGATGCCAGCCATTCAGATCTGACTCTGCAAGCCCGGCAACGCTAATCTGCGTGTGCCACTGTTGCGCCAGGGATTTGGCCTCTTCAGGCCACAGCGTCAGCGCCTGCTGCACCAGACGGTCGCCGTAGCTTACTGCCCAGTCTGGTTTCAGGTGTAAAAGCTGCGCTAACATCTGCTGTGTCTTACTGATCCCCGGTTCAGGTGGCGGTGACGTTTGTTGCAGCGCCTGCAACTGTGCTGTAGAGAGTCCTTCAGGTATAGGAGCCAGGGACGCGGCCAGCTGCATTTGCGCCGAATCTGGCGCATGCATCATCTGCCATCCCACTGCGACAACACTGGCAGCCACCAGCATGGACAACATACCCGCAGCAAATGGCTTCCACTGCTTCACGGATACAGGAGGCTCTTTATTCAGCAACGGCTCGGGCTGAACCACATAAACCCTTTTACAACGCTCTGTCGGTTCTGTGAGGTGGAGTTCCGCGGCCCCCACCGCGTTCCCCGGCAGACTTACGCCCGTATTTTCGCTGTTTTCCAGACGCACTGCTGCGTTCTGCATCATCGAGCGCAGGGCATCAAGCTGAGCAGCATGCTTAAGTTCGAGGCGCTGCAACATGTCACTCAGAGCGTTCAGATTCTCCTCAGCCTGATAAAGCTGCCCTAAATCGGCATACGTCAACGTCAGCGTTCTCATCACCTGTTGCAGGCGTTTGCTCAGTGCGCTGAGGATTTCAACTCGCGCATGAACAGGCTGTGGCCAGAGGCTACCCCACTGACGGACGACCAGGGCAGCCAGTAGCGCCAGCCCTTCATTCATGCCGTAGAGTCCGGCAAGATGCGTGCGGGCGAGCGTATACCAGGCAGCCGTTTGTAGCTCCACACCGTTGTGCTCGAACAGTGACAGACAGAGCGTTTCCGCATGTTGCCAGTTAACATCCGGGCGTGCCGGATGGGTGAGCTTGTTCATTTCGTCGCGCAAGGCAGCGTAATCCGCAAGCGTGCGCGGATCCCCGCCGGTTTTAAGTTGGCGTTCAGAATTTATTGTCATAACTGTTTTAACCTGAGTAATAACTAGATGGCGGCTCGTGCATCGAGGTATTGCTGTTGTTTCAGATGACGGATTAATACCCTGCCCTCGGGCATAAATTCCGTGCCGTAGCGCACCAGCCCGACCCCCTTCAGCTCCGCATCAATGGCGTAGCGGAGTTCACCGGGCTGAATCTGTTCCTGCATCACCACATTAATCCGGCTCAGGCGCGGCTCGTATTTCAGCAACACAGCCGACAGTGTGGTGATCAGCTGGTGGGCGGTCCCGGGCATTCCCTGGAGGATTTTTGTCATATCCGGCAGGCCGTAGTCCGGCAGGTGAGCCAGCGTACCGGCGCGGCAGTTGAGTACCCGCTGCATATTATCGAGTACCGATAAAATCACCTGATTCTGTTCGCTGACCTGGTTGAGGCTCAGGCCTCCTGAGAAATTACCGCTCAGCATTTCATAAAGCGATGGCGTGTTGTGTCCCTGTGGCATCAGTCATTATATGAACACATTCCGTTTGCAAAGCATCCATTGTTTAGACATTGACGGGTAGGGTTCAGCATCATTCCTGGCTTATTTGCAGCTATAACGCTGCCAGCCCTAATGTAATTCGCTGACTCCCCCCTTATTTCCTTTGCGGCTTTAAGCCCAGTGACTGATTCAGGTGTAGTGAGTCCTGGTCTTACCTGTTTTTGTCATTACACTGGCCGCCAGAGCAACCTTTCAGTATTCACCCATTTGTTAAGAGTTTATATTCATCCGTATCAGCGATTAGTATGACCGGATACTGATATGATCCTTACCGTACTTATGGTAATAAGTCGCTATAGCCCATCCTATTTCATTGCCTTAATCGCGTTTCCAGGTCAATTCTGACCAAGGGGGCGGAGGGGATTGGCATTTTAAACGTTAAGCACACTCTGGAATTTTCCATCCAGCCCACCCTTCACTTGTTGGATACATTGCATATTGCCCGTGCCATTCTGGTGCAACCGAATCAGAGAACTGAGCTTGCCAAAAGTGCCATGCAGAGCTTTTTATTTTATTCCCATTGGAATCATATACAACAAAAAAAGATTGGTTGGAAAACAACCGTAACACTCTCCCGATACCACCATATGGTCGATAGTCAGGAATATAAGTAGTCAGTTCGCATTTATTATCTCGACTCCATATAGTATCATTCTTGATTGCGTTTTGATAAGCCATGGTCTTAATCACCATTAGCAAAACGCAAAAGAAGAAAACTGATATCAACATGAAGCAGCACGTTTTTTTTATAAAGCTATGCATTTATATTCACCTCTTTCCAGTAAATATATTCCTCCATATCTACCTTATTCAAATGAATGATAATGTTCGTAGGGATTTTTTTCACCGTCGAGTATACGAAAAAATCTCCAGTTTTATTTTCGCCCTTATATTTTTCCCGGTATCTCACAAAAGATGAGTTAGTAACTCTAAAGTATCTACAGTCACCTTCATCAATATATTCTTTTTTCAATAGTTCACTTATAATCCCTGGTTTGATGACACCATTCTCTCCCCAATAGCCTAACGGTTGATCATCACCATCATTCATAAACTCGTAGGTATCCCTAACGTACAATCCAAGCTCTTTAATTTCTAACCTCATAAAACCATCAGTATCTTTCGTGACATTAAGTTCTGTAAACGCAATTTTGATTATGAAAGAACCAAGAGCACCATACACATCATCCAGGGTATCTGTTGCTTTTTCCCACAATGTACTACCAATTTTTATAAAGTTAAATTGACTTGTTTTATCAAGCTCTATTGCTGACAGATTGCCATTATTTAAATAACAGTCCTTTATTTCATTATCAATAAAAAGACCTAATTCATCCAATCTGTTAATGATATAACAAAGGCCATTAGACAACTGTTGTGAGATTTGTTTTTTTCGCCCCAAATAGTCATTATACTCAATGACATTCGATACTTGCTCCACAAAAGCATCGTAAATTGGCTTGATTCGTAACGAAGACGTTAGTAACCAGTCAAAGTCCAAATCTTCAATGATGTGACTTTTGTCCACAGTATTCACATCAACTTTATTTAGCTTCTCTTCACGTGACATTTCGTAATATGGATCATTGAACCATTTTCGCATGAAACGTGCTGACACTGACCAACCTTTTTTCTCCATCACATCCGGGATGTCAGTTATTTTGAAGATTTTGACCGGGACTGTTTGTTTACTTTCACTTTCATTTGTTAACTTTGATTTAATTTTTACATTCGCCACAAAATCACCCTATAAATAATGAATCTTGTTCTAGAACATTTAATTCCACTTCAGCCTCATCGGGATGACTAACGAAACTTGTGAAGCCCTTCTTGCATGTAGTCCCTTTAACGACCGAGCCTGTAGGTGAGGTCAATTCATATCCAATATTTGATATTGGCTCTTGGGTTCTATTATCTACAAGAATAAAACTCCTACGGAAAACATCTCCTGGCCCAGGTAAGAATGGGAGTTCTGGAGACTGAGCATTACTTCCCGCCACCATCGTCCTTTTAACCCGGCGCAGGTAGGTCGCCGTCGTGCCGTACTCGATTTTCCCCGCCTCCAGCCGCAGATAACTCCCGCCCCCGATGAGCGTGATGCGCTTTTTCCCCGCAAACGTGATGTCGCTCGCGGACGACAGGGTGAGCTTCTTTTCCGCGAACAGCTGCATTCTCCCGTTCTGCGCCTGCATCTCAACCGGGCCTTCACTGGCTTTCAGGCTCAGCTGGCCCGTTCTGGCAAACAGCCCGAGCTTTTCCCCCGACAGCGCCGTCATGTTGCCCATGACACCGGCACTGATATCCCCTCCGGCGTTAACGGCGACGTTTTTTGCCGCTGTCATCTGCATGTGCTCCCCGCTGGTCACGGCAACCCCTTCCGGGGCAGAGAACAGCAGGGTTTCGTTCAGCGGCTTCAGGCGCTGCTCAAACATCTGTATCTGGCTGTCGATATCCGCCTTCAGCGCCTGCGCCTGCTCTGCCGCCATCTCCAGCTGCTGAAGCTGTCGCAGGCAGACGTCGATTTCCCTGAGTGCCGTGCTCATGTCCAGCACCCCGCCTGCGGCCTTCTGCTGCCCGTCCGCAGTGACAAACAGCCCCTTTGCGACGCGAATAACGCCGTGTTCATCGGTCCGGAGTTCAAATCCTTTGCCCCGGGGCTGCTCCTGCGCGTCCACCAGATGCCCGCTGTTCAGCTGCGTTTTGCCGTATTCCGTGGCGAGTTTGACATGCTCCTCCCCGCGCTTATCCTCCATCCGCAGCTTGTTGTTCGCCGGAGTGCGCAGCACGTTGCGGGTGTGGTTGTTGCGGGTCACGGGGTCGGGGTGTCTGGAGTCGTGCAGGGCGTGAGAGATATACGGCAGGTCGATGTCGCCGTTGCTGTACGCTATCGACACTTCGGTCCCGTCGGTGAGCGGCGTATGCCAGCCGTACGTCTCTCCGGCATACGGCTTCGCCATCCGCAGCCACAGGTATGCGAATCCCTGTTCCGCATCGTTCCGGTCAAAGTCCAGCCTGACGCGGTAGCGGCCCTGGTCGTCCAGGTGGGCGTAGATATCGTTCTTTTCCCGGCTCTCAATGCGGGCGGGCAGGGTACCGTGGATTTCCGGGCGCGAAACTTCCCTCGGGCGGAAACAGTACCGTTCGGTGTAGGGCATGCCCCAGACCGACACGTGCAGGCGGGAATCACGGGCGCCCCGGAAGGTCACCAGCGTGAGGATGACCCCCTCTTTCAGGGCAGCAATGACATCGCCCTGCGGCTCCAGCACCTGACCAGGTGACAGTACAGAGGCGTTGCTGAACAGGTGGATACGGACTGATTTATTGAGTTCCCGCTCGTGATGAAGCCGGGCATAAAATGCGCCGGATTCGGTTTCCGGCTCCGGGTCGCTGTCGTCGCCTGCTTCCCGGTACGGCGCGGCGTAGCGGTAGTGCTCGCCCGTCGTCACCGCATCACTGCGTACGCTGACCGTCGCATCCATCGGCGTGGTGGCTGTCCGGTAGTTGTAATCCCGCGTGGCGACGGTGCCGGTGACAACCCTGTGCCAGGTCCGCACATCCCAGACCGATTCTGCCGCACCGTCAAACAGACCCGATGGTTCGCGGTACGGCAGGCGCACGTCAAACCGGTAGTTAAGCTGGCTGTCGGCAAAAATGTACGTATCCAGACCGCACACATCATCCATCTCCGTACGCCAGTAAATCCCCACCTCAGACAGAATGCGCTGAATGAACTGCAAATCCGTCTCCCGCCACTGGGTAATAATTTCACGCGGCGGGTAGCTGCGCTCCAGCCGGAATTCAAAATCAGGCCCCTCCAGCCCGTGTCTGCGCAGAACCTGCTCCACCACCTCCGGCACGGACTGGTTCTGAAATACGGCGCACTGCCGGGTGTATCCCAGCAGCGCCAGCCGGGAACTGAGCGTGAGCCGGTAGTGAGACTGGTCTTTTGATGTGGACAGCCATTCAAGACGGGTCACTATGCCGTGCACATTTTTACCGCTCAGCATCCGGAAGGAGGCATATTTCATCAGCACCTGTTCCGGGGGAATATTCGCCTGCCCGGAGGTGAACTCGATGTCCCACCGGAAGGGCTCGCTCAGGGCTTCCCTGCCGCGAAAGCGCAAAACATCCGCCGTCACGGTACTGTCATTAATATCCAGAAAATAACGCGTCTGTCCGTCAAAAAGCGCCAGCCAGTTATCCATTACATCACTCCTTTACCGGAACGAGGCTGAGCCAGCCATCACCCAGTTCAATCTTACGGGGTTTGTCCGGGTCGAGGTCGTCACGGGTCAGTACCAGCCGCCAGCGGTTGTCCTGCATGTCGGGACGGTTAAACAGCCCCACCACCGCCACGAACTCAGCGTCTTCATCCATGGGCATATTAAGCGTCACGCTGCCCCCGGGCATCACCAGCAGCTCTTTTGACGCCAGCTCGTCCTCTTTCAGGACCGTATCGGCCTTACGCAGTAGCGTCTGGTAGTCTGCTGCATCAATATTCTTACGGTCTTTAAGCTGGTAGACCCGCACCATCGTCGCCAGCGGCGTCTGTGCGCCATCGGCATTTATGGCCGTGCGCGGGGTAAAATCCAAATGCAGCGTTTTAATTTTCTTGTAGAAGATGGATTTCGTGATGCTAACCGTACCGTCCGTGACGGTCTGTGTCAGACCGCAGCCTGTGAGCAGACCACAGGCAATAAGCGTCAGCGCCCACCAGCGGGTTACTGTTGCCATTCAAAAGTTCCTTTATTGAGAATGTGAATACGTATTTAGTCGAAGCGGTAATGCCCGTCTTCAGCGGGAGGGAACACTGAACACCGGAGTCCTTCATAGCAGCCCAGACTGACGGTCAGTGTTTCCCGGTTATCGCTGAGTCTGCCGTCCTTCAGTCCGAGCAGGCCGGTACGCCCGAGCTGAATACGCCTGCCTTTGCCAAGGCGCGGCTCAGGCAACAACCACACGGGTACAGTGAGGCGCAGTCGGGCATTGCTGCGGTAACCAAGATAGACGCGCATCAGGACCAGCAAATCGGTATGGAGGATGCCACCGGGTAACCAGCCTTCGGCTTCGCCGGGATCTTCCGTGGCCAGTGTCACCAGCACTCTGCTACAGGCTTCCCTGCCCGTTTTACCCAGCGTGGCCCGCTGTGAAAGATGAACGCGGTTTCCGGTACCCAACCCACTGCGATTATCGATATGGACCTTTACCGGATCCGGTTCGGTGATAAATACCCGGGTATTCGGTGCCAGCAGGCTCACCAGAGCCTGGATGCCTTCAGCATTGCGGGTGGGCAATCGCATGGTACCCAGCAAGGCCAGGAAACGGGAAACCGGTGTTGCCACCTGATCAGCCGTGCCCGGTATACCGAGTCCCACCAGACCCAGCAGACATTGCGATGTGGCATCGCGCCCCCCCGCCTCAAAGGTGGCCGGATACGCGTATTTTCGCCAGATCCGGTAATACTGCGTGGTGATGCGGTGGCTGAAGATATCCAGAAACGAGGTGACCGCCTCATAGCCTTCCCGGCGCTGTGCAATGTCATCCAGATAAGACGTCGGCAGAGGGGAGTCCACGCCATACATCCCCAGAAATGTCGTGCGGACCGTTGGAGGCAATGTCGGATGGTCTTCGTCGGTCTCCACCGCTTTCAGGGTGCTGACCGGGAAACCCATTCCCGGCCAGGGTCTGAAACGTACCGGGTCGTTGCCCGGATGGCTGGTGGTGCCCAGTTTTGGCGCGTCCGGATTTTCCTGCTCCAGCAACTGGCAGAAACGATAGAAATTGACCCGCCAGATGTCTTTATCAAGAGCTAACGTCAGCCCGGTACGTGCTGGCTGTGATTCTCGCGCCATCTCAGTCGTTTCCCTGTCGGTTGCAGTACCAGCGTGAGCTGGTTAAAGAGGTGAATATCGGCATAGAGCGCGAAGAACCGGTGCAGCATCTCGCCGAAGAGATTCACATCGCCCTCGCCTGCAAAATTGTCCATATTCAGCGTGACCTCAATGTCCACTCCCCGCAGCATAAAGCCCTTCTCAAAACGGCGGATCAGAGTGTGCTTCACGGCGACGATTGCTTCAAGCCGACGGCGGTTCATTTCATCGTCGGTCCAGTCGTACAGCGCCAGCGTGCCCCGCAGGACCTCAGGATTGTCCATCATGCTGAGGAAGTTTGAGCCGAGGTGGCTCATCACTCGCCAGTGAAAGCGGTCGTTTGCAGGGGGGTACAGCGGCATCGTCGGTGCTGTGAGGTTGAGGACCCTGACGGGCACCTTGCCGGATTTGACCACCCTGTCCAGCAAAGTACTTTCCAGTGCCTTACGCGGAAGCTGACCGTTGGTCCCGGTTATTCGCATCGAGAGTGACTCCGGTTTTTCGGACAACTGCTCCAGTTCAAACGAGCGGCCACCGAGAATTAACCAGGTGTCATACAGGCCAGAGGGACCGCGTTTCACGCGGGTGTGGTAATAACGTTCAGGGGCATCGTGGCGCATCATACCGCCCCGGTGTCGGAAGCTGGTGAACGGTACATAAGGATGTTTGCCATTCTTGACCGCGCCGTGAATATTATCGACGCTGTAAATCTCGGTGTGACCATCCTGAAGACGCAATGGCCTGAGCAGGTATTCGTTCTCCAGAGGATTTAGCGTCAGCGGGTCGGCTTCCAGGGTAAAAAGGTTGATAACCGGCGCACAGTGCAGCCGGAAGTCTTCCGTCTCAAAGGGCAGATCGGATGACCAGGCTTCACTGAGTACAATGTCGATTTCAAACCAGGTGCTGGCCGCATTGAGCCCGATAGTGTCGAGACCGCGCAGCTCCACAAACATAAACTTTGGACGGAAGCTGAAATACTCCAGCAGCAGCTGGTAACCACTGAAGGCCGTATCGGCTTTTTTCCACAGGCCGTCATTGTCATCGAAGCCCATGGGTTTGCACCAGCCATCAAACTGATGACGTTCAGTATGCGTCCCGGCATGACGCGCATACATGGCATGTACACGCCGGGTCATTGCCAGATGCAGCGCAGAACTCACAGGACTCTCTGCGTTAAGGAATATGGCGACCTTGTCGATCCCGGCTTTACTCCAGTCCACTTTTTCAGGGCATTCGAAACGCAGACGGATAGCAGAGCGTCCATCGTTTTCAGTATGCAGGCGGGCATCTGCAAGGTGCAGCGGTTGTAGCGGCACATCGCGGGTCGTCCGGTACTGACAGGCGGTTTTATGCGGCCCGACAGGACGTGACAGAACGGAGAAGCCTTCAACCAGCATTTCGGCCTGACGCAGACCACGCCAGTCAGGCGAAAACTCAACGATGGCCAGCGACGGGATAGTCCGCATATAGTGCGGCCACAGCAGACTCACCAGTCCTTCAGTCAGTTCCGGCAGATCATCATCCAGCTTTTCTCGCAGACGGCCCATCAGGAAGGCAAAGCCTTCAAACAGGCGTTCCACATACGGGTCCCGGGCTCCGGGCTTATCGAGATTGAGCATTGCCGCCCGGTCCGGATGTGCCCGGGCAAATTCTTTTCCTGCCTCGCGCAGATAGCGCATTTCGGCTTCAAAATAGCGCAGGGTTAAATCATCCATGCTCGGTATTCCTGATAGTTAACAGACAAAATTCAGCCACACAGCACCATGGCACGGGCAGGATCGATGGTAATCAGCCCCGCCAGCAGGGCATCCATCTCAGGCATCAGCCGGATTTTATCGGACTCGCTGCGACCGGCTTTCATGCGCAACAGTTTCAGACGGCGGGCCTGAACTTCGAACATCAGGCCCGGCTCCCAGTCCCCCATCGTCAACTGCGCCGCACCGGATGTCAGCTCGGCCAACAGATGAAGCGCCATGTCGTTACGCCCGTATTGTTCCGCAACACGGGCCATCAGCAGGCGTATCAGCCAGCGATTTCGCGGAGAGTCCAGTCCGGGGCGGGTCTGGAGCCACGTCAGAGCCGCTTCGGGCCCCTCACTGTCACCCTTCTCCATCGCCTCGGCCTCAAGTGACAGCACCTCGTCCCCGTATCCGGTTGCCGTCGTGACCGGCTCGCTACCGAATGACAGCCCTTCCTCATTCACCTTTTCCGCAATCCATCCCGTTGTCACCTCATCGGCAAACGGGGTACCGTCATTCCAGGCCAGGCTTTCAAGCCCGGGCAGACGCCTGAGGAGGAACCGAAGATCCAGCAAGACTGACTCCGCCAGGTTCTCCCAGGGCTGTCCCGCATGGCTGAGTCCCTGCCAGAGGTACCACTGGAGATCGAGCCAGAAATGATTCACCCCTTCGCAGTACATCTGGCCGGCCTGCTCCACCAGCTCAGCCCAGCTTTTTTGCAGGTACAGACGCTTCAGCTGCGCCCGGTACTCTGGTTTAGGCGGAATCAGCCGGGTACGACCACTGCTGTCCAACGGTGGAATTTGATCGACGGTATCCCAGCGAACGGTTTTCATCAGCCGGTGAGAGGCCAGCCACCCCTGGGGTTGTTCTCCGAGCCAGCGGGAGAGTACCTTTGCCTGATCCAGCAAATCGCGCCCCGACTTCACGTCCGTCAGCAGTGGCGACGGAGAAAAGACAGCGTCATGCCCGGTATCCTGAGTGCTGCTGTTCTGGGGGATTAGCGCTGTCACCCCGCCAGAACGCGCCAGACGGTTTTCCAGCGCGCTACAAAGGCCAGCGAATGCGGGTTTTTCATTTTCAGGCCAGTCTGAGACCACCTTACTCAGCAGAGTGACCGCTCCGGCCGTCAGGCCGGCATCATCCCGTTCGACTTCCGGCCAGCGCGAGAGCGTATCAAGTACTTTTGTACTGTTGAGCCACTCCAGCGCGGCTTTCCGGGCATTCGGGCGCAGCGGATGACAGTGTCTGCCATAGCGGGACAACATCGCGACCAGCAGCAGTATCCCTTCCGCCAGGCCTTTCTCGCCGTCACGGCTCAGCCGGGCCTGGGTATACCAGGTAACAACACGGATATCTTTGGCGCATTCACACAGTATTTTTTCCGCCAGCGTGCAGAGCAACTCCGGATCGGTGCCCGAAAGTTTGTTGATTTCTTCACGCATCAGTTGGAAATCATCGTCACAGGCCGGATCGTCACCCGTTTCCTCCCCAGGGCGGATCGGTTTTAACCAGTTCTCCCAGAGGGACAGGGTGCCGGAGGCGCTTTCAGTAAGGCGCAACTGCGCTTCGTGGTTAGTGGTGCATGCCGATAACAGGGCTTCCGGTGAACTCATGTTTTTCCTTGTCTTGTCTTTATTCGACATCTTCAGCGCTGGCCACAACCGTAAAGATGGTTTCAGGCAGCATAAATCCCTGGAGCTTCAGCAGGGCAAGCGGACCGTCACCCAGCTCACTGCGCATAACAAACTTCAGCGGATTACCGTCGGGGGTGATCCAGACCAGCTGTGTGCGGCTTGCATCAAGAGGTGTAATTAATGCCTTATCCAGCAGCCGGATGAATCCCCAGTTCCCCTGGTTGCTGGTGTAGAGCTGCATCCCGCTGTTCACGCTGCGCCAGCGAAGGCTGACACCCGGGTAATACGTGTTTCCCGGCCAGGTAAAGCTCTGCCAGCTTTCCATCTGGTTAAAGAAGTCCAGGTTCTGCTCATCAAGCGTCAGTTGCATACGGGCCACATCACGGGAAGGACGCGCCATTAATTCGAAGTGAACGCCCGCATCGCCCTGGGCAAAAACGATATCCGACAGTTCGGCCAGCTGGTTAATTGCCCGCAGGAAATCCGGGCTCACTTCCATTCCCTGGCTTGCAGAAGGATCCACCACCCAACGGTTCCCCTCCTGGTGGAGAATGCCGCCAAGGCTGGTTTTCAGGAACGTGGCGATGCGACCTGAATCGCCGCGCAGGAACTGAGCCAGCAGCGGTAAGGAGGCATCACTGCCGGTAGCTTTAAACGGATAGCGGCCGGCAAACGCTTTATTCCACTGATCGACAATGGTCGTCTGCCAGCGGGTATTGAGGCTTTCTGCTGCTGGGGTCAGCACCTGCCGCCAGGCCAGATCCAGCGGCTGAACAAACAGTGACTGGCCGAACCCGCTCCACTCCTGGCCCAGACTCGCCGCCACCAGACTGCTGTAGTCACGCGTGTCGGTCAGATCAATAGCCTTGCCCTGGAACACGGTCTGAGCCAGCATTTGAGACATTGCCTGTGGATCCGGCGCGCTGGTGACCTGCTGGAGTTTCAGGCGTACCTGGGTAACACGGGCAAGCCAGGACTGAAAACTCAGGTTACCGTTACGTCCGGTTCCCTCTTTTCCCTCCATGAATCCCGTCAGCGGACCAAACACATCGTCCAGCGGACCGCGCGGTCCCTGCGCCTGTTCGATAAACTGCTTCACGTTCTTTTTCCGGCCAACCAGCTTTTTCGCCGAATCCACTATCGAATCCGCCAGCGCTTCCCCCTTCTCGCCGGTTTTTCCCTGCCATGCCAGGGTATTCATCAGCGCCACCAGTGGTGACTGGCGCACGTCACCGATCAGATTGAGCTGGGCGATCGCGTCAGAGAGCGAGGCCGCTTCGTGCCACTGGATGCTGTTGACCATATTCAGCCAGGCATTGCCGAAATCGGTAAAGTAACGTTCGGTCAGTCTGGACTTCAGCGCTTCCGGCGAAATATCGCTTCCGGGCTGGTGAGTTTTATCCGTCAGCACCCAGTCGATTTCATCGCGGCGGGTTTTAACCACCTCATCAATTGCATCCTGCACCTGTTCTTCCCAGGCCTGGCGGGTAAACATGCCCGGCACCACTTCTTCTGTACTGAAGACGGTGGAGGCATCCGTGTCGCCGGTCATATCGGCAAGCGTTAAATCAGGCCAGTTGCTGGCAACGCGCTTCAGCATGTCCTGGTACAGCCCGGATTCAGCATTACGCTGGCCAATCTGTTTAAGGAGGATCTGGCGCACGGTCGTGACAAGTCCGGCATCAGGCTTAATTTTCCATTCCGGATGTGAAGGAAGATTCTGAGCGTAAAAGCCCAGCAGTTTGGGTGCCATTTCCTGCCAGGCGCCATCTGACATACCCTGCCGTTTCGGCCAGGCCTTCAGCATATTCTTCGCCAGCCATCCTGCTTCGGCTTTGTCCGGTCGGGCCAGCATCAGATAACTTTTCAGCACATCGTAAGCCCGTTGTGTTCCCTGCGTACGGGCATCACTGGCCGGAGGGAGATTAACAAAAGCCTGAAGCTGCTGTTTCAGGTGCGCAGCTGTGGCATCCCGTACCAACAGCGCATTATTACGGGCATACAGCGGCCACAGGGCCACGAGCGTGTCGTGGTCCTGATTGAGTCCAAAGCAGGTGTACCAGGGCGCACCGGTTGCTTCCCGGTTCTGCAGTCGGGCAATCGCCTGCTGGAGCACAAGCTGGTTACGCAGACGCTCTGTCAGCGGGCTTTCAGTATCCGCGGCAAGACGGGCGGTACTCTGAGCCTGGTATATCTGCGCCCGGTTGACGGCAAGCGACAGCAGTGTACCGGCTCCCCAGAGGACAATCAGGGCAAGCACAAGTAAACACAGCCCTTTAAGCCAGTCGAAGGTTAATTTTCTGGCGCGGATGGTAGAGCAGTCATCAATAACGGCTTTCCAGCCGGGCGTATCAAGCCGGGTATTGGGTACTGAACCGGCAACGGCCAGTTCAGGGCTGAACATCGCTCCCCGGAGCCGATAAGCAGCAGAGCCCTGCATCAACCCGTCAAACAGGGCGTGCAGGCCTACCTTCAGGTCCCCCTGCAGGCGGGACGAGAGTTGCAGCAGCCAGTTATGATGCGGGTTGTTCAGCACCTCTGACATCCCGACCTGGCGTAAATGCGGAACCAGCGTATCCAGCGTGCTGAGCGCATCCTGCGAGGTCACGCCAGGGCCAAATAACGCGCCGGTCGCTACAGGGTCAGCCTGATCGCCGGAAGTAGCTGTCCTGTCGATCAGCCATAGCCAGACCGGAGCCTGCCAGCCCAGAAGATAATCGGCTTTCTGGCGGCACCGTAAAAACGCATCGCGCTCTGTATCGGTTGGCAACGCTGCGGTATCCATTACGTGGATGATGCCATCCACAGGTTTGCCAGGACGCAGGCGTTTTAACCGGGACAGGAAGTGCTCGTCGGGAAGAGACTGCGCATCGCCGCCATATACCAGAACATTACCGTCACCTTCCTGCCAGAGGTCGTGACAAAGTCCGGGCGCAGCTTTTTCCGTCTCGTCAGTATTACCCTGCACAAGCAGGATCCGGACCTTAGACCGCCAGCGACGTCCATAGCGCATCTCCAGATGTTCTGACATCTGTTCATCACTGTAAGTGGCTACCTGCCCATCACCATCAGCAGACGGGATCTCTGCTGAATGCGCCATGGCCTGCCGTTGGCTATTTCCCCAGTGAAGATAAAGACCCGCTTTCCCCGCATAGCTGAACGCTTTTTCTGTCATCCATCCCAACAGGAATATGGCTGCATTCAACAATGCGCAAAATGTCAGGATGCGCTGTCCATCATACGGTCCCAGCCCGGTGGCAGATGCCAGCCATTGCGGGAACGCATAAAACAGAAATGCGACGGTCGCTGTCAAAAAAAACAGAACTCCAGCCGTTGCGCCAATGAGCGTTTTGACTTTTACCTTAGCCATTCCCTTGATTTTCCTTACGAACGTCTTTTTTATTAACGACGGCTACCCAGACATCTTCTTCGTCTGCTGCTGATTGGGCTGCGATGACCTGTGGGCCATTATCGTGACATGCGGCAGAAGCAAGAATAATGACAAGCCAGGGAGCGGCTCGCCCGGTATATCCCATAGCGTAATCAATACTGCGATTGTCATCTGACAGGCTGAATGTCACTCCGTTATCTTCACAAGCTTTGTTCCACCCGCTCCCGCTGGCAAGAGCTGGTCCTGTATGCCATGCAGCCTTCAGTGATTCAGGGTCTGTGTCGGACCAAAGCAGTGCCCGGTTCAGCGTTTTTACCAGCGCGGGCTCTTTGCCTTTTTCCGGGCGGTGCAGGCACACTGCGTGAGGATAATCAGCAGCCTTTCGGTTGCAGAGCACCACCAGTGTAATGGCATCGGCGTCACCCTGACTGGGGTACGCTGGTACCGAGAATGTCACAGCGGCAAGAATGCCCGGGTTTTCCCAGCGCTGGTCCAGCCAGGTATCAAACGCCGACAGACCTTTGCCAGACAGGAGCCTGAAACTTCTCCCTGTTTTGGCAGCAAGTTCATTTTTGAGATGTGACTCAACGCATTGCCTGATATCGTCATCACAGTCCAGCATCAGGCAGCAGGGAATATCCGTCGGGAGTGTTGCGGTAATATCCTGCACCCGGGCGGCAAGTGTTGAGGTGGTGGCAATGATTTCTGCCTCCAGGTCAACCTGAAATCCTGTCAGGGCTGCATATCTGACAGCGACTTTACTGCCTCGCGGCGTTGAGAACTGCACTATGGGCATAGTATGGCTCGCCGTCTGCAGTAATGCTCCGGGCTTATTTCCTGCAGGGTGCTGAATGTGATAACCCAGCACCCAGCCGCAACGCTGACCACGGCGGATTTCCTGCTGAATCAGCGCTTCCCGCTCAGCATTACGGGATTCAGCCCCGACCTGTTCCGCTTTGTACGCAAACCGCCGCAGGGAAAAGAGCAATCCCCATAAACAAAATGGCAGCCCCAGCGCGGTAAACCAGAAAATGAATCCGTTTCTACCGGAGGTCCATTGCCAGAACGTTAACGTGATACCATACCAGTCACCAGCATAAGTGCCAGAAACAGCAACCAGCGCCGGGGATTGGGGCGCATAACTTTCGGCGCTTTTTCGGGAATGGCGTCCAGCCAGACGGGCATGTTCAACCAACCTTTGCAGGAACAAAAGAACTGATCAAAGTGCAGCCGCAACCGCACCTGTGGCCGTGAAAAGCAACAGGGATACCATTATCCAAATAGTTGGGATTACCTTCGATAATCGTTGTCGGACCATGTCCAGGTATCGGGCAGGAAACCCTGTCACCTTTACGTGCCACGCCAATTCCACCAAAAATCATGGTTTCGGAACAGGTCATTACGGAACCACCGTGGGTGGTTTTGTCGCCTTTTCGAATAATTTGCAACATATTTATTCCTCTGCTGGGATTTAATTTTCATATCACCTGTTAATATTCTCTAAACATTATTTATTTCTTCCTGTCATTCTCAACCCCCCCCCTGTCCATAAACGAGAGGCTCTCCTTTTATATACATATGGTTTCCTTTTTTCTTAATGTGGAATTGAGGTGACGGATACGCACATCCATCATCTCCGCCTGTATAGACTAAAACATATTCTTTATTATTGTTTTGCATATTATAATCACCATCACATGAGACGGGTGCATGCCATGTAGTTATCCTGATATGTGCTTTTTTTGTTCGTAAAACATATCCACATCATATCGCATATAAACTTGTGAACCATCAGATAACGTTTCACCATTCATTTCAAAGAAATATTTCTCATCAGAGCGAGTAAGTTCTGAGGCACTTGAAGCGTAGTTAAATAAAAACGTTATAAAGAATACAATACTTGATATCAGGTTGACCATCGCCCCCCCCTCTTTAACCGGCACAAAACACGTCAGTTAACTTTAATGGATCTTTATTTATAGTATCAAACGTATATGAACAACTAAACTCAGCAGTCATACTCTCCGGCGCAGAAATGAGCATGTTTTCAAAAATAACAACCCGCCCATTTTTTATTTTCACCCGAAAAGAATAACTCCCATTTTTGTCAGTAAAGTTTTTTTATTTCCATTCAAAACGTCACCATTCAAAAAAGTGGAGTTGACAAAATTGATAAAGAACTTTTTAGATGCCGCACCATTAAATATAACATTTGAATTATGCAAATCGTTGTTATCAAATGATTCTGGAGGGGATTTCCCGAAATCAACAAATAGCTCAGGATGAAGTTTATAAGAAGATAATTTTGAATAATCATTCACTGAAATAATCGGGGGCGTAAACGCCTCTGTAAAATCCCTAAAATAATTAGAATATATCAACTCATCAGCAATTGAAGGTATAGACACGAATAGCAAAAAAAACGATATTCTTTTCATTCATTACCCTTAATGTGTATCAGAATAACTTGAATCAGGTCCAGAAACATTCATAATTTCTAAATCATAAACTTCTGGCCTGACGTTATAACCCTTTGGCTTCATAAAATACTTAACAGCTGTTATCGAGTTGGCTCGGATAGAAATGCAATTTGCAGTTCCTTCTCGCCCACCCCCCTGGTTTCCTCCCAGTATAAGTAGTCGACCCTGAGCGTTAATGCCGCAAACGAATCCAACGTGGCTATATTTCATCACAGCAATAGCTCCATAGAAGGGCTTATCTACAACCTCACCATTTTGCCAGGAACCCAGGCCCCAAGAATACGCCAAAGCACTCTTCGTAGCTAATGGAGCATACTTAGTCTGTGTAAAGCACCAGTTTACAAATGAAGAGCACCATGAGCTTTCACCATCTTTGCCCTTAGCGTTAGTTGTGTCATGATATATCTTAATTTTATCATTTAATACAGAATCGGTCTCAATTAAATCTTTATATTTATTATATTCTGATAATGCAATTGGCATCCAGTCTGGGTTATTATTTTTCTGAGCCACACATGAACACTGATTCTTATATCTTTCCCCTTCGCCAATCAAAACATACAACCTTGCAAGCAATTCACTTTTTTCTATAAAACCATCATTATTTCCTTTATTTCCATGTTCTGTAGTGTCTAAACTGGCATTTCTGCCATATGCTTTCTCATTGTCCATTTTTGAATACAGAACTGCATCATTCGGTTTCCCTACACCTTCAGGACAGAATATAAAGGTATAAACATCTTCCGGACTCTTTATTTGCCAAAACTTTTCTTTATCTGAAGTAAAATATAACTTCACATAATCTAGTTGTTCAACCTCGTCCATATCTGCAAGCTGCATTTTAGTCAAAGATAAATTGTGAGTTATATTTATTTGTTGCACTGCTATAGAAGTAAACTGAATCAACCCCACTGCATTTTTCTCAACTATACTTTTATCTTCAATTATTTCATTTTTAGTAAATACATGAAGTTCAATTTTAGGTCTAGTCCCCGACTTACTGGAAATAAATATAATATCACCATTTTTATGGCGCGCTTTTCTGTAAGCTGCAACAGAAGATGTGAACATTCGATTTGTTTCAACAGACATACATCCCATTAAAACATCAGCATATCTTATTTTATCTTTCTCTCCCCAAATTTCAGAACATATCTTGACAACTTTTTTCCTGAATTCACAAGCCTTAGCAGCACCTAATCTCTGGTTTACCACATCACCCCAGATTAATTGTGCGCAGTCCTATTCAGTGTTTAGTGAATATAAAAACACCACCGGATGAAAATGCCACACCGACTCATCCTTATCAAACGGCGGCACCCTGCTCATCCACTCCAGATCTGACTGCCATTTCTCGCAGTGCTTTACTTCCAGTGGATCCAGATCCTGATAAAACCCTTCCGAGCGCCCCGTCGAACGGCCTTTACTCCATTCGCTGTGATGTTTTACCACCAGACGGTTCACCACATTTTTCACCAGCGGATCACGCACCGCCAGCGCCTGCCTGATTTCCTCTGCCGTCACTTTACCGTCACGGTTGCTCT
Source organism: Enterobacter sp. JJBC (assembly GCF_036936505.1). Taxonomy (NCBI): domain Bacteria; kingdom Pseudomonadati; phylum Pseudomonadota; class Gammaproteobacteria; order Enterobacterales; family Enterobacteriaceae; genus Enterobacter; species Enterobacter sp. JJBC. The sequence goes on from NZ_CP136935.1 coordinate 2,593,934, forward strand.
CCATCTCTGCCATCAGTTCGCGATAAAACGGCGGCACCTGGCTGTACTGATAATCAGCCCCCTGCTCCGCTGACCGGCTTACCGCATCAAACGCCTGGGACACCCAGCCCTCATACGGACTGTCCATCACATCACCGCCGCTCTCTTCCTCCAGCGCCTGAAACCCGAGCTTCAGTAGATCATACTGATTCACATCTTCAACATCGCTTTGCGGTAACCAGCCACTCCCGGTGACTTTGTACCACCAGTTCCGGGAGCCATCCGCAACCGGTGTTGCCGCGTCCCGCGTGAGCAGGCACTGCGCGCCCAGCCTGGCGGAGGTCGGCGTAAATACCGGTTGTCCCGCAGCATCCTGCCGGATAAACAGGTTTTTTCCCTTTGGGACCAGAACTGACCTTTTTTCGCCCCTCACACCTTCCAGGTTGGCTAAAAACCCGGGCATACGGGTATCGGTACTCAGCACTTCCAGATGGATAAACCATTCTTTGTCCACAAGTTTATTCCCCGCACCCGGGGTTTTCGTACACCCCATAAACCCTACAGGTAAATGACGTCGGTTTCAGCAGTAACGTGTCGCGGACAATATCCGAAGAAGAACAGATGACTGTCACATTATATCGCCATGGCTGAGAGGGATTCCACCGCTCTGTGACACAACACATTCAGAAATTCGGTACATTCATACACGTCAACGCGATAATATGACTGGCCGATCAGCTTTTCTACCAGACCGAGTCCTTTATCCATCAGTGACCCGTTAATTGCATTTGTCCTCCTGCCTGCCAATTCAATATCTGCACAATGTTCCTTGATCAGGAAAACCATATTTATTCAAATTTAATATTGAGTTTCTTCTGTGACTTCAAGGCTGGTTCCCATTGAATTTTCATTAAAAGAAAAAGTCACACTCTCATTATCTCTGACCACTGATATTTTTAACGAATTACTCTCCTGCCATGCATAACTAACCTTTGCATCATTGAATTTATCGACTTTATTTGTACTGGGTAGTTGCTTTTTGAATAGCGTATTATCATATTGAATCCTTCTGAATTCCTCATAAGCATCCCTTAATTTCAAATCAGGAAAAAAACACGTATATTTACTTACACCATCATATTCTCGGCTGGGACGCCTCTCCTTACAATAAGTTGCCCAGCTATCTTTTTTTTGATTATTATTCTTTGTTTCCGCCTCTTTAAAGAATAAAGCATAGTTTTGATCCAAAAGAATAAGATAATCATTAACTTCGAGAATCTCACTATAAGGAGGTGGGCATTCATCCCCTGGTAAAAGAGCTGTCAGAAGATAAATATATTTAGGTAGAGACACACCTTCATACTTAAAAAGCCGTTCATATAGTGCCATTGTTTTTTCAGACAAATAATATGATATGGGTGTTTTTTTAATTTTAACATAATCAATCGAACACACATTGTTATCTTCAAGGAATCATTTTTTATTGTTAGCGTTTTACCACTAAATGTAAATTTTACTTTACTGTATATTTCATTCAAATTGTTAATCGTATTTAAATCATGCTTACCAAAAACATCAACACCAGAAACTTTTTCATACACCCACAGTTTATGATCTACCCCATTATCAGAAATGGCTATCTTTGGAAAAAAACAAAAAAACATCAAAATAATTGAAAAATAAATTTTACTCATGACACAACTCCAGATTAAAATTAACGAGAGAAATCATACGCTCCAGTTAAAAATAAATTACGTTCCTTTTGACGTCGAGTAACAAGCCCGGATACCCCACCATTTGTAATATCCAAAAACTCATTCGCCGCACCTTCATAATTTGCCTGGTTGAGTTTTAAAGTCAATTGTGGTGCTTTACTCATTCGTCCCATATTAAACAGCAAACTAATCAAAGCATCGAATTCATATTGATATAAATCTGTACTGACAGATGCCTTTAATTCTTTAATATAATTCGAGAGTCTAGATTCAAATAATTCATCAGCCTTAGAATTAGTTATTCCATTTCTGAATTCTTCTGGAAGAGATATATCTTCACACCTAGCTCTTGCAATTAAATGTCCGTAACCAATAGAACAAAAACCTTCTGAATCATTGTAAGCTGTCGACCTAAAACTTTCCCATTCCTTGATAAATGCCTTACCCATATCAGAAACGGTCAGTTCACTGATAGCACTCCTACTTTCAGTATCATTATTTTCGTTGCAAAATGTGTTGTTATAACCTTCTCTCAATATATCAATAGGATCTTGTAAATCATTACGTCGTTGAAATGGTGGAGTGGGTGTATTATTTGGAGGCGGCAGAGTTTCATTACCGGGGTAATACTCAAAATGAAGCATATAGACAACCTGACCAGGAATGATGTTAGGATGTCGCCGTGTTGATGGATCAATCATCAACCCTGTTTTTGCAATAACAGTCCCCTGCTGGACCTTCTCTCCGTTCCCGAAAACAATGCTTTGAGGATCAACTTCACCATATCTAATATAAAAATGCCGCCCATCATTAGTAGTATGCTCGATAGTGATTTGCCAAGTCCCAAAGTAATAGTGAGAAATACTCCTAACAATTCCATTGCTCACTGCAACAATTTCAGTTAGTGGTTCAGAATATAAATCGCGAGCAGCATGCTTTCTATTCCCTCGAGATCTATTACGCCCAAATATAGCCTGCGATGCATTACTATCAGTCAAAGATGCAGCCCAATAATATCGTTTCCACACCCCTTCGATATCATTTTTAGGTTTTACTTTAAAGGGGAAAATAATTTCTTTGTTTCTCTTTTGACCGATCGCATCCAAGAACACCACCGGATGAAAATGCCACACCGCCTCATCCTTATCAAACGGCGGCACCCTGCTCATCCACTCCAGATCTGCCTGCCATTTCTCGCAGTACTTTACTGCCAGTGGATCCAGATCCTGATAAAACCCTTCCCAGCGCCCCGTCGAACGGCCTTTACTCCATTCGCTGTGATGTTTCACCACCAGACGGTTCACCACATTTTTCACCAGCGGATCACGTACCGCCAGCGCCTGCCTGATTTCCTCTGCCGTCAGTTTCCCGTCATGGTTGCTGTCCATCTCTGCCATCAGTCCGCGATAAAACGGCGGCACCTGGCTGTACTGATAATCAGCCCCCTGCTCCGCTGACCGGCTTACCGCATTAAACGCCTGGGGTACCCAGCCCTCATACGGGCTGTCCATCACATCACCGCCGCTCTCTTCCTCCAGCGCCTGAAACCCGAGCTTCAGTAGATCATACTGATTCACATCTTCAACATCGCTTTGCGGTAACCAGCCACTCCCGGTGACTTTGTACCACCAGTTCCGGGAGCCATCCGCAACCGGTGTTGCCGCGTCCCGCGTGAGCAGGCACTGCGCGCCCAGCCTGGCGGAGGTCGGGGTAAATGCCGGCTGTCCCGCCGCATCCTGCCGGATAAACAGGTTTTTTCCCTTTGACACCAGAACTGACTTTTTATCCCCCGTCACACCTTCCGGGTTGGCTAAAAACCCGGGCATACGGGTATCGGTACTCAGCACTTCCAGATGGACAAACCATTCCTTGTCCACAGGTTTATTCCCCTCTGCCGGGGATTCCGTACATCCCATAAACCCGACAGGCGCGCCCGCGCTGACCTGCCATTCTTCCGTTTCGCCCGTCAGTTCCACAGAGTCAAAAGCCCCTTTCTGTTTTGCTCTCTGCATCCACGCCGGCATCAGTCCCTGTATTTCTCCGGCCGGCTCCATCAGCGCCGGATCCAGCGTCACCCAGTACTGTTCTTTTCCCGGAACATTGTCTTTCAGTAAACGGACCAGGCCAAAGGTCGTCAGGGTGGTCTGTCCGTTCCTCGTGACATAAAAACGCCCCGTACGGGAAGACACAAAACGATCGCCTGCCTTCAGGCTTTTGTTCGCTTTCGCCGGGGCAGGATATGTCCCGGCTTCGCCGTTATCCGGCGCCCCCTCCGGCAGCCCGTTCTGCCCGTTTTTATACTGACGTAACAGTATGCCGCTGTGCCCGTCCCTCACTTTGTAGCAGGGAGAGGCAGGATAGTCTGACACCGGAGCCAGATGCATATACAGGCTGTAAAACTCCAGCCAGCTTTTTTCCTTTTGCGGATCGGGCCGGCACAGTGACTTCACCAGCACAAAACTGCTGCTGTAACGCAGCTGCTGTCCGCAGTACGGGGCTGTCAGGTGCTCCTTATTCAACCGGTACGCAACGACAGTACCGTCTGCCATGAACCGGATGGGCTCGGGCTCGCCGGTATTAAGGGCATCCGGGTTAAGCGCCGAGAAGGGACTGGAGACATCACTGATGTGGATACCACCATGCCACAGTCCGTTCGTGCCCAGCAGCCACGTTCCGTGCGCCTCCCCGTCAACAAGACGCATGACTTCATCCGGCGAGCGGAACTCCTGGCCGCTGGTGTTTCTGATGGGGTAACAGATTTTCACAGGCACTCCTTAGCGTGAGAAACGTCCGCGCCGCTGCGCAGGTATTACTGAAGGTCCATCCTGCTGTTGCTCTGCCGGGGAAACCGGGATCTGGCTGAGGCTGGTTCTTTCGAATACCTGCGCGACATTCTTCAGTGACGCCCCTGTACCAGGAACCAGATAGGTCGCCACTTTCATTATCATCATCCCTTCGGAGCCATGCTCTATCCCATTCTGGTTCAGCTTCAGGTATGACCCGCCGCCATTCAGCGTCAGCGTTTTCGGGGTGCTGATGATGATTTCATCTTCGCTGCTCGTCACGGTCAGTTGCTTTTCAGCAAACAACGCCAGGGTGTTGTGCTGAGCCTGTATTTCCACATCCCCCTGGTTTGCAACCAGCTTTGCTCCTTCCTTATGCACAAACAACCCCAGCGCCTTCTCCACCGAAACCGACAGGTTTTTCATTGCACCGATATCAAGGTGTTCACCTGCGTTTATCATGGTGTTCTTCGTACTGGTCAGTTGAAGATGTTCACCGGAGGTAACAGCCACTCCCTGCGGGGCGCTGGCCAGCAGCACCGCCGACTGAAGTTCTCTTAACCGTTCCGAGACCAGGTTAACCTGCGTGCTGATATCCGACACCAGCGCACCGGCTGCTTCAGCCGCGCCATTCAGCGCCTGCATCTGGCTGTTAGCCTTGTTAATCTGATTCACCGCCGGACTCATCTCCAGTACCGGCCCGTGCGCCTTCGGCTGTTCATGCGCGGACAGATAAAGTCCTTTCGCCGCACGGACCGCGCCATATTCATCCGTGCGCAGTTCAAAACCGCTACCGCGCTGTGAGCGCTGCGTATCAACCAGATGGCCCATATTGAGCTGGGTTTTGCCGTACTCCGTGGCGAGTTTGATATGCTCCTCACCGCGTTTGTCTTCAAGCCGCAGCTTGTTATTTGCAGGCGTGCGCAGCACGTTGCGCGTATGGTTATCACGAGTGACATGATCCGGATGTCCGGAGTCATGCAGGGCATATGCAATATACGGACGATCGGGGTCCCCGCTGTCAAACATCACCGACACTTCCGTGCCGTCAAGCAACGGCGCATGCCAGCCGTAGGTATCACCGGCATACGGTTTTGCCAGCCGCAGCCATAGATACGCATATCCCTGTTCAGTGCTGTTGCGGTCAAAGTCAAGCCTGACCCGGTAGCGTCCCTGTGAATCAAGCCAGGCGTAAGTGTCGCCTTTTTGCATGCTTTCCACCCTTGCCGGCAGCGAACCGGAGATCACCGGGCGGTTGAGCGATTTCGGGCGGTAACAGACCGTTTCACTGTATGGGATCCCCGCGAACTTCACCCGGAAACTGTCCTGACGCGAGCCGCTGGCTTCCACAGTAGTGATAACTATCCCGTCCTTCAACACCTCCGGCAGACCTGCATCCGTTTCCAGCACCTGGCCCGGTGTCAGATGCGGGCAGGAGCTGTGCCCACTGACGGTATACTGTTCGTTCAGGATGCGTTCATGGCGCAGACGAGCAAAGAACGCACCGGTTTCAGGACTTTCCGTATCGCCTGCTGTCAGAAACGGCTCTGCATAATGATAGATCTCACCTGTGGTGATCCCTTTCCGCCCGCTGACGCTGACCGTACTGTCCTGTGGCGTCAGCGCATCCCGGTAGTTGTAATCCCGGGTAGTCACCCCGCCGCTGACAACATGGTACGCGGTATGGATATCCCAGACACTTTCCTGCCCGCTGTCGCTCATGCCGGACGGGTTTCGCAGCGGCAGGGTCACGCCAAACTGATACTGCTCCGGGCTATCCTGGAAAATAATGACATCCTGTTCAAGACGGCTGTCCATTTCGAACCGCCAGAAAATTCCCACTTCGGCCAGCAGTCGCTGAATAAATTCAAGATCGGTTTCCCGCCACTGAGTAATCAGCTCTCGGGCTGGGTATTCACGGGACAGACGAAACTCAAAGTCCGCCCCTTCCAGACCGTGCCTGCGGAGTACTTTTTCCACGACGTCAGTAACGGAATGATTGAGAAAAATCTCACACCTTTTCGTTTTCGCTAACAGGGCGATACGTGGCACCAGCGCCAGGGTATATACGGTATCTTCTTTTGAGGTGGATACACGTTTAAACGATTCCACCATGCCATAAACGGTACGTACCGGCATAGCCGGCGTCCCGTCAAACACCGGGGTCTGAAACGTAAAAGATGCGGGTTTTAACAGCACAGCGTCACCGGCAATATCCGGCGAGGAAGAGGTCACGGAGATATCAAATCGCCAGGGTTGGCTCAGAGTCTCCACCGAACTGAATTTCAGTACATCAAGAAATTCAGTGCAGCCATGCACATCCAGCCGATAACGTGACTGACCGAGCAACTGCCTGACCAGACCAGTCGCATCGTTTAACAGTGAATCACTCATGGCTGTATTCCTCTATTCTCGCCATCAAATGCCAGCACAATCCCCTCCTCCTCATTCCAGCCCAGCGTAAGATGCTGCGGCTTCTGCCCCGCTGCCATATGCATCAGCAGCTGCTGGCTCAGCACCGGCAGGATCTGCTGGTTCAGCAGACTGTCAACATTGCGCGCCCCGGTGTCCGGCAGCAGGCAGGCGGCGGTCAGCGCGTCGTACAGGCTTTCGTGGATATCGGTCTTCATACCGTAGTGACGGTTGAGGCGTTTACTGACCTGCGCCAGCTTCATTTCCACGATGGTGCGCATCGCTGCCTGCGCCAGCGGACGGTAAATCACCGTCTGGAAGCGCGCCAGCAGCGCGGGCTGGAAGTGGTCCCGCAGGACAGGACGCAGCAGTTCATGCAGGTCCGGCTCTGTCGCCTCCGGCTGTTCCTCCAGCATCTGCATGATGAGGTCGCTGCCGAGGTTGGAGGTCATCAGAATCACCGTGTTGCGGAAGTCAATTTCCCGCCCCTCGCCGTCGCGCATGAAGCCCCGGTCAAACACCTGGTAGAACAGGTTCATCACATCCCGGTGCGCCTTTTCCACTTCATCCAGCAGCACCACGCTGTACGGGCGCTTACGGGCGGCCTCGGTCAGAATGCCGCCCTGGCCGTAACCCACGTAGCCCGGCGGTGAGCCCTTAAGCTGCGAGACGGTGTGTGGCTCCTGGTATTCCGAAAGGTTGATGGTGATAAGGGACTTCTCGCCGCCGAACAGTTCGTCCGCCAGCGCCAGCGCGGTTTCGGTCTTGCCGGTGCCGCTCGGCCCCACAAGCAGGAACACGCCCTGCGGGCCGTTCTCCGGCGCCAGACCGGTTTTGCTGGCGCGCAGGCGCTGCGCAATGGCATTCAGTGCACTGTCCTGGCCGACCACCCGTACGCCGAGGTTTTGCTCCAGACTCAGCAGTTCGGTCTGTTCGTCCTTCATTAATGAGGAGAGCGGTACGCCGGTCCAGTCGGCGATAACGGTGGCAACCGTACGCGCGTCCACATCCAGCCCCAGCAGCGGGGTATTCTGCTGCACGGCAGTAAGCTGCATCTGAAGGTCAGCAATCTCCCCCTGACGGGAGATATCCGTGCGGCAGGCAAGCAGTTCTTCCGTGATTTTCAGCTCCTGACCGTACCGGGTTTCCCGTTCGTCGAGCTGCAAAATGATGGCGACTTCTTCCTCTCCGATGGCGGCCAGACGTTCGCCGTGGGCGGTATTACCCACCGCGATATCCTCCAGCAGCGCCTGTTTCTCCATAGCCAGGGCCGTGAGCTGCGCCTTCATGCGGGTCAGCGGCTCCGGAATAGTGTCGAGGCTCATACGGACACGGGCAGAGGCGGTATCCAGCAAATCCACCGCCTTGTCCGGAAGCTGGCGTCCGGTCAGATAGCGTCTGGAGAGCGTAACGGCGGCTTTAACCGCTTCATCGGTAATATGCACGCCGTGGTGCTCCGCGTAGCGTGACTTGAGTCCGCGCAGCATCAGGCAGGCGGTGTCGTCGTCCGGTTCATCAACTTTAACCATCTGGAAACGACGCTCCAGCGCGGCGTCGCGCTCAAAGTACTGTTTGTACTCGCTCCAGGTTGTCGCGGCAATGGTACGCAGTTCACCGCGGGCCAGTGCCGGTTTCAGCAGGTTGGCCGCATCGGCGCCGCCCGCCTGGTTGCCCGCGCCGATAATGGTGTGCGCCTCGTCAATGAAGAGCAGAACCGGCAGGGGTGACTGCTGCACCGCGTCGATGATGTTTTTCAGGCGCTGCTCGAATTCCCCCTTCACACCCGCCCCGGCCTGTAACAGGCCGAGGTCAAGGGTGCGTACCGAGACCGGCTTCAGCGCGTCCGGCACATTGCCCTCATGAATGCGCAGCGCCAGTCCTTCCACGAGCGCGGTCTTGCCGACTCCCGGTTCGCCGACCAGAATCGGGTTGTTCTTGCGGCGCCGGGAAAGAATGTCCACCATCTGGCGGATTTCATTGTCGCGGCCATAGACCGGGTCGATTCTGCCCTCACGGGCGCGGGCGGTGACGTCTAGGGTGAACCTGTCCAGCGCATTCTGCAACGCCGGGTTCAGCTCTCCTTTTATATCCGCGTTCACCGGACGGCCGACAAACTCCACCTCATCCCCCTGCGTAAGCTCCGCTTCCTGCTGCACCTCCGGGCGTTCATCCGACTGTGTATCCAGAAGTCCACGCAGGCGCTCAAGCTGGCTCTGCGCCAGCGTCAGCAGCGGCCACAGGCTGTCGCAGCGCAGCAGTTTCGGTTTTTCCACCAGAGCCATCAGGAGGTGAATGCTGCGGATATGCTCTTCCCCCGCCAGCGAGGCGTGCAGCCAGGCGTCCTGCATCAGTGACTGCACGCCATCCGAAAGCTGCGGACGGCTGCGCACCGACCGTGGCAGGCTGTCCAGAAAACCCAGCATATCCTGCCATATCGTATCCATATCCCATTCGTAGCGCCGCGCCAGCACCGTCAGGTCGCCCTCACCCTGCTCCAGCAGTTTCAGCAGCCAGTGCTCAGGCAGGATTTCCGCATGGGCGCGGGTCTGGCACAGGGAAGCGGCCCCTTCCATCGCGCGGGCACAGTAAGGGTTAAGACGGCGTAACAGGATGGCTGGATTTTCCATGAGACTCTCTCTTTATCAGTTCCGGACACGCTACCGCCCGTCGCTGTTCCCTGTTATTCAGGAACCCAAAGCGCATCAGGTCGGGCAGGCAGATTGTGTTTTTCTTTGCTGACCACCCGTCAGTGCAGGCGCTCAGCAAAAAAAGCAGACGGCTGACCGTCTGCTCGGGGCTCTTACGCTGTGGTACGTTCGTTCCAGGAATCGGAATGAATGATGTTGCCGTCCTTGTAGGTCCAGGTGATTTTTTCGTAGCGCAGTTCAATCTGCTCGAGGTGGTTGTGCTTCTCGAAAGCAGGATCCTTGATGTCATGCATCTTCGGATTCACTTTCACCAGCTTCACGTTCTCAAGCTTGGTGTTGAAGTACTCCACTTCCTGGCCTGCGTCATTGATTCTGTACCATTTGAACTCGGCCGATTTCAGGGTCTGGCCGGTCGTCACCGCCTTGTACAGGTACGGGCTGGAGGAGTCTATTTCCTTGGTGAACAGGAACGGGGTGTGGATACGGGTGCCGGTCAGCTTGCCGGTATTGTTATCGGTCGGGATGTACAGGTTGTGCTCCTGGGCCACCACTTCGATACTGCCTTCACGATCTTTCACGTCCACGGACCCTTTGATGTCCGCGCCGCCGTCGTCCTTCAGCCACAGATAGACTGGAATTGCCATGTTAATTACTCCGTTACATTGTTATCAGCGCCATCATCCTGCGATGACGCATGGGTCGTGCCCGGTGCCTGACAGGCATTCGCCTGCGGCACCAGACTGATTTCGACACGGCGGTTCAGCGCCCGGCCTTCAGCCGTGTCGTTGGTGGCGACAGGACGGCTTTCACCATAGCCCTGCACCGCAAAACAGCTTTCCGGCACGTCGCCGGTATCCCGCATCCAGTCGCGCACCGACTCCGCGCGCTTAAGCGACAGCACCTGGTTGGACTGGTCATCCCCGGTGCTGTCGGTATGGCCCGCCACCACAATCAGCCAGCCGGGCTTCGCCTTGATCCCCACCAGTGAGTTCACCAGCAGCTTTGTTGAGGCGGGTTTAAGCGCCCACTTTCCGGTATCGAACAGTGACATGCTGTCGAGGCGGATGATTTTCGGTACCGGTTCCATGGCGGGAGCTGGTGGCGGCACATACGTGTCAATCGCCTTCTGTAACGCCAGCCACAGACGCTGACCGGGGTAATAGCCCAGCGCATACCTGAGCGGTTCCCCCTGCCGCTGCCAGCGCTCCAGCAGAAGGGCGTCCTGTTTCAGTGCGGCAAGTGACTGCGCCTTCGGCTCATAATGGTTCATGGGGATGGCATACCAGCGCTGTAGATTCATTCCCACCTGGCGGATCAGCGCCGCGTTATTCATGGCAGAAAAACCAAGGGCAGCAAGAACGCAGGCCAGGACCCACACAATGAGACGGCGGGTGCGCTTCCCGCCCTGAACAGGTGCGCAGTAAGGCGTGAGCAACGGTAGTACCGCATCAGGAAAACGACCGGATGCCTCCGCCATTTCGTCTGTCTGCGGCAGAAGCAGGTGTGTCAGGCGACAAAGCCAGAGTGCCCATAAAGACGTATTGCTGGCTGAAGCGCCGCCGCTTTTCAGAGCCACCGCAAACGGGTGGACCGGCGGAAATAACCGATCTTCTTTCGCCAGTTCATCCATAAGAAGGGTGCGCATAAAAGCAAAGCCTTCCCGCAGTACAGGCATCAGCGCCAGACGATTTGCCTGTTGCCAGTCGTCCGTAGCCTGTGGCGTCTCATCAACAGGGTAAACAACCGGTTTGTCGCCATGGACAATAACCCACGGGGTTTCAGGGCCGGAAAACTCAGCGCTCAGGATCACCGGCGGAGTGAATCCGGCGATCAGGCTCAGCTGTTTCATCTGCTGGCGCAACGCTTTCAGGGTCGCGCGCAACACCGCTTCATCCTGGTACCCGTCGGGATGGGAGGCATACATAACGGCGATCTGTCCGGCCTGGCGCGGCTGCCGCTCCTGAATATCGCGCACGAAATCACTGAGCCTGCTGACGTCATTCACCCGCAGCCACCAGCCATGCGCTGTTTTACGCAGAGTATGCTCCCCGAACAGGGCATCCAGCCTGTCTCCGCAAACAAGAACAACCGGACCCGCATCAGCAAGTACGGGCAGATCAAAACTAGTCCCGCCATTGCCCTGAGCCTGGCTGAAACGGCTTTTTCGCCGGATCTGCCAGACGGCCAGCGCAACAATGCACAGCGTCATCACGCCTTTAAACAGCGTGCCTGCCGGAATGAAGCCCCACAGAAGCCATAAAAGCGCCGCGGCACCCGCCAGTACGTGGAATATCAGAGAAACCATGACCGATTTACGCATTAATGGGGCAACTCCGGTAACTGCGCGGACAGCAGAGCCTGGAGCCAGAGATGACCGCCCCACCATACGGCACCGGTGATTACCGCCGCCGCCGCGATCCAGAACCAGACAGAGCGCAGCAGGCTGTAACGGTGTTTTCCGGTCCTGCGAACCACCAGAGAAAGGCCGGCATCAAGAGGCGGAACCCGCTCAGCAAGCGCTTTCATTGCCTCTTCACGCTGGGTCTGGCTGACAGAGCCCATGCTGTACAACCCCTGGAATCCCAGCGCGAGCACCCGGTGATAGCAGGTCAGAACGGCCATGTTTGGCGCTGGCTGGCGCAATACTTCCGCAATACGATCCCACAGGGCTTCACCTGCATGCAGCGACCCAAAATAGCGCGCCTGTAGCGGCGCTTTTCGCCAGGCTACCTGGCCCGCATCAGCATCTGCCCCGTCAGGCAGTTTTCTGCTCATGACCACTTCGTCAAGCAGCGCACATTGCGCATAAGAGATATGATCGACACTGGCTTCATCATATCCTGCTCGATCCAGCGCCTCGCGCACGCTTTCCACATGTTTGCAGCAGGTGTCGTACAGCACATTCCCGTCAGGCGTTGTTGCCCCCTGCTTAAGCAGGGTGACGGTGAGCCAGGTCTCCGCCATCAGAGCATCGATATCGGTTTCTTTTCTCATGATCGCAGTACCGCAAACAGTTCAAGTTCAAGCTGTCCCAGCAAAGCAGGCACATAGAACATACAGATCCCCTGCTCCAGCATGTCCCGTGCCGCAGCACTTTCCATGTCCAGCGCGAAGTACTGGTTCTCCATTCGCACCGGTAACGCAGCAGGCACGCGATTCACGGCAATGAGTGGGATCCCCTGCAGCGCAACGGTGGAAATCGCATTCACATCATCCGGGGAACCCGCCTTGCATAATGCCGGGAATTTCTCCGCCACTTGCCAGGCCGGAACGTCAGACCGGACAGAGAGCCAGAGATCGGCTTCTTCACGCAGCCGAATGTCGTGCAGCGAGGCTTTCCAGGTCTGGGCGTCAGGTCGGGACATCTCCAGCGCTATCACACGGGACGGCAGGCTGGCTTCCAGTAAACCGGCGATCAGTTCAAACAGCGGTGGAAACGTCATTTCAGGCCGGGCGTGGTCATAGCCAGGGATTGCGTCCAGATCGCTGTCCAGAGAAAACGTCAGCATACTGCCCGCAAGCCGCGCAAGCTCTGCCCACACCTGTTCCGGATGGCGAGCCGGAAAACGTTCAAACTCGACCAGTACCCTGGCATGAGAGTTAAGCGCATTGAGAAGCCAAAAAAGAGAAACATCCGCCACAGCAAAATCCGCCAGTCGCTCATTACTTTCCCGACGCATAGCCATCAACCGTTGGCGGCGGGAGCGAAGCTGGCGGTTCAGTAACACCAGCCTTTCCCGCATCGCCGGGCTGGCAGAAAACAGGGCCATAGGCGGAATGAATGCCGGATCATGACGCCAGCTCCCCTGTCCGTCCCGGATCAGCCGTGCAACCGGACAGCACTGCCACGACGCGTTATCCTCATGCTCAAAACGGATCGCCAGATTAAAGCGGGCAACAGCGACGGACTCCTCTTCGCTGCCAAACGCATCCTGAACATTGACCCACTCCTCACGATAGCGGAGCGGCCGATCAGCCACTGCCGCTTCCTGGAGCACGTTATTTAACCCGGACTGCATCAACGGCAGGGCAATCACCACCGTAACCGCGTCTGAATGAGGTGATAAATCCAGTTCACGCGGTTCCGGCGGCAGGTCGCTGACTACCGTATCCACCAGCGTGCCATCGGGCAGCCAGAGCCGCAGCTGTGAAATCTGTATCAGACCTGTTTCCAGCAGTCTTTCATCAATTTCAACTCGCTCAACGCCCCATGCAAACGGCGAGGCAAGTGCCGCAACGCCTGTGCTGCGAAAAGTTTCCCAGTCGGACTGTTGCTGGAATTGTTGAGGGGACAGCAACGCCTCCTCGTTCCACAGCGGACGATAAATTTTCATCCCTGCTACCGCCTTACGCTTTCGCTTTCGGCATCTGGCTCACCAGAGACAGGTTCACATCCATGCCTTCCACCTGGAAGTGCGGCACCGCAAACAGCTTCACGCGGAAGAAACCCGGGTTGTCTTCGATATCTTCCACCACCACTTTCGCGTCACGCAGCGGATGAGAAGCCTGCAACTCATCGCCCGGATCGGTCATTTCCGTCACCAGACTACGCACCCAGGTATTCAGCTCCAGTTCCAGCAGACGGCGGTCCTTGGTGGTGCCGATGTTCTCGCGCTGGATGAGCTTCAGGTAGTGCGCAATACGCGACAGCAGGAAGATGTACGGCAGACGGGCGTTGATGCGGCTGTTGGCCGTGGCATCTGCGGTGTCGTACAACGCCGGTTTCTGCGCGGAGTTCGCCGAGAAGAAGCAGGCATAGTCGCGGTTTTTGTAATACGAGAGCGGGATAAAGCCGAGGTTGGCAAACTCAAACTCGCGGGTCTCCGGGATCATCACCTCAGACGGAATTTTCACCTGGTTGCCGGTGCCCAGATCGTACAGATGAATAGGCAGATCTTTCACCGCCCCGCCCGCCTGCGGGCCACGGATCTGCACGCACCAGCCGTTATTGATGAAGCTCTTCACCATGTTTGACGCGAAGGAGAACGACGCGCTGGTCCACAGGTATTTCTCGTGATCCGGGCCTTTCACCTGCTCAACGTAGTTAAAGCTGCGTACCGGTACGGTGTCCGGGCCATACGGCAGACGCCCCAGCACGCGCGGCATCACGAGGCCGATGTAGCGGGCGTCGTCGGTGTCGCGGAAAGATTTCCACTTGATGTACTCGGCGCGGTCGAAGTAGTTGCCGATATCCTTAATTGCAGCGACCTCTTCCATCGAGTCTTTCAGGAAGAATTTCGGACCGACAGAGCCAATAAACGGCATATGTGCGGCAGCTGATACTTTAGAGATGTTGCGCAGCAGCGCCACATCCTGCGGGCTGGCGTCAAATTCATAGGATGAAATCACGGAACCAATCGGCTCGCCGCCCGGGGTGTCGTATTCGGCGGTATAGGTGTGCCAGTAGAGGCCGCTCTGAATAAGTTCCGGCGCGTCTTCAAAGTCCTGACGCAGATCTTCTTTCGACACATCCAGAATTTCGGTTTTCACATTCTGGCGGTAGTCGGTGCTGTCCACCAGCTGCTTCAGGCCGCGCCACAGGGACTCCACCTTCTGGAACTCCTGGTGATGCATTACGGCATCCAGCTGACGGCTGATCTGGAAATCCAGCTCAGCGATATGGTGGTCAATCAGCGTTTTGTCGAGCTTCTCCACCGGCTGACCGGATTTGCGGATGCAGTCCATAAACACCTGCATCGCCGCCGTCAGGCGTTCACCCGCCGGAGCGTCAGAAAGCGCGGCGTCATCCAGAAACGCATTGATATCACCCAGGCTGGAGGCCGGGGTCAGGTTGATTTTTTCAAACAGGGAGGCGTAAACGCCCTCTTTTTCCAGTACGGTGGTCTGCCCCTGCGCGGAGGCGGTTTCAGTATTCACAGACATCAGCATATTCCCGGTTAATCCATTAAATTACACATGCCGCTTATTTCGGGGCCAGTGCACTCATTTCGTCGCGTAATTCCTGAGACAGCGCCGGGTCTTTGAGAATTTTCTCGAGTTCTTTTCTGAAAGTGGCGTTATCAAGAAGATTGGATTTGAGGTCGCGTAATAAATTACGCATAGCCAGCATGGCGCGGAGCTGGGGGATCTGGCGGGCAACCTGTTCAGGTTCGAAATCCTTAATATCGGAGAAATTCAGTTTTATGCTTTCTTCCGAGCCATCCCCGGCCATTGTGTTAGGAACCATCAGATTCACTTCCGGGTTAAATTCCGAAAGTACGCTGTTGAAGTTATTTTTATTGACGTTGATTTTCTCCCTTTCCGATAATGGGCGATTCTCTTTTCCATTACTGAAATCACCGACGGTGAGGAGTTTAAGTGGCAGTTCGATTTTCTTTTGCGCGCCACCTGTATGCAGAGCCAGCTTTAAATTTATGCGTGCCTTGGGCACCTCATTCTGGAATGAATCGGCCATAGCAGTCCCTTTCTTTAAAAGAAATAAATGTTAAGTGAGTGACGTTTCTTTACAAAACCATATTAGAGCAAAACCCCATTTAAAATCAACTTCTCAGATCAAAGATCCACCATTGGACTTTTCTTAAGAATATTCCACTAAATTATTGTACTCATAAATGCCATAGATACATGACATACAGTAAAAATTAACCATTTATTCACATTAATTTGGCAGGAATGACTGCTTTGTTTGGAAATATTGAACTTATTGTTCCATGAGGTTGAATAATTGATTTACATCAATGCATTTATTAACACGCCCCGTAACAGCGCAGAGAAATAAGGTTTTAATTCAATAAATGGCCTGAATATGAAAAAATCCTGTATCGGACAAATTTAATCTTGAAAACAGTAATGACTATACTGCTACAGGAATGGCGAATAAATGACTACGCGTTTTTCGATAAACGGTAGAAAGAATCTCTCTGAAGATATTCATCATGACAATAAGTGATGGGCTGATATGAAGGGGATATTTGGTAATAATCAGGCTGTAAAACTATCAACCCTGAGAGCGGGCGCTTATGCGGTTAATGGATATTTACCATAATCACGTAGCGCCCTGACCTCTTTTTAATGCTTTTCAATATACATTGTACGGCTGTACGCAACATCCTCTGGGTTATTTATCGGATAACCTTTAACCCATGGCTTGATGAGACGTCCATTGGTGTACTGATAAATAGGGGCAATCGGTGCTTTCTCGGTGAGGATCTTCTCGGCCATGTTGTAGTCGGCATTACGCGCTTTTTCAGTGGTTTCGAGCGTCGCCTGATGAATAATCTTATCGTAAGCAGGGTCGTTGAATCGTGAGATATTCCCGCTATGGGAGGAGGTCAGCAGCGACAGGAATGTCGACGACTCGTTGTAGTCCCCTACCCATGATGCACGGATGACGTCAAAATTCCCGGTATTGCGGCTGTCGATGTAGGTTTTCCACTCCTGATTCTGCAACTTAACGTCAACACCCAGATTTTTCTTCCACATGGATGCAACGGCAATCGCGATTTTCTGGTGGTTTTCAGACGTGTTATACAGCAGCGTTAATTTTAGCGGACGCTGAGGGCCATAGCCTGCCGCCTGCAACAACGTTTTCGCCTGCGCATTCAGCTCTTGCTGCGACATCTGCTCAAATGGCGAGGTTTCCGGCGTAAAGCCCGCAGTGACATCGGGAGTAAAATGCCAGGCCGGTTTCTCACCGGTCCCCAGGACTTTTTCCGCCATAATACGTCTGTCTATAGTCATGCTGAGCGCGAGACGTACGCGGGCATCCGCGGTTGGGCCTTTTTGCGTGTTAAACGCGTAGTAATAGGTCCCAAGCTGTGGCGGTGTATATACCTGTCCCGGAATATCTTTAAGCAGCTTCTGGTACATGTTTTTCGGAAACGATTCTGTAATATCGATATCGCCCGCAAGATAGCGTTTGGTCGCTGAGGACTCCTGGTTGATCGGCACAAAGGTGACTTTTTTAAGCACCGTCCTGCCGTTATCCCAGTAATGAGAATTTGGCTCAACCACCAGTTTTTCATTCACCACGCGATCTTTCAGCACATACGCACCGTTGCCAATGAGCGCGCCAGGGCGCGTCCATTCCTTACCGCTTTCCACATTGGCCTTTTGAACAGGATAAAACGCGAAGTTAGCCGTCAGATTGCTGAACCAGGGCAGCGGTTTGTCAAGCTGCACGCGCAGCGTTTTAGCATCCACCGCCGTCACGCCGAGCGTATCCGGAGCAGCTTTGCCGTCGATAATGGCCTGGGCATTGTTAATGCCCGCCAGCGCCGCAAACCAGGCGAAAGGTGACGTTGTTTTAGGATCAACCAGACGACGCCAGCTATAGACAAAATCGTGTGCCGTCACCGGGGTACCGTCAGACCACTTAGCGTTATCCCGCAACGTGAACGTCCAGATGCGATTGTCATTGCTCTGCCAGCGCGTCGCCACGCCGGGAACTAACTCCCCTTTTTCGTTCTGATTCACCAGCCCTTCATAGAGGTCGCGGATCACCTGTATCTCAGGCAACCCCACCGCTTTTGCCGGATCGAGCGAAGCGGGCTCATCTTTGATATGTCGAACCAGCTCCTGCTTTTGCGCCAGAACCGTTCCTTCGGGAACCTCCGCGGCATATGAAAGTGAAGAAAGCCCGCACAGCCACAGCGCAGTACAAAGAAGCGAAACAGGATGCTTCATATGATCCCCTTAATGATGTCAGGTAACAGGCAGATGCGTAATTATTTGTTTCGAAACGGAGAAATGCAAATGCTTCCTCCGGAAAGTTGATGTCAGGCAATTTTCCACACACACGGAAACTATTTGATTAAGCGCGGCTTTTGCACAACACTGCCAGAAGTGACTTTATCATCAGGGTTTACTATGGCAACTACCCGACCAAGAACGGAACGCGGTGCCTTCCCGCCAGGAACTGAACATTATGGACGCTCATTTTTAGGCGCGCCGCTGATCTGGTTTCCGGCCCCCAAGGCCGATCGCAATAGCGGCTTAATCATTGCAGGCACGCATGGCGATGAAAACTCGTCTGTCGTGACGCTCTCGTGCGCGCTACGTACGCTGGCCCCCGATTTACGACGTCATCATGTGATTTTGTCCGTCAACCCGGACGGTTGTCAGCTTGGATTACGGGCGAATGCACGCGGCGTTGACCTGAACAGGAACTTCCCGGCGGCAAACTGGCGCGCCGGTGAAACGGTGTATCGCTGGAACAGTTCGGCGCAGGAGCGAGATGTGGTCCTGCTCACAGGAGACAAACCCGGTTCCGAACCGGAGACTCAGGCGCTGTGCCAGCTTATTCATAAGATCCACCCGGCCTGGGTTGTCTCTTTCCACGATCCCCTCGCCTGTATTGAAGATCCTCGTCATACGGCGCTCGGGCAGTGGCTGGCGGATGCGTTTGCTCTACCTCTGGTGAGCAGCGTTGGCTATGAAACACCCGGGTCGTTTGGCAGCTGGTGCGCAGACCTCAGCCTTCACTGTATCACCGCAGAGTTTCCGCCCATCTCCTCGGATGAAGCGAGCGAAAAATACCTGCGGGCGATGACAGATCTCCTGCGCTGGCAGCCTCAAAGATGAAGTACGCCGGAGGTAAAATTCAGCGCGGGTGAGACGTCAACCGCCAGCCAAGTTGGGCCGTCCAGATCGGCAAAGCGCACGCTGTTCACCAGCGGGAGTGCAGCGCCGATCGCTCTGGACGTACACAACATACAGCCCAGCATCAGAGCAAAGCCTTGCGCCTGCGCATCTTGTGCCAGAGCCAGAGCCTCGGTTAATCCACCTGTTTTATCCAGCTTAATGTTCACCATTTCGTAACGTCCCTTGAGGGCTGACAGGCTCTCACGGGTATGACAGCTTTCGTCTGCACAGACGGGAAGCGGATGAATAAAATTCGCCAGCGCGGCATCGTCTTCTGCCGGGAGGGGTTGCTCCAGCATGGTAACGCCCAGATCGGCAAGCAGCTGACAACGGGCTGCCAGCCCTTCGCTGTGCCATGATTCGTTCGCATCGACGATAAGAGTGGCATCAGGCACCGCCGCACGAATGGCGACCATGCGTTCGCTAATCAGACGATCGTCGAGCTTCACCTTTAATAATGTTGCACCGGTGGCATACAACGCCTGAGCGCTGGCGGCCATTTGCTCTGGTTCACCGATGACCACCGTTTGCGCGGTGACGATCGATTGCGGCAGCGTAACGTCCAGCAGCGCAGGCAGCGGTTTTTGTCGTTTCGCCGCTTCCAGACTCCAGAGTGCGCAGTCAATCGCGTTGCGTGCCGCGCCGGCCGGCAACCGAAGCTGAAGAGCCTCACGCGTCAGGCCCGCCTGCAACTCGGGCACCACCGTCATAATTTGCGCCATGACTGACGCCAGGCTTTCTCCGTAGCGAGGATAAGGGGTACATTCTCCGACGCCTTTTACGCCGTCCTCTTCACATTCAACCACGACCACGCAGGCCTCATTACGGCTGCCGCGCGAGATCACAAACGGGGTGTGCAATGGCCAGGCTTCTTCATAGACCTTAACGCTTCTCATCACTGACTCCTTGCAGGCCGGAAAGGCAGAAAATTGGTTTGCCGTGCTAACTGCGGATGACATACACTAGCCACGACGTTAACTATTTGTAAACAGGAAGATATCTATGTCACAACTCGTTCATTTCCAGGGCAACCCGGTTGCTGTTGCAGGTTCCATCCCACAGTCTGGCAGCAAAGCACAGCCTTTTACTCTGGTGGCTAAAGATCTGTCTGACGTCACGCTGAGCCAGTTTGCTGGCAAGCGTAAAGTCCTGAACATTTTCCCAAGCATCGATACTGGCGTTTGCGCTGCATCAGTGCGTAAATTCAACCAGCTGGCGACCGAAATGGACAACACCGTAGTGCTGTGCATTTCTGCTGATCTGCCGTTTGCCCAGTCCCGCTTCTGCGGCGCTGAAGGCCTGAGCAACGTCATCACCCTATCCACTCTGCGCAGCCCGGATTTCCTGGAAAAATACGGTGTTGCCATTTCCGAAGGCGCGCTGAAAGGTCTGGCTGCTCGTGCGGTGCTGGTGATCGACGAAAACGACAACGTTGTTTTCAGTGAGCTGGTGAACGAAATCACTACCGAACCGGATTACACCGCTGCACTTGAGGCGCTTAAAGCCTAAACGTAAAAAAGCCTCTGCAAAGAGGCTTTTTTATTTATTCGTCACCCTTCTTCTGATTTAACCCATACTCGCGCAACTTATTCGCAATCGCGGTATGTGACACCCCAAGACGTTTAGCCAGCTTGCGCGTGCTCGGATAGCTGCGATATAGCTGCGTTAACACCGAACGCTCGAAACGGCTGGTGATGTCATCCAGCGAGCCTTCCATTGCCTCTTCGCCTACCGAGACCGTCCCGGCATCGTAATCCGGCAACAGAATATCCTGAGGGCGCAGTTCATACCCTTCAAGCTGAGTTAATGCGCGATAGACCGCATTTTTAAGCTGACGAATATTGCCCGGCCAGCCGTAACGCGTCAGCACGGTGCCCAGGTCGGCAGAGAGCTTCGGACGCGGCACGCCCTGCTCATCGGCAAAACGGGCCACGAACAGTTCTGTCAACGGCATGATGTCCTGTGGGCAATCGCGCAGCGGCGGAATATTGAGCGTCAGAACGTTGAGACGATAGTAGAGATCTTCGCGGAATACCCCTTTCTGCACCAGCTCCACCAGATTTTTCTGGGTGGCGCAGATGACGCGCACGTCCACGTGAACTTCATGATCTTCCCCCACGCGGCGGAACGTGCCGTCATTGAGGAAACGCAGCAGTTTCGCCTGCATGCGTGGCGACATTTCGCCAATCTCGTCCAGCAGCACCGAGCCGCCATTCGCCTGTTCAAAGAAGCCTTTTTTACCTTCCGGCGCATGCCCGAACAGCTCACTTTCAACGGCATCTTCAGGAATAGAGGCGCAGTTCAGCGCCAGATACGGTTTTGCCGCACGCGGGCTGGCCATGTGCACAGCATGCGCCAGCAGATCTTTCCCCGTACCGGTATCCCCGGTAATCAGCAGCGGCGCCGTAAGATTTGCCAGCTTGCGCGCCTGGTCGATCACATGACGCATCTTCGGGCTCACCGCAATAATCTGGCTGAATGCGCCGACGTCCTGGCTGGAAAGGTTCTGTAACTGACGCCCCATTCGCACCGTGGAGCGCAGCATGATCACTGCGCCGGTCAGCACCCGCGCGGCATTTTCCCCTTTCAGGTAGACCGGCGTGATCTCCATCAGGAAATTCTGTCCGTTGATGACGACATGCTCGCTATGGGTATTTTGCGGGTTGCTGTCCAGCCAGCGCTGGAAATTAAAACCGGTGATCAGTTGCGTGGCGTGGTGCCCGATAAGTTTTTCCTGAGTCTGCGCAAACAGCTGGCAGCTGGCCTGGTTAACGCGCTCGACTTTATTTTTCAGATCGAGAGAGAGAAACGGCTCCGGCATTGCTTCCAGCAGCGCGCTCAGCGCAAGATGTTCCCGCTCGGACGGCATCCAGGGGATGGTGCGTACATCCGTAACGCCAGCGATACGGCGGATTTCCGCCATCAGGCTACTGAAGGTATTAAATTCAATTTCGGCAAAATTGAGGTAAATTCGCCCGACAGGGTCGATCTCTATGCCACGTAAATCAATGCTACGTAAAACAAGAAGATCGAGTAACTCGCGGGTCAGACCGAGACGGTCCTCACAAAAGACTTCCAGACGCATGGGAAATTCACCGTTTAAGCCAATAACAGTAAAATGATATGTCAGATCACGGTGTTCGGGAAGGTGGCTGTCAACAAATATTGACAGCCCGCACGATTAGTAAACAAAACCTCACTGAGCAGGTTTTTTATTGAGCGTCTCTTTAAGCTGGCCAATCAATTCGCGACGGAAATCCCCCAGCCGCGGCTTATCGCCATCGATCCAGGGGAGTGGACGACAAACCTCCATCGCTTTGATACCCAGGCGTGCCGTCAGCAGACCGGCACCAATCCCCTGCGCCGCCCGGGCAGAGAGACGCGCCGCAAGATCCTGCGACATCCAGTCCATCCCGACCTCCCGTACCAGTTCGCTTGCCCCGGCGAAGGCGATATTCAGCAACACCAGTTTGAACAGGCGCAGTCGGCTGTAATAGCCAAGCTCAATGCCGTACAGC
This sequence comes from Enterobacter sp. JJBC, assembly GCF_036936505.1. Taxonomy (NCBI): domain Bacteria; kingdom Pseudomonadati; phylum Pseudomonadota; class Gammaproteobacteria; order Enterobacterales; family Enterobacteriaceae; genus Enterobacter; species Enterobacter sp. JJBC. Next base: position 2,616,592 of record NZ_CP136935.1, read on the forward strand.
CTGGCGATGCGGTTGATCAGACGCAGGTTGCGCCAGGCGATAAAGGCCATGTCCACCATTGCCAGCGGACTGACGGCGATCATCAGGGTAGATTCCGCCGCCGAACGGCTGATCTCACCACGAGCCTGCGCATCCAGTACCGGCTGAACAATGTGCGCATAGAGCGTGACCACTTCCTGGTCATTCTGGGTTTCGTGGATCGCCGCATACCAGCGCTGAAGCGCCGGGTGAGAGTGATCTATCCCGGCCTGAGCCGCAAGCTTTTCACAAAAAGCACGCCCTTTTCCTGTGCCGTGACTGTGCAGCAGATCCCGCGCTTCATCGCGTTCGTGGGCACGCTGACGCAAACGCCAGAGGCGACGCCACTCGCTGACGACTGAGCCAACGCCCGCACCAACAATCAACGCCCCGGCGGCGCATCCCCCCAGCGCCACCCAGTCCTGCGTTTGCCAGGCATTGACGCCCCACTGCACGCCCTGGCCGATTACGCTCACACCAAAAAGGGCTAACCCGGCGGTCACCATCTTACGCCACAGGCTGCGTTTCGGGCGCAGTGCCGCATCAACCACCGCTTCCGCCTGCCCCTCTTCAACCATCGGCTCGTCTGCCAGCACGGGAGCAAAGTTGTCAGCCTGCGGGCCGCTGAAGGTTTGCGCCGTTTTGAACGCCTCATGGGGCGTCTGCTCAAGCTGGCCGGTAAAATCAATGCGTGGTTTTAACGGTTCCGTCATCGCAATTTATCTCCAATTAAAAACTCCAGCGCAGCATCCAGACGGATATGCGGCAATGGCTGGTCAACGTTCATGCTCTGCGGACGGAAGGCTTCGAACTGAAAACCCTGGCTTTGCCAGAATGCCTGGCCCGGCAGACGCGCCGGAACTTCCCCCGGATAGACCGTGAGCGGCTCACCGTCGCTGAGACGGTTGCCCCGCAGGGCCGGAATTTTCTCGCCATTCAGGTCAATCAACCCACTCTGCGTAGCCTGTACGGACGCCAGCCCCAGACAGTCCATGCTGATCCCTTCGAAGGCCGCATTCTGCCAGGCATCCTGCACCAGCTGTTGCAGCAGGGATACCATGTTGGCGTGCTGATCGACCGTCACATGGTCAGCTTTTGTGGCGACAAACAGCAGCTTGTCGATGACCGGCGAGAACAAACGGCGAAACAGCGTACGCTGGCCATAATGAAAGCTTTGCATCAGCTGCGTCAGCGCCAGCCGCATATCATTGAACGCCTGCGGCCCGCTGTTGAGCGGTTGCAGGCAGTCCACCAGCACGATCTGGCGGTCAAAGCGTAAAAAGTGATTTTTATAAAAGCCCTTAACCACCTTCTCACAGTAATAATTGTATCGCTCGCGGAGCATACCGGCGTTGGTGGTCTTGTCCGCCTGCGCCAGTTTCGATTCGCCGATGCTGTCAACGTCCGGCCACGGGAAAAACTGTAGCGCGGGAGCACCGGCTAAATCACCCGGCAGAACGAAGCGGCCCGGCTGAATAAAATGCAACCCCTCCTGCTTGCACTGATGCAGGTAATCCGTCCAGGCTTCGGCTATGACGGCCAGACGGTTTTCATCCGCCGGCGCCAGCGGGTCCAGCCCTTCGCAAAGCTGGCGCCATTGGGTCGACCACTCTTCCCGCTGCCCCTGCAACAAACCGGTCATCTGTCGGGACCAGTTCAGGTAATCCTGCGCCAGCATCGGTAAATCGAGCAGCCATTCTCCCGGATAATCCACAATTTCGAGATAGAGCGTGGACGTTTCTTTGAAGTGACGCATCAGGGATTCATTCGAGCGGAAACGAAGCGCAAGACGGATTTCGCTCACGCCACGCGTCGGGGTGGGCCAGGCGGGAGGTTCCCCGTATAACTGCGCCAGACCTTCATCATAGGTGAAACGGGGGATGCCAAAATCACGTTGCGGTACGCGTTTCGCCCCCAGCAACCGCTCCTCGCGCACTGCGCTAAGCAGTGGCAGGCGCGCCCCTGCATGCAGGTTCAACAGCTGATTGACCATCGCCGTAATGAATGCTGTCTTACCGCTGCGGCTCAGCCCCGTCACGGCAAGACGCAGATGGCGATCAACGCCACGGTTCACCAGAGAATTGAATTCGTTTTTAAGTCGCTTCATCGCCGTCCTTCATTGCCTGGAACCCTGAAAAAAGTCACTTCAGAATACAGTAAATTGGGGCAGATCGTTGATTATCAATTCTTAATTATTGCTATTGCCGTTTTCTCTCCAGTAAGATGGGCGCAATTGCTGTCCGTCTGGAGTGAGTAAGGTGTATGTCACCCACCATCTATGATATTGCCCGCGTTGCTGGCGTTTCGAAATCAACCGTGTCGCGCGTTCTGAATAAACAAACGAATATTTCTCCTGAAGCGCGCGAAAAGGTGTTGAAGGCGATAGAAGAATTAAATTATCAACCGAATAAACTTGCCCGCGCACTCACCTCTTCTGGCTTCGACGCCATTATGGTTATTTCGACCCGTTCAACCAAAACCACCGCAGGGAATCCGTTTTTCTCTGATGTACTGCATGCCATAACGGCAAAAGCAGAAGAAGAAGGTTTTGATGTTATTTTACAAACGTCCAAAAGCAGCGAAGATGATCTGCAAAAATGCGTGGGTAAAATAAAGCAGAAGATGATCAAAGGGATCATCATGCTAAGCTCGCCGGCGAACGAGTCTTTTTTCGCGACGCTGGACGAATACGGTGTGCCCGTGGTCGTTATTGGTAAAGTGGAAGGCAATTACCAGAATATCTATTCTGTCGACACGGATAATTTCCACGACAGCGCCATATTAACCGACTCATTTATCAAACATGGTCGCACTAAAATTGCCTGCCTGCATGCCCCGCTCGATTATCACGTTTCTATCGATCGCCTGGCGGGCTATAAATCGAGCCTTGAGAAGCACGGTATTGCGATTAATCCGGACTGGGTTATTGATGGCGGATATACCCATGAAAGCGCGCTTCAGGCGGCCTGTCAGCTACTCTCATCAGACAACCCGCCTGATGCAGTTTTTGCGACGGACAGCATGAAATTGCTAAGTCTTTATCGTGCCGCGGATGAGCTAAATCTGACGATCCCGGAACAGGTCGCAATGGCAGGATACAGCGACCCGATGCTATCTCTCATTTTAACCCCTGCACCAGGCGGTTTTGATATCCCCACGAGAAAGCTGGGCGAAGAGAGCTGCGATTTGTTGTTCAGGTGCATTGCGGGTAAACCTGCCCCGCATAAGGTATTGGTTGAAACGCATTTTTCAGATGCGGCTTCATTACGCTAAAAACCAGGGGCAAACGCCCCTGGTGAAGTGTTATCAAAACGCGTAATTCACGCCGATACCGGCATAGTGGAAGCGGTCACTTTCCCCTTCGTCATGGTTTTCCCATTCGTAGGCATATTCCAGCGTCATGGATAAACCATTGTTAAAATCATAGGCGTACAGCATACCCAAACGGTTGAAATCATGTCCTTCACGCTCAGGATCGTCTTGCCAGTCCCAGTTTGACCAGCGATCGAGTCCCAGACGGGTATAAGGCGTTAGTGTCGTCTGACCCAATGAAATCGGCAGATAGGCGCGAATTTCCTGAGTGGAGAATTCACCGTTATTACGTGAACTGTCCATATTGAAACCCCGCTCTAAATAGTAATTAACTTTTGCAGAGACGGTTTCGTTAATTGTCCAGGTAAAACCGGTTTCCGTTTCAACACGGCTGTCAGAATAACCGGTTTTTGCCAGGTCATTCGCAAACTGGTACATGGCAAACCATCCGCCAAAACGCCAGTCATCGGTTAATTTTACATCCCAGTCCGGTTGAATTTTATAGCGCTGCATATTTGCGCTGCCCGCTTTCGCGCCATCCTCATCTTTGAAATGATAGCTGTAATTACGGAAACCACCCGTCAGTCCCAGCGTGAAATCATCGGTACCAATAATACGATAGCGTAATTCTACTTCGGGACGATCGAAATAGGTGCCGCGCGTCATGCTACTGTAATCAACCGGCCCTTCCTGATACATAGCCAGCGAAATGGTCCATGCATCCCAAGTGGCATTAAACCACACGGAGGGTTCATATAATCCATCTTTATCGTCGGCCTGACCTTCGACGTTTTCAATTTCATACATGGCGCCAATATTAAATTCCCACTGTTTGGCTGATTCAGTTGCTTGCGCGCAGCTCACCCCTGCGCACAGGACGAGCGCAGCACTTCTTAGTAGAGTACTCATTAAAATATTCCTTTATAATTAACATACAAAAAACCGGAAACTTTCATTTCCGGCGAACACCTTTCTTATCTAATAGCTGTTTCAGTATCAGCATCGAAGAAATGGCACTTATTCATATCGAACTGGATGCCGATATTATCTCCGGCAACGTAATCATCCGCCGCTCCCGCACGGACAACCAGTTCATGCCCACCCACGGTGGCATAAAGCATAAATTCAGCCCCGGTCAGCTCAGCAACGCTGATCTTCGCCGTGATGTTTTCGCCGCTTCGCTGTACGGTGAGAATATCTTCCGGACGGATCCCAAAGACAACCGCTTTACGCTGGTAACCTTGCGCATTCAGTACGGCCAGCTTGTCCTCCGGGATCTCCAGACGCAGCGTTTCCGTCACAAAATAGCGGTCGTCGATTGCGCCACGAATGAAGTTCATCGCCGGTGAGCCAATAAATCCTGCAACGAACATATTCGCCGGCTCGTTGTAGACCTGCTTCGGCGCGCCCACCTGCTGAATGATGCCGTCCTTTAAAATCACGATGCGGGTCGCCATCGTCATGGCTTCCGTCTGATCGTGCGTCACGTAAATCATGGTGGTATTAAGCTTCTGATGCAGCTTGCTGATTTCAGCGCGCATCTGCACACGAAGTTTGGCATCAAGGTTGGATAAGGGCTCATCCATCAGGAACACCCCCGCTTCGCGCACTATCGCCCTGCCTAACGCCACGCGCTGACGCTGACCGCCGGACAACGCGCCAGGTTTACGCTGGAGGTAATCGCGCAAGCCCAGGATCTGTGCCGCCCAGGTAACGCGTTCTTCAATGACGGAGGGCGCAATTTTTTGCATTTTCAGGCCAAACGCCATGTTGTCGTAGACCGTCATATGCGGATAGAGCGCATAGTTCTGGAAGACCATCGCGATATCACGGGACTTTGCGGGAACATCATTCATGCAAACCCCGTCAATAATCAGTTCACCCGCGCTGATCTCCTCGAGGCCGGCAATCATTCGCAGCGTCGTGGATTTCCCACAACCCGATGGACCGACGAAGACGATAAATTCTTTGTCTTCAATTTCGAGGTTGAAATCCTTCACCACGTGGACCTGGTTATCATAAATTTTCTGAATGTGTTTCAGAGACAGTTGAGCCATTATTAATTCCTTATCAATACGCCCGGGATGCCCAGAAAGCCGTCAGGCGTTCCCAGGTCAGTTCCTGCGTTGAATGAAGTTGTAATCCCGCATGGTTCAGGCCAGGCCCAATCCCGACCGACAGCATTCCTGCGGCGTTGATCGCATCTACCCCTGCGGCGGCATCTTCGATACCAATGGCCTCTTCAGGACGCACGTTCAGTCCTTTACAGGCCGCAAGGAAGATTTCCGGGTCCGGCTTTGAGCGGCTAATACGCGAAGCATCGGCGCAAAAATCGAAAGCCTGATGAATACCCAACGCGTGCAAAATCCCAGGAGCATTAAGCGATACGGATGCCAGGCCAATTTTGACCTTCGCGGCGCGAATATCCGCCAGCACGTCGCGAATACCCGGCAGCAGCGAATCCTGCGTCAGTGATGCCAGCGACTGGAAGTAAAGCGCGTTTTTTTTCGTCGCCAGCGCCAGGCGCTGCTCGTCACTGAACATCCCCTCTTTCCCGCCATGTTTCAGAATGCGCTGGAGGGAGTCCATACGGCTTATTCCCTTCAGCTGTTCGTTAAATACTTCATCGAAGGTGATACCAATCTCCTCCGCCACGGCGCGCCAGGCCAGAAAGTGAAGATGCGCGGTATCGGTGATCACCCCGTCCAGATCGAATACAACAGCGTTAAGCGTCATGGCGCCCCTCCGTGGTAGCGGTCCCATTAACAGGTACAAGAAAGTCCTTACGCTCACAGACCTTTCGCCCTGATACATGCAGCGTTTCACCCCACAGCGTCAACGTGACAGGTGCGGTGGTTTCAATGGTTAACTGGTCATCTTCACAGGTAATGTGCATTGTTGCGCCCCGCCACCGCAGCGGGAAGGCGAGTTTCTGCCAGTGAGCAGGCAGCTTCGGCGCAAGATGCAGCTCCCCTTCGCTAATGTGCAGGCCAGCAAATCCCTGGATGGCGCCCAACCAGATCGCACCGGTGGCGGCGGCATGAATACCGTCATCACTGCTGTGCGGGTCGTCCCCCAGGTCGATGGCAATCCCATCGCGCCAGAAGGCATACGCCCCCTCGGTGTCACCGCAACGTGCGAGCACAATGCCGTGAATGGCTTTACTCAGGGATGAATCATGGATCGTGCGTGGCTCGTAGAACGCCAGATTGGCGACACATTGCTGCGGCGTAAACCGTTCCGGCAGCAGGTAGTTAAGCATCACCACGTCGGCCTGCTTCAGGATCTGCATCTCGTTCACTTCCGCGCGAGAGTAATCAAGCAGAATGGTTTGCTTACCCGCTTTGGCTTTATAGCGGCTCAGATCGATGGCAGGTTTTGCCATGAAGGTATCATCCTGCGGGATCACACCCTCTGCGTCGGCCTCTGGCAGCCACAGGCGCGCCAGGAACTTACCGGCATTCTCCGTAAAACGCGCATCTTCACGCCCAAATTTCGCCATAAACTGACGCGCGCAGGCCACGTTGTGCCAGGCCAGATAGTTGGTGTAAGCGTTGTTGTTGACATGCTCGGTGTATTCATCCGGTCCGATCACGTCATGGATCTCAAGACGACCATTAATTTCCGTCGCGCGTCCCATCCAGAACGAAGCGGTTTCCATCAGCAGCGTCAGACCCTCATTGCGCATAAAGGCATCGTCGTGTGTTGCCTGCCAGTAAGCGACAACGGCCCAGGCAATATCAGCCACGATGTGGTGTTCAGCGAGTGCGGAGGCGACCTTCTGGCGAACCCCGGTGCGGATGTTAATGGCTGCGAATTCTGGCGTCTCTTCCTCTCCGCTGGCGGCGCTTTCCCACGGGAACAACGCGCCCGGCCAACCGTTACGGCGTGCTTTTTCACGCGCGCCAGAAAGATTCAGCCAGCGATAGCGCAGCAGGCTGCGGGCAATCTGTGGACGGGTAAACAGATGGAACGGCAACAGGAAAATTTCGGTATCCCAGAAGACGTGCCCTTTGTACCCTTCCCCCGTCAGCCCTTTCGCGGCAATGCTGCTTCTTTCGCTATGGGCTGGCGTCATTGTCGTCAGGTGCCAGACGGCATAATCCAGCGCAAGCTGATCCTGCTGTTCTGCACAAGTCACTTCCACCCGAGCGTCACGCCAGACCGCTTCCCAGGCGTACGCTGAGCTTTCAAGCAACGCATCGTAGCCTCTTGCCGCGCAGACTTTGAGATCGGCCAGCGCGTTGCGGGCGAAAGACTCCTGTGAGAGCGCTTTATCGCTGCGATGGGTCAGCCAGACGATCTTCTCAAGCGTGACGGTGTCACCTTGCGAGATAGTCAGAGAATGATGAACGCTGAGGCGACGATTTTTGGCGGTGAAACAGCTGTCGCTCTGAGCGGAGAGCTGACAAAACGCCGAAACAACAACTTCAGACGCCCGGTCCTGCGTTTCATACACACCCTGCATGTAGTGCTGGTCAAAAACCCTGACCGAGATTTCATCCAGATGCTGCCTGCCGCTGTTCGTCTGTGTCGCATCTATGCCGGTTTTCAGCACGGCCTGAGCGGCGCCATCAAGCGGTGTAATCGAGAGCTGCATTGCCACTAAGGGCAACTGGTCCAGCGAAACAAAACGACGGCTCTCGAGGCGATAGCGTTTTCCGTCCGGCGAACGCCAGACAACGTTACGATGCAGTTCGCCGTTAGCAAAGGCCAGCTCGCGTTGCCACTCAAGAATTTCGCCTGAAAGGAGCGTGAAATTGACGCCGTCCAGCTCAACTTCAACCCCGGTGACATCCGGCAGATTGATCAGCTCTGTGGTTTCGTTGCGTCCCGCGCGATGATACAGCCCCGCGAGATACATGCCTCTGGTCTGCTGGGTGTAATCTTCTTCATGCGTGGCGCGAATGCCCATGTAGCCATTGCCGCAGGCCATAATGGACGCGTACTTATTCAGGCTATGCGGGCAAAAGCCCGGATCGGTTAATACAGACTGGTTCAGCATAACGTCACGCTTTCCCCTGTTTCCGCGGCTTCATATAACGCCGCGACTAATTGCTGGATCACCAGCCCCTGCTCCGCATCGGCAATCATGACCGGCTCGCCCAATACGTGGCGAACAAACGCGTCCATACTGCGCAGATGTCGGCGATCGTCAGCTTCTTCCCGCTGGGTCAGCGTCTGTAAAACACCGGCTTCGTCGTTATAAATGTGTGCCGGGAACAGCGTTGCACCCGCCTTCTCACCGCAGAAAGAGACGTTCATGATCGACTGCTCGCGGATATTAAGCGCAAAAGAGGTGTCCAGACGCAGAATGCCACCGTTGCAGAACTCAATCGTGCCAAACAGGGCATCTTCCACGGTAAACTGCGCAGGATCCCATTCGCCAAACTGGCCGGTGTGTTTCCGGTTCCCCAGTCTCTGGAAGCTGTGCGCGGTTACCCGCTTCACGGGCGGGAAACCCAGCACGTACATCGCGGCGTCCAGCATATGAATGCCGATATCGATCAGCGGCCCGCCGCCCTGGAGCGATTTATTGGTGAAAACGCCCCACCCCGGCACACCGCAACGACGCAGCGCCTGCGCGGAGGTGAAGTAAATTTCACCGAGCGTTCCGTTCATTACCGCATCGCGCAGGTGCTGGGTATCCAGCGCAAAGCGATGGTGAAAATCGTACGCGAGGACTTTTCCGGCCTTGCGCGCCGCGAGACGCATCTCATCCGCCTGGTGCGGCGTCATCGCCGGCGGCTTTTCACACATCACATGACAACCTGCTTCGAGAGCCGCCATCACATGTTCAAAATGGAACCGGTTAGGCGAACAGACGCTCACCACATCCGGTTTTACTTCCTGCAACATCTCGTGAGCGTCCTGCCATGCCGATGGAATAGCATAACGTTCCGCGAACGCCTGTGCCTGCTCAAGGCGGCTGTCCATGACAGCCACCATTTGAACATCACTGCGCGTGGCGTAATACGAGGCATGCACTTTGTCTGCAACCTGCCCGGCGCCAATGATGGCGACGCGCAGAGGCAAAGGTGTAGAAGCACTCATCACGCTCGTCATCCTTAGCATTCACGCAAGTAAGTGAGAGAGTCCTTATAGGCCTGAGCCGGATCGTCGGCACGCACCCGGCACTCGTACACGACGTAACCCTGATAATTATCGGCACGCAGCTGATCGAACAGGCTGGCGAAATCGAGGCTGCCGCTGCCCGGCTGATAGCGGTGGTTATCAGCAATGTGCACATGACCCAGCAGGTCGCGGTTCTGATGCAGCGCTTCCGTCAGGGAGTCTTCTTCAATATTCATGTGGTAGAAATCACCGATGATCTGCACGTGCTTCAGGCCGTTCTCTTCGATATAACGACGCGCGTCGGCCAGAGTGTTGATCATATGATCCTGATAGCGGTTCAGCGGCTCCAGGTAGACGGTAGTACCGGTGCGCGCTGCCACCTCATCCAGCCAGCGCAGGGAAGCGCTGACCGCTTTGCGATCGCCGTCCAGACTACGTGGCGAAGTCATTGGCGGCAGACGGAAGGTAAACATCCCCCAGGCAGCCGGAACGATAATCCCCTTTCCGCCCACTTCTGCCAGCGCTTCCAGAATGCGTTCAATCTGCTGTAGACCGTTCAGGCGGCGTTCTTCAATGAAATCCCCGATCCAGCCATCGTATCCGCCACAGGCCGTCGTGACCGGCAGGCCGGTGGCTTTGATAGCCGCTTTTACTTCGTCGAGGTTTTCCACCAGCAGTCGGCCATCAATTTCGTAGCCATCAAATCCCATCGCTTTGATGTATTCGAATTTTTCCATGATAGCGGTCGGGAAAAAGGCCTGGTTTTGTGTTGCGATTTTCATGATTGCTGTCCTTAGCTTAAAAAGTGACGCCCATTTTGATACTGAGTTCCGGGTGCTGATCGACATACTTCATATAGCTTTCCGGGCTGGTGGTGAAGGTGACGACCGGGTCGATCAGATCTTCGCAATTGAGATAACCGTTCATCAGCAATTCCCAGCAGGTCTCTTCAATACGCTTGCGGCTCCAGCGCGGATAATCCGGGTTGGGTTCACTGCATGCGCGGGAGAAGACAATTTTGGCGTTATTGAAGTGTGCTTCGCGACCAAGGTTGAAGCCTGCCGCAAACGGCTTGGCGAAAGCCACGTAGGAGATCGTTCCACCGTAGGCGAGACCGCGCAGCGCAGATTGCAGCGCATCTGCAAATCCGCTGGTTTCGATGATCATATCGGCGCCCTGCTTGCCGGTCAGTTTCTTAATTTCCAGACCGACATCGGTACCGATTGGGTTCAGGCAGTGGTCCGCACCGTGACGGCGGGCGATCTCACAGCGATGTTCGATAGGATCGACACCAATAACCACTGACGCGCCGGCTTTTTTCGCCAGCTGAATCGCAATCTGGCCAATCGCGCCCAGCCCCACAACCACGACGAAATCCCCTACGCGGACGTTAGCATCACGCACGCCGCTCATGGCGAACTGCGCCGGATCGTAGCAAACGGCGTTTTTCCAGGATGCGCCCTGCGGCATTTTGCGCAGCTTATAGTTGTTCACCGCGTTTACGATGACCGTTTCCTGCAACGGGCCGTAGCAGCAGACGCTGTCGCCGATCTGGTATTCCGTCACGTCCGCACCACATTCGATAATGTCGCCGACGATCATGTTCCCCAGCTGGAATTTACCAAATTCGATGCCGCGCGCTGCACCTTTTTCACGCGGGGTAAACATCTGCCACTCAGCGTTGAACTCTTCATCGATGAACGGGCTTGCCGCGCGGAAATCCACGACTTCGGTGCCGTGTTTCGGGGCACCATAACGGGCACGAATCTTCACCTCATGTGCTGCAACAGGACGATCTTCGTATTCCACCAGCGCCGCTACACGAGGCGCTGTCGCAACTAATTTTTTCATGACTGACTCCTTGTTAATATCGGCCGCCTCAGCCCTTCACGCCGCCGGCGGTCAAACCACTTTTAATGAAACGTTCAGACAGGGCATACATAATGACGACCGGAAGTGCCGTTACCAGCGATGCCGCCATCATGCGACCCCAGATGTAATCTGGCGTACTGAAGAGCGTGTTCAGCCCCACCGGCAACGTGAAGTTGCTGGCGCTGGACAGGAAAATGGAGGCGAACAGATAGTCATTCCACGCCACCATGAAGCAGTAGACAAAGACCGACACCAGACCCGAGATCGCCAGCGGGACGGTGATGCGGAAGATGATTTGCAGGCGGTTCAGGCCGTCCATCATCGCGGCTTCTTCGATTTCGTCCGGGATGGTGTCGAAATAGCTGCGCAGCATAAAGACCGCGGTAGGCAACGTCTGCGTCACCATGGTGATGATCAGCGCCAGTTCGGTGTCATAAATGCCGAGCGCGGTGATGATTTTGAACAGCGGCACCACCAGCAGGATCCCGGAGAACATATAGACGGTGTAGAAGCTCGCATTGATCGTCGTACGCCCTTTAAAGCGCAGTTTGGATAACGCATACGCGCCCAGCGTGCCGAGAAACACCGCAATGACCGAGGAGGTCAGCGACACCACCATGCTGTTACGGAAGTAATCCACAAACGGGAAAATCAGCGGGTTAAAGATGTCGATGTAGTGCTGTAGCGTCCACTCCTGCGGCAGAATGGTCGGGTGCAGCGAGATCGCCTCTTTCGCGCTTTTGAATGACGTCATCAACATCACAAAAAACGGAAACAGCGTGATAATCAGAAATAGCGCCAGTCCCAGATAAAAACCGATACGGCCCAGAACGCGTTTATTTGTTGCCATTGAGGTTTACCCTTTTTCTGGTCAGCAGAATGACCGCGAAGATGATCACAAACAGCACAACGGAAATGGCGGCTGCTTTACCCAGGTCATTGAATGCAAAGGCGGTTTTGTAGAGATATACGCCCAGAATGTCGACCTTGGTGGTGAGCAGATACACATCCGCAAACATGTAGAACATCCATATGGTTCGCAGCGTGACCACCGTGGCCAGCACCGGCATGATGGCGGGCAACGTCACGATACGAAAACGCTGCCAGGCATTCGCTCCGTCCATCTCTGCCGCTTCGTACAATGATTTATCAATGGTCTGCAAAATTGCGAGGAACGAGATAAAGGCGTACGGGAAGTAACGCCAGATGGCGAACAGCACAACCAGGACAAAACTACTGCCAGGATTATCGAACCACAGCGGCGCCTGATCGTAGAGATGCAGCAGATCAACGCCCAGGTAGTTCACAATCCCGTAGCCGTTGTTGAACATGTATTTCCAGGCAAATACTAGTGAAATAGACGGCGTCACGTAGGACAGAATCACCAGTGAACGTGCCGTTTTCCGCATGCGGAATTCACGGTTAAAGAAGATCGCTACGGCCAGTCCCAACCCGGTGCTGCCGAGCACGACCAGCGCCGTATACCAGAACGTCATCCACAGGGAGTGCCAGAACGCAGCATCGCCCAGAATGCGAATGTAGTTATCCAGGCCGACGAACACCGCATCAATACGCGGGTTCAGCGGTAAACGTAAAAAACTGATTTCAATGTTGGAAATCATTGGCCAGGCCACCAGGCCCCCCAGCAAAATCAGGCTGGGGGCCAACAGCAGCATGGCGAAAGGCATATCTGAACGACCAGAAAACAACGTCTTCATAATTCCCTTCGCAAAGCGCTCCTATCGTTGTGAGATCAGGTCAGTCAGTTTCTTCTGGCTGTTGCTTAACGTCGCATTGAGATCTTTTTGTCCCACCGTTACGTTATGCACCATGGAACTGATAATGCCGGACCCGGTAACATCTCCCATGCGGGTAAAATTTTTGTCGCCTACGGCGCCAAATACCTGGACGTTCGGGAACTGCGCAATCAGCTCGTAAGGCAGTTGACCAAAGGCTTTGATCACGTCGTTGTTTTTCCAGCTCTCAGTGCCCACCACGAGTTTGTTCACCGGCAGCGCCGCACCAGGGGACATCATCACCCAGTCAGACGCGTTTTGAGCCTGCTCCATCCAGGTCACAAATTTTTCTGCCGCCTGCGTTTCCTCTTCGGTCTGGCCGGTCGTGATAGTCAACGAGGTGATCATGCCGTACACGGCTGATGATTTTTCCGTCGGGACCACGAACCCCAGGTTGGCCGGATTGCCATCTTTGTAGACCGCGGGCAGGATATAGGTGGAGTAAACGGCCATCGGCGCAGAGCCGTTCATGAAGGCGTCTTTGATCTCCATGACATCATTCGAGCCCGGCATGGTGTTTGCGGCCAGTGCCCGATAAAACGCCAGCGCTTTCGACATTTCAGGGGTATCGATTTTCACGTTGCCGTTTGCATCAAAGACGTTGGCTCCGCCTGACAACGCAAACTGCGAGAAAGCCTGCTCGGTCATAACGCTTTCTGCGGTTGGCAGCGCGATACCGTAATGTTTTTTCGCCGGATCGTTGAGCGCCTGACTGGCCTTCAGCAGTTGCTCCCAGTTGTGCGGTTCTTCGATTCCTGCTGCCGCGAGCGCATCTTTGTGATACCAGACGCCGGACAGCCAGGCGCTAACCGGCACCCCCGTCCATGCCTTGCCGTCTTCAGTGCGAACAACGCGTAAAATGCCGTCATAAAAGGTATCTTCACCGACGGCTTTAATCGCGTTGCCGATCGCGTCACGGTCCAGCAGTTGCTCTTTATCCATGACTTTGGCGTAGTCATGGCTGACTTCAATCACTTCCGGCAGCGCGCCGGTACGGGCCAACGTAATGACCTTGGTGTTATAGGCATCTTCCTCAACGGGTACCTGTTTCACCGTAATAGTCGGGTTCTCTTTCTCGAATTTTTCGATCAGTTTCGTAATAACTGCCTGACGCTCCTGTTCTACCGACGAGTGCATAAACTCAATGGTGACCTGAGATGCTTTATCGTCCTTACAGCCTGATAACAGGGCGCACGAAACCAGTGCTGATAACAGCACAATTTTGGGCATTTTCATTTTAGGGTCCTTTTTAGTTTTCTTTAATCCACATTACCTGCCATGGATTGAGGTTCAGTTCCGTACCGCTAATATCGTGTCCTGATAGTAATTCCCTACCAAAGAGCGTTTGTCCATAAATGGTCTGCATTTTATTGCTAAAATTAAATAATGCTGTCATTCGCTCGCCATTTTCAGCAACACGAACAATTTTAAGAATATGTTCGCCGATTGCGTCAAAAATAGCCTGGCTATCCGGATGGAACGCACTCTCGCCGCGACGAATAGCAATAAACTCACTCAAACGAGAATAAATTTGATAACGTATACTCTTCTTATTATTGAGTTCCAGATCAACCTGACCTGCGGTGTATTTCTTCCTGTTTATTGCGCGGTTATATCCAAGACGTTCGACACCTTCATAATCGTTACGCGAACCGAGAATGCTTTGAATATATACAGCCGGTACGCCAGGAAAACTTAACAACACAGCATGCGCCAGGATGAACCGTGCAATGCGCTCATCATCTGAGCTGTCTCGCAAACTCAACGCATCAAGATAGGTGACATTAATTTCATAGGGGCTTCGCGTACCGTCAGGATTATTTTTCCAGTTGACCAGCGCGCCTTCCTGCTGAAGCTTTTCAACCAGCGAGAGGATCTCTGATTCCGGAAGGATGCCGCGTAACGGGTTCAAACCGATACCATCATGCGAGGCCAGGAAATTAAACCAGGTGGTATGAGTTGAAGGCAGCGCCAGTGACCCCGCCCACTGGCATAGGGCTTTAACATCCTGACGATGAACAGCATGCAGCACCAGCGGAGGTAAGGAAAACTGATAGACCATCTGGGCTTCATTTTCACCATCACCGAAGTAAGAGACATTGTCTTTGTGGGGAACATTTGTCTCAGTGATGATCACCGTTCCAGGCGCCACAGCGTCCGTAATGGCGCGGAACAGCTGGATAAGGCAATGGGTTTGTTCCAGATGGATACAGGTGGTTCCCGGGATCTTCCACATAAACCCGACCGCATCCAGACGGATATAACGCGCCCCTTCCATGAGGTAATGGAGCAGAACGTCAACCATGGCAATCAGCACCTGCGGTGAGGCGAAATTGAGATCGATCTGGTCATCGCTGAATGTGGTCCACAGATGACGAACGCTGCCATCATGAAGCGTGAACGGCGTCAGCAGCGGTAATGCGCGTGGACGCGTCACCGCGGATAAATCGGTTTCGGGGTCGACAGAAATAAAGAAATCTTCGTAGCCCGGCTTCTGCGCAAGATAATTAGCAAACCATTCGCTTTTCGCTGACATATGATTGCAAACGAAGTCAAACATTAAGCTGGCTGACTGTTTTAATTCCGCGACATCTCGCCAGGTTCCTGTTTCAGGAGCAACCTCGTGATAATCAATAACGGAAAACCCATCATCCGAAGACCACGGATAAAAAGGTAACAGATGGACATGGGAAAACGTACGAGAAAGCCATTCATTATAGAACCGGGTAAATACCGGCAACGCTTGCTCCCCTTTTGTGGAGAACTGATCGGCATAGGTAATCAGCACAACGTCTTTTTCATCCCAGCCTGACTTACGCTTTTCCGTAATATTAGCCGCCGCCTTTTCAAGCTTAGTTAATAACACGTTAAGGTGTGCATCTGAAAATGATTCACCGTAGATATGATTGATAAGTTTTTTAATTTTTGCGTTCACATTATTTTCCATGGTAGCGGTCCCACGGAGTGGCAATCTACTCCCATGAAAAATATCTGTCAACGGACCCGGGGGCAGAAAGCAGCATTCTCAGCGCAGCGCAACGCATTATTGTGAGCTGCCGCAAAGAAAGCAGAAAAGCAGAAGAAACGCAGAAAGGAAAGTCATGCCCCTTCTCTGGGGGAGAAAGGGCTTATGCGGGAGGAACTAGCGTGACAGGTAGCGCCGGGAAACGCGTTTTGCCAGTTTCTGTAACAGCGGCTCCAGAGCGACCGCCAGCATCATTCTGACCGGCTTGCGGGCAACAGACTTGATCGCCCAACCCGCCACACCGGCCGGGCCATAACGTAACGCCGTCATCAGAACCAGTTTACCTGCGATTTTCAGGCCGGGTTTTACCTTCTGACCGGCCTGTTGCCAGTTTTGTTTCATGTAAGTTCTCTCTTAAAGCTGACGAAAACGACTTCTCAGCGTAAAGGTATCGGAGGTGACATAACGTTCCATCTCGCGCAATCGCTTCTCCCCTGCGCTCAGCTGTTCATCCACCGCGTTAAGGAGATCGCTGCTGGTTGGCGTGTTCTCAGCATTCAGCTCACCTTCCGGCATAGGATCGAGTACAAACGACAGAATGATGTAGGCCACCAGCGTAATAAAGGCCAGGCCGAAGAAAATCGACAATACCGTGACCACACGCACCAGTTTTACCGGGACATCCAGATAGTGCGCCAGCCCGGCGCAAACGCCCCGAACCATGCCCTGCTGTGGGATCCGCCACAGTTTTTTATTCAGATTCAGTCCAGCCATTACCGTTCCCTCCAGTTTGGGTGTTCCGCGTCCAGGATCGCTTCCAGCGCCTGAATACGTTCGCGCATTTTATTTGCCTCGGCAGAGAGCTGCGCCAGCCGCTGTTGTTCACTCTGCGACAGCTCACCGCGTGAAGAGCGGTTGCTGTAGTGCAGCCATAACCATATGGGCAGAACAAACAGCACGAAAATGGTCAGGGGTATAGCCAGAAAAAGCGCGCTCATGTGTACTCCTTGTCTAACGATGCGGCACGCTCAGGTGCCGCAGGAATTATTATTGGTTGTCTTGTTTCATTTTGGCTTTCAGCGCAGCCAGTTGCTCGCTAATTTCATCATCGGCCTTCAGGTCAGCAAACTGCTGATCCAGGGTTTTCTGCTTACCGATGCTGTGGCTTTCGGCTTCCGCTTCCATGTGGTCGATACGACGTTCAAACGATTCGAAACGCGCCATTGCTTCATCCAGTTTGCCGCTGTCCAGCTGGCGACGCACGTCGCGGGACGAGCTTGCAGCCTGGTGGCGCAGCGCCAGCGCCTGTTGACGTGCACGGGTTTCGCTGAGTTTGTTTTCAAGCTCACCAATCTCTTTCTTCATACGCGTCAGAGTATCATCCACCAGCGTCACTTCATGTTCCAGCGTGGCAACCATGTCGGTCAGCTTCTGCTTCTCAATCAGCGCAGCGCGGGCCAGATCTTCTTTATCTTTACGCAGCGCCAGTTCCGCTTTTTCCTGCCACTCGTTAAGCTGGGCAGTCGCCTGCTCGATACGACGTGTTAACTGCTTTTTCTCTGCCAGCGCGCGGGCGGAGGTGGAGCGTACTTCAACCAGCGTGTCTTCCATCTCCTGAATCATCAGGCGCACCAGCTTCTGCGGATCTTCCGCTTTCTCCAGCAGCGAGTTGATGTTGGCGTTCACGATGTCGGCAAAACGAGAAAAAATACCCATAATTCAATCCTCATAGTTCTGTTATCGGGCGATGCCCTGCTGAACAGATAATACAAATCCCATGCCAACTTTTTATCTTATTGATTTTACTCAATGTGATTGATATTTATCCATCCAGCGGCTATTCTCACCTGGTGAATATCACTAAGGAGTGGTTAATTTCATCATGGCTGAATATAAAGATAATTTGCTTGGCGAAGCCAACAGCTTCCTGGAAGTGCTTGAACAGGTTTCGCGCCTCGCGCCGCTGAATAAACCGGTGCTGATTATCGGTGAGCGCGGAACGGGTAAAGAACTTATCGCTAACCGCCTGCACTTTCTGTCTGGCCGCTGGGACGGCCCTTTTATTTCCCTTAACTGCGCGGCGTTGAATGAAAATCTGCTCGACACCGAGCTGTTTGGTCATGAAGCTGGCGCCTTTACCGGCGCACAAAAACGCCATCCCGGACGCTTTGAGCGCGCCGATGGCGGAACGCTCTTTCTCGACGAGCTGGCGACCGCGCCGATGCTGGTGCAGGAAAAGCTGCTGCGCGTCATTGAGTATGGCGAACTGGAACGCGTTGGCGGCAGTCAGCCGCTCCAGGTTAACGTTCGCCTGGTGTGCGCTACTAACGCCGACCTGCCCGCGATGGTGGCAGAAGACAAATTCCGCGCCGACCTGCTGGACAGGCTGGCTTTCGATGTCGTTCAGCTGCCGCCGCTGCGGGAGCGGCGCAGCGATATCATGCTGCTGGCCGATCAGTTTGCCATTCAGATGTGTCGGGAACTGGGCCTGCCGCTCTTTCCGGGCTTTAGCGAACAGGCCACTGAGACCCTGCTCGGTTACCACTGGCCGGGCAATATTCGTGAACTGAAAAACGTGGTGGAACGGTCCGTTTACCGGCATGGCAGCAGCGAAACCGAACTGGACAACATTATTCTCGATCCGTTTCGTCGCGAGGATAAACAGCCCCCGGTTCCGGCGACGCGCCAGCAGGATCCGGCGTTGCCGCTCGATTTACGCCAGTTCCAGCATCAGCAGGAACAAAACTTGCTCGAGCAGAGCCTGAAAGAGGCGAAATATAATCAGAAACGGGCGGCTGAACTGCTGGGCCTGACCTACCATCAGTTAAGGGCATTGCTCAAAAAACATCAAATGCGCTGACATTATCAGCACTTACCCCCAGACATTTTTACGAAGCAGGCGTAAGTGCGATACACTTTGCAGATCGAATCTAAAAACCTTAAAAACTATGCGCCTGGTTTTATCGTCCCTGTTTGCACTCGGTCTGTTCAGCAATCTGGCCTTTGCTGCGCCCGATCGCGCTGTGCCCCCTGATATCCGAGAGAGTGGTTTCGTCTATTGCGTCAGCGGGCAAGTTGATACCTTTAACCCACAAAAAGCGGGGAGCGGCCTGATTGTTGATACGCTGGCCGCACAGCTCTACGATCGCCTGCTCGACGTCGATCCTTATACCTATCGGCTGGTTCCGGAGCTTGCTGAAAGTTGGGAAGTGCTTGATAACGGTGCTACATACCGCTTTCGTCTACGCGATGATGTCGCCTTTCAGCACACCCCGTGGTTTACGCCAACCCGTAAACTCAACGCGGATGACGTGGTTTTCACCTTCCAGCGCATATTCAACCGAAATCATCCGTGGCATAACGTTAATGGCGGGAACTTCCCCTATTTCGACAGTCTGCAATTCGCGGACTCGGTCAAAAGCGTTCGTAAGCTGGATAACCGCACGGTTGAGTTTCGCCTGACTCGCCCGGACGCCTCCTTCCTCTGGCATCTGGCGACGCACTACGCCTCGGTCATGTCAGCCGAATACGCAGATCAGCTGACGAAAAAGGATCGTCAGGAACGTCTCGATCGTGAGCCTGTGGGCACAGGTCCGTTCCAGTTAGCAGAGTACCGCGCCGGACAATACATTCGCCTGCAACGCCACGATCGTTTCTGGCGCGGCAAACCGCTGATGCCGCAGGTCATTGTCGATCTGGGTTCAGGTGGAACAGGCCGACTCTCCAAACTGCTGACCGGCGAGTGCGACGTGCTTGCCTGGCCTGCGGCCAGCCAGTTGACCATTTTGCGCGACGACCCACGCCTGCGCCTGACACTGCGCCCGGGAATGAACATCGCTTATCTGGCGTTTAACACCGATAAGCCGCCGCTGAATAATCCGGCCGTGCGCCATGCGCTGGCGTTAGCAATCAACAATCAGCGTCTGATGCAGTCGATTTACTACGGGACCGCGGAAACCGCCGCCTCTATTCTTCCGCGCGCCTCCTGGGCCTATGACGGCGAGGCGAAGATTACCGAATATAATCCGGCGAAAGCGCGCGAACAGCTTAAAGCGCTGGGGGCAGAAAACCTGACGCTACAGCTGTGGGTGCCCACCAGCTCTCAGGCGTGGAACCCCAGTCCGCTTAAAACGGCTGAGCTGTTGCAGGCTGATATGGCGCAGGTGGGCGTTAAGGTGATCATCGTGCCTGTCGAAGGCCGTTTCCAGGAGGCGCGTCTGATGGACATGAATCACGACTTAACGCTGGCTGGCTGGTCCACCGACAGTAACGACCCGGACAGCTTCTTCCGTCCTCTGCTGAGCTGTGCGGCAATCAACTCCCAGACCAACTACGCCCACTGGTGTAACCGGGAATTTGATGCCGTGCTGCAAAAAGCGTTGGCGTCTCAACAGCTTGCCTCACGCATTGAGGCCTATGATGAAGCGCAAAATATTCTGGCCAGAGAACTTCCCGTGTTGCCGCTTGCCTCTTCCCTGCGCCTCCAGGCCTACCGTTACGATATTAAAGGGCTGGTACTCAGCCCGTTTGGTAACGCCTCCTTCGCGGGCGTCACCCGTGAGAAAGAACAAGAGGTGAAGAAACCATGATTATATTTACCTTGCGTCGGCTGCTGTTACTGCTGGTCACCCTGTTCTTCCTGACCTTTGTCGGCTTTAGCCTGAGCTACTTTACGCCGCACGCCCCGCTTCAGGGCTCATCCCTCTGGGACGCCTGGCTGTTCTGGTTTAATGGCCTGCTACACTGGGATTTTGGCGTGTCCAGCATTAACGGACAGCTCATCTCCGAGCAGCTGAAAGTGGTTTTCCCGGCCACCATGGAGCTGTGTGTACTCGCCTTTGGCTTTGCCCTCATGGTGGGGATCCCGGTGGGGATGCTGGCGGGCATTTATCGTAATAAGTGGCAGGATAAATTCATCAGCGCGCTTGCCTTAATTGGCTTTTCCATCCCTGTTTTCTGGCTGGCGCTGCTGCTTACCCTCTTCTTCTCACTGACGTTAGGCTGGCTGCCGGTATCTGGCCGTTTTGATCTGCTGTATAACGTGCAAACGGTGAGCGGCTTCGCCATCGTTGACGCCTGGCTTTCTGATTCAGTCTGGCGCGACGAAATGATCGTGAGCGCGCTGCGCCACATGGTGCTGCCGGTGCTCACGCTGGCCGTCGCGCCGACGACCGAAGTAATTCGCCTGATGCGTATCAGCACTATCGACGTCTTCGATCAAAACTATGTGAAGGCCGCCGCCACGCGCGGACTGTCTCGCCTGACGATTCTCCGTCGCCATGTGCTGCACAATGCGCTGCCACCCGTAATCCCACGTCTTGGGCTGCAATTTTCAACCATGCTGACGCTGGCGATGATCACCGAGATGGTTTTCAGCTGGCCGGGCCTTGGACGCTGGATGATCAACGCCATTCGCCAGCAGGATTACGCGGCGATCTCTGCCGGCGTGATGGTGATTGGCTCCCTGGTCATTATTGTTAACGTTGTTTCCGATATTTTGGGTGCCATGGCCAACCCATTGAAGCATAAGGAATGGTATGCCTTACGATAACGTCTACAGCGAAAAGCGCACGCCCGGTGCGCTACGTACCGTGTGGCGTAATTTTTACGGCGACACCACGGCGATGATCGGCTTTTACGGCTGCATTGGCCTCGTGTTGCTGTGCGTTTTGGGTTCGTGGTTTGCACCGTATGGCATCGATCAGCAGTTCCTTGGTTATCAGCTTTTACCGCCGTCGTGGTCGCGTTACGGGGAGGTTTCGTTCTTCCTGGGGACTGACGATCTCGGACGCGACGTGCTAAGTCGTTTACTGAGCGGCGCCGCACCTACGGTAGGCGGCGCGTTCGTGGTCACCCTGGCTGCCGCGATCTGCGGCCTGGCGCTGGGCATTTTTGCCGGCTCAACCCACGGGCTGCGGTCGGCCGTGCTTAACCATATTCTTGATACCCTGCTCTCTATTCCTTCGCTACTGCTGGCGATTATCGTCGTGGCCTTCGCGGGGCCGCACCTCACCCATGCGATGTTCGCCGTCTGGCTGGCCATTCTGCCGCGCATGGTGCGTTCGGTTTACAGCCTGGTTCACGACGAGCTGGAAAAAGAGTATGTCGTCGCCGCCCGTCTGGATGGCGCCACCACGTTTAATATTTTGTGGTTTGCCGTGCTGCCTAACATTGCCGCCGGGCTGGTGACGGAGATCACCCGCGCCCTTTCGATGGCGATTCTGGATATCGCAGCGCTGGGCTTCCTGGACCTTGGCGCGCAGCTTCCCTCCCCGGAATGGGGCGCCATGCTCGGCGATGCGCTGGAGCTGATTTACGTTGCGCCGTGGACGGTCATGCTGCCGGGCGCGGCCATCATGGTGAGCGTGCTGCTCGTTAACCTGCTGGGCGACGGGATCCGCCGCGCAATCAATGCGGGGGTGCAATAATGCCGTTACTCGATATCCGCAACCTCACAATAGAAATTAAAACGGGCGAAGGCTGGGTCAAGGCCGTGGATCGCATCAGTATTACGCTCGCAGAGGGCGAAATCCGCGGGCTGGTGGGCGAATCGGGTTCGGGGAAAAGTCTGATCGCCAAGGCCATTTGCGGCGTGGCGAAAGACAACTGGCGGGTGACCGCCGATCGTATGCGCTTCGACGACATCGATCTGTTGCGTCTCTCCCCGCGCGAACGCCGCAAACTGGTGGGCCATAACGTCTCGATGATTTTCCAGGAGCCGCAATCCTGTCTCGATCCGTCCGAGCGCGTCGGGAAACAGCTGATGCAGAACATCCCCGGCTGGACCTATAAAGGCCGCTGGTGGCAGCGTTTCGGCTGGCGTAAACGTCGTGCCATTGAGCTGTTGCACCGTGTCGGGATCAAAGACCATAAAGACGCGATGCGCAGTTTCCCCTACGAACTGACCGACGGTGAATGCCAGAAAGTGATGATTGCCATCGCCCTGGCGAATCAGCCGCGTCTGCTGATTGCGGACGAACCAACGAACGCGATGGAGCCAACCACCCAGGCCCAGATTTTCCGCCTGCTCACGCGTCTGAACCAGAATAACAACACCACCATTTTGCTGATCAGTCACGACCTGCAAATGCTGAGCAAGTGGGCGGATAAAATTGATGTAATGTATTGCGGCCAGACGGTAGAAACCGCGCCAAGTGAAGACCTGGTGACGACGCCACATCATCCCTACACGCAGGCGCTGATCAGGGCGATCCCGGACTTTGGCAGCGCGATGCCGCACAAAAGCCGTCTGAATACGCTGCCTGGCGCGATACCGCTGCTGGAATCGCTGCCCATTGGCTGCCGTCTGGGACCACGTTGCCCGTATGCTCAGCGTAAATGCATTGAAACACCGCGCCTGACAGGGCCGAAAAACCATCTGTTTGCCTGTCATTTCCCGCTGAACATGGAGAGAGAGTGAAATGGTCGAAACCTTACTGGAAGTACGTAACCTGAGTAAGACCTTTCGCTATCGCACCGGCCTGTTTCACCGTCAGACCGTCGAGGCGGTTAAACCGCTGAGCTTTACGCTGCGCGAAAAGCAGACGCTGGCGATTATCGGTGAAAACGGCTCGGGCAAATCGACCCTGGCAAAAATGCTCGCGGGCATGGTCGAGCCAAGCGGCGGTGAAATACTGATTGACGATCATCCTCTGGAATTTGGGGACTATTCTTTTCGCAGTCAGCGCATCCGGATGATTTTTCAGGATCCGTCGACGTCCCTGAACCCGCGCCAGCGTATTTCCCAGATCCTGGATTTCCCGCTGCGGTTGAATACCGACCTGGAGCCGGAAGCGCGTCGCAAACGGATTGTCGAAACCCTGCGTCTGGTAGGCCTCCTGCCCGACCATGTCAGCTATTACCCGCACATGCTGGCCCCGGGCCAAAAACAGCGTCTCGGTCTGGCCCGCGCGCTGATCCTGCGCCCGAAAGTTATTATCGCCGACGAAGCGCTGGCGTCGCTGGATATGTCGATGCGTTCGCAGCTCATTAACCTGATGCTGGAGTTACAGGAAAAGCAGGGGATCTCGTATATTTACGTGACTCAGCACCTGGGCATGATGAAACACATCAGCGACCAGGTGCTGGTGATGCACCAGGGAGAAGTGGTCGAGCGCGGCAGTACCGCTGACGTACTGGCCTCCCCGCTCCATGACCTGACAAAACGCCTGATTGCCGGACACTTTGGTGAAGCATTGACGGCGGACGCGTGGCGTAAAGATCGTTAGCCGTTGCGTAACCCGCTTGCCAGCAGAGTAAACACCTCTATGGCATGCGGAAGGGTCTTCTGCGGTTCATCACTCGCGGCAATCAGCAGAGCCGCATTCAGCGCAGCGCCGTTCAGCAGATGGGCTGCGACTCTGGCATCCATCTTTTTGATTACGTTGCACTCCATCATTTTTTCGATGGTCTGACGGGTCGACTCAAGGCAGTTGTTCTGGCTGGGCCATTGCGCCGGGTCACCCAGAACAGCCGGGCCGTCAAGAAGGACGATACGCTGAACTTCCGGAACGAGCGCCATTTTGATATAGGCGATGCCCTCCGCCAGCAGTCGCTCCCAGTCATCATCGGCGGCGGCGGCAATCGCTTTCGCGTTTGCTGCCATTTCGCTGTCTATCTGCGCGACCACCGCCGCCAGTAATCCCTTCTTGTCGTTGAAATTATGATATAGCGCGCCGCGTGTTAACCCCACGCTTGCCGTGAGTTCATCCATTGACGCTGCGGCATAGCCTTTTTCAGCAAATGCCTTCCGCGCCGCCTGAATCATTTTCTCGCGATTTTCCTGGGCCGTTTCAGCACGACGTTTTGTAGCCATGGGACTTCCTTCATTAAGCGGTAATTATAATTTGACATACGCGGCGTATGTGGATTACATTTTTGACATACATCGCGTATGTTACTTCTACTGCGTAAGCACAACAATACCTCTGACAGAAAAGGAAAAGCCATGCATCCACGTGACCCCGTCTTTCCGGCTAATCGACATGCCCTCTATGAAGAGCATGGCTATTCAGCAGCAATCCGCTCTGGCGATCTGTTATTTGTTTCCGGTCAGGTTGGCAGCCGCAGCGATGGCACACCTGAACCCGACTTCCCCGCTCAGGTGCAGCTGGCGTTCGATAATTTACGGGCGACTCTGGCAGCCGCAGGGTGTACTTTTGACGATCTGATTGATGTCACGACATTTCATACCGATCCTGAAAACCAGTTCCCCGCCATCATGGAGGCAAAAAAACTGGCGTTTCCGCACCCCCCTTACCCAAACTGGACAGCAATAGGCGTTAACTGGCTTGCGGGTTTTGATTTCGAAATTAAGGTTATCGCCAGGATCCCTACGCCCGCGAATTAACATCTGGCAGCAAACTGATTTACCGTTAAGCTATCACTGACGCACAAATGAAAGACAGCATCAGCAACTATATTCTCTCCTGGGTAGAAGAAAATAACTTTACTATTTTACACATTGGTGATTTGGTTGCAGATATTGGATACAGCAGAAGAACCATCGAAACATGGTTTAAAGAGAAGTATCGGCTCTCTTTAGGTGAATATATTCTCCGACGGAGGTTAAGCCGTGCCGCCATTATGCTGAGAATGACGTCGATTCCGGTGACGGATATTGCGTATTTATTCCATTACCAGAGCAGTCAAGGATTTTCCAGAGCCTTTAAAAAAATGATGGGGCTGACACCCTCTGAGTACAGATGTGCCAGAGGGTGGAATTTTGACATCTTACAGCCCTCTTTTTTATTAAGCGAACATGAAACGCCTGAGCTCGAGGTCTGCTATCTGGATGAAACGTTTATCTATACGCATGAAATTATCGAACACGATCATCTTTTTGATACCTCAGTGCATGATATTACTAAAAAAATCAAAAAGCTCCTGACAGAAAACCGCCATGATATCGATAAAATTATTCTGATGCCCCGCCGCCCCGAGTTAGGCAAAAGCCGATCGTATCTGGTCGAGGTATTAATATCGTACGCGTTACAAAGCGACACGGTGACAAATAAAAAATCCTGCATTGTGCGTGGGAGATACGCAAGAATGCCCTTTAGCGGTAGCTGGGAAATCTACAGCGCGTTTAACAAGATTGCCTTCGTTAAGGCGATGGTAAATCAACGCCTGACGTTGCGCGACGGTATTTACCTGATGAAAATTAATGGGTACAGCGACGAGTCTGTCGATTTTGATGTTTTCATCCCCATCCTGTAACCTCAGCTTCATTCAGCCTGTCTGGTAACAATTCTGTTTTTACCGTTGTGCTTAGCCTCATACAACGCCTCGTCCACGTCACGCATAATATCATTGCCGTTGACGTTATTCTGAATGGCTGAGCACACGCCGATACTTAATGTGACCTTTACAGGGAGAGCATAATGATAGCCCGGCCCGGTGCGCTGTTGAACGTTCTGGCGAATACGCTCCGCGACGGCCATAGCCTGCTTACCGTCGGTATCCGGCAGCAGCAGACCAAATTCCTCGCCTCCCAGTCGGGCAAAGATGTCGTTATCGCGAATGCTGTCTTTGATAATATCCACGACCGCCAGAATCACGCGATCCCCCACAAGATGCCCCCAGTTATCGTTAATCGACTTAAAGTTGTCGATGTCCAGCATCATAATGCTGGTCCCCTTTTCTGTCCTGAGCGAGCGGACCCGCGGAAGTGCCTCATAAAAATATTTACGGTTGTAGATCTGAGTAAGCGGATCGCGATCAACCCGATCGCCGAAAATTTTCAACAGGTTAAAGACATGGAATATTAAGGTACAAATCACAAATAATTTGCTGAGGACCTCTACTGCCCGGCTGATATACCAGAGCGACAGATTGTAAGTATCAAGCAGTAAGAGGAAAAAATTGTAAACGATGGCGGAAAGGCAAACCACAATAATACTGTTCCAGATCCCGGACGCCAGGCGTGTCACAGAGATCATATAACAAAGTAAAGCCGACCAGAGCAGGATCAGAACGTTTACGTACCTGATATCCCAGACAGGATAATGATGTTCATCTTCGTATGCTGCAATCGTTAATGTCCAGGCCGGATGGTAGCTGCTGAGATAATGGGCCAGCATCGGAAACATAACCAGTGTCATCATTAATGCTAACGTCATGCTGATCTTATTTCGGAATCTGAGCGTGGATCCTCTCGTGATTTTTTCCACACGGACCGCCAGCGCCAGTAATACGATAAAGCTCAGCTGCCGAAAAAAATAGAATACCGCCGTATCGTTGGTTTTTGCCGCCTGGGTAAAACCAGCATGCTCCGGAAGCTGAATGACAATGATCGTCTCAATGAAATAAACCAGCCCACTAAGAAATGCCAGGCTCAGAATGAATAAGGAAAAACGCGATCGGTCGGAGGCATACAGCATCTGGATAAAAATAAAGATAATGGTATCCAGAAAGAACAGCGCAATCATGACGATCAAATAGGTGGTCATAGGCACCCTGAAACCAGGATTATCATTCACGCAAAAGGAGTTCACCGCGATCATAAGCGCAAAAAGCGCCGCACCTGACAGCATGATCAGTTTTTCGGCCAACGTTATATTTTTCATCTTCCTTCTTACCGCACACAGATAAAGACTCAAAATGGCATAGCCGTTATCGACCCTCGCGCAATTTTAAAGCGTTTAAAGGGCTAAACGGATCATTTTGCGCAAAAGGCGCTGGACACATCAGCATGAGGGCGGCGTCACGGTGCCCGCTGGTTGGATGAGGCGAACCCCGCGTGCGGTGATATACTGCTGGGATACACACGAAACGGCCTGATGAAGAGTCAGTTCAACCTCTTCCGTGAGCCCATTCACGGCGCAGGAGCGAGAAATATCGTGACACATGGGGCTGTGAGTGGGCTATAATTTCGAGCTAATTTCGAATGATTTTGAAATACTGCCTGTAACGCTATGAATTACAAGGCAAAATAAGCAATGAATATAAGGATTAAAGCTATGGGTTTTCTTTCCGGTAAGCGCATTCTGGTGACTGGCGTTGCCAGCAAACTGTCCATCGCATACGGCATCGCACAGGCAATGCATCGCGAAGGCGCTGAGCTGGCGTTCACCTACCAGAACGACAAGCTGAAAGGCCGTGTTGAAGAATTTGCCGCGCAGCTGGGTTCCAGCATTGTTCTGGAATGTGACGTTGCACAAGACGAAAGCATTGATGGCATGTTTGCTGAACTGGCAAAAGCATGGCCGAAATTCGACGGTTTTGTTCACTCCATCGGCTTCGCTCCTGGCGACCAGCTGGACGGCGACTATGTGAACGCGGTTACCCGTGATGGCTTCAAAATCGCCCACGACATCAGCTCCTACAGCTTCGTTGCAATGGCAAAATCCTGCCGCGCGATGCTGAACCCGGGCGCAGCCCTGCTGACCCTGTCCTACCTCGGCGCAGAACGTGCTATCCCTAACTACAACGTTATGGGTCTGGCGAAAGCGTCTCTGGAAGCCAACGTGCGCTACATGGCGAACGCAATGGGTCCTGAAGGCGTGCGTGTTAACGCTATTTCTGCGGGTCCAATCCGTACCCTGGCCGCTTCCGGTATCAAAGATTTCCGTAAAATGCTGGCACACTGCGAAGCGGTTACCCCGATTCGTCGTACCGTTACCATCGAAGATGTGGGTAACTCTGCGGCATTCCTGTGCTCTGACCTTTCCGCAGGTATCTCCGGCGAAGTGGTTCACGTTGACGGCGGCTTCAACATCGCTGCAATGAACGAGCTGGAAATCAAATAAGCTTGTCACTCTCTTCCCGCCAGGGAAGAGAGTTTCTCACCGCCCCGCTCCTCGTTATTCCGTTCTGCTATTTGTTATCACCTAACAATATTTTTCCCCTCATCCGCCTTACGCCAGGATATTGATCGCCATTTTGAGATCAAGGAACGCCCATGGAACAACGCCGTTTTTCCGGCAAAGGCCACTGGTATCATGAAACCCAGTCGAATCATTCGCAGACGGACGTTCTGCCGCTGGTGCCCGAAGCCGCTAACGTCGACGACCGTTTTTTGCTCGATTTAGCCCTGCCCGATGACATTCTCGCAAGCTGTGCTGGTTGGCTTGCGCCTGCCCGAACCCTGTGTCATCTTTTGTTCCCGCTTGATACTCCCGTGAGCCGTCTGCATACGCTCAGCGCCTACGACAGGCTGAGCACGGCATTAACGGTTGCCCAGGCGTGTGGTGTTCAGCGGCTCTGTAACCACTACGCTGCCCTGCTCGCCCCTCTTCCGGGGCCGGACTCCTCCCGGGAAAGCAATCGACGCCTTGCAGAAATTACCCAGTATGCCCGCCAGTTAGCAAGCTCACCCGATGTGATCGATGACAAAGCCCAAAACCAGCTTGATGAGGTTGGACTCACAACGTATGACATTGTGCTTATCAACCAGATCATCGGCTTTGTCGGTTTTCAGGCGCGAGTGGTCGCGGTATTTCAGGCATTGCTTGGCCATCCGGTACGCTGGTTGCCCGGGCACCACATTCAGCCCCATACGCTGCCGGTTAGCTTCAGCAGATGGACCGCCACGCTACCTGCGGTAGAGCTAAAATATGCCAGTGCGCTTCAGCTTGAGGCGCTCTCACGCTGGCAGGCGGAACCGGCGCTTGAAGCGCTCTCCCCTGTGCTGTGTCATGAGCCGATGCTGCTTAATCTGACGGGCGAAATTCTGCTTAACCATCCGCTAAGTGAAGGCCCCGCGTCTTCGATGATCTCAGCCGCTCGTGCGCTGCTCGTCGCCTCTCCGGATCGCTTTAGCGCCGCCCAGTTAACGCCCCTGACCGGGTCAGGTCTCTCGCCAGAGAAGGCCATCAATCTGCTAACCCGAGATGCATTTTATGGCTGGCTGGACCGTCTGCGCGTGGCGCTCGGCAAAGAGGAATAACCATACTCTTTACCTAAAGAGCGCTTGCTGTAGCAGTGAGATTCGCGTAAAACTGTCAGCCGCTCAATGGCTACGAAAATAGAACATTATGTTTCAGGACAACCCGCTGCTAGCGCAGCTTAAACAGCAACTGCATTCCCAGACGCCGCGTGCAGAAGGGGTCGTAAAAGCCACGGAAAAGGGCTTTGGCTTTCTTGAAGTTGATGGGCAGAAGAGCTACTTCATTCCGCCTCCTCAGATGAAGAAAGTGATGCATGGCGACCGTATTTCGGCCGTTATTCATACCGAAAAGGAACGAGAGTCTGCCGAGCCGGAAGCACTGATCGAACCTTTCCTGACCCGCTTTGTCGGGAAAGTGCATAAAAAAGACGATCGTCTTTCCGTCGTGCCGGACCATCCTCTCCTGAAAGATGCTATTCCGTGCCGCGCCGCGCGTGGCGTTGAGCATGATTTTGTTGAGGGTGACTGGGCGGTTGCTGAGATGCGCCGTCATCCTTTAAAAGGCGATCGCGGTTTCTACGCCGAGCTTACCCAATACATTACCTTCGGCGACGACCATTTCGTCCCATGGTGGGTGACGCTGGCGCGCCACAATCTCGAAAAAGAAGCGCCTGATGGCGTGGCGACTGAAATGCAGGACGAAGGTCTGGAACGTCGCGATCTGACGGCGCTGGACTTTGTCACCATTGACAGCGCCAGCACCGAGGATATGGACGATGCGCTGTATGCCGAAGAGACAGTCGATGGCAAACTGCATCTGACCGTCGCCATCGCCGACCCTACCGCATGGATTGTCGAAGGCAGCAGGCTGGACGAGATGGCCAAAGTGCGCTCGTTCACCAACTACCTGCCGGGCTTTAACATTCCGATGTTGCCGCGTGAACTTTCCGACGATCTTTGTTCGCTGCGTGCGCATGAAGTACGTCCGGTGCTGGCATGTCGGATGACCATTGCGGCTGACGGTACCATTGAAGAAGATATTGAATTCTTCGCCGCCACCATCGAATCCAAAGCCAAGCTGGCCTATGACGACGTGTCCGACTGGCTGGAGAACACGGGCAACTGGAAACCCGAGTCGGACAACATTGCCGCACAAATTCGTCTGTTGCACCGCGTCTGCCTGAGCCGCAGCGAATGGCGTCAAACTCACGCGCTGGTCTTCAAAGATCGTCCGGACTACCGTTTTGTGCTGGGTGAAAAAGGTGAAGTGCTGAATATCGTCGCTGAGCCGCGCCGTATTGCCAACCGCATCGTTGAAGAAGCGATGATTTCCGCCAACATTTGTGCTGCACGCGTGCTGCGCGACAAATTAGGCTTTGGCATTTACAACGTGCACACCGGGTTTGATCCGGCGAACACCGAAGCGCTGGCTGCCCTGCTGAAAACCCATGACGTACACGTCGATCCTGAGGAAGTGCTGACCCTGCAAGGTTTCTGCAAACTGCGCCGCGAGCTGGACGCACAGCCGTCAGGGTTCCTCGACAGCCGTATTCGCCGCTTCCAGTCCTTTGCGGAAATCAGCACCGAGCCTGGCCCGCACTTCGGCCTTGGCCTTGAGGCTTATGCGACCTGGACCTCCCCGATCCGTAAGTACGGCGACATGGTTAACCATCGTCTGCTGAAAGCGATCATCAAAGGGGAATCTGTTGCCCGCCCACAGGATGGTACGACATTGCAGATGGCAGAACGTCGCCGTCTCAACCGTATGGCGGAGCGTGATGTCGGCGACTGGTTGTACGCGCGCTTCCTGAATGATAAGGCAGGGACTGATACCCGTTTCCCGGCTGAAATCATTGACATCAGCCGCGGCGGTATGCGCGTTCGCCTGGTGGATAATGGCGCCGTTGCCTTTATTCCTGCCCCGTTCCTGCATGCCGTCCGCGACGAACTGGTTTGTAGCCAGGAAAACGGGACCGTGCAAATTAAAGGCGAAACGGTTTACAAGGTCACTGACGTGATTGATGTCACCATCGCTGAAGTGCGCATGGAAACCCGCAGTATTATCGCGCGCCCTGTCGCCTGATAACCGCGTAAACTTCCGGCCGTTCCGTTAAGGGATGGCCGGGAGTTCTCTCCTGAATTATCTCCCGCAAAATCATCGTTTTTTCTCACACTTTTCTGTTTCCCATCGCCACATTTCTCCAGAATTATCTACAGTAAAAGAGAGCCGTCATTGTCGACTGCAAATGAATAATTTGTGCGCTACTCAGCAGCCGCTGGAGAAAACGTGATGGACGATCTGGAGCAGAATTTGCTGTTTCGTTACATGGGTACGCATAGCCCCTGGTGGCGACTGACAGCAGACAGCAATGCTCTGCATCTTGCTGCCAGTGAAAGCGCTGACATCATTCAGGTGGTTGCGCTGGATGATGAACAGGCCGCGCTGATCCGCCAGCTCACCGTAATCACCTCCAGCATTGCCATGACCCTGCCTTTGTACGGTGTGGACGTTCCCGTTCATCTTGTCGGCCGTAAAATTAACAAAAATGAGTGGGCAGGAACGGCATCAGCCTGGAACGATACCCCTTCCGTTGCGCGCGACCTGGCGCAGGGGCTCTCCTTCGCCGAACAGGTAGTTTCCGAGGCTAACTCCGTGATTGTGATCCTCGACCAGAACGGGAATATTCAGCGCTTCAACCGTTTAAGTGAAGAATATACGGGCCTGAAGGAACAGGAAGTTATCGGGCAAAACGTGTTCAAACTGTTTATGAGCCGCAGCGAAGCCGCGGCCTCCAAACGCAACATCACCGGTTTTTTTCGTAACGGCAGCTCGTACGAAGTTGAACGCTGGATCAAGACCCGCAAGGGGCAGCGCCTGTTTCTCTTCAGAAATAAATTTGTTCACAGCGGCAGCGGAAAAAATGAAATTTTCCTCATCTGTTCAGGTACCGACATAACCGAGGAGCGTCGGGCCCAGGAGCGCCTGCGCGTTCTCGCCAATACGGATACGATTACCGGTTTGCCTAACCGAAATGCCATCCATGAGCTGATCTCTGATGCCATCATCGCTCGGGGTGACACGCAGGTTGGCGTAGTTTATCTCGATCTGGATAATTTTAAAAAAGTGAACGATGCCTATGGGCATATGTTTGGCGACCAGCTGCTACAGGCCGTTGCGCTGGCGATCCTGAGCTGCCTGGACGAAGGACAAACCCTGGCGCGCCTGGGTGGGGATGAGTTTATCGTGATGGCCACCGATACCTCGCAGGGCGCGCTGGAAGCGATGGCGTCGCGAATACTGACCCGACTGCGTCAACCTTTCCGCATCGGGCTGATTGAGGTTTACACCGGCTGCTCGCTGGGCATCGCGCTTGCGCCCCAGCACGGTAACGATCGCGAAAGCGTCATTCGCAATGCCGACACCGCCATGTACACCGCCAAAGAAAATGGCCGGGGCAAATTCTGCGTCTTCTCGCCAGAGATGAACCAGCGCGTATTTGAATACCTGTGGCTGGATACCAACCTGCGTAAAGCGCTGGATAACGATCAGCTGTTAATCCACTACCAGCCCAAAATGACCTGGCGCGGCGAAGTCAGAAGTCTGGAGGCGCTGGTGCGCTGGCAGTCGCCAGAGCGTGGCCTGATCCCGCCGATGGAGTTTATCTCCTATGCCGAGGAATCAGGGCTGATTGTGCCTCTGGGCCGCTGGGTTATGCTTGATGTGGTGCGCCAGGTAGCAAAATGGCGCGACAAGGGGATCAACATGCGCGTCGCGGTCAACGTCTCCGCCCGTCAGCTGGCGGACCAGACCATCTTCAGTGACCTGAAGCAGGCGCTGAAAGACCTGAATTTTGAATACTGCCCGATTGACGTGGAATTAACCGAAAGCTGTCTCATTGAAAATGAAGAACTGGCCCTGTCAGTGATCCAGCAATTTAGCCGCCTGGGAGCGCAAATTCATCTGGATGACTTTGGTACGGGGTACTCTTCCCTGTCGCAACTGGCGCGCTTCCCTATCGATGCCATTAAGCTTGACCAGTCTTTCGTGCGGGATATCCATAAGCAGTCCATTTCACAGTCGCTGGTGCGTGCGATAGTCGCCGTGGCCCAGGCGTTAAATTTGCAGGTCATTGCTGAAGGGGTGGAAAGTGCAAAAGAAGACGCCTTTCTGACGAAGAATGGCGTCAACGAACGGCAGGGTTATCTTTTTGCTAAGCCCATGCCCGCTGCCGCATTCGAGCGATGGCTAAAACGTTATCAGGCCAGGAATGTCCGTTAGCTGGCTTTGCGTAAGCCCGTCGCCTGATGGCGATTTTGCAGCATAACCAGCCGCTCCATGTAGGCGATGTCCTTCGGTTCAAGGCAGAAGGCGGCATCAACCCAATCCTCAGTAATGTCCATCAACTCGCTTCGCGGAAGTGGCAGCACGCGCGTACGTGCACGCAGCATGGCCCTTACGCCGTTCAGCTTCGGCTGTAGCGTGTCGATAAACGTCCGCACCGAAACATAGCTCTGTAACGGCTCAAATAAGAGATCCACAAGACCATGCTGCTCATACCATTCCGCCGTATGCGTCTCACCTTTGTAGATCAGCGCCTCCGCCATTTTCATGCCGGCACGACGCGCCACCAGTGAATAGCCGCCCATGCCCGGGAACAGATTGAACGCGATTTCCGGAAAGCCTAATCGGGCATCGCGCTGGGCCAGAATGAAATGATGCGCCAGCGCGGCTTCAAACCCGCCCCCTAAAGCGCTTCCTTCCACCATAGCCAGCGTGACAGCGCCGGTATCAAACCCTCGCGAGGCGGCATGAACGCAGTCCACACAGGCCCGGGCATAGGCGCGTAACGCTTCGCGTCGGTTGTTTTTGATGCACTCAACGAAGAACTGTAAATCACCGCCGGTATTGTAGATGTCGGGGACCAGCGATCCGGTGACCCAAAAATCAACGACAAATCCGGACTGTCGAACCAGCCAGGAGAGATTCATGATCTCCTCGATCAGCGCATGGTTGAAGCAAGGCCGTGGCGTGGCGCGTAACATCATCCACACCGTACGCCGTTCGGCCTCATAATAAGCCGCCAGTTGAGTGAATCGTTCAGCATCAGTAAACAATGTGCAGGTTGTCTGGTTGATAACTGTCATAGTCGAATTCCTCTTATAAAAAAGCGCGTTGCGCGCAGTTTTAGACTAATCCACCCCTACAACCCGCAGCAGACGGGGGTTAAATTTATCACTTTCATTTATGGGCTTTGGTTATTGCATTTTTTACCTTCTCTTTTGAATCAATTTTCTGCATCATTGATAATATTAACTTTTCGCTTCAGGGTGAGCTTATGTCTAACATTGATGCAACAGCCGTGGCGCAGCGTATTGATACTGTGCTGGATATTCTTGTCGCAGGCGATTATCACTCTGCTATCCGTAATCTTGAGATCCTCAAGTCTGAACTGCTGGCTGAGAACGGCGCTGATAACGCTCCAGAATCCACTCAACCTAAAGCCCCGTGGGAAGTGTAACCACGTCGTTTCCGACCTTGCCTTTTAAATGGATGCTATGAACTCCCGACAACAAATCATTTTGCAGATGGTGATCGATCAGGGACGCGTAAGCGTGGTCGATCTCGCTAAAGCCACCGGCGTTTCTGAAGTCACCATTCGTCAGGATCTGAATCTTCTGGAAAAACAGAGCTACCTGCGGCGTGCGCACGGATATGCCGTTCCACTGGACAGCGACGACGTTGAAACCCGCATGATGAACAATTATGCGCTCAAGCGGGAGCTGGCGGAGTTTGCTGCATCCCTGGTGAATAACGGTGAGACCGTCTTTATTGAAAATGGCAGCAGTAACGCCCTTCTGGCGCGCACGCTTGCCGATCAAAAAGACGTTACCATCATCACCGTAAGCAGCTATATTGCCCATCTGTTGAAGGAAACTCGCTGCGAGGTGATTCTGCTGGGCGGCATTTACCAGAAGAAAAGCGAAAGCATGGTGGGGCCATTAACGCGCCAATATGTTCAGCAGGTTCACTTCAGTAAGGCATTCATAGGTATTGATGGCTGGCAGCCCGACACCGGCTTTACCGGCCGCGACATGATGCGTTCAGACGTGGTTAACGCCGTACTCGCCAAAGAGTGTGAAGCGATTGTGCTGACCGACAGCTCTAAGTTTGGCGCCGTACACCCTTATACGATGGGGCCGGCCTCGCGCTTCAGCCGTGTAATCACGGATGAGCGTTTGCGTGATGAATATCGCCAGCAATTAGAACAAGACGGTCTGACTGTCGATATTGTAAAAAAAACGGCCTGATTATCCTGCTGCGCCCGAATAATGGGCGCACTTAAACCTTTCTCTGAGAGTATTCCGACCCTTCCTTTAAGAGTTTTTACCTGTTGAAACCGTTCTAAACACGTAAAATTAGTATTAGCGATATAACAGGAAGTGACTATCACCTGCGTGATGATGAAACGCCTGCGCGACCAGCTTTCACGGGAACAGAATTTAAGTATGGATATTGTCTATACTTAAAGTGCATTCCTTTCCGTGAATCGATAATTCAGGAGAAAGTATTATGACCTTTACCAGCAAAAAATTAGCCGCCGCTGTTCTGGCAATCACTGTAGCAATGTCCCTGAGCGCTTGCTCTAACTGGTCTAAACGTGACCGTAACACCGCGATTGGTGCCGGTGCTGGTGCGCTTGGTGGTGCAGTATTAACGGATGGTAGTACGCTGGGTACATTAGGTGGTGCTGCCGTAGGTGGTATTATCGGTCACCAGGTGGGCAAATAATCACCATAACGGCTCTCACCGGCATAATAATATATTAAGTATTTTCAGGTCTGACTTACGCACGTAAAAAAAAGAGCCACGGCAATGTCCGTGGCTCATTTATTTTAGCCGCCCGCCAGTTTGACTTTCATTCCTTTGGCTTCCAGCAGCGTTTTAATTAAATCTCGTTTATCGCCCTGAATCTCAATAATGCCGTCTTTTACTGCCCCACCGCATCCGCACTTCTTTTTAAGCTCAGCGGCGAGCTTTACCAGGTCTGCATCATCCAGGTCAATGCCGGTGACAAGGCAAACGCCTTTCCCTTTTCTGCCGCTGGTCTGGCGCTGAATTCGCACGATACCATCGCCTTTTGGACGTTCAGCTTTCTCTTTTGGCTCTTCAATGCGCCCGGTATCCGTTGAATAGACCAGACGACTGTTGGCGTCACGCATTATGCCCCCTTTTTCAGTGATGCATTAATCGCTTTCAGGGTCTCTGCCGGATGAGCGGATTGCGTCACCGGGCGACCAATCACCATATAGTCTACACCCGCGCTCAGCGCCTGCTCTGGCGTCATGATACGTCGCTGATCCCCTGACTCGCTGCCTGCTGGACGAATACCTGGCGTCACCAGTTTAAAATCGCGGCCTAACTCAGATTTGAAGCGAACCGCCTCCTGAGCCGAACAGACCACGCCATCGAGACCACACTGTTGCGTGAGGCGCGCCAGACGCTCTGCATGTTCGGCAGGTGACAACGTCACACCCAGGTCGCGCAGGTCGGATTCATCCATACTGGTCAGCACGGTGACGGCGATCAGAAGCGGAGCGTCATTACCAAACGGCACCAGCGCTTCGCGCGCAGCCGTCATCATGCGTGCCCCGCCCGATGCATGTACGTTAACCATCCACACGCCGAGTTCAGCTGCCGCAGCAACGGCGTGCGCAGTGGTATTTGGAATGTCGTGGAATTTCAGGTCGAGGAAAACGTCGAAACCACGTTGATGCAGATCGCGGACGATTTGTGGGCCGAACAGCGTAAACATCTCTTTGCCTACTTTCAGACGGCAATCGCGGGGATCAATGCCATCAACAAAGGCCAGTGCGGCGTCACGGTTATTGTAATCCAGAGCAACAACTACGGGAGAATCGGTAACTACGCGGGAAGTGGAGGATGTAACAGACGTCATGACCAGCCCTTTTCGTCTATGGGCGCGCAGCGGCGCGGAACAGATAAACGGCGTGCATTCTACCTGCCCTCGGGGTAAATGAACAGAATCGAATGCTTTTCCTGCTGAACCCCAGACCGCACGGTGCTGATGGAATTACTGTAACCATTAGTATGTTGTAACTAAAGTGCAGCGTTTTAAAAAATTACTGTCCGTCTAGACCTCGGATTGGCTTAATGGTGGACCACGCCCGGCAGGAAGGGCAATGCCAGTAGAGCGAATAGGCGGTGAAGCCGCATTTCTGGCAGCGATAGCGCGGTTTGCTGCGCACCTGTTCACCCACCATGTCTCGCAGCACCATCAGGCTCTCTTTAGCGCGCCCTTCTTCTGCGTCATTAAGGTGGTAATCCATCAGCTTATGGAAGACACGCATGGTAGGATGACGCTGCAACTGACGGGTAATGTATACCTGGGCGGTATCGCTTCCTTCATGCTCTTCGACGACATCTGACAGCATCAGCTCGGCTGTGGCACCTGTATTCTCTTCAACACAGCGACGCAGAAACGCAACCCACTCGTCCTGCTTACCGAGCTGCTGATAGCAGGTTTGCAGCATTTCCAACGTTTCGCTGACCAGCTCTTTGTCCTGATCGATAACGCGAAGCAGGCTCTCCACGGCTTTGGCGTAATCACCGTTAGCCATAAAGACCCGCCCCATCATGATCGAGATGCGCGCGCTGTTGCGATCGGCCGCTGCGCCTTTCTTTAACAGTGCCATGGCTTTATCCATGTCATCGCTACCCATCTGCTGGAGAGCCAGCTCGCAATAGAAGTGGGCAATTTCGACGCGCTGTTTGTCTTTGCCGAGTTTGACCAGCCGTTCAGCGGTATCAATCGCTTTTTGCCAGTCGCTGGTGGCCTGATAGATTTGCAGAAGCTGCTGAAGCGCACCGATACGGAAGTCCGTCTCATCCACCAGCTGAGAGAACATATCCTCGGCGCGATCGTAAAGCCCCGCGGCCATATAATCTCGCCCCAGCTGCTGCACGGCCAGCAACCGTTGCTCATAGGTCAACGAAGCGCTTTCCATCAAGGTCTGGTGGATACGAATGGCACGGTCAACCTCTCCGCGCGAGCGGAACAGGTTTCCCAGGGTGAGATGCGCCTCAACGGTGCCGGTATCCTCTTTAAGCATATCGAGGAACAGATCCACCGCTTTATCCTGCTGATTGCTCAGCAGGAAGTTCACCCCCGCTACGTAGTCACGGGAGAGTCGGTTTGCTTCATCCTGTTTTGTTTGTTGCGCGCTTCTGCGGCCCATATACCAGCCATAGGCTGCGGCGACAGGCAAAAGCAGAAACAACAACTCCAGCATATTCGATTATTCCTTGACTACCGGCACACCAGAGCTCGCCGGAATGTCAGACGCAGGCGTAAGTTGATGTTCAAGTCGTTTAATTTTACGTTCAGCGCGAACAAGAGAAACACGAACCTTAAGCCAGAACAGGCCGCATACAAGCCAGCCGATGACAAACCCCGCCGCGAATAACACAGCCAGCAGGCTCGACACCCGGTACTCGCCCTGCGCCAGCAGATAGTTGAAACTTACCTGTTGATCGTTTTGCGCGCCCAATGTGACTGAAATGACAAAAATCGCCAACACCAGTAAGAAAATGAGTAAATATTTCACATGACTTCCCGTTATGTGGTTCGAGCGTATAAAGCGTGTTCAACTCACTGCAATCAGCCTTATAAGCTACCATTTTAGTGGCGGGCGCGAAATGGAAAAAGTAATGCGCCCTACATGGATTTATGGTCAAAATGCGGAATATCAACCTTCAGGTTCCGCCAGACTCCCTTTCGGCTATTTCTTCCTTCTCTTCCGGCGGCGGCGTCAGGGGTCCACAAAAACGTTGTGCAAGCCAGGTCGCCAGCGTCACCAGTACCCACGAGATCAGCGTTGCCACCACCAAATCACGCGGCCAGTGCATCCCCAGCAGCATCCGGCTGCCCATTACGCCTGTCGCCCAGACCAGCAAAATCGCAATCGTGAGGGTACGCCGACGCGGCCACAGCAGTCCTACGCCAAGTAGCGCCCAGCTGGCAGCAAACATCGTATGCCCGGAAGGAAACGCAAAGCCGGTCTCTTTTTGCCAGTGTTTGCGTAAAAAGGTCGGGATATCCTGCTGTTCCGCAAGTTGCTCCTTTACCAGCGCACCGCGATCTTTACGCTTTAAATTGTAGAACTCATCCACCGGAACATGGTGCGTTTTTTCCAGCCAGACGACGAAAGGACGGGGTTCCTGCACGCGATCTTTCACCCACGACTTCACCCCCTGCCCGATGAGTATGGCCCCGCCGAGAATGGCAAACAGTACCAGCGCCGCACGAAGGCGAAAGCGCAGGCACCACAGGAACCAGCCACAGAGCAGCACGTGTGTAATAATCCCCCACGGCTGGGTGACCGTCTCGGTTATCCAGTATAGGGCTTTCAGCCACGTCTCGTTTTGTCCGGGCTGCCACATCCAGCCGGAGAACCAAACGACCAAGGGTATAACGAGCAATACGGCGGCACCTGCGGCCGTTCGTCTGGCAATCGAAAGCATGTCCTCTCCTTTTTCACTAAGCACCACAATCATAACTGAATTTCTTCATTCTGGTGGATATGTCGGATTGTGCGTTTAACGTTTGTAAAGCGTGGTGGTGATTAGGTGAAGTTGCCGGGCTTGTGGCAAAATAGTCCAATACAGAAAGCATAATGGGGCAAAGGCACGAAACGTGTCAGCCTGGTCTGGAGAATCACATGCAGCTTAAACGTGTGGCAGAAGCCAAACTGCCAACCCCATGGGGCGATTTCCTGATGGTGGGTTTTGAAGAACTGGCAACCGGGCAAGATCACGTCGCCCTGGTATTCGGCGACATTTCGGGGCAAACGCCGGTGCTGTCCCGCGTTCATTCAGAGTGTCTGACCGGTGACGCGCTGTTCAGCCTGCGGTGCGACTGCGGTTTCCAGCTTGAAGCCGCCCTTTCTCATATCGCAGAGGAAGGACGTGGCGTTCTGCTGTATCACCGTCAGGAAGGACGCAATATTGGCCTGCTGAATAAAATCCGCGCCTACGCGTTGCAGGATCAGGGCTACGATACCGTCGAAGCGAACCATCAGCTCGGCTTTGCTGCTGACGAGCGCGATTTCACCCTGTGCGCAGATATGTTCAAGCTGCTGGGTGTGGACGAAGTGCGTCTGTTGACCAATAACCCGAAGAAAGTGGAAATCCTCACTGAAGCGGGCATCAATATCGTGGAACGCGTGCCGCTGATTGTCGGCCGCAACCCGAAAAACGCGCACTACCTCGATACTAAAGCCGCCAAAATGGGGCATCTGCTGAGCGAGTAAACGCAAAACGCCCGGCACATGTGCCGGGCGATTTTATCAGTCCAGCATCTTACGAATTACATAATGTAAAATGCCGTCGTTCTGGTAATAGGTCAGCTCTGTTGCCGTATCAATACGACACCGGCAATCCAGCACTTCTGTCGTACCATCTGCGCGCGTTAATTTCACCGGAACGGTTTTACCCGGTTGCAGATTTTGCAGACCGCTGATATCAATCTGCTCTTCCCCGGTCAGACCCAGCGTTTTACGCGTCACGCCCTGCGGGAACTCCAGCGGCAAGATCCCCATGCCGATCAGGTTTGAGCGGTGGATACGTTCAAAGGATTCGGCAATCACCACGCGAACCCCGAGCAGACGCGGACCTTTTGCCGCCCAGTCGCGACTGGAACCGGAGCCGTACTCTTTACCGGCAATAACGGCCAGCGGCGTCCCCTCCTGCTGATACTTCATGGCTGCGTCATAAATTGAAATGACCTCTGTATCCGGCAGGTGGCGCGTCATGCCCCCTTCCACGCCCGGAACCATTTCATTGCGAATGCGGATGTTGGCAAAGGTCCCGCGCATCATCACTTCGTGGTTACCACGGCGCGAACCGTAGGAGTTGAAATCGCGACGTTCCACGCCACGGCTTTGCAGATACCGACCTGCCGGACTGTCCGCCTTGATGCTCCCCGCCGGAGAGATATGGTCGGTGGTGACGGAATCGCCCAGCATCGCCAGGATCCGCGCGCCGTGAATATCTTTCAGCGGTGCAGGCTCCGCCAGCATTTCGTCGAAGAATGGCGACAGGCGAATATAGGTGGAATCATCCTGCCAGTCATAGGTATCGGAACCCACCACGTCGATCGCTTTCCATTCCGCTGTGCCTTCGAACACTTCCGCATACTCTTTGCGGAACATCTCGGTGGAAACTTTCTCTACCGCGCGCGCAATTTCACGCGATGATGGCCAGATGTCTTTCAGATAGACCGGTTCATTTTTGCGATCGTGACCAATCGGATCGGTCGCCAGGTTAATGTTCATGTTTCCGGCCAGCGCATAGGCTACAACCAGCGGCGGCGAGGCCAGCCAGTTGGTTTTCACCAGCGGATGAATACGCCCTTCAAAGTTTCGGTTACCAGAAAGTACCGCGCCAACGGTCAAATCACCCTGCCTGATCGCCACTTCAATAGGCTCAGGCAGTGGACCAGAGTTACCGATACAGGTCGTACAGCCGTAGCCCACCAGGTTGAAGCCCAGCTCGTCGAGGTAAGGCGTGAGTCTGGCCTGCGCCAGATAATCGGAAACCACTTTCGAACCAGGCGCCAGAGAGGCTTTAACCCATGGCTGTGGCTTGAGCCCCAGTTCTACCGCTTTTTTTGCCAGCAGCCCGGCAGCCATTAACACACTCGGGTTGGACGTGTTGGTACAGGAAGTGATAGCGGCGATCACCACGGCGCCGTCAGGAAGCTGATACTGATGCCCGTTCAGAACATAGTCCACCGGACGGTGATCTTTTTGCGCGGCGTTAACCTCCAGCTCATTGCTGGCGGCAAAGGCTTTGGGAACGTTGCTCAGGGCGACGCGGTCCTGCGGACGTTTTGGCCCTGCGAGGCTTGCCTCAACGGTGCCCATATCCAGTTCCAGCGTACTGGTAAATACCGGCTCGTCACCCGGGTTACGCCACATGCCCTGCGCTTTGGTGTAGGCCTCAACGAGAGCCACCTGCTCCTCGCTGCGA
Source organism: Enterobacter sp. JJBC (assembly GCF_036936505.1). Lineage (NCBI taxonomy): Bacteria > Pseudomonadati > Pseudomonadota > Gammaproteobacteria > Enterobacterales > Enterobacteriaceae > Enterobacter > Enterobacter sp. JJBC. The sequence continues at coordinate 2,659,509 of NZ_CP136935.1, forward strand.
CCACTGAGGCGCATATACTCCAGCGTAACGCTATCAATCGGGAAAAAGCCGCAGGTCGCGCCATATTCCGGCGCCATGTTGGCGATGGTGGCCCGGTCCGCCAGCGGCAAGGAATCCAGACCATCGCCATAAAATTCAACGAATTTACCCACCACACCATGCTTACGCAGCATCTGGGTGACCGTCAGAACCAGATCCGTGGCGGTGATGCCTTCGGACAATTTACCGGTCAGCTTAAAGCCCACCACATCGGGAATGAGCATTGATACCGGCTGGCCGAGCATGGCCGCTTCCGCTTCAATACCACCGACGCCCCAACCCAGAACGCCAAGGCCGTTAATCATGGTTGTGTGTGAATCGGTGCCCACCAGCGTATCCGGGTAAGCCACCCACTCTTTATCCTGCAATTCACTCCAGACGGCTTTGCCGAGATATTCCAGGTTGACCTGGTGACAAATGCCGGTGCCCGGTGGAACAACGCTGAAGCGGCTGAACGCCTGCTGACCCCATTTCAGAAATACGTAGCGTTCATGGTTACGTTCCATCTCCAGACGGACGTTTTCGCCGAAAGCATCGTCGTCACCAAAGTGATCGACGGTGACGGAGTGGTCAATGACGAGGTCTACCGGGGACAGGGGGTTAACCTTAGCAGTATCGCCCCCGAGACGCTTAACGGCTTCACGCATGGCAGCCAAATCCACAACCGCTGGTACGCCGGTGAAATCCTGCATCAGCACCCTGGCCGGGCGATAGGCAATTTCTCTGTCTGCATGTGCATTCTTCAGCCACCCTGCCAGAGCCTGGATATCCTCCTCGGTAACCGAGTCGCCATCCTGCCAGCGCAAGAGGTTTTCCAGTAAGACTTTCAACGACTTGGGTAACCGCGAAATGTCCCCAAGCGTTCTGGCAGCCAGCGGTAAGCTATAGTAGCGCCAGGTTTTATTTTCCGCCTGTAATGTGTCCTTACTGGCTTCGCGTAGGGTTAACGACATAAGCTCCTCCTTAAAAACAGGGATGTCCTGACAATCATCAGGGCTGTAATTAAAGATAACACAAAGATGTCGTAACGTTTTGATAACAACCCAAATTGATAAATTTAGGAATGGTCCAACACGAGGGATAAAACAAAAAACCCCGCCGTGGCGAGGTTTTACGATTTAGTGCAAGGCCAGCCAGAGGAGCTGACACCAGAAGAGGATCGACGCTGAGAATACGCCGAGCCATGACCAGTATTTTACGGTTGTCATGTTATTCATCATAGGGACACCAGACTTTAATTATTTAAGGTTGCGAGGTCTGCCCTCGTTCTATATTGCTGATGTGTATTTATTAAGGAGTACAAAAGCGCACAGTCTTTATTCAGACTATTTGCATCATTACGCAAAATTCAAAATTATTGTTTTTTGGGTTCGTCTTCCGCGAACACATCAATAAAGGCCTGCTGCTGTGGCGTCAGTTTCCAGGAAGCTGGCACGCTGGTTGCTGGCGCCTTACGGGCTTTGTGAGCATTGTCACGAAGCTGACACATCTCTTTTCTCGCTTCTGTACGCACCGTCATGACCATAATCAACCCCAGTAATTCCAGACAAGAAGAGCAACCACCACCCAGAACAGGGCAGAGCCAAGAAAGACCGCCAGCCAGGCTTTACGCTTAAGCGCGGGATCCCTTTGCGGTTCTTCACTTCCTGACGGCATTGCTAACCTCATACAATCGACATCGCTTATCATTTAGAGACCAAACAATTGGCACAAGTAATCATCTGATGAGATAAATCCTAAAGAAACTTTAGCCGAAAAGCCAGTGAATTTACGTATCTGGGCCTGGGAAAATTCAATCTTTTGACCCGAAATAAATAATTGAAAAGAATAATTTGCACACCTGTAAATTAGTTTCTACTTTTGTCGCAAATTTGCGACAGTAAAACCATAGTCATTTAATGGGTTATGACGATATATGACAGTGGACGTAGATGATGATAATTCTAATTCAGGTTTAAAGGGGAATGACGGTATCTTTCCGTACCAGAAAGATACCGGGTGTGATTATTTGGCGGGAAGTTTAATGTCTTTAAACATCTCTTCGATGTCTTCATTGGAGCGTAACGCTACAGCTGTATCCACCACGTCGCGCGTTAAATGTGGCGCGAAGCGTTGAATAAAATCATACATATAGCTGCGCAGGAACGTGCTGCGACGAAAACCTATCTTGGTGGTGCTGTGGCTGAAAATATCATGCGCATCCAGACGCACCAGATCCGGGTCTGAGACAGGATCTACCGCCATGCTGGCAATAACCCCAACGCCCAGGCCCAGACGCACATATGTTTTTATGACGTCCGCATCCGTCGCCGTAAAGACAATCCGTGGCATTAATCCGGCGCGGTTAAACGCGGTGTCCAGTTCAGAACGGCCCGTAAAGCCGAACGTATAGGTCACCAGCGGGTATTGCGCCAGTTCTTCGATTGTCACTTCGCCCTTCCCCGCCAGCGGATGATCCGGGGTCACGACAATAGAGCGGTTCCAGTGGTAGCACGGGAGCATGACCAGATCATCGTACAGATGGAGGGCTTCCGTCGCGATAGCGAAGTCTGCATTGCCTTTAGACACGGCCTCTGCGATTTGCGTCGGTGAGCCCTGATGCATATGCAGGGAAACGCGGGGATAGCGTTCGATGAAACCTTTGATCACCCCGGGAAGCGCATAACGCGCCTGGGTGTGCGTGGTGGCAATATACAGAGAGCCTTTATCCGGCCAGGTATGTTCCCCGGCGACGGATTTAATGGCGTCGACTTTGGAGAGTACTTCCCGTGCGATGCGTATGATTTCCTGTCCAGCCGGCGTGACCTGAGTCAGGTGCTTACCGCTGCGGGCAAAGATCTGAATACCTAACTCATCCTCCAGCATACGCACCTGCTTGCTGATGCCGGGCTGCGAGGTATAAAGACCCTCTGCGGTGGAAGAGACATTGAGGTTATGATTGACGACCTCAACGATATAGCGAAGCTGCTGTAATTTCATGCCAGACCATCCGATTTAGCGCATGCGTCAATCGCTTAAGACGATTTGATAATAAGAAACGGGTTAACTATAACCACTATATCATTTATAGCCAGGCTGTATAGTACGGAACAAAAAATAATAACTACGTAATAAAAAAGGGCCGGAAGTCCGGCCCTTTCACAGGTAAGTTACGGTAAGGGAAGATTATTTCTTGCCTTCAACCCATTTCCCGTCGACGAAGAAGGCTGACCATCCGGTCGCTTTGCCCTCTTTCTCTGCCGCCACATACTGCTGCTTCGTTTTACGGCTGAAGCGCACCACGGTTTTGTTGCCTTCCGGATCCTGCTGTGGCGCATCGGCCAGGTAACGCAGTTTTTCCGGCAGACGGTCACGGAAGCGGTACAACTCTTCTACCAGCGGCGCACGGGTTTCGCGCGATTTCGGGAAGGTGTTGGCCGCCAGGAATACCCCGGCAGCGCCGTCACGTAGCACGAAATACGCGTCTGACTTCTCACACGGCAGCTCAGGAAGCGGAACCGGATCTTCCTTCGGCGGCGCAACTTCACCGTTACGCAGGATCTTACGCGTGTTTTTACAGTCGTCGTTGGTGCATGCCATGTACTTACCGAAGCGTCCCATTTTCAGGTGCATTTCGGAACCACATTTCTCACACTCAACGATCGGACCGTCATAGCCCTTAATGCGGAACTCACCTTCTTCGATCTCATAACCATCGCAGGTCGGGTTATTGCCACAAACGTGCAGTTTGCGTTTTGGATCGATCAGGTAGCTGTCCATCGCCGTGCCGCATTTCTTACAGCGGCGTTTGGCGCGCAGTGCGTTGGTCTCCGCATCGTCACCTTCCAGCACGTTGAGAACTTCGTTCTCCGGCACGAGGTTGATGGTGGTTTTGCAACGCTCTTTCGGTGACAGCGCATAACCAGAGCAACCGAGGAACACGCCCGTGGTCGCGGTACGGATCCCCATTTTACGGCCACAGGTTGGGCAGTCGATGCTGGTCAGTACCATCTGGTTAGGCAGCATGCCGCCTTCTTCAGGATCTTTCTCGGCTTTCTCAAGCTGATTGGTAAAATCGCTGAAGAAGCTGTCGAGAACTTTCTTCCACTCTGCCTTATGGCTGGCAACCTCATCGAGGCTGTCTTCCATCTGCGCGGTGAAGTCATAGTTCATCAACTCGCGGAAGTTCGCTTCCAGACGGTCGGTGACAATCTCCCCCATTTTTTCAGCATAGAAACGACGGTTCTCAACGCGAACGTATCCACGATCCTGAATGGTCGAAATGATTGACGCATAGGTGGACGGGCGACCGATTCCGCGTTTTTCCAGCTCTTTCACCAGCGATGCTTCGCTAAAGCGCGCAGGTGGCTTGGTGAAGTGCTGAGCCGGGACCAGATCAACCAGCGACAGCTCGTCACCTTTGTTGACTGAAGGCAGCGTTCTGTCTTCATCACCTTTACGCAGCGCAGGCATCACTTTTGTCCAGCCGTCGAAGCGCAGAATACGGCCGCGCGCTTTCAGGCGGAAATCACCCGCGCCGACGGTCAGCGTGGTGGAGTCGTATTTCGCTGGCGTCATCTGGCAGGCTACGAACTGGCGCCAGATCAGCTGATACAGCTTCTGGGCGTCCGCTTCCATATCTTTCAGCGATTCTGCCAGAACGGAAACGTCAGAAGGTCGAATCGCTTCGTGCGCTTCCTGAGAATTCTCTTTGCTGGCGTACTGATTAGGACTGTCCGGCAGGTATTTCTTACCGAAGTTGTCCTCGATATAGCCGCGCACCATGTTGACAGCGTCCTGGCTCAGGTTGGTGGAGTCAGTACGCATGTAGGTGATGTAACCCGCTTCATACAAACGCTGGGCCATCATCATGGTTTTCTTCACGCCGTAACCCAGACGCGTACTCGCCGCCTGCTGAAGCGTTGACGTGATAAACGGTGCGCCAGGCTTGCTGCTGGTCGGTTTGTCTTCACGATCCAGAACCTGATAACGCGCTTTTTCCAGCAGCGCCACGGCGGCCATGGTCTGATCGCGATTTTCAGGTCGGAACGGTTTGTCGTTGTGGTGGCTCACCTGCAACGGCAGCGCATCGCCGCCCGGCGTGGTGACATTCGCATCAACTTCCCAGAACTCTTCCGGGACGAACGCTTTGATCTCGCGTTCACGCTCAACAACAAGACGAACAGCAACAGACTGCACACGCCCCGCAGACAGGCCGCGAGCGACCTTTTTCCACAGCAACGGCGAGACCATGTAGCCAACAACGCGGTCCATAAAGCGACGCGCCTGCTGAGCGTTTACACGGTCGATATTCAGTTCACCCGGCTTTTCAAACGCCTGACGAATCGCATTCTTTGTAATTTCGTTGAACACTACACGGCTGTAGCGTTTGTCATCACCCCCGATCACTTCCCGCAGGTGCCATGCGATGGCCTCCCCTTCGCGGTCAAGGTCGGTTGCGAGATAAATGTGGTCTGCTTTTTCAGCAAGCTGTTTCAGCTCGTTAACGACTTTTTCTTTGCCTGGCAGCACTTCGTAATGTGCATCCCAGTTGTGCCATGGGTTAACACCCATGCGGTTGACAAGCGCGCTACGTTCATCCTTTTTAGGCTTTTTAGCCCCTTTGGTGGAGGTAGAGTCTGCGCTCTTTTTGCTGGCTGAGCCACTGGTCGGCAAGTCGCGAATGTGACCAACGCTGGACTTAACCACGTAGTCATTGCCCAGATATTTATTGATCGTTTTGGCTTTTGCCGGGGACTCAACGATGACGAGAGCTTTACCCATATTCACCTTTACCTAATTTAATTCTTCCAGGAATACGCCGCACGTTGATTTCCCTTCCGCTGACGACGAGCCATTGATATTGCGACGTCGTCAGGGGATATCAACCCCTATGTGTTACCGAACGTCAGAATGGCGACATCCAGGTCATTGAGTTTTCGGGTATTTTTCTCACATCAAAGTTCATTCGTGACGAATTCCCGGTCGAATGTCAAGCAATTCTGTTGCCAGAATGACGAAAGCGCACACTGTACCTGATAAAATTCGTTACGCAACTTTATTAGCATGCAAAAGCAAATCCCGCCAGCCAGCCCCTGTTCCTTATCCCCTCTGATAACAGGGAAAATTTGCCCCCGAAGCGACCCAGGCGTAGACTATTGTCACTGTTTAAGGAGTGGAATATGCAGAATACGACCCAACCCATTGACCGAGCTTCACTGCTTATCGAAGCAAACAAACTCATTCGCGACCATGAAGACACCCTGGCGGGGATTGAAGCGACTGGCGTGGAACAACGTAATGGCGTGCTGGTGTTCAGCGGTGAATACTTCCTTGATGAACAAGGATTACCCACCCCAAAAAGCACCGCCGTATTTAACATGTTTAAATACCTGGCGCATACCCTCTCAGAGAAGTACCACCTGGTCGATTAAAACGAAAACGCGAGGCATCTGCCTCGCGTTTTTCTTTACAGCAGCGGCTTTTGTCCGCGCTGCAACCAGCGTAGCAGCAGGCGATCCGCGCTTTCTGCCGCGCTATTGGTAAAACGGTCGAGCAGGCGCTTACGTCGGGTGAAGCGCACCCCCACCAGCTCACGGCCGTCCATCAGGTTGAGCAGGAGGTCGTCGCTGGTACCCACTTCATCCACCAGCCCTTTCTCCTGCGCCTGCGTGCCGTACCAGTGCTCGCCCGTAGCCACCTGCTCAATGTCCAGCGTTGGGCGCATGCGGTGCACGAAATCTTTGAACAGATGGTGGGTTTCGTTCAGATCTTCCCGGAATTTCTGCCGTCCCTCTTCGGTATTTTCGCCGAGCAGCGTCAGCGTACGTTTGTACTGGCCCGCCGTATGCAGTTCAATGTCGATCTCTTTGTTTTTCAGGAAACGATTGAAGTTAGGGATCTGCGCGACTACCCCAATCGAGCCGATAATGGAGAACGGTGCCGCGACGATTTTATCCGCCACGCACGCCATCATATAGCCGCCACTCGCCGCGACCTTATCTACCGCCACGGTGAGCGGGATCTGTTTATCCCGCAGACGTTGTAACTGCGAAGCCGCCAGTCCATACCCATGCACTACGCCACCCGGGCTTTCAAGGCGTACCACCACCTGATCCTGGGCTGTCGCCACGGCCAGCACCGCCGTCACTTCTTCACGCAGTGAGGAGACTTCATGCGCATCCATGCTACCTTTAAAATCGAGCACATAGACGCGCGGTTTTGCGTCAGCCTGTGGCGTGGCGAGTTTAGCTTTCGCCTTCGCAGCTTTGGCGTCCTGCTTATGTTTTTTCTTCTGGGCTTTTAGCCACAGCTTCTGTTGATGATCGTCAAGCAGCGCCAGAGACATCTCCTCCTGCATCTCTTTATACTGTTCGCTCAGGCGGGTAATGCGTAACTCACCACGCTGACGCTTACGCTGCGTCAGGTTAACAATCAGGACGGCAATCACCGCGACAGCTATAACCACCGTCGCGATTTTGGCCAAAAACAACCCATACTGAGAAAGTAATTCCACGCGTTCCACCTTGATTTAACCACGAATCTTTCACGCCAGTGTACAACAGCCCTGCGCAGGCGTCTCGCTCTGGACATTACCTCTGCGAGGCGGCTTCAGGAATCCCCCGTTTCTGGTTTAAATCTTTGCAAATTGTTAATTTCCCAGCGATCTGTCCTGTAGACTGATTGAATTCTGACGCTGTTTCGGGCATAAAGCCGAAAAGTCATAAATAAAGGTGCAAGTCACGCCCAATGCGCCTGAGGAGCCACCGTGCATTATCAGCCACAAAAAAACCTTCTACAGAACCGCATCATTCTGGTTACCGGTGCCAGCAACGGGATTGGTCGCGAAGCGGCGCTGACCTATTCTGAATACGGTGCGAGCCTTATTCTGCTGGGACGTAATGAAGAAAAGCTCAAGGCCGTCGCCCGTGAAATCGAAAACGCCGGCGGTACCCCCACGCCCTGGTATACGCTCGATCTGCTGACCTGTACGCCAGCGTCATGTCAGGCCCTTGCCCAGCGTATCAGCACGCATTATCCGCGTCTGGATGGCGTACTGCACAACGCGGGGTTACTGGGCGAAGTGCGCCCGATGGATGAACAGGATCCGGAGATTTGGCAGCAGGTGATGCAGGTTAACGTCAACGGGACGTTCTTCCTGACCCAGGCCTTGCTTCCTTTATTACTCAACTCCGATTCCGGCTCGCTGGTCTTTACCTCCTCCAGCGTGGGGCGTCAGGGGCGTGCGAACTGGGGGGCTTACGCCGTCTCAAAATTTGCCACCGAAGGAATGATGCAGGTGCTGGCCGAAGAGTACCAAAGCCGCCACCTGCGGGTTAACTGTATTAACCCGGGCGGTACACGCACCAAAATGCGTGCCAGCGCCTTCCCGACAGAAGATCCGCAAAAGCTTAAAACCCCGGCCGATATTATGCCTCTTTACCTGTGGCTGATGGGTGACGACAGCCGTCGTAAAACCGGAATGACCTTCGATGCCCAGCCAGGCCGCAAACCGGGGATATCGCAATGAGTGAAGATCGTCATCAGCAGCGCCAGCAGCGTCTGAAAGAACAGGTTGATGCACGCGTGGCGGCCGCTCAGGACGAGCGCGGGATCCTCATTGTGTTTACCGGCAACGGTAAAGGCAAAACCACCGCCGCATTTGGTACCGCCACCCGCGCAGTCGGGCACGGGCAGAAAGTGGGCGTGATCCAGTTTATCAAGGGTGAATGGCCCAACGGCGAGCGTAATCTGCTCGAGCCGCATGGCGTTGAGTTTCAGGTGATGGCGACCGGTTTTACCTGGGATACCCAGAACCGGGAAACCGATACCGCAGCCTGCCTCGCCGTCTGGGAGCATGCCAAAAGGATGCTCTCTGACCCGTCGTTTAACATGGTGTTGCTGGATGAGATCACCTATATGGTCGCCTACGACTATCTGCCTCTGGAGGCCGTGCTGGCTGCCCTGAAAAACCGCCCAGCGCATCAGACGGTTATCGTCACGGGGCGCGGGTGTCATCGGGATATTCTGGAGCTGGCCGATACCGTCAGCGAGCTGCGTCCGGTTAAGCATGCGTTCGATGCGGGTATCAAAGCGCAAATGGGGATAGATTACTGAAGAAAAAAAGCCCGGTATATTCACCGGGCTTTTCGATTAACCGTTGTTATTACGGCTGCCAGAGCGGCGATTGCTGCTAACCTGGCTGTGACGCTTCACCGCACGGCGGATCTGATTCGCCTTCATGCGACGACGATCTTTCTCTACCGCTACTTTCGACGTGGTTTCTGGCGTCAGGCCAACCAGATCGCGCAGGTAGTTGGTTTGCGTCAGATCCAGTTCGGTATAGCCGCCACGTGGCAGGCCTTTCGGCAGCAGAATGTCGCCATAGCGGACGCGAATCAAACGGCTCACCTGGACACCGACCGCTTCCCACAGACGACGCACCTCGCGGTTACGTCCCTCTGTCAGGGTAACGTTGTACCACTGGTTAATGCCTTCACCACCGGTAAACTTGATGGTTTTGAACGCCGCAGGGCCGTCCTCCAGCTGAACGCCACGCGACAGGTCGCGCAGTTTATTCTCATCAACCTGGCCGAAAACACGAACGGCGTATTCACGTTCCACTTCACGACTCGGGTGCATCAGACGGTTTGCCAGTTCACCATCGGTGGTGAACAGCAGCAGGCCGCAGGTATTCACGTCCAGACGCCCTACGGCAATCCAGCGGGCGCCACGCAGTTTTGGCAGACGGTCAAACACCGTCGGGCGGCCTTCCGGATCGTTGCGGGTACACAGTTCGCCTTCCGGCTTGTAGTAAGCCAGTACGCGGCAGATCTGTTCAGCAGACTCTTTCACGGAGATAAGATGGCCGTCAATGCGGATCTTCAGCCCCGGTACGATTTCAACGCGGTCACCGAGCGTGGCGATTTTACCGTCCACACTCACGCGGCCTGCTTCAATAATGGCTTCGATTTCACGGCGCGAACCGTGGCCGGCACGCGCCAGCACTTTCTGTAACTTCTCGCTCATTGAGCTTCCTCAGGTGTCGCCTTCACAGGCGTCGAATCAGGTCAAAAACAGGGCGGCGCCCTGCTTTGATGGCCGCGTAGTATATCTGCTTACACCCTTACAAGAAAGGCTTAACATCGCCCACGCCTTCACGAATCACTTCTGGCGCATCTTCGGTGAGATCCACCACGGTGGTCGGCTGCTGGCCAAGATAGCCGCCATGAATAATCAGCTCCACCACCTTCTCCAGACGATCTTTGATCTCTTCCGGGTCGGACTCGGTAAACTCACTGCCCGGCAGCATCAGCGATGTGGAGAGCATCGGCTCGCCGAGGGTTTCCAGCAGCGCCTGGGCAATCGGGTTCGACGGCACGCGCATGCCGATGGTTTTACGTTTTTCCTGCAACAGACGACGCGGTACCTCTTTTGTCCCTTTCAGAATGAAGGTGTAGTTACCGGGCGTGTTGTTCTTAATCAGGCGAAACGCCACGTTATCAACATAAGCATAGGTCGACAGCTCAGAGAGATCGCGACACATCAGGGTGAAGTTGTGGCCGTCCGGCAGCTGGCGGATGCGACAGATGCGCTCCATCGCCCCTTTGTCCTCGATTTTACAGCCCAGCGCATAGCCAGAATCGGTTGGGTAGACAATAACGCCGCCTTTGCGGACGATCTCCACGGCCTGATTAATCAGACGTGGCTGGGGGTTATCCGGATGGATATAGAAAAACTGACTCATACTTCCCTCTCTTCAATTTGCTGTGGCTGTTCCCAGAGCTGCCAGACAGGCTCAACGCCCGCGGGTAACCAGAGCTTGCGCCCCAGTTCAATCCACGCGCAGGGCTGATGGAAATCTGAACCCTGTGAGCCAAGCAGGCCAAACTGACGGGCGTAGGTCGCGAGCTGCGAACGTTCATTGGGTGCCTGCTGACACTGGGCAACTTCCATCGCCTCACCGCCGCATTCGGCAAAGTGTGCCAGCAGTCTTTTCAGCCATTTAGCAGAAAGATTATACCGCCCCGGATGGGCCAGCACGGCCTTACCGCCAGAATGATGAATCACATCAATAGCTTGTTTTATTGTACACCACTGTGGGGGAACGTATCCGGTTTTCCCGCGCGCCAGATACTTTTTAAAGACATTCGCCATGGTCGTCGCCTTACCAGCGTCCACCAGAAAACGGGCGAAATGGCCGCGCGTCACCGCCCCACCGTTCGCCAGCTTTCGCGCGCCTTCCAGCGCACCGGGAATATGCGCTTTTTCCAGACGTTCGCCAATCATCTCCGCGCGTTGATTGCGGCGTGTTTTTTGTTCTTGCAAAAAAGCACGCATGGCCGGATGTTCTGTATCGATGTTCAGGCCAACGATATGAATTTCGTGGTTTTCCCAGACCGTCGAGATCTCAACCCCGGCCACCAGATCCAGCGCCAGTCCGCTGCGGACAATCTCGGCGCGCGCGGCGGGAATGCCGTCAGTGGTATCGTGATCGGTTATTGCCAGCGTGCCGACACGCATTTCAACGGCGCGATGGACCAGGGCTTCGGGTGTCAGCAGGCCATCTGAAGCCTGCGTATGGCTGTGTAAATCATAAATTACGGCGTAGGTGGTATCGCTCAAAGCACTTCCCATAACAGGTTGGAGACATCCGAAGCCCCTATGATACCGACTAACCGTGAAATACTGAAATCAGGGGTTGACAACACGCCATCGAACTAGTTAACTAGTACGCAAGTTCACACGAGAAAGGTATCTGAAAATGACAGCACATTTCGCTCTGCACGGTTGGTGGCGTACTTCCTGATCTTCGGGCAGTGTCACGCGTCTGCGATAAGCAAACAGATACCCAGCCCGCTACCCAGCGGGCTTTTTTTTGAACAGAATATGAGAACAACAACATGCAAACAGCCAAACCCCACCTCGAACTGCTGACCTGCGAGGCGGCCTATCGCCATAACCCTACCGCGCTGTTTCATCAGGTGTGCGGTGCACGTCCTGCGACGCTGCTGCTGGAATCTGCTGATATCGACAGCAAGGACGATCTCAAAAGCCTGCTGCTGGTTGACAGCGCGCTGCGCATTACCGCAGCGGGTGATACTGTCACTATTAAGGCGTTATCTGAGAATGGCGCGTCGCTGCTGCCGCTGCTGGATGCGGCTCTGCCTTCAGGTATTGAAAATGAGCGTCATCCGGACCTGAGAATTCTGCATTTCCCACCGGTAAGCCAGCTGCTGGATGAGGATGCCCGCCTCTGCTCGCTCTCCGTTTTTGACGCCTTCCGTCTGCTGCAAAATTTGGTGGCCGTACCGGAAGATGAGCGCGAAGCAATGTTCTTTGGCGGGCTGTTTGCTTACGACCTGGTTGCTGGCTTTGAAGATTTACCCCAAACCGAGCAGGGTAACCGCTGCCCGGACTACTGCTTCTACCTGGCCGAAACCCTGCTGGTGATCGACCATCAGAGAAAATACACCCGCATCCAGGCCAGCCTGTACACGCCGTCTGCGTCTGAGAAAAATCGCCTCGCGCAGCGCATCGCCCAACTGCAACAGCAGATGTCGGAAGCACCGCCCGCACTCCCGGTGCAGCGTGTTGAAAAGATGACCTGCGAGGTGAGTCAGACCGACGATCAGTACGGCGCGGTGGTGCGTCAGATGCAAAAAGCGATTCGTGCCGGGGAGATATTCCAGGTGGTGCCGTCCCGTCGCTTCTCACTGCCCTGCCCGTCGCCGCTGGCGGCTTACGATGTGCTTAAAAAGAGCAACCCAAGCCCTTACATGTTCTTTATGCAGGACAATGATTTCACCCTGTTTGGCGCGTCGCCGGAAAGCTCCCTCAAGTACGACGCCACCAGCCGCCAGATTGAGATCTACCCGATAGCGGGAACCCGCCCACGCGGCCGTCGTGCCGATGGCTCCCTGGACCGCGATCTCGACAGCCGCATTGAACTGGAAATGCGTACCGACCATAAGGAGCTCTCCGAACACCTGATGCTGGTTGACCTGGCGCGTAACGATCTGGCACGCATTTGCACGCCTGGCAGCCGCTACGTGGCGGACCTGACCAAAGTCGACCGCTACTCCTTCGTCATGCACCTGGTCTCCCGCGTGGTGGGTGAGCTGCGCCACGACCTCGACGTCCTGCACGCCTACCGCGCCTGCATGAACATGGGCACGTTGAGCGGCGCGCCGAAAGTCCGCGCTATGCAGCTGATCGCCGAAGCGGAAGGACGCCGTCGCGGCAGCTACGGTGGTGCCGTGGGCTATTTCACCGCTCACGGTGACCTCGATACCTGCATCGTGATCCGCTCCGCCTACGTTGAGGACGGCATTGCCACCGTCCAGGCCGGGGCCGGAATTGTGCTGGATTCTGTTCCGCAGTCGGAAGCCGACGAAACCCGCAGTAAAGCGCGCGCGGTACTGCGCGCCATTGCTACCGCACACCATGCACAGGAGATTTTCTGATGGCTGACATTCTGCTGCTCGATAATATCGACTCCTTTACCTACAACCTGGCAGATCAGCTGCGTGCGAATGGTCACAATGTCGTTATCTATCGCAACCACGTTCCGGCCCAGACGCTGATTGACCGTCTGGCGACCATGCAAAACCCAGTGCTGATGCTCTCCCCGGGCCCAGGCGCACCGAGCGAAGCAGGCTGTATGCCTGAGCTGTTGACCCGTATGCGCGGCAAGCTGCCGATTATCGGCATCTGCCTTGGCCATCAGGCGATTGTCGAAGCCTACGGCGGTTACGTGGGTCAGGCGGGGGAGATCCTGCATGGCAAAGCGTCAAGTATTGAACATGACGGTCAGGCGATGTTTGCCGGGCTGCCGAACCCGCTTCCGGTAGCGCGTTACCACTCGCTGGTTGGCAGCAACATTCCGGCCGGGCTGACCATTAACGCCTCGTTTGAAGGGATGGTGATGGCGGTGCGTCATGATGCGGATCGCGTCTGCGGGATGCAGTTCCACCCGGAATCTATCCTGACGTCCAACGGCGCGCGCCTGCTGGAGCAAACGCTCGACTGGGCGCTGCAAAAGCTGGAGCAGACCAACACCCTGCAACCGATTCTGGAAAAACTGTATCAGGCTCAGACCCTGAGCCAGCAGGAGAGCCACCAGCTGTTCTCCGCCGTCGTGCGCGGCGAGCTGAAGCCTGAGCAGCTCGCCGCTGCGCTGGTGAGCATGAAGGTACGCGGCGAAAGCCCGCAGGAGATCGCCGGTGCCGCAACCGCGCTGCTGGAAAATGCCGCCCCGTTCCCGCGCCCGGACTACCCGTTTGCCGATATTGTCGGGACCGGTGGCGACGGCAGTAACAGTATCAATATTTCCACCGCCAGCGCCTTTGTGGCCGCGGCATGCGGTCTGAAAGTGGCGAAACACGGCAACCGCAGCGTGTCCAGCCGTTCAGGATCGTCCGACCTGCTGGCGGCTTTCGGTATCAACCTGGACATGAACGCCGAGCGTTCCCGTGAAGCGCTGGATGACCTGGGCGTCTGTTTCCTGTTTGCGCCGAAGTATCACACCGGTTTCCGCCACGCGATGCCGGTTCGCCAGCAGCTTAAAACCCGCACGCTGTTTAACGTGCTCGGTCCACTCATTAACCCGGCGCACCCGCCGCTGGCGCTGATTGGCGTTTACAGCCCGGAACTGGTCCTGCCGATTGCGGAGACGCTGCGCGTCCTCGGTTACCAACGCGCCGCCGTGGTACACAGCGGCGGGATGGATGAAGTTTCCCTGCATGCGCCCACGCTGGTGGCGGAACTGAATAACGGCGAAGTGCTGAACTATCAGCTTGAGGCCGCTGACTTCGGGTTGACCCCGTACCATCAGGACGCCCTGGCGGGCGGCACGCCGGAAGAAAACCGTGACATTCTCACGCGCTTATTACAAGGTAAAGGTGAGGCCGCCCATGAGGCCGCCGTGGCGGCCAACGTAGCCATGCTGATGCGTTTACATGGCGAGGAAGATCTGAAAGCCAGCGCCCAAAAAGTTCTGGACGTACTGCGCTCCGGTGCAGCTTACGATCGCGTTACCGCACTTGCGGCAAGAGGGTAAATAATGCAGACCGTTTTAGCGAAAATCGTCGCCGATAAGGCCATCTGGGTGGAAGCCCGCAAGCAACAGCAGCCGCTCGCCAGTTTTCAGAATGACGTCGTTCCGAGCAGCCGTCGTTTTTATGATGCGCTCCAGGGCGCGCGTACCGCGTTTATTCTGGAGTGTAAAAAAGCGTCTCCGTCCAAAGGCGTGATCCGCGACGATTTCGACCCGGCGCGTATTGCCGGTATTTACAAGCATCATGCGTCTGCCATTTCTGTGCTGACGGATGAGAAATATTTCCAGGGCAGCTTCGATTTTCTGCCCGTAGTCAGCGGCATCGCGCCGCAGCCGATTCTGTGCAAAGACTTTATTATCGACCCGTATCAGATCTGGCTGGCGCGCTTTTACCAGGCCGATGCCTGCCTGCTGATGCTCTCCGTGCTGGATGACGAGCAGTATCGCCAGCTCTCCGCCGTCGCGCACAGCCTGAATATGGGCGTACTGACCGAAGTGAGCAACGAAGAGGAGCTGGAGCGCGCCATCGCGCTGGAAGCCAAAGTGGTCGGCATTAACAACCGCGACCTGCGCGACCTGTCGATTGACCTCAACCGTACGCGCCAGCTTGCGCCGCGTCTGGGCGCGGGCGTCACGGTGATCAGCGAATCCGGGATAAACAGCTACGCTCAGGTGCGCGAACTCAGCCACTTTGCCAACGGTTTCCTGATCGGCTCCGCGATGATGGAACACGACGATCTTAATGCGGCCGTGCGCCGCGTGCTGTTGGGTGAGAACAAAGTCTGCGGCCTGACCCGTGAACAGGATGCGCAGGCCGCATATGAAGCGGGCGCAATCTATGGTGGTCTGATCTTTGTTGAGTCCTCTCCTCGCGCCGTTAATGAGGAACAGGCGCGCAAGGTGATGGCGGCTGCGCCACTGAACTACGTGGGCGTGTTCCGCGATGCGGATATTAACGACGTTGCGGCTAAAGCGGACGCGTTATCCCTGAGCGCGGTTCAGCTGCATGGCGATGAAGATCAGGCGTACATTGATGCTCTGCGACATGCTCTGGCGCCTCAGGTTCAGATCTGGAAAGCGCAAAGCGTTGGCGCCACCCTGCCCGCGCGTAACCTGAAGCATGTTGATAAATACGTGCTCGACAACGGCCAGGGCGGCACGGGGCAGCGTTTCGACTGGTCACTACTGCGTGGCGAAGTGCTGGACAATGTCCTGCTGGCGGGGGGATTAAGCCCCGATAACTGTGTGGAAGCGGCCAAAACCGGCTGCGCCGGCCTCGATTTCAATTCAGGCGTAGAGTCCCAACCGGGCATTAAAGACGCCAGCAAGCTGGCATCGGTATTTAAAACTCTGCGTGCATATTAAGGAAGAGAAGATGACGACATTACTTAACCCGTATTTTGGTGAGTTCGGTGGGATGTATGTCCCACAAATCCTGATGCCCGCGCTGCGCCAGCTGGAAGAAGCGTTCGTGAGCGCACAGAAAGATCCGGCGTTTCAGGCGGAGTTTACTGACCTGCTGAAAAACTACGCCGGTCGTCCGACGGCGCTGACAAAGTGCCGCAACCTGACCGAAGGCACTAAAACTACGCTGTATCTTAAGCGTGAAGATTTGCTGCACGGTGGCGCGCATAAAACTAACCAGGTGCTGGGCCAGGCGCTGCTCGCGAAGCGGATGGGTAAAACCGAAATCATCGCCGAAACCGGCGCGGGGCAGCACGGTGTGGCCTCAGCGCTCGCCAGCGCCCTGCTCGGCCTGAAATGCCGCATTTACATGGGGGCGAAGGACGTTGAGCGCCAGTCGCCAAACGTGTTCCGTATGCGTCTGATGGGGGCGGAAGTGATCCCGGTGCACAGCGGTTCTGCCACGCTGAAAGATGCCTGTAATGAAGCGCTGCGCGACTGGTCTGGCAGCTACGAAACCGCCCACTACATGCTCGGTACCGCCGCGGGCCCGCACCCGTTCCCGACCATCGTGCGTGAATTCCAGCGCATGATCGGCGAAGAGACTAAAGCGCAGATCCTCGAAAAAGAGGGTCGCCTGCCGGATGCGGTGATCGCCTGCGTTGGCGGCGGATCTAACGCCATCGGCATGTTTGCCGATTTTATCGACGAAACCAGCGTTGGGCTGATTGGCGTTGAGCCTGCCGGCCACGGCATTGAAACGGGCGAGCATGGTGCGCCGCTGAAGCATGGCCGCGTGGGGATCTACTTCGGCATGAAGGCCCCGATGATGCAGACCGATGAAGGGCAGATTGAGGAGTCTTACTCGATCTCTGCCGGGCTGGATTTCCCGTCCGTAGGGCCGCAGCACGCGTTCCTGAACAGCACCGGCCGCGCGGATTATGTCTCCATCACCGATGACGAAGCGCTGGAGGCCTTCAAAACGCTGTGCCGCAATGAAGGGATCATCCCGGCGCTGGAGTCTTCCCACGCGCTGGCGCACGCGCTGAAAATGATGAAGGAAAACCCGGAAAAAGAGCAGCTGCTGGTGGTAAACCTTTCCGGTCGCGGTGACAAAGATATCTTCACCGTTCACGATATTCTGAAAGCACGAGGGGAAATCTGATGGAACGCTACGACAACGCATTTGCACAACTGAAAGCCCGCCAGGAAGGCGCGTTCGTTCCCTTCGTGACGCTGGGCGACCCCGGCCCGGAGCAGTCGCTGAAGATTATCGACACCCTGATTGATGCCGGTGCCGACGCGCTGGAGCTCGGTATTCCGTTCTCCGATCCGCTGGCGGATGGCCCGACCATTCAGAACGCAACGCTACGCGCGTTTGCCGCGGGCGTGACGCCGAGCCAGTGCTTTGAAATGCTGGCGGCGATCCGTCAGAAGCACCCGACCATTCCGATCGGCCTGCTGATGTACGCCAACCTGGTGTTCAGCCGCGGCATTGATGCGTTTTACGCAGAGTGCGCCCGCGTGGGCGTTGACTCCGTGCTGGTGGCTGACGTGCCCGTTGAAGAGTCTGCGCCATTCCGTCAGGCGGCAATGCGCCACAACGTCGCGCCGATTTTCATCTGTCCACCGAATGCCGATGACGATCTGTTGCGCCAGATTGCCTCTTACGGACGAGGTTACACCTACCTGCTCTCCCGTGCGGGCGTCACCGGTGCGGAAAACAAAGCCGCGCTGCCGCTGCATCATCTGGTG
The DNA here is from genome assembly GCF_036936505.1 of Enterobacter sp. JJBC. NCBI lineage: Bacteria > Pseudomonadati > Pseudomonadota > Gammaproteobacteria > Enterobacterales > Enterobacteriaceae > Enterobacter > Enterobacter sp. JJBC. Next base: position 2,677,744 of record NZ_CP136935.1, read on the forward strand.
GAGAAGCTTGCAGAATACCATGCTGCACCGCCGCTTCAGGGCTTTGGCATTTCCTCACCGGATCAGGTTACTGCGGCGATTGACGCGAAAGCCGCCGGGGCCATTTCGGGTTCGGCTATCGTGAAAATTATCGAGAAGAACGTGGATAAGCCACAGCAGATGCTGGCTGAATTACACGCATTCGTCACATCCATGAAAGCGGCCACGCGCAAGGCGTAACCGTTAACACCGTCTGGCCCCGGCGTCAGGCGGTTTTCCCTCCTCTCTTCCTGAAAGAAGCAGGTCAAAATTGATCCTGTCGATATTTTCGGTGTGAATGACTTTCCAAACTTTCGCGTAAGCGTATGATCTGGGCTCTTTTTAGCGTTACCCTTCTGAGTTCAGAGGTTATTCATGTCATGGTATTCCTTCAAACAGACTTACCTGGTTAAGTTCTGGTCACCTGTTCCGGCCGTTATCGCGGCAGGCATTCTCTCTACCTATTATTTCGGTATTACCGGCACCTTCTGGGCTGTTACGGGCGAGTTTACCCGCTGGGGTGGGCAGCTATTACAGCTGGCAGGCGTCCATGCCGAAGAGTGGGGCTACTTCAAACTGATCCATCTTGAGGGCACACCGCTGACCCGCATCGACGGAATGATGATCATTGGCATGTTCGGCGGCTGTTTTGCGGCCGCGCTGTGGGCCAACAACGTTAAGTTGCGCATGCCGAAAAGCCGCATCCGCATTATGCAGGCCGTGGTCGGCGGCATCATTGCCGGATTTGGCGCTCGTCTGGCGATGGGCTGTAATCTGGCCGCGTTCTTTACCGGCATTCCGCAGTTCTCGCTGCATGCCTGGTTCTTTGCCGTCGCCACCGCCATCGGCTCCTACTTCGGTGCTAAATTCACCCTGCTGCCGCTGTTCCGCATTCCGGTGAAAATGACGAAAGTTAGCGCTGCCTCTCCGTTAACGCAAAAACCCGATCAGGCGCGTCGTCGTTTCCGCCTCGGTATGCTGGTCTTTTTTGCTATGGTTGCCTGGGCGATTTGCACGGCAATGAATCAGCCCAAACTCGGTCTGGCCATGCTGTTCGGCGTCGGCTTTGGTCTGCTGATTGAACGCGCGCAGATCTGCTTTACCTCCGCGTTTCGCGATATGTGGATCACCGGACGCACCATGATGGCGAAGGCGATCATTGCCGGCATGGCCGTGAGCGCAATTGGCATCTTCAGCTATGTTCAGCTCGGCGTGGAGCCAAAAATTATGTGGGCGGGCCCAAATGCCGTGATTGGCGGGCTGCTGTTTGGCTTTGGCATCGTGCTGGCGGGCGGGTGTGAAACCGGCTGGATGTATCGCGCTGTGGAAGGCCAGGTGCATTACTGGTGGGTGGGTCTGGGTAACGTGATTGGCTCTACCCTTCTGGCCTGCTACTGGGATGACGTCTCTCCGGTGCTGGTAACAAACTGGGACAAGGTCAACCTGCTGAAAACCTTTGGTCCACTCGGGGGGCTCCTGGTGACCTATGCCCTGCTGCTCATCGCCTTCTTACTGGTTGTTGCACAAGAGAAGCGCTTCTTCCGACGCGCCACCGCCAAAACTGAAACTCAGGAGAATGCCGCATGAAAGAGATCGTGCCTGATTATCGTCTCGATATGGTGGGTGAACCTTGCCCTTACCCGGCCGTCGCCACGCTTGAAGCGCTACCGCAGCTAAAGAAAGGTGAAATTCTGGAAGTGGTGAGCGATTGCCCCCAGTCGATCAATAACATTCCGCTTGATGCCAAAAATCACGGCTATACCGTGCTGGATATCCAGCAGGACGGACCAACCATTCGTTATTTAATTCAGAAGTGATTTCACGATCGAAAAAGGCCTCTCAGAGGCCTTTTCTAGTTTACTGGCTTTGGCCACCGTCGTCGTCTGAGCTTCGGCAGGCATGAATGAATGGTGAGACGTGTTCCGCAAACGGAACAGATAGCACCGTGAGGTAGGCTATGTGCTGGGCTGAACGTCGTGAACTGAAACTGTTTACCTGCACAAACCGGACACTCAAATTTGATGTTGGGGATATCCCCTCCAGACAGGTGTGTGGAACAACCACCATACAGCAATCACCGGCTGACAGGGGATATATCTTCTGTCAGAAACGATAGCCTGCTGAGAACATAAATACCCACGGATCCAGACGGGTATTGATACTTTGCTGCTGCCCGCCAGCTTTAAAGCGCACGTCCGTATCAATGTCCATATACCAGACAGAGGCGTTGATCAGCCAGTCACGATTAATCAGATAATCCAGACCAACCTGTCCCGCCATGCCCCACGAGTCTTTCAGGCTGAGATCGGAGAGCCCGGCCTCTTTACCGGTATCGTTAAATTTCTCATCAAAGAAGGTGGTGTAGTTAACGCCTGCACCAATATAAGGGCGCACCTTGCTGCTGGAATCGCCGAAGTACCACTGCGCCATCAGCGTTGGTGGCAAATGGTGCACCGTGGCAATGTCCCCGGTCGGTCCTAAACCGACGCGGTGACGGAATGGCGTGGCGGCTAAAAGCTCGACGCCAATGTTATCCGTTGCCATATACGTAAACGTCAGGCCTAACTGGGTGTTATTGCTGACGTTAAACCCGCCCATACCCAGCACATTGTCGGACCCTTCCGTTGGACGTACCGTTGCCGAACCGGCACGAATAAAGAATTCACCTGCTTCATGCGCGTAAGCGCCGCCAGAGAGACTGCTTAAGATAAGGGCTGCCACCGCTAATTTTTTCATATCCGCTCCATCGTTGTGGTTTTAATTGCGGAGGAGAATATACTCACAAATGAGTAATAAGTGATCTAACACAGATCACAATAAAACCAGTAAGTTAACATTCATTGATCTAGGTTAATTTTTGGTGACGTCTCATAAAGCAATAAGTTGTTACCGCGTCAATTTTTGGCATTTCATGGTTACAAAATTTTCTGTTTTCCCTCTCTTGCGCTTCCTGTAGCGGCTGGATAATTTATCGCTCTCACAATGTGATTTGATGCGTTCTACTTTTGCAGGTGTGCCATGAGTGATCATAACCCGTGCATGACGTGCGGAGCCTGTTGTGCGTATTTTCGAGTCTCTTTCTATTGGGCTGAAGCCAGCGATGGCGGCGGCACCGTTCCGGTCGATCTCACTGAACCCTTAACCCCTTTTCTGCGCTGTATGCGCGGCACCAATCAAAAACAGAGCCGCTGTGTGGCACTGGAAGGTGAACCTGGGGTATCCACCCGCTGCTCCATTTACGCGGATCGCCCCAGCCCGTGTCGCACTTTCGCGATGTCGGGAGAGGATGGGCAGGTCAATGAGGCATGCAATCGCGCCCGCGCCCGCTATGGATTACCGCCGCTTTACAAAGATATGCTTTTCCATACAAGCCTTGATGCTGCCACCAGCGTGTTATCCGGTGTACAATTGCCGGCTAATTAACACCTGCAATACTCAAGGAGAGTGCATGTCTATCACGGCGAAGTCTGTCTACCGTGACACGGGAAATTTTTTCCGCAATCAGTTCATTACCTTTTTACTGATCGCGTTGTTGTGCGCCTTTATTACGGTGGTGCTGGGTCATGCGTTCTCACCCAGTGATGAACAGATTGCCACGCTGAGCCAGGGGGATCATCTTACAGGCAGCGCAGGGTTGTTTGACCTTGTGCAGAATATGACGCCAGAGCAACAGCAAATCTTGCTGCGCGCATCTGCGGCATCTACCTTCTCGGGTCTGATTGGCAACGCCATTCTGGCGGGTGGCGTGTTGCTGATGATCCAACTGGTATCTGCCGGCCAACGCGTCAGCGCGTTACGTGCAATCGGGGCCAGTGCTCCGGTGCTGCCAAAGCTGTTTATCCTCATCTTCCTGACCACGCTGCTGGTCCAGATGGGGATCATGTTGGTGGTCGTGCCGGGCGTGCTGCTGGCTATCGTGCTTTCATTCGCGCCAGTAATGGTTGTGCAGGACAAACTGGGCATTTTCACCGCCATGCGCAGCAGCATCAGGCTCGCATGGGCCAATATGCGACTGGTCGCCCCGGCCGTTATCAGCTGGCTGCTGGCCAAGACTCTGCTGTTGCTGTTTGCGCCGAATTTTGCGGTGTTAACGCCAAATGTCGGAGCGGTTGTCGCCAATACGCTGAGCAATCTGATTTCAGCCGTGCTGCTGGTCTATTTGTTCCGCCTGTACATGTTAATTCGTCAGTAACTGGGATCGCAGAATGAAGCAGTTTCTTGATTTTTTACCGCTGATCGTATTTTTCGCTTTTTATAAGCTGTACGACATTTATGCCGGCACGCTGGCGCTGATTGTGGCAACGGCTGTGGTACTGATTTACAGCTGGGTTCGCTATCGCAAAGTTGAAAAGATGGCGCTCATCACCTTCCTGATGGTGGCGGTGTTTGGTGGTCTGACATTGTTCTTCCACAATGATGAATTTATCAAATGGAAGGTCACGGTGATTTACGGCCTGTTTGCGGGCGCACTCCTCATCAGCCAGTGGGTGATGAAGAAGCCACTGATCCAGCGCATGCTGGGGAAAGAACTGACCCTGCCGCAGGCTGTGTGGGGACGTCTGAACATCGCCTGGGCGCTATTTTTTATTCTGTGTGGTCTGGCGAATATCTATATCGCATTCTGGCTGCCGCAGAATATCTGGGTCAACTTCAAGGTGTTTGGCCTGACGGCGCTGACTCTTATCTTCACCCTGCTCAGCGGCGTTTATATTTATCGCCACATGCCGCAGGATGACAAGCACTGATCCTTCTGGCCAGATCGTCACGCGGTCTGGCCTCTTTTCCCGCCTTCTCTTTTCTCTACATCCTTCCTGCGAAAATGTCTGAATTATGAAGATTTTATGGAGATCGCTGTCACTTTATTGTAATGAGAATGACTATCATTAATATTCGTCATCGCATTTTTAACAAATGGAAATGAGTTGATGAATAACATAATAAGATTTGCCCCGGCTACACTTACGCTCGCCATTTTTTCAACGCTATACCAGAGCGCACACGCAGCGGAAGAGACTCTCACCGATGGTGAAACAATGGTTGTTCAGGCCACCGCTGAAGAGGCGCTGAAGCAACAGCCGGGGGTTTCCATCATCACGGCAAAGGACATAGAAAAGGATCCACCGGTTAACGATCTTTCAGAAATTATTCGCAAAATGCCCGGGGTTAACCTCACCGGAAACAGCGCGACAGGCAGCCGCGGTAACAACCGCCAGATCGACATCCGCGGTATGGGGCCGGAGAACACGCTGATTCTGATTGACGGTGTGCCGGTGACGTCACGTAACTCGGTGCGCTACAGCTGGCGCGGGGAGCGCGACACCCGCGGGGATACTAACTGGGTTCCGCCAGAGATGGTTGAGCGCATTGAAGTGCTCCGGGGACCTGCTGCCGCCCGCTATGGTTCGGGGGCGGCCGGCGGCGTCGTCAACATCATTACCAAACGCCCGACCAACGACTGGCACGGCTCACTCTCCCTGTACACTAACCAGCCTGAAAATGATAAAGAGGGGGCGACAAAACGCGCTAATTTTGATCTGAGCGGCCCTCTTGCGGGCGATGCGTTAACGATGCGCCTGTACGGGAATATCAACAAAACCGACGCAGATGCTCAGGACATCAACACCGCGCAAAACGGCTCTTACGCCGCCGGACGTGAAGGCGTGCGCAACAAGGACATCAATGCCCTGCTCTCCTGGAAACTCACGCCACAGCAGATTATCGATTTCGACTACAGCTACAGCCGCCAGGGCAATATCTACGCGGGTGATACTCAATACAGCAACAGCAACGTCAGCCCTGACGGTCTGGTGTCGTCCCTGTATGGACACGAAACCAACCGAATGTACCGCCAGTCTTATGGCATTACGCACAACGGCATCTGGGACTGGGGTCAGTCAAAGTTCGGTGTCTATTATGAAAAGACCAACAACACCCGCCTGGAAGAAGGCTCTACGGGCAAAGTTGAGGGGATGATCAATAGCGATAAATACGATACCAGCCGGCTGGAGTCATACCGTTCAACGGGTGAACTGAACATTCCTTTCTTCTGGCTGGTCGAACAGACGCTAACCGTGGGTGCAGAATGGAATCGTGATGAACTGAACGATCCGGCCTCAATGCAGGCGACAAATGTGTCGGGAGAAGTGATTAACGGCGTTCCCGGCACGGCTTCTGAGCGCAACAGCAAAAACAGCGCTGACCTCACCGGCATCTATCTTGAGGACAATATTGAAGCGCGTCAGGGCACCAACCTGATCCCGGGGCTCCGCTTTGATTATCACAATCAGTTTGGCAGCAACTGGAGCCCGAGCCTGAACGTCTCTCAGGATTTGGGTGACATGTTCAAGGTTAAAGCGGGTATCGCTCGGGTATTTAAAGCGCCAAACCTGTATCAATCCAGCGAAGGCTATCTGCTTTCCACCCGGGGTAATGGTTGCCCGAACAACGTTTCCGAAGGAAGCTGTTACCTGTTAGGTAACCCGGATCTGGACCCTGAAATCAGCGTGAACAAAGAGATTGGCCTGGCCTTTGCGCTGGAAGGCTACGAGGCTGGCATAACCTGGTTCCGCAACGATTACAAAAACAAGATCGTTTCAGGAACGGATGTGCTGGGCCAGACAAGCAGCGGCGCAAATATCCTTCAGTGGCAGAACGGAGGAAAGGCTGTTGTTGAGGGACTGGAAGGCAACCTCACCGTCCCGGTTATCCGCGACACGCTAACCTGGCGTACCAATGCGACGTATATGATTCAGTCTGAAAGTAAAGACACCGGCAACCCTCTGTCGATTATTCCAAAATATACCGTCAACACGATGCTCGACTGGCAGGTTAGCAGCACACTTTCAGCGAACCTTAGCTGGACGATGTATGGCCGCCAGAAGCCAAGAGAAAATGCTGAAATCCGCAAAGAGCAGAATGCGATGTCTGATAAAGAGATTGGCGCCTATTCCATCGTTGGGATCGGCAGCAATTATCAGCTGACAAAAGATCTCCGCCTGAATGCCGGGATCAGCAACCTCTTTGATAAGCAGATTTACCGAGAAAATGATGGTGCATCGACCTATAACGAACCAGGCCGTGCGTATTACGCAGGCGTGACCCTGTCCTTCTGACCCTAAGGCGCCTGCTCTGCGGGCGCTAACCCTATTCTCTCCAGCCAGAAATCATAGTAGCATCCCGCCTGAAGTCTTCAGTTACGAGTTTAAAAACAATGACAACAAATGACGCCCCACAGGGCGAACTGGTTTTACGCACACTGGCAATGCCTGCGGATACGAATGCCAATGGCGATATTTTTGGCGGCTGGTTGATGTCGCAGATGGATATGGGCGGTGCAATCCTGGCAAAAGAGATTGCACACGGACGCGTGGTGACAGTCCGGGTCGATGGCATGACCTTCCTGCGCCCTGTCGCGGTGGGGGACGTGGTGTGCTGTTATGCACGCTGCGTAAAACGCGGCAATACGTCTGTCTCCATCAACATTGAAGTATGGGTGAAAAAAGTCTCTTCTGAACCGATTGGTCAGCGCTATAAGGCGACGGAGGCATTGTTCATCTATGTGGCGGTGGATAGCGACGGTAAGCCCCGCCAGCTTCCACGGAGCTGATCCTCAGGTAAAAAAAAGCCTCCTTGCGGAGGCTTCTTTTATTCCATCTGTGCCCCGCCGTTCAGGCGGAAGACAATGTTCACAATCAACCCATTGCCGGGTTTACCGGCTTCATAGCGCCACCTGCGCATGGCCGATTTAACTTCACGTTCAAACATATTCGCCGGCTGTGCGGACAGGATTTCCACGTTATCCACACGTCCATCGGCCGTAACGTCGAATTTCACCCGTACACGCCCTTCAATACGTAACGCCTGAGCACGTGCCGGGTACTGCGGCTGGTTACGGCTCAGCGCGCGCGGGCCTGCTGGCGCCGTTACCGTCGGTTTTGTCGCGGTCGTGGTGTTATTCATCAGCGGACGTGACGGGGCGGCATTTTCAACCGGCTGCGTGGCGCGTGGCTCAACCGGACGCACTTCGCGTTTCGGACGTTCTTCAACCTTTTTGACCGGCTTGGGTTTTGGCTTCGGCTTAGGTTTCGGCTCCGGCTTATGGATCACCACCGGCGCTTCTTTCGGCGGTTCAGGAACCGGCTCGGGCTCTGGCTCCGGCTCGGGTTCAACAACGGGCTGTGGCGGCGGCGGCGCAACCTGCGGCGGCTCAAGATCCGCAGGCGATACCATGGTCACAGAAATTGGCTGCGCTGGCGCCGGCATTTCAATAACCTGATGAACCGAGGTATAGAGCAGACCCGCCACGACAGCACCGTGAATAACGACGGAAAGCAGCGTCGGCCATGGAAAGCGGCGAGGTAAATCAAGGGTCATCGAAGTCATAATCATCAACGTTAAAAAACCGAACCTCGATTTTAAATGCAAATAGCAATCATATTCAATAAGACACTTTGTCCTGGCGCAATTTAAGCGTACATGAGGGCAAAAAAGGGGCATCCAGATCAGGGTTTTAACATTGTTATTATCTTTACATTGCAGTCATTTGTGCTTTCACATAACGTAATTGTCACTTTTACCGGTTAAGGAGCTTTGCCGTGCTTTACGTGATTTACGCTGAAGATGTACCTGATTCTCTGGAAAAACGTCTTTCCGTTCGCCCTGCCCATCTGGCGCGTTTACAGTTGCTACAGGATGAAGGTCGGTTGCTGACCGCAGGCCCGATGCCTGCCGTTGACAGCAACGATCCGGGCGCGGCGGGTTTTACCGGCTCCACGGTGATTGCCGAGTTTGAATCTCTTGAAGCCGCGCAGGCCTGGGCAGAAGCAGACCCGTACGTCGCAGCCGGCGTGTACGAGAAAGTCACGGTTCGTCCGTATAAAAAAGTATTCTGAAACGAAAGGCTCCCTCAGGAGCTTTTATAACCACATCAACACACTGAAAAAAAAGGATTTATTTCAGTTCATGTCCACAGATTGGCCACATCATCACAAAAGCCCCATACTCTGGGGCTTTAGTTTATTGTACTTTTAAAGGGCTGGAGAGCTTTAAACAACGGCCAACGCCGGTTTACACTTTGGTGAATTGTTTGAACATTGTGTCAGTTCTGCTTTGTTCCTTAACCCATCGCGATGAAGTCAAACCAATAAGCGATCTGCACTCAAATCTCTGTCTTTCATCTACAGATAAAATCGGTAGGTACTCACAGCCATACTCTGACAGAAATCATGCACAATCCCAAAAGAAGCGGTACGATGTACCAAACGGATAACCCCTATTGGCTGGCCACATTGGTACAGCTCACCTCCTCTTACAGTATTACGGAGTAATTGAATGGACGTGTTAGGTAAAGCAATAGAACTTTGTAAAAGTATTGAAACACTGCTGATAAAGGCACAATCCCGAAATCCATCATTAGATGCATCTAGCACCTACGATACCTTGGCACCTAAATGCATCAATAATGAGAATATGCAGGAGTATTTCAGAGCATTAAAGTTTGCATTGTCCAAAAAAGAAGTTAGAAATATTGCCATCACGGGTAACTATGGCGCAGGAAAAAGTACGGTTATATCCTCATTTATGAAATATCACTGCAGTGAAAAGTACATGAATGTATCTTTGGCAGGGTTCGATATGATGGAAAATGACAAAAACACTTCCCTTACTAATCAGGAAGTCGAACTCAGTATCTTGCAGCAAATTCTATACAAAGAAAATAGAGATAAACTCCCTGACTCAAAGATAGATAGAATATTAAATAGGAGTTTATTTCATACCCTGAAAACATATTTTTCATTGATAAAAATTGCTATACCCACAACCGCTTTTCTGGGGGTTCTATTTTTTGAGAGGGTTTCAGAATGGTTTAAACTCCCTCAAGAATGGACCACTATATTGCATGAAAATGCAATCGCAAGAGTTCTAGCGTTGACTATACTCGCATTCATTTCACTTTTTTTCCTCACACAAACTGCATCACGAGTTGGTATATTTGATAAGAAAATCAGACTAGGTAAAATTGCCTTTCTTAGCGGAGGTATGGAATTTAACGATAAAGAATCTTCATCTTTGTTAAACAACTGCCTAGATGAAATTGTTTATTTTTTTTCACGCCGCCCATATAAAATCGTTGTATTTGAAGATCTTGACCGACTTGGAACACCAGAGATCTTCGTTAAACTCCGTGAAATAAATAAGATTATCAACAATAATCTTTCAAATAAAAAACCAGTTAGGTTCATCTATGCTGTTAGAGACGATATGTTCATGAATGCCGATGGTAGAACAAAATTCTTTGATTTTATCCTACCTATCGTGCCATTTATGGATAGCAGAAATGCTTTTACGCTACTCAAAAACAAAACTCCGTCTCTTGATAAATCAAGCGATAAGCATCTGAAAAGCATTGCCCCCTACATCAACGATATGCGAAGCTTACTTAATATAATAAATGAATTCAACACATTCAGTAAAATAGTTGACAACTCTAAAAACACCATAAAACTTTTTGCACTTGTCTTTTATAAAAACATTTACACCTTAGATTATCATCTTGCTGATAAAAAAACTGGATTGCTTTATCTGTTCATCCATAATTATCGCACTCAAAGGCTGCATGCTGAATATTTTGAATCTCTTGATGAGAGACTTGAAGAACTTTTTGAAACATCCAACAAGCTTGAAGAGGATATTGCCAATACGCCTTATGATATTCGAAAAGATATTCTTATAAAATTCATCCCAGAATTACTCTGGGGAAAAGTTTTCATTGCATATAAAAACAACAATAATCGATTTACGCTTTGCGACAGTGCTGAACTGGTTAAAAATGAAGAATACTTCCTAGAAACATTCTCTGGAAATAAAACACTTTATGTTGGATATACAAATCATTATGGTAATGATCAGTTTTCCTCTCTAACAGCAGAGGCCACAAACATTCTGTTATCGAGTTACTATGATAGGGTCAAATTAGTTGGTCAAGATAAAACAAAAACATTCCAGCTTGTAAATCGCGAAATACGTGATTTAGAAAACACAATAAGATCCAGAAATGCCATACCTCTTGATGAATTAATTAAGTCCAGTGGTCGTGATAAGTTTGAAGTTACTGCAAAGCAATATCTTGATGAGATGGAAATGCATGATTATGTGTCAAAGCAGCAACTTCATATATTGCGGACTGATATGCAATATGGTGGATTAGATGCCTTGTATGTTCTGCTCTCTGGTGGATTATTAATGCAAGATTTTATGTCATATCGCTCCATTTTTCATGAAGGATCGATGACAGTGAACGACAATGACTTCATCAAAGCCATAGGTCAGGGTTTAGAATTTGAAAAATCCAATCAAGATTTTTACATAGATGATGCTGAAAAGGTTATTTTAGAACTGGCAGAACAAAAAAGAATTTACTCCGATGGCGCGCTGCACTACCAATTATTAACCCACATCATTGATATAAACAGCAGATATCTTACGGGAATGGTAGCATCGCTTTTTAGAAAATCAGATCAGTACATTTACAATGCTTTTGAAATACTTAGCATTAAGTTTGTTAGCTACTCAACTTTCGAAGCTTTTGTTATCAGAGCATTAAAGATCAGTGGTTATCTGGAACGTATGCTAATAGCATTAAAAACGAATAGAGAATCACCTTATAATACTAACATATCAATCACCGTGCTTTCCTGCACGTCACCAGAGAAATATGAAGAAAAGGAAGAATTCAGAAACTATCTTCATTTCATAGGTAGTAAAATCATTCACCACATCAAAGATGATAATTTACCTGCATTTCTTACCAACATCCTAAAAGTTAACGTATGTTACAATGAATTATTCACTCCAAAAACACCTAATGAATTTTCAGCTATAAGTTTCATTGCTGAAAATAACCTCTATCAAATAACTAAAGAAAACGTAGGTATAGTTCTATACTCTTATGTACATTCTGACGAAACCATTAATCCTGAATACGCTCAGAAAAGACCATGGAGTATTATAACGCAGTATAAATTAAGCGCCCCATTTAAATATTATACAGCTAACATCAATGCTTTTGTCCAAAATGTATTCGTCTATGCCGATGAACCCAGTCATTACATTAAAGAAATGCTCGCGAGAAATGAATTAAGTGATGAATCAAAAGAAAAAATTGTTAAAATCATGGATTTCACTCTTTCCGAACTCACTGGACTGACATCCGAATCAACATTTAATGATGGTAATGAGTTAATTTCTATTGAGGACCTTTTCTATCAGTATGACCGCGTCATTCCAAGCTGGTCAGCACTAATGGATTACATATCTATTGACTGTAACGCGGCTATTTTGCATGATTGGTTGACAAATCATGCTTTGGATTTAGCAAAACTTAGCAAACCATCAATTGATGTCGAAGACTATGTTCCATTATATAAAAAAATAATCTGCAGTGATTTATTCGATGATAATACTTATGAAACTCTCCTATCCTCCATTGAAATCAATATTGAACAGATTGACGATCAACTGAGTGTTCGTAACTTCGGTAGGCTTGTTAAACTTGGCAAGATTATACTTTCTAATGAATCATATCGAATTATAGAGTCAACATACATCGAGCCTGACGAAAAACTGACTGAGTATTTAGTCCTATTGTTCAGCCAACATAAAGATATTTTTCTATCCAATAGCGATTTTTACCTAGGGAAAAACAAATCTTCCTTCGATAAAATCCTTGATTCTTTAATGCTTAGTGACTTATTTAATGATGATATTAAGTCGCAATTAGTCCTTCAATATTCTGAATATTACCTTGACTTGGATATTTATAAAATTAACTTACCTAATTCTGTATCATTACTGTCAATCAAATTAAGTAATAATTTAAATCTTAATGCAATACTTCTCGCCAGAATGATTTCCCGCGGCTACCGTAATAAACCTATCATTGCCGATATATGCCATAAGATTAATGAGGCTGATTTATCTAATGTATTCATCAAACGTACTCAAGCAACTATCACAGCCAATAATGATGATCTCGTATATCTCATCCTTGAATATTCCCGTGATGCAGGCATCATTAAGGACTTTGAGAAACGTGATGACAGTAAAATTACTGTTACAATTACACGAGAAAAAGATGACATTAGCTAATAAAATATACAAGCAGACCTAAAAATTCATTAGAGCCAAGCGTATTAGACTACAATAGTATTAAATAATAGAGAGCCCCGCATTTGCGGAGCCCTCTAGTTGATCACATCCATTGGATCTGATGTTGACCTGACGTGGTAGGATGCGGCGGCGCTGGCACTACTTCACCCGGCGAAACGATAAAGCGCTCTATCGTTTCAGTGGTGACAAACGTTGCGCTGCAGTTGATGTTAGTGCACTGGTGATAACGCTCTTTGGTCGTGTCAGTAAAATAGCGACTTGTGCGAGCGTGGGCGGCGTAATGACATTTTGGACAGTGGAACATAGTGAGCACCTCAGAGCGTTATTGACGCATCAATTTTAACCATTAAAACCTTATATATCAAACACATAAACAAATTTTATTGTGTTATCTCTTCGCTTTCATACTCCACATCCGAAACCTTAACCTCAAGCTCTAAGCCCGTCGTGTAGCCGTTCCCGTTAAGGTTATGCACCACCCGGCTGATTATCCACGCCTGCTCGTCTATAACGCGCTTAAAGCCTTTCACCGCCACCGGCGTTTCAGGAAATAAATCAGCGCGGCCAATAGCCAGCGAGATTGAAAACTCCGCGACGCCACGCTGCAGCTTGTCCCACTTTGCCTGAGCAGCGCGCATGGCCTGCACCTTTGTCGCGTAGATGGTAGACAGCTCCAGCACGTTGTCAGACTCACCAGCCATATACTCACCCTCGCGGGCTTCATGCTCTTTTTTGGCTTTTACCTTTGCAGTGGTTTTGGTCGCTTTCGGATGCTGCAGCGCGCGCAGGTGCTGTACCTTTGGCTTGCGTTTGAGCTTCACCTTTTGCTTTTGCGGTTTCGGGTCTTTGGTATGCAGCCATTTTGCCGTCACGCCGGTGTAGGCTTCCCGGTCAGCTATCGCAAATTGATGACGGTCGCCGTCGCCGCGTTCGATCGTCAACTGCGGGATGGGCTTGCCGCTGGCCGTCCTGCCGCTCCCGGCTTTCAGTAGCAGAAGTTTTCCCTCTTTTACCGAAACCGCCGCACCGTTAAGGTCAGCCAGACGGGACAGAAACACCGCGTCGGATTCCTGGGTCTGGTCAATATGATGGACGGGGATCGCTTTCAGCGTATCGGCCACGCTGGCCTCAAGCTTATTGCGCGCTGCGATAGTCTCAACAATTACCCCGAGTGTGGTGTCGTGCCATGACTGTTCCCGGCGTGAGTTCAGCGACCCGCGAAAATCAGCGCTGCGCCCCCGGATGGTCAACGTATCTGGCGCGCCACGGTGCTCGATTTCATCTACCGTAAAGGTGCCTTTTTTTATCAGGGCGCTATTCTGCCAGCCCAGCCACAGCGCTAACGTTGCGCCGCGCGGAGGCATAGCTATTTGCCCGTCGGTATCATCGAGCTCGATATCGAGCTGGTCGGCCTCGAATCCGCGATTGTCCGTCATGGTCAGGCTGATTAGCCTGTCGCTGAAATCCTGCGTAATATCTTCGTTATCCTGCTTGAGCATAAACGCCGGGGCAATCTTTGCACCGGCCTGAATATTCATACCCGTAATCATCCAGCCAGCCCTCCCAGCCAGTTACCGGCAGATGTCACCAGATTGTCGGCCTGCGTTTTCAGGTCGCCGTAAATCGCCGCGAGCGACTCATCGACCCGTTTCAGCGAGAGGCTAAACTCGATTTTTCTGGCCGCGCCGTCGCTGAATAATTCGCTGTGCGTGTGGGTCACTTTATCGATGACATACATGCCGTGGATCATGCCCGTTCCGTCAATCAGCGGCCACGCCCTGCCTTCGTCGGCCATCAGCTCGATGGCGGTCAGTGAGAGGCGGCCGCCGGTGATTTCGGGGTACAGCACGCCCGAAAGCGTGCGCGAGGTTTCCCCCTCCCCAAGAAACTGGTAAGCCGGGGGTTTGCCGATGCGGTCGTTAGACGCCCAGCGGTAGTCCTTCGAATACTGCATCGACTGATGCGGCAGCGTTCGGCGCTCAAATACAAATAAACCTAAAACCATTAACATGCTTTAGCCCTCATCCATCGTGACGCATACTTGAGCGCTGACGCGCACGGTTTTGCTGGTCAAGTCTTTCGACGGCTTCGCGGAGCTGCCGGTCAAGGTCTGTACCCGGTGCGATGCCACCATGTAGGGTGATGTTATATTCTGGCTTGCTCTGGTCTACGTAGGTCTTCCCGGCAGGAACCGGCACCGGGTGATACCACTGAGAATCGCCAAATAACGGCGTTGGTCTGATAGTGGACTCTTTACCCAATCCCGTTGCAGCATTGGCTTTTGCGGCTTTCTGGTCAAGATCGCTCGACTCATTATTGATTACCCCGAGCTTCTCCAGTAACCAGTTAACGCCGCCGCGCAGTTTGTTAAAACTATTGAGCGGTAACATCAGCGCGTCGGCCAGCAATTTACCGAACATCACCCCCGCATTTTTGCATCTGTCGAGTGTCTCCTGCGTTGCCTTCACCGGCGCTATCAGGTCAGTGAACCACTGCCAGACCCCGCGCAGTTTTTCGATGATGGAATCAAACACCGGCGCGAGCGGCGAGAAGATTTCAGCCACCGGTGCAAAGGCCGCTTTAAGCCCCTCCACCACACCCGAAAAGAATGCGCTTATTGGCTCCCAGTATCTACGGATAAGCAGCGCCCCGGCCAGAAATGCAGCAACCACAGCCACAACCGGCCAGGTAACTGCAACGAGCACAGAGACAATGGCACTCCCCATTGCGGCCATCGTTGTACCGAGAAAACCAGCAGCTGCGATAATCGCGTTTATGCCTGTAATAACAGGCCATGCAATCAGGCCAATCCCTCCCAGCACGCCGACCAGCGCCAGCCCACCGGCGACAAGATTAAACAGGGTTTGCGTCAGTTCAGGGTTAGCTTTCGCCCAGGCTGAAACCTTACCAAGCCACTCAGTCGCGGAAACCGTCAGGCGGCGCAGTGCTGAGTTTTCTTTGTCGAATACCTCAATCTGCAGGTCTTCCCATGCTGACTGCAGGTTTTTCAGATCGCCGTCGAGGTTGTCCGTCTGTATTTTCGCAATGCGCTCGGTCGTGCCTTTAGAATCACGGATTGTCTGGCGTTTCTTATCGAGTGAGCCATCACCGGCGGCGGCGACCAGCTTGATCGCCCCCTTCATGGCTTCCTCACCGAAAATTACTTTCAGATATTCGCCCTGCTCTGCGGTGCCGAGCTTGTTTTTCTCAAAGGATTTGTGAATCGCTTTGAGGATTTTCTCGACCGGCAGCATGTTCCCTTTTGAGTCTCGGGTTTTCACGCCTAATTCTGAAATGGCCTCAACGGCCTTACCCATAGGAGCCTGCAGACGGTTGAAAATGGCACTCGCGCCCGTACCGGCCATCGAGCCTTTAATCCCGTTATCCGCAAGAATGCCGAGCATGGCGGTCGTGTCTTCGATGCTCGCCCCTGCAGCCTCAGCAATTGGCGCGACATATTTCATCGCCTCGCCCAGCTCGACGAGGCCGGTGTTTGATGACGTAAAGCCTTTCGTCATCACATCCGCGACACGCTCAATCTCGGTGGTCGGCAGGTTAAATGCCGACTGCATGTTAGTGATAATGTCGGCGGCTTCTGCGATATCCACGTCGGCCGCGAGGCTCAGGTTTACGGTCGAACCGGTCGCAGCCAGTACGTCATCGGCGTTATAGCCCGAGCGTGCGAGCGTGGTCTGCGTGCGCGCTACATCACCCGGCGAAAAGGCGGTTGTCGCACCGATATCACGCGCCTGTTGACGAATGGCCGCGAGCTTATCGTCGCCCTTATCGAGCCCGAGGATCGCCTGCGTGCCTGACATCTGCTTATCAAAACCGATACCCGGCGCAATAAAGCGTGACGCACCATAAAGCCCGGCGGTCGCCACCCCGACGCCCACCATCCCGGCATTACGCGCACCGGCGGCGAGCTGTTGCCCGGATTCATATCGGCTTTTTACCGCGCTGAGTCTGGCCTGTTGCTGACTGACGCGCGCCAGTGCATCACGTTGCCGGTTAAGCTGCGCGGTTGTTTCGCTGATGCTGGATTTCAGACGGCGCTCATCCGCCGACAGCGTGCGGGTGTTTATGCCAGCCTGCGCGAGCTCGGTGCGCTGGCGCTGTACCGACTGCCTGAGCCCGTTATATTTGAGCTGCAGGTCAACGGCGGATTTCTTTGCAGCCTCCATCGCGCGCGCCTGCGCGCTAGTGGGGTTTTCGGTGTTTTTAAACTGGACGGCCAGCGCTGCGGCCTCCTGTTTCGCTTTGTTAAGCGACTGACCGGTCACGGCAAGCTGTGCGCTCGCTTTCCTGAATCCGTCAATTCGGGACGCCTGCGCATTCAGATCTCGCAGGGTGTTTTGAGAAGTGCGGATATCGCCAGCAAGGGATTTGCTGGCGTTCTGGATAGCTTTAAGCGGTCGGCTTGCCCGGTCTACTGCGTTAAGCAGCACCTCAAGTCTGACGTTATTGCTCATGGTGGTTTCCGCTTCGCTGCAGCGCCTTATCGCGCCATGTGATGAGATCGGTCACGCTCAGGGAATTCAGCTCTGATGGCGGCCAGTGAAAAATCACCGCGATATCCGCCATCAGGTCATCGACCGACAGGTTATCGGGGAACGTCAGCGAACCGAAGATGGCGACAAAAAACCAACCACCTTACCGGCGAACAAAATCAGGTCTGACGCTTCCAGACGCATGACCTCATGCTCGGTGAGCGCCGGGTACGTCATACGCGGCAGCACCTTAATCAGCGCATCGACGTCAGAGTTTGCCAGCGAGGCCAGACTCACACCGCGCAGGGTTCCCGCGTTGGGTTTTGTGACGATCACCTGTTCGATTTTCTGCTCACCGCGCATGACAGGGTTGTCGAGGATCACAATGTTCGGGTTTTCAGTTTCGGCAGTGGCGATTTCGTTGATGTTTTCCATGATGTTTCTCTCGTCAAAGTTAAATGACCGGTCAGCATTGCCGACCGGTTAAGGGGTTACAGGCCAATCGCCTTACGGTGTTCTGCCAGACGGTCGACGCCGTCGACTTTCATCACCATGTTGACGACGTCAATCTCGATGACCTCCTTGCCGTCAATCGTGAGCTGGTAGTACGAGCACTCGGTCGAGATTTTGGTCGTGCCGCTTTCGCCCTGTTTGTTTTCGCCGCCGTCGTACTCCTTGTGACGGCCACGCATGACCACCTCAACGGCGGAAATTGCGCCGGTGTCGTCGCGCTGGAATGAGCCGGTGAAGCGCAGCGGCACGCTGTCCGCACCCGGTGACGCGTACTGCGCCCACAGCTCGACGTCAGGCAGGCCGCCAAGCGTCCACTCAAGCGACAGCGCGTCGTCATCGAGACCGAGGTCAATCGAGACCGAGCCCGGCATCCCGCCGCCACGGTATTTCTCAAGCTTACGGGTCAGCTTTGGCAGGGTGACGGATTCAACAACGCCCATATAGCTGAGGCCGTCGTTAAACATATTCAGGTATTTCAGTTTGCGTGGTAACGCCATGCTCTCAACTCCTTAGCTGTTGACCGACTCTGACAGGTTCGCCAGATAGGTATCGGTGATGCGCTGGCGCAGGGTCAGGTTTTCCAGCGGTGGGACGGGGGTGTAGTCGTAATCGATATACAGTTTCCCCACCTTCAGCGTTTCGACGCTGTTAGACTCCGGGTCGTACCAGCAGGAGCCGTCAACGATATAGCCGTTGTTTTTCAGCTCGCGGAATTTGGCATTGATACCGGCGACGATGTCGCGGATAAGCGTTGCGGTGACGGGTTTATCAATCGCCCAGGCGTGCGCCTCCGCCATCGTGTCAGCAAGTACCTGCGCCGTGCGGGTGTAGTTTTCAAACAGGAATAACGGGTCGTCAGAGCAGGTGCGGTTGCCCCAGAACTTAAAGCCGTCGTTACGAATCAGCGTGGTGACACCGGCCTGATTAAGCAGGTTTGCGTCGGTGGCTTTCTCCTGCAAATCCCACGAGACCGAAGCGTTGACGCCGGTGACGCCATTCACGCCGACGTTAGAGAGCGTTTTGTGCCAGCCGGTCTCCTGGTCGATTTTGGCACGCAGGCCGAGCGCGCGGGCGGTCGCCCATGCAATATCGGTTTCGTTAGCCGTGGTGTCCCATGCCAGAAAATCAGGGTGAATGACCATCAGCTCGCGCTGGCTGAAGTTCTCACGATATTTGATGGCTTCGGAAATGGTCTTGCAGCCCCACGCGCTGATGTAACCAAAGGCGCGCAGGCTCTGGCAGGTCGAGGCAAGTGCGGTCGCCACTTCCAGAGAATCCAGACCCGGTACGCCGAGAATGCGCGGCTTGACGCCGGTGACGGTCTTTGCAGTCAGCAGCGCTTTCAGGCCGGTGTATTTACCGTTCTCGTCGGTCGTGCCGATGATGTTGGAAATGGTCTCTTTCTGTGCCGCTTCGGGGTCTTCCGGGTCGTCGATACCTTCGGCCACGCGGACAACCACAACGACCGGCTTGCACTGGTCGGCAATGGCCTGCAGGGATTTTGATAATGTGCCTTTTGTACCGGCTTTACCGATAGCGTTTTGCACGCTGGTAATCAGCACCGGCTCATTAAGCGGGAATGTTACGTCATCAGCATCGCTGGCCGTGCAGACCATGCCGATGATGGCCGTCGAGACGGTGGAAATGGTGCGCGTGCCATCGTTAATCTCGATGACCTCGACGCCGTGGTGATAGTCGCCCATCTGTTTAACTCCGTGTTTAAGGGGTGCGACTATTTTCTGTTGTGTGTGAGATGCAAGAAACGTAATACCGTTGGAGGGGGGATAGTACAACGCGCAGTGAGCGGGTGAAGCGTGCCGGAAAGGTGATTGAGCGTTTTTAGCGCTTAATCAAGAATAAGACCCTAAAAATTAACCCGCATAATGCGGGTTTTTTGTTAATCGTTCGATGGTGGCTCAGGCCATTCTATTTCTGGTGCCAGAGAAGTATCAACACGGCTGAGTTCCACACTGAAAATTTCCCATTCTTTAAGCCACTGCAGTTCTTCTTCTGATGCAATGCCATACTTGACCGCCCTCTGAAGGGGCAAAATCATTTCTTCAGCTTTGCTTGCAAGACGGCTTTTTTCATCTTCTGCTATTGCAGCGTAATCAATAACCGGATCAGAAAGTAGTGGCTTGCCATCGCTGTCAGAAGTAATCACTTTTCCCCTGCCTTGCCCCTCCAGAAGTGAATTATAAAGTTCTTCGCTGATTTCTACAGCATCCCCCGGCCAGCCATCAGGGCTGTTCTCATAAAGCTCTTTCATTGATTCAGGATAAAAGCCGTTTTCTTTCTTACTCCAGAAATATCTGTCTTTCATGTTTGCATCCTATTTACCAAAGGCCACCCAGAACGCCGTTTTTTCAGGATTGCCGTTTGCACCATAATTGAAACCAGTTTTACTGTGGCTTAACGATCTGATGTTGCTTGATGACTCGGAAAGGTTACCTGTGCCCGCATCGCTGAGCGTAAGCAGTACGCCCATGCAGAAATTAGGGAACGCCTTAGGAAAATTGACGACTGTGTTGTAGCCCGTTCGGGTTACTGTTCCCATCTGTATAATCAGACCGGTCGTACTGTCCTGCTGCCACCCTCCGGCAGCAGAAAGTGAAGCGGTGTTTTTGGCATTGTACCCCGCATCGGCTTGCGCTTTGGTGTAGTACCGGGCATCGCTCTCAGCTTTGGTATATGCGCTAGTTTTTGCCATATACCCATTGTCTGATTCTGCTTTGGTGTATGAATCACCCGTCTTCGCCAGATAAACGACCGCGGCCGTCGCCGAGTGGCGCATATAGGGTCGTGTTGCATCACCACTTGCAAAACCGGCATTCGATGCACTATCGCGCAGCAAATAACGGTTATCAAAATTGGCATAATTGCTTGGAACAGCCTGACCATATATATTGACGTTTTTTCCATTTGTTGCGGTGATATTTATTGAGCCGTCGCTCTTCAGATTAATACTGTTATTTCCGCCCTTGTAATTATTGAAAACGACATCAGCATTATTTGTTGAACCAGCTCCTACATACCAGTGATTGACATTAGCCGAATCAACAGAAATTAAGTAACTGGCATAACCCGCTGTTTTTGGCTGTAACCTGATAGCCTCACCATCAAAGTTCACGATGAGTTTTCCCGACATCGTGTCGCCAGTTTTGGCAACTGCTCCAACTTCTCCTGCAGTGGGTTTGTAAAATTCGGTGTAAATTTTCCCCCAGCCACCAAACACCCCTTGCGGCGTAGATCCGCACACACCCAACATTGGAGCCTGCCCACCCTGTTTGGCAATAATATGCACCTGCGAACCAGAGTCGTAACCAAAGCTAATCAAAGAGGCATTGCCATATGATGCTTCACTCTGTACGGCGTAAAATCCGTTGCGCAGCGGTTTTAATGCATCCACTCCCGGAATCAGATTATCCGTACCATACCCCCCAAGACTCATCCAGCCAGTAGTCAGCACACGGCCTGTTGTCGTATCGGTCTTTGAGGTGACAATATCTTTAGATGCAGACGTTCCGAGAGTGTCTTTAATCGCTTTAGACGCTGTGCTCACTGCCTTTGCCGTCGCCGCCAGCGTCTCCGACGCGCTGTCGATCGCGCTGCTGAGCTGAACGATACCCTTTCGCGCCGTGGTGGCGTCCTGCGCCGTGTATTTCCCACTGGCAAGGTCATACGCCGACTTAACCGCTTTTGGCGTCGCTGCGAGCGTCTCAGACGTGCTGTCGGTCGCACTGCTTAGCTGGACAATACCCTTTCGCGCCGTGGTGGCGTCCTGAGCGGTGTATTTCCCGCTGGCAAGGTCATATACCGCCTTAACGGCTTTCGGCGTCGCTGAGACGCTCTCAGACGCGCTGTCGGTCGCACTGCTTAGCTGGACAATACCCTTTCGCGCCGTGGTGGCGTCCTGAGCGGTGTATTTCCCGCTGGCAAGGTCATATGCCGCCTTAACGGCTTTCGGCGTCGCTGAGACGCTCTCAGACGCGCTGTCGGTCGCACTGCTTAGCTGAGTGAAACCCTTTGCGGTGAGCGTGGCGTCAGGATGGCGGCGGGATTGCTCATGCTCCGCGAGCTTGTCGTCGACGTAGTCCTGCGTTGCCATCACCGTTGAGGTGTCGATGGTCAGCTCGACTGACTCGATGTCGCTCACCATGATAACCATACGCACGGTCTGCGCGCGCCCTGACCCCTCTGCCAGCGCTGGCTTGTAGCTTTCGGCCATATTACCGACCGCTATCAGCGTGCCGGTGTCATCATAGAGTCCGAGCTCACGCATCCAGAAACCGCCGGTCTCAGGCGGGATAAGCAGCTCCGCTACGATATAATTTTTATTCCTTTTGTCCTGGCTGATTTTGTTCAGCGCGTGACGCCAGACCTCTTTGACGAGTTTTGTCTGGTTTGGATCTGGCACCGGCAGCGTGCCGCCGCCGTCTCCGACGGCCATCACCGTAAAATTCACTTTCTTGCCGTTCGGGACGGTCGCTGCGGCCAGCTTGATTGCACCGGCTTTGGTGATGACCGTTTTATATTTCACTGTCATTGTGCTCTCACTTATCCGGGGTAAACCGTTATGATGTCGCCGTCATAGGTCAGGGCGCCGGTGTACATATGGCCGGGGATGTCCTGAATAATATTGAGGCCGATTAGATGGCGGCTGGCTGGCTTTGCATCTGCGATAAGACGCTCCATTTCGTAATACATTTCCTCGGTGATGCCGGTCTCTAACACGCCGATATCGAGGCGAAACGTGCCGGGTGGGTCGCTGGTTTCCCACCACTCAGTAACGTTAATCAGGTAGCCGAGCGGCTCCACCACGCGACGCACTGCGCCAATCGTTCCCTTGTGCGCATGGATAAACCACGCCGCGCGTATCACATCCCGCTTTGTGGCCTCTGGCCAGTTCTCATCCCAGCGGTCAACGGAAAACGCCCACGCCAGCCACGGCAGCAGGTTTGCCGGGCAGTCGTCAGGGCTCCAGAGACGGCGTAGCGCGACGGGGGTATTTTCAATCTCAGCGCAGGCGCGCGCCGCCGTCACCTCAAGCGGTGACGAGCCCACCGGCAACAGGCGGGTATCATTCATCGTTGCCTCCGATAGTCACGCTGTACTCGCTGCACCATGACGCCTGCGTCTCATCGAGCACGATGTCGGCCACCGGCGCGGCCAGCTCGACGCGCTGCACGCCCTCGACGTGGAGGGCAGCATAAATGGCTGATTTGCGGATATCACGCCCGAGCCGGTGCTGCGCGCTGATATATGCCTGCAGCTTTGCTTTTGCCGCACTGAGCACCGGCTCACTTTCAGGGCCGGGGTACAGGTAAAGCGATGCGATGATTTTATAATCGACGATTTTCGCTGACTGCACGGTCACGCGGTCAGCGACCGGTCGGACGTCCTCGTCATTCAGCGCAGTGCGCACGATGGCGAGAAGCTCGTCAGAGGCAACACCATTATTTTCGCGGGACAGCACCGAGACCGTCACACACGCTGGCTCAGGACTGATGACGGAAATATCTGCGACACGCCCGTCAGCGCTGCGACCATGAAACTGATATGAGCCGGTCGAGCCTGCGGTACTCAGCCCCTCAAAAGCCTGTTGAATGCGCAGACGGTAGTCGGTGTCCGACTCCATTACGGCTGGTGTCGGCGGAAACGTGGTGTCGTCTGCAGGCGTGATGACGAGGCGCTCAACGTTGTAATTTCCGCCTATCTGGTCGAGGTCGCTGTCGGCAGCGTAAGCCAGCATGACCGCACGCGCGGCCTCGTTTACGCGCTGTCGCCAGATAACTTCCCGGTATGCGTTTTCTTCCAGCAGCTTAACAAGCGGCTCTGATTCAAGCATCAGCGTGCGCGCGACGGCCTCCTGCTGTTCCTCGGGGTATAACGAGACGAGCGTCGCCTTTCGTTCGCTCAGGATGGTTTCATAGTCCAGCACTTCCACGACATCAGGCGCGGCGAGCTGGTTCAGGTCAACAATTGCCATAGCGTTTAACTCAGTGGGATGGTGAGGGAAAAGGACTGTCCGCCGGTCAAGCGCGTGCCGGTGATATCGACATACAGCCCGCCGTCGGTCTCCGACCGCTCAAAGGTGATGGTCGTCAGGCTGATGCGCGGTTCCCACTTCTGGATCGCGGAATAACACGCGGCCATAATCTGCAGCCGTAGCGCCGGGCTCTGAGGCTGGTCAATCAGCGCTGACAGAAGGGATCCGTATTCACGACGCATGACACGCGAGCCAACCGGCGTGACCAGAATGTCGCGCACACTCTGCCTGATATGTTCGGCCTCAGAAACACTGAGCCCGGTCTGGCTGTTCATACCGAGATAACGCACCGTCATTGTGTCCCCTTAGTCCAGCTCCCGCCGCTCTGTACGTTGCCGTGCGCGTGGTCATCCACCTGCACGCCGTTGCTGATAAATTTCCCGCCGGTGTGCTCGATGTTCCCGGTCATCTTCCCGCCTTTCTGCACTTCCAGCGTGCCGGTGGTCAGCTTGTTGGTGCACACCACCTCGGGTGTATCGAGCGTGATGCGGGTCGAGGCTTTCACAAGTACCACCGGCACGGTCGCCGTAATGGAATCTGACGCGGTGACGTCGGCGGTTTTGATGCCTGATACGGTGAGCGCGCTGTTTTGGGGTTCGTACTCGATGACAGCACCATCAGGAAAGGCGACATGAATCGCATCGGGCGAGGCAGACGGCGCGGGATGGTCATCAGAGAAAATGCCCGGCAACACAAAGGCAGTATCGAGCTCTCCGCCGATGGCCAGCAATAACACCTGCTCACCTACCGAGGGAGCCCACCACACGCGAGAGCGACCGGCGCGACAGGTGAGCCAGTTAAGCCAGGTGGTTTGCATACCGCCGGTCTGGACACGACACACCCCCTCGTCGAGGTCTACGTCGGTCACAATGCCGGTGCGGATAAGGTTGCGGATCGCGCGTGCGATTTCCTGCAGAGAATTTAGATTATTCATGGGGAAAGGATGCCGCCAGTGGATGACGACGGCAATTCAATGGAGCTGTATGATGAATAGAACAACTAATGCTGCAGGGTGTTCAATGATGACAGAGACTGTTTCTGCTCAACAAATTATTATATAAAAGCTAATATCGTTTGGCCTTAGAGGCATAACCCGCAAGAAATAACCCCATAAGAACCAACCCGGAAAATGATTCAACCGCTGAAAACAAGCGCAAAAAATCGCTTTCTTGAGTAATATCACCAAAGCCTAGCGTGGTAAATGTAACAATACTAAAATAAAGTGCCTCAACAAATGTTTGAGTGTTGGACTTCGCACTAAAGTAATAAACAATAGTAGAGAGACAAACGATCAATAAAGATGTACCAAGAGCTCTTAATGGCCTCTCCCCAAAACCCCAAACAAAATAGTTAAATGCATCAGGAAAACTTTTCAAAAACATTTTCACCTTAAACCTGAACCTTTGCCTCTTGGTCATTCTAAATGTATGATCTCTAAAATTTCGCCATGAACAAAGCGACTCTAACATTAATGCCTTTCTTTTCTTATAGTAATACTCACCTGCTTTTGAATAATCATTTGCATTACTAAACAACTTTGTGACAACATCGAAGAAATCACTTTCTGATTGATATGAAAATTTCCTTTTTCGATCATAGGTGAACTCACATTGGCTATCAAAACGAGCAAAATCACAAACCGCATTAAAATTACAACCATTAACTTTCATGTGCATGATATTTGCCGAACAGAGTTTCAAATCAATATGACATCTATTAAAAGAAAATTCTTGAAAACTTCCATTTTGTAAAATTATCCCATTATGCTTTATTTGAATTTCCGATAACTTACATTCTTTAAACTTAAGAAATGCGACACTACCATCTATCACGAGATTAACAGCAGAGGAACAATATATGTAGAGGTGACTATTATTCATTGGCTGTATAAGGTTTAGGTTATCTAGCGATACAAAATCTAATAACTTGTTTGAAAGATTTGTACCTTTTAAAATTCCACCACCTAAATTTCTCAAAGGAACTTTACCCATAAAATAATGGTGCCCCTTCATAAATGCATTAATAGAAAATTTACTTCTCGCCACATTGCACTCGTCATCACCGACTTCACTTCTTAACCAGAGGAAGTAAGGGGTTAACACAATAAAATCTTCTATCCATGCACTTTTTTTCTTTTCCTCGAAATCCATAACCCCGTCATCCCATAAATATACCTTACCGTGTTGCTTGCATAGATAAAGAATAACATCACTTATTAAAAATCTTGATAAACCATGTTCAAACATGATCTCTTTGGTAATCCCTTGTTGCTTCATCCATTTTTCAAAACGAGGCAACTCCTTTTTGAATAATTCGAATAAAGGAGGATAATCAATCGCTCGACGCATCTGATTAAATTTTTCCGCAGACAACTCAAACATACCCAAAAGACCTCTATTTGACCATTAAAAGACCCAGACACATAATCTTAAGTGATTAGTGAGCGTTATGCTAGGTAATCATATTGATCAAACTTGATTAAACCTCCAACAATCATAAGAAATTAAAGCCCCCTGTATGTCACCTCAAAAAACATACTTTGTATATTATCTCTTCTATAAGCTCTTTATCGCTAGGATTAACACCCAACAATTTTCGCTCTGGGTACTTTAAATCTGAAACATATCGATTTGGCCGGTCTTTAAGGCCGTAATGATGAATCTGGGCGATGCGCTGCACTTTGCCGGTAAACTCCACCACCGCGCTGTTTTCACGGCCAGTGGCTTTCATGTACCGGCTCGTGCGGAGTTTCTGGAACATAGCCCGCTTAATCCGCCCGGTCTTAGCCCTGAGAGGCTGACGCTTTCGCGCCTCATAGGGCGAGCCGTCCGGGGCTTTTTGCTGTTTGATGCGTTGCTGTTGCGACTTGCGCAGCTCCTTTGCTATCTCTCCGGCAAGCCGTCGGCGTGCAGCCGGTGACAGGGCAGCAATCAGACCGTTGAGCTTTTCGTCAAAGGGCTTAAATTCACTCATCCCATTTGCTCACCAGTTCGCCGTTGATGTAGAGCTCTTTTGGACGCGTGACGGGCTCCGGCAGCGGCGGCTCAGGGACATAGCTTACGTGCAGCGCGCCGTTTTCCTCCCTGATGATGGTGCGCTCGGTGAGCTGCAGGCTGATGCTAATATCGACGCTGTCCCCGTCGTTCAAATCCATTTGGAAACGGTAGCCCTTTTTGCGGCCGTCATCGAGCGTGCAGATATCCGGCTGGTTTTCCCTGAGCCATGCGGCCACCGGCACGAAAATCAAATCAGGGTCGCCCACAAAATCACACACGATCACATTCAGGGTGTAAATTTTCTCATGTGAGAGCGAGGCCGCGAGCCGCGCATCGATATTTCCCTCATCGGCAAAGATGCGCATCATTTCGGGGTTTGTTTCAAGCTGCGGGACGGCTTTAATCAGCGCTTCGCGCAGGCTGCGTGCTTTCTTCATCGAGTTTATCCTGACAGTCTTTGACGGTTTCAACCTGCAGCGCGCAGGCGGCGAGCGCGTGCTCAAGCCTGCGAATATCGGCGCTCAGGTCGCCATTAGTGGCTGGGTCGCTTCCCGGCATCGGGCAATAGCTCACCTTCGGGCAGGTGCTGTAAACAATGACCGGCGGAGGCGCAGGCGGCGCGGGTGTGCAGCCGACGCACAACATCAGGCAGCTCAGCGCTGTACCAGCGGCGTAGGGTTTCATTCTCATTTATCAGCCTTGTAATGGTTTCTTCACGTCGCACGGCCATTGCACCGGCGGCCAGCAGTTCGCCGCGTAGACTGACCTGCGCGGTTTCATTTCGCCTGGCAATTCCCTGCGAAACGGAAAGCTGATTTTTCAGCATTCCGATCGCAGTTTTTTGTTCCGTGGCGACCCTGTTCGCCCGTTCAAATGAGCGCGTCAGGTTGCCGTTTTCATGACGCTACCAGAGCACAACCGCCATCAGCGCGGCCAGTAAAAACAACATTACTTTCATTGAATCCCCTTGAGGCAGTAAGCACGCTCACGCGCGCGGCGATTTTCCAGCCCTTTGTTAATTTCGCCGTTCACGTAAACCCAGCGGGTGAGCTGGTCACACGCCTGCGGCCATTGCTGGCGTTTGATAAACGAGACCAGAGTCGACCGGCAAGCCGCGCCGGTTCCCACGTTGAATGAGAAACTGACAAGCGCGTCGTAAACCTGCGGCGGCATTTTCACCGGCGCGCATACGGCCAGACGTTTCTCGACGTTCAGCACATCCGCGACGAGATTCGCCGCCACCTGCCGCTCGGTGATTTCCCCCTTTGGCACGACGCCTGCAGTGTGGCCGATGCCCGACGTCCACACTCCCGCGCTGCACTGGTAAGGCGTCAGGCGACAACCTTCGAGGTCGGCAATCAGCGCCAGCCCCCCGGGCGAGGTGTTAAGCAGACGAAAGTCAGGCATCAGTGCTGCCAGCGCCAGCACGGCGGCCACACTGCATTTTTTAACGATTGATTTCACGAATAGCCCCTTTATCGAGTCCGAGCGATGTCAGATAGAGGTACGTCTTGCGCTTAAACCAGTAGTTCGTCAGCGCGGTAAAAATGGCGCATCCGCCGCCCACGTAAAGCGCCATCTTTTCGGGGGACATTGCCCCGACATACGCCAGCCCCACGGCCAGCCAGTAGGCGATAAACGTGGTGATTTTTTCCATACTCAGTCCCATAGATTCACCGTTTCGGTTCTGGCCGCGCTCTCGGTCTCGGGCAGCTCTATTGCCGTGCCGTGCGGCAGGATCACACCGAGCTCAGACAGGCCGGGATTAGCCTCTAAGACGGTTTCGACCACGCCCTCAGTGCGCCCGTAGTACCGGGCGCAAATCGCGTCGAGGGTGTCGCCCTGCAGCGCATACGCTTTCATCAGATTTGCCCCACAATGCACCGCGCTTTGTCCTGGATACGCGCCACAGACCAGCGCATATCCCGCCACATTTCATCGATAGTGCTGTCGATGCTGTCGGCTTTTTTATCCCCTTTGGCGGACGCATCCACGCCGCGAAAACGTTCATAAAGCGTGGCCGTCGTCATCGAACATACGGCGTTGAAGTAGTGGAAAACGCGCACGCTCTCGCCGTCGAGCTTGTCCGTCGGGACATCCGCCAGCGTGGCGTAACCGGCATCGAGCTGGCTTTCGCGCCAGTCGCTCAGCTCCGCGTTAGTCTCCGCGATCGCGGTCTTAATCGCCCGGCGCAGGCGAACGGGGGAAACGGTCTGCTCTAAACGCATTTCCTCGCGCACGCGCTTCGGATCAACGTCAGGAAAAAACGGGGTGTTTTTGATTACCGGCTCGCTCACGCCCGGTGGCGGTATCACCACGCCCGGCACATCCTGCGGCTCTTTTTTTGGCTCAATAATCAGCGTCGTCATGACAACCTCGGGTAATGGGTGGGCGGTGGACGCCGGTCGCAGTCAGGGCAATAGATACCCGCATTTACCGGCGTGCCGCCCGGCTCGGGGGAGCGCTCGTTTAACCTGCGGCTTTTGCCGCCTTTGGTGGACGCCCGCGCCGTGCCGCCGGTTTGGCGGCAGGCTTGCGCGTGCGCGGTTGAGTCGTTTTCGTTTTCGGTGCCGGTTCGGTTTTTGGCCTGAGCTGTCGCTCTAACTGCTCGATATCCTTTTTCACCCCGATAGTGCTTTCTAACTGGATCGCACGCTGCAGGTGCGCCAGCGCCTCCGGCAGTTGCTCCGCATAACGCAGCACGTAGCCGGTGATTTTGTGCAGCTTCGCACGCACGATATCGGGCATATCCGCGCGTTCAGTCAGCGCGATAGTGTCGAGCAGGTTCGCCAGATTGACCGGCTGTTTTGCCGTCAGCAGGCGTTGCGCGGCCAGTGCCACTTCTTCGGCCAGCAGGCACGGCGTCGGACGGCGACCGACCGGCATGGTGAGGCCGTAGGTCATGGCGTAACGGCCGATTTCCAGCGCCCCGGCGATATCATCAGCATCGAGACGCCAGAGCATCACCGTCATGACAATGTCATCCTGTGCGCCTTTGCCGTTTTCGAGGACGCCAGCGACCCACGGCAGGTAGAACGGCAGCAGCTCGCGCTTTTTCGCGGCTTTGCGCTCTTTAGAGCTGATTTGTTTTAGCGTGCGGTTGTCTGCGGCCAGCTTAACGAGCATCTGCTCATAGGCAGTTGCATTGCGCAGCGGGACGGCAGCCCGCTGCGCTGTTTCAGAGGCCGAGACCCGCATCATGTGACGCGCTGCGGGACTCGTCATGGCTTACTCCCCGCTTTCCGGTGCTGCAGGTGCGGTGAAGTCACCGAGCTTGATGTTTTCAATCAGGCACCCGGCGGCGTAAGCCTCGACCACGTAGTCAACATTCATTGACTCGTAGTTTTCGACGCGGTCTTTCTTAGGTTCTTCGATGATGGCGCGGCGGTGTGCGTCATCCATGAAGTAAATCGACAGGTTGTCGAGGCGCGTCACCATCAGGGCATTAGCCGGGAAGTACGGCACGCGCACGGCTGGCAGGTTGCCGATTCGCTTCTGACTGATGATGATGTCAGCGGCCAGCGACTCGGTGTTTGCCTGCTCCTGATTAACGATAGGGAAATATTTATCCGCCATCAGCTTACGCCCGGTGATGACAACCAGCTCCGGGTCGTCCTGATAAATCTCGTCAATCAGGTTGCCGGTGGCATCCATGACCAGCGCGTCGAGGTTCGCATAGTCGCCGTTTTTACCCACGCGGATCAATTCAGAAATCACCGTCCCTTCCTCGTCGGTAATTTTTGACATCACGCGCGCTGGCGCTTCATTGCGGTACTTCTGCAGCCAGCCGGTCGCCACGTCCTGCAGCATCGGATTCTTTTTGCGGTCGGACGTCGCCGCGCGCTCGATGCCGTTGAATCCGGCCATGATGAAATCGAGCGACTGGCGCTTGATAATCGCGTCACGAATGCGGGTCTGGAAGTCCTGGAATCGCGCCCACAGGTCGAGCTGTTTGTAGCGGATATGGAAGTCAAAGTTAATCTGCGCACACTCGTATTTGTTGGACTCCAGCGCGGTGAAATCAGCGGTTTTACGCTCATCGTCACCGGCGGTGTCGGCAGTGCTGGCAATCGTACCGTTAACGCCGACCCCGACTTTTTCGCCTTTCAGCTCGTCGACCGGCACGATGTTGACTTTGGTCAGAAACGCGGATGACATCTGCAGCGTGGTCATCAGGGTTTGCGTGACCGACGGCTCGACGGTGAATTTCTTCGCCACATCATCGGTGGAAACGCCGTTCAGCTCCGCAACGCGGGACAGGTAGGCATTGAATTTGAAGCGGGTATCTTTACGCATGGTTATTCCTGTTCAGGTAATAGGTATCAGGCCGGGCAGCACACCCGGCGGGTTATCAGCAGTTGGTCAGCAGCTCGTCGCCCGTACCACCTTTTGAAAGCTCGCGGCGCGGCTGGCGCTGGCTTTCGGTGTTATCGAGGGAGTTTTTAAGGTCGTTAAACGCCTGCGCGTTTTCTTCGGACTTGCTGGTCACGTCCTGCTTAAGCTTCGCCAGTTCGGTTTCCAGCTCGGTGACGCGCTGGTCGGTGGCGGTGAGGTTGGTTTGCACCAGCTCGGTGATGGTGGTGACAGCCTCATGCACATCAGCGAGACGTGCATCATCGCTGGCCTGTTTGCGGCTGAAGATGGCCTTAACCTTGTCGGTCAGGCTGTTGAGCATGGTGTCGGGAACGTCCTCAAATTCCAGCTCAGCCAGTGAGGCGACAGAAAAAACGTCGTCCGGCTGGTCTTTTTTACCGGCGAGCGGGTTCTGCGTAGCGCGGCTGCAGAATTCGAGGTATTCGGTGCCGAGGCTTGCCGGGTCATCGGTGACGGCCAGCCCGATGAGATAGCATTTACCGCTGTTCGAGAAATTCGGGCGGATTTCCATGGAGGTGTAAACTTTCTGCCCGGCACGCACCATGCTGACCAGCTCATCGAGCGGGGCAATTTTGGCAAACAACGCCTTTTTGCCGTTGAGCACAGAGTCATCGCTGATAATCTCCGCTTTCAACTCGGTCACATCGCCGTAGCGCTTAAACGGGCTGTCAGGCATCAGACCCCGGATATGTTCGAGGTTAATGCGGCAACCGTAGACGCGCGGGTCGAACGTGTCGGCCATTTCCTGAATATCATCGCCGCTGATGACGCGGCCATCGCAGGTGTCACCCTCGACGCCGATGCGAAACCATTTAGAAACTTTCTTTGCCATTCTTCAGGTGTCCTGATGTTGGGTTTTCGGGTCGGGGTTAGTTTCCCGACTCTGACCCGTATCAGCCACCGCTTACGATCCGATTAGATCCTACACAACAAGGGCTTAGCGATTAAGCGCGGTCATTTCCTTAGCCTTGCCTCGTAACATCAAAACGAGGTAAGCATGACCATTTCAACTGACCTTTCATTACACAATGACCCGCGACGACAGGCGCGGCTGTTGTACTGGCAGGGGTTCGCCGTGCCGCAAATCTGCGACATGCTGCAACTCAAGCGCCCCACGGTGCAGAGCTGGAAACAGCGTGATGGATGGGAGGAAACCGCGCCGATTAACCGCGTTGAGTCGACGTTAGAGGCGCGCCTCATCCAGCTTTACGCCAAGCCCGATCTGACGCCGCACGACTTTAAAGTCGCTGATTTTCTGTCGCGCCAGATGGAGCGGCTCGCGCGCGTTAACCGCTACGGCCAGACTGGAAACGAGGTGGATTTAAACCCCAATATCGCCAGCCGCAACAAAGGGGATCGCAAAAAGCCGAAACGTAATTATTTCAGCGAGGAGGCCATCGAAAAGCTGGAAGAGATTTTCTTCGACCAGTCGTTTGATTATCAGCTCAGGTGGCACAAAGCCGGTTTAGAGCACCGAATCCGCCACATCCTGAAATCGCGCCAGATTGGCGCAACGTTCTACTTTGCTCGCGAGTCACTACTGCGCGCCCTTAAGACCGGACAAAACCAGATATTTTTATCAGCCAGTAAAACGCAGGCTTACGTTTTCCGTAAATACATTATCGCCTTTGCACGTCTGGTCGACGTTGACCTGTCAGGTGACCCGATTGTCATCGGCAACAACGGTGCTGAACTGATTTTTCTCGGGACAAATTCCAACACTGCGCAGAGCCACAACGGCGACCTGTACGTCGATGAAATTTTCTGGATACCCAATTTCCAGAAGCTGCGCAAAGTCGCCTCGGGCATGGCCTCGCAGTCACACCTGCGCACCACCTATTTTTCGACGCCGTCGACGCTGGCGCACGGCGCTTACCCGTTCTGGTCAGGCGAGCTGTTTAACCGGGGACGCAGTAACCGCGACGAACGTGTCGACATCGATATCAGTCATCAGGCGCTTGCCGGGGGCATGTTATGCGGGGACGGCCAGTGGCGGCAGATTGTCACCATTGAGGACGCGCTCGCCGGTGGCTGCACCCTGTTTAACCTCGACCAACTCAGACAGGAAAACAGCGCGGATGACTTCCGTAACCTGTTTATGTGCGAGTTCGTCGACGATAAAGCGTCGGTATTCCCGTTCGAGGAGCTGCAACGCTGCATGGTCGATGCGATGGAGGAATGGGAGGACTTCGAACCGTTTGCCGACCGTCCGTTTAACTGGCGTCCTGTCTGGATTGGCTATGACCCGTCACACACCGGCGACAGCGCAGGCTGTGCAGTGCTGGCTCCGCCGCTGGTTGCCGGTGGGAAGTTCCGCATCCTTGAGCGTCACCAATGGAAAGGCATGGACTTTGCCGCACAGGCCGAGGCTATCCGGGCACTGACCGAGAAATACACCGTCGACTATATTGGCATCGATGCGACCGGCATCGGGCAGGGTGTTTACCAGCTCGTACGCTCATTCTTCCCGGCAGCACGCGCCATCCGCTACACACCGGAAATGAAAACCGCGATGGTGCTGAAAGCCAAAGACACCATTCGCCGCGGGTGTCTGGAATATGACGCTGGGGCAAACGACATTACACAGTCATTTATGGCTATCCGCAAAACCATGACCAGCAGTGGCCGCAGCGCCACCTATGAAGCCAGCCGTAGTGAAGAGGCCAGCCACGCGGATATCGCGTGGGCGACCATGCACGCGCTGTTAAACGAGCCACTTTCCGCCGGTAGCGGTATGCATTCAACCTCGATTCTGGATATTAACTAAGATGAAAAAACGCCAAAAGAAACAGCCAAAACAGACCAACATGACCGCCAGCGCACAGCAGAAAATGGAGGCGTTCACCTTTGGTGAGCCGTCACCCGTTCTGGATCGCCGCGACATCCTCGACTATGTCGAGTGCATCAATAACGGCAAATGGTACGAGCCGCCGGTCAACTTCTCGGGACTGGCAAAGCCTGCGCGCCGCCGTACACCACAGCTCCCCGATTTACGTAAAGCGCAACATTCTGACGAGCACCTACATCCCTCACCCGTTGCTGTCACGTCAGGATTTCAGCCGCCTTGTGCTTGATTATCTTGTGTTTGCAAACGGCTACCTTGAAAAACGCATGAGCGTAACCGGCCAGCTCATGAAGCTGGAAACCTCACCAGCCAAATACACCCGCCGTGGCGTGGAAGATGGCGTTTACTGGTACGTGTCGAGCTTTACCCACCCGCACCAGTTCGCCCCCGGCTCGGTGTGCCATTTGCTGGAGCCCGACATCAATCAGGAGCTTTACGGGATGCCGGAATACCTGAGCGCGCTTAATTCCGCCTGGCTGAATGAATCCGCCACGCTGTTTCGTCGCAAGTATTACCAGAACGGCGCGCACGCAGGTTACATCATGTACGTCACCGACGCGGCGCAGAGCAGCACCGATGTCGAGGCGCTGCGCTCCGCGATGCGTGACTCTAAAGGGCTCGGGAATTTCAAAAACCTGTTTTTCTATGCCCCGAACGGGAAACCTGATGGCATCAAGATTGTGCCGCTGAGTGAAGTCGCCACGAAGGATGATTTCTTCAACATCAAAAAGGTGAGCGCCGCCGACCTGCTCGATGCGCACCGCGTACCGTTTCAGTTGATGGGCGGTAAACCTGAGAACATCGGCTCAATGGGGGATATCGAGAAGGTTGCGCGTGTGTTTGTGCGCAACGAGCTGACGCCGCTGCAGGAGCGGTTTAAAGAGATTAACGATTGGTTAGGAATGGAAGTGATCCGCTTTAAGGATTACAGCATCGAGACCGACTAAACCCGCCCCAAATGCCGCCTCCGGGCGGCACATCTTCAGAGCAAGCCAGACGCTGCACATACGACGCAAGCGCCCCGACATCACCTTGATCGACTTCACATCACAGCGCCACACCACGACGCGCACAGACGCGCAAAATAAATCCTGTCAACACGTCTGGCGCGCAGTGCTATCCCCGCCTCGCCTGCCCGCTTAACGAGTCGCTTTTAATGCAGGTGCATCAGGAGCCCCGAGCCGCGCCAGCACTGGCGCTCGCTGGCAAAATCTTAATTTAAAAACGAATGCAAACTCATGCATATGTTGCATGCATCAGTGATTTTTACTAATTACTTATTGCTGATACGATATCGATTAACATTCGGTATTGCCTCTATGACTTCTATATCGAGTTCTAAATACTGATAAATTGCTCGAGCTTTTGCACAAAACCGTTGATCTTGACTCATAACTGCATCGCAATAGGTAGCCATTGCCGTATGATTGGCATCGCTCATTATCCCCGGTAATTTTTTAATACTGTTAAGACCCTTATCAGGATGAAACCCTAAGAAATTAAGTACGGTATGACACCCGACAACCCCTAAATATCGAGGCCATTTTTCATAGCCTTGTTTATCGATAGGTTCAAAGCCATAAAACTGTTCAATTGTCATTCCGGGATATTTATTTCGCACAACCCCCCATATTAACTTTAAAGGATTATCATCAACTGATAGGTTACCAACCCTGCCCCTACCAATACCAATGCTGGTTCTTGAGTGATCTAAATGCTGTATTTCAAGCAATTGCCCTGTAGTGAGCACCTCAATATCTTTAACCACTTGATCTATACGAGATTCGATATCACTCGTCATTAGGTCATGTGGTGATAACAGAGAATAAAGGAATTCCCTTAATCTCACAGGATGCAATAGCATTTCATCCTGATTATTAGCCCCCGCTAATCGAGCTAAGAACTGCATTTGTAACTGGACAACATCGTCGATGGGCACTTCATTGATATGATCAAGCCATTGGCTGTAAAGCTCATGAGGATCACGAAATTCATAGAGGAATGCTCTCTCGGTAAGCATAAAATTCTTATCAAATTCGAGCTCTAACATTCTTGCCTTAAGATTTGCCAACACATCTAAAAATCGCATGTTTTTCGAACGTTTGATTTCATTAAAATTTTCATTCGAATAAACCCAAACCGTATCGTTTGGAACCTGCAATGTCATACGATTCTTGCTGAGAGCATCCAGTATATTGTGATCAAGGTAAATTCTCATAACACCCCTGCAGTTCGCCAAAGACAGTTTCGAAAAGTGATTTAGTTTATCAATTCAGGGGCAATTTGTATGGCTATCTGACATTACGCTGCGTCACACATCTAAGGATGTGAAACCCGGCCACTCTTCAGTGGCCACATATCTAATTTTTTTGTTGCCATAAAACACCGTCCCCTCGCGCGCCAGCACATCCAGCTCCCAACGTTCCGGGGTAATACCCTCCTGAGCCAAATCTAAACGAATTTTTGGTATGCGCTCGCGTTCTGCTTTGGTCATCCGGGCTGATGGCGCTTGTTCTGCAGCTTTAAGGGGCGTTGCGTTTCTTTGCTGACGATTTTTGCGAGATGCACCAGCTTTTAACGCGGCATTAAGTACCTTCATAGCGTCCGGCTCATTCCAGCTGATAACACCGCATTCAATCAGATTTAACACCGCTGCGGCTTGCTCAGACGGTGAGGGTGTCATAACTGGATCACCACCGTCGGTGAGCTTTCCACAGTTATTGACAGGACTCCGAGGCGCGGCAGAGCCGCTTTTTAAGGTCAAAGGCTCAACGGCCAAAACCTTTGGAACGATGCGCCATTCGGCTGTACGGGTTACATGGACACGATGAGCCCCGAGATGAGGGGCATAAATCCCGACAACCCTCTCGATATCTTCCTCGTATTCGTTGACCTCATCAGTCACCTTACGGGCGACCCTGACGGCCTGAGCATCACGCGGCATGTTTGCCCCACCCTGCGCGATGATGTACCGTTCAAAGTCCCCCTCATCTGCAGCAGCTCGCGCGGCCTCGACCCTATCGTCAAACTCGCAGGCAATACTCACCCCACGCGGCAGCTTGCGCAGTTCGCGGTAAGCGCCCATTGTCGGGAGGCCAATCGGTTTAAACTGAGGGATGCGCCATGTAGACGCCCATGCGGTTACGGCTGCAGCCGTGTCTTTCAGTGGCTTGCCGGTGTCGTGGTCGAGCTGGCCGTCGAGCGCGTAGCCGTCGATGTTTTTGGCAATGTATTTAGCGATGTAACCCGCCGCACCGCCCTGATTAAGATGACGGGACTCAAAGCGCTGTTTTGCCGCGCCCTTTTCGTGCCCGTCCTCTTTGAGGGCATAACGACGCATAATTTCGTTAATGGCTTTACGTTGACCGGGTTTGCAAAAAAGCATCATGTGCCAGTGTGGCGTGCCGTCGTGGTGCGGTTCGACAACGCGCATCCCGTAAACCTCTAAATCGTTATCTTTGAAAGCTGTACGCATCAGGCTCCAGATTCGGCATAGATAGCGCTGGCCGTCTTTTGGTGTGAATGCTGTTTCGTTCCAGCCATGATTGAGCTGCACCGTTTTGCTTTCACCTTTGCCAACCTGACGGGTCGGGTGATACTTCGATGGCGTGGTCAGCGTGATAAACATCCCCACGTCACCAACGCTGGTCGCGTAACGTTCAATCCCGGCGATAGTGTTCATCAGCTCCATGCGGCGTATTTCAGGGTTAGAAATACTCCCCATGACCTTACTGATGAGGTCGATACGTTCGCCAGTGACTTTGTTTTCCAGTTCGCAGGATTTAAGGTATTCGAGATTAGCAAGGCGGCGCGCGTGAACATCGCGGATCGCCATTTTGCTTGCGTAAGGTGAACGGTCTTTGTTTACCTCACCAGCAGCGATGAGCAGCGCCTCGCGCCAGCGCATCCGCTGTGCCTTAAGCTGATTAACCCACCATTCATCTTTAATCAGTCGTGAAATAGCGGAAAATGCCTGTCGGATCGTTATCTGACCCTTACGGTATTTTTTCCAGTACATCGGGGTGAGGTTGAAAGCGCGCGCTACACCGGCAACCTTCCCGTATAAATGCGCCTGCGCCTCATCAGTGAAAAGGGTTTCTTTGCCGCCGTGAGCGTGCGCCCATGCGTCACTTAACTCTTCATACCTGCTCCAGAGCTGAGAGGCTATTCTGGAGGCAAATTTCCTGAGCTCTTTGTCGTTCATATCTGGCAGGCGAGCATATTCATCCCGAGCTGACAGAAAACCAATCGAGGCGGATTCATTCATCCCGCACAGCTCATTAACACGCTCAAGACGTGGCAGCAGCTTGCGCTCAAACGTGTTTTTAAGGAAATACAGCCCACCTAACGGGCTCTTTTTACGGCGGATGAAGTTATAACGCGATGTAAACAGCGTTTGCAGGAAAAACGGCAGACGGTCAATCCGGTTTAAAACACCTTGCACCTGACGGAGTTCGGCACGTGTAAGGGGTCTGTCGCGGCCAATGGCCTCTTTAGTGACGTTATTCCAGGGATAAGCACCAACGAATGAATCACTGGTGCCCTTCAAAAATGGTGGTGGTGGCGAGGGGGCAATACGCCCCCGAGATTCGATGGACATACTATTTAAAGGCGTCCAGACATTGCTTCCCCAGACGTTCAATTCGAGCTTCCAAAGCTGAGAAGCCAATAAGATCGCTGGTCAACAGGTCATGCAATACCAGGCCTGAGATAAGCTTAGGGATAGTCGGGTAGTAACCGACAACGTCCAGCCAATCCTTGCCTTTGTTCTTCCCGGATGTTGCGGTCTTCTTCTCCTGCAAAATGAATTGATAGCGGTCACTGGTGATGATGTACTGGTTATTAATCTCGATGCGTATGCTCATTCTGGCTTCCTTTTAAAAGTGGTTAGCCTGCTCAATCGAAAATTGAGTTGTGCAAATTTGCCGACTCCTGACCTAATAACTCGATAATCTGGGTACGATTGAGCTCAGACTTGCTGATATGCGCGATAAGCCCGTCAAATCGAGAAGAGAAACGTGTCGCGAGGTCGCGCTGTGCTTCGTTTACTGCCTGCTCCAGGAGAGCGGAAAATATGCCATCTGGTACTGTGTTTTGTGTTTGCATTTGCCTATCTCCAGACAAAAGGAGTCCCCACGCTGTAAGGCGCGTAATAAAACGAATCCAGATTAATTAATGTAAATACTGCTCAGGTTTTACCGAGGTTAAAATGGTAGGTGCGTACTCAAAAAGGCTAAACAGCTCTCGCAGCGCGCGGAAAAGTTTGTCGCGCCAATAACAGCCCTCTTCATTCAAACGCCAGTGCGGCATCATAAATTCCTGCTCTGTCAGTCCCGCATGAAGAAACAGTGATCGCCTTTGGCTAACGGTCAGGCGGCTGATGAAAGTTGCTTTCGACACGCCAAGTTGGCGGTGCCGGGCGAATGCATTTCTCAATTCATCAAGCGCGCAAACAAGACGCTCACGATCGGCTTCGGTCATTTCCTCTAAGCGCATGACAGAGTGACGCTGTTTTAATTGAGCGTGGAAACAAACCGTAAGACGCTCCCGCTCCATCATCTGATTGTAAAAATCGCAAGTGTCCTGCCAGCGAGGCTGAGCCAGATACTTGCAGACCAGACCGCGAAGCGCTGTTGGTTGTTTCTGGATCACGTCCAGTGTCATTACCGTCATAACCACAGTCCTCTCTTTTTGACCAGACGGCGAATCTTCTCGATAACGCCCGGCTTACGGGTACGGATGATTATGCCCTTGCGTCCACGACCGTGAGTGATAGTGAAGTTGGTAGGTTTAGGACTTTCTCTTCGAAGCAACTGTGCAATACAGCGAGGTTCATTCTTCATACTGGCTCCCCTAATCCGAGCCACATCAGCCAACCGTCTCTAATTTCCTTCGGGCGGCTGTCATAGGCCATCTTCATGCCCTTGTTCCATGCTGGCAGGTAAACCCAATATTCCCCTGCGCGCCCACTCGTTGACTGCGGATCAGTCATCTCGACTACAGGCAGCTTGCCCTTCTCAATCATGCCTTTAACTGCTGCGGGTGTTTTACCAATAAGCCGGGCAAATTCCTGATATGGAACCGCATCTGTTCTGCTTACAAGCTGGTTAGTCATCTGCTACGATTCTCCTTTAGTGTGATTAATTGCTCTAAATAGGGTTTAGTTGCTCTAAAAGGTGATTCATCTATCGACCAGTTAAATCTACGATAGGTGATAATGTTCAACTATAGGTGATTTTATGTCAATACAGATCCATGAAAAAATCAAGCTGATAAGAGAGTCAGAAAGGTTAAATAGGCGACAATTCAGTGAGTTAACTGGAATCGTTTACGGTTCTTTTTGTAGTTATGAAGCCGGTGACAAAAAGCCGGGAGTCGAACAAATCATGAAAATCCTCCAGCATCCGCGCTTCACGAAATACACCATGTGGTTTATGACTGATCAAATAACACCCGAAGCTGGGCAGATTGCACCGGCTCTCGCGCACTTTGGGCAGCAGACAACAACGTCACCCCACTCAGACCAGAAAACTGGCTAACCATTTACGGCGATTTTTTGTGCAGCAAATGCACAGTGAGTTTTTGCTATTTAAATCAGGAAATTGAAGTACGCTGTAACATCATCGGGAGGCTTTATGTCTGTTAAAAAGCTCGATGATGGTCGATATGAAGTGGACATTAGACCGAGCGGGCGTAACGGAAAACGCATCCGTCGGAAGTTCGACAAGAAAAGCGAGGCGATGGCTTTTGAAAAGCACACTCAATATAACCATCACTCAAAGGAATGGCTCTCAAAACCAACGGACAAACGCCAATTGTCAGAACTGAAAGAGTTGTGGTGGAAGCTGAAAGGTAAACATGAGGAGCACGGTCAATCGTATCTCAGGAAAATTGAGCGTTT
This sequence comes from Enterobacter sp. JJBC, assembly GCF_036936505.1. Classification (NCBI taxonomy): domain Bacteria; kingdom Pseudomonadati; phylum Pseudomonadota; class Gammaproteobacteria; order Enterobacterales; family Enterobacteriaceae; genus Enterobacter; species Enterobacter sp. JJBC. The sequence goes on from NZ_CP136935.1 coordinate 2,719,097, forward strand.
CGAAACGATGACCGGTAACCCATGCGCTTTCCAGATCACCAAGAGCCTGATAACGCAATATTGTGCTCAACGCCGGGCTGAAGGTATTAAGCCAACTACCATCAACCGCGACCTGATTACATTAGGTGGGATGTTTACTACCCTGATTGAGTCAGAAATGTATAACGGCGAGCATCCGTTTAGGGGGTTCAAAAAACTGAAAGAGCAGACTGCCGAAACGGGCTATCTCACTCTTGAGGAAATTGACGCCTTACTGGCAGCGCTATCAGGAGATAATCGTAAAATTGCCATCTTGTGTCTGAGTACCGGGGCAAGATGGGGTGAGGCTGCAAGGCTGAAAGCGGAGAACGTGATTCATAACCGGGTGTCTTTCGTTAAGACGAAAACCAACACACCGCGCACGGTCCCGATCTCTGATGACGTTGCGGCTTACGTAGTCGGCAAAGCACGAGGCTTTCTGTTTCCTGAGGCCAGTTATGCTGAATTCAGGCGAATCCTCAAAGAAGTTAAGCCCGACTTACCGGCGGGGCAAGCAACACATGCGCTACGACACTCTTTCGCCACGCACTTTATGATTAACGGGGGCAATATCATCACACTGCAGAGGATCTTAGGTCATACGAAAATTGCGCAGACAATGGTCTATGCGCACTTCGCTCCTCAGTACCTGCAGGACGCGATTTCGCTTAACCCGCTGAAGGGTGCTAATGGTGGTCAGAGTGTCCACAATGTGTCCACACCCTAGCCGCTTTTTATGGCTTTTGACTGCTAGTAGTAAAACGTGAAGCCTTATCTGGCGCGGCTTTCCAGCTACGCCAGACATTAAAAAGGCTCCCTCAGGAGCCTTTTCTTTATTCAGTGCAGCGACGCCAGCCTCGCCGCAAATCCGACAAACAGCAGGCCTATCAGCCCGTTCCCCAGCTTCGCCAGTTTCTTTTTGGTTTTCAGGTAACGCGTGACAAACGCGCCTGAGAAAATCAGGAAGCTCATGTACATGAAGCTGATCAGCTCAAGCGTTGTGGCGAGGATCAGGAACGACGTGCCGGTATTCTTCGCATTGACATCAATGAACTGCACGAAGAACGACACGTAAAAGAGAATCGCTTTCGGGTTCGTCAGGCTCAGCACCAGCGAACGCTTAAGGATTGCGCTTGCCGGTTCGGCGCTACTTTCGTGCGCATTTTTTTGACGCGTCATAACGGACCAGAGCATTTTCCCGCCCAGCCACAGCAGATAAAACGCGCCCAGATAGCGGACAATATTAAATAATACCGGAGTGGTCTGAATCAACGCGGCGACGCCCGCCCAGGCCAGAAACATCAGCACGGCATCACCAATAAACACACCGGTGGCTGCCAGATAGCCTTTCTTAACGCCGTGGCCAATCCCTGTTTTCAGCACAAACAAGGTGTTCGGTCCTGGAACCAGCACGATAAAAAATGCGCCGACAACATAGGTCCAGAAATTCAGTACACCAAACTCCGCAAACACGTCTCACTCCTTTCGCTCAAAAACAGCGGGGATACCGGTAATTACGGTATCCCCTGAATCAGTTGCGCTATTGTACGCCGTTATAGCCATCAAGATAAGTCGCGGCCAGTTCGTTGCCAAATAATATGGCGTCTTTACTGTCCATGTCCGATGACCATTTATCCTTCGTGTTGCCTGCGAACAATTCCTGCGACTTCGCATTTTCTTTTAGCTGATCGCGAATGCTTTGTGCGTATTCACTGGCTTCAACCTGAGTCCGCCCTTCCGCGCGGTCAGCTTTGCCGCGGGCATAAAGCTCGCGGAACTGCGCCACGTTCAGCTGATAATTTTTCTGCACGCTGGAGGTGTAATTGCCGCCAGTAAAGCTGGACTGATGCGACACGAAATAAAACGCGTGCCGTTCGGGTGAGGTTTTGCTGCTGGCACAACCGCTTAATATCGCAATCCCAAAGAGTGCTGCCATTACTTTTCCGTTCATCCTTTGTTCCTTTAATAAAGCCAATGTATTCCGCATGCGAAAACATAATCTGCCAATGAGGAAAATGACGAAAGTCCTAAATCTTCCCTGAGCGCATCCAGCGCCAAAAGTACAATAAAAATCCAGAGATAAGGATTCATCTTTTAATATCATGACGTTAAGGGGACTCAGTATATCGCGGAAAGCAGATGGGAAGAGACTGCAAAAATTGATAGTCTGGATGTTTAATGGGCACCTTTACGGTGCCCTTCATGCTTTTCAGATGTCCTGGACCGCGAACAACAGCGCGTTACGGTGTCTGTTCAGGCCACATTTTCTGATGGCGTGGATACGCATATTGCGGCGGGATTGTGCTTCCAGCCAACGAGCCTTACGACGACTCACCTGTCGCAACATGCGCCAGCGCCCAACTTCAGTTCTACTGCGCTTCATGTCTACAACTCTTTCTCTAACAGAGATGCCATTATATGCCTAAGCAGACGGCAAACCAGCGCTTTTATCTGCCGTTTTTATTTGCCAGATGAATCTTGATGCGTAAACTCATAACAATACGCTTTCAAAAGGATTTTTTATTTATGACAACCTTCTACACCGTGGTGAGTTGGCTGGTCATTTTAGGATACTGGCTGTTAATTGCCGGGGTGACGTTGCGCATTCTGATGAAACGCAGAGCGGTACCTTCCGCCATGGCCTGGCTTCTGATTATCTATATTCTGCCGCTGGTGGGCATCATCGCCTATCTCTCTTTCGGTGAACTTCATCTGGGTAAACGCCGCGCCGAACGCGCCCGCGCCATGTGGCCCTCCACTGCGAAATGGCTTGCCGACCTTAAAGCCTGCAAGCATATCTTCGCTGAAGAGAACAGCAGCGTGGCCGCATCTCTGTTCAAGCTGTGCGAACGCCGCCAGGGGATTGCTGGGGTAAAAGGCAATCAGCTGCAACTGATGACCTCTTCTGATGATGTGATGCAGGCGCTGATCCGTGATATCCAGCTCGCCCGGCATAATATCGAAATGGTGTTTTATATCTGGCAGCCGGGCGGCATGGCGGACCAGGTCGCCGAATCGCTAATGGCCGCTGCACGTCGCGGTATCCACTGCCGCCTGATGCTGGACTCCGCCGGCAGCGTGGCCTTTTTCCGTAGCCCGTGGGCAGGCATGATGCGCAACGCCGGTATCGAGGTGGTCGAGGCGCTGAAAGTGAATCTTTTCCGCGTCTTTCTGCGCCGCATGGATCTCCGCCAGCACCGGAAAATGGTTCTGATCGATAACTATATCGCCTACACCGGCAGCATGAACATGGTTGACCCCCGCTTCTTCAAGCAGGATTCCGGCGTGGGGCAATGGATCGATCTGATGGCGCGGATGGAGGGACCGATCGCGACCTCAATGGGCATCGTCTACTCCTGCGACTGGGAAATTGAAACCGGGAAACGCATTCTTCCCCCGCCGCCGGATGGCAATATCATGCCGTTTGAGGAAGCCAGCGGGCACACTATCCACACTATCGCATCCGGTCCTGGCTTCCCGGAAGATCTGATCCATCAGGCACTGCTGACCGCCGCCTACTCCGCGCGGGAATATCTGATCATGACCACGCCCTATTTCGTTCCCAGCGACGACCTTCTGCATGCCATCTGTACAGCGGCACAGCGCGGAGTGGATGTGAGCATTATTATGCCGCGCAAGAACGATTCGCTGCTGGTGGGATGGGCAAGCCGCGCGTTCTTTAGTGAGCTGCTGGCCGCAGGCGTTAAAATTTATCAGTTCGAAGGCGGGCTGTTACATACCAAGAGCGTGCTGGTGGACGGAGAGCTGAGCCTGGTGGGCACCGTTAACCTCGATATGCGCAGTCTATGGCTGAATTTTGAAATTACGCTGGTCATTGATGACGCCGGGTTCGGTGGCGATCTGGCAGCGGTTCAGGACGATTATATCTCCCGCTCACGCCTGCTGGACGCCAGACTGTGGGCGAAACGTCCGCTGTGGCAGCGAATTGCCGAACGACTGTTTTACTTCTTTAGCCCGTTGCTGTAAAACGTGCCCAACGATGTTTAACAGGTAGTCATCATGGAAATGGATCTGAACAATCGCCTGACCGAAGACGAAACGCTCGAACAGGCCTACGATATTTTTCTCGAGCTGGCGGTCGATAATCTCGACCCTGCTGACGTCATTCTTTTCAACCTGCAATTTGAAGAGCGTGGCGGTGCTGAGCTGTTCGATCCGTCTGAAGACTGGGCCGAACACGTCGATTTTGACCTCAACCCGGACTTCTTCGCAGAGGTGGTGATTGGCCTGGCAGATGAAGACGGCGGAGAAATTAACGACATCTTTGCCCGCGTCCTGCTGTGCCGCGAGAAAGATCACAAACTGTGCCATATTCTCTGGCGCGAATAATAAAAAAGGCTGCCCGCGCAGCCTTTTTTATTTAATCCGGTAAGGCATTTCCACAGCGGTGACAAAACCGCGCGCCGGGTTTATGATTCCCCTGCTGACAATTCGGACATTTGCGTTGCTGCTTGCTGTTCTGGAAGGCGCTGCTCATATGGGTGGTAATTAGCCCCGTTGGTATCGCTATAACTGAATAGCCGATCAGGATAAGAACCGATGCCACAATACGTCCGAGCGGCGTATGCGGGGTAATATCGCCATAGCCCACGGTGGTCACCGTGACGATAGCCCAGTAAACAGACGCATTAAGCGTGGTAAACCCGTATTTTGGCCCTTCGATTAAATACATCAGGGAGCCAAAAACGATCATCACGATAGCAATAAACGAATAGAAGAGAATCAGCTGGTGGCGAGCGCTGACAATGGCGACCCAAAAAACCCGCAGCGACGGCATAAAGCGCAGCAGTTTGAGAATTCGTAACACGCGAATCGCGCGCATTGCGCGCCAGGCAAACACATAATTCAGGCTGATCTCAGGCCACAGCCACATGACATACAGCGGCAGGATGGTGGCTAAATCAATAAATCCCCAGAAGCTGAAAACGTATTTCGCCGGATTTGGCCAGCTAATGACCCTCAGCACATATTCCGCGGTAAACACCAGCGTGACAATCAATTCCAGCCAGACGAAAACGTGCCACTCCTCATACGTCATATGGTACTGCGTTCCGGCGCCGGATTCGATAAAGATAATAATGACGCTAATCAGGGCAAATAAACCACACAGGCCTTCGAAACGGCGACCGGAAACCGTCTCAGGATCAAATAAAAGGTGATACAGCCGCTGACGGGCCGACGTGAATAATCGCGACACATTAACCTCGAAAAATAAGGGCTGACATCATGTCAGCCCTTGCGATTATAACGGGTCTACTTTCAGGCAGGAAACCGCATGTCGGAAACTGCCCTCCAGAACCGGCCGTGTTTTTGCACATTCCGGCCCGGCTATTGGGCATCGCGTACGGAATACGCAGCCTGAAGGCGGGTTGATTGGCGAAGGCAGTTCACCTTCCAGAAGCTGAATGGTTTTATTTTTTTCCAGATCGGGATCCGGAACGGGAACCGCAGACATCAGCGCTTTGGTATAAGGGTGCAGCGGATTGTGGTACACCTCATCATACGTACCCAGCTCAACGGCGTGGCCCAGATACATGACCAGCACACGGTCCGAAATGTGTTTTACCACCGCCAGATCGTGGGCGATGAAGATCAGCGACAGCCCCATTTCCCGTTGCAGTTTCTGTAGCAGGTTAACCACCTGGGCCTGGATGGAGACGTCCAGCGCCGAAACCGGTTCATCACAGATAATCAGTTTTGGTTCAAGGATCAACGCGCGTGCGATACCGATACGCTGGCACTGACCGCCGGAAAACTCATGTGGGTAGCGGTTTATGAGGTTAGGTAACAGACCCACCTTGAGCATCATCGCTTTCACCCGATCGCGAACTTCCTGGCGCGGCATCTTCGGATGATAGGTGCGCAGCGGCTCGGCAATGATTTCGCCAATGGTCATACGCGGGTTCAGGGACGCCAGCGGATCCTGGAAAATCATCTGGATGTCGCTGCGCACGTCGCGCCATTCATCCGGCTTCATCCCCAGCAGATCTTTGCCAAGCCAGGCCACTTTCCCGTCGGTGGCTTTCACCAGGCCGATGATCGCACGCGCAAATGTCGATTTGCCGCAGCCAGATTCACCCACCACGCCCAGGGTCTCCCCTTCGTACAGGCGTAGCGTGACGCCATCCACCGCTTTCAGGGTTTTGGCAGGCTGCCAGAACCACTGTTTACCGTCTTTGATATCGAAATGGACCTTCAGGTCAGCGATTTCGAGCAGCACATTTCTTTTTTCGTCGATTGCGTTCATACCAGCTCCTCCAGCGGCTTAAAGCAGGCGCGCAGACGGCCAGGGACAAACGCTTCCAGCGGCGGTGCGCTGTTACAGATTTCCATCGCATGCGGACAACGCGGCTGGAACGGACAGCCTTTTGGCAGACGCAGCAGGTTTGGCGGGTTACCCGGGATAGTCAGCAGCGACTCCCCTTCCGCATCAAGGCGCGGTACGGCATTCAGCAACCCGATAGAGTACGGATGGGCTGGCTGGTAGAACACATCGCGGGCATTACCGTATTCCATCGTGCGACCTGCATACATGACTAACACTTTGTCGCAGATCCCGGCAACGACGCCTAAATCGTGGGTGATCATGATGATGGCGGTGTTGAACTCGCGCTTCAGCTCGTTCAGCAACGTCATGATCTGCGCCTGGACGGTCACGTCCAGAGCGGTGGTCGGTTCATCAGCGATCAGCAGTTTTGGCCGACAAAGCAATGCCATCGCGATCATGACGCGCTGGCGCATACCGCCGGAGAATTCGTGCGGATACATGCGCATGCGCTTACGTGCCTCAGGCATTTTCACCGCATCCAGCATTTTGACGGACTCTTCAAACGCTTCGGCTTTACCCAGCCCCTTGTGGAGCATCAGCACTTCCATCAGCTGTTCGCCCACACGCATATAGGGGTTCAGGGACGTCATCGGGTCCTGGAAAATCATTGAAATCTGCTCGGCGCGCAGCTTATTCAGCTCATGTTCCGGCAAATTCAGGATCTCTTTTCCGTTAAACGTCGCCGAACCACCGATCACGCCGTTTGATGCCAGCAGGCCCATCAGCGCGAATGCGGTCTGGGATTTACCGGAACCGGATTCGCCCACAATGCCCAGCGTTTCACCGGCACGCAGGTCGAAGTTGAGATCGTTAACGGCAGTAACATCACCGTCGGGGGTTTTAAACGTCACGCGGAGGTCTTTAACGTCCAGCAGTGCGCTGGTCCGCTGTTGCGCCTGTGGCGCGGTTGCCGTTTCAATAATAGTCATGACGGCGCTCCTTAACGGTCTTTCGGGTCGAGGGCATCACGCAGGCCATCGCCGATAAAGTTGAAACAGAACAGGGTGACGACCAGGAAGCCCGCCGGATACAGCAGTAACCACGGTGACACTTCCATGGAGTTTGCGCCATCACTTAACAGAGCGCCCCAGCTACTCAGCGGCTCTTGCGTACCTAATCCCAGGAAGCTCAGGAAAGATTCAAACAGGATCATACTTGGCACCAACAGGGAGGCGTATACCACCACCACGCCCAGCACGTTAGGAACGATATGACGCACCACAATATTGGCGGTAGAAACGCCACCAACCTGTGCGGCTTCGATAAACTCCTTACGTTTGAGGCTCAGCGTCTGGCCGCGCACAATACGCGCCATATCCAGCCAGGACACCATCCCGATCGCCACGAAGATCAGCAGGATATTTTGACCAAAGAAGGTCACCAGCAGAATGACGAAGAACATGAACGGGAAGGAGTTCAGGATTTCAAGCATACGCATCATCACGGAGTCCACTTTCCCGCCGAGGTATCCGGAAAGCGAACCGTAAAGCGTGCCGACGATCACCGCCACCAGCGCCGCCGCGATGCCAACCATCAGGGAGATACGGCCGCCAATCGCCACACGCACCAGCAAATCACGCCCGGAGGAGTCAGTGCCGAAATAGTGCCCGGATTCCATATCCGGCGCGCTGGACATCATGCCCCAGTCCGTATCGAAATAGGTGAACTGAGAGAGCATTGGCGCCAGGGTGACAAACAGCGCAATAAGCACCAGCACGACCAGGCTGGCAACGGCGGCACGGTTATGCATAAAACGACGGCGGGCGTCCTGCCAAAGGCTACGACCTTCAACCTCCAGCTTTTCACTGAAGTTTTCCAGCGCCTCGCTGTTTTTCTTACTCAACATCATGGCGTGCTCCAGTTAGTAACGGATTTTAGGGTCGATAACGGCATACAGCACATCGACAACGGCATTAAACAGAATGGTCAGCGCGCCCACGAGGATCGTCAGGCTCAGCACCAGCGAATAGTCACGGTTAAGCGCCCCGTTAACAAACAGCTGCCCGATACCCGGCAGGCCATAAATGGTTTCAATCACCATTGAACCGGTGATAATGCCGACGAAAGCAGGCCCCATATAGGAGAGTACCGGTAACAGTGCAGGCTTGAGGGCATGACGGAAAATAATCCGGCGCATCGGCAGCCCTTTCGCACGGGCGGTACGGATGAAGTTCGAATGCAGGACTTCAATCATTGAACCGCGGGTAATACGGGCGATACTGGCGATGTAGGCCAGAGATAATGCCACCATCGGCAATATCATGAACTTCAGCGCCCCGCCGTTCCAGCCGCCTCCGGGAAGCCATTTCAGGGTTATGGCGAATATCATGACCAGCAACGGCGCAACAACGAAGCTGGGGATAACCACCCCGGTCATTGCGACCCCCATTACGGCGTAATCCCATCGGGTATTTTGTTTAAGCGCGGCGATAACGCCCGCAGTGACACCGAGAACAACGGCCAGGATAAATGCAGCAGCTCCTAATTTAGCCGATACCGGGAAGCTGGACGCCACCAGGTCGTTAACGGAATAGTCTTTATATTTAAATGACGGACCAAAATCACCGTGTGCAAGCTGCTTCAGATAGTTGAAGTACTGCGTGGTGATAGGATCGTTTAAATGGTATTTCGCTTCGATGTTGGCCATAACTTCTGGCGGAAGCGTGCGTTCACCGGTAAAAGGACTGCCCGGTGCAAGACGCATCATGAAGAAGGAAATTGTAATTAGAATAAATAACGTTGGAATCGCTTCAAGACAGCGACGCAGGATAAATTTCAACATTGCCCGTACCTTCTGGCGTGTGCCTGATGAATGTTACAAAATAGACACAGTGGGGCAAGCTCGCTCGCCCCACGTATTGCCATTAATGCTTGATAATATAAAGATTCTTAACGGAAATATTATCCAACGGGTCTTTACCGGTATAACCCCCTACCCATGGTTTCACCAGGCGGGCGTTAACGTAGTAGTAAACCGGAACGATCGCAGAGTCTTTATCGAGCTGTTGTTCTGATTTGGCGTACAGATCGGCGCGCTGGGCGTCATCTGCCACCTTCAGGGTTTCGCCAATAAGCTTATCAAACGCCGGGCTCTTATAGTGTGCGGTGTTGTTCGAACTGTCGCTCAGCATGGTGTTCAGGAATGAGGTCGGTTCGTTATAGTCCGCACACCATCCTGCACGTGCCACGTCAAAGGTTCCCTGGTGGCGCGTATCGAGGAAGGTCTTCCATTCCTGGTTTTCCAGCTTCACGTTCACGCCGAGGTTTTTCTTCCAGATAGACGCGACGGCAATAGCCAGTTTTTTATGCAGATCAGAGGTGTTGTACAGCAGGCTAAAGGTCAGCGGCTTGTCGGCGGTATAGCCAGCTTCAGCCAGCAGTTTTTTCGCTTCTTCGTTACGTTTTTCCTGGGACCATTTGAACCATTCAGGTTCAACCAGCTTCATACCGTCGGTGTAAGGCGGGGTGTAGCTGTAAGCCGGCAGGTCGCCCTGATTCTTCACTTTATTCACGATAATGTCGCGATCCAGAGCCAGCTTCAGTGCGGTACGAACACGTACGTCGGTGAACGGTGCTTTCTGGTTGTTAATTTCGTAATAGTAGGTGCACAGATACGGATCGACGTGAACTTCTTTCGGGATCTCTTTTTTCAGCTTCTGGAACAGTTCAATCGGCATGTTGTTATAGGTCATGTCGATTTCACCACTGCGGTAGCGGTTTACGTCCGTCACTTCAGAAGAGATTGGCAGGTAGGTGACCTGATTGATAACGGTCTTCGCATTATCCCAATACTGCGGGTTGCGCTCCAGCACCATACGTTCGTTAACGACCCAGTCCTTCAGCTTATATGCACCGTTGGTCACGATATTCGCAGGCTGCGTCCATTTTTCACCAAATTTTTCTACCGCGGATTTTGGTACCGGGGAGACGGACGGGTGAACCAGCAGCTTATAGAAGTACGGAACAGGTTCGCTCAACGTCACTTCAAAGGTATTGGCATCGATGGCTTTTACGCCCAGGTCGGTTACTGGCTTTTTACCCGTGATGATGTCATCGATATTGGCAATATGGCCATACTGGAGGTAACTCGCATACGGGGAGGCGGTATTTGGATCCGCCAGACGCTGCCAGCTATAGACGAAATCTTCGGCGGTAACCGGCGTACCGTCGGACCATTTGGCATCTTTACGCAGATGGAAGGTCCAGACTTTAAAATCTTTGTTGTCCCATTTTTCCGCCACGCCCGGAGCCGGGTGGCCGTCTACGTCAGTCACCAGCAGACCTTCAAACAGATCGCGGTTAACGTTAGACTCTGGAACACCTTCAATTTTGTGCGGATCAAGAGACTGCACTTCCGCACCGTTATTACGTACCAGCGTTTGCTTCTCAGCCAGCTGAACACCAGCAGGAACGTCCGCAGCCATTGCAGCGTTGCCCGCGATTAGCGCAGTTAAAATCCCCGCCGCTACCAGACTTTTTTTTGTGATGATGGACATTGTGTTGATACTCCACTCATTATAATGACTGGCCTTCGCCAGTTGTGTAATCCCCTGTTGGGGCCTGTACAGCGCAGGAGTTTTTTTTGCTACTGTCAGGTTCTTTTTTACTTCTTGCTATCACCGACTTCATTATTACTGACCGCTCGAACGGCGGTCTTGCGTCGATTCTTTACACCTTTCCCCTGTCAGAGAGATGCGTTGGATATCTTACGTGAGGGCTATATGAAAATAGTTCTCATTAACTTGTTTAATGCTGCAAAATATAAGGCCGGAAAGTACCAAATGGTGCCAACTCTCGCCAATACATTTTGCAAATTTGTTAAGCATTTCTCTTTTACGATGGCTGGCATAACTAAGGCGCTAACCCTGACTTACGCCGAAATCAACAAAAAGAGATATAATTCATACAGATAAGAAATTTTGTTGCTACAAACGCGACGACATGGATTAGTTGAACGACTTTTCACGATAATTTAACAATTGATTATTATTTAGCACATTCGTCTGAGTCAGCATCGAAATTACTAATATCATTTCGGTTATCTGTCAGCAAGCCCCAGAGTATCATGTGAGTAAAATAACAGAGGGTTTGAGGGATTTATGCGCGGCAAGGGGAAATGAAAATAAACAACCTCTTGAAAAACAACAAAAGAGAGTTATTAGTAGAACTTATTATGGCTGGCGCCTATTTCAACTTTATTTATATGATTTGCAGATAATCACGTAAAAAAACGGAGCCGCTGGCTCCGCTCTTTCAAATGAAAGTCAGTGTACTAACCCGGGGAAAATACTTTTTATACCGGTAACGATAAATTCGATGCCCAACGCCATTAACAACAGACCCATGATACGGGTAATCACGTTGATGCCCGTTTGTCCCAGCAAGCGAACCAGCCATGGCGCCATACGAAATACGCCCCAGCAGCACAGCGCGAACAGCGCAATGGCGACGGAAAAGCCAATCAGGTGCATCAGGCTGTGGTAGCGCGTACCCCAGACAATGGTGGAACTGATCGCCCCCGGGCCCGCCATCAGCGGCAGTGCCAGTGGCACAACCCCAATGCTCTCGCGGATAGCTGTCTCTGATTTTTCCTGTTTGTTCTGTTTATCCTCCCCCAGCTTGCCGCTGATCATCGACATGGCAATCGTCACCACCAGGATCCCGCCTGCTATACGGAACGAATCAATCGAGATGCCGAAGACCTGAAGAATGGCGTCCCCGAGATAAAGAGACGTAAGTAGGATGATCGCCACCGACAGGTTTGCCGTCAGGTTGGTTTTATTTCGTGCCGCAGCCGTCTGATAGCTGGTCATACTGATGAAGACAGGGATGATCCCTACCGGGTTAACCAGAGCAAACAAGCCGATAAAAAACTTGAAATATGTAGGGAAATCAAAGAGCGTTTGAATCACATTAAGCTCCGCAATTGAGCATGTCCAGGGAGAAACTGCGTGTCATGATAAATCCGCGCTGAAGATACGCTTTTTAGCCGCACACTTCACCAGAAATCTGTTCTTAAACGTTATCAATTCATGATGTTAAACATTTGTGTAATCAATGATATTGCCGCTTCCAATAGTTACTTAATTATTTAACAGTAGAATAATTAGCACAAAATAACCCTGCTGAAAGGTATCAGCTTAGGACAAAATTGATCTTGATCATAATTTTCGTACTCAGAAGTGAGTAATCTTGGTTACGCCGCCAGGGAGATCACCTATCAAAAAGGTATGATGCTAAGGTAAGGCTCTTTTAGTAAATTAGTGAGCTGGAGCAGTGAGTAATCCTTTGTTTTACTGTGTGTTACGCAAGTGGGATCGGCTCTGACTATACTGTCAGACGTATCGAGCGCTGGTTTACTAAAAGAGTTTAAACATTATCAGGAGAGCATTATGGCTGTTACCAATATCGCTGAACTGAACGCCCTCGTCGAGCGCGTAAAAAAAGCCCAGCGTGAATATGCCAATTTCACCCAAGAACAGGTTGATAAAATCTTCCGCGCGGCCGCTCTGGCTGCTGCTGATGCTCGAATCCCTCTCGCTAAAATGGCCGTTGCCGAATCCGGCATGGGTATCGTTGAAGATAAAGTGATCAAAAACCACTTTGCTTCAGAGTATATCTACAACGCCTATAAAGATGAGAAAACCTGCGGTGTGCTGTCAGAAGACGATACTTTCGGCACCATCACCATCGCAGAACCGATCGGCATCATTTGCGGTATCGTTCCAACCACTAACCCAACCTCTACCGCCATCTTCAAATCTCTCATCAGTCTGAAGACTCGTAACGCAATCATTTTCTCTCCGCATCCACGTGCGAAGGACGCCACCAACAAAGCAGCAGATATCGTGCTTCAGGCAGCCATTGCTGCGGGTGCGCCAAAAGATCTCATCGGCTGGATCGACCAACCTTCTGTTGAACTGTCCAACGCTCTGATGCATCACCCGGACATTAACCTGATTCTGGCGACCGGTGGTCCTGGTATGGTTAAAGCAGCATACAGCTCCGGTAAACCAGCCATCGGCGTAGGCGCAGGTAATACCCCTGTTGTGATCGACGAAACGGCAGATATCAAGCGTGCTGTTGCTTCTGTGCTGATGTCTAAAACCTTCGATAACGGCGTTATCTGTGCATCTGAACAGTCTGTTGTCGTGGTTGATTCGGTATACGACGCCGTTCGTGAACGTTTCGCCAGCCACGGCGGCTACCTGTTGCAAGGTAAAGAACTGAAAGCCGTTCAGGACGTGATCCTGAAAAATGGCGCGCTGAACGCAGCTATCGTAGGTCAGCCAGCGTATAAAATTGCTGAACTCGCTGGCTTTAGCGTCCCTGCTACCACCAAGATTCTGATTGGTGAAGTGAAAGTCGTTGATGAAAGTGAGCCGTTTGCTCACGAGAAACTCTCCCCAACGCTGGCAATGTACCGTGCGAAAGATTTTGATGACGCGGTAGAAAAAGCAGAGAAACTGGTGGCAATGGGCGGTATCGGCCACACCTCTTGCCTGTACACCGATCAGGATAACCAGCCTGAGCGTGTTGCTTACTTCGGTCAGAAGATGAAGACGGCACGTATCCTGATCAACACCCCTGCTTCTCAGGGTGGTATCGGTGATCTGTACAACTTCAAACTCGCACCTTCCCTGACTCTGGGTTGTGGTTCCTGGGGTGGTAACTCCATCTCTGAAAACGTTGGTCCAAAACACCTGATCAACAAGAAAACCGTTGCTAAGCGAGCTGAAAACATGTTGTGGCACAAACTTCCGAAATCTATCTACTTCCGCCGCGGCTCTCTGCCAATCGCGCTGGATGAAGTGATTACTGATGGCCACAAACGTGCGCTCATCGTGACTGACCGTTTCCTGTTCAACAATGGCTATGCAGACCAGATCACCTCTGTTCTGAAAGCGGCTGGCGTCGAAACTGAAGTCTTCTTTGAAGTTGAAGCTGACCCAACCCTGAGCGTTGTCCGTAAAGGTGCTGAGCTGGCGAACTCCTTCAAACCTGATGTGATCATCGCACTGGGTGGCGGTTCCCCAATGGACGCCGCGAAAATTATGTGGGTGATGTACGAGCATCCGGAAACTCACTTCGAAGAACTGGCGCTGCGCTTTATGGATATCCGTAAACGTATCTACAAGTTCCCGAAAATGGGCGTGAAAGCGAAAATGATCGCCGTCACCACCACATCCGGTACTGGTTCAGAAGTGACGCCATTTGCCGTTGTGACTGATGACGCAACCGGTCAGAAATACCCGCTGGCTGACTACGCACTGACGCCAGATATGGCTATCGTTGACGCCAACCTGGTCATGGAAATGCCGAAATCACTGTGTGCGTTCGGTGGTCTGGATGCGGTAACTCACGCTCTGGAAGCTTACGTTTCCGTACTGGCTTCTGAGTTCTCTGACGGTCAGGCTTTGCAGGCGCTGAAACTTCTGAAAGAAAACCTGCCAGCTTCTTACAACGAAGGTTCGAAAAACCCTGTTGCGCGTGAACGTGTACACAGTGCGGCAACAATCGCGGGCATCGCGTTTGCTAACGCCTTCCTGGGTGTCTGTCACTCTATGGCGCACAAGCTGGGTTCACAGTTCCACATTCCTCACGGTCTGGCGAACGCCCTGTTGATCAGCAACGTTATCCGCTATAACGCCAACGACAACCCAACCAAGCAAACTGCATTCAGCCAGTACGACCGTCCACAGGCGCGCCGTCGTTATGCTGAAATCGCCGATCACCTGGGTCTGAGCGCACCGGGCGACCGTACTGCCGCGAAGATCGAAAAACTGCTGGCATGGCTGGAAAGTCTGAAGGCGGAACTGGGTATTCCTAAATCTATCCGCGAAGCAGGCGTTCAGGAAGCTGACTTCCTCGCTCACGTAGATAAGCTGTCTGAAGATGCATTCGATGACCAGTGTACTGGTGCTAACCCGCGCTACCCACTGATTTCCGAACTGAAACAGATCCTGCTGGATACTTATTACGGTCGTAACTTCACTGAAAGCGATGTCGCAGCCGTAAAAGTTGAAATCCCCGCAGTTGTAAAGGCTGACAAGAAAGCGAAGAAAAACGCTTAGTTGACAGTGTGATAAAAAACCCGCCAGCGGCGGGTTTTTTTATATCTGAGGATCGGTAAAACATTCTTGTTATTTTCGATTGTCGCCCTGTAACGCCGTCAGCGAGCCTACAGCCAGCGCCTCTTTATAATGCTTGCGGCAGACCGAGACATAACGTTCATTGCCTCCTATCACCACCTGCTCGCCATCAGCATAGGGTTTACCCGACTGGTCCAGGCGAAGAACCATACTTGCCTTGCGGCCACAAAAGCAGATTGTTTTCAGCTCAACCAGCTTATCCGACCAGGCGAGCAAATACTGGCTGCCGGCAAATAACTCCCCACGAAAATCGGTACGTAATCCATAGCAAAGAACGGGAATATCCAGCTCATCAACGACCTCTGAAAGCGCATGGACCTGCTCACGGGTCAGGAACTGGCTTTCATCTACCAGCACGCAATGGACAGGCTTAGAGGCATGCTCGGCACGAATGTCCTCCAGCAGGTCCGTTTCAGGGTTAAACAGCCTTGCAGGCGATGAAAGCCCTATTCTTGAGCTTACCTTCCCTGCCCCAAAGCGATCGTCGATTTCGGCGGTATAAACAACGGTACGCATCCCCCGCTCCTGATAATTGTATGAGGATTGCAGTAACGCCGTCGATTTCCCTGCATTCATTGCCGAATAGTAGAAATAAAGTTGTGCCATTGGCCGAAGAACCCTAATCAATGTGAAATATTCCCGATGGATCATTGTACCATATTTTGTACCGTCATCAGCGGCGAGCAGCACACTCCAGCCTGCCATGCACCCGTAAATCCTTCGCGAGTAGCGCAAAATAATGCGTTAAAACAGGCAGTAAAGGCATTAAACACTGACAATAAGGTGAGACCGCAACCAGAGATAACACTTCTTTTTATAGTGTCTTCTTCGTTCATTAAAATTCACTATTTATTAACTATTCCTGGCTTCGCTGCGTTTACACGGGGTAATACAAAAGGCTGATATTTATCAACCGCAACTATAATTCCTGAGGTAAAAGTCACAAAACAAACATGCAAATGACGCGCTTTTGCCGTTTGAAACGATATCTCGCAGCCCCAACAAACAATGAAATTTAAGTTAGCGTAATTAATAATAGCGTCGTTTATTTTGTATTTTTTGAATTCCTTACATTCCCACCTATTGCACAAGTGAAATTAAGGCTCTATTATTAGGACAACAAACCCACCCCCATTATAAGTTTGAGATTACTACAATGAGCGAAGCACTTAAAATTCTGAACAACATCCGTACTCTTCGTGCGCAGGCAAGAGAATGTACCCTTGAGACGCTTGAAGAAATGCTCGAAAAATTAGAAGTTGTAGTTAACGAACGTCGTGAAGAAGAAAGCGCAGCTGCGGCTGAAATCGAAGAACGTACACGTAAACTGCAACAGTATCGCGAAATGCTGATTGCCGATGGTATCGATCCAAACGAATTGCTGAACAGCATGGCTGCGGCTAAAACCGGTACCAAAGCAAAACGCGCGGCACGTCCTGCTAAATATAGCTACATCGATGAGAACGGCGAAGAGAAAACCTGGACCGGCCAGGGCCGTACTCCTGCTGTAATCAAGAAAGCAATGGACGAACAAGGTAAACAACTGGATGACTTCCTGATCAAGGATTAATCTGGAAAGATTCTGAAAAATCCCGCTTAATGCGGGATTTTTTATGCCTGTAATATCCGTCCGAACATCTCCTTACATTCTGTCATATTGTGAGGCTCCGTATTTAACGTCCTTGACAATCCCCCGTCAATTACAGAGTGACAGGCATAAAAAAACCGGTGGGCGACGCCACACCGGTCTTGCTCACAGGCTGGTGAGTTTATTACTTAATACCCACGCTACCTTTGAGCCAGGCTTTAAATTCTTCACCCAGGCTGTTATGGCGAATACCATATTCGACGAATGCCTGCATATAACCGAGCTTATTCCCGCAGTCATGGCTCTTACCTTTCATATGGTAGGCTTCCACGGTCTCTTTCTCGATCAGCATATCGATAGCATCCGTCAGCTGGATTTCATCGCCCGCACCCGGAGGCGTTTTCGCCAGCAGCGCCCAAATTTCAGCGCTCAGTACGTAACGACCAACGACAGCAAGGTTAGACGGCGCGACGTCCGCTTTAGGTTTTTCAACAACGCCAACCATCGGTACGCTTTCGCCAGGTTGCAGGTCAACGCCTTTGCAGTCAACCACGCCGTAAGCGGTCACGTCGTCGACTGGCTCAACCATAATCTGGCTGCTGCCGGTTTCGTCGAAGCGTTTAATCATTTCCGCCAGGTTTTCCTGGGAAAGATCGGACTCGTACTCATCAAGGATCACATCAGGCAGAATAACCGCGACCGGCTCATCACCCACTACCGGGTGTGCACATAATACTGCGTGTCCCAGGCCTTTCGCCAGGCCCTGACGAACCTGCATAATGGTAACGTGTGGAGGACAAATAGACTGCACTTCCTCCAGCAGCTGGCGCTTAACACGTTTTTCCAGCATTGCTTCGAGTTCGAAACTGGTATCGAAATGGTTTTCGATAGAGTTTTTAGATGAATGCGTCACCAGCACAATTTCGGTGATACCTGCTGCAATACATTCATTCACGACATACTGGATTAATGGCTTATCAACCAGAGGCAGCATCTCTTTTGGGATTGCCTTCGTCGCTGGCAACATCCTGGTACCCAATCCCGCCACCGGGATAACGGCCTTTCTGACTTTCGAATTTAGGGCAGCCATTGAAATTCTCCTGAACTGTTCAAGTTTTGAACTTTTATGCATTGAATAACGCTTTGAGTATACAGTCTCAGCCACTAATACGGGTCTGAAAAGAACGCGTTGCCGATCAATTAAGACAAATACGCATGAAACTTGCAGCGATAGTAGCACTGCCAGCAAAAACACAGGTAAAGCAATCTGAAAAATAAAATCTGACTGCTTACTCCGTGGACAACATTAAGCGTAACCGCCCTCCGGCACCCCAAATTTGGCACTGCCAGGAGGTGCAGCGATGGCTAATTTGATTAAGGTAAGTATTTCCCAGCGTACCCAACGGCACGCCGTTACTCACCTGAATATGGTGTTCGCCAGTATTCAGTGTGGCATTTAATCCCGCAGACACCAGAATAAGGTTATTCAACCCGCTGTGATAATAACCAACCAGAAGCGGGAACTGCCCCGGTAAATTGGCCTGGCGAAAAAGTTGGTTGACCTGTTTTAGTAAACTGCCTAACTCAGGAAGTCGTTGCCCCTGATGGGATAATTGTTCCTGTAGCAATCCATTAAACAGCGCCCGGAGTAATAAGGCCGCCAGAACGCCGTTATCTCCCGCTCGGGTAACATCCAGGCAATAAAAAGCGAGGTCGGAATCCGAGAGCGGCGCAATATCCAGCACCAGTCCAGGCTGGTCAGCCGCTACCAGCTGGCGATAATTTACTCTGCAATGAGAGATATTTTGCTGCACCGGCGGCTGAAGTTCCTGAAGCAGCTTCGCGGCCGCGAGCGGATTACTGACTAAAGCATCCCAGTCCTGGAAAAGACGTTCTTCTTCTTCCACCCGGGAATTGAACATATTGGGATACAGGCAGGCCAACACCGTTTCGCGCAGACGGTTTAAATCTTTAACCGGTTTGAGCAGGATATCCTGCACTCCTAAACGCAACGCCTTAGCAATATCCGCCATATTTTCGGTGGCCGAGATCACCAGTATCGGTGTCTGATAACCTTCATTACGCAGGTTTTCTACCAGCATTAATCCGTCCATGCGCGGCATCTCAAGATCGCAGATCATCAGATCCGGCGCCATGCTGGCCATTTTTTCCAGTGCCTCGACGCCATCTTCGGCAAGGGACGTGGTTGCACCCAGTGAGGATAACCACGAATCCAGTAGCGATCGGAAAACGGGCTCGTCTTCTACTATCAAAATATGTTTTCCGGCCAATGGCTGTGTCATGGTTCCTCCCCTGGCTGACAGTTACTCAATAGTGGCATGCTATTGGTACTATCGCCTGTCAGATTTTGCTGAAGTAATCAAAAAAGTGCTCAACGTGCTGTACGCACAAAAGGCAACAGTTCATCTATTTTCTTTTCGACGGCTAACGAGCCCGCTGCTATGGCGGCCTCAGCCCGGTGGAAATCAAGGGTAGAGATTTGTGGACAATAGGGTTGAATAAGAATATCCGGAGGATCGCCAGCCATACGGTTTCGCTTCAGGCGATTCTCAAGAATTTGAATAGAGGTCGTCATGATTTCAATGGCGTTCGGTGCGGTCACCGCGCGACGGGCAGCCAGGCGCCCTATTCTGCCGCGTAATCGAGCATGCCAGGCAAGTTTCTCTTCTTCCGCATCATCGCTCTGAAGATTAACCGGCATCAAATCTTGCTGCATGAGGTGAGCATCGTGCTGTAAATCCACGGCAATAACGATATCCGCCCCCATGGCGCGCGTCAGAGAGACAGGGACAGGATTCACTACACCACCGTCAACGAGCCAGTAGCCGTTGTGAGGCACAGGCGCCATTAACCCAGGCATACTACAGGATGCACGAACGGCGAGATGAATATCCCCTTCGGTGAGCCATAACTCCCTGCCCGTACTGAGGTTGGTTGCAACGGCCCCGAAAGGCATTTGGCAGTGGCTGAAGTCAGCGAGGGGCATTATCTTGCGAAACTGATTGAACACGCGTTCGCCGCGCAGCAGGCCGCCACGCTGCCAGGAGAGATCCATCAGGCGCAGCACATCCCAGTAACTGAAGGAGCGCACCCAGCTTTCAAGCTCCTGGAGCTTACCGCAGGCGTACGCAGATCCGACCAGCGACCCGATAGAACATCCTGCAACAATATCAACGTCAATCCCCATCTGGTTTAAGGTATTGATAACGCCAATATGTGACCAACCCCGGGCAGCACCTGAGCCCAACGCCAGTCCAATTTTTACCTTTCTCATTAGCCCTGTTTTACTTCCCCTGGATTCCCGACATAGCGTCAACGCACCTGCTCAGTTAACATATTGCTACCTTAAGCGTTTAACGCCTTATTTTTTGTTCCAGGAAGAGAATCGTGTCTCAACTCTGCCCCTGTGGTAGCGCTCTGGAGTATAGCCTATGTTGCCAGCGATATCTTTCTGGCAAGCAGGTTGCACCAGACCCGTCACACCTTATGCGCTCGCGGTATACTGCTTTTGTGATCAAAAACGCAGACTACCTGATTAAAACCTGGCATCCGTCCTGCCATGCTGCCGATTTTCGCCAAGAGATTGAAGCCGGATTTGCTAACACCGTCTGGCTGGGCCTCACCGTCTTTGAAGCCGCTCCCGGCCGCGATGCGAACGAGGGCTATGTCAGTTTTGTCGCCCGCTTTAGCGAACAAAACAAACCCGGCGCCATCATAGAACGGTCACGGTTCTTAAAGGACAGCGGGCAATGGTATTATATTGACGGCACACGTCCGCAATTCGGTCGTAACGATCCCTGCCCCTGTGGTTCAGGAAAAAAATTTAAAAAGTGTTGCGGCAGTAATGCCTGACAACTCAGACTTCGCAAATACATAAACAGGATTTCCCGGCGATGCAATCATTACAACGTAAAGTTCTGCGCACTATCTGTCCCGATCAAAAAGGGCTGATCGCACGAATTACCAACATTTGCTACAAGCATGAACTGAATATCGTGCAGAACAACGAGTTCGTTGACCACCGTACCGGTCGCTTCTTTATGCGTACCGAACTGGAAGGCATTTTCAACGACACAACCCTGCTTGCCGATCTGGACAGCGCCCTGCCGGAAGGCTCGGTGCGCGAGCTGAACCCAGCGGGCCGTCGCCGTATTGTCATTCTGGTCACCAAAGAGGCGCACTGCCTGGGCGATCTGCTGATGAAAGCCAACTACGGTGGCCTGGACGTCGAAATTGCCGCCGTCATTGGCAACCACGAGACGCTGCGTACACTGGTAGAACGTTTCGACATTCCGTTTGAGCTGGTCAGTCACGAAGGCCATACCCGTGAAGAGCACGACAACCTTATGGCTGCTGCGATTGAAGCGCATAACCCGGACTACGTGGTGCTGGCGAAATATATGCGCGTGCTGACGCCATCCTTCGTGGCGCGCTTCCCGAACAAGATTATCAACATCCACCACTCCTTCCTGCCAGCCTTTATTGGCGCGCGTCCGTATCACCAGGCATACGAGCGTGGGGTGAAGATTATTGGCGCAACCGCGCACTACGTGAATGATAATCTGGATGAAGGCCCAATCATCATGCAGGACGTGATTCACGTGGATCACACCTACACGGCAGAAGATATGATGCGTGCTGGCCGTGACGTTGAGAAGAACGTACTAAGCCGTGCGCTGTATCAGGTACTTGCCCAGCGCGTCTTTGTGTACGGCAACAGAACGATTATTCTTTAATCCCTCGGAAAATGAATTGATTAGCTTTACGCCTTTGCGGATAAAAAGCAGGCAAACAGCTTCATTTTCCTAAAGGAATGCTTTACAGGGGCGTCTCATTTGATATGATGCGCCCCGCTTCCAACAGGAAGCAGGCCAGTTAAAAGCATTACCCCGTGGTGGGGTTCCCGAGCGGCCAAAGGGAGCAGACTGTAAATCTGCCGTCATCGACTTCGAAGGTTCGAATCCTTCCCCCACCACCATCTCCAGCTTTACCTCAAAATATGAATTACCCCTGGTGGGGTTCCCGAGCGGCCAAAGGGAGCAGACTGTAAATCTGCCGTCATCGACTTCGAAGGTTCGAATCCTTCCCCCACCACCATCACTTCCAGATTCTTTAGCACTATCCAAAAGCACAATGCCCCATGGTTCTCCCATGCGGGGAAGGATAAGAAGCTTCGACCAAGGTTCGATTCGAGCATAGTGAATTCTGTAGGCCGGGTAAGGCGCAACCGCCACCCGGCATCCGCACGAAACCCTGGATCGGGGACAAAAAAAACCCCGCATATGCGGGGTTGTATTAATACAGCGAATCAGCGACGAGCACGCACAACCTGATATTTGCGCGTCAGGTACTCCACCGGCGCACTCCAGATGTGCACCAGGCGAGAGAACGGGAACAGCACAAACAGGGTCATACCCAACACCAGGTGAACGCGGAAGATGAACGCCACGCCGTCCAGATGCTCAGAGGCGCCCCCGCGGAAGGTCACGACAGACTGCGCCCATCCCACCAGCTTCATCATCTCGCTGCCGTCCATATGCTGCGCAGAGAATGGAATGGTCAGCAGACCAAGCGCACACTGCACCATCAGCAGGGAGAGGATCAGGATGTCCGCTCCGGTCGTGGTAGCCCGCACGCGTGGGCTGAACAGACGGCGTTTCAGCAGCAACAGACCACCCACCAAGGTCATCACGCCGCAGGCGCCACCGGCGAGCATCGCCATCTTCTGCTTCACGTCAATCGGCAGCCACGCTTCGTACATCCAGTGCGGGGTCAGCATCCCCAGGAAGTGACCGGCGAAAATCCCCAAAATCCCGATGTGGAACAGGTTTGACGCCAGGTTCATCCCTTTACGATCCAGCATCTGGCTGGAGGCAGCACGCCAGGTGTACTGGCCATAGTCATAACGCAGCCAGCTTCCCACCAGGAACACGGTGCCCGCGATATACGGGTAAATGTCAAAGAAGAACATATTCAGGAAGTGCATTAGTGCTGTCCTCCGTTAGAGATATATAAATATTGCGGAGCCACCGCTCCGGCAAAACGACGCTGATGCGCGGAGATTTCAGATTCGCCACAGCTCTGGTCAGCAAAGAATTTCACCTGCTCTTCTTCCCAGACGGCATCCAGTGCTTGTGGGGTATCGTCCCGGGCTTCATCCGCGATTTTTTCCGCCACTTTTTGACTGTCAACCGAGGCGTTAGCCAGTTTCACCAGCAGATCAAACAGGACTGCATAGCTGCTCTCACGTTGCTGGAGACGCGCGCCGAGCAACGCCAGAATGGGAGCAATGTCCTGCAACCCGCCCAGCGCTTCCTCTTTCGGCAACTGCGCCAGATATTCCAGATACAGCGGCAGGTGATCCGGCAGCTCGCGGCTGTCGAGTTGCAAACCGTGCTGCTCGTACTGGGCCATCAGATCCACCATCGCCTGACCACGGTCGCGGGATTCACCGTGAACGTGTTCGAACAGCAGCAGAGACGTGGCACGACCCCGGTCAAACAGCTGGCTGTAGTCCGCCTGCGCATCAAGAAGATCGCGCGCCAGCAGATCGCGGAGGAAAACGCCCAGCTTCTGGGCATCCTCTTTATCCAGGTTTTCAGATGACGCGAGTGCATCAAAGAGTTCCTGTTGATGCTGCACAAGCGCAGCATCAGGGTACTCGAGCAGACGCGAAACAATGACGAGTTCAATCATTGGTGCGGCTCCGTTTTGCTGGTCACATCCATCGCGTCGATGCGGCGGCTGTTGAACAGGTTGAATTTGCTGTCTGACCCGTGGCAACCGTCGCCAAAGGTAAAGCCACACCCACTTTTCTCCGGGAAGGCCTCGCGAGCCAGTTCACGGTGGCTGCTCGGCACCACGAAACGATCTTCGTAGTTAGCGATTGCCAGATAGCGGTACATCTCCTGCGCCTGCGCTTCGGTCAGACCAACCTCTTCCAGCGCGCGGGTATCGTTCACGCCGTCAACAGTTTCCGCACGTTTGAAGTGACGCATCGCCAGCATACGTTTCAGCGCCAGCAGTACCGGCTGGGTATCCCCGGCGGTGAGCAGGTTGGCCAGATACTGAACCGGGATACGCAGGCTTTCCACGTCCGGCAGAATGCCGTTGCTGCCCAGTTCACCCGCATCCGCCGCAGACTGAATCGGAGACAGCGGCGGCACGTACCAGACCATCGGCAGCGTGCGGTATTCCGGGTGCAGCGGCAGGGCCAGCTTCCAGTCCATCGCCATTTTGTACACCGGAGACTGCTGTGCGGCGTCAATCACGCTCTGCGGAATACCGTCTTTCAGCGCCTGCTCAATAACCTTCGGATCGTTTGGATCGAGGAAGACATCCAGTTGACGCTGATACAGATCTTTCTCGTTCTCGGTGCTTGCGGCATTTTCAATCGCGTCCGCGTCGTACAGCAGCACGCCGAGGTAGCGGATACGACCTACGCAGCTCTCTGAGCAGACGGTCGGCATACCGGCTTCGATACGCGGGTAGCAGAAGATGCACTTCTCAGACTTACCGCTCTTCCAGTTGAAGTAGATTTTTTTGTACGGGCAGCCGGTGATGCACATACGCCAGCCGCGGCACTTGTCCTGGTCGATCAGCACAATGCCATCTTCTTCACGCTTGTAGATGGCGCCGCTTGGGCAGGTCGCCACGCACGCCGGGTTAAGGCAGTGTTCGCACAGGCGCGGCAGGTACATCATGAAGGTGTTTTCGAACTGGCCGTACATCGCCTTCTGCATGTTCTCGAAGTTCTGGTCTTTGGCGCGTTTTTCGAACTCGCCGCCCAGAATCTCTTCCCAGTTTGGACCGCTGGTAATTTTGTCCATGCGCTGGCCGGTGATCAGCGAGCGAGGACGGGCGATCGGCTGGTGTTTGCTTTCCGGCGCGTTGTGCAGGTTCTGGTAGTCGTAATCAAATGGCTCGTAGTAATCATCGATGCCCGGCAGATGCGGGTTAGCGAAGATTTTACCCAGCAGCATGGCACGGTTACCCATGCGCGGTTGCAGTTTGCCGTTGATTTTACGGATCCAGCCCCCCTTCCATTTCTCCTGGTTTTCCCAGTCGGTCGGGAAGCCGGTGCCCGGCTTACTTTCCACGTTGTTGAACCAGGCGTACTCCATACCTTCACGGCTGGTCCAGACGTTTTTACAGGTGACTGAGCAGGTATGACAGCCGATGCATTTATCCAGATTCAGCACCATGCCGACTTGTGAACGAATTTTCATTTTACGCTCTCCTGTACCTGGTCATTACCTTCGCCATCTAACCAGTTAATATTCTTCATCTTACGTACCACCACGAACTCATCGCGGTTCGATCCTACGGTGCCGTAGTAGTTAAAGCCGTAGGCCAGCTGGGCATAACCACCGATCATGTGGGTCGGCTTCGGCGTAATACGGGTCACGGAGTTGTGAATACCGCCGCGCTGTTCGGTGATCTCAGACCCCGGCAGGTTAACGATACGTTCCTGCGCGTGGTACATCATGGTCATCCCGGCCGGTACACGCTGGCTCACCACCGCACGTGCCGTCAGGGCACCGTTGCTGTTGAACACTTCAATCCAGTCGTTATCTTCGATACCCAGATCTTTGGCGTCCGCTTCGCTCATCCAGACGATTGGCCCCCCGCGCGACAGGGTCAGCATCAGCAGGTTGTCGCTATAGGTGGAGTGGATACCCCACTTCTGGTGCGGCGTCAGGAAGTTCAGCGCCTTCTCAGGGTTACCGTTTGATTTCGCACCCATCACCGCTTTCACGGAGCGGGTGTCGATTGGCGGACGGTACACAAGCAGGCTTTCACCGAAGTCACGCATCCACTGGTGGTCCTGATACAGAGACTGACGGCCAGAAAGCGTGCGCCATGGGATCAGCTCGTGAACGTTGGTGTATCCGGCGTTATAGGACACATGTTCATCTTCGAGGCCAGACCAGGTCGGGCTGGAGATAATCTTGCGCGGCTGGGCCTGAATATCGCGGAAGCGGATTTTCTCTTCCTCTTTATTCTTCGCCAGGTGCGTATGGTCACGACCGGTAAACTCGCTCAGGGCCGCCCAGGCTTTCACCGCCACGTGGCCGTTGGTTTCCGGGGCCAGGGTCAGGATCATTTCCGCCGCATCAATCGCCGTGTTCAGCATCGGCTGGCCTTTCGCCGGGCCGTCCGCTTTGGTGTAATTGAGCTTGCGCAGCAGGTCCATTTCACTCTGGGTGTTCCAGGCGATCCCTTTCCCGCCGTTACCGATTTTTTCCATCAGCGGGCCGATAGAGGTAAAGCGCTCGTACGTTGCCGGGTAATCACGTTCAACCGGAATAATGTGCGGCGCGGTTACGCCTGGGATCAGGTCGCACTCGCCTTTTTTCCAGTCCTTCACGTCCAGCGGTTGCGCCAGTTCGGCAGCGGAGTCGTGCTGGATTGGCAGCGTCACCACGTCGGTCTCTTTGCCCAGGTGCCCTACACAGACTTCGGAGAATTTCTTCGCGATGTCTTTGTAGATTTCCCAGTCGCTTTTTGATTCCCATGCCGGGTCAACGGCCGCAGACAGCGGATGAATAAACGGATGCATATCCGACGTATTCATGTCGTCTTTTTCGTACCAGGTGGCGGTAGGCAGCACGATATCGGAGTACAGGCAGGTACTGGACAGACGGAAGTCCAGCGTTACCACCAGATCCAGCTTGCCGTCCAGACCGTTGTCTTTCCATTCAACTTCTTCTGGCTTCACGCCGCCCTGCTTGCCGAGATCTTTACCCTGAATACCGTTTTCGGTACCGAGCAGGTATTTCAGCATGTATTCATGGCCTTTACCGGACGAACCCAGCAGGTTAGAGCGCCAGATGAACAGGTTACGCGGATGGTTTTTACCGTTCTCCGGCTGTTCTGCCGCGAAGCGGATTGAGCCGTCTTTGAGGGATTTAACGGTGTAGTCAACCGGTGACATGCCCGCTTTCTTCGCCGCTTCCGCAATGCGCAGCGGGTTCGTGCCCAGCTGCGGCGCAGACGGCAGCCAGCCCATACGCTCAGCGCGCACGTTGAAGTCAATCAGGTGGCCGCTGTAGCGGGATTTATCCGCCATCGGCGACAGCAGTTCCTGGGCGGTAACCGTCTCGTAGCGCCACTGGCTGGAGTGGTTATAGAAGTAGGAGGTGCTGTTCATGTGACGGGCCGGACGCTGCCAGTCAAGGGCAAACGCCAGCGGCTGCCAGCCGGTCTGCGGACGCAGTTTTTCCTGGCCCACGTAGTGCGCCCAGCCGCCGCCGCTCTGCCCGACGCAGCCGCAGAAGATCAGCATGTTGATCAGGCCGCGATAGTTCATATCGAGGTGATACCAGTGGTTCAGACCGGCACCGACGATGATCATGGAGCGACCGTGGGTTTTGTTGGCGTTTTCCGCAAATTCACGCGCGATACGGGTGATCTGCGCGCGTGGCACGCCGGTGATCTGCTCCGCCCAGGCCGGGGTATAAGCCTTCACGTCATCATAGCTGGTCGCGCAGTTTTCATCGTTCAGGCCGCGCTCCAGGCCGTAGTTCGCCATGGTCAGATCGTAGACGGTAGTGACCAGAGCAGTAGAACCGTCCGCCAGTTGCAGGCGCTTAACCGGCAGTTTGTGCATCAGAACGTTTTGCAGCTCAACCTTGTTGAAGTGCTCGGAACCTTCACCACCAAAGTACGGGAAGCCGACATCGGCGATCTCATCCTGGCTGCCCAGCATGCTGAGACGAAGTTCCGTCTCTTCACCCGTGGTGCCGTTACGCTGCTCCAGGTTCCATTTGCCTTTTTCGCCCCAGCGGAAGCCGATAGAGCCGTTTGGCGCCACCAGCTCGCCGTTGCTGTTGCAGGCGACCGTTTTCCACTCCGGGTTGTTTTCCTGACCCAGCGCGTCCACCAGATCCGCGGCACGCAGCATACGGCCTGCGGCGTAATAGCCGTCACGCTCTTCGAGCATCACCAGCATTGGCATGTCGGTGTAGCGACGCACGTAATCGGTGAAATACTGGCTTGGCTTGTCGAGGTGGAATTCACGCAACATTACGTGGCCCATCGCCAGCGCCATGGCGGCATCGGTACCCTGTTTCGGCGCCAGCCACAGGTCGCACAGCTTGGCGATTTCGGCGTAGTCCGGGGTCACGGCAACGGTTTTGGTCCCTTTGTAACGTACTTCGGTAAAGAAGTGCGCATCCGGGGTACGGGTCTGCGGAACGTTAGAGCCCCAGGCGATGATGTAGCTGGAGTTGTACCAGTCAGCGGACTCCGGCACGTCGGTCTGCTCGCCCCAGGTCTGTGGCGACGCTGGCGGCAGGTCGCAGTACCAGTCGTAGAAGCTCAGGCAGGTTCCGCCGATGAGTGACAGGTAGCGCGCGCCGGAGGCGTAAGAGACCATCGACATCGCCGGGATTGGCGAGAAGCCTGCCACACGGTCAGGACCGAAAGTTTTCACGGTGTAGACGTTGGAAGCCGCAATCAGCTCGTTCACCTCTTTCCAGGAAGAACGAACGAAACCACCGCGACCACGCGCCTGCTTGAAGCTTTTCGCTTTGTCGGCATCTTCAATGATGGAGGCCCAGGCATCAACCGGATCGCTGTGCTGCACTTTCGCTTCACGCCACATTTTCATCAGGCGTTTACGCATCAGCGGGTATTTCAGTCGGTTGGCGCTGTAGAGATACCAGGAGTAGCTGGCCCCACGCGGGCAGCCACGCGGCTCGTGGTTCGGCATATCCGGACGGGTACGCGGATAATCGGTCTGCTGCATTTCCCAGGTCACCAGACCGTTTTTAACGAAAATCTTCCAGCTACATGAGCCAGTGCAGTTTACGCCGTGGGTAGAACGGACAACTTTGTCATGCTGCCAGCGTTGACGGTAACCGTCTTCCCAGTCCCGGTTGGTATCCAGAACCTGGCCGTGCCCATCGGCAAAAGTTTCACCCTTCTGTTTGAAGTAGCGAAACCGGTCCAAAAATTTGCTCATCGGGTATCTCCTGTGTGGAGCCTGTGGCTCTCTAAATCGACATTGCTGATTTGCAGCGAAGGTAACGCTATGAAAGATGGTGAGAATTGATAACGATCAAGACGAAGGGGGACTCTGAGGGGGGGTATTAGATCAAATACCACCAAAGCGGTAGCTGTTAATATTTTTTAACCTTATGATTTATATAGATATATTTTATTTATCGTACAATAAGCGAGGCAAAATTTAACATCTTAGGTATTAAGGGGTAGAAACACCTGTAAAGCGATGGCGATCACAGCGTGACCTGCGGGTGAGCACGGGTAACGCCATTAGTATGTTGTAACTATTCAGCGATTAAAAAAAGCGCGGCACTCAGGCCGCGCAAACGGATAATCAAGCTTACTTGTTTTTCTTGGTATTACGGCCATATACCAGCCAGGTGATGACCACGCAGGCGATATAGAAGACGAGGAATACTTTCATCGCACCCGCCGGAGAGCCGGTCAGATCCAGTGAGATACCGAACGCTTTTGGAATAAAGAAGCCACCAATCGCGCCTATCGCAGAGATAAACCCAAGCGCCGCAGCGGTATCGGTGGCGGCTTCACGCATTGCCTGCTCGTCGCTCCCACCCTGCGCTTTCACGCGGTCCATGGTCAGCTTGCGGAAGATGACAGAGATCATCTGGAAAGTAGATGCACTGCCCAGCCCGGCGGTCAGGAACAGCACCATGAAGACGCCGAAGAAGGCAAAGAAGTTACCCCCCTCACCACCCGCAGGCAGCGTCAGGAACAGCAGCGCACAGAAGATGGCCATTACAACAAAGTTCACCAGCGTAACGCGCGTCCCGCCCAGACGGTCGGAGATCATCCCGCCCAGCGAACGTGCCAGCGCGCCGATAAACGGACCGAAGAAGGCAAACTGAAGGATCTGCACGTCCGGGAACTGGGTTTTAGACAGCATGGCAAAGCCTGCGGAGAAACCGATGAACGAGCCGAAGGTCGCCAGATACAGCAGCGCCATCACCCACAGGTGGCCACGCTTCAGAACCGGCAGCTGCTCGCTCAGTGACGCTTTGGACGCGGACAGATCGTTCATGAAGAACCACGCCGCCAGGGTAAAGACCACCAGGAACGGTACCCAAATCCAGGAGGCGTTTTGCAGGAACAGCACGGAACCGTCGGGCTGCGTCACACCGCCGCCGCCAAAGGCCGCAAAGATGGAGACAGAGATCGCCAGCGGGGCAATCAGCTGCATCACGCTCACGCCCATGTTACCCAGACCGCCGTTAATGCCCAGCGCGCCACCCTGCTTCGCTTTCGGGAAGAAGAAGCTGATGTTTGCCATACTGGACGCAAAGTTCGCCCCCGCAAAACCGCACAGCAGAGAGATAATCACGAACACGCTAAACGGTGTGGAGGTATCCTGCACCGCAAAACCGAGCCACACGCACGGTATGATCATGATCCCGGTACTGAAAGCCGTCCAGCGACGACCACCAAAGACCGGCACCATAAACGCATAAGGAACGCGCAGCAGTGCGCCTGAAAGCGACGGCAACGCGGTCAACATAAACAGCTGGTCGGTGGTAAAGGTAAAGCCCACTTTTGGCAGGTTAACCGCAACCGCACTGAACAACATCCAGACGCAAAACGCCAGTAACAGACATGGAACGGAAATCCACAGATTACGACTTGCTACACGGTGGCCGCGCTGTTGCCAGAACGCCGGATCCTCTGGACGCCAGTCTGTAATAACGGCACCAGTTTCCCTTTCGGGAGCGGAAGAGTGACTCATAGACACCTCTGATTCTCGAATGATGCTGCAAACATTAGGGCTTTAGAGCGGCGGTAAGTTGATATAAATCAAAGGAAAAGTGGGAGGTTTTGCGGCAAAAAAAAAGCCATCACTCTTAATGAGTAGATGCAAAACGTAAAAAAGGTGTGGTTTTTCACGGTGCTGAGGCATCCCTGCTTCGTCCACCCACTAACCGTTACCTCTCTGGCAATTTAGAGGTAATCCTTTATTGGTATGGGTATACTCCAGGGTATGCACCAGAATAGCGCCATTCCTGCAATCAGGTCACGTCAGGAGCCCGGCAACTCTATGTTAAAAAGATGTTTATCTCCGCTGACGCTGGTTAACCAGCTGGCGCTTATTGTTCTGCTGTCCACCGCTATCGGTGTGACCGGCATGGCTATTTCTGGCTGGCTGGTACAGGGTGTACAGGGTAACGCGCATGCCATCAACGAGGCAGGCTCGCTACGTATGCAGAGTTACCGGCTACTGGCGTCGGTGCCGCTGACGCAGGCTGACCAACCGCTTATCGACGAAATGGAGCGTACCGCATTCAGCCCTGAACTGGAAAGAGCCGCCATCCGTGACGGTCAGCAATCTCAGCTTAAGGCGCTTCAGGGCTACTGGCATACCCAGCTGGAGCCCGGCTTAAAGCGGGCGGAAGACCGGGAAACGGTCGCCCAGGATGTCGCCGGGTTTGTGTCACGCATCGATCATCTTGTCTCCTCATTCGATCGCACCACAGAGTTACGCATTGACCGTGTGGTGATGGTTCACCGCGCAATGGCGCTGTTTATGGGTTTGCTGCTGATTTTCACGGTTATCTGGCTGCGCGCGCGGTTGCTTAACCCCTGGAAACAGCTCCTGGCGATGGCCCGCGCCGTCACACAGCGCGATTTTACCCAGCGCACGCACATCAGCGGGCGCAACGAAATGGCGATGCTTGGCGAGGCGCTCAATACCATGTCGGCAGAGCTATCAGAGAGCTACGCGGTACTGGAACAACGCGTCCAGGAGAAAACCGCCGGGCTTGAGCAAAAAAACGAGATCCTCTCTTTCCTCTGGCAGGCGAACCGTCGCCTGCATATGCAGGTACCGCTTTGCGAACGTCTCTCGCCAGTACTGAACGGCCTGCAAAACCTGACTCTGCTCCGCGATCTTGAGCTTCGGGTTTACGACGTTGAAGATGAGGAAAACCATCAGGAATTTACCTGTCAGTCGGACATCTCCTGCGACGATAAAGGGTGTCATCTGTGCCCGCGCGGCTTGCCGCCGCTTACCACCAGCGGCACGACCCTCAAGTGGCGGCTGATGGACAGCCATACCCAGTACGGTATTTTGCTGGCCACCCTGCCCGCCGGACGTCACCTGAGCCACGACCAGCAGCAGTTGGTCGATACGCTTGTTGAGCAGCTCACGGCCACGCTGGCGCTCGACCGCCACCAGGAGAAACAGCAGCAGCTGATCGTGATGGAGGAGCGTGCCACCATCGCCCGCGAGCTGCACGACTCCATCGCCCAGTCCCTCTCCTGCATGAAGATGCAGGTGAGCTGCCTGCAAATGCAGGACGAAGGCATGCCCGAGAGCAGCAAACAGCTGCTCAGCCAGATCCGCAACGAGCTTAACACCTCGTGGGTTCAGCTTCGCGAGCTGCTGACCACCTTCCGTTTGCAGCTCACCGAGCCGGGGCTGCGCCCTGCGCTGGAGTCCAGCTGTCAGGAGTTTAGTGCCCGGCTGGGCTTCCCGGTGAAGCTGGATTACCAGCTGCCACCGCGTTTTGTCCCCTCTCACCAGGCGATCCATTTGCTGCAAATTGCCCGTGAAGCCCTGAGCAACGTGCTCAAGCATGCCGAGGCGACGGCCGTTACGGTCACCGTCAGCTGCCAGGATAATCAGGTGAAGCTCAGGGTTCAGGATAACGGCCGCGGCGTGCCGGAAAATGCCGAACGAACGAACCATTATGGTTTAATTATCATGCGAGACCGCGCGCAAAGCCTGCGCGGTGATTGCCAGGTTCGCCGGGGAGAGTCAGGTGGCACCGAAGTAGTGGTCACCTTTATACCCGAAAAGCCCCTCATAACTGCTCAAGGAGAAAACCATGACTAATCAGGAACCGGCATCTATCCTGTTGATTGACGATCATCCGATGCTGCGCACTGGCGTTAAACAGCTTGTCAGCATGGCGCCAGATATCACCGTCGTCGGGGAAGCCAGCAACGGCGAACAGGGTATTGAACTTGCCGAATCGCTCGATCCTGATTTGATCTTGCTCGATCTCAACATGCCGGGCATGAATGGCCTGGAAACCCTCGACAAGCTGCGGGAGAAATCCCTCTCTGGCCGGGTGGTGGTCTTCAGCGTCTCAAACCATGAAGAAGACGTGGTCACCGCCCTCAAGCGAGGGGCAGACGGCTATCTGCTGAAAGATATGGAGCCGGAAGATCTGCTCAAGGCGCTGCAACAGGCTGCCGCAGGCGAGATGGTGCTGAGTGAAGCGTTAACGCCGGTACTGGCCGCCAGCCTGCGTGCGAACCGCGCCACGTCTGACCGCGACGTTAGCCAGTTGACCCCGCGCGAGCGTGACATTCTGAAGCTGATTGCCCAGGGGCTGCCGAACAAAATGATCGCCCGCCGTCTGGACATCACCGAGAGCACGGTCAAAGTGCATGTCAAACACATGCTGAAAAAAATGAAGTTAAAATCCCGCGTCGAAGCCGCCGTCTGGGTGCATCAGGAGCGCATTTTTTAACTTACTCATCCGGCAGCAACTTCCACCGTGGATCGTCGGCAGGCATTGCGACGAGCGGTTGCACCACGGAAAGCGTGATCTCATTGGAGGAGACACGCTGCCCATCCTTATCTTCCACCACGGCCGTTAGCCGCCATGCGTTTTTCGCCCCTTCTGAATCATCCCATGCAGGCATGATCACACTCCAGCCATCGCTGCTGTTGCCGTTTGCCGGTGAGGTCAGGCTGAGCGCCTGGGTATCACCCAGCCAGTGGATCTGCCGGATACCGTGCTTGCTGCGAATTTGCAGCTTCAGCATCACGGTTTCGCCTGGCTTAAGATCCCACGGCGGCGTGGCCAGATATACCGAGAGGGTTTTGCGCTGACGGAATTCCATCACGGGCAGATTATCGCGCTCAGGTGAATCATAGCGGCTGCCCCGCAGCGAGCGCGTCGCCGCCACTTCCCCGGCGGAAAGCTGTTTCGCCAGCGGCACGCCAAAGCGATAGTTGAGCTTCAGCCCGAGGTTATTCTGGCTAACGCCGCTCTCCCCCTGCTTATGGGCAGCCGTCAGGGTGACCAGCGGAACGGGGGTATAGTTCAGCCCCAGGTTGACCGCAACCGGATTGTGATACCCCGTACCGCTGTTAAACAGATCGACGTTATCGCCAAAATACTGTTCAAAGCTGACGCTGGTGTTCAGGTGATGAAACCAGGGAAGCCAGGCTTTGGCCGTTACGTCGTACCCGCGCGCCATGCGCTGTTCGCGGATGTCGGAACGCGGCTGCCAGCCAGCGAACGGCTGGTAGTAATTGGCCGACAGGCGCAGGTTTTCACCCCAAGCCTCTGCGCCCAGCCCGGCACGTTGCAGGTTGTCTTCCAGCAGGTTGTCGTAAAAGGTGTTGTAGCCCAGCAGCCAGTTTCCGGCAACCCAGCGCTGCCCGATCCCGACATTACTCACCAGCCCATCTGTCTGCTGCGTCAGGCCAAGCTGGCTCCAGCTCAGATAACGGGTGTTGTCGTTCCAGGGGATAAACCAGCTACCGCTGCTGCCGTTAAAGTTGCCGTCGTCATCCACCAGTACATTGACGTTGGCGTTTCCCCAGGGTGAAAGCCAGGATTCAATCTGCTCGTTGACTTCCCCACTGACGGCATCCCGCACTTTGCCAAACGCGAACTGTCGCGCCTGCTGCCCCGCCGTCAGGCCGTTATCGGTCATACTGGCTTCACCGAAGGCCTTTGCCATTTCAGCCAGATGCTTTTCGCCTTCGGTGGTCGGTTGCGCCATACCGAGATCCGGCAGGCTATCGCCGTTATTATCAAACGGATTCTGCGCCTGCTGCACGAAGGATTTCGGCGCACCGTGAACGGCTCCAGCCGTAAAAAGGGAGAGTAACAGCAAAAAACGGATGCGGGACGATACAGCCTTCAACGTCGTCAATCAGAACCTGTGTTTATGAACAAACACTTATTATGTTAACGCCATAAGCCCTGAAAACCAGTCTTAACAGAAATTTCAGGAATATCCTGAAAAGATTTGTCGGGTGGCGGCTTCGCCTTACCCGACCTACAAATTCGTACCGATGCGAAGCCGCCAACCGACGCCCTTGCACTATTATCCCAACAGCGCTTTCAGCTCCGGCACGCAGGAGCCGCAGTTCGTGCCGCAGCGCAGCTTCACGCCCAGCGCTGCGGCAGAATCACAGCCTCCGGCTATCGCCTTACGTATCGTATTTTCACCCACGCTGAAGCAGCTACAGATAATTCGCCCGGGATCGGCATCTTCGCCCGGCCGTTGTCCGTGCAGCAGCGCATGGCGTTCAGCGAGTTGTACGGGTGCAGCAGCAAAGGCTTCTTCAATAAACGCATGCGCCAGCGCCGGCAGCGTATGGCCCTCCCAGTAGCCCAGCATCAGCTCGCCGTGATGCCAGGCGAGCACGCTGTTGCGTTCTCCCGTCTGTGCCACCTGTAACTGCCAGCCCCGAACGCTGGCGTACGCCATGACCCACGACAGCAACGGCTGCTCCCCCGCCACCGTCAGACGTGAGGCTTTACGCCACCAGCAGACCGACGGCGGCAGCGCTGGTAGCTCGCGGGCATACAGTTCACCCTGCCAGGCGGGTAGCCAGGGCAGGATCTTCACCGCGGTTTGTTTACTCTCCGGCTGGCCGGAACCGGCATCAACCCGCCCTTCGACCAGCGCATTGACCTTCCCCTGCCGTGCAAATTGCGCGTTCCAGTGCATCGGCGCAAACAGCTCGCCCGCACGCTGCGCGGTAGAGATACGTACTCTGGCAACCATCACCCCGCGCGGGGAGCTTACCCGCGCCAGCTGGCCGTCAGTCAGCCCGGCGCGCGCCGCATCGGTTGCGTTCATCTCAACAAAAGGCTCATCGATATGCTGCATCAGGCGCGGAACATACCCCGTGCGCGTCATGGTGTGCCACTGATCGCGGATCCGCCCGGTATTCAGTATCAAGGGGTACAATTCGTCGACGCCTGCCCCATGCGAGGAAGGATCAACCGGTACAAGATTTCTTTGCGGGAAATCACCGGCATGCCACTGATAAGGCGCCAGCGCGTCCCACGCCTCTCGCGACAGCGACGCCAGTTCGCGCAGGTTTAGCGCCCGTTCGCCGTTATTTTCAAACGCCGTCAGCGCCGCATGTTCACAAAATATCTCCTGAGGGTGTTCCCAGGCGAAGGCATCGCCATAACCGAGCTGCTCTGCGATCCGGGCGATGATCCACCAGTCCGGTCTGGCCTCGCCCGGCGCAGGCAGAAAGGCACGCTGGCGGGAGATACGGCGTTCAGAATTGGTCACCGTGCCGTTTTTCTCGCCCCAGCCCAGGGCGGGAAAACGGATATGGGCAAACCGGCTGGTGTCCGTCTCCTGCATCACCTCAGATACCATGACCAGCGGGCAGGCTGCCAGAGCCTGACACACCGCGTGGCTGTCGGGAAGCGACACGGCAGGGTTGGTGCCCATGATCCACACCGCCTTCACCTCGCCGCGCGCAATGGCGTCAAACAATTCCACCGCCATCAGGCCCGGGGTCTGCGCCAGCCGTTCCGTTCCCCAGAAACGCGCCACGCGCGAAAGATCGTCCGGCTCGAAGTTCATGTGCGCCGCCAGCTGATTCGCCAGCCCGCCCACTTCCCGCCCGCCCATGGCATTTGGCTGTCCGGTCAGCGAA
Source organism: Enterobacter sp. JJBC (assembly GCF_036936505.1). Taxonomy (NCBI): domain Bacteria; kingdom Pseudomonadati; phylum Pseudomonadota; class Gammaproteobacteria; order Enterobacterales; family Enterobacteriaceae; genus Enterobacter; species Enterobacter sp. JJBC. The sequence goes on from NZ_CP136935.1 coordinate 2,755,897, forward strand.
AACGGGCCGCAGCCAGGACGGTTGAACTTCCCGCTGGCAAGATGCACGTTAATGATGGCGTTACACTTGTCGCTGCCGGTGGAGGACTGGTTGATCCCCATGGTGTAGAGCGTGATCGCGCGTGGCGCGGTGATAAACCAGTCGTAGAAGGTGCTAATCTCGTCTGAAGGCAGATCGCAAAACGCCGCCACGCGAGGGATCGGCCACTCGCCCCGCCCCTGAATCAGATTGAGCAACCCCACAAACAGCCCGGCGTCGCTGCCGGGTCTGAGCGCGAGGTGGAGATCGGCGATATCGCAGGTGGCGGTTTTACGCGGATCGATCACGACCACTTTCATCTGCGGATTGTTGTGCTTTGCCTGCACCAGCCGCTGATACAGCACCGGATGCGTCCAGGCCGCGTTTGAGCCAACGAGTACCACCAGATCGCTGTTTTCCACGTCCTCGTAGCTGCACGGCACCACGTCTTCACCGAAGGCGCGTTTGTAGCCCACCACCGCCGATGACATGCACAGCCGCGAGTTGGTATCAATGTTCGCCGCCCCGATAAAGCCTTTCATCAGCTTGTTGGCGGCATAGTAATCCTCGGTCAACAGCTGGCCGGAGGCATAAAACGCCACCGCCTGCGGCCCCCATTCGTTGATGATGTTCCGTAGCCGCTCGCCCGCTTCGCCCAGCGCCTGCGGCCATGCCACCTCCCGGCCATCGACCACCGGGCGCAGCAGGCGTCCCTGCAACCCCGTGGTTTCCCCGAGGGCAGATCCTTTTACACACAGACGACCGAAATTCGCCGGATGAGTTTCATCCCCCCGAATGCTCACCTTTTCACCGTCTGCGCTGGCGACCACGCCGCAGCCCACCCCGCAGTAAGGGCACGTTGTCCGGGTTTCGGTCATGAGGCCTCCGCACGCATCACCAGCTCTTCATTTCCAACCCATACCTTGCCGTTTTCAATTTTTACCGGCCAGGCGCGCACCACGGGTTCGCCATTCTCCACCTGACAGCCGTCGCGCAGACGAATACGTTGCTTGTAGAGCGGCGAGATCACCACCGGTTCCCCCGCTGCATCGCCGAGGATGCCGCGTGAAAGCACGTTCGCGCGGCTACCCGGCTCCCGATCGTCGAGGGCATAAACGTTTTTGCCAAAGCGGAACAGCGCAATCGGTTTGCGCCCAAGATGCGCACCGATGCCCGCCTGCTCCGGGATCTCATCGATATTACAAATTTCCTGCCAGCGCTTGCTCTCCGCCGCGGCAGGGACATTCACCGCGGTGCGAAAAAGCGCCAGGCGGTCAGGATCGTTTAGGGTGGTTTGCCATTCGCACTGGTAGGTCTCCACCACCCGAGCCATCTCCTGCTCCAGCTCGTGGGCGATCCCCAGGCTGTCGTTGAGGATCACCTCGCGCAGATAGTCGAGGCCGCCTTCCAGGTTATCCATCCAGGTACTGGTACGTTGCAGACGATCTGCCGTGCGAATGTAGAACATCAGGAAACGGTCAACGGTGCGGATCAGCGTTTCGTCGTCCAGATCGCTGGCGAAGAGGTCCGCGTGGCGCGGCTTCATCCCGCCGTTGCCGCACAGATAGAGGTTCCAGCCTTTGTCCGTGGCAATCACCCCCACGTCTTTGCTCTGCGCCTCTGCGCACTCACGGGTACAGCCGGAGACCGCCATTTTGATTTTGTGCGGCGCGCGCAGGCCCTTGTAGCGGTGCTCCAGCCTGACCGCGAGGCCGGTGGAATCCTGCACGCCGTAGCGGCACCAGGTCGACCCGACGCAGGATTTCACCGTGCGCAGAGATTTCCCGTAGGCATGTCCGGTCTCAAACCCGGCCTCCACCAGCGCCTGCCAGATTTCCGGCAACTGTTCGAGCGTGGCGCCAAACAGGTCAATACGCTGCCCGCCGGTAATTTTGCTGTAAAGGCTATAGCGTTTCGCGATCTGGCCGATGGCGATCAGCCCGTCGGCGGTCACTTCACCCGCAGGCATCCGCGGGACGATGGAGTACGTTCCGTCCTTCTGAATATTGGCGAAAAAGCGGTCGTTGGTGTCCTGCAACGGCAGATGCGCCGGTTTCAGCAGATACTCGTTCCAGCAGGAAGCCAATACCGATCCCACCAGCGGCTTACAGATCTCGCACCCGTGCCCCTGACCGTAGCGGCTGATAAGCTGGTCGAAGGTGCGGATATGGTTGACGCGCACCAGGTGGTAAATCTCCTGACGCGAGTACGGGAAGTGTTCGCAGATATCTTTCTTCACCTCCACGCCCTGCTCCGCAAGCTGGAACTCCATCACCTGCTTCACCAGCGCGCTACAGCCTCCGCAGCCGGTCGCCGCTTTGGTGCACTGCTTAATGGCGCCGATATCCGTTGCGCCCGCGCTTACCGCCTGGCAGATATCCCCTTTGCTGACGTTATGACACGAACAGATCTGCGCGCTTTCCGGCAGCGCCGCCACGCCCAGCGCTTTCGGCGCGCTGCCTGACGATACGGGTAAGATCAGCGTTTCCGGCTCTTTTGGCAGGCTGATGCCGTTGAGCATCATCTGCACCAGCGTGGCGTATTCGCTGGCATCGCCCACCAGCACGCCACCCAGCAGGGTTTTGCTGTCGTGGCTGACCACAATTTTTTTGTAGATTTGCTGCGGCCCGTGCGTCCACTGGTAGCTCAGCGCGCCCGGCGTGCGCCCATGGGCATCGCCAAACGACGCCACATCCACGCCCAGCAACTTGAGTTTGGTACTCATATCCGCGCCGGTGAAGCGCTTCTCCTCACCCGCCAGCACAGCGGCGGCCACGCGCGCCATCTGGTAGCCCGGGGCCACCAGGCCAAAGATTTTTCCCTCCCACAGCGCGCATTCGCCGATGGCAAGCACGTCCGGATCGGAAGTCCGGCAGCCGTCGTCAATACAGATCCCGCCGCGCTCGCCGATAACCAGCCCGCTGCTGCGCGCCAGCGCGTCCTGCGGCCGAATACCAGCAGAGAAGACCACCATGTCCGTTTCCAGCTGTTCACCATCGGCAAAGCGCAGCACCAGCCCGTCGTCTGCGGTGGCAATCTCCGTCGTCGATTTACTGGTGTGTACCCCTACGCCCAGCGCCTCAATTTTCTTACGCAGCATTGCCGCGCCGTCGCTGTCGAGCTGCACCGCCATCAGGTTAGGCGCAAACTCCACCACGTGGGTTTCCAGCCCGAGCTGCTTAAGCGCATTCGCCGCCTCCAGCCCCAGCAGGCCGCCGCCAATCACCACACCGCGGCGAGAGCCTGCCGCATGGGCCGCAATGTTGTCCAGATCGTCGAGGGTGCGGTAGACAAAACAACCCGGCAGATCGTTGCCCGGAACGGGTGGTACGAACGGGTACGAGCCGGTCGCCAGCACCAGCTTGTCCCAGTGAGTCTCATGGCCACTGGCGGTACGCACTACGTGTGCATCACGATCGATAGCAACGATCTGCTGGGAGAGGCGCAGCTCAATGCCGTTATCGGCAAAGAACTCCCCCGCCACCAGCGAGAGCGAGTCCGCGCTGCGTCCGCCAAAATATTCCGACAGATGCACGCGGTCATAGGCGGCATAGCGCTCTTCGCCAAAAACAATAATCTGATACTGCTGATGCAAATTGCGGTTAACGCAGTCTTCGAGGAAATGATGGCCGACCATACCGTGCCCAACCACCACCAGAGTAGGTTTTGTCATAGCGTTCTGTCCTGCAACCTGCGGTTGCGTTGTGAAACGATCGAACAGCCAGTCCGCGTGGGCGGGCGCAGCCGTTGCCAGTAAATCGGTAAAGGTTGCCGCGCTGCGGCAGTCACCCAGCAGCAGCACGCCAGCCAGCGCCCCCTGATGGATCAGTAAACGTCGATAGTGACGGGTCAGCGGATCCCATGAACTCCAGACCACATCGTCCGCCTGCGCCGTCGCGCGCCCGAGGCTGAACAGATCCACGCCGGTCACCTTAAGGCGCACACCGTTGTCGGTCAGGGTAAACGGCGCGGTGACCTCCCCGGCCAGCCGCGCGGCAAGAATATCCGCCTGCGCCAGACAGGGGGCCACCAGGCCAAACGTCTGGCCGTCAATTTCGCAGCACTCGCCGATGGCGTAGATACCCGGCACGGAGGTTTGCATCTCCTGATCCACCACGATGCCGCGCGCGCAGCGAATGCCGCTGGCATTCGCCAGCGCAACGTTGGGCTGCACGCCGGTTGCCAGCACCACGCGCGTGGCGGCAATGCGGCGTCCGTCGAGCAACGTCACGGCATCGTCAGCGATGGCGGTGATGCCGGAGGCGAGTTCACAGCTAACGCCCCGCGCCGCCAGCGCCTCTTCCAGCAACAGTCCCGCCTGCTGATCCAGCTGCTGTTCCATCAGCCACGGACCGCGATGCACGAGCGTGACGTTGTCACCCTTGCGCGCCAGCGCTGCCGCTGCCTCCACACCGAGTACTCCGCCGCCCAGCACTACCGCCGGCCCGGAGATATTCTGGATGGCGCGGGTTTCTGCCAGGGTGCGAAAGGTGAACACATGCGGCGCATCGCCGCCGGGGATCGGCGGCACAACAGGGGTAGAACCGGTAGCAAACACCAGCGCATCCCAGCCCAGCGTGCGAGCAGAGGTATGCACTTCACGCGCGTTGACGTCTACTGCGAGCGCCGTTTCTCCTCGCAGCACCGTCACGCCTCGTGCCGTGTACCAGTCTTCATCGTGCAGACAGATGTGCTCCGCCTGCTTTTCGCCACCCAGCACTGGCGAAAGCTGGATGCGGTTGTATGCCTGCTCCGGCTCGTCACCGATGACGGTGACAGCGAAACGACCGGGAACACGCCCGGTGAGCGACGCAATCAGCCGGGTTGCCGCCATACCATTACCGATAATGACCAGTCGCATCGTGCCCCCTCATTACGCCGCTTTCGGCTGTTTTTCGTAGAGGAAATGGAGGATCTGCTGGCGCATGTGGTGATAGCGGCTGTCGTCCGCCAGCTGCACCCGGTTGCGCGGGCGCGGCAGATCGACGCGCAGGATCTCACCCACGGTGGCCGCCGGGCCGTTGGTCATCATCAGTACGCGGTCAGAGAGTAGTACCGCCTCGTCCACGTCGTGGGTGATGAGCACGATGGTGGTGTTCAGCGCCTGCTGGATCTGCATCACCGAGTCCTGAAGATGGGCGCGCGTCAGCGCATCCAGCGCGCCGAAGGGTTCATCCATCAGCAGGACTTTCGGCTTCATCGCCAGCGCGCGGGCAATCCCGACGCGCTGCTTCATACCGCCGGAGATCTCCCCGGGGCGCTTATGCAGCGCGTGGCCCATCTGCACCCGGTCGAGATTGTGCTCAATCCACGCTTTGCGCTCGGCCTTACTCATGGTGTGACGGAAGACCTGATCCACCGCCAGCGCCACGTTGTCGAAGCAGGTCAGCCACGGCAGCAGCGAATGATTCTGAAACACCACCGCGCGCTCTGGCCCCGGCCCGGCGATTTCGCGGTTGTCGCAAATCAGCCCGCCTTCCGTTGGCAGCGTGATCCCGGCGATCAGGTTTAACAGCGTCGACTTGCCGCAGCCGGAGTGACCAATCAGACTGACGGTTTCGCCCTCGTGGATATCAAAAGAGACGTTTTGCAGCGCCAGAAACTCGCCGCTGGCGGTGGAAAAACGCTGGCTCACGGCCTGGACCTGAATTAACGGTTTCATCTTCACTCCTTATTTTTCCTGCCAGCTAAAGCGACGGGCGATCAGCATCAGCCCCTGCTCCAGCAGCAACCCGACCACGCCAATGATGACGATGGCGATGAGAATGTTTTCGACGTTGAGGTTGTTCCACTCATTCCAGATCCAGAAGCCAATGCCTAAACCTCCGGTGAGCATCTCGGCGGCGACAATCACCAGCCAGGCAATGCCAATGGAAAGACGTACCCCGGTCAGCACCGCAGGCAGCACGGCCGGGAAAAGAATGCGGCGCATGATGGTCCACTCTGAGAGTTGCAGCACCCGGGCCACGTTGAGGTAGTCCTGCGGAATACAGCGCACCCCTTCGGCGGTGTTAATGACCATCGGCCAGATGGAGCAGATAAAAATAGTCCAGCTCGATGCAGGCTCCGCTTTCTGGAACAGCAGCAGGCCGATAGGCAGCCAGGCCAGCGGGCTGACCGGACGCAGTAGCGCGATCAGCGGGTTGAACATGCGGGAGAAAAAGGTGAAGCGGCCAATCAAAAAGCCCAGCGGAATGCCCGCCAGCGCCGCCAGACCGAAGCCGATGGCGACGCGCTGCAACGACGCCAGCACGTTCCAGCCAATGCCCATATCGTTTGGCCCGTCGCGATAAAACGGATCGGCAAACAGGGTCATGGCCGAATCGAGCGTGCTGAGCGGCGTCGGAAAGCCTTTACTGTTTATCGCCGCCAGCTGCCAGAGCACCACCAGCAGGCCGAGACCGAGCAGCGCCGGGATGACGCGCTGTAAAAAATCATTCATCCGACGCGTAAACGCGGGCGCACGACGGCGAACCTGTAACGGAGGCAGGACTATCACTTCCCCGCTCTCTGACGTCTCTTGTGGTTTTGTATTTTGCAGATGCTGCATACTCAGGCCCCTTTACGGTGAATGGCGAAGCGGTTGGCGTACCCTTCCGGATCGGTGCCGTTCCAGACGGTGCCGTCCATCAGGGTGCTGCTGCGATACGGTGATGACGGTGTGGACATGCCGCCCACGGCGGTCGCGGCATCCTGCCAGACCGCGGTCTGGTTAATGCGCTGTGCAATGCCCGCGTAATCCGGCGCGGCGTTGAGCAAGCCCCAGCGGCGGAACTGGGTTAAGAACCACATGCCGTCGGAGAGATACGGGTAGCTCACGGCACCCTCGTTGAAGAAACGGATCGGGTGCGCATCCTGCCAGCGCTGACCGACCCCGTTGTCGTACTCGCCGAGCATGCGTCCGGTGAGATACTGTTCCTTGCAGTTGAGCCAGGCGCGGCGCGAGAGGATCTGCGCGGTTTCGCGTTTGTTTTCCGCTGACGCCTCGATCCAGCGCGCGGCTTCCATCACGGCGCTCACCAGCGCCCGTGCGGTGTGCGGATTTTTCGCCACCCAGTCGCGTCGGGTGCCGAGGATCTTTTCCGGGTGATCGGCCCAGATGGACTGCGACGTAGCGGCGGTAAACCCGATGCGGTCGTTAATCGCCCGCGCGTTCCACGGCTCGCCAACGCAAAACCCGACCATGTTGCCAATGCGCATGTTCATCACCATCTGCGGCGGCGGCACCACCACGGTGCGCACGTCGTCAAACGGGTTAATCCCCGCGCTGGCCAGCCAGTAGTAGAGCCACATGGCGTGCGTTCCCGTCGGGAAGGTATGCGCGAAGGTGTAGATTCCCGGTGCCTGCTGCGCAATCAGCTTTTTCAGCCCGTCGAGGTCACGAACGCCCTTCTCCGTCAGATCGCTGGAGAGCGTAATGGCCTGACCGTTCTGGTTGAGGGTCATCAGGTTCGCCATCTGCTGCGGCTTGCCCGCAATACCCAGTTCCAGACCGTAAAGCAGGCCGTAAAGAATGTGTGCGGCGTCCAGTTCACCCGCCACCAGCTTGTCGCGCACCGCCGCCCAGCTCGCCTCTTTGGTCGGTACAATGGTAATGCCGTGTTTTTTATCGAACCCTTTCAGGGCCGCGATAACCACGGGCGCGCAGTCGGTCAGGGGGATAAACCCGATACGCACGGTATCCTGCTCAGGCTTATCTGACCCCGCCGCCCATGCGGCCTGCATGACACCCGGCAACAGCATCGCACCACTCGCCAGCATGCTGGCCTGCAATAATCGCCGTCTCGACAAATCCGCCATAATTGCTCCTGAAAAAAGGCAAAAAAAAGCGCCCGACGGTGCTGAAGCACCGCTGGACGCCTTTATCCTGAAGACGCATGCACCGCCGTTGGCGCATCGTCGAAAATGGTTAATCTGTTAATGCAAAGGTAATGCCAGCTTTTCATCCCCGGCGTTACGGGGTTTCTGCAAGGAGAGCGCTGTTTTACGCACCTCAATCAGGCATGAATTGCCCACTGACTGTGCAACTACTCCCCAGGGGGTATCTTCCACAAATTTTTCACCGTAAGCAGCGCACGGGCGATATCCACCATGCGTTGGTTTTTATCCATCGCCATTTTGCGCAGGGCGGTCCACGCCTGCTCCTCGCTCATGTTCTGGTGCGTCATCAGCACGCTTTTGGCTTTGTCGATGGTCTTACGCTCCTCCAGCGCGTCGCGCAGGGAAGCAAGCTGACGGGAGAGTTGCTCAATTTCACGCGCCTGCTGGCGCACCAGCGGCAGCAGCGGTTTATCCGGAAATCGCGCCAGGATATCGTCGTGTTCATCGTCTGCGTGCAGGTTTTCGCTATAGCGGCGCTCCTCAACTGCCGTCATCAGATCGGCAATTGCCACCTCCTCCAGCGTGCGCAGGTGCTCAAGGCGCGCGGTTTGCAGGGCAAACCATTTGAGGGCGGTATCACCGTTATCTGCCGGAGGCTGGCGGGTGCACGCTTCACGCCTGAGTTTTTCAGTCTCCAGACCCGGCAGGCAGTTGAGGGTAAATGACTCCTGCACGTCTGGAGTGCAATGGGAGATAAAAACCTCAAAGCAGGCCTGCTGGCCATCAATGCGATCCACCAGCCGCTGGCGGGTTTCATCGTCAAAGAATCCCTGGGTGAAACCAATAGCCCCCAGCGCCCGCTCTTGTCCCACAAGTTCTTTGCCCTGCATCAGGCTGTAAAGGGCCACAAATCGGCCCGCGATGTGCGGATCGTCAATGCTGTCGCTGAGTTGGGGTACGATACTGAGCAAATGACGCAGTATGCGGCTGTAATGTTCCATCGCCTGCGGCGCGGTGACGCATTGACCTGTAACGCCATCACGCAGCGCCGTTAGCGTCTCAAGGCCGTGCAGTGCGCTGGCAATACGTTCGCACAGGGCGCTGCCCGGCAGCGGTTCGTTAAACTGAAGGTGCAATGCGGCGAGGTTTTCATCCACCAGGGCCCTGCTGGCCTTGCATTCAGGCGCGTACAATTTGCCCTGCGAGCAGAGCCAGACATTTGACGCACCGCGCTCGCACTGTAGCATATGCACCAGTCGACTGATGCCGTTCACCAGTGCGCCCAGCTGCGCCAGTCTGCCGAGCTGTTCCTCGCGCAACATTCTCGCACGCTGGAACCATTCGGTTGCGCCAGGGGAACTGCCAGCCACTATCGTCATCGTTTCTCTCCCCGATACGTATTCTTCGGTACGAGAAGCAATATTCGTGCCTTTTCAAAGAACAGGAGTCAACATGCAGAAGATTGTGATCGTCGCCAACGGTGCGGCCTACGGCAGTGAATCCCTTTTTAACAGCCTGCGCCTGGCAATCGCGCTGCGCGATAAGGAGAGTGAGCTGGAGCTGCGCCTCTTTTTGATGTCCGACGCCGTCACGGCCGGGCTGAAGGGGCAAAAACCCGCAGAGGGCTACAACATTCAACAAATGCTGGAGATCCTGACCGCGCAAAACGTTCCGGTCAAACTGTGCAAAACCTGTACCGACGGGCGCGGCATTACCGGGCTGCCGCTGATTGATGGCGTGGAAATTGGTACGCTGGTGGAGCTGGCTGAATGGACGCTTTCCGCCGATAAAGTATTAACTTTTTAATAATAACCCGCTAAAAATATTATTTTCTTATGGACGCGGTTTCAGCATCAAGTTTACCTGCACCGTTGCCGATAGGCATGGAAACAACACAGCAGGTATTACACTTATGTTCAGATCCATTCGCGCCCGCATCATTGCCGCGACGACAGGCTGTCTGGTCGTCGCCCTTCTTCTTAATACCATTATTAACTTTCAGGTCACGCGCCAGGATAATCAGCAGTCGCAGCGCGATATTCTGACCAGCACCAGCGCCAGCCACAACATGGCGATTGCCGACTGGGTGAACAGCAAAATAACCGTCATCACTTCGGCGCAGTCGGTCGCGCTCAGCGACGATCCGGTTCCGGTGTTTAAACAGCTTGCACTGGCGGGTGGATTTACCAACGTCTACGTGGGTTATGCCAGCAAAACGGCTAAATTTTCTGACCCAACCGGGGTGCCCGCTGATTACGATCCCACCCTTCGCCCGTGGTATCAGCAGGTCGTCAGCGCTGATGGCCCGGTAGTGACTGCACCCTATGTGGATGCGGGCACCGGGAAACTGGTGGTGACGTTCGCGGTACCCGTTAAAGAGCAAGGCGCCCTGAAAGCGGTGGTGGCGGGCGATGTGGCAATGGACAGCGTGGTGGCTAACGTGCGCGGTATTCACCCGACTCCGGCCAGCAGTGGACTGCTTTTGGACAGCAACGGCACCGTAATTGCCGGCAGCGATCCTGCGCTGACGCTTAAGCCGTTTACTGAAACGATCAAAGGGACCGATTTTGCCACTCTGAAAAGCGGCAACCTGGTTGACGGAACGTCAAACGGACGCGAAAAAACGTTCCTGGCCACCGCCGTGCCGGGGACGCACTGGCTGCTGGTTGTGGCGCTTGATAACGGCGATGCCACCGCCGGGATGCGCTCATTGCTTAAAGCATCTGCACTGTCGCTGGCAATCCTCGCCCTGCTGAGCGGAGCCCTCATGCACCTCCTGATTGCCCGCCTGCTTAAGCGGCTGTTCGGTATCCGTGACGCGATGAACAACATTGCCAACGGTACTAACGATCTGTCGCAGCGTCTGCCGGATAAGGGGGGCGATGAAGTGGCGCAAATCGCGCAGGCGTTTAACGCCTTCAGCGATAAGCTTTCTGTGGTGATGGTCCAGCTGCGTGATGCGAGCGCCTCAGTGAAAAACGCCGCGCATGAGATTGCGGCGGGTAATCAGGATCTTTCCGGGCGTACCGAGCAGGCGGCATCAAGCCTTCGCGAAACCGCCAGCGCCGTGGAAGAGATCACGGCCTCCGTTACGCAGTCAAACGAGTCGGCAGCAGAAGCGAACGAACAGGCGAGCAAGGCCTCTGCCGCCGCATCCCGCGGCGGCGACGTCGTCGCTCAGGCCATCAGCACCATGCAGTCCATCGAACTGGCTTCCGCGAAAATCGGCGATATCACCAGCGTCATTGACGGCATCGCCTTCCAGACCAATATCCTGGCGCTTAACGCCTCGGTGGAAGCGGCGCGTGCCGGGGAACAAGGCCGTGGGTTCGCGGTCGTTGCGGGGGAAGTACGTAACCTGGCCAGCCGCAGCGCTCAGGCGGCGAAAGAGATCAAATCCCTTATTGATTCCACCACCGAAAGCGTAGCAACCGGCTCCCGGTTTGTGCACCTTGCGGGCGACAGCATGGATGAGATCCGCGCCAGCGTCGGGAGCGTGTCTGGCATTATGCGTGAAATATCTATTGCCACCCGCGAGCAGATGAAAGGGATCCATGAGATTAACCACGCGGTGACTCACCTGGATCGCATGGTGCAGCAGAACGCCGAGCTTGTTGTACAGTCTGCTGCGGCGGCCAGCGCGCTGCAAAGCCAGGCGGGCGACCTTGCTGAGACCGCTGGCCATTTCCGCATATAATTTTTCCCGGGCGCGCGTTAAACAGGGAAAAAGTGCGTCCGCTGAAAGGTTTCAGGGATTTTGTCATTTTTGTTTAATCGTTGCGCCATTTTTTGATCGAAATCAGCATCCCACCCCTGCCCCTTTGGTGTTATGCAATGAGTGAATTGTGAACAACATCACGCTCGGGATGGGCAAAAACGACGGGGTATAAAATGGCACGAGTGAAAACAAGTCTGAAACTGTTTGGCGGGGATACGGTAGTGGTGCGTTGCTCAGAGCGTTGCCGCATCCATCTGATAAGTTCGAAAGGACAGAAACAATCGCAGGCAGATATCCTTACCGTCCAGGACGATAAGGCCTGGCTGACGGTGCCTTACACCGGCACCTGGGATGTGCTGATCGACAGCCACAGCCAGTCGCTCGAACATTCCGTAAGTTACGTGGCGGCATAACCATAAACGCCCGGCCAGCCGGGCGTATTATCAGGCAAAACCTGGCCGCAGCGTATTGCTGAGCGGGTTCCCTTCCAGCAGCGCTTTCACCTTCACCACCAGCTCACTCAGACAGTCGTCCTGCATACCGAGACGCGTCAGCTCCTGATCGAGCGAGAAAAGGTACTGGGCGTTAGTACCCAGCGGTCCACTGGCGGCGGCAATCAGCGGGGCAATCACCTGGGTTCGGGTGTCGGCTTCATACAGCGGGTGGCGCGGATCCATAATGAACACCAGCGCGTTGACGGTGCGGCCGTCATCCAGTTCCAGCTTGCACCAGCTGGGCATATAGCAGCCGGTGATCATCTCGCGCTTCCACAGCAGCGTCAGCTCATCTTCCAGCGTGGTATCCGGCAGCCGGTATGCCACGCCCGTGGTGCGCCCGCCCTCTTTTAGTGCAAGCATGCGTCCTGGCTGACACGCGCTGCCGCGTCCGGCGGTCAGGCGCAAACAGAAGGCGCGGTGCCAGCCAGGCAGCGTTCCGGTTGCCGATTCAACAAATTCGAGCGCCGGGTTCCACATCAGCGAGCCGTAACCAAAAATCCAGACCGGGCCATCATCCGGGCGGCAGGCAAGCGTTGCCGCAAGCGACGCCGCACGTTGTTCAGCCGACCACAGAAGCGATTCCTCAATAGCACCAAATGCCGTCTTACAATCTGCCTTCATCAAGAAATCACGCGTTAACACATTCCACCTCCGCCACTGCATGCTTCCTTGCGACATCTGTAATTCGCCTTCCTGGCATTCTGTGCTGTTCATTTTAACAGCAGTTGAGCAACGATAAGCAATTCGCGGGCCAGATGCAATACAGCGGCAGGTCAACCGCCTGAAATGTCAAAAGGGAGGCAGCGTATTATTCGCGGCTATTTCTTTTTGTGCCATTTATCATCGTCCCCTTTCTCATAGTCATTTTTTACGGCGGCCCAGGCCACCTTATGGGCCGTCTCTTCGCGGCTGGCATCGTCCCGGCGATCTTTTTTATCTTTGTACTGATCCCAGGCGCTGTTAAAGGCTTCTTTGTAGATATCCTGGGCGTGGGCAGGCAATACGTTTTGCACGTTATCTGGTAATTCGCTTTTCGATTTGTATGGCATCGTTAACCTCTCTTTTGGCTAAAAGATAAGTGTGGACGACGATACGCGAGGGTGCCAGCCAACAGAAAGAAATGAACAATATAAAAATGCAAGTCATTGTTATTAAATTAATATTTAACAGAGATAGGCCATTATAAGCCTCAGGCATAAAAATTATAATAAAGGGTAAAACTAAGTAAAAAATACAGGGTATTTAACAGATTTCTGTTAGTTTAATACCTTTAAAATCTATCTATAATTACAAGCACCTGCATTGTTGGAGAAACACATGACAGCAACACACGAGGCGGTGAAAACCCGCCACAAGGAGACCTCTCTCATTTTCCCGGTTCTGGCACTGGCTGTGCTGCTCTTCTGGGGAAGCAGTCAGTCATTGCCAGTGGTTGTGGGGATCAATATTCTGGCTCTGGTGGGTATTTTAACCAGTGCATTTAGCGTGGTACGCCATGCGGATGTTTTAGCCCACCGTCTTGGAGAGCCGTATGGGTCATTAATTTTAAGCCTTTCGGTTGTGATTCTTGAAGTCAGTCTCATTTCCGCATTAATGGCCACCGGCGACGCCGCGCCAACGCTAATGCGCGATACGCTCTATTCCATCATTATGATTGTTACCGGCGGCCTGGTCGGTTTTTCACTTTTATTAGGTGGTCGCAAATTTGCCACCCAGTACATGAACCTTTTTGGCATTAAACAGTACCTGATTGCCCTGTTCCCGCTGGCGATTATTGTGCTGGTATTCCCGATGGCGCTGCCGGGTGCAAATTTCACCACCGGCCAGGCGCTGCTGGTGGCGCTGATTTCCGCGGCGATGTACGGCGTGTTCCTGCTGATCCAGACCAAAACGCACCAGAGCCTGTTTGTTTACGAGCATGAAGACGACGGTGACGACGATGACCCGCATCACGGTAAGCCGTCGGCTCACAGCAGCGCGTGGCACACGGTTTGGCTGATCGTGCATCTGATTGCCGTTATTGCGGTCACCAAGATGAATGCGAACCCGCTGGAGGCGCTGTTAACTGAACTGAACGCGCCGGTCGCCTTTACCGGTTTCCTGGTGGCCCTGTTGATCCTGTCGCCAGAAGGCCTGGGAGCGCTGAAAGCGGTGCTCAATAATCAGGTGCAGCGGGCGATGAATCTGTTCTTTGGCTCTGTTCTGGCGACCATCTCCCTTACCGTTCCGGTGGTGACGTTGATTGCCTTTATGACGGGAAATGAATTGCAGTTTGCGCTGGGTGCGCCAGAGATGATTGTGATGGTGGCATCCTTGCTGCTGTGCCAGATTTCCTTCTCCACCGGCCGCACCAATGTGCTGAACGGCGCGGCGCATATGGCGCTGTTTATTGCGTATCTGATGACAATATTTGCGTAATTTTTTTGCGGGGTGGCGCTGCGCTTACCCGGCCTACAAAACCCGTAGGCCCGCGCAAGCGTAGCGCCGCCGGGCAAAGAAAAACCCGCCGAAGCGGGTTTTTTTATTAGTTGCTGGTATCCAGCTCGTCGAAGCTCTTCACCAGATCGTCAATCGCTTTGATCTGTTTCAGGAACGGCTCCAGCTTATCCAGCGGCAGCGCGGATGGACCGTCGCATTTCGCGTTAGCCGGATCCGGGTGCGCTTCAATGAACAGACCCGCCAGGCCAGTTGCCATACCGGCGCGCGCCAGTTCGGTCACCTGCGCACGACGCCCGCCAGACGCGGCGCCAAACGGGTCGCGGCATTGCAGGGAGTGGGTCACGTCGAAAATCACCGGGGACTGGTTAGAGACGTTCTTCATCACGCTGAAGCCCAGCATATCCACAACCAGGTTGTCATAACCGAAGTTTGAACCACGGTCGCAGAGGATCACCTGGTCGTTACCGCCTTCGATAAACTTGTCGACGATGTTACCCATCTGGCCAGGGCTCACGAACTGCGGTTTTTTTACGTTAATCACGGCACCGGTTTTCGCCATCGCTTCTACCAGGTCAGTCTGGCGAGCGAGGAACGCCGGAAGCTGAATCACGTCTACCACATCAGCCACGGGTTGTGCCTGAGACGCCTCGTGCACGTCGGTGATCACTTTCACGCCAAACGTCTGTTTCAGCTCCTGGAAAATCTTCATCCCCTCTTCCAGGCCCGGGCCACGGTAGGAGTGAATGGAGGAGCGGTTGGCTTTGTCAAAAGAGGCTTTAAACACGTACGGGATGCCCAGCTTTTGGGTCACGGTCACGTAGTGTTCGCAGATGCGCATAGCGAGATCGCGGGATTCCAGCACGTTCATACCGCCAAACAGCACGAACGGCAGGTCGTTTGCCACGTTGATATCACCAATGCTAACCACTTTTTGTTTCATAGGATCGCCTTATTCAGGTGTGAATCGGAATTAAGATTAATGCAGTGTAATGTGTTTATGCGCGATCGCGTTGATCTGCGCGCGGATCATCTCGCTGATCGGGTCTTCCGGACATTGCTCGACGAAATAATTTAAATCATTCAGCGCCACGTGCTCGCAGTCGAGCTGCGCATAAATCAGGCCGCGGTCGCGGATTTCGTACGGATCTTCCGGATTGAACTGCAACAGCACTTCGCTTGCGCGCAGGGCCAGCTCCATCTGACGCTCTTCCATCAGCGCAGACTTCAGCGTATCCAGGAGCTTGCGGATCACTTCGGCGTTATCGGCTTCATCGAGATCTTCATTGAACAGCTCAGCTATCGGGCTGATGTTGCCTTTCAGCCAGACATCCAGCGTATGCTCATCCAGCGTGTCGCCGTTAAACGGATTGATTAACCACATCTCACCGTCCAGCCACTCCGCCCGCAAAATCATCTGCGTCGGGAAAATGACCGGCACCAGTGGAATCTCCAGCTCGTGCGCAACCCACAGTAAAATGGCGCCCAACGCGACGGCGCTGCCCTGACGATTTTTCAACACCTGGTCCAGCCACAGTGCGTCAGACAGGCGGTACACGCCTCGCGTGTCGCAGAAACCCCATTCGCCGTAGAAAAGCTCAATCAGCTTCTCTAATTGCCAGTCCTGCGGACGTGCCTGATTGATCTCTTCGCGCGCCAGGCTGACCAGATTCTCCAGTTCAGCGTAAACGTACTGTGACGTAAAATCGTCGCGGATCATCTCTGAAATCAGGATCATACCATCGCAGAGCGGCACTTTGTTAAATTCGAAATCGGCTAAGGACCTCATGACTTACCCCAGTAACGGTATTCTTGTGGTGGCGAGTTTAATGATGATGTACAGCACCACCAGACCCAGCAAAAAGGCGATAAACCCTGTCTGCTGGCTGCGCGGACGATGACGCCCAAGCGCGATAAAACCCAAAACGATGTAGATGATAACGCCAAACAGCTTTTCAGTCAGCCATGCGCCTTTATCAGTAAATGGCAGATAGCCGGTCTTCCACATTAACCCGGCTCCGGAAAGGAACAGCACCGTGTCGATACAGTGTGGGGCGATGCGTACCCAGCGGGCGTTAATCAGCGGATTGTTGTTGTAGCGCCACCAGTAGCGGGCAATAAAAAAGCCAATGGTCAGGGCAACGGAAACCAGGTGAACGGAGATCAGCAGCGTAAACAGGCTCATGACCGCTGCCCCAGCGTCAGACGTTCATTGCCGCCGTAATCCCGGCAGGTTTCCACGGCAGCGTATCCGGCATGCGTAAACAGCGCTCGCACCGCCTCTCCCTGCGTCCAGCCATGTTCCACCAGCAGCCAGCCACCGGGAAGCAAATGTTGCCGTGACGTTGTCACAATGTGATCGAGATCCGCAAGTCCCTGATTCGCAGCGACCAGCGCGGTCAAGGGTTCAAAACGCACGTCCCCCTGCGCGAGATGCGGATCGTCTTCGTCGATGTAGGGCGGATTGCTGACAACCATTTCAAACATGCGGCTTTCAAGCGCGGCAAACCAGCTGCTTTGCAGAACGGAAACATTGTTCAGCCCCAGCCGTTCAACGTTGCGCCGCGCGAGGGCGACCGCATCAGGCATCACGTCTACCGCCGTCACGGTGCAGTCTGGCCGCTCGCTGGCAAGCGCCAGCGCAATCGCCCCGGTGCCGGTGCCGAGATCGAGGATCTGACACGGCTGCGCTGGTAACCGCGCCAGCGCCTGCTCCACCAGACACTCGGTGTCCGGGCGCGGGATCAGCGTGGCCGCTGAGACGTACAGTGGAAGGGACCAGAACTCGCGCTCGCCAACCAGATGCGCCACCGGCTCGCCGGTTTTACGGCGGGCAAGCAGCGTCTCCAGCTGCGATTGCTGTTCAGCGGTCAGCGCGGTTTCGCCGAAAGCCAGCAGATACGTGCGGGCTTTACCCGTCACATGCTCAAGCAGAATTTCGGCGTCACGCTTCGGGCTTTCACTTGTGGAAAGCTCACTGGCGGCATGGCGTAACCAGCGCTGAAAATCCATTAATCCTGCTCGGACAGTGCCGCCAGCTGGTCGGCCTGGTATTCCTGCACGATAGGCTCAATCAGCATATCGAGCTTGCCTTCCATCGCCTCATCCAGACGGTAGAGCGTCAGGTTGATGCGATGGTCGGTTACGCGACCCTGCGGGAAGTTATAGGTACGGTTACGGTCGCTACGATCGCCGCTGCCCAGCAGGTTACGGCGGGTAGAGGCTTCCGCCTGCTGGCGTTTCGCCATTTCCGCCGCGTGGATACGGGCGCCCAGCACGGATAACGCTTTAGCTTTGTTCTTGTGCTGGGAACGTTCATCCTGACACTCAACCACAATCCCGGTGGGCAGGTGAGTAATACGGATAGCGGAGTCGGTGGTGTTAACGTGCTGACCACCTGCCCCTGAAGAGCGGAAGGTGTCGATGCGCAGATCCGCCGGGTTGATATCCGGCAGTTCCGCTTCCGGCAGCTCCGGCATCACCGCCACCGTACAGGCCGAGGTATGAATGCGCCCCTGCGATTCTGTCGCAGGCACGCGCTGCACGCGGTGACCGCCGGATTCAAATTTCAGTCGACCGTACACGCCGTCACCGCTGATCTTGGCGATAACCTCTTTGTAGCCGCCATGCTCGCCTTCGTTGGCGCTCATGATCTCCACGCGCCAGCGACGGGATTCGGCATAACGGCTGTACATACGGAACAGATCCCCGGCAAACAGCGCCGCTTCGTCGCCGCCGGTACCGGCGCGGACTTCCACAAAGGCGTTACGCTCATCGTCCGGATCTTTCGGCAGCAGAAGCACCTGAAGCTGCTGCTCCATCTCTTCTGAACGCGCTTTCGCATCCTGTAACTCTTCCTGCGCCATCTCGCGCATCTCAGGATCGTCGAGCATCATCTGCGCGGTTTCGATATCTTCCTGGACCTGTCGCCAGTCGGTAAAGCATTTTGAAACATCACTTAACTGCGCGTATTCACGCGACAGCGCGCGAAAACGTTCCTGGTCGGCAATGGTCCCGGCATCGCCGAGCAGCGCCTGGACTTCTTCATGGCGCTCGTGCAGAGCTTCCAGTTTAGCGACGATAGAAGGCTTCATAGGCGTAAATGCACCTTGTCTTAGAAAATGGGTATAGGGCGCTATTCCAGCCCGAGGCTGTTGCGCAGAATTGTCAGGCGTTCATCGTCCCCGTCACGGGCAGCCTGCTGAAGAGATTTGGTTGGGGCATGGATCAGGCGGTTGGTCAGTTTCCAGGCCAGATCCTGCATAATCGCCTGCGCGTCGCCGCCCTGTTCAAGGGCCGCTAACGCTTTGGCCGTCAGGTCATCACGCACCTGCTCCGCCTGACCGCGGTATTCGCGGATGGTCTCGCTGACGCTTTGCGCGCGCAGCCAGGCCATAAATTCGCTGGTTTCCTGCTCAACGATAGTTTCCGCCTGCACAGCCGCCGCCTTACGCTGGGCAAGGTTGTGCGAAATGATGCTTTGCAGGTCATCCACGCTGTACAGGTAGGCGTTCGCCAGTTTGCCCACTTCCGGTTCGACATCACGCGGAACGGCGATATCCACCAGCAGCATCGGCTGATTGCGGCGGGATTTCAGCGCACGCTCGACCATCCCTTTCCCGATAATCGGCAGCGGGCTGGCGGTAGAGCTGATAATAATGTCCGCCTCTTTCAGACGTTCATCGATGTCGCTCAACGCAATCACCTCAGCGCCCACTTCATCTGCCAGCACCTGTGCACGTTCGCGGGTGCGGTTGGCGATGATCATTTTCTTCACCTTGTGTTCGCGAAGATGGCGCGCCACCAGCTCGATGGTTTCGCCCGCCCCCACCAGCAGTACGGTGACGGTCGACAGCGATTCGAAGATTTGACGGGCAAGGGTACAGGCCGCGAAAGCAACCGAAACCGCACTGGCGCCAATGTCGGTTTCGGTTCGCACACGCTTCGCCACGGAGAATGACTTCTGGAACATTCGTTCAAGTTCGCTGGCTTTCAGATGCCCTTTCTGGGAATCCGCGAAGGCTTTTTTCACCTGGCCGAGGATCTGCGGCTCGCCCAGCACCAGCGAATCCAGACCGCTGGCCACGCGCATCAGATGGCTGACCGCATCGTTATCCTGATGCCAGTACAGGCTGTTGCGCAGCTCTTCTTCGTTGAGGTTGTGGTAGTCACATAGCCAGCGGATCAGCGCCTCGTGAAGGTTGTCCTGCTCCTCCACGCTTAAATAGAGCTCGGTACGGTTGCACGTCGACAGCACCACGCCACCCTGCACCATCGGCTGTGCAAGCAGGCTGTCCAGCGCCAGGTCGAGCGTATCCGGCGAAAACGTAACGCGTTCTCGCAGTGAAACCGGGGCCGTTTTGTGGTTAATACCGAGTGCTAATAGGGTCATGTTGAGCGGGAGTAGTACCAGCGTTAATAAGGTTAGCAGGACGCATCATACAGGATGCGCGAGATCAATAAAAGAGACTGCCCCCTTTCGGAGTAATAGCTTACGCCACGCTTTGAGATAATTTGAACGTAGACGGTGGCACCCTTCAACGCTAGCATTAACAGTTATAACTGCAACGTATCTCAAGGATTTGTCATCATTATGACCCGAATGATTCGCCTGCTGCCTCTGGCGGCCCTGGTTCTGACCGCCTGTTCCGTTCATCAGCCGAAAGGCCCGGGCAAAAGCCCTGACTCACCGCAGTGGCGCCAGCACCAGCAGGACGTGCTGAAATTAAGCCAGTATCAGACCCGCGGTGCATTTGCTTATCTCTCTGACGAGCAAAAAGTTTACGCTCGCTTCTTCTGGCAGCAAACGGGTCAGGACAACTATCGCCTGCTGCTGCTGAACCCGCTGGGCAGCACCGAACTGGAGCTGAACGCGAAGCCTGGCGAAGCGCAGATTACCGATAACAAAGGCCAGCACTACACGGCAACCGACGCCGAAGAGATGATTGGCAAGCTGACCGGGATGCCGATTCCGCTCAATAGTCTGCGCCAGTGGATCCTTGGCCTGCCGGGTGACGCAACCGACTACACGCTCGACGATCAATACCGTCTGAGCCAGGTAAATTACACTCAGGGCGGTAAAACCTGGAAAGTGGTGTACAGCGCGTATGACAGCAAGACTCAACCGTCGCTGCCGTCCAATATGGAGCTGACGCAGGGTAGCCAGCGTATCAAGCTGAAAATGGACAACTGGATCGTTAAATGATGACCCACTGGCCCTCTCCCGCAAAACTGAACCTGTTTCTCTACATTACCGGACAGCGCGCTGACGGCTATCACACCCTGCAAACGCTGTTTCAGTTTGTCGATTACGGCGACACGATCTCCATCGAACCGCGTCAGGACGGGCAGATTCACCTGCTGACGCCGGTCGACGGCGTGGCGCATGAGGATAACCTGATCGTGCGCGCTGCTCGCCTTCTGATGAAAACGGCGTCGTCGTCGGGTCGTCTGCCAGCGGGAAGCGGTGCGGATATCCGTATCGACAAACGCCTGCCAATGGGCGGCGGTCTTGGTGGCGGTTCATCGAACGCCGCGACCGTACTGGTGGCGCTTAACCACCTCTGGGACTGCGGTCTGACGACGGACGAACTGGCAGCGTTAGGATTGACGCTGGGCGCCGATGTACCGGTGTTTGTGCGCGGCCACGCGGCGTTCGCTGAAGGTGTCGGTGAAATCCTCACGCCGGTCGATCCGCCGGAAAAATGGTATCTGATCGTTCACCCTGGCGTGAGCATTCCTACCCCGGTCATCTTTAAAGATCCTGACCTGAAAAGAAATACCCCGGTACGGTCAATAAAAACGTTATTAAATTGTGAATTCAGCAACGATTGCGAGGATATCGCAAGAAAACGTTTTCGCGAGGTTGATGCGGTGCTTTCCTGGCTGTTAGAATACGCGCCGTCGCGCCTGACCGGTACAGGGGCCTGTGTCTTTGCTGAATTTGACACCGAAACCGCCGCCCGTCAGGTGCTTGAGCAAGCGCCGGTTTGGCTGCATGGTTTTGTAGCGCGCGGGATGAACATCTCCCCCCTACAGCAGGCCATTCTGGCGCAGACTGAGTTTCGGTGACAACGTCACCCTGTTCCAGACGTTGCATCGCGCTCTTTAATACACCGCCTGGATAGCGTTTGCTTAGGCCCCGCAGTTTGCGGCGAACGCTATCCACCACTGGACGCATGCCTGAGGTTCTTCTCGTGCCTGATATGAAGCTTTTTGCTGGTAACGCCACCCCGGAACTAGCACAACGTATTGCCAACCGCCTGTACACTTCCCTCGGCGACGCCGCTGTAGGTCGCTTTAGCGACGGCGAAGTCAGCGTACAAATTAATGAAAATGTACGCGGTGGTGATATTTTCATCATCCAGTCCACCTGTGCTCCAACGAATGACAACCTGATGGAATTGGTTGTTATGGTCGACGCGCTGCGTCGTGCTTCTGCTGGCCGTATCACTGCTGTTATTCCTTACTTTGGCTATGCACGTCAGGACCGTCGCGTCCGTTCCGCGCGTGTGCCAATCACCGCTAAAGTTGTCGCTGACTTCCTGTCCAGCGTCGGCGTTGACCGCGTACTGACGGTTGACCTGCACGCAGAGCAGATCCAGGGCTTCTTCGACGTGCCGGTTGATAACGTATTCGGCAGCCCAATCCTGCTGGAAGACATGCTGCAACTGAATCTGGACAACCCGATTGTGGTTTCTCCGGACATCGGCGGCGTGGTACGTGCGCGTGCTATCGCGAAGCTGCTGAACGATACCGACATGGCGATCATCGACAAACGCCGTCCGCGCGCTAACGTTTCTCAGGTGATGCACATCATCGGTGACGTGGCTGGCCGTGACTGCGTGTTGGTGGACGACATGATCGATACCGGCGGTACGCTGTGTAAAGCCGCTGAAGCGCTGAAAGAGCGTGGTGCGAAACGCGTATTCGCTTACGCCACTCACCCGATCTTCTCCGGCAATGCAGTAAACAACCTCCGTAACTCCGTCATTGACGAAGTTGTGGTGTGCGATACCATTCCACTGAGCGACGAGATCAAAGCGCTGCCAAACGTGCGTACGTTGACTCTGTCCGGGATGCTGGCCGAAGCGATTCGTCGTATCAGCAACGAAGAATCCATCTCTGCAATGTTCGAACACTGATCGAACACGGCCAAAAAACCCGCTACGGCGGGTTTTTTTGTTTATAGTATTTATTTGTATGACTTATGCCTCCTTCACCTGCCATTCATATGACAGATGATGCGCACACGGATGATAGATAATTGTGAAAAAAGTAACCTCCTCACATGTTCTGCCCTTTCGCGCCCTCATCGACGCCTGCTGGAAAGAGAAATACACGTCGTCACGCTTTGTTCGTGACCTGATAGCCGGGATCACCGTCGGGATTATTGCCATCCCGCTGGCGATGGCGCTGGCGATTGGTAGCGGCGTCGCGCCGCAGTACGGGCTGTACACCTCGGCCGTTGCGGGGATTGTGATTGCGCTGACGGGCGGGTCCCGCTTCAGCGTCTCCGGCCCGACGGCCGCCTTTGTGGTGATCCTCTACCCGGTTTCCCAACAGTTTGGTCTGGCAGGCCTGCTGGTTGCCACCCTGATGTCCGGCATCTTTTTAATTCTGTTTGGTCTGGCCCGCTTTGGTCGCCTGATTGAATATATTCCCCTTTCCGTAACGCTGGGGTTCACCTCGGGGATAGGGATTACCATCGGGACCATGCAGATCAAGGATTTCCTCGGCCTGCAAATGGCCCATGTTCCGGAGCACTATTTACAGAAAGTGGGCGCGCTGTTTATGGCGTTGCCGACGGCCAACCTGGGCGATGCGGCCATTGGCATCGTTACCCTCGGCACACTTATCGTCTGGCCTCGCTTAGGCATTCGTCTCCCGGGGCATCTGCCCGCTCTGCTGCTGGGCTGCGCGGTGATGGGCGTCGTCAACCTGCTCGGTGGACAGGTCGCCACCATTGGCTCCCAGTTCCACTATGTTCTGGCGGACGGCTCACAGGGCAGCGGCATTCCGCAGCTGCTGCCGCAGCTGGTTCTGCCGTGGGACATGCCGGGCTCCAGCTTCACCCTGAGCTGGGATTCCCTTCGCGCTCTGCTGCCCGCTGCATTCTCCATGGCAATGCTGGGCGCGATTGAATCTCTACTGTGCGCCGTTGTGCTCGACGGCATGACCGGCACTAAGCATAAAGCCAATAGCGAGCTGGTCGGCCAGGGCTTAGGGAACATCGTTGCACCGTTCTTCGGCGGTATTACGGCTACGGCTGCGATTGCCCGTTCCGCCGCGAACGTACGTGCGGGCGCGACATCACCGGTTTCGGCGGTCATTCACTCCCTGCTGGTGATCATGGCGCTGCTGATCCTTGCCCCGCTGCTTTCATGGCTTCCGCTCTCTGCCATGGCTGCGTTGCTGCTGATGGTGGCCTGGAACATGAGTGAGGCGCATAAGGTGGTTAACCTGCTGCGCCGCGCGCCGAAAGACGACATTATCGTGATGCTGATCTGCATGTCGCTGACCGTGCTGTTCGATATGGTTATCGCTATCAGCGTCGGCATAGTGCTGGCCTCGCTGCTGTTTATGCGCCGCATCGCGCAGATGACGCGTCTCTCCCCGGTTAACGTTGAGGTGCCTGACGATGTGCTGGTGCTGCGCGTGATTGGTCCGCTGTTCTTCGCCGCAGCGGAAGGTTTGTTCAGCGATCTGGAATCCCGCATCGCGGGCAAACGGATTGTGGTGCTGAAGTGGGATGCCGTCCCGGTGCTGGATGCCGGCGGTCTGGATGCCTTCCAGCGCTTTGTTGCCCGCCTGCCGGAAGGCTGCGAGCTGCGGATAAGTAACCTCGAATTCCAGCCCCTGCGCACCATGGCGCGCGCAGGCGTGCAGCCGATCCCTGGCCGATTGTCCTTCTACCCTAACCGTGAAGCTGCATTAGCGGATCTGTGAGTCATCTGATGCAGAGACGCGTCTTTGCATCATCACCCCGATCGCCTGCTGGAGCCATTCAAGCACGGCAGGCGTCATCCACGTGCCTTTCATCAGATGCGGCTCCTGCTGCATGGCGAGGCGAAATTTTTGCTGGGTCTGCGGGTTTGTTCCCGCATAGGACTGGAATAAAACCAGCCACTTTTCTGCCAGCTTTTGCGCATCGTCAGAAGCGGGACTGAGATTATCTCGCTGCGCCTGATGCAGCTTCGCCACCAGCGGCGGCCACTCCATCATCCGGTCAAAGTAGTGCGCCCGGGTAAAGGCCATCTCTTCGGCAGTGAGATATTTCTCCCAGATGCTGAGCTTTGATTCGGCAAACGCCCGCGTGATGTAATCAGTTATCTCCGGCGTAATGCCGGTTTGCTCCTGCATCTGCGGCTCCACGCTGTGCATCTCGTTCAGGCGGGTCAAAAATTCCGGTTTGCCTGCGGTATCCTGCTCCAGGCGTTCCATCCACCGTGAAGCCAAATCGGTCGCCCGCGCGTCCGTGACGCTGACGTTCTGTTCCAGCAAGTGTTTAACCTCCCTCACCAGCCCCGACCAGATATCCGCCAGCGCCTCTTTCTCTACCGCAAACGGCAGTTGCTGCAACTCTTCTTTGCTAAACCAGCGATCGTACATATTCATTAACTCCAGAGTCTGTAGCCAGGATTCCAGATCCGGCGTCGCATCGTCGGTCAGCCCGGTACGCAATTCCACCAGCCGGTTGCGCAGCGTATGGATACTACGCAGTTGCTTGTCCAGCAGAGTGATTTGCCCGTCGAGTAATTCGGCTAATGACAGCGAACGCTGTTTCAGAAAATCCCTGATTTCGGCAAGCTCCAGCCCGGCTTTTGCCAGCGTCTGGATCATATGCAGACGCTGCACATCCGCCAGGTTATAAAGCCGGTAGCCTGCCGCGCTTCTGGCAGAAGGTAACAACAGCCCTGTTTGCTCGTAGTGATGCAAAGTCCGCACGGTGATCCCGGCACGTTTCGCCAGTTCTCCCACCTGTATCAACATAACGGCTCCTTTTGTTCTGCCAGTGTCGTTACTCTGAAGCCTTACGTTACGTGAGGGTCAATGCGTCATGCAAAAAAAAACGACTTCAGATGAAGTCGTTTCGGTGTTCTTTATGGGGCACTAGCTATGCTTGCGCTGGTCGCGGCGGCATCGTTTATCGTAATGACGCACCCACCAGTATTTATCGCAGACTTCCTCATGTCCGCTCACGCGCGCCCCGGCGAGCCACAGTACCGCACCGAGGAAGATACTCAGCACCGCGCCATGCGCAAAGTATTGTGGGAGGTCAAGCTGCGGTAATTGGTTTAAGATTGAATAACCGACACCGGCGACCATCACGAACAGTCCCAACCCCATTAGCACGTTACCGAGCATTGAAGCGTTTTTGCGTTTCATATGTCACCTCCGGAACTTTGGGTTGTCAGGGGAAAAGCCCCTTCTCCTTGTGCGTAAAGTATAGACAACGCCTCTTATATGAGTTGCGTGAATGATCACATTTACTGATAACTCCCGGACAAAAATTTACAAATAAGACATTGAACAGCTTGAAATTCTAATTGTTCAAAGAAGAAATTATTCGCATTTCGGTGTACAGCAGGCAGAACTTTGTCAAGCGGCGCGCCAGACAGTAAACTACGCGCCAGATCTGGAACCCATTAGGAAGTAAATCGTGACGATTAAACTGATTGTCGGCCTCGCCAATCCGGGCGCAGAGTATGCTGCTACCCGCCATAACGCCGGTGCCTGGTATGTTGATCTGCTGGCGGAGCGTTTGCGCGCTCCCCTGCGTGAAGAACCCAAGTTTTACGGGTATACCTCACGCATCAATCTTGCGGGTGCTGACGTGCGGTTGCTGGTGCCAACCACCTTTATGAACCTGAGCGGCAAAGCCGTGGCAGCTATGGCAACGTTTTATCGCATCAATCCGGATGAGATCCTGGTGGCCCACGACGAACTGGACCTGCCGCCAGGGGTGGCGAAGTTCAAACTGGGCGGCGGTCATGGCGGCCACAACGGCCTTAAAGACATCATCAGCAAACTGGGTAATAACCCTAATTTCCACCGTTTGCGCGTGGGAATCGGCCATCCGGGCGATAAAAACAAAGTTGTTGGTTTCGTACTGGGTAAACCCCCGGTTTCTGAGCAGAAGCTGATTGACGAAGCGGTAGACGAAGCGGCCCGCTGCACCGAGATTTGGCTTCAGGACGGCCTGACGAAAGCCACCAATCGACTGCACGCTTTCAAAGCGCAATAAACAAGGCCCTGCGGCATTTTTACCGCGCGGCACGTGGGTTACGTGTATAATAGGCGTAGTTATTTACTTTTCTTCAATCGGTTATCGTTAACGGATTGATTATCAAGAGATTAAGGTGATTTAGAAATGGGATTCAAATGCGGTATCGTCGGTCTGCCAAACGTGGGCAAATCCACCCTGTTTAACGCGCTTACCAAAGCGGGTATCGAAGCGGCGAACTTCCCGTTCTGTACCATCGAACCTAACACCGGCGTTGTGCCAATGCCTGATCCGCGTCTGGACCAGCTCGCGGAAATCGTGAAGCCGCAGCGCATTCTGCCAACCACCATGGAATTCGTGGACATCGCGGGCCTGGTAAAAGGCGCATCCAAAGGCGAAGGTCTGGGTAACCAGTTCCTGACCAACATTCGTGAAACTGAAGCGATCGGCCACGTTGTGCGCTGCTTCGAGAACGACAACATCATCCACGTCAACAACAAAGTGGATCCGGCTGACGACATCGACGTCATCAACACCGAGCTGGCGCTCTCTGACCTCGACACCTGCGAACGCGCGATTCACCGCGTGCAGAAGAAAGCCAAAGGCGGCGACAAGGACGCGAAAGCGGAACTGGCTGCGCTGGAAAAATGCCTGCCACAGCTGGAAAACGCCGGCATGCTGCGCGCGCTGAAAAACCTGACTGACGAAGACAAAGCGGCGATCAAATACCTGAGCTTCCTGACCCTGAAGCCAACCATGTACATCGCCAACGTTAACGAAGACGGTTTCGAGAACAACCCGTACCTGGACAAAGTGCGTGAAATCGCCGCGGCGGAAGGTTCTGTGGTTGTTGCCGTGTGCGCTGCCGTTGAATCCGACATCGCCGAGCTGGACGACGCCGACCGTGAAGAGTTCATGGCCGAGCTGGGTCTGGAAGAGCCGGGCCTGAACCGCGTGATCCGCGCAGGCTATGAGCTGCTGAACCTGCAGACCTACTTCACCGCTGGCGTGAAGGAAGTGCGTGCGTGGACCATCCCTGTGGGTGCGACTGCGCCTCAGGCGGCCGGTAAGATCCATACCGACTTCGAGAAAGGCTTTATTCGTGCGCAGACTATCGCGTTTGAAGACTTCATCACCTACAAGGGTGAGCAAGGCGCGAAAGAAGCAGGCAAGATGCGTGCGGAAGGGAAAGATTACATCGTTAAAGATGGCGATGTGATGAACTTCCTGTTTAACGTTTGATTTGTTTTGAATGAAAAAAATCCACGCTTTGGCGTGGATTTTTTTATTGCGTAACGAACTTATCCCCTCTTGCGCAGATAGAACTCTAGATATTTTTTAGGTCTATCCTGAAACGCACGCTCTTTGCCGTAGTTATAAGCATCGTTAAAATATTTATACGCTTCCTCGAATTGATTCAACTCATAACAGACCATGCCGAGATCGATTAAGGGTGCAGTGTCTATATCCGATCCACGTGTCCGTAATGTCGTCTCTCCCCATTTCTTTGCCTCAGCGTAATCCGCGAGATCAAAATATGCGCTGTACATGCAGGCAGAGATCCAGTTGGCAAATTCAGATTCGAGCTTTGGTTCAGGAAGAGCTTGCCAGGCTTTTTGGTATTGCTCTAAAGCCTCGGCGTATTTTTGGTTGCCGTGAAACTCGTTTCCTTTTTGTACAAGAGATGTAACTTTTTCATCAAATTTATCGAAACCGTTTTTCATATTTTTATTCATTATCAATCGAAAAGAGACCTCCTTGCCTATATAAAAGTGGATTTAAGCGAAAAATGTTGTCAGAAGCAAGGAGGGTTCTAAAAGTGTTAGTTTTTATTATTAACCTAGTCAAAAAAGAATTGCTTAAAGCCTTCTGCCTCAACATCCTTTAGCTTGTTTTTTAGCATTAAATCGATATCTTTCAGAAAGTCCTCTCTAAAATTAAAATCATCAGCTGTAACATCACCATCATATTTACTTTGTTCTATCTCAATGGCAGAACAAAAAGAATCCAAAAAGTCAGCTAAGGAACTGGAAATTATGAAATTTCTTTTTTGGATACTACCATAAACTGGAGAGGTTATATTTTTGATATCACAAAAAAGAACATCTCCATTTCTTTCAGCAAAGATTACATAATCATCGTGCCAAGCCGTATCATTTTGAACTCTCCAGCCTGATAACATTTCTTTTAGCTCTTGGGACTCAACAATCTGTATAAAGAAGGCACCATCAAATGTTGGGTGGTCATTTAAAATCAAATGGCTATAAAAAAATCGAATTTCACCATTTAAATTTACAGGAAAAGAAATTTCATTCTCATCGTCTGTATAGACTATCTCTCCCATATTTAAATCATTCATTTTGAATTTGTTAACAAAGTCTTGGATAGTATTTTTTATATGCATTATTCCTCTTTAAGAGTTAACATTATTGGCTACTCTTAAAATTACTATGACCCATAGTTGAAAAATGTACCCATAATCCAAAGAACTTCTTCGCGCCATTAAAAAAGAAAAACAAAGAATCAATAATGGCACGACACCCTTCAATATTAAGGTAGTTTATTGCCCTTTCTTTTACGATTTGAGTCTATTTCGTAGAAATAATCTTCACAGAAAACGTCTAAAGCATTTTCCAGTGGAACAAGTTTCAACCCCCGGAAGCCTTTACTTTCTATAACTTCCTTGACCTCTTGTTTAACAATAATAAAACCACCTAACAATGTGTCGTTCAACGAAAGTATATCATATTCAAGCGCATCATCATTGAATTCAATTTTAAAAGGTATGATATCTCCGAACTTATCCTCTTCGAGAATAGATTTATCCTCATCTATAACATCGCCGCCTGGAAAATATACATATTTAAAATCACCCCGAAGAACTTGACCATTCCCAATCGAAACTGGTGTTATATCTCGGCCAAAAAAAACATTGTGCTTATAATTTTCAAAAATTGAAAATAAAGACTTATCCATCAAGTGTCCAAAGTCTTTTTTATAATAGTCAAATTTCAAAGCCCCAACATTTTTATTGCACAACAAATAAATACGGTCTGGGCATGCATCGTCTGTTATTCGATAAGGGAAGGAAAATGCAGAGCCTTCTATTTCCCAGTTTTCATTGATCTGTAATCTTTCATCAACCATGCCCTGTAAATTTCTTGGCATGAGTGATGATTCAAAGTCATTCATGATCACATAATAGGACATTAATTCATTCTCCTGCATTTTGTTGTGGGAACATGTCCCATCCAAATTTTATTCTTCATATCAATCTGGATCCGCCTTATAGCTATCCTCGCCCCTTTAGCATCCAATCTTCCAGAATTATATCGTTGCTCAACACGAGCAATGCGCTGACGGACAATGTCACTATAGTTATGATGATTACTACTATGGAAAACATCCATACCTTTCCCTGCATCTTGTTTCATCGCTGATGCACTACCTGGAACATGAATACCATTAAATGCAGAGTTCATGTCTTTTCCGATACCAATATTATTGAAGAATGATTGGTTCTCTTTCCACACCTCAACGGGTATAACATGGTGAGCAGAAAGTCTATCACCAACTTTACCAGCCATAGCTTTATCTAATATACCGCTATTAGATAGCCCCCACGGATCCACCCACCCCAGCGCATTCGGCGCATACTGGTAAAGGTTTATCCCCCCCGCCAGCCCTATCGGGTCCTGCTGCGTAAACCTTCCGCAGTCCGGGTCATAATACCGGAACAGATTGTAGTGCAGCCCTGTCTCACGGTCCAGGTATTGCCCCTGCATGCGCAGGTTCTGGGAATATCCTGATACCTGCGTTTCGCTTTCCCGCAGCAGCTTGCCCCAGGCGCTGTTCACACCTTCCCAGCGCACCTGTCCTTCGCTATCCGTCATCCGCTCCGGCGTGCCGTTGGGCTGACAGTGGAACCAGAAGATTTCCGGGGCATCAACGCCGTCAATACGTGCCAGCGGATCGTAGCTGTCCTGATCGCTGTAGACGTAGGTCAGCGGCACATCCCCGTGCACCTCCTGCAACAGCCGGAACCCTTCCCAGACAAACCGGGTGGTGACCGGCTTGCCGGTTGGCTGTCCGCCCAGCATCTGGCGGCGCGTTTTGCTGATGCGTCGCCCGAGCGGATCGTAGCGGAAGCTGACCTGCGTCTGCGGCCTGTTGCGGTCCCGCGGCTGGCTGATGACCTCCGTCAGGCGGTGCTCGCCGTCGTAGCGGTAGTGCCAGCGGGTCTGTCCGTTATCTTTCTCCACGGTGCGGCCGTGGACGTCATAGCGCCAGCGAATGCCGTTCAGCTGCGTCAGCCGGTTGTGCGTGACCTTCTCAACAGATCCTTCGAGCGGGTTACCGGCTGCATCCCAGCGCCACTGCTCCTGACCGGGCAGCGTGCCGTCCTGAACCATCAGCCGGCCTGCGCTGTCGTACTGCCAGCGGTACCAGCTGAACGGATTATCGTCCCGCTCTTCGCGGACCAGGTTATTGCGATAGTCGTAATCCCAGCGGCGGGACCAGCGGCGCGGCGACGGGCGCTGCGCATTGCCGGTAAAGACGTCCCGGCGATGCAGTCGGCCAAGACGATCGTATTCGCTGCGGGTGGTCAGCAGCCCCTGGGTGCGGCTGGTCTCCCGGTGGAGTTCGTCGCGGGTAAAGTCGGAGACCGACAGCTTATCGAGCGCAATGCTGAGCAGATGCCCGCTGCCGTAGTAGAACTGCTTCAGCTCGCGGCCATCGGGCAGCGTGACGGAGGTGCGGTTGCCCAGCGCGTCATACTCCCACGCCAGCTCACCGTGCTCGCCAGCTTCGCGCGTGACGCGCCCGAGCGCGTCATACTCAAACACAAGCTCCTGCTCGGCCTCGGCACTCCAGGCATCGGCTGAAAGCGCGGGATGCAGTCCAATCCGGCTTAACAGCCCGGACGGCGTGTAGTGGTAGCGCGTCTGCCCCTCCGGCGTGGTGCGGGCGACCAGCTGGCCGCTCGCGCTCCAGGCGAAGGAATGGGTAATGGCCTCCGGATGTCCGGCGGCAAAGGTGCGCGCAATCGTGCGCCCGCAGGCGTCATAGCGATACTGCGAGGCCACGCCATCAAGCCCCACCTCTTCCAGCAGCAGCGAGTCTGGCCCCCAGCGGAACTGATACGCTTCGCCGTTCTCGTTTTCCAGGGCAATCAGACGCCCGCGGCTGTCCCAGCGGCGGCGCACCTCTTCACCCTGCGTATTTCGGGTGGCGGTTAAGCGCCCCGCTTCGTCGTATCTGAACTCGCTCTCTTTCCCGTCGGCGCCCGCATGCTTCACCGGCAGGCCACGTTCGTTCCATTTGAGCGATTCCGTCCAGCCTTCCGGGCGATCGAGCTGCACCGGACGCCCTGCGGCGTCGTAGCGGTAGCGAGTCTCTTCACCGTCGGCGGCTGTCTCAGCCACCAGCCAGCCCAGCGGATGATAACGGTATTGTGTCACACGGCCCGAACAGTCCGTCGCACGCACCATCTGCCCGGCCTCGTTGTACTCCTGGTAGCGGCTGTTCCCGGCGGCATCGACTTCTTCCACAACCTGACCAAACTCGTCCCGACGCAGCAGCGTGGTCTGCCCCATCGGGTCCACCACGCGCTTCAGCCCGTGATGTTCGTCGTACCAGAACCGGGTGGCGCTGCCGTCAGCTTCGATAATGGCCGCGGGAAGCGCGCGGTGCTCCAGCCAGGTGGTGGTGCGGGTGTTGCCGTCGGCGTCGATCTCCTGCACCCGGTTGCCCATGTCGTCATAGACGAAGGTAACGGCATTACCCAGCGGATCGATGCGACGCGTTAGGAGTTCGTTGTCATCCCACTCGTAGCGCCAGTTCTCACCGCTCTCGTCAACGTAGCGAACAATGAGGTTTTGCGCGTTCCAGTAATGCTTTCGCGTCTGACCGTCGTAGTGTTCGACGGTCGTCAGCCCGGCGGCTAGATCATAGGTAAAGCGACAGCCGTCGCCGGTGCTGGTGCGGTTTTCCACCACGCGCCAGTGGTCGAATTTTTGCCAGCGGTATTCGCTCTCCAGACCGCCCGGCATCCGGTGCCAGACCATCAGGCCGTGATCGTTGTAGCGGTATTCACGGGTTACCACGCCGGAGGCATCCGTTGCGCTGGCCAGCTGACCGCGCGCGTCGTACCCCCAATGCATCAGCGGCCATGTCTGGTTGCCGTCAAAATGGCTGGCAGCGGTAACGCACTGCGGGAAACGTTCATCGTCATAGCGCAGGGTGACATCGATCGCCCGCGGCTCATCGTGCAGACCGACCAGCCGTCCGTGCTCATCCCATTCCGTCAGCAACGCGTTGCCGTATTCGTCGCTGAGGGAGGCCAGGCGCATGATGGCTGGGTTAGCGCGGGTCGGTTTATACAGACGCCACACCGCGCCGTCATCGTCGGCTATCGCCACGTCGCCGCTCTCATTGCGGCGGATAATGATGCCTTCGCTAATGCTGTAAAACGCGCGGTCGACCGGCGGCAGTTCAAAGCTCAGCTCGCGCCCGGTTTCATCGAACCAGGTGGCGTTGTTTTCTTCCAGCGCCAGATAGCTGTCAAAGGTGGTAGCCCAGCCCAGACCGAAAAGCCCTTCGCGGGTGGTCAGGCTGTTGTAGCTGCGCTGCCAGCGCAGCGGAAAGCGCCCCGGCAGCGAGAAATCGAGTTCGTCGTCGTCGTTCAGCACCTTCACGCCAGTGGCGGCGTGAACCGGGTGCGAGGAGCCGAACACGGCGTTGACGGCCATATCCGCCAGCATCCCGCCACCGGCAGCAGCCAGCGCGCAGGGCATGTTTTTCAGGATCTTGCCCGGACGCCCGCGCAGCAGGGAGAGCGCAATCATCCCCAGCGCCAGACCCGGCGTTTTGCCGCTTTTGATGTCGCGGACCGTGAGCGTATCACCGCCGATGATCACGTTAGGGGAGACGTCGTCGGAAACGGTGCCCTCGCAGGTGGTGCGATCTTTTGCGCGCACCGCAGGCTGTCCGTTGATGAAGACGCTTTTCGAGCCTTCCGCCAGATACTGCGGCCCGGAGTGTTTATCACACGCCACCTTGTCTTCTTCCAGCGGCGAGGTCCCCGCGGCGGCAGAGGCGACGCTGGGCTGCCACATCTCGCTGCCGAACTGTCCGGCAGCGGAGAGCAGCATGCCCGCGTAGTCGGCAAAGCTGCCCGGCGACTGCGGCTCAGGGGACGGGGTATCGGCAGGCGTTAACGTCCCGGCTGCGCGTGCAGCGGGAAGTTTATTTGTCAGAACATTGCTCGAACCGGTGGTGATTTTCCCCGCAGGCGACGGCGGGAAAAGCGCATTGCCTAATCCTTCAGCGGCGTTGCTGATATCGTCGGTGATCCCGGCGACGTTCGCCAGAACCCCACCAATAATGCCGCTCAACAGACAGCTGGATCCAATCGCCGCCACGCCTGCTGCTGCGGCCCCGGCTCCCAGCAGTGGGGCCGCGACGGTCGCTGCCGCGCCCACCGCCGCGCCAATCACCGCATAGGCGGCACCTTCCGCCACAATGCTGGTAATATCAGCAAAAATGCTGGAGTGAATAATCTCGTCGCCCTTACGGGCCGCGTTGTTATCGCTCATGCCTTACACATTCCGGTTGTCGTTTAGCGTCAGACTCTGCTTCAGTGCGCTCCAGCGCGCCTCGTCCTCTTCCGTAAAAGCTTTTAAGGCCGAGAGGGTAAAAATCATCAGTACCGGTTTGCCCGGCGTCTGCACGGCCAGCTGTTTTTGCCACAGGCGCTGGCCGTTACGGTCAAAGGTGGTCTCAACTTCCAGTCCGCTAATGTTTCCGTCTGGCCCGGCTTTTACGTGCTGAAATTCGCTCTGTGCAATTTCCCCCATCTGAGGACGCAGCACGTCCCACTGGCGGTGAAACTCTTGTTCGTAGTCGCTGTCATCGGGGATAACGCCGCGGCTGACCACCACGGACAGCCCGCTTTCGTCATCGCGAATGATGTTCATGCTGTTGTCCTGCCAGGCGGCAGGAAAAAGGGTAAAGGAACCTTCCTGGAGGGTGTATTTCATAAGTGAACTCGGGATGATTTATTAGAAAAATAAAATTAAAAGCGCTAAAATTTATACCGCCAATATTAATTACTGCTTAGCGACTCAGAGAAATATGATCATTAGAACGTTAGCACTTTCTTTTTTTTCGCAAAAACTTTAGGGGCAGCGATATTATTGGCCGTTTGATAATTATCTTCTTTCACAGCCCGTAAAATTGCCTCGCAACTTATTGTTCGTAGCGTGACATAACTACCCTGCCCAGGCATTCCTGATTCAGAACTGGAAAGCTAAATGCCCATGCCAGCCCGCGTTCATCGGTAGGGGTGCGATATCCAACTGATTGTCCCGGCGTGTTTCCGCGAGGGATATTAGACAATTTTAGATCCGGAAAATGAGATTTGACTTGATCAAGAGTAATACATGGTTGATTAACTACGAAAGAAACCAAAGATACGCTGTTATCACCATTTCCCCATAAACGAACATCCACATTACTGATCCGTGTGCCATCAGTTAACGTAAAGGGAGCTGAAGTATAACGGTCTTCTTTCTCCTGTGTATTATTAATCAGCGGTTGGTTAAACAGTTTACTGACATCCTCAACTTGTTTACCCCACACTGATTTCATTTCTTTAATCATTTGCCACAACGAATCTTGATTCATTTTATTATGCCCTGCATAGGTAAATATTGAAAATAGTGGAAGAACAATGAGGAATGTAGCTTTAATCATCCTACTTTCCATAGAATCCTCCATAGTAATCATTATAATTTAGATTAGTCCCTGAGGCTATTTCGCCTTTACCATACACTTTTCCTATTGCTTTGGCTGCATCAATGCGAGATAACTCACCACTTACCATTTTATCATAGGCAGAATTATATGCTTTTAGGTTTTCGGCACTTCCCGCTATATCAATATCAATACCGCCGTTTGCAAGGATCTCGCGTTGTATTTTAATGTTATTCAGCGTTGCTCCACCTTCATCCATAAGCTGGCTGTTGATGAAGCTTTCCTTACTCGAAGAATCTACCGCAACAGGATAAGTTGCATGCCCTGCCTCATGTGCCAGAGTTTGCACCGTTGTGGCTGTATCTTCCATGTGTTCAGGGTCCATGACAATCAATTTGTTATTCGTATCAGCGTAACTCCCCCCTCCTGCTGCTCCCGGCTGAATAGCCCACCCTTTATCTTTTAGATCTTTTAATTGTGTCTGAAGCGTTGGTGACTTATTGATTTCCTTAACTACATCTTCACTGAAGGGCATCACATCAGAGTTGTAGGAATTATTTTGATAGACGTAACTCCCTTTTAATGGTGGCGCTGATGCAAATTTTGTTGTTGGTTTTGGTCTGGTTGCTGCTGGCGCTGAAGCTGCGGGAGCCGGATTCTTAGCACTTTTATTCGGAGAAAACTTCTCCTGCACCGCCGCATCAATATCCCCTTTATGCCCCGATCCCGGCGCCGTTGTGCCCGGCTTGGTGCCCGACGTATTCAGATGCAGCTTACCGCCTGTGGTGATATACCCATCCCCTTCCACAAAGAAGTTAAACTCTTTGCCGATCAGGTTAATTTTGCCGTTAGCGTTAAGCTCAATAGCACTCTCGCCCGAGACCAGCCGCAGCTTCGTCCCGGAAGCAATGACGTACTGCTCTACCGCCGCATCCAGCTTGCCTTTACCCGTCAGGATCTCGGTTCCGCCTTTCACGGCCTGGATCTGATTAGCCTCCACGCGATGCAGCTCATTTTTCTTCACGTAATGGCTGCGCGCGCCGCCAACGGTGTGCGTTTCATCATTTTTAACGCTGGTGTCCATGTTGCGCTCGGCCTGGATCCACACCTGCTCTGCGCCCGCCTTGTCCTCAAAGCGCAGGGCGTTGGCGTTGTCCACGGAACCGTCCTTGGTGCGGCTCATAAAGCCCATCTGCGTCGCGGCAGCAGGCAGCGCCCACGGCGGCATGCTGGCTTCGTTATACACGCGACCAGTGATAATCGGACGGTCCGGGTCGCCGTTGATAAAGTCCACCACCACCTCATCGCCGACGCGCGGGATCTGCACCCCGCCGTAGCCCTGGCCCGCCCAGGCGCTCGACACGCGCACCCAGCAGGAGCTGGTGTCATCGCCCTTCGCCAGACGGTCCCAGTGGAACTTCACCTTCACGCGGCCGTATTTGTCCGTCCAGATACTTTCACCCTGCGGTCCCACGACTTTCGCCGTTTGCGGGCCGTAGGTGCGCGGCCACGCCGTGCTCTGCGCCGGACGGTACGACACCGACGCCGGGATAACGGTGAAATCGGTGCGGTGAATGGTTTCCCCCTCGCCGCTCGCGTAGCGGTTCTCCTCGAAGTGGTAGCCCGCCGCCGTCACCAGATACTCGCCGTTGTCGCTGAAGAACGGCGCGTTGGTCAGGGTGAAGATGTGGCCCGGCGCAATGCCCGCCGCCGTGGCGGTGGCCTGAATCTGCTGATGCTCAACCTGCCAGCGCTCCTGACGGATGCGGGCGTAGAATTCCGCATGGCCCGTCTCCACAAAGCGCCCCGGCCAGTCGTACACGTCGATACTGCCCGGTTTCGGGGACGCCGGGTTCTGCTGGGCCTGGAACAGCCACGCGTTCGGCTTGCGGAAGTCATAGTCGTCGAGGCTGTAAATCCCCGGCGTCACGCTGTCCTCCAGCGCCCACTGGCTGATGCCCTCTTCATCCGTACTGCCGCCGGACGGCGTCTGATGGTAAGGAATGACCTCATAGCCGCTGAACGGCTGGTGCTGGGTGGCGGCGTCGGTGAGCACCAGGGTGTGTTTGTCGGCCTCGTGGCTGAAGTAGTACGCAATCCCCTCCAGCTCCATCAGGCGGCTGATGAAGTCCAGGCTCGATTCCTGATACTGCACGCAGTAGTCCCACACCCGGTAGCTGCCGGTGAGTTTGTCTTCGAGGTTAACCTGATGCTCACCCAGCAGGGTTTTGACAATCTGCGGTACCGTCTGGCCCTGGAAGATACGCAGGTTGCGGTCGCGCTTCATCGGCCACAGGTCCGGCTCCACCGTCAGCTGGTACACCGCATAGCGGGTGCCCGTCAGCTCAACGGCGCTCACCGCCACGCGCGTCACCTTGCCGTTGATAAAGCGGGGAGTAAGCAGGCTCTGCGTGGGGATGGTCACTGTGACCGGCTGACCGAGCAGCCTGCTGCGGTCAATGCGCGCGTCCTTACCAAGCAGGGTCAGCGTCAGCGCGAACGACTCGGACATCGCCTCGCGGCCGGAGAGTTTCCAGAAAAGCAGCCCCTCGGCCGGGAGCTGGACGGTAATTCGGTTGAGCATAATCTTTATTCCACTATGGACGAATCTCAGTGCCAGAAGTTAACTCATCTCAGTATGCAAAGCGGAAACGCCGTTGATGTGATAATGAGTAGCTGTAAGATTGACTTCGCTTGCCACAAAATAAAACTACTTTTCCTGTAGTTTCATTGAGATAAACAGTTATAAGAAAGTGTCTTCGGGGGCTCTATCGAACAATTCACCAGCCATTTTGGCGATACGTTCATGTTGTACAAGATTGTTTTTCCACTCCTGCGGAATACCGGAATAACCATATAATGCTCCAGCTATTTGTCCCGCCGTCGCCGCAACGCTGTCAGCATCATCGGCAAGGTTGGCTGCCAGCAGAATGGCATCACGGAAATTATCCGTATTCCATACGGACCACATCGCGGCTTCAAGCGTATCGATAACATAACCACTTGAACGAATCTGATCGCGAGTTTTTTGCTTATATTCACCCGCGTTGATAATCATTACGCGTGGCTGAAGCGGCATAACGTGCGGAGAAAAAACAAAATCTTTATTGCTACCGTTAATCATATGCACAAGCAAATAACTTAAATACTGCGTGCTATTGATTGCTTCCGCGGCACCGTGTGTTGCGATACATTGTTTTTTAGCTTCATAAAACGCTTTGCTTAATGACTTTCTAAAAAAAATAGAGACAGGGGCTTGTCTGATAATGGAAGCATTACCCGCAGTTACTGGAGCAGTATTGCCGCTCCATCCTGGGCCAATTGTTAAATATTGCTCTAAAGCAAATCGCGTTGTATTACCTATATCAAAACAGACGCCATTTGAACTGTTATAACCATGCTGATACCATTCCAGAAGCTTATTCCTGAAACCTATAGTATCAGCATCGCCTTTCTCAAGAAGCGTTTCCGCAAGACATAATGCCATGGATGTATCATCCGTCCATTCGCCTGCACGAAGTTGAAATGGCCCACCTCCTGTCATATCTTTGACGTATGCTCTGTCACGAGGCAAAAATTCGAGCGTCGTACCTACAGCATCTCCAACAGCAAGACCAATAAGCGTACCTACCGCACGATCCCGTGATTGCGCTAGTGAGATATTACATGGTGGTGGTAAATCCCATTGTTTTTGTACATCACTATTTGAGGATGACTCTAATGGCTTATTATCATACGTATACTGCATCCTTCGCTGGACTGAAGGTCTGCTAATGGGTAAGTATTTACGATATCTATCAACATATGTTAACAAGGCATTTAAATCAGCATGTAAGTCAATCACCT
Source organism: Enterobacter sp. JJBC (assembly GCF_036936505.1). Taxonomy (NCBI): domain Bacteria; kingdom Pseudomonadati; phylum Pseudomonadota; class Gammaproteobacteria; order Enterobacterales; family Enterobacteriaceae; genus Enterobacter; species Enterobacter sp. JJBC. The sequence continues at coordinate 2,795,216 of NZ_CP136935.1, forward strand.
TTCACCCATAATAAAAAATATTATTCATATGAAATACTAAAATTCATCAGGGAATTTCTTCATGAGGTTTTGTTTCTTTTTATTATAGTTGGTATCGACCTCATGCGGCAGCCTAACCTTTAACCCTCGGCGGATTTGATCCACAATAAACCAGGCATCTGACAACCTTTCAAAAAACAACTCATCAGAATGATCAAACTCCTTCCCTGCATACATACCGAACGTCATATCCCATAATTTCGCTCTATCCTTTTCCTTGCCTTCGATTAAATCCCGTAGAAATAATAATTGTTGTACAATAGAGTCGTACATTTGCAAAAGCGGGGATTGGGGATCACGATTCTTGACGTCTGCATATCTTTTCTGTGCTAAAGTTAATGCTCTATCAACGTAACCAAACATTGTCATTTCATTCATTGCAGTAGATTCAGTTAACTAAAAATTCCATACCTGATCGCAAGTCATCATATGCCCTCGCTTACCCTTGGTAATTCTAACTATAAAAAATTATCCTCAGGTGCTCTATCGAATAGTTTACCCGCCATTGTGGCAATACGTTCGTGTTGTACGAGTTTATCTTTCCAGTCCTGCGGGATAGCGGAATAACCATACAACGCCCCCGCTATTTGTCCCGCCGTCGCCGCAACGCTGTCAGCATCATCGGCAAGGTTGGCTGCCAGCAGAATGGCATCACGGAAATTATCCGTATTCCATACGGACCACATCGCAGCCTCAAGCGTATCGATAACATAACCACTTGAACGAATCTGGTCGCGAGTTTTTTGCTTATACTCACCCGCGTTTATGATCATTACACGCGCGCACAGTGGGAAAACATGAGGCGAAAAAGCTCCTTCTTTTTGATAACCGTTGATTAAATAGTGCAATACCAATCCGAGAAATTGGCATGCGTTAATTGATTCTACCGCGCCATGCGTTGCTCGACTCTGAGCCTGTGATTCGAAGTAAATCGCACGCAGTGATTTTCGACGAAAGATAGATACCGGTGCTTGACGAATAACCCCAGCATTACCAGCAGTGTGTTTCTCTGTATTACCATACCAGGAAGGTCCGACACGCATATACTGTTCAAGCGCGAACCGCGTCGTATTGCCGATATCGAAGCACCGACCATTACTGCTATTCTCTCCGTCAAGATACCATTTCAGGAGATATTTTCTAAGCACATCGGTGTGCATTCTGTTTTCTGAAAGATAAGTCTCTGCCAGACATAATGCCATGGACGTATCATCTGTCCATTCACCAGGTTTTAATTGAAAAGGTCCCCCACCAATCATATCTGCTACATGTTCACTGTCTCTTTTCTTAAACTCAAGAGTGGTGCCGACGGCGTCCCCAACAGCCAATCCCACAAACGCCCCAAGCGCTTTATCACGTGAAACATCTTCAGTCGTGACTAAAGGTAATGTTACATCCCATGGGAGAGATGAATTCGACGCATCTATACTATTGCTTCTTAATCCATTACGGACATCAATTGGCATATAACATTGATAACGATCGGCATAATGATTGATTACTGAGTCTTTACTGTGAAGATCTTGCATCACACACCCTTTAAATAGAGCAACAGGGGGGGTCATATGACAGACCATTATTCATCTTTTCTCTTACCAAAAAATCTTTGATTAATTTGAAGAAGGGAGATTGTAATCAAAGACTGCGCATCACTTGCGATATCTTTTTTGCCTTTTTAAGTATTCTACGCCTTGCTCATGAGGAAGAATAATCTTAAATCCTTGTCCCATTTGCGAAGCTATATACCTAGCATTGGACAATGCTGAGAAATTTCGTCATCAGTAGTATCAAACTCTTTGGACGCACGCACTCCGAGATTCAATGTGTGTAATTTACTTTTATATTTTTCAACACCAATAAGAATAGATTTAATATAATCTTACTGATTCTTCTCCATAACATATAAAGAAATGTAGGATATTGCTCTAATCGACTATTAATTGCATCAATAGCATCATTGATATAATCCAGCGCGGTATAATTTTCTTTATTCATGATCCAACTTAAATATATCCTTTTCACTTGAAAGAATCTTTGAAAGCGTGCTCTGGCGTAACCACTGCCGCCGTGGTGGTGTGAATTTTCTGATGCCCGACTTACTTGCCTGCGCTCCTGACGGATATCGGCATAGCAATGCCTCCAGCGCCATCAGACGGCTGATGAAGTCCAGGCTCGATTCCTGATAGTGACGGTTTATGGTGGAGATGATATTGACAGGGCAGGGAAACCGACAAAGTCACCGATCATCTAAAAAAAGAAAAGCTACGCGTACGCATGAATTTGTCCTGAATATCGAGTCAAAGATTAGACATTTTCTATATGGAATGTTGACAGGATGATTTCGAGGCAGCGTTTATTCGCCTCGAAGTGGTAATCATGATAGTTACGGTGTCTGCCAATCAGTTCTGCATAGCACCAGACTTTGCCCACGCTAAAAATATAGCACTGGTAAACAGCGCGCATTTCTTCCTCTGCGCTGAACATTTCCCCCCGGCATGTCCACAGTGTTTTTCCGAGGGATGGATTAAACTCATTTGGAATAGTAGCAAGTGCTTCAGTCTTAAGCGTAACGGCAGGTTCTCGATCGTGAAACCGTTTAATCGAAACGCTAAAAACATCCTGCGCGGTAAACAACATCTCCTGCGAAAAAAAGCAAAGATTAATGACACCGTAGTTAATGCCATCAAACGAGTGCTCGACCACCAGGCGCGTTTCTGTAAGGGGATTCACCTGCCAGGATTCCGGTACTTTAAATCCACTGCTGTTTTTAGCACTGAGGTTCACGGTCTTAAGCAGTTCAGCCAGAACCAAGTTACTACGATGCAGTAAATCCCAGTTCACTACAGTAAAGTAAATATCATTCGCCAGCGCAGGGTAGTCGCGAGCGGCACAGGCCGCTTTAATCAGGAAATAATTTCCGCCTCCTTCTTGCGGATTGTAATCTTTCTGTACGGTATAACGTGAAATGACCTCGTCGCCGGACGAGTGCGTTTTGAGAGTTAGCACATCTGCAAAAAGGCCACTACCGGAAGGATGCGCAATCAAGCGCTGATTCAACACTTTTTCGCCCATCAGTTCCAGTTTATTAAACAGCCAATCAGAGGGATTCATCTCCCACTGACAGCGTTCATAAGCGGCCCAAACTTCCATATAGGGTTGCGCATCATCGGTGGCATAGCGACCCAAGTTAGTCAAGCCGACCTCAGGAAGGTGCTGCGGGGTCAGTTCAGCTGGCTTAACACGATTTGGCAAAATCACCCAGTACTGAAGCATTTTTTTATCAGCAGAGGTATACAGGCATTTCCAGTAGTTCGCCTTAATCTCTTCATTGCTTGCGGTTGAGACGATGGGAAAAGCATAATTATTACCAGTGTTCATAAAACCTCTTCAACTCAGACAGTGCTGCCAAACCAGATACCATAGAACATTAAGATACAGCCTAACGAGGCTAGACACTTTACTACCAGGCGTAATTTTGCCCCATACTTACCAGATAGTGATAATAATTTTGAATAGTTTGCTGCAGTGTTATAGCGCTTGTGGAATCGCATAATAATATCGAAAATATTATTCAACATCACGACAAAAAACTTCGACAGAAGCACTGCCATAAAGGAAGCTGGTATTATTACTGATAATGACCGTGCAGTTTCTCTGGTAAGCAACGGGATGAACTTAGAAAAGCCAACCAAAACAATGACCAATACAAATGCACCAATCAGTACTGAAATGAATTTTATTCCAAAGCCACGCCATTCTTCTTTTGTATACAGATCTTTTCCATTCCAGATATAGATCAAAGTGATTAAAATAAAAATCGTTAAGCCAGCCCATTTCATTATTTCATTGTCCTCTCACATCCCTTAATCGCCTATCAAAACAGTAACACACCCGGTAATAATTGTCCCATCCCCGCTTTCTGTCAGAACAGAGGTGACGGCTGGCTCATCCTCTTCGCCATACAAATAGTCAAAGAAATCCAGTATAGGCTTAAATGCCACTTTCAGACTTGCATCACCCTTAAGCCCTACAAGCCCTGCAGCCCCACCAGTCACCCTGACGTTAACGGAATAATCTTTAGTGTCCCAGAAAGCGCTTCCACCTCCCGCGAGACCAGCAGACCCAAAGCTACCGTCAATTTTTGCTTCTCCGGAAACGATGCCCAGAATATCAAGGTTACCCGAAACTTCGCCTTTCACTCCTTTCGCTTCCGCACCGGCGTCAGCAGTCAAACCATACTTCCCATCATTGCCGGTATAAACTTCTAATACGGCTTTAGCTTCTGCTGTACCAATAGTTACATCCCCTGATACTCCACCATACAACGTTCCTTCTTTACCCGCAGCAACCGAACCACCGTATTGTTCACCTGTCGCAGCGGCATTCGCATTCAAGCCATAAATATCGTTGCCGCCACCATACAGAGACCCCGTCGCATTGGCGACGGCGAGTTTATTACGCATTTCTGCCCGTAGCAGATCCTTACTTTTCATATTCCCAATTGTAATATCTGCCAACGCAAAACCAGCTGAAGCGGTATCAAAATCACCGTTGAGGTTTTTATCTTCGAGGCTGGCGTACGCACCCAGAACACGAGCATCAAAATGTTCGCCGTGCATCATCCCATCTTCGCCGGCATTTTTCGCCAGCGTGCCCCCCCAATATTGAGGTGCTGCTGCTTTCGGTATGGCAGGTGCCGGTGAGCCGCTAACATCACACTTCGTCTTGTCTCCTTGACGTGCAAGTGGCATACCGTTAACGAAGACAGTACCGGAGCCCCCCACAATAATACCGCTGCCGTGCGTCGAGCAGGATAACGTATCACCCTTTCGAGCGGCGGGAAAACCACCGATGATGACGTCCGGGCTTCCGGACTGTATTGGCCCCGAATGTGCGCTGACATCTATGGTCGCTCTGGCGGCAGGCTGTCCCATGTTCAAAAATCCTTCTACATATTAGCTGTTAATTTTAACAACAGCGCCTTTAATATCTGTCAGGTTTGTACCATTGAGATGAAGAGTATCATTAGCTTTCATCTCGGCATTTATTCCGCCGCCTAACTTCGTCAACTCCGTCCCTTTGAAGGATGCCACAGTAATACTCTCAGCCTTGAGTGTCCCTTCGGAAACGATAATTTCAATTGTCGATGGCGTGATAAGAATGTAGTTATCATTCACCTTTAACTTAATCGAGGTTGTCGCTTCCAGCAGAGCATTTCCCTCTTTATCCATAGTCAATACGGTTTGGTTTTTACCTACATTGAATTTGTGCTGATTACCCGTGTTGCTGGTTGAATTCGCCCCCACGTTCACGTCCCGGTTACGCTTAACCGTTACGTGCTCATCCCGGCCGATAATTTTTTTACGGTCTACCCCTACGTCATGTGTCTCGCAGTTCTCAATCTCGGTGTCCATGTTTTTTTCAGCATGAATCCAGATCTGCTCTTGCCCAGCCTTATCCTCGAATCGTAGGGCATTGGCATTATCTTTGTGGCCATCCTTACTGCGGCTCATAAAACCCATCTGCGTCGCCGCAGCCGGCAGTGCCCACGGCGGCATGCTCGCGTCGTTATACACGCGACCGGTGATAATCGGACGGTCCGGGTCGCCGTTGATAAAGTCCACCACCACCTCATCGCCGACGCGCGGGATTTGCACCCCGCCGTAGCCCTGGCCCGCCCAGGCGCTCGACACGCGCACCCAGCAGGAGCTGGTGTCATCGCCCTTCGCCAGGCGGTCCCAGTGGAACTTCACCTTCACGCGGCCATATTTGTCCGTCCAGATACTCTCCCCCTGCGGCCCCACCACTTTCGCCGTCTGCGGGCCGTAGGTGCGCGGCCACGCCGTGCTCTGCGCCGGACGGTAGGACACCGACGCCGGAATGACGCTGAAATCGGTGCGGTGAATGGTCTCCCCCTCACCGCTCGCGTAGCGGTTCTCCTCGAAATGGTAGCCCGCCGCCGTCACCAGATACTCGCCGTTATCGCTGAAGAACGGCGCGTTGGTGAGGGTAAAAATGTGGCCCGGCGCAATGCCCGCAGCGGTAGCCGTCGCCTGAATCTGCTGATGCTCCACCTGCCAGCGCTCCTGACGGATGCGGGCGTAGAATTCCGCATGGCCCGTCTCCACAAAGCGCCCCGGCCAGTCGTACACGTCGATGCTGCCCGGTTTCGGTGACGCCGGGTTCTGCTGGGCCTGGAACAGCCACGCGTTCGGCTTGCGGAAGTCATAGTCGTCGAGGCTGTAAATCCCCGGCGTCACGCTGTCCTCCAGCGCCCACTGGCTGATGCCCTCTTCGTCCGTACTGCCGCCGGACGGCGTCTGGTGGTAAGGAATGACCTCATAGCCGCTGAAAGGCTGGTGCTGGGGGGCGGCGTCGGTGAGCACCAGTGTGTGTTTGTCGGCCTCGTGGCTGAAGTAGTACGCAATTCCCTCCAGCTCCATCAGGCGGCTGATGAAGTCCAGGCTCGACTCCTGATACTGCACGCAGTAGTCCCACACCCGGTAGCTGCCGGTGAGTTTGTCCTCGAGGTTAACCTGATGCTCACCCAGCAGGGTTTTGACAATCTGCGGCACCGTCTGGCCCTGGAAGATACGCAGGTTGCGGTCGCGCTTCATTGGCCACAGGTCCGGCTCCACCGTCAGCTGGTACACCGCGTAGCGGGTGCCCGTCAGCTCAACGGCGCTCACCGCCACGCGCGTCACCTTGCCGTTGATAAAGCGGGGAGTAAGCAGGCTCTGCGTGGGGATGGTCACCGTGACCGGCTGACCGAGCAGCCTGCTGCGGTCAATGCGCGCATCCGTGCCGAGCAGGGTCAGCGTCAGCGCGAACGACTCGGACATCGCCTCGCGGCCGGAGAGTTTCCAGAAAAGCAGCCCCTCAACCGGGAGCTGAACGGTAATTCGGTTGAGCATAATCTTTATTCCGTAATGGTTTATGCTGAGAATATTTTTAACGCAAGGCTTTTTAAACGTGAATGTTCTGGTTATTGGCCGTCTTACTCTTTAACCGGGGGCCTTTCCCCTTCATATTTATAAATCCACAGGGAATAGATTTTCAGAAACTCTGACAAAATGAATAAAAATCCATTTAGCCAGACATTCATCACGCCCGTGAAACTTAACACCAGGGGAAAAAGGGAAACTGAGTAGCGAAACCCAACCAGACGCAGTATTTCCTGGTAGAGTGCCAGTCTGCTCGCGTATAAATTCCGGGCGAAGAAGCACCATGCTGAGGCAATAAAAGAGAGCAACAACAAAAAATCGAGAATAAAGAAAAGAATAACCAGAGCGCTATACCCACCAGCAGACAGCGCGTTCACAACCGTACTGAAGGCGTGTATATCGGAAATAAAAGGGATCTTGTCATGCCGCATGGACTGGGCACAATATAAGACAACGGCCAGGGCATCCATGCATCCCCAGAAAACGAAAACCTTATCTCTGGCGTTCATGACAGTTGAGCAATCACTTAACCGGCGCGGGTGGCCATTCGCCCCCCTTCTGGATGAGCTTCTCTTTTATTTCGTTTAATTTCTCGTATTGCTCACTGCCTCGCTCAAGTCCATTAAGCGCGTCCGCGAGCGCATTGCTCATCGACCAGCCATTTTTGGCCTTAATTGACGGATCCGCTCCACGATCGAGCAGCAACAAGACATGATCGTAAGCCTGGTTATCCAGCGCATCAAACACCAGCGTTTTACCCAGTGAGTTGGTTGAGTTGACGTCAGCACCGCGATTGAGCATGGCTTCCAGCGTCTCTGTATTTTTCGCTTTAAGCGACTGGAAGACGATCGGTTCGTGGAAAACCTTATCTTTCACGTTGGGTGAGAGGCCACCGTCCAGCATCGCGTCGATCCAGTCCGCACTGTCTCCCTTTAGGGCAAATTCGGCAGGACTGCTTTTTCCCTGCGGTCGAGGCTGGAGCGGATCTGCGCCAGCCTTAACAAGCAACGTAATCACCTTTAAATGGGGCGATGTCTTTTTATCATTAATCGCGTTGCCGATGGCCCAAAAAAGCAGGGTCATATCCTGCTTTCCCGGTTTATTAAGATCGCTGTCTGGTGCAAGCGTCTTCACCGCGTCGACATCGCCTTCTTCAATCGCTTTCGCCAGTTCAAGCTGCTGACCGCTGAAGTAGTCCTGTGGATTAAGGTCCATATCCTGCTTACACCCCTGAATCATGAATAAAAAACATAACGCGACAAAAGCCATCAACCCTTTTTTCACAATCGACTCCCGATTATCGAAATATCCTCATCCTTCTGTTGCTCTATGCAATCAATCGCCTGATTAATCCCGTGGCGGTCCAGCGCACTTCCGGTTCCACCGGGAAGGTCATGGGGTATTCCGGCAGCATTAGGGCTCAGCGCAGAGATTTCCTCTTTGAGGATCCACGAAGGGACATGCCCTTTCATCGTTTTCAGATCTTCCCAGGGGTTAACTTCCTGAATCTTCGTCAGCAGTTCACCTTCAACCCGATACGCCTGGATATTATCCGTACTGCCTAATATCTTACCGCCGTATTTTTCTACGGTTCCGGCATTGAGGCCGGCGGCGTTAAACGTCCACCCCGCTTTCCCGCTGCCCATAGAGGTTGCAGAGGCGAGACCACCGCCAAGGGAATGACCGGCAATATCAATATTCTGGCCTGACCTTGCCAGCTCCTTACCGATACTCACGGCCTTTTTATAATAATCTGAAGCCATACCCATGCCCTGTGAGAAGTTATTCGACCAGTCAGCCCCGTTTACCACCGGCGCCAGTTCCCCTTTGGTCAGTAGAGAGGAGACATTCTCAGACAGAGAGGCGAAGCCAGGCTCGCGCGATCCCCTGAATACCAGCGTGGGGTTCATATCTGCACCAAACACTTCCGGCTTCGGTTGATAGACGCGCGCCAGAAAATTGGGGGACGTATCATCGTCAAAGAGCATGGATTTGTTCAGCCCGAACTTTCCTAACAGCGCATCGTCATTACTGATATCCGTCCATCCCTCCGGCACGCCCGGTGTGGTTTCCAGCGGGTTCACGGTCTTATAAATATTTTCCGCAAGCTTCGCTTTTTCCACCGCGATATTATTCGCCGCCAGACGTTTCGCGGCGATCTGGGCATCCGGATAAAGGCTATTGCTCCCCTTCGCGATCAGATCTTTACGCGCCTGCCAGCGTTCTGCTTTGGTCATCTTCTGAAGCTGCCCGGCATAGGTTTTACCGTCCTTGCCCGGAGTAGGTTCATCCGGCACCTGTGCCGTTTTAGATTTCACCACCTGTTTTGGCAGTACCGTTGGCGCAGGGCGAGATCCGTACGTTCTCACCATAGTTTCGTAGCGGTCAACAATTGTACTCACCGGATACCAGCCCAGGCCGACCAGCGAGGCAGCCTGGAGTTGCCCTTTGGCGTTGATATAAAAAATTTCCGTTACTGATGACCAGTCACGAAAACTTTCGTCAATGGCAACCACTCTGCCCATCTCTAAATCCTGCGCGATCAGCGTACGGGTATCGCGCCCGGACTGATAAGGATTCGCACCGGTGATCGTGCGCAGCAGATCGTAGCGCGTGAAGAGTGAGCGCAGCGAATGGTCGGGAACCGACATAATCCACTGTCCGGCAACGGACGGGCGGATTATTTTCGCAAACAGCGCTGGCGAGACGTTCTCGTGGAACAGATAGACAAACTTGATGTTATACATTCGCTCCGTCCTGTTACCCGCAGGCTTACGGATTCACCAGCCAGGTGCCTGGCTTCGCAATATCCAGCGTCTGGGTACGCGTTCTTCCATTGCCTTCCAGTTCAATGCGGGTCTCGCCCGCAGGCAATTTCAGCGATGCGTAACCGTTATTCCCCGGACGCAGCGCTTTAGACTCGCCGTTCACCTTCAGCGTCTCGCCATCAAGCATGCGGATGTAGACCAGCGCGACCGGGCTGGCGTCGACAGGCGGCGCACTCTGCTGCGCCGTAGCAGGTGGCGCTACCGGCTCGCTCACGTCTGCCGTTGCCGGTCTGGTTTCCGATTGGGATGAGGTCTCAGCCGGAGGGCTCACGGCAGGGGTTTGCGCCGTCTGCTCTGGCGTTTCCTGACTGCCGCCGCCGAACAGCATCGCACCGGCAACCACCCCAACCAGCACGCCCGCGGCCACCAGCCCCGGAAGCTTGTAACGTCGCCAGTCCAGCGCGGAAGCAGATGCCTCCTCTTCCACCGGCACCAGCATCGTGCCGGTCTTCTTCGCAGTCAGCACCTCGTCGATACCGGCGACGGGCATCTCGATCAGCGCCGCAAACTCCTCAATGGATTGCGGACGGTCTTCCATATGCAGCGCCAGCGCCTTGTCGATGGCCTGAAGCAGCGGAATGGAATAACCCTGCGGCATCAGCTCCACCAGTGGTTTGCAGGTGTCCTGAATCGAACGCACCACGCTGACCGGCGGCGGAGAGCCGACGATGAGGGTGCGCAATACGGCGCCGAGCGCGTAGATATCCGTCCACGGCCCCTGCTCGCTTTCATTGTCGTCGGTATACTGCTCGATAGGCGCGAAGCCCGGACGCAGCATGGTTTCCGTCTCATCCGAGAGATTACCGATGGTGCGGCGTGCCGATCCGAAATCGAGCAGCACCGGCAGGCCGTTATCCTGAATCTGAATGTTATCCAGCGAGATGTCGCGGTGTAGATAACCCTCGTCGTGGATCGTTTTGATGGCGCCGAAGAGCATTGGCAGCATGCGGCGGATCCACGCCTCGTTAATCAGCTCCGGTTTCTCTTCGCGCAGACGCGACAGCGTGGTACCGCTGTAAAACAGCGTCCCCATATAGGCCGTGTCGTTTTGCACCCAGAAACGCAGTACGTGCAGCAGGTTCGGGTGGTTAAAGCGCGCCAGCAGGCGGGCTTCCTGGATGAAGCTGTTCAGACCGGCAGAAAACGCTTTGCCGAAGCGCTCGCTGCGCAGCACCAGCGTCATATCCTCGCCGCGCACGGCGAGGGAGGAAGGCATAAATTCTTTGATAGCGATAGTGCGTTCGAGCTGGTGATCCCAGGCGCGATAGACGATGCCGAATCCGCCGCCGCCAATCACCTCTTTTATCTCAAACTCATTGAAACGGTACCCGACCGGGAGCGCGTTTGGGACAGTCCGATTGTTATCATTATCCGTCATCTTTTACAGTTCTCTTGATGATTATTACGCGGCAAACTGACAGTGGAACTCGCCCTGCTCGCAGGTGACATGCAGACGTCGGTACTGCTGGTCGCTGCGGCTGGCGGTAAGTAAAATCTGGCTCATCTGAGGCAGCAACGTATTGGTCAGAATCGCATCCACCATACGCCCGCCCGACTCAACCTCGGTACAGCGCTGAACAATCTGTTCGACCACGCTGTCGTCAAATTCAGAAATAATGTTGTGATTCTCTTCCAGACGACGCTGAATGCGCCTGAGCTGAAGACGCACAATCTGCCCCAGCATCTCGTCGCTGAGCGGGTAGTACGGCACCACCAGCAGACGGCCCAGCAGCGCCGGTGGGAACACCTCCAGCAGCGGCTGGCGCAGCGCGCCGCTTAAGGCCTCAGGCTCCGGCATGAGGTCCGGATCGGCGCACATGGCGCTAATCAGCTCGGTGCCGACGTTGGAGGTCAGAATAATAATGGTGTTGCGGAAATCAATATGGCGCCCCTCGCCGTCTTCCATCCAGCCTTTGTCGAAGACCTGGAAGAAGATCTCGTGGACGTCCGGGTGCGCTTTCTCAATTTCGTCCAGCAGCACGACGCTGTATGGACGGCGGCGGACGGCCTCGGTTAATACCCCGCCTTCACCATACCCTACGTACCCCGGAGGCGCACCTTTTAAGGTGGAGACGGTGTGCGCTTCCTGGAACTCGCTCATGTTGATGGTGATGACGTTCTGCTCGCCGCCGTACAGGGATTCGGCGAGCGCCAGCGCGGTTTCGGTTTTACCGACGCCGGACGGACCGCACAGCATAAAGACGCCCACCGGCTTGTTCGGATCATCAAGCTTCGCCCGCGAGGTTTTCACGCGGCGGGCAATCAGATCCAGACCGTGACGCTGGCCAATAACACGCTGGTTCAGCGTGTCGGCAAGGTTCAGAACCGCGTCGATCTCGTTTTTCACCATCCGGCCCAGCGGGATCCCGGTCCAGTCAGAGACCACCGCGGCAACCACGTTTTCATCCACCGCGGCAAACAGCAGCGGTTCGTCACCCTGTAAGATCTTAAGCGCCTGCTGCTGTTCTGCCAGCTGGCCGCGCAGTTCAGCCGTATCCTCATCTCCCGCCGCAAACAGCGCGGCACGCAGACGGATAATCTCCTGCACCCGCGTGCGCTCTTCTTCCCAGCGACGGGCCAGAGCTTCGCGTTGGGTTTCGAATGCGTCACGTTCGGCGGTTAAGGTCGCCACACGCGCCGGATCGCCCGCCCCCACGCGCGCTTCGCGTTCAGCAATCTCCAGCTCCACGTCCAGGGCCGCCAGGTGACGCAGACAGTCTTCCAGCTGAGCAGGCGGCGCGCTCTGGCTGACGGCCACGCGCGCGCAGGCGGTATCCAGCAGCGCCACCGCTTTATCCGGTAGCTGACGCGCAGGGATATAGCGATGCGACAGTTTCACCGCCGCGCTGACCGCTTCGTCGAGGAGTAAAACCTGATGATGGGTTTCCAGCGGCGACACGGTGCTACGCAGCATCAGTACGGCTTTCGCTTCATCCGGCTCGTGAACCTGCACCGTCTGGAAGCGGCGGGTCAGCGCAGGATCTTTCTCAATGTATTTTTTGTATTCCGCCCAGGTGGTCGCGCCGATGGTGCGCAGTTGCCCGCGCGCCAGGGCTGGCTTGAGCAGGTTAGCGGCATCGCCGGTGCCCTGCTGTCCGCCTGCGCCAATCAGGGTGTGGATCTCATCGATAAACAGAATAATTGGCGTGGCGCTGGACTGCACCTCGTTAATCAGCGCCTGGAGGCGCGCCTCAAATTCCCCTTTCATGCCCGCTCCGGCCTGAAGCATGCCGATATCCAGCAGCCACAGCTGAACGTTTTGCAGCGGCTCCGGCACGTCGCCGTCGGCGATACGCAGCGCCAGCCCTTCCACCACTGCGGTTTTCCCGACGCCGGCTTCCCCGGTCAGCAAGGGGTTGTTCTGGCGACGACGCATCAGGATATCGACCATCTGGCGGATCTCTTCATCGCGCCCCACCACCGGGTCAATCTTGCCTTCCCGGGCGCGCGCCGTCAGATCCTGACCATACTGCGCCAGCGTGCCCTGCGCAGCCGGTACTGCCCCGGCAGGCGCGTCCGCAGCGGCGGCGGCCTGCTGGCTCTCTTTGCTGCTGGCGCAAATGGCGTCGAACTGCTCGACCAGCACCTCAACGTTAAGACGGGTGAACTGCGCCGAAATACTTTTCAGCACGTTAGCCAGATTCCACGTTTTCAATATGCCGATCAGCAAATGGCCGCCGCGGATGCGGCTGACGCCAAATTTCAGCGAGCCGTAGACCCAGGCGCGCTCGACGGCGCTGTCGATATGCTCGGAAAGATCAGACACGGAACTCGCGCCACGCGGCAGGGCATCCAGCGCCGCCACGATATCGCGCGTCAGCTGCTGTTCATCAAGGGCGAAGTGACGGATGACCTGTTGCAGATCGCCATCCTGCTGCTGCATCAGCTGATGCAGCCAGTGCACCAGCTCAACGTACGGGTTGCCGCGCAGCTTACAGAAGGCAGTCGCGCTTTCCAGAGAGGTAAATAACAGCGTATCCAGTTTGCCGAAAAGCACGGCACGGCTAATTTCTGACATGTTAGTTTCCATTAACAATGATTCGGTATACGGAAGGATTATCGCTCTGCGCGATACACCAGATCGCCACGCGGAACAGGCTGAGGCTGAAGGCCGAGCCAGGTGTTGTACCCTAATCGCCCGGCGCTACCGAGCGTGGCGCCCTGCACCGCATCGGCGCGCAGGATCACCCGTGTTTCCCATTCAAATTCCACCCCGGCGTACTGTCGCACCCAGTCGCGCAGCTCGGTGACCCATCCTTCGCCCGGCAGAAAACGGTTGTAGTCGTCTGCGCTCAACGGGCCAATCTCGAGCCGGAATTTATGCTGCACGTCGCGTACCGCAATGCCGAGAAAAGCGGACTCTCCCATGCGCGGCAGGCGACGCCCCTCACCCAGCTGTGCCTGCTCCCGCGTTGAGAGCGGCATCCACTGCGGGACGTTGGCCACCAGCCTGACCGGCACGTTGAAATAGTTGCGCAGGATTTTCTCCAGCCCTTCCGGGTCCCGCCCGTGGCGGGTCAGGTGCCCGGCGTGAGTAAAGCGGGCATGCGCGCTCAGGCTGCCTTTCGACATCTGGGCAGGCTGCCCCATGCCAATCAGCGATGCCAGATACCCTTCGAAGCGCCTGTTGTCGTCGCGATCCAGTGAAACGGCAGGCTGCGCGTCCGCCCAGGCGCGGTAGAACAGCAGCGTCAGGCGGTGGTGAAAGAGGTCGGCAAACGCGCTGAGGCTGTGATCCTGATGATGATGAATACGCTCGCGGGCATACTCAGTCATGTGCACCGGCAGTGGGCCGTTAGGACCAAACAGGCCGAAGCTCAGAATGGAAACCTCATGCAGTCCGTTCTCTTCCCGCTGCCGGACCTCAGCAACCGTTGACGGCGCAAAGCCCATTGAAGGCTTCTGACCAATACGCAGCGGCTCAAATTTAGGCAGCGGTGCGCGCCCCAGCGGGTAACGCTCGCCGCCCTGGGCATCAATGCGTCTTAACAGCTGGAACAGATCGTAGCGCCACGGCGTCTCGCGCACTCCGCGCCAGAACGCATCGGGCAGCGGCGTCAGGCGATGCACGCGCAGCGTTGCAGGGGCAACTTCACTCATACCAGCGCCCTTTTACCCATACGCGGCGCCCAGTAGCCGATTTCGCCGCGCTGCTGGCTCTTGAGCGTGAACTCCGTAAAGCTGTTGATGGAGACCAGGCGGGCAAAAAGGCGCTCCAGCACGCTGCCGAAAAGCCACGGGCTGGCGCCGGAAAAGGCACGTTCGTCCACCGTCAGGGTGATGCCGATCCCGCGGGCGAACACCACCGGGCCGGGTTCCGGCACGCGGCGGTGCACCGGCTCCAGCACGCAGTGACGAACGCCATCCACCTGACGGGCAACCGGCGTCTCGGCGAGGTTGGCGTACAGCCCTAACAGCTGACGCAGCGCGGCAGCGCCCTCTTCGTTTTCGCTGTCCATCAGGCTAAGGTAGTTCATTTGCAGCTGGCTGATGAGCCGCCAGGTGCTGAACCCTTCGGCCAGTGCCGGACGCGGCGGCGTCGGGCCTTTACGCAGGGTTAACGCCTTCACCGGCATGGAGTCGGCCATAATAAACTGCCCAAGCTCCTGCTGGAGCATCAGCGGCAGGTCACGGCTGGTGCACAGCACCTCGGCGGAGATATAGCGCAGGTTTTCCTGCCACGGCGCGTGCTGCGCATCCACCAGCGAGACGAAGACCTCCGAGCCGATATAGCCCGTGCGGGTGCCATAGCGCAGCGCGTGTTCGGAGAGAACGCGCTGCTCACGGCGCAGGGAAAAATAGGCGCCGTAGTTGCCCGCGTCTCCGCTCCAGGTACTCCAGAACGGACGAAACGTCTGGTCGTCCCGCTGACCATCCGCGCTGGCATAGATTTTTTTCACGGCATAAATTTCATAATCCAGCGGGCGGATGTTATCCACCACCAGGTGGTATTCATGCTGGCTTTCGCTCAGCTTCTGCCGGGCCGCCACTTTCGGGAACAGGTTGATCACCGGCGTGCAGTGCAGCGCCAGGTGGCTGGCATCCACCACGCGCTCCAGCTGATCGTCGCTCTTGTCGAGCAGAATGAAGATATCAAACGCTTTTTCGTCTTCGCAGCGCTGGATCAACTTGCCCAGCCCGCTCAGGCTGATGAAACGAAAACGCGCCGGGAACGCGAAGTACTCCTGCAACAGGCGATAGCCGTCAAAGTTACGCAGATCGTCCGGGAGCAGGGCCTGGTCCGCATCAAAGCCTTCCTGACGCAGGGCGTCAGACGACAGCAGCTGGCGCTGGGGCTGCTTGCTGACCGTCTGGCAGACGATGCCCGCGTGGTGCTCCATCACCAGCTCCAGCAGCTTCAGCGCCTCGATGTCCGGGCCGCTTAAGAAGAACTCCAGGCGGTCAAAATCCAGGTGCCCGAGATGCTGCGGGCCATCGCAGGCAATGCGGACCCGTAAGGCGCTGCTGATCCCCCGCTGACTCAGGCCGAGCTGGGCCAGCGGCAGATCGGCGGGAACGCCGCCCAGCTCGATCCGCTCAATTTTTAAAGGCAGCAGGTTCACCTCGTGCGCCGTGGTATAGCTGCACGTAACGCCGGTTTTTTTCAGCGCCAGGCTGTCCATCATGGTACCGCGCGGCACAATAAAGCCTTTGCTCAGGTCGCCCCGGCTGCTGTCGGGCTGAATTTCAGCGATCGCCATCGACGGCGTAGGCGCCAGATAATTTGGCGCAATCATCTCCAGCATACGCTGTGAAAAGCGCGGGAATTCGGCGTCCATTTTCATCTGCACGCGGGAGGTCAGGAAAGCGAAACCTTCCATCAGGCGCTCAATGTACGGGTCCGCCACTTCGATGCCGCGCATGCCGAGCCGCCCCGCCACTTTCGGGTAGCGTTCGGCAAACTCCGCGCCCATCTCGCGCAGATAGGCCAGTTCACGGTTGTAATATTCGAGCAGTTTGCTTTCCATCATTACCCCGCATCTTTCAGTTCAAAATGGCCGTTTTCCAGATCGACGTCGGTGCGAAAGAGAAACTCCAGCGGATACGGCACGCACCACAGGCGGCCTTTGATTTCGATAGACAGAACGTTGTGCAGATCTAACGAGGAGGTATCGGACACGCAGCGAACCTGAAGCCCCTGGGGCAGGATCCGCGGTTCAAAGTTAATAATCGCTTCGGTGAGCTTGCGCTGAATGTCGTGCCATTCGATATCAGACATTCTTTTCCCCGCCAGCGGCGCGACGCCGAAGTTAACGACGGAACGGCTCACCTGCGTCAGCCCGCTCAGATCGCTGGAGGCATCGTGGTTGATGGTATTAAACAACCACTGTAAATCCCGCAGGACGTTACGACGCAGCGCGGCGTGGGTAATCAGATTGCTGTTGGCGGACTCGCGTTTTTTTTCCGGATCGTTATCCGTCAGGCGATCCAGCAGTGAGGGCTGCATTTTGTCCCGCGCCCCCACTTTCTCCTGCCTGCTGCGGGCCTGCCAGCCGCTGCGCAGCAGATCGCCTTCGCCAGCGGGATTACTCATTCGCACCATCCGAGGTAAATGTCACCAGGCTCAGGGTGAGCAGCGGGCTTTCGCTTTGCTCGCTCAGCCAGGCTTTCTGCCCCATGCCTTCATACAGGACACCGTCGTCGTCGAGCGGGAGCCACTCGGTGGTGCGCCCCAGTCTAACGCTATCGGAAGCGCCGTCAGCAAACGGATAACGCGCCGGGATCTGACACACCTGCTCGGTGCCGTCCGTGAGGCGGACCAGCGCATGACGCCACACCAGATCGGTCACGCTGGCCGGAGCCTGAAAACGGATCGCATCGATGGCGCAGAACGGCACCCAGAAATAGCGGCCATTGACCAGGGTTTCACACACCGGCCCAAGACGGGCATCGCCGTCCATCAGCCATTCAAAGGTGTGGCTCTCTTCATTCTCCAGCGTGACCTGCCCGCGGCTTGCCGGGGCCTGTTCGAGTGCCGCCAGGCGCAGCGTTTGCGCTTGCCCGGCGCGTTCGGTCAGCGCCTGGGCTAACGTCGACAGCCACGGCCACTGCGCCTCGGGCATTGCCGGTCGCGCCTCTCCCGCGAACACGCGCGCCCGCTGCTGTTCACCCTGAATGGCCTGCTCCAGCAGCGTTACGGTTGGTTTTGCCTGCGGCATCAGCGCCAGCCAGCTCTTCAGCTGGGTCAGGGCGCGCGCCCAGTTGCCGCTGAGGATCAGAAACTGCACAAACGCGGCGCGCAGATCGGCATCCGCCGGACGAGCTTTGATTTCGGCTTCCAGGCGAAGCAGCGCGTCGCTAATCGACTCACCCGCCAGACGTTGATAAAGCGTATTCATAGCCCCCCCCCTTAATTCGCCGCGCGCCAGGCGCCCACTGCCGGATCGCGCAGCTGCGGACGCAGCGTGTCAATCAGAACAACGTTCAGCTCCGCGCCCGGTGCAACCCATGCGCTCCAGATCTTCTTCACCTCTGCGATACGCGCCTGGAGTCTGGCGTCGTCGCTGGCGATCTCACGGGTGATTTCCACCGCCACCGTGCCGTTGCTCTTCCAGCCGTTCAGAGTGCTGTCGTACGGCAGGATCATCCAGCTCTGGTCGCTGTTCGGGGTGCTGAAGACCATGCGCTCTTTGTTGACGGAGGTGATCAGCGCCTTTTCAGGATCGACCGCGTTGTTCAGTCCCATCACCGGGAAGCCGTGAATGTAGGTGACCGGAATCGCTTTCTGCGCCCCGTTACGATTTTGCGTCACCACGGTGTGGCCGCTGAGCCAGCTACCGTTGCCGCAGCGGGTGGTGTCGGAATCCGGAATAAACAGCGCCGGCGCGGAGGAACCGCCCTCCCAGAAGGTGCGCAGGTGGCAACCGTCCTGAAGGGTGAACTCCTGCCATGGCGTACGATCTGCCGCCACGGTGTGCGTCTCCGGATTCTGGTCAGGCGGCAGCAGCGCGCCTGAGGTGGTGGTCGTTGCCGCCGTCGTTTCCTGCTGTTTCACCACCAGCGCCCAGTCCTGTGCTTTAGCCGCTGTGCCCCGGGCAAGCGTCGTGCCTTCCGGATCGTTAAGCGTCCAGTTCAGGGTATTCAGCTTGCTGCACTGGTGCTCCAGCAGCGAGCCAAGGCGCGGCACGAAGTTTTCCAGCACCGAAACCTCTTTCTTGCTGTTCGCCACGATACGCAGCGCCACGTCCGCCTTACACCAGCTTTGCGGCGTATTGTCTTTAATGTTGTCGATCCAGATATCCAGCTTCTGCGCAGGAGACTGCACGATGCGGAAGTTTTCAGCCTGTGCGGTGGTCGCCACCGTCAGAAGAGCCAAACCCGATAGCCAAAGTTTCATATCAATCCTTGTGTGTCTAATCAGTTCCGCAGGGAAGAAATTGTGCTGCGTCAGAGAGCGTATGCAGCAAAGTGGTGTCCTGAGGGTTGCCCATCCACACCGCCACGGCGGTATAGTTATCCTGAGCATTGCCCTCCTGTTCGGCATTCTTTTGAATGATTTGGTTCATTAAGGTCAGCCACTCCTGTGGCGTATTGACCATGTGCAGCGACTGCTTCATCTGCTCTTCGCTAACGCCGTGCCAGAAACCGTCGGTGCAGAGCAGGAAGGCATCACCGTCCTCGACCTGCACGACATCGCTGTAGCTCGCTTCCGGTCCGCCATTCTCAATACCCAGCGCCAGATACAGCAGGTTGCTGTTGAGATCGTCGGTCTGATGCCCGGCATCTTTCATCTGCTGGACGAGGCTGTGATCGGTGGTGACATGCCACAGCCAGCCGCGGCGAAACAGGTACAGGCGGCTGTCTCCGGCGTGCGCCCAGTAAGCCAGACGGTAATCCCTGTCGATAAACAGGCTGACCAGCGTGGTGCCCATCCGGCGATAGTCCTGCACGGCCTGTTGTTCGCTGAGGATGGTGCGGTTCGCCGTTTGGACGTAGTCACGAATATGCTGCGCATTAAGGTGCTTGTCGCCGTCAAAGCGGGAAATAATGCTGTTGCGGGCCAGCTCAGCGGCCACCTCGCCGCCCGGCAGGCCCGCGATGCCGTCACAGACGACAAAGCAGGCTGAACGTTCCCCGATGGTTTCTCCCGTCTGATCCTGGTTGCTGGCGCGCGTCCCCTGGCGGGAGAGAGAAGCCGTTGCGATATTCATTTTTCTTCCGATCCGCTTTGTGAGTCTTTGTACTGATTGACCTCCATGTCATAGGCATGGAGGAAGGCTTCGCCAAACAGGGTATGGAAGTCGTCCTCGATCTCGCCCGCCGTCTCGCCATAGCTGCGAACGAAATAATCCCACAGCGCGGCTTTACGGCTGCCCGGCAGCGCCAGGCGTGACGTCATCCCGTTCTGCTTCGCCTGCTCTTCCAGCTGTTCCGGATTAAAGGATTGCAGCATGGCGGCGATAATGGCGCGGATACCGGAGATCATCCCCAGCTGGTGCGCCTGGAGATCGATTAGCGCATCACGCACCGATTTGGTCGGCGGCATAAAGCCCGGCATCGGCGTGCCGAACATCTGGATCAGCACCGTTTTCCCGGTCGGCAACAGTTTGAACGGGTTGTTCGCATCGTCGAGCACCATGGTCATATCGGCTTTCACCCCACGCTTGAGGATGGAGCGCGAGGAGAGCAGCGCCACGGTCCCCTGCGAGAACATGCCCAGGATCTGCCCCAGCTGACGCATATTTTCCCGGTCGAATTGCGGTACCGGCTGCATTTCGCTCAGGCCCATGCCCTCCAGCAGCGCCTCCAGCAGTTCGCCCTGAAGCACCTCGCCCCGCTCGCCGGTCTGCGCGGAGGCAGCAGGCGAAGCAGCGTTTTTAACCGGGTCGATACGCAGGCGGCCTTTAGGCGCCTGCGCGTTGCTGCGCGCCACGGCCTGCGGCGTTGGCATGGTGAAGCCAGCGTAATCGGGACGCGCGGGCTCTTCTTCCGCGCGCGGCGCATCCTGTGGTTCAGTCGGTTCCGGATCGAACAGCGGTGAGCTGGCCAGCGCATCCTCTTCCTGTGCGGCTTGCGCTTCAGGCTTTGGCTCCGGCTTATCGGCCACGATTTCATCCGGATGGGTTAACGGCGCGCCGCCCATCAGGCCGAGAGGGTCATCGTGACGCGCGGCAGGTGCGCTCGCCGACCCGCCAAACAGGGCTAACGGATCGAGTTCGTCCGACGCCTCTTCCTTTGGCTGGGCAGGTTTGCTTTCGTCCGGCTGTACCAGCGTTGAAGGGGTGACATCGTCAAAGATGCTCTCTTTTTTAAACAACGCTTCATCGCTGAACAGCGTGTCCGGGTCAACGTTTTTACGTTCAAGCGACGGTTCGGCGTCGTTAAACATTGCCAGCGGATCTTCGGCATTCCGCTCCGGGGCCGCAGGCTGAGAGAACGGATCGTGGGATGCCGCGGGCTGTGGTTTTGCCCGGTTGCTGGAGATGCTGTCGGAGATGGAAAACTCCTGCATCAGGCTGTCCCAGATTTCCGACGGCACGGCCGTAGGTTCAGCTTTTCCGCGAGGCGCGGCGCTGGCCGGTTTCGGTTGTGGCGCCGGAGCAGGTGTCGCCGCTGGGCGCGCCTGCTGCATGCTGGCCGCCATGCGGCTTACGGGCTGGGTGTCATGAATGAGTTCGCTGACTTCAATGCGATAATCATCAATACCGAGAATATCCCCATCCTGAAGCTCAACCTGACGCCCACGCTCCAGCGGGATATCATTCAGTACCACGCGGGTAACGCTGCCGCGGTTCGTGACGCGGCATTCGCCACTGGCGTCGACGTGAACGATGGCCTGCAAACGCGAGATAGTGCGGTCATTGTCCGGCAGCACCAGATTGTTATCCGTACCGCGCCCAATGGTGCCGCCCGGGGCATAAAAATCACAGCTGCTTTGCGGCGGCTGATGACCGGGTTTCGTAGAAATAATCGTGAATCGCATGGCGTATTCCTGCTGGTATGATTAGCGCTCAAACGCTGCCGCTCTCGGGGGTGAAAACGGCGGGGTTTGGGGATTAAGGGCTGATTAAAGCTATTTGACTACATTCAGGAAAATAATGCCGATAAGCAGCCATAGCGTAAAAAGTAAGGCCTGAACTTTATAGCGTCGATGTAGTTTTAATATCCAGCCGATTCTCTCTTCCGGTAAAGCCTGAACGAATTTATAGGCATCATCCTGAACATTTCTGTCTTTGGTAAATTTCATCCTCACGCCTTTGCGAAGACGAACAAACCAGATTATTTTATGATAATTCGCCAGTGAACTAAAAAACGATGCATAATTTGTTATCAGGTCGATATCATAGCCTTTTTGGCGATATTCAGAGAGGAGCCACTTATAATCTGACTCGTGTTTTTTAAAAAACCGAGAACTGTAAACATCCATGATTACAACGTTAATAAATAAAAGCACAAGAAACAATAACGTTATATTTGCCAGGCATAAAGATGACATGCTTTTAGGGTCCTGTAGCAATCAATAAGAACAATAGAAGCATCAAAAAGACAACAAAAAGTGTCATCCTGTAAAACATTTTTATCCATGAGAAATCGTATATCGATGATACTAATGCCTCTGCCTCCGGAGGGAGATTTTTTTTGCTATTTTGCTTTGTGGCTTTTCCAGCCAAAATCCTTTTCATAAGGAACACACGATGCGCAAATCCGGGAAGACCAAGTTGTTCATAAAAAAGATAATCGTTTACATCTAAATATTGCTTATCACTCAAAATATGAAATGATTTTGATAGCTCCAGGGAATATTTACGATAAAAATAAAAATAAAAACACAAAGAAGCAAACAGTCCTAAAAAAACCAATAAAAGCAATATTAAACGCAAATCTCCATACATTTATTCGTCCCCAGAAAAAATCAAGTTACTAATCCCTTCACCCAATTCAGCCCCTCCTTTAGTACCCATCCAGGCTCCCGCAGAAGTAGCGCCTAGTCCTACAACAATTCCACACACAAGGGCACCAGTACCCATCGTAGGTATTCCCATTGCACCGCAAAGAGCGCCAGTACCTAAAGACGCAGCCCAGGCTCCTCCCGCAGCACCAAGCGTACCTCCACCAAACTTACTATATTCAGTAACAGCAACTTTTCCACATTCATCTTCACGATCGACAGTACAGGCTTTATAAACATCATTAGAAGTATTCAAAAAAGAGAAACCTAGTGAGATCCAGCCCCCTGCTTTCATAATACTAGCCGCGCGAGAAGAGCGTACAATATAATCTGAATATCCAGGGATCGCGCCGACACCAACCGTACTCCATTCATGGACGATAGAGCGGCTTGATAAGTTCAATGCTTTTTTAATATTTTCGTAGGTTTGAATCTTAAGTGTTAGCTTGCTTAGGTTATTTAATAAAGGTTTTAGCTGAGAGAATAACACCCTTCTTTCCATATAAAACTGCTGACCAATTAAAGAACCTTGGGATATAAACTGATTCTGATAAGTCCTCTCAATTTTAATGAGTATATTTTCAATTTGCCTGAAATATTTCTCACCTAAATCACCAGCATTCCCAGCTAGTTTATCACCTAAGGAAGTCAATGCGGAAATATTGTCATAATTAGCGTGGAGATACTCTGCAACCGATGTGTTTAATGATGCCAGCGCATGGTTAATTTTCTGTTTTGCCCTGGAAAGAATATTCAGTTGCGATGACTGATTCGTGTTGTCTGGGTCAGCCACGATGAGTAACCGCCCTGGTTTTAACCAAGGTGTGTCATTGTTTATTTGCATAAAGTATCTAGCGGCTTCGCTATTTACATTATTAAACAATAATCGAGCTTGATAATCTAAAGTTCCAGGATGTTGGACCACACAGTAGCCCGGGCTAACGGTTGAACGATGTGTCATATTTAAACCCTTTAATCAACACACATAGTTGTCCAGAGTTTGCAGTGGTGAATTGGTTAATTATTTTATAATTAAATAAACATTCAAACGCCGATGCACTCTCGAAAACACCGAGGTTTGAAAATTATATCATTCACTTGCCGTTAAAAGTAACTCGCAACTTATACCTTTCTTTAATATTAACCGTGCAGCATATTGAATAGCAGTTTTTTCATTGACAATCTTCAATACAACATCATACTCACTTTTGCGCCAGTCAACCTCATTCAGACGAATACACTCCTCTGTAATCAGATATGCATTGCTGGAAGTTGGTCATGAGAATTAATAGTTTTCCATTGATTACCAACGCGTTTCATTACAGATGGTGCGAAAACTGATACAGGCCCATTAAAATTTGCATCCAGTCTGATATCAAAACAAGGGATTTTGTTTTTTTAACGTAACAGAAAGTTTCTTATACTGTGCAGGTGGTGAAATGCAAGCACTACAGGCTAATGCGATTAATATTACGCTTAACTCTCTAATCATCATTCATCTGCAACATATTTGGAATCAATCATCATGACCGGGGAGGTTCCCCGGTCATGGATGAACAATTACGCTTCTTTGTTCTCTTTGATGTTCCAGCCAGCGCTGCTTTCAGCACCTTTACCACCGGCAGTGGTCTGCTCCCAGTACTGCTGTTTCACTTTCGCAGCCTGGAATGCATAGGTCACGCCAACGGTATCGCCGTTGTCGGCACCGGTGTACTGAACGGAAGTCACGAGAACGTCTTCCAGGGTGATGCGGGTATATTCAACCTGCTGACCACCCGCCTTGCAGACGGACAGTTCAACTTTGGTCAGGTGTTTACCGCTTGCGCAGTGTTTCAGGATTGCTGTAGTGGATTTGTCGATCAGAGCGTTAACGTGCAGATCGTTAAAGTTCACTTTACCGGCACCGCCGCCACCGCCAACGCTCATATTACCTGGCTGGGACGCGCCCCAGGAGAAGGAGGTAATATCAGTCCAGCCGGTGTGGTTAGAATCTTTAGATTCGCCCGTAACACCCTCGACCTTCAGAAACATATCAATAGCCATAATATCTACTCTTCGTGGATGAACAATATTGCTTTCGAAAAAGCCCTTATATGGCAAACAGGAAAGCATGGGGCTGAATAAAACCGTCCATATTTTACCTCTGCCTCATATCAAACGACCCGTGTCATTTGACAGTCTTACATTCCCCCTGAATGAAAGGAAAGAATGTGAAGTCTTTTACTACTGCGGATTATCCTGAATCCAGGTACGATCAGGATCGCCAATGATGAGCTGCGGAACCAGTTTATTCAGTTCGTCACTATGATAAAGACGTAGACAATTTAAGGTTACGCCTTTTACATCAGGTTTGCGCTCCGAGTGGAAACCATTAATTTGGTTTTTATACTTCCCAATAATGGCGTTAACTTTGTCAGTACCGTTTTCAGCATCAAACGGTATCCATTCAATAAATGCGCTCGCACTGCGGGCCGCATCAGCAGAAAATTGACTGCCTTTATCTGCTACCTGCGCAAGGCAGCGCGCCAGGACAAAATCTTTAACCACCTGCCGGTATGTTTGCTGCTGATAAAAATCAACGTAAGGGTTGTCACCGCGAGCAGAAAAAGATAAGCAAGTGAGCAAAAGAAATACGGTCTTTAAACACCTGAATATAATTATTTTAATTCCCAAAACCAGATTTCCTGACAGTACGGAAAGCAATCGGAGTTACATATAAACGAATTATTACTCAGAGGCTCGATAAGGTCGATATGACCACCGCCATACCCATCAATTTTATTGAAGAAAACAACACCTTTTCGGCCCAACATTGAGCGTGCACCAGCCTCGCGGTCTTTAAAGATTTCTGCCTTGCCAAACACATGGGATTTATAAAGCTGATCGGCAAGTAATTTTGCGCCAGGCTCGATTGTTTTTCCCTTATAGGGACCGGTCTTTATGGGTAAACGCCCTGTAAATTCAACATTACATTTTAACAATGCCAGGCTCATTCTTACCGCACAGGTATTTTCGTATGCCGGTTGTTGCTTGATAATCGTCGAATAATCGTAGCCAATTTCTGAAAAAACCTGTTCACCCGAGGCAAAACCCGCGCGTGTGTGATTTGAAGAGTAATGCTGACGTTTAAGTTGTTCGTATAATGGTCTCATTTGTCACTCTCCTTTTTTGCACGGGCGTAATTCTTTCATGCCGTCAATGATGATTTTTGAAGCGCGCTCCTCGCCTTGCTGTTTCGATAAGTTCGCAAAACGAGAATAGAGAAACTCATGTATTGTATTTGGCAAAAAAGGCCTGCCCTTGCACCATGCAGTGCCCTCAGACGCGTCGACTACGCCGAGAAGATACATATTTGCCTTAATGCGTTCACGTTCATTCGTTTTCGACAGCCAGGCTTTAGCAAAACGCTCTGCACTCAGATTTAAATCGTACCCTGTTAACAGCGTCGGATCGCGTTGGAAGTTTGATGTGTCATCCTGAGGCAATGCTTCCGCTTGAGGGTATTTATAATTTCCGGCGTCCGCGCTTGCGAGAGTAGAAACTGCCAGCAAACTGGTCGCGATCACAAGTATATGTTTCACCGTATATCCTTATTCACTGACAGAAATAAGTTAAGCTTTTACGCACAAATGGCCGGCCCCTGCGGGCCGGCAATTATTATCACGCGTCTTTCGTCTTCAGCGACGGCAGTTTAGAAACCAGGCGCAGGGAAACGGTCAGACCTTCCAGCTGGTAGTGTGGACGCAGGAAGAACTTCGCGGCGTAGTAGCCCGGGTTGTCCTCAATCTCCTGCACCTGCACTTCCGCCGCCGCCAGCGGTTTACGGGACTTGGTTTCCTGGGAGGAGTTCGCCGGGTCACCGTCGACGTAGTTCATCACCCAGTCGTTCAGCCAGCGTTCCATCTCTTCGCGCTCGCGGAAGGAGCCGATTTTGTCGCGCACGATGCACTTCAGGTAGTGAGCAAAACGACAGCAGGCGAACAGGTAAGGCAGACGGGAGGCCAGGCGCGCGTTAGCGGTGGCATCCGGGTCGTGGTACTCGGCCGGTTTTTGCAGGGACTGCGCGCCGATGAAGGCGGCGAAGTCGGAGTTTTTGCGGTGAACCAGCGGCATAAAGCCGTTTTTCGCCAGTTCCGCTTCACGGCGATCGCTGATGGCGATCTCGGTCGGGCACTTCATGTCCACGCCGCCGTCATCGCTCGGGAAGGTGTGGCACGGCAGGTTTTCCACCGCCCCGCCGGATTCGACGCCGCGAATCGAGGTGCACCAGCCGTACTCTTTAAAGGAGCGGTTGATGTTGGCCGCCATCGCATAGGCCGCGTTCGCCCAGGAGTAGCTGTTGTGGTTCGCGCCGTCGGTCTGCTCTTCAAAATCAAAGCTGTCGACCGGGTTGGTGCGAATGCCGTACGGCAGGCGCGACAGGAAGCGCGGCATCACCAGGCCCAGATAGCGGGCATCTTCCGATTCACGCAGTGAACGCCAGGCGGCGTATTCGGTGTTCTGGAAGATTTTGGTCAGATCGCGCGGGTTAGCCAGTTCCTGCCAGGACTCCATCTGCATCACGCCCGGTGCGGTACCGGTGATGAACGGACAGTGGGCCGCGGAGCCAATGCGCGCCATCTCGCCCAGCAGCTCAACGTCCTGCGGGCTGTGGTCGAAGTAGTAGTCGCCTACGATGCAGCCAAACGGCTCGCCACCGAACTGGCCGTACTCCTGCTCGTAGATTTTTTTGAAGATCGGGCTCTGGTCCCAGCCCACGCCCTTGTAGCGCTTCAGGGTGCGGCCCAGCTCCTGCTTGGAGATGCTCATAAAGCGGATCTTCAGCATCTCGTCGGTTTCGGTATTGTTCACCAGGTAGCTCAGGCCGCGCCAGGCGCTCTCCAGCTTCTGGAACTCCTCGTGGTGAATGATCTGGTTCACCTGCTGCGAAAGCTGCTCGTCAATACCGGCAATCAGGTTCTGAATGGTGCGGTAGGTATCGTTTGAGAAGGTCACGGTGTTTTCCAGCGCCTGCTGCGCCAGGGTTTTAACCGCGCTTTCTACGGCAGAGCGCGCCTGATCGGTTTTCGGGCGGAACTCTTTATTCAGCAGCGCGCTGAACTCGTCCTGGCTGAACGCCTGGCCCGCCTGCTGATCGTGTTGTTGAGTCTGGTTGCTCATCGATTATTCCTCGCTACCTTTCGCACTTTCGTCATTTTTCGGCAACTGGCTCAGGGATTTGAGCAGCGTCGGATCCTGAAGGATTTTTGCAATCAGCTCTTCCGCGCCGTTTTTGCCGTCCATGTAGGTCAGCAGGTTGGAGAGCTGGGTACGGGCTTCCAGCAGCTTGTTCAGCGGCTCTACTTTACGGGCCACCGCGTCCGGCAGGAAGTCGTCCATGCTGTCAAAGGTCAGATCGACGTTGAGCTTACCTTCGCCGGTCAGGGTGTTATCCACCTGGAACGCCACACGCGGCTTCAGCGCCTTCATGCGTTCGTCGAAGTTGTCGATGTCGATTTCCAGGAATTTACGCTCGTCGACGGCTGGCAGGTTTTCCACCGGCTTGCCAACCAGATCGGCCATAACGCCCATCACAAACGGCAGCTGAATTTTGCGTTCTGCACCGTAGATCTCTACGTCGTATTCGATCTGCACGCGGGGAGCACGGTTGCGTGCGATGAATTTCTGTCCACTGTTACTCATTGCCATGATGTTCTCCATCAAAGATGCGCGGTGAAGGTGAAACGGCAGACTCCATGCCTGTCGCCATAATGCCAGGACGCGTCATTCGCGGCGTCCAAAGATGTTTTCCAGTTGGTTAACGCCGTCTGGCGCCAGGTCGCGAATAATGTCCATAAAGTTGAGTTCAGACAGCCGCTGCACCCGTTCAATCATCAGCGGTGCGGGATGGCTGGGTTCGTACTGCGCAAAGTACTGTTTCGCTTTTTCCAGCATTAGCTGCGCGTCGGCGCGGCTGGTCACCTGCACGCTGCGCCAGTCGGTGACCGGCTGAACGGGCTGCGCTGCCGCAGGCTGCGGCTCAGCGTGCTGTTCAGCCTGCGCGTCACGGTTCGGCAGCAGCTTACTGATGTCGGTCACCTGACACGCGCTGGCGACCAGCCCGACGGTTTTCAGCAGCTGTTCCATCTCCGGTACGCCACTTTCCCCGAGATAGCCGGTAAGCAGTTCGCGGATGGCCAGCAGGCGTTCGTTGATCACGATTACCGCTTCGGTGCCGGGCTGATCGCCCCGGGCCAGCTCATCGATCAGTCGTGGACGCCCGCCCGGATAATCCGGACACTCGGTTTTACTGCCGTCAAGCAGCGCCTGGGCGTCACGGAGCGAAATCTCATCGCCGTTTGAGCGGAGCAGTGAGGCGTTACGTACCGCGACCGTCAGGTCAGATTTATCACTCAGCCCGGCGAGGGCGTTGATGCGGTAGAACGGATCGGTTTCGCCATACTCTTCCAGCAGCGGGTAAAGCTGCTCCCAGTAACGGGACAGGGCTTCCTGCACCAGCAGTAGCCCGTCGGCGTAACCTGCCAGCCCGCGACGACGTGTCCAGGCATGGGTTAACGCCAGCATGACGCGAAGATCTTTGGTGCGTCCCAGTAGGCTGGTGGCGAGTTTTTCCACCGTGTTCCAGTCGGCAGGCTCTGCCGGAATGATGGTGTCGCCAAACTGCTGCTCGGCTTTGCCCTGACTGGCCTGCCCCATGGCCTGGAAATCAGCGTCGTACTCCAGGTTTTCACCGCAGGGGTTGTCGGGGCTTATCGGCGCGAGAAATTCATCGATATTCATAAGATCCCTGCTTATTCAAACATAGGCGGGTAAAGACCGTGGCGGCCCGGACGGGCGCCGCCTGCCGGATCGAACAGCAGCGTAAAGAGCTGCCCGGTGAAGTTTCCGCTGTGGACGTGGGTGTACAGCGGATAGCCGTCGCAGCGGTTTGTCCACCAGTAGCTGGTCTGGCGCAGCGGATCAAAACACTCCGCCGCCTGCGGCCAGCCCAGCGTGCTCTGCCCCTCGTCGTCATAGCCAATCACGTCGAGAATGTCGGAGCGCTTTTGCGGCTCAACCGGCTGGGGCGCTGGGATGGTCATCAGCATTTCATCCAGCTGGGAGGCAGAATAGCTGTTACGCACCGCGTGCAGCCCCAGACGACCAAGCTGCTGGTACCAGCTCTCAGCCTGCCCGAGCAGGCGGGATGACCACTCGGCGGGGGTGAAGCTCAGTTGCAGGCATACCGGATAGTGGCGGCCTACGCTGTCACGGCCCGGCAGCAGGCAGCCCATCTGAATCATCTGGCTACCGAGCATCGGCGGGACGACAAAGTTCCACACCGGGGCTTTAGAAAACGGGCGCTCGCCGCTGCGCTGCTCTTCCTGTTGCCAGGCCAGCAGGCCGACCTGGAACCAGTGCGACCACTGGCGTTGCAGGGTATCCGGAAAGCGACGCTGCAAAAAATCTCCGGCGCTGGGTAATTTGCCATACCAGCTATAACGGTTCATCGCAGGGGTATTCGTCATACGGCTGTCCTTGCGGTTATGGGCATGAGAAACGGGGAAGCTGGAACGGGTTGCGGATGCTGTTCGGGGCAAACTCCAGCGTGACCTGATGTCCGTCGACGTTGAACGTGGCCTGACGGCTCAGGCTACCCGCGCCAGGGCTGGTGCGCGCCTTGTCGAAAAAGCGGTTGAGCGCCCAGGAACCGTTGGTCACCAGCGTTGCGGTGCTGCCATTGGCCAGACCGAGCTGCATACGCACCTGGTTCGTCCCGCCCGGCCCCGGCCAGGTCATGATCTGCACCGCCTGCGGACCGTGGCTGTAGCGCAGCAGTTGGCCGTCCACGTCCAGCGTCAGGTTCAGAATGGTGTTGTCCATCCGCACGGTGCGCACCGTCACCTTAAAGGATGGCGTGGTCGCGCCATTGGCGAAAAAGGCATCGCGGACAGACTGCGCCTGCTGGAACGGACGCAGCAGCCCTTCACTGCCCGGCAGCGTTTTACCGTCGATGCCCGGCATAAAGCGCCAGTTCGCCTGGGTGGTGTCCACCTTGTTGGTCAGGTTGTCGCGGAAAAAGGTGTCCATCAGTCCGGTGCCCGGCGCGAACATGCGGGCGAGATCGTCCGGCGTCACTTCGGTGCTGGCGCTACGCACCAGCGGGTAACGCCCGGCAATCGCCTGACGGCAGAACCCGCCCACTTCCACGTTGATGCGCTTACGCACGTTCTCCAGATCGCGACGCTGGGTATCGCTGCTGGCGCCCACGGCCATATTACTGAACATGGTTTGCAGCCCGCCCGGCAGACGGCCCGCGCTGGCTTGCAGGCGGCTGATGGCATCGCCGCCCGGCGCGGGCATACCGCTGTTTGCTGCATCCTGAACGGCTGTCAGGTAGCGATAAAGCTCGTCAACCTGCTTGAGAAAATCATCAAAGACGATGGTCTTACCGCCCTTCTCCAGCGGCTGCGCCAGCTCAATCATCGGCGCATAGTGGTCGGTCACCAGTTGCTCAGGCGCCTGCGTCACAACCGCGCCCTGCGTCGGGGCATTGTCACCGTTGCTGAACAGCGCTTCCAGCGTACGGGTGGCGCGGTTGCTTTGGTCTTCCGCTTTCTGCGCATCTTCCGGGGCAGGCGCAGTGCGCGACAGGGTCAGCACCTTGCTCAGGTTAAGTACCAGACGGCGCAGCGGCGAGTTGGTGCCTGAAAGCAGGCGCGCGGTGTTGATGCGCTGGGAAAGATCGGCGCTGTTGTTGAGCTGTATGTCCGCGAGAAAGCGATCCCAGTTGACGATAAAGTCGCGCATGTAGAGCTGGCGCACGGCGTTATCGATCTGCTGTTTATCTTCCTGGGCGGTGGCTGCTCCCAGCACCCAGGCATCATCTTCGTGCAGGGCGGTGGTCACGCTGTCGATCTGGTCGTTAAAACTTTTCCAGTAGCCGTCCGGCGTATAGAGCCCCGGCACGCCCTCACTCACCGGCTTGCCGCTCTTACGGGAAAACACCAGCTCGCTCTGCGGGCCGCCGAGATCTGAAAGCGAAACCGGCTTCAGGTTCTCATCATGCTCCAGCAGACGTTTCAGGCGGCCATATACGCGGGTGGAGAGCGGCTGCTGGTTGATGAGCGCCCTTTCACGGGCCACCAGATCCTCATCCTGCGCATACGGTGAAGCCTGAATTTTTGGCTCCAGCAGCTGGGTCAGGTGCCATTCCAGCTCCTGAAGCTGCGCCTGCGTCACGTTCTGCGGCAGGTTGCGTTGCAGGTTGAGCATTACCCACGAGTGCAGGAATTTGCCGTCATAGTGCTTCGGCTGGTAGAGCATCTGATAGGCTTTCAGCGCCTCATAGCTGTATTCCACGTCGCTGCCGTTGTCGTTGCGCAGCCAGGTGGTAATGTGCATCGCCACGGCAGGCAGCAGCATCTGATCCAGCGCCTTCTGATACAGAGACTGCGAGGCATCGCTGACGTCATCCCCGCGATAAAGCCCCATGCGGCGGGAAACCGGCGGGTCGTTAACGTCGAAGGCATCGCTTTTCGGCAGATCCACCAGGCTGTTAAGCAGCGGCAGAAGCGCAAACAGATCGCGCTGGGGCTGGTTTTGCAGCGCCTTGCTCTGCTGCTCCAGCATCGGCACTTTTGCGTCCACTTCTTCCAGATAGGCTTTATTTTTAGCGTAGCTGGTCAGCCACAGGCCACCCAGGATCACCAGCAGAGCCAGCAGCGCCGCGTAGCCGGACCACATCACGGCGCGGTTGCGAAGCTCCCACCAGCGGTTTTCCCCGGCGATACCCGCTTCCTGGAAAATCACGTTTTGCAGCAGGTTCTTAATGAAGAAGCTTTGACCCTTCGCGCCCGGTATCGGCGCCTCTTTGCTCACCGAATCCCAGCGCGTGCTTTCCTCCCCTTCAGGTAAGGAGAGCGCGCGGTTCAGCTCGCCCATCACGCGGTCAAACGGCATCCCTTCCTGGGTGCCGCTGGCGAAGTAGATGCCGCGCGGCGAAAATTCGGTTTCGAAGTTTGAGCGGGCAAAGACCGTGCTCAGGTAGTCTGCCAGCAGCGGACGCAGCGCGGCGAACTCCTGCGGGAAGAGATAGGCTTCCGCACGGGTTTTGGCGTCATGCTCTTTGAGCATGGTTTCCGGAAGGCCCGCATCCAGACGCTGTTGCAGCAGGGAAAATTCCTGCTGGAAGTTGCCCATAAGATCGTAATCGGCGTGTTTGGTCTGCTCCCACGGCAGCGTAAAGCCCCAGATCTGGTCGCGCTGGGCTTTGTCGTAATCCGCAAACCAGGCGCGGAAGCCTTTAAGCAGGTCCGCTTTGGTCACCATCACATAAACCGGGAAGCGAATACCCAGCTGTTCATGCAGCTCGGAGAGACGCTGGCGCAGGTTGACCGCCTGCTGTCGGGAGGCCTCAGCGGACTGCGAAAGCAGGTCGGAAATACTGATAGTAATAATCACGCCGTTGATGGGCTGGCGACGGCGGTATTTACGCAGCAGGTTGATAAATTCCAGCCACTCCCCGGCGTCCTGAACCTGCTCGCTCTCCTGAGTGGTGTAGCGCCCCGCGGTATCCAGCAGAACCGCCTCGTTGGTAAACCACCAGTCACAGTTGCGCGTGCCGCCAATGCCGCGCAGCGCGGTTTTACCGAAGCGATCCGCCAGCGGGAATTGCAGCCCGGAGTTGGCCAGCGCGGTGGTTTTACCGGAACCCGGCGCGCCAATAATGACGTACCACGGCAGCTGATAGAGGTATTGCGTGCTGAAGCGCTGCGTCCACTGTGCGCCATGTCCCGCTTTGCTGAAGTGGGCTTTTTTCAGCATCTGGGCGGCTTCATCGAAACGCCCGGCAAGGATCTGCTCCTCGCTGTTCAGACGTTTCTGCGGATCGGCCGCCTCCGGGCTGGTGGTATTTTCGTTGAGCTTGTCCATCAGCTTACGGTTCAGCCAGGCGTTATACAGCCGCGGCAGAATGTGGCTCTGGGCCCAAATCAGGTAGACCACCGCAATGCTGATGACGCGGTTCTGCTCTGATTCAAGCGGGCGGGTATCTACGATGGACAACAGCGGGCCAATCATCCAGATGACCGCCGCGAGCGCCGTTACGCCCAGGAAGCTCCACAGAATGCGATTGGTCAGTATAGAAAGTAGAGTAGTCAGCATCCTTAGTTTCCTTGCGGCAATCCGTTCAGCTCGGCCTGGGTATTGTCAGGCGACACCAGCAGCGTAATCTCCACGCGGCGGTTACGGGCGCGATTTTCAGGCGTGGTGTTAGGCGCTACCGGGTTGATCTCGCCCCGCCCTTCGGCTTTGACGCGCTCAGGCTGCGAGAGGCTACCCTGGAGCTGTTTTTGTACCGAACGGGCGCGCTCAAGCGAGAGTTCATAGTTGGAGGCGAAGCGTGCGCTGCGGATCGGCACGTTGTCGCTGTACCCCACCACCAGAATTTTGCCGCTGACGTTATTCATCGCCTGGGCGATGCGGTCGATGACCGGCTCATAGCGATCGCGCACCACCGTTGAGGCCGAGGCAAAGAGTCCGTCCCCTTTCAGGATCACCACGCTGCGATCCGCCTCATCCTTAACGGCCACCAGACCGGCATCAATTTCCGGTTTCAGGAAGCCGCGCAGGTTCAGCACTGCCGGCAGCTGACGCGCAGGCTGCTGGATCGTGGTTTCCGGCAGTTGGGACTGGTAAATTTTCGCCAGTACCGGGCTGGTGTTATCACCCAGACGCCAGTTCAGCACGATATAAAACAGGCAGGCGATAAAGCCGACCAGCGCCACGCACGCCCAGAGTGGGATCATCGGCCGCCAGAGCTTGCGCAGAACGGGGCGATCTTCCGGGTGCGGCGAGAGCGGCGGCGGGTAGCTGCCGCGCACGCCACGGATCATCTGCCACAGGCGCTGTTTGATGGTTTCAAGCTGGGTCCGGCCATTGTCCAGCACGCGGTAGCGGCCTTCAAAGCCGAGCAGCAGACAGTAGTTGATCATCTCCAGCAGCAGAATGTGTTCGCGCGGATTCTGCGACAGACGCGCCAGCAGCTGGAAAAACTTCTCGCCGCCCCAGGTTTCGTTATGAAACGTCACCAGCAGACCATTGCTTGACCAGACGCCGCTGCTTCCCCAGGGAGTCAGCGCGGCGGCTTCGTCCAGCGCCGTGCAGAGGCAGTAGCGCGCGCCGACAATCACTTCATACGGTAAGCCCGCCTGCTGGCATCGCACCTCGAAACGGCGAATTTCGTCAATCAGGCGCTGGCGCAGCCCGACCTGATCGTCGTGGGAAACCGAATGACGGATTTGCGGAATCGCATTGAGCAGCGGATTGGCGGCCGCCACCAGCTGATTGTTCCCACTGGCTCCGGTAAACACGGCATCACTGCCGGTATCCTGTCGTTCCTGCATATTAAGCGCTCGCTTTATTATTCTGTCGGGCTACGGATGGCCCAGAACTCCATATCGAGACCCGGGAATTCCCCTGCGAGATGCAGCGCGAATGCCCCGGACTTGTCCATCTCGTGCCACAGTTCGCTGCCCCTCTCGAGTTCGAAATAGCTGTAGCCTGCATGCCACGGGATCTGCGGCGGCGCGACGGGCATTGCCCGAAGCATGATGCCCGGCAGCTGAAGCTGAACCAGATCGCGGATTTTCGAGACTGGCGCAACCTTCATCTGGGCAGGAAAATGGGTTTGCAGGTGTTCGCCGGGGACATTGGCTTTTACCGCCAGCACGAAGCCAAATTCGCGGACCATGCTGGTCTCCGGCACGGTGGCGATGTTCAGACCGTGGGAGCGTTCGTGCAGCGGCAGCTGGATGGCATGATCTTCCATCACCAGCGACAGTCCCTGACGCAGCATCAGCATCAGTTTGCTGAAGCAAACGGCGAGATCGTCATGGTCGTATACCGGCAGTATGCTCTCTGCGGTACGCTGCGGCGTCCAGGTGGCGAGCTCCGTGGCAAACGGCAGCCAGCTGCGCCAGAGCGCTTCCGGATGAAGCAGCGGCAGCGTTTTTAAATGTGAGACATCGCCAAGGTGGCGGTTGATCAGCGAGAGAAGCGTGAACTCAACCATCTCAGACGTATTGAAACGCCCCGGCTGGCGCAGGCGGCCGCCGATCTGCTGGCTACGCTGCACCAGCAAGCCGTGCAGGTCATTGATCATGCCGTACAGCTGCGGGCTGTTATTGGCGTTCAGCATTGGCGGGATGTAGCTGTTATCCAGCCGCACGTGGTTGTCGTTGCGCTTTTCAGCGACGTACGCCACGCCGATGGCGGTCCATTCTGCCGTCAGATCTTTCTCCAGCATCAGGGTCAGACGCAGGCGGCCAAACTGAACCGTCGCCTCCCCGACCGACATCGCGTTGTCGTCTTCCACCTCTTGTTCAAAGGTAATAAAACGCGCCAGAGAAGACTGCTCCTCGCTGAAAATCACCTCTTCACGGCCACCGCGACGAACCGGCAGCGCAAGCACCACCTTTTCATTGGTGAGATTATCGGGGATTTTTAGCGTAGCCGGACCGTTGCGGTCGCTGCGCACCTGGAAAAAGGTGCCGTCAGGCAGCAAACCGCTACAGTAGCTGAGGGCAATACAGCCCTGGCGAAGCATCGCTTCATCCAGCTCAAGGTCGAGAAAGCCCCAGAGATACGAACGCTGCAAGGCCCCCCACTCACGAACGTGGTTGAGGAGGTAACTTTCTGTCCGCTGAAAATGGTGGGGACGCAGGAACATGCCCTCGGTCCAGACGACCTTTTCTGCTTTCGTCATGATGATCTCTTTCCTGTTATGAAGGGCGTTACTGGCTGATGACCCGGATACCATTTACGTCAAGGAAGACGCTGGCCTGGAGTTCATCTGCGGACCATTTCCAGAACTGGTAAATCGCGTTTTCGCCGGGAACAGGCAAAGGAAGTGAGACGCGCCATTTTTTGCCGTCCAGCGCCTGGTATTCCGCCATCACGCCGATATAACGCGCTTCCGGTGAGCTTTGCCCGCTCAGGGTTTTCGAAAGCTGGCCCGGCATCAGGAAGAACACATCGCTGTTCAGCAGATTCGCGCCAAGCGTGGCTGACGCGTTGTTCTGTAAGGAGTAGAAGTCACTGGACATGAAATCCGCATCGGATTTCAGCAGCAACACTCTGACCTTAAGCGGCGCAGAATCATTGATTTGAGGATGAGCCTGAAACTGAAGATTGTAGCGGGAGGGGTCGCTGTGTGAAGACGACGTACAACCACCGATCAGCGCGAAAATCAACGCAAAAAAAGGGAACCACATCCGATGAAAATTTTTATTATTCATAAAAATATGCTCGTGAAACCCGTTTAGTTCAGGATCCAGGTACCGTTCGCGCTGTCTTTGCAGGCTTTGCTGTTGCCATCGACATCAACACAGGTGGTTTTCTTACGCGCTTTCGGGCGCAGTGCCTGTTTACGCACGGTGGCTTCGTACTGGTCAGCCTTGATCACGGCACGCATCGGCACATAACCAATCAGCTGTTCACTCCCTTCATCGGCCAGCGCCATCCAGAAATGTTCAACCTGCCCCAGCACGACGTAAGTTTTGCCGGTCTCAAGCGTACGGATCACTTTTCCACCGTAGTCAGGACGGCTCATCAGGGATGCCGGGTACATGGCACGATACGGTTCATTCACTTGAGTGAACTCCGCCGGAGGGGTAACAGCGTGACGGTGCGTCAGCGTGATGCCATTCACCTGGCTGGTCACAATCGTATCATCGGTGATCGCTGGTTTTTGCGGCGCCTTACAGCCCGCCACCGCCATAACAAACAGAAGTGATAACAATACACGCAGTTTCATATGCTTTTCCGTAGCGATATTTAGAGGATGAAGAGAGGGGGATAAAATTTGACTTAGGTGCTATTGTTAAAATAGTCGGGATATTTTCAGCAGGTAACTATTTTAAGGCATAGCTACCGCACGAACCCAACAGAAATGGGCCCAGCATGCTCCTGACATATTTTGACAAACGGTAGACAAGTTTACATGAGCTTGTCATCAATTCAATATTTCTTGCCTGCTTAATGGCGTTTAATGATACGCCCAATGCATTATAGGATTAATCTCATAAAAAATGCGCACTTAGCTGAAATCGTCTTTTTCTTAGACGAATTTCTAGCGTAACTGTATGAAAATTAATGGCTAAAAAGGCAAAAGAGAACCACTATCATTAACGTAACCCCTTATTATCGCCACTACCATAATTAGTAGAATTTCATTTTTTCTGTGCGCTGTGGGATATATCTGGGATATTTTCATTGTTGCATCTGGAAGATAACTTTTATTGGGTGCGTGCATCCCGCATTAACAAATGACGGTGAAGAAAATGGCAGGGATTTAATTTTGCGATCCGAAATAACCTACTCGAAATTATCCTCCGAGGTTATTTTTTGAGCCTTAATAATTAAGCATGGCTACATCTTTTTGTTCTCTTATTGTTCAGAACACTTC
Source organism: Enterobacter sp. JJBC (assembly GCF_036936505.1). Taxonomy (NCBI): domain Bacteria; kingdom Pseudomonadati; phylum Pseudomonadota; class Gammaproteobacteria; order Enterobacterales; family Enterobacteriaceae; genus Enterobacter; species Enterobacter sp. JJBC. The sequence continues at coordinate 2,833,364 of NZ_CP136935.1, forward strand.
ATTGCAGCCCATAAACTGGGGGTTTCAGCGGCAGTAACAGTAAACCTAACGCAAAAAGTTTTACCGTTACTACATATTTCTTTTACTTCTTTCCAACATCTGCCGTTCCACGCTTTCACCCGGCACGCCTCATTTGTCTCTGCGACGGTGTTTGTCTGCCGCTTGACTTATTTTGTGATAAAGGTACTTTTCAGGACATGAAGAAGATCCTGATTATCGTACCTGACGGTGGCATGTTGTTTGAGGCTGCCGGTATCGCCGACATTCTGATGCAGGCCAACCGGCTGCACCCGGACGGCCTGGCGCAGCCCCGCTACTGCATCATTATCGCCACCACCCAGCCTCACCTGGTGATCCACGGCCAGTCCGGCTTAAACCTGCTGGCGGACTATCGCCTGCCGGAGCTGGATCCGCGCGAGCCGCTGGATACGATCATCATTACCGGTCGTGGCATGAATGAACAGGAAAGCACCGCGGTGGTGGACTGGCTGCACCTGGCCGCGCCGCATGCGCGCCGCGTCGCCTCTGTCTGCGGCGGGGCCCTGCTGCTGGCACAGGCCGGACTGCTCGATGGGCGCCGGGCGACGACCCACTGGCGGCTGCTGGAAACCCTGAAAACCCGCTATCCTGCGGTCAACGTTGAGGGCGGCCCGCTCTATGTTCAGGATGGCCCCGTCTGGACGTCCGGCGGCGTCAGTTCCGGGTTTGATCTGACGCTGGCGCTGGTGGAGGATGATTACGGCTTCACCCTCGCCCGCAACGTGGCGCAGGATATGGTGATGTACCTGCGTCGGCCTGGCGGCCAGCTACAGTTCAGCCGCTATAAACTGGAGCAGTCCGGCGCGACCGGACCGGTTAGCGAACTGCAAAGCTGGATCCTGCAAAACCTCACCGCAGATTTGTGCGTCGAAAGGCTGGCCGAACGGGTCGCCATGAGTCCGCGCAATTTCACCCGCGTGTTCACGCGTGACGTCGGTGTACCTCCGGCCCGTTATGTCACCGAAGCGCGCCTGGCCGCCGCACGACAGCTTCTGGAGCAGACCTCGTATCCGCTTGAGGTCATTGCCGAAAAAAGCGGGTTTGGGACCAGCATCAACCTGCGCCGCGTTTTTGAAAAGCAGCTTCATCTCACGCCGGGCGAATATCGCCAGCGCTTCCACTGCCGCAGAATGGCGTAATCTGATCCTTTTTTGTCATTTACGCCATCCGACCTGACGCCTAAAGTCACTCCAGACAATACAGATAAGGAGTGCATCATGGTTAAGGTCGGTATTAACGGTTTCGGCCGTATCGGACGTAATGTTCTTCGCGCGGCGCTGGGCAACCCGGATCTCCAGATTGTGGCCATTAACGATCTGACGGACAGTAGAACCCTCGCCCATCTGCTGAAATATGACTCTCTGCTCGGCACGCTGCCGGTGCCCGTTGAAGCGGCGGACGGCGCGCTACAGGTTGACGGGCAACGCATCACCGTGTTCAGTGAACGCGACCCGGGAAACATTGCGTGGAAAGACGCTGGCGTTGAGGTGGTAATCGAAGCGACCGGCTTCTTCACCGAACGTGAAAAAGCAGCGGTGCATATCACGAGCGGCGGCGCAAAACGCGTCATTATTTCCGCCCCGGCTAAAAATGATGATCTGACGGTGGTAATGGGCGTGAACCACACGCTGTACGATCCGGCCCAGCATTTTGTGGTCAGCAACGGGAGTTGCACCACTAATGGTCTGGCGCCAGCGGCGCAGGTGCTGCACCAGCAGTTTGGCATTGAACACGGGCTGATGAACACCACGCATGCCTACACCAACAGCCAGGCGCTGCATGACCAGCCGGAAAAAGATCTGCGCGGCGCGCGCGCGGCAGCATTATCGATTGTGCCTTATTCCAGCGGCGCGGCAAAAGCGCTCGGGAAAGTGATCCCCGAACTTGACGGTAAACTCACCGGATATTCCCTGCGCGTACCGGTTCCGGTGGTGTCGATTGTCGATCTGACGGTGACGCTGAGCCGCAACGTGACCGCCGAAGAGGTGAATGACGCGTTCCGTCAGGCCGCCGTCAGCGGGCCGCTGAAAGGCATCCTGGGCTACAGCGATGAACCGCTGGTCTCCCGTGATTATCAGGGCGACCCGCGCTCATCCATCATCGACGGGCTTTCAACGCTGGTGATCGGCGGGAATATGGTGAAGATCCTGTCGTGGTATGACAACGAATGGGGCTTCTCGAACCGTCTGGTGGATCTGGCGGTGCTTATGGATAAAAAAGGGTTGTAGGGCTTAAGCCGGGTGGCTTGAAGCTTACCCGGCCTTTCTGTGATGTGGTTAAAAATTAAGTAATCCACCCCCGGTGTTGTGAAAGCGCACCCGAATTATCTGGTTATGTGAAAAATGGGATATTCAACACGCGAAGTTAACGATATTCGTCTAAGGTTTTCAGGTAATTGACAACAGCGGTCACGCTGCTCAGTGAAGACAGGAGACGAACCGATGATAAGACCTCGCGCACGACGCCCCGCTTTTTTACCCCTTGCGTTGGCAGGCGCACTACTCGGTGTTACCGCATTTGGTTATGCTGAAGACCAGCCAACGAGCCAGCAAAGCTCACCTGATATTCTTCTTGGCCCCCTCTTTAATGACGTACAGAGCGCCAAACTGTTCCCGGATCAGAAAACCTTCGCGGATGCCGTTCCCAAAAGCGACCCGCTAATGATCCTGGCGGATTACCGGATGCAGCATACCCAGTCCGGTTTTGACCTGCGCCACTTCGTGGAGATGAACTTTATCCTGCCGAAGGAGGGTGAGAAATATGTTCCCCCTGAGGGCCAGAGCCTGCGCGAACACATAGACGATCTGTGGCCTGTTCTGACCCGCACCACCGACAAAGCGAACAAATGGGACTCCCTCCTGCCTCTGCCAAAACCCTATGTCGTGCCGGGAGGACGCTTCCGCGAAGTCTATTACTGGGACAGCTATTTCACCATGCTGGGGCTGGCCGAGAGCGGCCACTGGGATAAGATCGGCGACATGGTGGACAACTTCGCTTACGAGCTTGATACCTGGGGCCATATCCCTAACGGTAACCGCACCTACTACCTGAGCCGCTCTCAGCCGCCGTTCTTCTCGCTGATGGTGGAATTGCTGGCCACGCATGACAGCGACGCGTTAAAGAAATACCGTCCGCAGATGGAAAAAGAGTATGCCTACTGGATGGAGGGGGCTGATGGGCTCCAGCCTGGTCAGGCGAACAAACGCGTGGTGAAGCTGGATGACGGCTCGATCCTCAACCGCTACTGGGACGATCGGGACACGCCGCGCCCTGAGTCGTGGCTGGATGACGTCACCACCGCCAAAAATAACCCTAACCGTCCGGCCACCGAGATCTATCGCGATCTGCGCTCTGCCGCGGCCTCGGGCTGGGATTTCAGCTCCCGCTGGATGGACGATCCTCAGAAGCTGGATACCATCCGCACCACCAGCATCGTGCCGGTGGATCTGAATGCGCTGATGTTTAAGATGGAAAAACTGCTGGCCCGTGCCAGCCAGGAAGACGGGGATACCGCCAGCGCAAGTAAATATGACGCGCTGGCCTCCGCGCGTCAGAAAGCCATGGAGAGCCACCTGTGGAACGATAAAGAGGGCTGGTATGCGGATTACGATCTGAAAACCAGGAAGGTGCGTAATCAGCTGACTGCCGCGGCCCTCTTCCCGCTGTATGTGAAGGCCGCATCACAGGATCGCGCCGATAAAGTGGCCGCAGCCGCATCGTCGCGCCTGCTGAAACCGGGCGGTATTTCTACCACCACCATCAACAGCGGGCAGCAGTGGGATGCGCCGAACGGCTGGGCGCCGTTGCAGTGGGTAGCGGTGGAAGGGTTGCAGAACTATGGTCAGCAGAAAGTGGCGATGGACGTGACCTGGCGTTTCCTGAAAAACGTTCAGCATACCTACGATCGCGAGAAGAAACTGGTTGAGAAGTACGATGTCTCTTCGACCGGTACCGGCGGTGGCGGCGGTGAGTATCCGTTGCAGGACGGTTTCGGCTGGAGTAACGGCGTGACGCTCAGGATGCTGGACATGGTCTGCCCGAAAGAGAAGCCATGCGACACCGTACCGGAGAATCAGCCTGCGGCAAACGATGATGTTGCACCTGCGAAACAGGCGGCGCAGTAGCGCCCCTCACCCTGACCCTCTCCCCAAAGGGGCGAGGGTCAGGTTCCGTGCAATAAAGTGACCCGCTAGCGCCACCGGGCTTTTTTCAGAAGCTGTAACTCGCCCCGACCTGGAAGGTGCGGTCGCGGCCTATCCAGCAGTTGGTCGCGTCATAGCAGGTGAGCGTCTCTTTGTTGGTGACGTTCTGCGCGCTCGCTTTCAGCGTCAGCCCCTCCAGCGATGGCGCCAGTTCACCCATGCGGTAAGATGCCGCCAGATCGTACTGCGTCGTACCGCCCAGCTTGCCTGCGTCGTTGGCTGGCGAGATCTCCATCGGCCCGGTGTAGCGTGCGCCTCCCCCCAGCGTTACCCCTCTCAGCGGCGTGCTGTCGAAGGTGTAATCGCCCCACAGATTAAAGGCGTTCTCAGGGACCTGCGTCGGTCGTTTGCCCTGGTACTTGTCATCTTCGGTATTGATGGCGTGGGTGTAGGCATAGTTGGCAATCAGCGTCAGGTTATCCGTTGGACGACTCATAGCGGAAAGCTCCGCGCCTTTCGATTCCACTTCCCCGGTCTGGCGATAGTTGAGGAAGCCCGGATCGCTGGTCACCACATTTTTCTGACGAATGTTAAACACCGAGGCGGTGAAGGTGGTTGCGTATTCCGCCAGCAGGTATTTCACCCCACCCTCCACCTGCTTGCTGGTGGTGGGCTTAACGTCTTTCGCGGTCAGCGTGCCCTGCGGCGATACTGGGGCGAACCCTTCTGAATAGCTGATAAACGGCGAGAGTCCATTGTCGAAGGCATAAAGCGCGCCCAGTCGTTTGGTGAGGCGATCCTGCGATACCCAGGCTTTGTCACCGTTTTGCAGATAGTTAGTGGTGACGGAACGGTAGTCGTCATAGCGCAGGCTGGCCAGCACGTTCAGCCCGCCAAACGCAATCTGATCCTGGAGGTAATAGCCATTCTGCTGATAGCTGAGTCGGTTTTTCTGCGCGGTTTCAAGCCCCAGCGCATCGTTATCGATCTGCGAGTGATCCGGATGACGCATATCGATACCCGGGGTGGATGAGGCGTAACGATAATGGAAGTGAGAGTTCAGCTTCTGGTAGTCAAAGCCCGCCAGCAGATGATGTTTCCAGTCCCCCAGCGCGACGGTTCGGGTGACCTGGTTATCAATATTGAAGCTCTGCAAATCTTCATCCGTGGTATAGGCGAAGCGGTTAAGCTGGTAGACCTCGCTGCCCGTCCCGGTGGAATAGGCGCTGCGCTGGTGGGTGTCCACGTCAAAGTAGCGCGCTTTCTGGTTAAAGCCCCAGCCACTGTCAAACTCATGCTCAAAGCTGTATCCCAGCATCCACTGGCGCTGCTTAAAGCCGCTCCACTCATCCCCGGCATAGTCACGACGATCGGCGTATTTAGACCGCAGATAGCTTAGCGGCATCGGATCAGACGGCGTCAGGCTCGGCGTATTTTGCGCCAGCGCGTCAATGGTCAGGCGCGTTTTGTCATCAGGCTGCCAGGTCACGGAGGGGGCCACCAGATAGTTTTCATAGCGCGTGGTGTGCGCCTGTTCGTCACTTTCCGTCGCTTTGCCCAGCAGGCGATAGTTCCAGTCGCTGTTCGCGATCTGCCCCGTGGAGTCCAGGTATCCCTCTTTCAGATTGCGGTTTCCGGTATTAAAGCCCAGTTCCGTTTTCGCCTCTTTCTGCGGCTTTTTACTCTGAATATTGACCAGCCCGCCCGGTGAGCCGCCGCCATACAGCACGGATGACGGCCCCTTCAGGATATCGACGCTCTCAATCAGCAGCGGATCGATTCGCGCTTTGGTGTTCCCGGTGACGTTATAGGGAAGTTGCAGGCCGTTGTAGAACTCCTGATCGACGTTGAACCCGCGGATTTTGTACTCGCTCATGTAAGAGGTGCTCCCGCGCACCTCCGTGGAAACGCCCGGCGCATAGCGCAGGATCTCGTTTACCGAACTGGCGTGCCGCTGCTCAATCTCTTTAGCGGCAATGGTGTTGATCACCTGCGGCGTTTTACTTTCCGCGACGGCTGATTTCGTGGCGCTGTTGGTCCAGGCAGGAAGCGCGCTGCCCTGCTCTGTGCCTGTCACCACGATGGTGGATTCTTCTGCGAAAGCCTGTGTTTGCAATGCCAGCGTGACGGCGCCTGCCAACGCGCATAACGCAAAACGTGAAGTGCTCATAGTGTCGTCTTGTTATTAGATGGTATTGGGAATGGCAATTATTATCATTTCCATTAGCAAATCAATATCGGCGGAGAAAAACAGATCGTTTGTATTAAGTTTCATGCCCGCGTGCCGATAACCCAGAGACAGTCTGTCATCTATCGAGGAGCCATCTGGCGTGAGTAGCTACAGTGAGCAGTTCCTGAAACAAAATCCGCTGGCTGTATTAGGGGTGTTACGCGACCTGAAAAAAGGCGAGGTGCCGCTGCGCATCAACTGGTCAACCAGCCAGTTTATCAGCAAGATCCTGGACGTGACGGCAGAGCACCTGATCGTCGATCTGGGTAGCCAGAGCGATGAAAACCGTGCCGCGCTACAGGCAGAGAATCTCTCGGTGATGGCCGAAACGCAGGGGGCGAAAGTCGAGTTTGTGCTGCCTCGTCTGACCACGATCGCGTACCAGGGTTTGCCTGCGTTTATCGCTCCCCTGCCCGCTAACCTCTGGTTCGTGCAACGCCGGGAGTTTTTTCGCATCAGCGCTCCGCTTCACCCGGCCTATTTCTGTAAGGCAAAAATGCCGGACAAAAAAGAGATCCGCTTTCGTCTCTTCGACCTGTCGCTGGGCGGCATGGGCGCGTTAATGGATACGCCGAAGCCGGAAGGGCTGGTGGAAGGTATGCGTTTTAGTCAGATCGAGCTGGATATGGGCGGATGGGGACGCTTCTGGTTTGACGCCCAGCTGATTGCCATCAGCGAGCGCAAGGTGGTGGACGGCAAAAACGAAACCATTACCACGCCGCGACTGAGCTTTCGCTTTCTGAATGTCGGGCCAGGCGCCGAGCGCGAACTACAGCGCATCATTTTTTCACTGGAGCGTGAAGCGCGGGAACGCGCGAATAAAGTGCGCTGAAAGGCGTCGGGCAGCGTGCTGCCGCCCGACAAAGGCGTTACATAGCGTCCATCGCTTTCTGGACTTTCCAGATATAACGTGGAGCCTGTGCTGACGGATGATTCTTCACAACGTGCTCGAAGAATTCATCTTTATCCATATCGTTAATCTCTTCTATCGCCTCTTTGCGATCGGATGAGAAGGTTCGGAGCAGCGCGCCGGCTCCGTTAACGTACGACACCACCAGTGCATATTGCATCACTTCCGGATCGTCAATCCCCTTCAGAATGCCATGCTCGAGAATGCTCAGGTAAGCGGTTCCCATAGAGATATTACGCTCCGGGTTTTTCAGCTCGCTGGTGGATGGCTGTCCCTTCCAGCCCATGTAGCGATAGACCTCTCTTCCCGCCGTCGAGGCTTTTAACTGCATCAGCCCCACCGCATTCGATTTACTCACCAGCGTCGGGTTGCCGCCGGACTCCACGGCAATGATCGCCGTGATCAGACGCGGGCTCACGCCCCAGGCCTTCCCGGCTTGTTCGCTGATCGGCATCCACTGCATGGCCCGCTTTACCGGCACTTCAGGGTTCCAGGGGGGATTTTGATAATCATGTTTTGAACTACAGCCAGCGAGCAGCACAATCAAAAAAGCAAACCATCTCAATTTCACGTCATCTATCCTTATAGCCGGTCATCGCGGTACGTCGCCCCTTGAAGCAGGCGGCGTATAAGCGGCATGATATAGACAATTAGATTCTCATTCAGCAAGGAATTGCCATGCCTCAGTTTCATCTCATCGCACCGTCAGGCTACTGCATCAATCAGGAGGCGGCACAGCGGGGCGTTCAACGCCTGCTGGAAATGGGCCATCAGGTAGAAAATCAGACAATTATCCCCCGCCGCATGCAGCGTTTTGCCGGTACGGAGGCGCAGAGACTGAGCGATATCAACAGCCTGGCGACGCTGGAAGGTGAAAACACCATTGTGCTGGCCGTGCGCGGCGGCTATGGCGCAAGCCGGCTGCTGGAGAGCATCGACTGGGCCGGGCTGGCCGCGCGCCAGCAGCAGGATCCGCTGTTAATCTGCGGACACAGCGATTTCACGGCGATCCAGCTCGGCCTGCTGGCGTTGCATAACGTCATTACCTTTAGCGGCCCGATGCTGGCCGGTAACTTTGGCGCGCCGGAGCTGGATGCGTTTACGCAGGACCATTTCTGGCGCGCCCTGCAAAACCCGACGTTCACCATCGAGTGGCAAGGCAATGGACCGCACTGGGAATGTGAAGGACAGCTGTGGGGCGGCAACCTCGCGATGCTGGTGTCGCTAATTGGTACGCCGTGGCTGCCGCAGATCACGGATGGCATACTGGTGCTGGAAGATATCAATGAACACCCGTTCCGTGTCGAACGCATGCTGTTGCAGCTGTATCACGCCGGGATCCTGGATCGGCAGTCGGCCATTGTGCTGGGCAGTTTTAGCGGTTCAGCCCCCAACGATTACGATGCAGGCTATTCCCTGGAAACGATGATTGATTTCATTCGTTCCCGCCTGGATATCCCGGTGATCGCCGGCCTGGATTTCGGCCATGAGCAGCAAACCGTTACGCTGCCGCTGGGTGCCCGGGCGCACCTTGTACACGATAATTCAGGCAGTCGGTTAACAATCAGCGGTCATCCGGTCTTAAAGGCATAAAAAAGCCGTTATTCCCCCTCAATAAAACGCTGTTACCGTTGTTAATATGTTAGGGTTTTAATAACAGCGTTCACATTGAGGTGGGAGTAAGACGACATTGGGTGCCACAGCGATAATCAGTCTTTTCATTCTGGGTTCCATCCTGGTAACCTTCAGCATTTTATTAAGTTCATTTTCATCGCGCCTTGGCATACCTATTCTTGTCATTTTCCTGGCTATCGGCATGCTGGCGGGAGTCGACGGAATCGGCGGTATCCCCTTCGATAATTACCCTTTCGCCTATATGGTGAGTAACCTCGCGCTGGCGGTCATCCTGCTGGACGGCGGTATGCGCACCCAGGCAAGTTCGTTCCGCGTGGCCTTAGGCCCGGCGCTGTCTCTGGCGACCGTCGGGGTGCTGATCACCTCTGGCCTGACCGGTATGATGGCGGCCTGGCTGTTTTAACCTCGATATTATGGAAGGCCTGCTGATTGGCGCGATTGTCGGCTCGACCGATGCGGCAGCGGTTTTCTCGCTGCTCGGCGGCAAGGGGCTGAACGAACGCGTTGGCTCCACGCTGGAGATTGAATCCGGCAGTAACGATCCGATGGCGGTGTTCCTGACCATCACTCTGATTGAGATGATCCAGCAGCACGAAACCGGCCTGAGCTGGATGTTCGCCTGGCACATCCTCCAGCAGTTTGGCCTGGGGATTATCATTGGTCTCGGCGGCGGTTACCTGTTACAGCAGACGATCAACCGTATTACGCTGCCTTCCGGCCTTTACCCGCTGCTGGCCCTGAGCGGCGGGATCCTGATCTTTGCCGTCACCACCGCGCTGGACGGCAGCGGTATTCTGGCGGTTTACCTTTGCGGTTTCCTGTTGGGCAACCGACCGATTCGCAACCGTCACGCCATTTTGCAGAACTTCGACGGTCTGGCCTGGCTGGCGCAGATTGCCATGTTCCTGGTGCTGGGCCTGCTGGTGACGCCGTCGGACCTGCTGCCTATCGCCGTACCGGCGCTGCTTTTGTCGGCCTGGATGATCTTCTTCGCCCGTCCGCTGTCGGTGTTTGCCGGGCTGCTACCGTTCCGCGGGTTTAACCTGCGTGAGCGGATATTTATCAGTTGGGTGGGTCTGCGCGGCGCGGTGCCGATTATTCTGGCAGTGTTCCCGATGATGGCCGGGCTGGACAACGCCCGCCTGTTCTTTAACGTCGCCTTCTTCGTGGTGCTGGTGTCGCTGCTGTTCCAGGGGACGTCGCTGGGCTGGGCGGCGAAAAAAGCCAAAGTGGTGGTACCGCCCATTGGCTGGCCGGTCTCCCGCGTGGGGCTAGATATTCACCCTGAGAATCCCTGGGAACAGTTTGTCTACCAGCTAAGCTCCGATAAGTGGTGCGTGGGCGCGTCCCTGCGCGATCTGCATATGCCCGCTGAAACGCGCATTGCCGCCCTGTTCCGGGATAACGCCCTGCTTCACCCGACCGGCAGCACGCGGCTGCGTGAGAACGATATTCTCTGCGTGATTGGCCGCGAGCGCGACCTGCCTGCCCTCGGCAAGCTGTTCAGCCAGTCGCCCCCGGTGGCGCTGGATCAGCGTTTCTTCGGCGATTTTATCCTCGAAGCCAGCGCCCGCTTTGCGGATGTGGCGCTGATTTATGGCCTGGAAGGTGGACTGGAGAATCGCGATAACCAGCAAACACTGGGTGAAATTATTCAGCAATTATTAGGGGCTGCGCCGGTCGTCGGTGACCAGGTGGAGTTTGCCGGGATGGTCTGGACGGTAGCCGAGAAAGAAGATAATGCGGTGCGCAAAGTCGGCGTAAGGCCGATGGAGGAAGAGGCGGAGTAGCTGCTTTTTTGCCGGGTGGCGATAACGCTTACCCGACCTACTTTCGGGCTTTTGTAGGCCGGGTAAGGCGAAGCCGCCACCCGGCACATACACAAGTTACACCGTCACAACAGGCACTCTGGGTGCCAGCGCGCACATCAGCTCATACCCAACGGTGCCCGCCGCAGCGGCCACATCATCAATTTTAACTTCGTTGCCCCACAGCTCAACCGGTGACCCGATCCCCGCCTGGGGACACGGCGTTAAATCAATGGCCAGCATGTCCATTGAGACGGTGCCTACCGTGCCGGTGCGCACGCCATCGACCCACACCGGCGTGCCGCTCGGGGCGATGCGCGGATAACCATCTGCATAGCCCCCCGCCACGATACCGATACGCTGTTCGCCCGCTGCCCGATAACGGCTGCCATAGCCCACCGTATCGCCCGCTTTTAACGTCTGCACGCCGATAATCTCGCTTCGTAACGTCATCACCGGCTTCAGGCCGCTGTTGGCGATATCCTGCCACTGACCTGAGGGTGACGCGCCGTACAGAACGATCCCCGGACGCACCCAGTTGTAGTGCGCTTCAGGATGCCAGAGCGTTGCCGCTGAGTTCGACAGCGAACGTGGACAGTCCAGCCCTTCTGCCGCCTGCTCAATGCGGACCATGGCATCGGCAATTCCGTCCGGCTTTTCCGCATCGGCGAAATGCGCCATCAGCGTCATCTCACCGACGTTTTTCAGCGCACGAAGCTGCTGCCAGACCGTGTGCACCCGTTCAGGCTGAAAGCCCAGACGGTTCATCCCGCTGTTCACTTTGAGATAGATATCCAGCGGGGCATGCAGCTTCGCGTCCTGAATCGCCTTGATCTGCCAGTTACTATGAACGCTGGTCGTCAGGCGGTACTTATCCAGCAGAGGCAGATCCTGCGCATGGAAGAATCCTTCCAGCAGCAGGATCGGTCCTTTCCAGCCGCGCTCGCGCAGCAGGATGGCCTCTTCCAGATTCAGCAGGGCAAAACCATCGGTGGCGCCGAGCGCACTCCAGATACGGTCGATACCATGACCGTAGGCGTTGGCTTTCACCACCGACCAGACACGAGAACCCGGCGCAGCACGGCGAACAATTTGCAGGTTATCCTTCAGCGCCTGCAAATCCAGCTGGGCCAGAATAGGACGGGACATTGCGACTCCTTAATTATGCGCGCCGTGCAGGTGTTGTGGACGCGATGGGGTAAACCCTGATTGATAGCGTGCGGCGCTCAAATCGTCAAACGGAATTGCCGGCGTCCGCCCGGAGATCAGGTCGCTCAGCAGCTGGCCCGAACCGCAGGCCATGGTCCAGCCAAGCGTGCCGTGGCCGGTGTTGGTCCACAGATTTTTGTATGGCGTACGGCCCACAATCGGCGTGCCGTCCGGGGTCATTGGGCGCAGGCCGGTCCAGAACGTCGCCTGCTCAATGAAGCCGCCGCGCGGGAAGAGATCGCCCACGACCATCTCCAGCGTTTCACGACGCGGTTTAAGCAGCTCAGTATTAAAGCCCACGATTTCCGCCATGCCGCCGACGCGGATCCGGTTATCGAAGCGGGTGATGGCGATTTTGTAGGTTTCATCAAGGATGGTCGAGACCGGCGCACCGCTGTCCTCTTTCACAGGAATGGTCAGGGAGTAGCCTTTCAGCGGATAGACCGGGATATCCAGGATCCCTTTCAGCATCGCGGTTGAGTAGGAGCCAAACGCCATCACGTAGGCATCGGCTTTGATTACCTCTTCCCCACACTTCACGCCGTAAATCTTCTCCCCTTCCGACAGCAGTTTGTCGACAGAAGTATTGAAGCGGAATTTCACCCCGGCCTGCTCACACATGCGCGCCAGACGCTGGGTGAAAAGCTGGCAGTCGCCGGTTTCATCGTTCGGTAAACGCAGACCGCCCGTCAGCTTGTGCGCGACCTCGGCAAGCGCTGGCTCCACCTGCGCCAGCTGGCTGGCTTCCAGCAGCTGATACGGTACGCCTGCATCTTCAAGCACGGCGATATCGCGGGTCGCGTTTTCGTACTGTTGCGCGGTACGGAACAGCTGAAGCGTGCCGCCCTGGCGTCCTTCATATTCAATGCCCGTTGAGGCACGCAGCGCCTTCAGGCAGTCGCGGCTGTATTCCGCCAGACGCACCATGCGCCCTTTGTTTTCCATATAGTGGCGGGTGTCGCAGTTGCGCAGCATCTGCCACATCCACTTAAGCTGGAACTGCGTGCCGTCGAGGCTGATCGCCAGCGGCGCATGTCGCTGAAACATCCATTTGATCGCCTTCAGCGGAACGCCCGGGGCCGCCCACGGCGCAGCGTAGCCCGGGGAGATTTGCCCCGCATTCGCCGCACTGGTTTCCAGCGCCGGACCGGATTCGCGATCGATAACGGTAACCTCATGTCCCGCCTGACTTAAATACCAGGCGCTGGTTACGCCAACGACACCACTTCCCAGTATGACAACACGCATAGCCACTCCATTATGAGCAAAAGAACAATCATCTAATTACAGATTGATAACCTAGTTGAAAATATTATTCAACATATGACTTTTTTATGGTGACTCAACTCACATATCCCGCTGTATCAGGGGATAGCGCTTATTTGGGATCTCCTGCTGCGCGTTATTTTTAACCAGTAGAAAATTCTGTGAGCACCGCTTTTTTTGCCGTATCGAAAACGTGAAATCGCAAAGAAAAAATTTCTGCGCCCCGCGTATTTGAATGGGGTGATCTATGCTTGAAAGGAGGCTCTCCAGTCAGAGAGAGCGACCAACAACGAGGGCGCGCTAATGGCTACACTAGATTCCATGTCCAGGGACAGCACCCGTCTGAGCGATGGACCCGACTGGACCTTCGAGTTGCTGGATGTCTACCTGGCGGAGATCGACCGGGTGGCCAAACTCTATCGTCTGGATACCTACCCCCATCAGATTGAAGTCATCACCTCGGAACAGATGATGGACGCTTACTCCAGCGTCGGGATGCCGATTAACTATCCGCACTGGTCGTTTGGTAAAAAATTCATTGAGACAGAGCGGCTGTATAAGCACGGGCAGCAGGGATTGGCGTATGAAATCGTCATTAACTCTAACCCATGTATTGCCTATCTGATGGAGGAGAACACCATTACCATGCAGGCGCTGGTGATGGCGCACGCCTGCTATGGACATAACTCGTTCTTCAAAAATAACTATCTGTTCCGCAGCTGGACGGACGCCAGCTCAATCGTTGATTACCTCATCTTCGCCCGTAACTACATTACCGACTGCGAAGAGCGCTACGGCGTGGACGAGGTTGAGAAACTGCTGGACTCCTGCCACGCGCTGATGAACTACGGCGTTGACCGCTATAAGCGTCCGCAGAAGATCTCCTTGCAGGAGGAGAAAGCCCGGCAGAAAAGCCGCGAGGAGTATCTGCAAAGCCAGGTGAATATGCTGTGGCGCACCCTGCCAAAACGTGAAGAGGAGAAAACCGTCGCCGAGGCGCGTCGCTACCCTTCCGAGCCGCAGGAAAACCTGCTCTACTTTATGGAGAAAAACGCCCCGCTGCTGGAGCCGTGGCAGCGTGAGATCCTGCGCATCGTGCGCAAGGTGAGCCAGTATTTCTATCCGCAGAAGCAGACCCAGGTCATGAACGAAGGCTGGGCGACCTTCTGGCACTACACCATTCTGAACCACCTGTATGACGAGGGAAAAGTCTCTGAACGGTTTATGATGGAGTTCCTGCACAGCCACACCAACGTGGTGTTCCAGCCGGCATATAACAGCCCGTGGTACAGCGGTATTAACCCGTACGCGCTCGGCTTTGCCATGTTCCAGGATATCAAGCGTATTTGTCAGTCGCCCACCGAAGAGGACAAATACTGGTTCCCGGATATTGCCGGTTCCGACTGGCTGGAAACGCTGCACTTCGCGATGCGTGATTTTAAGGATGAGAGCTTTATCAGCCAGTTCATGTCGCCGAAGATCATGCGTGATTTCCGCTTCTTCACCGTACTGGATGATGACCGCAACAACTTCCTGGAGATCTCCGCGATCCACAACGAAGAGGGCTATCGCGAGATCCGCTCGCGCCTGTCGTCCCAGTACAACCTGAGTAATCTTGAGCCGAACATTCAGGTGTGGAACGTGGATCTGCGCGGCGATCGCTCTCTGACGTTGCGCTATATTCCGCACAACCGCGCGCCGCTGGATAAGGGGCGTAAGGAAGTGCTGAAGCATGTGCATCGCCTGTGGGGATTTGACGTCTTGCTGGAACAGCAGAACGAAGATGGCAGCGTGGAGCTGCTGGAGCGGTGTCCGGCGCGGTTGAATACGCTGTAGTGGGATTTTTTGCCCGGTGGCGCTACGCTTACCGGGCCTACGGGACCTGTAGGCCGGCTCAGGCGAAGCCGCCACCCGGCGAAAAAAAACCTCTCAATCGAGAGGTTTTTTCTTTTACCGGCCCTGAATCGCTAAATCACCCGGCAGCGTTTTCTGCATCCGGTGCCAGATTTCACCGGAGTCGTGGCCGTAACGACGCACGGTTTCATAGACCTGATCGTGCAGCCCTTCGGTGCAGAGTTTGCTCAGTTTATGATAGAAGCCAAGCGCCAGACTGCGGGCTTCAGGGTTAGCAAAGTAGTGACGACCAATGCGCGTATATAACCCTTTCATTCCATTCAGGATCAGACCGTAAACCGGATTGCCGGAAGCAAACGCCAGACCACGGAACACGTTGTAATCCAGGGTCGCAAAGGCATCCGCGTGGTCTTCCACCTCATTGGCGGTAGCAAGTACCTTCAGCGCATCTTCAGGGTGCTGGCGAAACGCGGTGCGGATGAAAATGGTGGCGATGTTGGTGCGCACGGAAAGCAGATTATCAATCAGCTGCGGTACGCTTTCGTGATCGAGACGCGCCAGCGTTTCCAGAATGTTCAGCCCGGACGTTTCCCAGAAGTTATTCACTTTAGTGGGTTTGCCATGCTGTATCGTCAACCAGCCATCGCGCGCCAGACGCTGGAGCACTTCTCGCAGCGTGGTACGGGTGACGCCAATCAGTTCAGAGAGTTCGCGTTCAGCAGGTAGAATTGATCCCGCAGGGAAACGATTATTCCAGATGCTTTCAATGATGTACTCTTCCGCGAAACCCGCCGGGCTCTGCGCCTTAATGACCATAGTGAGATTTCCATTACACAGCTTTAGCAAATTGCACTCATCATACCAGAGGCGTGCAGAGGCAGATAGCGCAGCAGAGACAGAAAAGAGGGATCGCCGTTTCATTTTTATGAAATTTACAAATGGCTTAATCCCCCGCTTTGCCGCCATTTTTGCGTATACTGATGTCTTGTCTTATTTGACGGGGAAAGGACGTCTGTCGTGGAAATTTCATTTGGGCGCGCGCTGTGGCGCAACTTTTTAGGTCAGTCACCTGACTGGTACAAACTCACTTTACTGGTATTCCTGGTCGTTAATCCCGTTATCTTTTTGCTGGATCCCTTCGTTGCCGGGTGGATGTTGGTCGCCGAGTTTATCTTTACCCTGGCGATGGCGCTGAAGTGCTATCCGCTGTTGCCCGGCGGGCTGCTGGCGCTGGAAGCCGTGGTCATTGGAATGACCAGCGCGGAGCATGTTAAAAACGAGATAGCGTCGAATCTTGAAGTCCTGCTGCTGCTGATCTTCATGGTGGCGGGGATCTACTTTATGAAGCAGCTTCTGCTGTTTATCTTCACCCGTTTGCTGCTGAGCATTCCGTCGAAAACGCTGCTCTCGCTGGCGTTTTGCCTCGCCGCAGCCTTCCTCTCTGCCTTCCTGGATGCGCTGACGGTCGTGGCGGTAGTGATCAGCGTCGCCGTCGGCTTTTACGGGATTTACCACCGGGTGGCCTCGTCTCGTCCTGGCGATAACTTGCAGGACGACAGCCACGTTGAGGCGCACAACCGCGATGTGCTGGAACAGTTCCGCGCATTTCTGCGCAGCCTGATGATGCATGCAGGCGTGGGGACGGCGCTGGGCGGCGTGATGACCATGGTCGGGGAGCCGCAAAACCTGATTATCGCCAAAGCAGCTGAGTGGCATTTTGGCGAATTTTTCCTGCGCATGGCGCCGGTCAGCGTACCCGTGCTGGTCTGCGGGTTAGCCACCTGTGTGCTGGTTGAAAAATTCAACCTCTTTGGGTATGGCGCGACGTTGCCCGATCAGGTCCGCCAGGAGCTGCATAAGTTTGACGAGCAGAGCCGCAAACAACGCACGCGCCAGGAGACGCTGCGCCTGATTGCACAGGGCTTCATCGGCGTGTGGCTTATCGCTGCGCTGGCCTTCCACCTTGCCGAGGTGGGGCTGATTGGCCTGTCGGTAATTATCCTTGCAACCAGCCTGGGCGGCGTTACGGACGAACATGCTATTGGAAAAGCCTTTACCGAAGCGCTGCCGTTTACCGCCCTGCTGGCGGTGTTTTTTGCCGTCGTGGCGGTGATTATTGACCAACATCTGTTCGCGCCGATCATCGCGTTTGTGCTTCAGGCTACGCCAGATTCGCAGCTAACGCTGTTCTATTTGTTTAACGGTCTGTTGTCCTCTATATCCGATAACGTCTTTGTCGGGACGGTATACATCAATGAGGCCAAAGCCGCGATGGAGCAAGGGATTGTCAGCAGTGAACAGTTCGAGCTGCTGGCGGTGGCGATCAACACCGGAACCAACCTCCCCTCCGTGGCAACCCCGAACGGTCAGGCGGCATTCCTCTTCCTTCTGACCTCGGCACTGGCGCCACTCATACGACTTTCTTATGGAAGAATGGTCTGGATGGCGCTGCCGTATACGCTGGTGCTTACCCTGGTTGGTTTACTGTGCATCAAAATTACTCTCGTTCCCTGTACGCAATGGTTATTGCAAGCAGGTATACTTGCGGCGCATTAAAATTCGTTTACACTGCGCTGTCTAAGCATGTTCCAGGGAAATGATTATGTTGCGAT
Organism: Enterobacter sp. JJBC; assembly: GCF_036936505.1. Lineage (NCBI taxonomy): Bacteria > Pseudomonadati > Pseudomonadota > Gammaproteobacteria > Enterobacterales > Enterobacteriaceae > Enterobacter > Enterobacter sp. JJBC. The sequence goes on from NZ_CP136935.1 coordinate 2,851,069, forward strand.
TTTTGAACCAGTGCTCACGCGGTCGCGGAGCGTGGTTGTTGATGGCCCTGACCGCCTTTGCGCTGGAAATGGTCGCGCTGTGGTTTCAGCATGTGATGGGGCTGAAACCTTGCGTACTGTGTATTTATGAGCGTTGTGCGCTGTTCGGCATTATGGGCGCGGGTCTGGTAGGTGCGATTGCACCCAAATCACCGTTACGCTATGCGGCAATTGCCATCTGGCTGTACAGCGCCGGGAAAGGCATTGCGCTTGCCTGGGAGCACACCCAAATGCAGCTTCACCCGTCGCCGTTTATGACCTGCGATTTTGCCGCCCGCTTCCCGAGCTGGCTGCCGCTGGATAAATGGCTGCCGCAGGTGTTTGTGGCCTCCGGTGACTGCTCTGTACGCCAGTGGGAATTCCTGACGCTGGAGATGCCGCAGTGGCTGGTGGGCATTTTTGTCGCCTACTTTGTGGTGGCGCTGCTGGTGCTGATTGCCCAGCCGTTCAAACCAAAGAAACGCGATCTTTTTGGACGGTAAAAGCAAAACGGCAACGTCAGTTTTGCAGGTCGGGTAAGCGCAGCGCCACTCGACAAAATTGCGCACAATAAAAAACCCGCCTCGGCGGGTTTTTTATTGTCACCGATTAGGGTGATTCATAATGTGGTCTTCCCAGTCCCGCACCTCGGACTCTTTCACCGCTATGTGGCGCACGGAAATACGTTCACCGTGCATCGCCGCTTTCGACCCCGTCAACAGCGGATGCCATGTGGGCAGATCTTTCCCTTCCGCCAGCAGGCGATACGCGCAGGTATGCGGCAGCCACTCAAAGGTCGGTAGATTTTCACGGGTTAACTTGATGCAGTCCGGCTCATATTCGAAACGGCGCTCATAGTTGCGGCACTGGCAGGTTTTGATGTTTAACTGCTTGCAGGCTACGTTGGTGAAATAGATCTCGTCCGAATCTTCATCCATCAGCTTATGCAGGCAGCACTGCCCGCAGCCGTCACACAACGATTCCCACTCCGCGTCGGTCATGTCGTCGAGAGTTTTGCTTTGCCAGAAAGGAATGTCGTTCATCGGGATGTCCACACGTCAAAATAGAGCACACCTTATAACGAGTCTGGCACGTTGATGCAAGTTTTGCCGCCCTTTTCAGGCGGCAAGGTGCTTTTACAGCACGCGGGTTTTCAGCGACAGGCCGTTAAAACTGACATCCAGTTCGTCGCCGCTAAGCAGCGGCCCCACACCTTCCGGAGTGCCGGTGAGGATCACGTCGCCAGGTTTCAGGGTGAAGAAGCGGCTCATGTAGGCAATCAGCGGAACGATCTTATGGATCATGTCAGCGGTCGTTCCCTGCTGGCGGATCTCGCCGTTGACCTTCAGGCTGAGCGGCGTGTTCTGCGGATCGTCGGTAAATTCACTCACCGGAATGAAACCGGAAATCGGGCATGAATTATCAAAACCCTTCGCTTTTTCCCACGGCTGCCCCGCTTTCTTCATTTTGCCCTGAACATCACGCAGCGTCAGGTCAAGCGCGACACCGTAACCCGCAATCGCTTTCTCTACATGCTCTTCGGTCGCCTGGCGCAGCGTCGCGCCGATCAGCACCGCCAGCTCCACTTCATGATGCACCGAGCCCAGTCCCTGCGGCAGAACCAGCGGCTGGCGAATATCGCACAGTGCGGTTTCTGGCTTAATAAACAGAACCGGCTCTTCCGGCACGGCGCTGCCCATCTCCTGAATATGTTTTGCATAGTTGCTGCCCACGCAGACCACTTTGCTGACGGGATAATCCAGTAATGCACCTTGCCAGTTATGATGTTGATACATGGTCGACCCCTAATCGGTTGATGAGTTGTTCCCGGAAGGACCCGGGCTTATTTCTTTCCGCTCACCTCAAGATGCTGTTTTAATAAATTCTCCGGTGGCGGCGGAAGCTGTAAATAATAGCCCTGCTCGGTTAACGCCTTTTTGACTTTCTCCAGATCGGCGTTCACCAGCTTCTTACGGCCGTCCAGCGGCAACAGCATCGCCAGCTGCGGTCGGCCAAAGCTTTTCATTAATTCTTCAGGCACGCGGGAAAAATCGTCTTTCTTTTCGACATAAAGGTAGCTCTGGTCGCGGCTGGTACTTCTGTAGATCACACAAAACATGTTTTTACTCTGAATTAACGGGTGGTTGCTTGCCTCAATATACTCCTGACTATAACATGCCTGATACTCTTCGGAATATCGCGGCGATGTGTTGCGGTTAATAGCAAATTGAGTAAGGCCAGGATGTCAAATACGCCCATCGAGCTTAAAGGCAGTAGCTTCACCTTATCAGTGGTTCATTTGCATGATGCAAAACCCGAGGTTATTCGTCAGGCGTTAGAAGACAAAATCGCGCAGGCTCCCGCTTTTCTTAAGCATGCTCCTGTCGTCGTCAATGTAAGCGACCTTGAGGGGCCGGTTAACTGGAAGCGGCTCCAGCAGGCCGTCGCCTCCACGGGGTTGCGCATCGTGGGCATTAGCGGCTGCAAAGACGCAGAGTTAAAAGCCGAAATTGAACGCGCGGGTTTGCCCTTGTTAAACGAGGGCAAAGAAAAAGCCCCACGTGCAACGCCTGCAACCGTTCCCGCTCCCCCGCCTCCGGCGCAAAATGTAGCCCCAGTCACAAAAACGCGATTGATTGATCTGCCGGTTCGTTCCGGTCAGCGCATTTATGCGCCAAACTGTGATCTGATTGTTACAAGCCACGTCAGTGCGGGCGCTGAACTGATTGCAGATGGCAATATTCACGTTTACGGTATGATGCGTGGACGTGCGCTTGCGGGCGCCAGCGGCGATCGAGAAGCACAAATTTTTTGTACTCACCTGACGGCAGAACTGGTGTCTATCGCAGGTGAATATTGGCTGAGCGATAAAATCCCAGCCGAATTTTATGGCAAAGCGGCCCGTCTGCAACTGGCAGATAACGCTTTGACCGTTCAACCGTTAAATTGATCCCTTTTAACAAGGAATTTCTATGGCACGCATTATTGTTGTGACTTCGGGTAAAGGAGGCGTTGGCAAGACCACCTCCAGCGCGGCCATCGCTACTGGTTTGGCCCAGAAGGGAAAGAAAACCGTCGTAATCGACTTCGATATCGGTCTGCGTAACCTGGACCTGATCATGGGTTGCGAGCGTCGCGTGGTGTATGACTTCGTGAACGTCATTCAGGGCGATGCCACCCTTAACCAGGCGCTGATTAAAGATAAGCGTACCGAGAACCTCTACATTCTTCCGGCGTCCCAGACCCGTGATAAAGACGCCCTGACCCGCGAAGGCGTGGAAAAGGTGCTCGACGATCTGAAAAAGATGGAGTTCGACTTCGTGGTCTGCGACTCCCCGGCCGGTATCGAAACCGGCGCGCTGATGGCGCTCTACTTCGCGGATGAAGCCATCATCACCACCAACCCGGAGGTCTCGTCAGTACGTGATTCCGATCGTATTCTCGGCATTCTGGCCTCGAAATCCCGTCGCGCGGAAAATGGCCAGGAGCCAATCAAAGAGCACCTGCTGCTGACCCGCTACAACCCGGGCCGGGTGAACAAAGGTGACATGCTGAGCATGGAAGACGTGCTGGAGATCCTGCGCATCAAACTGGTTGGCGTGATCCCGGAAGATCAGTCCGTGTTGCGCGCCTCTAACCAGGGCGAGCCCGTGATCCTGGATACACAGGCAGACGCGGGTAAAGCGTATGCGGATACCGTTGACCGTCTGCTGGGAGAAGAACGTCCTTTCCGCTTCATTGAAGAAGAGAAGAAAGGTTTCCTCAAACGCCTGTTCGGAGGATAAGTTATGGCATTACTGGACTTTTTTCTCTCGCGGAAAAAAAGCACCGCCAACATCGCAAAAGAACGTCTGCAAATCATTGTGGCGGAACGTCGTCGTAGCGACGCCGAACCGCACTACCTGCCGCAGCTGCGCAAAGACATTCTGGAAGTGATCTGCAAATACGTGCAGATTGACCCGGAAATGGTCACCGTTCAGCTGGAGCAAAAAGACGGGGATATTTCGATTCTGGAGCTGAACGTCACGCTTCCGGAAGCGGAAGAGTCGCGTTAATCCGGTTGTGGTTTTGTAGGCCGGGCAAGCAACGCGCCACCCGGCAATTTCCCCGGTGGCGCTGCGCTTACCGGGGCTACAATTCTTTAGCGCGGATACCCTTCCAGCAGGGTATTCAGGCGTTCGGCCATCAGTTCCCCCCGCCATCCGGCGACCAGCTCCGGTAAACCATTTTGCGGTTTCAACTTCCAGTGCCAGTTCAGCAGCTGGTTAATCTGACGACGTGAAGCCAGCAGTTCGGCACTCAGTTTACTTTCCCCCGCCACCGTCTGCACCAGCGCTTTGATATCTTTGAATGCCTTGCGGTAGCCCGGCATATCCATCAGGTTAAGCAGTGGTTCTGGCAGTGCGTCCTCCGGCAGCTGCTGAGCTTTCTCTACCAGCGCGAGCAGCGTTTTACCGTGGAAACGGATCTCACTCCCGGAAAGGCCAATGCTGTCCAGTTCGCCAAGGCTACCCGGCATATAGCGCGCCACCGCCCACAGGTGTTCTTCACGCACCACGAAGTTAACCGCCAGATCGCGCTCACGTGCTTTACGCAGACGCCAGTCAGCCAGCAGTTGCAGACAGGCCAGCTGGCGGGTGCGCAGCTGCCAGGCGTTGGTGATGTCACGCCAGGCCTCTTTCGGATCAACCACTTCCTGACGACGCTGCTGCGTCATGCGGCACTCGTCCAGTGCGGCAGACAGCCAACCGGACGCCTCAGCCTCTTTCATAAGCTGGCCGGCAATTGGAAGAAGGTAAAAGACGTCTGCCGCGGCGTATTCAAGCTGACGCGCCGTTAGGGGACGCGCGAGCCAGTCGGTACGCGATTCGCTCTTATCCAGCGTCAGACCGGTGTACTCTTCCACCATCGCGGCGAAGCCCCAGGAGAGCGGACGACCGCTGAACGCCGCGAGGATCTGGGTATCAATCAGCGGCTGCGGCATGATGCCAAAAGTGTTGAGAAAGACTTCCAGATCTTCACTGCCCGCGTGCAGATATTTGGTCACGGCGGTATCCAGCAACAGCTCGCGCATTGGCGCCCAGTCGGTAATGCCGAGGGGGTCAATCAATGACACGTGTTTGCCGTCATACATCTGAATCAGACCCAGCTGCGGATAGTACGTTCGGGTGCGGACAAATTCCGTATCCAGGGCGATAGCAGGAAATTCACGCGTCACCTCGCACAGCGAAGCCAGCTCGTCGTTGGTAGTGATCATCTGGTAATTCAAATCGGACTCTCTTTTGTTTGCGCCCATAAAAAACGCCGGCTTAACCGGCGTCTGGGCGATTAACGTGAAGCTCAGGCCTTATTGTCCACTTTGGCACGGGCTTCGTCACGTAATTCTCGTCGTAATATCTTCCCGACGTTGGATTTCGGCAGCTCATCCCGGAATTCCACCAGCTTCGGCACTTTATAGCCCGTCAGCTGACGGCGACAGAACGTTATCAGCGCATCCTCGGTCAGAGAAGGATCTTTCTTGACCACAAATATCTTCACCGCTTCACCGCTGCTGCCTGAAGGAACGCCCACCGCCGCCACTTCCAGCACGCCGCTGTGCTGCATCACCACGTCTTCGATTTCGTTCGGATAGACGTTGAACCCTGACACCAGGATCATGTCTTTCTTGCGATCGACGATGCGCAGGAAGCCTTCGTCATCCATCACCGCGATGTCGCCCGTGTGCAGCCAGCCGTCTTTGATGATCTCATCCGTGGCATCCGGACGTTGCCAGTAGCCCAGCATCACCTGCGGCCCTCTGACGCATAGCTCCCCTGGCTCACCGTGAGGCACTTCGTTATCCTCATCATCCACCAGTTTTGCTTCCGTCGACGGGACCGGCAGACCGATACTGCCGCTGTGGTAGTCGATGTCATGCGGGTTAACGCTGACCAGCGGGGCGCACTCCGTCAGGCCATAGCCCTCCAGCAGATACTGCCCGGTGAGTTTCACCCAGCGCTCGGCAACAGCCTGCTGAACCGGCATCCCGCCGCCCGCGGAGAGGTGCAGCGTGGAGAAATCGAGCTGCTGGAACTCTTTATTGTTAAGCAGCGCGTTAAACAGGGTGTTCACGCCGGTCATGGCGGTGAACGGGTATTTCGCCAGCTCTTTGACCAGCCCCGGGATATCGCGCGGGTTGGTGATCAATACGTTTTGACCGCCAAGCTCGATAAACAGCAGGCAGTTCATGGTCAGCGCAAAAATGTGATACAGCGGAAGCGCGGTGATCACCAGCTCCTTGCCCGGGTGCAGCAGCGGCCCGTAGGTGGCGTTAACCTGCTCAAGGTTCGCCAGCATGTTACGGTGGGTCAGCATCGCCCCTTTCGCCACGCCGGTGGTGCCGCCCGTGTATTGCAGGAAGGCCAGATCCTCGGACACGATCTCCGGCTTTACGTATTGCATCCGGTAGCCCGCATGCAGGGCGCGGCGGAAGGAGATGGCATCCGGCAGGTGGTATTTCGGCACCAGCCGCTTAACGTATTTAACGACAAAGTTGACCAGCGTACCTTTCGCGGTAGAGAGCTGGTCACCCATGCGCGTCAGGATGACGTGCTTAACCTGAGTTTTTTCAACGACTTTTTCCAGCGTGTGGGCAAAGTTGGAGACAATCACAATCGCCGCCGCGCCGCTGTCATTCAACTGATGTTCCAGCTCGCGCGGGGTATAGAGCGGGTTAACGTTAACCACGATCATCCCTGCCCTGAGGATGCCGAACAGCGCCACCGGGTATTGCAGAAGGTTTGGCATCATCAGCGCGACGCGATCCCCTTTCTGCAAGCCCAACCCTTCCTGTAAATAGGCCGCAAACGCCCGGCTGCGTTCTTCCAGCTTACGGAAGGTCATCACTTCGCCCATATTCACAAACGCGGGCTGGTCAGCGTAGCGCCGTACCGAGTGTTCAAATAGTTCAATCAGGGATTGATAACGGTCAGGATTGATCTCCGCAGGGACATCCGCGGGATAACGGTTAAGCCAAACCTTTTTCAATGCATCACCTCTGAAATGAGTGTTCGTCGTCATCACAGCCCCGATAATAAACAGTTTGTTAACATTATATTAACTCAGCGTACCAGTTTATTAATTGTTCAGATTGCAGGTTGCGAAGCGCGTCACTCTTTTTTTTCGTTTTATCCGTAAAAAAACAGAGACAGCGGCTGAGCCGCTGTCTCTTTCCTAGCAATAACAGTAACTTACTCAGTTACTATTGTTTGAACCTGTGCAGGGCCTGGATTGTACCACCCCCAGCCACCGTAGCCGTAACGATACGGATGCGGTCCCCACATCCACGGATCGATTGGCTGTGGCGGCATCACCACCTGCTGGGCGATACGCCAGCGTTTGTAGCCGTTCACCTGCATGGTCATAAATTTGTATGGCGTATTGCCGATTTTCCCCGCCACCGAACCGGTAATCGGCCCGACGACGGTCACCAGCTGCCCGCGGAAATCTACCGGATCGAGGAAGCCGCTGACGTCAGCGTAGATCCGCCCGCGCGAGGCTTCACCCAGAACAGGCCGCGCGCCGTCGTCCAGTGGAACGGTGGCAATCTCCAGCCGGGTTTTCCCCTGCTGGTTTAGCACTTCAACCACCTTGCCGCCAAACCGCGCTTCCTGCCCGACATACAGCTCCGGGGCATTCATCACGCGTACCAGATCCTGCTGTGGCGTCGGGCTGGTGCCCTTGATCGCATCAGGAACGGTGACGCACCCGCTCAGTGCTATGGCAACCGCGCCTGCCATAAAAAAGCGTACAACTTTAGTCTGAACCGCCATGATGCGACTCCTTTTTCTCAGTTCCTGTTACTGAGATTCACTCGCGGCCAGGAAGTTTCTTCCACGCGACGGTGTTTCGTAAATAAACCGGTTCAGCGTGTTCAACCGCCACGGTTTTTCCTGCGGCAAACAGCTGACAGGCAATCGGCAGCATATCTTCGGCGGCGGGCAGGAGCATGTTACCGTCCACCAGCGTAAGGCCGGTGTCCTTCGCCATCTCCGGCCACGCCGCCCAGCCGGTTCCGACCGTCGCCCACTCACCGGAGAGCTGTTTCAGGCGCCCGGTGACGGCTTCAGGTTTAAGCACCGCTTCCGTCTCTTCGCCGTGCCAGACGCCGTTTTCGTCACGGGTGTACTCCGCCCAGTAGACTTCCCCCATGCGGGCATCAATCGCAGCCAGCACGCGGGTGGCGCCGGTCATGCGCCATGCTCCCTGGGCCATGGTCGCAAGCGTGGAGACGCCGATCATCGGCAGGTCAGCGCCCAGCGCCAGCCCCTGCGCAATGCCAATCCCGATACGTACGCCCGTAAAGCTGCCCGGACCACGGCCGTAGGCCAGCGCGTCGAGGTCAGTCAGGGCGGTGTTGCCCTCGGTTAAAATGGTTTTTACCAGGGGCAGAATACGTTGGGTGTGTTCCCGTGGGCACTCTTCGAAATGAGCAAAAATCGTACCGTCGTTCCACAGGGCAACGGAACAGGCCTCTGTCGCGGTATCAATAGCCAGAATTCGCATCAGTCGTCGCGCTCTCGCAATGGTCAGTCACAAAATGGCGCGCATCTTAACACACTCCGGGAAGAATTACTCCGCCGTCGGGTTCGCCAGGAAGCGGACCGCGCGTTTAATATCCCGCGTGCGCGGCGCGGGCGGCAGGCTGGCGAGGAAGGTCGCGCCGTAGGGACGCATCACCAGGCGGTTGTCGCAGATCACCAGCACCCCGCGATCGGTGACGTCGCGGATCAGTCGCCCTACCCCCTGTTTAAGCGTGATGACCGCGTCCGGCAGCTGGACGTCGTCGAACGGATCGCCCCCGCGCAGACGGCAGTCCTCCATGCGCGCTTTCAGAAGCGGATCGTCCGGCGATGTAAACGGCAGCTTATCGATAATCACCAGCGAGAGCGTGTCGCCGCGCACGTCCACCCCTTCCCAGAAGCTGCTGGTCGCCACCAGCAGGGCATTACCGGCGCTGACAAACTGCTGGAGCAGCTGGCCTTTACTGGTTTCTCCCTGCAACAGCACCGGTAGCGTCATGGTGGCGCGGAACTGCTCGGCCAGATCGCGCATCATGGCGTGTGAGGTGCAGAGCATAAAGCAGCGCCCGTTGTTGGCCTCGATCATCGGCTTCAGCATGGCCGCCAGATGGCGCGCCGCGCCCGGCTGGTTAGGCAGCGGCAGATTGCGCGGCACGCACAGCAGCGCCTGTCTCTCATAGTCGAACGGGCTCGGCAGAAGCAGGGATTCCGCCTGCTCAATGCCGAGGCGCTCGGTAAAGTGGTGCAGATCGTCATTGACCGACAGCGTGGCCGAGGTAAAGACCCAGGTGCCGGGCTTTTGCGCCATCACCTCTTTAAATTTATCAGCAACGGTCAGCGGCGTGAGCGCCAGGGTGAAGTGGCGCGAGGTACATTCGTACCAGTAGCTGTAGCCCGGCTGGTTGATCTCTTTCAGCCGCTTCAGCCGCCCACGGTAAAGCGTGGCGCGCTCGAAGGCGGCGTCCAGCAGCGCTGAACGTCCGAGGGACAGTTTCGCCACGTCGTAACAGAGTTCAAGGGCATCATCGAGCAGCAGCAGCGCGCGCTGGATATTTTTGTCTGCGAGCAGTTCGCGCAGGTTGCCGCGATAGCCCGGCTCGCCAAGCTGTAAGCGGAAATCCTGTGCGCATTGCGCCAGGCGGTCCGCGCACTTCTGCAACTGCTGGGTATCTTTGAGTTCGGTGCGATAGGCAATGGTAATATCTTTCGCCAGATCCTGAAGCTGACGGCTGGAGAGCGACTGACCAAAATACTGGCTGGCGATGTCCGGTAGCTGATGGGCTTCATCGAAGATCATCACCTCCGCCTCCGGGATCAGCTCGCCGAAACCACTGTCCTTGACCACCATATCCGCAAGAAACAGGTGATGGTTCACCACCACCACGTCCGCGTCCATCGCGGTTTTACGCGCTTTCACCACAAAACAGTCTTTATACAGCGGGCAGTCGCTGCCGAGGCAGTTGTCATTGGTGCTGGTCACCAGCGGCCAGGCCGGGGAGTCTTCCGGCACGCTCGCGCAGGTGCTGATGTCCCCCTCCTCCGTCTGGTTGGCCCAGGCGCGCAGGACGATCACATCGCTCAGGGTTTGTACCGGCAGGTCGCCGCCCGCCAGCGCCTGCTGTTCAAGACGCTCCAGACACAGGTAGTTAGAACGCCCTTTCAGCAAGGCCAGACGCCCTTTGTATTTCAGCGCTTTCGCCACCGTGGGTAAATCGCGGCTGTAGAGCTGATCCTGGAGCGCTTTTGATCCCGTAGAGATGATCACCTTCTTTTTCGCCCGCAGCGCAGGAGCGAGGTAAGCATACGTTTTCCCCGTACCGGTACCGGCCTCCACGACCAGCGGCTGCGCCTTGTCGATAGCGTGCGCAACGGCATGCGCCATCTGACGTTGGGGTTCGCGCGGTTTAAAGCCGGGAATAGCCTGTGCTAACTGACCCTCTGGGGAAAAATCGTCTGCCACGGTGTTCTCTCACTGTATTTTTGCACAGGGATTATGTCAGCCCCTTCTCTCCGGTGCCACCCCAAATAGTGACGACGGCGGAACATTATGGCAGTCTTGCCGCCTGACGACGAAAGATAACGAGGATACGTTTATGACAATTACGCGCATTGATGCCGAAGCCCGCTGGTCTGATGTGGTGATCCACAACCAGACGCTGTACTACACCGGCGTCCCTGCCAATCTGGACGCCGACGCCTTCGAGCAGACCGCCAACACCCTGGCGCAGATCGACGCCGTACTGGAAAAACAGGGCAGCGACAAATCCCGCATTCTGGATGCGACGATTTTTCTGGCGAATAAAGACGATTTCGCGGCGATGAATAAAGCATGGGATGCGTGGGTGGTGGCGGGTCACGCGCCTGTACGCTGCACCGTACAGGCCACGCTGATGAAACCGGAATATAAGGTTGAGATCAAGATTATCGCGGCAGTGTAAGCCGGTTATTCTTCATCTTCATCCTCAAAGCGCGCCACGATCCGCTCGCCGGTATGGGTGGCGCGAAGTTCTTCCGCGACCTGGGAAATTGCCTGTCCGCTGCTCATCCCCTGGGACATCAGCTCCTGAATACGTTCAACGGCTTTCTGCTGTTGGTCATGGCTGAGAGAAGGTAAACCTGCAAACATCGTTAACTCCTGCTAAATTATTCGCGCTAATTATTTCACGCTGCCCGGTAGTATGCCATACATGAACATGCGCTTCCCCACTGTTATGACCTTGCCCTGGCGTGCTGACACCGCGGAGTTCTGGTTTGCCCGTCTGAGCCACCTTCCTTTTGCCATGCTGCTGCACTCCGGCCATGCGGATCACCCCTACAGCCGCTTTGATATTCTGGTGGCCGACCCGGTTAAAACGCTGACGACCGATGCGCTGTCGCCAACGGACGATCCGCTGATGCGGCTTCAGAACGAGATCGATGCTCTGGGCTTAACTGCCACACCGGATCCGGATCTGCCTTTCCAGGGGGGCGCGCTGGGCCTGTTTGGTTACGATCTGGGTCGCCGTTTCGAAAAGCTGCCCGAGCATGCGCAGGCGGATATTTCCCTGCCGGATATGGCGGTGGGGCTGTATGACTGGGCGCTGATCGTGGATCACCGTAAGCAGACGGTTTCTCTGCTGAGCCACCGGGACGTACAGGCGCGTCTGGCCTGGCTTGAGGCGCAACGGCCCGCCGCCCCGGAACACTTTATGCTGACCTCCGGCTGGCGCTCGAACATGAGCGCGGAGGAATACGCGGAAAAATTCTCCCGTGTGCAGGCGTATCTTCACAGTGGCGACTGTTATCAGGTCAACCTTGCCCAGCGTTTCCAGGCGGCGTACAAGGGAGACGAATGGCAGGCGTTTACCCGCCTCAATGCCAGCAATAAGGCCCCGTTCAGTGCATTTTTACGCTTTGAACACGGCGCCATACTCAGCCTTTCGCCTGAGCGTTTTATCCACCAGGCTGACGGTATGATTCAGACCCGCCCAATAAAGGGCACACTGCCGCGCCTTGCCAACGCCGACGCCGACCGCCAGCAGGCGGAGACGCTGGCGGCCTCTCCCAAAGATCGTGCCGAAAACCTGATGATTGTCGATCTGATGCGCAATGATATTGGTCGCGTCGCCGAGCCGGGCAGCGTGCGCGTGCCGGAGCTGTTCGTCGTGGAGCCTTTCCCGGCGGTGCATCATCTGGTCAGCACCATCACCGCACGCCTGCCGGCCTCGCGAACCGCCTGCGATCTGCTCCGCGCCGCGTTTCCGGGCGGCTCCATCACCGGCGCGCCGAAGGTCCGGGCGATGGAGATCATCGACGAACTGGAACCACATCGCCGCAATGCCTGGTGCGGCAGCATCGGCTATGTGAGTCTGTGCGGCACCATGGATACCAGCATCACTATTCGCACCCTGACGGCGTGCGACGGTAACCTGTACTGTTCCGCAGGCGGTGGCATTGTGGCCGATAGCCAGGTCGAGGCGGAATATCAGGAAACCTTTGATAAAGTGAATCGTATCCTGAAACAACTGGAGAACTCACGGTGAAGAAAGACAACCTGACGCTGGATGATTTTCTGTCACGCTTTCAGCTTCTGCGGCCCCAGGTTAGCCGCGCCACGCTGAATCAACGTCAGGCGGCGGTGCTGATCCCGGTCGTGCGCCGTGAGCAGCCGGGTCTGTTGCTTACCCAGCGCTCACCGCATATGCGAAAACACGCCGGTCAGGTTGCGTTTCCGGGCGGCGCGGTGGACAGCACCGATGCATCCCTGATTGCCGCCGCACTGCGTGAAGCGCATGAGGAAGTGGCGATCCCCCCGGAGACAGTCGAGGTGATCGGCGTGCTGCCGCCAGTGGACAGCGTAACCGGTTTTCAGGTCACGCCGGTCGTTGGCATTATTCCGCCCGATCTTCAGTATCACGCCAGCGTCGATGAAGTTTCAGCGGTGTTCGAAATGCCGCTGGAAGAGGCCCTTCGTCTGGGCCGCTATCACCCACTGGATATTCACCGCCGCGGACACGATCATCGGGTCTGGCTGTCGTGGTATCAGCATTATTTTGTCTGGGGCATGACGGCAGGCATCATTCGTGAGCTGGCCCTGCAAATCGGCCTGAAGCCTTGACTATACTTTACATTCCACCCTTTTCTGGCAGGTTTGCGATCGGCGTCGCGCTATTAGCAAAACCATCGTTAACCATTAGTTTAATTCATGTGAATAGTTAAGCCGAGGTTGGTGTTCCCTCTTACACTATGCGCAGTTATAACATCGTTACTGGAACCCCAGTAACCCTGTCAGGAGTGTGAAAGTGATTAGTATATTCGACATGTTCAAAGTGGGGATTGGTCCTTCCTCTTCCCACACTGTAGGGCCGATGAAGGCCGGTAAACAGTTCGTCGATGATCTGGTCGAAAAAGGATTACTGGAAAGCGTTACCCGTGTCGCCGTAGACGTTTACGGTTCACTGTCATTAACGGGTAAAGGCCACCACACCGATATCGCCATTATTATGGGTCTGGCAGGCAATATGCCGGACACTGTTGATATTGATGCCATTCCGGCATTTATCCGCGACGTGGAAACGCGCGGACGCTTACTGCTGGCTAACGGTCAGCACGAAGTGGACTTCCCGCAGGATGACGGGATGCGTTTTCGTAGCGACAACCTGCCGCTGCATGAAAACGGCATGACCATCCACGCCTGGAGCGGCGAAAAAGAGATCTACAGTAAAACCTACTACTCCATCGGCGGCGGCTTTATCGTTGACGAAGAACACTTTGGTAAAGAGAGCGCGGGCGACGTCAATGTGCCCTATCCGTTTAAATCGGCCACCGAGATGCTGGGCTACTGCAAAGAGACCGGTCTGTCCCTGTCCGGCATGGTGATGCAGAACGAACTGGCGCTGCACAGCAAGAAAGAGATCGAAGACTATTTTGCTAACGTGTGGCAAACCATGCGCGCCTGTATTGACCGCGGGATGAACACCGAGGGTGTTCTGCCTGGGCCTCTGCGCGTACCGCGTCGTGCCTCTGCGCTGCGCCGCATGCTGGTCACCACCGACAAGTTCTCCAATGACCCAATGAACGTGGTCGACTGGGTGAACATGTTTGCGCTCGCGGTTAACGAAGAGAACGCAGCGGGTGGTCGCGTGGTGACGGCGCCGACCAACGGCGCGTGCGGTATCGTTCCGGCGGTGCTGGCCTATTACGATCACTTTATTGAGCCCGTGACACCGGATATCTATATCCGTTATTTCCTCGCGGCAGGCGCTATCGGCGCGCTGTACAAAATGAATGCGTCCATCTCTGGTGCCGAAGTAGGCTGTCAGGGTGAAGTGGGCGTGGCCTGCTCTATGGCGGCAGCGGGTCTGGCGGAACTGTTGGGCGCCAGCCCTGAGCAGGTGTGCGTGGCGGCGGAAATCGGTATGGAGCACAACCTCGGTCTGACCTGTGACCCGGTTGCCGGTCAGGTGCAGGTGCCGTGCATTGAGCGTAACGCCATCGCCTCCGTCAAAGCGATCAACGCCTCGCGTATGGCGATGCGCCGTACCAGCGAGCCACGCGTGTCGCTGGATAAGGTTATTGAAACCATGTACGAAACCGGCAAGGACATGAACGCGAAGTACCGTGAGACCTCACGCGGCGGTCTGGCCATTAAGGTGCAGTGCGACTAAGCCTTCCTTTCGCCCATCTGCAACGGATGGGCGAATTTTCCCCTCTCGTCTCGTCGCTTCACGTATTCCCCACTACACTGTCACTGTTGCGTCTGGCTTTTCTGGCCGGTGCTTAACAGGCGACCGTTCATGCAAACTGCACAAACGATCATTAAAGACTATCGCCGAAAACGCGTTATCGTCTGTGTCACGGTTGCGCTCGTTACGCTCGTCCTGACGCTGGGCATTCGCTTTATTTCACAGCGCAACATAAATCAGGATCGGATCCACGACTTTACCCACCACACCGTGCGTGCGCTTGATAAGGTGCTTCTCTCGTTAGAGGTCCAGCGTGAAACGCTACTTTCACTGGTTGGCATACCCTGTTCCGAAGCAAATCTGATCCTGCGAAAACAGGCGGCGATCCTCCAGACCGTACGCTCCATCGCCCTCATTCAAGACGGAATACTGTATTGCTCAAGCGTCTTTGGCAGCCGTAATGTGCCCGTCAGTGAGTTTGTGCCGGAGCTTCCAGTCAGTGAATCCAGGCTGCTGCTGTCGACTGACCGGTGGCTGGTAAAAGGCAGCCCGGTACTGATTCAGTGGTCTCCCGTTGCGGGCGACGGCAACGACGGGGTGATGGAGGTGGTGAATATCGATCTCATCACTAAAATGATTCTCGAGCCGCAGCGGCCGCAGATCACCGACGTTGTCCTGAGAGTAGGAGATAACTTCCTCCGCGACGGGCAACAGGTGACGACTACGCCGACCTTCGATGAAAACGCCTCCCTGCTGGAACAGTCGTCACAACATTACCCTTTCAGCGTCACGGTGAGCGGCCCCGGGCCTGGCGAAATGGCGTTAAAAAATCTGCCCACCCAGCTGCCGCTGGCGTTGATGCTCAGCTTACTGATGGGCTATATCGCCTGGCTCGCCACGGCGCGGCGCATAAGTTTCACCTGGGAAATCAATATGGGAATTGCGGCCAGGGAGTTTGAACTCTTCTGCCAGCCGCTGGTGAATGCCCGCACCCGGGAATGCGCCGGCGTCGAGATCCTCCTGCGCTGGAACAACCCGCGTCAGGGATGGATTTCGCCCGATGTCTTTATCCCTCTGGCCGAAGAACATAACCTGATTGTTCCGCTTACCCGCTACGTCATCAGCGAAACGGTGCGGCAGATAGGCTATTTCCCTGCCTCGCGCGATTTCCATATCGGCATTAACGTGGCCGCCAGCCATTTTCGCCGCGCTGCGCTTATCCAGGATCTCAACCGCATCTGGTTTAACGCCAGCCCTGTTCAACAGTTGATCGTGGAGTTAACCGAACGCGATGCGTTGCTGGATGTGGATTACCGCATCGTGCGGGAGCTGCACCGCAAAGGGGTGAAACTTGCGATTGATGATTTTGGTACCGGCAACAGCTCACTTTCATGGCTAGAAAAACTGCATCCGGATGTGCTGAAAATTGATAAATCCTTCACCACCGCGATCGGCACCGACGCCGTGAACTCAACGGTAACAGATATTATTATTGCGCTTGGCCAGCGGCTGAATATTGAACTGGTTGCGGAAGGGGTGGAAACCGAGGAGCAGTCACGCTACCTGCGCCGTCACAGCGTACATATTTTGCAGGGGTACTTGTATGCGCGGCCAATGCCGCTGCGCGAGTTTCCGAAATGGCTGGCGGAAAGTCACTCTCCGCCAGCCCGTCACAACGGACACATCGTGCCCTTACTGCCGTTACGCTAGATAACGTTACTCTTCTTCGTCGTGCGCAGAGTGCTCTTTAACAATACGCACCATATCAACGCGATAGTCGTTGGCTTCGACGATGGTAATTTGCAGCGGCGGCAGCTCCAGCACATCACCGATACGCGGGATCTGCCCGTTAACGGAGATCACCAGCCCCGCCACGGTGGCAATATCTTCATCATCATTGACCACGTTTTCGACGCCCAGCGTGTGCGAGAGCGCGTGCAGGTCGGTGGTGCCTTTCACCAGCCAGCCGTCACCGTCGGCAACGATTTCCGGGGTTTCATCCGCATCAGGGAATTCACCGGCAATGGCTTCCAGCACATCCAGCGGCGTCACCAGGCCCTGTACCACACCAAATTCGTTGGTGACGATAACAAAGCTCCCGCGAGCACGGCGCAATACGCCCAGCAGGTTGATCGGATCCAGCGTTTCAGGCACCACGATAGCGGGCGACGCGGCCGCTACGGCCTCGACGTTAACGCCCTCTTCCAGCGCCACCAGCATCTCTTTCGCGCGTACCACACCGATGATCTCATCCAGCTCACCCCGGCAGACCGGGAACAGGCTGTGCGGCGAGGAGAGCAGCTGCTGACGAATTTCGTCGACGCTCAGGTTGGCGTCCACCCAGCTGATTTCGCCGCGCGGCGTCATAATACCGCGCAGGGAGCGGGAAGCCAGCGAAAGCACGCCATTGATCATGTAGCGTTCTTCTTCCACAAACGCGCCTTCCGGCACCGGAACCGGGTTGCGGTTCTCGTTATCAGCCTGCACGTTCACCTGACGACGCCCGCCCATCAGTCGCAGAATCGCATCTGCGGTACGGGCTCGCAGCGGCTGATTCGACTGCTGCTTAATAAAGTTACGGCGCGCAATCTGGTTAAACAGCTCGATCAGAATCGAGAAGCCAATCGCGGCGTACAGGTAGCCTTTCGGAATATGGAAGCCAAACCCTTCTGCCACCAGGCTCAGACCAATCATCAGCAGGAAGCTCAGACACAGCACAACGACCGTCGGATGCTGGTTGACGAAACGCGTCAGCGGTTTCGACGCCAGCAGCATTACCGCCATCGCAATCACCACCGCCGCCATCATCACCGGCAGATGGTTCACCATGCCGACCGCCGTAATCACCGCATCCAGTGAGAAGACCGCATCAAGCACCACAATCTGTAGAACAACCACCCAGAAGCTGGCATAACCCTTACCGTGGCCATCATCGTGCTGCCGGTTCTCCAGCCGTTCATGCAGCTCTGTTGTGGCTTTGAACAGCAGGAACAGTCCCCCTACCAGCATAATTAAATCGCGGCCGGAGAAGGTGAAATCCATGACGGTGAACAGGGGCTTCGTCAGGGTGACCATCCACGAGATAACAGACAGTAAGCCCAGACGCATGATCAGCGCCAGCGAGAGGCCGATCAGACGGGCTTTATCACGCTGTTTCGGCGGCAGTTTATCTGCGAGGATGGCGATAAACACCAGGTTATCAATACCGAGAACGATCTCCAGCACGACCAGCGTAAGCAAGCCTACCCAGATTGACGGGTCCATTAAGAATTCCATGACACGCTCCTGCTAAAGGAATGACAAAACGGTGCCCCGCTAATGTCGGGCATTTCAAAGGGAATGAGAGTCGATGCGTGGCGAAGATCGCCGGTGATTAAGGCGCGGAATGGCCTGGAAGATGACTGACGTCGGTGACGGTCCATATAGTGGGCTGTAGCCCTATACTCCTGAATAATTAAACGGACGCTAAACATATCAGAGACAATTGGTTTTTAGCAAAGATTTACGTTCCTTTGCAAACTTCTGTAACACACGCGGATTATCTTAGAGAAAAATCTGTAAGGCGTAGCTAAATTACGGATCTTCATCACATAAATTATTTTTTCACTATCTAAAATAATTCGCGGAAGTCTTAGTTTTTTTGAACTCTAACCCTTATCTGAATCGATTCGGTTCGCCAATACGATTCTCAGTACGCCTGCCTGGCAGACGTATAAATGATAATAAAAGGAGGTAGCAAGTGACCATTGCTATTGTCATAGGCACACATGGTTGGGCTGCGGAGCAGTTACTCAAAACGGCAGAAATGCTGTTGGGCGAGCAGGAAAACGTCGGCTGGATCGATTTCGTTCCCGGTGAAAATGCCGAGACGCTGATTGAAAAATACACTGCTCAGCTTGAGAAGCTGGATACCAGCAAAGGCGTGCTGTTTCTCGTGGATACATGGGGCGGCAGCCCGTTCAACGCTGCCAGCCGCATTGTCGTCGATAAAGAGCATTATGAAGTCGTCGCCGGGGTGAATATCCCGATGTTGGTGGAAACCTTCATGGCGCGTGACGACAACCCAGGCTTTGACGAGCTGGTGGCGCTGGCGGTGGAAACCGGTCGCGAAGGCGTGAAGGCGCTGAAAGCGCAGCCGGTTGAAAAACCTGCCCCTGCCCCTGCTGCACCAAAAGCCGCTGCACCGGCGAAGCCAATGGGTCCGAACGATTACATGGTTATCGGCCTTGCGCGTATTGATGACCGTCTGATCCACGGCCAGGTGGCGACGCGCTGGACCAAAGAGACCAACGTACAACGCATCATCGTGGTCAGTGACGAAGTGGCCGCCGACACTGTCCGTAAAACCCTTCTTACCCAGGTTGCACCGCCGGGCGTCACCGCGCACGTCGTGGATGTCGCCAAAATGATCCGCGTTTACAACAACCCGAAATACGCGGGCGAACGCGTGATGCTTCTGTTCACCAACCCGACAGACGTTGAACGCATTGTTGAAGGCGGCGTGAAAATCACCTCCGTTAACATTGGCGGTATGGCTTTCCGTCAGGGCAAAACGCAGGTCAACAACGCGATTTCAGTGGATGCGAAAGATATCGAGGCCTTCAACAAGCTGAATGCACGCGGTATCGAGCTGGAAGCCCGTAAGGTTTCCACGGATCAGAAACTGAAAATGATGGATTTGATCGGCAAAGTGGGGAAATAAGCCCGGGCCGGTTTTTCATATAGAGCTTATGTAATAGGAGAAGTGCAATGGAGATTACTACTCTTCAGATTGTGCTGGTGTTCATCGTCGCGTGTATTGCGGGTATGGAGTCCGTACTTGATGAATTTCAGTTCCACCGCCCTCTGGTGGCCTGTACGTTGATTGGCGCCGTTCTCGGTGACATGAAAACCGGTATCATCATCGGTGGTACCCTGGAAATGATCGCCCTCGGCTGGATGAACATCGGTGCGGCAGTTGCGCCAGATGCCGCGCTGGCGTCCATTATTTCGACCGTTCTGGTTATCGCCGGTCATCAGAGTATTGGTGCCGGTATCGCGCTGGCCATCCCGCTGGCCGCAGCGGGTCAGGTGCTGACCATTATTGTCCGTACTATTACCGTGGCCTTCCAGCACGCGGCGGATAAGGCGGCCGAAAACGGCAACCTCACCGCGCTCTCCTGGATCCACGTTTCTTCCCTGTTCCTGCAAGCGATGCGTATCGCGATCCCTGCAGTTATCGTGGCGATTTCTGTCGGTACCAGCGAAGTTCAGGGCATGCTGAATGCGATCCCTGAAGTGGTCACCAGCGGTCTGAATATCGCCGGGGGTATGATCGTGGTGGTCGGTTATGCGATGGTCATCAACATGATGCGCGCGGGCTACCTGATGCCATTCTTCTACCTCGGCTTCGTTACCGCTGCGTTCACCAACTTCAACCTGGTTGCGCTGGGTGTGATTGGTGCGGTGATGGCGATTCTTTATATCCAGCTCAGCCCGAAATACAACCGTGTCGCGGGTGCCCCTGCGCAGGCTGCTGGTAACAACGATCTCGATAACGAACTGGACTAACAGGTGAGCGAAATGGTTGATATGACAAAAACTACCACTGAGAAAAAACTCACTCCGGGTGATATTCGTGGCGTGTTCATCCGTTCTAACCTGTTTCAGGGTTCATGGAACTTCGAACGTATGCAGGCGCTCGGCTTCTGCTTCTCCATGGTGCCGGCCATCAAACGCCTGTATCCGGAAAACAACGAAGCACGCCGTCAGGCAATTAAGCGTCATCTGGAATTCTTCAACACCCATCCTTATGTTGCGGCGCCGGTTCTGGGCGTGACGCTGGCGATGGAAGAGCAGCGTGCGAACGGGGCTGAAATCGACGATGGTGCCATCAACGGTATCAAAGTTGGTCTGATGGGGCCGCTGGCAGGCGTGGGCGACCCGATTTTCTGGGGTACCGTGCGTCCGGTCTTTGCGGCGCTGGGCGCCGGGATCGCCATGAGCGGCAGCCTGCTCGGTCCTCTGCTGTTCTTCATCCTGTTCAACGCGGTGCGTCTGCTGACCCGTTACTACGGCGTGGCGTACGGCTATCGTAAAGGTGTGGATATCGTTAAGGATATGGGCGGCGGCTTCCTGCAAAAACTGACTGAGGGGGCGTCAATTCTCGGCCTGTTTGTAATGGGGGCGCTGGTTAACAAGTGGACGCACGTAAACATCCCGCTGGTGGTATCAACGATCACCGGTCAGGATGGTCAGACGCGCGTTACCACCGTGCAGACCATTCTGGACCAGCTGATGCCGGGCCTGGTACCGCTGCTGTTAACCTTCGCCTGTATGTGGCTGCTGCGTAAGAAAGTGAACCCGCTTTGGATCATCGTTGGCTTCTTCGTCATCGGTATCGCGGGCTACGCTGTCGGCCTGCTGGGTCTGTAATAAAATGCGTTACTGATCGGGGGCTTGCCCCCGGTCTTTTTATCTGGAGGATGAATGACTGTCACGGACACCGTACTGGTTTTATTTATTGTTGCCCTTCTGGCTTACGCGATCTATGACGAGTTTATTATGCCTCGCCGCCACGGCGAGACGCTGCTGACCCTTCCCCTCTTACGCCGTGGACGCATTGATGCGTTTATCTTCGCCGGTCTGGTAGTCATCCTCATTTACAATAATGTGACCAGCCACGGCGCAATATTAACCACATGGTTATTATGTGCGCTGGCATTAATGGCGATTTACCTGTTCTGGATCCGCTCGCCAAAACTCATTTTTAAAAAACACGGATTCTTCTTCGCCAATGTCTGGATAGAATATAACCGTATTAAAGAGATGAATTTATCCGAAGACGGGGTTCTGGTGATGCAATTAGAACAACGCCGCCTGCTCATCCGGGTCAGAAATATTGATGACCTGGAAAAGATATACAAATTACTTGTTAAAACTCAATGATTTATCATTATAGCATCGGCTATATATTGCATTATTCTTGAACCAGCAATATAGCCGGTGCTATATCTCCACTGTTAATTGACTTATATTTATTAACGATATTTTCACGCATAAATCTAAATGAAAATCGTTATCAACATAGTGGCTATATAAAGCCATCTTCGTTGTTGTTTTATATTCTCAAAATATGTTAAGGTTGCGCCCGTCGTTGGGGAGTAGCCGATTTCCTGCCTGCGGGAAATGTACGTGTCAACATACTCGTTGAAAAACGTGGCGCGTACGGATCGTTTTTAAGCACAATTACTGTGCCAGAAGCGATCAGGCGAGACCATAGATACATCAACTGCTGTTTACTGGGGGCAGTGATGTGTCATATGGATATCCCCGGTCTGGACGCTCTTATGAATATCTCCGCTACGATCCTTCTGGCTTTTGGCATGTCCATGGACGCATTTGCCGCCTCTATCGGCAAAGGTGCCACTCTCCATAAACCTAAATTTTCCGAAGCCCTGCGTACCGGTCTCATCTTTGGCGCTATCGAAACGCTGACGCCGCTTATCGGCTGGGGACTGGGGATGCTCGCCAGCCAGTTTGTGCTGGAGTGGAATCACTGGATTGCTTTCGTGCTGCTGGTGTTCCTCGGCGGACGTATGGTGATTGAAGGTTTTCGTGGCAACGGCGATGAAGATGATGCGCCGCTGCAACGCCACGGCTTCTGGCTTCTGGTGACAACCGCCATCGCAACCAGCCTGGATGCAATGGCCGTGGGTGTCGGTCTGGCGTTTTTGCAGGTCAATATTATCGCCACCGCGCTGGCGATTGGCTGCGCCACGCTGATCATGTCAACGCTGGGGATGATGGTGGGTCGGTTCATTGGCCCGCTGTTAGGCAAACGCGCCGAAATTCTGGGCGGTATCGTGTTGATCGGGATTGGTGCCCAAATCCTTTGGGCACACTTCGCGGGTTAACCTTCGCGCTGCCAGCAATGGATGCTGAAATCCGTCTGGCAGCGAAATTCTGTCTGCGCTGCCAGCGTTTCCCACACCTCTGGTTTTGCCCGCCACGCAAACGGCGTCATTTGCAGTAACGCCACCGCTTCACTTCCCTGCAACGTCATTTCATACGCTACCGACTGCGCCTGCTTTAACGCAAAGCCCGCCAGCTGTTCAGAGTGCGGCGCATGCAGGTGAACTTCATCATAGATCAGCCCTTTTAGCTCCAACAGATGACGCGGCCCTGGCGTAACGGTGATAACCCAGCCGCCGGGCTTAACGACGCGCGCCAGCTCCTCTGCCTTGCACGGCGCATAGATACGCACCACGGCGTCCATACTCGCTTTTTCAAACGGCAGGCGGTGGCTGGAGGCCACGCAGAACGTTACCGCTGAGTAGCGTTTGGCTGCCGCACGGATTGCCACTTTCGACACGTCCAGCCCGTAAGTTTCGGCGCCCTTCTCAGCCGCTACGTCAGCAAACGTGGCGGTGTAGTAGCCTTCGCCGCAGCCGATATCCAGCATGGCGGATGCGCCTTCTGTCAGATATTCACGGAGTATGGCGACAACGGCATCCCTGAGCGGTTGATAATGCCCGGCATCGAGAAACGCCCGGCGCGCCTGCATCATCTCCGCGCTGTCACCCGGGTCCCGGGAGCGCTTGTGCTGTACCGGCAGAAGATTTACATAGCCCTCTTTCGCCCGGTCAAACTGATGTCCCTGTGGACAGATAAACGTTTTCTCCGCGCGCGTCAGCGGCGCGTGGCAAAGGGGACAACTGAAAGACATGACAGCTCCAGGGCGTAAACCAAAAGGCGAAGTGTACCGCTATTCGCCAGGGTTATAAACGGCTGGGTGATGCATCACGATCAGATGGTCAGAATCTGCCGGCAGCCCGTCAGGCTTTACGTTTTCCAGACGCAGAACGTTCCCCATAATTTCGCTGAAAACGGGCGCGGAAACGGCCCCGCCGTAATAGGCACCGTTTTGCGGATCGTTAATCACCACCACCAGCGCAAAACGGGGATCGCTGGCAGGCGCAACGCCTGCGGTATAGGCGACGTATTTATCCACATACTTACCGTGTTCATCGATTTTTTTGGCCGTCCCGGTTTTTATCGCCACGCGATAGTTACGCACCGCCGCTTTGATTCCACCACCGCCGGGTAATGCGACGCTCTCCATCATGTGCTCCACCTCGTGAACAATTTCCTCGGGCATCACCCGCTTGCCAATCACCGGCGGATCGATTCGGGTGATGGACAGAGGCCGTTCAATGCCATAGCTGCCGATGGTGGCATACACATGCGCCAGCTGGAGGGGGGTTACCATCAGGCCATATCCAAAGGCAAAGGTCGCCCGGTCTAACTGGCTCCAGAATTTCCGCTGCGGCAGTAAACCTGCGCTTTCTCCCGTTAAGCCAAGCCCGGTACTCTCGCCAAAGCCAAAGTGTTTATAGGTATCCAGTAACCGTTGCACAGGCATCGCCAGCGAAAGACGGGACACGCCCGTGTCACTGGATTTTTGCAGGATGCCGGTCATCGTCAGCTCGGGATAGTAGCCCACATCGCGGATACGATGGCCATCAATGGTGTAGGGATGCGTGTCTATGACGCTGTCAGGCTGTACCAGCCCCTGCTGTAGCGCCGTCATCAGCACCAGAGGCTTAACGGTAGAGCCAGGTTCAAAGGTGTCGCTGATCGCGCGATTGCGAAAATCATCCAGCGTTGCCCCTTCCCGGTTGTTGGGGTTGAAGTCGGGGAAGCTCGCCATTGCCAGAATTTCGCCCGTCTGGATATTAATTAGCACCGACGCGCCTGACTCAGCTTTGTTCCACGCCACGGCATTATCCAGCGCGTCTTCGGTGATAGTTTGCAGGCGTTCATCGATACTAAGCTGGATATTATGTGCAGGTACGGGAGCCACCTCCGTGAGGTTCTCCACCACATGTCCGTAGCGATCTTTCCTGACCAGCCGCACGCCTGCCTTCCCGGTAAGCTGCGTGTTGAAGCTTTTCTCGACACCCTCAATGCCCTGACCATCAATATTGGTGAAGCCAATCAGGTTCGCCGCCACGTGCCCGGCAGGATAAAAGCGGCGGGACTCATCGCGAAGGTTGATACCCGGAAGACGCAGCTTATCGATCCACTTTGCCTGGGAGGGATCAACCTGACGGGCAAGGTAAATAAATCGCCCGTGCGGGTTACTGTTGATTCGCGATGCGAGCGTGCTCAGAGAAAGGTGTAAGGCATTTGCCAGGGCCTGCCAGCGCGAATCATAACCGATCCCCCCTTTTTCAAGCACTGTTTTGGGATCGGCCCAGACGGCCTGGACAGGTACGCTCACCGCAAGGGGTCGTCCTTCACGGTCCACAATCATCCCCCGCGGGGCGTCTATCGCCACTTCGCGCAGGGAGCGCATATCCTCCTGCTTAACCAGATTATCCGGTTTGATAATTTGCAGCCACGCCACGCGGCCCAGCAAAAACGCAAGACTACAAAAGATAGCGAGACACAGAAGTGCAAAACGTGCCGGAGTAAAGTTTCCGGTGGTCGTTATTGTCTTTTTTTTCACCTTAACCCCAGGGCTGTTGATCAACGCCCTGATTTAACGGGAAAAGCGGATAAGAAGGCGGGAAAACAATGCTAATATTCTCGCGGGTTTGCAACAAGATAATAACAGCGGAGGATTACGTAATATTTTGAAAAATAAGCGAATAAAAAAGCCCCGCATCGGCGAGGCTTATGTCTGGGATCGAAGCGCTGAGCGCTTCAGTCAGCAGTGATTCGATCAGATAGCAGTTACGTTAACCGCAGCTGGGCCTTTCTGGCCATCCTGAATTTCGAACTCAACGTTCTGGCCTTCAGCCAGAGTTTTGAAGCCGTTACCCTGGATTGCAGAGAAGTGTACGAACACATCTTTGCTGCCGTCAGCAGGAGTAATGAAACCAAAACCTTTAGACTCGTTGAACCACTTAACTTGACCTTTAATCTTTGCCATTTGCAAAATTCCTTAGAGTGTTTTCTTAGCCCGCAGGCTTTGACTTAGATAAAACTGAGACATTACTGCTTGAGGCACTAATATAAGGTTCGGCAGAGAAGCGGTATTCAACGACAACGTGTTTACTCAGGACTTCTTTACTGAAAATGCCACACATAAACAGAACTGTACCTCGTTTGACCCAAAACGTGTTATCACACACAACGTTTAATATGGCAAGCCATTTTTAAACATGTCTCGATCCGCCGCACAAATTCAGGTGTTACTCCATAACAATCTGCACAGTTATGCGAATTGTCAAATGAAGCGCTACCTGACCTCACTGCCCGCAGGGTGCGTTGACGCGCCCTGTAATCAAAGACTTTTTAAACATAGCTCAATCATTTCAAAGCGTCCATCCCAATCCCTGATTTTCTTTAAAAGAATGACTGAGTTAGAACATTTTGTGAAAAGTTATGCTGAAAACATTGCAACGCACCGACATGTGTCAGGGAATATACGATGTTAATTACATTTTGCTAATTGTATTAAAATCCACCATTTAATTAGCGTTATTCTGCACCAAAATAATGAAATTTTTATGACTCTGCCTCAAAACAAGGCAAGCAAAACGTTTCGATAAAAATAAAACACTTCGGGAAAGATAAAACACACAATTTATTCAACGAAACGGTAATTATCGAATAAGGATAAATATTCACCAGTTTTCAGTATGCTGAAACAATAGTTAACTGCTGCTTAATTATATGTTGGGATGTTGTGGATCACATTTGATAAGGGAGGGGATTTACGCCGTACGTCAGGCCACCTCCCTTTCCGGGCAAACTATCGTTCGGCTACCAGGCGAATGAAGTCTTCCTCGTCCTGTTGTTGAGCAACAGCGTCCTTAGGTACCGCTTTCTCCTCCGGCTCGTTGGCTTCGCACAGACGACGCAGCAACGCATTCTGCCGTTTCTGCTGATCGAGCAATGCTTCCAGCAGTTCAATCTGCTCGTTTGTGCGGGAGCTGGCGCGGTTAACGAAGAACCACAGTACCAGCCCAACGACCAGCACCACCAAAGACATTACCAGGGATGCAATGCTCAGCAGCCCCGAATTCAGTAACTCACCCATTTCACCACCTCAGTAAAAACAGTCATTTTACCACTGCCGCCACGTAAGGACATCACTCAGCGTAAAAATGGCCTCTACCAGGGGATAAACTTATTGATTGAACAAATGCCGCTAAAGAATTGTACATCCTGATCGCACATCACATTGATAGTCTGCGTCCACAGCACCACACAAGCTATCAACACTATAATCAGAATTACCCAGCGTATTTTTTTCACTCCACACTCCGTCTTAAGACCTGATGCAGCCAGGTTATCACGGTTATCTTAAACAGGGGCTAACTGTACCTTCAACAGACGCTTTTCGGAATCGTGCACTTGTTTCACTGCGTAAACCCGTTACGCTTACTCCATGACAACAAAGAAAAAAGAGGCAACGATGCGTTTACTTATTCGTACAGTAATTGTACTGGCCATTGTGTGGATCGGCCTGTTATTAAGTGGGTACGGCGTATTAATGGGAAGCAAAGAAAATGCCGCGGGTCTGGGTATCCAGTGTAAATATCTTACCGCCCGGGGGGTAAGTACGGCGCAGTACATTCATTCCGACAGCGGGATCATCGGGTTAACCAACTGTCCTGTGCTGCGTAAATCATCTGATGTGATTGATAACGGTTAATCAGCGTTGAATTTCGCTTACTAGAACGCCGCACTGTTGCGGCGTTTTTATTGAAAGCGTCGATCAGAACGGATAATCGTTATAGCCCATCTGCTCTGAAATTTTGCGCGCTGCGGTATGCAGGATCGCCACATATTCATGTAGACGCTCTTCAGAGAAACGCAGCGTTGGGAACGAAATGCTGAGGCCCGCAATGACAACGCCGAAGCGGTCAAATACCGGCACACCGATGCAACGCAGCCCCTCTTCCTGCTCTTCGTTATCTTCCCCGTAACCCTGCTCACGCACGTTATCCAGCACGCTCAGCAGTTCATCCGTACTGGTAATGGTGCGGTCGGTGCTGCGTTTGTACTCCACCCCGTCAAGGATCTGCTTCACCTCTTCGCGATCGCGCCAGGCCAGCAGTACTTTACCAATTGCGGTGCTGTAGAGCGGGTTACGACGACCGATGCGTGAATACATGCGCAGGTTGTACATGGAGTCAATTTTGTGGATGTAAACAATGCTGTCTTCATCCAGCGCACCGAGGTGAATTGTCTCTTTCGTCAGTCGTGAAAGTTCACGCATCTGAATGTCAGCGCTGCGGATCAGATCCACGTTTTGCAAAGCGCGGGCGCCCAGTTCAAACAGTTTCAGCGTCAGAGAATATTTTTCTGATTCTCCTTCCTGCGCGACATAACCCAATGATTTCATCGTCTGCAAAAAGCGATAAACGGTGCTTTTCGACATCATCACACGCTGCGACAACTCTGTAATACCAATTTCACGCTCTTCTCCGAGCGCCTGCAAGATGCCAAACACCTTCAGCACGGAAGAAACAGAATCTGGCTGCTTATCCAAATCTGCGATTGCCATTTATCACCTCATGGAGAGTGTTTTATAAAAATCAGAACCGGTTTTTATTATAAATTCGTGTGATGCGTGCTGCAATCTATCTGGGTTTACTTCGTTACAAATCTGCGACATAAAACCGAAATAACGATGCTAAAATAGTTACTCTGAAAATAATTTCACGCTGAGTCATTCTTTTCCCATGCAAAAAAACGTTTCTGATGGCCTGCCCTTACCGCAGAGGTACGGGGCAATTGCCACTATTGTCATCGGTATTTCGATGGCTGTCCTTGACGGTGCGATTGCCAACGTTGCTCTTCCTACCATTGCAAAAGACCTTAATGCTTCTCCCGCAAGCTCCATCTGGATTGTGAACGCGTACCAGATAGCAATTGTGATTTCCCTCCTGTCACTCTCTTTCCTGGGCGATATGTTTGGCTATCGCCGTGTTTACCAGTGCGGGCTGGTGGTCTTTACCCTCACCTCGCTCTTCTGTGCCCTTTCCGATTCACTGCACACCCTCACCCTGGCGCGTATCGCGCAGGGCTTTGGCGGCGCGGCGCTAATGAGCGTGAACACGGCCCTCATACGGCTTATCTATCCTCACCGCCACCTGGGGCGCGGCATGGGCATTAATTCCTTTATTGTGGCCGTGTCGTCCGCTGCCGGGCCGACGATTGCCGCCGCCATTCTGTCCGTTGCCTCGTGGCAGTGGCTGTTTGCCATTAATGTGCCGCTGGGTATTGTGGCGATCTTCTTCGCCCTGCGCTATCTTCCGGAAAATGGTCCGAAAAACACCATGCCGCGTTTTGACCTGCCCAGCGCCGTGATGAACGCGCTGACCTTTGGCCTGCTGATTACCGCGCTGAGCGGATTTGCTCAGGGGCAGTCTCTGTCGCTCATTGCCGCAGAAATCGTTGCCATGCTTATCATCGGATTTTTCTTCGTACGACGTCAGCTGGCGCTGCCCGTGCCGTTACTGCCGGTGGATTTGCTGCGTATTCCGCTGTTTTCGCTATCCATTTGTACCTCCATTTGCTCGTTCTGCGCCCAGATGCTGGCGCTGGTTGCGCTGCCGTTCTTTTTGCAGAGCGTGATTGGCCGTTCGGAAGTGGAAACAGGCTTGCTGCTCACGCCCTGGCCTCTGGCAACCATGGTGATGGCCCCGCTGGCCGGTTACCTTATTGAGCGCGTTCATGCCGGGCTTCTGGGGGCGATTGGGCTGGTTGTCATGGCGGTGGGACTGTTTGCACTGGCGCTCCTGCCCGCCTCGCCAGGGGATCTGGATATTATCTGGCGCATGATCCTGTGCGGGGCCGGTTTTGGTCTGTTCCAGTCCCCTAATAACCACACGATTATCACCTCTGCCCCACGTCATCGCAGCGGTGGCGCCAGCGGGATGCTGGGCACGGCAAGACTGTTAGGGCAAAGCACCGGGGCCGCACTGGTAGCCTTGATGTTTAACCTGGCCGGGCAGAATGCGACACACGTTGCGCTGATTACCGCAGGGACACTGGCGACCCTCGCGGCTGTCATTAGCGGTCTTCGTGTCACCCAGCCAAAGGCGCAGGCATAAAAAAACCGGGCGGAGAAGGACTCCTGCCCGGTTGTTTTCAACCCGATTACGTTACTTCAGATATTCGCCGCTACGCAGCGCTTCAATACGTTTATCCAGCGGCGGGTGAGACATAAACAGCTCGCTCAGCGACTTTGACTTGCCGTTGATGCAGAAGGCCATCATGCTGTTTGCTTCCTGCGGCTCGTAGCTGGTTTTAAGACGTTGCAGCGCAGCAATCATCTTTTCACGACCCACCAGTTTCGCGGAACCGGCATCCGCATGGAACTCACGATGACGGGAGAACCACATGGTAATAATGCTTGCCAGGATACCGAACACCAGCTCCAGCACCATTGAAACAGCAAAATAGATCAGCGGGTTGCCGTTGCTCTCTTCACCCTCATCACGGTTGCCACCCATAAACCCGGCAGCAATCTGCGCCAGAATACGGGAAATAAAGATAACGAAGGTGTTCACCACGCCCTGGATCAGGGTCATGGTGACCATATCGCCGTTGGCGATGTGGCTGATCTCGTGAGCAATAACCGCTTCCGCTTCGTCACGGCTCATGTTTTGCAGCAGACCGGTGCTGACGGCCACCAGGGACGCGTCACGACGCGCACCGGTAGCAAACGCGTTGATATCCGGCGCGTGGTAGATGGCTACCTGTGGCATGGCAATGCCTGCCTGCTTTGACTGCTGAGCAACCGTGCTCATCAGCCACTGCTCCATATCGTTACGCGGTTGCTCAATAACTTCACCGCCCACGGATTTCAGTGCCATCCACTTCGACATTAGCAGTGAAATGAAAGAGCCACCGAAACCAAACAGCAGCGCCATAATCAACAGACCCTGAACGCTGCTCGACTGAATTCCCGTCAGGCTTAGCACCAGCCCGAATACCACCATCACCGCCAGGTTGGTGAGCAGGAAGAGCGCGATTCGCATCATAATATTCTTTTAACCTCAGTTTAACAAAACGCACTATGCGATTACCCACATCGTATGGGTATTACGGCTATTTTCAAGCATCCAGACGGCGTAAGTCACCAGAAAGACACAACTTTACACAATTGGAAATCTGCCTGACGGAAGGATGAGGAACAAAAAGAAACAGGCACAATTTCTTGTGCCTGTTGGGGGATTATTTTGTCGGAGCAGGTTGCACAGCAGGTTTCTCTTTTTCCAGCTTCGCGAGATCAAGCGCGATATGCACCGTCTCGTCCAGATACGGATCGGGCTCCTGGTAATCCTTAGGCAGATCGTCCAGTTTTTTGAGCAGAGGCTTGCCTTCACGTTTGAAGCGATCGTTGATACGCGCCAGACGTGTCGCGTCATCTTCATTGTTCTCTTTCTCACGCTGAGCGTAGTTCAGAGACACAATGTTCCGTTTTGCTTTCAGGGCGTTGAAACGCGCGATGTCCTTCATGATGTACTGGAATTCCGGATCCTTCCCGATGCGATCGTTGTGATTTTTCAGCAGTTCCGGTCCGAACTGTTTCATATCACCCGATTTCACGAATGTCGCGGCATCAATGCTATCCCACGGCAGCGCGTTATCTTCAAACTTCTCGCCCGTTTCCGTCTCTTCGGTACCTGTCGGCATCATAATATCCGGCGTCACGCCTTTGCGCTGCGTGCTGCCGCCGTTGACGCGGTAAAACTTCTGAATGGTGTACTGTACTGAGCCCAGCGCCGGCCATTCAGGGCGCAGCATCTGGTCGTAAATACGGTTCAGAGAGCGGTACTGCTGAACGGTGCCCTTGCCAAACGTCGGTTCGCCGACGATTAACGCCCGGCCGTAATCCTGCATGGCAGCAGCGAAGATTTCCGATGCAGAGGCGCTGAAGCGATCGACAAGCACCACCAGCGGCCCCTTATAGTAGACCACACCATCGGTATCCGCATCTTCACGCACTTTACCGTTGTTATCGCGCACCTGTACCACCGGGCCAGACGGGATAAACAGCCCGGACAGCGAGACGGCCTCGGTCAATGCCCCGCCGCCGTTGCTGCGCAGGTCAATGATCACGCTGCTGACATTCTGCTTTTCAAGCTTCTGAAGCTGCACTTTCACATCATCGGTCAGGCCGACGTAGAAACCTGGGATATCCAGAACGCCAACCTTCTCTTTACCCACGGTTTTCACCGACATTTTCACCGCGCGATCTTCCAGACGGATACGCTCACGGGTCAGAGTAACGATACGGGTTTTGGTCCCCTTACCGGCTGGCAGGATCTCCAGGCGAACTTTGCTGCCCTTCGGCCCTTTGATCAGCGCAACTACGTCATCAAGACGCCAGCCAATCACGTCCACCATGCTCTTTCCGGTTTGGCCCACACCGACAATACGGTCGCCTACGCTGATCGCTTTGCTTTTCGATGCAGGGCCACCGGCCACCATGGAGTTGATTACGGTGTAGTCATCGTCCATCTGAAGCACAGCACCGATACCTTCCAGAGACAGGCTCATTTCGGTATTGAACTGTTCGGTGTTACGTGGAGAGAGATAATTAGTGTGCGGATCAATTTCGTGCGCAAACGCGGTCATCGCCAGCGAGAAAACATCTTCACTGTTGGTCTGCGCCAGACGGCGAATAGCGAACTTGTAGCGACGGTTTAACGTCTCACGGATCTCTTTCTCGTCTTTGCCTGTGAGCTTGAGGCTCAGTTCGTCATATTTGACTTTTCCATCCCACAGCGCATTCAGTTCAGCCTCGTCTTTCGGCCATGGCGCTTTGCTGCGGTCCAGATTAAAGGTGTCGTTGCCGGTGAAGTCCATAGGACGTTCCAGCACTTTCAGCGCGTATTGATAACGCTCAAAACGGCGCTTTTGCGATAAGTTGTACAGATCGTAGAACAGATCGAGTTTTCCGGAGCGCAGCTCATCACCCACTTCGGATTTGCGTTTAGCGAACTGTTCGACATCGCTGGCCAGCA
Source organism: Enterobacter sp. JJBC (assembly GCF_036936505.1). NCBI lineage: Bacteria > Pseudomonadati > Pseudomonadota > Gammaproteobacteria > Enterobacterales > Enterobacteriaceae > Enterobacter > Enterobacter sp. JJBC. The sequence continues at coordinate 2,883,790 of NZ_CP136935.1, forward strand.
GTACGTTATGGCTGTAATCCAGCAAGTTCAGATAACGGTCAAATATTTTGGCCGAAAAGGCCTGATCGAGATCGAACTGACGATAGTGCGAACGAGTAAAGCGCGACGTCACGCGCTCACTCACCGTCGCGTGCTGAGTCTCTTCCTTGAGAACCGGAATTTGATCAACACGCGTAATATCGTCCACAGCGAAAGCGTGGCCTGTTATAGCAAACAGGCCAGCCAGCGCGGTGAGCTTAAAAAAAGTGTTCATGCCAGGCTCGGCCTCCGTTTCAGAACAACAAGTGTTCTGCGCGTACAATCATTGACATACCAGAAGTCAGCTGTACACGAACGCCATCTTTGGTGATTTCCAGTACGGTGGCGTCCATCGCGTTGTTACCCGCTTTCACCTTCAGAGACTGACCTACGCTCAGCGCATTGATGTCAGAAACCGGGGTGTGGCGCGGCTCTTCGCGCGGCGCACGTGGGGCTTTAGCTGCTGGTTTGTCAGCACGCGGTTTGCGATCGTTATTTTCAGTACGACGCGGTGCCGGGCGCGGTTTACGCTCGCGACGAGGGGCGTCTTCCTGACCGTTTGCCGCTGCGGCTTCGCGTTTTTTCGCCTGCTGTTCCGCACGCTGTGCCTGCACGCGAGCTTTGGCTTCTTCAAGCTGCTTACGCGCATGTTCTACGTGCTGCTCGTCCAGCTCACCGCACGGGTTGCCGTCAAGGTCGACACGGGTCGCACCCGGCTTGATACCGTACAGGTAACGCCAGCTCGAGGTATAAAGGCGCAAGGCAGAACGAAGCTGCGTTTTGCTGAGGTTCATCTCCCCCTCAACGCGCGCGACCAAATCCTGAAAGATACCGACTTTCAGAGGACGCGCTTCACCTTCAGCGCTGAAGCACTGCGGGAAACGCTCGGCCAGAAATGCGATAACTTCTTTACTGCTATTCAACTTAGGTTGATTTTCCATGAAATTTCCTGATTACAACGGACGTTGCCAACAAGCGCAGGCATGAACAGGCGACATTATAATGACGCTATCAGTAAATGCTACGTTATCCGTTGATTATCCTGCGACGCTCGCAAAGAATTTATGATAATCGGTCTCTGCCAGAACATTTTCCAGGTTTGCGGCCAGCGCGCGCAGCCCCTGCTCATCCTCGGCAGTAAAGCGACTGAAGACCGTGCTGTCGATATCCAGAACGCCAATAATCTGATTTTTAACCACCAGCGGCAGTACGATTTCAGAATTGCTGCTGGCATCGCAGGCGATGTGGCCGTCAAACGCATGAACATCTTCGACACGCTGAACCTGACGGGTCGCCACTGCGGTACCGCACACGCCGCGACCTACCGGGATACGCACGCAGGCGAGTTTCCCCTGGAAAGGCCCCAGTACCAGCGTGTCGCCTTCCAGCAGATAAAAGCCCGCCCAGTTCACGTCAGAAAGGCGTTCGAACAGTAACGCACTGGTATTTGCCAGAGTGGCTAAGAAACTGGTTTCCCCTGCCATTAATGCCTTAAAATCGCGATTCAGATCCGCGTAGAATTCTGTTTTGTTCATTATTCAATCACTTAGTTATCTTACATAGTTACCGCATAGCCTATTAAAATAAGCATTAAATGCGCTCATGCTCAAGATGAATCCGTTCATGAGTTATTATAACTTTCAACAATACTAATCTGTGTGCGACTGATGGCCCTAAAAACACCCCAAATTACGCCGACACGAAAGATCGTTGTCCGTACGGTAAGCCAGGCTCTGCCCCGTGCACATTATCAGCGTTGTCCCCAGTGCGATACGCTTTTTATGTTGCCGAAGATGAAATCGCACCAAAGTGCTTTTTGTCCATGCTGCGATGCCAAAATTCGCGATGGCCGGGACTGGTCATTGACGCGTCTGGCGGCAATGGCGGTAACCATGCTGCTGCTGATGCCCTTCGCCTGGACCGAGCCGCTGTTAAAGCTATACCTGCTTGGCGTGCGTATTGACGCTAACGTGTTGCAGGGGATCTGGCAGATGACGCGCCAGGGCGATCCGCTTACGGCCGCCATGGTGCTGTTCTGCGTCGTCGGCGCGCCGTTGGTGCTGGTCGCGGCAATTGCCTACCTGTGGTTTGGCAACATACTGGGGATGAACCTGCGCCCCGTCCTGCTCATGCTGGAAAAGCTCAAGGAGTGGGTGATGCTGGACATCTATCTGGTGGGCGTCGGCGTGGCGTCTATCAAGGTGCAGGATTATGCATTTTTACAACCTGGCATTGGCCTTTTTGCGTTTATTTCACTGGTCCTGCTGAGTATTCTGACCCTGATTCATCTCAATGTTGAACAGCTTTGGGAGCGATTTTATCCGCAGCGTCCCGCGACCCGGCCTGATGACAACCTGCGCGTCTGCCTGGGGTGCCATTACACCGGTTTTCCGGATAAACGCGGGAGATGTCCGCGCTGCCACATTCCGTTAAGATTGCGACGCAACAACAGCCTGCAAAAATGCTGGGCGGCGCTTATCGCCTCCCTGGTATTTTTGTTCCCGGCCAACATGCTGCCGATCTCCGTAATTTATGTGAACGGCGCCCGTCAGGAAGATACTATCCTTTCAGGGATTATCTCTCTGGCGCACAGTAACGTGGGGGTCGCCGCCATTGTTTTCATCGCCAGTATTCTGGTGCCCTTTACCAAAGTGGTGGTGATGTTTACGCTGCTTATCAGCATTCACTTTAAATGCGAACAAGGACTACGCACCCGCATCCTGCTTCTGCGATTCGTGACCTGGATTGGTCGCTGGTCGATGTTGGATCTGTTCGTGATTTCGCTGATGATGTCGCTCATCAATCGCGATCAGTTACTTGCTTTTACCATGGGACCCGCAGCTTTTTATTTCGGCTCTGCGGTGATATTGACTATTCTTGCAGTGGAATGGCTGGACAGCCGCTTACTTTGGGACGCACATGAGTCAGGAAACGCCCGCTTCGCCGACTGAAGCGAGAATTAAAACAAAACGCCGCATTTCGCCATTCTGGTTGCTACCTGTCATCGCGCTGATGATCGCAGGCTGGCTGATCTGGACGAGCTATGAAGATCGCGGAAGTACCATCACGATTGATTTCCAGTCTGCGGACGGCATTGTCGCCGGACGTACCCCCGTTCGCTTCCAGGGGGTGGAAGTGGGTACCGTGCAGGATATTTCCCTCGGCAAAGGGCTGAACAAAATTCAGGTCCGGGCAAGCATTAAGTCTGATATGCAGGATGCCCTGCGCGCCGAAACGCAGTTCTGGCTGGTCACGCCTAAAGCCTCCCTGGCCGGCGTTTCCGGGCTGGATGCGCTTGTGGGCGGTAACTATATCGGCATGATGCCCGGCAAAGGCGAGCCACAGGATCACTTTGTTGCGCTGGATACCCAGCCGAAATATCGGCTGAATAACGGCGATCTGATGATCCACCTCCGCGCGCCGGATTTGGGCTCGCTGAACAGTGGTTCTCTGGTCTATTTCCGCAAAATTCCGGTTGGTCGCGTTTACGACTACGCCATTAACCCGAACAAAGATGGCGTGACCATTGATGTACTCATCGAGCGCCGTTTTACCAACCTGGTGAAAAAAGGCAGCCGCTTCTGGAACGTCTCCGGCGTCGATGCCGACCTGAGCTTAAGCGGTGCGAAAGTGAAGCTTGAGAGCCTGGCGGCGCTGGTGAATGGCGCTATCGCCTTCGACTCACCTGCTGACTCCAGCCCTGCCGCCGCAGAAGATACCTTTGGCCTGTACGCCGACCTGGCGCACAGCCAGCGCGGTGTCATCGTCAAGCTGACCCTGCCGGATGCCAAAGGCCTGAAAGCCGGTTCGACCCCGTTGATGTACCAGGGTTTAGAGGTCGGGCAACTGACAAAATTAACCCTCAATGCGGGCGGCTCCGTTACCGGCGAAATGACGGTGGATCCGAGCGTGGTGGATCTCCTGCGGGAAAAAACGCGCATTGAACTGCGTAATCCGAAGCTCTCCCTCAGTGACGCCAGCATCAGTTCCCTGCTGACGGGAAGCACCTTTGAGCTGATCCCCGGTGAAGGCGCGCCGAACAAAAACTTTGTTATCGCCCCGGCGGATAAAGCCCTGCTGCAAAAACCGGGCGTGTTGACGGTTACGCTGAATGCGCCGGAAAGCTACGGTATCGAAGCCGGGCAACCGCTGATCCTGCACGGTGTGCAGGTGGGCCAGGTCCTCGAACGTAAGCTGACAGAAAAAGGGGTCTCCTTCTCCGCCGCCATCGATCCGCAGTACAGCAATCTGGTTCACGGCGACAGTAAATTTGTGGTTAACAGCCGGGTCGACGTGAAGGTGGGTCTGGACGGCGTTGAGTTCCTCGGCGCCAGCGCCAGCGAGTGGGTTAACGGCGGGATCCGCATTCTGCCGGGCAGCAAAGGTGCGCTGCGCGAGAGTTATCCGCTGTTCGCCAATCTGGACAAAGCCATTGAAAACAGCCTTGGCGACCTGCCGACCACCACGCTGACCTTAAGCGCTGAAACGCTGCCGGACGTCCAGGCAGGCTCCGTCGTGCTTTATCGTAAGTTTGAAGTCGGGGAAGTGATCACCGTTCGTCCTCGTGCGGACGCGTTTGATATCGAACTGCATATCAAGCCGGAGTACCGCAAGCTGCTCACGCCAAACAGCGTGTTCTGGGCTGAAGGCGGCGCGAAAGTGCAGCTCAACGGCAGCGGGCTGACCGTACAGGCGTCTCCCCTCTCCCGTGCCCTGCGCGGTGCGATCAGCTTCGATAACCTGAGCGGCGCGGGCGGCAACATGCGTAAAGGTGACAAGCGGATCCTCTTCCCGTCCGAAACCGCGGCGCGCGCGGTCGGGGGGCAGATTACCCTGCACACCTTTGATGCCGGTAAACTGGCTGAAGGCATGCCCATCCGCTATCTCGGCATTGATATCGGGCAGGTCCAGAAGCTGACGCTGATCACCGCGCGCAACGAAGTTCAGGCGACCGCCGTGCTTTATCCGGAATATGTGCAGACGTTCGCCCGGGCAGGCTCGCGCTTCTCGGTGGTTACGCCGCAAATTTCTGCCGCAGGGGTTGAGCATCTCGACACCATACTTCAGCCGTACATAAACGTTGAACCGGGTCGCGGCAACGCGCGTCGTGAATTTGAGTTGCAGGAGGCAACCATCACCGACTCCCGTTATCTGGACGGTCTGAGCATTGTGGTTGAAGTGCCGGAAGCCGGTTCGCTGGGCATCGGTACGCCGGTCCTGTTCCGCGGCATTGAAGTGGGGACAGTAACAAGCCTGACGCTGGGTAATCTGTCCGATCGCGTGATGGTCGGCCTGCGCATCAGCCAGCGTTATCAGCATCTGGTTCGCAACAACTCGGTGTTCTGGCTCGCTTCAGGCTACTCGCTGGACTTCGGCCTGACCGGTGGCGTGGTCAAAACGGGGACCTTTAATCAGTTCATTCGCGGCGGCATTGCCTTCGCGACGCCGCCTGGCACGCCTCTGGCGCCTAAGGCGCAGGCAGGTAAACACTTCCTGCTGCTGGAAAGTGAACCGAAAGAGTGGCGCGAATGGGGAACGGCGCTGCCGCGTTAATCTCGCAGGCTCCGGTGTCAACGCGCCGGAGCCTTTATGTTACACTGCGCACCTGAATGTTTCCCTGTGGTGTGCCCGTGGCTCAAAACTCCGTATTTCTTCCCGAACAATTCCTCGCACAGATGCGCGAGGCGCTTCCAGCTCATCTCTCTTTCGACGATTTCGTCGCCGCATGCCAGCGCCCTTTGCGCCGGAGTATTCGCGTCAATACGCTGAAAATCAGCGTCGGGGCGTTTCTGGATCTCGTCTCCCCCTACGGCTGGCAATTAACGCCAGTGCCGTGGTGTGAAGAGGGTTTCTGGATCGAACGGGATGACGAGGAGAGCCTGCCGCTCGGCAGCACCGCCGAGCACCTGAGCGGGCTGTTTTATATTCAGGAAGCCAGCTCCATGCTGCCGGTTGCTGCGCTGTTTGCCGACGGGAACCAGCCTGAGCGGGTTATGGATGTCGCGGCGGCGCCGGGCTCTAAAACCACGCAGATTGCCGCCCGGATGAACAACCGCGGCGCGATCCTCGCCAACGAATTTTCCGCCAGCCGCGTTAAAGTCCTGCATGCCAATATCAGCCGCTGCGGGATCCACAACGTCGCGTTAACGCACTTCGACGGTCGCGTGTTTGGCGCTGCCCTGCCGGAAGCCTTTGATGCCATCCTGCTCGACGCGCCCTGCTCCGGCGAAGGCGTGGTGCGAAAAGATCCTGATGCGTTAAAAAACTGGTCCGTTGAAAGCAACCTGCAGATCGCCGCCACGCAGCGCGAACTGATCGACAGCGCGTTTCATGCCCTGCGCCCAGGCGGGACGCTGGTTTACTCTACCTGCACGCTGAATCGCGATGAAAACGAGGACGTCTGCCTGTGGCTCAAGCAACGCTATGTGGATGCCGTCGAGTTTATGCCGCTGGACACCCTCTTCGACTCGGCCAGCCATGCGGCCACGCCTGAAGGCTTCCTGCATGTCTTCCCGCAGATTTACGATTGCGAAGGCTTCTTTGTTGCCCGTCTGCGTAAAACCCGCGCCGTCGATCCCTTGCCTGCCCCTAAGTTTAAGGTCGGCAACTTCCCGTTCGCGCCGGTCAAAGGCCGTGAGGCGGCACAGGCGCAAGCGGCTGCGAGCAAAGTCGGCCTGCACTGGGATGAGAGCCTGCGCCTCTGGATGCGTGACAAAGAGCTGTGGCTGTTCCCGGTCAACATCGAACCGCTGATTGGTAAGGTGCGTTTCTCCCGCCTCGGTATTCGCCTGGCGGAGATCCACAACAAAGGCTATCGCTGGCAGCACGAAGCGGTCATTGCGCTGGCCGGCAGTGAGAACACCTTTGCCCTGACGCATCAGGAAGCGGAAGAGTGGTATCGCGGTCGTGACGTTTACCCGGAAGACGGCCCGTCACAGGATGAAGTCATCGTGACGTATCAGGGCTATCCGCTGGGGCTGGCGAAAAAAGTCGGCTCGCGGCTGAAAAACAGCTATCCGCGCGAACTGGTACGCGATGGCCGCCTGTTTACCGGTAACAACCGCAGCGCCTGAAAAAAAGCGCATTTTTTTACTGGCGATTTCGCTCTCCTTGTCTAGGATCAAAAATGGGTGACTGCACTGGTCATACCAGATTTTGGGCAACAAACCGGAGAGCATTATGACGAAAACCAGCGTACGCATTGGCGCTTTTGAAATCGACGACGCTGAATTGCGCGGCGAATCACAAGGCGAACGAACGTTAAGTATTCCCTGCAAATCCGATCCGGATTTGTGCATGCAGCTGGACGCCTGGGATGCAGATACCAGCGTCCCGGCAATCCTTGATGGGGAACATTCCGTTCTGTACCGTGAGCATTACGACAGTAAAACCGATGCCTGGGTCTTGCGTCTTGCCTGATCCAAAGAGAACCCGCCCGAAGGCGGGTTATTTATTACTGAAGCTGCGCCAGCGTCAGAAAGCCCCCGAATACTGCCCCCGTATCAATGTAGTGCAGATTGTTAAAATCGTAGCGTTTGTCCACAGGCGTATGTCCAAACCAGAAGTGATCCGCGCCGCTAATGCCCTGCCCTTTGCCCACCATAAAGCCCATTAACCGGTCGCGATCCCACAGCACGCGCTGGGCATCCACCGGCTTATGCCAGCCATATTCGGCGGAGGGATAATCCGCATGAGCAATCACGTTGAGACCGTTTTTGCAGGTTATTTCAATAATGTGCGGTAAGTCCCGACACGCGTCGAGTAAACCCTTCGCCTGTTTTTGTTGAGCGTCCTTAAGACCGGTAAACCAGTTACCACCATTTATCGACCAGAGACTAAAATCATTATTTTTAAGCGCATCTAACGCCATTTGCTCGTGATGACCGCGTACCGCATAAAACCAGTTTTCCTGCATCAGCTGTAAACATTTTACGCTGTCAGGCCCGCGGTCGATAATATCCCCCACCGAGATCAGCAGATCCGTATCAGGATTAAAATGTCGTCGTTTCAGCTCATCCATAAGCCACTGATAGCAACCATGAATATCGCTGGCAACCCAGATATGACGCCAGTGTTCTCCCTCTATTTTCTGATACATAACGCCTCCTGTAAGAAGTATAGCTGCCACAGAAAATGTCATGAACTGGCGTCGGATTTCGCGAATCCAAACAAACCATAAACCAGCCGGAAATAAAGATCGCTGCGCTATTAATCCCTTATTCCCTGGCCTTTAAAATAGAGCGGAATAAAAAGAGGGATTTTCACGTGTCAAACATACACCTGCAAAACGATGTTTTTTATCCGCATCGTACAAATATTATTTCTGAACTGGTGAGAGGAAAACGCGTTCCCGGCCCAATCTGGCACAAACGTGATTACCGGTTAAAGTTCCTTCTGCGCTCGCTTTTATTCTGGTCCTCCACCCATCGCATGCTGGAGGCCCTGTCCGGGCGCGATGATTTCGACAGGCTGCTCACCTCTCAAATTACCTTGCCGAGCAAAACTCACCGCCAGTATCTGATGCGCGGCCTGAACTCAAACGACCGGGCCGATGCTATCGTCAGCCACTATCAGTGGATTGATAGTCTGAAAAACATCGCCCTCGCCCACGCGCTGACCAGCCCGCAAGAGGCGCCAGTTGTCCGGTTCGAGGCAAAAAACGGCGAAATCTATACCGTCCACGCCTCGTCCGCAGGTAAGGCCGAACGCGAAGGCGAAAGCACGCTTTGGCTGCACGACAATGACAATACGCTGCTTGCCAGCCTGACGTTCTGTGTCGCACGCAGTAACGGCCGTACGGTGCTGGTGATCGGCGGCCTTCAGGGTCCACGTCGTCATGTTTCACGGGAGGTGATTAAACAGGCTACCCGTGCCTGCCATGGTCTTTTCCCGAAACGCGTGCTGATGGAGGTGATCTTCCAGCTTGCCTCACGCTCGAACATCAGCGCGATTTTTGCCGTCAGCGATGAAGGCCATGTTTTCCGCGCGCTGCGCTACCGTCTGAGCAAAGGCCGTCATTTTCACGCCAGCTACGACGAGTTCTGGGAAGGCCTGAACGGAAAGAAACTCTCCCCCTTCTGCTGGCAGTTGCCGCTCCAGATGGAGCGTAAAGCACTGGAGGAGATTGCCAGCAAAAAACGCGCCGAATACCGTCGCCGCTTTGCGTTACTTGATGATATTGCGGCTTCCGTACAGGCGCGCATTGATCCCGCAGTCGTCTCAGGCAAAATACAAACAAAAATTTAACAAAACAGCCAAAAAGGACTGGACTTACGCCTGCCGGGTTGTGGTATGTTTGAGGCAGGCGCACAGGAAGTGAACCTTCTGCTGAGACGAAAACCGGATTTTATCGTTTATTTTCATGCGGATAAAAAGAGACCGAATACGATTCCTGTATTCGGTCCAGGGAAATGGCTCTTGGGAGAGAGCCGTGCGCTAAAAGTTGGCATTAATGCAGGCTCAATCGCCTTGCCCTTTAAGAATAGATGACGACGTCAGGTTTTCCAGTCCACAGTAAAAGTGGTCTGAAAAAAAGCGTCAGAACATCACTAAATGTGAAAAACCGCAGAGCTTTTACAAGCACCTGCGGTTTTTTTTTACTGGAAACCTGACGGCTAGCAGAGCTTTTCAGCGCGCTCAATAAACGGTGCCAGACTTTTCTTCTGCCCGGGGTTTGCCGGGTCATCCACCTGGATCACGCTGACAGGCTGTCCGTTACTTTTCCCGCTGGCCACCTGCTGCTCCGCTACGTCATTTAACGGATACTGCACGAGCGTACTGGGATTGATGACATACAGCGCGTTACCGGGACGGCAGGTGAGCATGACCTCTTCACGATTAAATGCCCAGTTGTCCTTGCCCACTTCAAACCGGCTGACGGTGATGACCTGCGGCGCGGCCAGCGCACTGCTGGCACAGGTGAGAAGTAAAAGAGAAAGCAGTGTCTTTTTCATATGTTATTTAACCTTGTCAGAAGGGTTCCCAGGTCGCGAACAGGCTGACGGCCGCCAGTACCAGCGCGCCCAGCACCACCTCTGCCTGTGTCATCCTGATAAAAATCTGTTGTTCCCGCCCGGCCTCCGGGCGAAAGCGTGGCACAAGAAAATACCGATTCGCCAGCGCAATTGCCACCATCATCATGACCAGCGCACATTTGAACAACAACAGCTGGACATAAGGCGCATGCCACGGCACGTTTATGCCAACAATAAAGAGCGTATTGATTATCCCGGTCAGCAGCACGCCTGCCACGGCGTAATGCCCCACGCGGGAGAAGCGCATCATGGTAAAGATAGCGGCTGGCTGCCAGCGGCCTTTCGCCAGACGCATACAAAACAGCAGCGGCAGTAAACCACCCACCCAGGTCGCGGCGCAGAGCAGATGAAGCGCATGGTTGAGACGATGCAATGCTCCCGGTGCGCCACCGTTCATCGCGGCATGTCCCACGCCCGCCAACAGCACCAGCTGCCCCATCACGAGCAGTAACAGCCGTGAGCCTTTTTGCGGGGTAAGCCATGCAGCGCCCGCCGTCGCAGCGGCCAGCACCATTTGCCACAACCAGACGCCGCCAAATTGCGTTCCCAGCACGCTGCGCCAGACCGCCGGACGAATGACATCGCCCCAGCCGTTGCCCATCAACCCACTTTGCAGGCCAAACATCAGCAGAGCCGCCATCAGGCTGATTAAGGCCGCGAGTTTCTGCTGCCGCTGGAAACGCCGGGTCATGAGGCGCTGCAACGAAGACGGTGCAAACCAGACGCTGTAAAGCGCGTTGCCGAAAAGCAGCATCAGCGCAGCAAAATGGATAAAGCGTAACGCGACGTAGCTCAGGGCCAGCATACTATTTCACACTAAAGTGATAGCTGCCCTTGGTTTTGTGGCCGTCCACGGAGACCACGTGCCAGTCCACCGTGTAGGTGCCGGTCGGCAACGGTTTCTCAAGAGGAACAATCAGCTTTGCGTTATCCTTCTCGTCACGCTTCACCGCGCCGGTCTGGATCTTGTGCTGCTGCGCGTCCGTCACCACCACGCCGCTGAAGGCAGGCTCAATGCCTTCCGAGAAGTTCAGGGTAATGACCTCTGGTGCCACCGCAACGGTATTTTCCTGCGGGGATTGCTGCTTAAGATGCGCATGGGCCAGAGCTGAGGTCGCGGTTGCTGAAGAGAGCAGAAATGCCAGCGCGCACGCGACGCGGGAAGGGGTAAAGTGCATCACAATCATTCCTTTTCGTTATGCCTGAATGCTAAAGAATAACTCTGTATAATTAACGAGTCGAGGAACATCCTTTGCTCCCTTGTCATCGTTGAACAATCGCGGTAACGTTGCCGCCGCAGAAAAAGGAGAAGGAAATGAACGTTAACCTGGCCGCCCTTCCTCAGGACGAGATGGACAAAGTGAATGTCGATCTCGCCGCCGCGGGTGTCGCATTCAAAGAGCGTTACAACATGCCCGTCGTAGCTGAAGTGGTAGAGCGTGAACAACCCGCACATCTGCGCGACTGGTTTCGCGAACGTCTCATTGCGCATCGCCTCGCCTCCGTCAATCTCTCGCGCCTGCCGTACGAACCTAAAGTTAAATAAGCTTAACGTCTCGTTACACTTCCTTACGCGTTATGTGGCAGGATAAGAAAACCCTGATAAATTTAGGTGTAATCTTAAAATCCCAGCGACTTAGTGTATAAGGAAGTCACGATGTCACGATGGAATATTGCCGCGGCTCAGTATGCCCCGCGGCACAACTGTGTTGATGAGCACGTAAAACATCACCTGCACTTTATTGCCGAAGCTGCCTGGCATGGGTGCGATTTGATCGTCTTTCCGGAGCTTTCGCTTACCGGCCCAGGCGGAACATCCTTACCCCCACCTCCTGACGATTTGCAGCTTGCCCCCCTCCTTCACGCCGCCCAGTCACGTTTCATCACGGTGATTGCTGGTATTACGCTCCAGCAACACGGCCAGCGCCAGAAAGGACTCGCGCTTTTCACCCCTAACCTGTCGACCATCCGGCGTTATCCGCAGGGCAACGGTGCGGGTGTTATTCCTGGTGATAAAAGGTTAACCATCGTGGATAACCAGGCTGACGCCCCGGAACTGGACCCGGAGGCAACGCTGTTCACCAGCAGCCTGGCCGTGGGCGAGCACCGCTGGCGACAATCGATCGGTTCGTTACAACGCTTCGCGCACAAGTACGCCATCGCGGTATTAATGGCGAACGCGCGCGGCGGTAGCGCGTTATGGGATGAAAAAGGTCAGCTGATTGTACGTGCCGATAAGGGAGAACTGCTGCTAACCGGTTCTTTAGGCCAACAGGGTTGGCAAGGCGATATCATTCCATTAGGCTAGGCATTTTAGGATCAGGAGCGATCAATGCTGCGCGTTATCGATACCGAAACCTGTGATTTACAGGGTGGAATTGTGGAAGTCGCTTCTGTCGACGTGATTGACGGAAAGATAGTCAACCCAATGAGCCATCTGGTGCGCCCGGATCGTCCCATCAGTGCGCAGGCGATGGCTATACATCGCATTACGGAATCGATGGTGGCGGATAAGCCGTGGATTGAAGAGATCATCCCTCTTTACCACGGTAGCCAGTGGTATGTCGCCCATAACGCCAGCTTTGACCGCCGCGTGCTGCCGGAGATGCCCGGCGAATGGATTTGCACCATGAAGCTGGCGCGCCGTCTGTGGCCAGGGATCAAATACAGCAATATGGCGCTGTATAAGTCGCGCAAACTCAGCGTGCGGACGCCGGAAGGGCTGCATCATCACCGTGCCCTCTATGACTGCTACATCACCGCAGCGCTCCTGATTGATATCATGAATACTTCCGGCTGGACGCCAGACGATATGGCGACCATTACCGGGCGCCCCGCGCTACTGACTACCTTTACGTTCGGTAAATATCGCGGGAAGCCAGTATCGGAAGTGGCGGACAAAGATCCGGGCTATCTGCGCTGGCTGTACAACAACCTCGACAGAATGAGCCCGGAACTGCGCCTGACGCTGAAGCATTATTTAGGCGAAGCCTGAGTCCCCGCCCGGCCTGGCAGCGTATCCTGCGCCAGGCCAATCAAAAAGGCGTACTCCAGCGCCACCCCTTCATAGGATTTAAATCGCCCTGATTTCCCTCCGTGCCCTGAGTCCATATCGGTACACAGCAGCAGCAGATTATCGTCAGTTTTCAGCTCACGCAGCTTCGCCACCCATTTCGCGGGCTCCCAGTACTGCACCTGGGAATCGTGCAGGCCGGTGGTCACCAGCATATGCGGATAGGCTTTCGCCTCGACGTTATCGTACGGGCTGTACTCTTTCATGTAGCGATAATAGGTTTCATCCTGCGGATTCCCCCACTCTTCAAACTCCCCGGTGGTCAGTGGAATGGACTCATCCAGCATGGTCGTCACCACGTCCACAAACGGCACCTGGGCGATAACGCCTTTAAACAGTTCAGGCCGCTGGTTGATGACGGCGCCCATTAGCATGCCCCCGGCGCTGCCCCCCATGCCAAAGCAGAGCTGCGGATCGCCATAACCCTGCGCGATCAGCGCATCGCAGACATCAAGGTAGTCGTTAAAGGTATTTTTCTTTTTGAGAAATTTTCCGTCTTCATACCAGTGCTGACCCAGTTCGCCGCCCCCGCGAATATGGGCAATCGCATAAACAAAACCGCGGTCGAGCAGGCTCAGCCTGCTGCTGCTGAAATCGGCGTCCATGCTTGATCCATAGGAGCCATAGCCATAGACGAGGATGGGGTTTTTACCTTTGTTGAAGTGCGCCTTGTGATAGACGAGCGATACAGGGACTTCAACGCCGTCGCGTGCGGTCACCCACAGGTGCTCACTGCGATAATTTTCCGACTCAAAACCCCGGACCTCAGCCTGTTTAATCACCTGACGCTGCCCGGTGTCCATATCCAGTTCAAACAACGTATCCGGGGTGGTCATCGACGAATAGCCGTACCGCAGGCGGGACGATTCCGGTTCCGGGTTAAAGCCGATCCACGTTACGTAAGCCGGGTCATCGAACGCAATGCCCACCACTTCGCGGGTTTTGCGGTTGATTTGGCGGATACTGGTCAGTCCGCGCTGACGCTCTTCCACCACCAGCCAGTCGGTAAACAGGGTGAACCCCTCCAGCATCACCTGATCGCGCGCGGGAATTAACACTTCCCATTTGCGTTCATCGCGCACTTTGGTTTTATAAAGGCCAAAGTTTTTGCCCTCGCGGTTCGAACGCAGGTAAAAGCTGTGCTGGAAGTGATCCAGGCTGTACTCATGATCTTTACGGCGCGGCAGGAAGCACAGCGGCTGCGCATCCGGCAGCTCTGCATCCAGCAGCAGCACTTCTGAAGTGGTGGCGCTGGAGAGGAAAATGATCACGTAGTGGCGAGACGACGTTTTGTGCAGGCTGACATAGAACGTCTCGTCTTTTTCCTCGTAGACTAATTCATCGTCGGCGGAATCGGTCCCCACCGTATGACGCCAGACCTGATAAGGCAGCAGCGTTGAGGCATGCTTTTTAACGTAGTAGACCGTTTCTGAATCGTTACCCCAGACGAAATCGGGGGAGACATTATCCAGCATTTCGGGATACCAGTTTCCCGTTTCAAGATTGCGGAAACGCAAACCGTACTGGCGGCGGGAGAGGTAATCCTCAGCCAGCGCCATAATGGCGTTATCGGGGGAAATGGACATGCCGCCCAGCGTATAAAACTCACTGTGGGCAGCACGTTTGTTGGCATCCAGCAAGATCTCCCATTCGTCCCACTCGGCGCTCAGCACAGACTGGCGCTGGTAGATGGGATATTCGTTTCCCGGCTCATAAATATGGCGATAGCGATAACCGTTTTTGCACCACGGGGCAGAGACATCACGCTGGGGGATACGCTGCACCATTTCGTTCAGGAGCTGATCCTGAAGCGCCTGCTGGCTGGCCATGACCTGGCGGCCATAGTCGTTTTCCTCGTGCAGATAGTCGAGCACCTCTGGCCGGGAACGAGAATCGTCCCGCAGCCAGTAGTAGTTATCGATACGCGTATCGCCATGCGTGGTGATCGCATAAGGAGTACGTCGGGCTTTTGGAGGCATGGCATTCTTACTTTTTCGTTTTACATCCTATAAGGTTGGCAAAACACGCGTATGATGCAAGCGAAACATGGCCTTCTAGCCCGCGAGGGTCTGCTTCTGCTGCTGAATATCCTGCTCAATTCCCTCGCGAACGTCCTGGGGGATCTTCAGCGCATCGCCCAGGGCGTTCAGGTAGCTGCGCTCCATAAAGTGATCGATATCGATGGCGGCACAGCTCAGAAAATAGAGTTCCAGCGCCTCTTCTTCGTTTTTCACGCCTTGCGCCAGACGCTGCGGATCGAGCGGCTGTTCAATGGCCTGCGCCACCAGCGCCCTGCCCTGCTCCTCAACGCCCGCTTCCCGCATCTGCTGTTCAATTGCGGCACGTTCACTGGCATCAATATGCCCGTCGCTCTTGGCTGCAAAGACCAGGGCGAGGATCAGGCGCTCGGTGCGTAAATCTAACGGCGATACCTGCTTCCCGTACTGCGGTTCATCCTGATGCGCGCTGCGCACCTTATCTTTGTATTTGCTCCATAAGACGGAACCTGCAATAGCCCCTCCGCCCGCCAGCAGCGCGCCGGTACCGTATTTGGTAAGCAGTTTCCGCGATGATTTATTGGCAACCAGCAAACCGGCCAGCCCGCCGAGCGCACCCGGCACCAGCAGCTTGCTCAGACCCTGCTCGCCCGACGACGAGCCTTTTTGTCCCAACAGGGATTGCAGTTGATTCATCCAGCCTGACATATTTTTCCTCACGTAACAGTGCGTAACCTTCACAGCCTAAGCGAGCGGGTGTCAGGAAATGTCTGTCAGTGCTAAAGAAGCGCAAATTTCACCGCTGTCCGGATATCCCCATACAAGACAGACGCAAACGTTTTCGTTTATACTGCCCGCATCTTTTTCAGGGGGATTTTTATGACTCGTTTAGGAACCGCGCTGCGTCCCGCCGCGACGCGCGTCATGCTGTTGGGATCGGGTGAACTGGGTAAAGAAGTGGCCATTGAATGCCAGCGTTTGGGTGTGGAAGTGATTGCGGTGGACCGTTACGCGAACGCCCCTGCCATGCACGTCGCGCATCGCTCGCACGTCATCGATATGCTTGATGGTAATGCCCTGCGGGGGTTAATTGCCGACGAAAAACCGGATTTCGTGGTACCTGAAATTGAGGCCATTGCCACTGAGATGCTGGTTGCCCTTGAGCAGGAAGGCCAGCGCGTGGTGCCCTGCGCCACTGCGGCAAAACTGACCATGAACCGGGAAGGCATTCGTCGCCTGGCGGCAGAAGAATTACAGCTCCCGACCTCCAGCTACCGTTTTGCCGGGGATAAAGCTGCGTTTCTCCAGGCCGTCGAAGAGATTGGCTACCCGTGCATCATTAAGCCGGTAATGAGCTCCTCCGGCAAAGGGCAGAGCTTTATCCGCGACAGCAGCACGCTGGACCAGGCCTGGGACTATGCCCAGCAGGGCGGTCGTGCCGGTGCCGGGCGCGTCATCGTGGAAGGCGTGGTGAAGTTTGATTTCGAAATTACCCTGCTTACCGTCAGTGCCGTGGACGGCGTTTATTTCTGCGACCCGATTGGTCATCGTCAGGAAGACGGCGATTATCGAGAATCCTGGCAGCCGCAGCAGATGAGCGCGCTGGCGCTGGCACGCGCGCAGGAGATCGCCCGCAAGACGGTGCTGGCGCTGGGCGGCTACGGCCTGTTCGGCGTGGAATTGTTTGTTTGCGGCGACGAGGTGATCTTCAGCGAAGTCTCCCCTCGCCCGCACGATACCGGGATGGTTACGCTGATTTCACAGGATCTCTCCGAGTTCGCGCTGCACGTGCGCGCTTTCCTCGGCCTGCCGGTTGGCGGCATCCGTCAATACGGCCCGGCAGCCTCCGCGGTGATCCTGCCGCAGCTGACCAGCCAGAATGTCACCTTTGATAACGTCGAAGGTGCGGTTGGTGCAGGCTTACAGGTCAGACTGTTCGGCAAACCGGAGATCGACGGAAGCCGTCGTCTGGGCGTGGCATTAGCAACCGGGGAAAACGTGGACGAAGCCGTCGCGAGAGCGAAAATAGCGGCTGCGAACGTCAGCGTAGCAGGATAAAAAAACGGACCGAAAGGCCCGTTATAACTGTCTGGCAGGCCGGGTAAGGCGCAGCCGCTACCCGGCAAACAAACTTACTCTTTCGCGCCTTCTACCGCTTCGCGAGCCAGTTTAGTGATGCGATCCCAGTCGCCTGCTTCCAGCGCATCCGCCGGAACCAGCCAGGAGCCACCGATGCACAGCACGCTTTTCAGCGCCAGGTAGTCACGGTAGTTTGCCGGAGAGATACCGCCCGTTGGGCAGAAACGCACCTGGGAGAATGGGCCCGCAATCGCCTGCAACGCTTTGGTGCCGCCGTTCGCTTCAGCCGGGAAGAATTTGAATTCTTTCAGGCCGTAGTCCATGCCCAGCATCAGTTCAGAAACGGTGCTGATACCCGGGATCAGCGGAATAGAACCTTCGGTTGCGGCTTTCAGCAGGGGCTCGGTCAGCCCCGGGCTGATGGCAAACTGTGCGCCCGCTTCGGTCACTTCCGCCAGCTGCTGCGCATTCAGAACCGTACCTGCACCGATGATCGCTTCCGGCACTTCTTTGGCGATAGCACGGATCGCATCTATCGCACAGGCCGTACGCAGGGTCACTTCCAGAACACGAACGCCACCCGCAACCAGCGCCTTCGCCATTGGGACAGCGTGCTCCAGTTTGTTTACCACAATAACCGGCACGACAGGGCCAGTAGTCAGGATTGCTTCTGCACTTGTTTTCCAGTTTTTCATCAGAGTTTTCTCTCGCCAGATCGTTAAAATCAAGTCGTCTTAAAACGTAATACAGGTTGCGCCCTGCTCCGCACCGGAGAGTTTCTCACGCAACGCACCAAACATTTCGCGTCCGGTACCCACGCGGGATGCGCTCAGGTCAGGAATATGTGGCTGACGCGCCGCCAGCTCTGCTTCGTCCACCAGCAGGGTTAACTCGCCTGTCTGACCGTTAACGCGGATCATGTCACCATCACGCACTTTCGCCAGCAGGCCGCCGTCGTAGGCTTCCGGGGTGACATGAATCGCTGAAGGCACTTTACCGGATGCCCCCGAGAGGCGTCCATCGGTCACCAGTGCAATTTTGAAACGGCGGTCCAATAATACACCAAGCGGCGGCATAAGTTTATGTAATTCTGGCATCCCGTTCGCTTTTGGTCCCTGATGACGCACCACGACCACACAGTCTTTATCAAGCAGACCCGCGTCAAAAGCAGGTAAAACGTCGTGCTGGCTTTCAAACACCACCGCCGGGGCTTCAATCACCTGATTCTCTTCCGGCACGGCAGAGGTTTTCATCACGGCACGTCCAAGGTTACCGCTCAGCACTTTGGTGCCGCCGTGAGGAGAGAATGGCTGTTCGAAGGTTGCGATAACCTGAGGATCGAGCGAGTCGCTCGCCCCTTCGCGCCAGTCCAGCTCACCGTTGTTCAGCCAGGGTTCAAGGGTATAGCGATGCAGGCCAAAGCCCGCCACCGTGTTGACATCCTCATGCAGCAGGCCGCCTTTCAGCAGCTCGCGCATCAGCACCGGCACGCCGCCCGCGGCCTGGAAGTGGTTGATGTCCGCCGGACCGTTCGGGTACAGACGCGCCATCAGCGGTACCACGGAGGAGATATCGGAGAAGTCATCCCAGTTAATCAGAATGCCCGCCGCGCGCGCCATCGCGACAAGGTGCATGGTATGGTTGGTTGAACCGCCGGTCGCCAGCAGGGCGACAATCCCGTTTACGATAACTTTTTCATCCACCATTTTGCCCATTGGCATCCACTCGTTGCCGTTACCGGTCAGGCGCGTCACCTGACGGGCTGCGGCTTCGGTCAGCGCTTTACGCAGTGGCGCATCCGGCTGGATGAACGACGAGCCCGGTAGCTGCATCCCCATAAACTCCACCACCATCTGGTTGGTGTTGGCCGTACCGTAGAACGTACAGGTGCCCGGCGCGTGATAAGACGCGGCTTCCGCTTCCAGCAGTGCCTGACGGTCCGCTTTTCCTTCGGCATACAGCTGACGGATACGGACTTTTTCCTTGTTTGGCAGACCGCTTGCCATCGGGCCTGACGGCACAAAAATCGCTGGCAGGTGGCCAAACGACAGCGCGGCCATCACCAGCCCCGGGACGATTTTGTCGCACACGCCCAGATAGAGCGCGCCATCAAACATATTGTGAGACAGGCCCACTGCCGCTGACATGGCGATCACTTCGCGGCTCAGCAGGGACAGCTCCATACCGTCCTGGCCCTGGGTTACGCCATCACACATGGCCGGCACGCCGCCTGCAACCTGGCCCACCGCGTTCACGCTGTGCAGCGCATTGCGGATGATAGACGGGTAGACCTCATACGGCTGGTGGGCTGAAAGCATGTCATTATAGGAGGTAATGATGGCGATATTGTTACGCAACATGCTTTTCAGCGCGTCTTTATCACCAGGCTGGCAGGCCGCAAAGCCGTGGGCCAGATTCCCGCAGGCCAGCTGTGAGCGATGGACCGTTTCACTCTTCGCCTGTTCGATGCGGGCAAGGTAGGCAGCACGGGTCTCTTTCGAGCGTTCAACAATGCGTTGTGTTACGCGTAACAATGTCGGATTCATAAAAGCTCCTCTAATTTATCTGTCCAGGCTCGGGAGTTTACACAGTTTCTGACGGTTGTTAACAACGCTGAAACGCCTGATATCCGGAGCACAGGGGCAAAATGTCTGAAGGGAGTGTAATAAAAAAAGCTCCGCGGGTGAATCCACGCGGAGCTTAAAAGATAAAAATTATGCCACTTGCTGTGTTAGATCATGTTACCGGTAAAATAACACCTTTGGGCTAGAGAAGGTGGTTATTCAAACTCGTTCCAGGAGCGGCCATCACGGGTGATCATCGCAACGGAGGCGACAGGTCCCCATGTTCCCGCCTGATACGGTTTTGGCGCGTCCTGATCGGCTGCCCACGCTTCAGTGATGGAGTCGACCCACTTCCACGCCTCTTCCACTTCATCGCGGCGGACGAACAGCGCCTGGATACCACGCATGGTTTCCAGCAGCAGACGCTCGTAAGCGTCGGCCAGATGCGTCTGGTTGAAGGTTTCAGAGTAGCTCAGGTCGAGCTTGGTGGTTTGCAGGTTGTGTTTGTGATCAAGACCCGGCACTTTGTTCAGGATCTGAATATCCACACCCTCGTCCGGTTGCAGACGGATGGTCAGTTTATTCTGCGGCAGTTCCTGCCAGGATTCTTTGAACAGGTTCAGTTCCGGATTTTTGAAGTAGACCACCACTTCGGAGCATTTTGCCGGCAGACGTTTCCCGGTACGCAGGTAGAACGGCACACCGGCCCAGCGCCAGTCGTCGATATCCACGCGGATCGCCACAAACGTCTCGGTGTTGCTGGACTTGTTCGCGCCCTCTTCTTCCAGATAGCCAGGAACTTTTTTCCCCTGGGCAAAACCTGCGGTGTACTGGCCGCGCACGGTTTTCTCACGCACGTTGGAGCGGTCAATACGGCGCAGTGATTTCAGCACTTTCACTTTGGCGTCACGAATGCTGTCGGCCGTCAGATCTGACGGTGGAGACATGGCAATCATGCACAGAATTTGCAGCAGGTGGTTCTGGATCATGTCACGCATCTGGCCGGCCTGGTCGAAGTAGCCCCAACGGCCTTCGATGCCCACCTCTTCCGCCACGGTAATTTCCACGTGGTCGATAGTGCGGTTGTCCCAGTTGTTCACAAACAGGGAGTTGGCAAAACGCAGCGCCAGCAGGTTCAGTACCGTCTCTTTGCCCAGATAGTGGTCAATACGGTAAACCTGACACTCCTCAAAGAACTCGCCTACCTGGTCGTTGATTTCACGCGAGGTCGCCAGCGACGTACCCAGCGGTTTCTCCATCACTACGCGCGCCGGTTTGGCGTTCAGCTTCGCCTCGCCCAGACCTTTGCAGATGGCGCCGAAGGTGCTTGGCGGCATGGCGAAATAGTTAATAGTGACACGATTTTCCTGGTCAAGCATTTCACCCAGACGGGTAAAGGCGCCTACATCGTTGACGTCCAGGTTGCAGAAATCGAGACGCCCGCTCAGCTTATCCCAAAGGCTTTCATCGATTTTCTCTTTCATGAACGTTTCGAGCGCCTCACGCACGACTTTGGTATAAGCCTCCTTATCCCAGTCTGCGCGCCCTACCCCAAGGATCCGGGTGTCGGGATGGATCTGGCCCGCTTTTTCGAGCTGATACAGGGAAGGCAGCAATTTTCGGCGTGCAAGATCGCCTTTCGCGCCGAAAATGACCAGGTCACATGCCTGGGCTGTTTGCGTTACCGCCATGTCATTCTCCTCAGTTAGATCGCCTGGTACTCTGCCAGGTATCGTTGTAATTTTATTACAATGCACTGTACTGCTTTTACTCGTTTCCTGAAACCATTAGCGCTTAACGTCGCGTGCGATACGGTGATTTTTCGTCGCCTGGGCCATTACGCCCGTCTGATGACGCAACAAACGTCGATTCTTTGCGCAACGGGGTCAGAGCAAAACCCGACGTCGATCAAGTAATGAAAAAAAACAACAACATTTCTTGTCGACGATTACCCTTTCGGGAGTCCTGGGGGTAATATCGGCTAAATCGAATCAAGGTTTCATCTCTTTATGAAATCGTTTATGCCCTCATGAGCGTCTTGTTAACAATGAACATGCTGGAAAAAATCCAGTTTCAACTGGAACACCTTAGCAAATCCGAGCGCAAAGTGGCTGAAGTTATTCTCGCCGCGCCCGCTCAGGCGATTCATTCAAGCATCGCCGCTCTGGCACAGGAATCGGGCGTCAGCGAACCGACGGTCAATCGATTCTGTCGTAGTCTGGACACGCGCGGCTTTCCTGATTTTAAACTGCATCTGGCCCAAAGTCTGGCAAACGGCACCCCGTATGTTAATCGCAATGTCGATGAAGACGACAGCGTTGATGCTTACACCGCAAAAATATTTGAATCGGCTATGGCCACGCTCGACCACGTTCGCCAGTCTCTGGACATGAGTTCAGTAAATCGCGCGGTCGATCTTCTCACGCAGGCCAAACGGATTGCCTTCTTTGGCCTTGGCTCGTCCGCCGCCGTGGCGCATGACGCCATGAATAAATTCTTTCGCTTTAACGTGCCGGTGATTTACTCCGATGACATTGTGCTGCAACGCATGAGCTGTATGAATTGTAGCGAAGAAGATGTCGTGGTACTCATCTCCCATACGGGCCGCACCAAGAGCCAGGTGGAGCTGGCGCAGCTCGCGCGTGACAACGATGCGATGGTCATCGCCCTGACGACGGCAGGTACGCCGCTCGCCCGGGAAGCGACGCTCGCCATTACCCTGGACGTACCGGAGGATACCGACATGTACATGCCGATGGTCTCCCGCCTGGCGCAGTTGACGGTCATCGACGTACTGGCGACAGGTTTTACCTTACGCCGGGGCGCAAAATTCCGGGATAACTTGAAGCGGGTCAAGGAAGCCCTGAAAGAATCGCGTTTTGATAAAGAATTGCTTATAAAGAGCGATGTTCCCTAATAACGACGAAGTACGATTTACGGCATTCGGTCCCCTCGCTACTGCCTTGCGATAGATGAAGGCCGATTCTATGTTCACGCAACACCAAAGTTGTTTCAGTCAACGGAGTATTACATGTCCAGAAGGCTTCGCAGAACCAAGATCGTCACCACCTTAGGCCCGGCCACCGACCGCGATAATAACCTCGAAAAGATTATCGCCGCGGGTGCTAACGTGGTGCGTATGAACTTCTCTCACGGTACGCCAGAAGACCATAAATTACGTGCCGACAAAGTGCGTGAAATCGCAGCTAAACTGGGCCGCCACGTTGCTATCCTCGGTGACCTGCAAGGTCCAAAAATCCGCGTATCGACCTTTAAAGAAGG
This sequence comes from Enterobacter sp. JJBC, assembly GCF_036936505.1. Lineage (NCBI taxonomy): Bacteria > Pseudomonadati > Pseudomonadota > Gammaproteobacteria > Enterobacterales > Enterobacteriaceae > Enterobacter > Enterobacter sp. JJBC. Next base: position 2,906,837 of record NZ_CP136935.1, read on the forward strand.
CAAAGTCTTCCTCAACATCGGCGATAAATTCCTGCTGGACGCCAACCTGAGCAAAGGTGAAGGCGATAAGGAAAAAGTGGGTATCGACTACAAAGGTCTGCCTGCTGACGTTGTGCCTGGCGACATCCTGCTGCTGGACGACGGACGCGTACAGCTGAAAGTGCTGGAAGTTCAGGGTATGAAGGTGTTCACCGAAGTGACCGTCGGCGGCCCGCTCTCCAACAACAAAGGCATCAACAAACTCGGCGGTGGCCTGTCTGCCGAAGCGCTGACCGATAAAGACAAAGCGGATATCGTGACCGCAGCGCAGATCGGCGTAGATTATCTGGCCGTCTCCTTCCCGCGCTGCGGTGAAGATCTGAACTATGCTCGCCGCCTGGCGCGCGATGCAGGCTGCGATGCGAAAATCGTTGCAAAAGTGGAACGCGCTGAAGCGGTCTGCGATCAGGACGCGATGGACGACGTGATCCTGGCGTCTGACGTGGTGATGGTTGCCCGTGGTGACCTGGGCGTGGAAATTGGCGACCCTGAACTGGTCGGTATCCAGAAAGCGCTGATCCGTCGCGCGCGTCAGCTGAACCGCGCGGTGATCACCGCCACCCAGATGATGGAATCCATGATCACCAACCCAATGCCGACCCGTGCAGAAGTCATGGACGTGGCGAACGCCGTGCTGGATGGTACTGACGCGGTGATGCTGTCAGCGGAAACCGCGGCGGGCCAGTATCCGGCGGAAACCGTGGCCGCCATGGCGCGCGTCTGCCTGGGTGCAGAGAAGATCCCAAGCATTAACGTCTCCAAGCACCGCCTGGATATCCAGTTCGACAATGTGGAAGAAGCGATTGCGATGTCCGCGATGTACGCAGCCAACCACCTGAAAGGGGTCACGGCGATCATCACCATGACCGAATCTGGCCGTACCGCGCTAATGACGTCCCGTATCAGCTCCGGTCTGCCGATCTTCGCCATGTCCCGTCACGAGCGTACGCTGAACCTGACGGCGCTGTATCGCGGCGTGACGCCAGTATACTTCGACAGCACCAACGACGGCGTGGCCGCCGCGCACGATGCCGTGAACCTGCTGCGCGACAAAGGTTATCTGGTATCCGGTGATATCGTTATCGTGACGCAGGGTGACGTGATGAGCACCATCGGCTCAACCAATACCACCCGCGTACTGACCGTAGAGTAAGCTCCGCTCCCCTCTCCCCTAAGGGGAGAGGGGTGAAGGTTTCCTATTTCTTCGGGAAAAGCTCTTTACGCTTGTACGGCTCTGTTTCGCCAGGTTTGCGCGTTTTGAGCAGCTTCAGGATCCACGTATATTGCTCCTTATGCGGCCCCACCAGCACTTCCACCTCTTCATTCATGCGGCGTGCGATGGTGTGATCGTCTGCGGTCAGCAGATCGTCCATCGGCGGACGTACCTCAATGCTCAGGCGATGCGTTTTACCGTCATAAGCCGGGAACAGTGGGATCACGCGGGCGCGGCAGACTTTCATCAGGCGACCAATCGCTGGTAGCGTGGCTTTATAGGTTGCGAAGAAATCGACAAACTCGCTGTGCTCAGGACCATGGTCCTGATCGGGCAGATAGTAGCCCCAGTAACCCTGACGTACCGACTGAATGAAAGGCTTAATGCCATCGTTTCGGGCGTGCAAGCGTCCGCCAAAGCGACGGCGCACGGTATTCCAGACGAAATCGTAGATTTTGTTTCCCTGATTATGGAACATCGCCGCCATTTTCTGGCCCTGCGACGCCATTAACATCGCCGGAATGTCGACCCCCCAGCCGTGCGGCACCAGGAAAATCACCTTTTCATCATTGCGACGCATCTCGTCGATGATCTCCAGCCCTTTCCAGTCAACGCGTTCGACGATCTTCTCCGGCCCTTTCAGTGCCAGTTCCGCCATCATCGCCATCGCCTGCGGCGCAGTGGTATACATGTCATCAATGATTGCTTCGCGTTCGGCGTCGCTTTTATCCGGGAAACAGTACAACAGGTTTATTTGCGCGCGTCGGCGCGCGCTTTTACCCAAGCGCCCTGCCAGGCGCCCCACTTTACCGAGCACCGGATCGCGGAGGGAAGCAGGTAGCAACGCCATGCCAGCAAACGCGTATACGCCAATCCAGGCGCCCCAGTTACGCGGGTGGCGAAAAGATTTTTCAAACTCAGGAATGTACTCAATATTGTTTTTTTTGGTTTCCATGCGGGTTCCAGGGTCTGGTGACGCAAAAATATATGCGGATAGTGTAGCGAGGCTGCCGCCCGCGCACAAAAGAAAAAGCCGGCGCATACTGACGCCGGCTTTTTAAATCAGGAGAGCTTAGTCGAAGCGCAGCTGCGGCATCACCTCTTTCACCTGCGCCAGGTAATCTTTGCGATCTTTTCCGGTCAGCCCTTCGGTGCGCGGCAGTTTCGCCGTCAGCGGGTTAACCGCCTGCTGGTTGATCCACACTTCATAGTGCAGGTGCGGCCCCGTCGACCGGCCGGTGTTACCGGACAGCGCGATGCGATCGCCACGTTTCACCTTCTGGCCCGGTTTGACCAGCAGTTTACGCAGGTGCATGTAGCGGGTGGTGTACGTACGACCGTGACGAATAGCAACGTAATAGCCAGCAGCACCGCTGCGTTTCGCCATGACCACTTCACCATCTCCTACCGCCAGCACTGGCGTGCCCTGCGGCATAGCGAAGTCAACGCCACGGTGCGGCGCTACGCGGCCCGTTACCGGGTTCAGACGACGCGGGTTAAAGTTGGAGGAGACGCGGAACTGTTTCGCCGTTGGGAAACGCAGGAAGCCTTTTGCCAGACCCGTACCGCTGCGGTCATAGAACTTACCGTCTTCCGCGCGAATAGCGTAGTAGTCTTTGCCGTCTGAACGCAGACGAACGCCCACCAGCTGGCTCTGCTCGCGCTTACCGTCCAGCATTTCGCGGGACATCAGGACAGAGAACTGATCGCCTTTTTTCAGTTTGCGGAAATCCATCTGCCACTGCATGGCTTTGATCACCGAGCTGATTTCAGCGCTGGTCAGGCCGGCATCGCGTGCGCTGGAAACAAAGCTGCCGCCGACGGTCCCTTTCATGACGCTGTTAACCCAGTCGCCCTGCTGCAATTCACTGGTCATTTTGAAACCGTTTGCAGTGCGATCGTAGGTGCGGGTTTCGCGACGGGACATCTCCCAGGTCAGACGTTGCAGATCGCCGTCGGGCGTTAAGGTCCAGGAAAGTTGCTGACCAATTTTCAGGTTACGCAGCTCTTTATCGGATGCGGCGAGCTGGCTGATGTTGCCCATGTCGATACCGTACTGGTTCAGGACGCTGCTCAGCGTATCGCCAGTGGATACAACATATTCATGAATGCCAGCTTCATTCTGGATCTTGTCATCCAGCTCATCCTGGGGAATCGCTTCATCTTCCTGAGCGGCCTGATCGATAGGCTCGCTGGCCTCGGGCAGCAGAGAGCGGATCTCGCTCTTCTCCAGTTCGATGGTTTTGATGATTGGGGCGGAACTCGGGTGGTAAACATAGGGCCGCCAGACGGCGACCGCTAATGTGAGAACTGTAAGCGACCCCAGCATAACGCGGTGGGGTCGAGGCAGATTGTTAAATGCCAGGGCGACAGAGCGGGCTATCTGTTGCACGTATTCACTTCCTCGTTAATCTCCTTTCAGGCAGCTCGCATACTGATTCGCCAGTTGGCTGAGGAACTGCGAATAGCTCGCTTTGCTCAACTGGATGTTCGTACCTAGCGGGTCAAGGGTTCCCATGCGCACGGATGTTCCCCTGGCCACGGCTTCTACGACCGCTGGCCTGAACTGTGGCTCAGCAAAAACGCATGTCGCTTTTTGCTCAACCAGCTGTGTTCTGATTTCATGTAAACGCTGCGCACCAGGCTGAATTTCAGGGTTGACGGTAAAATGCCCCAGCGGGGTCAGACCGTAATGTTTCTCGTAATACCCGTAGGCATCATGAAAAACGAAGTACCCTTTTCCTTTAAGCGGTGCGAGCTCGTTACCCACCTGTTTGTCGGTTGCGGCTAATTGAGCCTCAAAATCCTTCAGGTTGGCGTCGAGTTTGATTCGACTTTGCGGCATAAGTTCCACTAATTTGTCGTGGATTGCAACCGCTGTAAGCCGCGCTATCTCTGGGGAGAGCCAGAGATGCATGTTGTATTCACCGTGATGGTGATGGTCGTCACCTTTTTCACCATGAGCATGGTCGTGGTCATGCTCATCACCCTCGTCCTCAGCTCCTTTCATGAGTAACGGTTTCACGCCGGACAGCCCGGCAATCGTCACCTGTTTCTCAGCGGGAAGCTGTCTGGCTGACTTCTGCATGAACGCTTCCATCTCAGGACCAATCCAGACGACTAAGTCCGCGTTCTGTAAGCGTTTTACATCAGATGGACGCAGAGAATAATCATGCTCGGAAGCCCCGTCAGGCAGCAGAACCTGTGTCTCAGTGACCCCGTCCGCGATGGCAGAGGCGATAAATCCAAGCGGTTTAAGCGAAGCGACAACAGCGGCGTTAACATCTTGTGCTGTTGTACCCCAAAGAGCAGCGGATAAAGCTGCGAAAAGAAGCGTATTTTTCTGTAACATAATGCGACTAATCATCGTAATGAATGCGTGGGATGTGATATTATAACATTCGATGACTTCTGCAAGCTTAAATTGACATGACGACTTTAGTTTCTCTTGAAAATGTTTCGGTCTCATTCGGCCAGCGCCGCGTCCTTTCTGACGTGTCGCTGAATCTGAAGCCCGGCAAAATACTCACGCTGCTCGGCCCTAACGGTGCAGGCAAATCGACGCTGGTGCGCGTCGTATTAGGCCTGGTAGCCCCTGACGCAGGTGTTATCGTCCGCGAAGACAAATTGCGTATCGGCTATGTGCCGCAAAAATTACATCTTGATGCCACCCTGCCCCTGACGGTGAGCCGCTTCCTGCGCCTCCGTCCCGGTACGCGTAAAGCGGATATCCTCCCGGCGCTGAAACGCGTTCAGGCGGGACATCTTGTTGAGGCGCCCTTGCAAAAGCTGTCGGGCGGTGAAACCCAGCGCGTATTGCTTGCCCGTGCCCTGCTCAGCAGCCCTCAGCTGCTGGTCCTGGACGAGCCGACGCAGGGTGTTGACGTCAACGGTCAGGTTGCGCTGTACGATCTGATTGACCAGCTCCGTCGGGAGCTTAACTGCGCGGTGCTGATGGTCTCCCATGATCTGCATCTGGTGATGGCCAAAACCGACGAAGTACTGTGCCTGAACCATCACATTTGTTGTTCCGGCACGCCGGAAGTGGTGTCAATGCATCCCGAATTTATCTCCATGTTTGGCCATCGTGGCGCCGAACAGCTGGGCATCTATCGCCATAATCACAATCACCGCCATGATTTACAGGGACGAATTGTCCTGCGTCGGGGAAATGGACACTCATGATTGAACTGTTACTGCCCGGCTGGCTGGCCGGGATTATGCTTGCCTGCGCCGCGGGTCCACTCGGCTCGTTTGTCGTCTGGCGCAGAATGTCCTATTTCGGCGATACGCTGGCCCATGCTTCATTGCTGGGTGTCGCGTTTGGTTTATTACTGGACGTGAACCCGTTTTATGCGGTGATTGTCGTCACGCTGCTGCTGGCTGCCGGTCTGGTCTGGCTGGAAAAACGCCCTCACCTGGCAATTGATACCCTGCTCGGCATTATGGCGCACAGCGCCCTGTCGCTGGGCCTGGTGGTAGTGAGCCTGATGTCAAACATCCGCGTAGATCTGATGGCCTACCTGTTTGGCGATCTGCTGGCCGTCACGCCCGAAGATCTCATTTCCATTGCCATTGGCGTGGCGGTGGTGCTCGGGATCCTGCTGTGGCAGTGGCGGAGTTTACTGGCGATGACCGTCAGCCCGGATCTGGCCTTTGTCGACGGCGTGAAGCTTCAGCGCGTGAAGCTGCTGTTGATGCTGGTGACGGCGTTAACCATCGGTGTGGCGATGAAGTTTGTCGGCGCGCTGATCATCACGTCGCTGCTGATAATCCCTGCCGCCACGGCGCGCCGTTTTGCGCGTACGCCGGAGCAAATGGCCGGTATCGCGGTGATTATCGGAATGATTGCGGTGACGGGCGGGTTAACCTTCTCGGCGTTTTATGACACGCCAGCGGGGCCGTCGGTGGTATTGTGCGCGGCGGTGTTGTTTATTTTCAGTATGATGAAAAAGACCGCGCAGTAGTCAGCATGTCCCCGGTGGCGCTTCGCTTACCGGGGCTAGAATTTATCGCTACTTACGGCATCGCGGGCGGCGTAATGCCGAAATGATTCCACGCCCGCACCGTCGCCATACGACCGCGCGGGGTACGCTGCAAGAAGCCTTGCTGGATCAGATACGGCTCCAGCACATCTTCGATAGTCTCACGCTCTTCGCCAATTGCCGCCGCCAGGTTATCCAGCCCTACTGGCCCGCCAAAGAACTTATCCAGCACCGCCAGCAGCAGCTTACGGTCCATATAGTCAAAACCTTCAGCATCGACGTTCAGCATATCCAGCGCCTGGGCGGCGATCTCGGCCGATATAGTGCCGTCGTGCTTCACCTCGGCAAAGTCACGCACCCGGCGCAGCAGGCGGTTGGCGATACGCGGCGTACCGCGGGAGCGCTTCGCCACTTCAAACGCCCCCTCTTCGCTCATATCCAGCCCCATGTAGCGCGCGCTGCGCCCCACAATATGCTGAAGGTCGGGCACCTGATAAAACTCCAGACGCTGCACGATACCAAAACGGTCACGCAGTGGAGAGGTCAGCGAGCCGGCGCGGGTCGTGGCGCCAATCAGGGTAAACGGTGGCAGATCGATTTTGATCGAGCGCGCGGCCGGACCTTCACCGATCATGATATCCAGCTGGTAATCCTCCATTGCCGGATAGAGCACTTCCTCCACCACCGGCGACAGGCGATGGATCTCGTCGATAAACAGCACGTCATGCGGTTCGAGGTTGGTCAGCATCGCCGCCAGGTCCCCTGCTTTCTCCAGTACCGGGCCGGAAGTGGTACGCAGGTTAACGCCCATTTCGTTGGCGACGATATTCGCCAGGGTGGTTTTACCTAACCCCGGCGGACCAAAAATCAGCAGGTGATCGAGCGCATCGCCGCGCAGCTTTGCCGCCTGGATGAAAATCTCCATCTGAGAACGAACCTGCGGCTGGCCGATATACTCATCCAGCAGTTTGGGACGGATCGCGCGATCCACCACGTCATCTGGCTGAATGGTGCCTGCCGATACCAGGCGGTCTGCTTCAATCATCCTTTACCTCACAATGCAGCGCGCAGCGCTTCACGAATCAGGGTTTCACTGCTGGCATCCGGTTTAGCAATTTTGCTCACCATCCGGCTGGCCTCCTGAGGTTTATAGCCCAGCGCCACCAGCGCGGCAACCGCTTCCTGCTCGGCATCATCATCCGATGCAGGCGCGCCCGGGGAAGTCAGCACCAGATCGGCTGCCGGCGTGAACAGATCGCCATGCAGACCTTTAAAGCGGTCCTTCATCTCGACAATTAAACGCTCGGCAGTTTTCTTCCCGATGCCCGGAAGTTTAATTAACGCAGCCGGATCTTCACGCTCAACGGCGTTCACAAACTGTGGCGCTGACATACCGGACAGAATCGCAAGCGCCAGCTTCGGCCCGACGCCGTTGGTTTTGATCAATTCGCGGAACAGGGTGCGTTCCTGTTTGTTATTGAATCCGTACAGCAGCTGAGCGTCTTCACGCACCACAAACTGGGTAAAGACAACCGCCTCTTTGCCCGCCTCCGGAAGCTCGTAGAAGCAGGTCATCGGCATATGGACTTCATAGCCCACGCCACCCACTTCCAGCAGCACTAACGGGGGTTGTTTTTCAATGATGATGCCTCTGAGTCTGCCTATCACGTGACGCTCCTGCGTTCTGGAAGAAATTATCTGCCGACATAATAAAAAAAGGCTGGATAAACATCCAGCCTGATTTGTCATTATCGTAACCTGCCTCGCGCCAGATTGAGCCGCGACTCGCTCATTTGCATCGCATTCTGGCTGACGTGACAGTGGGTAATCGCAATGGCCAGCGCATCCGCGGCGTCGGCCTGCGGGTTCGCAGGGAGCTTCAGCAGGGTACGCACCATGTGCTGCACCTGGCTTTTCTCCGCGCTACCAATGCCCACCACCGTCTGCTTAACCTGACGGGCCGCATACTCGAACACCGGCAGATCCTGGTTCACGGCGGCAACAATCGCCACGCCGCGCGCCTGACCGAGCTTTAACGCCGAGTCAGCGTTTTTCGCCATAAAGACCTGCTCGATGGCGAAATAGTCCGGCTGAAACTGAGTGATGATCTCCGACACGCCCGCATAGATGAGCTTCAGGCGCGACGGCAGATCGTCCACTTTGGTGCGAATACACCCACTGCCGAGGTAGGTTAACTGGCGTCCCACCTGACGGATAACGCCATACCCGGTGACGCGTGAGCCTGGGTCAATCCCGAGAATAATCGACATCACGCGTCTCCTGTAACGGATCTACACGCTCTCATCAGAGAGTCGCTGCAACCTCATCAGAGATTTCACCGTTGTGGTACACTTCCTGTACGTCGTCGCAGTCTTCGAGCATGTCGATCAGACGCAGCAGTTTCGGTGCGGTTTCCGCATCCATGTCCGCTTTGGTAGACGGGATCATGGAGACTTCAGCGTTATCCGCCTTCAGGCCAGCCGCTTCCAGCGCATCACGCACGGCCCCCATCTCTTCCCATGCGGTGTAAACATCAATAGCGCCGTCGTCGTAGGTCACCACGTCTTCCGCACCGGCTTCCAGCGCCGCTTCCATGATCGCATCTTCGTCGCCTTTCTCAAAGGAGATGACGCCTTTTTTGCTGAACAGGTACGCTACAGAACCGTCAGTGCCCAGGTTGCCGCCGGTTTTGGTGAACGCGTGGCGCACTTCCGCAACGGTACGGTTACGGTTGTCGGACAGGCACTCAACCATCACCGCCGTACCGCCAGGACCGTAACCTTCATAAATGATGGTTTCCATGTTCGCGTCTTCATCACCGCCCACGCCACGTGCGATTGCACGGTTCAGGGTGTCACGCGTCATGTTGTTGGACAGGGCTTTATCCACCGCTGCGCGCAGACGTGGGTTAGAGGCCGGATCGCCGCCGCCCAGACGCGCCGCTGTCACCAGCTCACGAATGATTTTGGTAAAGATTTTACCGCGTTTGGCATCCTGTGCCGCTTTGCGGTGTTTGGTGTTGGCCCACTTACTATGACCTGCCATAAAAAGTTCTCCAAAAATCGCGCCTTCTCAGGCAGCGTTAATTACAAATTCTTCAATCGCCTGCCGGTTGCTCCACGACTTGGTCAGTGCGGCGGCATCCGCCGCATCCACCCAGCGGTAGGTCAGGTGTTCCGTGAACACGATCTCCCGCTCATGGGGAAGCGCAAGGCAGAACCATGATTCCGTATTGCGCTCAATTCCCGGTGCATAGCGATGACGTAAATGGCTAAAAATTTCAAACTCCACCGTGCGCTGACAGTCCTTCAGAGTCAGTTGCTCGTAAGCAACATCAATGGCGACCTCTTCCTTTACTTCACGCGCGGCGGCCTGCGGTGCGGTCTCCCCCTCTTCCAGGCTGCCGGTAACCGACTGCCAGAAATCCGGATCGTCGCGCCGCTGCAACATCAGCACCCGCTTCGTGTCTTCTGCATAAATGACCACCAGAACCGAAACGGGACGCTTATATGCCATATCAGTTTTTCTCTTCCTTCTTCACCACCTCAATGCCCAGCTCAGCCAGCGCGGCCGGGTTGGCAAAGCTTGGCGCTTCAGTCATCAGACACGCCGCTGCGGTGGTTTTCGGGAAGGCGATCACATCACGGATGTTATCGGTGCCGGTCAGCAGCATGGTCAAACGGTCAAGACCGAAAGCCAGACCCGCGTGCGGAGGGGTACCGTACTTCAGGGCGTCCAGCAGGAAGCCAAACTTCTCGCGCTGCTCCTGTTCGTTGATGCCCAGGATGCCAAACACGGTCTGCTGCATTTCGCCGCTGTGAATACGCACGGAACCACCGCCCACTTCGTAGCCGTTGATGACCATATCGTAGGCGTTTGCCACTGCGTCTTCCGGTGCTGCCTTCAGCTCTGCCGGCGTCATGTCTTTTGGCGAGGTGAACGGGTGGTGCATCGCGGTCAGGCCGCCTTCACCGTCGTCTTCAAACATCGGGAAGTCGATCACCCACAGCGGCGCCCATTTACTTTCGTCGGTCAGGTTCAGGTCTTTGCCGAGCTTCAGACGCAGCGCGCCCATCGCATCCGCAACCACTTTCTTGTTATCTGCACCGAAGAAGATCATGTCGCCGTCCTGCGCGCCGGTGCGCTCCAGGATCGCTTCCACGATGTCCGCGTTCAGGAATTTCGCCACCGGGCTGGTGATACCTTCCAGACCTTTCGCACGCTCGGTCACTTTAATATAGGCCAGACCTTTCGCGCCGTAGATCTTGATGAAGTTGCCGTAGTCGTCGATCTGCTTACGGCTCAGAGCCGCTCCGCCCGGCACGCGCAGTGCCGCCACGCGGCCTTTCGGATCGTTAGCCGGGCCAGCAAAGACCGCGAACTCAACGGCTTTCACCAGGTCTGCCACGTCCACCAGCTCCATCGGGTTACGCAGGTCTGGTTTGTCGGAGCCGTAGCGACGCTCGGCTTCCGCGAAGGTCATGATTGGGAAATCGCCCAGCTCGACGCCTTTCACGTCGTTCCACAGGCTACGCACCAGGGCTTCCATCACTTCACGCACCTGCTCAGCGGTCATGAAGGAGGTTTCCACATCGATCTGGGTAAATTCTGGCTGACGGTCAGCGCGCAGGTCTTCGTCGCGGAAGCATTTCACGATCTGATAGTAGCGATCGAAGCCAGACATCATCAGCAGCTGTTTGAACAGCTGTGGAGACTGCGGCAGCGCATAGAATTTGCCTTTATGGACGCGGGATGGCACCAGGTAATCGCGCGCGCCTTCCGGCGTGGCTTTGGTCAGCATCGGGGTTTCGATATCAAGGAAACCGTGGTCATCCATAAAACGGCGCACCAGGCTGGTGATTTTCGCACGGGTTTTCAGGCGCTGAGCCATTTCCGGACGACGCAGATCCAGGTAGCGGTATTTCAGACGCGCTTCTTCGGTGTTGACGTGGTTGGAGTCCAGCGGCAACGCTTCCGCGCGGTTGATGATCGTCAGATCGGACGCCAGCACTTCGATAGCGCCGGTCGCCATGTCGGCGTTGACGTTTTTCTCGTCACGCGCACGCACGGTGCCCGTCACCTGAATGCAGAACTCATTGCGCAGCTCAGAAGCCAGCTTCAACGCATCAGCGCGATCCGGATCGAAGAACACCTGAACGATACCTTCGCGGTCACGCATATCAATAAAGATAAGGCTACCAAGATCGCGACGACGATTGACCCAACCACACAGGGTGACCTGCTGCCCGACGTGGGACTGACGCAGCTGCCCGCAATATTCTGTACGCATGAGATATCCCTTAATTAGCCGCAGGCTGATTGTCGCCTGTCTCGCAGGCTACGATGTCGCAGCTTTCTGTATGTCACAACTGGATGAAAAAAGGCGGCTATTATACTGGAAATTCTGCCGCACGATAAGAGCGAAGCACGGCCTGACGCGCGTTTGCTGAACTCTTATTGCCTATTCTCACAAAAATTAACAAAATTATCCGACCGATAACAGGCCATCACGTCGTAAGGTGTAGAAAAGCAATCATTTGACGGGAGCGACGATGTTTACACTTGATGCCACCAAAACCGCCCTTGTGGTCATTGATTTACAGGAAGGCATTCTGCCTTTTGCCGGTGGTCCGCACACCGCTGACGATGTGGTCAGCCGCGCTGCGCGCCTGGCAGAAAAATGCCGCGCCAGCGGCTCGCCTGTTGTTATGGTGCGCGTCGGCTGGTCCGCTGATTTCGCCGAAGCGTTAAAACAGCCGGTTGATGCTCAGGCCCCGGCGCAGGCGCTGCCGGACAACTGGTGGACATATCCTGTCTCGCTCGGTAAACGCGACAGCGATATAGAAGTCACCAAACGCCAGTGGGGCGCATTCTACGGCACCGACCTGGAGCTCCAGCTGCGCCGTCGCGGGATCGACACGATTATTCTGTGCGGGATCTCCACCAACATTGGTGTGGAATCCACCGCCCGTAACGCCTGGGAGCTGGGCTTTAACCTGGTGATCGCGGAAGATGCGTGCAGCGCAGCCTCTGCGGATCAGCACCAGGGCAGCATGACCCATATCTTCCCGCGTATCGGTCGCGTGCGCAGCACGGATGAGATCCTCAGCGCGCTATGATGTACGTGGGCCTGCCCCAGTGGTCGCACCCGAAATGGGTGCGCCTGGGTATTACCAACCTTGAAGAGTATGCCCGACACTTTAACTGCGTGGAGGGCAATACCACGCTGTACGCTCTGCCCCGCGCGGAGATCGTCGAACGCTGGCGCGAGCAAACCACCGACGACTTCCGCTTTTGCTTTAAATTCCCGGCGACCATCTCCCACAACGCCGCGCTGCGCAACTGCGATGATTTAACCCACGAGTTTTTCACCCGGATGTCGCCTCTGGCCAACCGTATTGGCCAGTACTGGCTCCAGCTTCCCGCCACGTTTGGCCCACGCGACCTGCCCGCCCTCTGGCAGTTTCTCGAGGCCCTGCCACTTGATTTCACCTACGGCGTAGAAGTGAGGCATCCGGAATTCTTTGCCAAAGGCGACGCGGAGAAAGCGCTCAATCGCGGCCTGCATGAACGATCGGTCAACCGCGTGATCCTCGACAGCCGCCCCGTGCACAGCGCAATCCCGCACAGCGAAGCCGTTGTTGATGCCCAGCGCAAAAAACCGAAAGTGCCCGTCCATGCGATCGTAACGGCGCAGAACCCGATGGTCCGGTTTATCGGCAGCGATAACATGCAGCAAAATGAGGAGATGTTCGCCGTCTGGCTGCAAACGCTGGCGAAATGGGAGCACACCACCACGCCGTACCTTTTTTTACATACGCCGGATATCGCACAGGCGCCTGAACTGGTCGATGCTCTCTGGCAGGCCTTGCAGCAGGCGGTTCCGTCGGTTGGCCCCGCGCCGTCCATCCCACAACAATCTTCTCTTTTCTGAAATCACCCCCTATCATAGAGACGTGCCATCTGCCAAAAACAGGGAGTTAGTATGGTCAGCGCGCTGTATGCGGTGTTAGGTGCATTACTGCTGATTAAGTTTTCATTTGATGTTGTGCGCCTGAGAATGCAGTACCGCGTCTCGTACGGTGACGGGGGCTTTTCTGAGCTGCAAAGCGCAATCCGGATCCACGGCAACGCGGTCGAGTACATTCCCGTCGCGTTAATTTTACTGCTGTTAATGGAGATGGATGGCGCTGAAACCTGGATGGTGCACGTCTGCGGGCTGCTGCTGATAGCAGGGCGTTTGATGCATTATTATGGTTTTCACCACCGCCTGATCCGCTGGCGTCGTTCCGGCATGAGCGCGACCTGGTGCTCGCTTTTGCTGATGGTGCTGGCTAACCTTTGGTATATGCCGTGGGAGTTGGTTTTCTCCTTCCATTAGCGCACAATATGCCCCTTTATTTTTCCCGGATTTTTACGTTATGTCAGATCGCGACACGCTTTTTTCCGCGCCTATCGCCAGCCTGGGCGACTGGACCTTTGATGAACGGGTAGCCGAAGTCTTCCCGGATATGATCCAGCGCTCTGTTCCCGGTTATTCCAATATTATCTCCATGATCGGCATGCTGGCGGAGCGTTTTGTTCAACCCGGCACGCAGGTCTATGACCTGGGCTGTTCGCTGGGAGCGGCAACGCTGTCCATTCGTCGTAACGTTCATCACGAAGGCTGCAAGATTGTGGCTGTCGATAACTCACCGGCCATGGTCGAACGCTGCCGTCGCCACATTGACGCGTATAAAGCCCCTACGCCTGTGGAGGTGGTAGAAGGCGATATCCGCGATATCGACATCCAGAACGCCTCGATGGTGGTTCTGAACTTTACCCTTCAGTTCCTGGTGCCGGACGATCGTCAGCGGTTGCTGGATAAAATTTATCAAGGCCTTAACCCGGGCGGCGCGCTGGTGTTGTCTGAGAAATTCAGCTTTGAAGACGCCAGCGTGGGCGAACTGCTGTTCAACATGCACCATGATTTCAAGCGTGCAAATGGCTACAGCGAGCTGGAGATCAGCCAGAAGCGCAGCATGCTTGAAAACGTCATGCTGACGGATTCCGTAGAAACCCACAAAGCGCGCCTGCGCAAAGCCGGATTTGAACACAGCGAACTGTGGTTCCAGTGCTTTAACTTTGGTTCTCTGGTGGCGCTGAAAGCCGGAGACGCAGCATGATCGAGTTCGGTAATTTCTATCAGCTGATTGCCAAAAACCATCTTTCCCACTGGCTGGAAACCCTGCCTGCGCAAATTGCCACCTGGCAGCGCGATCAGCAGCATGGTCTGTTGAAGCAGTGGTCCAACGCCGTGGAGTTTCTGCCTGAACTGACGCCTCATCGTCTGGATTTACTGCACAGCGTGACGGCGGAGAGCGAAGAGCCGCTCCCGGCCGGGCAGATCAACCGCATCGAAACGCTGATGCGTAACCTGATGCCGTGGCGCAAAGGGCCGTTTTCACTTTACGGCGTAAACATCAACACCGAGTGGCGCTCTGACTGGAAGTGGGATCGCGTTCTGCCGCATTTATCCGACCTGACCGGGCGCACCATTCTGGACGTGGGCTGCGGTAGCGGCTATCACATGTGGCGCATGATCGGCGCAGGCGCGCATCTGGTCGTCGGTATCGATCCGATGCAGCTGTTCCTGTGCCAGTTTGAAGCGGTGCGTAAGCTGTTGGGTAACGACCAGCGTGCGCACCTGTTGCCGCTGGGTATCGAGCAACTCCCTGCCCTGAAAGCCTTTGATACCGTTTTCTCGATGGGCGTGCTGTACCACCGTCGTTCCCCGCTGGAGCATCTCTGGCAATTGAAAGATCAGCTGGTCAGCGGCGGCGAACTGGTGCTCGAAACGTTGGTTATCGAAGGCGATGAACATGCCGTTCTGGTGCCGGGCGATCGCTATGCGCAGATGCGCAACGTTTACTTCATCCCTTCCGCGCTGGCGCTGAAGAACTGGCTGGAAAAATGTGGGTTTGTCGATGTACGCATCGCCGATGTGTGCGTGACGTCGATTGAAGAACAGCGTCGCACAGACTGGATGATCACCGAATCGCTGGAGCAATTCCTCGACCCGGACGATCACAGTAAAACCATCGAAGGCTATCCGGCCCCGATGCGTGCGGTATTGATTGCGACGAAGCCGTAGCCTTTAGCCGGGTGGCGGCTGCGCCTTACCCGGCCTACGCGTCGCACGTTATCTCCAAAATAGTTCAAGTTGCAGCAAGGCGGCAACGCAGCGAATCCCCGGGAGCTTACATCAGTAAGTGACCGGGGTGAGCGAGGCGGCCAACGCGGCTGCGGCTTGAAATATGAAGGAGAAAAAAAGGCCCCTGTTGAAATTGCAGGGGCCTGGTACAAGCAAGCATCATATTGGGCGACATGATGCGCGGTAAAAATCGGTACGTTGCTACACGTGATGACGTTCAATCAACGATTTCATTACCGCAACCGACTCTCCATCCACACCGTAGCGCGAGTACTCATCCGCTTCAGCATCCGTCGACATTGACAACCCTGTATTGCGATAACGCATGGGTGAAGGTATCCATTTACCCGCTGAGCTGTGCAGCTCTTCCACCCCTGCGTTTAAAAACAGTTCCAGATTGCTGGCGCGTACTCCTGCGCCCGCCATGATTATTGGAACACCGGAATGTGCTTTTAGTTCCGTAATTAATTTCAGTCCTTTTTCAGCCGAGGACTGCTGGCCCGATGTCAGAACGCGCGCCACGCCCAGTTCTGCCAGCGTATCAAAGGCTTGTATCGGATCCTGACACATATCGAACGCACGATGAAAAGTGACCGCCATTCCCCGGGCAACGCGTATAACCTGGCGCATGCGCGGAAGATCGATGTTGCCGTCTTCGTCCAGTACACCGATCACCAGCCCCGGAAAACCTAAATCACGGACGAGGGCGATATCCTCAAGCATGGCACTGAACTCACCCGCCGTATAACAAAAATCACCGCCGCGCGGGCGAATAATCGGGTGCACCGGAATAGTGATGGCCTGACGGGCTGATTTCAGCACGCCAAAGGACGGGGTTAATCCTCCTTCTTTCGGTGCCGCGCAAAGCTCGATGCGATCGGCCCCGTGCCGTTGCGCAGTGACGGCACACTCCACGCTGTAACAACAAATTTCCAGCAGCGCCATGTCATCCTCCTTAAATTTCACTCAACGTACCATCGTGTCACGTTGCCCGATTGGTGTCTGGATCGACGCTCACAATGCTTACGCTTCGCTGGCGACGATCTGCTCGATAGTCCAGGGATGGAATTTCACCGTCACGTTGCCGTCCGTTACGGCAAGCGTAGGGTTCGGTAAGCGTTCGCGCTCCCCTTTTGGCGAGCTGGTTTTGACGAAAATACCCGGCTG
This sequence comes from Enterobacter sp. JJBC, assembly GCF_036936505.1. Lineage (NCBI taxonomy): Bacteria > Pseudomonadati > Pseudomonadota > Gammaproteobacteria > Enterobacterales > Enterobacteriaceae > Enterobacter > Enterobacter sp. JJBC. The sequence goes on from NZ_CP136935.1 coordinate 2,923,434, forward strand.
GCTTAACCCCTCGTCGGAAAGCAGCGCCAGCGCACGGGCGTTCAGCGTCTCGGGCTCCCCAGGCAGAACAATTTCGATATGCTCCCAGCCTTCGTGCGGATAACGCTTCTCTCCTGGCCAGGGCAGTTCCACAACGGTGAATTGCCAGTGCGCCACCGTTACCGGCGCATGAAGTTTGAACAGGCAAATCGGGCGACCGTTAATGATATTCTCTGACAGCAGTTCTCCGCACTGCTCAAAGCCACGCCGCCAGCGTTCGGCGGTGGCATTCTGGTGGCAGCGCAAAGAGATGTGATCGGCCTCAAGCGGCGCGATATCCAGCCCGAGACGGGTGGCAAGTTCTGTGAACGCCTGGGTGAAGCGCGGTAAATCTGCGGAAATATCATGCAGTTCGTCAATGGTGTGCCAGTTCGCCATAGGTCAGTCTCGTTTCGTGTCGCAAAGCCGCTAATTTACTCTGTTGCCCCCTGTCGACCAACCGCAGAATCACGGTTTTTTCGACTGCATGATTATGCATACCGTCTTCGCCTGGATTCTGAGCGATCTTCGCCCCCCGCAGGGCTGACGCCCGAAGGCATTTGCAGTATACTCCCGCCCTAAATTCTTAAACTGGCGTGGGTGTTTTTTTACCCGCATCAAAAACGTAAGGTATCCAGGTGAATATTCAGGCTCTTCTCTCAGAAAAAGTCAGTCAGGCACTGATTGCCGCAGGTGCGCCTGCGGATTGCGAACCACAGGTTCGTCAGTCAGCGAAAGTACAGTTTGGCGACTATCAGGCTAATGGCGTGATGGCAGTGGCTAAAAAACTGGGCATTCCGCCGCGACAGCTCGCTGAGCAGGTACTGACGCATCTGGATCTCACCGGCATCGCCAGCAAAACCGAAATCGCCGGTCCGGGCTTTATCAACATTTTCCTTGAGCCTGCATTCCTGGCAAGCCACGTTGACGCGGCGCTGAAATCTGACCGTCTGGGCGTGGCTCAGCCAGAAGCGCAGACCGTGGTGGTTGACTACTCCGCGCCAAACGTGGCGAAAGAGATGCACGTCGGTCACCTGCGCTCCACCATCATCGGTGACGCGGCAGTGCGTACCCTGGAGTTCCTTGGTCACAAGGTGATCCGCGCTAACCACGTAGGCGACTGGGGCACGCAGTTCGGCATGCTGATCGCGTATCTGGAAAAACAGCAGCAGGAAAACGCAGGCGAAATGGCGCTGGCAGACCTGGAAGGTTTCTACCGTGAAGCCAAAAAGCACTATGACGAAGACGAAGCCTTCGCCGAGCGCGCGCGCAGCTACGTGGTGAAACTTCAAGGTGGCGACCCGTACTTCCTCGAGATGTGGCGCAAGCTGGTGGACATTACCATGTCCCAGAACCAGCTTACCTATAATCGTCTGAACGTGACCCTGACCCGTGACGACGTGATGGGTGAAAGCCTGTATAACCCGATGCTGCCAGGCATTGTGGCGGACCTGAAAGCTAAAAATCTGGCGGTGGAAAGCGAAGGCGCAACGGTGGTGTTCCTTGATGAGTATAAAAACAAGGAAGGCGAACCGATGGGCGTGATCGTCCAGAAAAAGGATGGCGGCTATCTTTACACCACCACCGACATCGCCTGTGCGAAATACCGTTACGAAACCCTGCATGCGGACCGCGTGCTGTATTACATCGACTCCCGTCAGCACCAGCACCTGATGCAGGCGTGGACTATCGTGCGTAAAGCGGGTTATGTGCCGGATTCCGTGCCGCTGGAACATCACATGTTCGGCATGATGCTGGGTAAAGACGGTAAGCCGTTCAAAACCCGTGCGGGCGGCACCGTGAAGCTTTCCGATCTGCTGGATGAAGCGCTGGAACGCGCGCGTCGCCTGGTGGCCGAGAAGAACCCGGACATGCCTGCTCACGAGCTGGAGAAACTTGCTAACGCGGTGGGAATTGGCGCGGTGAAATACGCGGATCTCTCCAAGAACCGTACCACCGACTATATCTTCGACTGGGACAACATGCTGGCGTTTGAAGGCAACACGGCGCCATACATGCAGTACGCTTATACCCGCGTACTCTCCGTCTTCCGTAAAGCCAATATCGACGAAAGCGTGCTGGCGAATGCTACGGTGTCTATTACCGAAGACCGTGAAGCACAGCTGGCTGCCCGCCTGCTTCAGTTCGAAGAGACGCTCTCCGTGGTCGCGCGTGACGGTACGCCGCACGTTATGTGTGCTTACCTGTACGATCTGGCCGGTCTGTTCTCTGGCTTCTACGAACACTGCCCTATCCTCTCTGCCGAGAGCGAAGCGGTGCGCCACAGCCGCCTGAAGCTCGCGCAGCTGACGGCGAAGACCCTGAAGCTCGGTCTGGATACTCTGGGTATCGAAACCGTAGAGCGTATGTAAAAAATAAACCCGGCAAGCGCCGGGTTTTTTATTATCAGAAATACTTCCGCAAATACTCCGTCAGGCACAGTATCGCCATCGCCTGCCCGTACGGCATCGACGTGAGCGGTATCTGGCGATAAAACTCAAGATCGCTTCCCATCCCGGTCCCGAACGAGGTTTGCAGCAGCTCCCCTTCCGGCGAGATGTTTTTCACGATACCGCGAATCGCTTTCTCCGCCACCTCTGCGTACTCTGCGCCGACATAACGCTTGCGCACGGCTTTCAGAATGCCGTAGGCAAACCCTGCCGTGGCCGACGCCTCCAGATAAGATTCAGGATCGTCCAGCAGCGTATGCCACAAGCCACTCTCGTCCTGACATTTTGCCAGTGCGGCGATCTGCGCGTTCAGTACCTGCACCAGATAGCGACGAACGGCGTTGTTTTCCGGCAGATCCACCAGATCGAGGAAATCCGGGATCACGATGGTCAGCCAGCTGTTGCCACGCGCCCAGCGGGCCCGGGCAAAGTTGTGATTGCCGTCGTAATTCCAGCAGTGGAACCACAGCCCCGTCTCCCGATCCATCAGGTTCTGTACGTGGAGCAGGAACTGATAGATCGCCTCCTCGACGTACTCCGGCTTGTTCAGCAGCTTGCCGATTTTCGCCAGCGGCAGCACCGTCATCATCAGCGTGTCATCCCACATTTGCTGATGGTTCTCTTCCGCCAGGGTGATGTGCTGCATGCCACCATGTTCGGTGCGCGGCATCTCATTCATCGCCCATTCCGCCCAGCTTTCCAGCCACGGCAGCCAGGCCGGGTTTTTGGTCTCTTCGTAGCGATACGCCAGCGTCAGGAACGGCGACATGGTATTCACGTTTTTGGTGGTTGCGCCTTCAGCGAAACGGTCAGTAAACCAGCTGTCGATAATCTCGCGCATGCCTTCGTCACCGGTCTGGCAGTAATACTGCCAGATACCGTATAAACCGACGCCGTGGGTCCATTCCCATCCGGCCCAGCCTTTGGTGTCGATCACGCGCCCGTCGTCCAGCCGCAGCAAAAACTCACCCGTTTTGTCGTGGATATTGACCAGGTTATGCGTCACCTTTTGAATCAGCGATTTCAGCTCATCCCTGGCGATAAAGCGCTCAGGCTGACGCAGTAACGGGCTATGTTTGACAGGCCAAACTTTCATCATCTTAACCTCTGTTGTATGTCGAATTCAGTACCGCGCGATCCTTCAGCGAAGGGGCCGCCGGCTTATTGCGATTCAGATAACCGATATTGTTGTTGCCCCACAGGGATTCATACGGCATACCGGCCAGCATCTCCACGGTGGCGCGGGCCTGCGGGGTCGCCGCCTCCGGCATCGCATGGCCGGACTCGCGCATTTTCGCGGTCTCTTCACGCAGGGTGCTGTGGGTCTGCAAATTGAGTTTGAAGCGCAGAGAGACCAGGAAGCCGCAGAACAGTACCAGAATGGTGCCGACGCTCAGGATCATCAGGATAGTGTGGCTCACTTCCGCAGGCTGCACTTTTTGCCCGCTGACAAAGCCAGACATCTGCATCACGATCCCCACCAGCATTACCGCACCGGCCTGGGACGCTTTACGGGTCAGCGTCATGATGCCCGCGAAGATCCCTTCGCGACGCTGACCGGTGATCACTTCGTCCACGTCAGCAATGTAGGTGTAGGTATTCCACGGTACGTAGTTGATCCCCCCGCGACCAAGACCGGCAACCGCAGAGATCAGCAGCAGCAGAGCGTAAACGTCGCTCAGGCCCGCGTAATAAAGTACCGCGTAAGAGAGCGAGGCCAGGCCAAACAGCACGACCACCATGCGGTAAGACGGCGCAGGCCCGAAGCGAATGCACAGCGGGATCATGCCGATCACGGCGAGGAACTGGAAGATGGCCATCGTGCCCAGCAGGTTGGAAGCCATTGACGCCTCCTGCATCAGCACAAATACCACGTAATAGGTAAACACGGCATTAAAGACGTCCTGTGCGATGTAGCCGCCAAGGTACATCCCCAGATGCTGGCGGAAAATCTTGATACGCAGCGTCGAACTTAATTCAACAAAAAGGCGATTCAGGCTCTGCCCAAGGGTCAGCTTTTTCTTCTCTTCTTCAGCACGCAGGGCCGCTTCAGACCACTCTTCCCGCGGGCGCTCCCAGGTAAAGAACCAGACGAACGTAAGCATCAGTGCGCAGAGTACGGAGAAGACCAGGCTTGCATAGAAGAAGGAGATCGCGTTGTCTTTGCCGAAATGCGTGAGCAGGATCCCCGGGAGGAAGGAAGCCAGAATAGCGGACATCTGCGCCATAGAGATACGCGCCCCGGAGAATTTGGTTTTCTGTTTGAAATCGTCCGTCATCTCCGGCACCAGCGTTTCGTATGGCACCAGGATCATGGTGTAGACGATATCAAAGATCAGATAGGTCAGCAGGTAGTACCAGAAACTCATGTCCCCTACCCACATCAGCGAGTAGCTGAAAACGCAGGGAATACCGAGCAGGATGAAGAACTTACGACGGCCAAAACGCTTGCCCAGCCAGGTGGTGCCAAAGTTATCGGTTAAAAAGCCCATTAACGGGCTGACAACCGCATCCAGCACCCTTGCGGCGGCGAAGATAAAGGTTGCTTCAATCGGTGTGAGTCCACAGAAGGTGGTATAAAAATACAAAAGCCAGGCGGCCGTCAGGGCGGTGGTTCCCGCCCCGAGGAAGTCCCCTGACCCGTAAGCAAGATAATTTGCGAGTCCAATTTTACGTGTTTTCATTGCCGTCAACCCTAATCAGTTTTGGGAGACTCCCTGTAAGCAAACCTCGTCCGGGAGTTTTTACACGGCTACAGTAAAAGTATCGACCTGTTGATACATTTCTGTTTCTGCCATCACAAAGGGGTGAATGGCAAAAATGCAAAGAGTGTCAATACGCGTGTCACTGATTTATAAAACAGCGTTTCTTTTGTATCAAAAGGGAAGGTCAATTTTGCGAGCCAGCCTTCAGAAATGCCTGAAGACTGGTGAAAAGGCAGGCAGTTAGCGGTAGTTGACGAGCACCTCGTTGCGCTGAACTTTCAGCGCCGGGATCAGACGTCCACCGCCTGGCACTTCCCAGATAAAGCGTAAAGGCTCCTGAGCAGACACCCCGTTGAAGGCCTGGGTGGTGCCACTTTGTCCCTCGATTTCCGCGCAGCGGGTCAGCGAGCACAGACGCACCCGCAACCCGGCTGGTGTGGGTCCCGTCAGGGTGTAATTCCAGGCCACCAGCGTCATCTGCCCGGACACGGGCTCAGAGGCGGACAACGGACGGGAGGAGATCGACTCCCCGCGATGGTTGAGCGTTAAGCCTATACTGCTGGCCTGCCATGCCCCCTCGCCTGCGGCCTGCGCCGCCAGCGGGAAAAGTAAGATCCCCAGCCACTTCCGCATTATTTCCCTCCTATGGTCGCCGTCATGCGAATATTGCGGTTATCGGACAGCTCCATATTCGACAGCACCACCAGCTGGTTCAGGCTCCGGCGCAGGAAGCGCGACAGCAGCGGACGCAGCGCATGATTCACCAGCAGCACCGGCGGCGCGCCCAGCATCTCCTGACGCGCCAGCGCCTCCTGGGTTTGCGCCAGTAATCTGTCCGCCAGACCCGGCTCCAGCCCGCCACCGCCCTGCAACGCCTGAAGCAGCAGCCGTTCCAGCGGTGTATCCAGGCCAATGACCTGCACTTCGCCGGTTCCCGGGAACCATTGCTGGGTAATGGCGCGTCCGAGCGCCACGCGTACCACCGCCGTCAGTTCGTGCGGATCGCTTTGCAGCGGCGCATGTTCGGCCAGCGTCTCAAGGATGGTACGCATATCGCGAATGGGCACCTTCTCGTCGAGCAGGTTTTGCAGCACTTTATGCAGGGTGGTTAAGGTCAGCACGCCCGGCACTAAATCTTCGGTCAGCTTCGGCATCTCCTGCGTTACGCGGTCGAGCAGCTGCTGCGCCTCCTGACGACCAAACAGTTCCGCAGAGAACTGGCCAATCAGATGGTTGAGGTGCGTCGCCACCACGGTACTGGCCTCAACAACCGTGTAACCCTGGATCTGCGCCTGCTCTTTCAGAGCGCTCTCAATCCAGATTGCCGCCAGACCAAAGGCCGGGTCGGTCGTCTGCTCACCCGGCAACGTGCCTGCGGCCGTGCCCGGGTTAATTGCCAGCCAGCGGCCGGGGTACGCATCACCGCTGCCGATTTCTACCCCTTTCATCAGGATGCGATAGCGCGCGGGCGGGAGATCCATGTTGTCCCGGATGTGGACCACCGGCGGCAGGAAGCCCATATCCTGGGCGAATTTTTTACGAATGCTGCGGATACGGCCAAGCAGTTCACCATCCTGCTGGAAATCCACCATCGGGATCAGGCGGTACCCCACTTCCATCCCCAGCGAATCTTCGAGCTGAACGTCGTTCCAGGTGGCCTCCACCGCCTGGGTGTTCTCAGGCATTTTGACCGGCGCTGGCTCTGCCTTAGGCTGCGTTTCACGGCCACGCATCCACCAGGCAAGGCCCAGCAGCGCGGCAGTAAACAGCAGGAATACCAGGTTTGGCATGCCAGGCACCATACCGAGCAGGCCCAGTACCGCCGCGGAGAGCAGCATAACGCGCGGGTTGCTGAACAACTGCCCCACCATCTGCTCGCCTACACCCTGATCGGTGCTGACGCGGGTCACAATCACACCCGCCGCGGTGGAGATCACCAGCGCCGGGATCTGCGCCACCAGACCATCACCAATGGTCAGCAGCGTATAGCTTTCCGCTGCGTGGCCCATGTCCATGCCGTGTTGCAGCACGCCGACGAGCAGGCCGCCGACGACGTTAATCACCATGATCAGAATGCCCGCGATGGCGTCACCGCGCACAAACTTACTCGCACCGTCCATGGAGCCGTAGAAATCTGCCTCTTGGGTCACTTCGGCACGGCGTTTTTTCGCTTCATCTTCCGCGATCAGCCCGGCATTCAGGTCGGCGTCGATGGCCATCTGCTTACCCGGCATCCCGTCGAGCACGAAGCGCGCGCCTACTTCTGCGATACGCCCCGCACCTTTAGTGATAACCATGAAGTTGATAATCACCAGAATGACGAACACCACGATACCGATGGCGAAGTTGCCGCCCACCAGGAAGTGACCGAAGGCTTCGACCACCTTGCCCGCCGCCGCCGCGCCGGTGTGCCCTTCCATCAGGATGATACGCGTGGAGGCAACGTTCAGCGCCAGACGCAGCAGCGTGGTGAACAGCAGGATCGTTGGAAACGCGGCGAACTCCAGCGTGCGCTGGGTGAACATCGCCACCAGCAACACCATGATGGACAACGCAATGTTGAAGGTGAAAAGCAGGTCGAGAATAAATGCCGGTAACGGCAGCACCATCATCGACAGAATTAGCAGGATCAGAATCGGTCCGGCAAGGATCTGCCATTGCGTCGATTTCAGGTTGCCGGGCAGGCGCAACATTGCCACCAGATTAGCCATCAGTGTCCTTCTCGTTCAAAAAATCCAGTGCTTCAGGCACCGGAAGGTTCTCAGGTTTTACAGGTCGTTGACCGCCCGCTAAACGCCAGCGTTTCAGTTGCCACACCCAGGCCAGCACCTCTGCGACAGCGGCGTAGAGCTGGCCCGGGATCTGTTGTCCAATTTCCGCGTGGCGATACAGCGCACGGGCCAGCGGCGGTGCTTCCAGGATCGGTACGCGGTTTTCCGTCGCGATTTCACGAATGCGCAGCGCAATCAGCCCGGCCCCTTTCGCCACCACTTTCGGCGCGCTCATTTTGTTTTCGTCGTACTGAAGCGCCACGGAGTAGTGGGTCGGGTTGGTGACGATGACGTCGGCTTTCGGCACATCTTCCATCATGCGCCGACGCGCGGCGGCACGCTGCATCTGCCGGATACGGCCCTTAACGTGGGGGTCGCCTTCCATCTGTTTATATTCATCGCGGATGTCCTGACGCGACATTCGCAGCTTTTTGATATGGGAATAGATCTGGAAGATAACGTCGAACGCCACCATCGGAATAATGCTCAGTACCACCAGCAGCGAGCATAACCCGACCAGGTTCAGGGCATTTTTCATCGCCGTCATCGGGGACTCGCTGATCAGGCGCATCATCTCCGGCCAGTGGTGCCACAGAAAAAAACCGGCTGTACTGCCCATAAGAAGCGATTTCAGGATCGCTTTAAGAAGCTCAGCCCCGGTTTGCGCGGAGAACATTTTCGCAATACCGGGTAGCGGGTTGAGCTTGGAGAATTTCGGTTGCAGCGATTTACCGCTGAACACCAGGCCACCGAGCATGACCGGTGAAACAAGGGCCACGATGACCACGCCCGCGATCAGCGGCAGCAAGGCGATCATCGCGCTTTTCACAAGGTTGATGATTTGAATGAGGATCAGATTGGGGTCATTGACCATGCTGTGATCAAAACGTAAGCCAGCAGAGAGCATTCCCGCCAGTCTGCGGGCGAGCATCTCCCCGCCCCACCAGATTATGCAGACGCCCACCACCAGGATCAGCAGGGATGTCAGCTCTCGGGATCGGGGGATCTGCCCATCCTCACGGGCTTTTTCAAGTCGGTGGGGTGTGGGGGCTTCTGTTTTGTCGTCGTTCTCTTCTGCCACTGTGCCTGCTCGCAGCCCATTAATTCACGGGTATCATGCCAGCGCAGAGAAAATCCAATGGCGGGAAAAGCCCGTTTATTCGGGCTCTTTTCGCTGTTTTTGTTCTGAGCTGCCTCAGGCCGCGTTAACGACCTGAGGCAGAACGGGCAATCAGAAACCAAGGCTATCCAGCAGATCGTCCACCTGATCCTGGCTTGCCACCACGCCCGCTTTGCTGGTGTCAAGCTGTGGACCATTGAGCAGGCTTTCGTTCTCGCGTTTCGGACGGGCAGCCGGTTCCGGAATGTTCTCCAGCAGCACCATCAGCAGCTGACGTTCAATCTCCTGAATCACATCCATCATGCGCTTGATCACCTGGCCGGTAAGGTCCTGGAAATCCTGCGCCATCATGATGTCCAGCAGCTGGGCGTTAGTGAAGCTGGTGTGGCCCGGCACGTCACCCAGGTACTGACGGGTATCCGTTACCAGTTCGCGGGCATCCGCCAGCTCAATAGGGTTCTCAAACCACTCATCCCAGCGTTTGCTCAGCGCTTTCGCACCCTTCTCCATGGCATCCTGGTGCGGCTGCGAGGCTTCAACGCTGTTCAACGCACGCTCGGCCGCCTGCGCGGTCATCTGCACGACGTAGTCCAGACGGTCGCGCGCGTCAGGGATGGCTTCCGCCGCTTCGGCGATCGCCTGGTCCAGCCCCAGCTCACGCAGGCTGTCGCGCAGCATGCGGGTCAGGCTACCAATGCGGGCAATAATGTCGCTCGGCGAATGTTCTTCAACGGGTTTCATAGCAGGTTGCAACATATCCATCACCTCACATGCCGAGTTTCTCGAAGATCTTCCCGAGCTTCTCTTCCAGAGTCGCCGCGGTGAATGGCTTCACCACGTAGCCGCTTGCGCCCGCCTGTGCAGCGGCAATAATGTTCTCTTTCTTCGCTTCTGCGGTCACCATCAGCACCGGCAGAGAGGCCATGCCTGCATCCGCGCGGATGGTTTTCAGCAGTTCGAGACCGTCCATGTTCGGCATGTTCCAGTCGGAAATCACAAAACCAAACCCGCCAGCCTGGAGCTTGTTCAGCGCATCCACCCCGTCTTCTGCTTCTTCAACATTGTTGAAGCCCAGCTCTTTCAGCAGGTTGCGCACAATGCGACGCATGGTGGAAAAGTCATCCACAACCAAAAACTTAAGCTCTTTATCCGCCATAAAATAATACTCCTGAGTCAAATACGTATTGCCTGTCCGGCACTGATTTTCGCCAGCATCTGCTGGCTTACCTGGCTAAGATCGACCACTTCGCTTACGCCACTCATATTGATGGCCTCGCGCGGCATGCCGAACACCACACAACTTGCTTCATTCTGCGCAATCGTCCAGGCGCCAGCCTGGTGCATCGCAAGCATTCCGGCGGCGCCGTCGTTACCCATCCCCGTCAGGATCACCCCAACGGCGTTGCGCCCCGCATGTTTCGCCACCGAATGAAACAGCACATCCACCGACGGACGGTGCCGGTTAACCGGCGGCCCGTCATGAATTTTGATTTGATAGTTCGCCCCGCTGCGCGCCAGCTCCATGTGCTTGTCACCCGGGGCGATATAGGCGTGACCCGGCAGCACGCGCTCGCCGTCTTCCGCCTCTTTCACGCTGATCTGGCACAGCTTATTCAGGCGCTCCGCGAACGAGCGGGTAAAGCCCGGCGGCATATGTTGCGTAATCAGAATACCCGGGCTTGAGAGCGGCAATGGCTGGAGTACATGGCGAATTGCCTCTGTTCCTCCGGTTGACGCGCCAATCACCAGCAACTTTTCCGAGCTGAGTAACGGCCCCGCCTTCAGGGTTGCCGGGGCTGCCGTCGGTTTATGCGCGGCAAGCTTCGCCCGGGACGCGGTGCGGATCTTCTCGGCGATCATCTCGCTGTACGCCAGCATCCCCTCGCGAATGCCGAGCTGCGGCTTGGTGACAAAATCCACCGCCCCCAGCTCCAGCGCGCGCAGGGTGATTTCTGAACCCTTACCGGTCAGAGATGACACCATCACCACCGGCATCGGGCGCAGGCGCATTAATTTTTCCAGGAAATCGATGCCATCCATGCGCGGCATTTCAACATCCAGCGTCAGCACGTCGGGGTTATATTTTTTGATTAAATCCCGCGCGACCAGCGGATCGGGCGCTGTCGCCACCATCTCCATATCGCTGTGGCTATTGATGATTTCGGTCATGATCTGACGCATCAGCGCCGAATCATCGACAGACAATACCCTGATTTTACTCATGCTTTTTCCTTACTCAGCGCATATACCGTTTGCCCACGCAGGCTAAACTCACGCACGAGGTTGCTGAAGTTTTCCGAGTGCCCGGCAAACAGTAAACCGTCAGGCTTGAGCAACGGAACAAAGCGACGCAAAATGTCCTGCTGCGTCGTTTTATCAAAATAGATCATCACGTTACGGCAAAAAATGGCGTCGAATGGCCCCGGCACGTTGTACTGCTTATCCAGTAAATTAACGGGGGCAAATTCCACGCAGTTCGCCAGCTCCTGGCGTACGCGCACCAGTCCTTCATGCGGGCCGGTACCGCGCATGAAGTAACGCTGTAGCTGCTGGGGAGACAGCGTTTTCAGCTCATCCTGGCGATAAACGCCGTTACGGGCTTTTTCCAGCACTTCCGTGTCGATGTCGCTGGCGTATACTTTCCAGCGACCCGGCGCCATGCCCAGGGTGTCCGCCAGGGTGATGGCCAGCGAGTACGGCTCTTCCCCGGTAGAGGCCGCCGCGCTCCAGACGCGATACTCTCCGCCACGGCGGCGGGCGTGTTCCGCCAGCACCGGGAAGTGATGCGCCTCGCGGAAAAACGCGGTCAGGTTGGTGGTTAATGAGTTGATAAATGCCTGCCATTCGGCGCTGTTCTGGTTCGCTTCGAGCATGCTCAGATAGCGGCCAAAATCGTCCAGCCCCAGCGTGCGCAAGCGCCGCACCAGCCGGTTGTAGACCATGTCTCGCTTATGGTCCGCAAGCACGATCCCCGCACGCTGGTAGATTAACTGACATATCCGACGAAAATGCGCGTCGGACAGCGCGAGGCGCTGTGTCATCTGCAACAATAATGACGTTTGCCCTGAGGGCATGGGTGATGTCATAGCGCCTTCTCAATCACATTCAGGATACAACGGGCACGGCCTGTGACCGTCCGACTTCTGTTACTGCTTCAACGTGCTCTTTTACATTAAATACGGCGACTAACCCGGTAAGGTGATCCGCCTGGTTTGCCAGCTGATCGGTCGCAGCCGCCGCCTCTTCCACCAGTGAGGCGTTCTGCTGTGTAACCTGATCCATCTGTGTAACGGCCTGCGCCACCTGCTCAATACCACGGCGTTGTTCATCAGACGCCGAGGCAATCTCGCCCATAATGTCGTTAACCCGCGTCACGGAGGTGACTATCTCGTGCATGGTCTGCGCGGCGGTATCCACCAGCGCGGAGCCCTGCTGAACGCGGGAGACCGACTCTTCTATCAGCCCTTTGATCTCTTTCGCCGCATTGGCGCTGCGGCTGGCGAGGTTTCGGACTTCACCGGCAACCACCGCGAACCCGCGCCCCTGCTCGCCGGCACGCGCCGCTTCCACCGCCGCGTTCAGCGCCAGAATATTGGTCTGGAACGCGATACCGTCGATAACGCTGATAATGTCGCCAATTTTCTGCGAGCTGGCGGCAATCTCCTGCATCGTGCTGGCAACGTGAGAAGCCTGATCGCCCCCACGTTTCGCCGTCATCGCTGCCTGTTTTGACAAGTCGGACGCCTGACGCGCGTTATCGGCGTTCTGGCTTACCGTCGCGGTCAGCTGCTCCATGCTGGCCGCCGTCTGCGCCAGCGATGCCGCCTGCTGTTCAGTGCGGGAAGAGAGGTCGTTATTGCCTGCCGCAATCTCGGAGATCCCGGTATGCATGGCGTAACTGCCCTGGCGAACGTTGCTTACCGTTTCCCGCAGCGAACTCTGCATCGCCTTCAGGCTGGCGAAAATCGCTGATATTTCATTCCTGCCATACACGGCCACCGGACGCGCCAGGTCGCCCTTCGCAATACTGTCGAAGTGACTGCTGACGATGGCCAGCGGCTGGACGATCATTTTGCGCGACCACCACAGCGAGCCGCCGGTCAGCAGGGCCGCCAGGATTACCATAGTCAGGAATATCACCCCTGACATGCGGTAACTGGTACGGCTGTCCGCACCGGCACGCGCCACAAACTGGTTAATATCCTGCTGCCATGCGTTAAAGCTGTCGTCAAACGCCGCCTGAGACGCCTGCACCGGCGCGGTCAGGAAGTCAGAAAGCTGGTTGTTCTCCAGCCACGTCGCCTGATGGTCGAGATCGCCGTACCACACATCAAAGGTCTTTTTCATGGCGACTTTGAGCGCTTTCTCTTTCTCACTGACCGCCTCCTGCGCCGTAAAAGCCTTAAACTGCGCGTCGGCCTGCTTCAGGCTGCTGCGGGCCACAACCATCAGCGCCTTAATATCCTCCGGCGGATAGCTCAGCGCGGTTAACGTCCCTGCTTTGTTCAGCGCAGTGCTTGCCTGCAACAGCACGGCACGCGTTTGTGCCAGTGCGGAGCGCTGCTGATTACTCGTCTCAACTTCCTGCAAATTCTGATAGCCATCGCGAAACGCCCAGAAAGACAACCCGTTACTGCCAACCTGCAAAACCCCACACAGGATCAGAATCAAAAACAGTGTGGTCGAGATACGAATACGATTTAACATCCACGCTCCCATCAAGCGGCAAGCAGCCGCGGTTTAATTGTCAGTCAAAATGTTTCCCAGTTTTCATCTTGTCCGGTCACCGCTGCGCGCGTACGTGCTGTCACGGGCGCCGGGGCTGCTTCGCCGTACACCGACCGCGAGCTGACCGTATTTGTTGTTTTTGAAGTAAGACGGAACGCCGAGACGGCCATTTTCAGGCGGCTCGCCTGGTCCTCCAGCGCAGCGGCCGCGGCAGCGGACTCCTGCACCAGGGCGGCGTTTTGCTGCGTCACACGATCCATTTCCGATACCGCCAGGGCGACCTGGTCAATACCACGACTCTGCTCATCCGATGCAGAGGCGATTTCACCCATGATGTCCGTCACGCGCGTCACGGCATTCACGATGTCATTCATGGTTTCACCCGCACTTTCCACCAGCACCGAGCCGGTATCCACGCGTGAAACAGAGTCTTCAATCAGAGCTTTGATCTCTTTCGCCGCATTGGCGCTGCGGCTGGCGAGGTTACGCACTTCGCCGGCGACTACGGCAAACCCGCGGCCCTGCTCGCCCGCACGCGCCGCTTCAACGGCCGCGTTCAGCGCCAGGATGTTGGTCTGGAAGGCGATGCCGTCGATAACGCTGATGATGTCGGCGATTTTCTTCGAGCTGTCGGCAATGTCATGCATGGTTTTCACCACGCCGTCGACCACCCGACCGCCGCGTTGGGCGGTGTCGGACGCGCTTTCTGCAAGCTGCGACGCCTGACGGGCGTTGTCGGCATTCTGCTTCACGGTCGCGGTGAGCTGCTCCATGCTGGCCGCCGTCTCTTCCAGAGCGGACGCCTGCTGTTCGGTACGGGACGAAAGATCGTTGTTGCCCATCGCGATTTCACTCGTGCCGGTATAGATGGCATCCGCCCCCTCGCGCACGTTGGCGACGGTATCAATCAGCGAACGCTGCATATGGTCGACGCTGGTTGCCAGCTCGGTGATCTCATTGCGGCCAGAAACGGACAGCGTTTTCGTGAGATCGCCCCGGCCAATATCACGGATATGGGCAATGACGCGGCCAAGCGGGTTAAGAAGGATATGACGAATGCCGTACCACACGGCCACCAGCACTATGACCAGCGCGAGGGCGAGAACCGCCATCTGCCATTTCGCGAAACGGTAGTCGTTCTGGCTTTGCGTGAACGCGGAGTGATAAAGCTCGCCGCTGGCTTTAGCGTACTCGCCGAGCGCCGCGCCGAGGGCGTTCTGCATTCCCTGGGTCGGCTGCGCGAAATAGGCGTCCATATTGCCCTTCTCCAGGAACTGCACCAGCTCCGTGAGGCCGGCGAAGTAGGCCTGATATTTTTCATCTATGTTCGCGCTCGCCTGCGCCATTGCCGGCTGAGGGGCGATTTTTTTGAAGGCGTCGTAATGTTTCGCCGCGTCTGCCAGCGTGGCGCGCGCATTCTTCAGCAGTTCCGTTTTTGCGCTGCTCTGCTGGTTATTTGGGTCCATCATCATGCGGGCAGACGAGCGGCTCAGGTTGATACGCGTCTGCAACATCAGATCCCAGGTCGTGGTCAGTTCGCTTTGCTGCATTCGCAAATCGTTCGAGGCCGCGAAGCTGTCCTGGTTCTGTTTTAACGACGAGAAAAAGAGGCCGCCAGAAGTAAGCTGAAGAAGTGCGAAAATGACCAGCACCATCATAAGCATTGTGACAACGCGGATACGGTTCAACATACAACACCTTCTCATAGATTTATTAACGGTGTTATCGGCACAGGCCACAGGAACTTTACATTTGCGAAAGGGAAAAGCGCGGGAGTCAGAATGCGACGTCGACAATCAGCGTGTCGGTGTAGGTTCCGGCAGGCGGCGTGGCCTGGCTGGTCAGAACTTTGGCGGTGTAGTTGTAGGTACGTAAAAGCCCGTCCGTACTGACCTGCGATGAGCTGGCGCTGGCCCAGCGCTCGCTGCCGCTGCTACCCCAGCGGTTGCTGGTCGCCTCTTTGTAGATGTCGTAACTCATGAAGTTGCTGCCGCTGACCATACGACGCACGTTGTTCAGGGCATTTGCCCCATTATTAATGCCTATGGTGTAGGTGCTGCCTTTGGTACAGGTGACGGCAACCGACTGTGAAACGGTGGGAAAATTTTGCACCAGCGGCGCGCTGTTAAAATTCACGTCCGGCGTGGTCATGGTGCTGCAATCGTTGGTGACGGTCATGTTGAGGAGGATCGAGGTGGTTGCCGTGCCGGTTTGCGGGGTCAGGCACGCTCCGACCGCGCCAACGGCGCACACGTTGTAGTTAATGCTGAACGTTAACAACACCTGATACGGCCCGGCGGTGACGTTCTGCCCCATTACGGTCCGGAAATAAAGGGGAATGTTGTAGCGCCTTGAACCCAGCAGCCCGAGCAGCGTGTTTCCGCTCCAGGTATAGGCTTTGCTGATTTGTATTTCACTGTTTCCGCCGCAGCCGGACGCCCCGCACAGGCGCGTAGGAATGACATCGGTAATAGCCGCGTTGTCCGTACGCTTCATGGTCGCCCGGCTATTCGCAAAGACGGATGCCGAAGTGTAATTCAGCGTCACCGAGTCGTTGGTTAACAGGTTGAGAACGGTATCGCAGGTCACCACCAGCGTGCCCGTCGTTTCCACTTCCCCGGTGCCGCTGAGTGCGAACGAGGTGACGCTGCCAAACGAGGCATTCACCGTACTGACGGTACAGGCCGCCCAGCTGCCGCCGGAGCACAGCAGGAGAAGCGCGATTAACAGGCGTCTCACGGCGCCTCCCGACAGGTCAGCGGACCGTAGGTTTGCAGCTTATGCTCAGGGTTTGCACCAACGGTCAGCGTTGCCGTACAGCGTTTACCCTCCGGGGTGATGACCTCAAGCGGATTCACATCGTTGAGGTTTTCCAGCCAGGCGAGGCCGTCATAGCCGACAACCGCGCTGCTGCGGGATGCGCGTCTGACCTGGCTTCCCACCGGGATCGCATTGCCCTGCGCATCGTGCAGAATGACGCTGGCAACCCGCTCCTGCTCCATCGGGAAATCCACCAGATAACCGTTATGCCGACGAATCGCCACCCGACGCTCGGTCTCTTTCAGCCGGGTATCCGCAGGTAAGTTCAGGGTATCAATGCGGTAGCTTGCCGGGTAATAGGCGGAAACGCCGCTCACCAGCAGATAGCCTTTGTTATTGGTTTTTCCGACCGGCTGGTTTTCGTAGCTGACGGGAACATCCGGATGTCCATCGGTGCTGATCACCACAAACGCATCGTTGATTTTGTTCGCCGCAAACAGCTCACCGTCCATCAGCACGACAGAACCCATCGCCTCGCCCCACCAGGTCATCATGCCCTTCTCACCATAGCCGCCGCCCTGTAGCTCCACGTTGTTATTCCGCCAGCCGAGCGTGGCCTGCTGATAGTTACTCGACCGCGACTGGTTGGCCCAGGCCATGTTCCAGCTAAAGCCGCCGTCTGAAGGCATCGAGTGGTTGTAGTTAATGCGTTGAGTGCTGCCTGCGTCAGGGGTGTTTTCAAAAGTGACGGCGGCGCTGTCACGTTCGCCGAGGGGAACCTGCAACGACAGCGCAACCGTCCAGTCGCCCCGCTGCTGGTCACGGCTGGCAGCCAGATAAATACTGCTTGAGCCCCACAAATTACGGCTCCAGGAGAGGTTGAGCAGCTCAGTTTTTTTGCTGTCAAAACTTTCAACCCCGATCCACGCCGCGCCGATATTGCCGTAACCGCCGAGGTTAAAGGTTAAGGAATACTGGTCGGTATTGCGGCTCAGGCTGGCAACGGGGTTATCATTTTCATCATAAACGGTGGGCTGATCGTACAGGGCGAGGTTGCCGAAGCCACGGTCGCGCCGGGTATGCTGGGTCGCTACGCTAAACTCGCTGGTGTTGTACTGATAGCCCCAGTTTATCTGGCCGCCGCTATCGCCGCGCATGCGGCTTTGGGTCCACGAGGTATTTACCACGCCAAAACGCCCGAGCTTCAGCACCGTGCCCGCTCCGCCGAGCGCCAGCGACTCCGCCCCTTCCGCATGCCCCTCCAGCGTCAGCCAGTCGGTCACCCCGTAGCGATACGATCCGCTGCCCGCCGCCGGGCCATAGTCAAAATTCTCAATACCGTAGTTACGCCGCAGGCTGCCCAGCGTCACGGCGCCGTCGCTTAACCCCTGCTTAAGCAGATCGCTGCTGACATAAAACGGCAGCGTGGTACTCACCTGACGACCCAGCGCATCAGTGGTAACCAGCACCGCATCCCCGGCACCGTTGATATACGGCAGATTGGTGAGGGTAAACGGCCCCGGCTGAAGGCGGGTGGAGCCGGAACGGTAGCCATTAATAAAGAGATCGACCGAGGTCGGGACAGCCGCCTCGCCGGAAAACGCCGGCAGCGGCCAGGTCACCAGATCAGGACGCAGGGAGAAGTCGCGCCCGTAGCTGATCCCGCCCATGCGCACGCTGGTGCTCCAGCTCAGCGCATCGCTGATGACGTCCCCGACGGTCCAGGTGGTGGCATCTTCCTCGTTGGTGATCAGAAACGTTGAGTCGTAGCGCACGTACCCTTCCTGCTGCCCGCTGTTACCGGTGAAATTCTGCCGGGCGTAACCCGTCGATGAAAACGAATAATCCTCATTGAAATAGCGGAACTCGTGCCAGACCGACGCCTGGCCGCCCGTGTGCTCGGAATGGTTGGTATAAACGTCGTAATTGAGCAGCGCGCCGCGGCCATAGTGCGGCTTGCTATGCGTGTTCTGTTCGCTGAACGGCGTGATCCGCGCGGCGACCCAGTCCCGGGGGACCGTCAGCAACAGACGCTGGGCCGTGCTGTCATACTCTGCGCGTACCGACGTAAGCGTCGAGAGATTCACCTCTCCGGCAGGCACATGCGCGGGCGGCAGCCCGGCGCGGAGCAAATCCGCGCCCGAAATAAACCAGGCGCCCTCGCGCTGCGTCACCGGCACCACCAGACCCGTGTCATAGTGGTTCAGCACCAGGGCGAGCTGGAATACTGCTTCGCCGTTCATCGTCCGTGCATCCGGCGGCGGCGGTAAACTGTCGTCACCGGTTTCGGCAAAGGCGCTGGTACTGACGCAAAGCAGGATCATCATCGCCGGTTTCAGTTGACGGGCGTCGATTGCCATTGCGTATCCCTGGCATTAATTTGCGCGCTCATCCGGTTCGGCTGATAAATCCCTGCCGGAAGCGGCCAGCTTCGGGTGCTGCCTGGCAGCACATAACCCAGCAGCCCCTCGGCAACCGTGCGTTTTTGCCCGCCCTGCTCAACCGCAACCTGGCTGAGCCGGACGTGAACATCCCCCTGATTACGGACCTGAAGCGCGGGTTTCCCCCCCTCCTGAATGACCCGCCAGCTCAGCTGTTGGGTGTTCGCCAGCGCGTGGTGTGCCCCTTCGTTGAGGGTGGGGATCCCCTGCCCATAAACAAATAAAGGAATCGAATAGCGCATTTGCAGTTTGAGGCCCATGGACGGTTCCGCTTTGGCATCCGGCTGGGGAATTTCATCCACAATAATGCGGTAGGCCTGCTCAACCCCCGACGGGATCGTCCCCTGCTTGATCAGGCGAATAAGCTGTTTACTGCCTTTAGCGATAGTCACGATCGGCGGGCTGGCGACCACATCCTGCTGGGCGGTGTAACGCTCATATCCGCCCTCCTGTTTCCAGCGCACAATGCGTATCTGCATTGTCGTGGCGCTGTTGCCCTGATTCTGGATCCACAATTCAGTTGCTCTGGCCTCTGCCGAAAGCCACGGATCGATGGGCCACAAAAGAATGGTTGCCGCTGCCTGCGCCTGGCCCGCTGCCAGAGCCGTTGCCCCCAACAGACCCACCAGGCCTGATCGCCTGAAAAATGGCTTCATCGATGTTCTCCCTTTCCTACCATGACAAGGTCACGGTGAGTTGATCTGAATATGTTCCCGGCAGGCTAAACCCCGTCAGGAGCGCGACGCCAAAAAGAGGCAGCGCGATGTTATTGCTGTTGGTATAGGTAATCGGTATGGCCTGGTTAACGCCAATTTCACTGTTCGCGGCCAGTGAGCTGCTGCTGTAGAGCCGGTAACCGACCACCTCTGTCCCGCCTGAACGCGTCATCCGCCTCACAGAGCTATAATTCTGACCGCCGTTAATGCTCATACTTAGCGCCACACCCGGTGTGCAGGCGATGGACAACGCGCCGTCGGCGACAAAGCTGGTGCTGACCGGCGTGTTGTCCACGCCATTGCGGGTTCCAAAATCCAGCGTCCCAAAGCGCCCGCCCGTGCCGGTACTCACCGAGCATCCTGGTACTACCGTCGCGCTCACCCTGAAGGACTGGGATGTCACCGCCCTGGCGTCGCAGATCATCATCAGCCCGACGATCAGGGCCAAAAAAGGGTGCACGACGCCCTCTGCGCTTTCGCGCAGACATAAACACAATGCCTTCATGGCTGAATCAGTAGGTGACGCTGACGTTAATCGTGTCGGTATAGGTTCCCGGTACAACCGTTACGCTATTGCCGCCGCCCGTTATGCGCCCGTAGAGGGTATAGCTGTTCACCCCGCCCGCTGTGGAAGCTACGGGCAACGCGGCGTTGTTAGCAATCACGTTGTTGTACCCGCTGTCGCTATAGAGGCTGTATGCCACGCCCTGTGCCGCATTGGCGGTGTTCACCAGATATCGGGCGGGTGTGCCGGGGGTGCCGACAACGGTTCCGGGTGCGGTCGCGTTGGTGTTGCCGGTGATCGCCACCGTGTAACTGGCAGTGGTACATTGAATGGTAAAGGTATTTCCGCCGCTGGCCCCGGTTAACTGGGTTGTCAGGGTGGAGAATGTCGCAGGATGGGTCCCGAAATCGAGTGTCCCGAAGTTAATGCCGTTTTGCGTTGGCGAGCCGTTGATCAAACAACCGTTCGTCAACGTCAGCGTCGCCCCGATAGTACCGCTACTGGTGACTGCCAGCGCCTGACCGACAGTCGCCGCCGTCAGCAGTGTACCCGCGCAGATAAAAAGAAGTTTTCTTTTCATTTACCACCCTCCAGAAGAAATAATGGTCCGCTTGCCATATTTTATTCATACTGTTCAGTATGTTAGCCCCGCTTAAACATTCCCCGGCGCGGTTACTGAGAATTTAGTTTATGGTTCACGCTTCAACCACTTTCAACGAAGGTGAGACACCCGCCCCCAATTAACAGACTATTAACAAACATTACAAAGAGTTAGCAAAATAAAACGGGCATTATTCTTGCTTAATCTGAGGATATATCGCGTATAATGTGATCTGCATCACAATATATCGTTATGATAAAAACAACGAATTTCATAAAAATTAAAAACAAGTTGTAACTCACGCAGCTTTACTTCAATTTATGCCTCGAATATTTTCCTGCGCTTAAATAAAAATTTTGTATGCATCGACGCAGGAAACTCTTTTAGCGCATAGAGGATCTTTTTGTGGCAAGTGCAAACAAACTCACGCTCTTCATCGTGATTTTCATGCTGGCGGGTATTCTTTCAGGTGCGGCGATCCATGAGTATGCTTCGTCCGACGCGATACAGGCCTGGTCGGAGAACATTACGCTACTGACCGATATTTTCCTGCGGCTGATTAAGATGGTGATTGCCCCGCTGGTGTTCAGCACCCTGACGGTGGGCATTATGAAGCTGGGTGAAACGTCGACGATTGGGCGCGTCGGGGGTAAAGCGATGGTGTGGTTTATCAGCTCATCCGTGCTTTCCATTCTGGTGGGGCTGTTTATTGTTACCCTTGAACAACCCGGCAGCGGTCTGAACCTGAGCATACCCACAGAGACAGTTGATACCGGCCTGGCCGTTAGTGGGATGTCGCTGAAAGCCTTCCTGTCACACACCATTCCAACCAGCATTGCCGGCGCGATGGCGAACAATGAGATCCTGCAAATTGTGGTCTTCTCGATGTTCTTCGGCATTGGCGGCGCGTCACTGGGCCAAAAATTCAACGCCCCGCTGGTCGCGGCGCTGGATGTGGTCTCCCACATTATGCTGAAGGTGACGGGCTACGTGATGTACGTTGCGCCGCTGGCCATTTTTGCCGCAATTTCGTCCGTCATTGCCACCCAGGGGCTGGGCATTTTGCTGAACTATGCCTCGTTTATTGGCGGTTACTATGTGGCGATCCTTCTGACCTGTCTGGTATTGCTGGCGGTAGGTTACATGGTGCTGAAAAAAGAGATTTTTCGTCTGGTGGCGATGCTGAAAGATCCGGTGCTGGTCGCGTTTACCACCAGCAGCTCTGAAGCGGCATACCCGAAAACGCTGGAGCAGTTAGCGCGCTTCGGCTGTTCACGGAATATCGCCTCTTTCGTCCTGCCGATCGGCTACTCGTTTAACCTGGTCGGCTCCATGGTTTACTGCTCGTTCGCCTCAATGTTTATCGCCCAGGCGTACAACATTCACCTGAGTTTCACCGAGGTGACGGTGCTGATGTTAACGCTGATGCTGGCCTCGAAAGGCATTGCGGGTGTACCGCGCTCGTCGCTGGTGGTGCTGGCGGCAACCATTCCGAGCTTTAACATTCCGGTGGCCGGGATCCTGCTGCTGATGGGGATTGATCATTTCCTGGATATGGGACGGTCCGCCATTAACGTGCTGGGGAACGGGATTGCGACGGCGATGCTGTCGCAGAATGAAGGGGCGCGGGAAGCGGAGGCAGAGCTGGTGGAGCAGGAGGCGTAAGGATACAAAAGAGCCGGGTGGCGCTGACGCTTACCCGGCTTCATTTTATGCTACATGATTCGCCGCAATATCCAGCAGCGACATCTCTTCACTGTTCAGCAGCTTCTCAATATTCACCAGAATTAGCATACGCTCGCCGAGCGCACCCAACCCCGTCAGGTATTCCGTCGACAGCGTGACCGCAAACTCCGGCGCAGGACGGATTTGATCTGCGGTCAGCGACAGTACATCAGACACGCCATCCACCACGATCCCCACCACGCGCTGCCCCAGATTCAGGACGATCACCACCGTGTTATCGTTGTACTCCACATCGCCCTGGCTGAATTTCACGCGCAGGTCCACGATAGGCACAATCACACCGCGCAGGTTGGTCACACCCTTGATAAACGCTGGCGTGTTCGCAATGCGCGTTACCTGGTCGTAACCACGAATTTCCTGCACTTTCAGGATGTCGATACCGTACTCTTCATCACCTAAAGTGAAAACCAGGAATTCCTGCCCCGATGGCTCGCCCGCCAGTTTCGTTACGTTACTCATACCGGTCATGTTATTACCTTTTACTTAATCAGGCGGCTGTGTTCGCCACACGTTGTTCACGATTTAATCCCTGAAGTGCCGATACATCGACGATCAGCGCGACGCTACCATCACCCAGGATGGTGGCAGCAGAGATCCCCGGCACTTTGCGGTAGTTGCTTTCCAGGTTCTTAACCACCACCTGATGCTGACCAATCAGCTGATCAACCAGCAGCGCGTAGCGGCGTCCGGCGCTTTGCAGGATCACAACGATACCCTGCGTGGCCTCGGTTTTTGCCCCGTCCACTTCGAACACTTTCCACAGTTCCACCAGCGGCAGATACTCGCCGCGTACTTCGAGCACGCGCTCCCCGCCCGCCAGCGGATGCAGATCTTCTTCACGCGGCTGGAGGGACTCCATCACCGCGTTCAGCGGCAGAATAAAGACTTCGTCCGCCACTTTAACGGACATGCCGTCAAGAATGGCCAGCGTCAGCGGCAGCAGGATACGAATCGTGGTGCCTGCACCCTGCTTAGACTGGATCTCAACGTGACCGCCCATCTCCTGAATGTTACGTTTCACCACGTCCATGCCCACGCCACGGCCGGAAACGTCGGTGACCTGCTCTGCGGTTGAGAAGCCCGGGGCAAAAATCAGCATGCCCACTTCTTCGTCCGTCATGTTTTCGTTGACCGCCATTCCCTGCGAGATCGCCTTCGCCAGAATGCGCTCGCGATTCAGGCCCGCGCCGTCATCGGTCACTTCGATGCAGATGTTGCCGCCCTGATGTTCCGCTGACAGGATCAGGTTGCCCACGGGCGATTTTCCGGCTGCCACGCGATTTTCCGGCAGCTCGATGCCGTGGTCGAGGCTGTTACGCACCAGGTGCGTTAACGGGTCGATAATGCGTTCGATCAGGCTCTTGTCCAGCTCGGTGGAGCTGCCCATCAGCGTGAGTTCGATCTGTTTGTTGAGCTTGCCGGCCAGGTCGCGCACCAGGCGCGGGAAGCGGCTGAAGACATATTCCATCGGCATCATGCGGATGGACATCACTGATTCCTGCAAATCGCGGGCGTTACGTTGTAACTGGCCCATGCTGGTGATGAGATCGCCGTGAGTCACCGGGTCCAGCTCGTTGGAACGCTGGGCCAGCATCGACTGGGTGATCACCAGTTCACCCACCAGGTTGATTAGCTGATCCACTTTCTCCACCGCCACGCGAATGCTCGTGGACTCGCTGGAACGCGCCGCCGGTTTTTCACCGCGGGCCGGGGCAGCCGTCTCTTTTGGCACGGCTTTCAGTGCCGGGGCAGCGGCAACTACCGCAGGGGTATTCTCTGCCGGAGCTGGCGCTTCAACGGCCCCCGCCTCGGTTTCAAACGCAATCTGATCCGCTTCAATGACGAAGCAGAGCACTGCCACGATGTCATCCTGACCGATCCCGCCGTCAAGCGTCGCGGCCAGGCTGTCTTTGCCCTTCACCACGTTGCTGAGCGTCGCCAGGTTCCCCAGCTCCTCTTCCAGCAGGTTGACCTCGTTCTCCTTCAGACGTGACAGCACCACGCGCAGTTTTCCTGCGGGCGCGTCAGGCGCCGTAGCGGGTTCGGCCACGGCGTCAACAACGCTCAGTTTTGCCGCAGGGACAGCGGGCGCAGACGCCTCACCTTTGGCTTCCAGCGCTAACTGACGCAGCGCGTTGCAGATGTATTCAAAGCTGGCGGCATCAGGCTCTGCCGAACTTTTATAGGCGTCGAGCTGTTCCTGCATAATATCTTTCGTTTCCAAAAACAGGTTGATAATGTCGGTATTGAGCTGCATCTCACCGCGTCGTGCTTCATCCAGCAGGTTTTCCATTAAATGGGTGGTTTCCTGCAAAATGGTAAATCCAAACGTTCCGGCTCCGCCTTTAATGGAATGCGCCGCACGGAAGATGGCATTGAGCTGTTCTGAGTCCGGCGCCTCGGGCACCAGATCCAGCAAATGTTGCTCCATATCGGCCAACAATTCGTCGGCTTCATCAAAAAATGTCTGGTAAAAATCGGTAATATCCATGCTCACGCTATCACCTCGGATTGGCTGGTGGCGATGTTGGAACGGCAGCCGAAGGGACGGCCCCAGGCTGTTTTAAATCGTCCAGTGACTCATTCTGACTTTCGGCGTTTTCATGCAGGATGGCCTGCTCCGCCTGCTGGTTCAGCACTAAAAGACTGATACGACGGTTGATGGCGTCATCCGGTCCGCGGTCGGTAAGGCGCATGGTTGCAGCCATGCCGACCACGCGCAGGACCTTGCCATCATCAAGCCCACCCGCCACCAGCTCGCGACGCGAGGCGTTGGCGCGATCGGCAGAAAGCTCCCAGTTGCTGTATCCTTTCTCTCCCGTGGCGTACGGGAAATCATCCGTGTGTCCGGACAGGCTAATGCGGTTAGGAATACCGTTCAGTACCGGTGCAATCGCACGCAGAATATCGCGCATGTAGGGCTCGACATCGGCGCTGCCGGTTTTAAACATCGGCCGGTTCTGGCTGTCGATGATCTGAATACGCAGCCCTTCCTGTACCAGGTCAATTTTCAGATGCGGACGCAGCGCACGCAGCTTGGGGTCCGCTTCAATCAGCTGATCCAGGTCACCGCGCAGTTTTTTCAGGCGCGCCTGCTCCATCCGTTTTTTCAGCTCGTCGATGTTAGGCTGTTTTTTCACTTCGCCCTGCTGCTGGGTGTAATCGTCACCGCCGCCGGGGATCGGGCTGTCGCTGTTCGAAATGCGCGGCCCGCCGGTGACCGCCGTCGCCAGCGGCGTCCTGAAATATTCCGCAATCTGGATAAGCTCTTTCGGGCTGGAGATGGAGATCAGCCACATCACCAGGAAGAACGCCATCATGGCGGTCATAAAGTCGGCGTACGCGATCTTCCAGGAGCCGTGAGAACCGTGCCCGTGCGCCTTATGCTTGCGCTTTTTTACGATGACGATCGGATGGGACTGGTTTTTCATGCGTCCTCAGTTGTCGTCTGTTGGTTGGGGTTTTTCACCGCGCGCACGTGCTCTTCCAGTTCGATAAACGACGGACGTTCGCTGGAGTAGAGCGTCTTACGACCAAATTCGACGGCGATCGGCGGGGCATAACCATTGAGGTTTGAGAGCAGCGTAATTTTCACGCACTGCATCATTTTGGTGGTTTCGGCGCTCTTCTGGCGCAGCACGCTCGCCAGCGGGGAGATAAAGCCGTAGGCCAGTAAAATACCGAGGAACGTCCCCACCATCGCGTGGGCAATCAGCGCGCCCAGTTCAGCCGCCGGGCGATCCGCCGAGGCCAGGGCATGTACCACGCCCATTACCGCCGCCACGATGCCAAACGCCGGAAGCGAGTCGCCCACCAGCGCCAGGCTGTTGGCCGGCACTTCGGATTCGCTCTCATGGGTTTCAATCTCTTCGTCCATCAGGGCTTCAATTTCGAAGGTGTTCATGTTGCCGCTGATGATCAGGCGCAGGTAATCGACGATAAAATCGAGCATCATCGCGTCGGCCAGAATACGCGGGTAGCTGGCGAAAATTTCGCTCTCTTTCGGGTTTTCGATGTCCCGCTCCAGCGAGAACATCCCCTGCTGACGTGACTTCGCCATCAGGCGATAGAGCAGCGCCAGCAGATCCATATACATGCTTTTGGTGTATTTCGAGCGACGAAACAGCAGCGGAATCGCCTTCAGCGTGCCCTTGATCGATTTACCGTTGTTACCAACGATAAAAGCCCCTACCCCTGCACCGCCGATGATGACAAGTTCAGCCGGTTGATAGAGTGCTCCAAGGTGCCCGCCGGTCATCATGTAACCGCCGAAAACTGTACCGAGAACTACCAGGTAACCTAATAAGATAAGCACGACATCATCCTTCCGCTAGTGACTATGGCAGGACGTTCATTTCGAGCGCGAGACCTGAACGCAGGGTAAAAAAAAGCAGCGGTAATCGCTTACCGCTGCTGGAATCTTGCCCACAGGTTCGGGTTAAACAGCGTGTTCGATCTGTTCATCCAGCAGTTGTGGAATAATATCGGCAGCATCCCGGGAAAGTTTACGTCTTTTTACGGCTCGGGATGGAGGCTGGCACAAACTACAGGCGAAGCTGCCCGCAGGCTGATGCGCGTGGGTAATAAAATTGCCGTCACAGCAGTTGCAGCGCGACAATTCAAGCATGCCGCTTTCAACAAAACGCACCAGCGTCCAGGCGCGGGTCAGCGCCAGCAGAGGTCCCTCTTCCTGCTGCGGGCATTGCTCAAGGTAAAGTTTGTAGGCTTTGATCACGGCATCAACGCCGCTGCATAAACCCGTTTTAAGCAGGTACTGCCAGGCGTTACAGAACATGGAAGCATGAATGTTCTGCTCCCAGGTCATGAACCAGTCAGTGGAAAACGGCAGCATGCCTTTTGGCGGCGGGCTACCACGCAGTTCTTTGTACAGCTTGATCAGACGACCACGGCTCAACTGCGTCTCGCTTTCCAGCATTTGTAAACGCGCGCCCAGCGTGATGAGTTCCATTGCCAGCTGGATATCACGGGCTTCCTGAACAATGCTTTTTTCGCTCATTGTTAAGCCCTTTTCTTCCGGGCTACGTCATCAGGCTGGCTGATTTCGTTGAGCAGACGGGTGGAGAGAAGAATACCGGTGTGGATTTGTTGCAGATCGTCCACGCGAGATTCCTGAGTCAGACGCGTAATGGTCTGCGGGTTATCAAAACGGAACTGGCAGACAAGTTGATTGGTTTCAGCCAGCTTGACCATTTGCGGGAGGGTTAATCCACCCAGCATGGTTGCCATCTCTTCGTTAACACCCAGACGAAACATCGCTGACGGTTTGTCCTGACTAATCAAACGCTGCGCGAGCAATAAATACGACAAATTGATGTCATAAATATGTTTTAGCAACTCGGATGTATGCATTTTTCCCATCCCGAATAACCAACTATTATTTTTATGCGGAAAGACCGCACCCCGTGATGTCGCCGGGAAATCACCCGGTATAAAAAGAAAAGGCCAAATGCATAGTTGAATTTAGGTTTGTACGTCGTAAAGCGCGTGACCGGTTAACATGGCCAAAATGTCGGTTACACATTTTATCTTTTCTTACAAATAACTAAGATTTTTCCTAATTCGACGCAAACTCTACTCGTCAGTTTTGACACATACAATGCAGCCCCCCCTGGAATTTAAAAAAAATGTGATCTTCGTCACATAATTTACGCGAATGTAACCCATAAATCCATCAGCGTGACTTGTAATTTGACTATTTATTGAGCAACCGAAGCTTGGTTATATTCTTATGGAACGAATACTCATGCAGAGGGATGAGTGGATCGGATATGAAAATTGCTATGTCGGAGAAGCGCTGCCCTGCCGCGTCTGAACGGGCGCGAACGTCAGGGAACAGCCAGAGTTAATTAAGTAAAAACAGCAGGTTAAGCTTTCAATTCGAGACAGGAGCTTCCAGGGGTCAGCATCACGCTTGCGTTGACGATCGGTTAACGCGATTTAACAGCACGGAAGGCTAAATGTGTGATTTACGTTAAGTTGTTAATTACTTTCATTTAGCGCCGCCATTTCGTTATTCTTCTTATAAGAATAATTAATGAATAATTATGATAAGGTTCACACTATTGTCGCATGTACCTCTTGCAGAAGCGGCAGATTCGCGGTAAAGCTTGAGAAACGTGTCATTCTGACATAAAAGGAGTGTGTGATGAGTTACTCCCATCTTCTTGTTTCTGTTGCGGTTTCCCCAGAAAGTCATCAACTCGTCGCCCGTGCCGTTTCCATTGCCCGCCCGAACAACGCCCGCATAAGTCTGATCACCTTGGCAGCTGAACCCGAAATGTATAACCAACTGGCAGCGCCTATGCTGGAAGATATTCGTGAGGTTCTTCAGGAAGAAACGCAGCAATTTCTGCGCGAGCTGGTTGAGCGGGCAAACTATCCTGTCCATCAGACGGTGATTGCCACCGGGGAATTAAGTGAACATATTCTCGACATTTGTCGGAAACAGAATATTGATTTGGTCATTTGCGGAAATCATAACCAGAGCTTTTTTTCCCGGGCGGCATGCTCGGCAAAATCCATCGTTTCGTCAAGCCAGGTGGATGTCCTGCTGGTGCCTCTCGGGGGCAATTAATGCCCCCGAAGGAAATCAGGCGAGTTTAGGGAAGGTCGCGATCTTTTTTTGCAGATCACCTTCCTGACTTTGCGGCTGGATCGCGCGTAAATCGTCAATAAAACGCGCCTGCCAGCGGTTGATATCATTCTTGACGATGGTCTCCATCATTTCCGAATGACGTGAAATGCGTTCCGCAAGCGGCATTGTTAACGCGCGATTCAGGGCATTTGCCACGTCATCGCGATCGTAAGGGTTCACAACCAGCGCTGAGGTTAACTCGTTTGCCGCACCGGCAAATTGGGACAGCACCAGCACGCCCGGGTCAGCAGGATCTTGTGCTGCGACATACTCTTTTGCCACCAGATTCATCCCGTCGCGCAGCGGCGTGACCAGCCCGACGTCCGCATAGCGGAACACTTTCATCAGGATTTTGCGCTCAAAATGCTGATTCAGATAGAAAAGTGGAGTCCAGCCGAGCTGGCCATAGCGCCCGTTGATGCGCCCTGCTTCGGTCTCAAGCTGGTGACGAATATCCTGGTAGGCCTGAACCTCACCGCGCGAGGTCGGCGCTATCTGGGTGTAGCGGATCTTGCCATGATGCTGCGGGAATTTATCCAGC
This sequence comes from Enterobacter sp. JJBC, assembly GCF_036936505.1. NCBI lineage: Bacteria > Pseudomonadati > Pseudomonadota > Gammaproteobacteria > Enterobacterales > Enterobacteriaceae > Enterobacter > Enterobacter sp. JJBC. The sequence continues at coordinate 2,953,191 of NZ_CP136935.1, forward strand.
AGGGTTTCATAGGCGAGGAATCGCTCCGGCAACCCTTTGGAATAATCCAGTCGTTCAACCGAAAAGATATTCTTAACGTGCTTGAGTTCGTCCTTGAGCTGGGCAAGCTTCGGCGGCAGCGGACCGGAGGCCTGCTCGGCAATTTCGTCTGGCTCAATACCGATCGGGTAGACTTCGGTATGGAAATTTCGTCCCCACGCGGTATGAGATTTACCGCCGTGAGTGACCAGCCGGGTTTTGCCCGACACGCTGTCGAGGAAGGCCAGCTTGTCATTTTCCGTCTGGAAACCGAGCAGGTCGTAATCTGACAGCGCCTCCAGGATCTCCTCGTGCTGCGGCAGCGCCGTAAAGATCTCCGGGGTCGGGAACGGTATATGCAGGAAGAAACCGATTCGGTTATTCACACCCCGTTTCCGCAACTCCCTGGCGAAGGGCAGCAGATGATAATCGTGGATCCATAAGATATCGTCTTCTTCGATCAGCGGCAGTAGTTTATCTGCCAGCAGCGCGTTGACGCGCATGTAGCCTTCATAGGATTCACGCTGGAATTTCACCAGATCCAGACGATAGTGAAACGCTGGCCACAGCACGGCGTTTGAGAACTCGGAATAATATTCATCATAGTCCTTCTCGCTAAGGGCGAAGGAGGCCCACGTGATATTGCCCCGTGACACCTTTTTTAGCGGTTTCTCTTCATTACTGATTTCCCCGCTCCAGCCAAACCAGAGACCCCCCGCGGCTTTGAGGGCACCTAATACCCCGACCGCCAGGCCACCGGCACTGGCTTTTTTATCATCCGGCGGTGCGATGCGATTAGAGACGACGACTAAGCGACCCATAATGATTTCTCCCGTTGTTTTGCGCTATTTGTTGTTGTTGCTGGTTAGCGACGTCAGATATCCACTGCCAGACGCTGGCGACATTTTCCAGCCGCCATCCGGCAATGGTTTCACCAGATCCAACCTTGACAGACATGCCCTGGGCCTGGTTTACCACCCTGAACCCGGCCTCGTCGGTCAGGTCATCCCCAAAAAAGACTGGCGTACGCCCTTTGAACGGCGCTTCCGCCATAAACGCTGCAATGGCAGCGCCTTTGTTAATTCCTGCCGGTTTAATCTCGACCACACATTTACCCGGCTGTAACGCCAGCTCCGGATGGGCTTCGGCCACGCTTCTTGCTATCGAAAATATCGCCGCCTCATGATGGGGCGCCTGACGGTAGTGCAGCGCAAAAGCCATGCCTTTGGCTTCCAGTTCCGTACCGGGAAGCATTTCCAGAGCCGAAGAGAGTTGCGCATGCAGCGTCTGAATCAGCGTGTCGGGGAGTGAAACTATATGCAGTTGATCATGGATATCGCGGCGCTCCGCTCCGTGCACACCGGCCAGCGGAAAGTGATAAGGACTGGCGAGCACGTCCAGCTCGGCCATTGAGCGCCCTGAAATCAATGCCAGTGCCCCCTCGTTCTGTCGGGAGAGCTGCTGCAAATTCTCTAACACCGTGTCCGGTACAACAACGTCATCCGGATGCGGTTCAATCCCGGCGAGCGTCCCGTCGAGGTCAAAAAAGAAAGCAAATTTTCCGGGCAATACAGGCGGTGCGGTTAACAAGTCAGCCACCCTAATCCTCCTTACAGTGAACAAAACAGCCATGTAAGTATAGACAGTGTGACGGTGCTCGCCATTTAGCAACCGGCCCGTCAACAAAACTGGCGGGCCGGTCAGGGGGTCAACTATGGTTAATAGTTGAGCAGGTTAGTGGCTAAAAATAAATCAGACGGTACGCTTCGCTTTTTGCTTGTAACGGTCGAAGATCACCGCTGCCAGCAGGATCAGGCCGCGTACGACGTACTGAGAGAACGGAGAAATATTGAGCAGGTTCATGGCGTTCTCTACGGTCCCCAGAATCAGGATCCCCGCCACCACATATGAGATTTTTCCGATGCCGCCCTTGAGGGAAACGCCCCCCAAAACGCAGGCTGAGATAACGATCAGCTCATAACCAATGGAGGTCATAGGCTGGCCGCTGGTCATGCGCGACGCCAGAATAATCCCCGCCGCCGCCGATACCAGCCCGGAAAGCACGAAGATAATGATCTTGGTCCGTACGACCGGGACACCCGCCAGACGCGCCGCCTCTTCATTGCCGCCAATCGCCAGGGTATTTCGGCCAAAGGTGGTGCGGTTGAGCAGGAAACCGAACAGGATCAAACAGCCTACCGTCAGCCAGATTGGCGCAGGCAGCCCCAGCCAGTTGGCATAGCCCAGAGTGAAGAAACGCTCGTCTTCGATCCCGACCGCTTTGCCGTCGGAGATGATATAGGCCAGACCGCGCACGATTTGCATGGTCGCCAGCGTCGTAATCAGGGCGTTAATCTTCAGGCGCGCAATGACAAACCCGTTCACCAGGCCGCTCAACACGCCGAGCAGCAGCCCGGCCAGCACGCCGATCCACAGGCTTTCGGTCATGTTGATCACCACGGCAGTGGTGACGCCTGCACAGGCAATCACCGAGGCGACCGACAGGTCAAAATCACCGGAGGCCAGGCAGAACAGCATTCCGCAGGCCACCATGCCGGACATGGAGATAGCCAGCCCCAGCCCCTTCATATTGATGAACGTGGCGAAGTTCGGCACAAAAATCGCGCAGGCGACGAAGAGGGCAGCAAAGACCACCAGCATGCCGTACTGGTCCCAGATGCGGCCAAAACTGAAAGCCGACTTCGGCGCTCCGGATGTAGTAACAGAGGACATCATTGACTCCTTACTCAGGCGACAGCCTGGCTAACTTTAGGCATGGCGAGACTCAACGCCTGTTGTTCATTCGCCTGTTCATGCAGCAATTCACCGGCAATTTCGCCTTCACGCATCACTACAATGCGGTCGGCGACGCCCAGCACCTCGGGCAGATCGCTGGAGGCGAACAGGACCGCCACACCACGTTTTGCCAGTTCATAGATGACGTTATAGATTTCGTGTTTCGCCCCCACGTCAATACCGCGCGTTGGTTCATCCAGCAAAATGACCTTCATATCTTCCGATAGCCAGCGCCCCAGAATGGCTTTTTGCTGGTTACCGCCGGACAGGTTCATGATCAGCTGTTCAGCGCCGGGGGTTTTAATGTTCAGCGAACGGATATGGTGATCCGCGTTGCTCGCCTCCCAGCCGTCGTTAATCAGACATCCCGCGCGGATAAACTTGCGCCGGGCAGAGATGTTGATGTTGTCGCGCACCGAGTGCACCGGAATAATGCCCTCTGCCTTTCGATCCTCCGGGCAGAGCATAATCCCCGCGTTAATCGCCTGCGCAGGCTTCTGAATATCGACCTTTTTCCCGTCGACGAAAACCTGGCCCTGGGTTATGCGCGTCCCGCCAAACAGCCCTTTCATCAGCTCGCTGCGCCCTGCCCCCACAAGGCCAAACAGCCCGACGATTTCGCCGCTGCGCACCGAGAGTGAAATGGGCGTGCGCACGCCTGGGGCTTTGACGTTATCCAGACGCAGACGCTCCGGGCCATACTCGCGCGGTTTCCAGTGGTAAATGTCCCCCAGATCGCGTCCGACCATCGCCTGCACCAGCTGATCGTGATTAACCTGCTGCATATCGGTGAAGGTGCGCACGTAGCGTCCATCTTTAAACACGGTGATGGCATCGCTTAAGGCAAAAATCTCTTCCATACGGTGAGAAACGTACAGAATGATGCGGCCCTCTTTGCGCAGCTCGCGGATCACGCGAAAGAGATTTTCTATTTCACGCGCCGAGAGCGAGCTGGTTGGCTCATCGAAGGCGATAATTTTGGCGTTACGCGCCAGCGCTTTGGCAATTTCCACCATCTGCCACTGGCCGATGGAGAGATACTTAAGGGGCGTTTGCGGATCGACATCCAGCCCAAGGTGCTTGAGCTGCAAGCCCGCTTCATAATTGAGCAGCGAGCGGTTGACCACGCCGCTTTTATGCGGAAGCTGGCCCAGATAGATGTTCTCCGCCACGGTCATTTCAGGAATGAGATGCAGCTCCTGATAGATGATGGCGACGCCCGCATTTAACGCTGCCGTGGTGTCGGCAAAGGCCACCTCTTCGCCGCGAATAGCCAGCGTGCCGGTGGTGGGCGTGTAGTTGCCGCTGAGAATTTTTAGCAGCGTGGATTTTCCCGCGCCATTCTCCCCCATCAGGGCGTGAACCTGGCCGGCATAGCAGTCGAAGCTGATATCGGTCAGCGCGTTTACACCGGGGAACGTTTTACCGATGCCGCGGAAAGAGAGATACGGATCAGACTGTTGCATAACGACTCCGTGATTCCTGTAGTGTGTACGTCTGGCCCCTCACGGTGAGGGAGGGGCGCAATCACAGCGTATTACTTACCGCCCAGTCCTTTTTTCGCCAGCTCCTCTTTGAAGTTATCGCGGGTGATCAGCACCACATCGGTCACTTCAGTGAATTTCGGCGGTTCAGCCCCTTTGGTCACCCAGTTGTAGAGCATTTCGCTGGATTTATAGCCGTGGACATCCGGGCTTGGCAGCAGTGAGCCATAGAAGCCGGTCGCCTGCGCTTTAGACAGTTCGCTCACGGCGTCAACGCCGTTAATGCCGATCCCGATCACGTCCGGTGCTTTAAAGCCCTGGCCTTCCGTTGCACGCACGCCGCCCAGTACGGTGTTGTCGTTCATCCCCACCACCAGCCAGTGCTTCACTTCCGGATGCTGGACGAGCATGGAGTTTGCCGCATCAAAGGCGCCCGGAATATCGTTGGATTTGGTCGGGACTTTGTAGATCTGTTTTTCCGGGAAGCCAGCCGCTTTCAGGGCGTCCATGGACCCGGTGGTACGACGACGGGCGGTGTCCAGCTCGTCTGCGGTAATCGCCATCACGGCAGTCTCTTTGACATCCCAGCCGCGTTTTTGCATCTCTTTATAGAGCTCCTGGCCCTGACGCTCACCGATTTTAGTGGCCGCCATCATTACCAGCGGAACGGTATCCATCGGTTTGCCTTTGGCATTCACGAACTGATCGTCCACCGCAATCACTTTCATGTCGTAACCGCGCGCTTTCGCGGCAATCGCTGACCCCAGTTTTGGATCCGGCGTACAGATAACGAAACCTTTCGCACCGCTGGCCGCCAGGCTATCAATGGCGTTCAACGTTTTCTCACCGTCAGGTACGGCGATTTTAATTACCTCAAATCCCAAATCTTTTCCGGCTTTATCAGCAAATTTCCATTCGGTCTGGAACCACGGTTCTTCAGGCTGTTTAACCAGAAAACCGAGCTTTAAATTTTCAGCGATAGCGGATTGTGACATAACGGCAGCCAGGCCGATGGCCGCCAGCGCTTTAGTAAATTTGTGCATGGTAAACTCCAGCTTAAGCATTCTTATCTGTAGGGAATAATGGCGAACAACTTATTTAATCAGACTTAAAACAAGGCATTAGCGCTTACCTTGTTATAAGCGTTATTGCTGGAGATAGTTTTAGCGGGAAATTAATCATCCATAAGAGAGCGACATCACACCGCAGAATTACAGTAATTGCGTACATAAATTCAGCGAAAAATGACATAAAAAAGGACGTAATTGTCCTACAAATGGAAAGGAGTTAAGCAGGATTATCCATAAGATCAGCTAAGAAATCCCTGTAAGCCGGACGCCTTAGCGTCCGGCAGAAAATTTACCAGCGGTAATAGATGTGTTCAGCATGATCGCGCACGGGGGCGTCGACACCCAACAAACGAGCAGAGAGCGTCAGCGCAAAGTCAAAAGCGTGCCCCAGCCCCTTGCCGCTGATGAGGTTATTATCCTCCACGACCGGCGCATCTACATATACTCCATCATCAACGCTCTGCCACAGATCGCCGGAACAGACGTAGCGGCGCCCCTTCAGTAGCCCGTTACCGCCCAGCACCCGCGCGGCCGCAGAGCAGATCGGGCAGATAAGTTTGCCGTGCTCGTCATGCGCGGAAACAAAGCGGATCACCTCCTGGTTAGCAGCAAGATTGACGCTCCCCTGCGGCCCACCGGGCAACACGACCGCGTCATACAGCCTATTAATGCGCTCCGTTAACGTACTGTCAGCCACCATGGGGATATTATGGTAACTCACTACCGCACGGGACTCCGCGCAGGCCAGCGTCTCCACCTCAATCTGTAAACGCCGCAGAATATCAATAGTGATAATTGCTTCTGCTTCTTCAAAACCAGGTGCCAGCAGCACCGCAACGTTAGCCATCATAAACCTCAAATAATGAAACAATGTAAAACATCGTTTCATTTTCTCGCGTTATCAGATCACAATCTTGCGCCGCGATCACAGAACCGTATATTGAGTGAAAATTGATTTAGCTCAAATTTGCTACGACAGGATATATTTGCAAATATTATTTCTGATTTATCACTTTTACAGAATTTCCCGCCAAAGAACGTTTCCTGAAACGATAAAAATGAGCAAAATTGATTTCACACCCTTTTAAATCAACATGTTATATAATTATCAATCTCGTAACCTTCTTTCTATTCTGGGCTATATTTAAATTTGTAATCTATGGTAAACACAGCCTAATTAAGAGTTTTCTTAAGTCGAAGAGAAGCGTATGCTTATTTAAATCGAACACAGGAAGTGAATTTTCGAGTTTTTACCTTGCAGAAATCTATTTCTGCCATTCAATCGTCAATACCTGCCGGGTCAGGTTAAGTAGCGGACATCAAGTCCCACAGTCAATAAGGATATGAGAATGACTACCCAAACGATGATGCAAAAACTGAATGCCCAGATGAACCTGGAGTTTTATGCTTCAAATCTGCATCTGCATTTGAGCGCGTGGTGTTCCAGAAAAAGCCTCAACGGCACTGCCACCTTCTTTCGTACTCAGGCGCAAAGTAACGTCACGCACATGATGCGTGTCTTTAACTTTTTGAAAGCTGTCGGGGCAAACCCTACCGTCAAAGAGCTTGAAACGATTGAAGATAATTACACTTCTCTGGAAGAACTGTTCCAGAAAACGCTCGAAGAGTACGAGCAACGCTGTGCGAAGCTGAGCAAACTGGCTGATGAAGCCAAAGCGCAACGGGACATCATTACCCTCACGTTTTTACGCGATATAGACAGAGAGCAGCAGCAGGATGGCATGCTGCTGAAGACGCTCGCAGATGAAATCCGCAACGCGAAACGTGCGGGGATTTGTCTGGAGCAGACGGACCGCCATCTTCTCGACATAGCTACCGTGCAACACCACTAAGTCCCTTCACCCGCTCCCGTCAGGGGGTGGATACCAACTCCCTGCTTTTGCTGACATTTAACAAATCAGATCTTGCTCCCAATGAATAACCACACATCGTGTAATGATTTGTTTAATTACATTCATTGACGAGGGAGCATCATGATCACCATTGAGTTTATTGTCATTATCCTCTGCCTGCTGATAGGCACCCGCTTCGGCGGGATGGGCCTGGGGCTGATAAGCGGTATCGGCCTGTTTATTTTAAGTTTTGTCTTTGGTCTGCAACCCGGTAAACCACCGGTTGACGTGATGCTCACAATCCTCGCCGTCATCGGCTGTGCGGCCACGCTACAGACGGCCGGTGGCCTGAATGTAATGATGCAATTCGCAGAGCGCCTGCTGCGTAAACATCCCCAGCACATCACCCTTCTCGCACCGTTTACCACCTGGATGTTGACCTTCCTCTGCGGGACCGGTCACGTCGTCTACACCATGTTTCCCATTATCGCGGATATCGCCCTGAAAAAAGGCATTCGCCCGGAACGGCCGATGGCGGTGGCCTCGGTGGCCTCTCAGATGGCGATCACCGCCTCCCCCGTTTCCGTGGCCGTCGTTTCGCTGGTCTCGATTCTGGGTGCGCAGCACGGCATCGGTCACGCGTGGGGGATCCTCGAAATCCTCGCCGTTTCCGTACCGGCCTCACTGTCTGGCGTTGCCATTGCGGCACTGTGGAGCCTGCGCCGGGGGAAAAACCTCGCAGACGATACTGAATTTCAGGAAAAGCTGAAAGATCCGAAACAGCGGGAGTTTATCTATGGAGGAACGGAGACGTTGATGGATCAGCGTTTCCCGAAACAGGCCTACTGGTCAACGTGGATCTTCTTCGCCGGGATTGCCGTTGTGGTCCTGCTGGGTGCGCTGCCCGAGCTGCGTCCGGCGTTTGAGATCAAAGGCAAAATGACAGCCCTGTCGATGAACCTTGTCATTCAAATGATGATGCTGATCGCCGGGGCCATCATGCTGATGACCTGCAAGGTAAATGCGTCGGCCATTTCAAACGGGGCGGTATTTAAGGCGGGGATGGTCGCGATTTTCTCGGTGTTTGGCGTGGCGTGGATGAGCGATACCTTTTTTCAGGCGCATCTCGACGAGCTAAAAATGGCGCTGGAGGGGGTGGTGAAGAGTCATCCCTGGACGTATGCCATCGTGCTGTTCCTGGTATCAAAACTGGTCAACAGCCAGGCTGCGGCCTTGACCGCGGTCGCCCCGATGGGGTTGATGCTGGGCATCGAGCCGAAAATGCTGGTGGCCTTCTTCCCGGCATCCTACGGCTACTTTGTGCTGCCGACCTATCCGAGCGATCTGGCCTGTATCGGATTCGATCGCTCCGGTACCACCCGCATCGGTAAATTCATCATCAACCACAGCTTTATTCTGCCGGGGCTGATTGGCGTCAGCTGTGCCTGCGTGGTGAGCTATCTGCTGGTGCAGACGTTCTTCTGATCCTTCTGCGGGCGACAGGCTTTGTCGCCCTTCGACGTAAAAGCAGAAAAGGGTTTCTAATTTTAAAACATCGGTTTATTTTAGTGTGACTCACCCTGCGGTGTGAAGCGGAGTTCAATCAGCGCAATCGCTTTCTGGATCGCGCGGAGCGTAACCGGGTCCGCCGCAGCAGGATGGTTGGTGAAATCGATGTTTTTCAGTTGGGTCGACATCTTTTCGCGTACCTCAACCGGCGCGATAACGTCAATCACATCAAGGATTTGTTTGATAACCAGCTGGCAGGCGACGACGTCAGATACCAGTTCCTGATCGGCGCTCAGGTTTTGTGACATGGGGTTCTCCTTATTCAAAGGCCGCCATAGTAGCAAAACAGACGCCCTTCCATCTCCCTCTCGTCGTCCGCAGACATAAAAAAACCTGCCGAAGCAGGTTTTTTTATCAGAACATCGCACCCGGTGGGACGTCTTTAAACGTTGTGCAGTAGTTTGCCCACATGCTTTTCAGGATTTTGCGCAGTTTCATTATGTTGCTCCAGTAACGTGTTATGCAGGTGTTATTGTCAATACGCTTATAATATGACCACCATCACAAAAATCAACCATTTTGTGATCTACATCACGGTTATTAAACCCTCAGTGCTGCTGGTTTGTTAAAAAAAGCCATGATAAATCTGCACGTTACAGTCTTATAAATTCCAGTAAATGTTTATAAAATTTTTTGAGCTGGCAGGAAGAGAATGAGTGAAAACGTATCCGGCAAAGAGAGCCGTGGATTATCGCCTGCGGCGCTGCTGGTAGCCGGTGCTTTCTTTATGGAATTTCTGGACGGGACGGTGATTGCCACCGCGCTGCCGGACATGGCAAAAAGCTTCGGTGTACAGGCCGTGGATCTGAATATCGGCATCAGCGCCTACCTGATCACCCTGGCCGTGCTGATCCCCGCCAGCGGCTGGATCGCCGACCGCTTCGGCGCGCGAAAAGTGTTTGCCCTCGCGCTGGCGATCTTCACGCTGGCCTCGGTATTGTGCGGCCTGTCCACCACGCTCGATCAGTTCGTCGCGATGCGCGTCCTTCAGGGCATGGGTGGCGCGCTGATGGTGCCCGTGGGTCGCCTGGCCGTGCTACGCACCACGCCAAAACATCAGCTCATCACGGCAATCGCCACCCTGACGTGGCCTGCGCTGGTCGCGCCGATCATCGGCCCGCCGCTGGGTGGGTTCATTACCAGCTATGCCGACTGGCGCTGGATCTTCTTTATTAACGTGCCGCTGGGGATAATCGCCATTTTGCTGGCACTGCGCATCATTCCAGACCTGCATGAAGATACGCGCCGACCGTTTGATTTACCGGGTTTTGTTGTCACCACCCTTGCCATGGTGAGCCTGGTTTATGCGATGGAGTTGATGGGCGCAGAGCCTCTGCGAACAGGATTAACCGCCACGCTGTTTATCGTCGGTATCGTCGCGTTAAGTCTGGCACTGCGTCACTTTAAGCGGACAACCTGGCCGATGATCAGACTCGATGCGATGCAGGTGCCGACGTTTCGCGTCACCCTGTATGGCGGATCGCTGTTTCGCGCCTCCATCAGCGCGGTTCCGTTCCTGTTACCGCTGATGTTCCAGGTCGGCTTTGGCATGGACGCGTTCCATTCGGGCCTGCTGGTGCTGGCGGTTTTCGTTGGCAATCTCACCATTAAACCGGCGACGACGCCGCTTATCCGCAGCCTGGGGTTTAAGCGGCTGTTGCTGATTAACGGTGCGTTGAATGTCCTGGCGTTGCTGGCCTGCGCGTTTCTGACGCCGCAGACGCCCGCGTGGCTCGTCATGCTGATCCTCTATCTGGGCGGCGTTTTCCGTTCGATTCAGTTTACAGCCATCAGTACGCTGGCTTTTGCGGATGTGCCATCGGTGCAGATGAGCTATGCCAATACTCTGTTTTCAACCGCAACGCAGCTTGCCGTGGGGCTTGGGATCACGCTCGGGGCGATTGGTATTCGTATCGGGGAAAAAGTCAGTGAGGCGATGGGGATTGCCGGCATGCCGGGAATGAGCTTCCGGCTGGCATTTGTGGCGATCGCACTAATCTGCCTGGTGGGAATGGTTGACACGCTGCGTCTGACCAAAGATGCAGGCAGCGCGGTCTCATCGAAAAAGTAACGCTATCTGCCGGGCAGGCAACGCACCGCCCGGCAAAACGGAATCAGCCAACAATACCGCGCACGAAGGCTTCGATCTCTTTGTCCTGGCAGTTCTCGAAGAAGCACTGCTGGAAGCGCTGGCCTGAGACGGCGGTTTTAACCAGCTCAGGATCGATTGCTCGCAGGGTATCCAGATAGTTTTCTTTCACCACCGCCGCTTTCACCTGGTTCAGGATCCCGGCGTTACGCACCTGCGGCTCTTTACGCTCTGGTGGATAACCTTCGCCATTGCGTCCGGTAAACGCTTTCTCAAAGATAAAGCGTACGTTCAGTTCTGCCCCCCAGCCGAAGCCCTTTGCAAAAGGCAGAGAAAGCGCGTTACCGTTGTTGATTTGCGCAAACAGGAAGGCATCCGCAGGATCGATGCAGTAACCGCAAATCACACCCGGATGGATGTTCAGGGACATCAACGCGCCCTGCCCGGTACCGCAGCCGGTGACAACAAAATCGACAGCTTTAGCGTTAAGCAGAATGCTCGCCATGATGCCCAGGTGAATATAGGTGAGATGATGATCGTTCTCATCACTCATACCGACGTTATAGACCGGGAAACCTTTCTCATCAGCAACGGCTTTCAGCTCATTAAGATGATGGGATTTTTAGCGGCCTGGCTGTTTTCCATCATCAGTGCAATTTTCATCTTGTCTCTCCTGAATGCATGGCGGGCGATCCCGCTGTGGATACTTTTTCCACTTAACCTTACTATCAAACAAACACACTTTCAAATTAAGTGAAAACTTGTTTTAAAAAACAAAGATGCGCTCACAATTTCGCGCGGTGGCCCGGCTCGTTGCACAGTGAGAGGGCAGATCCTCCGGCTATTCCGGCCATTGCGTCACATCGCGTTGGTTACAATGGCGTATTTCCCGTCACGCAGAGTGAACCATGAAACGTATAATCATAGCCGGAACGATCCTGTTGCTCGCTGGGTGCAGTATCAACCGTCAGGCAGAAATCAGCAGTACGGATGCCCCAAACGGAATTGTGCGCCTCGACTATGGCCAGGCCATGCTGCAAAACGCCTGGTCTGATGAGTATGTTAATAACGGTACGGCAACCAAAGCCTGTCAACATATGGGCTACGCCACCGCGTCAGCCTACGGGCAGCCAATTAAAACCTGCACCCTGATCAGCGGTTCACTCTGTCTGAACGAAAGTGTGACCATTCAGTATAAATGTCAGGGATATGCTGTTACCTCTTCCAGCCAGAATCCGTGGTATTAACCGCTACTGCCAGTCACGCTGGCAGTTTATTTAATAAGAACTAAAACAATTCTCATTAATAAATATAAATATCGGCAATGCGTTTTATTCCCATTCGTATTTTTAATAAAGAAATATTTATTTTACTTTTTGCAAATAATTAAATAACAAATTATAGTGTCGCTCATCGTGAACCAGAATTAATAAACCGGAGCTGCACCATGTTAAAAACTGAAATGATCGACAAGCTCAATGCGCAAATGAATCTTGAGCTTTTTTCTTCCCTGCTTTATCAGCAGATGAGCGCCTGGTGCAGCTATCACAGCTTTGAAGGAGCGGCCGCCTTCCTGCGTCGTCATGCCCAGGAAGAGATGACGCACATGCAGCGTCTGTTTGATTACCTGACGGACACCGGCAGCCTGCCGCGTATTGATAACGTGGCATCCCCTTTTGCCGAATACGGCTCTCTTGATGAACTGTTCCGCGCCACCTATGAGCACGAACAGCTGATCACCCAGAAAATTAATGAACTGGCTCATGCCGCCATGACCAGCCAGGATTATCCAACCTTTAATTTTCTTCAGTGGTATGTGGCTGAACAGCACGAAGAAGAGAAGCTGTTTAAATCCGTGCTGGATAAATTATCTCTGGCAGGTAAATCCGGGGAAGGTCTGTACTTCATTGATAAAGAGCTGTCGACGCTCGACACGCAGAATTAACAGAAAAGCGGTGCTGAGTTTTCAGCACCGCTTTATTTAATGACGACAAATTTTACTTTCGTGAGTGGAAAATCCGTCTGCTGCCGGAATGAATTTTCCGCGCGCCGCCAGAAACGCCACCAGCTCCGCGGCCGTCATCTCTGAAGCTGAACAGGTATGGAAACGCGCCGCTTCGCCAAAGCGGGCATGTATCGCCTCAACCAGACTCTCCTCCGTATACCGCTCACCTGACTCAATCATCATATTCAGCACGTCGTGTCCGTGAATTGACATGGTTACCTCTCGTAAATAAAAAGCAGACTAAACGCTCCCTCCACGGCACGCTTTGCGCTGGCTCAGGTTACCCTTTTCTTTTTGTAAATTAATTTTTACACCCTATGTAACGGTGATTTGACGAGACCGGGCTTTTCCCTTACTCTGCGCCGCAGAATGAGTCGCGGTATGGAAGCGTTGTAGAGGAAAGCGTGAAGAACAGAACTCTGGGAAGTATTTTTATCGTCGCCGGAACGACAATTGGCGCAGGAATGTTGGCCATGCCGTTGGCTGCCGCTGGCGTCGGGTTTGGGGTTACCGTAGTGCTGCTGGGCGGTCTGTGGGCCCTGATGTGTTACACCGCGCTATTATTGCTGGAGGTTTATCAGCATGTCCCTGCCGATACTGGCTTAGGCTCCCTGGCTGCACGCTATCTTGGACGCTACGGGCAGTGGATCACCGGTTTCAGCATGATGTTCCTGATGTACGCCCTGACTGCCGCTTACATCAGCGGCGCCGGGGAGCTGATTGCGTCAAGTATCAATGACGGCTTCGGTACGTCGCTTTCACCGGAAACAGGCGCCATTGTCTTTACGCTGATCGGTGGCGGCGTGGTTTGCGCGGGCACATCGCTGGTCGATCTGTTTAACCGTTTTTTGTTCAGCGCCAAAATTCTTTTCCTTGTTGTGATGCTGGTGCTGCTGGCACCGCATGTTCACAAGATTAACCTGCTCTCCCTCCCGCTGGAGAAAGGTCTGGCGCTTTCGGCCATCCCGGTTATTTTCACCTCCTTCGGTTTTCACGGCAGCGTACCGAGCATCGTGAGCTATATGAACGGTGATATTCGCAAGCTACGCCGCGTCTTTGTTATCGGCAGCGCCATTCCGTTGATTGCTTACCTGTTCTGGCAGCTGGTAACGCTGGGCAGTATTGATTCCAATACTTTTATCGGCCTGATGGCAGAGCATTCTGGTCTGAATGGATTCCTGGTTGCCCTGCGTAACGTGGTGGCCTCTTCACACGTGGAGCTGGCGGTACATCTGTTTGCAGACCTGGCGCTGGCAACCTCCTTCCTCGGCGTGGCGCTTGGCCTGTTTGACTATATGGCGGATCTGTTCCAGCGGCGCAATACCGTTGCGGGACGCTTACAGACGGGGGCGATGACCTTCCTGCCGCCGCTGGCCTTCGCGCTCTTTTACCCGCGCGGGTTTGTGATGGCGCTGGGGTATGCCGGCGTGGCGTTATCGGTACTGGCCCTGCTGCTGCCTTCCCTGCTGGCGTGGAAGAGCCGCCAGCAACATCCGCAGCAGGGGTATCGCGTGGCGGGCGGTACGCCAATGCTGTGCGTGGTGTTTGGGTGCGGCGTGGCGATTATTCTGGTGCAGATTTTGATTGCAGCGGGGATGCTGCCGGAAGTGGGGTAAAAAAAGGGGCTATGAATAGCCCCTTTTTTCAGTGAAGGCAGCAGCTTTTAAACTTCTTCCCACTCCCGCACGGGCACGGGTCGTTACGCCCCACCTTCGACCCGTTCACGATCGGCTTTTTCGCTTCCGGCTGCTGCGGGTTAGCCACCCAGTAGTTATACAAGCGCAGCGCCGCAGGCTGAATGCTCTCGATGCTGGCCATATACTCCTCTTCGGTCAGCGCATCCAGCTTCTCGCTGTTCTCTTCCGTCCCGTGCAGGGCAATCACCGCCAGGTCCGCTTCCAGCGCTTCCGGCAGGGATGACCAGTCCGTCAGCGCCACGCCGCGCATGTAGCCATAGCACCACTCTTCCACCACGGTATAGCTCTGACCGTCAACGTCGTTATAGCCAAACAGCGGTTCAAACTGATCCGGGTATTCGCTCAAACGCTCGGCAATATCGTTCATGTGCTTAAAGCAGAGATCGATAAAACGGTTCATCTCACGATCGTTTTTCCAGCGAGGAATATATTTCTCACCACCCCAGACCGCCACCAGCCAGGTGTCGGGCTCCACCACAACGGGACCGGAAAGTACTGCGGTAAGCATGCCGTCCAGTTCGGACACGTCAATCACGGATGCATCGTCGTGACCGTAAGAGATTAATGTCTCTTCCAGCCACGCCATCTCGCTTTCATTTAATGGGCCTTCAGCCATTGCTGATACTCCTGATAAAAAAAACGATCCTGACATATATCGCCGCGCGTGCCTATCTGAAGTTTAGGTCTTTATTGCTGCAAAAACGTGCAAATCGTGACCGTTGCACAACTTATGGGCTTTGTTGTTAAGGAGATGTGATCTCCGCTGTAAATTCATATCATCCCGCAAAGGCGCATAAAACGGCGCTCTATACTCAACGTGTTGTGACCCGGTCAAGGGATTAACCATTCTGGCAACCTTTTTGCTTAATGTTCTGCGCGCTTCGCGGTGCGTGGGATCCTCGCCGTATTAAGCATGAGATTGCTTCTAAAGTGCATTTTGTTCTCGCTCTTGTTTTTGGATTTACGATGCCATCAGGCGTTCGGGTTTATACCTGGTGCAAAAACCTCTTTGCTAAGGAACATAATAATGTCGCTGAAATTTACCAAAACTCCCCTCTCCCTGGTGCTGGCCGGTTGTCTGGTGACGGCCTTTTCCGCGCAGGCCGATATCGTCATCGGCGTGGCCGGGCCGTTCACAGGCCCGAACGCAACCTACGGCGATCAATACTGGCATGGCGCTACGCAGGCGGCGGAAGACATTAACGCCGCCGGCGGGATCAACGTTGAGAAAATCAAACTGGTTCAGGGCGACGACGCCTGCGAGCCCAAACAGGCCGTCGCCGTTGCCAACCGCTTAGTCGATCAGGATAAGGTGAAAGCGGTCGTCGGCCACTTCTGCTCTTCGTCGACCATGCCCGCCTCCGAGGTCTATAGCGATGCCGGGATCCTCTCCATCACTCCCGGCTCAACGAACCCACTGATTACCGAACGTGGCATGAGCGACATATTTCGCATGTGCGGACGTGACGACCAGCAGGGCCAGGTCGCCAGCGATTTTATTCTTGATAAGCTGAAAGCCAAACGGGTGGTCATCATCCACGATAAAGACACCTACGGTCAGGGGCTGGCGGATGCCACTAAAGCGGCGCTTGCGAAACGCGGCGTTAAGGAGGTGATGTACGAAGGGTTGTCCCGCGGGGAGAAAGACTTTAACGCGCTGGTGACCAAAATCGGCGCACAAAAACCGGACGTGGTGTTCTTCGGGGGCTGTCACCCGGAAGCGGGCCCGCTGGTTCGCCAGATGCGTGAACAGGGCGTGCAGGCGAAGTTCTTCTCGGGAGACTGTATCGTCAATGAAGAGATGGTCACCGCCGCCGGTGGGGCACAGTACACCAACGGTATTTACATGACCTTCGGTAAAGATCCGCGCCTGATCCCGGACGGAAAAGCCGTCATCGAGAAATTCCGCACCGGTAAATTTGAACCTGAAGGGTACACCCTCTACGCCTACGCGTCTGTGCAGGCTATCGCGGCGGCATTCAAGGCCACGAAAGGGACGGATTCCGCAAAAGCCAGCGAGTGGCTGAAGACCAACCCTGTCGACACGGTGATGGGTAAAAAAGCCTGGGACAGCAAAGGTGACCTCAAAGTCTCTGACTACGTGGTCTACCAGTGGGATGACAAAGGCAAATATAAAGAAGTGCCATAACGGGACGGAATCTGCTCAGCGCCGGCAGGTCTGACTGTCGGCGTAACCCTTATTCAGGTGCGCGACCATGAGTACATTCTTTCTGCAACAATTAATTAATGGCTTAACGCTGGGGTCGGTCTACGGTCTTATCGCCATCGGCTACACCATGGTGTACGGCATCATCGGTATGATCAATTTCGCCCACGGCGAAGTGTATATGATCTCCGCCTATCTCTCGGCCATTGGCCTGGCCCTGCTGGCGTTTTTTGGACTCCACTCCTTTCCGCTGCTGATCCTGGGGACGCTGGTTTTCACCATCGTGGTCACTGGCGTTTATGGCTGGACGATTGAGCGCATCGCCTATAAGCCGCTACGCAACTCGACGCGTCTGGCGCCGCTGATTTCGGCCATCGGGATGTCGTTGATACTGCAAAACTACGTCCAGCTCAGCCAGGGCCCGCGCCAGCAGGGCGTGCCCACCATGCTTGATGGCGTGCTGCGTTTTCACCTTGGCGAAGGGTTTGTCCAGATAACCTATACCAAAGTCTTTATCCTCATCGCCTCGTTCGCGGGCATGCTGGTGCTGACCTGGATTATCAACCGTACCCGCTTAGGACGCATGTGCCGTGCGGTACAGCAGGATCGTAAGATGGCCTCCATCCTGGGTATCAACACCGACAGAATAATTTCGCTGGTGTTTGTTATCGGCGCAGCCATGGCCGGGCTGGCGGGCGTGCTGATCACCATGAATTACGGCACCTTTGATTTTTACGTCGGGTTTGTTATCGGCATCAAGGCCTTTACGGCGGCGGTGCTGGGCGGCATCGGCTCTTTGCCCGGTGCGATGCTTGGCGGGCTGATTCTGGGCGTTGCAGAAGCGCAATTCTCCGGGATGGTGAACTCGGATTATAAAGACGTGTTCTCGTTTGGATTGCTGGTCTTAATTCTGATCTTCCGTCCTCAGGGGCTGCTGGGCCGCCCTGTCGTGGCTAAAGTGTAAGGAACAACGCGATGACCTCTGACGGTTTTTCCCTGAAGCGCTGCATTCTGGACGCAATTTTTTCCGGAATGATCGCCCTGATTATTTTCGGCCCGATTGCGGGTGTGATACTGGATGGTTACAGCTTTACCTTTGACGGCCAGCGGCTGGCATGGATTGTTGGCACGGTGATGGTGGGACGTTTTTTGCTGAGCGCCTTTTCAGCTACGGCGGCCGGAAGACGTTTACAGACGCGGTTTGAATCCGACAATGCGGGCGTGTATGTCCGGCCGCCGGCGTATAAAAGCCGCATGCGCTGGATCATTCCGCTGATTGTCACGCTGGCGATCTGCTTCCCGTTTGTAGCAACGAAATACCTTCTGACGGTTGCCATTCTCGGACTGATCTACGTCCTGCTCGGTCTTGGGCTGAACATTGTTGTTGGCCTGGCAGGGCTGCTGGATCTGGGTTATGTCGCCTTCTATGCCATCGGCGCTTACGGGCTGGCGCTCGGGTATCAGTATCTGGGGCTTGGGTTCTGGAGCATGCTGCCGCTGGCGGCGCTAATGGCCGCGGGCGCAGGCGCCCTGCTTGGCTTTCCGGTGTTGCGCATGCACGGGGATTATCTCGCCATCGTCACGCTCGGGTTTGGCGAGATCATCCGCCTGGTGCTGAACAACTGGCTCACCTTCACCGGCGGGCCTAACGGCGTTTCAGCCCCTGCCCCGACCTTTTTTGGCCTTGAGTTTGGCCGACGCGCCAAAGAAGGCGGCGTCCCCTTCCACGAGTTCTTCGGCCTGACCTATAACCCCAACTTGAAGTTTATCTTCATCTATGCGGTGCTGTTCCTGGTAGTCATGCTGGTGCTGTACATTAAACACCGGCTGACCCGAATGCCCATTGGACGGGCGTGGGAAGCGCTCCGTGAGGATGAGATTGCCTGCCGTTCCATGGGGCTGAATCACGTTCTGGTCAAACTCTCGGCCTTCACCCTGGGCGCATCGACGGCAGGTATCGCCGGAGTGTTTTTTGCCACCTACCAGGGGTTTGTTAACCCGACCTCTTTCACCTTTTTTGAATCGGCCCTGATCCTCGCCATTGTGGTCCTGGGCGGGATGGGCTCCACCGTCGGCGTCGTACTGGCCGCCTTTGTGCTGACCGTCACGCCGGAACTGCTGCGCAGCTTTGCGGAATACCGGGTGCTGCTGTTTGGCATGCTGATGGTGGTGATGATGATCTGGCGTCCTCGCGGTCTGATCCGCATCAACCGCAGCGGATTTACCGTGCGTAAAGGAGTGGCGCCATGAACGCAACGATTTTACGTGTAGAACATCTGATGATGCACTTCGGCGGGATCAAGGCCTTAAACGACGTCAATCTTGAGGTGCTGCGCGGCTCCATTACCGCACTCATTGGGCCTAACGGCGCAGGAAAAACGACCGTCTTTAACTGCCTGACCGGTTTCTACAGGGCCTCCGGCGGCAACATTCTGTTCAATGCACGAAATAAAACCACCAATGTCATTCAGGTGCTCGGCCAGAAATTCCAGCCGGGCGACTGGCTCAACCCGGCGCAGCTTGGTCAACGCCTGTTCTATAAAATGTTTGGCGGCACGCATCTGGTGAACCGCGCGGGTCTTGCGCGCACGTTTCAGAACATCCGCCTGTTCCGCGAGATGTCCGTTGTGGAAAACCTGCTGGTGGCACAGCACATGCGCGTCAACCGCAATCTGCTGGCGGGGGTGCTGAACACCCCTGCGTATCGTCGGGCAGAAAACGATGCGCTGGACCGGGCGTTTTACTGGCTGGAGGTGGTGGATCTGGTGGATTGCGCGAACCGTCTGGCCGGGGAAATGTCCTATGGTCAGCAACGACGCCTCGAAATCGCCCGCGCCATGTGTACCGGCCCGGAGATGATTTGTCTCGATGAACCTGCTGCCGGCCTGAACCCGGTGGAGACGCACAAGCTGAGTGAGATCATCCGGTTCCTGCGCGACCACCATGACATCACGGTTTTGCTGATCGAGCATGATATGGGGATGGTGATGGGCATTTCAGATGACATCATTGTGCTCGATCATGGCGATGTGATTGCCAGAGGTAAACCGGCTGAGATCCAGCACAATGAAAAAGTGATTGCCGCGTATCTGGGCACCGACGAAAGCGAGGTAAATCTGTGAGCGAACCGATGCTTCAGTTTCAGGATGTGGATGTTTTCTACGGGGTGATCCAGGCGTTGAAGCAGGTTTCGCTTGAGGTTAACAAAGGGGAAACCGTGGCCCTGATTGGCGCTAACGGCGCGGGGAAGTCAACATTACTGATGTCTGTCTTTGGTCAGCCCCGGATCCGCAACGGGCAGATCCTCTTCTGCGGCGAGGATATCAGCCACAAATCTACCCACTATGTTGCCACCGGCGGCATCGCGCAGGCACCTGAGGGACGACGCATTTTCCCGGATATGTCTGTAGAAGAGAACCTGCTGATGGGGACAATCCCCGTCGGCAATCAGCATGCAGCGGAAGATATGCAAAGCATGTTCGACCTCTTCCCTCGCCTCAAAGAGCGACGTAACCAGCGGGCGATGACGCTTTCAGGCGGTGAACAGCAAATGCTGGCTATCGCCCGCGCGCTGATGAGCCGTCCTAAACTTCTGCTGCTGGATGAACCCAGCCTCGGCCTCGCGCCAATCGTGGTTAAACAGATCTTCCAGACGCTGCGCGAACTGGCCCGTAACGGAATGACGATTTTTCTGGTCGAGCAGAATGCGCACCACGCGCTGAAGTTGTCCGACCGCGGCTATGTGATGGTTAACGGCCAGATTCGGTTAAGCGGCAGCGGCGAGGCGTTGCTGAAGGATCCGGAGGTGAGGAAGGCGTACCTGGGTGGAGTGTGAAACGAAAAGGCTATAGTGAGAAAAACTCACAGTGATTGCCATTATTAATCGTTTTTCTGATGCGACCGCATTCAAATATCATCTTCACGACCCGCCTTTGCGCGGGTCGATAAAACGTTCAGCCGCAAACTGAATAATAATGATAAGAGGATCCGGGGCAAATATGACACTTGATGCGTTATATCAGTTATTGAAAACTGTATTACCACCTGACACCGATTCAGCCGATGATTTACAGGATTTTATGGCCATGCTTATGGCGACGAAACATCACTCTGAGGCTCTGTCACCGTTTGCGCAGCGCGTATACATGCTATCCGTTGCCCATCGCGACCCTAAGCAAGCGGCTGCGCTGATTTCAGCCTGTCATCCTGAAGCAGGAAAGCCCCTTCCGCTGCTCGACTTCTCCGGCTGGCCGGACGTGCGTTACGCCACGTCGGGTGAATTACAGACGCCCGAGACTGAAGAATATTTTCACAGAATTTCGTCTGCCGCCACGCTATTACGCGCGGCAATCATTGACGCTGAGCAACAGAAAAACACGCCAGCATTTTATATTCTGGATAAGGTACTCAGCCTGAACAGCGCTTTGCCAGAACGTTATAAAAAGATGGCAAACATATCTTATTCATAACGGTATTAATAAACCCGACTGTCATCGTATTCCAGATAATCGATATCCAGCGCCGGAACGACCGGGGTATGGTTTTGCAGCCAGGCCAGAAGATGCTGAATGCTCTCTCTTTTGAGTGAATTTTTTGGCCAGACGAGGTAGTAGCCATCCCCTGTCGCAATAGCTTCCCTGAACGGCAGGCCCAGCAGGCCGCTTTTCAGGGCATCAAGCGTGAGATGCAGGTCGGCGATAGCGATGCCGTGCCCGTTCATCGCGGCAATACTTCCCTGTTCAAGGGTATCGAACACCATACCGCTGCTCATATCGAGCCCCGGGAACAATCCTGTTCTTCGCAGCCAGCGCCGCCAGTCACGTCTGTCGGGTGAAGGATGGATCAAATCACATTGCGGAAGCCGTTGCCGGGCCGGTTCGATAAGTGATGGAGTACAAACCGGGATAAGCCATTCATGAAAAAGCAGCTGACTTTCCGTTGTGTCACCAAAACGGCCATTACCAAGAAGGATGGCGCAGTCGTAGGGCTCAAGATTGAAATCAACGGTATCAATGTCCATCCAGACGCTGGCAATCTCAACCTGTGGTTTTGCATGGTTGTTGCGAAAAGATCGCAGCACGTCGAGAAGCCATCTCATGGTCAGGGTGCTGGGTGCTTTTAACCGCAGCAGGTGGTTTTCACTGCGAAATGCCCGGCAGGCCCATTCAATGCTCGTGAAGCTCTCGTTCAGCTGTCCGGCAAGCACTCGCCCGGCTTCAGTGACCTCCACGCGAGGACCTTGCCTTTTGAAAAGCTCGCAGTCGAACCACAGTTCAAGGGTACGAACATGTCTGCTGACCGCACCCGGCGTAATATTGAGCGTTTCAGCGGCTTTACTGAAGGAGTTCAACCGCGCAGCAACTTCAAACGCACGCAGTGCATACAATGGCGGTAAAGACATAACGTCCCTTAAATGAAAATTTCATTATGCTAAAACTTGTTCCGGGGCAACGCCAGCAAGTAAATTATGGAGAAAAACAATGATCCCCAATATACCGAGTCATATCGATAGGGGTCAAAATCGATATGCAAAAAGCTGCGGACAAACTCGTAGCCATTAGCAAAGATGTTTATCTGAACGGCTGCAACAGCAATTACAAACACCAGATATGCGATAAATAGCGGGTATTTATGCAGCCTGTTAACTTTTAGTTTCCCGAGATAAAGCAAGAAAAAAATTGCAACAGATACAACAAAATAGACGATGGCAGGCCAAACGGGTGGATGAAGCGAAAATTCTAATTCTTGTGACATAATCAATTCTCATTAGATATCTGGTACATCTGCCATCCCGTAATGCTCCCAGTGGTCAAATCCAGCGCCATTGCGGTTTTAGATGCCTCTTGCCAGCCGTAGTTCATATCCTGTACGTTCGAGAGCTTGTCGCCGGAGAACAATGTTTTGATCATTTGTTGATACCCTTGCCCAGCCTATTTGCAAGCTCTTCCACTTTTACTAAGGAAAATCCAAATGAAGTTATCTGCGAAGCTGCCGCAGGGCAATCGATGAAACGGAGATATAAGAATTTACGCGATAAGGAAACGCCCTCGACGCATAATGATCGAAAAATTATGGTTGTGCATGGGTCAGGCACGAAAAATAAGATTTGTTGTCAGGAAGGGGGAATTGCAGGCACAAAAAAACCACCTTTCGGTGGTTTCACGACACTGCTTATTGCTTTGATTATTCTGCGTTTTCCCATGGTAGCCGGAGTGGGACTTGAACCCACACAGCGCGAACGCCGAGGGATTTTAAATCCCTTGTGTCTACCGATTCCACCATCCGGCCAGGGAAGAAAGTGGAGGCGCGTTCCGGAGTCGAACCGGACTAGACGGATTTGCAATCCGCTACATAACCGCTTTGCTAACGCGCCTTAAATCTGTTGTCTTTCGACCTGCACCCGCAAACTGCCGATGCTTTAATCTGGAGCGGGAAACGAGACTCGAACTCGCGACCCCGACCTTGGCAAGGTCGTGCTCTACCAACTGAGCTATTCCCGCATGTCATCAAGTAACTATTTAACGACTTCCTAACCACTTGATTTCATTATCGTCCGGCTAACTGTGCCGCCGTTCGATGCGTTGCATTCTACTGATATGACGTTATGAGTCAACGTTATTTTTTGCATCTCAGGATCGTTTGCTGAAAATTAAGCCGAAACGATCACTGTTCAAGCAAATCACCGCGCGCAGCGTTCAAATATTGCAGCATTGACCACAGCGTCAGCACCGCCGCAACCCACAGCAGACCAATGCCAGCCCACTCTACCCAGGCATTCGGACGCCACAGCATCCACACCAGCGCCGCCATCTGCGCAGTGGTTTTAACTTTACCGATCCAGGACACCGCCACGCTGCTGCGTTTACCCAGCTCCGCCATCCACTCGCGCAGGGCAGAGATAATAATCTCACGTCCAATCATGGTCGCGGCAGGCAGCGTCACCCACCAGGTATGATAATGTTCCGCCACCAGCACCATCGCGATTGCTACCATCACCTTATCCGCAACCGGATCGAGGAACGCGCCAAAGCGGGTGCTCTGGTTCCAGCGACGCGCCAGATAACCGTCAAACCAGTCCGTCACGGCAGCGATCAGGAAAATAAGCGCACAGGCAAAAGGCGCCCAGACGACCGGCAGGTAAAATGCCAGGACGAAGAACGGAATGAGCACAACGCGAAAGATAGTGAGCAACGTAGGGATATTAAATCGCATGATGACGGTAACTGTCTGTTGTCAGTAAAATTTAGCTCTATGTTGCTACAGAGCCCTCAATGTTTCAACGAGTAGTAGATCTTTTCTGCCAGCCCTTGCGAAATACCCGGCACTTTTGCAATTTCTTCCATACTGGCGTTGAGTAATCCTTGCAATCCGCCCATATACTTCAACAGCATCTGGCGACGTTTTGGCCCGACGCCTTCAATCGTCTCAAGGGTACTGGTATTTTTCACTTTCGCCCGTTTTTTACGGTGCCCGCTGATGGCATGATCGTGCGACTCATCGCGGATATGCTGGATCACGTGCAGCGCAGGGGAATCCGGCGGCAGGCTAAAGCCCTCGCCTTCCGGTTCAAAGAACAGCGTTTCCAGGCCAGCCTTACGATCTGCCCCCTTCGCTACCCCTAGCAGCAGCGGATGGTTCTTGTCCCACTCTACGTCGAGCGATTCGAATACCGCCTTCGCCTGCCCCAACTGCCCTTTCCCGCCGTCGATAAGGATAACGTCCGGGATTTTGCTCTCTTCAATCGCTTTACCATAGCGACGGCGCAGCACCTGGTTCATGGCGGCATAATCGTCACCGGGCGTAATGCCGGTGATGTTATAGCGACGATACTCTGCCCGCAGGGGGCCATTCGCATCAAAGACCACACACGACGCCACGGTCTGCTCACCCATCGTATGGCTGATGTCGAAGCATTCCATGCGTTTCACTTCCGGCAGCTTAAGCAGCGTAGCAAGGGCGGTTAAACGCTGGCTGACGGTCGACTGCTGGGACAGTTTGGTGGTCAGCGCCGTGGCGGCATTGGTTCGCGCCAGTTTCAGATAACGCGCGCGATCGCCCCGCGGTTTCGTCTGGACATTCACCCGGCGGCCTGCCAGCTCTGAAAGCGACTCCGCCAGCAGGGTTTTATCGTCGAGCGTGAAGTCTAGAAGGATCTCCGAGGGCAGCGTACGCATCTGGCTGCCCTGCAAATAAAACTGGCCGACAAAAGTCTCCACCACTTCACCCAGCTCAGTGCCGCCCGGCACTTTCGGGAAGTAGCTGCGGCTGCCGAGCACTTTGCCCTGACGAATAAACAGCACGTGAACACAGGCCAGACCGGCGTCAAAGGCTACGCCGATAACATCGAGGTCGTCGCCCGTATTAGAAACAAACTGCTTCTCGGTCACCCTGCGCACCGCCTGGATCTGGTCGCGGATGCGTGCGGCCTCTTCAAATTCCAGCGCCGCGCTGGCTTTTTCCATACGAGTAATCAGTTGCGTCAGCACCTGATCGTCTTTCCCGGCTAAAAACAGGCGGACATATTCCACCTGCTGCGCGTACTCTTCTTCGCTTACCAGCCCTTCAACGCACGGCCCCAGGCAGCGGCCAATCTGATATTGCAGGCACGGCCGGGAACGGTTGCGGTAGACGCTGTTTTCACACTGGCGAACGGGGAAGATTTTTTGCAACAGCGCCAGCGTTTCGCGTACGGCATAACCGTTCGGGAAAGGGCCAAAGTATTCACCTTTCGCATGCTTAGCCCCACGATGCATCGCCAGGCGAGGATGGGTATCACCGCTCAGGAAGATAAACGGGTAGGACTTATCATCGCGCAGCAGGACGTTGTAGCGCGGCTGATACAGCTTGATATAGTTGTGCTCAAGCAGCAGCGCTTCCGTTTCCGTATGCGTTACGGTGACATCAATGTTGTGTATAAGTGCGACCAGTGCTTCGGTTTTACGAGAGGCAAGATTGCTGCGGAAATAGCTGGAAAGGCGTTTTTTCAGATCTTTTGCCTTACCGACATAGATAACCGTACCGCCAGCGTCGTACATTCGGTAGACGCCCGGCTGGCTGGTGACGGTTTTCAGAAATGCTTTTGAATCGAACGCTTCACTCACTGACTTATTAACGACTCCGCATTGCACAAACCATGGCGAATGGCCAGGTGAGTCAGTTCGACATCACCGTGAATGTTCAATTTACTGAACATCCGATAGCGATAGCTGTTGACCGTTTTCGGGCTGAGATTCAACTGCTCTGAGATCTCATTCACCTTCTGACCTTTAGTGATCATCAGCATAATCTGCAATTCGCGCTCAGACAAACTGGCAAACGGAGATTCCGTTTTTTCCGGTTCAATCTGACTCAGAGCCATCTGTTGAGCAATATCAGAAGCGATGTAACGCTGCCCGGCGTATACGGTGCGAATCGCATTGACAACTTCCTGCGGCGCGGCGCCTTTACTGAGATACCCGGCAGCACCCGCCTGCATAACCCTGGCAGGCAGCGGATTTTCGGTATGGACGGTCAGCATGATAACTTTGGTATCAACGAACATGCGCGCGATTTTGCGCGTGGCTTCAAGCCCGCCAATACCGGGCATGTTCATATCCATCAGCACCACGTCTGCGGAGTTAGCGCGACACCATTTGACGGCATCTTCGCCACAGCACGCCTCGCCGGCAACTTTAATACCCTTTATATCTTCAAGAATGCGTCGTATCCCTGCGCGCACCAGTTCGTGGTCATCAACAAGAAGGACGTTGATCAAAGGAAATGTCTCCAGAATAGGGATAACGCTACTGACTGCTAATTGGGTTTATATTAACGGTTTTCCATGCAAGATTAAAACGCTAAAAAATCGGCTATACGATTCTGGTCTCGTTTTTGGAAATTAGGCTGTACAGCAAGTGGAAAGAAAACCCTTGTCCGCTGGGCTTTTACCGCTATTTTCTAGCATCGATATTCAAAAAGTTACTAAAACAGTTGTTAACTCAAACGAAAAAGTGCGCGCGATTTTTTGTAACAACAATTAACGAATGACGAACCGGGGATAAACATTTAATTGCCGCTAACATATTGGACAGAGTACCTTCATAATCCGCGTCGACCAATAATCGCGGCGCGACAAGTATAAAAAACAACCACTGCATTTTTTGCCATAGCTTGTGGTATACTCCGCCGCCTTAACTTTCATCGTCGCGCTCATGCGCTGTTTTATAATGAGGAAAATAAATGAGCACACCTGAATTTGCCACTGCCGAGAATAACCAGGAACTGGCACAGGAAGTAAACTGCCTGAAGTCGCTGCTGACGCTTATGCTACAGGCGATGGGCCAGGCTGATGCTGGTCGTGTGATCATTAAAATGGAAAAACAGATCGCGCAGATGGAAGACCAGGCGGAATCCGCTGTTTTTGCCAATACGGTTAAGCAAATTAAACAAGCCTACCGCCAGTAACAAAAACGGCTGGATGCAAAGCATTCAGCCGTTTTCTCGTCTGACACGCAGAACGTGATATCAGTCAGATAAGCCCCGTCGCCGCGGCATAACACGCTATCTGGATCTTATTCGGTGCGTTGAATTTCTTCTGCATATTCTTCTGGTGGAAATTGACGGTATTTTCCGAGATGGAAAGAATGATGGCGATTTCTGCCGACGTCTTCCCTTCTGCGGTCCACTTCAGAATTTCCCGTTCACGCTTGCTGAATTTCATTTCAGGCGGCATCACCGTCTCATGTTCAAAGCGCAACAGCGTAGTGAGCGCCATCTGGACCAGCATTTGTAAACGCAGCTCAACTTCTTCACTGGATATCGAGTGTGCCTGTAAGCTGGTACATGACACGGAAAGGAAACCGAGCGCATGATTTGGCATCATCAGACACTGCGTTATTCCCTTGCGTAAACCGTGATCCCGCGCGCCGTCCCATAATTGCTGGGCATCCGTGAATAATTCATCCGTCCAGGGCAAATGTCCCTGAATGAAATTCTCCGGCTTCAGTACCGGGTCAATGGCGAAATAATTTTCGGATTGATATTGCGCCATCCATTGTTGCGGATAACTGGAATGGACGGATGTTCGCGGGCGGGTAAATGGCACAGGGTGTCGAACACAAAGCGCATAATAATCGAATTCAAGCGCCTGCGTTTGTCGCTGAAGTTCCTGATATACCTCGTCAGCACAGGTCATTTGCTGAAACCGGAGGACGCATTCCCGTCGCCAGGTGAAAAAGTCTATATCCCTCATACTTGCCGAATGAAGCCTCTGATAAAGATAATCATTATTATGGTGAATATAACCTAACACATTTAGCATGATTATTTATATAAAATATCGGCCACAGGCAGATTATCTTTAATTTGGCGATGGCTTATCCACTTCAGGCGGAATAAAAAAGCAACAGAACGGAGTTTAAGGGAGGATTATTTGCTCCAGAAGCGGCATCTGGAGCAAATTGAACGCTAAAATGCTACTGCATTAAGAATTTTTCAAGGAACTGACGGGTACGGGGCTGCTGCGGATTGGCAAACAGCGCTTTAGCTGGCCCCTGCTCAACTATTCTCCCCTGATCCATGAAAATAGCCCGATCGGCAACGTCGCGGGCGAAGCTCATTTCATGCGTCACAATCACCATCGTGCGTTTCTCCTGCGCCAGCTGTCGGATGGTGTTCAGCACTTCCCCGACCAGCTCAGGATCGAGCGCGGATGTGGGTTCGTCAAACAGGATCACATCCGGGCGCATCGCCAGCGCGCGTGCAATAGCGACACGCTGCTGCTGCCCGCCAGATAAGCGACGCGGATAGCTCGTCTCCTTCCCTGCCAGGCCAACCTTCGCAAGCAGCTCGCGGGCGCGGACCGTGGCGTCTTCCTTAGGTTCCCCCTTGACGATGACCGGCCCTTCAATAATGTTTTCCAGCACCGTGCGGTGCGGGAAGAGATTAAAGCTCTGGAACACGAAGCCGACATGCTGGCGCAGGCGGCGAATCAGCCCTTTTTGCTGGCTGATGGGTTTCCCGGTATCAATGGTGATATCACCCACGCGGATCGTCCCGCCTTCGGGCTGCTCCAGTAAATTGATGCTGCGCAGCAGCGTGGTTTTGCCTGACCCGCTCGGGCCGATAATTGCCACCACTTCGCCCTGCTCAACCTCAAGATCAATGCCATGCAGCACCGTTTGCCCGTGGAATTTTTTCACCAGGTTTTTGACGTCAATTGCACTCATTTTGGATCACGCTCCTGGCGGTTAAGCTGGTTTTCAAAATAGTTTTGCAGAGCGGACAGCACCGTCGCCATCACCCAGTAAATCAGCGAGGCCGCCAGATACATAGTAAACACTTCCAGCGTACGCGAGGTGATCAGCTGCGCCTGACGGAACAGCTCCGGCACCTGAATGGTCGCCGCAAGGGAGGTGTCTTTCACCAGGCTGATAAAGCTGTTGCTCAGCGGCGGCAGCGCCACGCGCGCCGCCTGGGGCAGGATCGCCCGGCGCAGCGTCTGCCACGGGGTCATCCCGATACTGGCCGCCGCTTCCCACTGCCCTTTATCGATGGAGGAGATCGCCGCACGCAGCGTTTCAGAGGTGTACGCCGCTGTATTCAGCGACAGGCCAATCATCGCCGCCGGGATCGGATCCAGCTCGATACCGAACTGTGGCAGCCCGTAGTAAATCATAAACAGCTGGGCGATAAGCGGCGTTCCGCGGAACACGGAGATGTAAAACCGCGCCAGCCATCGCACCGGCCAGATGTTGGACATGCGCATCAGTGCCAGCACAAACCCGAGCACCAGCCCGAAGAACATCCCGCCGATACTTAGCTGTAAAGTAAACACCGCGCCTTTAAGCAAGAACGGCAGCGAATCAATAACCAGTTGAATACTTTCTTGCATTATTATTTTTCTACCTGATTTTTAGACATGAGGATGATAGGCAAACAGCGCAGGCGCTCCGCCAGTATGAACAAACAAAATAGGTCCTTCATCCTTAAAGCGCTTCCGGGCGATGCCGTCGATCAGGCCCGCCATTGCCTTACCGGTATAGACCGGGTCAAGCAGAATACCTTCGAGACGGGCCAGCAGCTTAACGGCCTCCATCCCTTCATCATTGGGGGTGCCATAGCCCGGCGCGAAATAGTCATCCCACAGCAATATTTCCGCCTTCGCCTGAAGCGCAAGCTGTTCAGCCACCGCCTGTTGCAGGGTGACGACTTTCGGCTTTTGGTCCGCAACGCTTCTGGAAACCGTCACGCCAATCAGCTCGACCTCCGGCATCAGCTGCTCAAGCCCGACCGCTAAACCGGCATGGGTCCCCGCACTGCCGGACGCCACCACCACCGAGGATAAACTTACCGCGCCTTCGCACTGCTGAGCGATTTCCAGCGCGCTCTCAACATAGCCGAGGGCACCCAACGCATTCGAGCCGCCAACCGGGATCACGTACGGACGAAAACCCTGCGCTTCCAGACGCGTCGCCAGCTCGTCGAGCTGTGCTGTCGGGTCGGTCAACGCGTCGACCATTTCAACCTGCACGTTGAACAGATCCAGCAGCAGACGGTTACCGTTAGTCAGGTAATTCTCTGCCTGCGTCCCGATCGGGTTCTCCAGCAGGGCTACGCAGTGGAGTCCCAGCTTCGCCGCCACTGCCGCCGTCTGGCGAACGTGGTTAGACTGAATTGCCCCGGCGGTGATCAGCGTATCCGCCCCCTCGCGCAGGGCATCGGCGGCGAGAAATTCCAGCTTGCGCAGCTTATTTCCGCCCATCGCCATGGGCGTCACATCGTCACGCTTAATGAATATATCGCGCCCCAGATAGTCAGAAAATCGCGGCAGATACTCCAGCGGCGTGGGTGCGCCGATAAATTCCAGACGGGGAAAGCGCGTTAAATTCTGTAGTGACATGGTTCCTCCGGTCACGCAAACAATTGTTATTTCATTATGCACGCAGACGCGCGAGAAATAAAAAAGGCGCTTTTAAAAGCGCCTTTTTTTGTCAGTCTGAGACTTATTTCGTCACGTCTGCGCCGAACCACTTCTCAGAAAGCGCCTTCAGGCTACCGTCTTTCTGCATCTCAGCAATGGCGCCATCGATGGCTTTCAGCAGATCCTCGTTACCCTTACGCACCGCCACGCCGGACTCCTGACGGGAGAACGCATCACCCGCGACAGCCAGGGTATTGTTGGTTTTCTTCACCAGATCCAGCGCTGCCAGGCGGTCAACCAGAATGGCGTCAATACGGCCTACGCGCAGATCCTGGTATTTCGTCGGGTCATCATCGTAGGTACGGATGTCCACGCCCTGCACGTTCTGGCGCAGCCACTCTTCGTAGTTGGTGCCCAGACCGACGCCGACTTTCTTACCTTTCAGATCCGCTGCGGACTTGATGCTGCCTTCGTTACCTTTCTTCACCAGCGCCTGAATACCGGACACGGTGTACGGCGTGGAGAAGTCATACTTCTTCTTACGTTCGTCAGAAATGGTTACCTGGTTAATCACCACGTCAATACGTTTGGAATCCAGTGACGCCAGCATCCCATCCCATTTGGTGGGTTTCAGGGAGGCTTTAACGCCGAGGTGTTTTGCCAGCTCCTGCGCAAACTCCACTTCAAAACCGGTCAGTTTACCGTCGTCACCCTGGAAGCTGAACGGAGGATAGGTTCCTTCCAGCCCAACCAGCAGCGTGCCGCGCTCTTTAACTTTGTTGAGCAGATTCTCTGCCGCGAACGTTTTCACGCTCATCCCCGCGACCAGCGCAACGGCCATCATCCCCATCAGCGCCTGACGACCCAGAAGTGCTAATTTCATAAGTACTCCGATACAGTGGAATTTTTGAGTAGTGTAGAGAAATCGCCTGCAACGTCAAAGGCGGCTGCGCTACATCTTATTCTTTTTTAATATATATCAGAAGTTGTTCCGGCGCGGACTTTCTGCTTTATGACGCCCGGCATCTGGACTTTATATTGTGCGTACTTTCGCAGCGCGATGCGGTAATTGTTGGTACTGGTGGCGGGCAGCCAGGGCTCCAGATTTTCATCCAGGTATCCGGTTGTCAGCAGATCGCGGGAGATATTTTGCATGGTCAAATGCTGACCCAGGCGGCGCAGGCGAACCACGTATTCACGCACGGTGCCGTGACTCATCTCCGTTTGTTCAAACAGGAATTGCTTGAAGCCGATAATATCGAAGAAGTCGCTTTGCTCTTTGCAATGGAGATCGCCACAGAAACGGCAAAGCGCTACCCACTCTTTTTGCTCTTCAAGCCAGGCGGCTTCATCCATCAGCGTATCGAGGCGGGAAATCGCAATCTTATTCACGATTTCACCGCGACGAACCAGCGTGATGCGGTCGAGTAATTTTTTACAGTGGGCGCAATGCGTCTGGCTGTGTTTAAAGTCTTTCAGGTAGCGGCTTAAAGGCCGTCTTTTAGATTGCTGCACCGTCATGATAACTCCTGGTTGTCAATACGTTGTGCGGCATTTCCAAGGCGAATGACTCACCTATAACTTACCCAGTTTTGTGCGCAGGCGTTTAATGGCCTGGCTGTGCAGCTGGCTCACCCGTGACTCGCCCACCTCCAGCACGGCGCCAATCTCTTTGAGATTGAGCTCTTCCTGGTAATAGAGGGTTAACACCAGTTGCTCACGTTCCGGTAAAGCTTCAATCGCTTCCATCACGCGCTGGCGTAAATTCCCTTCCAGTAAATGGTGTAACGGGTTCTCTTGCTGGTGTTCATCGGTCACCAGCTCGATGCTATCGCCATGCTCTTCGCGCCACTCATCATAAGAGAAGAGTTGGCTGTTATTGGTATCGAGCAACATCTGGCGATACTCTTCAACAGGAATGCCCAGACGCTCCGCTACTTCGGTTTCCGTCGCGTTGCGCCCCAGCTCCTGTTCCAGCTGCCCCATCGCATGCGCCACTTCGCGCGCGTTGCGGCGAACGCTGCGCGGCACCCAGTCGCGGCTGCGCAGCTCGTCCAGCATCGCACCACGAATACGCTGCACTGCGTAAGTCGTAAATGCCGTTCCTTGCAGAGCGTCGTACCGGTCAACTGCATTCAATAACCCGATACCGCCCGCCTGTAGCAGATCGTCCAGTTCCACGCTCGCCGGCAAACGCACCTGGAGGCGCAATGCTTCGTGACGCACCAGCGGAACATAACGCTGCCACAGCGAGTGTTTATCCATTACACCTTCAGCGGTATAGAGTGAATTCACGATAAACAGCCCTGCGTTAGTTGAGTTATCGGCATGATTATCCGATTCTGGAGGGGTTTTAATCGGGTGAATAGTGGGTGAAATGAGGGGTTATTTGGGGGGTTACGCTTGTGCGTGGATAGAAAAAACCCCGCCGAAGCGGGGTTTAAGCGTAATCAGGCGATTAACCTTGCAGCAGAGACAGAACCTGCTGAGGAACCTGGTTAGCCTTGGCCAACACGGAGTTACCGGCCTGCTGGATGATCTGCGCTTTAGACATATTTGACACTTCGGTCGCATAGTCGGCGTCCTGAATACGGGACTGCGCTTCAGACAGGTTGGTGGTGGTGTTGTTCAGGTTGGTGACAGCAGAACCCAGGCGGTTTTGGATGGCACCTAAAGAAGAACGGAACTTATCGATGGAGCTGATAGCATCGTCCAATGCTTTCAGTGGATCGGTAGTAGTAGCAGCTTTAGTCGCTGCGTCGGTAGTGAATTTACCTGCTGCGTCAGTGTAAACAGCTTTTCCAGAACCATTGGTCACGCTGCCATCAGTTTGCAGGAAGTAATCAACGGTATTGGTAGTAGTCAGAGTACCATCAGTCGCTGTATAAGTAGCCGCGCCCCCAGTGGTAACAACGCCAGTTGCGCTAATAGAAATATCGTCAGTACCATCAGCGTCATTATCTACATTGAGAGCAGTACCTTTAGCAGCGGATTGCAGAGCATCAGCGCTGATACGAACGTTGCTCAGTGTAATTGTACCTGATTGAGAACCTGTTGCTGCGTCAGCAGAACCCGCCAGAGCGATAGTTGCGCCATCAGCCGTAGTAATTGAAACACCCACTGCACCTGTAGCGTCATGGTTTTTAGTCAGACCATCAAGCGTTGCCGCGGCAACTGTACCGGCGCTGTTTTGAGTCAAGTTACCTGTTGAATCGATAAACAGTGCTGAACCATCTTTAGCAGTAATTTTACCATCACTCGCCAGCACAACATCAACAGAAGTACCACCAATCTTAACGCTCAGGTTAGCAGTATCCCCTGCTTTCGGCGTCAGGAAGGATTGCAGTGCAGCGCTATTGCTGTCACCAGCTGCCGCACCAGCAGCGATGGTCGCCCCGAAGCTGAAATCATTTGTTGCTTTGTTGTAGGTATAGTTAGTCGCTGTCGCTGTCCCAAAACCATTAGAAATTGTGGCATCGACAATTGCACCATCAGACAGATTTGCAAATACGTTTGCAGCAGTGGCTTTATTCAGACCTGCGTCTACAGTGTATTTGGTTACACCGGCAGCATCGGTGGATGGTGTTGTACCTGCTGTAGCTGCTGCCGCTGCCAGTTCATCCTTGGTAGCAGCAGTGTTTGCCACAGAGCCCTGACCATTAACGTTAAAACCGGTCAGACCAAGAGTTTTAGAGTCGATTTGTTTCAGGTCGATAGTGATGGTCTGGCCATCGTTCGCTCCAACCTGAATTTTCATGGAACCGTCTTTAGCCAGCACATTAACACCGTTAAACTGAGTCTGACCAGACACGCGGTCAATTTCGTCCAGACGGGATTTGATTTCATCCTGAATTGAGTCCAGATCAGACTTAGAGTTAGTACCAGTAGAAGACTGAACGGTCAGCTCACGAATACGCTGTAAGTTGTTGTTGATTTCAGACAGTGCGCCTTCAGTAGTCTGTGCAACAGAGATGCCGTCGTTAGCGTTACGTGCAGCCTGAGTCAGACCTTTGATGTTGGAGGTGAAGCGGTTAGCAATCGCCTGGCCTGCTGCGTCATCTTTTGCGCTGTTGATACGCAGACCGGATGACAGACGCTCAATGGCAGTAGACATTGAAGACTGGTTCTTGTTGATGTTGTTCTGAGTGATCAGCGAGAGGCTGTTGGTATTAATGACTTGTGCCATGATTTCGTTTCCTGTTGTTCATCAAATCTGTGGATTAGATTTGGGTTTCCACCCTTCGGCTTCATCGCCGTCAAAGGTGTTATCGTCTGGTCCAAAACAACCTTTAGATTTTTTTTCAGGATCGCATCATTTTTTTAGCCACAGAAATACTCTTCTCTATTAGCGCTATTCTCGCCATTAAAAAAAAGAATCTAACCGTAAACTTTCCTGAGTTGAGGCCGATAACCCCACTATTCGTTCTACGTGTCGTTACATTAAGGAATAAATATGGCAAGTATTTCTACGTTGGGAGTCGGATCAGGTTTGCAGTTAGGCGACATTCTGGACAGTCTGACCGCTGCACAAAAAGCACAGCTGACGCCGATCTCTAAGCAGCAAACTTCCTATACAGCAAAACTTAGTGCCTACGGCACGCTGAAAAGTGCATTGGAATCCTTCCAGACGGCAAATACTGCACTTAGCAAAGCCGATCTGTTTACAGCGACTACCACCGCCAGCAGCAGCACAGCCTTCAGTGCCACAACCAGCGGCAGCGCGATTGCGGGTAAATACACCATTAACGTATCGCAGCTTGCGCAGGCGCAAACCCTGACAACAGCTAAAACGCAAAGTGATAATAAAACGGCGATTGCGACAGCGGACAGCACCATCACCATTCAGCAAGGTGGTGACAAGAAACCTGTCACTATTAATATCAGTGCGGAAAACTCATCTCTGAGTGGTATCCGAGATGCGATCAACAAAGCGGATGCTGGCGTAAGTGCCAGTATTATTAACGTCGGTAATGGTGAGTATCGTCTGTCCATTACGTCGAAAGATACCGGTAAAGACAATGCCATGACTATTAGTGTCAGCGGCGATACGGCACTTCAGTCCTTCATGGGCTACAACGGTAATAGCGCAGATACCGCTAACGGCATGATGGAAAGCGTTACGGCCCAAAATGCGCTATTGAAAGTTAATAACGTTGATATTGAAAACAGCAGCAATACAATCAGTGATGCGCTGGAAGATATCACTCTCAACCTGAACGACGTGACAACCGGTAATCAGACCTTAACGATCACTACCGATAACACTAAAGCGACCAAAGCGATAAACGACTGGGTGACGGCGTATAACTCCCTGCAAGATACTTTCAGCAGCCTCACAAAATATACTGCTGTGGACGCGGGTTCAGACGCTCAGAATACCAGCAACGGCGCGTTATTAGGCGACAGTACGCTACGCACTATTCAGACTCAGTTGAGAAGCGTGCTGAATAACCCTCACACCAGTTCCAATATCAAGACCCTTGCTCAAGCTGGCATCACTACCGACCCAAGCACCGGTAAACTGGAAGTGGATGATGACAAGCTTAGCGCGGCAATGAAAAACAGCGCGGCTGGTATCAAAGACCTGCTGATCGGTGACGGGAAAACATCCGGTATCACCACCACCGTTGGAACAAACCTTACAGGTTGGCTCTCCAGCACCGGCATCATTCAGGCTGCCAAAGATGGCGTCAGTAAAACCCTGAACAATTTAACTAAGCAATATAACGCGGCCAGCGAGCGTATCGACACCATGGTAGCGCGTTATAAAGAACAGTTTACGCAATTAGACGTCATGATGAACTCGCTGAACTCTACCAGCAGTTACCTGACGCAGCAGTTCGAAAATACGTCCAGCAACAAGTAGTAAACGCTAATCAGACCCTAGGGGGATAACATGTACGGCGCAAAAGGCACGCAAGCCTACGCAAAGATAGAAGTTGAAAGCGCGGTGATGAGCGCCAGCCAGCAGCAGCTGGTTATCATGCTATTTGATGGAGCCCTCAGCGCACTGGTACGGGCACGTCTGTTCCTTGCAGACGGTAATATCCAGGCAAAAGGGCTGGCGCTCTCCAAAGCGATTAATATCATCGAAAATGGCCTGAAGGTCGGATTGGATGAAGAGAGTAAAGACGAGTTAACACAAAACCTGATCGCTCTCTATGCCTATATGGTTCGTCGCCTGCTTCAGGCCAACCTTCGCAATGATGCCAGTGCCATCGAAGAGGTGGAAAATTTACTGCGCAATATTGCGGATGGCTGGAAGGAGGCAGCAGGTATACCAACTCTTGTCCAGGACGCCGTCTAATGAGTAACGCACCGCAACTTTATGCCCTTTATCAGCAACTCCTTGAGCAGAGCCAGTTGATGTTGCGACTGGCCCGGCAGGGACTATGGGATGATCTGATCATCTGTGAAACCGACTATGTTAATGCGGTGCACTCACTGGCTCGTCTCACTCAGGAAAGTGAACCTTCGACGCAGATTCAGGAGCAGCTTCGCCCGACGCTGCGGGTGATCCTGGACAACGAAGGCCAGGTAAAAACGTTGCTGCAAGCCAGAATGGATGAGCTGGCGAAGCTGGTCGGGCAATCTTCCATCCAGAAAACCGTTCTCTCCACCTACGGTAACCAGGGCGGTCATGTCCTGGTTCCGCAAAGTAATAGCGATATCAATTAGCCATTTAACTGGCGGGCAAACGTTAACCGTTTCGTTCGCCAGGCATTTCTGCCAAACCTGCTCCATACTTGAGTTTCGCGACCTCATGGAGATGGTGCATGCGCAACCCAACACTTTTACAATGTTTTCACTGGTACTACCCCACCGGCGGTGAACTGTGGCGAGAAGTCACGGCATTAGCCCCCAATCTGAACGAAATCGGCATCAATATGGTCTGGTTACCGCCGGCCTACAAAGGGGCATCCGGCGGCTATTCCGTCGGGTATGACTCTTATGACCTTTTCGACCTCGGTGAGTTTGACCAGAAAGGCAGCGTCGCCACCAAATACGGCGATAAAGCCCAGTTGCTGGAGGCCATCAACGCCTTAAAAAGTAACCAGATTGCGGTGCTTCTGGACGTGGTGGTCAACCACAAAATGGGGGCCGATGAGAAGGAACCCGTCCGCGTGCAGCGCGTGGATGCGCAGGATCGCACCCAAATCAGCGATGAGATCATCGAATGCGAAGCCTGGACGCGCTACACCTTTCCCGTTCGGGCCGGCCAGTATTCGCAGTTCATCTGGGATTACAAATGCTTTAGCGGTATCGACCACATTGAAAACCCCAATGAGGACGGTATCTTCAAAATCGTGAACGACTACACCGGCGAAGGCTGGAACGATCAGGTCGACGACGAGATGGGCAATTTCGATTACCTGATGGGTGAAAATATTGATTTTCGCAACCATGCGGTGACGGAGGAGATCAAATACTGGGCGCGCTGGGTGATGGAGCAAACCCACTGCGACGGCTTCCGCCTGGACGCGGTAAAACACATTCCAGCCTGGTTCTATAAAGAGTGGATTGAGCACGTCCAGGAGGTGGCCCCGCAGCCGCTGTTTATTGTGGCGGAATACTGGTCTCACGAAGTGGATAAATTGCAGCACTACATCAATCAGGTGGACGGCAAAACGATGCTGTTTGATGCGCCGCTGCAAATGAAATTTCACGAAGCGTCACGCCAGGGACGCGACTACGATATGAGCCAGATTTTCACCGGTACGCTAGTGGAAGCCGATCCGTTCCATGCCGTGACCCTGGTAGCCAACCACGATACCCAACCCTTGCAGGCGCTGGAAGCCCCGGTTGAAGCCTGGTTCAAACCGCTGGCCTACGCGCTCATCCTGCTGCGTGAAAACGGCGTGCCGAGCGTGTTCTACCCGGATCTTTTTGGCGCCAGCTATGACGACACCGGCGGGGATGGCGAGACGTATCACATCGATATGCCGGTGATTGAACAGCTCCACGAGCTGATCCTCGCCCGGCAGCGTTTTGCCCACGGCGTGCAGACGCTGTTTTTCGATCATCCAAACTGTATTGCGTTCAGCCGCAGCGGGACTGAGGAGCACCCGGGCTGTGTGGTGGTGCTGTCGAATGGGGATGACGGCGAGAAGACGATCTGCCTCGGGGAAAATTACGGCAATAAGACCTGGCGTGATTTTTTAGGCAACCGCGAGGAAACCGTGACCACGGCGGCGGATGGCGAAGGGACGTTCTTCTGTAACGGGGGAAGCGTCAGCGTCTGGGTGATTGAGGACGCGCTGTAGTGCTGGAACAGTGTGGTCTGATGCCCTCACCCCGACCCTTTCCCACAGGGAGAGATATCCCCAGTAATTTGAAAGCAGAAGCAATAACGTTGCCTTCATAATAACTGAGGACTTTCAGCGATGCCCTGGTCCGGCTGTAAATCGCCGAAGCGTTTCCGTAAGGCCGGGGCGAGGCGCAGGGAAGCGCCGAGAGGGCGTGGCCTGCATGGATGCAGGCTCATGCCCGACCCGATAGCCTGAAGGAAAAAGCTGAGGGTACCGCGAAGCGGCGAGTTTCCGCCGGGAGCCCGGGTCGCCAGGGTGGTGGCGACTGAGCCACCCTGGCACGTTCACCGCACATGTCGCTACAGAGTAGCAAGGAACATAAAGTGAACGGAATGACCACCAGAGCCGTATGTTCCCCCTCACTCCAGCCCTCTCCCTCCAGGGAGAGGGGGCCGACGGTGAAGGCATTATTTTGTGGAGATCTCTCAGACCACGGGTAGAGGGCGCAAACTCCAAAACGGTTACGGAAGCTTACTCTCCAGCGGATTCTTGCTCAGGTAATCTGCGCATTCCACCGTTGGACGGTCAACCTTGTACAGTTCCATACCGTCATACTCCAGCGCCGCCCCATCACGCTCCAGCGGATAGACATCCAGCTTACGCGTCACGTTATAATAATCATCTGAACGCAGCATGATCTTACCCGGCACCGCGATAACGCGCTGCCACTGACGGCAATCCAGCGTATCCCCCTCTGGCGTCACCACCAGCGTGGCGATCGCTTCCGGGCTCACCATCGCGCTCTGCGGCCCTTTCGACTGCCAGTAACCTGCCAGTTGCGAAGGTACCGGGTGCTTAATCACTTCCTGATAGTTATCAACCTGAACACATCCCGCTAACGTCAGCATCGCAGCCACAATTGCTACTTTTTTCATCATCTTTCCTGCATGCGAAGAAAAAAATATTGTGGCATTAAAGCCATCAGGCTGCCAGCGTAAGATTGGAAGGTTTACACCTGCATCCCCATCATATGAGCATACATTTTTCATAATCGACAAAGATCGTCCAAGAGCGCACCAAATAACAGATGGTTATAGTCGTCGAAAACATCAGTCGTCTAAGTTCGCCTTAGAACGAGTGCTGTTTTATGTCACATCCACTCCTGTTGATCCTCTCATCATAATTACCACCAATATGTTCGTAGGATTTAACAGCTGTGCACCAGTTCATTATCGGACCTTTGGCAGGTCAGAAAAGCCGATAGTGTAGCGCGTCGAAAGTATTTCACGCTTCGTCTGCAAAGAATGTTGTATTCCCTTTCCTGCAAAATAAAGCGTGCCCTTCCCGTCCTTAGCCATAATCTTCTTTAACTTTTCGCTACCTGTTGAGATGCGCTGTCGCTGTAATATCACTCCTGAAGAACAAAAGAGGATGTCTTTACTGAGGTCGAGATAAACCGGCAGTACTGGTGCCCTCCGCGAATTTTCTTAGCGCCACGGACCGCTTTATTGCAAATGGCCTGCCGCATCTGTTCGTATTCGTTAATACGTTCACCAAACGATCGGCTGAATGCTGTTCCTGCTTCACTGACGCGAATTCTTCCAGGTCGACACATGAATTGCCAGGCCGCTCGCGAAAGGTTCGCTCGAGCACTAAATTAAAGTACTTGCGGATTATCCATGTGCTCTGTTCTGATATATCCAACGCAGTTTAACTATCCATCGCGCTTAGCTTCTAACTAATAGAAGTCCAACATGCAATCCATCTTCTACATGCATAAGCGTCACCAGGCTTCGCTGACGGACGACGTTTATGAGGTCAAGCAGCTAGCCCTTTGCTCACTGCATGGTTTACAAGATTCGCCAGAGTCTTTGTCTGTGCTATGCCAATACCAACTGTAATATACGTCCGCTTTAACACCAGCGTGCGTATCTCTTTCCCAAATATTAGTCAGGTCAGGGCAGTTGCTTAAGCCAGTCTGGGCAAAAGAAGCTTCGTCTATACTGTAAATTTTTCACAACAGCTCATTTCTTCCAGGATGGTCATTATCCGGCTCGACATAGAAGTGGATAGCTCGAAGATACTACTGAAGCAAACAACATCAGCGCGCCGGAAAAGTTCATTTTGCTTAAAGAATGGCCACCCAGACCTGGAGAATGCAATGTGTAGCGACCGCAACAAAACGCACGTCATCAAATTTCTCTCCTTATGTAGCCTCGCCATCATTCAAGGATTGATGCGTTATCGGCCAAATCTTCAGACTATTGACGCCCAACAAACCAAATGAGCAATTTGTCACCACACTCATTTAGCGCTTCAGTATTGAAAACATGAAAGCCTCCTGCGTTTGCACAGGAAGGGCGGTATGGTTCTGTGAGGTCGATGAAGACGGCTTGTACGTCTACTGCGCGCACCATAACCCTCAAAAAAACCACTGTGTATTAAAACAGCACGTCAAAACTAGCCTGTCGATCCAGACTTTCTTTGATGTTATAATAAGAAAATACTGATTTTTACTAACTTAACAACAAGACATAACAATGATTACTTTTAGAAAAGATATTAACGGATTGAGAGCGCTAGCAGTAATATCAGTTGTACTTTATCATTTTGACACCCCTTTTTTCTCGGGAGGATTCTCTGGCGTAGATATATTCTTCGTGATTTCTGGATTCTTGATGACTGGTATAATCCAATCAAGGCTAGAAGCAAATAACTTTTCATTCATTAAATTTTATCTAGATCGCGCTAAAAGAATCATACCAGCGTTATCTTGCACCTGTTTGCTAGTATTTATATCATGTTGGTTCTTCTTAACGCCAACAGATTTCGAGACGCTTGGTCGACACATTTATTCAAGCTTATTGTTTATATCGAATATAATATACTTCAAAGAGATAAACTATTTTGATGCTTCGGCTAGTCAAAAGTGGCTCCTGCATACATGGTCATTATCAGTAGAGTGGCAATTTTATATGTTATTACCACTGTTAATGTTCATTGTGTACAAAATTAATAGGAAGGCAATAAATAGTGTTCTACAATTTGTTTTTATAGTAAGCCTAACACTATCAGTTTATTTCGTTGAATCAAATAAAGCATCTGAAGCTTTTTATCTTTTACCAGCTAGAGCTTGGGAGATGGTTATTGGCGGGTTGGTGTATTTGAATCAGATAAAAATCAACAGGCGTTACCTGGCTATATTACATTATATATCTATCTTTACTATGGTTGCAGCTATAGTCTGTCTTGATAAAAACGATCAGTGGCCTGGGTTGCTCGCATTGATACCTGTTTCTGCTGCGGCCGTTTTTATCGCTTCAGGACATGATTCATGGATATCAAGTAATCCAGTTGCGCAATTCATTGGAAAAATATCCTACTCTGTTTATCTATTCCACTGGCCTGTGGTAGTAGCGTTGAATTATTTCGGTTTAACGGATTCATCAATGAGATTCGCTGGAATTATATTATCATTTATCCTTGGCGCTATTTCTTATAATCTAATTGAAAATCAGACAAAGAGAGTATTAAATCAATACCGTCAGCAAACATATAAAGAAATCATAGCTATTATATTAATCTTATTGATTCCTTTCGGCGTTTCCGCATTTTCAAGTCAAAATGGTGGATTTGCATCAAGATTCCCTTACGCACTTCTTACGTCTGAGGATATTGCTAAAGAGAGAGCTAGATATTGGGTTGACGGTGATAAGGAAAAACCAGTGCCCGCGAACGGACCAAGAAAAATAGTCATTATCGGAAACTCGCACGGTGTTGATCTAACTTATGCGCTAACCGAAAATGGGCTGAAGGGTGATATCACTTATCTTAGAACAACGTCTTATTGCTCAAACTTTGGATTTACTCCAAATTATCCGCAATATAAAGATAAATGCCCTCCAGTTTTCCATAAAGCAGTCAATAATAAAGCATTAAATGATGCTGATGTTGTATTTATGCACGACGATTGGGCTAAAGAAGATCTGCTCAATCTGAGTAAATCACTGAATGAATATCTTTCAAAAACTAAAGCTCACATATATGTTATTGGACCAAAAATGACATATACTAAAAGCGCCATTGATATAGTAGCTAACTCAATGGATGAGAAAAAAACCACAGTTGAAATGGTGAACGAATACTCTAAAAACTATTATTCCAAACCAAAAATTAAAATTGACAAAGACTTAAAAACATTTTTCTCTGAACATAAGGAGTATGCAAGTAGAGTGACGTATATCTCTGCAATGGATATTCAGTGCGGTAATAACTATGATTGCAAACTTCTAAGTGAACATAATAAATCATTTTATTACTTTGACGCAGGACACTTCACTCTTAACGGGTCGATAAACTTTGGTTCAATGCTAAAGAGTGCACATCCTGAATTATTTCTGTAATATTTATGGGCCAGATACACTGGCCCATCCTAATTTTTGAAGAACAGGTCCAAGTGGTCATTTTCTGCGTCCATAACCATAGTCCCCCGGAATATGGTTATGGCTCTTGAAGTTACTCTTGAGTGGTATTGCCTCCTGTAATATCTGTATTAACATCGAAAAAACCGATGAAATAAATACGCAACCATCTAATAATTAAAATATTCACCTGGCATCCTACGAGCTTCCATAACATGTTAAAATC
This sequence comes from Enterobacter sp. JJBC, assembly GCF_036936505.1. Classification (NCBI taxonomy): domain Bacteria; kingdom Pseudomonadati; phylum Pseudomonadota; class Gammaproteobacteria; order Enterobacterales; family Enterobacteriaceae; genus Enterobacter; species Enterobacter sp. JJBC. The sequence goes on from NZ_CP136935.1 coordinate 2,996,735, forward strand.
GTTAAATAAGTAACTTCAAAAAAAAATAACAACCAAATCCTTTTCTAATCTTGATGGAAAATGTCATTGATGAATATTCTTATATTGAGCAAGGACGAGGCGTAAATAGTCGATTACGCCTTCTCCGGAATCGAGGAGTGTACCGCACATCTTACAACCCGCTACATGGCTGTTTGAGCCAATCGGTAAATTCTACTGTATAAGACAGCGACCTGCTGAATTGATTGTGCCGCTGGTTGCAAAAGCATGACTCTCCAACCTTAAACTGGTAGCGGATGTGGTCTGGTTTGCTAGGTAATAATTTCTATTACGTAATAAATTTTCTTATAGTGTATTCCTAAAAATACTTGCCTGAAATAAGTGTGCTTACACCTGACTTAAACATATCCAAAAGACTTTTGCTTTGATAATAACAGCTAGTTATACCAAGCGATGTGGTTGGTCAGAAAACGCTTCCTTCGGAAAGTTTGAAAGCAACCTCATGTCATTAAACACAACCTTGGCATAATCAGGTAATGAACCAGAATGTTCAATACTTTATCCAACGTGGCATTTAATTGTGATAAGAATTGCTGCGGTGAAGTCGTATTTGCGTATCGGTTCGAGCCTTCACCAGATAGAGTAGTGTCGGATAACCCAGGCTGTAGGTCACCAGTACATGCATCGAACCGGTAAACGCGATCGGCTCGCTGGTATCAACATCATTCCCTGCTCTACCGGTAATGCAACCCTGTTGCTGATTGCTATCTTAGATGCCCGGCACCTGAATGACCCTAGCTGCCTGGATAATCCCGTCCTCTATAATCTTGGCGTTAATATTGGATGGATATTAATTATAAATATCATTAGGTTAGATAACCTAAACTTGCATGCCCATCACTTCCTGGTATGCCGACACCAGCTTGTTACGCACCTGCAACCCCATCTGCAATGACACCGACGCTTTTTGCAGATCGGCCATCACATCGTTGAGCGCCACGCCGGATTCGCCAAGGGTAAATCTCTCAGCCTGGGTACGGGCCGCGTTTTGCTTGTCGCTGATCCGGTCCAGCGCCGCATGCAGTTGACCGGCGAAACTGACGCCCGGCGGCTGGTCAGCCACGCTCTGATTACGGGCGGTCATCGCCGTTGCCTGTAACTGACTGAGTACCCCTTCAATGCCCTGTATAGCCATGACTCTCCCCTGGATGGTTTTTTACGAGGTCAAGACTAACAGCTTGTCAATAAGATAATGGCGGTAAATAGCGTTAAAAAACCAGGTTATTTGACGCATAGAAAATCCCGAATCATCAAATAATGGCAGGGCCATCAGTATGGAACTTTTGTCGTGTTTGCCGACCCGGGAGTCAGTTTTGTTTCTCTACACGAATAACGTAAACCACCAGGATTTAAGAGGTGCGCAATGAGTGCGACAGCAGCATCGACAGCGCCACAGAATAAATCACTCGAGTGGATGAACCGCCTTCGCGCCAACCCTAAGATCCCGTTGATTGTGGCAGGCGCTGCCGCCATTGCGATCGTTGTCGCGATGGTCTTATGGGCAAAAAGCCCGGATTACCGCACGCTCTACAGCAACCTTTCCGACCAGGATGGCGGTGCCATCGTCACCCAGTTAACCCAGATGAACATCCCGTATCGCTTTGCCGATAACGGTGGTGCGCTTGAAGTACCGGCAGATAAAGTGCACGAGCTTCGCCTGCGTCTCGCCCAGCAGGGGCTGCCGAAAGGCGGCGCGGTTGGGTTTGAGCTGCTGGATCAGGAAAAATTCGGCATCAGCCAGTTCAGCGAGCAGGTTAACTACCAGCGCGCGCTGGAAGGTGAGCTGGCCCGTACGATTGAAACCTTAGGCCCGGTGAAAAGTGCCCGTGTGCACCTGGCGATGCCTAAGCCGTCCCTGTTTGTCCGCGAACAAAAGTCCCCTTCTGCCTCTGTGACCGTTAACCTCGAACCTGGCCGTGCGCTGGATGAAGGGCAGATCAGCGCCGTCACGCACCTGGTCTCCAGCGCGGTGGCCGGTCTGCCGCCAGGTAACGTCACGCTGGTGGATCAGAGTGGTCATCTGCTGACGCAGTCCAACACCGCCGGGCGCGATCTCAACGACGCCCAGCTGAAATACGCCGCCGACGTGGAAGGCCGTCTTCAGCGTCGCATTGAAGCGATTCTGGGCCCGGTGGTCGGCAGCAGCAATGTGCACGCGCAGGTCACCGCGCAGATTGATTTCTCGAATAAAGAACAGACCGAAGAGCAGTACGCTCCGAACGGGGATGCCTCCCGCGCCGTGTTACGCTCGCGTCAGATCAATGAGACGGAACAGGTCGGCGGCCAATATCCTGGCGGTGTGCCGGGTGCGCTCTCTAACCAGCCTGCACCTGCCAACGCCGCGCCAATCTCCACCCCGCCGGCAAACCCGCAGAACGGTCAGCAAACGAATCAGCAGACGACCTCGACCGCGAACAGTACCGGCCCGCGTAACAGCAGCCGTAACGAAACGACCAACTACGAAGTCGACCGGACCATCCGCCATACCAAACTGAACACGGGCGATATTCAGCGTCTCTCTGTTGCCGTGGTGGTGAACTACAAAACGCTGCCGGATGGTAAACCGCTGCCGCTCACGGCGGAGCAGATGAAGCAGATCGAAGATTTGACCCGCGAAGCGATGGGCTTCTCTGAAAAACGTGGCGATACCCTCAACGTTGTGAACTCACCGTTCAACCCGGTGGATGAGACCGGTGGCGAACTGCCGTTCTGGCAACAGCAGGCGTTCTTCGATCAGCTGATGTCCGCAGGCCGCTGGCTGCTGGTGCTGATTGTCGCGTGGCTGCTGTGGCGTAAGGGCGTTCGTCCTCAGCTACAGCGTCGTGCTGAAGCCGAGAAAGCCGCGCTGGAACAGAAGAACGCGCGTCCGGACGAGGAAGAAGCGGTTGAAGTTCGTCTCAGCAAAGATGAACAGATGCAGCAGCGTCGTGCTAACCAGCGCATGGGCGCAGAGGTGATGAGCCAGCGCATTCGCGAAATGTCAGATAACGATCCGCGCGTCGTCGCGCTGGTCATCCGCGGTTGGATGGGTAACGAACATGAGTAATACGCTTACAGGCACCGATAAGAGCGTCATCCTGCTGATGACCATTGGCGAAGACCGCGCGGCGGAGGTGTTTAAACATCTCTCCCAGAGAGAAGTGCAGATCCTCAGTGCGGCGATGGCCAACGTGCGCCAGATCTCTAACAAGCAGCTGACCGAAGTGCTGGCGGAGTTTGAGCAGGAAGCAGAACAGTTTGCGGCACTCAACGTCAACGCCAACGAATACCTGCGCTCCGTGCTGGTTAAGGCGTTGGGCGAAGAGCGCGCCGCCAGCCTGCTGGAAGATATTCTCGAAACGCGCGACACCGCCAGTGGGATCGAAACGCTCAACTTTATGGAGCCGCAAAGCGCCGCCGATCTTATTCGCGACGAGCACCCGCAGATTATCGCCACCATTCTGGTCCACCTCAAACGGGGCCAGGCGGCCGATATTCTGGCGCTGTTCGACGAGCGCCTGCGCCACGACGTGATGCTGCGTATCGCCACCTTCGGCGGCGTCCAGCCAGCCGCGCTGGCGGAGCTGACCGAAGTGCTGAACAACCTGCTCGACGGCCAGAACCTCAAGCGCAGCAAAATGGGCGGCGTGAGAACGGCAGCGGAAATCATCAACCTGATGAAAACGCAGCAGGAAGAGGCGGTTATTACGGCGGTACGCGAGTTCGACGGCGAGCTGGCGCAGAAAATTATCGACGAGATGTTCCTGTTCGAAAACCTGGTCGAAGTGGACGACCGCAGCATCCAGCGCCTGCTCCAGGAGGTGGACTCCGAATCGCTGCTTATCGCCCTCAAAGGCGCCGAGCAGCCGCTGCGCGAGAAGTTCCTGCGCAACATGTCCCAGCGTGCGGCCGATATCCTGCGCGACGACCTGGCCAACCGTGGCCCGGTGCGTCTGTCTCAGGTGGAAAACGAACAGAAAGCGATCCTGCTTATTGTTCGTCGACTGGCCGAAACCGGCGAGATGGTGATTGGCAGCGGAGACGACACCTATGTCTGATGAACTGTCGTGGAAGCGCTGGACGCCTGACGACCTCTCCCCTCCCAGCGCAGAGTTCACCCCTGCCGTTGTGTCGTCCGACGAGGGCGACGCCGGGGCGGGCGAACCCGAGCTGAGTGAAGAGGAACAGCGCGCCCAGTTGCTGGCCCAGATGCAAATGCAGGCGCACGAACAGGGCTTCAATGCAGGGATGAACGAAGGCCGTCAGACCGGGCACGCACAGGGTTATCAGGAAGGGCTGGCGAAAGGTTTAGAGCAGGGCATCGAGCAGGCGCGCCAGCAGCAGGCGCCGCTACATGCCCGCATGCAGCAGCTGGTGAGCGAGTTTCAGCACACGCTGGATGCGCTCGACAGCGTGATTGCCTCGCGCCTGATGCAGATGGCGCTGGAGGCGGCCCGTCAGGTAATCGGCCAGACGCCGGTAGTGGATAACGCCGCGCTGATTAAGCAGATCCAGGGGCTGCTCCAGCAGGAGCCGCTGTTCAGCGGCAAACCGCAGCTGCGCGTTCATCCTGATGATTTGCAGCGCGTGGAAGAGAGCCTCGGCGCGACGCTGAGCCTGCACGGCTGGCGGCTGCGCGGCGATCCGTCACTTCATCATGGAGGCTGTAAGGTCTCGGCGGATGAGGGCGATCTGGATGCCAGCGTCGCGACCCGCTGGCAGGAACTGTGCCGCCTGGCGGCACCGGGAGTCGTCTGATGACCGCTCGCCTTACGCGCTGGCTTAACACGCTTGATAATTTTGAAACGAAGATGGCGCAGCTGCCATCCGTTCGTCGTTATGGACGCCTGACGCGCGCCACCGGTCTGGTTCTGGAAGCCACGGGGCTGCAACTTCCGCTCGGCGCCACCTGCGTGATTGAGCGGCAGGACGGGGGGGAGACGCGTGAAGTGGAAAGCGAAGTGGTCGGGTTCAACGGTCAGCGCCTGTTTCTGATGCCCCTTGAAGAAGTGGAAGGGATTTTGCCCGGCGCCCGCGTCTACGCGAAAAACATTAGCGGTGACGGCCTGCAAAGCAGCAAACAGCTGCCGCTCGGTCCGGCGCTGCTGGGCCGCGTCCTGGACGGAAGCGGCAAACCGCTTGATGGCCTGCCCTCCCCTGATACCACCGAAACCGGCGCGCTGATCACCCAACCCTTCAACCCGCTGCAACGCACGCCAATCGAGCACGTACTGGATACCGGCGTGCGGCCGATTAACGCCCTGCTCACGGTGGGACGCGGCCAGCGTATGGGACTGTTTGCCGGCTCCGGCGTGGGTAAATCGGTCCTGCTCGGCATGATGGCGCGTTATACCCAGGCGGACGTGATCGTCGTGGGGCTGATTGGTGAGCGTGGTCGCGAAGTCAAAGATTTCATCGAAAACATTCTGGGTACGGAGGGCCGCGCCCGCTCGGTGGTGATCGCCGCGCCTGCGGACGTGTCGCCGCTGCTGCGTATGCAGGGTGCCGCCTACGCCACGCGTATTGCGGAAGATTTCCGCGACCGGGGCCAGCACGTTCTGCTGATTATGGACTCCCTGACCCGCTACGCGATGGCGCAGCGTGAGATTGCGCTGGCCATCGGCGAGCCGCCCGCGACCAAAGGCTACCCGCCGTCGGTCTTCGCCAAGCTCCCGGCGTTGGTTGAGCGCGCGGGGAACGGCATCAGCGGCGGCGGCTCCATCACCGCGTTCTATACGGTACTGACCGAAGGTGATGACCAGCAGGACCCGATTGCCGACTCCGCGCGCGCGATCCTCGACGGCCATATCGTGCTGTCGCGCCGTCTGGCCGAAGCCGGGCACTACCCGGCGATTGATATTGAAGCGTCGATCAGCCGTGCGATGACGGCCCTGATCACCGAGCAACACTACGCCCGCGTGCGTAACTTCAAACAACTGCTCTCCAGCTTCCAGCGCAACCGCGATCTGGTAAGCGTCGGGGCGTACGCCAAAGGCAGCGACCCGATGCTCGATAAAGCGATTGCCCTCTGGCCGCAGCTGGAGGCATTTCTGCAACAGGGTATTTTTGAACGCGCCGACTGGGAAGATTCCCTCCAGGCACTGGAGCTGATTTTCCCGCAGGTGTAACACAGGTGGAGGGCGAAGGTCATGGCGCAGAACAGCGCGTTATCAACGCTGAAAGATCTGGCTGAAAAAGAAGTTGATGATGCCGCATTGCAGCTTGGCGCAATGCGACGCGGGTGCCAGCAGGCTGAAGAACAGTTGAAGATGTTAATCGACTATCAGCATGAATATCGCACCAACCTTAACACCGACATGACGCAGGGCATTGGTAGCCAGCGCTGGATTAACTATCAGCAGTTTATCCAGACGCTGGAAAAGGCGATTGAGCAGCATCGCCAGCAGCTTAACCAGTGGACGCAAAAAGTCGATACCGCGCTGAATTTCTGGCGCGAGAAAAAACAGCGGTTGCAGGCCTGGCAAACCCTACAGGACCGGCAGATTGCAGCCTCGACCCTGGCGGAAAACCGTCTGGATCAGAAAAAAATGGATGAGTTTGCCCAGCGCGCATCAATGAGGAAACCTGAATGATCACACTGCAACAACTGCTGATGACCGACAGCGACCCGTCCGGCGGCACGCTTGCCGGGAAAGGCGCTGAGGGCGCGCAAGATTTTCTCTCTCTGCTGGCGGGCGCGCTGACCGAGACCACTGGCAAAGGCAAAGATGCCCCGCTGACGCTGGCGGATCTGAAAGCGGCGGGCAGCAAGCTGTCGACAGCGGCACAGGAAAAAAACGGTGAAACCACGCTCCAGGCCAAAATCGCCGAACTGCTCTCCCGTCAGGAGACTCTAACTGATGAAGATACCGCCGTCTCCCTGCAAAGCCTCGTCTCCGGCCTAAAACCCGCCGCGAATACGGATGCGCTGAAGGTGCTAACCCAGCCGGAGGCGAAAACAAACGGCGAGACCACGACTGAAGAAGAGGAGCTGGCCGGGTTAAGCGCGCTGATGGCGATGTTACCGCACCAGCAGACCACCACCCCGGTAGCGACGCAGCCTGCGAGCACCGGGGAGATCGCCCCCCGTGCCGCCCTCCCCTCTGCGCTAGCCCAGACGGATAACGGCCAGCATCAGCCGCTTAGCCATGCGTTAACGGGTCAGGAAAAAATGCCGGTTCAGGACAGCGACACCTCGCTGCCCGCCACGGCAGCCGTTACGCCAGCCGTCGCCGCCGTCGCGGAGAAGCAGGACGTAGCGAGCGCGGCGTCGCCTGCCGCCAGCCCAACCGCGACGCTTGCCCCGATCGTCAGTCACCTGGCGCCTTCACAGCCTGCCGCTACCGTTGCGACAGCGCCGGTGTTAAGCCAGCCGCTGGGCACGCACGAATGGCAGCAGAATCTGAGCCAGCACATCACCCTGTTCACCAGACAGGGACAGCAGACCGCAGAGCTGCGTCTGCACCCGGAGGATCTGGGTCAGGTGCAAATTTCGCTTAAGCTGGACGACAACCAGGCGCAGTTGCAGATGGTTTCGCCCCACAGCCACGTCCGCGCGGCGCTGGAAGCGGCCCTGCCTATCTTGCGCACGCAGCTTGCGGAAAACGGCATTCAGCTTTCCCAAAGCAGCGTCAGCAGCGAGGGCTTTGCCGGGCAGCAGCAGTCCTCATCCGGGCAGCAACAGCACGCTTCGCGTTCCGGCCAGCATGGCGGGTTTAACGATGAGAGTGAAGAGTTATTGCCTGCCCCTGCCGCCCTGCAATCCGCCGCGCGCGGCAGCCGTGCCGTAGACATCTTTGCCTAAACGCCAGAGGTAACGTGATTATCCCCGTCTTTTCCACGCTTTGACCTAAGCCGGACACGGGATAATCACCGTATTAAGCTGTACCGAAACAGGAAGCTCGTATCAGATGACAGACTCCGCTATCACCAAAAAAAGCAAGCGTTCCATCTGGATCCCGCTGCTGGTGTTGATTACCCTCGCGGCCTGCGCCACCGCAGGCTACAGTTACTGGCGTATGCAGCAGGAACCCTCCAGCGCGGCCGCCAAAGCTGAAGCGCCGCCTCCACCGGCGCCGGTCTTCTACCCGCTGGATACGTTCACCGTGAACCTGGGCGATGCGGATCGCGTGCTTTACGTGGGTATTACGCTGCGTCTGAAAGATGAAGCGACCCGTGCACGTCTGAACGACTACCTGCCAGAAGTGCGTAGCCGTCTGCTGCTGCTGTTTTCTCGTCAGGATGCCTCCGCGCTCGCCACCGATGTGGGCAAGCAAAAGCTGGTCGATGCCATCAAACAGACGCTGGCGACCCCGCTGGTAAACGGCCAACCTAAGCAGGAAGTCACTGACGTTCTGTATACAGCCTTCATTCTGCGGTAACGACATGGGCGACAGTATTCTTTCTCAGGCAGAAATCGATGCGCTGCTCAACGGCGACAGCGATAAGAGTGACGAACCGAAACCGGGTCTGACCGGCGACGATAATATTCGTCCCTACGATCCCAATACCCAGCGTCGCGTGGTGCGCGAGCGTTTACAGGCGCTGGAGATCATCAACGAACGTTTCGCACGTCAGTTCCGTATGGGGCTGTTTAACCTGCTGCGTCGTAGCCCGGATATCACCGTCGGTGCCATCCGCATTCAGCCGTATCATGAGTTTGCCCGCAACCTGCCGGTGCCAACCAACCTTAACCTGATCCATCTGAAACCGCTGCGCGGTACCGGCCTGGTGGTGTTCTCGCCAAGCCTGGTGTTCATCGCAGTGGACAACCTGTTCGGTGGCGATGGTCGTTTCCCGACCAAAGTGGAAGGCCGCGAGTTTACCCATACCGAACAGCGCGTGATTAACCGCATGCTGAAGCTGGCGCTGGAATCCTACAGCGACGCGTGGAAAGCGATTAACCCGCTGGAAGTGGAGTACGTGCGTTCCGAGATGCAGGTGAAATTTACCAACATCACCACCTCCCCGAATGACATCGTCGTGAATACCCCGTTCCACGTCGAGATCGGCAACCTGACGGGCGAGTTCAACATCTGCCTGCCGTTCAGCATGATTGAACCGCTGCGCGAACTGCTGGTGAACCCGCCGCTGGAGAACTCACGTCACGAAGATCAGAACTGGCGTGAGAACCTGGTGCGTCAGGTGCAGCACTCGCAGCTGGAGCTGGTAGCCAACTTTGCCGACATCTCCATGCGGTTATCGCAGATCCTGAAATTACAACCCGGCGACGTTTTGCCGATAGATAAACCCGACCGCATTATTGCCCATGTGGATGGCGTACCCGTGCTGACAAGCCAGTACGGCACGATTAACGGCCAGTATGCGTTACGCGTTGAGCACTTGATCAACCCGATTTTGAATTCGCTGAATGAGGAACAGCCCAAATGAGTGACATGAACAATCCGTCCGATGAAAACAGCGGAGCACTGGACGATCTGTGGGCTGACGCGTTAAACGAGCAGAAAACGACGCCGACGAAAAGCGCGGCAGACGCGGTCTTTCAGCAGTTAGGCGGCGGCGACGTCAGCGGCACGTTGCAGGACATCGACCTGATTATGGACATTCCGGTCAAGCTCACCGTTGAGCTGGGTCGCACCCGCATGACCATTAAAGAGCTGCTGCGCCTGACGCAGGGTTCCGTGGTGGCGCTTGACGGTTTAGCGGGTGAGCCGCTGGATATTCTGATCAACGGCTACCTGATTGCACAAGGCGAAGTGGTGGTGGTGGCCGATAAATACGGCGTACGTATCACCGACATCATTACCCCTTCCGAACGTATGCGTCGTCTGAGCCGTTAAGTATGAAAACCCAGGCAACACTGTCCGCGCCTTCCGCCGTACCCGGCTCACCGCTGCTCCAGGTGAGCGGCGCGCTGTTCGGTATTATTGCCTTTATCCTTATCGCCGCCTGGCTGGCAAAGCGTTTCGGTCTGGCGGGGAAAACGGCCGGTACCCGCGGGTTGAAGGTCAGCGCCAGCACCCCGCTAGGACCGCGCGAACGCGTGGTCATTGTGGAGGTGGAAGATGCGCGACTGGTGCTGGGCGTGACCGCCTCCAGCATTAACGTTCTTCACACGCTGCCCCCTGCGCCTGCCACGGTGGAGGCTAACGCCCAGGCCCCTGCGGATTTCCAGTCCGTTATGAAGAGTTTGCTCAAGCGTCCCGGGAGATCCTGATGCGCCGTTTGTTATTCCTTACGCTGGCAGGCCTGGGCCTGTTCGCGCCCTCTGTGTATGCGCAACTGCCGGGGCTGGTTTCCACGCCGCTGGCGAACGGGGGACAAAGCTGGTCCCTGTCCGTGCAGACGCTGGTGTTCATCACCTCGCTGACCTTTATCCCGGCGATCCTGCTGATGATGACCAGCTTCACCCGCATCATCATTGTGTTTGGTCTGCTGCGAAATGCGCTCGGCACACCGTCCGCACCGCCCAATCAGGTGCTGCTGGGTTTAGCCCTGTTCCTGACCTTTTTCATTATGTCGCCGGTTATCGACAAGATTTACACCGAGGCGTACCAGCCGTTCAGCGAAGATAAAATTTCCATGCAGGTTGCCCTGGAAAAGGGGGCTCAGCCATTACGTGAATTTATGCTTCGCCAGACGCGCGAAGCGGATTTGGCCCTGTTTGCCCGTCTCGCTAACACGGGCGAGTTACAGGGACCGGAAGCGGTGCCGATGCGCATCCTGCTGCCAGCGTATGTCACCAGCGAGCTGAAAACCGCGTTCCAGATTGGCTTCACCATTTTCATTCCGTTCCTGATTATTGACCTGGTGATCGCCAGCGTCCTGATGGCGCTCGGGATGATGATGGTTCCGCCCGCGACCATTGCCCTGCCCTTTAAGATCATGCTGTTCGTGCTGGTCGACGGCTGGCAGCTGCTGGTCAGCTCGCTGGCGCAGAGTTTCTACAGTTGAGGAGCGCGCAATGACGCCTGAGTCGGTCATGATGATGGGCACGGAGGCGATGAAAGTCGCGATTGCCGTCGCCGCGCCCCTGCTGCTGGTTGCGCTAGTCACCGGTCTGATTATCAGTATTCTCCAGGCCGCCACGCAGATTAACGAAATGACCCTGTCGTTCATCCCGAAGATCATTGCCGTCTTCGTGGCGATTATCGTTGCCGGGCCATGGATGCTCAATTTGCTGCTGGACTATATGCGCAACCTGTTCACCAATCTGCCTTACATCATCGGCTGACGGACGATGCTGCATTTCACCAGCGATCAGTTTGTTCAGTGGCTCGGGATCTATTTCTGGCCGATGCTGCGCATCATGGCGCTGATCTCCACCGCCCCCATACTCAGTGAAAAGTCGGTGCCTAAACGCGTCAAAATTGGGCTGGGCATGGTTATCACGATTATCGTTGCCCCTTCCCTGCCGGCGGTGGATATTCCGATTTTTTCCCCGAACGCCGTCTGGATTGCCCTGCAACAGGTGATGATTGGCGTGGCGGTCGGGTTCACGATGCAGCTCGCCTTCGCCGCGGTACGAACGGCGGGTGAACTTATCGGTTTGCAAATGGGCCTGTCTTTCGCGACGTTCGTTGACCCGGGCAGCCACCTGAATATGCCCGTGCTGGCGCGTATTATCGACCTGCTGGCGATGCTGTTGTTTCTCTCGTTCAACGGCCACCTGTGGCTCATCTCGATGCTGGTGGACACCTTCCACACGCTGCCGATTGGCGACAACCCGGTAAACAGCAACGCGTTTCTGGCGCTGGTGAGGGCTGCCGGGCTGATCTTCCTCAACGGGCTGATGCTGGCGCTGCCGATCATTACCCTGCTGCTCACCGTTAACCTCGCATTAGGTTTACTCAACCGAATGGCTCCGCAGCTGTCGGTATTCGTCATCGGCTTTCCGGTGACGTTGACGGTTGGCCTTTTATTAATGTCATTATTGATGCCACTTATCGCCCCCTTCTGCGAACATTTATTCAGTGAGATATTCAATCTGTTAGCGGATATTGTTAGCGAACTTCCACGCAAATAATAACCCGCAGTGTTTGCAATGTCTTCCTGAGGATATTCCTAAAAATAATCTCGAAAAACATCTACCAGGATATATCTGACGCGGTTTAAATGTTTCTAACCACCTCACAATACTTAATATTTACTTTACTTTAAGATGATTCCTGGCAAATTATACGTAACTTTACGGGATAGTGAGTTCGCCTGAAAGTCTTTGTCATGCTCACAGGTTTTATTAGATTTTTTTCCATCCCGTATGGCTGTTTATGAGCTCTCAGGCAGGTGGTGAATTATCGTTACGCATTGAGTGAGGGTATGCCATGTCAACGATCATTATGGATTTATGCAGCTACACCCGGCTAGGGTTAACCGGGTACTTAGCAAGCAGAGGGGTTAGAAAGAGAGACATCAACGATGCACACACCGTTGAAGAACTCGCAGCCGCTTGTGACGCCCACAAGCCCGGCGTGGTGTTTATTAATGAGGACTGTTTCATTCACGACCCCGCTAACAGTCAGCACATTAAGCAGATCATTAATCAGCATCCTAAGACCCTGTTCATTGTTTTTATGGCGATCGCCAATATTCATTTCGATGAGTATTTGTTGGTGCGTAAAAACTTATTAATCAGCTCGAAATCGATTAAACCAGAGTCACTTGATGACATTCTGGGCGATTATTTGAATAAAGAAGTTAAGAATGTAGGGGCGATTAACTTACCCACCCTATCATTAAGCAGAACTGAATCAAGTATGCTAAGAATGTGGATGGCTGGACAAGGGACAATTCAGATCTCAGACCAGATGAATATCAAGGCAAAAACAGTATCGTCACACAAAGGAAATATTAAAAGGAAAATTAAAACGCATAATAAGCAAGTGATATACCATGTCGTACGCCTGACAGATAATGTGACGAATGGGATTTTCGTTAATATGCGCTAATTTGCACGGCCATGTTGTACCCTACCTTGATCTCTGGCCTGGCCAGAGATTTTGCTTTTAAGCAGCCGGAGCCGGGGAGAAGACGCCCCCGACGCCGCCCTATTCCGCCGTTTCCACAAAGATCCCATCCGGGTGCCCCAGTTCGTTGAAGAACCAGATGCCGAGCGGGTAATCTTCCAGCGACACCAGATACATTGTGCCTTCATTAAACTCTTCTATTGCCAGAACCACGCCCGGGCGGCGCGGCCCACCGTCCGTTTTGACGGTTACCCGATCGTTGACCTTCATACATTCCTCCTGTGGTTTTGAGCCAGTGTAGAACAAATTACATTGCCTGGCATCGCCGCCTGGCGCGAATGGCGTTTTTGTGTGCGGTCTATACTTAGCTGTTGAGACGGTTAAATGAGGAGCCCGCCATGAAGACTGACAAAGAGTACAGCGACACCATTAAGCGTGAGGTTGAAGTGGATGTCGATGCCCTGCTTGCCGCCATCAATGAAATTAGTGAGTCCGAAGTTCATCGCGCGGAGGATAATTCAGACCGTGTCGTGGTCAATGGTCGGGATTACCATACCTACCGTGAACTGGCTGAAGCATTCGAGCTGGATATCCATGACTTTAGCGTCTCGGAGACGAACCGCTAAGACGAAAAAAAACACGGTCAAGGGGATGACCGGGATCAAACTTGCTTATGCAAGAAGCACTTGTAAATTCGTTACACCAGGAAATCTGATGCAGGTAAGACATTATCCCCAACAGAATTGTCTTACAAGCATATATTCTCTTAGCGAATATTATATTTTATACATGTGAATTTTGGTTATGAGTATAAACCTGCGCCGCGTGTGGGTTTGTCGGGATCGTTTCCACTTAAACGGCGCTTCAATGCCTATTTTTTTTAAGATTTTTCTTAGGGAAAATCATCATCCGGGAGACATTATGCCTTCGCTTGAGGAGACTCTTCTTGTCTTTACCGACCTCGACGGCACGCTGTTGGATTTTCACACCCTTGACTGGCAGCCTGCGGCCCCGTGGCTGGAAAAATTAATGGATGAACAGATACCGGTCATTCTGTGCAGCAGCAAAACCGCGTCCGAGATGGATGACATCCAGCAGGAACTGGGGCTTGGCGGGCTGCCCTACATTGCGGAAAACGGCGCGGTGATCCAGCCTGACGTACGGTGGGAAAAGGCCGCACGGTTCATCTCAGAAAAGAAGCATGACGATATCCGGCAGTGTATTGCCCGGGTACGCCAGGAGATGCATCTGAAATTCACCACCTTCGATGATGTGGACGAGCACGTAGTCGCCGAATGGACCGGGCTGAGCCGTCCCCGTTCGGTGCTTGCGCGCAAGCACGAGGCTTCCGTGACGCTGATCTGGCGTGACAGTGATGAACAAATGAGATACTTTGCCGCCGAACTCGCCCGGCAGCGGCTGAAGATCGTCCAGGGTGCACGCTTCTGGCATATTCTGGACACCTGCTGCGGCAAAGACGTGGCGGTTCACTGGCTTGTGGACCAGTATCGCCTGCACGAGGGCTACGAACCGACGACGCTGGGCCTGGGCGACGGCCCCAATGATGCCCCGCTGCTGGACAGCGTAGGCTTCGCCGTGGTGGTGAAAGGCTTCAACCGGGAGGGTATCAGCCTTATAAACAACGATCCAGCCCGGGTTTATCACACTCAGCACACCGGGCCGACCGGCTGGTGCGAGGGACTTGATTACTTTTTGAGGTGATCTTGCCAGATGACCCGGTTACGCCCGCGCTGTTTCGCCTCATACAGACGCGCATCGGCGGTGGATTGCAGATTTTCGAAGTGATAATTGCCCTTCTCCTGCGCACCAGAGACGCCAAACGACGCACTCACGCGCAGGGTGGTACTTTTCTTAATCAGGATCTCTTTGCTGTCGATACGCTCGCGGATCTGCTCTGCGACTTCCGCCGCCTCTTCAAGCGTCATGCCGGGCAGCACCACACAGAACTCTTCCCCCCCGACACGTCCGGCAATATCTTTATCACGGAGGGTGCTGGCAATCAGCCCCGCGGCATGGGACAACACCTTATCACCCGCCTGATGCCCGAACCGATCATTGATACTCTTGAAACAGTCAAGATCGATCTGAATGACCGAGAAAGGCAGCGACTGCTGTTCACACTGCTTCGCCAGTATTTTCGCCTGATCAAACAGCGATCCACGATTATTCAGCCGGGTCAGAGGGTCATGCCAGGCCTGCCATTGCAGCGAGTTCTGCATCGAATACATATTACTGACCATGCGCCGGATCACCAGCCATGAGATGAGCAGCATCGCGGTGAACAGCGCCCAAAGCAATGCCAGCACAATGCTGATGCTACCGAAATCGCCGCGCACCCCTTCATCCAGGGTGTGCACGCGCAGGATGACGCCATCAAAATGGTCAAGACGCTCCCAGCTGACAAAACGACTCCCCAGACGAATGCCGCCTTCGGAATCCGATTCTATCGCGTGCGCTAACTGGGCTAATTCGCGCGCGTCAAAATGATTAACGTCCACAGCAGGTGACTCAGATGTCGCAAGCAGGGTAAGCCGGCTGTCATACAGCTGGTATTCCCCTTCCGGGTTATCGCCCACGGCTTCCACCAGCAGGCGACGCAGGGTGGCAAAGGTGAAATCCATCGCCACCACGCCATACCAGACGTGATGGTAATAAACCGGCACGCTGGCGGTAATCAGCGGCTTTTTGCCCACAAAAGAGGAAGGCGGCGAGATAAACCAGCGCACGGCACGCGCACGGTTTTCACGCTCGGACTGTTGGGTAAACCAGGGCTGAGTGACCAGATGATAATAGCGCTGCACGATATCGCTGGAATTTCCCGGCGTATCCGTTTCCAGAAAGAATCCGGCGCGAGAGACATAAATCACGCGCTCTTCGTTGCGGGAAGGGCTGGATGCCAGACGCAGTAAATACCCCACTTCAAGCGCCGCGGACAATTCATTATCAAGGTACTCATCATCACGGTTCAGAAGAGTGGTCTTTTCAACGAAGGCATCCGAAACACCGTTGATCGGTAATGTGCGCCGTTTATCAACCGCAATTTGCCAGGTGGGAGACGTGCGCAACTGCGCAAAACGCTTTACCGCATCATGCAGCGCGCCAAACGCCAGCGGCGTTTCCAGCGCATCATGCATGCTGTGGCGAAAAAACAGCATTTTATCGACGCTGAACTGAAGCTGTCTGTCCAGCGCACTGGCAACCGTTTCCAGATGGTTACGCTGGCTGGAGATATAAGCATCTTCCAGTACCACAACTTCGCGCCAGGTCAGGAGAGTGGAAAAAATCAGGACAACGATAAAACAGAGGTTAACAATCAAACTGGGATTGCTACGCTTATGCAGCCACTGCAAAAAAGATTGTTTTACAACAAAGGTATCGTGCTGCACACACACTCCCTGATTGTCGCTCACCATCCGATATGATAAGTCTTCTGCCAGTAAAAACGCCCGGCAAGGCCGGGCGTTGTGTGATTAAGCCTTGTCGCGTTTTTGCCTTTTATTAGCAGGCTGAAGCTCGTCTTCACGAAAAGCCTCCCGCTTAATGCCGTATCCATCATGCCACCGACACTCCACCATTCCGCTGGAATACCCGGTGACGATCATGCCTGGACCACCATTTTTAGGCTTAACTTCATCACTGATCAAAAAGACCATACCTGCCTCCTGTATCAGGGTGAAACGTTTTCAATTTAGACGAGGAATAGTCTTTTTGCACCCGGGGTCAGCAATAATTAATGCGATTTCCCGCGTACTTTTTCAACCAGCTTAACAACGGCTACCACAATCAGACCGACGATAAAGCCCAGCACGAGGTTAAGCAGTGTGGGCAGGATCGCAGCGACTACCGCTCCCTGGCCTGACGCAAAATGTTCAATCATGTGATGCAGCGAAGCAACACCGTGCACGATAATTCCGCCGCCGACCAGGAACATTGCCAGGGTTCCCACCACGGATAAGGTTTTCATCAGCCACGGCGCTACCACCAGCAGGCTTTTCCCGATGCCGCGCGCAATTGCGCTGGATTTTTTTTCCAGCCAGAATCCGATATCGTCCAGCTTGACGATCAGCCCGACCAGACCATAAACCCCTATCGTCACGAGGATCGCAATGCCGGACAGGATCAGCACCTGGTTCATCAGAGGGGCTTCTGAGACGATCCCCAGCGTAATCGCCACAATTTCGGCCGAGAGGATGAAGTCAGTACGGATCGCGCCTTTGACCTTATCGCGCTCGAACGTTTTTGGATCCTGCGCGGCCAGCGCTTCCAGACGCTGCTGGCGCATTTCCGGGGTGTCTTTCTCTTTGCGTGCAGCGAACATATGCAACACTTTTTCGGCACCCTCGAAGCACAGGAACGCCCCGCCAATCATCAGCAGGGGCGTAATGGCCCAGGGTATAAAGGCGCTAATCAGCAACGCCAGCGGAACGAGGATCACCTTGTTAATAAAGGATCCTTTCGCTACGCCCCACACCACCGGCAACTCACGGTTCGCCCGCACGCCGCTGACCTGCTGCGCGTTCAACGACAAATCATCTCCCAGTACCCCGGCGGTTTTTTTCGCCGCCAGTTTTCCCATAACCGAAATGTCATCCAGCAAGGTGGCGATATCATCCAGCAATGTTAATAAGCTACTTCCTGCCAAAATCTCTATCCTTCTTTTTTTGCTAATTAAGTGAATAGTATGGAACAAAACTCACCGCCCGGAAACAGGCACCTCACGTCAACAAAAATTTCACATTAACTACACAATTAAAGCACTCGCCAGCCCGATAGTTTTGGCGTTAACTATGAGCGAACTTTTTATTTCGTCGTGAGGGACTATGCGTTTTCGGCATTTATTACCGCTCATTGGAGCACTCTTTTCTCTTTATATCATCTGGGGATCCACCTATTTTGTCATTCGTATAGGCGTGGAAAGCTGGCCCCCGCTGATGATGGCCGGTATTCGTTTCCTTACGGCCGGCGTGCTGCTGATGGCATTTTTATTGCTGCGCGGCCACAGGCTA
Source organism: Enterobacter sp. JJBC (assembly GCF_036936505.1). Classification (NCBI taxonomy): domain Bacteria; kingdom Pseudomonadati; phylum Pseudomonadota; class Gammaproteobacteria; order Enterobacterales; family Enterobacteriaceae; genus Enterobacter; species Enterobacter sp. JJBC. The sequence goes on from NZ_CP136935.1 coordinate 3,014,706, forward strand.
CCGCCGCTGCGTCCCTTGCTTAACGCCGCCCTGATTGGCCTGCTGCTGCTGGCGGTGGGCAATGGCGCGGTAACCGTCGCCGAGCACCAGAACGTACCGTCGGGCATCGCCGCCGTGGTCGTCGCGACCGTGCCGCTGTTTACGCTCTGCTTTAGTCGTCTCTTCGGGATCCGCACCCGTAAGCTCGAATGGCTGGGCATCGCGATTGGGCTTGTGGGTATCATCCTGCTGAACAGCGGCGGTAACCTGAGCGGGAACCCCTGGGCTGCCGTTCTGATCATGATCGGCTCCATGAGCTGGGCCTTCGGCTCGGTATACGGTTCCCGCATCGAGCTGCCTTCCGGGATGATGGCGGGTGCCATTGAGATGCTCGCGGCAGGCATTGTGCTGCTGATGGCCTCCGCGTTGACGGGTGAAAAACTGACGGCGATGCCAGACCTTTCAGGTTTCCTGGCCGTCGGGTATCTGGCGCTGTTTGGCTCCATTATCGCCATTAACGCCTATATGTACCTGATCCGCAACGTCTCACCGGCGGTTGCCACCAGCTACGCCTACGTTAACCCGGTGGTGGCCGTGCTGCTGGGTACCGGTTTTGCGGGCGAAGTGCTGTCGACGATTGAATGGCTGGCGCTGGGCGTGATTGTCTTTGCCGTGGTGCTGGTCACGCTGGGTAAATATTTGCTGCCCGCGAAACCCCTTGTCAAGGCGTGTGAGGTGGAGAAACCGTGATCGGGTGAATGCCCTGGGTATCGATCTGCGCGGCCTGACCGCCGCCGCAGATCCACTCTTCCAGCCGCTCCGTCAGTTCCACGTCATTCAGCTTCATTCTTCCGCGCAGCGCGCACTCCCAGACAATCAGCACCCGCCAGCCCTGAGCGTAAAGCTGCGAAACATCGCGTTTATCACGCTCGACGTTCCTGCCAATTTTGTCCAGCCAGAAGTCGGTGCGTGTCGCCGGGACTTTAAACAGATAGCAGTCATGATGATGCCAGAAACAGCCGTGGGTAAAGATGATGCACTGGTACGCGTCGATGACGAAATCAGGACGCCCGGCAAGCGTGGCATCCTGAACCCTGAATTCAAACCCGACGGCGGTCAGGAGGCCCGCGATCCGTTTTTCGATCGCGGTATCACGCGTGCCGATGGCACGCATGTTTTTACTGCGCGTGGCCTTATTGTGAACGTCCGCCATTGACGGCCTCACTCTGACGAAGCTGAACGGCCTTGCTGATACGTGAGGCCAGCAGTTTAGCTACGGCGGCAAAGGCGGGCACTACCACCGAGTTGCCAAACTGACGATAGGCCTGGGTGTCCGACACGGGGATGCGAAAACTGTAGCCCTGCGGCGTCTCAAAGCCCATTAAGCGAGCGCACTCGCGCGGCGTTAAGCGCCGCGGTCGGTGCTGTTGGTTCTGTGGATCGTCGAAATCTTTTTCGCCCAGCGCCTTATCCCAGCCCCGATCGATAAGAATTTCCGCGCCATCTTTGTAATAGCGCGCCGACAGCGTACGCGTCACGCTGTCAGGATTAAGCGGATTGACCATGCCAAACCCAAAGCCATTGCCTTTGGCCTGATGCTTTTTGGCATAGCGATAGAGGTATTTCCACAGCACCGGGGTCAGAATGAATTTCGCATCGACGGCCGGCTCCAGCAGATCGGCCACCGTCGGGCGGCGCGCCGGATACAGCGAAGGCAAATCACGCAGCGTAAAATCGCCTTTCAGGTTGAGATCGCGGCGGAAGCCCACCAGCACAATACGTTCGCGGTGCTGTGGCAGGAAGTGTTTGCCGTCGATAATTTTCGGATCGTCCGGCCCCATATCCTCTGCATCCGCCACGTCGTAACCCAGTTCATCCAGCGTTTGCATGATAATGCGGAAGGTTTTGCCGCCGTCATGACTCTTTAAATTCTTGACGTTCTCCAGAACAAAAATTGCCGGGCGGCGGGCATCAATAATCCGGGCAACGTCAAAAAACAGTGTGCCCTGCGTATCACAGGCAAAGCCGTGTGCGCGTCCCAGCGCGTTCTTTTTCGACACGCCAGCCAGCGAGAACGGCTGACACGGAAAGCCTGCCAGCAGCACATCGTGCGCCGGAATGGTATTGCGAATGTGTTCGGCGGCCTCTTCATCGCTGACGCCAGTTTTGTGGCTCAGCGTGACATCACGAATATCCGCGTTGAACTGGTGCGCGTCGGGGTCGCAATACCAGTTGGCTTTATAGGTACGGACGGCATGTTTATTCCATTCACTGGTGAACACACACTGCCCGCCAATAGCTTCAAAGCCATGGCGAATGCCGCCGATACCGGCAAAGAGATCGATAAATCGAAAGGCATAATTCGGATGCGCAGCAGGAGGACGCGGCAGCAGGTTGCGCAGATAAAGGAACTCGCCGTCGCTCAGGCGGTGCCCTGCCCTGTCGCTTATCAGCAACCGCTTGAGTATCGCCGGGCTCCAGTGACTCTCGCCATGGGCCACCAGCTGGTTTGCCAGCGTTTTAGCATCATACATTTCCAGCAGCTGACGCAGGAGTGCCTGCACGGCTGCCGTTGATTTCTCAACCCGCTCAGGCGCGGGCACAGTCACTGATCGATTTTCCTGCATTCTCTTAACCGGACAATAAAGACAGAAAACAGAGTACCACAGTTCAGGATCGCACACTGCGACGGAAATGGGTCAATATCTGGCTGTCGGTTCCGAGGTAATCGCCCTGTAATTCGGCACTCAGCTTCGCCATAAACTGGATCAGAAAATCGGCATTGTGACGCGCAAGTTTGCGCCCCCGCGCGGTTTGCATAGTGTCCGGCAGACGCAGGAGTTTGGTCTGAAAGTGGTCGAGCGCGAAGGCTTTATCATCCAGCGCTCGTGTTCCGGCGAACGGGTCGTCGGCATCAAACAGCGCGGCGCCCAGCGCACCGGAGACGGCAAAGACGCGCGCCAGGCCGATAGCGCCTAACGCCTCCAGCCGGTCGGCATCCTGCACAATTTTGGCCTCCAGGCTTTGCGGCGCGATACCGGCACTGAAGCTGTGCGCTTCAATAGCATGCTCAACGGCTGCATAACGATCCGGCGGAAAATCAGGAAAGTCGCGACTGAGGATCTCGCGCGTTTTTCGCGCTGCCAGCCGCGAGGAGTGGCTACGTTCCGGGTGATTTTTCGGCAGGCTGACAATGTCATGGAAGTAGCATGCGGTCAACACAACCAGCGGATCGCTATCCTCGTCAGCCATAATACCCTGCGCCGTCATCCAGACGCGGCGAAAATGGGCGATATCGTGCGCCGCATCATCAGTAAAATGATTTTCGTCTAGCCAGCGCTCATAACGGTGCTGCCACTGCGCAAGTTCCATCATCCCATCCTGTTGCTCAAAAGAGAGTGAATTATAATACATCCGAATCAAAATCTTTAATAAATAGAATTACGAAATACTTAATAATAATTACCCGCTATATTTTCAATTAATTAATTCACATGAAAAATAAAGAGATAAAAAGAAATATTTTGTAATATTTTTACCAGTTTAATTACATTTATTTTTGAACCTAAATAATAATCCATAGAATAGTATCAGCCATGTAGTTACGGAGGGTAATTACATATATTCAGACAATTTATATTTAAAGGGAATATATAATGAAAAGAAAAGTTCTGGCAATTCTTGTACCCGCGTTATTAATGGCTGGCGCAGCAAATGCAGCGGAAATGTATAACAAAAACGGCAACAAAGTTGACCTGTACGGTAAGGTTGATGCGCGTCATACCTTCTCCGACAACCCAGGCGACGACGGCGATGAAACCTATGTACAGGTGGGTTTCAAAGGCGAAACGCAGATCACGAACGACCTGACAGGTTACGGCCAGTGGGAATATAAAACCTACGCTAACGATACCGAAGGCGCAGGCGACACCTCTTTTAACCGTCTGGCCTTTGCTGGCCTGAAATACGGCGAATATGGCTCATTCGATTATGGCCGTAATTACGGCGTCGTGTATGACGTTGAAGCCTGGACAGATATGCTGCCGGTATTTGGTGGCGACTCCTATACCTGGACCGACAACTATATGGTTGGCCGTACTAACGGTGTGGCGACCTACCGTAATAATGACTTCTTCGGTCTGGTCGACGGCCTGAACTTTGCGCTGCAATACCAGGGTGCTAACGAAGGTGCTAACGCAAACGAAAATCAGGAAGGCACCAAAAACGGTCATGATGATGTTCGTTTCCAGAACGGCGACGGCTTCGGTATGTCTACCACCTATGACTTCGATTTCGGCCTGACGCTGGGTGCGGCTTATTCTTCCTCTGACCGTACTAACGACCAGGTCGCTTACGGCGCTGGCACCTATAACCGCTTCAGCAAATATGCTGGCGGTGAACGTGCGGAAGCGTGGACAATCGGCGCTAAATACGATGCTAATGATGTCTACCTGGCCATGATGTATGCGGAAACCCGTAACATGACTCCGTACGGCAACGATGGCATCGCCAACAAAACCCAGAACTTTGAAGCCGTAGCACAGTACCAGTTTGACTTCGGTCTGCGTCCATCCCTGGCGTGGGTCTATTCTAAAGGCATCGATTTGGGTGGTAACGATTATCATCCAGGCAATGGTTATGACTATGTAGACCAGGATCTGGTTAACTATATCGACGTGGGCATGACCTACAGCTTCAACAAGAACTTCTCCACCTACGTTGATTATAAAATCAACCTGCTGGACGAAGATGATGCCTTCTACAATGACAACGGTATTGCTACCGATGACATCGTTGGCATCGGTATGATCTACCAGTTCTGATCCCCATAAATAGCAAAGCCCGCAACGCGGGCTTTTTTATTTGACGCTGAAATGTTATGGCGCTTCCTGCAAGGCCAGGCGAACAAACCCGTTATTCTGCGCCAGCAATTCATGCGCTTTCCAGGCATTCAGACCCGTCAGCACCATCAGTACCGCCGTTTTGCACTGGTGGTTACAGCTTTCCAGCGCGGCCTTCGCCTGCGCCCGGCTACATCCCCCCGCTTCCATCACAATGGCAATTTGTCGTTCGGCCCATCTGGTGTTGCTTGCCTCCAGATCAACGCGCAGGTTGCTGTACACCCGTCCTGTCCGTACCGCCAGACCGGTGGTGATCATATGCAGGATCATGCTTTGCGCAATGCCTGCTTTAGCGTTGGTATACCCGGCCACCACATCCGCGCCCAGATCGGGAGCAATGACCATACTCGCCAGCTGCGCCGCTTCACTTTGCGCATCCTCCGTAATGAGCGCAACCGTTGAGCCCAGAGACCACGCATGACGCATCGCGCCCCAAACCCATGGCGTTTTGCCGCTGACGGACAGCGCCAGCATCATGTCATGCTCGCCAAATTCTATCGTCTGAAGGTCGGCAACGCCGCGCGCGTAGCTTCCGGCGTTATCACCTGCTGTTAACGCAATGACGGGGTGTTTGCCCGGCGCAAACGCTTCTGCCGCCTGCTCAGCCATGCGTCCGGACGCGCCCGCGCCGGTCAGCACCAGACGTCCGCCGTGGCTAAGCGTCGCCGCCGCGTTATCCACCACGCGGGCCAGCATACTTAAGTGTGGGGTAAGTGCAGAAGAGATTTGCGCGTCATCCTGGTGTATGACGTTAAGCATATCCAGCGTCGATAATCTGTCGATGTTCATCGTGCTGGCGTGCCGTCTTTCCCTGGCCGTACCGGTAAGCATAATGCTCATAAACTGCCTCCTTATTATGAGTACCCACACACTATAAAGTGTTTTATATAGGTCACCTGAGAGGAGGCTCACGAAACGCCTCTCTTTACATGGCTTTATGAAACGCCCGTCATCAGCGATAATTAGCCCTTTCTTTTTCATCGCGGAGTGTTAATGAGCGATTTGCAGCCCTTCCCCCCGACGCGCAAGCGCCCTATGAAGCTGAATACGCTGGTTACGCTGATGGTGTGCGCGATTATCGGCTCGGTGCTGCTGGTGGTCTTCGCGCTCTACTCTGTGCAGATCACCCGCGCCACGCGCGATGACGTGAAAGATACCGCGCTGGGTATCGCCCGGACGCTGGCCGACAGCCCGGAGATCAAGCGTGGCCTGATGGAATCGCCGCAGGCTGGCATCATCCAGCCGATAGCCGAGGCGGTGACGAAGCGCAACGACTTGCTGTTTACAGTGGTCACCGACCTGCGTGGGATCCGCTATTCCCATCCAAACGAAGCGCTGTTAGGTTTGCATTTTATTGGCGACGATCTGACGCCCGCCCTGGAAGGGAAAGAGAACGTCTCCGTTAACCGCGGTGCGCTCGCGGAAGCGCTGCGCGTCTTTACGCCCGTGTATGACGACCAGCACGACCAGATCGGCGTGGTGGTGGTGGGTATTTCGCTGAATAAAGTTGAAGATCAGATTGCCCGCGGGCGGCTCAACGCCGTGTGGACCATCTTATTCAGCGTTCTGATGAGCTCGGTGGCGATCTGGGGTCTGGTCCGGGTTCTGAAACGTATCCTCTTTGGGCTGGAGCCTTACGAGATCTCAGCCCTCTTTGAGCAGCGCCAGGCCATGTTGCAGTCCCTGCGCGAAGGCGTGATGGCCGTGGATATGCACGGGCGCGTGACGATGATTAACCACACCGCCAGAGAGATTTTGCTCCTGAGCTCGGGTGAGCACTCCGAGAGCAGCGGCGAACCACTGCTGGCCAGCCTGCGGGAAGTGGCGAAAACCGGCATTGCTCGCCAAGATCAGGAGATCGGCTGTAACGGACGGCTACTGCTGTGCAACATGGTCCCCGTGAAAAGCCAGAATCAGGTGATCGGGGCAATCAGCACCTTCCGCGATAAGACCGAAATCAGCCAGTTAATGCAGCGTATCGATGGCATGGTCAACTATGTTGATGCCCTGCGCTCCCATACGCATGAGTTTATGAACAAGCTGCACGTGATCCTCGGCCTGCTGCACATGAAGCGCTACGATAAGCTGGAGGAGTACATCATCCAGACCGCGCAGAATTATCAGACGGATATCGGCGCGATACAGCGCAAAGTTAAATCGCCGGTCATTGCGGGTTTCCTGCTGGGTAAAATTAACCGCGCCAAAGAGGCCGGAGTGACCCTGACGCTGGCGGAGGAGAGTCAGCTTCCTGACACCGCCAATGAAGAGCAGGTTGCGGTGCTGATCACCGTGCTGGGCAATTTAATCGAAAATGCCCTGGATGCGATGGAAGGCCAGCCGGAAGGCGAGATCGGCCTGCTGCTGCATTATCAGAACGGCTGGCTGAGCGGTGAGGTCAGCGATGACGGTCCCGGTATTGATCCCGAGCGGCTGGAGGCTATTTTTACAAAGGGCTACTCAACAAAAGGTGAAAACCGCGGCGTTGGGCTGTTCCTTGCGCGTCAGCAGATCCAGAATCTGGGCGGAGATATTACCGTCGAGTCTGAACCTGGCGTATTTACCCAATTTTTTGTTCAGATCCCCTGGGATAGCGAGAGGAATATCGCGTGATAAATGTGTTAATTGTCGATGATGACGCCATGGTAGCCGACCTCAACCGTCTGTATGTTAACCGCGTTGAGGGTTTTAGCTGCTGCGGCGTCGCTTCCACGCTCAACCAGGCCGAGGCGTTGATCGCCAACCCAGGCCAGCCGATCGATCTGGTGCTGCTGGATGTCTATATGCAGCAGGATAACGGGCTGGATCTGCTGCCCATCATTCGCGCGTCGGGCCGCCCGATTGACGTCATCATGATCTCGTCGGCCTCCGACGCCGCAACAATCCAGACGTCCATGCACTATGGCGTGGTGGATTACCTGATTAAACCGTTCCAGTTCCCGCGTTTTGAAGAGGCGCTGAACGGCTGGAAGGCAAAGCGCAGCCTGATGGGATCGCATCAGTATTATGAACAGGCCGACGTCGACAGGCTGATCCACGGCGGCGCGCCGGAGCTGGCTGACAGCAAAAAATTACCGAAAGGCCTAACGCCGCAGACGCTGCGCACCATTTGCCAGTGGATCGACAGCCATCCGGAGATAGAATTTTCCACCGACGATCTGGCGAATGCGGTCAACATTTCCCGCGTCTCCTGCCGCAAATACCTGATCTGGCTGGCGCAAATTAATATCCTGTTCACCAGCATTCATTACGGCGCTACCGGCCGACCGGTATATCGATACCGTTTGCAGCCGGAACAGGTCGGACTGCTCAAACAGTACTGCCAGTAATTCGGTAGCTGTCGTCCAGAAGGGTAAAACGGAAGTGGTGCATCGAGGAGATCACCACTTCTTTTGTTTTGGTGACAAAAATGGCTTCAATATCGGGGCGCGAACGCAGCGCGGCGCAGCCCTTTTCCACACCCATGCCGTAGATCAGCGTGGTCCAGATATCGCCGTCGAGGGAGTCTTGCGAAATAATCGTCACGCTGTCCAGTTCGTTATCCAGCGGGTAGCCGGTGCGCGGGTCAAGTATGTGGTGATAACGTTTGCCGTTCTGCTCGAAATAGCGCTCATAGGTGCCTGACGTCACCACCGACCGGTTCTCTACCGTCATAGCGCCAATCAGCGCGTCACCGGCGAACGGTTTTTTCAGGCCGACGCGCCAGCCGCCCTCCGGCGAACCTAACGTCTGGACGTTGCCGCCAAGGTTGATCAGCCCAAGTTCAACGCCCTCTTTATGCAGGTGATCCCGCACCCTGTCGGCGATATAGCCTTTAGCAATAGCACCCAGATCGATCTCCATTCCCTGGCGAGTAAGAAACACGCTGCTATTGGCTTCATCCAGCACCACGTCCGCAGGATCCGTGATGCCCATCAAGGCGGCGATCTCGTCCGCGGGCGGTACAGCGTCCCCCTTAAAGCCAATTTTCCAGCATTTCACCAGCGGGCCGATCGCCAGGTTAAAGGCGCTGTCTTTAAGCAGGCTTGCCGCTTTCGCGCAGCGGATCAGCTCAAACACCGGACGACTGACGGCAACCGGATGCTGACCAGCCGCATGGTTGATGTCCATTACCTGGGAGTGCGCACGGTTAACGGTGAGCAGATCTTCGTACTGTTTGATCAGGCGAAACACGCGGGAGGCAAGCGCTTCGTCATGGGAAAAGAGTTTCAGGAGTATGGGCGAGCCCATCAGAACGGCGGAGTAGCTGTAAACGCGATGGCTATCAGGCATTGCATGAGTCCTCAGGTGTAGCCCCGGCAGGCACCGCGCCGCCGGGGAAACAGGAGCCTTACCGTGTTTTCGAACGCATAGCCGCCTGATGTCCTGCAAGCGTACCAAAAATAATGATATCTGCCACCGCATTACCGCCGATGCGGTTACCGCCGTGGATGCCACCAACAACCTCACCCGCAGCAAACGCTCCCGGCAATACGTTATGGTTGCTGTCCAGCACGCAGGTATCGGTATTGATGGTCACGCCGCCCATGGTGTGGTGAACCCCTGGTGCAATCTGAATGGCGTAGAACGGCCCTTCGTTGATTGGCGCACGCAGCGCGGTGGTACGTCCAAAGTCGTCATCGTGCTGTTTCTCCACAAAGCCGTTGTAGCGTTCCAGCGTTGCCAGGAACTGGTGGTGATCCATCCCCAGCGCTTCCGCCAGGGCTTTTGGCGAACTGGCGCTGGTAACAAACCCTTTCGCGATGTACTCATCCGCGGCTTTATTTTTGACGCGAACATGCTCGTCAAAGACGATGTAAGCGTATTTCTCCGGCAGCGCGATGATTGACGCCGAGACTTTATCGCGGGTCTCCATTTCGTTAAAGAATCGGTTGCCCTGCTGGTTTACCAGAATCGCCCCGCCGCCGCGGATGGATTCGGAAATCAGATACGACGTTTTCTGCTCAACGGTTGGGTGGATCTGAATTTCGCCCATATCCACTGTGCCCGCACCGATACGCTCCAGCAGCGCGATACCGCCCCCGGTCGCCCCTTTGTGGTTAGTGGTAACGAACCCTGCCAGATCCGGACGGTATTTCACCACCATCTGGCTGTTGGCGCTGAAGCCGCCCGTTGCGACAATCACGCTTTTGGTTGCCACGGTGAGGGTTTCGTTCTCTTCGGTGGTCAGACGCACGCCGGTCACTTCGCCGTTTTCGAAGATGATGTCGCTCACGGAGGTATCCAGCATCACCTCGATGTTGCGCTTGTTGACGTTACGCACCAGGCCGCTGATCAGATACCCGCCCACTGCGGAACCGTCTTTCGGACGGTGCGTACGGTCGATGCTCATCCCGCCGGTGGTGGTGATGTCGTTCAGCATAATGCCGCGCGTTGCCAGCCATTCGATGGCCTGCGGCGCGTTCTCGACAAAGCGACGCAACAGTTCAGGGTTGTTCTTATTGCCACCGCCTTTCAGGCTTTCCTGGTAGAACAGCTCTTTGCTGTCCTGAATGCCCTTCACGCGCTGGAAGCGGGTCTCCGCCGCGTTCATCCCGGCAGAGGCTTTAATGGTGTTCCCGCCAATAGTCGGCATTTTCTCAACGATCAGCACGCTCGCGCCTTCGTCGTGAGCCTGAATCGCCGCCGCCAGACCGGCGCCGCCGCTGCCGACCACCACCACGTCCACGCTTTTAGTCTCATTCGGGTCAGCGCCCTCTTCTGCCGCCAGCGCTTTGCTGGATTTCAGCATCGCCTTCGAGACCGCTTTTTTCACCGCCTCGCTCTGGCTGGTTGCGCCGGTGATAGCATCCACGTGCGGGGTGTTGGCATCCAGAATACGGGAGCGGATCTCTTCGAAGCTGGTGACAAATTCGACGTCTTCACTCGGGCCGGAGGCCAGTTCGATATCGGCGATGCGGTCGGTTTCGAGGCTGACGTTAATTACCAGTTCGTTAGCATCGTCCTGCACTTTTTCAATAAAGGTGCCCGGTTTGAATTTAGATTCGCCCATGCTCATGTCGCGGATCATCGCTTCCACCAGCGAGAAGCGCCACAGCGGTTCCGGGATGCTAAGTTCTTCGCGTCGGGTACTGTCCATAAACAGCTCCAGGCTTTCGCCCGCCGCGATGCGATCGGTCCAGTCCGGATAGGCGATGGTGGCACGACCAACGGCAATCAGGTCGTAACCGTGATCCAGCGCTTCATTCACATCCGTGGCATTCACCACGCCGCCAACGCCCATCACCGGTACCTGAGCCAGCGTGTCTGAGCGCATGGCGCAGTATTTTTCGATAAGTGGCGTCGGGTCCTGAGTATCGACGATAGAAGGACGCAGGGCGGCGCCAAGGGAAAAGTGGAGATAATCCACCCCGCGCGCGGCCAGTTTTTCCAGCAGATACAGGGTATCTTCGAAGCGAATGCCCGGGACTTCCAGCTCTTCCGGAGAGAAACGGTAGCCAATGATAAACGCGTCGTCCGCGTACTGGCGCACCATCTTGTGGGTAATGTCCAGCACCGCCAGCGGGAATTTCGCGCGGTTTTCGCGGCTGCCGCCCCACTCGTCGTCGCGCTGGTTGGAGTTCGGGGAGAAGAACTGCTGGATCAGATAGGTATTCGCCCCGTGGATTTCGACGCCGTCGAACCCGGCCTGAATTGCGCGGCGCACGGCTTCGCCAAACTTGCCGATCATGCCTTCCACCTCTTCCGCGGTCAGGGCAACCGGCGTGGCGGCACCGTCACGCGGCGCGGCAACGGCGCTTGGGCCAACCGGCGTGCGACCGCCGATCAGTTTTGGGTCGACCATACGGCCGCCGTGGTAGATTTGCAGCAGGGCTTTGGAGCCTTTTGACTTGATGGCGTCAGCGATTTTTGCCAGCCCGGCGATTTTCTCGTCGTTATCAATGCCAATTGCGCCCGGGAACGCCAGGCCGAGATCGTCAACAAAACAGCACTCAACGATGATGGTGCCGATGCTGCCCGCGCGGGCGCGGTAGTACTCCACCAGCTCGCTGGTCACGGTGCCATCGTAATAACCGGTACAGGTTGTCATCGGGGCCATTAACAAACGGTTTTTCAGTTCAGTACCATTCGGTAATGTGAAGGGGCTTAAAATACGTTCGTTAGTGCTCATAATAGAAACTCCAAACTTTAAAAATTAAGAATTCGTTATCGGGATGATTTTTTTATTTCGTGTTTTTTGCCGATGTCATGATAGTAATATAAAGCTTTTTTTAGTTTATAAAGCCATTACTTTAGTTAATAAACTATTTAATCCCTTCGATAACATTAATAACACATTGGTGTTAGCGCGAATGTTTCACTCGTTCACAATAATTTAAAAAAAGTTAAATCACAAAAGGTCAAACCAATACACCACAACTACCAAAAAACCAAATAAAACAACAACAAGAAAAAGCACCAAAATTTAAATGTTATAGTTTTGATACATAAAATGCGTAAAATCAGCGAATAACCACACTACTCAGAGTGGTTATTATAAAAAATATAAAAATAGCCATTCAGTTCCGTTTTTTTGATCGTGATCAATAGTTATGGCATTCAAAAGAGCAATATAAAAACATCATCATTTTTTATTTAGCGCAAACAAAAATGCGTTAAATCGCTATTACTGAAAACACAAAAACGCACCTTAAATAACTAAAAAAAGCAAAACGAATAAAGCAATCGAATTTGTGTTTTCGCTGTACGACGAATTTTTGACAACTTAAGACGTGAAACTATGAAAACAAAAACTGCTGTAACGCCTCCTGCGGCGAATCTGGCATCAAATGGAACAGCAAAACGACTGCTGATGATGGCTTTGCCCGTCATTGTTGCCGTCCTGCTGTTGTTTGTTCCCGTTCCGGACGGGCTGCCGCCTTATGCGTGGCACTACTTCGCCATCTTTGTTGGCGTCATCGTCGGGTTAATTTTCGAACCGCTGCCGGGCGCCGTGATCGGTCTTACCGGCGTGGTGGCGATTGCGCTGTGCAGCCAGTGGGTGCTCTTTAGCCCGGAACAGCTGGCTGACCCAAAATTCAAGCTGGCGGGCGCCTCCTTTAAATGGGCGGTCAGCGGGTTTGGTAACTCCACCGTGTGGCTGATCTTCGGTGCCTTTATGTTTGCTGCGGGCTACGACAAAACCCGCTTCGGCCGCCGCCTGGCGCTGATACTGGTGAAATATCTGGGCCGTCGCAGCCTGACGCTCGGTTACGCCATTACCTTCGCAGACCTGCTGCTGGCCCCGTTTACCCCGTCCAATACCGCGCGCAGCGGTGGGACCATCTACCCGATCATCGCCAACCTGCCGCCGCTGTACGGTTCAAAACCCAACGACCCAAGCGCGCGCAAAATCGGTTCGTATCTGATGTGGGTGGCAATTACCGCGGCCTGTATCACCAGCTCGATGTTCCTTTCCGCTCTGGCGCCTAACCTGCTGGCGCTGGCGCTGGTAAAAAGCACGGTCGGAATTGATATCTCATGGGGGACCTGGTTCCTCGCCTTCCTGCCGCTGGGTATTCTGCTGATCCTGACCATGCCGCTGCTGGCTTACTGGTTCTACCCGCCGGAAGTGAAGGTAAACAACGAAGTACCGTTATGGGCGACCCGTGAACTGGAAAAACTGGGCAAACTGTCGCGCAATGAGATCCTGCTGCTGGTGTTCGTGTGCTGTGCGCTGCTGATGTGGATCTTCGCCGCCGCATGGATTGAGCCCGCGATGGCTGCCCTGCTCATCGTCGGCCTGATGCTGTGGACCGGCGTGCTGGAGTGGAACGACATCACCGGCAACAAAGCCGCCTGGAACACCTTCGTCTGGTTCGCCACCCTGGTGGCGCTGGCGGATGGCCTCTCCTCCACCGGTTTTATCAGCTGGCTGGGTAAAGAAGGCGGCCTGCTGATGAGCGGTATTTCTCCGGGTGTCGCCACCATTGTGCTGCTGCTGGCGTTCTACCTGCTGCACTATCTGTTTGCCAGCACCACCGCGCACACCACGGCGCTGCTGCCTGCGATGCTGACTATCGCCTCCACCATTCCGGGCATGAATATGGAAGTGTTCGTCCTGCTGATGGTGACCTCACTGGGCGTGATGGGGATCATCACCCCCTACGGTACGGGTCCAAGCCCGATTTACTACGGTAGCGGTTACCTGCCAACCAAAGACTACTGGCGCCTCGGCACCATCTTCGGTGCCATCTTCCTGGCGGCCCTGCTGCTGATTGGTTACCCGTGGATGTCCATGATGTTCTGATTCCTGACCGCCGGACATATCCTCCGGCGGTTTTATTTTTGTGGAGCAAGCTATGTCAAACAAACCCTTTATTTACCAGAACCCCTTCCCTCTCGCGCATGACGACACCGAATACTATCTGCTGACCAAAGAGCATGTCTCCGTTGCCGAGTTCGACGGTCAGGAAGTGCTGAAAGTGGAGCCGGAAGCCCTGACCCTGCTGGCGCAGCAGGCTTTCCACGACGCCGCGTTTATGCTGCGTCCGTCTCATCAGAAGCAGGTTGCCGCCATTCTTAACGATCCGGAAGCCAGCCAGAACGATAAGTACGTTGCCCTGCAATTCCTGCGCAACTCCGAAATTGCGGCGAAAGGCGTGCTGCCCACCTGTCAGGATACCGGTACGGCAATCATTATGGGTAAGAAAGGCCAGCGCGTCTGGACCGGCGGCGGCGACGAAGCGGCGCTGAGTCAGGGCGTGTATAACACCTATATTGAAGACAACCTGCGCTACTCGCAGAACGCGGCGCTGGATATGTATAAAGAGGTGAATACCGGCACCAACCTGCCCGCGCAGATCGACCTCTACAGCGTTGATGGTGACGAGTATAAATTCCTGTGCATGGCGAAAGGCGGCGGTTCCGCCAACAAAACTTATCTGTATCAGGAAACCAAAGCGCTGATCACCCCGGCGAAGCTGAAAAATTATCTGGTTGAGAAGATGTGGACCCTGGGCACCGCGGCCTGCCCGCCTTACCATATCGCCTTCGTTATCGGCGGCACCTCTGCGGAAGCCACGCTGAAAACCGTCAAGCTCGCCTCTGCGCGCTACTACGATGGCCTGCCAACCGAAGGCAACGCGCACGGCCAGGCGTTCCGCGACGTCCAGCTCGAGCAGGAACTGCTTCAGGAAGCGCAAAACCTCGGCCTGGGCGCGCAGTTTGGCGGGAAATACTTCGCGCACGATATTCGCGTAATCCGTCTGCCGCGCCACGGCGCCTCCTGCCCGATCGGCATGGGCGTCTCCTGCTCCGCTGACCGCAACATCAAGGCGAAGATTAACCGCGAGGGGATCTGGATTGAGAAGCTGGAGCACAATCCGGGCCAGTATATTCCTGAATCCCTGCGCCAGCAGGGAGAAGGCGACGTGGTAAGCATTGATCTGAACAAGCCGATGCCCGACATTCTGGCGCAGCTTTCCGCGCACCCTGTCTCCACCCGCCTGTCGCTGAACGGCACCATTATTGTGGCGCGCGACATCGCCCATGCGAAGCTGAAAGAGCTGCTCGACAACGGGGAAGAACTGCCGCAGTACGTTAAAGATCACCCGATTTACTATGCTGGCCCGGCGAAAACGCCAGAAGGTTACGCGTCTGGCTCCTTAGGCCCGACCACCGCCGGGCGTATGGACTCCTATGTAGACTTACTGCAATCCAACGGTGCGAGCATGATCATGCTGGCCAAAGGTAACCGCAGCCAGCAGGTCACCGACGCCTGCCATAAGCACGGCGGCTTCTACCTCGGCAGCATTGGCGGCCCGGCGGCGGTACTGGCGCAAAACAGCATCAAGAGTCTGGAGTGCGTGGCCTATCCTGAACTGGGAATGGAAGCCATCTGGAAAATTGAAGTGGAGAACTTCCCGGCGTTTATCCTGGTGGATGACAAAGGCAACGACTTCTTTCAGCAGATCCAGAATAAACAGTGCAAAGGGTGCTCACAGCGCTGAGCGTTTCCATAACGCCGGAAGCTGCGAGAGCGTATCGTTGATCAACCCGCGCTTGTCGCTGCCCGGCTTCCAGATGGTGACCATCGTCTGGCTTATCCCCTGGCTGCCCACTTCGGTGGGCAGCCTTTTTACGTTTTTCCACTGCGTTGCGTGAAGATGGGTCGGCAAAAATCCCCAGCCGCAGCCCTGCTCCAGCAGGCCGCGCAGCATCTCCAGTTCGTTAGTGAAAAGCGTGTGCCCTGAAATTTGCAGGCGACGGGCAACCGGCTCGTCTGACGCGGCATGCATAACCACCTGTGGAACCAGAGAGAGATCGAGCAGCGACACCGGCGACGCAACCTCCGCAAAAAGCGCCGTTGCGGCGTAAAAATCCATTTCGATCGCCCCCAGCGCCCGCCACTCCATCTCATTGCCCACGCTGCGGTTGCGCGCCTGGCAGATGCCCAGATCGGCCTGACCGTTCGCCAGCATGGCTTCCGCCTCATCGCGCGATGCGCTGGTCAGGCTCAGGCGGATCTTTTTCGTCGCCAGCGTAGCGATCAGCGCCTGCAAAAAGGCTCTGGGGGTGAACGGATCGTAAACGAGGGCAATGTCCTGCGTCGCGCTGTCCGGCACCGTACGGGCAAACGCCTCAAACGCTTTGACCTGCCGCATCAGCAGGTGCGCCTGCCGCTGAAGCTGCTCCCCCTCCGGCGTCAGGCGCAGGCTACGCCCCTCCCGCAGGAACAGCGCGTAGCCCAGCCCATCCTCAAGGAAATCGATCAGATCCCGCAGGGTTGTACGATCTTTGCCGAGTTTACTGGCCGCCTTCATCAGGCTGCCATGCTCAGCGACGGCGGTGAACGCCTCAAGCTGGGCAAAAGAATAGATCAGTGATGCCACGTCATTCTCCACGCGATTTTCCGGGGGATTTTCCCCCATAACGCGTTTTTTATTATAGGCCTCAGGTTCTTAAACTGAAGTCCTTCCTGAGCCAAACGAGATAAATATGAAAATCAAAACAAACCGCACACTGCTCGCGGCGCTGGTTATCAGCAGCCTGCTCTCGCCCGCCGTCATGGCGGCCTGCAACGGTACCGAACTCACGACCTGTCCGGCGCCTTTCGATGCCAGACTCCCGGACGCACATACCATGCTCACCTGGAGCCAGGCCGATCGCGTGGTGGGCTTTCGCAATGACTACCGCAACTACGCGGGCGATGTGTTCCGCCACGGCAACGCTACGCCACTGCTGCCCGCAGAAAAACCGCTCACCGATGCCCGCTATCAGGTGAAGGGTAAGATTTACAATCTTCAGGATTACCTGAAACGCCAGAACGTCAGCGGCATGCTGGTGCTGAAAAATGGCAAAGTGGCCTATAAATATCTGGGAGAAGGCAATACCGACTCTACGCTCTGGACGTCGCGTTCCGTGGGCAAATCCGTGGTCTCCGCGCTGGTGGGTGTTGCGATTAAAGAAGGGAAAATCCGCTCCCTGGACGACCTTGTCACCCAATACGAACCGGATTTAAAAGGCACCGCCTGGGAGGGCGTAACGCTGAAACAGCTCATCACCCACACCTCGGGCGTGGCGTGGACTGAAGATTACACCAACGGGCAGTCTGACTTCGCCCGGCTTACCGAATGCGAAGCGAAACCGGGCACCTACGACTGTGTGCGCACCCTGGTGAAGGGGTTACACCGTGAACACCCGGCGGGCGAAAACTGGTCCTATTCCTCGGGTGGTGCCTGGCTGTTAGGCGATGTGCTTGAGCGCGCCACCGGCATGACGCTCGCGGCGTATCTTGAGAAAAGCATCTGGCAGCCGTACGGTATGGCGAGCGACGGCGTGTGGCATGCCTACAGCAAAGGCCAGCACGACGTGGGTGCGCATGGGTTCAACGCCACGCTGGAAGACTGGGGGCGTTTCGGGGAGTTTATCCTGCATAACGGTACCCTGCCGGACGAAAAGCAGATCCTCCCCGAGGGCTGGGTGAAACAGTCCTCAGCCTGGACACAGGCCAAAGGATCGGTGTCCGAGGCGCATCCGAAGGGGTTGTACGGCTACCAGTGGTGGAACAACGAAGTGCCAGCCATCGCCACAAATGTGGAGCCGAAAGTCGAAAATTCGCTGAAGGATTCCCTGTGGGCGCTGGGTATTTTTGGGCAGATGATCATGGTTAATCAGAAAGAAAATCTGGTTATCGTCCAGTGGTCCACCTGGCCGCAGGCAGAGCCGTCATTCAGCTCCCAGCCGCTGGAAGCGTCGCTGATGTTTAGCGCGATTGCGAACGCGCTGCGCTGATAATCCCAAGCCAGGCCCCGCCTGGCTTCTCATCTGCGCGGTGTCACAAAACTGATATATCAGCGACTTAGCGAAACGTGGTAAATAAAAGATCATCGAAATGTTAAGTTATTGTTGAATATGTAAATACTGGTCAACGCATTGTCATTAATGCACCACACGCATCGGTTTATGCGCTATTTGCGCTTATTAATTTCCACTTCCTGATCCAGTTTTCAGAAACAGACGAGCATAACGTCGCTATAAAACTGGAGATAATCATGGTTTCCTCAACCTCACCTGCAACGGTTCGTGCGAAAGCGGGCGCGATTTTCCGCGTCACGTCGGGCAACTTTCTTGAGCAATTCGACTTCTTTCTGTTCGGCTTTTATGCCACCTACATCGCCCATACTTTTTTCCCGGCAAGCAGTGAATTTGCGTCACTGATGATGACCTTCGCCGTCTTTGGCGCGGGCTTCCTGATGCGTCCGATCGGGGCCATTGTGCTGGGGGCTTACATTGATAAAGTGGGCCGCCGTAAAGGGCTGATCGTCACCCTGTCGATTATGGCCGCCGGAACCTTTCTTATTGTGCTGATCCCTTCTTATCAGAGCATTGGCCTGTGGGCACCGCTGCTGGTGCTGACCGGCCGCCTGTTGCAGGGTTTTTCGGCAGGCGCCGAGCTGGGCGGGGTTTCGGTTTATCTGGCGGAGATCGCCACGCCGGGCCGCAAGGGTTTCTACACCAGCTGGCAGTCAGGTAGCCAGCAGGTCGCCATAATGATCGCGGCGGCGATGGGCTTCGCGCTGAATGTGGTGCTGGAAGAGAGTGCCATTCGCGAATGGGGGTGGCGTATTCCGTTCCTGTTTGGCTGTCTGATTGTGCCGTTCATCTTTTTCCTGCGCCGCAAGCTCGAAGAGACCGAGGAATTCAGCGCCCGTCGCCACCATCTGGCGATGCGTCAGGTCTTCACAACGCTGCTCGCCAACTGGCCGGTCGTCGTCGCGGGCATGCTGATGGTGGCGATGACCACCACCGCGTTTTACCTGATCACCGTTTACGCGCCGACCTTCGGTAAAAAAGTCCTGATGCTCAGCGCGTCGGACAGTCTTCTGGTCACGCTGCTGGTGGCGGTGTCCAACTTCATCTGGCTGCCGGTGGGCGGCGCGCTGTCGGATCGCTTCGGGCGTAAACCGGTGCTGATCGCCATGACGCTGCTGGCGCTGGCAACCAGCTATCCGGCGCTGACGATGCTGGCGGCAGCTCCGAGCTTCTCAATGATGCTGACCGTGCTGCTGTGGCTCTCTTTCCTCTACGGTCTGTATAACGGCGCGATGATCCCGGCCCTGACTGAGATCATGCCAGCAGAGGTGCGCGTGGCGGGCTTCTCGCTGGCTTACAGCCTGGCAACGGCGGTCTTTGGCGGTTTCACGCCGGTGATTTCGACCGCCTTAATTGAGTACACCGGCGACAAAGCTTCCCCGGGCTACTGGATGAGCTTTGCCGCCGTTTGCGCCCTGCTGGCAACGTTCTATCTCTATCGTCGTCGCACGTTATTCCTGCAAACTGCCGTTAAGGAGTGATCCCTCATGCTTACATTCAGAACGGTGATTGCCGCCCTGACCTTCGCCACCCTCAGCGCGGGCGCGCTTGCGCAGGATGTGACGGTGATGATTTCTGGCGGCTTCAAAGCGGCGCTGGAGAAGCTGACGCCGCAGTACGAAGCGCAAAGCGGCGACAGGATCATTGTGATCTCCGGCCCGTCGATGGGCAAAACGCCGCAGGCCATTCCGGCCCGGCTCGCCCGGGGCGAAAAAGCGGACGTGGTGATTATGGTGGGCGATGCGCTGGCGAAACTGGAACAGAATTGCAGGACGGCGGCGGGCTCCCGCGTTGAGCTGGCGGATTCGCCCGTCGGGATGGTCGTCAAAGCGGGCGCGCCGGTGCCGGATATCAGTACGGTGCCTGCCCTGCGGCAAACGCTGCTGAAGGCGCATTCCATGGCTTATTCCGACAGCGCCAGCGGCCGGTATGTTGAGAGCCAGCTGTTCCGTAAGCTGGGCATAGACGGCCAGGTCCACGATAAAGCGCACCGGGTTGAGCGTATCCCGGTGGCGTCTGAAGTGGCAAAAGGGAAATACGACCTCGGCTTTCAGCAGGTGAGCGAGCTTCTGCCGGTCCCGGGGGTGACGTTTGTCGGTAAGTTGCCTGACGACATGCAGTACATTACCCGTTTCGCCGGAGCCGTAACGCAGAAGGCCGACCATCCTGAACAGGGAAAAGCGCTGCTGACTTTTCTCGCCTCGCCACAGGCCGCCAGCGTCATTACGGCAACGGGCTTAACGCCCGTCAGTGCACCTCGCGATACTGCTCGGTAATCAGCGTTTCGAGTTCGGCAGCAATATAGGACTGGATCCGACCGCGGCGGCGGATCAGCCCCACGGTTCGCCTGACTTCAGGCTCGGTTAAAGGTACCGACGTCAGCAGCGAATGCTCTGCGCGGGGCATTGACATGGCGGGAACGGCCGCAATGCCGATCCCGGCTTCAACCATCCCCAGCATGGTCGTCACGTGCCGCGTTTCGCAGATGCTGGGGCGCTCAGGCCGAATATGCCCGACCCGCTGGTCGAGAAGATTGCGGTTGCCGGAGGTCTTATCCAGACCGATATAATCCTGCTGATAAAAAGCCTGCCACGTCAGGCTTTTTCTTTTTGCAAGCGGGCTGTCGCGTCGGCAGGCGGCCACGTAGACATCCTCCACCAGCGGGACAAACTCGATGTCGGGCTGCAAACTCCGGGCAAAGCAGATACCAAAATCCGCCTGTCCGCGGGTGACGGCCTCGATAACATTTCCGGCGCTGCTGTCGATCAGTTTTATGCGCACGCGGGGGTAACGGGACTGAAAGCGGCGGATCACATCCGGCATAAAGTAACAGGCGGCTGACGGCACCGTCGCCACGGTGATCAGCCCCGTGCGCTCTTCGCTGGCCTTATCGATATCCGAAAGCATGGACTCCACGTCAGCAAGCAGTTGCCCGCACCGGTCGGCAAAGGTCTGTCCATACAGGGTCAGCGTGACGCGCCGGGTGGTTCTGTCGAACAGTTTTGTCCCCAGTGCCGCCTCCAGCTTTTCAATTCTGCGACTCAACGCCGACTGGGAAAGGCAGATAGATTCTGCCGCAAGACGGAAATTGCCGTATTCCAGTAAAGCGCGGAAGGCATAGAGATCGTTGAGGTCAAAATTGACGGGCATACTGACGGGATCCTTAAGCACGGTAGGGTAAGAAGAGATTTATCATAGCCGCGCACGACATACTTCACAAAATGAAGGGGATACCCCTAAAGCGCTATCAACCTGACGGCACATAGTGATAGTTTATGCGGGCTGGATTCCTCTTAAACAGGCCGCCACTCTGCATGCAGCCGATGAGGAGTGTCATACTGCTTAAAAGAGTATGTTGGCATGCTAACAGCCCCTGACCTTTCCATTTTGTTCACGTGCGAGTAACGAGCAAAGCGATGATTAAGTGGCCCTGGAAAACGAACGACGCTGGTCGAAATATGGCGCTCCCCTGGGATGAGGCTCTGGCGATCCCCGTGCTGGCGAATCTCTTGCCTGAAGAGCAATCAAAGCTGATTCAGCTGGCCGAGCGTTTTTTACAGCAAAAACGGCTGGTACCGCTACAGGGCTTCGAACTGGATCCGCTTAAAAATTCGCGCATCGCCCTGCTCTTCTGCTTGCCGGTGCTGGAGCTGGGTATCGAATGGCTGGATGGCTTCCACGAAGTGCTGATCTACCCGGCGCCGTTCATCGTCGATGATGAGTGGGAGGATGACATCGGGCTGGTGCACAACCAGCGTATGGTGCAGTCCGGGCAGAGCTGGCAGCAAGGGCCAATCATCCTCAACTGGCTGGATATTCAAGACTCGTTCGATGCCTCGGGCTTCAACCTGATCATTCACGAAGTGGCGCATAAGCTGGATACCCGTAACGGCGATCGCGCCAGCGGCGTGCCGCTGATCCCGCTGCGTGAAGTCGCGGGATGGGAGCACGACCTGCACGCGGCGATGGAAAACATTCAGGATGAGATCGACCTGGTGGGTGAAAGCGCGGCCAGCATTGATGCCTACGCCGCGACCGATCCCGCCGAGTGCTTTGCGGTGCTGTCCGAGTATTTCTTTAGCGCACCTGAGCTTTTTGCCCCGCGCTTCCCGGCGCTGTGGCAGCGTTTTTGCCAGTTTTATCAGCAGGATCCACTCCAGCGTCTGCGGCAAAGTGAGGACGCAGCCAGCACATCCTCTCATCCGTTCCACTAATGTTTAAGGGGTACGATCGGTCGATCGTACCCACACGCTCACCGCGAGAAACAGCAGTGCCATTCCCCATGCGGCAGTAATCAAAAACTGCTCACCGTAAAAGCGCGTCACCACGGGTACCAGCAGCGCGCTGGCCCCGTAGCCCAGCGTATGGCTGGTGGCGATCACCCCTGCGCCTTTGCCCGTCGTCAGCCGATCGTTGAGCAAAAGCTGGTATCCCGGCGTTGCCATGGCGGCCCCCAGCGAAGTGATGACAATGCCCACGTAGAACAGGGCTAAACTGGCGAGAGACATCAGCCCAAGACCCGCCACCATCAGCACTGCGGCAATTAAGAGCAAAACTCTCGGGGTAAAATGCTGCGGGCGTACCACCAGAAACTGCGCCGCCAGGGTCGCCAGGGCGGCCAGACTTAGCAGCAGCGCGACATGATGGCTGATTTGCACGGCATCGCCATTGAATAACGGATGAAGATGCGGCGATAAGCCAAGCTGCATCAGGCTGACCAGCGCTGCCAGCAGCAGCGCCAGCACCAGGAAAGGCAGCATGGAGGCCTGTAACCGCGTCGACTGGTGCGCCACCGGCGGCAGCGGGGGATCGGCGGCTTCGCGCAGCACCAGCAGCAGCGCGATCAACGGCGCCAGCGCCATCAGCCAGAGCGGTGCGACCGGGCTGACGCTGAGCATCAGCGCGGCCAGAGGCGGTCCCAGCAGACGCCCGCAGCTCAGGCCAGAGCTTATCGTCGCCAGCGCCGCCATCCTTTTATCCAGCCCCGCACGTTGAATGGCCCACGTCTGGGCCGCAGGCACCAGCCCCGATACCGTCAGGCCGTACAGCATGCGCGACAGAACCAGGCCCGCCATTCCCCAGAGGGCATTCAGCGCGCCGTTCGCCATCGCCCAGACTACCAGCGCCATCACGACGAAGCTCGCCAGGTAGCCGCCCAGCGAGGCCAGCATAATGATCTTACAGCCGTGCCGCTCGCTCTGGCGTCCCCACCAGGGCGATGCGGGTAAAAAGAGCATCGAGCCGAACATCAACAGCCCGGCCCAGACGGAGAGCGACAATCCGGTCAGGGAGACCAGCTGCGGCAGCATGACCAGCAAACCGTTTTGTCCAATACCTAATAAACCGGCGCCCAGTGCCAGGGGCCAGTTAGCTTTGGGGGCCACAACGTCAGTGAAATTCTCGGTACGGGTGCGCATAAAATTGTGAAGATAATGTCAATAAATGTGTGGAAATTATGAAGTTTATGAAAACAAATATTGCAAAAATAGTTGCCACTGTAAACAGAATGAATATCATAACGAGAATTATTATCAGTCATGGAATGAGGTACAACTATGCGTACTCTGCCCCGCTCCGCCGGTACAGATGTTGCGGCCCAGTGTTTTTTGAACGCGCTGCTGCGCGAAACGAAGGACTGGCACTATCTTCCCGCAACCCGTGCGGATGAGTTATCACTGATTCATATCCCGCTCTCCCCAACCCAGGCCATTCGGGTTCCGGTACGCTATTTCTCCCCCACACAGCATCACCAGTATCGTTTCCCGGCAACGCTGATTCAGGCCGACAGCGACGGCGGTGACACGGTCACATTCCATCAACTGATTGATTTAATTATTGAAAAATAGACGGTTAAAGGCGCTCTGGATGCCGATACGCTGGCTCGCTTTAAGCAGCGCGTCCTGGAAAGCCATACACACACCTGGCAGGCCATTGATTTACGCCACAACTGGGCAAACCTGCGCGATAAGCCGCTGACCTTTGCCGAAGCGGAACAGGCGCTGCTGGTCGGCCATGCTTTTCATCCTGCCCCAAAGTCGCACGAGCCGTTTAACGAGGCCGAGGCGCGTCGCTATCTGCCGGATTTCGCCTCCCGCTTCCCGCTGCGCTGGTTTGCGGTTGAGCATGAGCTGATTACCGGCGACAGCCTGAATGTCTCCCTGCGGGAACGTCTGCTGCGCTTTGCAGCGCAGAGCGCGCCGGCTCTTCTCGGTCACTTCACCGACACCTGCTGGCTACTGCCGATGCACCCGTGGCAGGCCGACTATCTGCTGGAGCAGGACTGGTGCCAGCGTCTGGTAGAAAAAGGCGCCCTGCGCGATCTGGGCGAAGCCGGTGCGCCATGGCTACCCACCAGCTCTTCCCGCTCGCTGTACAGTGAAACCAACAGCGACATGATTAAATTCTCCCTGAGCGTGCGCCTGACCAACTCCGTGCGCACGCTGTCGGTGAAAGAGGTTAAGCGCGGCATGCGCCTGGCGCGGCTGGCGAAAACGGCACGCTGGCAGGAACTTCAGGCGCGCTACCCGACCATGCGCGTGATGCAGGAGGACGGCTGGGCGGGGCTGCGCGATGAGCACGGCGTCATTCAGGAAGAGAGCCTGATGGCCCTGCGCGTCAATCTGCTGTTCGATACCCCTGAAACGCAAACCAACGTGCTGGTGAGCCTGACCCAGGCCGCGCCGGACAGCGGCGACAGCCTGCTCGCCGCGGCGGTGCGTCGTCTGAGCCAGCGTCTGGACTTACCCCTCGCCCAAGCCGCGCGCTGCTGGCTGGACGCCTACTGCGACCGCGTATTGCTTCCGCTGTTCAGCGCCGAGGCGGACTACGGTCTGGTCCTGCTGGCGCACCAGCAAAATATCCTCGTTGAGATGCAGCAGGATTTCCCCGTTGGGCTGATCTACCGTGACTGCCAGGGCAGCGCCTGGACCGAAGGGGCCGACGCGTGGCTGAATGAGGCAGGTGAAACCGAAGTTGAAAACCGCTTCGGTGAGAGCCAGCTGCTGCGCTACTTCCCTTATTACCTGCTGCTGAACTCTACCCTTGCCGTCACCGCCGCGCTCGCCGCTGCCGGTTTCGACAGCGAAGAGAACCTGATGTCCCGCGTGCGTGACGCGCTGGCCGAACTGCGCACGACGGCGAAGCAGACCCGCTGCCTTGATTATGTGCTCGACAGCCCGACCTGGAACTGTAAAGGCAACTTCTTCTGCTATCTGCACGATCGCAACGAAAACACCATCGTCGATCCGGCGGTGATCTATTTCGACTTCAGCAACCCGTTTTATAAGGAGAAGGCGTGATGGCAAACGCGAATATCGTCCATTCCGGCTACGGCTTTCGCTGCACGGTCACGGAACAAAACCTGCCGCTGACGCTGGGTCTCGACGGCAGCGCGGTGATGGAGCGGCTGACCGGGCTCCCGGACGGCTGGCTGGTGGACGCCCTCGACCAGCTGTTTGTTGCCGCGCCCGCCCTGACCGGCATTACCCTGCCGTGGGCAGCCTGGCAGGATGAACCTCAGGCGCAGGCGCTGTTTAGCCTCGTTCACGGAGATTATCTGGCGCGTGAAATTTTCTGGCAGCTGCCGCTGTGGCTGAAAGGCGAACGCCCGCAGGCGAGCGGCGGAATGCAGTTTGACGAAAGCCGTCAGCTGTACTTCCCGCTGCGCCCTCACCGCCCGCAGGGCGAGGTGTATCGCCGTTACGATCCGCAGATTAAGCGCACCCTGAGCTTCCGCATGGCGGACGTGGCGCTGGACGGCGAGCGTTTTACCCGCTGGATGAACACCCCACGCGTGAACGCTTTCTGGGAGATGGCGGGCCCGCAGGCCGAGCAGGAAAACTACCTGCGCCGTCAGCTCGACTCGACCTATTGTTACCCGGTGATCGGCTGCTTTGACGATCAGCCATTCGGCTATTTTGAACTCTACTGGGCGGCGGAAGACCGCATTGGCCGCCACTATCGCTGGCAGCCCTTTGACCGCGGGCTGCACATGCTGGTGGGCGAAGAGAACTGGCGCGGAGCGCAGTATATCCGCAGCTGGCTGCGCGGCCTGAGCCACTATCTGTATCTCGATGAACCGCGCACGGCGCGCATTGTGGCGGAACCGCGCTTCGACAACCAGCGTCTGTTCCGCCATCTGGCGTCCGCCGGTTTCGACACGGTGAAAGAGTTCGACTTCCCGCACAAACGCTCCCGTCTCATCATGAGCGAGCGTCATCGCTTCTTCCACGAGGTGGAACTGTGAACGCACTCTGGCAGAAAGTGAACCGTGAGATGGTGGCGAAGATCCTCGCCGAACTGGAATATGAACGCACCCTGCGCGCCGAGCCGGTTTCGACGGACTACTGGCGCATCAGTATGGGCAACGCGTGCTGGCAGTTTCGCGCCACGCGTGGGATCTGGGGCTGGCTGCATATTGACCCTGATACCCTGACCACCACCAGCGGCGCGGCGGTCGAAGCGGAAAACGCGCTGCTGCAACTGGCCACCGTACTGGAGATGAGCGACGCGCAAACGGCGGAGCACATGGAAGATCTCTACGCCACGCTGCGGGGCGACATGCAGCTGTTGCAGGCGCGTGAAACGCTGGATGCCGATGCGCTGATCCACCTTGACCCGGACGAGCTACAGTGCCTGATGCGCGGTCACCCGAAGTTTATTTTCAATAAGGGACGCCGCGGCTGGGGGCTGGATGCCCTGCGCCTGTACGCGCCGGAATATCGCGGGCGTTTTCGCCTGCACTGGGTCGCCGTGCAGCGCGATCGTCTGGTCTGGAGCAGCGACGCCGATTGCGATATTAACGCCCTGCTCTCCAGCGCCATGGACGATGCCGAGCGCGAGCGGTTCGACGCCCGCTGGCAGGAGCTGGATCTGGATGATAGCTGGCTGCCGGTGCCGGTGCACCCGTGGCAGTGGCAGCAAAAAATTGCCATTCATTTCCTGGCGCAGCTCGCACGCGGTGAAATGGTGGAGCTGGGTGAGTTCGGCGATGAGTATCTGGCGCAGCAGTCCCTGCGCACGCTGACCAACGCCAGCCGTCGCGCGCCGTATGACATC
Organism: Enterobacter sp. JJBC; assembly: GCF_036936505.1. Lineage (NCBI taxonomy): Bacteria > Pseudomonadati > Pseudomonadota > Gammaproteobacteria > Enterobacterales > Enterobacteriaceae > Enterobacter > Enterobacter sp. JJBC. Next base: position 3,041,936 of record NZ_CP136935.1, read on the forward strand.
AAGCTGCCGCTGACCATCTACAACACCTCCTGCTATCGCGGTATTCCGGGCAAGTATATTGCCGCCGGTCCGCTGGCCTCGCGTTGGCTACAGCAGCAGTTTGCCAGCGATGCCACGCTGATTCGCTCCGGGGCGCAGGTGCTTGGCGAACCCGCTGCCGGATATCTGTCGCATCCGGGTTATGCCGCATTGCCTGAGGCGCCGTACCGCTATCAGGAGATGCTGGGGGTGATCTGGCGCGAGAACCCATCCTGCTATTTACAGGATGGTGAACAGGCGGTGCTGATGGCGGCGCTGATGGAAACCGATAATCAGGGGCGCCCGCTGATTGACGCATGGATCAAACGCTCGGGGTTAACCGCTGACGCATGGCTGGAAAAGCTGTTTGAGGCGACGGTGATCCCCTTCTATCACCTGCTCTGTCGCTACGGGGTGGCGCTCATCGCCCACGGCCAGAACGTCACGCTGGTGATGAAAGATTACGTTCCGCAGCGCATTTTGCTGAAGGATTTCCAGGGCGATATGCGCCTGGTGGATGAAGATTTCCCGCAGGCGCAGAGCCTGCCGGAGCAGGTAAAAGCGGTGACGGCGCGCCTCAGCGCGGATTACATCATCCACGACCTGCAAACCGGCAACTTTGTCACGGTGCTGCGCTTTATATCCCGCCTCACCCTGCAATGCGGCGTGAATGAAACCCGCTTCTATCAGATCCTGGCGCTGGTGTTACATCGTTATATGGCCGCCCATACGGATCTTGCGGCGCGCTTCGCGAAGTTCGACCTGTTTAAGCCGCAGATTATTCGCGTGATCCTCAACCCGGTCAAACTGACCTTCTCTGAACACGACGGCGGCAGCCGCATGCTGCCGAACTACGTCTGCGATCTTGATAACCCTCTTTTTCTGGTCTCCCGGGAGTCAGCGCAATGAAAACCTATGATTTCATCGGCATTGGTATCGGTCCGTTCAACCTCAGTATTGCCGCGCTGGCGGAGGGGCTGGACGGTTTTAGCTCGCTGTTTCTTGAACGCAAGCCGCACTTCTCCTGGCACCCGGGGATGATGGTGCCGGACTGCCATATGCAGACCAGCTTCCTGAAGGATCTGGTCAGCGCCGTAGAGCCAACCAACCGCCACAGCTTCCTGAACTACCTGGTACAGCGCAAAAAGTTCTACCGTTTCCTCACCACCGAGCAGCGCACCGTGTCGCGCGAGGAGTTTGCCGACTACCTGTGCTGGGCGGCAGATAACCTCACCAACCTGGCCTTCAGCCAGCAGGTACAGCAGGTCAGCTTTGATGAGCAAAACGGCCTGTTTGAGATCGTGACCCAGCGGGATCGCTTCCTGGCGCGGCACGTCTGCGTGGGGATTGGGAAGCAGATCAATCTGCCAGACTGCGTCACCGCGCAGGACGATACCTGCTTCCACGCCAGCGAAATGATGCTGCGCACGCCGGATTTATCGGGCAAGCGCGTCACCGTCGTCGGCGGCGGCCAGAGCGGTGCGGATCTGTTTTTGAATATCTTCCGTGGGGAATGGGGCCAGCCGCTGAGCCTCAACTGGGTGTCGCGCCGCAACAACTACAACGCGCTGGATGAAGCCGCGTTTGCTAACGAGTATTTCACGCCAGAGTATGTGGACAGCTTCTCGACCCTCAATGACGACGCCCGACGTCAGATGTTGCAGGAGCAGAAAATGACCTCCGACGGGATCACCACCGAGTCCCTGCTGGCGATTTACCGCGCCATGTACCACCGTTTCGAAGTGCTGCGTGAAAAACCCTGGGCGCACCTGATGCCGTCCCGCTCGGTGACGGCGCTGACGCGCCAGGAAACCGGACATCGCCTCAGCATCCAGCATCACCTGGACGGCGGGCGCGAACAGCTTGAAAGCGACGTGGTGATTTTCGCCACCGGCTACCGCGCCGTGCAGCCTGCTTTTCTCGCCCCGCTCTCTTCCCGACTGCGTCTGGATGAGGATGAAGCCTTCTGCATCAACAACGATTTTACCCTTGAATGGGACGGCCCGCAGAGCAACCGCCTGTTTGCCGTGAATGCCGGGATGCACCGTCTCGGTATTGCCGAACCCCAGCTCAGCCTGATGGCCTGGCGCGCGGCGCGAATTTTGAATCGCGCTCACGATGACGAGCCGTTTGAGCTGGCAACCACCCCCGGCGTGATCCACTGGCGGAGCACCACCAGCCCGGAGAGCAGCCAGGTTTTTAAATCATTAATAAAGACCACCGAGTACTGACACACACATTCAGGATCAACATAACAATGAAACGTTCTCATCTTTGGGTTTTAAATCCGTGCTTGCTTGCCATGCTTTCTACCTCTGCGTGGGCAGAAGAACAAAAGGAAGAAGATATTGTGGTCTCCGCCAGCCGGGCACATCGCAGCGTGGCAGAGATGGCGCAAACCACCTGGGTTATTGAGCGGGCGGAAATTGAGCAGCAGGTTCAGGGCGGGAAAGAGATTAAAGACGTGCTGGCCCAGCTGATCCCCGGCATGGACGTCAGCAGCCAGGGACGTACCAACTACGGCATGAACCTGCGCGGTCGCTCCATGATGGTGATGGTGGACGGCGTACGTCTGAACTCGTCCCGCAGCGACAGCCGCCAGCTCGACTCTATCGATCCGTTCAACATTGACCGCATCGAAGTGATCTCCGGCGCCACCTCGCTGTACGGCGGCGGCAGTACCGGCGGGCTGGTGAACATCGTCACCAAAAAAGGCCAGCCGGAGACCGAAGTGGAGTTCCAGACCGGGGCAAAAAGCGGGTTTAACAGCCATAACGACCATGATGAGAACGTCTCCGCAGCCGTGAGCGGCGGCAATGACAACGCCTCTGGCCGTCTGTCGGTCTCCTATCAGCGCTACGGCGGCTGGTATGACGGCAACGGCGACGAGGTGATTATCGATAACACCCAGACCGGCTTGCAGTATTCCGACCGTATCGACGTGATGGGGACAGGCACCATCAACATCGACGATCATCAGCAGCTCCAGTTAACCACGCAGTACTACAAGAGCGAATCTGACGGCAAGCACGGCCTGTTCCTTGGGGAGAATTTCGCTGCGGTCACGGGCGATGCCAAAGCCTATAACAAAGACAACCTGAACTCTGACCGTATCCCGGGCACAGAGCGTCACCTGATCAACCTGCAATACTCGAACACCGATTTCTGGGGTCAGGATCTGGTTGCGCAGATTTACTACCGTGATGAGAGTCTGACCTACTACCCGTTCCCGACGCTGAGCAAAGGCGCGGTGACCAGCATTGGCGCGTCCCAGCAGAAAACCGATTTTTACGGCGGCAAGCTGACGCTGAACAGCAAGCCGATGGACGACCTGACCCTCACCTGGGGCGTGGATGCCGACCATGAAACGTTCGATGCCAACCAGCAGTTCTTCGACTTAAGCAAAGCGGCGGCGAGCGGCGGCATGGAGCTGGACAATGCCTACAACGTGGGCCGTTATCCGGGTTACAGCATTACCAACCTCGCGCCGTTCCTGCAAGCCAGCTATGACATTGACGCCATCACCCTGAGCGGCGGCGTGCGTTATCAGTACACCGAAAACAAGGTGGACGATTTTGTCGGTTACGCCCAGCAGCAGGCAATCGCCACGGGCAAAGCCACCTCCGCTGACGCGGTGCCGGGCGGGAAAACCGACTACAACAACTTCCTGTTTAACGCCGGGATCCTTGGACGTCTGACCGAACAGCAACAGCTGTGGTTTAACTTCTCCCAGGGCTTCGAGATCCCGGACCTGGCGAAGTACTACGGCTCCGGCACCTATCAGCTGGTCGATGGTCACTATCGTCTGCAAAACAGCGTCAATGTGAACGACTCAACGCTGGACGGGATTAAGGTCAATGCTTACGAGCTCGGCTGGCGCTTCACCGGCGATAACCTGCGTACCCAGGTGGCGGCATACTACTCGCTCTCGGATAAAACCATCACCATCAACAAGAGCGACATGACCATCAACCTGGAGGACGACAAACGTCGTATCTACGGGATTGAAGGCCAGGTGGATTATTTCTTCACCGACAGCGACTGGAGCACCGGGGCGAACTTTAACGCCATCAAGTCCGAAACGCGTGAAAACGGGAAATGGGAGAAGCTGACGGTCGACAGCGCCAGCCCGTCTAAAGCCAGCGCATGGGTCAACTGGGCGCCGGGCGACTGGACGCTACGCGTGCAGAGCACACAAACCTTTGACGTGTCTGACGCCGACGGTAAGAAGATTGATGGCTATAACACCGTTGATTTCCTGGGTAGCTACGCCCTGCCGGTGGGCAAAGTCAGCTTCAGCGTGGAGAACCTGCTGGACAAAGACTACACCACCGCCTGGGGCCAGCGCGCACCGGGGCTGTATAGCCCAACCTACGGCGCACCGGGTCTTTATACTTATAAAGGCCGTGGACGTACGTTTGGTCTGAATTACTCCGTTCTGTTCTGATCCTGCGCGCCGCCTGTCTGCGGGCGGCGCGATTTGCTGTGCAATTTGAAAGCAAATTTGCTATTAAATCATCGGTTTGCTGAAATTGTCGACAAACGAACAAAAACGGTGTTTTCCCCTTTGACAAGGCGCACGCAGGTCGATAATATGCGCCTCGTTCACACGATTCCTCTGTAGTTCAGTCGGTAGAACGGCGGACTGTTAATCCGTATGTCACTGGTTCGAGTCCAGTCAGAGGAGCCAAATTTGAAAAGCCTGCTTTTAAAGCAGGCTTTTTGCTTTTGTGGGTTCGGTAAATTTGCCGGGTGGCGGCTGCGCCTTACCCGGCCTACTGATTAGCTACTAAATCTGATAATCAATCGCCACCTCTTCCGGCTCCATCACCTGGCGTTTGATCTCATCCACCGACAGCCCCGCGTTGCATAGCTCAATAAAACGCCACACGTAGTTACGCTGAAGCTGCCCGCGCTTTAGCCCCAGCCAGACGGTATTCGCATCGAACAGATGACGCGTATCCAGACGCACCAGATTTCCGGCCTCATATTCTCCGCCAGACTGCTCGGCCACCAGGCCAATCCCCAGCCCTAACTCGACGTAGGTTTTGATCACGTCGGAATCCTGCGCGCTCAGCACCACGTCCGGCGTGAGCCCTTTACGCTTGAACGCTTCATCAATGCGCGAGCGCCCGGTAATGCCCTGCCGGTAGGTAATCAGCGGCCATTTGACGATCTCTTCCAGCGTCAACGGCGAAACCTGATTCAGCGGGTGATCGGCGGGTAACAGCAGGCTGTGGTGCCAGCGGAACCACGGGAACGCCACCAGCAGCGGGTCGTTGCTCAGCCGTTCACTGGCGATACCGATATCGGCTCCGCCGTTATGCAGCAGCACTTCGATTTCCTGCGGCGTGCCCTGGATCAGTTCGAGACGTACGTCCGGGAAGATCTCACGAAATGCTTTGATAACCGTCGGAAGACTGTAGCGCGCCTGCGTATGGGTGGTGGCGATAGTCAGCATACCGGAAGCGTCGTTGGTAAAGAGATCCGCCAGCCGGCGAACGTTGCTGGCCTCGTTGAGAATGCGCTCAGCGATGGTCAGCAATGCCTTGCCTGGCTCGGTCATACCCAGCAGGCGCTTGCCGCGACGGATAAAAATCTCAATGCCTAACTCCTCCTCCAGCTCGCGGATATGCCGGCTGACGCCCGACTGAGAGGTGTAAAGCATATTGGCGACTTCGGTCAGGTTGTAATCCCGCCTGGCCGCCTCACGAATAATTTTAAGTTGCTGGAAATTCACAATTCACTCCGGCGCATCTGACATAAGGCTATTGTTAGAGTCAGCCGGGCTGGAGAACAAATAATAAAAACCAGCATCTTATGCTTATTTGGCATATCAGCTGACCAGTTGCAGCTCGCGATTTTCCAGCGACGGCTTACTGACCAGAGACATCAGGATCTCTTTCACCGCCTGCGCCTGCGGTGACAGGGAGCCGCGCGCGGACATATTTAACGACAGCGGTAAGCTCATGGATGGCGTGGTGATACGGGCCATCCAGCCGTTTGCCGCGCTGCACAGTGAACGTGCGGCAGACTCGGGCAGAACCGTTACACCCATGCCGCTGGCAATGGCGGCAGTCAGCGTGGAGATGGAGTCGATCTCGCCGATGATCTTCGCCGTCAGACGGCGCAGCGAAAACGCTTCGTCAACGCGCACGCGCACGGCACTGTAGTCGCGCGGCAGAAACAGGTTCATCTCTGCCACAGCGGTTAAATCAATGCTCTGGCCAGGGCAATCACGGGTACCGACCAGATAAAGATCTTCCTTCAGCAGCGGCTGGCTGGTGATCCCGGCAACCGGGGAGCGATCGTACAGCACCGCCATATCCAGCTGACCGTTGAGCAGTTTGTCATTGAGCACGGAACCACTGTTCTCATGCAGATAAACCAGCACTTCCGGTAGCTCTGCTCGCACCGCCTGAAGCAGCGGCATGGTTACCGACGATGCGGCCGTTCCCGGCGCCAGCCCGATAGAGACATGGCCACTCAGGGTCTGACCCACATTGTGCACGGCCAGCTGCGCTTGTTCACACTGACGCAGGATCGTGCGGGCATGGGTATATAAAATTTTTCCCGCTTCGGTAGGCGTTACGCCGCGCTTGGTGCGGATCAACAGTTGCTGGTCCATTTCGCCTTCCAGAGTCGCGACCTGCTGGCTCAGCGCAGGCTGCGCGATATGCAGCACTTCAGCCGCCTGGGTCAGGCTGCCGATATCGACGATTTTTACGAAGTATTTCAGTCGTCTTAAGTTCATGTTGCCCCCTGTTCGAAAATAGCGTGCCGGTAACGGCTGTGTTGTTAAACAGGTTTTGCAATATGGATGCCAGTTTTTTGCAGCGGGTGTATGTCTCTGCTAAGCGGCTGAAAATAAGGAAAGCCAATCACTGATGCCTGTTTTGAGATGGGGACAACGGTTTCCGATCTGCCCCATTCGGGGTATATCTGCACAATAATGGTGCATTCCGTTGGCAAAAACGTCACTTTGCTGGTTTTGTCAGCAAACAGTCTAAAGTGGGCGATCCATCCTTTGACAAGGCGTACGGAGGTCGATAATATGCGCCCCGTTCACACGATTCCTCTGTAGTTCAGTCGGTAGAACGGCGGACTGTTAATCCGTATGTCACTGGTTCGAGTCCAGTCAGAGGAGCCAAATTTGAAAAGCCTGCTTTTAAAGCAGGCTTTTTACTTTTCTGCGTTCGGTAAGTTTGTCGGGTGGCGCTCCGCTTACCCGACCTACGGTACTCAAGGCCCGGCAAGCGAAGCGCTACCAGTCATAGCAAGCTTCACCGGCATCCCCGACCGCCGTTCCAGTTCAGCGCCCGCCCCTTCACTTATCAGCTGCGTCCTTTGTGCGGCTGAAATGGGCAGCGGCACCTTATTTGTCGATTCAAATTCCGCGCGATTGCGTGAAAGCGGCTCGTGAACCTCTACCCAACGGCTACCGTCCGGCTCCGTGGTCACTTTTACGGGCTGATCGATAAGCTGTACCCGCGTCCCCACCGAAACGTTATCGAACAGGTATTTGATATCGTTATTACGCAGGCGAATGCAGCCCTGGCTGACGCGCAGACCAATGCCGAAATTTGAGTTAGTACCGTGGATCGCGTACAGCCTGCCGATATAAAGGGCATACAGCCCCATCGGGTTATCCGGCCCGGCGGGAACGAACGCGGGCAACGTTTTCCCTTCCTTCGCGTAAGCGCGTCGCGTATTTGGCGTGGGTGACCAGGTTGGGCCTTCCTGTTTGCGCTCAACGGCGGTTACCCAGTTACGCGGCGTTTCGCGCCCGGCCTGACCGATGCCAATAGGCAGCACCTCAACCGTGTTGCTGCCGGGTGGATAATAGTAAAGCCGCATTTCCGCGACGTTCACCACAATTCCCTCACGCACCGTTGGCGGCAGAATAAGCTGCTGGGGTACCGCAAGCTGTGTTCCGGCTCGCGGTAAAAACGGATCCACCCCCGGGTTGGCTTCCAGCATATTGCTCAACCCCTGTCCGTGCTGCGCTGCAAACGCTTCGAGCGGCAGAGTATTGCCCTCAGGCACGGTGATGGTGATCGGCACCCCCACCAGGCGGCTGCCCTCGGGAGGGAGGGGGTAGGTTACAGCAGATGCAGCGGGAACCAGAATACCAAGCGTAAAAACGAACGAGGCAAATCGAATCATAGTGTTCTGTACTCAGTCAAAGAGAAAGCCTGCCGGTGGGCAGGCTTAGCCTGCTCATTCAGTCATCTTTTCGTCGTGCGCCATCTCCGGGTAAGGACTTTTTCTGCTTCAACAATCATGAACATCGCAAACCCAATCAGGAAGGTAATGATCCAGTAGCGGAACGGTAGCGCTTCGGTACCGAACAGCATTTGCATGAACGGCGCATAGATGATCAGAAGCTGAAGGGCCAGAAGTACGCCGCTCACGATCCATATCCCCTTATTAGCCAGCAGACCTTTACTCAGGGAGAAGCCGTCAGTGACGCGGCAGTTGAGCATGTAAAACCACTGGGCGGTGACCAGCGTTTGCAGCAACACGGTGCGGATGAACTCCGGCGAGTAGCCGCGAGGTTGCAGCCAGGCCTCCAGCACAAAGGCGCTGATGGCAATCATCAGGCCGACAAACACCACTCGCCAGATGGCATAACCGTCCATCACATGCAGGTTAGACTTACGCGGCGGCCGGTTCATGATGTCCTTCTCACCCGCTTCAAACGCCAGGCCAAACGACAGCGTTGCCGAGGTTGCCATGTTCATCCACAGGATCAGTACCGGTGTTAACGGGATCAGGTTCCCCGCCAGCAGGGCAATAATGATCAGCAGGGCCTGGGCGATGTTGCTCGGGATAACGAACAAAATGGTCTTTTTCAGGTTGTCGTAGACCCGACGCCCTTCATGGACCGCCCGGGCAATGGTGGCAAAGTTATCATCCGTTAACACCATATCGGCGGCTTCTTTGGTGACTTCAGTACCTTTGATCCCCATCGCGATGCCGACATCCGCCCGCTTCAGCGCAGGCGCATCGTTCACCCCGTCCCCGGTCATTCCGACCACTTCCTGCTTACTTTGCAGCGCCTGCACCAGGCGGAATTTATCTTCCGGGCTGGTTCGGGCAAAGATATCGTATTTTTGCGCCGCCTCGCTCAGCTGGTGGTCGTCCATCGCTTCCAGCTCGCGCCCGGTAATGGCGCTCGCCGCGTTGCCAATACCCAGCATCTGTCCAATGCTCATCGCCGTTTGTGGATGATCCCCGGTAATCATTTTCACGCGAATGCCCGCCTGCAAGCAGTCGGCAATGGCCGAAATGGCTTCCGGGCGCGGGGGATCCATCATGCCCGCAATGCCGAGCAGTATGACCCCCTCTTGCAGATCCGCATGCGTCAGCTCGCGCTGCCCGCTGGCGGCCGGTTTCCAGGCCGCAGCCACCATGCGCAATCCCTCGCGCGCATACTCTTCAATCTTCTCTTCCCAATAGTGCAGGTTGAACGGCTCCAGCCCGTTTTGGGTCTGCTGGTGCTGGCAAAGACGGAAAAGGACGTCCGGCGCACCGGTGATTAACATCACCTCTTCGTCGCCCAGGCGATAAAGGGTGGACATGTATTTATATTGCGAATCGAATGGGATTTTACTGCGCAATTCGGCGTCAATTGTCGGAAGCGGGATTTTGGCCGCCAGCACCTTCAGCGCGCCTTCAGTGGGCCCGCCGGTGATTTTCCACAGCCCCTGCTCATCTTTGATCAGCTGGCTGTCATTACAGAGATCGACGGTGCGCAGATAGCGCTCAAGCACAGACCCCTGGGTCACGGTGACCGGTGTTGGATCGTCAACAGGGTGAATAGCGCCCACCGGTTCGTAACTGTCTCCCTCGACGCGGTAGGTGGTGTCCGCGGTAATCACCGCTTTTACCGTCATCTCATTCATGGTCAGGGTGCCGGTTTTATCCGAGCAGATAACCGTCATCGCCCCCAGCGTTTCCACGGTAGGCAGCTTGCGAATAATCGCCTTGCGACGCGCCATCGCCTGCACGCCCAGCGAGAGGATGATCGAGATAATGGCCGGTAATCCTTCCGGCACCGCCGCCACCGCAAGGCTAATCAGCGACAGCACCAGCTCTGAAACGGGCATATCGCGGAAGATGAGGCTGAAAACGAACAGCGCCAGCATCATCACCAGAATGGTGATAAAAATGGTCTTGCCGAGCTTGTCCATTTGCACCATCAACGGGGTACGGTGTTTTTCAATGTCTGACATCATCTGGTTGATATGGCCGAGTTCGGTCTCCCCACCGGTTGCCACCACCAGCCCTTTTCCCCCGCCGGAGCTGACGGTGGTGCCCGAATACAGCAGATTGTAACGGTCACCTAACGGGAGTTCGCCGCTGAGCACATCGCTGCTTTTCTCCACTACCGTGGATTCGCCGGTGAGAATAGCTTCTTCCACCCGCAGGTTGTGCGCCTCTATCACGCGAAGATCGGCAGGAATGCGATCCCCGGCGCGTATCACCACGATATCTCCGGGCACCAGCGCTGTCGTCGGGATAGTTTCATGGTTGCCCTGCCGGATGACCACAGCCTCGCTGGAGAGCATATTACGAATGCTTTGCAGCGATTTCTCCGCATTGCTCTCCTGAATATGGCCAATCAGGGCGTTAATGATAGCCACCCCAAGAATGACAAACATATCCACCCAGTGTCCCATTATCAGCTTCAGCAGCGCCGCCGCCAGAAGGACGTAAATAAGGACATCGTTGAAATGGGCCAGAAAGCGCAGCCAGCCGGGTTTACCCGGTTTTTGCGGTAAGGCGTTTTCGCCGTATTTTTCCAGCCTGGCGGTCGCTTCTGTACTGCTGAGTCCGTCGAGGCTGGATTGGATATTTGTCAGGGTTTCATCAACGGTCTGTTGATAATACGGGCGGTGAGGCTTTTCTGTTATCATCGTTCCTTCCTCGGGTTCTTTTCAGAAATCACCTTGCTTTCATGTCATTAACGAATAACGAAAACAGGAACATGCGCATAACGAACGATACTCGCCGCCTCTGACCCTAATAAATGGGTTTGAATATTGGGATTACGCGATCCCACAATAATCGCACCGACGTTAAGTTCATCCGCCAGTTTGATTACCTCATCACGTATATTCCCGCTGCGAACATGCAGATGGACATTTGCTTCCGGCAGGTTGATTTTTTTTACCAGCGCAGCCAGTTTTTCTTTAGCATTATTAATCATATATTCATCCATCTTTCTCGCGTCTGCAATAAAACCGCGGGTCAGTTCCGCCGAGAACTTTGGCATAACGTACAGCAGATGGACATTACCCGATGCGCTTTGCGCCAGGAATTGGGCATGCTGTAGCGCTTTATCAGACAACGCTGTTTCGTATACATCCACCGGCACCAGAATCGTTTTATACATATCAAGCATCCTTTTTATAACCAACACAACAGTGAGTGAATCAGGAGAGATCGCATCAACCCCATGGGTACAGGCGTGAATGCCTTTTACGGAAAAAAGGAATGGATGCTATTAAACGTAGCACAGGAATATCAGGATGTTATTCAAAGGGGATACGCTATCGTAACGCTTGTTTCGCCTGAGTATGTCACGCCACTAATAATGGTTATTTAACATTTATTTATTCACCGACTATGCTCATAGTCAGGCATGCAACACGTTCATTCTCTTTATCCCGCGCCACCTTCAACCTCATGGAGGAATGCATGTACGGTTTAAGCCTGATTCGCCTTGGTTTGTTTATTGCGCTCGCCATTATCGCCAGCACAGCAATCGGTTTATTTACCTATGTGGTCGTCTCGGCCCTGGCAGAATAGCGCCACCCCAGCATTGATGACGAAATAAATAAAACAATTATTATCAGGGGAATACTGTGAAGCGCTACCTCTCTCTTCTGCCTGTTGTTTTATTGCTGCTGACGGCGTGCGATCCGAAATCCGACCGCGCCGCGCCCCTGCCGAAAATGGTAAAAGTCGCAGAGGTGGTGAAGGCTGGCAACGCGCAGCAGCGCGTCTTTCCCGCCCGTATCGAATCCGGCGACGCCACGGATCTTGCGTTCAAACGTGCCGGGCAGATTGAGACCCTGGACATTCGCCAGGGTGTCGTTGTCAAACAGGGGCAACGGCTCGCCAGTCTTAACGATCGCGAAGCCCGGCAGCGTCTGAACGACAGGCAAACGGCGGCGACCCTGGCTCAGCGGCAATTCGACCGCTTCCAGACCCTGGCAGGACGCCAGGCCGTGTCGAAGGCCGAGATGGATGTCCAGCGCGCAAACCGCGATTCTGCAAACGCCGCGCTTCAGATTGCACGCGAAGAATTGAGTCAGATGACGCTCGTCGCCCCCTTTAGCGGGACAGCGGCCAGCGTACATGTGCGAAATCATCAGGTCGTCTCAGCCGGCCAGCCCGTCGTCACATTGACCCGTACCGATCTGCTGGACGTGGTGTTCAGCCTTCCAGAGAACCTGTTTAACACCTTCGATATCCGCAATGCGCAGTACAAACCGGTAGTGAGGATCAACGCCCTGCCCGGTCGCGAGTTTACCGCTGTGTACAAAGAGCACTCAGGCAGTAGCGACAGCAACACTTTGACCTGGCAGATAATTTTAACCATGCCCCGCCCGGATGATTTTCCCGTCGTGGGCGGCGTCAGCGGAACGGTCACCATCAATTTAACCAACCTACCGGCGGGCGTGGGCAGTGAGGCGCTGGTGGTGCCGGTTGAAGCGGTCTTTAACCCGGATAACCGCCCGCGCAATGAGCCACACGTCTGGGTGGTGACGGGCGAAGGCGATACGTTGCACCTTGAAGATCGTAAGGTCAGCGTGGGACAAGTCAGCGCTGAGGGGGTCATCATCGTCGGTGGGCTTAAGGCGGGTGAACGCGTGGTGGCCGCAGGCGTTGGGGAGTTACATCCCAACCAGCCGGTACGTATCTGGACGCGTGAACGGGGACTGTAATGGATATCTCTCGTCAGTTTATCAGCAACCCGGTTCGCGTCTGGCTGACGATTTTGCTGCTGGGCGTAGGCGGCATTATTGCCCTGTTGAACATCGGCAGACTGGAAGATCCGGCGTTTACCATCAAAACGGCGGTGGTGATCACCCATTATCCGGGCGCGTCGGCGCAGCAGGTTGAGGAAGAGGTCACCCTGCCGCTGGAAAACGCGCTTCAGCAATTACCTTACCTGGATAACGTCAGCTCCATCTCCTCCAGCGGCCTGTCGCAGATCACGGTCAATATAGCCTCGCGCTACCACTCAAATGCGCTGCCGCAAATCTGGGATGAACTGCGTCGCCGGGTGGGAGATGCCGCCCGACAGTTTCCACCCGGCGTAGTGACCCCGTTTGTGAATGACGATTTTGGCGATGTGTTCGGCTTTTTCTTTGCCATTTCCGGCGATGAATTCAGCAATCCGGAACTGGTCCGGTATGCCGAGCAGCTGCGCCGGGAGTTGGTCCTCGTGCCAGGCGTGGGCAAAGTGGCCATCGGCGGAGCCCTCACCCAGCAGATTAACGTGGATATTTCTCTGAGCAAAATGGCCGCGCGCGGGATAACGCTGAACCAGCTTTCTGCCCAGCTCAGCAGGCTGAACGTGGTCTCCAGCGCGGGAGAGATCCCCTCCGGTACTGAGTCAATTCGTCTGCATCCTACCGGTGAATTCGAAAGTATTGACGAGCTGGCCGATCTCATCGTGACCCCGCCGGGCGTTGGGGCGGCTACCCGCTTACGGGATATTGCCACCCTGTCACGCGGGCTGGATGCCTCCCCTGCCAGCATCTACCATGCCAACGGCAGAAAAGCCGTCACCATGGGCGTCTCCTTTATCCCCGGCGTTAACGTGATCGACGTGGGAGATGCCCTGGAGGCGAAGCTTGAGCAGATGTCAGCCGAGAAACCGGCAGGTATCCACATCGACCTGTTTTACGATCAGGCGGCGGAGGTCGGGCATTCCGTCAACGGATTTATCATTAATTTCCTGATGGCGCTGGCGATTGTCGTCGGTGTGTTGCTGATCTTTATGGGCTTACGCAGCGGGATCATTATCGCCTTTTCCCTCGCGCTTAATGTGCTGGGTACGCTGCTGATCATGTATCTCTGGGGTATTGAACTACAGCGCATTTCACTGGGCGCGCTGATCATCGCCCTCAGCATGCTGGTCGACAATGCCATTGTTATTGTCGAAGGGGTACTGATAGCCCGGCAGCAGGGCTCGTCCCTGATGAACGCCATTAGCAACATTATTCGCCGTTCTGCGCTGCCGCTGCTGGGTGCGACGGTGATCGCCATCCTGGCCTTTGCGCCCGTCGGGCTGTCGCAGGACTCTACCGGCGAATACTGTAAGTCGCTGTTTCAGGTTCTGCTGATTTCGCTCATGCTGAGCTGGTTCTCTGCCCTCACCATTACACCGGTGCTGATCAAATGGTGGCTGTTTAAACGGGACGCTGCGCCGCCAGAGGCTGACGAAACGGATCCCTATGACAAACGCATCTATCGGATCTATCAGGCGGTGCTCAACGCGCTGTTACGGCGTAAAGCGCCAACGCTGGTGGTGATGGCCGCACTGCTGGCAGCCGCCATCTGGGGCTTTGGCTCGGTGCGGCAGAACTTCTTCCCCTCCTCCAGCACGCCGATTTTCTTTGTCGACCTCTGGCTCCCTTACGGTACCGACATTAAATGGACCGAGAAGATGACCAGTGATATCGAGAAAACCATTAACGGCCAGCCTGGCGTGGAAACCACGGTCTCGACGATTGGTCAGGGAAGTATGCGATTTATTTTGACCTACAGCGGACAGCGGCAGTACAGCAACTATGCGCAAATCATGGTGAGAATGGACGACCAGCGTAACATCCCCGCCCTGACCCGCCACGTTGATGAGTACATCGCCCGGAACTATCCGCAGGTTAACGCCAGCACGAAGCGGGTGATGTTTGGCCCCTCCGGCGACAGCGCTATTGAAGTGCGTATTAAAGGCCCCGATCCCGACAGGCTGCGTCTGATCGCCAGCCAGGTAGACAACATTCTTACGCGCGATCCGGCGACGGACAGCGTCAGGAACGACTGGCAAAACCGCAGCAAAGTGATCCGCCCGCAGTACGTCACCGCGCTCGGACGTGAGCTTGGCGTGGATAAGCAGGACGTCGATAACGCACTGGAGATGAATTTCTCCGGCAGCCGGGCAGGCCTGTACAGAGAAGGAAGCGATCTGTTACCCGTGGTGGTGCGCCCGCCGGAAAGCGAGCGGCTGGACGCCAACCACCTGAACAACGTCCTGGTCTGGAGCCAGACCCGGCAGCAGTATATTCCGCTGAGCAACGTCGTCAGCGGCTTCGCGCTGGAGTGGGAAGATCCGCTGATCCTGCGTCGCGACCGCTCGCGCGTGCTGACCGTGCAGACCGACCCTGACCCGTTGAGCCAGCAAACGTCCGGCGATATTCTCGCCCGCGTGAAGCCGCAAATAGATGCCCTGCCCCTGCCCCACGGCTACAGTATTGAGTGGGGCGGGGACGCGGAGAATTCCAGCGAAGCGCAGAAGGGGCTATTTACCACGCTGCCGATCGGGTATCTGGTGATGTTTGTGATCACGGTGCTGATGTTCAGTTCGGTGAAAAACGCCGTCGCTATCTGGCTGACCGTGCCGCTGGCGCTGATCGGCGTGACGCCGGGGTTTTTAATTACCGGCATCCCCTTTGGCTTTATGGCGTTGATTGGCCTGCTGAGCCTGAGCGGGATGCTGATCCGCAACGGCATTGTGCTGGTGGAAGAGATAGAACAGCAGAAAGCGCAGCAGGATCAGCACAGTGCGATCGTTTACGCCGCCACGTCGCGCCTGCGTCCCATCCTCCTCACCGCCTTTACGACCGTACTCGGCCTCGCCCCTCTGCTGCTGGATGTGTTCTTCCAGAGCATGGCCGTTGTGATTATGTTTGGGCTTGGGTTTGCTACAATCCTGACGCTGCTGGTACTCCCCGTAATTTACGCGTGTTTCCATCGTAAGGACGAAGCTGAACAACAATGAATGCGACAGGGCTGAACATCATCAAGACGCTGGGCTGTATGACGGCGGTGACCTTCTTCACCATCTACAATACCTGGGATCGGTACGATTATGACTATCACTGGATCCTCGGCTTTTTAACGTTTATCTCGACCATTGCCACGCCGCTGTTTTTTGTGGTTGCAGGGTATCTGGACGGGCAATCCCGACACGGCACGCGCTGGCAGCTGGATAAGATCAAACGCCTGGTGATCGTCTTTCTGTTCTGGGTAACGATTTACTACCTGTGGGAACCCTATCAGCGCGGATATCTGATCCAGCCCTGGTTCGTGTTCGCGTTTATCGTGATTTACACGTTTCACCCGGTGGTGGAGCGGCTCAGCCAGCGACGAATGCTCTTTTGCGGGGTGATTGCCGCCCTGCTGCTTTTTTCTTACGGGTACGATTTGCTGTCGGCCCTCTATCCTGATGCCCACGTCCTTTCATTGTCGCCGCAGTATCGCCTGTGGACGTGGCTGCTGTTTTATCTGACAGGCCAGCTCTTTTGCGATCCGCAGATCGCGGCGTGGATCGGCCGCAAAAACGTGGTCGGGGCCGCGGTGATTGCGATACCGTTTATCTATCTCTTCACATGGTTTTACGAACGGCACTTCTTTTTTGCGCTATTTAAAGCAGACAGAAACGCCTTTATCCTCACCGGATCGCAAATTTACATTCTGATTATTGCCCTGGTGATTGCGGCAAATGGCGTGCGGTTTCGCCGCAATGCGGAGTTTAAAGAGTCCGTGCTGGCCGCCATTAGCAAAACGATGACCGGGGTCTATATCATGCACTACTCGGTGTTTCACCTGCTGACCGCGCTCATTCCGGTGACGTCCCTCAGCACCAAACTTGTTCTGATTGTGCTTACCTTTGTTACGTCGGTCCTGTTTTCGCTGCTGATCCTGTCCAACGCAGTGGCCAAAAAAGTGATCACCCTCTAAAAGCCCAGGCGCAGCCAGGCAAACAGCACGTTGCCGTTGTTGTAGGTCCCGGGAATATACGTGAACTGGACGGTGACACGCTTATATCCGGCAGAGAAAAGCGGGAAGATAAACGGCAGCGGGACATAGTTGGCAAAGTCGTCGCGCGCGGTGATCCCCGCGGCGGCCCCGAGCCCCAGACGGAAATCTTTTGCGTTATCCAGATACCACCCCTTCTCCCAGCCGTAACCCATCGCGGGCTGCCACTCGTTGTGGGAATCTTTAAACATCATGGCAAACAGCGCGCTCCAGTTGCCCTCGTCGTTGTAGCGAGACACGCCCAGCCCCCCGCCCCACGGCATTTCGTTGTAATTATCCGTTTTCTCTTTGTCATACATGAAGCGTGCATGCCAGCTCAAAAACGGAAGGTAGAGATCGTAACGATCCGGCTGTTCCCAGGTTTGCGCAATATCGTCCGTTACTGCATCCCACCAGCGATGAATACGCTGTTCGCCATAGACTTTCGGCTCCGCATGCAGCGGAGATACGACTAAAAACAGGACTACCCACAGTGCAGGAAAGAGGCGTTGCATCGTTATTCCCTCAGCTTACGTCACACAGCGATCATTATTACTGTAAACCATTCAGCCCTAACCGGAGCCAAACAGGCTGATTTATGTTGTCGCCCGATAAGATGAAATTTATTTATTCTGCGCTTTCAGGAAAGATAAAAACGTTTTCTCAGGCCGCGTGTCGCGGTAGTCTCATACGTTCCGCCAATATGACGGCCGTGATGTGAGTAACCTTTCCTTATACCAATAATTAAAAATCAGTACAGACAGGACAACTATGGACTCCACCCTTATCTCCGCTCGCCGCAACGAGGAGACACCCTCGCTTAACCGCGCCCGCCGCGCCGCTTTAGGTAGCTTCGCAGGCGCCGTCGTCGACTGGTATGACTTTCTGCTCTACGGTATTACCGCTGCGCTGGTCTTTAACCGTGAATTCTTTCCCCAGATCAGCCCCGCCATGGGTACGCTTGCTGCGTTTGCCACCTTCGGTGTCGGTTTTCTGTTTCGTCCGCTGGGCGGGATAATTTTCGGCCACTTCGGCGATCGCCTTGGCCGGAAACGTATGCTGATGCTCACCGTGTGGATGATGGGTATTGCCACCGCGCTAATCGGTATTTTGCCCTCCTTTGCATCGATTGGCTGGTGGGCCCCGGTGTTGCTGGTGACGCTGCGCGCCATTCAGGGCTTTGCCGTTGGCGGCGAATGGGGCGGTGCGGCATTGCTGTCCGTGGAAAGCGCGCCGAAGAACAAGAAAGCGTTCTACAGCAGCGGCGTGCAGGTAGGTTATGGCGTGGGTCTGCTGCTCTCCACGGGCCTGGTGTCGCTAATAAGCCAGCTCACGACAGACGAGCAGTTCCTGAGCTGGGGCTGGCGTATTCCGTTTATCTTCAGCATTGTGCTGGTCGTGGTGGCCCTGTGGATCCGTAACGGCATGGAAGAGTCGGCTGAGTTTGAGCGGCAGCAGCGCGAAAAACCGGTCGCCAAAAAACGGCTGCCAGTGATGGAAGCGCTGGTGCAGCACCCTGGCGCTTTTCTGAAAATTATCGCCCTGCGCCTGTGCGAACTGCTGACGATGTATATCGTCACCGCCTTTGCCCTCAACTATTCCACGCAAAACCTCGGCCTTCCGCGGGAATTGTTCCTGAATATTGGCCTGGTGGTGGGCGGGATCAGCTGCCTGACCATCCCCTGCTTCGCCTGGCTGGCGGATCGCTTTGGCCGTCGACGGGTGTATATCACCGGGGCGCTCATAGGCACACTTAGCGCCTGGCCGTTCTTTATGGCCCTGGAGGCACAGTCGGTCTTCTGGATTGTCTTCTTCGCGATCATGCTTGCGAACATCGCTCACGATATGGTGGTCTGCGTGCAGCAGCCGATGTTTACCGAGCTGTTTGGCGCAAGCTACCGCTACAGCGGCGCGGGCGTGGGATATCAGGTGGCGAGCGTGGTCGGCGGCGGGTTTACGCCGTTTATCGCCGCCGCGCTGGTGACGTTCTCCGGCGGTAACTGGCATAGCGTGGCGATTTATCTGCTGGCGGGTTGCCTGCTTTCTGCTGCCACCGCCCTGTTGATGAAGGAAACCGCGCACAGCTGATCTCCTCACTTTTGTTTCACAGGCGTGTGACATACTATCGGGTATAGCCGCACACCTGTGGAACAAGGAGACAGACATGAATAATAAGGGCTCCAGCCTGACCCCGGCTCAGGCACTGGAAAAACTCGACGCGCTGTATGAACAGTCCGTCAATGCACTGCGCAGCGCCATCAGTGACTATATCGAAACAGGGAAACTTCCCGATGAAAAGGCCAGAACCCAGGGCCTTTTTGTTTATCCATCGCTCTCTGTCACCTGGGACGGCAGCGCCAGCAGTAATCCGAAAACCCGCGCCTATGCGCGTTTCACCCACTCCGGCTGTTACAGCACAACCATCACGCGACCTGCGCTGTTCCGCCCGTACCTGGAAGAGCAGCTTACCCTGCTGTATCAGGATTACGGCGCGCATATCAGCGTTGAGCCGTCCCTGCACGAGATCCCTTACCCGTACGTGATAGACGGCTCAGCGCTGACGCTGGATCGCTCCATGAGCGCAGGGCTGACCCGTCATTTCCCGACCACTGAGCTGTCGCAGATTGGCGATGAGACGGCGGACGGGATCTATCACCCGGCAGAGTTTTCACCGCTGTCGCACTTTGATGCCCGCCGTGTCGATTTCTCGCTGGCACGCCTGCGCCACTACACCGGCACGCCAGCCGAACATTTCCAGCCGTTCGTGCTGTTTACCAACTACACCCGCTATGTAGACGAATTTGTCCGCTGGGGCTGTAGCCAGATCCTCGACCCGGACAGCCCTTACGTCGCCCTCTCCTGCGCGGGCGGGATCTGGATCACCGCCGAAACCGAAGCACCGGAAGAGGCCATCTCCGACCTGGCGTGGAAAAAGCACCAGATGCCAGCCTGGCACCTGATCACCGCCGACGGTCAGGGCATTACGCTGATTAACATCGGCGTTGGCCCGTCGAATGCGAAAACCATCTGCGACCATCTGGCGGTATTGCGCCCGGACGTCTGGCTGATGATCGGCCACTGCGGCGGCCTGCGTGAAAGCCAGCTGATTGGCGATTACGTCCTCGCCCACGCTTATCTGCGTGACGACCATGTTCTTGACGCGGTTCTGCCGCCGGATATTCCTATCCCGAGTATCGCGGAAGTGCAGCGCGCCCTGTACGACGCCACCAAAGAGGTGAGCGGCATGCCGGGTGAAGAGGTGAAGCAGCGCCTGCGTACCGGTACGGTCGTCACCACCGACGATCGTAACTGGGAGCTGCGCTATTCCGCCTCCGCCCTGCGTTTCAATCTTAGCCGTGCGGTCGCAATCGATATGGAAAGCGCCACCATTGCCGCGCAGGGCTACCGCTTCCGCGTCCCTTACGGCACGCTACTGTGCGTGTCCGATAAACCGCTGCACGGCGAGATCAAACTGCCGGGCCAGGCGAACCGTTTTTACGAAGGGGCGATCTCAGAGCACCTTCAGATTGGTATTCGCGCCATCGATTTACTGCGTGCAGAGGGCGACAAACTGCATTCCCGCAAGCTGCGCACCTTCAATGAGCCACCGTTCCGCTGATAACAAGGACACATCACGCATACCACTCACCCGGCCTGGGATTTCGTAGGTCGGGTAAGGCGAAGCCGCCACCCGACAATTTCACGAACGCAGAAAAGCAAAAAGCCTGCTTTAAAAGCAGGCTTTTTAAATTTGGCTCCTCTGACTGGACTCGAACCAGTGACATACGGATTAACAGTCCGCCGTTCTACCGACTGAACTACAGAGGAATCGTGTGAACGGGGCGCATATTATCGATGCGCCCTGAGGATGTCAAAGGGTGAATGCAGATTTTCAATCGTTTGCCGATTTATTCTCCACTTCGCACATTTGTCAGGCACTTGTCGTTTCCGAAACCTCCTGCTCCGGTTTTTTTCGCGGATATTTCCACAGCCAGCGCCCGCTCACCATGCGCCAGTAGAACAGCGCGCCGCGCACGGCCCAGTCAAGGAACATCCCCAGCCAGACGCCGACAACGCCCATACCTAACATCACCCCCAGCGTGTAGCCCGCCACGACGCGACAGCCCCACATGCCGAGCATGGAGACCCACATCGCAAACCGGGCATCGCGCGCCCCTTTCAGCCCGGCAGGAAGTACCCAGGACGCGGCCCAGATTGGCATAAACGCCGCGTTGAGCCAAATGAGCACCTTCACGACCTCTTTCACGTCATTTTCATGCGTATAGAACGAGGCCATCAGCCCGGCAAAAGGCGCAGTTCCCCACGCAATCGCCGTCAGCCCAATGGTTGAAAGCCAGAAGACATGCCGAAGCTGCCGTTCCGCCTGCCCTATCTGCCCCTTTCCGAGACGTCTGCCGGTGATGATCGTCGACGCCGACCCCAGCGCGTTTCCCGGCAGGTTAATGAGTGAGGCAATGGAGAAGGCAATAAAGTTGCCGGCGATGACGTCTGTTCCCATCCCGGCAACAAACATCTGCGTCAGCAGTTTCCCGCCGTTAAACAACACGGATTCGATGCTGGCCGGAATCCCGATCCCCATCACTTCCCAGATAATGGCGAAGTTAAGCGGACGGAAATAACTTTTCAGCGTCAGGCGCAGCGATGGCGTAATTCCCGCCATCAGTACGCCAATTATCGCTGCCGCACCAATATAACGGGAAATGGTCAGCCCTAAACCCGCGCCGACAAAGCCCAGCCCCTCCCAGGAAAAGACGCCATAAATCAAAACGCTGCTGATAATGATGTTCAGGATGTTCATGCCGCCATTGATCAGCAGCGGAATTTTGGTATTCCCTGCTCCACGAAGCGCACCGCTACCAATCAGCGCGATGGCAGCCGCCGGATAACTCAGCACCGTCATTTCCAGGTAGGTGAGAGCCAGATCCTTCACCTCACTGGTCGCTTCTCCCGCGACAAAGTCGATAATTTCTTTGCCGTAATAATGGATAACCGCCGCAAGGATGATCGAAAAGAGGGTCATGATCATCAGCGACTGTCTGGCCGCTTCGCGGGCACGCTTCGGATCGAGCTTACCCAGGCTAAACGCCACCACCACCGTCGTACCGAGATCGATAGCGGCAAAGAAGGACATCACCACCATATTGAAACTGTCCGCCAGCCCTACCCCGGCCATAGCTTCTTTACCGAGCCAGCTCACCAGGAATGTGCTCAGCACGCCCATCAACAGGACGCAGGTATTCTCCAGGAAAATAGGCACAGCAAGGGGGGTGATTTCACGCCAGAAGAGAACTCGATAACTTTTACGTTTTGCATACCAGGGCGTGCGCATAATCGCCTGGCGTAGGGGTGCGGTGACGTTCAAAATGGACCTTAGCGAGAAAGTTGAAACTCCATTTCAAATGATGGGGCAGAAATGCGTATCCTGCAAAGTATTTTCCATAAAATTATGTTTGGATTTACAACAAAATGACGACAGAATCATCAAACAAACGCTTTTGCCTGAGATCAGGTTTGACAAAAGTTTTTTCGCCGCTAAGATAAGCCTCCACAACGATTCCTCTGTAGTTCAGTCGGTAGAACGGCGGACTGTTAATCCGTATGTCACTGGTTCGAGTCCAGTCAGAGGAGCCAAATTTAAAAAGCCTGCTTTTAGAGCAGGCTTTTTGCTTTTTTGCGTTCGGTAAAATTGTCGGGTGGCGGCTTCGCCTTACCCGACCTACGTGATAACAGTCCTGTAGGCCCGGTAAGCGCAGCGCCACCGGGCAACAGAGTGTGCGATTACTCGCCTTTCGCGTCGACGTTTTTGATTTCGCCCATCACTTTCAGCTTCTTGGAGATGTCGCGACGCTCTTTGGACAGCTCAGCGTTTTTGATGATGTAGTCATCAACGCGATCTTCATAATCGCTCTTCATGCTGGCGATGATGCCCTGAATAGCTTCAACGCTCATACCTGGCTTGATGTAGTCGCTCAGGTTGTCCAGCAGCAGGACACGTTTCTGGTTGTCACGGATCTTCTTCTCTACGTCCTGGATTTCGCGCTGTAGCTTGTTTTTGCGGCGGAACAGGCGGACGAACTCCAGAACATCCTGGAACGAAGGCTTGGTAGTTTCCATTTTTACACCCCTGATAATGTGAGATTCGGATTCGTTAAAGCAACCGTTTTAACAGACAGCGGCTGCGAATGACAATGAGTATATCGTTTAAAACCATCATAACCCTAATTGTTGCTGAATCGAAGCAGCAGGCATCACATACGCTTTTTATTTGCGCAGAGCCCGGCAAATCAGCTGCGATAACAACTCCAGCTGCCGCGCCAGCTCCATACTCAGCCAGACATAACCATGGATGGGCGTTTCCGCCACATTGTCGCCCTGGCGCTCATTCATCAGCTGTTTGAGCTCGGCGACGATTTCGTTCAGCCGCTCGCTGTTCGCCCGTATTGGCTGCGGGTTACCTTCATAGAGCGCATGAGCGATGGTCAGCAGGGTTTGTTGCGTCATCTGCTGCGTCTCTTTCAGCGTATGCGCGTTGAGCATCAGAAGATGGCTGGGGCGTGAGGCCCAGTGGGCATTGATTTGCAGTTCAAGCATACAGACCAGATTACGGCTGACCGTCTGAATAGCTTCAAAGATGGCTTTCTGGATATGGGTTTCTTTGCTTGCTGGCGTAATTAACCCGCGCATTTTGACCACATCATTGAGGATTTTTTGCAGATGCTTTTCCAGCCGCGGACGCTCAATCAGATTCGGCGAAAACCCGGCCTGGTAGACCCGGTTAAATGCCGTGACGTAGTTTGCCATCTGAATGCGCCAGTGCAGGAAGGCGCGCTGCGGCCAGATGCCGGTAAACAGCATGGCGAGCAACGAGCCGAGGATCACGTCCCCGCTTCGCCACAATGCGGTGGTCATATCGCCCGCAGGTGCGCCGACCACAACCGCGAGCGTAATGCCAATCAGCAGCGCCTGATACGGTTTCTTGCCGAGGGCCAGCCATCCGCAAAGAAACATCGCCACCGCGCACCACAGCAACATGAACGGAAATGAAATCAGCTCCAGCTTCAGGGCGATAAGCCCAAGCGCTGAGCCTAAAACGGTACCGCCTATACGTTCGAAAGCGCGCGGGACCACGTTCCCCCAGAATGAGATCGGCCCCATCACCACCACCAGCGTGATCAGCGGCCACGTCCCTTCCGGGATATCCAGCAAACGAACCAGTACGAAGGTCAACACAAACGCCAGCGCAATGCGGCAACCGTGCACCACGCGATAATGTTTGTATAACCGAATTTCAAAAGGGGTTAATGACTTGTCGGGGCGCACACCCGTCTCCAGCTCTACGGCAAACCACAATTGTACTGTGTTTTCAGCCGGGTGGATCGCGCCCGGCTGAAAAACCCTGCGTTTCGCAGGATTATCCCACTTTGTGCTCTACCGGTACAAACATCTCAATATCCCAGTAGCCGTCAGCATTGCCATCGTTCAGATAGCGTTCGAAGCAGGGTTTTGCTGCAATCTGGAATTTGCTGTCTTCCAGCAGGGAGTTGAAGAACTGATACCATGGAGTAGCGAAATCATGATTTTCAACGCGCGCGGCGGCAATAGCATACTCTCCGGCAGCAATTTCGGTCATCATCACCCCTTCGCTGTTTTCAGGAATAGTGAAATCGTCTACTACCGTTACGGCGGTAACGCAGCGGAGCTTTTCTGCCGGCACGTCATCCGGATTGTCATAATAAACGGCCACCCACTCCTGCGGCTGAATATGACGACCATCTACCCACATGACCAGCTGTTCAAATCCCTGCTTGACCGTCTTTTCCCACGGCCCCACGAGATGAAAGCCTGCAATCGTACGTTTCTGTTGCTGCCTGATGCTGTAGTCCATGCTGCCTCCGTTTATTACTGTATATATATACACTGTAAAGCAGAATCGAGATTATCGGCAATCCAGGAGTGTTTATTATGTGAGCAGACTCGCAACACTGCCAGTCTGCCCGAAAAGGTCAGAGTTTATGATGCAGATAATCGCCAAGACGGGAGAAAAGCCCACCCTTTTCAACGCTTTCCAGCGTAACCAATGGCCAGTGCGCGACCACCTTGTCACGATCGTACAGCTGGATCTCCCCTACCCGCTGATGCGCGGCGATCGGCGCTTCCAGCTCTTTTTTATCCATCACGTATTTCGCCTTGATGTTCGGCACTTCCGATTTGGGTAATGCCAGCCAGAAGTCCTGATCCGTGCCCAGCGCGATCTGCTCTTTATCGCCGTACCAGATGCGCTCGGTTCCCACTTTTTTACCGTTATGCAGGATCTGCACCGTATCAAAATTTTGCTGTCCCCAGTGCAGCAGCTTGCGCGCCTGATCTTCACGTCCTTTCGGGCTGTCTGCCCCCATCACCACCGCAATCAGTCGACGCTGACCGTCCACCGCTGAGGCAATCAGGTTAAAGCCCGCGCCCGAGGTGTGTCCCGTTTTCAGGCCATCCACGTTCATGGTCTTATCCCACAGCAGGCCGTTGCGGTTCTGCTGGGTGATGCCGTTCCAGGTCAGGCTCTTCTCGCTGTACATGTGGTAGAACTCAGGCTCGCCGTGAATGATGGCCCGGGAAAGCACGGCGAGATCGTAGGCGGAGCTGTGCTGACCCGGTGCATCCAGCCCGTGTACGGTTTCGAAGTGGGTATCGCGCAGGTTCAGTTTTTCAACATAGTCATTCATCATCCTGACGAACTGCGGCTGACCGCCCGCCACGTGATCCGCCAGCGCCACGCAGGCATCATTGCCGGAATCAACAATCAGGCCGCGGCTGAGATCGCGCACGGAAACCCGATCGCCCTCCTTCAGAAACATCAGCGACGAACCGTCAAAGACCGGATTGCCTTTTGCCCAGGCGTCACGTCCGACCGTCACAATGTCATCGGGGCTGATGCGGTGGCTATCAATGGCGCGATCGACAACGTACCCCGTCATAAGTTTGGTCAGGCTCGCCGGATTGCGCTGCTGATGTTCGTTGCCCGCCGTTAAGATTTGACCCGTGGTGTAATCCATCAATACCCAGGAGCCAGCCTGGATGGCAGGCGGCTGAGGTGAAAAATCCAGCGGCTCGGCAGCCAGCGCGGATGAAATACTCGAAGCGAGTAAAGAAACAGCAATAAACAGACGGCGTTTCAACGGTATATCCTCAGGTCAGTAAAAATCGATGACCTTTTTACGGGAGTTCTGATGTCGTTACCTGCCTTAATTGCAAAAAAATGTGACAGAACGCAGATTTTTTCGGAACAAATCTCGCAAATTTCTTGCCTGACGGTGCTTTTTGTTCGGACTGCTCACCCCAATCGTTTACCATAGAGACGTCAACTTTTAACAGGATGAGATTACTGGAATAAACACCAGGGATTTATTCCATGCCTTGTTGATTTCCCCCTACTTCATTCATTACAATAAGGTGGTGGATAATTGTGTATCGTTGTAAGAAACCTCTTTTAAACGCTCAATAAATCGGTTCTGGGTTAGCTTTCCTGGTTTTAGTTATCGTTCTACCTGAGAAAAAAGTCAAAAATTATTGATTTCATATTACTATTGTTATTCAGACGTCCAGTTAATTTCAAAATACTTGTTCAACAACTCGTGTATTTAGTGAAAAAAATTAACTTTCCATATCGATTTTGGAACTTTCGATAAGGGCTATGGGAAAATACCACTCGAGATTTAATATCTTTAACCATTCGCCACAAGTGAAGGTTTTTTCAACTAATATTATTTGTTTTATTATCACTTCAGCTATTATGAAGCTGGATAACATTCCCCAAATGAAATAGCTTCATTCTGATATACCTGCCTCACCATAAACTTTACTTACGCTGCGTCCCAATTCGTGCACTTTCAAAACAATGCTCAAGGAGTGCATATACGGAAGTTGATTTTTACCTCGACAACCTGCGTCAAGGTTGAAATTATTATATTTGCTTAACAAACATGTTCACAGTCAGATTTATCAATATTTTTAAGCATACTCCCAACTTAAACTACATTAACAGACGCGGTTATCAAACGCATGGAAAAATATTTACAAAGACTTTCTATAAAATGCTGACAAAGCATCTCTTTCAACTCCAGTTATAAACACATAATCAGGTCTAAAAGCTTTAACAAGATTTTTTATTGTTGAAGCATCAACTTTTCCATAATGAACCTGGAGCGTTTCCTTAAACGCCTGCACCATAAATGGAGACATCGCTGTGCCAAATGAATCACGTAACCATAGTACTTTTACATTATTTAACGCTCCATTTGAAATAAACAGCACTGGTGATGAAGGAGCGCCAATTTGTGAAAATTTTGATTTTGATATAAGCTTACCCGATTCAAAATCATACTTCTTTATAATTAAATTATCAATAGACTTATCTTTGTGCAAAACAACTTGATCCTCGATAAATTTATTAATACGAAGAAATGCAGCTAAGTCACCGGCCCGGCTATGTTTAAGATAGAAATCATTTTCGGTTGGTTCAGCATGAAAATTAAGATCAGATCCATCAAGAGTTTTAACCAAAGCACTGAATGCAACTACCGCACCTAACTCATTCCAGTGAGTATCGGTATGGAAATACATTGGCATAATGAACTTTGATTTAGCAATTTTGAAAGCATCGTAGGTATTAACAAATAGAAGATTTTGCCCCGCAGTTAATGTTTTTAGTATTTTTTTATCACTTTGCCTATTCCAAGCGGGTGTTTTTTCACTATAAACACTGTCCTTATCGGGTCCAATTATAACTCTAAATTCCTTCACTCCGCATCGCTTAAAGAAATTATTCCACTCATACATATTGTTGTGAATTGGATTTATTGTTGAATTTATTTTATCGTCCACACCCCGGATTTTTGTCGTTATTGGGGATGATATGTCATCCCCCAAAAACAACCAACCGTCATGCCCTACAACCACCTTACCTGGGTCAGATGACATGCCAATTGCATATCCTGCATAACCGATAAATGACTCGATTATATCCAGATTATAGAGTTTTTTGAAGGTTTCCGGGAAAGATTTTGGCATAGCATTTCGCCCAAGCGTTAAATTAATTGCAGGAACGATCAATAGAGAAATAAAAACAATAACCACAAATACCCTCAGCCTACATTTCATTCATAACCACCATCTTTAAAAATTAAAATACAAGAAAACCGCACTAGTTGTGTGTAATGTCATATAAAGACCAAGCACTGTAACAAAAGCTGTTTTCATTACTGTATGGTAGCCCAAGCGCGAAGATGTAAACATTTCGATGGAGTTTTTTCTAGATATAATAAAGAAACCAAATAATATTGCCATCATTTGTGTCACATATGCGGCAACCCCCAGAGGCACAAAATCTGCCATATTATCTGCGAGGACTCCTAACGCGGAAAGGTTTTTAATCGGTATATCATTTATAGGGACAGAACTAATCGAATCAATATCAATCATGGCTTTCAAAATATTAATTGCGTCTTGTATCGATGATGCTCTAAAAAAAACCCATGCTGTATTAACGTACAAGAATGTAACTATCCATGCAAGAGGATTAGGCATGCTCATGCCTAATGTTTTCCAGGCTCTATGAATAGCCAAGGCGAGCCCATGTAAGGCCCCCCAAATGATAAACATCCAACTCGCACCATGCCATAACCCCCCCAAAACAAATGTTATGAAAAGATTGATGTAAACCCTGAAAGTGGGACATCTATTGCCGCCCAAGGGTATATAGAGATAATCTCTCAGGTAACGCCCCAAGGTAATATGCCAACGTCTCCAAAAATCCTGTATATCAAGAGCTTTATATGGAGAGTTAAAGTTTATAGGCAGCCATATATTAAACAAAAGTGCAGCTCCTACAGCCATATCACAGTAGCCGCTAAAATCAAAATATAGTTGAAATGTGTAAGATAAACTCGCTACCCATGCACTAATGAAGTTGTGTTCAAAACCTGGAGCAAAACCTGGAGCAAAACCTATGTTGGCTGATATAGCAAAAGTATCAGCAATAATTGTTTTTTTAAAAAGGCCTACACCAAATATCATCACTCCCATTATAATATGTCTGTATCGTATGGCATAGGTCCATTTTGACTTAAACTGACTCATCATTTCTTTGTGATGCAATATCGGACCAGCAATCAGATGTGGAAAAAAAGTCACAAATAAAGTATAATTAATAATATCGAATTCTTTAACATAACCTTTATAGTTATCTACCAAGAAGGCTATTTGTGTAAAGGTATAGAAGCTAATTCCTATTGGCAATATTATCGACATAGTATGGAAATCGCTTCCTGATAAAGCGTTTATATTATCCAGGAAGAAATTCGCGTACTTATAATATCCAAGTATGGCTAGGTTAGTAATCACACCTACACTTAAGAAAAACTTTTTAGCTCTCCCAGTTTTACTGGATATTAGGACGCCAACAGAATAATTAAATATAATAGATCCAACCATTAAAGGGAGGTATTCTAAGCTCCAATAACTATAAAAATAGAGACTTGCAAGAACAAGGCTAATTTTGGCCAATTTGTGCTTACGAGCCTTATTCAAAGAAAAATATATCAAGAACGTAACAGGAAGGAAAATGAATATAAATTCAGGAGAGCTAAAAATCATTTTATTTCCCAAGAGATTGTAATTTTTTTGAATATTAGCACTGCAATGCAGCATTTTCAATTTTTTATTAGTAGCCTATCAATACCGAACGACTCCGCCACCAAGCAAAACCAGCTATCCCTTTGATTTAAATCATTTATTATGATAAAAATTGACCAATAGGTTTTCTATTGCTCGCAACCAGATGCATGCTGGTAAAGCCAACAGTTGTCGTCTTTACTCATTCTAAACGGTCATGTCAATAATATAGATGCTCTGCATTATCTAACTTTGGGGTTAAAACATAACGCATTTTTCTCAAAATATAGTTATCATTTCTGAGCTTAATTTGACACTCACAAAAAGAAGCACATAAAACTAAGGCCATCTGAAATGTTTTTGGCTTTTCTTTGGGAAACCTAAATTTTTACAGGTTATAGAATCTATTTGGATAAAAACAGCCCCTTTAATATCAACCGCTAAAATTCAGCCAGTGAACTGGCGACTACAGATTGAAATAAGTTGAATTGCTAACGAAAGAAAGATACCGAAAAGAAGCGCTTACTTAGTAAGTAATTTTTACTGAGCTAGATTTTAACCATATTAACTTTATCAATATATCCTCCATTATTTTTCCGTCTTCCGGATATAGCTCTCGATAAAGGTTATTCCTGACTAAATTAGCGGATTATTAACCTTACCATTCAGGTTACATGCTTGATGCCCAGAAGTGCTGGAGTCAAGGCTTATGTAAAGTATAAAAGCCTGCGGGCTAAAAAATCGAACTCAGTATCGTAGCAACCAGCAAGCTTCAATGGCAATCTACAAAATTCTAAATGATACAAGATTTAAACACCATGAATGTGTTATATGATAAAAAAAAGATAGAGCAAAAAATGCTAATATTAAATTTAGGAGCACAAGCAACCATATATCAGCTTAAATATAGTTTATTATGAACATATGCTTGTTATGGGTCGCTGGTATCATAAATAATTTTTATACATTTAAAAAACATTTGGCATACAACTTTAAAAAATTATTAGCTGAACAATATTATACAGTACAAAACTATATCACGCTCAAGTAAAAGACCAAATGATAATGTCTTTTTTCTGATAATCAGACGTTGTAAACTGTTGTAAATTAATGTGGACAAAAATAAGTTATGGCAGACACCGAAAAAAAACCAACCTTCCTGTTCCATGATTACGAAACCTTTGGCACCCATCCGGCGCTGGACCGACCGGCGCAGTTTGCGGCTATCCGTACCGATGACGAATTTAACGTCATTGGCGAACCCGAGGTGTTTTACTGTAAACCCGCCGATGACTATCTGCCGCAGCCGGGCGCGGTGATGGTGACGGGCATCACGCCTCAGGAAGCGTGGGATAAAGGCGTTAGCGAAGCAGAATTTGCCCGTCGCATCCACGACCTGTTCACGGTGCCCAATACCTGCGTGGTGGGTTACAACAACATCCGTTTTGACGATGAAGTGACGCGCAATATCTTCTACCGCAACTTCTACGATCCGTACGCCTGGAGCTGGCAGAACCGTAATTCACGCTGGGATTTGCTGGATATCATGCGCGCCTGCTATGCGCTGCGCCCGGAGGGGATTAACTGGCCGGAGAACGACGACGGCTTGCCGAGCTTCAGGCTCGAGCACCTGACGCGGGCCAACGGCATTGAGCACAGCAATGCCCACGACGCGATGGCAGACGTTTACGCGACCATCGCAATGGCGAAACTTGTAAAAACCGCGCAGCCGCGCCTGTTTGAGTATCTATTGAGCCATCGCAGCAAGCAAAAGCTGATGACACTGATTGACGTGCCGCAGATGAAACCGCTGGTGCATATTTCAGGGATGTTCGGCGCGTGGCGCGGGAACACAAGCTGGGTGGCGCCGCTTGCCTGGCATCCGGACAACCGTAACGCCGTCATCATGGTGGATCTTGCCGGAGATATCTCCCCGCTGCTTGAGCTCGACAGCGACACCTTACGTGAACGGCTCTATACGCCGAAAGAGGCGCTGGGTGACCTGCCAGCCGTACCGGTAAAACTGGTGCACATTAATAAGTGCCCGGTGCTGGCGCAGGCCAACACGCTACGCCCGGAAGACGCCGACCGGCTGGGGATTAACCGTCAGCACTGCCTCGATAACCTGAAAGTGCTGCGCGACAACCCGCAGGTGCGCGAGAAAGTCGTCGCCATATTTGCCGAAGCAGAGCCGTTCGTGCAGTCTGAGAATGTGGATGCGCAGCTTTATAACGGCTTCTTCAGCGATGCCGATCGCGCGGCGATGAATATCGTGCTGCAAACCGACCCGCGTAACCTGCCCGCGCTGGATATCACCTTCGCAGATAAGCGCATTGAGAAGCTGATGTTTAATTATCGCGCGCGCAACTATCCCGGCACGCTGGATGAAGCAGAGCAGGAGCGCTGGTTACAGCATCGGCGCAACGTGTTTACGCCGGAGTTTCTTAATAGCTACGCCCAGGAGCTGGAGATGCTTTACGGTCAGTATGAAGGGAATGCTGAGAAGCAGGCGCTGCTGAAAGCGCTGTTCCAGTATGCGCAAGAGATTGTCTGAATAGCAGGTACAAAAAAGCCGGAGGCGATGTCTCCGGCTTTTTTTTTGCCCGATGGCGCTTCGCTTACGCGGGCCTGCGGGGTATTTAGGTCGGGTAAGACGTAGCCGCCACCCGACGCAGTCTTACGCGACGTCTTCGTACTGAGGAACCGGGTTGCGGAAGCTCTTCGTCACACAGGCCAGGTAAACCAGGCCGATACCTGCCCAAATCAGGCCAAGCACCATTGAGCTCTCTTCCAGGTTAACCCACAGCGCGCCCACGGTCATAGCACCACACATCGGCAGGAACAGATACTGGAAGTGGTCTTTCAGCGTCTTGTTACGCTTTTCACGGATCCAGAACTGAGAGATCACCGACAGGTTAACAAAGGTAAACGCCACCAGCGCACCAAAGTTAATCAGCGCCGTTGCCATCACCAGGTCAAAGTTAATCGCCAGAAGCGCGATCGCACCGACCAGAATGATGTTCATCGCCGGGGTACGCCATGTTGGATGCACGTAGCCGAAGAAGCTTTTCGGGAATACGCCATCGCGGCCCATAACGTACATCAGACGCGCAACGCCTGCATGCGCGGCCATACCGGACGCCAGTACGGTGATGGTGGAGAAGATCAGCGCGCCGACCTGGAACGCTTTACCCGCCACATAGAGCATAATTTCCGGCTGAGAAGCATCCGGATCTTTGAAGCGAGAGATATCCGGGAAGTACAGCTGGAGGAAATAGGTCGAGAAAATAAAGATCAGGCCACCAATCAGCGCCGTCAGGAAGATTGCACGCGGAATTACTCGCTCTGCATCTTTCGTTTCTTCAGACAGGTTGCTGATACCGTCAAAACCGGTAAAGGAGAAGCACAGAATCGTCGCCCCGGTAATCATCGGGATCACATGCGCATCACCAGACCAGAACGGCTTGCTGCTCGCCAGAGTGCCCGCGCCTTCACCGTGGAACACACCGTAAATCACCATGCCGAGAATCACGGCAATCAGTACAACCTGAAGCACAACGATAACGGAGTTAAAGTTGGCAACGGACTTGATGCTGCGAAGGTTGAAGGCCGTCATAAAGGCCACCAGCGCCACGACGAACATCCAGGATGGAATCGATGGCACCAGCGCTTCAAAATAAATTTTTGCCAGCAGAATGTTGATCATCGGCGCGAACAGATAGTCGAGCAGCGAAGACCAGCCCACCATAAAGCCCACCGTCGGGCTGATGGATTTCTGGGCATAGGTGTAGGCGGAACCGGCAGACGGATAGCGGCGCACCAGTTTACCGTAGCTGAGCGCGGTAAAGAGGATCGCAATCAGTGCAAAGCCGTAAGCCGTCGGCACATGACCGTCCGTGAGGCCTGAAACGATACCGAATGTATCGAACAGCGTCATCGGTTGCATATAGGCAAGGCCCATCATGACAACCGGAATCAACGTAAGCGTTTTACGTAATTCCACGCGAGAGGTGTTTGGAGTTGCGTTATGCGACATAGTTATTCTCCTTTACGGTGATAACCGCCACGTAAGCGAAAAATTGCCCCATTTCTTTCTTCCTCAGCGACAACAACTGTCGGATTTTAGTAAGTATCTATCCGGTACGAAGCCCGGCCTCTTGGTTTTTAGTTTCGTTTCGTACATGCAAAAAAAAATAACCGACGCCTTTTATATCGTCGATTATTTATTTGTTTGCAGCGGCGGCATTTTGCCCTATTCAAGATACAAAAGGCAATACATTGAGAAACCTGCCCATAAAATAATTTTTCTAACTGGTTGATTTACCATCATCTGCCTGAGTGTAAACTGTCGCGATAGCACTATTTGCTAAAATTTCGTCTCGCCACCAGGCGCTGGCAAGGCCGGCGGTCTGTTCATTCCAGCCCACCCATACCGATTCGTTACTGCTCTGCGCTAAAACTTGTTTTTCCACCAGCGCTCCGCTGTCAATAAACCGCTGCGCTAAATAACGGGGAAGGTAACCGCACCCCAGGCCGCTTATTTGCAGCTCCAGCTTGGTTTTAAAATCAAAAACGGTGATGGCCTCCTGCTCATCCAGCAGCTGCGATGAAATGCCGCACTCGGGGCGAGAACTGTCTCCAACCACAATGGCACGATAGTTTTTAATGACGCGTCGGGTAACCGGCTCCGGTTCATTCGCCAGCGGGTGATGAGGCGCAACGGCAAAAACCTGCTCCAGAACACCCAGCCGCGCAAAACCAAATTCGCTCAACTGGGGAGGCTCATGCAGCGCGCCAACGATGATATCCGCCCTGCCCTGCGTCAGGGCCTCCCAGGAACCGCCCAGCACGCCATTGATAAAAACCAACCGCGTGACGCTGTGGCGCTGATAGAACGCCTCAATAAGCGGGGTAAGCAGGGAGAAAGGGAATGTATCATCAACCCCAATCACCAGCTCATTTTCCCAGCCCTGATGAAGTTTGACGGCCTGTTTTTCCAGCTCGCGAACCGTATGCAGCACGTCACGCCCTTTTTCCAGCAACATCTGCCCTGTACGGGTGAAACGCGCGCGATGCCCGGTGCGGTCAAGGATTTGGATATTAAGATCGCTCTCGAGCTTTTGCACGGTGTAGCTCAGAGCCGAAGGGGTTTTATAGAGCTTCGCCGAGGCGGCGGCAAAGCTCCCCTCTTTTTCCAGCGCATCCAGAATAACAAGAACATCCAGCAGCGGTTTCATCTTCGCCCCCTTGCGGTGTGCGATTGTCTCCGCCGGCGCAATTATTCCATGGGCATTACCAGCGGATCGGGATACTGATATTCAAATCCCAGTTCATGGCAAATACGATTGCCATCAATAATTTTGCCTTTGCGCTCCCCCTGCGCATCACTGAATACCGGCGGCGCCAGGCCAAGCTGGCGCGCCATCAGCGGATAAAAGGTACTACGCGGCGGATGCGAAGGCGCACATATATTATAGATGTGCCCCCCTTTCGGAGCCTGTAAAAGCAGCTCTATTGCACCGATAACATCCTCAAGGTGCACAAGATTAACCCCGTGCTGGCCATCCGGCGCGGATTTACCGGCAAAGAAGCGCCCCGGATGACGCCCCGGCCCCACCAGCCCGGCCAGACGTAAGATATCCACCTGCGTACCAGGCAGATTGTGCAGCCAGTCTTCCAGCTCTTTCAGCACCCGGCCGCTGGCGGTCACCGGACGGCGCTCGGTGTTTTCTTTCGCCGTACCGTCGATAGCGCCATAGACGGAGGTGGAGCTGGTGAAAATGATGCGCGGGATATGGTGCGCCAGGGCGCTGTCGACAATCTCCTGCACCGCCTGCAAGTAAAACGTCTCGCCCGGGCCGCTGCGCCGCGCCGGTAAGGTAATGACCAGCGCGTCCACATTCATCAGTTCATCCAGCTCGTCGGTATCGCAGATAAGCTCGGGTTCGAGACGCAGCTCGACACCATCAATGCCGCACATGCGTGCCGCTTCAACCCCATCTCGGGTGGTCTTACTCCCTGTCACCTGCCAGCCTTTCGCGGCTAATGACATCGCCAGTGGCATTCCTAACCACCCTAACCCGACAATCGCGACCTTTTTCATTACATTCTCCGCTTAACGATGCCTGTTATAAGGCTACGCCAGCCTGGTGGAACGCACAATTCATACCATCAATATGAAATGAATTAATGATCAAAAAAAGCCCTTGCTTTATGGCGTACAACTGGTTTAGGTTAAAAGACATCAAATGCATAAGCATTCAACGAGAATTTATATGACACGCGTTCCTTTTAAAAACCACCATCATCACCATCATCCTGACTAGTCTTTCAGGCGATGTGTGCTGGAAGACGTTTGGATCTTCCAGTGGTGCATGAACGCATGAAAAAGCCCCCGGAAGATCTTCTTCCGGGGGCTTTTTTTTGGACCGCATTCAGACAGGTTAAAACAGGTTAACGAGGAACACAGAATGTTAGATAACTCACGTTTACGCATAGCTATTCAAAAATCAGGCCGTTTAAGCGACGATTCACGCGAACTGCTGGCCCGCTGCGGGATTAAAATCAACCTGCACACCCAGCGCCTGATCGCCCTGGCTGAAAATATGCCGATCGACATTCTGCGCGTACGTGATGACGATATCCCGGGCCTGGTGATGGATGGCGTCGTTGATCTCGGCATCATCGGCGAAAACGTACTGGAAGAAGAGTTGTTAACCCGCCGCGCGCAGGGCGAAGATCCGCGTTACTTTACCCTGCGTCGTCTGGACTTTGGCGGCTGCCGCCTGTCGCTGGCCACGCCGGTCGATGAAGCCTGGGACGGCCCGGCCGCGCTGAACGGCAAACGTATCGCCACCTCTTACCCTCACCTGCTGAAGCGTTACCTCGATCAAAAAGGCGTGCAGTTTAAATCCTGTCTGCTGAATGGCTCTGTTGAAGTGGCGCCGCGTGCGGGCCTGGCCGATGCCATCTGTGACCTCGTCTCCACCGGCGCCACGCTCGAAGCGAACGGCCTGCGCGAAGTGGAGGTGATCTACCGCTCCAAAGCGTGCCTTATCCAGCGCGACGGCGAGATGGCCGACGCCAAACAGCAGCTCATCGACAAACTGCTGACCCGCATTCAGGGCGTGATTCAGGCGCGTGAATCCAAATACATCATGATGCATGCGCCAACCGAGCGTCTGGAGGAAGTGATTGCCCTGCTGCCGGGCGCTGAGCGTCCAACCATTCTGCCGCTGGCGGGCGACCAGCAGCGCGTGGCGATGCACATGGTGAGCAGCGAAACCCTGTTCTGGGAAACCATGGAAAAACTGAAGGCGCTGGGCGCAAGCTCCATTCTGGTGCTGCCAATTGAGAAGATGATGGAGTAACGACCATGAGCTTTAACACAATCATCGACTGGAATACCTGTAGCGACGCGCAACAGCGCGAGCTGCTGATGCGCCCGGCAATTTCCGCTTCGGAGAGCATCACCCGCACCGTGGCGGAGATCCTCGATAACGTCAAAGCCCGCGGGGACGACGCGCTGCGCGAGTACAGCGCAAAGTTTGACAAGACGGAAGTCGGCGCTTTACAGGTTACCGAGCAGGAAATCAATGATGCCAGCAATCGTCTGGGTGATGACATCAAACAGGCGATGGCCGTCGCGGTGAAAAATATTGATACCTTCCACACCGCGCAGAAATTGCAGGCGGTGGATGTGGAAACCCTGCCCGGCGTGCGCTGCCAGCAGGTGACGCGCCCGGTGGCGTCCGTTGGCCTCTATATTCCCGGCGGCTCTGCTCCGCTGTTTTCGACCGTCCTGATGCTGGCCACCCCGGCACGTATTGCCGGTTGTCAGAAGGTGGTGCTCTGCTCTCCGCCACCGATCGCCGACGAGATCCTGTACGCGGCGAAGCTGTGCGGCGTGCAGGCAATTTATAAAGTGGGCGGTGCGCAGGCGATTTCCGCCCTGGCGTTCGGGACGGGATCCATTCCTAAGGTCGACAAAATCTTTGGTCCGGGCAATGCGTACGTAACCGAAGCGAAGCGTCAGGTCAGCCAGCGTCTGGACGGCGCGGCGATTGATATGCCTGCCGGTCCGTCTGAAGTGCTGGTGATTGCCGACAGCGGCGCTACACCAGATTTCGTGGCCTCTGACCTGCTCTCGCAGGCCGAGCACGGCCCTGACTCGCAGGTGATTTTACTGACGCCAGATGCCGACATGGCAAAACGCGTGGGCGACGCCGTTGAGCGTCAGCTGGCTGACCTGCCGCGTGCGGAAACGGCGCGTCAGGCGCTATTGGCTAGCCGCCTGATTGTGGCCCGCGATCTTGACCAGTGCATCGCCATCTCCAACCAGTACGGTCCTGAGCACCTGATTATTCAGACCCGTAACGCGCGCGATCTGGTCGACAGCATAACCAGCGCAGGCTCAGTGTTCCTCGGGGACTGGTCACCGGAATCCGCCGGGGATTACGCCTCCGGCACCAACCACGTGCTGCCCACGTATGGCTATACCTCAACCTGCTCCAGCCTGGGGCTGGCGGATTTCCAGAAGCGCATGACCGTGCAGGAACTCTCCCGCGAGGGATTTGCCTCGCTGGCGTCGACCATTGAAACCCTGGCCGCCGCCGAGCGCCTGACTGCCCACAAAAATGCCGTGACGCTGCGCGTTGCCGCCCTGAAGGAGCAAGCATGAACATCGAAGAATTAGCCCGCGAAAATGTCCGTCGCCTGACGCCCTATCAGTCTGCGCGTCGTCTTGGCGGCAACGGCGATGTCTGGCTGAATGCCAACGAATATCCCACGTCGGTGGCCTTTGAGCTCTCGCAGCAGACGCTGAACCGCTACCCGGAGTGTCAGCCGAAAGCGGTGATCGAGAACTATGCGCAGTATGCAGGCGTAAAGCCTGAGCAGGTGCTGGTCAGCCGTGGGGCGGATGAAGGGATTGAGCTGCTGATCCGCGCCTTCTGCGAGCCGGGTAAAGACGCGGTGATGTACTGCCAGCCCACCTACGGCATGTACAGCGTCAGCGCCGAAACCTTTGGCGTGGCCTGCCGCAACGTGCAGGCGCTGGACAACTGGCAGCTGGATTTGCAGGGCATTGCCGATAACCTCGACGGCGTGAAGGTGGTGTTTGTCTGTAGCCCGAACAACCCGACCGGGCAGATTATCAATCCGCAGGATATCCGTTCTCTGCTGGAAATGACGCGCGGCAAAGCGCTGGTCGTGGCCGACGAAGCCTACATTGAGTTCTGCCCACAGGCGACACTGGCAGGCTGGCTTGAAGAGTATCCGCATCTCGTTGTGCTGCGTACCCTTTCCAAAGCCTTCGCCCTCGCCGGCCTTCGCTGTGGATTTACGCTGGCAAATAAAGCAATTATCGACCTGCTGCTGAAAGTCATCGCCCCGTATCCGCTCTCGACGCCGGTTGCCGATATTGCGGCACAGGCGCTGGCCCCGCAGGGCATCAGCGCGATGCGCGAGCGTGTGGCGCAGATCCTGGAAGAGCGTCAGTATCTTGTCGATGCCCTGAAAACGATTCCGTGCGTGGAAGAGGTGTTCGACTCGGAAACCAACTACATCCTGGTGCGCTTCACCGCCTCAAGCGCGATATTTAAATCGTTGTGGGATCAGGGCATTATCTTACGAGACCAGAATAAACAACCTACCCTGAGCGGCTGCCTGCGTATTACCGTCGGCACCCGTGCAGAGAGCCAGCGCGTGATTGACGCCCTGAAAGCGGAGAAAGTATGAGTCAGAAGTATCTCTTTATCGATCGTGACGGCACCATCATCTCGGAGCCACCCAGCGATTTTCAGGTCGATCGTTTCGACAAGCTGGCGTTTGAACCCGACGTGATCCCGGTGCTGCTGAAGCTTCAGAAAGCAGGCTATAAGCTGGTGATGATCACCAACCAGGACGGTCTGGGCACCGACAGCTTCCCGCAGGCGGACTTTGACGGCCCGCACAACCTGATGATGCAGGTGCTGACCTCGCAGGGCATCGCCTTCGACGAGGTGCTGATCTGCCCGCATATGCCTGCCGACGAGTGCGACTGCCGCAAGCCAAAATTGAAGCTTGTTGAACGTTATCTGGCTGAAGAGGCGCTGGATAAAGCCAACAGCTATGTGATTGGCGATCGCGTCACGGATATCACGCTGGCGGAAAACATGGGCATTGCGGGTCTGCGCTATAACCGCGACACGCTAAACTGGGCGATGATTGGCGAGCAGCTCACCAGACGCGACCGCTATTCCCACGTTGAACGCAACACCAAAGAGACGCAGATCGACGTGAAGGTCTGGCTCGACCGCGAAGGCGGCAGCAAGATCCACACCGGCGTCGGTTTCTTTGACCACATGCTGGATCAAATCGCCACGCACGGCGGCTTCCGTATGGAGATCACGGTTAAGGGCGACCTGTATATCGACGATCACCACACCGTGGAAGATACCGGCCTGGCGCTGGGCGAAGCCCTGAAGCTGGCGCTCGGCGACAAGCGCGGCATCAACCGCTTCGGCTTTGTTCTGCCGATGGACGAGTGCCTGGCGCGCTGCGCGATGGATATCTCCGGACGTCCGCACCTGGAATATAAAGCTGACTTCACCTACCAGCGCGTGGGCGATCTCAGCACCGAGATGGTGGAACACTTCTTCCGCTCGCTTTCTTACACTATGGGCCTGACGCTGCACCTGAAAACCAAAGGCAAAAACGATCACCACCGCGTCGAGAGCCTGTTCAAAGCCTTTGGCCGTACCCTGCGCCAGGCGATCCGCGTGGAAGGTGACGCCCTGCCCTCGTCGAAAGGAGTGCTGTAATGAACGTGGTGATTCTGGACACCGGATGCGCCAATCTGAACTCCGTACAGTCGGCGATTATGCGCCACGGCTACGAGCCGGTGGTGAGCCGCGACCCGGACGTGGTTCTGCGCGCAGATAAACTCTTTCTGCCGGGGGTTGGCACCGCCCAGGCGGCGATGGATCAGATCCATGAGCGCGAGCTGGTAGATCTCATCAAAGCCTGTACTCAACCGGTGCTGGGCATTTGCCTCGGCATGCAGCTGCTTGGCCGCCGCAGCGAAGAGAGCAACGGCGTTGATCTGCTGGGCATTATTGAAGAAGACGTACCGAAAATGACCGACCACGGCCTGCCACTGCCGCACATGGGCTGGAACCGCGTTTATCCGAAGGCGGGCAACAGGCTGTTCCAGGGTATTGAAGACGGCGCGTACTTCTATTTCGTCCACAGCTACGCCATGCCCGTGAATACCTACACCATCGCCCAGTGCAATTACGGCGAGGCGTTCACCGCCGCCGTGCAGAAAGATAACTTTTACGGCGTGCAGTTTCACCCGGAACGCTCCGGTGCCGCCGGTGCGCAACTGCTGAAAAATTTCCTGGAGATGTGATGATAATTCCCGCTTTAGATTTAATTGACGGCACGGTTGTTCGTCTCCACCAGGGCGATTACGGGCAGCAGCGCGACTACGGCAACGACCCGCTGCCGCGATTACAGGCTTACGCCGCCGAGGGCGCTGAGGTGTTGCATCTGGTCGATCTGACCGGCGCGAAAGATCCGGCGAAGCGCCAGATCCCGCTGCTTAAAACACTGGTGGCTGGCGTGGACGTCCCGGTGCAGGTGGGCGGCGGCGTGCGTACGGAAGCCGATGTTGCCGCCTTACTGGACGCGGGCGTGGCGCGCGTGGTGGTCGGTTCGACCGCTGTGAAAGATCCTGAGACGGTCAAGGGCTGGTTCCGCCGCTTCGGTGCGGATGCGCTGGTGCTGGCGCTGGATGTACGCATTGACGAGCAGGGTAATAAGCAGGTCGCGGTCAGCGGCTGGCAGGAAAACTCCGGCGTAACGCTGGAAGAGCTGGTCGGGATGTATCTCCCCGTAGGGCTGAAGCACGTCCTGTGCACGGATATTTCACGCGATGGTACGCTCGCAGGCTCTAACGTCTCGCTGTATGAAGAGGTTTGCGCGCGTTATCCGCAGGTGGCGTTCCAGTCCTCTGGCGGTATCGGCGACCTGGCGGATATCGCCGCTCTGCGCGGAACCGGTGTACGCGGCGTGATCGTGGGTCGCGCGCTGCTGGAAGGCAAATTTACGGTGAAGGAGGCGATTCAATGCTGGCAAAACGGATAATTCCCTGCCTGGACGTGCGTGATGGTCAGGTTGTAAAAGGCGTGCAGTTCCGCAACCACGAGATCATTGGCGACATCGTTCCGCTGGCAAAACGCTATGCCGAAGAAGGCGCAGACGAACTGGTATTTTACGATATCACCGCCTCCAGCGATGGCCGCGTGGTGGACAAAAGCTGGGTGGCGCGCGTGGCAGAGGTGATTGATATTCCCTTCTGTGTAGCGGGCGGGATTAAATCTGCTGACGATGCGGCGAAAATTCTCTCTTTCGGTGCGGACAAAATTTCGATTAACTCCCCTGCGCTTGCAGATCCGGCGCTGATTACGCGTCTGGCGGACCGCTTTGGCGTGCAGTGCATTGTCGTGGGGATCGACACCTGGTTTGATACCGCGACGGGAAAATATCACGTTAACCAGTACACCGGCGATGAAAGCCGCACGCGCGTCACCCAATGGGAGACGCTGGACTGGGTGCAGGAAGTGCAAAAACGCGGTGCGGGTGAAATCGTTCTGAACATGATGAACCAGGACGGCGTTCGTAACGGCTACGACCTCGAGCAGCTGAAAAAAGTGCGCGCGGTCTGCCAGGTTCCGCTGATTGCCTCCGGCGGCGCAGGCACCATGGAACACTTCCTTCAAGCCTTCCGCGATGCGAACGTGGACGGCGCGCTGGCCGCCTCCGTGTTCCATAAACAGATTATCAATATTGGTGAGTTAAAAACGTACCTGGCCGACCAGGGCGTGGAGATCAGGGTATGTTAACAGAGCAACAACAGGCGCAGCTGGACTGGGAAAAAACTGACGGATTACTGCCGGTGGTTGTACAGCATGCCGTTTCAGGCGAAGTGCTGATGCTGGGATACATGAACCTGGAGGCACTGACAAAAACGCTCGACAGCGGCAAGGTAACGTTTTTCTCGCGCACCAAACAGCGCCTGTGGACGAAAGGGGAAACCTCGGGTCACTTCCTGAATGTGGTCAGCATTACGCCAGATTGCGACAACGACACCCTGCTGGTGCTGGTCAACCCGATTGGGCCTACCTGCCACAAAGGCACCAGCAGCTGCTTCGGCGAGACGAGCCACCAGTGGCTGTTCCTCTATCAGCTGGAACAGCTGCTGGCAGAGCGTAAATCAGCGGATCCCGAGAGCTCGTACACGGCGAAACTGTACGCCAGCGGCACCAAACGTATTGCGCAGAAAGTGGGTGAGGAAGGCGTTGAAACGGCGCTGGCGGCCACCGTGCATGATCGGGAGGAGCTGACGAACGAAGCGTCGGATTTAATGTATCACCTGCTGGTACTGCTTCAGGATCAGGAGCTGGATTTAACGACGGTGATTGAGAATTTGCGGAAACGGCATAAATAAAAAAGACCGGGGAAACCCGGTCTTTTTTTGTGTGTAAATCAGGCTCTTGGTTTGTAGTTTCTCAGCGCGTTACGGCCGAGGACGACAGCAGAACCGATGATCCCGCCGAGGAGAACGGCAAGGATGAGGGTAATAGCAATTTTCGGGCTGTCGCGTCGGATAGGAAGGTTCGGCTTCATGACGTAACGATAGACGTGAATAGTGTCTGGGTTAACGTTGAGATTCTGGATATCCAGTAAGTTCTGTTTGGTTTGGTAGTAAGCGCCTGAGAAGACCAGCGGACGTGACGCTTCGTTATCAATCATTGATTTCAGCGCTGCTGTCCCCAACAGGAACATAGTTTCTTGAGTCACATCCTGTGTTTGCTGAATCTGGGGTGTAGTAATCTTCGCGGCTTCCGCATTCTTAAATGACTCAGTGATCTGTTTAATACGCAGATCTTTTTGCTCCTGTGCGACTTTCTCCTGGTTCTGGAGGGAGTCGTTCAGGGTTGTGATCTGCTGCTTGAGATTGTCATTGAGGTCAAGCGTCAGTTCTTTTGCTGTCTGTTCATCGATCTGCTGGATATATTGCGCAAGCTGCTTTTGTGCCGCTTCAGCTGTCTC
This sequence comes from Enterobacter sp. JJBC, assembly GCF_036936505.1. Classification (NCBI taxonomy): domain Bacteria; kingdom Pseudomonadati; phylum Pseudomonadota; class Gammaproteobacteria; order Enterobacterales; family Enterobacteriaceae; genus Enterobacter; species Enterobacter sp. JJBC. The sequence continues at coordinate 3,085,775 of NZ_CP136935.1, forward strand.
CCCCTGGTAGGTTACGGTCAAAGGTAAACCTTGACCTTTTACAGTAGGTTCAATAGTCAGTTCTTCGGGGTCTTCCTGATTCTCAAGTGCTTGTGCCAAAGCAGAGAAAGAAGAGTTGAAACGACTGATAGCTCGAGATTGAATGTCCAGCATTGAGGGAGCAGCACCGCCATAGAGAATATTCAACGCATTGGAATAAGTAGCTATTTGAGCAGCATCAGGTTGAGCAATGATAGCCGATGATGTCCATTTCTCTTTAGCAACAGTGATGTAAACAACGGCGAGAACGATAAAAGCAGCAATAACGGCCCCTATTACCCACTTACCACGCCACAGCTGTAGCACTAAATCCAGTAAATCAATTTGCTCCGGGTCATTGTTGCGTGTGACCAGGTTATCGTTGTTGTGCGTCATACAATCCCTAACAGATGAAAAAGGGCAAAAACAATCTTGTTTCCATAGTGTATCTGTTGCTGGCGATTTTTCTATAAGAATCCGATGAGTTATATCGGAAAGATGGGTTATGTAAGTGAAGTGCGACGCGCTATCATAGTCGGATTCTGATGTCCTGGGACATCAACAAGAACACTGTGAATGAGGGAAGCTATGAAATTTCTTGTAACGGGCGCCGCGGGCTTTATCGGTTCTCATGTCAGCAAGCGCCTGCTTGATGCAGGGCATGAAGTTGTTGGGCTTGATAATCTGAATGATTACTATGACCCAAACCTCAAGCTCGCTCGCGTCGAACTGCTCAAATCCGAGAGTTTCACTTTCCACAAGCTGGACTTAGCGGACCGCGAGGGCATGGCTGCGCTCTTCGCCAATGAAAAATTTGACCGCGTGATCCATCTTGCCGCCCAGGCGGGCGTGCGTTACTCGCTGGAAAACCCGCATGCCTATGCGGATGCGAACCTGGTAGGTCACCTGAACGTGCTGGAAGGCTGTCGCCACAACAAGGTTCAGCATCTTCTGTATGCTTCATCCAGTTCTGTTTACGGCCTCAACCGTAAGATGCCGTTTTCTACTGACGACTCCGTGGATCATCCGGTATCCCTGTATGCGGCAACCAAAAAAGCTAACGAGCTGATGTCGCATACCTATTCGCATCTGTACAACCTGCCGACCACTGGCCTGCGCTTCTTTACCGTCTACGGCCCGTGGGGACGCCCGGACATGGCGCTGTTCAAATTCACCAAAGCCATGATTGAAGGCAACAGCATCGACGTATACAACTACGGCAAGATGAAGCGCGACTTCACCTATATCGATGATATTGCGGAGGCGATTATCCGCCTACAGGACGTTATTCCTCAGGCCGATGCCGACTGGACGGTCGAAGCCGGTTCGCCAGCAACCAGCTCTGCCCCGTATCGCGTGTATAACATCGGTAACAGCTCACCTGTCGAACTGATGGATTACATCACCGCGCTTGAAGAGGCACTGGGGAAAGAAGCGGTGAAAAATATGATGCCGATCCAGCCGGGGGACGTGCTGGAGACCAGTGCGGACACCAAAGCGCTGTATGACGTTATTGGGTTTAAACCACAAACCTCAGTCAAAGAAGGCGTGAAAAACTTCGTCGACTGGTACCGCAACTTCTATAACGTTTAAAAACAAAAAACCCGGCACAGTGCCGGGTTTTTTTATATCACGATTTTGATCAGTCGCTGCCGAACAAATCGCGGGTATAGACTTTATCTTTCACGTCCGCCAGCTCTTCCGCCATACGGTTGGAGATAATTACATCCGCTTCTTTCTTAAACGCATCCAGATCGCGGATCACACGCGAATGGAAGAACTCATCTTCCTGCATGGCCGGTTCATAAATAATGACCTGCACGCCCTTCGCCTTAATACGCTTCATGATCCCCTGAATGGAAGAAGCGCGGAAGTTATCGGAACCGCTCTTCATGATCAGGCGATACACGCCCACCACTTTCGGCTGACGCGCGAGAATGGAATCCGAGATGAAGTCTTTACGCGTGCGGTTGGCATCCACAATGGCGGAAATCAGGTTGTTCGGCACCGCCTGATAGTTAGCCAGCAACTGCTTGGTGTCTTTTGGCAGACAGTAGCCGCCGTAACCGAAGGACGGGTTGTTGTAATGGTTACCGATACGCGGGTCAAGACACACGCCCTCGATGATCTGACGGGTGTTTAGACCTAAGCTCTCGGCATAGCTGTCCAGCTCGTTGAAGTAAGCCACACGCATCGCCAGATAGGTATTAGCGAAAAGCTTAATGGCCTCTGCCTCGGTGGAATCGGTGAACAGCACCGGAATATCTTTTTTGATTGCGCCTTCCTGAAGCAACGCAGCAAAACGCTCCGCACGCTCGGAACGCTCGCCAATCACGATACGGGATGGGTGCAGGTTATCGTATAACGCCCTGCCCTCGCGGAGAAATTCCGGCGAGAAGAAGACATTATCAATACCCAACTCTTCTTTAATCGATTTGGTGAAACCCACTGGAATTGTCGACTTGATGATCATCACTGCGTTCGGGTTGATTGCCGTAACGTCTTTGATCACCGCTTCAACGGTTGAGGTATTGAAGTAGTTGGTTTTAGGATCGTAGTCTGTTGGCGTGGCAATGATGACGAAATCCGCATCGCGGTATGCGTCTTCTTTGTCCGTGGTTGCGCGGAAATTAAGCGACTTATTAGAAAGGTAATCCTGAATCTCTTTATCGACAATCGGAGACTTCTTCTGATTGAGCATATCCACTTTGGCCTGCACGATGTCCAGCGCAACCACTTCATGGTTTTGTGCAATCAGAATACCGTTCGAGAGTCCGACATAGCCTGTTCCGGAGATAGTTATTTTCATTCGCTAATGACTTCTTTAAGTTAACTGAACAGATGGTCGCCTGACCATCGCGATAAACTTGGCTGTTGGGCTTTGTACCTCCTGCCCGACAGAACTGTCAAGGCAAACCAGGAGTAATCCCCGCGAGAGGACAAACATTCAGACAACTTCGAAACGAATCGTTATTTTTAGCATAAAAAAACCCGGAGAGGTCTCCGGGTTATATTCACAACGAATCAATCAACTCATTCCAGCCATTCGGTGTGGAACACGCCTTCTTTATCAGTACGCTTATAGGTATGCGCACCGAAGTAGTCACGCTGTGCCTGAATCAGGTTAGCTGGCAGAACGGCAGAACGATAGCTGTCGTAGTATGCCACCGCAGCGGAGAAGGTCGGAACCGGGATACCATTCTGCACCGCGTACGCAACCACATCACGCAGCGCCTGCTGATATTCGTCAGCAATCTGCTTGAAGTAAGGTGCCAGCAGAAGGTTTGCGATACCCGCATTTTCAGCATAGGCATCGGTGATTTTTTGCAGGAACTGAGCACGAATGATACAGCCGGCACGGAAGATCTTCGCAATCTCACCGTAGTTCAGATCCCAGTTGTTCTCGTCTGAAGCTGCACGCAGCTGAGAGAAGCCCTGCGCGTAAGAGACGATTTTACCCAGATACAGCGCGCGACGGACTTTCTCAACGAACTCCGCTTTATCACCAGCGGGTTTGGCCTGAGGACCAGACAACACCTTAGATGCCGCCACACGCTGCTCTTTCAGAGAAGAGATATAACGTGCAAATACAGACTCGGTGATCAGGGACAGTGGCTCACCCAGATCCAGAGAGCTCTGGCTGGTCCATTTCCCGGTGCCTTTGTTCGCGGCTTCATCCAGAATCACATCAACCAGGTATTTACCCTCTTCATCTTTCTTGGTGAAGATATCTTTGGTGATGTCGATCAGGTAGCTGTTCAGCTCGCCTTTGTTCCACTCGGTGAAGGTCTTTGCGAGCTCCTCGTTGGAGAGGTTCAGACCGCCCTTCAGCAGAGAGTAGGCTTCAGCAATCAGCTGCATATCACCATATTCAATGCCGTTGTGAACCATTTTCACGTAATGACCAGCGCCATCAGGACCGATATATGTCACGCATGGCTCGCCGTCTTCAGCAACGGCTGCGATTTTAGTCAGGATTGGCGCAACCAGTTCGTACGCTTCTTTCTGACCGCCAGGCATGATGGATGGACCTTTCAGAGCGCCTTCTTCACCGCCGGATACGCCAGTACCAATGAAGTTAAAGCCTTCAGCAGACAGTTCACGGTTACGACGAATGGTGTCCTGGAAGAAGGTGTTGCCGCCATCGATAATGATGTCGCCTTTATCAAGATACGGTTTAAGTGAATCGATAGCAGCGTCGGTTCCTGCGCCCGCTTTCACCATTAACAGGATACGACGAGGTGTTTCCAGAGACTCAACGAACTCTTTAACCGTATAGAAAGGAACCAGTTTTTTGCCTGAATTCTCAGCGATGACTTCTTCGGTCTTATCACGGGAGCGGTTGAAAACGGAGACGGTATAACCACGGCTTTCGATGTTGAGCGCCAGGTTGCGCCCCATCACTGCCATACCGACAACGCCGATCTGTTGCTTGGACATTACATACTCCTGTCAGGTGTGGTCGCCACGCAAAAGACGTGGCTTGAATGTATCAATTATGTTAACTCAAATTAGCCGCAACTGTGTAGTAAAGTTGTGCCTTAAAGGCTTTTCCGCACTGACATTTTTCATGTATCAGTACAGATCTTCATATTGTTTAGTAACATTAATCCAAGTATATCGTTGGTCCGCAATATGCTGTAATTTATTTGCGCAAATCTCATCTTCAGCTGTGTGGAGCACCTGTGATCGTTGTTCCAACAAGTTAACTAGTTCTTTAGAATTTTTAAAGTAAAAGGCTGAATTCTCAGTGGAATACCTATTGAAATCACAATCAAACGCAAAAATAGCCGTATTGAAATGCATTGCTTCTACTAATGAAGGATTTGTTCCCCCAGCAGAATGACCATGAATGTATCCTCGACACTTACTTCTGTACTCAAAGAGAATGTTGATGTCATATATCGGATCCAGCAATTCAATATTTTTGAAAGGACTATATCGATTTCTTAGTTCACGCCCATACGCGCTTGAATTCCAGTTACCTACCATTTTAAAGCAGCTATTTGTCTGGCTGAATGCTTCAAGGATCATTTCAATATTATTTTCTGGCTCTATGCGACAAACTGTAAAGTAATAATTATCCTTATCTTGAGCCACTACTTTATTCCCGATAGCATGATCGCCACCATAAGCTATCACACTACTTTTAACTCCATATTCTTTTAACACATAGTTTGATATCGCTTCGTTATCTGCAATTATAGTATCAGAATAATGAACCGCAATTTTTTCCGAATATTTCAAGAACCATTTTGCAAATTTCCCCCATTTATCACGTCGCCATTCAAGCCCATCAATATTTGTAATAATCTTAGCTGAAGAAAAGAATTTAAAAAGAGGCAAAAAAATACAACCTGAAACACCTAGCACGAGAACAACATCAGGCTTACAGAACATGGATCTCATCAGTGAGAATATATCATAAGGGATACTCGAACTGCCGTTAGCCTTCAATGGTACATATTTAAGTTGAGCGTCTTTATAATTTTTACTTTTTGACTTATAAGACTTTCCAGAGCAATAAATCGTATAATTAATTTTTTCACTTTGATGATCAACAAGATTTTGAACAAGTGACTCAAAACCACCATAACAAGCCGGCACCCCCACAATCCCAATGATATCGATATTTTTTTTTGCATTCTCATTACGCATATAAAACCTAAATCCTTAGCAAGGATATGCATTTCAATTTGATTTGATAAAGTCTTTGAAATTATATCTTTTTCGTATTAAATCAGATAATACACGAGCACTGACAAAAATTAAAGAAAGGGCATACTGGAAAATATGTGATACGTTGTTTTTCCGAAGTAGATTTTCCTTACCTTTAATTTCACCTTTACGCATTTTAATTAAATTACCAGACACCCCGCCAGTAGTACCAATTGCTCGTGGTACCGTAGTATGCACGCTATCACAATACTTAACCCTAGTTGTGGATTCTACATATGATAAAAGAAATGCATAATCTTCCGAATATCTTAATGTTGGATTAAAAAGGCATTTTTTAACTCTAATCACCACACTAGGCGTTACACATGGATTAAGGAGACATATAAACCAGCGAAAATGGAGTAATTTACCAAAAGTTTTAAACCATAAATTTGAGATTTTATTGTACTTTTCGCAACCATCAACGGCATGATATAAAAGATCAATGTCTTGATTCGCTAAAATTTGTAAAAGCCAGTCAATCTTATCAGGGCTAAAATAATCATCTGAGTCGAGGAACGCAACAAACTCAAATGAAGCACGCCTAATCCCTACATTTCTGGAGACCTGTGGCCCTTTATTTGTGCTATTTTTAAAAATACGAATTGGAATATTATTTTTATTATAACGCTGTAACACCGAATAAATATCAAAATCTGAGCAATCATCTACAACTATAATCTCCACCTTTTCTTTTTGACAAGAATCAATTGAATCTACAGCTCTAAGTAAAGTATCAATTCTATTATAAGATGGAATTACAACAGAGATACCAAATTCTCTTGTTTTCATATTATACTCACAAAAGGTATTGCACGCATATGAGCCGAACCACATAACCACAAAATGGTAATAAAGATGTTACCACATGTCACATATGAAAGAAATTTGTACGATTGTTGACTATACCGTTTAACGCTAATATACGTCATTAATAAAAATAAAGGATATACTCCGTAAACCACTCTAAAGCCTAAATATGGCACGATTGAAACTATTGAGCATATAGCAACTATGTTAATAATAACATTTAATGTAAGGACATCTTTTACTAAGAACTTTCTTGCAAAGGACAAATAAACAAAAAAAGTTAGCATTAAATTTATTAGACTAATTAACCTTACGATAAAATCATCACTGGCATATGGCATATATTTATAAATTGAAGCTTTGAAACTTAATACACCTGGCACAAAATCTAGATATGCCGTTCCAAATAATAAGAATATACCCATTACCATTGATGGAACGATTAACTTATAATTTAACCTTGATATTATAAATATAACAATAATTAGTGCAGATGCCTGATGAAAAAGTAGAGATAGTGCAGCCAGGACTCCAAAAGAAACATAGCGTCGTTTGAAATAAAATGAAAAAGATAAAAAAAGTATTGCAATTGAAAACCCTTGCCTCATGGCATTTGTTAATAATTCAATACCAATAAATGAAGAGAAGAGCGTTATTATTATCAGTTTATCAAGCTTAAATACCAGCGTTGTAATGAAAATAATGCTAATAACAAAATACGGCCATAGCCAAATTATCCAATTCACTTCACATCTTTCGGCCATTAAAAAATTCAAAAGGTTAAAGATTATTTTATAGGTATAGTCTAAGCCAGTGTAAGATTCTGGATTTAAACAATAGTCCGTAAATTCATTTAGATAGTTCTTGGTATCAGCACCAAAATATTCATTTTTGAATAAAAATAGCACCAGAAGTGTAAGAAATACAAAAAATGATAAAAATCTATTTAAAACCTGAGAATTTACTTTATTACCTTCAAGATATAACGAAAGGTATTGTAGCAAAAGTAATATTGCGAGTAGTGCTATTAGCATTTAAAAACTCATCTAAGAAGTAGAACAGTTATCGATATTCAGTAGGAAACGCCTTAAGCAAATCTTCTTTACTACGAGTAAATTGGTTACAACGACACTTTGCTAATAAATCTTCAAGCGAATAATTGCCAGCTCCGCTAACGATACATACCTTCGGCGCATTGTTATCAGTGGTACTATAGTAATCACAGAATTTATATTCACCTCCAAGAACTTTGTCACTAAAAGCAACCCAAAGATTAGGTATGCCATAAGTATCTGCGGCTATCAACCCATGTAGTGAGGAGGAAATAATGAATTCGCACTCATTCATTTTATCAATAAATGGTTCAATATCATTCTGAATATCAACCAAAACACAACCGTTTTTGAGTAATGACTGTACCGCAGGCAATTCTTTATCTTTGTAATGTGGAATTACTCCCACTTTGTATTTTTTGGTAATGTGTTTCGCATCATAGAACAGAGGAAGCAACACAGCAGGATCCCCCAGCACATCTGGGCAATTGATACCAAATTCATTCCTCAGACGATTACGAGTTAAAACACCACGTACAGATCTAATATCTAAATCTTTGGTTTTTAACGGGGCATCCTTGGATATAAAACCACTTCCCCATATTATACTTTTTGACGATGCACTGGACAAAACACTACCGATCGCAAGTATATGAGGTGATTGTTTGAAATTATTTTTTACTACAGTTTTCTTCGTTATTTTCTCAATCAAATATTTGTTAAGCTGATCACCCCAATTATTATGTCGAGTGTAATAATTAACAGGCACTTTATCTTTTCCAATTGCTAACAATCGATCTTTGAACTCAGTCGACAGAGCAAAAAATGCCTCAGTATACTTACCCATGTTGTTTTTCCTTTTTAGAAACGATGATCAATGAGAAAACAAATATTAGGAAATTGGCGAGTGCTATCGACTCTACAATGTATTGGAAATCACTATTGTTTTTATTTAACAAAAGATAAGCAAATGATATAAACAGAGACACTAAGTACAATATTAATATCAGTGTGAGATTATATCTTAACTTCATTATTAAAATAGGCATCCGTGAAAACAAATAAAATAATTGTCCCATAGCAAGATAAAAGGCATATTCAAAAACATCAATGTGAATATAAATGGTTATAGAAAGAAAATAGAGTATTAAGTAATTGACAATGATCAAACCTATAGCAACAAATATAAAATGAAAATATTTTTTCCAGATAAATATTTTCTCATCATTGTTGATATTACTTTTGAGAAATATTGAATCGTACAATGTTATCAACATTGTTACAATGCCGAATACATTTTGAGTAATTCTTAACTTTACTAATTCATTTGCTGGAATTTCATTTTTGAAAAGGATAAAAAAGCCTTGGTTAGTGACCCAATAAATGATCGTGATTATTGAGAATACCCCTCCCAGCTTCAAAGAATCCTGAATTATATGCTTGAAAGGATCATTACACACAGCATGGGCTTTGCTTTTTTGTTTGCTTTTGAAGAAAAACGGAACCACTATTAAAAAAGGGAGAAATTTTGCTAGGCAATAGAAATAAACATAGCTAGTAGAATCGAAAGTGATTATTTTAAACCATGCCAAAAGCATCATTACTGTAAATATCGTGGCTGTTGAGATCATTGCGCAACCAGATATCAATGACTTATCAGTATAATAGCAATAACGTTTAAAAAATTCAGAGACAATACCTATAACAAAAAGTGACAGTATCAGAGGTGACTTGAACCAAACAACAATAATAGCAGCAGTAATAACCACAAAGAATAAAAACAACTTTAACCAATAACTATGAGTTTGGTTTTTATATCTTAGCAATAGATACTGTGTTGTAAAACAAGAACAAAATAATACACATACTAAGGCAATAGACTGAGCGACAACAACCTTTGCCATCTCTGTCCCACTAAGTAAATTTCCGCCAATTGCGATAAAAAGAAATATAAGACCAGAGTCCATAATCTGGTCCACAGTAAAAATGAGGCTTTGTGCTTTTTTATTGTATGTCATAGATCGATAAAATTCGACTGATTAGCATCTTTTACTGATAAGCTAGGTTTTTCACTTAAAGGCCAATTAATACCAATCGTTGTATCATCCCATTTTATACCACGATCACTATCCGGATGATAATAGTTGGTTGTTTTATATACGAATTCCGCAGTGTCACTTATCACGTAGAAACCATGAGCGAACCCTTCAGGGATCCATAATTGTCTTTTATTTTCAGCAGAAAGATAAAACCCTACCCAGCTCCCATAAGTAGGTGAAGATTTTCGAATATCAACCGCTACATCAAATACTTCCCCAGCGACACAACGCACCAATTTACCCTGTGCGTACGGTTCCAGTTGATAATGCAGACCACGCAAAACGCCTTTACAAGATTTAGAATGATTATCCTGCACAAACTCAACTTTTCGACCTACCGCCTCTTCAAATACTTTTTGGCTGAAACTTTCAAAGAAAAATCCACGATCGTCACCAAATACTTTTGGTTCAAAAATCAGCACATCAGGGATATCAGTTTTAATTACGTTCATGTCTTAATAACCTTTAATCATCTTCAACAGGTATTGGCCATAGGCATTTTTTTTCAATGGCTCAGCCAGTTTCTTCACCTGCTCTGCATCAATAAACCCTTTTCGATACGCGATCTCTTCCGGGCAGGACACTTTCAATCCCTGACGCTCTTCAATTGTCGCGATAAAGTTGCTCGCCTCGATCAGGCTCTGGTGGGTTCCTGTATCCAGCCACGCATAGCCGCGCCCCATCATTGCAACAGATAGACGACCCTGCTCCAGATAAATACGGTTGATGTCAGTAATTTCCAGCTCACCGCGCGCAGAAGGCTTCAGGTTCTTTGCCATTTCCACTACATCGTTATCGTAGAAATAGAGTCCCGTAACGGCATAGTTGCTCTTCGGCTCCAGCGGTTTCTCTTCCAGGCTGATTGCCGTGCCATCTTTATCGAACTCCACCACGCCATAACGCTCAGGGTCATTGACGTGATAGGCAAATACCGTTGCACCGTCACCTTTACCAATTGCAGCTTCCAGCTGTTTCGGCAAGTCATGACCATAGAAAATATTATCGCCCAGCACCAGCGCACAACTATCGTCACCAATAAACTCTTCGCCAATGATAAAGGCCTGTGCCAGTCCGTCCGGGCTTGGCTGGACTTTATATTGAAGGTTTAACCCCCACTGGCTGCCGTTACCGAGCAACTGCTCAAAGCGCGGAGTATCCTGCGGCGTACTGATGATCAGAATATCTTTAATCCCTGCCAGCATCAGCGTAGACAACGGGTAGTAAATCATGGGTTTGTCGTAAATTGGCAGTAGTTGCTTGCTAACCGCCATGGTCACTGGGTAGAGACGAGTGCCGGATCCGCCGGCAAGGATAATACCTTTTCGTGTAGCCATTATAATTTCTCTATAAACACGAAATGCCCGTAAACGGGCATTTTTTTAATGATTAAATGGATTGCGCCGTGAAAAGCTCAGCCAGCATACGCTTCACACCAACATGCCATGCTGGTAATACCAGGTTGAAGTTCTGCTGGAACTTCATGGTATTTAAGCGTGAGTTATGCGGGCGACGCGCAGGCGTTGGATATGCCGTGGTTGGTACAGCATTCAGCTTTTCAATCGCCAACTCAACGCCTGCCTTTTGGGCTTCCTCAAACACCAGCGCCGCATAGTCGTACCAGGTTGTCGTCTCAGAAGCGACCAGATGATAAAGCCCGGCAACTTCTGGTTTCACCATCGCGATACGAATGGCGTGGGCGGTACAGTCGGCTAACAGCTCAGCGCCTGTTGGGGCACCCACCTGATCGTTAATGACGGAAAGTTCTTTGCGTTCTTTCGCCAGACGTAGCATGGTCTTAGCAAAATTGTTGCCTTTACCTGCATATACCCAGCTTGTACGGAAAATCAGATGATTAGGGCAATTATCCTGCAATGCTTTTTCGCCATCCAGCTTCGTCTGACCATAAACATTCAGCGGTGCCGTCGCATCCGTTTCACTCCAGGGGGTTTCGCCATCACCGGGGAAGACGTAATCCGTGGAGTAGTGAACAACCCAGGCGCCGATTTTTGCAGCTTCTTTCGCGATAGCCTCAACGCTTGTCGCATTCAGTAACTGCGCAAACTCAGGTTCCGACTCTGCTTTATCCACTGCGGTGTGTGCGGCTGCATTGACGATCACGTCAGGTTTAATATTACGAACCGTCTCAGCAATCCCTTCCGGGTTGCTGAAATCACCGCAGTAATCTTTAGAATGCACATCAAGCGCAATCAGATTGCCAAGTGGAGCCAGCGCGCGCTGAAGCTCCCAGCCCACTTGCCCTGTTTTGCCGAACAGAAGAATATTCATTATTGACGTTCCCCGTAGTTCTGTTCGATCCAGGTTTTATAAGCACCGCTTTTTACGTTATTAACCCACTCCTGGTTGCTCAGATACCATTCCACGGTCTTACGAATTCCGCTTTCGAACGTCTCTTCAGGCTTCCAGCCCAGTTCCACCCCAATTTTATGCGCATCAATCGCATAGCGGCGGTCATGTCCTGGGCGATCGGCAACATACGTAATTTGGTCGCGGTACGAGCCTTCTTTCGGGACGATCTCATCCAGCAGATCGCAAATAGTGTGCACAACGTCCAGGTTTTGCTTTTCGTTATGACCACCGATGTTGTAAGTCTCACCCGGTTTGCCCTGAGTCACAACGGTGTAAAGCGCACGCGCATGATCTTCTACATAAAGCCAGTCACGGATCTGGTCGCCTTTGCCGTAAATCGGCAACGCTTTACCGTCAAGGGCGTTCAAGATCACAAGTGGGATCAGCTTCTCAGGGAAATGATACGGTCCGTAGTTATTCGAACAGTTAGTCACGATGGTCGGGAAGCCGTAAGTGCGCAGCCAGGCACGAACAAGATGGTCGCTGGATGCTTTGGAGGCAGAGTACGGGCTGCTTGGCGCGTAGGCTGTGGTTTCAGTGAAAAGCGGCAGGTCTGCGGATGCCGGATGTTCATCCGGGTGCGGCAGATCCCCGTACACTTCATCGGTGGAGATATGATGGAAGCGAAACGCTTTTTTCGCTGCGTCATCGAGGGTTGACCAGTAAGCACGTGCAGCTTCCAGAAGCACATACGTCCCAACAATGTTGGTTTCAATGAATGCCGCCGGGCCAGTAATGGAACGGTCAACGTGGCTTTCGGCCGCCAGATGCATTACCGCATCCGGTTTATGTTCAGCAAAAATACGATCCATAGCCGCTTTATCACAAATATCTGCATGCTCAAAAACATAACGTTCACTGGCGCTGACATCGTTAAGGGACTCGAGGTTGCCGGCATACGTCAGTTTATCCACATTGACGACTTCGTCATGGGTATTAGTAATAATATGTCGTACAACCGCTGAGCCGATAAAGCCGGCTCCACCCGTCACAAGAATTTTCACGTTATCTATTCCGTTTTGTAGATATATCGAGATATTGGCGTTCTAAACCCTGGTATTAATTTAGGATTAGAAATTTTGCACGCTACCGCCCCTAGCTTGACAGCTACCAGTGCACTGAGCGAGTGTTGAATATAAGATTGGCTGTCTGATTTCAGACAAAAACTGGCGTTAATTGTCGTCTTAAATGGTCTCGGAAACAAGCACAAATCGTTACAAATCAGCCCAGATTTGAAGCAGGTAACTCTCTGTTATCATGGGAATTAATAATAAAAAGCGGCAGTCATCATTTTTGTTATGTAACAACATAACTAAAATGATGACTGCCGCGCATGAAGACTTTAAGGCTGCGGAAGAAGTATCAGTCGTTAGCCAGCAACTTCTCAATCCGGCTTCTGAACTTCGCCCCTTCCTTCAGGTTACGCAGGCCATAGTTCACAAACGCCTGCATATACCCCATTTTCTTACCGCAGTCATAGCTATCGCCGGTCATCAGCATGGCATCAACGGACTGCTTCTTCGCCAGCTCAGCAATCGCATCGGTCAGCTGGATACGATCCCAGGCACCCGGCTCGGTTTTTTCCAGCTCAGCCCAGATATCCGCATTCAGCACATAACGGCCGACTGCCATCAGGTCGGAGTCCAGGGTCTGCGGCTGATCGGGTTTTTCGATAAACTCAACGATCCGGCTCACCTGCCCTTCTGTCTCCAGAGGCTCTTTAGTCTGAATAACAGAATACTCGGAGAGATCGCCCTTCATACGTTTCGCCAGCACCTGGCTGCGGCCCGTCTCGTTGAAGCGAGCGACCATTGCCGCCAGGTTATAACGCAGCGGATCGGCGGAAGCGGTATCAATAATGATGTCCGGCAGAACCACGATGAACGGGTTATCACCCACTACCGGACGCGCGCAGAGGATTGAGTGGCCCAGACCCAGCGGCTGCGCCTGACGCACGTTCATGATGGTCACGCCAGGAGGACAGATAGACTGAACTTCTGCCAGAAGCTGACGCTTAACGCGCTGCTCAAGCAGAGCCTCGAGTTCATAAGAGGTGTCGAAGTGGTTCTCAACGGCATTCTTCGAAGAGTGCGTCACCAGAACGATTTCTTTGATCCCCGCAGCAACAATCTCGTCGACGATGTACTGAATCATCGGCTTGTCAACGATCGGCAGCATCTCTTTAGGAATGGCCTTTGTGGCGGGCAACATGTGCATGCCCAGACCCGCTACCGGTATGACTGCTTTCAAATTAATCATTATTTCTTCCACCTTAAAATGGTTGACGAATTATAGCTTTTAAACCTGTTTTCGCCAGCATGTTTTGCCGTAAATATGAAGTAATCCTAGGTCACCCCACCACAAATTACAGTAGTTGTAATCTGAATAGATCGCGATTCTGTTCCAGGAATAGTCGCAAAATAGTCTGTGCGATTACCTGTGCGGCAGCGCAAAATTCAACCGTTCCGTATTCACCACGTGTTGATCGACCCGATCAATATCTACCGAACTCTGCCCCTTTTCATTAACCGCTTTTATGTTCGCAAGCGACAACAGCGTCTCGTTTTTGGCCATAAACTTCCCGCGCACGTCTTTGCGCAAGTCGAAGTTCATCTTAAGCGCAGGCCCCGTTGCTGACTCCTGCATCACCTTGATATTGCGCAAGAAAAGGTGCTGTGGCTTGTTGTGCAGCTCAAGCGTTGCTCGCTGCATGTTGACGTTGGTGATGGCAACAAACGACGTGGCATTGCCGGAGGAAATCTGTATCCCGCGCAGCTTATAGGCAAGCTGTCGGTTATCCAGGCGAATATCGTTAAGTTTGAAGTTTTGCGGTATCGACAGATAATCGCCCTTGATCACGCCATAGCCAATTAGCATTCCGGCGCTGTTCACCATATCGATATTATCGATAACGAAATTATCACAGCCATAAATAGCTACCGTTGCGTTATCAATTCCGGCCTTTTTACTGAAGTCGGGAGTAATATTGCTGGCCTTGATATTACGGATCACAAAGTGTTTACCGTTTTCAACATGCACCAGCTGCCGACAGTTGCTGCCGGTGATATTCGCCACCACGAAGTTTTTAACGGTCTGCTGTTCCGGATAGTCATTGTCGTACGTGCTGCCAGCCAGCCCAATGCCTATGCCCCAGTTGATCTTGCCGTTTGTGCAGTTGATGTTATCGATCACGTGGTCAGAGATCAGGATGTTACGGTCGTTAATCGCCACGTTCCACTCAATCGCGTCACCCTGCAAATGGCTGAATTTGCTGTTGGTAATGCGCGCACCATCCACCTGATTATGGAAACCCTGGCGCAGAATGGCGTAGTTGGCCTGACTCACGGCAATGCGATCGATAAGCAGGTTACGCATCACTCTCGGCTTTTTACCGCCAATGTAGATCTGGGTGACGGGGCCGAAGCCGCTCATCGCCAGCCCTTTAATAACACAGTCGGAGCCACGCACGTCCAGCGTAATGTTATGCGTGCGCCCCTCTCCTTCCCCAATGACCTTACAGCCTTCCTGGAGCACGAACCGCCCGCGCCCGTTGCCCTTCAGCGCGCCGCGGATCAGCAGGGTTTTGCCATCAGGAATGAAAATGCCGGTATTGATGTTTTCACAGGTTAACCCGGCGGGAACAACAACGGTTTCGCCCTCGGTAAATGCCTGCTTAAAGGCGGCGATCCAGTCGTTATTGTTGTAGCGATCGACAGAAACCGTCTTCCCGGTCGCCGCCCGCGCAGCGCGGGGCGACAGCAGCGGCATGGCAGCCAGGACGGATAAAGAAGAGACAAATCGGCGTCGGGTAATCTTTTTCAGCATACAACCTCAGCGTTACAGCGTTTGCAGCAGGCTCGCTAACTGGCGATTAATCACCTGCTGATTGAATTCTGCTTCAACTTTTTGCCGCGCATTTTGCAGCACAGGGATCAGCGTTTGCTGATCGATATCACTGAACGCAGCCAGACGATCCGCCAGCGCCAGCGCATTGTTTTCAGGGACCAGCCAGCCAGAATGCTCAGAGGTGATCAGCTCCGGGATCCCGCTGTGCAGGGTCGAGACTACCGGAATGCCGACCGCCATCGCCTCCATCAGCGCCACGGGAATGCCTTCCATATCGCCGTCGGCGCCGGTTACGGAAGGCAGCAGGAACACATCCGCGTCATCAAGCATGGCTTTCACTTCGTGGCTCGGCTTGAAGCCCGGCATCTCGACCACGTCTTCCAGCTGATACTGTTCAATCAGCGTGCGCAGGCGACGCTCCCACGGCCCGATACCCAGGATGCGGTAGTGGAAGTCCACACCGCGCGCCTTCAGCTGGCGACAGGCTTCGATGGCTACGTGCAGCCCTTTCTTTTCGGTCAGGCGGGCAACAGAGATAATTTGCAGCGGCTTGCCCGGCACCTTGACCGGTCGCTGGGTAAAGCGTTCCATGTCTACGCCCATGCGTGAAACGGTGATTTTCTCGCTCGGGCACCCCATGGTTTTCAGGCGCCCGGCCCACAGGTTGCTTATCGGCAGCATCATGTCGCCACGGCGAAACAGCTGCTGATATTCCGGCGTGTAGTGGTTCAGCACTTCCCGGCTGGAGATGTCGATACCGTGGAAAATGGTTGCGATTTTGCCGTCAATCACCCCCAGCTCACGCAGTTTTGCCGCCGTTACGCCCGCCGGGCCAAAGTGGGCGATAAAGACATCGGCCCGGTACGGCTGGGCCGTTTGCCCGCAAATGGCGGATAAGATCAGGTTGCGGGCCTCCGCCCCATAGCGCGACATATTCAGCGCCCGCCACGTCGAGGCGCGATGCAGGCCGCGCAGCGTCTGGCTGGCGCGATGGCGCAGTTTGTTCATCCGTCCGGCGGGTTCGTCCTGCAACCAGCGGGTTTTTGCCTCCAGCCCATACCGGGTATACGCCGCATGGGTGTTTTGCGTATCGCCCTTTTGCAGGGCGATAATCTCCACGTCATACCCCATATCGATAAACGCGGTGATTTGGTTCAGCACAAAGGTTTCAGACGACAGCGGAAATTTCAGTAAGAAGAAACCAACCTTCATTTCCCCTCCCGGACGCGGTCGAGTACGGATTTCACCATGCCAATACCTTTTTCGCGTTCGGCTTTTACCGCCTCCGCCAGACGTTCGTTGATCGCAGGCAGCTGGCCGAGCGTGTCGCCCACCATCGCACCCAGCGATCCGTCCAGCAAATGACGAATATCGACGGCCATTTCAGGCATACCGAGCTGCTGCATAATGCCCGCGGACTTGTGTTCGTAGTTGATGGCGATGGCTGGCGTACCGAAGTTCATCGAGATAATAGCCGAGTGCAGACGCGTGCCCACGGTCAGGTCGCAGGCAGAGAGCAGCTTGCCCATCTCAAGGTCGTTCAGCTCGTCCATCACCACGTGATAGCGGGACGGATCGTTCACCAGGTTGCGCAGGTTGAGCGCTACCATACGGTCATCTTTGTTGTAGCTGTCGATACCGGTACAGGTGGAGAGCGCCAGCACCTGGTAACCGCTGTCCAGCACGCGGTTCACCACCTCGGCAAAGGCTTTCTCGTACGCCGCCTGGGTCGTGCCGAGGCGTTTATCGAACGGCGCAAGTTCACGCAGGGTAATGGCGACGGTTTTCTGCTTTGCCGCCACGTCCAGCCAGTGCTGTACCGCGTAGCTGGCCTGGAAGCTGTCATCCTGATGATCCACCAGCCAGGCGGTGTCTACACCGTGCTCCACTTTGGTGGTGTCGATTTCGCTGCGCTTCATCATGTCGAGGCTGACCGATTCACGCAGGATCAGCGCGTCGCAGTGGCCGAAGACATAGTTCGCCAGCTGGTTAAACTGCGGATCCTGGAACGGCCCGACGCTGTGGCCGATCATAAACAGCGGCTTTTTCGCCATAAAGGTGCAAAGCGCATGTTCAAACTGCGGCACGCCGTACAGGTCGACGAAGAACGAGCCGCCCACCTGAATAATGGCGTCATAGCCGGACAGCAGACGCACGAAATCGGTAAAGCCCTGCGCGATGGCAATGTTGCGCAGCTTGCCGGTGTCGGTTACGCGAGAAAGCAGCACCTGATGCTGATAGCGGCGACGCAGCACTTTCTTCACGCGCCCCATCACGCCCGCAGCGTTGTTGTGCTGTTTCATCTGGCTGTAGAGCGGGTCGCCCATCACCGGGCGGTTCAGTAACCAGGATGAGCTGACCGGATAACGGCTCATCACATCCACTTCTGTCTCAGGCTTAAGGGTGTTAATTGCATCCAGTAAACCGCGCAGGATGGCGCTGTCGCCACGGTTGCCGCAGGTATGGTTGCCAAGAATAAGTAATTTCATAATGGCCTCGTAAAATTAGCCTGCGCGAAGCAGCGTTTTCATTTTTTCGTTACGGCAAAACTGGCGCTTCATCTCGACCACCAGCGCATTGCGTGACAGCACAATCATCACGCCAAACGCCAGCGCGCCTGCCGCGACCTGCACCGCAAGCAGCGCCGCCAGCGGCAGATGTCCGTTGAGCACCACGCCCAGGCCGTAGCTCACCGCAAGCGTCGGCAAGGAGAGATAAAACGGCAGCCACAGGCTGAGGATGTACTGACGGTAGCTGGAGCCCAGCACCGGTTTGATCATCACGAAGTAGCTCAGCACGGTATTGACGATTTGCACCAGCAGGAAGCCGAGCGTCACGCCAATGGCACCCGCCATGTGCCCGCCCACAATAATTGCCGGAATAAACAGGAAGGTTTTAAACACGTTGAACTTGAAGCTGATATCCACGCGCGCCTTTGCCATCAGCAGAGAACCAATCGGGTTCCCCACCGAGCGCAGCAGCCCCACGACGCACAGCAGTTGCAGGATTGGGATGATGCTGTTCCACTTCTCGCCAAACACCAGCGGTACGAAATTGCTGGCGACCACCATCAGCCCCAGCAGGACCGGGAAGTTGATGATCCCCACCACGGAGAGCAGCTTGTAAAAGTTCACGCGCAGCTTTTCGGTATCGTCCTGAATTTTGGCGAACGCCGGGAACAGGACGCGGGTAATAATCGGGTTGAGCTTCATCGGCGGGACAACCGCGACGTTATACGCCAGGTTGTAGCCACCCGCGACGCTCGCGCCCAGAATGCGCGCCAGCACCAGCGTGGAGAGGTTAGTATTTACGTAGTTGATAATGCTGTCTGCCGTCAGCCACGCGCCGAAGCGCAGGTTGGATGAAACAGACGCCAGCGAAAAATGCAGCCCCGGGCGATAAATCTTACGGCCAAAGAAGCCGAACAGCAGCGTGCGCACGGCAGAGTTAACGAGGTAGCCGAGGATGGCGGTCATCGCCAGCGGCCAGAAATGGGCGCTGACCACGGTGAAGGTAAAGCCCGCCAGCACGGCGCTGGTCTCAATCATGCCGATTTTGTTGAACTCCAGCTCTTTCTGCATCAGCGCGCGGAACTGCTGCCCGTGCGGGATCACCACGAAAGCGAACGACAGGGTGCGCATCAGCGGCGCCAGGTCCGGGTTATGCAGCACGCCGGCAATCACATCGCTCAGCAGGAACACCAGCACAAAAACGAAGATACCCAGCCCGACGTTCAGCCAGTAGAGGGTGGTCAGCTCCAGATGGCTGATCTCTTTGCGCTGGATAATGGAGTTGGCGATACCAAAGTCCGACAGCGTATCGGCCAGGGCGATAATCACCAGCGAGACGGTCAGCAGACCAAACTGGTGATTATCGATAATGCGCGCCAGCACCGTCATCTGTACCAGGCCGAGGCCAATGATGACGATGGTGGCCATGGCTGACCATTTCGCGCCGCTGATGGTTTTTTCTCGTAAGCTCATTTTAGTACGCCGCTTTGTTCACGAAACCTTTGAAAATGGTCAGAAAAACAATCTTGATATCGAACCAGAGGCTCCACTCGCGGATGTACTCCAGATCGAACTCGATACGTTTTTCCATTTTTTCCAGCGTGTCGGTCTCGCCGCGCCAGCCGTTGATCTGCGCCCAGCCGGTGATGCCCGGCTTCACCTTATGGCGCAGCATGTAGCCTTCAATCAGGGTACGGTACTGCTCGTTATGGGCCACGGCGTGAGGACGAGGCCCGACGATGGACATCCCGCCGGTGAACACGTTGATGAACTGCGGCAGCTCATCGAGCGAGGTACGGCGCAGGAAGTTGCCCACGCGGGTGACGCGCGGATCGTTCTGCGTCGCCTGGGTCACCACCTTGTCGTTCTCCATCACCTTCATGGAGCGGAATTTCCACACCATGATCGGCTTACCGTCCATGCCGTAGCGGGTCTGACGGAAGATGATCGGCCCCGGCGAGCTGAGCTTCACCGCCAGCGCAATACAGCACAGCACCGGGGAGATGAGCAGCAGGATCAGGGACGAAAGCACGATATCTTCCACGCGCTTCAGCACGCGGTTAATCCCCGACAGCGGCGTGTCGTACAGCGGAACAACCGGTACCCCGTTCACCTCTTCAATACGGGAGTGGAGAATATTGAAGGTGAAGACATCCGGGATGAGGATCACCGAGCAGGTGGTATCCGCCAGCTCGCGCATCAGTTTCTTGATGCGGGATTCATCTTTCATCTGCATGGCGATGTAGACGTTATGAATTTTGCCGGCTTTCGCATCGTCAATAAGCTGTTCGTAGTTACCTGCCCAGTCGGACGGTACGCCGCCGGGCTTCGCGTCGTGATAAATCCCGACCACTTCAAAACCTAACCACGGCTCTTTGCGGAAGCTGTCGAGCAACACCTGTCCCACCGGCAGATCGCCCGCCACGGCAACGAAGCGACGGTTATACCCGCGGTTGCGCAGCCAGCCCGCGCCAAAGCGGATCAGCGAGCGGCAGACCACCATGCCAATGCTGGTTAACAGATACCAGCAGAGATAGGTCACAAGACGGTTATCAAAATCATGGCTGAACGCCACCAGGCCTGCGCTGAAAATCAGGCTTAAGGTCCAGTTCTGGAGCAGCAGCATCAGTTCGGTGGTCATTTTGACGCCGCGCCATGAACGATAGAAATCGGTCATGCCGCCGATCATCTGAAACACCACCAGCGCAATCAACGCCATCAGCAAGTGCATGTATAAGAACGACTGCCCGCTGACCCAACACACCGCCCACAGTCCGCCGACCATGATGGTGATATCAGAAAAACGCTGCACCATAGAGATTAACGATGCATTCGTTCTCGCTCGTTCGCGCTTTTTTAGATTTGTCATCGTTGTTCCTTTAGTTCTAAACCTTACCCCTCGCCCCTCACCCCAAAGGGGAGAGGGTGTTCAAGTTCCCTCTCCCCTTTGGGGTGAGGGTTAGGGTGAGGGGTAAGGTTTTCTTTTTACTGATTCAACAGCGCCAGAATGTCCTTCGTTCGGGCTTCCATCAGCGCGGTATCGGCGCGGGACTCCACGTTCAGGCGCACCACCGGCTCGGTATTGGACGAGCGCAGGTTGAAGCGCCACTGCGGGAACGCCATGCTGATACCGTCGGTACGGTCAATCTCCAGCGCATGAATGGCAAAGTGCTGTTCCACGCGGGCAATGGCCTCAGCGGGCTGTGCCAGTTTGCTGTTGATCTCACCGCTCGCCGGGAACGCCGCCATGCGGTCGCGCACCAGTTCGCCCAGGCTCTGCCCTTTCAGGCACAGCAGCTCGGTCACAAGCAGCCACGGGATCATCCCGCTGTCGCAGTAGGCAAAATCACGGAAATAGTGGTGGGCGCTCATCTCGCCGCCGTAGATGGCGTCTTCCTCACGCATACGCTCTTTGATAAACGCGTGGCCGGTTTTGGACATCACCGGCTCGCCGCCCGCGGCCTTCACCACGTCGACGGTGTTCCAGGAAAGACGCGGATCGTGAATGATTTTCGCCCCCGGGTTTTTCTCGAGGAACGCTTCCGCCAGCAGGCCAACGATGTAGTAGCCTTCGATAAACTGCCCTTTCTCATCGAACAGGAAGCAGCGGTCGAAGTCGCCGTCAAAGGCGATACCCATATCGGCGCCGTGCTCAATCACCGCGTTGCGGGTGTCGTCGCGGCACTCCGGCAGCAGCGGGTTAGGAATACCGTTCGGAAAGTTGCCGTCTGGCGTGTTGTGCACTTTGACGAAGGTCACCGGCACGTTCAGCGCCTTAAAGCGGGCTTCAAGTGCATCGACAACCGGGCCTGCCGCGCCGTTGCCGGAGTTAATCACCAGCTTCAGCGGTTTGAGGTTTGCCACATTGATGTAGCCCAGCAGGTGGTCGATGTACTCTTTTTGCAGGTTAATCTGCTTATAGCTGCCGCGTTTTGCGTCGTTAACCGGCGGGAAGTCGTTGGCCTCGGCCAGACGCTGCACGTCGCGCAGGCCGGTGTCGCCGCTGATAGGACGGGCGCCCTTGCGCACCAGCTTCATGCCGTTGTAGTCCATTGGGTTATGGCTGGCGGTAACTTCGATACCGCCGTCCACGCCCAGGTGGAAGGTGGCAAAATAGATCTCTTCGGTACCGGAAAGGCCAATGTCCAGCACGTCGACGCCCGCGTCCTGTAGCCCTTTCGCCAGCGCCAGCTTCAGGGATTCGCTTGTCAGACGCACGTCGCCGCCAAGCACGATAGTTTGTGGTTTCAGGTATTCGCCGTACGCGCGGCCGATGCGCCACGCAATGTCTTCGTTCAGCTCTTCGCCCAGCTTGCCGCGAATATCGTAGGCTTTAAAACAGGTTAATTTTTCCATGATGACCCCTTTTTCAGGCAACAGTTGGCCCTGACCATGTAATGGCCAAATTTATTTTTTTCATTCGTAGGCCCGGAAAGCGCAGCGCCACCGGGCATGATGCGGAGTGCTACACGCGCCCGTAGCGATCCTGGAAGCGGATGATGTCGTCCTCTTCCAGATAGGAGCCGGAACGCACCTCAATTAAGTCGAGCGGAATTTTCCCCGGGTTTTCCAGACAGTGCGTGGCGCCCAGCGGAATATAAATGGACTCGTTTTCACCGAGCAACTTCACTTCACCGTCGATGGTCACTTTGGCGGTCCCTGCCACCACCACCCAGTGTTCGGCGCGGTGATGGTGCATCTGCACCGACAGCCCTTCTCCCGGCTTCACGGTGATGCGTTTCACCTGATAACGCTCGCCGGCGTCGATGGAGTCATATTTGCCCCACGGGCGGTAGACTTCACGGTGAATATGGTGTTCGTGACGGCCATCGGCCTTGATCTTCTCCACCACTTTTTTAACGTCCTGCACGGCATTACGGTCGGCAATCAGCACCGCGTCTTTGGTCTGCACGACCACCAGATCCTTCACCCCTACCGTGGTGACGAGGCCAGATTCGGCGTAGACGTAGCTGTTTTCCGTTTTGTGGCTGATCACATCTCCGTGATGGACGTTACCCTCCGGGGTATGCGCGCTGATCTCCCACAGTGACGACCAGGAGCCGACGTCGCTCCAGCCCGCATCCATCGGTACCACTACCGCATCTGCCGTACGTTCCATCACCGCATAGTCAATGGACTCTTCCGGACAGGCGAGGAAGGCTTCTTCGTCCACGCGGATAAAATCGAGATCCGGATCCACCACCGCCATCGCTTTTTCGCAGGCGCTTAAAATATCCGGGCGATATTTTTCCAGCTCTTCCAGGTAGCGACCGGCGCGGAACAGGAACATACCGCTGTTCCAGTAGTATTCACCGCTGGCGACATACGCCTGCGCGGTTTCCAGATTCGGTTTTTCGACAAACTGCGCCACGTCAAAGGCCACGCTGTCGCCTTCACCAGGCGTAACGCTGCCGCGGCGAATGTAGCCATAGCCGGTTTCCGGGAGATCCGGCACGATGCCGAAGGTCACCAGCTTGCCGTTCTCAGCGTAAGGAATCGCGGCGCGTACCGCGTCGCGGAAGGCCTCTTCCTGCTGGATGACGTGGTCAGCCGCCAGCACCAGCATCAGCGGGTCGCAGTCCGGGCTGCTGCGTTTTGCTGCCAGCGCCGCAAGGGCAATGGCAGGCGCCGTGTTGCGTCCGGCAGGCTCCAGAATGATATTTTCGGTCAGTTTGTTCAGCTGGCGCAGCTGCTCCGCAACGATAAAGCGGTGCTGCTCGTTACAGATCACCACCGGGCTTTCACACTCCACGCCGTGCAGACGGTTAACCGTCGTTTGCAGCATGGTGAGGTCGCCTTTCAGGCACAGAAATTGTTTTGGATAAAGCACGCGGGACAGTGGCCACAACCGGCTCCCGGATCCACCCGCCATTACGACCGGATACAAAGTGGTTTGACTCATGATTTATCCCCGTATATCTGCAATAAATTGGCTCAGCACGTTCTCTTTCTCGAGCGTGCGTTCGGCATATTCACGTGCCACCGTGTTCTCTTTTGGCATGGCGAGTGCCTGCTCAATTCCGGTCACCAGCGCAGGAACCGATTCAGGCTCCACGCAAACGGCAATGCCCGGGTAGCTGTTGCACAGCTGGCCTAATTCTGTTGCGGCTTCTGCCGTAATCACCGCGTTTCCGCCCACTGCCAGAATGTTGGTCAGCTTGGACGGCAGCACCGCATCCGCCGCGCCGCGTTTTTGCACCACCAGATGGCAGTCCGCCATTTTCAGCAGCGCGGGCAGCGCGTCATAAGACTGAAGCGGGAAGAAGAGGATGTTGGTCAGTCCGCGCTCGCTGGCCATTTTTTCCAGCCGCGCTTTACCACCGCCCTGCCCGACTATCACGAACATCCACGGGTGTTCGCTCAGCTGAAGCGCGGCGTCAATCACGCTCTCCAGCCCCTGTTTTTCGCCGATGTTGCCTGAGTAAAGAATGATTTTTTGCTCAGCAGGCAACCCGAGTTGCGCGCGCAACGCCTGCGCGTCCTGGTCTGTCACATCGCGGAAGCGCGCCACTTCGGACCAGTTCGGAAAGAAGATCACTTTTTCCGCCGGGACGCCCTTCTCCTGCGCCTTGTTCATCATCGAGCGCGAGATGGTCGAGACGTAATCCACGTTGTGCAGGCCGCTGCGCTCAAAGGCGCTGGCGAGCTTCGCCACCTTGCCGCCCTTGCCTTTCCCGGCCATACCCAGCCCGAGCATGGCGTCCACTTCATAATCCTGAATGTGCAGCAGGGTGCGCGCGCCGGAGAGTTTTCCCAGCAGGCGCATGCCTGGCGTGCAGAACAGGGTCGGCACCACGCCGATGATGCGATCCGGCTTCCAGCGACGCTGCGCCATCAGCGGGAAGAAACTGCTCAGGGCAAAGCTGCCCAGATGAATTAAACGTTTCAGCGTCGAGGGCTGTTTCGGCACGTAGAGCGGGCAGCGCCAGACGGTCGCGGCGCCCTCTTCGCGGCGGTAGCGCCAGCTGGAATAGCGTTCGCCTACCTTCCACTCCGGGTAATACGGCGGGGCAGTAATCACCCGCACGTCATGTCCCTGGCTCGCCATCCACTCGACCATCTCGCCGGTGTATTTCCCGATACCGGTAAGCTCCGGCGAGTAGTTAATTCCGTAGACGAGGATTTTCATAGACCTGGCACCTCGGCCTGACGTTCCGCAAGGAAGTACGCCCGACTGTTGTCATGGACGTTGTCGCTTGCCAGCAGCGCCTCTGGCGTTAACCAGCGGTAATCGTCATGCTGAGAATCAGGCAGACGCAGGTCTGCCTCACTCACCTTCAGGCGGAACCCCAGCACGACGTAGTGCGTGGTGAACCCGGTGCCTGAAAAGTTATCGTCATAGAAGTGCTGCCAGACCCCGTAAAACTGGCCCGCTGCCATCGGCAGTTGCAGGCCCAGTTCCGCCAGAGTGAGACGCTCAAACGCATCGGTAAGCGTCTCATCCTTCTGCACGCGCCCGCCGGGCACGAACCAGAAGCCCTGTGCAGGACGATTGGTTCGTTTCCCCAGCAAGAACTCGCCGCGTTCGTTCTCCACGATCAAATCAATTGAGATCAGCGGAGTGGAACGCACTACCGTGGCAAAATCTTCCTGACTTAAAAACATCATTACCCCCGGAAGCGGTGCTGGTTTTCCAGGAACCACTGGTAGGTGCTGGCCAGCCCCTGCTCCAGTGAGACCTCGTGATACCAGCCCAGCTGATGCAGACGGGTCACGTCCAGCAGCTTGCGCGGCGTGCCGTCCGGTTTGGTGGCGTCAAACACCACGCGTCCTTTGTAGCCCACCACCTGCGCGATGGTCTGCGCCAGCTCGCGAATGGTGCAGTCCACGCCGGTCCCGACGTTAATGTGCGACAGCATCGGCTCGGTGTTTTCCTGCCACACTTCGCGATCCAGCTCCATGACGTGAATGCTGGCCGCCGCCATATCGTCCACGTGCAGGAACTCGCGCATTGGCGTACCGCTGCCCCACACGACCACGTCCGGGGCGTTTTCGGCAGTCGCCTCGTGGAAACGACGCAGCAGCGCCGGGATCACGTGGGAATTGCTCGGGTGGAAGTTGTCGTGCGGTCCGTACAGGTTGGTCGGCATCACCGAGCGATAGTCGCGGTTATACTGACGGTTGTAGGATTCACACAGCTTGATCCCGGCAATTTTGGCAATCGCATACGGCTCGTTGGTGGCTTCAAGCGTGCCCTGCAACAGTTCGCTCTCGGCGATCGGCTGCTTCGCCATTTTCGGGTAGATACAAGATGAGCCGAGGAACAGCAGCTTGTTCACGTTGTGCAGATGCGCCGCGTGAATGATGTTGCTCTCAATCATCATGTTCTCGTAGATGAAATCCGCCGGGTAGGTATTGTTAGCGATAATGCCGCCCACCTTCGCCGCCGCCAGATACACCTGGTCGATACGTTCGCTGGCGAAGAAGTCCTGCACCGCTTTGCTGTCAAGCAGGTTCAGTTCGTCGCGGGTGCGAACAATCACCTCCACGTCACCGCGCTGTTCCAGCTGGCGAACAATCGCGGAACCCACCATTCCGCGATGACCGGCGACAAAAATACGTTGTTTTGTCATTCTCAGGACTCCAGCGCGATGGCAACCTCGTAGCCATGAGACTTGAGCAGGGAGTGTTTTTTCGCTGCTTCAAGATCTTTGGCCACCATCTCGGATACCATTTCTTGCAGGGTGGTTTCTGGTTTCCAGCCCAGCTTCTCGTGCGCTTTGGTTGGGTCGCCCAGCAGGGTTTCCACTTCAGCAGGACGGAAGTAACGCGGATCAACCTGGACAATCACGTCGCCTGGCTTCACGCCCGGTGCGTCATGGCCGGTCACGGAAACAACGATACCCTTCTCTTCCACGCCGGTGCCTTCGAAGCGCAGCTTGATGCCCAGCTGTGCCGCAGCCATCTCAACGAACTGACGTACGGAGTACTGCACGCCGGTCGCAATCACGAAGTCTTCTGGCTGCTCCTGCTGCAACATCATCCACTGCATTTTCACGTAGTCTTTCGCATGGCCCCAGTCACGCAGGGAATCCATGTTGCCGAGGTGCAGGCAAGACTCCAGGCCCTGAGCGATGTTAGCGATCGCGCGGGTGATTTTGCGGGTCACGAAGGTTTCGCCGCGACGTGGAGATTCGTGGTTGAACAGAATGCCGTTACAGGCGTACATGCCGTAGGATTCACGGTAGTTCACGGTGATCCAGTAGGCGTACAGTTTCGCCACAGCGTACGGAGAACGCGGGTAGAACGGCGTGGTCTCTTTCTGCGGAATTTCCTGCACCAGGCCGTACAGCTCAGAGGTAGATGCCTGGTAGAAGCGGGTTTTCTTCTCAAGACCCAGGAAGCGAATCGCTTCCAGCAGACGCAGCGTACCCATGGCGTCCACGTCAGCGGTGTATTCCGGGGATTCGAAGGAGACCGCAACGTGGCTCATCGCGCCCAGGTTGTAGACTTCATCCGGCTGTACTTCTTGCAGGATGCGGGTCAGGTTGGAGGTATCGGTCAGGTCGCCGTAATGCAGGTGGAATTTCGGGTTCGCCGCGTGAGGATCCTGATAAATATGATCGACACGTTCGGTGTTAAATGAAGACGCACGACGTTTAATACCGTGTACTTCATAACCTTTTTCCAGCAGTAACTCTGCCAGGTAAGAACCATCCTGCCCGGTAACGCCGGTGATGAGAGCGACTTTAGACATGTTTATATTCCTCTACTTATGAATTTAATCAGTTTCAACGCGTTCGCGTATCACCACTGCGGGGTTGCCACGGCAAATTTTATTTGCCGGAAGCGATTTAAAAACGCTGCTGCGGGCACCGACTAC
The DNA here is from genome assembly GCF_036936505.1 of Enterobacter sp. JJBC. Lineage (NCBI taxonomy): Bacteria > Pseudomonadati > Pseudomonadota > Gammaproteobacteria > Enterobacterales > Enterobacteriaceae > Enterobacter > Enterobacter sp. JJBC. Next base: position 3,114,018 of record NZ_CP136935.1, read on the forward strand.
CGTGCCATCGCCAACAGAAACACCGGGTGCAACAAAGACGTCTGTTGCCAGCCAGCATTTTTCACCGATCACAACAGGCGAAGCGGTAATATCAAAATGCGGGCTCATAAAATCGTGGCTACCGGTGCACAAATAACACTTCTGTGAAACCACCGAATTTGCGCCAATCGTAATCTCACCAAGGGTATATAACACCGCGTCATCCCCAACCCAGGCGTAATCCCCAAGCGTTAATTTCCAGGGATAAGTAATTTTCACCGAAGGTCGAATGACTACGTTTTTTCCTATTTTTGCGCCGAACAGACGCAGTAAAAATGCGCGCCAGCGGTACAGTATTTGCGGCGACCAGGCAAATAACGTTGCCTGTACAGCCCACCACAGTTGAACTTTAATACCGCTCCCGCCCCGAAAACCTTTCGGTACGGAGAATCCATTTAATTCCTGCATTACGTTTCCTTATATCTCAGGCTTTGTTATATAAGGCTTTCGCTTTACCCGTCGTTTTCAGACGTAAGAAATAAGATAATTCCGCCCAGAACCCTGGCACGCGTAATATTTTACGCTGCACGTTTTTTGCATCCTGGCACAGTTCCAGATTATTCGAGGTTGACACGCCGCCCATTGAAAATTCAGATACCAGTCCTTTAATTCGACGGAACGGGTAGCCAGATTTGTAAAGGCTGGCGGCCAGGGCATAATCTGATGACACTTTATAGCGCAAATCGTAAGGCTGTTTTTTCAGGCCGCTCATTGGGAAGAAAATAGCCTGATGGCTGGCCGGGAGGCTGTGGTAGATATACCAGCCTGGTTTCGCACCGCGCAGCACTTTTTTCCCCTCGCCGAAATCAAGCAGCGCATCACCGATAAACATGGCATCTTCTTTCTGGCGCGCCAGCTGACGGGCAAACAGCGCCACATCTTCATGGAACACATCGCCGGAATTGAGGAAGATGGCGTAACGCCCCTGCGCCATGTTGATGCCTTTATTCATGGCATCGTAAATGCCTTTATCTTTCTCGCTGATGTAACGTAAGTTGAACTCACCGTTGAGTTTTTCCAGGAACTCCGCCGTGCCGTCGTTCGAGCCGCCATCGACCACGATCCACTCAAACGTGAGGCTCGGATCGCGCGCCAGGTTGCGCAGCGAGCGCCAGGTTTTTACCACCCCTTCGTAGTTACGAAAGGCGACAGTAATGACGCTAAGAAACATAAATCACCTCATTTCGTCATACGCTCGTAATATTCAGCGCTTTGCGCAAAATAAACGGACATACAATTAAGAATGCATATTCCGGGCTAAATATTGACCCGGTAAAAAACAACGACACCGGTGTGAACAGATAAAGTTGCACGCGAAAGTTCTGGTTATCACCAAACGCGTTAATCATCATTTTGAAAACTTTAAACAGATACCACAGTGTCAACAGTACGGCGAACCAGGAAAAATAGATAATTAACAGATACAGACCATTGTCTATGGTTTTACCGACATCCGCACCGTTAAAGATTCCGAATGATGCAACATATTCATAAAGTGAGCCGAATCTTACTACGCCATCTATATGGGTTAAGGAATAACCCACCATCACCAGTGGACCAATGATGCGATAATAGGACGATGACCCTTCCGTTCCCAAATCACCCAGACGCTCAGAAATGTACGGAAACGCAAATATCACGCCCACTAAAAATACCGTCAGAGAGATTATCGCCAGCGGCAGTTTTTTCTTAATCGCCTCTTTGTTCAGGTACTGGAACGCCCACTCCAGCAGGTAAAACAGAATAAACGTCATTACCCCGGAGAACGACCCTGACAGAACGATTCCTGCAAGAATCATAGCATCGGTCTTGGGGGTTTTGATACCGAACTGTTTGATGCTGAGCCAAATTGAGATTAATGCCAGAGCAAAAAACGCCGGTTCAAAATAGAGCGCGGTTGTACGCTTGCCACCAAACTTAATGAAGTTCAGTACATAGCTGTTACTGTATATAAGATATTTCGAAATTATTTCCATCAGGCTACTGCCGCCTGTGAGAATAATTTGCGCCATCTCCATTGCCGCAAGCACAACAATCAGCCCGACGACAATATAAAAGAACCTGAGGATTTTCCTATAATTGTGCGGAGAAATAGTTTTAAAGCGAATACTCCACACCATGCCAATAATGATAACGATATAAACAAACAGCATGGTGGAGGTGACATATTTGCTGGCGTCCAGCGACTGACCAAAGATGTAGTTAAACGCCGTCAGACCAAACCCGATGCCCAGCGCAATCATCAGCTTTTTGAGGTTAAGCTTGTCAACGTAAAGCAAGAGCAGAACCGGCAGGAAGGTGACGATAGTGATCGGGAAGCTTTCACCGAGCTGGGCAATCTTAACGTTGACCAGCAGGTAGATCAGCGGCAGCAGCAGATAACTACAGATTCTGATAGAACGAGACATACTCCTCCAGCATCTGTTGTCCACTGTACGCTTTGCGGCTACGGTTGCGGAACGATTCCAGGTCAGTGCCAAAAACAGCCTGCGCGATATCGGCCTTCGACAACTGCACCAGCGGCAGCACCTCATTTTCACTGAAGGTTTTACCGCCGGATTTCTCCAGCACTTCCCGCGCGGCGTCGCTGTGGGTGGCAATCACCGGTACGCCGATGGAGAGCGCTTCGCACAGGATCAGCGGGTAGTTGTCCACGCGGGAGCTGAACACCAGCGCGTCCATACCGTTCAGCGCGCTCATCAGTTTGCGCTTGTCGGTTTCAAACCCGTGGTTCACCACGTTAGCGCCTTCAAACGGGGAGAATTTGCCAAAGGTATGCAGCTCAATCTTGTCGCCGAGCGCCATCATGTCGCGCACCAGCTGCTGGTTGGTTTTGCCGTCGTAACGCAGGTCATGGGCGACGACCGCAATTTTCGGCTTACCGGCGGTAACGGCTACGGGCGTCAGTTCGGCCAAGATCGTTTCCGTCGCCACATCAATACCGTTGTTGATGATCTGGCAGCGCCCTGCTCCGTACAGGCTATTAAAAGCGTCCGCCACGTGCTGGCTTGGGGAGATAAAGGTGCAGCCGAGCGAGAGCATATCGCGGAACAGCTGACGCTTACCCTCAACCAGCTGATGCGCGCGATCGACCTTCACAGGCGGGTAGTTGCTGAGCGTAGGGCATTTCTGGCAGTTATCTTTCCAGCCTTCGCAGCCGTCGGTAAAGGCGCAGCGTCCGGTCACGCTCCAGTGGTCGTGCAGCGTCCAGACAAATCGGGTATCCGGCTTGTGCGCCTTCACCTTGCCACAAAACGCCACCACCTCCTCCAGATTCAGCCAGTAGCTGTGCAGCACGTGGAAGTGCAGCACAACCGGGCCGCGAGTGCGGGTGACGGTGCGGTAGAGATTATTCAGGTTGCCGAACAGGTCGCGGTTAAACAGGCGGAACAGCGCAATATTGGCGATGGAGGTCAGACGTGGCGTCTGCTTCAGCACCTGCGGATAGTTATCATGGCTGACGCTTTTCTTGCCACCTTTGCCGTAACCGTAAACAAAGCGCGACTGGAGTCCTTTTTGCAGCGCGCGCTGGTGCAGATCCAGCGCTACGCCTGCCGCCCCGCCCTCTGCGAGGCGTACGTTAAATTGCAGAATGTTCATTTAATCACCTTCACGCGGGCTTTCTCGCCCACCACCAGCGCGTTGTCCGGAATGCTGTCCAGCACCACGCTGCCTGCGCCAATCGTCACGTTATTGCCCACGGTAATGTCCCCGATCATCACCACGTTGGCGCCCAGCTCGACGTTATTGCCGATGACCGGGCAGGCCAGGCTGTCTGGCCCGCGGTTGCCGATCGTCACCCCGTGGCGAATGGTGAAATCATCACCCGCGACGACGAACTTGTTGATGACCACCGCATAACCGTGATGAATGGTAAAGCGGCGGCCAATGGTGGCTGCGGCCTGAATTTCATAGCCAAAAAAGCATTCGGTGATGATGCGGTACAGCACCAGCACCGGCGCGGCCCAGATATTGTTCAGCACATTTTTTTTGCGCCACACCGAGCAAAAGTGCGCAATACGGTAGGCCAGAACCATGCAGCACGGGCGCAGGCTCCAGCTGTTAGCGCGACAATCTTCCAGAAACATTATTTCCCCCGAAGCCCGTCAGCCAGACGCTTGCCGTTACGTACCGACAGCAACGTCAGCAACGTGCGCCAGTTCATGCGCTTGTTACGGATCTGATACAGGGTGAAGAGCTGATACTTCCGGCTGGCACGGTCAAACTTGTCCTTGTGCTTGCGGTAAAAATGGAAGTAGCCCGAGAATTTCTTCGGCGACGAGGTGATTTGCATCTCCCCGTGATTGATGTGCAGGATCTGCGTGGCCTCTTCCACCTTCCACGGCTCGCCGTACTCCACCACCATCCGCAGGAAAATGTCGTAATCCTGCGCGGCCTTCAGCTCGGTATCGAACAGGCACTCCTTAAAGCGCCATGCCCAGGTAAACACCTGATTGCCGATAATGTTGCGCTTGTAGAACAGGCGTCGGGAATACGGTGATTTCGGATACAGCGGCAGGCTGGCCGGCTGCGAATAGACCTCGCCCTGGCAGACATAGTCATTGGCATACAGAAACGCGTGGGTCACCAGCTGCGCTTTGTGCGACAGGAAGATCGACAGACGGTTTGGCGTCCATTCGTCATCGTCGTCGATACCGGTCAGATACTGCCCTTTCGCCTGCATAATCGCCTGGTTGCGCACCGCACACGCCCCGGAGTTGATGGCGTTGTGGGTGTACACCACGCGCGGGTCGTTCAGGTCTTCAACAAACTTTTGCAGTTGTTCGTAAGAGGAGGAACAGTCATCCACGATAATCAGTTCCCAGTTATCGTAATCCTGACGCAGGACCGATTTAATCGCGCGGATCGCCAGCTGCTGACGATTCCATGTCGGCATATAGATAGAAATCAAAGGGCGTTGTGTGGTCATATTTTCCCCTCACCCCGGCCCTCTCCCCATAGGGGAGAGGGTGAAAGGCATCCAGTGGTTATCATTACGTTCGTCCCCCAAATCCAGCACCGAACAGTCCCCTCTCCCCTTTGGGGAGAGGGTTAGGGTGAGGGGTGTGGGGTGCATTTTGTTATTTACTGTCAGACTTGTATTCGTACTCGTAATAGCCGTAATCCTGATACCCGGTCGCGCGGCGGAAGATGGAGTTCAGAATGACCCCCTTCACCTCAATACCGTTCTGCTCAAAGCGGCTCAGGCTGGTTTCCACTTCCTTAAGGGTGTTCACCGCATAGCGCGCGACCATCAGCGTGGTGCCCGCATGACGCCCTACCACGGCAGCGTCGGTGACCGCCAGAATTGGTGGGGTATCGATCAGCACCAGGTCATAGTTTTTGCTCGCCCACTCAATCAGCTGCGTGAAGCGCTCGCTCATCAGCAGTTCAGACGGGTTCGGCGGCACCTGTCCACGCGGGATCAGGTCAAATTTCGGAATCGACGTCGGCTTGGCGCTCTCGCTGATTTCCCCTTTACCGAGCAGGATTTCCGACAGACCGTTAACGTTGTTGGTCCCCAGCAGCTCATGGGTGTAGCCCTTACGCATATCGCAGTCGATCAACAGCACGCGCTTGTTGGTCTGGCTCACCACCGCCGCCAGGTTGGCGCAGACGAAGGTTTTACCGATTGATGGGCTAACGCCGGTCATCATCAGGACGTTGTTTTTGGCCTGCATCATGGCGAAGTGGAGGCTGGTACGCAGGCTGCGCACCGCTTCAATCGCCAGGTCAGTCGGGTTACCCACGGCCAGCAGCTGGCTCTGTTTGTAACGCTTGACGCCCTTAACGGTTTTGACGCTGTCACGGGACTTCTGCCACTCGGAGAGCGGGATGCTGGCGTACACGCTGATCCCGTTCTCTTCCAGCACCTGCGGGCTTTCGATACCGCGGTTGAACAGCGAGCGCAGCAGCACGCCGACGATGGAAAGCATCAGGCCGAGAATAATACTGCCGAGGATAATCAGCGCCTTCTTCGGCTTCAGCAAGCCCGGCTGGGTAATCGCCGGGTCAACGATACGCACGTCGCCGACGGTGCTGGCTTCGGTGATTTTCAGCTCCTGCTGTTTGTTCAGCAGCTGCATGTAAACCTGCTGGCCGGATTCCACATCACGCGTCAGGCGTACAATTTCCTGCTGCGTCTTCGGCATCGCGGTCACGCGGTCATTCAGCTTCGCCTTCTCTTCTTCCAGGGTACGACGTTTCTCCAGCAAAGTGCGGTACGCCGGGTGACGTTTGGTATAGAGCTTGGAAATCTCCGCCTCTTTGAAGGTCAGCTCGTTCAGCTGCGCATCAATATTCACCATGGAGTCGAGAACCGATTTCGCCTCCAGCGGCAGATCGACGGAATCTTTGTCCTGACGGTACGCGTTCAGCTTGTTCTCAGCGTCATCCAGACGGGCGCGCACCTCCGGCAGCTGTTTACTGAGGAACGCCAGGCTTTTTGCGGCTTCCGCTGACTTGCGCTCTACGTTCTGCTCAAGATAGTTGCGGGTGATGCTATTAAGGATGTCGCGGATTTGATCCTTGTCTTCACCGGTGAAGGTCATGCTCAGGACGCCGGTATCCTTGCCGTTTTCGGTGACGGTCAGGTTGTTTTGCAGGTTGTTGATCATCCCGAGCGTCGAGAATTTGGTGACCGTAAACTCCCCGCCCTCATGCGCCTGAATTGCGCTGACCTTGATGCTGACGCCCTCTTTAGTCAGCATCTGCCCCACCTCGCCGCGCGCGCTGAAGCCCGCGTCGCTGGTCAGCTGATACTGTTTTGGTCCCAGCACGGTCAGGGTAAAGGTTTGGTCCCCTGCCCCTTTTGGGATCACAAAGTCGGTCACTTTTACCGTATCGTTACTGCGCCCCATCAGGCGATCCCAGCCTGCGCCAAACACCGGGAAGGTGTTTTTGGTGACCGCGATATCCAGCCCCAGATCGTGAACCGTTTTGCCCAGTACCAGGCGCGACTGGATCAGCTGAATTTCGGCTTCCGATGCCGGCGGCTTGTTGGCCAGCGCCGAGCCGATATCCTGAACCAGCGAGTTTCCGGTATTTTGTTCGATCTGCACCAGCGCGTCGGCGCTGTAAATAGGCGTCGCGAACAGCGTATAAACGATCGCCGCCACGGCAAAAATGGCGGTAATACCCAGCACCCACCATTTCGCTTCAATAACGGTCCCGACCAGGCGACCGATATCGATTTCATCACTGCCCGACGTCGGGGCGGCAGAAGGTCTTGTTTTTTCTGTCATTGTTATCCCTGCTGAGCTTTCAGTGCCTGCGCCCACTGACGGGCAGACTGGTCTAGTAAGGTGTATACCGCCTCAAAGGCCTCGCGGCTCTTGCGATACGGATCGGGAATTTCGCGCTCACCATCCCAGTGACCAAACAGCATCACCTTGCCGCGCATCTCCGGTGCGATATCGCACAGCGCGTGAATGTGGCGTTTTTCCATCGCGAGGATCAGGTCATATTCCCGGCACATCCGGCCAGAGACCTGACGGGCAACGTGCCCGTCGAGTGAGAGGTTATGCTCAAGGGCAACGCTTGCGGCACGTTCGTCGGCACCTTTTCCGACCAGCGCGCCCAGCCCTGCGGAGTCGACCGTTAACGCAGGCTGGTAATTTTTCAACAGCCTTTCAGCCGTGGGGGAACGGCAAATGTTCCCCACGCACACCACCAGAATTTTGTTAAACATCGCGGCTTACCAGTTATGAACGTCGCTCGCCGTATCCGTCATGTAGCGAACGCCACTGATGGTAGGCAGCAACTGGTTGATCAGACGGTTCCAGCGGGCGACCGGCGCGGTGGTGACATAGACCACATCGTACGGCTGGAGACGGAACGACGTTGCCATGACCAGCGACGTCGCGTCGGACATATCCAGCTGGTAGATGTTGGCAATCTTGCCCTTCGCGTTCTCGCCTTTGATAGGACGGATCACGAAGATACCGCTGGCGTTGGAGGCGGTCAGGTCGATGCCTTCCGCATTGCCCAGCGCTTCGGTCAGGGTCATACCGCTGAAGTCCATCTTGAGGGTGCTCTGTTTCTTCACTTCACCCATCACGAACACTTTCAGATCGTCATTGCGCGGCACGTACAGAATGTCGCCCGGATAGAGGAGGCGGTTCTGGGTCAGGTCACCGTTTTGCATCAGCGCCTGAAGCGAAATGCGCTGCTCTTTGCCGTTGTGGGTTAGCACCACGTTGCGCCAGTCAGCGCCGTCGGTTAAGCCGCCTGCGGCATTGATCGCATCGAGAACGGTGAGCGGGACGTTAGTGATGGCCTGCTGGCCGGATTTATTGACCTGGCCAGAGATATAGGCTTTCTGGGATCGGAACGCGGCGATATTAACGTCCACCTGCGGGTCAGCAATGTACTGCGCCAGGCGGCCGGTAATATCACTACGGATCTCAGCAAGCGTTTTACCCGCGACGTGCACTTTGCCAATGTAGGGATAGAACATGGTGCCATCGGACTGTACCCAGTTACCGGTGTCGCTTGAGCTACGGTACTGGCCCGCAGGCGTGGTCAGCTCCGGGTGATCCCAGACGGTCACGTTAATGACGTCACCCGGACCCACGCGATACTGGTAAGAGGCAATTTCCTGGTCCAGAGACATATTTGGCTGAGCAACATTTGGACGTGGGCGTAATTGTTCCACCAGACGTGGGGTTAATGGATACACATTCACCATTTTGTCGAGATCAAAATCAGCATCCTGCTGTTTAATCACATCCTTGCCCATTGTCGACATATTGCTGCCGGGAAAGACCGTGCAACCACTCATCAAGGTCACAGACACCAATAATGGCATCAATTTCATTTTGGATTTCATCATTGATTATTTATCACTTTGGCAGAGTAATTATCCTGTGCAATTAAAATAAGCGCGGGTCGTGGTGACAATCAGAATGCAGTTAATCATTTAGCAATATAACTGGCATCAGTCCTAAAAAAAGCTTATTCATCCATTGGCTATTGACAGAATAATTGAGGCTGATTCACACGCTTTCAGGCACGCTACCGCCCTTGGCTTTCAGTTACCAATCCACTGACTAAACAATGCGTTATGGTTTGACACCCTCTTGGATAAGGCCTTTTGCGAAATATATCAAACGCCTCACAGGGGCGATTGATAATGTATAACCTTCACCAAAGACCGAAACAAAAATAGCAACAAGGAGTTTTAACATTTGATGCTGGAAGAATTGTTGCAGCTAACCTAATAGCAGGCAAGGAGACAACCGTCCTAATATTCGTTTTTAAGATTAATATTAAGAGCAAAGTTTTAAGGTTTTCGGATTTTCTTTATATTGACAAAATAGATCGCCGGACCATTTATTGCGATATTTCCTAAATAACGACTTCTGTAATTAAATCTTCGCAATTAACTTATTTACACCGCCGGGCAAATGGGGTTTACCTGAGTGTAGCATTAAGAGAAATCTCACCCCGGCATTGCAATTTCCGTCGGCTTTATCCATGATCGAAGTGTGACATTAGTCATATAACAGAAGGTATTGCATTTACTATGGAATGGATTGCCGATCCATCAATCTGGGCCGGGCTGGTGACGCTGGTCGTCATCGAATTAGTGCTCGGCATTGATAACCTGGTGTTTATCGCCATCCTTGCCGATAAATTACCCCCTTCACAACGCGACCGCGCCCGCGTGACGGGTCTTCTGCTCGCCATGGTGATGCGTCTGCTGTTACTGGCCTCAATCTCGTGGCTGGTGACGCTGACCAAACCCTTATTCAGCGTGCAGGGTCTGAGCTTTAGCGCCCGCGACCTGATCATGCTTTTCGGCGGATTGTTCCTGCTGTTCAAAGCCACGGTTGAGCTTAATGAGCGGCTGGAAGGAAAAGACAGTGAAAACCCCACCCAGCGACGCGGCGCTAAATTCTGGCCGGTGGTCGCACAGATAGTGGTGCTGGATGCCGTCTTTTCTCTCGACTCCGTGATCACGGCCGTCGGGATGGTTGACCATCTGGCGGTGATGATGGCCGCCGTGATCATCGCCATCACCCTGATGGTGCTCGCCAGTAAAGCCCTGACGCGCTTCGTGAACAGTCACCCGACTATCGTCATCCTCTGTCTGAGCTTCCTGCTGATGATTGGCTTTAGCCTGGTAGCGGATGGTTTTGGCTTCCATATCCCGAAAGGGTATCTGTACGCCGCCATTGGTTTCTCGGTGCTGATTGAGTTTCTCAACCAACTGGCCATTTTCAACCGTCGCCGTTTTCTTTCCGCGAACCAGACATTACGTCAGCGCACCGCAGATACGGTGATGCGCCTGCTGAGCGGCAAAAAAGAGGATGCCGAGCTGGATGCTGAATCCGCGGCGATGCTTGCCGACCATAGCGACGGGCAGATCTTCAACCCGCAGGAACGCCGGATGATAGAGCGCGTGCTTAACCTCAACCAGCGCACAGTGAGCAGTATCATGACCTCCCGCCATGACATTGAGCATATTGACCTGACGGCGCCGGAAGAGCAGATCCGTGCCCTGCTGGATAAAAACCAGCACACCCGCGTGGTCGTGACCGGCGGTGAAGAGGAAGAAGAGCTGCTGGGCGTGGTACACGTGATTGACCTGCTGCAACAGCAGCTTCACGGCGAGCCGCTAAACCTGCGCGCGCTGGTGCGCCAGCCGCTGGTCTTCCCGGAAGCGCTGCCGCTGCTCTCCGCGCTGGAGCAGTTCCGCAACGCGCGCACCCACTTCGCGTTTGTCGTTGATGAGTTTGGTTCTGTGGAAGGGCTGGTGACGCTCAGCGACGTGATGGAAACCATCGCCGGTAATCTGCCTAATGAGGTGGATGAGATCGATGCGCGCCACGATATTCAGAAAAACGCCGACGGCAGCTGGACCGCCAACGGCCACATGCCGCTCGAAGATCTGGTGCAGTTCGTTCCGCTTCCGCTGGACGAGAAGCGCGAATATCACACCATCGCCGGTTTGCTGATGGAAAATCTGCAACGTATTCCGCAGCCGGGGGAAGAGGTCCAGGTGGGGGATTACATGCTCAAAACCTTGCAGGTAGAGAGCCATCGCGTGCAGAAGGTGCAGCTGATACCGCTGCGCGGTGAAGATGAGATGGATTTTGAGGTGTAGGTAAAAAGCAAAACGGCAACCTCGTTGCCGTTTTTAGTGTTTGCTCCCTCTCCCCGTCGGAGAGGGCCGGGGTGAGGGCATCAGGCCGTACATGCCACCCGGCACAACAGGCATCACAGCTTATCGAGCAGTTTTTTCACGTCCTTACCTGACTGAGACTCTTTATTGCGGTCCGCCCAGTCATTCAGCCGACGTTTCGCTTCATCCTGAAGGTGCTTACGCAGGATCTGATCGACCTGCAAACTGTAATTCAGCGCCTGCCATTTTCCATAAACGCGCAGCGGTATCGGCGTCTCTTTCAGGAACTCTACAAGCTGGCCTTCGCCTTCCCAGCCAGCCTTCACGCGGACGTTGAAGCGGGTGTCTGCCGTCTCTTTCACCAGATCCAGCGCGCCGGTTCCGGTCAGCGCCAGCAGTGACGAAGTGCCCTGCATGTCGTCCAGCGAGAGCTGACCGTCGTCGAGGGCAAGCTCACTGGTAAAGCTGTCGAGACGGGTTGCGCTGTCGTAGTTTTCATTCGCTTTCACGCTGCTGCTGCGCTCTACCGCCTGCTGCACCAGCTGCTGGAAGTTCAGCCCTTCCATGCGCGTATCTTTCAGCTCAACGTGCGCCTGCCCCTGCCAGCTACGACGGAAGGCATCCGCATCAATCTTCGTGCCAGAGAAATCCCCTGCCAGCGACAGCTGCCCCGTGAGGGCAATTGGGTAATTAAAGGCTTTCAGGATGGTGCCAATTTCAACGTTTTCCAGACGCGGCTGGAACGCGGCGCTGGCAACGTCTTTGCGTACATCCAGCGTGCCCGGCAGGGAGAGGTTCCCTGCTCCCATTTTTCCGCTGAGCTCGGAGATGACCAGCAGGCCGTTGTGGTTGAACATCTGGCTGCTGACGTCAGTAAAATCAATTCCACGCCAGCGCACGCTGTTCGCTTTCAGCAGAATGTCGGCGGTAAATCCGCGCAGGCCGTTGTAGTCAGGCAGATCGAGATTTGAGGAGATCACCGGACGCGACTGCGTGGCCTGGCTTTGCCCTACCTGCGTGGCTCCCTCATCGGTCGCGTTCACCGGTTGGAGCGGAAGCAGGTTCTCGAGATTCAGCTTGTCGAATTGCAGATCCAGCACCCACTTAGGTTTCTCATCAAGCGTGACGCTCGCCTGCCCCTTCAGGGAACTGTCGTTGGCCTGAAGGTTGAGCGCGTTCAGTTCGAGCTGTTTGCGCTCTTCATGCCACACCGCCTGCATCGTGCCCTGGCCGGCAATCCCCTTCGCGGGTAAATCCGCGCCGGTCAGCTGCCAGTTGAGCTGCTGAACGTCCGCCGTCAGCTGGTGCGGATAGTCAGAAGCGTTCACGTTTGCGTTCATCGACAGGTTGAGATCGCGCTGATTGCGGTTGATCCGCCCGGAGAACTCCATGGTGGCGTGATGATTGGCGTCCTGCTCCATCCTGAGATTGATATTGCGTACGGTGATCTGTTCGTCATCCTCATGCTGGAAAACCAGCACGCTGTCAGCAACTTTCAGATTACCAATATCGAACGACCAGCCGGTATCAGAGGGGACGTCAGGCAAGGTGTTTTCACGCGGTGCGACCGGCGCATCCGCCTGACGAACGGCTTCGGTTTGCGGCGTAAGCTGAATCACCGCCCCTTTCAGCATCACCTGTTCAACCTGGAGCTGATGGGATAAGAGCGGGATGAGCGCAACATCAAGACGCATGTTATCCGCCGTCACCAGCGGCTGCGCGGCGCCCGGCGCGGTGAGCGACATACGTCCGGAGAGAATGCTGAGCTGCGGCCAAACGTGCCAGCGCAGGGGCCCGTCCAGCTTGAGTTCATACCCGCTGCGCGCTTCCACCTGCCGCACCATGTAGGCCCGGAAGTCATTCGGGTTAACCAGCAGCACCAACGCTGAAAGGCCAGCCACCAGCACCACCAGCAAAATCATCAGCGTTGTCAGAACTCTTCTCATGGCTTCCTCAGTGAACTCACAGATCAGTCTTTATCGATACGACTGGCAACCGCACCCTGCTGGTCGCGATATTTTGCGTCCTGACGGCGGTTATAAGGACGGTCTGCCGGGCCGGTCAGCGGTTCGAAGCTCAACGCACCAATCATCATTCCCGGACGAAGCGCCAGCGGCAGTTTACCGGCGTTAAAGAACTCCAGCACGATACGGCCCGACCAGCCCGGATCGATACGGTGCGCGGTGACGTGCACCATCAGGCCCAGACGCGCCAGGGAAGAGCGTCCGTCAAGCCAGCCGACCAGATCCGCAGGCAGCGTGACCGATTCAAAGGTCACCGCCAGCGCCAGTTCGCCAGGATGGAGATAAAACGCCTCTCCTTCGTCGATGACGATTTCGTCGCTCATGACGCGATCCAGCGCCGCGCTGACTTCGTCTTTCGGCCCGCTGAGGTCGATAAACGGTGCCGTGTGGCCGCTGAAGGTGCGGAATTTATTCCCCAGACGCACATCGACGGTCACGCCGTTAATACGCTCAACCGGCGGACGCGGGGTGATAGACAGGCGGCCTTCATCCAGCCAGGCTTCTATATCGCGGTCACAAAGACGCATGGCACTTTCTCCTTTCGTGCATCGCGCCCTGAAGCCTTACGGCGTCAGGGCAAAACCAGGTTATCTCTGAACGGTACACAATTCACACGGCTTATTCAAAAAACTGACTGATTTTCGCTTTTAAGATATCAATGGCAATACGGTTTTTACCGCCACGAGGCACGATAATATCGGCGTATTGTTTCGAAGGCTCAATAAATTGCAGGAACATCGGGCGAACGGTTTTCTGATATTGCGCCATCACCGAGTCCATGGAGCGGCCACGTTCATTAACGTCGCGTTTGATACGCCGCATCAGGCAGATATCCAGAGGAGTGTCGACGAAAATCGAGAAGTTCATTGATTCGCGCAGACGGGCGTCGGTGAGCAGCAAAATCCCTTCAAGGATAATCACCTTCTTGGGCTCGATACGGATCGTTTCCTGGGTGCGGGTATGTTCCACGTAGCTGTAGACGGGCAGCTCAATTGCCTCGCCGCGCTTTAGCGCTTCCAGATGCTGGAACAGCAGGCTGTGATCCATCGCACTGGGGTGGTCGTAGTTGGTTTTTACGCGCTCTTCCATCGAAAGATGGGATTGATCTTTGTAATAGCTATCTTCGGGAATAACACCGATATGCTCATCACCCACTTGTTCACGCAGTTCGCGATAAAGCGTACTGGCAATAAGACTTTTACCTGAAGCCGATGCGCCGGCGATGCCTATGATGACGCACTGATGAGACTTATCAGTCATAAATTTAGCGACCTGATTAACCTGGATGTAAGGAAGGACGACGCCGGAGCGTCAAACGCGGCAATTATAGGGATTTCGGGGGCGTGATACCAGTCGAATGCGCAGGTTATGCGAGGCGGGCTGAAAAGCGCCGTTTCACGCCTTTAGCGAAATTTTTACGCGCGGATTTTCACCATTTCATCACCATTCTTCGCAGAGTAACTATTTTATAAGTCTATGAAGTCAAAATCTGAGCACTCGGCATATGAATTGTAAAATGTTTGTACTAGCATAAACCAAATTATTAATTTCACGCGTCCGGACCTGGCTCCTGACAACATGGCGTCCCTGGATAGAGCGGTAATGAATAAACAATACCAGCGGGTTTTGGTTACTACCCCACATCCTTTACTGCGGCTTGTCTGTCTGGGTCTGGTCACGTTCATCTTCACCTTATTTTCCCTCGAACTGACTCGCTTCGGTACGCTGCTGGCGCCATTGTGGTTCCCGACTTCAATAATGATGGTAGCGTTTTACCGCCACGCGGGAAAAATGTGGCCCGGCATTGCCCTCGCCTGCTCTTTTGGCAATATCTTTGCCTCGTGGATGCTCTTCTCATGGGAATCGCTCAACATCACCTACACGGCGATTAATATCATTGAGGCCACGGTTGGCGCGCTGTTACTGCGTAAACTGCTCCCCTGGTATAATCCGCTGCAAAACCTCAACGACTGGGTCCGGCTTGCCCTCGGCAGTGCCCTTGTGCCGCCGCTGGTGGGGGGCGTTCTGGTTCATTTTCTGGTGCCGAGCGCGGAGCCGCTGCGTAATTTCCTTGTCTGGGTACTTTCAGAGGCCATTGGCGCGCTGGCGCTGTTGCCTTTAGGTCTGCTGTTTAAACCGCATTACCTGCTGCGCCACCGCAATCCGAAACTGCTGCTGGAAACGCTGGTGACCCTGGTCGTTACGCTGGTTCTTTGCTGGACGGCAATCACCTGGCTGCCGTGGCCATTCACCTGCATCATCGTTCTGCTGATGTGGAGCGCGGTACGTCTGCCGCGTATGGAAGCGTTCCTGATATTTTTATTCACCATCATGATGGTGTCCCTGATGATGGCGCGAAATCCGCTCTCCATGACGCCCTCCTCCATGATCGTCACCTTCAACACGCCGTGGCTCCCCTTCCTGATGATGCTGCTCCCCGCCAATATTATGACGATGGTGATGTATGCCTTCCGGGCCGAGCGTAAACATATTACGGAAAGCGAAGAACGTTTTCGTAATGCGATGGAATATTCCGCGATTGGTATGGCGCTGGTGGGCATTGAGGGCCAGTGGCTCCAGGCCAACAAGGCGCTGTGCAATTTCCTCGGTTACAGCCAGTCTGAACTCCAGTCGCTCACGTTTCAGCAGTTAACCTGGCCAGAAGATTTAAATACCGACCTGGAGCAGTTGGGACAGCTGATTAACGGGGAGATCAATAGCTACAGCCTCGAAAAACGCTACTACACTCGCAGCGGCGAGGTGGTGTGGGCGCTGCTGGCCGTCTCCGTTGTGCGCCATGCCGACGGCACCCCGCTCTACTTTATTGCCCAGATTGAAGATATCAACGACCTGAAACAGACCGAGTGGGTCAATAAGCGTCTGATGGAGCGTATCACCCTCGCGAACGAAGCCGGTGGCATCGGGATATGGGAGTGGGATCTCGAGCCGGACGTGATCAGCTGGGATAAGCGGATGTTTGAGCTGTACGAGATCCCCCCGCACATTAAACCCACCTGGCAGCTCTGGCATGCGGCCATGGTGCCTGAAGATCGCCCCCACGCCGAACAGGTGCTGCGAGAATCCCTTCAGGCCAGGGTGCCTTTCAAGCTGGAATTTCGCATTCGCGTCAAGGATGGCATCCGCCACATTCGTTCGCTGGCGAACCGGGTACTGAACAAACAGGGCGAAGTGGAGCGGCTATTAGGGATCAACATGGATATGACCGAGGTGAAGCAGCTGAACGAGGCGCTGTTCCAGGAAAAAGAGCGCCTGCATATCACCCTCGACTCCATCGGCGAAGCGGTGCTGTGCACCGATATCGACATGAACATCACCTTTATGAACCCGGTCGCCGAGAAGATGAGCGGCTGGTCGCAAAGCGAAGCGCTGGGTCAGCCCGTTCTGAAGGTGCTGCACATTACCTTTGGCGAGAACGGTCCGTTAATGGAAAACATCCACAGCGGCGATATGTCCCGTACCGATATCGAACAGGACGTGGTGCTTAACTGCCGCAATGGCGGCAGTTTCGATATTCATTACAGCATTACCCCCCTCAGCACTCTGGAAGGTAACACCATCGGCTCGGTGCTGGTGATTCAGGACGTGACCGAGTCGCGCAAAATGCTGCGCCAGCTGAGTTACAGCGCCTCACATGACGCCCTGACCCACCTGGCGAACCGCGTCAGCTTTGAAAACCATCTGAAGCGTCTGTTGCAGACAGTACAGGAGACCCATCAGCATCACGCGCTGGTCTTTATCGATCTTGACCGTTTTAAGGCGGTGAACGATACCGCAGGTCACGCGGCGGGCGACGCGCTCCTGCGCGAACTCTCTTCGCTGATGCTGACCATGCTGCGCTCCAGCGACGTGCTGGCGCGTCTGGGCGGCGACGAGTTTGGCCTGCTGCTGCCGGACTGCAACGTCGAAAGCGCACGCTACATTGCGGGCCGGTTGATCGACGCCATCAACAACTATCATTTTTCCTGGGAAGGACGCCTGCACCGCATTGGTGCCAGTGCGGGGATTACGCTGATTGACGACACCAATTATCAGGCTGCGGAAGTGATGTCTCAGGCCGATATCGCCTGCTACGCCTCGAAAAACAGCGGGCGCGGCGTGGTCACCGTCTACGAACCCCAGCAGGAGAGGATCCACAGCACGCGCAGCATGATGTCGCTGGATGAGCAGTGGCACATGATTAAAGATAACCATCTGCTGATGATCGCCCGCAGCGTCGCCTCGCCGCGCATTCCCGAGAGCAGTAGCTTCTGGCTGATTTCCTTGCGGCTGTGGACCAGCCAGGGGGAAGTGCTGGAAGAGCATGCCTTCCGCGCCGGGCTGGCGGAGCCGGAGCTGCTGCACGCCCTGGACCGACGTATCTTCAGCGAATTTTTCCGTACCTATGCCGCACAGGTGGCGGCCAAAGGAATGGGCGTCGCGCTGCCGCTCTCAGAAGCGGGTTTAGCCAGCGTCACGCTGGTGGATGAGCTGCTCGACCTCATTACCAAAGGTCCGCTGCCGGCGCGGCTGCTGCATCTGGCGATCGCCGCTGATGTGCTGAGCAATACGGATGAAAACGTGCAGCAGGGTCTGCAAAAGCTTCGTCAGGCTGGCTGTCGCGTGGTGCTGACGCGGGTTGGACGCGATATGAACGTCTTCAGCCAGCTCAGCGCCAACACCGCTGATTATCTGCTGCTGGATGCAGACGTGGTGACCAACGTCCACGGCAATCTGATGGACGAGATGATGGTGACCATCATTCAGGGCCATGCCCAGCGTCTGGGCATAAAAACCATTGCCGGGCCATGCCATCAGTCGATCATGATGAATACGCTGTCGGGCATCGGCGTTGACTTTATCTACGGCGACACCATTGGGGAAGCGCAGCCGCTCGATCTACTGCTGAATACCAGCTATTTCGCCATCAACTGACGGCGACCAGCCGTCGGTGTACCAAATATGTAACAGCGCATACGAGCGCCACGGCTGCCAGCGCTCGGCGTAGCGACGGATCTGCGCGGGCGTCATACCGGCAAAGCGCTGTTTAATCAGATAATCATCCGGCAGGAAAACATCCTTCGCCTGCCAGCCGCGCAGGGCCAGATAATTCGCGGTCCAGCGCCCGATGCCGGGGCGCTGCTGTAGCGCCTTCATCCCGTCCTCAACGTTCGCGGGCGGGAACAGCGGGAATTCACCGTCCACCACCGACTGCGCCAGATGAATCAACGACTCCGCACGCTTGAGCGGCATCCCGAGGGCTTTCAACGCCAGCGGATCCACCGCGGCCAGTACCTCTGGCGGAGGAAAGCAGAGGTAGCCCGGCGCGTCCTGGATGGGTTCACCGCACAGCGCCACCACCCGTGACGCCAGTTTAGCCGCCATCGCCACGCTTACCAGTTGTCCGAGAATGGCGCGCACGCCCTGCTCGTAAGCATCCATTGCGCCGGGCAAACGTAACCCCGGCCGCGCCGCGCCGAGATCGCCGAGGGTCTGTGCAATGTGCTGCGGGTCGCAATCGAGGTCAAAAAGGCGGGCAATGCGGTCCAGGCAGATATCCGCCACCGGGATCAGGCCAGGGCTGAGCGACACCGCCAGCGTATGGGTTGCGCTGTCTGGCGTAACCCGGAAAACGCCCTGGTGCCCGGCATAGCCAAAACTGCGCTCGTAGTAATCCTTCGTAACGGTCTCAACCCCCGTGACCGCACGCGCGGCAAGAAAGCCAAACATCCACGACCAGTCGTAAGGCGGTTGCCAGTTCAGGGTGTACATTGTCTCTCCTTTTGTATTTACCTCAGCATAAACCGAAAGATCGCGTTGCGCCTTGCTTTCATATTCCTGTTGTCGCCTGGCAGACATTTCGCTAAAGTCTCGCCCCTTCTCACCGGCATGGGGATTTATTGTGTTTATTGGATTCGACTACGGCACCGCAAACTGCTCGGTTGCGATAATGCAAAACGGACAACCGCAGCTCCTGAAAATGGAAAACGGCAGTACGCTGTTGCCGTCAATGCTCTGTGCGCCGACGCGTGAAGCGGTGAGCGAGTGGCTGTTCCGCCATCATCAGGTTCCTGCTACCGCAGCGGAAACCCAGGCGCTGCTGCGCCGTGCGGTCAGCTTTAACCGCGAGGAAGATATCGACGTTACCCCTTCCAGCGTGCAGTTCGGCCTCTCTTCCCTCGGGCAGTACATTGAAGATCCGGAAGAGGTCTACTTCGTTAAATCGCCGAAATCCTTCCTCGGCGCCAGCGGCCTGAAGCCACAGCAAGTGGCGATGTTTGAAGATCTGGTCTGCGCGATGATGCTGCACATCCGCAATCAGGCGCAGTCCCAGGTGCCGGATGCCATCACCCAGGCGGTAATTGGCCGTCCGATCAACTTCCAGGGGCTGGGCGGCGACGACGCCAACCAGCAGGCGCAGGGGATCCTTGAGCGTGCAGCGCACCGGGCTGGCTTCCGTGACGTGGTATTCCAGTATGAGCCGGTTGCAGCGGGACTGGATTTTGAAGCCACGCTGACGGAAGAACAACGGGTGCTGGTAGTGGACATCGGCGGCGGAACGACGGACTGCTCATTACTGCTGATGGGTCCGAAGTGGCATCACCGTCGCGATCGTGAAAATAGTCTGCTGGGGCACAGCGGCTGCCGAGTGGGCGGTAACGATCTGGATATTGCCCTGGCATTCAAGAGCCTGATGCCGCTGCTCGGCATGGGCGGTCAAACCGAGAAAGGCATCGCCCTGCCGATCCTGCCGTGGTGGAACGCGATTGCCATCAACGACGTCCCTGCCCAGAGTGATTTTTACAGCACCGCGAATGGCCGTTTCCTCAACGATCTGGTGCGTGATGCACAGGATGCAGAGAAGGTCGCGCTGCTGTATAAGGTGTGGCGTCAGCGCCTGAGCTACCGCGTGGTGCGCACCGCCGAAGAGAGCAAAATCGCCCTTTCCGATCGTCCTGAGCATGCGGTTTCGCTGCCGTTTATCAGTGACGATCTGGCTACGGCTATCACCCAGGAAGGACTGGAAATGGCGCTGACTCAGCCGCTTCAGCGTATTCTGGAGCAGGTGCAGCTGGCGCTTGAGAATGGCAAAGTGAAGCCGGACGTGATTTACCTGACCGGCGGTAGCGCCCGTTCGCCGCTGATCAAGAAAGCGCTGGCGGAACAGCTGCCGGGGATCCCGATTGCCGGCGGCGATGACTTTGGCTCCGTTACGGCAGGGCTGGCGCGCTGGGCGCAGGTGGTGTTTAGCTAATGGAGTTGTGCCGGGTGGCGGCTTCGCCTTACCCGGCTAACAAGATCCTTCAACCGTAGGCCGGGTAAGCGCAGCGCCACCCGGCGAAGGCGAAACCGCGGCACCACACTCAGACCATTCCTGACAGTCTTCCATATTTCCTCCATTTTTCCACTGTGTTACCTGACTAAACTAGTATCATTCCCCGAAAGAGTTTCAGGATGAGAACGTATAACGATGAAAGGCAGTAACAAATCCCGCTGGGCAATCGCCGCTGGTCTGATTGTGGTGGTCCTGGCCGCCGCCTGGTACTGGCACAGCCAGTCCGCGAACTCCACGGCACCTGCTGGCGCCAGTAGCCCCTCACAACGCCCAACGGGCGGCGGGCGCCACGGTATGCGCGGCGGTGCGCTGGCACCGGTGCAGGCGGCAACGGCGGTGAATAAAGCGGTGCCTCGTTATCTCTCCGGGCTGGGAACCATCACTGCCGCCAACACCGTGACGGTACGTAGCCGCGTGGACGGTCAGCTGATGGCCATCCACTTCCAGGAAGGTCAACAGGTGAAAGCGGGCGATCTGCTGGCGGAAATCGATCCAAGCCAGTTTAAGGTGGCCCTGGCGCAGGCGCAGGGGCAACTCGCGAAAGACAAAGCCACCCTCGCCAATGCCCGCCGCGATTTAGCCCGCTATCAGCAGTTGGTAAAAACCAACCTCGTGTCGCGCCAGGAGCTGGATACCCAGCAATCTCTGGTCAGTGAATCTCAGGGCACCATCAAGGCCGACGAAGCCGCGGTCGCCAGCGCCCAGCTCCAGCTCGACTGGAGCCGGATCACCGCGCCGATTGACGGCCGCGTGGGCCTGAAACAGGTTGATATCGGGAACCAAATCTCCAGCGGCGATACCACGGGCATCGTGGTGATCACCCAGACGCACCCTATCGATCTCGTCTTTACCCTGCCGGAAAGCGACATTGCGACGGTGATACAGGCGCAGAAGGCCGGAAAATCGCTGGTAGTTGAAGCCTGGGATCGCACCAACAAGCAGAAGCTGAGCGAAGGTTCGCTGTTGAGCCTGGATAACCAGATCGACACCACCACCGGCACCATCAAGCTAAAAGCACGCTTCAACAATCAGGACGATGCCCTGTTCCCGAATCAGTTCGTCAATGCGCGAATGCTGGTCGCGACCGAAGAAAACGCCGTGGTGATCCCGACGGCGGCCCTGCAAATGGGCAGTGAAGGCAACTTTGTCTGGGTGCTGAACAGCGAAAACAAGGTCAGCAAACACCTGGTGAAAACCGGGATCCAGGACAGTCAGACGGTGGTGATCAGCGCCGGGCTGTCCGCAGGCGACCGCGTCGTAACCGACGGTATTGACCGGCTGACCGAAGGGGCGCAGGTCGAGGTGGTGGAAGCGCAGAATACAGGAGCAAAAGCCTGATGCAGGTGATGCCGCCGAGCTCTACAGGTGGGCCATCACGCCTGTTTATTTTACGACCGGTTGCGACGACCCTGTTGATGGTGGCGATCCTGCTGGCCGGGATCATTGGCTACCGTTTTCTGCCCGTGTCGGCGCTGCCGGAAGTGGACTACCCGACTATTCAGGTTGTCACCCTCTATCCGGGCGCCAGTCCGGATGTGGTGACGTCCGCCATCACCGCCCCGCTGGAGCGTCAGTTTGGCCAGATGTCTGGCCTGAAGCAGATGTCCTCCCAGAGCTCGGGCGGTGCCTCGGTCGTCACGCTTCAGTTCCAGCTCGCGCTGTCGCTGGACGTCGCGGAACAGGAGGTGCAGGCCGCCATTAACGCCGCCACCAACCTGCTGCCGTCTGACCTGCCGAACCCGCCGGTTTACAGCAAAGTGAACCCGGCAGACCCGCCGATCATGACGCTTGCCGTCACCTCCTCCGCCATGCCGATGACACAGGTGGAAGACATGGTCGAAACCCGCGTGGCGCAGAAGATTTCGCAGGTGACAGGCGTCGGGCTGGTGACGCTCGCAGGGGGACAACGCCCCGCGGTGCGCGTTAAGCTCAATGCCCAGGCCATTGCCGCGCTGGGGTTAACCAGCGAAACCATTCGCACCGCCATCAGCAGCGCCAACGTTAACTCAGCGAAGGGCTCGCTGGACGGCCCGACCCGCGCGGTCACGCTCTCCGCCAACGACCAGATGCAGTCCGCCGATGAATACCGTCAGCTGATTATTGCCTACCAGAACGGCGCACCGATCCGCCTGGGCGACGTGGCAACCGTCGAACAAGGCGCGGAAAACAGCTGGCTCGGGGCGTGGGCTAATAAGCAGCAGGCGATTGTCATGAACGTTCAGCGCCAGCCGGGCGCGAACATTATTGATACCGCCGACAGCATTCGCACCATGCTGCCGCAGCTGGTGGAAAGCCTGCCAAAATCGGTCAGCGTGAAAGTGCTCTCTGACCGCACCACGAATATTCGCGCGTCAGTGACTGACACCCAGTTCGAGCTGATGCTGGCGATTGCGCTGGTGGTGATGATCATCTACCTGTTCCTGCGCAACGTTCCGGCAACCATCATTCCCGCCGTTGCCGTGCCGCTCTCGCTGGTCGGGACGTTCGCGGTAATGGTATTTCTCGACTTCTCGATTAACAACCTGACGCTGATGGCGCTCACCATCGCCACCGGGTTTGTGGTGGACGACGCCATCGTGGTAATCGAAAACATCTCGCGCTATATCGAGAAAGGTGAAAAGCCGTTAGCCGCCGCGCTGAAGGGCGCGGGGGAGATCGGCTTTACCATTATTTCGCTCACCTTCTCGCTGATTGCGGTGCTGATCCCGCTGCTGTTTATGGGCGATATCGTCGGGCGGCTGTTCCGCGAGTTTGCCGTGACGCTGGCGGTCGCCATTCTGATCTCTGCCGTGGTGTCGCTGACGCTGACGCCGATGATGTGCGCCCGCATGCTGAGCCACGAATCTTTGCGCAAGCAAAACCGCTTCTCCCTCGCCTCCGAGCGGATGTTCGAGCGCATTATTGCCGCCTACGGCCGCGTGCTGGCGAAAGTCCTGAACCATCCCTGGGCGACGCTCGGCGTGGCCCTCGGCACGCTGGCGCTCAGCGTCATGCTGTGGATTTTCATTCCGAAAGGCTTCTTCCCGATTCAGGACAACGGCATTATTCAGGGCACGCTTCAGGCGCCACAGACGGTCTCCTTCGCCAACATGGCGCAGCGCCAGCAGCAGGTGTCTGAGATCATCATGAAAGATCCGGCGGTGGAAAGCCTGACTGCCTACGTGGGCGTGGACGGCACCAACCCGTCGCTTAACAGCGCGCGCCTGCAAATTAACCTTAAACCGCTCGATGACCGTGACGATCGCGTCAACGCGGTTATTGAGCGTCTGCAAAGCGCTGTGGCGCGCGTACCGGGCATTGAGCTGTATCTGCAACCGATCCAGGATTTAACCATTGATACGCAGGTGAGCCGCACGCAGTACCAGTTTACGCTCCAGGCCACCTCGCTTGATGCACTCAGCACCTGGGTGCCGCAGCTGGTGGACAAGCTGAAAGCACTGCCGCAGATTTCTGACGTCAGCAGCGACTGGCAGGATAAAGGGCTGGCGGCGTACGTGAACGTCAACCGCGACACCGCCAGCCGTCTGGGCATTACCATGTCCGACGTGGATAACGCGCTGTATAACGCCTTTGGCCAGCGCCTTATCTCCACCATTTACACCCAGGCGAACCAGTATCGCGTGGTGCTGGAACATAACACCGAGAACACGCCCGGGCTTGCCGCGCTGGACTCGATACGCCTGACCAGCAAAGACGGCGGGATTGTGCCGCTCAGCGCCATTGCCAGCGTGGAAGAGCGTCACACCCCGCTGTCGATTAACCATCTCGATCAGTTCCCATCCACCACCATTTCGTTCAACGTGCCGGACGGTTATTCCCTGGGCGAAGCGGTGGAGGCCATTCTGGGTGCGGAGAAAGAACTCAGCTTCCCGTCCGATATTCAGACCCAGTTCCAGGGCAGTACTCTGGCGTTCCAGGCCGCGCTGGGCAGCACCGTCTGGCTGATTGTCGCGGCGGTGGTGGCGATGTATATCGTGCTTGGCGTGCTGTATGAAAGCTTTATCCACCCGATCACCATTCTCTCCACCCTGCCGACGGCGGGCGTGGGGGCACTGCTGGCGCTGATGCTGGCGGGGAGCGAACTGGACGTGATTGCGATCATCGGCATCATTCTGCTTATCGGCATCGTGAAGAAAAACGCCATCATGATGATCGACTTTGCGCTGGCCGCCGAGCGCGAGCAGGGTATGGCGCCGCGCGAGGCCATTTACCAGGCCTGTCTGCTGCGTTTTCGCCCGATCCTGATGACCACCCTCGCCGCCCTGCTGGGCGCGCTGCCGCTGATGCTGAGCACCGGCGTGGGGGCCGAACTGCGCCGTCCGCTGGGCATCGGGATGGTCGGCGGCCTGCTCGTAAGCCAGGTGCTGACGCTGTTTACCACGCCGGTTATCTACCTGCTGTTTGACCGTCTGGCCCTGTGGACGAAAAGCCGCTTCCCGAAACGTGAAGAGGAGGCGTAAGTGAAGTTTTTCGCCCTCTTCATTTACCGTCCGGTGGCGACGATTTTACTCTCCGTCGCTATCACCCTGTGCGGCGTGCTGGGCTTCCGGCTGCTGCCGGTGGCCCCGCTGCCGCAGGTCGATTTCCCGGTGATCATGGTCAGCGCCTCGCTGCCGGGTGCCTCGCCGGAAACCATGGCCTCATCGGTGGCGACGCCGCTTGAGCGCTCGCTTGGTCGAATTGCCGGGGTTAACGAGATGACCTCCAGCAGTTCGCTGGGCAGCACGCGCATCATTCTGGAATTCAATTTCGACCGGGACATCAACGGCGCGGCGCGTGACGTGCAGGCCGCGATTAACGCCGCCCAAAGCCTGCTGCCGAGCGGCATGCCGAGCCGTCCAACCTATCGCAAGGCCAACCCCTCCGACGCGCCGATCATGATCCTGACGCTTACGTCAGAGACCTACTCCCAGGGCGAGCTGTACGATTTTGCCTCCACCCAGCTGGCGCAAACCATCGCCCAGATTGACGGCGTGGGCGACGTGGACGTCGGCGGCAGCTCCCTGCCCGCCGTGCGCGTGGGGCTGAATCCGCAGGCGCTGTTTAACCAGGGCGTGTCGCTGGACGACGTGCGTTCCGCCATCAGCAACGCCAACGTGCGTAAGCCGCAGGGCGCGATTGAGGACAACAGCCACCGCTGGCAGATCCAGACTAACGACGAGCTGAAAACCGCCGCCGAGTATCAGCCGTTGATTATTCACTACAACAACGGCGCGGCGGTGCGCCTGAGCGACGTCGCCAGCGTCACCGATTCGGTGCAGGACGTGCGTAACGCCGGGATGACCAACGCCAAACCGGCGATTTTGCTGATGATCCGCAAGCTGCCGGAAGCCAACATCATTCAGACGGTGAACAGCATCCGCGCGCGCCTGCCGGAGCTTCAGGAAACGATTCCGGCGGCCATCGATCTCCAGATTGCGCAGGACCGCTCCCCCACCATCCGCGCCTCGCTTGAGGAGGTAGAGCAAACGCTGATCATCTCCGTCGCGCTGGTGATCCTGGTGGTGTTCCTGTTCCTGCGCTCGGGGCGCGCGACGCTGATCCCGGCGGTGGCGGTGCCGGTATCGCTGATAGGCACCTTTGCCGCCATGTACCTGTGCGGCTTTAGCCTTAACAACCTGTCGCTGATGGCGCTGACGATTGCCACCGGGTTTGTGGTGGATGACGCCATCGTGGTGCTGGAGAATATCTCGCGCCATCTGGAAGCGGGCATGAAGCCGCTCCAGGCGGCGCTTCAGGGGACGCGCGAAGTGGGCTTCACGGTCCTGTCCATGAGCCTGTCGCTGGTGGCGGTGTTCCTGCCGCTGCTGCTGATGGGCGGCCTGCCGGGGCGACTGCTGCGCGAATTTGCCGTCACGCTCTCCGTCGCCATTGGTATCTCACTGGTGATTTCGCTGACGCTGACGCCGATGATGTGCGGCTGGATGCTAAAGCGCAGCCAACCGCACTCGCAGCCGCGCAGGAAAGGCTTTGGCCGCGTCCTGATGGCGATGCAGTCCGGCTACGGCAAATCGCTGAAATGGGTGCTGAACCACACGCGTATTGTCGGGCTGGTGCTGATCGGCACCATCGTCCTCAACGTCTGGATGTATATCACCATCCCGAAAACCTTCTTCCCGGAGCAGGATACCGGGGTGCTGATGGGGGGCATTCAGGCGGACCAGAGCATTTCGTTCCAGGCGATGCGCGGCAAACTGCAAGACTTTATGAAAATCATCCGGGAAGATCCGGCCGTGGATAACGTCACCGGCTTTACCGGCGGCTCGCGCGTTAACAGCGGGATGATGTTTATTACCCTTAAGCCGCGCGGTGAACGTCACGAAACGGCGCAGCAGATCATTGACCGCCTGCGGCTGAAGCTTGCCAAAGAGCCGGGGGCAAATCTGTTTTTGATGGCCGTTCAGGATATCCGCGTCGGCGGACGACAGGCTAACGCCAGCTATCAGTACACCCTGCTCTCGGATGACTTAGCCGCCCTGCGCGAGTGGGAGCCGAAGATCCGTAAAGCGCTGGCCGCGCTGCCGCAGCTGGCGGACGTGAACTCTGACAGCCAAAACAACGGTGCGGAGATGGCGCTCACCTACGATCGTGAAACCATGGCCCGCCTGGGCATTAACGTGGAGGCGGCCAACAGCCTGCTGAACAACGCCTTCGGGCAGCGTGAAGTCTCTACCATCTATCAGCCGATGAACCAGTACAAGGTGGTGATGGAGGTGGATCCGCGCTACACCCAGGACATCAGCGCGCTGGACAAGATGTTTGTGATCAATGATGACGGTAAGGCGATTCCGCTGTCGTACTTCGCCAGCTGGCAGCCGTCGAACGCCCCGCTGTCGGTGAACCACCAGGGGCTTTCCGCCGCCTCGACCGTCTCGTTTAACCTGCCAACCGGCTCGTCGCTGTCTGAGGCCAGCGATGCCATTAATCGCGCCATGACCCAGCTCGGGGTGCCCTCCTCGGTGCGCGGCAGCTTTGCCGGTACGGCGCAGGTGTTCCAGGACACCATGAACTCGCAGGTTATTTTGATTCTGGCGGCCATTGCCACGGTTTATATCGTGCTGGGCGTGCTGTACGAAAGCTACGTGCACCCGTTGACCATTCTCTCCACGCTTCCCTCTGCGGGCGTGGGGGCGCTGCTGGCGCTGGAGCTGTTCGGTGCCCCATTCAGTCTTATCGCGCTTATCGGGATCATGCTATTGATTGGCATCGTGAAGAAAAACGCGATAATGATGGTCGACTTTGCCCTGGACGCCCAGCGCAACGGCAACCTGACGCCGGACGAGGCGATATTCCAGGCCTGTCTGCTGCGTTTTCGCCCGATCATGATGACCACGCTGGCCGCGCTGTTCGGCGCGCTGCCGCTGGTCATATCCGGCGGTGACGGCTCTGAACTACGCCAGCCGCTGGGGATCACGATCGTTGGCGGCCTGGTGATGAGCCAGCTGCTGACGCTCTACACGACGCCGGTAGTCTATCTGTTCTTTGACCGCCTGCGGCTGCGTTTTTCGCGTAAAAAGAGAACCACGGTGACCGAGTAAATGACCGACCTACCCAGTAACGTTCGCTGGCAATTGTGGATCGTCGCGTTCGGCTTCTTTATGCAGTCGCTGGACACGACTATCGTGAACACCGCCCTCCCCTCGATGGCGAAAAGCCTGGGGGAGAGCCCGCTGCACATGCATATGGTGATTGTCGCCTACGTGCTGACGGTCGCCGTGATGCTGCCTGCCAGCGGCTGGCTGGCGGATAAAGTCGGCGTGCGAAACATCTTCTTCACCGCCATTGTGCTGTTTACCACCGGGTCGCTGTTTTGCGCCCAGGCCAATACCCTCGACCAGCTGGTGATGGCGCGCGTGCTACAGGGCGTCGGCGGCGCGATGATGGTACCCGTCGGGCGGTTAACGGTGATGAAAATTGTTCCGCGCGCGCAGTATATGGCGGCGATGACCTTCGTCACCCTGCCCGGTCAGGTCGGCCCGTTGCTTGGCCCGGCGCTGGGCGGGATTCTGGTGGAGTATGCCTCCTGGCACTGGATCTTCCTGATCAACCTGCCGGTCGGTATTATCGGCGCGATTGCCACCCTGACGCTGATGCCGAACTATAAAATGCAGACCCGGCGCTTTGATTTCTTTGGCTTCATCCTGCTGGCAGCTGGCATGGCGACGCTTACCCTCGCGCTCGACGGGCAAAAAGGGCTGGGGATCTCCTCCCTGTCGCTCGCCCTGCTGGTAGCGCTGGGTGTCACCGCCATTCTCTGGTATCTGTGGCATGCCAGAGGTAACGCTAACGCGCTGTTCAGCCTAAATCTGTTCAAGAATCCCACCTACCGTCTTGGTCTGTTCGGCAGCTTTGCCGGACGCATCGGCAGCGGCATGTTGCCGTTTATGACGCCGGTATTTTTACAGATTGGGATGGGCTTCTCGCCGTTCCATGCCGGGCTGATGATGATCCCGATGGTACTTGGCAGCATGGGGATGAAGCGTATTGTGGTGCAGGTGGTGAACCGCTTTGGCTATCGCCGCGTGCTGGTGGCCGCCACGATCGGGCTGGCGTTGGTCTGCCTGCTGTTTATGGCCGTGGCGCTGCTGGGCTGGTACTACATCCTGCCGCTGGTGCTGTTCTGCCAGGGGATCATCAACTCCATGCGCTTCTCGTCGATGAACACCCTGACGCTGAAAGATCTGCCGGACGAGCTGGCAAGCAGTGGTAACAGTCTGCTGTCGATGATCATGCAGCTCTCCATGAGCGTGGGGGTCACGGTTGCCGGATTGCTGCTCGGCATGTACGGTCAGCACCATCTCAGCGCCGACACCCCCGTCGCGCATCAGGTCTTTTTATACACTTACCTCAGCATGGCGGTAATTATCGCTCTGCCCGCTTTTATCTTTGCCAGAGTGCCGAATGACACGACCAAAAACGTCGTGATCCGACGCGGCAAAAGGAGTGCACCATGAAATTCTGGCGTCCGGGGATCACCGGTAAGCTTTTTGTGGCGATTTTCGCCACCTGTATCGTCCTGCTGATTACTATGCACTGGGCGGTGCGGGTCAGCTTTGAGCGCGGCTTTATTGACTACATCAAGCACGGTAACGAACAGCGTTTACAGGGCTTAAGCGACGCGCTGGGGGAACAGTATAGCCTGCACGGTAACTGGCGTTTTCTGCGCAACAACGATCGCTTTATATTTCAAATTCTGCGCTCGCTGGAGCACGATAATGACGACGACCGTCCGGGACCGGGCATGCCACCGCACGGCTGGCGCACCCAGTTCTGGGTAATTGATCAGGAGATGCGCGTGCTCGTTGGCCCACGCTCTCCGGTACCGCCGGACGGCACAAAGCGCGCCATTACCTCGAACGGCGCCACGGTGGGCTGGGTTATCGCCTCCCCGGTCGAGCGGCTGACGCGCAACACCGACATCAACTTTGACCGCCAGCAGCGTCAGACCAGCTGGTTGATTGTCGCGCTTTCTACCCTGCTTGCGGCGCTCGCCACCTTCCCGCTGGCGCGCGGCCTGCTGGCGCCGGTTAAGCGCCTGGTGGAAGGCACGCACAAGCTGGCGGCGGGTGATTTCTCGACCCGCGTGGACACCCGCAGCCAGGATGAACTGGGCAAGCTGGCGCAGGACTTCAACCAGCTCGCCAGCACGCTGGAAAAAAACCAGCAGATGCGCCGCGATTTTATGGCCGACATTTCGCACGAGCTGCGCACCCCGCTGGCGGTGCTGCGCGGCGAGCTGGAGGCGATTCAGGACGGCGTGCGGCAGTTCACCCCCGAGTCGGTGGCCTCGCTTCAGGCGGAAGTCGGTACGCTGACCAAACTGGTGGACGATCTGCATCAGCTTTCCATGTCCGACGAAGGCGCCCTGGCTTACCAGAAAGCACCGATCGATGTGATCAATATCCTTGAAGTCGTGACCGGCGCATTCCGCGAGCGCTTCGCCAGCCGTGACCTGAAAATCAACCTTTCGCTGCCGGACAGTGCGGTGGTGTTCGGCGACAGAGATCGCCTGATGCAGCTGTTCAATAATCTGCTGGAGAACAGCCTCCGCTACACCGACGGCGGCGGCGCGCTGCATATCTCCGGCAGGCAGGAAAACGGGCGCTTTGCCCTGACCTTTGCGGACTCCGCCCCTGGCGTGAAGGATGCGCAGCTGGAAAAACTGTTCGAGCGCTTCTATCGCACCGAAGGTTCACGCAACCGCGCCAGCGGCGGTTCCGGCCTTGGGCTGGCCATTTGCGTTAACATTGTGGAGGCCCATGGCGGCACCATCCGCGCCGCCCATTCGCCTTTTGGCGGGGTTAGCATTACAGTAGAGTTACCTCTGGAACGGGATTTATCGAGGGAAGCATGACCGAGTTACCGATTGACGACAACACACCGCGTATTTTGATCGTGGAAGACGAGCCTAAACTTGGGCAACTGCTGATCGACTATTTGCGCGCTGCGAGTTACGCGCCAACGCTTATCAGCCACGGCGACCAGGTGCTGCCCTACGTGCGCCAGACGCCGCCGGATCTGATCCTGCTGGATCTGATGCTGCCGGGTACCGACGGCCTAACCCTGTGCCGCGAAATTCGTCGTTTCTCCGATGTGCCCATCGTGATGGTGACGGCCAAAATCGAAGAGATCGATCGTCTGCTGGGGCTCGAAATCGGCGCTGACGATTACATCTGCAAGCCTTACAGCCCGCGGGAGGTGGTCGCTCGCGTGAAAACCATCCTCCGCCGCTGTAAGCCGCAGCGTGAATTGCAGGTGCTGGATGCGCAAAGCCCGCTGATCGTCGACGAAAGCCGTTTCCAGGCGAGCTGGCGCAGCAAACTTTTGGATCTCACCCCCGCAGAGTTTCGCCTGTTGAAAACGCTCTCCCACGAGCCGGGCAAAGTGTTTTCCCGCGAGCAGCTGCTCAACCATCTGTATGACGATTACCGCGTGGTGACCGACCGCACCATCGACAGCCACATCAAAAACCTGCGCCGCAAGCTGGAGGCGCTGGACGCCGACCAGTCGTTTATTCGCGCGGTGTACGGCGTGGGGTATCGCTGGGAAGCGGATGCGTGCAGGATTGCTTAATATTTGCTTTAACGATGATTACCTGCCCAGGTAATCATCGTTCTTCATAACATTCACTTTCTAACAACACGCCTACCTGATTTGACAATTGCAAACTGTAATGTTTGATGTTAAAAACGAAATAAATCACTATATTACGGCTTCAAGAAATGCAAAATTTTATTGGTAATTTATTCATTATCATCACCACAGCTATAAGCGTTGCCAGCCTTTTTCTGGGGTTATTTGCTTATAATAAAAAAATGAAAACAAAAGCAATACAAAAAATAGAACTCCTCATACCTAAAAAAAACAGAATAACCAAGTTTTCCGAGCAATGGGTAAGCGCTTTTTTCCTGGCATTCGGTAATCATGCATTCTCAAAAAGGCAATTAATTACCATCCCGTTTTTATTGGTTTTATATTCCAGTATCTTATTTGTAGTTTGGTATCTCTGGGTGCTGACTTTTAGAAATCCTGAGCACATCATTCCTCAACATCTGCCATTGACCATTGAAGTTGCTTTACATGACTTTATTCATTTTGGCTTTTGGTACTCTTTACTGCTTGATGTGATGTCAATTTATCTTATCAGAGCTTACATTAACGCAGGTCTATCGAAAGGGTTTTCGTCTGTAAAATCGATCGTTTATTTTTCTTCAATTGTTCTGGGTGTTATGCTCTCATTTACACTTATCATCACCCATCTTAAAAATGCTTCGATTGAGGACCTCTATATCCAGCAAGGCCTGTATTTTGAAGACAGACCTGTAATGACATGGAACCCGCTGGAAGTGATACGTTCTTCACTGGATTTCATCGATAACGAAACCATGATTATCTTTACCTCAAAAGGGGCAATATCTAACTACTTCATTCCGCAGGCGATCATGTTTTACCTTTCCATGTTTACGCAATTGACGCTGCTTATTGTTTTCATCAGCTATATGATCACAAAAATACTGCATAACATCCGAACGGTTGCCATCTGGACAGTCAAGTATTCTGGAACGGCTACGATGAATGCCATTGGTTTCATTCTTATCGCCGGTATTATTCTACTGGCTTTAATATATTTGTGTTTGTATGTCATATCGCTAATGGTTTAAAGATACGAAGTATTATGTCATCTGAAAGGGGTGAGGCGCTTTACCTCCCCGCCCCGCAGCGCTACAATGCCCGCCCTTAAAGTGGGGGATCTCCCCTTACCGCTGCACCAGGTGCATGCGGATCTGACCTGTCATCAGAACGAGAACAAACATGTTTAAACCGGAACTTCTTTCCCCGGCGGGAACGCTGCAAAATATGCGTTACGCTTTCGCCTATGGTGCCGACGCCGTTTACGCGGGCCAGCCGCGCTACTCGCTGCGCGTGCGTAACAACGAATTCAACCACGAGAATCTTCAGCTCGGCATCAACGAAGCGCATGCCCTGGGCAAAAAATTCTACGTGGTGGTGAACATCGCGCCGCACAACGCCAAGCTGAAAACGTTCATTCGCGACCTGAAGCCGGTCGTGGAGATGGGGCCGGACGCGCTGATCATGTCGGACCCGGGTTTAATCATGCTGGTTCGGGAGAATTTCCCGGAGATGGACATTCACCTCTCAGTGCAGGCTAACGCCGTCAACTGGGCAACGGTGAAATTCTGGAAACAGATGGGGCTGACCCGCGTCATTCTGTCCCGCGAGCTGTCCCTCGAAGAGATCGAAGAGATCCGCACCCAGGTGCCGGATATGGAGATCGAAATCTTCGTTCACGGCGCGCTGTGCATGGCCTACTCCGGCCGCTGCCTGCTCTCTGGCTACATCAACAAGCGTGACCCGAACCAGGGCACCTGCACCAACGCCTGCCGCTGGGAATATAACGTTCAGGAAGGCAAAGAGGATGACATCGGTAACATCGTGCATAAACACGAGCCGATCCCGGTCACCAACGTTGAGCCAACGCTGGGTATCGGCGCGCCTACCGACAGCGTGTTTATGATCGAAGAAGCCAAACGTCCGGGTGAGTACATGACCGCCTTCGAAGACGAGCACGGCACCTACATCATGAACTCTAAAGATCTGCGCGCCATCGCGCACGTCGAGCGTTTAACCAAGATGGGCGTACACTCCCTGAAAATTGAAGGCCGCACCAAGTCTTACTACTACTGCGCCCGTACCGCACAGGTATATCGCAAAGCCATCGACGATGCCGCTGCCGGTAAACCGTTCGACACCAGCCTGCTGGAAACGCTGGAAGGTCTGGCGCATCGCGGCTATACCGAAGGTTTCCTGCGTCGTCACACTCACGACGACTACCAGAACTACGAGCATGGCTATTCGATTTCCGAACGCCAGCAGTTTGTAGGCGACTTCACCGGCGAGCGTAAAGGCCCGCTGGCCGCCGTCGCCGTAAAAAACAAATTCACTAAAGGCGACAGCCTGGAGCTGATGACGCCGCAGGGCAACATGAACTTCCGACTGGAGCACCTGGAAAACAAAAAAGGTGAGGCGATTGAGGTCGCACCTGGCGACGGCCATGTGGTCTGGCTGCCGGTTCCTGAAGAGGTGGAGCTGGAGTTTGCGCTGCTGATGCGTAATTTTGAAGGTGAAAATACCCGAAATCCACACGGCAAATAGTCAATCAACGGGATTTTTTCACGCTGGGATAATTCTTAGAATCGGATCACATACCGCTTCGTTCAATACGGGTATTATCCCCCCCGCTGAAAAACATAACCCATAAATGCTAGCTGTACCAGGAACCACCTCCTTAGCCTGCGTAATCTCCCTTACGCGGGCTTATTTTTTTTTTGTTAACTCCTGAAATTTTTCCCCCTGATAAATATGGCGTTGCATTGACCCGGGAAAGGTTTGTGTCAGCATTAGGCGTATCATCTAAGAAAATCGAACGAACAAAGGATCCTAATCACATTTTTTAATGGATTTGAGAGGGATGAACACTATTCGGAACATTCCTAATTTTAAGTGTTAACAGGACCTTTACTCTTGATTTATTAACAATCAACGTTTCACATGGACGGAGAGATGAAGTGACATTCACAGGACAATTTTCAAAGGATCTTCCAGATT
This sequence comes from Enterobacter sp. JJBC, assembly GCF_036936505.1. NCBI lineage: Bacteria > Pseudomonadati > Pseudomonadota > Gammaproteobacteria > Enterobacterales > Enterobacteriaceae > Enterobacter > Enterobacter sp. JJBC. Next base: position 3,148,669 of record NZ_CP136935.1, read on the forward strand.
ACGAACTCGCACGCAGTCTTGGTCTTGCCTCTGGCGGCGATATAAATTTCACAGCACTTGCAGGTCAACTGGACTGCAGCAGAAATTTTAGCCAGGCCGGGATTATCTACTCAGACGGTACACGTCAGTGGCTAGTACGGCCATCAAGAAGGATTGCGACACCAAACGAAAGCTCGGTTAGTCATGTAGTCATAACTAAAGTAAATGCCTCACAAGTTAACCCCGTTCAGGCAACAACGGCGACGATTAATTCCCCTTCCCTGGCAACTGAAATTGGTTCAACGGCAATTTCCTGCGGAGCCGCAATTCTTACTGTTGTACTTGCGGCAGGGGCCGGTATGGCTATACCTCTCACTGCAGGGTCTTCCGGTGCTATAGCCGCTGTGATTTTAGCCGGTGGTGTAGCAACTGGAATTCAATGTGCAAATGGGCTTGGCCGACTATCGTTGATCGCTATGAATCATGATGATTACGTTGCGTGGATGGACTCCCAGGAGTGGTATACAGCAACCAACACAGCCCTGGATGCGATTTCTCTTGCCGGGGCTGCTGCGGGTTTAAAAAGCGCTGCATTAACATATCGCCTTCTTAACCGTTCATCGTCTGAGAGTTTGCTCTCCTTATTACAAAAAATGAGCCGGGCCGACCGTACGCGATTAACAGAGGAGATTATTCGTATCCGCAATCCCGGCATCTCGAATTCAGGTGTAAAAGCAGCAATGAAGGCAGGCGTGTATCCCAAACGTTATCCGTCAGAAGCGTTGCAGTTGCTCTTACAGCGTGAGTTGCTGAATACCATTTCAAATTCTTCTGCCTTCGTTGGAAGTGCCATCTCAGGAAATATCAGAAATCCACAGAATGTTGCACAAACGGGTAAATACATTTTTGGTTTAATTCAGTCTTTTTCATTTACAGGAAGTTATTGACCCGTCCATGATGAAATACATTAAAGATAGCCTTGCATTAAGTGCTTTGGTTAAAAGTAAAATGGCGACCGATGATCTCAACCAGCTTGAAACATTAAAAGAACAGTTAAAAGATCGGTTCGGCGTTCCTGTGGGCGTCCATATGACAGGAATTCCTTTGGCAGTGAGCACGTTACTGGCTATTTTTTGCTACGCCATGCTGCAAGTGTCCCTCTGGTTGTTGCTGTTTCGCTGGCTCGGCTTACCCGAATTTAAGGTTATGATGGGAGTATTCATTGCAGCGATTGTGTATTGTCTGGTAGTGATGAGCACGATGTTTCTGACTACACGGGGTTCTTTGCCTGGATATAAGCTGCATATTTTCGTCATTACGCTGACAGGCATAATGAGCATCATTTATTTCATCTGGACGGGGATTTCGCTTTTATTCGGCCCTGTTGAGAACTACACACCGCAAATAACCTCTTTGCTGGGGCTGGGATGTTTCTTTCTGAACATTATGTGGATGAATTCATCGATTTTTTACCGCTCCATTGCGCTAACGCTACATAATCGGGTCTGGCGTAAGCAGCTCAAAATCGAGGCAAGGCCAATGTCACACCTCAAACGTTGACCACAATAGTCAATTGAGCGGCAGTAGTATGCACTGTAAGCGCTACGGGGTTCTTTAGTCGATTTCAAAGCCCTTACGCGGGCTTATTTTTTGCCTTTCATCCTGTTCTTACCCGCTTTTTCCCTCTCTGGGATACACTCTTTCTATAGCTAAAAAAGGGAGCAACCCGGATGGCAACCTATCCAGACAGTTTATTAATTCTTAACGGCAAGAGTGCAGGCAACGATCTGCTGCGCCAGGCGATTACCGAATTGCGTGAAGATGGCGCGCGCATTCACGTGCGGGTGACCTTTGAAAAAGGCGATGCGGCGCGCTATATCGATGAAGGTATCAGGTTAGGCGCTGAGACCATCATTTCCGGCGGCGGCGACGGAACGATCAACGAGATCGCCGGTGCGCTCATTGACCTCAACGCCGCAGCTCGCCCGGCGATGGGGATTTTACCGCTCGGTACCGCCAACGATTTTGCCACCAGCGCCGGTATACCTGAGGATTTAGGCAAAGCACTGCAACTGGCTATCCTCGGGAAAGCGACCGCCGTCGATATTGCGCAGGTGAATGAAAGAACCTGCTTTATCAATATGGCAACGGGCGGTTTCGGCACGCGGATCACCAGCGAAACGCCGGAAAAACTGAAGGCCGCGCTGGGCGGCGTTTCGTATCTCATCCATGGCCTAATGCGCATGGACACCCTCAAGCCCGACAGCTGTGAAATTCACGGTGAGAACTTCCACTGGCAGGGCGACGCGCTGGTGATTGGTATCGGCAACGGGCGTCAGGCAGGCGGCGGACAGCAGCTTTGCCCGGAAGCGCTGATTAATGACGGTCAGCTACAGCTGCGCATTTTTACCGGTGACGGGCTGCTGCCTGCGCTGTTTACGACGCTGACGCAGCCAGAGGAGAGCCCCAATATCATCGACGGGAAATCCGCGTGGTTTGAAGTGATAGCCCCACACGGCATGACCTTTAACCTCGACGGAGAGCCACTCAGCGGCGAACGATTCCGCATTGAGGTCTTGCCCGGGGCGTTGCAGTGCCGATTGCCGCCGGACTGCGTGCTGTTGCGCTGATTTTTTACAGCGTGCGCGATAATGCCCTCTCCCCACAGGGCTGAGGGTTCCCCAGTAATTTGAAAGCAAAAGCGATAACGTTGCCTCAGAATAACTGAGGGCTTTCAGCGATGCCTCGGTCCGGCTGTAAATCGCTGAGGCGTTTCCTGTAGGCCGGGGCGAGGCGCAGGGATGCGCCGAGAGGGCGGGCTGTACAGGGATGTTACTTCCGCCCGTCCCCGATAAGCCGGAAGGAATAAGCCGAAGGGACCGCGAAGCGGCGATTTACCGCCGGGAGCCCGGGTCGCCAGGGTGGTGGCGACTGAGCCACCCTCTCCCTCAAGGGAGAGGGGGCCGTTTGTGCAGGCATTATTTTGTGAGGAACCCTCAGCCCACGGGGGAGAGGGATACGGTGGCGTCAGGCAATCGTGACTTTACTGTCCAGATAGACATCCTGAACCGCATTAATCAGCTTCACGCCGTCGGCCATGGATTTTTTAAACGCCTTACGGCCCAGGATCAGCCCCATACCGCCCGCACGTTTGTTAATGACCGCCGTGCGCACCGCGTCGGTCAGGTCGGTTTCACCGCCTGCCGCACCGCCGGAGTTAATCAGCCCGGCGCGGCCCATGTAGCAGTTCGCCAGCTGGTAGCGCACCAGATCGATCGGGTTGTCGCTGGTCAGCTTGCTGTACACGCGGTCGTCGGTATAGCCAAAGTTCACCGCTTTATAGCCGCCGTTATTCTCGGCCATTTTCTGCTTCACGATGTCCGCGCCGATGGTTGCCGCCAGGTGGTTTGCCTGACCGGTCAGATCCGCTGATACGTGGTAATCCACGCCGTCTTTCTTGAATGACGCGTTACGCAGATAGGCCCACAGCACGGTTACCATGCCCAGCTCGTGGGCACGCTCGAACGCCGCGGAGATTTCTTCAATCTGACGTCGCGACTGTTCAGAGCCGAAATAGATGGTTGCCCCGACCGCCACCGCGCCCATGTTGAACGCCTGCTCGACGCTGGCGTACAGCGTCTGGTCATATTCGGTTGGGTAGCTCAGGGTTTCGTTGTGGTTCAGCTTGACGAGGAACGGAATGCGGTGAGCATAGCGGCGAGAAACGGAGGCCAGCACGCCATACGTCGATGCCACACAGTTACACCCTGCTTCAATCGCCAGCTCGACAATGTTTTTCGGGTCAAAGTAGAGCGGGTTAGCAGCAAACGACGCTCCCGCCGAGTGCTCTACGCCCTGGTCAACGGGCAGAATGGAGAGATAGCCGGTCCCGCCCAGACGGCCGGTATTGTAAAGCGTCTGCATGTTTCGCAGTACGGCAGGCGGACGGTTGTTGTCGACCATGACCCGGTCTACGTAATCATGGCCAGGCAGATAAAGCTGGTCGGCTGGAATGGTCATACAACGATGCTGTAAAAGGCTGTCGGCGTCTTTGCCAAGCAGCTGCGCAATATCAGTCATAGTGATGCTCCCGTAAGTCCGACATGATGTCGGAGCGTGTGATCCAAGCCCACGTTTTTGCAGGCAGACTAAGCCTGGTACCGACTTAACCTATTTTCCACCATTTGCAACTTTTTTAAGCACAATCTGCTGGCTCGTTTCGTGTACAACATTTTTGTTACACTGATCAAACAATCGCCTTAAAGGTATTTAAAAGGTATTATCACATGGTATGTTACATGCGTACCTCTGACATGCAGGATTAAAAAATGAAAACGAAAGTCCAACTGTCATTCATGATGTTCGTTGAATGGTTTATCTGGGGCGCATGGTTTGTGCCGCTGTGGCTGTGGCTGAGTAAGAGCGGGTTTACCGCCGGGGAAATTGGCTGGTCGTATGCCTGTACCGCGATTGCCGCGATCCTCTCTCCTATCCTGGTCGGCTCGCTGACGGACCGTTTCTTCGCCGCCCAGAAAGTGCTGGCCGTGCTGATGTTCGCTGGCGCGATTCTGATGTATTTCGCAGCACAGCAAACCCAGTTCAGCACCTTCTTCCCGCTGCTGCTGGCCTACTCCCTGACCTATATGCCGACCATCGCGCTGACCAACAGCATCGCCTTCGCGAACGTCGATGACGTAGAGGCTGATTTCCCGCGCATCCGCGTGATGGGCACCATCGGCTGGATTGCCTCCGGCCTGGCGTGCGGCTTCCTGCCGCAGATGATGGGCTATAGCGACATCTCTGACACCAATATTCCGCTGCTGATGACCGCTGCCAGCTCCCTTCTGCTCGGCGTCTTCGCGCTGTTCCTGCCGAACACGCCACCAAAGAGTACCGGCAAGCTGGATTTCAAAGTGATGCTGGGGCTGGATGCGCTGATCCTGCTGCGCGATAAAAACTTTCTGGTGTTCTTCTTCTGCTCGTTCCTGTTCGCCATGCCGCTGGCCTTCTACTACATCTTTGCCAACGGCTATCTCACCGAAGTGGGAATGAAAAACGCCACCGGCTGGATGACCCTCGGCCAGTTCTCTGAAATCTTCTTCATGCTCGCTCTGCCGTTCTTTACCAAACGCTTTGGTATTAAGAAGGTCTTGCTGCTGGGCCTGATCACCGCCGCCATTCGCTACGGTTTCTTTGTTTACGGTGGCGCCGAGCAATACTTCACCTACGCCCTGCTGTTCCTCGGCATTCTGCTGCACGGCGTAAGCTATGACTTCTATTACGTCACCGCGTACATCTACGTGGATAAAAAAGCGCCCGTGCATATGCGCAACGCGGCGCAGGGCTTGATCACGCTGTGCTGTCAGGGCTTTGGTAGCCTGCTGGGTTACCGTCTCGGCGGCGTGATGATGGAAAAAATGTTCGCATATAAAGAGCCGGTGAATGGGCTGACCTTCAACTGGGCCGGAATGTGGACGTTTGGTGCAATCATGATTGTGGTGATTGCCGTGCTGTTTATGCTGTTTTTCCGCGAATCGGATAAAGAGATCACCGCAATTGAGGTGGTTGATGGCGATACCGCGCTGACACGAGGGGAAGTTAAATGAAACAAGACCGTATTCTCGGTGCTCTTTACGGGCAGGCGTTAGGGGATGCGATGGGAATGCCGTCGGAGCTGTGGCCGCGCAAGCGGGTGAAAGCGCACTTCGGCTGGATCGACCGTTTCTTACCCGGCCCGGCTGAGAATAATGCCGCCTGTTACTTTAAGCAGGCCGAATTTACGGATGATACGTCGATGGCGCTGTGCCTGGCCGATGCGATTATCGAATGCGAGGGGGAAATTAACCCTGACGTTATCGGTAAGCATATTCTGGACTGGGCGCTGGATTTTGACGCGTTCAATAAGAATGTGCTCGGCCCGACCTCCAAAATTGCCCTGAACGCCATCCGTGACGGCAAGCCGGTGAGCCAGCTGGAGAACAACGGCGTCACCAACGGTGCGGCGATGCGCGCCTCCCCGCTGGGATGCCTGCTGCCGGCCACGCGTCTGGCGCACTTTGTGGAACAGGTTGCGTTAGCCTCCAGCCCGACCCATAAATCGGATCTCGCTATCGCCGGTGCGGTGGTGATCGCCTGGGCGGTTTCACGCGCTATCGACGGCGAGCGCTGGCAGAACATCGCCGATGCCCTGCCGGGTATTGCCCGTGCGGCACAGGAGGCGAACACGACCACCTTCAGCGCATCGCTTTCCGCTCGTATTGAGCTGGCCCTGAAAACCGTGCGCGAAGCCAACGGTACCGAGACCGCCAGCGAGCAGATCTATCAGCTTATTGGCGCAGGCACGAGCACCCTTGAGTCCGTTCCGGCGGCGATTGCGATGGTCGAACTCGCGGGTACCGATCCGAACCGCTGCGCGGTGTTATGCGCCAACCTGGGTGGTGATACTGACACTATCGGCGCGATGGCAACAGCCATCTGCGGCGCGCTGCACGGTGTACAGGCCATTGATCCGGCACTCAAAAACGAACTTGATGCCGTAAACCGGCTCGATTTCGGCCACTACTGTGAAAAACTGCTGCACTTCCGGGAGCACAGGGAGGGCGTATGAGTGCTTTTGCCCGCCGTCTCGAAACCCTTCACGCCACGCGTCCCGTAACGGTGCTCGGCGCGGCGGTCATCGACGTGATTGCCGACGCCTACGCTCTGCCCTGGCGCGGGTGTGATATCGAACTGAAGCAACAGGGAGTGAATATTGGCGGCTGCGCGCTGAATATCGCCATCGCCCTGAAGCGGCTCGGCATTGCTGCGCAAAACGCGCTTCCTGTCGGCCACGGCGTGTGGGCCGATATTATCCGTAACGCCATGGCGAAGCAGGATCTGCACAGCGCCGTGGAAGCGGAAACGGGCGATAACGGCTGGTGCCTGGCGCTGGTGGAGCCTGACGGTGAACGGACCTTTATGTCGTTCAGCGGCGTGGAGAATCAGTGGCAGCAGCGCTGGCTGGACGGGTTAAGCGTGCCGGCAGGGAGCCTGATCTCTTTGTCCGGCTACCAGCTGGCGTCCCCCAGCGGTGAGCTGCTGACGGCCTGGCTGGAAAGTCTTCAGGATGCGACGCTCTTTATCGATTTCGGTCCGCGCATCGCGGATATTCCCGACCCGCTGATGGCAAGGATTATGGCCTGCAAACCGATGGTCTCGCTTAATCGTCAGGAGGCGGAACTTGCCGCAGAATGGCTTGGCGTAAGCGTGGAAGAGCTCGGCACACGGTGGCAGCAGAGGTTTGGCGCTGCGCTGATCGTACGCCATGATAAAGACGGGGCGGTCTGGTATGACGGTGACGCTTCCGGACACGTTCCGGCGTTTCCTGCTACCGTGGTCGATACCATCGGCGCGGGTGACAGCCATGCGGGAGGTACCCTTGCCGGTCTGGCCGCGGGATGGTCACTGCCAGAGGCGGTGCAGCTTGGCAATGCCGTAGCCGCCTGGGTAGTCAGCCATCGCGGTGGCGACTGCGCCCCCACGCGCGAGGCCCTACTCCTCGCACACAAAGACGTATAGGTCGCTGCGGCAGTAGCTGATGCTGTACTCAATTGGCCGGTGCTGTTGATCGAGCGCGACTTGCTTGATCACCAGCACCGGTATCTTATCGTCCATCTTGATATGCGCCTGAAACTCGCTGTCCGGCATCCGGGCGCTGACGCGGGACCGGGTGCGCTGCGGAAAGATATTCTGGCTGCGGAAGTAATCATAAAGCGAGACGCCAATGTCGTCCGGGTTGGGAATTAATCCTACTGGTACCCAGGACTCCTCTATCGATACCGCATCGTCATCCACATAGCGGATGCGCTTAAGCAGAAATACATCACTGTCTGGCGCAAGGGAAAGGTGGCGGGCGATCTCCTCCGGACATTTCACGACGCGTTTATTGACCCACAGCGTGTTGGGCGTTTTGCCCCGCAGCACCACCTGCTGAGAAAACCCGCGCGCCTCTTTTAGCGAATATTCAAAGATATTGTTGATTTGCGTCCCGTATCCACGCGCGCGGGTGACGACGCCAGCCTCTTCCAGCGCCTGCATCGCTTTACGCACCGTAATGCGCGACACACCGGCCAGCTGGCTCAGATCGCGCTCGCCAGGCAAAATATTACCGTGCGCGAGCACGCCGCTGCGTACCGCGTTTTTAACCGTTTCGGCAAATTTCAGGTACAACGGCGTGTTGTCCGGTGCGGCAATTCGTTCCTTGAGTTGAGCAATTAACCGGGTATGCGCTTGTTCCATCTCTGTTTTTCTCTGGCATAAGGTTTTATGCCAGTATACGGCTTACCACCATGCATGAAAATGGTGAACCGGCCCAATACCGTGACCCACTTCCAGAGAATCGGCTTTTGCCAGCGCGTCCGAGAGCCAGATCTTCGCCTCCTGTACCGTATCCGCCCAGTTCGCGTTTCGGGGACGCAGCGCCGCCAGCGCCGCCGAGAGCGTACAGCCCGTGCCGTGGGTGTTTTTGGTCTGTACGCGCGGGGCGGTGAAACGTTGCGCACCATCGTGGGTGAAGAGCCAGTCCGGGCTTTCTGCATCATCAAGATGGCCGCCTTTCATCAGCACCGCGCGACACCCCATCGCCAGCAGCGCATTGCCCTGCTCTTTCATTTCACGTTCGTTTTGCGCGTGTGGCGCATCCAGCAGCGCGGCGGCCTCAGGCAGGTTTGGCGTGATCAGCGCCACCTGCGGCAGCAGCTTTTTACGCAGGGTGTCGACGGCAGAGGCGGAGAGCAGCGGATCGCCGCTTTTGGCCAGCATCACGGTATCGAGCACCACGTTTTTTATCTGATAACGTTTGAGACGTTCCGCGACCGCTTCAACAATGTCCGCCTCTGCGAGCATGCCAATTTTGGTGGTGTCGATACGTACATCGCTGAATACCGAATCCAGCTGTGCGGCGACAAAATCCGGCTCAATGCGATACACCGACTGTACACCGCGCGTGTTTTGCGCCACCAGCGCGGTGATAACCGAGCATCCATAAGCGCCGAGCGCAGAGAAGGTTTTCAGGTCTGCCTGGATCCCCGCTCCGCCGCTGGGATCGGTGCCCGCAATAGTCAGAGCATTAATGCGTGTCATACCAGCTCCTCCAGCGCGTAAAGCGCATCCAGAAACGCGGAGGAAAAGCTGCCGGGCCCCCGGCTTTGAGTCAGGGCAACTGACCCTGCGCGCTTCATGAAGCCGCAGGCAGCCGTCGCGTTATCAAGCCTGTCGCCAGGCAGCGAGCAGCAGGCGGCGACGACCGCCGAGAGCGCACAGCCAGTTCCTACCACGCGGGTCATCAGCAGGTCGCCGCCCGCGACCGTACGGGTTCGCTGACCATCAGTGATGTGATCCACTTCTCCTGTGACGACCACAACGGCATGGGTCTGACGGGCGAGCGTCTGCGCAGCGGTCAACGCGCTCGCTGCCGTATCGGTGGAATCAACCCCGCGCCCGCCCGCACTCATTCCGGCAAGGGCGAGGATTTCGGAGGCGTTTCCACGAATGGCCGCAGGTTTAAGGGATAATATTTGCTGGCAAAAACGGGTGCGGAACGCCAGCGCGCCAACCGCAACCGGATCCAGAACCCAGGGTGTGCCCGCGGCTACAGCGCTCTCAATAGCCCGACGCATCGACTGGGCGCGCGGTGCGGTGAGTGTACCCACGTTGATGAGCAGAGCATCGGCAAGCGCGGCAAACTGTTCCGCTTCCTCGGCTTCGATCACCATTGCCGGGGAAGCGCCCAGCGCGAGCAGCACGTTGGCGGTGAAGGTCTGCACGACATCGTTGGTCATACAGTGCGTGAGCGGGGAACGGGTTCGGAATTGATGTAAAACGTGTGAGTCGAGCAGGTCAGGCTGCATGGTTTCGCTCCTGCCGTGCGTGAAGAAGCGATGACCGGGTAGGCATCTGACTTCCCTACGCTGGCATTATCCAGATCAGGTAATACGGGTATTTCTCAGCCTTCACAAAGAAGGGCACCCCGAGTCAAATTACTTATAAAATAGTTACTTACAAAATGGCATTTCGTAGTCATGTAGTGTAACCGGGGGGTAACCCGGGTGCAAGGAGTTTTGGGCTGTCCGTTAACCCCCTGTAACGAACAATAAACGACAAGATATTAACTACGCTCAATATGTATACATTATTGTTCAGTTAATTATCCCGCCATATTTGTTAAGAACTCATTAAATATAATATTCACTTTCTGTGCTGAGAAATTTTATTTTTATCCATAATGACTCACCGGGAGTGATTTTATAAGACAGCCCACCTTCTTTCGTATGAAATAAACTCAGTCATCAATGTAAACATTTATTTTGCAAAAATTTATTTCTGTCAATTACTTAATCTGACCCTCTCATTTCCCTCGTCATTTTCACTTTAATGTTTACATTAATAACAACCGCAAAATGACTTTTACGCCCTCGGAACTATTCATAGTATTTATGACTTAGATCAACATCATTGGTTTGCGTTTAATTGATAGTTCACTCGCGTTACTAAATAAGATTTAGATAATCTTCAACCGTTTTTTTTAATCCAAAAAATAAAGCTGTTCAGCTTCAGTATTTTCGATAATTAATGATGTGAGCTTTTTAAATGAAATCTATGAATAAAAACTTTACTGCTATTTTTGTAATGGGCATTGTCTTAGCGGGTACAATGAGCCAGGCTGAAGCCGCGAATACGGTTTGGGACGATCAGCAAATCACTAATATTGTAAATGACCATCAGGATCAAATTACACAAAACAACGCTGATAGTATTAACCGTGATAGCGCAACGGATAACCGCTTAACGCAGGTTAACGACGACCTTCAGTCCACAAAACTGGGCGTGTTAGTCGTGGATAAAATGGCTAACGACGCACATCAGAAAGCGTTGCTTGCTGGCGCACTTGCCGATACCGCCAGTCTGAAAAGTGAGACGGCCTTACAGGGTGTGGCGACTAACGGCACAGCCATTATCAACCTTCAACACGTCGATAATATTCAGGATAGCCGCCTTACTGCTCTCGAAAATGCACCTAAACCCATCAACGGTGCAGATGGAGCGAAAGGTGATAAAGGGGATACCGGCGCGACTGGCGCAAAGGGCGATAAAGGGGATACCGGTGTAACTGGCGCGAAGGGTGAAAAAGGCGATGCTGGCGCGACAGGTATGAAAGGTGATAAGGGTGATACTGGCGCACAAGGCATTGCGGGAAGAAACGGTCGCGACGGTGCAGACGGTCATAACGGTAAAGATGGTGTGACAACCACCGTGACACAACGACAGCTGGATACAGCTACCCAGGCGAAGGTCGCTAAAAATAGCATGGCTGTTACTGCCGCCACGCAGGATCTGCAAGCCACCAGGCAGTCATTACAGGCAATGAATACTAACACCAGCCAGCAATTTAAATCTCTGCGTGATGAAGTGGACAATAATAAGAAGCAGGCTAATGCCGGTATTTCAAGGGCGATGGCGATGGCGGGTTTGCCACAAGTGCAAACCAATCAGCGCGTCATGTTCTCTGCTGGTGGTGCGACTTACAACGGTGAGAGCGCGCTTGCTGTCGGTGCGTCCGTTAACTTTAATTCCCATGTCATCGCGAAAGTGAGCTTCTCAGATGACACTGCGAATAATATGGGCGCTTCGGTTGGGATTGGTATGGGCTTTTAAAGCGTAAAACAATCGTCGGGACAAGTATAAAGCCTCATTTTGCGGATGAGCATTTCGTTGATACAAAAAGATGTCTAAATATATTTTTATTTCGGTAGCCCTGTATCTAATGCTGATTTCGGTCGGGATCTGGATCGGCGTGATGTATGTCTCCTGGTATTTGTGTCGTTTTTAAGGCAATAAAATGAAAAAATTAATGATGTTAGTCATAAGTGGTACCGTGCTTGCAGGTTGTGTCTCGCCTGCGCACGCCATAAACGCCCATTATCGCGCTCAATTAGAACGTTCGGGATGCACGCAAATTAGCGCTGGCGATGGCTCTTGCGATGTCAGCAAAACCAAAGCGGAAAACACGGCACAACACGAACCAACGGCATCCGTTCACGATCCCCTGCGTGAAGCCTCGTTCTCGTCGGATACGGTTAACGCCACGCTTTCTAACGGCTTTTTTAGCGCTACCGTGAACGGCAAAAAAGCCAGCGTTAAACGTCTGAATGCGAATTTCTATGAGATCCATGGTAACGGTTTTGTGATATCGATAAGCCTGGATGAAAACGGTATTACGGACGCGTCATGGAATAAAACGAAGGGACGCGAACACGGCGTTTTACGCGTTAGTCAGAAATAAACAGCGTAAGGAGGCTCTCTGCCTCCTTTTCGCCTGCCAATCGCACGATTTGTCACACTCTTTTGTCTGATTTTACAATGCTGACAAATCATACGTAAGCTGCTGTTTTTATTTAGCATAAAGTGCAATCTTCCCCATACAAACGGCGTTCTTCCCTGCCCTGTGCCCTGTGTCACAAAACAGTAAACAAATTAACCATTGAGCCCGGTGACAAAAGGCTCTATATTGGCGGCGTTTTTTTCAGGCCCCATCTGTTTTTTAACTTTTTATTCAATCGTGGCTCATAACGAAGCGGCGGTTGTAGGAGTGATATGATGACGGATAAAGTCCGTATTGACACCGTAGATGCCCACAAAAGCAACGAAACCTATCTGGCCCGTCAGGCCGAATTTGAATCTAACGTCAGGAGTTATCCGCGCAAACTGCCTTTAGCGATCACAAAAGCAGAAGGCGTGTGGATCACCGATGCAGATAATAAAGAATACCTTGACTGTTTAGCTGGCGCAGGCACCCTGGCGCTTGGCCACAATCATCCTGATGTGCTGAAAAGCATCCAAAATGTCATTACCAGCGGCTTGCCGTTACATACCCTGGATCTGACCACGCCGCTGAAAGACGCGTTTTCAGAATACCTTCTCTCTCTGTTGCCTGGTCAGGGCAAAGAGTACTGCCTGCAATTTACTGGCCCGTCCGGGGCTGACGCCGTTGAAGCGGCGCTGAAGCTGGCGAAAAAAGTGACCGGTCGTAGCGGTATCATCAGTTTCTCTGGTGGTTACCACGGTATGACCCACGGCGCACTGTCCGTCACCGGCAACCTGTCTCCTAAAGAAGCGGTTGACGGTATGATGCCAGAAGTCCAGTTCATGCCTTACCCACACGAGTACCGTTGCCCACTGGGTATCGGTGGTGAAGCGGGCGTGAAGGCGCTGACCTACTACTTCGAAAATCTGATTAACGACGTTGAAAGCGGCGTGCGTAAACCTGCCGCGGTGATCCTCGAAGCCGTTCAGGGTGAAGGTGGCGTGAACCCGGCACCTGTTGAGTGGTTGCAGCGCATCCGTAAAGTCACTCAGGAACACGGTATCCTGCTGATCCTCGACGAAGTCCAGGCTGGCTTTGCCCGTACCGGTAAATTCTTTGCCTTCGAACACGCAGGTATCGAGCCAGACATCATCGTGATGTCTAAAGCAGTCGGTGGCGGTCTGCCGCTGGCCGTGCTCGGTATCAAAAAGCAGTTCGATGCATGGGCGCCAGGCCACCATACCGGTACCTTCCGCGGCAACCAGCTGGCGATGGCAACCGGTCTGACGACGCTGAAGATCCTGAAAGACCAGAATATCGCGGGCAAAGTGGCCGCACAGGGCGAATGGCTGAAAGGCCAGCTGAAAGAGATGGCGAAACGCTATCCGGTTATCGGTCACGTTCGCGGTCTGGGCATGATGATCGGTATTGAGATCGTTAAGCCGCACGAAGCCGCTGACCACATGGGTTGCTTCCCGGGCGACGGCGAGCTGTCTGCACTGATTCAGAAGAAGTGCTTCGAAGCAGGCTTGATTCTGGAGCGTGGCGGCCGTAACGGTATCGTTCTGCGTCTGCTGCCTTCTCTGCTGATCAGCGATGACGAGCTGAAAGTCTTCCTGGATAAATTCGAGCAGGCACTGCTTGCTGCGGGCGTTAGCCCGGCGTAACCGGAGTTATTGATTACGATGTCTGATTCAAACCCAATTTTGTTCTCCTCTGCGCAGAGCATTGAAGCTTACCAGCAGGCGATTGAACAAAGCACTCAGGCTGTGATGCAGTGGCTGAAACTGCCTGAGATGTACCAGGGCAAAACGGTCGCGGAGCTGCGCGACCGTATTAAGCTGGATTTCAACCCGAAAGGGCTGGGTAACGAAGCGGCGATTGAACGCGCCGTGGAGTTCTTCCTGAAAGACAGCTTGTCCGTTCATCACCCGCAGTGTGTGGCGCACCTGCACTGCCCAAGCCTGGTGGTTAGCCAGGCGGCGGAAGTACTGATTAACGCCACCAACCAGAGTATGGACTCCTGGGATCAAAGCCCGTCCGCAACCATCATCGAGATCAAACTGATCGAGTGGCTGCGTACCCGCGTGGGTTATCAGGCTGGCGACGCAGGCGTCTTCACCAGCGGCGGTACCCAGAGTAACCTCATGGGGCTGATGCTGGCGCGTGACGCGTTCTTTGCGCGTCAGGGCCACTCGGTTCAGCAGGACGGTCTGACAGGCGATCTGCGTAAGATCCGCGTGCTGTGCTCGGAAAACGCACACTTCTCCGTGCAGAAAAACATGGCGCTGATGGGTCTGGGCTACCAGTCCGTGGTGCAGGTAAAAACGGACGAATTTTCCCGCATGGATCTCACCGATCTGGCGGCGAAAATCGAACAGTGCAACGCGAACGGCGAGCAGATCCTGGCGATTGTGGCCACGGCCGGTACGACCGATGCGGGTGCTATCGATCCGCTGCGTGCTATTGCTGAGCTGGCTGCGAAACAGAATATCTGGGTGCACGTTGATGCGGCCTGGGGCGGCGCGCTGCTGATGTCTGAGCAGTATCGTCACTACCTGGACGGTATCGAGCTGGTGGATTCCGTCACCCTGGACTTCCACAAGCAGTTCTTCCAGACCATCAGCTGCGGTGCGTTCCTGCTGAAGGAAGCGCGTCACTATGAGCTGATGCGCTATCAGGCGGCCTATCTGAACTCTGAGTTCGATGAAGAAGCAGGTGTACCTAACCTGGTCTCCAAATCTCTGCAAACCACGCGCCGTTTCGACGCGCTGAAACTGTGGATGAGCCTGGAAGCGCTGGGTCAGGAGCAATACGCGGCAATCATCGATCACGGCGTGACGCTGGCACAGCAGGTTGCGGCTTACGTGAAAGAGCAGTCGGCTCTGGAACTGGTGATGCAACCCCAGCTGGCAAGCGTGCTGTTCCGCTTCCGTCCGCAGGCGCAAATGGATGACGCCGGTATTGCCCTGCTGAACCAGAAAATTGGCGATGCGCTGCTGGAGTCTGGCCGTGCAAACGTCGGTGTGACCGAGCATAACGGTATCACCTGCCTGAAGCTGACCCTGCTGAACCCAACCGTGACGCTGGAGGATGTTAAAGTCCTGCTGTCTCTGGTTGAGCGTACCGCGCAGGAAGTGATGGCGAAGTAATGCTTATCCCTCTCCCACCCGGGAGAGGGATTGTTTTTCCCGCGCTAACGCCTGTCTCCTTTTTTCCTCGAAGCATAACCGTAGTCACACTGGCTGTACCCCGAGCTGTAAAACAGCGCTGCGGATTTAACAATATCGTTGAGGATTGTGCCGCTGACCTTCACACCAACATGCTGGAGACGTTTAACGGTATTCTCCATCTCTTTCACGCTGGTTTTATCGAAACGGGCAACCATTAGCGTTGTTCCGGCTGCTCTGGCGACCAGCGAGGCATCGGTGACGGCCAGGACTGGCGGTGTATCGATGATGACAATGTCATATTGCTCGTTAACCCAGGACATGATGTCAAGGAAGCGTTCGCTTAACAGCAATTCTAACGGACGCAGGGGTTCCGGGCCGCAGGTGATGACGTCAATTCCCGCTTTTTCAGCATGCTGAATGACCTCCGTAAAGTCGCATTTCCCTTCAAGCAGGCAGGACAATCCGTAGCGGTTCTCCAGGCCAAAAATATTATGAACATAGCCCTGGCGCATATCCGCATCAATAAACAGCACCCGCTGACCACTCTGCCCGGCGACGGCCGCCAGATTCGTCGCCACCAGCGTTTTTCCGCAGTCCTGAGTGGGGCCAGAAATCATCACAATGCGGTTCTCAGCCTCCATCATGGCGAAATACAGACTGGTTCGCAGCCCGCGTACCGCTTCAACAAACATATCAGCAGGGCGATCGACGGGCAGGAAAGGCACATCCGAGGTTTTGTGTTTCCAGCGACGAGAGAACGGATTTTTTCTGCGCAAATGCGTTTTACTCCACAGCCACTGGGAACGTGGCAACGTAGCCAGAACCGGCAGCCCCTGCGCTTCCAGCTGCTCGGAAAGCGTGATCCCACGTTTGAACGCCTGGCGTACCAGCACGGTCCCCATTGCGAGCATTAGGCCGAACAGCGCGCCAAGAATGATGATTAACGCTTTTCGCGGCTTTATCGGATCCGGGTGCGTAACCGCCTCATCAATGATCCTCACGTTCCCGACAGCGCTGGAGCGGGAAATATTCAGCTCCTGCTGACGCGTCAATAGCTGTAAATAAATGGTGCGGCCCGACTCAACATCGCGGCTCAGGCGTAAAATCTCCTGCTGCGTGGAGGGCATAGCTGACACACGGTTATTCAGGCGATCCCGTTCCCGCTCAAGGGTCTGTCTCTTTTCATGCAATGCACGATAGGTAGGGTGACTCTTTTTAAAGAGCTGGGAGATCTCTGCCTCCCGGAACGTCAGCTCATTTAGCTGGTTCTCAACGTTCACTACCTGATCCAGTACGGATTTTGCCTCTAAAGACAGATCCACCGAGTCACGCTGCGCCCGATAAGCATTCAGCCGTGCTTCAGCCTGATCCAGATCCGCTCTGATTTTCGGCAACTGCTCCTGTAAAAAATCCAGACTACGAGAATCCTGAGCCTCCTGGCGCGCGATATTTTGCTGAAGATAATTGTCAGCAATCGCATTCAGCACCCGGGCGATGTTGTCAGGATTTTCACCCGTCAGGGTTAAGGTCACGATACCACTCTGTTTCTCCGACTCCGCAACCGTGAGGCTCTTCTTCAGGGCGTTGATCGTCTCCAGCCGCGTCAACGATTTAAGCGAAAATTGCGTGCCTGGCGTCGCCTCAATCGACGTCACCAGCAGAACGATCCCTTGCGTGACCAGCGTTTTCCCAACCCGACCGTCTGCCTCAATGTTTTCGCCCGTCAGGTGATATTTTCCCGCTTCCTGTACGGTCAGCGTGAGCTCTTGCGCTTTGCCTTCCACCTGCGGGATCTGGAGTTCGCCTAACGTGATCTTACCCTGCCCACGCCCTTGCAGACGCTGCCAGAGACGCCCCACCACAGGCAAAACGCGCTGCTTTGCCTGCTGCGTCAGACCTAATTTGTCGACGGTCTCGCCGAGTATCATGCGTGATTTCAGCAGTAAAATTTCAGGGGCAACATCCGGCGAAACATCGGTGCCCAGCTGACTCAGCCCTTTAAGCAGACTGTTATCCTGTTTGCTTTCTATTTGCACCATGGCATCCGCCTGATAAACAGGGGGCGTAACCCAGGCATAGAGACCGGCGCATAGGGTGAACAGGAATGTCACGCACAGAATCATCGTGCGGTGGTCGATCATCTCGACGAGCAAACGAACGAGATCGACTTCATGTTGTTGGGGTGCCGCTGCACCATAATTGTCTGTTGTGTAAGACGACATTAATGCTTCATTCCTTTCTGACCTAAACGACGTGCCCATTCCTGGCTGGCTTTACCCAATAGCCCGAACACATATTCAAACGCTTCCCGGCTTTTACGGTAGGGATCGGGGATATCCTGCGGCTCCAGCCATTGCCCAAAAAGCAGCGACTTTCCCCTGCTCTCCGGCGCCATGGCCGCAATGAAGCGAAGATGTTCCGGCTCCATCACCAGGATAAGATCGGCTCCCTGCATCAGATTGCGTGTCAGCCGGCGCGCCACATGACCGTCGAGGGAGATCCCATGCCGCCAGGCCACGTCCTGGGCGCTGTCATCCGCCGGGCTCCCCTCAAGCCCGTATATCCCCGCCGAGGCGATATGTCTGTCGGGCAGGTGCTGGCGTAAAAGCCGCTCCCCAATCGGAGAACGGCAGATATTTCCGGTGCAAACCACGAGTATTGATTTGAACATTATTGCGGCCACGATCTGATGTAACGAACCGTTTCGGTAAGGTCATGCACCCCGCTGATGGTCGGAACAAGCTGTGATATCACGCGATTCCAGCGGGACAGTGGTGCAGTGGTGACATAGACAATGTCATAAGGCTCAAGCTGAAACTCGGTGCCTAACACCATGGCTGATGCGTCCTGAGCATTGAGCTGGTAGATGTTGGCAATTTTCTCTGAACGCTCGCTTTTCGGCAGCGAACGAATGACAAAAATTCCGGTGGCATCGGCCATATTCTGGTTCAGCCCACCCGCATTGCCCAGCGCTTCGGCCAGGGTCATGCCGCTGCGATCCATTTTCAGCGTGCTCTGTTTAACGACCTCGCCCATGACGAACACTTTCAGCGCATCGTTACGGGGGACAAACAGAATATCGCCGGGATAGAGCAGCTTATTTTGGGTGAGATCGCCATGCTGCATCAGCGCATATAGCGAGAGGCGCATATCCTTCCCATTATGCGTCAGCACGACATTGCGCCAGTCCGCGTCGGCAGAGAGCCCCCCTGCGGCGTTCACGGCATCCATTACCGTTAACGGGATATTGGTGATAGCCTGCTGCCCCGACTTCACCACCTCGCCCGTCACATAGGCTTTTTGCGAGCGGAAAGAGGCGACGCTGACGTCCACCTGCGGACTTTCAATGACATTGTTCAGCCGGGCCGTGATCTCCTCGCGTACCCGTGCGACCGTTTTGCCTGCCACCTGCAATTTACCGACATAAGGATAGAAAAGCGTACCGTCGGCATTAACCCAGTTACCGGTGTCACTGGCGCTGCGATACTGCCCTGCCGGGGTTGTCAGTTCAGGGTGATCCCAGACGGTGACGGTCAAAATATCCCCAACGCCGATACGGTATTCCCAGTTTTTGACCTGTTCATCCAGCTTAGGATTTGCCTGAGATTTAAGGGCCGATGGTCGCAATTTTTCAATTAACGAAGGCGTAAGAGGATAAACATCAATCCGCTTCTCCAGACGATCGTTTGCATTTTCTGTGGTCATCACCTGTTTTCCAGCAAGATCCAGATGCTGACCCGGTGAAAATACGCAGCCAGATAATGGCGTAATAATTAAAAACAATATCGAAAAGACTGTTGTGTTTTTCATTGAGTAAAAATTTCTTTTTATAGTATTGATTATCGAATACGTACCGAAATGATTCTTTCCATTCTAAAACAAGCCCTTACCGCTAAATTAATTAACAGTGATGGCAGTAACATTTAAAAAACCACAGCATTCCTGCGG
This sequence comes from Enterobacter sp. JJBC, assembly GCF_036936505.1. NCBI lineage: Bacteria > Pseudomonadati > Pseudomonadota > Gammaproteobacteria > Enterobacterales > Enterobacteriaceae > Enterobacter > Enterobacter sp. JJBC. Next base: position 3,168,109 of record NZ_CP136935.1, read on the forward strand.
CCTGGCTTTTACAGCCATGCATCGTCTGACTTACGGATTAGGAAAGAGGGTTTCGGGCAATCTTAAATGTTCTATTCGTTTAATGCATGCCTGGATCTTTGTAAATTTGCTTTGAAAAAGTTTTTTCAGAATTAATTAATAAACCCATAATTATGTTATCTGCGTAAGCCAATATTTATTCATCGAAGAAATAATTAATGACGGTTGCGACTACACAAAACCGTGCGCTTTTGTTACATTTTTTGCAAACTCACCCTGTGAGGATACTTAAAATGAACTGTCTGCCATCCGTTTGCGGATCTGCACACAAAAAGTATCAGTAACGATATGACTGGAGAAAAAATGGCTAAGCGTAAATTGTTGCTTCTGGGTGTATTAGTGTCACTGGCGGGGGCCGCGCACGCTGCACCGCAAGCGTCGACAGCGCCTTCCGGCATCAAGGCCTACGAAGAACAAGAGTTTATTGCCGATTTTACGAAGTTCAAAATTGGCGACACCGCGCCCGCGCAGTATCAGACGCCCGAGTACACCATCAAACAGTACCAGCTACGTAACCTTCCTGCGCCCGATGCCGGCACACACTGGACCTACATGGGCGAGAATTATGTTCTGATTGGCGATGCCGATGGCAAAATCTACAAAGCCTATAACGGAGATATTTTCTATCACCGCTGATACGATCCTAATCCGTCCGTGGCAGGAGAGCGATCGCCCTTTCCTGCGCACGCTGTTCCTCCACGCCCGGCGTGAAGCCTGGCCGTGGCTGGACAGTTCTGCGTGGCAGCTTGAAGATTTTGACGCGGCAACCCTGGACGAAGAGATTTGGGTGGCGGAGCAGGATGGGCACCGACTTGGCTTTGCCTCAGTCTGGACGAACGATAATTTTCTGCACAACCTGTTTGTCGATCCGCAGTATCAGCGTCTGGGAGTGGGTCATTTGTTACTGGAACAGGTACAGAAGACATTTACCAGTACAGGCGCGCTGAAGTGTCTGGTGAAGAATGAACGGGCTATTGCGTTTTACCATCGCCACGGCTGGCACATTGAAGCGACGGGAGATTCTCCGGACGGGGAGTATTATTTGATGCACTATCGGCTTGGGTAAAGTCAGGTGGCGCTATGCTTACCTGACCTACAAAATCGAGGTAGGCCGGGTAAGGCAAAGCCGCCACCCGGCACTAACGCGCAGAGGCGTTACACCGCGCGGAAGGCGATTTCACCCGGGATCACTTCCCCCTGCCAGTAGAGCTGCGCCGCAACGCGCCCTGCAAGCTGGCGATACATCTGGGCAAATTCGCTGTCCGGGCGGCTGACCACCGTTGGTTTCCCGCTGTCCAGGTCTTCACGCAAGGAAATATGCAGCGGCATCTGCCCCAGCAGCTGGGTGTGATACTGCGCAGCCAGCTTCTCCGCACCGCCGGTACCAAAGATGGGCTCATGGTGCCCGCAGTTGCTGCAAATATGCATGCTCATGTTCTCGACGATACCCAGTACCGGCACCTCTACCTTCTCGAACATGACGATGCCTTTTTTGGCGTCGATCAGCGCGATATCCTGCGGCGTGGTGACTACGACGGCGCCGGTAACCGGAATGTTCTGCGCCAGCGTCAGCTGGATATCACCGGTGCCCGGCGGCATGTCCAGCACCAGATAATCGAGGTCAGGCCACATTGTCTCCTGCAACATTTGCAGCAGCGCCTTGCTGGCCATCGGGCCACGCCAGACCATTGCGTTATCGTCCGTGACCAGGTAACCAATGGAGTTGGTCGCCAGACCGTGCGCCACGATTGGCGCCATGTGGGTGCCGTCCGGCGAAGTTGGACGCTGGTTTTCCGCTCCCAGCATGTTTGGAATGGACGGGCCATAGATATCCGCATCCAGAATGCCGACCTTCGCCCCTTCTGCCGCCAGTGCAAGCGCCAGATTCACGGCGGTAGATGATTTACCCACCCCGCCCTTGCCAGAGCTGACGGCGATGATGTTCTTCACGCCGTTAACGCCCGGCTGATTTTTCACGCGCTTGAGCGTGGCGATGCTGTGGCTTAGCTTCCAGTCAATTGCTTTTGCGCCAGTAATGCGCAGCAGCTCAGAGCTGGTTTGCTCTTTCAGGGCATCAAAGGCGCTGGTCCAGACGAACGGCATCTGTAGCTCGATGTGAAGCGTATCGTCCAGCCATGCGACGTGATGAAGCGCTTTCAGCGTCGTGAGATTGTGCTTCAGGGTTGGATGCTGAAAATTAGCCAGCGTCCCGGCGACCATTGCTCGTAAGGCTTCCGGTGATTTGGCCTGGGATTGAGAACTCATCCCGACTCCTTTGTTCTTGTGAATAAGACCTTAGACAAACAAGTTTACCTGAAAGGCCGCGGTTTGTGCTTACTTAATAATGCCCCTTTTGGTAATATCGAAAACCCTTTTCACAGTTAAAAGAAGTAATGCCTACTATGACTCAAGTCGCGAAAAAAATTCTGGTAACGTGCGCCCTGCCGTACGCCAACGGCTCAATCCACCTCGGCCACATGCTGGAGCATATCCAGGCTGATGTCTGGGTCCGTTACCAGCGAATGCGCGGCCACGAGGTGAACTTTATCTGTGCGGACGATGCCCACGGCACGCCGATCATGCTGAAAGCGCAGCAGCTGGGCATTTCCCCGGAACAGATGATCGCCGAAATGAGTCAGGAGCATCAGACCGATTTTGCTGGCTTTGACATCAGCTATGACAACTATCACTCCACACACAGCGACGAAAACCGCGAGCTGTCAGAGCTGATCTACACCCGTCTGAAAGAGAACGGTTTCATTAAAAACCGCACCATTTCTCAGCTGTACGATCCGGAAAAAGGCATGTTCCTGCCGGACCGTTTCGTTAAAGGCACCTGTCCGAAATGTAAATCCCCGGACCAGTACGGCGATAACTGCGAAGTGTGCGGCGCGACCTACAGCCCCACCGAGCTTATCGAACCGAAATCCGTGGTTTCCGGCGCGACGCCGGTGATGCGTGACTCCGAGCACTTCTTCTTCGACCTGCCGTCGTTCAGCGAAATGCTGAAGGCGTGGACCCGCAGCGGTGCATTGCAGGAGCAGGTCGCGAACAAAATGCAGGAGTGGTTCGAATCCGGTCTGCAACAATGGGATATCTCCCGCGATGCGCCATACTTTGGCTTCGAAATCCCGAACGCACCGGGCAAATATTTCTACGTCTGGCTGGATGCGCCGATTGGCTACATGGGCTCCTTCAAGAATCTGTGTGACAAGCGCGGCGACACCGTAAGCTTCGACGAATACTGGAAGAAAGATTCCGATGCCGAGCTGTATCACTTCATCGGTAAAGACATCGTTTACTTCCACAGCCTGTTCTGGCCAGCAATGCTGGAAGGCAGCAACTTCCGCAAGCCGACCAACCTGTTCGTACATGGCTACGTAACGGTGAACGGCGCGAAGATGTCTAAATCTCGCGGGACGTTTATTAAGGCCAGCACCTGGCTGAACCACTTCGACGCGGACAGCCTGCGCTACTACTACACCGCGAAGCTCTCTTCCCGCATCGACGATATCGACCTGAACCTGGAAGATTTCGTGCAGCGCGTGAACGCGGACATCGTCAACAAGGTGGTGAACCTGGCGTCCCGTAACGCAGGTTTTATCGCCAAACGCTTTGACGGCGTGCTTTCTGCCGAACTGGCCGATCCTGAGCTGTATAAAACCTTCACCGACGCCGCCGCTGCGGTTGGCGAAGCCTGGGAAAGCCGTGAATTCGGTAAAGCCATTCGCGAAATCATGGCGCTGGCAGACGTGGCCAACCGCTATGTGGACGAGCAGGCGCCGTGGGTGGTGGCGAAACAGGAAGGTCGCGACGCCGACTTGCAGGCGATCTGCACCATGGGTCTGAACATGTTCCGCGTGCTGATGACCTGGCTGAAGCCGGTTCTGCCGCAGCTGGCAGCCCGCGCGGAAGCATTCCTGAACACCGAACTGACCTGGGATGCCATCCAGCAGCCGCTGCTCGGCCACAAGGTGAACACCTTTAAAGCGCTGTACAACCGCATCGAGATGAAGCAGGTTGAAGCCCTGGTGGAAGCATCCAAAGAAGAGGTGAAAGCGGCTGCCGCACCGGTGACCGGCCCGCTGGCGGACGATCCGATTCAGGAGACCATCACCTTTGATGATTTCGCTAAAGTCGACCTGCGCGTGGCGCTGATCGAAAACGCGGAGTTCGTGGAAGGCTCTGACAAACTGCTGCGTCTGACGCTGGATCTGGGCGGCGAGAAACGTAACGTCTTCTCCGGCATTCGTTCCGCGTACCCTGATCCGCAGGTGCTGATCGGTCGTCAGACCGTGATGGTGGCAAACCTGGCGCCGCGTAAAATGCGCTTCGGCATCTCCGAAGGGATGGTGATGGCCGCAGGCCCGGGCGGAAAAGACATCTTCCTGTTAAGCCCTGACGAAGGCGCGAAGCCGGGTCAGCAGGTGAAGTAATAAAAAAGCCGGATGAGAATCCGGCTTTTTTTTGCCTGGCGGCGCTACGCTTGCACGGGCCGACGGGTTTTGTAGGCCGGGTCAGGCGAAGCCGCCATCCGGCTAAAAATCACCCCTTCTGGTTATGCACCCGCTGCGTCAACCCACGCAGGAAATAACGCAGAAATTGATCCCCACACTCGCGGTAATTCTTATGATCCGGCGCGCGCATCATGGCGGTGATTTCCGGCATCGACACGCGAAATTTCTGCTCGGTCATGATCGCCAGAATGTCGTCAGTTTTCAGGCAGAAAGCAATACGCAGTTTTTTCAGCACCGTGTTGTTATTCACCCGACGCTCCAGCGCCAGCTCAGGAGCAGATTCATCTTTGCCGCGCTTGTCGTAGATCAGGCCGTTCAGAAAGCCCGACAGAATGATGTCCGGGCAGCGAACAAAACCCTCTTCATCTTCTTTAGTCATCCAGGTGTCGAACCCGGCGGACGTGGATTCCATGTCGGAGCGCGCAAGAATGCGCACCATGTCATTATTGTTCGCTTTCAGGGTGTAGCGCAGGCTACGAAGAATATCGTTACTTAGCATAGAGCCTTCGAATGTCGATGATGCAATGGCGCGCAGTGTATCAGTTTTACAGCCCTATCGCCTCTTTCAAACTTTTCAGGTAGCGACGACTGACGGGAACGGTTTGCCCGGCACGTAACACCAGCTCGGCCTGGCCGTTATCTTCCAGGCGGATCTCCTTCAGGTGCGCCATGTTCACCAGATACTGACGATGGCAGCGGATCAGCGGCGTGCGGCTCTCCAGCGTGCGCAGGGTCAGCTCGGTAAAGCCTTCGTTGCCTTCGGCGCTGGTGACGTATACCCCGCTCAGACGGCTGCTGACAAAGGCAACGTCGTCCATTTGCAGGAGGTAAATCCGGCTGTGCCCGGTACAGGGGATAAACTTCAGGGGCTGCTGATGCTCCGGCAGCAGCGTCACGTCCTGCGCGGTACGCTCCTGGCGCAGACGGGTCAGGGTCTTTTCAAGCCGTTTCTCTTCAATCGGTTTCAGCAGATAATCAAACGCGTGCTCTTCAAATGCCTTTACCGCGTACTCATCAAAGGCCGTCAGAAAGACGATATAGGGACGGTGCTCCGGGTCGAGCATGCCGACCATCTCCAGCCCGCTGATGCGCGGCATCTGAATATCGAGGAACAACACGTCAGGGCGCAGTTTATGCACCGCACCGATGCCTTCAATGGCATTGGCACATTCCCCCACAACCTCGATATCACTCTGCTCCTGCAACAGGACACGCAGGTTTTCCCGTGCTAACGGCTCATCATCAACAATCAGCACTCTTAACATGCGTTCTCCTCCAGCGGCAATCGTAAGGTAATTCGGGTATAGCGGTCTGGCTCACAGGCGACGGTGATACCGCAGTCGTCACCAAAATGCGCGCGCAGGCGTTTATCCACCAGGCTCATGCCCAGACCGCCTGACGCGGAAGCTTCATACAGCCCCGCGTTGTCTTCAATATCCAGCACCAGATGGTGGTTAAAACGGGACGCGGAAATCATGATTTCTCCGGTACCCAGCAGCTGCGAGGTCCCATGCTTAATGGCGTTCTCTACAATCGGTTGCAGGGTAAAGGCCGGAAGATGCTGATACGCCAGCTCATCCGGGACGGATAACGACACCTGTAAACGTGACTGGAAGCGCGCTTTTTCAATTTGCAGATAGGCATTTACATGCTCAATCTCGTCCGCGAGGGTGACGATCTCCGAGGGACGCTTCAAATTTTTGCGGAAAAAGGTCGACAGAAATTGCACCAGCTGCGCGGCCTGATCGCTGTCGCGGCGGATCACTGCCTTCAGCGTGTTAAGCGCGTTAAACAGGAAATGCGGATTCACCTGAGCGTGCAGGAGCTTAATTTCTGACTGCGTCAGCAGCGCTTTTTGCCGTTCATACTGCCCCGCCAGGATTTGCGCCGAAAGCAGCTGGGCGATCCCCTCCCCCAGCGTGCGGTTGATGGAGCTGAACAGGCGGTTTTTGGCTTCGTAAAGCTTAATGGTGCCCATAACGCGCTGATTTTCGCCCCGCAGGGGAATGACCAGCGTAGAGCCGAGTTTGCACTGCGGATGCAGGGAACAGCGGTACGGCACTTCATTTCCGTCGGCATACACCACTTCACCCGTTTCAATAGCGCGCAGGGTATAGGCCGATGAGATCGGTTTGCCCGGCAGATGGTGGTCGTCGCCGGTGCCGGTAAACGCCAGCAGCTTTTCGCGATCGGTAATCGCCACGGCCCCGATATCCAGCTCTTTATACAGCACCTGCGCCACCTTCATGCTGTTCTCCTCGTTGAATCCCTGCCTCAGGATCCCTTCCGTCGACGCCGCAACTTTTAAGGCGGTGGCAGAAAATGCCGAGGTGTATTTTTCGAACATGGCGCGTTTGTCGAGCAGAATGCGCATAAACAGCGCCGCACCTACGGTATTGGTGACCATCATCGGTGCGGCAATGCTGCTGACCAGATGTAACGCATCGTCAAACGGGCGCGCGATCAGCAGGATGATCGCCATCTGCGCCATTTCCGCCACGAAGGTGATCGCCCCTGCGGTAAAGGGACTGAACACTTTATCCGGGCGACCACGCTTAATCATATAGCTGTGGACGAGACCACCGAGCAGCCCTTCGACAATGGTGGAGATCATGCAGCTTAGCGCCGTCATACCGCCCATCGAATAGCGGTGCAGACCGCCGGTTAACCCCACCAGACCGCCGACAACCGGGCCTCCGAGCAGCCCGCCCATTACCGCGCCGATGGCACGCGTATTGGCGATGGAATCTTCGATATGGAGACCAAACCAGGTCCCCATAATGCAGAATATGGAAAATACGACGTAGCAGAGGAATTTGTGCGGCAGACGGACGGTGACCTGCATCAGCGGAATGAACAGACGCGTTTTGCTCATCAACCAGGCGATGACAAGAAACACGCACATCTGCTGAAGCAACAGCAGCACCAGATTAAACTCGTACATACTCACAAACCGCACATTCTAAAAACGCGTAACATACACTGATAGCGGTTAACTTTCTTTGAAACGTGCCAAAAAAGCGATAAATCGTGTCCGTCATCACACCTTTTGCCGGAGATAACCTGTCTTTCGTATAATTTGTACAAAAAAGAATCAAATCTTCCTGGTTCCGCAAAGTGGGTCTACAGTTAAGCTGGGGACGCGCAAGCCTGGGGGCGAAAATGGCGCTTTACACAATAGGTGAAGTGGCACTCCTGTGTGATATCAATCCCGTTACGCTACGGGCGTGGCAGCGACGGTATGGATTGCTTAAGCCGCAAAGAACGGACGGCGGGCACCGCCTGTTTAACGATGCGGATATTGACCGGATCCGCGAGATAAAAAGCTGGATCGACAACGGCGTACAGGTCGGCAAGGTAAAATCGCTTCTAAGCCAGGACGATCCTGATACGCAGCATCTCTGGCGCGAGCAGCAGGAAACCCTGCTGAGGCTGTTGCAGACCGGCAATTTGCAGCGTCTGCGCGGCTGGATCAAAGAACAGGGTCGAGACTACCCGGCGCAAACCCTGATCACTCATCTTTTTATTCCCCTACGGCGTCGGCTTCAGTGTCAGCAAACCACCTTACAGGCGCTGCTCAGCATGCTTGATGGCGTGCTGATTAACTATATTTCCGTCTGTCTCGCCTCAGCGCGGAATAAAAACAGCAAAGATGCACTGGTGATCGGCTGGAACGTACACGATACCACCCGGCTGTGGCTCGAAGCCTGGATTGCCACCCAGCAGGGCTGGCGCGTTGACGTGCTTGCCCACTCCCTGGCCCAGCTCAGGCCGGAACTGTTTGAGGGACAGACGCTGCTGGTCTGGTGCGGCGAAGTCCCCTCCGCTTCCCAGCAGCAGCTCCTTACGGAGTGGCGCGAACATGGTTATCCCGTTTACTCACTGGGTCCAAATGCGTCGTAACGGCATTTAATGGTTCATTAACAGCTGCGCTTCACCGTATAATTGTTCCGTTAACAACAGGAGCACATGATGAAGGCAACGAAACTGGCCGTAATTACCCTTTTTGCACTGATGGCTGTCAGCGGTATCGGTGGCGTTATGCTTGCAGGTTATTCATTTATTGTTCGCGGCGGTGTTGGCTGAGGTATCCGGCCAGGCGTTCAAACAGGCGATCCACCACAATTGCCGCCAGCGCAACCAATACCGCCCCCTGAATGATGTAAGCCGTATTAAACCCGCTTAACCCGATAATGATCGGCGTTCCCAGCGTATTGGCTCCGACCGTCGAGGCGATGGTTGCCGTACCAATGTTGATTATCACGGACGTTCGCACGCCAGCGATAATCACCGGTGCGGCCAGCGGCAGTTCGACCTTCACCAGCCGCTGCCAGGCGCTCATCCCCATTCCTTCCGCTACGCTCAGCACCGATGCAGGCACCGCCGCAATCCCTGCCAGCGTCCCTTGCAGAATGGGCAACACGCCGTACAAAATCAGCGCAATGATGGCAGGCTCCTGCCCAAAACCGATCGCCGGCACGGCAATCGCCAGCACGGCCACCGGTGGGAAGGTCTGCCCCGTTGCGGCGATGGTCTCCACCAGCGGACGGAACTCCCTGCCCGCAGGCCTCGTCACCGCAATACCGGCGCCTGTGCCCAGGACGATGGCAATCACGCTTGACACTGCCACCAGCCAGAAGTGCGCCAGGGTGAGATTAACAAAGCTCTCCTGCTGGTATACCGGGCGCGGCAGCCCGGGAATAAGCGCATTAAACAGCGCCGCGCTGTGCGGCATCAGGTAGAGTAAGGCGATAAACAGCCCTGTCAGCCAGAGTAACGGATCACGGACCCACTTCACGCGTCACCTCCCCCGCCAGCAGATCGCGAAAATGGATCGTCCCGCATGGCGTCCCCTGCCCGTCCGCAACGGGTAACACCTCACACTGCCGGGCGACAAACGCCGACAGGGCATCGCGCAGGCTCATCCCGTCATGCAGCGGTTCACCACCGATTTGCGCATCCTGCGGACGCAGATAGTCCCTGACGGTGCGCAGCGAGAGCAGCCTGACGCCCAGCTCGCTGCGGCCAAAAAATTCACGCACAAAATCATTCGCCGGCGAGGTTAACAGCTCAAGCGGCGTACCCTGCTGGACGACTTCGCCGTGATCCATCAGTACCAGACGATCGGCCAGCCGCAGTGCTTCGTCGATATCATGCGTCACCAGCACGATGGTGCGCCCGAGAATACGGTGGATGCGGCTCATCTCGGCCTGAAGTGCGCCGCGGGTGACCGGATCCAGTGCGCCGAAGGGCTCATCCATCAGCAGTACCTGCGGGTTAGCGGCCAGCGCGCGCGCCACCCCGACCCGCTGCTGCTGTCCGCCGGAAAGCTGGTGCGGATAGCGGTTACGAAGCGACGCGTCCAGGCCCAGCAGCGCCATCAGTTCGTCGACACGCTCATTGATCTTCCCCCGGGACCATTTTTCCAGCTGTGGCACGGTGGCAATGTTCTGCGCCACCGTCCAGTGGGGAAACAGGCCGATGGACTGAATGGCGTAGCCCATACGCCGCCGCAGCTCCAGCACCGGCAGGCTGCGGATCTCCTCTCCGGCAAAGCGAATCGTCCCGCTGTCGTGCTCCACGAGCCGATTGATCATCTTCAGCGTCGTCGATTTTCCCGACCCCGATGTCCCGATCAATACCGAGAACGCCCCCTCGGCAAAATGCAGATTAAGGTGGCTTGCCGCCGGACGGCCCGCAAAGGTTTTACTCACATCATGAAATTCAATCATTGGCTCTTCTCCTGAGCAGCGCGAGCCACAGGGCAAACAGGGCATCCAGTACGACCGCCAGCACAATTGTGGGCACGACGCCCAGCAACACCAGATCCAGCGCGCTACTGAGCAGCCCCTGGAAGACCAGTGCCCCAAAGCCGCCCGCCCCGATCAGCGCGGCAATCACCGCCATCCCCACGGTTTGCACTGTCACCACCCGCAGGCTGCGAACCAGCAGCGGAAGCGCAAGCGGCAGCTGTATTTTCCAGAAACACTGGCGCGCGCTCATCCCCATCGCATGGGCGCTTTCCAGCACGTCGGGCGGAACCTGGCTTAACCCCGCCACCACGCCGCGCACCAGCGGCAGCAGCGCATACAGCACAAGGGCAATCAGCGCTGGCGTCAGCCCGGTTCCGGCAATGCCTGCCGCGGCCAACGCAGGGAAGGATTTCACCAGACCGGCGAGGGGGGCAATCAGCAGGCCAAACAGGGCGACGGAGGGGATGGTCTGAATAACGTTGAGCACGGTAAAGACGGCGCCCTGGCGGCTGGTATGTCGGTAGCACCACATGCCCAGCGGCACGCCCAGCAGCAGCGCCGGGATCAGCGTCCCGAACAGGATCGTCAGATGTTGCGCCAGCGCGTTGTCAAATACCTCCTGGCGGTTGACGTACTCTTTTAACAGCGAGAGCTGATTCAGATCGCCGCTGAAAAGGATCAGCAGAGGGATAACCCAGAATTGCGCGTTCAGCAGCCAGCGCCAGACGGGTTGCGGCGTCAGACGGCGAATGGCATCGCTACAGACCAGCAGACAAAGTGCCAGCCACAGCCACAGCCCGCTACCAACCGACGTGCGCGCCAGCGGGCTTTCAACCGCGGCCATCTGCGTTGCTGCCTGTCCCGCGCTCCAGAACAGTACGATAAACAGCGCTTCGCTGAGCAAAAACGTCAGCCACAGGGCGGTTCGCCCCGGCCAGAAGGCTAAAGCAACAGTACTCGCCAGCGCCGCGCCCAGCAGCAGCGGCGTAAATGCCCAGATCTGCCAGAGCGCGCGCGGTTCGCCCGACACCAGACGGTTTGGCGCGACATTCACAAAAGGTAACGCGACCGCCGCGATGGCCACACAGGCCAACAGCAGCAGGACGCGGTTATGGCATTTTATTGGCACAGCCTTATCCCGTTACTTCACAAGCCCTTGTTGTTTCAGGAAGTCGGCAGCCACTTTTTTGGCATCCAGCCCCTCAACGGCAATGCTGGCATTCAGCTGTTGCAGCGTTTTCGCATCCAGTTTTTCAAATACCGGTTTGAGCCATTCCGCAATATCCGGGTAGGCTTTCAGCACCGCCTCGCGCACGACCGGGGTTGGGGCGTAAATAGGCTGAACGCCTTTCGGGTCGGTCAGGGTTTGCAGGCCAAGCGCCGCGACCGGGCCGTCTGTGCCGTAGGCCATCGCCGCGTTGACGCCGGAGGTTTGCTGCGCCGCCGCCTTAATGGTCACTGCCGTGTCGCCGCCTGCCAGAGAGAGCAGCTGTGCCTGATCGAGCTTGAAATCATAGGCTTTTTCAAACGCTGGCAGGGCATCAGCGCGCTCGATAAACTCTGCCGAGGCCGCGAGCTTAAACTCGCCCTTCTCTTTCAGGTAGCGGCTGAGATCGTCAAGCGAGGTGAGCTTGCCTTTCTCGGCGATATCTTTGCGCACCGCGATGGTCCAGGTGTTGTTGGCCGGTGCCGGCGTTAGCCAGACCAGCTTATTTTTTTCTGCGTCCAGCTTTTTGACTTTTTCGTACCCGGCTTTGGCATTTTTCCAGGCCGGATCGTTTTCATCCTTGAAGAAGAATGCCCCGTTGCCGGTGTATTCCGGGTAGATATCCAGCTCGCCGGAAGTGATGGCACCGCGCACGACAGGCGTGGTGCCAAGCTGTACTTTATTGACCGTTTTCACGCCGTGGCTTTCGAGTACCTGCAAAATGATATTGCCGAGCAACGCGCCCTCGGTATCAATTTTGGAACCCACCTTAACCGGCTCTGCGGCCTGTAACGGCAGGCTCAGCGCCGCCAGAAGCACCGCCGACCCTGTTATCCCCTTAATCATCGTCATTCTGCTTTCCTCATTATTTTGTGGCCTTTTTCATAGGCTTGAGAGAAAAGCGTAGCTTAAAACAGTGAATTTAACCGTTTTTCGTACAAGATGAGAGGCATCCCCCGCCAGGCGGGGGAAAGGGAGAAAGGTAAGATTATTGCAGTTCGAACTCGGCTTTGTTCACGCGGGCGGAATCCACGCCGATGAAGACGTTGAATTTGCCAGGCTCAGCATCGTATTTCATCTGCTGATTCCAGAACTTCAGCGCATTTACGTCAATCGGGAAGCTGACCGTTCTGGTTTCGCCCGGTTTCAGGTTGACCTTTTCGAAGCCGCGCAGCTGTTTCACCGGACGGCTCATGGAGGCCGTGACGTCCTGAACGTACATCTGGATCACCGTCGCCCCTTCGCGTTTGCCGCTGTTGGTCACCTCTACGCTGGCGGTCACTTTGCCGTCACGCTTCAGGGTCGGCGCCGACATTTTGACGTCAGACACCTTGAAGGTGGTGTAACTCAGGCCATAGCCAAACGGATAGAGCGGGCCGTTAGCTTCGTCGAAGTAACGGGACGTGTACTTGTTCGGCTTGTCGGCGTTATACGGACGACCAGTGTTCAGGTGGCTGTAGTAAACCGGGATCTGCCCGACGGAGCGCGGGAAGGACATCGGCAGCTTGCCGGACGGGTTGTAATCGCCAAACAGCACGTCGGCAATGGCGTTACCGCCTTCGGTACCGGCGAACCAGGTTTCCAGAATGGCATCAGCCTGCTGATCTTCTTTCACCAGCGCCAGCGGGCGCCCGTTCATCAGCACCAGCACCAGCGGCTTGCCGGTGGCTTTCAGGGCCGCGATCAGATCGCGCTGGCTCTGCGGAATGGTAATATCGGTACGGCTGGAGGCTTCGTGCGCCATCCCCTGCGCTTCACCCACCACCGCGACCACCACGTCGGACTGCTTCGCGGCGTTAACCGCTTCGTCGAGCATCTCTTTCGGCGTGCGCGCATCCACCTTCACCGCTTCCTCATACTGGTTGAGGAAGGTCACGATGCCTTTATCGTCGGTGACGTTCGCACCTTTGGCGTAAACCACTTTTGCGTTATCACCCACGGCGCTCTTAATGCCGGTCAGCACGGTAACGGACTGATCCGCCACGCCTGCGGCGGACCAGCTGCCCATGACGTCGCGCTTGCTGTCGGCCAGCGGACCGACCACGGCAATGGTGCCGGATTTTTTCAGCGGCAGCGTGTCGAGACGGTTTTTCAGCAGCACCAGGCTTTCGCGAGCTACTTCCCGGGCTTCTTTACGGTGCAGACGGCTTTCGGCATTGGTGTCCGCCGGGTCTGAATCCTTCGGCCCCAGATGGCTGTAAGGATCGTTAAACAGTCCCATGTCATATTTCACGTTCAGCACGTGGCGAGCAGCGTCGTCCAGCTCTGCCATCGTCACCTTGCCGCTCTTCACCAGCCCCGGCAGGTATTTGCTGTAGTACTCGTCGCTCATGCTCATGTTGATGCCGGACTTGAGCGCCACGCGTACCGCATCTTCCGGGTCAGACGCCGTGCCGTGTTTGATCAGCTCTTTAATCGCGCCGTGGTCAGAAACGGTGATGCCCTTGAAGCCCCACTGGTCGCGCAGCACGTCTTTCAGCAGCCACGAATCGGAGGTGGCAGGCGTGCCGTTCAGCGAGTTCAGCGCTACCATCACCGCCCCGCTGCCCGCGTCCAGCCCTGCCTTGTATGGCGGCATGTAGTCGTTAAACAGGCGCTGCGGGCTCATGTCGACGGTGTTGTACTCTTTACCGCCCTCCACCGCGCCGTAGGCGGCGAAGTGCTTGACGCTGGTCATCACCGAGTAACGATCTGCCGGACTTTTGCCCTGCATCGCTTCCACCATGGTTTTGCCCATCGTGGCGGTTAAATACGTGTCTTCTCCAAAGCCCTCCGAAGCGCGGCCCCAGCGCGGATCGCGAGAGACGTCAACCATCGGCGCCCAGGTCATGTTCAGGCCGTCGTCTGCGGCTTCATATGCCGATACGCGCCCGACGGTTTTCACCGCATCGAGGTTAAAGGAGGAGGCTAAGCCGAGGCTAATCGGGAAGACGGTACGCTGGCCGTGCACCACGTCATAAGCGAAGAACAGTGGGATTTTCAGGCGGCTCAGCTCCATCACCTGATCCTGCATCTTGCGGATATCCTGGCGGGTAACAGTGTTAAAAATGGCTCCTACCTGCCCGTCTTTGATCATCTCGCGAATGGCTTCTTTCGGGTTATCCGGGCCGACGCTGATCAGGCGCAGCTGGCCGATTTTCTCATCGACCGTCATCTTTTTGAGTAAATCCGTGACAAAGGCGTCGCGGGCTTCGGGCGTGAGCGTGTGATTACCAAACAAATCCTCTGCCAGCGCAGGTTGCAGCGCCAGGCTGACGGCGACACCTACAGAACATAGCCATTTCATGTTGTTATTCTCTCTCATCAATAACCGCGGGAAGCACCCGGCCAGACCGTGCGAAAAGCGCAGTGTGCCACAAAGCCTGAAAACCTTGCAGGGTTATTCTCTGATTTTTCTCATGAATACCCGACCGCTCAACGGCTAATCGCGCTATGCTTTACAGCGAGAAATTTGCCCCACCACAAGGAGTGGAAGATGTCTTCTGTTCGAACTGACGATAACACTACATTTATTAACGAACTGTCGCGCCTGGTTGGTCACTCTCACCTGCTTACCGACCCGGCTAAAACCGCCCGCTACCGCAAGGGCTTCCGCTCCGGTCAGGGCGAGGCACTGGCGGTGGTCTTCCCCGGTACGTTGCTCGAACTGTGGCGCGTGCTCAGCGCCTGCGTTGCGGCAGACAAGATTATTTTAATGCAGGCTGCTAACACCGGCCTGACTGAAGGCTCCACGCCGAACGGCAACGATTACGATCGTGACATCGTGATTATCAGCACCCTGCGCCTCGACAAACTGCACCTGCTGGACAAGGGCGAACAAGTACTCGCCTTCCCCGGCACCACGCTCTACTCGCTGGAAAAGGCGCTTAAGCCGCTGGGTCGCGAACCGCACTCGGTGATCGGCTCGTCGTGCATTGGCGCCTCGGTGATCGGTGGGATCTGCAATAACTCCGGCGGCTCGCTGGTGCAGCGCGGCCCGGCCTACACGGAGATGTCGCTGTTTGCCCGTATCGATGAAAACGGCAAGCTGACGCTGGTTAACCATTTGGGGATCGATCTGGGCGTAACGCCAGAGCAGATCCTCAGCAAACTTGACGATGACCGCGTGAAGGACGAAGACGTTCAGCACGATGGCCGTCACGCGCATGACCACGATTACATCACCCGCGTGCGCGATATCAATGCCGATACGCCAGCGCGCTATAACGCCGATCCGGATCGCCTGTTTGAATCCTCCGGCTGCGCGGGCAAGCTGGCCGTTTTTGCGGTGCGCCTCGATACCTTCCCGGCAGAGAAAAAGCAGCAGGTGTTTTACATCGGCACCAATCAGCCGGAGGTGCTGACGGAGATCCGCCGTCATATTCTGGCCGAGTTCACTCACCTGCCGGTGGCGGGCGAGTATATGCACCGGGACATTTACGACATCGCCGAGCGCTACGGCAAAGATACCTTCCTGATGATCGACAAGCTCGGCACCGACAAAATGCCGTTCTTCTTCACCATGAAGGGCCGCACCGATGCGATGCTGGAGAAAGTGTCGCTCTTCAAGCCGCACTTCACCGACCGCTTTATGCAGAAGCTGGGCAACGTCTTCCCGGCGCATTTACCGGAGCGGATGAAGACCTGGCGCGACAAGTATGAGCACCATCTGCTGCTGAAAATGGCCGGGGACGGAATTGACGAAGCGCAGAGCTGGCTCACCGAATTCTTCAAAACCGCCGACGGGGATTTCTTTGCCTGCACGCCGGAAGAAGGCAGCAAAGCCTTCCTGCATCGTTTCGCCGCGGCGGGTGCCGCTATCCGTTATCAGGCGGTGCATTCCGAAGAAGTGGAGGATATTCTGGCGCTGGATATCGCCCTGCGTCGCAACGATACCGAGTGGTTTGAACATCTGCCGCCGGAGATCGACAGCAAGCTGGTGCATAAGCTCTATTACGGCCACTTTATGTGCTATGTCTTCCACCAGGATTACATCGTGAAAAAAGGGGTTGATGCACACGCGCTGAAAGAACAGATGCTGGCGCTGCTGCACGAGCGTGGCGCGCAATATCCTGCCGAGCACAACGTGGGACACCTGTATAAAGCGCCGGAGACGCTTAAACAGTTTTATCGCAAAAATGACCCTACAAACAGTATGAACCCCGGCATTGGTAAGACAACGCGGAAGAAATACTGGAAAGAGAGTGCCGAATCAGAGCAGCACAATACGCAAGCCTCTGATGAACTCATATAGCCAAATTTAAGAGATTGTTAAGCTCTCCTCAAACGTACTAGAGTATCTGCCTGTTGCCAGAGAAACGTTTCTCTGGCTTTCCAAACAAGGAGCGGGCAGAACATGTCGGCTGTAGAAACTTTCCCCGAAACTGAAATCGAGGTGCGCGACGCCCTTCCTGACGATGCGCATGCCATCTCGGCGATATACGCCTGGCATGTGCTTCATGGCCGTGCGTCCTTCGAGGAAGTTCCCCCCACCGTCGATGAGATGCGTCAGCGGATGAAGAGCGTGACCGACAGCGGTTTACCGTGGCTGGTTGCGCTGTATCGCGGCATTGTTGTCGGCTACTGCTACGCCACGTTTTATCGTCCACGCCAGGCTTATCGCTATACCCTTGAAGAATCCATTTATGTGGATGCCAGCACCACCGGCCGCGGGTTTGGCTCGGCCTTACTCCAGGCACTGATCGCCCGTTGTGAACAAGGACCGTGGCGGCAGATGATTGCCGTGGTCGGCGACGGGCAAAATAACCCCGGGTCGTTGCGGCTGCATAAAAAGCACGGTTTCGAAATTGTGGGTCAGCTCAGAAGTGTGGGATATAAAAAAGGCGACTGGCGGGACACGGTGATGATGCAGCGCCCGCTCAACGACGGGGACTGGACGCTGCCGGAATAAACGCAGTGCGGTCTGGTGCCCTCACCCCGGCCCTCTCCCACAGGGAGAGGGAGAAAACATAAAAAACGGTAACATGCGTTACCGTTTTGCTTTTTCCTAATCGTTCTGCGCCGTCGCCATCTGTTCCGCTTTCTGCTTTTTATACGCCAGCGCTGAAGCCGGCACCGGCTGCACTTTCCCGGTTTCAATCCAGGTACGCAGGCGGCTGGCATCCGCGAAGTGGGTATATTTGCCGAAGGCGTCCATCACCACCAGCGCCACTGGCTTACCGTTAAATACGGTGCGCATAACCAGGCAGTGTCCTGCCGCATTGGTGAATCCGGTCTTGGTTAACTGAATATTCCAGTTATCGCGATACACCAGATGGTTAGTGTTGCGGAACGGCAGCGTATACGCCGGGTTCGAGAATGTCGCCATCTCCTCACGCGTGGTGCTGAGCTGACCAATCAGCGGGTATTGCTTACTGGCGATCAGCAGCTTTGTTAAATCACGCGCCGTCGAGACGTTATGGATCGACAGACCGGTTGGCTCCACGAAATGGGTATTTTTCATCCCCAGCGCTTTGGCTTTGGCGTTCATCGCGCGGATAAACGCGTCGTAACCGCCAGGATAATGGTGGGCAAGGCTCGCCGCCGCGCGGTTCTCTGAGGACATCAGCGCCAACAGCAGCATATTTTTACGGCTAATTTCACTGTTCAGACGCACGCGAGAGTAGATCCCTTTCATCTCTGGCGTGTGGCTGATATCCACTTTTAGCTTTTCGTCCAGCGGCAGTCGTGCATCAAGCACCACCATCGCGGTCATGACTTTGGTTATGGAAGCGATCGGGCGCACCAGATCCGGATGACTGGCGTAGATCACCTTGTTGGTATTCAGGTCAACGATCATCGCGCTGCCGGACGCAATCTGGGGTTGCGCAGCAGCGGTGGCGACTGCGGTCGTTTTGGCGATGGCTGGCGCGGTAGCGGAGACGCCCAACAGCAGCGCAAGACTAAGGAGTGACACTCGAAATTTCAGCATGATGAGACTTCTGATAATGATTCACGCACGTTATGACGTACACCGCCTGTGTCGACGGATAAACACAGGCTGGCTTCGGCATCATAGCGGTCACCGTGCGTTGTCGCCAGCGGAGAATCATGACCAGATGCTGCATTGCTGGCATTTACGCCAGCAATGCAGGGAACTTAGAAGAGACGGTATCCATAACCCCAAAGAATAACTGTCAGGGCCAGTAGCGCCTCCAGGACCAGTACGCCGATGGCAAGCGTAGAGCTGGAGAAGCTCAGGCCCTCTTCTTTATTGATATTGAGGAAGGTTGGCACCCCTACATACAGCAGATAACCGGTGTAAAAGAGGGCAACCGTACCGATCAGCGCGCACAGCCAGACCAGTGGATAGAGCGCGACAATACCGCTTAAAAACAGCGGGGTCGCGACGTATCCGGCGAAGACCATACAGTGTGCCAGCGACGGGCGCTGCGGATAGTTGCGCGCCATCCAGTGGATGACCCGCCCCATCACCGCCACCCCGGCCAGCATCAGGCCATAAAACAGAATGGCCAGGTACAGTCCGGTGAACCAGGAAAGCTGAACCACGGTGCCGTCACCAAAGTTCCAGCCTATCTGCGTAGTACCAATAAATGCGCAGACCACCGGCACCGCTGCCATCAGCAGGACATGGTGGGTATAGTGATGCGCGACCGTTTCGTTCTCGTTACGGATGACCTGCATTTCACGATCGGGATGGGAGAAAAGTCCCCAGACATGGTTCATAACGCCCCCTTGTTGTCGGCCCGTCAGCGATAGCTTAAGTATAATGCAGGCTTTAGATTATTTTATGTACAGTGGGAAATTTCCGTTGATTGCCGCGCGGTTAATGGATGGGGTATATGATTAACGCAGGCACAGTAAGGGAGACGACGTTTACGTAATGGATATCAACGGTCTTATTGAACAATATGGATACGCCGCGCTGGTGATCGGCAGCGTGGCGGAAGGCGAAACTATCACGCTGCTGGGCGGGGTGGCCGCACACCAGGGATTGCTGAAATTCTCGCTGGTGGTCGCCGCCGTCGCGTTGGGCGGTATGATTGGCGATCAGCTGCTCTATTTTCTGGGGCTGCGCTTTGGCCCGACGCTTTTGCAACGTTTTGCCAGGCATCAAAAGAAAATTCGCCGCGCCCAGCGGCTGATCCAGCGACATCCTTATCTGTTTGTGATTGGTACCCGCTTTATGTACGGTTTTCGCATCATTGGGCCGATACTGATTGGCGCGAGTCGTTTACCACCGAAAATTTTCCTGCCGCTGAACATTCTCGGGGCGATTGCCTGGGCGTTGATTTTCACCACGCTTGGCTACGCGGGTGGCGAAGTGATTGGCCCATGGCTGCATAATCTTGACCAGCACCTGAAGCACTGGGCGTGGTTGATCCTGGTGGTTGCGGTGGTGATTGGGGTACGGCTGTGGCTGAAGCATCGTGAAAAGCGGCGGGATGAAGAGTGAGTTCGGCCTGCTGCCCTCACCCCGCCCCTCTCCCACAGGGAGAGGGAGAAGGGTATCTACCCTTCCGGCTTAAACTGCGGATTCGCCAGCATAAAACCGCCGTCAACGATAAACGACTGCCCGGTGGTGTAGCTGGCGTCACTGTCACACAGCCACGCCACCAGGCTGGCAATTTCTTTGGTATGCCCTGGCCGTGCCAGCGGGATTTCCGGCATTGAGCCTTCTTTCACTTCGCTGTCGTCCATATCATTCATCGGCGTGGCGATCGCACCGGGCGCAACGGCGTTCACCAGGATCTTATGCTGCACCAGTTCCAGCGCCATTGATTTGGTTAACCCGCCCAGAGCGTGCTTTGCGGCGGTGTAGGCGCTGGCATCCGGCAGCGGAGTATGTTCATGAACCGAGGTGATGTTCACGATCCGCCCCCCTTCCCCCTGCTTCACCATCTGACGCGCCGCGATTTGCGAGCAGAGAAACGCACCGTCCACGTCAACGGTGAAAATGTTTCGCCAGTCATCAAATGACAGTTCCAGAAAAGGCGCTTTGTTCATCGCCCCGGCATTGTTAACCAGCACGTCCAGCCGCCCGAAGCGGGAAATCAGCGTTTCAATGGCCTTTGCGCCTTCTGGCAGAGTACCCAGGTCGAGATGGATGGCCTCGGCACGCTGACCGCGCGCTTCAACCTCACGGCAGGTTTCCAGCGCCCCTTCCTCATCTGAGTGCCAGGTCACCCCGATATCAAACCCGCGCTCGGCCAGCATCAGGGCCGTCGTTTTGCCAATTCCTGAATCCGATGCGGTAACAATTGCGACTCGCGTCATACTCACCTCCTGAAAATCTGCAAAGAGGTAAGTATAGATAATGCGCAATGTTAGCCGTGATGATATCCGCCACCCAGCGCGGAGGTGAGCTGGAGCGTGGCATCCACGTACTGACCTTTCAGCATCAACCCGGCAATACGCTCTTTGAGCGCCGGAATTTTTGCTTCACTCACCCGGGAGCCGGCAATGATCCCCGCCCTGAAGCGCGCCTGCGCCAGCGCGACGACGCGCGCCGCATCTTTTTCGATCTGCTGCTGGTGCTGATTTTTGGCGGTCAGCGTTTCCAATTCGCTGGCCGTCCGGGCGACCTGGTTTACGGCATCTACCACGGCCTTGTTGTAGTTCGCCACGGAGAGGTTGTTTTGCGCCTGGGCGATATCCAGGTTCGCATTCAACCGACCGCTGTCAAAAATTGGCAGCGTCAGCCCCGCGGTTACGCCCATTTGCTGCGCAGATGAGCGGAACAGGTCGCTCAGGTGCAATGCATCCTGCTGCAAGAACGCCATCAAATTGATGTCAGGGTAGAACGCGGCTCTGGCGGCATCGACTTCGCTCATGGATGCTTCGATATACCAGTGCGCCTCCTGCAAATCCGGGCGCCGAGCCAGCAGTTCATAACCGAGCGTTGATGGCAGCGATGCCTCTGCGTCAGGTAAGGCATGCCGTGCGAGCGTGACTGAAGGGGTATTGGTCAACGCATTCAGACGCGCCTCAATGGCCTTCATTTTGCCGTGCACGTCAGCGAGCTGTTCATCGGTTTTGCTGGCACTGATATCCGTTTCAACCCCTTCCACCGAGGAGGTAATGCCGTGCTGATAAAGCTCCCGATCGGCACCGATGATATTTTCCTGCTCCCGTTTGATCTGCGCGAGCACGTCACCCACCGCGGCCTCGGTCTGCCAGTCCCAGTACAGCCGCGCGACGCTGCTGGCGAGCAGCTGGCGGGTCTGCTCCAGCTCCGCTTTTTGCGCATTCACCTTACCAATGCGGGCCTCAATTTGGGCGCGGTTTTTACCCCATAAATCCAGATCCCAACCCGCCGTCAGACCAAAGGTGCCGTTGGTATACCAGGGGCCGGTGGTCCCCGCTGCCGGGTCGGTCAGTGCAAATGGCCCCATCAACCCCTCTGCCGACATCTTTTGCCGTTCCACATCTGCGGAAAAATCCATTTGTGGACCCTCAGCAGCGACAGCGGCTTTCGCCAGTGCTTCCGCCAGGGTGATACGCTGACGGGCAATTTGCATATCCGGCGCATCCGCCAGCGCTTTGTCGATCAGCGCGTTGAGCTGGGGGTCGTTAAAGTCTTTCCACCATTCGCTTTTTGGCCAGTCGGCATGACGCAGTTGGGTATTTACAGTTGCGGCGGCGGCTTGCGTTTTTACTGGTGACACCGTGGCATGTTCCGGCGCGCAGGCGGCCAGCATAAAAACAAGAGGAGCACTCAGAGATAAAGTAAGAGAACGTTTCATTACGCCATGAACTCAAAAAAAATAAAGGCGCAACTTACGCTTACTGACGTTCCGTTTTTTAGTAACGCGTGGCAATCCGCATATTGTTATACATTTTCATATCCGGAAATTTATTCCCCAAGACAATGAGTTAATTTCATGTATTCATGCTAATTATGAATTGACTGCTACACTTACTTCGACAGACATACGCAGGAGAGGCGAATGAAAATATTATTGTGGGTTATTTTGATTATATTTCTGATAGGGCTGCTGGTGGTAACCGGCGTATTTAAGATGATTTTCTGATTCCGTTGCCCGGCTCCGCGCCGGGCAAACTCTTCACACTTCGCTCAGGACTTCGACTGGATCACCCGGGCAATATCCGCAGACGTCTGTAGGGTACGGATCTCCTGAAATAATCCCAGCGCGTCGTCGTACTCTTTACGCAAATAACTCAGCCACTGTTTAATGCGCGCGACGTGATACAAGCCGGTATCGCCCTGTTTTTCCAGCCGCGTGTATTTTTGCAGTAGTTTCACCACATCCGCCCACGGCATCCGCGGTTCATTATATTTCACCACCCGGCTGAGGTTCGGCACGTTCAGCGCACCGCGGCCAATCATCACGGCATTACAGCCGGTCTCTTTGAGGCAGGCCTGCGCGCTCTCGTAATCCCAGATTTCGCCGTTGGCAATCACCGGAATCGTAAGCCGTTTGCGGATCTCGCCAATCGCCTGCCAGTTAATGCGCTCGGCTTTATAACCATCCTCTTTGGTTCGCCCGTGCACCACCAGCTCGGTGGCGCCCGCCTGCTGCACCGCGTCAGCAATTTCAAACTGCTTATCGCCGCTGTCCCATCCCAGACGGACTTTGACCGTCACCGGCAGATGCGATGGCACTGCCTCACGCATGGCCTTTGCGCCGCGATAAATCAGCTCCGGATCTTTAAGTAGCGTCGCCCCCCCGCCGCTGCCGTTGACCAGCTTTGACGGACAGCCGCAGTTAAGATCGACGCCGTACGAACCAAGCGCTACCGCGCGGGCGGCGTTTTCAGCCAGCCACTCAGGATACTGGCCGAGCAGCTGGACGCGCACCAGCGTACCGGACGGCGTGCGGCTCTGACGATGCAGTTCCGGACAGAGACGATAAAATGATTTTTCTGGCAGCAACATATCGACCACGCGCAGAAACTCCGTCACGCAGAGATCGTAATCGTTCACCTCGGTAAGCAGCTCGCGCACGAGAGAGTCGAGCACGCCTTCCATCGGGGCCAGTAAAACACGCATTCTGAGTACCTGTGAAAAAAGACGCGCTATAGTAGCTGCTCTCTATGTATGTTGAAAGCCCGGCGTTCCATTCCGGAATGTCTGGTATGCCCAAAATTCATGATGTGATCCGTGGCACATTTTCAGGTTTAATTGTATGATGAATACGTCTCAGCAAGGACTTTCACCATGAGCAAATCACTGAATACTATCTGGCAATACCTTCGCGCCTTCGTCCTCATTTATGCCTGCCTGTACGCCGGCATTTTTATCGCTTCGCTGCTGCCGATTACGATACCCGGCAGCATTATCGGCATGCTGATCCTGTTTGTACTGCTGGCATTACAGGTGCTGCCCGCAAAATGGGTCAACCCAGGGTGCTTCGTTCTCATTCGCTACATGGCCCTGCTTTTTGTGCCTATCGGCGTTGGGGTTATGCAGTATTACGATGTGCTTAAAGCGCAGTTCGGCCCGATTGTGGTCTCCTGCGCCATCAGTACGCTGGTGGTTTTCCTGGTCGTCAGCTGGAGTTCACACATTGTGCATGGCGAACGTAAGGTCGTCGGGGAGAAAACAAAAAAATGATGGCGAATATCTGGTGGTCCCTGCCGTTAACCCTGGTGGTGTTCTTTGCTGCGCGTAAGCTTGCGGTGCGTTTCAAAATGCCGTTGCTCAACCCGCTGCTGGTCGCCATGGTGGTGATTATTCCTTTTCTGCTGCTCACCGGCATTTCTTATGAGCGTTACTTCGCCGGGAGCAAGATCCTTAACGATTTGTTGCAGCCTGCCGTGGTGGCGCTGGCGTTTCCTTTATATGAGCAACTGCATCAGATCCGCGCGCGCTGGAAATCCATCATAACCATCTGCTTCGTGGGGAGCCTTGTTGCGATGATCACCGGCACCTCGGTGGCCTTAATGATGGGCGCATCGCCGCAGATCGCCGCCTCTATCCTGCCTAAATCCGTCACCACGCCGATTGCCATGGCCGTGGGCGGCAGCATCGGGGGCATTCCGGCCATCAGCGCCGTGTGCGTGATTTTCGTCGGTATCCTGGGCGCGGTGTTTGGTCATACGCTGCTGAATATCATGAAAATTCGTACCAAAGCGGCACGCGGTCTGGCGATGGGTACCGCCTCGCACGCGCTGGGCACCGCACGCTGCGCGGAACTGGATTATCAGGAAGGGGCATTCAGCTCGCTGGCGCTGGTGATCTGCGGGATTATCACTTCCCTGGTCGCGCCGTTTATCTTCCCGATTATTCTGGCAGTAATGGGCTAAAATTTGCGATGCGTCGCGCAAATTTCATTTTCATTTCATAAGTTGCACACATAATGAGATTTGGATCACATATAAAGGCCGTACGGCTCCGTACACTACCGATCCATTAACCTTGATGAGGCAACGTCATGCATCCACGTTTTCAAGCTGCTTTCTCTCAGCTTGCAGAGAATTTGCAATCAGCCCTGGCTCCGGTTCTGGCGGATGCGCATTTCCCCGCCCTGCTGACGGCAGATCAGGTCACGACGCTTAAACAGGCAACGGGGCTGGACGAAGACGCGCTGGCTTTCGCCCTGCTGCCCCTGGCGGCTGCCTGCGCCCGCGCTGACCTTTCCCATTTTAACGTAGGCGCAATTGCGCGCGGTGTGAGCGGGACCTGGTACTTCGGCGGAAACATGGAGTTTCTCGGTGCGACCATGCAGCAAACCGTCCATGCGGAGCAGAGCGCCATCAGTCACGCCTGGCTACGCGGCGAAAAAGCCCTGCGCGCCATCACCGTCAACTATACCCCTTGCGGCCACTGCCGCCAGTTTATGAATGAGCTGAACAGCGGTCTTGAACTGCGTATCAACCTGCCGGGACGCGCACCGCATACGCTGCGTGATTACCTGCCGGATGCTTTCGGCCCGAAAGATCTTGAGATCAAAACCCTGCTGATGGACGAGCAGGACCACGGTTATGCGCTCTCAGGGGATGAGCTGAGCGAAGCGGCCATTGCCGCCGCCAATAAAAGCCACACGCCATACAGCAAATCT
Organism: Enterobacter sp. JJBC; assembly: GCF_036936505.1. NCBI lineage: Bacteria > Pseudomonadati > Pseudomonadota > Gammaproteobacteria > Enterobacterales > Enterobacteriaceae > Enterobacter > Enterobacter sp. JJBC. The sequence goes on from NZ_CP136935.1 coordinate 3,193,589, forward strand.
CCAAGCGGCGTCGCCCTTCAGTGCCGCGACGGCCGCATCTTCACCGGCAGTTACGCAGAGAACGCCGCGTTTAACCCGACGCTGCCTCCGCTTCAGGGCGCCCTGAACCTGCTTAGCCTGAACGGGTATGACTACCCGGATATTCAGCGCGCAATCCTGGCTGAAAAGGCCGATGCGCCGCTGATCCAGTGGGACGCGACCGCAGCCACGCTGAAAGCGCTGGGCTGTTCAACCATTGACCGCGTGCTGCTGGCATAATCTGTTCGGCGGGCAGAGTTGCCCGCCAGTCTGACGAAAAACCCCTCAGTTGAATCGCTGTTTCTTGCGCTAACCAGGCGGGTACAGTAGCCTGAGGGAAATTTCATCATCGGTACGAGCCATCTGCATGTTAAAGCGCGTGTTTTACAGCCTGTCTGTCCTGGTCGGCATACTGCTGTTGATCGTGCTGGGTCTCGACCGCTGGATGAGCTGGAAAACAGCCCCCTACATTTTTGATGACCTACAGGACCTCCCCTACCGTCAGGTTGGCGTGGTGCTTGGCACCGCCAAGTATTACCGCACCGGCGTCATAAATCAGTATTACCGGTATCGTATTCAGGGCGCGCTGAACGCCTATAACAGCGGCAAGGTGAACTATCTGCTGTTGAGCGGCGATAACGCGCTGCAAAGCTATAACGAGCCGGTGACGATGCGCAAAGATCTGATTGCCGCAGGCGTCGACCCGGCCGATATCGTGCTCGACTACGCCGGATTCCGCACGCTTGATTCCATCGTGCGTACCCGCAAGGTGTTCGACACCAATGATTTCATCATCATTACCCAGCGTTTCCACTGCGAGCGGGCGCTGTTTATCGCCCTGCATATGGGCATTCAGGCGCAGTGTTATGCGGTGCCATCGCCAAAAGATATGCTGAGCGTGCGCGTGCGTGAGTTTGGCGCCCGTTTCGGCGCGCTGGCTGACCTGTACCTGTTCAAACGTGAACCGCGCTTTTTAGGCCCGCTGGTGCCGATCCCAACGATGCACGAAGTGCCGGAGGATGCGCAGGGTTATCCGGCGGTAACGCCAGAGCAGCTGCTGGAAATGCAGAAGAAGTAATAACTGATGTCGGGTGGTGGCTTCGCCTTACCCGACCTACGATCGCGATTTTGTAGGCCCGGTAAGCGTCGCGCCGCCGGGCAAAAAAAGGCCCGCTACGTGAGCGGGCCTTTTCATTCTGAAGAACTTACTTCTTACGCGCGTACTTCAGTGAATCCAGGGCAACCGCGAAGATGATGATCGCACCCTTGATAATGTACTGCCAGTACGGGTTCACACCGATGTAGGTCAGGCCGTAGTTGATAACGGTGAAGATGATCACACCGGTCACCACGCCCAGCACGGTACCCACGCCGCCGCTGAAGGAGACGCCGCCAACCACGCAGGCCGCAATCGCATCCAGTTCGTACATAAAGCCGAGGTTGTTGGTTGCAGAGCCGATACGGCCTGCTTCCAGCATCCCGCCGAAGGCGTAGAAGACCCCGGACAGGGCATAAATCATCAGCAGGTTCAGAGCCACGTTGACCCCGGAGACCTTCGCCGCTTCCGGGTTACCGCCGATAGCAAAGATGTTTTTACCGAAGCGGGTTTTGTTCCACAGGATCCAGACGAATGCCACCGCAATCAGCGCATAGAAGGTGATATAGGAGAGACGGAAGCTGCCGAGCGCAACAAACCCCTGCGTGAAGGTCGAGAAGCCGCTGTCGAAGCCAGAGATTGGAGACGCGCCGACGAAATCGTAGTACAGGGAGTTGATACCATAAACGATGATCATCGTGCCAAGCGTAGTGATGAATGGCGTCACGTTCAGGTAAGCAATAATGATGCCGTTAATCAGGCCAATTACCGCGCCGATGGCACACACGATCAGGATCACCACGAAAATCGGCATGGTCGCCATCTCCGGGAATACCTTGTTGGCGTTTTCCATCGACTGCAACAGGGTCGCCGCAATGACCGCCGCCAGACCCACCTGGCGCCCTGCCGAAAGGTCAGTCCCCTGAGTAACGATAAGCCCCGCCACGCCAAGCGCGATAATAATACGGACGGAAGACTGGGTCAGAATGTTACTCAAGTTCAGCAGACTTAAGAACGTAGGGTCCTGGAAAATAATAATCGCCAGCAAGACTAAAAGAACAACGTAAATACCGCCTTCTTTCAGATAAGTGAGAAAACTTTTTTTATTTAACGCACTCATGAGGAGCCCCTGATCTTAAAGGTGCAAAGACGCAAGACGCAAAATTTCGTTTTGCGTTGTCGTTTTGGTTTCAACAATACCGGCAACGAGACCATTGCTCATAACCAGAATACGGTCTGTGATCCCTAACAATTCCGGCATTTCGGAAGAAATAATAATGATCCCTTTATCTTTTTTCGCCAGCTCTGCGATAAGCTGGTAAATCTCGAATTTTGCACCCACGTCGATACCGCGCGTAGGTTCATCCAGCATCAGAATTTCAGGCTGGGTTAATAGCCAGCGACCAATAATGACTTTCTGCTGGTTTCCTCCCGAAAGTGAGCCAATTTGCGTGCGGTGGCCCGGCGTTTTCACGCGCATGGAGTCAATCACCCACTGGGTATCGCTCTTCATGCGGGAATTATCCAGCAGCCCGACCTTGTTTTTGTAATTGCGAATATTAGAAATTAACGAGTTAAAGTTAATATCCAGATAAGCGTAAATACCGGTGGAACGACGCTCTTCCGTCACCAGCGCAAAGCCATTATTAATGGCTTCGTTGGCGTTGTGGTTGTTGATCTTCTTACCGTGCAGCGTAATGGTGCCTTCGGCTTTCTCACGGATACCAAACAGGGTTTCCACGATATCGGTGCGCTTAGCGCCCACCAGCCCAGCGATGCCAAGGATCTCCCCCTTGTGCAGATCGAAAGAGACATCGCGGATAGACGGCTGACGCAGCGAGGTCAGGTTACGCACCTCCAGAATCACTTCGCCTGGCTTGTTTTCTTTATCCGGGAAGCGCTGGTTCAGAGAACGGCCAACCATCATGGCGATGATCTTGTCCATGTCCAGCCCTTCCAGCGGCTGGGTGGCAATCCACTGACCGTCGCGCAGGATGGTGATTTCATCGCACAGCTGGAAGATCTCTTCCATTTTATGTGAGATATAGACAATGCCACAGCCGCGATCTTTCAGCTTACGAATAATGGTAAAAAGGTGGTTAACCTCTTTTTCCGTTAATGACGATGTAGGTTCATCCATGATCACAATTTTCGCATCATATGAGAACGCTTTGGCAATTTCGATCATCTGCATCTGGGAAACGGATAATGTCCCGACGCGGGCGCGCGGGTCGATATCAATATCCAGCTCATCAAAAATGGCTTTGGTGTCGCGATACATTTTATCCTGATCGACAAAGACACCTTTGGTTGGATAACGACCCAACCACATATTATCCATAACTGAACGTTGCAGGACCAGGTTTAATTCCTGGTGTACCATCGAGATACCGTTCTCCAGCGCTTCTTTCGCTGAATGGAAGTCGATCTCTTTTCCCAGAAAAAGAATGCTGCCAGAATCTTTTTGATAGATCCCAAAAAGGCATTTTAATAATGTTGATTTACCCGCACCGTTTTCACCCATTAATGCATGAATAGAGTGAGGACGAACTTTTAAATTAACATTATCGAGCGCCTTAACACCGGGGAATGACTTATTGACACCGGTCATTTCCAACAAGTATTCACCGGACGACTGAGTAGTTGTGCTGACCATAATTATACCTTGTTGGCCTCGCATATCGCGTTATAAAAGGGCGCAACGAATTGCGCCCAGTGAAGACAATGCAGATAACTTATTTACCTATAAACTCAGCCAGGTTGGACTGGTCTACGCCCACGTAAGGAACGCGAACGATTTTGTTGTCAATTTTCCAGTTAGTCCCGTCAGCGGCACCTTTACCATCGGCCAGATTTTTCGCCAGATCGAAGGTGGCTTTCGCCTGGTTGTTGGCATCGTTCAGCACGGTACCGGCCATAGCGCCAGATTTCACCAGCGCCAGCGCTTCTGGCAGGGCATCCACACCGAATACAGGAATGGCGGATTTGTTGTGTGCTTTCAGCGCTTCTACCGCACCCATTGCCATCGCATCGTTGTTGGCAATGACCACTTCAATTTTGTTGGCGTTAGGGCCGGACAGCCACGCGTCCATCTTATCTTTCGCCTGAGCGGTATCCCACATTGCGGTGTCTAACGCCAGCTGCTGGGTTTTAAGGCCCTTGTCGTTCAGCTCTTTAATAACGTAGGTGGTACGTGCTTCAGCATCTGGATGGCCCGGTTCGCCTTTCAGCAGAACGAACTGAATCTGACCATCTTTGTTCAGATCCCAGTTTGGGTTCGCCGCCCAGTGTTTCGCAATCAGATCGCCCTGGATAATCCCGGACTCTTTGGAGTCGGTACCCACGTAATACGCTTTGTCGTAGCTGTCCAGCGCTTTACGGGAAGGTTCTTTGTTGAAGAAGACAATTGGCACGTTCTGGCCGCGCGCTTTCTCGATCACCGTGCCTGCCGCAGCCGGGTCAACCAGGTTAATAGCCAGCGCTTTCACGCCTTTTGCCAGAAGAACGTCAATCTGATCGTTCTGTTTGGACTGGTCATTCTGGGAGTCATTCATCAGCAGTTGCACGTCTGGCGCTGATTTAGCATCTTTTTCAATTGCTTTACGCACAACGGACATGAAGTTATCGTCGTATTTATAGATAGTCACGCCAATACGGGTATCCGCTGCGTGTGCTGCTGCGCCAAAAAGCATGCTTGCCATGACAGCAGACAGAGTCAACACCTTCTTATTCATGGTATCTCCGGTTTTTTTTATGCAGGGTAGTTCTTGTGAAAAACGGTCGGCGGGCAGATGTTAATAAAACGTTACTGATCGCCGAAGTTCACTTATAAAATGTCCAGCTTCCGTGTTCGGTAACGCTCCAGAAATGCGTTTTATTCGTTGTTTGAGGCATTGTGATAACGGTAAAAGTGAATAATCACCGTTACATTGTGTTTCAGCCCCTAAAACGCTGACATCATAGACAGCGGCTTGTTAAGATACTGTGAATTTACTCACAGATTGAAAACGGTTACATCACGTGATGTTATCAGTTAGTGATCGGAGCCACAGTTTGCCGGATAGCGACCGAATGGCGGCGTACTAAAGTCGGCATAAAACAATGCGTTGCGTCAGGATCTAACAGCCCAGCCGCCCCCTGTAACGCCAGCTCTGTCGCCAGTTTCGCCATCGACGCAATAGGGTAACGCACCGTTGTCAGCTGCGGATCGGTGTAACGGGCAATGGGGATATCATCAAAACCGATCAGCGATAAATGCTGCGGTACCGCAATGCCATTATCTTTCAGCGCGGTAAGCGCACCTGCCGCCATGCTGTCGTTATAGGCAAACACGGCCGTCATCTGAAGATTACGCCCCAGCAGTTCAACCATTGCCGCTTCACCGCCCTGCATGTCCGGCGAACCGGTACCTACCCAGCTCTCCAGCGGCGCAATGCCCTGCTCTTTCAGGGCGTTTTGCCAGCCCTCGCGGCGCATCATGTCGTCTTCAATACCGTGGCTGGAAGCCAGATAACCTATGCGCTGATGGCCGTTGCTGATGAGCATCCGCGTCGCCATCATCGCGCCGCTGATGTTATCCAGACCGACGCAGCGATGCGCGTAGCCGGGGACGATACGGTTGATCAGCACCATGCCGGGGATCTGCTCCATAAACCCGGCCAGCTCTTCATCGCTCAGGGCTTTTGAGTGCACAATCAGGGCGTTACAGCGCTGGCGGATCAGTACCTCAATGGCATAACGCTCTTTTTCAGCCTCGTGATAGCTGTTGCCAATCAGCACATATTTCTGGTGCTGCTGGGCAACCACATCCACCGCTTTGACCAGCGCGCCGAAGAAGGCGTCCGACACGTCCATCACCACTACGCCAATGGTATCGCTGACCTGCGTCGCCAGCGCCTGGGCATTGGCGTTTGGCCGGTACCCCAGCTGGGTCACGGCTTTCATTACGGTTTCACGCGTTTCAGGGCTGACCAGCGCACTGTTGTTCAGCACACGGGAGACAGTAGCAACAGAAACACCCGCCTGGCGGGCGACGTCACGAATGGTGATCATATTCACCACCCTTTAAAGGATTGCAGCAACTCACAGACACCCCCTGTGTTTAGCAAGGTGGCTATTCTGGCAGCGAGATAGAGGAGACTACGTGAAGAAGCTCACACAGATGAAAACGCTTACATCCGTTTTGTTAATGATTGTGATCCAGATCGTTATCTGGATGTATTACGCAATGACACGCCCGAAGCACGAGCGGTTAACTGTCGCCATGCCCATTCCAGCGGGCCCTGACGGAAAAAACGCAGCCAGACAACTGAAAACACCACGTTAACAATCCAGACCGGAATAACAAACGCCAGCAGCGTCAGGCGATCGAATTTCATAAACAGGCCGAATCGGTAGAAAAGCGTGGTGCATATCAGCGTTTGCAGGATGTAATTGCTTAACGCCATCCGCCCGACGCAGGCCACCGCACTGACGATCCACAGGCGAGAAAGCTGGGGCCAGAAGCCATAGATCAGCGCCGCATAGCCAATGGTCTGGAACGGCGCGCTCAGTTCGCGCGGCACCTGCAACAGGAACGCACACCAACGGTAATCCCATTGTAGATGCCACTGCATCATCACCGCCGGGAGGTTGATGATCACGCCGAGCAGCACCAGCCCTGCACCCGTACGACGATAGTGTCGCAGGCTAAATTCCCCTTTCAGCCAGCCGGTGCGCATCAGGGCTGCACCCATCAGCATCATCCCCGCCAGCTGCCAGCCGTATTGCGCGCCCAGCGCCAGCAGGTTATCGCCGAGCATATCGGCCCGGTTGCCGATCGCTTCCATGCCGCCTTTCAGCTTCCAGAACTGCTCATATTGCAGGTTGGCCGCATCCGGGATCCATGAACGACTGGTGGAATCATCGGCAATCATGCCAAGCAGCAATAACACGGCCAGTCCCATGACATAGAGCATCACGCCGGTGTTAAACAGGCTTTTCACACCGGGTGCGTCGCGGATCAGCCGCCAGCAAATCAGGCCCACCAGACCATACGCGAGCAGAATATCGCCGTCCCAGAAAAGCAGCCCGTGAATAAAACCGAGGATAACCAGCAGCGTTAAACGCGACTGGATCCAGCGCGTACCGCGTTTGAGCAGAAGCTGAAGTCCCGCGCCAAACAGAAGCGCAAAGAGGGTCAGGAATTTCACCTGTGCAAAGAGATCGAGGATTGCCCACGTCCAGGCGTCGCTACGCGTGATGTCGCCATACCACGCAGGATTCAGATAGGCGGCCTTCGGCAGACCGAAGGCGCTGATATTCAGCAGCAGGATACCGAGAATGGCGACGCCGCGAACAAAATCGAGCGTGACGTTTCGCTCCATGGTCCCTGCCCTGTCTGATTAGTTGTGGTGACGCACGGCGCGCAGGAACTCCTGGCGGGTGTTCTGGCTCGATTTGAACAGGCCGCCCAGCGAAGTGGTGGTGGTTGCGCTGGTAGCATCACGCACGCCGCGCGCTTTCACGCAGTAGTGCACCGCGTCGATAGACACCGCCACATTGTTAGTCCCCAACAGGGTTTGCAGTGCGGTCAGGATCTGCTGCGTCAGACGTTCCTGCACCTGCGGACGCTGGGCAAAGAACTGCACGATGCGGTTGATCTTGGACAGGCCAATGACCGTATCTTTTGGAATATAGGCCACCGTCGCTTTACCATCGATGGTCACAAAGTGATGCTCGCAGGTGCTGGTCAGCGTGATATCGCGTACCGTCACCATCTCATCGACCTTCATCTTATTTTCAATGACGGTGATTTTCGGGAAGTTCGCGTAATCCAGGCCGGAGAAAATTTCGTCGACGTACATCTTCGCGATGCGGTGCGGCGTCTCCATCAGGCTGTCGTCGCTCAGATCGAGATTCAGCAGTTGCATGATCTCCGTCATATGGCCGGCGATCAGACGCTTGCGGGTAACATTGTCCAGCTCCTGCACGGGCGGGCGCAGTGGCGTTTCAAGACCGCGCGCAACCAGCGCTTCATGGACAAGGGCTGCTTCTTTACTGAGTGATGACATTCTTTTCTCCTGCAGGTGTGGCGTCTTTTGCCCTCGTTGTGGCAAAAGTGTGCGCTCATTGTGCGTGAGGCGACGCACATAATCCAGTATTCACGACGATAATTATTGCAATTGCTGTTGCCTTTCAGCCTGACGGTTCCAGACTAACGCTCCGCCAACGAACAGCGCGATCCCCGCCAGCCCCAGCGCAGGTTCCAGACGGTGCGTGAGCCAGGTCGACAGAGCCGACGTGACCGGACCCACCAGCTGACCAATGGCATACCCGGTGGTGAGCAGTCCCGCCATTTAACGCGTGTGGTCTGGCGCCAGCTCGCGACCGTACAGAAGAGAGAGCTGCACGGCGCAGAGGAACCCGCCGCCCACCAGCAGCCCACCCGTCAGCAAGCCGCCTATGCCCGGCAGCAACCAGGCCGCCAGCACGCCAATCCCCTGTAACCAAAGAACAATCGCCAGCCTGCGGTTAGCGCTTGATGTATGCCGCAGGGCAATGCTCAGCGCAATCCCCAACACCGAGGCGGCGCCAAATATTGGCCAGACAAACTGGGCAAACAGGCTGCCGGGAAAACGCACCGCCGCCATTTGCGATAAAAAGGTCGCCGGGAGGATATAGCCGAACCCTGCCAGGCTGTAGCTCCAGACCAGACGCCGGAGATCCGCAGTCAGCAGCAACGGCTCAGGCGCGGTACCAGGGCGATGAAGCTGACCTGCGCGCGGCAGGTAGCGCGCCACCAGTACGATCAGCACCAGCGCCAGTACGCCGTAGATTTGCCATGCCGCCCCGGCGGACAAGGATTTCGCCTGAATATAGACCGCCAGCAGGCCGCTCAAGGCGATGCCGGCCCCGGGTCCGGCAAAGACGGCCGCACTGAGTCCCGGTTTGCCCAGCTGCCCCAGCCGCTCGTTGGTCCAGGCGGCAATCAGCACCATCGACCAGCCGCTCATGCAGCCGATCACAAAGCGCAGCAGACCGTGAACAACGGCATTCTCTGCCGCCGCGGAGAGCAGCGTCAGCGCCACCGCACCGGTGATGCCAAGCCAGAGGCGCGTTTCAACGAAGCGATGGGCGCGCATGGCATCCCATGCCCCTACCAGATAGCCCAGATAGTTCATTGCCGCCACCAGCCCCGCGCTGGTAAGCGTGAGTTGCCCGGCGGCTATCATCAGCGGCACCTGAGGCGTGAAGGCGAAGCGCCCTATCCCCATCGCCACGACCAGAACCACAAATCCGCTGAGCGCGATACGCAGCGACATGATCGCTCCAATTGTTAAAGAAAAGTAAATTTATGATGCAACATCTCGCCGTCCTGCGAAAGTGAAAGTTGCTCACAGGTCAATGAAAACTCTGTATTATGCGTTTTATGAATAGTCTTTCGTATAAGGAGCCCTGCATGGAACTGCTCGAAGAGCATCGTTGTTTTGAAGGTCGACAGCAGCGCTGGCGGCACGACTCCACCACGCTGAATTGTGCTATGACGTTCAGCATTTTCCTGCCCCCTGCGGACAACCCACCGGTGCTGTACTGGCTTTCAGGCCTGACCTGCAACGACGAAAACTTCACCACCAAAGCGGGCGCCCAGCGTATTGCCGCCGAACTGGGCATTGCGCTGGTGATGCCAGATACCAGCCCGCGTGGCGAGGACGTGGCCGACGATGCCGGATACGATTTGGGTAAAGGCGCCGGCTTCTATCTCAACGCCACGGAACAACCGTGGGCGCGCCATTACCGCATGTATGACTACATTCGCGATGAACTGCCTGCCCTGGTGCACTCTCAGTTCGCGGTCAGCGAGCGCTGCGCGATAAGCGGACATTCGATGGGTGGCCACGGGGCGCTGATAATGGCGCTAAAAAATCCGGTGAAATACACCAGCGTGTCCGCATTTGCGCCGATTGTGAACCCAACGCAGGTGCCGTGGGGGCAAAAAGCCTTTAGGCACTATCTGGGTGAAGATCTAGAGAAATGGCAGGAATGGGATAGCTGCGCGCTGATGCTGGCGAGCCAGTCAGAAGACGCTATCCCGATGCTGGTGGATCAGGGTGATGCCGATCAGTTCCTCGCCGGGCAGTTACAGCCTGCGGTGCTGGCGGAAGCCGCGCGCCAGAAGGACTGGCCGCTAACGCTGCGCATTCAACCGGGATACGACCACAGCTATTACTTCATGGCGTCCTTTATTGAGGATCATCTCCGCTTCCATGCGGAGCATCTGTTCAGGTAAGTTCCGCCTTTTGCCCGGTAGCGCCTCCTGCCTGCCGGGTCTTTCCCCTCCCCCTCTTTACATACTTCTATCCGCTTGAATCCAGCCTGTTTTCCGTCGTCATCACTCAAACACAAATGATTTCAATTATCATTTGTGTTTACAATTCTACATTCTTTTGTACAATTCCAGGCTCTTCTCCATCTCAAAGAGTTCTTACAAGACAAAAACATACAGTTCTCAGGGTTATCCCGATGGAGTTTTTTTCATTTTTATACGGAATGTACAAATGACAATACCACGCATTAAGCTCCTGGCCGTCGCCATTGGCGCTGCCACATGTTCCCCCTTCGTTCACGCAGCCGATCAGGACACCGTTGTCGTCACTGCAACGGGTTTTGAACAAAAGATCCAGAATGCCCCCGCCTCCATCTCTGTGATTTCAAAACAGCAGATTGAAGATAAAGCCTACCGTGATGTTACCGATGCCCTGAGAGATGTCCCGGGTGTTGTCGTGACTGGCGGCGGGAGCAGCAGTGATATCAGTATTCGCGGCATGGCCTCTCAGTACACCCTGTTCCTGGTGAACGGCAAACGCGTCAGTACGCGAAGCACCCGCCCCAACAGCGACAACTCGGGTATTGAACAAGGCTGGCTGCCGCCGCTGGAGTCCATTGAGCGCATCGAGGTCATCCGCGGCCCGATGTCCTCGCTTTACGGCTCCGATGCGATGGGTGGCGTCATTAACGTCATTACCAAAAAAGTCTCGAACACCAAAGCCTGGACCGGTTCGTTGCATGGCGATGAAACCTTCCAGGAAAATCATGATTCCGGCGATATCTTCCAGACCAACGCCTACGCCTCTGGTCCCCTGATCGACGGACTTCTGGGCGCAAAGGTGACGGGGCTGTTGTCACGCCGCGCAGAAGATAAAATCGTGAACGGCTATAACGAGCAGAAAATGCGTAACGGTGGCATTACGCTGAACTTCACGCCGGACGAGAAGAACGATTTCGACCTCGACTTTGCTCGCGAACTTCAGGACAGAAACAGCACCCCGGGGATGTCGAAAGCGGCTGAAACCTGCCGGGGAACAACCTGTACGCCAAATACCAAAAGCGACTCGCGCTATGAGCACACGACCTACTCGTTAACCCACAGTGGTTATTACGAAGACTTCAATACCACCAGCTATATCCAGCAGGAAGAGACCAATAATCCAGGTCGCGAAATGCGCTCCTATAACACCACCTTCAACAACCAGAACCAAATTTTCCTCGGCGATCATACGTTGACCCTCGGCGGGCAGTATCGCTATGAGAAACTGCGCGACAACGGTAATCAGCTGGAAGCTGCTGACGGCCTGAACAAACTGACGCGCTGGAGCTGGGCCCTGTTTGCCGAAGATGAATGGTCAATGACGGAAAGCTTTACGTTGACCGGCGGCCTGCGTATGGACAAAGACCAAAACTACGGTACTAACTGGACGCCGCGCGGTTACGGCGTATGGCACCTGGCCGATCAGTGGACGTTGAAAGGCGGGGTTTCTGCTGGCTATCGTGCGCCGGATCTGCGTCAGTCGTCTGCCAGCTGGGGCCAGGTGACAGGTGGCGGCCGTCTTGACGGTATCATCGTCGGCAACCCGGATCTGAAACCAGAGAAGAGCCTGAGCGAAGAGCTCGCCCTGCTCTGGGATAACAACGATGACCTGAATGCCGGCGTAACGCTGTTTAATACCAACTTCAAGGACAAAATTACGGAAGTTCGCCGCTGTAACAGCAGCGCCGATCCCGCCTGTACGATTGGCGGTCACAGCTATGATTTCGTCAGCGATCGCGTCAACGTGGACAAAGCCAACATGCGCGGTGTGGAGTCCTCCTTCGGGTGGAAGATCACGCGTGATGTGAACTGGACTGCAAACTACACCTATACAGAGTCCGAGCAGAAGAGCGGCCAGTTCTCCGGCAAGCCACTGAACAAAATGCCGAAACACATGTTCAACACCACCCTGGACTGGCAGGCGACGCCAGACGTCGGGTTCTGGAGCCGTCTGAACCTGCGCGGTAAAACGTCTGAGTACCTGAGCCGCACGTCAATGTCCCAGGGTACGCCGTCCTACACTCAGATTGATGTCGGTATGCGCTACAACGCCAACAAAAACCTGCTGGTTACTGCCGGTGTGTATAACGTGCTCGATAAGCAGATTGATTACGATACGTATGACACCGTGCTGGATGGCCGCCGCTATACCGTTGGCATGACCTACAGCTTCTGATCTGCCATAAAAAAGCCCGCTCAACTGAGCGGGCTAAAAGAGAGGAAGTGCGGTTATTATTTAAATCGTTCCGGGAAATCCATTTCACTGTAGCGAACGAAGCGTGTTCCTTTCGTCAGTTTGTAGCCAAACCAGATGATCAGGAACAGCGGAATGCCAATATAGGTGGCCGTGACGGCGCCCCAGTCAATGGTGTCCGCAAGGAAGGCCTCATAGTTCTGACCCAGGGTAATAATCAGGCACAGAACGAAGGCGAAGATCGGCCCCAGCGGGAAGAATCCTGACCGGTACGGCAGGTTATTCAGATCATGCCCCTGCTTGACGTACCCGCGACGGAAACGGTAGTGGCTGATGGCAATGCCCAGCCAGGCAATGAAGCCCGTCATACCAGAGGTGTTCAGCAGCCACAGGTAGACCGTCTGGTTGCCGAACATGGAGGTCAGGAAACAGAGACCCGCAATCACCGTGGTCGCATACAGCGCGTTGCGTGGCACGCCACCGCGAGACAGTTTCGAGAAAATACGCGGTGCTTTACCGTCGCAGGCCAGGGTGTAGAGCATGCGGGTGGAGGCGTACATCCCGGAGTTACCCGCAGACAGTACCGCCGTCAGGATCACCGCGTTCATCACCGCCGCCGCTGAGAGCAGACCCGCGTGCTGGAAGACCAGCGTGAACGGGCTGACGCTGATGTCTTTTACGTCGTTACGCAGCAGGCTTGGGTCGGTATACGGAATGATCAGGCTGATAATCAGGATCGCGAACACATAGAACAGCAGGATACGCCAGAACACCTGACGCACCGCGCGCGGAATATTCTTCTCCGGGTTTTCGGATTCACCGGCCGCAATGCCAATCAACTCGGTACCCTGGAAGGAGAAGCCGACAATCATCGCCACGCCAATCATCGCCGAGAAGCCCCCGGCAAACGGCGCATCGCCTATTGTCCAGTTACTCCAGCCCGCCGGTTCAGCCCCTTTGAAAATACCAACGATCATCGCCACACCGACGACGATAAAGATGATGACGGTTGCCACTTTAATCAAAGAGAACCAGTATTCCGCTTCGCCGAAACCGCGCACGGAGATGTAGTTCAGCAGGAAGATGACCGCCAGGAACAGGGCGCTCCAGATCCAGCCGGGCGTGTCCGGGAACCACCAGGTCATTACCAGCTGTGCCGCGACGAGGTCAACGGCGATGGTCACCGCCCAGTTGTACCAGTAGTTCCAGCCCAGCGCGAAGCCGAAGCCTTCCTCAACGTATTTTTGTCCGTAGGTCGAAAACGAACCAGACACCGGCATGTATGCCGCCAGTTCGCCCAGGCTGGTCATCAGGAAGTAGACCATCAGGCCAATCAGGATATAAGAGAATAATGCCCCACCCGGGCCGGCTGCCGAAATTGTTGCGCCAGAGGCAACGAAAAGACCCGTACCGATGGAGCCGCCAATGGCGATCATCGTCAGGTGACGCGCCTTAAGTGCGCGACGTAGCGCGGGCGCTTGTGTGGTTTTAGTTTCTGAAACCATGTGAAAATGCTGTCCATTCAATAAATGAGGCGCGATTGTAGCAGACGATCTGCGTTGCTTCCGGCAGAAATACTCAGTTATAAGAGAGCTTCATGACTCGGCCAGGATTATAAGTAAAGCATAATTTTTCCCTCTCCCCTTTGGGGAGAGGGCCAGGGTGAGGGGCGCTTTTACATCTCGCAGTAGCGCAGAAAACGCTGGAGCGAGCTGGAAAGGTGTTTCTGACGATGATGGATGCACCACAGCGTGCGCACCAGCTTCGGCAGCGGAACGGGGATCTCAACCAGTGAGCCGGTTTCCAGCTGTTCGGCAATCACCCGTCGGGAAAGACAGCTAATGCCCAGACCATGGCGTACGGCATGCTTAATGGCCTCGGAGTTACCTAATTCCATCCCTAACTGGAACTGCGGTAGATGGGACAGCAGCAGATAATCGACAATCTCACGCGTGCCGGAGCCCTGCTCTCGCAGGATCCACTGCGCTTGCGCCAGCCGCTCCAGCGTGACCTCGCCCTGGAGTAAAGAAGAGGCCGGAGAGGCAAACACCACCAGCTCATCCTCCAGCCAGGGCTCCGCAATGATATCCACGTTGTGGCACGGCCCTTCGATAAGCCCGATGTCCACGCGGAAATCAATCACCGCGTTGATCACGTCCTGGCTGTTGCCGACGCTCATCTCCAGCGGCAGGGTCGGAAAATCCCGGCGGTAGCGGGCAATCACTTCCGGCAGGATGTAGTTACCGATCGTGCTGCTGGCGTAGACGCGAATAGCGCCGTTGTCCTCGCGGAACAGCTGTTCGATCTCCGTCGCCTGCTCCAGTAAAGCCAGGGCACGCGGATACAGCAGGCGGCCATGTTCGTTCACCACCAGCCGCTTCCCTACCCTGTCGAAAAGCTGGACGCCCAGTTGCCCTTCAAGATCGGTCAAGGCCGCGCTAACGGCGGACTGCGAGAGCGCCAGCATTTGTGACGCCTGGGTTGTCGAGCCGCTTTTCAGCACCTCGGCAAAAACTTCCAGCTGACGCAATGTAATGTGCATGGTTGCTTACCACTTATAAAGATTGATTATAAATATATAATCAATTTTATTTTTAAGCCAGAGCGCCGTAACCTTTAGCCAGACAAAGGAGAAGGTTATGTCAGAAATCACCTTACAACATCATCGTACAGTGTGGCACTTCGTGCCGGGTCTCGCGCTCAGCGCCGTGGTTACCGGCGTGGCCTTATGGGGCGGCAGTATACCGGCGGTTGCCGGTGCAGGGTTCAGCGCCCTGACGCTGGCCATTCTGCTCGGCATGGTGGTCGGGAACACCGTTTACCCGCACATCTGGAAATCCTGCGACGGCGGCGTGATTTTCGCCAAGCAGCATTTATTACGTCTCGGGATCATCCTTTATGGCTTCCGTCTCACCTTTTCGCAGATTGCGGATGTGGGGGTCAGCGGGATTGCCATTGACGTCCTGACCCTTTCGAGCACCTTTTTACTGGCGTGCTTTATCGGCCAGAAGATCTTTGGGCTGGACAAACAGACCAGCTGGCTGATCGGTGCGGGTAGCAGCATCTGCGGCGCGGCGGCGGTACTGGCAACAGAACCCGTCGTTAAAGCCGAAGCCAGTAAAGTCACGGTTGCCGTCGCGACGGTAGTTATCTTCGGTACGCTGGCGATCTTCCTGTATCCGGCCATGTATCCGCTGGTGGCGCACTGGTTTAGTCCGGAAACCTACGGCATTTATATCGGCTCAACCATGCACGAAGTGGCGCAGGTGGTGGCGGCAGGTCACGCCATTAACCCGGAAGCGGAAAACGCGGCGGTCATCGCCAAAATGCTGCGCGTGATGATGCTGGCCCCGTTCCTGATTTTCCTCGCGGCGCGGGTTAAACAGCTTGCTCCGGCAGGCGGCAGCGAGAAAAGCAAAATCACCATTCCGTGGTTTGCGATCCTGTTCATCGTGGTCGCTGTCTTCAACTCTTTCCACCTGCTGCCAAAAGCGATGGTGGATATGCTGGTCACGCTGGATACGGTCCTGCTGGCGATGGCAATGGCGGCGCTGGGCATCACCACGCACGTCAGCGCGCTGAAAAAAGCCGGGGCGAAACCGCTGCTGATGGCGCTGGTGCTGTTCATCTGGCTGATAGTTGGCGGCGGTGCGATTAACCTTGCGGTACACAGCCTGTTGGCATAAACCATCTCGTCCTTCTCCTGTTAACCCGTTATCATAGGCATTTCGGGTTAACAGGAGTCTTTTTATGAAATATGTTGGAGCGCACGTCAGCGCTGCCGGTGGCCTTGCGAATGCCGCCATTCGCGCCGCCGAAATCGAGGCGACCGCTTTCGCCCTGTTCACCAAAAACCAGCGCCAGTGGCGCGCAGCTCCCCTCACCGCGGAAGTGATTGATGACTTCAAAGCCGCCTGCGAGAAATACGGCTACGGGCCTGGCCAGATCCTTCCCCATGACAGCTACCTCATTAACCTCGGTCACCCGGTTGCCGAGGCGCTGGAAAAATCCCGCGAAGCGTTCCTGGATGAGGTTCAGCGCTGTGAGCAACTGGGGCTAACGCTGCTGAATTTCCATCCCGGCAGCCATCTGATGCAAATCGACGAAGACGCCTGTCTGGCGCGCATCGCCGAGTCAATTAACATGACGCTGGATAAAACCCAGGGCGTGACGGCGGTGATTGAGAATACCGCCGGTCAGGGCAGCAACCTCGGCTTTAAGTTTGAGCATCTGGCGGCGATCATCGACGGCGTGGAAGACAAATCCCGCGTGGGCGTGTGCATTGATACCTGCCACGCGTTTGCGGCCGGTTATGACCTGCGCACAACCGAGGCCACAAAAAATACCTTCGAGGAGTTCGAGCGTATTGTTGGTTTTAAATATCTTCGCGGTATGCACTTAAACGATGCGAAAAGCGCCTTTGGTAGCCGCGTTGACCGCCATCACAGCCTGGGCGAAGGCAACATCGGCCACGATGCGTTCCGCTTTATCATGCAGGACGCTCGCTTCGACGGTATTCCGATGGTGCTGGAAACCATCAATCCGGACATCTGGGCAGAAGAGATTGCCTGGCTGAAGGCACAGCAAACCGCTGAACAGGCGGCATAAAAAAAGCCGGGTTGCATTAGCACCCGGCTTTTTTATTGCTTACCGCTTACGCTGCTTTCGCCACAACTTCCGCTTCCGGACGTTTCAGCACCGCGTAAGACAGGCCTGCCACCAGCGTACCGGCAACAATCGCCAGCAGATAACCCAGCACCGGCGTGATGGCGCCAGGGATCAGCAGGACGAACAGACCGCCGTGCGGCGCCATCAGTTTCGCACCTACGGCCATGGAGATAGCCCCCGTCACCGCACCACCCACGATACAGCACGGCAGAACACGCATTGGATCGCGCGCCGCAAACGGAATTGCGCCTTCGGTGATGAAGCACAGGCCCAGCACCAGCGCAGCTTTACCGCCTTCCTGCTGCGCTTTATCGAACTTACGACGGGCAATGATCGTCGCCAGGCCAAGCGCCAGCGGTGGCACCATACCTGCCGCCATGATCGCCGCCATCGGCGCGTAGGTCTGGGTACTCAGCAGGCCAACGCCAAACGCATATGCCGCTTTGTTCACCGGACCACCCATGTCGGTACACATCATACCGCCGAGGATTGCGCCCAGCAGCACCGCGTTCGCCGTCCCCATGGTTTGCAGCCAGTGGGTCAGGCCTTCCAGAATGCCCGCGACCGGCTTACCGATCAGGTAAATCATCGCCAGACCGACCACCAGGCTGGAAATCAGCGGGATGATCAGAATAGGTTTCAGCGCTTCCATACTCTGCGGCAGCTTCAGCTTCGAGCTGATCAGCTTCGCCACATAACCGGCGAGGAAACCGGCAATGATACCGCCGATAAAGCCAGAACCGGTGCTCACGGCCAGCATACCGCCGATAAGACCCGGCGTCAGACCAGGACGGTCAGCAATGGAGAAGGCGATAAAGCCCGCCAGCACTGGCACCATCAGCGCAAACGCGGAGCCGCCGCCAATCTGCATCAACGCGGCCGCCAGCGTGCCCGGCTCTTTAAACGCCTCGATACCAAAGGCGAAGGAGAGCGCAATACACAGGCCGCCCGCCACCACCATCGGCAGCATGTAGGACACGCCGGTCAGCAGGTGACGATACGCACCCGCAGACTCTTTTTTTCCTTCAGTCGCAGTTTTAGCCGCACCGGTTGCCTGATACGGTTTGGCTTCTGCCAGCGCCTTATCAAACTCCTGCGCGGTCTTCTTCAGCGCCAGGCCGGTAGAGGTACGGTACATAGGCTTGCCGGCAAACTTCGCCAGATCCACTTCGATATCCGCCGCCACAATCACCAGATCGGCTTCCGCCACCTCTTCAGGCGTGATGGCATTGCCCGCGCCAACAGAGCCGCGAGTTTCAACCTTTACCCACCAGCCACGTTTTTTCGCTTCGGTTTCAATGGCTTCAGCCGCCATAAAGGTGTGCGCCACACCTGTCGGGCAGGCCGTTACCGCAACAATGCGTTTCGGCCCAACGGCGGCAACCGGCGCCGCCTCAACAGGTGCGCTGTAAACCGTCGCATGACCTTTTGCTTCGCTCAGAAACAGTTCAGGATGTGCCACCGCGCGATTAATATCACCCAGCCACACTTTTTTGCCGTTCAGGGCGCTGTCAGCGGGGATTTTGTCGCCCAGAACAATCGCCATTTCAGCATCACCCGGGTTATCAATGATATCCAGGTGCGCTTTTTGTGCCGCCGCGCCCAGCAGGGCCTTCGCCATATAGGCACGAGCCTGTCCGAGACCGGAGTCAATGATCAGCAGCGTTTTCATTATTCCTCTCCTGCTGTTAGTTAAAAGGTTTTAAGTCAACGCGCGCCATCATCGCGGCTAACTGGGTACGATCGGTAATACCGACATTGCTCTGGCTCACGGCCAGGGCCGCAACGGCGGTAGCAAGACGTAAGGTATGTTCACTGGATTCGCGCATCAGCAGACCGTAGATCAGACCGCCAACCATCGAATCCCCGGCACCCACGGTGCTGACCACCTCCATTGAAGGCGGTTTGGCAATCCATTCCCCGGAGGCGTTAACC
Organism: Enterobacter sp. JJBC; assembly: GCF_036936505.1. Lineage (NCBI taxonomy): Bacteria > Pseudomonadati > Pseudomonadota > Gammaproteobacteria > Enterobacterales > Enterobacteriaceae > Enterobacter > Enterobacter sp. JJBC. Next base: position 3,212,846 of record NZ_CP136935.1, read on the forward strand.
CACAGGGCACCTTCTGCACCCAGCGAAATCACCACGTGAGCGATACCCTGCTCGCGCAGCGCATGGGCAGCGTCAATCACATCCTTTAATTCTGGCAGCTTACGGCCCGCCCAGATCTCCAGTTCGCGGCGATTAGGCTTAACCAGCCACGGAGAGGCTTTCAGACCGGCGACCAGCGCGTCGCGGCTGCTGTCGAAAATAATGCACGGGCACTGGCTGCGCAGGCGCGTCATCCAGTCGGTGAACGCTTCCGGGCTGACGCCGGAGGGCAGACTGCCGCTGACGCACACCATGTCAAACTGGCCCAGCCAGCTCAGGGAATCGGCAACAAAGCGCTCCCAGTCAGCCGGGGTCACTTCGAAGCCGGAGAAGTTCAGATCGGTCACTTCACCGTCTTTCTCGGTCAGCTTAACGTTAATGCGGGTACGGCCCTGCACAACCTGAAAACGGTTGGCGATGCCCAACTCGCTGAACAGCTGCTGAAAACCGTCCTGGTTGTCTTTACCGAGGAAACCGCCAACGGTGACGTCGATGCCGAGATCTTTCAGCACCTTCGCCACGTTAATCCCTTTTCCTGCGGCATGCAGGCCGGTCGTCCGCACCAGGTTAACTTCGCCACGCTCAATTTCCGGGCAGAAGCCCACCAGATCGTAAGCCGGGTTCAGCGTAATGGTCGCAACACGTCTGCTCATTATGCGCCCTCCCCCAGACCGGCCGCGATGGCGTCGCCAATCGCTTTCAGCGCCTGTTCAGCATCCGCACCCTGCGCGGTAAAGCGCAGACGATGGCCTTTCTTCACGCCCAGCGCGACAACTTTCATCAGGCTGCGCCCGTTGGCTGGTTTACCCGAACCGTCCAGATTGGTCACGGTGATCTCACTTTCAAATTGTTTAATGGTATTCACCAGCATGGTGCCCGGACGGGCATGCAGGCCATGTTCGTTACGCACCACGTACTCTGCGCTCAGCAGGTCATCCGTCAGCGCATCGTCGCTGGTCAGCAGAGCCAGCACCGTCGCCGCGTCTGCGTTCAGCAGTTTTTCAGCTTTATTGTTCAGCAGCAGATCGCCCAGACGCTTCAGCACGGAAACCGGCTGATCGTCAGTCATGGCAACCGTTACCAGCATCGCGGCGCGTTCGCCGTCTGTCTCAAAGGCAACCGCAGCACGGCTGACCGCGATAGCGCTACGCAGGTTACCTTCAGCACTGTCGTTCAGCCAGATGCCCTGACCCAGGTTTAATGGCTTATCATTGATTGCGCGCGTCACAAAAGCGGAATCTGCCGCACCGACCTCTTTCAGGCGAGCCGCATTCAGCGCCTGGAGCGTTACCAGATCGGACGCAACGACGTCCAGCGTCAGGGTTTCATTATCCAGCTTCAGCGCTTCGCTCTGTTTTTCGCCCATCAGCAGGGCACGCAGTTCTTCAGCAGTGGTGGCGGATTTAAGCTGTTCCGCGACGGCATCATCACTCAGCACGTGCGTCAGCTGACGCAGCAGGCCCAGGTGTTCGTCACCGCTGGCCGCGATGCCGATCGCCACATAAGCCACCTGACCCTCGCCCCACAGCACGCCCTGCGGGAACTGGAAGACCTGCACACCGGTTTTCAGCACCTGATCGCGGGTGTCCGTGGTGCCGTGCGGAATTGCAATACCGTTACCGAGGAAGGTGGAGGTCTGCTGTTCACGCGCCAGCATGCCGTTGACGTAGCCGTCAGCCACGTTGCCAGCCTGCACGAGCGCAGCGGCGACCTGGCGAATAGCCTCTTCTTTATTCCCGGCCTGTTCGCCCGGGTGAATATCCTGAACAGATAACTGGAACATGATTCTCCTCTCCTGCTGAAATTGAATCGTTTCAGCTTAACTGAGAAAATAGGCGCTAACCTGCTTCTTCAGGACATGCAAGATAGCGCTGAAACGTTTCAAGAAGTCTTGTCTTTTCTACAAAAGGTTGCAAGAAAAGTTACATTTCTTGTTGCAGAATTTAGAAGTGCAGCACATTTCTTCTTCAGTTCAGGGGATTTTGTTGATGTTCAGCAAACAGGTTCAGCACGCTTCAGCGAGGCGGCGCGAAAGTGAAATGCCATTTTGATTTTTTGTAGCAATCTTGACTTTACCCTCTGTTTATTTAATGACGGGCGGCGTAAACTCCGCCTCTCTCTGTTACTCGCAAAGACTGAACATGCATAACACCCCCGCTGCCGCCTCACCAAAGCCCTTTGATTTGACGTCAACGGCGTTTTTGATCGTTGCTTTCCTCACCGGTATTGCCGGTGCGTTACAAACGCCTACGCTGAGCCTCTTTCTGACCAACGAAGTCCACGCCCGCCCGGCGATGGTTGGCTTCTTCTTTACCGGGAGCGCCATCATTGGCATTTTTGTCAGCCAGTTTCTTGCCGGTCGTTCAGACCGCAAAGGCGATCGCAAAAGCCTGATCGTTTTTTGCTGCCTGCTCGGGGTATTTGCCTGCCTGCTGTTTGCCTGGAACCGTAACTACTTCATTCTGCTGTTCGTGGGCGTCTTCCTGAGCAGCTTCGGCTCGACCGCCAACCCGCAGATGTTCGCCCTTGCCCGCGAGCATGCCGACCACACCGGGCGGGAAGCGGTGATGTTCAGCTCGATACTGCGCGCGCAGGTGTCGCTGGCGTGGGTGATTGGCCCCCCGCTTGCCTACGCGCTGGCGATGGGTTTTGGCTTTACGGTGATGTACCTCAGCGCAGCCGTGGCCTTCGTGGTATGCGGCGCGATGGTCTGGTTCTTCCTGCCCTCCATGCGTAAAGAGCCGAAAGTGGCGACTGGTACGCTGGAAGCTCCGCGACGCAACCGCCGCGACGCACTGCTGTTATTCATTATCTGTACGCTGATGTGGGGAACGAACAGCCTCTATATCATTAATATGCCGCTGTTTATTATTGATGAGCTGCATCTGCCGGAGAAGCTGGCCGGGATCATGATGGGAACCGCCGCGGGGCTTGAGATCCCCACCATGCTGATTGCGGGTTATTACGCGAAGCGCTTCGGCAAGCGCTTTTTGATGCGCGTCGCCGCCGTAGCCGGGCTGCTGTTTTATGTCGGTATGCTGACGGTTCATACGCCAGCCCTGCTTCTGGCTTTACAGCTGCTGAACGCCATTTACATCGGTATTCTGGCCGGTATCGGCATGCTCTACTTTCAGGACCTGATGCCGGGTCAGGCAGGCTCTGCCACCACCCTTTATACGAATACCACCCGCGTGGGCTGGATTATTGCAGGCTCACTGGCGGGCGTTGTGGCTGAAATCTGGAACTATCATACGGTGTTCTGGATTGCGCTGGTGATGTGCGTCATGACGCTGAGTTGCCTGACGCGAATCAAAGACGTTTAAGGCGCGGTGAGCGCTTCCAGCTCAAGCAGATAAGTGATGGCCTGCTGGCGCGTACTGCCGCACATTTCGGCGTCAGGCTGGAGCCCGGAGCACACCTTCGGGCGCAGGGGCGAGCCAAAGATCATGCACAGGTTAGTGTCAGAGAGCTGAACGCAGCGGGTATTGGCAGGCTTGCCTAACATACAATTATTCACTGTTTAAAATCCACATTCCTGCTGTTAGCATCAGGTCCATTTGATCAATCAATACCATTCGAAGGGAATCACACTTAATGAAACCTAAGCTGTATTCGTACGTGCGTTTTTCATCTGTGAAACAACGGGAAGGTAACTCCCTGGAACGTCAGCAAGATACCGCTCTAAAAATTGCGGCCCGTTATAATCTCGAACTTGATACAACGGCTTTCCACGATCTCGGCATGTCCGCGTTCAAAGGAAAAAATGCTCATGAAGGGAAGCTATCGGAGTTCATCAAGCAGATTGGGGTTAAAGTTCCCGTTGGTTCGTGGCTAGTAGTCGAAAATCTTGACCGCATTAGTCGTGATGATGCCTGGACCGCTTTGGATATATTCAAGAGCATACTTAGCAAGGGGATAGTTGTTGTTACTGGCATGGATGAAAAGGTCTATAAGTACGCGGACGTAAAGAATAATCCAACCGATTTAATCATTTCATTGTTGATGTTCACACGCGCCCACGACGAATCGTTGACAAAAAAGAATCGGGTTGAAGCCCAAGCCCGTTCACTGATACGGCACAACCTGACAAGAGAAGCGGGAACGCCAGCAAAAGCAATAGAATCAGTGGGTCAGAATGTCTGGTGGGTAGATACAAAATCAGGATACGTTACCCCACACTCAATGTATTTTGCAGCAGCGCAAAAGATTATAGAGCTGAAACAAAACGGTGAAACTCTTCTTGGAATCCAAAGATATCTTAACGAACATTACCCGGCCCCTAAAAAGAGGGTTTATAAAGACCAGACAGGTCAAGCACTGACGCCCAAAACGGAACAATGGGGCAAGCATTTAATTCGAACCTTCTTGAACCCTACTGTTTATGGACAAAAAGTCTTTACGCTGGATAAGCGCGATGAATCAGGTGTCGTGATATACGATCCGGATTCAGAAGAACCATTGAAAGAAATATTCATTATTCCTGATTACTACCCGGCCCTGATTTCAGAAATAGACTATATGACTCTATCAAAACTGGACCGACACCGAGCGGTTACTAGAAGCTCCTCAAAATACCCAGAGGGCAACCCTGAACCCGAAATCCCGTTACTATCAGGAATTGGAATTCTTTTCTGTGGGAAATGTGGATCTTTTATGTTCAAATCAGGTTCAACCGAAAATAAATACCGTTATATCTGTGGCTCAAAAATTGTTCAGGGTAAACCTTGCGGTAAAAAAGGGTTTACGGCATACCAGCTTGAGCACACTGTTTTGCAACTAATTGCTGATCACGTCTGGAACAACCACCAAGAAGATAAAACGGCATGGTATGAATCTGAGATTGAAAAGATCTCAGAATCTATTGATAAGCTTCTGAAACTGGCAACTTTAACGGATAGCCTCGAAGAGCTTGCAGAACAGATTAATCTGAATAAACATAATAAAGCGAAGCTTGAGAGAGAATTTCATCAGTACAAAATCAACCGTTCAGAAATTCAAACTACGGGCTGGCAACAATTCCGAAAATTTGATGTGCATGATACAAAGAACCCTAACCGTAAGCAGATCAGACTAAAGGTAAAGCAAGCTATCAGACGCATTGATTGTTACGATATTGATGGGCGTCATGGTCATTTCGAAGTAACCTTCGCGGACGAGACAAAGCAAAGAATCGTGATTAAGTTCAATCGCAACCGATCACCTGGAGTTTCGTATGTAGAAGCGCAAACAGTCAATGATCATGACTTACTAAAAATGCAAGGACTTGTGCTGCATTCCTTTATTGATGTACTTATTTCTCCTGACAAATTTGCGCAGCATATTCAGGAAAAACACGAAGTCAGCCTTCTTAACCCGACGTATATCACTGAGCTAGAAGATGGTATTAGACGCGATGAAGTCAATGGAATAGCTATCAGGGTGGATGGCACTACAAGCAAATCATATGCAACGATAAACGGCATTAAGCATGTGATTAACTCGCTAGAAGACTTAAATAAAATTTCAAACTAAAATCACTCTTACCTATTAGCCAAGGGGAAGCCAATCAACTTCCCCGATAAACCTATACTGGATTCATCTCCCTAGTAATACTGACGTTCCACTTTCAGCAAAGAATGGTTTTTCATGGGGATGCTATCATATAATTGATGAAGGCATGAATAATTTTACTATATTTTAATCCATGGCGGGCAGGCCTATACTCAGACTATTTATTTCGTGTTAATGCAGTATTCCATGCTTTCAATATGGTAAATCATTTCTTCAATCTTGATTAGCTCTAAACGTTCACTTTCAGGATCAATTTCGGTCTCGATTAAATCAGCAACGTAAACAGGCTCTGTTACGTCTAAATCTTCCGGTGCTTGCTCCACTACCTGTACGGCTTCTATTGCGTCCAAAATGTCCTCTGGGGCGTATTGGTACGGTTCATCAATAATCGCTGCTTCTGGGGCTGCTGAATCGGTTTTAACTAACTGGCCTTTCATAGCGTCGCCACGGGCTTTCATTGGCTTCGTATCTTCGAACGCGATTAGGAATTCATTTGCGGTATCGCCCGAAACCTTTTTCCACATACCAAGGAAGTAATCTTGTCGAGCGTTCACGCATGAATGCTTTTTCTCAACGATAATGTCTGCGGAAAGCATCAGGACCGAGCCGCAATTGTTCCCACGGCGACGGAAGCAAACACCCAGAGCGGGTTTATTCATCTTGCTATTCTGGGTGTAGAAGCAACGGTAAGCATCACCCAGCGCCATTGAATTAACTTGCTTGATGAATTTTGGGAAAGCCTGCCGGATCGCTTTATCGTAAAGACCGCTAATACGAAGAGCTCTCTTTAAATCCTCTATGGACTCCGCAACATACGCAATAGGAGAAAGTGGGGAATTTTGGTCATGCTTTGAATATTTTGTGTTAGTGCGATTCATGCGTCCATCATAAAAAAAGTACTGAATAAAGTTCATATAACTATCTGTTTTTCCTAAAGTTGAATTCGATTCTTCTGATTGTATTCTGTTAGTACAGAGGGCTTTTTGTCTGGGTTAAGTTCAACGATTTAACGAACGCTAATCCGAATATATCCATCGAACAATACAAAGTTTCTTATGAAATGCATGATTCTTTCGGTAATTCATTTTTTACCTTCAGTATCAATGGCAAGCCATTTGGAAGCCAATATGACAAGATCATCTCCTGATAGCTTTCTTGGTCTCATTTAATACTCCCTGGCTGCAAAACTTTATTATTAGCTTCCTATAAGTTGTCAATGCTAACAAGTTTTTTTATCACATATCTATTTAGAGCGTCATTTTTCACGCGCTCAAAGAAATAGTACAAGTATAATTCAATTTAGTGTCCAATCCCTTAATTGTATAAAAAAAGAAATTTATGACTTTTATTTAGTCAATAAAAAGTGTTTCTCACTACATGGTTTAGTGTTGACTTGGAATACTCACAAACAAGCACTTCTCCAAAGCTAATCAATGAACTCTCAACAGCTCTTTTGGTAACGCTCTAATCAACTGAGCGTTCAGCAAATAGATCGGGGAAGTTGGTTATCTCGCTTTGCTGGTATCTCTATTTTAGTTAGAGAAGGGATAACCTGAACAGGGTTTCTCACCCAAGTAAACCTCAGAAATTAATGAATTAAATACCTTACAGAAGTCGTTACAACAACTTCAAGGGCGTAAGCACCGAAGGGCGAAGCCCGAAGGGATTTCGAGCGTAGCGAAGAAATCTAGTGAATGAATCCAATCGTTCAATGATCTAATAACGGTCAATAGCGCTTCGCGCACTCGCTTCGCTCGTAGATTTTTGAAGTGACCTTTATCCTTGTAACATGGTTATCATTGTTATTTTTACTATATAGAAGGGAACTCAAACCCTGTTACAGCAAGGGTTTACAGCCTCCTAGATCGACAAAACTCAGTAATAGAATGCGGTTTTCAGCCCCCCTAGATCGACAACCCCGCCCCCTTTCCACCAACGCCTTCTAAAAGACAAAACACACTAAAAGCCAGCGCTATTGGTGGAAAGGCATTGTGACCCAAGCAGTTGCCTCCTCAATCGCATAGAACACTTCTGTTTGCGCTATGCACGAGACCCGGGGCTGGATTATCAGGTAGATATACCTTTATGCAAAGAGGATTGTGGGTTTGCCTAGTTGAGCCTGAAATCTTTCTCAACACGACCAGCAAAGAGGAGTTTTCCATCCCACGCATGCAATCCCAAAAAACTTAAAACGCTTGAATAACATATACTTAATCTTAATTCCTGTAACTTTCGGTATATCTATTGAATCAATCGATCGTTTTTATAGATCAATTTCTCGATATTGATAGATTTTACAGATCAATGTAAGATCATGATTCTTCAGTAGGTGTTTCTCGTAAGCAAGACTCACGGAACGAGTGCTCTGCCCCCCGATCAAGTGCGAAAGAAAGAAGGTATCCAGAATGACTATCCTTATACAAACGTTAAAAATCATGGCATCAGGCGTTGTTCTCATTTCATGTATGGCTACCGCATCTAATACCGTCTATTTATTACCAGAGGCAAAATCAGCGGGTGTCGCCAGCAGCGACCAAAAAGCCCTGATGTTTCTCGGGATGGACAGGGATGTAAATCTGAAGGGAATATGCTTCGCGATGGCAAAGCAATCATCATCGATTGTGCCGCTGGTAGATATCACTGCTACAACTAATAGTGGTAGATTCAAAATGCACGGACTACGCCCAAAGAATAACGAGGATACGAAGGAATTAGTCTGTTCACTTGGCTCAGAAGCTGGGGCTTTCTTGACTGGCATTGCGAAGTCAACCACAGTCAACGTGAAGATGGATTTCAATGGCGAGATCCGCATTTATAGTTTCAACACTACAGAGTTCAGGAAAATACTGACTGTCAATGGTCAAGGCGTGTGGGACAAAGCAGCTAAAGAGTATGCTCAGGGAGTTCGCGCACCCATTTTCTATAATAACAACCTTGAAGCCACCAATAACAATACAGCAACCTCAAATGTCGATACACACAGTTATGAAGCAAGCGATGAGAGACTAAATTTGGTCTGGAAAAACCTTAGCCCTGAAACACGAAAACGCTTACTCCCTTCTCAAAGAGAATGGATAAAACAAAAATCCGACTGCAATAACGAGCAGAAATGCCTTATCAACATGACGAACAATCGTATTCGTGAACTGGAATCTGAAAATGAAAAATAAAGCACTGACATTGGTTTTAAAAAATGACTGGATAACTTCGTCTTCTCGTCAAACCTATAATGGAAAATACGTGGTTGGACATTTTCACCTGACAGATAAGTTTATCGTTGAATATATGAATCTGATACATGGAGTCGAAATACCTGATTCATGGATAAGTAGCTGCTTCACTAATATATCAGATACTGATACCCGTAAGGTTATGTATATGGAGGGCTGCGATTTGTTATCTAAACATATAATAAATGAGATCCGTAACGCAGTTAAGTCTCCCACTGATAACGTAAAAACATACCGTAATGGTAAGCATATTGTTAAGATAGAAGTTATGGAAAAGCAAAATGATAGCAGACTCTAAATTTCACTTTAAAAAAACGATTGTAACTGTTGCCATCTCCTTCGGGATTTATATGTTGAACGGTTTAGCAATAACACCAACCCAAGCCAGCACATATGAATCAATACAAGTATCATACAGAGACTCAACTTCTTTGCAACAAAAAGAGCAACTATCCAAACCATCAATAATCGATATACTTCCAAGGGTGTATACTACCGGGGAAGTTTATGCGAAGTTTAAAGAACACGAATTCAGGGCAACGAATGATTTCAAGAAATGTCGCTTGATGGTTACTGGTAAAATTAAAAGCATCGGTACAGTCACTTTCAGTAAAAAACCGTTAGTAACGTTATATATCCCTGATTCGAATGAAGGGATAAAATTCATTTTCGAAAATACGGATTATGATAACGATAAGGTAGCAACGTTAAACTTGGGAGATATAGCAATTATTGCAGGACGGAATGCACGTCCAGGAACATTTGATGGTATTTTTTTAGATCGTTCGCAAATCATGACTAATATGATTTCAAAAAAGAAAAGACAGCTGCTGGCTGTAAATGGTGGCGTCTACGATCGGGAGATTTGCCAGAAGTAACGCTCTATACGATCTTCAAATGCAGGGGCGCCCCCCTGCATCACTAATCAAAATATTAACTTATTTAATCAATATATGACCCACTGATTAGGATTAGATAAAAACATATCCGACCAAGAAAATAACAACGTTCAACCATATGTAGTGTCAGCGACGCTGGGGTTTTTATGTGTCGCAAACTGTATCCAATTTTGTAACGCAGCAGAAGCGCTAAATCTTAACACGCTGCCATCCACAGTGAAGATTCCAGTAGTTTACCCAGTCAACATTATCATGGTTGATTAGCCAAATCGATAAAAATTGCACGTAAAAATGAAATCAACCATTAGCAAACTCAAGAAGATCATGCTATTGACTTACACTGCACCAAAGACTTGTCCATAAAAAAAATCGGAGATATAACTTTTTATTGCATTGGTTTATTCGCGTGTGGCTGGATCCATGTAGTTGGTGACTCAAGGTTGTAGTCAACGTCATTTCAAGTCAGGGATAGCCTGCTACCCAAATCAAGTGCGAAACGTTTGATTGATAACTTATGTTAACAAAGGATTAACGACAAATGGATAAAGATTGGATTCTTCAACAGAAAGAGACTCGACGTACGTTTTCAAAATCGACTTGGATACCCCTGCGGCAATCCTTGGAGAATGCGCAAGGAGACGTCAAGGAAATCGGCTACATCAATGAGTATTTTGGATGTGGATCAGTTGCATTCCCGCCGCAGAATCGTGAAGTCGCCGAAAGCTTAAGCTGGAGCGAAATAGGAATTGGTACAACCATATCTCCTTACGCATACAAGGATGGGTATTATTCTGCAATTGATGAGTATCAATTTAATGATAAAGACCCGATTGGTATTCACTTAGTACTTGAATTGCCTCAGCCAGTAGTCGGAGGAAGACAGTGGATACTCAATCCTGACCTTGTTGCAGCACTTCGCCTCATTAAAGAGGGAGAACAATGGGTAAGACCTGAAGAAAATTTTGTAGTTGTCGCTCGTGAAGTTATCGATGAAAACGGTGAGCACCGTCTGATCGAAATAAAGAGAGAATTTTTAATCGATTACTTAGCTGCTCGAAATCTGTCGTTACGGCTCTCTTACTACCGTCAACGCATTGAAAATGTAGCTTCACTTGAAACTAGCCAATATGCAAATTTGGTGAGCCACAAAGAACAGCGTGATGGCGGGCAATACGAGTTATTAATCCGCGAAATAAATGATGTATTTGGCGGCAGTTGGGCAATGTTCCGCGCATGGAGAACAGATGTCGACGAAGATGAAGATGCCCCCGTAATGGGGCCAGAAACTGACGAGAACACCGATTATGAAAAATCTCATGGGCGAAAAGGTGGTTATACAGGGGTTCGAGTCGAGGGGGAATTCTGGCGTGATGAGTGGATAGAACATCAAGGAGTAAGCACACGAATAAGAGGAGATTTAGATAAAAATCTACCTTATTTCATTGTTGAAACCGATGGAACTCGTTTAGCATCTGCCGAATTAGATAACGAAGATGTTGGAAGATGGTTGTGGTTTCGCTCCAGTATCGTTAGTGAACTGCTTGCTCTCAGAGGATTTTCACTCAGGTGGTATTCAGCAGAAACTGGAGGAATCATTTCCACTTCAGGCTATTCGATTCACTTCGGTATAAATTCTTCCGATTTGATTACCATTTACGCTTATGACATCGCTCGTCTTCCTGCATGGGAGCAACATATATGGGCTGCCCATAATGTTGTACCGGATGGGAAAGTTTCAGGTGAACTATTAGATTCTCAAGTAAAGTGTCGCCCTGCGTCAACCCACGCTGTGGAAGAGCTATTTTTTGATGTCATTGAGATGCTTGAAAGCGGATTCCGCGGCGTCTTCAACGTTCCGCTTTTTACACATGATATTGATCGCTCTGAGGCTATGAAGCATGTCTCCCGTTTCGCGGTCAAAGATCAAGCGTCCCTTTTGAGGTTAGCAAAAGAGCTTATACGAATTTTTACTGATCGGTTGGACGTACGCGAACTTCGTAAACTTTCAACACACGCGAACAAGGACAAGCTGGGTTCAAATAAACTGCTTGAAGATATCCTTGCTCAAAAAATTGGCCCAGAGAAAGCGCGGAAGGTATTTGGTCCCATAGCAGGAACATACGATATGCGAGTGGGAGATGCTCACCCTACCAGTTCGAAAATTGGAGATGCTTTAAAGCTTGCAGGTATTGATGACAATAATTCCTATTTAAGGCAAGGTGAGCAACTCATATCAAATTTTGGTCAATCAATTTGGTGGATTGGAAAGTTACTGTTTAAAGACACATGAATCATGTAATGTATTCATTAATAAGTATAATTTTTATACTTTATATGTTTTTACCTACCGACTCATTTTGTTCGGAATAAGGCATTAGTGAAGTCGGCTATGAACTTTTAGCCGACTCTCTATCATCTCCTGACATAAGAGTTATTACTCCCCCAAGCCAATATGTATCGATTGGGTATACCTGATAAAGACCATGATACAAAGTCTCAATAGGGTTAAATTTAACTCTATTGACAACAAAACCACGCACCGTATCATATGGGTATCGATTTAATATTCAAAAGAGAACTCATGATGAAAGTCCGTATCTATTGCCGTGCATCTACCGAAGGCCAACATGCTGATCGTGCATTAGTTAGCCTGCGCGAATTTGCGCAATGCAAAAACTGGCAAATAGCCGGAGAATACATTGAGAATGCCAGCGGTGCGAAGCTGGATCGTGTGGAACTAATGCATCTTCTTGAACAAGCACAACCCGGCGATCTACTTCTTATTGAAGCGATTGACCGTCTAAGCCGTCTTAAACATGAAGAATGGGCTGAACTCAAAGCTACGCTGAACAGTAAAGGACTGGTTATTGTATCAATGGATTTGCCAACAAGCTGGCAGATGGTTGAAATGTCCGGTAATGACCTAACCAGCGGTATTCTTCGGGCAGTCAATGCAATGCTGATCGATATCCTTGCGACAATGGCACGACAAGATTATGAAACTCGGCGTAAACGCCAAGCGCAGGGTATCGCAAGAGCAAAACTGGCAGGTTTGTATGCGGGGAAAGAAAAAGATATGGAGGCCCGTGAGATCGTTCGCGAGATGCTTGCACAAAACGTAAAACCAGCACACATAATGAAGGCGGCAGATATAAGCCGTGCAACATTTTACCGCATCAAGAAAGAGTTATTAGAACGGGCTGGAACTGATAGTTTCAGCAGACGGAATGCAATCGAATCTGATCATATGCTTTGAGCGTGATGCGAAGGTTAGGAATTTTTATCACAATGGGTGAAGTATTTCGTATATTGCTTTGCCATGATCAGCCTGGAAAGGGTCTAGCTCACATCGAGGAAACATCAAGGATGTCACTAAAACGACGCAAATCTGTGTTTTGTATATTCCCAAAACTTCTTTCGCAATCAGGCACTATTATCATGCCTAAGAGGATCCTATGAGCAATATGCTTACATTTTTTTATTGAAAAAAATTAGTTTCAAAGACCTTTATGTGAATAAATCCCTTTCATGCAAAAATTGTTTGATGGTAGGATCTTGCACACATGTTAATGCTTAACTGGCGAGGGTAGACTTATAAACAAGTTATGGCTTCATCAACTTCTAACTAGACTAGTAGCACAGAGGTCTACCGATTTTGTAGGAATTGGGGTTATTGCTTATCGCACTATCGAGAACTTGCCTGTAGTTCCTTTGGGGTCGCGCCTTAATGCTGATAAAGGCTTACCCATTTCGGGTGCAGACCACGTCTTGAAGGTCCTTGCAATGTTGGCAACTCGTGGAAGCATTATGCATGATGGTTTTCACCTCATTGAGGCAAAAAGCGGAGATCTCACTCATATTGCGCAATTTGTATCTCCTCCTCTCGATGTCGCTCTTGCCAACCCATTAGCTGTTTGGCCGCAAGGTGCTCGTCAGATGACTGCTAAGCTAATATCAACCTTACCACAAGTGGAAGCTGCCGCTATAATATCCGCGGAAGGATATATACACATTTATAAAAATGGTTTTGAAGATACAATTGGTGAGCTCCAATGAATAATCTTAGTCTAACTACTGCCGAGTTTGAACGCCTACTAAAAGTATTTGGCTGGCTGCTGGGGCTACTAGGCTTGCTGATTTTTCTTTTCCAATGGTATTACCTCCATCAACCAATACCCTCTGCTGCATGGAAGGCATTCAGCTTATCGCTTGGTCTTTGTGTTTTATTCTTCGGGGTATTTTCAAAATTAGCCTGGCGCTGGCGGCATCTAGCCAAATGGATGAATCGACCACTCGTCCATGGCGTTTGGGTTGGAGAGCTAAGGTCAGACTACGGTGCTATTGACGGAAACCGATTGGTCATTCCTATTTTTTTCGTGATACGACAAACCTATCTAACTCTTTCTATTCAATCTTTTACCGAAAGACAGGAAGGAGAATCCCGACTTGAAGCTCTTTTAAGAAGCTCGAAAACAGACGTGACTAGGCTTTGCTATGTCTTTGAACTAAGGAAAGTTTTTTCAGGCGCACATTCAATAACAAGCGGTGCAGGGGAATTAAAGTTAGCGGGAGATCAATTATCTTTGAACGGAACATATTGGACAAATACACCAACACACGGAGAGATAACTTTAAGACTCGTCACTCGTGACTGTAAAGGTATATCATCCTACAAAGAAGCCGAAAACACACAACGTAAAATTGCTGTATGATAAAATTATCATTTTAAAAAACCTGACTGAATGCTTTTTACTAAACTATCAAATTTTAAAGAGGGAGGCTAACTGCCTCCCTCTATTTTCAAGCTAAAGTACTTGAATGCCTTTGAGCAATTCACTTTCGTTGAGTGCTAATTGCCGTCCAAAATTACCAATGTGCTCATTCATTACTTCATTAACCAAGTTATTAACCACATTAGTTAGCTTCATCAACTCATTTAATGAATTATCATCCTCGAAGATTTTTCTAGTACCATTAGGCACATCCAATTTTTTCGCCTCAATAGGATGCGAACAAAGATAGTTTAACCATCGATGTGTTTCCACCAATACAGCAAGCTCATAATATGCATTATGCCGTAGATTATTTTCATCGGCGTGATACATAATCGATGTTAAATCATAGCTGTTAAGACCAATTTCTGTACCCTCCTCATCTTGGAAGTCAGACTTAATGGTCTTCAGTAAGCGTATGCTTTTACGCAAGCCACCATTAGAACGATCACATTTACTCTCAATTCGCTTTATATGTACAAATGGGGAGTTATAAATTCGTTTACGCTCATCTCTTTGAAGAATCATTACCCCACGGTCGCTCTCTTCCTGACTTAACTGATAGTCAATATTATCCCACCAGATTGCGGGTACTACATCTACTTCCCGTTGTAATGAGCCACCTGTAATTCTCAAAGATTTATTATTTTCATCATCAACGTATGCTTCTGGAAATGCTTTTCTTAGTTCATCGCGTGCTGTATTGCGTAATGTGAGTATAACATCATCTTCTTTCTTAGATGTGGGTGTATATAGACTCTGTCTAACCCCATCACGATCATACATTAACATCTGCTTATCAATAACAAGCAAATCAACATCACTGAAACCCTTGATATGAATATCTAAAGCAACAGAGCCTTGCAGACGAAAGTCAAGATTATATTCACTCAGTCTTTTTTCAAGCTGGTTTTCAATCCGCTTTGCGGTATTAAGTGATACCTCAGTATATTGAGTTTCGACAGATTGCATAGCACCTATGACGTAACGTGTCGCGTTATCTCCCCTGCCACGATGCTCCCATTCTTCCTGAGAGGAAAGTACATTTGCTAATATGTCATAACTCTCAAGACCATCCATTGCAACACCACTATAAGACTCCATCGCAACCTTAACTTGTTCCGCGGAGCCCTTGCGGCGTTTTTTCATCCGCTGAATGCGGTCACTGAAAGTTGAACTAGACATTAGCGATCCTCTTGATTGTCATGGTGCCATAAGTAGCTCGGCCTTGAGCGTTGAAATAATGCCCTTCAGCCGTTAATAAATCTTCATCAAACCAGAATTCAGCAAATCCTATATGTGCATGAAGGTGCTCTTCGCCCATTTTTGGGTGGTTTTTATAGTGGTATAGCAACTGATAACCAATGCATTCATCGTAAATTATCGATGCAGTAACACTATCAGATTGCGATTGAGCAGTTTTGAGAACAATCCGGACCTTATCCCATGACTGTACGATTGTTAGCACACCTTCCCAAGGCTTACCCCCCTCCGTTTTTGTTAAGCCTTGAACTTGCCACTTACCTGAGAGGTCAGGCACGCGCAGAGCTCTGCCTACTAACGGCGCTCTCCATAGGGATTTGTCCAGTAATTTATAGAGAATTAAGTAAATGGTTCCAGCCCCACCAAGTGATAGGAGAGAAGGAGGGATATGGCTGTCGAAGTTGAAATGCTTAAGCATCTCGGCCACTTTCAACATTGAAAAGATTATAAAAGCAGACAAAGTTGAGGCAACGATCGCAAGCAATCTGCCAACCTGACTACGATTAAGTCCACATATGACAATATACTCATGACTCTTCATTCAACTCTATCCATCACATCCCACGTACTAGTGAGGTTTAAACGTGAAAAAGCCAAACCAGCTGAAGCATAAAGACTCACAAACTATAGAAGTACAACTTTTAACCAAAAAGCCTAAGACACTAGATATAGAACCAGTGTAAAATTAATTATCGATATACTGTGTTTACAACTAAGATCTTATCGTTTTTTTAATTCAAAACAAAGCAAAAAAGCGGCAGCGCATGCAATAAACGACTTAGCACTCGCAGTTGACTGAGCCCGCCCCGATAGACAGTCCTGCCCTACAGTAGTTTATAAGCGTATACCTACAAAGTGGCAGTGGGGCAAGTTTCATCTTCGAGTTTGATTAGGTATGTCATCGCATCTGTTCGATTCGTTGAACACATATCCAAAGAGGGTTGCAGGCTACTACAAACTTTAGGACGAAGATGGGATCCAAAAATGTTACATAAATTATCATTAGATAGCTGAACACACCTTACATTTGCTGGTTTCCCTTGCGGCATACCAGGGATAGGGCTGGATATTGAAGGAGCGATGCAACAGGCCCCACAATCGATTCGGCATTCCATCAGGACATCTCAGATTCTTTGTATTCGAATAAAACATTAACACATTGTCAGAATCAGGGCGACAGTATGTAACTAAGAACTATTCCGCATAAAATTCGCGATTGTCCTCTCATATGGATTAATGCTCATTTAAAAATCTCAAGCGTATGCAGTAAAATCCATCAGTTAGATCGCCCTAGCGTAAGATGAATTCTGCCCCTCGCTTTACCAGGAGTTATAATGAGCTTTCATATCAAGAAAAGCATTCGCGTTGGACCGATGAGATTTAACCTATCTAAATCAGGAGTCGGGGCATCAATTGGTATAAAAGGACTGAGGTTTGGGACTGGCCCAAGAGGAAATTATATCCACATCGGTGCTGGTGGAGTCTATTATCGTGCTTCGCTTTCACCAAGCCTGGTCCCACAGAACAGAAAGAAGGTTCAACATGTACCAGACGAGTCCCCAATAGGACATGACACTACACATGCACCTCTTGAGGAAATCGAGTCATCCCATATCTCAGAAATCGTTGATTCAAGTTCACGAGAACTGCTTGAAGAGTTGAACAACAAACGTAAGAAGTCACAAATATGGCCCTTGATCCTCTGCCTTTCGATTGCGCTGTTACTTTACGGTTTTTCACAGGCATGGCCTGAGTGGTGCCTCGCCATAGGTTTTATCTTAGGGGCAGCAATTTCTGTTTTTGCTTACATGTACGATCAGCTAAGAAAGACTACTGTTCTTTTTTATGACTTTGATGATCAAATGATGGCATGTTACCAGCAACTTCATGATAGTGGAGCCAAGCTCGCAAGCTGCTCAAAAGTATGGCATATAGAAGCTTCTGGAGCCGTTTATGACCCCAAGTATCATGCCGGGGCTGGTAACTTATTACGCAGAAAAATAACCTCTATCAGTAAATCAAAGCCTCCCTTTGTTAAAACAAATATTGAGACGATTGCTATCAATGTCGGCCGTCAAACATTACATTTTTTTCCAGATAGAGTACTCGTTTATGACCGTGAAGGTGTTGGCGCTGTTGGTTATAACCAGCTATTCGTTAATGTTGGTGACAGTCGATTCATTGAAAGCGAAGGTGTACCTGGAGATGCCATAGTCGTTGGCAGGACATGGAAGTATGTGAACAAGTCTGGAGGCCCAGACAGAAGATTTAAAGACAATTCAGAACTTCCTATATGCTTGTATGAAAACCTTTCGTTTACAAGTCATTCTGGACTAAATGAGTTATTACAGCTGTCGAAAACTGGCTATGGAGAAAGCTTTTCACATTCAATTGAAACACTTAGCAAAAAAGTCATTTCTACTTAGCTATGACATTTTTAAACTGTGAATAATTGACTATTAGGCTTGCCCTCCGGCATGCCTGGAATGGGGCTTGAGATGGACGGTGCGGTACAGCACGCGCCACAGTCGGAACGACAATCCATACATGCCCTCTGTTGGTGGCTGATGCCCGCGCAGTCGGGCATTGCGCGCACAGTAACACCTTTTATGTATTGATAGCAAAACCCACGAATTCCGCTTGCCTGAAAGGCCGCGCGCGAGTAATTTGGCGCGATATTTTTTACCTCCCGTAAACAGGATTACTGCAATGCCAAGAGCGAACGAAATTAAGAAAGGTATGGTACTGAATTACAACGGCAAACTGCTGATTGTGAAAGATATCGACATTCAGGCACCCAGCGCCCGTGGCGCAGCAACGCTGTACAAAATGCGTTTCTCCGATGTCCGCACCGGCCTGAAAGTGGAAGAACGTTTTAAAGGCGACGATATCGTCGATACCGTAACCCTGACCCGTCGCTACGTTGATTTTTCCTACATTGACGGCAACGAATACGTGTTCATGGATAAAGAAGATTACACCCCGTATATCTTCACCAAAGATCAGATCGAAGAAGAGCTGCTGTTTATTCCTGAAGGTGGGATGCCGGACATGCAGGTGCTGACCTGGGATGGCGTGCTGCTGGCGCTGGAACTGCCGCAGACCGTTGATCTGGAAATTGTTGAAACGGCACCGGGCATCAAAGGCGCGTCTGCAAGTGCGCGTAACAAACCGGCTACCCTGACTACCGGTCTGGTCGTACAGGTGCCAGAGTACCTGTCGGCGGGCGAGAAAATCCGTATCCATATCGAAGAAAAACGCTATATGGGTCGTGCTGACTGATTGTGGCATTTGCCGGGTGGCGGCTACGCCTTACCCGGCCTACAAAAACACAAAAACCGGCCTCAGAGCCGGTTTTTCGTAGGCCCGGTAAGCGTAGCGCCACCGGGCAATGAGACTTAAAGAAGTTCAGGATACTTCGTCATTTTCAGCGCCAGCTCGATACCGCGCACTTCCGCCATCCCTTTCAGACGACCAATCGCCGAATACCCTGGATTCGTTTTCTTGCGCAGATCGTCCAGCATCTGGTGCCCGTGATCCGGACGGAACGGGATAGGACGAACATCTCCTGCCTGCTTACGACGAACCTCTTCAGAGAGAATGGCATCCACCACCGCAACCATGTTCACGTCGCCGCCAAGATGGGCTGCTTCGTGGAAGGTTTTTGGATTCTCTTCACGGCAGGTTGCACGCAGGTGGGTGAAATGAATGCGATCGCCGAAGGTTTCGATCATCCGCACCAGATCGTTATCCGCCCGCACCCCATACGAGCCCGTACACATGGTAAAGCCGTTGTAGATGCTATCCACCGTCTCTTTTAGCCACTGCATATCTTCAATCGTAGACACAATACGCGGCAGGCCGAGGATAGGACGCGGTGGATCGTCCGGATGAACCGCCAGCCGCACGCCGACTTCTTCTGCCACCGGCACGATAGCGCGCAGGAAGCGCGCCATGTTTTCACGCAGCTGGTTTTTATCGATATCGCCATATTCCGCCAGGCGCGCGCGGAACTGATCGAGGGTATAGCCCTCTTCCGCCCCCGGCAGGCCCGCGATGATATTGCGAACCAGCTTCTCAATGTCCGCTTCACTGGCGGCATTGAACCACGCCAGCGCCTGCTGCTGCTCTTCGGCGGTGTAGTCTGCTTCCGCACCCGGACGCTTCAGAATGTGCAGCTCGAAAGCCGCAAAAGCGATTTGATCGAAACGCAGCGCCTTCGAACCATCGGCCATTACATATTCCAGGTCGGTACGCGTCCAGTCCAGAATCGGCATAAAGTTGTAGCAGACGGTATCAATACCGCAGGCTGCCAGGTTACGAATGCTCTGCTGATAATTCGCAATCCAGGTATCACACTCACCGGAGTGGGTTTTGATATCTTCGTGAACCGGAATACTTTCCACAACAGACCAGGTTAACCCCTTCTCTGCCAGCTGAGCCTGACGCTTTTGGATTTCCTCCACCGGCCACACCTGACCGTTCGGAATATGATGCAGCGCCGTGACCACACCCGTTGCGCCAGCCTGACGCACATCATCAAGAGAAACCGGATCGTTCGGCCCGTACCAACGCCAGGTTTGTTCCATTGCCCCACCCTCTCAAGTTGTTATACCAATATGTGTTACCTCAATGACGACTACCATACATGTTTAATCGAAGTGGTCAATACAGCGCGTGACATTGATTGATCAAACTCACATAACAGGGATATTTACGGCTTACCAATTTAATTTGTTGTCATATAACTTTACACTGGCATTGTTAATTAATGGTTAATCAGGTGTGTACTACATGAAGACTATTGCCTCCACCGCGCTTCCTGCTCATGTCCAGCAGCCCCGCTACGATCGCGAGCAGTTACGCTCCCGCATCGTCCATTTCGGTTTTGGCGCGTTCCACCGGGCGCATCAGGCGTTGTTAACAAACCGGGTACTGAATGCCAGAGGAGGCGACTGGGGAATTTGTGAGATTAGCCTCTTTAGCGGCGATGTCCTTATGCGCCAGCTCCGGGCGCAGGATCATCTGTTTACCGTTCTGGAGAAAGGTGCCGAAGGCAATCAGCCCATTATTATCGGTGCGGTAAAAGAGTGCCTGAACGCCAAACTCGACTCGCTGGCAGCCATTATTGAGAAGTTCTGCGAACCACAGGTGGCAATTGTCTCCCTCACCATTACCGAAAAAGGCTACTGCATCGATCCGGCGACGGGAAAACTGGATATGCAGAACAGCCGTATCCTGCACGATCTCGAGCATCCGTCTGAACCACATTCCGCACCGGGTATTCTGGTCGAAGCGCTTCATCGCCGCCGCGAGCGTGGCCTGCCGGCGTTTACCGTGCTCTCCTGCGACAATATTCCCGACAACGGCCACGTGGTGAAAAATGCCGTTCTCGGCATGGCCGGAAAGCGATCCGCAGAGCTGTCCGGATGGATCGAGGCGCACGTGAGCTTCCCTGGTACCATGGTCGACCGAATCGTGCCCGCCGCCACTGACGCCTCACTCGCGGAAATCACCCAGGAACTTGGCGTTGAAGATCCCTGCGCCATCAGCTGTGAACCGTTCATTCAGTGGGTAGTGGAAGATAACTTTGTCGCCGGGCGTCCGGAATGGGAGGTTGCAGGCGTACAGATGGTTGAGGATGTCCTGCCCTGGGAGCAGATGAAGCTGCGGATGCTGAACGGCAGCCACTCCTTCCTCGCGTATCTGGGCTACCTTGCTGGCTACGCGCACATAAATGAATGTATGCAGGACGACAGTTTCCGCGAGGCTGCCCGCAGGCTGATGCTGAATGAGCAGGCCCCTACGCTGCGCATCACCAACGTTGATCTGACAGCCTATGCTGACAGCCTGCTTAACCGCTTCGCCAACCCGGCCCTTCAGCATCGTACATGGCAAATCGCCATGGACGGCAGCCAGAAACTGCCTCAGCGCATGCTGGATGGGATCCGCATGCATCTTGAGCGTAACACCGCCTGGCCATTACTGGCGCTGGGGGTGGCGGGCTGGATGCGCTACGTCAGCGGGACGGACGAACAGGGCAACGCCATTGACGTCCGCGATCCGCTGAGCGAAAAGTTTCAGGCCATTGTCGCCACCAGCAGCGACGCAGAACGCGTTAGCGCCCTGCTGACGTTAAATGAAATCTTTGGCGACGACCTGCCGCAAAACCCTGTCTTTGTCGAGGCAATTACCGGCGCGTACCAGCGCCTCGTCCGGCTCGGCGCGCACCAGGCCGTTATCGAAACGTTAAAAATTTAGCGATTATTGCGTTTAAGGCGAACGGTTTTACGCTCCGTTCGCCCTCCCTCTTCTCAATGCCCGATTTTTTCGTCAGGATGATAGATAGTTGTTACTACATCACAATTATTTATCGGAGCGCACGTGACCAAAACCAACCTGATCACCGGTTTTCTCGGCAGCGGTAAAACTACGTCCATTCTGCATTTGCTGGCCAATAAAGATCCGGCGGAAAAGTGGGCCGTGCTGGTCAACGAATTTGGCGAAGTCGGCATCGACGGCGCGTTGCTCGCCGACAGCGGCGCGATGGTGAAAGAGATCCCGGGCGGGTGTATGTGCTGCGTGAATGGTCTGCCGATGCAGGTCGGGCTGAATACGCTGCTGCGTCAGGGCAAGCCGGACCGGTTGCTGATTGAGCCTACCGGGCTGGGTCATCCTAAGCAAATCCTTGATTTACTGACCGCCCCGGTCTACGAGCCGTGGCTTGAGCTGCGTGCGACGCTTTGCCTGCTCGACCCCCGCCAGCTGCTGGATGAAAAAACGATCAACAACGACAATTTCCGCGACCAGCTCGCCTCGGCAGATATTATCGTGGCGAATAAATCCGATCGCGCGACGGCTGAGAGTCAGGCCGCGTTCGAGTCCTGGTGGCAGCAGGCTGGCGGTGGACGTCAGTACGTGCAGACCACCCAGGGCAACATTGATGGCGCCCTGCTCGATCTTCCCCGCCTCAACCAGACGCAACTGCCTGCCAGCGCAGAGCATTCGCATAGCCACGGCGCGAAGCAAGGCCTGGCTGCACTGAGCCTGCCGGAACATCAGCGCTGGCGTCGAAATTTGAACAGCGGTCAGGGGCACCAGGCCTGCGGGTGGATCTTCGATGCCGATACGGTTTTCGACACCATTGGTATACTGGAATGGGCGAGACTGGCGCCGGTTGAGCGGGTAAAAGGGATCATGCGCACTCCGGATGGTCTGGTGCGCATTAACCGTCAGGGCGAGGATTTCTTTATTGAAACCCAGAATGTCGCGCCACCCGACAGCCGGATAGAGTTAATTAGTGCGGTTAATACCGACTGGAATGCTCTCCAGTCAAGCCTGTTGAAGCTTCGTTTAAGTTTGGGCGGCTAACGTTGCCCCTGATTTCACACATTGCTGAAGACTATGACGACTCGACTTCCTGCTATTTTATTGCTCAACGCTGCCGGTCTGGCGCTCTTTTTCTCCTGGTATATCCCGGCGGATCACGGTTTCTGGTTCCCGCTGGATTCCGGGCTGTTCCACTTCTTTAACCACGCGCTGGCGAAGAGTGAAGCCTTCCTGTGGCTGGTGGCGATCACCAATAACCGCGCGTTTGACGGCTGTTCGCTGCTGGCAATGGGCTGTCTGATGCTCTCCTTCTGGCTGAAGGAAGACAAAACGGGTCGTCGCCGTATTCTGATTATCGGCCTGGTGATGCTGCTGACGGCCGTGATTATCAACCAGCTGGCGCAGCATCTGATGCCGGTTAAACGCGCCAGTCCGTCGCTCTTTTTCCCGAATATTAACCGCGTCAGCGAGCTGCTTCATATTCCAACCAAAGATGCCTCGAAGGACAGTTTCCCGGGCGACCACGGTATGATGCTGCTGATTTTTGCAGGCTTCATGCTGCGCTATTTTGGTAAAAAAGCCTTCGCCATCGCCCTGGTTATTGTGGCGGTATTTGCATTCCCGCGAGTGATGATTGGTGCTCACTGGCTGACAGATATCGCCGTAGGCTCCCTCACGGCGGTGTTAATTGGTTTACCGTGGGTGCTGATGACCCCACTGAGCGATCGCGTAATAGGTATTTTTGATCGCTATCTTCCCGGTAAATTTAAACAAGTCAGAAACAAATAAATAACGCAAATTAACACCATTCATCGGGGATCGTTTTCGGTCCCTGAGTCTCTTCTTTCCGGCGTCATTCAACGCTGTCATCATCCTGTCATACAATTCGTGATAAAAATGAAGCAATTGCAGGGATTATCGGTATGAATGGCGGCATTTTGAGCAATTCCGCGCTGTAACTTTGTGTATCACATTTTCTTATAAAAAATCGGACTTTTTTGCTCGCAATACCCCGTGCAATCGGTTAACCTCAAACTCGTTTTGCCCCACTGAGATAATTATTATCATGGTGAATAATTTTGTGCGTTGAGCCACAGTTTTCACCATAAAGAATTGTCTCATTGTGAACAGATAATTAGTCTCGTCACGGTTGGCATTTTTATAACGATATTTTCGTTAAGGACTTCAAGGGAAAACAAACAAAATGGTCAAATCTCAACCAATCCTGAGATATATCTTGCGGGGGATCCCGGCGATTGCAGTGGCGGTTCTGCTTTCGGCATGTAGTACGACGAATACCGCGAAGAATATGCATCCTGAGACGCGTGTTGTGGGAATGGAAGATTCCTCTTCACTGCAAGCCTCTCAGGATGAATTTGAAAATATGGTACGTAATCTCGACGTTAAGTCGCGTATTATGGATCAGTATGCTGACTGGAAAGGCGTGCGTTACCGTCTGGGCGGCAGCACCAAGAAAGGCATCGATTGTTCCGCTTTCGTACAGCGTACGTTCCGTGAGCAGTTTGGGTTAGACCTTCCGCGTTCTACCTATGAACAGCAGGAAATGGGCAAGTCCATTTCGCGTACTAAACTACGCACGGGCGATTTAGTCCTGTTCAGAGCAGGTTCAACCGGTCGACACGTTGGCATCTATATCGGTAACGATCAGTTTGTCCATGCTTCCACCAGCAGCGGTGTGACGATTTCCAGCATGAACGAACCTTACTGGAAGAAACGCTACAACGAAGCTCGCCGCGTTCTGAGCCGTAGTTAATATTGTTGTCGTATCGTTGGTTATCCCTTGGCTGGCGATACGATAAAAAAAGCACTGCTCCGGCAGTGTTTTTTTTTGCCCGTTACACTGATAACTATCCAGCGGCATTTCAGGAATCACGACATCTATGTTAACCCGCTACTTCTCCAGCAACCGCAAGATACTGTTTATCAGTTTCCTTACGGGGTTATTCACTGCCCTGCTTCTGGGAGCATTACAGTTTTACTGGAGTTATCACAAGCGAGACGTCAGATTCGATACTCTCATTACCGATTTAAGCGTTTACATGGAGAGCTATTTCGATGAGCTCAAAATGTCGATTGATACGCTCCAGCCACTCACGCTGAACAGCTGCGAGGAAGTGAGTGCCGCCCTGACCTCCCGGGCGGCCTTTAGCATCAACGTGCGCGCCTTTTTGCTGGTCAGGGATAAACAGGCCTTCTGCTCCTCGGCAACAGGCCCGATGAATACCCCGATGGAAAAGCTTATCCCTCAGCTACATATCAGCAAACCTGTTGATATCGCGCTCCTGCCGGGCACGCCAATGCTGCCGGATAAGCCCGCGATCGCCATCTGGTATCGCAATCCGCTGGTGAAAGACGGCGGCGTGTTTACGTCCGTCAACCTCAACCTGTCGCCTTATCTTCTCTATACGTCACGTCAGGATGAATTTGCCGGGATATCGATCGTCATTGGCGATTCCGCGTTATCTACACAGTCCGGAATGCTGATCCAGGCGCGGGATTTGCCTGACGTCCCTGCCCGTAGCGCCACGCTGAAAAATATTCCATTGACCGTTAACGTTTATGCGCAAGCCTGGACAACCGATGAACTGCTCTACGCGGTGTTTTTCGGCCTGGTCTGCGGTATCGCGGCGGGCCTGTTGAATTTCTATATTCTTACTATCCGTCTCAATCCGGGGAAAGAGATCCTCACGGCCATCAAGCACGACCAGTTTTACGTGGTCTATCAACCCGTCGTGGATGCGCAGTCGCTCAGAATGACCGGGCTGGAAGTCCTGATGCGCTGGAAGCATCCGGTGATGGGCGAAATTCCACCGGATGCCTTTATTAACTTCGCTGAAGCGCAGAAGCTGATTGTCCCGCTGACGCTGCATCTTTTTGACCTGATTATCCGCGATGCCCCTGTCTTGCAAACGGTGCTCCCGCCTGGGGCCAAGTTTGGGATCAACATCGCGCCCGGGCATCTGCATGCGGAAAGCTTTAAAGAGGATATGCGCGCGTTTCTCGCCGCCCTTCCGCCCGATCACTTCCAGATTGTGCTGGAAATAACCGAGCGCGACATGATTAACCACCGCGAGGCAAATCAGCTGTTCGAATGGCTGCACAATGAAGGTTTTGAAATCGCCATCGATGATTTTGGCACTGGCCACAGCGCGCTGATCTATCTGGAACGCTTCACGATGGATTACCTGAAAATTGACCGTGGCTTCGTGAATGCCATCGGGACTGAAACCGTCACCTCGCCAGTGCTTGACGCGGTGCTGACGCTGGCAGAACGTCTGAATATGATAACCGTCGCCGAGGGTGTTGAAACGCCCGAGCAGGCGGCGTGGCTGCGCGAGCATGGCGTAAACTATCTTCAGGGCTACTGGATTGGCCGCCCGATGCCGCTGGAGCAGTTCAGGACGTGGCAACCCGATATCACGCTCGGGGAATAATTTCACAATCACGGCGCTGTCCCTTATTATTCTGTTCAACCGAGCCTGTCTGTGAACAAAGGGATCCGCCGCACTATGATTATGCGCGTTGTGTTGACGCTGTTGGCGCTGGTGAGCCTGTCGAGCCAGGCGCAGACCATCAAAGAGAGCACGGCCTTTGCCGTCATTGGCGAGCCGAAGTACGCGGTTAACTTTAACCACTACGATTACGTCAACCCAGCCGCCCCGAAAGGCGGAAACGTGACGCTTTCCGCCACGGGAACATTTGACAACTTTAACCGCTTTGCCCTGCGCGGCGTAGCGGCAGCGCGTACCGAATCCCTCTATGACACGCTGTTCGTCACCTCCGACGACGAGCCCGGCAGCTATTATCCCCTGGTCGCCGAGAACGTACGTTACGCCGAAGATTTCAGCTGGGCAGAAATCGCGATTAATCCGCGGGCGCGTTTTCACGACGGTACGCCGGTTAGCGCCCGCGACGTGGCGTTCACCTTTCATAAATTTATGACCGAAGGCGTGCCGCAGTTTCGTCTGGTGTACAAGGGCACCACGGTGAAAGCCATCGCCCCGCTGACCGTGCGAATCGAACTCCCTGAGGCGAACAAAGAGAATATGCTGAGCCTGTTCTCCCTGCCCGTCATGCCCGAATCCTTCTGGAAAAACCATAAGCTGAGCGATCCCCTCTCTACCCCGCCGCTGGCCGGAGGGCCGTATCGCATTACCGACTGGCGAATGGGCCAGTATGTGATCTATTCCCGTGTGAAAGATTACTGGGCAGCCACGCTGCCGGTAAACCGGGGCCGCTGGAACTTCGATACAATCCGCTACGACTACTACCTGGATGATAACGTGGCCTTCGAGGCATTTAAGGCAGGCGCATTTGATTTACGTGTCGAGAACAGCGCCAAAAACTGGGCGACCCGCTATATCGGAAAAAATTTCGCGAAAGGCTATATCGTTAAAGACGAACACAAAAACGAATCCGCGCAGGACACGCGCTGGCTGGCGTTTAATATTCAGCGCCCGGTTTTTTCCGATCGTCGGGTGCGTGAAGCCATTACTCTGGCGTTTGATTTCGAATGGATGAACAAAGCGCTGTTTTACGGAGCCTACAGCCGGGCGAACAGCTATTTCCAGAATACTGAATATGCCGCCCGTGATTATCCCCACGCGGACGAGCTGGTTTTGCTGGCGCCATTGAAAGCGGAGCTACCGCCGGAGGTGTTCACCCGCATATTTGAACCGCCCAAATCCGACGGAAACGGGTTCGACCGGGACAACCTGCTGAAAGCCAGCAGCCTGCTGGATGACGCTGGCTGGGTGCTGAAAAATCGGCAACGGGTTAATGCGCAAACCGGTAAACCGCTCAGCTTCGAACTGCTGATTGCCTCTGGCGCAAACGATCAGTGGGTGCTGCCGTTTAAGAAGAACCTTGCCCGGCTTGGCGTCACTATGAATATCCGCCAGGTCGATATGGCCCAGTTGACTAACCGCAAGCGCAGTCGCGATTACGATATGATGCAGACCCTGTGGGCCGCCCAGCCGTGGCCGAGTTCAGATCTGCAAATCTCCTGGGCATCGGGGTATATCGACTCCTCCTACAACGCCCCGGGCGTAAAGAGCCCGGTGATTGATGCGCTGATTGCAAAAATTGTGGCCGCTCAGGGCGATAAGAACAAGCTTCTGCCGCTTGGCCGCGCGCTCGATCGGGTATTAACCTGGAACTATTACATGCTGCCGATGTGGTATATGGGCGAAGATCGCGTGGCCCGCTGGGATAAATTCTCCCTGCCTGCCGTTCGCCCGGTTTACACCCTCGGCTTTGACACCTGGTGGTATGACGTGAATAAAGCCGCAAAATTGCCCGCAGAGCGGCGTTAAGGAGTGACGATGGGCGCTTATCTTATCCGCCGGCTGCTGTTAGTGATCCCGACGCTGTGGGCCATCATTACCATTAACTTTTTTATCGTCCAGATCGCCCCCGGCGGTCCGGTGGACCAGGCGATTGCGGCAATAGAATTTGGTCACGCTGGCGGCATGCCGGGCGGCGGCGGCGAAGGAATGGGGGCCAGCCATGCCCGGACGGGCGTGGGCAACATCAGCGAAAGCCACTACCGGGGCGGTCGGGGACTGGATCCGGAGGTGATCGCCGAGATCACCCATCGCTATGGTTTTGACAAGCCGCTGCACGAGCGCTATTTCAGGATGCTATGGGATTATGTCCGTTTCGATTTTGGCGACAGCCTGTTTCGCAGCGCCTCGGTGTTAACCCTGATCAAACAAAGCCTGCCGGTTTCCATCACGCTCGGACTGTGGGGGACGCTGATTATTTATCTGGTCTCCATTCCGCTGGGGATAAGGAAAGCGGTCTACAACGGTAGCCGTTTCGATATCTGGAGCAGTACGTTTATTATCATCGGCTACGCTATTCCGGCGTTTCTGTTTGCCGTGCTGTTGATTGTGTTTTTCGCAGGCGGCAGTTATTTCGACCTCTTCCCGCTGCGCGGGCTGGTCTCCGCGGATTTCAGCACGCTGCCGTGGTATCAGAAAATCACCGATTACTTCTGGCACATCACGCTGCCGGTGCTGGCGACGGTCATCGGCGGTTTGGCGGCGCTTACGATGCTGACCAAAAACGCCTTTCTTGATGAGATCCGCAAACAGTACGTCGTCACCGCGCGCGCCAAAGGCGTCGGTGAAAAGCAGATCATGTGGAAGCACGTTTTTCGTAACGCCATGCTGCTGGTGATTGCAGGTTTCCCCGCCACGTTCATCAGTATGTTTTTTACCGGCTCGTTGCTGATAGAAGTGATGTTCTCGCTCAACGGATTAGGGCTGCTGGGCTATGAGGCCACCGTCTCCCGTGATTATCCGGTGATGTTTGGCACACTCTACATTTTCACCCTGATCGGCCTGCTGCTGAACATCATCAGCGATATCAGCTATACGCTGGTCGATCCCCGTATCGATTTTGAGGGCCGCTGATGTCGCGTTTAAGCCCCGTCAATCAGGCCCGCTGGGCGCGCTTTCGCCACAACCGTCGCGGCTACTGGTCGCTGTGGATCTTCGCCGTCCTGTTCGCCTTAAGTATGTGTTCGGAACTGATTGCCAACGATAAACCCCTGCTGGTGCATTTCAAAGACCGCTGGTACGTGCCGGTGCTTACTACCTATAGCGAAAGCGATTTTGGCGGCCCATTTGCGACGCCAGCCGAGTACCAGGATCCCTGGTTACGTGAGCAGATAGCGCAGCACGGCTGGGCTATCTGGGCACCGATTCGTTTTGGCGCGAACAGTATTAACTTCGCCACGTCTACCCCCTTCCCTTCGCCGCCTTCCGCGCAAAACTGGCTGGGAACGGACGCCAACGGCGGCGATGTGCTGGCGCGCATCCTCTATGGCACCCGCATCTCGCTCCTGTTTGGGCTGATGCTGACGCTCTTTAGCAGCGTAATGGGCGTTGTGGCGGGCGCCGTGCAAGGCTATTACGGGGGTAAAATAGATTTATGGGGACAGCGCGTGATTGAAGTCTGGTCCGGTATGCCAACGCTGTTTCTGATTATCCTGCTGTCCAGTGTGGTACAGCCTGGCTTCTGGTGGCTGCTCGGGATCACCGTCCTGTTCGGCTGGATGGCGCTGGTCGGCGTGGTGCGCGCGGAGTTTCTGCGCACGCGGAATTACGACTATATTCGCGCCGCGCAAGCGTTAGGCGTGAGCGATCGCGCAATTATCTTCCGCCACATGCTTCCCAATGCGGTGGTGGCGACCCTCACCTTCCTGCCGTTTATTTTGTGCAGCTCCATTACCACCCTGACGTCGCTTGATTTTCTTGGTTTCGGTTTGCCACTGGGCTCACCGTCCCTTGGCGAACTGCTGTTGCAGGGCAAAAACAATCTCCAGGCCCCCTGGCTGGGCATCACCGCATTCCTCTCCGTGGCGGTGCTGCTTTCCCTGCTGATTTTTATTGGCGAAGCCGTGCGCGATGCCTTCGATCCCAACAAGGCGGTATGACATGACCCGGCCTCTTCTGAGCATAGAAAACCTGTCGATTGCGTTTTCAAAGCAGGGCGAATCACGCACGGTAGTGACGGATTTATCGTTGCAGATCCAGCGCGGAGAGACGCTGGCGCTGGTCGGGGAATCCGGTTCCGGTAAAAGCGTCTCGGCACTTTCGGTGCTGCGCCTGCTCCCCTCCCCGCCGGTCAGCTATCCGCAGGGGGATATTCTGTTCCATGGACAATCGCTGCTGAACGCTGACGAGCAAACCCTGCGCGGCATTCGTGGCAATAACATCGCCATGATTTTTCAGGAGCCGATGGTGTCGCTCAACCCTCTGCATACGCTGGAAAAACAGCTCTATGAAGTGCTGTCCCTTCATCGGGGAATGCGTAAAGAGGCAGCGCGGGGTGAAATTCTGGACTGCCTTGAACGCACCGGTATTCGTCATGCGGCGAAACGGCTGAACGATTTCCCGCACCAGCTTTCCGGCGGCGAGCGCCAGCGCGTGATGATCGCAATGGCCCTGCTCACGCGCCCCGAACTGCTGATTGCCGATGAACCCACCACCGCGCTGGACGTCACGGTGCAGGCGCAAATTCTGCAACTGCTGCGCGAGCTTCGCGACGAGCTGAAAATGAGCCTGTTGTTCATTACGCACAACCTGAGCATCGTGAAAAAGCTTGCTGACACGGTGGCCGTGATGCAAAACGGCCGCTGCGTGGAACAGAACCGGGCATCCGTCCTGCTGAGCGCGCCTCAGCACCCGTATACACAGCGCCTGCTCGATAGCGAACCCGCTGGCGACCCGGTTCCGCTTAACGCTGACTGCGCGCCGTTGCTGAGGGTTGAGGGGCTGTCGGTGTCATTCCCGATCCGCAAAGGCATTCTCCGTCGCGTGGTCGATCACAATCATGTCCTGAAAGACATGAGTTTCGCTCTGCGTCCGGGCGAGTCGCTTGGGCTTGTGGGCGAATCCGGCTCGGGCAAAAGCACCACTGGCCTGGCGCTGCTGCGCCTGATCGCCTCTCAGGGAAGCATTGTCTTTGACGGCATGCCGCTGCAAAACCTGAATCGCCGGATGATGCTTCCTGTCCGCCCGCGGATGCAGGTGGTATTTCAGGATCCAAACTCTTCGCTTAACCCGCGCCTGAGCGTATTACAGATTATTGAAGAGGGCCTGCGCGTCCACCAGCCGACAATGACGGCGCAACAGCGTGAAATCGACGTGAAGCGGGTGATGGAGGAAGTGGGTTTAGATCCCGAGACCCGGCACCGGTATCCGGCTGAGTTTTCTGGCGGACAGCGCCAGCGTATAGCGATTGCCCGCGCGCTGATCCTGAAACCGGAGCTGATCGTGCTGGACGAGCCAACCTCTTCCCTGGACCGCACCGTGCAGGCGCAAATTCTGGCGCTGCTGAAGGGGCTACAGGAAAAGCATCGGCTGGCCTATATCTTTATCAGCCACGATTTACAGGTGGTGCGTGCGCTTTGCCATCAGGTGGTGGTATTGCGGCAGGGAGAAGTCGTGGAGCAGGGAGAGTGCCAGCGCGTATTCACCGCGCCGACGCAGGATTACACGCGCCAGCTATTGTCCGCTGACTAGCACTCAGAAAGGGTATTGACCGGAGAACGGCTCGGCAATGGCCACGCCGAAGTTTTTCAGACGACAGGTGGCGGCAAACTCATCCTGGCTGTTAACAAACAGGCACGGCTCACCTTCGCATTCCAGCACGGAGCTGTCCACTTCGATGTCCGTCAGCGCCTGGCTGAGACGTTCCATAACCGGCCACGCATTTTCATCGCTCGGGCTGAGCAGTTTGAGCGCCACCAGGCAATTATCCTCCCCGGCAACGCTTTGCGGAATCGGTTCAACTTTCGAACCTGCAAAACCCGTCGACCAGCGATAGCTCTGGGGCAAGCGATGGACAATGGAGAGTTGTAATGTATTCACGTTCAGATCCCCGGAAGCAAATTTACTTCACAATTTATTTACATTTATAGTAACACATCATCGACAACCTGCACTGTTTAGCGGATTTTATAGGCGTTGCAGGCTCGCGTCGGCGCTATATGTACCCGTTTCTGCGATCTAACTCAACCTTTTTAAATACAATGATGTGACTTTTTACATAAATAGATTTTACATAAAAGAAACAAACACAGGGTAAACGAACGTAGGGTTGGTTGATATGGGTCAACAAAAAGGCCCGTATCGGGCCTTAAGTGGTCATTTATGCGCCGTCTTTCGCGGCCGGCTGGCGTAAAGATAAAAAAGAATGGAGCAGGTCGCGCAGAGGGCAATCGCCCACAGCATCGGCCAGGCGGTATTAAACGTTGCCGTCGAGAGCAGCGCCCCGACTATCGCGCCAATCCCGAAACGGAACGTTCCTGCCAGCGACGAGGCGGTACCCGCCATATGCGGGAATTCGTCGAGGATCACCGCCATCGCGTTGGATGAAACCATCGACACGCAGCCGACAAACGCCGCCACGCCCACCACCAGCGCCCAGAAACCGACGCCCAGCAACGCGCTCAATACCAGCCAGATAGCCATCACGAACTGGATCCACAGCCCGGCGCGGAACATATTCAGCGCCCCAACCCGCCGGACAAAGCGGCTGTTGATAATGGTCATCACAAACAGGAACACAATATTCAGCGCGAAGTAGTAACCAAAATGCTGGGGTGACACATGGTTCAGTTCGATGTACACAAACGGCCCCGCGCTCAGGAACGAGAACATTCCGGCAAAGCTGAAGCCGCTGGCAAGCATATAACTGAGCACACGCTTATGGCGAAACAGCGAGGCAAAGTTGCCAAGCGTGGTGCGAACGTGGAACTTCTGTCGTCGCTCGACCGGCAGCGTTTCATCGATAAAGACGAAGATCATCACCGAGGCCAGCAGCGCGGCAATCGCCAGGATCCAGAAAATCGCATGCCAGCTGAACCAAACCAGCACCGCCCCGCCCACCATGGGGGCGACCAGCGGCGCAATTGTCGTGACCAGCATGACGAACGACATCATGCGTGAGAACTCTTCCTTCGGGTAGACGTCGCGCATCAGCGCGTTAATTACCACGCTTGCCGCAGCCGCCGCCAGACCATGGAAGAAACGCATCACAATCAGCTGATCGATACTCTGCGCCAGCGCGCAGGCCACCGCCGCCGCGGCAAATATCAATGTCCCCCCCAGAATAACTGGTTTACGCCCCAGGCTGTCTGCCATTGGGCCATAAAAGAGCTGGCCGAGCGCAAAACCAAGAATGTAGGTGCTGAGCGTCATCTGTGCGCTGCCTGCCGGTACGCCAAACTGCGCGGAAATCACCGGCAGCGCGGGCAGATACATATCGATAGACAGCGGCATCAGCATGGCCAACAGGCCAAGGATAAATACGATTTTAAACGACGAGTGTGGCCTGGTGGTCACAGGGTTCTCCTGAATTTAGCGTGAAGGCAGCCCGACGCTGGCAATCTCTTCTTCCGTCAGCGGGCGATATTCCCCTGGCGCCAGGTCTGGATCGAGTGCAATCGCGCCGATACGTTCACGATGCAGCCCCACAACGTGGTTGCCCACGGCGGCAAACATCCGTTTCACCTGGTGATAGCGGCCTTCACTGATGGTCAGGCGCACGTCGGTTGGAGTGATGATTTCCAGCACCGCCGGTTTGGTCAGATCTTTTTCATTATGCAGCTGAACGCCTTTTGCGAACTGCTCTGCCGTGTCATCCGAGACCGGAGACTCAAGCGTCACCCGATAGGTTTTCTCACAGTGATGGCGCGGGGAGGTGATGCGATGCGACCACTGGCCGTCATCGGTCATCAGCACCAGGCCGGTGGTATCAATATCCAGTCGCCCTGCCGCATGCAGCTTGTGCGCCACAGGTTCGTCGAGGAAGTAGAGCACCGTCGGGTGATCCGGATCGTCCGTTGAACAGACGTAACCTTCCGGTTTGTTGAGCATGAAGTAGCGCGGGCCATTCTGCTGGGTCAGCGGGTTGCCGTCATACTCCACCTGGTGCTCAGGCTGGAGTTTAAAAGCGCTGTCTTTCACAATGTCGCCGTCCACGGTTACGCGGCTGGCGCGAATTTCACGCCCGGCAATAGCGCGGCTTACGCCGAGTTGCTGAGCGATAAACTTATCAAGTCGCATGAAATCTTTTTAGCCTTAATGGTGCTGGAAGTCGGACTACGCGTCCGAAAAAGAAGCAGTCAGAAACAGTTCAGTATAATGGTCTGGTTGCGCCACTCAAGGGAAAAAGTTTCGTGGCATACTATATGCGAGTTAACTGAATAGAGAAGCCATGACGTTCACATTACGCCCCTATCAGCAGGAAGCCGTTGATGCCACCCTCGCCTGGTTTCGCAAGCATCGGGAGCCCGCCGCCATCGTACTCCCGACCGGAGCCGGCAAAAGCCTGGTGATTGCCGAACTGGCGCGCCTGGCCCGCGGACGCGTGCTGGTGCTGGCGCACGTCAAAGAGCTGGTGGCGCAAAACCACGCCAAATATTGCGCGCTCGGCCTGGAGGCCGACATTTTTGCCGCCGGACTGAAGCGCAAAGAGAGCCACGGAAAAGTGGTGTTTGGCAGCGTACAGTCCGTCGCGCGCAACCTGGAACTGTTTCGCAGCGAGTTTTCCCTGCTGATTGTCGATGAGTGTCACCGCATCAGCGATGACGACGACAGCCAGTATCAGCAAATCCTCACTCATCTGAAAAAGGTGAATCCTCACCTCCGTCTGCTTGGCCTCACCGCCACGCCGTTTCGTCTGGGCAAGGGCTGGATTTATCAGTTTCATTATCACGGCATGGTGCGTGGCGATGAAAAGGCCCTGTTCCGCGACTGTATCTATGAGCTTCCGCTGCGCTACATGATCAAGCACGGCTACCTGACGCCGCCGGAGCGGCTGGATATGCCCGTCGTTCAGTACGATTTCAGCCGCTTACAGGCGCAGAGCAACGGGCTGTTCAGCGAGGCAGATCTTAACCATGAGCTGAAAAAACAGAAGCGGATCACGCCCCATATCATCAGCCAGATTGAAGAGTTCGCACAAACGCGCAAAGGGGTGATGATTTTTGCTGCCACTGTCGAACACGCGCGCGAAATTACGGGGCTGCTGCCCGCCGACGACGCGGCGTTAATTACCGGTGAAACCCCCGGCCCGGAGCGCGACAGCCTGATCGAGGACTTCAAAGCTCAGCGGTTCCGCTATCTGGTGAATGTCTCCGTACTAACCACCGGCTTTGACGCCCCGCACGTCGACCTGATTGCGATTCTTCGCCCGACGGAATCCGTCAGCCTGTATCAGCAGATTGTTGGCCGCGGGCTGCGTCTGGCGCCGGGCAAAACCGACTGTCTGATCCTTGATTACGCCGGTAACCCGCACGATCTCTATTCGCCAGAAGTAGGCACGCCAAAAGGCAAGAGCGACAACGTTCCCGTTCAGGTTTTTTGCCCTGCCTGCGGGTTTGCCAACACCTTCTGGGGGAAAACCACCGCCGACGGCACGCTGATTGAACATTTTGGCCGCCGCTGTCAGGGCTGGTTTGA
Source organism: Enterobacter sp. JJBC (assembly GCF_036936505.1). Classification (NCBI taxonomy): domain Bacteria; kingdom Pseudomonadati; phylum Pseudomonadota; class Gammaproteobacteria; order Enterobacterales; family Enterobacteriaceae; genus Enterobacter; species Enterobacter sp. JJBC. The sequence continues at coordinate 3,248,929 of NZ_CP136935.1, forward strand.
AGACGATGAAGGCCATCGCGAACAGTGTGATTTCCGCTTCCGCTTCAAAAACTGCCCGCAGTGCAACGCTGAAAACGACATTGCCGCCCGCCGCTGTCGGGAGTGCGACACGGTCCTGGTCGACCCGGACGACATGCTGAAAGCAGCGCTGAAACTAAAGGATGCGCTGGTGCTGCGCTGTTCCGGCATGGCCTTACAACCCGGCGCGGATGAAAAAGGCGAGTGGCTAAAAATCACCTATTACGACGAGGATGGCGCAGACGTCAGCGAGCGGTTCCGGGTCCAGACGTCCGCCCAGCGCACCGCGTTCGAGCAGCTCTTTATCCGCCCGCATACCCGCACGCCTGGCGTACCGCTGCGCTGGCTAACCGTTGCCGATATCGTGCGCCAGCAGGCGTTGCTGCGGCATCCTGATTTTGTTGTCGCCCGCAAAAAAGGGCAGTTCTGGCAGGTACGTGAGAAGGTCTTTGACTATGAAGGACGCTTTCGCCGGGCAAACGAATTGCGCGGTTAACGGGACTTTTCGTTGATGCGCGAGCCATTTGAGTATAAAATGCCGCCCGCTTCACATCCGTGAGGCAGAACACTCACCTGCTGCTGGGTCGCCTGTAGTAGGGTTTTAAATACAGAGAGAAATCAATGTTCACTATCGAAGCAGAAGTACGTAACGTGCAGGGTAAGGGTGCGAGCCGCCGCCTGCGTACCGCAAACAAGTTCCCGGCTATCGTTTACGGTGGCGAAGCTGCTCCAGTTGCTATTGAACTGGATCACGACAAAGTATGGAACATGCAGACCAAAGCTGAGTTCTACAGCGAAGTTCTGACCATCGTTGTTGGCGGTAAAGAAGAAAAAGTGAAAGTTCAGGCTGTTCAGCGTCACGCGTTCAAGCCAAAACTGACTCACATCGACTTCGTTCGCGCGTAATCGCAAACCTGTCGAGAAAAACCCCGCGTTTGCGGGGTTTTTTTATGGCTGTTACTTACCGCCTGAGGTGCGACGCTGAAGCTGGTCGCGCAGATTCGGCGGCGTGCCTTTAATGGTCAGCGTGTCGGTGGCCGGGTCCCAGAAGATACGTTCCCCGAGCAGCATGGCATCAAAGTTAATGGTTAACCCACCGCCGCTACCGGCAAATTTCGTCAGCTGACGCAGCGTACTGCGATCCGCCGGGAAGCTCTCTTCCAGCTCATAGCCTTTTTCCGCGGTAAATTCCTGGAAGCTGACTTCGCTGACGCCTGCCAGCTCTTTGGACAGCGACTCCAGCTCAATCTCTTCCCCGGCCTGTAACTGCTCGTTGCAGTAGCTGTAAACCTGCTGACGCACGTTTTGACGCTCAGATTTATCAAGCTGCGCCTCAGCCGTAAAGTCATCCACCGCCTGGAGGAGACCTTTGTTCTGCGCTTTGGCATTCAGCCCTTCGCTGGCACCGAGGAAGTCCATAAAGAAATCGGCCACTTTGCGGCCCACGCGACCTTTAAGGAAGGTCAGGTAGCGCGTCGATTCCGGGTTGGTTTCCCATTCGGTTAAATCGATACGCGCCACAATATCCGCATGGTTGATATCCAGATAGTGCGTTGAGCTGATATCCAGCTGCTCGTTCACGCGCATACTGCTTAAGTTATTCAGCACGGTGACCAGCAGATACTCTACCGCCAGATAGCGGTAGTGGCAGAACAGGACGATACCGCCATCGGCGAAGGGATATTTCGCCAGTTCGTCACGCAGACGGCCAGTAGCAGCGCGGCTGAATGCCAGGAAATCCTCTTCGCCCTGACGTTGCAGGCGCAGGCTATCCGCCAGTTCGCTCTCTTCGCTGAACAAGCCATAGGCTTTATTTTTCGCGCTGTAGACGCGATGCAACTCCGCCATCATCTCGACAACGGTAGGCGTTGGTTCCAGTAACGAATCGCGCAGCACCACTTCAAGGGTTTGCTCATCACGCTTGATAAGCTGGTGCAAGGCAATCTGGTTGATTTCCAGACTCATGATAAACTCTCCTTTTAGACCGGGCGGTATTCAACCACCACCAACGCATGTGTGCAACAGAAGATAAAAAAGGGGAAAAAAAGCTGTTGCTACGGTAATATGTCGCCCTTCTCTCAACAAACTGATTTTGATTTATGCCACAACATTCCCGCTACAGTGACGAACACGTTGAACAACTGCTCAGTGAGCTGGTCAACGTACTGGAAAAACATAAAACGCCAACCGATCTCTCCCTGATGGTTTTGGGAAATATGGTTACCAACCTGATCAATACCAGCGTTGCTCCGGCTCAGCGTCAGGCGATCGCCAAATCTTTCGCCCAGGCTTTGCAGTCCTCCGTTAGCGACGACCAGGCACACTAAGGGAAACGAACAACAGTTTATGGTGACGAATCGTCAGCGCTACCGTGAAAAAGTCTCCCAGATGGTCAGCTGGGGGCACTGGTTTGCCCTGTTCAACATTCTGTTGGCGATGGTGCTCGGCTGCCGTTATCTGTTTGTGGCGGACTGGCCAACCACATTAACCGGGCGCGTCTACTCGTGGATGAGCCTTGTGGGTCACTTTAGCTTTCTGGTCTTCGCCACCTATCTGCTGATCCTGTTCCCACTAACGTTTATCGTCATGTCGCAGCGGCTGATGCGCTTCCTGTCTGCCATTCTTGCAACGGCGGGCATGACGCTGTTGCTGATCGACAGCGAAGTCTTTACCCGATTCCACCTGCACCTGAATCCTGTCGTCTGGGAGCTGGTGATTAACCCGGATCAGAACGAGACCGCGCGCGACTGGCAGCTGATGTTTATCAGCGTGCCGATTATCCTGCTGATCGAAATGCTGTTCGCCACGTGGAGCTGGCAAAAACTCCGCAGTCTGACCCGACGCCGCCATTATGCGAAGCCCGTCGCGGCGCTCTTTTTCGCCTCATTTATCGGTTCGCACCTGATGTATATCTGGGCAGATGCGAACTTCTACCGCCCGATTACCATGCAACGCGCAAACCTGCCGCTCTCCTATCCGATGACGGCGCGTCGTTTCCTCGAAAAACACGGCCTGCTGGACGCGCAGGAGTATCAGCGTCGTCTGGTCGAACAGGGTAATCCGGAAGCGGTCAGCGTGCAGTATCCCCTGAGCGATCTGAAATATCGCGACATGGGGCGCGGTCAGAACGTGCTGCTGATTACCGTCGATGGCCTGAACTATTCCCGCTATGAGAAGCAGATGCCAGCGCTGGCTGAATTCGCTGAGAACAATATCGTATTCACTCAGCATATGAGCTCCGGTAATTCGACCGACGCGGGTATTTTCGGCCTGTTCTATGGCATTTCACCGAGCTATATGGACGGCGTGCTGTCGGCCCGTATTCCGGCGGCATTGATTACCGGGCTTAATCAGCAGGGCTACCAGCTGGGGCTGTTCGCCTCTGATGGTTTCAACAGCTCGCTGTACCGCCAGGCGCTGCTGTCTGATTTCTCACTGCCCGCCGCGCAGAGCCAGTCTGACGATCGGACCGCTGACCAGTGGATAGACTGGCTGAAGCGCTATGCGCAGGAAGATAACCGCTGGTTCTCCTGGGTTGCGTTTAACGGCACAACGCTTGATGACAGCAATCAGAAAGGCTTCGCGCGCCGCTATAGCCGTGCGGCGGGCGATGTTGATGCGCAGATCGGCCGCGTGCTGACCGCCCTGCGCGACGCGGGCAAGCTGGATAATACGGTCGTGATTATCACGGCGGGGCATGGCGTGCCGCTCGGCGACGAGGCGAAGGGCATGGAGTGGTCACGTCCGAACCTGCATGTTCCCCTGGTGATCCACTGGCCGGGCACTCCCGCGCAGCGCATCAACATGCTGACCGACCATAAAGACGTCATGACCACGTTAATGCAGCGGCTGCTGCACGTCAGCACACCGGCAATTGAGTACTCGCAGGGCCAAGACCTCTTTAGCGCCACGCGGCGTCATAACTGGGTCACGGCTGCTGGCGGAAACACGCTGGTGGTGACCACACCGACGTTGTCCCTGGTGTTGAACAGCAACGGCAATTACCAGACGTATAGCCTCGAAGGTGAGAAGCTGAAAGACCAGAAACCGCAGCTCAGTTTGCTGTTGCAGGTGCTGACAGACGAGAAGCGCTTTATCGCTAACTGATTATTTATGAATCAGTTAGCGTTGCTTGCCCCTTGCATTCAAAAAGGAATAGAGTAGTATTCCTTTTATGCGTCGGCACGTAGCGCAGCCTGGTAGCGCACCGTCATGGGGTGTCGGGGGTCGGAGGTTCAAATCCTCTCGTGCCGACCAAAACTACACAAAAAAACCAGCCGCTTATGGCTGGTTTTTTATTGCCTGTCTCCGCATGCGCAATGCTTAGTGTTTTTCACGCCCACCGAGAAAGAAAATCCCCAGCGGAATCGCCAGCAGCACGGTGAACACCAGGCTGTAAACAAAGATCATCGCCGATTGCAGGACAAACATGCTGGTTGTCCAGGCAGAGAGCGGGATGTTGTACTGCTCAATCACACCGACAATGGTTGCTCGCCCCACGCATGCAGCAGCAATCATAAACACAACCAGTAACGCCAGCAGGAACTTGCGGCCTTCAGGTGTCTTCAGTTTTTCCCGTACCATCTCTCCTCCCTTTACAGATAAATAACAATAATTAACGCGTAAAATAACACGATCGCCGCACCGACTCCACTACAGCATTAAACACCAATAAAAGAACACAAAAGCAGTGCATTACTCCGTTTAAAATGAAAATGTGAGTAAATTACGCCAACCATTCACGTATATTATGTTAGTCTTTCCAGGATCGTTTTAACAAAAAGGAATGACAGTGAAAAACGCACCTAAATTTGCCATCGCCCTCATCGCCGCTGCGTGCGCCAGCAGCAGTGCTTTCGCCAGCGAAACCCAGAAAGAGCAGCCGCTGGAAAAAGTTGCTCCGTATCCGCAAGCGGACAAAGGGATGAAGCGCCAGGTTATTCAGCTCCCGGCTCAGCAGGATGAAGCAAATTTCAAAGTTGAGCTGTTAATCGGCCAGACGCTGGAAGTGGACTGCAACCAGCATCGCCTGGGCGGCCAGCTGGAAAGCAAAACGCTGGAAGGCTGGGGCTATGACTACTATGTCTTCGACAAAGTAACCTCGCCAGTCTCCACCATGATGGCGTGCCCGGACGGCAAGAAAGAGAAGAAATTTATTACCGCGTATCTGGGCGATAACAGTCTGCTGCGCTATAACAGCAAGCTGCCGATCGTCGTATATACGCCGGAAAACGTGGATGTGAAATATCGCGTATGGAAGGCGGATGAGACGGTAGGACAAGCGGTAGTTCGTTAAAAATAAGTCGGGTGGCGCTCACGCTTACCCGACCTGGAAAGGGTGCGTTCTGGCGCCCTCACCCCAACCCTCTCCCACAGGGAGAGGGAGAAAACACTAGAAACGGTAACGGATGTTACCGTTTTGCGTTTATCTTACAGCGCGATATCCGCTACCGGCTTGCTTTCCGCCTGAGGCTTCAGCTCTGCCTTTGGCGCAGCATCCGCAGCCTGCGGTTTGACGTATTGCAGTTGCAGAACGCGGCTGGTGTATTCCAGCTCTTGTTCCGTGGCCTCAACGTTACCGTTCAGCTTCGTACCGTAGGATGGAATAATGGTTTTCAGCTTCGCCTGCCATTCCGGGCTGGATACTTTGTCCTTAAACACTTTTTCCATCAGGTGCAGCATGATTGGCGCAGCGGTAGACGCCCCCGGAGATGCCCCCAGCAGCGCGGCAATGGTGCCATCCTTATCGCTTACCACTTCGGTACCCAGACGCAACACGCCGCCCTCTTTCGGATCGCGTTTGATGATCTGCACACGCTGACCTGCCTGCCACAGACGCCAGTCTTCTTTCTTCGCCTGCGGATAGTACTCTTTCAGCGCCTCGAAGCGTTCTTCATCAGAGAGCATCACCTGGCTAATCAGGTATTTCACCAGATCGAAGTTATCCAGCCCCACGTCCATCATTGGCTTGACGTTTGACGTTGTGGTCGCGCTCAACAGATCCCACAGGGAACCGTTTTTCAGGAACTTGGTGGAGAATGTGGCGAACGGCCCGAACAGCACTACACGCTTACCGTCCAGCATGCGGGTGTCGATATGGGGAACCGACATCGGTGGTGCGCCCACAGAGGCCTGACCGTACACTTTTGCCAGATGACGGTTAACCACTTCCGGGTTTTCCGACACCAGGAACTGGCCGCCAACCGGGAAGCCGGCGTAGTCGTCCGCTTCCGGAATACCGGACTCCTGCAACAGTTTCAGCGCCGCGCCGCCCGCACCGATAAACACGAACTTCGCCTTAATGACATGCTCGGCTTCGTTGTTTTTCAGATCGGCAACGGTCACGCTCCAGCTGTTATCCGCATTGCGCTTGAAACCACGCACTTCGGAGCTGAGTTGCAGGTTAAAGTTCTCTTTTTTCTTCAGAGAGGCCACCAGCTGACGGGTGATTTCACCGTAGTTAACGTCAGTACCAATTTCAGTGCGGGTCGCCGCCACTTTCTGGTTCGGATCGCGGCCTTCCATGACCAGCGGCGCCCACTCTTTGATTTGAGCGTGATCTTCAGAGTATTTCATCCCGCGGAAAAGCGTGCTCTGTTGCAGGGCAGCGTAGCGCGCGCGCAGGAAGTTGACGTTTTGATCGCCCCACACAAAGCTCATGTGCGGTACGGTGTTGATGAAGGAGTGCGGATTGTGCAACACACCGCTGTTCACCTGGTGAGACCAGAACTGACGTGAGATCTGGAACGCTTCGTTGATCTCTACCGCCTTCTCGATACTAATGGAACCGTCCTTTTTCTGCGGCGTATAGTTCAGTTCCATGAGTGCCGAGTGCCCCGTCCCGGCGTTGTTCCAGCCGTTAGAGCTTTCCTGTGCCACGCCATCGAGGCGCTCGACCATGGTCATGGACCAGTTCGGCTCTAATTCCTGAAGATACGTTCCCAGCGTGGCGCTCATGATGCCGCCACCAATTAAAAGGACATCCGTTTCCTGCTCTTTTGGTGCGTCAGCCTTCGCCGCCAGCGAGACGGCGTTCAGCCCCACGGCCAGAGAAAAGAGCACGGCAGTCATTTTTTTCATCATTTATGCCTTAGTTGAATAGTGCTTGATGCGTGGAAATTACAGGTGAAACACGCTGCGGTGGCACGGTAGCAACTTTTAAATATTGTTTAAAGGTTACGAAATTATTGTAATTGTGAAATTTAATGATGGATTGTTTGTAGGGTTTTGGCAGACAGGCTGGCACCCGACGATTTTCCTGGCTATGATGCTGCACTTTGTGATCGCGCGCACGGAAGCCTGCCCCTACCAGCGAATTGTTATGTCATTACCCCACTCGTCTGTATCTCAAGAAGGCCATGTCGCCACTGTTTTACGTTCGCCTCACCGTCTGATGCGCGAAACCCTGGCCGGTGTGATTACCGCGTTGGCGCTGATCCCGGAAGTGATTTCGTTTTCCGTGGTCGCGGGCGTGGATCCGAAAGTGAGTCTTATCGCCTCCGTGGTGCTCTGTTTCGCCCTTTCCCTGCTCGGCGGGCGTCCGGCCATGGTGACGGCGGCGGCAGGTTCCGTCGCGCTGGTGATTGGCCCGATGGTTCATCAACACGGCGTACAGTACATTCTGCCCGCGGTGGTGATGGCAGGCATGATTCAGATCCTGTTCGGCGCGCTGGGTATGGCGCGGCTGATGCGCTTTATTCCCCAGTCGGTGATGACCGGGTTTGTTAACGCCCTTGGCATTTTGATTTTCTTTGCCCAGGTGCCCCATTTCTGGAGCCGAAGCCCGGTGATTGTGGGCCTGTTCGTGCTGACGCTGCTGATTGTGCTGTGGGTGCCACGCTATATCAAAAGCGTGCCCTCCCCGCTGATTGCCATTGTGCTGCTGACTTTGTTCACCGTCACCAGCGGGCAAATTCTGCCGACGGTAGGGGATGAAGGCTCCATGAGCGGCGGTTTGCCGGGCTTTACGCAACTGCTGGTGCCGCTCAATCTGGAAACCCTGAGCATTATCTGGCCGTGCGCGCTAAGTATCGCTTTCGTTGGCCTGCTGGAATCCTTGCTGACGGCAAAACTGGTGGATGAACTGACCGCTACCCCCTCCAGTAAGCGTCGCGAGAGCATCGGTCTGGGCGTGGGGAATATTATGGCCGGGTTCTACGGTGGCATTGCGGGCTGCGCGATGATTGGGCAGACCATCGTAAACGTGGAGATGGGGAAAGGCAGAAGCCGTATCTCCACCCTTGCGGCGGGTATCGTACTGCTGGTGCTGGTTACGGCGCTCAGCGAGGTGATGGCCAAAATCCCGATGGCGGTACTGGCGGGTATTATGGCCATTGTGGCCGTCAAGACCTTTAGCTGGCATAGCGTTCAGCCCGGAACGCTGAAAAACGCGCCGGTGGCTGAAACCGTCGTGATGCTGGTGACGGTTGTGGCAACGGTTTACACCGGCAACCTGGCGATTGGCGTGCTGGGCGGGATTGTGATGATGTTCATCCTCCCTGCCCGACTTAAGCAAAAAGCACTGGCTACAGAAGAAAAATCGTCGCCAGTCCAAGAAAAATAAAGAAACCGCCGGTATCGGTAATGGCGGTGATCATCACGCTCGACCCCACCGCGGGGTCGCGCCCCAGCCGGGTCATCGTCAATGGGATAATCACGCCCATCATCGCCGCCACCAGCAGGTTCAGCACCATCGCCAGCATCATGACCCCGCCCAGCGCCATATCATCGTACAGCCACCAGGTAATGCCGCCCATGATGCCGCCCCAGACCAGGCCGTTAATCAGCGCGACGCCCATCTCCCTGAAAATCAGCCACGAAAAATTACCCGGCTGAATGTTTTCCAGCGCCAGGGCGCGAACGATCATGGTGATAGTCTGGTTGCCGGTGTTCCCGCCGATCCCCGCCACAATCGGCATCAGCGACGCCAGGGCCACCAGCTGGGAAATGGTATGTTCGAAGCCGTCAATAACGCGGGACGCCACGAACGCGGTGCATAAATTGATGGCGAGCCACGCCCAGCGGGTTTTGACGGCCTTGCCGACGGAGGCATGAACATCGTCTTCGGCACTGATCCCGCCAAGGGCACGCAGGTCGTTATCGGTCTCTTCATAGACCACGTCAACGATCTCATCGATGGTCAGACGCCCCATCAGCTTGCCCACCGAATCCACCACCGCCGCGCTCACCAGGTCATCACGTTCGAAAGTACGCGCCGCTTTTTCGGCATCGTCTTCCGGCGAGAAGACCATCGGCTCGGTTTCCATGACCTCACTCACCCGCTGCTGGGTGCTGTTCAGCAGGATCGTTTTCAGCTCCAGCTCCCCGAGCAGGGTTTTATCCCGCGAGGTGACGAACAGTTTATCGGTGTTGTCCGGCATACTGCCCAGGCGACGAAGATAGCGCTGCACCGTCCCCAGGGTGACGTCCGGACGCACGGTGATGACGCCAAACTCCATGATCGCGCCGACGCTGTTTTTCTCGTAGTGCATCACCTGACGCACGCGCGCCCGCTCTTCGGCAGGCAGGGAAGCCAGCAGGCGTCCGGTCAGGTTTCGCGGAAGGTGCTGTACAAGGTAGATCTGCTCGTCGATATCCAGCGTTTGCAGTGCGTCAAGAATGTCCCGGTCGCTCATCTCATCGATAAGGTCATCCCAGACGTTTTCCGAGGCTTCAAGCAGCACCTGACCACGCTCGTGATCCTGCACCAGCCGCCACAGGGCGTGGCGCTCCTCGGAAGGCAATGCCTCCAGGGTGTCCGCCAGATCCGGAGGTGGTAAATGTGCAACCAGCGCACCTACCTCAGCAATATCGTCGGCCAGCGTGCCGACATCATATTGCTCAGCCAGGGTTAGCTTACCCAATAACGTTGACGTGACCGCTTTATCAGTCGTCAGGAGCCAGATGAGCCGCGCACGCTCCTGGTCACGCTGCCTGGCGCTGTTTTTCTTTAATACCGACATCAATCATAAATCCATTAAATGAGTTGGCGTTAAGCATAGCGCGGGGATATGTAAATAAGAATAAACGGCGGGTCGGGATGGAGAAAAAAACGGCATATATGAAAAAATTAGTGTGCCGGGGTTCACCCGGCACAATTGCAATCAGGCCGTACGCGCCACCGCGTCCCGTGACGCCGCATCGCGCTCATCGCCGGTCAGCTCGCTCAGCTTGCCGTCGCGCATCTCCAGCAGACGGTCGGCGTGAATGAAGTAGTGATCGTCATGGCTGATGGCAAAAATGGTTTTTCCCATCGCCTGCATCAGCGGCAGCAGGACCTGATAAAACTCGCGACGGAAGTGCGGGTCCTGATCGGCGGCCCATTCATCCAGAAGGATGATGTCGCGCTCTTCGGCCAGCGCCAGCAGCAGCGCCACGCGCTTCTTCTGCCCTTTCGACAGCTTGAGATTCAGGATTTTGCCATCCTGAAGCTCCAGCTTGTGCGACATTTGCAGGTGCGCAAGCCACTTCTCCACCAGCGCCGGATCCGCCTGCTGCCCTTCCGGTCCCAGCAGCCGGTCGAACAGCCAGACGTCGGTAAATACCGCCGAGAAGAGCTTGCGGTAGTCCTCCGGTTTCTCCGCGCTCAGCGCTTTACCATCCAGCAAAATTTCACCCGACTGCGGCTGGTAGAGGCCCGTCAGCAGCATCGCCAGCGTGGATTTGCCGCTGCCGTTACCGCCGATCAGGAACAGCAGTTCGCCGCGGTGAATGGTCAGGTTGATCGGCCCTACGGAGAAGGCGTTATCCTGATAGCGGAAGGTAACGTTACGCAGCTCCAGCGTTTGCCAGTTCGGGAAGGCCTGCGGGCGCGGGAACTCAGCCTTAAACGGCGCAAGGTCGAACTTCTTCAGCTTGTTGAAGGCCACCTGTGCGCTCAGCAGCGTCGGCAGTGCGCCAACGGCCGACAGCAGCGGCGTGCGTAAAAACAGCAGCGTCAGGGAGTAGGTTGCCGCCACGTTGGTATCCGCCCACCCCAGGCTGTTCGCCATCCAGAACACCAGGCCAATCGCGCCCAGCATCATGATGTTGGACCAGTTCACGGCGCTCAGGTGGAACGTATCGGCGCGAATAATGTGATGACGATATTCGTGCGCATCCGGGATATAGAGATGGTTGAAGATATGTTCGGCGCGCTCGCGGTTCAGCGTCAGCTCTTTGCGCCCTTCCAGCACCGTCTGGTAATCGTTATAGAGCTTGTCTTCCGTTTCGCGCAGCACCGCCATGTGCTTATAGACGCGTGATACCAGCAGGAACCCGCCCCAGATGGTAATAACAATCCACAGCGCCGTTACCGCCAGCATTTTGCTGGAGAGCCAGGCGAGATAGGCTGCCGAGCCAAAGGTCAGGATGATCCCCTGCACCAGCTCCGGCAGGCGCACAAAGGCGATGGTAATGGCGCGCACATCGCTGGTCAGCCCCGCCAGCAGAGAGGCACTTCCCAGCTGCTCGATGCGTTCCACCTGAGTATCAAGGATCCGTTTGATGAACTCACTGCGCAGACGGAAAACGAAATGGTGGCCGAGGGCGGTCAGCGCCAGCTGTGACCCGAGCGTGACGGCCATCAGCAGCAGCAGTAAACCCAGAAATTCCGGCAGGACGGAGAGTGACGTGTCGACCATTTCGATCAAACGCACGTTAATGAAGGCAATCAGGCCGATCCCCAGCGCCGCGCTGGCAAGGCTTAACGCCATCACTGCGATAAAAGGCCAGCGATACTGCCGCCAGACAAGAAGAAGTAGTTGCATGCAGAGCAATCCGGACAAGAAAAATCAGCCAGCAGTGTAAACTGCCTTTCACACACATCAAGAATAATTCTTATTTTTATTCTCTGTACGCTGCCTGGCGGAACGTGAGGTTGTAGCGAAATGCCCCCGCCACCGGGTGATCGCCAGGTTTAAGCGGCTGAATACCGTGGTAAAAAAGCCGTGATTCACCGCCCCAGACCACCACATCACCATGCTCCAGCATCAGCCGTTTGAGCGGGTCGTTGCGCCGCAGGCCGCCAAACTGAAAGACAGCGGGCAGCCCAAGGGATACCGAGACAATCGGCGCGCGCAGGTCCGGCTCGTCCTTATCCTGATGCAAGGAGAGCTTTGCCCCAACGGCATAGCGGTTAATAAGACAGGCATCGGGTCGAAAATCAGGATAGCCGGCCGCCACGGCGGCATCATGACACAGCGCCTGAAACGCCTCCGGCATCGGCGGCCACGGCTGATCCGTCAGCGGATCGTACGCGGCATATACATAGCCCCGCTCATTCGTCGCCCATCCCAGTTCGCCGCAGTTGGTCATCGCCACGGACATGGTATACCCGCCCGGCGTAACCATATGGCGAAACGGCGAACGGGCGGTGACGGCTTTAATGCCGTCGAACAGCGCCGCCGCGCGGGAAAGCGCGAAGCGTCTCAGGATCGTCGCCCCCGGCGCGAGCGACTCCTGCCAGGGTTCAGCATCAGCAAAAAGATCGAGCATTATTCCTCCGGGTTGTTCGCCTCACGTTTCAACAATAGCACCTTACGCGCTGCGCCCCAGCGATAACCCGACAGCGCGCCGTCGTTACGCACCACGCGGTGACAGGGGATGACTATCGCCAGTTTGTTGGCACCGCAGGCCCCCGCCACGGCACGTACGGCATTGGGTTTACCAATGGCCTTTGCCACCTGCTGATAGCTTGCCGTTTCTCCGCAGGGGATAGTCCGCAGCGCCTGCCAGACCTGCTGCTGGAAGGCGGTACCCCGGATATCCAGCGGCAGCGTCAGCGGCGTCGCGCGGCTGTCGACAGAGGCAATCACCTGACGTACACGCCCGGCAAATGCGCCTTCCATCGGTTCACGGACGGCAAGCGGAAACAGTGACAGCAGCTCAGCCGTCAGCCCGGCGTCGTCATCACCCAGCAGTATTGCGCAGATCCCGCGCTCGCTTTCCGCCACCAGACAGCGGCCTAGCGAGCAGTCACTGATGGCATAGCGGACCGCAGCCTCTCCGTTGCGGTACTGTTTTGCCGTCATGCCCAGCGCGCCGTTGGCTTTACGGTAGTAACTGCTGCCGTCCGGAAAGCCAGCGGCCAGTACGGCGTCGGTGATTTTACCGCCCTGTGCAAGCAGGGTGCGCAGGCGTTGTTCACGCGCGGCCTGCTGCCATGCTTTCGGCGTCATGCCGGTGACGGATTTAAACAAGCGGTGGAAATGGAACGGACTCATGGCAACCTGCTGCGCCAGTGCCTCCAGGTTCAGCGAGGCATCCTGTTCAAGCAGTCGACAGGCCAGCGCAATGTTGGCCTTTTTCTGTGCCATTGGGTCGCCCTGGTCCGGCCTACAGCGCTTACAGGGGCGGAAACCCGCCTGCGCGGCCTGGTGAGCATCAGGATAAAAGCAGACATTTTTACGCAGCGCGTGGCGGGCGCGACAGGACGGACGACAATAAATGCCGGTCGTCTGCACGGCAAAGACAAACTGGTTATCCGCACGCGGATCGCGGGCCAGTACGGCCTGCCAGCGATCCTCATCGGTAAGATAGGTTGTGTTTTTCATCATCGGCTCCTCTCACAAGCATACGCTCAGCTTGCCTGAACGCCACCGAACAAAAACCCGCAACCTTGCTTTTTAATTTTTTTCGCTCACCAGGAAGCTGTTGAACTGCGGCGAACTCCAGGTTTTAAACCCGTCAGCCTCTTTAGTGATCATATAGACGGCCAGCCCTTCCTGACGCACCACCTCTTTGGCCTTCTCCGTGCCGAGCACCATCAATCCGGTATCCCAGGCATCCGCCTCCAGCGCGGTTGGGGCTATCACCGTCACGGACACCAGGTTATGGGTAATCGGGCGTCCGGTTTGCGGATCAATCACGTGCGAGATACGTTTGCCATCCAGCTCGTAATAGTTGCGGTAGCTTCCGGAGGTGCTGATACCATGCCCGTTGATGTCGACAATCGCCTGCACCGCGTTTTGCTGATCGGTTGGTTTTTGGATGGCCACTCGCCACGGCCTGCCGCTGGCGTTCATGCCCCGGCTGACGAGCGCGCCCCCGACGGAAACCAGATAACGCGGAATGCCTTCCTGCGCCATCAGGGCCGCGAGATGATCCGCAGCATACCCCTCGCCTACCGTGGAGAGATCCACAAACAGGTCGGGAATATCTTTTTGCAGGTATTGCTGACCATACTGGGAGATCACCGCCAGATGCTGTAACCCTGTACGCGCGCGGGCGTCGTCGATGGCGGCTTGATCGGGTGTAGTCACCGGCTGCTTGTTGGGGCCAAATCCCCACAGGTTCACCAGCGGCCCCACGGTCACATCCATTGCGCCGTTGGTTTTGTAGCCCACGCGCATGGCTTCCGTGACGATATCGGCCATTGCTTCGCTCACCGGCCACAGCGAGGTGCTGCTGGAGCGATTGAAACGCATCAGCGCTGAGTCATTTTTATAGGTAGAGAGTAGCTGATCGTCGGCATCCAGCTGCGCCTGAATTTTACCGCGTAATTCTTCAGCGCGGGATTTATCAATATCCATCACGCTGACGCGCCAGAAGGTCCCCATGGTTTTCCCTTCCAGCACCGTCGCGGCGGGTGCGTCGATTTTTGCGGGCTGTGTGGAAGAGTCACACGCGGTCAGGAGTAAAAAAGTCGCCAGAACGCTGGCGCGTAAAAAAGTCATATCCATTGGTTATTATCCTCATGCCAGGGCGGCAAGAGTACACTAAAACAGCGTATTTGTAAGACCCTAAAAAAGCATGAAAAAAGGGGCCTAATGGCCCCTTTGTCGCTGTATGAGCAATTAGAACTGGTAAACCAGACCCAGCGCGACGATATCGTCAGTACCGATACCTGCTGCGCGAGTGAAGTCGTTCTCATCAACCAGGTTGATTTTGTAATCAACGTAGGTGGACATGTTTTTGTTGAAGTAGTAAGTCGCGCCAACATCAACATATTTCAGCAGATCCTGGTCGCCGTAGCCGTTTTCCAGGTCCTTACCTTTAGATTGCAGGTACGCCACGGATGGACGCAGACCGAAGTCAAACTGATACTGCGCAACCACTTCGAAGTTCTGCGCTTTGTTAGCCCAGCCCAGGTCGCCCGCACGGGTCGCGTTGTAAGTCTGAGTATACTGTGCAGCCAGGTAGATGTTGTTCGCGTCGTATTTCAGACCACCGGTGTAGGTCTCTGCGCGATCGCCTTCACCGTAGTAGCGCGCAGCGTTCTGGTCAGCAGTACGTTTAGAACTGGTGACTGCCGTACCGATAGCGAAGCCTTCGCCCAGATCATAGGTCAGAGAGCCGCCGTAGCCATCACCGTTCTGACGCAGTGCCTCACGACCGTTGTTGGTCTGGCCTTCGCCGCTTGCGCTGCCGTTTTTACCCTGGTACTGCAACGCGAAGTTCAGACCATCAACCAGACCGAAGAAGTCCTGGTTACGGTAGGTCGCGAAGCCGTTACCACGCTGCTGCATGAAGTTGTCAGAACCGTAGGTATCGCCGCCGAATTCCGGCAGAACGTCGGTCCAGGAAGTTACATCGTAAACAACGCCGTAGTTACGACCATAGTCGAATGAACCCGCATCAGCGAATTTCAGACCTGCGAACGCCACACGCGTCCATGAGTTGTTTTCGTTCTCACCAGAGTTACCCTGGATCTGGTATTCCCACTGGCCGTAACCGGTCAGCTGGTCGTTAACCTGAGTTTCGCCTTTGAAGCCCAGACGCATGTAGGTCTGGTCGCCGTCTGCACTGTCGTCATCAGAGAAATAGTGCAGGCCATCCACTTTACCGTACAGATCTAATTTGTTGCCGTCTTTGTTATAAATTTCAGCCGCATTTGCTGCGCCTGCCACCAGCAGAGCTGGTACCAGGAGGGACAGTACTTTAACTTTCATTTTATTAACCCTCTGTTATATGCCTTATTATTTACCACTGCTTACTGGTCAACCCTCTTAACCAGTCGGCAAGTTCATTCTCCTCAAAAATGCAGAATAATCCAACAGGAATATGATACGAAAACTTTGAAGATGTTTCACTTTACCATCAAGATGTTTCAATTTGTAAATTTGGAGGAACTTTTACAGAGCATTAATAGTTTAAAAATATAGCACGGATAATCAAAACAAAAATATATCGCATTAAATTCAGCAAATTGCCGTAAAAAACAGTACAGCACTGAATGACAAAAAAATTCCCTTCAACACCACTAAAATAACCCTCGCTATCATCATTAACTTTATTTATTACCGTCATTCAGTTCTGAATGTCTGTTTATCCCTAATTGAACCGGATGCTTCGCATTCGGTTTTTTTTTACCTTTCTTTACGTCAACCTACATTTAATGTGCTACCGCTTGGTAATAATAACGACTATTAACTAAATCCCGAATACGGCTTGCACTTAATTGTTTTTATGCTATCGAAATTAATTTCTTGTTTATTCGTGCTATTTTTCTGCCGGTGCGATGGCGTATTTATACATTTCACGGGGTTTTGTACACCTTTCACCCGGCGACGTTGAAGCCGGTTACCCGGATAAAAAGTCAAGGTTATACCGATAACGACGCTGGAAATTCAGTTATTACCCTTTATACTGCCCTATCCCATTACTGCGCGGCCATTACGGGTTAAACACATCGATGAGTCAGACTGAAACTACCGCCCCGAGCAAATTCTCCCTTCTACCGGGCAGCATCACCCGTTTCTTTCTTCTGTTGATCGTTGTGCTGTTAGTCACAATGGGAGTGATGATCCAGAGCGCCGTTAACACCTGGCTTAAAGATAAAAGCTATCAAATCGTCGATATCACCCATGCGGTGCATAAACGCATTGATACGTGGCGCTATGCGACCTGGCAAATCTACGACAATATCGCTGCCGCGCCTGCCACCTCGTCAGGCGAAGGGTTGCAGGAAACGCGCCTTAAGCAGGATGTGTATTACCTTGAAAAACCGCAGCGCAAGACGGAAGCCCTGATTTTCGGCTCGCACGACAGCGCAACGCTTGAGATGACGCAGCGGATCTCCTCCTATCTGGACACCCTGTGGGGCGCCGAGACCGTACCGTGGTCCATGTATTACCTGAACGGTCAGGACAACAGCATGATCCTGATCTCGACCCTGCCGCTTAAGGATCTCTCGTCGGGCTTTAAAGAGACCACCGTTGGCAGTATTGTCGATTCCCGTCGGGCAGAAATGCTGCAACAGGCCAACGCGCTGGACGAGCGCGAAAGTTTCTCGTCATTACGCCGTCTTGCCTGGCAGAATGGTCACTACTTTACGCTGCGAACCACCTTTAACCAGCCGGGCCATCTGGCGACCGTGGTTGCCTTCGACCTGCCGATTAACGATCTCATCCCACCGGATATGCCGCTGGACAGCTTCCGTCTGGAGCCAGACAATAGCACCCAAAATATGCGCTCGCCGTCGGATAAAGAAGGCGCGGACAGCGTAGCGATCTCATTTAATGGCTCAAAGATTGAGATTGCCTCATCGCTCAACTCAACCGGTATGCGTCTGGTGTGGCAGGTGCCTTTTGGCACCCTGATGCTTGATACTCTGCAAAACATTCTGCTGCCGCTGCTGCTGAATATCGGCCTGCTGGCGCTGGCGCTGTTTGGTTACAGCACCTTCCGTTTCCAGTCGGGCCGCCAGAGCGACTCGACGTCGGTATCAGCCGGGACCAGCAACGAGCTGCGCATTCTTCGTGCCCTGAATGAAGAGATTATTTCCGTGCTGCCGCTTGGGGTGCTCGTTCACGATCAGGAGGCAAACCGCACGGTAATGAGCAATAAAATTGCCGATCACCTTCTGCCGCATCTTAACCTGCAAAATATTACGGCCATGGCGGACCAGCATCAGGGTGTCATCCAGGCCACCATTAATAATGAACTGTATGAGATCCGTCAGTTCCGCAGTCAGGTCGCGTCGCGCACGCAAATCTTCATCATTCGCGATCAGGATCGCGAAGTGCTGGTGAATAAAAAGCTCAAGCAGGCGCAAAGGCTGTACGAGAAAAACCAGCATGGCCGCGCCGCGTTTATGCAAAATATTGGCGATGCCTTTAAACAGCCGTTGAAGTCACTCGCCACACAGATTGCTGATCTGAGCACGCCAGAAAGCCGACAGCTAAGCAGCCAGGCCGATTCACTGGTTCGTCTGGTGGACGAAATCCAGCTTGCGAACATGCTGGAGAATGACATCTGGAAGGGCACCCCTACGCTCTTCTCCATCCAGGACCTGATTGATGAGGTGGTGCCGGAAGTCCTGCCGGTGATCAAGCGCAAGGGACTCCAGCTGCTGATCAACAACCATTTACCGGCCAACGACGAACGTCATGGCGATCGCGATGCCCTGCGTCGCATCCTGATGATGTTGATTCAGTATGCCGTCACCACGACGCAGATCGGCAAGATCACCCTTGAAGTCAGCACCGATGAGTCCACCGACGATCGTCTGACGTTCCGCATCCTGGATACGGGCGAAGGCGTGACCGTGAGCGAAATTGATAACCTGCACTTCCCGTTCCTGAACGATACCCAGCGCGACCACTACGGTAAGGCGAATGCCCTCACCTTCTGGCTTTGCGATCAGCTGGCGCGTAAGCTGGGCGGTCATCTGAACATTAAGGCGCGCGAATCCCTCGGCACCCGCTACTCTTTACACGTTAAAATGGCGGCGAATCCACAGGAAGAGGATGAAGAGCGTCTGCTGGACGATGTGGTGGTGATGGTGGATGTGACCTCCAGTGAGATCCGAAATATCGTCGTACGTCAGCTGGAAAACTGGGGTGCGTCCTGCATTACCCCGGACGAAAGGCTCGCGAGTCAAGAATTTGATCTATTTTTAACTGATAATCCGTCTAATCTTACTGCCTCAGGCTTGCTTTTAAGCGATGATGAGCCAGGCGTGCGGAAAATCGGCCCTGGGCAGCTGCGCGTCAACTTTAATATGAGCAATGCAATGCAGGAAGCTGTATTACAACTGATTGAAGAGAATCTGGCGCAGGAAGAGATCCTGGAGTCACCGTTAGGCGGCGATGAAAATGCCGAACTCCATGCCAGCGGATATTATTCGCTCTTCGTTGATACAGTACCAGATGATGTTAAGCGGTTGTATACTGAGTCCGCTGCGCAGGATTTTGCAGCGCTGGCACAGACAGCACACCGGCTTAAAGGGGTGTTTGCCATGCTTAATCTGGTTCCCGGCAAGCAGTTATGTGAAACGCTGGAACATCTAATTCGTGAGAAAGATGCCTCTGGCATTGAAAAATACATCAGCGACATTGACGCTTACGTCAAGAGCTTGCTGTAGCAAGGTAGCCTTATACATGAACAATATGAACGTAATTATTGCCGATGACCATCCGATTGTACTGTTCGGTATTCGCAAATCACTTGAACAGATCGAGTGGGTGAATGTAGTCGGTGAATTTGAAGATTCCACAGCCCTCATTAACAACCTGCCTAAACTTGATGCGCACGTGCTCATTACCGATCTCTCCATGCCTGGAGATAAATACGGTGATGGGATCACGCTCATCAAATACATTAAACGCCACTTCCCGGACATTTCGATCATTGTTCTGACCATGAACAATAACCCGGCGATCCTGAGCGCCGTTCTGGATCTCGATATTGAAGGGATTGTGCTGAAACAAGGCGCACCTACCGATCTGCCAAAAGCGCTGGCGGCGCTACAGAAAGGGAAGAAATTCACTCCTGAGAGCGTCTCACGCCTGCTTGAAAAAATCAGCGCGGGTGGTTATGGCGACAAGCGTCTCTCGCCTAAAGAGAGTGAAGTTCTGCGTCTGTTCGCTGAAGGTTTCCTGGTCACTGAAATCGCCAAGAAGCTGAACCGCAGTATTAAAACCATCAGTAGCCAGAAAAAATCCGCGATGATGAAGCTGGGTGTGGATAACGATATCGCCCTGCTGAACTATCTCTCTTCCGTGACGCTGAGCGCAACGGACAAAGACTGATCTTCGCTGTCTATGCCGGGTGGCGCTCGCGCTTACCCGGCCTACAAACCCCGCAGGCCCGCGCAAGCGCAGCGCCGCCGGGCACATAAAAAAGGCCCTTTCGGGCCTTTTTTATTGTCTCGCTTTTCGTACCCGCTCCGCATAGACGGATAGCGTCTGCTTCAGTACATCCAGCGTGACCGGCTTCGACAGGCAGCTGTCCATTCCCGACTCCAGACAGCGCTGCTTCTCCTCCGCCAGCGCGTTGGCTGTCACCCCCACCACCGGTAGCGTCAGCCCCAACTGTCGGATACGCTGCGTCAGACGGTAGCCGTCCATGTTAGGCATGTTCACATCGCTGAGCACAATATCAATATGGTTCTTACTTAAGACATTCAGGGCATCCACGCCATCATTGGCCGTTTTACACTGATAGCCCAGAGAGCCAAGCTGGTCTGCGAGCAGACGACGGTTAATCGGATGATCGTCGACGACCAGAATCATCATATCGTCATTCACCGACGCCAGCTCATCAGGGGAAGCCAGCACGGTGGCGCCGTCGCTGTCTTCAAGCTGCACGCTGTAAATGCGCGCCAGCAAGCCCAGCAGCTCGTGCGGTGTCGCCACGCTGTGCACCCATACCCCAGGCGAACGCTCAAGCGGAATACCGATATGACGGCGGCAGAACATCACCACGCCGCGCCCCGCCCATGCCTGCTCCGGCTCAACGTCGGTGATCAGCATGTCATCCGCGCCCGGCGTCTGGCCTTCGTAGCGCGAAACCCGCACGCCGCTGCTGGTCAGCATTGAGGTCAGGAAATCATGTAAGGAGGCGTTGTGCACCGCCAGCCAGCAGTGCTTATCGCTCAGGCCGTCGACCGTGGTTTTCGCCGGATAATGCGCCGAATAGAGCGGAATACGAATGGTGAACTGGCTGCCCATACCCGGCTCAGTATCGACGGAGATATCCCCGTCCATCATGCTGATTAGCTTCTCGCAAATCGCCAGACCTAGCCCGGTCCCCTGAAAATTACGCTGGACGCCGGTTCCCACCTGGAAGAACGGATCGAACAGGCGAACAACTTCTTTCGCCGGAATCCCCACCCCCGTGTCGCGCACGCGAATGGTCAGGTACTCCCCTGCCCGACACACGTGCAGCACAATACAGCCGATATCGGTGAATTTGATGGCGTTGCTCAGCAGGTTTGAGATGACCTGTTGCAGACGCATCGGATCGCCATGCAGCGTCAGGGGCACATCCGGCTCGATAAAGCAGTACAGCCCAAGCTGTTTACGCACCACCAGCGGCAGATAGTTGGCGCAGATATGGTTCATCACCTCGCGCGGGGAGAACTCGCGCGGCTCTATTTTCAACTGCTCGGATTCAATTTTAGAGAAGTCGAGAATATCGCTGATGATTTTCAGCAGCAGGCTGGACGAGTTGTTCATGGCCGTCACCAGCCGGTCGACCCCTTTCGGCAGCTCTTTGGTCTGGAGCAGATCGAGGTTACCGATAATACCGTACAGCGGCGTACGCAGCTCATGGCTGACGGTCGCGAGGAACATCGATTTCGACTGACTGGCCTGCTCCGCCGCCTGCGCCATATCCTGCAACGACTCTTCCATTTTCACGCGCGCAGAGACGTCCACCAGCACGCAAATCGCCACGTTTTCATTACGGTAGCGCGAATGGACAAAGCTGATTTGCAGGTTGGTGTGGGTGCTGGTCAGCACATCCACAAAGTTAACCTGTTGCCCACAGATGATCTGCGTTAACCGCTGACGGTCTTCATGCGTTAGCATGTTCAGGTAGTTATGGGCAAGCTCGTTACTGAGGATATTTGTCCCGTCCTGAGTACGCAGGATGCAGATCCCCACCGGTGCCGAGGCGACAATTTTACGGTTAAACTGCTCGTGCTCCTCCAGACGCTGAGCATCCGCCTCCGCCGGAATAAAGATCCGCCGCTCATACATTCTCGCCAGCATAAACAGCGCGACGCCTACCGCGATGTTCAGCAAAATGGCGTTAAGGATCAGGATGCGAATGCGCTCCAGGACCTTGTCCACCGGCAGCGAGTAGACAATGCTCAGCGACGATGGCGGTAAACTTTTCTTCAGCACCAGCTCGCGGAACCCGGAGGTATAGCCAAACCATGACCGCTCCTGCATCCAGCTGGGTTCCACCTTCAGGCGGTTTTCAGGCCCGGTAAGGGAGATGAGCGGATGGCCGTTTTCATCCAGAATGGTCACGCCCATCGGCAGACTGCCCGGCGTGAAGAAGTTTTCCATGCGGATGGTTTGTTCAATCCCCAGCAGCGCTTGCAGGCGGTTTCCGAGGTAAACCGGAGTCAGGGCATAGAAATAGCCGACCCCCATGCGCGGCCCCTGGCTTATCCAGAAGATGTTGTTCCCGCGCTCTTCCTGAGGCGCATTACGGTATTTCACTATGCGCTCATGCAGGCTTTTCAGCGCGTCTTCGCGTTCGACGGGCATATCCCGCAGGCCGAAATCCGCCATGCAGAGATTTTCGTTGCTAATCAGGTAGACACGGTTCAGATCGTAAGCGGCCGAGAAGTTATCGCGCCAGTAGCGCATAAACCATGACAGGGACTCCAGTGAACCACGCCAGGCTTTGCCCATGGCGGAACAATCGGAATCCGGGAAGAGCGGTTCGAAATCAGGCACTTCGGTTTTTTCATCCCGACCGCGGATGGCAAGAATGCCGTTCTCCGCCGTCAGTCGATTCTCAGCAATATACTTAAGCTCTTTCATCACGTCAGACGTACGCTGGATATAGCGCTGAGCCTGATCCGAGCTCAAATTAAACTCCTGGCGGATCTCCGCTTCTTTCTGGTGTAACGCGTTAACGATGTAAAACACCGAGAGCAGTGCCACCAGCAACCATAGCAGTAGCGCAAGCGCCCGAAACAGATAGCGGGAGACTTTTAACGTGGTACGAAAGGAGACGAGGTATTTCAAAGGGGCGAGGCTCCGCCGTCGGGGTCAAAAAGAATGTGGTTAAGGTAGCGGTAAACGCGGCTTGTCGCAACGTTCACTTGTCTGCTTGCGCAAAACAAAAGGGCCGGAAACCGGCCCTTTATGCGTCAGGAGACGTTACTCGTCAGCGTCATCCGCTGCTTCATCATCGGTGTCCGCTTCCGGGGCGATTTCATCATCCCCTTCCGCGACGCTGCCGTCGATAGAGTCAAGCTCTTCGTCATCCACCGGCTCAGCAACGCGTTGCAGACCGACGACGTTTTCATCTTCCGCAGTGCGGATGAGGATAACGCCCTGGGTGTTACGACCTACCACGCTGATCTCTGACACGCGGGTACGCACCAGCGTACCGGCATCGGTGATCATCATGATCTGGTCCGCGTCGTCCACCTGCACCGCGCCAACAACGGAACCGTTGCGCTCGGTCACTTTGATGGAGATAACGCCCTGCGTGCCGCGAGACTTGGTCGGGTATTCGCTTTCCGCCGTACGTTTACCGTAGCCGTTCTGGGTGACGGTCAGGATTGCGCCTTCGCCACGAGGAACGATCAGGGAAACAACGGAGTCTTCACCCGCCAGCTTGATACCACGCACGCCGGTCGCCGTACGACCCATTGCGCGCACGGCGTTCTCTTTAAAGCGCACCACTTTACCGGCGGCAGAGAAGAGCATCACTTCATCAGAACCGGACGTCAGATCCACGCCGATCAGTTCGTCGCCTTCGTTCAGGTTCACCGCGATAATCCCGGCAGAACGTGGACGGCTGAACTCGGTCAGTGCGGTTTTCTTCACGGTACCGCTCGCGGTCGCCATAAAGACGTTCACGCCCTCTTCGTACTCGCGTACCGGCAGTATGGCGGTGATACGTTCGTTCGCTTCCAGCGGCAGCAGGTTGACGATTGGACGTCCACGCGCGCCACGGCTTGCTTCCGGCAGCTGATAGACTTTCATCCAGTACAGACGGCCCCGGCTGGAGAAGCAGAGGATCGTGTCATGGGTGTTCGCCACCAGCAGACGATCAATGAAGTCTTCTTCTTTAATACGCGCCGCAGATTTGCCTTTACCGCCCCGACGCTGAGCTTCGTAGTCGGTCAACGGCTGATACTTCACGTAGCCCTGGTGAGACAGCGTCACTACCACGTCTTCGCGGTTGATCAGATCTTCAATGTTGATATCAGAGCTGTTGGCCGTGATTTCGGTGCGACGCTCGTCGCCGAACTGATCGCGAACCAGCTCCAGCTCTTCACGGATCACTTCCATCAGGCGCTCTGCGCTACCCAGGATATGCAGCAGCTCGGCAATCTGCTCCAGCAGCTCTTTGTACTCGTCGAGCAGTTTTTCATGCTCAAGGCCGGTCAGTTTCTGCAAACGCAGATCCAGAATCGCCTGGGCCTGCTGTTCAGTCAGGTAGTACTGACCGTCACGCACGCCGAATTCCGGCTCCAGCCACTCAGGACGCGCAGCGTCATCGCCGGCACGTTCCAGCATCGCCGCCACGTTGCCCAGATCCCATGAACGCGCAACCAGCGACGCCTTCGCTTCTGCTGGCGTCGGCGCACGGCGGATCAGCTCGATGATCGGGTCGATGTTCGCCAGCGCAACGGCCAGTGCTTCAAGGATATGGGCACGGTCGCGCGCTTTGCGCAGTTCGAAGATGGTACGGCGAGTCACCACTTCACGGCGGTGACGCACGAACGCGCTCAGGATCTCTTTCAGGTTCATGATCTTCGGCTGGCCATGGTGCAGCGCAACCATGTTGATACCGAAGGAGACCTGAAGCTGAGTCTGGGAGTAAAGGTTGTTCAACACAACTTCACCCACCGCGTCGCGCTTGATTTCAATCACGATGCGCATACCGTCTTTGTCAGACTCGTCACGCAGCGCGCTGATGCCTTCAACGCGTTTTTCTTTTACCAGCTCGGCGATTTTTTCAATCAGTCGCGCTTTGTTCACCTGATACGGGATCTCGTGAACAATAATGGTTTCACGGCCGGTTTTGGCGTCCGCTTCCACTTCGGCGCGGGCACGGATGTAAATCTTGCCGCGACCGGTACGGTACGCTTCTTCAATACCGCGACGGCCATTGATGATTGCCGCCGTCGGGAAGTCCGGGCCCGGGATGTGTTCCATCAGCCCTTCAATGCTGATGTCTTCATCGTCAATGTAGGCCAGGCAGCCGTTGATCACTTCCGTGATATTGTGCGGCGGAATGTTGGTTGCCATACCGACGGCGATACCGGACGAACCGTTCACCAGCAGGTTTGGGATCTTCGTTGGCATGACGTCAGGAATTTTTTCCGTGCCGTCGTAGTTATCAACGAAATCAACCGTCTCTTTTTCCAGGTCAGCCATCAGCTCATGGGCAATCTTCGCCAGACGGATTTCCGTATAACGCATTGCCGCGGCGGAGTCGCCGTCGATAGAACCAAAGTTACCCTGACCATCTACCAGCATGTAACGCAGCGAGAAGGGCTGCGCCATACGGACAATGGTGTCGTACACCGCGGAATCACCATGAGGATGGTATTTACCGATTACGTCACCAACGACACGGGCAGATTTTTTGTAGGCTTTATTCCAGTCATTGCCCAATACGTTCATGGCGTATAGTACGCGACGGTGTACCGGCTTCAGGCCATCGCGGACGTCCGGCAGCGCACGGCCAACAATGACCGACATCGCATAGTCCAGATAGGAGCTTTTCAGCTCTTCCTCGATGTTAACCGGTGTAATTTCTCTCGCAAGGTCGCTCATCTAACCGCTATCCCTCTACTGTATCCCGGATTCAAAGGTCGCAAATTATAACACAGCCGCGGTGATACAGGTAAACCTATACGCTTTATTCACAGGGATTGCCTGATATACTCATTTGTCTTGCTAAATAAGGAGTAAAAGCGCCCATGAATGCCGAAAAATCCCCGGTGGCTCACAACGTTGACCACGAAGAGATTGCCAAATTTGAAGCGGTGGCGTCCCGCTGGTGGGATCTCGAAGGTGAGTTCAAACCTCTGCATCGTATTAACCCGCTGCGTCTGGGCTATATCGCGGAGCGTTCCGGCGGTCTGTTCGGTAAGAAAGTGCTCGACGTCGGCTGCGGCGGCGGCATCCTGGCGGAAAGTATGGCGCGTGAAGGGGCCACCGTCACCGGTCTGGACATGGGCTTCGAACCTCTACAGGTTGCGCGTCTTCATGCGCTGGAGTCCGGCATACAGGTAGAATACGTTCAGGAAACCGTGGAAGAGCACGCGGCAAAACATGCGCACCAGTATGACGTGGTGACCTGTATGGAGATGCTGGAGCACGTTCCCGATCCGCAGTCGGTCGTCAGCGCCTGTGCAAACCTGGTGAAACCGGGTGGACAGGTCTTCTTCTCGACCATCAACCGCAACGGCAAAGCCTGGCTGATGGCCGTGGTAGGCGCGGAATATGTGCTGCGCATGGTGCCGAAAGGGACGCACGACGTGAAGAAGTTCATCAAGCCTGCCGAACTGCTGGGCTGGGTTGACCAGACATGGCTTAAGGAGCAGCACATGACGGGCCTGCACTACAACCCGTTGACCGATAAATTCAAACTTGCCCCAGGTGTGGATGTTAACTATATGTTGCACACAACCGCCAAAAACGACTAACGTCATTCGTTATTCTTATAAAGATTGCGCGACATCATGTTGCGCAATTCTGACCTCCCGTTGAAGAAATCAGCACTCGATCAAATTTTGAATTTTTTTTCTTAATTATTGACATCTCTTCCAGGCCTTACGGCACGAGGACTTAGCCTTTTTTACCCTTTCACAACCTCAATTTAACGTCAAAATCAACCCTTGTACTGAAAAGAATCCTTACTAGAATACTCACCATATAGCGTTCTTCTTATCGCAAAACCCCTATATGTAGTATTTATCCACAGAGTTAGTCACAAGACGGGTCTGTGGATAAGCGGGGGATATTTTTTATTTCACGGACAGGTAAAAACCCACATGAATCAGAGTCTGCTGGTGACAAAGCGCGACGGTACCACCGAGCGTATCAATCTGGACAAAATCCATCGAGTTCTCGACTGGGCAGCAGAAGGACTGAACAACGTATCTATCTCCCAGGTTGAACTGCGTTCTCACATTCAGTTCTACGACGGCATCAAAACGTCTGATATCCACGAAACCATTATCAAAGCAGCGGCAGATCTGATCTCCCGCGACGCACCGGATTATCAGTACCTCGCTGCGCGTCTGGCGATTTTCCACCTGCGTAAAAAAGCCTACGGTCAGTTCGAGCCGCCGAAGCTTTACGATCACGTAGTGAAAATGGTTGAGCTGGGCAAATACGACACGCATCTGCTGGAAGACTATACGGAAGAAGAGTTCGAGCAGATGAACGGGTTTATCGATCACTGGCGCGACATGAACTTCTCCTACGCGGCGGTGAAGCAGCTCGAAGGCAAATACCTGGTTCAGAACCGTGTAACCGGTGAGATCTACGAAAGCGCCCAGTTCCTCTATATTCTGGTGGCCGCCTGCCTGTTCTCTAATTATCCACGCGAAACCCGTCTGGACTACGTGAAGCGTTTCTACGATGCGGTGTCGACGTTCAAGATTTCTCTGCCTACGCCAATCATGTCTGGCGTGCGCACCCCTACCCGTCAATTCAGCTCCTGCGTGCTGATCGAGTGCGGTGACAGCCTGGATTCCATCAACGCGACCTCCAGCGCCATCGTGAAATACGTTTCCCAGCGTGCCGGTATCGGCATCAACGCCGGTCGTATCCGTGCGCTTGGCAGTCCAATCCGCGGCGGTGAAGCGTTCCACACCGGCTGTATCCCGTTCTACAAGCACTTCCAGACGGCAGTAAAATCCTGCTCTCAGGGCGGCGTGCGCGGTGGCGCTGCGACCCTGTTCTACCCGATGTGGCACCTGGAAGTGGAAAGCCTGCTGGTTCTGAAGAACAACCGCGGCGTGGAAGGCAACCGCGTGCGTCACATGGACTACGGCGTGCAGATCAACAAGCTGATGTACACCCGCCTGCTGAAAGGGGAAGACATCACCCTGTTCAGCCCATCCGACGTCCCGGGCCTGTATGACGCGTTCTTCGCCGATCAGGATGAGTTCGAGCGTCTGTACACCAAATATGAAAAAGACGACAGCATCCGTAAGCAGCGCGTGAAGGCGGTCGATCTGTTCTCCCTGATGATGCAGGAACGTGCTTCTACCGGCCGTATCTACATCCAGAACGTTGACCACTGCAACACCCACAGCCCGTTCGATCCGGTGGTTGCCCCAGTGCGCCAGTCCAACCTGTGCCTGGAGATCGCCCTGCCGACCAAACCGCTGGACGATGTGAACGACGAAAACGGCGAAATCGCGCTGTGTACGCTCTCTGCGTTCAACCTGGGTGCGATTAAGAGCCTGGACGAGCTGGAAGAGCTGGCGGTGCTGGCTGTTCGTGCCCTCGACGCCCTGCTGGACTACCAGGATTACCCAATCCCGGCGGCAAAACGCGGCGCAATGGGTCGTCGCACTTTAGGTATCGGCGTAATCAACTTCGCCTACTGGCTGGCGAAAAACGGCAAGCGTTACTCCGACGGCAGCGCCAACAATCTGACGCACCAGACGTTCGAAGCGATCCAGTACTACCTGATGAAAGCCTCTAACGAGCTGGCGAAAGAGCAAGGCGCGTGCCCGTGGTTCAACGAAACCACTTACGCGAAAGGCATTCTGCCGATCGACACCTATAAAAAAGACCTGGATGCGATCGTCAGCGAGCCGCTGCACCTCGACTGGGAAGGCCTGCGCGAGTCCATTAAAACTCACGGCCTGCGTAACTCCACGCTCTCTGCCCTGATGCCGTCCGAGACCTCTTCGCAGATCTCCAACGCCACTAACGGTATTGAGCCACCGCGCGGGCACGTCAGCATTAAAGCGTCGAAAGACGGCGTGCTGCGTCAGGTGGTACCGGATTACGAAACGCTGGGTGACAACTACGAGCTGCTGTGGGAAATGCCAAACAACGACGGCTACCTCCAACTGGTGGGTATCATGCAGAAGTTTATCGACCAGTCGATCTCTGCCAATACTAACTACGACCCGACGCGCTTCCCGTCCGGCAAGGTACCGATGCAGCAGCTGCTGAAAGACCTGCTGACCGCCTACAAATTTGGCGTGAAAACGCTGTACTATCACAACACCCGTGATGGTGCGGAAGACGCCCAGGACGACCTGGCGCCGTCAATTCAGGACGATGGCTGCGAAAGCGGCGCATGTAAGATCTAATAAATTCCCTCACCCTAACCCTCTCCCACAGGGAGAGGGAACTCTTTCCCCCTCTCCCTGTGGGAGAGGGCCGGGGTGAGGGGAAATAACACCACAGGACTCACCGCAATGGCATATACCACCTTTTCACAGACGAAAAACGACCAGCTCAAAGAGCCGATGTTCTTCGGCCAGCCGGTCAACGTGGCACGCTACGATCAGCAAAAATATGACATCTTCGAAAAGCTGATTGAAAAGCAACTCTCCTTCTTCTGGCGTCCGGAAGAAGTTGACGTTTCCCGCGACCGTATCGATTTCCAGGCGCTGCCGGAACACGAAAAGCACATCTTCCTCAGCAACCTGAAGTACCAGACGCTGCTGGACTCCATTCAGGGACGTAGTCCGAACGTGGCGCTGCTGCCGCTAATCTCGATTCCTGAGCTGGAAACCTGGGTAGAAACCTGGGCGTTCTCCGAGACGATCCACTCCCGCTCTTACACCCACATCATCCGCAACATTGTGAACGATCCGGCGGTGGTGTTTGACGATATCGTCACCAACGAACAGATCCAGAAGCGCGCCGAAGGCATTGCGCACTACTACGACGAGCTGATCGAGATGACCAGCTACTGGCATCTGCTGGGCGAAGGCACGCATAACGTGAACGGCAAAACCGTTACCGTAAACCTGCGGGCCCTGAAAAAGCAGCTCTATCTGTGCCTGATGAGCGTCAACGCGCTGGAAGCGATCCGCTTCTACGTGAGCTTCGCCTGCTCCTTCGCCTTTGCCGAGCGCAAGCTGATGGAAGGTAACGCCAAAATTATCCGCCTGATCGCCCGTGACGAAGCCCTGCACCTGACCGGCACCCAGCATATGCTAAACCTGCTGCGCAGCGGTGCGGACGACCCGGAGATGGCGGAAATCGCCGAAGAGTGCAAACAGGAGTGCTACGACCTGTTCTTGCAGGCCGCCCAGCAGGAGAAAGAGTGGGCAGACTACCTGTTCCGCGACGGCTCCATGATTGGCCTGAACAAAGACATTCTGTGCCAGTACGTGGAGTACATCACTAACATCCGCATGCAGGCTGTGGGTCTCGATCTGCCATTCCAGACGCGCTCTAACCCAATTCCGTGGATCAATACCTGGCTGGTGTCCGATAACGTGCAGGTTGCGCCGCAGGAAGTGGAAGTGAGTTCTTATCTGGTCGGTCAGATTGATTCTGAAGTCAACACCGACGACCTGAGCGACTTCCAGCTCTGATGAGCCGCGTAACGCTGAGCCTTTCTGGTACAGAGGTGTTGTGCCAGGAAGAGCATCCTTCTCTGCTGGTGGCGCTTGAAGCGCATCAGGTTGAGGTAGAGTAACAGTGTCGTGAAGGCTATTGCGGTTCGTGCCGCTGCCGTCTGGTCGCAGGCCAGGTGGACTGGCTGACCGAACCGCTGGCCTTTATCAATGAAGGGGAAATTTTGCCCTGCTGCTGCCGGGCAAAAGGCGATATTGAGATCGAGATGTAAAAAAGGGCCTTACGGCCCTTTTTCTATTTTAAGAACGTCACCGCTTTATCCGGGAAATCCGTAAACAGCCCGTCCACGTCCGCCTGCTTATACAACACCTCGTAAAGCTGATTCACATCGGTGGCATATGGCGGCAGCTGATCGGCACGCACCGTGTACGGATGCACCTGCATCTTGCTGGCGTGCGCCTCTTTCACCATCGCCGTCAGCTTCACGTGGCCAGGCGTTGAGCCTTCCGCCACCAGCATGTGATAATCCGGCCCGATGCCGTCAGCGTACTGCGCAATCTGCTTCATCGCGCCCGGCTTAAACATCCAGTCGTAGCTGTAGTTCACCCACTTCCCGTCCGGCTGTTTTTCCTGGGTTTCATTCCAGTCGGTATAGGCAATCAGCTGCACCAGATTGAGATCCATCCCCATCTTCGGCTCCAGCTCGGTTTTGATGCGCTTCAGTTCCGCGGCATCGAAACATTGCAGGAAAACCTTATCCTGCTTGCTGGTGTAGCCGTACTTTTTCAGTACCTCCAGCGTCTTCGCGGCAATGTCCTTTCCTTCCTGATGGTGGAACCACGGCGCTTTGATTTCCGGGTAGATACCGATATTTTTTCCTGTCGAGTGGTTCAGCCCCTGAACAAACTCGATCTCCTCTTCGAAGGTGTGAATACGGAAGTCAGACTTGCCCATCGGGAAACGTCCCGGATAGACCTGCACCTTCTTGCCGTTTTCAATCTCGAAGCCTTCGGTGAACTTCAGGGAGCGGATCTCCGCCAGCGTGAAGTCGATAGCGTAGTAGCGACCATCTTTACGGGCGCGATCCGGGAAACGCTCTGCCACGTCCGTCACGCGGTCAAGATAATGGTCGTGCAGGACGACCAGCTGGTCGTCCTTCGTCATCACCAGATCCTGCTCCAGATAATCCGCGCCCTGGGCATAGGCCATCGCTTTTGCCGGCAGCGTATGCTCCGGCAGATAACCGCTGGCGCCACGGTGGGCGATCACGATCTTATCTGCCGCCAGCGCGGAGCCTGTCATCAGGCCCGCCAGCAGCAGGCCGGTTGCTAACTGAGTTAATTTCATCGCAATGCTCCTTATTGACGACGCGCCAGCACTTCGGCGTGGTGACGTTTTTCACCAATCATCACAACAACCAGCAGCAGTACCGCCAGCACGCTTCCGCCGATCATCACCATAAAGCCGCCGTCCCAGCCGAAGAAGTCAACGGTATAGCCCACAATGGCGCTCGCCGCGACCGAACCGCCGAGATAGCCGAACAGACCGGTAAAGCCCGCAGCCGTGCCTGCCGCTTTCTTCGGTGCCAGCTCCAGCGCGTGCAGGCCGATCAGCATAACCGGACCATAAATCAGGAAGCCGATGACGATCATACAGGCCATATCCACACCCGGATTACCCGGCGGGTTAAGCCAGTAAACGACCGTCGCGATGGTCACCAGCGTCATAAAGAACACGCCCGTTGCCCCACGGTTGCCCTTAAACACTTTGTCCGACATCCAGCCGCAGATCAGCGTGCCGGGAATGCCCGCGTATTCATACAGGAAATAGGCCCAGGAAGATTTATCCAGCGCGAAGTGCTTCACCTCTTTCAGGTAAGTCGGGGACCAGTCGAGGATGCCGTAACGCAGCAGGTAGACAAACACGTTCGCCACCGCGATGTACCACAGCAGCTTGTTCGGCAGCACGTACTTCATGAAGATCTGCTTTGCCGTCAGCTCTTCTTCGTGCTTCTCGCTGTAATCATCCGGGTAGTCGTTTTTATACTCTTCGATCGGCGGCAGGCCGCAGGACTGTGGGGTGTCGCGCATCAGAGCGAAGGCGATAATCGCCACCAGAATGGCGCCAAAGGCTGGCATATAGAGCGCGGCATGCCAGTCGTTGAACCAGGCCATCCCCAGCAGGAACAGCAGCGGCGGAAGCCCGCCCCCGACGTTATGCGCACAGTTCCAGACCGATACAATTCCACCACGCTCTTTCTGTGACCACCAGTGAACCATGGTGCGTCCGCATGGCGGCCATCCCATCCCCTGGAACCAGCCGCAGAGGAACAGCAGCACGAACATGATGGCAATGCTTGAGGTCGCCCACGGCACAAAGCCCATGAACAGCATCACCGCTGCCGCGAGGATCAGACCGGCGGGCAGGAACACGCGCGGATTCGAACGATCCGACACCGACCCCATAATGAACTTTGAAAAACCGTACGCGATGGAGATCCCCGACAGCGCAAATCCCAGATCGCCGCGAGAGAAGCCCTGCTCCACCAGGTACGGCATGGCGAGCGCAAAGTTTTTACGTACCAGATAGTACGCCGCATACCCGAAGAAGATCCCGAGGAAGATTTGCCAACGCAGACGGCGGTAGAGAGGATCAATCTCTGCCTCTGGCAGTCGCGCCCGATGTGGCGCAGGTTTAAAGATACTGAGCATAACAGCCTCCGTGGCCTTTCAAAAAATGACCGGGCATCTCGCGCCCGGCTACAGAGGCGGCGATGTTAAGAAATCACGGTGAATGTTACTGTGAATCAACGCACAGATTGTTACAGAAATATGACAGAATGCGCAAAAAAGCGCATGAAATCACGTTTCACTTTCGAATTTCGCGCGTTTATGTTCGAAATCAAACAAACCACACGATCAATGTGGCTAAATGCAAAAAAACGAACATAGAGGAAAGGCAATGACAATTCACGATCCACGCTTCAGCGATGTGATTATCATTGGCGGTGGCGCGACGGGTGCCGGCATCGCACGCGACTGCGCCCTGCGGGGATTGAGCGTCACGCTTCTGGAACGCCACGATATCGCCACCGGCGCGACGGGACGTAACCACGGTCTGTTGCACAGCGGCGCCCGCTATGCGGTCACTGACGCTGAGTCAGCGCGCGAGTGTATCGCTGAAAACCAGATCCTCAGGCGCATCGCCCGCCACTGCGTTGAACCGACCAACGGTCTTTTTATCACCCTTCCAGAAGACGACCTCGGCTTTCAGCAAACCTTTATCACCGCCTGCACGGCGGCAGGCATTCAGGCCGAGGCGATCGATCCTGCGCAGGCGCGCCGTCTTGAACCCTCGGTAAACCCGGCGTTACTGGGCGCGGTAAAAGTACCGGACGGAACCGTTGATCCTTTCCGCCTGACCGCCGCCAATATGCTCGACGCGCGGGAACATGGCGCCCAGATCCTGACCGGGCATCACGTCACCGGGCTTATTCGCGAAGGGAATACCGTGCGCGGAGTGCGCGTGTTTGATGCGCAGTACAACGAACACCGCGAGCTGTATGCCGCCGTCGTGGTCAACGCGGCGGGGATCTGGGGCCAGCGCATCGCGGAATACGCGGACCTGTCGGTGCGCATGTTCCCGGCGAAAGGCTCGCTGCTGATCCTCGACCACCGCATCAATAACCATGTCATCAACCGCTGCCGTAAACCGTCTGACGCCGATATCCTCGTGCCGGGGGACACCATTTCGTTAATCGGCACGACCTCAATGCATGTGGACTACAGCGAAATTGATTACAACCGCGTCACCGCTGAAGAGGTGGATATCCTGCTGCGCGAAGGGGAAAAGCTGGCCCCGGTGATGGCGCAGACGCGTATTCTGCGTGCCTACGCGGGCGTGCGTCCCCTCGTCGCCAGCGATAACGATCCGAGCGGGCGTAACGTCAGCCGCGGCATCGTACTGCTCGATCACGCCGAACGTGACGGCATGGACGGATTTATCACCATTACCGGCGGCAAGCTGATGACCTACCGGCTGATGGCCCAGTGGGCCACCGATGCCGTCTGCCGTAAGCTCGGCAACACCGCGCCGTGCGTGACGGCGGAACAGGCCCTGCCCGGCTCGCAGCAATCGACAGAAAAAACGCTGCACAAAATCATTTCACTCCCTGCCCCGCTTCGCGGTTCGGCGATTTACCGCCACGGCGACCGCACCCCGACCTGGCTCGGTGAAGGGCGACTCAGCCGCAGCCTGGTGTGCGAATGCGAAGCCGTGACCGCAGGCGAGGTGCAGTATGCCGTGGAAAACCTGACGGTAAACAACCTGCTCGATTTACGCCGCCGCACGCGCGTCGGGATGGGCACCTGTCAGGGGGAGCTGTGCGCCTGCCGTGCCGCCGGGCTGCTGCAACGTTTTCACGCCACCACGTCAACCCAGTCGCTTGCCCAACTCAGCGATTTTTTAAACGAGCGCTGGAAAGGCATTCAGCCCGTCGCCTGGGGCGATGCCCTGCGCGAAAGCGAATTTACCCGCTGGGTCTATCAGGGGCTTTGCGGTCTGGAGAAGGAGCACAACCATGAAATTTGATACCGTGATTGTGGGTGGGGGGCTGGCGGGCCTGCTGTGCGGCCTCAAACTGACGCAGCGGGGTCTGCGCTGCGCCATTGTCACTCGCGGTCAGAGTGCTCTGCACTTCTCCTCCGGCTCGCTGGATTTACTGGGCGCGCTATCGTTCGCCGATCTGCCGCCTGAACATCCCTACCGCCTGACGGGCGCAGAGAATATGGCCCGCTTTGCCTGCGAAACCGAACACCTGCTCACTGCCTGCGGCGCACGCATGCAGGGTGACGCCGAGCAAAACCATCAGCGCGTCACGCCACTCGGCACCCTGCGCGCCGCCTGGCTTAGCCCGGAAGAGGTGCCTGTCGCTCCCATCGCTGCCGAGCGCGTGCGGGTGGTGGGGATCAGCGGTTTCCTTGATTTCCAGCCACATCTGGCCGCCGCGTCTCTCAGACAGCAGGGTGTTCAGGTGGATACAGCGGAGATTGATCTCCCCGAGCTCGACGTGCTGCGCGAAAACCCCAGCGAGTTTCGTGCGGTGAACATTGCCCGCCTGCTGGATAATGAAAGTTACTGGCCGCAGCTGTACGCGGCGCTTCAACCGCTCGGCGAGACCTGCGACGCCCTGTTTATGCCCGCCTGTTTTGGCTTAACGGACAACCGGCTCTGGCGCTGGCTCTCGGCGCGCCTGCCCTGTACGCTCGGTTTACTGCCGACGCTCCCCCCTTCCGTGCCCGGCATTCGTCTGCATACCCAGCTTCAGCGTCAGTTTGTCGCCCAGGGTGGCGTCTGGATGGCAGGCGACGAAGTGAAAAAAATCACCCTGGCTGAGGGCGCGGTAAGCGATATCTGGACCCGCAACCACGGCGACATCCCGCTTCGCGCACGCTATACGGTGCTGGCAAGCGGCAGTTTCTTCAGTAACGGTCTGCTAAGCAGCCGGGATGGCGTGCGTGAGGCAATACTCGGGCTGGATGTCCGGCAAAGCGCTTCCCGCGCGGACTGGTATCAAAGCGATTTCTTCACCCCGCAGCCCTGGCAGCAGTTCGGCGTGATCGTCGACAGCCAACTGCGCCCGCGGCTGGGCGGGGAACCGGTTGAAAATCTTTACGCCATCGGCTCGGTTCTGGGCGGGTACGATCCCGTGGCGCAGGGCTGCGGTGGCGGCGTCTGCGCCGTCACCGCGCTGCATGTCGCGGAGCAGATTATCCAGCGCAG
The DNA here is from genome assembly GCF_036936505.1 of Enterobacter sp. JJBC. Lineage (NCBI taxonomy): Bacteria > Pseudomonadati > Pseudomonadota > Gammaproteobacteria > Enterobacterales > Enterobacteriaceae > Enterobacter > Enterobacter sp. JJBC. Next base: position 3,285,141 of record NZ_CP136935.1, read on the forward strand.
GGAGAGAGCACAATGAACGACACCCGATTTGAAAGCTGTATCAAATGCACGGTCTGCACCACGGTTTGCCCGGTCAGCGGCGTCGATCCGCGCTATCCCGGCCCGAAACAGGCCGGTCCCGACGGGGAGCGTCTGCGCCTGAAGGATGGCGCGCTCTACGACGAGGCGCTGAAATACTGCATCAACTGCAAACGCTGCGAAGTTGCCTGCCCGTCGGACGTGAAAATAGGCGATATCATCCAGCGCGCCCGCGCCCGCTACAGTACGAAAAAACCGACGCTGCGTGACGCGATACTGAGCCACACCGATCTAATGGGCAGCCTCTCGACGCCTTTCGCACCGGTCGTCAATGCCGCCACCGCCCTGAAGCCGGTGCGCAGGCTGCTGGATGCGACGCTCAAAATCGACCATCACCGCAGTCTGCCGAAATATTCTCACGGCACCTTCCGCCGCTGGTATAAATCCGTGGCGGCAGAACAGGCGCAGTTCGCTGAGCAGGTCGCCTTCTTCCACGGCTGCTACGTGAACTACAACCATCCGCAGCTGGGGAAAGACCTGCTGAAAGTGCTTAACGCCATGGGGACGGGCGTTCAGCTGCTGAGCAAAGAGAAGTGCTGCGGCGTTCCGCTGATTGCCAACGGTTTTACCGACAAAGCGCGCAGGCAGGCGAAAAGCAACGTCACCTCTTTACGCGAGGCGATCGTCGACAAAGGGATACCGGTACTGGCGACGTCGTCAACCTGTACCTTCACGCTGCGCGATGAATATCCGCATCTGCTGGATGTGGATAACACCGGCCTGCGCGAGCATATTGAGCTGGCGACCCGTTTTCTCTGGCGCAAGCTGGACAGCGGGCAGACGTTACCGCTGGGCAAATTGCCGCTGAAGGTGGTGTATCACACGCCATGTCATATGGAGAAGATGGGCTGGTCGATCTATACGCTTGAGCTGCTGCGGCTGATCCCGGGGCTGGAGCTGACGGTGCTGGACTCACGCTGCTGCGGCATCGCTGGCACCTACGGATTCAAGCGTGAAAACTACCCAACGTCACAGGCCATTGGCGCGCCGCTGTTCCGGCAGATTGAAGAGAGCGGCGCAGATATCGTGGTGACGGACTGTGAAACCTGCAAGTGGCAGATCGAGATGTCCACCAGCAAACGCTGTGAACATCCCATTACCTTGCTGGCAAAAGCGCTGGCGTAACCGTTGCCGGGGACACTGCCCCGGCACACTCTCACTCTACGAACAGCGATTCCACGACGTTGATCCAGCCGTGCTCACTGGCGACCTCTTTCCCGTTCAGCCAGCGGCGCAGCATGTTCAGCGCCATCATCGCGCACACCTCCTGACGTACGGCCAGGCTGTGGCGGGTAATGCTCATCCTGACGCGCAGGGCGTGCGTTCCTTCCGGCGTTGCCAGGGCAAAGTTGAGGTGCTCCTCATCCAGCCCGCCCACAAACAGCGCCAGTCCGGCAAAATGCTTCACTCTGCGCTCGGATGCCCAGCGCGCCGTCTGCGCCAGCGTCTCCTGCTGGAACGGCACCACTTCACTGGCCAGCAGCGGCGCACCCGCCCGGGTAAGCTGAAGCGCCAGAAGCCCACCGGTAAACTGCTCGCTTAACGTCACGCTCAGCTGGCGGGACTGCAAATGCGCTGCGATCTGCGCCGGCAGCCCTTCCGTGCCTTCGAAAATCAGGCTTTCCCCGGCGACGCGCCGCACTTCCGGCCACAGTGCCAGCATAGCGGCTTTCTCTGACGCCGGTCCGGTCAGCTTCAGTTCAATAATCGGCATGGAGGAGCGATAGCCCATCGACACGCCGGGAGGCAGTTGCAGGTGATCGAGGCTCTGAGCCAGATCGCTTTCCGAGCGACCAAAGGTGGTCAGACGCAGGCACAGCGGCGGTTCAGGCAGCGTAAAGCGCGCGCGCAGGCGCGGCAGGATCTGCTGCTCGACCATCACTTTAAATTCCGACGGCACACCCGGAGTGAAGAACATCAGGCAGCGGTTCAACTGAACGGCAAACCCGCAGGCGGTGCCGACCGGATTATCAATCAGTTCCGCGCTGGCGGGAATTTCAGCCTGCTTGCGGTTGCTGGGGGCCATCACGCGGCCACGCCCGGAGAAAAAGCGCTCCATCTGCGCCAGCCACGCCTCGTGCAGGACCAGGCCTTCGCCTTTGGCCGTGGCGGCGGCCAGCGCGCTGAGATCGTCGCTGGTGGGTCCCAGCCCGCCGTTCACAATCAGCACGTCGCAGCGTTCGCTGCGCTCGCGCAGAACGTTGACCAGCGACTCAAGGTTGTCACCTACGGTGTTGCGGCGCGTTAACGGTAATCCTTGCTCAAAGAAGAGATCGGCGAGCCAGGCGGCATTGGTATCAATGATTTGCCCATGAAGCACTTCGTCGCCAGTGGATAACATTTCCACGTTTATCATTGTGTTCTCCCATTTCAATGGTCAAAACACTATAGCGCAATCAAAGACTGGGGGAAGAGAGAAACTGGCGCGACTGAACGCCGCGCCGAGAGGATTAGAAGCCGGCGCTAACGCCAACGTACGGGCCGTCTGCCAGGGCGTTGTCGCGGTTGCCGTCTTTACCGGCCAGGTTCAGATAGCGATAACCCGCTTCGATGGTGATTGGACGCACGATGGTCCAGCGCGCGCCGGCGTTAGCTTCCTGATAGCTGTCGATGCCGCTGGAGAGGGAATCAGGAGAGTAGTAGTACTCACCGAACAGGCCAAAGCTGTCGCCAATTTTCCACTGCAAGCCGCCGCCCACTGCCGCCGCGTAGCCTTCGTCGCCGTCGTTCGGGTTGGTGTAAATGCCTTTACCGCCGACGGTCGCCAGGAAGGGACCCAACGGCACGTTGAAGCCGAGGCCCAGGCTTGCCGCATCGCCGTCGTCGTCGTTATGCGTCCAGCCGCCGGTCATTGCCAGGCCTGCGCTGTCCGTGCCAAGACCGAAGCCCAGATGGGTATAATCTTGTCCCGCCGAGCCGTTGAAGGAAATTGCGTTTGCCGCTGCTGAAACAAACATCAGGCCGCTTAAGCCCATTAATGCCACTTTTTTCATTGTCGTGATCCCGCACAATTTATTCAGAGATGTCCAAAAACCGCGAGATTTTAACCTGCCTGCCTGTGTGATCAATGGACTCCGCGTGCGGCAGGCAATTAGTTTGTAACGATTTGATAATATCGGCATTTATATCAGCATCAGAAAGCGCATTTTCACGCTCAGCCCACCCAGATTTTCACTGGGCATCAGCTGAAGATGGCTGCGGTGCAGGCGGGCAATATCGTTAGCCAGCGCCAGGCCAATGCCGGACCCGGCGGCATCACCCACGTTTTCCAGACGATGAAACGGCAGCATGGCCTGGGAGATCTGGTCTTCAGCAATACCCGGTCCGCTGTCCTCCACGCTCAGCTCAACGGCATCGTTAGCCGTGCGCAGGTACACCGTCACGATGCCCTGCTCCGGCGTGTATTTGATCGCGTTCTCCAGCAGGTTGGCGCAGAGTTCACCCAGCAGCACGTCATCACCCTCAATCATTACCGGCTGCTGTACGCCGTCATAACCGAGATCGATACCCTTGCTGCGCGCCTGCGCCAGCCGGGAAAAGCAGCAGTTTTGCACCACCTGCACCAGATCGACAGGGGCAAACTGTCGCTCCCCCTGCTCTTTTCGCTTCACCGCTGAAAGCTGCAACAGCCTTTCCGTCAGCACGATGGTGTTATCCAGCGTGACGTTCATCGCCCGTAAGCTCTCCTGCCACAGGGCCGGATCGTTACGCGTCAGGGCAACCGATACCTGGGTTTTCAGCACCGCCAGCGGCGTTTTGAGCTGGTGTGAGGCGTCAGCATTAAAGCGCGCCTGTCGCGAAAGCACGCCGCGTAACCTGTCGATATAGCGGTTAAATGCCACAATCAGCAGCCGCGTTTCCGACCAGGGCAGCAGCTCCGGCAGCGGGGCCAGTAGCCCGGGCTCACGGCGCACCATCAGCGAAGAGAGCTGCCGCATCGGGCGCAGCACGCGACGCAGCAGCCACGCGGTCAGGACCAGCGTCAGCAGCACCAGCAGCCCCTGCGACACGAGCGAGGAAAACAGCAGCTGAGTGGCCAGATAGCGCCGCGACTGCAACGTTTCGGCGACGTAGATTTCCGCCATGCCGAACACACTCTCCTCGTTAACCGGCTGGAGCAGCTTCGCCACGCGGATCGCCTGCCCGCGATACTCGGTATGATAAAACCACGCCAGCGCCGGATAGTGGGAGGTGCGCGACGTGGAGGGGGGCATATTCGGCAGATCGTCATAGCCGGAGATCGTCCGCCCGTCAGGGTCCACGACCTTGTAGTAGAGGCGATCGTTCATGTTCAGCTCGAAGCTGTCGAGCACGACCCACGGCACGTTCACCTGGAGCTTGCCGTTGTGCACCACCAGCCGCTCTGACACCGTGCGCGCCGAGGATAACAGCGTGCGGTCATAGGCCTGCGTCGCCGCCTGTAGCGCGCTAACGTAGCTGTTAAAGGCTGACAGCCCCCATAACAGCAGCAGCGGCAAACCCAGAAAAAGCAAAAGTTGCAGGTAAAGCGACTGCGGCTTAACCCACTTCATCGCCGCACTCCAGCACGTAGCCCAGCCCCCGGAGGGTGGTGATCCGCACGCCGCTGCCGGTCAGCTTCTTACGCAGACGGTGAATATAGAGATCGATGCTCTCGGGGCTGACGTCGTCGTTCAGGCTGAACACCTGGTCGAAAAGCTGTTGCCGGGAGACGGGACGGGTCCGACGGTGCATCAGCACCTTCAGCAAAGAGAGTTCGCGCGGCGTGAGGGAAAGGGATTCATCGCGCAGCAGAAAAAAGCCTTCATCATCGTACTCCAGCTCTCCCAGCCGCTGGCGCTCCTGGGTTCGCCCTTCACTGCGGCGCAGCAGCGCACGCAGGCGGGCATCAAGCTCCTCCAGCTCGAACGGTTTCGGCAGGTAGTCATCCGCCCCGGCATTCAGCCCCTTAACCCTGTCTGCCACGTTGCTGCGGGCGGTAAGAAACAGCACGGGCAACGTCTGCCCGCGCTTTCTCAGCCGATGCACCACCTCCAGCCCGTCGAAACCGGGCATGCCGATATCAAGGATCGCGACGGCATAGTTTTCTCCCTGCAAAAGATGATCGGCCGCCCGTCCATCGTTGACGCAATCCACGGCAAATCCGTTTTGTACCAGCGCTTTTTCCAGCCAGTGAGCCAGCTCACGATTATCTTCCGCCAGTAAGAGACGCATATCACATCCTGTAAAGTTGGTGTCGCAGTGAAAGGGAAATGAAAGGTTATTGTTTTAACAATCACGCAACGGAACCGCTACAAGGTGGTTCACATAATCAGAAAAAAGACACCCGTACCCGTACTCCCGGTTCTCCGGCGTGAGGATAAACGATGAAAAAACAATTATTTTCTACCCTTGCTGCAAGCGTATTGCTGTTGAGTGCCTCTGTCGTCCAGGCGCAGGACGCGCCATCCCGTACCGAATGTATCGCCCCGGCCAAACCCGGCGGCGGCTTCGACCTGACCTGTAAGCTGATTCAGGTCAGCCTGCTGGAGACGAAGGCCATTGAGAAACCGATGCGCGTTACCTACATGCCCGGCGGCGTGGGCGCGGTAGCCTATAACGCCATCGTCGCCCAGCGCCCTGCCGAAGCGGGCACCGTGGTGGCGTTCTCCGGCGGTTCGCTGCTGAATCTGTCACAGGGGAAATTTGGCCGTTATGACGTGGACGACGTGCGCTGGCTCGCCACCGTAGGCACCGATTACGGCATGATCGCCGTGCGCGCGGACTCTCCGTGGAAATCCCTGAAAGATCTGCTGACCGCCATGGAAAAAGATCCGAACAGCGTGGTCATTGGCGCAGGCGCCTCTATCGGCAGCCAGGACTGGATGAAAGCCGCGCTGCTGGCGCAGCAGGCCAAAGTGGATCCGCACAAGATGCGTTACGTGGCCTTTGAAGGCGGCGGCGAGCCGGTGACGGCGCTGATGGGCAATCACGTCCAGGCGGTATCGGGCGATCTCAGCGAAATGGTGCCCTACCTGAGCGGGGATAAGATCCGTGTGCTGGCGGTCTTCTCAGAAAACCGTCTGCCGGGCCAGCTGGCAGACGTCCCAACCGCCAAAGAGCAGGGTTATAACCTGGTCTGGCCGATCATCCGCGGCTTCTTCGTCGGGCCAAAAGTGACCGACGCCGAATACCAGTGGTGGGTGGATACCTTCGCAAAACTTCAGCAAACCGAGGAGTTCAAAAAACAGCGCGATCTGCGCGGGCTGTTTGAGTTCAACCTGAACGGCAAGCAGCTGGACGAGTATGTCAAAAAACAGGTGAATGACTACCGCGAACAGGCGAAAGCCTTTGGCCTGGCGAAATAACCGGAGGCGCTATGAGCGATCGCATTTTTGCCGGGATATGGCTGCTGCTCTGCATTGGCGGCATGTTCGTCGCCTGGCAGATCCACAGCGAATACAGCTATGAACCCGTGGGGCCACGCCCCTTTCCCGTCGGCATTGTCGGCCTGATGCTGCTCTGCTCGGTAGCGCTGCTGCTGCGCCATCCGGATACCGTGGAGTGGCCGCCACGCCGAACGCTGCAACGTCTGCTGGTAATGGTGATTGTCCTGCTGATGTACGCGTGGGGCTTTGAATGGCTCGGCTTCCCGATTGCCACCGCCCTGCTGACGATGGTGATTGGCATACTATTTAACGCCTCGCTGCCTGCGGCGGGGATCTCCGGGGTCGTACTGGGCATTTTACTCTGGTACGCCTTCGACCGCCTGCTGGACGTGACCCTGCCGCTTGGCGCATGGTTTAACTAACGGAGCACGCTATGGATACCTGGATCTATCTCTCTCAGGGGTTCGCGGTAGCGATGACCCCGGAAAACCTGGTGATCGCCCTGATCGGCTGTTTCGTCGGGACCATCGTCGGCCTGCTGCCGGGCCTTGGACCTATCAACGGCGTGGCGATTTTACTGCCGCTGGCCTTTGCGCTGCACCTGCCTGCGGAATCGGCGCTGATCCTGCTGGCGACGGTTTATATCGGCTGCGAATACGGGGGGCGTATTTCCTCGATTCTGCTTAACGTGCCCGGCGATGCCGCCGCCATTATGACCGCGCTGGATGGCTATCCAATGGCGCAGCAGGGACGCGGCGGCGTGGCGCTCTCTATTTCCGCCGTCAGCTCGTTCTTTGGCTCCCTGATCGCCATTGGCGGCATCATCCTCTTCGCCCCGGCGCTGGCCCAGTGGTCGCTGGCGTTTGGTCCGGCCGAGTATTTTGCCCTGATGGTGTTCGCCATCGCCTGTCTCGGCAGCATGATGGCGCAGAATCCGCTGAAGTCGTTTTTGTCTGCGTTGATTGGCCTCAGTCTGGCCACCGTCGGCGTGGATGCCAACACCGGGGTTTATCGTTTTACCTTCGACAGCGTTCATCTCTCCGACGGCGTGCAGTTTATCGTCGTGGTGATTGGTCTGTTCTCTGTCTCAGAAATCTTACTGATGCTGGAACATACCAGCAGCGGGCAGACGCTGGTGCGTAAAACCGGACGTATGCTCTTTAATGCCAAAGAGGGGGCGCAGTGTGTGGGTGCCACCCTGCGTTCGTCGGTGATCGGTTTCTTCGTCGGCATTCTGCCCGGCGCGGGGGCGACTATCGCCAGCGCCATCACCTACATGACCGAGAAAAAGCTGAGCGGTAACAGCGACAGCTTCGGCAAAGGCGATATCCGCGGCGTGGCGGCGCCGGAGGCGGCGAATAACGCCTCGGCCTGCGGCTCGTTTATCCCGATGCTGACCCTCGGCGTGCCGGGCTCCGGCACCACGGCGGTAATGATGGGCGCGCTGACGCTCTATAACATCACCCCGGGTCCGGCGATGTTTACCGAGCAGCCCGATATCGTCTGGGGTTTGATTGCCGCCCTGCTGATCGCCAACGTGATGCTGCTGGTAATGAACATCCCGCTGATCGGCCTGTTCACCCGCATGCTGACCATTCCCCTGTGGTTCCTGGTCCCGGCCATCGCCGCCGTCTCTGCGGTTGGGGTGTACGCGGTGCACAGCACCACCTTCGACCTGGTGTTGATGGTGCTGCTCGGCGTGCTGGGCTACATTCTGCGCAAGATGCACTTCCCGATGTCGCCGCTGATTTTAGGGTTTGTGCTGGGGGAAATGCTGGAGCAGAACCTGCGCCGCGCCCTCTCCATCAGCAACGGCAACATGGGGATCCTGTGGGAGAGCAGCGTAACGAAGATCCTGCTGGCAATGGCGATTATGGTGATTGTCGTGCCGCCGGCGCTGCGCTGGATCCGCCGACGCCAGCACAAACCGCAGCCGGATATCGGCTGATTAGCCCCTCAACAGGGCATTGACCCACTGCTTTAACGCCTGGCGGGAGATTTTAATCCCGCCATTTTTCAGTTCTGACGGCAGCGCCAGCCAGTGTACCGGCTGCTCAAAGCGCGCCAGCCTGCCCTGAACCCACTCCGGCAGCAGCGTGATATCCGTGCCCGGCTCGCATTCCACCACCGCCACCGGGCGTTGCCCGTACTCGGCATCATCCAGCGGAACGACAAACGCCTGGCTTACCTGCGGATGCGTGGCGATAACGCGCTCCAGCGCTTCCGGCTGGATCCCTTCTCCGCCGCTGAAAAAGAGATTGTCCATTCGGCCCAGAATGGTCAGGCGCCCGTCATGCCACTCGCCGCGATCCCGGGTGGCGAACCAGCCCTGCGCATTGACCAGCGGCAATAATGCGCCGTCTCGCCAGTAGCCCGCCGCCATGCTTTCCGCCCGGATCCAGACTTCACCGTTTACCACCTGAACGTCTCTGCCCGGCAGCGCGCTGCCCACGTCCGGCGCGCCGTCGGCCTCTTTGGCGCAGACGGTGGAGGCGAACTCGGTCAGACCGTAGCCGCAGAATGTACGGATCCCCTGCTCGCGCGCCTGTTCGGTCAGCGCAACGGGGATTTCCGCCCCGCCGAGCAGCACGGCTTTCAGCGCGACGGGATGGTGTGAATTAAGCAGTCGCCACAGCTGCGTTGGCACCAGCGAGGCGTGGGTACAGCCCTGTAGCGCCTGCTCAAGCGGCTGTTTTTCGCGCACGGTGAGACGGCCTCCGCCCTGTAACCAGCGCCACAAAATCCCCTGACCGGAGACGTGAAACAGCGGCAGAGAGAGCAGCCAGTCGTCGCTATCGCCGTAAGGCATCAGCGCCAGCACCCCTTTTGCGCTGGCAAGGTGGGCGGCACAGGTGTGCACCGCCGCTTTTGGCAAACCGGTGGAGCCGGAGGTGAGCGTCATTGAGGCCAGTCGTTCTGCCCGCCACGTCACGCCCCCCTGCCCCTCGCCCTCTCTTAATGCCAGCGCGGGCAGACCGTCATACTCACCGTTAAGCACCAGCGCAAAACGCAGGGTCATCTGCGGCAGGAGGACGTCCAGCAGCGGACGGGGAAGCTGAGGGTTCACCGGCAAAATGCGGGCGCCGCACTGAAGCAGCGCCAGCCAGGCCAGCAGGGTCTGCGGGTGGTTGTGGGCGAGCAGCATGACGCCGTCACCGTCAGCAACGCCCTGAGACTGAAAACCGGCTGCCAGGCGATCGATACGCTCGCCCAGCTGAGACCAACTGAGCGTTACATCGTCTAAACGCAGCGCGGGTTTATCGGCACGCCGGGTGCGCCAGTGCCGCCACGGCCAGTCGGTAAAACTCATCGCAATGGCTCCAGCGCCCCGACGTCGAGGCACGGCAAGGTGCTGTCAGGCCACTGGCGAATCAGCTGGGCCTGCATCAGGTTTAGCGTATCGAGACCGGGAACGGTGTCCGGCGTTAACCATGCAGCAATGCGCGCCAGCTGCGTCAGGCCGAGGCTGGATTCGATGGATGAACTGATCACCGCCGTCAGCCCTGCGGCATGGGCCGCCGCAACCTGCTCGCGCACCTTGTCGAGGCTGCCGGTCAGCGTTGGCTTAATCACCACGGCCCTGACGCCCGGCTCGGCGGCAAACGCGAAATCGGCTTCGCGCAGGCTCTCATCCCAGGCAATGGCGATGCCGGTTTCCCGGGCGAAGGCGCGAGAGTCGTCGCGCGTTTTGCACGGCTCTTCGAGAAACGCGATGCGGTTGCGGTACGTCGGGTTGACGTACTTCGCAAACTGCTGCGCCCTGAGCGGTGTCCAGGCGCGGTTGGCGTCCAGGCGCAGGTGCAGATCGGGAATGGCTTCCAGTAACAGATTAACCACCATCCCGTCGCGCACCGCTTCGTACAGGCCAACCTTTATTTTCGCCACCTTCTCGCCAGGCATCGCGGAAAGGAGCGCGAAAAGTTCATCCGGATCGCCGGTACAGAGCGGCGCGGCGCAATAGTTCGCCGCGTCCGGTAAACTGCCGTCCAGCTCTGCCAGCGCACAGCTGATGCCGAACGCGGCGGAAGGAACGTCCGGCAGCGCCGGATCTGCTCCCTCACGCCATTCGTACGTCCAGGCCATCAGCGCAGCCTGCGCCTCGTCGAGCGTTTCCAGGCTAAAACCCGGAAGCGGGGCGATTTCGCCCCACCCTTCCCGCTCGCCCTGCCGGAGATGCACGAAAAAGCCGTCACGGGTTTTTAACCGCCGTTCACGCAGCACCACGCCCGCGTCCATCGGTATCTGCCAGCGGTAAACCTGCGCGCGACGCATTACGGGTTCCGTTTGTATTTGCTGAAGTCTGGCTGGCGTTTTTCGTTGAACGCGTTGCGCCCTTCCTGACCCTCTTCGGTCATATAGAACAGCATGGTGGCGTTACCTGCCAGCTCCTGAAGGCCCGCCTGACCGTCACAGTCGGCGTTGAGGGCCGCTTTCAGGCAGCGCAGCGCCATTGGGCTGTTTTGCAGCATTTCGCGACACCAGCGCACGGTCTCTTTTTCCAGATCGGCGATCGGCACCACGGTGTTAACCAGCCCCATATCCAGCGCTTCCTGCGCATTGTACTGACGGCACAGGAACCAGATTTCGCGGGCTTTTTTCTGGCCGACAATGCGCGCCATATAGGACGCGCCCCAGCCGCCGTCGAAAGAGCCGACTTTCGGGCCAGTCTGACCGAAAATGGCATTTTCCGCCGCGATCGTCAGGTCACACATCATGTGCAGCACGTGACCGCCGCCGATGGAATACCCTGCCACCATCGCGACCACCGGTTTTGGACAGGTGCGGATCTGGCGCTGGAAATCCAGCACGTTCAGGTGGTGCGTGCCCGCATCATCCTGGTATCCGCCGTAGTCACCGCGGACTTTCTGATCGCCGCCGGAGCAGAAGGCTTTCTCCCCTTCCCCGGTGAGGATGATGACGCCGACAGTGTCGTCATAGCGGGCATCCGCCAGCGCCTGGATCATCTCTTTTACGGTCAACGGACGAAACGCGTTGCGCACCTGTGGACGGTTGATGGTGATTTTGGCGATACCATCGGCGGATTTGTGGTAACGAATGTCGGTGTAGCCTTCGGAGCAGTCCTGCCATTCAACCGGCGCGTAAAGCATGTGTTCATCAGGATAGATCATAGCGTGTCCTTTGTTCGATAACGCAGTATCTGAGCCAGACTCGCGGCAACAGCTTCCGGGTTGTCCCGGTGGGCGTTGTGTCCGGCGTGAGGGATAGCATGACGCGTGGCGTTAAGTTCAGCGGCGATAGCTGCAAACTTCCCGTCACGTTCGCCATAGAGATAGTCAAAAGAAAAATCACGCGCGGTGAGCGCGGGACGTAAATCAGGCTGAACGGCAAGCGAGGTGGCTTCCAGCATCTCTGCCAGCCTCGGGCCGTTGTTCCGGCTGCGCAGCGCGATCAGCGCCCTGCGCTGATCATCCGTAAGTGAGGCAAAGACCGGCTGTTGATACCAGTCGGCAAAGACGGCCTCCAGCGGCTCACTGCGTAAACGTGATGCCCAGCGGCGGTCAGAGGTCAGCCGCGCCTGGCGCGCATCGGGGTCTTGCAGGCCCGGGTGTCCACCTTCCACAATAACCCCGTCTAACCCCGCTGGATGCTGGCAGGCATGGAACATCGCAATGCGGCCGCCGAGGGAGTACCCCACGAGCCAGTATCTTAGTATGTTGTAACTAAAAAGGGTGTGCGTGAGCAAATCGCTCACCTCTGCAAACCCCGTCACGCCCGTATCCGCTGAACCACCGTGCCCGGGCAGGTCAATGTAGAGCCGGGGGTAGTCATGCAGCGACGCCCCGACAGCCTGCCACTCGCGACAGTCGCCGGAAAAACCGTGCAGGAAAACCAGCCAGGGGTAGCCTGGTTTTCCTGGCTGGGAGACGCCTGCGAGGATCACAGGTGACTCATCTGCGCAAGCAGATGTTGCAGCTTCTGCGCGCCGTCAGCATCGTTTACCACCAGCTCAATGAGCGTCGCGCCAGGCTGCCGCCAGGCGGTGCTCAGCGCCGTTTCCAGATCGTCCCAGCTTTCCGGGCGATGGTATTTAAGGCTGAACATGGCGGCGGCGTGTTCGAACTGCACGTTTTGCGGCATCAGATAGAAGCGCTCACGTTCGCTTTGCGGCGTCGGCAGCAACGAGAAAATCTGCCCGCCGTTATTGTTCACAACAATCAGCACGAACGGGGCCGACGCCTGACGCAGGAGCGCCAGCGCGTTGAGATCGTAGAGGGCTGAGAGATCCCCCACAATCGCCAGCGTGGATTTCGCGCTGGCCCTCTGTACGCCAGCGGCGGTGGAGATCAGGCCGTCAATGCCGCTCGCGCCCCGGTTGCTGTACACCGGATAACCCGCCGGCAGCTGCGAAAAGGCGTCAATCAGGCGCACCACCAGGCTGTTACCGACAAAAAGTTGTCCCTGCTCGGGAAGATATTTGCGGATATGGTGCGCCAGCCCGGCTTCACTGAACGCCTCGCACTGCGCTTTGGTGAGTTCCCACGCCTGACGTGACAGCGCCGGGATCTCCACCGCCCAGGGTTTGCGTTTTTCCGCCGGATGCAATTCCAGCCAGCTGTTAATATCGCTCACCAGGCGGCGGCCACGATGGTGCGCCGGGTCAAGGCGTCCTTCGAGCGGGTCCACCAGCCAGTACTCTTCAGGCGTACAGGTGGCCTGCCACTGGAGCAGACGCTTCCCCGTCAGGCTCGATCCCAGCTGGACGACAATCTGCGCCTGCGCCAGCTCGGTGACCGCTTTCGCGTTCCCCAGCCAGAGGTCGGCGCAGGGCAGCGGCTGGCCCGTCTGGGAAAGCACGTCACCAATCAGCGGCCAGCCAAGCGTTTGTGCCCACTCCGCCGCAAGCTTACCTTCCGCCGCACTCATCCGCCCGGCTATCACCACGCCGCGCTTCTGACGCCAGAAGAACCAGTCGCGCTGTTTAGCGCTTTCCAGATGCGTCTGCTCGCGCAGCCAGGTTTTTTCGCTCTCCCACCAGTCTCCCAGCTGCTGTTGCCAGACGAGGCCAGTATCGTTCATTTCACCGTACAGCGGCTCGGCAAACGGGCAGTTAATGTGTAGCCCGCCGCTGCGCAGTGCGTTCATGGCGTGGTCGAGGGTTGAGACCAGCCAGCTGGCGGGAATGTCCTGGGTGGGGCGCGGCAACGAGACCGTCTGTGAAGGATGCGAGGCAAAAATGCCAGGCTGACGAATCGCCTGGTTAGCGCCGCAGTCGATAAGTTCCGGGGGACGGTCGGCGGTGAGTAAAATCAGCTTTTCGCCGGTTAATCCCGCTTCTATCAGCGCCGGATAGAGGTTCGCCACCGCCGTGCCGGAGGTGACGATCACCGCCACGGGCGCTTTACTGACTTTCGCCAGCCCGAGCGCCAGATGGCCCAGACCACGCTCATCAAAATGGGTGTGGTGAATAAAAGCCCGGTTTTCCGCGGCAGCAAGGGTGAGCGGCGTGGAGCGAGAGCCCGGGGCAATACACACATGCCTGACACCATGACGGGTCAGGGCTTCAAGGATCACCGCCGCCCAGCGTCGGTTAAAAGAACTTACTGACATGAGATTGTCCAGTATCAAGAATGCGACACAGTATAAATAATAGAAAAAGTCAGAATTTTGATATGAATCGGGATTGCACGAATCAGTATTAATCCCTTAGGAGAAGGGAACGCAGCCCGGCGGCCTTGTTTTCGATCTCCTGCCACTCCTGCTCAGGATCGGAGCCGCTGACGATGCCCGCCCCCGCATAAAGACGCAGCGCAGCGTTGTGAACGCGGGCGGAGCGTAATGCCACACAGAATTCGCTCTGATCGCGCGATAAATAGCCCGCCGAACCGGCGTACCACTCCCGGTCAAACGGCTCTACTTTCGCAATAAATTCTCGGGCCGCCTGTCGCGGCAGCCCGGCCACCGCCGCCGTCGGTTGCAAAATATGCAGACACTGTTCGTCGTCAGGCTGTTTAAGTTCGGTCCAGATACAGCGGCGTAAATGCTGCACCTTGCGCAGACGCAGCACCTGCGCAGGCAGGATCTCCAGCGTCCGGGTATGGTGCTGAAGACGCTGGCAGATATCTTCCACCACCAGCATATTTTCCCGCTGATTTTTATCGTCGTTCATCAGCCAGTCGCCCAGACGCTGGGCCTGCTTATCGTCAGAATGGCTGGCGACGGTGCCTGCCAGCGCTTCAGTGCGCAGCAGCGTGCCGCGTCGCCGCCACAGGCGCTCGGGCGTCGAGCCGAGGAAGGCATTGCTGGCGTCAAAGACCATACAAAAATGATAGCAGTTGAGGTTTAGGGCGCGGCTGGCAGCCATCAGCGCGATGGCGTTCACGGGCTGCTGGCACTGAACGTCTGTAGCACGTGCGAGCACCACTTTCTTAAAATCACCGCGAGCAAGGGTATCCGTCGCCTGACGAATCAACGCCAGCCAGTCCGGTTTTTCCGGATGATGGGTTTCCTGCACAATCTGCACGGACAACGGGCGGATCGGCGCGGCGTCGCGCAGGTTATCGACAAAATTCAGCGCCTCACGGGCATCTTCCCGCAGCGACGTTTCGCTCCACAGTTGCAGACGCAGCGTGGCGACCCCGCCAGACCGTCGCCAGAGAAGGCGCGGTAAAAACAGCTTGCCCTGCGCCGGGTTGAAGGCGTTCAGGCCGCAGATACGGGTGTCATTGGCTACGTCATGGGCATGCAAAAACCGCGAGGCCGAAGCCAGAGAATCAAACTGGGCGAGGCTTCCGAGCGCGGCAAGTTCTTCATCGCCGCTGCGCTGTTGCCAGTAAAACTGAGGATAGCATCGCTGCACACCCAGCCAGGCCAGCGGATCGAAGGCGTCGTTTAACGGGAAAGAGACATCGAAATGGCGTAAACCGGGTATAGCAGGCAATGCTTGCGCAAGCTGAGTGCGCAGGCTTTGCAGCGCGAGGAAAATCGAGTGCACGCGAACCTCTCCCTGTTAAAGCCTTATATTATACGGGGTACTGACGATAAATAGCAGTACCCACGTGTAGGGAGTGGTTTACCGGCTTAACGACGGGCTAACAGCAGACCCAGCACCAGCCCTACGGCCGCACCGACCCCAATGCCCTGCCACGGTTTTTCATGCACATAATCGTCGGCACGATAAACCGCCTGTTTGGCGCGGTAGTAATAATTGTCGGAGGCGTTACTGACGCGGTTTTTCACGTCATGCAGCGCCTGCTCGGCGCGGGCTTTGAGCTCAATGTACTTCTGATCGGCAGGATCGCCTGAAGAGCGCAGCACTTCTTCCAGCGTTTCGCTTAGCAGCGTCAGGTCGTCGTCGACTCGGGTATCCCAGGATTGAAATGACATATTTTTCTCCATGTTAGTACACCAGTCCGGTAACTATAGACAACGTATTGCTATTGCGCCTGTTTCGCTTCGCGTGCCATGCCGATGTGTGGGATGCCGTCTTCGTCGTAAATGTCCGTGACCGGGGTAAAACCAAAATGGCCATAGAATGATTGCAAATGCGCCTGCGCGCCCAGGTATAACGCCTTGTCCGGCCACTGTTTCTGGCATGCGTCCAGCGTTTTTTCCATCAGCTGATAGCCCAGCTTTTCACCGCGCGCGCGGCCACTGATAATGACGCGCCCAATGACGACAGGGTCAAATTCCTCTTCGCTTTTCAGAATCCTCGCATACGCCACCAGCTCGTTATCGCGCCAGCCGAGGATGTGCCGGTTCTCGCCGACCAGGTCATCGCCGTCGATATCCTGATACGGGCAGGTTTGTTCAACCACGAAGACTTCACAGCGCAGTTTGAGCAGGGCGTAGAGTGACTGCACGGTCAGTTCGCTGTGGTGTAGATCTTGCCACTGGATCATGTGTTTCTCCTTCCTGGGGTTCATCACGTTATACTAAACCCCTTCCCATTCGGCAAAGGGCTGATTGCGTTATGGAACTGATTTTTCTGGGTACGTCCGCCGGGGTGCCAACCCGCTCACGAAACGTGACGGCGATTCTGCTGGATCTTAAGCATCCTACCCGCGGTGGGCTGTGGCTGTTTGACTGCGGCGAGGGTACGCAGCATCAGATGCTGCATACTTCATACCACCCGGGGAAAGTGGATAAAATATTTATCACCCATCTGCACGGCGACCATCTGTTTGGCCTGCCGGGCCTGCTGTGCAGCCGTTCGATGGCCGGTAACGCTAACCCGCTGACCATTTATGGCCCTGCGGGTATTCAGGAATTTGTTGAAACCACGCTGCGCCTGAGCGGCTCGTGGACCGATTATCCGCTGGAGGTGGTGGAGATCGGCGAAGGTCTGGTGTTCGACGACGGAGATTATCAGGTGCGCGCTTACCCGCTTAACCATCCGGTGGAATGTTACGGCTATCGCGTTGAGGAGCATGACAAGCCCGGGGCGCTGAACGCCGCCGCGTTGCAGGCCGATGGGGTGAAACCTGGCCCGCTGTTCCAGCGTCTGAAGCACGGCGAGACCGTCACGCTGGAAGACGGGCGCGTCATCAACGGTCAGGATTACCTCGCGCCGCCGCAGCCAGGCAAAAAACTGGCTATTTTTGGGGATACCGCCCCCTGCCCTTCGGCGCTCAGGCTTGCCGGGGGTGTGGATGTGATGGTGCATGAGGCGACGCTGGAAGCGGCGATGGAAGAAAAAGCCAACAGCCGGGGGCACAGCTCAACGCGTCAGGCGGCGCAGCTGGCGCGTGAGGCTGGCGTCCGGAAACTGATTGTTACTCACGTCAGCTCACGCTATGACGTCCGCGGCGCTGAAAGCCTGCTGGCAGAGTGTCGGGAAGTATTTCCGGCATGCGAGCTGGCGGAAGATTTTGCTCAGGTCAGCGTTTAGTCCTTCATTTTTCCCTCAGCGTGCCGATAACGATTAAAAGGCCAGCATTTCTCTTGAGGGTAGAATGGATAATTTCCAGAAAGATATTGATGACAGGGCGAACCTGACCCTGTCCAACCGTTTTGAACTGTTGCTGTTCCGTCTTGGCACCTCTCTGAACGAAAATAAATCCGAGCTGTTCGGCATCAACGTGTTCAAATTGCGCGAAATTGTGCCGATGCCGACCTTCACCAAACCGGCGGGAATGAAGTCTCCGCTGATGGGGATGGTGAACATTCGCGACCAGGTGATCCCGGTGATCGATCTGGCCGCCGTCGCCGGCTGCAAGCCAGCCACCGGGCTGAACATCCTGCTGATCACCGAATATGCCCGCAGCGTGCAGGCGTTTGCTGTGGAATCGGTGGAAAACATCATGCGTCTGGACTGGAAGCAGGTGCATGCTGCGGAAACTGCCGTCAGCGGTCGCTACATTACCAGCATTGCCTGCCTGGACGAGAAGACGGATACCAACGATCTGGCGATGGTGCTGGACGTGGAGCAGATCCTGTACGACATCACCCCGGCGAACCACGATCTGCACGCCACCCATCTGGAAACCACCAAATTCAACATCAAGCCTGGCTCTGTCGCGATTGTTGCAGAAGATTCGAAAGTGGCGCGCTCAATGCTGGAGAAGGGATTGCAGGCGATGGAGATCCCGGCCCAGCTGCATATCACCGGCAAAGACGCGTGGGAGAAAATCACTCAGTTGGCCGCGCAGGCTCAGGCTGAGGGCGTCCCCGTTACCGATAAGATTGCCCTGGTATTGACCGACCTCGAAATGCCGGAGATGGACGGCTTTACGCTGACGCGCAAAATCAAAACCGACCCGGTACTGAAAGATATTCCGGTGGTGATCCACTCGTCTCTTTCCGGCAACGCGAACGAAGATCATATTCGCAAAGTGAAGGCGGACGGCTATGTGGCGAAGTTTGAGCTAAATGAGCTATCGTCGGTGATTGAAGAGGTGCTGGACCGCTCGATGAAGAAGATTGAAGGGCCGCTTATAAGCAGGAAGCAGTTAGCTTAGTCGGGTGACGCTTCGCTTACCCGACCTACAAGACCCGTATGCCCTGCAAGCGTAGCGCCCTGGGCATGTTTTACTCTATGCGGGCTGGTGCCCTCACCCCGGCCCTCTCCCACGGGGAGAGGGAGAAAACAATAAAAAACCCGCCGAGGCGGGTTTTTTGTTTTTACATCAGCGGCATCGCTCGCTGCACGATATCAATCAGCGGCTGCGGATAGATACCGAAGATCAGCACCAGCAGCGCGGAGATTAGCACCACGATACCGCCGGCGCTGTACTGCCAGTTGGACGGCGCATCGCGGTTGAGCTGCTGAGGCGCGCTCAGGTACAGGCTCACGGCAACGCGCAGGTAGTAGTAGAGACCAATCGCGGAGCCGATAACGACACCCGCCGTCAGCCACCACAGACCCGCCTGCACACCGACGGCCAGCACGTAGAACTTACCGATAAAGCCCAGCGTCATTGGGATACCCGCCAGAGAGAGCATCATCACGGTCATTACCGCAGACAGAATCGGACGGTGCCAGAACAGTCCACGGTAGGAGAACAGGGAATCTGCATCCGGACCACGGTACGGACTGGACATCAGGCTCACCACGCCGAACGCGCCGAGGCTGCTGAACAGGTAACCGGCCAGATACACACCCACGGTTTCCATCGACATTTCACCGCTTTGCAGCGCAATCAGCGCCACCAGCAGGTAACCCAGATGGGAGATAGAGGAGTAGCCCAGCAGACGCTTGATGTTGGTCTGGCTCAGCGCCATCAGGTTACCGAAGATGATAGAAACGAACGCGATAATGCCCAGCACCACGCGAACCGCTTCGCTGTCACCCACCGGGGCGTACAGGAACAGACGCATAACCACGCCGAAGATAGCGATTTTACTCGCCGTCGCCAGGAAGGTAGAGACCGGTGCAGGCGCACCCTGGTAGACGTCTGGCGTCCACAGGTGGAACGGAACCAGAGAGAGTTTAAAGCCAAGGCCAACAATCATCATGCCCAGACCCGCCAGCAGCAGCGGCTCATGCATCATGCCGTCGCCGAGGCTCTTACCGATGGCCAGGAAGGAGAGGTTACCCGTCTGTGCATACAGCAGCGCGATACCGAACAGCAGGAACGACGACGCGGCAGCAGACAGAATGGTGTACTTGATAGCCGCTTCCAGAGAGCGCTTCTGACGGAAGGCGTAACCAATCAGGCCGAACAGCGGCAGTGAGATCAACTCAATACCAAGGAACAGCGCGGCCATGTGGTTCGCGTTCGCCAGCAGAATGCCGCCCAGTGCAGCAATCAGTACCAGCAGGTAAAACTCTTCTTTGTTGTCGTTGTACCCTTCGAGCCACGGGTACGCAAAGGTACAGGTTGCCAGGCTCGCCAGCAGCACCAGACCGGTGTAGAGCATGGCGTAGCCGTCAACGCGCATCAGCGGCGTGACGTCCATCGCTCCCGCCTGGCCAACAAACCAGAGGGAGACTAACGCAGCGTTCAGACCCAGAACGGACAGGGTCGCATTCAGGAAGTGATTGCGTCGCCACGCAATGGAGAGCATCACAACCACCACCGTCAATCCGACGATCAGCAGCGGTAGCAGCGCGATCAGTTGTTGTGGAGTTATTGTCATGGCGAATTACGGCCTTGTAGTAGAAGCAGAATTAACAAACCACTGCTGGATGTTACCCATCGCGGAGTGCGAGGTATCCAGAATCGGCTGCGGATAGAAGCCCAACAGCACCAGCAGTACGACCAGCAGCAGGATGATGAACAGCTCTCGCAGCGACATCCCCGGCAATTCTTGTGCAGCAATTTCACTCTTCGCTTTACCGAAGTAAGCGCGGTGCAGCATCGCCAGCGAGTACACGGAGGCAAACACCAGACCAAAGGTGGAGATGACGGTGATCGTCGGTACCACGTTGAAGCTGCCGAACAGGATCATAAACTCGCCGACGAAGTTACCGGTACCCGGCATACCCAGAGTCGCCACCGCGAAGAACATCGAGAGCGCCGGCAGCCATTTCATTTTGCCCCACAGACCGCCCATCATACGCATGTCGCGGGTATGGAGACGTTCGTACAGCTGACCACACAGGATGAAGAGACCGGCAGCGGACAGGCCGTGCGCAATCATCTGGATCACCGCGCCCTGGTACGCCAGCTGGCTGCCGGTGTAGATGGCAATCAGCACGAAGCCCATGTGGGAAACGGAGGTGTAAGCAATCAGACGTTTGATGTCGTACTGCGTGAAGGCCATCCATGCACCGTAGAAGATACCGATCACGCCCAGCCACATGGCAATCGGCGCGAACTCTGCGGAGGCGTTCGGGAACAGCGGCAGGGAGAAACGCAGCAGACCGTAAGCCGCGGTTTTCAGCAAGATACCCGCCAGGTCAACGGAACCTGCCGTTGGCGCCTGAGAGTGCGCGTCTGGCAGCCAGCCATGCAGCGGAACCACCGGCATTTTCACCGCGAAGGCGATAAAGAAGCCTAGCATCAGCAGGTATTCCACGCCGTGGGACATCGGGGTCTTCAGCAGGTTTTCGTAGTTGAAGGTCCAGACACCGGTCGCGTTGTAATGCACAAACACCAGCGCCAGGATGGCAATCAACATCACCAGACCACTCGCCTGGGTGTAGATGAAGAACTTGGTGGCCGCCGTGATACGCGTTTTACCGTCGGACGCCTTATGGCCCCACAGCGCGATCAGGAAGTACATCGGCACCAGCATCATCTCCCAGAAGAAGAAGAACAGGAACATGTCGATGGCCAGGAACACGCCGATCACGCCGCCCAGGATCCACATCAGGTTCAGGTGGAAGAAGCCCTGGTATTTTTCGATTTCTCGCCAGGAGCAAAGTACCGCCAGAACGCCGAGCAGACCGGTCAGCACGACCATCAGCAGCGACAGACCGTCAATCGCCAGGTGGATCGTGATACCGAAACGTGGGATCCACGGCAGAATGAACTCAGACTGCCACTGCGGAAGGCCCGCAGACTGGGTCAGTGAGTAGCCACCCTGCAACCACAGTTGCAGGCCAAGCGCGAGCGTCAATCCCATGGTGATCAGCGCGATCCAGCGCGGCATCTTCACGCCAAAGCGTTCGGTCTGCCAGCACAGGAAGCCGCCGATGAAGGGAATTAATATTAGCCAGGGTAGTAACATGGCGATTTACATTCCTTTTTAAGGCCCCCAGCAGGGGCCTGATTTTCAACGAATTCGAATAAAATTCACTTTACGATCAACGCAACACCATCAGCAGCGCCAGCACGACAACCGCACCGATGCTCATGGACGCCACATACCAGCGCAGATAACCGTTCTCGCTAAACAGCAGGCCTTTACCTGCAAAGCGAGAGAGGATCGCCGGGATATTCATCAGGCTGTTCAGTGGATCGCGCTTCAGCAGCCACGCAATGCCCAGGAACGGCTTCACGAAGATCATGTCGTACAGCCAGTCGAAGCCCCACGCGTTGTACCACCAGGTGCCCAGCAGACGGCCCGGCGCGCTGTTGGCAACGGCAGTTACCAGCGTGCGTTTGCCCAGCCACAGCCATGCGGCAATCAGGATGCCCGCTATAGCCACTACGCCGGAGGTGATTTCAAGCGTCAGAACGCGACCGTGCTCAAGCTCGGTTGTTGCCGGCAGTACACCCTGCAACGGTGGCACAATCATCGCGCCAACGAAGGTGGACAGGACCAGCAGCACAATCAGCGGCAGGTGGTGGGTAATCCCCTTCCCTGCGTGAGCGTGAATTTGTTCTTTACCGTGGAAGACGATGAAAATCATACGGAAGGTGTACAGGGAGGTCATGAACGCACCGACCAGACCCGCAACCATCAGATTGATATGACCATTCGCCATGGCGCCCGCAAGGATTTCGTCCTTACTGAAGAAGCCCGCGGTAATCAGCGGCAGTGCCGCCAGCGCCGCGCCGCCCACCAGGAAGCAGACATAGACCAGCGGGATGGACTTACGCAGTCCGCCCATTTTGAAGATGTTCTGCTCGTGGTGGCAGGCCAGGATCACCGAACCGGATGAGAGGAACAGCAGCGCTTTAAAGAACGCGTGCGTCATCAGGTGGAAAATGGCCGCATCCCACGCCTGAACGCCCAGCGCCAGGAACATGTAACCAATCTGGCTCATGGTGGAGTACGCGAGAACGCGTTTGATGTCGGTCTGCACCAGCGCGGCAAAGCCTGCCAGCACCAGCGTAACCGCACCGACAATACCCACCAGATGCAGAATTTCCGGAGTCATCAGGAACAGGCCATGGGTACGCGCAATCAGGTAGACACCGGCGGTAACCATGGTCGCGGCGTGGATCAGCGCGGAGACAGGGGTTGGACCCGCCATCGCGTCGGCCAGCCATGTCTGCAACGGCAGCTGCGCGGATTTACCCACGGCGCCACCCAGCAGCATCAGCGTTGCCCACCACAGCATGTTGTTGCCTGCTTCGAAGTGCGCCGGCGCCAGTTCCACCATTTCGCGGAAGTTCAGCGTGCCCAGTTCGTTGTAGAGAATGAACAGCGCGAAAGCGAGGAAGACGTCACCCACGCGGGTCACGACGAACGCTTTCATGGCCGCTGCGCCATTCTTCGGATCGGTGTAGTAGAAACCGATCAGCAGGTAAGAGCACAGACCCACGCCTTCCCAGCCCAGATACATCAGCAGCAGGTTATCGGCCAGCACCAGAACCACCATGCTGGCGATAAACAGGTTGGTGTAGGCGAAGAAGCGGGAGTATCCCTCTTCACCGCGCATGTACCAGGAGGCGAACATGTGGATCAGGAAGCCGACGCCGGTGACCACGGAGAGCATGGTCAGAGACAGACCATCCAGCACCAGGTTGAAACCGATGTTGAAGTTACCGACCGACATCCAGTTCCACAGCGGTACGCTGTAGGCCTGACGTCCATTGTTAAAGAAGTCGATACCCGCATACGCTGTGACCAGCGCAGCCAGGCCGATAGAGCCAATGCCCACGGTGGCAGACAGATTCTCAGACCAGCGGCCGCGAGAAAACGCCAGCAGCACGAAGCCAATCAGCGGAAAAATAATGGTTAAGGCAAGCATGTTCATCCACGCAACTCACTTACTGAATCGATGTTCAGGTTCTGGCGGCGACGATGGAGCTGTAGCAACAGCGCCAGGCCAATACTCGCTTCAGCAGCCGCGAGGCTGATGGCGAGAATGTACATCACCTGACCATCGGTCTGGCCCCAGTAGCTGCCGGCGACCACAAAGGCCAGCGCGGAAGCGTTGATCATGATTTCCAGACCGATCAGCATAAACAGCAGATTGCGGCGGATAACCAGACCGGTTAAGCCCAGAACGAATAAAATCGCAGCGAGGATCAGTCCATGTGTTAAGGGGATCATGCGCGTTCCTCCGTTTTTCTTTTCGCGCGGTCGTCAGTGCGGTTGCTCAGCACCTCGCCGACACGCTCTTCGCGGCCAACGTGGAAGGCCACAACCAGACCCGCCAGCAGCAGCATCGAGGCCAGCTCAACCGCCAGAACGTACGGACCAAACAGGGTGATACCCACGGCTTTCGCGCTGATTGGCGTCCCGTCGATACCCTGGTCGTTGACGCCCAGAATGGCGTAAACAATCACCGCCAGCATGATGGCCGACAGAATCGCCGGGCCAATCCACACCTGCGGTTTTAACCACTGACGTTCCTGCTCAATTTCAGAGCCGCCCAGGTTGAGCATCATCACCACGAACACGAACAGCACCATGATGGCCCCGGCGTAGACGATGATTTCCAGCGCACCGGCGAAGTGCGCGCCCAGCGCAAAGAACACCCCGGAAATAGCCAGCAGCGAGATGATTAAATACAGCAGCGCATGCACCGGATTGGTGTGCGTGATCACTCGCAGCGTAGCCAGGATGGCGATAAGGCCACAGATATAAAAAGCGAATTCCATTGCCCTCTCCTTACGGTAACAGGCTCTTGACGTCGATAGGCTTAGCTTCGTTCTCTGCTTCGCCTTTATCTTTGCCGTCGATTGCCATACCCGCCATCCGGTAGAAGTTATATTCCGGGTATTTGCCCGGACCGGAAATCAGCAGATCCTCTTTCTCGTACACCAGATCCTGACGCTTGTACTCACCCAGCTCAAAGTCTGGAGTCAGCTGAATCGCCGTGGTTGGGCACGCTTCTTCACACAGACCGCAGAAAATGCAGCGTGAGAAGTTGATGCGGAAGAACTCAGGATACCAGCGGCCGTCTACCGTCTCTGCTTTTTGCAGAGAGATACAGCCCACCGGACACGCTACCGCACACAGGTTACAGGCAACGCAACGCTCGGAACCGTCCGGGTCGCGCGTCAGCACGATACGTCCACGGTAGCGCGGCGGCAGATATACCGGCTCTTCCGGGTACATCCGGGTTTCGCGTTTGGCAAACGCATGCAGGCCGATCATCCAGATACTGCGTACCTGGGTGCCGAAACCTACTAATAATTCTTTTAAGGTCATGATCTCAAAGCCCCTTATGGCTGCTGCCAGAGAATGACAGCCGCCGTTACCAACAAGTTGACGAGCGTCAGCGGCAGGCACACTTTCCAGCCGAAGGACATTACCTGGTCATAACGCGGACGCGGTAACGCTGCGCGAATCAAAATGAACATCATCATGAAGAACGCGGTTTTCAGCGCGAACCAGATGAACGGCGGTAAGAACGGGCCATGCCAGCCACCAAAGAACAGCGTTACCATCAACGCCGAAATGGTGACGATACCGATGTACTCGCCCACGAAGAACAGACCGAACTTCATACCGGAATATTCAATGTGGTAACCGTCGGCCAGTTCCTGTTCGGCTTCTGGCTGGTCAAACGGGTGACGGTGACACACCGCCACGCCCGCGATGGCAAAGGTAATAAACCCAAAGAACTGCGGGATAACGTTCCAGATGTCGGCCTGGTTGTTGACGATGTCGGTCATGTTAAATGAACCGGCCTGCGCCACCACGCCCATCAGGGAGAGACCCAGGAACACTTCGTAGCTCAGCGTCTGCGCGGAAGCACGCATCGCACCCAGCAGCGAGTATTTGTTGTTACTGGACCAGCCTGCGAACAGCACCGCGTAGACCGCGAGGCCTGCCATCATCAGGAAGAACAGAATGCCGATGTTCAGGTCAGCGACCACCCAGGTCGGGCTGACCGGAACGATAGCAAACGCCAGCAGCAGCGAGGTGAAGGCGATCATCGGCGCCAGCGTAAAGATCACGCGGTCCGAGAAGCGCGGAACCCAGTCCTCTTTAAAGAACATCTTGATCATGTCCGCGACCAGCTGGAGTGAACCACCCCAGCCCACGCGGTTCGGTCCGTAACGGTTCTGGAACAGACCGAGCAGACGACGTTCACCAAAGCTCATGAACGCGCCGCAGGTGACGACCACCAGCAGAATCACAACCGCTTTCAGAATGCTCAGCAGGATGTCGATAAGATCCGGCGTTAACCAACTCATGCTTTTGCCTCCTGAAGGTTATCAAGATGCGCACCCGCCAGGACCGGCGCGATGCCAGGCATACCCATCGGCAGACCCACCTGCCCTGCTGACAGGCGTTCAGAAATAATCAGCGGCAGGCTGATTGTCTGGCCGTCGTAGCTAAAGGCAATGTTCGCACCCGCGTTAACGCCAAGCTTCGCGGCATCCGCCGGGTTGAGCTTGATGTACGGCTGCGGCATACGCTGCTGGAATACCGGAGAACGCTGGGACATTTCGTCGCTACCGAACAGATGGTAGTACGGTGCAATGCGCCAGTGACCTTCCTGCGCCTGGAAGCTCGCCGGAACGGTGGTGAAGAAGTCCAGACCGGTTTCGGAGGCTTCAATCAGACGCACGCCTGGATCGCCGTGGCGCAGGTGACCGCCCACTTCAGCCTGGAATTTGTTCCATGCCTGCGGGGAGTTCCAGCCCGGTGCCCATGCAAACGGGATTTGCGAACGCGGCGCAGACGGCTGGTTGTTCCCTTCCATCGAGAAGGCGAACATGGTGTCTTTATCCTGCGGCTGACGCGGTTCGTGCACGCTGATGTTGGCGCGCATCGCGGTACGACCGCTGTAGCGGTGCGGCTCACGCGCCAGTTTCTGGCCGCGAATGCGGAAGCTTGCGTCCGGCGCGGCATCTTTAATACCCGCCAGCTGAGGCAGTTTCTCAACAACCGCGTCGATAACGTGGTCGAGCTGCGTCCAGTCCACTTCACGGCTCTGCACGGTGCTGTGCAGAGAGTGCAGCCAGCGCCAGCTTTCCAGCATCACGGTGTTGCTGTCGTAGTAGGCCGGGTCATAAACCTGGAAGAAACGCTGTGCGCGGCCTTCGTTGTTGATAACCGTACCATCGCTTTCTGCGAAGCTTGCCGCAGAGAGTACGAGATGCGCTTTGTCCATGATCGCGGTGCGCTGATGGTCGATAACCATCACCAGCGGCGCTCTGGAGAGCGCGGCGTCAACGCGAGCGGCAGAAGCGTGGCGATGCAGGTCATTTTCCAGCACCACAACGGCGTCAGCGGCACCGGATTCCAGTTCGCTTAACGCGTCTTCCAGCGAGCCGCCGCCAATCATACCCAGACCGATGCTGTTCACCGCACGGGCAATCATGGTCACACCAACGTCAGCGCCGCGGCCCTTCAGGGCTTTGGCAACGTTCGCTGCGGCCTGAATGATTTCAGCGCTACCGGCGTTGGTACCGGAAATAATCAGCGGTTTCTTCGCCCCCGCCAGCGCCTGAACAATCACGTCGACCTTGTTTTGCAGGTCGCGATCCAGTTCAACGGCCGGCGAGTTGCTGTCCAGCGCGTGGGCAATGGCAAATCCGAGGCGCGCCTGATCTTCAACCGGCGCGCAGTAGGTCCACGCTGCGATATCGTCCAGACGGGTGTTGTCGACGTTAGTCACAAAAAGAGGATGCTTCGCGCGCTGGCCGATGTTGAGGATGGCCGCAATCTGCCAGTCAGCCACTTTCTGCGCCGCTGCCATTTCACGTGCTTTGCCTTTCACCGCCTGACGAACCGCCAGGGCCGCGCGTGCGCCAGTCTGCGTCAGATCTTCACCCAGCACCAGAACCGCATCATAAGATTCGATTTCGCGCAGCGCAGGCGTGTGAATGCCGCCTTCACGCAGCACTTTCAGTACCAGCTGGAGACGTTCCTGCTCGCCCTGGGCGATACCGGTGTAGAAGTTTTCCGCCCCAACCAGCTCGCGCAGCGCGAAGTTGCTTTCGATGCTGGCGCGCGGGGAGCCAATGCCGATCACTTTCTTCGACTGACGCAGAATATCTGCCGCGCCCTGCATCGCCTGCTCAGCGTTGAGGGTAATGACGTCATCGCCACGGCGCTGAACCGGCTGACGCGGACGGTCTTTCAGGTTCACATAGCCATAGCCGAAACGACCGCGGTCGCAGAGGAAGTAGTGGTTAACGGTACCGTTGTAACGGTTTTCGATACGACGCAGTTCGCCGTAACGTTCACCCGGGCTGGTGTTACAGCCAAGGGAGCACTGCTGGCAGATGCTTGGCGCAAACTGCATGTCCCATTTACGGTTGTAACGTTCAGAGTGGGTTTTATCCGTGAATACGCCGGTCGGACAGATTTCTACCAGGTTACCGGAGAATTCACTTTCAAGCGTACCGTCTTCCGGACGACCGAAGTAAACGTTGTCATGCGCGCCATACACGCCCAGATCCTGACCGTCTGCATAATCTTTGTAGTAACGCACGCAGCGGTAGCAGGCGATGCAGCGGTTCATTTCGTGAGAGATGAACGGCCCCAGATCCTGGTTACGGTGGGTACGTTTGGTAAAGCGATAGCGACGGAAGCTGTGACCGGTCATGACGGTCATATCCTGAAGGTGGCAGTTACCGCCCTCCTCACACACCGGACAGTCGTGCGGGTGGTTGGTCATCAACCACTCCACCACGCTTTCACGGAACTGTTTGGCTTCTTCGTCATCAATCGAAATAAAGGTGCCTTCGGCGGCTGGCGTCATACAGGACATCACCAGGCGACCACGCGTGTCTTCCGCGTTTTGATATTGCTTCACCGCACACTGGCGGCAAGCACCGACGCTGCCCAGCGCCGGATGCCAGCAAAAGTACGGAATATCGAGGCCAAGAGACAGACAAGCTTCCAGCAGGTTGTCCGCCCCGTTGACTTCGTATTCTTTGCCGTCTACATGAATCGTAGCCATTAGCATGCTTCCAGTTGGCTCGGCCGAAACCGAGCGTTAATCAAAATTCTGTTTTTACCAGCGCGCTTTCAGCAGGTTCGGCTGAATACCATTGATCGAATGGGTATTGCTGAACGGCTGCTTGATGCCTGCTTCGAATTCGTCGCGGAAATATTTAATCGCGCTTTGCAGCGGCTCGACGGCGCCCGGTGCGTGGGCACAGAAGGTTTTACCCGGTCCTAAGAATCGACACAGTTGCTCAAGTGTCTCGATATCGCCAGGCTGGCCTTCGCCACGTTCGATAGCACGCAGGATCTTCACGCTCCACGGCAGACCATCACGGCACGGTGTGCACCAGCCGCAGGACTCGCGGGCGAAGAACTCTTCCAGGTTACGCACCAGGGATACCATGCCGATCTCGTGGTCGACGGCCATCGCCAGCGCGGTACCCAGACGGCTACCTGCTTTACCAATGCTTTCGAACTCCATTGGCAGGTCAAGGTGGGCTTCGGTCAGGAAGTCCGTCCCTGCCCCACCCGGCTGCCAGGCTTTGAATTTCAGGCCATCGCGCATGCCGCCGGCGTAGTCTTCAAGAATTTCGCGGGCGGTGGTACCGAACGGCAGTTCCCAGACGCCAGGATTTTTCACGCGGCCGGAGAAGCCCATCAGCTTGGTACCGGCATCTTTACTTGAGGAGATGCCCTGATACCACTCCACGCCGTTGGCGAGGATAGCCGGAACGTTACACAGGGTTTCGACGTTGTTCACACAGGTCGGTTTACCCCACACGCCGGAGCTTGCCGGGAACGGCGGCTTGGAACGCGGGTTCGCACGGCGGCCTTCCAGGGAGTTAATCAGCGCGGTCTCTTCACCGCAGATATAACGCCCTGCACCGGTGTGCACGAACAGCTCGAAGTCAAACCCGGTGCCCAGGATGTTTTTACCCAGCAGTCCCGCTTCGGTGGCTTCGGCAATCGCGCGACGCAGGTTTTCCGCCGCTTCGATGTATTCGCCGCGCAGGAAGATGTAGCCACGGTACGCTTTCAGCGCGAACGCGGAGATCAGCATGCCTTCCACCAGCAGGTGCGGCAGCTGTTCCATCAGCAGACGGTCTTTATAGGTACCCGGCTCCATTTCATCGGCGTTACACAGCAGGTAACGGATGTTCATGGATTCATCTTTCGGCATCAGGCTCCACTTCAGACCGGTGGAGAAGCCCGCACCACCGCGGCCTTTCAGGCCAGACTCTTTCACCGCGTTAACGATGTCGTCCGGCGCCATGCCGCCAAGGGCTTTACGCGCACCGGCATAGCCGTTTTTGCTCTGATATTCGTCGAGCCATACCGGCTGTTTGTCATCACGCAGACGCCAGGTCAGCGGATGCGTCTCAGCAGTACGAATTACAGTTTTCATTTGTACTGCTCCAGCAGGTCAGGAATCGCTTCCGGCGTCAGATAGCTGTGAGTGTCCTCATCAATCATCATGGTCGGCCCCTTGTCGCAGTTACCCAGGCAGCAGGTTGGCAGCAGAGTAAAGCGTCCGTCGAAGGTGGTCTGGCCCGGCTTGATATTGAGTTTCTTCTCAATCGCAGCCTGAATGCCCTGATAACCGGTGATGTGGCAGACCACGCTGTCACAGTAGCGGATCACATGGCGGCCTACCGGCTGACGGAAGATCTGGCTGTAGAACGTGGCTACGCCTTCTACGTCACTTGCCGGAATGCCCAGCACTTCTGCGATCGCATAGATCGCCCCATCCGGCACCCAACCACGCTGTTTCTGTACGATTTTCAGCGCTTCAATGGACGCCGCACGCGGGTCTTCGTAGTGGTGCATCTCGTGCTCAATGGCGGCACGCTCTGCTTCACTCAGCTCAAAAGCCTCGGTTTGTGGTTGTTGATTCTCGTGCATAATTAGCGGTCCACATCTGACATAACAAAATCGATACTACCCAGATACACAATCAGGTCGGAGACCAGACTGCCGCGAATGGCGGCCGGGATCTGCTGCAAGTGCGCGAAGCTTGGCGTACGCACGCGGGTGCGGTAGCTCATGGTGCTGCCGTCGCTGGTGAGGTAGTAGCTGTTGATACCCTTGGTCGCTTCAATCATCTGGAAGGATTCCTGTGCCGGCATGACCGGGCCCCAGGAAACTTGCAGGAAGTGGGTGATCAGGGTCTCGATATGTTGCAGCGTGCGCTCTTTCGGTGGCGGCGTCGTCAGCGGGTGATCCGCCTTGAACGGGCCTTCCGGCATGTTGTTGAGGCACTGCTCAAGGATGCGCAGGCTCTGGCGCAGCTCTTCCACTTTCAACATCACGCGGGTGTAGCAGTCGGAAACACCGCCGCCAACCGGGACTTCAAAGTCGAAGTTCTCGTAACCAGAGTAAGGACGCGCTTTACGCACGTCGAAATCAATCCCGGTCGCACGCAGGCCAGCACCGGTAGTCCCCCACTCCAGCGCTTCTTTCGCGCCGTAGGCAGCAACGCCCTGGGAACGGCCTTTCAGGATGGAGTTACGCAGCGCGGCTTTCTCGTAAGACGCCAGACGTTTCGGCATCCAGTCGAGGAATTCACGCAGCAGACGGTCCCAACCGCGCGGCAGATCGTGCGCCACACCACCAATACGGAACCAGGCTGGGTGCATACGGAAACCGGTAATCGCTTCCACCAGATCGTAGATTTTCTGACGGTCGGTAAAGGCGAAGAAGACCGGCGTCATCGCGCCGACGTCCTGAATGAACGTGGAGATGTACAGCAGGTGGCTGTTAATACGGAACAGTTCAGACAGCATTACGCGAATCACGTTAACGCGATCCGGGACGGTGATGCCTGCCAGTTTCTCAACGGCCAGCACGTATGGCATTTCGTTCACGCAGCCGCCGAGGTATTCGATACGGTCGGTATACGGAATGTAGCTGTGCCAGGACTGACGTTCGCCCATCTTCTCGGCACCACGATGGTGGTAGCCGATGTCAGGGACGCAGTCGACAATCTCTTCGCCGTCAAGCTGAAGGATGATACGGAACGCACCGTGCGCAGAGGGGTGATTTGGACCCAGGTTGAGGAACATGAAGTCCTCGTTTTCGGTGCCGCGCTTCATGCCCCAGTCTTCCGGCTTGAAGGTCAGCGCTTCCATCTCCAGATCCTGCTTGGCTTTGGTTAGCTCAAACGGGTCGAATTCGGTGGCGCGTGCCGGGTAGTCTTTACGCAGCGGGTGGCCGGTCCAGGTCTGCGGCATCATGATGCGCGTCAGATGCGGGTGGCCGTCGAAGGTCATGCCGAACATTTCCCAGGTTTCACGCTCGTACCAGTTGGCGTTCGGGAAAAGTTTGGTGATCGTCGGCAGATGCATGTCGTTTTCAGACAATGCCACCTTGAGCATGATATCCGTGTTGCGGTCTATTGAGATCAGGTGGTAGAAAACGGAAAAATCCGCGGCAGGGAGACCCTGGCGGTGCGTTCTCAGACGTTCGTCCATGCCGTGTAAGTCAAACAGCATGACGTAAGGTTTTGGCAATTTCTTGAGGAAATCGACAACTTCCAGTAATTGCTCACGCTTCACCCAAACAACGGGTACCCCGGTGCGGGTGGCCTGAACAGTAAAGGCATCCGGCCCAAAACGGTTGCGCAGTTCGCCAATGACCGGGTCATCGAGATGATCCCGAGTCTGCCAGGCGGCTTCTTGCGCGGTTAAGTCGGTCATATTGTTCACCATTGCAAATGGTCCGTGGTGACTGTTAAGCCTGGCTTCGCGCTATTTGAGTAGTGATATGCGAAGGTGTTCTCCAGGCCCACAGGCGCAAATTAAATTTCGTCAGGCGTACGCAGGTTGGTGACGGCAATACGTTCACCACGTTTACGCTCGCGCTCAGACTGCATGTTCGCGCGATAGACACCCTGATCGCCAACAACCCATGAAAGCGGGCGGCGTTCTTTACCAATTGACTCCTGGAGCAGCATCAGCGCCTGCATATAGGCCTCTGGACGCGGCGGGCAACCCGGGATGTACACATCCACCGGAATGAACTTATCAACGCCCTGCACAACGGAATAAATGTCGTACATACCGCCGGAGTTTGCACATGCGCCCATGGAGATAACCCATTTTGGCTCCAGCATCTGGTCATAAAGACGCTGAATAACCGGTGCCATCTTGGTAAAGCAGGTCCCTGCCACCACCATCAGGTCAGCCTGACGCGGAGAAGCACGCAGTACCTCGGCCCCAAAACGCGCAACGTCATGCACCGCAGTGAATGACGTCACCATTTCAACGTAGCAGCAAGAAAGGCCAAAGTTGTATGGCCAGATGGAGTTCTTACGACCCCAGTTGACCATGTCGTGCATGGCATGTTCGAGCTTGCCCATGTACACGCTTTTGTTGACTTCTTGCTCCAGGGGGTCGGTTACGATCTCCTGTTTTTGCAGGGGGTAACGGTCATTCTCACCGTTAGGATCTATGCGGGTGAGCGTATAATCCATCTTATTGCCTCGCTGTTACTGCTGACGATTAGAGATACTGTTTTCCGGGTTGATGTGTTCACGGCGTGAACGCACAGGTGTCCAGTCCAGCGCGCCAATACGCACCAGATAAACCAGACCGGCCAGTAACACTAAAATGAAAATTGCGGCCTCGACAAAGCCCACCCAACCACTTTCGCGAATGGAGGTAGACCACGCGAAGAGGTAAAGCGCTTCCACGTCAAAAATGACGAAGAACATGGCTACCAGGTAAAACTTGGCAGACAGGCGTAAGCGAGCGGTACCTACTGAATCAATACCTGATTCGAAAGGTGTGTTTTTGTGCCTTGCGCGGGCGCGACCGCCCAGGAACCAGCCGCCGACTAACATCAGGCAGCACAGGCCAATGGCTACAATAAGAAAGATTGCGAATGCCCAGTGATGAGCGATGACTTCTGTGGATGTTGACAT
The DNA here is from genome assembly GCF_036936505.1 of Enterobacter sp. JJBC. Lineage (NCBI taxonomy): Bacteria > Pseudomonadati > Pseudomonadota > Gammaproteobacteria > Enterobacterales > Enterobacteriaceae > Enterobacter > Enterobacter sp. JJBC. Next base: position 3,318,582 of record NZ_CP136935.1, read on the forward strand.
ACTCATTGCTTACTCATCAAAAGTGATACCGACGACACTGCTCTTGCTGGCAGATGGGCATCACATCGATTCATGGGGAGGAACAAAATAACCTTACACTAACTGTCAGAAATGAGACATAGACAGCAAAATGATGGGGTTTTTTACTCCTTTCTATAACCTTTTGTCAACTTTAACAAAGGTTTCTTCACATTAAATTACAACGTGCGATTCTCATTAACATTTGGTGCCCTTTAACCCTGGTGGGTACATGACTTTCCGTCAAATGCATCTTGTTGAATCGTGTCCGTTTTGGAAGTAAAAAAAATAACCCTCCTATTTTGACAGGATTTGCCAACGATTCCTCCCCCCAAATGGGAGTATTTTCTTGATCTGAGACACGCTTTTGTTAATTCAATCAAAAAAACAGCAACATATTTCCTGTTTTTTTAACATCGGTGGGGTATGAGGTAAGTTAGAACAGGTCTTGTTTACATCTTAATCAAAAGCATTTTCTGCATTGATAAATAAGCGGTATTTGCTTTATCCCTGTTCCGCCCGCGGTTATGAATAGCAAAAAAAACCACTCGCAGGAAAAAATCATGCGAGTGGCTCTTTTTTGCACTTACATTTTGTTACGAGAATTTTGAGGGAATGATCACTCAAAATCCCCTTCCACGATCAGGGAGTCATCCCCTCCTTCGGGAGTAACAGCCGCGTACTGCCATGGATTGTGGTAGTTTTCCATTGCCTCGAATACCACTTTTGCCAGCTCGTTGTTGCTGGCAGCGTTATGGCACAGCAGGTACTCCGTATCCGGCAACGACGGGAGTCCCTCGGATTGACCCAGCACACGCAGATCGGGGCTCATCATTTCCACCGGACGGGCCGTTACGCCAAGCCCAGCCTTCACCGCCGCTCGCACTGCCGGCAAGGTTGACGCCACGTACGCCAGGCGCCATGGAATACTGGCTTCGTTGAGTGCTGCCAGCACCATATCGCGGAACGGACTGGGATCATCCAGCAGGACCAGGGGTATCGGCTCACCTTTCTGCAATACATACTCCGCGGCACAGTACCAGTGCGTTGGAGAAGTACGCAGCGTCAGGCTGTCAAACTGGCCAGGTCGATGCGTGGTGACCACCAGGTCAACCTCGTTTTCTGTCAGCATCTCAACCATGAAGGCATTGCGTTTAACGCTAACGTCCAGGGCAAGCTTCGGATAAACCGAGCTAATTCGGTTGAGAAGGAAGGGTAAAATGGTATCTGCTGATTCATCTGACGCCCCTAATGTTAACACTCCCTGAAGGTTGCTAAACATTAATGACATACAGGCTTCATCATTAAAGCGCAGTATCTTTCTGGCATAACCCAGAAGCTGAATACCATGTTCTGTTAAAAGCTTATTACGTCCATGACGCGCAAAAAGCTCTTTACCAACCAGTTGTTCCAGCCGCTGCATTTGCTGACTCACGGCGGACTGGGTACGGCAAACGGCGGCAGCAGCTGCTGCAAAAGTGTTGAGATCGGCGACCGCAACAAACGTTCTCAGCAGATCGAGGTCGAGATTCATTATCGGACGATTTGCATTTATCATATCTTTTCACTTTCAGGTTGCTCGTGCGGAGCTGCCCGGGTTGAAGCTGTGTGTAACAGTTAAGCAATTCCTTCTGAAGAGTTTCCCTCGCATCCCGGCCCGGCAGACTGCCTGACAGATAGTTATTGTACTGCGGTATATCACCAGTCAGAAATCACGTTTCATGACGTTATTTTTATTCTCTTGCGTCCAGGATATTTCGTTGTTTGCAGGTCGATGTAAATACCATAAAGAGTAAGACATGTTTTCTGCCATCTATATCGCAGCGTTGCCAGCGTAGCAAGATGTGACTTACCCAATCAGCCAGAGATAACTTTAACAATAACAATCGATTAATACAGAAAAGCAGAAGCCGATATACGTAACAGGCCTATCGCTATGCTGCATTCCCGAAACACATCTTAACCCAAATCCACTATATTTATAAGTCTTATTGCAATATTAAGGAGTTACCGCCAATGATAAGCAACTACACTCTTTTTATTAAAATTAACGAAAGTTGCATTTTCGTCGTTAATAATAAATAAAGTTTAATTTAGATTCAGGCCATTCATTAATAACCCTTAACATTAATTTCACATGAGTAACTTTTAGCCTGGCTTTGCTAATATGGCAATCGGTATCTCAGCATTCAGGTTTTACGAATGATCACTCAGGGGGACTAATGCATCAGCCCGAATCGTCTTTTTATTTACACCAGAATAAAATTCATAGTTACATGCAAATTTTAGCATAAAAAACCCATTAATAACCTTTATTACGATAAATTCAGGCACAAAATCACTACCTCGTTAGAGTAAGCGATCACAGCGACATTCCCCGGTGGAACGAAATCTTCTTCTGTGCGCCCTTCAAAACGAAGCGCGGGGGGAGTACATTGTTCCGTGCACACTTCCACGGCAGGAAGTTGCAATAATAGCGAAAAGGTTAAAGGTTCATGTCCCCTATCGAAAAATCCAGCAAGCTCGACAACGTCTGTTACGACATCCGTGGCCCGGTACTCAAAGAGGCAAAACGCCTTGAAGAGGAAGGCAATAAGGTTCTGAAACTCAACATCGGCAACCCCGCGCCATTTGGTTTTGAAGCGCCGGATGAGATCCTGGTGGATGTGATCCGTAACCTGCCCACTGCACAAGGCTACTGCGATTCAAAAGGGCTTTACTCCGCCCGTAAAGCCATCATGCAGCACTATCAGGCTCGCGGTATGCGCGACGTCACCGTTGAAGATATCTACATTGGCAACGGTGTCTCGGAACTGATCGTTCAGGCGATGCAGGCGCTCCTGAACAGCGGCGATGAAATGCTGGTTCCTGCCCCAGATTATCCGCTGTGGACGGCTGCGGTGTCCCTGTCCAGCGGTAAAGCGGTGCACTACCTGTGCGACGAATCCTCTGACTGGTTCCCGGATCTGGATGATATACGCGCCAAAATTACCCCGCGCACCCGGGGTATCGTGATCATTAACCCGAATAACCCGACGGGCGCGGTCTATTCAAAAGAGCTGCTGATGGAGATCGTCGAGATCGCCCGCCAGCACAACCTGATCATCTTTGCCGACGAGATTTACGACAAGATCCTGTACGACGCGGCGCAGCACCACTCTATCGCCGCGCTGGCGCCCGATCTGCTAACGGTCACCTTTAACGGACTGTCTAAAACTTACCGCGTTGCCGGTTTCCGTCAGGGCTGGATGGTACTGAACGGTCCGAAAAAACATGCGAAAGGCTACATTGAAGGGCTGGAGATGCTGGCATCCATGCGTCTGTGCGCCAACGTACCGGCGCAACATGCGATCCAGACAGCACTCGGCGGCTATCAAAGCATCAGCGAGTTTATCGTCCCAGGCGGCCGCCTGTATGAACAGCGCAACCGTGCATGGGAATTGATTAATGATATTCCGGGCGTCTCCTGCGTGAAGCCTAACGGCGCGCTGTACATGTTCCCGAAAATCGACGCGAAGCGCTTTAATATTCACGACGACCAGAAAATGGTGCTCGACTTCCTGTTGCAGGAAAAAGTGCTGCTGGTTCAGGGTACGGCGTTTAACTGGCCGTGGCCGGATCACGTGCGTATCGTCACCCTGCCGCGCGAAGACGATCTCGAAATGGCCATCAGCCGCTTCGGGCGCTTCCTCTCCGGGTACCATCAGTAACGCTGACTTTCCGCCGGGTAGCGCTGCGCTTACCCGGCCTGCAATATCCGCAAATTTGCATCTTCCCTCCCCTCCCCGCACAATGAAGTCTGTCGCAGTGAAGACATAAGGTAACCTATGAGTCAGAGTCATTTCTTTGCCCACCTCTCCCGCCTGAAACTCATCAACCGCTGGCCGCTGATGCGCAACGTGCGCACTGAAAATGTGTCTGAGCACAGTTTACAGGTTGCCATGGTCGCGCACGCGCTGGCCGCGATTAAAAACCGCAAATTCAACGGGCAGGTGAATGCCGAACGTATCGCCCTGCTGGCGATGTACCACGATGCATCGGAAGTGCTGACCGGGGATCTGCCTACGCCGGTGAAATATTTCAACTCGCAGATTGCCCAGGAATATAAAGCTATTGAGAAGATTGCCCAGCAGAAGCTGATCGACATGGTGCCTGAAGAGCTGCGCGATATCTTCGGGCCGCTCATCGACGAGCATCAGTATACGGAAGAGGAGAAATCCCTGGTTAAGCAGGCCGATGCGCTGTGCGCCTACCTGAAGTGTCTGGAAGAGCTGTCCGCCGGGAATAACGAATTTTTACTGGCAAAAACGCGTCTGGAAAAAACGCTGGAATCTCGTCGCAGCGAAGAGATGGACTACTTTATGCGCATGTTTGTGCCGAGCTTCCATTTGTCACTGGATGAGATTAGCCAGGATTCGCCGCTGTAGTTTTTTGCCGGGTGGCGGCTCCGCCTTACCCGGCCTACGTTTCTGCACTCACGCTAAAACGGGAATAACACCGGAATTAACACCACGCACACCACCATCACCAGCACGGTGAACGGCACACCCAGCTTCACGAAATCACTGAACCTATAATTCCCGGGCCCCAGCACCAGCGTATTGACCGGGGAAGAGACCGGCGTCATAAATGCCGCGGACGCCGCCATCGCAACCATCATCGCAAACGGATACGGCGAAACACCCATCGATTTTGCCATCGCCAGTGCAATGGGCGCCATCAGCACCGCCGTTGCGGTATTGGAGATGAACAAACCAATGGTGGCGCACATGACGAACAGGCAAACCATCATCAGGTACGGACCATATCCCCCGCCCGCGTCCATTAAGCCTTTTACGATCAAATCCACCCCGCCGGTTTTCTGTAGCGCCAGGGCGAAGGGCATCATCCCGACGATGAGAATAATGCTCGGCCAGTGAATCGCTTTGTAAGCGCTTTCGGCGTCGATACAGCGGAATTTGCCCATTAACAGACAGGCGATTATCGCCGCCACCGGGTTAGGGATCTCGTCCGTCAGCATCAGGGCAACCATCAATACCAGGCAAAAAATCGCATGGGGCGCCTGGCTGTGCGCCGGTGATGCATCGCTCTCTTCAATCGGCATATTCAGCACCACAAAATCGCGGCCTTTCTGCCCGAGCTGGCTAATCAGTTTCCAGTTGCCGACCACGAGGAAGATATCCCCCAGCAGGATCGGCTCATCCACCACCGCCCCTTCAAGGGCTACGCCATCGCGCTTCAGGCCTACCACGTTGAGGCCATAGCGGGTACGAAAGCCGATTTCACGCACGGTTTTGCCCAATAACTCCGATTCCGGGATCAGCGACACCTCGGCCATTCCCACATCCAGCGCCTGGTCAGAGAAATACTCGCCGCGCAGGACCATCGGCTCCAGCAGCTGCTCACTACAAAACTCCCGCAGATCCACGTCTGCGGTGGACATATCAATCAGCAGGACGTCACGCGCGCGAAACTCTGACACCCCGTTCACGTTAACGATCACCCGACGAAAACGACGCCAGCGCTCAACCCCGATGACGTTCGCGCCATAGCGTTCGCGTAGCTTAAGGTCATCCAGCCGCTGCCCCACCATAGGCGACCCCGGGCGGATAGCCAGACGTCGGGCACGCCCGGTCAGACGATACTCTTTAATCAGATCGCGGAAAGAGCGCCGCTTCCAGCCCTCTTTGGCTTTATCCTGCTTCTCCCCTTTCAGCGCAAAACGGGTCAATAGCATATAGATAATGCCCATCACCAGTACCACCAGCCCGATCGGCGTAACGCTGAAAAAGCTAAACCCCTCAAGCCCCTCACGGATCAGTTCGCTGTTCACGACGAGGTTCGGCGGCGTCGCGACCAGCGTCATCATGCCGCTGATGAGCCCGGCGAAGCTCAACGGCATCATCAGCCGCGAAGGGGAGATCTGCATCCTCATGCAGACGCTCAGCACGACCGGAATAAAGATGGCCACGACGCCCGTAGAGCTCATAAACGCGCCCAGCCCGGCGACCGTCAGCATCAGGTAAATCAGCATTTTGGTTTCGCTGCTGCCCGCCACTTTCACCAGCCACGACCCCATCATTGTCGCCACGCCGGTGCGGACCAGCCCGTCGCCAATAATAAACAGAGCGGCAATCAAAATTACGTTGGGATCGCTAAACCCGGAAAAGGCTTCCGGCAGGGAAAGGGTACCGCTTAGAACGAATGCGACAATCACAAACAGGGCGACGGCATCCATGCGCACCTTGCCCGTGGCAAAAAGAATGATGGCGATTAACAGCAGGCTCAGGACCCAAATCAGTTCACCGTTCACAACATGTCCTTGTCAGTGGAGGAGAAGCAATTCTGCCATAAAAAAGCCCCGGTAATGCGGGGCTATATCATGGGATTACATTTTTAGCGAGACGGTTACAACTCCGTCTGACACCTTCGAGACGTCGATGGCGGTCAGGGTGTTAAGCACGAAATCCGCCTCCTCCAGCCGGGGGGAACCCGCCGGGACGTTAACGGCAATGACGTGGCTTCCGGCGTTCAGCCCGGCCAGCACGCCTGCCGCCGCGTCTTCCACCACCACGCACTCCGCTGGCGCCAGGCCAAGCAGTTCTGCGCCGAGCAGGAACGCATCCGGTTCAGGCTTGCCGCGCTTCACGCGCTCAGCGGTAATGAAGACGTCCGGCGTCGGCAAACCTGCCGCCTTATGGCGTGCATGCGCGACGGGAACCGAGCCGGAGGTGACGATAGCCCACGGGATCTGCGCTTCATTCAGGTGCTCAAGCAGTTCGCGCGCACCGGGCAGCGCGGTGATATCCTCGGTATCGGTAGCTTCAATCTGCTCAAGATAGCGGAACTCCGCCTGAATCTCTTCCTCAGAACGTCCCGCAAGGAAGTGCCGCAATGAGGTAATGGCCTGTTTGCCATGGATGAAATTTAGTACGTCCTGATGGTCAATGCCGTGCCGGTCGGCCCAGTGGCACCACGAGCGCTCCACCACCGGCAGCGAATCCACCAGCGTACCGTCCAGATCAAACAGAAAACCTTTATACTGCACACGCACCTCCGTCAGGCATTAATGATTTGTTGAATTTCGTTGCTGCTTAAATGGTACTGGCGCGGACAGGCGTGCCACGCGCTCAGCATACGTTGATACTTATCCCACATCGGGGTCTGGGCGTTGAAGCCGTGCGTACCCGCATCAAAATGGGTGTAGCGCCCTTCGGTATTCACCATAAAGCGTACATAGCTCAGATAGCGCGCTTCCGTCGCAGCATCAAAGCCCAGGAACGTCACGCGGCGCTCGTCAATGGTCTGCTGGTCCTTCAGATTGGTCCAGGACACATGCAGCGCATGGTACATCTCCATGATGTCGATAACGATACGGCAGGTTTCCTCTTTCAGTTCGCCAAATTCGCGATCCAGTTCGCGCATCTGCAAGCCAAAACCACGTTCAACAATGGTTTGCAGGCGGCTGTAGCGCGCAGCGTTATCGGGATCAAGCATAGTCATCATCTTGTACTGGTTAGACAAAATCAGACGTTGAGCATGGGTCATTTCCATCTTTCGACTCCTGTAGCGCATTGCACTGTAAAAAAAGACACGGTAACTGATTGTTACTGTGCCTTCTTTTGGTCGTCGTTTCGATGATCAATCACAAGTCATCGAGGAATGTTTTATCAAGCTGTTTAAACGCACGCTTGAGGGTATCCGCCAGCGCCTGATAGTCCGGCTTACCTTCAACCGGTGCCAGCGCCTGGCCAGCCTCTTCCAGTTTTCCACGCACTTCATAAAACCAGTGTAAAATAGAAGGCGGAAGTGGCGTGACGGAACGTTTACCTAACCACCATAGCCCCTGCATCGGCAGGCTTAACGCAAAGAGCGCCGTCGCGACGGCAGGGCCAAGCTGCCCACCTAACGCTATCTGCCAGCACAGGGTAAAAACGGCAATCGGGGGCATAAAGCGAATCGCATAGCGCGTGGCGCGAATAGTGCGATTTTCAATAAACATGGGCGCGAGGCGCTTTTCCATCGGCCATGTCTTTGCGTAATGCTGTCCCCGACGAAACAGACTAAAAAAGTTCACGGACGGGATTTCGGGTGTCGACATGGCTGTACCTCAACTTCACATATAAAAATTAAAATTTTCGTGCAAAACCACAACAGGCTATGACAACGTTCAAAATATTTTGTCATCGCTACCCCGTATCGGGTATCCTGTGCCAGCCTGATAGGGCCGTAGACGATAAGAGTTAACTCGTCAAATTATCGCATATTATGCCATTGTCTGAAAAATGTTCAAAATGGCTTAAAATCATAGGTATTTCTTTCATCCTGCCAGAATGTTCGTTTGGCATGATGTTAATCATAAATGTCTGGGTCAGCATGCGTTACGCTTTTAGACTCACTGACGTTTTTTTAGCCACGTATCAATAATAGGTACTTCCATGTCGAGTAAGTTAGTACTGGTTCTGAACTGCGGTAGCTCCTCACTGAAATTCGCCATCATCGATGCGCTCAACGGTGACGAGTACCTCTCTGGTTTGGCCGAATGTTTCCATCTGCCTGAAGCACGTATCAAGTGGAAGATGGACGGCAGCAAACAAGAAGCGGCTTTAGGTGCAGGCGCCGCTCACAGTGAAGCGCTGAACTTTATCGTTAACACTATTCTGGCACAAAAACCAGAACTGTCTGCTCAGCTGACCGCAATTGGTCACCGTATCGTCCACGGCGGCGAAAAATACACCAGTTCCGTGGTAATCGACGACTCCGTGATTCAGGGTATCAAAGACTCTGCGTCTTTCGCACCGCTGCATAACCCGGCTCACCTGATCGGTATCGCTGAAGCACTGAAATCCTTCCCGAGTCTGAAAGACAAAAACGTGGCCGTGTTTGATACTGCGTTCCATCAGACCATGCCGGAAGAGTCTTACCTCTATGCCCTGCCATACAGCCTGTACAAAGAGCACGGCGTCCGTCGTTACGGCGCACACGGCACCAGCCACTTCTATGTGACTCAGGAAGCCGCAAAAGTGCTGAACAAGCCGGTAGAAGAAGTCAACATTATCACCTGCCACCTGGGCAACGGTGGTTCTGTTTCCGCTATCCGCAACGGTAAGTGTGTTGACACCTCTATGGGTCTGACCCCGCTGGAAGGTCTGGTGATGGGTACCCGTTCCGGTGATATCGACCCGGCGATCATCTTCCACCTGCACGACACCCTGGGCATGAGCGTTGACGACATCAACAAAATGCTGACCAAAGAGTCTGGCCTGCTGGGCCTGACCGAGGTCACCAGCGACTGCCGTTACGTTGAAGACAACTACGCAGAAAAAGCTGACGCTAAACGTGCAATGGACGTTTATTGCCACCGCCTGGCGAAGTACATCGGTTCTTACACCGCGCTGATGGAAGGCCGTCTGGATGCTGTTATCTTCACCGGTGGTATCGGTGAGAACGCGGCAATGGTACGTGAACTGTCCCTGGGCAAACTGGGCGTTCTGGGCTTCGAAGTTGATCATGAGCGTAACCTGGCTGCCCGCTTCGGCAAGTCTGGCTTCATCAACAAAGAAGGCACCCGCCCTGCTATCGTTATTCCAACTAACGAAGAGCTGGTCATCGCGCAAGACGCACACCGCCTGACTGCCTGATTCCACACCGCCAGCAATGCTGGCGGTGCTGTTTTGTAACCCGCCCAACGCGGCGGTAACGAAAGAGGATAAACCGTGTCCCGTACTATTATGCTGATCCCTACCGGAACCAGCGTCGGCCTGACCAGCGTCAGCCTCGGCGTGATCCGCGCTATGGAACGCAAAGGCGTTCGTCTGAGCGTCTTTAAGCCTATCGCCCAGCCACGTGCCGGTGGCGATGCGCCAGACCAGACCACCACCATCGTTCGCAAGAACTCCAATCTGCCAGCGGCTGAACCGCTGAAGATGAGCCACGTTGAATCTCTGCTCTCCAGCAACCAGAAAGACGTGCTGATGGAAGAGATCATTGCCAACTACCACGCAAACGCGCAGGACGCGGAAGTGGTGCTGGTTGAAGGCCTGGTCCCGACCCGTAAACACCAGTTTGCCCAGTCTCTGAACTTTGAAATCGCGAAAACCCTGAACGCAGAGATCGTTTTTGTGATGTCTCAGGGCACGGATACCCCAGAGCAGCTGAAAGAGCGTATCGAACTGACGCGCAGCAGCTTCGGCGGTGCGAAAAACACCAGCATCACCGGCGTGATTGTTAACAAGCTGAACGCGCCAGTAGATGAGCAGGGCCGTACGCGTCCTGACCTGTCCGAAATTTTTGACGACTCCTCCAAAGCGAAAGTCATCAAAGTTGACCCGGCTAAGTTGCAGGATTCCAGCCCGCTGCCTGTTCTGGGCGCGGTGCCATGGAGCTTCGATCTGATTGCCACCCGTGCAATCGATATGGCGCGTCACCTGAACGCCACCGTGATCAACGAAGGCGATATCAACACCCGCCGCGTGAAGTCCGTAACCTTCTGCGCACGTAGCATTCCACACATGCTGGAACACTTCCGCGCAGGTTCACTGCTGGTGACCTCTGCTGACCGTCCAGACGTGCTGGTTGCAGCGTGCCTGGCTGCAATGAACGGCGTGGAAATCGGTGCAATTCTGCTGACCGGCGGCTATGAAATGGACGCGCGTATCAGCAAGCTGTGCGAGCGTGCGTTCGCCACTGGCCTGCCAGTCTTCATGGTGAACACCAACACCTGGCAGACCTCCCTGAGCCTGCAAAGCTTCAACCTCGAAGTGCCGGTTGATGACCACGAGCGTATCGAGAAAGTTCAGGAATACGTTGCGGGCTACATCAATGCGGACTGGATCGAATCCCTGACTGCGACCTCCGAGCGCAGCCGTCGTCTGTCTCCTCCAGCCTTCCGTTACCAGCTGACCGAGCTGGCGCGTAAAGCGGGCAAACGCGTGGTTCTGCCAGAAGGCGACGAACCACGTACCGTTAAAGCGGCAGCCATCTGTGCAGAACGCGGTATCGCGACCTGTGTGCTGCTGGGTAACCCGGATGAGATCAACCGCGTTGCGGCGTCTCAGGGCGTTGAGCTGGGCGCTGGCATTGAGATCGTTGACCCGGAAGTGGTTCGCGAAAGCTACGTTGCTCGCCTGGTTGAACTGCGTAAGAACAAGGGCATGACCGAAGCCGTTGCGCGCGAGCAGCTGGAAGACAACGTCGTGCTGGGTACGCTGATGCTGGAGCAGGACGAAGTTGACGGTCTGGTTTCCGGTGCGGTTCACACCACCGCGAACACCATCCGTCCACCGTTGCAGTTGATCAAAACCGCACCGGGCAGCTCTCTGGTCTCCTCCGTGTTCTTCATGCTGCTGCCTGAACAGGTTTATGTTTACGGCGACTGCGCGATCAACCCGGATCCAACCGCAGAGCAGCTGGCAGAAATCGCTATCCAGTCTGCGGACTCCGCGATTGCCTTCGGTATCGAACCGCGCGTCGCGATGCTCTCCTACTCCACCGGTACCTCTGGTGCAGGTAGTGACGTAGAGAAAGTCCGTGAAGCGACCCGCATTGCGCAGGAAAAACGTCCGGATCTGATGATCGACGGCCCGCTCCAGTACGATGCCGCGGTAATGGCTGACGTGGCGAAATCCAAAGCGCCGAACTCGCCGGTTGCAGGTCGCGCTACCGTGTTCATCTTCCCGGATCTGAACACCGGTAACACCACCTATAAAGCGGTACAGCGTTCAGCAGACCTGATCTCCATCGGGCCAATGCTGCAAGGCATGCGCAAACCTGTGAACGACCTGTCCCGTGGTGCGCTGGTAGACGATATCGTCTACACCATCGCGCTGACGGCGATCCAGTCTTCGCAGCAGCAGTAATGTTTTGCCGGATGGCGCTTCGCTTATCCGGCCTACAGGACCGTAGGCCCGGTAAGCGCCAGCGCCACCGGGCAACAAAAAGGCGACCACACGGTCGCCTTTTTTTATTACAACAGCTCCCGCGCCGCCGACACAATGTCATGTGCCGTCAGGCCATACTCCTTTTGCAAGAAGTCCTGCGTGCCCACCTGACCATATCGTTCCTTCACCCCCACCCGACGCAGGGGCACCGGACAGGTTTCCACCAGCACTTCCGCCACCGCCGACCCCAGCCCGTTGTGAATGCTGTGGTTTTCGCAGGTCACAATACGCCCGGTTTTCTCGGCATAGTTTTTCACCAGCATCCGATCGATAGGCTTCAGGGTAAACATGTCGATGACCGCTGCGCTTACCCCCTCCTGCTCCAGCTGGCGCGCCGCCTCCAGCGCTTCCGCCACCATAATGCCGTTAGCAATCAAGGTAATATCGGTTCCCTCGCGCAGCACGTTGCCCTTGCCGATGGTGAAGGTTGACCCCGGGGCATACACGCTCGGGGCCTGTTTACGGATGGTCCTCACCCAGTAGAAGCCTTCCAGGTCGATAAGCTGACGCAGCACATCTTCGAACATCACCGCATCGGTCACCTCCAGCACCACTGAATGCGCCAGACCGCGCACGATGCCCATGTCCTCGAACGACATATGCGTCCCGCCGTTGTGGCAGGCCGTCACGCCCGCATCCGAGGCAATCACCTTCACGTTATTGCGCTGGTAGTCCAGGGACATAAACAGCTGGTCGAAGCAGCGACGGCTGGCAAAGGCGGTAAAGGTATGGACGAACGGCTTACGTCCGGTGAGCGACAGCCCGGCGGCCGTCCCAATCACGTTAGCCTCCATAATGCCGCAGTTGATGACGTGCTGTGGATAATCACGCGCTACGCCGTCCATCGCCATCGAACTCATCAGATCCGCTTCGAGCGCAATAATCTCGCTCCCGGCCTCAATCTGTTTTGCCACAAAACCCGCGTAGACCTTACGCATCTCAACGGCATCTTTCTGTCCTGTCGGTGCAACCTTAATCATGTGAAGCCTCCAGTTGGCGAATCGTCTCGTTGAGCGCCGCTTTGCTCTCCTCAGTTAATCGCAGGTGATGCGAGTTGCTGAGCTGTTCCAGGTATGGCACCCCCTGCCCTTTGATGCTGTCGAGGATCACCACCCGCGGACGCGCATCGGCCGCAGCGATCGGCGCGGTCACCTCCAGCAGCGCCGGAATGTCATCCCCTTTCACCGTTACCACGTCAAAACCAAAGGCGCGGAATTTGCCTTCCAGGTCGAAGGCGCTGATGATTTCGTCCAGCTCGCCGTCGAGCTGCTGTTTGTTCCAGTCCACGAATACCGTCAGGTTGTTCAGTCGATGGTGAGCAATAAACTGGAAGGCTTCCCAGCACTGTCCTTCGTTCAGCTCCCCGTCACCGACGATGCAGAACACCCGGTTTGGCCTTCCTGCCAGCTTGTGCGACAGCGCCATGCCGCCAGCGATGGAGATCCCCTGCCCCAGTGATCCGGTGGTGGCATCCACGCCGCGTGTTTTCAGGCGATCCGGGTGACTTGGCAGACGCGTCCCGTTCTGGTTCAGCGTGCTCAGCTCTTCAATCGGGAAGTAGCCCTTAATCGCCAGCGTGCTGTACAGCGCCGGGCCCGCATGGCCTTTCGACAGCACAAAGTAATCGCGCTCTGGCCAGTCCGGATCGGCCGGGTCAATTTTCATCACCGCGCCGTACAGCACCGCCAGCGTTTCAACGACTGACATGCTGCCGCCGTAGTGCCCAAAACCCAGCTGCGTAAGGGATTTCAGCGTCTCAAGGCGAATCTGACGCGCCAGTTCGGTTATTTCATTCTCATTCATGATTTGGCTCCGGGGTTTTCCTGCGCGTTACCGCTGGCAGGTTTGTTTTTAGCGAAGACGTTGTAGGCCACCAGCAGCGCGAACAACACAACAACCAGTCCGGTGATGGCAAACGGCGACAGGAAGCGCGCCAGGTTGCCCAGCACAATCCCGACCGCACCAAAATCAGCGTCCGAGAAGGTCGTATTCGCAAAGCCAATTGCGCCCAGAACAGGCAGCAGCAGGACCGGGAGGAAGGTGATCAGCAGGCCATTAGCAAAGGCGCCAATCATTGCCCCGCGGCGTCCACCAGTGGCGTTACCAAACACGCCCGCCGTTGCACCGGTGAAGAAATGCGGCACGACGCCCGGCAGGATCAGCACCCAGCTAAACTGACCGCAGATGAACAAGCCCACAATCCCGCCGAGGAAACTAAACAGGAAGCCAATCAGCACCGCGTTTGGCGCATACGGGTAGACTACCGGGCAGTCCAGCGCAGGCCGCGCATTGGGCACCAGTTTTTCCGAGAAGCCAGTAAAGGCCGGGACGATTTCCGCCAGAATCAGGCGCACGCCCTGCAAGATGATGAACACGCCTGCCGCGAAGGTGATGGCCATAATGATGGCGTACACCAGGTAGTTTTGGCCGCCGCTGAAGGTGGCCTCCACGTACTCACGTCCGGCGCTCACCGCCATGATCAGGTAGATAATCATCATGGTCAGGGAGATGGAGATTGAACTGTCACGCAGGAAGCTAAGGTTCTTCGGCAGGTTCATCTCTTCGGTGGAGCGCGAACCTTTACCGACCTTGCTGCCAATCCAGCCGGACAGCACGTAGCCCAGCGTGCCGAAATGACCGAAGGCGATCTCATCGTTGCCGGTAATACGCTTCATATAGCGCTGCGCAATCGCCGGGAAGAAGGCCATAATCAGGCCGAGGATCAACGAGCCGGTAAAGACCAGCCCGACCCCCTCGAAGCCTGCAACCGTCAGGATCACGCCAATCATGCATGCCATGTAGAAGGTGTGATGCCCGGTGAGGAAGATGTATTTCAGGCGGGTAAAGCGCGCAACAATAATATTCGCCACCATCCCGAAGGCCATAATGAGCGCGGTGGAAGCGCCATATTTTTCCAGGGCAATCGACACAATAGCTTCATTGTTGGGAATAATGCCCTGAATATTAAAGGCGTGCTCAAACATACCGCCGAGCGGATTTAATGAGCCCACCAGCACGGTTGCGCCGCCGCCCAGTACAATAAAGCCGAGAATGGTTTTAATTGTGCCTTTTACCACATCCGAAAAGGCTTTTTTCTGCGCCACAAGACCAATCAGGGCAATTAAACCGACCAGCACTGAAGGGACTTTTAAAATATCAACAACGAAGTTCAGCGTTTCAAGGATAAACATATCCACCTCGCCTTATCAGGATTATTGTCTTTCGAACCAGGCGCGCAACTGCGCTTCGAGTTCGTTAATATCGATGATATTGTTGATCACCACCAGCTGGCTTTCCGGCACGCTGGCGCTTGCGGCAATGTCTTTCGCCATTACAAACAGGTCCGCCGCGCCCGGCGTAGCCGAGGAGAGATCGGAGTGTTCAACCTCGGCCTCAATTTCCAGTTTTTTGAGCACCTTTTTAATATTCATTTCGACCATAAAACTGCTGCCCAGGCCGGAGCCGCAAATAGCCATGATTTTCATTGTTATCCCCTTTTTTGAGTAGAGTACGCCCCATCACGCTGATGCGTAATGTTGAGATGAATCGGATTAAATAATTAAATCAGAAGCGATCGATGATGGTTTTTATCTCCTCCAGCGTATTCGCCCGATGTAATTCAGCCATATCTTCGTCGCTGGAAAATAATTCCGCTAAGGCTGAGATCATTTCGATATGGCTATGCTTGTCCGGCGCCGCCAGCATCACAATCACATCGACGGGGTCAAACTCACCGGCACCAAAAGAGACACCCTGTTTCAGTTTTAATAATGACAGGCCAAGTCCTTTCGCCCCTTCTTCCGGTCGCGCATGGGGCATTGCCAGCCCTGGAGCCAGCACATAGTAGGGACCTAACGTGTGATGCTGCTCGATGATAGCCGTGACATATTCCGGCGCAATGACCTGCAAATCCAGCAGCGGTTTCGCGCACAGTTCCAGCGCCTGGGGCCAGCTTTCAACGCTATCCTGTAGGATGATGGTTGTATCATATATCCACTTTTTGAGCATTTTTCACTCCCGCTAAAGACCAGACATGGGCAAACTCTATTCAACCCATCAATTAATGACTGCGATCGCGATCACAAAGATAGCGCTACCAACAACTAACATGCAGAACTGTGATAGCGCTATCAAATTACTATCATGGTGCGAAATCACAGCAAAAAAAGGGATTTAAGGCGTATACTGCCTGTCACGTAAAATGAAGGATGAAACTGAATCGCGTCCTGTCAGCAGGAAGAGGTATGTCTTTAACCCGAAAACGGCGCAGTACCGGAAAAGTAACGCTCGCGGATGTCGCGCAGCTTGCCGGCGTAGGCACGATGACTGTTTCCCGTGCCCTCCGCACGCCCGAACAGGTTTCCGATAAACTGCGTGAAAAAATTGAAGCCGCGGTGCAGGAGCTGGGATACATGCCCAATCTTGCCGCCAGCGCACTGGCATCGGCATCGTCATGGACGATTGCGATGGTTGTACCCAATCTTTCCGAAGCTGGCTGTTCCGAGATGTTCGCCGGGCTACAGCAGGTGCTCCAGCCAGCCGGATATCAGATCATGCTGGCGGAATCTCAGCATCGTCTTGAACAGGAAGAGAAACTGCTTGAAACGCTGTTGGCCTCGAACATCGCCGCGGCGATACTGCTCAGCGTCGAGCACTCTGATACCGTGCGACACTGGCTAAAAAACGCCTCTATCCCGGTGATGGAAATGGGTGCAATGCGTGCCGATCCGATTGATATGAATATCGGGATTGATAACGTCGCCGCCATGTATGAACTTACCGAGATGGTGATTCAGCGCGGCTACCAGAATATCGGCCTGCTGTGCGCTAACCAGGAACAGTGGATTTTTCAGCAGCATTTGCAGGGCTGGTACAAGGCGATGCTGCGCCACCACCTGGCGCCGAACAGAGTGATTAATGCCGCCATGCCGCCGAACTTCTCCACCGGCGCGGCACAATTGCCAGAGTTCCTGCTGGCGTGGCCGGAGCTGGATGCGCTGGTGTGCGTGTCAGATGAACTGGCCTGCGGCGCGCTGTATGAGTGCCAGCGTCGGCGCATCAAGGTGCCGGACGATTTAGCGGTCGTAGGTTTTGGCGACAGCGACGTCAGTCGCGTCTGTCAGCCGCCGCTGACGACGATGGCAGTACCGCATCGCAAGATTGGGATTGAAGCCGGGAAAGCGTTACTGGAACGTCTTAATGACGGAGACTGGCGCGACCATAAACCCATCGCGTCCAGCCTGTGTCTGCGGGAAAGCTGTTAAGGCTTACTCAGCCTCTTCCTCTTTTTCCGCCTTATTTTCCGGTTTAGCGGATTCGTTTTTGGCGTTGCGGGTCATCCACAGCGCCAGTGCTTTAAGGGAATCCGGCGTGAATTCGTCGCAACGCGCGGTGATCTCTTCCGGCGTCATCCAGCTGACTTCGCTCACTTCCTCTTCCTGCAAGGCGAAAGGCCCATGGGAAACGCAGCTAAACAGCCCGCCCCAGACGCGACAATGCTCATCTTCGAAATAAAACTGCCCGTGCTCGGCAAACGGCACACCAGCGATACCTAACTCTTCTTCCGCTTCACGACGCGCGGAATCCAGCAGCACTTCATCGGCCTGCACGACGCCACCCGCTGTGGCATCCAGCATACCAGGAAGAAAATCTTTGGTGTCGGTGCGACGCTGGACCAGAATCTTGCCCATGCCGTCATGAACAACGATGTACGTCGCGCGGTGACGCAGACGCTCCGCACGCATTTGTTCGCGGCTGGCCTGCGCGATCACTTCATTTTCTTCGCTGACAATGTCAACCCATTCAGTACTTGCCAAATGATTCTGCTCCACCATCGGGAAACCTTCTCGTCTAAGCGCTCTTTCGGCGCGTTTGCAGTTGTGGTGTAACTTACGGATTAATCGCTATCTGCGCAATAACTTGCTGATCATTAAGTGCGATAACGCTTAATGTCCCGTCTTCATACATGCCGTAGCTTGCCGGGTTGCCGCCTTTAGGAATGCTGACAGACCCGGGGTTAAAGTGATAAAACGCCCCGCGCTTTTCCGCCACCGGAATATGAGTATGACCATAAACCAGGACATCGCCAGCGGCGAGTGACGGCAGGTTATCCGGGCCGAACAGGTGCCCGTGGGTCAGGAACAAACGGCTGTTTTCCATCAACACCTGTTGCCAGGGAGCGGTGATGGGAAAATGCAGCAGCATCTGGTCAACTTCACTGTCACAGTTGCCGCGAACGGCGATAATGCGCGAGGCAAAATGATTAAGTTTTTCCGCCACCTGCGCGGGAGCATAGCCTTCCGGCAACGCATTGCGTGGGCCGTGGTTTAGCACATCGCCCAGGATCACCAGCCACTGCGCCCCGCTTTGGGCGAACAGAGAAAGCACGCGTTCGGTCGCGGGCAGCGATCCATGAATATCCGACGCAAACATCAGTTTCATCAGTTACTCCTCGGGAATACAGACTGCCCCTATCATACCTCAAGCGTCCCGTCTTATCAGCCCGCGCGCTTAGCAGAGAGTGCCAGATAGCGCTGTACCGACGCGCGTTGCCACTGGAATGTGGCGTAATCCACCAGCAGTTGTGGGACGTCATCCCCGTTGAGGATCAGGCGATTGAGCATCAGCGCCAGATCGGTGTCGGCAATACACCACTCGCCAAACAGGTTGGGGTTACCCTGCGCCAGCAGCGATGACGCAGTTTCAATCAGCTTCCGGGCGCTGGATAAGCCTTCCTCACTGAGGGCGGGCTTTTTGACGCCAGCGAACACCACGTCCGTGGAGCGTTCTGTGCGAATCGGCACCAGGTCGCTACGCAGCCACGCCTGGATCTGGCGGGCACGGGCGCGCTTTTGCAGATCGTGAGGATAGATGCGTTCCCACTCAGGCGGGGCAAAGCGGTCCTCAAGGTACTCGTCAATCGCCGAAGATTCACTCAACTCAAAACCGTCGATCTCCAGCACAGGGACTCGGCGAGTGAGCGCGTAGCCCTGCCACTGAGGCTTCAGGTGTTCGCCGCTGTCCAGGTCAACGGTTTTCAGAGTAAAAGTAAGCCCCTTTTCTGCCAGCGCCACATAAACGCTCATGACATAAGGAGAAAAAAAGTTCGCATCGGACCACAACGTTATTACAGGCTGGCTCATAACATCCTCTTCGGCTGATCGGTTTTCACTCAACATATAATCTCTTTGCCTCGCTGTCACTTGATGAAAACTCACGATTTACAACAAGCACCTATACTGATTTTTCATGGCAACACTATTCGCACTGACAGGAGTTGAGAATGATAGATCTCTATTATGCCCCCACCCCTAATGGCCATAAGATCACACTCTTTCTTGAAGAAGCCGAAGTGGACTACCGGATCATTCGCGTGGATATCAGTAAAGGCGACCAGTTCCGCCCCGTTTTTCTGGCCATCTCGCCCAACAATAAAATTCCGGCCATCATTGATAACCTGCCCTCTGACGGCGGCAAACCGTTAAGCCTGTTTGAGTCCGGAGAGATTTTGCTCTATCTGGCAGAGAAAACCGGCAAGCTCCTGAGCGGTGAGTTGCGCGAGCGTCATCACACGCTGCAATGGTTATTCTGGCAGTCGAGCGGCCTCGGGCCGATGCTGGGGCAGAATCACCACTTTACGGCCTATGCGCCGCAGACGATCCCTTACGCCATTGAGCGATATCAGGTCGAAACCCAGCGCCTGTACGGGGTACTGAACCGTCGGCTGGAAAAATCACCGTGGCTGGGAGGTGAGCATTACAGCATCGCAGATATCGCCTGCTGGCCGTGGGTCAACACCCATGAACGCCACCGGATCGACCTGGCCACTTATCCGGCGGTGAACAACTGGTTTGAGCGCATCCGGACCCGCCCGGCCACCGAACGCGCCATACAAAAAATCCATCAGATTTGATCCTGCGCCCCGTTGGGTGCAGGTGTTCTCCTCATGTATGATGAGGTGAAAATACTGACACGGAGAAGACCTGCAATGTCCCAGCATGACGCTATTATTCGTATAAAAAACTTACGCTTACGCACGTTCATTGGTATCAAAGAGGAGGAGATCGCGAATCGCCAGGATATCGTGGTGAATGTGGTGATCCACTACCCGGCAGACAAGGCGCGCGCCAGTGAAGACATCAATGACGCGTTGAACTATCGCACGATCACCAAAAGCATCATCCAGTACGTAGAGAACAACCGTTTTGCGCTACTGGAAAAATTAACTCAGGATGTGCTCGACATCGCACGCGAACACCACTGGGTCACTTATGCTGAAGTGGAGATCGATAAACTTCACGCCCTGCGCTACGCCGACTCCGTCTCCATGACGTTAAGCTGGCAGCGCCAGGCGTAAACCTGGAGGTTGTATGAAGATCCTGCTCACCGGCGGTACGGGCCTGATTGGTCGCCATCTCATTCCACGTTTGCAGGCTTTGCATCACGACATTACCGTGGTCACGCGCAGCCCGGAGAAAGCGCGCCAGGTGCTGGGCACCGGCGTTGAGATCTGGAAAGGCCTGGCGGAAATGCAGGATCTGAACGGCTTTGACGCCGTCATCAACCTTGCAGGCGAACCAATCGCCGATAAACGCTGGACCGAAGAGCAAAAACAGCGTTTATGCAGCAGTCGCTGGAATATGACCGAAAGGCTGGTTGAGCTGATTCGCAACAGCGAGACGCCGCCCTCGGTGCTGATTTCAGGCTCTGCTACAGGCTACTATGGCGATCTTGGTGAAGTGGTGGTGACCGAAGAAGAGCCGCCGCACAACGAGTTTACCCATAAACTCTGCGCCCAATGGGAGCGTATCGCCTGCGGGGCGCAGAGCGATAACACCCGCGTCTGCCTGCTGCGCACCGGCGTGGTGCTTGCTCCGAAAGGCGGTATTCTCGGTAAAATGTTGCCGCCGTTTAAAATGGGGCTTGGCGGGCCCATCGGAAACGGTCGTCAGTATCTGGCGTGGATCCATATCGACGATATGGTCAACGGTATTCTCTGGCTGCTGGATAACGACCTGCGTGGGCCGTTTAACATGGTCTCTCCGTATCCGGTACGTAATGAGCAATTTGCTCATGCCCTGGGTCATGCCCTGCATCGCCCGGCGGTGCTGCGCGTGCCTGCGACGGCGATTCGTCTGCTGATGGGTG
Organism: Enterobacter sp. JJBC; assembly: GCF_036936505.1. Taxonomy (NCBI): domain Bacteria; kingdom Pseudomonadati; phylum Pseudomonadota; class Gammaproteobacteria; order Enterobacterales; family Enterobacteriaceae; genus Enterobacter; species Enterobacter sp. JJBC. The sequence continues at coordinate 3,339,686 of NZ_CP136935.1, forward strand.
AGTCTTCGGTGCTGGTACTGGGCGGGCAGCGCGCGCTGCCAAAACGGCTGGAAGCGGCCGGGTTTACGTTCCGCTGGTATGACCTGGAAGAGGCGCTGGGGGATGTGGTGCAGTGAATATGTTAGAGTTATACGCCATGTCTGGATGATATGGCGTAACTATGGCAACCATCACCACAACCCGGCTTAACCTCACCCCTTTCGAACCTTCTGACTGGGCATTCTTCCGCTCTCTGCGCGAAGACCCCGCCATCATGCGCTATATGGCCGCTATTACACCGGAAAAAGAGACGCGCCGCGTATTTGCCGCACGCCTGATGGCGGAGCATGTCTTTGTAATCCGTCTGCATAACGACGTTAAGCCGCTCGGGGATATCGGCCTGCAAATCAGTGCGGCGAACCGTGAAGAGGCGGATATTGGCTACACGGTTGTGCCTGCCGCGCAGGGAAAAGGCATTGCCAGCGAAGCGCTGCGCGCGGTGTGTGAGTATGCATTTAACCAGACGGGCGTGAAGGCGATAAACGCGTACGTGCTGGCGGATAACGTCGGGTCGGTGCGGGTCCTTGAGAAAGCGGGTTTTGTGCGCACGCAGGTGCTGGAGAAGGCGTACGAGATTAACGGCGTACGGTATGACGACTGGGTGTATCGGCTCGAGTGTTGAATGCCGGGCGGCACTGCGTTTGCCCGGCCTACGGTTTTTGTAGGCCCGGTAATCGAAGCGCCACCGGGCAATTGGGCGGCTCTGCGGCCTGATGCCCTCACCCCGGCCCTCTCCCACAGGGAGAGGGAGAAAGGCCAAACCTACTTCAACGAGCCTTTCAGGAACTGCTGCAAACGCGGGCTTTGCGGGTTCGCCAGCACCTCGTCCGGATGACCCTGCTCTTCAATCTTGCCCTGATGCAGGAAGATAACGTGGTTAGAAACGTTACGGGCGAAGCCCATCTCGTGCGTCACCACCACCATTGTTTTGCCCTCTTCCGCCAGCTTCTGCATGATGCGCAGCACTTCGCCAACGAGTTCAGGATCCAGCGCGGAAGTCGGTTCGTCAAACAGCAACACTTCCGGCTCCATCGCCAGCGCACGGGCGATAGAAACACGCTGCTGCTGCCCCCCTGACAGGTGCACCGGATATTTGATCTGCTGCCGCTCGTCGATACCCACTTTCGCCAGGTATTTGACCGCACGCTCGCGGGCTTCCTGCTTGCTTAAGCCGAGCACCTGAACCGGCGCTTCCATCACGTTCTCCAGCACCGTCATGTGGCTCCAGAGATTGAAGTGCTGAAACACCATTGTCAGACGCGTACGCAGCAGGCGTAGCTGATTTTTATCCGCCACTTTAAGCTGGCCGTCTTTATCACGGACCATGTTGATGTTCTGTCCGCTCACCACAATCGACCCTTCGCTCGGCTTTTCGAGGAAGTTGATGCAGCGCAGGAAGGTACTTTTACCCGAACCTGATGAGCCGATAATACTGATCACGTCGCCCGCGTTAGCCTCCAGCGACACCCCTTTCAGCACTTCATGTTCGCCGTAGCGCTTGTGCAAATCAATTACGTTTAATTTGTTCTCAGCCATCATAAATTCTCAGTGCGTCGACGGTTTTATATGCTGCAACCAGCGTTTTTCAGCCTTACGGAACAGGCTGATCAGGACGTAAGAAATGATCAAATAGAGCACTGCTGCAATGCCAAACGCCGTAAACGGCTGGTAGGTGGCAGAGTTAATATCGCGGGCAATCTTTAACAGATCCGGTACCGTGGCGGTAAACGCCAGTGCCGTCGAATGCAGCATTAAAATCACTTCGTTGCTGTACGCCGGCAGCGCAATACGCAGCGCCGAAGGCAGAATAATACAGCGGTAGAGCTTCACGGACGAGAAGCCGTACGCGCGCGCCGCCTCGATCTCACCGTGCGGCACAGAACGGATGGCCCCGGCGAAGATCTCGGTGGTATAGGCGCAGGTATTGAGGGTCAGTGCCAGCACCGTACAGTTCAGACCGCTGCGGAAGAACGCGTTCAGCATCTCGGTGCCTTTCACGATCTCCAGCGTGTACATCCCGGAATAGAACACCAGCAGCTGTACGTACAGCGGCGTACCGCGAAACACGTAGGTGAACAGCCAGATAGGGAACTGAATAAATTTATTGTTCGACACGCGGCCAATGGCGAGAAACACCGCCAGAATGCCGCCCATTACCACCGAGGAGATCAGCAGCCACAGCGTGATCGCCACGCCAGTAAAGCGGTAGCCATCTGTCCAAAGCAGGGATTTCCAGTACTCCTGAATAATCTCAATCACAGGTCAGCCCTCTTCACACCCACGGAGTAGCGACGTTCGAGCAGAAGCAGCACACCATTGGAGACGGTCGTAAAGACCAGATAGATTACGCCGCAAACCACCGCAAAATAGAACGGTTCCCAGGTGCTTTTACCTGCCAGCTGCGTGGCCTTCACCACATCTTCCAGACCCAGCAGGGAGACCAGCGCCGTTGCCTTGAGAATAACCTGCCAGTTGTTCCCGATGCCCGGCAGCGCGTAGCGCATCATGGCCGGGAACATGATCCGGCGAAACGTTTGTGAGGAGGTAAAACCGTAGGCGGTCGCCGCTTCAATATGCCCTTTCGGCACGGCCATGTAAGCGCCGCGGAAAGTCTCAGTGAAATAGGCACCGTAGATAAAACCAAGGGTAATAATACCGGCCACCATCGGGTCGATATCGATCTGTTCCATGCCGATGGCATCCGTCACGCCGTTAAGTGCGATTTGCAGGCCGTAAAAGATCAGCAGCATCAGCACCAGGTCAGGCACGCCGCGAATCAGCGTGGTATAGCCTTCAAATATCAGCGCCAGCGGTCTGTTGGCGGATAATTTAGCCCCCGCGCCCGCCAGGCCTATCAGCACCGCCAGCACCACGGAGCTGATAGCCAGCTCAAGGGTGACAAGCGCGCCCTGTAAAATAACGCCAGAAAATCCGTACAGCATACCGCGTGCCCTGTCGTCTCGTGAGTGGTGGAACCGTGTCTTTTCCCCTCCCGGAACGGGAGGGGCCGCACGTTATCAGACGGGGCGATTAGCCGCCGTAAACATTAAAATCGAAGTACTTTTTCGCCAGCTTGTCATAGGTGCCGTCCGCGCGCATCTCGGCGAACGCTTTGTTCAGGGCTTCACGCAGTTCGTTGTCTTCTTTACGCAGGCCCATACCGGTGCCAACGCCAAAGAGTTTTTCGTCCTTAATGGACGGACCGCCGAACTTGTAATCTTTACCCACAGGCTGTTTCAGGAAACCTTCGCTTGCCGCCACTTCATCCTGGAATGCTGCATCAATGCGGCCTGCCGTCAGGTCTGCGTAGATGTTTTCCTGGCCCTGGTAAGAGACAATTTCAATCCACTTTGGCGCCCAGTGCTCGTTGCCGTAGGTTTCCTGCGTAGTACCCTGCAACACGCCCACGCGTTTGCCTTTCAGAGATTCAAGGGTTGGCTGAATGTCAGAGGATTTCGCCACCACCAGACGTGAGTCCGCCGCGTAGAGTTTGTCCGTGAAGGCAATCTCCTGCTGACGTTTTTCAGTGATGGACAGGGAGGACATGATCACGTCAATTTTCTTCGCTTTCAGAGACGGGATCAGCGCATCCAGCGGGTTTTCAACGTAGGTACATTGCGCTTTAATGCGTTTGCACAGCTCGTTAGCCAGATCGATGTCAAAACCGACCAGTTCCCCCTTCGCATTCTTCGATTCGAAAGGTGCATAGGTTGGGTCAGTTCCAATACGAATTTTCTGCGGAATTGCTGCGAATGCCGCGGTGGCGCTGGAAAAAGCCAGTACCAGAGAAAGTGACAACACCAGTTTTTTCATATCTGTCCTCAACAAACTGTCTTAATACGAGATTTTTACGACGACGGGGTGTTGTTAATGTGCCATTAATCCCCTCATTCAGGCAAAGATTAATGCCTTTGTACGGGAATTTTTGCATTATAAATGCTTAACTATGCACACAGCGATCCAGCATGGTGCATGCGTTGCACCATACTGGAACACAACCCCACAGAGATGCACCACTTCAGTGCATCTCATTCAGGCATTAATCACCGTAGACGTTGAAATCGAAGTATTTCTTCGCCAGTTTGTCGTAGGTACCGTCTTTACGCAGCTCATTAAACGCTTTGTCGAAGGCGGCTTTCAGCTCGGTATCATCCTTACGCAGGCCAATACCGGTACCGTCGCCAAAGTATTTTTTGTCTTTTACCGACGGGCCGGCAAAGGCGTACTCTTTACCCGCAGGCTGTTTCAGGAAGCCTTCGCTCGCGGCGACTTCATCCTGAAACGCGGCATCCAGACGGCCTGCCGCCAGGTCAGAGTAGATCAGATCCTGGTTCTGGTAAGCCACCACATCGACGCCCTTCTCGCGCCAGTTTGCATTGGCGAAACCTTCCTGGGTCGAGCCCTGAAGCACGCCAACATGTTTGCCTTTCAGCGAGTCGATGGTCGGCTGGATTGGCGAGCCTTTCGCGGCAATCAGACGTGAGTCGGCAGCGTAGAGCTTCTCAGAGAAGGCAATCTCCTGCTGACGTTTTTCCGTGATGGAGAGAGAAGAGATAATGGCATCAATTTTCTTGGCTTTCAGCGACGGGATAAGCGCGTCAAAGTCACTGCCCACCCATGTGCATTTCACTTCCATGCGTTTGCACATCTCATTTCCCAGATCGATATCAAACCCCACGAAGTCGCCTTTCGCATCCTTGGAGGAGAATGGCGCGTAGGTTGCGTCTGTACCGATACGAACTGTCTGTGGAAGCGCTGCATAGCTACTTGCTGCCGCACTCAAGCCCACGAGCAAAGACAGAGCCAGAACCGTCTTCTTCATACATTTACCCTCAAGAACCGTGATTTTATTATGGTTTATGTTGTGTGTTGTGTTGCAGGCTGCTCTTGCAGGTCTTATGCCACATTGTCGTCGGGATAAAACTACGACGTTAAATATGTTAATAAAACGTTGCGATACTGCCTTAATGGTGAAAGATAGCAGGTCTGCCGAACGAACCGGAAAGAGAAAAAAGGAAAAAGCGAATTAAATGTCGAGGATATGATCGCGGTTGCAGTTTTGCCCTGAAACAGGGCAAATTGTCTTTTCATGCACCTTGTTTGTGCACAGCTTCACGCCCCCTGCCAGCGGGTAAAGAGATCTTCCGGCAGGTCGATATCGAACTGATCCAGCACGCGGTTAACGGTCTGGTTGATGACATCATCCAGCGTTTGCGGACGATGATAGAACGCGGGGACCGGCGGCATAATCACGGCCCCCAGTTCGGCTGCCTGCGTCATTAAACGCAGATGTCCCAGGTGCAGCGGCGTTTCCCGCACGCAGAGCACCAGAGGACGACGCTCTTTCAGCACCACATCCGCTGCACGCGTCACCAGCGTGTCGGTATAGCTGTTTACAATGCCGGAAAGGGTTTTAATCGAACAGGGCAAAATAACCATGCCGGCCGTTTTAAACGAGCCCGAAGAGATGCTGGCGGCGATATCGCGGGCATCGTGGACAACGTCAGACAGGGCCTGAACGTCGCGCAGAGAGAGATCGGTTTCAAGAGAGAGGGTCTGACGCGCCGCCTGGCTCATCACCAGATGGGTTTCTACGCCTGCAACGTCACGCAGCACCTGTAACAGACGGACGCCATAAATCGCGCCGCTGGCACCGCTGATCCCTACAATGAGTCGTTTCATGATTTTCGCCCTTGCTGATTTCAGGGCAGACTGTGCAGGATTTTACTGGGAGTTGCAAGTGAGGGCGAGCGCCCTCACCTGCATACGCATCAACCTTCGTTGTGCATCTCTAAGCTTTCGAGATCGTTTTGCAGCTGGACGGCTTTCGCATCGTCGTTACGCAGAGAATCCAGATAGTCGAGATACTGCTGGTCAACGTCTTTCGTCACGTAGATCCCATTGAATACTGAGCATTCGAACTGCTGAATATCCGGGTTCTCGGCGCGCACCGCGTCGATCAGATCGTTCAGATCCTGGAAAATCAGACCGTCGGCACCGATGATCTGCCGGATTTCGTCTACTTCACGACCGTGAGCAATCAGCTCGTTAGCGGTTGGCATATCAATGCCATACACGTTCGGGAAGCGAATTTCCGGCGCTGCGGAGGCAAGATACACTTTCTTCGCCCCGGCCTCACGCGCCATCTCGATGATCTGCTCAGACGTCGTGCCGCGCACAATGGAGTCGTCCACCAGCAGCACGTTCTTGTCGCGGAACTCGGCGCGGTTAGCGTTCAGCTTACGACGTACTGACTTACGACGCAGCTGCTGGCCCGGCATGATAAAGGTGCGGCCCACGTAGCGGTTTTTCACGAAGCCCTGACGGTACGGCTTGTCCAGAATACGGGCAATCTCCAGCGCGATATCACAGGAGGTTTCAGGGATTGGGATGACGACGTCGATGTCGAGATCGTCCCACTCGCGGGCAATCTTCTCGCCCAGCTTCGTCCCCATATTGACGCGCGCGCTGTAAACGGAAATCTTGTCGATGAACGAGTCCGGACGCGCGAAGTAAACGTATTCGAACAGGCACGGGTTGCTCACCGGATTGTCGGCGCACTGACGGGTAAACAGCTGGCCCTTCTCAGTGATGTAGACCGCTTCGCCTGGCGCGACATCACGCAGGAATTCGAAGCCCAGAGTATCCAGCGCCACGCTTTCGGAGGCAACCATGTACTCGGAACGGCCATCGCCGAGATCACGTTTGCCGAGCACCAGCGGGCGAATGCCGTTTGGATCGCGGAAGGCTACCATGCCATGACCGATGATCATCGCCACGCAAGCATACGCGCCACGGATCTGGCGATTAGTCGCGGCAACGGCAGCAAAAATGTTGTCTGCTTCCAGCGGATAATGGCGGAAGTTATCCAGCTCGCTGGCAAAGATATTGAGCAGGATTTCAGAATCAGAGGTGGTGTTAATGTGGCGACGTTTCTCTTCAAACAGCTTTTTACGCAGCTCGTGGGCATTGGTCAGATTGCCATTGTGGGCAAGCGTGATGCCATACGGGGAGTTAACGTAAAAAGGCTGAGCCTCAGAGGCGCTGGAACTGCCAGCAGTAGGATAACGAACGTGACCGATCCCCATATTACCTTGCAGACGCTGCATATGGCGGGCTTCAAATACATCGTTTACCAGGCCGTTCGCCTTGCGTAAACGGAAGCAGTTGTTTGCATCAATGGTGATGATACCCGCAGCATCCTGCCCACGGTGCTGAAGCACCGTTAACGCGTCATAAATCGACTGGTTTACCGGCATGAAACCGGCGATACCGACAATACCGCACATTCGTCTTTTCCTCGTTAAGCCACATCTCAGGGTTTATGCCCTGGGCAAGAAACTCGACGAGCTTTGCAGATAGTCAAAGAACCATCTGATGATGAAGCTGAACTCCGGAATGAGCTGCGATTTTTGCCAGTCTTCACTTTTGGAGAACCCGGTAAAGGTATCCAGGAAGAACAGGATCGCGGCCACAATGAGCACGCCTCGCAACGCGCCGAAACAGATGCCGAGCACCCTGTCCGTTCCTGACAGACCGGTTTTCTCGACCAGCTGACCTATCACGTAATTGACGATAGCGCCGACAATCAGCGTCGCGATAAACAGCACCGCGATGGCGATTCCGTTTCGGACCAGTTCATCTTCAAAGCCCGTGAACCAGACAGACAGGTAAGTGTAGTAATGACTGGCAACAAAGAAAGCACAACCCCAGGTTACCAGCGATAACGCTTCACGAACAAAGCCACGGATCAGGCTAACCAGACAGGAAAAACCAATCACCGCAATGATGGCGTAATCAATCCAGACCATATGTGTCCCACGATTTAACGCCCTGTCATCCAGTTCGGGGCGAATTCTAACAGAAAAAGAAAACGTTTGCGTAGGGATTTCCTTCCCACGCGTAAATAAAAAAGGCGCTGAAAAAATGCTCAACGCCCCGCACCTTTGACGTTTCTGTGAACGTCTGCCTCCCCCTCACCTCGGCCCTCTCCCTCAAGGGAGAGGGAGTAAACCGACCCCTCGCCCCTTTAGGGGGAGGGCCAGGGTGAGGGGATAATTTCTATCAGTTGGCGCTGTAGTTCATCACCACACCGCTCAGGCCGGAGATTTGCTTCAGCTCGCCAAGCGAACCTTTGAGCTTATCTTTCGACGCATCCGGCCCCACGAGGATACGCGTAATTTTACCCTGTACCGGCGTGGTGGGTGAAGTATAAACACGGTATCCCGCGCCGCGCAGTTTACTCACGATCTCATTGACCTTATCTGCATTTTTCAACGCACCGAGCTGAACGACATAGGCTTTGCCGGTAGGGGCCGCGTCCTGTTTTGCCTGCGGTGGCGTTTCTGAAGCGGCTGCCAGTTGCTCGGCCGCTTTATCCCGCTGCGGTTTCGGCTGCGGCTTCTCCACCGGTTTCGGCTTCTCAACAGGCTTAGGCTGTTCTACCGGCACCGGATCAATCTCGATGTTATTGTTCGTCGCCAGGCGCGAGGGATCGAGCGACGGCGCGGCTGCATCACCTGCGCGCACCTCTTCCGCTGCGCCTTCTGGCGGCTGGGCAGGCAGCGCCTGCGTTGCCGCTGGCAACATATCGGGCTCGTCGCGATCGCCCGGTTTGGGTACCAGCGGAATGGCCGCAAATTCATCCTGGTAATGCTTTTTCTGCCCGTCGAGCAATCCCGGGAGAATAATCACCCCGAGCGCGACCAGCACAATGGTTCCTGTTAAACGGTTCTGAAACTTACTCGCCACCGGTTCTCCCCGCGTCCATCACTTCCATGACATGTGCCACCGTGTGGAATGACCCACACACCAGCACGGTATCTTCTGGTTTAGCCTCCGCCATCGCGGCACGCCAGGCCGAAACCACACTGCTGTAGATTTCGCCTTTGCCGAGATGTTCCATCAACTGCTCAGCAGTCGCGCCGCGCGGCCCTTCCAGAGGAGCACAATACCAGCTATCGACCACACTCTCCATGCAGGCCAGCGTGCCGCCGATATCTTTATCATGAAGCATACCGATAACCGCCAGCACGCGCCCGGTTTTTGGTAACGATTTGAGACGTCCTGCGAGGTACGCCGCCGCATGCGGGTTATGTGCAACATCCAGAATCAGACGCGGTGACTCACTCACAATCTGAAAACGTCCTGGTAACAGTGCGTTCTGAATGCCATCGCGGATTGCCTGCTCGCTTACCGCTAATCCGCTGGCGCGCAGGGCTGCCAGCGCAGTCGCCGCGTTAGGCTGTGGCACCTGCGGCAGGGGCAGACTCTCCAGCACGCCCTCCGCATCGCTGAAGCGCCAGCCGTTGTCCTGCACCTCATACTGCCAGTCCACGCCGCGACGCAGCAGACGAGCGCCCTTCTCTTTCGCTACCTCAGCGATGGTATGTGGCATGTCCGGTTCGCCTACCACGGCAGGCTTATTGGCCCGGAAAATACCGGCCTTCTCACGGCCAATGCTCTCGCGGTCCGGGCCCAGCCAGTCGGTGTGATCCAGCGCGATGCTGGTGACGACGGCGACATCCGCATCCACCATATTGGTGGCATCCAGACGCCCGCCCAGCCCCACTTCCAGGATCACCACGTCCAGCTGCGCCTGCTTAAACAGCCACAGCGCCGACAGGGTGCCATATTCGAAATAGGTTAATGAGGTTTCGCCGCGCGCCGCTTCGATAGCGGCAAACGACGCCGTATGGGCCGATTCCGCCAGCTCGGTGTTTTGCACCCGCACGCGCTCGGTATAGCGCACCAGATGCGGCGAGCTGTAAACGCCAACTTTGTACCCCGCCGCCATCAGGACAGATTCCAGCGTGCGGCAGGTGGTGCCTTTACCGTTAGTGCCGGCGACGGTAAACACGAAAGGCGCGGGTTTCAGCACGTCAAGACGCGCGGCAACCTGGCTTACGCGCTCAAGGCCCATGTCGATAGTTTTACTGTGCAGGTTTTCCAGATAAGAAAGCCACGCGGCCAGGGGCGACGTGGCTTGAGGAATGCTTTTATTTTCCATGATGCCCGGTTGTCATTAACGGTTTAGAAAGCAAAAGGGCAGCGCCATTCGGCCCTGCCCTTTTCAGTTATCAGGCCTCGGGTTCCTGATCCGGTACCACCACGCCTTCGCGCGGCTCGTCCGGGTTAGGCGCTGGCAGATTCATCAGCTTCGCCAGAATGCTGGCCAGTTTCAGGCGCATTTCCGGACGGCGGACGATCATATCGATAGCGCCTTTCTCAATGAGGAACTCACTGCGCTGGAAGCCCGGCGGCAGTTTCTCACGTACGGTCTGCTCGATAACGCGAGGACCGGCAAAGCCGATCAGCGCTTTTGGCTCCGCGATGTTCAGGTCGCCCAGCATGGCGAAGCTTGCAGAAACGCCGCCCATGGTTGGGTCGGTCAGTACCGAAATGTACGGCAGACCGCGCTCCTGCATTTTCGCCAGCGCCGCAGAGGTTTTCGCCATCTGCATCAGGGACATTAGCGCTTCCTGCATACGTGCGCCACCGGAGGCGGAGAAGCAGATCAGCGGGCAGTTGTCTTCCAGCGCCTGCTCAACGGCACGCACGAAACGCGCGCCGACCACGGAGCCCATTGAGCCGCCCATAAAGGAGAACTCAAACGCAGCGGCAACCACCGGCATTTCATGCAGGGTGCCCTTCATGACGATTAGCGCGTCTTTCTCGCCGGTCTCTTTCTGCGCAGAGGCCAGACGATCTTTGTATTTTTTGGAGTCGCGGAACTTGAGCACATCTTTTGGCTCCAGTTCGCTGCCCAGTTCTACCAGAGAACCTTCGTCCAGCAGGCTATGCAGGCGGTTGCGCGCCGACATACGCATATGGTGGTCACACTTCGGACACACCTCAAGATTGCGTTCCAGCTCTGCGCGATACAGAACCTGGCCGCAGCTATCACACTTCGTCCATACCCCTTCAGGAATGCTCGCTTTACGCGTTGGGGTAATGTTGCTTTTAATTCGTTCAATCCAGCTCATTGATAACCTTTCTGCCTGAACCTGGTCGTATGCCAGTTTTGCTGTAAGAGGCGAATAATGCCATTTTTGCCTCCAACAGACCATGAATGTTGCACATTAAAACATAACAGCCCGAAACTTTGGATAAAAAAGTGGTCGAACCGCCAGCGTGCATTTACTTCGCTTGCTTTGCCGCCGCGCGTTTGTGACGGATAATTTCGATGACGCCAGGCAGTACGGAAAGCACAATAATCGCTACAATCAGTAACTTAAGGTTTTCCTGAACCACCGGCAGATCGCCAAACAGGTAGCCTGCATAGGTGAACAGCAGCACCCACAGCAGCGCGCCCACCACGTTGTACATGGCAAAATGACGATAGGACATGTGACCCATTCCCGCCACAAACGGTGCAAATGTACGCACAATAGGCACAAAACGGGCAAGGATAATGGTCTTACCGCCATGGCGCTCATAGAACGCATGGGTCTTATCTAAATAACTGCGGCGGAAAATCTTCGAGTCCGGATTACTGAACAACCGCTCGCCAAACACCCGCCCGATGGTGTAGTTGACCGCATCACCAACAATCGCGGCGATGATCATCAGGACGACCATCAGATGGACATTCAGGTCATTCGTTGGCAGTGCGGATAACGCGCCCGCCACGAACAGCAGTGAATCTCCAGGCAGGAACGGCGTAACCACAAGGCCGGTTTCACAGAACAGAATGAGGAACAGAATGGCGTAAACCCAGACGCCGTACTGCGCGACCAGCTCCGCCAGGTGAACATCAATATGCAGGATGAAATCAATCAGAAAACGTATTACGTCCATATTGTCTAAGCCCTAATTGCACCTTTGTTTAGTCCGCTAAAAACAGCGGGCCCATTGGCGGTTTTGGCAGGTCGAACCGGTCCGGATAATCCACCGAAACCAGATACAGCCCTTCCGCTTTCGCCGTTGCTGCCGCAAGCGTTCTGTCCTTCGCTGCAAGCAGTTCTGCAATCCAGCTCTCCGGCTGGTGTCCGGCGCCCACTTCCATCAGGCTGCCCACAATATTCCGCACCATATGATGTACAAAGGCATTGGCTTTGATATCCACCACCACATACGCGCCATACCGACTGACGTTAATGTGCATGACGTTACGCCACGGCGTACGGGACTGACACTGCACCGCACGAAACGACGTAAAATCATTCTCTCCAATCAGACACTGCGCCGCACGCTGCATACGTTCTGCATCCAGCGGTTCATAAAAATGCGTCACGCCCTGGCTTAACACCGCCGGGCGCAGGCGCTGGTTATAGATGACATAACGGTAGCGCCGCGCCGTCGCGCTGAAACGCGCGTGAAAATCATCCGGCACAGCTTTCACCCAACGCACGGCAATGTCACCAGGCAAATTCGCATTTACACCCAGCGTCCAGGCCGCGTCTTTGCGCACGGCGGTGGTGTCAAAATGCACCACCTGCCCCGTGCCGTGAACGCCGGCATCGGTGCGGCCCGCGCAGAAGACGCTTATCGGTTCATTCGCTACCTGAGAGAGCGCTTTCTCCAGCTTCTCCTGGACGCTGCGCACCTCATTCTGCCGCTGCCAGCCATAGTATTTACTGCCATCGTATTCAATGCCGAGGGCAATTCTGTGGACCGGCTTTTGTTCCACATCTGACATCAGTACAGATACTCCTGCACCAGTTTTTCCGCGATTTTGACCGCCATCAGCGCGCCGCCGAAACGCACGTTGTCGGCAACAGACCAGAACTGCACCTGCTCAGGCATACCGTAATCGTTACGCACACAGCCCACAGAGAGATGCGCGCTGCCGGTGGCGTCGCCCACCTGCGTCGGGAATTCGCTCTCTTCGGACAGGACAATGTCCTCTCCGCGGCCAAACGCGTCGCGGGCTTCTTCAGCCGCCAGCGGACGCAGGGCTTCAAACCCGACCATCTGCGCGTGGCCGTAAAAGACCGGAGACTGCACGACATTCGCGGAGATCATCAGCCCGTCATCCTGCAAAATTTTGCGTGCTTCATCGACGATACGACGCTCTTCCCGCACCGAACCTTCACGATCCGGCAGTAGCGGCAGCATGTTGAACGCCAGCTGGCGGCCAAAGAAATCATCTTCGTCGATCGGGATACCGTTCAGCAGCTTCGCGCTCTGCCCTGCCAGTGCGTCTACGGCTTTTTTGCCGTTAGCGGAGGCTGACAGCAGGCTGGTCACGGAAATACGCGACAGGCCACCGTCGTCGATCAGCGGCTTCAGCGCGGTCAGCAGCTGGCTGGTGAGGCTGTTCGGTACTGCAATGATGTTGCGGTTGCGGTAGTCAGCCAGCACAAACGGGTTGACGTCCGGCACCACCAGCGGCACATCCGGCTCCAGGGAGAACAGGCCGCTCAGGTCGATCACCAGACAGCCTGAATTTGTCGCTTCTTCAATGTAAGACGCCGTGGCTTGCGCACCTGCGGCAAAAAACGCCAGCTGAGCCTGCGTCCAGTCAAACGCGGCGGCGTCCTGCACCATCAAGGATTTCCCGCCGAAACGCAGCTGTTCTCCTGCGCTGTCGGTACGCGCCAGTGCGTAAATCTCACCCACCGGGAACTGACGCTCAGCAAGGGTTTCAAGCAGGGCTTCGCCCACGGCGCCAGTGGCACCCAAAATGGCAATGTTCCAGCCTTCAGACATGGTGGTTTACTCCAGAAATAAAAAGCGTCCCTGCCGGAACATCCGACAGGGAGCATTAAGAAGACATTAACGTGCCGGGTGGTGAACGGCGTTAAATCCCAGTTTATGCAGCAGCCCCGCCGCTGACGCGTCATCGCACATGACATACAGGGAAGACCACTCGCGGCGCTCAAGGTAATTTTTGCGTAGCTTGTCAAACTCACCCGGAATACCCGCCACTTTACGCAGCAGCGCGTCATCGCGGCGCACATCATACACCAAATGCACCAGTCTTTTCAGCGTTGCCTCATCCAGCAGGCCATGAAGGGTAATGCGGCCAAATTCCGGGGCGGGCAGCAGCGTATCCAGCGCCACCTGCTGCGGATGGCCGATAAAGGCGCTGTAAGCCTCAAACACCTGGGTTGTGCCACGCGCTTTGCCTTCAAGGGTATAACCCGCGATATGTGCGGTACCCACGTCTACCTTATCCAGCAATGCGACGTTGAGATCAGGCTCTGGCTCCCAGACGTCCAGCACGACGCTAAGCTCTTGTCCTTCATCGAGACATGCCAGCAGCGCCGCGTTATCCACCACCGGTCCCCGGCAGGCATTTATCAGAATAGTGCCAGCCTTCAGACGGCGGATCAGCTTTTCGTCGGCCAGGTGCAGGGTCTTATACGGCCCCTCTTTAAAGAGCGGCGTATGGAAGGTGATGACGTCGCACTCGTCGACCAGCTCATCCAGCGTGCGGAAGTCGCCTTCATCACCGTTATCCTTACGCGGCGGATCGCACAGCAGGGTGCGGATTCCCCAGGCTTCCAGACGCTTTTGCAGACGTCCGCCCACGTTGCCCACCCCCACAATCCCGACGGTGCGGTCTTTCAGCGTAAAACCATCGCGCTCGGCCAGCATCAATAGCGAGGAGAAAACATATTCCACGACGGCAATGGCGTTACAGCCTGGCGCCGCGGAAAAACCAATCCCCGCTTGCTTAAGCCACTGGTCATCCACATGATCGGTCCCGGCCGTTGCCGTCCCGACAAATTTAACCCCTTTGCCGGTGAGCAGCGCCTCATTTACTTTAGTCACCGAGCGCACCATCAGGGCGTCTGCATCGTCCAGTTCGCTGACCGGAATCGGGCGACCAGGGACAGCCTTAACCTCACCCAGGCGGCTGAACAGCTCACGGGCGTAAGGCATATTTTCATCAACGAGGATTTTCACGTCTGAGTACCTGTTTGAGAGGAAGTAAACCTACCAAGTGTGCCATAATCTCGCCGCCGGGCATATATCTCCGCCCGGTTACGCAGAGTTTGACTTTAAGGATTTTTGACGATGCAGCCCATTTCAGGTACGCCTCCGCGCCCTCCGGGTGAAGGCCCCGTAACGCCCAACACGCCAGGCGAACAACCGCTCTCCACGCAGCAACGCACCGTACTGGAGCGTCTGATCACGCGTCTTATTGCGTTGACCTCACAGCAAAACGCAGAGGTGTGGGCCGGCGTGAAGCACGATTTGGGCGTCAGAAACGATGCGCCGCTACAGTCGCGCCATTTCCCTGCCGCCGAACAAAACCTGAACCAGCGTCTTACCAGCGCACAGCAGCAACATACCACCCGCCAGATTATCTCGCAGCTGACCGAGCTGTTGGGCCAGGGGAATAATCGCCAGGCGGTGAGTGATTTTATCCGTCAACAGTACGGTCATACCGCCCTGAGCCAGCTTTCGCCGGAACAGCTGAAAACCGTGTTGACCCTGCTGCAAAGCAATCAGCTTTCTATCCCGCAGCCGCAACAGCGCCCGTCTACAGAACGGCCATTGCAGCCTGCGGAGCATAATACGCTCAAGCAGATGGTCACTAAGCTGGCTGCCGCAACCGGCGAACCAACAAAGCTTATCTGGCAATCCATGCTGGAACTTTCCGGTGTGAAAGCGGGCGAGATGATCCCGGCAAAACAGTTTACCCATCTGGTCACCTGGCTCCAGGCGCGTCAGACGCTCAGCACCCAGAGCGCCCCGACCCTGCACAGCGTACAGGCGGCGCTGAAACAACCGCTGGAACCGCACGAGTTCGATACGATCCGGGATTACGCTCAGCAGAGCTGGCAGGCTACGCCGCAAACGGTGCTGACCACCGCCCAGGTGCAGGATGTGCTCAATCAGATCTTCGTTCGCCGCGCCGAGCGGGAAGGCGGCGTGCCGGAGGTAAGAAACATTCAGCCGATCTACAACCCGCTGTTTGCCCCCGTAGTTGATACGTTCAAAACGCTTTCTGCCCGTCCGGGATTGATGTTGATCGCGTTGGTGATTGCGCTGGCGATTTTCTGGCTGGTTGCGTGAGGATTTGCCCGGTGGCGCTTCGCTTACCGGGTCTACAACGGCTCGAACCGTAGGCCGGGTAAGGCGAAGCCGCCACCCGGCAACATACTACCGCTTGCGAAACGCCACCATCGTCACCACAATCCCCACCACCGCTGACACCGCACCGGCGAGAAATACGGAAGGATAGCCAAACGACGTTGCAAGCAGCCCCGCCAGCGGCCCGGTGATGCCGTATGAGATATCCTGAAACGCCGCATAGCCGCCCAGCGCCGTGCCGCGCACCTGCGGAGCCACGCGCTTCACCACTTCAACGCCCAGCGCCGGGAAGATCAGCGAGCAGCCGCAGCCGGTTAACGCCGCACCCAGCAGCGCAACGGATGCAGAGGGCGCCTGCCAGAGCAGTACCAGACCCACGGTCTCAATGACAAGTGACGACACGGCCACCTTCACGCCGCCAAAGCGATCCGGCATCCAGCCAAACAGCACGCGCATCAATACAAACGCGCCGCCAAAGGCCGTCAGCGTAAAGCCCGCCATCGCCCAGCCGCGGCTCATGAAATAGAGGGAGACAAAGGTACCAATAACCGCGAAGCCCACCCCCTGAAGCGCCAGCCCAAGCCCCGGCTGCCAGATTTGCCCCACCACGCTCCACAGCGAAGGACGCTCGCCTTTATGGGCGGGCACCTTACGCACCGAACCGTTAAACGCCCACGCCAGCAGCGGCAATACCATGGTGGTGCCTGCCAGCGCCGCAAAACCAAACTGGCTGTGGATCAGCAGCCCCAGCGGCGCGCCTGCCGCCAGTGCGCCGTAAATCGCCATCCCGTTCCAGGACATCACTTTTCCGGAACGCGCAGGTCCCACCAGCCCCATTCCCCAGGTCAGGGTGCCGGTCAGCAGCTGGCTTTCGCCAAAGCCGAGGATCAGGCGCCCTACCACCAGCAGCGCGAATTTATACGCTGCATCTATTGGCAACAGCGCCGCCAGCAGCCAGGCTCCCCCCGCCAGCCCGCAGGCAAACATGCCCTGCAACGCCGAGCGTTTTGCGCCGTGCTGATCCGCCAGGCGACCGGCGTAGCCCCGGGTTAATACCGTCGCTAAAAACTGAATGCCCACCGCAATGCCGACCATGGTGTTGCCATAGCCCAGCTCCTGGTGAACGAACAAGGGGATCACCGGCAGCGGCAGGCCAACGGTCATATAGGTCAGAAACACCGCAAAGGCGATGCGGAAAAGGGAAAGGTTCCCGGAAGGAGCGCTCTTCTCAGGGGTAACAGCCTTCATGCATAACTCCGTGTTCAGGCATAAAAAAAGGGAGCCGCGCGGCTCCCTTCTACTATACCTTCAAACGCTTACGCTTTCAGCTTACGCATCACCAGCGTGGCGTTAGTGCCGCCGAAACCGAAGCTGTTGGACATAACGGTCGTCAGCTCACGTTCGGTGGTTTCAGTCACGATGTTCAGGCCAGCCGCCTGCTCGTCCATCTCTTCGATGTTGATGCTTGGCGCGATAAAGCCGTTTTCCAGCATCAGCAGAGAGTAGATCGCTTCCTGCACGCCCGCCGCACCCAGAGAGTGACCGGTCATGGCTTTGGTTGCAGAGATAGCCGGGCTGTTGTCGCCGAACACTTCACGGATCGCACCCAGCTCTTTCACGTCGCCTACCGGCGTTGAGGTGCCGTGGGAGTTCAGGTAGTCGATTGGAGTATCAACACCGTGCATCGCCATCTTCATGCAGCGCACCGCGCCTTCACCGGATGGAGCAACCATGTCAGCGCCGTCAGACGTTGCGCCGTAGCCCACGATCTCAGCATAGATGTGCGCGCCACGCGCCAGCGCGTGTTCCAGCTCTTCAACCACAACCATACCGCCGCCGCCAGCGATAACAAAACCGTCGCGGTGTGCATCATAAGTACGGGACGCTTTGTCTGGCGTTTCGTTGTATTTGGTGGACAGTGCGCCCATCGCGTCGAACTCACAGGCCATTTCCCAGCCCAGCTCTTCGCCGCCGCCAGCAAATACGATGTCCTGTTTGCCCAGTTGGATCTGCTCAACCGCATTACCGATACAGTGTGCGGAGGTCGCACATGCGGAGCTGATGGAGTAGTTCACACCGTGGATTTTGAACGGCGTTGCCAGGCACGCGGAAACCGCTGAACCCATGGCTTTGGTCACAACATATGGACCGACCGCTTTCAGGCCGCGCGGGCTGCGCATGGCGTCAGCACCGAACACCTGAGCTTTAGAAGAACCGCCGGAACCTGCAATCAGGCCCACGCGTGGGTTGTTCTGGTAAATGTCTTCGCTCAGACCAGAATCCTTGATCGCTTCCTGCATGGAAAGATAGGCGTAGATAGAGGCATCGTTCATGAAACGAACCACTTTACGGTCAATTAAACCGGTGGTGTCCAGTTTAACGTTACCCCATACGTGGCTACGCATTCCAGAATCTTTAAACTCTTCAGAGAAAGTGATCCCGGAGCGTCCTTCACGCAGAGATGCCAGGACTTCCTGCTGGTTATTACCGATGCTGGAAACGATGCCCAGGCCAGTAATCACTGCACGTTTCATTCAATACCTCTGTAAGTCGCACTATAAAAAGTTTCGAGTCGCACAATAGCGTACACTTGTACGCCGAACAAGTCCGATCAGCCATTTTCTGTGGAAATTTGCACCGATGGGCTCACATCGCTAAGATCGTGCCACTGCCTGTCGGACGAGTAACTTACGTGAAACAAAACGCCATACAACCTGCCAACCTCGAATTCAACGCTGAGGGTACACCTGTTTCCCGAGATTTTGATGACGTCTACTTTTCTAATGATAACGGACTGGAAGAGACGCGCTATGTTTTCCTCGACGGAAATCATCTCGGCACCCGCTTCCCTGAGCATCCGCGCAGGCTGTTCGTCGTGGCGGAGAGCGGTTTCGGCACCGGGCTGAATTTTCTGACCCTCTGGCAGGCGTTCGATTGTTTTCGCGCTGCATACCCCGAGGCTACCTTACAAAGATTACATTTCATCAGTTTCGAAAAATTTCCGCTTACCGCGCACGATCTGCGGCTTGCCCATCAGCGCTGGCCGGAGCTTGCCCACTGGGCGGAACAGCTTCAGACCCAGTGGCCACCGGCTATCGGCGGCTGTCATCGTCTGATTCTGGATGACGGACGCGTCACCCTCGACCTGTGGCTGGGCGATATTAACGACCTGACCGATAAGCTTGATGACTCAATGAATCAGAAAGTGGACGCCTGGTTCCTGGACGGTTTTGCGCCCGCTAAAAACCCGGACATGTGGAGCCCGCACCTGTTCAGCGCCATGGCACGTCTGGCGCGCCCGGGCGCGACGCTTGCTACCTTCACCTCCGCGGGCTTTGTCCGTCGTGGGTTGCAGGAGGCGGGGTTTACCATGCGGAAAACCAAAGGCTTTGGCCGCAAACGCGACATGCTGGTCGGGGTGATGGAACAGGATCTGGCGATCCCGGCGCAGGCCCCCTGGTTTGCCCGCCGCGCCAGCACCTCGCGTGAGGTCGCTATTGTGGGCGGGGGTATTGCCAGCGCCCTGCTCTCGCTGGCGCTGCTGCACCGTGGCTGGCAGGTGACGCTCTACTGCGCTGACGAGGCACCGGCGACGGGCGCATCAGGCAACCGTCAGGGCGCGCTTTATCCCTTATTAAGTGCACACGATCCGGCACTGTTCCAGTTCTTCCCGGCGGCGTTTACGTTTGCTCGCCGCCTTTACGATAGCCTGCCGGTTGCGTTCGACCACGACTGGTGCGGCGTGACGCAGCTCGGCTGGGACGAGAAGAGCCAGCAGAAAATCACACAAATGCTGTCGCTGGGGCTGCCGGAGGACATCGCCCATGCAGTGACGGCACAGCAGGTTGCTGAGACCGCTGGTGTCGACACCGGCTGCGGCGGAATTCAGTATCCACTCGGCGGCTGGCTATGTCCGGCTGAACTGACTTCTGCGGCGATAGCCCTCGGGCAGTCGCGTGGGTTGACAGTGCATTATGCCCATAAGGTTCAATCGCTAAGCCGCACTGCGCACTGGGAACTGCGTTTCGCTGACGGTAAAGAGGCGCAGCATGCCAGCGTTGTACTGGCCAACGGACATCACATCACTCAGTTTACCCAGACAGCGTCATTGCCGGTTTATCCAGTCGGCGGCCAGGTGAGCCATATCCCGACCGCGCCCGAACTGAGCAAACTGCGTCAGGTGCTGTGTTACGACGGCTACCTGACGCCGCAAAATCCCTCCAACGGCCATCACTGCATCGGCGCCAGCTACCATCGCGGTGAAACAGATATGCAGTACAGCGAAGCGGATCAGCAGCAAAACCGACAGCGCCTGGTCGACTGTTTTCCGGATGCGTCGTGGGCGAAAGAGGTTGATGTCAGTGAGGGTCAGGCGCGCTGCGGCGTACGCTGCGCGACCCGCGATCACCTGCCGATGGCGGGAAACGTGCCGGACTATGACGCCACGCTTGAAGTCTATCAGGATCTTGCAGACAGCAAAGAAACGGCGGTAAGTGCGCCCGTTCACCCCGAGCTGTTTATGCTGGGTGGCTTAGGCTCGCGGGGATTGTGCTCCGCGCCGCTGCTGGCTGAAGCGTTAGCCGCGCAAATGAGCGACGAGCCGGTTCCGCTGGACAGGGTTACGCTCGCGGGGCTGAATCCAAACCGACTGTGGGTGCGGAAATTGCTGAAGGGGAAAATGGTCAAGTAGGGTGCGGTCTGGTGCCCTCACCCCGGCCCTCTCCCTGTGGGAGAGGGCGGTGATACACTTACTTCGCTTTCGCCTGCTGGAACAAATTATCCCACATGCCCAGCACTAAAGACTGGTCGCGCGGAGAGAGTTCCCCGGCCTGAATAGCGTTTTCCAGGCTGCGAGTGACTTCCGCGTGAACGGCGTCGGCAGAGTGATCGTCCCCGGCTTCCAGCGCGGCTACCGCCAGCGTCAGGTGACCACGCAGATAACCGCTGGCGAACAGCTCATCATCACTGGCGTGTTCCACCATGTCATCAATTAACGCCAGAATGCGTGATTCAAATTCTGCGATCATCTTCTTTCCTCTGTTAAAGATCTTCCGGCCACGGGAAGCGTTCCGCCGTGATCTCCGGCGTGTGGTAATAATTCTGTAAAGCCTCGATCAGGCGTGCCGGACGTGCCGGGATGCCTTTCTCAAGATATTCCATCACCTGCGCATGAACGCGGCGCTGGAAGACGATACGGTCTGGCTCGAAGTCGCCTTCGAGGTTGTCACAGCTCACGTTGAACGGGAAACCCGCCGCCACGCAGAACAGCCATTCCAGCGCCTGGGGTTTCACCTCCACATCTTCAAACTGCCCCTGGGTGGCGGCGTCGCGCCCGTCCGGGCAGTACCAGTAACCAAAGTCCACCAGCTCGCGACGCGCTTTCCCGGCGATACACCAGTGCGAAATTTCGTGCAAACCGCTGGCGTAAAAGCCGTGGGCAAAGATGATGCGGTTATACGGAACCTCGTCATCAGCTGGAAGATAGATCGGTTCGTCGTCGCCTTTAATCAGACGGGTATTAAAATCATCAGCAAAACAGCTATCAAAGATCTCAATCAGCTGTTCGTAGTTATGCGTACTGTTCATTAGTTCATCCCCAACCAGGTGAGGATCTCCTGTCCATGGCTGTCATAAAGAAGTTTGGCGCTCATCACCGCCGAGACGACAACAATCATCGGGCGGATCAGCTTTTGCCCTTTGCTTAATACCAGACGCGAGCCTGCGCGCGCGCCCAAAAACTGCCCTGCCATCATCACAAACCCGGTTGCCCAGATAACCTTGCCGCCAATGATAAACAGCAGCAGACCGCCAACGTTGGAGGTCGCGTTGAGGACTTTGGCGTGGGCGGTGGATTTGGCGAGGTTGAACCCGGCCAGCGTCACGAATGCCAGCGCGTAAAACGAGCCTGCCCCCGGGCCAAAGAAGCCATCGTAAAAACCGACGCAGCCACCGGCGATCAGCGCAAACGGCAGGCCGTGAAGGCGACGCTGTCGATCTTCTTCCCCGAGCTTTGGCATGAGTAAGAAATAGAGGCCGATACAGATAACCAGCAGCGGCAGGATCTGGCGCAGAATGTCGGACTGTACGTGCTGGACCAGCAGCGCGCCCGCCGTTGAGCCAATAAACGTCATCAGGATATTGAGCTTCTGATCGGCGAGATTCACAACTTTACGCCGAATGAAATAGAGCGACGAGGAGAGCGAACCGCCGCATGCCTGGAGTTTGTTGGTGGCAAGCGCCTGGGCAGGGCTCATGCCTGCCGCCAGCAACGCCGGAACGGTGAGCAACCCGCCGCCGCCCGCCAGGGCATCGATAAATCCGGCTAACATTGCAACAAAAAAGAGCACCGCCAGCAGCAGCGGTGACACCATGAACAGGTCGACGAAATTATCCATTAAAGTACATGCTCATCCAGTAGCGCCTGGCAGGAAGGCGGCAACGGAGGCGGTGTCTTCTTCTCAGGCTTAGAGGTTCCAGGCTTGGCTGGTTCAAACCAGCTTTGCAGTTCGTAACCACAACCATCGCCAGGCGGTGGCAGCGGCTGATCTTCACATTCCAGGCTGTTCGCCGGGCAGCGCAGGCGAACATGCATATGGGCACGATGCTGGAACCACGGGCGCACTTTACGCAACCAGTCGCGATCCGTTCCCGCATCCAGGCAAAGCTGCTGCTTGATGGCCGGATTAACAAAGATCCGCGTGACGTCGTTATCCTTTGCCGCCAGCTTAATCATGCTGGAAATTTCCGGCGACCATCGCGAGGCGACGACACGTTTACCGTCGGCCGAGACCAGATCCAGCGCCTGCGGTTTCAGCAGTTGCGCTGAGCTCCAGCGCGTTTTCGGCAATTGCAGGAAGATATCCACATCCAGTCCGGTCTGGTGGCTGGCGTGACCGCCGTTAAAGCGGCCACCGGCAGGCATCCCCATATCGCCAATCAGCATCGTGCCCAGCCCCAGATTATGCACCTGGTTGCCAAGACGCTGAATAAAAAGCACCAGGTCAGGATGGCCGAAATAACGGCGCTGGTCGGTGCGCATCACCTGATAGGTATCCGATTGCAGCGGAAGTTCCTGCGCGCCGACGATACACCCGTTGGAGAAAGCGCCAATGGACTGCGCGCTCCCCGCTACCGGGTGGGTGATTTTCTGCCACGGCGTAGCGGCCAGGCTTGCTCCACTGGCCAGCAGCGCCAGCAGAGCGATTGCGGTTTTTTTCATAGTTACCAGCGTGGAATGGTGGTCGTCACATCCGCATTCTGCGCGCGCTGGCGCAGGAAGTGATCCATCAGCACGATCGCCAGCATCGCTTCTGCGATCGGTACCGCGCGGATCCCCACGCACGGATCGTGACGCCCTTTGGTGATCATCTCAACTTCATCGCCAGCGCGGTTAATCGTGTGGCCCGGCACGGTAATGCTGGACGTGGGCTTCAGCGCGATATTGGCAATAATTTGCTGCCCGCTGCTGATGCCGCCCAGAATGCCGCCCGCATGGTTGCTCTGGAAACCCGCCTTCGTGATTTCGTCGCGGTTCTGGCTGCCGCGAAGCTTAACCACGTCAAAACCGTCGCCGATTTCAACGCCTTTCACCGCGTTGATGCTCATCAGCGCGTGGGCGATGTCGGCGTCAAGGCGGTCAAATACCGGCTCGCCCCAGCCAGCCGGCACGCCGTCGGCTACCACGGTGACTTTCGCACCAATGGAATCGCCCTCTTTTTTCAGGCCACGCATCAGCTCATCCAGCGCGTCCAGCTTGTCGGCATCGGCGCAGAAGAACGGGTTAAGTTCTACCTGATCCCAGTCTTTGATTGCCAGCGGAATGTCGCCCATCTGGGTCAGACAGCCGCGGATAACGATGCCGAATTTCTGCTGGAGATATTTTTTGGCAATCGCCCCTGCCGCCACGCGCATCGCGGTTTCACGTGCGGAAGAACGTCCGCCGCCGCGATAGTCGCGAAAGCCATATTTTTGTTCGTAGGTGTAATCAGCGTGGCCCGGACGGAAGACGTCTTTAATCGCGCCGTAGTCCTGAGAACGCTGATCGGTGTTTTCAATCAGCAGACCAATGCTGGTCCCGGTGGTACGGCCTTCAAATACGCCGGAGAGAATTTTGACCTGGTCCGGCTCGCGACGCTGCGTGGTGTAGCGAGAGGTACCCGGACGCCGACGGTCAAGGTCATGCTGTAAATCGGCTTCGGTCAGTTCGATGCCTGGCGGGACGCCATCAACGATACAACCCAGTGCCAGACCGTGCGACTCGCCAAAGGTGGTCACACGGAATACCTGTCCAATACTGTTTCCTGCCATCACGGCTCCGATGTTGTTGTTTGTGTTTGAGCGTTGTGAAACGGGCCGAAGCCCGCTGGATTAATCTTTGTAAATACTGAAGTATTCGCGTGCATCAAGCAGCTGCGCCTTGGTCAGCATAAAGACGCCGTCACCGCCGTTGTCGAACTCAAGCCAGGTGAACGGCACATCCGGGTACTGCTCTATCAGATGTACCATGCTGTTGCCCACTTCACAAATCAGAACGCCGTCGTCGGTCAGATAATCCGGCGCGCAGGCCAGGATGCGGCGGGTCAGCTTCAGCCCGTCAGAGCCGGACGCCAGACCCAGCTCCGGCTCGTGACGGTACTCGTTCGGCAGGTCGGACATGTCTTCTGCATCCACGTACGGCGGATTGGTGACGATCAGGTCGTATTGCAGCGTCGGCAGGTCGCGGAACAGGTCAGAGCGGATAGGCGTGACGTGATGAATCAGCCCGTGCTCTTCAATGTTGTGTTCGGTGACGGCCAGCGCGTCGGTGGAGATATCGACGGCGTCCACTTCCGCTTCCGGGAAGGCGTACGCGCAGGCAATGGCGATGCAGCCGCTGCCGGTGCACATATCAAGAATGTGCTGCGGCTGATGGTTAATCAGGCCGTCAAAGTGGTTGTTGATCAGCTCGCCAATCGGCGAGCGCGGCACCAGCACGCGTTCATCAACATAGAACTCATGGCCGCAGAACCAGGCTTTGTTGGTCAGGTAAGCCACCGGAATGCGCTCGTTCACGCGACGGATCACGCGCTCAACGATGCGGTGTTTTTCGCTGGAGGTCAGGCGCGCGGTGCGCATGTCTTCCGGAATATCCAGCGGCAGATAGAGAGACGGCAGCACCAGCTGAACGGCCTCATCCCACGGGTTATCCGTACCGTGGCCGTACCAGATATTGGCGGCGCTGAAGCGGCTAACCGACCAGCGCAACATGTCCTGTATGGTATGCAGCTCGTTTACTGCTTCATCGACAAAAATTTTATCCACTCTTTCCTCCAGGGCATGCTCGCATAATTTTCGGCGGCTAGTTTGCCATGAAGACGGCGATAAATCAGCAATGACGCGTGTCGCTTGAGGTTAAAAAATGCGTTTAGTCGGGTACACTATCGGAAATACGAGATGAGAATGACGAATGAAAAAGAAAACATCGCTCAGCGAGGAGGATCAGGCTCTCTTCCGTCAGCTGATGACCGGGACGCGACAAATCACGCACGACACCATTGTCCATCGCCCGCAGCGTAAAAAAGTCAGCGAGGTTCCGGTCAAACGTCTGCTCCAGGAGCAGGCCGATAACAGCCACTATTTTTCAGATGAGTTTCAGCCGCTGCTCAATACTCAGGGTGCGGTGAAATACGTGCGCGAAGACGTCAGCCATTTTGAACTGAAAAAATTACGCCGGGGAGATTACTCGCCGGAGCTGTTCCTCGATCTGCATGGGTTGACCCAGATGCAGGCGAAACAGGAGCTGGGGGCGTTGATCGCGGCATGTCGTCGCGAGCATGTTTTTTGCGCCTGCGTAATGCACGGCCACGGCAAACATATTCTTAAGCAACAGACACCGCTGTGGCTGGCTCAGCACCCGCACGTGATGGCGTTTCATCAGGCACCCAAAGAGTACGGCGGAGATGCCGCATTGCTGGTATTGATTGAAGTGGAGGAGTGGCAGCCGCCAGAGTTGCCCTGACAGGATGGCGGGAGGCACGCTGCACCCCGCCATATCGCACGTCACGTCAGATGGCTTTTGCCATCTTCAGGTTGCACGGACTCATTTGCCAGTTAAAGACCCCTTTGCCGGTTTCGTCGAGGGTGACGTTGGCAATGGCGGACGTAGTGAACATCGGTGGCGTTTCGCCCGGGCACAGCTCAGATACCAGATAGCCGACCAGCGGCAGGTGGGAAATGACCAGTGCGGAAGCGACACCTTCATTGCACAGCGCCTGAAGGTAAGCACTGACAAGGCCAACATCGCCACACGGCGTGAGTTCAGGGAGCACATCCACACTGGATGGCAGGTTCATACACTCCCCTACCACATCCAGCGTCTGTTCTGCCCGCAGGAACGGACTCACCAGAACGCGTTCAATGTCCACTTTTTGACCTTTAAGCCATGTTGCCATCTGACGGGATTCGTCGCAGCCACAGACGGTTAAAGGACGTACTGAGTCACTGGCGGCATCGAGTGCCGCGTCGCCGTGACGCATGATAAAAACTTGCATATTGCACCGCTTTTGTTAACCAGAATCACCGGCGTTAACTACCCGCGATTAATGCTCTGAGGTAGAAAACCCGATGGCCGGGCATTGTGCCTGATCCATTCGGTGAATGAAACGCTGTTTTTTACCTCAATGGCGTAAGTATAGTCAATCTCTGTTTACAATTTCGCCAGAACAGGTTCCATCACCTCAGGATTTACCCTTCTTTGACTTCAGTTTACGCAATCAGTTTCCCTTACGGGCCAGAATGTCTGACCCCGTTCCGCCATCTGCAATAATTCGTCACAAGGTGTAAACCGTGGACCATATTGCGAGGCCAGACGTTGCAGAATCGCAACCACTTCACCCGCCCCGAGGGTATCCATATACCGGAACGGACCGCCAAGGAATGGCGGAAAACCGATACCAAACACGGCGCCGATGTCGCCGTCGCGTGCGCTCTTGATCACCTGCTCACCAAAGCAGCGCGCCGCTTCATTGAGCATCATCATTACGCAGCGCTCAGCACACTGAACCGCCGACAATTTTGCCTGACCCGTGACAGGAATAAGCGCATAAACCGAAGGGTCGACCTGTTTCTTGCTTTTACGCCCTTTCGCGGCGTAAAGATAGAAACCGCGTTCATTTTTTCTGCCTTTGCGATCGTCCTTCAAAATTGCAGAAACAAAGTTTGCAGGCGGCGCAAAACGATCGCCATAAGCCGCTTCCAGCACAGGGATAATTTTAGTCCCCGTATCAATTCCTACCTCATCCAAAAGTTGGATTGGGCCGACGGGGAAACCAAACTTCACCAGAGCGTCATCGACGTGCTCAATTTTCTCCCCTTCCGTCAGCAACCGCATCGCTTCGTTAATGTACGGCGCCAGAATGCGGTTGACGTAGAAGCCGGCTTTGTCCGCGACCACAATCGGGGTTTTGCCCTGTTTTTTCGCCAGTTTCACCACGGTGGCAATAGTTTGCGGGCTGGTTGTGGCATGCGGGATAACCTCCACCAGCGGCATTTTTTCGACAGGGCTGAAATAGTGCAGCCCTATTACCTTCTCCGGGCGCACGGCTTTCGCCGCGATGTCGCCGATCGGCAAAGACGAGGTGTTTGACGCGAAAATGGTGTGCGGCGCGCAGTGCTGTTCAACGTCCGCCACCATCTGCTGCTTAAGGGCCAGATCTTCGAACACGGCTTCAATCACCAGATCGCGGTGTGCAAACCCACTGTAGTCGGTGGCGCCAGTGATCATCGCGAGGGTTTTATCGCGCTCACTGGCCTTGATATGGCGGCGTTTCACTTTGCGATCAAGGTTCTGCCAGCTGTACTGCAACGCGTGGTTGATACCCTTAGGGTTGATATCTTTGATACGTACGGGCAATTTGCCTTTGCTGGCGGTGACAAATGCGATGCCGCCGCCCATCAGCCCACCACCCAGAACGCCAATGGCGCGCAGCGGAGCCGGTTCAGCTTCACTGCCCGGATCTTTTTTAACCTCCGTGCTGGCAAAGAAAATGCCGCGCAGCGCCTGCGACTGCGGCGTCATCGCCAGCTCGCCAAAGGCTTTCGCTTCCGCAGCATAACCGCTGCTGCTGCCCTGCGATAAACCGGTTTCAATCACCTTCAGAATGCGCGTCGCTGCCGGATAGTTCCCTTTGGTTTTTTGCTCGGTTTTTTTACCCACCATATTGAACAGCAGCGTGCGCCCCAGCGGCCCGGCGAGGATACGCTCGCGCACCGGCAGAGGGCGTTTCGCCTGACGACCTTTCAGCGCCCGCTCAACGGCGGCCTCAAGCAAGATGGCGTGCGGAACGACCTCATCAACCAGACCCGCCTTTAATGCCTGACGGGCGCGCAGCTGTTTACCGGTTAAAATCATCTCCAGCGCCGTACTGACGCCCACCAGACGCGGCAGGCGCTGCGTGCCACCTGAACCGGGCAGCAATCCAAGCTGTACCTCCGGCAGTCCGAGTACCGTTTTCGCATCGTCGGTACAAATGCGGCTGTGACAGGCCAGCGCCAGCTCAAGCCCACCGCCCAGGCAGGCCCCGTGGATCGCAGCGACAACGGGTATCGACAGCGCATGGATCTCCGCCATTACCTGCTGCCCCTGACGCGCCAGGTCTTCTGCTTCCTGAGCGCTTTTCGCCCGGGCAATCATGTTGATATCGGCCCCGGCAATAAAGTTATCCGGCTTTGCCGAGATAAATACCAGGCCACGTATCGCTTTGTTTTCGCGGATCTGTCTGAGCATCGCACGCACCTGAACGCCGAACTCGGCCTTCAGGGTGTTCATCTTTTCGTCGGGTACATCAATGGTGATAACAGCCACGTTATCAAGGCGAACAGCCAGGTTAAATGCAGATGTCGTTTCCATTATTCAGCCTCCAGAACCATTGCTGCACCCAGGCCGCCCGCCGCACAGGCGGTAACGAGACCAAAACCGCCGCCGCGGCGACGCAGCTCGTGCAAAGTCTGGGTTATCATTCTCGCGCCGGTCGCCGCAAATGGATGGCCGTAGGCGATGGATCCGCCAAGCACGTTAAACTTACTCTGATCCACTTCGCCGGTCGCGTGGGCGCGGCCCAGTACATCGCGCGCGAAGCGCTCGCTTGCCAGCAGCTGAATGTTTGCCAGGGTTTGTGCGGCAAAGGCTTCGTGCATATCGATCAGGGTTAAGTCAGCCAGCGTCAACCCCGCACGCTCCAGCGCCAGGGGCGTGGACCAGGCCGGACCGAGCAACATGTCCTGCCAGACATCAATGGCGGTAAAGGCGTAGCTACGCAAATAGCCCAGCGGTGTGATGCCAAGCTCTTTCGCCCGGGATTCCGTCATCAGGATCACGGCGGCGGCACCGTCCGTCAGTGGCGTACTGTTGGCCGCCGTAACGGTGCCATGTTTACGATCAAACGCCGGGCGCAGTTTTGCGTAATCCTCCAGCGTCGAGGTGCCACGGATATTGTTATCTTCCACCAGCGGTTCGCGGAAAGGCGGGATATAAGCCGTCATAACCTCGTCGGCAAGTTTGCCTTCCGACCAGGCCTTCGCAGCGAGCTGATGCGAGCGATGCGCCAGTGCATCCTGCTGTTCGCGGGTAATACCGTAGGTTTTTGCCATCTGCTCGGCTGTATCGCCCATGCGCAGGCCGGTGGAGTATTCAGCAACGGCAGGTGGCACGGGCATGAGGTCGCGCAGGCGTAAACGCGAGAAGAGTTTAAGCTTTGCACCGGTAGTGCGAGCTTTGTTGGCATCCACGAGGATGCGGGCCAGCTGTTTGCTGACGCCGATGGGCAGCACGGAGGAGGAATCCGCGCCGCCGGCGATCCCCGCGCGAATGGTCCCCGCCATCAGGCTTTCCGCCACGTTCGCCACCGCCTGGAAACTGGTGGCGCAGGCGCGGCTGACGCTGTAGGCGTCGGTATGAACATTCATGCCGGTACCCAGCACGATTTCACGCGCGATATTGGGTGCTTCCGGCATCTGCACCACCTGGCCGAAAACCAGTTGCTCAATAACCTCTGGCGGGATCTCGCTGCGAGCCAGCATCTCCCCCACCACCATTTTTCCCAGATCGACAGCCGGTATACCGTGAAACGCGGTTGCCTGACGCGCAAACGGCGTACGTAACCCGCTGATAATGGCAATGCGGTCACCGTGTCGGGTGATAAGCGGTAATGCCTGACTCATAACACTCCCCTGTAAAAAAATTTTGCGCGCACATTAAGTGGTCTGACCTGATAATAGTCTTAACTATTTTTTTACATTGAGCCAATCGGGGAAGCGAAAAATTGCGAGCTAAGGCACAGAGAAGAAAAAGAAAATGCCCCTGCATGGCAGAGGCATTTGTGAGATTTGTTGCCGGGTTGCGGCGTTGCCTTACCCGGCCTACACGATCATAGGCCCGTGCAAAAAGTATTAACGCAGGCCTAACTGGAAGATCAGCGTTTCTGCTTCGCAGGCGAACACAAAGTCGATATCCAGCTGCACGCCGCCTTCTACTTCCGTGAAGGTGGATTTGATTTCACACGGATCGGATTCGACTTCACGCGCGCGCTGGCTCAGCGCGGCCAGCGTCTCTTCCGCTTCAGCACGGTTAGGGAATACGCGGCTGTAAGAGGCGGTGCAATCGGTGTTGTCCATAATGGTGCCAACATCCATACAGCAGCAAACCGGGGTTTCATCAGCACTGCATTTACTCATAGCTCAATTTCCTCTGTATTCGCGCAGGGCGCGAGATAAACACGATGCGTCTATTTTACGCCCCCGGACGAGCCCCCTCCAGCCGTTAATGGCGCAAAATCGGATAAGTGAGCAATATCACACTAAAAAATGATCTAAAACAAAATTCCCCTTTTCAGAGGAATCGCACTGGTCACAATTTTGCCAACCAGATCTCGTTTCAAGAAACATATCTGAAAATATTAATAAACAAACTTGCAACATCCCAGCTGGTCAGACCTATACTCTCGCCACTGGTCTGATTTGTAAGTCATACCTCAGACCCTACACTTCGCGCTCCTGTTACGGTATGTAACAATTATTGAATAAAAATAACTCAATGAGGTTATGGTCATGAGCCAGAAAACCCTGTTCAAACAAACTGCTTTAGCAGTTGCAGTGGCAATCGTCTCAACGTCCGCCTGGTCAGCGGGCTTCCAGTTAAACGAATTTTCTTCCTCTGGCCTTGGCCGTGCGTATTCCGGGGAAGGTGCGATTGCCGATGACGCAGGCAACGCGAGCCGTAACCCGGCGCTGATCATGATGTTTGATCGCCCTACCTTCTCTGCCGGTGCGGTTTACATCGATCCTGATGTCAATATTTCTGGCAAATCTCAATTCACCGGCGCAGATCTGAAGGCGGATAACATTGCGCCGACCGCGTGGGTGCCTAACCTGCACTTTGTTGCGCCAATCAATGAACAGTTTGGTTGGGGTGCCTCTGTCACCTCTAACTATGGCCTGGCAACGGAGTTCAATAACAACTATCCGGCCGGGGAATACGGCGGTAAAACCGACCTGACGACCCTGAACCTCAACCTGAGCGGCGCATATCGTCTGAACGATAACTGGAGCTTTGGTCTGGGCTTTGATGCTGTTTACGCCGATGCAAAAATCGAGCGTTACTCCGGGGAGCAAACTGCTGCGCTGCCGAAAAACAGCAATAAAATTGCCAGCCTGAAAGGCGATGAATGGGGCTACGGCTGGAACGCCGGTATCCTGTATGAACTGGATAAAAACAACCGCTGGGGTCTGA
Organism: Enterobacter sp. JJBC; assembly: GCF_036936505.1. Classification (NCBI taxonomy): domain Bacteria; kingdom Pseudomonadati; phylum Pseudomonadota; class Gammaproteobacteria; order Enterobacterales; family Enterobacteriaceae; genus Enterobacter; species Enterobacter sp. JJBC. The sequence goes on from NZ_CP136935.1 coordinate 3,371,478, forward strand.
CCTACCGCTCAGAAGTGAAGATTGACTTCGATGGCGATTACAAAAGCGGCATCCTGAGCCCAGTCAACGGTATGGTACCGGGCGCAGGCACCACCATTCCATGGGGTACCTCGAATCAAACCGTACCGGGTTCACTGTCACTGCATCTGCCAGAAATGTGGGAAGTGTCAGGTTATAACCGCGTTGCGCCGCAGTGGGCTATTCACTATAGCCTCGCGTATACCAGCTGGAGCCAGTTCCAGGAGCTGAAAGCCACCGGCAGCAACGGCCAGACGCTGTTCTATAAAGACGAAAGCTTCCACGATGCTTACCGTATCGCACTTGGTACGACCTATTATATGGATGACAACTGGACGTTCCGTACCGGCGTGGCATTTGATGACAGCCCGGTACCGGCCGATAAACGTTCGATCTCCATTCCGGATCAGGACCGTTTCTGGGTGAGTGCGGGGGCAACCTACGCGTTCAACGAGAATGCTTCTATCGACGCGGGCGTGTCGTACATGCATGGACAGAAAGTGACCTTCCAGGAAGGCCCTTACGAGTTTACCTCTGAAGGTAAAGCCTGGCTGTTTGGTACCAACTTCAACTACGCGTTCTAATCCCAACACGATTAAAAAAGGTGAGCATCGCTCACCTTTTTTATTTATTCCGAATCGATATCTTTTAATTCGTTCTCGATGGCTTTCGCGTTCGGATTATCTTCCGGCTTCAGCTTACCGCCGTTGGCAATAAAGTCATGGTTCTGGAAGTAGGCCTCGCGGACCATGATGTACGGATCGGAAGACTGACGCAGCAGGCCGTCAGAGTCCAGCAGTTGCGCACGTGTTTCAATTCCTTCCACGGTCCATTTACCAATCGACAGCGGCCAGGTGAGCCATGACAGCACCGGATACAACGTATCCACCATGTCGCCGCCATCATCACGCACGGTAAAGCTGCCGTAGAATGGCAGGTGCACATACGGCCCATAACCTACGCCATAATGCCCCAGCGTGCTGCCGAAACGGTGCGGCTGTTCACGCTGTAATTTCGGGTTCGCCATGCCCGCGACATCAATTAAGCCGCCCATACCCAGCAGGGAGTTCAGGAAGAAGCGGGTGAAATGCACCATCCCCTGATACGGGTCGCCCTGGAGGAAGTAGTTGACCATAACCGCTGGCTCTTCCAGGTTACTGGTAAAGTTGCTCAGCCCGTTACGCGCCGGCTGCGGAACGTAGTCACGCCATGCCACGGCAACCGGACGAACCAGATACGGATCCAGCACATTATAGTTAAAGCTGTACATTGAACGGTTAAATCCTTCGAGAGGATCGGAGCGTCCCGTTTGCTCGCCAGAGCTGGCGCAGCCCACAAGCATTGTTACGCCCAGCGCAAGCGCCGACAGCCGAAGCTTCATAAATTTCTCCCTGTTCAATATGGCTATCGTTGAATGCCATCTGTGACGGAGCCGGTGATGCTCCGCCTGAAACGTGCAAGTGATTGTAACAGCACGCTTACCGATGTCTACGAGGACAATGACGACCCGCTCGCGTCATCACGCTAATTTCAGCATAGCCTGTCTTTCAGAATTCGTTTCGCTGGCAATTTTATATTGGCTTTGAAAGAGATGTCTCACCTTTATTGCCATTTACAGCAATTTAAGAGCATCCCCACGGGCAAGGCGCTAAAAGCCGCTACGCTTAAATGAGCAATTACCCCGAAGGAGCTGTTATGAAAGACATTAACGAAGAAAAAATTGGCGAGAACAATGAAGAACTTGAGATTGAAAGTGAGGAGAAAGACCGGGGAGAAGAGATAGAAGTCGATGAAGATCGCCTGCCGTCACGCGCCATGGCTATTCATGAGCATATTCGCCAGGACGGGGAAAAAGAGATGGAGCGCGACGCGATGGCCCTGCTGTGGTCAGCCATTGCAGCCGGTCTGTCAATGGGCGCCTCTTTGCTCGCCAAAGGGATATTTCACGTTCAGCTGGAAGGCGTACCGGGCGGGTTTTTGCTGGAAAATTTAGGCTACACGTTCGGCTTTATTATCGTCATTATGGCGAGACAGCAGCTTTTTACGGAGAATACCGTCACTGCCGTACTGCCCGTCATGCAAAATCCGACCCTCGGTAATTTCGGTTTACTGATGCGCCTGTGGAGCGTCGTGCTGCTGGGGAACCTCATCGGTACGGGTATAGCCGCCTGGGCGTTCGAGTATATGCCAATATTTGATGAACCGACCCGCGACGCATTTGTGAAAATTGGCATGGATGTGATGAAAAACACGCCGGTTGAAATGTTCTCTAATGCTATAATTTCCGGCTGGATCATCGCCACTATGGTGTGGATGTTCCCCTCAGCGGGCAGCGCGAAAATCGTGGTGATTATCCTGATGACCTGGCTTATCGCACTCGCCGATACCACGCACATTGTTGTCGGAACCGTTGAAATCCTTTATCTGGTATTTAACGGCACACTCCACTGGAGCGACTTTTTCTGGCCGTTCGCCCTGCCAACCCTCGCAGGCAACATTTGTGGCGGGACCTTTATCTTTGCGCTGTTGAGCCATGCGCAAATCCGTAACGACATGTCCAACAAGCGTAAGGCCGAGCTTAAGGCTCAGGAAAAAAAGGATAAAACTGCCGAAAAATCGGCGTGAACGGTGACTCTTTGACCAGTCAGGCGGCAATGCGCTTAACGAAAAGTGTAAATAACGCTATACTCTTGCCGCTTCGTCCCCTTAGTTAAATGGATATAACGAGCCCCTCCTAAGGGCTAGTTGCAGGTTCGATTCCTGCAGGGGACACTTCTGTCTTTCCTTACGCCCCCTTCCAAAGCTCCACGCAGTTTCGGCCACGCCGTTTCGCGCCGTATAAGGCTTCATCCGCCGCCTGAATCAATCGCTCGTAATCGGGATGCCCGTTGAACATCGCCACGCCTATCGAGAGGGAGAGCGGGATAATATCGCCGGTTGGGGAGTTAACCTTGATTTTTTCCACCCGCCTGCGGATACGCTCGGCGATTCGCAGCGCGTCCACCTCTGAGATTTCCGTTAGCACAATCAGAAATTCATCGCCGCCGTAGCGAAAAACGTAATCACAGGTTCGCACGTTGTCGTAGAACGCGCCGGAGACTTTTCGCAGGATCTCGTCCCCGGTATTGTGCCCCCAGGTATCGTTGATTTGTTTAAATTTGTCGACGTCAATCAGCAGCGTCGAGAGCTTTGTTCCCGCCCGGGTGGCGTGCAGGATTTCGCGTTTGAAGATGGTTGGCAGGAAACGGCGATTCAACAGGCGGGTCAGGACATCAACCCCCACCTCGTGTCGCGACACTTCGTTAAACAGTTCGCGCAAAAGCGTGATGATTTGCGAGAGCGTATTACGCATTCGCTGCAAGAATTTATCCCGCTGCGCTTTATCACTCAGACCCTGCCCTGAAAGACGGACCTCGTTAAAAAGGTCATCGAACTCCTGAATCAGACGAGAGATATGACCAGCCTCAGCGATCCCGCTGAAATAGTGCCGACCTTTATGGCTAAACCACAGTCCAAATTCAGACTGCCCAAGCGGCAGACTGTTGCCGATACTGGAATTAAGCGTGATCTTATACAGAAGCACCATTTCCCATGACAGCAGCGCCGCGGTCTGTCTCTCCTTCTCCTCTTCTGCGTTCTCCATTAAGGAAAAGATGCGGTAATTTTCGTCCTCTTTCGCCGCATTGTTCTCGCTAAATACATAGGCCCGCGACATCACTTCCATGGCCAGATCGATACTGTTAATCGCGTAGTGATAAATATGCAGCTTCACCTCAGGCGAATGGGCGCTGGTAGTAATGACAGGTAACAGCAGCTTTTTCAGAACACGGAAGCCCATTTCAACTAAATCAACCGAAATACCAATACGGGCATGAACATCCGCAGCGCGCTGCTGCGCCCGCATCTGCTCTTCAACCTGCTCCACACGGCATGAGAGCACATCAATAAGCCAGCGACGAAGCGCCTCCTGAAGCTGCCTCTCCACCTGTTCGGTGGTCAGGAATTCAGCTGCCGACGGATCTGCCAGCACAACACGATAGAATTCAGCGACCAGGGGCGTTGCGTTGTCCCTGGCAAGCTCAGTCGCAAGCCGATGCACATCGGGATCGGTTTCATTAATTAGCTTCACCCATTCTTCTTTCACCGTTTGCAGGTAGGTTTCCATGGTCTGCACCTTCAGGAGGCATGCGGGAACGCAGATTTAACAATAGCAAAATCAAACCACTCCGCAATTGCCGCTTTTTTAAACAAAAACGAGTGATAGCTCATAATGTATAACGGTGCTACATTATGCCGCCCACCCAAGTCAGCAATGGCCAGGCAACGTCGTAAAGAACGGTAAAGCCTGCAACCATGACCTCGTCCTACGGTCTTAATGGCACGTGGTATCGCGAAGTCTGCGCTACCTTCACAGGCTTTACATAGGTTCCACTATTTTGTCTCAATCCAAATTTCAGCGGGCGTTTCTGCACCCGCGCTACTGGTTTACGTGGTTTGGCCTTGGCGTACTTTGGCTGCTGGTTCAACTTCCTTATCCCGTGATCCGTTTCCTGGGTTCGAAGCTCGGCAGCGCATCGCGTCACTTCCTTAAGCGTCGTGAGTCCATTGCCCGAAAAAATCTCGAACTTTGCTTTCCGCATTACAATGCGCAGCAGCGCGAAACGCTGATTGCGGAAAACTTTAAATCTATCGGTATGGCGCTGCTTGAAACCGGTATGGCCTGGTTCTGGCCAGACGAGCGTGTCCGTAAATGGTTTGACGTGGAAGGTCTGGATAACCTGAAACGTGCCCAGATGCAAAACCGCGGCGTGATGGTTGTGGGTGTGCATTTTATGTCGCTTGAGCTGGGTGGCCGCGTTATGGGCCTTTGTCAGCCGATGATGGCAACCTATCGCCCGCATAACAGCGCGCTGATGGAATGGGTACAAACGCGGGGCCGCATGCGTTCAAATAAGGCGATGATCAGCCGTAACAATTTGCGCGGTATGGTTGGCGCCCTGAAAAAAGGTGAAGCAGTCTGGTTTGCCCCGGATCAGGACTACGGTCCTAAAGGCAGCAGCTTTGCCCCTTTCTTTGCGGTTAAAGATGTCGCTACGACGAACGGTACCTTTGTGATTTCACGTCTCTCAGGCGCCGCGATGTTGACGGTGACCATGGTCAGAAAAGCGGATAAGTCAGGCTATCGTCTGCATATCTCCCCAGAGATGGCGAACTATCCTGAAGATGAGAGTGAAGCCGCGACCTTTATCAATAAGGTGATTGAGTTTGAGATTATGCGTGCGCCTGAGCAGTATCTGTGGATGCACCGCCGCTTTAAAACCCGTCCCCTGGGCGAAGCCTCACTCTATATCTGACCCCTTTCGAAGGTTAGTTTCGCTAAGAAACTAACCTTTTCAAACACCTGTAATCACAGTGCGTAACGGCTTTTATCGACCGTCGCTCAACAGGCATTTATTGCGTACCGAAATCAAACTGTCGCCGTTCCACGACACTCGTAAGTGTAGGAAATTATTTAAAAAAATGCCTCTTGTCACTCCTGAAATTTAGGCGTACATTAGCGCCGTCTGGCGACAGGAAAGCACAGAATTCAGAGCTGAAGTTAGCGACGTAACGGGATAATTCCGATTTCCCCTTTCGCATGATTTCAACTCTCTATACTCAGTTGGACTCTGTTTTTTTAATGCGTACCGGAAGATACGCGGAGCGATGAAACGTGAAATATTTCTTTATGGGCATTTCGGTTATTGTTTTAGTTTGGGCCGGAACGTTTGCTCTGATGATCTAGTTAAGAAAATGCAGTCAAAAAAACAGGCGCCGTTGGCGCCTGTTTTTTTTGGGGTCTGTTACGACTCGGGTTGTTCCGCAACGCTCTTCGCTGCAAGCAGGCCATCCGCACGGAACATGCTTTTAATGCCCCGCACTGCCTGACGGATACGGTCGCTGTTTTCAATCAGCGCGAAACGCACATGCGTGTCACCGTAGTCACCAAAGCCAATGCCTGGAGAGACGCAAACCTTCGCATCCTGAAGCAGTTTTTTGGCAAATTCCAGAGAACCCATCGCCGCATACGGCTCGGGGATTTTCGCCCAGACGTACATGGAGGCTTTAGGCATTTCCACCATCCAGCCTGCTTCATGAAGCCCTTTTACCAGCACATCACGACGGCGTTTGTACTGAGCGGCAATATCGAGTACGCACTGCTGATCCCCTTCCAGCGCCGCGATGGCCGCGACCTGTAACGGCGTAAAGGTGCCATAGTCATGGTAGCTTTTAATACGCGCCAGGGCACTCACCAGCGTTTTGTTTCCCACCATAAAACCAATTCGCCAGCCCGCCATGTTGTAGCTTTTCGACAGGGTGAAAAACTCAACCGCCACATCACGGGCACCCGGTACCTGCATAATTGACGGCGCTTTCCAGCCATCATAAACGATATCGGCGTAGGCGAGATCGTGTACCACCAGCACGTCGTAACGCTTAGCCAGCGCGACCACTTTCTCGAAGAATTCGAGTTCAACGCATTGTGCCGTTGGGTTTGACGGGAAACCGAGGATCATCATTTTCGGCTTCGGATAGCTTTCACGAATCGCCCGTTCCAGCTCGTTAAAGAAGTCGACGCCTTCCACCAGCGGGACAGAACGCACCTGCGCCCCGGCAATCACCGCCCCATAGATATGAATCGGGTAGCTCGGATTCGGCACCAGTACGGTATCGCCGTGATCCAGCGTCGCCAGCATCAGGTGGGCCAGCCCCTCTTTGGAGCCAATGGTCACAATCGCTTCATTTTCAGGATCGATATCGACCTGATAACGATCCTGATACCAGCGGGAGATCGCCCGACGTAAGCGTGGAATGCCGCGTGAGGTGGAATACCCATGGGTATCGGGACGCTGGGCAACCGTGCAGAGTTTCTCAACAATGTGCGGCGGCGTTGGGCCGTCAGGGTTACCCATACTGAAATCGATAATGTCTTCGCCGCGCCGACGCGCAGCCATTTTCAGTTCAGCAGTGATATTGAAAACATAAGGGGGGAGACGATCGATACGCGTAAAACGGCGTTCAGGACTGAATTCAGCCATAGATTCCTCAGAGTCACGTTAGCGCCCGGACCGTCCGAGCGACGCTGCCACCCGTGTGGCATGCTTAGAAAATAACCTGAAGAAAAAGAGGCTGTCGAGAGGATAACGGCAAAACAATATTTTGCTCTAAAACGGGAATGCGATTGCAGTGAAAAGCGGAACTCCTATCGCGAACAGGCAGTTTTAAGCTCTACAATTTAACACAATATTTTCAGTATCGTTACCTGACGTTTCTCCCCAAACGGAAAAGCGCCGGCTTTCAGTCAAAAGCCAGCAATCCCCTTTGAGAATTATGGTTTTTCCCCATTTGATAAATCTGATGGATAGCTGGTCATCAGGCCCTATGTTTTCTATCATAGATTTTTCCCGTTTTCCCAGGCCTGACCGTGCACGAAATCTTCAATATGCTCCTCGCGGTGTTCGACCGCGCGGCATTAATGCTGATCTGTCTCTTTTTCCTTATCCGCATCCGCTTGTTCCGCGAACTGTTGCATAAATCTGCCCATTCGCCAAAAGAGCTGCTGGCCGTCACGTTTATCTTTTCGATGTTTGCCCTGTTCAGCACCTGGTCCGGGGTGCCGGTAGAAGGCTCGCTGGTGAACGTGCGCATCATCGCCGTCATGTCGGGCGGGATCCTCTTTGGTCCCTGGGTCGGGATTATCACAGGCATTATCGCTGGCACCCATCGATACCTGATTGATATTGGCGGCGTGACGGCAGTTCCCTGCTTTATCACCAGCATTATTGCCGGGCTGCTCTCGGGCTGGATTAACCGCAAAATCCCGAAAAAGCAGCACTGGCGTGCGGGGATTATCGCGGGGATGGTCTGCGAAACGCTGACCATGATCCTGGTCATCGTCTGGGCGCCAACCGTTGCGCTGGGGCTGGATATCGTCTCGAAGATCGGTATTCCGATGATCCTCGGGAGCGTCTGTATCGGTTTTATCGTGCTGCTGGTGCAAAGCGTGGAAGGCGAAAAAGAGGCCAGCGCCGCGCGTCAGGCCAAGCTGGCGCTGGATATCGCCAACAAGACGCTGCCGCTTTTCCGGCACGTTAACGCCGAATCTTTACGTCAGGTTTGCGATATCATCCGCCGTGATATTCATGCCGATGCGGTCGCTATCACCAATATTGATCACGTGCTGGCTTACGTTGGCGTCGGTGAGCACAATTATCGCGACAGCGACGACACCATCAGCCCGACCACCAGACAGGCGATTAACTACGGAAAAATCATCATTAAAAACAATGACGAAGCCCACCGGACGCCAGAGATCCACTCAATGCTGGTGATCCCGCTGTGGGAAAAAGGCGTGGTCACGGGGACGCTGAAAATTTACTACTGTCATGCGCACCAAATCACCTCCTCGCTCCAGGAGATGGCGATTGGCCTGTCGCAGATCATCTCCACTCAACTAGAGGTTTCGCGTGCAGAGCAGCTGCGCGAGATGGCAAATAAGGCAGAGCTGCGCGCCCTGCAAAGCAAGATCAATCCCCATTTTCTGTTTAACGCGCTGAACGCTATCTCCTCTTCCATCCGTCTGAATCCGGACACCGCGCGGCAGCTGATATTTAATCTGTCGCGCTATCTTCGCTACAACATTGAGCTAAAAGACGACGAGCAGATCGACATCAAAAAAGAGCTGTATCAAATCAAGGATTACATCGCGATCGAGCAGGCTCGCTTTGGCGATAAGCTGACGGTCATTTACGATATTGATGAAGAGGTCAACTGCGTGATCCCAAGCCTGCTGATCCAGCCTCTGGTGGAAAACGCCATTGTTCACGGTATTCAGCCGTGTAAAGGCAAAGGCGTGGTAACAATTAGCGTAACGGAAAGCGGTAACCGCGTGCGTATCGCCGTGCGCGATACCGGGCACGGCATCGATCCGAAAGTTATCGAACGCGTCAAATCAAACGAAATGCCAGGCAACAAGATCGGACTGCTGAATGTGCATCACCGGGTCAAACTGCTGTACGGTGACGGGCTGCATATTCACCGCCTTGAGCCGGGCACCGAAATTGCCTTTTATGTTCCGAATGAGCGAACGCCCGTGAATGCCCCCATATCCTTGTTGCCGTAGGCCGGAGTAACAGATGAAAGTCATCATCGTAGAAGATGAATTTCTGGCTCAACAGGAGTTGAGCTGGCTTATCAAAACCCACAGCCAGATGGAGATTGTTGGCTGTTTTGAGGATGGTCTGGACGTGCTGAAATTTTTACAGCATAACCGGGTCGACGCGATATTCCTCGATATTAATATTCCGTCGCTGGACGGCGTCCTGCTGGCGCAAAATATCAATCAGTTCGCCCACAAGCCGTTTATTGTGTTTGTCACCGCGTGGAAAGAGCATGCCGTGGAGGCCTTCGAGCTTGAGGCGTTTGACTATATTCTAAAGCCGTACCAGGAGTCGCGTATTATCAGCATGCTGCATAAGCTGGAAGCCGCGTGGCAGCAGCAGTCCTTACCCGCCAGTGCCAGCCCGGTAGCGCGGGAAAACGACACAATTAATCTGGTGAAGGACGAACGGATCATCGTCACGCCTGTCGACGATATTTACTATGCCGAAGCGCATGAAAAAATGACATTTGTCTATACGCGGCGTGAATCCTACGTCATGGCGATGAACATCACCGAATTCTGCAATAAACTCCCGGCCGCCCACTTCTTCCGCTGCCACCGCTCGTTCTGCGTCAACCTGAACAAGATCCGCGAAATCGAACCCTGGTTTAACAACACCTATATATTGCGGCTGAAGGATCTGGATTTTCAGGTGCCTGTAAGCCGCAGCAGAGTGAAAGAGTTCCGCCAGCTCATGCACCTGTAGCACGTTCCCTCTCCCGCAGGAGAGGGAAATGAGCGTCAGAGGATCTGACCAAGAACCTGACGCAGATGCGCGCCGGATCCCAGTAAGCCTGGGTTGTCGTGGACAATCAGGTAAACAGGAATGTCCTGGACATAGCTCCTGAAGCGGCCTTTGTCTTCGAAGCCGCCACGGAAGCCGGAGGCGGTAAAGAAATCGAGGAAGCGCGGCACGATCCCGCCCGCAATATAGACCCCGCCAAAGGTGCCAAGGTTCAGCGCCAGGTTGCCGCCAAAACGCCCCATGATGACGCAGAACAGCGACAAAGCACGGCGGCAGTCAATACAGCTGTCGGCCAGCGCGCGTTCGGTCACATCTTTCGGTTGCAGATTTTCCGGCAGACGACCGTCTGATTTGACAATCGCCCGATACAGGTTCACCAGACCCGGACCAGAAAGCACCCGCTCGGCCGACACGTGACCAATCTCGGCGCGTAGCTCCTCAAGAATAATGCCCTCTTCTTCGCTGTTCGGCGCAAAATCCACGTGACCGCCCTCGCCCGGCAGGCTGACCCAGCGTTTGTCGACGTGGACCAGGTGCGCCACCCCCAGACCGGTTCCCGCGCCGTAAACGGCAATCGGTTTGCCTTCAACCGGGGCCGTACCGCCGAACTGAATCAGATGCTCTGGTTTAAGCATTGGGATAGCCATGGAAACCGCAGTGAAGTCGTTGATAATTTCAAGGTGCGAGAAGCCGAGGTTTTTCCGCATTTCGGCAATTGAGAAGGCCCACGTGTGGTTGGTCATCGCCACCCAGTCGCCGGTGATCGGACAGGCGATGGCGATACAACCGTCTTCAACGCTCACTTTATGCTCTTCCAGATAGACGCGAACCACCGCTTCCAGGCTTGGGTAATCCAGCCCTGAATAGGTTTTCGCCTGAGAAATTTCACCGCTGTTCACATCGCACAGGGCAAGGCGCGCGTTGGTGCCGCCTACATCACCTACCAAAGCATACTTTGTCATTCTTCTACTGCTCCGCTAAAGTCAGAATAAATCTTTGGGACACTGTAAATTCAAGGCGTGATAACAACAACGACCAGAAGGTGACTGCCCATGGATTATCGATCTTCGTCACATAATAACTTTACCGTTTCAGCACCTTTTGCACTATTGCCACAATGCTGATTGTGCAAAGTAACGTTAAGCCGTTTTGTACAAGGAAATCATCATGCTCCATCCGCGAGCCAGAACCATGCTGTTATTGGCTGTCCCGGCGCTGATTATTGGCGTGGCGTCGAGCCTGGTGCTCATCGTCGTCATGAAAGTGGCGGCGGTGCTGCAAACGATTTTATGGACCGCGCTTCCGGTAAAACTCGGCATCAGCATTGACTCGCCGGGCTGGATCATGATGATGCTGACCCTGACCGGGATTGCCGTAGGGCTGGTGATCCGCTATAGCCCGGGCCATGCCGGGCCGGACCCGGCACTGGAACCCTTGATTGGCGCCCCTGTCTCTCCCTCTGCTCTGCCGGGGCTTATTATCGCGCTGATTATCGGTCTTGCGGGCGGCGTAAGCCTCGGGCCTGAACATCCCATTATGGCGGTGAATATCGCGCTGGCGGTCTTTCTGGGGGCGCGTCTTTTCCCGCGCGTTGGCGCGCTGGACTGGACGATCCTGGCCTCCGCTGGCACCATCGGGGCGCTGTTTGGCACTCCGGTCGCGGCTGCGCTCATTTTTTCGCAAACGCTCAGCAGTGATCATGAGGTGCCGCTTTGGGATAAACTCTTCGCGCCGCTAATGGCCGCCGCTGCGGGAGCCCTCACCACCAGCCTGTTTTTCCATCCCCATTTTTCACTCTCCATTCCCCACTACGGCCAGATGCAACTCACCGATATTTTCAGCGGCGCCGTCGTCGTCGCGATCGCCATTGCGTTGGGGATGGTCGCGGTGTGGTGTCTTCCTCGCCTGCATCGCCTGATGCACAGGCTGAAGCATCCGGTGCTGATTCTGGGCATGGGGGGTTTTATTCTGGGCGTTTTAGGCGCTATCGGCGGGACGGTTACGCTGTTTAAGGGTCTGGACGAGATGCAGCAGCTGGCCTTCAGCCAGGTCTTCAGCGTCTCAGATTATCTGCTGTTCGCGCTGGTGAAACTGGCGGCGCTGGTGGTCGCGGCGGCCTGTGGTTTCCGGGGAGGTCGTATCTTCCCGGCGGTATTTGTTGGCGTCGCGCTGGGGCTGATGCTGCATGAGCACGTTGACGCTGTCCCTGCGGCGATTACCGTCTCCTGCTCCATTCTGGGGCTGGTACTGGTGGTCACGCGCGATGCGTGGCTGAGCCTGTTTATGGCGGCCGTTGTCGTGCCGGATACCACGCTTCTGCCGCTGCTCTGTATCGTGATGTTGCCCGCCTGGCTCCTGCTGGCGGGCAAACCGATGCTGATGGCATGGCGAAACGACAGGTAATCAGGCGTTATTGCGCGCCTCCAGCGCTTTGGTCAGCGCGCTCAGCAGCGGCGGAATATCGGCTTTCGGCAGCATGACCTCGATCAGCGAAAGCCGCTCATGGTGTGCCACTTTATCCAGCACCTCCGCCAGCGCTTCCGCTTCGCTGACGCGCCAGCACTCTGCCTGAGGCGCCAGGCTCAGCGCCTGCGGTATCTGCGTCCAGTTCCAGAGGGCAATATCGTTATAGCGCTGCTCCGGCCCGTGGATGGCCCTTTCCACCGTGTATCCTTCGTTGTTAAGCACCAGAATAATCGGGCGCTGCTTGTCGCGCAGCATGGATCCCAGCTCCTGAATGGTCAACTGCGCGGCGCCGTCGCCCGTCAGGACAATCACGCGTTGGTTCGGACACGCCGTTTGCGCGCCAAACGCCGCCGCCAGCGTGTAGCCAATCGATCCCCACAGCGGCTGGACGATAAAGTTCACGTCCGCCGGTAAACGCAGATCGATAGCGCCGAAAGCAGACGTCCCCTGGTCAGCCAGAATAATGTCTCCGGGGCGAATAAACGTTTGCAGGGTACGCCAGAAGCTCTCCTGAGTCAGCGCCCCTTCAATAGTCGGGAACGAAAAGCCGCTGTGATCCGATGGCGCTCGCGTATCACGAACATAGGTTTTACACAGCGCTGTCAGCGTTTCAATGGCCTCCCTCATCGGGATACCCGTAAACCAGACGTCGCCGACGCGGGACGCGTGAGGCTGAACCTCTATCGTCTGGTCTGGCGTAAGCTGGTGGGTAAATCCGGCAGTGAGCGTATCGGTAAAGCGCGTGCCAATGCACAGCACCGTATCAGCACCCTCGATGGCCTCTTTGACCGGCGCGGCGCTCGCCGATCCGCTGTAGGTGCCGTAAAAACCGCTCTGTCGTTCGTCAAAAATTCCCTTGCCCATCAGCATGGTGGCGTGTGCCATCGGCACCTCTTTCACCCACGTCTGAAGGGCCGCGCGCAGACCGTGGCGGAGTACCAGGAAGTCCGCTAACAGCGCGGTGCGTTTGCTCGTAGACAAGCGCTTTTCGGCAGCCTCACGGAACGCCTGCAAGCAGGCTGAATCGGCCGGTGCGGGGTTAACAGTGAGAGCGCTTACAGGAGGTGTAGCGGCTTTTTTCGCCACATCGGCGGGCAGCATCAGATAGCCCGGACGGCGCTCCCGCAGCATGGTGGTCAGGACTCTGTCAATTTCATAGCAGGCGTTTTGTTCCGTAAGCACCGCCTGCGCAACGGTGATGGGTTCGCTCATATGATAGAAGTGGCGGAACTCGCCGTCGCCCAACGTATGGTGCAGTAACTCTCCTCGCTGCTGCGCCGCCATACCCGGGGCCCCTACAATATGGAGGACGGGAACATGTTCGGCAAAGCTGCCCGCCACACCGTTCATGGCGCTTAACTCCCCAACGCCGAATGTCGTCAGGAGTGCGGCAAAGCCCTTACAGCGGGCATAGCCGTCTGCGGCGTAAGACGCGTTCAGTTCGTTGGCACAGCCCACCCAGCAGATGTCCGGGCTGTCTATCACGTGATCGAGAAATTGCAGGTTATAGTCGCCCGGCACGCCAAACAGATGATCGGCACCACAATCTGTTAGTCGGTCCAGCAGGTAATCGGCGACGCAATAGGGGGTACGCATATTATAAGTGTCCTTCTGACGTTGACCTCACTCTGAGTATTAAATAAGCGTGAAGCGTGTCCAGAATTGACGACAATCAGGGGCTGGAAAGAATGCTTTACGAAAAAAGCTGCGCTATGCTCATTTTCTTCAGATTAGTGTAAACGTATACACGGATGTTTCTTTCCAGCGCCAGAGGTCTCACAAATGGGTTATCAGCCTGACAAAAATCGTTATCAGACAATGCAATATCGCCGCTGTGGGCAAAGCGGTCTTAAGCTTCCCGCCATCTCGTTGGGGCTGTGGCATAATTTTGGCGACGCGACGTTGCTCGAAAACAGCCGTCAACTTTTACAGCGTGCTTTCAATTTGGGTATTACGCATTTTGACCTTGCCAATAATTACGGCCCGCCTCCTGGTTCGGCCGAACGTAATTTTGGGCGCATTTTGCAGGAGGATTTCCTGCCCTGGCGCGATGAGCTGATCATCTCCACTAAAGCGGGCTACACCATGTGGGACGGGCCTTACGGTGACTGGGGCTCGCGTAAATATCTGATCGCAAGCCTGGACCAGAGCCTCAAGCGTATGGGGCTGGAGTATGTCGATATCTTCTATCACCACCGCCCGGATCCACACACGCCGCTACGTGAAACCATGAAAGCGCTTGACCATGTGGTGCGTCAGGGCAAAGCGCTGTACATCGGTCTGTCCAACTACCCGGCAGAAATGGCACGGCAGGCGATTGAAATAATGGAGGATCTGGGCACGCCATGTTTGATCCACCAGCCGAAGTACTCCATGTTTGAACGTGCGCCTGAAGAGGGGTTGCTGGACGTGTTGCAGCAAAAAGGGGTGGGATGTATCCCCTTCTCTCCACTGGCGGGCGGACAGTTGACCGATCGCTATCTGAACGGCATCCCAGCGGATTCTCGCGCAGCAAGCGGCAGTAAGTTCCTTAATCCGGAACAGATCACCGACAAAAAGCTGGAAAAGGTACGTAAGCTGAATGCGCTGGCGGAAAAACGGGGGCAAAAGCTGTCGCAAATGGCACTGGCCTGGATCCTGCGCCACGATGCGGTGACATCCGTGCTCATCGGCGCAAGCAAGACCGGACAAATTGATGATGCAGCAGGCGTGCTTGAAAATTGTCGGTTCACGGCAGAAGAGCTCAAGACGATAGATACGATCCTGTCCAGTTCAGATTAAAAACACTTTTAGCAAAAAGTGCTCTCGTTCATGATTTAGGAGTTGAGGCGATGAAACGAATGTTTACCAACTCGTAAAATTGCGTTAACAGGTCGCACAGCGGCCCCGATCGTGAAGGAGAAGAGTATGTTCAGGTCACTGATTCTTGCAGCGGTATTACTGGCTTCGGCCCCGCTGGTCGCCAATGCGGGCGAAATCACCCTGTTGCCATCGATTAAATTACAAATTGGCGATCGTGATGACTACGGCAGATACTGGGACGGTGGCTACTGGCGCGACCGTGACTACTGGCATCGCCATTATGAATGGCGTCAAAACCGCTGGTGGAAACACGATAACGGCTATCACCGTGGCTGGGATAAGCGTAAGGCTTACGAACGCGGCTACCGCGAAGGCTGGAAAGATCGTGACGACCGCCGTGGCGGCTGGGGTCACGGAAAAGGCAGAGGCCACGGTCACGGCCATCACCATTAACAACAAAAAGGAGCCTTCCGGCTCCTTTTTCTTTTACAGGCCTGCGGCTGTGCCTATCAGCAACCACAAGTTTAACGCCACCACCACGACCACAATGGCCCACCCGGCGCGTTTCACCCACGTCGAATTCACCAGATCGCCCATCAGTGATTTGTTGCTGGTGAAGATCAGCAGCGGCACCAGCGCCAGCGCAATCCCGAAACTCAGCAGCACCTGACTCATCACCAGAATGCGGGTCGGATCCAGTCCCATCAGGATCACAACAAAGGAAGGCAGCATCGTGACCGAGCGGCGAACCCACAGCGGAATATGGAAACGTACGAACCCCTGCATCACCACCTGCCCGGCCAGTGTCCCCACAACCGTAGATGAAAGGCCCGCAGCAACCAGACTTAAACCAAAAATAGTGGCAGCGGCATGACTCAGCAACGGCTCCAGCGTCAGGTAAGCCTGGTCAAGATCGGCAACCCCGGTATGCCCGTTAAAGTGGAACGCGGCGGCGGCGGTGGCCATCATCGCCAGATTCACAAATCCGGCAATGGTCATCGCGATAGCCACATCCCATTTCGAGGCGGAGTAGCGCTCTTTACTCGTCCCGCCATGCAGATTCTGGGTTAATGAAGAGTGTAGATAAATGACGTGCGGCATAATTGTCGCCCCCAGCACCCCGGCAGCCAGAAAAACGGCTTCAGAAGTAGGTAACGACGGGATCACCATCCCTTTCGTCAGCTGCGCCAGATTCGGCTGGGAGAAAATCAGCTCAACAATATAGGCGGCAGCGACGAACAGCAGCAGGCCGCCGATAACTTTCTCCAGCGGTTTTTGCCCCCGCCGCTGGAGCATCAGAATCAGGAAAGTGGCGATACCGGTTAGCACGGCCCCCTGAAGCAGAGATACGCCCAGAATAAGCTTAAAGCCGATCGCCGCCCCGATAAACTCGGCGAGATCGGTGGCCATGGCGATAATTTCCGCCTGAACCCAGTAAAACCAAACTGCCGGACGTGGATAATGATCGCGGATTTGCTCCGCCAGGTTTTTTCCGGTAGCAATACCCAGCTTCGCGGAGAGCATCTGAATCAGCATCGCCATCAGATTGGCCCAGACCACAACCCACAGCAGTTTATAGCCGAAGCTGGCCCCGGCCTGAATGTTGGTCGCAAAATTACCCGGATCGATGTAGCCAATCGCGGCAATGAATGCCGGTCCCATTAATGCGAGCCGCAGCTTGCGTGCCGCTCTGCCGCTGCTACTCTCTACGCGACTATTCGTCATTTCTGCCTCTGGAAATATAGCCTTTGCTATGTTTTATGCTATCAAAATGAGAATGATTATCAAGTTCATTTAAAATGGTTAACATGATTTCTCTGATAGCCAGGAACGATAGACAGGCAGGTGGAGCAAGGTCACAGAATGTGAAAATGCGCAGACATTTGTGAAGCGTAGCACACAAACTTAACTTTTCACTCATTTACCTAACATAACAAAAATGTATTGTTGATCACTATTTTTGAGACTCGTCACAGGATGTAACTATAGTGTGGGCTTGATCTCGTTTTCTTTGTGCTTGTTACATAGAATGTGCACGGAAATTAAACCTGCCTCATATTTGGAGCAAATATGGACCGCGTCCTTCATTTTGTCCTGGCACTTGTTGTCGTTACTGCACTTGCATTGCTGGTCAGCACAGACCGCAAAAAAATTCGTATTCGCTATGTTGTCCAGCTGCTGGTCATTGAAGTTTTACTTGCGTGGTTCTTCCTGAACTCCAACGTAGGCCTCGGCTTCGTGAAAGGCTTCTCCGAAATGTTCGAAAAACTGCTCGGATTTGCCAACGAAGGGACAAACTTCGTCTTTGGCAGCATGAACGATCAGGGTCTGGCCTTCTTCTTCCTGAAGGTACTCTGCCCTATCGTCTTCATCTCTGCCCTGATCGGTATCCTTCAGCACATCCGCGTTCTTCCGGTGGTTATCCGTGCGATCGGCTTCCTGTTATCGAAAGTTAACGGCATGGGTAAACTGGAATCCTTTAACGCAGTCAGCTCACTGATCCTCGGTCAGTCTGAGAACTTCATTGCGTATAAAGATATCCTCGGCAAGATGTCCCGTAACCGCATGTACACCATGGCGGCAACCGCAATGTCTACCGTTTCCATGTCTATCGTGGGCGCGTATATGACCATGCTGGAACCAAAATACGTGGTTGCGGCCCTGGTTCTGAACATGTTCAGCACCTTTATCGTGCTTTCGCTGATTAACCCGTACCGCGTGGATGCCAGCGAAGAGAACATTCAGATGTCTAACCTGCACGAGGGGCAGAGCTTCTTCGAAATGCTGGGTGAATACATTCTGGCGGGTTTCAAGGTTGCAATTATCGTTGCCGCGATGCTGATTGGCTTTATCGCGCTGATCGCTGCGCTGAACGCCCTGTTTGCGGCCGTACTCGGTATCTCCTTCCAGGGCATTCTGGGCTATATCTTTTACCCGGTTGCCTGGGTGATGGGCGTGCCCGCTCACGAAGCGTTGCAGGTGGGCAGTATCATGGCAACGAAACTGGTATCCAACGAATTCGTGGCGATGATGGATCTCCAGAAGATTGCCAGCACACTCTCCCCACGTGCGGAAGGGATCCTGTCCGTCTTCCTGGTCTCCTTCGCGAACTTCTCTTCCATCGGTATCATCGCTGGCGCGATTAAAGGCCTGAACGAAGAGCAGGGTAACGTGGTTTCTCGCTTTGGCCTGAAGCTGGTTTACGGTTCAACGCTGGTGAGCGTCCTGTCTGCCTCTATTGCAGCACTGGTTCTGTAATTCATACCGCGTAATAAAAACCGGGAGTCCTCGCTCCCGGTTTTTTTATGCTTCCAGCGCCGTCAGAGGCTGGGGTTTACCAATCAAATAGCCCTGCAAATAATCTACGCCAAATCGCAACAACATCTCGCGTTGTTCAGCCGTTTCCACATATTCAGCCACCACACACAGCGATTTCGTTTTTGCCATGTTGCAAATGGACTGCACGATCATCGCATCCATGCTGTCGGTGCAGATATCTTTCACGAAGCAACCATCGATCTTAATGATATCGGCCTCCAGCCGCTTCAGGCGCTCAAAGTTGGCATAGCCGGTACCAAAGTCGTCTATGGCAATGCGGAAGCCGTAATCACGCAGCTGCTGAATATTTTTGATGCTGCTTCCCGAGTCTGAGAAAGCCTGTTCCTCGGTGATCTCAATGATGATATTTTGCGGCGCAATGGCGTAGCGTTCAAAAAGCGCGATGATCTCAGCCGCAATCTCATTTTGCATCAGCGTCAGCGGCATCAGATTAACGGAGAAGCGCGTTCCTGCACGTCCGGACGGATGGCTGCGCATCCACATCAGCAATTTTTCCAACACGTTCAGGTCAAACCGGTGGCTCAGGTTAAACTGAGCAATCAGCGGAATAAAGCGGTCAGGGGTGATGATCTCGCCATCGCTTTCCAGCCTGGAGAGGATTTCAAAGTACCCTTCTCCGCGCGCGTTGTGAATTGGCTGGGCGTAAAGGTGAAGACCGCCGATATCAAGGGCGCGTTTTATGCGGGCCAGCATTAGCACCCTGTCCGTCGTCTGACCAGAGACATCATCCAGACTGTTGGTTAACGCCAGAACGTTATGCCCGCCACAGGATTGCTCGGACAGCCAGCTCAGCTGACCCAGCGTGTGGTGCAGGCTTTCCCCATCCGGCACTTCGCCCCAGGAGGCGCCAAACTCAATGTCGAGCTCAGTCTTGTTCCAGACAATCTTACGGCTGTTCAGATGATCAACCATATATTGCAGACGTTCAGCCGTGCCCGGACCCAACAAAACCACCACCAGCTCACTGCCTGGCAACTGAAAGAGCTTCTCGTCTTTTTGCAATAACGGTTGCAGCGACGCGGTGATCATCTTTTTACAGTGTACACGCATGAGGATGCCGTAATGACGGCTCAGAAATTCCAGATTATCCAGGCGCAGGCAGCAGATTTTGGCTTCGGGATGGTGCTGTAAAAACACTTCCAGCGCACGAATGTTAGGCAGACCGGTGAGCGGATCGGTAAGCGCCCTCTCCTGCCACCCCTGTTTCAGCCATTCACTTTTCTGATAGATCCGCGACATGTAAAGCAGGCAGATGGCGAAAGAGATCAGTACCGACAAGATAAAGGAGAGCGAGTGGCCCGATTCAACGCCATTAAGAAAATTATAATTGTAGGTCAACAGCATGAGCGCCGAGGCCGCCCAGAGTAAAGAGATGAGCGCATAGCTCAGACGACCAATCCCCAGGGTAAAAAGAATAAAAACGATTGGCATCAAATAACCAGCAATAAACTGTGACTCGAAAGGCGCGCACAAAATAGCGATCATCGAGACCAACAGCATCAGCCACACAACGATAAATAACACTTTTTTGTGACAAAAGAGGGGCTTCACGCTTCGCCGCCAGAATGTTCGGGCATACCGGGGATTAATTATCATTCTTAACGGGTAGTAGAACATCATGGTGAAAATCAGGGCGGCACAAATCAGGCTTTGAATATCGATAACGTTATAAATTGCAGAGCCTTCGCCGAAATAGGAGGAGATTGTCACCGGAAAATCAAATAAATATCCCGCCAGATACATCGATAATTTGATGCCTACAGGAACCACAAATCCGAGCCAGAAAATACGTATACCGATGTACTTATTCGGGATGCTGTGTCGCCAGCGTTTGCCCAGCATCAGACGGATGACGCCACAGGCAGCGAAGACGGCAAACGTCTGACAAATTAATAACACGGAAGATTGTAGTAATGCTAAATCAAAGTAATAAATGTTAGTAACACTAAATCCAATCAGTAAAGGAATGATTGCCCGACGTCCAAATAACAATACGATGGCGAGCATGGCGCTTAAGGGCAACCACGCTAAATAAACATCATTTTCGTTGACGATAGCGCGCGGGGAGATATAACGGGAAAAGGGGATCGTAATCAGGCTTAACGCCAGGACAATCATAAATATTTTTACATTATTGTAAATTTTTCTATTCATTAATCCGTGTGATCTATTTAACCATCGTCTTATTGACCGGATGGATAATAGGTTTATTAATTGCACGAATCAAGTTCAGGTCTATTTATAGACTTGTTTATTGATTTGGATTGAGGTGATGTATAGAAAACGACATTGCTGGCAACAAAAAGAGTCTAAACATTTTACAAGATATAAAAAAACCCCCGTCTTGCGACGAGGGTTTAAATTTTGGTGGAGCTAAGCGGGATCGAACCGCTGACCTCTTGCATGCCATGCAAGCGCTCTCCCAGCTGAGCTATAGCCCCACATGTTACTTTACCTACCGCACTCTGTTGGGTTCAGAGTTTGGTGGAGCTAAGCGGGATCGAACCGCTGACCTCCTGCATGCCATGCAGGCGCTCTCCCAGCTGAGCTATAGCCCCGTCGTAAAGCTGTCATGTTGACGGGCGGCATAATATGAATTCCGCCGCAGAGTGTCAACGGCAAATTCCACCTCCGCCTTTCAACCGCCGAAAAATCATGCAAATGAATCACTTTGCGAGCCTGCTCGCAGCCAGGAGTTAAGCTTGTCACGTTTTCACGTAAAACGGTGCTATAAAATGAACCACTAATTAACCCCACTGATATTCAGGAAATTGTATGATCAAGGAACGAATGACGCCAGAAGAGTTAGCCCTGCTGACTGGCTATAGCCGACAGACCATCAATAAATGGGTACGCAAAGAGGGTTGGATTACATCGCCAAAGCCAGGCGTTCAGGGTGGCAAGGCGCGTCTGGTACACGTCAATGAAAAAGTGCGCGACTTTATTCGCAGCGCGCGCAGGGCAACAGAGACGCCGGAACTGCCAGATACGTACCACGAGGGCTCGCTTCATGCCCTGCTCCTGACGCTGGCGAATGAAATGACGCCGGAAGAGCAAAAGCAGATGACATCGCTGTTACTGCGGGAAGGGATTACCGGCTTGTTACAACGTTTAGGGATTCGCGACCAACGCTGATATGAAAAGATTACGCAGCAAAATGACCACGGAAGAGCTGGCGGACAGTCTGGGCGTAGCCCGACAAACCGTTAATCGCTGGATACGACAGAAGGGATGGAAAACGGAAGGTATCAACGGTGTAAAAGGCGGAAGAGCGAGGGTGATATGTATTGATGCGCACGTTAAGGAGCACATCATTAGCCTTCCTGCCATTCGTAACCGTCGGGCTGTTTACCATGTGGCGGAAAGCCCTTCCCATTACGGCGTGGCAACCTCATCCAGCCTGCTTCCACAAATTATCGACTCGCTGGAAAACATGACGACTGTCGAACAGGAACGTTTGCACAAGTTGCTCGCTCGTGAAGGGTTGCAGGGTTTTCTCACGCGTCTTGGTATTGCTGAATAACAGGCATAAAAAAACGGCAGGTTACCCTGCCGTTTTTTGTATTACACGAGCATTACTGCTGGCTTTCGCGCTCAGCAATAAAGTCCAGCGCTTTGTTGATACGCGCAACGCTACGTGATTTGCCGATGGCATGAACGGTCACGTCCAGCGCCGGAGACTGGCCTGCCCCCGTCACCGCAACGCGCAGCGGCATACCGACTTTACCCATGCCAATTTCCAGCTCATCAGCGGTATCCTGAATCGCGTGGTGAACATTTTCCGCAGTCCATTCGGTAATGGCTTCGAGTTTGTCACGCACCACTTCCAGCGGCTGACGCGCAACCGGACGCAGGTGTTTCTTGGCCGCGTCGGCGTCGAACGCGTCAAACTCTTCATAGAAGTAACGGCAGCTTTCAGCAATTTCTTTCAGCGTTTTGCAACGCTCGCCAAGCAGCTTCACCAGATCCGCCAGTTCAGGGCCCGTACGGGTATCGATGTTTGCCTGTTCAATGTGCCATTGCAGATAAGTCGCTACATATTCTGGCTGCATGGTATTGATGTAGTGATGGTTCAGCCACAGCAGTTTGTCAGTGTTGAACGCGCTGGCTGATTTGCTCACCGAGTTCAGAGAGAACAGCTCGATCATCTCTTCGCGGCTGAAGATCTCCTGGTCACCATGAGCCCAGCCCAGACGCACCAGGTAGTTCAGCAGCGCTTCCGGCAGATAGCCGTCATCACGGTACTGCATCACACTCACCGCGCCATGACGTTTGGACAGCTTTTTACCGTCGTCACCGTTGATCATTGATACGTGCGCATATACCGGTACAGGCGCGTTCAACGCTTTCAGAATGTTGATCTGACGCGGGGTGTTATTGATATGGTCTTCACCACGGATCACGTGAGTGATTTCCATATCCCAGTCGTCCACAACTACGCAGAAGTTATAGGTTGGCGATCCGTCAGTACGACGAATGATGAGGTCATCCAGCTCCTGGTTGCTGAATTCGATCGGGCCACGGATCTGGTCATCAAAGATAACAGAGCCATCCTGCGGGTTAGCAAAACGCACTACGCAAGGCTCATCAGCAGCATGCTCGCTGTGGTCATGGCGGCAGCGACCGTCATAACGGGGTTTTTCGCCTTTTGCCATTTGCTCTTCGCGCAGCGCATCCAGACGCTCCCTGGAGCAGTAACACTTATAGGCTGTGCCTGCCACCAGCATCTCGTCAATTACGGCGTTATAGCGGTCAAAACGTTTGGTCTGGAAGTATGGGCCTTCGTCCCACGCCAGATTCAGCCAGTTCATCCCATCCATAATGGCTTCAATTGCTTCCGGCGTTGAGCGCTCCAGATCGGTGTCTTCAATACGCAGCACAAACTCACCGTTGTTGTGACGTGCGAAAAGCCAGGAGTAGAGAGCGGTACGTGCACCACCGACATGCAGATAGCCTGTCGGGCTCGGCGCGAAGCGAGTTTTGATTTTCATGAAATGGCCTTACGTTATAAAGATGCCGGTAATCGGCAAATTCCGGGAAGAAAACAATGGGCAATATTCTATCACTGTGGGCCGATTCCTCAATGTCGATCACTTTATCCGGTTCGAGATTGCTGTTTTTGTTTATAAATCATGCGCCACAGTCCGTTTTGCGATCGTTTTGACTAATTTTACGACGAACGAATAAAAACTTTAGAAAATGCGTTGACTCATTTTCAACTCTCCCTATAATGCGACTCCACACAGCGGGGGTGATTAGCTCAGTTGGTAGAGCATCTCCTTTACACGGAGGGGGTCGGCGGTTCGAGCCCGTCATCACCCACCATCTACTTAGGTAGACTCGCAGTGTAGATAAGAATTGAGATTGGGCGATTAGCTCAGTTGGTAGAGCATCTCCTTTACACGGAGGGGGTCGGCGGTTCGAGCCCGTCATCGCCCACCATTCTCACCTTATCGCAGCAGTTCCGAAATGGGCGATTAGCTCAGTTGGTAGAGCATCTCCTTTACACGGAGGGGGTCGGCGGTTCGAGCCCGTCATCGCCCACCATTTCGGGTCGTTAGCTCAGTTGGTAGAGCAGTTGACTTTTAATCAATTGGTCGCAGGTTCGAATCCTGCACGACCCACCAATGTAAAAAAGCGCCCTAAAGGCGCTTTTTTGCTATCTGCGACATAGCACGTCCCCATTGCAGCCAGACCGCTTGTTTTACTCAAGCTCACGCCTTCTTTGCCGATACCTCTATTTTATGGCGAAAAGGATCTCAATATGACAACTCTTAAGCCCGTTTCTCTGTCGGCGATGGAAATCGGCAGCGTAGATAACAGCTCCGGCGGAAACGACATTGCTTCTCAAATCACCCGTCTGACCAAACAGATAACGAAAGTTACTCAGCAGCTCAAAGAAGTGGCCATGGGTGATGCCACAGCAGAAGAAAAGCAAAAGCAGCAAGAATTACTCGAATCTCAGCTGGCTATGTTGCAGGCACAGCTGGCGCAATTGCAGCGTCAGCAGGCCGAAGAGGCGATGCCAAAGCAGGAAAAAGGTGAGGCAGTCGCGGAAGGCATCAATAAGCCCTCCGCAGAACATCAGATTAATATCTACGTCTGATTATTGGTTTCGTTAAAAAGTGGATCGCGTGTGCGGGCCTCCATCAAACGTTCGGCCTGCATACGCACCACATCCCAGCAGGCATGCGCCGCTCCGGAAAGAGACCTGTTTTTACGGCGTACCAGCATCAGCTGGCGTTCGACACAGGGTACGAAACGCTTCACCGTTAAACGACTCCCCTGCGGCAGTGGCAGCGCCAGCGCCGGCAGAACGCTGATGCCAATCCCCGCTTCGACCATGGGGAACAGCGTGGCAGGATGCCCGATCTCCTGCACAATGGTTGCCTTAACACCCTGCGCGGTAAGTGCGGCATCTATCAGCGGGCGGCTGCCTGATGCATAATCCTGTAACACCAGGTTTGCCCCCTGCAAGGCCTGCCAGGCCACCTGCGGCAGCGATGCCAGAGGATCATCATCGCGGCAGAGCAATAAAAAGGGCTCCGAGAGTACCACTTCACATTCCAGGTCGCTTACCGCTCCGGGATCAATAACGATGCCAAAATCCACATCCCCCTGACGGATACTCTCCAGTACCCACTGCTGCGGCCTGTCATGCAAAACAAAATCAATATCCGGATAGCGGTGATTACTTTCAGCGATGCACTGGGGAATAAGATGCGCCGAAATCGTCTGGCTCGCCGCCACTCTCACGGTGCCGGAAAGCTGTTGTCCGAGCCGGCCGACATCCCTGAGCGTACTGTTCAGTTCATCCAGCAGCCTCTCCAGACGCATTGCCAGCTGCTGTCCCGCTTCGGTGAGCACCACTTCTCGCGTCGTGCGGTCGAGCAGCTTCACGCCCGTTTGCGTTTCAAGCTCCTTAACGCTATGGCTCACCGCCGACTGACTGAGGCCAATGATCTCCCCTGCCCGGCTAAAGCTGCGGGCCTGCGCGACGGTGACGAAAACGCGAAGCTGACGTAACGAATAATTCATCTGTTTAATTCATGAATGGATGCAATAAATCAATTTTATTTCTCAAAGGGAAGAAAGCACAATAGCGGCATCTGTTTTCAGGAGTGATTATGAAACTTTTTCGTATCCTTGATCCGTTTACGCTGACCCTGATTGGTGTCGTCTTGCTGGCCTCGTTCTTCCCGGCGCGGGGCAGTTTCGTTCCGGTTATTGAAGGACTGACCACGGCAGCCATTGCCCTGCTGTTCTTTATGCATGGCGCCAAACTCTCCCGGGAAGCCATTATTGCAGGCGGTAGCCACTGGCGACTGCATCTGTGGGTAATGTGCAGCACTTTTATCCTCTTCCCGGTTCTGGGCGTGCTGTTCGCCTGGTGGGCGCCGGTGAATGTCGATCCGGCGCTGTATACCGGTTTCCTTTATCTGTGCATTTTGCCGGCCACCGTGCAGTCTGCAATTGCCTTTACCTCGCTGGCGGGCGGTAACGTCGCGGCGGCGGTTTGTTCTGCTTCCGCTTCCAGCCTGCTCGGGATCTTTGTTTCACCGCTGCTGGTCGGTCTGCTGATGAACATGCACGGGGCGGAAGGCAATCTGGAGCAGGTGGGTAAAATTTGTCTGCAACTGCTGCTGCCGTTTGTGCTCGGACACTTATCCCGTCCCTGGATTGGGGAGTTTGTGGCGAAACATAAAAAATGGATCGGGAAAACGGACCAAAGCTCCATTCTGCTGGTGGTTTACACGGCCTTCAGCGAAGCCGTGGTGAACGGCATCTGGCACAGGGTGGGCGCTGGATCGCTGCTGTTTATTGTGGTGGTAAGCATCGTTCTGCTGGCCATTGTCATCGCGGTTAACGTCTTTGTGGCCCGCAAATGCGGCTTCAATAAAGCCGATGAAATCACCATTGTATTTTGCGGATCGAAAAAGAGCCTGGCCAACGGAATCCCAATGGCCAATATTCTGTTCCCGACGTCTGTCATTGGGATGATGGTGTTGCCGCTGATGATTTTTCATCAGATCCAGCTGATGGTGTGTGCGGTACTGGCGCGGCGTTACAAGGCGCAGACGGAAAAGCTGGCGCAGGAAGAGACCCGCGCCGCGAAAGTTTAAGGACGTTTCAGGGGCTGAACCAGCTGGGTCAGCCCCTCTGTTTTGATCAGTAACGTGATAGCCATCAGCTCGCCCAGACGCCCGGCGGGGAACTCATCCTTACGGGCAAACCACAGCAGATACTCTTCCGGTAAATCAATCAGCCTGCGACCCTTATATTTACCGAACGGCATCTCCGTATTGGCGATCTCAACGAGCTGCTCTTTTTCCACGTCACTCTCCTAACAGGCGCATCATTTCCGCTTCGTCGATTACCTCGATGCCAAGCTCCTGCGCTTTTGCCAGCTTCGAACCGGCCGCTTCCCCGGCAATCACCAGGTCGGTTTTCTTTGACACGCTTCCTGCCACTTTTGCCCCCAGCGCCACCAGGCGCGCTTTCGCATCATCGCGCGAGAGCTGGCTCAGGCTGCCGGTCAGCACCACCGTTTTACCGGCAAACGGGCTGTCGATCTCTTCGGCATTAACCACTACCGGTGCGGGCCAGTGAATGCCCTGTTCCAGTAATTTACCGATCACTTCACGGTTGCTCTCTTCGGCGAAGAAGTTGAAGACGTGGGTGGCGACCACAATGCCGACATCAGGAACTTTCTGTAGCTCGTCGATGGTGGCTTTCTCCAGCGCGTCCAGCGTGCCGAAATACGCCGCCAGCCCTGCCGCCGTCGCCTCTCCGACTTCACGAATGCCGAGCGCGTAAAGGAAACGGGCAAAGGTGGTGTTTTTGGCCGCCTCGAGCGCGTTAACAATGTTCTGGGCAGATTTCGGTCCCATACGATCAAGACCGGTCAGCTTACCTGCCGTCAGGGTAAAGAGGTCCGCAGGCGTATGGACGTACTCTTTCTCAACTAACTGGTCGATAATCTTGTCACCCATTCCGTCCACGTCCATCGCCCGGCGGGAGACGAAGTGCTTCAGGGACTCTTTACGCTGCGCGCCGCAGATTAACCCGCCCGTACAGCGCGTTACCGCTTCACCTTCCACGCGCTCAACGTCAGAACCACATACCGGACAGTGGGCTGGAAACTCGATGGCACGGGTGTCGGCAGGACGTTCAGACTCCACAACGTTAACCACCTGTGGGATCACATCACCCGCGCGGCGAATCACCACTTTGTCACCAATTCGCAGCCCCAGACGCGCAATTTCATCGGCGTTATGCAGCGTGGCGTTACTTACCAGCACGCCAGCCACCTGCACAGGCTCCAGACGCGCCACAGGCGTAATGGCCCCCGTACGTCCGACCTGAAACTCCACGTCGCGAACGAAGGTCATCTGCTCTTGCGCCGGAAACTTAAAGGCCACCGCCCAGCGTGGCGCACGGGCCACAAATCCCAACTGTTCCTGCAACGCCAGCGAATTAACCTTGATCACCACGCCGTCAATATCAAACCCGAGCGTGGGACGAGCTTCTTCAACCTTGTGATAGAACTCCAGCACCGCCTCCGGAGAGTCGCAGAGCTGCACGCGGTTGCTTACCGGTAATCCCCACTCTTTGAACTGCATTAAACGACCCAGGTGGGTATCTGGCAGGTCACCGCCTTCCAGGATCCCGACGCCGTAGCAGAAGAAAGTAAGCGGTCGCTTCGCGGTGATACGCGGATCGAGCTGACGCAGCGAACCTGCCGCCGCGTTACGCGGGTTAGCAAACACTTTCCCGCCGGTACGACGCGCTTCTTCGTTGATCTTCTCGAAGCCCGCCTGCGGAAGGAACACTTCCCCGCGCACTTCCAGCCGGGCGGGAATGTTATCGCCACGCAGTTTCAGCGGGATCGCACGAATAGTGCGCACATTGGTGGTGATGTCTTCCCCGGTAGTGCCGTCGCCGCGCGTTGCGGCACGCACCATCACGCCGTTCTCATAAAGAATACTGACGGCCAGACCATCCAGCTTTAGCTCGCAGCACCAGCTCAGATTGTCGACGCTCTTCAGGCGATCCTGCACGCGCTTGTTGAAAGCCAGAAAACTCTCTTCATCAAACACGTTATCCAGCGACAGCATCGGCACTTCGTGGCGCACCTGGCTGAAAGCGCCCAGCGGTTCCGCACCGACGCGCTGCGTTGGAGAATCGGGCGTAATCAGTTCGGGGTGCTGCGCTTCCAGCTCGCGCAGTTCACGCATCAGGCGGTCATACTCCGCATCCGGCACTTCCGGTGCGTCCATAACATGATAGAGATATTCATGATGGCGAAGCGTGGTTCGCAGTTCAGTAAGTTGTTGTTCGATTGAGTCCATATCGCACCATCAATGAGAAAAACCCCCGACAGGCGGGGGTTGAGGAGGAGTTAAGTTAACGCGACGATTACGCGTTCGCTTCCTTAACTTCGCGGATGCGGTCCTGATACTCGCGCAGTTTCTGCGGCGTCATCATTCGACGCTGATCGTCGAGCACCACACCGCCCACTTCGTCGGCGATGTGCTGAGCGGACTGTAGCATCAGCTTAAAGTTTTGCAGCTCGTCACCGTAGGACGGCACCTGCATAAAGATCGTAACGCCTGGCGTGACGAAATCACCGGTCATTTCCGGGTCAAACGTGCCTGGATTGACCATATTGGCCAGGCTGAACAGCGCCGGACCGCTGCCGTCAGGACTCAGGTGGCGATGGAAAATATTCATGTCGCCGAACTTGAAGCCTGCCTGTTGGATGCTGTTAAGCAGCACATCACCGTTCAGATGGGTGCCATGATGAGCAGCCACGTTCATAATGATCACCGCTTCTTTACGCTGCGGCTTTTCAACAACCGGTTCTGGCTCTGCAACCGGCTCTGGCTCAGCGCGCGGGGCGGGCTGTGGCGCAGGCGGTTCAGGCTGCGGCTGCGGTTGTTGTACCGGCTGCGGCTGCTGAACAGGCTGTGGCTGATGCACTGGCTGTGCAGGCTGTTGGACAGGTTGCGGCTGTACAGGCTGTGGCGCAACGGGCTGCTGTTGCACAGGCTGGTGCGGCGGATGACGAACAGGTTCTTCCACTGGCGGCGGCGCTGGCTGGCGCGGCTGGGCAGAGGCATACGGTGGTTGATACTGGTGCTGCGGAGCGCGGGGGGCTTCATGCTCTCCATGCGCTGCGCCGGGCGCAGTATTGACCCGATGAACACGAACTTCACCCACGCCGTCGTCGTCAAGACCGTCGATGTCGTCTTCAACGTCATCGTCGTCACGACTGGACTTCATGCGCTTCAGTGGACGATCGCGAAACATAGAGGAACGCTCTTTACGGCTGGTCCAGAAACCATGTACCAGTAAAGCGATTATGGCGATCGCGCCAACAATGATTAATATCAGACGCAAATCCTGCATCATTATATTCTCTGTTGTTCTAACACCTTGCCACCACGGCAAACATTTACTCACTAAGAGTATTTGCCGTTTACGTCAAGTGCAAGTGTATGCAGAGCATTCACAGCATAAAGATGAACTAAATCGTGCTTTTTGCTGGTTTTTCGAACATTTCCGAACTGGTCATTGGCCCGTAACTGGATAATATAGGCGGGCAATTCCACTGGTTGTGTAAAAAGGAGTACAGCCTGGTATGGTTTCAACATCTTCTTCTGCCCCACGCAGCGGGGTCTGGTACTTTTCTCAGGGCTGGAAACTGGTCTCCCTGCCGGGCATTCGACGCTTCGTTATTTTGCCGTTACTGATCAACATTATTCTGATGGGCGGGGCCTTCTGGTGGCTGTTCACCAGACTGGAAACGTGGATCCCTTCCCTGATGAGCTATGTGCCGGACTGGTTACAGTGGCTAGACTACCTGCTCTGGCCGATTGCGGTTATCTCCGTGCTGCTGGTTTTCGGCTATTTTTTTTCGACGATAGCAAACTGGATAGCCGCGCCGTTCAACGGTCTGCTGGCCGAACAGCTTGAAGCGCGCCTGACCGGTGCGACGCCACCTGACACGGGCGTATTGGGGATCGTGAAAGATCTCCCCCGCATCATGAAGCGTGAATGGCAGAAATTCGCCTGGTACCTGCCGCGGGCGATTGTGCTGCTTATCCTTTATTTTGTACCCGGGATTGGCCAGACGGTCGCGCCCGTGCTGTGGTTCCTGTTCAGCGCCTGGATGCTCGCTATCCAGTACTGTGATTATCCGTTCGATAACCACAAAGTGCCGTTTAAAGAGATGCGCACTGCCCTGCGCACTCAGAAGGTTGCCAATATGCAGTTTGGCGCGCTGACCAGCCTGTTCACCATGATCCCTTTCCTGAATTTGTTCATCATGCCCGTTGCCGTATGCGGCGCGACGGCGATGTGGGTGGACTGCTACCGCGCTAAGAACGCGTTATGGAAGTAATGCAAAAATGTGTAAAAGAGGGGTGGCTTATGCCGCCCCTTATTCCATACTGATCCCCATTATTTCCTTGCAGCATATAGATATGCGATTTCCTTACTTCCCCATACCTGTTCAACAGGTATGCTGGGTCGGTATCCCAATTTCATACAGTTAAGGACAGGCCATGAGTAAGATTTATGAAGACAACTCGCTGACTATCGGTCATACGCCCCTGGTTCGACTGAACCGTATCGGTAATGGACGCATTCTGGCGAAGGTCGAATCTCGTAACCCAAGCTTCAGCGTTAAATGCCGTATCGGTGCGAATATGATTTGGGATGCTGAAAAGCGTGGCGTGCTGAAACCTGGCGTTGAGCTGGTTGAACCCACCAGCGGCAATACCGGTATCGCTCTGGCCTATGTTGCGGCGGCGCGTGGCTATAAGCTGACGCTGACTATGCCTGAAACCATGAGCATTGAGCGTCGTAAGCTGCTGAAAGCGCTGGGTGCGAACCTGGTCCTGACCGAAGGCGCGAAAGGCATGAAGGGCGCGATTCAGAAGGCCGAAGAAATCGTCGCCAGCGATCCGGCAAAGTATCTGCTGCTCCAGCAGTTCAGCAACCCGGCCAACCCGGAAATTCATGAGAAAACCACAGGCCCGGAAATCTGGGAAGATACCGACGGTCAGGTTGATGTGTTTATCTCCGGCGTAGGCACCGGCGGTACGCTGACCGGGGTGTCTCGCTATATTAAAGGCACGAAAGGTAAAAAAGATCTGATTACCGTTGCCGTTGAGCCAACCGACTCGCCGGTTATCGCTCAGGCGCTGGCAGGCGAAGAGATCAAACCAGGTCCGCACAAAATCCAGGGTATCGGGGCTGGCTTTATTCCAGGCAACCTCGATCTGAAGCTGATCGATAAAGTGGTCGCCATCACCAATGAAGAAGCCATCTCTACGGCGCGTCGCCTGATGGACGAGGAAGGCATTCTGGCGGGTATCTCTTCCGGTGCGGCGGTTGCGGCAGCGCTCAAACTGCTGGAAGACGAAACCTTTACCAATAAGAACATTGTGGTTATCCTACCGTCTTCGGGTGAGCGTTACTTAAGCACAGCACTGTTTGCCGATCTCTTCACAGAGAAAGAACTGCAACAGTGATGCCAGCATGTTAAAAACGCGTAAAAAAGCACCTTTTCAGGTGCTTTTTTGTGGCCTGCTTCAAAGTTTTACCCCTCCTGGCATTGCTTCACCCCGTTGGGTCTGGTATTTAAACCAGCAATTATTTTGATGCGCGAAATTAATCGGTGAACGAAATAGCGCTGCTGAATCGATTTTATGATTTGGTTCAAGTCTTGCTTTCACTGCATAATGTTTAATGACGATTGAAACGTCAGCGCTAACTATACAGGCTAAAGTTAAGTCGCCAGGCTAGACTTTAGTTCCACAACACTAAACCTATAAGTTGGGGAAATACAATGTTCCAGCAAGAAGTTACCATTACCGCTCCGAACGGTCTGCACACCCGCCCTGCTGCTCAGTTTGTTAAAGAAGCGAAAGGCTTCACTTCTGAAATCACTGTGACTTCCAACGGCAAAAGCGCTAGCGCAAAAAGCCTGTTCAAGCTGCAAACTCTGGGCCTGACTCAGGGTACCGTTGTTACCATCTCCGCTGAAGGTGAAGACGAGCAGAAAGCAGTTGAGCATCTGGTTAAGCTGATGGCTGAACTCGAGTAAGTTTACCGGGTTCTTTTCAATATCAGTCACAAGTAAGGTAGGGTTATGATTTCAGGCATTTTAGCATCCCCGGGTATCGCTTTCGGCAAAGCATTGCTGCTGAAAGAAGACGAAATCGTCATTGACCGGAAAAAAATTTCTGCCGACAAGGTTGATCAGGAAGTTGAACGTTTTCTGAGCGGTCGTGCCAAGGCATCTGCGCAACTGGAAGCGATTAAAACTAAAGCTGGCGAAACTTTCGGTGAAGAAAAAGAAGCCATCTTCGAAGGGCACATTATGCTGCTCGAAGATGAGGAGCTGGAGCAGGAAATCATAGCCCTGATTAAAGATAAAGGCATGACAGCCGACGCGGCTGCGCATGAAGTTATCGAAGGTCAGGCATCTGCCCTGGAAGAGCTGGACGATGAATACCTGAAAGAACGTGCGGCTGACGTACGTGACATCGGTAAGCGCCTGCTGCGCAATATCCTGGGTCTGGCCATCATCGATCTGAGCGCGATTCAGGACGAAGTTATCCTGGTTGCCGCTGACCTGACCCCGTCTGAAACCGCACAGCTGAACCTGAACAAGGTGCTGGGTTTCATTACTGACGCAGGTGGACGTACCTCCCACACCTCAATCATGGCGCGTTCTCTGGAGCTGCCAGCCATCGTGGGTACCGGTAGCGTTACCTCTCAGGTTAAAAACGACGACTATCTGATTCTGGATGCCGTAAACAACGTGGTTTACGTCAACCCAACTAACGATGTGATCGAGCAACTGCGCGCCGTTCAGGAGCAGGTTGCTACCGAGAAAGCGGAACTCGCTAAACTGAAAGATCTGCCAGCCATCACGCTGGACGGCCATCAGGTTGAAGTGTGCGCTAACATCGGTACCGTACGTGACGTTGACGGCGCTGAGCGCAACGGCGCGGAAGGTGTGGGTCTGTATCGTACTGAATTCCTGTTCATGGATCGCGACGCTCTGCCAACGGAAGAAGAGCAGTTTGCAGCGTACAAAGCGGTTGCGGAAGCGTGCGGCTCGCAGGCGGTTATCGTCCGTACCATGGACATCGGTGGCGACAAAGAGCTGCCGTACATGAACTTCCCGAAAGAAGAGAACCCGTTCCTGGGCTGGCGTGCCGTGCGTATCGCCATGGATCGCAAAGAGATCCTGCGTGACCAGGTTCGCGCTATTCTGCGTGCCTCCGCTTTCGGTAAACTGCGCATCATGTTCCCGATGATCATCTCTGTTGAAGAAGTGCGTGCACTGAAGAAAGAGATCGAAATCTACAAACAGGAACTGCGCGACGAAGGTAAAGCATTTGACGAATCCATTGAGATCGGCGTGATGGTGGAAACACCGGCAGCCGCGACCATTGCGCGTCATTTAGCCAAAGAAGTTGATTTCTTTAGTATCGGTACCAATGATTTAACGCAGTACACCCTGGCAGTTGACCGTGGTAATGATATGATTTCACATCTCTACCAGCCAATGTCACCGTCCGTACTGAATTTGATCAAGCAAGTTATTGATGCTTCTCATGCAGAAGGTAAATGGACTGGCATGTGTGGTGAGCTTGCAGGCGACGAACGTGCTACACTTCTGTTGCTGGGTATGGGTCTGGACGAATTCTCTATGAGCGCCATTTCCATCCCGCGCATTAAGAAGATTATCCGTAACACGAACTTCGAAGATGCGAAGGTGTTAGCAGAGCAGGCTCTTGCTCAACCGACAACGGACGAGTTAATGACGCTGGTTAACAAGTTCATTGAAGAAAAAACAATCTGCTAATCCACGAGATGCGGCCCAATTTACTGCTTAGGAGAAGATCATGGGTTTGTTCGATAAACTGAAATCTCTGGTTTCTGATGACAAGAAAGACTCCGGAACTATTGAGATTGTTGCTCCGCTCTCCGGCGAGATCGTCAACATCGAAGACGTGCCGGATGTAGTGTTTGCTGAGAAAATCGTTGGTGATGGCATTGCTATCAAACCAACTGGCAACAAAATGGTTGCTCCAGTTGACGGCACCATCGGTAAAATTTTTGAAACCAACCATGCGTTCTCTATCGAATCCGATAGCGGTATCGAACTGTTCGTTCACTTCGGTATCGACACCGTTGAACTGAAAGGCGAAGGCTTCAAACGTATCGCGGAAGAAGGCCAGCGTGTTAAAGTTGGCGACCCGGTAATTGAATTCGATCTGCCACTGCTGGAAGAAAAAGCCAAGTCTACCCTGACTCCGGTTGTTATCTCCAACATGGACGAAATCAAAGAACTGATCAAACTGTCTGGCAGCGTTACCGTGGGTGAAACCCCGGTTATCCGCATCAAGAAGTAATTCTTGCCGCACGGTAAAATGGCGCCTTCGGGCGCCATTTTTGTTTATGCAGGCAGGATAAGCTCGTCATAGCCTTTCGACTGCGTATAGATCATCACGTCAGTCACCCTGTCGCCCGCCATGCGAATGGCGTCGGCCACGGTTTTACCCCCGACGATACCGCTCACCAGCTCCGAACAGAACAGATCCCCCGTCCCTTTCAGATCCGTCTCTACGCGCGGGTGCGCGCTAACGGTAACACCTTCTTCGCTCACCAGCACGACGTGGATATTCTGCGGATCGTCAGCCACTGGCGCACTAGTGATAGCCACCCATTTCAGCGAGTTGGACAGCAGCCCCTGCGCGGCGGCAATGGCGCTCTCCGGCGTACGGCACGGTTTGCCGCTCAGCACTTCCAGTTCATACACGTTGGGCGTAATGCCCTGGGCCAGCGGGAGCAGATGTTCACGGTAGGCTTCAGGAATATCCGGCTTCACGTACATCCCGCTGTCGATATCCCCGATTACCGGGTCAACCAGCACCAACAGATCGGGATGTTGCACTTTGATCGCCTTCAGCCACTGCGCCAGCAGCACGATCTGGCTGGCACTGCCCATATACCCGGTTGTCACCGCTTTTAACGCGCGTAAAATCTCACGCTCTTCCAGCGCCTTCAGGTAGCCGCTGAACCACTCGTCCGGGATCACC
This sequence comes from Enterobacter sp. JJBC, assembly GCF_036936505.1. Taxonomy (NCBI): domain Bacteria; kingdom Pseudomonadati; phylum Pseudomonadota; class Gammaproteobacteria; order Enterobacterales; family Enterobacteriaceae; genus Enterobacter; species Enterobacter sp. JJBC. The sequence continues at coordinate 3,407,176 of NZ_CP136935.1, forward strand.
CCGCCGTAGAAGGTGTCGTAGTGTGGCGTATTGCTGAACAGCACCGTCGGCACGGCGGTAACGTTCAGCCGGTGGGTGCGAATATTCGGCACCGCAATGCTGTTTCCCACGCTGCCGTACACCACCTGCGACTGTACGGCGACAATATCGGTTTGCTGCGCCCGGGTGTTATCCCGGAATAAAATCATCTCCATGACGCTTAAATCCCCGCCCCCTGCGAATAACTCTCTTCACCAAAGACGCCGGTAGACAGGTAACGGTCGCCGCGATCGCAAATAATCGCTACGACCACCGCTCCCGGCGTGGACTCAGCCACCCGGATCGCGCCCGCTACGGCACCGCCAGAGCTGACGCCGCAGAAGATGCCTTCACGTACGGCCAGCTCACGCATGGTATTTTCCGCCTCGCGCTGATGAATATCCAGCACCTGGTCCACAAGCTGCGCATTAAAGATGCCCGGCATATACTCCGCCGGCCAGCGGCGGATGCCCGGAATACTGCTCCCCTCTTCCGGTTGCAGGCCGACAATCGTCACTGGCTTATCCTGTTCACGCAGAAAGCGTGACACACCGGTGATCGTGCCCGTGGTCCCCATGCTGGAGACAAAGTGGGTGATGCGCCCGTCGGTTTGCTGCCAGATTTCCGGGCCGGTGGTGGTGTAGTGCGCGTACGGGTTGTCCGGGTTGTTGAACTGGTCGAGCAGCTTGCCTTCCCCGCGCTCCGCCATCGCTAACGCTAAATCTCGCGCCCCTTCCATCCCCTGCTCTTTGCTCACCAGAATCAGCTCGGCCCCGTAGGCACGCATGGCGGCACGGCGCTCCTGGCTCATGTTATCCGGCATCAGCAGCTTCATACGATAGCCTTTCAGGGCGGCTATCATCGCCAGTGCGATACCGGTGTTACCACTGGTGGCTTCGATCAGCACATCGCCGGGCTTTATCTCGCCGCGCTTTTCGGCCTGAACAATCATCGACAGCGCCGCCCGGTCTTTCACCGACCCCGCCGGGTTATTGCCTTCAAGTTTGACCCAGATTTCGCTGCCGTTGTCACACCCCATGCGCTGAAGTTTGACCAGAGGGGTGTTGGCGACGGTGTGTTCGAGTGTATTCACGATTTTTACTCAATAAAAAGCCCGGTAAGCATCACGCCACCGGGCGAAAAACATACTCAATAACCTATCAGGCTGACTCCGCCAGAGCAATATCCTCGCGCGTCTCGATGCGCTCGTTGCCGTGATAAATGCGTGCGTGTTGCAGCCCCACAAACAGGCGCTCCCCCCGGTGTGGAGGCACGTCGTCACGCATAACCACGGTCAGCGGCTCGGTGTACCAGCCCAGGGGCTGTACCACCAATTGGGTGTAGTGGCCTTTAGGGCTAGCTTCCAGCACCTGCACCGGAAGCGGTGAATCCAGGCTGGTACGGCGGCTGACGTCCACTTCCCACGGACGCAGGAACAGATCCACCGGCCCCTGATGCGCGGAGGTATACCCCAGCGGCCAGCGGTGCGCGCCAACGTGGAACTGACCGCCGCGAATGGTGCCCTGAAGGCGGTTTACTTCTCCCATAAACTCCAGCACAAAGCGGGTCGCCGGTTCACGCCAGAGCTGCTCTGGCTCGTCAACCTGCTCAATGTTGCCCTGACTCATTACCACCACGCGGTCGGCCACTTCCATCGCCTCTTCCTGATCGTGGGTCACGAAAACGCTAGTGAACTGGAGTTCCTCATGCAGCTGACGCAGCCAACGGCGCAGCTCTTTACGCACCTGCGCATCCAGCGCGCCAAACGGTTCGTCCAGTAGCAGGATTTGCGGTTCAACGGCTAACGCACGCGCCAGCGCCACGCGCTGCTTCTGCCCGCCGGAAAGCTGAGCCGGGAAGCGGTCCGCCAGATGTGCAAGCTGCACCATCTCCAGCAGTTTGGTCACTTTCGCTTTGATGGCGGCGGCATCTGGACGTTCACGACGCGGCAGCACGGTCAGGCCAAACGCAATGTTGTCAAATACCGTCATGTGGCGGAACAGCGCGTAATGCTGGAATACAAAGCCCACTTTACGGTCGCGGGCATGCAGGCGGCTCACGTCCGTACCGTGGAAGCGGATATGTCCGCTGGTCTGGTGCTCAAGCCCGGCGATAATACGCAGCAGCGTGGTTTTACCGGAGCCAGACGGCCCCAGCAGCGCCACCATTTGTCCGGAAGGGACATCCAGCGAGATATCATTCAGCACCTGGGTGCGACCAAAAGACTTCTTAATATTGGCAATCTCAATGCTCATGATTTCCCTCCTGATGCTGACGTTTTTCCTGATTCTCTAAACGCCACTGCACCACACTCTTCAAAAACAGGGTCAAAATGGCCATCAGCGTCAGCAACGCTGCGGCAGTAAAGGAACCGACAGTGTTGTAGTCCTGTTCCAGTAATTCAATCTGTAACGGCAGCGACAGGGTTTCGCCGCGAATCGAGCCGGATACTACCGACACCGCGCCAAACTCACCGATCGCACGGGCGTTGGTCAGCACCACGCCGTAAAGCAGTGCCCAGCGGATATTCGGCAGCGTGACGCGGCGGAACATCTGCCAGCCGGAAGCGCCGAGCAGCACCGCGGCTTCATCTTCATGGCTGCCCTGGCTGAGCATCACTGGCACCAGCTCGCGCACCACGAACGGACAGGTGACAAAGACGGTCACCAGCACCATCCCCGGCCAGGCGAACATGATTTGCAGGTCGTGTTCATCCAGCCAGCCGCCCAGCGGGCCATTGGAGCCGTAGAAGAGCAGATAAACCAGACCCGCCACCACAGGAGACACCGCAAACGGGATATCCAGCAGGGTCAGCAGCAGCTGACGCCCCGGGAAGTTAAAGCGCGTTACCAGCCAGGCCAGCAATACGCCAAACACCAGATTCACCGGGACAGTGATCAGGGCAATCATCACCGTCAGCCAGATGGCGTGGAGCATGTCCGGATCGGCCAGATTTTGCAGCGCGGGCATAATCCCTTTGCTGAAGGCCTGTACGAAGATGTACACCATCGGCACGACGAGAATGAATGCGGAGACCAGCACGCCGGTACCAATCAGAAACCATTTGCCCCAGTTGATGCGGGGCGCGTCATAGCGCTTCAATTGCGTAACTTCCGCCATCAGTGACCTACCACACGTCGACCAAAGCGACTTTGCAGAGTGTTAATCGAAAACAGTAGCAGCAGCGACGCGGCAAGGATCACCGAGGCAATCGCGCTCGCGGCCGGATAATCAAACTCCTGCAAACGGACAAAAATCATCAGCGAGGTCACTTCGGTTTTCCACGCGATGTTCCCGGCGATAAAAATGACCGCGCCAAATTCACCGAGGCTGCGGGTAAAGGAGAGCGCCACCCCCGCCAGCAAGGCCGGAGAAAGTTCCGGCAGAACAACCTTACGGAAACTCTGCCAGCGCGTGGCGCCCAGGGTTTCCGCGGCCTCTTCGTATTCGGGTCCTAACTCTTCCAGCACCGGCTGCACGGTACGCACCACAAACGGGATGCTGGTAAAGGCCATCGCCACCGCGATACCGAGCCAGGTATAGGTCACTTTGATATCAAACTTCGCCAGCCACTCACCGTAAAAGCCGTTCACGGAAAACAGCGACGCCAGCGTCAAACCGGCCACTGCCGTCGGCAGGGCAAAGGGCAGATCCATCAACGCGTCGAGGAGCGTGCGGCCCGGGAAGCGATAGCGGGTTAAGATCCACGCCATCAGCAGGCCAAACACGCCGTTAAAAATCGAGGCCACGAACGCAGACAGCAGCGTGACCTTATAGGCCGCCACCACCTGAGGGTTGGTGACCACTTCCCAGTACTGGGACCAGCTCATCTCAGCGAGCTGCATCACCAGAGCGCTGAGCGGTAACAATAAAATCAGACAGACGAACAGCAGGCTGGTCCCGAGGCTTAAGGTAAAACCCGGCAGCACACGTCTTGTTGATCCTGCAAACATTACTTACGCCCCGCCGCCAGCAATTTGTCTAACTCACCGCCGCTGGCAAAATGCGTTTTCATCACCTCAGGCCAGGCACCAAAATGGTCTTCCACGCGGAACAGCTCGGTCTGCGGGAATTTGTCTTTCAGCTTGTTCATCACGTCCGGATTATTAACGCGGTAGTAATAGTCAGTAATCACCGTCTGCGCCTGCGGGCTGTATAGATAGTTGAGATAGGCTTTTGCCGCTTTCTCAGTGCCGTTGGCTTTGACGTTTTTATCCACCCACGCCACCGGGAACTCGGCCAGAATGTTGGTTTTCGGGATAACCACTTCGAAGCCCTGCGCTTCGTACTGTTTACGAATATTGTTCACTTCGGATTCAAAGCTGATCAGCACGTCGCCCAGCCCGCGCTCGGCAAAAGTGGTGGTTGCGCCCCGGCCGCCGGTATCAAACACCTCGACGTTTTTCAGGAACTGGGTCATAAACTGTTCGGTTTTCGCTTTATCGTTACCGTCAGCTTTGTCCGCCGCGCCCCACGCCGCCAGATAGGTATAACGCGCGTTGCCGGAAGTTTTCGGATTCGGGAAAATCAGCTTGACGTCAGAACGCACCAGGTCGTTCCAGTCGTGTATGTTTTTCGGGTTGCCCTTGCGCACCAGGAAGCCCATGGTGGAGTAGAACGGCGAACTGTTGTTCGGCAGGCGGCTTTGCCAGTCCGCCGGGATCAGCTTGCCTTTGTCGTGCAGGATCTGCACATCCGTGACCTGGTTGTAGGTCACCACATCGGCTTTCAGCCCCTGCAAAATGGCCAGCGCCTGCTTGGATGAGCCAGCGTGCGACTGTTTGATGGTCAGCTTGTCGCCGTTGTTCTCTTTCGCCCACTGCTGTTCAAATGCGGGATTAAGGGCGGCAAACAGCTCGCGCGAAACATCATAAGAACTGTTCAGCAACTCGGTTGCCTGCGCCTGCGCCACCAGCAGTAAACCTGCCAGTGCCAGCGATCCTTTTTTCAGTACAGTAACGGCCATTGCGCACCCTTATAAATGTGATGACTATCTTATAGTCATAATATTTATAACGGAGTCTAAAGGAGTAACGGTTTTATATACCGTTTGGTGATTTAGAAGCAGAAAAGGGAATAAGGGTGCGAGAGAAATTGCCGGGTGGCGCTAACGCTTACCCGGCCTACGAATGGAGAGCGATTTACAGCGCCAGCAGGCGCTCAACGGACGGCGCAAAGTAGTAGCCGCCAGTCACCGGACGGGTGAAGCGCAGCATGGCGTCACGCTTGCCGTCGGTATCGCCAAACATGCTCAGCAGCTGCTGTTCAATGTTGTAGAGGCGCGCGCAGTAAGCGCAGAAGTAAAGGCCGTGCGTACCGCTCGCGGTGCCGTACGGCAGGCTCTGGCGAACAATCTTCAGCCCCTTACCGTCTTCTTTAAGGTCAACGCGGGACAGGTGGGACGTGACCGGACGCGCATCGCCGTCAATCTCTTCATTGGCATCTTTGGTACGGCCAATCATCATCTCCTGGTCATGCACGCTCATGCGGTTGAGCTGCCTGAGGTTATGCTCCCAGCGCTGGACGAACACGTAGCTGCCGCCCGCGTCAACGCCATCCTTGATTACAGCCACCTCGCGGCGCGTCTCTTCCCCGGCCGGGTTTTCGGTGCCGTCGACGAAGCCGCTCAAATCGCGCTCTTCCACCCAGCGGAAACCGTGGATCTCTTCCTGCACGTCGATGCTGTCACCAAAGGCCTCAATCGCTGCCTGAGCGATGGAGAAGTTCACGTCGTGGCGCAGGGAGAGGATATGGATCAGGACGTCATACTGGGTGGCAGGCGCAAGACCTTTGCCATAAGGAATAAAATCTTTCAGCTCTTCTGCGCCTTCGCCGCCGCTCAGCTGACGCCAGACGGTATTGCCAAAGGCAACCACCGCGCCCAGATGGGCTTCGGGGAATTTGGCCTGGAAGGTGGCCAGTTTATCAACGAAAACTTTGCTGGCCGCGCGCAGGGCATCCACATCCCCTTTGACGTTGGCTTCAATCCAAATCGCCGCGCGGCAATGTTCTGGCAAAATGCCACTCTGAACCTGAGACATCGCTCCTCCTGAAAAAAAGATGCCACGACTGCGTGGCATTGATGGCGGCTATTATACCTGGATTTCAGCGAGGCGGCTTGCTCAGGCGCAAATTACTGCTTCCAGATAATTTTGCTCACTTTCCACTTTTTCAGGGTGTCGTCAGACGGCATTAACCCTTCCGGACCGTTCCAGGTGCCGCTGAATACATAGCTAATGTGCTGGCTGCCGTCGGCCTTACACTCGACCGCCACGCTCTCCTCCGACGGCACACTGGCGCAGTGGCCAAACGCTTTCTGGTAGAGCTCGCCAAACGGCGTACCTACCTTCACGCCACCTGAGGTCGGGATCTCTTCATCCATCACCGCAATGCGGTTGACCGTACCTTTATCGCCGTTGATGACCATCGCCACATTGTCGTCTTTCAACGCTTCGAAATAGCGCACGATGTTGCCGTTCTCGGTTTTCATGCCGCTGCGCAGGCGATAATCACTGCCGATGGCATCCTGAATGGCATCCTGATCCAGCGCCGTCGAGGCGGTAATTTTGCCCACGCCCTGCTCGGTCACTTCCGTTGAGGAACCAAACCAGTTCCACGGATAGGCCGCAGACCAGTTGATGGATGAGAGCGTGGAACAGCCGGTTAACGCCAGCGGGAGAGCGCATAAAAGTAAACGCAGCGATTTCATTGAGACGTCCTTACGTAGTAAATCAACGCTTGTTGGAGTGCAGTATCGGCAAAAAGTGCCGTTTTAATCTGACTCTTGCGTAAAACAGGCGCGTAAACGGGGATTCGTGACCAGCCACAGCAGCGCGACAATATCCGCCACCACCAGCGCAATCCCGATACCTGATAGCGGCTCGCCGTACAGCCAGAGCACGGGCTGCCAGACCAGGAGCACAACCTGCGCCAGAATCAATAGCCAGCGAAGTGCGCGCCAGAAGCGCGGGAGGAACTGCCGCCGTCCGCTGCACAGGAACGCCAGCACCGCCGGTACACCGGGCAGTAACCCCAGCCAGAACGCATCGTGATCGGGATAAAAGAGATTCAGTAGCGTATCGCCCTGCCCGCGCGACGCGCCAGCCATAACGAACAGCACCCAGGTGCGGGCCTGCAACAGCAGAACGCACCAGAACAAAAAAGGCAGACGCAGACGACCGTGAACATCATAGTCGCCAGGGTGGAACTCAGTACTCTTCATCTTCGATCAGGCGCTTACCCAGCGTCAGTACATCCGCATGCTCGTAGCCCAGACGTTCATACATGCCCAGCACCACGTCGTTATCTTCCCGCACCATAATCTGGATTTTCGGGCAGCCACGGGCGATCAGTTTCTTTTCCAGACGGTTAAGCAGCGCGTTGGCGATGCCGCGCGCGCGGTATTCCGGGTGCACGCCCAGATAGTAGGCCGAGCCGCGGTGGCCGTCGTACCCGCCCATCACCGTCCCGACTACTTCGCCGTTGACCTCAGCGACCAGAAACAGACTGACGTCGTGATTCACCTTCCGTTCGATGTCCATCTCCGGATCGTTCCACGGACGCAGCAGATCGCAGCGCTCCCAAAGGGTGATCACCTCTTCGAAATCTTCCTGGCGAAAAACGCGTATCTCCATGGTATTAACCGCCTTTTCGGGTTTAAAAACAGTGATTATGGCGTGAACAGGGCATTTAGCCAATAACCGGGGAAAAACTCGCCAAAATTTGGCATAATGTCACTTTGTCACGTATTGAAATGAAAAGTAAAACAATTCTCAATAAGGAATGTCGTCACGCAAAACGCGATACGATATAACACCAGGACCCCAATTTTTACAATTCAGGCCGCATGAGCACATTCAAACCATTAAAAGCACTCACATCGCGTCGTCAGGTTCTCAAAGCGGGGCTGGCGGCCTTAACGTTAACGGGCATCGCAAAGCAGGCTCAGGCAAAAGACGAGAGCACGCTTAAAACCAGTAACGGACACAGCAAACCGAAAACCAAAAAAGCCGGCGCAAAGCGTCTGGTCATGCTCGATCCAGGCCACGGCGGGATCGACACCGGCGCCATTGGCCGAAACGGTTCGAAAGAAAAACACGTCGTGCTGGCAATTGCAAAAAATGTGCGCGCAATTTTACGCAGCAACGGTATTGACGCCCGCCTGACGCGCACGGGCGACACGTTTATCCCGCTGTACGATCGCGTGGAGATTGCCCACAAGCATGGCGCAGACCTGTTTATGTCCATTCACGCGGATGGCTTCACAAACCCTTCCGCCGCAGGCGCCTCGGTGTTCGCTCTCTCCAACCGTGGCGCCAGTAGCGCCATGGCGAAATACCTCTCCGATCGTGAAAACCGGGCGGATGAAGTGGCCGGGAAAAAAGCTACCGACAAAGACCATCTGTTACAGCAGGTTCTGTTTGATCTCGTGCAGACCGATACCATCAAAAACAGCCTGACGCTCGGCTCGCATATCCTTAAACGGATTAAGCCCGTGCACCGTCTGCACAGCAAAAGCACCGAGCAGGCCGCGTTTGTGGTGCTGAAGTCCCCGTCCATACCGTCCGTGCTGGTGGAAACCTCGTTCATTACCAACCCGGAAGAAGAGCGTTTACTCGGCACCACGGCGTTTCGTCAGAAGATCGCGAACGCCATTGCCTCCGGGGTCATCAGTTATTTCAACTGGTTCGATAATCAAAAAGCGCACTCCAGGAAACGTTGATGAAACCGAATGCACAGCTGGTCAAAACTTTCCTGATGCAGCTACAGGACGCGATTTGCCAGAAACTGGCCGCCGCAGACGGCGGTGAATTCCAGGAAGACACCTGGCAGCGCGAAGCGGGCGGCGGCGGGCGCAGCCGCGTGCTGCGTAACGGCGGTATTTTTGAACAGGCCGGGGTCAACTTCTCCCACGTCCACGGTGATGCAATGCCAGCGTCCGCCACGGCGCATCGGCCTGAACTGGCGGGCCGCAGCTTCGAGGCGATGGGCGTCTCGCTGGTGGTGCATCCGCATAACCCGTTTGTGCCAACCAGCCACGCCAACGTGCGCTTTTTCATCGCGGAAAAACCGGGGGCCGATCCGGTCTGGTGGTTTGGTGGCGGTTTCGACTTAACGCCTTACTATGGCTTCGAAGAGGACGCCGTGCACTGGCACACCACCGCGCGCGACCTCTGCCTGCCGTTTGGCGAAGACGTTTACCCGAAATACAAAAAATGGTGCGATGACTATTTCTATCTGAAGCACCGCGACGAGCAGCGCGGCATCGGCGGGCTGTTCTTTGACGATCTCAACACGCCGGATTTTGATACCGCATTCAGCTTTATGCGCGCGGTGGGTGAAGGCTTTACCGATGCCTATCTGCCGATTGTCGAACGCCGCAAAAACACCGACTACGGCGTGCGCGAGCGTGAGTTCCAGCTTTACCGCCGCGGGCGCTACGTGGAGTTTAACCTGGTATGGGATCGCGGGACGCTGTTTGGCCTGCAAACCGGTGGGCGCACGGAGTCCATTCTGATGTCGATGCCGCCGCTGGTGCGCTGGGAATACAGCTACGCGCCAAAAGAAGGCAGCCCGGAGGCTGCCTTGAGTGAGTTCCTTAAAGTACGCGACTGGATTTAACTGCCGGATGGCGCTGCGCTTATCCGGCCTACTCAATCCGTAGGTCGGGTAAGCAAACGCGCCCTTACAGCGGCTGCGTCTGTGCCTCAACCACCGCCAGCGCCACCATGTTGACGATACGACGCACGGAGGCAATCGGCGTTAACACATGCACCGGTTTTGACACCCCCATCAGCACTGGCCCTACGGTCACCCCTTCAGAACTCGACACACGCAGCAGGTTATAGCTGATACGCGCCGCTTCTACGTTCGGCATAATCAGCACGTTCGCCGAGCCTTTCAGCGGGCTGTCCGGCATACGTTCATTACGAATGCTCTCCACCAGCGCGGCGTCGCCGTGCATCTCGCCGTCGATCATCAGCTCCGGCGCACGCTCGCGCACCAGGTCCAGCGTCTGGCGCATTTTGCACGCCGCCGCGGATTTGGATGACCCGAAGTTAGAGTGCGACAGCAGCGCCACTTTCGGCTCGATACCAAAGCGGCGCACGGTTTCCGCCGCCATCACGGTGATTTCCGCCAGTTCCTCCGGGGAAGGATCGTCGTTGACGTAGGTATCGGCGATAAAGGTGTTACCGCTTGGCAGCAGCAGCGCGTTCATTGCGCCGGCAGTATGGACGCCCTCGCGATAGCCGAAGATCTCCTGTACCACGCTGAAATGCTCATGGTACTCGCCGATGGTGCCGCAGATCAGCGCATCCGCCTCACCGCGATGAACCATGATCGCGCCGATCACCGTGGTATTGCTGATCACCGCCCGCTGCGCCTGCTCCTGGGTGATCCCGCGACGCTTCATGATCGAATAGTATTCGTTCCAGTACTCTTTGAAGCGCGGATCGGATTCGTTATTGACGATCTCAAAGTCGACGCCCGGCTTAATTTGCAGGCCCAGCTTCTGAATACGCATCTCGATCACGCTCGGACGACCAATCAGGATCGGTTTCGCCAGCCCTAAGGTGATCAGCTCCTGCGTGGCATGCAGCACCCGCGCCTCTTCCCCTTCCGCCAGCACCACGCGCTTCGCGTCAGCGCGCGCCTGGGAGAAGATCGGCTTCATAAACAGGTTGGTTTTGTAGACGAACTCGGTGAGTTTATCGACGTAGGCATCGAAATCTTCAATCGGCCGCGTCGCCACGCCGGAGTCCATCGCCGCTTTGGCCACCGCTGGCGCGATCTTCACGATCAGACGCGGGTCAAACGGTTTAGGGATGATGTAGTCGGGGCCGAAGCTCAGATCCTGATCGCCGTAGGCGGAGGCCACCACTTCGCTCTGCTCGGCGTGCGCCAGCTCTGCGATAGCATGAACGGCGGCGAGCTTCATCTCTTCGTTGATTGCCGTAGCGCCGACGTCCAGCGCACCGCGGAAGATGAACGGGAAGCAGAGCACGTTGTTCACCTGGTTCGGGTAGTCCGAACGTCCGGTACAGATGATCGCGTCTTCACGCACCGCCTTCGCCAGCGGCGGCAGAATTTCCGGCTCCGGGTTCGCCAGGGCCAGGATCATTGGCGCGCGCGCCATCTTCTGCACCATCTCCTGGGTCAGTACTTTCGGGCCTGAACAGCCGAGGAAAATGTCGGCACCTTCAATGACGTCTTCTAGCGTGCGCTTGCCGTCGTCTTCCACCGCATAGGCCGCCTTGGTTTCCGCCATGTTTGGCTCGCGGTCTTTGTAGATCACGCCCTTGGAGTCGCAGACCACAATATTGTGCTTCTGCATGCCCAGCGCCACCAGCAGGTTCATACAGGCGATGGCCGCGGCGCCTGCGCCGGAGACCACCATGCGCACGTCGGAGAGATTTTTCTCTACCACGCGCAGGCCGTTCAGAATGGCGGCGGTACTGATAATCGCCGTGCCGTGCTGGTCGTCATGGAACACGGGAATGTTCATACGCTCGCGCAGCTTCTGCTCGATATAGAAACATTCCGGCGCTTTGATGTCTTCCAGGTTGATGCCGCCGAAGGTCGGCTCCAGCGCCGCCACCACGTTGATGAATTTATCCGGATCCAGTTCGTCCACTTCGATATCGAAGACGTCGATACCGGCAAATTTCTTAAACAGAACGCCCTTCCCTTCCATCACCGGCTTACCGGCCAGCGCACCGATGTTCCCTAACCCCAGCACCGCCGTACCGTTAGAGATAACGGCCACCAGGTTGCCACGGGCGGTGTATTTGTACGCTGCCAGCGGATCTTTTTCGATTTCCAGGCACGGAGCAGCCACGCCTGGCGAGTAGGCCAGCGCCAGATCGCGCTGGGTCGCCAGCGGTTTGGTCGGGGATACCTGGATTTTACCCGGAACAGGAAACTCGTGAAAATCGAGAGCGCTTTGTTTTAACTGATCATCCATCTTGTTATTCCTTTCACGTTTCGGTCAAAAAGGGTGATGTTGACGTTCCTATGCACACCCTGGTGTGCCGCATAGTATCGCCGCAGGCAGGCTCCTAAACTTTGAAGGCTGCCAAACTCTCACCATTGCAGAATAAAAATTGTTATCAATTTATAACAACCATGTTACCCGTCTCAGACAGCAATGCCTCCCCCGTCTGCTATGCTTTTTTGTTAAGTCCATCATGATTTTCTCAGAAGTGTGAACTAACGCACTCGACTAACTCTTTTATTTCCAAGGAGTAATTATGAACCAGCTAGACGGCATCAAACAATTTACCACCGTGGTTGCAGACAGCGGCGACATCGAGTCGATTCGTCACTACCAGCCGGAAGACGCGACCACCAACCCCTCGCTGCTGCTCAAGGCGGCCGGTCTTGCGCACTTTAGTCATCTGATTGATGACGCCCTTGCCTATGGCAAACAGCGCGGGCAAACGCAGGAGCAGCAGGTCGCCGAGGCCAGCGACAAGCTGGCGGTCAATATCGGTGCGGAAATTCTTAAAAGCATACCGGGACGCGTCTCCACCGAAGTGGACGCCCGCCTCTCGTTTGACCAGGAAAAGAGCATCAACAAGGCTCGCCGCCTGGTGGAACTCTACCAGGAGCAGGGGATCGATAAGTCACGCATCCTGATCAAGCTTGCGTCTACCTGGGAAGGCATCCGCGCGGCGGAAGTGCTGGAGAAAGAGGGGATCCACTGCAACCTGACGCTGCTGTTCTCCTTCGCCCAAGCGCGTGCCTGCGCCGAAGCGGGCGTGTTCCTGATTTCACCGTTTGTCGGACGTATCTACGACTGGTATCAGGCGAAACAGCCAATGGATCCGTACGTGGTGGAAGAAGATCCCGGCGTGAAATCGGTGCGTAATATCTACGATTATTACAAGCAGCACCGCTACGAAACCATCGTGATGGGGGCCAGCTTCCGCCGCACCGAGCAGATCCTGGCGCTCGCGGGCTGCGACCGGCTGACCATCTCCCCTGACCTGCTGAAAAAGCTTCAGGAGAGTGAAGAGACGGTGATCCGCAAGCTTGTGCCGACCTCTACCGTTCTGCCAAAACCAAAACCCATGACCGAAGCGGAATTCCGCTGGGAGCACAATCAGGACCCAATGGCCGTGGAAAAACTGGCGGACGGCATCCGTCAGTTCGCCGTCGACCAGCGCAAACTCGAAGATCTTCTCGCTGCCAAACTTTAACCTTGCCACGGAGTGAACTATGTCCCGTAAAGAGCTCGCCAACGCCATTCGCGCCCTCAGCATGGATGCCGTACAAAAAGCCAATTCCGGCCACCCTGGCGCCCCCATGGGTATGGCTGATATTGCCGAAGTGCTGTGGAACGACTTCCTCAAGCACAACCCGACCGATCCGACCTGGTACGATCGCGACCGTTTTATTCTCTCCAACGGTCACGCATCGATGCTGCTCTACAGCCTGCTGCACCTCTCCGGCTACGATCTGCCGCTTGAGGAGTTAAAAAACTTCCGCCAGCTGCACTCCAAAACGCCGGGCCACCCGGAGATCGGCTATACGCCGGGTGTTGAAACCACTACCGGCCCGCTGGGCCAGGGGCTGGCGAATGCCGTCGGCCTGGCGATTGCAGAGCGTACGCTGGCCGCGCAGTTCAACCAGCCCGACCACGAGATTGTCGATCACTACACCTATGTCTTTATGGGTGATGGCTGCCTGATGGAGGGGATCTCCCACGAGGTCTGCTCGCTGGCGGGCACCCTGGGCCTGGGCAAGCTGATTGGCTTCTACGATCACAACGGTATCTCCATTGACGGGGAAACCGAAGGCTGGTTTACCGACGACACGGCAAAACGCTTTGAAGCCTATCACTGGCACGTGGTGCACGAGATCGACGGTCACGATCCTGAGGCGGTGAAAAAAGCGATTCAGGAAGCGCAGAGCGTGAAGGACAAACCGTCCCTGATCATCTGCCGCACCACCATCGGCTTCGGCTCGCCGAACAAAGCGGGCAAAGAAGAGGCGCACGGCGCGGCGCTGGGTGAAGAGGAAGTGGCGCTGACCCGCCAGAAACTGGGCTGGAAACACCCGGCCTTTGAGATCCCAAAAGAGATCTACAAGGCCTGGGATGCTCGCGAAACAGGTGAAAAAGCGCAGCAGGCCTGGAACGAGAAGTTTGCCGCTTACAAAAAAGCGTATCCGGATCTGGCGGCTGAGTTTACCCGCCGCATGAGCGGCGGCCTGCCGGAAAACTGGGAAGAGAAAACCCAGGCGCTGATTGAAAACCTGCAATCCAACCCGGCGAAAATTGCCACCCGTAAGGCATCACAAAACACCCTAAACGCAATTGGCCCAATCCTGCCCGAACTGCTGGGCGGATCGGCGGATCTGGCGCCAAGTAACCTTACCATCTGGTCCGGCTCTAAATCCCTGAAGGAGGACATTGCCGGGAACTACATCCACTACGGCGTGCGCGAGTTCGGGATGACCGCCATTGCCAACGGCATCGCCCACCATGGCGGCTTCGTGCCGTACACCGCTACCTTCCTGATGTTTGTCGAATATGCCCGTAACGCGGCGCGTATGGCGGCTCTGATGAAGGCGCGGCAAATCATGGTGTACACCCACGACTCCATCGGACTGGGTGAAGATGGGCCGACGCACCAGGCGGTAGAGCAGCTGGCGAGCCTGCGCCTGACGCCAAACTTCAGTACCTGGCGTCCGTGCGATCAGGTTGAAGCGGCAGTGGGCTGGAAGCTGGCCGTAGAGCGTCATAACGGACCCACGGCGCTGATCCTGTCGCGCCAGAACCTGGCGCAGATCGAGCGCACGCCGGAGCAGGTGAAAAATATCGCCCGCGGCGGGTACATCCTGAAAGACAGCGGCGGCAAGCCAGACGTGATCCTGATTGCCACCGGTTCAGAGGTGGAAATCACGGTAAAAGCGGCGGAGAAACTAACCGCCGAGGGTCACGCGGTGCGCGTGGTTTCCCTGCCTTCAACGGATATCTTTGATGCCCAGGATGAGGCGTACCGCGAATCGGTGCTGCCTTCAAACGTCGCGGCGCGCGTGGCGGTTGAAGCTGGCATTGCCGACTACTGGTACAAATATGTGGGTCTGAAAGGGGCGATTGTCGGCATGAAGGGTTACGGTGAATCCGCCCCGGCCGATAAGCTGTTCCCGTACTTCGGCTTTACCGTTGAGAACGTAGTGGAGAAGGCGCTGAGCGTGCTGTAGTGCGATCTGCGTTGCCGGGTGGCGGCTGCGCCTGACCCGGCCTACAAATCGGCAAAACCCTACCTTGTGATCCACAGCGTGGGCCAGGCATCTGGCCCATTCCAGTTATCACAGCTTGGCTCTTCCGCGTAGCGTACCAGACGGAAGCGCTGGCCGTTAAAACGCCAGCGGGTCTGGATCCCACAGTCGCCAATCCCGCGTCCCAGCGCCAGCGTGGTCAGCTCGCGCGTTTTTTCATCGAAGCTGGCATTCATCAGCTCCATGTCGCTACTCTGGCTGGAAGGGGTAAACGGCAGACGCAATCTCACGCTCCTGGCCGCAAACGGTTTTTTACGCGACACCAGCCACGCCAGGTCGACGGTGTTGTACGCCCCCGCCTCACAGCTGATGATCATCAGCGCTTTGTCATCGGTCAGCGCGGTCACGCGCACCTCACGCCGGTTCGGATCGAGAGAGCACTGGCTGTGGTTCATGCGCCAGTTACCGTAATCCAGCAGATCGTTCAATTCGTTATGCGTCAGCGGCGTTGGCGTGGGGTTCACCACCGCCACCTTTTTTAATGCCGGCGCAGGCGGCACGCTCAGCGGTGGACTATCCCCTTTTTTAATCCATGCCGTTTCACTTCCGACGCGCTTTTGCTGGGCATCGATAAACAGCAGCGCCGCTTTCAGCCCAGCCAGAGAGATTGTCTGCTTCCCCCCGCGCAGAGTCAGCGCCTGATCTTCCTGAATGGTCTTCAGAAACGTGGTGATGGTGCCCGTATCGTCTGTTTTAAGATGCCAGGGGGTTAACTGCCAGTGTTGCGACGTGAGTTTAAGCGGCACATTGTCGAGCAGCAGGCGCGGGGCGATGTCAGGCTCTTTCACCGGAGGCACCGAAAGCCCACCGAGATCAATGCGCAGGCTGGCGTCCGTTTTTGCCCCCGCACTGCGGCTCAGCGACATGACCAGACCGCGATGCTCGCCAGTGTTGCGCGCTACGCAGAAGTTCTGGTTATTGCAGGTCACCTGCCAGTCTGAAAAAGACTGCTGCGCAGGCGCAGCCCACACCCGAGGCGCGGGAAGCACGCAAATGAAGAAGAGAAGAAAAACGCAGTAGCGCATGAACGGCACAGCCCCGGAAACGAATAGGTCAATCTGGGGCGTATCTTCGTGCCCTGGGCGGGCTGGCTCAATCGGATTTATCGGATAGATTTATCTGAAATACAACTTATCGCGCTTCCGCCGCGGCATTCATCAGCCCGCTGGTTTGCAGATATTGCAACAGGATCACCGCTTTACCGTCGCGGATCTCGCCGCGTTTCACCATGTCGACAGCCTTAGCGAAAGGCATTTCCAGCACTTCAATGTCTTCGTCGTCCACGCCACCGCCCCGGTGCGTGCGCTGGGCATCGGTATATTCCGCAATGAAGAAGTGGATCAGCTCGGTGACCCCGCCAGGGGACATAAACAGCTCAAAGACTTTCTGCACCGTCCCCACCTCAAAACCCGTCTCTTCAATGGCTTCTTTGCGGATACACACTTCCGGCTCATCGTCGTCCAGCAGACCTGCACAGGTTTCAATCAGACGTCCGTCCGCGTTGCCATTGACCCATGTCGCGATGCGAAACTGGCGGATCAGCACTACGCTTTGCTTTTCACGGTTATACAGCAGAATGGTTGCACCATTGCCCCGGTCGTAGACTTCGCGTTTATGGCGAATGACGTCCCCGTTCTTACGGGTGAGATCGTAAGTGATGTTACGCAGGACAAAGTAATTTTCAGAAAGGATTTTGTCTGTAATAACGCTAATGTTCGGGGACATACGGGCTCCACGGCAAAATGAGTCTGTTTATACTACGCTGTGAAGCCCGCTTTGTCGCCCGTCTGCGTTAATGCATGTTGCGCGGCGGCACGCCAAGCCAGTCCATGATCCCCTGCGCGGCATGGCGCCCTTCCGCCATCGCGGTGACCACCAGATCTGCACCGCGTACCGCATCACCGCCAGCAAAAATCTGCGGATTCGAGGTCTGGTAGCGATAACGGCTCTCCACGGAGGCCCTGATGCGCCCCCAGTCGTCGGTATCGACGCCCTGCGCCTTAAGCCACGGCATGGCGTGCGGATTAAACCCAAACGCCATGATCACCGCATCCGCTGGCATGACAAACTCACTGCCCGCCACCGGGACAGGACGCCGCCGCCCCTGCGCATCCGGCTCGCCCAGACGGGTGCGCAGCATCCGGATACCGTTGACCTTTCCGTCGGTATCCAGCGTGAGCTCAACCGGCTGGACATTAAATTCAAAGGCCGCGCCCTCTTCTTTCGCGTTTTTAACCTCTTTCTTTGAGCCCGGCATGTTGGCCTCGTCCCGCCGATAGGCGCAGGTGACTTTCGCCGCGCCATGTCGCAGCGCGGTGCGCACGCAGTCCATCGCCGTATCGCCCCCGCCCAGCACCACCACGTTTAACCCCTGCGTGTCGATAAACGGCTCGTCTGCGGCAGGGTCAAGGCCCATCACGTTCCGCGTGTTCGCCACTAAAAACGGCAGCGCGTCGTACACGCCCGGCGCGTCTTCGTGAGGGATACCCGCTTTCATGGAACGATAGGTCCCTACGCCGATGAACAGGGCATCGTAGTCGTTTTGCAGTTGGGCCATCGATACGTCTTTTCCCACCTCGCAGTTCAGCTCGAAGCGGATGCCCATCGCGCTGAATATCTCTCTGCGCCGCGCTAACAGGGATTTATCCAGCTTGAAGGCCGGAATACCAAAGGTCAGCAATCCGCCGATTTCCGGATGGCGATCGTAGACCGTCACACCGACGCCGCTGCGCACCAGTACGTCGGCGCAGGCCAGCCCTGCCGGACCGGCACCGATGATGGCGACGCGCTTACCGACCGGTTTAACGTGGCTGACGTCCGGCGTCCAGCCCATCGCCAGCGCCCGATCCGAGATATACCGTTCGATATTCCCGATGGTTACCGCCCCTGACGCATCCCGCAGGGTGCAGGCGCCTTCACATAATCGATCCTGTGGACAGACGCGGCCGGTAATTTCCGGTAAACAGTTAGTCTGGTGAGAAAGCTCAGCCGCACCGATGATATCCCCCGCCCCGATCCGCTCAATCCACTGTGGAATATGGTTATGCAGCGGGCAGGTCCACTCGCAAATGCTGTGGTCGCCACATTTCAGGCACCGGGATGCTTCGCGCTGCGCCTGTTCCGGGCGAAACGGCAGGTAGATCTCGTTAAAATGACCTGCGCGCGCGTCGGGGCTGAGCTTATCCGGCTCACCGCGCGCCGGGGTGTTTTGCATCTGTTGCCGTTTGGTTTGCGGAGGGACTGACTGAACCGCCTCGCTGTGCCACGGCAGCGCGTCCAGCCTTGCGCTGCGCTGTCGGCGCTGTTTAACCAGCTTATCCAGCACGGCTGGAGTGGCGAGCGTAAGCACCTCTGCCGGGCAGTTTTCAACGCAGGCCGGGCCTTGCGGCCTTTCCAGGCAGAGGTCGCATTTGTGCGCCGAGGCCTTTACGCTGTCGTTTTCCAGCGGGGCGATCAGCATGTCCATCGTGCCAAACGGACAGGCCACCACGCAGGCTTTACAGCCAATGCATTTTTGTTGATTGACCTGTACGCTGTCGCTGTGTTGCGTGATGGCTCCGTTCGGGCAGCTTTGCGCGCAGGGCGCGTTTTCACAGTGGTGGCAGGTCACGGGGCTTTTTCGCAAGCCTGAGGTAAGGACCGTAATGCGGGGATGAAAATGGCGCTCGCTCAGCGCGTGCTGCTCCCCGTTGTGCGCCATCACACAGGCAACTTCGCAGGTGCGACAACCGATACACTGTTGAGCGTTGGCCATAATAAAACGATTCATAACAACACCTGTTTTTGGTTCAATAACCTTATTCTTTCTATTGTTATCGTATTTACCCACAGTGGCATGGCGACGCAATGTTCAAATGCCCTGGAAGGCGAACTATTTCCAGTGAACCTGTGGCAGATCAATTTAATTCAGGAAGCCGATGAGTGACCGTTAAACGCCCCGTATCGGGAAGCCTGGCCCGGGCTTTCTTTTCGATGATTGTCTTGTCCGTTCTGATCAGCGCCATTGCGCTGGTTACACTCGCCAGCAGCCAGCGCGACGCCGAGGCGATTAACATTGCCGGTTCGCTGCGCATGCAGAGCTACCGCCTGGGCTACGAAATGCAGCGCGCCAGCCCGTCGCTGGCAGAGCACCGCGCGGTCTGGCAGAAAACGCTGAGCGCGCCTGCGTTGCAGAAGCTAAACCGCTGGTACGTGCCAGAGGACGTCAAACAGCGTTACCAGCAGTTGCAGCTTGGCTGGCAGGAGATGGACACGCGTATCGCCAGCGGCGATACCGGGTGGTATCAGAGCCACATAGAGGATTTCGTGGGCCGGATAGATGCCTTTGTGCTGGCGCTACAGCACTACACCGAACATAAGATACAGCTGGTGATTTTCATGTCGCTGACGGGCGGCCTGGGCATCCTGCTGCTGGCGGTGGTGACCCTGCGGCGCATCCGCCGTCAGGTTGTGCTGCCGCTGAATAATCTGGTGGCAGCGAGCGAGCGTATCGAACAGGGGCAGTTCGATACCCCCGCGCCGGATATTATGCTTCCCAACGAGCTGGGCCAGCTTTCCCGCGCCTTCAACCATATGTCGGCGGAATTACACACCCTGTACCGTTCCCTGGAGCACTCCGTTGCTGAAAAAACCCGCCACCTGAATGAAGCGCATCAGCAGCTCGAAATGCTGTTCAAATGCTCACAGGCGTTGAATACCGGGCAGATAGACAGCCACTGCTTCCGGCATATTTTGCAGATTGTGCATGACTATACGCAGATGAATTACCTGCAATTGCGCACCAGTGACGACTGGCAGCTTTACGAAGGACAGGAGTCCCCGGGCGAGAAAATGCACAATTTACCGGTATTAATGCAGGACACCCTGTACGGCGAACTGCGCTGGCAAAGCGCGACCGGGGATGTTCCGCTGCCGCTCATGGAAAGCGTGGCGACGATGCTGGGCCGGGGGCTCTATTTCAATCAGGCGCAGAAACATTATCAGCAGTTGCTGCTGATGGAAGAGCGCGCCACCATCGCGCGCGAGTTGCATGATTCGCTGGCGCAGGTGCTCTCCTATTTGCGTATTCAGCTTACGCTGCTGAAGCATGCCGTGCCGGGCGACAATGCCCCGGCGCAGGCCATCATTACGGACTTCTCTCGCGAGCTGAATAACGCCTGGCATCAGCTACGCGAGCTGCTCACCACCTTCCGCCTGACGCTCAATCACGCCAATCTTCCTGCCGCGCTACAGGAGTCTCTTGACGGGTTGCAA
Source organism: Enterobacter sp. JJBC (assembly GCF_036936505.1). Taxonomy (NCBI): domain Bacteria; kingdom Pseudomonadati; phylum Pseudomonadota; class Gammaproteobacteria; order Enterobacterales; family Enterobacteriaceae; genus Enterobacter; species Enterobacter sp. JJBC. The sequence continues at coordinate 3,427,735 of NZ_CP136935.1, forward strand.
AGCCAGACCAGCGCGAAGCTGGTGCTCGACTGCCGTCTCTCATCGCTGGCGCTGGACGCGCAAAAACAGGTGCACCTCTTACAGATTGTGCGTGAGGCAGTGCTGAATGCGATTAAACATGCCGACGCGAGCGAGATTGTGGTCAGCTGCGTCACCACCGCGGACGGCACTCACACGGTCACGATCCGCGACAACGGTATTGGTATCGGCGACGCCAGTGAACCGCCGGGGCATTACGGGCTGAATATCATGCGCGAACGCGCGGGACGGCTCGGCGGGACATTACACTTTTCTCAGCCGCCACAGGGTGGGACACAGGTCAGCGTAACGTTCCGGACGCCTGCGGCGCAGGCTGAAAAATAGCGGGAAAGAAGGCGCGCTGAAAAAAGCGCATGATAATTTACATTATCTCCTTTATTTCTCCACGTTTGACCTGGGCCTTACCGCTAAAGTTAGGCGGGCAATAAACAATAATGACGTGCAGCAAAACGAGGTCACACTTTAATGGCGAATTTTTTCATCGATCGCCCCATTTTTGCCTGGGTGCTTGCAATCCTGTTGTGTCTGACGGGTGTCCTGGCGATTACTTCCCTTCCTGTTGAGCAATACCCCGACCTCGCGCCCCCCAACGTGCGTATCACGGCGAACTATCCTGGCGCCTCGGCACAGACGCTGGAAAATACCGTCACGCAGGTTATCGAGCAGAACATGACGGGTCTTGATAACCTGATGTACATGTCCTCGCAGAGCAGTGCCACGGGCCAGGCGACGGTAACCCTGAGCTTTACGGCGGGCACGGATCCGGATGAAGCGGTGCAGCAGGTGCAAAACCAGCTGCAATCGGCCCTGCGTAAACTGCCTCAGGCGGTGCAGAACCAGGGGGTGACCGTGCGTAAAACCGGTGACACCAATATTTTGACCATCGCGTTTGTTTCAACCGATGGCTCGATGGATAAGCAGGACATCGCGGACTACGTCGCCAGTAATATTCAGGACCCGCTCAGCCGTATCAACGGCGTGGGTGATATCGACGCCTACGGCTCGCAGTACTCCATGCGTATCTGGCTGGATCCCAACAAGCTTAACAGCGTGCAGATGACCGCTAAAGATGTCACCGACGCTATCGAATCGCAGAACGCCCAGATTGCCGTGGGGCAGCTCGGCGGTACGCCGTCCGTGGATAACCAGGCGCTTAATGCCACCATCAACTCCCAGTCGCTGCTCCAGACGCCTGAACAGTTCCGCGATATTACTCTGCGCGTGAATCAGGACGGTTCGGAAGTGCGTCTGGGGGATGTCGCCACCGTGGAAATGGGGGCGGAAAAATATGACTACCTGAGTCGCTTTAACGGCAATGCCGCGTCCGGACTGGGGGTAAAACTGGCCTCCGGCGCCAACGAAATGGCGACCGCGCAGCGGGTGTTAGAGCGTCTGGATGAACTGTCGCATTACTTCCCGCACGGACTGGAGTACAAAGTCGCCTACGAAACCACCTCATTCGTAAAAGCCTCCATCGAAGATGTGGTGAAAACCCTGCTCGAAGCTATCGCGCTGGTGTTCCTCGTGATGTACCTGTTCCTGCAAAACTTCCGCGCCACGCTGATCCCCACCATTGCGGTGCCGGTGGTGCTGCTGGGAACCTTTGCGGTGCTGTATGCCTTCGGTTACAGCATCAACACCCTGACCATGTTCGCCATGGTGCTGGCCATCGGCCTGCTGGTGGATGATGCCATCGTGGTGGTGGAAAACGTCGAGCGCATTATGAGCGAGGAAGGGCTTTCGCCCCGCGAGGCCACGCGCAAATCGATGGGACAAATTCAGGGCGCGCTGGTCGGTATCGCCATGGTGCTGTCGGCGGTATTTATCCCGATGGCATTTTTTGGCGGCACCACGGGCGCGATTTATCGCCAGTTCTCGATCACCATCGTCTCTGCAATGGTGCTCTCCGTACTCGTGGCAATGATCCTTACCCCTGCCCTGTGCGCGACGCTGCTCAAACCGCTGCATAAGGGCGAACACCACGGTCAAAAAGGCTTCTTCGGCTGGTTTAACCGCATGTTTAACCGCAATGCGGCGCGCTATGAAGCGGGCGTGGGTAAAGTACTGCACCGCAGCGTGCGCTGGATGGTGGTTTATGTCCTGCTGCTCGGCGGCATGGTCTTCCTGTTCCTGCGGCTGCCAACCTCGTTCCTGCCGCTGGAAGATCGCGGCATGTTTATTACCTCCGTACAGTTACCGAGCGGCTCGACCCAGCAGCAGACCCTGAAAGTGGTGCAGAAGGTTGAGAACTACTTCCATACTCAGGAGAAAGATAACGTGGTCTCAGTCTTCTCCACCGTCGGCTCTGGCCCCGGCGGTAACGGGCAGAACGTGGCGCGTATGTTTGTGCGCCTGAAAGACTGGGACCAGCGCGACAGCGATACCGGCTCCTCCTTTGCCATCATTGAGCGTGCAACCAAAGCGTTCAACAAAATCAAGGAAGCGCGCGTTTTCGCCAGCAGCCCGCCCGCCATCAGCGGCCTGGGCAGCTCAGCCGGGTTTGATATGGAGCTTCAGGATCACGCGGGTGCCGGGCATGACGCGTTGATGGCTGCTCGCGATAAACTGCTCGAGCTGGCCGGCAAAGATCCGCAGCTTACCCGCGTTCGTCATAACGGTCTGGATGACAGCCCTCAGCTACAGGTGGATATTGACCAGCGTAAAGCGCAGGCGCTGGGCGTCTCCATCGACGACATTAACGACACCCTGCAAACGGCATGGGGCTCAAGCTACGTAAATGACTTTATGGATCGCGGCCGCGTGAAGAAGGTCTACGTTCAGTCTGCCGCCAAATACCGCATGCTGCCGGACGATATCAACCGCTGGTATGTGCGCAATAACACCGGCGGCATGGTGCCGTTCTCGGCGTTTGCGACGTCACGCTGGGAGACCGGTTCGCCGCGTCTGGAGCGTTACAACGGCTATTCGGCGCTGGAGATTGTCGGTGAAGCCGCGCCGGGCGTCAGTACCGGTACCGCAATGGACATTATGGAAAAACTGGTTCAGCAGTTACCGACCGGCTTTGGCCTGGAGTGGACGGCGATGTCTTACCAGGAACGGCTTTCCGGCGCTCAGGCGCCTGCCCTGTATGCTCTTTCGCTGCTGGTGGTATTCCTCTGCCTGGCGGCGCTGTATGAAAGCTGGTCAGTGCCGTTCTCGGTGATGCTGGTGGTGCCTCTCGGGGTCATCGGCGCGCTGCTGGCAACCTGGATGCGCGGCCTGGAAAATGATGTCTATTTCCAGGTCGGACTCCTCACCGTGATCGGATTGTCGGCAAAAAACGCCATTCTGATCGTCGAATTTGCCAATGAGATGAATGCCAAAGGTCACGAACTGATGGCCGCCACGCTGCACGCCTGTCGTCAGCGCCTGCGTCCGATCCTGATGACCTCTCTGGCTTTTGTGTTTGGCGTCCTGCCGATGGCCACCAGTTCCGGCGCAGGCTCCAGCAGCCAGCACGCGGTGGGTACGGGCGTTATGGGGGGAATGATATCCGCGACGATACTGGCTATCTATTTCGTACCGCTGTTCTTTGTGCTGATACGTCGTCGTTTCCCGCTGAAGGATAAGCCGGAATAACCCGTTGAAATAAAAAAGGCGGCTTTACAGGCCGCCTTTTTATTGTGTGATTCTTTCACACTATGGTTATTTTAGTTAATTAAGTGCTCTTGCATTTCTTACCGGAAATTCATTTACGAAGCATGCCTTCGATAAAATCTTTCCAGTTCCCCAGTTCACGTTCAATCATAACAACCTCTCTTATTATTATGCGCATTCTACGAAAACGTATCATCATTGTGAAGCCACTTTAACCGATTGCTGTGATTGAGCCCCGCTGTACTGGTAGGTTTAGGATCACTATGAGCGTTGCCGGGTAAATTTTATGTGACCTACAGCAATATTTTGAAATAGTCGGAAAAATGACAGCATTTTTAATTTCCCCCTGAGTTTATTGGCAATTTAAACAGGGTGGACAACTATGCTTAAAAGATGAAAGACTATTCAGCTTACAGCTGTTCGTTGAATTATGGAGAATTGTAAATCCCGAAAAATTCCGAATGTGTTATATTCCACTTAAGGATATATCTTCGAAAATATTGAACATTAAATCCACAAAAGAACAAAAGGATTCACTATGGTTGTGATGTACGGCATTAAGAATTGCGACACGATTAAAAAAGCCCGCCGCTGGCTGGAAGCACACAACATCGACTATCGCTTCCACGATTACCGTGCCGACGGGCTTGACCCCGCGTTTCTCCATTCCGCCATCAACGAACTGGGATGGGAAGCGCTGCTGAATACCCGCGGGACCACCTGGCGAAAACTGGATGAATCTCTCCGGGCCACGATCAACGACGCCGACAGCGCAGCCAAATTGATGCTTGAAATGCCGGCAATCATCAAACGCCCATTGCTCTGCAAGCCAGGTCAGCCTATGCTGCTGGGTTTCAGTGAAACCCTTTATTCAGATTTATTCGTTGAGGTGTAGTCTATGTCATGCCCGGTCATTGAGCTGACTCAGCAGCTTATTCGCCGTCCTTCCCTTAGCCCGGACGACGCAGGTTGTCAGGCATTAATGATTGAGCGCCTGCGTGCCATCGGTTTTACCGTGGAGCACATGGATTTTGGCGATACGCAGAACTTCTGGGCATGGCGCGGTCAGGGGGAGACGCTGGCGTTTGCCGGACATACTGACGTAGTTCCCGCGGGCGACGCAGACCGCTGGATCAACCCGCCTTTTGAGCCGACCATTCGAGACGGCATGCTTTTCGGACGCGGCGCTGCGGACATGAAAGGTTCCCTGGCTGCGATGGTCGTGGCGGCAGAGCGTTTCGTCGCCCAGCATCCGAACCATAAAAACCGTCTTGCGTTTTTGATTACCTCCGATGAAGAAGCCAGCGCCCACAACGGCACCGTGAAGGTCGTTGAGGCGCTGATGGCGCGCAATGAACGTCTGGACTACTGTCTGGTGGGCGAACCGTCCAGCACCGAAGTGGTGGGCGATGTGGTGAAAAATGGCCGCCGTGGATCCCTGACCTGCAATTTGACTATTCATGGCGTGCAGGGCCACGTTGCCTATCCGCACCTGGCGGATAACCCGGTACACCGCGCCGCGCCGATGCTGAACGAACTGGTGAGCATTGAATGGGATAAAGGCAATGAATTTTTCCCGCCAACCAGCATGCAGATAGCCAACATCAAGGCTGGCACCGGCAGCAACAACGTCATTCCCGGCGATCTCTTCGTCCAGTTTAACTTCCGCTTCAGCACCGAACTGACTGACGAGATGATCAAAGCGCGAGTGATTGCGCTGCTCGAGAAATATCAGCTGCGCTATACCCTCGACTGGTGGCTGTCTGGCCAGCCGTTCCTGACGCAGCGCGGTAAACTGGTGGATGCGGTAGTGAACGCCATTGCGCACTATAATGAAATTAAGCCACAACTGCTGACAACGGGCGGCACGTCTGACGGACGCTTTATCGCCCGCATGGGCGCACAGGTTGTCGAACTGGGTCCGGTTAACGCGACGATTCACAAAATCAATGAATGCGTGAACGCTGCCGATTTACAACTGCTGGCCCGCATGTATCAACGTATTATGGAGCAACTCGTCGCCTGACGGGTGCTTAAAGAGGATTAGCGAATGGACTGGCTTTCAAAGTACTGGTGGATTCTGGTGTTGGTATTTCTGGTAGGCGTGCTGCTTAACGTGATTAAAGATCTCAAGCGCGTTGACCACAAAAAGTTCCTTGCCAACAAACCGGATCTTCCGCCGCACCGTGATTTTAACGACAAGTGGGACGATGAAGACGACTGGCCGAAGAAGGACCAGAAGAAGTAATTGTACACACCCCTCACCCCCGGCCCCTCTCCCCAGAGGGACGAGGGGGGTTTTGTTCCCTATCCCTTTGGGGAGAGGGTTAGGGTGAGGGGAAATGTTTAAATAAACTCGACGATATCATCGTCATTCGGCTTCGCGCCGCTGAGCGCTTCATCAAAGTAGTGCTTCGGTACGGTATAACGCAGATGATCGAGCGCGAACTGCATGCTGCGATCGTCAATGGCATGCCCCAGATCGTCTACGATATCCAGCGTCACATCTCCGCCCTCGCGCATCAGCGTCTCCTGGGCGGCTACTGCATGCGAAAGCTCAATTACCCGGTCTTCACCCCCATGAATGAGATGGATCGTGGTCTGCGTGGTCGCGCTTTGCGGTAACGTCGCAAAACGCCCGTTAAAGGCAATCACGCGGGACACCAGTCCGGGCTGCGCTTTTACGCTTTCCAGCGACATGATTGAACCCTGAGAGAAGCCAATCAGCGCCGTTGCGTCGGCGCCTACGCCGCTCTGCTGCTGCCAGTAACGCACGGTATCGATAAAGGCTGGCATAACGGCATCAATACGCGCCTGACGATTCTCCTCCGTCACGCCCTCGACGGAAAACCACTGCCGACCGTCCGGACCGCACGGCTCCACGCCGCCGATGCTGACGATCAGCGCGTGTGGGAAAACGGGTGCAAACCAGCTGCCAATCTGTCCCATATTGACGGCATTGTCGCCCACGCCATGAAACAGAAGCAGGAGCTGTTTAGCAGGCGTATCCGGGCTTTGCACAACAAAATGGTCATGTTTCATGGCGATCTCCTTAATTGATAAGCAGGATTTTACGCCTCTGCGGGGTAATGACCATGCCACTTTACTGAAGAAGTCATTGAAAAAATTGCCATTGCAAAATGTCGGCTTTCAGCTGCTGGCTACGGGAGTAATCAAGCCTTTCAAGCGCGCGTGCGGTTTCCTCGCGTAGCTTCGCCAGCAACGCTTTGCGCCCGAAATCGTGCGTATTCCCTTCCATTTTCCCGCGCAGCGCCGGGAGTGGGATGTCCACGGCTAACACCAATCGCGTTAGCGCCGCAACCGAGGTTGAAAACGCCCGGTGAGCAAAGGCAAACCCCGCCAGCTCCAGCCAGTCATCACTATTAAGGGTAGCTTCCCATGCATCCGTCACCGGGATCTTTTCGCCATTCCAGGCCGACAGGACGCGCATATCACGACATAAACGCTGATGCGCCTGTTCGCAGAGCTGATGCCCCGCCTCGCTCAGCGGCAGCAACGCCATCGCCGTATAGCACCCGCTGCTGGCTTCCCGGTGGCTGCCCATCCGCACCAGCACAAACCCGCACTGCCGCCAGAAACGCCACAGCTCGTCGGTATAGCCAAAGCTGACCGAGAGATAATCTTCTCCGCTGGCACTGCGGATCAGCCGCTGGCCGATGCCTTCCCGCTGGCGATGGGGATGAACCGCAATGCGGCTGACGCGTCGGCCTTTCAGCGTCGCCGCGAGCGGCGAACCGCCGTGCGCCGCCAGCGACTGCGCCACCAGATTTCCACGCGGCCGACGAAACCCCGCCCATACTGCGCGGCTAAGTTCAGGGGGTAATCCCCCCTCCTCCACCAGCCAGAGCGCGCCCGCGATCTCCGCGCCCGCCTGAGCAACAGCAAAGTGCTGGCCGGGGGCGTCCATCATCCGGCGTAAATCGAGGGGGGACGTTCGGTAGTGCGCGGCACACAGCAGTTCATACACGCCTGCCCCGCGCGCCGGATCGCTCTCCCATATCCCGGGCTCCAGCGACGTTAAACGTACCTCCCCTGCCGGTTTGCGATCGATAAGCGCATCGTCGAACAGCAGCGCGTTCGCCACTATCCGCTCAAGGGGGCATCCGGCAGCCCAGCGAACTGGCGTGGATAAGGTATAACGCCGCAGCCCGCTGAACCGGGCGCAGAACTTCAGCAGGAATCCCCTGCCCGTGCCTTCATAACCCTGCACCGTGGTGGTCAGCAACACGCGGGGAAAGCGCGACACCAGCTTCTCCAGCAGCGGGCCGGGGATAGCGGCTGCCTCATCGACAATCAGCCAGTCAGCTTCTGTGGTGGAGGCCAGCAGCGCATCCGGGGCCATAAAGTGAAAATGTTCCCCGGCGAAACGCGCGATGACATCCGTCGCCCCTTTTGCCGGTGCCGTCACTACTGCACTCCCCTGAATGCCGCTCAGCAACATGCCCGCCAGGGCGGACTTTCCGCGTCCGCGCGGCGCCGTCACGGCGGCCACGCCCGCAGGCATGGTCAGAAGAGCGTCGAGGATTTCAGCCTGCTCGCGCTGCGGTTCACCGCTGGCGGGCTGCCAGGCGGGTAAATCTGGCGCAACGGGCAGGCACAGAGGACGATGTTGATGCCAGACGATGGCATCTGAATCGGCGGCAAGCATCCGGCAAAAGTGGTGAACAAAGTGCGGGGTGGCGATCGGCTCTGCGCTGTCGCTCCAGCGCAGAGAATCCCTGTCGGGCCTGTCGGCCCAGACGGAGAACGGCGGCACCAGCAGCACCAGAAGGCTTCCGGCGCGCAGGGTCCCGCTGAGGGCGGCGAAGGCCGAGACGTCAAACCCGTCTCGCGCGTCAAAAACGGCGTGCAGGTATTCACGTCCCAGCAGGCCGCTGATGGCCTTAGAGGGGTTTTCCTCCAGCCACAGCCAGTCTCCTGGTAACGTATCGCGCAGATGGGTCACCTGGCTCAACGTCCACGCTTCATCGCCGCTGAGCACCACCAGCCGGCGGTGCCCGGTACGCTGAAGCTGGTTAACCAGCTGTTCAAACCCCAACATCACATAGCTTTGCCGAAGGTATTACACTGCGACGGGTTGCCGCTGTCGAAGCCACGCTTAAACCAGCTGTAGCGCTGCTCTGAGGTGCCATGGGTAAAGCTGTCCGGCACAACGCGCCCCTGGCTCTGCTGCTGCAAGCGATCGTCACCAATCGCCTGTGCGGCATTCAGGGCCTCTTCCAGATCGCCTGTTTCCAGCACGCCCTGCTGCTGCATGCTGTGTCCCCAGACGCCAGCGAAGCAGTCGGCCTGAAGCTCCATGCGTACGGAAAGACGATTCACCTCCGCCTGAGACGCATTCTGCTGCATCTGACGCACTTTAGGCTCAATGCCGAGGAGCTTCTGCACATGGTGGCCGACTTCATGCGCGATCACGTAGCCCTGGGCAAAATCGCCGTCGGCGCCCAGCTTGCTTTTCATGTCGTCATAGAAGGAGAGATCGATATAGACGGTGCTGTCCGCCGGGCAGTAGAACGGCCCCATAACGGACTGCCCGGTGCCGCAGCCGGTGCGGGTTGCGCCCCGGTACATCACCAGTTTTGGCGGCTGATAAGTCCGCCCCATTTTCTCGAACTGCTGACCCCAGGTATCTTCGGTCGTCGCGAGAATAACGGAAGTAAATTTCGCCGCTTCATCTTCATTTGGGCTGATGGAGCGCTGAGAATACTGCTGCTGTTGCCCGGTTTCACCGGTCATCAAACCGGTCAGGTCGACACCGTAGTAGCCCGCCACCAGCACGACGACCAGCAGAATAATGCCGCCCTTGCCGCTGGGTAACCGGAAACCTGGCCCGCCCATAGACGGACCACCGCCACCACTGCTGCGTCTGTCTTCTACGTTGTCACTTTCACGACGCCCTTGCCAGCGCATAAACACCTCGAACTATTCCATTTATAATAGCTATGATCGTAGGCGGTTAATGAAAGGATTACCATAGTAAACAAGGATAAGACGCCAAAGGATGCCCACATCCTTTGGCAAATGCGCAGTTTAGTCGAGCTTAACGCCTAAACGGTGAGCAACCGCTTCGTACGCTTCGACCACGCCACCCAGACTCTGGCGGAAACGGTCTTTGTCCATTTTATCCAGCGTCTCTTTGTCCCACAGGCGGCTGCCGTCCGGAGAGAATTCGTCGCCCAGCACCACTTCGCCTTTGTACAGACCGAACTCCAGCTTGAAGTCGACCAGGATCAGGCCCGCGTCATCAAACAGCTTTTTCAGCACGTCGTTGGCTTTGTAGGTCAGTTCCTGCATGCGCGCCAGGTTCTCTTTGCTTACCCAGCCGAAGGTTTCACAGTAGGATTCGTTGACCATCGGGTCATGCATGGCGTCGTTTTTCAGGAACAGATCGAACAGCGGTGGATTCAGTTCGATACCTTCTTCGATGCCCAGACGCTTCACCAGGGAGCCTGCGGCACGGTTACGGATCACGCACTCAACCGGCACCATATCCAGTTTTTTTACCAGACATTCCGTATCGGACAACAACGCTTCCATCTGAGTCGGGATACCGGCTTCGGCCAGTTTGGTCATAATGAAGTGGTTGAACTTGTTGTTCACCATGCCCTTACGATCGAACTGCTCAATGCGTGCGCCGTCTCCTGCTGACGTATCATTGCGGAATTCGAGCACCAACAGATCCGGGTTTTCCGTGCTGTATACGGTTTTCGCTTTGCCACGATACAACTCAGCTTGCTTCTGCATCTTCATTACTCCTGGTGTGATGATTTGTATTCAAAACTGGCCATATTATGCCACGCACACGTTTGCGTAGCACGAAAATAAAAAGGGCTGGAATAACCAGCCCTCACTATTATTTGCTGAATGCGGCCTGGAAGGCAGCGACCAGCGCATCGTTCTGCGCCTGGGTCAGCGTGTGTCCTTTCGGATCGATAAATTGCAGGCTGCTGCGGTTATCGAGGTCGCCGACCTGGATTTTGTAGTCACCGGAAGGCAGCTGTGGATCGCGTGCCCCCAACTCCTGCCAGGCGCTATCAGACAGCGGCTTATAGGTCGCTGTGATACTGCCCGTTGAACGGGTGCTGTCAGTCACCTTCATGCCCACTTTTTCAAGCGTTGCTGGCAGACGCTGCCAGGTCTGGTTAAACGGCGCACGCACCACCAGCATCGGCAGACCGGTATCGTCTGCACCGCTCTGCACGTCAAAGGTTGAGCCGTTATGGTTCTGCGCGGCGTTTGCGGCATCGGTAGCGTTCTTATCCAGACCCGCTGCAATCACGTTCAGCATTTCAGTGCTGTAGCGCTGCATGGCGGACGGATCGGCAACCGGTTTACCTGCCTGCTCAAGATTCAACAGCTTAACGGTAACCGCCTGCTGATAACCCTGCGGCTTAACGGAGACTTGATAACGACCACGGTACTGCTGGTCTTCATCGAGACGGTTCCACTCAATCCAGTCGGTGGTTAAAGCTTGGCTGGCGTCGTCGCGTTTATCAATCGTATAGTTTTTCGACTGAATGACGCTTACAACCTGCGGCCACAGCGTTGTACCGCGTGCGCTTTCCACCAGCAGAGAAGCTGTATCACCGGTGAACTGCGTGCGCGCGCCGCTCACGAGCGCCAGAGGCTGAGCTGGCGGACGAATATCGAGCGCTTTACCCACCAGGCCGCTGCCGTTGGTAACCGGAATATTATAATCACCGTTCTGGATCGGCAGGATCATGCCGGCAGGCGCGTGAAGTTCAGCAAGCGGCGGCGCATCCAGATAGGATTCATCACCGCTCACCTGGCGCTTGTAGCGCGAGTCTGAACTACAGGCAGCGAGGAGCATAACAAGCGAAACACCCGCAACCTTCGCCAGGCGCGACTTCTGTACTGAATAAGCCATCAAATCTCCCTAAACTTTACAGCAAACCGGCATGCTTCAGCGCGCCAGCGACAATTTCACGACCGTGGTCGGTAATCGGTGTCATTGGCAGACGCAGCGTGTCGGTTGCTACAAGCCCCAACTCCTTACATGCCCATTTCACTGGGATCGGATTGGGTTCGACAAATAATTTATTGTGCAACGGCATCAGACGCTGATTAATCACGCGAGCTTCATCAAAGTGACCGGCTGCGGCCAGTTTGCACATGTCAGCCATATCGCGCGCCGCCACGTTCGCCGTCACGGAAATCACGCCGTTACCACCGAGCTGCATAAAGTCCAGCGCGGTCGCATCATCACCGCTCAACAGGATAAAGTCGTCTGAAACCAGCTCTTTGATCTGATGAACGCGGCTTAAGTTCCCTGTCGCCTCTTTAATCCCGATAATATTTTTTACTTTCGAGAGACGGCCAACGGTTTCCGGCAGCATATCGCAACCGGTACGGGACGGCACATTATACAGAATTTGTGGCAAGTCAGTATGTTCAGCGATGGCTTTGAAATGCTGGAACAAACCTTCCTGAGTAGGACGGTTGTAATAAGGGGTCACCGTCAGACAGCCGACAATGCCGCTGTCGTTAAAACGTTGGGTCAGACTGATAGCTTCTGCGGTTGCGTTTGCGCCCGTCCCCGCGATGACCGGAATACGCCCGTCCGCCAGTTCCAGGGTCAGCATCACAACGTCGCCGTGCTCTTCGTGGCTCAGCGTAGCGGATTCACCGGTAGTCCCTACCGAAACGATCGCCGAGGTTCCATTGGCGACATGGTAATCAATGAGCTTCTTCATGCTTGACCGGCAGACATTACCTTTTTCATCCATCGGTGTAACAAGCGCGACAATACTTCCCGTGAACATGAGCCATCCTCTGTGCGAACAAGAGCCTCAATGTTACGTTTGGAACTGTAATAAAAGCAAGCGACCTGAGGCTCTCAGGCGGTTGTATGCATGTTTTTTTTATGCTTTCCTTAGGAAGACTTAACCACGCAAAGGAAGAACAGGTTTGACAACCTCATCACAACATTACCTGGTTATCACTGCGCTGGGTGCTGACAGGCCGGGTATCGTGAATACCATCACTCGCCACGTGAGCAGCTGCGGCTGCAACATCGAAGACAGCCGGCTGGCTATGCTTGGCGAAGAGTTCACGTTCATCATGCTGCTTTCCGGAACATGGAATGCCATTACCCTCATCGAATCTACCCTGCCGCTGAAAGGCGCAGAGCTGGATTTACTGATTGTGATGAAGCGCACCACCGCGCGCCCGCGTCCGGCTCTGCCTGCCACGGTCTGGGTACAGGTTGAAGTGCCTGATTCACCTCATCTGATTGAACGTTTTACGGCGCTGTTTGACAGCCATCAGATGAACATTGCCGAACTGGTTTCCCGCACGCAGCCGGGCGATGAAAACGCAATCCCGACGCTGTTTATTCAAATTACCGCACACAGCCCTGCCTCGCAGGATGCGTCAAATATCGAGCAAGCGTTCAAAGCCCTCTGTACAGAATTACACGCGCAAGGCAGTATAAGCGTCGTCGATTATTCGCAGCACGAACAGGATGGAGTTGAGTAATGAACCCACTGAAAGCCGGTGATATCGCACCGAAATTTAGCTTACCGGATCAAGACGGCGAGCAAGTAAATTTGACCGACTTCCAGGGACAGCGTGTTCTGGTCTATTTCTACCCGAAAGCCATGACCCCGGGCTGTACCGTACAGGCCTGCGGTCTACGCGACAACATGGATGAGTTGAAAAAGGTCGGTGTGGAAGTGCTGGGCATCAGCACCGATAAGCCAGAGAAGCTGTCACGTTTTGCGGAAAAAGAGCTGCTGAACTTCACGCTGCTTTCCGATGAAGACCACCAGGTTTGCGAGCAGTTTGGCGTCTGGGGTGAGAAGTCCTTTATGGGCAAAACGTACGACGGTATTCACCGTATCAGCTTCCTGATTGGCGCTGACGGTAGAGTTGAGCACGTGTTTGATGATTTCAAAACCAGCAACCACCACGACGTGGTGTTGAAGTGGCTGAAAGAAAGTGCCTGAAAGTGAGTGTCGGGTGGCGGCTTCGCCTTACCCGACCTACAAGAATAAGTAGGCCGGGTAAGCGCAGCGCCACCCGGCAAAACTACTTCTCCTCCACCGCCGGCACATCCGGCCACGCGTGGACCACGGCTTTAATCAGCGTCGCCAGCGGAATGGCGAAGAACACGCCCCAGAATCCCCACAGCCCGCCGAAAATCACCACTGACAGGATAATCACCAGCGGATGCAGGTTAACGGCTTCTGAGAACAGCACCGGTACCAGCAGGTTCCCATCCAGTCCCTGAATAATCAGGTATACGGCGAAACAGCTCCAGAACTCCGTACCCAGACCAAACTGGAACAGCGCCACACCGACTACCGGAATGGTCACCACAAACGCGCCGATATACGGGATCAGAACCGAGAATCCGACCAGCACCGCCAGCAGCAGCGAGTAGTTCAGCCCGAAGATCACGAAGCCAATCCAGGTCGCCACGCCCACCACAATCATCTCCAGCACTTTGCCGCGAATGTAGTTGGTGATCTGCTGGTTCATCTCCTGCCAGACCTGACCGGCGAGACCGCGATTGCGCGGCAGCACGCGGCGCACCGCGTTCAGCATCTGCTCTTTATCTTTGACCAGGAAAAACACCATTAGCGGCACGAGAACAAGGTAAACCGCCAGCGTCAGCAACCCCACCAGCGAGGCCAGAGAGTATTTCACCACCGAATCACCCATGGTCATGATGCGGGCGCGCATGTTTTCGGCCATCGCATCGATAATCCCGGCGTCCATCAGCGCAGGATAGCGGCGCGGCAGCGTGGCGGCAAAATCAGACAGTTTATTCAGCATGCCGGGCATATCACGGATCAGGTAGATCCCCTGTTGCCAGGCGATGGGCATCACCACGAAGGACATCAGCAGCAGAATACCGACAAACAGCACCAGGACAATGCTGGTCGCCCAGCGGCGGGAACAGCCGATATGTTCCAGACGCGCGGTGGGCCACTCCAACAGATACGCCAGTACAATCGCCACCAGTAGCGGTGCCAGCAGGCCACTAAAGAAGAACAGGATACCGAATCCGGCAACCAGAATGACCAGCAAAGCAATGGCTTCCGGGTCGCTAAACCGACGCCGATACCACTGCATTAACATTTCGAGCATACAACCCTTCCCTGAATCGAATGGCGGGAGTGAGACGGTGAATTGTATCTAACTGTCACAAAAAAGACTTTCCTTTTTGTTTCACTGTCAGGTTTCGCAAAACCCTGATGAATGGGATTTTCTTCATCTCTTAACACGGCTACACTCGCAGAGCAGCGGAGATGAACGTTATGCGGGTTCATCGGTCAAATTAGCACATCCAAAATACAGGACAGTGGTTATGTTCAGGCAGTTGAGAAAAACACTGGTTGCGACACTGATTGCCGCCGTGACGGTGGGTCAGGTGTTGCCCGCTTTCGCTGACTCGTCCGATTCATTGCCGGACATGGGCACCACGGCAGGAAGCACGCTCTCCATCGGGCAGGAGATGCAGATGGGTGATTATTACGTACGCCAGCTGCGCGGCAGTGCTCCGCTGATTAACGACCCTTTGCTGGTGCAGTACATCAACGGTCTGGGGATGCGGCTGGTGGCGCACGCCGACTCGGTAAAAACGCCCTTCCATTTCTATTTAATCAATAACGACGAAATCAACGCCTTCGCCTTCTTTGGCGGGAACGTGGTGCTGCATTCGGCGCTGTTCCGTTATTCCGATAACGAAAGCCAGCTGGCGTCCGTCATGGCGCACGAAATTTCGCACGTCACCCAGCGCCATCTGGCGCGTGCGATGGAAGATCAGAAGCGTAACGCCCCCCTGACCTGGGTGGGCGCGCTGGGTTCCATTTTACTGGCGATGGCCAGCCCGCAGGCCGGGATGGCGGCGCTTACCGGGACGCTGGCGGGGACGCGTCAGGGGATGATCAGCTTTACCCAGCAGAACGAGCAGGAAGCAGACCGCATCGGCATTCAGGTTTTACAGCGTTCCGGCTTTGACCCGCAGGCCATGCCGAGCTTCCTGGAAAAACTGCTCGACCAGGCACGCTACTCGTCGCGCCCGCCTGAAATTCTGTTGACCCACCCGCTGCCGGAAAGCCGACTCTCGGATGCCCGTAACCGTGCCAACCAGATGCGTCCGGTCGTGGTGCAGTCTTCGCAGGATTTCTACATGGCCAAAGTGAGAACGCTTGGCATGTACAACTCCGGACGTAATCAGCTCACCAGCGATCTGCTGGACGCGCTGGCGAAAGGCAACGTGCGCGAGAAGAACGCGGCGCAGTATGGTCAGGCGCTCCAGGCGATGGAGGCCAGCAAGTACGATGAAGCGCGTAAAGCGCTACAGCCGCTGCTGGCGTCGGCGCCTGACAATCCGTGGTATCTTGACCTCGCCACCGATATCGATCTGGGGCAGAAAAAAGCGACCGATGCGATTAATCGTCTGAAAGGGGCGAAAGACATTCGCAACAATCCGGTATTGCAGCTTAACCTGGCGAACGCCTACCTACAGGGCGGCCAGCCCGGCGAGGCGGTGACCATTCTGAACCGCTACACCTTTAACAATAAAGATGACCAGAACGGCTGGGAACTGCTCGCCCAGGCCCAGGGGCAACTGGGTAACCGCGATCAGGAGCTGGCCGCGCGTGCGGAAGGCCTGGCGCTGGCGGGTCGCCTCGATCAGGCCATTTCCCTGTTGAGCAGCGCCAGCTCACAGGTGAAGCTTGGCAGCCTGCAACAGGCCCGCTACGATGCGCGAATCGACCAGCTGCGCGGCCTGCAACAACGCTTTAAGCCGTACGAGAAGATGTAATAAAGGAGAAGTCATGACAGACGCGGTAAAAATTTACCATAACCCTCGCTGCTCCAAGAGCCGCGAGACGCTGAATCTGCTGAAGTCTAACGGCATCGATCCGGAAGTGGTGTTGTATCTGGAGACGCCGCCGGATGCGCAGACGATCCGCCAGCTGCTGAAGATGCTTAACATGGGCAGCGCACGCGACCTGATGCGTCAGAAAGAAGATCTGTATAAGTCGCTCAATCTGAACGATACCAGTCTCACTGAAGATCGGCTGATTCAGGCGATGGTCGACAATCCTAAGCTGATTGAGCGCCCGATTGTGGTGGCGAACGGCAAGGCGCGTATCGGCCGTCCGCCGGAAGACGTACTCGGGATCGTCTAATCGTTACGCCGCAGCGCTTTCAGAAACGCCTGCGGCGTACGCTCTCCCAGCTTTTTCTGCGCTTTTCCCCGGTTGTAAAACTCACACAGTTGGATCAACAGCGCTCCCGCCGGTTCACTGTTCACCCGCGGAATGATTTCGCGTAACGGCACGGTGACCTGAAGGGCGAGATAATACTGTGAATGCACTTTTACGGTGACGTTATGCTCCGGCAAGTTCACTGCCAGCCCAAAAGTCTCAACAGATTGAATATCAGCCGGACAGGCAGCCAGCACCTCGTTCGTCCAGCGGGTCAGCAACTGCGGCGAGACACCGGCATAAAGCCGGGCGTAGCACCAGCCGCTAACGGGTTCACGCGCCCAGAGCAGGTGTTGCTCCCCACCGTCGTCCATATGCAGCGATAGCGGCTGATGATGCAGAAGTAGCTTCTGCGGCATGATACCGGCCTTCAGCGCCTTTTTGCCCTGCAACGACGCCCCCTTTTGTCTTACCGAAGCCGGTTTGAGGTAGCGGTTCAGGGTCGCGCGGGAAACGGCGATCCCGAGTCCGTCATTCACCAGCAGCAGCAGTTCATCCAGCGGTGCACCGGTGATATCACGCAGAGCATTTATGAGTGCTGCCTGCTCTTGTCTCAACGCTTTATGTATCACTTTTGGCGTGGTGTGGTTATCCGAAACCTGGTCGCGGTTGCGCCAGCGCCTGACGGTGGTGACCGAGATACCCAACTCAACGGCAAGCTCTCTGTCGCTTTTATCTGACTGCTGAAGATAACGACGGATACGCGGTGTGGTGGTGGCGTTGGCATGCAGTTTGATTTCCATCGCGTCTCTCTCCGCAACTAATCTTATGAGATTTATATCAGAGCAGCGAATGCTTTGTGACCGATTTCACCTTTCGCTCGCCGCGCTTCACTGATAATCCACAGACATAACATAAACAACACCTCTCAATCTTGTACGGAGTTCACAATGAACAATGTTCTGGGATTTCTTGAAGCAAAACTGATGCCGCTGGCGGCGAAAACGGCCCAGCAGCGTCATCTTGGGGCCATTCGTGGGGCCTACGTTTCATTCATGCCGTTTATCATCGTCGGCTCCATCCTGCTGGTGATCTCCTCCTTCCCGAATCAGGCCTATCAGCAGTTTATGTCTCAGGCCTTTGGTGAGAGCTGGAGTGCGATTATAGAGATCCCGTTCAACGCGGTGTTCTCAACCATGTCGCTGTTTATCAGCTTCCTGGTGGCCTACCGCCTGGCTGAGCATTATGGCGAGGACCGCATCTCCTGCGGCATCCTGGCGCTGGTCGCGTTTCTGATCCTGACGCCCTTTATCAAAGTGGCGGAAAACGGCGGCATTACCGTGATGCCGGTGGAGTGGATTGGCAGCAAAGGGCTGTTCGTGGCGATGATCGGTTCCCTGCTGTGGACGGAACTGTTCTGCTGGCTGAAGCGCAAAAAGCTGGTCATCAAAATGCCGGACGGCGTGCCTCCTGCGGTGCAGGAGTCGTTCGCGGCCCTGATCCCGGCCCTGCTGGTGATGATTCTGGTGCTGCTTATCCGCATCATCTTTGAAAACACCCACTACCACACCATCCACCAGTTTATTTATGAAGTGGTTGCCACCCCGGTGCGCCACTACGGCACCTCTTATTTCGGGGCGCTGATGACCGTATTCAGCATCACCATTCTGTGGTCAGTGGGCATTAACTCAGGTTCGATGATCAACGGGATTATTCGTCCGCTGTGGATGGAGAACCAGACCGACAACATCGCCGCGATTCAGGCGGGAACGACGCCGCCGCACATCATCACCGAACAGTTTTTTGACATGATCTGGATGGGCGGCGCGGGCGCCACGCTGTCGCTGGTGATTGCGATGCTGATTTTCGCCCGCAGCAAAAACATGCGCGAAGTGGCGCGCCTCGGTGCGGGTGCCTCGGTGTTTAACATCAACGAACCGATCCTGTTTGGCCTGCCGGTGATCATGAACCCGATCATGCTCATCCCGTTCAATCTGGTGCCGCTGGTGCTGGTCACCGTGCAGTATTTGGCGATGAAAATTGGTGCGGTCGCCGTCACCACCGGGGTGTTTATCCCCTGGACGCTGCCGCCGGTCATCAGCGGCTTTATCGTCACCGGGCACCTGAGCGGCAGCGTGATGCAGCTTCTCAACCTGCTGATTGGCGCCATGCTGTACCTGCCTTTCATGCGTATCCTGGATAAACAGTACCGCGCGGCGGAAATAGCCAGCGTTACGCAAACCGACACCACCCTTGCAAAACAGGAGTAAAGCATGTGGGGAATTATCGCAACCTGGCGAATGGCGCTTGAAGGGGTAACGGAATCCGCGTCTGCCCTGGCTGCGGGCAAACCTGTCGCTGCGGCGGTAGTGGATGCCGTCGCCGCCGTCGAGGACTTTCCGTTTTATAAATCCGTCGGCTACGGCGGGCTGCCCACCGAAAACGGCGAGGTAGAGCTGGACGCGGCCTATATGGACGGCGACACGCTGGCG
The DNA here is from genome assembly GCF_036936505.1 of Enterobacter sp. JJBC. Lineage (NCBI taxonomy): Bacteria > Pseudomonadati > Pseudomonadota > Gammaproteobacteria > Enterobacterales > Enterobacteriaceae > Enterobacter > Enterobacter sp. JJBC. The sequence continues at coordinate 3,447,071 of NZ_CP136935.1, forward strand.
TTCGGCGCCGTGGGCAATCTGGTGGATATCGCCAACCCGGTGCGCGTGGCGCATGCGCTCAGCCGCCAGCGTTATAACAGCCTGCTGGTCGGCCAGGGCGCGCGCGAATGGGCGCTGAGCCAGGGCTTTGCCGATAAAACCATGCTCACGGATCGCGCCATGCAACACTACCGTAAGCGCTGCCGCGAAACGCTGGATAAGGGGTTAAGCCCCTACGACGGACATGACACCGTCGGCATCATCGGCCTCGATAAACAGGGCTCGATGAGCGTCGCCACTTCCACCAGCGGCCTGTTTATGAAAAAACGCGGTCGCCTCGGTGACTCACCCATCATCGGCTCCGGCTTTTACTGCGACAGCGAAACCGGCGCGGCCACCGCCACGGGCGTCGGTGAAGATCTGATGAAGGGCTGTACCAGCTACGAAATCGTTCGCCGGATGGCGCAAGGCATGACGCCGCAGCAGGCGGCGGATTCGGTCGTGTTCGAACTGGAAGACAAACTGATGTCGCGCTTCGGTCGCGCGGGCGATCTCTCCGTGGTGTGCATGAACAGCAAAGGAGAATTTGGCGCCGCGACCAACATCAAAACCTTCTCGTTCGTGGTGGCGACGGCTCGCCAGCCCCTCACCGTTTTCCGTACTGAACGCCTGCGGGAGAAAACGCACTATCACGCGGTAGATGATGAGTGGATGCAGGCCTATGCCGCGCGGATCCGCGCACCGATTGAGGAGTTATGATGATCACGTACCAGTTTATCAACGCGCTTTCAGACGCGAAGCCGCAGAGCCATTTGATTGCGCGCGCTGACAGTTCCCTGTTACCGGATAGCGCTCTTATCGCTGAAATGCGCCAGCAGAGCACCGTCGCGGACGCGCGCTTTGGCTGCGCGCCGTTTGCCCGCATCACTCTGTTGCCGGATGCGCTCTGGCATGACGCCCTGACCGAAGGGTTGATCACGGCCCTGCGACCGCTGCTTACCGCCCCCGCCAGCGCCGAACTCGTGCTGGACGTGACGGATATCGACGATGTGGTGCTGGCGCAGGTACTGCGTTTTCTCTTTAATCAGGCACACATGCTCAGTGACCTGAAGCTGAAGAAGACGGACGAAGCGCTGCGCCTTACCTGCATCACTGCCCTCTGCCTGCCGGAACAGCAGGCGAAGCTGGAGACGACCTTCCGCCAGCAGCAGGCCATTGCGCTCGGCATGGTTGCGGCACGACGTCTGGCGGATATGCCATCCGACCGCTGTACGCCGCAGTTTGTGGTGGAAGAGGCGCAAAAACTGTGTGCCGCCAGCCCTGCTCTGCGCTGCGAGGTGTTGGATGAAAAGCAAATTGTTGAGCAGGGGCTGGGGCTACTGCACGCCGTTGGCAAAGGGGCGACCTGCCCGCCTCGCCTGCTGGCTATTCACTATAACGGCGTGTCTGATGGCCCGGTGCGCTGCTACGTGGGAAAAGGCATTACCTTTGACACCGGCGGCCTGTGGCTGAAGGAAGGCGCGGGCATGTACACCATGAAATATGACATGTGCGGCGCGGCTAACGTGCTCGGGCTGATGCTGACCGTTGCGGAGCAGAAATTACCCGTGCGCATCATGGGCGTGCTGGCGCTGGCGGAAAACGCCATCGGCCCCGACGCCATGCAGCCCGGCACGGTGGCAACAGCCTGCAACGGCATTACGGTGGAAATCAACAACACCGATGCCGAGGGCCGGCTGGTGCTGGCAGACGCTATCGCCTGGGCGAGTCAGCGCCATCCGCAGGCGCATTATATTATTGATATGGCGACCTTAACCGGAGCGGTGGTGAAAGCGCTGGGGTATGAGCTGAGCGGGCTGATGACCCAGGATGAGCCGTTGCGTCAGGCACTGACGCTCGCGGGCAAACGGAGCGGCGACGAGGTGTGGTCCCTGCCGCTGGATGCGAGGCTGAGAAAGCAAACCGACAGCGCGATTGCCGATCTGTGCAACACGCCGACCAACAATGCGGCGATCAGCGCCTCGGCGGCGTGGCTGCTGCACCATTTCTGCCCGCCGACTATTCCGTGGGCGCATCTGGATATCAGCGGGACGGCGCTGTGGCGAGAAAACGGACGGAGCGTGGCGTCGGGAAGACCGATTCCGCTGCTGGTGGAGCACTTGTTGGGGGATCTTTAGCCGGGTGGCGGCTGCGCCTTACCCGGCCTGCAAGGTATGACGGGTTTTCGTAGGCCCGGTAAGCGCAGCGCCACCGGGCAAAAAACTCAAAGCTTAAGAATATCTTTCACAAACGGAATGGTCAGCTTGCGCTGGGCGGTGATGGAGGCGCGATCGAGCTGATCGAGCGTATCAAAGAGCGTGCGCATCTCCCGATCCAGACGCTTGAGCAGGAAGCGCCCTACGTCTTCCGGCAGTTCAAATCCGCGCAGTCTGGCGCGCAACTGAAGTGCCTGGAGTTTGTCTTCATCCGACAGCGGTTGCAGCTTGTAGATTTGCCCCCAATCCAGACGAGACGCCAGATCCGGCAGCCCCAGATTGAGCTGGCGCGGCGGACGATCGCCGGTGATCAGCAGCCGGGTTTTGCCCGACTCCAGAATGCGGTTGTAGAGGTTAAAGATCGCCATTTCCCACGGTTCGTCCCCCGCCACGCATTCGATATTATCGATGCAGACCAGGGAGAGATGTTCCATGCCCTCCAGCACCTCAGGCACAAACCAGGTGCGTTTATCCAGCGGCACATAGCCTACCGCGTCACCGCGCGCCGAAAGCTCCGCACAGGCGGCATGCAGCAGGTGGCTGCGTCCCGCGCCTTCGCGTGACCAGATATAGATGTATCCGCTGTGTTCCTGGCGCAGCACGTTTTGCAGTGCAGCCAGTAAAGAGGGGTTATCACCCGGCCAGAAACTCGCGAAAGTTTCATCGTCAGGGAGATAAAGTGGCAGAGAGAGCTGTGCCGGTCCGTTCAGAAATACCTCAACCAGAGATCTTACATAAAATCGGAATGGAGTTTAACACGGAACCTGCAAGGAGAGAACCGGGCGATCCTTCGCCCGGCATGACGATCAATGTGGCGCTTTTTCGCTGTCGTCCGCGTCCAGCACCACCTCTTCCGGGCGGATCACCGAGATCAGCTTGAAAATCAGGCTCAGGCCGACGCCGACGATGGTCGCCAGCGCCATACCCTTCAGCTCTGCCGCGCCGATGTGCACCTTCGCGCCGCTCACGCCGATAATCAGGATAACGGAGGTCAGGATCAGGTTCTGCGCCTTGCTGTAATCCACTTTGGATTCAATCAGCACGCGAATACCGGAGGCACCGATCACCCCGTACAGCAGCAGAGAAACGCCGCCCATCACCGGCACCGGGATAATCTGGATCGCTGCCGCCAGTTTACCAACGCAGGAGAGCAGAATGGCGATGATCGCCGCGCCGCCGATAACCCAGGTGCTGTAGACGCGGGTGATCGCCATTACGCCGATATTCTCACCGTAAGTCGTGTTTGGCGTGGAGCCGAAGAAACCAGAGATGATGGTGGAGAAACCGTTGGCAAACATGGAGCGATGCAGGCCCGGGTCGCGGATCAGGTCGCGCTTCACGATGTTCGCCGTCACCACCAGGTGGCCGACGTGCTCAGCAATCACCACCAGCGCAGCAGGCAGAATGGTGAAAATGGCGAACCATTCAAAGCGCGGGGTGTAGAAGGTTGGCAGCGCGAACCAGTGCGCCTCGGCAATCGGGGTGGTATCCACAACGCCCATCACGAAGGAGAGCGCGTAACCCGCCAGCACGCCGATCAGGATTGGGATAATCGCCATAAAGCCGCGGAAGAGGACGGAACCGAATACCGTCACGCCCAGCGTCACCAGCGAAATAATAATGGTTTTAGAATCCGGTGACTGACCGTCCGCAGGCAGCAGCCCAGCCATGTTCGCCGCGACACCCGCCAGCTCCAGGCCGATGACGGCAACGATGGCCCCCATTGCCGCAGGCGGGAACATCACGTCCAGCCAGCCGGTACCGGCTTTCTTCACGATGAAGGAGACCAGGCAGAACAGCACGCCGCACATGATGAAGCCGCCCAGCGCGACCTCATAACCCAGCGGCAGCAACAGCAGTACCGGGGAGATAAACGCGAAGCTCGACCCGAGATAGGCCGGGATTTTGCCTTTACAGATGAAGAGGTAAAGCAGCGTACCGATGCCGTTAAACAGCAGCACGGTAGCCGGGTTAATGTGAAACAGGATTGGCACCAGCACGGTTGCGCCAAACATGGCGAACAGGTGCTGCAAACTAAGCGGGATTGTCTGTAAAAGCGGCGGTCTTTCACTCACCCCGATAGCACGGCGCGTCATAGTGTTTTCCTCTGAGTGTCATTGTTGGCTTTTATTCAAAAAAAAGCCGACTATCAAAGTCGGCTTCTTTATCGTTATTCGATTATTTAGTACCAAAAATCTTATCGCCGGCATCGCCGAGCCCCGGGATGATGTACCCGTGCTCGTTCAGTCCCTGGTCGACAGACGCGGTATAGAGTTCAACGTCCGGGTGCGCTTTTTCCAGCGCCGCGATACCTTCCGGCGCCGCAACCAGTACCAGCACTTTGATGCTGCTGCATCCCGCTTTTTTCAGCAGGTCGATGGTGGCGATCATCGAACCGCCGGTCGCGAGCATCGGGTCAACCACCAGCGCCATACGCTCATCGATGTTAGAGACCAGCTTCTGGAAGTACGGGACCGGCTCAAGCGTCTCTTCGTTACGGTAGATACCCACCACGCTGATACGCGCGCTTGGGACGTGCTCCAGCACGCCTTCCATCATGCCCAGACCCGCACGCAGGATTGGCACCACGGTAATTTTTTTACCTTTGATCTGCTCAACCTGTACCGGGCCGTTCCAGCCTTCGATAGTCACTTTTTCCGTTTCCAGATCAGAGGTCGCTTCGTAGGTCAGCAGGCTACCCACTTCAGAAGCCAGTTCGCGAAAACGCTTCGTGCTGATGTCATGCTCACGCATCAGGCCCAACTTGTGTTTAACGAGTGGGTGTTTCACTTCCACAATCTTCATTCTCTTTCTCCTCTGAGGTGGCATCCGCAAAAAAATCGCGGGATTATACCGCTTTTTTCGGATTGCGCCATACCCATCTTGCTTGACATACATCAATCAAAAACAAAAAAGCCGGAGGCGAGGCTCCGGCTTGGGGGCGGGATTCTGCCGGGTGGCGCTAACGCTTACCCGGCCTGGACATCCCGTAGGCCCGATAAGCGCAGCGCCACCGGGCAATTATAGCTGCTCTCCGTTGCTGGCAATCACCTGCTTATACCAGTCGAACGATTTCTTCTTGCTGCGGTTCAGCGTACCGTTACCTTCGTTATCTTTATCGACAAAGATAAAGCCGTAGCGTTTCTTCATCTCGCCGGTGCCGGCAGAGACCAGGTCGATACAGCCCCACGGCGTGTAGCCCATCAGATCCACGCCGTCTTCCACCACCGCTTTTTTCATCTCGCGGATGTGGGCGGAAAGGTAGTCGATGCGGTACTGGTCGTTCACCGTGCCGTCGCTCTCCTGCACGTCGATCGCGCCAAAACCGTTTTCCACAATAAACAGCGGCAGCTGATAGTGATCCCAGAACCAGTTCAGGGAGTAGCGCAGCCCGACAGGATCGATCTGCCAGCCCCAGTCCGATTTTTGCACGTACGGGTTAGAAACCAGGCTCTTGCTCTCGTCGTAATCCAGCGTCGGATTATCCGCCGTCGCTTTGGTAGCGAAAGACATGTAGTAGCTGAACCCGATGTAATCCACGCAGCCCTGCGTCAGCGCCACTTTATCTTCTTCGGTAATATCCAGCGCGAAGCCGCGACGTTCAAAGTAGTTGAGCAGATGCTGCGGATACTTGCCGCGCACGTGAACGTCGGTGAACCAGTAGCGGCGATGCATGGCGTTCATCGCCATCATCATGTCGTCCGGGGCACAGGTCAGCGGATAGATGGGGCACATGGCAATCATGCAGCCGATTTGCAGTGACGGGTTGATCTCGCGCCCCGCCTTCACCGCCAGAGCACTGGCCACCAGCTCATAGTGCGCCGCCTGGAACATCACCGGCTCGCGATCTTCTCCCGGCGCATATTTCAGCCCGGAGTTGGTAAACGGCGCAAAGTCTTCGTGGAAGTTGGCCTGGTTGTTGATCTCGTTAAAGGTCATCCAGTACTTCACTTTATGCTGGTAGCGCTCAAAAACGACCTTCGCGAAGCGGACAAAGAAGTCGATCAGCTTACGGTTGCGCCAGCCGCCGTATTCCGTCACCAGGTGGAAAGGCATCTCGAAGTGGGAAAGCGTGATCACCGGCTCGATGCCGTGCTTCAGGCACTCGTCGAACAAATCGTCATAGAATTGGAGTCCCGCTTCGTTCGGCTCCAGCTCGTCGCCTTTCGGGAAGATACGCGTCCAGGCGATGGAGGTGCGAAAGCATTTGAACCCCATTTCGGCAAAGAGTTTGATGTCTTCTTTATAGCGGTGATAGAAGTCGATGGCTTCGTGGTTTGGGTAATTTTTCCCCTCCATCACGCCGTTGGTGATTTCACGCGGTACCCCATGGGCGCCTGCCGTCATGACATCAGCAACGCTCACGCCCTTGCCGCCCTCTTTCCAGCCGCCTTCAAGCTGGTGCGCCGCAACGGCCCCACCCCACAGAAAACCTGATTTAAATCCTGACATTCGCTATCCCTCATTCTGCGTTATTTTCTGCAAAAACAGTTACAGAAACCGGTTTCAGTTTGATGATGTGCAAACGGGATTGCCGTTGCAAGCAGATCGCCGAAACCGGTTTCATTTTCGTGAACAGAGTCAAGTTTGTTGCCCTGGACAGGCCGCACAGAAAAAAAGATCCCCGCGCCGAGAATAGGCTCGCAAACGTTTGCCTGGACTGTTAGAATTGCGCCGATTTTTCTTACTAGCTATGCAATCGCGTGGGGATTTAAGCCGTGACCAACAAAACTTCTCTCAGCTACAAAGATGCCGGTGTTGATATTGACGCAGGTAATGCGCTGGTTGACCGAATCAAAGGTGTGGTGAAAAAAACCCGCCGCCCGGAAGTGATGGGTGGCCTGGGTGGATTCGGCGCACTGTGCGCGCTGCCGCAAAAATATCGTGAACCTGTGCTGGTCTCGGGTACGGATGGTGTCGGTACAAAACTGCGCCTGGCGATGGATCTTAAGCGTCACGATACGATTGGTATCGATCTGGTGGCGATGTGCGTCAACGACCTGGTGGTACAGGGCGCTGAGCCGCTGTTCTTCCTGGATTACTACGCGACCGGCAAGCTGGACGTGGATACCGCAGCCAGCGTCATTAACGGTATCGCCGAAGGCTGCCTGCAATCCGGCTGTGCGCTGGTCGGCGGTGAAACCGCGGAAATGCCTGGCATGTATCACGGTGAAGATTATGACGTCGCAGGCTTCTGCGTCGGCGTGGTAGAAAAATCAGAAATTATCGACGGCAGCAAAGTGGCTGACGGCGATGTGCTGGTTGCGCTGGCCTCCAGCGGTCCGCACTCCAACGGCTACTCTCTGGTGCGTAAGATCCTCGAAGTGAGCGGTTGCGACCCGCTGACCACCGAGCTGGACGGCAAACCGCTGGCCGATCACCTGCTGGCCCCGACCCGCATCTACGTGAAAAACGTGCTGGAGCTGATTGAGAACGTTGACGTGCACGCCATCGCTCACCTTACCGGCGGCGGCTTCTGGGAAAACATTCCGCGCGTGCTGCCGGATAATACCCAGGCGGTGATCGACGCCTCCTCATGGCAGTGGCCGTCCGTCTTCAACTGGCTGCAAACCGCAGGCAACGTGAGCGAGCATGAAATGTACCGCACCTTTAACTGCGGCGTGGGCATGGTTATCGCCCTGCCCGCCAGCGAAGCGGATAAAGCGATTAAGCTGCTGACAGAAAAAGGTGAAAACGCGTGGAAAATCGGTACGATTAAAGCTTCCGATTCCGAACAGCGTGTGGTCATTGAATGAAAAACATCGTGGTGCTCATTTCCGGCAACGGAAGCAATTTGCAGGCAATCATAGACGCCTGCAAACAGAAGAAAATCAATGGCACCATTCGGGCAGTATTCAGCAACAAGGCCGATGCATTCGGCCTTGAGCGCGCGCGGGAAGCGAACATTCCTGCGCACGCGCTGGAAGCCAGCCAGTTCGCCGGGCGTGAAGCCTTTGACCGTGAGCTGGTGCAGGAGATTGACGCCTACGCGCCTGACGTGGTGGTGCTGGCAGGCTACATGCGCATCCTGAGCCCGGCTTTTGTTGCACACTACGCCGGACGACTGCTCAATATCCACCCTTCCCTGCTACCAAAATACCCCGGTCTGCACACCCATCGTCAGGTGCTGGAGAACGGCGATGAGGAGCATGGTACCTCCGTGCATTTCGTTACCGACGAGCTGGACGGCGGTCCGGTCATTTTGCAGGCAAAAGTACCGGTCTTTGACGGTGACAACGAAGACGACGTGACCGAACGTGTACAGGCTCAGGAACACGCCATTTATCCGCTGGTGGTAAGCTGGTTTGTTGACGGCCGTCTTGAGATGCGCGACGGCGCAGCCTGGCTGGACGGAGTGAAGTTGCCCCCGCAGGGTTATGCTGCCGAAGAGTAGTCTGTTTGAATTGCCCGGCGGCGCTTCGCTTGCACGGGCCTACGGTCCCTTAGGTCGTGGTAAGCGCAGCGCCACCCGACATCCCCTCCCCCAACCCTCTAAATTCCCCAATAAAAAAATAACTGTCATACTTTTCTGGCACTGTTGGACATATCGTGGAAATGCTCGCCATAATAAGGACGAGACGGATTTACCACGTCCTGTGATTGAACTGGAGTGTGAGCTGTAATGGGTCAGGAAAAGTTATACATCGAGAAAGAGCTAAGCTGGTTAGCATTCAACGAACGTGTACTTCAGGAAGCGGCCGATAAAACCAACCCGCTGATTGAACGTATGCGTTTTTTAGGCATCTATTCCAACAATCTAGATGAGTTCTACAAGGTTCGCTTCGCCGAACTGAAACGCCGAATCATCATCAGCGAAGAACAGGGCTTAAACTCCCACTCGCGACATCTGCTTGGAAAAATCCAGTCTCGCGTCATGAAAGCCGATCAGGAATTTGATGGCCTCTATAACGAGCTGCTGCTGGAAATGGCACGCAACCAAATCTTCCTGATCAACGAACGCCAGCTCTCCGCGAATCAGCAAAACTGGCTGCGCCACTATTTTAAACATTATCTGCGCCAGCATATCACCCCGATTCTGATCAACCGTGAAACCGATCTGGTGCAGTTCCTGAAAGATGACTACACCTATCTGGCGGTAGAAATCATTCGTGGTGAGACCATTAACTACGCGCTGCTGGAAATACCGTCTGATAAAGTCCCACGCTTTGTAAACCTGCCGCCGGAAACCCCGCGCCGACGTAAGCCGATGATCCTGCTGGATAACATCCTGCGCTACTGCCTGGACGATATCTTCAAAGGCTTCTTCGATTACGACGCGCTCAACGCCTACTCGATGAAGATGACCCGTGACGCCGAGTACGATCTGGTGCATGAGATGGAGGCCAGCCTGATGGAGCTGATGTCTTCCAGCCTCAAGCAGCGCCTGACGGCAGAGCCGGTGCGGTTTGTCTATCAGCGTGATATGCCGGACGCAATGGTGGAGATGCTGCGCGATAAGCTGACCATCTCCCGCTACGACTCCATTATTCCCGGCGGGCGTTACCACAACTTTAAAGATTTCATTGGCTTCCCGAACGTCGGCAAAGCCAATCTGGTGAACAAACCGCTGCCGCGCCTGCGCCATATCTGGTTCGATAAGTTCCGCAACGGGTTCGACGCCATCCGCGAACGGGATGTACTGCTCTACTATCCGTATCATACCTTTGAGCACGTGCTGGAATTGCTGCGTCAGGCCTCATTCGATCCGAACGTGCTGGCGATTAAAATCAATATTTATCGCGTGGCGAAAGATTCCCGCATCATCGATGCGATGATCCACGCGGCGCACAACGGCAAGAAAGTGACCGTGGTAGTTGAGCTCCAGGCTCGCTTCGACGAAGAGGCCAACATCCACTGGGCGCGCCGACTGACGGAAGCGGGCGTGCACGTCATCTTCTCCGCGCCGGGGCTGAAAATTCACGCCAAGTTGTTCCTGATCTCCCGTAAAGAGGGTGACGAGGTGGTGCGCTACGCCCATATCGGTACCGGGAACTTTAACGAGAAAACCGCGAGAATCTACACCGACTATTCGCTGCTGACTGCCGATGCCCGCATCACCAACGAAGTGCGTCGGGTGTTCAACTTCATTGAGAACCCGTACCGCCCGGTGAGCTTCGATTATCTGCTGGTGTCACCGCAGAACTCACGGCGCCTGCTGTACGATATGATCGACAAAGAGATTGCCAATGCGCAGAACGGCTTGTCGTCCGGCATCACGCTGAAGCTTAACAATCTGGTGGACAAAGGGCTGGTGGACCGCCTGTACGCGGCCTCCAGCTCTGGCGTTCCGGTAAATCTGCTCATTCGCGGCATGTGCTCGCTCATTCCGGAACTGGAAGGCATTAGCGATAACATCCGCGTGATCAGCATTGTGGATCGCTATCTTGAACACGATCGCGTCTATATTTTCGATAACGCCGGTGATAAGCGCGTATACCTCTCGTCCGCCGACTGGATGACGCGTAACATTGATTACCGTATTGAAGTAGCGGCACCGCTGCTGGATCCTCGCTTGAAGCAGCGTATCCTGGACATTATCGAGATCCTGTTCAGCGATACGGTGAAAGCACGTTATATCGACAAAGAACTCAGTAATCGCTATGTACCGCGCGGCAATCGCCGTAAAGTGCGCTCGCAGCTGGCGATTTACGATTACATTAAATCACTTGAGCAACCCGATTAACCTATGCCAATAAACGATAATACCCCACGCCCGCAGGAGTTCGCTGCGGTCGATCTTGGCTCAAACAGTTTCCATATGGTCATCGCCCGCGAGGTGGATGGCGCGATGCAGATCATCGGTCGTCTGAAGCAGCGTGTGCATCTGGCCGATGGTCTCGACGCGCGTAACATGCTGAGCGAAGAGGCTATGGAGCGCGGGCTGAACTGCCTGTCGCTGTTCGCAGAACGTCTGCAAGGCTTTTCACCGTCCAGCGTCTGCATCGTTGGAACGCATACGCTACGCCAGGCGCTGAACGCGCCGGAATTTCTTAAGCGCGCGGAAAAGGTTATCCCCTACCCGATTGAGATCATCTCCGGTAACGAAGAAGCGCGCCTGATTTTTATGGGCGTGGAGCATACGCAGCCGGAAAAAGGCCGCAAGCTGGTGATTGATATCGGCGGTGGCTCCACGGAACTGGTGATTGGCGAAGACTTCGAGCCGCGTCTGGTGGAAAGCCGCCGTATGGGCTGCGTCAGCTTCGCGCAGATGTATTTCCCGGGCGGCGTCATCACCCGCGAAAACTTCCAGCGCGCGCGCATGGCCGCCGTACAAAAACTGGAAAATCTGGCCTGGCAATACCGTATTCAGGGCTGGAACGTGGCGCTGGGCGCATCGGGGTCGATTAAAGCGGCCCATGAAGTGCTGCTGGCGATGGGTGAAAAAGACGGGTTTATTACGCCTGAGCGCCTGGTGAAACTCACCGAAGAGGTGCTTAAGCATAAGAGCTTCGACGCCCTGAGTTTGCCGGGTCTGTCCGACGAACGTAAAGCCGTGTTCGTACCGGGGCTGGCGATCCTCTGCGGCGTGTTTGACGCGCTGGCGATCAAAGAGCTGCGCCTCTCTGACGGCGCCCTGCGTGAAGGCGTGCTGTATGAGATGGAAGGACGTTTCCGTCATCAGGATATTCGCAGCCGTACCGCGCAGAGCCTGGCCAACCAGTACAACATCGACCGTGAACAGGCGAAGCGTGTTCTCGAAACCACGGTGCAGATGTACGAGCAGTGGGAGGAGCAAAATCCTAAGCTGGCGCATCCGCAGCTGGCCGCACTGTTAAAATGGGCCGCCATGCTGCACGAGGTGGGGCTGAACATTAACCACAGCGGAATGCATCGCCATTCAGCCTATATTCTGCAAAACAGCGATCTGCCTGGCTTCAACCAGGAGCAGCAAACCATGATGGCGACGCTGGTCCGCTATCACCGCAAAGCCATCAAGCTCGACGATCTGCCGCGCTTTACGTTGTTTAAGAAAAAGCAGTTCCTGCCGCTCATTCAGCTGTTGCGCCTGGGCGTATTGCTCAATAATCAGCGACAGGCGACCACCACGCCGCCGACGCTGAAGCTAAAAACGGATGACTATCACTGGACGCTGAGCTTCCCGCACGACTGGTTCAGCCAGAACGCGCTGGTACTGCTGGATCTGGAAAAAGAGCAGCAGTACTGGGAAGCGGTCACCGGCTGGCTGTTGAAGATTGAAGAAGAGAGTTCTGAGGCGGCAGCGTAACGGCTCAGGCGCTCTCCTGAGAAGGCTCCGTGTCGAGCAACGTATCAAGCTCAGCCGGCAACCCAATCAAATAACCCTGCACATAATCGATACCTAGCGCGTGCACCGCGCTACGTATCTCTTCTGTTTCCACATATTCCGCCACCACCAGCATTTTCTTCATCCGGGCCAGATGGCAAATAGAAGCCACAATCTGGTAATCCAGGCTGTTGCTGACAATATTGCGAATAAAACCGCCGTCGATTTTGAGGATGTCGGCGTCCACGCTTTTTAACCGCGCATAGCTGGCGTAGCCGGTGCCAAAATCATCAATGGCGATCCGGATGCCCATTTTTTGTAATTTCCTGAGGGTAGACGCCGCCAGTTCCGCATGACCAAAGGCGCTGCTTTCGGTCACTTCAAAGATCAACTGCCATGCTTCAACGGCGTATTTGGCTAACAGGCGGCTCACTTCAAGCGGGAACTGCGCCCGGTAGACGGTAGAAGGTGCGAGGTTGATCGCAAAGCGCTGGCCCGGCAACCGCTGGCGGTGCTGTGCCAGGAAACTCAACGTACGCTCCAGTACCCATAAATCGACACGCGACGATAAACCAAACTCCTGTGCTATGGGCAGGAACTGTTCGGGAAAGATCAGCGCCCCATTATCATCACGCATTCGCAGCAGCACCTCGTGATAACAATCGCCGCGCAGCCCGCGAACGGGTTGAACCAGCAGGGTAAAAGCGTCCTGCTCCAGCGCGGCCTGTAAACGGCTCATCATCGCGACCTTATCTTTCAGGCTACGCTGCAAGTGAACAGCCCCGCGCTGCTGAAGATTTTCCGGGTGGTTGGTAGAAAGGGAGAGATCGGCCACGATGCCCAGCTCCCCCAGCACCAGATAGAGGTGATTGACGGGTGAGCGCACATAGCAATAGCTTATGCCGACCTGAGGCTGTACCGGCATACCATCCCAGACAAAAACGAACTGCTTGATATGCTCGTCCAGCGTCTCAATGCGCTGTTGATGCGACTCCGCATCCAGACGCACCGCCATGTCATACCCGGTGAGGTGATAGACTCGCTCATTGGGCTGTAGAGTGCCGTTTATCCATTGCGCCAGCTGCTGTTTATACTGGATCCGCAGCATCACGCCGTAATTGCGTCCCAGTACCTCCAGCTCGGGCACGCGCAGTAAACAGAGCGCTGACCACGGATGACTGGCCAGCTCGCGCGACAGCGCCCGCAGGTTGGGCATATGCACCACCGGATCGAGAAAAGCCTGACTGCGGGAGCGAATATTGATGGCGCGCTGGCGTGTCGCCAGCATCGACATGTACGTCACAACGAAGGAAAAGACCAGATAGCTGGATGAGGTGATCGCCAGCTGAATGCCATACCCCTCTTGCACCGGAATGTAGTGATAAAAAAAGTGAATCGACACCAGCAGGACCGGCGTCCAGATGAGTGACATCAGCTTGTAGCCAAAGCGCATCGCCCCCCAGAGCATCACGGGCATCAGCAGGGACAAGGTGTAGTTGGTACTGAAAATGGAACTGTTTGCATTCATGGGCAGCAGCAGCATGACCAGCAACCCGCCCAGGGCTAAAAACCACACCACAAACTCAACGGCCGTCACCTTTTTGTCTATTTGCGCGCGGAGCTGGGACATCAGTCCCTTGATATAGCGCGGATGCCGTATCAGGCGGATCAGCAGGTAGCTTAGCGGCACGCCCGTCAGCCCGCTCACCAGTAGCCCCTGATAGTTAATAAGTGTCCGAATATTGAGGGGATTTAGTCCCGCGAGGCTCTGGCGGCTCTCATAAATGCCGAGATAAACCGCAAACTGAAACAGCACCAGAAAAAGCGTTGCCGGACAAAACACCTGCCAGAAAATACGCTGCCCCATCAGACGTATGTCACCGTAAGCGGTCATATTGCGCCGGGGCGCAAATACGCGATAACCGCCCCAGCTGAGCACCAGAGGAACGATAAAATGCAGAATGCCAGCCACGGTTTCAAATAACCCAACGGAGGGGTAATAACGTAAAAATAGCGATACCACCACCCCGGGGAGGGCTTCCAGGCCAAAGAACAACATCAGCGCCAGCAGAAAAGAGAGCGGGAGATAATAGAGCGCAACGATACCGTCACCCAGCTGCGTTAAGGTATTAGCCACACTTAGTACCGGGAGTAACACGACGGGTAAAATAAGAGGAAGTGCCCACCAGCGGTCTTTATTTTGCTTCAGGATGTGGTGAATATTCATAGATGCTCGTTTACAACCCTTGCGCTCCAGAGGGTAAAGGAAGACAGGCATCCAACCTGACGTACACGTTGCCCGGAAAATTCCTGGCAAGCACAGTGGAGGAGGGATTTTAAATATCAACGACGGGATGCGGTTGACCTAAATCAAATTAATTTATCTGAATAAACCTTTCTTACGTTTTTTTTGAATATTTTTCCTTTAATTATCAATGCGATAAATAAAAGCGTTGTTTTTAATAACATAAATTAATGTAAGCATTGACGGTATTTTACATTTCGCCGAATTGACCCAGACTTGCGGCTGTGCCTTAATAGCCGTATCGCCCAAAAGGGTATACTCAGGAAAAGAAAGTGAGTCAGGCTACGCGTATGCGAAAACGACATCGATTTAACACCCGGATGACCCGCATCATACTGCTCATCAGTTTCCTGTTTTTCTTTGGCCGCTTTGTTTATTCCTCCATTGGCGCCTGGTATCACCATCAGGACAAAATTCAGTCGCAGCAATCAGGCCTCGTTGTGGATTCGCCCGAGCGCTAACGTCCATGTTCACGCTGTAACAGCCGAATAATTACCGTCATCCCTTTGCTGAGGATCTTATCCTGACGCATCACTATCGCCAGTTGCCGGCGCAGAACGGGCGTTAACGATTGAACGCGTAATCCCTCCCGGTCGTCGGCATGCTCCACCGCCATTCGCGGCACAATACTGTAGCCCAGCCCTGCACGTACCATGCGTTTGATGGCCTCAATACTGCCAAGCTGCATAACCGGTGAGACGGCTAGTCCGCGGGCTTCAAACCAGCCGTCAATCAACGTTCGCGTACCGCTGCCCGACTCAAACGCAATGAGCGGCTGAGCGTATAAAGAGTCTGGCGTAAACTGCTCCCCTTCTTCCGGCTGAACCTGCGCGCCAATCCAGACAAACTCTTCCTCCATCGCGTGCATAATCGCCAACGTACGACCGCTCGCCGGTAGCGTGACCAGCCCCATATCCAGCCGATTCTCCTCAATCGCCCTGACGATATCTGGCGTATTTCCCGTCGTCACTCCGATCCGTAACAGGGGATACTCCTCACGAAGCTGCTGCAACAGCGCTGGAAGCAGATGAATACAGGCCGTCGCGCCCGTGCCAAGCGTGATGGTGCCGCTCACTTCCTGATTGAATGCGCTAACCGAACGAATTGTCTCCTCAACCGCCAGTTCAAGACGTTCACCGTGCACCCGTAGCGCCTCACCGGCAGCAGTGGCTTTGATTCCACGCCCCGTACGTTCGATCAGCCGCGTCTGAAGAAACTGCTCCAGCTGGCGTATTTGCAGGCTGACGGCGGGCTGGGAAATACCCATTACATCTGCTGCCGCAGAAAAGCTGCCGCGTTGAACGACCAGACGAAAAGTGGCGAGGTGTCCCAGATTGAGCGTCGTCATGCAAAGTTTCTCTTATAGGGTGAATAAGGATACGGCTCTGCCAGCACAATACCGCGCCCTGTATGCTCGGGACAACTGCCTAACGGAATGAAAAATAATGGAAACACCTGCACTCCCTCGCCGTCTTGCGCTCACTGCGGGATGTAATCAACTCATTAACTGGGGGATCTCCTTTTACATGCCGGGAACCTTTGCTCATGCCATTACAGCAGACCGAAGCTGGTCGTCCCCCGAAATCTATCTCGGCCTGACGCTGGCCATGCTGGTTATGGCTATTGTCTCGCCGTTTGTCGCTCCTCTGCTGGCGCGTTTTGGTGGACAAAGGGTGGTAATGAGCGGGACCTTGCTGATCGCCGTAAGCTGTCTGTCAATGGCCTTTACGCCCACACTTTCAGGCTGGTATGGCGCCTGGTTGCTGACCGGCATCGGGATGCGCCTGTCGCTGTATGATGCGCTTTTCTCCGCTCTTGTGAACCTATACGGACCGCAGGCACGCAGGACAATCTCTCGTGTCACCCTGGCGGGCGGGCTGGCGTCCGCTGTCTTTTGGCCGCTGGGAGACGCCTTACTGAACGTGATGGGTTGGCAGGATGCGCTGAAGATCTACGCCCTGTTCGGTCTGCTCAGTGCCCTGCTTCTTCGGCGCTTCCCGCGCCAGCGCTTTACGGTCAAGCCCAAAGCATGTACGCAGGTTTCCCCTCATGACAGGCGTAACGGCTGGCTTTATGCAACCTTCATTGCTCTCATCACCTTCGTCTCTAACGGCACCTCTACCCACCTTCCCGAATTTATCGCCAGCTTCGGCCTGCCGGTCGCCGTCGGCATGCTGTGGGGAATGGGGCAGACCGGTGCACGCCTTATGGAGGTGCTGGCAGGGGCGCGCCTCACTCCGCTAAAACTGACGCTTTTCACTGCGCTCGCCATGCCGCTTTGTTTTCTCATCGGACTGAGCAGCGACATGCTGGCCTGGTGTGCCGCCGGATTTGTGTTCGGCTTTGGTGCCATTAACGGGCTGGTGACTATCGTCAAAGCGACGCTACCCCTGGAACTGTTTAGTACAGAGCGCTATGCCAGCCGCACGGGGCTGCTGCTTATTCCAGGCCAACTGATGGCAGCCGCCTCTCCGTTTGCGTATGCGTGGCTGAATAAGTCGCTGGGTATAACAGGCGGAATGTGGGTTTCCGCAGGACTGACGCTGGTCATTGCGGGGTTCGCAGTGGCGCTCGTGCGCAGCCCAGGCAAACAAACTGTATCGCACTGTATCCCGAGCGCTACGCTGACAAACCGGTACAAAACGCCCGCAGAAGCAAACATCCCCGATACATAAAAATGGTCTTCTGTATCCCTCGCCATAATAAACTGATGAGGAGAGACACAGATGATTCGTCGATATTTCCTGCTTCCTGTATTTGCGCTGACGTCCTTTGCTGGCGCACTGGCCGCACCGTTAGATGGCCTGAGCGCTGCTGATGTTAATGGCCCGGCCGCCGTAGCGCCGCAGGAAAAACCCCAGCCGCCAGCAAAACTGATCGTCGACCCACCGCTGGCGGGACCGCTGAGTAAAGGTGCAGTCTTTATTCAGTACCGCGTCGAAAACCTGCGCATTGAACCTGTATTTGGACCCGACGCGCTGAAAGTCACTCCGCGTATCGGCCATATTCACGTTGTGGTGGATGACGCGCCCTGGCACTGGGCTGATACCAGCGGCGAGCCGGTGATCCTGGTCGGGCTGCCCGCCGGGAAACACAAGGTAACCATCATCGTTGCCGACCCGACGCATAAGCCCATCGACCATAAAACCGTTGAATTCACCGTGCCGCCACACGCCGCGGTTCACCACTTTTAAGGAGCCTGTTATGAAAGCATTGTCTGTATTAACAGCGGCGCTGCTGGCGGTTTCCACCAGCGCGCTGGCAGAGACGAAAGCCAGCGTGGTGCTGGTGCACGGGGCGTTTGCCGACGGCAGCAGCTGGAATAAGGTGATTACCCGGCTGCAAAAACACCATACCGAGGTCATTGCGGTACAACTTCCGCTCACGTCTCTGAAAGATGATGTCGCCGCCACGCAGCGTGCTATCGCCCGGGCTCATGGCGACGTTGTGCTGGTCGGGCACTCCTGGGGCGGGTCGGTAATCAGCGAAGCGGGCAATAATGCGCGGGTGAAGTCTCTGGTTTACGTTGCCGCTTTTGCGCCGGATTCCGGCCAGTCGACCGCAGATCTGGCAGACAGTTATCCTGCTCCGCCAGGGAGCGCCAGCCTCGCTAAAACGTCAGAGGGGTATTTATATCTGCCGACAAAAGCGGTCAGCGAGAATTTTGCCCCTGAAGTGAAGGACGTTGAGCGCAGCGTGATTGCCGCGACGCAAAACCCTATTAAGGCCGATGCGTTTGGGGAGAAAGTCGCGCATGCCGCCTGGCATGACAAACCGAGCTGGTATGTGATCAGCAAAAATGACCGGATGATCAATCCTGAGCTTGAGCGCGCAATGGCGAAGAAAATCAACGCCAACACCACGGAGGTAGCGGCAAGCCATGTATCGATGGTCAGCCAGCCGGACGTCGTTACCCGTACGATTGAACAGGCGTTATCGGGTCAACAGTGATAAAAAAGCCCGCATGATGAACGGTCCGACTTCGGGCCACGCCATCCTGCGGGCTTTATGCACTTCTGGCTCCTGCAACGGGGTTATGTGCGGTTTTGTCACAAACGCGCCTTCCCCCTCTCTTAACCATCAGAAGCTGTACGTCACCTTCAAACTTCCCACAGGAGACGTTTTTCGCTGAACAATTGGGCTATCGCCTGCATCTCCCGTCAGTTGCGTAACGCCAGCTGCGGCAAGCAGGCTCCAGCGGGAGGTGAGCTTATGAGTCCAGTCCAGGTTCAGCGAATACGCATATAGTCCCGATCCGGCATCGTGTCGGGCAAAACCCGATGCGGCCGACTGGGCGGCATTCACCCCGTAATAGGTTTGCACGTACTTACTGGATCCCCAGCTACCGGTCAGCGCCAGCGTTAACGCATTTTTCGAAGATGTATAGAACGGGCTGGCAATGCCGAAATGCACAGCCTCACCATTGTCTCTCTCAGAAACCGGAACCTCTGCCTGCAACTGCACGGTCAGCCAGTCAGTCACCCTGTACCCCAGCCCTGGCACAACGATAGCTGAGCCTTTAATGTCACCCATTCCCCGCAGGTCGTCGCTGCCGGAGGCGATCGAATCGCTGCTTACGTCGCGATCCTTACGTCCTGCGCGATAGCTCAGCGCTGCGTTGTAGTCCAGGTTACCAAAGCTGTTGCCGTAGCCGATCCCCCGCGTGGTGCTGACAAAAAAACCATTGGCCATCGCGTAATCAACCACCTGAGCCGCAGAGACCCGGCTCTTGTCCGAACCGGAATAGCGTGGCGCAACATCCACGCCGCCTCCCAGGGTTAACACGTTGCCCTGAGGCTGATCTGCCGCCAGGGTCGGGGTAGCCAGTAACGCCAGGACGGCCCCCGGCAAGATGCTTTTCATGCTGCGACCGATGCGTGAACGGGGGAAACTATTACGCAGTGTGATGTTTCTCATTAAAGAAGCCCTTTGGATTCAGATGATTGCGATACAAGCGGTGTTAAACGCCAGAGCGCTCATTCTGAATACTCACCTTAAGGTTCTTATGAGCCGTAAATGAAGAAATGCTGAAGCAAGTGAAGGTTCTGTAAACCCTGAAGAATTCCTGATACCGTTTTTTCTTCAGTTGTTCTTCATGCACTGTTGATACAGTTACCAATGTGAAAATTCTACTAATTGAAGACGACCTGGATCTCGGCAATGGCGTACGTATCGCCCTTGCAGATCAAGGATTTGATGTCATATGGGTACGCCGCAAAGAGGATGCGCTGCATCAGCTTGGGATCTGCGTGCCGGAACTTATTTTGCTAGACCTGGGGCTGCCCGATGGCGATGGCATGAGCCTGATGACGCGCCTGCGTCAACAGCTTAAGGGCGTCCCCGTCATCATCCTGACGGCGCGAGGCACGCTACAGGACCGCCTGTGCGGTCTGGATGCAGGCGCAGACGATTATCTGGTCAAACCTTTTGTTCTCGCCGAACTGCTGGCGCGCGTGAGAGCCCTTGCGCGGCGCAGTTACGGTTTTGAAAATGAGGCAATAGAAATTCGCGGTTTGTCGCTTCATATTCCGACGCGTCGAGTAACGGTGAGCGCACGCCACGTTGAGCTGACGGCAAGCGAATATGCGCTGCTTGAAACGTTAATGCTGCGCGCCGATCGCGTGCTTACGCGACGGTATCTGGAAGAAAGGTTATTTGGCACGAAAGAAAACCTCAGCAACGCACTTGATGTGCATATGGGTAACCTGCGGCGAAAAATTGGCGATGGCTTTGTGCGAACGGTGAGAGGCGTTGGGTATGTCATTGATACCGTACCCGTTCAGAAGGCGGCAGGTTGATGCGTAATTTTTGGCACCACCTCAGGCTTCCCACACTGGTCAGGCGAATGCTGGTCGCCCAGATGCTGCTGCTTACGTTGCTCTGGTGTCTCTTTTTAACCTTCATTTTGCTGGAAGACCTGCGTAGTCCTCCCATACTGACGGGCAATGAGACTTACGAAACCGTTTTTTCCCTGGTAGAGAGCATGGACGATCGCCCGCAGGCGCGTAATGCCGTGCTGGCAGCGTTCAGCAAGGCGCTGCGGGAGGGCTATGGCGGCGGTGAAGACCCGGAGCTGTCCATCAACCTCATTGTTCGCAAGAATAACGAGATTATTTTTTCTTCGGATGGTGCGCCAACGGGGGTAAAAAATAGCCGTCTGGGGGTCATGCAGCATGTCCAGAGTGAGGACCATACATGGACAAGCCGTACCCTCAAATCCGCGCACTCCGACGTGGAGGTCACCCTTTTTACCCCTGCCGGTAGCTGGAATTTCTTTATCTATCTGAACTCGCGCGGCTACTACGTCATGCCGCTGATGATATGCATCCCTTTTCTTCTGTTCCCCGCGTGGCTGTCCATCCGCATCGCGATGCGCCCCTGGAACAAGGTGGTAGATGAAATTTCATTGCGCACGCCGGACGATCTCTCGCCTTTAAAAGCCGTCCCCAGACACAGAGAGCTTCGCCAGACGGTCGACGCGATTAATGACTTTCTGGCCAGGGTGCGGGAAAGCGCCGAAAGGGAAAAAATGTTTATTGCCGATGCCGCTCACGAACTGCGTACGCCTCTGGCCGCGATGCGGATCAACGTCGAGGCATTGCAGTCCTGGGTCATCAGCGAAAGCCAGCAGGAACTGCTTGCGGGCATTGTTCGCAGCAATAGCCGTGCTGCGCGTCTCGTCAATCAGCTTCTGCTGATGATGCACAGCGAAGCACACATCAGCACGGTGATGTCGCCTGTGCCGCTGACAACGCTTATTCAGGAGCGAATGGCTGCCCTGGAACCGCTGGCGTCCGGACGCAGAATTGAGTTTGAATTCTTCGCCGACGATGAAATCCATGTCGCAGGCATTCGGGAACGTCTGGTGTCGCTGATCGACAATTTAATTGAGAATGCCGTGAAGTACAGCCCCGAGGGTGGACGCATTGAGGTACAACTGCAATCGCGTGATAAGTGCGCTCAGCTGCGCGTCTCAGACGCGGGCCCCGGTATCCCGATTGAACTGCGGGAGCGCGTGTTCGACAGATTTTTCCGCGATCCTAATCAGACCCAAAGCGGGAGTGGACTGGGGCTTGCCATCGTCAAAGCCGTTACGCAGCAACACAACGGCAGGGTCAATCTGAGTACGTCAGCCGAAGGTGGTCTTATGGTGACCGTTGATTTCCCGAATCCGGCGTTCGCATGAACGTAAACCCGGCGCTACACGTCCTGACATGTGTCAGCGCAGCGTTACTTCACGTATGCCGCAGATTGCTTCAATAAAATTACCGTATTTGTTATATTGTTACTTACTGATTATTCACCTCTGCGGTGCCAAAAAGAACAAGATTCACCGCAACCCAGGACAGAAAAATGTTAGATTACCGCTTCCCGACAGCTTTGCAGATGGTTCTCAGCGTAGCGATGGCGGAGCAATCGGGTGAACGTTCGACGAGTGCAATCCTGGCTTACGGCCTGGAAGCGAATCCGAGCTTTATCCGCAAATTAATGGTTCCTCTCGCCCGCGACGGCATTATCGTCTCCACGCTTGGCCGCAACGGCTCTATTCATCTTGGCCGCCCGGCTGAAGAGATCACCCTGCGTGATATCTACCTTTCCGTCACTGAAGATAAAAAGCTGTGGGCGTCCCGTCCTGACGTCCCGGCCCGCTGCGTGGTCAGCGCCAACGCCTGCTGGTACTTCAAATCAATCGCTGATGAAGCGGAGCAGGCTTCGTTAGCGGTTTTAGCGCGCCATACCGTCGCCAGCGCGCTGGAAGAGGTGAAAAAAGCCGATACCAGCGGGTGCGATCCGGTGCCGGAACTCTGTACGCAGCATAAAAAAGCGCCTTAATCCTGACAGACTGCGAAAAAAAAGCCGCCTTCATTGTGAAGGCGGCTTTTTGCTATCTGCTACGTCCTACTCAGGCAACACCTCTCTTTCCGCTTTGCCGCGCGTCACGAACTTACGCAGCGTCACGTAAAAGACCGGCGTCAGGAACAGACCAAACAGCGTCACGCCCAGCATCCCGGAAAAGACTGTGATCCCGGTGACGCCGCGCACTTCTGCCCCTGCCCCGTGACCAAGGATCAGTGGAATAGTCCCGGCAATAAAGGCGATAGAAGTCATTACAATCGGGCGTAAACGCAGGCGGCACGCCTCCAGCGCAGCCTCCATGATGCCTTTGCCCTGAATTTCCAGTTCGCGGGCAAACTCAACGATAAGAATCGCGTTTTTACAGGCCAGCCCCATCAGCACAACCAGCCCTACCTGCACGAAGACGTTGTTATCGCCCCCGGTCAGCCAGACGCCGAACAGCGCGGAGAGCATCGTCATCGGCACGATGAGGATCACCGCCAGCGGCAGTGTCCAGCTTTCATACAGCGCCGCCAGCACCAGGAACGCCAGCAGCACTGCGACCGGGAAGACGATCAGCGCCGTGTTGCCCTGGGTGGCCTGCTGGAAGCTCAGGTCCGTCCATTCAATATTCATCCCGTTCGGCAGGATCTGCTTAGACATAGCGTCCAGCTGCGTCATCGCCTGCGCGGAAGAGAGCACGCGCGGGTCGGCATCACCAATCAGATCCGCCGCCGGGTAGCCGTTGTAGCGGATCACCGGGTCCGGACCGTAGGTGGTCGTGATGTTCACCATACTGCCAATCGGCACCATTTCGCCCTGGCTGTTGCGGGTACGCAGATTCGCAATATCTTCCACGCTGTCGCGGAACTGCCCGTCAGCCTGCGCCATCACGCGCCAGGTGCGCCCGAACTGGTTGAAATCATTGACGTACGACGAGCCCAGATAGGTTTGCAGCGTCCCGAAGAGATCGGTCAGCGACACGCCCTGCGCTTTCGCCTTATCGCGGTCAACCTGGACGTCCAACTGCGGCACGTTAGCCTGGTAGGTTGAGATGGGGAAATGCATCCCCGGCGTCTGCATAATCGCCCCGGACATGGTGTTCACCGCGTTTTGCAGCGCGCCATAGCCCAGACCAGCGCGATCCTGTATGTACAGCGAATAGCCCGACCCCTGACCCAGCCCTAAAATCGGCGGCGGCAGAATCGAGAAGCCAAAGCCCTGCTGGATTTGCGCGATTTTCGCGTTGATCTCCGCGTTAATTTCCGCCGCGGAATGTTTACGCTGGTCGAACGGCTTCAGGCCAAAGAAGACCGTCCCGGTGTTCGGCGTATTGGTGAACTGGAGCGCATTCAGGCCAGGAAACGCGACCGCATAATCCACGCCTTCGGTATTCATCCCGATTTCGCTCATTTTGCGGATCACCGCATCGGTACGCGCCAGCGACGAGCCTTCCGGCATTTTCACGCCGCCAATCAGGTACAGCTTATCCTGCGTCGGAATAAACCCGCCGGGAACGGCTTTAAACATCACCCCCGCAGCGCAAAGCAGCAGCAAATAAACCACAAACACCGCCCCGCGTCGGCCGAGCGTTTTGCTCACCAGCCCCTGATAGCCAGTCGAGCTGCGGTGGAAAAAGCGGTTAAACGGACGGAAAATCCAGCCGAACAGACGATCGATAAGCCGGGTCGGGAAATCTTTCGGGGCGCCATGCGGCTTCAACAGCAGCGCGGCCAGCGCTGGCGAGAGCGTCAGCGAGTTGATGGCGGAGATCACCGTGGAAATGGCTATCGTTACCGCAAACTGTTTGTAAAACTGACCGGTCACGCCGGAGAGGAACGCCATCGGAACGAATACCGCACAGAGCACCAGCGCAATGGCAATAATCGGCCCGGACACCTCACGCATCGCCTGATGCGCTGCCGCAAGTGGGGCGAGCCCCTCTTCGATATTTCGTTCGACGTTTTCCACCACCACGATGGCATCGTCCACTACGATACCAATCGCCAGCACCAGCCCGAATAGACTCAGGGTATTCAGCGAAAAGCCCAGCAGGTAGAGAATACTGAAGGTACCCACTACCGATACCGGCACCGCAATCAGCGGGATAATCGACGCGCGCCATGTTTGCAGGAACAGGATCACCACCAGCACGACCAGCACCACCGCTTCCAGCAGCGTTTGCACCACCGCGCGGATCGAGTCGCGTACAAATACCGTCGGGTCGTAAGGCGCCGCCCATTTCATATCGTCCGGGAATCGCGTCGACAGTTCGTCCATTTTGGCGCGCACCGCGTTAGACAGATCGATGGCGTTCGCCCCCGGCGACTGGAAGATACCAATCCCGACCGCGTCTTTATTGTTCAGCTGGGAACGCAGGGCATAGCTCCCGGAGCCCATTTCAATCCGCGCCACGTCGCGCAGGCGGACGACCGTACCATCCTGCGTTGTTTTCAGGACAATATTGCCAAACTCTTCTTCGGTATGCAGGCGGCCCTGGGCGTTAATGGAGATCAGGAAGTCGCTCTCTTTCGGCAGCGGCTCGGCGCCAAGCTGACCGGCGGAGACCTGTACGTTTTGCTCCTGCATCGCCGTGACCACGTCCGAGGCGGTCAGCCCGCGCGCCGCCACTTTATTAGGGTCCAGCCAGACGCGCATCGCGTACTCACCGGAGCCGAAAATCTGGATCTGGCCGACGCCGGGCAGGCGCGCCAGCTCATCCTTCACCTTCAGCGTGGCGTAGTTGCGCATATACAGCGAATCGTACTTACCGTTTGGCGAAAACAGATGCACCACCAGCGTCAGCGTGGGCGACTGCTTCTGGGTGGTAATGCCCAGACGCCGCACGTCCTCCGGCAGACGCGCTTCGGCCTGCGCGACGCGGTTCTGCACCTGAACCTGCGCCTGATCCGGATCGGTGCCCGGGCGGAAGGTGACGGTAGTCACCAGCACGCCGTCGGAGCCCGCGACGGATTTCATGTACATCATGTTTTCAACGCCGTTGATCGCCTCTTCCAGCGGTGTTGCCACGGTCTCAGCAATCACTTTCGGGTTGGCGCCCGGGTACTCCGCGCGCACCTGCACGCTTGGCGGCACGACGTCAGGGTATTCGCTCACCGGCAGCAGCGGGATGGCGATTAACCCTGTGATAAAAATCAGAATCGACAGGACGGCAGCAAAGATCGGCCTGTCGATAAAAAAGCGGGAAAAGTCCATGGGTTGGATTCTCAGGTCAAGGGATCAGTTGAGGGCGGCGCTGGCGGTCATGGCAACGGTTTTGGCGTTAACCGGCATACCCGGCATAAACACTTTCTGTAAACCCTCGACGATGACTTTGTCACCTGGGTTCAGCCCCTGCCGCACGATGCGTAAACCGTCTGCCAGACGACCCGGCGTAATGTCGCGACGCTGCGCTTTCCCCTCTTTATCGACGATATAGACGTATTTACGATCCTGATCGGTCAGCACCGCTTTGTCGTCGATAAGCGTAGCTTTGAACTCCGCGCTGCCCGGCAGGCGTACTCGGGCAAACAGTCCCGGCGTGAACTGACGCTGTGAGTTATCCAGCAGCGCGCGCATGCGGATGGTCCCGGTGCTCGGCGTAAGCTGGTTATCCAGGAAATCCACTTTGCCCTGATGGGGATAGCCCTCTTCGCCCGTCAGGCCAATCTCCACCGGCAGCGCCGTGTGATTGCTGGACGCCCCCTGCCCGCTGCGGGCCAGTTTCTGATAGTGAAGGTAGGTTGACTCGTCCACGTCGAAGTAGACATAAACCGTCTTCTGCGAGACCAGCGTGGTGAGGACGCTGGCGGTATCGCCCGCAGTCACCAGGTTCCCGCTGGTGATCAGCGCCCGGCTGGCGCGACCATCGATAGGCGCAGTCACTTTGGTGAAGTCCAGGTTGAGCTGGGCTGCGTCAACCGCCGCCTGCGCGGCGCGAATGTCGGCCTGCGCCTGAACGGCAGCCGAGCGACGCTGCTCCCACTCTTCCCGTGAGACCAGATGGGTATTGATCAACTTATCGGTACGGTTGGCTTCACTTTGCGCGAGGCTGGCCTGCGTTTTGGCTCTTGCCAGGTTCGCCTGCGCCTGTTCCAGCGCGGCGCGATAGGTTCGGTCATCGATGGTGAACAGCACCTCGCCCTTCTTCACTTCCTGGCCGTCGGTGTAATTCACTTTCTCAATGTAGCCGGACACGCGCGGACGCAGCTGAACGCTTTCCACCGCTTCAATGCGACCGTTAAAGCTGTCCCACTGGCTAATGGATTTCACCACCACGTCAGCAGCGCTGACAACGGGCGCTTGCGGCGCGGCATTTTGCGCGACGCTGTCATCGCACCCGACGAGAAGCACGGAGAGTAAAACCACCCCCATCGCGCTCAGATGAAAGTTACCCCAGGTTTTTTGCAGGCTCATTATTTTTATTCCGGTTATTGTAGCCGCCGGGCAAGACGCAGCGGGAGACGCCGCGCCACTTCCTTTGTCCGGTAGCTGGCTTAAGGCCATTTGTGTCGTTCATCGCCACAAAACTGTAACAGTTGCGAATACACTATTCGCGGCGATTGTAGGAAGGCGCTTAACTAAGTGCAAGAATAATTGTTGCACTTTATGTGCTATTTGCGGCAAAGGTAAATCACGTGTTTTGAACAGGGATTTAAATGCAACAATAAAACTTGCAATTAATGTAAAAACGGGTCACCTTTAAGTGCAACAAACAAAGATGCTTTTTAATGCGTGGCGTAGGGGGAAGCAAGATGAATACGGGTGCATTCATTCACGATTTACTCGACTGGATCGACAACAACCTCGATAGCCGTCTGGACATTGAAACCGTCTCCAGGCGAGCCGGCTATTCGAAATGGCACCTCCAGCGGCTTTTCAAAGAACATACCGGCTCCCCTCTCGCCGAATATATTCGCGCGCAAAAGCTGCAAAAATCGGTTGAGCGCTTAGCCCACAGCGATGAACCGATTCTGAACGTGGCGATCGCGCTGGGCTTTGACTCTCAGCAGTCCTTCAATCGCAGCTTTAAGCGTCAGTATGGTCAGGCGCCAGGGGCATGGCGACGCAGTATCGGCTGCCGTGGATCCCGGCAGATGAGCCAGTAGCTCACGTCCCGTTCGGATATCAGCTACAAAAGAAAAACCCTCTGTAAACAGAGGGTTTTATCAGTCTTACCTGTTTATAACTTCGCAGGAAAGGTTATGGGCTTACTCCCACTCGATCGTCGCCGGTGGCTTGCCGCTGATGTCATACACCACGCGGGAAATGCCGTTCACTTCGTTGATGATGCGGTTAGACACGCGGCCTAAGAAGTCATACGGCAGGTGCGCCCAGTGCGCGGTCATGAAGTCGATGGTTTCCACCGCACGCAGGGAAACAACCCAGTCGTACTTACGTCCATCGCCCATTACGCCTACAGATCGAACCGGCAGGAACACGGTGAACGCCTGGCTTACCTTGTTGTACAGGTCAGCCTTGTGCAGCTCTTCGATGAAGATCGCGTCCGCGCGACGCAGCAGGTCGCAGTACTCTTTCTTCACTTCGCCCAGCACGCGTACGCCGAGGCCCGGGCCCGGAAATGGGTGACGGTAGAGCATGTCGTACGGCAGCCCCAGCTCCAGACCGATTTTACGCACTTCGTCTTTGAACAGCTCACGCAGCGGTTCCACCAGACCCATCTTCATCTCTTTCGGCAGGCCGCCCACGTTGTGGTGAGATTTGATAACGTGCGCTTTACCGGTTGCGGAGGCCGCAGACTCGATCACGTCAGGGTAGATAGTGCCCTGCGCCAGCCATTTCACGTCTTCCAGCTTCAGCGCTTCTTCGTCGAACACTTCCACGAACACGCGACCGATGATCTTACGTTTCGCTTCCGGATCGTTCTCGCCTTTCAGCGCGTCCAGGAAACGCTGCTCGCCTTCCACGTGAACGATGTTCAGACCGAAGTGGTCGCCAAACATGTCCATAACCTGCTTCGCTTCGTTCAGGCGCAGCAGGCCGTTATCCACGAAGACACAGGTCAGGTTTTTGCCGATGGCGCGGTGCAGCAGCATCGCGGTCACAGAGGAGTCCACGCCACCGGAGAGGCCGAGGATCACTTTGTCATCGCCAACCTGCTGGCGGATACGCTCCACGGCGTCGTCGATGATTTTTGCCGGGGTCCACAGGGCTTCACACTGGCAGATGTCACGCACGAAGCGCTCCAGCATGCGCATACCCTGACGGGTATGGGTCACTTCCGGGTGGAACTGCACGCCGTAGAAACGTTTTTCTTCGTTCGCCATGATGGCGAACGGGCAGCTTTCGGTGCTGGCAACGGTCACGAAGTCGGACGGGATAGCGGTGACTTTGTCGCCGTGGCTCATCCACACGTCCAGCAGCGGCTTGCCGTCTGCGGTCAGGGAGTCTTCGATACCGCGCACCAGCGCGCTGTCGGTGACAACTTCAACCTGTGCGTAGCCGAACTCACGCTCGTTAGAGCCTTCTACGTGGCCGCCCAGCTGCATCGCCATGGTCTGCATACCGTAGCAAACGCCGAACACCGGTACGCCCGCTTCGAACACGTACTGCGGCGCGCGCGGGCTGTTCTCTTCGGTGGTGCTTTCCGGGCCGCCGGACAGGATGATGCCGCTTGGATTGAATTCGCGAATCTGTGCTTCCGTGACATCCCACGCCCACAGCTCACAGTAAACGCCCAGCTCACGCACGCGGCGCGCCACCAGCTGAGTGTACTGAGAACCAAAGTCCAGGATGAGAATGCGATGTTTATGAATGTTTTCCGTCATTGACGCTAATTCCGAGGCAAGTGAAACAAAACAAAGCGCCCGGCATTGAGCCGGGCGCGGAAATTTATCAGGAGCCCAGACGGTAGTTCGGGGACTCTTTGGTGATCGTCACGTCGTGAACGTGGCTCTCCTGGATACCCGCACCGCTGATGCGTACGAATTCCGCTTTGGTACGCAGCAGGTCAATGGTACCACAGCCGGTCAGACCCATACAGGAGCGCAGGCCGCCCATCTGCTGGTGAATGATCTCTTTCAGGCGGCCTTTATACGCCACGCGACCTTCGATACCTTCCGGTACCAGTTTGTCAGCAGCGTTATCGGTCTGGAAGTAACGGTCGGAGGAACCTTTGGACATCGCGCCCAGGGAGCCCATACCGCGGTAGGATTTATAAGAACGCCCCTGGTAGAGTTCGATTTCACCCGGAGATTCTTCGGTACCGGCCAGCATGGAGCCCACCATCACGGCTGCGGCACCTGCGGCGATCGCTTTGGCGATGTCACCAGAGAAGCGGATACCGCCGTCCGCGATAACCGGAATACCGGTGCCTTCCAGCGCTTCAACCGCGTCAGAAACCGCCGTGATCTGCGGCACGCCTACGCCAGTGACGATACGGGTGGTACAGATAGAGCCAGGGCCGATACCCACTTTCACCGCGCTGCAACCCGCTTCCGCCAGCGCGCGAGCGCCTGCGCCTGTTGCCACGTTACCGCCGATAATCTGGAGATCCGGGTATTTAGCACGGGTTTCACGAATACGTTGCAGAACGCCTTCGGAGTGGCCGTGGGAGGAGTCAATCAGCAGCACGTCAACGCCCGCAGCAACCAGCGCGTCAACGCGCTCTTCGTTACCCGCACCTGCGCCCACCGCAGCGCCGACGCGCAGACGGCCATGCTCATCTTTACAGGCGTTCGGTTTACGTTCTGCTTTCTGGAAATCTTTAACGGTGATCATGCCGCGCAGGTGGAAGCTCGCGTCCACAACCAGCGCTTTCTCAACGCGTTTTTCGTGCATTTTCGCCAGCACCACGTCGCGGGTTTCGCCTTCACGCACGGTCACCAGACGCTCTTTTGGCGTCATGTAGACGCTGACAGGCTGGTTCAGGTCAGTCACGAAACGCACGTCACGACCGGTAATGATACCCACCAGTTCGTTGTCTTCAGTGACTACCGGATAGCCTGCAAAGCCGTTACGCTCGGTCAGGGCTTTCACTTCGTGCAGCGTGGTGGTTGGCAGAACGGTCTGAGGATCGGACACGATACCGGATTCATGCTTCTTCACGCGGCGAACTTCTTCCGCCTGACGCTCGATAGACATGTTTTTGTGGATAAAGCCAATGCCGCCTTCCTGTGCCAGGGCGATAGCCAGACGCGCTTCAGTCACGGTGTCCATTGCTGCGGAGAGCATAGGAATGTTCAGACGAATGGTTTTCGTCAACTGCGTGCTGAGGTCGGCAGTATTCGGCAGAACGGTGGAGTGAGCGGGAACGAGGAGGACGTCGTCAAACGTCAGTGCTTCTTTAGCGATACGTAGCATGGGCAATATCTCTGACCTGGGTGGTTAAATATTGCCGTGGCATTATACAGAGCGTAACCGATTGCATCCACACTTTTTTGAAAAAAATGCTTGCGCTCACCTCTCAGCAGGTTACTATCGACTGAATAACTTGCTGATTTAGAATTTGATCCCGCTCACATGTTATCCTCTCAATCCCCCTCAATTTATACTGTCAGCCGCCTTAATCAGACGGTACGTTTGCTGCTTGAGCAGGAAATGGGACAGGTCTGGATCAGCGGTGAAATCTCTAACTTCACGCAGCCTGCTTCCGGTCACTGGTACTTTACGCTGAAAGACGACACCGCTCAGGTGCGCTGCGCGATGTTCCGCAACAGCAACCGTCGCGTGACGTTCCGTCCTCAGCATGGCCAGCAGGTTCTGGTTCGCGCCAACATTACCCTGTATGAGCCGCGCGGCGATTATCAGATTATCGTCGAGAGCATGCAGCCCGCGGGCGAAGGCTTGCTGCAACAGAAGTACGAGCAGCTCAAAGCCATGCTTTCGGCTGAGGGATTGTTCGACCAGCAGTTTAAAAAGCCCCTGCCCTCACCCGCTCACTGCGTTGGGGTCATTACCTCGAAAACCGGTGCGGCCCTGCACGATATTTTGCACGTCCTGAAGCGCCGTGACCCTTCCCTGCCCGTCATTATTTACCCAACTGCCGTTCAGGGTGACGATGCGCCGGGGCAGATCGTGCGCGCGATTGAACTGGCAAATGCCCGTCAGGAGTGTGATGTCCTGATCGTCGGGCGCGGCGGCGGCTCGCTGGAAGACCTTTGGAGCTTTAACGACGAGCGCGTGGCGCGGGCAATCTTTGCCAGCCTTATCCCGGTGGTAAGCGCCGTCGGTCACGAAACGGATGTGACGATTGCCGATTTTGTCGCGGATTTACGCGCGCCCACGCCGTCCGCGGCGGCAGAGGTAGTCAGCCGTAACCAGCTGGAGCTGCTGCGTCAGATCCAGAACGGGCAGCAGCGCCTGGAGATGGCGATGGACTACTTCCTCGCCAACCGTACCCGCCGCTTTACCCAGCTTCACCATCGTCTGCAACAGCAGCATCCGCAATTGCGTCTGGCGCGTCAGCAAACCGTGCTGGAACGTCTGCGTCAGCGGATGAACTTCGCGCTGGATAACCAGCTTAAGCGTGCGGTATCTCGCCAGCAGCGCGTCACGCAGCGTCTGAACCAGCAAAACCCGCAGCCGAAGATTTATCGCGCACAAACGCGTATCCAGCAGCTTGAGTTCCGCCTCGCGGAAAATATCCGCTCACGCCTGAGCACCACGCGCGAGCGTTTCGGCAATGCGGTCACCCATCTGGAAGCCGTCAGCCCGCTCTCCACGCTGGCTCGCGGCTATAGTGTGACCACCGCGACGGACGGCAAAGTGCTGAAACAAACGAAACAGGTTAAAGCCGGGGATGTGCTCACCACCCGGCTTTCTGACGGCTGGGTCGAGAGTGAGGTGAAAGAGATCAAACCGGTGAAAAAAACGCGCCAGCGTAAAAGCGGATAAATCTTCGCCGGTTACAAACTATACTGCTGCTATTGCCTTTTTTAATAAGGAGAGCAGCATGCCCCATCTTCATAGCGTCATCCCTCCGTATATTCTTCGTCGAATTATCGAAAGCGGTTCTGAGCCGCAGCAGCGCTGCGCCCGTCAGACCTTAACCCACGTCCAGACGCTGATGGCCCATATGCCGGGCAAACCCGCCGCGCCGCATGTGAATAAAGCCGGTCAGCTTGAGCGTGACATCTACGATGCGAAACAGACCCAGGAGCTGCCGGGTAGCCAGGTGCGCTATGAAGGCCAGCCCTCCAACGGCGATGTGGCGGTGGATGAAGCGTACGATTATCTGGGTATCACCCATGATTTCTTCTGGAAAGAATATCAGCGCGATTCGCTCGATAACAAAGGGCTGATCCTCACCGGCACCGTGCATTATGGTCGGGAATATCAGAACGCCTTCTGGAACGGCCAGCAGATGGTCTTTGGCGACGGTGACGGAGAAATCTTCAACCGCTTCACCATTGCCATCGACGTGGTGGCGCATGAGCTGAGCCACGGCGTGACCGAGACCGAAGCCGGGCTGATTTATTTTGAACAGTCGGGCGCGCTGAACGAGTCTTTATCCGACGTGTTTGGCTCGCTGGTGAAGCAGTATCATCTGAAGCAAACCGCCGATAAAGCAGACTGGCTGATTGGTGAAGGGCTGCTGGCAGCGGGGATTAACGGCAAAGGGCTACGTTCCATGTCTGAACCCGGTACCGCCTACGACGATCCCCTCCTTGGCAAAGACCCGCAGCCCGCGCACATGAAAGATTTCATCAAAACGCGCGAGGATAACGGCGGCGTACACCTCAACTCTGGCATCCCCAACCGGGCGTTTTACCTGGCCGCAACGGCAATCGGTGGCTACGCCTGGGAAAAAGCGGGTTATGCCTGGTACGACACGGTTTGCGATCGCAACCTGGCGCAGGATGCGGATTTTGACGCTTTCGCAAAACTGACGATCGCCCACGGCGAGAAACGCTCCGGTAGCGACGTTGGGGCGGCCATTAAACAAGCCTGGGAACAGGTGGGAGTACTGTAATGCAGGTACCGGAACTGACGGATGACGCCGTGGTTGAGCTGGCCCGGGAAGGCGGCGTCGCCTTTATTCCTAAGCTGAGCGGTCAGCGCACGATCGCCCTCTCCACGCTCAACGAGGCACAGCGTCAGCGCGTGGTGAATATTCTGGAACAGGCTATCCCGCGCGGACAGCCACCGGGCCAGGCGTCGTCTCCGGGCAGCGGCGATCAGCGCTATTTTCGCATTCAGATAATCTGGACCCGGCACAATCAGGCGCAGTATACCGATATTATTGTGCTGGTTCCGGAGCAGGAAGCGCCGGAATCGCTGATTGAGCTATGGCAAAAAGGAGAAGGCTGCGTGTGCGATTAAGCCCCAGCCCTGACGAACTCGACGCGTTTTTTTGAGATCAGCCCGTGGCCGTTCTGACAGAAGTAATCCACCGCGCCGCAGGCCTTGAGTACCTGAAGCGGCTGATGGCAGTCAGGGCAGCGCGCTTCGAGGGGAATATCTTTATTGCAGCTGTCGCAGTGCGCGATACCGTTTTGCGGCTCGAGCGCTGCGTGGCAATCCGGACAGGTAATCGACATGCTCTCTCCTGTTGAGTTGGGCCGGGACAGGACAACTGCCCCGGCAGACTGAATAGTATCAGGCTTCGGTAGCCGGTTTAGTTTGCGCATTTTCCAGCATGCGACGTACCGGAACAATGAGGACGATCAGCACCGTAGCACAAATCAGCAGCGCGATGGAGCAACGGGCAAAGAGGTCTGGCAGCATATCCAGCTGGTCGGCCTTCACGTGACCGCCAATCAGCCCCGCAGCCAGGTTACCCAGCGCACTGGCGCAGAACCACAGGCCCATCATCTGGCCGCGCATTCTTTCCGGCGCCAGCAGGGTCATGGTCGCCAGACCAATCGGACTCAGGCACAGTTCCCCGAGCGTCAGCATCAGGATACTGCCCACCAGCCAGAACGGAGAAACCCCTGCCCCACCATTGCTCAGTACGTTCTGCGCCGCCAGCATCATCAGGCCAAAGCCCGCCGCTGCACACAGAATACCGATCACGAACTTGGTGATGCTGCTCGGACGAATGTTTTTGCTCGCCAGCTTCGGCCATGCCCAGCTAAATACCGGGGCCAGCAGAATGATGAACAGGGCATTAATCGACTGGAACCACACCGCCGGGATCTCAAAATCACCGATCATGCGGTTAGTGTAGTCGTTGGCGAACAGGTTGAAGGAGGTTGGCTTCTGCTCGAACGCGGACCAGAAGAACGCGGCGGAGACCAGCAGAATAAAGCACACCAGCAGCCTTGCGCGCTCTTTGCGATTCAGCCCGGCGAAGATGAACAGATAGATGAAGTAGAGCGCGACGGAGGCGGCAATAACATACACCAGCACGCTGGCGACCGCGACCGGATTAATCACAATCACGCCCTGGGCAATCAACGTAACGATGATTGCAACACCCACAGCCAGCGCCAGCAGCCAGGCGCCCACGCCGTTACGTTTCACTACCGGACTGTTCCAGGTGGAGTCCAGACCGACTTCGCTGTCGTAGCGCTTCATGGCCGGAACGGCAAACACGCGGAAGATAATCAGGGCGACCAGCATCCCGATACCACCGATACCAAAGCCCCAGTGCCAGCCGTGGGTTTTGATCAGCCAGCCGGAAATCAGAGGGGCAATGAACGAGCCCATGTTGATGCCCATATAGAACAGCGAGAAACCGCCGTCACGACGCGCATCGCCCTTTTTGTACAGTGTCCCCACCATGACCGAGATACAGGTCTTGAACAGGCCGGAGCCGAGCACGATAAACATCAGGCCGATGAAGAACAGGTTGTCGCCCATGATGGCCGACAGGGCAATCGACAGGTGCCCAAGCGCAATCAAAATCGAACCGTACCAGACGGCCCGCTGCTGGCCGAGCCAGTTATCCGCCAGCCAGCCGCCCGGCAGCGCGGCGAGGTACATGGTGCCGGCAAAAATACCGACAATCGCCGAGGCGTTTTCACGCGCCAGGCCCATTCCGCCGTCATACACGGTGGCGGCCATAAACAGGATCAGTAGCGGGCGAATACCGTAAAACGAGAAACGCTCCCACATCTCGGTGAAGAACAGCGAACCGAGCGGATAAGGATGGCCGAAGAAGGTTCGGCTCTCTTTTTGATTAACAGAGGATTGCATAATTCTCCCGAAAAGGTATGTGTCGTGCTTGTAAACACCAGCATGTACGCCGAACGGTTACGTATCCGATCGATTTTTTACATGCGGCGAAATGTTGGTTAACCATTTGATAACCAGGCGCTAGTTTTGTCTAGTACCGGACCCTGGACTTTAAGATGAAAATTCGACGATTGTCTACTTTCTTAGATTTAAACTTGGTTAAAAGTGAATAGTGATTGACATCACACAGGGAAGGCGGGCCTTTTGAATGAGCGAAAAAAAACCCGCGACAGGCGCGGGTTTTAGTGAGATCGGTAAGGATTATTTGCTTTTCTTAATGTGCTTAATCAAACGTTTACGCTTACGCATCTGGTTCGGCGTCAGGGTGTTGCGTTTATTCGCAAACGGGTTTTCCCCTTCCTTGAACTGAATACGGATAGGCGTACCCATCACGTCCAGCGACTTGCGGAAGTAGTTCATCAGGTAGCGTTTGTAGGAGTCCGGCAGATCCTTCACCTGGTTACCGTGGATCACCACGATAGGCGGGTTATATCCCCCGGCGTGAGCATATTTCAGCTTCACGCGACGACCGCGCACCAGCGGCGGCTGGTGGTCTTCAGCAGCCATGTTCATGATACGGGTCAGCATCGCCGTGCTCTGACGGCGGGTAGAGCTGTCATAGGCTTCGCGAACGGATTCGAACAGGTTGCCGACACCACTCCCGTGCAGGGCAGAGATGAAGTGAACGCGGGCAAAGTCGATAAAGCCCAGACGGAAGTCCAGCGTCTCTTTCACCTGCTCGCGCACTTCATTGCTCAGGCCGTCCCACTTGTTGACGACGATAACCAGTGAGCGCCCACTATTGAGGATAAAGCCGAGCAGAGAGAGATCCTGATCGGAGATACCTTCACGTGCGTCAATAACCAGCAGCACCACGTTGGCGTCTTCAATCGCCTGAAGGGTCTTGATCACCGAGAATTTTTCCACCACATCGGTGATTTTCCCGCGCTTACGCACCCCTGCGGTGTCGATAAGTACGTACTCACGTTCATCGCGCTGCATTGGAATGTAAATGCTGTCACGCGTTGTGCCTGGCATGTCGTAAACCACTACGCGCTCTTCACCGAGAATACGGTTAGTAAGCGTAGACTTACCTACATTTGGGCGGCCCACGATAGCCAGCTTGATAGGCAGATCCTGCGGGTTGAAGTTGTCTTCCGGCTCTTCCTCGCCTTCTTCTCCGGCTTCAAACTGCGCCCAGTATTCAGCGTCCTCGTCCACCTCTTCCGGTGGGTTTACTTCATCAACCCACGGCAGCAGAACGGTTTCCAGCAGGCTGGTGACGCCACGGCCATGCGAGGCCGCGATAGGATAAATATCGCCCAGGCCTAAAGACCAGAAATCCGCAATGGCCTGATCGGCATCGATGCCGTCAGTTTTGTTCGCCACCAGGAAGGTTGGCTTTTCGCGTGAACGCAGATGTTTAGCGATAGCAGAATCCGCGGGCATCAGGCCAGCGCGAGCATCCACCATAAACAGAACCACATCTGCTTCTTCGATAGCCAGCAGAGATTGCTCTGCCATGCGGGTTTCTACGCCGTCTTCCGTACCGTCAATACCCCCGGTATCGATACAGATGAACTCGCGTCCTTCCACCTCTGCACGACCGTACTTACGGTCACGCGTCAGCCCCGGGAAATCCGCAACCAGCGCATCACGGGTGCGTGTTAAACGGTTAAAAAGAGTGGATTTTCCAACGTTAGGGCGCCCGACAAGCGCGACCACAGGTACCATGTTTGAAGCCTCATAAAATTCAAAATAACGTCGCTTTCGCAGCGTTTTTAAAAATGTCAAAACGGCTCCTGAGTGAACAGGAGCCGTTTAGTATACTACAACCGCCGTGTAATTAACGCGTGATCGCGTACAGCGTGCCGTCTTTTGCCTGAATCAGCAGTTTGCCGTCAGCCACAACGGGCTCCGTCAGGAAGCCTGAGCTATCCACTTTCTGCTGTGCCACGAAGCGGCCATTCTCTGGATCGATCCAGTGCATATAGCCTTCGCTGTCGCCCACCACCAGGCTGCCGTTATACAGTGCCGGTGCGGTCAGCAGACGGTGCAGCAGATCGCTTTGCGTCCACAGCGTTACGCCACCTTCGGTGCTCAGCGCCAGCAGGCGGTCGTTCTGATCCACCATATAAATACGGTTGCCGTCGACGATGAAATCGTTCACGGAACCCAGCTCACGTTTCCACATGATCTGGCCGCTACGCAGGTCCAGCGCCGTCAGGTTGCCGTTATACGCCAGCGCGTAAACCACACCGTCGACGATAACTGGCGTGGTGTCCACGTCACTCAGACGGTCGATTTCAGTTGAACCGGTCGCCTGGGAAATACGCTGCTGCCAGATCATCTGGCCCTGCTGCATCAGTACCGCGCTGACACGGCCGTTGTCACCGCCCACAATGGCGGCACCAAATGCGGTCGCCGGAGCAGATTCACCACGCAGAGACAGCGCTGGCATATCCAGGTTAACCGTCCATTTTACCAGACCATCGGCTTCGTTCAGCGCCTGCAACTGGCCGTTGCTGGTATGGATCAGCACCAGGCCGTCGCTGACAACCGGACGCGACAAGGATTCACCGGCAACGGTGGTCTGCCATGCAACCGAACCGTCGCTGGCATTCAGCGCGTAAACCTGCGCTTTTTCGCTGCCCACATACACGTGACCGCCAGTAACGGTCAGGCCGCCAGAAAGCAGTGCAGGTTTACGGGAGAACCAGCCGTCTTTTTCCGCCAGGTTAATGGACCACACTTCTTTTCCGTCATCAGCGTTCAGCGCTTTAACGGTGCCTTTGCGATCGGCCGCATAGACAACGCCGTCAGCAAATGCCGGGTGCAGGTTGGAATAAAAATCGCCAATACCATCGCCTACGGAAGTGTCCCAGGCGGTAGATGGGGTGAACTGGTTTTCAACCGTCGGCAGCGGGGACATTTTAACAACGTCTTCTTCGCCACTGAACAGTGAACAACCACTCAATAACGTAACAGAAAGCAGTCCTGGCAGAAGTAATTTACGCAATTGCATTGGGTCCCTCTCAGACGGACAAATTATTTATTTTCATCTGCATCATTTCGCTC
Organism: Enterobacter sp. JJBC; assembly: GCF_036936505.1. Taxonomy (NCBI): domain Bacteria; kingdom Pseudomonadati; phylum Pseudomonadota; class Gammaproteobacteria; order Enterobacterales; family Enterobacteriaceae; genus Enterobacter; species Enterobacter sp. JJBC. The sequence continues at coordinate 3,485,907 of NZ_CP136935.1, forward strand.
AGCGCAGGTGAAGCTTTACTATCCACGCCAGCTTGCCACGCTTTACGCGCGCCCGCTTTATCACCCTTACTCAGCAGTGCTTCACCGCGAAGATCGGCAACAATAGCGGCAAAGCCTTCGCCTTTGATGGTATCAAGCGTTTTGAGCGCGTCGTCGGCTTTTTTCTGCTGAACCTGGATACGCGCCAGACGCAGATTGATCACCGCTTTCAGATTATCGTCACTGGCAGCAGCAAGCCCCTGAGACAGTTGCGCAGCGGCTTTGTCCAGTTCGTTTTTATCAACATACTGCTGAGCCACTTCCAGCGCAGCCAGCGCGCCGTAGGTGTTTTTGTTGTCAGCGGCAAATTTCTCCGCAGCCGTCAGCGTTTGCGGCTGATCGGCACGGATTGCGCTAACGGTATTTTCGTAGTTCAGGGACGAACCGCGAGCAGAGTCAGCCTGATGATTGTTCCAGTAACGCCAGCCTACCAGCGCACCAACACCTAAAATAACCCCTACAACCAGTGCCTTGCCGTTTTCAGCAAAGAAGCGTTTAACCGCATCAACCTGGTCGTGTTCGTTCTCGTAAATTTCCACGCAGTCCTTCTCCTTAGCCCAATAGAGTGCGCAAGTGCGCCGCAACGCCATCCTGCGTTACCGTAGTTTGCTCACCAGAGCGCAGGTCTTTAACTACCACTTCGCCGTTGGCCACTTCGGACTCACCCAGCACCAGTGCGATACTTGCGCCCCACTTATCGGCACGAGCAAACTGTTTTTTAAAGTTGCCGCCGCCGTGGTTGGTCATCAGCTTAACGTCCGGCAGCGCATCGCGCACGCGTTCGGCAAGCTGCATTGCCGCAGACTGCGTATCCGCACCTGAGGCCACCAGGTATATATCGACAACAGGATCGGCTTTAAATTCCGGATTAACTGCCTGAACCAGCAAAACAAGTCGCTCAAGGCCCATCGCGAAGCCTACTGCCGGTGCTGCGCGACCACCCAGTTGCTCGACCAGACCGTCATAACGACCGCCAGCACAGACGGTGCCCTGCGAACCGAGGCTGGTGGTGACCCACTCAAATACGGTGCGGTTGTAGTAGTCCAGACCGCGCACCAGACGCTGGTTAACGGTATAAGCAATGCCCGCCGCTTCAAGCAGCTTGCACAGGCCGGCAAAGTGTTCGCGAGAATCCTCATCCAGGTAGTCACCCAGCGCTGGCGCATCGTTCAGCAGCGCCTGTACGTCAGGATTTTTGGAATCGAGTACGCGCAGCGGGTTGCTGTACATACGACGCTTACAGTCTTCGTCGAGCTTCTCTTTGTGCTGTTCCAGGAACGCCACCAGCGCATCGCGATAGTTCGCACGCGCTTCCAGAGAACCGATAGAGTTCAGCTCCAGGGATACGTGCTCAGAAATACCGAGCGCACGCCACCAGCGGGCAGTAAGCATAATCAGTTCAGCATCGATATCTGGTCCTTGCAGACCAAACACTTCCACGCCAAGCTGGTTGAACTGACGGTAGCGGCCTTTTTGCGGACGTTCGTGGCGGAACATCGGGCCGATATACCACAGGCGCTGCTCCTGATTGTACAGGAGACCATGTTCGATGCCGGCGCGTACGCAACCCGCCGTCCCCTCAGGACGCAGGGTCAGGCTGTCGCCGTTGCGGTCCTCAAAGGTATACATCTCTTTTTCAACCACGTCGGTTACTTCGCCGATCGCGCGTTTGAATAACGGGGTCTGCTCTACAATCGGCAAACGAATTTCGCTGTAACCGTAGCTGCCGAGCACCTGCTTCAGTGTGCCTTCAATGCGCTGCCAGATGGCGGTTTCGCCAGGCAGATAATCGTTCATGCCGCGGATGGCTTGAATGTTTTTTGCCACGTTTATTCTCTTTCTATATACAAAAAAGAACCCAAAGAATGGGTTCAATCATACATGGGAAGCAGCCTGCTTCCCATCACGTTATTTTTCAACCTGCTGAACGCTGATGCGCTGCGCTTCGTCCATCATCGTCGCTTTTGCACGAATGCGGGCTTCGAGCTGGTCGATCATGTCACTATTATCCAGACGATCTTTACGAACGCCATCCTCATAGAGACCACTTTTCTTGTTACCGCCGGTCACGCCCAGCGTGGACACCAGCGCTTCACCCGGACCGTTCACCACGCAGCCGATGATGGAAACGTCCATCGGGGTGATGATGTCTTCCAGGCGCTGCTCCAGAGCATTCACGGTGCCGATCACGTCAAACTCCTGACGTGAACAGGTTGGGCAGGCGATGAAGTTGATCCCACGCGCGCGGATACGCAGTGATTTCAGGATGTCGAATCCGACTTTGATCTCTTCCACCGGATCGGCGGCCAGGGAGACACGTAACGTGTCGCCGATGCCTTCAGAGAGCAGCAGGCCGAGACCAATCGCAGATTTTACCGAACCGCTGCGCAGACCGCCCGCCTCGGTGATGCCAAGATGCAGCGGCTGATCGATCTGTTTTGCCAGCAGACGATACGATTCAACGGCCAGGAAGACGTCAGACGCTTTGACGCTCACTTTGAACTGATCGAAGTTAAGGCGATCCAGGTGATCGACGTGACGCATGGCGGATTCGAGCAGCGCCTGCGGCGTCGGCTCACCGTACTTTTCCTGGAGATCTTTTTCCAGAGAGCCAGCGTTCACGCCGATACGGATTGGAATGTTTTTGTCGCGGGCGCAGTCAACCACCATGCGAATGCGCTCTTCGTTGCCGATGTTGCCTGGGTTAATACGCAGACAATCGACACCGTATTCAGCGACTTTCAGCGCGATACGGTAATCGAAGTGAATATCGGCAACCAGCGGAACACTCACCTGCTGCTTGATCAGTTTGAACGCCTCGGCGGCGTCCATGGTAGGCACAGAGACGCGAACGATGTCCGCGCCGACGCGTTCTAATGCTTTGATTTGATTGACCGTCGCTTCTACATCCGTAGTACGCGTATTGGTCATTGACTGGACGGCGATAGGCGCCCCATCGCCGATTGGCACGTTCCCAACGTAAATCCGTTTCGATTTTCTACGTTGAATAGGAGCCTGGTTATGCATGTAAAATCTCCCGCATTGCCCGTCTGTTACTGTGCTGCTGATTGTTCGGCATTAACGGTAAGACGCGCAACCTGGTTAGTTCTGATAAAGCGGCTCAGATCGACAGGTTTTCCTTGATACTGGATCTGTACCGCTGCCGGTGCGCCGATTTTAAGCTTGTAAGGTGCCTGGCCCGTTAGATTTAACGTGCCATCTTTACGTTGCAGGCCGCTGAACAGCTTTTTACCTGTCGCGTCAGTCACTTCCAGCCAGCAATCAGCCGTAAAATTCATCACCAGCGCATTCGGGTCAACGGAAGGAGCCGCCGTGCCAGCCGGGTCAGTTGGCAGTGACGCCGCGGTGTTATCTGCCGGTGCCGTTGCCGCAGGGGCGGTATCAACATTGGCCTGAGAAGGTGATACGACCGCGTTCTGATCCTGGGTCTGGGTGGCTGGCGCAGTATTCGTCGTCGCTTCTGGCGTCGCCGCTGGCTCGGTTGCAGGCGTGTTGCTTGCTGCCGACTGAGGTTCGCTGGAGGTCGCCCCTTCGGTGCTCAACGGCACGCTTTGCGCGCCGTTATTACCAGACTGATTAAGCTCAGCGGAGGACTGATCGGCCATGGTGGTGATCTCTTCCTGCTGCGCTTTGTGGTTTTGCCACCACCATGCGCCCGTCAGGCCGACAACCACAAACAGGACCAGCCAGGTAAAGCTCATCAGCCAGCCATCGCGTTTTTTACGACGTTTACCCAGAGAGAAGCTTTGCATCGGCGCAACTTTTGCCGCACGCACAGGCGCCTGCTTCTCCATCATCGGCAGTAATTCGTCTTCAGGGATATGAACCAGTTTGGCGTAAGAACGGATATAACCGCGCAGAAACGTTGAAGCCAGATCGGCGGGTGCCTTATCTTCTTCAATATCGCGAACGGTGGAAACCTTCAGGCACAGGCGTTCTGCAACGGCTTGCTGGCTAAGTCCGAGTTGTTCACGGGCGTTGCGAAGACGAACGCCAGTGGAGAGTGCTGCATTTTGATCGTGAGTGGCTTCAGTATTCATTCGCTACAACTACTGGTACGTGAAAATAAGGGTTCAGGTGCCGGTGAGTCACAATGCCACCCGCACCGCGAAACTTTAGGTCAGTTAACCTGGAACAAACAGTATAAGACTGTCGGGCCGCAGATGACAGCGCTGGCAGGCCTTCACGCTAAACTGTTGTTACGTCGTTACATACTGCCCGAAAGTCGTATGAAACGCACCGTAATTATTAATCAGTCGTGATGATTGTGACTGAATATTCAGTAAATTAATGCTTCACGGCGCAAAAAATGCGCCGTGTCTGCATAATAATCAAACGGTTTTAACCGCGATTGACTCACCCTGCATACGCTTACGCAGCGTACGCTTGGTACGGTCAATAACGTCACCCGCCAGCTGGCCACAGGCTGCGTCGATATCGTCGCCACGCGTTTTACGTACGATGGTGGTGAAACCATACTCCATCAGCACTTTTGAGAAGCGATCGATACGGCTGTTCGAGCTACGGCCATACGGCGCGCCCGGGAACGGGTTCCATGGGATCAAGTTGATCTTGCATGGCGTATCTTTAAGCAGTTCAGCCAGCTCATGTGCATGCTCGGTCCCGTCGTTAACATGATCCAGCATCACGTATTCAATGGTCACGCGGCCCTGGTTGGCGTTGGATTTCTCCAGGTAACGGCGCACGCCAGCCAGGAAGGTTTCGATATTGTACTTTTTGTTGATCGGCACAATTTCGTCACGGATGGCGTCGTTTGGCGCGTGAAGAGAGATGGCCAGCGCAACGTCAATCATATCGCCCAGTTTGTCCAGCGCAGGCACCACGCCGGAAGTAGAGAGCGTAACGCGGCGCTTGGACAGGCCAAAACCGAAATCGTCGAGCATAATTTCCATCGCCGGAACGACGTTGGTCAGGTTGAGCAGCGGTTCACCCATCCCCATCATCACCACGTTGGTGATTGGACGTGTACCGGTGACTTTCGCCGCGCCCACGATTTTCGCGGCACGCCAGACCTGGCCGATGATTTCCGACACGCGCAGGTTACGGTTAAAGCCCTGCTGCGCCGTAGAGCAGAATTTGCACTCCAGCGCACAGCCCACCTGAGAAGAGACGCACAGCGTGGCGCGATCGTCTTCCGGGATATACACGGTTTCAACGCGCTGATCGCCAACGGCAATGGCCCACTTGATGGTGCCATCTGAAGAGCGCTGCTCTTCCACCACTTCCGGTGCGCGGATTTCAGCCACTTCTTTAAGCTTATTGCGCAGCACTTTGTTGATGTCCGTCATGTCATCAAAGTTGTCGCTGCAATAGTGGTACATCCATTTCATGACCTGATCGGCACGAAACGGCTTCTCGCCCATCTCTTTAAAGAACTCGCGCATCTGCTGACGGTTCAGGTCCAGCAGGTTAATTTTTCCATTTTTATTGGGAACCGCAGGAATGGCGACTTCGGAGGTATTCACTAATTCAGACATAATTTTTTCCGGCCTCGTTGTTACACGTTGTGGCCCTTGGTGGGTTGAAAAGAAACGCCCCGGTAAGCAGTCTGCTCGTCCGGGGCGTTGCATTGTACAAAGTCTGGCGCAGGGATGCCACGTTTGCACGCGGCATTTACGAAATTATTAGCGAGTGCGCGGGCACACTTCGCCTTCAGCGAAGAAGAACGCGATTTCGCGCGCAGCAGATTCAACAGAGTCGGAACCGTGGGTGCCGTTCTCGGTGAAGCTGTCTGCGTAGTCGGCGCGCAGAGTACCTGCCAGCGCGTTGTCCGGGTTGGTTGCACCCAGCAGATCGCGGTGACGCTGTACCGCGTTTTCGCCTTCCAGTACGGATACCACGATTGGGCCAGAAGTCATGAACTCGACCAGACCGTCAAAGAATGGGCGACCTTCGTGCTCAGCGTAGAAACCGCGAGCCTGTTCAACGGTCAGGTGCAGCATTTTGGTGCCAACGATCTTAAACCCTGCTGATTCAAAGCGAGCGAAGATGCTGCCAATAACGTTTTTTGCCACCGCGTTTGGTTTGATGATGGAAAAAGTACGTTCAATAGCCATTGATAACCTCTGTAAAATGTTCTGTTGTTTTTGCATACCTGAGTATGGTGTGGCGCGGATTATAAAGAGCAATAGCGCCATTGCCTATGGTTATGCATAACATTTTTTTAAAATGAGACGAAGATTAGCAACAGCTCGTATTTCGCATACCGCGTTGATGATGAAAACAGAGCGGACACTGCTTTTCATCAGACGTAAATGACCAGAAATGACGGTGGCACGTCAGGCAAACGGCTTCATATGCCGGTATGGTCACGCTTTTCGCTGTTCCTTCTGTTTGCGTCACGTTTATCGCCGCATGCTGGCATACCGCTTCGCAGCCGCCGCACCCCGTACAGCGTCCGATTTCCACGACCAGTTCAGTGTTCTCAAACCGAATCGCGTTTTCCGTACAACTCCGCCAGCACGCGCCGCAGAGTACGCAGGATTCGGTATCGAGAGTTATCTCTGCCTCGCTAAACGCAGAAAACGCCCTGCGCAGATCACGCTGACCGGGCACGACGCTACAGACCCGGACATCCTCACGGGGAACGTGCATCAGCGCACGCCGGGCGGTATTAACCTCGTTGACGGGTATATGTTTAAACGCCCACGCCGCTTCACCGCGTCGACGAAGCGCCAGATTCAGCCGGGCAATAGCCAGCAACCAGTCAGGATTCTGCTCCGCGTCGATACTGATAAAACGAACGTGGTACTGCGCGTGCCACAGCAGAAGCTCATTCACCCCTGGCGCACGGTCAGTAAACGGCCCAACAAGCGTATCGCCACTCAGAAAGCGTTTTCGCGGCGTGATGCCGGTGATGGCCCCAGCGGGGCAGACGAACAGGCAGTCACCGCATTCAATACAGCGGCTGTCATCAACCGAGACGCCTGAGTCGGTAAAAGAAAAAGCCTGCACGGGACAGACGTCCGCGCAGGCACAGCAGGAAGAGTGGCGAAAACGACGACGGACGCACGCATGCGTCACGTCCATCGCCGGGGCAAAGGTTAATCCGCCCATCAGCCAATACTGAAGAAAACAAAGCGCAGCATCAGCTCACCCACAATTAGCAAGGCGCTGCCCAACAGCATTGTGCCTCGCGCCGCTTTTAAGCCGCCCGCAGCAAAGCACAGCATACCCGCAACGGATACGCACCAGCTCAGCAGATGAACGGTTCGCAGTTGCTCCAGCATCTGTAGCGGTGCGTGAGGGAACGTCACCACGGTGTGGTCCATAGCCGTAATATCTGCCAGCCAGACGGGCTGCATCACCAGACGCACAAGCACCAGCAGCGTGATAATGACAACCGCCGCACGCACGGTTGACTGGGAACGCGTCCCAACGGCCATGCAGGCTGAGCCGATAATCCCCACCGAACCGATAAACAGCACCAGAGTGTTAACATGCTGCCATGTCACCACGGATGCGTGCATGTAGATCTGCGCCATGCAGAACACATCGACTAAACCAACCAGACCTGCCACAACCAACAGTGGCTTCCAGCCTGGCTTTTTGACAAACATCAGCAGCGTTGCGAAGCCAAGCGCCGCAAGATAAAGACTGGCAAAGATAATCTCACGGCTCAGCCAGGAGCTGGATACGTGGCGCAGCGCGTTAAGAGCATTAAGCGGATAGCCCATGTGCAGCGCGGAGGCGAGCAGCCCCAGGCTCGCCAGCACAAACGCTCCGGCAGCCGGCAGCAGCGCGCTACGTTGCGTGCTTCCGAACGCCAGCCACAGCGTAACGCCAACCGATCCTTGCAGGAACAGCGTAAAAATCAGCAGCGGTAACTCATGCATGACATTTCCCCTCTTTCTCTGCGCCCTGATGCGCTTTGATCACCAGGTTTGGTTTGGTGATGGAGGAATCAGGCAAGCCTTTCACATCACAGACCGCACCATACTTCGCCCGCAGTTCATCAATCGGCCCGAATTTAATCGCTTCGAGTGGACAGGTTGCCACACAGACGGGCTGCTCTCCCTTCGCCTGGAGATCCACGCAGAAATCACATTTGGACATCTGCCCGGTCTGCTCGTTGAGCTGTGGCGCGCCGTAAGGGCAAGACCACGCGCAGTAGCCGCAGCCGACGCACTTATCAGTATCAACGCGCACAATGCCGTCTCCCGGACGCTTGTGCATCGCCGTGGTCGGACAGTTTTTAGTGCAGATTGGGTCTGCACAGTGGTTACAGGAAATAGAGAGCGTGTAGGCAAACACATTGTTGCTGACGCCGCCCTGCCCGGTTGGGATGAAATTCCCGCCATTGACTTCATAAACGCGACGGAAACGACGTCCGACCTCAAGGTTGTTTTTATCTTTGCACGCCACCTGGCATGCCTTGCAGCCCGAGCAGCGAGAAGAGTCGATATAAAAACCCAGCTGTTTGTCGCTCACCGGTGCGTAATGTTTAAACTGACTCATGCTTTAGCTACCTCCACCAGCATGGTTTGATGGGAATTCCCTTTCGCAAGCGCGGTAATACGGGCGGAACTGAGCACGTTCGCGCAGCCGCCTTTATCGATACCCTGCTCGTCCGGCTGCCACCAGGCGCCTGCCTGCATGGCCACCACGCCTGGAATGATGCGCGGCGTGACCTCCGCCGGGATCTCGCAAATGCCGCGCGCGTTATGAATACGCACGGTATCCCCCTGCGCAATGCCGCGCTTTTGCGCATCCTGCGGGTTGATCCACAGCTTTTGCTGCTGCGCCTCAATTAACCACGGGTTGGCGTACTGGGTGGAGTTAGCGCGGTTTTTCCCTTTCCAGGTGATCAGCTGGAGCGGGAAGGTTTTCGCCAGCTCGTCTTCCGGCCCTTCATGGGCAGGCACGTAGTGCGACAGCGCCGGAATTTCCGGGTGATGCATGTCGTACAGACGCTTCGAGAAGATCTCAATTTTTCCGGACGGCGTCGGGAACGGATGATTCTGCGGATCGCGAATGTTGTCTTCAAAGGCAACGTACGGCGCGCTTTTGAAAAGATGCTGACGCGTCTTCTGTAGCGTCGCGAAGTCCGGCAGGTTTTCATCCGGCATGGACAGCCGCGTCTGCTCCCAGATGTGCTCAATCCACGCTTTTTCGTCACGGCCCTCGCTGAACGCTGGCTCGACGCCAAGCTTAGCAGCGACCTCCCGCAGCCAGTCGTAGTCTGAACGGCGTTCGAATTCAGGTTCAATGAGCTTTTCTGACAGGATCAGATAGCTTGCCGTGCCCCAGGTTTCGCCGATATTCCAGCGTTCCATAAAGCTGGTTTCCGGCAAAAGCAGGTCGGCGTATCTGGCGCTAGGCGTCATAAACAGATCGCTTGCGACGATAAACTCGATTTTCGACTCGTCTTCCAGGACACGGGTTGCCTGATGAAGATCCGGGTTCTGGTTAGCCAGATAATTGCCCGCCAGCGAGAACAGGATGCGGATATTGCTGTCCAGCTTCTCAGCATCCTTCAGGCCATCTTCCGCGGTTACCTTAGAAGCATCATCAGCAGCCTGCACCCAGTTCATGACCGAAATTTTGGCTTTGACCGGGTTGTCCGGCATCTCTGGCCCGGCCGCAAATTTGCGGTTTGCGCAGCCTCCATAGCCTGCTGCCCAGCCGCCTTTCACCCCAACGTTACCCGTCAGCGTGGCCAGTATCGTCGAGCCGCGCGCGGTGCGCTCGCCGCAGTTGTGACGCTGCGGTCCCCAGCCCTGGATCAGCGCGGCGGGTTTGGTGGTTGCGTAGTCGCGCGCCAGCTGACGAATAGTTTGTGCAGGCACGTGAGTGATTTTCTCTGCCCACTCGGGCGTTTTCGCCACGCCATCCTTTGCACCGCTCAGGTAAGCCATCAGGGATTCATTGGCCGGAACGCCTTCTGGCATGGCGTCTTCGTCAAAGCCCAGGGTGTAGCGTTGAATAAAGTCGCGATCGTGCAGATTCTCCGTGACGATCACATACATCATCGCGTCCATCAGGGCGTTGTCCGTGGCAGGAAGCAATGGGATCCACTGATCGGCAAGGGAGGAAACCGTATCGGAATAGCGTGGGTCAACAACGATAAAGCGCGTGCCGTTTTGCTTCATCTTCTGGTAGAAGTGGTTGCTGTGCCCGAAGATGGTTTCCGTCGGGTTATGCCCCCAGAGAATGACCAGTTTGGTGTCCAGCAGCGTGTCCAGAGAGCTGCCGCTGGCGGCGGTGCCATAGGTATACGGCGTTGCCGCCGCCGTGTTACCCATACTGACCGAGTGATAGCTTTCGAGATAGCCGCCGGTTAAGTTGAGCAGACGACGAACCATTTTATCGCCGGAAAAGGTCCCGCCGGACACCGCGGTGCCCACATGAACATAGCGTGACGCAGCACCGTATTTTTGCGTAATAGTTTTTAATTGATTCGCAATAAGGGTGGTGGCTTCATCCCAGGTAATACGTTCGAATTTTCCTTCGCCACGTTTACCCACGCGTTTCATTGGATATTTAAGCCGATCGGGATGATAAACAAATTTCCGATAAGCCCGACCACGAACGCAGGCGCGCATCACTGGCATCTGCGGATCCAGCGCGTTATCCGGTCGCGTTGAAATTCGGGTCACAACGCCATCACTGACGTGAGCACGAATATCACACTTGCCGCCGCAGTCAAACGTACTACAGGTTTGCACCACTTTTTCTTCAGGCGTAGCGTCTGAAACCGCCGCGTCCTGTGCCTGTACTTTGCCGGTTTTGACGACAAACGGCAGGGCGGCGAGCGCCGACCCTGCCTGAATAAAATGACGCCGGGATATGGCGGGAATAAGCCCTTCTCCCTGATGTTTATTTTTTTTCATTGCTCGTTCCTTCAAATAAAAACGCATTCTCGTTTTTTTTCAGGAACGAATATTGATAATTATCAAGCTAACTCTTGAGGAGTAACACTTAGCGATCTAATTCAAAATTCACCGTCGCCGTTTGTCCTGTTTCATCTAATACAATTAATTGATATTTACCAGGCAAATATAATTGCAGTGAATAATTCTTCTGATGCCCGTCCAGCGGTTCGCCATTCAAAAACCACCATCGTTGCCCCTCCCCGCCGCTGGTTGAAACGTTGAGGGTAATATTTTTCTCACCTGGAAGACGTTTAATTACCGCCCCTTCTCTGACGCCTGACAACATCAGCGGCGCCGCATTATGGTTATCCAGCGGAGGGCAAATTGCTGAACGGGCGGGGAGACGAGCAGCCCGTTTTTCGGCAGCAGGCAGCCAGGGCTCCAGCGGCAGCGGCCAGACATCCAGCACTTTTTCTGTCGCATCAGGACAATCCGCCGCAACGCGTTTGCCTTCTTTATCCAGCCAGACCGGGAAACGGATCCCGCGAATACCTTCCTGTTCCGGCAGCAGCAGCGTAGGCGGTTCACTGCCTTCCAGCAGCCAGGTTGACAGCCGACGCCGACAGTTTTCGCTCCCTTCAGGCAGGGACTGGCCCCCCGGCCAGCAAATCACGCCCCGTCCTACGCTTGCGGGACGCGGATCGCGCGGCAGGCGCGCTTCATCCACCATCGAGCGGGACTGAAGCATGTTATTGACCTGATTCAGGAGCGGTACCGCGCTGGCGAAACCAAACTGCCCGGCAACGGGCGTGCCGTCCGGGCGTCCGGTCCAGATTCCGATGACATAGCGGGCATTCAGGCCGATGGCCCAGGCATCCCGGTAGCCATAGCTGGTGCCCGTTTTCCACGCCAGCGGCGCAACCTGGGGCAGCGCACTGTCCGGCAGGGGCTGTGCTTCATTAGCGAGAATGCGACGAATAATCCACGCCGCCCCCTGCGATAACAGCGGACGTTCGATCAGCGGATCGCCCGGCTGTAAACGCAGCCGGCCCGCCTTACCCTGACGCGCAAAGGCGCTATAGGCGGCAGCGATATCAGCCAGGCGTGCGCCTGCGCCCCCCAGGATCAGAGAGAGGTTGGGCTGTGCCCCCGCAGGCAGAATGAGCGGTAATCCCGCGTTGCTCAGCATTCCGGCAAAACGTTTTGGGCCGTACGCTTCCAGAACCTGCACCGCAGGCAGGTTGAGGGAACGCACCAGGGCTTCGCTCATACTGACCGGCCCATGGAAGCCGCTGTCAAAGTTGCCGGGACGATAATCCCCCGTTTTTCTTGGAACATCCTGTAATAACGAAGCGGGATGGATCAGACCATCGTCCAGCGCCATGCCATAGATGAATGGTTTGAGAACCGATCCCGGCGATCGGATCGCATTGACCATATCTACGTGGCTGAAACGGCTGTCATCATTGATATCTACCGAGCCTACCCAGCCACGCACTTTCATGGATGTATGATCCACGACGATCATCGCCAGCGAACTGCGGGCGGGCAGGCGTGATTTCCAGTTCATTGCCAGCTCTTCAAGCTGTCGTTGCAATGCTGCATCCAGCGTGGTGACTATTTTTGTGTCACGACTTTTACTCAGCATCATGCGGGAAAAGAGCGGCGCCAGCTGCGGCATCTGCCGGGGGGCCAGCCAGACCGGCTCTTCACGGGACTCTTTCACCTGCTTCTCAGACCAGACGCCCTGAGTCAGCATGCGGTCGAGTACTTTGTTCCGCGCCGCTTCGGCACGTTCCGGCCAGCGGTCCGGGCGCAGACGGCTGGGTGCTTGTGGTAGTACAGCCAGCAGCGCCGCGTCGGAATAGCTCAGCTGAGACGGCGGTTTGCCAAGGTAAGTCCAGCTTGCCGCGCCCACGCCCTGCAACGTGCCGCCAAACGGGGCACGGTTCAGATACAGCGTCAGGATTTCACGCTTGGAGAGATGCCACTCCAGCTGCATCGCCCGCCACAGCTGACGAATTTTACCGCCAAAGGTTCGCGGATGCGGATCCAGAAGGCGTGCCACCTGCATGGTAAGCGTGCTCCCGCCAGAAACCACTCTCCCGGAGGTGAGATCCTGCCAGGCGGCACGCACTACAGAAAGCGGATTGACGCCCGGGTGATCCCAGAACCAGCGATCTTCATACTGGATCAGCGCCTCGAGATAGCGTGGGGAAACCTCTTTAATGGTAACCGGATAGCGCCAGATGCCTTCGCTGTCGGCAAAACGCCACAACGGAACACCCTGCTCATCCACCACCACTCGCGCAGGGTTGACCTCTTTCAGGGGCAACGGCCACACGCGGTCAGCGACGACAATCAGCCCCCCTGAAACGAGAAGCGCTCCCGCCAGCCACAGCCAGCGGGAGCGAATCAGGCGTGCTATCCGCATCTTACGGAACAACGATCAGCGGGCCACTGGCCGCCCCCGTTGCCCGCCACTGCGGAACGTACATGGACTCGACCATCGGAACAGGCACCTGGTAGGTTCCCGGCGTAACGGCACGGGCCAGGTAAACCAGCGTGACCGGCTGACCTTCATTGACCGGCACCGCGGCCACAAAGCGATCGTCGCGGAATTCCATGTGCTGAATATCAGACTGTTGCATCTGATTCAGCAGGTTTTGCACTTCACTGCCGCTGTCCTGCAAGCTGGCGCTGCTGCTCGCCAGATTCTGGTTTTCCAGCTCCAGACCTGCCGGGAGCAGATCCACCACCAGCGCATCCGGCACGTTCTGGCTGGCCTTCACTTCCAGCCATACCAGAACCAGTTCACCGCTCTTCAGAGAAGAGAGCGACTTGCTGCTGCCATCTGTCGCCAGGATATGACGTTCAATCTGCAAGACATTCGAGGATGGCTGAGGCGCATACTCCGGATAGCCAGTAGTGTCCAGTCGTACCCACAGCGGCGTAGTGCCGGTATTCGTCATCTGCAACGCACCAATCTGATCGCCGTTCAGGTTTTCTACCTGCGCTTTATCACTGCTCTGGGTCTGTTCAGAGAGGGAGGTCGTTGCCTGCCACGCACCTGACAAGGTTTGCAGTGATCGTCCGGCCAGGAACAGCGCATTGCTCTCCTGGGTAGACAGCCAGCGCTGGCTGAACGCGTCTTCAGATAACGCGTTCAGCAGCCTGTTTTGCGCATCCGGCAGCAGCTTGTACTCTTCCAGCAGGGAGAGCATCAGGGCATTATCACGCAGCTGGCTGCCGTAATCCGCCATCCAGTTTCGGCTGTCGTTACGGGGTGTTTTGAGAGCCAGATCCAGCGCCTGCTGGCTGCGCGGTGCATCCCCCATCAGTTTGAGTGCCATGCCCAGCTGCATCAACGGAAGCCCGGAAGCAGCCTGAGCGTGGCGCTCCCAGATTTCACGCAGCGCACCGAGCGGCGCTTTTTGCTGACGCGCCAGCACCAGCGAAGCATACGCCTGGACAGCAAATTTGCTGGCCTGGGTGTCGTCGCTGTAGCGGATGGACATCATGCCCGGATCCTGTAAATAGCGCAGCAGTCGGCTGTTGGCGTTATTCACCGCCTCGGCAGGCACGCTGTAACCCTGCTCCCCTGCCCGCACCAGGAAGTCCGTGACATAGGCGGTCAGCCAGTACTCTTCCGGGCCGTTTTTATCCCACAAGGCAAAACCGCCATCGTCACGCTGCATTTGCAGCAGACGGGAGATCCCGATATCAATGGCCGCACGGCGTTTATCGTCGGTATCGCCTTTAATGCCCAATGCCTTCAGCTGTGCCGCGTTGGTGTAGAGGGACGGGAACAGGCCGCTGGTGGTCTGCTCAAGACATCCATACGGATAGGCCTGAAGTTCACGTATGTAGCGCGCCAGGTTCAAAGGTGGTTTACCGCTGAGCAACAGCTGCCCCTGTAGCGTGGCAGGCGAGAAACCTTCGATATGCTGTGCTGGCGCACTCCAGGATTCGCCAGGATTCAGCATCGTGCCCGTATTCACGGTTTGCGCCGGGAATGCGGGACGCACGCCAATTTTCCAGCTCTTCTGCTGCGGCGCAAACGTCTCACCTGGGAGCTGAAGGCCCGTCACCTGAGCAGTCACTTGCCCATCGCCATAGCCCTCCAGGGCACGCACCGGTATAAACAGGGTGCTACGTGCGCCAGGCGGCAGCTTAACCGGCTCTGGCTGAGCACCTTCGAGCGACAACTTACCGGCTGCGGTTAACGCAATGTTCAGCGTTTGCGGCTGGTCAGTCAGGTTAGTCAGGTCCAGCGTCAGGCGGGAGGTATCGCCACTTGCGAGGAACCGCGGCGTGTTAAGCTCGGTGATAATCGGAGCCGCCACAATGATTTTGCTTTCGCTGCTGCCGAAATCGTCTTCCGTCCAGGCCTGCGCCATCAGACGCAGTTCACCGTTGAAATCGCCAATCGGCAGCGTGATGGTACCTTCGCCGTTGGCATCAAGCGTAACCGGCTGCGCCTGCTGGGCAATAATGGTGACATGGTTCACCGGTGGCTTACCGCCGCGTTTCAGTTCATCGCCGTCTCCGCCAAAGCGCAGTGCGGCCAGACGTCCCTGACCTTCAATCACCTGGCCGTAAACATCATAGATGTCCGCGCCATAGCGCTTCTGACCGAAGAAAGCTTGCCACGGATCCGGCGTGACGTAGTCGGTAATGTTCAGCACGCCGCTATCGACAGCCGAGACCAGCACGTTCACCTTCTGTGGCACAGCCCCCTCTTTTACGCTGGCTTTCACTTTCACAGAAAGCGTCTGGTTCGGACGCATTTTTTGCGGGTTATCCAGTGCGATGTTCAGGCGACGATTTTCGTCCCCCATTGGCAGATGCAGCAGGCCAACCGCCCGTTTTGGCGTGGCGGATTTTGATTTATCGCCAGGACGAACCACCAGCGTGCTGAGATAGAGATCGTGACGTTTCCAGGCCTTGTCGACCGGGATAGCGAGATCCAGACCGTTAGCCGGTACGTCGATCTCTTTCCACCACAGCGGCCCTTCACTGGACTCGATCATCGCATAGCCCTTGCCTGCGGCCGGCGCGGCGATGTGCAGTTGGATGGTATCGCCTGGCTGATAGGATGGCTTATCCAGTTTCAGCGTCACGCGGTCAGGGCGCGCGGCCCCGGTGCCGTCGCTGTTATCCTGCCAGCTGTAGCCTGCCCAGAAGCGCACGCTGCTGACCATGTCATCAGGGGCTTTCACTTCCAGACGGTATGAGCCCCACTCCACCGGGAAGGTGACTTTACCGGTTTCATCGGCCTTGAGGTTTAGCTCCTGCTCGCCCTCAACCAGATCTTTTTGATCAAACTGAGACTGCCAGCCCTCACTCTCGGACCAGTTCCAGAAGTAGTCACGACGCTCGCGAACCAGTCGTACCTGTAATCCGGAAACGGCCTTTTTGGCTCCGCTGGCATCGGCATAGACGATGTCGAAGCTGGCGTTGCCGTTCTCGTCGACGATCGGCTGGTTGACGGTAGTATCGGTGCGGTAGTCGTAAACCGCCTTGCTGGCGAACTGAGGGCGAATACCCGGCAGCTCAGCCGCCGGCCAGATAGCCTGCTCAGCGCGTCGCGTTACCGGACGCCCACCTGATTCCAGCAGGCTGGCCTGCAAAATCAGTTGCAGCGGCGAGTGCGCCTCTTTCCACTGGCTTTCGGTGGTAACCTGTCCGCGCCCCTGTTCGTCCAGCGTAAGCTGCACTTCATCCAGGCTGCGGCTCAGGTTCTCCTCGGCAATATCACCGAACTGGAAGCCAGGCAGCGCAGGCACCGCGTCACGTAGCGGACGCAGGAAAAGCTGGCCTTGCAGAGAATTGCCGTTAGCTGGCGCGCCGTACAGGTAATAGCCCACAACGTTAAAGTCCACATCCTCCTGCGGGGAAACCGGCGTTTTTTGCCCGGTCAGATTCAGCGCCATACGCTCAGGCATAAAATCTTCGACGTGGAAATCCCACATGCGCTGCTGGTTATCCCCCGTATTCGCGCGAATATGCCACATGCCGGTCTGGGCGCCGCTATCAAGCGAATAGTTGAAGCGATAAAGGCCATTCTCAGGTTGCACAACGACCGTACGCGCCACCTGTCCGTCCGGACGCAGCACGTCAAGTTTTACCGGCTGCTCGGGAAGCGGTTTGCCATCGCTGTCGCGAAGCAGGCCGTTAAGGATCACCGTTTCACCCGGACGATAGAGATCGCGCGGGCCAAACATAAAGAACTGTTTGCTGTAACCCGGGTTACCGGCGATATCAAACTCCGCCAGATCCAGCGCCGGAAGTTTGAGGTCAAGAAGCGTGGTCTGGCCATCTTTACTGGCAAGGATCAGCGCGGCTTCTTTATCGGTTTCCAGTTTCGCATGACCATCGGCGTCGCTGTTCGCCTCGGCCAGAGTCTGCCCTTTATCGTTCAGAAGGGTAATGGTCACGCCTGACTGCGCCGCACCGTTTTCAAGACTCTGGGTGAAGATGTCCAGGCGGTTATGATAACGGTGAGCGGACAGCCCAATATCACTTAAGGTAAAGAGCGTCGCGGCGTTACTGTAGTTATAGTGACCAGCCTGATTCATCACGGCGATATAGACGCCAGACTGCTGGAGCGGCTTAATATCTTTAAGCGGCAGGAGCAGTTTTTCACGCGTGTTGCGCGCCGGGTTGAGGTCGAAACGGCCGGTGTAGACCAGTTCCGCCATCTTCAGCAGGTTGTCAGATTCCCAGTTGGTCAGCGAGTTACGGTACTCCCACTGGCTGACAAACGAGGCCAGCGACTCCGGCTTAACGCGGTAGAAGTTCACGTCCACATTGTTGACGTTGAGCGCCATCACCGGCAACCCTTCCACCACTTTACCCGGCAGCAGCGATCCGCGGCTGGCGAATCCGACCGTCGGTTCAACATCCCGGGTGGTGATCGCTTTTTCATAGTCAATGCCGAATGTCGCTTTGTTCAGCGCCAGCAAATCACGTTCGACGGTGACAACCAGATTACGATTCGGCTCCAGATGGCGCAGGCGCAGCTCTTTCAGATTGGGGGCCAGTTCCCAGGCGCCGTCCACTTTGCCGCTTTTTTTATCCACCACATGTACCGTTTTCGCAAAATCCTGGCTGGGATCCAGCGGTACAGAGAAGGTCAGAACCAGCGTCGCGGCGCCGTCGAGTTGCACTTCCGAGGCATCCAGCAGCGTCAACGCCTTACCCTGACTCTGCGCGGCCAGCTTAGCCAGCTTTTCAGGATCCGGTGTCGCCGGGGTTTTCTTTTCTGATGCAGTAGACGCTGCGGGGGCAGCGGCCTGAGGTTTGTCGTCGCTGTTATCACAGCCGACAAGCGTAAAGGTGGTGAGCAGCGCGAGAGAGATCGCAGCTAAGCGAAACGGTTTCATCCTGTGTCCCTGGCCTGAGGGGCCTGTTGGTCATCGTCCGGATAAGTATTATCCGCAAGTTTCGTTAATACAAAAAGTCCAATTTTATAATCTGGAAAGCACCTCGCAGAATGGCATCACGCCGCTACGCCGTGATGGAACCGCGATCACAGCGCATAACGTTACATGTTACCTTTCACGTCATTTGTTTTTAAAACAAGAAGATAGCTGGATAAGCTCGCATCAGGCCTGCTAGTTTTATGACCATGACGCACCCTGAGTGCGCGGTTCAATAAGAGAGAAAGCCATGAAACGAGCCGTGAACGCCCTACAAAATTTCGGAAAATCACTTTACGGACCTGTACTTATCTTACCCATCGTAGGCCTGTTTATCGCCTTTGGGAATGTGCTGGGTAACGGCAATCTGGCCGAGTACCTGCCGTTTCTTGGCCACCCGCTGATCCAGAGTGTCGGCCAGCTGATCGCCAAGTCTGCCGTGTCGGTGCTGGTCAACCTGGCGCTGGTGTTTGCCGTTGGTATCCCCATTGGACTGGCAACCCGAGACAAAGGCTACGCGGCGCTGATTGGGCTGGTAACTTTTATCGTGTTTATCAATGCCATGAACGTGACGTTACAGCTTCAGGGGGAACTGGCCCCTGCGGAACAGATGAAAGCCGCCGGACAAAGCATGGTGCTGGGCGTCCAGGTGCTGGAAATGGGCGTTTTCGCCGGGATCCTGACCGGGGCGCTCTCCGGTTATCTGTACAACAAATATTCCGGTGTCCAGTTTAACGGCGCGATGGCGATTTACTCCGGCCACTGCTTTGTCGCGATTGTAATGCTGCCTGTCTCTATGCTGCTCGGCGTGATCATGAGCGAACTCTGGCCGTACGCACAGCATGGAATAAGCGCCCTGGCGCTGGCGATCAAAGGGTCCGGTCCGTTTGGCGTGGCGATCTACGGTTTCCTTGAACGCATTCTGGTGCCGACGGGCCTGCATCATCTGGTCTATACGCCGTTCCTGTATACCGAACTGGGCGGTACGCAGGAGGTGTGCGGTACGGCTTACCAGGGCGCGCGCAATATCTACTTCGCCGAGATGGCCTGCCCGGACGTGAAGCAGCTCAGCAGTACCGTGGTGTGGGATGCGCGCGGCATCAGCAAAATGTTTGGCCTGCCTGCCGCGGCGCTGGCGATGTATATGACCGCCAGGCCAGAGCGTAAAGCGGCGGCGAAAGCGATTCTGATCCCGGCGGCGCTGACCTCGCTGCTGGTCGGCGTAACCGAGCCGATTGAGTTCTCCTTCCTGTTTGTCGCCCCGCTGCTGTTCGTGGTGCATGCGGTGCTGACCGGTATCGGCATGATGCTGTTCTCGCTGTTTGGCGTTCACGCCATCGGCGCCAACGGGATTATCGATTTCATCCTCTACAACCTGCCGCTCGGCACGGAGAAGTCCAACTGGCCCATGTACATCGTGGTCGGGCTGATCATGTTCACTCTTTATTTCGTGGTATTCCGCTTCCTGATCCTGCGCTTCAACATGAAAACGCCGGGGCGTGAAGATGAGGACCAGGAGACACGCCTTTACAGCAAGCAGGAGTACCAGGCGAAGGGCAATAACGACGGGCTGGGCGAATCGATCGTTGTGGGTCTGGGCGGTCGGGAAAACATAGAGGTGGTGGATAACTGCTACACCCGCTTACGCGTCACGGTGAAGGACGTCGCCATCATCGACGAACCGCGCCTGAAAGCGACCGGCGCGAAAGGGATTATCAAACAAGGTAACAACGTTCAGGTGGTCTACGGGCTGCATGTCAAAAAAATGCGAGAAGCCGTTGAGACGTTTCTCTGAAAGGAGCTAAAGATGTTTACACCCCCATTTATTCTGTCGATTGCCGGCGGCGGTAGCACTTACACGCCAGGTATTGTGAAAAGCCTCATGGTGCGTCTGCACGATTTCCCTCTGGCAGAGATCCGCCTGTATGACATTGACGAGGCGCGCCAGAACACCATCGCGCCCGTGGTGGAGAAGGTTATTCGCGACCACAGCCAGAGCATCAAATTTACCGTCACCAGTGACCCGGAAGTGGCCTTTAGCGGCGCGCATTTTGTCTTCGCCCAGATGCGCGTCGGCCAGTACAAAATGCGTGAGCAGGATGAGAAGATCCCGCTGCGTCACGGCGTGGTGGGCCAGGAGACCTGCGGGCCCGGCGGGCTGGCATATGGCCTGCGCACGATCCTGCCGATGGTGGAGCTTATCGATCTGGTCGATCGCTACGCGCACGAGAAAGCCTGGATCGTGAACTACTCCAACCCGGCGGCGATCGTCGCGGAAGGCGTGCGCCGCCTGCGTCCGAACGCGAGGGTGCTGAACATCTGCGATATGCCGGTTGCCGCGATGCGCAATATGGGCGCCATTCTGGGCGTGGATCGTCATAAACTGGAAGTGGACTACTTCGGCCTGAACCACTTCGGCTGGTTTACCCGCGTGCTGGTGGACGGCGAAGACAAGCTCCCGGAGTTGCGTAAGCATATCGCGAAGTTTGGCCTGCTGACGGAAGATGCGGCTAAAACCGATCCGCAGCATTCCGATCCGTCGTGGGTGAAAACCTGGCGCAATATCAAGCCGATTATGGATAACTTCCCGGAGTACCTGCCGAACCCGTATCTACAGTACTACCTGATGCCGAACCAGATTGTGGAGCATCAAAACCCGGACTATACCCGCGCCAACGAAGTGATGAACGGGCGCGAGAAAAAGCTGTTCGCCGCCGCCGAAGAATATCAACGCACCGGAATTTTACCGGATGCCTTCCACGTGGGCGTCCACGGTGAATTTATCGTTGACGTCGCCTGTTCGCTGGCGTTCAACCTGCGAAGCCGCCATCTGGTGATGGTGGAAAACCGCGGGGCGATTACCAACCTGCCGTACGATGCGGTGGTGGAAGTGCCTGCCTATATCACCTCCGAAGGGCCGGAGCCCGTCCGCGTGGGTCAGGTGCCGCTGTTCCACCAGACGCTCCTGCAACAGCAGCTGGCCTCTGAACAGCTGCTGGTTGAGGCAACCATCGAAGGCAGCTACGAGAAAGCGTTGCAGGCGTTCACTCTGAACCGCACCGTGCCGACCATGGAGCACGCGAAAGCGATTCTGGATGAGATGATCGAAGCCAACCGCGACTACTGGCCTGCGCTGCAAAAGGCCTGGCAGGACGGTGAAGCGGTGAAAAAATAGGGGCTTGCTCGCGAGTTGAACGTGGTGAGCTTGTCGGTGTCAGAAAAAACACCGACAATCCTTTTTTACGGAAAAGAATGGAGGCAACCATGTCCACCTCATATTTTGTCGCTGCCGACTGGCTGATTGAGCACGGCGACGACCCGGAAGTTCAGATTATCGACGCGCGCATGGCCCCTCCGGGCCAGGAGCATCGTGACGTTCCCGCTGAATACCGGGCAGGACACCTGCCTGGCGCGGTATTTTTTGATATCGAAGCCCTCTCCGATCACACCTCTTCCCTGCCGCACATGCTGCCTCGCCCGGAAGCGTTTTCCGTGGCGATGCGCGAGCTGGGCATCAGCAAAGATAAACATCTTGTTGTTTACGATGAAGGTAATCTGTTTTCCGCGCCGCGAGCGTGGTGGATGCTGAAAAACTTCGGCGTGGAAAAGGTATCGATTCTGGCGGGCGGACTTGCAGGCTGGAAGCGCGACGAACTACCGCTTCAGCAGGGTGACGTCACGCTGCCGGAAGGGGAATTTGATGCCACGTTTGACGCTAATGTGGTCAAGCGCCTGACCGACGTGCTGGTCGTGAGCCACGAAAACACGGCGCAAATCGTCGATGCGCGTCCCGCTCCACGTTTCAACGCAGAAGCGGACGAGCCGCGACCGGGACTGAAACGCGGCCATATCCCGGGGGCGCTGAACGTGCCGTGGGGCGATCTGGTGTTTGAAGGCGAGCTGAAAACCACCGATGAATTGCGTGCCATTTTTGAACGTCAGGGCGTGGATTTGCATCGTCCGGTTATTGCAAGCTGCGGCTCCGGCGTAACGGCCTGCGTGGTGATCCTGGCGCTGGCAACCCTTGGCGCAAATGACGTGACCCTGTACGACGGCGCCTGGAGTGAATGGGGTGCACGGGACGATCTGCCGGTTGAACCGGCGAAATAATGGATAACCGCCTGGCAACGCTGTTAACGCGCGGGTCGTCGCTGACCCGCGCGGAGTATCGCGTCCTCGCCCACCTCACTGAGCATCCATTGCTGGTGGGCAACATCACGGTGCGCGAGCTGGCGCAGGCGACATTTGTCTCTACCGCGACGATTATGCGGCTGTGCCAGAAGCTGGGGTTTAGCGGCTTTAGCGAGTTTATCTGGCACTGCAAGCAGTTGCTTTCTGACACGCCGCATATCACCGTACAGCCTGGGCAACATGCGGAAATGCCCGCGCTTTTTACCCGGTTCGTTGCCAACTATCAGCAGACCTTCCAGTGGGTCACTCAGGACAAACGCCAGCAGTTTGCCAGCCTGCTGCGCCAGAAAGAGAGCTTCTTTCTCTACGGCGCCGGGTTTTCGTACCTTTTTGCCGAGTACCTGACCAAGAAGTTGCAGGTGCTGGGAAAAACGGCCTTCATCTCCGGGCCGGGAGACAGCCGGAATATTTTTCTCAGCAACGCCGCGCGCTATCAGGTGTTTATTGCCGTTTCACGCAGCGGCGAAACGGAGCAGGTACTGGATAAAGCGCGGATCGCCAAAAACGTCGGCATGACAATCGTCGCGTTTACCCGCGCGTCGGCCAATACGCTGGCGGGTATGGCGGACGTGCATTTTGCTCTCTATGACGAAGCGGTACATTTCGCCGCCGAAGCCGCAGGTGTGACGTCGTTTGAGTCGAATCTGGTGCTGCTGATGGATTTACTGCTGCTGGAAGCAACGGGGTGAAGATCACCCCGCCGTAATCAGATAATGCGGTTGGTCTTGAGATCGCGCAGGAAGCCACCCCAGCGACGCTCGTAGAACGGAGTGATGTGCTCGGTAATAAAGTGGCTGATCCCCTTCTCACCTTTCTTCACCTGACAGATATCAATCGGCTCATCGCCCGGCAGGGTGTCGGTCGCCACGCTTCCCGCCGCCTGGATGATCTCGTCGATATCGCCGTCGGCCTCAATCCCTATCAGCAGAACAGGCTTTTCGTCAGCGCTCTCTTTGATGGAGCAGAGAAACGCGCGTTTTACCGGCTTGATGGTTTTAAACAGCGTGGTCAGGGAGTCAATCATCTGCGCGGGCGGCTCGGCCACTTCAGACAGCAGCAGCGTTTCGCCCCCTTCCAGCACCTCCTGAGTGCTGAGCGGGCTGCCCTCGTCACCAATCAGGTGGCTGATTTCGCGCGGAGTAAACTCTTTCCCGGTCGGCAGTTTGGCGTTGAGGAACAGCGTCTGCCCCAGGGTCATTTCGAACAACGTGCGCACCGGCATCACCACGAACGCCTGTTCGTCTTCTACCGCTTCCTGCAAGGCCTCGAGCGAAGTAAAGAACGGGATCACCGACGTGCCGTCGTCTTTCTCCCAGTGCAGCAGATCCAGCGCGCTGTCTTCGACAACCTGCTCCCCTTCCGCTGCGGTGCCCGGCACCCAGACGGTGGATTCCAGCAGCGTGCGGAAAAAGGCCGGACGGTGGGCGGGCTCGGTCGCCGCCTGCTCCAACAGGGTTTCTAATTCGTTTTTGGTTTCTGACATAACAATTCCAGATGTCGAATTTCCCCCTCACCCCTGCCCTCTCCCATGGGGAGAGGGTTAGGGTGAGGGCAAAGAGCATTACTCAGCCGTCAGCAGGTTCGCTACGGTACGCACGCCCAGACCGGTCGCACCCGCAGACCACTGCTCAACCGCCGCTTTACGGTAGGTTGCGGAGCAGTCAATGTGCAGCCAGCCTTCATGGTAGTTCTCAACGAAGTGAGACAGGAAGCCTGCTGCGGTGCTTGCCCCCGCCGGGTACGCTGCGCTCGCGGTGTTGTTCAGCTCGGCGAAGTTAGACGGCAGCTGGCTGCGGTGGAACTCGGCCAGCGGCAGACGCCAGAACGGTTCGTTTTCCGCCGCCGCGCTGGCCAGCAGGCGAGCGGCCAGCTTGTCGTCGAAGCTGAACAGGGCGTGATAGTCGTTACCCAGGGCAGTTTTCGCCGCGCCGGTCAGGGTCGCCATGTCGATAATCAGCTCCGGCTTCTGCGCAGAGGCGTCGATCAGGCCATCGGCCAGCACCAGACGGCCTTCGGCGTCGGTGTTCATCACCTCAACGTTTTTACCGTTGCGGTAGCGAATGATGTCGCCCAGCTTGAAGGCGTTGCCGCTCACCATGTTGTCCGCGCAGCACAGGTAGAGCTTCACGCGCTTGTTCAGGCCACGGGTGATGGCGAAGGCCAGCGCGCCGGTAATGGTCGCCGCGCCGCCCATGTCGGACTTCATGGAGTCCATGAATGCGCTCTGCTTCAGGCTGTAGCCGCCGGTGTCGAAGGTGATGCCTTTCCCGACCAGACAGGCAAAGACCGGCGCTTCTTTGTCGCCGGTTGGGTTGTAGTCCAGCGCCAGCAGGACCGGAGGACGCTCTGAGCCACGGCCCACGGTGTGGATACCCATGTAGTTCTGCTCGCGCAGGTCTTCCCCTTTAGTGATGCGGTAGGACATCTTTTCGCCCGCCACACCGCACAGCAGGTCAACGGCGCGCTGCGCCAGCTGTTCCGGCCCCAGCTCTTCCGCCGGTGCGTTAATGGTGTCGCGCACCCAGTCGATAATGTTCAGGCGGCTTTCCAGCTCTTTCTGACCGGCTTCGTCGAGGTTCGCCCACTCAATTTGACGGGTGCCTTTCGGCCCTTTGTAGCCTGCCCAGAACGCCCAGCTGCGGTCGGTGTCCCAACCTTCCCCTTCCAGCGACACATGCTTAATGCCAAGGCCGTCAATCTTACGCGCGGCGCGCTGGATCAGGCCCAAATCATCGTTGCCCGTCAGGTGCAGGGTAATGCCGTCGTTATTAATACTGTAGGTGGCTTTCTCGCCCCAGCGCGCGTCGGCAGGCTGATTCGAGAGCGTAATCTTCATCGCTTCGGTCATTTTATTTTTCCTTATTAGCAACTAGCAAACGGGCCGCCTGAAGGCAGCCCGTTTTGTTATTTATTCTGCTTCATCTAACCAGACTAACAGAATCGCCTCCAGAATTTTTTCATTGGATGCGTTAGGATCGTCGTCGAAATCCTCTAAATCGCAGATCCACTGATGCATGTCGGTGAATCGTACGGTCTTCGGATCGAGATCCGGGTTCGCGTCGTAGAGCGCTTCGCCGATTTCACGGCTGTCTGTCCACTTCAGTCCCATATTAATGCTCGCGTGCGTGGTTGATGGTGTAGCGTGGGAACTCCACGACCAGATCTTCATCGGTCACCGCGGCCTGGCAGCTTAAGCGGCTGTCTGGCTCCAGACCCCATGCTTTATCCAGCATGTCGTCTTCGTCTTCGGTGCTCTCGGCGAGAGAGTCGAAACCTTCACGCACGATGCAGTGGCAGGTGGTGCAGGCACAGGATTTTTCACAGGCGTGTTCCACTTCGATACCTGCACGCAGGGCTACATCGAGAATGGTTTCACCGGTCTTCGCTTCCAGAACAGCGCCATCCGGACAGAGGTCCGCATGAGGCAAAATTACAATCTTTGGCATATTAAACCTCGTCCACGGACTGGCCTTTCAGCGCGACGCGGACAGATTTGTCCATGCGGCGAGCAGCGAAGTCCTGGGTTTGTTTATCAACGTTTTTAATGGCTTCTTCTATCGCGTCAGCGTCATTGCCTTCGGCCACGGCGCTTAAGCGCGCGGCAGCGTCGTCAATCACCTGGCGCTCAGCGGCGCTTAACAGCGCGGCGTCGGCAGCAAGCGCGCCGTTCAGACTTTCCAGCACGCGTGCGGCTTCCACTTTTTGTTCAGCCAGCATACGCGCCTTCACATCCTGCTCGGCGTAGCTCATTGAATCCTGGATCATGGAGGCGATTTCGCCATCGGTCAGGCCGTAGGACGGCTTCACCTGAATGGATGATTCCACGCCGGTGGATTTTTCCATCGCCGTCACGCTCAGCAGGCCATCCGCATCAACCTGGAAGGTGACGCGAATATGCGCCCCGCCAGCTGGCAGCGCCGGGATGCCGCGCAGCGCAAAGCGCGCCAGGGAGCGGCAGTCCTGCACCAGCTCACGCTCGCCCTGCATCACGTGGATGGACATCGCGGTCTGGCCGTCTTTAAAGGTGGTGAACTCCTGCGCACGCGCCACCGGAATGGTGGTGTTACGCGGGATCACTTTCTCCACCAGGCCGCCCATGGTTTCTAAACCGAGAGACAGCGGGATGACGTCCAGCAGCAGCATTTCGCTGTCCGGCTTGTTGCCGACCAGAATATCGGCCTGGATAGCGGCGCCGACGGCAACCACTTTGTCCGGGTCGATAGAAGTCAACGGCGTGCGGCCAAAGAATTCGCCCACGCGCTCGCGCACCAGCGGCACGCGCGTTGAGCCGCCTACCATGACCACTTCCAGCACCTCGTTAGCCTCAACGCCCGCATCTTTCAATGCGCGACGACAGGCCAGCAGGGTACGCTTAACCAGAGGCGCAATCAGCTCGCTGAACCGATCGCGGGTAATCTCACCCTGCCAGCCTGCGACGTTCACGCTGACCGACTGCGCATCGCTCAGCGCAATTTTGACGTCGATGGCCGCATCCAGCAGTTCGCGCTGAACGCGCGCATCGCTGCGATCGCTGATGCCCGCCTGCTCGCGGATGTAATCTGCCAGCAGATGGTCGAAGTCATCGCCGCCGAGCGCGGAATCCCCGCCGGTCGCCAGCACTTCGAACACGCCGCGGCTCAGGCGCAGGATTGAGATATCGAACGTCCCGCCGCCGAGATCGTAAACCGCGATCACCCCCTCCTGACCGGAGTCGAGGCCGTAGGCAATCGCCGCCGCCGTCGGTTCGTTCAGCAGACGCAGCACGTGCAGGCCCGCCAGACGCGCGGCGTCTTTGGTGCCCTGACGCTGTGCATCGTCGAAATAGGCCGGAACGGTGATCACCACGCCGTCCAGATCGCCGCCGAGCGTCGCCGTGGCGCGTGCCGCCAGCGCTTTAAGGATGTCAGCAGAAACGCGAATCGGGTTCAGCAAACCGGCTGACGTCGCGATCATCGGCAGGCCGTTTTCGCTGGCCTGTAGCTGATACGGCAGATGCGGGTAACGGGTCTGGATATCAGCCAGCGAGCGGCCCATCATGCGCTTAACCGAGCTGATGGTATTGGCCGGATCGCGCGCGGCGTTAGCGCGGGCATCAACCCCGACCGCGTGACCCTGCTGCTGGTAGTGGACTACAGAAGGCAGCAGATGGCGCCCCTGCTCGTCAGCCAGCGTTTCCGCCTGGCCGCTGCGCACGGTCGCCACGAGGGAATTGGTGGTGCCCAGGTCAATACCGACCGCCAGACGACGCTGGTGCGGTGCGGCACTTAAGCCAGGCTCACTAATTTGTAATAAGGCCATAATTGCTTCCGAAATTAAAAATCGAGCAGCTTTTCTTCGAGTTGTTCAGCACTGCTTAGCAGTTTATCGAGAAAACGGAGTTTGCGCACAGTGTCTGCCGCCACGTCCCAGGTCTCGTTGTTCAGTTGCTCCACCATCTGCTGATGGCGGGTATCGAACATACCTTTTACGCGCGTGATAAAGCTTTCCAGGCGCGCTTCGTCTTTAGCCTGTTCAATTTCATCCAGCTCTTCGCGCAGCTCCAGTTGTTCCATCAGAAAGGCGGTGTCGCGCACGGTATGCTGTTCGCTCGCCAGATCGAAACCGTGAAGCGAGAGCAGATATTCTGCACGCGCCAGCGGATGACGCAGCGTTTGCCAGGCCTGGTTGATGGTGGCGGAGTGTGATACCGCAGCCAGTTGCTCTGCCTGCGTCCCGCTGGCGAATTTATCCGGATGGTACTGACGCTGGAGATCCTGAAAACGGACCGTCAGCGCCTGGAGATCGATCGGGTATTGAGCGGGTAGTCCGAAGAGAGTGAAGTAATCCATAACAATCTCAGGGGTAGCCTGTCAGAACAAACCCCACGCGTAGCAAAGCCACGGTGGGGTTTCGGATGACGCGCGGTTAAACGTGGAAGCTTTCGCCGCAACCACACTCATCTTTGACGTTCGGGTTCGTGAATTTGAACCCTTCGTTCAGGCCTTCTTTTACGAAGTCCAGCTGAGTGCCGTTGAGGAATTGCAGGCTTTTGCCATCGACCACCACCTTCACGCCCTTGTCTTCAAACACGGTGTCATCAGACGCCGGTTCGTCAACAAACTCCAGTACGTAAGCCATACCAGAACAGCCGGAGGTACGTACGCCCAGTCGCAGGCCAAAGCCTTTACCACGGTTCGCCAGAAAAGAGCTTACTCGCGCGGCAGCGCTGTCGCTAAGGGTAATCGACATACTCAAACCTCAATTATTTTGCTTCACGTTTGCTTTTGTAATCCGCAATGGCGGCTTTGATCGCGTCTTCTGCCAGAATTGAGCAGTGAATTTTCACCGGCGGCAGTTCGAGTTCTTCAGCAATATCCGTGTTCTTGATTGCCTGTGCTTCGTCCAGAGACTTGCCCTTCACCCATTCGGTGACCAGGGAGCTGGACGCGATAGCAGAACCGCAGCCGTAGGTCTTGAAGCGCGCGTCTTCAATGATACCTTCATTGTTGACTTTGATCTGCAACTTCATCACGTCGCCACATGCTGGTGCACCGACCATGCCGCTACCAACAGATTCGTCGCTGTTGTCAAAAGAGCCAACGTTGCGCGGGTTTTCGTAATGATCGATGACTTTTTCGCTGTATGCCATGATTGAATTCTCCTTATGTACCGATTAGTGATGTGACCATTCAATGCTGTTCAGATCCACGCCCTGCTTGAACATTTCCCACAGTGGAGAAAGGTCGCGCAGACGGCCGATGGAGTTACGAACCAGCTTGATGGTGTAGTCAATCTCTTCTTCGGTAGTAAAACGACCTAAAGAGAAACGGATAGAGCTGTGTGCCAGCTCGTCAGTCATACCCAGCGCGCGCAGCACGTAGGATGGCTCCAGGCTTGCAGAGGTACAGGCAGAGCCGGAAGAAACGGCCAGGTCTTTCAGCGCCATGATCAGCGACTCGCCTTCAACATAGTTGAAGCTGACGTTGAGGATGTTCGGCGCGCCCTGCTCGAGATCGCCGTTCAGATACACTTCTTCCATATCTTTCACGCCGTCCCACAGACGGTTACGCAGCGTGCGCAGGCGTGCCATCTCGGTTTCCATCTCTTCTTTTGCAATGCGGTAGGCTTCGCCCATGCCCACGATCTGGTGAACAGGCAGCGTACCGGAACGCATGCCGCGCTCGTGACCGCCGCCGTGCATCTGTGCTTCGATGCGAATACGTGGCTTACGACGAACGTACAGCGCGCCGATACCTTTCGGACCATAGATTTTGTGACCGGAGAAGGACATCAGGTCCACTTTCAGCTGGCTCAGGTCGATAGGCAGTTTGCCCACGCTCTGGGTCGCGTCCACGTGGTAGATGATACCGCGCGCGCGGCACATTTCGCCGATGGTCGCGATGTCTTGTACCACGCCGATTTCGTTGTTGACGTGCATGATGGAGACCAGAATGGTGTCATCACGCATCGCCGCTTCGAGCTCTTTCAGATCGATAATGCCGTTGCTCTGTGGCGCCAGATAGGTGACTTCGAACCCTTCACGCTCCAGCTGACGGCAGGTGTCCAGCACGGCTTTGTGTTCGGTTTTGCTGGTGATGATGTGCTTGCCTTTTTTCTGATAAAAGTTGGCTGCACCCTTAATCGCCAGGTTGTCGGATTCGGTCGCACCGGAGGTGAAAACAATTTCACGCGGGTCGGCACCGACCAGGTCAGCAATCTGATTACGGGCGATATCAACCGCCTCTTCAGCATGCCAGCCAAAACGGTGTGAACGGGAAGCTGGGTTACCAAAGTTTCCGTCCAAGGTCAGACACTGCATCATTTTCTCGGCAACACGCGGGTCCACCGGCGTGGTTGCGGAGTAATCGAGATAAATCGGTAATTTCATTGCTCTATAAACTCCGTACATCGCTTCAATGCAAGGAATCAGGCAACCGGCTGGATGTACGACCGAGTACGCGGGGTGTGACCACCCCGGCCTGATTCTGAATACTTATCTTTTTAATTACGCGCGCAGTTTAACGTCGATGGCGTCCTGCGTGCGGGTGCTGCGCTGTGAATCCTGACTATGCTGACGACCAGAGACATCCAGAACTTCCTGGTTATTCACCAGCTCACCGAGGGTGATGTTGTTCAGGAAGCCGGTCAGACGGTCGCTCAGATCGCGCCACAGCGCGTGGGTCAGGCATTTATCGCCGCCCTGACAGCCGCCTTTACCCTGGCAACGGGTCGCGTCAACGGATTCGTCAACCGCGCTAATCACTTCGCCAACCGCAATACTGCCCGCGTCTTTACCCAGCAGATAACCGCCGCCCGGGCCACGAACGCTGGACACCAGTCCATTTTTACGCAGTCTGGAGAACAGCTGTTCCAGGTAAGAGAGGGAGATCCCTTGTCGTTCAGAAATATCAGCCAACGGAACCGGGCCCGCTTCGGAGTTGAGCGCAACGTCCAGCATCGCGGTCACGGCATAACGCCCTTTAGATGTCAGTCTCATGTCTTACTTAACCTCAAACTCGCCCCTGCCCGGGGTTTTTTATTGTAAAATGGGGGTATTGCATAGCAGGGCCAAGTCTGACATTCCTGACTAAATTGGTCAACTATTTACTTGACTGTTTTAGTCAGGTATTTAACCTTCTGTGCCTTCATAATATAGGTGCGGCCTGATGCCCTCACCCCAGCCCTCTCCCACGGGGAGAGGGGGAAATCGACACTACGCTTTGTTCTTCTGCTCAATCGACGCCAGAATCCCGCGCAGAATGTTCAGCTCCTGGCTTTCCGGGCGGGCGCGGGTGAACATACGGCGCAGCTTGTTCATCACCTGACCCGGGTGGCCTTCACGGATAAAGCCGGTTGAGAGCAGCGTCTGCTCCAGATGACCGTAGAAGCGCTCCAGATCGTCCACCAGCGGGTAGGCCGTCTCTTCTTTAGGTTCGACCGGTTTCTCCTGCGTCGCCAGCCATGCCATGCGCACTTCGTAGGCAATGACCTGCACCGCCATCGCCAGGTTCAGCGAGCTGTATTCCGGATTGGCGGCAATCGCCACGTGGTAGTGACACTTCTGTAGTTCCTCGTTGGTCAGGCCAACGCGTTCACGACCAAACACCAGCGCAACCGGCGCCTGTTCCGCTTCTGAGATACTTTTCAGGCCGCATTCGCGCGGGTCCAGCATCGGCCAGGGCAGCGTACGGGAGCGCGCGCTGGTCCCCACCACCAGACTGCAACCGGCCAGGGCTTCGTCCAGGGTGTCCACGATCTGCGCATTCCCGATCACGTCGCTGGCGCCGGCCGCCAGAGCAATAGCCTGAGAGTCTGGTTTCACCAGCGGATTAACCAGCCACAGGTTCGTTAAGCCCATGGTTTTCATAGCGCGGGCCACAGAGCCCATGTTGCCGGTGTGCGATGTTTCGACCAGCACGATTCGAATGTTTTGCAGCATAATTTTTAGATGTCTGGATTCAGTGTCTGAAGAATATTCGGGCATATTATCATAAACGAGAGACATAATCCGATCCCGCTGCTATACTCTGCGCCGATTTTCCTGTTCTTTAACATCCAGTGAGAGAGACCGATGCATCCGATGCTGACCATCGCCGTGCGCGCAGCGCGCAAGGCGGGTAATGTAATTGCCAAACACTACGAAACCCCAGACTCCGTAGAAACCAGCCAGAAAGGCAGCAATGATTTCGTGACGAACGTCGATAAAGCCGCAGAAGCGATTATTATCGAAACGATCCGCAAATCTTACCCGCAGCACACCATCATCACCGAAGAAAGCGGTGAACATGAAGGTACCGATCAGGATGTTCAATGGGTTATCGATCCACTGGATGGCACCACCAACTTCGTTAAACGCCTGCCACACTTCTCTGTGTCTATCGCAGTACGCATCAAAGGCCGTACTGAAGTCGCCGTTGTTTACGATCCAATGCGTAACGAACTGTTCACCGCAACCCGCGGTCAGGGCGCGCAGCTGAACGGCTACCGTCTGCGTTGCAGCAATGCACGCGATCTGGACGGCACGATTCTGGCGACTGGCTTCCCGTTCAAGGCGAAGCAGCACGCAACCACCTATATGAATATCCTGGGCAAGCTGTTCACCGAATGCGCGGACTTCCGTCGCACTGGCTCTGCTGCACTGGATCTGGCCTACGTGGCGACCGGCCGCGTTGACGGTTACTTTGAGCTGTCACTGAAGCCGTGGGACTTCGCGGCGGGCGAGCTGATCGCACGTGAAGCTGGCGCGATTGTTTGCGACTTCACCGGCGGCCATAACTATATGTCTACCGGCAACATCGTTGCAGGTAACCCGCGCGTTGTTAAAGCCATGCTGGCAAACATGCGTGATGAACTGAGCGATGCGCTGAAGCGTTAATTCAGTCTGTTAAGCCCGGTGGCGCTACGCTTACCGGGCCTACAACACGCCTCAGATACGGCTAGAAAGGCCGCAACCCCCTTCCCACCGGCACCGCGCTCATCCACATCGTGACCGCAGCCACCAGCAGAATCACCCCGCCCGCCAACGCAAGCGTCGTCCAGCCAACCTGTCGCCACAATACCGGCGTTTTATTGCCGCTGAGTTTTACCGCCAGCTGACGGAAGCTGTGCACCAGCAAGGCTAACGAAGAGATCGTCAGAGACGTTCCCGCCGCCATCGCCAGCGCCGAGAGCATGCCCCAGCCAAATACGCCTGTCACTTTGCTGAACAACAGCACCATGATTGCGCCCGAGCACGGACGCATCCCCATTGAGAGCACAATCATCAGACGCGCACGCCAGTCGTCACCATTCTGTAATTGTTCCTGCGTCGGCAGATGCTGATGCCCGCACCCGCAGTTTTCATGGTGAACGTGATGCGGCGTAAAGGCTTTGAATTTTGGTTTTTGCAGCAACGCGCGCAATTTTTTCAGCGCCCGCCAGCAGAGGATCAACCCCAGCACGCCTACCAGCGCGTAACTCCCCTTCTCCAGCCAGAAGCTGCTCATATGCAGCTGGCGAGCCGGCAGCTGTAGCAGCGAGAGGACGACCACGACCAGCGCAATCGCCACACCGCCCTGAAGTAAAGAAGAAGCCAGCGTCAGGCCGATACTCGATTTCAGCTTCGACGGATGCGTGGCAAGCCAGGTCGTGATGACAATTTTGCCGTGCCCCGGCCCCAGGGCATGCAGCACGCCATAGATAAAGCTGAACG
This sequence comes from Enterobacter sp. JJBC, assembly GCF_036936505.1. Lineage (NCBI taxonomy): Bacteria > Pseudomonadati > Pseudomonadota > Gammaproteobacteria > Enterobacterales > Enterobacteriaceae > Enterobacter > Enterobacter sp. JJBC. The sequence goes on from NZ_CP136935.1 coordinate 3,519,587, forward strand.
CCAGAAGAGCGCCGCCCGCTTTGGTCGGATTTTCCGCCACGGCTTTCAGCAGCACGCTCATCTGCTGATTAACTTCCCGCTGCCAGAGGACGCTTTTCACCATCACCTGCGGCCATGCCTGCCACAGCCAGAGCGCGCCGCCAACCGCTAACAACAAAAAGAGCGCCAGAGGCCAGAGGTGCAGCCAGCGACGCGGCTTACTGACGGGAGAGGAGATCACTGACATTGTAACGTCACCTCCTGCGCGAACTGTTTACCCAGCTCCATGTCCTCAGGCGGGGCATCTGCTTTATCCAGCGAGATCGCAAAGTTCAGCGTCTCTTCGCTGGGTTTAGGGGTGTGCACGCCAATTTTGCAGCTTTTTTGCAGCGCGTCCGGCAGCCGTACGTCGCTGTCTTTGTCATAGCGCATATCGACATAGTAGGTAGGGTCAAAAGTGGAAAAGCGGTACGTTTGCCCGGCCAGCGGCTGAGGATGCGCCAGCGGAAGCACGAACGTAAGCACCGCCTGATGACCTTCGCGGGTCATGCCGTACTCCGTGGGACGGTTAAGAAATTTCACCTTTTGTCCGTTGTGCCAGAACTCGGTGAAGTAGTGCTGACCCAGCACGTTGGCCATCACCTCCGCCGCCAGCTTTTTCCAGATCTCATCGCCGGGCTTTGCGTTTCCGGCATCGTACAGCAGGTCGGCGGAGGTGATTTCATCCATCGTCCAGTGCATCTTCAGGCCACTGAGCTGCGTGCCGTCCGTAACCAGTTCGGTTTTCAGGCTGATAAAACTGTGAGGATGTGCGCCGGCGGCGAAAGTGAAAACCGCCAAAAATAACGCTACCGCGCTTTGTTTAACTATTTGCATCTGTTCCTCACGTCAAAAATTCTGTGATGTTCGCCAGCAATCCTGAGTGAAAGGCCTGCCGGTGCGCTTTTCAGCGCCCATCCTTTAGCTATTCTTATCAAACATTCACACTGGATACCCGACAGATGATGACGACGCTTGAAATTCCATCTGTGCTTTCCAGTTCGCAGCGCCGCTGCCAGGTGCTTTTGATGCTTTACCTGCCCGATGCTGCCATCACCGCACAGAGCATAATCGCTGCCAACGGCGTGGACGACGTCATGGCACGGCAAGATATAGCCGAGACGCGCGATGAAATCCAGCGCTATCATCGGCTTGATATCGTCACGCACCATGATGGCTGCTACCGAATTGAGGGTACCGCCCTGAATCAACGTTTGTGCCTGCTGCACTGGCTGCGCAGGGCGCTTCGGCTGTGTCCACATTTTGTCGCCCAACAGTTTACTCCTGCCTTAAAAACCGCGCTCAAACAGCACGGCATTGCCCGCCCGCTTTATGACGATGCGAACCTTCGGGCGCTTATCAACTTTTGTGCGCGCAAGCTTCAGCGCCAGTTTGAGTCCCGCGACGTACAATTTTTACAGCTCTATCTGCAATATTGTCTGATTCAGCATCATCTGGGCAATACGCCGGAGTTTTCGCCCGTTCAGCGCAGCTGGACGCAGTCCCGAGGGGAATACTTTACGGCGCAGGAAATTGTCCGCCACTGGAAACGGCGCGTCCCGCAGGGAACGCACAGCGATGAACAGCTGTTCCTGGCGCTGCTGTTTATGATGCTTCGCACACCCGACCCGGTGATGGATAAACACCAGCAGGATCAGCGCCTGCGTCGCGCCATCGTGCGTATGATTGCCCGCTTCCGGGCACAAACCGGGATGAACTTCAGCGATGAGCAAGGTCTGACCGATCAGCTTTATATCCATCTGGCTCAGGCGCTAGACCGCTCCTTGTTTGACATCGGCATCGACAACAGTCTGCCGGAAGAGATCCACCGTTTATACCCCCGGCTGCTGCGCACCACTAAAGAGGCGCTGTTTGAGCTGGAAGCCGAATTTGGTCTGCGATTCTCCGGTGAAGAGATGGCTCTGGTGGCGGTGATTTTTGGTGCCTGGCTGATGCAGGAGACCGATCTGCATGAAAAACAGGTGGTCCTGTTAACGGGGGAAAATAAAGCCTGTGAAGAGTTAATTGAGCAGCAGCTTCGCGAGCTGACGCTGCTGCCGCTCAATATTCGTTATCTTAGCCTGGAGGCGTTTAAGAAGGAGGGCGCGCCCCGCGAGGCGGCGCTGGTTATTACGCCTTATCCAACCGCCCTGCCGCTGTTCTCGCCGCCGCTCATTCATGCCGTTGAGACCCTGAACACGCAGCAGCAGGAACACATTCGCGTAATGCTCGAATCGTAGTTACGTGCGAGCAGCGACCTTAGGGCGAATAACGATGGCCGGTAAAGCGACCAGCGCCATCACCCAGAACACACCGTGCCCCAGGTGCTGATAGAGGAAACCGGCAAATACGGTCATCACCGCAATACTGCCGCCCATCGCCACCGCTGAATAGACCGCCTGAAGACGAATAACGTCCCCACCCTCTCGCGCCGCGATGTAGCGCATCGCCGCCAGATGGCAGACGGTGAAGGTTCCGCAGTGCAGAATTTGCGCCACAATCAGCCACGGCAGCTCCGTCGTCCAGCCCATGATGCCCCAGCGCGCCACGCCGCACACGGCGGAAAGCAGCAGCAGGTCACGCGCCCCGAAACGACGGAACAGTTTTTGGCTCAGCGCGAAGATAATAACCTCCGCCACCACGCCGAGCGACCACAGGTAGCCTACCGCAGAAGCCGAGTAACCCGCCCCCTGCCAGTAGATGGCGCTGAAGCCATAATAGGCCGCATGCGCCCCCTGAAGCAGACAGACGCAGGCCAGGAAACGCCAGCTTTGCGCCACCAGCGAGCGCCAGGCGGGCCAGCCGGCGCTCTCCTGATGGCGGCTTTCGCCCTGCGGCATCACCGACGGACGCAGCAACATACCGAGCAGCATTGAGGCGATGCCGAGCGTTAGCAGCGCCAGAATGGCACGATAGTCATAGAGGCTGACCAGTTTCCCGACCAGCGCAGAGCCGATCACGAAGGCAATCGATCCCCACAGGCGCACGCGGCCATAGTCCATGGTGATCTGCTTTTGCCAGGTGTTCGCCAGGGCATCCGTCAGCGGCACCAGCGGGGAGAAGAACAGATTAAAGCCAACCATTACCACCATCAGCCAGGCAAACTGGTGGCTAACCCAGAAGCAGGCGGCAAAGACCAGCGTCAGCAGGGCCAGAATTCGCACCGCTTTAATCAGTAAGGAGGGATCGCTGACGCGGGGCGCAATCAGCAGACTACCCAGGAAACGTGCCACCAGCCCCGCGCCCAACAGGATGCCAATGGTCTCAGGCGTCAGACCAATTCCCTTGAGCCAGACGCTCCAGAAAGGCAGAAAAATACCGTAACTAAAGAAATAGGTGAAATAGCTGAGCGCCAGCCAGCGCGTGGAATGCAAGACCATGAATCCCTCCCGAAATGGAGGCGATAGTCTGGCGTTAATCCCTGACTTTAGCAAGTCGTTAGCGCGCTATAAATTAACTAAAAATTAACATCATCACCAGCCGGACAGCGTATGGCGAGAGCGGTAAAACTGTATTACGTTTATAAGACATCGCCTGAAGAGGTCGTTTGCCATGAACAGCTTACGTTATTTCGATTTCGGCTCCTCTCGTTCTCTCCTGCTTTTAATTGCCCGCATTGCTATCGTGGTCCTGTTTATTATTTTCGGTTATCCCAAGCTGACGGGGTTTAGCGGCACCGTTCAGTATATGACGTCGCTCGGCGCCCCCATGCCCATGCTGGCCGCGATTATTGCGGTGGTGATGGAAGTCCCCGCCGCGATTCTAATCGTGCTGGGCTTTTTCACCCGCCCTCTCGCGGTGATCTTTGTCTTCTATACGCTGGGAACGGCGGTGATTGGTCACCACTACTGGGATATGACGGGCGATGCGGTCCTGCCAAATATGATTAACTTCTACAAAAATGTGAGTATCGCTGGCGCATTTATTTTGCTGGCGATTACCGGGCCGGGGGCCATCTCCCTCGATCGACGTTAGCCCATAAAAAAAGGCCGCATGAGCGGCCTTTTTCAGTTCTGCAACGCAGAGAATTATGCGTACACCGGGAAGCGTGCGCAGATGTCCAGCACTTTACCTTTAACGCGCTCGATAACCGCGTCGTCATTGATGTTGTCCAGAACGTCACACATCCAGCCCGCCAGCTCTTTTACTTCCGCTTCTTTAAAGCCACGACGAGTTACGGCCGGAGAACCGATACGGATACCGGAGGTCACGAACGGGCTCTTCGGATCGTTTGGCACGCTGTTTTTGTTCACGGTGATGTTGGCGCGGCCGAGGGCTGCGTCAGCTTCTTTACCGGTCAGGTTCTTATCAACCAGGTCCAGCAGGAACAGGTGGTTTTCAGTCCCGCCAGAGACCACTTTGTAGCCACGATTCAGGAACACTTCCACCATCGCTTTGGCGTTTTTAGCAACCTGCTGCTGATAAACCTTGAACTCTGGCTCCATCGCTTCTTTCAGCGCGACGGCTTTCGCGGCGATAACGTGCATCAGCGGGCCGCCCTGGGCGCTTGGGAATACGGCGGAGTTCAGCTTTTTGTACAGCTCTTCGTCACCGCCTTTCGCCAGGATCAGCCCACCGCGTGGACCCGCCAGGGTTTTGTGGGTGGTGGTGGTCACAACGTGCGCATGTGGAACCGGGTTCGGGTAAACGCCAGCGGCAATCAGACCGGCAACGTGCGCCATGTCGACGAACAGGTACGCGCCGATGCTGTCAGCGATTTCACGCATTTTTGCCCAGTCAACGATGCCGGAGTAAGCAGAGAAGCCACCGATGATCATCTTCGGCTTGTGCTCTTTGGCCTGCTTCGCCATGTCTTCGTAGTCAATTTTACCGGACTCATCAATACCGTAAGGGATGATGTTGTACAGTTTGCCAGAGAAGTTAACCGGGGAGCCGTGAGTCAGGTGGCCGCCCTGCGCCAGGTTCATACCCAGAACGGTATCGCCCGGCTGCAACAGCGCGGTATAAACAGCGAAGTTAGCCTGAGAGCCAGAGTGCGGCTGGACGTTCGCGTAGTCAGCGCCAAAGAGTTCTTTCGCACGGTCAATAGCCAGCTGCTCAACGATATCAACGTATTCGCAACCGCCGTAGTAGCGCTTGCCCGGATAACCTTCAGCATATTTGTTGGTCAGCTGAGAACCCTGCGCCTGCATCACGCGCGGGCTGGTGTAGTTTTCGGAGGCGATCAGTTCGATGTGCTCTTCCTGACGTACTTTTTCCTGCTCCATAGCCTGCCACAGTTCGGCATCATAATCGGCAATGTTCATTTCACGCTTTAACATCCGCATCTCCTGACTCAGCTAACAAGTAAATTTTTGGCCTGAAAAGGCAGTCCTGTTGGACGACGGGCAACAGTATAACTGAATAGTTCTGCGATAACAGGTCTTGACAAACGATTTTACGCAAACGTTTACCTCCACGCCACGCAAGGGTTTGAGCAATAAAGCTCTCACCATTTTCAACGGATTTCTTTTCAGCTTTGTGATGCATATTTTTCACGATGCAAAGAACCATTTACATTGCAGGGGTATTTTTATAAGATGCATCTAAAATACATCATTAAAGTAACATCAGAAGGAAGCTGCTATGCTCGACGCCCAAACCATCGCTACCGTGAAAGCCACAATTCCCCTGCTGGTTGAAACGGGTCCTAAACTGACCGCCCATTTCTACGATCGCATGTTCGCGCATAACCCGGAGCTCAAAGAGATTTTCAACATGAGCAACCAGCGTAACGGCGATCAGCGCGAAGCGCTGTTTAACGCTATTGCCGCCTATGCCAGCAACATCGAAAACCTGCCGGCTCTGCTGCCTGCGGTGGAAAAAATCGCGCAGAAGCACACCAGCTTCCAGATCAAACCTGAGCAGTACAACATCGTCGGCAGTCACCTGCTGGCGACCCTGGACGAAATGTTCAGCCCGGGCCAGGAAGTACTGGATGCCTGGGGGAAGGCCTATGGCGTACTTGCAAACGTATTCATCAACCGTGAAGCACAGATCTACAGCGAAAACGCCAGCAAGAATGGCGGCTGGGAAGGCACGCGCGCCTTCCGCATCGTTGAGAAAACCCCGCGCAGCGCACTGATCACCAGCTTTGAGTTTGAGCCAGTTGACGGTCAGCCAGTTGCCGATTACCAGCCGGGCCAGTATCTGGGCGTCTGGCTGAAGCCTGAAGGCTTCCCGCATCAGGAGATTCGCCAGTACTCCCTGACCCGCAAGCCAGACGGCAAAGGCTATCGCATTGCGGTTAAACGTGAGGAAGGTGGTCAGGTATCCAACTGGCTCCATAACGAAGCCAGCGTGGGCGACGTGGTCCATCTGGCGGCACCGGCGGGCGATTTCTTTATGGCCGTTGAAACGAATACCCCGGTGACGCTGATCTCCGCAGGCGTGGGTCAGACGCCAATGCTGGCGATGCTGGATACGCTGGCGAAAGCAAACCACAGCGCGCAGGTTAACTGGTTCCACGCGGCGGAGAACGGTGATGTTCACGCCTTTGCGGACGAAGTGAAAGCGCTGGGAGCGGGTCTGCCACACTTTACCGCGCATACCTGGTATCGTTCACCCACGGAAGCCGACCGCGCAGCGGCTCGTTTCGACAGCGAAGGCCTGATGAATTTAGGGCAGCATGAAGGGGCGTTCAGCGCACCGGGGATGCAGTTCTACGTTTGTGGGCCGGTAGCGTTTATGCAGTATGCCGCGAAGCAGCTGGTCGACCTGGGCGTGAATAAAGACAACATTCATTACGAATGTTTCGGCCCGCATAAAGTGCTGTAATGCAAAAAGCCCCTCAACGAGGGGCTTTTTTTTTCGCCGGGTGGCAGCTGCGCCTTACCCGGCCTACCAAATCTTTTTTAAATCGCCGCGTCGTCTTCTTCGCCGGTACGGATACGGATCACGCGCGCCACGTCAAAGACGAAGATTTTCCCGTCGCCAATTTTACCGGTCTGCGCCGTGCGGATGATGGTATCCACACAGGTATCGACGATATCATCGCTTACCACGATCTCGATTTTCACTTTCGGCAGAAAGTCCACCATGTACTCTGCGCCACGGTATAGCTCGGTGTGGCCCTTCTGACGACCAAAACCTTTCACTTCAGTTACGGTCATCCCGGTGATGCCTACTTCTGCCAGCGCTTCACGTACATCATCCAGTTTGAAAGGTTTAATAATCGCATCAATCTTTTTCATGGTGGGTCCTTAAACTCTTGCCAGTAAGCAGCCTCGTAATCGGTTGCTCACAGTATCATATTCAGGCGAATTTTGCGGTATTACTCTTTAAAATCGTTCGCTTCCAGCTCGTGGCGTGAGAGCAATTTATAAAACTCGGTACGGTTACGCCCGGCCATGCGCGCCGCATGGGTTACGTTGCCTTTGGTGATTTGCAGCAGCTTGCGCAGATAGTTCAGCTCGAACTGGTTTCGCGCTTCCGCAAACGTCGGTAAGGCCGTGTTTTCCCCCTCGAGCGCCTGCTCCACCAGCGCATCGCTGATCACCGGCGATGACGTCAGCGCCACGCACTGCTCAATCACGTTCACCAGCTGGCGTACGTTGCCCGGCCAGCTTGCTGTCATCAGGCGTTTCATCGCATCGGTGGAGAACGCGCGCACGAATGGTTTGTGGCGGTCAGCGGCCTGGCGCAAAAGGTGATTTGCCAGCAGCGGGATATCTTCCGCACGCTCGGCCAGCGCCGGGATTTTCAGGTTGACGACATTCAGTCGATAGTAGAGATCTTCGCGGAACTCGTTGCGCGCCATCACCTTGGGTAAATCGCGATGGGTAGCGGAAATAATGCGCACGTTGATATCGATATCGCGGTTGCTGCCAAGCGGACGCACTTTCCGCTCCTGCAACACGCGCAGCAGTTTGACCTGCAACGGCGCGGGCATATCGCCAATTTCATCAAGGAACAGCGTGCCCCCCTCTGCCGCCTGGAACAGCCCTTCACGGCTGCTCACCGCGCCGGTAAAGGCGCCGCGGGCATGGCCGAAGAGCTCAGACTCAAGCAGTTGTTCCGGCAGCGCGCCACAGTTGATGGCAATAAAGGCATTTTTACTGCGTGGGCTGGCGTTGTGGATCGCCTGGGCCAGGATCTCTTTCCCGGTCCCGCTCTGGCCGTTGATCAGCACGCTAACGTCGGATTGCGCCACCATCCGCGCCTGTTCCAGCAGGCGCAGCATCACAGGGCTACGCGTCACGATGGATTCACGCCAGCCGTCGTCGCCGGATGGCGCCGCGTGCTCAAGAGCGCTGTCGATCGCTTTATAGAGGGCGTCTTTATCCACCGGTTTGGTGAGGAAGCTGAATACCCCCTGCTGCGTCGCGGCCACCGCATCAGGAATAGATCCGTGAGCGGTGAGGATAATCACCGGCATCCCGGGCTGCTGCTTCTGGATCTCCGTGAACAGTTGCAGGCCATCCATTTCATCCATGCGCAAATCGCTGATCACCAGATCGATTTTCTCGCGGCTGAGCACTTTCAGCCCCTCCTGCCCGCTTTCAGCGGTGACCACGCTGTAGCCTTCGCTGACCAGACGCATCCCCAGCAGCTTTAACAGCCCGGGATCGTCATCCACCAGTAACAGATGGGCAGGTTTACGGCTTGTCATGGCTTCACATCCTCTTGTTTCGGCGTCTCACTGTCTGGCGTCGTGGCAGAGTTGCCTTTCGACCCATCGGGCAGATAGCTGCCTGCCGGCTTACGCGTCGAGAGCTGTCTTTCGATATCGGTCAGATTTTCGAGCTTGCGGGTGGTGGTTTCCAGCTGCTCGCGCAGCGACTCCTGCTGCTGGCGAAGCGCATCAAGCTCGCTGTCGCTTGACTGCTGCAATTTGCTGTAGCGGAAACGCTCTTCGGACAGCTGTAATTGCAGGGTTTGTCCGTCCCGCCAGAGCTGATAAACCGGGCGCACCTGGGGGGGAATATTGATCACGTAAGTATCCAGCCGCGTCACGTTGGCGCGGCGTTCGACAGGCGTGATTCTGGCATCCGCCATCACGATCCCGCGTTTAAACGCGTCCTGCCAGGTATCGTCCATCAGCATCGCCGCCTGGGCACGGGCCTCGGCGGGCGCCAGTCGCTGGGCGCAGTCTATTCCGCGCAGCCAGAACAGCGGATTGGATTCAACATCACGCCCCGACAGGCTCCAGATATCATCGCAACGTGTTGAAAGGAAATCGGCCAGCTGTTTTTGCGGCCATTTATCTTCCTGTTTGTGGCTAATCGCACTTTTTGGTGCATGGGTTACACAGCCGGCCAGCAGTAAGCAGGGCAGGCTGAGGCGCACATTTTTGCTGGAAAACACCGCGCGCAGTGCGCGGTAAAAGACGTGTGACATACTCACCAGGTTGTTATTCATTTCATTGATTTTTCCGGCTCAAGAGGCAGTTCGATACGAAAACAGACATCGGCGCGTTCATCACTCACGATGTTAAGCTCACCCTGCATGCGTCGTATGCAGTCGCGGGCAATACTCAGCCCCAGACCACTTCCTTTTACCGCACCTTTTCGCTGATGACTCCCCTGGAAGAAGGGCTCAAAGATCATCGTTTTTTCATCATCCGGAATCGGGCTTCCCGTATTCGCTACGTCAATAAATACCCGCGAACCGTTGTTATTGCTTCTGATATAAATGGTACCGGATTCAGTACCATAGTGCACCGCATTGGAATAAAGATTATCCAGTACGCTCATTAAGAGCATCGGCTCTGCCAGACAGGATGGCGCATTGAGATCCACCTGGGTATGCATCATTTTAGCTCTTGCTGGCAGGCTATGGGCGGAGATCACCATGTCCACCAGCGGTTCAATCTCAACGCTTTCAAGCACCACAGCACCATCCGCCAGCTTGCGGTTATAGTCCAGCAGTTGTTCAATAAGTTTTTGTAAATTGCGGCTACTGGCATCCAGAATCGCCACGATCTCTTTTTGCTCAGGGGATAACGGCCCCGCTACTTCATCTGCCAGCAGCTCCGTGCCTTCACGCATACTGGCCAGCGGTGTTTTGAGTTCGTGTGAGATATGGCGCAGGAACTGGTGACGCTGCGATTCCAGCCACGCCAGGCGTTCAGAAAGCCAGATGATGCGCTGACCGACCGAGCGCAGCTCGCGCGGGCCTTTAAAAACAACCGTATCCCCGAGAGATTTGCCCTCCCCCAGGCGGTTAATCATCCGCTGGATCCCCTTTACGGGGCCGATGATCATGCGGGTAAAGAGCAGCACCAGCCCGAGGCTCACGAGGAACAGCACCAGCGCCTGCCAGCCGAAGAACTGGCCGCGCTCGGCAATCTCCTGCTGAAGCTGCTGGCCGCGAGAGAAAATCACCGTGCGGGTTGACTGCACCATCTCGGTATTGGCGTTGGCGAAGGCTTCCAGGCGCGCGGCGGCGGCGGCATCGGGTCCACTGTTGTGGCACTGCAGCTGCGCAAGATCGTTCAGATCCTGACGTAACGCCTGATACAGCTTGTCGTCAGGCAATACGCCGGCGTGGGCGTCCAGCATTTCGCTATAGCGCTTGCGCTGACTCTGGTACACCTTTTCCAGCGTGCGATCGTCAAGCACGCAGTATTGACGATAGCTACGCTCCATCTCAAGCGCGGCGTTGGTCATGGCTTCACTGCGTCTTGCGTCAATAAGCGTCGTGCGGTTAGTCAGGGCCGCCTGGGCACTTAACGCATTCAGGCTTTGCCATGCCTGCCACGCCAGAACCAGCAAAGGTAGCAGGATCAGCAGGAAGGCCATCATAACGAGCTGTCGCAGGGAGCGAGGGAAAGCGGGCCAGCGTTTCAACACATTACTCTCATCATCCGGGTTTGAGGAGAGCGTAACTGAGTCTGCCCTTCAGATACAACAAAGCCGGGTAAAAACCCGGCTTTGTCATGGAATAAGGCGGTGCCTAACTCGACGTTTCGCCCTGGCCTGATAAAGCATTGCAATAATCAGTAGTTGGACGGCAGGCACCTTTTTGTGCGTCATTCGAAGTTTATGTAGCACGTCCCGAAGGGGCTGACATAAGAAGGTGAATGAGCCACTGGTTACTATTATGCAACGCGCGTGCCAGATTGCAAAAATTGATGCTATCCTTATGATTAATAATCGTTTTATTATTAAAATGCATTGATTGTCAGGTGAATGATTTCCAGGCTAAGTGTCGCTATTAAGCAACACCTTAACGGGAACCCGTCCTGACATATATAAATCAACAGGTTAAATGTCTCTTATTGGAGACACTCAATCCAGAGGATTGTCGCAATTTTGCGACAGGTACAAAAAAGCCCGGTGGCGCTCGCGCTTACCGGGCCTACAGTCAGGGCGTTGAAACTTAACCCAGTTGTTTACGCGCGTTGCGGAAAATGCGCATCCACGGGCTGTCCTCGCCCCAGTTTTCCGGGTGCCAGGAGTTGCTCACGGTGCGGAAGACACGCTCCGGGTGCGGCATCATGATGGTCACCCGACCGCTTTCGCTGGTGACCGCGGTAATGCCATTTGCCGAACCGTTCGGGTTAGCCGGATAGGTTTCGGTGACCTTGCCGAAGTTATCAACAAAGCGCAGCGCTACCAGTCCTTTGCTTTCAAGCTGAGCCAGGTGCGCCGCATCACGCATTTCAACCTGACCTTCGCCGTGCGAAACCGCGATTGGCATCTGCGAACCCACCATTCCCTGCAACAGCAGAGACGGGCTTTGGGTTACTTCTACCAGGCTGAAGCGCGCTTCGAAGCGGTCAGACTGGTTACGCACAAAGCGCGGCCAGGCTTCGCTGCCCGGGATCAACTCGCGCAGGTTAGACATCATCTGACAGCCGTTACACACGCCCAGCGCCAGCGTCTGCGGACGATGGAAGAAGGTTTCGAACTCGTCACGCACGCGGCTGTTGAACAGAATAGACTTCGCCCAGCCTTCGCCCGCGCCCAGCACGTCACCGTAGGAGAACCCTCCGCAGGCAACCAGCGCCTGGAAATCATCCAGCCCGGTACGCCCGGCCAGCAGGTCGCTCATGTGGACGTCGATGGCGTCAAAGCCCGCCCGGTGGAAGGCCGCCGCCATCTCAACGTGGGAGTTAACGCCCTGCTCGCGCAGCACGGCCACTTTCGGACGCGCACCGGTCGCAATGTACGGCGCGGCAATGTCTTCGTTTATGTCGAAGCTGAGCTTCACGTTCAGGCCAGGATCGTTGTCGTTCGCCTTCGCGTTGTGTTCCTGATCGGCGCATTCCGGGTTGTCACGCAGGCGCTGCATCTGCCAGGTGGTTTCCGCCCACCACATACGCAGCGTGGTGCGGCTTTCGCTGAACACCGCGTGGCCGTCGGCTTCAATCACGAAACGGTCGCCCTGCACCGCTTTACCGAGATAGTGTACGCAGTCTGCCAGACCGTGCTGCGCCAGAATCGCTTCTACCGCGTCGCGATCTGCGGCGCGTACCTGAATGACCGCGCCAAGCTCTTCGTTAAACAGCGCCGCCAGGCGGTCTTCGCCAAGCGTAGCAATGTTTGCTTCAACGCCGCAGTGACCGGTGAAGGCCATCTCTGCCAGCGTCACCAGCAGGCCACCATCGGAACGGTCGTGATAGGCCAGCAGCTTACGCTGCGCCACCAGCGCCTGAATTGCGTCGTAAAAGCCTTTCAGCTGGGCGACGTCGCGCACGTCGGCTGGCTTATCGCCGAGCTGGCGGTAAACCTGCGCCAGCGCGGTGGCGCCCAGGGCGTTATGGCCTTTGCCGAGGTCAATCAACAGCAGGGCGTTATCTTCAGTGGAAAGCTGCGGCGTAACGGTATGACGTACGTCTTCCACGCGCGCAAACGCGGTGATCACCAGCGACAGCGGAGAGGTCATCTCGCGCTGCTCGTTACCTTCCTGCCAGCGGGTTTTCATCGACATGGAGTCTTTACCCACCGGAATGGTCAGGCCGAGCGCAGGACACAGTTCCTCACCCACCGCTTTCACGGCTTCATACAGGCCGGCGTCTTCACCAGGGTGACCGGCGGCGGCCATCCAGTTCGCGGAAAGTTTGATACGTTTGATGTCGCCAATCTGCGTCGCCGCGATGTTGGTCAGCGCTTCACCAACCGCCAGTCGTGCAGAGGCGGCGAAGTCCAGCAGCGCCACTGGGGTGCGTTCGCCCAGCGCCATCGCTTCGCCGTAGTAGCTGTCGAGGCTCGCGGTGGTCACGGCGCAGTTAGCGACCGGGATCTGCCACGGGCCAACCATCTGATCGCGGGATACCATACCGGTCACGGTGCGGTCGCCGATGGTCACCAGGAAGGTTTTCTCTGCCACAGCAGGCAGGTGCAGCACGCGGTTGACCGCTTGTGCCACGGTGATGCCCTGGCGATCCAGCGCTTTGCCCGCCGCTTTACGGGTGGTTACGTCGCGGGTCATCTTCGGCGTTTTACCGAGCAGAACGTCGAGCGGCAGATCGATTGGCTGGTTGTCGAAATGGGTGTCACTCAGAGTCAGGTGCTGCTCTTCGGTCGCTTCACCGATGACGGCATACGGCGCGCGCTCGCGGCGGCACAGCTCGTCAAACAGCGGCAGCTGATCGGCGGCAACCGCCAGCACGTAGCGCTCCTGGGATTCGTTACACCAGATTTCCAGCGGGCTCATACCCGGCTCATCGCTCAGGATATCGCGCAGGTTGAAACGACCACCGCGGCCGCCGTCGCTCACCAGCTCAGGCATAGCGTTGGACAGGCCGCCCGCTCCCACGTCGTGGATAAAGAGAATCGGGTTAGCATCGCCCAGCTGCCAGCAGCGGTCGATCACTTCCTGGCAGCGACGCTCCATCTCAGGGTTGTCACGCTGCACGGAGGCGAAATCGAGATCCGCATCAGACTGGCCGGAGGCCATAGAAGAGGCCGCACCGCCGCCCAGACCGATGTTCATCGCCGGGCCGCCCAGCACGATCAGCTTCGCGCCGACGACGATCTCGCCTTTTTGCACGTGATCGGCACGGATGTTGCCGATCCCGCCCGCCAGCATGATCGGTTTGTGGTAGCCGCGCAGCTCTTCGCCGTTGTGGCTGTCCACTTTCTCTTCATAGGTACGGAAGTAACCATTCAGCGCCGGACGACCAAATTCGTTGTTAAACGCCGCGCCGCCCAGCGGGCCTTCGGTCATGATATCCAGCGCGGTCACGATGCGCTCTGGCTTGCCGAAATCTTCTTCCCACGGCTGTTCAAAGCCCGGGATACGCAGGTTGGAGACGGAGAAACCGACCAGACCCGCTTTTGGTTTCGCGCCGCGACCGGTCGCCCCTTCGTCACGGATTTCACCGCCGGAGCCGGTCGCCGCACCCGGCCATGGGGAGATCGCCGTCGGGTGGTTGTGGGTTTCCACTTTCATCAGGATATGCGCGGGCTCCTGATGGAAGTCATAGCGCCCTGCTTCGCGATCGGCGAAGAAGCGGCCCACCTCGGAACCTTCCATCACCGCGGCGTTGTCTTTATAGGCAGACAGCACGTGGTCAGGGGTTTGCTCCATGGTGTTTTTGATCATTTTGAACAGCGACTTCGGCTGCTGTTCGCCGTCGATAATCCAGTCGGCGTTGAAAATCTTGTGGCGGCAGTGCTCGGAGTTGGCCTGCGCGAACATATACAGTTCGATGTCGTTCGGGTTGCGATTCAGCTTAACGAATGCATCCTGAAGGTAGTCGATTTCATCCTCTGCGAGTGCCAGACCAAGACGCAGGTTTGCGTCAATCAGCGCCTGACGGCCCTGCCCCAGCAGATCCACGCTCTGTACCGGCGCAGGCTGATGGTGGGAGAACAGTTTCTGCGCATCATCCAGAGAGTCAAACACGCTCTCCATCATGCGGTCGTGCAGTTCAGCCGCAACCGCCTGCCACTGCGCGTCGCTCAGGGTAGAGGCTTCCACGTAGTACGCCACACCGCGCTCCAGACGATTAATCTGGTTCAGGCCGCAGTTGTGAGCGATGTCTGTTGCTTTGGAAGACCAGGGGGAGATGGTGCCAGGGCGTGGCGTGGCGAGGATTAATTTGCCGGTCGGCGTATGGCTGCTCAGGCTTGGGCCATATTTAAGCAGACGTTCCAGCTGTACGCGCTCCTCTGCATTCAGGGGGGCATTCAGGTCAGCAAAATGGACATACTCAGCGTAAATATTGCTTACCGGAAGGTCGGCCGCCTGAAAACGTGCCAGCAGTTTGGTAATACGGAAGGCAGACAGTGCAGGCGAACCACGCAGAATTTCCATCATAAGTCTCTCGTCTTCGAAGCGCCGGGGCGCTTACAGTGTGCGCAAGGGGGGAAAACGGGCGTCATTATAGAGAATCCTGAGCGCCGACGAAACCGTTTGCGTCGAAATAAAATCAACCTTTATGTTTAACAATAGATGTGACCTGTCTCTCTAATTGGTTGCCAACTGGCGCTACTTTGCGCAAAATGCCGCTCAATCAATGGCAAACTCTACTCTTAACATGACTACAGCACACTGAGGCAACCGGCGTCGCAGAGAATTAACTAATTGAAAAAATTAAAGATTAATTATCTGCTCATCGGCATTGTTACGTTGCTGCTGGCAGTGGCCCTCTGGCCGTCTATCCCCTGGTTCGGCAAGGCCGAAAACCGTATCGCCGCCATTCAGGAGCGGGGGGAGTTGCGCGTCAGTACACTCTCCTCCCCGCTTATTTACGACGATATCAACGGTAAAACCATCGGTCTTGATTACGAACTGGCACAGCTGTTTGCGGACTATCTGGGCGTGAAGCTGAAAGTTACCGTGCGGCAGAACATCAACCAGCTGTTTGATGATTTGGACCATGACCGTGCCGATATTCTCGCCGCAGGTCTGGTGTACAACAGCGAACGCAGCAAAAACTATCAGCCGGGCCCGACCTACTACTCCGTGTCGCAGCAGGTGGTTTATCGTGTGGGTAGCCTGCGCCCGCGCTCACTGGCCGACATCACCGACCAGCAATTGACCATTGCGCCAGGCCATGTGGTGATTGACGATCTGCGGGCGTTGAAAGAGAAAAAATACCCTAACCTCAGCTGGACGGTCGATCCTAAACTCGGCACGACCGAATTGCTGGAGCAGGTAAAAGATAAAAAGCTGGCCTATACCATTGCTGATTCGGTGGCGATCAGTCTTTTCCAGCGCGTTCATCCTGAAATCGCCGTGGCGCTGGATGTGACCGACGAACAGCCGGTGACCTGGTTTACCCAGCTGGACGACGATCAAACCGTCTCTGCGGCCATGCTCGATTTCTTTAATTCCATCAATGAAGACGGCACCCTGGCGCGTCTGGAAGAGAAATATCTCGGTCACGGGGACGATTTTGATTACGTTGACACCCGCACCTTCCTGCGCGCGGTGGACAGCGTGCTGCCGGACCTGCAACCGCTGTTTGAGAAGTACGCCCAGGAGATTGACTGGAAGCTGCTGGCGGCAATTTCCTACCAGGAATCGCACTGGGATGCTCAGGCCACCTCCCCCACGGGCGTGCGCGGGTTGATGATGCTGACCAAAAATACCGCCCAGAGCCTCGGCATCAGCGACCGGACCGATGCGGAACAGAGCATCAGCGGCGGCGCGCAGTATTTACAGGATATGATGGCGAAAGTGCCGGAGACGGTCCCGGAAGGGGAGCGGATCTGGTTTGCGCTGGCCGCCTATAACATGGGGTATGCGCATATGCTCGACGCGCGGGCGCTGACGGCGAAAACCAAAGGTAATCCGGACAGTTGGTCAGATGTAAAACAGCGCCTGCCGCTGCTTAGCCAGAAACAGTGGTACCAGAAGCTGACGTATGGCTATGCGCGCGGGCATGAAGCGTATGCCTACGTGGAAAATATTCGTAAGTATCAGATAAGCCTGGTGGGATATCTGCTGGAGAAAGAAAAAGAGGCGGCCGAGGCGCAACAGCTGGCTGAAAGCTATCCGGTGGTCGCACCGGAAGAGCTTAATCACCCTGCGGTTTCAATTCTGCCTTTTGTTGCTTTTTCTGCTGCCGACGCATTCGAAAAAAGTCACTTAACAGACCCGAACATTCTGGTGCAAGTACCCCGCCGATAGTTTTCACCTGGTGGTTCATCCCCGGATGCCCAAGTACGTCCATCAGTGAACCAGCAGCGCCCGTCTTTTCATCCCGCGCGCCAAACACCAGCGTACCGATTCGGCTGTGCACCATCGCCCCGGAGCACATTACGCACGGCTCAAGGGTGACATACAGGGTGGTATCAAGCAGACGATAGTTTTGCAGCACCAGTCCGCCCTGACGCAGCGCCATAATTTCAGCATGCGCGGTAGGATCGTGACGGCCAATCGGACGGTTCCACCCTTCCCCAATCACCTGATTGTTATGGACCAGAACCGCGCCCACGGGCACTTCGCCCTCTTCCCAGGCGCGCTGAGCCAGCGCCAGCGCATGACGCATCCAGTATTCATGATTGTGTTCAGGGTTGGACAAGGGCTGATACTCCAGTCGAAAAGCGGGCGGCATTATACACAGCCGGTACAGATAAGACTATTCGAGTTGCTGAAGTTCGCCCAGAGGCGTGACGCGCCAGCGGTGCTGACAAAAATAGAGCAGCGGGTTGTCCTGCTTGCTGTCGCTGTAGCCGCTGTACAGACGCAGCGGCGTACCGATGCGTTTCTCCAGCTGCACCACTTTTTCATGTCCGAGGCAGCGCAGGGTGAGCACCCAGCCGCCGTAGCCGCGCGCGATCTGCGTGGCGATAAGATTTACGCGCGGCAGCCAGGGCGTATCAAAATAGACTTGCTCCACCAGCGTCTGCGGGGAGCCAGTAATCAGCCAGATATCGGCATCATTGGCGTCGAGATAGCTGGTCAGGCGCGCCTGTACCACGGGAAACGCGGCGACGTGCCCGCGAAACCAGTGCGCAAAATCCTGTTCGAGCTGCTTGAGGCGCGCTTCGCTATGACCAAACGTGCATCCCCAGAGCAGCAGGCTCATCGGCCAGCGCGCTGCACGGCCTTTCACCAGCAGCGCGATGCCAATAACGGGTAACAGGGGTAATACCAGCAACGCGTTAAGGGGCTGGCGCCGTAGCAGGTAGCGCATAAAGGTGCCGAACATATCCTGCTGATGCAGCGTTCCATCCAGATCAAAAAAGACAACGCGACGCTCGTGACTGGCCAAACCTTACTCCTCTGGGTCGTTGAATCCTAACAGCCAGGTAAACAGGAACCCGGCGATCACCGCTACCAGATAGCCTAACAGATAGAGCATCACTTTTCCGGTCACGATGGTTAATGCCAGCGGTAACCCGGAGATTCCGAAGGTAATGACGGTCGCCACTTTCCAGTAGCTGATTAACGCCCCGCCCACCGCCCCACCGAGACAAGCGGCCAGGAACGGCTTACCCAGCGGCAAGGTCACGCCGAAAATCAGCGGCTCGCCGATACCGAGCAACCCGACCGGCAGCGCCCCTTTAATGACCTTTTTTAAACGCGCGTTGCGGGTTTTCATCAGCACCGCGATGGCCGCGCCGACCTGCCCAACGCCCGCCATCGACAGGATCGGCAGCAGGGCGTTATAGCCGTGCGCCTGTACCAGTTCGACGTGAATCGGCACCAGCCCCTGATGCAGACCGGTCAGCACTAACGGCAGGAAGGTCCCGGACAGCACGGCCCCCACCAGCAGCCCGCCGCGATCGATCGCCAGAGACGCGCCGTGGGCGATGGCTTCAGAGATCGCGCCGCCTAACGGTTGCAGCGCCACAATCGCCACGCTCCCGGTAATCAATGTGGTCAGCAGCGGGTTGAGGATCAGTTCAATCGAGCCTGGCAGCAACGCGCGTAGCTTTTTCTCAATCCAGCACATCAGAATGACCACCAGCAGCACGGCAATCACCCCACCGCGGCCAGGCTGAAGCGCCTCGCCAAACAGCGTAATCTGCGCCAGCTGCGGGCTGGAGAGGATACCCGCCATTACGCCGCCCATCGCCAGCGAGCCGCCGAACACTTTGGCCGTGTTCACCCCCACCAGAATATTCATGATGGCAAACACCGCGCTGCCGAAAATCGCCAGAATACCCAGCAGGTTCGGATACTGGGTGGCGAAATTCCCGACAATATCCGGACGCTTGAGGATATTGATAATCCCGGTGATCAGCCCCGACGCGATAAACGCCGGGATAAGAGGAATAAAGACGTTTGCCAGCTGGCGCAGCGCATCGCTCATGGGGGCTTTGTATTTGGCTTTCGCCTGCGCTTTGGTGCGTTCCGCGTCGTCAAAGGCGGGAGCCGTTTCACCGCCCGTCATCAGGGCGCGCATGGCATCAACCACCTGCGCCGCTTTGCCCGGACCGACAATCAGCTGGTGCTGTTGCCCCTGTTTAACGTACCCGCTCACGCCGGGGAGCTGCTTCAGGCGCGTTAAATCAAGCTTTTCGTCGTTGTACACCTCGACGCGTACACGCGTCATGCAGTTTTCCAGACGCTGAATATTTTTTTCCCCACCGATCCCAAGCAGGATGTCGCTGGCGAGCGCTGCTGTTTTGTCCATAAACGCCTCTTATTGATGTTCTAATGCCGCCCGTAAAAACCCGTGATGGGCTTCAAGCCTGGCTCTGGCCGCGGCTGCATCCAGCCCGGTTAATATCATCAGAATGGCGGGTTTTACATCGTGATCGGTCTGCTGAAGCACCTTTTCCGCCTCTTCACGACTGGCGCCTGTCGCTTCCATCACCATGCGGCAGGCTCTGTCCACCAGCTTGACGTTGGTGGCCTGCATATCCACCATCAGGTTTTGGTAGACCTTGCCAAATTTCACCATCGCGCCGGTGGAGATCATATTGAGCACCAGCTTCTGTGCGGTTCCGGATTTCAGGCGCGTGGAGCCGGTGAGCGCTTCCGGCCCGACGACCGGAGAGATGGCAATGGCGGCCACCTGCGCAATCGGCGAGCCCGGGTTACAGGAGATGGCCACCGTGGTACATCCCGTCTGTCTGGCGTATTCCAGCCCACCAATGACGTACGGCGTACGACCAGAAGCCGCCAGCCCGACGACCAGATCCTGCGCGGTCAGGTTCAGCGCCCTGAGATCGTCCTCCCCAAGCTGTTTATTGTCTTCTGCCCCTTCCACCGCTTTCAGCAGCGCGCCGGGGCCACCGGCAATCAGGCCAACGACCAGACCGTGCGGAACGCCAAAGGTCGGGGGACATTCTGAGGCATCCAGCACACCGAGGCGCCCACTGGTACCCGCCCCCATGTAAATAATGCGTCCTCCTGCTTTCAGAGCGTCGGCAGCGGCGTCTACGGCTTTCGCCACCTCGGGCAATGTCTCTTTGACTGCCAGCGCGACGAGGGTATCCTGTTGATTAAAGCGGTTTACCAGCTCCAGCGTGGACAGTGCATCAAGATCCATGGTTTGCGGGTTACGCGTTTCAGAAACAAGAGAGCCTAGATTCATGTTATTTACCTCTGGAATTTTTAATTCATAATAAACGCACTATAATGGAATATAAAATTCATTCAGGCGAGCATAATTCGTATTTGCGCGGGTAATCACATTTTCGCCAGGAGACCGTATGAACTGTTTAATTCGTATTCGCCAGCGCTACGCAGGGTTTGCCCAGAGTGACAAAAAGCTGGCGGATTATTTACTTTCCCAGCCCGATCGCGCGCGACACCTCAGCTCCCAGCAGCTGGCAGGCGAAGCCGGGGTGAGCCAGTCGAGCGTGGTGAAATTTGCCCAAAAGATAGGCTATAAAGGCTTTCCGGCGCTAAAACTGGCGATCAGTGAAGCACTGGTAAGCAACCCTAATCCGCAGTCAATGCCGGTGCATAACCAGATCCGCGGCGACGATCCGATGCGTCTGGTCGGCGAAAAGCTGATCAAAGAGAACGTGGCGGCAATGCATGCCACGCTGGATGTGAACACGGAAGAGAAGCTGCTGGAAAGCGTAGCCATGCTTCGCGACGCGCGGCGTATTGTATTGACCGGGATCGGTGCCTCCGGACTGGTTGCGCGTAACTTTGGCTGGAAGCTGACAAAAATCGGCTATAACGCCATCGTTGAACAGGATATGCACGCGCTGCTGGCGACCGTGCAGGCCATGGATCCTGACGATTTACTGCTGGCCATCTCCTATTCCGGCGAGCGCCGTGAAATTAATATGGCTACCGACGAAGCCCTGCGTGTAGGAGGAAAAATTCTGGCCATTACTGGCTTCAGCCCGAATGCGCTCCAGCAGCGGGCCACCCGCTGTCTGTATACCATCGCCGAGGAACAGGCCACTCGCAGCGCGGCGATTTCGTCGACGAGTGCGCAGATGATGCTGACGGACCTGCTGTTTATGGCGCTGGTTCAGCAGGATCTGGAGCGTGCGCCAGAGCGTATTCGTCACAGCGAAGAGCTGGTAAAAAAACTGGTTTGAACAACGAATGAGCGTATAATGCCCGCCCTGTTTGTGATGTTTCTGAGAATTTCCTGATGGCGCTGTTAATCACCAAAAAATGCATCAACTGCGATATGTGCGAACCCGAATGCCCGAACGAGGCGATTTCGATGGGCGACAGCATTTATGAGATTAACAGCGACCGCTGCACCGAGTGCATTGGCCACTATGAGACGCCGACCTGCCAGAAGGTGTGCCCCATTCCCAATACGATCTTAAAAGATCCGGCACATGTCGAGAACGAAGAACAGCTGTGGGATAAGTTTGTCCTGATGCACCATGCGGACAAAATTTAACCTTCGATAATCACCGTCGCACAGGCGTAGTGGCGTTCATCTGCAAGCGTTACGTGCATGTGCGCCACGCCCAGCTTTTCCGCCAGCTTAAGCGCCTCGCCCCATAAACGCAGACGTGGCTTACCCAGCTCATCGTTAAACACTTCAAACTGGTTAAACGCCAGGCCGTTACGAATGCCCGTGCCGAACGCTTTCGCCGCCGCCTCTTTTACCGCGAAACGTTTTGCCAGAAAGCGCACCGGCTGCTGATGCGCCTCCCAGATAGCCCATTCGTTATCGCTCAGCACGCGTCTTGCGAGGCGATCGCCGCTCCGGGCGATCACCGCTTCAATGCGGGCTATTTCAACGATGTCGGTGCCTAAGCCCAGAATAGCCATTACTGACGCGCTTCCAGCATCAGACGCTTCATCTCGGAAACCGCGTCTTTCAGACCGCTCATCACCGCACGGCCAATGATAGCGTGGCCGATGTTCAGCTCGTGCATTTCCGGCAGGGCAGCGATGGCTTTTACGTTGTGATAGGTCAGGCCGTGACCGGCGTTAACCTTCAGTCCCAGGCTCGCGGCGTAGGTTGCCGCTTTGGCGATCCGCTCCAGCTCTTTCGCCTGCGCTGCGTCGTTTTCAGCATCGGCATAGCAGCCGGTGTGAATTTCAATATACGGCGCGCCCACGTCGGCAGCGGCTTTAATCTGGGTGAAATCGGCGTCGATAAACAGTGAAACCAGGATACCGGCATCCGCCAGGCGTTTGCAGGCATCGCGCATTTTGTCGAGCTGCCCGGCCACATCCAGACCGCCTTCGGTGGTCACTTCCTGTCGTTTTTCCGGCACCAGGCAGCAGAAATGCGGCTTCGTATCGCAGGCAATCGTCAGCATCTCTTCCGTTACTGCCATCTCCAGATTCATGCGGGTATCCAGCGTCTGGCGCAGGATACGCACGTCGCGATCGGTGATGTGGCGACGGTCTTCACGCAGATGGACGGTAATGCCGTCCGCCCCAGCCTGCTCGGCGATAAACGCCGCCTGAACCGGATCCGGATACGCCGTGCCGCGCGCGTTGCGCAGGGTGGCAATGTGGTCGATGTTGACGCCTAACAGTAATTCAGCCATGACAATCCTCGGTATTTTTGTTCATTTACCTTCTCCCTCTCCCTCCGGGAGAGGGCTGGGGTGAGGGGTAAAACATTAGCGTTTCGGCATAAACTGCCTGAATAATTCGCGGCTCTTTAAAGGTTTGCCCCCAAGATACGGCTTGAGCGCAATTCGGGTAAAGCGTTTTGCCGCACGCAGGGTGTCGGCGTCCGGGAACTCGCGTTCATACAGTGCTCTGAGCTGGCGCCCGGTAAAGGTGCTGTTATCGACGACGACACTGGCAATAAAGCCCTTTTCCTCACGATAGCGATAGGTCATGGTATCTTCTACCTCGTCCCCACTCCCCGCGCAGTGCAGAAAATCAACACCGTATCCAAGGTGACCGAGCAGCGCCAGCTCGAAACGACGCAGCACAGGCTCAGGAGTGCCGGTTGCGCCAGCGAGCGACTGGATACAGTGCAGGTAATCAAAGAAAAGTTCAGAGAAGCGGGTCTCATGTTCAAGCACCCGTGAGATGAGTTCGTTGACGTACAAACCGCTGTAGAGCGTGATACCAGAAAGAGGAAGCGCGAGGGAAACGGCTTCAGCACTGCGCAGGGTTTTGACTTCCCCTCGCCCGCCAAAGCGGACCAGCAGTGGGGTGAAAGGCTGCAAGGCACCTTTGAGATTAGAACGTCTGGAACGTGCGCCTTTGGCAACAAGGCGCACGCGACCGGACTCTTCCGTGAAGACGTCCAGCATCAGGCTGGTTTCGCTCCAGGGACGACTATGCAGGACAAAGGCGCGCTGCCATCCATCCATATGCTCGTCGTCTTAGGTTACTGATCTTCGCCGTAACCGAGGCTGCGCAGCGCACGCTCATCATCGGCCCAGCCAGATTTCACTTTCACCCACAGTTCCAGGTGAACCGGTGCTTCAAACATGTCCTGCATGTCTTTACGGGCTTCGATTCCGATAGTTTTGATCTTGGCGCCTTTATTACCGATCACCATCTTCTTCTGCCCTTCACGCTCAACGAGGATCAGACCGTTAATATCGTAACCGCCGCGCTCGTTGCTCTGGAAACGCTCGATCTCCACCGTCACAGAGTACGGCAGTTCAGCGCCCAGGAAACGCATCAGCTTCTCACGGATGATTTCAGACGCCATAAAACGCTGAGAGCGATCGGTGATGTAGTCTTCAGGGAAGTGATGAGTCGCTTCCGGCAGATGCTTGCGCACGATGCCCGCGATGGTATCAACGTTCAGACCCGTCTCCGCAGACAGCGGGACGATGTCGAGGAAGTTCATCTGGCTGCCCAGCCATTGCAGGTGCGGCAGCAGATCGGCTTTTTCCTGCACATTGTCCACTTTATTGACCGCGAGGATCACCGGCGTTTTGCCGTCGCGCAGCTTGTTCAGGACCATTTCGTCGTCCGGCGTCCAGCGGGTGCCTTCCACAACGAAAATCACCAGCTCTACGTCGCCAATGGAGCTGCTCGCCGCCTTGTTCATCAGACGGTTAATGGCGCGCTTCTCTTCCATGTGCAGGCCCGGGGTATCGACGTAAATCGCCTGATACGCGCCTTCAGTATGGATACCGACGATGCGGTGACGCGTGGTCTGCGCCTTACGCGAGGTGATAGAAATCTTCTGCCCAAGCAGATTATTCAGCAGGGTGGATTTGCCAACGTTCGGACGTCCGACGATGGCAATAAATCCGCAATAGGTTTTGTCGATGCTCATTCCAGCTCCAGCATTTTTAACGCCTGTTCGGCGGCAGCCTGTTCAGCCTTACGACGGCTTGAACCCGTGCCGACCACCGGTTCACTCAGGCCACTGACCTGGCAATGGATGGTAAATTCCTGATCGTGCGCTTCGCCACGTACCTGCACCACCAGATAGGATGGCAGCGGCAGATGACGACCCTGCAAATATTCTTGCAGACGCGTTTTAGGATCTTTTTGTTTATCGCCCGGGCTGATTTCGTCCAGGCGGGTCTGATACCAGTTCAGGATCAGCTTTTCTACGGTCTGGATATCGCTGTCCAGGAACACGCCACCGATCAATGCCTCGACCGTATCGGCAAGGATGGATTCACGACGGAAACCACCACTTTTCAGCTCACCTGGCCCCAGACGCAGACATTCACCCAGCTCAAACTCGCGTGCGATTTCAGCGAGGGTATTGCCGCGCACCAGCGTGGCGCGCATGCGGCTCATATCACCTTCGTCCACACGCGGAAAACGATGATAAAGCGCATTTGCAATCACGAAACTTAAAATAGAGTCGCCTAAAAACTCGAGACGCTCATTATGTTTGCTGCTGGCACTGCGATGGGTTAATGCCTGTTGCAACAACTCCTGATGATGAAAAGTGTAGCCCAGCTTCCGTTGAAGCCGATTAATTACGATGGGGTTCATGCGATACCAATAAATGAATGCGTCAAAAATGCAGCACACGAAACCGACCTGAGAAAACCAACGCGGTTTCGTGTGCCGTGGCACCCTTGCAGGGCCAACCTTAAACTTCGGGGGAATATTCTATACACAACGACAGGGGATGTCGTTAGTTCAAAGAGATTTATCGCTGAAATAATTCACGTAGCGGCGAATTAAAGCCGCTACGTGTTATTTTTGACGAAAATTAATGAATTCCGCCAATACGATTCAGGCGAACGCCGGTCGGCCACTCGCCTTCCTGCTTCTCAAAACTCATCCAGATAGCGGTTGCTTTACCGACCAGATTCGCTTCCGGCACAAAGCCCCAGTAACGGCTGTCCGCAGAGTTATCGCGGTTGTCACCCATCATGAAGTAGTGTCCCGGTGGCACAATCCAGGTCGCCAGCTGTTGGCCTGGCTGCTGGTAGTACATTGCCAGTTGATCCTGTGCGATTGGCACGGTCAGAATGCGGTGAGTGACATCGCCCAGCGTCTCTTTCCGTTCAACCAGACGAATACCGTTCTCTTTGGTTTCACCTTTTGGCACCTGGAAGAATCCGCTGGTCGCTTCACCGCCGTTACGGCGGGCAAAGGTCTGCACAAAATCACTTGGCTCAACGTTGGAGTAAGTGACTGGCAGCGCATTTTCACATGCAGTTCCAGAGCTACAGCCTGGCTGAATGGTCACCTCTTTCGCCACCGGATCGTAGGTCACTTTATCGCCCGGCAGACCTACCGCGCGTTTAATATAATCCAGCCGTGGATCTTCCGGATATTTAAACACCACGATGTCGCCACGTTTCGGATGACCCGTTTCGATCAGCGTTTTCTGGTAGATCGGATCTTTGATGCCATAGGCAAACTTCTCAACCAGAATGAAATCACCGATCAGCAGCGTTGGCATCATCGATCCTGACGGGATCTGGAACGGTTCATAGATAAAAGAACGCACCACCAGCACAATCGCCAGCACCGGGAATACCGATGCCCCTG
Organism: Enterobacter sp. JJBC; assembly: GCF_036936505.1. Classification (NCBI taxonomy): domain Bacteria; kingdom Pseudomonadati; phylum Pseudomonadota; class Gammaproteobacteria; order Enterobacterales; family Enterobacteriaceae; genus Enterobacter; species Enterobacter sp. JJBC. The sequence continues at coordinate 3,545,780 of NZ_CP136935.1, forward strand.
TTTCCAGCCAGCCCGGTTTTGGGCCGACTTTTTTCAGGGTTTTCGCGTCCAGCGCATCGCCCGTGGCTGCCTGCGCGGCAGCCTGACGTTCACGGCGTTTTGGGGCGAAGATAAACTTATCCAGACACCACAACAGACCTGTCACCAGGGTAGCGATGACCAGGATCAGGGCAAACATGTTCGCCATGCCAACTCCTTAAGGTTATTTACCGTTACCGTCTTTACCAACATGAAGGATGGCAAGGAATGCTTCCTGCGGCAGCTCAACGTTACCGACCTGCTTCATACGCTTCTTACCTTCTTTCTGCTTCTGCAACAGCTTTTTCTTACGGCTGACGTCGCCGCCATAGCACTTAGCCAGAACGTTTTTACGCAGCTGCTTCACGGTTGAACGGGCAATGATGTGGTTACCAATGGCCGCCTGAATCGCAATGTCAAACTGCTGACGCGGGATGAGATCTTTCATCTTCTCAACCAGCTCACGACCACGGTACGGTGCGTTATCGTTGTGGGTGATCAGCGCCAGGGCATCAACACGCTCGCCGTTGATCAGTACATCCACGCGAACCATGTTCGAGGCCTGGAAGCGTTTGAAGTTGTAGTCCAGCGACGCATAGCCACGGGAGGTAGACTTCAGACGGTCGAAGAAGTCGAGCACTACTTCCGCCATCGGAATTTCATAGGTCAGCGCCACCTGGTTACCGTGGTAAACCATGTTGGTCTGCACGCCACGCTTCTCAATACACAGGGTGATCACGTTGCCGAGGAACTCCTGCGGCAGCAGCATGTGACACTCTGCGATAGGCTCGCGCAGTTCCTGAATATTATTCAGCGGCGGGAGCTTGGACGGGCTGTCGACGTAGATCACCTCTTTCGACGTGGTTTCTACTTCGTAGACAACCGTCGGGGCGGTGGTGATCAGATCCAGATCGTATTCACGCTCCAGACGTTCCTGAATGATCTCCATGTGCAGCAGACCGAGGAAGCCACAGCGGAAGCCGAAGCCCAGCGCCGTTGAGCTTTCTGGCTCGTAGAACAGGGAGGCATCGTTGAGGCTCAGCTTTCCGAGCGCATCGCGGAAGTTTTCGTAATCGTCAGAGCTGACCGGGAACAGACCCGCATAAACCTGCGGTTTCACCTTTTTGAAGCCTGGCAGCGCTTTATCTGCCGGGTTACGTGCACCGGTCAGGGTATCACCCACCGGCGCGCCGAGGATATCTTTAATGGCACAGACCAGCCAGCCCACTTCGCCGCATTTCAGCTCGGTACGGTCAACCTGTTTTGGCGTGAAGATGCCCAGACGGTCAGCGTTGTAGACCTGGCCGGTGCTCATGACCTTGATTTTGTCGCCTTTACGCATGGTGCCGTTTTTAATACGCACCAGCGAAACAACGCCGAGGTAGTTATCAAACCAGGAGTCGATGATCAGCGCCTGTAGCGGCGCATCCGGGTCACCTTCCGGCGGCGGAATATCACGCACCAGACGTTCCAGTACATCCGGAACACCGACGCCGGTTTTCGCCGAGCAGCGCACTGCATCGGTCGCATCAATACCGACGATGTCTTCAATCTCTTCCGCTACGCGCTCAGGATCGGCGGCTGGCAGGTCGATTTTATTCAGAACCGGCACCACTTCGAGATCCATTTCCATGGCGGTGTAGCAGTTTGCCAGCGTCTGGGCCTCTACGCCCTGTCCGGCATCCACCACCAGCAGCGCGCCTTCGCAGGCCGCCAGCGAGCGTGACACTTCATAAGAGAAGTCAACGTGCCCTGGGGTGTCGATAAAGTTCAGCTGATAGGTTTCACCATCGGAAGCTTTATAGTCGAGCGTCACGCTCTGCGCTTTGATGGTAATACCGCGTTCGCGTTCCAGGTCCATGGAGTCCAGAACCTGGGCTGCCATTTCACGATCAGACAGGCCACCGCAAATCTGGATAATACGGTCAGACAGCGTCGACTTACCGTGGTCAATGTGAGCAATGATCGAAAAGTTACGTATGTTCTTCATATAGTTAAATAATTATGCCTTACGAATTCCTGGAGGCCGCTGTTCTTAGCCTGACGTTTTTCAGTGCGAAAACGCAGCATTCTACACTACATCCTCGTCAGCTGGAACTGCACTTAGAGCCAGGTATAGCGCGAAGAGACGGCGTTTTCTTTATGGCGATGTAAATAATAATAAAGCCCGGCAGATCACCGGGCCTTAGAAGAGAGCGTCTCAACACGAAGTTGGTCGGGTGCCAGTGCAACGCTGAGGATAACGGGCTGCCACGCTTCCCGGGCGGCAAGCCTTGGGGAAACGCCTTTAGCAAGCCAGAACCCGCCCACGCCGCCCAACGCGGCCCCGCACATGGCGGCCAAATCTGTGCCGAACAGCATCTGGAAAACCCCGCCCATCACGAACAGGCCTGCGAGCGGAGAAAGGTAAACCAGCATGGCGGAAGTGAGCAGGCTACCTTCAGCGATGCCGAGCTCCACTTTTTGCCCTGCCACCAGCGGCTGAGCGCTCGGCACAGTAATAGTGTGCGACGTTTGCGGCCCCAGCTTATTCAACACGCGGCTGCCGCAACCGGCTCGTGAAGCGCAGCTGCTGCATGATGCTTTAACGTCACAGCTAACAAGCGCTACGCCATCCTGCCAGGATACGACCGTGGCCCACTCTTTAATCATTGCGCAGCCCTGAATTTAATGCTGTCTGAAATACGTTTTGCCGTTGGCGGCGGTAATTCACCGACAATGGTAATTTCCGCATTATCGCGCACCGTCGTGCTGACCGTCCGGCGACCGGTACGGAGCATCTGTTCGGAACTGTTCGCCGTAGCGCGATTGATATTCACCGAGAAGCTAAACAGCCCATCGGAATAGAGTCGCGACTCAACCGGAGTTTCGATAGTGGGCAGCTGGCGACGACTGCTGGAAACTTCGCTGAACCCTTGCGGGATCCAGGATGGTACCCAGTTAAAATTGACAGAATCGCCGGCAGGCACGGAAAGCAAAGGCGGCAGGCTGGCTTTGGCCAGATTCTGCATGCTGTTGCCGACCTGACTGTTTACGTCAAAGGAGATCACACGGAACTGCTCCAGCGTTTCACCGTCGCGATCGAGCAGATCAACGCGCATCGGCAGCTTCGTCTCTGCGTCAATCCAGACGATATAGCTGTAACGCGTCCCATCCCGCGCAACAACGCGGATCACTTCGCACAGCCTGTCGGCAATACGCGTTCGCCCCACCGAGATAAAATCATAGTAGGGGGCGAGACGTTTAAAATCGGTGTAAATGAGCGACGGCAGGGAGTCAACGATGTAGTCACCATTGAGCGTAAACGGCTCAAGGCCAGGCTCGAAATAGCTGATTTCGTTCCCACGCTGGACCACTTCCCGACGCGGGCCATCCATCTGTAAAAGCTGGGCGAGCGGCTGGTTATCAAGGCGGGCGTGGCGATAGCGTAACGATTCGACACCCTGCTTATTGATGCTGATAAATGCCAACTCGTAATTGAGTGACTGGCTGGCCAGATTCATTTGCTGCAACAACGCCCCGGATGAAACATCAGCCGAGGCGTTAGCAGAGAAGAACAGGCTACCCGCCATCAAAGACATGGCGAACCAAAGTTGCTTCATTACTGCGATTGCGTTCCTAAAGTTTGGTTTCCTGGCACCTGCACAGCAGCCTGCTGGGTTTGGGCCTGCTCAAACTGAAGCTGCTCGGAGTGCAGACGGCGCTGCAACTCGTAATCCTGCAACATCGCATTAATGCGACGGCGCTGCTCCTGTACCTGCTGTTGCTGTCCGCCGCTTGCGGAGGCATCTGCCGGTACGCCCAGGCTAACCGGGCTGGCTTTACCCATCATCGGCAGCGTATTAAACACTGGCGCTTCAGGTTGCTGATTGGCTTCAGACTGAGTGTTATAGTGCTGGACCCCAACGATAACTGCAAGCGATACGCACGCAGCGACCCCCATCTGGGTGAGCTGGCTGGCCCATGGACGCACCTTGTGCCAGAACGGCATTTTCTGCCACTGGTGAGGTGCAGGCTGCGCTTCAGGAATCAGCGGCGTGGTCTGATGAACAGGTTCGTTCTCAATGGCCGCCATAACGCGTGCTGAGATATCGAAATGGAGAACCTCACTGGTATCACCGCGCAGCGTGTCGCGGATAAGATGATAGCTCTCCCAGGTCTGTTGCATTTCGGGAGAATGAGACAACTCATCGAGCAGCTCATTATCCAGCGTTTCACCATCCATTAAAGCGGAAAGTTTTTCTTTCTGCATGCCTAATACCTTTTCCAGTATCCCGCTATCGTCAACGCCTGATAAGCGGTTGAACTTTATTATCAATGGCTTCTCGCGCACGGAAAATTCGTGAACGAACCGTGCCGACCGGACAATCCATGATGGCGGCTATCTCTTCATAGCTTAGGCCATCCAGCTCCCGTAACGTAATTGCCATGCGTAAATCTTCCGGGAGCGACTCGATCGTGCGAAAAACGATTTGTCTCAGTTCTTCTGACAACATTAAGTTCTCAGGGTTCGAAATTTCTTTCAGCGCGCCGCCACTTTCGAAGTTTTCTGCGTCGATAGCGTCAACATCACTTGAAGGCGGACGCCGGCCCTGAGCAACCAAATAATTCTTAGCCGTATTGACTGCAATACGATACAGCCAGGTATAAAAAGCACTATCCCCCCGGAATGAATCCAGCGCGCGATAGGCCTTAATAAAAGACTCTTGTACAACATCAGGAACATCGCCTGACGGTACATAGCGGGAAACCAGACTCGCTACCTTATGCTGGTAGCGCACCACCAGTAGGTTAAAAGCTTTCTGATCTCCCTTCTGGACCCGTTCAACCAGGACCTGGTCCGTTAACTGCTCGCTCATCCGAGGTAATGTCTCCCCAAACCAAATTCCACGCGTTATCGAAACGCCACTCTAACAACATTGCACTTTGAGCAAGCACCGAATTAGAGTGTCTGTTCTTCAATAAGTTCCGTAACGCCTTTGTTTTTGTTCATCGCGCCGCAGACCATTCATTTTCTCTCATTATAAGTCTGTTCACGATACGCACCCGCTTTCTGACAAGAATCATTAACTTTATCGTCAGAAGAGTAACGCAACACAGGCTTTATTTCACCACAAAATCTGAAGCTAACGATCTGCTTCGCAAAATATTTCCGGCCATTTAGCGCAGATTTAACCTCCGGGATTCCGTTTAGTCATTGCAACACACCTCAAAAAAAACGTGCGATATCTCGCATCGCAATGCTATTCTCCCCACACCATGTTTAGTAAATTAAACAAACATCATGAACACGACGCCTGAACTTCATTGTGATGTACTGATCATTGGCAGCGGTGCTGCCGGCCTCTCCCTCGCACTGCGCCTGGCGGAACATCAGAACGTAATCGTGCTGAGTAAAGGGCCGATGAGCGAAGGTTCCACCTTCTATGCACAAGGCGGTATTGCCGCGGTGTTTGATGAAACGGATAGCATTGCCTCGCACGTAGAAGACACCCTGATTGCCGGTGCCGGGATCGTGGATGAGCATGCCGCAGAGTTTGTCGCCAGCAATGCCCGCCACTGCGTGCAATGGCTTATCGATCAGGGCGTGCTGTTTGATACGCAGGTTCAGCCTAATGGTGAAGAGAGCTATCACCTGACCCGTGAAGGCGGGCACAGCCACCGCCGTATTCTGCACGCTGCTGATGCAACCGGAAAAGCGGTTGAAACCACGCTGGTCAGCAAAGCCCTCAGCCATCCCAATATTCGGGTACTGGAGCGCAGCAACGCCGTCGACCTGATTATTTCCGATAAAATTGGCCTGCCCGGCACGCGCCGTGTTGTCGGCGCATGGGTGTGGAATCGGAATAAAGAGAAGGTGGAAACCTGCCAGGCAAAAGCCGTTGTGCTGGCCACCGGCGGCGCCTCCAAGGTTTACCAGTACACGACAAACCCGGATATCGCCTCCGGAGACGGTATCGCCATGGCCTGGCGCGCAGGTTGCCGCGTGGCGAATCTGGAGTTTAACCAGTTCCATCCTACCGCCCTGTTCCACCCGCAGGCGCGTAACTTCCTGTTAACTGAAGCGTTGCGTGGCGAAGGCGCGTATCTGAAGCGTCCGGACGGTTCCAGGTTTATGCCGGACTTCGACCCCCGAGGTGAACTGGCACCGCGGGATATCGTGGCCCGCGCCATTGACCACGAGATGAAGCGGCTTGGCGTGGACTGTATGTATCTGGACATTAGCCATAAACCGGCAGACTTTATTCGCCAGCACTTCCCGATGATTTATGAAAAGCTGCTGAGTCTGGGTATTGATCTAACCCGCGATCCGGTGCCGATTGTACCTGCCGCCCACTATACCTGTGGCGGGGTGATGGTTGACGATCATGGTCGTACCGACGTGGATGGTTTGTATGCGATCGGCGAGGTCAGCTATACCGGCCTGCATGGTGCGAATCGCATGGCCTCAAACTCGCTGCTGGAGTGTCTGGTGTATGGGTGGTCGGCTGCGGAAGATATTACCAAACGCATGCCCTATGCACGTCCGACAACACACTTGCCGGCATGGGATGAAAGTCGGGTAGAAAACCCGGACGAACTGGTGGTAATCCAGCATAACTGGCACGAGCTGCGGCTTTTCATGTGGGATTATGTCGGGATTGTACGTACAACGAAGCGTCTGGAACGCGCGTTACGCCGCATCATGATGTTGCAGCAGGAAATCGATGAATATTACGCCAACTTCCGCGTTTCTAATAATCTGCTGGAGCTGCGCAACCTTGTGCAGGTTGCCGAGCTGATTGTGCGCTGTGCAATGATGCGCAAAGAGAGCCGTGGCCTGCATTATACGCTGGACTATCCCGAACCGCTTGAAACGTCCGGGCCGTCGGTGTTGACGCCGCAGGTTCACATAAAAAGATAAAAGGCCTGGGTCAGAGCTGTGTAATCTTCGGAATAACGCTGGTCTGGCCCACGAATGACCATCCTGTCGATAAAGCACTCGCCCTCTTTCGGCGAGAGTGCCAGCAACACGCGGTGCGGTAAGCGTCCTTCCGTATCCGAAATATCGGTACGAAGACGCAGATTCCAGCCGATCTCATGTGCGATCTCAATGAAGGTATTACCCGTGCTTTCAGGCAAGACCACGCAGAAAAATCCCTCTTCCGAGATGAGCTCCGCCGCACTGGTCAGTAGCGCCTTGTGATCGAGCGAGCCGGTGTAACGTGCCTGCTCGCGTTCCGGCGTGCCACATTCCACGCCTGGCGTGAAATACGGCGGATTGCTGACAATCAAATCGTAACGCGCGGTCTGCTCCGGCGCCCAGGTCAGGACATCGGCGCATTCTACCCTGATGCGTTCTGCCCACGGAGAGTCGGCAGCGTTTTCACTTGCCTGCCGGGCCGCCTGAGGATCAAGCTCAACGGCATCGATCGTGACGTGTTCTTCCGTTCGCTGCGCCAGCATCAGCGCCTGAAGTCCGCTGCCCGTACCAATATCCAGAATGCGTTTTACACCTGCGACAGGAGCCCATGCCCCCAGTAAAATACCGTCTGTACCGACTTTCATCGCACAACGATCGTGCGCCACAAAAAACTGTTTAAACGTAAAACCATCGCGGCGCAACTGCGCTTTGAGTTGAGACATGTCGGGGCAACCTTCTGAGTGAAACTGGAGTAGCATAGGGGAAAGCGAAGTGGTCGAAAAGCGATATCCATACAAACAGATGAAGATTACAGCCGTAACGTCTATAATCAGCGCCCCACACAGAGGTAGAACATGACTGTAACGACTTTTTCCGAACTTGAACTCGATGAAAGCCTGCTCAATGCCCTTGAGAGCAAAGGCTTTACACGCCCGACCGCCATTCAGGCCGCGGCCATTCCGCCTGCGCTTGAGGGCCGCGATGTGCTCGGTTCTGCGCCAACCGGCACGGGGAAGACAGCAGCCTACTTGCTGCCTGTGTTGCAGCATTTGCTCGACTTTCCGCGTAAAAAATCAGGCCCGCCGCGCATTTTGATCCTGACCCCGACCCGTGAACTGGCGATGCAGGTTGCCGAACACGCGCGTGAGCTGGCGGCGAACACCCATCTGGATATCGCGACCATCACCGGCGGCGTAGCGTATATGAACCACGCCGAAGTGTTCAGCGAAAACCAGGATATCGTTGTCGCGACGACAGGCCGTCTGCTGCAATACATAAAAGAAGAGAACTTCGACTGCCGCGCAGTGGAAACGCTGATTCTCGATGAAGCTGACCGCATGCTGGACATGGGCTTTGCCCAGGATATCGAACACATCGCGGGTGAAACGCGCTGGCGTAACCAGACAATGCTGTTCTCGGCAACCCTTGAAGGGGATGCCATTAAAGATTTCGCCGAACGTCTGCTGGAAGATCCGGTGGAAGTGTCCGCTACGCCATCGACCCGTGAGCGTAAGAAGATCCACCAGTGGTACTACCGCGCAGATAACCTTGAGCATAAGGTTGAGTTGTTGAAACACCTGCTGAAGCAGGAAGAGGCAACCCGTACCATCGTATTCGTACGCAAACGTGAGCGCGTGCATGAACTGGCAGAAATGCTGCGCAATGCCGGTATCAACAACTGCTATCTCGAAGGTGAAATGGCGCAGGTTAAGCGTACCGAAGGGATTAAGCGCCTGACCGATGGCCGCGTGAATGTGCTGGTTGCCACCGACGTTGCCGCGCGCGGGATCGACATCCCGGACGTGAGCCACGTGATCAACTTTGATATGCCGCGCAGCGGTGATACTTACCTGCACCGTATTGGTCGTACCGGCCGTGCGGGCCGCAAAGGTATTGCTATCTCTCTGGTAGAAGCGCACGACCATTTGCTGCTACAGAAAATTGGCCGCTACGTTGAGGAGCCGCTGAAAGCTCGCGTGATTGACGGACTTCGTCCGACCACACGTGCGCCGAGTGAAAAAATGACGGGTAAACCGTCCAAGAAAGCGCTCGCGAAACGTGCTGAGAGAAAAGAGAAAGAAAAAGAGAAGCCGCGCGTTAAACAGCGCCACCGCGATACCAAAAATATTGGTAAGCGCCGTAAGCCAAGCTCTGCTGCGTCTGAGACAAAAACGGAAGAGTAAAAAAAAGCCGGGACATTCCCGGCTTTTTTATTCCACCCCCAAAGCTGAAACCTTACAGGCTTTCAGTAAAGGTACGCGCGATAACGTCGCGCTGCTGTTCCGGGGTCAGAGAGTTGAAACGCACCGCATAGCCAGACACACGGATGGTCAGCTGCGGGTATTTTTCCGGGTGCTCAACGGCATCCATCAGCGTTTCGCGACGCAGGACGTTAACGTTCAGGTGCTGACCACCTTCCACGCGTACTTCTGGCTGCACTTGCATTGGAATTTCACGGTATTCAATTTCGCCCAGTTTGCTCACCGGAACGATTTCGTCTTCCGCAAAACCTGCTTTCGCTACTACACAGCGCGCTTCGTTTTTCTCGCTGTCCAGCAGCCAGAAAGAGTTCAGCAGATCGTCATTTGCAGCTTTAGTAATCTGGATACCTGTAATCATGTGTTGCCTCCCTTAGGCTACATTAACTGATGCTGGCCTTTTGCGGCCAATTGGTAAAACCATTGTTTGTTGTGTGTATATATAACATTCAGTCCCGGGTGATTTATTGATTTAAATCAACAAAACCACCAACCACACAAAGAGTGTGGTCTGTATTTTTTGTTTTAGATCAATTTTAAAGGTTTACCAATTCAACTTATCCTGCCTGGTTTTCAACATAAATTGAGTCACTTAGCCTGCTTTTCCGCGGGTAATTTTGCTCATTGGTGTTTAACAGGTAAGCTAGACACAGAATGAGATTCGCAGGAGAGCGAGATGACAACACCTTTAACCTGGCATGACGTGCTGGCTGAAGAGAAGCAGCAGCCCTATTTTATAAATACCCTCAGTACCGTTGCGGCTGAACGGCAGGCCGGCCAGACAATTTATCCGCCGCAGAAAGATGTGTTTAACGCCTTCCGCTACACCGAACTGAGCGATGTAAAGGTGGTTATCCTGGGGCAGGATCCATACCACGGCCCCGGGCAGGCTCACGGACTGGCATTTTCCGTACGTCCGGGCGTGGCCATCCCCCCTTCTCTGTTGAATATGTATAAAGAGCTGGAAGGAACGATTCCGGGTTTCACCCGCCCTAATCACGGTTATCTGGAAAGCTGGGCGCGCCAGGGCGTGCTGTTGCTGAATACCGTATTAACTGTCCGGGCGGGTCAGGCACACTCCCACGCCAGTCTGGGATGGGAAACCTTTACCGATAAGGTTATCAGCCTGATCAATGAGCATCGTGAAGGCGTCGTGTTTTTACTCTGGGGTTCGCATGCCCAAAAGAAAGGGGCGATTATCGATCGTCAGCGTCATCACGTGCTGAAGGCGCCGCACCCGTCGCCGCTGTCTGCGCATCGTGGTTTCTTTGGCAGTAATCATTTTGTTCTGACGAATGAGTGGCTGGAAAAGCGTGGCGAAAAGCCGATTGACTGGATGCCTGTGTTACCGGCAGAGAGCGAGTAGGGTTTGAATGTGCCGGGTCAGGCCCGGCACATAAAAGGCTTATGCCTTGTTCTGACGCCACCATTCCGCCAGCAGCACGCCGGTCGCAACGGATACGTTCAGGCTTTCAACGTTGCCAGTGCCGTCGATAGAGACGCTCAGGTCAGCGCTGGAGAGTGCCGCATCAGACAGACCATCGCGCTCCTGACCTAACACCAGCACCATTTTGCGCGGCAACGTCGCTTTAAACAACGGCGTAGCGGCACGGCTTGAGGTGGTGACAATGGTGTAGCCCGCTTTACGGAATTGTTCAAGGGCTTCCAGCACGCTGTCGCCGGTGATCGGCTGAACGTGCTCTGCACCACCTTCCGCAGTACGAATCGCCGCACCGGATTCCAGCAGCGCGGCATCCTGCAACAGAACGCCTTTCACGCCAAAGTGCGCGCAGCTACGCATCATAGCGCCCAGGTTATGCGGGTTACCCACATCTTCCAGCGCCAGTACGCAGTCATCGGCATCCGCCTGGCTAACCCACTGCTGCACGGTAGTGCCGTTACGTTTTTTGATCAGGAAGCAGACGCCGCCGTGGTGTTCTGTACCGGACGCTTTTGTCAGCTCGGCATCGTCAACCACGTGGTAGGCTTTGCGGTTCGCCGCCATCCAGCGCAGCGCTTCTTTAAAGCGCGGGGTCACGCTCTGGATAAACCATGCACGAACGATACACTCCGGGCGGCTCTGGAACAGGGCCTGACAGGCGTTCTCACCGTAGACACGGGTCTCTTCCGCACGCTGACGACGCAGCACTTCCGGATCGATAAAGCTTTTTCCGCTGATACCGCCGTGATCGGCTTTTTCGGTCGTCTCTTCACCGGGCGCGCGAGAAACGGTACGCCATGGCGATCCACCGTCGCGGACAAAATCATCGCGTTTGCGATCGTCACGCTTACGGTCATCACGTTTGCGGTCATCGCCGCGGTTATTTCTGTCATCGCGGGCGGGGCGACGGCCACCGTCTGCACGAGAAGACGCCGGACGCCCGCCACCTTTTCCGGTACGCGGATTTTGGGTGCGTTTATCAGAGTCATCATCACTGCGGACATACATCACTTTGACCTTGCCGCTTTTGTTTTTCATTTCGTCGTTCATGCTTTTCTCCACCAGCGCTGCGCGAAGCGCGCAGATTACCCGATGTGCAAGCTCATAGCCATAATTTCGTACAAAAGCCTGTGACTATTGTTCCCATTGAATAAAACGCGTTGTCGTTTCATACAGGCTCACTGATAATATGTAACATATCAGAAACATTATCGGCGTTCTGCCGTTGTTCCACGGCTCTATCAGAGGTTAGTTATGAATACCGTATGTGCCAACTGTCAGGCTTTAAACCGCATTCCGGACGATCGGATGGATGACGGTGCGAAATGCGGGCGTTGTGGCCACGAATTATTTGATGGCGATGTCATTAACGCGACGGGTGCTACGCTGGACAAACTCCTCAAGGACGATCTGCCTGTTGTGGTCGATTTCTGGGCACCGTGGTGCGGCCCCTGCCGTAACTTTGCGCCCATCTTCGAAGACGTGGCTGAAGAGCGCAGCGGGAAAATGCGTTTTGTCAAAGTGAATACCGAAGCGGAACGTGAACTCAGCGCCCGTTTTCGCATTCGCAGCATTCCAACCATTATGATTTTCAAAAATGGTGAAGTGATCGACATGCTCAATGGTGCAGTACCGAAAGCGCCTTTCGACAGCTGGTTAAACGAATCCCTGTAACATTCGCGGGGCATATCTTGTGCCCCGTTCTCTCCTCTGCGAAAATGGGGTTTTTCCTGCCTTTTCGCCCATGACTGATAACGCTGTACTTCAATTACGCGCCGAGCGCCTTGCGCGCGCCACCCGCCCTTTTCTGGCCCGAGGCAATCGTATTCGCCGCTGCCAGCGCTGCCTTTTACCGCTGAAAGTGTGTCTGTGCGAAACGCTTGCACCGAGCGAGGCGAAAAGCCGCTTTTGTCTGGTCATGTTCGATACCGAACCGATGAAGCCCAGCAACACAGGGCGTTTGATCGCCGATATTCTGCCCAACACCGCAGCGTTTCAGTGGTCGCGCACTGAGCCACCTCAGGCTCTGCTCGACCTGGTGGCAAGCCCGGACTATCAGCCCATGGTCGTTTTCCCGGCATCATATGCAGGCGAACAACGTCAGGTACTTACGGCGCCACCATCCGGTAAGCCGCCGCTGTTTATTATGCTCGACGGCACCTGGACCGAAGCAAGAAAGATGTTTCGCAAAAGCCCTTATCTTGATGCGCTGCCGGTGATTTCCGTCGATCTGTCGCATGTTTCGGCCTATCGCTTGCGTGAAGCGCATGCCGACGGTCAATATTGCACCGCTGAAGTCGCCATAGCGCTACTGGATCTGGCGGGCGATACCCAGGCGGCCGGCGCGCTGGGCAGTCACTTCTCCTGCTTCCGCGAACGTTATCTTGCGGGAAAAACCGTTCATAAGGGTAGTGTCACAGCAACTGAGGCAGAAAGCGTTTAAAATCATCAGGTCGCTTGCATTCACAGGAGGCCTGCATGAGCCAGAGAGGGTTAGAAGCGCTACTCCGTCCGAAATCCATTGCCGTTATTGGCGCCTCGATGAAACCGGACCGCGCAGGGTATCTGATGATGCGCAATCTGCTGGCTGGCGGATTTAACGGCCCGGTCATGCCCGTTACGCCCGCTTATAAGGCGGTACAGGGGGTGCTGGCGTGGCCGGACGTGCAAAGTTTACCGTTTGTTCCCGACCTCGCCGTGCTCTGTACGCATGCGAAACGAAACCTCGAATTGCTTGAGTCGCTCGGTCAGAAAGGCTGTAAAACCTGCATTATTCTTTCCTCGCCTCCTGAACAGCAGCCCGAACTGCTGGCCTGCGCCAGCCGCTACCAGATGCGCATTCTTGGTCCAAATAGCCTCGGTCTGCTTGCGCCCTGGCAAGGGCTGAATGCCAGTTTTTCCCCGGTTCCGATCCGTAAAGGCAAACTGGCCTTTATTTCGCAGTCGGCTGCGGTATCCAATACCATCCTCGACTGGGCGCAGCAGCGTGAGATGGGCTTTTCCTATTTCATTGCCCTCGGCGACAGCCTGGACATTGACGTCGATGAGCTGTTGGATTTCCTGGCGCGTGACAGCAAAACCAGCGCTATCCTGCTCTACCTTGAACACCTGAGCGACGCCCGTCGTTTTGTGTCGGCGTCGCGTAGCGCATCACGTAATAAACCGATTCTGGTCATCAAAAGCGGGCGCAGCCCCGCGGCTCAGCGCCTGCTACATTCCCGTTCCGGGATGGATCCCGCATGGGATGTAGCGATCCAGCGCGCCGGTTTATTGCGGGTACAGGATACGCACGAGCTTTTTTCCGCCGTCGAAACGTTAAGCCACATGCGCCCCCTGCGCGGTGAAAAGCTGATGATTGTCAGCAACGGTGCAGCTCCCGCCGCCCTGGCGCTGGACGAGCTCTGGCTACGCAACGGCAAGCTGGCCACGCTGGGTGAAGAGACGCTCCGGCGCCTGCGGGATGCGTTACCGGGAAGCGTTGTTCCCGATAATCCCCTCGATTTGCGCGATGATGCCAGCAGCGATCGTTACATTAAGGCGATCACGATTTTGCTGGATAGCCAGGACTTTGATGCGCTGATGATTATCCATTCGCCCAGCGCGGTTGCGCCAGGCAGCGAAAGTGCGCGTGCGCTGATTGAGGCGGTCCGAAACCATCCCCGCGGTAAATACGTTACCCTGCTGACCAACTGGTGCGGCGAATTCTCCTCGCAGGAGGCACGGCGTCTGTTTAGTGAAGCCGGGTTGCCAACCTACCGTACCCCAGAGGGCACCATTACCGCGTTTATGCATATGGTTGAATACCGCCGCAACCAGAAGCAGCTGCGTGAAACGCCTGCCCTGCCGGGCAATCTCACCGCAAATTCGGTGGATGTGCACAGGCTTTTGCAGCAGGCCATCGAAGAGGGCGCCACTTCTCTTGATACACATGAGGTACAACCCATTCTTGGCAGTTATGGAATGCAAACCCTGCCCACCTGGATTGCCGGCGACAGCGCTGAGGCGGTACATATTGCTGAGCAGATTGGTTATCCGGTCGCGCTGAAGCTGCGCTCTCCCGATATTCCGCACAAATCGGATGTGCAGGGCGTCATGCTGTATCTGCGCACCGCGACAGAAGTACAACAGGCCGCGGATGCCATTATCGATCGCGTAAAAATGACGTGGCCACAGGCCAGGATCCACGGCCTGCTGGTGCAGAGCATGGCCAACCGTGCAGGTGCGCAGGAGCTGCGCGTGGTTGTCGAACACGATCCGGTTTTTGGTCCGCTCATTATGCTGGGTGAAGGCGGCGTTGAGTGGCGGCCAGAAGAACAGGCGGTTGTCGCGCTTCCCCCTCTGAACATGAACCTGGCGCGTTATTTAATTATTCAGGCCATCAAAAGCAAAAAAATCCGCGGGAGAAGCGCTCTGCGGCCGCTTGATATCGCCGGATTAAGCCAGTTTCTGGTGAAGGTCTCCAACCTCATTGTTGACTGTGCGGAGATCCAGCGCCTGGATATTCACCCCCTTCTTGCCTCCGGAAATGAATTTACCGCCCTGGACGTGACGCTGGATATTGCGCCCTATATCGGTGACCCGGAAAGCCGTCTCGCCATTCGTCCTTATCCTCTTCATCTGGAAGAGTGGGTGGAGATGAAAAATGGGGAGCGGGCGCTGTTTCGCCCTATCCTGCCGGAAGACGAGCCGCTGCTGCGGGCGTTCATCTCGCAGGTGACGAAGGAAGATTTGTACTATCGCTATTTCAGCGAAATCAATGAATTTACCCATGACGATTTAGCCAATATGACCCAGATCGACTACGATCGAGAAATGGCGATTGTGGCGGTCCGCCGTTCCGGAGCGGGAGAGGAGATCCTCGGCGTGACGCGCGCTATTTCCGACCCGGATAACGTGGATGCGGAGTTTGCCGTACTGGTGCGTTCCGATCTTAAGGGTTTGGGGTTGGGCAGACGGCTGCTCGAAAAACTTATTGGTTATACGCGCGATCACGGATTGTCACGCCTGAATGGCATTACTATGCCAAACAATCGGGGTATGGTGACCCTGGCGCGGAAGCTCGGTTTTGACGTTGATATCCAGCTGGATGAAGGCATTGTCTCTCTGTCCCTCAGCCTGACTTCGACGGATAAACAAGAGTAAGCTGCTGGAAATGTTACCCACTTTTACCGGCACTGGGGTATCATTGTCCGCTTATGTTGTTTGCCTGGTACAGACAACCCTTCAATGAACAGAGAAGAAACGCACTGTGATGTTGTCAAAATTTAAGCGTAATAAACATCAACAACACCTTGCTCAACTACCGAAGATTTCTCAGTCAGTTGATGATGTAGAGTTCTTTTATGCTCCCGCTCATTTCCGGGAGACGCTTCTTGAAAAGATTGCCAGCGCTACGCGACGTATTTGCATTGTGGCGCTCTATCTTGAACAAGATGAAGGTGGGCGTGCGATCCTGAACGCGCTCTATGAAGCGAAACGTCAGCGTCCGGAACTGGATGTTCGCGTGCTGGTTGACTGGCACCGTGCTCAGCGTGGCCGTATTGGTGCGGCTGCCTCGAATACCAATGCTGACTGGTATTGCCGCACGGCCCAGGAAAATCCGGGTATTGATATCCCGGTGTATGGCGTACCGGTGAATACCCGTGAAGCGCTTGGCGTTCTTCATTTTAAAGGATTTATCATTGATGACAGCGTCCTTTATAGCGGCGCCAGCCTGAATGATGTGTATCTCCATCAGCTCGATAAATACCGCTACGATCGCTACCATCTGATCCGCAATCCGCAGATGGCTGACATCATGTTCAACTGGGTTGATAAAAACCTGGTTCATGGTCGGGGTGTGCACCGTCTTGACGATCCTCATCGTCCGAAAAGCCCGGAAATCAAAAACGACGTTCGCTCCTTCCGCCAGGAACTGCGCGATGCGGTTTATCGTTTTCAGGGTGATGCCAGTAATGAAGAACTGTCCGTTACGCCTCTGGTAGGCCTGGGAAAATCCAGCCTGCTGAACAAGACCATCTTTCATTTGATGCCGTGCGCTGAGCATAAGCTCACCATCTGCACCCCGTACTTCAACCTTCCCGCCGTTCTGGTGCGTAATATCATTCAGCTGTTGCGTGATGGTAAAAAGGTGGAAATCATTGTCGGGGATAAAACGGCAAATGACTTTTTCATTCCGGAAGATCAGCCTTTCAAGATCATCGGCGCACTGCCTTATCTCTATGAGATTAACCTGCGCCGCTTCCTGAGCCGTTTACAGTACTATGTGAACACGGACCAGCTGGTTGTGCGTCTCTGGAAAGATGAAGACAACAGCTATCACCTCAAAGGGATTTGGGTGGATGACGAGTGGATGCTGCTGACCGGTAATAACCTGAACCCACGCGCCTGGCGTCTGGATCTGGAAAACGCCATCCTTATTCATGATCCTCAGCATGCGTTAGCCGCGAAACGCGATCGTGAGCTGGAGCTTATACGCACGCATACCACCGTGGTTCGTCATTATCGCGATCTGCAAAGCATCGCTGATTATCCGGTGAAAGTTCGCAAGCTGATTCGCCGTCTACGTCGGATCCGTATCGACCGCCTCATCAGCCGCATTCTGTAATACACGAGCCCTGTCATCGACGGGGCTTTTTTATGGAGTCTGTTAATGCGTACGCCTTTCCTGATAATCCCTCTTTTCCTGACCGGTTGCAGCCATATGGCTAATGATAACTGGTCGGGTCAGGATAAAGCTCAACACTTTCTGGCGTCTGCAATGTTGTCCGCTGCGGGTAATGAGTATGCGCTGCACCAGGGGTATAGCCGGGATCGAAGTGCCACAATGGGCCTGATGTTCTCCATCAGCCTGGGGGCATCAAAAGAACTTTGGGATAGCCGCCCCTCGGGAAGCGGCTGGAGCTGGAAAGATTTTGCCTGGGACGTAGCCGGGGCAACAACCGGCTACGCCGTCTGGCAGATGGCGCATTATTAAAGGCGGATCCCTTTTCCTTTACGATGCAGCATCAGGGAGACAATAAACGCCAGCGCCCCCATGATGGTGACATACCAGAAGAAGGTCGTTTCACTGCCCCATGACTTTAGGGATAGCGCGACATATTCTGCTGATCCGCCAAACAGGGCGTTAGCGACCGCATAAGAGAGGCCTACGCCCAGCGCCCTCACCTGTGCGGGAAACATTTCCGCTTTCAAAATGCCACTGATTGCCGTGTAAAAACTAATAATAATAAGTGCCACCATAATCAAAGCGAAAGCGGCATACGGAGAGGTTGTATGCTGTAGCGCCGTCAAAAGCGGAACAGTCCCCAGGGTGAGCATGCCACCAAAGATCAGCATGGAGGTGCGGCGACCTATTTTGTCCGACAGCGCGCCAACAATCGGCTGGATGAGCATAAAGACCAGTAACGCCACCGTCATGACGACACTCGCAACGTTAGCATGCATGCCCGTCGTGTTGACCAGATATTTTTGCATATAGGTGGTGAAGGTATAGAAGCTTAGCGAGCCTGCGGCGGTAAAGCCTAATACCATCAAAAATGCTTTGCGGTTACGCCACAACCCTTTCATCGAACCGGCTTCTTTCAGCGCCCTGACCTCCTGCTGGGAGGTTTCATCAAGCTGACGGCGTAACCACAGCGCCACAACCGCCAGGGCGGCCCCCAGGGCAAACGGGATGCGCCAGCCCCAGGCGCGTAAATCTTCATCGCTAAGGATTTGTTGAAGGATCACCACAACCAGTAACGCCAGTAGCTGTCCGCCAATGAGGGTTACATACTGGAATGATGCATAGAAACCTTTGCGCCCTTCAACAGCCACTTCGCTCATGTATGTCGCGCTGGTGCCGTATTCGCCACCCACTGACAGCCCCTGGAACAGACGTGCCAGCAACAGCAACGCCGGTGCCCATGTTCCGATTGTGTCATATCCGGGCAAGCAGACAATCACCAGCGAGCCGACGCACATCATGCACACAGAGATGAGCATGGATGTCTTGCGCCCTTTCCTGTCCGCGATCCTGCCGAACAGCCATCCGCCAATGGGACGCATCAGGAACCCGGCGGCAAAAACGCCTGCGGTTTGCAGAAGCTGCGTTGTGGTGTTCCCTGATGGGAAAAAGATATGCGCAAAGTAGAGTGAACAGAATGAATAGACGTAAAAATCAAACCACTCTACAAGGTTCCCCGATGAGGCTCCAACAATTGCCCAAACCCGACGGCGAGTATCCTTGCCTGCTAAACTTGTGTTATCCGTATCTGCACTGGCTACGGTTTCTGTCATTTTAAAATCCCCTGTCTCACATTGCGGGCCATTGCCCACAAACAGTAAAACCGGATTTAAAACGAATCGTTAGGTAAATAAAATGTTTCCAATATGTTTCATTGGATTTTGTGAACTCGATCAGGTATCGAATTATTAGCGGACGTAGTAATTATCCCCACGCTTGCTGGTGAGCCTTTTTTCGCTGCAAATAATCTTCATCAGCACGAATTTTATCCCACCACGTTTTGAATACCGCAGCGGCCTCTGCTTTTACTGGATCGTGATCGAGGGGTTTGACCTGGCGCTTCTCATCATACTTTTTTCCGCCTTTATGATTGGCGTATCGCCGGGCACGGGTATATCCCATCTGTATGAATTTACGCGCCATATCCATACCTACAAAATCGTTATTCCTGCGGTACTCTTCAAAGAGGGCGTAGATCTCTTCTGCCGAACGCGCTGCGACTTCAGCATTTTTATAACGCCAGTGTGGAAGGATTTCGCTTTTATAAGGCTCGACCATCAATACGCCCTGCTCACCCCGGCCCACCTGATACCGTTCGGGATGTTCGCGAAAATTAATATTGGCAAAATCTTGTTGATAATCAAAGGGACGAGTCAAAGCGGCACCATTGTTAAAATTGTTTTAACAATTGTAGGCCGGATAAGGGGAAGCCGCCATCCGGCATGTTTTCCGCGCCCAAAGCAAAAAACCCCGTACCTTACGGTACGGGGTTTTTCTTGTTTGATGCCTGGCAGTTCCCTACTCTCACATGGGGAGACCCCACACTACCATCGGCGCTACGGCGTTTCACTTCTGAGTTCGGCATGGGGTCAGGTGGGACCACCGCGCTAAAGCCGCCAGGCAAATTCTGTTTAATCTGTATCAGGCTGAAAATCGTGTCTGTCTCTTCGCCAAAACACCTTCGGCGTTGTAAGGTTAAGCCTCACGGTTCATTAGTATCGGTTAGCTCAACGCATCGCTGCGCTTACACACCCGACCTATCAACGTCGTCGTCTTCAACGTTCCTTCAGGAGACTTAAAGTCTCAGGGAGAACTCATCTCGGGGCAAGTTTCGTGCTTAGATGCTTTCAGCACTTATCTCTTCCGCATTTAGCTACCGGGCAGTGCCATTGGCATGACAACCCGAACACCAGTGATGCGTCCACTCCGGTCCTCTCGTACTAGGAGCAGCCCCCCTCAATTCTCCAGCGCCCACGGCAGATAGGGACCGAACTGTCTCACGACGTTCTAAACCCAGCTCGCGTACCACTTTAAATGGCGAACAGCCATACCCTTGGGACCTACTTCAGCCCCAGGATGTGATGAGCCGACATCGAGGTGCCAAACACCGCCGTCGATATGAACTCTTGGGCGGTATCAGCCTGTTATCCCCGGAGTACCTTTTATCCGTTGAGCGATGGCCCTTCCATTCAGAACCACCGGATCACTATGACCTGCTTTCGCACCTGCTCGCGCCGTCACGCTCGCAGTCAAGCTGGCTTATGCCATTGCACTAACCTCCTGATGTCCGACCAGGATTAGCCAACCTTCGTGCTCCTCCGTTACTCTTTGGGAGGAGACCGCCCCAGTCAAACTACCCACCAGACACTGTCCGCAACCCGGATCACGGGTCTACGTTAGAACACCAGCCATTAAAGGGTGGTATTTCAAGGATGGCTCCACGCAGACTGGCGTCCACGCTTCAAAGCCTCCCACCTATCCTACACATCAAGGACCAGTGTTCAGTGTCAAGCTATAGTAAAGGTTCACGGGGTCTTTCCGTCTTGCCGCGGGTACACTGCATCTTCACAGCGAGTTCAATTTCACTGAGTCTCGGGTGGAGACAGCCTGGCCATCATTACGCCATTCGTGCAGGTCGGAACTTACCCGACAAGGAATTTCGCTACCTTAGGACCGTTATAGTTACGGCCGCCGTTTACCGGGGCTTCGATCAAGAGCTTCGCGTTGCCGCTGACCCCATCAATTAACCTTCCGGCACCGGGCAGGCGTCACACCGTATACGTCCACTTTCGTGTTTGCACAGTGCTGTGTTTTTAATAAACAGTTGCAGCCAGCTGGTATCTTCGACTGATTTCAGCTCCGTCCGCAGGGACTTCACCTACATATCAGCGTGCCTTCTCCCGAAGTTACGGCACCATTTTGCCTAGTTCCTTCACCCGAGTTCTCTCAAGCGCCTTGGTATTCTCTACCTGACCACCTGTGTCGGTTTGGGGTACGATTTCGTGTTACCTGATGCTTAGAGGCTTTTCCTGGAAGCAGGGCATTTATCACTTCAGCACCGTAGTGCCTCGTCATCACACCTCAGCGTTAACAAGGTACCGGATTTACCTGGAACCTCCGCCTACATGCTTAAACCGGGACAACCGTCGCCCGGCTGACATAGCCTTCTCCGTCCCCCCTTCGCAGTAACACCAAGTACAGGAATATTAACCTGTTTCCCATCGACTACGCCTTTCGGCCTCGCCTTAGGGGTCGACTCACCCTGCCCCGATTAACGTTGGACAGGAACCCTTGGTCTTCCGGCGAGCGGGCTTTTCACCCGCTTTATCGTTACTTATGTCAGCATTCGCACTTCTGATACCTCCAGCATGCCTCACAGCACACCTTCAACGGCTTACAGAACGCTCCCCTACCCAACAACGCATAAGCGTCGCTGCCGCAGCTTCGGTGCATGGTTTAGCCCCGTTACATCTTCCGCGCAGGCCGACTCGACCAGTGAGCTATTACGCTTTCTTTAAATGATGGCTGCTTCTAAGCCAACATCCTGGCTGTCTGTGCCTTCCCACATCGTTTCCCACTTAACCATGACTTTGGGACCTTAGCTGGCGGTCTGGGTTGTTTCCCTCTTCACGACGGACGTTAGCACCCGCCGTGTGTCTCCCGTGATAACATTCTTCGGTATTCGTAGTTTGCATCGGGTTGGTAAGCCGGGATGGCCCCCTAGCCGAAACAGTGCTCTACCCCCGAAGATGAGTTCACGAGGCGCTACCTAAATAGCTTTCGGGGAGAACCAGCTATCTCCCGGTTTGATTGGCCTTTCACCCCCAGCCACAGGTCATCCGCTAATTTTTCAACATTAGTCGGTTCGGTCCTCCAGTTAGTGTTACCCAACCTTCAACCTGCCCATGGCTAGATCACCGGGTTTCGGGTCTATACCCTGCAACTTAACGCCCAGTTAAGACTCGGTTTCCCTTCGGCTCCCCTATACGGTTAACCTTGCTACAGAATATAAGTCGCTGACCCATTATACAAAAGGTACGCAGTCACCCCATAAAGAGGCTCCCACTGCTTGTACGTACACGGTTTCAGGTTCTTTTTCACTCCCCTCGCCGGGGTTCTTTTCGCCTTTCCCTCACGGTACTGGTTCACTATCGGTCAGTCAGGAGTATTTAGCCTTGGAGGATGGTCCCCCCATATTCAGACAGGATACCACGTGTCCCGCCCTACTCTTCGAGTTCACAGCATGTGCATTTTCGTGTACGGGACTATCACCCTGTACCGTCGGACTTTCCAGACCGTTCCACTAACACACAAGCTGATTCAGACTCCGGGCTGCTCCCCGTTCGCTCGCCGCTACTGGGGGAATCTCGGTTGATTTCTTTTCCTCGGGGTACTTAGATGTTTCAGTTCCCCCGGTTCGCCTCGTTAACCTATGTATTCAGTTAACGATAGTGTGTCGGAACACACTGGGTTTCCCCATTCGGACATCGCCGGGTCAAAGGTTCATATCACCTCGCCGGCGCTTTTCGCAGATTAGCACGTCCTTCATCGCCTCTGACTGCCAGGGCATCCACCGTGTACGCTTAGTCGCTTAACCTCACAACCCGAAGATGTTTCACTTCTGATTGCGAAAATTTGAGAGACTCGAACACACATGAGCTGTGTGTCGTTTCAATTTTCAGCTTGATCCAGATTTTTAAAGAGCAAATATCTCAAAAGTGACTCGCAAGTCAGTTTTGAGATATGGCGGCAGGTGACTTTCACTCACGAACCAGCAAGTGGCGTCCCCTAGGGGATTCGAACCCCTGTTACCGCCGTGAAAGGGCGGTGTCCTGGGCCTCTAGACGAAGGGGACGTACAGTCTCAATCGCAAGACGCCTTGCTATTTACTTTTCATCAGACAATCTGTGTGGACACTACAAAGGCAGGTTCTTTAAGGTAAGGAGGTGATCCAACCGCAGGTTCCCCTACGGTTACCTTGTTACGACTTCACCCCAGTCATGAATCACAAAGTGGTAAGCGCCCTCCCGAAGGTTAAGCTACCTACTTCTTTTGCAACCCACTCCCATGGTGTGACGGGCGGTGTGTACAAGGCCCGGGAACGTATTCACCGTGGCATTCTGATCCACGATTACTAGCGATTCCGACTTCATGGAGTCGAGTTGCAGACTCCAATCCGGACTACGACGCACTTTATGAGGTCCGCTTGCTCTCGCGAGGTCGCTTCTCTTTGTATGCGCCATTGTAGCACGTGTGTAGCCCTACTCGTAAGGGCCATGATGACTTGACGTCATCCCCACCTTCCTCCAGTTTATCACTGGCAGTCTCCTTTGAGTTCCCGGCCGGACCGCTGGCAACAAAGGATAAGGGTTGCGCTCGTTGCGGGACTTAACCCAACATTTCACAACACGAGCTGACGACAGCCATGCAGCACCTGTCTCAGAGTTCCCGAAGGCACCAAAGCATCTCTGCTAAGTTCTCTGGATGTCAAGAGTAGGTAAGGTTCTTCGCGTTGCATCGAATTAAACCACATGCTCCACCGCTTGTGCGGGCCCCCGTCAATTCATTTGAGTTTTAACCTTGCGGCCGTACTCCCCAGGCGGTCGACTTAACGCGTTAGCTCCGGAAGCCACGCCTCAAGGGCACAACCTCCAAGTCGACATCGTTTACGGCGTGGACTACCAGGGTATCTAATCCTGTTTGCTCCCCACGCTTTCGCACCTGAGCGTCAGTCTTTGTCCAGGGGGCCGCCTTCGCCACCGGTATTCCTCCAGATCTCTACGCATTTCACCGCTACACCTGGAATTCTACCCCCCTCTACAAGACTCTAGCCTGCCAGTTTCGAATGCAGTTCCCAGGTTGAGCCCGGGGATTTCACATCCGACTTGACAGACCGCCTGCGTGCGCTTTACGCCCAGTAATTCCGATTAACGCTTGCACCCTCCGTATTACCGCGGCTGCTGGCACGGAGTTAGCCGGTGCTTCTTCTGCGGGTAACGTCAATCGACAAGGTTATTAACCTTATCGCCTTCCTCCCCGCTGAAAGTACTTTACAACCCGAAGGCCTTCTTCATACACGCGGCATGGCTGCATCAGGCTTGCGCCCATTGTGCAATATTCCCCACTGCTGCCTCCCGTAGGAGTCTGGACCGTGTCTCAGTTCCAGTGTGGCTGGTCATCCTCTCAGACCAGCTAGGGATCGTCGCCTAGGTGAGCCGTTACCCCACCTACTAGCTAATCCCATCTGGGCACATCCGATGGCAAGAGGCCCGAAGGTCCCCCTCTTTGGTCTTGCGACGTTATGCGGTATTAGCTACCGTTTCCAGTAGTTATCCCCCTCCATCAGGCAGTTTCCCAGACATTACTCACCCGTCCGCCACTCGTCAGCGAAGCAGCAAGCTGCTTCCTGTTACCGTTCGACTTGCATGTGTTAGGCCTGCCGCCAGCGTTCAATCTGAGCCATGATCAAACTCTTCAATTTAAAAGTTTGATGCTCAATGAATTAAACTTCGTAATGAATTACGTGTTCACTCGTTGAGACTTGGTATTCATTTTTCGTCCGAGGACGTTAAGAATCCATGTCACTTTGAGTGCCCACACAGATTGTCTGATAAATTGTTAAAGAGCAGTGCCGCTTCGTTTTCGCTGCGGCGCGGGGTGTGCATATTACGCTTTCCCGCTTCAGAGTCAAGCGTTTATTTTGCTTTTCTCTGCTGACCCGGCGGCTTGCGTGCCGTTGTTCCGTGTCAGTGGAGGCGCATTATAGGGAGTTATTCTGAGGCTGCAAGTGCAAAGTGAAAATTATTTACCGACTGCTCACTTTCCAGGCAAAACACATCTCAGACATTAATTCTTGCCTGGTTTTTAAACAAAAACGAGCCGCAAGCGGCCCGTTTTTGCGTTTTGTGACTTACTGCACTGCCACAATTCGGTCTTCGTTGGCTTCCAGACGGATAACTTTGCCCGGAACCAGCTCCCCAGAGAGGATTTGTTGTGCCAGCGGGTTTTCGATCTGCTGCTGGATAGCACGTTTTAACGGACGCGCACCATAAACAGGATCGTAACCATTCTCGCTAAGCAGTTTCAGCGCATCATCCGAGATGTGGATTTCATACCCACGCTCTTCCAGACGTTTGTACAGACGCTGCAACTGGATCTGCGCAATCGACGCAATGTGTTTCTCACCCAGCGGATGGAACACGACCACTTCATCAATACGGTTGATGAACTCCGGACGGAAGTTTTGGCTGACCACACCCAGCACCAGATCTTTCATATGGCTGTAATCCAGCTCACCGAAGCGTTCCTGAATCAAATCGGAACCCAGGTTCGAGGTCATGATCACCACCGTGTTACGGAAGTCGACCGTTCTTCCCTGCCCATCCGTCAGACGCCCATCATCCAGCACCTGCAACAGAATGTTAAACACGTCAGGATGTGCCTTTTCTACTTCATCCAGCAGGATGACGGAATAAGGACGACGGCGAACCGCTTCCGTCAGATAACCGCCCTCTTCATAACCGACATATCCCGGAGGCGCACCGACCAGACGCGAGACGGCGTGTTTCTCCATAAACTCGGACATATCGATACGCACCATCGCGTCATCGCTGTCGAACATAAAGTTAGCCAGCGCTTTACACAGCTCGGTTTTACCGACACCGGTTGGCCCCAGGAACAGGAACGAGCCGATTGGACGATTCGGATCGGACAGCCCCGCACGGCTACGACGAATGGCGTTAGATACCGCTTCGACCGCTTCGTTCTGTCCAATGACGCGCTGATGCAGATCCTGCTCCATACGCAGCAGTTTCTCGCGTTCGCTTTCCATCATGCGAGCCACAGGAATACCCGTCCAGCGCGCCAGCACTTCGGCAATCTCGGCATCCGTCACTTTATTACGCAACAGACGCATGGTTTTGCCTTCCGATTGCGTGGCGATCTCAAGTTGTTTTTCCAGCTCAGGGATCTTGCCGTACTGTAGTTCGGACATCCGTGCCAGATCCCCTACGCGACGCGCCTGCTCAATGGCAATTTTAGCCTGCTCCAGCTCCGCCTTGATTGTCTGGGTGCCAGAGAGGGAGGCTTTCTCAGCTTTCCACTCTTCTTCCAGCTCAGAATACTGACGCTCTTTCTCGTCCAGTTCTTCGTTGAGCATATCAAGGCGTTTCTTGCTCGCTTCATCAGACTCTTTGCTCAGCGCCTGCTGTTCCAGCTTGAGCTGGATAATACGGCGATCGAGTCGGTCCAGCTCTTCCGGTTTCGAGTCAATCTGCATACGGATGCTGGACGCCGCTTCATCGATAAGGTCAATGGCTTTATCCGGCAACTGACGGTCGGCAATGTAACGATGCGAAAGCGTCGCCGCCGCAACGATGGCCGGGTCGGTGATCTGCACGTGATGGTGCAGCTCATAACGCTCTTTCAGACCACGCAAAATGGCGATGGTATCTTCAACGCTTGGTTCAGCGACAAACACCTTCTGGAAACGACGCTCCAGCGCGGCATCTTTCTCAATGTACTGACGATACTCGTCAAGCGTAGTGGCGCCGACGCAGTGAAGTTCACCGCGCGCCAGAGCAGGTTTCAGCATGTTCCCGGCATCCATTGCGCCGTCAGCTTTACCCGCCCCCACCATGGTGTGCAGTTCGTCGATAAACAGGATGACGTTACCTTCCTGTTTCGCCAGATCGTTCAGCACGCCTTTCAGACGCTCTTCAAATTCACCGCGGTATTTCGCCCCGGCCACCAGCGCGCCCATATCCAGCGCCAGTACGCGACGGCCTTTCAGCCCTTCGGGCACTTCGCCATTAACGATACGCTGCGCCAGCCCTTCAACGATGGCGGTTTTACCGACGCCTGGCTCACCAATCAGCACCGGGTTGTTTTTGGTACGACGTTGCAGTACCTGGATTGTCCGGCGGATTTCTTCGTCGCGGCCGATCACCGGGTCAAGTTTGCCCTGCTCGGCACGTTCGGTCAGGTCGACCGTAAATTTCTTCAAAGCCTGACGTTGGTCTTCGGCTCCCTGGTCGTTCACGCTTTCACCTCCGCGCATTTTCTCAATCGCCTGGGTCACATTAGCGGTGGTTGCACCGGCGGATTTCAGCAGGTCGGTTAAGGTACCGCGTGATTCAAGCGCCGCCAGAACAAACAGCTCTGACGAAATAAAGTTGTCCCCACGTTTTTGCGCCAGCTTGTCGCAAAGGTTCAGCACGCGCACCAGATCCTGCGACGGCTGCACGTCGCCGCCGGTACCTTCGACCTGCGGTAAACGGCTCAGCGCCTGATCGATGGCGGTGCGTAACTGGCCGGCATTAATGCCAGCGGACGTTAATAACGGACGTACCGATCCCCCTTCCTGATTCAGCAAGGCGCTCATTAAATGAAGAGGTTCGATAAATTGGTTGTCGTGCCCCAGTGCGAGGGACTGGGCATCGGCGAGAGCAAGCTGGAATTTATTAGTAAGACGATCCAGACGCATAACTCCTCCCATAACAGGTCAAATTTGCTACTGGAGATTAAATGAGGTCATCCCTCAATTATTCAAGGTTAATAACCTGAATTATGTGAAAAGAAAACGGCGCGTACCGGATCGTCTTGATTCTTTAGGTTATATCAGCCAAATGAAACTTGCCATACGGCCTGTCGTCTTGTCGCGGCGATAGGAGAAAAAATCACCCTTTTCGGTGAAGGTACAGCGATCTCCGCCGAAGATTTGAGTCACACCGACGTTATTCAGGCGCTGGCGGGCAAGCTGGTAAATATCGGCCAGATATTTATCTCCGGAAGCCACGAACGCTTCGACCGCTTGCGGATCTTTTTCCATAAAGGCATCGCGCACTTCGGGCCCGACCTCAAATGCCTGCGGGCCAATCGCCGGGCCAAGCCAGGCGATGAGATTTGCAGAATCGTCCTGGAAGCAGGCGACGGTCTCTTCCAGCACGCCTTCGCACAGGCCTCGCCATCCGGCGTGGGCAGCAGCCACTTCAGTTCCTGCCTGATTGCAGAACAACACCGGCAGGCAATCAGCAGTCATCACCGCGCAAACCGTTCCCGGCGTATTGCTGTACGAAGCATCGGCGCGTTTAGACGCATAGGGCTCACCCGTCAGCTTAAGCACCGCTTTACCGTGCACCTGCTCAAGCCAGACCGGTTTTGAAGGAAGGTTTCCCGCAGCAAAGAGGCGTTTACGGTTCTCTTCAACGTGCTCCAGGTTATCGCCACAATGCGCACCGAGGTTCAGAGACTCCCACGCGCCCTGGCTCACGCCACCGATACGGGTTGAACTACAGGCGGCCACGCCTTCAGGCAGTGGCCACTCCGGGACAATCAGTTTGGTCATAACCAGTCCACGTGATCCTTATGTTCTTCGAAATCTGCGCGCATCGCGTCGATAAGTTCCACCATATCCTGTGGGATCGGCGCATGCCATTCCATCTGAATTCCGGTGATTGGGTGGTAAAGACGCAGCATCGTCGCATGCAGCGCCTGGCGATCGAATTTACGCAGCACGGAGATGAATTCATCCGATGCGCCCTTTGGTGGACGCGGACGACCGCCGTAAACCGGGTCACCCACCAGCGGATGGGTAATATGCGCCATGTGCACGCGGATCTGGTGAGTACGCCCGGTTTCCAGGCGCAGACGCAGGCGCGTATGAATACGGAAATGTTCCATGATGCGGTAATGGGTCACCGCCGGTTTGCCCATCGGGTGTACGGACATATGCGTACGCTTGGTTGGGTGACGGCTGATAGGCTCTTCCACCGTGCCGCCAGAGGTCATATGACCAATCGCCACCGCTTCATACTCACGGGTGATTTCGCGCAGTTGCAACGATTCCACCAGGCGAGTCTGGGCGGGAACCGTCTTCGCCACCACCATCAGACCCGTGGTGTCTTTATCCAGACGGTGAACAATACCGGCACGCGGTACGTCGGCAATCGGCGGATAATAATGAAGGAGTGCGTTAAGTACCGTACCGTCAGGATTGCCCGCGCCCGGGTGAACAACAAAGTCGCGCGGCTTGTTGATGACCAGAATGTCGTCATCTTCGTAGACGATATCCAGCGGGATATCCTGCGGCTCGAAGCGGATTTCCTCTTCGATTTCAGCATTGATGGCGACAGCTTCCCCACCAAACACTTTCTCTTTTGGTTTGTCCCAGATCTTGCCGTTTACCAGCACGCGCTGGTCAAGGATCCATTCTTTTATGCGTGAACGCGAATAATCAGGGAACAATTCGGCCAAAGCCTGATCTAAGCGTTGACCGAGCTGATTTTCGGAGACTGTTGCGGTGAGTTCTACTCGTTGTGCCATAAACTGCTTCTTCGTTTAACGTTGGGTTTTACGGCTTTGCCGTTTAATATAGTGTGCTATTGTAGCTGGTCTTAATCGGGAGCAGGAACTGAGTTTCTCCCGGACAAACATTTGAGGAAAGTCAAAACGTCATGACGCGCATGAAATATCTGGTGGCAGCGGCCACGTTGAGCCTGGCTTTGGTGGGCTGCTCCGGTTCGAATGAACAGGTCCCTGACAATCCGCCGAATGAAATCTATGCGACTGCACAACAAAAGTTGCAGGACGGTAACTGGAAACAGGCGATAACGCAACTGGAAGCGTTGGATAATCGCTATCCGTTTGGTCCGTATTCGCAGCAGGTACAGTTAGATCTTATCTACGCCTACTACAAAAATGCCGATCTGCCGCTGGCTCAGGCAACGATCGATCGTTTCATGCGTCTGAACCCTACCCATCCTAACATCGATTACGTGATGTACATGCGCGGCCTGACTAACATGGCGCTGGATGACAGTGCATTGCAGGGCTTCTTCGGGGTGGATCGTTCAGACCGTGACCCGCAACATGCGCGTGATGCTTTCAATGACTTCTCCAAACTGGTGCGTAGCTACCCGAACAGCCAGTACATTACCGATGCCACTAAGCGTCTGGTGTTCCTGAAAGATCGTCTGGCGAAATATGAGTACTCCGTTGCGGAATACTACACCCGCCGTGGCGCATGGGTTGCCGTGGTTAACCGTGTAGAAGGCATGCTGCGTGATTATCCGGATACCCAAGCCACGCGTGATGGCCTGAAGCTGATGGAAAATGCGTATCGCCAGATGCAGATGACGGCTCAGGCTGACAAAGTGGCGAAAATCATCGCCGCGAACAGCAGCAACACCTGATACCGCTACAACGCATAACGGCAGCCCGCGGGCTGCCGTTTTTTTATTCTTTCAGACTTACGCTGAAGCGGTTTAGCTTCAACACATCCATTCAACTATGACCGCAATTGTTGGCTTCGACAAGGTAAATCTCACCTCTTCCTGCCCTGCCTCACAAAAAAGATTCCCTGACAAAAACCGACAAAATAACGTGATCTAAATCACACATTTTGACATTGGGTCGGGTATGCTGGAATCACCAAGACGGAAAGACAAGAGGTAAAATTTATGACAATGAACATTACCAGTAAACAAATGGAAATTACTCCGGCAATCCGCCAGCACGTCGCAGACCGTCTCGCCAAACTGGATAAATGGCAAACACATTTGATTAATCCACATATCATCCTGTCCAAGGAGCCGCAGGGTTTCATCGCTGATGCAACTATCAATACTCCAAACGGCCATCTGGTCGCCAGCGCAAAACACGAGGATATGTACACCGCAATTAACGATTTGATCAACAAGCTGGAACGGCAGCTCAATAAAGTGCAACACAAAGGTGAAGCACGTCGCGCCGCAACCTCGGTGAAAGACGCCAGCTTCGCGGAAGAAGTTGAAGAAGAGTAATCCTCTAAAATTGAGTGTACCGACAACGCGCCTTCGGGCGCGTTTTTTATTGACAGGATCAAAACAGTGCAGGTACTTTAACCCTATCATTTTCAGGATGACCTTATGAAACAGACGCCGTTTTTCTTCGCATTCTTTTTTACCTTCCCCTGACCGGGAGGCGTTTCGTCGTGTGATAAAGAATGCGAAGACGAACAACAAGGCCTCCCACACCGGGAGGCCTTTTTTATTGATAACGATAAAATGAGACAGACAACACTATGACACCGGAAAACCCGCTCCTGGATTTACGCGTAAAAATCAGTGCACTCGACGAAAAATTACTGGCCCTGCTGGCCGAACGCCGCGCGCTCGCCATTGAAGTGGGCAAAGCGAAGCTAGAGTCCCATCGGCCGGTGCGCGATATCGATCGCGAACGTGATTTACTGGAACGGTTGATTCAACTCGGCAAAGCGCATCATCTGGATGCGCACTACATCACCCGCCTGTTCCAGCTCATCATTGAAGATTCCGTTCTGACGCAACAGGCCCTGCTCCAGCAGCATCTGAACAAAACCAACCCGCACTCTGCTCGTATCGCTTTCCTCGGCCCGAAAGGCTCCTATTCTCATCTGGCGGCTCGCCAGTACGCAGCCCGCCATTTCGAAGAGTTTATTGAGAGCGGTTGCGCGAAATTTGCAGACATTTTCAACCAGGTCGAAACCGGCCAGGCAGATTACGCCGTGGTGCCTATTGAGAACACCAGTTCCGGCGCCATCAACGATGTTTACGATTTGCTCCAGCACACCAGCCTGTCGTTAGTCGGCGAGTTGACCATCCCTATCGATCACTGTGTGCTGGTCTCTGGCTCAACCGATCTGAGTCAGATCGAAACGGTGTACAGTCACCCGCAGCCGTTCCAGCAGTGCAGCCAGTTCCTGAACCGTTATCCGCACTGGAAAATTGAGTACACCGAAAGCACCTCGGCGGCGATGGAAAAAGTGGCGCAGGCAAACTCTCCTGCCGTCGCGGCTCTCGGTAGCGAAGCGGGCGGCGCGCTGTATGGCTTACAGGTGCTGGAACGCAATCTGGCCAACCAGACGCAGAATATCACCCGTTTCGTGGTTCTGGCCCGCAAGGCCATCAACGTGTCGGACCAGGTCCCGGCGAAAACCACCCTGTTGATGGCGACCGGCCAGCAGGCGGGTGCGCTGGTTGAAGCGCTGCTGGTGCTGCGTAATCACAACCTGATCATGACGAAGCTGGAATCCCGCCCAATACATGGCAACCCGTGGGAAGAGATGTTCTATCTCGACGTTCAGGCCAACCTGGAGTCTGCATCCATGCAGAAAGCCCTGCGCGAACTGGGCGAGATCACACGCTCCATGAAAGTGCTGGGCTGCTATCCGAGCGAAACCGTGGTCCCGGTCGATCCGGCTTAATGTTCGATAAAGCGGCTTTTCTTCATCCCTGCCACATTTACAGGCAGGGTGAAGATGGCACCGGAAAGCGGGTATTTCTCCAGCTCCTCCGCCTCCATATTTTCCCGCGTGGTGGTGATAAACAGCGTTTTCATATCGTCGCCGCCAAAGCAGACCATTGTCGGGCAGCGTACCGGCAGCCGGTGCTCTTCCAGCTGTTCGCCTTGCGGTGAAAACCGTGCGATACGCCAGCCGTCAAACAGTGCGCTCCAGTAGCAGCCTTCCTCATCCATTGCCGCACCGTCGGGAATACCGTCTCCCTCGCTAAACCGGCGAAACTCTTCGCGCTTACCGGGTTCCCCCTGCTCATCAAGCGGCGTACGGTAGATCACACCGTTCGGCGTATCAGAAGTAAACATCCACCGTTTGTCAGGACTAAACGCTAAACCGTTATGCCCCTGGATATCGCACTGGATCACTTTCGGCGTCAGGTCGTTGTCGATACGCATCAACATGGCCCCGTTATAATCTCCCGGCCCCCAGAACGTGCCCGCATAAAACCGTCCCTGATGATCGGTACCGCCATCGTTAAAACGTGCAAGCTGCGGGTTGGATGGGTTATCGCAAACCTTACGCTGGAGCAGGCCGTGTTTATCGGTCAGCCAGATGGCGTTTCGCATCGCGACGATAAATCCGCCGCGTTCACGCAGGGCAAAACACCCAACTTCTTCATGGAATGAGAGCACCGAGTGTTCCGCGGTGGGCAGATGGTACCGATGGATCTCCCCTTCCAGGATATCCGCCCAGTAGAGCGCCTTCTCTTCTGCACTCCACGTCGGGCATTCAGGCAGATGCCCGGTATAGTTCAACAGCAGCTGCGGTTCAGCCATGACAGTTCCCCAAAATGAAAAAAGCCAGCAATGCTGATTTAATTTTAGACGCAAAAGACTGAAACAAAAGGATTTGTTTCTGACGATGTCCACACGTCGTCCACACATCGAAAAAAGCCCTGCCATGTGCGGGGCTTTACTTTTTGTTTTAAGCGGTGCAAGAATAAGTCTCAACAATATGTTTAATAAGGAAATTAATTTGAAACCCTTCAAAACGGTAGTTTTGTTAGCCCTTACCCTGACTTCCTTCACCGCACTAGCAAATGATACTTCTACCTTGAAAAAGTCCCTTAAGCCATGGCAACCCGTAGAGGTCTCGAAAAGTGGCGACACATTGACGGTTGTTTTAAATGAGAACCAGATAACATCTGATGTGTATGAAACTGTTATCAGCTCAGGTGCCTGTATGGATATTTGGACAAAAGACGTCCCTAAAAAATATCTTCAAACGGTTAAGGAGCTTCGTATTCTCAATAAGCATAAAGCTCAGGGCTATGTTTTGGAGAAACCGCTTAACACCTGTAATGAAATGGGTAAAGAGCAACCCGAAAGAGCCAAAGTTATAATGCTTGCAAACACTCATCTTTTTTGACTAATCGCATATAAAAAACCCCGCATCTGCGGGGTTTTCTTTTGGTCACATCCAGTGGATTTGTTGCTGGCCTGACTGCGTAGGGTGCGGCGGCGCTGGTACCACTTCACCCGGCGAAACGATAAAGCGCTCGACCGTCTCAGTGGTGACGAACGTGCAACTGCAATTGATGTTTGTGCACTGATGATACCGCTCTTTTGTCGTATCGGAGAAATAGCGACTTGTGCGAGCGTGGGCGGCGTAATGGCATTTAGGGCAGTGGAACATGGCGAACACCTCAGAGGGTTATTGATGAACCAATTTTAACCATTAAATCCTTATATATCAAATACATAAAATTCATTTATTGCGTTAATTCTTCGCTTTCATACTCTACATCCGAAACCTTAACCTCAAGCTCTAAGCCCGTCGTGTAGCCGTTCCCGTTAAGGTAGTGCACCACCCGGCTGATTATCCAAGCCTGCTCGTCTATAACGCGCTTAAAGCCTTTCACCGCGATTGGCGTTTCAGGAAATAAATCTGCCCGACCAATAGCCAGCGAGATTGAAAACTCCGCCACTCCGCGCTGTAACTTGTCCCACTTAGCCTGAGCGGCGCGCATGGCCTGCGCTTTTGTCGCGTAGATGGTCGTCAGCTCCAGCACGTTCTCAGACTCACCGACCATATACTCGCCCTCGCGCGCCTCCTGCTCTTTTTTGGCTTTGGCCTTTGACGTGGTTTTTGTCGCTTTTGGATGTTGCAGCGCGCGCAGGTGCTGCTCCTTCGGCTTGCGCTTGAGCTTCACCTTTTGCTTTTGCGGCTTCGGGTCTTTTGTGTGCAGCCATTTCGCCGTTACGCCGGTGTAGGCTTCGCGGTCAGCAATCGCAAACTGATGACGGTCGCCGTCGCCGCGTTCGATGGTCATTTGCGGGATGGGCTTGCCACTGGCCGTCCTGCCGGTACCGGCTTTCAGGAACAGCAGTTTCCCCGCTTTCACCGACACTGATGCACCGTTACGGTCAGCCAGGCGGGACAAAAACACCGCGTCGGATTCCTGCGCCTGGTCAATATGAGGCACGGGGATCGCTTTCAGCGTGTCAGCCACGCTGGCCGTGAGTTTGTTACGCGCTGCGATGGTCTCAACAATGACACCGAGCGTGGTGTCATGCCATGACTGTTCCCGGCGGGAGTTCAGCGTGCCGCGAAAATCAGCGCTGCGCCCCCTGATGGTCAGCGTATCAGGCGCGCCACGGTGCTCGATTTCGTCGACCGTGAAACTGCCCTTATTCAGCAAGGCTGAGCCCTGCCAGCCCAGCCACAGCGTCAGTTTTGCACCGCGCGGCGGCAGCTCGACAAGCCCGTCGGTGTCGTCGAGCTCGATGTCGAGTTGGTCAGCCTCGAATCCGCGATTGTCCGTCATGGTCAGACTGATTAGCCGGTCGCTGAAATTCTGCGTGATATCATCGCCATCAAGCGTGAGCATAAACGCCGGAGCAATCTGCGCCCCGGCCTGAACATTCAGACCCGTAATCATCCCGCCAGCCCTCCAATCCAGTTACCGGCAGATGTCACCAGATTGTCGGCCTGCGTTTTCAGGTCTCCATAAATGGCCGCGAGCGAGTCATCGACCCGTTTCAGCGAGAGGCTAAACTCAATTTTTCTGGCCGCGCCGTCGCTGAATAATTCGGTGTGCGTGTGGGTCACTTTTTCGATGACATACATACCGTGGATCATGCCCGTCCCGTCAATCAGCGGCCACGCTCTGCCCTCGTCGGCCATCAGTTCGATGGCCGTCAGCGACAGGCGTCCGCCGGTGATTTCGGGGTACAGCACGCCCGAGAGCGTGCGCGAGGTTTCCCCCTCGCCGAGATACTGATAAGCAGGGGGTTTACCGATGCGGTCATTTGACGCCCATCGGTAATCCTTCGAATATTGCATGGACTGATGCGGCAGCGTGCGGCGTTCAAACACAAATAAACCCAGTACCATTAACATGTTTTAGCCCTCATCCGTCATGGCGCATACTTGAGCGCTGGCGTGCTCTTTCTTCCCGGTCGAGTTTTTCGACTGCTTCCCGGAGCTGCCGGTCGAGGTCAGTTCCCGGCGCAACGCCACCCGACAGAGTAATGTTGTATTCACGCTTGCTCTGGTCGACATAGGACCGGCCAGCAGGCGCCGTCACTGGCTGGTACATCTGATAACCGCCATAAACGGACGTCTGCGGAATATAAGACCCGTTTTGCGTACCGGCTGCGGCACTGGCTTTAGCGGCAGTCTGGTCGAGGCCGTCCGACTCTTTTTTGATAACCCCGAGCTTTTCCAGTAGCCAGCCGACTTTGCCGCTCAGGCTGTTAAAGACGTTCAGGGGAGCCGTTAACGCATCGGCCAGCGCTTTGCCAAATGCCACGCCGACATTTTTGCAGCGGTCCAGCGTTTCCTGCGTTGCCTTGACCGGTGCTATCAGGTCAGTGAACCACTGCCAGACCCCGCGCAATTTCTCGATGATGGAATCAAACACCGGCGTCAGCGGCGAGAAGATTTCCGCCACCGGCGCAAATGCCGCTTTAAGCCCCTCCACCACGCCCGAAAAGAATGCGCTGATGGGCTCCCAGTATTTACGAATCAGGAGCGCCCCGGCCACCACCGCACCGGCGACCGCGACCACCGGCAGACTTATTGCACCGACAGCAGTCACTATTGCGCCACCGGCAACGGTAAAGACCGTTCCCAGCAGACCTGCGGCGGCGATAATGGCGTTAATCCCCATCACCACCGGCCACGCAATCAGGCCAATCCCGCCAATCACACCAATCAGCGCCAGTGCGCCACCGGCTACAACACCGATAGTGGTCGCCAGTGATTTATTGCGGGTGATCCAGCCATCGAGTTTCAAAACATATCGCGTGGCCGTCTGCGTCAATTTGCGCAGAGCGTCGTTTTGCTGGTCAAACAGGTCAGTTCCCACGGCCTCATAAGCAGACTGAAACTCTTTAAAGTCGCCGCCGAGATTGTCCTGCATGATTTTGACCAGCTCCTCGGTTTTACCGTCCGAGGCTTTAAACGCTGCGGTGAGTTTGTCGAGCTTGCCGGTTGACGCTGCGGTCATCAGCACCGCTGCCGCCGAGCTGGCCTCTTCACCGAAGATGGCTTTCATGTACTCGCCGCGCTGGCTGGTACCGAGATTGTTTTTCTCAAAACTGCGCTGCATTTCCTTCAGGATGGAAAATATCGGGCGCGTGTTTCCTCTGGCGTCAGAGGTTTTGACACCGAGCTCTTTGATGGCCTCAAAGGCTTTACCGGTCGGAGCCTGTAGGCGGCTCAGGATTGCACGGCTACCCGTTCCCGCCATCGAGCCGGTAATTTTCGCATCGTGCAACGCACCGACCATCGCGGCGGTTTGCTCGATACTGACCCCGGCATTTCTCGCCACCGGCGCGGCATAGGTCAGCGCATCACTCAGCCCGTCAAAGTCGGCGGCGGTTTTGTTCATCGTCATCGACAACACGTCGCCAATGTGCGCGATCTGGTCGTTGGAAAGCTGAAACGCAGATTTCATCCCTGTCAGCAGGGCGGCGTTTTCCTCCATTGAGCGCTGATTCGACAGCGCCATATTCAGCGTGACCGGCGTCGCCGCCTGAATGGCATCAGCATCCCCGCCACTTTTGGCGATGATGATTTGTGCACTCGCTGCGTCGTCCGCAGATGCGGCAGTATTGTCGCCGAGCTGTCTGGCCTGTTTGCGTAACGCCTCCATTTCGGGCGACTGTTTGTCGACCCCGAGCACGGCTTGCAACTCAGAGTTTTTCTGTGCAAACGAATAGCCAGGCATCAGCAGTTTTACCCCGGCCATGGTGCCAGCCGTGGCAACTCCGACACCGGCAGCGCCAGCCGCCGCCGCACTCCCCGCGAGGGATTTACCGGTCTGATACCGCTCCTTAACCCGGCTCAGCTTTGCCTGTTGCTGGCTGACCCGCGCCAGCGCCTCACGTTGCCGGTTAAGCTGCGCAGTTGTCTCACTGATGCTGGTTTTAAGGCGACGCTCGTCAGCCGACAGCGTGCGGGTGTTTATCCCGGCCTGTGCAAGCTCGGTGCGCTGGCGCTGTACCGACTGCCTGAGCCCGTTATATTTGAGTTGCAGGTCAGCGGCAGATTTTTTTGCTGCCTCCATTGCGCGCGCCTGCGCTTTGGTGGGGTTTTCCGTGTTTTTAAACTGGACGGCCAGCGCTGCGGCCTCCTGTTTCGCTTTGTTAAGCGACTGACCGGTCACGGCAAGCTGTGCGCTCGCTTTCCTGAATCCGTCAATTCGGGACGCCTGCGCGTTAAGGTCGCGCAGGGTCGTCTGTGAGTTGCGGATATCGCCAGCGAGGGATTTGCTGGCGTTCTGGATAGCTTTTAGCGGTCGGCTTGCCCGGTCTACTGCGTTAAGCAGCACCTCGATTCTGACGTTATTGCTCATAGTGGTTTCCGCTTCGCTGTAGCGCCTTGTCGCGCCATGTGAGGAGCTCGGTCACGCTAAGGGAATACAGCTCTGATGGCGGCCAGTGAAAAATCACCGCGATATCCGCCATCAGGTCATCGACCGAAAGTTTTGCGGGGAACGTCAGCGAGCCGAAGATGGCGACAAAAAACCAATCACCTCAGCGGCGAACTGCATCAGGTCTGAGGCATCCAGACGGGCAATTTCATGCTCGGTGAGTGCCGGGTAGGTCATACGCGGCAGCACCTTAATCAGCGCGTCAACGTCAGAGTTTGCCAGCGAGGCCAGCGACACCCCGCGCAGGGTTCCCGCGTTAGGTTTTGAAACCGTCACCTCTCCGATTTTTTGCTCACCGCGCATGAGGGGGTTATCGAGGGTCACGACGTGTGGCTTTTTGGTTTCGGTGACTTCAATTTCTGTAACGCCGGTTTCGATGTTGTTTTCCATGATGTTGCTCTCGTCAAAGTTAAGTGACCGGCCAGCCTGACTGACCGGTTAAGGGGGTTACAGGCCAATGGCCTTGCGATGCTCTGCCAGACGGTCGACGCCGTCGACTTTCAGCACCATGTTGATGACGTCAATCTCGATGACTTCCCTGCCGTCAATCGTGAGCTGGTAGTACGCGCATTCGGTCGAGATTTTGGTCGTGCCGCTTTCGCCCTGTTTGTTTTCGCCGCCGTCGTACTCTTTGTGACGGCCACGCATGACCACCTCAACGGCAGAAATCGCGCCAGTGTCATCGCGCTGGTATGAGCCAGTAAAGCGTAACGGTACGCTGTCCGCGCCCGGTGAGGCGTACTGCGCCCACAGCTCGACGTCAGGCAGACCGCCGAGCGTCCACTCGCACGACAGCGCATCGTCATCGAGACCGAGGTCAATCGACACCGAGCCCGGCATCCCGCCGCCGCGGTATTTCTCAAGCTTACGGGTCAGCTTTGGCAGGGTGACGGATTCAACAACGCCCATGTAGCTCAGGCCATCGTTGAACATGTTCAGGTATTTCAGTTTGCGTGGTAATGCCATGCTCAGAGCTCCTTAGCTGTTGACCGACTCTGACAGGTTCGCCAGATAGGTATCAGTGATGCGCTGGCGCAGGGTCAGGTTTTCCAGCGGCGGGACGGGGGTGTAGTCGTAATCGATATACAGTTTCCCCACTTTGAGCGTTTCCACGCTGTTTGACTCCGGGTCGTACCAGCAGGAGCCGTCAACGATATAGCCGTTGTTTTTCAGCTCGCGGAATTTCGCATTGATACCGGCGACGATGTCGCGGATAAGCGTTGCGGTGACGGGTTTATCAATCGCCCAGGCGTGCGCCTCCGCCATCGTGTCGGCCAGCACCTGCGCCGTGCGGGTGTAGTTTTCAAAGAGGAATAACGGATCGTCGGAGCAGGTACGGTTGCCCCAGAATTTAAAGCCGTCGTTACGGATTAGCGTGGTGACACCAGCCTGATTCAACAGGTTCGCGTCGGTGGCCTTCTCCTGCAAGTCCCACGAGACCGAGGCACTGACGCCGGTGACGCCATTCACGCCAACGTTAGACAGCGTTTTGTGCCAGCCCGTTTCCTGGTCGATTTTGGCACGCAGGCCGAGCGCGCGGGCGGTCGCCCATGCAATATCGGTCTGATTCGCCGTGGTGTCCCACGCCAGAAAATCAGGGTGAATGACCATCAGCTCACGCTGGCTGAAATTCTCACGGTAGGCGATAGCTTCGGAAATGGTCTTGCAGCCCCACGCGCTGATATAGCCAAACGCGCGCAGGCTCTGACAGGTCGCCGCGAGCGCGGTCGCCACTTCCAGAGAATCCAGCCCCGGCACGCCGAGAATGCGCGGCTTGGCGCCGGTGACGGTTTTGGCGGTCAGCAGCGCTTTCAGTCCGGTGTATTTGCCGTTTTCGTCGGTCGTGCCGATGATGTTGGAAATGGTTTCTTTCTGCGCCGCTTCCGGGTCGTCCGGGTCTTCAATACCTTCGGCAACGCGCACAACCACAACGACCGGCTTGCACTGGTCGGCAATGGCTTGCAGGGATTTTGACAGGGTGCCGAGCTTACCGGCTTTACCGATAGCGTTCTGCACGCTGGTAATCAGCACCGGCTCATTTAGCGGAAATGTTGAATCGTCAGCATCATTGGCGGTGCAGACCATGCCGATGATAGCTGTCGAAACGGTGGAAATGGTGCGCGTGCCATCGTTAATCTCGATGACCTCGACGCCGTGATGATAGTCGCTCATCCGTTTAACTCCGTGGTTAAGGGGTGCGACTATTTTCTGTTGTGTGCGGGACATGAGAAACGAAAGGCCGTTGGAGGAGTGACAGCACAACGCGCAGTGACCGGTTGCCGTGTGAGGAAAGCGTCATTGATCGTTATCAGCGATCAATCACGGTAAATTGATCGCTGATAACCATTATCAATGAGTGGGTATTGTCGCTATCGTTTCGCCATTAACGAGGAAGCGATAATGACGATTTTACTCTGGGTTGTGGGTGGTCTGGCTGCATGGTGGCTCTTTGGCTTTTGCTGGCTCAGATTGTTTGCCGGTGATGAAACAGAAAAAGATTATGAAGAATGCCCCTATGATTAAACCCGCTTAGCGCGGGTTTTTTATTACTCTGTTAACGGTGATTCAGGCCATTCAATTTCGTCAGGCTCACTAGTATCAACCCGGTTAAGTAAAACCCGGTATGTTTTCCACGCCGACAGGCTCGCCATTTCCTCCTCTGTCGCCATCGACAAATCGACCGCATCCTGCAATGGGGCTATGGCCTGAGCTGCAACAGACAAGAGCTGCGCCTTTAATGACTCAGCTTTTTCAATAGCTTCCTCACGGGTCGGCGGTTCGATATCGACCCATTCCATGCATTCTGATTCAGTATTGTACTGAGGCGCTTTCCGGTCAGGTGAAACCATAAAGGCTTCATATTCGGCATCGGTTATTGTCATCAGGTCTGACGGAACGGGAATACCCTGTTCTTCATAGGTTCTGACAGTTTCCTCAAGGTAAAAGCTTTTATCTGTATTGCTGAAATATTTCTTCATATCAATATCCCGACACGATAAGTGAAAATGTTCCGTTACAGTTTCGGGTCTGGATTTTCACCTGATTTTTATTGACCGGCGTGCACATATAATATGAGTCGGAGTTGTTGCC
This sequence comes from Enterobacter sp. JJBC, assembly GCF_036936505.1. Classification (NCBI taxonomy): domain Bacteria; kingdom Pseudomonadati; phylum Pseudomonadota; class Gammaproteobacteria; order Enterobacterales; family Enterobacteriaceae; genus Enterobacter; species Enterobacter sp. JJBC. The sequence continues at coordinate 3,587,193 of NZ_CP136935.1, forward strand.
ACCCGAACCGTAAAAGCTGAGCCCTGTACCGAGAATGCCGTTAGGGAAAGATGTTGGCAGTGTCACAGTTACGGTAGCATTATTACCGACAGCAATATTTCTTACTGCCTGCATGAATACAGCGCCATTACCATGCGTGTAGTAAGCGCTGTTATTACCTGTCGTCGTTTTACCGACTCCGTAACGCGCATCCGACTCCGCTTTGGTATAAGCCTGACCCGCCGGGGTGTAATTGCCTTTTGGCTGGAAACGTCCGTCACTCTCCGCTTTGGTGTAAGCCTGACCCGCCGGGGTGTAATTGCCTTTTGGCTGGAAACGCCCGTCACTCTCCGCTTTGGTGTAAGCGCCCGTTCTAGGCATATATCCCGCATCGGATTGCGTTTTGGTGTAATAGCGGTTATCAAAATTGGCATAGCTTCCCGGATTCACCTGTCCCGGCGCGTTGAAGTTTCCTTTAGTGTCCCATTTAAAATTAATATCCTGTGCGCCACTGCCTTTCATATGCAGATGCCATGAAAGTTCATCACCAGCAACCAGAGACCCCATCGAAAATGCCCATGAGTTTTTACTCACAATGGTCGCTTGTTGTTTGATTACCGGATGGTATTCACTCGTGGCGGTAGTTGAATACGCATTGAAAAATGGCGCTTTCGCTTTGTACTGTTCAGCCCAGGCAAATGGACCGCTATAACCCGCAACCATTCCTTTGCCTGCGGTAATTTCTTCGCTCGCAGTGATTGTGTTGTATACCGACAGCGGCGTTCCTGACTGAAGCGCGCCTGTGGTGAGATTCACATACAACGGGCGGAGTGAGTTGTAACTTCCCAGCGAATCACCAGCGTTCGTTAACATCAAATAAAGACTTGAGCCATCATTTCGCCAGAATGCGCCAAAATTACCATAGGCGATACGCAGGCCGTTCGCAGCTCTTGAAACAATTTCACCATGAGCAGAAATTGTGCCTCTGACTTCTGCTGCACCATTAAAATTAAAAGATATGGAACCATTTACATTACGTTGTGAATAAAAGTGGTATCCAGTAGCGTCTTTAAATTCTAATACTGTTGGTCGGTCAACATTACCCCAAAGGTTAATAGCCCCTGCAAGGGATGAAGTGTTCGAGGAATAGATAGATAAAAGACGCGAATCCCCCGCTGATATCTGACCTTTTGAATACAGATTTCCCGTCACCGTTCCGCCGGTTACTGGTAACGCCCCAATATCAGCCGGTGTAGGCTTGTTCGCCGCATCATATTGTTTTGTCCAGGCTGACCACGTCCCGCTGTAAAGCGTGCGAATGTACGAGCGGGAGCTGTTGTAAACCCGGTAAATCTGCGTGATACCGGCATGCTTATAGACTTCCAGCGAACCGGCGTTAGCCTCTGGATAGTTCCTGCCTGTTTGTGCCTGCGCGTTCGCTGGCTGGTAATACAGCCCCGGCGTGGTGTAGGCGTTCAGGTCGGCAGCGTTGCCAATGCCAACAGTCTGACCGTTGAAAATATCCTGCGCCGTAATGTTGATATCGGATGACAGCGCCCGACCGTTTACCTTGCGCCCTGACGGCACGCGCCCGTTAGCGTTGTCATTCGCGGCCTTAACGGCTTTCGGCGTTGCCGCCAGCGCCTCAGACGTGCTGTCGGTTGCGCTACTGAGCTTGACGATACCCTTTTGCGCCGTGGTCGCGTCCTGAGCCGTATATTTCCCTTTCGCAAGGTCATATGCTGCCTTAACCGCTTTCGGCGTCGCTGCGACGCTCTCAGACGCGCTGTCGGTCGCACTGCTTAGCTGAGTGAAACCCTTAGCGGTGAGCGTGGCGTCAGGATGGCGGCGGGACTGCTCATGCTCAGCGAGCTTGTCGTCGACGTAGTCCTGTGTTGCCATCACCATTGAGGTGTCGATGGTCAGCTCGACTGACTCGATGTCGCTCACCATAATAACCATGCGCACGGTCTGCGCGCGGCCAGAGCCCTCCGCCAGCGCTGGCTTGTAGCTTTCGGCCATATTGCCGACCGCAATCAGCGTGCCGGTGTCGTCATAGAGCCCGAGCTCGCGCATCCAGAAACCGCCGGTCTCAGGCGGGATGAGCAGCTCCGCCACGACATAATTTTTATTTTTCCTGTCCTGGCTGATTTTGTTCAGCGCGTGACGCCAGACCTCTTTGACCAGCTTTGTCTGGTTCGGATCAGGCACCGGCAGCGTACCGCCGCCGTCACCGACGGCCATCGCCGTAAAATTCACCTTTTTCCCGTTCGGGACGGTCGCCGCCGCGAGTTTTTCGGCACCGGCTTTGGTGATGACCGTTTTATATTTCACTGTCATTGTGCTCTCACTTATCCGGGGTAAACCGTGATGATGTCGCCGTCATAGCTCAGGGCGCCGGTGTACAGATAGCCGGGAATGTCCTGAATAATATTGAGGCCGATAAGATGGCGGCTGGCTGGCTTTGCATCGGCAATAAGCCGCTCCATTTCGTAATACATTTCCTCGGTGATGCCGGTCTCCAGCACACCGATATCGAGGCGAAACGTGCCGGGCGGGTCGTTTGTCTGCCACCACTCAGACACGTTTATCAGGTAGCCGAGCGGCTCCACCACGCGGCGCACTGCCCCAATCGTTCCTTTGTGTGCGTGGATATACCAGGCGCTGCGGATCACATCCCGTTTGGTGGCCTCCGGCCAGTTCTCATCCCAGCGGTCAACGGAAAACGCCCACGCCAGCCACGGCAGGAGGTTTGCCGGGCAGTCGTCCGGGCTCCAGAGTCGGCGCAGGGGGACAGGGGTATTCTCGATTTCAGCGCAGGCACGCGCCGCCGCCACCTCAAGTGACGAGGAGCCCACCGGCAACAGTCGGGTGTCATTCATCATTGCCCCCTATGGTGACGCTGTACTCGCTGCACCATGACGCCTGCGTGTCATCGAGCACAATGTCGGCCACCGGCGCGGCCAGCTCGACACGCTGCACGCCCTCGACGTGGAGCGCCGCATAGATGGCCGACTTTCGGATGTCACGCCCGAGCCGGTGCTGCGCGGTGATATACGCCTGTAACTTTGCTTTTGCCGCACTGAGCACCGGCTCACTTTCGGGGCCGGGGTAAAGGTAAAGCGATGCAGTGATTTTGTAGTCGACGATTTTCGCTGACTGCACGGTCACGCGGTCGGCAACCGGCCGGACGTCCTCGTCGTTCAGCGCATCGCGCACGATGGCGAGCAGCTCGTCAGAGGCCACGCCGTTATTTTCACGCGACAGCACAGACACGGTCACACACGCAGGCTCAGGACTGATGACGGAAATATCCGCGACACGCCCGTCGGCACTGCGGCCATGAAACTGATATGCGCCGGTTGAGCCTGCGGTACTTAGCCCCTCGGGGGCTTGCTGGATACGCAGACGATAGTCAGTATCCGATTCCATCACGGCTGGCGTGGGGGGAAATGTCGTGTCGTCTGGCGGGGTTATGACAAGTCGCGGAACATTGGAATTAGCCCCAATCTGGTCGAGATCGCTTCCGGCAGCGTAAGCCAGCATGACCGCACGCGCGGCCTCGTTGACGCGCTGCCGCCAGATAACTTCCCGATAGGCGTTTTCCTCCAGCAGCTTAACAATCGGCTCGGATTCGAGGGTCAGCGTGCGCGCCACTGCCTCCTGTTGTTCCTCCGGGTATAACGAGACGAGCGTCGCCTTGCGCTCCGCGAGGATGGTCTCATAGTCCAGCACTTCCACGACATCAGGCGCGGCGAGCTGGTTAAGGTCAACAATTGCCATAGCGTTTAACTCAGTGGAATGGTGAGGGAAAAGGGCTGGCCGTTAGCCGAGCGCGTGCCGGTGATATCGACATACAGCCCGCCGTCGGTCTCCGACCGCTCAAAGGTGATGGTGGTCAGCCTGACGCGCGGCTCCCACTTCTGGATCGCGGAATAGAACGCGGCCATAATCTGCAATCGCAGTGCCGGTGTCTGCGGCTGGTCAATCAGTGCCGACAGAAGCGAGCCGTATTCACGGCGCATGACGCGCGAGCCAACCGGCGTGACGAGAATGTCGCGCACGCTTTGCCTGATATGCTCAACCTCAGTGATACTGAGGCCGGTCTGGCTGTTCATTCCCAGATAACGCACTGTCATATCGGTGCCCCCGTTGTCCCGCCACTGTCGCCCGGGTGTTTATGGAGGTGCAGCACTTTGCCATTTGACGACAGTGACCCGCCGGTATGCTCGATATTCCCGGACATCGTTCCGCCTTTCTGCACTTCGAGCGTGCCGGTCGTCAGTTTGTTGGTACACACCACTTCAGGCGTATCGAGCGTGATGCGGGTCGAGGCCTTCACCAGCACCACCGGCACGGTGGCCGTAATGGAATCCGACGCGGTGACGTCGGCGGTTTTGATACCTGACACGGTGAGCGCACTGTTTTCGGGTTCGTACTCAATGACCGCGCCATCAGGGAAGGTAACGTGAAGCGCATCGGGTGAGGCTGACGGCGCGGGATTGTCATCTGAGAAAATGCCCGGCAGCACAAAGGCCGTATCAAGCTCACCACCGATGGCCAGTAATAACACCTGCTCACCAACGGATGGAGCCCACCATACGCGAGAGCGACCGGCGCGACAGGTGAGCCAGTTAAGCCAGGTGGTTTGCATACCGCCGGTCTGGACACGACACAGCCCCTCGTCGAGGTCGACGTCGGTCACGATGCCGGTGCGGATGAGGTTGCGGATCGCGCGTGCGATTTCCTGTAGAGAATTTAAATTATTCATACGGGAAGGATGCCGCCGGGCAAGGCCAGCGGCAATTAAGGCGGGTTTTATGAGGGATGGGACAACAATCAGCGGCTAAGATGTTTGATAGTCAGCGTTTCGACGAGCTGTTTATCCGCCTGGCTAAATCCGAGTAGCTGGCGCTCTGCGTACTGCACATCCTGAGCGTGCACGTTTGGCCGGTCTTTGAGGCCGTACTGATGGACACGCGCGATACGCTGCACATTTCCGGTAAATTCCACCACAGCACCGTTTTCACGGCCACTGGCTTTCATGTACCGGTTAGTGCGCAGTTTTTGAAACATCGCCCGTTTAATTCGACCTTGTTTGGCTCTCAGCGGCTGGCGCTTTCGCGTCTGATACGGTGAGCCATCCGGGGCTTTTTGCTGTTTGATACGTTGCTGTTGCGCCGTTCTGAGTTGCTTCGCAATCTCACCGGCAAGCTTCCGACGCCCTGCGGGTGACAGGGCAGCAAGCAGCCCGGCGAGCTGGTTATCAAAGGGTTTAAAGTCACTCATCCCACTTGCTCACCAGTTCACCGTTGATGTAGAGCTCTTTTGGACGCGTGACGGGTTCAGGCGGTGGCGGCTCCGGGGCATAGCTCACATGCAGCGCGCCGTTTTCCTCCCTGATGATGGTGCGCTCGGTGAGCTGGAGGCTGATACTGATATCAACCGTATCCTCGTCGTTTAAATCCATCTGGAAGCGGTAGCCCTTTTTATGCCCCTCATCGAGCGTGCAGATATCCGGCTGGTTTTCCCTGAGCCACGCGGCCACCGGCACGAAAATCAAATCAGGGTCGCCAACAAAATCGCACACGATCACATTCAGGGTGTAAATTTTCTCGTGGGACAGGGAGGCCGCGAGCCGTGCATCGATATTCCCCTCGTCGGCAAAAATACGCATCATCTCGGGGTTGGTTTTAAGCTGCGGGACGGCGTCAGTTAGCGCTTTTCGCAGGCTGATTGCTTTCTTCATCGAGTTTATCCTGGCAGGCTTTGACGGTTTCAATCTGTAACGCGCAGGCGGCGAGCGCGTGCTCAAGCCTGCGGATGTCTGCACTCAGGTCGCCATTAGTGGCCGGGTCGCTTCCCGGCATCGGGCAATAGCTCACTTTCGGGCAGGCGCTGTAAACAATGACCGGCGGAGGCGCAACCGGCGCGGGTGTGCAGCCTGCGCACAACATCAGGCAGCTCAGCGCTGTACCAGCGGCGTAACGTTTCATTTTCATTCATCAGTCTCGTAATGGTTTCTTCCCGGCGCACGGCCATCGCACCGGCAGCAATCAGCTCACCACGTAAACTGACCTGCGCGGTTTCATTTCGCCTGGCGATTCCCTGCGAAACGGAAAGCTGATTTTTCAGCATCCCGATCACGTTTTTCTGTTCGGTCGCGACCTTATTTGCCCGGTCAAAAGAGCGCCGTAGATTACCGTTCTCATGCCTTAACCAGAGCACAGCCGCCAGCGCCAGACCTGCGGCAATCAACATCACAATGAATCTGGACACAGCCCCGCCTCCTCAATGCGCTGACGGTATGAGGTGCGCACCCCCGTAAAGGTCAGGACGCAAATCAGGTAAAGCAGCGCGGTAAAGATCCAGCCAGCACCGAGCAGACACCCAATGGTTACGACAAAAAGAATAAGAGACCATGCGCGACGCGCCTTTGAGGGCTTGTTACAGAAAACAGCGCGGAAGATTTTCATAATCCCGGGTTTTACCGGAATACCTTTCCCCGCATTTCGTAGCCAGTGGTCAAAAACAGCCACACCGGCAAGGCTCGCCGCAATACAGACAACACAGCCAAACAGCGCCCATGCTGCAACAAAATTAAGTGCTGCACTTTGCGGCGAAGCCAGCCCCCATAGCAGGAATACAGCCAGCAGGACATCTAACATCAGAGAACGTAAGTATTTTTTCATTGAGAAATTCCTTTCAGACAATAAGCACGCTCACGCGCGCGGCGATTTTCCAGCCCTTTATTGATTGAGCCATTCACATAAACCCAGCGGGTGAGCTGGTCGCACGCCTGCCACCATTGGTGTCGCTTGATATACGAGACCAGCGTCGACCGGCAGGCCGCGCCGGTTCCCACATTGAATGAGAAGCTCACCAGCGCGTCGTAAATGTGCTGCGGCATTTCTACCGGCACGCAGACTGCGAGACGCTTCTCGACGTTCATCACATCCGCGACGAGGTTCGCCGCCGCCTGACGTTCTGTGATTTCCCCTTTCGGGACGACCCCGGCAGTGTGGCCGATGCCTGACGTCCACACTCCCGCGCTGCACTGGTAAGGCGTCAGGCGACAACCTTCGAGGTCGGCAATCAGCGCCAGCCCCTCGGGCGAGGTGTTAAGCAGACGAAAGTCAGGCATCAGCGCCGCCAGCGCCAGCACTGCGGCCACACTGCAACGTTTAACGATTGATTTCACGAATAGCCCCCTTGTCGAGTCCGAGTGACGTCAGATAGAGGTACGTTTTGCGCTTAAACCAGTAGTTCGTCAGCGCGGTAAAAATGGCGCATCCGCCGCCCACGTAAAGCGCCATCTTTTCGGGCGACATTGCGCCGAGGTACGCCAGCGCGACGGCCAGCCAGTAGGCGATAAACGTGGTGATTTTCTCCATACTCAGTCCCATAGATTCACCGTTTCGGTTCTGGCCGCGCTGTCGGTCTCGGGCAGTTCAATTGCCGTGCCGTGCGGCAGGATGACGCCGAGCTCAGACAGACCGGGATTCGCTTCTAAGACGGTTTCGACCACGCCCTCGGTGCGCCCGTAGTACCGCACACAAATCGCGTCGAGGGTGTCGCCCTGTAGCGCATACGCTTTCATCAGATTTGCCCCACAATGCAGCGCGCTTTGTCCTGGATGCGCGCCACAGACCAGCGCATATCCCGCCACATTTCATCGATAGTGCTGTCGATGCTGTCGGCCTTTTTGTCACCTCTGGCCGTCGCATCCACGCCGCGAAAACGCTCGTAAAGCGTGGCGGTCGTCATGGCACACACGGCGTTGAAGTAATGGAATACGCGCACACTTTCGCCATCGAGCCTGTCGGTCGGGACATCCGCCAGCGTGGCGTAACCGGCATCGAGCTGACGCTCGCGCCATTCGCCCAGCTCCGCGTTCGTCTCTGCGATGGCGGTCTTAATTGCCCGGCGCAGGCGCACAGGGGAAACGGTCTGCTCTAAACGCATTTCCTCACGCACGCGCTTCGGGTCAACATCAGGAAAAAACGGGGTGTTTTTGATTACCGGCTCGCTCACGCCCGGCGGCGGTATCACCACGCCCGGCACATCCTGCGGCTCTTTATTTTGCTCAATAATCAGCGTCGTCATGACAACCTCGGGTAATAGGTGGGCGGTGGACGCCGGTCGCAGTCAGGGCAATTGATACCCGCTTTGACCGGCGTGCCGCCCGGCTCGGGGAGCGCTCGGTTAACCTGCGGCTTTTGCCGCCTTTGGTGGACGCCCGCGACGTGCCGCCGGTTTGGCGGCAGGTTTGCGCGTGCGCGGTTTAGTCGTTTTGGTTTTCGGTGCCGGTTCGGGTTTTGGCCTGAGCTGGCGCTCTAACTGCTCGATATCCTTTTTCACACCGATTGTGCGTTCTAACTGGATCGCACGTTGCAGGTGCGCCAGCGCCTCGGGTAGTTGATTCGCATCACGCAGGACATAGCCGGTGATTTTGTGCAGCTTCGCGCGCACGATATCGGGCATGTCAGCGCGTTCAGTCAGCGCAATGGTGTCGAGCAGGTTCGCCAGTTCGACCGGCTGTTTTGCAGTGAGCAGGCGCTGCGCGGCCAGTGCTACCTCTTCGGCCAGCAGGTAAGGCGTCGGACGTCGACCGGTCGGCATGGTCAGGCCATAGGTCATGGCGTAACGGGCAATTTCCAGCGCCCCGGCGATATCGTCAGCATCGAGACGCCACAGCATGACCGTCATGACGATGTCATCCTGCGCGCCCTTGCCGTGTGCGAGGACGCCAGCCACCCATGGCAGATAGAACGGCAGCAGCTCACGCTTTTTATCTGCCTTGCGCTCATTGGATCGGATTTGTTTTAGCGTGCGGTTGTCTGCGGCCAGCTTAACGAGCATCTGCTCATAGGCAGTTGCATTGCGCAGCGGGACAGCAGCCCGCCGCGCTGTTTCAGAGGCCGAGACCCGCATCATGTGACGCGCTGCGGGACTCGTCATGGCTTACTCTCCGCCTTCGTTATCTACTGGAGTGGAAGCGCTTTCCGGTGCAGCAGGCGCGGCAAACTCACCGAGCTTGATATTTTCAATCAGGCAACCGGCAGCGTATGCCTCGACCACGTAGTCGGTATTCATTGACTCGTAGTTTTCAATGCGGTCTTTCTTCGGGTTTTCGATGATGCTGCGGCGATGCGCGTCATCCATGAAGTAGATAGACAGGTTATCGAGACGCGTCACCATCAGGGCATTCGCCGGGAAGTAAGGCACGCGCACGGCAGGCAGGTTGCCGATTCGCTTCTGGCTGATGATGATGTCAGCGGCCAGCGACTCGCTGTTTTCCTGCTCTTTGTTGACGATAGGGAAGTATTTATCCGCCATCAGCTTGCGACCGGTGATGACGACCAGCTCCGGGTCATCCTGATAAATCTCATCAATCAGGTTGCCGGTGGCATCCATGACCAGCGCGTCGAGGTTCGCATAGTCGCCGTTTTTACCCACGCGGATCACATCGGAAATGACCGTGCCGTCCTCGTCGGTGATTTTTGACATCACACGCGCTGGCGCTTCATTGCGGTACTTCTGCAACCAGCCCACGGCCACGTCCTGAAGCATCGGATTTTTTTTGCGGTCAGATTTTGCGGCGCGCTCAATGCCGTTGAAACCGGCCATGATGAAATCGAGCGCCTGACGCTTGATAATGGCGTTACGGATACGGGTCTGGAAGTCCTGGAATCGCGCCCACAGGTCGAGCTGTTTATAGCGGATATGGAAGTCAAAGTTAATCTGCGCGCACTCGTATTTGTTGGACTCCAGCGCGGTAAAATCAGCAGTTTCACGCTCGCCATCGCCGTCAGTATCGGCGGTGCTCGCGATTGTGCCGTTAACGCCCACACCGACCTTTTCGCCTTTCAGCTCGTCGACCGGCACGATGTTGATTTTCGTCAGGAATGAGGACGATTCCTGCACGGTGTCCATCATGGTTTGCGTGACCGACGGCTCGACGGTGAATTTCTTCGCCACGTCATCCGTGGAAATGTCGTTCAGCTCCGCGACGCGGGTCAGGTAAGCATTGAATTTAAAGCGGGTTTGTTTACGCATGGTTTTTCCTGTTCGGGTAATAGGTATCAGGCCGGGCGGCGCGCCCGGCGGGTTTTCAGCAGTTGGTCAGCAGCTCGTCGCCCGTACCACCTTTTGAAAGCTCGCGGCGCGGCTGGCGCTGGCTTTCGGTGTTATCGAGGGAGTTTTTGAGGGCGTTAAACGCCTGCGCGCTTTCTTCGGCTTTGCTGGTCACGTCCTGCTTAAGCTGCGCCAGTTCGGTCTCAAGCTCGGTGACGCGCTGGTCGGTGGCGGTGAGGTTGGTTTGCACCAGCTCGGTAACGGTCGTCACAGCCTCATGCACATCTGCAAGACGAGCGTCGTCGCTGGCCTGTTTACGGCTGAAAATGGCTTTTACCTTGTCGGTCAGGCTGTTGAGCATGGTGTCGGGAACGTCTTCAAATTCCAGCTCAGCCAGTGAGGCCACAGAGAAGAGATCGCCCGGCTGGTCTTTTTTACCGGCGAGCGGGTTCTGCGTGGCGCGGCTACAGAATTCAAGGTATTCGGTGCCGAGGCTTGCCGGGTCATCAGTGACGGCCAGCCCGATGAGATAGCATTTGCCGCTGTTAGAGAAATTCGGGCGGATCTCCATTGAGGTGTAAACCTTCTGCCCGGCACGTACCATGCTGACCAGCTCATCGAGTGGGGCAATTTTGGCAAACAGCGCCTTTTTGCCATTAAGCGCAGAGTCATCGCTGATAATCTCCGCTTTAAGCGCGGTCACATCGCCGTAGCGCTTAAAGGGGCTGTCAGGGATGAGGCTTTTGATATGTTCGAGGTTGATGCGGCAGCCGTAGACGCGCGGGTCGAACGTGTCGGCCATTTCCTGAATGTCATCAGCGCTGATGACGCGGCCATCGCAGGTGTCACCCTCGACGCCGATGCGAAACCATTTAGAAACTTTCTTTGCCATTGTTCAGGTGTCCTGATGTTGGGTTTTCGGGTCGGGGTTAGTTTCCCGACTCAGCTCCTCATCAGCCACCTGTTGCGGAAGTGCAATCCCTGACACAACAGGGGTTTAGCGATTAAGCACGGTCATTTCCTTAGCCTTGCCTCGTAACATCAAAACGAGGTAAGCATGACCATTTCAACTGACCTTTCATTACTCAATGACCCACGACGACAGGCGCGGCTGTTGTACTGGCAGGGGTTCGCCGTGCCGCAAATCTGCGACATGCTGCAACTCAAGCGCCCCACGGTGCAGAGCTGGAAACAGCGTGATGGATGGGAGGAAACCGCGCCGATTAATCGCGTTGAGTCGACGTTAGAGGCGCGTCTCATCCAGCTTTACGCCAAGCCCGACCTGACGCCGCACGACTTTAAGGTCGCTGATTTTCTGTCGCGCCAGATGGAGCGCCTCGCGCGCGTGAACCGCTACGGCCAGACCGGAAACGAGGTGGATTTAAACCCCAACATTGCCAGCCGCAACAAAGGGGATCGCAAAAAGCCGAAACGTAATTATTTCAGCGACGAGGCTATCGGGAAGCTGGAAGAGATTTTCTTTGACCAGTCCTTTGAGTATCAACTCAGGTGGCATAAAGCCGGGTTAGAGCACCGCATCCGCCACATCCTGAAATCGCGCCAGATTGGCGCAACGTTCTACTTTGCGCGTGAGGCGCTCCTGCGCGCCCTTAAGACCGGGCAAAACCAGATATTTTTATCAGCCAGTAAAACGCAGGCTTACGTTTTCCGTAAGTACATCATCGCCTTTGCGCGTCTGGTCGACGTCGACCTGTCAGGCGACCCGATTGTCATCGGCAACAACGGCGCAGAGCTGATTTTCCTCGGTACCAATTCCAACACTGCGCAGAGTCACAACGGCGACCTGTACGTCGATGAAATTTTCTGGATACCCAATTTCCAGAAGCTGCGAAAAGTCGCCTCCGGTATGGCGTCGCAGTCGCACCTGCGCACAACCTATTTTTCGACGCCGTCGACGCTGGCGCACGGCGCTTATCCGTTCTGGTCAGGGGAGCTGTTTAACCGGGGACGCAGTAACCGCGACGAACGTGTCGACATCGATATTAGTCATCAGGCGCTTGCCGGGGGCATGTTATGCGGGGACGGCCAGTGGCGGCAGATTGTCACCATTGAGGACGCGCTCGCCGGGGGCTGTACCCTGTTTAACCTCGACCAGCTCAGACAGGAAAACAGCGCGGATGACTTCCGTAACCTGTTTATGTGTGAGTTCGTCGACGATAAGGCGTCGGTATTCCCGTTCGAGGAGCTCCAGCGTTGCATGGTCGATGCGATGGAAGAATGGGAGGACTTCGAGCCGTTTGCTGACCGTCCGTTTAACTGGCGCCCGGTCTGGATTGGCTACGACCCGTCACATACCGGCGACAGCGCAGGCTGTGCGGTGCTGGCTCCGCCACTGGTTGCCGGTGGCAAGTTCCGCATCCTTGAGCGTCATCAGTGGAAAGGCATGGATTTTGCCGCGCAGGCCGAGGCCATCCGTGCGCTGACCGAGAAATACACCGTCGACTATATCGGCATCGATGCGACCGGCATCGGCCAGGGGGTTTACCAGCTCGTGCGTTCATTCTTCCCGGCAGCGCGCGCTATCCGCTACACACCGGAAATGAAAACCGCAATGGTGCTGAAAGCGAAAGACACCATCCGACGCGGGTGTCTGGAGTATGACGCCGGTGCGACCGACATCACGCAGTCATTCATGGCTATCCGCAAAACCATGACCAGCAGCGGTCGCAGTGCCACCTATGAAGCCAGCCGCAGTGAGGAAGCCAGCCACGCGGATATCGCATGGGCGACCATGCACGCCCTGTTAAACGAGCCACTTTCCGCCGGTAGCGGTATGCATTCAACCTCGATTCTGGATATCAATTAAGATGAAAAAACGCCAAAAGAAACAGCCAAAACAGACCAACATGACCGCCAGCGCACCGCAGAAAATGGAGGCGTTCACCTTTGGCGAGCCGTCACCCGTTCTGGATCGCCGCGATATCCTCGACTATGTCGAGTGCATCAATAACGGCAAATGGTACGAGCCGCCGGTCAACTTCTCCGGGCTGGCGAAAAGCCTGCGCGCCGCCGTGCATCACAGCTCCCCGATTTATGTGAAGCGTAACATCCTGACGAGCACCTACATCCCGCATCCGTTGCTTTCACGGCAGGATTTCAGCCGCCTTGTGCTCGATTATCTGGTGTTTGCCAACGGCTATCTTGAAAAGCGCATGAGCGTGACCGGCCAGCTCATGAAGCTTGAAACCTCTCCGGCCAAATACACCCGCCGGGGTGTCGAGGATGGGGTTTACTGGTACGTGTCGGACTTCACGCACCCGCACCAGTTTGCCCCCGGCTCAGTCTGTCATCTGCTTGAGCCCGACATCAATCAGGAGCTCTACGGGATGCCGGAATACCTTAGCGCGCTTAATTCAGCCTGGCTGAATGAATCCGCCACGCTGTTTCGTCGCAAGTATTACCAGAACGGCGCGCACGCGGGTTACATCATGTACGTCACCGACGCGGCGCAGAGCAGCACAGACGTCGAGGCGCTGCGCTCCGCGATGCGAGACTCGAAAGGGCTCGGGAATTTCAAAAACCTGTTTTTCTATGCCCCGAACGGGAAACCGGACGGCATCAAGATAGTGCCGCTGAGTGAAGTCGCCACAAAGGACGATTTTTTCAACATCAAAAAGGTGAGCGCCGCCGACCTGCTCGATGCGCACCGCGTACCGTTCCAGCTTATGGGCGGCAAGCCCGAGAATATCGGCTCAATGGGTGATATCGAGAAGGTGGCGCGGGTGTTTGTACGAAACGAGCTGACGCCATTGCAGGAGCGTTTCAAGGAAATCAATGAATGGCTCGGTTTAGAGGTGATCCGCTTTAAGGATTACAACATCGAAACTGAGTAACCCCCGCCTAAATGCCGCCTCCGGGCGGCATCCTCTCAGAGCGAGCCAGACGCCGCACACGCGGCGCAACCACGCCAGCACCTCGTTAACCGACCGCACATAACAGCGCGCCACCACGACGCGCACAGACGCGTAAAATAAATCCTGTCACCACATCTGGCGCGCAGTGCAATCCCCGCCTCGCCTGCGCGCTTAGCAAGGCGCTTTTAATGCAAGTGCATCATCAGCCCCGAGCCGCGCCAGTACTGGCGCTGGCTGGCAAAAACTGGAGTAAAAAACGAATGCAAACTCATGCACCTGATGCATGCGCCGCTAAAACAGCGAAAAATTCGTTATAAATTCGTCACTTTTCGACCCGACCTCATCCATTAAGAGCAGATATTGCATTCCCTCGTTTAGCGATACCGGCCGCTCATATTCAATCATGAAAACATCGTGATATGTGCGTCCTAACCAGTACCCACCGCCGCACTCTTTGGGTCGCTGAAAGAATACCCACCCGCCCGGCTTAAAGTGCTCTAAAACCTCACCACGATAGACAACCTGAAATTTCGAGTCTTTGACGCCCATATAACCCCCATAAAAAAAGACTGTATATGCATACAGTCTTTTAGCAGATATCCGGGGTAAACGCTAACGCCTCGCCGGGCTCGTTGTTCAACACCACCGGCACTGAAAGCAAGTTTCAGCACCGGCGGCGTTTTCTATCGTTGATACGCTGTAGGGGCGGTGTACAGTTTAATGACTCGATGCGGGTCAGCGTGTGGCGAAACCGGGTTAGCATTAAAGATGTAGCCGCAGCCATCTTTTTCGACGCTCCGCAACTCCTGCTCATCAGTCCACGCCACAGCCTTAGCGTCCATTCTTTCCAACGCGATACGCGCCAGCTCTCGAACAACTTCTGGCGGTGCGTATCTGTCGTTCAGGTCATCCCACAGACGGAGCATATTGTCGCTTTCGGGATGAACATCCTCATTTGTTCCGGCCAGTGCGGTAATAACCTCATCGGCTGCTTCAACGATTTCGATTAATTGCTCTTTGGTAAATTCCATTATTTGACTCCCAGCAGCAAACGCGTCGCCTCAACTGTTCCCCACGACGGCATCGCAACGCCTGATTGACTGCCATTACCGCGACGTTCGCCCGTATCACATTCGGCATAGAGCCGCGCCAGCATCGCCTCGACATCAGATTTGCGTTTTTCAGCTTTGACCAGCTTATCTGCCAACTCAGCAACCAAACCGATACCGTGCTCATCAAGCGTTGCCAAAACCGCTGTTATCCCTGTTTCGTCATCAACGCGGGAAATAATCCCGACAGATTTGTCCCCTTTCGGATGACCTGAATCGAATGCACACCAGTAATTATCTGTATGAATCAAATAAGTTTTCATAAATTCCATTCCTGTTGAGTTAAATTTCCCGGCCACTCATTAGCTGCCGGATATCTGAATTTTTTATCGCCATAAATCACCGTTGCCCCACGCGCTAGCGCATCGAGCTCCCACCGTTCCGGGGTAATGCCCTCCTGAGCCAAATCGAAACGGATTTTCGCGACGCGATCCCTTTCGTGTTTCGTCATCCTGGCTGATGGCGCCAGCTCGCTCGTTTTGAGCGGCGCATTGCTTCTTTGCTGTCGATTTTTGCGCGGCGCCCCAGCTTTTAACGCCCCGCTAAGCACCTTCACGACGTCCGGCTCATTCCAGCCGATAACCCCGCGCTCAATCAGATTTAACACCGCTGCGGCTTGCTCAGACGGTGTGGGGGTCATAACTGGATCGCCACCGCCGGTGAGCTTTCCACAGTTATTGACAGGACTCCGAGGCGCGGCGAAGCCGCTTTTTGAGGTCAAAGGCTCAACGGCCAAAACCTTTGGAACGATGCGCCATTCGGCTGTACGGGTTACACGGACACGGTCAGCCCCAAGGTGAGGGGCATAAATACCGACCACCCTCTCGATATCTTCCTCGTATTCGTTGACCTCATCCGTCACCTTACGGGCGACCCTGACGGCCTGAGCATCACGCTTAATGTTTGCTCCTCCCTGCGCGATGATATACAGGTCAAATTCACCTTCATCAGCAGCAGCCCGGACAGCCTCGACACGATCGTCAAACTCACTGGCGATACTCACGCCGCGCGGCAGCTTGCGCAGTTCGCGGTAAGCGCCCATCGTCGGGAGGCCAATTGGTTTAAACTGCGGGATGCGCCATGTAGACGCCCATGCGGTGACGGCGGAGGCTGTATCTTTCAGGGGCTTGCCGGTGTCGTGGTCGAGCTGGCCGTCGAGTGCGTAACCGTCGATATTTTTGGCAATGTATTTAGCGATATAACCCGCCGCGCCGCCCTGATTAAGATGACGTGACTCAAAGCGCTGTTTTGCCGCGCCCTTTTCATGACCGTCCTCTTTGAGGGCATAACGACGCATAATTTCGTTGATGGCTTTACGCTGACCGGGTTTGCAAAACAGCATCATGTGCCAGTGCGGCGTGCCGTCGTGGTGCGGTTCGACAACGCGCATCCCGTAAACCTCTAAATCGTTATCTTTGAACGCGGTGCGCATCAGGCTCCAGATTCGGCACAGATAGCGCTGACCGTCTTTTGGCGTGAATGCGCTTTCGTTCCAGCCGTGATTGAGCTGCACTGTTTTGCTGTCGCCTTTCCCGACCTGTCGGGTCGGGTGGTATTTTGATGGTGTGGTTAGTGTGATAAACATCCCCACGTCACCCACGCTGGCCGCGTAGCGCTCAATCCCGGCGATAGTATTCATCAACTCCATTCGACGGATTTCAGGGTTAGAAATACTCCCCATGACTTTGCTGATGAGGTCGATACGCTCGCCGGTGACTTTGTTTTCGAGCTCGCAGGATTTCAGGTATTCGAGATTAGCCAGGCGGCGCGCGTGAACATCGCGGATCGCCATTTTGCTGGCGTAGGGGGAACGGTCTTTATTGACCTCACCGGCAGCAATGAGCAGCGCCTCACGCCAGCGCATACGCTGCGCCTTGAACTGGTTAACCCACCACTCATCCTTAATCAGACGTGAAATAGCGGAAAATGCCATGCGGATCGTCATCTGACCCTTACGGTATTTTTTCCAGTACATCGGTGTGAGATTGAAAGCGCGCGCAACACCGGCAACTTTCCCGTATAAATGCGCCTGCGCCTCATCAGTGAAAAGAGTCTCTCTGCCGCCGTGAGCGTGCGCCCATGCATCGCTTAATTCTTCGTATCTGCTCCAGAGTTGAGCGGCGATTCTGGCCGCAAATTTCCTGAGCTCTTTGTCGTTCATATCCGGCAGGCGTGCATATTCATCACGCGCAGATAAAAAACCTATCGAGGCGGATTCATTCATCCCGCACAGCTCATTAACACGCTCAAGACGCGGCAGCAGCTTGCGCTCAAACGTGTTTTTGAGGAAATACAGCCCACCCAAAGGGCTCTTTGTGCGGCGGATGAAGTTATAACGCGAGGTAAACAGCGTTTGCAGGAAAAACGGCAGACGGTCAATCCGGTTTAAAACACCTTGCACCTGACGGAGTTCGGCACGTGTAAGGGTTCTATCGCGGCCAATGGCCTCGCGGGATTTGTTCCAAGGATAAGCACCGACGAAATTCTCACCGGTGCTTTTTGGTAGTGGTGGGGGTGGCGAGGGGGCAACGCGCCCCCGGGTCTCAACGGCCATTAGCAGTGAATGCTTCGAGACATTTTTGACCTAACTGCTCGACCTGTTTCTCTAATTCAGAAAACTGACGAGCTTCGCCGGTTAAAATGTTGTGCAGCACTAAAGCGGAAACGAGCTTGCCAATTGTTGGATAAAAGCCAACAGTATCGAGCCACTCTTTACCGGCATTTTTTCCAGACTTAGCGATTTTCTTTTCCTGCAAAATAAACTGGAACTGGTCGCTGGTAATTACGAACTTATTATCGATAAGAATATTAATACTCATACAGCCCCTTATTAACTTATCGCTGATTTAATATAGAGTTGTGAAGCTTTTCGGACTCCTGCCCCAACAGCTCAATGATTTCCGTGCGGTTCATTTCTGACTTGCAAATGTGAGCTATCAGAGAATCGAGCGCAGACGCAAAACGCGTCGCGGTGACTATCTGAGCCTCAAAGGTGGCCTGCGCTAACAACTCTTTCATGTTGCTGCGAGGAACTGATATTTCTTTTTCCATTTACCCGGCTCCAGACAAAAAGATGTCCCACGCATTCAAGCGCGTAAAAAATTTCCTTTATTTAATTAATGCAAATATTGCTCGGGCTTAACCGAGGTCAAAATAGTTGGGGCATATTCAAAGAGGCTGAATAACTCACGTAGAGCACGGAATAATTTCTCACGCCAATAACATGACTCTTCATTAACTCGCCAGTAAGGCTGATTAAATTCCTTTTCAGTTAATCCTGCGTGAAGGAATAAAGTGCGGCGCTGGCTTACTGTCAGATAACTTATATACGCCGATTCACTGGCACCGACCTGACGCCGTTTAGAAAACGCACCGCGCAGCTCGTCAATCGCGCAGGCCAGACGCTCACGGTCTACATCGCTCATTTCTTCAAAACGCATGGTCGCGTGACGCTGTTTAAGCTGAGCATGAAAACAGACCGTCAGGCGGTCGCGTTCCATCATCTGATTGTAAAAATCGCAGGAGTCCTGCCAGCGAGCTTCTGCAAGATGTTTGCCGATGACAACGCGCAGTGCAGCAGGTTGTTTTTGTACCAAATCAAGAGTCATCACAGCCATTTTGACACCTCTCTGATTTTCATAATGCGCTTAACAACAGCGGCCAAAATGCCAGACTTACGGGTACGGATAATGATGCCTTTACGTCCCCGGCCGTGGGTGATGGTGAAGTTAATCGGGGTCGGGCTCTCGTTACGGAGTAACTGAGCTATGCAGCGTGGCTCATTCATAGTCATAGCCCCATCCACAACAACCATGCATCACGTTGTTCTGCCGGGCGGTTATAAAACGCCTCACGCACGCCGCGATTGAACTCAGGAATGAAAACAAGCTTGTCACCAGCACGCGCTTTCGGTTTTGCCGGATCGCGAAACTCAATGACCGGCAGTTTGTTTTTTTCAATCATCGCTACTACTGCGGTGCGAGGTTTTCCCAGCAATTCCGCGAACTTATCAGGGTGAACTGCGTCAAGCGGATACTGGATAACGTAGTCGTTTGCTTCCATAACACACTCCATTCTCATTTGGTTACATGCTAACCTTGTCAGATCCAGCGGGCTTAGAACGGTTCAGGATGCTTCCTGAGTCGCTGGAGTCATGCCGTAAAAGGTTTCCCTATGGTTACCTTTCGCGGTGAATATAGTCACCAAGGGGAGTCCTTGTCAATGGAGTTAGGTCAAAAACTTAAAGCAGTACGTAAAGCTGAGGGGCTAACGCAAAAAAGTTTCTGTGAAGCTTGCGGGCTGGCACTCGGTACAGTCAAAAATTATGAGGGGGGATATAAATCACCTGGATTACAAGTGGTTATGCAGGTGACAAACACACCTAAATTTCAGAAATACACACTGTGGCTCATGACAGATAAAACCGCCCCGCAAGCTGGTCAGATCGCACCGGCTTTCGCGCACAATGGGCAAGATGCAACAAAATCAGACCACTCCGAGAAGAAGATTGGTTAACGCTTTATAAGCATTACATTTTCACTATTTGTTACCAAGATAGTCATAACCCCACCGGAGGGCTTTCTTATGTCAATTAAGAAGCTCGATGATGGTCGTTACGAAGTGGACATTAGACCGCGCGGGCGCGAAGGACGTCGCATTCGCCGGAAGTTTGACAGGAAAGCCGAAGCACTGGCTTTTGAGCGCTACACGCTGGCAAACGCACAGACCAAAGAATGGGCGGGTAAGCGAGCGGATCGTAGAACGCTTTCAGAGTTGCTGGACGTATGGTGGAAGTATTACGGACAGAACCATGAGCGCGGAACGAAGGAGTTTAATCATTTGCTAAAAACCATTGGTGATATGGGAGACATACCTGTTACAAGGTTAAGCAAAAGAACACTTATGGATTACCGTTCAAAGCGGCTTAGTGAGGGAGTCAGCGCATCGACGATAAACCGTGACATGTACCGCTTATCAGGCATGTTCACGAAGCTGATTCAACTTGAAGAGTTTGCTGGGGCGCATCCCGTTCATGGTTTGCCTCCGTTGGCAGAGACTAACCCTGAAATGGCTTTCCTTAACAAGGCAGAAATTGCGCTGCTGCTTAAGTCATTTACAGGTGATGATCTGCTGGTTGCCCTGCTGGGGATTAGTACCGGCGGGCGGTGGTCAGAGCTGGCAACACTCAAACCGGCACAGATAGTAAACGGGCGCGTGACATTCCTGAAAACCAAAAACGGAAAAAAGCGCACTGTACCAATTTCATCTGAACTTGAATCGCTGATAAAGAAGAATGCCAGCGGGAATCTGTTCAACGTCGATTACGTGAGTTTTTGCAAGGTGCTGAAGATGGTTAAACCCGATATTCCTGCAAATCAGGCAACGCATATCCTGCGTCATACCTTCGCGAGTCATTTCATGATGAACGGGGGCAACATCATTGCATTACAGCAAATACTGGGTCATGCAAACATCCAGCAGACGATGACTTACGCGCATTTGTCACCGGAGTATCTGCAAAATGCCGTTGCATTGAATCCGCTTTCAGGAGGGATATCGCTGTAGGTTCTGTTCGCCCCGGAGTGTCCACATTGCGTCCACACTTCGGGGTATTAGAAACGGTTCCAGATGGTTACAGCTTTTTTTAACTTACTGTTTTCATTAGTGGATTAATGTAAGTGGTTGATAAACCTAATCCACCCAATATATGGTAAAAGCCAGCAATGCTGGCTTTCAGTATATACATCATTACATTACTGGCGACTGTCATTTGCCTGGCGCAACAGCGTGCGGCTTTCACTCTGGAATCGCGTGGCGTAATCACCGAACCAGTGCTCCACTTTACGGAAACTGTCGATAAACGCTTGTTTATCGCCGTGTTCCAGCAAAGTGATCGCTTCGCCAAAACGCTGATAGTAGCGCTTGATCAGCGCCAGGTTATTTTCAGACGACATGATGATGTCGGCGTAAAGCTGTGGATCCTGGGCAAACAGTCGCCCGACCATCGCCAGCTCCAGACGATAGATTGGCGAGGAAAGCGCCAGCAATTGTTCAAGCTGAACGTTCTCTTCCGCCAAGTGCAGACCATAGGCGAAGGTTGCAAAGTGGCGCAGCGCCTGAATAAACGCCATGTTCTGGTCATGCTCAACCGCACTGATACGGTGCAAACGTGCCCCCCAGACCTGAATCTGTTCCAGGAACCACTGATACGCTTCCGGCTGACGACCGTCGCAGTAAACCACTACCTGCTTCGCCAGGCTGCCGCTGTCCGGGCCAAACATCGGGTGTAACCCAAGCACGGGCCCGGTGTGCGCCGCCAGCATTGCCTGTAGAGGACCATTTTTAACGGACGCCAGATCCACCAGAATGCAATCTTCCGGCAGCGGAGGAAGTTTCGCGATAATCTGCTCCGTCACATGAATCGGTACGCTGACGATAACCATTCCGGCATCCTTCATGAGTTCCGGTGCATGCGGCCAGTCCTCTTTTTCCAGGATGCGCACCTGATAGCCAGAAAGCGTCAGCATTTTTTCAAACAGACGCCCCATCTGGCCGCCGCCACCGACAATCACCACCGGACGCAGCGACGGACAGAGGGTTTTGAAGCCCTTGTCGTTTTCGCTGGAATAGGATTCCCGCATCACACGACGCAGGACATCTTCAATTAAGTCCGGTGAAACGCCCAGCGCCTGTGCCTCTTTACGGCGGGAGGCGAGCATAGAGGCCTCACGCTCCGGAACGTAAATTGGCAGGCCGTATTTGCTTTTAACTTCGCCGACCTCAGCAACCAGTGCCATGCGGCGCGCCAGCAGGTCCAGCAACGCCTTATCCACTTCATCAATTTGATCGCGTAATGCGGTCAATTCAGCAACCATAACTATCCTCTTATGCCAGACGCGTCGCCAGCTGGCCGTTCAAATCTTTGTGGATCTCACGCAGTAGCGCATCAGTGGTTTCCCAGCTGATGCAAGCATCCGTGACGGAGACGCCGGGCTTCATCGCGCTACGCGGCTGTTCCGATGACTGATTGCCTTCATGAATATTACTTTCAATCATCAGGCCGATAATTGAACGGTTACCATCTTTAATCTGTGCAATCACAGATTCTGCAACCGCAGGCTGGCGACGGTAATCTTTATTCGAATTACCATGACTGCAATCTACCATCAGCGCCGGACGCAGTCCCGCCTGTTCCATCTCTTTTTCACACTGCGCGACATCCGCCGGGCTGTAGTTTGGCGCTTTACCGCCGCGCAGGATCACATGCCCGTCCGGGTTGCCCTGAGTTTGCAGCAGGCATACCTGGCCCGCCTGGTTGATCCCGACAAAACGATGGGGCATAGCGGCGGCGCGCATGGCGTTAATCGCCGTAGCCAGGCTGCCGTCGGTACCGTTTTTAAAACCAACCGGCATAGACAGGCCAGACGCCATCTCGCGGTGGGTTTGCGACTCGGTGGTGCGCGCCCCAATCGCAGACCAGCTAAACAGATCGCCGAGGTACTGCGGGCTGTTCGGATCCAGCGCTTCGGTTGCCAGCGGCAGCCCCATGCTGACCAGCTCCACCAGCAGGCGACGCGCAATCTTCAGGCCCGCTTCCACATCAAACGAGCCATCCATGTGCGGATCGTTAATCAACCCTTTCCAGCCAACCGTAGTACGTGGCTTTTCAAAATAGACGCGCATCACCAGATAGAGGCTATCGCTGACCTCCTCCGCTAATGCTTTAAATCGACGAGCGTACTCAATGGCGGTTTCAGGATCGTGAATGGAGCAAGGACCACATACCACCAGCAGACGCGGATCGCGGCCTGCGATAATGTCAGAAATGGTCTGGCGCGAGTGCTCAATCTGAGCTTCCTGCGCGACGCTCAGCGGGAATTCTGCCTTCAGTTGATCCGGGGTGATTAACACCTGTTCGTCAGTGATATGTACGTTGTTCAGCGCGTCTTTTTGCATGATTGCGATCCTGTCAAACTCGTTTGCGATAGTGGTTTTCCTCGAAGAGGTGACACAACGATATCACATCAAGTAAAGATTTCAATCCAAAATACGTACACATTACTTTACAGAAGCCCTTAAATTGCAAAATTAATGGCCTAAAACCGTAAATTTAAAATTACACACGCACACTTGTAAGCCAGGCTATGCTCACAAAAAGGAGAATAGCCATGCGTTCAATTACTCTCATGTTGTTGTCGCTGATTTTGTCGGGTTGCCAGATCAATCCTTATACTTTTCAGCCTGGCTGGACCAGCCCGGACTGGTTCACTGCCGGTAAAGAAGACGCTATGAATGGTGTTCCGGTTAAAGATAACCAGGCTCTGGCCGATAGTTTTAATGACCCTCAGGTTGATCGAGGGGAATATCTTCGTGGCTACGCTGACGGACAGAAAAAAATATGCGAAGAGGGCTTTATTCACGCCTGGGGATTAGCGGGAAAATCATTTCCTGCCAGCTGCGATACAACTGAAAATGCAGTAAAACTGCATGAATCCTGGCAACAAGGATTGGATGAAAGTATGCGTTCCAGCAGGCTTAATTGAGCCTGCCTTAATTCCTCTGAATATAGCTCACTGTAAGATTTAGCTTAGGTCAAAACAGGGATATTTCTGACATAATGACGGCTTTGATAAACAATGGTATTCTGCCGACAATTCTTAAGGACATCTATTTCCGGGGCGGTTTGGCGGATTCTGATGAGAAATGCAATCTTGATCGCTTTGCTCCGACTCCCCCTGGCGCTAATGCTGTTCATTTTAGTGGCCCCTGCAAAGGCAGGCTCGTTCACTGAAACGGATAAATCAGTACGTTCGATTGTTTCTGGTATTGTGAGCTACACCCGATGGCCAGCACTGTCTGGCCAGCCTAAGCTCTGTATTTATGCCTCTTCCCATTACAGACAGGCGCTCAGCAGTGAAGATGAACACAACCCGTTGCCCTATAGTCCTGTCATTGTGCATAGCGATCGGGAAGCACTCACAGCAAGGTGCGATGCCCTCTATTTCGGGAGCGAGTCGCCAGCAAAACAACAGGAAATAATAAATCAATATCAGGACCAGGCGTTGCTATTAATGTCAGAACAAAATCCTGAATGCGTTATTGGCAGCGCATTTTGTCTGATAATAGAGCACAACCAGGTCAGGTTTTCCGTAAATCTTGATGCGCTGGCGCGCAGTGGCGTAAGAGTCAATCCGGATGTATTAATGCTCGCACGGAATAAGAAGCATGAATAAGGAAGTCGTACCAACACCGCGTCCGACGTTTAAAAGAACGTTGCGGCGAATCAGCATGATAAGCGTCATTATAACGATGACGTTTATATGGTTGCTGCTGTGTTTCGCTTCCGTGGTGACATTAAAGCAATACGCGCAAAAAAACCTCGAACTTACCGGCGCCACCATGAGCCACAGCCTTGAAGCCTCTCTGGTGTTCAACGATGCCGTGGCAGCAAATGAAACGCTGGCGACCCTCGGCAAGCAGGGGCAGTTTGCCGTGGCGGAAGTGCTTAATGCACATCATAAACGGTTTGCCTGGTGGTCGTGGAACCCGGCGGATAATACCGACACGCTGGGCGCGCTGGTCAACCGGTGGCTGTTCCCTGTTCCTGTCGCACAGCCCATCATACATAACGGCAATGTGATTGGCGAAATTCGTCTGACCGCACGCGACAGCCTGATTAGCCACTTTATCTGGCTCTCGTTTGCAGTCCTCACCGGGTGCATTCTTTTTGCTTCTGCCGTCGCATTGACCATCACCCGCTCGCTACATCATGGCATGGTTGTTGAAATGCAAAACATCACTGACGTTGTGCATGACGTTCGCACCAACCGCAACTTTTCTCGCCGGGTAACGGAAGGCCGCATTGAAGAGTTCCACCAGTTTGGAGAAGACTTCAACAGCCTGCTGGATGAAATGGAAGAGTGGCAGCTCAAACTACAGGCGAAAAACGCTCAACTGTTGCGTACCGCCATGCACGATCCGCTCACGGGGCTTGCAAACCGCGCCGCGTTTCGCAACAACATTGCAGCATTAATGAATGACGCTTCGGCAAAAACCAATTCCGCCCTGCTATTTCTGGACGGTGATAACTTCAAGTTTATCAATGACACCTGGGGTCATGCCGCGGGTGACTGCGTTCTGATCGAAGCCGCAAAAAGGATGGTCGAATTTGGCGAAAAACGTCATCAGTCTTACCGTCTTGGCGGCGACGAATTTGCCATGATCCTTTACGGTGTCCACACCGCGCGTGAGGTCGAATATATTTGCGCTGCGCTGTCGCAGCAATTTATCCGTCCGTTTGATCTGCATAACGGGCACACAGCATCAATGTCACTCAGCATTGGCTTTGCTCTGGCATGGGAAAATGCCTCCGTTGAGGCCTTACTGGAGCAAGCCGATCGCAATATGTATCTGGTCAAAAACCAGCGTTCGAAAACAATATCCTGAAAGGAAGACGATATGTTAAAGCGATATTTTGCGCCGTTGTTACTGGCATCACTGGCAATGTCCGGATGCCAGTCATCCCCTGAAGGGAAATTCACGCCAGAGCAAATCGCGGCCATGAAATCCTATGGCTTTAACGAACTGAATGGCGACTGGTCTCTGGGCCTGTCAGATAAGATCCTGTTTGATAAAAATGACGCCAGGCTGCGCCCGGAAAGTCAAACGCAGATCCAGACTATGGCCTCACGCCTGGCGGCAACCGGCCTGAACCACGCCCGGATGGATGGCCATACGGATAACTATGGCGAAGAGAGCTACAACGAAGCGCTTTCGTTAAAACGTGCCAATGTTGTGGCGGATGCCTGGGCGAAGGGCGCGAACATCCCGCGCAGCAACCTCACCACGCGGGGCTTAGGCAAAAAATACCCTGTCAGCAGCAACCGCACTGCACAGGGGCGCGCTGAAAACCGCCGGGTTGCGGTAGTCATCAGCACGCCTTAAGGCTATTTAACGGATGTTCCGGCGAGCGACACGCCTGAAACCGCTCGCCAGCGCAGCCAGTCAATCACAATAAAGACCACCAGACTGACGCCCATTACTGGCAACGCCAGCCCCAGCAGGAGGCTTATCAGGAACGTCACTCCCCTTCCCCACAGCGGCAATGCCAGCCAGCTTTGACAGAGCGTCTGTACCGGGTTCGCGGCTGACGTTGCAGGGCGACGCATCCACCACATCCGGTATCCCCAGATAATCAACACGCACAGCGCAACGCCAAACGCGATGAGCAGCAGCTGATTTGCCAGACCAAACAGGATCCCCATATGGAAATCCACGCCCCAGCGGGTGAGTTTAGCCATCAGCGGGAAATCCCCGAAGCGAGTGCTGTCCAGCACCTTCAGTGAGTGGGGATCCACGGCAACGGCATCAACCTGCGTCGGCCAGCGGCGATCGATTTCCGTCACCGTCCAGGCCTGGTCGTCCCTGCTTGCCGGGCGGATCTCAACCTTTTTCGCATCAATTCCTGACTGGCGGGCGGCCTGCAATACGCTGTCAAAAAGCGACAGTTCAACAGGCATTTCAGGCATCGTCATTCCCCCGTGATGACCACGATGTTCGGCGTGTTCATCCCTCATTTCCGGCGCACCGGAAAGGGTGGTATTTACCTGCGGCGTCAGCCAGTTCATCTCTGCACGCAGCTTATCGACGTTGCCACCGGCCCATTGTGACCAGGTTAACCCGGTGACTGAGAACAGCAGCATTCCCGTCAGTAACGTCCAGCCTAAGATCACATGCAGGCGACGACGATTCTGGAAACGATTGTTAATACGGCGCTTCGGTCGGGTGTAGAACCACAGCGCGATCCCGCCCAGGGCAGCAACCCACATCCACGAGGCGGCTAACTCGCTATAGAGGCGCCCGATGTTGCCCAGCATCAGCGAGGTATGCAGATAATCGATAGTCTGACGCAGCGGTAAAATCCCGCTGGTGCCGTACACAGTCATATCCCCTCGAACCTCAAGACTGGCGGGATCAATAAAAATAGCCCGATGCTCGGAGGGACCCAGCGCCGGGTCGGCAAACATCACGCGGGTCGTTTCACCCTCTTCCAGCCCCGGACGAACAGCGTGTAAACGCAGCGCTGAACCCACGGCCTTTTCTGCCACGGTAATTTGTTTAGCAAGAGGCTGCGCCTCACCAACGGCATCCGTGTGGAGTGCATAATGGTACAGCGCATTTTCAAGCTGCGGCGTGGCGACATACAGCGTACCGGTCAGCGCTGCGAAGAAGATAAACGGACCGACAAACAGCCCGATATAGAAATGGAGGCGACGCAGCAGGTTTCCCCATGCCGCGCGCGGAGTGCAGGTAGTCATACTTTTCCTTTTTAAGGCAAAAAGTGAGTGATTTTGTTTTAAAGGGAGAAAGCAGACCGACGCGGCGGCGCGCGGGTATCGGGGTAAAGCCAGGGGAAAAAGTGCCAGTGGCTGACCGCCTGACGAGGCGGCTTCACGCGCAGCCGCTGCAACACCACGCTGAGCAGAACGATAAGCGCCAGCATCACGCCCGGCACATGCGCTAACAGCACGCAGTAGCCGCATGCTTCAGCATGGTCAACTGGCATAGAATGCGGCATATCACCATGATGCTCGTCCACCGACATCATGCTCATGTCGTGGTGCATGCCCGGCATGGCGCTCATGGGATCTTTTTGCAGCGAGACGGAGATCAGCGGCGCCACGACGATCAGCAGGATCGCAAACAGCGCGGTCAATGCCGCTGCGCGTTTCCAGCTATGCTGATGCAGTACGTTATCCACTTACCCTCCACCCAAGAGGCGAACATTGTAAATGATTTATGACGGAAGGGTTAACGCGAGAGGTGCGATGGGATAAAAAAAGGGCCAGCCTTTCGGCCAGCCCTTTCTAACAGGATGTCGCTTAAGCGAATCTTAGTTCAGACGCTCTTTAATACGAGCAGACTTACCAGTACGCTCACGCAGGTAGTACAGTTTAGCTTTACGTACAGCACCACGACGTTTAACAGCAATGCTGTCAACTACCGGAGAGTGAGTCTGGAAGACACGCTCAACGCCTTCGCCGTTGGAAATTTTACGAACAGTGAATGCAGAGTGCAGACCGCGGTTACGAATAGCGATAACCACGCCCTCGAATGCCTGCAGACGTTTTTTGGAACCTTCAACAACCCATACTTTCACTTCCACGGTGTCACCTGGACGGAAGGAAGGTACGTCCTGCTTCATCTGCTCTTGTTCAAGTTGCTTAATAATGTTGCTCATAATTTAATCTCTTATCCTGGGTAAACTGATATTCGGGAGCGTATTACGCTTTCCCATCATGTTCATGCTGCTGGTGCGCGTGTTCAGTTTTGAACTCGGCCAGCAACTTTGCTTGCTCTTCAGTCAGAGCCAGGTTTTCCAGAAGTTCAGGTCTTCTAAGCCAGGTTCGGCCCAGCGACTGCTTCAAACGCCAGCGACGTATCTCGGCATGGTTTCCAGACAGTAACACTGCCGGGACTTCCATCCCTTCTAACACTTCAGGACGAGTATAGTGTGGACAGTCCAGCACCCCATCGGCAAAGGAATCTTCCGTTGCCGAAGCTTCATGGCCCAGAACCCCCGGAATAAACCGGGCGACGGAGTCAATCAGCGTCATTGCCGGTAACTCACCACCGCTGAGAACGTAATCGCCGATAGACCATTCTTCGTCAATCTCGGTTTGAATTACGCGCTCATCTATTCCTTCGTAGCGACCACAGACCAGAATCAGTTTTTGATTCGTCGCCAGTTCGCTCACGCCCGCTTGATCAAGCTTGCGTCCCTGAGGTGACAGATAAATCACCTTCGCGCCTTCACCTGCCGCGGCTTTTGCTGTGTGAATGGCGTCCCGTAAGGGTTGCACCATCATCAACATCCCCGGTCCGCCGCCGTAAGGACGATCGTCCACGGTACGGTGCCGGTCGTGCGTGAAGTCACGAGGACTCCAGCTCTGGATGCTCAGCAGGCCATTCTTTACTGCCCGGCCAGTTACCCCGTAATCGGTAATCGCGCGGAACATTTCAGGAAACAGGCTAATTATGCCAATCCACATAGCGCCGTCTTTTACCGTTTATCCGGAGAATTTAAAAACCAGGATCCCAATCTACTTCAATGGTTTGAGTAGTGAGATCGACTTTCTTGATAACCTGTCCATCGAGGAACGGAACCAACCGCTCCTTGATGCCAAATGCATCTTTCAGGTTTGCCTTAATGACGAGAACGTCATTTGACCCGGTTTCCATCATGTCGATGACTTTCCCCAGGCTGTAGCCTTCAGTGGTCACTACCTGGCAACCCATAAGGTCTTTCCAGTAGTAGTCACCCTCTTCCAGCTGCGGCAACTGCGACGAATCCACGACAATCTCACAATTAGTCAGCGCATTCGCGGCATCACGATCGTCAATGCCTTTCAGCTTGATGATGATGTCCTGATTGTGGTGACGCCAGCTTTCCAGCTCGACCTCTTCCCACTTACCGGCTTTCTGGATAAACCAGGGCTGGTAATCAAAAATGCTATCAGCGTCTTCAGTGGAGGAAAACACTCTGAGCCAACCACGGATACCGTAGCAAGAACCCATTTTTCCCAATACGATCGGTTCAACAGGTGCTTTATTGCTCATCATGACCACCGTGACAGATTAAGCTGCTTTATTTGCTGCTTTGATCAGCGTAGCAACGCGATCGGAAACAGTAGCGCCCTGGCCAACCCAGTGAGCGATACGATCCAGATCCAGACGGGTTTCTTCTTCTGCGCCAGCGGCCAGTGGGTTGAAGAAACCAACGCGCTCGATGAAGCGACCGTTGCGTGCATTACGGCTGTCAGTCACAACAACCTGGTAGAACGGACGCTTTTTAGCGCCGTGACGTGCTAAACGAATAGTTACCATAACATCCTCTTGTGTGAATAAAACAACCGGGCCCCATCGAGGAACGGAGCCCGGGTGTCATATTAAAAGCCCGAAAATTTTACTCATTTCCGGGCAAAAAGCAATCTCAAAAGCGATTATCGCCCAGGAAAACCGGGCGGCATCATGCCTTTCATGCCGCGCATCATCTTCGCCATGCCGCCTTTCTTCATTTTCTTCATCATGCGCTGCATGTCGTCGAACTGTTTCAGAAGGCGGTTTACGTCCTGCACCTGCATGCCGCAACCGGCAGCGATACGGCGTTTACGGGAACCTTTGATGATTTCTGGCTTCGCGCGCTCTTTCAGCGTCATCGAGTTGATGATGGCCTCCATACGCACCAGCACTTTGTCATCCATCTGGGATTTGACGTTGTCCGGGATCTGGCCCATGCCTGGCAGTTTGCCCATCAGGCTTGCCATGCCGCCCATGTTTTTCATCTGACGCAGCTGCTCAAGGAAGTCGGTCAGATCGAAACCGTCACCTTTTTTCAGCTTGCTGGCGAGCTTTTCCGCCTGGGCGCGGTCAACCTTGCTTTCAATATCTTCGATCAGCGACAGCACGTCGCCCATGCCGAGGATACGGGAGGCAATACGATCCGGATGGAACGGCTCCAGCGCTTCGGTTTTTTCGCCCACGCCGAGGAACTTAATTGGCTTACCGGTAATATGACGAATAGACAGCGCCGCACCGCCGCGGGCATCGCCGTCGACTTTGGTCAGCACCACGCCGGTTAACGGCAGGGCTTCGTTAAACGCTTTTGCGGTGTTTGCCGCATCCTGACCGGTCATGGCGTCAACAACAAACAGGGTCTCTACTGGATTGATAGAGGCATGAACCTGCTTGATTTCGTCCATCATCGCTTCGTCAACGTGCAGTCGACCGGCGGTATCCACCAGCAGCACGTCGTAGAATTTCAGCTTCGCCTCTTTCAGCGCCACGTTAACGATGTCGACAGGCTTCTGGGCCACGTCGGACGGGAAGAAGTCCACGCCAACCTGCTCGGCCAGCGTTTCCAGCTGTTTGATCGCCGCTGGGCGATACACGTCCGCCGACACCACCAGCACCTTTTTCTTGTGCTTTTCGCGCAGGAATTTCCCCAGCTTACCGACGCTGGTGGTTTTACCCGCACCTTGCAGACCCGCCATCAGCACGACGGCTGGCGGCTGAGCCGCCAGGTTAAGCACCTGGTTCTCTTCGCCCATCGCCGAAACCAGCTCGTTACGGACGATTTTGACGAACTCCTGACCCGGAGTCAGGCTCTTGTTCACTTCATGGCCAACCGCTTTCTCTTTCACGCGGTTGATAAAGTCACGCACGACCGGCAACGCGACGTCTGCTTCCAGCAGCGCCATGCGCACTTCGCGCAGCGTTTCCTTGATGTTCTCTTCGGTGAGGCGTCCACGGCCGCTGATGTTGCGCAGCGTGCGCGACAAACGATCGGTTAAATTATCAAACATTGTCTCTCGCCTGGGGTAGAAACGTTAGGTCGCCTGGGCGACACATACACAGAATTTTGCCGGAGTATAACATGAAGGCGCCTTTGTTGTTATGCAACGGTTGGAGCAGGCGTCACGTAACGTTATACTGCTTCTCTTTCTTATTAAGACAACTGTCGACGCCTATATGCCTGTTTTCGCACTGATCGCCCTTGTTGCCTACTCTGTCAGCCTCGCGCTGATCATTCCTGGCCTGCTGCAAAAAAACAGCGGCTGGCGGCGCATGGCTATTCTTTCGGCAGTGATCGCACTGATTAGCCACGCGTTTGCGCTGGAATCACGCATTATCCCCGGCGACGGCAGCGTGCAAAATCTGAGCGTACTGAACGTCGGCTCGCTGGTCAGCCTGATGATCTGTACGGTCATGACCATTGTCGCGTCTAAAAACCGTGGCTGGCTGCTGCTGCCGATAGTCTACGCCTTTGCGCTGATCAATCTGGCGTTAGCCACGTTCATGCCCAATGAGTTTATTACTCACCTGGAAGCCACGCCGGGGATGCTGGTGCATATCGGCCTGTCGCTCTTTGCCTACGCGACGCTGATCATCGCCGCCCTTTACGCCATGCAGCTCGCCTGGATTGACTACCAGCTGAAAAATAAAAAGCTGGCGTTTAACCACGAAATGCCGCCGCTGATGGTGATTGAGCGTAAGATGTTCCACATCACCCAGGTCGGCGTGGTGCTGCTGACGCTCACGCTCTGCACCGGGCTGTTTTACATGAAGAACCTGTTCAGCGTGGAGAATATCGATAAAGCGGTGCTCTCCATCATCGCGTGGTTTGTCTATATTGTCCTGTTATGGGGCCATTATCATGAAGGCTGGCGCGGTCGTCGCGTGGTCTGGTTCAACGTAGCGGGTGCGGGCATTCTCACGCTTGCCTATTTTGGTAGCCGCTTCATACAGCAATTTGCTGGCTAAGTAACAAAAGGAGTTCCCCCTGGAACACATCTCTACCACCACGCTGATCGTCATTCTGGTCATCATGGTGGTCATCTCCGCTTATTTCTCTGGCTCTGAAACCGGCATGATGACGCTGAACCGCTACCGGTTACGTCATCGCGCCAAGCAGGGTAACCGTGCCGCGCGTCGTGTCGAAAAGCTTCTGCGTAAGCCGGACCGTCTGATTAGCCTGGTGCTTATCGGTAACAACCTGGTCAATATTCTCGCCTCTGCACTGGGCACCATCGTCGGGATGCGTCTGTACGGCAACGCAGGCGTGGCGATTGCCACAGGTGTGCTCACGTTTGTGGTACTGGTGTTTGCGGAAGTGTTGCCCAAAACCATCGCGGCGCTTTACCCGGAAAAAGTCGCCTACCCGAGCAGCTTCCTGTTAGCACCGCTGCTTATTCTGATGATGCCGCTGGTCTGGCTGCTGAATATGGTGACACGGGTGCTGATGCGCATGGTCGGTATAAAGGCAGACGTCACCATTAGTAGCGCGCTCAGCAAAGACGAACTGCGTACCATCGTGAACGAATCCCGCTCGCAGATCTCCCGCCGCAATCAGGACATGCTCCTGTCGGTGCTGGATCTGGAAAAGGTCAGCGTTGACGACATCATGGTGCCGCGCAATGAAATCGTCGGGATTGATATCAACGACGACTGGAAGGCCATTGTCCGCCAGCTGACGCACTCCCCGCACGGGCGTATCGTCCTCTATCGCGATTCTCTCGACGATGCCATCAGCATGCTGCGCGTGCGCGAGGCCTATCGTCTGATGACCGAGAAAAACGAGTTCACCAAAGAGGTAATGCTGCGCGCCGCCGACGAAATTTACTACGTGCCGGAAGGCACCCCACTCAGCACGCAGCTGGTGAAGTTCCAGCGCAACAAGAAGAAAGTCGGCCTGGTGGTGGATGAATACGGCGATATACAGGGGCTGGTGACGGTCGAAGATATTCTGGAAGAGATTGTCGGGGACTTTACCACCTCAATGTCGCCTTCCCTTGCGGAAGAAGTCACCCCGCAAAACGACGGGTCAGTGCTTATCGACGGCAGCGCCAACATTCGTGAAATCAATAAAGCGTTCAACTGGCATTTGCCGGAAGACGAAGCGCGGACGATGAACGGAATGATCCTGGAAGCGCTGGAAGAGATCCTGGCGGCAGGCACGCGCGTGCGCATTGAACAGTATGATATTGATATTCTGGACGTTCAGGACAACATGATTAAGCAGGTGAAGGTCCTGCCCGTTAAACCTTTACGCGAAAGTATCGCCGAGTAATGTTGTAGGCCGGGTAAGGCGAAGCCGCCACCCGGCACTACGGGTCGGCAGATTACGCTTTCGCTTTCGCCACGGTCACCATCGCAGCGCGAATAGTACGGCCGTTCAGGGTATACCCTTTCTGCATCACGCCCAGCACGTTACCCGCGGCAACGTCTTCGGATTCCACCATCGCAATGGCCTGGTGAACGTTTGGATCCAGCGGTACATCCGTATCGGCAATCACTTCAACACCGAACTTACGCACCACATCCAGCATGGATTTCAGCGTCAGCTCAATGCCTTCAATCATTGCCGCGTTATCCGGGTTAGCTTTATCCGCCACTTCCAGCGCGCGATCCAGGCTGTCGATCACCGGAAGCAGTTCGTTGACGAATTTCTCCAGCGCAAATTTGTGCGCCTTTTCAACGTCCAGCTCGGTACGACGGCGC
This sequence comes from Enterobacter sp. JJBC, assembly GCF_036936505.1. Lineage (NCBI taxonomy): Bacteria > Pseudomonadati > Pseudomonadota > Gammaproteobacteria > Enterobacterales > Enterobacteriaceae > Enterobacter > Enterobacter sp. JJBC. Next base: position 3,621,292 of record NZ_CP136935.1, read on the forward strand.
AGGTTTTCCATTTCCGCTTTGATACGCAGTACGCCATCGCGTTCGCGATTCTGCGCTTCTACCAACTGAGCTTCCAGGTTGGCAATTTTTTCATCGCGCGGGTCCACCTGCTCAGCAGACGTGTCTGGCTCTACTGCCTCAACTTCATCGTGCTGTTCCGTGATAATTTCTTCAGGGGCTTGCCCCTCAGGCGTTGTCTGTTCTTTACTACTCATGAATTTCTCCGCGTTTTTCTGCATTCATCTCGCTAACTTCGCTTATTATGGGGATCAGTTTCCTGGATTCAAGGGAACAAGGCAGATTGTCATCATTCATCAGGCACAAGGACCTCCAGAAAATGAATAATCATTTCAGGTGTATTGGGATCGTCGGCCATCCGCGTCACCCTACCGCATTGACGACACATGAAATGTTGTATCGCTGGCTGTGTGGTAAAGGCTATGAAGTGATGGTCGAGCAGCAGATTGCCCAGGAGTTGCAGCTTAAAAGCGTCAGAACCGGCACGCTGGCGGAAATTGGCCAGCAGGCGGATCTCGCCGTGGTGGTCGGTGGCGACGGCAATATGCTGGGCGCGGCGCGAACGCTGGCTCGCTATGATATTAAGGTTATTGGTGTTAACCGTGGCAATCTCGGTTTCCTTACCGACCTCGACCCGGACAATGCGCAGCAGCAGCTGGCGGACGTGCTGGAAGGCCACTATATCAGTGAAAAACGGTTTTTACTGGAAGCCCAGGTCTGCCAGCAGGACTGCCAGAAGCGCATCAGCACCGCCATTAACGAGGTGGTTCTCCACCCTGGTAAAGTGGCGCACATGATCGAATTCGAAGTCTATATCGACGAAATCTTCGCTTTCTCGCAGCGGTCTGACGGGCTGATTATTTCAACCCCGACGGGGTCCACCGCCTACTCGCTTTCAGCCGGAGGTCCAATCCTTACGCCATCGCTGGATGCCATTACTCTGGTGCCGATGTTCCCGCATACGCTCTCGGCGCGTCCGCTGGTGATCAACGGCGACAGCACCATCCGCCTGCGTTTTTCTCATCGCCGCAGCGATCTGGAGATCAGCTGCGACAGTCAGATTGCGCTCCCCATTCAGGAAGGTGAAGATGTCCTCATTCGCCGCTGCGATTACCACCTGAACCTCATTCACCCAAAAGATTACAGCTATTTCAACACATTAAGCTCCAAGCTCGGCTGGTCAAAAAAATTGTTCTGATTTTGCATCCAGCACTTTACTGTATATAAAACCAGTTTATACTGTATACAAACACAGTTATGGTTTTTCATACAGGAAAACAATTATGCTGGCACAACTGACCATCAGCAACTTTGCCATTGTTCGTGAGCTTGAGATCGACTTCCATAGCGGAATGACGGCGATTACCGGTGAAACCGGTGCAGGTAAATCCATTGCCATTGATGCCCTCGGCTTGTGCCTCGGTGGTCGTGCAGAGGGGGATATGGTGCGCACAGGCGCCGCCCGTGCCGATCTCTGCGCCCGCTTCTCGTTAAAAGACACACCTGCCGCCCTGCGCTGGCTGGAAGCAAACCAGCTCGAAGACGGACGTGAGTGTTTACTTCGCCGCGTCATCAGCAACGATGGCCGCTCCCGCGGTTTTATCAATGGTACAGCGGTTCCCCTCTCCCAGCTTCGCGAGCTGGGCCAGCTGCTCATCCAGATCCATGGTCAGCATGCGCACCAGCAGTTAATCAAACCCGAACAACAGAAAGCCCTGCTTGATGGCTATGCAGGTGAGTACGCGCTTACTCAACTCATGGCGGAGCACTATCGTCAGTGGCATCAAAGCTGCCGCGAACTTGCGCAGCATCAGCAGCAAAGCCAGGAGCGTACCGCGCGCGCCGAGCTGCTGGAATATCAACTGAAAGAGCTGAACGAATTTAACCCGCAGGCGGGTGAATTTGAGCAAATCGACGAAGAGTACAAGCGTCTGGCCAACAGCGGTCAGCTGCTCTCCACCAGCCAGACTGCCCTTAACATGCTGGCGGATGGCGAAGACGTGAATTTGCAGAGCCAGCTGTACAACGTGCGTCAGCTTGTGACCGAACTGACCGGCATGGACAATAAGCTTTCTGGCGTATTGGAAATGCTGGAAGAGGCCGCGATTCAGATTTCAGAAGCCGGGGATGAGCTGCGCCACTACTGTGAACGTCTGGATCTCGACCCGAACCGTCTGTTCGAGCTTGAGCAACGCATCTCCCGTCAGATTTCACTGGCGCGTAAGCATCACGTTCCCCCGGAAGAGCTGCCGAATTACTATCAGTCTCTGCTGGAGGAACAGCAGCAGTTGGACGATCAGGCCGATTCCCTTGAAACCTTGTCTCTGGCGGTTAATCTGCATCATCAGCAGGCGCTGGAAACGGCGAAACGGCTGCACGACGTGCGGCAACACTATGCGCAGGAGCTTAGCCAGCACATTACCGACAGCATGCATACGCTGGCGATGCCGCATGGGGTGTTCACCATAGATGTTCGCTTTGAAGAGAATCACCTGACGGCGGAAGGCGCAGACCGCGTAGAATTCCGCGTCACCACCAACCCGGGCCAGCCTTTGCAGGCAATTTCGAAAGTGGCTTCCGGTGGTGAACTGTCGCGTATCGCCCTGGCCATTCAGGTGATTACCGCCCGTAAAATGGAAACCCCGGCGTTGATTTTCGATGAAGTGGATGTGGGTATCAGCGGCCCGACTGCGGCCGTTGTCGGCAAACTGCTGCGTCAGTTGGGTGAATCGACGCAAGTCATGTGTGTGACTCACCTGCCGCAGGTCGCCGGATGTGGTCATCACCACTTTATCGTCAGCAAGGAAACCGATGGTGAAATGACGGAAACGCACATGAAGCCGCTGGATAAACGCTCACGCTTGCAGGAGCTGGCACGCTTGCTCGGCGGCAGTGAAGTCACTCGCAATACCCTCGCGAATGCGAAAGAACTGCTGGCGGCATAAACTTTTTCGGGATCTCAGGGTCATACAGAACAACAAAAACGCCGCCAGACCGGTTTCAAAGTGGGGCAAGGTCTATTATCATCGGCATATTACATATGAGCCGCGTACTGCTCGGGCCCGAAAAGGAATCAAATCACTATGCGCTGTAAAACGCTGACCGCTGCCGCAGCGGTTCTTCTGATGTTGACCGCAGGCTGTTCCACTCTGGAGAAAGTGGTTTACCGTCCTGACATCAACCAGGGGAACTACCTTACCCCTAACGATGTGTCCAAAATCCGCGTGGGTATGACACAACAGCAGGTCGCTTATGCCCTGGGAACCCCGATGATGTCCGATCCCTTCGGCACAAACACCTGGTTCTATGTATTCCGCCAGCAGCCTGGTCATGAAGATGTAACCCAGCAAACCCTGACGCTGACCTTCAGCAGTGCCGGCGTGCTGACCAACATCGACAACAAGCCTGCCCTGACCAAATAATCAGGCGTCAACAACGCAAAAAGGTGCTCAATGAGCACCTTTTTTGTGTACATTTATTTGGCTACTTACCGGATTTCTCTGCTCGCTGACGGCGCAATTCTTTCGGGTCGGCAATCAGAGGACGATAGATTTCAACCCTGTCGCCCTCTTTCAGCACATCACCGAGCTTAACCGGACGGCTATAAATGCCGACTTTATTCTTCGCCAGGTCAATATCACGGCGAAGTTCAAGGATGCCGGAGGCCCGGATAGCCGCCTCAACGGTGGCGCCCTCTTCAAGCGTCACGCGCTGCAAATACTGCTTCTCCGGCAGCGCATACACCACCTCAACAGCAATCTTATGCGACACTGTAAACCTCTTTGGCGCGCGTGGTGAACGCCTGAACCATATTCGAGGCCAGCTCTTTAAAGATTCGGCCAAACGCCAGTTCGATCAGCTTATTGGTAAATTCAAAATCCAGATGAAACTCAATGCGGCAGGCGTCAGCGCTCAGTGGCGTAAACTTCCACCCTCCCATCAGTTTTTTAAACGGACCATCCACCAGATGCATCAAAATACTCTGATTGCTCGTCAGGGTATTGCGCGTGGTGAACGTTTTGCTGATCCCCGCTTTGGAGACATCCACGGCCGCAGTCATCTGCGTCGGGCCGGATTCCAGCACTCGGCTACCGGTGCATCCTGGAATAAATTCCGGATAGGACTGAACGTCGTTCACTAACTGATACATTTGTTCCGCGCTGTAGGGAACAAGCGCAGTACGGCTAATCTGAGGCATAGCATTTTCCATGGTCACACAACAGACAAATAATAACATTTATCACCTGTTAAAAAAACGCTAAGCCTTATCTCGTGCTAATATAGCGCGTTAGACCTCACAGGACGCAATGAGGTGACTTTTTAAAATCAGATTACCGACGGCTTTACGACACTTATGACGAAGAAAAAAGCACATAAACCTGGTTCGGCGACCATTGCGCTTAACAAGCGTGCTCGCCACGAGTATTTCATCGAAGAAGAATTCGAGGCCGGCCTTGCGTTGCAGGGCTGGGAAGTAAAATCGCTGCGTGCCGGGAAAGCCAATATCGGCGACAGCTACGTGATCCTGAAAGACGGTGAGGCCTTCCTGTTCGGCGCGAACTTTACGCCGCTGACCGTCGCCTCTTCACATTACGTTTGCGATCCTACCCGCACCCGTAAGCTGCTGCTGAACAAGCGCGAACTGGAATCCCTCTACGGACGCATCAACCGTGAAGGCTTCACAGTGGTGGCACTCTCTTTGTACTGGAAAAACGCCTGGTGCAAAGTGAAAATCGGCGTGGCGAAAGGTAAGAAACAACACGACAAGCGTACTGACCTGAAAGCACGCGAGTGGCAGCTCGACAAAGCACGTATCATGAAAAACGCAGGACGTTGATTCTGCGCGCTTATTGTACTATTCAATAAGTTAGCGTTTCGGGCTGGTGTCGAGGAAGTAAAATCTGGTATACTGAGTTCAACACTATTGGGGCTGATTCTGGATTCGACGGGATTTGCGAAACCCAAGGTGCATGCCGAGGGGCGGTTTGCCTCGTTAAAAGCCGCAAAAAAATAGTCGCAAACGACGAAAACTACGCTTTAGCAGCTTAATAACCTGCTAAGAGCCCTCTCTCCCTAGCTTCCGCTCTTAAGACGGGGATCAAAGAGAGGTCAAACCCAAAAGAGATCGCGTGGAAACCCTGCCTGGGGTTGAAGCGTTAAAACTAATCAGGCTAGTTCGTTAGTGGCGTGTCTGTCCGCAGCTGGCGTGCGAATGTAAAGACAAACTAAGCATGTAGTACCGAGGATGTAGAAATTTCGGACGCGGGTTCAACTCCCGCCAGCTCCACCAAATAATGATACGGATATGTCCGGTGAAGTACAGAAAGCCCGCACGGCACAAGCCCTGCGGGCTTTTTTGTATCTATCCCTTCTTGCCCAGCGCCCCCTCACACGCCAGCGCCAGCACCATCAGTGCCGCCTCATCCTCCTGCACCGATAACATCTCCATCCCCACCGGCAGACCGATACGGCTTACGCCACAGGGCAACGTAATGGCAGGCAGGCCGCTGATGGCGGCCAGTTCCGGCGCGCAGCCTGGCGGCATCTTCGCCATACTTTCTGGTAATCGTTGTACGGTGGGATACACAAATCCGTCGATGCGCTGCGCCTCCGCCACCTGGCAAAGGTTCTGCCGCAACAGGCGCTGAAAGCGACGCCCCGCCAGCCAGAGCGGGGTTTTCAGCGTGTTACTCGCCAGCATCTGACGTAGAAACGGCGCAAACTCCGGCAGGAAAGCGCCGGAGTCCACAATGCTCGTCAGTCCGGAGGGAGCGCCAGGCTGTTTGCTAAGCCAGTCGTCAATCGCCACGCGAAATTCATACAGACTGAGGCAGGTGGCCTGCCTCACCTCTTCAAGGAAAGGGAGTGAAACCTCCACCAGCGTCGCTCCGGCACGGCGCAACGTGTGCAGCGCCGACTGCCAGACCTCCAGCTGTACCTCATCCTCTCCCTGTAACGCGGTTACCACACCAAAGCGAACGCCTTTCAGCGAACGCACAGGAAGCGCAACCGGCGGCAGGCCATGGATCACCGCATGCAGCAAGGCGGCATCTTCAACGCTATGTACCATTGGCCCAACGGTATCTTTGCTGGGCGAGAGCGGCGCTACACCGTCCAGCTGTGAACGGCGAAAGGCAGGCCGTAGCCCCACCAGCCCGGTATAGCTACAGGGAATGCGGATAGAGCCGCCGGTATCGGTACCCAATGCGCCATCCGCCATTCCCGCCGCCACGGCCGCAGCGCATCCTCCGCTGGAACCTCCGGCGGTGAGTGTCGGGCAAAGTGGATTCGCCACATCGCCCCCCAGCGAGCTTCGCGAGCGCACATCGAACGCGAACTCGGACATATTGGCCCTGGCGAGAATAATCGCCCCCGCGCTGCGCAATCGCTGCACCACCCGTGCATCCGCTGTCGCGTTAAGTGAGGCCAGCGCCCGGCAGCCAAGAGTAATGGGCATCGGCGCGCAGGCAATATTATCTTTGACGATCAGCGGCACGCCGTGCAGGGGGCCGATCGGTTCTCCACGTCGACGCTGCTGCTGATGCTGTTCCGCCTGAGACATAGCGTCAGGGTTAACCCCGAGGATCGCGTTGAGCGCCCGGTGCTGCTGTATGACGTCGAGACGGTGGGCAATTTCCTCCGGGCAGTCGTCTGGCGGTATCAGGCGCTTCATAGTCTCAGGCTCTCTCGTGATGAAAACCGGGCAGAAGGCTGCCCGGGATACGTTTTAGTCCCGCATGCCGGTAGTAATGGCATCAATGTCCTGCGGACGCAGACGAATTTCCGCCGCCCGTCGGTGCCCCTGCATCCCCTCGGTACGGCTCTGGCGGATCGCCGGTTCTGCGATTGCCGGGATACCCTGCTCGTCAATCCACTGATGGGTACAGATTTTGACGTACGCGCCAACCCACAGACCGCCGGTATAGCGTGCCGCCGCCATCGTCGGTAACGTGTGGTTGGTGCCGCAGCATTTATCAGAGAACACCACACTGGCGTTCTGACCAATAAACAGCGAGCCATAGTTGCGGATCTTCGCCGCCGTGGCGTGCGGATCGCGGGTATGCACCTGCAAATGCTCCGTCGCCATATGGTCAGCAAAAGCAATCAGCTGCGCTTCATCTTCGCAGAGCACAATCTCACCCTGCCGGCGCCACGCCTCCCCCGCCGTTGCCGCCGTTGGCAGGCTGGCGAGCTGACGCTCAACCTCCGCCAGGGTACGCTCAGCGATATCCCGGCTGGTTGTCGCCAGCCCGACGCGGGTATGAATATCGTGCTCTGCCTGCGCCAGCATATCGGCGGCCAGAATGCGCGGGTCGGCGCTGTCGTCCGCGATAGTGAAAATCTCGCTCGGCCCGGCGAGGGCATCAATGCCGACCCGACCAAAAACCTGGCGTTTCGCTTCATTAACGAAGGCGTTGCCTGGCCCAACAATTTTGTCCACCGACGGAATGCTCTCCGTTCCCCAGGCCATAGCCGCAATGGCCTGCGCGCCGCCAACTTTGAAAATGCGGTGCGCGCCTGCCAGATGGCAAACTGCAATCATCGCCGGATGGGCGCCCGGGGGCAGACAGGCGATAATCTGTTCACAACCCGCCACCGTCGCAGGAACAATCGACATCACGGGAGCGGAGAGAATCGGATACCGACCGCCCGGCACGTAGCAGCCCACCGTCTGCACCGGGATGATCCGGTGACCGAGATGCACGCCAGGCAGCGTCTCTACCTCCAGCGGCTGCATGGTCGCCAGCTGCGCCTGCGCAAAACGACGCACCTGATTAATCGCAAACTCACTGTCGCGGCGCGTCTGGGCATCCATCCCCTCCAGTGCTTCGGCGATCTCCTGCTCGCTCACCTCAAACTGCGCGGGGACGACCTTATCAAACTGCTGCGAAAAGGCTCTTAGCGCCGTATCGCCTTCGGTTTTCACGCGCTCGATAATGGCGCTGACCTTCTCCGTCAGGGAACGATCGGCCTGCGCATCCTGCCCCTGCGGGCGCTTAATCCAGCTCACCTGATTTAACATTTACGCGTCCTCCATCTGGCCGAGTTTGATTTGCGCCAACAGCGCCAGGTGGTCATACACGACCCATTCATCAACAATTTTTCCGTTGACGATGTGGTAGTGCGACATGCCCATCACAAACAGTCGTTCTCCGGTCGGCTTGCCCAGTTCGCCGTAACCCAGGTGATGCCCTTCGATGATCCAGCGAACGGCCACTTTGACGCCGCCTTCATCGCACGGGTTGGAACAAATATGCTGCGGCAGCCACGCGCCGTCAGGGATCATCCCCACCAGCGCCAGCGTCTGATGGGTTACCGCCGCGGTGCCGTACAGCTCTTTCATCAGCGGACCGTGCCACTGTACGTTAGGCGCATACACTTCTTTGATCTTGCCAAACATCCGGCGGTTGTAGATCTCATGCAGCCAACGCAGGCACTGCTCCTCAGTATCGGTGTGCGCAATGGAAACATCGCACTCCATCTCCGGCGGATATTGCCCCAGCATGCGGCCGTTTTCGCCGATGTCCATCACGCGGAAGCCTTTATCGAACTGCTCTTTTGCCATATTAAATGCGATTTGATCGGTGTTCAGGCCAAGCTGTTTCATTAACGACATGTTGTCGCTGACCACCCACTCCCGATAAATTTTATTCTCGTGGATCATGCAATCCGCCACGGTCCGGGTAACGAAGGTGCGGTTGGTCGGCTTGCCTAAATGGCTGTGCTGGGTATGCCGCCCGCTTCCCGTCACCAGGTGAGAGGTATAAAAACCGTCAACATCATTTCCGTTCCAGATAACCTGGGTTGCCATTCCGCGCCGTTCCGGGAAGGCAATTAAGCGTTGCAGCGTATCCTGTACCACCTGTTCACGGTTATAGAGTGTCCCCAGCGCGTTATACAGCACGCAGTTATGGGTATAGTGAGAATAAATTAAGCCGACATCGCGCTCATCCCATATTTTATGGGTGCAGCGAACGATATAATCGACAATATCGGTATAGCAGTCATCAAAGCCGCGTAATGATTGCACACGCGGTCTTTTTTCCGGTACCAGATCGACAAAATCACGACGCTCCACCTGTAATACAGGTTCCTCTTTCAGAGATTTCACGCTGCTTTTTTCGGGTACGGCTGGTGCTTTATTTGTTGCTTCGGTGGAAGACATATAAACTCCTGCTCTGTTTTCAGACAATAAGGACCCGCACCCGTAAGTGAGGGTGAATTAAACACGGTTAATATTTGCAGCCGGAATAAGGGGGCTGCCGCCCCATTAATTAAATATTTGCGACCAAATCGCTAATTCATCGATCCCCAGGTATTCACGGAAAATTAAACCATCACGTAATTCAAGCTGACTGATACCGGTAATTGATATGGGTTTACGGGTCGGCGCACCAAATTTGCCGTAACCGTCATGCCAGGTTAACAACGACCAGCGCAATGAAAGTCGAATCGGCTCATTAGGATCTTTACGCACAATCAGGTGATGAAGTTGCGTTTCGCTGTCGGCAAATGAAGCGCGATAACCGGAAAGCTGTGCGCCAATTTCCTGTTCGCCGGTGCAGAGGCAGTGCCCCGGCGCGTACAGCGTCGCCGCCGGGTGATAGAGACCGGGCACCACGCCGCTGTTACCGCCCGCCCACATCGTTAAGTAGCGCTCAACGACCCCGGCCAGCGCCCCTTCCACGTCGTCGCCCTCGGGCCCGCCCGCCCAGCGGGCGTCCAGCGTCTCAGCAGACACAGATTCCAGCCCAAGCTGCTGGCGCATGGTCGCCAGGTTAAAAGCAAAGTCGCGGACATCCAGCCCCAGTTGCGCCACAATCGCGGCACGATCCTGAAGCAGCCACTCCTGGCGTACGGCACCATCAACACAGATGCGATCGGCCCAGGTGCGGACCCAGACATTTTTCCCCGTCGGCGGGCCAAAAAATCCCTCCCCCTGGTGCTGAATGCGGGCTACGGTACGCTGCGCCGCATAGTACTCATCCCCCGGGTTCTGGCTGCACAGAATATCCTCCGTCAGCACCGCTCGCTGCGGGAAGCTGTGCATCGCCTCAAGCGTCAGGCGCATAAACTGGGAAAGCTCATGCAGCTGTTTTTCGGGGGTAGTGAAAACCACCGGCGTGGCGTAAAAATCCGCCAGCTGGCCGATATCTTTCTGCTCCCACACCACGTGCGTCAGCGTCAAAATGAACTGCTGGATAGAGTCGAATTGAGGGCTGAAGCCCCGCAATCTGGTCATGTGCGCTCCTTAGACTGGAATAGCGTTAAACCATTGGTTTCGATAACGCCGCTGCGTGGGCGACGCGCCGAGTGGCGTATCACCAGCGTACCGGGCACCGTAATCTGTTCAGGCTCTATGGTTCCGCTGTCAATTTGTTTCATTAACAGTTCCACCGTGGCATCCACCATCGCGCCGACCGGCTGCGACGCCGAGGTCAACGCATAAGAGGGCCAGCCGGAAGGGCCAATGTCGTCATACCCGACAACGGAGACCTCCTCCGGAATGCGCAAACCAAACTCATAGCGCGCCACATCCATTACCGTGACGGCCATATGATCGTTGGCGACAAAGACCGCATCCGGCGCTGGCGACGTCGAAAACAGGGTATAGGCTGCCCGGGTGGTTTGCTGAGCGTCGTAATTCCCGTGCACCACCCGCACATCGGTGATGCCATGTTCTTCCAGCGTGGAGATGAACCCGCGCTGGCGGGCAATATTGACCGGGGAATCGGCCACGCCGCCCACGTAGGCAAAACGCTTGTGCTCCCCCGCCAGCAGAAACTCGGCAATCTGCCGCGCGGCCGCTTCGTTATTACTGTTGACGCTGGAGGCCATGCCACTCTCTTCGCTGCGGTTAAACAGCACTACCGGGATCCCGGCGGCAAGGCACTCTTCAGATAACTCCAGCGACAGCGTCACCGAGGCCAGCACAATACCATCCACCCGGTACTGCATAATCTGGTCAAAAATACGGTCAACGTTGCCCTCCCGGTCGCCAACGAACAGCAGCAGGTGATAGTTCAGCGTATCCAGCTTTTGCGCCAGCGCCTCCAGCACCTGCGAGTAAAAGGGGTTATCAAAGTAAGAAATGACGACACCGATAATGCGCGAACGAGCCGTGTTGAGCGAACGGGCGATCGCATTCGGGCGATAACCCAGCTCGCGCGCTGCCTTCAGCACTTTTTCACGCGTTGCCGGCGAAATGCTCGCCCCCGGCGTGAACGTTCGCGACACCGCAGATTGCGATACCCCCGCCAGCTGAGCGACCTGTTGGGATGTGACTGCTGCAAAAGTCTTACGTTTCATTACCCCTGATTCCTTATCAACGTCCTGCCCATTTGCGCGTGCTTCAAACGCCTCAGCAAGTGGGTGTTTTTTATACTTACACCACCTTTGCATGCGTATGCAACACAAAAAATTAAAATTCTCACAACAAGATCGAGATCACTTTACAAACATGAAACCTTTTCGTAACTTCAAATCTTGAATACGTATGCAAAGAGTTTTCATACCGTCAATGGTACCGGAGAGAACAGGAGTCGCCCAAAGGATTGAACCGGTAAACGTCGTCCCTGACTGGTTATAACCCATTAATTCTCAAGAGGTTCAAAACCATGTTTCAAGCACTGTTACGCCGTCGGGAAGCCCGGCTCTTTTTTATCATCAGCATCCTGTTCTTTATCTGCATCCATAGCATTGATGCATTCCTGGCCCCCATGATGATCAACCAGGGCATTGAGCCACAGATCATGGGCATCATTATGGGCGCGTCTGGTCTGGCAACCCTTCTGATACGCTTCCCGTTAGGCATTATTTCCGACGTGGTTAAAAGCCGCAGGATCTTCATCCAGATTGGCCTGCTGCTGCCAATTATCGCCTGGCCGATTGCCTGGCTTGAACCCAATGCCATTACGCTGTATCTGGCGAAAGCGGCAGACGGCGTCACGGCGGCGACCTGGGTGCTGTACAACATCCTGTTCATGCGTTACTTCGGTCGCAACGAAGCCCCTGCCGCCGTCGCGCTGCTGGCGCTTGCAGGGCCCATCGGCGTGTTTCTCGGCAACTGTATTGGCGCGGTGCTGATTCACTATTTCGCCAATAACATCGCCTTTTTTGTCTCCTGCATCTCCGCCCTGGTGGCGTTGATCCTGACGACCCGCATTCAGGACGTGCACGACCCGGTTCAGGCCCCCACGCTTAAAGCCTGCATTACCGGCGCGCGCCAGCAGCTGGCCGACCGTTCCGTCTGGCTGATTGGCATTCTGGCGACCGTCGTCATTCTGGTGCCCTTCGCCACCCGCGACACGCTGACGCCGGTCTATGCCGAGCAGCTTGGCGCCCGGGCGGGGATCCTCGCGCTGCTGGGTAACATTCACCTTCTTTTTTACGGGCTGGCCATCGCCCTGTGCAGCTCGGTGTTTTATCAGCGACTTGGGCTGGTAAAAACCGCCGTGCTCGGCATCGTTTTACAGGTGATATCCACTTTCGGCATTCCCTTCACCAGCAATATCTATGTTATTTACCTGTGGCAGGCGCTGGCGGGGTTCTCGTTCGGTATGGCCTTTGCGGCATTCATGTCGCTCAGCGTAGTGAATACCTCGTCTGATGAACAATCCACGCGAATGGGGCTATTCCAGACCATTTATTCCTGCGGCATGTTTGTCGGGCCGGTAATGATGGGCGTAATGATGCAACATATTAACCTGTCGTCCGGTTATATATTGATTGCCGCCCTTTCCGTTGTGGCCGCTATTGCCACGCCGCTGTCCGCTCGATGGGTATATGCCCGTAAAACGCAAACCTCAGCCCAATTATTAAAAAACGGTGCGTACGCTGCCGCGCCGGATCAATAACCCTTTCTGAAGTAAATACCCTTTCCCGGCTCGCCGGGAGGACAACTGACATCTGAAAAAAGTAAGGAGAAGCGAGTGTCCTGGAAATTAAAAACCGGTAAATCTACCGAAGAGCGCCAGCAAGCCAACCAGCAAATAAGAGAAACGGTTGAACAAATACTTGCGGATATTGAAAAACGCGGAAATAAAGCCATTCGCGAATTATCCATTAAATTCGATCGTTATGACCGTCAGGATTATCGTCTGACGTCCGCGGAGATTGACCGCTGCATAAAACAGTTAAGCCGTCAGGATATTCAGGATATTGAATTCGCCCAACAGCAGGTCGCGAATTTTGCCCGCGCGCAGAAAGAATGTCTGCGGGACCTGGAAATTGAAACGCGTCCCGGCGTTATTCTCGGGCATAAAAATATTCCGATTAACGCCGTGGGATGTTACGTGCCTGGCGGAAAATATCCCCTGCTCGCCTCCGCGCACATGTCGATCATCACCGCCAGCGTGGCGGGATGCTCAAGAATTATCAGCTGTGCCCCGCCGTTTAACGGTCAGCCCGCCCCGGCGATCGTCGCGGCGCAAAAAATGGCTGGCGCAACGGAAATCTATGCCCTTGGTGGCATTCAGGCGATAGGCGCCATGGCGCTGGGCACGGACTCGCTGGCACCGGTCGACATGCTGGTCGGCCCCGGTAACGCCTTCGTCGCGGAGGCCAAACGACAGCTGTTCGGCCGGGTAGGTATCGATCTGTTTGCCGGTCCGACGGAAACGCTGGTGATTGCCGATGACACGGTTGACGCGGAAATGTGCGCCACGGATCTGCTGGGCCAGGCCGAACACGGCGTCACCACCCCTGCCATCCTGCTGACGAACTCGCTCCAGCTTGCCAAAGAGACGCTCAGCGAAGTGGAACGGCTGCTGGAAAAGCTCCCTACCGCCGACATTGCCCGCCAGTCGTGGCAGGACTACGGGGAAATCATCGTCTGCGACAGCTACGAAGAGATGCTGCTGGAGGCAGATCGTATCGCTTCCGAACATGTTCAGGTGATGACCGACCGGGACGACTGGTTCCTGGCTAACCTGACCAATTACGGCGCGCTGTTCCTTGGACCACGTACTAACGTGGCCTACGGCGATAAGGTGATCGGCACCAACCACACCCTGCCCACGCAGAAAGCCGCACGTTATACCGGCGGCCTGTGGGTGGGCAAGTTCATGAAAACCTGCACCTTCCAGAAAGTCCTCAGCGACGAAGCCACCGCCGAAATCGGCAGCTATTGTTCGCGTCTGTCGCTCCTGGAGGGGTTCGCCGGACATGCCGAGCAGGCCAATATTCGCGTGCGCCGTTATGGCCAGACGGAAGTTCCCTACGCCACACCGGCCCCGGTCAGGGAAAAGGTGTAAGCCATGACGCTTTTGCAAACGCCCTCTTTCACCCTGCACGGCAAACGCGCGCTGGTGACCGGCGGGTCAAGAGGGATTGGCTTCGCTGCCGCCGTCGCCCTCGCACAGGCAGGGGCAGAGGTCTGGATTGCCGCCCGGGGCCGCGAGGCGCTGGCGCATGCCGCAGGTCTGGCAGCGGAACACAGCCTCGCATTTCACCCGCTGGAACTGGATATTACCGACGCTCAGGAGGTGGAGCGTGTGCTGACAACGTTGCCCACGCCCGACATTCTGGTGAACAGTGCCGGGCTGGCCCGCCACCAGCCGTTTCTTGAGGTAAACGAGGAAAATTTCGATGCGGTGATGGCGCTTAACCTGCGCGCCACCTTTTTTATCAGCCAGCACGTGGCGCGCAGAATGCGGGCGGGCGGTAAGGGGGGATCGATTATTCACATCTCATCGCAAATGGGACACGTTGGTGGCCCCGAGCGTAGCGTGTACTGTGCCTCCAAATTCGCGCTTGAAGGGTTAACCCGAACGATGGCGCTGGAGCTGGGCGATGCGGGGATCCGTGTCAATACGCTGTGCCCGACCTTCATTGAAACCGACCTGACGCGTTCGTCACTCGCCGACCCGGCATTTCGCCGCTATGTGCTGGACAACATCAAACTGCGCCGGCCAGGCAGGCTGGAGGACATTATGGGGCCGGTAGTGTTCCTCGCCTCTGAGGCCGCCGGGCTGATCACCGGCAGCGCCCTGATGGTTGACGGCGGCTGGACGGCTACGTGAGGGATGCAATGGAATATCCGCTTCTGGACAATACCGATCTACCGCTGGTGCTGCTTGGTGGCACCCTGTGTAACGCCCGGCTCTGGCAGCCCCTTATTGAAAGGCTGAACATCTCAGCGGTGCTGTGCATCACGCTGACGGGCGCAGAGTCCGCGCCGCAGGCGTCACGGCGGTTATTAAAGGTTCTGCCACCGCGCTTTCTGCTGGCGGGCTTTTCGCTCGGCGCGATTGTCGCGCTGCAAATGGCCGCCGACGCGCCAGAAAGAGTGAACGGGCTGACGCTGATTTCCGTTAATCCGTTGCCCGTTGCGCCAGACACCCTCGCTTCACGCCGGGAAGCGGTACACACCGCCCAGGCGCAGGGCCTGGCCGACTGGCTGGTCTCCTCGCTGTGGCAGAGCTATGTCGCCCCGTCACGTCTGTCCGATCGGATCCTGCAAGAGACTATTTGCCGAATGGCGCAAGAGTGCGGCATTGAGACCTTTGCCGGGCAAACGGAAATGGCCATTCACCGGCAGGACAACCGGACTGCGTTTAACGCCCTCGCCTGCCCCACATTACTTCTAAACGGCGCGCAGGACGTTATCTGCACGCCTCATCATCATCAACTACTGGCAGCCGGCAATGCGAACGTGACCAGGCATACGGTGGAGGCTGGCGGGCATTTTATTCCGCTGGAAACCCCGGATGAGATCGCGCCGCTGCTGCGTCAGTGGATAACGGAGTGCATACAGTGCGCAAAAACAGTTTAAAGACCGTATTTCTGGAAAATACTCCGATCGTTAACGGCTGGCTGGCAATCCCCTCCGGGTATAGCGCGGAAATTATGGGCCATCAGGGTTACGACGCCGTCACCGTCGATTTGCAGCACGGCATGATTGATTTTGCCAGCGCGTTGTCGATGCTACAGGCGCTATCGGCCACGCCTGCCGTGCCGCTGGTGCGGGTGGCAAATAACGATCCGGCGCAAATCATGCGCGTATTAGACGCAGGAGCCTACGGCGTAATCTGCCCGATGATCTCCAGCGCGGAACAGGCTCGCCGTTTTGTCGCGGCCTGTCGCTATCCACCACTGGGGGTTCGCTCCTTTGGTCCGGCCAGAGGTCTACTCTATGGCGGCAGCGATTATCCACAGCACGCCAACGACGAGATCCTGACGCTGGCAATGATCGAAACCCGCCAAGGGCTGGCGGATCTTGACGCCATCCTTGATACCGAAGGGCTGGACGGTGTGTTTATTGGCCCCAACGATCTCTCGCTGACGCTGACCGGCAGTGCCAGCGCCGAATCCCAACATCCCGAAATGCTTGCTGCTATTGAGCGGGTGATTCACTGCTGCCGCCAGCAGCAAAAGATTGCCGGTATTTTCTGCACTTCCGGCGCGGCCGCGGCAGCGCGTATTGCTCAGGGTTTCCAGTTTGTTACCCCTGCAAACGACGTTATGCAGCTGGGTCGCGCCTCACGTGAAGCCATTGCCCTCGCCCGCGGCAACGCCATCCCTACCACCGGTGCATCCGGTTATTAAAAGGAGAAATGATGAAAACTATCCATCTTACCCAGAGCCAGGCACGAACACGGTTAGTCGCCCCCGACGATATGGTCTCCTGCAATCTTGCTTTTATTGATTGCAAGCTACCCGGCTCGCATCTCAAACAAAACTATTCCTTCATCGGCCCGGGTGTAACCCAGTCCAGCGAGCAGGTCGTCAATATTCCCGAGCCGCACGGCTTTAACATTGGCGCGGCGGCTATGCCAAAAGGGGTGACGAATAACCTGCATCTGCATTTCACCGCAGAAGTGTTCCTGATCCATGAAGGGACGTGGCGTTTTCGCTGGGGCGCCAACGGCGAGCATGAAGCTGAATTTAGCGCGCCCACCATCCTCTCAATACCGACCTGGATCTTCCGCGGTTTCACCAACGTCAGTAAAGAAGATACCTGCGGCATGGTATTTACCGTGCTCGGCGGGGACAACACGGGCGGCATCATCTGGCACCCGTCAGTGCTGGCGGCCGCCAGCGAGTACGGTATGTATCTCAGCAAGGATAATATGCTGATTGCGCAGGAGGCTGGTGAGCCAACGCCCGATCCCACCACACTGCTGACGCCGCTGTCAGAGCAATATATTGCCAGTCTGCGTGACTACAGCGTTGAGGAGATGCGCCAGCGTGCGGTAACCGGTGATGACCGCCGCTGGTCAGCACAGGGACTGCTGGATTCGGTGCTGCCGGGACACGGCGGCGAAATTGCGCCGGTTATCGGTTTCGGCATTTCACAGGATCGGGATTCCGCTCCCGCTATCCTGAGCCCGCACGGTTTTTCCGTCGAATGGCTGCGTCTTGCTGACGACCACATTGTCGGTCGCCATCTCTGCCCGGATATTCAGGTGATCATGGTCTTTAAAGGCCAGCTGGAGGTGACCTGGAACGAGGCGGGTAAGGAAGTCAGCATTATCGCCCCGGAACGTTCGGTGATCTCCATTCCGGCAAACAGCTGGCGCCGCTACCGCGCGGTTGATGGCAATGTGGAGTTTATTCTGACGACCCGGGGCGATCAGCGTAAGCGCCTCTACTGGGACGAGGCGATTCTGCACGAGGCGAGAGAACACAATCGCTGTATCGATCCTGATGGCTACGTGGCGGATGCCGACATCCTGCCAGCCACGGCCCGTCGGGCCGGTGCGATACTGGCAAAATGGCAGGCGGAGGCCTGACTGGGCTTGTGCTCGTCATCACGATACTGGCGCAGATTGATCACTGCGCCATTGTGAATACCCACATACCGCCCTGATCGGACCTTCTTAAACGTCACAATTATCCGACCATCCTCTTCTCCAGAACGGTGATATTTTTCCCTGCAATATTTTCTACCTTGAAATTATCCACATACAACAAAATGAGTTTCAGTCCTCTGCCGCTTTCAGCCAAAAGAGAGGCATCGAACGTCGCGTCGTCACGCACCGCCGCGAGACGTTCAGCGGGAAATTTATCGCCATCGTCCGTAAAACGCAGCGCCGCGTCCGAGACGGTAACGATGAACTCCACGGTGAAGCAACGTTCCGGATCCTCATGTAGCGCATGACGAATAATGTTGGTAGCCGTTTCACAGGCGGCGAGATCGAGCGCAAAGCGCCAGTCATCGCTAACGGACAGCGAAGCCATCTGACGCTCAAGCCATGCCGCAAGCGGCGAGACGGAGGTTAACGTGGCGGGAAAAGTAATGTCGTTAGCCACAGTCAACTCACTGATTTAGATGCGAAAGTGCCGTAGCGCGATCCGGGCAAATGCGAAATATGCGATCCATACGGGTCAGGGTGAACATGTTGCGTATACCGGGGTTCAGCGCACACAGCATCATTTCACCTTTACCATTCATCATCTTCAGCAGGGAAACCAGTGCGCCAAGGCCGCTGCTGTCGATAAAATCGATTTTGCTGAAATCGACTATCAGGGCTTTACGATCCACCCCAATCTCCCGGGCAATAGCTTCCTTAAATACCGCCGCCACCGAGGCGTCCAGTCGGCGCACCGAAGGCGTCATAATGTTTACGTCGTCCAGTCGGTCTGTATCAATGTTCATCGTTTACTCCTGTACGCTCAATCACTAATAAGGAAACATCGTCCGCCATGGCCTGCTGTTCACGGTATTTTCCGCTGCGCCAGCGTATAAGATGCTGCGCAAACTGCGGTAAGAGCCGTTCCAGTGCGAGCGTGGCGTCATCCTGAAGCCGACGCTGCAAACGAGCCTGACCAAACTGTTCGTTGTCAGGATTTTCACACTCGGTGATGCCATCGCTAAACAGGCAGAGGCGCTCACCCGGCGCCAGCGAGAAGCTTACGTCTGACCAGCTGAGATCCGGCATCAATCCTACCGGCGCGCCGCCTTCACCGACCGTCCTGACCTCGCCGCCAGGGTTCACAATGAACGGCGTAGGATGGCCGGCCTGGCAAAGCTTGCCTTCACCTGTTGTCAGGTCGATAACACCGTAAATCATGGTGAAATAACTCATTATCTCAACCTCTTCGCTGCAAAAGCGACCATTCAGGATCCGAACGACTTCCGCAGGGGAGGCAACGTCGCTATCGTCCGCAAACAGAAAACGCTCTACCGCCCTGCCATGCAGAAACTGACGGGCCACGGCAAGTGACATCATCGCCGCACCAACGCCGTGCCCCGACACATCTACACAGTAGAATCCCAGGTGATTGTCCAGCGGGAAGACATTGAAAATATCGCCGGACACCCAGGCTGACGGCAAAAAAATCCAGTCTGCAAAGTAATCCCGGTAACGCAACTGATGCGCAGGCAGAACCGACTGCTGGATCCGCGCCGCCACTTCAAGGTCTTGCTCTATCTGCCTTAACGCCTCACTGAGGCGTGCATTACGCGTAGCAAGCGTGGCCTCAAGGGACAGAACCCGTGCCCCCGCGTGCAATCGCGCCCGCAGCTCACTCTGCTCGACCGGCTTGTTGAGAAAATCATCCGCACCGGCGTCAAACCCCACCGTCAGATCGCCCGGCTCTTCGCGTGCGGTAAGCAAAATTAAATAAACATAATGTCCGAACTGACGGCTGCGAACCTCCCGGCACAACGTCAGGCCATCCATTTCCGGCATATCCCAGTCGCTGATCACCAGGCTGACTGGCTGGTTTTCGAGGATCTCAAGCGCGGCAACGCCGTTCTCCGCCTCGTAGACGGTATACCCCCACTGCGTCAGCATTCGGCTAAGCAGGCGACGATAAACCAGTGAGTCTTCAACTATCAGGACGTGCTGTGACAACATACGCCCTCCTAAAGCGGTAAGAACCAGATGACGCTGACGGTGCCTTCCCGGAATTTACCGCTGCCGCTCTGGTGACCGGGGTAACGGGTGCCGGAGTAGTTAGCATACTGAACAGAGAATGAACCTGGCGTATAACCCGCATAGCCAAAACTATAGCTGTAGTCGCCGTTCCAGGGCTGTTGCTGGCTGCTGTCCGGAAACCAGAACGCCGTGGCGCGCACGAAGAAGTGCTGCTTAAAGGTATAACCACACCCGCCCAATACCACGTTCTTGTTTTTGCGGATATCGTTGCTGTCCAGATCGTAATAACGCGGAACCCAGCTGTAGCCCATCTGGCAAATGATAGAGTCGCCTTTGTTAATCAGGAGCGTATTCTCTATCGGTTTCGGCAGTGAAAATTTATACGCCAGCGTCACGGCCCCCTGCTCAAAATAGGTGTGGCGACGGTTTCCTGACGTCCAGAAGCGGTTATCCCCGTAATTGCTGTACACCAGGCTGAAAGTGTTGGCATGCCAGTCATCATAGCCAAAACTGTAACGAAAATCGGCCGTGTAGCGGCTGGTGTCCGTCACCGGCAAACGCGATGTCACGTTCGCAAACCAGTAACTGTAGGGTGAGTATTGCAGGCTGAGATTAAGCGTCTGGTTGTATTTACGTTTCTGCTCTGCGGTGTCCGAGCTGTTAGGGATAGTCATCCACTGCTCTTTTAGTCCCGAACTAAAGCTCAGCGCGCCAGAGAAGACGTCTTCATTACCGGAGAACAGGCGACCCCAGCGGCTGGTGAACACGCCAGCCTGCACCGGCTCGCCGTTCTTGTCACGTAGTGAATCCGCATCGTCCTTCGGCGCCGACTCTGCGCCAGTGGCAACGCACAGCAGTGCGCAGGTCAGCAAAAATTTATCCCGCATCAGCCCTTCCTTAGTTAGGTATCCAGCGCGCGGCGACGTTATATTTCGCCATCAGCCACAGCACGCCCAGCGCCGCAGCGTGAATGAAGGTGTTCACTATCCAGTCCTGGCGCCACAGATCGAACGTGACGAACTGGCTTACCAGAAATACGACGTAGACATGCAAAATAAAGGTATAAAGCGAATGTTGACCCAGCGGAATAAGAAACCAGCCTGCGAGGCGATACAGGGGCAGCCAGCACCAGGTCAGCACCAAATAGACGGTCACCATCAGACAGATATCGTTAAGTACCCTGACGGGCCCAAGGCCATTTTTTGCCGCCCAGGTATGATAAAAAGCGTTGAAGTCCTCCGGCGAGAGGCTGTGCATTAGCAGTGCGGGCGGCATAAACGGGTTGGTATGGTTCTGGGCGATAAAGCCAAGAAGCAGCGCAATTATCACCAGCGCCACGAGCACGACCTTACCGGCGGGCGTACGGGCAAAAGAGATCAAATCCTCTTTGTACCAACCGCTGCACATACCCAGCACGAAAATAAACTGCCAGGCCAGCAGCGGAAACGCGAATTCAAACTGAGACGGCGTAGCGCGTACCGGCCACATCTGCCAGCCGCCGTAGACGAGCAACGATAAACCCAGCAGCCAGTAGACGTATCCTTTCTGGAGCATCCCCAAAAACAGGGGGCTTAACAGCAGAAGAAAAATATAGAGCCCAAGGATTTGCGTTTGATGAGGGCCAATTTGCAGGTAGAGGACAATGTTAAACCAGGTTTCTTTAATTTGCGGCGTCACCGGATACAGTGACCAGGTTGTACCTGAGTAACGATCGGTAAAATGGATCACCTCAAAGACGTTAATAAACGGCAGATATCCTAACAGTAAAAATGAAAGAATAATGATGATATTTATCCGATATATTTTCCATGCACGCAGATAAAGCCCCCAGGATATAGTCAACAATACTGCTTTTTGCAATCTTACACGGTTTAACATTCCCAGCATAAATCCTGAAAGGATCACAAAACCCTCAGCGCCGGTGACCAGACCAAACCTTTCCCAGGTAAATATATTAAATATCGACATCACTTCCGTGTGCGCCACCACCATCATCACTAAGGCGATACCGCGCATAAAATCAATACGTAAATCACGTTTATCCGACGCGATGTAACGCCATGTCGTTGGTTTTTCAACGTCTTTATTTATAAGCACAGGCGCAATCTGGCTCATGGGGCGTCGCGTTCTCCATGCTAAAAAGTTTCTTGTATTTTATTTAGATAGCGTAAACAAAAGCATCTGGCAATTTTTGATAACGCTTCAAATATTATTAAGCGTAGTTAACAGTTATTTTAGCGCGTGTAAACAATCGAGTTTTAACCTCTCTGGAATTATTCCCTCCGCCATCTACACTTACTTTACTTTTTGTTTACGGACGTTATTTTCCGTTTTGCGCTCCCTGTCAGTAACGGGTCTGTAATTAATAACTATCGTGGAAACAGGATATCCTTCTCTATGGATTTTTATTTTACCCGTTTTGAACATCGCCAGCCGCCTGAACCGCTTAAGACACCGCGATGGGTCATGTTAACATGGCAGGTATTGGCGGTTGCCTCGCTGATTTTAGGCGCTAATTATATTTACTGGCGCTGGACAGCTTCCTTAAATACCGACGCGCTGTGGTATGCCATTCCATTAGTGCTGGCTGAAACCCTGGCCTGGATCGGCACAGTGCTATTCACCATAAACCTGTGGAAAGAAGACGATCCGCCGCAAAATCCGCCCCCGATTGAGATCAATGATTGCCTGCGCTCCGAAGACGCGGAAGCCTCAAGACCCATCAAGGTCGATCTTTTTATCGCAACCTATTCAGAAGATGTTGAGCTGGTCAGGCTTTCAATTCGGGACGCCATGAAGATGGATTACCCCGGCCCGCTGGACTACAAGGTGCACGTGCTCGATGATGGCCGGCGTCCGGAGATGAAAGCCGTCTGCGATCAGGAAGGCGCAAACTACATCTCCCGCCAGACCAATATTGGCTTTAAGGCCGGTAACTTGCGAAACGGACTTGAGCAAACCGACGGTGATTTCCTTATCATTTGCGATGCCGATACCCGGGTCTTCCCCACTCTGCTCAGCCACACGCTGGGCTACTTTCGTGACCCTGACGTGGCCTGGGTTCAGACACCGCAGTGGTTCTTCGACCTGCCGGAGGGGGAAAACCTCGCGCGCTGGCTTGGGCGAAAAGCAGGCAAAACGGGATACGGGCTAGGATGGCTCGCCCAGAAGTTCATCGGGCCAGTAACCATCGGCCGCGATCCCTTTTTTAACGATCCGCGCATGTTTTATGACGTCATTCTGCGACGGCGAAACTGGGCCAACGCCGCCTTCTGCTGCGGTGCGGCCTCTGTACACAGGCGCGAAGCGGTAATGCAGGCAGCGCTGCGCAGCTACGTCTGGACGATAGAAGAAGAGATCGATCGCCACACGCGGGACATTCGCGATCCCGTCATGCGTGAAACCCTTCAGGACGCCATGCGTCCCCACGTGGCCTTCGACACGGAACTCACGCCCTATAAATTTCACGTTTCAGAAGATATTTATACCTCCATCCTGCTCCACGGCGATGCCGCCCGCCGCTGGCGCTCGGTAATGCACCCGCGGATCGAATCGAAAATGCTCTCACCGCAGGATATGCTGACGTGGATGATCCAGCGCTTCAAATATGCCGCGGGTTCACTGGATATTCTGTTCCATGACAATATTTTCAGCCGCCGCCGTTTTAAGCTCTCTTTGCCGCAAACGCTGATGTACGCCACCACCTTCTGGTCCTATCTGGCCTGCGTGTGGAACACTGTTTTCCTGATATCGCCCATTGTTTACCTGTTTACCGGCATTCCGCCTGTATCAGCCTGGTCTGAACCCTTTTATCTTCATTTTTTGCCCTTTTTTATTGTTTCGGAGCTGGCGTTTATGTTCGGCACCTGGGGAATATCAGCCTGGGATGGCAGAGCATCGTATCTCTCATTCTTCTCCATGAATTTGCGCGCGCTCAACACAGTCCTGCGCGGAGAGCAGATCAAATTCCACGTTACCCCCAAAGAGAGGCAGACGGGACGGTTTCTATACCTGGTGAAACCGCAAATCGCCATCGTCGTGCTCACGCTGGCGGGGCTGATTTGGGGCGGTATTCAGGTTGCACGTGGGCAGGTTGACGATCCGTCCGGCTACGTTATCAATATCTTCTGGGGTGCAGTCAACATTGCCGCCATGCTGCCGCTGATCTTCGCCGCCATGTGGACCCCGGCTGAAGAAGAGGTGAGCGAATGAGAAAACGCGACGCACTTTTGTCAGCCCGCAGCTACCTCACCATTCTGCTCGGCTTTCTGCTGGGATTCGCTATTGTCGTCTGGGTTGAAAAACAGATGCCGACACGCGTTGAGAGCAGCGCAGGGATATCGCTGAGTAACGATTTCCCACCCTTGCCCGCTCCGCGTGAACTGACATTCGAAGAAGCCATCTGGGCGCGGGTGGCCTGGCAATATTATGTGAACAACACGCAGCCGAATGGCCTGGCCAACGCGCACGACGGCGAACCCTGGCTCAGCCTGTGGAGCACCGGCAGCTATCTTTTTGCGGTTGCAGCCGCCAGGCAGCTCAACGTTCTTACTTCCGAGGAGTTTGATGAACGCATCGCGGCCGCACTGGCGGCCCTCGCAAGCCTTCCACTCAATCCTCAGGGGCTGCCCGCCGCCTATTACCATGCCGACACACTTGAGACCCTGGGCAAACCGGACGCCTCGGCTATCGGCATGGGCCGCCTGCTTAACGCCCTGCAAACGCTGCTGTGGCGTTATCCTCAGCACGCTGGCGCCGTACGCAATCTGCTCGATCGCTGGAAGATGGGCGCCCTGATTGCCAATAACACCACCAGCCAGGCCGCGGTCCCGCTCCACCATTGGGCGCTGGCGACGGACGAGCCGAGAAACAGCTTCGGCTATCGTCTTTATGCAAGCCATACGCTTCGGCTGATCGACAGCGCGGCGGGACTGGCAGTGACGAATCCACCAGAAGGGCAGCAGATGATCGACATCGACGGAATAATGGTGCCCGACGAGGGGCTGCGTACGCCGTGGGGTCGCCAACCTTCGCTTATCAGCCTTCCCTATTTATTAACGGGGCTTGAGCTGGGTTTTGATGCGCAGAGCGCAGAAATCACATGGCGCATAATGCAGATCCAACAGCGTCGACATAGCCTTCGGGTCCGCAAGCCGCCGATCAGCACCGATTACGCCGAGCCCGCGCCGGATTACGTCAACGATCTGCCCAATCGCCAGCCGCTGCAAAATAGCGCTCTGCTTGACGCCACGCCGGAGCAAACGGCGATGACTTCGACCCGCACCGCCTTTGCCTGGTACGCCCTGTTCCGCAACGGCTGGAGCGAAGCACTGCGCCAGCAGGTGCAAAAGCTACAGGTACCAGGCAAGGGCTGGCAGCGCGGGCTTAACCTCAACAGCAGCGTGAACGAGATCGTTGATGCCGATACCAATGCGGTCGTCCTCGAAAGCCTGGCGTACATTGCCCACGGTCAGATGCTTTGTCTGGCCTGCCCTGGCCCCGCCACTCCCCAAACCTCTTCAGCAGGAGCGAAGCCATGAAGCTGAAATCAATACTCTTTTTTCCTCTTCTGGCCGGGCTTGTGGCGTGCTGGCTCTCACTCTCTGCGGCACAGGCAGCGGCTGGACTTCCCGCTTCTGATTACCCACCGCGTAGCGGCGAACTCACGCCTCGCGAGATGACTATTGCCAAAAACGCCTGGCAATATTTCGTTGCTAACTATCAGCCCACAACCGGCCTGGTAAATGCCGTTAATAAATACCCCTCAACCACCATGTGGGACAGCGCCTCTTATATGGCCGCGATGACGGCCGCAAGGGAGCTGGGGATTATTGATAAAGCTGAGTTCGATCGCAGAATGCTGAAATTACTCGCTACCCTGAACAAACTGGATTTATTCCGCAACGAACTGCCCAATAAAGCCTATAACACCATCACAGGTCAGAAGGTTAACTATCAGAACAAACCTGGCGAGATTGGCTTCTCGGCGCTGGACATCGGCAGGATGTTGATCTGGCTGAAGGTCATTAAGGAGCGCTATCCGGAATACGGCAACAGCATTGATAACGTGCTGCTGGGATGGAACTTCACCAACGTCATCAACCCCTGTGGAATGATGTACGGAGCCTACCTGGAAAATGGCCAGCCAAAGTACGTGCAGGAGGGGCGGCTGGGCTACGAAGAGTATGGTGCAGCGGGCTTTGCGCTGTGGGGCTTTGGCACCTGTCAGGCCAGCCAGCCTCAGCCCTACGAGCTGGCGGAGATCTACTGCGTAATGGTGCCTTATGACTCGCGCGATCCGCGCCTTACCAGCCAGCATAATTACGTCGTAACCGAATCCTATGTGCTTTACGGCCTCGAATTTGGTTTCGACAAACCGACGGACAGGGAAAACAGCCCGCGTGACTACACCCATCCGTGGATGAAAAACTTCGCCGACAGGGTTTACCAGGCTCAGGAGAATCGCTACGCCATCACCGGTATTTTATCTGCTCGCTCTGAGCATCAACTCGATCAGTCACCCTACTTCGTCTACGACACCGTCTTTAGCGACGGCTTCAACTGGAACACCATCACCGATAAAGGCGTGTACGTTCCCAATACGGCCGCCGTCTCTCTGAAAGCGGCGCTCGGGATGTGGGTTCTCTGGAATTCGCCTTATACCGACCGCCTGCTGGACGCCATTGAAAACGCCAACGAGGCGGGCAAAGGCTACTATGAAGGGCTGTACGAAAACGGCGACGGCCCCATCAAAGAATTCACGGCCAATAACAACGGCATCATGCTTGAAGCATTGCTGTTCAAAAAAGAGGGCAAGCTGTTGCAGTTCAACAGCGATAATCCCAAAGATCCCCACTTTGCCCCTTCCCTGTGGGAAAAAAAGCTGGTGGATCTCTTTGAGCCTAATAATGCCTCGCGCAACCGTCCATTCCTGAACAGTACGCCCGCAGTGAAGACATGGTGTGAACAAACCGGGACCACTCTGCGCACCAAACCCGCTTGCCAGGCCTGTCAATGTGCTACCTGTAATACGGACGAGCCTGTGAAACTGCCGCCGGTGACCGCACAATGCTTAAGACCTTAGCCCGCTGGCTGGCTGCCGCCGTCCTCATTCTTATTATCGCCTTCGCCCTGTTCAGCTGCGAAAGCGCAGGGTGGCGCTGGCTGACCAAAGGCGGCTGGCACACCACCGCTCGCATCAGTAGCCTGACCCCACAGGAGCGGGAGTGGGCGGGTATCGCCTGGCGCTATTTTGAGAATAACACACAGCCTCAGACAGGGCTGGTCAACGGTAGCGATAAACAGCCACGCGTTACGCTGTGGCAAATGGGCGATACGCTTATCGCCCTGCTGGCAGCCCGCGAGCTGGGTCTGATCCAGGCGGCCGAGTTTGATGCACGGCTGACGCGCCTGCTCGGAACACTCAATCGCCTGACGCTGACCGAAACCCGCACGCCAGGCAGACTCTATTCCAGCCGTACGGCCACGCCCATCGATTTCACAGGAAAACCGGCGCAGCGCGGATGGTCGGCGAAAGATATGGCGCGGCTGATGCTGGCCCTGCGTCTCACTGCCGAGCGAGCACCTGAGTACCGCGAATATCTGGAAAAAATCATCCTGCGCTGGAATTTTTGTCCGGTGATGGATAAAGACGGGGAGCTGTGGTCTGCGTCCGAGCAGAACGAACAGCTGTTGGTACGCGACGAACTGCGGCTGGGTGAAAGCGAATATGCCGCCAGCGCGTTTCGGCTGTGGGGATTCCCGGCGGGCAAGGCATTTTCCCCGCCTTCCCAGAACGTCATCATGTACCAGCGCAGCCTCGCCGTTGACGCGCGCGATCCAAGAACAACCTGGCAGCCATCGCTGCTCTCCACCCTCCCCGCGATGCTCCCGGGTCTGGAGTTTGGCTGGCAGGCCCCCGGAGTGGCCGTCGATATTCAAAAAAGGCTGCGCGCCCGGGCCGAAGGAGTATGGCTCAGCCAAAAAACGCGCTGGGAGCACGACGGCATACTCACCGCACGCGCCGATTTTTACCTCTCTCAGGCGCCATGGCACGTCGAGGACACCGTCTGGGGGAATGGTTACGCCTGGAATACGTTGGGCGATGACGGTAAAAGCTATCCCCGGCTGGCACAGGTGACCACCAAAGCGGTCTTCATGCTCTGGACGCTGTGGGAAAACGAATATACCGATGCCCTGATGGCTATAACCCGACACCTGAATAACCCGCAACAGGGCTGGTTTGAGGGCCGCGTTGAGGCCACCGGCGATATCAACCCGACGCTAACCCTCTCGACGAACGCCATGGTGCTGGAAGCGCTGCTGTACAAACACAACGCCGGACCGCTGTTTGAAAACGGCCTTGTGAAGAATGATGGCTATTTTGCCCGCCGCACGTCGGATCCTTTCAATCCGCCCGGCCTCTGCCTGCCCGGCGAACGTGCCTTGAGGGCCGCACCATGAAATTTTATCGCGATCTCTTTGACGCCAGCCTGAACCGCGTCCTGCCGGAGAATGATAAACGGCACTTTTTTGAAACGTTCTGGGAAACGTTTATCCATATGTCACCGGAGACAGAACAGCACTTTGCCCGGGACCAGGGCGGAGATGGCCAGCAGACGATCTTCAAGAGCTTTTTCGCCATGCTTGCCGTTGACGGTGCGCTGTTTGTACCCGATTTTCTGGAACGCCTGGCGCGGGAGCAGAGTGATGAAGGACTAGGCCTGCCACCGCGATTTTTCGGCCTCTGGCGGGAGGCAATGCTCAGGACCGTGCGCGCCTGCGATCCACTTTGCGATGAAGAGATCCTCACAGCCTGGGCGATGGCAATTGCCCCCGGGCTGGAGTATCTGCGCCGCCAGGCGGAGCTGCACTATAAGGCCAGAGGTGAGTAACCATGCGAGCCACATCCCGTTTCGATCTCAACGCGCTGCCTGTGGGGGTGATGATTTACGATCCCGCCGAGCATCTGCTGGCCTGGAATGACCAGATATCGCGCTTTTACCCGGTGATCGCCCCCTGGCTGATCGCCGGCGCTTCCCTCGAGAGCCTGGCGGAGAAATTTATTGATGCGGGTTATAACATCGACTCCACCCGCCGCCGGACCCTGCGTGAAGCGATCGTTCGCAACTGCCGTCAGTCAAGCCATCGAGAGGTGCGGCAGTCGGGAAACCGGCGGCTCTACGTGCAGCATCAGCGTCTCGCCGATGGCGGCATTCTCAGCCTGCATACCGATATTACCGAGCTTGACGACGCCCAGCGCTCGCGCCAGCAGCTGCACGATGATTTTTTACTGACCGCAGAGTCCATTCAGATCGGCATCTGGAACTGGCAGGTCTCTCACGACAGCCTGGAGGTGAACGATACGTTGCTGGCGATGGTGGGTCAGTCACGTACGCAGCTGCACTACCCGCTGCGCTTTTTACTGAATCTGGTCCATGAAGAGGATCGTGCCGTCCTGCGCAACGCGATGATCGCCTCCAGGCAGGAGCACATGCCGGTGTTTGAAAGTGAGATTCGCGTGCAACACGCGACGCAGGGCTGGCGCTGGATGCTGGTTTCGGGACAGGTGGTCACCCTCAGTATGCAGCAGCAGGCCGAACGGGTGATCGGCACCCTACAGGACATCACCCGCCGCAAGGAGGCCGAGTTGTTAGCCATTGAAGCGGCGAAAGTGGCCCGGGAGGCCAACGAGGCGAAGAGTGCATTTCTCGCCAACATGAGCCACGAAATTCGCACCCCGATGAACGGCATTCTGGGCATGACTCAGCTCTGCCTCGATACACAGCTCACCCCCGAACAGCGTGAATATCTTTCTCTGGTGATGAGTTCAGCGCAGTCACTACTGCATATCATCAATGACATTCTCGATTTCTCACGCATTGAGTCAGGGAAGATGACCGTCGATACAGAGCCGCTGGAAATCCGCCCCTTTGTGCAGTCGCTCATCCGCCCGCATATGCCCTCCGCCAGCGAAAAAGGCATTGAACTGCTGGTGGATATCGCTCCGGGGGTGCCGGAAGTGCTCATCGTTGATGGTCCCCGACTACGTCAAATTCTGACTAATCTCCTGGGCAACGCGCTGAAGTTCACCCATCACGGTGAGGTTATGCTGGCAATAGAGCCTACAGAAAGTGAAGGGCACTGGCGTTTTCGCATACGCGACAGCGGCATTGGCATCCCGATGGAGAAACAAAAAGCCATTTTCGAGGCGTTCAGCCAGGCCGATAGCTCTACCACCCGCCGCTACGGCGGTACTGGCCTCGGGCTGACCATTTCTGCCCGCCTGGTAAGTCTGATGGGCGGAGAGCTAACGGTTCAGAGCGAGCCGGGTGAAGGCAGCGAATTTGCTTTTACGTTGCCACTGGAAGGTCAGTTGGCTGTCTCAGCAACCGATGCTCCTGTAGCACGCTTTAACGGCGAATCGGTACTGGTGGTAGACGACAACAGTACCAACCTGCGGCTGCTGGACACCATGCTTCGCCAGATGGGTCTGACACCGACCTGTGTTAACAACGCCGGGGAAGCGTTAAGCCTGACCGCAAAAAGGGGATACTGGCCGCTGATCCTGCTGGATGCCCAGATGCCGGATATGGACGGTGTATCGCTGGCCATTGAGCTCTCTGTTATGCCGCAGGCCGAGCAAAGCCACATCATTATGCTCAGTTCCATGAGCCGCCATTTCGATGCCAATATGCTCAAGCGCATCGGGGTTGCCCACTATTTGCATAAGCCGGTTGCCCAACGTGAACTCTATCAAACCATAGCCAGCGTCCTGGCACCCGCTCCCCTTGCCTCTCCCACGGCTGTGCCCGCTTCTGCGCCCGTTACTGCGCCCGTTACTGCGCAGGCCAGTCTGCGAATCCTGCTGGCCGAGGACAACCTGGTGAATCAGAAAGTCGCCAGACGCCTGCTGGAGCAGCTCGGCCACCGTTGCGAAGTGGTATCCAATGGCCGGGAGGCCCTCGAACGCTGGCGTGAACAGTCCTGGGATTTGATGTTGGTTGACTTGCAAATGCAAGAAATGGACGGTGAAACGGCCATTCGCCTGCTTCGTGAGGAGACACTAACGCGGGGGCGTAGCCACCAGCCCGCCATCGCGATGACCGCCCATGCCATGCAGGGTGACAAGGCGCGCTGTCTGGCAATGGGCTTCGACGGCTATATTGCCAAGCCGGTAAGTCAGGAGGCGCTCAGGGAGGAGATAGCCCATGTTCTCGCCGGAGAAGATAAGGGTCTGCCGGATGAGGCACAGCTGTTAAAACAGTGCGCGGACGATCCTGAACTGGTTAATGAATTGCTGGCGCTGTTCGGCAACGGTCTTGACGAGGCGGTGGCAGCCATGGCGCTGAACATTGCGCATAATGACCGCGATGCCCTGCGGCGGGCCGCTCATAAGCTTCGCGGCGAAGCCGTCACCCTCGGTTTCATTCGTCTTTCAGAAGTGCTCCAGCAATTGGAGAGTCAGGCGGTCTCGCTGAACCAGACGGGGCTGAGCGTTTTACATGGCGAGCTTATCGAGGAGGCCAGACGCTCTGCGGCCTGGCTGCGCCGCAGAGCACAGGAGGTTAAAGATGATCAGGCTTCTTCTGCTGCTGGCAATTAGCCCTCTGCTGGCCCAGGCCAGCCAGCCCGTCACCTGGTCACTGGCCGGAATGTGGCGCGTGCATGACGCCAACCTCAGCACCTTTGATGGCGCCAGCGCGCCTGACCGCGACTGGCGATCGATTGCGGTTCCGGCCAACTGGTACAGCGCCGGATACGATCATCAGGGTGCCCTCTGGTATCGGCACGAATTTACCCTGCCCAGGCGCGCGCCCGATACCATGGCCACCCTGGTCTTTGATGGCGTGGACTATTTTGCCGACGTCACGCTCAACGGCAGGCATCTTGCCCATCACGAGGGGTATTTTCAGCGCTTCTCGGTAGACATAAGCGATGCTTTGCAGCGACACAATAAGCTCGCCGTGCGGGTGGACAGTCCCTGGGAAGATCCGAAAACAATCTGGCCGCTGCATAAAACGATGGTTAAAGGCGTACTTAACCAGCACGATACCCGCCCTGGCGGGGCCTGGTCAGAGGACGGCCAGGATGCCAACTCCGGGGGGATCTGGTCGCCGGTAAAGCTACATTTGAGCCGCGGAGTGACCATCGACGAGGTAATACTGCGTCCGGACTGGCGTGAAGGGCTGAGCAAACCAGCGCTGCACGCCGAGATCCGCTACCGGGCGTTGTCTGCCGGTGACGTAACTTTGCGCCTGTCGGCCACGCCAGACAATTTTACGGGCCCGCCTGTAAAGCAGAAATTCCCTGTAAACCTTGCGAGAACGGACGGAAAGCCGCAATCGCTTCGCGTCACGCTGCCAATGCAAGGCGCCAGGCTCTGGTGGCCAGTGGGCTATGGCAGGCCAAACCTGTACCGAGTGCGCGCAACCCTGACGGATAAGCAAGGAGTGATGGATACCGCAGTTGCCCGTACCGGGTTACGCAAGATAGTGAAGCAGCCTGACAACAAGGGCTGGCTCTTTAATGACAAACGCCTGTTTATCAAAGGGAGTAATTACATCGGCTCCCCGTGGCTTAGCACCATGACACGCAAAAAATATCGCCGCGATTTCAGGCTGGTGCAGGCAATGAACGCCAACGCGATACGCGTTCACTCGCATGTGGCAGGCCGGGCACTTTACGATGTGGCTGACGAAATGGGGCTGATGATCTGGCAGGATGTCCCCCTGCAATGGGGTTACAATAACAGCGACGCCTTCGCGGATAATGCCGCGCGACAGACCCGCGAGATGGTTGAACAGTTTGGTAATTCCCCGGCCATTATCGTCTGGGGCGGTCATAACGAGCCGCCATGGAATTCACCGTGGATGGAAAAACGCTTTCCCGACTGGAATAAAAACCTGAACCAGACGCTGACGAAACGCGTCGGAGACGCGCTTTCGCAAGATACCTCGCGCATAGTGCATCGTTTTTCTGCGGTGGAAGAACACTACTGGGCCGGATGGTACTTTGGCACCATGCGCGATCTTCTTGGCCCCGCCAAAACCGCGATCATCACGGAGTTTGGCGCTCAGGCGCTACCGCGACTCTCAACCCTGAAAACCATCATTCCCGCCCGCCTGATGTGGCCGAAAAGCACCTCCGCCGACGATCCCGGCTGGACGCACTGGAAATACCATAACTTCCAGCCCTTCCAGACCTTTAAATTTGCCAATATTCCGCGGGGCAATACCATTCAGGAGATGATTGCCAACACCCAGCGTTACCAGGCAGAGCTGGTGGCAATGGCGGCAGAGAGCTATCGTCGGCAGCGCTACCAGCCGGTAACTGCCCTCTTCCACTTTATGTTTGTAGAAACCTGGCCCTCCATCAACTGGGGCGTCGTGGATTATCTGCGTAAGCCGAAAGCGGGCTACTACGCCCTGCAAAAAGCCTATCAGCCCATTCTGCCGTCGATTGAACCCGTGACGGCGGTGTGGCGTCAGGGAAGCGAAGCAACGGTTCGCCTGTGGGCGATCAATGACACCTGGTCCGCCTGTGAGGCGTGTCGTCTGAAGTGGCAGGTGAAGCAAAATGGTCGGGTGCTGGCTAAAGGCAATACAAGCCTCACGCTTCCCCCCGATTCGGGCAGCAGGATCAAGGACATCACCGTCACACCGACCACCAGGCATAACGTTACCATTGAGTATGAGATTTCGGATCGCGCCGGTAACACCGTGGGTTCCAACCAGCGCAATGAGAGAGTGGAAAGCCCTCCTGAGCAATGAATGCTGGCTACCCAACGATGCTATTGATACCCGGCATGTCAGCCTTTCAGCGTGTTAACGAACCAGCATCTGGCCTGGCCGGGCGGATGTTCTTCCAGGTGCACTGCCCGCATGGAAAAACCGGTCCCGACGTCGGGCTGCATCTGCACGTTCAGCGTAACCCGTTTTCCCGCTGCGAAAGCTTCCTCGACCATTGGCAGCGGCATATAACCCCCCCGTCCGTGGAGCTGGCGCCTCAGTTCAACATTCGCGTCACCTCGCTTCAGCCGGGTGCCGTTGAAAGTGAATTATTCGAGCATATCAGTGACAAAAATTATCGTGCACCGATGGAACAGTTGAAGGAGAAGATGACGTTCCTGAAAGCCGATGATGTCGCCGACTCGATTCCTTACGTGTTGCAGGCACCGGAACATGTGAACGTGGCAGAGCTGTTTATTATGCCGCCCGAACAGCCGTGGTAAGAGAGTGAAGCGGTTCAGGCTGATGCCTGACCCGCTACGTTAGTTTGCGGAGGCCGTAGGTCTGATGGTGATTTCGGTGGTATCGACACTCTCAGGCGCCTCGATGATGTGGCGCACGGCGCGAGCGATATCAGCTGGTTTGAGAGCAATAGCCCGGTACGCATCCATCACCGCCATGGTTTCTTTGTGCGTAATGGTCGAGGCCAGTTCGCTTTCCACCACTCCGGGGTTGACGCAGGTCACGCGGATGTTTGAACTTTCCTGACGCAAACCATCGGAAATGGCCCGGACCGCAAATTTGGTCGCGCAATAGACGGCGGCCATGGGCACGACGGACAAGGCACCGATCGAGCCAATATTAATGATCTGCCCCGAGTTCTGGGCTTCCATAATCGGCAGAACCGCGCCAATTCCCCACAGTACCCCCTTAATATTCACGTCAATGGTGCGTTCCCACTCATCCTGCTTGCCAGCCGAAAGCGGAGACAGAGGCATAATGCCCGCATTGTTAATAAGAACGTCAATGCGGCCCCACTTTTCCCGTGCTGCCTCAACGAAGGCGGCCATAGACTGGCGGCTGGTAACGTCTAATACCTGAGCCTCTGCCTCTCCTCCTGCGCTGCGGATTTCATCAGCCAGGGCGTGGATGCGCTCCAGCCTGCGTGCCCCCAGGAAAACTTTTGCGCCTGCCTTTCCCAGCTCTCTGGCAATACCTTCTCCAATACCGCTGGAGGCACCGGTAATTAAGATCACTTTGTTCATGTTTTGCTCCTTCAGTTGAGTTCAAAGCAATCATAGAGTCTCAACATTGTTTCTTGTATCCTGCCTTTACTGGACTCACTGGTTAGCAATGTTAAACAATGAAAATTGATCTTAATTTGTTACCGCTTTTTCTGGCGGTCGCCGAGGAGCGCAGCTTCAGCGCGGCCGCCGGGCGGCTGGGCATCACCCGTTCCGCTGTCAGCCAGGGGATAAGACGTCTCGAAGATGGGTTTCAGACCCTGCTGGTGATGCGCACCACGCGCTCGGTAAGGCTCACCGAAGCGGGTGAACGGTTGCATAAATCGTTGCTGGGGCCCATCGCCAACATTGAGGCGGCCTTTGACGATGTCACCTCGGACAGCATGCCGCGCGGACAGCTCAGGATCGCTGTCACCTCAATAGCGGAAGCGTTTCTTTCTGGCCCACTGCTCGCCTCGTTTGCGGCAGCGCATCCTGCGGTATCGCTTGATGTCTTCGTGTCAGATGAGGAATTCGATATCGTGGCAGCGGGCTATGACGCTGGGGTGAGACTGGGCGAAGTTATCGAAAAAGACATGATCGCGATTCCCCTTACGGGCCAGCAGCGTGAACGGGTGGTGGCTTCACCTTCCTATCTGGCGACACACAGCGCACCGGCGCATCCCCGTGAGCTGGTCGCTCATCGGTGTATCGGCTGGCGCCCTTCCCCGGACGTTGCCCCCTATCGCTGGGAGTTTGAGGAAGCAGGCGTCCCTTTCGATGTGGCAATTGAACCACAAATCACCACTAACGATCTGCGTCTTATGCTCAGCCTCGCGCTGGCCGGCGGTGGTATAACCTTTGCCACCGAGGACACCTTCACACCGTACATTGAATCAGGACAGCTGGTTTCCTTACTGGATGCGTTTCTTCCATCTTTTCCTGGTTTTTATCTCTATTTTCCCCAGCGCCACAATATGGCCCCCAAGCTCAGAGCCCTGATCGAGCACATCCGCCAGTGGCGACAGCTCCCCGCCACGCAACCCACACAGCGTTGAATGGTTCCAACCCTGAATGCAGATTTTCCTCAATCTGCTGCGTCCCTTTGATGAGCATCAACGACAGCACATCATTACCATGGAAAATGACAACGGACACGATGGGCAGGACTTCACACAAGGATGGAACCTTAAAAATGTACAGACCAATAGTTGTTATCCTCTTTATTCTTTTGACATTAGCCGCCCTCGTGGAAATCGGCTTAATTTCTTTAGGCTAATACCGATTGCCTCTGAAAGGCCACGCTTGCGGCCTTTTATTTATTAAACATGAGAAGAAATCACGTTATTTTTGGAGTAGCAGAAATTAACCCGCACGTAAAAATATATTTTATAAATGAGAGAATTTAAAATATATCATACACCAGATATTTCACCCTAACTTAAATTACTATTAAGCAGAAATTAAACCTAACCAAAATTAAATATTTACCGCACATTTTAATTATTATTATCGCCCCACCAGCAGCGTTTTAAGGGTTGCACCTTTAACGCCAAAACCCTTTACCCACGCGCCCTCACAGCTAACGAAATATATTAACGCTATCAATTAATCGCCCCTGCAATAGCCGTACTGGGTTTACGAACACTTAATTTGCATATTCAGACATTTATAGCTATATCATTTTCATAACGAAATAAATCAATACCTGCACAAATAATAAGGCTTATAAATCGCAAACATATAAATAAACAACTATTTCCTGTGTAAATAATTAGCTTTGCCCTGAGGTTGCCACTTTTAATCCTGGCGGGCATCGGTCGCGCTAAAGAAAGTAACGGTAAATCCTGTTTATTAAACAGTATTTTCGCCGGGAGCGCGTTCGTCTCTTCAGAAACGATGGCTTTGTTTTACACGCCGTAACCAATCACTCAGCTGGAGTAATAATTGTATGAGCCAAATATCTGTTATATCTAAATTAACTGGCGTGGAAACGACCACGGAAGGGACACAGATAACACTCGATCACTCCTCAATCGTTAAACTTAACGTGGATCGCGCCGACATCTCAGGTTACTCCCGCAGCGGAAACGATCTGGTGATTACCCTCAACTCGGGCGAAGTGATTACCCTCAAGAATTTCTACGTCACCGACGCGCAGGGCGTGAGCCAGCTGGTGCTTGAGGAGAGCGACGGTGCGCTGTGGTGGATTGAAGATCCAACCGGTGCCGCAACCTATGAATCCATCGCCTCCACCGATGCATTACTGGCGGCGTCAGGGAGTGATGCCGGCGGCGCCGCTGCGTGGCCCTGGGTGCTGGGTGGCCTGGCCGCCGCAGGTGGGATTGCCATTGCGGCGGGAACTGGCGGTGGAGGTGGCGGAGATGACGATAACAACAGCCCGAATCCCGGCAATCCGGGAAATCCTTCCGAGCCAGATACCACGCCTCCGGATGCCCCCACCAATCTACAGGTCTCACCTGACGGCAAAACCGTCACCGGTACCGCTGAGCCGGGCAGCACGATTACCCTGAAAGATGCCGATGGCAACACCATCGGAACGGGCAAGGCGGGCAGCGACGGAAAATTTACGATTGATCTCGGTACGCCACTCACCAACGGGGAACAGATCACCGCCACCGCCACCGATCCATCCGGCAATACCAGCCAGGGCGGTCAGGTTACGGCACCGGATCTCACCGCACCGGATGCCCCGGCCAATCTGGAGGTCTCCCCTGACGGCAAAACCGTCACCGGTACCGCTGAGCCGGGCAGCACCGTTACCCTGAAAGATGCCGATGGCAACACCATCGGAACGGGCAAAGCGGGTAGCGACGGGAAATTTACGATTGATCTGGGTACGCAGCTCACCAACGGGGAACAGATCACCGCTACCGCCACCGATCCGTCCGGCAATACCAGCCCGGGCGTTCAGGTAACGGCACCGGATTTAACCGCGCCGGATGCACCGGAGATTGTCACCGTCAATGATAACGTAGGCGCCGAAACAGGCCCGCTGAGCAACGGACAACGCACGGACGATGCCCGCCCGACCTTCAGCGGCATCAGTGAAGCCGGCACCGTCATTACCTTCTATGACAACGGGAAACCGATTGGCACCGCCACAGCCGATGCCACCGGGAAATGGAGCTTTACCCCGTCGACCAACCTGTCTGAAGGCAACCACGCCATTACCACCACCGCGACCGATGCCGCAGGCAATACTAGCCCGGCGTCCACGGCGGTAAGCTTCGTGGTCGATACCGTCGCGCCTGGCGCGCCAGCGATCGTCAGCATCACCGATGATGTTGCGCCTGGCACCGGCACACTCGGGAGTGGAAGCAGCACCAACGACCCACGGCCACAGCTCACCGGTACGGCGGAAGCGGGCTCGACGGTCACCATCTATGATAACGGCATTGCCATTGGCACAGCCGTTGTGGGCAGTAACGGAAGCTGGAGCTTTACGCCGTCGGTGAACCTGAGCGAAGGCAGCCACCAGCTTACCGTGCGCGCCACCGACGTCGCCGGTAACACTGGCCCGGCCTCGCCGGTCTTTACCGTCACGGTAGATGTCACCGCGCCGCAAACGCCTTCCGGATTTATCATTAACGACGACACGGGCGTACTGAAAGGAGCGATCGGTGCCGGGCAGTTTACCGATGCCTCAGAGCCACGTCTGACGGGCAGAGGCGAACCGGGCAGCACGATCACGGTTTACGATAACGGCGTTGTTATCGGCACCACCACCGTTCTGCCGAACGGCACCTGGAGCATCACGCCGACGAGTCCACTGGCAGAAGGCGCACACTCGATTACCCTGCGGGAAACCGATGCGGCAGGCAACCAGAGCGGTCTGTCTCAGCCGATCAACTTTACCGTCGATCTTACGCCGCCAGACATGCCGGTTGCGACGCTCAACTCCGCAGGCACCCAGATCACCGGTACCGCCGAGCCGGGCAGTAAAATCGTCATCACCAACAATGCCGGGCTGCAAATCGGGACCGCCACTGCCGACAGCAACGGCAACTATGTCGTCAACCTGAACCCTGCGCAGACCAACGGCGAGATTATCTCCGTGGTCGCCTCCGATGCCGCAGGCAATCAGAGCTCACCGGCGCTGGTCAACGCAGCGGATATCACCCCACCTGCCGCACCGGGCAACCTGGTGGTGGCGGAAGACGGGGCCAGCGTCAGCGGAACCGCCGAGCCAAACAGCACGATTATCATTAAAGCGCCGGACGGTACGATCATCGGCCAGGCCACCGCCGGCCCGGACGGCACCTTCACCATCCCGATTTCGCCAGCCCAGACCAACGGCGAAGCCCTTGAAGTGACGGCCACCGACGGCAGCGGTAACACCAGCCCGTCTGGCTTTGCCGACGCGCCAGACAGCACCCCACCGCTGGCGCCGGAAAACGTGGTGATCTCTGCCGACGGCACCACCGTAACCGGTACAGCCGAGCCGGGCAGTACCGTCACCATTCGTGAAAATGGCGTGAAGGTCGGGGAAGCGGTCGCCGACGATCAGGGGAATTTCAGCGTTGAACTGATCCCGCCGAAAGCCAACGGCGAAGCCCTGACCGCCGATGCCACCGATA
This sequence comes from Enterobacter sp. JJBC, assembly GCF_036936505.1. Lineage (NCBI taxonomy): Bacteria > Pseudomonadati > Pseudomonadota > Gammaproteobacteria > Enterobacterales > Enterobacteriaceae > Enterobacter > Enterobacter sp. JJBC. Next base: position 3,660,690 of record NZ_CP136935.1, read on the forward strand.
CCGCCGGAAACACCGGCCCGACCGCGCCGTTTGACGCGCCGGACATCACCGCGGCACAAACCCCTGTCATCACGGGCGTGGTGGATGATGCCCCAGGCGTCACCGGTCCTGTCAGCCAGAACGGTCTCACCAACGACAACACGCCAACCATCAACGGAACGGGCGAGCCTGGCACCACCATCACCCTCTACAGCGGTACTACCGTGCTTGGCACCGCGCTGGTTTCGGCGAACGGTCAGTGGTCCATCACGCTGGAAACCGCGCTACCGGACGGCGGGCACGTGCTGACGGCGACGGCGGTTGACGCCAATAATAACCTCAGCGGGACATCGAACACCTGGAGCATCACGGTGGATACCGCCGCGCCGGGCGCGCCGGCCATTACGCAGGTCATTGATGACGTACCGGGCCGCACGGGTGCGCTCGACACCAATGAAACTACCAACGACACGCTCCCGACGCTGAACGGTACCGGTGAGCCGGGCTCCACCGTGACGATCCGCCTGGACGGACAGGATATTGGTACTGCCGTTGTTAACAGCGGTGGCGCATGGACATTCACACCTGCTACCCCATTAGTGAACGGGCAGCATACGTTCACCGTCGTCGCGAGCGATGCGGCCGGTAACGCCAGCGCACCATCAGCCGGCTTTACCCTTACCGTCGATACCACCCCGCCACCAGCGGCCACCATTGACACCGTCTCCGATAACGTGGGGCCCGTGCAGCTTCCGCTTAACAGCGGGGACACCACCGACGACACGCTGCCGCAGTTGCAGGGAACCGCACCGGACGGCACCACCATCACGATCTATGACGGAACCACCCTGCTCGGCACGGCGGTGCTCGACGGCAGCGGCGGCTGGAGCTTTACGCCAACCACGCCGCTGACGGACGGCCCGCACTCGCTGACGGTCCACGCAACGGATGAGGCGGGTAACACCACCATTTCGCCGCCGTTTGAACTGGCGATCGACACGACCGCGCCTGCAACGCCGGATATTCCTGAGATCACCGTCAACCCGGACGGCGGCACGCCGGGGACGGCTCTGAATCCAGGGGAGACCACCCGGGATACCACGCCAACCCTGAGCGGCTCGGGCACGCCGGGGGATATCGTGAACATTTACGATGGCGCTACTAAAATTGGTGAAGCCGAGATCGATGGCGACGGTAACTGGAGCTGGACGCCGGATGATCCGCTCCCTGACGGCACCTACGATCTCTCCCTGACGGTCACTAACCAGGACAGCGCCGGGAACGAAAGCGCGCCGTCCACGCCGGTGACCATTACCATTGATACTGACGCGCCTGCCCAACCGGGAACCCCAACGGTGACAGACAGCGTAAGCCAGATCACCGGACCCGTGCTGGATGGCGAATCCACCAACGATCCGCGTCCGGTTCTGAGTGGCACCGGTACGCCGAATGACGTCATTACCATCTATGACCAGGTGGGTACAGGCGAGCCGCAGGCCGTGGGCAGCGTTACGGTGGACGGTAACGGTAACTGGAGCTGGCGTCCTGAGAGCAACATTGGCGAAGGGACGCACGAATACACGGCGACCGCCACCGATGAAGCCGGGAATGAATCTGTGCCATCAGCCGGTATCACGATAACGGTCGATACCCTCGCCCCGGATACTCCGGTTATCAGTGCCATTGGTGGCGTGCAGAATGGCGAGTCTACCAACGACACTACGCCAGGCATCGGCGGAACCGGCACCACCGGCGAGACGGTGATCATCTACAACAACGGCGTGGAAGTCGCGCGCGTAGAGGTCGTCAATAATGAATGGTCCTATACCCTGCCGACACAAACCGACGGCCCGCTGAATATCACCGTCGCCGCGGTGGACGATGCCGGTAACGTTAGCCCGGTAAGTCCGGTCTTTACGGTGGAGGTTGATACGCAGGCGCCAACCGTGCCGCAAATTGACGCCGTCTCTGACAGCCAGCTGAACAACAGCGTGCTTTACACCCGCGACGGTACGCCAACCCTCACCGGGATTGGCGAGCCGGGTTCGAGCGTCACCGTCTCCGTTGATGGTGTCGCCTCGCCGGTGGTCGTGGAGGTTCAGCCGAACGGGACATGGTCCTGGACCGCCGACCCTGCGCTCAACGAGGGGCCGCATACCTTCTCAGTGGTCGCGAGTGACGCGGCGGGGAATACCTCCGCCAGCTCCGGCGATCTCAGCGTGACGGTGGATACCCTGCCGCCTGCAACGCCAACGAATATGACCATTGCCGCGGAGGGCACCCCGCTGACCGGGACGGCGGATGACGGAACCACGGTGACGGTTCGTGACGCCAACGGCAATATCATCGGGACCGGGGTCGCGACGGGAGGCTCCTTCTCCATTGCCCTCTCCCCGGCCCAGTTGGATGCCGCGACGCTGACGCTGATCGCCACGGACCCCGCAGGCAATGCCAGCCCGTCAACCACCTTTGACGTGCCGGACTCTCCGCTCGAGCTGCCTGCGGTGCCGGTGATTACGGCGATCAACGATGACGTCGATCCCGTCACGGGCGACGTGAAAGATAAAACCACCAATGACACCACGCCTACCCTTACCGGCACCGCCGATCCGGGCAGCGTGATCGCCATTTATCAGGATGGATCGCTGCTTCCGGTGACCACTGTCGTTGCGGATACCAACGGCAACTGGAGCTACACGCCGCTGTTGCCGCTGACGGAAGGGCCACACACCTTCGCCGTGACCGCTACAAACACCACCACCGGCGCGACCAGCGGGCAGTCGCCTGTCGCGACCGTCACCGTCGACCTTACCGCCCCGACAGCGCCAGCCATCGGTGCGGTGACCGATGACGTAGGTCCGATCACCGGGCCAATCGCCGACGGGCAGAGCACCAACGATAACCGTCCTACCCTGACCGGGACAGGCACGGCCGGGGACACCATTACGGTGTACGATGACGGCGACCCGCTGGGCACCGTTATTGTCGGTCCGACTGGCACCTGGAGCTACACGCCGCCTGCGCTGGACGACGGCAGCCACACCCTGACCGTGACCGCCACCGATCCGGCAGGCAATGAGAGCACCCCGTCGGCCGGGATCACCATTGTGGTCGACACCGTCTCTACCACGCCGGTGATTACCAGCGTGACGGATAACGCAGGCAATGCGGCAACGCCTGTTCCAAGCGGCGATCCAACCAACGACACCACGCCAACCCTGACCGGTACCGCTGAGCCGAACAGCGTCGTCGCCATTTTTGATGGCACCACGCAGATTGGTACCGTGGCAGCAGACGGTACCGGCGCCTGGACATTTACTCCTGAAACCGCCCTCGGCGAAGGGACGCATGACTTTACCGTCAGAGCCACGGATCCGCAGGGCAACGTCAGCCAGCCGTCCAACGCCTGGAGCGTCGAAATCGATCTTACTGCGCCACAGGTGCCGACGATCGTTACGGTCAGCGACAACGCCCCGGGTGGCGTAACCGGCCCGCTTACCGCCGGGCAGGTGACAAATGACACCACGCCAACCCTGAGCGGCACCGGCCAGGCGGGCACCACTATTCACGTTCTGAATAACGGCGTGGAGATTGGTACCACTACGGTCGACGGCAACGGTAACTGGACCTTTACGCCGGATCCGGTCCTGACGGACGGGACGTATAACCTGCGCGTAAACGCCAGCGATGATGTTGGAAACGTCTCCGCCAACTCGCCAGTGTTCGCCTTTACGGTGGATACCACTGGCCCTGCGGCCCCGGTGGTCACCACGGTGATAGACGATGTCAGCCCGGGAACGGGAATCATCGCCAGCAACGGTTCCACCAACGACACCCGTCCAACCTTCAACGGTACGGGGGAAGTGGGCGCAACGGTGCACGTTATTGTCGATGATGTGGAAATCGGCACGGCGGTCGTCAACGCCCAGGGTAACTGGACCTTCACGCCGACCACCGCGCTGGGTGAAGGGCCGCATACCATTACCTTTAACGCCACCGATGCCGCAGGCAATACCGGGGTCACCTCGCCACCGTTCAACCTGACGGTGGATACGACGGTGCCCGAAGCACCGGTCTTTACCCCCGCCACCGACAATGCCGGTCCCGTGCTGGGCCCGGTCGCCTCGGGACAAAGCACAGACGACACCACGCCAACGCTGAACGGCACCGCGGCAGCCAACGCGACCATCACCATCTATGAGAATGGTCAGCAGGTGGGCACCGCCGTGGCGGATGCCAACGGCGTATGGAGCTTCACCACCGGCACGCTGGCAAACGGCAGCCACACCTGGACCGCCACGGCAACCGATGCCGCGGGCAACATCAGTCCTGCCTCACCGGGCTTTACGCTGGTTGTGGATACAACTGTGCCTGCCGCGCCGGTTATCACCCAGGCGATAGACGATGTTGGCACCATCACCGGGGCGATTGGCTCCGGCCAGACCACGAACGATCCTCTCCCGCGGCTGGTGGGGACCAGCGAGCCGCTGGCCACCGTGAATATCTACGAGGGCACTACGCTGGTGGGCACCGGTACTGCCGATGCTAACGGCAACTGGACCGTCGATATCACCGTGCCGCTGGGCACCGGGTCACACACCTTTACCGCAGAAGCAACGGATCAGGCGGGTAACACCGGCGCGCCGTCCGCCGACTTCAGCCTGATCATTGACACCACGCCGCCAGCGCTACCGGTGCTGACCAGTGTCACCGACGACGTCGGTAATGCTGCGACGCCTGTCGCCAACGGCGGGTTAACCAACGATGCACGACCAACGCTCACCGGTACGGCAGAAGCCGGCGCGACGGTAACCATCTACGACAATGGGGTACAGATTGGCACCGCGGTCGCCACCGGCGGCGCGTGGAGCTTTACGCCGTCCACCCCGCTGGCTGACGGGCCGCATAATCTGACCTTCTCCGCCACCGACGCCGTGGGCAACGCCAGCGCGCAGACCGGGGGTTACACCATCAATGTGGATGCCACCGCCCCTGTCGCACCGGCAATCACCTCGATTGTGGATGATGTGGGAACCGTCACCGGCCCTGTCACCGGCACCAACCCAACCAACGACACCCGTCCGACCTTAAACGGCACGGCGGAAGCCAATGCCACCGTACGTATTTACGACGGCACGACGCTGGTGGGAACCGTTACCGCCGATGCCAACGGCAACTGGACGCTGCCGCAAACCAGCACCACGCTGATCGAAGGCGCGCATAGCTTCACCGCCACCGCCACCGATGCCGCGGGCAATACCAGCGCGCCATCGCCGATTATCACGATCAACGTTGACCTGACGCCGCCAGCAGCCCCAACCGGGCTGGCGGTGATCACCAACGGGACGCAGGTTACCGGTACGGCGGAAGCGGGAAGTACCGTCACCATCACCAGCAGCACCGGAACCGTGCTTGGCACAGCCGTTGCGGACGGCAGCGGAAACTTCAGCGTCACCCTCACCCCTCCACAGACCGGCGGGGAGTCACTGATTGTCTTTGCTACCGATAAGGCCGGTAACGCGGGTATCACCACCTCCGTGATTGCCCCGATCACCACGATCCCGAACGCGCCGGTTATCGCTAACATCGACGATAACGTCGGCACGGTGACGGGCAACCTGACCAACGGGAAAACCACCGATGACACCACGCCAACCCTGAGCGGCACGGCGCAGCCGAACGCGACCATCACCCTCTATAACAACGGGGTGCTGATGGGCACGGTCACCGCGAATGCCAGCGGCAACTGGAGCTTCACCACGCCGGTGCTGAGCGAAGGGCCACATGCCTTCACCGCCACGGCGAGCAACGGCTCGGGCACCAGCCCGATTTCCACGTCGACCACCGTCATTGTCGATCTCACTGCGCCAACGGCTCCAACCGGGACCTTCAACGCAGACGGCAGCGTACTGACCGGTAGCGCCGAAGCGGGCAGCACCGTCACCATCCGTCTGGCGGACAATTCAACGGTCACCGCCACGGCAGACAGCAACGGATCCTGGAGCTACACCTTCCTCAATAAACAGACGGAAGGCCAGACGCTGCAAATCACCGCCACCGATGCGGCAGGGAACGTCTCGCTGCCCGGCTCAGCCCTTGCGCCGGTGGTGCCGCTCTCTGCCAGCACCAACGTTGAAGAGCTGGCGCTGACGACCACCGCAACGGTGACCAACTCGCAGTACAGCGACTATGGTTTCCTGCTGGTGGGCGCCGTAGGTAACGTGCTGACGCTGCTCGGCAACGACACCGCGCAGGTAGGTTTCACCGTCGGCAACGGCGGCAGTGCGGATATTGCCGTGAACGCCAACGCCACGGGTGCCGTTCTTTCCCTGCTCAATACCCTTGAGCTGGTGGTACAGCGCTTTGACGCCGCCAACAACACCTGGACCACCGTGGTCGATACCGGACAGCCGCAGTTCGCTGACCTGCTGACCCTCGGCGCGACGGGGGTGTCGCTGAACCTGAACGGTCTGGCGGATGGTCAGTATCGCGTCCTGAGCTACAACACTAACCTGCTGGCAACCGGCTCTTACACCAGCCTCGATGTGGCGGTGAAAGAGACCAGCGCAGGCACCGTGTCCGGCGAAACCAACATTGTCGGTAACGTCATCACCGACGTGGATCCAACCGCAGGCAGCGACAACGCCCCGGCGGGCACCACCGTCACTGCGGTCACCAACGCCCAGGGCACCACCACCAGCGTTACGGCTGACGGCACAGTGATTCAGGGGCAGTACGGCACGCTGACCATCAACCTGGACGGCAGCTATACCTATAACCTGACCAACACCAGCGCCGCCGTCATTGGCCGCACGGAGAACTTTACCTACACCATCACCCACAACGGCACCAGCGCCTCGGCAAATCTGGTGCTGTCGCTGGGCGAAGGCACCAGCAGCAGCGGTATCGTGGCCGTGGACGATACCGCCTCGCTGACCTTCGATACCACCGTGGAGGCGATCAACAACGGCACCTCGTCGCAGGGCGGCTTTACCCTGGTGGGGATCAACCTTGGCAATACGCTGGGGCTGAACCTGCTGGACGATCTGGCCAACCCGATCATCTATAACGTGGAAGAAGGCACCACCCGCACCATGACCGTTCAGGCGTCCGTGGGCGGCGTCGCGCTGGCCTCGGTGTTCGACCTTTACATCTATAAGTTCAACAATGCGACGCAGACCTTCGAGCAGATGCGCGTTGAACCCGGCTGGCTGCGCGCGCCGCTGCTGGGCGGCACCTCCCCGCAGCTGACGCTGAATCTGCCCGCCGGTGAGTACCTGTTCCTGCTCAATACGGCGGCGGGGATCACCGCGCTGACGGCCTACACGCTGAACGTCTTGCAGGATCATGTCTACAGCGTGGCAAGCGTGAGCGAGAGCACCACCGGCGATGTGCTGGCGGATGATATTGCGCCAGCGGGTACCGTAGTCTCCGACGTTAACGGCGTGGCGGTGAACAGCAGCGGTCTGACGGAGATCACCGGCGAGTACGGTACGCTGCGGATCAACGCGGCCGGAGAGTACACCTACACCCTGAACAGCGGGGTCGGCGCGGACCATATCAGCACGCCGGATACCTTCGTTTACACCATCACCGCGCCTGACGGCTCGAAAGACACGGCATCGTTGAACATCACCCCAACCGCGCGCCCAATGGATGCGGTAAACGATGTCAGCACCGCGATGGACGTCACGTCGGTTCACCATACGGCCGCCTATTCCGATACGACGGTCGGGTCGGCGAGCTGGAACGCTGCGCTGCTTGCCTCAACCCAGGGCAGCGGGAGCGGGACCTTCGTGGTGGATCCTAATACCGCGCTGCATAACGTGGTTCTGTCGTTTAACGTCGCCTCGCTGCTGACGCTTACCGGGTTAACGGTGGACTGGACGCTGTCCAACGGCGCAACCACCGTCAGAACCGGCTCGTTTAACGGTGGGTTACTGCTGGGCGGCACGGCGACCATCAACCTGACGGGTCTCGATCTGGAGGCGGGAACCTATACGCTGAGCTATACGGGCAAAATGGGGCCATTGGGGGTAGGAAATATCACCATCACCCCAAGCGTGACCGGCACCAGCTACTCGCTGTCGCAGTTCGACGCGACGGGTACCCACACCGTTGACGGCAATATCTTCGACGGCACCGACTCCGCAGGGGCGATGGACCAGCTCCACTCGGTTGATACCCGCGTGAGCATTACCGGCTACGACGGCGTTACCACTACGCTGGATCCGTACACCGGCAGCACGATGTCAAACATCACGGGCCACTACGGGACGCTGGCGATTGCCGCTGACGGCAGTTACACCTACACCCTCAACCCGGGTATCTCGCTCTCTACCATTACCAGCAAGGAGGTCTTTAACTACACCCTGACCGATGCCAACGGTGTTAAAGATACCGCGTCGCTGACCATTGACATGGCGCCGAAATTTGTCAGTTCGGAGCATAACGATGTGATTAGCGGTACGGCCTACGGCGACACGTTGATTTATCAGGTGTTGAACAACACGGCGGGTAACGCCACCGCAGGTAACAGCACGGGCGACCACTGGACGAACTTCTCCCTCACGCAGGGAGACAAGATCGACATTGGCGATCTGCTGGTGGGGTGGAACGGTAGCGCGTCGACGCTGGGGAACTATGTCTCTGTTTCACAAAGCGGTAACAATACTGTGATCTCCATCGACCGTGACGGCACGGGAGCCGCCTACACTAAATCTACACTCGTTACGCTGGACAATGTTCAGACCACCTACGACGAGCTTGTAAACCAGCAACACATCATTACCTGATAGCACCTGCAAGAAATGACCCGGGCGCGCGCAGCGCCCGGGCATAAACAAAAAAGCAGTACTTTTTTATTAGGGACAAGAAATGGGAAAGAAGATGCCTTACTGGTGGCTCTCGTGCTGCCTGATATCTGTGCCCGCTATCGCGGCAAACCCTGCGGCGATGATTAATACCGGACAATTAAGCGAAACGCAGGAACTCCCCTCTTTAAATGGCCGCGTGGCGCCCGTAGCCAGCAAAGCCGCCCCCGGCACGCTACAGCTGAATGAAGCGGTTAACCGCGCCGTGACCTGGCATCCGGCTATCAGTGAAGCCATCGGCAAACTTTATCAGCAGAGCGAAAATGTGGACGTCGCTAAATCGAAATATTATCCGCAAATTAACGCTGGCATGGATAACGGCTATAGCCACGACGGTGACGATAATGGCTTTACCCCCTCGCTGGTGCTTTCTCTTTCGCAAATGCTGTACGACTTCGGCAAAGTCGCAAGCCAGGTGCGCGCCGAAAATGCGGGCGTCGCCCAGCAGCAGGCCAACTTGCTGGTGAGCATCGACACCATCGCCCACGATACCGCCATCGCCATGGTGCAGGTGCAGACCTGGCAGCAGATGGTCGAGACCGCCAAAGAACAGCTGGATGCACTGTCCTCCATCGGCACCCTGACGAAACAACGTAATGATGAAGGCGCAACGTCACTCTCTGACGTGGTCCAGACCGATGCCCGTATCGAAGGGGCGCGTGCGCAGCTGATGCAGTATCAGGCGAGCCTCGACAGCTCGCGCGCCACGCTGATGAGCTTGCTGGGCTGGGACAGCCTGAACGCGGTCAGCAATGACTTTCCGCAAAGCCTGGCCCGCAGCTGCGACATCGCCGAGCCGGACGATCGTCTGGTGCCCTCGGTATTAGCGGCCTGGGCGCAGGCCAACGTCGCGCAGGCAAATCTCGATTATGCCAACGCGCAAATGACCCCTACCGTTTCTCTGGAGCCGGAAGTTCGTCACTACCTGAACGACCGCTACGCGGGCAACGAAACGCGGGACCGCACCCAGTACTCCGCGTGGGTTAAAGTGCAAATGCCGCTCTATCAGGGTGGCGGCCTCACCGCCCGGCGTAACGCCGCCGGACACGCGGTGGAATCCGCCCAGTCCACCATCCAGCGCACCCGTCTTGAGGTGCGGCAAAAACTGCTGGAAGCGCGCAGCCAGGTGATGAGCCTGATGAGCACGCTTCAGATCCAGGGCCGTCAGGAAGCGCTCAGCGCCCGCACCCGCGAGCTGTATCAGCAGCAGTATCTCGATCTTGGTTCCCGCCCGCTGCTCGACGTGCTCAACGCCGAGCAGGAGGTGTATCAGGCGCGCTTTACCCAACAGCAAACCGCCGGACAGCTGCATCAGCTTCAGCTCAACTGTCTGTACAACACCGGGCGCCTGCGTCACGCGTTCGATCTTGAAAACCGCACCATCCAGACCGTGGAGATCCAGCCATGAAGCAACGCGATATCCCGCAGGGTGAAAACATGACGGATCAGGCGCTAGAGCAGTGGGCGCAGGCGTTTGGCTACGTGGCGACGCGCTATCGCGTTGCCTGCTCGCCAGGCTCGCTCGTCGCAGGCGCGCCGTGGCTGAAAGGCAAACCGATGGTGCCCGCGCTGACGCAGCTCGCCCGTGAAGCCGGGCTGACATTCCAGTTGCTGACGGCCGATCAGCACGCTATCAACAGCTGGCGTCTGCCGGTGGTGGTGGAGCTGAACGACGGTAAAATCGGCGTCATCGACAATTTCGACGGCGAGGATACGCTTGAGGTCAGCTTTTTCGACGACAGCACGCACACCAACCGCCTGTCGATGAGCGCGATGCTGCCTGCCATCCGCCACGTCATCGCCCTGCGTCCGCTGGCGGCGCTGAAGGACAGCCGCGTGGATGCCTATATATCAAAATACCGCCCGGACTGGCTCTACCGGCTGGTGATGCGCGACCTTCGCCCTTACAGCTGGGTGATGCTGGCTGCACTGTTCATTAACGTGCTTTCCCTCTCGGGCATCGTCTTTTCCATGCAGGTGTATGACCGGGTGATCCCCGCCCAGTCCTATCCGACGCTCTATGTGCTGACTATCGGGGTGCTGATCGCCACGCTGTTTGGCTTTGTGCTGCGCGTGGCGCGCGGACACATTATGGATCTGCTGGGCAAACGCTCGGATCTGCGCGTCTCGGATCGGGTGTTCGGCCACGCGCTGCGGCTGCGCCACAGCGCCATTCCGCGATCCACCGGCAGCTTTATCTCCCAGTTGCGCGAGCTGGAGCAGATCCGCGAGATGGTCACCTCCTCCACCATCTCCACCATCGTCGATCTGCCGTTTTTTATCCTGTTTGTGATTGTGCTGGCGATCATCGCCCCGCAGCTGGCGTGGATCGCTCCGGTGGCGGCGGTGATCATGGTCCTGCCTGGCCTGCTGCTGCAAAAGAAGCTGGCGGAGCTGGCGAAGCAGTCGGCGCATGAATCAACCCTGCGCAACGCGGTGCTGGTGGAAAGCGTGCAGGGGCTGGAGGACATCAAGCTGATGCAGGCAGAGAACCGCTTTTTGCAGCAGTGGAACAGCTATATCCAGATCACCGCCGAATCCGGCCTGCGCACCCGCGAACTGACGCAGAACCTGATCAGCTGGGGGATGACCATTCAGAGCCTGGTCTATGCCGGGGTGATCGTGGTGGGCGCGCCGATGGTGATCGACGGCACCTTAACCACCGGTTCGGTGGTGGCCGCCTCGATGCTCGCCTCACGGATGATCGCCCCGATGGCGACGCTATGCGGCGTGCTGGCCCGCTGGCAGCAGGTGAAGGCGGCCAAAGAGGGGCTGGACAGCATTATGCAGCTGCCGACCGAGAACCAGCGCGAAGAGACACCGATCCGCCAGGACGTGCTGCGCGGCCACTATCTTTTCGAGCAGGCGCAGTTCCGCTATCACCCGGAAGATCCCCGCATGGCGCTGCGCATTAACCGCCTGGAGATCAAAGCGGGCGAAAAAGTGGCGATCCTCGGGCGCAACGGCGCGGGCAAATCAACCCTGTTGCAGGCGATGGCGGGCGGGATGGATCTGGCGGGCGGTGAACTGCGGCTCGACAACCTCAGCCTGCCGCATCTGGACGTGGCTGACGTGCGGAGAAACGTCGGCTTTATGACCCAAAACGCCCGGCTGTTTTACGGCACCCTGCGCGAGAACATCACGCTCGGCATGCCGCGCGCCACCGATAAAGAGATCTTCGAGGTGCTGGAGATGTGCGGCGCGGCCAGCTTTGTGCAGAAGCTGCCAAAGGGGCTGGATTACCCGATTATGGAGAACGGCGTCGGGCTGTCCGGCGGGCAGCGGCAGTCTATTCTGCTGGCGCGGATGCTGCTGCGCGACCCGAATATCGTGCTGATGGATGAACCGACCGCCTCCCTTGATGAACATACCGAGCGGGAATTTATTCAACGTCTCGGGGCGTGGCTCGGCAACCGCACGCTGGTTGTCGCGACCCACCGCGTGCCGGTGCTGGAGCTGGTGGAGCGCGTGGTGGTACTCAAAGATGGCATGCTGGTGATGGACGCGCCAAAAGCCCAGGCGCTGAACAACAGCCGTATGCAGCAACAGCAGCAGGCAACCGGACGGGAGTGGAAAAATGAAAATCAGTCAGCGTGACGTTGCCGCAGTAGAAGATCTGGATAACGCGCTCGACTCCGAAAGCGGTTATACCGGCGCCCGGCGCATCGTTTTCTTCTCCCTGGTGATGTTTGTGGTGCTCGGCGTCTGGGCGTGGTTCGGCGTGCTGGACGAAGTCTCAACCGGCACCGGAAAAGTGATCCCCAGCTCACGCGAGCAGGTGTTGCAGTCGCTGGATGGGGGGATCCTCACCGAGCTGAACGTGCACGAAGGGGATCAGGTGCAGGCCGGACAGGTGCTGGCGCGGCTGGATCCTACCCGCTCGGAATCTAACGTCGGCGAAAGCGCGGCGCGTTACCGCGCGTCGCTGGCCTCCAGCGCGCGTCTGTATGCCGAGGTGAACGATCTGCCGCTCAAATTCCCGCCGTCCCTGGCGAAATGGACCGACCTGACCGCCGCCGAAACGCGGCTCTACAACTCGCGGCGCGCCCAGCTGGAGGACACGCAGCGTGAGCTGCGCTCCGCCCTGGCGCTCGCCAATAAAGAGCTGGCGATCACCCAGCGGCTGGTGAAAACCGGGGCCGCCAGCCACGTGGAAGTGCTGCGCCTGCAACGGCAGAAAAGCGACCTGGAGCTGAAGCTCACCGACGTCCGTTCCCAGTATTACGTGCAGGCCCGTGAAGCGCTGTCGAAGGCCAACGCCGAGGTGGATATGGTGTCAGCGATCCTGAAAGGCCGCGAGGATTCCGTTACCCGTCTGACGGTGAAGTCTCCGGTGCGCGGGATCGTGAAAAACATCAAGGTCACCACCATCGGCGGCGTGATCCCGCCCAACGGCGAGCTGATGGAAATTGTGCCGGTGGACGATCATCTGCTGATTGAAACCCGCCTCTCGCCGCGGGATATCGCCTTTATCCACCCTAATCAGGAGGCGCTGGTGAAAATCACTGCCTACGATTACGCGATTTACGGTGGGCTGCACGGGGTGGTGGAGACCATTTCGCCGGACACCATTCAGGACGAAGCGAAGCCGGAGGTGTTCTATTACCGGGTATTTATCCGTACCAGCCAGGATTATCTGGTGAATAAGGCGGGCAGGCACTTCTCGATTGTGCCGGGGATGATAGCGACGGTGGATATTAAGACCGGAGAGAAAACGGTGCTGGATTATATGATCAAACCGTTTAACCGGGCGAAGGAGGCGCTGAGGGAGCGGTAGTCAAACGCCGGGTGGCGGCTGCGCCTTACCCGGCCTACATTCTCGCAGGCCCGCGCAAGCGCAGCGCCGCCGGGCATTAATCCGCACGCAAGACGTGGAATCCGCCTCGAAGAATTAACCTTTAGTCATGCATCACACTTCCCTTCAGCCATGACCAGGGTAATATTACTCGCAGACAAAACGCACTTGCGCACAGTGCAGGAGTGCATTACTATCCACTCAGCTTCAAGGACTGGAGCTTACCAGCATTATGATTAATCATTTTCGGGATCAATGGCTTGAGGATTTTTTTCTCTACGGGAGATCGAGCAATGTTATTCCTTTGAATCTGGAAACAGCGCTTGCAAGAAAGCTCGACATCATCAATGCGGCCATGTCGCACCTGGATTTACGATCGCCACCGGGCAATATGTATGAAGCATTGAGTCCTCCGTTGAAGGGATACTCCTCTATCCGGGTAAACAGACAATACAGGCTTGTATTTCGCTGGTCAGAGGGAAAAGCAGACGATCTCTATCTCTCTCCACACAAGTACACGCAACACAAGTGAGGCATCACCTATGACACTTCAACAGGCACTCCGCAAACCCACCACGCCGGGCGAGGTGTTGCAGTATGAGTATCTTGAACCGCTCAATCTGAAAATCAACGATCTGGCAGAGATGCTAAATGTACACCGCAATACCGTAAGCGCGTTGGTCAATAACAATCGCAAACTTACTGCCGATATGGCGATCAAACTGGCAAAAGCCTTTAATACCACTATTGAATTTTGGCTGAACTTACAGCTAAACGTTGATATCTGGGAAGCGCAATCTAACTCCCGCACGCAGGAGGAGTTAAGCCGGATAAAAACCGTTGCGGAAGTCATGGCGAAGCGAAAATCCGGCAAGCCGGACGTTGCCTGATCCGCTCGCGCCACGCAATACGCTTACCCGACACGGGAACGGCGCATAACGGCATCTGCCATTATGCGCATCCGGTTACAGGGAAATTCTCAGGCGTCGAACCGCTTCTTTAAGCTGCTCATCCGTTGGGGTAACGAAAGACATGCGCAGCGTGGTGTGGTCCGGCTCGTTGCAGTAGAAGAACTCACCCGGCACAAACACGACGCCGTTGCTCAACGTTTTTTCCAGCCATTTCGTCGTATTGATGCCGTTATTCATTTTCGCCCACAGGAACATGCCGCCCTTTGGCTTGTGGAACGACATCACATCGCCCAGCTCCGCTTCCAGTTCACTGGCAAAGGTCTGGTATTTCTGGCGATAGGCTTCGCGGATCATTTTAATCTGATTCGCCAGACGACCGGTTTTCAGATATTCGTACGTCATCAGCTGCGACAGCGTGCTGGTGTGCAGATCGGTGGTTTGCTTGAGGTTCACTACCGCGCGCTTTAGCCACTCCGGCACCAGCACCCAGCCCACGCGGGTGCCCGGCGCGAGGATTTTAGAGAAGGTGGAGGTGTACACCACGTTATCCTCATTGCCGATATCTTTGGCATGAGCAATCAGCGGGCGGAACGCTTCGTCGGTGTAGTTGATCTCGCTGTACGGGTCGTCTTCGATAATCACGAAGTCATAGCGCTTCGATAATTCCACCAGCTGTTTACGACGCGCTTCGGAGAGCGTCACGCCGCCCGGGTTACCAAAGGTTGGCACGATATAAACCGCTTTGATGGTTTTAGTTGCCACCAGCGCTTCAAGTTCATCCACTTTCATGCCGTCGCCGTCGGTACCGACGGATTCAAATTTCGCCTGCGCCAGGCCAAAGACCTGCAACGCGGCGAGGTAGGTAGGCCGCTCCACGACGACCGTATCGCCCGGGTTGATTAACGCCCGCGCCAGCACGTCAAGCGACTGTTGCGAGCCGGAAGTAATGACCACGTCATCGGCTTTACAGGCGATGCCGCGACCTTCAGAGATGCGTTGGATCTCTTCGCGCAGCCCCGGGACGCCTTCCGTCAGACCGTACTGGAATGCTTCGCCAAAATGTTGAGACAGCACGGCATCAGCGGCGATTTTTAAACCTTCATGATCGAACAGGTCCGGATTTGGAATACCGCCACCCAGCGAAATCACGCCTGCCATTTTGCTATGTTTTAATAATTCACGGATGGCAGAGGATTGCAGGCCCTGCGCGCTGCTGGCGAGTTTGTTTGCAGACATTCTTTACTTACCTTCTTTTTTTATATTGTGCCCAATCTTAGCAGAATATGGGCAATAAATTCCGTTAGCTTAGGCAGCGGACGCAAATCCTGGCGCCACAATAAATGCACCGGCCTCGGCGCGGGCGTAAACGCTTCCAGAACCCGAACCAGCCTGCCGCTTGCCAGCTCTTCCGCCACCAGCACTTCCGGTTGCAGCAGAAGTCCCGCCCCGGCTCGCGCCGCCATGCGTAAGCCGTAGCCGTCATTGCATCGTAAGACGGCATCACGCTTCCAGCGCACTTCGCCTTCCACACCCGGCAGCCGCCACTCGTTACGCGCCGTCCATACCGTGTGCGACAGGCACAGGTGATCCACCAGATCGGCTGGCGTTTGCGGCGTACCGTGACGCGCCAGATAATCCGGCGCGGCGCAGATCGTCATGTTGTAGGGACACAGATATTTCGCCACCAGGTCCTCATTACGGATCTCACCGATACGAATGGCCAGATCGACCCCTTCCTCGACCAGATCAACCATTCGGTTGGTGAGATCCAGTTCGATGCGCACTTCCGGGTAACGCTGCAAAAACGTGGCCGTCAGAGGCGCGATAACGCAGCCGCCAAACGAGGTGGGCGCCGTCACGCGCAGGGTGCCGGCGGGTGTGGCTCGCAGGCGCTCAACCGCGTTTTCAGCAATCGAGACCTGCTCCAGCACGCGCCTGGCCTCTTCGAAATAAACGCGTCCGGCATCCGTCAGGCTCTGGCGACGGGTGTTGCGCTCCAGCAGCCGCGTACCGAGCTGCGATTCCAGCTGCGTAATATACTTCCCGACCATCACCGCCGACATCTCCAGCCGGGCCGCCGCGCCGGTAAAGCTGCCGCTTTCCACCACCGCGATGAACGTCTCCATGCCGCGAAGCTTATCCATATTCCGAACCTCTGGTTAGCAATCTTCTAACATCAACCCAGTTTATCTGAATTTTTATTTATTAAAGAATGAAGGCTCACAACATAAGGAGTCTGCTATGAAAATCGTCATTATTGGTGCCAGCGGTACGGTCGGTCGTGCTGTGACAGAAGAGCTAAGCCGTCGTCACGAGGTGATCAGCGTGGGTCGCACGCAGGGCGACCATCAGGTGGATATCACCTCGCAGGCGAGCGTACAGGCGCTGTTCGAAAAGATCGGCCCGGTGGATGCGATTGTCTCCGCCAGCGGTGGGGTACACTTCGGCCCGCTCGCAACCATGACCGACAGCGAATTCAACCGGGGCTTGCAGGATAAGCTGCTGGGGCAGATTCGTCTGGCGCTGACCGGCCAGCACTACCTGAACGAAGGCGGCTCGATTACGCTGATAAGCGGCATTGTGGCTCACGAGCCGATTGCTCAGGGCGTCAATGCCACCACGGTGAATGCGGCGCTGGAAGGGTTTGTGCGCGCCGCGGCCTGTGAACTGCCGCGCGGGATCCGCATTAACCTGATCAGCCCGACGGTGCTGACGGAATCCGTCGAAGCATATGATGGCTTCTTCCCGGGCTTTGAAAGCGTTCCCGCTGCGACCGTTGCGCAGGCCTACCGCCGCAGCGTGGAAGGGGTACAGAGCGGGCGGGTATATAAAGTCGGCTATTAAGCCTTACGGGCGGCGATCAGCACCAGCATCGGGCGTTCCGCCTCTTCGGCCAGCGCGGGCCAGGCGTCAACCTGCGTCTGCGTTGGTCCCCACTCATTGACTTCGCTTATCGTCAATCCGGCCTTGATCAGTGCGTTAAGCGTGGTGCCCAGCGTACGGTGGTATTTAATCACCCCGTCCGCCAGCCAGTTGCTGACGCGCTGGCTTTCGTCCTGATAATGATTCACGCCCCAGAACCGCTCGCCGCTGTCGTCGGTCAGCCAGCCCTGACGGGTGGCGCAGGTATAAATCGGGTGCTCCATCGAGAAGACCAGGCTGCCACCGGGTTTTAGCGCGCGCTGAACGTTGGCGAATAGCGTGTCCAGCTCCGGCAGGTAGTGTAGCGCCAGCGAGCTGTAGACCAGATCGAGGCTATTCGCTTTCAGCGCCAGAGATTCCAGATCGCTACGCTGATAGTGAATCCGATTGTCATCAGTCAGTTCAGCCGCGCGGGCGAGCATTTTTTCTGAAATATCAACACCCGTGACGTCAGACGCGCCCAGCTCGCGCGCTGCGCGACAGAACCATCCGTAGCCGCAGCCGAGATCGACAACCGCTTTACCGGTTAAATCTGGCAGCATTGCCTTGAGCGCGGGCCACTCCGGCGCGCCGTTCAGGCCCTGAACCGAGCGCGGAAGCTGGGCATAGCCTTCAAAAAATGCCGGGTTGTCGTAGATGTTTTGCGCCATAACGGACTCCTTTATCACAACAGTGGCGAGGGTAAAGCACCCCTCGCCCGTTGACAACGTATCCGTCTTATAAATCACAGCCTGCGCCGGATTTTCTCCACCATGGCTGTGGTTGAGATCCCGTAGCGGTCATGGAGGGTGGGCAACGCGCCCGCATCAAGGAACGCGTCCGGCAGCGCGACGGTATCGAAATCCACGTTCACGCGGTTGCGCATCAACAGCGACGCGACGGCTTCGCACAACCCGCCTACGCTGCTGTGGTTTTCCGCCACGATGACCAGCCGTCCCGGCTTCGCAGCCTGCGCCAGGATCGTCTCTTCGTCCAGCGGCTTAATGGTGGGCGAGTGCAGCACCGCCACGCTGACGTTATCCTTACGCAGCTGCTTCGCCGCCTCCAGCGCACGCATGGTCATCAGGCCTGAGGCGACGATCAGGACATCGTTCCCCTCTTCCAGCAGCGCAGCTTTGCCAATCTTAAACTGGTAGTTGTACTGGTCCAGCACCACCGGCACCTTGCCGCGCAGCAGGCGCATATAGACAGGGCCATCGTGCGCTGCCATCGCCGGCACCGCCTGTTCCGTGTCGATTGCGTCACAGGGATCGATAATCGTCATGCCCGGAATACCGCGCATAATCGCAATATCTTCCGTCGCCTGGTGGCTCGGCCCGTAACCGGTGGTTAGCCCCGGCAGCGCCGCACAGATCTTCACGTTCAGGTGCTCTTCAGCAATCACCTGATGGATAAAGTCGTAGGCGCGGCGGGTAGCGAAGACGGCATAGGTGGTGGCGAAAGGAATAAAACCCTCTTTCGCCATGCCGCCCGCGGCCCCCATTAACAACTGCTCGGCCATGCCCATCTGAAAGAAGCGTTCCGGGTAGGCCTGAGCGAAAATATGCAGATCGGTGTACTTCGACAGATCCGCAGTCATGCCTACGACCTCCGGTCGCTGTTCCGCCAGCTTCACCAGCGCGTGGCCGAACGGTGCGGCTCGCGTCTCCTGGCCCTCTTCCGCGATAGAGGCAATCATCGCCGACGTGGTTAAACGCGGTTTTTTCTCCGTGGTCTGGCTCATTACAGCACTCCTTCAGGTTTGTTGGCATCCAGCACAGCGAGTGCCTTTTGCCACTCGTCAGCATCCACGCGAATAAAATGGTTCTTGTCACGCTTTTCGAGGAACGGCACGCCCTTGCCCATCAGCGTGTCGCACAAAATGACGCGCGGCTGGTTTTCCGGGTAGCGTTTGGCGTTATCAAACGCCGTTACCAGTGAAGGGACATCGTTGCCGTTGACGCGCTGCACGTACCAGCCGAAGGAGGTCCATTTATCTTCCAGCGGCTCAAAGCCGAGGATCGCGTGCGAGTTGCCATCCGCCTGCTGGCGGTTAATGTCCACCAGCACGATCAGGTTCGACAGGCCGTGATGTGCCGCCGACATCGCAGCTTCCCAGGTTGACCCTTCGTCCAGCTCGCCGTCCGACATGGAGTTAACGACCCATGCCGCGCTCTGCTTGCGCTTCAGCCCCAGCGCCATGCCAACGCCAATGCTTAAGCCCTGCCCCAGCGAACCGCCGGAGATCTCCATGCCCGGCGTGTAGGTTGCCATGCCGGACATCGGCAGGCGGCTGTCGTCCGCGCCGTAGGTCTCCAGCTCCTCTTCAGGAACGATCCCCGCTTCAATCAGGGCGGCGTAACAGGCAATGGCGTAGTGGCCGTGAGAGAGCAAAAAACGGTCACGCCCCTCCCACTCCGGCTCGCCCGGCTTAAGGTTCATCCCGTGGGCAAACGCGGTGGCCAGCACATCGGCATAGCCCAGCGCCTGCCCGATGTAGCCCTGCCCCTGCACTTCGCCCATGCGCAGCGCGTAGCGGCGAATGCGCCAGGCCGCGGCGGCAACCTGTTGAACTGTGGTATCCGTCATCGTCGTATCTCCTTAATGGATCAGCATCCCGCCGTTCACGTCGAGCGTGATACCGGTGGAGTAAGAAGAGAGGTCGCTGCCGAGGAACAGCGCGGCGCGGGCAATATCCTGCGCGTCTCCGAGGCGGTTAAGCGGAATGCCCGCCAGAATGGACGTTTTCATCTCATCGCTCAGCTTGCCTGCGGTAATGTCCGTCTGGATAAGACCCGGCGTGATGCAGTTTACGCGCACATTGTCGGGCCCCAGCTCACGCGCCATGGCTTTTGCCAGCCCCAGCACACCCGCTTTTGCAGCGCTGTAGTGTGGGCCGCCAAAGATGCCGCCGCCGCGCTGGGCCGATACCGATGAAATGCAGACGATGCTGCCCGACTTTTGCGCGCGCATAGTGGGAATAACCGCCTGGGACATTAGCAGCGTGCCGCGCAGGCTGACGTCAAGCACCGCATCGTAATTTTCGCGTTTGATATCCATCAGCTTGATCGGCTGAGTTATGCCGGCGTTATTCACCAGAATATCGATGCGCCCGTATTTCCCCAGCACCTGCTCAATGGCGGCATTAACCTGTAATTCATTGCTGACGTTCGCCGCAAGGCCCAGATGTTCGTCGCCAAGGCTCGCGGCGGCAGCCCGGCTGGCTTCAGCGTTTAAATCGATAATCACCACTTTCGCACCCTGTTCAGCATATAATTTCGCCGTAGCGAAACCCAAACCGCGTACGGAAGCCGCGCCGGTAATAACGGCGACTTTATTTTTCAGTAGCATACATTTACTCCATTAGGACAAGAGAGATTTAATGTTTTATTTCGGCTCTTCCAGCAGCATAATCATTATTAAGCCAATGGCTGCGCAAATACCGAAATAAATAAACACGGAATTAAAACTACCTGTTTTATCCAGCAGATAACCTGCCAGCATCGGGGAAACAAATCCGCCGAGATTACCGCCGCTATTGATAATGGACGCGGCAATCGGATAGGTTTTACTGTCCGCAACAGCCATTCCATAAGCCGTAAAAGCGGGCCAGCCGATATTCAGACAGAGGCCGACAAAAAATAACCCGACGCAAACCGCGACGGTGCTTTGCGGAATATTCAGCATAATAACCATCATTAAAACGGTGCTGATGGCTGTAAACATCATGGTCGGTTTACGTCGGCGGCCGAGCAGTTTGTCGGAGACGTAGCCGCCAAAAATCGCACCGATAAATCCACCGATGCACGGCATGCTGGCGACCAGCCCCATGCTCATAAACGTAAAGCCTTTCTCTTTCACCAGATAGAGCGGGATCCACGTCAACAGTCCGTACAGCACGCTGACCATCATAAAATAGGCCAGGCAGTCGCCGAGAATATTCTTCGAGGTAAACAGCCCTTTCACCGTGCTTACCGGGGCTAATTCCCGCACGCGGATCAGCCGATCGAGGCGTGCAAAGCCTGGTGAAATCACGATATTTTCCCGTCTGGCGTCCGGGGTCTCCTGACCGGCGGTAATGGTCTCCAGCTCCGCTTTCGAGACGAATGCGCTCTCGGACGGCCTGGTGCGTACCAGCAGATACCACAGGACGGCAATGACCAGACCGGGGATCGCAAAGGAGAAGAAGACCCAGCGCCAGCCCCAGGTCATGGCGATCCACACTGCCAGCGGCGGCACGAGGATGGGCGCGAACATGGTGGCGGCGATGTAGACGCCCGTGGCCGTGGCCTTCTCCTTTGGCGGAAACCAGTTATTGATGGTGGAGGCCAGCCCGACCGGGCACGGCCCCTCTGTTAACCCCAGCCCCAGGCGGATACACTTCAGGCCCAGAACCGAGGTTGCGGTGCCCATCAGCCAGGTAAAGGCAGAGAAGCCGAATATCGACAGTGCCACCATGCCGCGAATTCCCTTTTTGGCAATAAAAAAGCCCGCAGGAATTTGGCTCAGGGCGTATCCCAAAAAAAACATGCTGGCGATGGCACCGGCTTCGAAATTATTGATATGAAATTCGTCAATGATAAACGGCAGTACTGCACCAATATTTGTTCGGTCAGCATAGTTAATGGCATAAACAATAAAAATTAATGCCAGCACAACGAAACGGTAATTGGTTTTTTTAGTCTTTATGTAGGGGACAGCTTGTTCTATACGAGACATAACTTACCTCATTATTCGAACACCGTGAGTCGTTTTATTATTGCGTTCAACGTCAATATATCGGCTCACCCATGAAACGCCATTCAATAAAGCTCATTTATTGCTGAGATAAATTTGATTCGCGATAGAGCTCAAAAAAATAACATCGGGATAAAATTGCCCGCTCGCAGTCTCAATGTTATGTTTTTTATCAATTATCGTGTAAGGAGTAGGCCATGTCCGCGCAGGATCGCCAGACGTTATCGCTGCCCTCGCTCAGAAATTTGCAGGCGTTTATCGCCGTTGCTAACGCCCTGAGCATCCATCAGGCGGCGGAACAGCTCAACGTCACGCCTTCGGCGGTAAGCCACCAGATCGCGTCGCTGGAATCGTGGCTGGGCAAGAAATTATTTATCCGCAGCGGCAAAGGGGTTCAACTCACCCCGACGGGAGAACAATATCTGCGGGAGGTCTCGGCGGCGATGAGCGCCATCGGGCGCGCCACCGATCAAATCGTGAAAGAAAAAGACAATGCTGTGCTTCGCGTGCACTCTTCCCCCACCTTCGGGCTGTCCTGGCTGTTGCGCCGTCTGGGCAGATTCCGCGCCGAATATCCTGATATCACCATCAATCTCACCTGCTCCTATGAGAACCTACAGTTCGCCAGAGATAATATCGACATTGATATCCGTCACGGTATTCCGGACTGGGACGCCTACCGGGTGATGACCATTAAAAACGACACGCTGGTGGTATTGGCCTCGCCGGACTATGCAGAAGAGCATCCCATCAGCACGCCCGCCGATCTGCTGCAACAGTCGC
Source organism: Enterobacter sp. JJBC (assembly GCF_036936505.1). Classification (NCBI taxonomy): domain Bacteria; kingdom Pseudomonadati; phylum Pseudomonadota; class Gammaproteobacteria; order Enterobacterales; family Enterobacteriaceae; genus Enterobacter; species Enterobacter sp. JJBC. Next base: position 3,683,669 of record NZ_CP136935.1, read on the forward strand.
TTATCTCGTCCACCAGCACTCTGGTGAACTGGGAGAAATGGTTCGCCTGGCACAATATCGACAGGCCCTGGCTTAATTTCAGCCTCAGCTTCGACCGCTCCTACATGAGCTTTGAAGCGGCGCGCATGGGGCTTGGGTTTATTCTGGAGAGCAAAATGATGGCTACCGATCACCTGAAGGATGGCTCGCTGGTGCAGGTGCTGCCTGATGAAATGGGTATCGCCATCAACGCGCACCATCTGGTGATGCCGCACATGAACGAACGCGCGTGGAAGATCCAGCAGTTCGTCGAGTGGATTGACCGTGAGTTGCGATTGTCGGGGTATCACCTGTAGCGATACCCCAACGTGGCGTCAGGCGACCGTGCCCCAGACCAGATTCCCCTTGTGGAACGTCGCGGTGCGCGGAGAAATGCGCGCCACCGCCTCGGCGGAACAGGAGGCGTCAACCAGCACAAAGCTGGCGTCGTCCTGCGCTTTAGGCCACACGCGCTCACCTTTGTCGTTCAGCGGCAGCACGTCGCCGGTGGCGATGCCCAGCGCCCGCGAAAGCGTCTGCTCGTTCGGGCGAATATAGAGCTGGGCGTAGAGGTTGGCTTTCTCCAGCATGTCCCCCAGACCGTACGGCGACCAGTGGTCGATCACGCTGTCGGTACCGGTCATGACAAACACGCCTTTATCACGTAACTGCTTCAGCGGCATGTGCAGGGTGCCAATCGGCACGGTCGAGGCGATGGTTACCTGCTGTGCCGCCATGCGGGTGGCGATCTCATCCACCTGCTGTTCGTTAAGCGTGGCCAGCGCGAAGGCGTGGCTGATGGTCAGCTTCCCCTTCAGCGCCGGCGTTTTCTCCACGGTTTCTACCATGTAGTTCACCGCCGCCACGCCCGCCGGGCTGGTTTCATGCAGGTGAATATCCACCCCTTTGTCGTAATCCAGCGCAATCTGGAACATGGTATCTAGCGATTTCTCCATCGCGCCGTCGACGCTGGTTGGGTCCAGCCCGCCCACATAATGCGCCCCCGCCTGCATCGCCTCGCGCATCAGCTTTTCAGAATTCGACAGCAGCAGGCCGTGCTGCGGGAAGGCAACGATTTCGCAGTCAAAGCCTGCGCCCCGGCGCGCCAGTACCGCCTGCAAATTTTCCAGGTTTTTCAGGCCGGAAACCGGCTCTATGTTGCAGTGGCTGCGGGCGATGGTGGACCCTTTGGACTGGATCAGGTCGATCAGCTTTTCGGCGCGTTCTTGCGTGTAGGGCTGTAACTCCGGCAGCAGCTTCTGCTCCAGGCGGATCATGTCCTGAATGGTGGTGCCCGCCGGACGGTTCAGGGAGCGCCACGGGCCGCCGTAGAAGGTTTTATCCAGGTGAATGTGCATGTCGCGCATCGCCGGAAGCATCAGCTTTTTACCCGCGTCGTAGTGCGGCAGGGTCGCGTCGGCGTGGCTGCCGTTATCGCGCAGGGCGACGATTTTCCCGTCTTTGATCTCCAGCGTTTTCAGCTCGGTGCGGGTGCTTGTCGCCACGCTGCCGTCGTAGTTAAACCCGGCTTCCAGCAGCACGTTGTCGAGATAGTAATGTTTTGCGGTGATGTTCATCGGTTTACCCGTCTCGCAGGTTGCCTTTACAGAATCGGCAGCATACGCGACGGAACCCGTGGCGCCAAACAGCGCGCAGGCAGTAACCATTTTGCCGCTCTGGCTGATAAACTCGCGGCGGCTTTTATTCTCACTCATCTTATCTTCCTTCATTAATAATATGGGTACCCGTTTCACCGCGCAGCGCTGCGGGCAGGCAGTCCGGCGAGGTGATGATTACGCGCCTGCCGCCATGGCGTAAAAATTCCAGCGAAGCGACGATTTTTGGCAACATGCTGCCCGCCGGGAAGTGGCCTTCATCCATGTAGCGCTTCATCTGCGCCACGTTGACGGTATCCAGCGCCTGCTGGTTCGGCTTGCCGAAGTTCACGCACACTTTCTCCACGCCGGTGGTGATCACCAGCACGTCAGCGCGGATCTCGCGCGCCAGCAGCGCGGTGGAGAGATCTTTATCGATAACCGCATCCACGCTCTGGTAATCGCCCTGTTCACTGCGCACCACGGGAATGCCTCCACCGCCCGCGCCGATGACCACAAAACCTTTCTGCGTTAGCGCCTTAATCGCATCCGCCTCGACGATGCGCCGCGGCTGGGGCGAGGCCACCACGCGGCGATAGCCCCGGCCTGAATCCTCGACAAAATGCCAGTCCGGGTGCGCGAGCTGTAGCTCGTCGCGCTGCGCCTCGCTGAAGAACGCGCCGATCGGTTTTGTCGGGTGCGTAAAGCCGGGATCGTTTTTATCCACCTCCACCTGGGTGACGACCGTGACCGCCTTTTGCTCGCCACGCGCCGCCAGGCGGTTGTTGAGCGCCTGCTGGATCAGGTAGCCGATGCCGCCCTGGGTATCCGCCACGCAGTTTGCCAGCGGGGTCAGCGGCAGCCCTTCCCGCTCGTGGGCGATTTCGGCGCGGCGCAGATCCAGCCCCACCTGCGGGCCATTGCCATGGGTGAGCACGATGTCATAGTCCGAGGCCAGCATTTCGAGCACCGACTCAGCCACCGCTTTGACCGCCTGCGCCTGATGCTCAATCGACTGGCTGGCGTTGTCTTTGATAATGCTGTTGCCGCCGATGGCGACGACCATAAGCTCTTTCATTTTGTTTCCTTTAGAAGGTGCGTTCTGGTGCCCTCACCCCGGCCCTCTCCCACAGGGAGAGGGGGATTAACAGAGGTATCCAGCACATGCTTCACCACAAACATCCCGCCCATCATCAGGTAGGCCGTGACAAACATCAGGGAACTGCCCTCGGCAAAGCCCACCACCGGGGCGTGGATCACGCCAAACAGCGCCAGCAGCGCGCCTCCTGCGGCGGCGACGGCCCCGCGCAGCGGTTTGTTGATAATGGCGAAGATGGCGATACAGCCCCAGAGCATGCTGGCGAGCGGCGCGCCGTTGCCGAGATGCATCAAGCCTTCGTAGTAGATCCCCTTGCTGTGCAGCACGTCGGTGCCGATTTTCGCCGCGCTGGTCCCCGCGGCGCTCATCACGCTGTTCATCATGGTCAGCGCCCAGTTGGCGATCCACGGGAACAGGCAGATGAAGATGACGGGCACCTCCACTTTCGGGGTTTCCCTCACCACCTGGTTGGCGGTGACGACGCCGATAAACACCAGAATCGGCACGATGGCGGTCATCGGTATGATGGCGAGCATAAAGGCCCCCAGCCCGAACAGCGGCACGATGAACATGGTCACGCCGGACGCCAGGGTGTAGCCGATGCTGGCGCCCATCGCTTTCCAGCCAGGATGGCCGACGTAGACCGTGACCGGGAACGGATTGCCCATCAGGCAGCCGAGCATCGAGGCCAGACCGTTCGCCAGCATTACCTTGCGGGTCGGGTATTCATCCCCCGCCGCGTGGGCGCTTTCGATGTTCTCCAGGTCAAAGATGTAGTTCGCCAGCCCCAGCGGTACGGCGGACGCCAGATACGGCAGCGCGTGCGGCAGCCCCTGCATGAAGCTGTCCACGTGCACTTCCGGCGGGTTAAAGCCGAAGGATGACATGGACGCTTTAATGGCATCCGGGCTTTGCAGGCCGGAGATCCACGCAAGTAGAGTACCGGCAATTAACAACAGCAGGCCGGTCGGGATACGGGCGAAAATCGGCTTTTTACCGAACCAGTTAATGAAGATCAGCAGCAGGACGATAAACGACACGGTCGGCGCTTCGAACGCCTGCAACATCGGGTTCATCGCCAGCAGCAGCAGGCCAAGACCGGACAGGCACGACAGCAGCACGGTACGCGGGATCATCTTGCGGATGGTTTCCCCCAGGAAGGAACCGCCCGCGAGGATCATCGCTTCCACAAAGCACCACACCAGGCCAATCTGAATCGCGAAATCCGCATCGCCAGTTTGCTGGTAAACCGGCATTAAGACCAGGAAGGTCACGGTAAAAATCGACGGCGCGCTCGGGCCGGACGGCAACGCGGTGACGTCCGTTCGTCCGGTAGCGCGCGCCATTTGCAGGCCAAACCACGTATAGCAAAGACTCGCCACCAGCACCGCCAGCCCGAAGGCTGGCGCGATGCGTCCATAAACAATCTCCTTCGGGATGCCGACGACAAAAATGAGCAGCCCCATCATGGTCAGCAAATTGGTCAGGTTGTTGGTCATCAACCCGAAATAAGCTGCCCAGTCACCTCTTTTCCACTCCAGTTTCATGTTTTTCATGGATGCATGCCTTATAAAAAGTAGCGATCGCGGAAGGTTAACAGCGCCTTTTCAAAACAGCTAAACGGCGGGTGAACGATGCCCGCCCCAATCATGCCGATCCCGGCGTCCTTGTGGGCAATGGCGGTATTAATGACCGGCAGAATGCCGCTGCCCGCGACCTTCATGATGTCGATGGCGGTCGGGATGCCCATAAAGGAGAGCAGCGGAATGGTGACGTTCGGGTTTTCGCCGAGGGTGATTTCGCGCATCTGGCGAGAAAAATCGATGGCTTCCTCCACCGTGCCGCCCACCAGCGCAACGATGGCCGGGGCCGTCGCCATCGCAAAGCCGCCGATGCCGTAGGTTTCGGTAATCGCGCTGTCGCCGATATCCAGCCCGGAGTCTTCCGGCTTATAGCCCGCGAACATCGGGCCGATCACCTGCTGCGCCGGGCCGGTAAACCACTGCCCCGGCAGGCCGGAAACGCGCAGGCCGAACTCGTAGCCGTTGCGCGCCATGGTGGTGACGACGGTGCTGTACTCAATGCCGTGGGCGGCATCCAGCGCGGCCTTACACATCGCCATCCACGTCGGACCGGAGAAGTAGTCGCTGCTGGCGACAAACTCGAACACTTCACGCTGCTGCGCCACCGGATAGCCCGCCTGGATCAGCCCCGGCGTCAGCGCCTGAATAAGCAGCGTGGTGCCCGCGTTGTTGCGGTTGTGGCACTCGTCGCCCATGTGCAGCGCCTGGGCCAGCATCAGGCGCAGGTCGATTTCGCCGATAATCTTCATCGCGTCGCGCAGCATCGGGCCGAGCACGTCGCGCATCCAGTTCAGGCGCTCGATCACGCTCTGGTCGTTAGCCCCCATGCGCAGGATCTTCGCCATCTGCTCGCTGAGGTTGGTGAAGGCGCGGTTGCCATAAGTTTTGTTCTCAACGATGTGCATAAACATCGACGCGGAGGTGACGCCCGCCATCGAGCCCACGCAGTCATGCTCGTGGCAAGGCGAGAACGTAATATCTCCGGAGGCGGCGATCCTTGCCGCATCGTCCAGATCCGTCGCCAGCCCTTCAAACACCAGCGCGCCGGTAACCGCGCCTTTCATCGCACCGCACATGTTTTCCCAGGTAACTGGCGGACCGGCGTGCAGAATGGTCGTGCGGGTCATGCCCGGCACCACGTTGATGGCCTGGTCATAGCCCACCAGCACCGGATGGGACTGAATAATCCGCTCCAGGGCAATTTTGTTCGCGGCGGCAATTTTCTCCGCCAGCGGTTTTTCCGCCAGCTGGTCGAGCGCTTTAACAACCTGCATATTGCCCTGCCCCGGCGGCGTCCAGTCGAGCTGGGTCACGGGAACGTGCTGCTTTTTGAGGTCGTCGCTGAACATCGCAATGCCGACGTTAATGACGTTTAGCGGCTGGTTGAATAAAGTGGTCATTATGCTTTCTCCCCTTTGCAGACAAATTCGCGTGCCAGTAATCCGGTGTTGGTGCTGCTGCTGGCCCAGATGACGCCTGCGTCGGTCAGCAGCTGGCACTGCTGCGCCAGCGACTGCGGATCCTGATCGGTGCCGAGCACGTAGCCGAGAATTTCCAGCGGACGGTTGTCGGCGTTCGCGATCGCCTGTGCCTCTTTGATCGCCTCGATCATCACCCCCACCGGATCGTCGTGCGCGCCAAAGCCCAGCACGAAGTCCATCACGATGACGCCCACCTGCGGATCGCGCGCCTCCTGTAGCAGGCGGCTGATGCGGTTGGTCGGGTCGATCATTGGGTGTGGCTTGCCGTTGGTGAAATCATCGTCACCGAAATCAAGGAAGGTGTGGGCCTGGCTAACGCTGATATCTTTCAGACGCCTGGCCGGGTCCGGCTGGATGTTGCTGTAAACATCGTCAAACTTCTCCAGCGCGGCAAACATCGCTTCGTCGCACAGGGTGCCGCCGCAGAACAGGCCGCGAATGTATTTCTGCTGCGACGTCAGGCGGGTGCGTACCTCTTCGATCAGCGGCCAGTTGAGCGGATGTAAATCCAGGTCGTCTTTTTTAATGCCGGTAAGCAGCACCGCTTTCAGGGCCGCCTCTTTGGTGCCACGAGCAAACTGCAAACCGTCTTCATCGGCAGGCGGTTCGTTGCGGCCCAGGAAGCACACAACTACAGGCTTGCGGCAGGCGCGTGCCCGGGCCAGCACCTTCTCAGCCACCGCGGGTGCTGGCGGTTTGGAGATGAGCGCTATCACCCGAGTCGCGTCGTCCGCCTCCAGCATGTCGATGGCGTCGAGCATCATCAGGCCGCCGATCTTCTCGCTAAGATCGCGTCCGCCGGTGCCGATTAACTGCGACACGCCGCCGCCGAACTCATGAATGCGCACGCTCAGCTCCTGGCTGCCGGTACCGGAGGCGCCAACGATGCCAATCGGCCCGCGACGCACCGCGTTGGCGAAGCACAGCCCCGCGCCGTTGATAATGGCGGTGCCGCAGTCTGGCCCCATCATCAGCAGACCCTTTTCATGCGCCAGCTGCTTCAGCGCCAGCTCGTCGTCGAGCGATACGTTATCGGAGAACAGCATCACGTTAAGATTGTTTTCCAGCGCCTGACGCGCTTCCCGGGCGGCGAAGGTGCCGTTGACGGAAATCACCGCCAGGTTGCTGTCCGGACGATGGGTTTTGGCGCTGGCAATCGACGCGTAGCGTGCTTCATGGGAGCCCGTGCGCTCTTTACGCGTGAACAGCGCTTCAATGGCGGCCAGGGTTTCATCATTTGCCGCGTCGCCTTTAATCACGATCATCAGGTCGCCATTTTTCGCGTCCGCTAATTCCGGCGTTAATAGCCCGAGGTTTTTTAATACGCCTTTGTTCATTTCCGTCGCCATCGCCACAAACGCCTGCTCGACGCCCGGCAATTTATTGGCTTTGGTGGAAACCGACATTAAGGAAACCGAATCGAAATACGTATTCTTTTTTATGACGATTTTGGTTGGCATTATTTTCACCTGTTTAAGATAAAAGGGGGCCGCCGTCGTGCTAAATGCACGTCGGTAACAATGCGTTTTTTCAGTAACGGCCAGCCAGGGGAAGGCTGACCGAATGCGCTACGCGCCTGCCGCCAGCAGCAGGTCTGCGATCGCGTTGAAGCCTTTTTCCCGCGCCAGTTCGAGCGGGGTTTTGCCGTATTTATCGGTCATGTGCGGGTTCGCGCCGTGATCCAGCAGCAGCTTCACAATTTCCTGCTGCTTTGCGCCGCCGTCGTTTAATACGATGGCCTCCAGCAACGGCGTCCAGCCGACAAAATTGGTGTGGTTGACGTTGATGTCGGTTTTTTCCAGCAGCTCACGCACGATTTCAACGTGCCCTTTTTCACTGGCAGGGGTAATGCCCACGCCGCCAAAGCGCGTCAGACGGTCGAGATCCGGATCCGCCGGAAGGACAATGCGCAGCAGGGTTAAATCATTGGTCAGGCAGCTGATCAGGAAGGGGTTAAAACAGGTCTGGTCCTGTTTATCAATATCCGCCCCGGCGGCAATTAAAAATTCCACACAGGCGTAATGCTTTTTCAGGCTGGCAATAATAATGGCGGTTCTTTTCTGGCGGTTGGTTACGTTAATATCCACGCCTTTTTCCAGGCAGGCTTTTAGCGCGTCGATATTGCCCTCTTCTGCCGCCAGCAGAAATTCTGTAACCAGTGCAGTTGCAGACATATTCAGACTCCCTATGTTTCACTTCTGATGGCCTGAGAATAGCAACAGCCTGGTCATAAAAGAATCCGCTTAAAAATCATTCATCGACACGCAATTCATTGTTGAGTTAAATTCAACGGTCCGGCAGAAACGTGCGTCTGTGCAACCTTTTTCTTATGTTTTACCGCTTTTACACACTTCAGGCTGCATTATCCTTATGGCTGAAAAAGCCTTACACAGCGCGGCCCTACGTAAAAATACAGAACTGTGACCAACATCAACTATGATGTAACGCCAGTGTTAAAATATGTTCAAAACTGATGGTCACCAGGAGCCATAATATGAATTCCATCTTTACCGAAGAGAATTTGCTGGCCTTCACCACCGCGGCACGTTTTGGCAGTTTTAGCAAAGCGGCTGCCGAGCTGGGCGTAACCACCTCGGCCATCAGTTACACCATCAAACGCATGGAGACCGGCCTGGACGTGGTGCTGTTTGTACGCAACACGCGCAGCATTGAGCTGACCGAATCCGGTTTTTATTTTTATCGTAAAGCGACCGACCTGCTGAATGACTTTCATGCCATCAAGCGCGGGATTGATACCATTTCTCAGGGCATTGAGACGCGGGTGCGCATCTGCATAAATCAGCTTTTGTATACGCCACGCCATACCGCGCGTTTGCTCCAGGTGCTGAAAAAACAGTTTCCCACCTGCCAGATCACGGTGACGACCGAGGTGTATAACGGCGTCTGGGATTCCATCATTAATAATCAGGCCAATATCGCCATTGGCGCGCCGGATACGCTGCTGGACGGCGGCGGCATTGATTATACCGAGATAGGCGCGATCCGCTGGGTATTTGCCATCGCGCCCACGCATCCGCTGGCGTTCGCCCCGGAGCCCATCTCCGAAAGTCAGCTGCGTCTGTATCCCAATATCATGGTCGAGGATACCGCGCATACCATCAATAAGAAGGTGGGCTGGCTGCTTCACGGTCAGGAGGCGATTCTGGTGCCGGACTTCAACACGAAATGCCAGTGTCAGATCCTGGGGGAAGGTATTGGATTTTTACCGGAATACATGACGCGTGAGGCGGTGGAGGATGGGCTGCTGGTAACGCGGCGAATCAATAATCCGCGCCAGGATTCGCGCATGCTGCTCGCCACGCAGCATGCGGCGACCGGTCAGGTCACGCGCTGGATAAAACAGCAATTTGGCCCCGAAGGCGTGCTGACCCGGATCTACAGTGACTTACTGTGGCGTACCTAGCTCTTCGTCTGAACCCAAAATGCGTGGATAAGACCGGGGAAGTAGCCCAGGATGGTCAGAAGGATATTCAGAATAAACGCCCAGCCCAGCCCCTTGCCAAGCAGCACGCCCAGCGGCGGGAGAATAATCGTAAAAAGAACGCGCCAAAAACCCATAAATAACTCCGTGCAAGCTAACCAATTGAAAATTATAAAAGACACTTCTCTAAGCGTAGCCAGTTTAAGGGTAACTGCCATTCATCTCTCGCGCTTTTACCTGCCTTTACCCTCTTTACACTGGCTTAAACCCGGCCTTAAATGCTCTACTGTTCTGAAATTGACCGTAAGGAAACATAATGTCTCTTCCTCTTATTTCGCCGCAGCAGGCAAACGCGCTTATTGCTGAAGGCGCCAAACTTATCGATATTCGCGACCCCGACGAGTATGCCCGCGAGCATATTCCGGCGGCGCACTCCATTCCGCTGGATTCGTTACCCGGCGGGCTTAACGCGGCGCCGGGAGAAACGGTGATTTTCCACTGTCAGTCCGGCGCACGAACCTCAAACAATGCTGCTCGTCTGGCGCAGGCAGCATCCCCTGCGAACGCCTGTGTGGTTGAGGGAGGCATTCAGGGCTGGAAACAGGCCGGGCTGCTGACCGTTGAAGATCGATCGCAGCCGCTTCCGCTGATGCGTCAGGTGCAGATCGCTGCCGGGCTGCTGATCCTCTGCGGCGTGGTGTTGGGTTACAGCGTCTCCAGCGGTTTTTTCCTGCTGAGCGGTTTTGTGGGCGCCGGGCTGCTGTTCGCCGGAGTGACAGGTTTTTGCGGTATGGCGCGACTTCTGAAAGTGATGCCGTGGAACCGACGTACCTGATAAGGAGTATCTGAAAGATTAGGCTGTACCCCGTCCCGGACGTGGGCTATGGTGAAGATCATGACAATGATGAGGAGGTGCTATGTTTTCTGTCGGTGATTATGTCCAACCGCGTCAGGGCGGTCCGAAACTGAAAGTGCTCGAAGTGAATGGTGAAAACATTGTGGCCGTGCAGGCCAGCGATGAGCAGAGCGAGAAATATCACCTGAAAGCGGCGGACGTAGTTCTGTACTCCGAAGAAGGTGACTTTGGCGTCTGCTAAGTCAATAATCGGGCGGAATACACCGCCCGAATAATCATCAGATCAGGAAATCGTCCAGCGATTTACCGTTTGCCAGTGCGGTCGCAATTGGCTTTGGCGTACGTCCCTGACCGGTCCAGGTTTTTTCTTCACCGTTCGCGTCAATAAAACGATATTTCGCCGCACGCGCTTTACGTTTTTTCGTCGGCTGACCCGCCTGCGCCAGGTCACTGCCTAACAGATCGCTCGGAGAAATACCGTCAGCTTTCATCAGTTCCAGCAGAGCATTAATTTTATCCTGCTGTTCAGCGCGTTGACGCTCTAATTCAGCCTGCTCGCTGCGTTTTTCTTCAGTGACAATCCGGAATTTTTCCAGCACTTCTTCCAGAACATCCATGGATAATTCACGTGCCAGCGCCCGGAGGGTACGAATATTATTAAGATTCTGTAACGTTAAAGCCATAATAATGAAAAACCTTTCTTCGTGTGTATAACATAAATCAGGCAACAGAATAATTGATTTTGGTTCTGATATCTACCCACTGTGACGTTTTGACATTATTGTAAATGTTTTAGAATATCCCGTTAATATAACCCTGAAATATATGTCTGTTTTAAAGCGTAATATACCGCCCTTACCCAGGCCAAAAAACCCTGTTTTAAACCGTTCAAAAAACCGCCTCCAAAATCCCACACAACAAAGGTTTCACACGCGCATAGATAATCTAATTCATTGATATATTTCACTAAAATAGGCGCGAGGAGAGAAAATAACGAAGCGCGCAAAAAACGCACATTTTTAGAGAATTTTATGGCTAAAGCGCCAGTAAATAAAAATTAATCACTACTTGTTAGTTAAAAGCCAGAGAGATACGCTATACACTCAAAACAAACCAACCTAAAGCACTAAAGGCCGCAGGTAAAACGCCACTTTTTTGTCCTGTTCGAGGAGTTCAGACATGTTCTCACCGCAGTCTCGCCTGCGCCATGCGGTAGCGGATACGTTCGCGATGGTCGTTTACTGTTCCGTCGTGAATATGCTGATTGAAATTTTCCTGTCGGGAATGTCCTTTGAGCAATCTCTCTCGTCGCGCCTGGTGGCCATTCCGGTGAATATCATGATCGCCTGGCCGTACGGCCTGTACCGCGATGCAGTGATGCGTTTAGCCCGGCGTATTAGCCCGGCGGGTTGGGTAAAAAACCTGGCGGACGTGCTGGCTTACGTGACGTTCCAGTCCCCGGTGTATGTGTTTATTTTGCTGACGGTGGGCGCAGACTGGCATCAAATCGCCGCTGCGGTAAGTTCAAATATCGTGGTATCCATGCTGATGGGTGCGGTGTACGGTTACTTTCTTGACTACTGCCGCCGCCTGTTCAAAGTCAGCCCTTATAGCCAGGCAAAAGCGTAAGGTAAGGCGACTGGCTCATGCCAGTCGCAGAGTTATTGTACGTCGCCAAACAGCCCTTTCAGGAATCGCTCCAGCGCCATACGCGAGCTGAAACCGTGCGGAATACCATAATGTTCATGCGTCTCGCCGCCTAAATAGAGCGGAAATTGCTGATAATGATCGCAGGTTTTAATATCCGAGGCGGGCTCAGCAAATGACAGGCTTCTGTCTTTGAGTGTCGGGTGAATAATGAGAGCAGTACGCCCCATTCTTGCTTCACGGTTGACGTAAACATAATTCTCACCACGGCGATATCCGTACGCTTTTGATGTTACCTCATCCATGGTGAACCCTTCTTTTTCAAGAACGCGCGCCACCTCATCGGGTCGTAAATACATATCTTTTCCTCATTATCATTCCTGCCCGGCAACCTTACAGTATTCAGCATTAGCAGGGCTTTCAGAATATTCCATAAACTGCCCGATAAGCCGTGACTCGCTTCAGATATTACATTTCTGGACTAAACTAAACGGGAACACAAATTATGGAGGATCGTATGTTTAACAGACCGAACCGAAACGATATTAATGACGACACACAGGATATTCGTAACGATGTCAGCCAATTAGCGGACACGCTGGAAGCCGTATTGAAATCCTGGGGCTCTGACGCGAAGGACGAAGCAGATGCCGCGAAACGTAAGGCTCAGTCTCTGCTGCGTGAAACGCGGGCAAGGATGAATGGCCGCTCACGTACCACTCAGGCGGCCTGCGACATGGCCAGCTGCGCCACCACCTTCGTACGTGAAAAACCGCTTTGTACGCTGGGAACGGTCGCGGCGGTCGGGATTTTTGTCGGCGCCCTGCTTAGTCTGCGTAAGTAAGCGCGCGTTCTTAGCCCCGGTAGCCTCAGGCGCCGGGGCTTTTCTTTACCTGACAACCTGAAAAAACCGTACAGCCCGCCCTGCCCCGCCAGGCTCATCATCGGGGCCTTATTAATCTGAATTTCCCATATCTTGTGTGGTTGAAACTTATATAAACTACATCTAGTATTCCCTTTAGTAAGACACACACAATATGACGCGTTTACTCGCGCCGTCCTCTCATTCTAAATGGAAATGCGAATCATGAGCATTATTATTTACACTCGTAACGATTGTGTTCAGTGCCACGCCACGAAACGGGCGATGGAGAGCCGCGGCGTGGCATTTGAGATGGTCAATATTGATCAGGTGCCCGACGCGGCAGACACCCTGCGGGCGCAGGGTTTCCGTCAGCTTCCGGTTGTGGTTGCCGGCGACACCAGCTGGTCTGGCTTCCGTCCGGACATGATCAACCGCCTTGCCGCTCAGGGCGTCAGTGCATGAGCACGCTGGTCTACTTGTCCAGCAGCTCGGAAAACACGCTTCGGTTTATGGAGCGTCTCGGGCTGCCCGCGATACGCATTCCGCTGAACGAGCGGGAGCGTATTCAGGTAGACGAACCCTACATTCTGGTGGTGCCCAGCTATGGCGGTGGCGGCACCGCAGGGGCTGTGCCTCGTCAGGTGATCCGCTTTCTGAACGATCCCCATAACCGGCAGCTGATTCGCGGCGTGATCGCCGCAGGCAATCGCAACTTCGGCGAGGCCTTTGCCCGCGCCGGGGATGTCATCTCTCAAAAATGCGGCGTGCCGTATCTCTATCGTTTTGAACTGATGGGGACACAGCAGGACGTAGAGAACGTGCGTAAAGGAGTGAACGAATTTTGGCAACGACAACCGCAGAGCGCGTGATTCAGGCAACGCCGGATTACCACGCATTAAACGCCATGCTAAACCTCTATGACCGGGAGGGGCGCATTCAGTTTGATAAAGATCGTGAGGCGGTGGACGCCTTTTTTGCCGCTCATGTGCGCCCGAACAGCATCGTTTTTGGCAGCCAGCAGGAACGTCTCGACTGGCTGGTAAAAGAGGGTTATTACGAAGAGCGTGTCCTGACCCGCTACGACCGCGCCTTCGTGGTGGCATTGTTTGAACGGGCGCACGCCAGCGGTTTTCGCTTCCAGACGTTTCTCGGCGCGTGGAAGTATTACACCAGCTACACCCTGAAAACCTTTGACGGCAAACGCTATTTAGAAAGCTTTGAAGATCGGGTGGTGATGGTGGCGCTGACGCTGGCGCAGGGCGATGAAGTGCTGGCCGAAAGTCTCACGGAGGAGATCCTCTCCGGCCGCTTCCAGCCCGCCACGCCAACGTTCCTTAACTGCGGGAAAGCCCAGCGCGGCGAGCTGGTCTCCTGCTTCCTGCTGCGTATTGAAGACAATATGGAGTCGATTGGCCGTGCGGTAAATTCGGCGCTACAGCTTTCGAAACGCGGCGGCGGTGTGGCATTTCTGCTTTCGAACCTGCGGGAAGCGGGCGCGCCGATTAAGCGCATCGAAAATCAGTCCTCCGGCGTCATCCCGGTGATGAAGATGCTGGAAGATGCCTTTTCGTACGCCAACCAGCTTGGCGCGCGTCAGGGCGCGGGTGCGGTTTATCTGCACGCGCACCACCCGGACATTCTGCGTTTTCTGGATACCAAACGTGAAAACGCCGATGAAAAGATCCGCATTAAAACCCTGTCGCTCGGCGTGGTGATCCCGGATATCACGTTTAAGCTGGCTAAAGAGAATGCCGACATGGCGCTCTTCTCACCGTATGATGTTGAGCGGATTTACGGCAAAGCCTTTGGCGACGTGGCGATAAGCGAGCTGTACGACGAGCTGGTGGCCGACGATCGCATTCGTAAAAAAACCATCAACGCCCGGGATTTCTTCCAGACGCTGGCTGAAATTCAGTTTGAATCCGGTTATCCGTACATCATGTACGAGGATACGGTGAACCGCGCCAACCCGATTGGCGGGCGCATCAACATGAGCAATCTGTGCTCGGAGATTTTGCAGGTCAACAGCGCGTCCAGCTACGACGAGAACCTCGACTACGCGGACGTGGGCAAGGATATCTCCTGTAACCTCGGGTCGCTGAATATTGCCCACACCATGGACTCTCCCGATTTTGGCCGCACGGTAGAGACCGCCATTCGCGGACTGACGGCGGTATCAGACATGAGCCACATCCGCAGCGTACCGTCTATTGAAGCGGGCAACGCCGCGTCGCATGCCATCGGCCTTGGGCAGATGAACCTGCACGGCTATCTGGCGCGGGAGGGCATCGCCTACGGCAGCCCCGAAGGGCTGGATTTCACCAACCTTTATTTCTACACCGTCACCTGGCATGCGGTGCATACCTCGATGATGCTGGCGCGCGAACGCCACCAGCGGTTCGCAGGCTTTGAGCAGTCCCGCTACGCCAGCGGAGAGTATTTCAGCCAGTATCTGGAAGGCGACTGGCAGCCGAAAACCGAAAAAGTACGCGCGCTGTTTGCCCGCGCTGGCATCACCCTGCCGACGCGTGAGATGTGGCAACAGCTGCGTGAAGAGGTGATGCGCTACGGCATTTATAACCAGAACCTTCAGGCGGTGCCGCCAACCGGCTCCATTTCCTATATCAATCACGCCACGTCGAGCATCCACCCCATCGTGTCGAAGATTGAAATCCGTAAGGAAGGCAAAACCGGGCGCGTCTACTACCCTGCCCCGTTTATGACCAATGAGAATCTGGCTCTGTACCAGGACGCCTATGAAATTGGCCCGGAAAAGATCATTGATACCTACGCCGAGGCGACTAAACATGTGGATCAGGGGCTGTCGCTGACGCTCTTCTTCCCGGACACCGCCACCACGCGGGATATCAACAAAGCGCAGATCTACGCCTGGAAGAAAGGCATCAAAACGCTGTACTACATTCGCCTGCGCCAGCTCGCGCTGGAAGGCACCGAAATTGAAGGCTGCGTGTCCTGCGCGCTGTAAGGAGAATGGATGAAACTGTCACGCGTAAGCGCCGTTAACTGGAACAAAATTCAGGATGATAAAGACCTGGAGGTATGGAACCGCCTGACCAGCAACTTCTGGCTGCCGGAAAAGGTGCCGCTCTCCAACGATATTCCGGCCTGGCAAACTCTGAGCCATGCCGAGCAGCAGCTGACAATCCGCGTCTTCACCGGCCTGACGCTGCTGGACACCATTCAGAATACCGTGGGTGCGCCCGCGCTGATGAGTGATGCGCTGACCCCGCACGAGGAGGCGGTAATGTCGAATATCAGCTTTATGGAGGCGGTGCATGCCCGCTCTTACAGCTCGATTTTCTCCACTCTGTGCCAGACCAGGGACGTGGACGCCGCCTACGCCTGGAGTGAAGAGAGCGCGTCATTGCAGCGCAAGGCAGATCTGGTGCTGGAATATTACCGGGCCGACGAGCCGCTGAAGAAGAAGATCGCCAGCGTATTCCTGGAATCTTTCCTCTTCTATTCCGGCTTCTGGCTGCCTATGTACTGGTCGAGCCGGGGCAAGCTCACCAACACCGCCGATTTGATTCGCCTCATCATCCGCGATGAAGCGGTACACGGGTATTACATCGGCTATAAGTACCAGAAAGGACTGGAGAAAGTCATCCCGGAAAAACGCGAGGAACTCAAAGGTTGTGCCCTCGATTTACTGATGGATCTGTATGACAACGAGCTGAGTTATACCGAGGAGCTGTACGCCGGAACGGGCTGGGAAGAGGACGTAAAAGCCTTCCTCTGCTACAACGCCAACAAGGCGCTGATGAACCTGGGCTACGAAGCGTTATTCCCACCGGAAATGGCGGAAGTGAACCCGGCGATCCTCGCGGCGCTGTCGCCCAACGCCGATGAAAACCACGACTTCTTTTCCGGGTCCGGCTCGTCGTACGTGATGGGTAAAGCGGTGGAGACGCAAGACGAGGACTGGGATTTTTAATGAATGAATTAACGTTCATTAATTAACTCTGCATTTCATTATTTCCAGCCAAATATTCCACCAGGTACTACACTGTAATTTCCCCGTCATATTCGCCTGAAACACACCGATTCAGGCGAAATTTCCCCATGCAGCAGCAAAAAATTGAGAAAAATTCAAACCGCCCTCAGCCCTTTATTCATGGGAAATTCAGCCGTTTCGCTTGCGGCAAAATTCTGGCCTTCGGCTGGCCCAGGGTTGTCTCAGATTCTGAGTATGTTAGGGTAATGCCAGTTAACTATTTACCATGGTAATCATATCGACATAAACAAATAACAGGACACTCTCTATTGCATGGCAATTAAATTAGAAGTGAAAAATCTTTATAAAGTATTTGGCGAGCACCCGCAGCGTGCTTTCAAATATATTGAGAAAGGCCTTTCGAAAGAGCAAATTCTGGAAAAAACCGGGCTATCGCTTGGCGTTAAAGACGCCAGTCTGGCCATTGAAGAAGGCGAGATTTTTGTCATCATGGGATTATCCGGTTCGGGTAAATCCACTATGGTTCGCCTTCTCAATCGCCTGATTGAACCCACCCGCGGACAGGTGCTGATTGACGGCGTTGATATCGCCAGAATATCAGACGCGGAACTCCGCGAGGTGCGCAGAAAGAAAATTGCGATGGTGTTTCAGTCATTTGCACTGATGCCGCACATGACGGTACTCGATAATACCGCCTTTGGCATGGAGTTAGCCGGTATCCCCGCTCAGGAACGTCAGGAAAAAGCCCTTGATGCACTGCGTCAGGTCGGGCTGGAAAATTATGCTCATGCGTATCCGGATGAACTCTCCGGCGGTATGCGTCAGCGTGTGGGATTAGCGCGCGCATTAGCGATTAATCCGGACATTTTATTAATGGACGAAGCCTTCTCGGCGCTCGATCCCTTAATTCGCACCGAGATGCAGGATGAACTGGTAAAATTACAGGCCAAACATCAGCGCACCATTGTTTTTATTTCTCACGATTTGGATGAAGCCATGCGTATTGGTGACCGTATCGCCATTATGCAAAATGGTGAAGTGGTGCAGGTCGGCACACCGGATGAAATTCTCAATAATCCGGCGAATGATTATGTGCGCACCTTCTTCCGCGGCGTGGATATTAGCCACGTATTCAGTGCGAAAGATATTGCCCGTCGAACACCAAACGGCATTATTCGTAAAACCCCAGGTTTTGGCCCGCGCTCCGCGCTGAAGCTGTTACAGGACGAAGACCGTGAATACGGTTATCTGGTTGAACGCGGCAATAAATTTGTCGGCGTGGTCTCCATCGACTCTCTGAAAACCGCCCTGAGCGAAAACCAGGGAATCGATGCGGCGTTGATTGACGCTCCGCTTGCCGTGGACGCCGAAACGCCGCTCAGCGAGTTGCTCTCTCACGTGGGTCAGGCGCCGTGCGCCGTGCCGGTCGTCGGTGAAGAACAACAGTACGTTGGCATCATCTCAAAACGGATGCTGCTACAGGCTTTAGATCGCGAGGGGACAAACAATGGCTGATCAATCAAACCCATGGGGCACCACTGAAGCAGCGGACAGCGCGGCGCAATCTGCCGATGCGTGGGGTTCGACGCCTGCGCCTGCCGATGGCGGCGGCGCGGCAGACTGGCTCAACAGCGCACCAGCGCCTGCCCCAGAGCATTTCAATATTATGGATCCGTTCCACAAGACGCTGATCCCGCTGGATAGCTGGGTAACGGAGGGGATCGACTGGGTCGTTACCCACTTCCGTCCGGTGTTCCAGGGGATCCGCATCCCGGTGGATTACATCCTGAACGGCTTCCAGCAGCTGATGCTGGGCATGCCCGCGCCGGTGGCGATTATCCTGTTCTCGCTGATCGCATGGCAGTTCGGCAGCGCGGGTATGGGGATCGCCACGCTGATCTCCCTGATTGCCATCGGCGCGATTGGCGCGTGGTCTCAGGCGATGATCACCCTGGCGCTGGTGCTGACCGCCCTGCTGTTCTGCGTGGTGATCGGCCTGCCGATGGGGATCTGGCTGGCGCGCAGCCCCCGGGCCGCGAAAATTATCCGCCCGCTGCTGGATGCGATGCAGACCACGCCAGCGTTCGTTTACCTGGTGCCTATCGTGATGCTGTTCGGCATCGGTAACGTACCGGGGGTGGTCGTGACCATTATCTTCGCCCTTCCGCCAATTATTCGTCTGACCATTCTGGGCATTAACCAGGTGCCTGCGGATCTGATAGAGGCATCGCGCTCGTTCGGCGCCAGCCCGCGTCAGATGCTGTTTAAGGTTCAGCTTCCGCTGGCGATGCCGACCATTATGGCAGGTGTTAACCAGACGCTGATGCTGGCGCTGTCGATGGTGGTGATCGCCTCAATGATTGCCGTTGGCGGGTTAGGTCAGATGGTACTGCGCGGCATTGGTCGTCTCGATATGGGGCTGGCGACCGTCGGCGGCGTCGGGATTGTGATCCTCGCCATCATTCTTGACCGCCTGACCCAGGCTGTCGGTCGTGATTCACGCAGTCGCGGCAACCGTCGCTGGTACACCACCGGCCCTGTCGGGTTACTCACCCGCCCATTCACAAAATAAGGAACAACGATGCGACATAACGTACTTTTTGCCACAGCGTTTGCGACCCTTGTCTCCACCAGCGCAGTTGCCGCTGACCTGCCGGGCAAAGGCATTACCGTGCAGCCGGTGCAGAGCACTATTTCGGAAGAGTCCTTCCAGACCCAGATTGTCAGCCGTGCGCTGGAGAAACTGGGCTATACGGTGAATACCGCCAGCGAAGTGGATTACAACGTGGGCTATACCTCTATTGCCTCCGGCGATGCCACCTTTACCGCCGTGAACTGGCAGCCGCTGCACGACGATATGTATGCCGCCGCAGGCGGTGACAAGAAATTCTACCGCGAAGGCACCTTTGTGACCGGCGCTGCGCAGGGATATCTGATCGACAAGAAAACCGCCGATAAGTATCACATCACCAATATTGAACAGCTGAAAGATCCGAAGATCGCAAAACTGTTTGATACCAACGGTGACGGCAAAGCCGACATGATGGGCTGCTCGCCGGGCTGGGGCTGTGAAGCGGTGATTAACCACCAGAATAAAGCCTTCGATCTGGCGAAGACCGTCGACGTGAGCCACGGCAATTACTCTGCGATGATGGCCGACACCATCGCCCGCTTTAAAGAAGGCAAGCCGGTGATCTACTACACCTGGACGCCGTACTGGGTGAGCGACGTGCTGAAGCCGGGCAAAGACGTGGTGTGGTTGCAGGTGCCCTTCTCTTCCCTGCCGGGCGAGCAGAAAGATATCGACACCAAACTGCCAAACGGCATGAACTATGGCTTCCCGGTGAATACTATGCATATCGTGGCGAACAAAGCCTGGGCCGAGAAAAACCCGGCGGCGGCGAAGCTGTTCTCGGTGATGAAACTGCCGCTGGCTGACATTAACGCCCAGAACGCGATGATGCACGCGGGTAAATCATCCGAAGCAGATATCAAAGGCCACGTGGATGGCTGGATCAAAGCCCACCAGCAGCAGTTCGATGGCTGGGTGAAAGAGGCGCTTGAGGCGCAGAAGTAAAGTACTTTCCCCTCACCCCAGCCCTCTCCCGAAGGGAGAGGGTGTTAGCGTTCCCTCTCCCTTCGGGAGAGGGTTAGGGTGAGGGGCTTAACCGCACAAACACACACATAACAATTCCCCAACATTCACCATCATTGGTTATTATGTTTCCGGAAAAATAATCACTTAACTCACGATTCCTGAAACTAATGACAAAAACAACTCAAGGGCTTAGCCCCGCACTCATCCTTTTAATGTCCGTGGCAACGGGTCTGGCCGTCGCCAGCAACTATTACGCACAACCACTGCTCGACACCATCGCACGCGCCTTCGATCTTTCAGCCAGCTCCGCCGGCTTTATTGTCACCGCAGCACAGCTCGGCTATGCGGCCGGGCTGCTGTTCCTGGTGCCATTAGGCGATATGTTTGAGCGCCGGATGCTTATCGTCTCCATGACGCTGCTGGCGGCGGGCGGAATGTTGATCACCGCCAGCAGCCAGTCGTTAACGATGATGATTATCGGCACCGCGCTGACGGGGCTGTTCTCGGTGGTGGCGCAAATTCTGGTTCCCCTCGCCGCGACGCTGGCTTCCCCGGAAAAACGCGGCAAAGTGGTCGGTACTATCATGAGCGGCCTGCTGCTGGGCATCCTGCTGGCGCGAACCGTTGCCGGGCTGCTGGCGAGCCTCGGCGGCTGGCGCACCGTTTACTGGGTGGCGAGCGTGCTGATGCTTATCATGGCGCTGGCCCTGTGGCGCGGCCTGCCAAAGGTGAAGCAGGAAAATCACCTGAACTATCCGCAGCTCCTCGCCTCCGTTTTCAGCCTCTTCACCCGGGATAAACTCCTGCGCACGCGCGCCATTCTGGGGTGTCTCACCTTCGCCAACTTCAGCATCTTATGGACGTCGATGGCGTTTCTGCTCGCCGCACCACCGTTTAACTACTCAGAAGGCGTGATTGGCCTGTTCGGGCTGGCAGGCGCGGCTGGCGCACTGGGCGCGCGCCCGGCGGGTGGGCTGGCCGATAAAGGTAAATCTCATATGACCACCTCCGCAGGGCTGGTTTTACTCCTGCTCTCCTGGGCGGCCATCTGGTACGGACACGTCTCCGTGCTGGCGCTGATTGTCGGTATTCTGGTGCTAGACCTCACCGTGCAGGGCGTACACATCACCAACCAGACCGTGATTTACCGCATGAAGCCGGACGCCCGTAACCGTCTGACGGCCGGGTACATGACCAGCTACTTTATCGGCGGCGCGGCGGGCTCGCTCATCTCAGCCTCCGCCTGGCAGCATGCGGGCTGGACGGGCGTGTGCGCCATCGGCGCCATCGTCGCGGCGATAAATCTGCTGGTATGGTGGCGCGGCTATCACCGTCAGGAAGCAATTCACTAAGTTTTACATTGCTTTGGGTCCCCTGGGGTGTAAAGGGGGCCTGCATCTGTTAAGGTAACAGCAATCATTTATCCCAGAAATTTTACTGTGGGTGACATATTTACTACCGGCATGAATAGTTCAGACCCCTGTCCTCACATCCCCTCTTTCGCGGGTACACACCCCACACTCTCTGTGCTCACCGGGTCACGGATTTACCCGGCGCTTTCTGATGGTGACATACGTTTGGCGGATATAACCGCACAAATAATTCATTTACATTATTTGTCACTGTCGTTACTATATCGGCTGTAATTAATGAGGTTATGCCCAAAATGGATAGTTCGTTTACGCCCATTGAACAAATGCTTAAGTTCCGCGCCAGTCGTCATGAGGACTTCCCGTATCAGGAAATTCTGCTGACCCGCCTGTGCATGCACATGCAGGGTAAGCTGCTGGAAAATCGTAACAAGATGCTGAAAGCGCAAGGGATTAACGAGACGTTGTTTATGGCGTTGATTACGCTGGAGTCTCAGGAAAATCACAGCATTCAGCCATCGGAACTGAGCTGTGCGCTGGGGTCATCCCGTACCAATGCAACCCGTATCGCGGATGAACTGGAAAAGCGCGGCTGGATTGAACGCCGTGAAAGCGATAACGATCGCCGCTGCCTGCATCTGCAACTGACCGAGAAAGGTCACGAATTCTTGCGCGAAGTGCTGCCACCGCAGCACAACTGCCTGCACCAGCTCTGGTCTGCCCTCAGCACCGCCGAGCGCGACCAGCTTGAGCATATTACTCGCAAGCTGCTCACCCGTCTGGACCAGATGGATGAAGATGGCGTCATCCTTGAGGCGCTGCGCTAACGCGACGATCCGCTCAACATTCCAGATTGCTAAAAAGAAAAACTGACAGGCCAGCACGTGAAACTGCTGGCCTTTCTGACAACAGGTCGGCTCAGCCGATGTGAAAATAAAAAGATCGTGGAGAACAACAATGAGCGCAAATGCGGAGAACACCCCCCCGCAGCAACCGGTCAACAAAAAGGGCAAACGTAAGAGCGCCCTTATTCTGCTGACCTTGCTCTTTATTATTATTGCCGTGGCATATGGGATCTATTGGTTTTTAGTCTTGCGTCATGTTGAAGAGACAGACGATGCATACGTGGCAGGGAATCAGGTTCAAATCATGGCCCAGGTGTCAGGCAGCGTGACGAAAGTCTGGGCTGATAACACCGACTTTGTGAAAAAAGGCGATGTGCTGGTCACGCTCGATCCAACCGACGCCCAACAGGCTTTTGAAAAAGCACAGACGGCTCTGGCCTCCAGCGTTCGCCAGACCCGCCAGCTGATGATCAACAGCAAGCAGCTTCAGGCCAATATCGACGTGCAGAAAACGGCGCTGGCTCAGGCGCAGAGCGACCTCAATCGTCGTGTTCCTCTCGGCACCGCCAACCTGATTGGCCGTGAAGAGTTGCAGCACGCCCGCGATGCGGTGGCCAGCGCACAGGCGCAGCTGGACGTGGCGATCCAACAGTACAACGCTAATCAGGCGATGGTGCTGGGTACTTCTCTGGAAAACCAGCCGGCGGTGAAACAGGCGGCGACCGAAGTGCGTAACGCATGGCTTGCCCTGCAACGTACCAAAATCGTCAGCCCGATGACCGGCTACGTTTCCCGTCGTTCCGTACAGCCAGGGGCGCAGATTAGCACCACCACGCCGCTGATGGCGGTCGTTCCGGCGAACAATCTGTGGGTCGATGCGAACTTCAAAGAGACCCAGCTGGCGCATATGCGTATCGGCCAAACCGCAACTGTGGTCAGCGATATTTACGGCGATGACATCAAGTACACCGGGAAAGTGGTCGGTCTGGACATGGGGACCGGCAGCGCGTTTAGCCTGCTGCCTGCACAGAACGCCACCGGCAACTGGATCAAAGTGGTACAGCGCTTGCCTGTGCGTATCGAACTGGATCCTAAGCAGCTGGCAGACCATCCGCTGCGAATTGGCCTTTCCACGCTGGTGACGGTCGATACCGCCAACCGAGACGGTCAGATCCTCGCAAGCCAGGTGCGCAGTACGCCAGCTTATGAAAGTAACGCCCGTGAAATTAGCCTCGATCCCGTCAATAAGCTGATCGATGACATCGTGAAGGCAAACGCCGGTTAAGCCGAAGGTGAGCGTTATGCAACAGCAAAAGCCGCAAAAACCGCTGGAGGGGGCGCAACTGGTCATTATGACCATTGCGCTGTCGCTGGCGACATTCATGCAGGTGCTGGACTCCACCATCGCAAACGTGGCGATCCCTACGATCGCCGGGAACCTTGGCTCATCGCTGAGCCAGGGGACCTGGGTCATTACCTCGTTCGGGGTGGCGAACGCCATCTCCATTCCCATCACCGGCTGGCTGGCGAAGCGCGTCGGTGAAGTGAAGCTGTTCCTTTGGTCGACGATCCTGTTCGTGCTGGCCTCCTGGGCCTGCGGCATGTCCAGTAGCCTGACGATGCTGATTTTCTTCCGCGTCATCCAGGGGATTGTCGCCGGGCCGTTGATTCCGCTGTCGCAGAGTTTGCTGCTGAACAACTATCCGCCCGCCAAACGCTCCATCGCGCTCGCGCTGTGGTCGATGACGGTGATTGTCGCCCCAATTTGCGGGCCAATCCTCGGCGGCTATATCAGCGATAACTATCACTGGGGCTGGATCTTCTTCATCAACGTACCCATCGGTGCGCTGGTGGTACTGATGACGCTACAGTCTTTGCGTGGTCGCGAAACGCTGACTGAACAGCGGCGGATCGACGGCATCGGGCTGGCACTGCTGGTTGTCGGCATCGGCAGCCTGCAAATCATGCTCGACCGCGGCAAAGAGCTGGACTGGTTCGCCTCTACGGAAATCATCGTGCTGACGGTGGTCGCTGTGGTGGCCATCAGCTTCCTGATTGTCTGGGAGCTGACGGACGATAACCCGATAGTCGACCTCTCGTTGTTTAAATCGCGAAACTTCACCATCGGCTGCCTGTGTATCAGCCTCGCCTATATGCTCTACTTCGGCGCGATTGTTCTGCTGCCGCAGCTGTTGCAGGAGGTGTACGGCTATACCGCAACCTGGGCGGGGCTGGCCTCCGCGCCGGTGGGGTTAATTCCGGTTCTGCTGTCGCCGATTATTGGCCGTTTCGCCCATAAGCTCGACATGCGCAGGCTGGTGACGTTCAGCTTCATCATGTACGCCGTGTGCTTCTACTGGCGCGCGTATACGTTTGAACCGGGAATGGACTTTGGCGCCTCCGCGTGGCCACAGTTTATTCAGGGCTTCGCCGTAGCGTGCTTCTTCATGCCGCTGACCACCATTACGCTTTCCGGCTTGCCGCCTGAGCGGATGGCGGCGGCATCGAGCCTGTCGAACTTCACCCGTACGCTGGCGGGCTCCATCGGGACATCGATCACCACCACGCTGTGGACCAACCGGGAATCGATGCACCATGCTCAACTCACCGAAGCGGTGAACCCGTTCAACCCTAACGCTCAGCAGATGTATAGCCAGCTTGAGGGGATGGGGATGACGGAGCAGCAGGCGTCCGGCTGGCTTGCCCAGCAGATCACCAACCAGGGGCTGATTATCTCGGCAAACGAGATTTTCTGGATATCGGCAGGGATCTTTATCGTCCTGCTGGGGCTGGTGTGGTTTGCCAAACCACCGTTTGGGGCCGGTAGCGGGGGCGGTGGGGCGCATTAGCCCTCATTACAGGACGCCTTACCCGGCCTACGATCGTAGGCCCGGTAAGCGCAGCGCCACCGGGCAACTTCTACGGTTGTCCAAAACGCGACAGCGATTGTCAGTTCCGATAAAGCAGCGCGCCTGAAATCGATTCACGATAGTGAAAAGACAACAGGAGCGCACCATGCTGAACACACCCGCCGACAAATACCAGCCTTACCCCACCCTTTCGTTGCCCGACCGCCGCTGGCCGGAGCAGATTATCACCTGCGCCCCGCGTTGGCTCTCGACCGACTTACGCGACGGTAACCAGGCGCTGGCCGAGCCGATGGACAGCGCGCGCAAGCTGCAATTCTGGGATCTGCTGCTGACCTGCGGGTTTAAAGAAATAGAAGTCGCCTTCCCGTCCGCCTCGCAGACGGACTTTAATTTTGTACGTCAGCTGATTGAGGAGAATCGCATCCCGGATGACGTCACCATTCAGGTGTTAACGCAGGCGCGGGACGATCTTATCCATCGCACTTTCGACTCCCTGCGCGGCGCGAAGCAGGCCACCGTTCACCTGTATAACGCTACCGCCCCGCTGTTCCGCCGTCTGGTATTCGGCATGGAGAAAGCGCAAATCGTCGAGCTGGCGACGCGCGCGACGCGCCTGATTCGTCAGCTGTGTGAAGAGAACCCTGACACCCGCTGGCAGTACGAATACTCCCCGGAAACCTTCTGCTTTACCGAACCGGAGTTTGCGCTGGAGATTTGTGAAGCCGTGGCGGAGATCTGGCAGCCGTGCGCGGCGCGTCCGATGATCGTCAACCTGCCCGCTACCGTCGAAGTGAGCACGCCGAACGTCTATGCCGACCAGATCGAGTATTTCTGCCGCCACTTCAGCCGCCGCAGTGATGTCTGTATCAGCGTACATCCGCATAACGATCGCGGAACGGGCGTCGCCAGCGCGGAGCTGGCCGTCATGGCCGGGGCTGACCGCGTGGAGGGCTGCCTGTTTGGCAACGGTGAGCGCACGGGCAACGTCTGTCTGGTGACGCTGGCGATGAACCTCTACAGCCAGGGCATTAGCCCGAATCTGGATTTCAGCGATATGAATCGGGTGGTTGAAACGGTAGAAACCTGCAACCAGCTGCCCGTCCATCCGCGCCATCCGTGGGCGGGTCGTCTGGCTTACACCGCCTTCTCCGGCTCGCACCAGGATGCCATCAAGAAAGGTTTCGATGCCCGTAAGCCTGGCGAACGTTGGGAGATGCCCTATCTGCCCGTCGACCCGCAGGATATTGGCTGTACCTATGAAGCGGTGATCCGCGTGAACAGCCAGTCAGGAAAAAGCGGAAGCGCCTGGCTTATTGAGCAAAACCACGGCCTGAAATTGCCTCGCGCCCTGCAACACGATTTTAGCCAGCACGTGCAGCAGGAAACGGATAACCATGGAAAAGAGATGACGCAGAATGCGCTCTGGCAGCTGTTCCGCGCCCGTTACGGCCTGGTGGCGAGCCCGCCATTAGCGCTGCAATCGTACCGCAGCGACAGCCAGCAGGACGGCCAGCTGCGGCTGACGGCAAGCGTCGCCACGCATGGGGGCACCCGCCAGCTGGAAGGCCAGGGAAACGGTTTGCTCTCCGCCGCCGCTCACGGCTTAAGCCGCTGGATCAACGCGTCGTTTGTGATCAAGGATTATCACGAACATACGTTAGGCGAACGCAGCGACAGCCGCTCGGTGGCCTATATCCGCTGCCTGTTCCAGGATGGGACCAGCCGCTGGGGCGTGGGCATCGACAGCGACGTGGCACGCGCGTCGATTCAGGCGCTTTTTAACGCGGTCAGTCGTTCCTGAAGTAATCGCTGGGTGAGAGACCCATTACCCGGCGAAACATTGCCGTAAAGGCGCTGTGGCTGCCATACCCCAGATCCAGCGCCACGCGTAATACCGGCTGGCCCTGCGCCAGCCGCACTAAGGCTTCCAGCAGTCGCGCCCTTCTCACCCACTCGCCGTAGCTCAGGCCTGTCTGCTGCTGAAAATGACGGTTCAGCGTGCGTTCGCTCATCCCCACAATACCTGCGGCCTGGGCGCTGCTCCAGCTTTCTCCCGGGGCCATTCGAATCTGCTGGCAGAGATGGCGCAGCGCTTCGCTTTCCGGCTCGGGCAGGTGAAACGGCAGCACCGGCATGAGACGAATTTCATCGAGGATCAGCTCATAAACACGTTCATCGCGGCTTCCGGGTGCGTAAGATTCAGGAAGCGTAAGGGAGGTCAGGATCAGCTCGCGCAGCAGGGGCGAGATCTGCACGATCTGGCAGGTCGCCGGGAGATCGGCGCGCGCCAGCGGGTCGATAAACAGCGTGCGGGCGGCAACGTTGCCGGTGATGCGCAGGGCGTGCTGCGTACCCGCAGGTAGCCAGACGCCGCGACCGGGCGGCACCACCCAGCAGCCGGATGCGGTATCCACCCGCACGACGCCGGTGAGGCTGTGCAGGAGCTGCGCGCAGTCGTGCTGATGCCACGGCTCGCTGTCGCCATGAGCATAATCATGCGAAAACGGCACAAGCGGGCGATGGGTAAAGGAGAAGGTGGTGGTTGTCGTCATCAGGATTGTAGGCCCGGTCAGCGAAGCGCCACCGGGCATCCACAGGCACGATACTAAATGTGCAGTTCCTGAAGTTTTTCTTTTGGCAGGGCCAGCTCGTCGTTGCTGTTTACACGAACATCACGTTCGATGATATGACGGGCAATCTCCTGAGCTTCTTCCAGAGAGTGCATCTGGTAAGTGCCGCACTGGTAAACGTTCAGCTCAGGGATCTGGTTCTGCTCTTTCACCTTCAGCACGTCTTCCATCGCCGCTTTCCACGCATCCGCGACGCGTTTTTCTTCAGGCTGACCAATCAGGCTCATGTAGAAACCGGTGCGGCAGCCCATCGGAGAGATATCGATGATCTCCACGCCGTTGCCGTTCAGGTGGTCGCGCATGAATCCGGCGAACAGGTGTTCCAGCGTGTGAATGCCTTTCTCTGGCATCACTTCTTTATTCGGCACGCAGAAGCGCAGGTCGAAAACGGTGATCGTGTCGCCGTGCGGCGTGTTCATGGTCTTCGCCACGCGGACTGCTGGTGCTTCCATACGGGTATGGTCGACAGTAAAGCTATCTAATAACGGCATACGTCACCTCCGATAGTGATTTTTTTTAAAATAAACTGAACTCTTCTACAGAATGCGCATCTGAGTATATGAAAGACGCGCATTTGTTATCATCATCCCTGAATTCAGAGATGTATATTTTGGCCACAGCGATGTGGCCTTTTTCTTTTGGTTCAGGCCTGCTTCGCCAAAAACGCCTCAAACGACTCAGTATCTGCCGCTTCGACCTCTTTCTGACGCACAACGGACGCATCGCGCTCTGCCACAAAATCCGCTTCGCTCAGGATCTCTAACGGCTCCTGCATCAGCATCTCACGGTACTCCGCTGAGAGTGAACGCCCTGTGCCACCAATTCCCTGCTCAATCATAGAACGCAGAATACGTGCTGAGAATGTCCGTTCCGGGTTATCAAAGCTTTCAACCAGTTCGTCGCAGACCTTCTGGTAAGCTTCGCCGCCGTACACGCTATCCAGCGTCTGGGCTACGCGCTTCAGGTCATGGAACAGATCCTTCCCTACCTTAGACATTGGGAATTGAGCCGTTTCACAGCCAATACCTAACGTCAGGCCCGGCTTGCGCCCTTCCAGAATCACGCGATTCCAGTTGGCACGGGTACACAGCAGTTCGTCGGAACTCATTTCCGGCGCATCCGCCAGTACGCACCAGACCATAAACAGGTCAAGGAAACGAACCTGCTGCTCGTCAACGCCAATCGGTGAGAACGGGTTGATATCCAGCGAGCGCACTTCAATGTATTCGATCCCGCCGCGCTGTAGCGCATCCGACGGCGTTTCACCGCTGCGCGTCACGCGCTTCGGACGAATCGGCGCATACAGTTCATTTTCAATCTGCAACACGTTGGTGTTAATTTGCAGGCGTTTGCCGTCTTTTTCGAGGCCGATTTTTTCGTACTCTTCCGACGGGGTTTTTATCGCCCGCTTCAAGCCTGCCACATATTCGTGCAGATCGTTAAACGTAATTCCGAGATTGCTTTGCGATTTATTGGTATAGCCAAGGTCGCTCAGGCGCAGGGAGGTCGCGTATGGCAGGTAATACATGCCACATTCGGTCTTCTCGAACGGTAGCGTGGTCGGTTTCCCTTGCAGGAACGATGAACAGATAGCCGGGGACGCGCCGAACAGATACGGAATAACCCAGCCAAAACGGTAGTAGTTGCGGATCAGGCGGAAGTAGCCCGCGGAGATCGCTTCTTTATCCGTTTCACCGCACTTCGCCTGCCAGAACGCCATCGGCAGAGAAAAGTTGTAGTGCACGCCAGAGATCGTCTGCATCAATGCGCCGTAGCGGTTTTTCAGTCCTTCGCGATACAGCGTTTTCAGCCGACCAATATTCGAGGTGCCGTACTGCGCCAGCTCGATATCCTGCCCCTGCTCGATATAGCACGGCATGCTGAGCGGCCACATACGCTCGTCGCCGAGGTTGCGGGCGGTGAAGCGATGCACGTCGCGCATGATCGTCAGCATATGATCAATATCACCGTCTACTGGCGTGATGAACTCCAGCAGCGCTTCGGCGAAATCGGTTGTGATCCATTTATGTGTCAGCGCCGAGCCTAACGCCTTCGGGTGTCCCGTAGTCGCTAAGCTACCATCCGCATTTACGCGCAGCGTTTCGCGCTCAAGCCCACGCTGAATCCCCTTCAGTGCCTGAGGGTGATTTTCCAGCCAGGCCAGCGCCTGTGATACGTCCGGGATCAATTTGACCTCCCGCCTGTCAAAAAATTGTCACTCAGCATAATTGTAATGGTTGACGATTGAAGGTCGCGAATTCATTCCACCAATTAGTGCCACCACGTCATACCCTGTAGTGTTACCCATGCCAGTAAAACATAGCGTAACGCCTTGCCAAGGCACAAAAAAAAGAGCACCGGTCCCCAGGAGATGCGCATCCATCCCGCCAGCAGACACAGTAAATCGCCTATTACAGGCATCCAGCTTAATAACAGCGTGGCAGCGCCATAGCGTTTTAGCCAGCCCACTGCCTTTTCCTGCCAGCGAGATTTTTCGCGTAGCGGAAAGAAACGTCCAAGAATAACGTTAGTCAGCCCTCCAAGGCTATTACCCATTGTTGCTATTAAGACCAGCAACCAAGGCTGACTTACGCCGGACAACAGCATCGCCACCAGCACCACTTCCGAATTCCCCGGTAAGAGGGTGGAGCTTAAAAAACTGCTGGCGAATAATGAAGCGAGTGACAGCGCGTCACTCACAGTAAGCGAACGTCCACCGCCGCCATTCCGGCATCACGCGCGGCCTGAATGCCAAAATCAGCATCTTCGAACACCACGCATTTTGCAGGTGGAACACCCATTAATTCTGCACAGAGCAGGAAGGTATCCGGTGCGGGTTTGTGATGTTTAACATGATCGGCGGCAACGACGGCAGAAAAATAGTGGCGCAGGCCAAGGTGATTGAGTAGCGCTTCAGCAATCGCGCTCTCGCTGCCCGTACCGACAGACATAGGACGACGGCCGTGCCACTCCTTGACGACGTCAATGAGTGGTAAAGGCTGCACGGTGTCTAACAGTATGGCTTTTACCGCGTCGGTTTTTTCACGCGCGAGCTGGTGAGGGTCGAGATCGGCCTGATTCAGCTCAATCACGGCCTGTGCGATACGCCAGGTGGGCGATCCGTTGAGAGCAATCATCGCCTGTAAATCGAAACGCATACCGTAACGGCCCAGGACTTCGGTCCAGGCCTGACGATGCGTGGGTTCGGTATCCAGGAGGGTGCCGTCCATGTCGAAGATCAAACCGTCATACTGTGCGTACATCGTGCTCTCGCTAAACGATTAACAAAGCATTACTTTATCGTAAAAGGGGATTTTTGTCGCTGATTGCGAAGTGATAACAATGAGAGTGATTAAGAACTAAACATCGAAGGGGATCACAAGAAGAGATGGTGCATCCGGGAGGATTCGAACCTCCGACCGCTCGGTTCGTAGCCGAGTACTCTATCCAGCTGAGCTACGGATGCATCGGGGAAATGCTTTTAGAAACAGTAAATGGTGCATCCGGGAGGATTCGAACCTCCGACCGCTCGGTTCGTAGCCGAGTACTCTATCCAGCTGAGCTACGGATGCATCAGGGAACTGCTTTCAGAAATAGTAAATGGTGCATCCGGGAGGATTCGAACCTCCGACCGCTCGGTTCGTAGCCGAGTACTCTATCCAGCTGAGCTACGGATGCATCGGGATTTACTACTGTACTGCTCGATATTCATATCACTTCGAAAGCAATATGAAGTAATAGATGGTGCATCCGGGAGGATTCGAACCTCCGACCGCTCGGTTCGTAGCCGAGTACTCTATCCAGCTGAGCTACGGATGCAAAATGGCGGTGAGGCGGGGATTCGAACCCCGGATGCAGCTTTTGACCGCATACTCCCTTAGCAGGGGAGCGCCTTCAGCCTCTCGGCCACCTCACCACACAACGCCTCTTTCGAGTGCTTCGAGCAACTCGTTAAGAGCTTCTCGTCGCTGCGTGGCGCATATATTACTTTCTGGGACTTATAAGTCAAACAATTTTCCACATGCTTTTTTCGTTTGCACAATTCGCACGCAATTCGCATGTAAAAGCCGCAAAGAGAGTGTTTTATAAGCGGATTTTGCAGACATCTTCACAGAATTCTGTTGAGAGAAGCGCGTCATTTAGATGAGATAAGGTTATGAGAGTGGTCAAAAACGAAGCGTTTGAAATAGAACGGTAACTTTATGCAGGAAAAATAACAGGAGGGTTGCGTCTCGCCCGACAGCGAGACGCGACAATATCAGTAACTGGACTGCTGGGATTTTTCAGCCTGGATACGCTGGTAGATCTCTTCACGGTGGACAGATACTTCTTTAGGAGCGTTAACACCAATACGTACCTGGTTACCCTTTACCCCTAAAACTGTCACGGTGACCTCATCCCCAATCATGAGGGTCTCACCAACTCGACGAGTCAGAATCAGCATTCTTTGCTCCTTGAAAGATTAAAAGAGTCGGGTCTCTTGTATCCCGGCATTATCCATCATATAACGCCAAAAAGTAAGCGATGACAAACACGTAAAGTGTAAGCAGTCACGGCATCACATTCTGTTAAACGTAAGTTTAGCCGATATACACAAACTCAACCTGACTTTATCGTTATCGATAGCGCAGTGAGCAAGACGCCATAACGTTACCGCTATGGCGTCTGCTTGTGCTTTGTAGTTATTACAGTTTCGCGCTTACCCAGCTTTCAACGCTGGCTAATGCCGCGGGAAGTGCCGCCGCATCCGTACCACCGGCTTGCGCCATGTCCGGACGACCGCCACCTTTGCCACCCACCTGCTGGGCGACCATGCCAATCAGTTCCCCTGCTTTGACACGATCCGTCACATCCTTAGAGACGCCCGCAATCAGAGAAACCTTACCCTCTGCGACCGTTGCCAGCACGATAACCGTCGAACCAAGCTGGTTCTTCAGATCGTCGACCATGGTACGCAGCATCTTAGGCTCAACGCCCGCCAGATCGCTGACCAGCAGTTTGACGCCCTTAATGTCTACCGCTTTGCTGGAGAGGTTTGCGCTCTCCTGCGCCGCAGCCTGTTCTTTCAGCTGCTGGAGTTCTTTTTCCAGCTGACGGGTACGATCCAGCGCGACACGCACTTTTTCGCCCAGGTTCTGGCTATCGCCTTTCAGCAGCTGCGCGATCTCGTGTAGCTGGTCGCTCTGCGCATGCAGGCTGGCAATTGCGCCTTCCCCGGTCACCGCCTCAATACGACGCACGCCTGCCGCCGTCCCCGACTCGGAAACGATGCGGAACAAGCCGATGTCACCGGTGCGGGATGCGTGAGTACCGCCACACAGTTCGGTAGAGAAGTCGCCCATGCTCAGCACGCGAACGCGGTCGTCATATTTCTCGCCAAACAGCGCCATCGCACCTTTCTTCTTCGCTGCCTCGAGATCCATGATGTGGGTTTCGATTGGCAGGTTACGGCGGATCTGGGCATTCACCAGGTCTTCCACCGCACGAATTTCAGATGGCTTCATCGCTTCAAAATGTGAGAAGTCGAAACGCAGCACTTTGTCATTAACCAGAGAACCTTTCTGTGCAACGTGCGTACCCAGCACTTCGCGCAGGGCTGCGTGCATCAGGTGGGTTGCCGAGTGGTTCAGACGAATGCGCGCGCGGCGAGCTTCGTCAACGTTGGCCTGAACGCCCTCGCCCACTTTCAGAGAACCGGAAACCAGTTTGCCCTGGTGACCAATCGCCTGACCGTATTTCTGGGTATCGCTTACGCTGAAGCTGAAGCCATTGCCTTTCAGTTCGCCTTTATCGCCAACCTGACCGCCCGATTCCGCATAGAACGGCGTTTTATCCAGGATAACAACCGCGTCCTGACCCGCGCTAATGCTGTCTACGGCTTTACCGTCAACAAACAGCGCGGTTACGTTGCTGGTCAGGGCCAGCTCTTCGTAGCCTTTAAATTCAGACGCGCTATCAACGCGGATCATCGCGTTGTAGTCTGCGCCAAAACCGCTGGATTCACGCGCACGACGACGCTGCTCTTCCATTGCGGCTTCAAAGCCTGCTTCGTCAACTTTGATGTTGCGCTCGCGGCAAACGTCCGCCGTCAGGTCAACCGGGAAGCCGTAGGTGTCGTACAGGCGGAAAGCGGTTTCGCCATCCAGCGTGTCGCCCTTGAGTTTCGCCAGCTCGTCGTCCAGCAGCGCCAGACCGCGCTCCAGCGTACGGGCAAACTGCTCTTCTTCGGTTTTCAGAACCTGTTCAACCTGCGCCTGCTGGCGTTTCAGCTCGTCGCCGGCAGAGCCCATCACGCCAATCAGTGGCCCAACGAGTTTATAGAAGAAGGTGTCCTTCGCGCCCAGCATGTTGCCATGGCGGATCGCACGACGAATGATACGACGCAGCACATAGCCACGGTTTTCATTTGACGGGATAACGCCGTCAGCAATCAGGAACGCACAGGAACGAATATGGTCTGCGATAACGCGCAGTGATTTGTTGCTCAGATCGGTTGCGCCCGTTACCTCAGCAACGGCTTTGATCAGGGTGCTGAACAGGTCAATCTCATAGTTGGAGTTAACGTGTTGCAGAACGGCCGCGATACGCTCAAGGCCCATACCGGTATCTACGGACGGTTTTGGCAGCGGCTCCATGGTGCCGTCGGCCTGACGGTTGAACTGCATGAAGACGATGTTCCAGATCTCAATATAGCGATCGCCATCTTCTTCCGCGCTTCCCGGAGGGCCGCCCCAGATGTGGTCGCCATGATCGTAGAAGATCTCGGTGCACGGACCGCAAGGGCCGGTGTCGCCCATCTGCCAGAAGTTATCAGACGCGTAAGGCGCGCCTTTGTTGTCACCGATACGGATGATACGTTCGCGAGGGATACCCACTTCTTTTTCCCAGATGTCGAACGCTTCGTCATCGGTCTCATACACGGTCACCCACAGACGCTCTTTCGGCAGATTGAACCAGTTTTCACCGGTCAGCAGTTCCCACGCGTATTGAATAGCGTCGTGTTTGAAGTAGTCGCCGAAGCTGAAGTTACCCAGCATTTCGAAGAAGGTGTGGTGGCGCGCGGTGTAACCGACGTTTTCCAGATCGTTGTGTTTACCGCCCGCACGCACGCAACGCTGTGAGGTTGTGGCGCGGGAATAATTACGCTTGTCGAGACCAAGGAACACATCCTTGAACTGGTTCATCCCGGCGTTGGTAAACAGCAGAGTCGGGTCATTGTTCGGTACCAGGGAGCTGCTGGCAACAACCTGGTGTCCCTTACTATGGAAAAAATCGAGAAACGCCTGACGGATCTCAGCGGTGCTCTTGCTCATAATTATCCTGAAATCAAGCTAACGAAATGTCGCAGCAGATCTGTATCTGTAAACAGTTGGACGGACCAGCTACTGGAAAAAGTGGGAATAAGATAAGTTTTCTTTAGTGGGAAGTAAAATCCCGCATGCGTTCAATCGGTAAAATTACGCCAGATATCCTGAATATCTTCCATCAGGAAGCCGCGGTAGAGCAAAAAGCGCTGGATTTTAACTTTTTCTGAAAATTCACGCGGCAGCGGCTCACCGTACTTTCGTACCGCCTGCTCACGCGCCAGTTCGCACCAGTCAATTTCACTTTCGCGCATGGCTTTTTCAATCGATTCACGGGCAACGCCTTTCTGGTTCAGCTCCTGGCGGATACGCGCTGGCCCATAGCCTTTACGACCACGGCTGGCAAGAAAGCGAGCGGCAAAACGGCCGTCATCCAGATAGTGATGCTCGTAGCACCAGGCAACCACGCGGTCATAATCTTCCGCGGTGGCATCAATGTCTTCCGGACCGTTTTTGCTCATGACGGGCGCTGACAGTTTCCGCCGCAGCTCCTGTTCGCTATGGTCACGCACGGCAAGAATACGCAC
This sequence comes from Enterobacter sp. JJBC, assembly GCF_036936505.1. Classification (NCBI taxonomy): domain Bacteria; kingdom Pseudomonadati; phylum Pseudomonadota; class Gammaproteobacteria; order Enterobacterales; family Enterobacteriaceae; genus Enterobacter; species Enterobacter sp. JJBC. Next base: position 3,719,435 of record NZ_CP136935.1, read on the forward strand.
GGCCCGATCCAGCAAGCGTGAGTAGGCTGGTCGGCGTGATGTCGGTTCACTCATAAAAAACCTGTCGATTCAGAAATGCAAAAAGGGCCGCATCAGCAGCCCTTCATTTTTATCCGAGAGGATTAAAAGTCTTCGTTGGTTTCTTCAGCATCCGCGCCGTCGACCACGAAATCAGGTTTAGAGTCCTGGTTGTTCAGCAGGAGTTCACGCACCTTCTTCTCAATCTCTTTCGCCGCCGCCGGGTTCTCTTTCAGCCAGGAGATAGCATTCGCTTTACCCTGACCAATCTTGTCACCGTTGTAGCTGTACCATGCGCCCGCTTTTTCAATCAGCTTCTCTTTCACGCCCAGGTCAACCAGCTCGCCGAGGAAGTTGATACCTTCGCCGTAGAGGATCTGGAACTCAGCCTGTTTGAACGGTGCTGCGATTTTGTTCTTCACAACCTTCACGCGGGTTTCGCTACCGACTACGTTATCCCCCTCTTTCACCGCGCCGATACGGCGGATATCCAGACGGACAGAAGCGTAGAATTTCAGAGCGTTACCGCCGGTGGTAGTTTCCGGGTTACCGAACATTACACCAATTTTCATACGGATCTGGTTGATGAAGATCAACAGCGTATTGGACTGCTTCAGGTTACCCGCCAGCTTACGCATCGCCTGGCTCATCATACGTGCCGCGAGGCCCATGTGAGAGTCACCGATTTCACCTTCAATTTCCGCTTTTGGCGTCAGCGCCGCAACGGAGTCGACGATGATCACATCAACCGCACCTGAGCGCGCCAGCGCGTCACAAATTTCCAGTGCCTGCTCGCCGGTGTCCGGCTGGGAGCACAGCAGGTTGTCGATATCAACGCCCAGTTTACGGGCATAGACCGGGTCCAGCGCGTGCTCGGCATCGATAAACGCACAGGTTTTACCTTCGCGCTGTGCCGCCGCAACAACCTGCAACGTCAGGGTGGTTTTACCCGAGGATTCCGGACCGTAGATTTCTACGATACGGCCCATCGGCAAACCGCCAGCGCCCAGTGCGATATCAAGAGAAAGCGAACCAGTGGAGATAGTTTCCACATCCATGGAACGGTCTTCACCCAGGCGCATGATGGAGCCTTTACCGAATTGCTTTTCGATCTGGCCCAGTGCTGCCGCCAACGCTTTCTGTTTGTTTTCGTCGATAGCCATTATTACTCCTGTCATGCCGGGAGAAGCAACTGCGCTTCACCATGGACTTCTGTTCTGTTGAGGCAATTATACTGTATAGTCATACAGTATCAAGTGTTTTGTAGAAATTGTTGCCAGAGCGTTTTTAACGCGTATTCCGTTGCCTGACGACGCACGCTTTCGCGATCGCCGCTGAAGCATTCCCGGCGGGTGATCCCTTCACCTTTTGAGGTGGCAAAGCCAAACCAGACGGTGCCGACAGGCTTCACGTCGCTGCCGCCGTCCGGCCCCGCGATACCGCTGATGGAGATAGCGTAATCTGCGCGCGCCTCTTTCAGCGCGCCAATCGCCATCTCGATCACCACCGGTTCGCTGACCGCGCCATGCTGCTCAAGCGTAGCTTCACGCACGCCAATCATCTGCGCTTTAGCCTCGTTACTGTAGGTCACAAAGCCGCGTTCAAACCAGGCGGAACTGCCAGCAATATCGGTAATTGCTTTCGCCACCCAGCCGCCGGTGCAGGATTCTGCGGTCGTGAGAGTCGCGCCGCGCTGTTTCAGCGCCAGCCCCACCACTTCGCTTAGCTGCATCAATTCATGGTCAGTCATTCTCGCTCCAGGCCTTAGAAAAACATGCAGCACAAGATAGCACTTTCTCATCAAATATGGGGATGCGCGTCGGGTTTTACGAGGGGGCTTCAGAAAAAAGCCGATGCGGGCGCACCGGCCAGAGAGACGCTTATTTCATGCTGTTAGCGAGGGTGTCCACATTGTGGCGAAACGCCTTGACGTAGGTGTCCGCCACGCCGCCCTTCGCGGACAGCGCTTCCGGGTAAAGTTCACCGCCCGGCTGGGCGCCCGTGGCGGTCGCAATCTGCTTCACCAGACGCGGGTCAAGCTGGTTTTCCATGAACCAGGTTTTCACGCCGTCAGCTTTAATCTGGTTGATGATCTCCGCTACCTGCGCCGCGCTGGCTTCACTCTCAGACGACAGCCCCTGCGGCGCCATAAACGTCACGCCGTAGGCGCGGCTGAAATAGCCGAAGGCGTCGTGGCTGGTCAGCACTTTGCGCTTCGCCTGTGGGATGTCGCTGAAACGCTTTTTAGCCCAACCGTCCAGCTGAGAGAGCTGCGCAATATAGGGTTTACCGGTAGCTTCAAGCGCCGCCGTATCTTCAGGATCGGCCTTCACCAGCCCTGAGAGAATATTTTGCGCATACAGCGCGCCGTTCGCCGCGCTGTTCCACGCGTGCGGATCGGTCACGGTTTTACCGTCCTCTTCCAGCGTGTGCGTTTTCACGCCGTCCGAGGCAACCACCAGCTGGCCTTTGAATCCAGAAGCTTTTACCAGACGGTCGAGCCAACCCTCCAGCCCCAGCCCATTGACCACCACCACGTCAGCTTTACTCAGCGCCGCGCTGTCTTTGGGCGAGGGTTCGAAAGTATGGGGATCACCGTCCGGCCCCACCAGCGTCGTCACCTTCACACGATCGCCGCCAACCTGCTGCGTGATGTCTCCCAGGATGGAAAAGCTGGTCACCACATTAAGCGTTTTCGCCATTACGCCGTGCGTCATCATGCCGAGCGCGAGCGCCACGGCTAACCCTGTACGTTTCATCGTTTCCCCTTGCGTTAAAAAAGCGCCCGCAGGCTATCCGCCAGCCTGCTGCGCGTGCCAAATAAAACTGAAATAAAGAACAATGCGCTGGCGGTCAGCACAATGGAGGGCCCGGCGGGCAGACTCACTGCCCAGGAAAGACTTAAGCCCAGCCACGCGCAAAAAATACCGCTGATACCCGCCATCAAAAGTAACCCTGGCAGTGTGCGCACCCAGCAGCGTGCCGCCACGGCGGGTAACATCATCAGCCCGACGGCCATCAACGTGCCGAGTACCTGAAAACCGGCCACCAGGTTGAGCACCAGCAGCGCCAGAAACAGACCGTGTAACATCCCGGGCAGCCAGCGCGCGTTCACCTGCAACCACGCAGTATCGAACGCTTCACTGACCAGCCCACGATAAAAAATCGCCAGCGTGAGGAGCGTGAACATGCAGACCCCCGTCACGAACAGGGCTGACGCGCTATCCACGGCGAGAATGGAGCCAAACAGAAGATGAAGCAGATCGACATTTGAACCGCGCAGCGACACCAGCGTGACGCCCAGCGCCAGGGAACCCAGGTAAAACCCCGCGAAGCTGGCATCCTCTTTAAGAGGTGTACGGCGGCTGACCAGCCCGGCCACCAGCGCAACGGCGATACCGTCAATAAACCCGCCGACAGTCATTGCCAGCAGCGACATTCCGCTGAGCAGATAGCCCACCGCGACACCCGGCAAAATGGCGTGAGAAAGGGCGTCCCCCATCAGGCTCATCCGACGCAGCTGAAGGAATACACCCAGCGCAGTGGTGCTGACGGAGAGCGCCAGGCAAACCACCAGCGCGCGCCGCATAAAGCCGTACTCAATAAACGGCTGGAAGAAGAGATGCCAGATCATGCCACCCTCACCCGCTCGGTTTTCCAGTGCGGCGTATCAGCGTCCAGCCGCAACGTTTGTGGGAAGTGGCGCGAGACGCGTTCGCTGTCGTGCAGTACCGCCAGCAGGGTCTGCCCCTGCATATACATCTCCAGCATCAGATCCATCAGCACGTTGCAGGTCGCTTCATCGACGCCAGTGAAGGGTTCGTCCAGCATCACCAGCGGTGCCTGCTGCACTAAAACGCGGGCAAACAGCATGCGCTGGAATTGCCCGCCGGAAAGTTCATCAATAGTGGAGAACGCCATGGACTCCAGCCCCACGCGCTCCAGCGCGCCTGCAATGCGCATGCGGGCATCCCGACGAAAACCGGCAAACAGAGAGATTGCTGGCCAGCAGCCCATGCTCACCACGTCCTGCACGGTCAGAGGAAATTGCGCCTCCAGCGCGTGACGCTGCGCCAGCCAGCCCACCACCGGACGTCTCCCCTGCCAGCGAAACGTACCGCTGACGGGCGGAAGAAAGCCGGCGAGCGTTTTCAGCAGCGTGGATTTGCCGCAGCCGTTGGCCCCGACGATGGCGGTCATGCTCCCGCGTTCAATCACGCCGGACAGCGCGCGCGTAACGGGCTGGCGATCGTAACCCGCCACCAGGTCGTTCATCACGATCATGGCAACGCCACCGCCCAGCGCACGGCCAGGCCGAGAAACAGAATGAGCACCAGCGCCAGCAGCAGCCGAAGCGAGGATGAGAGAGAAAACAGGGACATGGATATCTCAATTCAATAATGTTATAACATAACAATAATGAAAGGCGATTGAGATGTAAACGGCGGGATTAAAATGGGAGTGTGGCGAAATGTTTCTGCGGGAAACAGGTGCGGGCGGGTGCCCTCACCCCAGCCCTCTCCCACAGGGAGAGGGAGGCATAAGGGGACTTACTGGCTAAACGGTGACGCTGCTGGCACACGCGCCTGAGACACCGCCAGCCCCAGCTGCCACACCGCCATCGCATAGTGCGTGCTGTGGTTGTAGCGGGTAATGGTGTAGAAGTTCGGCAGCCCGAACCAGTACTGATAACCGGTTCCGACATCCAGGCGCAGCAGGCTCACCTGGTCAACATTGCCCAGCGGCTGAGACGGCGTTAAGCCTGCCGCAGCCAGCTGCGCCACGCTGTATTTGGTTTTAAATCCGTTTTCCAGACCAAACGCTTCGCCGTTCGCCTGTACCGCCACCTGGCCGCCCGGCGTCCAGCCATGCGCTTTGAAGTAGTTGGCCACGCTGCCAATAGCGTCTTCGGGATCCCACAGGTTGATGTGACCATCCCCGTTAAAATCTACCGCGTACTGCTTATAGGAGGACGGCATAAACTGGCCGTAGCCCATCGCACCGGCGAACGACCCTTTCAGATCTAACGGATCGTCCTGTTCGTCTCGCGCCATCAGCAGGAAGGTTTCCAGCTCGGAAGAGAAATACTCCGCGCGACGCGGGTAGTTGAAGGAGAGCGTCGCCAGCGCATCGAGGATGCGGGTTTTACCCATAATGCGTCCCCAGCGGGTCTCAACCCCAATAATACCGACGATGATCTCCGGCGGCACGCCATAGACCTGCCACGCGCGGTTCAGGGCGTCTTCATACTGATTCCAGAACACCACGCCATTTTGCACGTTGTCCGGGGTAATAAACTGTTTGCGATAACGCAGCCACGCCCCGTTTGGCCCGGTCGGCACCTGGGCCGTCGGCGCCTGCCTGTCCATCAGGCGCAGCACGTAGTCCAGACGCTTCGCCTGAGACAAAATGGCATGAAGCTGCTGGCGATCAAAACCGTGCTTGCTCACCATTTTATCGATGAACTGTTCGGCCGCAGGGTTATTCGCGAAGTCGCCGCCCATCTGCATCATATTGTGCTGCGGCTCCAGCAGGAATCCTCCGGAAGGCGCGCCCGCCGTTGGCTGAACGGCTTCGGTCTTGGGTTTGCTACTACAGGCGGACAGGAGAATAAGCGCAGGCAACAGCGCTGCATAACGACGCTTGAACATGTGGCATCCATTTAACGAGTTCGGTAAGAACCCAGTATGGTAAAGCATCCCCAACTCCTCAAGGAAGCGGTACGCACCTCCCCAACGCAAATCCGTGCCTTTTTCCACCAAAAATTATTCACCTCACCAATAAACTTTCAAAATAATATATTTTTCTTTCATTGTGAGATCTAACTAACACTTTAAAACCTTTCAAAGTGATTATTATTAGCCGCAGATAGACAAAAACAAACGCCCTACAGGAGAGAAGAATGATAGAAACCATCACCCATGGCGCCGAGTGGTTCATCGGGCTGTTTCAGAAAGGCGGAGAAGTGTTCACTGGCATGGTGACCGGGATCCTGCCCCTGCTGATCAGCCTGCTGGTGATCATGAACGCGCTGATTAACTTTATCGGCCAGCAGCGCATTGAGCGCTTCGCCCAGCGCTGCGCCGGAAACCCGCTGTCCCGCTACCTGATACTGCCCTTCATCGGCACCTTTGTGTTCTGCAACCCGATGACCTTAAGCCTCGGCCGCTTTATGCCAGAGAAGTACAAGCCGAGCTATTACGCCGCCGCCTCCTACAGCTGCCACTCCATGAACGGCCTGTTCCCGCACATCAACCCCGGCGAACTGTTTGTCTATCTCGGGATCGCCAGCGGCCTTACCACGCTTGGCCTGCCGCTCGGCCCGCTGGCGGTGAGCTACCTGCTGGTCGGTCTGGTCACCAACTTCTTCCGCGGCTGGGTGACAGATCTCACCACCGCCATTTTTGAGAAAAAAATGGGCATCCAGCTTGAACAGAAAGTCCATCTTTCAGGAGCCACAGCATGAACCGGATCCGCATTGAGAAAGGCACGGGCGGCTGGGGCGGCCCGCTGGAGTTCGACGCCACCGAAGGCAAAAAGATTGTGTACATCACCGCGGGCACGCGCCCGGCGATCGTCGACAAGTTGCGCGATCTGACCGGCTGGGAAGCGGTCGACGGCTTCAAGGAAGGCGAACCGCCGGAAGCGGAAATCGGCGTGGCGGTGATCGACTGCGGCGGCACGCTGCGCTGCGGCATCTATCCGAAGCGCCGCATTCCGACGGTAAATATTCACTCCACCGGGAAATCCGGCCCGCTGGCGCAGTACATCGTTGAAGATATTTATGTGTCAGGCGTGAAGGAAGACAACATCACGCTGGTGAATGGCACATCTGCGCCGCAAAAAGCGGCCCCGCGCGAGTACGACACCAGCAAAAAAATCACCGAGCAGAGCGATGGCCTGCTGGCGAAGGTCGGGATGGGGATGGGGTCCGCCGTGGCGGTGCTGTTCCAGTCGGGGCGCGACACCATCGACACGGTGCTGAAGACCATTCTGCCGTTTATGGCATTCGTCTCGGCGCTGATCGGCATCATCATGGCCTCAGGCCTGGGCGACTGGATTGCCCACGGCCTCGCCCCGCTTGCCAGCCACCCGCTCGGCCTGGTGACGCTGGCGCTGATCTGCTCCTTCCCGCTGCTGTCGCCGTTCCTCGGCCCGGGCGCGGTGATTGCTCAGGTTATCGGCGTGCTGATTGGCGTGCAGATTGGTCTGGGGAATATTCCTCCGCACCTCGCCCTGCCCGCCCTGTTTGCCATTAACGCCCAGGCAGCGTGCGACTTTATCCCCGTGGGGCTGTCGCTGGCGGAAGCACGCCAGGAGACCGTGCGCGTGGGCGTGCCGTCCGTGCTGGTCAGCCGCTTCCTGACGGGCGCGCCGACGGTGCTGATTGCCTGGTTTGTTTCCGGCTTTATTTATCAATAAGAGGTGCCTGCCATGACTGTGATTTACCAGACCACCATTACCCGCATCGGCCAGAGCGCGGCGGATGCGCTGAGCGACCAGATGCTGATCACCTTCCGCGAAGGCGCCCCGGCAGATATCGAGGAGTTTTGCTTTATCCACTGCCACGGCGAGCTGAACGGCGAGCTAAAGGCAGGGAGCCAGCTACAGCTGGGCGAGGCGCGCTATGCCGTGACCGCCGTCGGCGACGTCGCCGAGCAAAACTTGCGCGAGCTGGGGCATATCACCCTACGTTTCGACGGCCAGCCGCAGGCGGAATATCCCGGTACGGTTCACGTAGTGGGCCCGGTTCCGCAGGCTGTGACCCCAGGCTGCACGTTAAAATTTATTTCGTAATAAAGGAGAGACACATGAGTCAGGTTGCCGTTGTCATTGGTGGGGGACAAACCTTAGGCGAGTTCCTCTGCCATGGGCTTGCCGCAGAGGGCTACCGCGTGGCGGTCGTGGATATTCAGAGTGAGAAAGCCGCCCGCGTAGCGGACGCCATCAACACCGAGTTTGGCGAAGGGATGGCGTACGGATTTGGTGCGGACGCCACCAGCGAGCAGAGCGTGATGGCGCTGGCCCGCGGCGTGGACGAGATATTTGGGCATATCGACCTGCTGGTCTACAGCGCGGGGATTGCGAAAGCGGCGTTTATCAGCGATTTCGAGCTGGGGGATTTTGACCGCTCGTTGCAGGTGAATCTGGTGGGCTATTTCCTCTGCGCCCGCGAATTTTCCCGTCTGATGATCCGCGACGGTATTCAGGGTCGCATCATTCAGATCAACTCAAAATCGGGGAAAGTGGGCAGCAAGCACAACTCCGGCTACAGCGCGGCGAAGTTTGGCGGCGTCGGGCTGACGCAGTCTCTGGCGCTGGATCTGGCCGAATACGGCATTACCGTTCACGCGCTGATGCTGGGTAACCTGCTGAAATCCCCGATGTTCCAGTCCCTGCTGCCGCAGTACGCCGCCAAACTTGGCATCAAAGCTGAAGAAGTGGAGCAGTACTACATCGACAAAGTGCCGCTCAAGCGCGGGTGCGACTATCAGGACGTGCTGAACATGCTGCTGTTTTACGCCAGCCCGAAAGCCTCGTACTGCACCGGACAGTCGATTAACGTCACCGGTGGGCAGGTGATGTTCTGATCGAGCAGGGTGATGCCCTCACCCTCCCCCTCTCCCACCGGGAGAGGGAATATAACAAGGAGCCGATATGGTAACCGCACTCATCACCGTCGCCGCCCTCGCCTGGATCTGCCAGATGGCGTTTGGCGGCTGGCAGATCTACCAGTTTAACCGCGCCTTTGATGCGTTGTGTCAGAAGGGACGCGTCGGCGTCGGGCGTTCCGGGGGGCGCTTTAAGCCGCGCGTGGTGGTTGCCGTTGCGCTGGATGAACACAACCGGGTGAGCGATTCCCTCATCATGCGCGGCGTAACGGTGTTTGCCCGTCCGACCAAAATTCAGGCGATCAACGGCATTTCGCTGCATGAATTACAACCTGATGTGATCTTCCCCCATGATTCACTCTGTCAGAATGCACTATCATTAGCGCTTAATCTGAAACATGGATAATTTCGTTGTGAAAGTTATAAACTTGCGGAATTATCATTTCGCAACGTAAGGAACGAAGCGCCTATGAAACCACGTCAGCGGCAGGCGGCCATACTTGAGCATCTGCAAAAGCAGGGAAAGTGCTCGGTAGAGGATCTGGCCCACTACTTTGACACCACCGGCACGACAATACGCAAGGACCTGGTGTTGCTCGAAAACTCCGGCGCCGTCATTCGTACCTACGGCGGCGTGGTGCTCAATAAAGACGAAGCCGACCCGCCTATCGACCACAAAACGCTGATCAATACTCACCAGAAAGCGCTGATTGCCGAAGCCGCCGTCAAATTTATCCATGACGGCGATTCCATTATCCTCGACGCAGGCAGTACTGTCCTACAGATGATCCCGCTGCTCAGCCGCTTTAATAACATCACCGTGATGACCAACAGCCTGCACATCGTCAATGCCCTGTCAGAGTTCGACAGCGAGCAGACCATCCTGATGCCCGGTGGCACCTTCCGTAAAAAATCGGCGTCGTTTCACGGGCAGCTGGCGGAGAATGCCTTCGACCACTTCAGCTTCGATAAGCTGTTTATGGGCACCGACGGCATCGACCTCAACGCGGGCGTGACTACCTTCAACGAGGTGTTCAGCGTCAGCAAAGCGATGTGCAACGCCGCACGGGAAGTGATTTTGATGGCGGACTCGTCGAAGTTTGGCCGTAAAAGCCCCAACATTGTCTGTAGCCTTGAAAGCGTCGATAAGCTGATTACCGACGCAGGTATCGATCCGGCATTTAAAAAAGCGCTGGAAGCGAAGGGCATCGACGTGATCGTAACCGGAGAGAAAAATGAGTGATTTTCTGTTAAACGCAGGCCGTCAGACCCTGCTGCTGGAGCTACAGGAAGCCAGCCGCCTGCCGGAGCGTCTGGGTGAGGATTTTGTTCGTGCAGCCAACACCATTATCCACTGCGAGGGTAAAGTGATCGTGGCGGGTATCGGTAAATCCGGTCATATCGGCAAGAAGATTGCCGCGACGCTTGCCAGCACCGGCACCCCGGCGTTCTTTGTGCATCCTGCCGAAGCGCTGCACGGCGATCTGGGGATGATCGAAAGCCGCGACGTGATGCTGTTTATCTCCTACTCCGGTTCAGCCAAAGAGCTGGATCTCATCATCCCTCGCCTGCAAGAAAAATCGGTGGCCCTGTTAGCGATGACCGGCAAATCCCGATCGCCGCTGGCGCTGGCCGCGAAAGCAACGCTGGATATTTCCGTTGAGCGCGAAGCCTGTCCGATGCACCTGGCACCGACCTCCAGCACCGTCAACACCCTGATGATGGGCGACGCGCTGGCAATGGCGGTGATGCAGGCGCGCGGTTTTAATGAGGAAGATTTCGCCCGCTCCCATCCTGCGGGCGCGCTTGGGGCACGTCTGCTCAACAAGGTTCACCACCTGATGCGCACCGACGATGCCATTCCTCAGGTCAAACTCGACACCAGCGTGATGGACGCCATGCTGGAGCTGAGCCGCACCGGGCTGGGGCTGGTTGCGGTATGCGACAATGACCGCCAGGTGAAGGGCGTCTTCACCGACGGCGACCTGCGCCGCTGGCTGGTGGGCGGCGGCAAGCTGGAGGCGCGGGTATCCGAAGCAATGACCCAGGGCGGACTGACGCTGAATGCCGACAGCCGCGCCATTGAAGCCAAAGAGGTGCTGATGAAGCGCAAAATCACCGCCGCGCCGGTGGTGGACGAGCACGGCAGGCTGTGCGGCGCGATCAACCTGCAAGACTTCTACCAGGCGGGGATTATTTAACCCTTCAGCCCCAGACGTTTCGCCAGCCTGTGGAGGTTGGCGACGTCCATCTCCAGCGCCCGCGCGCACGCCGCCCAGCTGCGGTTATTCTGCTCCAGCGCGCGGGCGATCATCTGACGCTGGAACGCATTCGTCGCCTCGCGCAGGTTTTCGTTCACGCTCTCAGGTATCACCGGCTTCACGGACGGCGTCGTTTCCTCATGCAGCGCGAAATGGCGCGCATGAATTACCACTTCATCCCCCGAACGCGTAGCCCGCGCCAGCACCACCGCGCGGTGAATCGCATGTTCCAGTTCACGCACGTTACCCGGCCAGCCGTAGCTCAGCAGGTGCGTCCTCGCACCGGGGCTTAGCACCACGCGGGAAAGCCCCATTTTGAGCCGACACTGTTCGCAGAAAAAGCCCGCCAGCAGCACCACATCCTCGCCCCGCTCGCGCAGCGGCGGCACCGTGAGCGGGAACACGCTCAGACGGTGGAACAGATCGGCGCGGAAATTCCCCGCCAGCACCTCTTCGCGCAGATCGCGGTTCGTCGCCGCCAGCACGCGCACATCCACGCGTAAGCTGCGATCGTCTCCCACGCGTTGAATATCGCCATACTGCAACACCCGCAGCAGTTTGGCCTGGAGCGAAAGGGAGAGTTCGCCAATTTCATCGAGGAACAGCGTGCCGTTATCGGCCATTTCGAACTTGCCGCTGCGGTTGCTGATCGCCCCGGTAAAGGCCCCTTTGACGTGTCCGAACAGCTCACTTTCCGCCACGCTTTCCGGCAGCGCCGCGCAGTTGAGATAGACCAGCGGATTCACCGCACGGGGCGAGGCTTCGTGGATCGCTTTCGCCACCAGCTCTTTACCGGTGCCGGTCTCCCCGAAGATCAGCACGTTCAAATCAGACGCGGCGACAATCTCAATCTCTTTTTTGAGCTGCGCCATGCCTGGCGAAAGGCCGATCATTTCGGTGTGCGCCACCTGCTCAAACGCCGTCGGGCTACCCGGAAGAATATTCTGGCTCTCCAGCTGTTCTATCAGCAGGGCGTTGTTCAGCGCCCCGGCCGCCAGCGCAGCAATCAGCCGTAGCTCTTCGTCGCTGAAGGTATCGAACTGATCCGGCGACATGCCGTCGAGGGTTAACGCACCAATCAGGTTCTGCCCGGCAAACAGCGGCAGGCCGATACAGGCGTGCACCTTCAGGCTCTCCTGCCCGGGGATCAGGCCGTCGTAAGGGTCGGGCAGATCGCTGTCCGCCGGGAAACGCACCACGTCACCCGCACGGGCGATGGTTTCCAGACGCGGGTGGCCCTCCAGGGTAAAGCGCCGCCCGAGTACGTCCTTCGCCAGACCGTCGATAGCCAGCGGAATAAACTGCCGCCCTTCGTAACGCAGCAGCGCCGAGGCATCGCAATCCAGCACGTGACGCAACGTGGAGATCAGCCGCTGAAAGCGGTCCTGATGACCAATACCGGTTTGCAGTTCTATGGCGATCTTCGCCAGCACATCTACGGAAAAGCTCATCTCTGCCTCACTGTCATTTTGACAATACATAGTGTCATATTGACAATTTTTAAGATAGTCAAAATGACTACCTATTTGGGAGCATCAAAATATAAATTCATTATTTTCAATAAGTTAAAAAGCTGGCACGCAACTTGATATATGACAGTCATCTTATTTGAAAACGCCGTATTAAGTTGAGGTTGCTATGTCTATTCTGGTTAAAAATAACATTCATTGGGTGGGTCAACGTGACTGGGAAGTACGTGATTTTCACGGGACGGAATACAAAACGCTGCGCGGCAGCAGCTACAACAGCTATCTCATTCGTGAAGGTAAAAACGTCCTGATCGATACCGTCGATCACAAATTCAGCCGCGAGTTCGTGCAGAACCTGCGCAGCGAAATCGATCTGAATGAGATCGACTACATTATCATCAACCACGCGGAAGAGGATCATGCCGGGGCGCTGACCGAGCTGATGTCCCACATTCCGGATACCCCGATCTACTGCACCACTAACGCCATTGACTCCATCAACGGCCACCACCACCATCCGGAGTGGAACTTCCACACTGTGAAAACCGGCGACACGCTGGATATCGGCAACGGCAAACAGCTGATCTTCGTGGAAACCCCAATGCTGCACTGGCCGGACAGCATGATGACCTACATGACCGGTGACGCGGTGCTGTTCAGTAACGACGCCTTCGGCCAGCACTACTGCGACGAACGTCTGTTCAACGACGAAGTGGATCAGACCGAGCTGTTCGAACAGTGCCAACGCTACTACGCCAACATCCTGACCCCGTTCAGCCGTCTGGTCACGCCAAAAATCACCGAGATCCTCGGCTTCAACCTGCCGGTGGATATGATTGCCACCTCCCACGGCGTGGTATGGCGTGAAAATCCAACCCAGATTGTCGAACTGTACCTGAAGTGGGCGGCGGACTATCAGGAAGACCGCATTACGATCTTCTACGACACCATGTCCAACAACACCCGCATGATGGCGGACGCCATTGCCCAGGGCATCAACGAAGTTGACCCGAACGTGGCGGTGAAAATCTTCAACGTGGCGCGCAGCGATAAGAATGAGGTATTGACCAACGTCTTCCGCTCCAAAGGCGTGCTGGTGGGTACCTCCACCATGAATAACGTGATGATGCCGAAAATTGCCGGACTGGTGGAAGAGATGACCGGCCTGCGCTTCCGTAACAAACGCGCCAGCGCCTTTGGTTCACACGGCTGGAGCGGCGGCGCGGTAGACCGTCTCTCCACCCGTTTACAGGATGCCGGTTTTGAGATGTCCCTGAGCCTGAAGGCGAAATGGCGTCCGGATCTCGACGCGCTGGAAATCTGTCGCCAGCACGGTCGCGACATTGCCCGCCAGTGGGCGCTTGCGCCACTGCCGGAAACCGCACCCGCCGCGGCTGTTGCGCCGGAAGCCGTAGCAGAAGCCGCTCCTGCCGCTGCCGACCTCGGCCCTTGCATGCAGTGCAGCGTCTGCCAGTGGATTTACGATCCTGAGCTGGGCGAGCCGTTGCAGGATGTCGCGCCGGGTACGCCATGGAGCGAGGTGCCGGACAACTTCCTCTGCCCGGAATGTTCCCTCGGGAAAGACGTCTTTGATGAACTGGCAACGGAGGCAAAATGAGCCACGGCATCGTCATTATCGGCTCGGGCTTTGCCGCCCGCCAGCTGGTGAAAAATATCCGCAAACAGGATGCTAACGTGCCGTTGACGGTAATCGCCGCCGACAGCATGGATGAGTACAACAAGCCTGATTTAAGCCACGTCATTAGCCAGAATCAGCGCGCCGACGATCTCACCCGCCAGACGGCGGAGGAGTTTGCAGAACAGTTTAACCTGCGTCTGTTTCCGTACACCTGGGTGACCGATATCGACGCCGACGCCCACGTGGTGAACGCGAAAGATAAAACCTGGCACTACGACAAGCTGGTGCTGGCGACGGGGGCATCGGCGTTTGTGCCGCCGGTTGAGGGCCGCGAACTAATGGTCACGCTCAACAGCCAGCAGGAGTATCAGGCCAGCGAGACCCTGTTACGCGACGCCACGCGGGTGATGATTGTCGGCGGCGGGCTGATTGGCACCGAGCTGGCGATGGACTTCTGCCGGGCGGGAAAATCCGTCACCCTGGTTGACCACGCGGCCAGCATTCTGTCAGCGCTGATGCCGGCAGAAGTAAGCAGTCGCTTACAGCATCGTCTGACCGACATGGGCGTGCATCTGCTGCTGAAATCGCAGTTGCAGAGCCTGAGCAAAACCGAAACCGGCATTTGTACGACACTCGACCGCAACCGCAGCGTGGAAGTGGATGTGGTAATTGCGGCGACGGGGTTGCGCCCGGAAACCGCGCTGGCGCACCGCGCGGGCGCAGAGATCAATCGCGGCGTGAAGGTGGACAGCTACCTGCAAACCACCCAGCCGGACATTTATGCCCTGGGCGACTGCGCGGAAATTAACGGCCAGGTGCTGCCGTTCCTGCAACCGATTCAGTTAAGCGCCATGTTCCTGGCGAAAAACCTGCTCGGCGGCAACGCCCCGGTGAAATTACCCGCCATGCTGGTGAAGGTAAAAACGCCGGAACTACCGCTGCATCTCGCAGGTGAAACGCAGCGTCAGGATCTGGACTGGGAGATTGTCCTTTCGCCTCAGGGCATGGTGGCGCGCGGCACCGATACTGCCGGTCAGATGCGCGCCTTTGTGGTCAGCGAAGACAGAATGAAGGAGGCCTTCGCGCTGCTGAAATCATTACCTGCTTAACCCTCGTCATGCCGGGTGGCGCTCCGCTTACCCGGCCTACAGTACTGCCACGCTTACTTAACCTTTGGATTTTATTGTCCACCGCCCCGATGTCCCGGGGCTTTTTTTATGGCTACCCTTTCAGCGTCAGGAGCGCACCACCAGCGCGTCATAACCGCGCCAGCGATAGTTCGCCATCGAGATCAGCCAGCAGGCGACAAACAGCCCGACCACCACAAATCCGGCATCGCCCAGGTTATCGTTCACCGCGCCAATCAGATCCCACACGCCGCCGCTGAGGGAGAACTTGTCCATCAGCAGACCCAGCGCTTCCAGGCCGCCGATAAACAGCGCCACCACCACCGAAGTGCCGGTGATGGTCATGTTGTAGTACAGCTTGCGCTGCGGTTTGTTAAACGCCCAGCCGTAGGCACCCACCATCAGCAGGTTATCGAGCGTATCCACCAGCGCCATGCCGCTGGCGAAGAGCGCCGGGAAGATCATGATCGACCACACCGACATCCCGCTGGAGGCGCTGGCGGCGGAGATCCCCAGCACGCCGATTTCGGTGGCCGTGTCAAAGCCGAGGCCAAACAGGAAACCGACCAGGTACATCTGCCAGCTTTTATTGACGAGGCGGAAGGTTTTGCCGAACAGCCAGTTCATGATGCCACCCTGTGCAGGCAGCGTGATGTCGCCCTGCGCCGGCTTGCCGTGTTTCAGTGCCTGAAAACTGCGCCAGACGCCGCGCAGGATCACCATATTCACCAGCGCCATCGCCAGCAGGAAGGTGGCGGAGACGGCGGTGCCAATCAGGCTGCCGGTTTCGTGGAACCATGCCATGTTTTTCTGAAACGCCGTGGCGGTAGCGGCGATAGCAATGGAGGCCAGCACCACGATGGTGGAGTGTCCGAGGGAAAACCATGCGCCCACGCCGGACGGGCGCTTGCCCTGCTGCATCATCTTACGCGTCACGGTATCAATCGCGGCGATATGGTCGGCATCCACCGCATGACGCAGTCCGTAACACCAGGCCAGCAGGCTGGCCGCCATCAGCGCCGTACTGTCGCTAAAGGTGTGCCACGCCAGCCCCCAGGCCAGCAGGTTAGCCATCCCGAGAGCCAGCAGCAGGCACGCTGCACGAGGTTCATTGTGTAACAGTCGTAACATTTTAAGTCCTTTGTAAACATGATCGGGCGGCAGCAACCACCGCCTGCCCGAAGGAGATCGCTCCGTCACCTGCGGGCAGGCGCGAAGGAAAAAGAAGCGTGAAATCAGAAAGGTAATGACGAAGGCGCGCGCGCAGCAGGCGGTTGTGAAGGACGCCGCCGCTGAAGCACACCGTAGAGAGCGACCGTCGGCGGGCATGCGTTGCCGCCAGTTCGCTCAGCCCTTTTGCCAGCGCATCGTGAAAGGCCCAGGCGCGCTCGCCGGGCTCCGCCCGCCAGGCCAGCCACTGCTGCCAGAACAGCGCAAGGTTATCCGTCTGGAGCGTCACCGGATGATCAACCCCTGCACAGCGTTCGGCCAGCGCCTCCAGCCGGCACGCGGCTTCGCCCTCATAGCGTTGCGTTTCAATGCCCAGCGCACAGGCCACGGCGTCGAACAGACGACCACAGGAGGAGGCCCGCGGCGCATTGATACCGCGCGACACCGCCGTTGCCAGCAGCGGCCAGTTTTGACGCTGTACCACCTCAGTTTCCGGGTACTGCTGCCAGTCAGGTACGAACGCCAGACAGTGGGCGAGCAAATTGCGCCACGGCTGTTTTGCCGCCAGATCGCCCCCCGGCAGCGCAACGGCTGGCAGACCGCCCAGCCGTTCGCAGTCGCGATAGTTCACCCGCAGGCACTCGGCGCCCCACAGCGCGCCGTTCTCGCCCATGCCGATCCCGTCCAGCGTCAGGGCAATAACATCCCCGCCGTCGAGCGGCCAGCCGTTCTCCGCCAGACACGCTGCCGCATGCGCATGATGATGCAGCACGGTCTCAACGGGCAGCGCCTGCGTCCGGGCCCACTGTCGGGCGTGATATCCCGGATGGGCATCGCACACCACACGCTCTGGCTGGAAAGCGTAGATCTCCTGCATCGTCGAGAGCGCGCTGCGCCACTGCGCCTCTACCCCCTCGTCGCTCAGATCGCCAAAATGCTGGCTCAGCACCGCCTGGTTGCCACGCACCAGGCTGAAGGTGTTTTTCATCTCCGCGCCGGTGCATAACATGGGCGGGATGTCGCGGAATCCGGCGGGCAATGTGATGGCATCCGGCACAAAACCGCGTGCGCGACGCAGCATCGTGCCCTCCTGGTCCATCACTGAATCATCCATCCGTTGCAGGATTTCGCGGTTGTGCAGCAGGAAGCCATCAGCGATGTCACTGAGTTCTTCCAGCGCCTGCTGGTTGCTTATGACGGGTGGATGGCCGCTGAGGTTGCCGGAGGTCATCACCAGCGGGCGCTGGCAGTCCAGCATCAGCAAATGCTGGAGCGGGTTCGCAGGCAGCATCACGCCAACCGTATCCAGCCCCGGCGCAATCTCCTCAGGAAACGCAGGAAGGCAGGCTTTTGGCGTCAGCACAATCGGCGCAGCGGGTGCACGTAACAGCGTCTGGATGGCCTCCGGCAGATCGTCCGCATGCGGGATCATCACCGCCAGCGGCCTGGTCGGGCGCTGCTTGCGTGCCCGTAATTTCCGAACCGCCTGCGGGTTAAGCGCGTCGCAGACCAGGTGAAAACCGCCCAGCCCTTTGACCGCCACAATCCCGCCGCCTTTCAGCATCGCCACCGCCGCGCTTAACGCCGATTCGCGGGTGGCAGCAGCCTCCCCGGCTCGCCACTCCAGCTGCGGTCCGCAGTCCGGGCAGGCCACCGGCTGGGCGTGAAAACGCCGGTCAGCCGGGTTGCGGTACTCCGTTTCACAGGGCACACAGAGCGGGAATGGCGCCATTGACGTGGCCGGGCGGTCATAGGGCATGGCGCGGATAATGGTAAACCGCGGCCCGCAGTGGGTGCAGTTGATAAACGGGTAGCGGTAGCGACGTTCGCGGGGATCGCGCATCTCCGCCAGGCATGCGGGACAGGTGGCGGCATCCGGGACGATTTGCGTGTCCATCGCCCCGCTCTCGCTGTGGCGGATGACAAACTCGTCCGGCAGCGTCGTCCAGCTGAACGGCTGCGTTTCAACGCGATCGATGCGCGCAAGCGGTGGGCAGTCCTGGCGCAGTCTCGCGGTAAAGTCACCCCCACTGCCCGCGAGACGCACCAGGACACCCTCTCCGTCGTTGCAGACGTCGCCTGCCAGCCCCAGCTGGTGCGCAAGCTGCCAGACGAAGGGACGAAATCCTACCCCCTGCACCTTGCCGCGCACCCGAAGCTGTACGCCATTAACGCGCATTGCAGCTTAAAACAGCAGCGATGACGAGGTGTCGAACGCCGCGCGGCGGCGTTTTTCGGCGCTCATCTGTTCGAGCTTGTCGCGATCGACGCAGACCAGCGCATGCGTCGGACAGGCTTCCATACACGCCGGACCAGCATCGCGGTGGTAGCAGAGGTCACATTTATTGGCTTCGGCTTTCTCCGCGCGTACGCTCAGCCCGATACCGCTGTTGCGCACCACCGGGCGAACCACCACCTCCATCGCGCCATACGGACACGCCACCACACAGGTTTTGCACCCGATGCAGCGCTCCTGCATCACATGCACGAAGCCTTTCTCGCGCTTAATCGCCCCGTTCGGACAGACGTTGGCGCACGGCGCGTCTTCGCACTGGCGACAGATAGCGGCGGTAGAAATATTCACGCCTTTAATGACGTGGATGCGCGGCAGGAAGGTATCAGGGGTGAGAGAGGCGCAATCCTGCTCTGCCTGATGGGACACCACGCACGCCACTTCACAGGTACGGCAACCAATGCATTTGCTGGCATCGGCCATAATAAAACGGTTCATCTGCTTCTCCGGCATAACTGTTATGCGCGAAGCTATTCATAAACCGTGCCAATATTTAATGAATTGATTTTATAGGGAAATTTAAAAGAGAAGGATCTGTCATCGTCATTAGTGACGATGACAGATGTCGACGTCAGCGATGCGGGCCGTCAATGACGGAGCCGCGCAGGATAAGCTCGCCGGAAAAGGTTTGCTGAGGCTTAAACTCACCGCCGTCGAGCATGAAAATCATACGGCTGATGGTCTCCTGAATCATCTCCGTTACTGGAATACGCACGCTGGAGAGGGACGGCACGATATAGGGCGCGATTGCCACATCGTCAAAGCCGATGACGGACACTGCGCCCGGCGTGGAGACGCCGCTCTCGTGCAGCTGCCTGATGGCGCCAATCGCCATGTCGTCGTTACTCGCCACCAGCGCGGTAAACGTTTCGCCGCGGGTGAGCAACTGAGAGACCGCCGCCGCGCCGCTGGCCGGGTTCCACTTCCCTTCGGCGATCAGCGCGTCGCGAACTGCAATCCCGTGCTGCGCCAGCGCGTCCTTGTAGCCGGAAAGACGCTCCACCCCGGTGGGGGAATCCAGCGAACCGGTGATAAACGCAATCTCCCGGTGGCCTTTCTCAATCAGCTGCGATACCGCGTCCTGACACGACGCTTTATGATCGGACCAGACGCTGTGACTGCTGTTTTTCCGCAAACGGCGGTTGAGCACCATGATCGGCTGCTCGCATTTCTCAATGATCTCGTCCAGCGCTTCCACGCTCAGAAAACGCGGATAGATGATTACCGCGTCGCAGCGCATGTCGAGCAGGTACTGGATCGCCTCGCGCTCCTCTTCGGCGCTGTGCTTGCCGTCCGCCAGGATCAGCTGACGCCCCTTCTCTTCCGTCATCCGCGCGGCGTTAAACAGCAGCTCGCTAAAGTAGACCCCATGGTACAGGGTGTTCGTCACCACCAGCCCCAGAGTCTGGGTGCGTTTGGTCGCCAGGTTTCGCGCCAGCAGATTGGGGCGATACCCGCTCTCTTCGATGGCCTGAAACACGCGGTCTTTCGTCTCCTGGCTGACGTAACCGTTCCCCGACAGTACCCGGGAGACCGTCGCTTTTGATACGCCTGCCCGCTTCGCCACTTCCAGCATCGTGGTCATATTATTATTCCGTCTGAACCTGATGGGCGCAGTGTACTGCACCGCAGAAAAATTGTCGCAGCGGCGTTATCACGCTTTTTACGGCCACGAGTGATCGTCATCACGAAACGAAAAAATGCATAAAAAGTGGTCTTGTTTCATTAAAAGAAACTCATGATGATTATGTGAAACCGGTTTCCTACATTTCACACAACGATAACAGGATCACATCCGATGGCAAAAAATTACGCTGCGCTGGCGACCGACGTCGTTAGCGCGCTGGGCGGCAAAGAGAACATCGTCGCCGTCACCCACTGTATGACGCGACTGCGCTTCGTCCTGAAAGACGAAAGTCTCACCGACGCCGCACGCCTGAAAAGCATCAGCGGCGTGCTCGGCGTGGTGCGCAACGACAACCAGTGTCAGGTGATCATCGGCAACACCGTGTCCCAGGCATACCGTGAAGTGGTGAGCCTGCTGCCCGCTAACCTGCAACCTGCCGTAGCGGAAGGTCCACAGAAGCTCACGCTGCGCCGGATTGGCGCCGGGATCCTCGACGCGCTGATCGGCACCATGTCTCCGCTGATCCCGGCGATCATCGGCGGGTCGATGGTCAAGCTGCTGGCGATGATCCTTGAGATGACCGGCGTGCTGGGCAAAGGCGACCCGACGCTGACGATCCTGACCGTTATCGGCGATGGCGCGTTCTTCTTCCTGCCGCTGATGGTGGCGGCGTCCGCGGCGGTGAAGTTCAAAACCAACATGTCGCTGGCAATCGCCATCGCGGGCGTTCTGGTTCACCCGAGCTTTATCGAGCTGATGGCGAAAGCCGCGCAGGGCGAGCACGTTGAGTTCGCCTTCATTCCGGTGACGGCGGTGAAATACACCTACACGGTGATCCCCGCCCTGGTGATGACCTGGTGCCTGTCATACATCGAACGCTGGGTGGATCGCATTACCCCGGCGGTGACCAAAAACTTCCTCAAGCCGATGCTGATCGTGCTGATTGCCGCCCCGCTCGCCATCGTACTGATTGGCCCGCTCGGGATCTGGATCGGCAGCGCCATCTCCGCGCTGGTCTACACCATTCACGGCTATCTGGGCTGGCTCTCCGTTGCCATTATGGGCGCGCTGTGGCCGCTGCTGGTGATGACCGGGATGCACCGCGTGTTTACGCCGACCATCATCCAGACCATTGCCGAAACGGGCAAAGAAGGGATGGTGATGCCGTCGGAGATCGGCGCCAACCTGTCGCTCGGCGGTTCGTCGCTGGCGGTGGCGTGGAAAACCAAAAATCCGGAGCTGCGCCAGACGGCGCTGGCCGCGGCGGCCTCCGCCATCATGGCGGGGATCTCTGAACCGGCCCTGTACGGCGTAGCGGTACGCCTGAAGCGTCCGCTGATTGCGAGCCTGATCAGCGGCTTTATCTGCGGCGCGGTGGCTGGCATGGCAGGCCTTGCCAGCCACTCGATGGCGGCGCCGGGGCTGTTTACCAGCGTGCAGTTCTTCGACCCGGCCAACCCGATGACCATCGTCTGGGTGTTTGGCGTGATGGGTCTGGCGGTAGTGCTGTCGTTTGTGCTAACCCTGCTGTTAGGGTTTGAGGATATCCCGGTAGAAGACGAAGCCGAAAAAGCACGCGCCCTGCAAACCGCACCGGTACAGAACAAAGCAGCAGAAGCATAAACTGAAAGCGAGGTAAGAATGTCTGTTTTTCCACAAGGATTTTTATGGGGCGGCGCGCTTGCCGCCAACCAGAGTGAAGGGGCTTACCGTGAAGGCGGCAAAGGACTGACGACGGTCGACATGATCCCCCACGGCGCAAACCGTCTGGCGGTAAAAGTCGGCAAGGAAAAACGGTTTTCGTTGCGGGACGACGAATTCTACCCGAGCCACGAGGCGATTGATTTTTACCATCGCTACAAAGAAGACATTGCCCTGATGGCGGAGATGGGCTTTACGGTGTTCCGCACCTCGATTGCCTGGAGCCGCCTCTACCCGAACGGCGACGAACCGCTGCCGAATCAGGAAGGCATTGCCTTCTACCGCGCGGTGTTCGAGGAGTGTAAAAAGTACAACATCGAGCCGCTGGTGACGCTCTGCCACTTCGACGTGCCGATGCACCTGGTCACGGAGTACGGCTCCTGGCGCAACCGTAAGATGGTGGATTTCTTCGCCCGCTACGCCCGCACCTGCTTCGAGGCGTTTAACGGGCTGGTGAAATACTGGCTGACCTTCAACGAAATCAACATCATGCTGCACAGCCCGTTCTCCGGCGCGGGGCTGGTATTTGAAGAAGGTGAAAACGAAGATCAGGTGAAATACCAGGCCGCGCACCACGAGCTGGTGGCGAGCGCGCTGGCGACCAAAATTGCCCACGAGGTGAACCCGGAAAACCAGGTCGGCTGCATGCTGGCGGGCGGCAATTTCTACCCGTACTCCTGCAAGCCGGAAGACGTGTGGATGGCGCTGGAGAAAGACCGCGAGAACCTGTTCTTTATCGACGTGCAGGCGCGCGGCAGCTATCCGGCCTACTCTGCCCGCGTGTTCCGCGAAAAAGGCGTGGTGATTGTGAAAGATCCCGGCGACGACGAACTTTTAAAAAACACCGTCGACTTTGTCTCGTTCAGCTATTACGCCTCGCGCTGCGCGTCGGCGGACATGAACGCGGGCAACACCAGCGCGGCGAACATCGTGAAGTCCCTGCGCAACCCGCATATTCAGGTGAGCGAATGGGGCTGGGGCATTGACCCGCTCGGCCTGCGCATCACCATGAACATGATGTACGACCGCTACCAGAAGCCGCTGTTCCTGGTGGAAAACGGCCTTGGAGCGAAGGACGTCATTGATGAAAACGGCGAGATCAACGACGACTACCGAATCAGCTACCTGCGCGAGCATATTCGCGCGATGGCTGATGCGATTGAGGACGGCGTACCGCTGCTGGGCTACACCACCTGGGGCTGCATTGACCTTGTCTCGGCCTCAACGGGGGAAATGAGCAAGCGCTACGGGTTTGTGTACGTCGACCGGGACGACGCCGGGAACGGCACGCTGGACCGCAAGCGCAAGAAATCATTCTGGTGGTATAAGAAGGTGATTGCGAGTAACGGGGGGGATCTGGAGTAGCCTGTTGCCCTCACCCCAGCCCTCTCCCACAGGGAGAGGGGGATGGGTTTGGTAGGCCGGGTAAGGCGAAGCCGCCACCCGGCACTGCTCAGAGCTGAGAAAATCCCCCATCCCCAACCCACCCGGCAAGCCGTGAATAGACCACGTCCACCGCCTCTTTCACCGGCTGCGTCATCGGGTAATAAAACCCGACAATGTCCGGCTGAATCCCCAAAAACAGCACCTCACCCACGTCGTCTTTAATCTGATCGACCAGGTAGTTCAGCGGCATATTGTGCGTCGTCATCATAAACATTTCGGCGATGTCGTCCGGGTCAATCAGGCGGATCTCACCGGGGTTGAGCCCCATATCGGTGGCATCAACGATTAACAGTCTGTCCGGGCGCAGCTCGCGAATGGCCACCACGTCGTTTTCCGGCGCGCTGCCGCCGTCAATCACCACCCAGCTGCCCGGCGGGTTTGCGGCGCACAGTTCCGCCAGCAGCGGACCCGCGCCGTCGTCGCCCATCATGCTGTTGCCGACACACAGTAAAACGTCAGTCACGTAATCTCCTCACCATCAGGTAGATGGCACTCTCCTGATGAATATCGTGCAGCATGCTAAGCAGCGTTTTGCTCCACGCCTGCTGCTCGGGGGTTTGCCTGCTCAGCGCCTCGTCAAAGGCGTTGGCGAGCATCGCAATGTGGTTGGCATCGATGACGATCTCGCCGTATTTCGGCACGCCCTCCATCTTGCGCCGCGCCGTGCTGCCCTCCTCCAGCGTGGCGATCCAAGCCAGGTAATCGGCCCACGGGCAGCTCAGCGCCGCCTCCAGGCAGTCGATCACCCCGAGGTGGTGCCCAATCGCCAGGCTGTAATAGACCACCTGCTGCGCCGCAGCCGGCGTGGCGTCGTTCTCATCAATAAACTTACGGCTCAGCTGGCTGAACACCACCGTTTCACTCATCGGATACGCGCCTCATCCACGATGCTGTTCAGGTTCGCCACGATCTCATTGAGTCGCGGATCGTTTTCCGCCTCCAGCCAGCGCGCCACCTGATGGTCGCCCTGGCTCAGCAGGCGCAGATAATCGTCGGCAATCTGGCGGCCATAGCGATAGCCCGCCAGTTTCCGCGCCTTGCGGTCAACCTTCACCCGCAGCGGCTGCACCATGTCCGGGTGCAGAATGGCGGCAGGCTGGTTGTCCAGCTCGCCCGGCTCGCGGGCGTGGATTTTCTGCTCCAGCAGGCCGAGCGCCATGGCAAAACCGTACAGCGTGGCGGCGGGCGTCGGCGGGCAGCCCGGAATGTAGACGTCCACCGGCACGATTTTGTCGGTGCCGCCCCAGACGCAGTACAGGTCGTGGAAGATGCCGCCGCTGTTGCCGCAGGCACCGTACGAGATGCAGATTTTCGGGTCCGGCGCGGACTGCCAGGCGCGCAGCGCGGGGGATCGCATGGCGCGGGTGACGGCCCCGGTAAACAGCAGAATGTCCGCATGGCGCGGAGACGGCACCACTTTGATGCCGAAGCGCTCGGCGTCAAACAGCGGTGACAGCGTGGCGAAGATCTCGATCTCGCAGCCGTTGCAGCCGCCGCAGTCCACGCGGTAGACGTAGGCCGAGCGTTTGATTTTTTTCAGCAGCGACGCCTTCATGCTGGCGATGGATTCGTCCACCGTCATCGGCACCGGAATGCCGTTAGCGTCGCGCGGGCCGAGTAAGTTTTCCATCAGCTGGCCTCTCTCATATGGCGGGTTAAATCGATGCGGTCAGACGGCAGCAGGCATTTCTGACGCTTGCACTCCGGGCAGGTTTCGAAGCTTTCACGGTGATGCTCCGCGCGGACGTCGCCGTTGTGCTTCAGCAGCGCGATGGCGTAGTCGATCTCTTTTTGCACGGCGAACGGACGCTTGCAGACGCGGCAGTTGCACAGCGCAAAGCGCGACTGCTGGAGGAAGTCCTCTTTTTTCCACACCGCCAGCCCGTACTCCTGAGACAGGCGAATGGCCACCGTCGGGCAGACCTCCTCGCAGCGGCCGCAGAAGATGCAGCGCCCGAGGTTAAACTGCCAGGCCAGCTCGCCGGTTTTCAGGTCCGTTTCCACCGTTAAGGCATTCGAAGGGCAAGCGTTGACGCAGGCCGCGCAGCCGATGCACTGCTGCGGGTTGTGCTCCGGCTTGCCGCGAAAGTTTTTATCCACCGGGATCGGCTCCAGCGGATAACTGCTGGTCTGCGCGCCGGTTTTGATCACTTTTTTGATGAAGGTAAACATGGCGAATCCTTATTTCAGCGGCGAGTTCTTACGTTCGATGCTGTAGCGCTCAAGCTCTTTGTACGGCACCACCTGGCTTTTCTTCTTGCGCACGTCCACGACGGTCATGCGGTCGGTGCAGGAGTAACACGGGTCGAGGCTGCCGATGATCAGCGGCGCGTCAGAGACCGTGTTGCCGCGCAGCATGTAGCGCAGGGTTGGCCAGTTGGCGTAGGTCGCCGCACGGCAGCGCCAGCGGTAGAGCTTCTGGTTGTCGCCGGTCATGCTCCAGTGGATGTCGTCCCCGCGCGGCGCTTCGGCAAAGCCGAGGGCAAAGCGGTTTGGAATGTAGGTGAAGCCTTCCACCATCAGCGGGCCGCCCGGCAGGTTGTCCAGACCAAAGTCGATCATGTTCAGCGCGGTGAACACCTCGTTGATGCGCACCTTCAGACGGGAGATGACGTCGCAGCCCTGCTCGCTGTGCACGGTCATCGGCAGCAGGCCGTAGCCGACGAACGGGTGATCGGCGCGGGTATCGCGGGCGTGGCCGCTGGCGCGCACCATCGGACCAACGTTACTGAAGTCGCGGGCGATTTCCGGGTCAAGACGACCAATCCCGACGGTGCGCTGCTCAATGTTGGGCGTGCTGAGCAGCATATCCACCAGCTCCTGCACGTCCCGGCGCATCTGCTGCGCCAGCTGGCGGGTCTGGATCATGTCGTCTTTCAGCAGGTCGCGGCGGATCCCGCCGATCAGGTTCAGGCCGTAGGTTTTACGCGCCCCGGTAAGGATCTCCGCCATCTTCATCGACGCCTCGCGCACGCGGAAGAACTGCATAAACCCGGAGTCAAAGCCGACGAAATGGCAGGCCAGGCCGAGGTTCAGCAGGTGCGAGTGCAGGCGCTCCACCTCCAGCAGAATGGCGCGGATCATCTGCGCGCGTTCCGGCACCACGATCCCCATGCCGTTTTCCACCGAGGTGGTGTAGGCGGTGCTGTGGGCAAAGCCGCAGATGCCGCACACGCGGTCAGAAAGAAACGTGACTTCGTTGTAGCCCATGCGGGTCTCCGCCAGCTTCTCCATGCCGCGGTGGACGTAGAACAGGCGGTAGTCGGCGTCGATAATGTTCTCGCCGTCGACGAACAGGCGGAAGTGGCCCGGTTCGTCAGAGGTAACGTGCAGCGGGCCAATCGGCACCACGTTATTCTTCTTGCTGCCCAGCTCGTTGATGAACTCGTAGGTTTCGCTGTCGGTGGTCGGGGCCGGGCGCTGGCGGTAGTCCATGCTGTCCTTGCGCAGCGGATAGAGTTCATCCGGCCAGTCGTCCGGCAGCACCAGGCGACGCTCGTCAGGCAGGCCAACCGGCACCAGGCCGTACATGTCGCGCACTTCGCGCTCGCCCCAGACGGCGGCGGGCACGCGCGGCGTGACGGACGGGTATTCCGGTTTATTCGGGTCGACTTCGACGCGCACGGTGATCCAGCACTTCTCGCCCTGCTCCATCGACATCACGTAGTACACCGCGTAACTGCCGCACAGCTGGCGCTCGTCGTTACCGAACAACACCGACAGCCAGCCGCCCTGCTGGTAGTAGAGAAACTCCACCACTTCCGGCAGATAGTTCACCTTAATGGTGACGGTGATCTGGTCTTTGGTTTGCCAGGACTCCTCCAGCACCACGCCCGGGAAAGCCTGATGCAACGCGGCGAGATACTGCTGACCTTTCTTTTCTTCAGACATAAACACTCTCTTTAATCACGCCACCAGCAAGGAGACGAACGCTAAAAATGCAAAACCAAAACCAGCCCAGGTAATGCGTGACGTTTCGACAAAACGCAGGCGCGCCATGCTGTTTTCAAACAGGGCAATGACCAGCACGCCGATAAGCAGCTTGAGCACAGCCACCACCACGGCCAGCAGCAGGCCGCCCGCAGAGAAGTGCGTCATCTGCCCCCACGGGAAGAAAACGCCGACGAACATCTGCAACACCACCAGCTGCTTGAGACTGATGCCCCACTTCAGCACCGCAAAGCCGTAGCCGCTGTACTCGGTGAGCGGCCCCTCCTGTAATTCCTGCTCCGCTTCCGCGAGATCGAACGGCAGCTTGCCCATCTCGATAAACGTGGCGAACGCGCAGGCGCAGAGCGCCAGCACCAGCGGGAGCGAACGTGAAACCGGCCAGTGGTAAACGGTGTCGGTGATGAAACTGATGTGGGTCGAGCCTGCAACCTGCGCGGCGACCCACAGCCCCAGCAGCAGAATTGGCTCAACCAGCACGCCGAGCATCGCCTCGCGGCTGGCGCCGATACCCGTAAACGGGCTGCCGGTGTCCAGGCCCGCAATCGCAAAGAAGAAACGCGCGATGGCGAAGAGGTAGATCAGCGTAATCAGATCGCCCAGCACCGGCAGCGGCGACGCCACCGTCACCACCGGCAGCGCGGTGGCGATGGTCAGCATCACGCCCACCATCACAAACGGCGTCAGGCGGAACACCCAGCCCGCGGCATCCGGCGCGACGCTCTGACGGGAGAGCAGTTTGAAGAGATCGCGGTACTCCTGGAGCACGCCAGGTCCGCGACGGTTGTGCAGCCGGGCGCGCGCCACGCGCGTGATGCCCGACAGCAGCGGCGCGGCGGCGAACAGCACCAGGCGGCGGAACAGTACGGGCACGGCGGCCCCCTGCCAGCCCGGCACCCAGCCCACCGGGTTCAGCCAGTGGCGCAGCTTCAGCACGGCGGCAAAGTTCTCTTTCACCGGCATGGCGAAACCGTGGGCGGTGATGACCATCGACTGCTCGTGTTCGTAGCCGCAGGCCCACGCCGCGCCGCGCGAGCGGGAGGCGAGACGGTCGCGTCTGAAGAACAGCATCAGCACGAACGGCAGGAGCGGCGCGGCAATCAGCAGCAGCGCCATCATCGGCTGGGAAACGACGGTATGCGCCGTGACCAGCGGCAGCGGAATAGCCTGGCCCAGCTGCGGCAGCAGCCACGGCGCGGCAACCCCGCCCGCGATGCAGCACAGCGCCAGCGCGACCACGCTGGTGGTCATCAGTACCGGGGCGCAGCAGGCGTTTTCCGCTTCTCGGGTGCGCGGCGCGCCCAGGAAGGTGACACCGTAAACTTTAGCCATACACATCACCGCCAGCGCGCCGGTGATCGCCAGGCCCACCGCCAGCAGCGGGCCGAGTAAACGCCCGATAAACGCCTCGCTCTGGCCGAGGGCGAAGAAGGATTGATAAATCACCCACTCGCCGGCAAAGCCGTTCAGCGGCGGCAGCGCAGCCATCGCCATCAGCCCGACCAGCATCGCCAGCGAAATGACGGGCATTTTTTTGCCAATCCCGCCGAGCTTCTCAATATCGCGGTGCCCGGTGCGGAACCAGACGCTGCCCGCGCCGAGGAACAGGGTGCTTTTAAACAGGCTGTGGTTGATAAGGTGATACAGACCGCCAATAAACCCGGCGGCAATCAGCGCCGGCTGGTTGAGCGCCAGCCCGGTGACGCCTGCGCCCATGCCGAGCAGGATAATCCCGATGTTCTCCAGGGTGTGGTACGCCAGCAGACGCTGGATGTTGTGCTCCATCAGCGCGTAGAGGCCACCGACGAACGCGGTGATCATCCCCGCAATCAGCAACGCCACGCCCCACCACAGCGGCGGCTGATCGCCCGTCAGGGTTATCGTCAGGATGCCGAACAGACCGACCTTCATCACCACGGTGGAGAACAGCGCAGCGGCCGGGGCTGAGGCATTGGCATGCGCCTGCGGCACCCAGCCGTGCAGCGGGATTATCCCGGCCAGCAGGCCAAAACCGACTACGCTCAACAGCCAGACGTCGTTGCCCAGCGGCTGGCCGTTAAGCGCGGCGAAATCCAGCGTGCCGAAACGCTGCCACACCAGCCAGCAGGCCAGCGCCAGCAGCAGCGTGCCGAGACGTCCGAGCGCAAACCACAGCTTGCCGGAGGCGCTGCATCCGGTCAGGAACACGCCGCACAGGGCCATGATTTCAGCCATCACCACCAGTGCGCCGAAGTTGCTGGCGACAACGGTACAGACCGCGGCGGCCATCAACAGGTTAACCAGCAGGCCGTTGGCTTTGGTGTGCTGATGGCGGTGCCAGTCGATATTAAACAGGCTGATAAACAGCCCGCACAGGCCAAAGGTTATCAGCCAGATGGCGTTCAGCGGCGTAAGCTCAACGGCGTGGTGAATCAGCGGGATGAGGGTGTCGACGGATTGCCCGTCGATCAGGACAACCCCGCCCGCCGCCAGCGTCATCAGGCTGCCGACCGCCCCGCCGATACCGGCGATCACGCCGCTCAACGTTTTATGGAAGGCGAGGAGCAGCGCCAGGACAGCGGCGGCGGCAAACCAGGCCACGCCGCTGGTCATCATAACTATCGCGTTCATTTCGCCCCCTCGTTAAGCGCCCGCAGCAGCGAAAGATCGCCGACGTCGGTATTGATGGTCAGCTCACGCTTGCGTTTGCTGGTGCGAGCGATGTCGCGGATGTTGACCAGGACCAGCGCCCGGGTCGGGCAGGTCCGCACGCAGGCCGGACCCTGCTCATCGAAGCTGCACAGGTCGCACTTCACCGCAACGGCGCGAATGCCCGGTACCCAGTCCAGCAGCGTGCTCACGCGTGCCGGAGCCGGCGGCGCAGGCGGCGCTTTCGGGGTATTGGCATTCGCCGGAATATGCAGCGGACGGCTGCCGGAAAACTCAATGGCGCCGAACGGACAGGCGATGCCGCACAGCTTGCAGCTCACGCACAGGCTTTCGTTCAGCTGTACCGCGCCGTCAACGCGGGTGATGGCATTGACAGGACAAACGCCCGCGCACGGGGCGTCTTCACAGTGGTGACAGAGCTGCGGGGCAGACTCTTTCTCATTACGCATGACGCGCAGGCGCGGCATGGACTGTAGCCCGTGCAGGCGGTGCGTTTCCGAACACGCCGCCTCACAGGTCCGACAGCCAATACAGACCGTCGAGTCAGCAATTACAAAACGGTTCACCGGGTCATCCTCTGGTGATGGTCATTTTTGACGAAAAAAAACTGTCTTATCGACACTTCTCGACACTCGCTTTTCAGGCCACGTTCGCGGAGGATTTTCCGTCGATCAGCTGTTTCAGGTTGATCGGCTGATCGTGCTCAACGGCGGCGTAGAGGCCGTTATAAACCGGCGCTATTTTCTCCAGATAGTGCTCCAGCACCTGCTGGCGATCGCGGTTGCTGACGTGACCGTCCACCATGCCGTCGGCCATCAGTTGAGCTTTCGCAATACACTGTTTTTCACCCTCTTTTGTCTCAACGTAATACTCAATGGTGTGGCTGTTGAAGCTCTCCGCCAGGGTGACAAAAATCGTGAAGTGACCAAACAACACAAAGCGCATGTCCCCCTGCGCCGCGCAGCTCATGGCATGGTGCAGACGGGCTTTTGACAGGGTGATCCCCTGAATCAGAGAGTTGCAGTAGAGGTGCCACTGATCCTGAAGCTGCTGATGACGTTGCGCGATGTAATCCGCTTTTTCGCTAATTTCCCAAATAGTCATAAAAGGTATCCGGTTAATGGAGTTAGCGGCTGTTAAGCAGTTTTCGTGCCAGTTTTTAAAATTTTGATTTACATAGCTTTTAACAGGAGACGTACTGTCACCGCCGCGGTGTCGACGTGTCATTTCGACAGCGTTGACATCGTCACGCCGTAACGCAAATCAAGCTGGCACTGTTATTGCATTGAAGGGGCAATTCATTAAGGAGGCGTCATGCACGAAATCACCCTCTGCCAGCGGGCACTGGAACTTATCGAACAGCAGGCTGTGCAGAACCATGCGAAGCGCGTGACCGGCGTCTGGCTGAAGGTCGGGGCGTTTTCCTGCGTCGAGACCAGCGCCCTCACCTTCTGTTTTGAGCTGGTGTGCCGCGGCACGCTGGCGGAAGGTTGCGCACTGCATATCGAGGAGCAGCAGGCGGAGTGCTGGTGCGAACAGTGTCAGGAGTACGTCACGCTGTTGTCATCGAAGGTACAGCGCTGTCCGCAGTGCCAGAGCAGCGGGCTGCGCATCGTGGCGGATGACGGTATGCAGATCCAACGCCTCGAAATCGAGAAGGAGTAAAGTATGTGTAGTACCTGCGGTTGCGCTGAAGGCAACCTGTATATCGAAGGGGATGAACACCGCCCCCACTCCGCGTTTCGCTCCGCGCCCTTTTCCCCTGCCCCGCGTCCCGCGGCGGCACTGACCGGCATCACCTTCGCGCCGCAGCGTTCCGACGCGGGTGACCTGCATTACGGCCGCGGCGAAGCGGGCACCCACGCGCCGGGCATCAGCCAGCGCCAGATGCTGGAGGTGGAGATTAACGTGCTGGATAAAAACAACCAGCTCGCCGTCCGCAATCGCGCCCGCTTTGCCGCGCGCGAACAGCTGGTGCTGAACCTGGTCTCCAGCCCCGGCTCCGGTAAAACCACGCTGCTGACCGAAACCCTCAAACGGCTGAATAAACGTGTCTCCTGCGCCGTTATCGAAGGTGACCAGCAAACGGTAAACGACGCCGCGCGCATCCGCGAAACCGGTACGCCTGCGATTCAGGTCAACACCGGGAAAGGGTGCCATCTGGACGCGCAGATGATTGCCGACGCCGCCCCGCGCCTGCCGCTGGCGAACAACGGCATCCTGTTCATTGAAAACGTCGGCAACCTGGTCTGCCCGGCAAGCTTCGACCTCGGCGAGCGGCATAAAGTGGCGGTACTCTCCGTGACCGAAGGGGAAGACAAGCCGCTGAAATATCCGCATATGTTTGCCGCCGCCTCCCTCATGCTGCTGAACAAAGTCGACCTGCTGCCGTACCTGAATTTCGACGTAGATAAGTGCCTGGCTTACGCCCGCGAAGTGAACCCGGACATTGAGATCCTGCTGGTTTCCGCCACGCGCGGCGACGGGATGGACGCCTGGCTGAACTGGCTGGAGAGTGAACGATGTGCATAGGCGTACCCGGGCAAATTCATTCCATCGACGGCAATCAGGCCAAAGTGGAGGTATGCGGCATCCTGCGCGATGTCGATCTGACGCTGGTAGGCAGCCACGATGAGACCGGCGCATCGCGTCTCGGCCAGTGGGTGCTGGTCCACGTGGGTTTTGCCATGAGCGTGATTAATGAGGAAGAAGCCCGCGACACGCTGGACGCGCTACAGAATATGTTTGACGTCGAGCCGGACGTGGGCGCCCTGCTGTATGGGGAGGAACGATAACACATGCGTTACGTTGATGAATATCGCGCGCCTGAGCAGGTGTTGCAGCTTATCGATCGCCTGAAGTCCCGCGCGTCGCTGCTGGACTACACGAAAGAAAAACCGCTGCGGATCATGGAGGTGTGCGGCGGACACACCCACGCCATCTTTAAATTTGGCCTCGACCAGCTGCTGCCGGAGAACATCGAATTTATCCACGGCCCCGGCTGCCCGGTGTGCGTGCTGCCGATGGGGCGCATCGACAGCTGTCTCGACATCGCCAGCCGCCCCGGTGTGATTTTTTGTACCTTTGGCGACGCCATGCGTGTACCGGGAAAAAATGGCTCGCTGCTCCAGGCGAAGGCGCGCGGCGCGGACGTGCGGATCGTCTACTCACCGATGGATGCCCTGACGCTGGCGATGGCTAATCCTGAGCGTAAGGTCGTCTTTTTCGGGCTGGGTTTTGAAACCACCATGCCCGCCACCGCCATTACCCTCCAGCAGGCGAAAGCCCGCAACGTCACAAACTTTTACTTTTTCTGCCAGCACATCACGCTTATTCCCACGCTGCGCAGCCTGCTGGAAGCGCCAGATAACGGTATCGACGCGTTTCTGGCGCCGGGCCACGTCAGCATGGTGATCGGCACAGAAGCCTACGGTTTTATCGCTGAACAGTACAATCGTCCGTTAGTGGTGGCTGGTTTCGAGCCACTTGATCTACTGCAAGGCGTGACCATGCTGGTTGAGCAGAAAATAGCGGCCCTGAGTGCGGTGGAAAATCAGTATCGCCGCGTGGTGCCCGATGCAGGTAACAGACGGGCACAGCAGGCCATAGCCGACGTGTTTAGCGTCGAAGGCGACAGCGAGTGGCGCGGACTGGGGCTGATTGCCGAATCCGGCGTACACCTGACGCCCGCGTATCGCGCCTTCGACGCCGAAGCGCATTTCCGACCGCAGCCGCAGCAGGTGTGCGACGATCCCCGCGCCCGCTGTGGCGACGTACTCACCGGAAAATGCAAACCTTATCACTGCCCGTTATTTGGCAACGCCTGTAACCCGCAAACCGCGTTTGGCGCGCTGATGGTCTCTTCAGAAGGGGCATGCGCCGCGTGGTATCACTATCGCAACCAGGAGTGTGAAGCATGAACACGGTGGAAATGGCGCACGGAAGCGGTGGACAGGCGATGCAGCAGCTGATTAACCGGCTGTTTATGGACGCCTTTAACAATCCCTGGCTCGCCGAGCAGGAAGATCAGGCGCGCATTGCGCTCTCAACCCTCACCGCACACGGTGACAGGCTGGCGTTCTCTACCGACAGCTACGTGATTGACCCGCTGTTCTTCCCGGGCGGCGATATCGGCAAGCTCGCCGTCTGCGGCACGGCAAACGACGTCGCCGTCAGCGGCGCGATCCCCCGCTACCTCTCCTGCGGGTTTATCCTCGAAGAAGGGTTACCGATGGAAACGCTCACGGCGGTGGTCAACAGCATGGCGCACACCGCCCGCGAGGCGGGGATCGCTATCGTCACCGGGGATACCAAGGTGGTGCAGCGCGGCGCGGCGGATAAGCTTTTTATCAACACCGCCGGGATGGGGGCGATCCCCGCCGATATTCACTGGGGCGCTCAACAGCTTTGCGCAGGCGACGTGCTGATTGTCAGCGGCACGCTGGGCTGCCACGGGGCAACCATCCTGAACCTGCGCGAAGGCCTGGGGCTGGACGGGGAACTGCGCAGTGACTGCGCGGTACTCACGCCGCTGATCCAGACGCTGCGTACCGTTCCCGGCGTGAAAGCGCTGCGCGATGCCACCCGCGGCGGCGTGAATGCCGTGGTGCATGAGTTTGCCGCCAGCAGTGGCTGTGGTATTGAGCTTAACGAGCGCAGCCTGCCCGTCAGACCTGCCGTTCGTGGCCTGTGCGAACTGCTGGGGCTCGACCCGCTGAACTTTGCCAACGAGGGCAAGCTGCTGATCGGCGTGGAGCGCCAGGCTGCCGAAGCCGTACTTGCACAGCTGCGCGCGCATCCATTAGGGAAAGACGCGGCCATCATCGGCGACGTGGTTGAGCGCAAAGGGGTGCGCCTGACCGGGCTTTACGGCGTGAAGCGTACGCTGGATCTGCCGCACGCTGAACCGTTACCCCGAATTTGCTAGACCGCGCCAAAAGCGGTCAGCGCTGAATTTCTCTTTTTGCCAGTTTCTATTGGAAAGCAACAATGCCGTATACACCGATGAGCGATCTTGGACAGCAGGGCCTGTTTGACATCACGCGCACACTTTTACAACAGCCCGACCTCGGCGCACTGAGCGATGCCCTGACGCGGCTGGTCAGGCAATCTGCGCTGGCGGACAGCGCCGCCATTGTGCTCTGGCATAGCGCAACCCACCGCGCGAGCTATTTCTCAACGCGTGATAACGGCAAAATCTTCGAATATGAAGATGAAACGTTTCTTGCCCACGGCCCGGTGCGGCGTATTCTCTCCCGTCCGGAAGCGCTGCACTGCAATTTTGACCAGTTTCGCCAGGCCTGGCCGAAGCTGGCAGAGAGCAACCTTTACCACCCTTTCGGCCACTACAGCATGCTGCCGCTGGCGGTGGAAGGGCAAATTTTTGGCGGCTGCGAGTTTATCCGCGATACCGACCAGCCCTGGAGCGAGGCGGAGTACGAACGCCTGCACACCTTTACCCAGATTGTGGCCGTTGTCGCGGAGCAGATCCAAAGCCGCGTCACCAATAACGTGGACTACGACCTGCTGAGCCGCGAGCGCGATAACTTCCGCATTCTGGTTGCCATCACCAACGCCGTGCTCTCCCGCCTGGACATGGATGAGCTGGTCAGCGAAGTATCAAAAGAGATCCATCACTATTTTAAAATCGATGCCATCAGCATTGCGCTACGCGGCAACCGGAAAGGCAAGCTGAACATCTACTCCACCCACTACCTTGATGAAGCTAACCCGGCGCACGAGCAGAGCGAAGTGGACGAAGCGGGAACGCTGTCCGAGCGGGTATTTAAAAGCAAAGAGATCCTGCT
Organism: Enterobacter sp. JJBC; assembly: GCF_036936505.1. Lineage (NCBI taxonomy): Bacteria > Pseudomonadati > Pseudomonadota > Gammaproteobacteria > Enterobacterales > Enterobacteriaceae > Enterobacter > Enterobacter sp. JJBC. The sequence goes on from NZ_CP136935.1 coordinate 3,755,202, forward strand.
GCTCAATCTCAATGAACAGGATCCGGTAGCCCCCTACGAGCGGATGCTCTTCAACACCTGGGGCAACAAGATCCAGACCCTGTGCCTGCTGCCGCTGATGTCCGGCAACACCATGCTCGGCGTGCTCAAACTGGCGCAGTGCGATGAAGCCGTATTTACCACCGCCAACCTGAAGCTGCTGCGCCAGATCGCCGAGCGCATCTCCATCGCGCTGGATAACGCCCTCGCCTATCAGGAGATCCACCGCCTGAAGGAGCGGCTGGTGGACGAAAACCTGGCGCTGACCGAGCAGCTCAACAACGTGGACAGCGAGTTTGGCGAAATCATCGGGCGCAGCGATGCCATGTACAGCGTGCTCAAGCAGGTGGAGATGGTGGCGCAAAGCGACAGCACGGTGCTGATCCTCGGTGAAACCGGTACCGGGAAAGAGCTGATTGCCCGGGCGATCCACAACCTGAGCAACCGCAACAGCCGCCGGATGGTGAAGATGAACTGCGCGGCGATGCCTGCTGGCTTACTGGAAAGCGACCTGTTCGGCCACGAGCGCGGTGCCTTTACCGGCGCCAGCAGCCAGCGGCTGGGCCGTTTTGAGCTTGCGGATAAAAGCTCTTTGTTCCTCGACGAAGTGGGCGATATGCCGCTGGAGCTCCAGCCCAAGCTGCTGCGCGTGCTGCAGGAGCAGGAGTTTGAGCGCCTCGGCAGCAACAAGCTGATCCAGACCGACGTGCGTCTGATTGCCGCCACCAACCGCGATCTGAAAAAAATGGTCGCAGACCGTGAGTTCAGAAGCGATCTCTACTATCGCCTGAACGTGTTCCCGATCTGCCTGCCGCCGCTGCGCGAGCGCCCGGAAGATATTCCGCTGCTGGTGAAAGCCTTTACCGCGAAGATTGCCCGCCGGATGGGGCGAAATATCGACAGTATTCCTGCCGAAACGCTACGCACACTCTCGGCGATGGAGTGGCCGGGGAACGTGCGCGAGCTGGAAAACGTCATCGAGCGCGCGGTGCTGCTGACGCGCGGGAACGTGCTTCAGCTGTCTCTGCCGGAGGTTTCTCTTGCGGAAACGACCGTGGCCGCAACCGAGGTTGCGAAGGATGGAGAGGATGAATATCAGCTCATTATGCGAGTGCTGAAGGAGACCAACGGCGTGGTAGCCGGGCCGAAAGGCGCGGCGCAACGGCTGGGGCTGAAGCGTACCACCCTGCTCTCGCGCATGAAGCGTCTGGGAATCGATAAAGAGAGCCTGAATTAACCCGTCATTCCGGCGCCGTATATGGCGCCGCCTTTCATCACTCTGCGTAATTGTCTCACATTGACACAATATATTTTCCTCTGTATAAAATTCCGCCTTAATAATGCGTTTCATTTGCATCAAAATAATTTTAATGAAGGTAGCGTTTAATGAAAAAGGTTCTCTGCGCGTTAGGCCTGGCGGTTGCATCAATGAGTACAGCTCTGGCTACCACGTACCCGCTCACGATAGAAAACTGCGGGTATAAAGAAACCTTCACCAAAGCGCCGGAACGCGTTGTGGCCCTGGGGCAGAATACCGTCGAGATCCTGCTTCTGCTGGGTCTGGAAGATAAGGTGAAAGCCAGCGCGTTCTGGCCGACCAAAGTATTGCCGCAGCTGGCTGAGCAGAATGCAAAAATCAAAACCCTGACCGTCGAAATTCCGACACTTGAATCCATTCTTGCGCAAAACCCTGATTTTGTTCCTGCACAGCTGCCGCTGCTGCTCGGACCGGAAAGTAAGGTCGCAAAACGCGAAGACCTGGCCACCGTTGGGGTAAACAGCTATTTATCTCCGGGCATGTGCGCCACCAAAAAAGCCGCAGGGGACATGTACGGCAGCCGCCAGACGCTGTGGGACATGACCTACCTTTATCAAGAGATTGAGGATTTCGCCAAGATTTTCAACGTGGAAGCGCGCGGTCAGGCCGTTATCGCCGACTTCAAAAAACGTGAAGCCGACCTGCGCCAGGAGTTTGGCAAAAACAACAAAGACCTCTCCTTTGTTTTCTGGTTCTCAAGCTCCTCACCTTCGGCTGATGCCTATGTCGGCGGCAAAAACAGCGCCTCTGGCTTTATTGCTAACGTGCTGGGCGGCCATAACGCCATTACCTCTGAGACCGAATGGCCGACCGTAGGCTGGGAAAGTATTATTGCCGCTAATCCGGACGTGATTGTGGTCTCCAGCCTGGATCGTAACCGCTGGGCGCTGGACAACGCCGAAGAAAAAATCAAATTCCTGAAAAGCGATCCAGCCGTCAGCCAGATGGAGGCGGTGAAGAAGGGTCATATTGTGGTGATGGACGGCCAGGCCATGAACCCGACGATTCGCACGCTTTACGGTGCTGAGCAGGTCGGCGAACAGCTCAGAAAACTGGGACTGGACTGATGACCACCGCCGTACTTCAGATGCGGCAGGGGGTGCTCCTGACCACGTCATGCCTGCTCGCCTTCGTGCTGTTGTTTCTGGTGATCGCCCTTGGCGTCAGCATCGGTGAGTTGTCTATCCCGCTCAATAACGTGTTCTACGCCATCAGCAATAAGCTGGGGCTGACTGACGTTCCGCTCAACCGCATCTACGAGAGCGTCATCTGGGACTTTCGCCTCAGCCGCGCGCTGGTGGCGGCCTGCTGCGGAGCCGGGTTGGCCATCTGCGGGGCCGTATTGCAGAGCCTTTTGAAGAATGCGCTGGCGGAACCTTACGTGCTCGGCGTGTCGGCGGGAGCGTCAACCGGGGCGGTGTCAGTCGTCGTATTGGGTCTCGGCACCGGCGCAGTGTCGCTTTCTGCGGGCGCGTTTGCCGGAGCCTTCGCCGCCTTTGCCTTCGTCGCCTTCCTGACCAACGGCGCGCGCGGCGGCAATGAACGCACGATCCTGGCGGGCGTAGCGGCCTCTCAGCTGTTTAACGCCATTACCGCCTATACCATCAGCACCTCTGCCAGCGCGCAACAGGCGCGCGACGTGATGTTCTGGCTGCTGGGCAGCTTTAGCGGCGTACGCTGGCCGGAATTCCAGCTGGCGCTGGTGGTGGTGGTGGCGGGGCTGGCCGTCTGTCTTTATTATTCCCGTGCGCTGGACGCCTTTACGTTCGGTGATGATGCCGCCGCCTCGTTGGGCATTGCCGTGCCCTGGGTGCGCCTGGCCTTGTTCACCACCACCGCCCTGATCACCGCGACCATTGTCAGCATGGCGGGCTCTATTGGTTTTGTCGGGCTGGTCGTGCCGCACGTTATGCGTTTCCTGTTCGGGCCGCTGCACCGCACGCTGCTGATAGCCAGCGCGCTGGCGGGGGCGATCCTGATGGTGCTGGCCGACATCGCCTCGCGGATGCTGATTGCCCCGCAAAGCCTGCCGGTTGGCGTCGTTACCGCGCTGGTGGGCGTACCGTTCTTCGCCGTGATTATCTACCGCTCAAGGAATAAATGATGAGCATCTGCGCCGACAATATCACCTGGAAGGTAGGTAAAAAGGTTATCGTGAATCATGTTTCGCTGAAGGTTTCCCAGGGCGAAACGGTGGGTCTGCTTGGCCCTAACGGCTGCGGTAAATCCTCGCTGTTGCGCATACTGGCAGGTCTGCGCCGCCCGGATGCCGGGTGCGTGACGCTGGACGGACAGGACATTGCCCGCATTGCCAAAAAGCAGCTGGCGCGGCGCGTGGCGTTTGTTGAACAGCACGGAATGACCGACGCCAATATGCGCGTGCGTGACGTCGTCAAACTGGGGCGAATTCCGCACCATTCTCCCTTCTCAAACTGGAGCGCGCAGGATGACGAAACCGTCACCGCCGCCCTGCAACGCGTGGATATGCTGGATCGCAGCGAACAGGGCTGGCTGAGCTTATCCGGCGGCGAGCGTCAGCGGGTACATATCGCCCGCGCGCTGGCGCAAACGCCCACCGAGATCCTGCTGGATGAACCGACCAACCATCTGGACATTCATCATCAGATGCAGCTCATGCAGCTTATCAGTGAGCTGCCGGTAACCAGCATCGTCGCCATTCACGATCTTAACCACGCATCCATGTTCTGCGATTCGCTGATTGTGATGCAGCAAGGGCAGATTGTGGCGACCGGAACGCCGCAGGAAATCTTATCCGAGGAGCTGCTCTGGGACATCTTCAGGGTGAAAACCAGAATCGAGATCTCGCCGTACCACGGCAAAAAACACATCCATTTTATCGTGTAGGGGTGAGTTAAAACGATGCCTCTTCGCACTGCCACCACGCTCTGGCCGCCCGTTCTGCTGGGCAGCCAGTTCGTGTTTAACATTGGCTTTTACGCGGTCGTTCCCTTCCTCGCGATCTTCTTGCGTGACGATATGCTGCTCTCCGGCGGGCTGATTGGGCTGGTGCTTGGGCTGCGCACCTTTTCCCAGCAGGGGATGTTTATTGTTGGCGGCGCGCTTTCAGACCGGTTTGGCGCGAAGAGCGTGATCCTCAGCGGCTGCATCGTCCGCGTGGTGGGTTATTTACTGCTGGCCTTTGGGCAATCCCTGTGGCCCGTCATTCTGGGGGCCTGTCTGACGGGCGTTGGCGGCGCGCTGTTCTCACCGTCGATAGAGGCCCTGCTGGCAAAAGCGGGAACGCAAAGTGAGGCAAAGGGTAAACGGAGCCGCGCGGAGTGGTTTGCGCTGTTTGCGGTGTGCGGTGAACTTGGCGCCGTTCTTGGCCCGGTGATGGGGGCCCTGCTGACGGGGCTGGGCTTTCGTCAGGTTGCGCTCGCAGGCGCAGGGATATTTATCGTTGCGCTGGTAGTGCTATTTTTCTGCCTGCCTGCGGCACATCACAGCACGAAGCCGCTGAAAATTCTGCCCTGGTGGACGACGTTCCGTCAGCCGCGTTTCGTCGCCTTTATCATTGCCTACAGTTCATGGCTGTTAAGCTATAACCAGCTCTATCTGGCGCTGCCGGTGGAGATCCAGCGCGCCGGGGGGAACGAAAAAGACCTGGGACCGCTGTTTATGCTGGCATCGGTGCTGATCATTGTTCTGCAATTGCCCCTCGCCCGCTTCGCCCGAAAGGTTGGCGCGGTAAGGATTTTACCGGTGGGCTTTTTGCTGCTCTCCGCCGCGTTTGCCAGCGTGGCGCTTTTTGCCGCGACGGAGCCGCCGGAGGGCTGGCTGCGCCTGCTGCCCTCTGCAAGCCTTGTCACGCTGCTGACGCTCGGACAAATGCTGCTGGTGCCGTCGGCTAAAGATTTGATCCCGCGCTTTGCCGAGGAGTCAACGCTTGGAGCGCACTATGGCGCACTCTCAACCGCCGGCGGCATCGCGGTGCTGGTGGGGAATTTAGGTTTAGGCAGCCTGCTGGACAAGGCGCTGGTGCCCTCGACGGAGGCCATTTACCCGTGGCTGCTGCTGGCGGTGTTTCCACTGTGCAGCGCGGTCGCGCTGAGCGTGATTTGCCGCCCGCTGCGGCGCTGAAGCGCCTATTTTTTAGGTCGATACTTTTCAGGCAGTTCCGGAACCGGACGGCGATCGTCAATAAGGTGGCGAAGAGTCAGAATCGGATGACGCCATAGCATTCGTGGCCCCGCCCAGCGCATCACCTGCTTCATCTCCTCACGTCTGGCGGGCTGATAGCAGTGCACCGGGCACTGTTTGCAGGCGGGTTTTTCCTCACCAAACACGCATTTATCCAGCCGCTTATCAGCATAAGCCTTGAGCGCCGAATAGTGTCCCTCTTCTTTTATGGCGTGCGGACACCTGTTTTCGTACAGGGCGATCATTCTGGCGATCGTCTTTTTTTCTCGTGAAATACGTTTACCGGACATAACGCCGTCCCCAACAATAAAGTGCATTTATAATACCCTTTTATCTGCACATTTTCAGTCATTGCATTCCATTTTCTGAAGCGTCCTTCCAGAATTTCCCCGCCCCCCGCCGCGTTTTACTGGTATTTTATACAGGCGTAAATAATCACCTTTGACCGCATTCACCGGAGCGCTTATGCAACAGATCGCGATCGCCAAACCCTATCGTCACTTGAAAGTGGGTTACTTCAGAAAACGTCATGAAGACCGTAAAACGAAAATTCCAAAACGGTACAGCGTACACGCAGCTCTAAGCCTGAAAGGCGACTGGCTTGAACAAGCGGGATTTACCACCAACTCGCAGGTGCGGGTGGGCGTCGAGCACGGAAAAATCATCATTGAATTAATGGCGGAAGATGCCTCGTAAAGTCGTGACTTTTTTCTGCGCCGCACCTTTTTTTCATGCGACAATAGAAGGAACAATCGGCCATTGAGCCGCTCAAAGCGTAATATTTTCAAAGAAATGGATATCATAACTCCATGAGCACAATCGACAATTTCGACGCGCATACGCCAATGATGCAGCAGTACCTGAAGCTGAAGGCACAGCACCCGGAAATTTTGCTGTTTTACCGTATGGGCGATTTTTACGAGCTTTTTTATGATGATGCGAAACGTGCGTCTCAGCTGCTCGACATTTCCCTGACGAAACGTGGCGCGTCGGCAGGCGAGCCCATCCCGATGGCGGGTATCCCGCATCACGCGGTTGAAAACTATCTGGCGAAGCTGGTGAACCAGGGCGAGTCTGTCGCTATCTGCGAACAAATTGGTGACCCGGCCACATCGAAAGGCCCTGTTGAGCGCAAGGTCGTACGCATCGTCACGCCGGGAACCATCAGCGATGAGGCCCTGCTTCAGGAGCGCCAGGATAACCTGCTGGCGGCGATCTGGCAGGATGGTAAAGGGTTTGGCTACGCCACGCTGGATATCAGCTCCGGTCGTTTTCGCCTGAGTGAACCGGCTGACCGTGAAACCATGGCGGCTGAACTACAGCGCACTAATCCGGCAGAACTGCTTTATGCAGAGGATTTCGCCGAGATGGCGCTGATTGAAGGTCGCCGCGGCCTGCGTCGTCGTCCACTGTGGGAGTTCGAAATTGATACCGCGCGCCAGCAGTTAAACCTGCAATTTGGCACGCGCGATTTGATTGGCTTTGGCGTGGAAAACGCCCCGCGCGGGCTGTGTGCCGCAGGCTGCCTGTTGCAGTACGTTAAGGATACGCAACGTACCGCCCTGCCCCATATTCGTTCCATCACCATGGAGCGTCAGCAGGACAGCATCATCATGGATGCCGCCACGCGCCGCAACCTGGAGATCACGCAGAACCTCGCTGGCGGCATGGAAAATACGCTGGCGTCGGTTCTTGACAGCACGGTTACCCCCATGGGCAGCCGTATGCTCAAACGCTGGCTGCATATGCCGATCCGCAATACCGAAACGCTGACTGGCCGCCAGCAAACCATTGCCGCATTGCAGGATCGTTACACCGAATTGCAGCCGGTGCTGCGTCAGGTGGGTGATCTTGAGCGTATCCTGGCGCGCCTGGCCTTGCGCACCGCGCGTCCACGCGATCTCGCCCGTATGCGGCACGCGTTCCAGCAGTTGCCGGAACTGCGCGCTCAGCTGGGAGAGATCGACAGCGCGCCAGTGCAAAAGCTGCGCGAAACCATGGGCGAATTTACCGAGCTTCGCGAACTGCTGGAACGCGCCATCATTGATGCGCCGCCTGTTCTGGTGCGGGATGGCGGGGTTATTGCTCCGGGTTACAACGAAGAGCTGGACGAATGGCGTGCGCTGGCCGATGGCGCGACGGATTATCTGGATAAGCTGGAAATCCGCGAGCGTGAACGTCTGGGGCTCGACACCCTGAAAGTCGGCTACAACGCGGTACACGGTTACTATATCCAGATCAGCCGTGGGCAGAGCCACCTGGCCCCGATTCACTACGTTCGCCGCCAGACGCTGAAAAATGCCGAGCGCTACATTATACCCGAGCTGAAAGAGTACGAAGACAAAGTGCTCACGTCGAAAGGTAAAGCGCTGGCGCTGGAGAAACAGCTGTATGACGAGCTGTTCGACATCCTCATGCCGCACCTGGCTGACCTGCAACTGAGCGCCGCTGCGCTGGCCGAGCTGGATGTCCTGGTAAACCTGGCTGAGCGCGCCGACACGCTGAATTACACCTGTCCGACCTTTACTGACAAACCCGGCATTCGCATTACCGAAGGCCGCCACCCGGTGGTTGAGCAGGTGCTGAACGAGCCGTTTATTGCCAACCCGTTGAACCTGTCACCGCAGCGAAGAATGCTGATCATTACCGGCCCCAACATGGGCGGTAAAAGTACCTATATGCGCCAGACAGCCCTTATCGCGCTGCTCGCCTACATCGGCAGCTACGTTCCAGCGCAGAAGGTTGAGATTGGCCCTATCGACCGTATCTTCACCCGTGTGGGTGCGGCGGACGATCTGGCGAGCGGTCGCTCTACCTTTATGGTCGAGATGACCGAAACCGCCAACATTCTACATAACGCGACAGAGAACAGTCTGGTGTTGATGGACGAAGTAGGACGCGGTACCTCCACCTATGACGGCCTGTCTCTGGCCTGGGCGTGCGCGGAAAGTCTGGCAAATAAAATCAAGGCGCTGACGCTGTTCGCAACGCACTATTTCGAACTGACACAGCTGCCAGAGAAAATGGAAGGCGTGGCTAACGTCCACCTTGATGCGCTTGAGCACGGCGACACCATCGCCTTTATGCACACGGTGCAGGACGGCGCGGCAAGCAAGAGTTATGGCCTGGCCGTCGCGGCGCTGGCGGGCGTGCCAAAAGAGGTGATCAAGCGCGCGCGTCAGAAATTGCGTGAGCTGGAAAGTTTGTCACCGAATGCGGCGGCGACGCAGATAGATGGTACGCAGATGTCACTGCTGGCGGTCCCGGAAGAGACCTCTCCGGCCGTGGAAGCGCTGGAAAATCTCGACCCGGATTCGCTGACGCCGCGTCAGGCGCTGGAGTGGATTTATCGGTTGAAGAGTCTGGTTTAGTTCTCTGCGGTCTTTTGCCCGGTGGCGGCTTCGCCTTACCCGGCCTACAAAACCCGTAGGCCCGGTATGCGTAGCGCCACCGGGCTTTTTTTACAGCAGCGGCGGGATCGTCGGCACCTGCGGTGCTTCATCAATATCCTTCTGCGTCATGCGGAACGCTTCCGGGTAATGCTCGCGGCTGGTACGGCGCAGCGGTTCGGTATCGCGCCAGGTATACAGACAGTGCTGACACTGATATACCGTCCAGACACCTTTCACCGGTGATGTTGCCATCACTTCAATATGTTCATCGGCACAACGTGGACAAATCATTTTTTCCTCCTTATTGACGTGCCGCCAGCATCGCGGTCAGTTTTTCGGCCCAGGCTTTGGTTTCAGGGAGATCCTGTACCGGCTGGCTGTAGTGACCACGGTTGTCCGGGGCAACCGGGGTGGTGGCATCAATGATCAGCTTGTCAGTGATCCCCGCCGGGCTGGAGCCGGGGTCAAGCTCGAGCACTGACATATTCGGTAGCTGCACCAGATCGCCTGCCGGATTGACCTTTGATGACAGCGCCCACATCACCTGCGGCAGGTTAAACGGATCGACGTCTTCATCCACCATAATCACCATTTTCACGTAACCCAGACCGTGTGGCGTGGTCATGGCTCGGAGGCCGACCGCACGGGCAAAACCGCCGTAACGCTTTTTAGTGGAGATAATCGCCAGCAGACCGTGGGTGTACATGGCGTTTACCGCCTGCACTTCCGGGAATTCCGACTTTAGCTGCTGATAGAGCGGTACGCAGGTGGCGGGCCCCATCAGATAATCAATCTCGGTCCACGGCATGCCGAGGTAAAGGGATTCGAAAATGGGTTTGGTGCGGTAAGAGACTTTATCAATGCGTACGACCGTCATGTTGCGCCCGCCGGAGTAGTGTCCGGTAAACTCACCGAATGGCCCTTCAATTTCACGTTTCCGGCCTTCAATCACCCCTTCGAGGATCACTTCCGACCCCCACGGCACATCGAAACCGGTCAGCGGAGCCGTCGCAATCGGATACGGGCTTTCGCGTAGCGCACCGGCCATCTCATACTCGGATTGATCGTATTTCAGCGGCGTGGCGCCCATCAGGGTGATGATCGGATCGTTACCCAGCGTAATGGCAATAGGCAGGTCTTCGCCGCGCTCTTCTGCCTTATGCAGATGCAGCGCGATATCATGCATCGGCACCGGTTGCAGGCCGAGCTTACGCTTGCCCTTCACTTCCATACGGTAGATCCCGACGTTCTGTTTGCCGAAGTGATCGGGGTCGAGCGGATCGCGGGAGACAACGCACGCTTTATCGAGATAAAAGCCTCCGTCACCGTCGTTCAGGCGGAACAGCGGCAGAATGTCGAACAGGTTGATGTCTTCCCCGTCCACCGTGTTCTGCGCCCAGGCCGGATTTGCACGACGCTCTGGCGAGACGGGGAATTTGTCCCAGCGACGAATAAACTCGTCGATCTGTTTTTTCACCGGGGTATTCGCTGGCAGCCCCATCGAAATAGCGTGGTTTTGCCACGAGCCGATAGTGTTCATCACCACACGGGCATCGGTGAAGCCGCGAATATTATCGAACCACAGCGCAGGCGCACCATCGCCAATGCGTCCGGTAGCGTTGGCGGCCGCCGCTAAATCCGGCTCAGCGTTTACCTCTTCCTCAATTTTCAGCAGTTGCCCTTGCTCATCGAGCGCCTGCAAGAAGCTTCTCAAATCATCAAATGCCATCTTTATTCTCCTGTGAAAAATGTTTCGCTGCCTGCAAACCTTCCCAGCGTCGGGCTTTTTTATGCTCCAGACCAAACTGGTCGAGAACACGGGTCACGATATGCTGGGTAATGTCATCGGCGGTTTGCGGGTGGTTGTAGTACGCAGGCATAGGCGGCACCATCGCCACGCCCATACGGGAAAGAGCAAGCATGTTCTCGAGATGGATGGTGCTGAGCGGAGTCTCACGGGGAACCAGCACCAGCTTGCGCCCCTCTTTCAACACTACGTCTGCCGCACGCCCTACCAGCCCTTCGGCGTAGCCCGCGCGGATACCCGCCAGCGTTTTCATGCTGCACGGGATGACGATCATGCCGTCGGTGCGAAACGAGCCGGAGGAGATGGTGGCAGCCTGATCGGCCGGGCTATGGACGACATCCGCCAGTGCAGCAACGTCATGCGCAGTGAAGGGCGTTTCCAGCTCAATCGTGGTTTTTGCCCACTTCGACATCACCAGGTGCGTTTCCACCTCCGGCATTTCCCGCAGCGCCTGTAACAACGCCACGCCTAATGGCGCACCCGTCGCGCCCGTCATTCCCACAATCAATCTCATTCAGCACCTCAATTAATTTGTTCGTATACGAACATATTAATTAAACTACGCCTTGATCCTGCTGCTGACAAGATCGTTCGCATACGATCACACTAATCGCTAAAAAACTCTCGCGTTAAAATTCAGCCCAAGAGCGGCTATCATAGAGGGAGTATTTTTCCGTCGGAGTGCCCATGGAGTTAAGACAAGAAGCTTTCCACCTGCTACGTCAGCTTTTTCAACAGCATACCGCTCAGTGGCAGCACGCATTGCCTGAACTGACCAAGCCACAATATGCGGTGATGCGGTCAATTGCTGAAAATCCTGGTATTGAGCAGGTTGCCCTGACTGAAGTCGCGGTGAGCACCAAAGCGACGCTGGCAGAAATGCTGAGCCGCATGGAAGCACGCGGCCTGGTCAGGCGCGAGCACGATCCGGCAGACAAACGCCGTCGGTTTGTCTTTCTGACTGCCGAAGGAGAGGCCCTGCTTGAGAGCAGTAAACCGATTGGAAATGAGGTGGATGAGGCATTTCTGGGGCGCCTTAACGGCGCGGAACGAGAGCAATTTTCAGCGCTCATTAAAAAGATGATGCAGGGTTAAGTCACCCTGACGCGCATAAAATCAATAAATGTTCGCACTTTCGCGGGCACATGCCGGGCATCGGGATAAACGGCATAGATGCCCTGCTGAGCAAACGTGTATGCCGGTAACAGCGAGACCAGTTCCCCCGCATCCAGTGCGTTACGCACCAGCCACTCCGGCAGCAGCGCCACTCCACATCCCGCGAGGGCAAAAGCCATCAGCGCCTGGGCGCTGTCTGCATACAGGCGCGGCGCTTTCTTGATCTCAAAGGAAACCGGATGTCCATCAACACCTCTCACCTGCCAGCGCAGCGGCGACGTTAAACGCTCGTGAATGATCCAGTCCGCTTCCGCCAGTTGTTCCAGCGAGTCAACCGGATGGTTTGCCAGCCAGCCTGGCGTTGCCACGGGCAGGATGGTGAAGGAGGTCATCAACGCGGCGTGGTAGCGCGAATCTGCAAGCGTGCCGAGCCGGATAGCGACATCGAAGCGCTCGGCGATAAGATCGGCATGCAAAGAGGACGAGACATGCCGCACGCGAAGGTCCGGGTGCAACTGGCTAAATTCAGCCAGCAAAGGCACCACCACCTGCGAGCCATATTCGGGCGTGGTGGTGATCCGCAGTTCTCCCGTCAGCCCGGCGTGGTTGGCGCGAACGTCATCCTGCAATCGCTCTGCATCCCGTAACAGCATCACGCTTCGTTGATGAAAGAGCTTCCCCGCCTCGGTCAGCGTCAGGCGTCGGGTGGTTCGCAGCAACAGGGTGACGCCCAGCTCCTCTTCAAGCTGACGAATATGAAAGCTGACCACCGCTTTTGTCAGCCCCATCGCCTCCGCCGCGGCGGTGAAACTGCCGGTTTCCGCTACGGCGATAAACATTGCCGTACGCTGTAAATTAAGCATCGCTTGCCTGGTTAACTGTCAAAATAATGTTGACAGTATATCGTGCTTTGTCGCGTTTATCCGTAACGTGCGGGCCGATACGATACGCCACCTCACCGGAGGAACTTCCATGACGTATCGCAGCAAAATCGCCGTCGTCTTTCTGCTCGGCTTTTTCCTTGATTTGATAAACATGTTTATTGCCAGCGTCGCCTTTCCGGCGATGGCTCGCGCTTTCAATACCACACCTTCCGCGCTTGCCTGGGTAAGTAACGGATACATTGCCGGGCTAACGCTAGTCATCCCTTTCAGCAGTATCCTGACGCGCCGCGTCGGGCCGAAGCGCGTTATCCTGCTCTCACTGCTTCTCTTTAGCGCGGCCTCCGTTGCGGCGGGTCTCTCATCTTCGCTGGAAAGTCTGATTGTCTGGCGAGTCGTACAGGGCGCCGGAGGGGGTTTACTGATCCCGGTTGGTCAGGCGCTGACCTGGCAACAGTTTAAGCCTCATGAGCGGGCCAGACTCTCCTCGGCGGTGATGCTGGTCGCACTGCTTGCCCCCGCCTGCTCACCGGCTGTGGGCGGTATGCTGGTTCAGACATTCAGCTGGCGCTGGATATTTTTTGCCACCCTGCCCGTCGTCATTGTCACCTTTGCTTTGGCCTGCGCGTGGCTTAAAACAGAACCGTCGCCGATAACCCCCACCAGGACAGTAAACCTGTCTTTGCTGACGGATCCGCTGTTGCGCTTATCCATGCTTATCTATGTGTGCGTACCCGGCATTTTTATCGGCGTGAACGTAACGGGCATGTATTACCTCCAGAGCGAGGCCAATATGACACCCGCCGCAACGGGCATGCTTATGCTGCCGTGGTCTGTGGCTTCGTTTTTGGCTATCACCACGACAGGACGCTATTTCAACCGTATCGGCCCCCGGCCGCTGGTGGTCATCGGTTGCCTTTTGCAGGCGACGGGCATTCTGCTTTTAGTTAACGTCGGCCCGGCAATGCTGCTACCTGCCGTTGCGTTTGCGCTGATGGGCGCGGGGGGAAGCCTTTGCAGCAGTACGGCTCAGAGCAGCGCGTTTTTGACGATGCGACCGGAAAATATGCCTGATGCCAGCGCGCTATGGAATCTGAATCGTCAGTTGAGCTTTTTTGCGGGTGCCCTGCTGCTGGCGCAGGCGCTGAGCTTCATGCAGCTTATCTCTCGCAGCTGGCAGCCTGGCACGGGATGTTTGTTTTTGCCGCAGTCATCACTCTACTGCCCGTACTGTACGTCTACCGTCTTAACAACACGCAGTTACTTGCGCAACTGCAACAGGAGCAACCATGACCCATTTCGAACAAGAGATCCTCGACATTCACGTCGCCCTTGAAAACTGGTTAGGTGCAGGCGAAGGCGATCGGGACGCCCTGCTCGCCCGTTTCCGTCCGGATTTTCTGATGGTTCCACCGAGTGGCAACCCGTTAGATCATCACGCGCTTGCCCAATTTTTATATGCGCAGCGGGGAACCCGACCCGGGCTCAGGATCGGTATTGACGCGTTAACAACGCTTCAGACATGGGACAACGGCGCGGTGCTCCATTACCGGGAGACGCAAACCCGGCCAGGCCAGCCCGTCAACGTGCGCTGGTCAACCGCGGTGCTTAATCAGGAAGGGGATAACATCACCTGGCGTTTGCTGCACGAAACGGCGCAGCCGTAAGGCATAAAAAAGGCCCGTCTCACGACGGGCCTTTTCTGACGAATGGTTGCTTACTCGCGGAACAGCGCTTCGATATTCAGACCTTGCCCTTGCAGGATTTCACGCAGGCGGCGTAGGCCTTCAACCTGAATCTGACGAACACGTTCACGGGTCAGGCCAATCTCACGGCCGACATCTTCCAGTGTCGCAGCTTCATACCCCAGTAAACCGAAACGACGTGCCAGCACCTCACGCTGTTTGGCGTTCAGTTCGAACAGCCATTTGACGATGCTCTGTTTCATGTCATCGTCCTGCGTGGTGTCTTCCGGGCCGTTGTCTTTTTCATCGGCCAGGATGTCCAGCAGCGCTTTTTCGGAGTCGCCACCCAGCGGGGTGTCAACCGAGGTAATGCGCTCGTTGGGACGCAGCATACGGCTTACGTCATCAACCGGTTTGTCGAGTTGCTCTGCGATCTCTTCCGCACTTGGCTCGTGGTCCAGTTTATGGGACAACTCGCGCGCGGTACGCAGATAAACATTCAACTCTTTGACGATGTGGATCGGCAGTCGAATCGTACGGGTCTGGTTCATAATAGCCCGTTCGATGGTCTGACGAATCCACCAGGTCGCGTAGGTTGAGAAACGGAACCCGCGTTCCGGGTCAAACTTCTCAACTGCGCGGATGAGACCTAAGTTGCCCTCTTCAATCAGATCCAGCAGAGCCAGACCACGATTGCCGTAACGGCGGGCAATTTTCACGACCAGTCGCAGGTTACTTTCGATCATGCGACGACGCGAGGCAACATCACCACGCAAAGCACGACGTGCGAAATAGACTTCTTCTTCGGCCGTTAGCAGTGGGGAGTAACCAATCTCCCCAAGGTAAAGCTGAGTCGCGTCCAGCACACGCTGTGTGGCACCCTGCGATAACAGCTCTTCTTCAGCCAAATCGTTATCACTGGGTTCCTCTTCTACTAAGGCTTTTTCGTCAAAAGCCTCTGCTCCGTTCTCATCAAATTCCGCGTCTTCATTTAAATCATGAACTTTCAGCGTATTCTGACTCATAAGGTGGCTCCTACCCGTGATCCCTGGACGAGACACCCTGGCTGGCATGCCCCGTCAATTTATCGCTGCGGTAAATATTGCAGCGGGTTTACGGATTTCCCCTTGTAACGAATTTCAAAATGCAAGCGTGTAGAACTGGTTCCGGTGCTACCCATGGTAGCGATTTTTTGCCCCGCCTTAACTTCTTGTTGTTCCCGGACCAGCATTGTGTCGTTATGGGCGTAGGCACTCAGGTAATCATCATTATGTTTGATGATAATAAGATTACCGTAACCGCGCAGTGCGTTACCGGCATAGACAACGCGTCCGTCTGCGGTCGCGATGATTGCCTGTCCTTTACTGCCTGCGATATCGATCCCTTTGTTGCCCCCCTCAGAGGTAGCGAAGTTCTCGATGATCTTGCCGTCAGTTGGCCAACGCCAGGTGGTAATTGACGAGCTGGCATTCTGACTGCTTGCAGTCGGTACAGTAGAGCTAACCACAGGTGCCGTAGTCGGTGCTGTGACAACAGTCGCAGTACCTTTATTATTCGGCAACATTTTGTTAGCACTCTGATCACCTGAATCCTCAGAATACGTAATTACAGGTTGTGAAGCAACCACCGTGGTGGTTTTTTGTGCAGGGGTGACGCTGTTATTTTGCGCAGTTACGTCGGCTGCTGAAACGGTATTGCCTGGCGTAAGCGGTGTCCCCGTCGCGTTGCCAACCTGAAGCGTTTGCCCGACTTCCAGAGCATACGGGGCCTGGACGTTGTTTCGCTGTGCCAGATCGCGGAAATCGTTCCCGGTGATCCAGGCAATATAGAACAGCGTATCGCCGCGCTTCACGGTATAGGTACTGCCGCCGGTATAGCTACCTTTCGGAATGTTCCCATACTTACGGTTATACACTATGCGGCCATTTTCAGTCTGAACAGGCTGTTCCACTGGCTGTATCTGCGTAGGCTGCGTAACTGGACGCTGAACCGGCTGGATCTGCGGCGTTTGCTGCGCCGTTGAGGTGCCCATTTTAGGCGGAGGGGTGATCAACATTCCGCTGGACGTGTTACCCGAGCCGCTGGTTCCATTAACGGAACTGACGGGCGCAGGCGCGTTATTTGAACTTGTACAGCCTGCCAGCCAGAGCGAAACCAGTGATAATGCCGCAACACGGCTGATGGTGAATTTTGGGCTTCCCGCGCTCATTTATCCCCCAGGAATGTGTTAACTACCAGTGACTTAAAAATAACCGTGATGGCACGAACCTATCGCGCCACACCATACGCTGAATTTGCCTTAATAACCCTGGAAAAATCCGAGTCTCAGGCCAGCTCGCCCTTAACCAGGGGCACAAAGCGTACGGCTTCCACGGTATCGATAATAAACTCGCCGCCGCGTCGACGAACGCGCTTTAAAAGCTGCTGCTCATCGCCGACGGGCAAAACAAGAATGCCGCCCTCGTCCAGCTGCGAGAGAAGTGCAGCGGGGATTTCAGGTGGCGCTGCCGTGACAATGATGGCGTCAAACGGGGCGCGAGCCTGCCAACCCTGCCATCCATCGCCGTGGCGTGTCGATACATTATGTAAATCAAGCTGTTTCAGGCGACGGCGCGCCTGCCACTGCAACCCTTTAATCCGTTCCACGGAACAGACATGGTGCACAAGGTGGGCCAGGATCGCGGTCTGATACCCTGAACCGGTGCCAATTTCCAGCACCCGGGAGTCTGGCGTTAACTCCAGAAGCTCCGTCATACGCGCCACCATGTAGGGCTGCGAAATCGTCTGGCCTTGCCCGATGGGCAGCGCCACGTTTTCCCACGCTTTGTGTTCAAACGCCTCATCTACAAACTTCTCACGGGGAACCTGGGCAAGCGCATCCAGCACCTGCTCGTTGGCAATCCCCTGTGCGCGTAATTGTTCCAGAAGAGTTTGTACACGTTTACTTACCATTGCGCGTTCACTCCGACCCGATCTAACCAGTCCGACACCACATCATGCGCGCTATAAGCGGTTAAATCTACGTGCAACGGCGTTACGGAAACGTAACCCTCATCCACCGCAGCGAAGTCGGTGTCTGGCCCGGCATCGCATTTATCTCCCGGCGGGCCGATCCAGTACAGGGTATTGCCACGCGGATCCTGCTGGGGAATAACCTGATCGGCCGGGTGGCGACTGCCGCAGCGCGTCACGCGGATCCCTTTAATCTCGTCCAGTGGGAGATCCGGCACGTTAATATTAAGGATACGTCCGGTACGCAGTGGCTCGCGGCCAAGCGCACGGAGAATGGAGCAGGTCACCGCGGCGGCAGTGTCATAGTGGGTGTGGCCGTTTAACGAGACCGCCAGCGCCGGGAAACCCAGGTGACGCCCTTCCATCGCCGCGGCCACGGTGCCGGAGTAAATCACATCATCGCCAAGATTTGGTCCGGCATTGATGCCGGAGACCACAACATCCGGCCGAGGGCGCATCAGCGCATTTACGCCCAGAAACACGCAGTCGGTCGGCGTCCCCATCTGGACGGCAATATCGCCATTCTCAAAGGTAAAGGTGCGAAGTGAAGACTCCAGCGTCAATGAGTTAGACGCGCCACTGCGGTTACGATCGGGAGCCACGACCTGCACATCCGCAAATTCGCGGAGGTGTTTCGCCAGCGTCTGAATACCTGGCGCATGGATCCCGTCATCGTTACTCAGCAATATTCGCATAATCACCCGACGTGTTGATAAGTTCCCTGACAACACTGGTGGCAAAGCTACCTGCCGGCAGCCAGAAGCGTAACTCGACGGTTACGTCATCCCACCAGTTCCAGCTCAGCTGTTGCGGGTAGAGGAGCATCGCACGGCGCGCCGCCTCGACCTTTTCCCGCACCAGCAACGATTGTAATTCTGGCGCATCCGCCACCGCTGACTGCTCAGCGGCCAGCGCCTCGCCCTGGGTTCCCCAGTCGCCTGAACCCGGCAAGGCGGCGGTAATCATCAGCGTTTTAGCGTCCACGCGCGACTGGACATCGGCCATCTCATCGGCCGTTGCCACAAACCAGCTTCCGCGTCCCGCTAATTGTAGCGCATCGCCGACAACAACTTGATTCGCGTCCGGTTTTTTCAGCCGTTCGCTCACAATCTGATTAAACAACGCACTGCGGGCCGCCGACAACCAAAAACTGCGTTTATTACGATCGCGCACCGGTGCACCGCTTTGCGCCCAGCGCAGCGCACCCAGCAGGTTGCTGCCACCAATGCCAAAGCGCTGTGCGCCGAAATAGTTTGGCACGCCGCGTTCGTTAATGGCCTTCAGGCGTTTTTCAACGTCTTCGCGTTCGGTCACTTCGCGCAACACCAGAGTAAAGGCATTGCCTTTTAACGCTCCCAGACGCAATTTGCGTTTATGGCGGGCGTACTCCAGTACCTTACAGCCCTCAAGCTCAAATTTGCTTAAATCGGGCATGCCGTTGCCGGGCACGCGGGCGCAAAGCCACTGTTCGGTCACGGCATGTTTATCTTTTTGACCGGCAAAGCTCACTTCGCGGGCGTGAATATTGAGGAATTTTGCCAGCGCGTCCGCCACGAAGCGGGTGTTGCAGCCGTTTTTCAGAATGCGCACCAGGATGTGCTCGCCTTCGCCGTCCGGCTCAAAACCGAGATCTTCCACTACCACGAAATCTTCAGGGTTGGCTTTCAGCAGCCCCTTGCCCTGCGGTTCACCGTGCAGATACGTCAGGTTGTCGAAATCCGTCATTTGGCCGCCTTCACCAGCAGCGCCACGGCTTCACAGGCAATGCCTTCGCCACGACCGGTAAAGCCCAGCTTCTCCGTGGTGGTCGCTTTGACGTTGACGTCGTCCATATGGCAACCCAGATCTTCAGCGATAAACACGCGCATCTGAGGGATGTGCGGCAGCATCTTCGGTGCCTGGGCAATGATCGTCACATCAACGTTGCCAAGGGTGTAGCCTTTGGCCTGAATACGACGCCAGGCTTCGCGCAGCAGTTCGCGGCTGTCTGCGCCTTTAAAAGCAGGATCGGTGTCCGGGAACAGTTTGCCAATGTCGCCCAGCGCGGCGGCACCCAGCAGCGCGTCGGTCAGCGCATGCAGCGCCACGTCGCCATCAGAATGCGCCAGCAGACCTTTTTCGTAAGGAATGCGCACGCCGCCAATGATAATTGGGCCAACGCTGCCAAAGGCGTGTACATCAAAACCGTGTCCAATACGCATTATGCCTTCTCCTGAGGGGTCGTACGGGTAAGATAAAATTCCGCGAGCTGTAAGTCTTCCGGGCGCGTCACTTTTATATTATCAGCGCGCCCTTCAACAAGCGTGGGGTGGAAACCGCAATACTCCAGCGCCGAGGCTTCGTCCGTAATGGTCGCACCTTCTTTAAGCGCACGCGTTAAGCAGTCGTGGAGTAATTCGCGGGGAAAAAATTGTGGCGTCAGCGCGTGCCATAGATCGACGCGCTCGACGGTGTGGGCAATCGCCGGTTTACCCGGTTCGGCACGCTTCATGGTGTCACGCACCGGGGCGGCCAGAATGCCGCCCACGTTACTGGTTTCGCTCAGGGCCAGCAGACGTGACAGATCGTCGTGATGCAGACAGGGACGCGCGGCATCGTGCACCAGCACCCACTGCGCGTTCCCGGCAGCCTGAATGCCCGCCAGAACGGAGTCAGCCCGCTCTGCGCCGCCGTCAACGACGGTAATCTGAGGGTGATTCGCCAGCGGGAGCTGAGCAAAACGTGCATCGCCGGGGCTGATGGCAATAACAACGCGTTTCACCCGAGAATGCGCCAGCAGCGCCGCCACGGCGTGCTCGAGGATCGTTTTATCGCCAATTGAGAGGTACTGCTTAGGACATTCTGTCTGCATGCGCCGGCCAAAACCTGCGGCCGGCACCACGGCACAGACGTCCGAAAAAGTTGCTGCCATGTCGTAATCCTGGGCCTGATTATCGATTGTTTTGTGCGGAGCCCTGATTGCGTTTAGACGCATCCGGAACCAGGCGATAAAACGTTTCGCCCGGCTTAGTCATACTGAGTTCATTGCGTGCGCGCTCCTCAATCGCCTCCTGGCCGCCATTGAGGTCATCAATTTCAGCAAAAAGTTGATCGTTACGCGCTTTAAGTTTGGCGTTTGTCGCCTGCTGTGCCGCGACGTCATCGCTCACCCGGCTGTAGTCGTGCAGTCCGTTTTTGCCGAACCACAGCGAATATTGCAGCCAGACCAGCAAAGCCAGCAACAGCAGCGTTAGTTTACCCATCCTGCCCCCTGAAAAAACGGCATCATCATCCCATAACTTTCCGCTGGACTCTACTGCGGGGTTTTAATTATGCCGTAAGTTAGCCCATCAGCCATAAAAACAGCAGGCCAAAGATGACCACAACGGTGGCGATAGTGATGAGCGTACTATACAGGAGCTTGCCGTTGAAAAGGGAGTGCAGCGCCACGCCCACAACCACCGCAACGGGCATCAGCGCCAAAAAGAAAGGCCAGGTATAGAGGAAGAAAAAGAGGGTGTTACCACCGTAGATCAAAAACGGGATACCCAGCGCCAGTAGCCACGACACAAAGCCGACTATCGCCCCAGGGAAGGACCAGGTCGTCTCGTCGTCGGTCGTTAACGGTTCCGACCCGGTGGTAATCATGTAGTTTTCACTGTTGCGCATAGCTAATCCTGTGACCGTGACTCATCGCTCGGGAAGACAGCTCCCGAACGATACCGTCTCAGGATCTGATAATATCGTCCCGTCTGAGCAGGTCTAATAATTGGCTTACTAAATTTGTTACCAATTGTTGACCTTCCAGCTGAATCTCAGGGGATTCAGGCGCTTCGTAAACGGAGTCAATGCCGGTGAAGTTTCGCAGCTCTCCCGCGCGGGCTTTTTTGTACAGCCCTTTAGGATCGCGCGCTTCGCAGATTGCCAGCGGGGTATCCACAAACACTTCAATAAAGCGATTCTGCCCCACGCGCTCACGCACCATCTGACGTTCGGCGCGGTGCGGTGAGATAAACGCCGTCAGCACCACCAGCCCGGCATCCGCCATCAGGCTGGCGACTTCCCCCACCCGACGAATGTTCTCTTTACGATCTTCATCGCTGAACCCTAAATCGCTGCACAGGCCGTGACGCACGTTGTCGCCGTCCAGCAGGTAGGTGCTCACCCCCTGCTGATGCAGCGCCTCTTCCAGTGCGCCTGCCACCGTGGATTTACCGGAGCCAGACAGCCCGGTAAACCACAGCACAACCCCACGGTGACCGTGGAGCTGTTCGCGCTGGGCGACGGTGACCGGATGAGGATGCCACACGACGTTCTCATCATGGGCGGCCATCACTTGCCTCCCAGCAGATCGCGTGCGCCCCAGTGCGGGAAGTGCTTACGCACCAGCGCGTTCAGTTCCAGCTCGAAGGCGCTGAACTCAGACGTCACGCTCGCCTGCGCGTCAGGCTCGCGCACCATGCCGGCACCGACGGTAACGTTCGTCAGGCGGTCAATGAAGATGAGCCCGCCCGTAACAGGATTCTGCTGATACGGATCCAGCACCAGCGGCTCGTCGAAGGTCATATCCACCAGACCGATGCCGTTCAGCGGCAGCTCGCTCACGTCACGGTGGGTCAGGTTGTTGATGTCCACCTGGAACTGAATGCCGTCCACGCGGGCGCGGGTTTTCTTGCCGGCGATTTTAATGTCATAGCTCTGGCCTGCGGTCAGCGGCTGTTCCGCCATCCACACCACGTCCACGGATGCGCCCTGCACCGCCGCCAGCGTTTCCTGCGCGTCGACCAGCAGGTCGCCGCGGCTGATATCAATTTCGTCTTTCAGTACCAGGGTTACCGCTTCACCTGCTCCGGCTTCCTCCAGATCGCCATCAAAGGTGACGATTCGGGCAATGGCCGATTCCACACCGGACGGCAGCACCTTCACGCGCTGGCCCACTTTGACCGAGCCGGACGCAATGGTGCCCGAGAAGCCGCGGAAATCGAGGTTCGGACGGTTCACGTATTGCACCGGGAAGCGCATCGGCTGGGTATCAACCACGCGCTGAATTTCAACGGTTTCCAGCACTTCCAGCAGCGTCGGGCCGCTGTACCACGGCATGTTCCCGCTCTGAGAGGCGACGTTATCCCCTTCCAGCGCCGACAGCGGCACAAAGCGAATATCGAGGTTGCCCGGCAGCTGTTCAGCAAAGGTCAGGTAGCTCTGACGGATCTCGTCGAATCGCGCTTCGCTGTAGTCCACCAGATCCATTTTGTTCACCGCCACCACCAGATGTTTGATCCCCAGCAGCGTAGAGATAAAGCTGTGACGACGAGTCTGATCCAGCACACCTTTACGGGCGTCAATCAGCAGGATCGCCAGATCACAGGTGGACGCGCCGGTCGCCATGTTACGAGTGTACTGCTCGTGCCCCGGGGTGTCGGCGATAATAAATTTGCGCTTTTCGGTAGAGAAGTAGCGATAGGCGACATCAATGGTAATGCCCTGCTCGCGCTCCGCCTGCAAGCCGTCTACCAGCAGCGCCAGGTCGAGTTTTTCGCCCTGGGTGCCGTGGCGTTTACTGTCATTGTGCAGGGAAGAGAGCTGATCTTCGTAGATCTGGCGCGTGTCGTGCAGCAGACGTCCTATCAGGGTGCTTTTCCCGTCATCAACGCTGCCGCAGGTCAGGAAACGCAGCAGACTTTTGTACTGCTGGGCGTGCAGATAAGCTTCTACGCCGCCTTCATCGGCAATTTGTTGGGCAATAGTCGTATTCATGGCGGCTCCTTAGAAATAACCCTGACGTTTCTTCAGCTCCATGGAGCCTGCCTGGTCGCGGTCAATCACGCGGCCCTGTCGCTCACTGGTGGTCGACACCAGCATCTCCTCGATGATCTCCGGCAGCGTCTGCGCACTGGATTCCACCGCGCCGGTCAACGGCCAGCAGCCGAGAGTACGGAAACGGACCATCTGTTTTTTGATCACTTCGCCCGGCTGTAAATCAATGCGATCGTCGTCGATCATCATCAGCATGCCGTCGCGCTCCAGCACCGGGCGCTCGGCCGCCAGATACAGCGGAACGATCTCAATATTTTCCAGATAGATGTACTGCCAGATATCCAGCTCGGTCCAGTTGGAGAGCGGGAAGACGCGAATACTTTCGCCCTTGTTGATCTGGCCGTTGTAGTTGTGCCACAGCTCCGGACGCTGGTTTTTCGGGTCCCAGCGGTGGAAGCGGTCGCGGAAAGAGTAGATACGCTCTTTGGCGCGGGATTTCTCTTCGTCACGGCGCGCGCCGCCGAAGGCCGCATCAAAACCGTATTTATTCAGCGCCTGCTTCAGCCCTTCGGTTTTCATGATGTCGGTATGCTTGGCGCTGCCGTGCACGAACGGGTTGATACCCATCGCCACCCCTTCCGGGTTTTTGTGCACCAGCAGCTCGCAGCCGTAGGCTTTGGCGGTACGGTCACGAAACTCGTACATCTCGCGGAATTTCCAGCCGGTATCCACGTGCAGCAGCGGGAACGGCAGCGTACCCGGATAAAACGCTTTACGCGCCAGGTGCAGCATGACGCTGGAATCTTTACCGATGGAGTACATCATCACCGGGTTAGAAAACTCGGCGGCCACTTCGCGGATAATGTGGATACTTTCCGCTTCGAGCTGCCGCAGGTGAGTAAGTCGTTTTTGGTCCATAACCGTTCCTTAAGCCAAATTTATAACAGAAGCGCCAAAGCCTTCTGTGTCGGTTGTGTGTTGGAACCAGGCGAGCGTGCTGTGCAGCTGCACCACTTCTCCCACCACAATCAGGGCGGGCATTGGGGCGTCTTTCGCCAGGGTTGCAAGGTCTTGTAAAGTGCCGATGGCGACATGCTGATCGACGCGTGTCCCGCGGGAGATCACCGCTACCGGCGTCGCCGCATCGCGACCGTGCTGAATAAGCTGTTCGCTGATGTCTGCCGCTTTCATCGTGCCCATATAAATCGCCAGCGTTTGCCGGCTCTGGGCGAGATGCGACCAGTCAAACGGCGTACTGTCGGCTTTATAGTGCCCGGTCACAAAGGTCACGCTCTGGGCGTAATCGCGATGGGTCAGCGGAATACCGGCGTAGGCCGTGACGGCAGACGCCGCCGTAATGCCGGGAACCACCTGGAACGGGACGCCCGCTTCGGCTGCCGCCTGCAACTCCTCGCCACCACGACCGAAGATAAACGGATCGCCCCCTTTCAGGCGCACCACGGTTTTGCCCGCTTTCGCAGCGGCAATCAGCATTTGATTGGTGTCGTGCTGTGGCACGGAGTGCTCGCCGGCACGTTTGCCGACGCAGATTTGCTCCGCGTCACGGCGGATCAGCTCGCGAATACCGTCGGTGACCAGGTGGTCGTAGAACACGACATCCGCATCCTGAAGAACCTGGAGGCCACGCAGCGTGAGCAGCCCGGCATCGCCCGGCCCGGCGCCCACCAGAATGATCTCCCCGCCCGTACTGCCGGGGTTATCCAGTTCGTCTTCGAGGATTTGTTGCGCCGCCGTCTCGTTACCGGCCTGCATCAGGCTGGCAAAGCGGCCGCGAAACACACGCTCCCAGAAGCGACGGCGTTCCGTCACGCTGGTCAGACGCGTTTTCAGATGGTTGCGCCAGTAGCTGGCCTTCTCCGCCATGCGTCCGAGGCTGGTCGGCAGCAGCGCTTCGATTTTTTCTCTCAGCACGCGCGCCAGCACCGGGGCGGTGCCGCCGGAGGAGATCGCCACCAGCAGCGGCGAGCGGTCGACAATCGACGGGAAGATAAATGAACATAACGGCTGGTCGTCTACCACGTTCACCAGGCGGTGACGGGCCTGGGCTGCGTCGGAGATTCGGCTGTTGAGCGCCCGATCTTCGGTTGCCGCAATCACCAGTACCACGCTGTCGATCTGAGACTCTGCAAAATCCGCCTCTGCAACGATCTGCACCTGCGCCCCGGCGCGTTGCAGGAAGGCGATTTTGCGATCGGCAATTTCACCCGTCCCGACAACCAATACCGGTCGGTCTTTTAAGGCAGCAAAAAGGGGGAGATAGTCCACAGGCAACAACTCACTAACAACCACGAATAAAGGGACTATAGGGGGCGGCTTAGATCGAATGAAATTACGAATTGGAATGAGTAGTTACTCAATGGAATAACGCCGTGGAAAAGCAAATATCAAAAAGTGCTTAACACGCGAAATTTCGGGCATTTAAGAGCAATTCAAATTGTGTCTACCCGATCACAGTTTCATACTATGCGGGTTAAAATTTTGCTCTGTTTTTAAGGACTCACTATGTTTTCCGCAATGCGCCACCGATTCGTTACCCTGGCGCTCGGCGTTTGCTTTATCCTTCCGGCTCAGGCAAAAAATCCATCTTACGGTGAAATAGCCAGTATGCAGGCGCGGCATATTGCGACGGTCTTTCCGGGCCGTATGACCGGAACCCCAGCCGAGATGCTCTCGGCAGACTATATTCGTCAGCAGTTTGCGGATATGGGCTATGAAAGCGACATTCGCGCTTTCCACAGCCGCTACATCTATACCACTCGCAATAAAACGCAAAACTGGCATAACGTAACCGGCAGCACGGTTATTGCGGCGCACGAAGGAAAGGCGGCTGAGCAGATTATTATTATGGCGCACCTTGATACCTACACGCCGTTGAGCGATGCCGATGTCGATAATAATCTCGGCGGGCTGACGCTTCAGGGACTGGATGATAATGCGGCGGGTCTGGGCGTGATGCTTGAGCTGGCCGAACGCCTGAAGAATATTCCGACGAAATACAGCATTCGCTTTGTTGCGACCAGCGGCGAAGAAGAAGGAAAACTCGGCGCTGAGAATCTCCTTAAGCGCATGAGCGCTGAGGAGAAGAAAAATACGTTGCTGGTGATTAACCTCGATAATCTGATCGTGGGGGATAAGCTCTATTTTAATAGCGGACAGAGCACGCCGAGCAGCGTACGTAAACTCACCCGCGACCGCGCGCTGGCGCTTGCCCGCACGCATGGCGTCTATGCCGCGACAAATCCGGGCGGTAACCCGGAGTATCCTAAAGGCACAGGCTGCTGTAATGACGGTGAAGTGTTTGATAAGGCGGGCATTCCGGTGCTGTACGTCGAGGCGACGAACTGGGCGCTGGGCAAAAAAGATGGCTATCAGCAGCGCAGCAAATCGAAAGCCTTCCCGGACGGGACCAGCTGGCATGATGTGCGGCTGGATAATCAGCAGCACATTGATAAAGCGCTGCCGCAGCGGATTGAGCACCGCAGCCGGGATGTCGTGAAAGTGATGCTGCCGCTGGTGAAGGAGCTGGCGAAAGCGGGGAAAGCCTGAGGCCGTTAAGCATAGTACGGCCTTATGCCCTCACCCCAACCCTCTCCCACGGGGCTGAGGGTTCCCCACAAAATAATGCCTGCACAGACGGCCCCCTCTCCCTTGAGGGAGAGGGCTGGGGTGAGGGGGAACATACGGCTCTGGTGGTCATTCCGTTCACTTTATGTTCCTTGCTACTCTGTCACGACATGACCGGTGAACGTGCCAGGGTGGCTCAGTCGCCACCACCCTGGCGACCCGGGCTTCCGGCGGAAAATCGCCGCTTCGCGGTGCCTTCGGCTTATTCCTTCCGGCTTATCGGGGACGGGCGGAGGTAACATCCCTGTAAAGCCCGCCCTCTCGGCGCATCCCTGCGCCTCGCCCCGGCCTACAGGAAACGCCTCAGCGATTTACAGCCGGACCGAAGCATCGCTGAAAGCCCTCAGTTATTCTGAGGCAACGTTATCGCTTTTGCTTTCGAATTACTGGGGAACCACCCACGGGGAGAGGGAGAATTAAGCCTTTGTAGGCCCGGTAAGCGCAGCGCCACCGGGCAAAAAGGTTATCACCCTTCGTGCAATCCGCACTCGCGCTTCAGCCCGAAGAATCGCGTCTCTTCTTCCGCCATTCCCGGTTCCCATTTACGCGTGGTGTGGGTGTCGCCTACCGACAGGTAGCCTTGATCCCACAGCGGATGGTACTTCAGCCCGTGCTTTTGCAGATACTGGTACACCGTGCGGTTATCCCAGTCGATGATCGGCAGCACTTTGAACACGCCGCGCTGCACCGCCAGCACCGGCAGCGTTGCCCGGCTCCCGGACTGCTCGCGGCGCAGGCCCGCAAACCAGGTCTGAGCGTTCAGTTCTTTTAGCGCCCGGTTCATCGGCTCGACCTTGTTGATCTCATTGTATTTCTCAATGCCCTCAACGCCCTGCTCCCACAGCTTGCCGTAACGCGCCTCCTGCCAGGCCGCGCTTTCCGTCGCACGGTAGACTTTCAGGTTCAGCCTGAGCTTATCCGTCAGCTCGTCGATAAACTGATAGGTCTCCGGGAACAGATAGCCGGTATCGGTGAGGATCACCGGAATGTCCGGACGGATCTGATTCACCAGATGCAGACTGACCGCCGCCTGAATGCCAAAGCTCGACGAAAGCACATAGTCTCCCGGCAGGTTTTCCAGCGCCCACGCCACGCGCCCTTCGGCGTCCAGCTTTTCCAGTTGGGCGTTAGTTTCTGCGAGTGCCAGAATGCGTTCGACTTTTGGCAATGCGTTAAGCGCGTTTAGATCGAGTACGGACATAAATACCTCTCGTGGTTACTCCCAGAAATCCCTTGCGGGATCGAGCACCGGGCGAATGATGCCCGCACGTACCGTAAAGTCGCCGAAGCCTTCACCCGCTTCGCGCTCTTTCGCCCAGCGTCCGATAAGCACGTCGAGGGAATCGAGAATTTCCGGCTCGGTGATGTTCTCGCGGAACATACGCGGAATACGCGTCCCGATACGGTTACCGCCCAGGTGCAGGTTATAGCGACCCGGCGCTTTCCCTACCAGACCGAGTTCGGCCAGCATCGCGCGACCGCAGCCGTTCGGGCAGCCCGTCACGCGCATAACAATATGCTCGTCCGGAATACCGTGTTTTTCCAGAATCGCTTCCACTTTATCAGTGAAGGACGGCAGGAAACGCTCGGCTTCGGCCATCGCCAGCGGACAGGTCGGGAACGACACGCAGGCCATCGAGTTTTCACGCTGCGCGCTCACCGCATTCATCAACCCGTGCTCGCGGGCCAGCTCTTCAATTCTCGCCTTTTCGCTTTCCGGCACGCTGGCGACGATCAGGTTCTGGTTAGCGGTGATACGGAACTCGCCTTTGTGGATCTTCGCGATTTCCAGCAGGCCGGTTTTCAGCGGACGGCCCGGATAATCAAGAATACGGCCGTTTTCGATAAACAGCGTCAGGTGCCATTTATTATCGATACCTTTAACCCAGCCGATGCGATCGCCGCGACCGGTAAATTCGTAAGGGCGGATCGGCTCAAACTTGATGCCCGCGCGACGCTCCACTTCTTCTTTGAACGTCTCGACGCCTACGCGCTCCAGAGTGTATTTGGTTTTCGCGTTTTTACGATCGGTACGGTTACCCCAGTCGCGCTGGGTAGTAACCACCGCCTCAGCCACTGCCAGCGTGTGCTCCAGCGGCAGGAAGCCGAACTCGCTCGCGGTGCGGGCGTAGGTTTTCTTGTTCCCATGCTCAATGGACAAACCGCCGCCCACCAGCAGGTTAAAGCCGACCAGCTTGCCGTTTTCGGCAATCGCCACGAAGTTCATGTCGTTGGCGTGCAGGTCGATATCGTTCTGCGGCGGGATCACCACCGTGGTTTTGAACTTACGCGGCAGGTAGGTCTGACCGAGGATCGGCTCTTCATCGGTGGTGGCGACTTTCTCCTGATCGAGCCAGATCTCCGCATAGGCACGCGTGCGTGGCAGCAGATGTTCGGAGATTTTTTTCGCCCACTCGTACGCTTCGGCGTGCAGTTCGGACTCGTACGGATTCGAGGTGCAGAGCACGTTACGGTTCATGTCGTTGGCGGTCGCCAGCGCGTCCAGACCCACGGAGTGCAGCATCTGGTGAACCGGCTTGACGTTCTTCTTCAGAATGCCGTGGAACTGGAAGGTCTGACGGTTGGTCAGACGAATGCTGCCGTAAATCGTGTTGTCATGGGCAAACTTGTCGATCGCCTGCCACTGTTTAGTGGTGATGATGCCACCCGGCAGACGACAGCGCAGCAGCATCGCGTGACGCGGCTCCAGCTTCTGCTCGGCACGTTCGGCGCGGATATCGCGGTCGTCCTGCTGGTACATACCGTGGAAACGGATCAGCAGGAAGTTGTCGCCTTTGAAACCGCCGGTCAGGCCGTCATTTAAATCTTCGGCAATGGTACCGCGCAGGTAGTTGCTCTCTACCTTCATGCGCTCGGCATCAGACAGTTTGCCTTCGACCACCAGTGGGCCAGGATGTTTTTCGCTCATTAGTAGACATCTCGCTGATAACGGCGCTCTACGCGCAGCTCACTTAAAAATTCATCCGCCGTTTCGGCATCCATACCGCCGAATTCGGCAATCACTTCCAGCAGTGCCTGCTCAACGTCTTTCGCCATGCGATTGGCGTCGCCGCAGACATAAATGTGGGCACCGTCATTGATCCAGCGCCACAGCTCTGCGCCCTGTTCGCGCAGTTTGTCTTGTACGTATACTTTTTCTTTCTGGTCACGAGACCAGGCCAGATCGATGCGGGTCAGCACGCCCTCTTTGACGTAGCGCTGCCATTCAACCTGGTAGAGGAAATCTTCGGTAAAATGCGGGTTGCCGAAGAACAGCCAGTTTTTACCCGGTGCCTCGTCCGCTGCACGCTGCTGCATAAAGGCGCGGAACGGTGCGATGCCGGTGCCCGGGCCAATCATGATCACCGGCGTTTCCGGGTTCGCCGGCAGACGGAAGTTGTCGTTGTGCTCGATAAAGACGCGCACCTCGCCCTCTTCTTCCACGCGGTCGGCCAGGAAGCCCGAGGCCCCGCCCGCCCGCGCGCGGCCTTCGATGTCGTAACGCACCACGCCAACGGTGATGTGGACTTCGTTTTCCACTTCCGCCTGTGAGGAGGCGATGGAGTAAAGACGCGGCGTCAGTGGACGCAGCAGGCCGATCAGCGCGTCGGCATCCAGCTGTGCCGGTGAGAAACGCACCATATCGACAATCGGCGTTGTCGCCGCGTATTGCTGTAACTTCGCCTTATCCCCGACCAGCGGAAGGAGCGATTCGCTGCGGGTTAAGGTGGCGTAGTTTTCAACGATGTTGGCGGTGTTCACCGTCAGCTCGAAATGCCACTGAAGCGCCTCAGAGAGCGGTAAGGTTTTACCCTCCACCTGGACCGGCTCCGTACCTTTCAGCCACAGCAGTTCGACCAGCTCTTTCACCAGCGCCGGATCGTTCTGATACCAGACGCCCAGCGCATCGCCAGGCTGATAACGCAGGCCGGAGTCACCGAGATCGATTTCGATATGGCGCACGTCTTTTTCCGAATCACGGCCCGTGATTTTCTGGTTTACCGACAGGGTCGCCGTCAGCGGCGCCTCTTTCGTGTAAGGGCTGGTGTGGATTTCGTTGACGGTGCCCGCTGCGGTAACGGCGGCCTGCGCTGGCGTCTCTTTCGGGACGCGGGCCTTCAGCACCTCAACGATGCGCGCCCGCCATTCGGCGGCGGCGGCCTGGTATTCGACATCAGCGTCTACGCGATCCAGCAGGCGCTCTGCACCCAGCTCCGCCAGCTTGCTGTCGAAATCTTTACCGGACTGGCAGAAAAATTCATAGGACGTGTCACCGAGGCCGAAGACGGCAAAGGCGGTGCCCTCGAGCTTTGGCGCTTTTTTCGAGAACAGGAACTTATGCAGCGCGACGGCTTCTTCCGCAGGCTCGCCTTCGCCCTGCGTTGACGCCACCACCACCAGCAGTTTTTCTGACGCGATCTGTTTGAATTTATAATCCCCGGCGTTGACCAGGTTAACGTTCAGCTTCGCGGCGAGCAGGTCATCACGCAGCGCTTCGGCCACACGACGGGCATTACCCGTTTGCGAAGCGGAGATAAGCGTGATGGCAGGAATTTCAACGGCCGTTGGCGGGACGCCAGCCACAGCACCCGGCTGCTGGTTCAGCATTCCCCAGAAATAGCCGGAGACCCAGGCGAGCTGGGTGGGTGAAAAATCGGAAGTCGCGGCCTGGAGGCGCGCCAGTTGCTCCGGGTTAAGGGGAAGCAAATTTGAAGGTGGGGCCTGTGTTGTCATGCGTCGTTATGTTCCAGTAGCAAAGCGGACTTTAAGCGAATAAATCCAAACTGAAGATAAGGTTAACGGCGGGGATAATAACAATTAAAGAAGGGATGGAAATAATAAATAACCAAATGGACTAACCTGTTTTAGTTATCGTTCTTAACGATAAAAGCGATTAAATAACCATCTGAAATAAAACAAAAAAAGTCGATAAACACCATGAATACGAGGCGGCGACAGTTCAGAGCCGTTTTAGTTAATGATAAAAATTGTGCTTTCCGGTACTATGCGGCGGTTTTTTCCGCATTCCTGAGAGCTATGATGTCCACCACACTGTTTAAAGATTTCACCTTCGAAGCCGCACACCACCTTCCACACGTTCCTGCCGGGCACAAATGTGGCCGCCTGCATGGACACTCGTTTATGGTGCGTCTTGAAATCACCGGTGAAGTCGATCCCCATACGGGCTGGATCATGGACTTTGCCGAACTGAAGGCCGCGTTTAAGCCGACCTACGATCGTCTCGATCACTACTATCTGAATGATATTCCGGGCCTTGAAAACCCGACCAGCGAGGTGCTGGCGAAATGGATTTGGGATCAGATGAAACCGCTGGTCCCGCTGCTGAGCGCGGTGATGATCAAAGAGACCTGCACGGCAGGCTGCGTCTACCGCGGGGAGTGAATCTCCTCCGTTTCGGCCTCACGAGGCACGAGCGGCGTAAACTCGTAGAGCACCAGCGCATTACTCTCCAGTGATTCACTCAGTTGCCAGCCGTCATAAAGGCGTTCATCGCGTACGGAAAGCGTTGGACGCGCTTTATGCGCTATCCAGCGCCACATCTCTTCATCAGGGCCGCTTTCGCTGCCAACCCCTTCAAGCAACGGATAGAGCGCGCCGTTGTGCTGATCAAACAGATGGCATTTAATTCGCCATTTACCGCGCATTCCCTTCAGGTGTAAATGATACTGCTGGCGAAAACGCTGGATGAAGGCTTCTTCACTGGATAGGAGCGGATTAAAAACCACCACATTACGCAGCAACAGCTGATAACCATTGCGATGGCGCGTAAGCAGGACACGCTTATCATTGACCAGCACCTCGCCCCGCAGACGTTGCCAGAGCCAGAGTACCCAATAAACCGGACGCGGCAGACCATGGTTATACTGTAGCGCAAGGCTTGAGGTATCGATGGTGTTGTTCGCACGGGCTTCTCCCTGAAGGCCCGAATTGAGCCAGAATCCCGCCAGCCAGACCTGCTCCGAAAGCCCGAGCAGGTTCTGCATCAGCAGCGCCCCACGAAAAAACCAGCCGTTTGTCGCCCGCGTGTTGCCGGTGAGGGTATTCCAGGAGAGAAGCCAGACGGGAAGCGAACATTTTCGCAGGCGAAGGGCAGCGAGGATCTGGCGGACCTTCAGTATCGGATAATTTTCCGTTGAGGAGAGAGGGGTTACCTCCAGCTGCGCGGGATCGAGAAGTTCATTGGCATCGGCAGAGCAGGCAAGAAAATCGGCCTGCATCAGGATGGCTGAACTGAACAGGGTATCGTCGCTTACGCCCGCGCTGACGGGGGCAAATCGGTGCCATAAACCAAACTTTGCCTGCGGAAGATAAGTTCGTATTGCCTTTTGCTGGGCCAGCCAGACCTGCTCCCGGGTCTCCTCACTCGCCTGTGTTGACCAGTGCATGACGAAGTGCCAGCCCGCGGTGATCTCTGGCGCAAAATGATTAACCGACTGTTGTAAAAAGCGGGTGAGAAGATCGCGGCGGGTCGTTACGCCGGTGTGCAGTAGCACCGTCCACTGCTTTTTTGCCAGCCAGGTGAAGAGCTGATGCAGATTGTACCAGCAGGCGTAGCCCGCCATCTGGGGGTCATCCCACCCGGTAGCAAACAGACGACTGCTGAGAAAAGGTTCGGCGATATCAATTCCCTCAATGGGAATGGCCTCATTTATCGCCTCCAGATTTTGTCGAACGTCCTCACGGAGCAAATCGTCGAGCTCACGCAGGGTAATGACCACCCGCATACGGCGCAGCGAGGCAGAAAGAGGATTGAGCTGCTCAAGATCCAGTCTCTGCTCCTGCTGCGGGTGAACGATGAGCGGCGAGGCTCCCCAACCGCGCGCCACCGGTTCATTGAGCAGGCTAAACAGCTTGTCCACGGCGACCGGATAGCGCTGCTCACGCCTGTCCGTCCGAATACGTGCCGCCTCCGGGTGCTGGCGTCGGGCCTTACGAAACTCACCCGGAGACATATTGTGAACACGCCTGAACCGATCGCTCATCATACGCGTGCTGGCGAAACCCTGCTCAAGCGCAATCTGGTGCAGCGGTCGGTTCGTCAGCCGGAGAGCGTCGGCCGCCTTTTCCAGCCGCAGGTGGGTGATGTACTGCATGAAACTAATCCCCACCTCCTTGCGAAAGAGACGAGAGAGCCAGGCTTCAGAAACATATTCACTCGCGGCGATTTCCGCAAGCGTAATACGGCGGGAATAACTGGCATTGATCCGCTCTATCACCCGGGCGATGCGTTTGCTGTGCGCTGAGGAAAGTTCCCGGGACAGCATACGGGCGGGCTGTTGAAAGCGGCTGGTCAGCAACAGCAAAATCTCGCTCAGCCAGCGGTACGCCTCCAGCCGGTAGCGGTGCGGGTCGTTGATGAGGGTGACCACAAGAAGCTGGCGCAGCAGATCGCGAAGCGCATCGCACTGGGGCCAGACGCCTCCGGCTTCTGCCGGTACAGCATAATCATGGGCAAAAAAATCATTGCAGAGCTGGACGACCCAGCGCCCGGAAAGGGTTACGCGCAGGGTGACATTTGCCGTTTCGCTCGTGAACTGCCAGCGCCGATGACGGTTGATGATGGCAAGGGTATTGGCCTCCAGGATGTCACGTCCCGCATCGGTGTTCAGCTCTGCCCGCCCTTCCAGCACCCAGAGCAACGTTAGCGTATCGCCTTCATCCTCCACGCAGTGGCGAATGTCCTGAATCTCTATCCAAAATTCATCTCCCCGTTGCGCCATCTTACCCCTCATCAAAGACAAATAATGACCTGCTCTTTTTTGTCATAACTGAATTGTATGAAAAACAATCAAAACAAAGCCGTCGCTTTACAACAAAAAATTGCATTTTCAGGCAGTACGATCGTCATAGACTCGAAATTATCATCGTTTGGCAGAAAAAGGATAACAAAAATGACACATCCAATTATCGAAGCTCTGCGTGGCAACGAAGCTCGGTTCACTGAATTACGGCGCTATTTTCATCAGCATCCTGAAATTGGTTTTGAGGAGCACAACACGAGCGATCGCGTTGCTGCGCTGCTTCAGGAATGGGGATATGAGGTTCATCGCGGGCTGGCGAAAACCGGTGTGGTCGGCACACTGAAGGTGGGTAACGGGCATAAACGCCTGGGCCTGCGCGCCGATATGGATGCGCTGCCAATGCAGGAAAACAACGGCAAGGCGTGGAGTAGTACCGTTGAGGGTAAATTTCACGGCTGCGGTCATGACGGCCACACCACAACGCTCCTGTATGCAGCGGAGTACCTGGCACGCACCCGCAATTTTAACGGCACGCTGCACCTTATTTTTCAGCCCGCGGAAGAACTTCTGTATGGCGGACGCGTTATGGTAGAGGACGGTTTGTTTGACCTGTTCCCCTGCGACCACATCTTTGGTCTGCACAATATGCCGTCACAGCCCCTCGGAAAAATTGGTCTGCGCGATGGCGCCATGATGGCCTCTTCCGACACTCTTCATATTGAGGTTAACGGCGTGGGTGGTCACGGCGCGGTGCCAGAACATACCGTTGACGCCACCCTGGTTGCCTGTCATATCACTATCGCGTTGCAGTCGATTGTTTCGCGCAACATTACCCCCTTCCAGCCAGCCGTCGTTACCGTAGGCAGCATTCAGGCCGGGCACGCCCCCAACATTATCAACGACAAAGTGTTGATGAAACTTACCGTGCGCACGCTGGATGAACGCGTGCGGCAAACCGTGCTACAGCGTATCCATGATATCGCCGTTGCACAGGCGGAAAGTTTCAATGCGACGGCCACCATTCGACACATTAACGGCAGCCCGGTACTGAAAAACAATCCGCAAGCCAACGAGATGGTGCGCAGCGTCGCCACCGATCTGTTCGGTCAGGATGCCGTCACGGAGGTCAATGCGTTTATGGGCAGCGAGGACTTTGCTTTCATGCTCGAGAAAAATCCCAATGGATGCTATTTCACCCTTGGCGCCGGGGATGAGCCTGACCGCTGCATGGTACATAACCCGGGTTACGACTTTAACGACAACATTCTCCTCACCGGCGCGGCGCTGTGGGCCGCACTGACCGAACACTATCTGCGCTGATTCGCACCTTCCCGGGAGGGCTGCACTATGAGTACCGTTTCCCTGACAGGCGCATCCGCCTACGCCGGTAACGATCGGCTGCTGGCGGGTATCGTCATGAGCGTTCTGACATTCTGGCTGTTTGCCCAGTCGGTTATCAACGTGGTTCCGGCCATGCAGAATAGCCTCGATATTGCCCTCGAAACCCTTACGCTGGCCGTCAGCCTGAGCGCATTGTTCAGCGGCTGTTTTGTCGTTGCCTGCGGTGGGTTTGCCGATAAGTTTGGGCGCATGCGACTGACCATGATTGGCCTGATCCTGAGCATGATCGGGAGTGGTCTGCTGTTCATTTCATGGGAGCCCGTCCTGTTTCTGTTGGGAAGAGCGATACAGGGGCTATCAGCGGCCTGCATCATGCCCGCCACGC
Source organism: Enterobacter sp. JJBC (assembly GCF_036936505.1). Lineage (NCBI taxonomy): Bacteria > Pseudomonadati > Pseudomonadota > Gammaproteobacteria > Enterobacterales > Enterobacteriaceae > Enterobacter > Enterobacter sp. JJBC. The sequence goes on from NZ_CP136935.1 coordinate 3,791,462, forward strand.
TGGCGCTGATTAAGACCTGGTATGACGGTAAAGCACGCCAGCGGGCCATCAGCTTTTGGGTTATCGGCTCCTGGGGCGGCAGTGGCCTGAGCTCGTTTGTGGGAGGCGCCATCGCTACCACGCTGGGCTGGCGCTGGATATTTATTTTCTCCATGGTGGTGGCTCTGGCCGCGCTATTGCTTATCCGCGCCACCCCGGAAAGCCGCAGCCCTGATGCGTGTCGACACAAACTGGATATCAGCGGCCTGGTGAGTTTTGTCCTTATGCTGGTGCTGTTCAATCTGTTTATCAGCAAAGGACACAGCTGGGGCTGGAGCAGCAGTTTATCGCTTCTTGTACTGTGTGGAGCCGTGATTGCACTGATGTGTTTTGTCGTTACCGGGCGACGGAAAGGCGATGCGGCACTGATCGATTTCGCCCTGTTTAAAAACCGGGCCTATAGCGCCTCGGTATTCTCAAATTTCCTGCTCAACGGCTGCATTGGCACCATGATGATCGCCAGCATCTGGTTGCAGCAAGGCCATCATCTGTCACCGCTACAGACCGGCATGATGACGCTGGGGTATCTGATTACCGTACTGGCGATGATCCGGGTGGGTGAAAAACTGCTTCAGCGCTATGGCGCCAGGCTGCCGATGATGACCGGCCCGCTGCTGACCGCAACAGGTATTTCGCTGATTTCATGCACCTTCTTAAGCAAAGAGGTCTACATTGTCACCGTCTTTCTGAGCAATATTTTATTCGGGCTGGGGCTCGGATGTTACGCCACGCCCTCAACGGACACGGCGGTAATGAATGCCCCTGAAAACAAAGTGGGGGTGGCTTCAGGGATCTATAAGATGGGCAGTTCCCTGGGCGGCGCAATGGGGATCGCGGTCACCGCATCGCTGTACGCCCTATGGCTGCCGATGGGAACGGCCAGTGCCGCGCAGTATGCCTTGCTGTTCAACAGTGCGATTTGCCTTGGGTCGGCAGTCGTGACCTGGGCTTTACTGCCAACAACAAAAGCCCCGCGTTAAGCGGGGCCACAAAAGTATCAGGCAATGTTCAGATATTTGTGCGTCTGCATCGACAGGCGCCAGTTGCGGGCGATACAGGTTTCAATGCACAGACGGGTCGCATCGTCTTTCTGGCTGATAGGCTGTAGCGCGATCACGCGCTGCTTTTCGTCCGTCAGCGTCGCCAGCAGTTCGTCCAGCGCTTCGATGTCACGCACGCGCCCCACCGGATGTTTGATCTCATCAGCACGCTCAAGCGCCTGCGATAGTACGTCATACCCGCCGCGCATATTCACTTTCGGTGAAACCGTTACCCACGTTGAATGGGAGCAGCGCACTTCATGGGTACCGCTGGTTTCAATCTGACAGCTATAGCCGTTCTTCTCGAGCAGTTCGGTGAGCGGCATCAGATCGTGAATGCAGGGTTCCCCGCCGGTGATCACCACGTGCCGCGCCGTCCAGCCCTGACGACCAATAATGGCAAGCAGATCTTCCGCGCTGCCCGCGCCCCATTTATCGCTCTCTTTGGTTTTCGCCAGAATGCTGAACAGCGACACTTCCCGATCTGCGAGCTTATCCCACGTATGTTTGGTATCACACCAGGCGCAGCCAACCGGGCATCCCTGTAAACGAATAAAGATAGCGGGAACGCCGGTAAAGTAACCCTCGCCTTGAAGGGTCTGGAACATCTCGTTAATCGGGTACTGCATAGTCAACTCTGTTAAGGGGATAAACGATAAGTATCGCAGATCCCCGTCAGATGATCATGCTCCATCGGTGCTTTGCGCGCCAATTGCCGCCATAAACCGTTCCGTAATTTGCTGCGGTCGGGTGATCGCCCCGCCGACGACAACCGTGTGCGCCCCCAGCGCCAGACACCTGGCCGCGCGATCGGGGGTATCCACGTTACCTTCGGCTATCACGGGGATCGTGACGGCAGACAGCACCTCTTTCAAAAACGCGCAGTCATTTTCCGGTAGCGAATGGCCCGCGGTCTCCGCCGTATAACCGTAAAGGGTGGTTCCGACACAATCAAATCCCAGCGCCTGCGCGGTCACGGCCTCCTGCACGGTGGCAATATCCGCCATCAGCAGCAGCGACGGGTAACGGGTGCGGATCTGCGCGATCAGCATGTCCAGCGATACGCCACCGGGCCGTTTCCGGGCGGTCGCATCCAGCGCAACGATCTCCGGGGCGACCGCCATCAGCTCATCCACTTCTTTGAGCGTCGCGGTGATGAACACCTCGCTGTCCGGATAGTCTCGTTTGATGATGCCGATGACCGGCAGTGAGACCAGCCCTTTGATAGCCACGATATCCACCACGCTATTGGCGCGGATCGCAGCGGCACCGCCCTGGGCCGCCGCCAGCGCCATTCGCGACATAATAAACGGGCTGTGCAGCGGTTCGTTTTCCAGCGCCTGGCAGGAGACGACCAGTTTTCCTTTCAGGTTATCCAGTACAGTTTTCATTACGATAAGATCTCTTCCACTTCGTTTTTGATAATGGTGACGTGCGGGCCATAGATGACCTGGACACCGTTGCCGCGGACGATTACGCCGCGCGCGCCGGTCGCTTTCAGTGCAGATTCATTGACTTTGCTACCGTCTTTCACCGTGACGCGAAGGCGCGTGGCGCAGCAGTCAACGTCATCCAGATTGTCTTTTCCTCCCAGCCCGGCGATCACCGCCGCGGCGCGCTCGCTTTGCGGCAGGGTAGCCTCGTCAGCCAACGCCTCCTTTTCACGGCCCGGCGTGGCAAAATCAAAACGTTTGATCAGATAGCGGAAGGTACAGTAGTAAAGGAAGAACCACGGTACGCCCACCAGCGGGACGACCATCCAGTTAGTTTTCGCTTCCCCCTGCAAAATGCCGAACAGCACGAAATCAATAAACCCGCCGGAGAAAGTTTGTCCGATGGTGATGTGCAGAATGTGCGCGAGCATGAACGCCAGCCCGTCAAACAGCGCATGAATGACGTACAGCACAGGGGCAATAAACAGGAATGAGAACTCGACAGGCTCAGTAATGCCGGTCAGGAAAGAAGTTAACGCCGCAGAAAGCAGCAGCCCGGCGACGCGCTTCTTATTCTCCGGCCTGGCCGTGTGGTACATCGCAAGGCAGGCGCCCAGCAGGCCAAACATCATGGTAATAAAGCGCCCGGACATGAAGCGCGACGTGCCCTCATAGAAATGCTGCGTGTTCGGGTCGGCGAGCTGGGCGAAGAAGATCCGCTGTGTGCCCTCAACCAGGTGACCGTTAACAATTTCACTGCCGCCAAGCGCGGTGGTCCAGAACGGAAGATAGAAGATGTGGTGCAAACCAAACGGGCCAAGCATGCGCAGGATAAAACCGTACAGCAGGGTGCCCAGATAGCCGGTGGCGTCCACCAGACCGCCGAGGCCAAAGATCAGCTTCTGAAAATGCGGCCAGACCACGATCATCAGCGCGCCGACGAGTATCGCCGCCAGTGAGCTGATAATGGGAACGAAGCGTGAGCCGCCAAAAAAGCCCAGGAATTGCGGAAGCGCGATTTTATTAAATCGATGATGCAGTGCGCAGGTCACCAGCCCAATAACTACCCCACCAAACACGCCCGTTTCAAGCGTCTGAATACCCAGCGTCATGCCCTGCCCTACGGCGCCCGGGTTCTCATGCGCCAGTTTTCCGGTCAGGATCAGCAGCGCATTGATAGTGGCATTCATCACCAGATAAGCGAGCAACGCCGCCAGCCCTGCCGTGCCTTTATCATTTTTCGCCAGCCCAACGGCGACCCCAACAGCAAACAGTACCGACAGGTTTGCAAACACAATCGAGCCTGCGCTGCTCATGATGGTAAAGATGGCCTGTAGCCAGCCAACGTCTAAAAATGGATACGCGGTAAGCGTATTCGGATTCGATAGCGCCCCGCCGATCCCCAGCAACAGACCTGCTGCGGGCAGTATGGCGATGGGTAACATAAAGGATTTGCCGAAGCGCTGCGCTTTTTCAAACCATCCGCCGGAAGACGCTCCGCTGAACATTTGCATCATTTTTTTATCCCCCTGGTTATTGATGAAAATTTTTACCACATATATTTTTAATTGTGAAAATTACCACCAAAAAACCAGGACACCGATCATACTTTTTCGAAATGACTGGCATCTCTCCCCCGCTTTCCGCCACACTAGTTGGCAGAGAAACGCATTAAGGATCTAGCATGTCGGACCATGAAAACCTGCTGCTGAAGCTACGCCAGGAGGCTTCCGGGTACAGCCCAACGCAACAAAAACTGGGGGAGTTTGTCCTCAACGATCCTGCCAGGGTGCTCTACCTGACGATCACCGAGCTGGCGCGTGAAAGCGGCACCAGCGAGGCCAGCGTCACACGCCTTTGCCGCACGCTGGGCTGTAAGGGATATAACGAATTTAAAATGGCGCTTGCGCTGGATATTCAGCAGGGTTTGCCGGAGCGTCAGGCAGGAGATGCAATAGATAACGTGGTGGATGAGTCTGTCCAGGCGCTGCAAGATACCGCAAAACTCCTCGACCGGGCCCAGCTTGAACAGGCGACACTGGCCCTGCATCAGGCGCAGTCAGTGCAAATTTACGGAGTGGCGGCCAGCGCGATTCTGGGGGAATATTTGCATTACAAGCTCCTGCGGCTGGGCAAACCCGCGCAGCTGTTTAGCGATATGCATCGCGCGGCCATGAATGCGGCAACGCTGTCTGACGAGACGCTGGTGGTCGCTATCTCAAGTTCGGGATCGACCCGCGATTTACTCCACGTCGTGAAGCTAGCCCGCAAGCGGGGCGTTAAGGTACTGGCGCTCAGCAATACGCCTCGCAGCCCGCTGGCCTCCCTGAGCGATTTACAGCTGGTTGCAGCCAAACCCGAGGGACCGCTGAGCGCGGGTGCGCTCAATGCCAAGGTTGGCGTGATGCTGCTGGTTGAACTGCTAACCACTTCCCTTATTGCAGTAGACAGCCATTACGGTGACGTTAGCCAGCAAACGGCAAGCGCCACGTTGCCGCTTCTGCTATAGAAAACAAAAAACCCGCCGAAGCGGGTTTTTTCATAAGAACGAAGGTTCAGGCTTATGCCTGGCCTTTGATCTCTTTACGACCGTTGTAAGGTGCTTTTTCGCCCAGCGCTTCTTCGATACGAATCAGCTGGTTGTATTTAGCAACACGGTCAGAACGGCTCATAGAACCGGTTTTGATCTGGCCAGCAGCGGTACCAACAGCCAGGTCAGCGATGGTAGCATCTTCAGTTTCGCCAGAACGGTGAGAGATAACCGCGGTATAGCCAGCGTCTTTCGCCATTTTGATCGCAGCCAGCGTTTCGGTCAGAGAACCGATCTGGTTGAATTTGATCAGGATGGAGTTAACGATACCTTTCTCGATGCCTTCTTTCAGGATCTTGGTGTTGGTTACGAACAGATCGTCACCAACCAGCTGGATTTTGTCGCCCAGTACTTTGGTCTGGTATGCGAAACCATCCCAGTCAGACTCGTCCAGACCGTCTTCGATAGAAACGATTGGGTACTGTTTGGTCAGGTCTTCCAGGAAGTGGGTGAACTCTTCAGAGGTGAACGCTTTGTTGCCTTCGCCAGCCAGAACGTATTTACCGTCTTTGTAGAATTCAGATGCTGCGCAGTCCATCGCCAGGGTGATGTCTTTGCCCAGCTCGTAGCCTGCTGCTTTAACCGCTTCAGCGATAACAGCCAGTGCTTCTGCGTTAGAACCCAGGTTTGGCGCGTAGCCGCCTTCGTCACCAACAGCCGTGTTCATACCTTTAGCTTTCAGAACTTTAGCCAGGTTGTGGAACACTTCAGAACCCATACGTACCGCTTCTTTCAGGGTTTTCGCGCCAACTGGCTGAATCATGAATTCCTGAATATCAACGTTGTTGTCTGCGTGCTCACCACCGTTGATGATGTTCATCATTGGTACAGGCATAGAGTATTTGCCTGGGGTGCCGTTCAGTTCAGCGATGTGCTCGAACAGTGGCATGCCTTTAGCTGCTGCTGCCGCTTTGGCGTTCGCCAGGGAAACCGCCAGGATTGCGTTCGCACCGAAGTTAGATTTGTTTTCAGTACCGTCCAGATCGATCATGATCTTGTCGATGCCAGCCTGATCTTTAGCATCTTTGCCAACGATAGCCTGAGCAATAGGACCGTTAACAGCGCCAACCGCTTTCAGTACGCCTTTGCCCATGAAACGGGATTTGTCGCCATCACGCAGTTCCAGCGCTTCGCGGGAACCTGTAGAAGCACCTGATGGAGCCGCTGCCATACCGACGAAACCACCTTCCAGATGAACTTCAGCTTCAACGGTCGGGTTACCACGGGAGTCGATGATTTCACGACCGATGACTTTAACGATTTTGGACATTAGATTTTCCTCAGTACAAGTTAAACTAAAACTCCAGACAAACAACGCGTACCAAAGGTACGCGTTGCCGTTCTAACTTTTTTTACTTCGCCTGACGCTTCTGGTACTCGCTGGCGGCTTTCACGAAGCCTGCAAACAGCGGATGCCCGTCACGCGGCGTTGAAGTAAATTCCGGGTGGAATTGGCAGGCCACGAACCACGGATGGTTAGGCACTTCGATGATCTCGACTAACTGATCATCCCCGGAACGGCCCGCAACACGCAGACCCGCAGCTTCAATTTGTTTCAACAACATGTTGTTGACTTCATAGCGGTGACGATGGCGCTCGGTGATGACCGGCTCGCCGTACAGCTTGCGTACCACGCTATCGTCGGACAGCTGGCAGGCCTGTGCGCCAAGACGCATGGTGCCACCCAGATCGCTCTTCTCGGTACGGACTTCGACGTTACCGTCTTCGTCGCGCCATTCCGTAATCAGCGCCACAACAGGGTACTTACAGTCTGGCACAAATTCCGTAGAGTTCGCGTTTTCCATTCCCGCTACGTTGCGCGCAAATTCAATCAGCGCAACCTGCATACCCAGGCAGATACCGAGGTATGGAATATTGTTTTCACGCGCATAGCGTGCAGTGGCGATCTTGCCTTCAACACCACGGTAGCCGAAGCCGCCAGGGATGAGAATCGCATCCAGATCTTTGAGAATTTCGACGCCGCGCGTCTCCACATCCTGCGAATCAATCAGCTTGATGTTCACAGAGACGCGATTCTTCAGACCACCGTGTTTCAGCGCTTCGATAACTGACTTATAGGCATCTGGCAGTTCGATGTACTTGCCGACCATACCGATAGTCACTTCGCCGCCCGGATTGGCTTCTTCGTAAATTACCTGCTCCCATTCAGACAGGTTAGCTTCCGGACAGTTCAAGCTGAATCGTTTACAAATATAATCGTCCAGACCCTGTGATTTCAACAGGCCCGGGATTTTATAAATGGAATCGACATCTTTCATTGAAATAACGGCTTTTTCAGGCACGTTACAGAACAATGCAATTTTCGCACGTTCGTTCGCCGGAATCGCGCGATCGGAACGGCAAACCAGGATGTCAGGCTGAATACCGATGGAGAGCAGCTCTTTAACAGAGTGCTGAGTCGGTTTGGTTTTCACTTCACCAGCTGCCGCCATGTAAGGCACCAGCGTCAGGTGCATGAACAGCGCGTGCTCACGACCAATATCTACCGCCAGCTGACGAATCGCTTCGAGGAACGGCAGGGATTCGATATCCCCCACGGTACCGCCGATTTCAACCAGCACAACGTCATGCCCTTCGCCACCGGCAAGGACACGCTCTTTGATGGCGTTAGTGATGTGCGGGATGACCTGCACGGTCGCGCCCAGGTAGTCACCACGGCGCTCTTTACGCAGAACGTCAGAGTAGATACGACCAGTCGTAAAGTTGTTACGACGGGTCATTTTGGTACGGATGAAACGCTCGTAGTGGCCAAGATCCAGATCGGTTTCAGCGCCGTCTTCAGTAACGAACACTTCCCCGTGTTGGGTTGGGCTCATGGTGCCAGGATCGACGTTGATGTACGGATCCAGTTTCATCATGGTCACATTGAGGCCACGGGCTTCAAGAATGGCTGCGAGGGAGGCTGCGGCAATGCCTTTACCCAGAGAGGATACGACCCCGCCGGTCACAAAAATATAGTTCGTTGTCATGCTGAACCTGAGAAGTTAGGGTGAAACGATGGAATAACCAGGACGGGAAAGTAGTATACCCGAACACGACGAGCGCCACAAACTTTCATTCTCCGTCTCCATTCCAGGCCATGACAAACATAAGGAGTGAGAAAATAGCCCCTTTTGGGTAAATGTTTTTGACGCAAATCAAGCGCTTGTCATTTAAAAAATCACACAAATTGCGCTTGATCGCAAAATCTCGTTAGAGATCATGTTCCTGGCGTTTTACTTCCTGCCAGACTTCTTCCATCGCGTCGAGGTCAATCCCGCTCATTTCCAGGCCGCGCGAGGCCACAATCCGCTCAACTTCGCGAAAGCGTCGTTCGAATTTAATGTTCGCTTTTTGCAGGGCGGTTTCCGCTTTTACACCGAGGTGGCGTGAAAGGTTGACGGTTGCAAACAGCAGATCGCCCATCTCCTCTTCCAGCTTTGCTTCATCCACAACGGCCTGCTGCGCTTCATGCATCACTTCGTCGATCTCTTCGTGTACTTTTTCCAGCACCGGGCCGAGAGAGGTCCAGTCAAACCCTACCGCCGAGCAGCGCTTTTGAATTTTGTGCGCGCGCATCAGCGCGGGAAGGTTCAGGGGAATGTCGTCCAGCGCCGAGTGCTGGGATTTTTCAGCGCGTTCAGCGCTTTTTATCTGCTCCCAGCGCGCCAGCACTTCCACACTGTTACCTGCGGAGGCATCACCAAAGATATGCGGATGACGACGCTCCAGCTTGTCGCTGATAGCGGCGCAGATATCGTCAAAGTTAAAGCGCCCCTCTTCCTGCGCCATCTGCGCGTAGAACACCACCTGGAACAGCAGGTCGCCCAGCTCACCGCGCAGATCGTCGAAATCCTCTCGCGAAATGGCGTCCAGCACTTCGTAGGTCTCTTCCAGCGTGTAAGGCGCAATGGTGGCGAAAGTCTGCTCTTTATCCCACGGGCAGCCGTTTTCCGGGTCGCGCAGGCGTTTCATGATGCCGAGCAGGCGGTCGATTTGAGTCATAACAGATTCCATTAAATGCCTGAGCCGGGTGGCGGCGTTGCCTTACCCGGCCTACAGAAGAGGATGTTTAGCCGCCGTGCAGACGACGCGCGTCAATCACATCCGGCACCTGGTTCAGTTTGCCGAGTACGCGGCCCAGCACCTGAAGGTTATAGATTTCGATAGTCATATCGATGGTGGCAAGCTGCTCGCGGGTATCGCTGCGGCTGGCAACGCCCAGCACGTTGACCTTCTCGTTGGCGAGAATGGTGGTGATGTCGCGCAGCAGGCCGCTGCGGTCGTTGGCAGTGACGCGCACCACCAGCGAGTAACCCGCCGAGTAGCTCTCCCCCCAGACGGCTTCCACGATACGTTCCGGCGCATGCGATTGCAGCTCTGCAAGCTGGTCGCAGTCGGAGCGGTGAATTGAGATCCCGCGCCCCTGGGTGATAAAGCCGACAATATCATCTCCCGGGATCGGCTGGCAGCAGCGGGCAATGTGGTGCATCAGGTTACCCACCCCTTCAACCACCACGCGGCCATTGTCCTTGCTGCGCTGCTGCGGAGCATAGGTTTTCTGCTGGAGCTGTTTCAGGGCTGCCGCATCCTGCTCTGCCGCGCTTGGCTTGTTGAACTGCGCTTGCAGGAAGTTCACCATCTGGTTCAGGCGGATATCACCGCCGCCAATCGCCGCTAACAGTTCGTCGAGCTCGTTGAAGTTGTAGCGCGGCAGCAGGAACTTCTCCGCTTCTTTCAGGCTAATGCCAATATGTTCCAGCTCGTCGTCCAGGATCTGGCGACCGGCAAGGATGTTCTTGTCACGATCCTGCTTGCGGAACCATGCGTGAATTTTTGAGCGCCCACGGCTGGTGGTAACGTAACCGAGGTTTGGGTTCAGCCAGTCGCGGCTTGGGTTTGGCTGCTTCTGGGTGATGATTTCAATCTGATCGCCCATCTGTAGCTGGTAGGTAAACGGTACGATACGTCCGCCGATCTTCGCCCCGATGCAACGGTGCCCCACATCGCTGTGGATGTGGTAGGCGAAATCGAGCGGCGTGGAGCCTGCCGGCAAATCAACCACGTCCCCTTTCGGGGTAAAGACGTAGACGCGATCGTCGAAGACCTGACTGCGCACTTCGTCGAGCATTTCGCCGGAGTCGGCCATCTCTTCCTGCCACGCAATCAGCTTACGCAGCCAGGCGATACGGTCCTCGTGACCGGAGCGACCGCCACCGGAGGTACCCTCTTTGTATTTCCAGTGCGCCGCCACGCCCAGCTCGGCGTCTTCGTGCATCTGTTTGGTACGGATCTGAATTTCCACCGTTTTGCCGCCAGGGCCGAGCACCACGGTATGGATAGACTGATAGCCATTCGGTTTCGGGTTCGCGACGTAGTCATCGAACTCATCCGGCAGATGGCGGAAGTGAGTATGCACTATCCCCAGCGCGGCATAGCAGTCCTGAAGACGCTCCGCCACGATACGCACCGCGCGCACGTCAAACAGCTCGTCAAAGGCGAGGTGTTTCTTCTGCATTTTGCGCCAGATGCTGTAGATGTGCTTTGGACGCCCGTAGACCTCGGCGCGCACATTCTCCTCTTTCATCGACTGGCGCAGCCCGCTGACAAATTCCTCGATATAGTGCTCGCGGTCAATGCGGCGTTCGTGCAGCAATTTTGCAATGCGTTTGTATTCCGCCGGATGCAGGTAGCGGAAGCAGTAATCTTCCAGCTCCCACTTCAGTTGCCCAATACCCAGACGGTTCGCCAGCGGCGCATAGATATTCGTACACTCTTTGGCGGCCAGGACGCGCTCGTCTTCCGGCGCATCCTTTACTTCACGCAGATGGGCAACCCGTTCGGCCAGCTTGATCACCACGCAGCGGAAATCATCTACCATCGCCAACAGCATACGACGAACGTTATCCACCTGCTCGGAAGAGACAGAGTCAGTTTGCGCGGCTTTAAGCTGACGAATGGCTGCCATATCACGCACGCCGTGGATGAGCGCCACGACGGACTGGCCGACGCTTTCACGCAGGACGTCTTCCGTCACCACGTCGGCGTCCGCCAGGGGGAACAGCAGTGCGGCCTGTAGCGTTTCGATGTCCATGTTCAGCATGGAGAGAATTTCAACCATCTCCACGCCGCGCCACAACAGCAGTTCAGCGTCCGGATGCCCCTGCGTTGTGCGTAAACAATAGGCCCAGGTTTCGGTTAAGCGTTCACACGACTGCTGGCTGGAAATCCCCAGACTTGCGATCCATTTTTGAGGGTCAAACTCACCAGCTTTATTTAAATGTGCACTTCTTACCGCAACCATCGTCCTCTCCTTTAGGGACAAGGGCCTGTCGAAGTCGACAAGCCAAACTCATTAGATGTGCTCGAACAACACCATCGATTCCAGATGACCAGTGTGCGGGAACATGTCCAGCATTGCCAGACGCCGAATCTGGTAACCCCCGCTCAATAATGCTTCGCTGTCACGGGCAAGCGTCGCCGGGTTACAGGAAACATAGACCACGCGTTCAGGCGCGAGTTTAATTATATGCTGCATCACGCCCGGCGCACCTGCGCGCGCCGGATCGAGCAGGATCTTATCAAAGCCCTGCTTAGCCCACGGTTGCTGAGTGACATCATCCTCAAGATTTTGATGAAAGAATGTCACATTTTGCAAACCGTTCTGTTGGGCGTTCTCCTGGCCTTTCGCCACCAGCGCCTCAACGCCTTCCACTCCGACCACGCTTGCTGCTCTGCGGGCCAGCGGCAGGGTAAAGTTCCCCATGCCGCAGAACAGATCGAGCACCCGGTCAGTGGGCTGTACGTCGAGCCATTCCAGCGCATTCGCCACCATCTGTTGGTTCACGCCGTCGTTGACCTGGATAAAATCCCGCGGGCTGAACGTTAAGCGTAGCCCGTCTGACGCATACCAGGGCGCTTCTCCGCTGACCTGCTCAAGTATCTCGCTTTGCGGCGCGAGGAAAAGCGCAAGCTCATGAGAATGCGAAAAGCGTTCCAGTTTTTCGCGATCCGTCTTTGACAGCGGCGCGGTGTGGCGCAGCACCATCAGCGGGCCACTGTTGGCCAGCACCAGTTCGACATGGCCGAGCGAACGCACGCCATCCAGCGATGCAAGACAGTGGTGCACGTCCGGGAGCAATGCCTCAAGATGGGGCACCAAAACAGGGCACTGCGTGACAGAGACGATATCGCTGGAGCCGGCTTTGCGAAACCCCATCTCCAGCCGCTCGGTTTTGGGCTGGTAGCTGAGGCTCAGGCGAGCGCGGCGACGGTAGCCCCAGGGCCGATCGGCAATGATGTCATTCACGTCGTGTCCGACCAGGCGGGCCAGCGCGCTGCTTTTACTTTTTTGCTGTAATTCAGTGCTGGCATGCTGTTGCTGGCAGCCACCGCAGACGCCAAAATGGGGGCAGCGAGGCGTCACGCGCTCCGGGCTATCATTAAGACGGCGCTTGACCTGACCGCGCGCATACTGACGTTTGTCTTCCGTCAGCGTAATATCTGCACGTTCTCCTGGCAGCAAACCTGTGATAAACAGTGTTTTACCCTTGTGACGCGCCACCCCCTGTCCAAAAGGATCGAGGTCAGAGGCTTCAACAGTTATGATCTGACGCGTCGTCACGCGTCGTTTTGCAGAGTAGAATTGCGCCATCGCCAAGATTGTTCTCAAATAAACATAATTAGCCTGATTGTCCCATAACGGAACTCCATGACCAACTACAGCCTGCGCGCGCGCATGATGATTTTGATCCTCGCTCCTACCGTTCTCATCGGTTTGCTGCTGAGCATTTTCTTTGTAGTGCATCGCTATAACGATTTGCAGAGACAGCTTGAAGATGCCGGGGCCAGTATTATCGAACCGCTGGCCGTCTCCAGCGAGTACGGCATGAACCTGCAAAACCGTGAATCCATTGGTCAGTTAATCAGCGTATTGCACCGCCGTCATTCAGAGATCGTACGCGCCATTTCCGTTTATGATGAGCATAACCGTCTGTTCGTCACCTCGAATTTCCATCTGGATCCCACGTCGCTGAAAATCCCGGATGGTACCCCCTTCCCGCGTCATCTTACGGTGTTGCGGCGAGGCGATATCATGATCCTGCGCACGCCGATTATCTCCGAAAGCTATTCACCCGACGAATCTGCCCAGTCCGATGCGAAGTCCAGCAATAATATGCTTGGATATGTGGCGCTGGAGCTGGATCTCAAGTCGGTGCGGCTCCAGCAGTACAAAGAAATTTTCATCTCCGGCGTGATGATGCTGTTCTGTATTGGCATCGCGCTGATCTTCGGCTGGCGACTGATGCGCGACGTCACGGGGCCTATCCGCAACATGGTGAATACCGTTGACCGGATCCGCCGGGGTCAGCTCGACAGCCGCGTGGAAGGCTTTATGCTCGGCGAGCTGGATATGCTGAAAAACGGCATCAACTCAATGGCGATGTCGCTGGCGGCTTATCACGAAGAGATGCAGCACAACGTTGACCAGGCCACCTCTGACCTGCGCGAAACGCTGGAGCAGATGGAGATCCAGAACGTGGAGCTGGATCTGGCGAAAAAACGTGCTCAGGAGGCGGCGCGTATTAAGTCTGAATTCCTGGCGAACATGTCGCACGAGCTGCGCACGCCGCTGAACGGGGTGATTGGCTTTACCCGTCTGACGCTCAAAAGCGAGCTTAACCCAACCCAGCGTGACCATCTGCATACCATTGAACGCTCAGCCAATAACCTGCTGACCATTATTAACGACGTACTGGACTTCTCGAAGCTGGAAGCGGGCAAGCTGATTCTGGAGAGTATTCCCTTCCCGCTGCGCAGCACGCTGGATGACGTGGTCACGCTTCTTGCCCACTCATCGCATGATAAGGGTCTGGAACTGACGCTCAATATTAAAAATGATGTGCCGGATAACGTCATTGGCGACCCGCTGCGCCTGCAACAGGTCATTACCAATCTGGTGGGCAACGCGATTAAGTTCACCGAGAGCGGCAACATCGACATTCTGGTCGAAAAAAGGGCGCTCAGTAATAACAAAGTCCAGATTGAAGTGCAGATCCGGGATACCGGCATTGGTATTCCGGAGCGCGATCAGACGCGTCTGTTCCAGGCTTTCCGCCAGGCCGATGCGAGCATTTCCCGTCGTCACGGCGGAACGGGCCTGGGGCTGGTGATCACCCAAAAGCTGGTGAAAGAGATGGGAGGCGATATCTCCTTCCACAGCCAGCCTAACCGGGGCTCAACCTTCTGGTTCCATATCAACCTTGATCTTAACCCGAACGTGCAGACCGACGGCCCGGTCACCGGCTGCCTGAAAGGGATGCGTCTGGCCTATGTGGAACCGAACGCCGCGGCGGCGCAGTGTACGCTGGATGTATTAAGCAGCACGCCGCTGGAGGTCATCTACAGCCCGACCTTCTCCGCGCTGGCGAACGATCATTACGATATCCTGTTGTTGGGGATTCCGGTGACGTTTACCGGAGAACTGACCATGCAGCAGGAACGCCTGGCGAAGGCGGCCTCAATGACGGACTACCTGCTGCTGGCGCTGCCGTGCCACGCCCAAATCAACGCCGAAGAGCTGAAAAACGACGGAGCGGCGGCGTGTCTGCTGAAACCCCTCACCGCCACACGGCTGTTACCTGCGCTGACCGAATATTGCCGTCTGACGCATCAGTCCCTGCCGCTGGAAAACGACGAACATAAGCTGCCGATGACGGTGATGGCCGTGGACGATAACCCGGCGAACCTGAAGCTGATTGGCGTGCTGCTTGAGGATCAGGTTCAGCACGTTGAGCTGTGTACCAGCGGCGCCGAAGCCGTGGAACAAGCCAAACAGATGCAGTTCGACCTGATCCTGATGGATATTCAGATGCCGGGCATGGATGGCATCCGCGCCTGCGAGTTGATTCGCCAGCTTCCGCACCAGCAGCAGACGCCGGTGATTGCCGTGACGGCGCACGCGATGGCGGGGCAAAAAGAGAAACTGCTGGGTGCGGGCATGAACGATTATCTGGCGAAACCGATCGACGAAGAGAAGCTGCACAGCCTGCTGCTGCGCTACAAGCCGGGGCACATTGGCGGGACATACACCATTACAGCTGAATCGCCGGAGATCAGCGTTAACCAGAATGCCACGTTTGACTGGCAACTGGCACTGCGCCAGGCGGCAGGCAAACCCGATCTGGCCCGCGATATGCTGCAAATGCTGGTGGACTTCCTGCCTGAGATCCGTAACAAGGTTGAAGAACAGCTGGTGGGTGAAAACCCCGAAGGACTGCTGGAAGCCATTCATAAACTGCACGGCAGCTGCGGCTACAGCGGCGTACCGCGGTTGAAAAATCTCTGCCAGTTGCTTGAACAGCAGCTCCGCGCGGGTACGCCAGAATCCGATCTCGAACCGGAGTTCCTGGAGCTGCTGGACGAGATGGACAACGTGACGCGGGAAGCAATGAAGGTGTTGGGGAGCTAAGACCAAAGCCCGGTGGCGCTTCGCTTACCGGGCCTACAGGAGCACGAACGTTAACGCGACATCCCCTGCCCCATCTTTATCACCGCCGCAATATTCCTTGCGGCCATCTGTACATTCTGTTGCGCATTTTCCAGCGCATCCTCCAGCGAGCAGATGGTGTAAATCACGCTGAATACGGCATCCAGTCCGTGCTCATGCACCACGCCAACATCCGCCGTCAGGCTGCCGGCAATGCCAATAACCGGCTTGTTATAGCGTTTCGCGACTCTCGCCACGCCAACGGGCACTTTTCCGTGGATCGTCTGGCTGTCGATACGCCCTTCGCCCGTGATCACCAGATCGGCGTCCGCGACCTGTTCATCGAGATGCAGGGCATCGGTGACAATCTCAATCCCCTGACGGAGCTGTGCGCCGCAAAATGCATACAGCGCCGCCCCCATTCCGCCGGCCGCACCACCGCCCGCCAGGTTTAAGACGTCAATATCCATATCCCGGGCGATAATTTTTGCGTAATGCGCAAGCGCGTTGTCCAGCGTCCTGACCATCTCCGGCGTCGCCCCTTTCTGCGGACCAAATACCGCAGAAGCACCTGTCTCGCCGATCAGGGGGTTGGTCACATCGCAGGCCACTTCAATTCGACAGGCTGCCAGCCGCTTGTCCAGCCCGCTAAGATCGATATGCGCAAGGCTTGCCAGTTCGCCGCCGCCCGGCCCAACGGGCTGCGCTTTCGCATCCAGCAGTTTTACGCCCAGCGCCTGCACCATGCCTGCGCCACCGTCATTGGTCGCGCTGCCTCCAATGCCAATAATGATATGCTTAACGCCCGCATCCAGCGCATGACGGATCAGTTCCCCGGTTCCCCAGGAGGTGGTGATTAACGGGTTACGCTTTGCAGGAGCAACAAGCTCCAGACCGCTCGCTGCCGCCATCTCGATAAAGGCGCTTTTCCCGTCTCCGGATAACCCGAAAAACCCTTCCACGCGTTCACCCAAAGGCCCGGTAACAGGAACATGGACAAGACGCCCATGCGTGGCTGCCACCATCGCTTCCACCGTCCCTTCGCCACCATCGGCAACCGGTAATTTGACATAGTCCGCTGACGGGAAAATTTCGCGAAAACCGACCTCTATCGCTGTCGCCACCTCCAGCGCGCTCAAGCTTTCCTTATACGAGTCCGGAGCGATAACAATTTTCATAAGCCATCCTTACGCATGTTAGTTACGTTAAGCATACACCACGTAAGGGACCACTCATGGGAGCGGTCCCAATGAGCTTATCGTACCATGCACGGACGTTTATTGTCGAATGTCCACTCTGAGATCAGGTATTGCATCGCCAGCGCGTCATCACGCGCGCCCAGGCCGTGTTTCTGGTAAAGCTCATGCGCTTTCATGACCTGGTCCATATCCAGCTCAACGCCCAGCCCCGGCGTAGCAGGAACTTGCACCATGCCGCCTTTGATTTCAAACGGCTGTTTGGTCAGGCGCTGGTTGCCCTCCTGCCAGATCCAGTGGGTGTCGATGGCGGTAATGTTGCCCGGCGCAGCGGCCGCCACGTGGGTGAACATCGCCAGCGAGATGTCGAAGTGGTTGTTGGAGTGGGAGCCCCAGGTCAGGCCGAACTCATGGCACATCTGCGCCACGCGAACCGAGCCCTGCATCGTCCAGAAGTGCGGGTCTGCCAGCGGAATGTCCACCGATTGCAGCGAGAGCGTGTGCCCCATCTGACGCCAGTCGGTCGCGATCATGTTGGTGGCGGTTGGCAGCCCGGTGGCGCGACGGAACTCCGCCATTACTTCACGTCCGGAGAACCCCTGCTCGGCGCCGCACGGATCTTCCGCGTAGGCCAGCACGCCTTTAAGCTGCTTACCGATTTTGATCGCCTCATCAAGCGACCAGGCACCGTTCGGATCCAGCGTGACGCGCGCCTGCGGGAAGCGCTTCGCCAGCGCGGCGATCGCCTCTGCTTCTTCTTCACCCGCCAGTACGCCGCCTTTCAGCTTGAAGTCATTAAAGCCATATTTTTCATACGCGGCTTCCGCCAGGCGCACCACCGCGTCCGGGGTCATCGCTTCATCGTGACGCACACGATACCAGTCGCATTTTTCGTCCGGCTGGCTCTGGTACGGCAGCGGGGTGAGTTTGCGGTTGCCGATAAAGAACAGGTAGCCGAGCATTTCCACTTCGCTGCGCTGTTGGCCGTCGCCCAGCAGGGAGGCGACATTGACGCCCAGATGCTGGCCCAGCAGATCCAGCATCGCGGCTTCAATGCCCGTGACCACATGGATAGTGGTGCGCAGATCAAACGTTTGCAGACCACGGCCACCCGCATCACGATCGGCAAAGGTCGTGCGCACGCGAGTCAGCACATTTTTGTACTCGCCCAGCGTTTTACCCACCACCAGCGGAATGGCGTCCTCCAGCGTTTTACGGATCTTCTCCCCGCCCGGGATTTCACCGACACCGGTATGCCCTGAGTTGTCCTTGATCACCACAATATTACGGGTGAAGAACGGCGCATGGGCGCCGCTCAGGTTCATCAGCATGCTGTCATGTCCCGCGACAGGAATGATCTGCATGGAGGTAACTACAGGGGTAGAAAATGTGCTCATCGTTCGATCCTTTTATCAGTGACGTCCAAATACAGGGCGCTTACGGTCAAATGTCCAGCCGGGGATAAGGTACTGCATCGGGCCTGCGTGGTTGCGCGCGCCGCCCGGCAGTTTTTTATACGCTTCATGCGCCTTGTGGATCTGATCCCAGTCAAGCTCCACGCCCAGCCCCGGCGCATCCGGTACGGCAATTGTGCCGTTTTTGATTTCAAGTGGATTTTTGGTCAGGCGCGCTTCGCCTTCCTGCCAGATCCAGTGCGTATCGATGGCGGTCGGGTTGCCCGGCGCCGCCGCGCCAACGTGGGTAAACATCGCCAGCGAAATGTCGAAATGATTATTGGAGTGGCAGCCCCAGGTGAGGCCCCAGTCATCGCACAGCTGCGCCACGCGCACCGCGCCGGAAAGGGTCCAGAAGTGCGGGTCCGCCAGCGGTATGTCCACCGCATTCAGCATCACCGCATGGCCCATTTCGCGCCAGTTGGTGGCGATCATGTTGGTCGCAACCGGCAGCCCGGTAGCGCGGCGGAATTCGGCCATCACCTCGCGGCCAGAAAAGCCCTGCTCGGCACCGCACGGATCTTCCGCGTAGGTCAGCACGTCGCCCAGCCCTTTGCACAGCGCGATAGCTTCATCCAGCAGCCAGGCGCCGTTCGGATCGACGGTGATGCGTGCCTCCGGGAAGCGTTTTTTCAACGCGCGCACGCTGTCAATCTCCTGCTCGCCCGGCAGAACGCCGCCTTTCAGCTTGAAGTCTTTAAAGCCGTAGCGATCCTGCGCCGCCTCTGCCAGGCGTACCACCGCCTCGCCAGAGAGTGCCTCCTGATGACGCAGGTGATACCACTCGTGGCTACCCGGCGAGCGTTCCAGATACGGCAGATCGGTTTTAGTCCGGTCGCCAACGTAGAACAGATAGCCCAGCACCGTTACCGCATCACGCTGTTTGCCTGGCCCCAGCAGTTCGCAGACCGGCACGTTCAGCGCCTTGCCCAGTAAATCGAGGAGAGCCGCCTCCAGCGCCGCCACCGCGTTAACGCGCAGTTCAAACGTCCAGGCACCTTTGCCGAAGGTATCAAAATCCGCCGACTGGTTGCCCTTATGCACCCGCTGAACCACCTTGTTGAGACGGGCGACCTCCTGCCCAACCACCTGCGGGATGGCGTCGACCAGCGTCTGGTAAATCACCTCTCCGCCAGGCGCTTCCCCGACGCCGGTGTTCCCTGCGCTGTCGGTCAGCACCACAATGTTGCGGGTGAACCAGGCGTTATGCGCGCCACCAATGTTGAGCAGCATGCTGTCCTGCCCCGCCACCGGGATGACCTTCATCTCCGTCACGATCGGGCTTGATTGCGTTGTCATCATCCGCGCTCCCCAACAGGTTTCAGTTCGATTCGTTTGATGTCACCCACCAGCACCAGGTAACTGAGTACCGCCACCAGCGCATGGACGCCTACATAAATCAGCGCACCATTGAAGGAGCCGGTGGTGCCGACGATGTAACCGATAGCGATTGGGGTGACAATGCCGGAAATGTTGCCAAACATGTTGAACAGACCGCCGCTCAGGCCGCTGATCTCTTTCGGCGCGGTATCTGCCATCACCGCCCAGCCCAGTGCGCCAATGCCTTTACCGAAGAAGGCCATCGCCATAAAGCCGATAATCATCCACTCCGCGCTGACGTAGTTACAGAACACCATGGTCATGGAGAGCAGCATGCCGAGCACGATTGGCGTTTTACGCGCAATATTCAGCGAACCGGTACGACGCATCAACCAGTCGGAGATGACCCCGCCAAGCACCCCACCCACGAAGCCGCAGATGGCCGGCACGGAGGCGACAAACCCCGCCTTCAGAATCGACATCCCACGCGCCTGCACCAGGTAAACCGGGAACCAGGTGATGAAGAAGTAGGTTAAGGCGTTAATGCAATACTGGCCGAGATAGATACCGATCATCATTCGTGAGCCGACGAGTTGTTTGATCTGCCCCCATTTCTGGCTGAACGGGACCTTAGCTTTCTGGGTTTTCTGATCCATGTTGATCAGCGCCCCGCCTTCAGCAATGTAGTCCAGCTCTTTCTTGTTCACGCCCGGATGCTGGTTTGGTTCGTGGATCACTTTCAGCCAGATGAAGCTGATGACGATCCCCAGCCCGCCCATGAAGAAGAAGACGTGTGACCAGCCCACCTCATGCGTCAGCCAGCCCATGATTGGCGCGAAAATAACCGTCGCAAAGTATTGCGCCGAGTTAAAGATCGCTACCGCCGTTCCCCTCTCCTGCGCCGGGAACCAGGCGGCCACAATACGGCTGTTGCCAGGGAACGATGGCGCTTCCGCTAAGCCCACCAGGAAGCGGAGGGTAAAGAGCGCAATGATAATGCCGAAGCCGCTAAAGATATCCACGAAGCCCTGTAACAGGGTAAACATCGACCAGATGAAAATGGACCAGAAATAGACCCGTTTTGAGCCAAAGCGGTCCAGCAGCCAGCCGCCAGGGATTTGGCCGATTACGTAGGCCCATGAAAATGCGGAGAAAACATACCCCATACCCACCGGATCAAGTCCGATGTCCTTTGCCATCTCAGAGCCGGCAATGGATAACGTGGCACGGTCGCCGTAGTTGAAAGAGGTGACGATAAACAGCATCACCACTATCCAGTAGCGGGCGTTGGTGCGCTTCTCAGCGCTGCTCGCCGCGTGGCTTAATGTACTCATTGTTGCACTCCTGAAACATAGCTTTCGCCTGGTTCATTCTGTACAGCACCTGTAGGGTAATCAGAATGAGAGATTTGTGTTTGGTTTTGGTACGGCCAGAAGCCGTTTTATAGTGACGGGAAAAGTATATGAAGGAGTGACCGGTTCTCTCACCGTGCAGGAACACAACATTGACGGGCGTGGGGAACGTGGTTTGGGGCATAAGCCCAAAGTGGTGGAAGATACTTCACGGAATTGAGGATAGGATGCGGCTTCGTTGCCGGGTGGCGGCTTCGCCTTACCCGGCCTGGCGTTCGTTTAGTACAGGGTTAGTTCAGGAGCGTGGCCCAGTGTTCAACCCAGGGATTTGACTCGCTTTCTGGCTCAGGGTGTTCACCTGCATCAATCAGCAACATCTCTCCGACGCGCTGAGCGCTCTGTTCCTGCAACAGCGCGTCGAACTGCTTACCGCCGCCGCAGAAATTGGCGTAAGAGCTATCGCCGAGGGCAATGATGCCATAGTGAACATCTGGCTGATAACCAAGCTGGTCTTTAATGCCCTGGAAAAGCGGGACGATGCTGTCCGGTAGATCGCCCTGCCCGGTGGTGGAGGTCACCACCAGGATGTATTTATCTTTATACTTTTCCCAGTCCGCCAGCTCCGGATCTTCATAGACCGTTGCTTTATGGCCCTGGTTTACGAGGATTGCTTCCGCTTCCTCCGCCACCAGCAGCGAGTTGCCGTACATTGTGCCGACAAAAATGCCTACTTCAGCCATGCTTTGCTCCCGTAATTATTGCGCTTGCTGTTCATCCTGAACGTTGCCTGCGGCAAACTCAACCCTTTCATTTTCGGGGAGTTGTCCCAGCCAGCCAAACTGTGACAGCGCCTGCATCCAGACCTTGTCCAGCCCCGCGCGAATAGTCAGCGGTTCGCCGGTAAACGGGTGCGTCAGGCGTAGCTCGCTGGCGTGCAGCATCAGCCGGTTACAGCCAAAGTGCTCGGCCGCGCTGCGGTTCTGGCGCAGATCGCCGTGCTTGCTGTCGCCGATAATGGGGTGGCGCAGATGTGCAAGGTGACGGCGAAGCTGGTGCTTGCGCCCGGTTTTGGGCAAAAGCTCCACCAGACTGTATCGCGTGGTCGGAAATTTGCTGGTCGCCACCGGCAGTTCTGTGGTCGCCATACCACGATAGTCGGTCACCGCTGGCTGCGGGCCTTTATCTTCGCGGGCAAATTTATCGGCGATTTTATCCAGTTCCTCCACCAGGGGATAATCAAGCGTGGCGGAATCCATCAGCCAGCCACGCACGATGGCGTGGTAGCGTTTCTGGATCTGGTGCTGTTCAAACTGCTGCGCCAGCAGGCGCCCGGCCTCACTGGAAAGCCCCATCAGCAGAACACCAGAGGTTGGCCGATCGAGACGATGGGCAGTAAAAACGTGCTGACCGATTTGATCGCGCACGGTTTGCATGACCACCACTTTCTCATCGCGATCGAGCCAGCTACGGTGCACCAGCCAGCCGGACGGTTTATTCACCGCCACTAACCACTCATCCTGATAAAGGATCTCAAGCGTCATGCATCGTCACCGGCGAAAAGCGCATCCAGCTTCTCCAGCTCCACCAGCATCATGGCACGCGCCGGGTGGGTCGCTTCCAGCGCCATTTCGTAATAGGGAGAGACGGCAAAAGACGCGGGCAACGCGTGGCCACCTTCCAGCAGCGCGTGCATACGCGGAATTAAGACCCACTGGAGCCACTCGAACGGGTCCAGCGTATCCAGACAAAACGGTTGGGTGCTGGCGAACGCGTCTGGCTGCGGCGCGTTATCCTGCCACAGCTGATGCTGGCGCATAAGGGCTTCGATGGCGTGCAACTGCGCACGAACGCTGTCATGATGCGACATATATACCTCAACTGAAAAACGGAATGGCGCGAAGCATAGCATTGCGGAAGACAGAAATAAAAAAGGGAGCACTGTAAAAACAGTGCTCCCGGTTCGTTTCGCAGCATTCCAGCTACAATACGTGCTCCCTGCTCATCCGTGACAACTTTTCCTGATGCCCGAAGGCCTGGTCATCCCTTTACCTTTTGCTTCCTGCTCACATCGTCCTGATGTGTAGGTTTCATCCTGAAACGTCCTGGCCATCCTGACCCACCGACCATCCTGACCGGCTCTCGTTCTCCTTCCTGGAGGTGTCCCTTACGCATCCTGCGTGATCCACTTTGCTTCATCCTGAAGCCTTCCTGCGGCGTCATCCTGACGTGTCCCTGGTAAGAAACGCCATCATCCTGATGTTCGTTTCTCGTGTCGGCATCCTGTCGACACAGATAGAATCCGCTATTCTGCTTCGTCTTACAACCCACCTTGTGAGCAATGTAAGCCAGGCGAAACGGGGGATTTCCTTTCAGAAAACCACTAACTTATTGAAAGAGAAGTTAATATTAATCTGAAATTCCTAAGACAATGCTAATTGTTTCGGCGATGTCTCACAGCGCGTGTAAGAGATCTCTCACACGCCCACTAGCATCATGGATTACAGAAGCGGCTCAATTCGGGTAAGGAAATCCGCAAGTGAAGGCGCGAGAACGTCGCGATTGCGGGTGCCGAGCGTCTCTTTAATGACCTCGCCAGACAGGTTGCAGACAGAAATGACGTCCAGTTCACTGTCGAGCGTCGCAATAAAGAGAGTCGGAGAGAGCTTAAGCCGTTTTTGCGTGGCCAGGTGACCAATGAGGTTTTCCTGAACGCGTTGCAGATCGTCTTCGCTCCAGGTTTGCAGCAGCGTCAGCGGCTGTCCTGCAAAACATGCAGTCATATCCCCGGCAAACTGCGTGGTATAAAATGCATGAAGCGCAGGTTGTATCACAAGGTCCATCGCGCGTTCAACAGCATTTACATTCTGCTCGCCCATGAACGGTTTCGGTTGCCAGATAACGTAATCATCCTGCGAAGCGATAATGCACGGTGACGGCACGCCATATAAGTCAGTACTTTGCGGCCACGTCCCCCGCTTTTCATGCCAGGCATCGCAATAGCGGGTCGTGAAGGACGTCAGGGCATTTGCAGTTTCGATATCCACCGATTTCTCTCTTCTTGTAAGACAGGATAAACTCAGCCCATAAGTGTACCTGTAAAGTGGCTATGAAACATGTCTTACGAAAATCATCAGGCGTTAACGGGCTTAACGCTGGGAAAATCGACCGATTACCGCGACACCTACGATGCAAGCCTGTTGCAGGGCGTGCCGCGCAGTCTGAACCGCGATCCGCTCGGGCTGCACGCTGACGCGCTGCCGTTTGTCGGCGGCGACATCTGGACGCTGTACGAACTCTCCTGGCTGAATGCGCGCGGTCTGCCGCAGGTGGCCGTGGGCCACGTTGAGCTGGATTACGCCAGCGTAAACCTGGTCGAATCCAAGAGCTTTAAGCTCTATCTCAACAGCTTTAACCAGACCAAATTTAACAGCTGGGACGAGGTGCAACAGACGCTTGAACGTGATTTAAGCGCGTGCGCGCAGGGGAACGTAACCGTCTCGTTATACCGTCTGCATGAGCTGGAAGGTCAGCCCATCGCCCATTTCCACGGCACCTGCATCGACGATCAGGACATTGAGGTGGAAAGCTATGAATTTAGCAGCGACTACCTGGAAAACGCGGCGGGCGGAAAAGTGGTCAACGAGACGCTGGTCAGCCATCTGCTGAAATCCAATTGCCTTATCACCCATCAGCCGGACTGGGGCTCGGTACAGATCCAGTACCGCGGCCCGCAGATTGACCGTGAAAAGCTGCTGCGTTACCTGGTGTCATTCCGTCATCACAACGAATTCCACGAGCAGTGCGTGGAGCGCATCTTCAACGACATCCAGCGTTTCTGCCAGCCCGAAAAGTTGAGCGTTTACGCCCGCTACACCCGTCGCGGCGGCCTGGATATCAACCCGTGGCGCACCAATACCGATTTTGTGCCTGCCACCGGACGACTTGTGCGCCAGTAAGATAAATATTTTCACAATATGCGGGCGGTATTCCGCCCGAAGTGTTGTGAAACGTCATAAGCCAGGGCTATTGTAATCAACAGGGAAAGACGATAATCGTCCCATAAGGAGCTCACTTGATTACACATATTAGCCCGCTTGGCTCTATGGATATGTTGTCGCAACTGGAAGTGGACATGCTTAAACGCACCGCCAGTAGCGACCTTTATCAACTGTTTCGTAACTGTTCACTTGCCGTACTGAACTCCGGAAGCCTGACCGACAACAGTAAAGAGCTGCTGTCCCGCTTCGAAAGTTTTGATATCAACGTGCTGCGCCGCGAGCGCGGGGTGAAGCTCGAAGTGATCAACCCGCCGGAAGACGCTTTTGTCGACGGGCGTATTATTCGCTCACTTCAGGCCAACCTGTTTGCCGTGCTGCGCGACATTCTGTTTGTTAACGGACAGATCAGCAATGCCGGACGTTTCCAGCATCTTGACCTGGAAAGTTCCGTTCATATCACCAACCTGGTCTTCTCCATTCTGCGTAACGCCCGTGCCCTGCACGTGGGCGAAGCGCCGAACATGGTCGTCTGCTGGGGCGGTCACTCCATTAACGAAACCGAATACCTGTATGCCCGCCGCGTAGGGACGCAGCTCGGCCTGCGCGAACTGAATATCTGTACCGGTTGCGGTCCTGGCGCGATGGAAGCGCCGATGAAAGGCGCGGCAGTAGGACACGCACAGCAACGCTATAAAGAAGGCCGTTTTATCGGCATGACCGAGCCATCGATCATCGCCGCTGAGCCGCCTAACCCGCTGGTTAACGAACTGATTATTATGCCGGATATCGAAAAACGTCTTGAGGCGTTTGTCCGTATCGCGCACGGCATCATCATCTTCCCGGGCGGCGTAGGCACGGCGGAAGAGCTGCTTTATCTGCTGGGGATCCTGATGAACCCGGCTAACAAAGATCAGGTTCTGCCGCTGATCCTGACCGGCCCGAAAGAGAGCGCCGACTACTTCCGCGTGCTGGACGAGTTTATCGTGCATACGTTGGGCGAAGATGCGCGCCGTCACTACCGCATTATTATTGACGATGCCGCAGAAGTGGCCCGTCAGATGAAAAAAGCGATGCCGCTGGTGAAAGAGAATCGTCGTGATACCGGGGATGCCTACAGTTTTAACTGGTCCATCCGTATCGCACCGGATCTTCAGATACCCTTCGAGCCGTCGCATGAGAACATGGCGAACCTCAAACTCTATCCGGATCAGCCGGTGGAAGTGCTGGCTGCCGACCTGCGTCGCGCCTTCTCTGGCATCGTGGCGGGGAACGTGAAAGAGGTAGGGATCCGCGCAATTGAAGAGTTCGGGCCGTATAAGATCCACGGTGACCCGGAGATGATGCGCCGCATGGATGACATGTTGCAGGGCTTTGTCGCTCAGCACCGCATGAAGCTTCCAGGCTCTGCCTATATTCCGTGTTACGAAATCATCAAGTAAAGCGACATTTCTCTCCTCTCAAGCCGGATCGTCATCCGGCTTTTTTATTAGTGATGCAATTCATAGCGATCTTCAATGTTATTAACAAATCTGACGCCTGCGCAAACGATTACCTCAATTTTGAAACCGTAAATAATCAGCCTTAATCGAAATTACCCGCCAGAAAATCCTAAAATCCCATTTCTTTACAGCGAAAGACACCTATCTCGCGGGTCGACCTTTTCGAAAACATGTCGTTAATGGTAGCCTTCGCGCCCGTAAATTCTCTTTGATGTTTTTTTAACAGATAAATGGTCTAAAGATACCCACATCACAAGTGGATTATTGCATTTGGGATCGCGATCACTGATAGATTCATAACTAGAATGTATCTTTCCGCCCGCCAATAGTTACGGGCAAAAATTATTAAAAAACCGTCACTGAACGAATTTCATATTACCGTCAGGCACTTTTTCATCGGATTTGACTAAAAACCTGACAATTTGCTTCCTCCAGGAGATACAGATGGAAACCACTCAAACCAGCACCGTTGCTTCGATTGAATCCCGAAGCGGTTGGCGCAAAACGGATACCATGTGGATGCTTGGCCTGTACGGCACAGCAATCGGCGCTGGTGTACTGTTCCTTCCTATCAACGCAGGTGTCGGCGGTATGATCCCGCTGATCATCATGGCCCTCATCGCTTTCCCGATGACCTTCTTTGCACACCGCGGCCTGACCCGCTTCGTGCTGTCCGGTAAAAATCCGGGCGAAGACATCACTGAAGTCGTTGAAGAACACTTCGGCGTCGGCGCAGGTAAGCTGATTACCCTGCTCTACTTCTTCGCGATTTACCCGATTCTGCTGGTGTACAGCGTTGCTATCACCAACACCGTTGAAAGCTTTATGATGCACCAGCTTCAGATGACCCCGCCGCCGCGTGCGATTCTGTCCCTGATCCTGATCGTCGGTATGATGACCATCGTGCGCTTCGGCGAGCAGATGATTGTGAAAGCGATGAGCGTGCTGGTGTTCCCGTTTGTTGCGGCTCTGATGGTGCTGGCTCTGTACCTGATCCCACAGTGGAACGGCGCTGCGCTGGAAACCCTGTCTCTGAGCAGCGCATCCACGACCGGCAACGGTCTGCTGCTGACCCTGTGGCTGGCGATCCCGGTGATGGTATTCTCCTTCAACCACTCGCCAATCATCTCTTCCTTCGCAGTAGCGAAGCGTGAAGAGTACGGCAATGGCGCAGAGAAGAAGTGCTCCAGCATCCTGGCTCGCGCGCACATCATGATGGTACTGACCGTAATGTTCTTCGTGTTCAGCTGCGTGCTGAGCCTCTCCCCGGCGGATCTGGCGGCTGCGAAAGAGCAGAACATCTCTATTCTGTCTTACCTGGCAAACCACTTTAACGCACCGCTGATTGCGTGGATGGCGCCGATCATCGCGATTATCGCCATCACCAAATCCTTCCTGGGCCACTACCTGGGCGCACGTGAAGGCTTCAACGGCATGGTGATTAAATCTCTGCGTGGTAAAGGCAAGACCATTGAAATCAACCGTCTGAACAAAATCACTGCACTGTTCATGCTGGTGACCACCTGGGCGGTAGCCACCCTGAACCCAAGCATTCTGGGCATGATTGAAACCCTGGGCGGCCCGATTATCGCGATGATCCTGTTCCTGATGCCGATGTACGCGATTCAGAAAGTGCCTGCGATGCGCAAATACAGCGGCCATATCAGCAACGTGTTCGTTGTTGTGATGGGCCTGATTGCCATCTCCGCTATTTTCTACTCGCTGTTCAGCTAATACCTCCTGCGCCGTCTGCGGACGGCGCACTTCTCCCCTCTGACTGAAGCAATGGACGCATCATGATTAGCGTATTCGATATCTTCAAAATCGGTATTGGTCCTTCCAGCTCTCACACCGTCGGACCAATGAAAGCCGGTAAACAATTCACGGATGACTTGATTGCACGCGGCATTTTGCACGACATCACCCGCGTGGTTGTCGATGTATATGGTTCCCTTTCCCTGACCGGTAAAGGCCACCATACCGATATTGCCATTATCATGGGGCTGGCGGGTAATCTGCCGGATACCGTTGATATTGATGCAATACCTGGCTTTATCCAGGACGTGAACACCCACGGTCGTTTGCTGCTGGCGAACGGCGAGCATGAGGTTGAATTCCCGGTTGATCACTGCATGAATTTCCATGCGGATAACCTGTCGTTGCACGAGAATGGCATGCGCATTACCGCGCTGGCCGGCGACAAAGCGGTTTACAGCCAGACGTATTACTCCATCGGCGGCGGGTTTATCGTCGACGAGGACCATTTTGGTCAAAGCACCAATTCTGCTGTTGATGTGCCGTACCCTTACAAAAACGCGGCCGACTTACAGCGTCACTGCCAGGAGACAGGGCTTTCTCTCTCCGGCCTGATGATGAAAAACGAGCTGGCCCTGCACAGCAAAGAGGAACTGGAACAGCACTTCGCTAACGTCTGGGAAGTGATGCGCAGCGGCATTGAGCGCGGGATCACCACCGAAGGCGTGCTGCCGGGTAAACTGCGTGTTCCGCGTCGTGCGGCTGCGCTGTGCCGCATGCTGGTCAGCGCCGACAAAACCACCACCGATCCGATGGCCGTCGTCGACTGGATCAACATGTTCGCGCTGGCGGTGAACGAAGAGAACGCCGCGGGCGGCCGCGTCGTCACCGCACCAACCAACGGGGCGTGCGGCATTGTTCCGGCGGTCCTGGCGTATTACGACAAGTTTATCCGTGAAGTGAACGCAAACTCACTTGCACGCTACCTGCTGGTCGCCAGTGCGATTGGCTCACTGTACAAGATGAACGCCTCAATTTCTGGCGCGGAAGTAGGCTGTCAGGGTGAAGTGGGCGTAGCCTGCTCTATGGCGGCGGCGGGTCTGGCCGAATTGCTGGGCGCAAGCCCTGCGCAGGTTTGTATCGCGGCGGAAATCGGCATGGAACATAACCTGGGGCTGACCTGCGATCCGGTCGGCGGACAGGTCCAGGTGCCATGCATCGAACGTAACGCCATCGCCTCGGTGAAAGCAGTGAACGCGGCCCGTATGGCGCTGCGTCGTACCAGCGAACCGCGCGTCTGCCTCGACAAGGTTATCGAAACCATGTACGAAACCGGCAAAGATATGAATGCCAAATACCGCGAAACCTCCCGCGGTGGCCTGGCGATGAAGATCGTCACCTGCGATTAAGCCTCTCAGGAAGCCTCGTTTTGCGAGGCTTCTTCCTGTTTTCCCCACCATTCATAGTTTCATGCTGCGCTCAGTGTTACCCTTCACCCATTAGACAGAAGGGAGATTATCTGTGGCCGTTCATTTGCTTATCGTCGATGCTCTTAACCTGATTCGCCGTATTCATGCGGTACAGGGCACACCCTGCAAGGACACCTGTTTACACGCGCTGGAGCAGCTTATCCGCCACAGTGAACCCACCCATGCGGTCGCGGTTTTTGATGACGAAGCCCGCAACACGGGCTGGCGGCACCAGCGCCTGCCGGACTACAAAGCCGGGCGTGCGCCGATGCCGGACGATCTGCACGCAGAAATGCCCGCTATCCGCGCGGCCTTTGAGCAGCGCGGCGTTCCGTGCTGGGGCGCCCACGGTAATGAGGCTGACGATTTAGCCGCAACGCTGGCGGTTAAAGTCGCGAGCGCCGGACATCAGGCGACTATCGTTTCAACCGACAAAGGCTACTGCCAGCTGCTCTCCCCCAATATCCGTATTCGCGACTATTTTCAAAAACGCTGGCTGGACGCGCCGTTCATTGCCAGCGAGTTTGGCGTATCGCCTGAGCAACTGCCGGATTACTGGGGGCTGGCGGGGATCAGCAGCTCTAAAGTGCCGGGTGTCGCCGGTATTGGACCCAAAAGCGCCGCACAGCTGCTGACGGAGTTTCAGAGTCTGGAAGGGATGTACGCCCGGCTGAACGAGGTGCCGGATAAATGGCGCAAAAAGCTGGAGGCGCATAAAGAAATGGCGTTTATCTGCCGGGAGGTGGCGACGCTACAGACGGATTTACAACTGGACGGGAATTTACAGCAGTTAAGGTTAGAGCGTTAAAACAACTACACGATTTTGTAGGCCCGGTAAGCGCAGCGCCACCGGGCGTTACAAACGTTATCGCTCGTCGCGACGCCCCCCCACGGCCGCCCACCAGCGACGGATATGCACCGTCACTTCTTCGCGGTCGTGATAAAGCTGACGCGCCTGGATTTCCGCGTTAATCCCGTGTTCATCCAGCTGCTGCTGAATGTAGGCCAGGTTCTGCGACACCTCCTCATAGCGCTTTTTCATCGGCAGCTTGAGGTTGAAAATGGTCTCGCGACACCAGCCGTTCACCAGCCAGGAGGCCATCAGCGCGGCCACTTTCGCCGGTTTCTCAACCATGTCGCACACCATCCAGGAGATGTTGTTGCGGTTCGGGCGATAGCGGAAACCGTCTTCACGCAGCCAGGTGACCTGTCCGGTGTCCATCAGGCTTTGCGCCATTGGGCCGTTATCAACGGACGATACCCACATGTTGCGTTTCACCAGCTGATAGGTCCAGCCGCCCGGGCACGCGCCAAGGTCGACGGCATACATGCCGTTTGCCAGCCGTTCGTCCCACTCGTCCGCCGGGATAAAGACGTGAAACGCCTCCTCCAGCTTGAGGGTTGAACGGCTCGGCGCATCTGCCGGGAAGCGCAGACGCGGGATCCCCATAAAGAACGGCGAGTTATTGGTGGTATACGAGTAGCCTGCGTAACAACATCCTGGCGCAATAAAGAAGATATGCACGACTGGGCGCTTTGGCGTTTCGTAGTTTGTCAGCACACCCGCATCACGCAGCGCCGCGCGCAGCGGCACGGTGAACTTACGGCAGAACTTCATCAGCTCTTTGCTTTCGTTGGTGTCGGCCACTTCCACGCGCAAATCGCCGCCCTTCTCCACCACGCCCTGCAACAGGCCAACAATCGGCGTGATGCGATCTTCCGGCGGAAGATCTTTCAGCAGTTCACCCGCGACAAACATCTGACGGGCGAAAATCAATGAGCTGAACGGCAGTTCGCGCGCCAGCTTGTCGGCATCATCAGGCTGATAGCATTCAAATACCACATAGCCCGCGTTCTCTTTGACGCGAGCGAATCCAAAGACTTCACGCTTCGCCGCTTTATCGGTGATTTCCGCGGCGCACTCTTTCTCAAACCCCGGGCGACAATATAAAACAACCTTATTCATGAACAACGCCCTTGCGTTTCAGACGGATAGCTCCGATAAACATTAACACCCAACCCGCCAGGAAGCTGACGCCGCCGACAGGTGTAACAAACGCCCACAGGCGTAAATGCGACAGCGCCAGACAGTAAAGACTGCCGCTGAACAGTACGGTACCCAGCGCCAGAAAGACGCTGCTCCAGTAAAACCAGATGCTGATGCGGCGCTGCATCGCCACCGCCAGCCCAAAAATTGCCAGCGTGTGGAACGCCTGATATTCAAGGCCGGTCTGGATCCACCCCATCTCCACAACGCCCAGAGATTTGCTTAAGACATGCGCGCCAAACGCGCCCAGAGCTACAAAAATAAAGCCACTCACCGCGGCGAAAATCAGCATGAATCGGCTGGTCATGTTTAAGTCCTGAATTGATGCGTGCCCGGCACACAAACGTTATTGTTCATACCTGAAGCGGAATTTTTCTTGCTCGCTTGCCGCTTTCGCCAGTATCCACTGCCGGAAAGCGGCTATTTTACCCAGTTCTGCCTGACTGTCATGACAAACCAGATAAAATGCATTCTTGCTGACCAGTACATCGTTAAATGGGCAAACCAGACGGCCTGCCTCAATTTCGGACTGCGCCATAACGTTGTTTGCCAACGCCACGCCCTGCCCGTGAATGGCAGCCTGTAGCACCATCGCGCTGTGGCTAAAAATGGGCCCCTGCTGCACGTTTATATGATTAAGACCTAACTGGCGGGTATAAGTTTGCCAGTCGCGACGCGACGCATCGTGCAAAAGCGTATGTTGCGCCAGATCGGCGGGCGTTTTGAGCGCTTTATCCCCCGTCAGCAGCAGCGGTGAACAGACCGGCAACAGATATTCTGCGTATAATTTTTCCACACGCAAGCCCGGCCAGTTACCGCGACCGTAAAAAATCGCCACGTCCACATCATCTGCAAGCTTGTCTTCCTGACGGTCCACCGCCTGGATTCGGACATCGATTCCCGGATAAGTTGAGTTAAAGCTTGAGAGTCGCGGCACCAGCCACTGAATGGCAAAACTGGGCAATAAACTCACAGTCAGAGCGCCTTTTGCGCTCCGGGCCTGAAGCTTGCGAGTGGCTTCCGTCAGCTGGGAAAAAATCTCTTTAATATCCTGAAAATAGCTCTGCCCCTCTTCGGTCAACAGCAACGAACGGTTGCGTCGACGGAACAGCTTAAGCCCCAGAAAATCCTCCAGAGACTTGATTTGATGACTTACTGCGGCCTGTGTCACAAAAAGCTCATCGGCTGCGCGGGTGAAGCTGAGGTGGCGTGCTGCTGCATCAAAAACACGTAATGCATTAAGGGGTGGCAATCGCTTGGACATGGTTATCTGGCTTAGATGTTAACGAGATTTAACATATAGGAAACAACGTTTAACCTATTAGTTTTTTTTATCTGAGCCATTATAATTTGTCCGTTGAGGAACTACCAGCAAATACCTATAGTGGCGGCACTTCCTGAGCCGGAACGAAAAGCTTTTTTTGGAATGCGTGTTCTGAAGGGCTTTTGGCTTACGGTTGTGATGTTGTGTTGTTGTGTTTGCAATTGGTCTGCGATTCAGACCACGGTAGCAACGCTACCAATTTTTCACTTCCTGTACATTTACCCTGTCTGTCCATAGTGATTAATGTAGCACCGCCAACTTGCGGTGCTTTTTTTTCGCTTATCTAACTGTTAATGCTCGATTTCCTTCATCTCTTTCACGTCAGTGCGATTGATCTGCTGTTTGTTCCCGTTAGCATCTTTGTATGAAATCATCCCGGTATCATTATCGGTTGTCGGTTTCCCTTCAGAGACGATAGATCGACCATCGTTGGTATGCATTACGTAGTTATTTCCAGAACAGGCGCTCAGGGCAAAGGTCAACGCACAGGCAGAAATGATTGCAGCTGTCTTTTTCATGATTATCTCCTTTAGCAATTAATGCTATTCAAACCTCGATTTATAACAGGCTAAAACATCCGCCTAACACTATTTAGCATAACCTGCTTTTTCAGACTCGCCAGGATAAGCAGACAAATCTGATAGATATCAACTTCCTTGCCCTGCCGATGAATTTGCGCGACGATCGTAGAATCGATATGAGGAATTCCATGAACGCTTTCAGTCCTGCGCAGTTTCGCGCACAGTTTCCCGCGCTGGCCGATGCCGGCATTTATCTTGATAGCGCTGCCACGGCCCTTAAACCGCAGGCGGTGATTGAGGCAACCCGCCAGTTTTACAGCCTGAGCGCCGGGAACGTGCACCGCAGCCAGTATGCCGACGCGCAGCGCTTAACGGCGCAATACGAAGCCGCACGGGATCAGGTCGCGCGCCTGATCAATGCTGACAGCGGTAAGAACATCGTCTGGACGCGGGGCACCACCGAGGCCATTAACATGGTGGCGCAATGTTACGCGCGTCCGCTGTTGCAGCCCGGGGATGAGATCATCGTCAGCGAGGCGGAACACCACGCCAACCTGGTGCCCTGGCTGATGGTGGCCGAACAAACCGGGGCACAGGTTGTAAAGCTCCCGTTGGGTGCGGACTTCCTGCCTGACGTGGCGCGTCTGCCTGAGCTGATTACGCCGCGCAGCCGTATTCTGGCGCTGGGGCAGATGTCCAACGTCACCGGCGGCTGTCCGGATCTGGCTCGCGCCATTGAGATTGCCCATGCCAGCGGCGTGGTGGTGATGGTCGACGGTGCGCAGGGTGTGGTGCATTTTCCGGCTGATGTGCAGGCGCTGGATATCGACTTCTATGCCTTCTCAGGGCACAAATTGTACGGGCCAACCGGTATCGGCGCGCTGTACGGCAAACCTGAACTGCTGGCCCGGATGACGCCGTGGCTCGGCGGCGGCAAGATGATTACCGAAGTCACCTTCGACGGTTTTAAAACGCAGGATGTGCCCTACCGCCTGGAAGCCGGTACACCGAACGTGGCCGGGGTTATTGGCCTGAGCGCGGCGCTCGAATGGCTGGCAGAAACGGACGTGGTTCAGGCTGAAAGCTGGAGCCGGGGTCTGGCGACGCTGGCGGAAGAAGAACTGAAAAAACGTCCGGGTTTTCGCTCGTTCCGCGTCCAGGACTCCAGCCTGCTCGCCTTTGATTTCGCGGGCGTGCACCATAGCGACATGGTAACGCTACTTGCCGGATACGGCATTGCCCTGCGTGCCGGACAGCACTGCGCCCAGCCGCTGCTGGCGGCTATTGGCGTGAGCGGTACCCTGCGCGCCTCGTTTGCACCGTACAATACAAAAAGTGACGTCGATGCGCTGGTTTCCGCCGTCGACCGCGCCCTGGAATTACTGGTGGATTAATGACAAGTTCAGCTTTAGCCGGACACCCGTTCGGCACCGTTATTACTGAAGAGACGTTAAAACAGACCTTTGTCCCGCTCACGCAGTGGGAAGATAAATATCGTCAGCTGATCCTGCTGGGCAAACAGTTGCCTGCACTGTCAGACGAGCTGAAATTACAGGCGAAGGAGATCGCAGGCTGCGAGAACCGCGTCTGGCTTGGGTTTAGCGTATCCGGTGAGAAACTGCATTTCTTCGGCGACAGCGAGGGACGCATTGTTCGCGGTCTGCTGGCGGTGCTGTTGACCGCAATCGAAGGGAAAAGCGCCGCAGAGCTGCTGGCGCATTCTCCGCTGGCGCTGTTTGATGAGCTGGGACTTCGCGCACAGCTTAGCGCCTCGCGCGGTCAGGGACTGATTGCGCTAAACGACGCGGTGCTGGATGCCGCCCGTCAGGCTCAGGCCTGACGTTCCGCCTTCGCCATCATCTTCTTCAGGGCGTGAGAGACCGCCACAAAGCCGAAGGAGGCGGTCACCATGGTGGCCGCTCCAAACCCTGAGGCACAATCCATCCGCTTTGGCCCTTCCGCCGTGCTTTTCATTGCACAGACCGAACCATCCGCCTGCGGGTAGACCAGCGCTTCGGTGGAGAACACGCAGTCGACGCCCAGCTTGCCCTTGCTGTTCTTCACCACGTTGAAGTCGCTTTTTAAGCGCTCGCGCAGCTTGGCAGCCAGCGGATCCTGAATGGTTTTCGCCAGATCCGCCACCTGGATCTGCGTCGGATCGATTTGCCCGCCCGCGCCGCCGGTCGTGACCAGCGGCACCTTGTAACGACGACAGTAAGCGATCAGCGCCGCTTTTGGCCGCACGCTGTCGATGGCGTCAATCACATAGCTGTAGCCTTTGCTCATGTACTCCGCGACGTTATCTGCCGTCACAAAGTCGTCGATCACCGTCACCCGGCACTCCGGGTTGATGAGACGAATACGCTCCGCCATCACCTCGGACTTCGCCAGACCGACGTTATCACGCAGGGCGTGGATCTGACGGTTAGTGTTAGTCACGCAGACATCATCCATATCAATCAACGTAATTGCGCCAATGCCGGTTCTCGCCAGCGCTTCTGCCGCCCACGAACCCACGCCACCAATGCCCACCACGCAGACATGCGCATCCGCGAACAGTTGCAGGGCTTTTTCACCATATAACCGTGCCGTGCCGCCGAAACGCTGGCGCCAGGCATCGCTGATTACCACAGACATAAAACCTCAG
Organism: Enterobacter sp. JJBC; assembly: GCF_036936505.1. Taxonomy (NCBI): domain Bacteria; kingdom Pseudomonadati; phylum Pseudomonadota; class Gammaproteobacteria; order Enterobacterales; family Enterobacteriaceae; genus Enterobacter; species Enterobacter sp. JJBC. Next base: position 3,827,635 of record NZ_CP136935.1, read on the forward strand.
ATGTAAAAAGGGTGAGGTATTCCTCACCCTGAACCGTAATCCGTCTTGCGCTCAGAATACCACAATCAGCCGCTGAATACGTTTCCGGTACCCGGCGCTGTCTTCAGCACCCACACGCGTCCGTAGTGGTTATACCAGCCTGCACGATGGCCGGCATCCGGGCCGATGCCCTGATAAATGTCGAAGTGCTGGCCTTTAATCGCCCCACCCACGTCCAGCGCCACCATCAGGCGTAATTCATACTTGCCGTTGAATTTGCCGTTGTTGTCGAGGAGTGGAACTTCCGCCAGCAGAGTGGTACCCGCCGGAATAATCGAACGATCCGATGCCACAGAAGCGCGGCCAATCAGCGGGACGGCGCTCGCCCCTTTCACCGGCGCAAAGTTCTGCGGTTTGAAGAAGACAAACGATGGGTTCTGCTCAAGCAGCTCACGCACTTCCGCTTCGCTGTGCTTTTCGCCCCACTCGCGGATAGCCTGCATCGACATATCTTCTCGTTTCACTTCGCCACGGTCGATCAGCACCTTACCGATGCTGCGATAGGCATGGCCATTTTTACCGGCATAGCTAAAGAAGTTCAGCGGCGAGCCGTCGCCAAAATCAATATAGCCACTGCCCTGCACGTCCATAATGAAGTTGTCCATCAGCGAGTTGCTGTAGGCCAGAACATAATTTTCGCTCAGCGCGCCGGCGTAGATCTCGGCGCGGGACGGTAGACGACCGCGTTTCGGCGGCATACGGTAAATGGGATACTGGAACTCGCCCTGGCGCGTGTGTCGCGCCTGGACAACCGGGGTGTAGTAACCGGTAAACTGGACGTTACCGTAGTTATCCGCCCCCTCCATCTGCCAGGCATCGATACCAAACTGGCGCATATTGCGGGTATCACCGCCTGCACGCAGCCAGTCCTGCACGGCACTATAAACGTTGTTCTGTGCGCCATACAGGCGCGGCGACGCTTTGCGGATCTGGTACACCTGCTCGGAGAAATCCCCGGCATTGATTGGAGCACCCACGGCATCGGGCTGGTTAACTAAAGAGAAAGGCTGGGATAACTTCCCGTCTTTATACTGTTGACCGCGATCGGTCGGTTTGGAAGAGCAGGCCGCAAGAATCGCCACCATTGCGCCTGTCATCAGATACTTCGCCCAACGTCCTTTCATTATATCTCGTCTTTTAGTTGCCCAATTCCGCGAGATGAAGATAACAAACCCACCGTGTTAATGAAATGCAATCGCCTTCCCTTTGGCAAATTCTGCACAAAAAATAGTCCAAAGTGGCTTTTGCCGTTCATTTTGCATACAAAATAATGAATTATGTGAAAAAGGGGTTGCATCACAAACCTATCCGAGTATAGTGCGCTTCCACGGACGCGGGGTGGAGCAGCCTGGTAGCTCGTCGGGCTCATAACCCGAAGGTCGTCGGTTCAAATCCGGCCCCCGCAACCAATTAAAATTTGATGAAGTATCTTCTACGACTGTAGAAGTTTTTGCGAAGTAGTTCGAATCACAGCAAGGCGACGACGCAGTGAATCCTTAGGAACTTACTCCAGTAAGTGACTGAGGTGAACGAGGAAAGTCAACGCAGATGTGGTTTGAAATACGAAGCAAAAAGACGGACGCGGGGTGGAGCAGCCTGGTAGCTCGTCGGGCTCATAACCCGAAGGTCGTCGGTTCAAATCCGGCCCCCGCAACCAATCAAATTTGAAGAAGTAAGTTTCTACAAGTGTAGAAAGACGGACGCGGGGTGGAGCAGCCTGGTAGCTCGTCGGGCTCATAACCCGAAGGTCGTCGGTTCAAATCCGGCCCCCGCAACCAACACTTCTTAAAACAATAAACACCCTGAAGGGTGTTTTTTTGTATCTGGCGTTTGTGAAAATGCCGGGCATGATACCCGGCTTAATGCCCTACCCCCGCCGCGCCAGCGTTTCCCCGTCTGAGAAGTAGGCCCGAATCCCCGCCAGAATCGACTCCGCCACTTCCTGCTGGAATTTAGCCGTCTTGAGCTTACGTTCCTCTTCCACGTTACTGATAAACGCGGTTTCGACCAGAATGGAAGGAATATCCGGCGCTTTCAGTACCGCAAATCCGGCCTGCTCGACGCTGTTTTTGTGCAGCTTGTTGATCCGGCCCAGTTTGCCCAGCACCGCTTTACCAAACTTCAGGCTGTCGGTAATAGTCAGCGACTGCACCATATCAAACATCGTATGGTCGACGTAACGGTCGCCACTTTTGCTCACACCACCGATTAAATCCGAGGCGTTCTGCGTGTCCGCCAGGTATCTCGCCGCGGTGCTGGTCGCCCCTTTTGTTGACAGGGCAAACACTGAGGATCCGCTCGGCTGGCGGCTGGTGAAGGCATCCGCATGAATAGAGACAAACAGATCCGCGCGCTGCTTTTGCGCTTTTGCCACGCGGACCTTCAGCGGAATAAAGACATCTTCGTTGCGCGTCATATAGGCGCGCATATTGCCCTCTTTGTCGATCAACGCCTTCAGACGACGGGCAATTTGCAGCACCACATCTTTTTCGCGGGTGCGATATTTCCCGACGGCGCCGGAATCTTCTCCGCCGTGGCCAGGATCGAGCATGATCACAATCGGGCGATCGCGCCCCGCCTTGCCAGGCTTTGGACCACTTTGCGCTGGCGGAACCTGGCTGTCGAGATCGCCTTTGTTGTAATCCTCAAGTAATGCCAGTAGCGGATCCTGAATATCCGTCGCATTCGCCGGATAGAGATCCATCACCAGACGCTCCTTAAAGGCGGCAACAGGCGCAAGGGCAAAGAGCTGCGGTTTCACGTTCTGCTTCAGCTCAAACACCATGCGCACGGTTTGCGGATCGAACTGCCCGACGCGCGCCGATTTGATAAACGGATCGTCGCCACGGATTTGTGCTGCCATGCCTTTAAGCACGGAGTTGAGGTTCACACCTTCGAGATCAACCACCACACGTTCAGGATTGCTGAGGGCAAATTGCTTGTATTTCAGCACGCGATTGGACTCGACCGTCACGCGCGTATAGGTCGACGACGGCCAGACGCGCACCGCGACTACCTGGCTTGTGGCGGCAAGACCGACCTGGCTGACGCTAAGCAACCACATCGCCCCGGCCCCTTTTAACAGGCGGCGGCGGCTTATTGCTGAATTGGATCCCGACATGCTTCTCCCGAGCAAGAAATCTGATTGATGAACAAAACGCCCAAATTGACCGAAAACTTTAACGAATGACGCATAAACTGTCATCTATAAAAGGGTAAACAATCATACGTTAACGCACGGATTACTTATTATTTTCTGTGGGTCGCAGAAAATTTAGGCTTGCACACGCGGCCACGATCGAATAAAAATACATAAATTACGAATAAACATTCACTAAGGGTTGTGTCATGGTTAAGGAACGCAGAACCGAACTGGTCCAGGGATTCCGCCATTCTGTTCCCTATATCAACACCCATCGGGGAAAAACGTTTGTCATCATGCTTGGCGGCGAAGCCATTGAGCATGAAAACTTTTCCAGCATCGTCAATGATATCGGCCTGCTGCACAGCCTCGGCATCCGTCTGGTGGTGGTGTATGGCGCACGTCCGCAAATCGAAGCCAACCTGGCCGCCCATCACCATGAGCCGATCTACCACAAACACACGCGCGTGACGGATGCGAAAACCCTCGAACTGGTCAAACAGGCGGCGGGTCTGTTGCAGCTCGATATCACCGCCCGCCTGTCGATGAGCCTGAATAATACGCCGTTGCAGGGCGCGCACATTAACGTGGTGAGCGGCAACTTTATCATCGCTCAGCCGCTCGGCGTGGACGATGGCGTGGATTACTGCCACAGCGGCCGCATCCGCCGTATTGATGAAGACGCCATTCACCGCCAGTTAGACAATGGCGCGATCGTCCTGATGGGGCCCGTTGCCGTCTCCGTAACGGGTGAAAGTTTTAATCTGACCTCAGAAGAGATTGCCACCCAGCTGGCCATCAAGCTGAAAGCGGAAAAAATGATCGGCTTTTGCTCCTCGCAGGGTGTCGTGAACGATGAGGGCGTAATTGTGCCAGAACTTTTTCCGAATGAAGCCCAGGCGCGCGTGGAAGCGCTGGAAGCAGAAGGCGATTACTATTCCGGTACCGTGCGTTTTCTGCGCGGCGCCGTTAAAGCGTGCCGCAGCGGGGTGCGCCGCAGCCACCTGATCAGCTATCAGGAAGACGGTGCGCTGTTGCAGGAACTGTTCTCCCGGGACGGGATCGGTACGCAGATCGTCATGGAGAGCGCCGAGCAGATCCGCCGTGCCACCATCAACGATATCGGCGGCATTCTGGAGCTGATCCGTCCGCTGGAACAACAGGGCATTCTGGTTCGCCGCTCCCGGGAGCAGCTGGAGATGGAGATCGACAAGTTCACCATCATTCAGCGCGATAACCTGACCATTGCCTGTGCGGCGCTTTATCCGTTCCCGGAAGAGCAGATTGGCGAAATGGCGTGCGTTGCCGTGCACCCGGATTACCGTAGCTCCTCGCGGGGGGAACTGCTGCTTGAACGCGTGGCGGCACAGGCGCGCCAGATGGGTCTGAGCAAGCTGTTCGTGCTCACCACGCGCAGCATTCACTGGTTCCAGGAGCGCGGCTTCACGCCGGTGGATATTGATTCCCTGCCGGAAAGTAAGAAAGAGATGTACAACTACCAGCGCCGCTCGAAGGTGTTAATGGCGGACCTGGGATAACAGTCACCCTCTCCTGTTGGAGAGGGCGTTCACTCAGACAGATTCAAATATCGCGCTTAATCCGCTTCTGCGCTCGGTACGGGTGGCAATAGCCTGGCTCAACACGCGCTCATCCGCATATAGCGACAGGCGCTGGCGCGCACGGGTAATGGCTGTGTAGACCAGTTCGCGGGTCACTACCGGCGACAGCTGTGTCGGCAGGATCAGCGCCGCATGGTTGAACTCGGAGCCCTGAGATTTATGTACCGTCATCGCCCATGCCGTTTCATGCTCTGGCAGGCGGCTGGGCTGGACGGACTTCACGCTACCGTCCGGTAGCTGGAACCAGACGCGCAGACCGTTACCGCGATCGAGCGCAATGCCGATATCCCCGTTGAACAGCCCCAGCGCACTATCGTTGCGGGAGATCATCACTGGCCGGCCTTCATACCATCGCGAATGCAGCTGACGGTTAATTTTGCGTTTCTGCACCAGCAACTGCTCCAGCCTGTCGTTCAGGCCCGTGACGCCAAACGGCCCTTCCCGCAATGCGCACAGAAGCTGGTATTCGCCAAATGCGGCGATGACCTGTCCGGGCTGACTGCGCTGCTGCACGCAGCTCAGAAAATGCTGGTATCCCTGGAGAGCCTCCTCAAGCATAGCCTGATACTCTTCCCCGCTTTGCAGCGATTTCTTTTCAATGTCAGTGAAGGTACCGTCAAACACCGTGCGCGTGGCGTGCCTGTCGCCACGGTTGACCGCCGCAGCCAGCTGGCCGATGCCGGAGTCGCTACCGAAACGGTAGCTTTTTTGCAGCAGGCACAGGCTGTCACGCAGTGCGCCCGCGATCGGCGTGTGATCGGGTTCAAGCGAGCAGCCGGTCAGACGGGCGAGCTCCTGCGCCCGCGCGGCGGTATAACCGTAACTGGCGTAGGTACAGATATCTCCCAGCACCGCCCCGGCTTCTACAGAGGCGAGCTGGTCGCGATCGCCCAGGAAAACCACCCGCGCATGGGGTGGCAGAGCATCAATCAGGCGCGACATCATGGTCAGGTCGATCATGGAGGCTTCATCCACCACCAGCACGTCCAGATGCAGCGGATTACCCGCATGGTAGCGCAGCCGCTGGCTACCCGGCTGCGCGCCGAGCAGACGGTGCAGAGTACTTGCTTCACCCGGGAAAAGCGCAAGCTGCTCCTGAGTGAGCGGCAGCTGTTGCATCGCGCCGCCCAGTGATTCGGTCAGACGCGCCGCAGCCTTCCCGGTGGGCGCCGCCAGACGAATACGGCATCGCTGCTCTCCTGAAAGCTGTATCAGGGCTGCCAGCAGCTTTGCGACGGTCGTTGTTTTCCCCGTTCCCGGGCCGCCGGATATCACCGAGATCCGCCGCGTCAGGGCGACGGCCGCCGCCACTTTCTGCCAGTCTGTGTCCTCACCGGAGTCAAACAGCCTGTCCAGCGTCTGGCGAAGCTGTGCTTCGTCGCAGGGAAGCGGCGCATTGGTCTCACTAAAGAAACGCGCTACCGTCAGTTCATTTCGCCACAGGCGGTTCAGGTATAAGCGCTCCCCCGTCAGGATCAGCGGTGCCTGGTTGTCTCCCGGCCCAACGGCTGACGATTCCCGCAAGATTTTCTGCCAGTCCACCTTATCTCCCAGCAGCGCAAAGCAGGACTGGAGGACAGGCGGCATTTTCTCGTCAACCACCAGACGCGAGAGCGGCAGACACACATGCCCCTCTCCGGCATCTTTACTCAACAGGGCAGCGGCAAGCATCACGGCGGGCTGGTCAGCGGCAATCATCATGGCAAACTGCACGTCCAGCTGACGCAGCACGCGTTGCTCTACCGCATCCAGCAATAAGTCCTGCATCGTCATGCCATCTCCTCCGTGTTTGCTGCAAACAGGTTATCCATTTTATTAATCAATTCCGCATCCGGACGAGTGCTGAAGATCCCGGAGCGCGGATCGGCAGCGTCAACCCCGCGCAGGAACAGGTAGATGACACCGCCAAAATGATCGTCGTAGCGGTAATCCGCAATACGGTGGCGCAAATAGCGGTGCAGCGCCAGGGTATAGAGCTGATATTGCAGATCGTAGCGATGCATTTGCATGGCGGCCGCCATCGCCTGCTGGGTATAGGCTTCGCTGTTCTCGCCCAGCCAGTTTGATTTGTAATCCAGCAGGTAGTACCGTCCTTCGTGACGGAAGACCAGGTCGATAAACCCTTTCAGCATGCCCTGCACCTGACGGAAGTTCAGCGGCGGGCAACCGGCTGACAGCGGATCGTACTGACGGATAAGCGCATCGAGCGCGTCGGCCTTAAGCGGGCCTGCGACGGGCAGATAAAACTCCATCTCAACCTGCTTATTTTTGGCCGTTAACTGGCGAAGAGAGAAGCCCTGCGCCGTCAGCGGCGCTTGCAAAATGGCGTTGATCCAGTCAGTGAGAACGGGCTGCCAGTGCGCGTCATAGCCTCCGCTCTGCAACATCTTCAGCACCCACTCCTCACTGACAGGCTGGGTGAAATCAAGCTCTTCAAAAAGGCTGTGCAAAAAGGTGCCCGGCGACGCGCCGCGTGGGAACTGATGCGGAGTTAACGTCGGTTCAACCGGAACATCGCCTACCCCTGCGGCATCCACGTCCAGCTTCGGCATGAGATCCTGCGCAATACTTTGCCCTTGCTGTTGCAGGCCAGAATAGCTGGTGACGCGCCAGTCGTCGGCAAGCACCCGTGTGATCTGGCGCGCGTTAAGATCGGTCACGGGCTCTTGCGCCATTTCCCAGCGGCTGTTGTCTGGCAGAGAAGGGATATGCAGGGCGATATCGTCTCCGCAAAGCGACTCAATACAGAGGCGCAACCCCGCCGCATCTTTTGGCTCACCACGCTGAATAAGCCGCCCTAAGGCGCTTAAATGGAAATCGCTCTCCCCTGTTTTTTCCCCGCGACGGCGGAAAACCGGCGCGACGCCCAGGCTGCAATGCCAGACAGAACGGGTCAGCGCCACGTAAAGCAGGCGCAAATCCTCCGCCAGACGCTCCGCTTCCGCCAGCTCAACGCTGGTTTCCGCCTTGCTGAGATCGAGCACCGCATCGAAAGTCTCGCGGTCATGATAATAGGCCTGATCCTGAACGCGGTAGTTCGCGATAAAGGGCAGCCAGACCAGCGGATACTCGAGACCTTTCGATTTGTGAATAGTGACGATTTGCACCAGATGCTTATCGCTCTCAAGACGCATCTGCTGGCTTGAGGCGTTACTGTTTGGATCCGCGATTTGCTGCGCCAGCCAGCGCACGAGGGCATGTTCACTTTCAAGCTGGGTGCCGGCTTCCTGCAACAGTTCGCTGATGTGTAAAATATCGGTAAGACGCCTTTCACCGCCGGATGACGCCAGCATATTTTCGGCAATCTGACGCCGCGTCATCAATTCGCGCAGCATCGCCATGACGCCGCGTTTTTGCCAGCGTTCACGGTAATGGACAAACTCTTCCACCACCGCATCCCATGCGTTTTCGTCATGGTTGAGCTCATCAATATCGCGCGCGTTCAAACCCAGCATAGAGCTGGCCAGCGCGCTTCGAAGCGTATTTTCGCGCTCCGGCGCCAGTACCGCCTGAAGCAGCCAGAGCATTTCCTGGGCTTCCAGCGTGTCGAACACGCTGTCACGGTTAGAGAGATACACTGACGGAATATCCAGCAATGTTAGCGCATCGCGGATTAACGCCGCTTCCTGACGACTGCGCACCAGCACGGTAATATCAGAGGCTTTAACAGGATTTGCCTGTTCCCCCTTCCACAGCAGCGCCTCGCCGCGGTTGCCTGCGCTCAGCCAGTCACGGATTTGCGCGGCGCAGTGCTGGGCCATCGCCGCCTGATAATCAGCAACGCCATAGCCTTCCCCTTCAAGCAGCCAGAAGGTCATGGCGGGCTGCTCCGCGCCACTGACTTCGAAGCGCAGGGATGCGTTTTTTGGGGCGGATTTCACCGGCAGAAAAGGGATTTCCTTGAACATGAACGCCGTCTCCATACGGCTGAACAGCGCATTGACGCTCTCAACCATCCCCGGAGCGGAACGCCAGTTGGTGTCTAACGTGTAATGCGCGACAACTTCACTACGGGCTTTCATATAGGTGAAGATATCTGCCCCACGGAAGGCGTAAATCGCCTGTTTAGGGTCGCCAATCAACAACAGGGCAGTGTCGGGCTGCTGTCGCCAGATGCGGCGAAAAATGCGGTACTGCTGGGGGTCGGTGTCCTGAAATTCGTCAATCATCGCCACCGGAAAACGGGTACGGATCGCGCTGGCGAGCGCTTCACCATTCTCGCTGGACAGGGCTTCGTCCAGGCGGCTCAGCATGTCATCAAACCCCAGCTCGCCCCGGCGACGTTTTTCGCGCGCGACGGCCTGGCGGATCTCCGTCATGGCGCGGGTGATCATCAGGTCATTGAGCGTTAATGGCTCCGCAAGCAGCGCTTCAATCGCCACAAACAGGGGATGCTCAGGCACAATACCGTCGGCTTTGGTTCGCTCGGTCAAAAAGCGTTGCGAAAATTTTTCCAGTGCGTCCGGAAGCTGGTAACCCCGCGTCTCCTCCTGGGCCCAGGCGCTGATCTTTTCGATCCACTTCCCCTGGTTCCCACGGTTGAACTTGCGTCTGTCGATGCCTGAGTTTTCGATGATTGCATCAATTTCACCAACCGACTCATTCCACTTCTGCTTAAGCGCGGTAATTTTGGCGACGATCTTTTCATGGCGCGAGGCCAGCGTTTCATCGGCAGGCGGAGGAGATTTAATGACCGGCGCCTCGCCTTGCAGGTAACGGTCGATGGCGCGAAGAAGCTCTTCCGGACCTTTCCACAGGGCGTGAACCGCTTCGGCAATGTCGCGCTGCAACGGATAACAGTGTCGACGCCAGAAATCCGCACAGGCCTGATAGCGAAGCTCGGATTCATCTTCAATAAGCTGCTGCTCAAAGAGCATGCCGGATTCAAACGCATTCAGGCTCAGCATGCGCTGACAAAAACCGTGAATGGTGAAGACGGACGCTTCATCCATTTGCCGTTCGGCCAGCAGCAGCCATTGCGCAGCCTGTTGCTTATCCGCAATCTCGTCCAGCAGGCTCGCGTAGAGGGGGTTATCCGTCGTCTGACGCAGACAGGCGATGCGCAGCTCATGAATGTTGCTGCGAATACGGCCACGCAGCTCGGCAGTGGCCGCTTCGGTGAAGGTTACCACCAGCAGCTCTTCCACGCTTAACGGGCGCGAAAAAGCGGCGTTGCCGCCGAGCCCCAACAGCAGACGCAGATAGAGCGCGGCGATGGTATAGGTTTTTCCCGTTCCCGCTGAGGCTTCAATCAGTCGCTCACCCTGTAGAGGTAAACTTAGGGGATCAAGCGGCTCAGCGGTATGGGTCATTCTTTCTTACTCCAGGGCATTGTTTGTTGCAGCGCGCTGACGCTCTTCCAGACGGTCCACTCTTTTGATTTTACGTAGTCCGTTTTCCCGTTCTGGCTGCCAGAAACCTGAGACAGGATGGCCATACCCTGCGGTTTTACTACCGCCTGATGGAAGAAATCGGCAACCTTTTGTGGCGTCAGCTGTTTTATTTCGGCCACTATTTTATCACGCGAATCAAATTTCATATTACCGCGATCAAAATCTTTGCTCAGCTGCGAGGCCTCTTCACCCAGCGTCTGCGGCGGTTGCATCACCTGGGCGATAACCGCCTGCTGGATTTGGGCAAACTCTTCCGGCTTCATGGCGCGCAGTTTTGCTTCCGCCTGCGGGAAGAACGCCTGATAACGCTGCCACAGGTAAGCGGGTTGCTTGTCACTGCTTTGCAGAAGGAAGCCCAGCCCCCACTGACGGCCCACATTCATGGAGAAAGCGAACACCGCATAGCCCAGCTGCTCTTCGGTGCGCAGCTGGTTGTAAAACCACGGCTGAATAATTTGACCAAGCACCGCACTCTGGGCAGAGCTGGTAAATTCGTCATAACCGACAGGGACAAACACCGCGGCCAGCGCGGAATCCGTGCTGCTTCCCGCTTTTTCGAAGATCACGTTCTGCTTTTTCTCTACCAGCACATCCTGGTTACGGCACCACTCATCGCCTTTTGAACCCAGTTGCGCACGGACGTTTTGCGCCAGCGTTTTAGCCTGATCTTCGCTCATATTCCCTACAACCAGGAACTCCGGACGGGTATTGGTTTTCAGCGCATCACGGTAAGCCAGCACCTCTTTTAAGGTGACTGAGGGCAATATCGCGCGGCGATCTTCGCGCTGGAAGTACGGAATTTGCGACAGCATCTGTGCTGGCATAATCGCCTGATCGTAGGCTTTACCCTTCTCGGCAGAATCCATCATCTGGGCATACCAGGACTTAGCCTGCTCGAGCTGTTCTTCCGTAGGCGTATAGCTGAAATAACCGTCCAGCAGCGCCTGGAACAGCTGCGGCAAACGCTGGGTATAGCCGTTGGCATTCACCATCAGGCCGTTATTGGCGTTGGTGGAGAAACTGATACCACCAACGGCAGCCTGGTTGCTGAGCTGATCGAGGGCAATACCGGCCAGATAATCATTAAGCGCAAACAGCACCTGGTTTCTGGCGCTGTCCATTGCTTTGGGGTTACGCAGCACCACGCTGACATCCGCTTTTGGCTCGTCGGCGAAATAGCGGCTTGGGGTGTAGACCACGCGCAGCGTCGGCTCATCAACAATCAGCTCCGGGTGCGGATACGCCTTTGCGGGTTTGATCAGCGAGAAATCGTCCGGAATGTAGGGGTTAAGCTCCGGTAACTTCAGCGCAATTTCCCCCGCCTTTTTCTGCCAGCCCGCGAAGGTCTGTTCGCTGATTTTTTCAACCTGATACGGGGCATCAACGAAGTAGGCCATTTTGTTATGCGGTTCGTTCGGGCTGATATACCAGACGCGGGCATTCTGCGGAGTCATCATCGCCAGACGCGCTTTGAGCGCTCCGGCGTCAAACTGGTCGGCAATATTTACCGCATCCAGCGTATGTTCCACCGGCACGCGGATCATGGTATCTGCCAGCCACTCAACGTAGTCCATATCACGCGTGATAGAGGGATAGCGGAAATCGAGATCCAGCACGTGCGCCAGCTCGTCAAAGTAGCGTTTATCGACGCCTTTGTCGCGCAGCAGAGAGAGGTAACTGAAAATGGCCGCAACGACGTCGTCCCGGTGAGCCAGCCCTTTATCGGTCAGCGTCGCGGAGATGGCCAGCACGCCGCTATTCCCATTTACAACGGGATCGGAGTCAGCGCGAATACCTTCCACCAGCCCCTGCTTTTGCAGCCAGTCGGAGAGCGTACCCGGGCTGCGGTTGCCGATAAGATACGTCACCAGCTCGTCGGTTTTGCTGCGGAACTGCGCAGTGTTGTTATCAATACGGAATTCAACGCGTAACACCTTGCGCGGCAAGGCCGGCACATAGTGAATAACAATGCCTTTTTGCGCGTCCGTGACAACTGGCACGTTAATCTGCGGCAGATCGATATTTTTATTTGGCACCCTGCCGTAGGTCTGCGCGGCCATGTTTGCCAGCGTCGGCAACGGTTTATTGCTGTAGATAACCGCTTTCATCAGATTGGCGGAATAGTATTTTTCACGAAACGCATGCAGCGCATCGAGCACCGGGCTACCTGGCTTGTCGCTCAGCGTTTCAAGGTTGCCGCCTGAGAAGCGAGAACCCGGGTGCGCCGGATTGATGGTTTCAGCACTAACCTGCGCCATGCGCATACCGTCTCGCGTGCGCGCCATCGTCAGTTCGGCGTTCACGGCGTTACGTTCACGGTCAGCGTATTTTTTATCCAGCAGCGGTGCGGCGATGGCATCCGCCAGACGGTCCACCGCCCCATCAAGCGCATCATTTTCCACTTCCAGGTAAAACGCGGTGCGATACGGCGCGGTACTGGCGTTGTGGCTGCCGCCATGCATTTTCAGAAATTCGGACAGGCTGTCAGGCTGTGGGTATTTTTTAGATCCCATCAGCGTCATGTGCTCAAGGTAGTGCGCCAGTCCCGGATGGGCGTCAGGATCTTCCAGCGAACCCACCGGCACAACCAGCGCGGAGAGCGATTTCACCGCCTGAGGATCGGAAACCAGCAGTACGGTCATCCCGTTATCAAGACGAATCGCCTGATACTGACGGGTGTCCTTATCGCTCTTACGGATTGTTTCCTTGACAGGTTGCCAACCGGAATCGGCCTGTGTGACGGGAGCCCAAAGGGCGATAAACAAAACAAACGCTTTGAACAAGGTGCTGCCTGGCATTACGACCTCTTTATCACGGCTACATCATTAACAACGTGCGTGCTGGACACGCCAGCATCTCTTTCTTTGGGTACATCAGTCCGTGATAAGAGGTGCATCATAAATGAACACCTCATACTGCGCAATTTTTATACAGCACTCAGGACTGATTAAATTTGTATAACGGTAACAGGTAGCGTTGCGCCTCCTGGGTGATAATGTCGAAATATTCTGGCTCCAGCGTTCGCCATAAACGTTGATACCAGACATCGTCACCTTCGCCACGTACCATCATGTTCCCTTCGTAGGCCTGCAAAAACTTGCTGCGCGCTTTCTGGAGCGAAGCCTCATCCGTTAACATGGCATCATTCTGCGCGTCATAACAGGCTTTTATCCATGCCCCCCCACTTTCAGGCAGCAAAAGCAGGGGTTTGTTCATGCCCTGACGGTAACCTTCAATATAAAGCGACAGGTACGTCAACGCCTGCTCAGGCTCCATCGGCGGGAAACGCCATTCGCCGTCCTTACGTACAAACAACCGGCTTTCACCTTCGTGACCACTCGCACTGTAGACAAGATGTTCGAGCCAGAGTTGCAGGCCATGTGAAACGCTGAGCATGGATGGCCGCCAGCGCAGCAGCCCGTCAGACTGCACGTGCGTGAGCCAGCCGCTGAGGTGCATACCGTTACAATCGAGATCGATTTCAATGCTGCTCGCCGGCTGCCGACACGCGATAACGCGATCAGCTAGCGCTCGCATCTCCTCGCACTGGGCATCCCAGACGATTTCACCGAATGCACCATACGGAAGTAATCCCGACGCCCTGTAACGTCGGAACAGTTTACTGGCGTCTTCTTCGTCAACCAGCGCATTCAGAAGCTGGGAATTAAGCTTAAAACGCTCCAGCCCATCAAGAATAAACGGTTCCGCATCGGGGATTTCGCTCTCTTCAGAGCGGAAATTCACCTGCAAGCGTTGCTGGAAAAACGCCCGAACCGGGTGTGCCCAAAAGCGCTGTAGCTGCTCAAACGTGAGGGTGTCTATAGCGCGCGGTTCGAGCGCCTGAATAAAATCGGTTTGCGGCGTCCCCGCTTTCTTCGCGGCGGGAAGCCACTCGCGGGCATAGCTTTGCAGTTCATCAGGAACGTAGTTGACAGGATCGAACGGCATACGGCTATGGTGGCAAGTGATATGCGCTATCACCCGACGTTCGCTTTCGTCGCAGTTGCAGGCTTCATCGCCCGGCAGATAGTGGCTCTGTCCAATGTAGTCCACTAGCTCCTGCACCAGCACAGACGGGAAACGCTCGCTGTTATCCTGAATTGAACGTCCGATATAGCTGATATACAGCCTGCTTTGCGCAGACATCAGCGCCTCAAGGAAGAGATAACGGTCATCATCGCGGCGGCTGCGGTCACCCCGCTTCGGTTGTGCGCTCATAAGATCAAAGCCCAGAGGCGGCAGCGCACGCGGATAAATACCGTCGTTCATGCCAAGCAGACAGACCACTTTGAACGGGATTGAACGCATTGGCATCAGGGTACAAATATTCACCGGCCCCGCAAGGAAGCGCTGGCTGATGCGCTCCTGATCGAGACGTTGCGTCAGCTCATCACGCAGAAGCGAAAGGGGAACCGCCTCGTGATAGTGCGAATTAACCCCTTCATCAACGATGGCCTGCCACTGCTTCTCGATAAGCGCCATGGCGGCTTCAGTTTCGCTGTCCGGCAGGAAGAAATCATTCAGCATTTCGCGGCAAACTGGCAGCCACTCTTCGAGCGGGCGGGGCTGCATCAATGCACGGCGCCAGCGGTTGAGCTGCATAAGCAGCGAGGCTAAGTGACCAACCAGTTCCGCGATCAACCCACTGGATTCATCGTACGGCAGCACGTCATTCCATTCGCCGTGGATGCTCTCCATTGCATACCCCAGCAGCATGCGCGTCAGCCCAAACTGCCAGGTATGCTGGCCGGTTGCTGGCAGTTCGAACTCCTGGACGTTATCATCGTCGATACCCCAGCGGACACCGGATTCGTTGACCCACTGGCGCAGATAGCGCAACCCCTCTTCGTTAATGTTGAAACGTGCGGCCAAAACTGGCACATCCAGCAGTGCCAGCACATCCTCAGAGATAAACCGGCTATCAGGCAGCGAAAGCAGGCTGATAAAGGCCTGTAGCGCCGGGTGTGACTGACGAGCGCGACGGTCAGAGATTGCGTAGGGCAGATAGCGGTCGCCCGTTGCGCTGCCAAATACCGCCTGAATAAACGGGCTGTAGCTGTCGATATCCGCCACCATCACCACGATATCGCGCGGTGTCAGGGTTGGGTCGTCCTGCAACATGGCCAGCAGGCGGTCATGAAGAATTTCAACTTCACGCTGTGGGCTGTGACAAACGTGGATCGCGATACTACGATCGTCAGGATCCAGTTTTCGCTTCTTATCGCTTCGCGCAAACTCCTCGGCAGTGATCCCGGCAACGGCACGGTTCTCTAAATCCAGAATATCAAGCTGAATATTGTGCAGCAGGCTATCCGGCGTAATATCGGCAAACGCATCCACATCCCCTTCTCCCGAGGAGGTGATATCTGAAAGCAGATAAATATAGTCACGTCCGAGCTTGCCCCACGAGGCAAGCAGCGGGTTCGGCAGGTTCTGAATCCCCTCTTCATCAAAAAGCTGCGCCGCGTTTTCACTGTCTTTAAACAGCGGCACCGCGCGTTCTTCAAAGAGACGTTTTCTCTGACGGGTGACCAGCCGTGAAAGCCAGCGCGGATCCTGAATATCCCCCCAATAGTGCCGACACGGGTTGGTAAAGAGGATATGGATATCAGTGTGCTTACCGAGCGCTTTTAGCGCGTTCAGGTAGACAGGGGGCAACGCGGAGATACCGCAAATGAACACGCGTGACGGCAAACGGGCTGGCCGTTCTGCGCTGTTCTCAAGTATCGAGATAAAGCGATCGTACAAGTTAGCACGGTGCCACTTAGGCTGACCGAGTTTCCCGGTATGCTCGACCAGCGCTTTCCAGAGCGGCGCCTGCCAGATTTGCGCTTCCGGTAACCCATCGACTAATTCTCCCGCTTCCCAGCGAATCAGCCAGTCTGCACGGTAAACCAGATACTGGTCATAGAGGTCGGCAGTACGTGAGGCCAGCTGGAAAAGTTTACGCTTGTCGGTGTCGTCATTCAGGTAGTGCCGCAGCATGGCAAACTCATCACGCGCCAGCATGTCCGGCAGCAGCGTCATCAGTTTCCAGGCCATGCTTTGTTTGTTGAAGGCGCTCTGCTCAGGGATGTCCGGCAGGACGCGAACAAACATCTCCCAGATAAAGCTCGCGGGCAGCGGAAAATCGATGTTCGCCGCAATGCCAAATTTCTGCGAAAGGGACATTTGCAGCCACTGCGCCATACCGGTGCTCTGCACCAGCACCATTTCTGGCTCAAACGGATCGTCAAGACGCTCTTGCTCAACGATATACTCCATCAGTGCTTCCAGCACATCCAGACGATTTGAGTGGTAAACCCTTAGCATAAACGCTCCCGACTAGCGGCTAACCGGGCAGTGCAGACGCGTTAACGCGCCCTGCCGCCCCATAGGAGAAATAAGTGTGACCGTGATGCTGACACATCCGGACTGTGTTGTCTGCCCCCGACTGACTTGCCAGCCCGGCGGGAGCGTTAATGTTGAGATCTGCGATTGATTCCACGCATGATGCCATAGCTGACGATACTGGCTAAGCGCCGCATACCGGGCTGCCAGCGCGCGATGATATCCGGATAACGCCGTCACAACCACAACCAGCAACATCATTGCCAGCAAAACCTCAACCATGCTAAATCCTTTTTGTCTGCTCAGGGTAACTGACATAGCGTACTTTCCTTAAGGGGGCAGAAATCACTCCAGCCGTGGGCGGAAAAGCGTATCTGCCCTTCCGCGATGTCCCCGCCTTGCCATAGCAACAGATCGTCATTGCCGGCAATAAGCAAAACACGCTCCCCAAACAGCCTTACACAGACCCGCAAACGCTGTGTCTGTTTGCACTGAACCTCTGGCTGTAAAGCCCATTCCTGAACGCGCCCCCACTCCAGTGCAGATTGCACGGCAGCCTGCTGGCGAACAGACAAACTCTCGCCACTTACCAGCGTGCTAAAGGTTTGCAACTGCTGATTTAATCCGGTGAGGATCAGCGTGCCGAGCACCAGCAATAGCAGGACCAGCGCCAGCGATGACATGCCCCGCTGACGATTCACAGATTAAACCCCGTTACGGTATGGCGAGCCGAAAAGGGGGCGGTCAGTTCACCTTTACGGCGGGCACGCAGCTCGATACTGATGACCGGCGCAAAGCCAGCACGATCGGTTTTAGTGACCATAAATTGCTCTATCAGGACCCGATCCGGGTCGGTGAGCTTATCCCATCCCTTACCGTCACAGGATGTGGCGCCCCGCAGCGTTTCAAGCGATCCGGACTCAAGCCGGAATCCCGTACTGTCGTTTTCTGACGCGGTGCTATCCCACTGGCCGTTGCTGTTCGCATCCCATTGCACAATCGCACATCGTCCTTGCCTGCCGATGATCATCCCCTGTCCCTGGCAATGCCCTGCACAGTATCCTGCTCTCTGAAACTGTTTACCGACCGCGAACAGACGTTGCCAGACCTCATCCTCCAGCTCCTGCTGCCCGGATTGCAGTAAAACCCCCCGCTGTAGCCCCGGTAAAAAACGTGACGTGCTGAGTAACAGAATGCTGCTTATCGTCATCGTAATCAGCACTTCCAGCAGGGAAAACCCTTTTCGATTTACTGGCATGCATCTTCTCCTGCGGCATTACACAGCCTGATACGTCCGCCATTTGAGACAATAACCCACCACCCACCAGCGCGGCTCTGCACCCGGATATGTCCGGCCCACGCGGTATCTCTTAAACCGTAAAATCCCAGCGCAGGTGTTATGTCGCTTATCGTGACCCCTGGCCACATCGGCTTCATCACGAACGGTCCGCCGCTGTCACAACCGGTCACCGCTGAACTGGCCAGACAGTTCTTTTCACCGTCGTTATACAGCGCGATCCTGTGCTCGCTGTTGTGACGGTTGGCGTCATTGCGCAAAAACACCAGGTAATCCCGCACCTGGCAGGCGGTTTGCCAAAGCCGCTGCCGCTGCTGCCAGCTGTCCCAGCCATAGAGTCCTGTGGCGCTGAGGATCACTGCCAGCGAAACGGCGATAAGGGTTTCGATAAGCGTAAAGCCTTGTTCGTTTTTCATGGCGGGAGTGTGGAGGAATAGCAGAAACGGTGCGAGCGTCAAACCAGAACTTTACGAGCCGCTTTCAGGAGAATTTCACCCGTTGCAACGCGTTGCATCATCTCTGGAAACAGGCTCGAAAAACAAAACGGGCGTGAAAAAAAACCGGCGCTAAAGAGCACCGGTTGTGTCAGGATTTGCCGTATCAGATGGCGACAGGAGCTTTAATGCCGGGATGCGGGTCGTAACCCTCAATCTCGAAATCATCAAAACGGTAATCGAAGATCGAGTCCGGTTTACGTTTGATCACCAGCTTCGGCAATGCACGCGGTTCGCGCGTCAGCTGGAGATGCGTCTGTTCCATATGATTGCTGTAGAGGTGGGTATCACCGCCCGTCCAGACAAAATCGCCCACTTCAAGATCGCACTGCTGCGCCATCATGTGCACCAACAGCGCGTAGCTGGCGATGTTAAACGGCAGGCCGAGGAACACGTCGCAGGAGCGTTGATAGAGCTGGCAGGAGAGCTTGCCGTCCGCCACGTAAAACTGGAAAAACGCGTGGCAAGGCGCCAGCGCCATTTTATCCAGTTCACCCACGTTCCAGGCAGAGACAATGATACGGCGCGAGTCCGGATCATTTTTCAGCTGGTTTATGACGGTCGTGATCTGGTCGATATGGCGGCCGTCCGGGGTAGGCCACGCGCGCCATTGCTTGCCGTAGACCGGACCCAGGTCGCCGATCTCATCTGCCCACTCGTCCCAGATGGAGACATTGTTTTCATGTAGATAAGCAACGTTGGTATCGCCTTGCAGGAACCAGAGCAGTTCATGAATGATCGAGCGCAAATGGCAGCGCTTCGTTGTCACCAGAGGAAAGCCTTCTCGCAGATTGAAGCGCATCTGGTGGCCAAAAATGGAGAGCGTACCGGTGCCGGTGCGGTCGTTTTTCGGCGTGCCCTCGTCGAGCACTTTTTTCATCAATTCAAGATACTGTTTCATGATTCCTCAGGAAAGTTGTTGCTGTGGACGACGACGATACGCCCAAATCATCATAATGGCACCCGCGACAATCATCGGGATGGAGAGGATCTGCCCCATGCTGATGTACTGTACCCATTCACCGGTAAACTGCGCATCCGGCTGGCGGAAGAACTCGACGATGATACGAAACGCGCCGTAGCCAATCAGGAACAGACCGGAGACAGCCCCCATTGGACGCGGTTTGCGGATATAAAGATTCAGGATGATGAACAGCACCACGCCTTCCAGCGCCAGCTCATAGAGCTGTGACATATGGCGCGGCAGGACGCCGTAGGTATCGAAAATGGACTGCCACTCAGGATGCGAAGGCAGCAGCGCGATATCCTCTGCGCGGGAGCCCGGGAACAGCATGGTAAACGGCACGCTCGGATCGACACGCCCCCACAGCTCACCGTTGATGAAATTGCCCAGACGCCCTGCGCCCAGCCCAAACGGGATTAACGGCGCAATAAAATCAGCCACCTGGAAGAAGTTGCGTTTGGTGCGTCTGGCGAAGATCACCATCACGAGGATCACACCAATCAGTCCGCCGTGGAAGGACATACCGCCGTCCCAGACGCGGAACAGATAGAGCGGGTCGTTCAGGAATACCGGGAAATTATAGAACAGGACATAACCGATGCGACCTCCCAGGAATACGCCGAGGAAGCCGGCATAAAGCAGGTTTTCCACTTCGTTCTTCGTCCATCCACTGCCCGGACGACTGGCGCGACGGCCAGCAAGCCACATGGCAAAAACGAAGCCCACCAGGTACATCAGACCGTACCAGTGCAGCGCTACAGGTCCTATTGAGAAAATAACCGGATCGAATTCCGGAAAATGCAGATAACCACTGTTCATCTGTCACCACAAGATGTTGTTATTCCGCTGAAAGTGGACAGCGGGTGAATTGCATTCCCGCCGTTGGCAGGTGCTCCAAAGTTGCGAATCATAGCATAAGGCAGGCGCGGAGGATGCGCCTGAGATGTAAAAGATGTGTATAGGGGTTCATGCGCGCAGTTCTCCCTCACCCCATCCCTCTCCCTCAAGGGAGAGGGGTCGTCCGAGCAGTCATTATTTTGTGGGGATCAGCGGCCACCGCGGATCAAACCGCCCATGCCGCGTCGCTCCATAAACGCAGCCACCTGATGGCGCACTTCGGCTGCCAGCTGTGCTTCCAGGCTACGCGCGGCCAGTTCGCGCGCCTCATCTTGTTCGATGTGACGTAACAGGTATTTCACACGCGCAACGGAACGTCCGTTCATTGACAGGTGACGGAAACCGAGACCAATCAGGATCGCCACGCACATCGGATCGCCGGCCATTTCACCGCACAGGCGCAGGTCGATATTATGCTGCTCGGCTTCGCGGGCGATCATCGCCAGGGCACGAAGCATCGCCGGATGCAGGCTATCGTAGATGCTGGCAACACGCGTATTGTTGCGATCGACTGCCAGAATGTATTGCGTTAAGTCGTTGGTGCCAACGGAGATAAAATCAACGCGGGTCGCCAGCTGCGGCAACATAAAGACCATTGAAGGCACTTCAAGCATCACGCCGATACGGGGTTTAGGGATCGCATAGCCGATCATCTCTTCCACTTCGCGCCCTGCACGTTCTATCAACCGCCGCGCTTCGTCGATCTCGTCAATACTGGTGACCATCGGCAGCAAAATGCTGAGATTCCCCGTGGCCGCGTTGGCACGCAGCATGGCACGAACCTGGATAAGGAAGATTTCCGGCTGATCGAGGGTTATGCGGATCCCACGCCAGCCGAGGCAGGGATTCTCTTCACTGATGGGCATATAGGGCAGTTGCTTATCCGCGCCGACGTCCAGGGTGCGCAACGTGACGGGTTTGTCATTAAACATCTGCAACATGCCCTGATACTGCGCCACCTGCTCCTCTTCTGACGGGAAGCCGCTTTGCAGCATAAACGGTATTTCGGTGCGGTAGAGGCCGATGCCATCGATGCGGCTGCCGAGCTTCTCTTCATGCTCGGGGCTTAAGCCAGCGTTGAGCATCACCTTCACCCGCTCACCGCTCTTGAGCTGCGCGGGCAGGTTGACGTCATCTTCCGCCAGCTTGCTTAATTCATTCTCTTCGCTGATAAGACGCTGGTACTCCTGAAGGAGAACCGGTTCAGGATCCACCAGCAACTCACCACGGTATCCGTCCACCACCAGCGTACGGCGATGCAGTACGGAGGGCTGAATATCCGCCCCCATCACGGTCGGAATACCGAGCGCGCGCACCATAATGGCGGCATGGGAGTTAGCAGCGCCATCGCGCACCACCACGCCCGCCAGCCTGTCCTGCGGTAATTCCGCCAGCGTCGTCGCTGAGAGTTCATCGGCCACCAGCACAAACCGGTTCGGCCAGGCGTTCGCCCCCTGAATAGTATCATCGAGGTGGAACAGCAGACGTTGCCCAAGCGCGCGTAAATCGCCGGCGCGCTCTTTCAGATAACCGTCAGTCAGCACCGCAAACTGCTCGGCAAATTTTTCAATGACCTTTTTAACCGCCCACTCTGCCACCGAACCTTTATCGACCTCGGCAAATAACTCACGACGCAAACGCGCATCGGAAAGCAGGTGTGAGTAGAGGTCGAAAATGGCCGCCGTCTCTTTTTGAGCGCCAGCGGCAAAGCGTTTGCTGTAGCGACGAAACTCATTCGCCGCCTCTTCCAGCGCAGCGGTAAGCCGTTCGCGCTCAAGCGCTTCATCCAGCGTCGAGGCTTCGTAGACCTGCTCCATCAGCGGGAGCGTGGCATCCATCCAGCCTTCGGCAATCGCGACGCCCGGCGAGGCCGGAAGCGCGCGGATGCGGGTATGACGATACTGCCCAAAAAGGGCTGCCAGCTGAGACTGGGAGAGGATAGCAGCCATCTGCGTTGCCAGCGTGACGAGGAAAGACTCCTCGCTTTCGTCGTACTGCCGCAACTCTCGTTGCTGGACAACAAGCACGCCAAGCAGTTGGCGGCGCTGAATAATAGGCACGCCAAGGAAAGCGCGGAACCGCTCCTCTTTGACGGAAGGGATATATTTGAAGCTGGGGTGTTTTTGCGCATCGGCAAGGTTGATTGGCTCCGCCAGTCGCCCGACCAGGCCAACAATACCTTCATCAAACGCGAGCGTGACGGTGCGTCCCCGTGGTTTTTTTAAACCGCGGGTTGCCATCAGGTAGTAGCAACGTCGGTCATGATCGGCCAGGTAGACCGAACAGACCTCGGTTTCCATCGCAAGACAGATGTCCGTCACCAGAATATTCAGCGCCTCGTTGAGGCGAGGCGCACTGGCAACCTTTTCAACTATTTCTCGCAAGCGGGTGAGCATGATTTGCGTAGCTTAACCTCTTTTACGTCGCCAGGCAGGTGCGCTCTGTGGCTTCGGAGGCGTCTCCTGAAGCTGCATCACGACACTTGCGAACTCTTTCATCACCCTACGATATACATCGCGCTTAAATGACACGACCTGACGAACCGGATACCAGTAGCTTACCCAGCGCCAGCCATCAAACTCTGGCGTGCTGCTGGTTTGCATATTGATATCTGAATCGTTGCCCACCAACTGCAAAAGAAACCACTTCTGTTTCTGGCCGATACAAACCGGCTTTGTGTCCCAACGCACCAAACGTTTCGGTAACTTGTAACGCAACCAGTTGCGGGTCGAAGCCAGAATACGAACATCTTTTCGGCTTAAACCAACCTCTTCAAACAGCTCCCGGTACATCGCTTGTTCTGGGGACTCTCCAGGATTGATCCCGCCTTGCGGGAACTGCCAGGAGTGCTGACCATATCGCCGGGCCCACATCACCTGGCCCTGACGATTACAAATTACTATTCCTACGTTTGGGCGGTAGCCATCGTCATCAATCACCGGACTACCCCAAACTAAATCTGATATATGAATGATTGTTTCACACTACAGGGAGGCGGTAAACCACTCTCTTACAGGCCTGCAACCTAACAACATTTGAATAACTCACAATTTAGTGAGGAGTTATAAACAGATGCGGGCGACAGAGACCATTTTTATTCACCTTTTCTGTGGATATAGTTGTGAAGAAGTGCGGAATTACCGATGAACAACCTTGTAACCCGACGAAACGCCAATTTACCCTGCCAATAATAAATCATTTAAATTCATAATATTAGATTGGAATTAAGGGTGCCAGAGGCGATTAACGTGACGATCGTCACATCAAAGATCCTCCTGCTGATGAAAGATCGAACAGCGTCGGTTTTATCCACAGATTGTGCCAATAAGTTAGGCACAATTTGTGTGAAAATTCGATTTTCATCGCACGTCAAGGCTGTAAATTGAAACAGTAGTGGCAGTTATTCCCAGTTATCCCATTTTTCTGTGGATAACATGGTGTAAGATCCTGTTTATTGTCAGTGACCAGAATTGCACAACCTGTTTTTTAGCCGCGGCGCGACGGGCTATAGTCTAAAAAAGATGAAATAAATCATCCACATGGAATAGGTGCACAGAAAAAGGTAAACTCTGTCCACAAGGGATAAAATATCAGCTCATTTTTTAATCAAAAGGTTGTTTGCATGCATTCTCTCGCCCCACTGCTCTCCCCTCCCGTCAGTGAAGCCCAGTTGCTCCAGCAGGCACAACGTCTGGCAGGTTATTCACTGGGCGAGCTGGCCGTGATGGCGGGGTTGACGATACCCAACGATCTAAAGCGTGATAAGGGCTGGATCGGCGTGTTGCTGGAACGCTGGCTGGGCGCAAGCGCGGGCAGTAAACCCGAACAAGATTTTGCGGCGCTGGGGGTGGAACTGAAGACGATCCCCATCGATAGCCAGGGGCGGCCGCTGGAAACCACCTTTGTCTGCGTTGCGCCGCTCACGGGTAACAGCGGAGTGACCTGGGAAACCAGCCACGTCAGGCATAAGCTGAAGCGGGTGTTGTGGGTACCCGTTGAGGGCGACAGGCAGATCCCGCTGGCAGAGCGTCGCGTTGGCGCCCCGCTGCTCTGGAGTCCGAATGATGAAGAGGAGAGACTGCTTTCCCAGGACTGGGAAGAGCTGATGGACATGATTGTGCTGGGACAGGTTGAGCGGATCACCGCCCGGCATGGCGAAGTGCTGCAACTTCGTCCCAAAGCCGCCAACAGCAAAGCGCTCACTGAAGCGGTAGGCGCACAGGGCGAACCGATCCTCACGCTGCCGCGCGGTTTCTATCTTAAAAAGAATTTCACCGGGTCACTGCTGGCACGCCACTTCCTGTTGAAAACATAGTTTTTTACTAATTTTGCGCTCCGGCTAACATAATCTCCTCCTTTTTAAGATTTCCCCCCTTTCACCTGTCGTAATATCAGGTTATTACTACACTATGATTTGATACGAGCCAGGTGAGGATGAGAACGATGAAAAAATGGGCAGTAATTATCTCAGCAGTCGGTTTAGCGTTTGCGGTATCGGGTTGTAGCAGCGACTATGTCATGTCAACGAAAGATGGTCGTATGATCCTGACCGATGGCAAACCCGAAGTCGACGACGATACCGGTCTGGTGAGTTACCGCGATCGCGAAGGCAATCAAATGCAGATTAATCGCGACGAAGTCTCCCAGATCATCGAGCGTTAAACAGATAAAGGTCAGTAGCTTGCTGGCCTTTTTGATTTTTTCCTTCCCCTTTTGCCTTCCCTCTGCCATGTTTATATTCCTTTGTCGGGAGGCTCCTGACGCAGTCTGTATGTCTAAAAAAGGAAACCGGCTATGCATTATCATCGTATCCCCCACAGCGCTCTGGAGATCAGCCAACTGGGGTTGGGCACCATGACATTTGGTGAACAAAACAGCGAAGCCGATGCCCATGCACAACTCGATTACGCCGTCAGCCAGGGCATTAACCTGATTGACGTGGCGGAGATGTACCCCGTTCCTCCCCGCCCGGAAACACAAGGTCTTACTGAAACGTATGTCGGCAACTGGCTGGCGAAACGCGGCAATCGCGAAAAGCTGGTCATCGCCTCCAAAGTCAGCGGACCTTCCCGTAATAACGATGCCGGGATCCGCCCTAATCAGATCCTCGATCGCAAGAATATCCGTGCGGCGCTGGATGCAAGCCTCAAGCGCCTGCAAACCGACTATCTCGATCTTTATCAGGTGCACTGGCCGCAGCGTCCGACGAACTGCTTCGGTAAGCTTGGCTACACCTGGAACGAAAGTGCTCCGGCCGTTACCCTGCTGGAAACGCTGGAAGCGCTCACGGAGTGCCAGCGGGCGGGTAAGATCCGCTACATCGGCGTTTCCAACGAGACGGCGTTTGGCGTGATGCGCTATCTGCATCTGGCCGATAAACACGATCTGCCGCGCATCGTGACCATTCAGAACCCGTACAGCCTGCTGAACCGCAGTTATGAAGTGGGTCTGGCGGAGGTGACGCAGTACGAAGAGGTGGAGCTGCTCGCCTACTCCTGTCTGGGCTTCGGTACCCTGACGGGCAAATACCTGAACGGCGCGAAACCGGCTGGCGCGCGTAACACGCTTTTCAGCCGCTTCACCCGCTATAGCGGCGAGCAGACGCAAAAAGCCGTTGCGGCCTACGTGGATATCGCGAAACGCCACGGACTCGATCCGGCGCAGATGGCGCTGGCCTTCGTGCGTCGTCAGCCGTTTGTGGCGAGTACCCTGCTCGGCGCAACGACGATGGATCAGTTGAAAACCAATATTGAGAGTTTCAATCTGAACCTGAGTGAAGAGGTATTAGCGGAGATAGAAGCGGTGCATCAGGTTTATACCTACCCGGCACCGTAATAAAAGCAAAACGGCAACGCACGTTGCCGTTTTTAGGGTTTTCACCCTCTCTCTGTGGGAGAGGGCCGGGCTGAGGGCATCAGGCAGCACAATTCAACGACGACGCTGCCAGACCCACAGCCCGCTAATCGCCAGCGCGAACAGCGCGCCGAATCCTACCCCGATTGCCACGACCGGCGCACCTGCTTTTACCGCCAGCGAGTAAATCCCCAGCATCAGTAACATCGCCATGTTTTCACCAAGGTTTTGCACCGCAATGGCGTTACCCGCCCCAACGGTCTGCTTGCCGCGCTCCTGCAACAGCGCGTTTAGCGGCACCACAAAGAAACCGCCTAACATGCCGATCAGCAGCAGCAGGGCATAGGCAGGCAATAGGGCATGTTGCAGGGAGAAGAACAGAACGCCGACGCCAATCAGGATCCCCGCAGGCATGCAGCGCGCGACGGTTTCCAGCGTCACCAGTTTTGCCGCAGCCCCGGCCCCGACAACAATCCCGACGGCGACCATGGCATTCAGATAAGTCGGCGTGGCGTTGTCAGTAATGCCCAGCGCCACCGGCACCCACAGCACCAGCAGGAAACGCAGCGTAACGCCGGCCCCCCAGAACATGCTGGTGCCCATCAGCGAGAAGCGTGTTTCACCGTTACGCCACAGTACGCGGCAGGCGTTGAAGAAGCTGCCGGTCATGGGCCCGAAGCGCCAGGATTGCCCCGGACGCGCCACGGCCAGTTTGGGGATAAACAGGTTGGCGATCACCGCGCCACCGTACATCAGGGCGCAGATGCCAAGCGCGGCGAGCACATGCCAGTCTGCCAGTACGCCACCCGCCACCGAACCCAGCAGAATAGCCGCAATGGTGGAGGACTCCATCAGGCCGTTGGCCTTCACCAGCTTATCACCGGTGGTGAGCTCACCCAGAATGCCGTACTTCGCCGGGGAGTAGGCTGCCGCACCAATGCCCACCAGCGTGTAGCCGACGAAAGGATTGATACCAAAGCAGATACTTGCCGCGCCCAGAAGCTTAAGGCTGTTGGCAAACATCATGACCCGACCTTTCGGGAAGCTGTCCGCCACCTGGCCGACAAACGGCGCAAATACGATGTAAGCACCCACAAACACCATCTGTAGGATCGGCTGGCTCCAGTCGGGATAAAACTCAGCTTTCAGCAACGCCAGCGTGGCAAACAGCAACGCGTTATCGCCGAACGCGGAAAGAAACTGGGCGGCGATAACCGCCATCATGCCTTTCGACCAGATTGAAGTGTTAGTGTGCACTGACTCACGCATTTTGCTGTTCCGCCTCTTCAACCATGCCCTTCAGGGTCACGAAATCGGGTTTACCGCTGCCCAGCACCGGTAACTGTTTGAGGTAACGAATATCGCGGGGGACCGCCAGCTCGGGGATACCGTGTTCGCGTGCATACCTGAGCAGCGCGTCACGCTTCAGTTCACCGTCTGTTGTGAAGAGCACCAGCGCCTCGCCTTTACTGGCATCACTTTTCACCACGGTCGCATGCATTTTCTCTGCTGAGACTGCGGTCGCCAGCGTCTCGACCATTTCAAGAGAGACCATTTCCCCGGCGATTTTGGCGAAGCGTTTTGCGCGTCCCTGGATCTGCACGAAGCCCTGATCGTCGAAGCGCACGATATCGCCCGTATCGTACCAGCCCGTTTCAACCTCGCCATTGACGTTCTCAGCCGTCGGCGCCTCAAGCACCCCCGGGTTTTCCACACGCAGATAGCCGTTCATGACGTTCGGCCCTTTCAGCTGAAGACGTCCGCCGTCTTCAATACCCGGCACCGCCAGCAGACGCGCGTCCAGCCCCGGCAGAATGCGGCCAACCGTTCCGGGTTTTGCCGCCATCGGAACGTTGATGGAGACCACCGGCGCGCACTCCGTCACGCCATAACCTTCCAGAATGCGCAGGCCAAATTTGTCCTGCCAGATTTGGCGCGTGCTGTCCTGGAGTTTTTCCGCCCCCGCCACCACGTAGCGCACGCGGAAGAAATCATACGGGTTGGCGAAGCGCGCGTAGTTTCCGAGGAAGGTGGACGTCCCGAACAGCACCGTGCAGTTACGGTCATAAACCAGTTCCGGCACAATGCGGTAGTGCAGCGGGCTTGGGTAGAGGAACACCTCGGCACCGGTCAGCAGCGGCGTAAAGAGCCCCACGGTCAGACCAAATGAGTGGAACAGCGGCAGCGCCGACATAAAGCGATCGTTGGCGGTAAAGTCAGCAATGGTTTTAATCTGTTCGACGTTCGCCAGAATGCTTTTGTGACTGTGAACCACACCTTTCG
The DNA here is from genome assembly GCF_036936505.1 of Enterobacter sp. JJBC. Taxonomy (NCBI): domain Bacteria; kingdom Pseudomonadati; phylum Pseudomonadota; class Gammaproteobacteria; order Enterobacterales; family Enterobacteriaceae; genus Enterobacter; species Enterobacter sp. JJBC. The sequence continues at coordinate 3,855,946 of NZ_CP136935.1, forward strand.
GGTTGCCTTCAGAGCCGGAGGTAAAGAGGATAATGGCATCATCCTCCGGCTGCTGCTTAACCTGCGCCAGACGCGGCATCAGCAGGTGCGCGAAAATCCACAGCTTGTCGGCGGTCGTGACGTCTGCTTTCAGATCTTCCAGGAACACCCAGCGCACCTGCGTCAGCTGTTCCGGCAGGTGCCACAGCTTGCCTTTATCCAGGAACTGGCGGGAGGTAAAGACGGTGTTGATTTGCGCCGCGGTAATCGCGCTGGAGAGCCCTTTCACGCCCGCCGTGTAGTTCATCATCGCCGGAATGCGGCCCCGGGAGACGGCACCAAAGATCACCGCCGCGCTGATACCCGCGTTTGGCAGCATCAGGCCGATCTTTTCACCCTGTTTGCTGTATTTTTCCAGGATACGCCCGACAAACAGCGTTTTGGTCAACAGCTTACGGTAGGTATCCGGCGTAAAGTTGATGTCTTCAATGCAGTTTTTCTTCGCACCGTAGCGATACTGGGCCGACAGCAACGATTCATACAGCGTCTCGCGCGGGCGAACGGCCATGCGCGCTTCCATCATAATCTGGTGCAGCATTTCCCCGGCGATTTTACGGCGGTCGCGCGCACGCGGCGCCTCGGGCATCGGCAGTGACGTCGGCGGTAATATATGCAGCGTAATTTTCGGGAACAGACGCTGCTTCACCAGCCCTTTCAGACGACTGAAAAAGGTCAGCTCAGCCCCGTCGATGCGTAGCGGCACGACGGTGGCCTGAGACTTCGCCGCGACAAAACCGGCCCCATCGTAAATTTTCATCAGGGAGCCCGTCACTGAAATCCGCCCTTCCGGGAAGATAACCACCGGACGCCCCTGCCCAATCAGACGCACCAGATGTTTAATCATCATCGGTTTGGTTGGATCGAGCGGGACAAAATCAATCAGCGGTTTGAGCCAGCGCATGTACCATTTTTCACTGATGGAGCTGTACACCGCGAAGACGGGCCGCACGGGCAAAAACAGCGCCAGCAATACGCCATCAAGAAAAGAGACGTGATTCGGTGTGATAAGAACACGCTCGCCATAGAGTGCCTGCGTATCGCCAGTCACGCGGATGCGAAACAGGACACGAAACAGTGTGCGGAAGAACCCAAAAAGCATTTCAACTCCCTTTGCCAGCCAGTGTGAAAGGTATAAATGGTGGCAGATTACACGAGAAGTAGTGAGGGAGCGATAGCAAAAACAGAGGCGAAAAAAAACCTGCGCATCCGCGCAGGTTGGTGCAAGAGAAGAGTACGAAAACGTACCAGGAATTCTCACCAATCAATACCTCTGGGATCTTGATTGTGGCCTCCGGCGACAGGCTTCGCCAGCGGGAAAACGCAAGGGAATGAGCCGAAGTGCAACCAGGTGTGAATATTCTCTTTTGCTGTTACAGGTTGAACTTACAGGCAAAAAAAAACCTGCGTAAAACGCAGGTTGGTGTAAATCGTGTTAATCAACCGAAGTTGATTCCACCTATCAATACCTCTGGGATCTCGACTCTAGCAATTCATAACGCATCGTTGCTAACGGACAATCGCAACAGCCTGAGGCAAAGTGTAACTAAAGGTTCAGATTACCATTATTCAGACATGACTGGCCGTGTAACGATTACACCGCGAGGGATGTTCTGCTTCACATTTGCAGAGGACGCTCACCCGCTCCCCTTGAATGCGCGCCGCTTTTCCGCAACACTAGTTAGTGTGTAAACGCTTACCCCTATAAGAAGGTATTGAATGGCGACAATTAAGGATGTGGCTCGTCTGGCCGGTGTTTCCGTCGCGACCGTCTCCCGCGTAATCAACAACTCCCCTAAAGCGAGTGATGCATCGCGACAGGCCGTGCAGGACGCCATGGAAAACCTGAATTATCACCCTAACGCCAACGCGCGCGCCCTTGCCCAGCAGTCGACAGAAACCATCGGGCTGGTGGTCGGGGATGTATCCGATCCGTTTTTCGGTGCGATGGTCAAAGCCGTAGAACAAGTCTCTTATCACACCGGAAATTTCCTGCTGATTGGTAATGGCTACCACAATGAACAGAAAGAGCGCCAGGCCATTGAGCAGCTGATCCGTCATCGCTGTGCGGCACTGGTGGTCCATGCCAAAATGATCCCCGACGCCGAGCTGATCCATCTGATGAAACAGATGCCGGGGATGGTGATTATCAACCGTATTATTCCCGGTTTTGAAACCCGCTGCGTGGCGCTCGACGACCGTTACGGCGCATGGCTCGCAACCCGTCACCTGATCCAGCAGGGCCATACCCGAATTGGTTATCTGTGCTCCAACCACCCAATTTCCGATGCGGAAGATCGCCTTCAGGGCTATTACGACGCGCTGCGCGAAGCCGGTCTGCCCTGCAACGATCGTCTTGTGGCGTACGGAGAACCGGATGAGAGCGGCGGCGAGCAGGCGATGACCGAGCTGCTGGGACGCGGGCGGAATTTCACCGCCGTGGCCAGCTATAACGACTCCATGGCCGCCGGCGCAATGGGCGTGCTGAATGATAACGGGATTGACGTCCCGGCAGAAATTTCGCTGATTGGCTTTGATGATGTGCTGGTGTCGCGCTACGTGCGCCCTCGCCTGACCACCGTGCGTTACCCGATTGTAACCATGGCAACGCAGGCGGCAGAACTGGCGTTAGCGCTGGCCGAGCATCGCCCGCCACCGGAAATTACCCACCTGTTCAGCCCAACCTTAGTGCGCCGTCACTCGGTGGTATCGCCCGCGGAAGCCGTGAGCGAACAGCGATAGAGATGGACGGTTTTATCCGGGTATTCCAGCGCATCGCCGATGTAGTGCCAGCCGTAACGTTCGTAGAAGTCGCGGCAGGCAGACCAGAGATGAAGCTCGTGATACCCGGCGCGTCGCGCGTAGCCGATAACATGCTGCTGAAGTTTTCCCGCCAGCCCGTTTCCCCGGGCGGCTTCATCGACATATAGCGCAGCCAGCCAGGGGTGGAGATCCTGTCGGGAAATTAAATCGCAACGCCACAGCCCAACGGTGCCCAGCAGCTGGTCATCCTCAACGGCAATAAAGGTGAGCGGTAACTCGCCCGGCGTCAGGCTGTGCTCGACAATGCTCTGGAAAAAGGCACGCGGCATACCTTCACCAAACGCGTTCCAGATCCAGTCGATCACCTGCTGTGTAAACTGCGGCGCAGCGTGAAGCGGCAGTATATTCACACCAGCTTCCCCTGGAAAAGAGGGACCGATTCGAAGAGATAGCCGTCGAAATCGTGTGCGTCTTCGTCTGACAGCTCAAGCAGGCTCTTTTTGACGTTTTCAAGATGCTGGAACATCGCCTGCCACGCCCCCATCACGTCGCGGCGGCGGAGCGCAGCGAGAATGGTTTGCCTGTCGCCGAGCCATTTCAGCCGCCATGCGCGGCTGGCGATGTGGCCGTTGAATTGCTGCCACAGTGGGCTGCTGTCCATGTGATGCCAGACGCTTTCAACGGTCGCCAGCAGCATCTGGTTTTGTGTGGCCCCCGCCAGTACCAGGTGGAACATTTTGTTGTTGTCCTGGCTGCGATCGTCGGCGGCAATCGCCCGTTGCTCCTGCTCGATGATGCGGCGCAGGTTGTCGATATCCGCCCGCGTCGCCATTTTTGCGGCAAAGGCGGCAATGTTGCTTTCAAGCAGCTGACGCGCCTGGAGAATTTCAAACGGCCCCACGTCACTGTTCAGAAAACGCTCTTCCTCGTTTTCATGCTCCTCCGGAATGCGCATCACGTACACGCCAGACCCCTGGCGAATATCCACCGTCCCCTGAAGCTCAAGCATCAGCAGCGCCTCGCGCACAATAGTGCGGCTCACGCCATACGTCTCGGCGATGTTGCGCTCCGGCGGCAGACGCGATCCCACGGGATAATGCCCCTGGATAATCTGCGCCCGTAAATCCTCGCCAATCTCCTGGTACTGTTTTTTTTCCGGCAGGATGACAGCCTTATCCACGTTTTCACCTGTGTTTTTCAGTTAATGCGCGAGCCGGACGTCCTCCCGGCCAGTTTGTGCGCTATTTTACCAGAAGGCTTACTTCCATTCATCGTCTACCCTGAGCGTCAGCACACGCTCATCGCGCAGCTGGCGGAACCAGGACGCTGATTTCTTTGCCCGCCGTGCGCGTTGATTTTCAAGGTCGATCTCAATCAGCCCGTAGCGGTTTTTAAACGCGTTCATCGGCGAGACGTTGTCGGTGAAGGCCCACAGCATATAACCGTGACAGTTTGCCCCCGCCTCCCGCGCCAGCAGCGTGTAGTAGAGATGTTCGCTGATAAACGCGATGCGGTACGTGTCATCGATAATGCCGTCGCGATTGCGAAACTGCGCTTCGTTCTCCACACCCATCCCGCTTTCCGCTACAAACCAGTCAATGTTGCGATAGTCGTTTTTAATCCGCATCGCCATGTCGTAAATAATGCGCGGGAAGATCTCCCAGCCGCGGGAGGTGTTCATCCTCCGCCCCGGCAGCTCGAACGGCTCGTAGTAATACGCCGGGTGGAACGGCGTCTCCGGGTGCCAGGCGCGGGACGGGGCTTTGACGCGATGCGGGTAATAGAGGTTAATGCCCAGCTCGTCGACGGTGTTGTCGGCAATCAGCGCCAGCTCGTCAGCCGTGTAGTCCCACTGCACCTGATGCTGCGCCAGCAGGGTAAAGAGCGCCTGCGGATAGCGCCCGTGCACCAGTGGGTCGAGAAAGACGCGGTTGTAGAACAGATCGTACATCTCTGCCGCTCGCACGTCATGCGGTGCGCGCGAGCGTGGATAGGTCACTTCCGGGTTAAGAATACAACCCACTGAGCCGTCATACCCTTTCTCGCGAAACAGCTTCACCACTTTCGCCGTCGCCAGCACTTTATGGTGGTTCCACTGCATCCAGGTGCTGGTGTTCTGCTCATAGGGCCAGCGCAGTGCGTCAAGGTAGACGCGCGTCTGGACCACAATCGGCTCGTTGAAGGTAAACCAGCGGGTGACTTTGCCGTGAAAGCGCTCAAACACTTTTTCCGCATAGCGAACGAACAGCTCGACGACGTGCTTCGACGCCCAGCCGCCGTAGGTTTCCAGCAGCACGCCCGGCAATTCGTAGTGTTCTAGGCAGATCATCGGCTCAATGCCCTGACGGTGCATTTCATCGAACAGCGCGTCGTAATAGGCGGCGTACTCTTCATCTACGGTGGCGTTTTCATAGTCGGTCAAAAAGCGCGACCAGTTGATCGAGGTGCGATAGTGCGTCAGGCCCGCCTGCTTCATCAGCGCCACATCTTCACGGAAGCGATTAATAAAGTCGGTTGCCACCGCCGGGCCATAGCCGTTGTGCCAGACGTGACGATCGTTCTTGTACCAGAGATCGATCCACGAATCCTGCCCTGGCTTTTTGCCGCTCCAGCCCTCGGTCTGCCAGGCCGATGCCGCCGCGCCCAGCATAAAATCCTGCGGTATAGTTATCTGTTTTATGCTCATCCGGTCCTCATGCGTTATCGGTGGCTTGTTGCAGCGCGGCCTGCTCTGCGCGGCGTGAGGCAATTTTCACAAACGGCAGATAGATAATCACCGCGGTCACGATGCAGATAAACTGGGTGATCACCGCCCCCATGGAGCCCGCGGTTGACAGCCAGGCGTTGATCAGCGGCGGCGTGGTCCAGGGCACCATCACCACGGCTTTCCCGGCAAATCCGGTCACGGTGGCAAAGTAGCCAATCGAGCCCGTCACCAGCGGCGTGATGATGAACGGGATAGCCAGGATCGGGTTGAGCATGATTGGCATCCCGAAGATCACCGGCTCGTTGATATTAAAAATACCCGGGCCGATGGAGAGCTTAGCGATCTCCTTCATCTCTTTACGTTTGGTGGCAATCATGACGGCGATCAGCAGGCCGATGGTCAGGCCGGAGCCGCCGATGCTCATATAGACGTCCCAGAACGGCATGGTGATGATGTTTGGCACCTCTTTGCCCTGCTCGAACGCGCTCATGTTAACGGTGATTGCCCCCAGCAACAGCGGCTCGCGGATCGGCTTGATCATCTGGTTGCCGTGAATACCAATCACCCAGAACAGCTGGGCGACAAACATCAGCAGCAGGATCCCCGGCAGGCTTTGCACCACGCGCTCCAGCGGCTGTTGCACCACCTGGTAAACCGCGTCGTAGAGATACATGCCGGTAATCTGATGAAACACGAAGCCAAAGGTGGCGATGGCAGTGGTGGTGATAATGGCCGGGATCAGCGCAGAGAACGACGCGGCGACGTTCGGCGGCACCGTGTCCGGCATCCTGATTTTCAGCCCCTTGCGGTTTTCCAGCCAGCAGTAAATCTCCACTGACAGGATGGCGATAAACATGCCGAGGAACAGGCTGCGGGTATCGGAGAACTGGCGCAGCAGCACGTCTTTCACCACGTGCATCTCGCCGTCCACCAGCATTTCCACCGTGGTTGGCGTCACGCAGATAAAGCAGATCACCGCCAGCAGGCCGGGGAACAGGGACTTAATGCCGTTAATACGCCCCAGCTCAATGCCGATTAAAAACACCGCACCGATGTTGAGAAAGTTAAGCGTGGCATAGTTGAGCGCGCTGGTGATCGGCTTTAACGCCGCCAGAAACGACAGCGACTGAAAGCTCGCCAGGCCGTTTTTCGGATCCAGCACCATATTGGAGATCAGTACCGAGAACGCCCCCACAATGATGACCGGCATTAAGGTAATAAACGCAGACTTGATCGCCTGGATATAGCGATAGCTGTTGAAGGTGGTGGCAAAACTGCCCAGAGCGTCGATCAGTTTTTCCTGAAATGCCATAGGGTAATACCTCAGTAAAAGGGCTTTTATTGAATAAGATGGACAGCCGGATACTATTGGTATGCCAAAAATAGCGTCCACAGGCGCTTTGTTCTGTGATTAAGCTCTCAATGAGGTAAGAGGTATTCCAGATTGCGATTTATCACCATTTTGGCATGCCAATGACAGGCATTTATCCCGCGGGCGAGGATCGTTACCGAAAAGCGTGATCGTTATGGGGTTTTGCCCTTCCCACGTCGCTTATGCGCCGGATGGTCTGTGTTAAACTGCAAACCATTACGTGGAAACAGGAATTTCGAATGGCAACAATGCTGGATGTCTCACTGCGTGCGGGCGTGTCGAAGGCCACCGTTTCGCGCGTGCTGAACGGCACAGGTCAGGTTAAAGAGAGCACGCGTCAGCAGGTATTTCGCGCGATGGAGGAGTTGGGCTATCGTCCGAACTTTCTCGCGCGTTCGCTGGCTAACCAGACCAGCAACAGCATTGGTCTTGTCGTCTCGACGTTCGACGGTTTTTACTTTGGTCGTTTGCTACAGCAGGCGTCACGGCAGACCGAAAAGCACGGAAAACAGCTGATTGTTACCGACGGTCACGACGCCCCTGAACAGGAAGAACAGGCGGTGCAGATGCTCGCCGACCGCAAGTGCGACGCCATCGTGCTGTACACGCGATACATGAGCGAAAAGACGATCCTGAAGCTGATCAACAGCGTGCAGACGCCGCTGGTGATCATTAACCGTGAAGTGAGCCAGGCGGCGGATCGCTGCGTCTTCTTTGAACAGCAGGACGCGGCCTTCAAAGCGGTGGATTACCTGATAAGCCAGGGTCATCGGGAGATCGCCTGTATCACCGTCCCGATCCACACCCCAACGGGTAAAGCGCGGCTGATGGGCTACCGTAAGGCGCTGGAGAAGCACGGTATTCGTCTCGACGAGCGGCGGATTAAATACGGCGATGCAGGCATGACGCGGGGTTACGAGCTGTGCAAGGAGCTGATTGCGGAAAAGACATCGTTCAGCGCCCTGTTTGCCTGTAATGATGATATGGCCCTGGGCGCCTCCAAAGCATTACACCAGGCCGGGCTCAAGATCCCGCAGGATATTTCGCTGTTTGGTTTTGACGATGCCCCCAGCGCAAAGTGGCTGGAGCCTGCCCTGTCGTCGGTATATTTGCCGATCGACAACATGATCGTCACGGCAATCGACCAGGCGATCCGGCTGGCAAAAAACCAGCCGGTTGAAGCGATCCCGCCGTTCACCGGCACGCTGGTGTTACGCGATTCGGTGACAACAGGGCCGTGGTTTAATCAGACCAGCTCTAACGCCAGCAGCTCCTGAATGGTCTGGCGACGGCGAATCAGCCGCGCCACGCCGTTATCAAACAGCACTTCCGGCAGCAGCGGGCGGCTATTGTAGTTGGAAGACATAGACGCCCCGTACGCACCGGTATCATGCAGCACCAGATAATCTCCCGGTTTTACCTCTGGCAGCGAACGGGTTTCGACTTTCCCGCCTTCCTGCTGAGTAAAGACGTCACCGGATTCACACAGCGGGCCGGCAACAACGGTCTCGATGCGCGGCGCGTTGACCAGATCGCGGCCATCGGCGGCAAGCGCGGTAATGTGATGATAGCTGCCGTACATGGACGGGCGCATCAGGTCGTTGAAGCCAGCATCAATCAGCACAAAGTGACGGCTTCCCATCTCCTTCACGCTCCGCACCTGCGCCACCAGCACGCCAGCTTCGGCGACCAGGAAACGACCCGGCTCAATCTCCAGCTTCACCGCATGGCCCAGATGGGCAGCGATCCTGTCACGCGCGGCGCTCCACAGGCCGTAATAGTGATCCGTGTCGATCGCCTCTTCTCCTTCGCGGTAAGGGATCGAAAGCCCTCCCCCGGCGGAGATCGCCTCCAGATCCTGACCAAAATCGATAACCTGACGCACCATTGCGCCACAGACCTGCTCAAGATGGCCATAATCCACGCCGGACCCGATATGCATGTGAATGCCCACCAGCTTGAGGTTGTAGCGTTGTAAAACCTCCAGCGCCGCAGGCATATCGGCATACCAGATCCCGTGTTTACTGTTTTCGCCCCCAGTGTTGGTTTTCTGACTGTGGCCGTGACCAAAGCCCGGGTTGACGCGCAGCCAGACGCGATGGCCAGGAGAGACCTGCCCAAGCTGTTCCAGCATATCCACCGAACCAGCATTGACCGGGATTTGCAGCTCGTGCACGCGCGCCAGCGTGGCGTCGTCTATCAGGTCAGCGGTGAAGACGATCGCGTCGCTGTCGGCTTTCGGATCAAACCCGGCCGCCAGCGCACGTTCGATCTCACCCAGCGATACGGAGTCAACCTTCACGCCCTGCTCGCGCATCAGGCGCAGAATATGAATATTGGAGCAGGCTTTCTGCGCAAAACGCACCACGTCAAACTGATGCAGCGCGGCGATCTTCTCGCGGACAATCTGCGCATCGTAGACCCACACCGGACAGCCGAATTCGGCAGGCAGGCGCAGCAGGTTATCGGCGTTTAAATCGGTTTCGGTCTGGTTGAGCGGGCGTGGCATGGTCGTCTCCGGAAATCTGTTTTTTATCATTACGCCATAGCCTGAAGAGAATAAAAAATATCGTTTTATCGTGAGTCTATGCAAAAATGATATGGAACACGCTCAGCCATCAGGTGCCCTATGCCCGCCGTTAACCTACGCCATATCGAGATTTTTCATGCGGTGATGACCACCGGCAATCTCACTGAAGCCGCGCACATGCTGCACACCTCGCAGCCGACGGTCAGCCGCGAGCTGGCGCGTTTTGAGAAAGTGCTGGGGCTGAAGCTGTTTGAACGCACCCGCGGCAGGCTGCATCCAACGGTGCAGGGTTTACGTCTGTTTGAGGAGGTTCAGCGCTCCTGGTACGGGCTGGACAGGATCGTGAGCGCGGCAGAGAGCCTGAGGGAGTTCCGCCAGGGCGAACTGTCCATCGTCTGCCTGCCGGTCTTTTCCCAGTCATTCCTGCCGGTACTGTTACAGCCGTTTCTGGCCCGCTATCCGGAGGTCAGCCTGACCATCGTGCCGCAGGAGTCGCCGCTGCTGGAGGAGTGGCTTTCGGCCCAGCGCCACGATCTGGGTCTGACTGAAACCCTCGTCACGCCAGCGGGAACGGAACGCACGGAGCTGCTGTCGCTGGATGAGGTCTGCGTGCTGCCTGCCAGCCACCCGCTTGCCCACAAAACCGTGCTGACACCGGCGGATTTTCACGGTGAGAACTATATCAGCCTGTCGCAGACCGACAGCTACCGGCAGCTTCTGGATGGCCTGTTTGCCGAACATCAGGTGAAGCGGCGGATGGTGATGGAAACGCACAGTGCGGCGTCAATTTGCGCGATGGTGCGCGCGGGCGTGGGTATTTCGGTGGTGAACCCGCTCACGGCCATGGACTACGCCAGCAGCGGCGTGGTTCTGCGCCGTTTTAGCGTTTCCGTTCCCTTTACCGTGAGCCTGATCCGCCCGCTGCACCGGCCCGCCTCAGCGCTGGTTGATGCCTTTAGTGAACATCTGATTGCGCACGCGCGTCAGGTGGCGCTTCGCTTACCTGACCTGCAAAAACCTTTATGACAGCATAAACTCCACCGCATCCGCGGCATGGATGGCGGCGGTATCGAAGACCGGTATCGGGCTTCGGTCTGCCGGCACCAGCAGACCGATTTCGGTACAGCCGAAGATGACCCCTTCCGCTCCCTGCTGCGCCAGTTTCTCTATCACGCTGACGTACCAGGCGCGCGAAGCTTCGCTGAAGGTGCCCAGACACAGCTCATCAAAAATAATCTGGTTAATGTGCGCCCGGTCAGCCTCCTCCGGGATCAGGCTTTCAATCCCGAACTGGCTGCTCAGCCGCCCGCGGTAAAAATCCTGTTCCATGGTGTAGCGCGTCCCCAGCAGCGCCACGCGCGTCATGCCGGCGGTACGTATGGCACGCCCGGTGGCATCCGCGATATGTAAGAACGGCAGCGAACAGCGGTCTTCAATGTGCGACGCCACCTTATGCATGGTGTTGGTACACAGCAGAATACCCTGCGCGCCCGCACGCTCCAGCCCGAGCGCGGCGTCCGCCAGTATCTGCCCCGCTTTGTCCCACTCCCCGCTCGACTGGCAGGCTTCTATTTCATGGAAATCCACGCTGTGCAGCAGCAGGCTGGCCGAATGCAGGCCGCCCATACGCTGTTTAACGCCTTCATTAATCAGGCGGTAGTACGGGATCGTTGATTCCCAGCTCATGCCCCCTAACAGACCGATCGTTTTCATCTTTCCTCCTGTGCGTTTCACCCAGTGAAGCAAACTTGTGATCGCCTTTCCAGTTATTTGGCTAAACGTTTCCTTTTCTCGGCGGGTGAGATAAGTTAATTGAAACAATGTTTCATTACATAACAGGGCGAAAATATGTTTATTTTCCATAAAGAGACCACGCTTGAGGATCTGGGCAACGGCGTGACGCGTCGTATTCTGGCGCACGACGGCAGGATGATGGCGGTGGAAGTGAATTTCGAGGAAGGCGCGATTGGCCCGATGCATAACCACCCGCATGAGCAACTCACCTACGTTCTCTCGGGGGAATTTGAGTTCACCATTGGCGAGGAGAAGCATGTGGTGACCGCGGGCGACACCCTCTATAAAGCGCCGCACGTGATGCACGGCTGCGTTTGCCTGAAACCCGGCACCCTGCTGGATACCTTTACGCCGGTACGCGAAGATTTCCTGAAATAAAAAAAGGCGCTCAGTTGAGCGCCTTTTTTGATGTTATTCCGTTACCGGCTCAGGAAGTTGTTCCGGCAGCGGGTTGCGGGTGCTCATAGCCTCGCGCAGCAGCACGCTGCCACAGGCGAACAGTCCACCCAGAATACACGCCAGCAGCACGATGAGGGCTTTGCCCGGGCCATCTTTTTTCACCGGCATAGAAGGTGAAAGCTGGTATTTGAACGGCTCCAGGCTCACATCTTCGAAGGAGAGTTTTTGCAGCTGTGCCAGATAGTATTCGCGGTTCTGGAAATCGGCGTTCAGCTCAGAAACGTCCTTGAGATTTTTTTCAATCTGCAATTTCTGCGCAATCCCGTCCGCACCGAGGGCGACGGAATAATCCGGATCGTCTTTCACCGCCTGTCCATTGCTGTAAACCGGCTTTTTGATCCCAGCCGCGTTCGCCACTTCCAGCGAGTAGTTCAGGCGTTGCAGGTTGGTATTGTGGATATTGGTCAGACGGACCCGATCCAACTCCAGCTGCTGCTGTACCGTTTTGGTTCTCAGGATCAGCTGATCGCGAATGTTTTGCATGGTCTCCTGCTCGACGATGCGGGAGATGTACTGAATGTAACCATTCAACACTTTCTGCGCATCCTCTGCCGTTGGGGCTGTGAAGCTTAACGTCCAGGAGAGGTATGGTGCTTTATCGGCATTTTTTTCCTGCGTGTTATCAACAGCCTTCATCTTTTCGGCAATATTGACCACCGCGCGGTGCAGTTCCAGCGGGTCAACCTCAGCGCCATCGAGCTGAGCCATCACGTAAGGTGAGCTCTTCATGTACTCTTCAAGCAGAGACTGGGACTGAAACTTTTTGATAAACAGATTAAACACATCCGCACGGGTAATTTTCACGTCGACATCAAGCACCTGGAGCGCCACCATCATCTGGCGCAGCGAACTCCACTGCGTCTGTTCCGCGGGCGTAATGACCGCTTTACTGGTCCATTTTTGCGGTATCAGAAAGGCGATTGCCAGGCCGACCAGTGCAAATGCAAAGACAATGGTGATGATGCGTTTTTTTGCTGCCAGCAGGACGTCCAGCAGACCCAGAAGATCTATTTCTTTAGCGCTGACCGCCGGGGGAGCATAGTGAGGAAAATTGAGATCCGTATGTTTTTTGAAATCCATCGCTGACATAACTGTTCTTCTTTTAAGGATGCAGTGAAATTCTGCCTGACTGGTTCCGGTGTAACAAATCATACAAGAATGTAAGAATTATCTGAATGACGAATTGGTACATCTGTAGACCTGCTATCAGATCTGGTAGTTAGCCACGCTGCGTGACTATTGTTATTCCTGCTCCCCTTTTGCTTCATTATCTCTTCCTCATGGGCCGCGGCGAACGTCCGTGGAAAGTCAAAAATGCCACCTCCCTCACTATATTGAAACAGCGTTTCGACGCTGATCACATTTCCACCATTAAGCGAATGACGCAGAAATAAATCGCAATAATATAAAATAAAACGATGTTTTAGTATCCAAGAACACCGGTTCAGCTCTTTTGAAACCCGAAGCGCTTACACCACGACGAAAGACAAAAAAGCGTTAAAAAACAAACGTAGGTTTTGCCGTTGCCAGACGTTGCACCCTGAATTTCAGCTCCCATGCCGCGCATCGCAGGCCTGGGAAAATGTAACAAAGCAGATTTCGTATTAAACCATTGATTGCCAGGTAGGTATGTATGAATGAAAACAAGCTGCTGGGGCTCGCATGGATATCACCCTATATCATCGGGCTGATACTCTTTACGGCATTCCCCTTCGTCTCATCGTTTTTCCTCAGCTTTACGGATTACGATTTGATGAGTCCGCCGGTGTTTAACGGCATCGAAAACTATCGCTACATGTTTACCGAAGACACGCTCTTCTGGAAATCCATGGGCGTGACCTTTGCCTATGTATTTTTAACCATCCCGCTAAAGCTCGCCTTTGCATTAGGAATTGCCTTTGTCCTGAACTTTAAATTACGCGGCATCGGCTTTTTCCGAACGGCCTACTATATTCCGTCGATCCTCGGCAGCTCCGTCGCCATTGCCGTATTGTGGCGCGCCTTATTTGCCATCGATGGCCTGCTGAACAGCTTTATCGGCGTTTTTGGCTTTGATCCGGTGAACTGGCTGGGCGAGCCGTCGCTGGCGCTGATGTCCGTTACCCTGCTGCGCGTCTGGCAGTTCGGTTCCGCGATGGTCATCTTCCTGGCCGCGCTGCAAAACGTACCGCAGTCCCAGTATGAAGCGGCAATGATCGATGGCGCATCGAAATGGCAGATGTTCATGAAGGTGACCGTGCCACTGATTACGCCGGTGATCTTCTTCAACTTCATCATGCAGACCACGCAGGCGTTCCAGGAATTTACCGGGCCGTACGTGATTACCGGCGGCGGGCCAACCTATTCGACCTATCTGTTCTCGCTCTACATCTACGACACCGCCTTTAAGTATTTCGATATGGGCTATGGCGCGGCGCTGGCGTGGATCCTGTTCCTGGTGGTGGCCGTCTTCGCCGGTATCGCCTTTAAGTCGTCGAAATACTGGGTGTTCTACTCCGCCGATAAAGGAGGCAAAAATGGCTGATATTCAACAACTCTCCACGGCAAGAAGCGTCGCCGAACGCGAAGTGGCCCGCACGCTGCGCAGAGAGAAAATCAACGCCTCCGTTCGCTATGTGATTCTGCTGGTTGTCGGCCTGCTGATGCTTTACCCGCTGGTGTGGATGTTCTCCGCGTCGTTCAAACCGAACCACGAGATCTTCACCACATTGAGCCTGTGGCCTGCCCACGCCACCTGGGATGGTTTCGTAAACGGCTGGAAAACCGGCACCGAGTACAACTTCGGCCATTACATGCTGAACACCTTTAAGTATGTGATCCCGAAAGTGATCCTGACCATTATCTCCTCCACCATCGTGGCGTACGGCTTTGCCCGCTTCGAGATCCCGTGGAAGAAGTTCTGGTTCGCCACGCTCATCACCACCATGCTGCTGCCCAGCACCGTGCTGCTGATCCCGCAGTACCTGATGTTCCGTGAAATGGGCATGCTCAACAGCTATATGCCGCTGTACCTGCCGCTGGCCTTCGCCACTCAGGGGTTCTTCGTCTTCATGCTGATCCAGTTCCTGCGCGGCGTCCCGCGTGACATGGAAGAGGCGGCGCAGATTGACGGCTGTAACTCCATTCAGGTGCTGTGGTACGTGGTAGTGCCGATCCTGAAACCGGCCATTATCTCCGTCGCCCTGTTCCAGTTCATGTGGTCCATGAACGACTTTATCGGGCCGCTGATTTACGTCTACAGCGTGGATAAATACCCCATCGCACTGGCGCTGAAAATGTCCATCGATGTCACCGAAGGCGCGCCGTGGAACGAAATTCTGGCAATGGCGAGCATCTCCATTCTGCCATCCATCATTGTCTTCTTCCTGGCACAGCGCTACTTCGTACAGGGCGTCACCAGCAGCGGAATTAAAGGTTAAGAGGGAAATACCATGGCTGAAGTTATTTTCAACAAGCTGGAAAAGGTCTACTCCAACGGCTTTAAAGCGGTACACGCTATCGATCTTAAAATTGCTGAAGGGGAATTCATGGTGATCGTCGGCCCATCTGGCTGCGCCAAATCCACGACCCTGCGCATGCTGGCGGGGCTCGAAACCATCAGCGGCGGCGAGGTGCGCATTGGCGACAAGATCGTGAACAACCTCGCGCCGAAAGAGCGCGGTATTGCAATGGTGTTCCAGAACTATGCCCTCTATCCGCACATGACGGTGCGCGAGAATCTGGCCTTTGGTCTCAAACTGAGCAAACTGCCGAAAGATCAGATTGAGTCTCAGGTGAATGAAGCTGCCAAAATTCTTGAACTGGAAGAGCTGCTCGACCGCCTGCCGCGCCAGCTTTCCGGCGGCCAGGCGCAGCGCGTGGCGGTAGGCCGTGCGATTGTGAAAAAACCGGATGTGTTCCTGTTCGATGAGCCGCTTTCAAACCTCGACGCCAAACTGCGCGCTTCGATGCGTATTCGTATTTCCGACCTGCACAAGCAGCTGAAGAAATCCGGAAAACCGGCGACCACCGTTTACGTGACACACGACCAGACCGAAGCGATGACTATGGGCGACCGCATCTGCGTGATGAAGCTCGGCCATATCATGCAGGTGGATACGCCGGACAACCTCTACCACAGGCCGAGGAACATGTTCGTGGCGGGCTTTATCGGCGCGCCGGAGATGAATATACGCAAAAGCGTGCTGGTCGAAAAAGCGGGCCAGCTGCACATCGCCATTGGCGATGAAACCATGCCGCTGAACGCGGAGAAGCAGGAGAAAGTCGCGGCCTACGCGGGTCAGGAGATTTACTACGGCGTGCGTCCGGAATTTGTGTCGCTCTCTGATGAGCCCTTCCCGAACGGCGGCTGTAGCGGGGAGATGGTGCGCGTTGAGAACATGGGCCACGAATTCTTTGTGTACCTGAAGGTCGCGGACTACGAACTGACCGCCCGAATCCCGTCCGATGAAGCTAAGCCAATGATTGATAAGGGGCTTCATCGTAAGGTGTATTTCACGTTTGAGATGAACAAGTGTCATATTTTTGACGCAAAAACTGAACAGAACCTCTCTCTCTGATGGAGTGATAAAAATGAAAAAAGTGCTTTTAAGCGCAGCAATCTCCGCGACCCTGGGTCTTACCGCTTTGCCATCGATGGCGCAGAATGTGGATTTACGGATGTCCTGGTGGGGCGGCAACGGCCGTCACCAGGTCACCCTGAAAGCGCTGGAAGAGTTCCATAAGCAGAACCCGGACATCAACGTGAAAGCGGAATACACCGGCTGGGATGGTCACCTCTCCCGTCTGACCACCCAGATTGCGGGCGGCACCGAGCCGGACGTAATGCAGACGAACTGGAACTGGCTGCCGATCTTCTCGAAAACCGGTGACGGCTTCTACGATCTGAACAAGATGAAGGACGTGATTGACCTGTCGCAGTTCGATCCCAAAGAGCTGCAAACCACCACCGTGGACGGCAAGCTGAACGGCATTCCGATCTCGGTGACGGCGCGCGTGTTCTACTTCAATGACGAAACCTGGAAAAAAGCGGGTATTGCGTACCCGAAAACCTGGGACGAGCTGATGGCGGCCGGTAAAACCTTCGAGAGCAAGCTCGGCAAGCAATACTATCCGGTGATACTGGAGCATCAGGATACGCTGGCGCTGCTGAATTCGTACATGATCCAGAAGTACAACATTCCTGCGGTGGATGAGAAAACCAAAAAGTTCAGCTACACAAAGGAACAGTGGGTAGAGTTTTTCCAGACCTACAAAAAGCTGATCGACAGCCACGTCATGCCGGACACCAAATACTATGCCTCTTTCGGTAAGAGCAACATGTATGAGATGAAGCCGTGGATCCAGGGTGAATGGGGCGGCACCTACATGTGGAACTCCACCATCAACAAATATTCCGACAACCTGAAGCCACCGGCGAAACTGGAGCTGGGCAACTACCCAATGCTGCCGGGCGCCACCGACGCAGGTCTGTTCTTCAAACCGGCGCAGATGCTGTCGATTGGTAAGACGACCAAAAACCCGGAGGCGGCAGCGAAGCTAATTAATTTCCTGCTCAACAGCAAAGAAGGGGTCGATACGCTGGGTCTTGAGCGTGGCGTACCGCTGAGCAAAGTAGCGGTGCAGTATCTGACCGAAGACGGCACCATTAAAGAGGACGATCCTTCCGTGGCAGGCCTGCGCCTGGCGCAGTCGCTGCCGGCGAAACTCACCGTCTCGCCATACTTTGACGACCCACAGATTGTGGCGCAGTTCGGTACCTCTTTGCAGTATATCGACTACGGGCAGAAAACCGTGGAAGAGACGGCCGCTGACTTCCAGCGTCAGGCGGAGCGTATTTTGAGACGTGCGATGCGGTAAAAACAAAGCCGGGTGGCGCTTCGCTTACCCGGCCTACACGGTATCGTAGGCCCGGTAAGCGAAGCGCCACCCGGCAATGACATTACACGCCGATATTACGTAGTTTCTCCCCTTTCATCAGCTTGCGTTCAATATGCTCCAGGGTCACGCCTTTGGTTTCCGGGATCAGCCAGAATGTCACGCCGATAAACGCCACGTTCAGCACCGTATAGAGCCAGAAGGTGCCTGCCGCGCCAATCGCATCCAGCAGCGTCAGGAAGGTCGCGCCAATGATCATATTCGACACCCAGTTGGTGGTGGTGGAACAGGTGATACCAAAGTCGCGGCATTTCAGCGGCTGAATTTCAGAGCACAGGATCCACACCACCGGTGCGGCGCTCATCGCGTAACCGGCGATGCACATCATGGTCATGCCAACGGAGAGCCAGGAGAGGCCGCTTGACGCCGTGCCGTTATCGAACTGCATCAGGCAGTAACCAAGGATCAAGGTGCCGAGCGCCATTACGCTAAAGCCAATTTTCAGGGCCGGTTTACGTCCAGCCTTATCGACGGTGAACACCGCGATAAAGGTGGCGAACATAAAGGTCAGCCCCACCACCAGCGTGGCGATCATCTGCTGTTCGGTGGTGGTAAAACCAGCCATTTTAAAGATGCGTGGGGCGTAATACATGATGATGTTCATCCCCGTGAACTGCTGCATCGCCTGTAACAGCATGCCGAGGAACACCGCGCGGCGCACGTTGCGGTTCGCCTTAAACAGGGACCAGCCGCCCTGCTTCAGCTTCAGGCTTTCGCGGATTTCGTTCAGCTCTTCACGCGCTTTTTCAGACGTGTCGCGCAGCATGCGCAGCACCTCTTCCGCCTCCACGTGACGCCCTTTTTGCGCCAGCCAGCGCGGGCTGTTCGGCAGGAAAATGACTAACACAATCAGCAGCACCGCAGGCAGCGCCAGCACGCCAAGCATTGCCCGCCAGTTGCCGCTGTAGCTGAAGTACGTATCCGACAGGAACGCCAGCACGATACCGAGCGTCACCATCAGCTGGTACATGCTGATCATCTTCCCGCGCACGTTTTCGCTCGCCATTTCGGAGAGGTAAAGCGGCGCGGTGTAGGACGCGATACCTACCGCCACGCCCAGCAGCACGCGGGAAAGCAGCAACACTTCAACGTTGGTGGCAAACGCCGAACCAAGAGAGCCAGCAACAAACAGGATCGCCCCGACCATCAGGCTGTATTTGCGCCCGAGACGGAACGACAGCCAGCCGTTAAACAGTGCGCCGATGGCCGCACCCAGCATCATGCTGCTCACCACCCACTCTTGCAGGCGGTTGCTTAACGTAAAGTGGTCGGTAATAAAGGGCAGTGCGCCCGCGATAACGCCGATATCCAGACCAAACAGTAAACCGGCTACGGCGGCCGCAACAGAAACAAACTGGTTCATGCGTCGGGTATCGCGCAGCGCAGCGGGCATAAGGGTAGAGTCATTTACAGATGTCATTGTTTCCTGCCTCAACAGCGAAATTCGTTAAGTGAAATTACGAGATACCGGAAGAAAGTGTCAGGCCGGAAATGGTGAAGATATGGATTATTTCGCTACGACACACCGATCTGTGATGGACATTACAATTTCAAATCAGGATGGTTTAACCTTATTTTTGATTAATTAGTTAATATTTAAGCAATAAATGTGTGACACCCGTCATTCATTCCTTTTCAGTATGGATTTTTCATCTTTATGGATATGGATAAAGCCAATTTTGGCGCAAAAAAAACCTCTACACGAGGGCAGAGGTTCTTTATTCGGGCTGACTTAACGTGCCAGCCAGCCGCCGTCTACGGCAACGGTGTAGCCATTAATGTAGTCCGAAGCCGGGGACGCCAGGAATACAACCGGGCCCATCAGATCGCTCGGCAGACCCCAGCGACCCGCTGGAATACGCTCCAGGATTGCCGCGCTGCGCTCTTCATCCGCACGCAGCTGCTGGGTATTGTTGGTGGCCATGTAGCCCGGCGCAATCGCGTTGACGTTGATGTTGTGCTGCGCCCACTCGTTCGCCAGCAGACGGGTCACGCCCATCACGGCACTCTTCGATGCGGTGTAAGACGGCACGCGGATGCCGCCCTGGAAAGAGAGCATGGAGGCAATATTAATGATCTTGCCACCTTTCCCCTGAGCAATGAAGTGCTTCGCAGCCGCCTGGGACATAAAGAACACGCTCTTGATGTTCAGATTCATCACGTCGTCCCAGTCCGTTTCGCTGAAGTTAATCGCGTCTTCACGACGGATCAGGCCGGCGTTGTTGACCAGAATATCGATATGCCCAAACTCCGCCACCGCGCGATCCAGCAGCTCAGGGATCGCATCGATTTTGCGCAGGTCCGCGGTCAGGCTCAGGAAACGGCGGCCCAGCGCGGTGACGCGCTCGATGGTTTCCGTTGGCTCAACGATGTTAATCCCGACGATATCGCAGCCCGCTTCCGCCAGACCTAACGCCATACCCTGCCCCAGCCCGGTGTCACAACCGGAAACCACAGCCACTTTACCTTGCAGAGAAAATGCATCCAGAATCATGTTTGTTCCTTAATCGTTCAGCGCCTGTCAGCAACAGGCAGATGTATGCTTAACTGCCTGCGACTAGCGCAGATCCTTAACAGCGACGTGGTCCATGTCATCAAAGACCTGGTTTTCACCGACCATCCCCCAGATAAAGGTATAGGCTTTCGTTCCCACGCCAGAGTGGATGGACCAGCTCGGCGAAATGACTGCCTGCTCGTTGTGCATAACGATATGGCGCGTCTCCTGCGGCTGTCCCATCATGTGGAACACGCAGGCGTCTTCATCCATGTTGAAATAGAAGTAGACTTCCATGCGGCGCTCGTGGGTATGGCACGGCATGGTGTTCCACAGGTTGCCCGGCGCAAGCTCGGTCAGCCCCATGCTGAGCTGGCAGGTTTCCAGCACATCCGGAACAAAGTATTTGTTGATGGTGCGACGGTTGCTGGTGAGGTTATCGCCAAGGGTCACCGGGGCAACGTCCGCTGGCGTGACTTTTTTGGTTGGGTAAGTCGTATGAGCCGGGGCGCAGTTGTAGTAAAACTTCGCCGGTTTGCTGGCATCAATGCTGGCGAACACCACCTCTTTCGCGCCTTTGCCGACGTACAGCGCGTCGCGGTGACCAATTTCGTAGCACTGGCCATCGACGGTAATGGTGCCCGGCCCGCCGATGTTAATCACGCCCAGTTCACGGCGTTCGAGGAAGTAGCTCACGCCCAGCTGTTTGCCCACTTCACCGCCCACGGAGACGGTTTTCGCCACCGGCATAATCCCGCCCACAATAATGCGGTCAATATGGCTGTAGACCATGGTGTACTTGTCGGCTTCGAACACTTGCTCAACTAAAAACTCACTGCGCAGCCCCTGAGTATCCAGCATTTTAGCGTGCGCACTGTGGATGCTTTGTCTGACGTCCACGTAAACCTCCAGAATTGATCGTGCCCGAAGGCAAATATAAATAACGAAACAACGTTCCGTTTTAGTGATGAACACATATTATCCCCTGACAACGGGGTTTTCAATTACATTTAAAACAACGTTTCATTTTTCCTGCCTGTTTATGCCAGAAATGGTGTTTCGATCACGATAAATCTTTAAGACCCTCAATCTGGTTAATGAAAATGAGAAAGTGCGCTGTCAGTCACAAATAATGAAACAACGTTTTGATAATTTATCACCTAGTTTTCAACCTACATTACGCGTTCAAAGGAGTGCATTATGGCTAAAGGTATGCGGGTCAAGCTGAACTATGAGGTCAGCCGCGATCCGGATACAGGCGTGGAAGTCACCCGCCTGACCCCACCGGAAGTAACCTGTCATCGCAACTACTTTTACCAGAAGTGCTTCTTTAACGATGGCAGCCACCTGCTGTTCGCCGGGGAGTTCGACGGTCACTGGAACTATTACCTGTTGGATCTGAAAAACGCCGAAGCGGTACAGTTGACCGAAGGCGCGGGCGATAATACCTTTGGCGGGTTCCTCTCTCCGGACGATAAATCCCTCTACTATGTGAAGAACGATCGCACCCTGCTGGAGGTGGATTTACAGACGCTGGCAGAGCGCGAAGTGTACCGCGTTCCGGAAGAGTGGGTCGGCTACGGCACCTGGGTCGCGAACAGCGACTGCACCAAACTGGTGGGTATTGAGATTGCCAGACGTGACTGGACGCCACTCAACGACTGGAAAATTTTCCACGACTTCTTCCACAAAGGGCCGCACTGCCGCCTGCTGCGCGTTGATCTGAAAACGGGTGAAAGCACCACCATTCATGACGAGAAGATCTGGCTGGGACATCCGATTTATCGCCCGTTCGATGACAATACCGTGGCCTTCTGTCATGAAGGGCCGCACGACCTGGTCGACGCCCGCATGTGGCTGGTCAACGAAGATGGCAGCAACGTGCGGAAAGTGAAAACGCACGCGGAAGGTGAAAGCTGTACACATGAATTTTGGGTGCCCGACGGGTCCGCGCTGATCTACGTCTCTTATCTGAAAGGTCAGCAAGGGCGTACCATCTCCCGCTTCAACCCGGACACCGGCGTGAATGAAGCGGTAATGAACATGCCCGCCTGTTCACATCTGATGAGCAACGTTGACGGCAGCATGCTGGTTGGCGACGGTTCCGGTACGCCTGTTGACGTGAAAGACACCGGCGGCTACACCATTGATAACGATCCTTATCTGTATGCCTTTGACGTGG
This sequence comes from Enterobacter sp. JJBC, assembly GCF_036936505.1. NCBI lineage: Bacteria > Pseudomonadati > Pseudomonadota > Gammaproteobacteria > Enterobacterales > Enterobacteriaceae > Enterobacter > Enterobacter sp. JJBC. Next base: position 3,878,220 of record NZ_CP136935.1, read on the forward strand.
CGAAGAAAGCTTATTACCGCATCGCCCGTCATGACACCTCATGGGCTACGGTGGCGAACAGCCGCCAGGTAACCCACCCGCATCCGTCCTTCACGCCGGACGAAAAAGCGGTGCTGTACAGTTCCGATAAAGACGGCAAACCGGCCCTCTATATCGCGAAACTCCCCGAGCAACCTGAAATGTTGCATGCCTGAATGAGTTAGTGTTTCTGTAACTGGCCTTGCCCTCCGATTCGGAGGGCTTTTTTTTGGGTGATTGCGCGGCGCTTTTTGCCGGGTGGCGCTTCGCTTACCCGGCCTACGAAAAAATGGATTGGAAAGAATGTGTAGGCCGGGTAAGCGTTAGCGCCACCCGGCGGTTTTTAGCGAAGGAACTGAATTATCAGAAGGAGTACGCCACACCTAAACGGAAACGGGTCTGGCGTTCGTCCGTGTCTTTAACCCCCACGTTCCCCACCTCCACATACGGTGCCCAGTTTTTATCCCATTTGTAGGCCAGCTTGGCGTTATATTCGTTGGAATAATCTTTATTATTATTTCGGGCCACGCCTTCAGAACTTTTCGCGTAAACATAGTTCAGCTCGGTACGCCAGTCACCTAATACCCAACCGACCCACGCATCGCCACGGTTAACTTTATCATCGTCCTTATTTGAGCTTGACGGGTAGCGAGTATATTCGTAACGGTAACGCGCAGCCACGTAGAAGCCATTATCGAAGCTATATTGCACATGCAGATTCGGTTTATAAATGGTGCGACTGTCTGTGCTTTCAATCGTAAACGCAGGGGTCAGGGCGATATTGTCTGTCGCTTTCCAGCGCCAGCTAATCTGATCTTCGTGACCGTTCCCCACTACATCCGCGAATGGCTGATCTGCCTTGTCCCCGCCTGATTTCCACTTCGCCTCGACTGAAAAACCGAAGCCATTATCAAAGCGGTGCGAGACGGCAACACGGTCGGCATTCGAGCCGCTGTCAATATATTCGTGACGCAGATCGACGGTAACGGCGCTAGCCGCAAAAGAGGCACTAATAAGGGAAGCAAGGAGCAGAGATTTCTTAAACATGAAAAAACCCTCAATTAAAATAACGTTTCGTTTTTATGAAACTTGAGTTTATTTTTTATGCACCGTTATTTTAGTGACAAGGATCGAAATTATTTGTTTCATTTTTTTTGGCAAAGATCGACGTGAACCCCATCAACAAAAAAAGGGCATTAACCGTAAATTTCAGGGGGAAGATCACATTAAGCACTTCACAAAGCAAATAATTAACCGCGCAATAATTATTGCGGGCTTCAGAAAGAACGCAGAAGTGTTAAAAAAGGATTCTGCGGACACAAAAAAACCTCCCGTGGGAGGTTTTCTGTGCACAGAGAGGGGAAACTACCGTTCGATAGCCAGGGCCACCCCCTGCCCTCCGCCAATACAGAGCGTTGCGATCCCTTTTCGGGCGTTACGCTTTTTCATTTCGTGGACCAGCGACACCAGAATGCGGCAGCCGGAGGCGCCAATGGGATGACCCAGCGCAATTGCACCGCCGTTGACGTTGACCCGCAGCGGATCCCATTCCAGCATTTTCCCGACCGAGATCGCCTGTGCAGCAAAGGCTTCGTTGACCTCAATCAGATCCACATCGCTCAGGTCCCAGCCCGCCCGCTCCAGGCAGCGGCGCGTGGCATAGACCGGGGCGATCCCCATTAACGCAGGATCAACACCCACGCTGGCAAACGCTTTGATGCGCGCCAGCACCGGCAGCGCCAGCTCCTGGGCTTTGCTTTCACTCATCATCATCACCGCCGCCGCACCGTCGTTAATGGATGAGGCGTTGCCTGCCGTTACAGAACCGAGCGTTTCAAAGGCCGGATCGAGTTTTGCCAGCCCTTCTGCGCTGGCATCGGTGCGCGGCTGCTCGTCGGTATCGACGATGAGCGCTTCGCCGTTCTGGCGCTGGGTACTGACCGGGACAATTTCATCGCGAAAACGCCCGGAGTCGATCGCTGCACGCGCTTTTTGCTGTGAGCTGAGGGCATATGCATCCTGAAGCTCGCGGCTGATACCGTATTCCCGCGCCAGGTTTTCCGCCGTTACGCCCATATGGTAGTCGTTGAAGGCGTCCCACAGCCCGTCGTGAACCAGACTGTCAAGCAGCTGACTGTTCCCGAGCTGCGCGCCGGTCCGGCTGTCGGTCAGGACGTGCGGGGCGCGGCTCATATTCTCCTGCCCGCCGGCAATAACCACGTCCGCTTCACCGCACTGGATGGCCTGCGTCGCAAGATGGAGCGCTTTCAAACCTGAACCACAGACGTCGTTGATGGTAATTGCCGAAACGGTATTGGGCAGGCCCCCCTTCAGCGCTGCCTGGCGCGCAGGGTTTTGTCCCGCGCCAGCGGTCAGCACCTGGCCAAGGATCACCTCATCAATTTCATGTGCGGCAATCCCGCTGCGTTCCACCAGCGCTCTTACCACCACGCTGCCGAGATCAACCGCAGAGTGACGCGCAAGCGCTCCCTGAAAACAGCCGATAGCCGTACGTAACGCACCCACTATAACGACATCTTTCATCACGACCTCTGTGCAAAATGACATGACGATAGTAGAGGATTGTTATCAACAATTGACGCAAATGTTTAAAATTAGTGAGTTTAGTCACAGGATTATCGTGCGTCCTGCAAGTACTGGCGCAGCCAGCTTCCGGCGACGCCGGGCGGGGTTCGTTTGTTCCATACCAGATCGATGGCAATCGACCTCGGCCAGCCCGGCACGTTCAGCTGCACCAGCGATTTCGACGCGGCAAATTCGTCGACCAGCGCGCAGGGTAACGCGCACCAGCCAAAGCCCTGTACCGCCATACTCAGCAGTAACAGGTAATTCGGCGCAGACCAGACCGGCCCGCGCGCAAGGGGCGCTTCCCGTTCAAGATAGGTACTCAGCCGCAGCTCGCGCCAGCCATGCAGCTCGTCCGCCTGCGTCTCATGTTGCCCTGCCAGAGGATGTCCGGCAGAAACGTAAATAGCCATCCTTGTCTGCATAGGCAGACGGGTCGCGCCAATATCGGTCGGGTAGCTGTCGCGCGCTTCCGTCAGGCCAATTTGCGCCCGCTCCTTTTGCAGCAGATCGATCACGTCCTCCTCTTCACCAATCAGGCACTCAAATTCCGTGTGCGGAAAACGCTGGTCGAACTGGCTCATCATCTGTTCCAGCACGGCCGGGTTAAGCGTATCGGAGAGAACAAAGGTAAAACGCGCCTCCGTTTGCGCGGTTAAAGATACGGCCAGCTCATCCAGGCGCGCGCTGGCGGCGAGTATCGACTGGACATAGCCCAGCACCTGTTCACCCTGGGCGGTCAACACCGGGTGACGCGCCGAGCGATCGAACAGTTCAAAGCCAAGGTCAGCTTCAAGGTTGGCGATGGAGGTGCTGATGGTGGACTGGCTTTTACGCAGCCGCCGTGCCGCAGCAGAAAACGAACCTGCGGCGACAGTTTCAACAAACGCGGTCAGTGCTTCGGGAGAATAACGCATGATGTATCTACTTTATCGATGGATACCATCTTTTATATATCACCTTAAACGATAAGAATAGACCGCATCAACGCCCATACTGGCGTCAATATGAGGTAAATATGCAACATCAGGATGCACTCCAACGTAAATTGCCGGAGCGGATCTTCCATGCCGTCTGTTTTGAAGGCATTGCTACGGCGATCCTCGCCCCGACGGCCGCGTGGCTAATGCAGCGCTCGGTGGTTGAAATGGGGGGTCTCACCATAATTCTGGCGACCACGGCAATGCTCTGGAACATTATCTATAACTTTGGCTTCGACCGTTTCTGGCCCGTCCAGCGGGTGAAGCGCACGGCGAAAGTGCGCGCCCTGCATGCGCTGGGTTTTGAATGCGGTTTTATTGTGATTGGCGTAACCATCGTTGCCGCCGTGCTGGGCGTGACGCTGCTCCAGGCCTTTACGCTGGAAATTGGTTTCTTCCTGTTCTTCCTGCCGTACACCATGCTCTACAATTGGGCGTACGACACCCTGCGGGAGAAAATCATCAAGCGCCGCCAGCAACGCCGCGCCCTGGCAAGCGAATAACCTTCCGGCCGGAGACCTGCTCCGGCCCACCCCTGCGAAGCAACGGCGACCTCAACGCATAATTATGGTAAATTGCACTCCTTTTTGTTCGTTTTATAGTTGATACGTTGCTCTAATGTCGAAAATTTGGTCAAAAGAAGAGACTCTCTGGAGTTTCGCCCTCTACGGCACTGCCGTGGGCGCAGGAACCCTGTTCTTGCCCATTCAGCTCGGCTCTGCTGGCGCGATTGTCCTGCTGATCACCGCCCTTGTGGCGTATCCCTTAACCTACTGGCCGCATAAAGCGCTGGCGCAATTTATTCTGTCGTCGAAGACGAAAGGCAACGAAGGGATCACCGGTGCCGTTTCGCATTACTACGGCAAAAAGATCGGCAACCTGATCACCACACTCTATTTTGTGGCCTTCTTTGTGGTAGTTCTGATTTACGCGGTGGCGATAACCAACTCACTCACTGAACAGCTGGCGAAACGGATGACGGTGGATACCGGCATGCGGATGCTGGTGAGCTTTGGCGTAGTGCTGATTTTGAATCTGATCTTCCTGATGGGGCGGCACATCACCATTAAGGTGATGGGTTTCCTTGTCTTTCCGCTGATCGCCTATTTCCTGTTTGTCTCGCTGTATCTGACGGGCAGCTGGCAGCCGTCGCTGCTGACCAGCCAGATGGCCTTCGACCAGCATACGCTGCACCAGGTGTGGATTTCGATCCCGGTGATGGTTTTCGCTTTTAGCCATACTCCGATCATCTCGACCTTCGCCGTAGACCGTCGCGAGAAATACGGTGAAGAGGCGATGGGTAAATGCAAAAAAATCATGAAAGTGGCGTATCTGATCATCTGCCTCAGCGTGCTGTTCTTTGTGTTCAGCTGCCTGCTTTCGATTCCACCGTCGTATATCGTGGCGGCAAAAGAGGAAGGGGTGACGATCCTGTCCGCGCTGTCGATGATGCCTTCGTCCCCGGCATGGCTGGGCATTTCCGGCATTATCGTGGCGATTATTGCGATGTCGAAATCGTTCCTCGGCACCTATTTTGGCGTGATTGAAGGGGCAACGGAAATTGTGAAATCGTCGCTGAATCAGGTGGGTGTGAAGAAAAGCCGCGCCTTTAACCGCGCGGTTTCTATTCTCGGCGTGTCGCTGATTACCTTTGCGGTCTGCTGCATCAACCCGAACGCCATTTCAATGATTTACGCTATCAGCGGTCCGCTTATCGCCATGATCCTTTTCATCATGCCGACGCTGTCGACGTACCTGATCCCGTCGTTAAAACCGTACCGCTCCATCGGTAACCTGCTGACGCTGATTGTAGGTGTGCTGTGTGTGTCGGTGATGTTTGTCGGTTGAGTGTGCTGCCCGGCGCAATGCCGGGCATCTGTTTTACGCCCGAATATCGTCATACTCCCGCGTATTATCAAACTCATGCTTCGCAAACGGACACAGCGGGATAATTTTACGGTTCTCCCCGCGCATCTTCTCTACCACCTTCGCCACCAGCTGTTTACCCACACCCTGCCCTTTCAGGCTTGGATCTACATCGGTGTGCTCAATGATGCTCAGATGCTCGCCGGTTGGGACAAAGACAATCTCCGCTACCTGATTGCCTTCGGCGTCGTTGACGTAAAACTTGTTATGGCCTTCAAGAATTTCCATGGTTCCTCACTTATTTTTGGCGGTACTTCAGCGCACCGCTCGGGCAGGTATCAATTACGCGCACAACCGTTTCTGCATCTACTTCATCCGGCGCGATCCATGGTTTACGCTTCAGGTCGAACAGCGCCGCGCTGCCGCGCACGCAGTTGCCCGAGTGTTTGCAGATCCCGGTATTGAAGTAAACATCAATTTTCTCACCGGTGTAGGCCCGGTACCCCGCATCCAGTAGCTCCTGATCCATGATATTGCCTCTGTAATTATTGTGGTGACAAAAGAAGCATACCCTCAGCCGATCCGCCTGACCACGTCAAAAACGAGGTTTGGCCACCCTCTTTTCAACACGTTATTTCGCCAGACACTTAAGATTATTCCGAATACAGAAGCGCCCGTTGCGACGATATATTTTTGCGTTGTGTCAACTCTTGTAATAATTCACGCCACGTTCACATTAGGATTATTAGCTAAGCGAACTCCCAACATCCAGATTTATTTCTCCCTAACCAGTGGATTTACCGTCCGTTTTTAAAGTTCGTAACGAAGCGGTATTTCCTGAACACCTGCAAAATTACCGCAAAACAACCCAGACATGAAATTTGACTCTTCTCACATAACGACTAATGTTAATTCCTGAACGACAACTGATACGAATTACTTATCGTATCTCCTGACATAAACGCAACATGAGGGTTGATATATGGCAGAGCAACATCGTGGTGGTTCCGGTAATTTCGCTGAAGACCGTGAAAAGGCATCAGAAGCTGGACGTAAAGGCGGCCAGCACAGCGGCGGTAATTTCAAAAACGATCCGCAACGCGCATCTGAAGCGGGTAAGAAAGGGGGCCAGAACAGTCACGGCGGAGGCCGTAAATCTGATAACTCCTGATCTTATTTAAAGCTCTTATAAATATACCGAGAGCATGCTGCGGGCCCGTCGGCTCGCAGTACCTTCCCTTTATTTCACTGGAGCGAAAATATGAATATGAAAACTGTTGAAGATGTATTTATTCACCTGTTATCCGACACCTACAGCGCTGAGAAGCAGCTGACCCGCGCTCTAAGCAAGTTAGCTCGCGCCGCATCCAGCGAGAAGTTGAGTGCCGCGTTCACGGCCCACCTCGAAGAGACTCAGGGACAAATCGAGCGTATCGATCAGATTATTGAGCAGGAATCCGGCCTCAAACTGAAGCGCATGAAATGCGTTGCGATGGAAGGCTTAATTGAAGAAGCCAACGAAGTTATTGAGAGCACTGAGAAAAATGAAGTGCGTGACGCTGCATTAATTGCCGCAGCACAAAAAGTCGAGCATTACGAGATTGCCAGCTACGGCACCCTGGCCACCCTGGCTGAACAATTAGGCTATAAAAAAGCCGTTAAACTTCTTGCCGAAACGCTGGAAGAAGAAAAAGAAACCGATCTCAAATTAACCGATCTGGCTGTCGGCAATATTAATCAAAAAGCCCAGAAAGGATAAATATTAATTTGATGAGCATCAGCAACAAAAATTAACCAGATAATAAATCACAGGAGTTAATTATGAATCATGTAGAACACTACCATGATTGGCTACGCGATGCCCATGCGATGGAAAAGCAAGCCGAATCCATGCTGGAATCTATGGCCAGCCGTATTGATAATTATCCCGACTTACGTGCACGAATTGAACAACACGTTAATGAGACTAAACACCAAATTACCGTGCTGGAAGAAATTCTCGACCGCAATGATATTTCCCGTTCGGTCATAAAAGATTCCATGAGCAAAATGGCGGCGCTCGGCCAGTCCATTGGCGGCATGTTCCCTTCCGACGAAATTGTTAAAGGCTCCATCAGCGGCTACGTTTTTGAGCAGTTTGAAATTGCCTGCTACACCTCTCTGCTGGCTGCGGCCAAACAAGCGGGCGATACTGCCTCCATTCCTGCCATTGAGTCCATTCTGGAAGAAGAGCGCCAGATGGCTGACTGGCTGCTCCAGCATATTCCACAGACGACGGAACAGTTCCTGCTGCGCTCCGATGCGGACGGTGTTGAAGCGAAAAAATAACGAAAGAGGGAGAAACTATGTTTCGACACGTAAAACAGCTGCAATACACGGTACGCGTAGCCGAACCGAATCCGGGCCTGGCCAATCTTCTGCTTGAGCAGTTTGGCGGGCCACAGGGCGAACTTGCCGCGGCATGTCGTTACTTTACGCAAGGATTGAGCGACGACGATCCCGGTCGTAAAGATATGCTGATGGATATCGCGACCGAGGAATTAAGTCACCTGGAAATCATCGGCACCCTGGTGGGTATGCTGAATAAGGGTGCGAAAGGTGAACTGGCGGAAGGCGTTGAAAATGAAGCGGAATTGTACCGTTCCATGACCGAGAACGGCAACGACAGTCATATCACCTCCCTGCTCTACGGCGGCGGTACTCCACTGACCAACTCCGGGGGCGTACCATGGACGGCGGCGTATGTGGATACTATTGGCGAGCCCACCGCCGATCTGCGCTCTAACATTGCGGCCGAGGCGCGCGCCAAAATTATCTACGAACGGCTTATTAACGTAACGGACGATCCGGGTGTTAAAGATGCGCTGGCGTTTTTAATGACGCGTGAGGCAGCACACCAGCTCTCATTTGAGAAGGCGCTCCAGTCGATCCGTAACAATTTCCCACCGGGTAAATTGCCGCCAATCGAAGAGTACACTAATAAGTACTACAATATGTCTGAGGGGGGAGAAGTTCGCGGTAGCTGGAACAGCGATAAGCACTTCGACTACGTGGAATCTCCTCAGCCCGCGGTCGATGGCGGTGACGGCGGCGCAAGCGTAACGCTCACGACAGAGCAGGAAACGCTGGTCAAAGCGATGTGCGCACGTACGAAATCCGACCCTAACGCCGATCCGCTTACCGGTGCCGAGCTTGGCGCAGGTAAGAAAAAACCGTAACCGGTTTTGCCAGGCAGCCTGAGGCTGTCTGGCAATGCCTTGTGCGCTATCAGTTCCAGAGGTACGGAGCATGTTCGAGCTTGATGCGTTTCATCTGGCCAGGATACAGTTCGCCTTTACCGTCTCTTTTCATATTCTCTTCCCGGCGATCACCATCGGGCTTGCGAGCTATCTGGTGGTTCTCGAAGGCATGTGGCTTCGCACAAAAAATGATGTCTGGCGCTCGCTATACCATTTCTGGCTAAAAATTTTCGCCGTCAACTTTGGTATGGGCGTGGTTTCCGGGCTGGTGATGGCTTACCAGTTTGGGACTAACTGGAGCGGCTTTTCCCAGTTCGCGGGCAGCATAACCGGCCCTTTGCTCACCTATGAAGTCTTAACCGCCTTCTTCCTGGAAGCCGGTTTCTTAGGCGTGATGCTGTTCGGCTGGAACAAGGTTGGCCCCGGCCTGCACTTCTTTGCCACCTGCATGGTGGCGCTGGGCACGCTGATGTCCACCTTCTGGATCCTCGCCTCTAACAGCTGGATGCACACCCCGCAGGGCTTCAGTATTCAGAACGGTCAGGTCATTCCCGAAGACTGGCTGGCCATTATCTTTAACCCCTCATTCCCTTACCGCCTGATCCATATGTCCATCGCCGCCTTCCTGTGCAGCGCCTTGTTTGTGGGCGCGTCCGGGGCATGGCATCTGCTGCGCGGTAACGATACGCCCGCGATCCGCAAGATGTTCTCCATGGCCATGTGGATGGCGCTGCTGGTCGCGCCCATTCAGGCCGTGGTTGGGGATATGCACGGGCTGAATACGCTTGAGCACCAGCCTGCCAAAATCGCCGCGATTGAAGGCCACTGGGAAAACCCGCCCGGCGAGGCCACCCCGCTGCTGTTGTTTGGCGTACCGGATATGGAAGAGGAACGCACCAAATACGGGCTTGAAATTCCCGCGCTCGGCAGCCTGATCCTGACGCACAGCCTGGATAAACAGGTCCCGGCGCTGAAGGATTTCCCGAAAGAGGACCGCCCTAACTCGCTCATCGTCTTCTGGTCCTTCCGCATTATGGTCGGCATGGGGCTGCTGATGATTACCCTTGGCGTACTGAGCGTCTGGCTGCGCTATCGCCGTCGACTCTATCACTCACGGCCATTCCACTGGTTTGCCCTCTGTATGGGGCCTGCCGGATTACTCGCGCTGCTCGCCGGGTGGGTCACCACCGAAGTGGGCCGCCAGCCGTGGGTCGTTTACGGTTATCTGCGCACGATAGATGCGGTGTCTCTGCACAGCACGTTGCAGATGAGCATCAGCCTGCTGGCCTTTATCGTGGTCTACTGTTCGGTATTTGGCGTGGGATATGTGTATCTCGCCCGGTTGATTAACAAAGGTCCGCAGCCTGTGGGCACGCTAACGTCTAATACATCGGGCACCCCTGCCCGTCCGCTGTCCGCCGCCGAGTCTGTTCCGGAAGAGGAGAAGATCTGATGGGCGTCGATATCCCGGTCATCTGGTTTGCCATTATTGTCTTCGCCACGCTGATGTACATCATCATGGACGGTTTCGATCTCGGTATCGGCATGCTGTTCAGCTTTGTGGGTGATGCCAAAGAGCGCGACGTGATGGTGAACAGCGTCGCCCCGGTCTGGGACGGAAATGAAACCTGGCTGGTTCTCGGCGGCGCAGGGTTGTTCGGCGCTTTTCCGCTGGCCTACGCGGTAATAATCGATGCCCTGACCATCCCGCTGACGGCCATGCTGATCGGGCTTATTTTCCGCGGCGTGGCATTTGAGTTTCGCTTTAAGGCGACCCCTTCCCACCGCAAATTCTGGGACTATTCTTTTGCTGGCGGTTCCCTGCTCGCAACCTTCAGCCAGGGGATCGTGGTTGGCGCGATGATCAACGGCTTTGACGTGGAAGGGCGTCGCTTTGTGGGCTCCTCGCTGGACTGGTTCACCCCGTTTAACCTGTTCTGCGGGCTGGGCTTAATTGTCGCCTATACCCTGCTGGCCACCACGTGGCTGATCATGAAAAGCGAAGGCGCGCTGCAAAACCGGATGCGCGAGCTGACCCGCCACGTTCTGCTGGCGCTGATTGCCGTCATTGCGGTGGTAAGTATCTGGACCCCGCTCGGCTGGCAGTTTGTCGCCGAGCGCTGGTTTACTCTGCCTAACTTCTTCTGGTTCCTGCCGGTTCCGGTTCTGGTGGCGGTATTCAGCCTGTGGATCTGGCGGCTGACGCGTAATCCCGACAGCCATGCCCGTCCGTTCCTGTTAACGCTGGGCCTGATCTTCCTCGGCTTTAGCGGCCTGGGCATCAGCCTGTGGCCACACATAATTCCGCCGCACATCACCTTGTGGGAAGCCGCCGCGCCGCCTGCCAGCCAGCTGTTTATGCTGATCGGCACGCTGTTAATCATCCCGGTGATCCTGGTTTATACCGCCTGGAGCTATTACGTCTTCCGGGGCAAAGTGTCTGATACCGAAGGTTATCACTAAGGATTACTATGGCAGGCTGGCATACACGCGCCATTATTTACCAGATAGATACTGCCCTGTTTTACGATCTGAACGGCGATGGCTGTGGCGACATCGCCGGAATCGCCGCGAAGCTACGCTACATCCGCCGGATGGGCGCGACGGTTATCTGGATCACTCCGTTTTACCTCACGCCTTTTCTCGATGAAGGCTATGACGTGAGCGACCATTTGCAGGTCGATCCCCGCTTCGGCAAGCTCAACGATATCATCGCCTTTATTGAACAGGCGCGGGAGCTGGGGATGCAGGTCATTATTGAGCTGCTGATCCAGCATACCTCGGATGCGCATCCCTGGTTTCAACAGGCCCGCCGCAACCCTCAATCACCCTATCGTGACTATTACCTGTGGTCCGACACGGACGACGACGATACGCCGCCGATGTTCCCCGGCGTGGAGAAGAGTATCTGGACATGGGACGACGAGGCGGGGCAATACTACCGGCATATGTTTTATCACCACGAGCCGGATCTCAATCTGGCCTCCCCTGCGGTGCTGAAGGAGGTTGAGAACATCATCATCTTCTGGCTAAAGCTCGGGGTGTCGGGCTTTCGCCTGGATGCGGCGTCGCACCTGACAAAACAGGCCGGACGTGGGGATGAAAAACGCGGCCTGTGGATCCTGGAGCATCTGCGCCGTCTTATCGAGCAGCGTAACCCGGATGCGATCCTGCTCGGCGAAGTCGACGTGGAGGTCGAGGCCTACAAAGATTATTTTGGTCAGAACGACCGGCTCAACCTGGTGCTGAATTTCTGGCTCAATAAGTACTTCTACGTCAGCCTTGCGGAGAAAAGCGCACGACCGCTGCGCAACGCGGTAAAGAAGATGATTGTGCCGCCTGACTCCTGCTGCTTCGCCAACTGGCTGCGCAATCATGATGAGCTGGATCTGGAAGGGATAGGAAAAAAAGCGAAGCAGACCGTCATTGATGCCTTTGCCCCTGACAAAGAAATGAGTGTGTATCAGCGAGGTATCCGCCGCCGTCTGGCGCCGATGCTTAATGGCGATCGTAAGCGGCTGGCCTTTTGCCATGCGGTCTTGTTTTCGCTGCCGGGCGTACCGGTCATGCGCTACGGGGATGAGATTGGCATGGGAGATGATTTGGAACTGGAGGAGCGTTACGCCGTACGCACCCCGATGCAGTGGGCCGGATCGCAAGGCGGCGGTTTCTCAGACGCCGACCCGGAAACCTTTATCGCCCCGATGATTGACCGCGGCCCGTACCGCTATCAAAAAATCAACGTGGCGGATTCGCTGTTGCACCGCAACTCACTCCTGCACTGCATTATCGATATCGCCAATACGCGCTCGGAGTTCCCTGAGATCGGCGTCGCGCCGTTTCGTCTTATTAATATCGACAGCGATGCGGTGCTGGGGATCTATTACGAAACCGACACGCGCAGCATTCTGACCTTCGTTAACTTTAGCGATAAGCCCGTTAATTTTACCGCCAGAGGGATCCGGCATGCGACCTGGACCGCCTGCCTGGCGGACAAACGCTACAACGACGCGCTGGTGTGCGGCAAAACCGTCGCGCTTAACCTCAGCGGCTATGGGTACCGCTGGTTCTGGACCGATCGTACCGCACTGCGCTGATTATCGTCTCCGCGAGAGCAGAAGACGCGCCACGATTGCACTCGTGACGGCGAGGGAGCCGAGCAGCACTTTCCCCGGCATGCCGGAGGTAACGCTGGTGGCGCGCTCTTTTGCTTCGTCGGTGAAGTGCCCGTGGATTTTATGCAGATCGTTAACCGGCTGATCCAGATAGTCCTGACGGTCATCCGCATTTAGCGTATCGGTCATCTGCCCTTCCCAGGCCTTTTTAACCATCAGCCGATCCAGAAAGCCGGGAAAAAGAAATTGCCCGACAATCGACTGGACGGTGCTGCTGCCCACCCACAGCTCCCGCACCGGTTTTTGCGCTACCTTGAAAATCGCGCTGGCAGCCACTTCCGGCTGAAACACGGGGGGAACCGGTCGCATCGCCCAGGCAAATTTATTCCTCGCCCACTCGAATTGCGGCGTGTTGAGGCCCGGCATCTGTACCATTGCGATCTGCACCCGGCTGTTTTCATGCATCAGCTCGGTGCGCACGGCGTCAGTAAACCCGCGGATCGCGGCTTTCGCCCCACAGTAGGCTGACTGCAAGGGAATGGAGCGGTAGGCCAGCGCGGAGCCAACCTGAATAATCGTCCCCCGGTCACGAGGAGTCATTAACTCCAGCGCGGCGCGGGTACCGTTAACATAGCCCAGATAGGTCACCTCGGTGACGCGGCGAAACTCCTCAGGCGACATGGTGCGAAACGGCGCCAGCATCCCGCCCATGGCGTTATTCACCCACACATCGATGGCCCCAAGCCGGTATTCAATCTCGTTAGCAGCATCGGTCACCGCCTTGCTGTCCGCCACGTCGGCCTGAACGGCACAGGCGTTGATCCCGAAACGGCGCAACTCCTCTTCTGTGGAGCGCAGACTCTGCTCATCGCGGGCAATGATGCCCACATCGTAGCCCGCTTTGGCAAAGTGCAGCGCCGTGGCCTTCCCCACGCCCGCCGTACCGCCGGTAATAACGATGACAGCCATAGCCTTTCCCCTTGTTTCAGACGTTATCCCAGCCGGAGAGTATTTCGATCAGTTCAGACAGGGAATAACGCACCGCTTTATCCACCACATCCTGACATTCACCGGAAAACAGCACGGTGCGGGTTTCCGTCTGTCCGCGAATATTCCAGCCGAAGCAGACCGTACCGGCTGCGGTGCCATCGTCTCCGCCTTCCGGTCCCGCATAGCCGCTGATGGCAAGGCCAATATCCGCCTCGGCAATTTCGCGAATTTTAGCGGCCATCTCGGTCACCGTTTGTTCACTGACGGCGGTGAAGCGCTCAATGGTTTCGTGCCGCACGCCGAGGATCCTCTCCTTCGCCGCATCGCTGAACACCACCATGCCAACATCATAAAATTCCGCCGTGTTCTCTTCGGCACAAAGCGCAACCGCGAGATTGCCGCCGGTACAGGACTCTGCGGTAGTTAACCGCAAACCTCTGTCCGTAAGCTCAGTGGCGAGCTTTTTCGTCAGCTCGCTGATGGTGCTGTTACTGTCGTGAATAAGATTGCTCATCGCGTTGCCCTTAATTTTCGCCAGGAATAATAGAAATATGACCATTACGCTCAAGAATAGCGTATTTTATCTCCTTCAATTCTGTAATACCGTGATTCTGGCGGGCTGATACCAATATATCATCACAGGATACATCGACCTTTTTCAGTTTATCGGCAAGGGGGACACCGTTCTCCACCAATATCACCGGCGTGCCATCAAGAATATTCTCAACAGTGGAAAAATATTTTTTCAGGAGGCCAAAAATAATATCCACCACCACCAGCGTTGTTATTGTAATCATCGCACCGGTGACGGAAAAATCTTCGCCAAGCAGCGCCTGCTGTGTCGCTTCACTGATAATTAAGAGCAAAATAAGGTCAAAACTGGTCATTTGTAGCAGGGCGCGCCGCCCGGCAACTTTAAACACAATGACCAGAAACAGGTAAATTGCCAGGGCACGAAAAACCATGTCCATATTCGACTCCTAGGGGTAAATAAACTGCCAGAAACGGATATCTGGCTCGTTGTTTACGCGGATGCTGTTTGTCCACTTCCCTGCTTTTGACGGCGTGATGAATAATAGAACGGTAAATTTATCGGTCTGTTGTAAACGATCGTAGACGAGAAACAGGGTATTCCCCCGGCTGTACATGCTGTCCGGTTGTGGCCAGACGCTGCCGGGCTCATACACGTCGCTGCTTTCGCTGGTCAGGCTGAGGGTATATTTCCCCTCAGACGTCACCGGAAACGTCAGCGCCATCCGTGATTCGGTCTGGCGGCGACCGAAGCGCTCATAGCTCAGAGCCAGGGATTTTGCATCATTTGTTTTCTCCACGTCGCTGACCACACCGCTTGAAAACAGCCCGGCAATTGCCGCCACGATAATAGCTAACAGCACAATAAAACCCACCTGACGAAATGCGTACTCAAACGTCAGTAAACGATAACTCTCTTTTATCCCAGGCACTTTTTCATTTTTTGGTTCCATGGCAGTCGTCACCGTTTCGCTTAATTGCCGAAATTTTTGATTTCTCTGTGCAAATGCTTTTAAGACTTATCACATTTGCCACATAAAGAAATAGCAACAATACTTAATAAGTCAAGACATCCAAAATGAAGGATATCAGATGAAATTATCAGTGATTTCAGCCTTGTTAATATTAATTATCCCTACTGCCTGGGCAGATAATAACGGCGGGTTACAAAAGGGTGACGCGCCGCCACCGCCGCATGCGCTGGACAGCGGTTATCGTGGTACCGATGATGCGCGCATTATGACCATTACTCAGGCGAAAGAGATGCATGATGGCGCCTCTATTTCACTGCGCGGCAATCTTATTGATGGCAATGGCGATAAATACGTATTCCAGGATAAAACCGGGAAAATCGACGTTATTATCCCGAAAGCCGTATTTGACGACAGAACCGTGGAACCTGACAACATGATCAGTATTAGCGGCTCGCTCGATAAAAAATCATCCCCACCCGTAGTCCGGGTCAGCCACTTGCAAAAATAATTCAGCGAAGCGTTAACGCTGTAACTATCCATCAAATCTCACCCCTAACAAGGAGTTAGCTATGAGTGATAATGAACAACGTACGAACGCTTACCCAACGCCACCTTTCCCGGAGCAACCCCAGACGCCGCCGGGCCTGTCCTCTGAAATGGAACCTGTACCCGACCACGGCGAGAAGAGCTACAAAGGGCATGGACGTCTTGCCGGTAAGAAGGCACTAATTACCGGGGGCGATTCCGGCATCGGACGCGCGGTAGCCATTGCCTATGCCCGCGAAGGGGCAGATGTCGCCATTAACTATTTGCCGGAAGAGGAAGAAGACGCAGCGGAAGTCATCGCCCTGATTAAAGCGGAAGGACGGAACGCTGTCGCGCTTCCGGGCGATGTGCGCGACGAAACTTTTTGTCAGAACCTGGTGGAGCAGGCCGTCTCAAAACTGGGCGGGCTGGATATCCTGGTGAATAACGCAGGCCGCCAGCAGTATCGTGAGTCGCTGGAAGAACTGACTACGGAAGATTTTGACGCGACCTTTAAGACCAACGTCTATGCGCCTTTCTGGATCACAAAGGCGGCGTTGCGCCACATGAAAGCTCCCGCTTCCATCATTAACACCTCCTCCGTTCAGGCGGTAAAACCGAGCGCCGTACTGCTTGACTATGCGCAGACCAAAGCCTGTCTCGCGGTGTTTACCAAAGCGCTGGCGAAACAGCTGGGTCCGAAAGGGATCCGCGTGAACGCGGTAGCGCCCGGACCTTACTGGACCGTGCTCCAGCCCAGCGGTGGGCAGCCACAGGAGAAAGTGAAACATTTTGGCGAGAGTACCCCTCTGGGACGCCCGGGACAGCCCGTGGAGATCGCACCGCTGTATGTCACTCTGGCCTCGGATGAGTGTTCATACACCTCCGGGCAGGTCTGGTGTTCAGACGGCGGCGACGGCGTCATTTGACGAAAAAGGCTGCGAAAGCAGCCTTTTTTACTTTTAAGGGGTGACGACAGGAAACCAGAAACTGAAGCTCTCCATGCAGCGCAGCATTTCGTCTACCTTCGCGGCGTTGCCGACGATCGTCACCTCTCCTGCCTGTTGCGCCTTTTTCAGCGTGGTTTCCTTAAGGATGATTTTGTTCAGCGTTTCGCGGCTGAGCGTAATGGTTGCATCCGGATCTTCTGCCTGGATATTGGCACTATGGTTCAGCACGCCATTCTCCAGCTCCAGCTTATACCTGCCGCCCTCGCGGCCTAAATCAACGTTAAAAATACCTCTGGCATTCGCCGCTCTGACGCCGTTAAGGTGAACGCCGAAGTAGTCAAAAATCATCTCAGTCGACATGGCACGGACCGCATCCGGGCTGGCGGTTTTGGGCGTCGGCTTTATCTTCACGCCGTTACGCAACTCTTGCGCACCGGTGAGGTAGGCGTTACGCCACGGCCCTGACTCCGCATGGTATCCCAGCTGTTCAAACGCATCGGCTTCCAGTTCGCGCGCCGCCTTATTATTCGGATCGGCAAAAACGACTTTACTGACCACCTGAGCCACCCAGCGATAATTCCCCCGGGCATAATCGACACGGGCTTTTTCAAGGATCGCGCGGGCTCCGCCCATGTAATCGACATACTTTTTCGCCGCCTCGACCGGAGGCAGTTCATCGAGCGTCGCCGGATTGCCGTCGAACCAGCCAAGATAGTAGACATAGGTGGCTTTGACGTTGTTGCTTACCGAGCCGTAATAGCCACGGCCTGCCCAGGATTTAGCCAGTCCGTAAGGCAGGGCGAAATTTGCGGCTATTTCATCCCTCGTCAGCCCCTTATTCGCCAGTCTGAGCGTCTGGTCGTTGATATAGCGGTAGATATCACGCTGGCTTTTCATCAGCTTCACCACTTTCTTATTACCCCATGTGGGCCAGTGGTGCTGCGCGATAATAATTTCCGCTTTATCCCCCCAACGATCGAGAGCGTTATTGATGTACTTTGACCATGCCAGCGGATCGTGTATCTTCGCCCCGCGCAGCGAGTAGGT
Organism: Enterobacter sp. JJBC; assembly: GCF_036936505.1. NCBI lineage: Bacteria > Pseudomonadati > Pseudomonadota > Gammaproteobacteria > Enterobacterales > Enterobacteriaceae > Enterobacter > Enterobacter sp. JJBC. Next base: position 3,896,041 of record NZ_CP136935.1, read on the forward strand.
ATTGTGCAGGGTGTGAGTGACGTTCTCTGCTGCTTGAATCAGCTTTTTCTCTTCCACATACCAGAGCATTTCAGACGGCGCTTCCGACCCCGGCGCCAGCATAAAATCATAGGTGAGACCGTCGATGATCTCTTTCTGCCCGTCTTTGGTAATGGCGTGAGTGGGCGCGATAAGCGTGACCGTCCCCGCTGAGGTGGTCGTCCCCAGACCCGCTCCTATCTGACCTTTTACATTGGCCTTTAACAGGTTTCCGTAGATATAACTGGCACGGCGGCTGATGGCATTTCCGGCCATGATATTTTCCGATACCGCCTCTTCCATAAAACCTGCTGGAGCATAGACTTTCACTTTGCCGGTCATCACTCCCGCTTCATCGACCACGCCACGCACGCCGCCATAATGATCGACATGACTATGGGTATAAATAACGGCAACAACCGGGCGTTTGCCACGATGTTGAACGTAAAGATCCATGCCCGCTTTGGCCGTTTCCGCAGACAGCAGCGGATCGATAACCGTGATCCCCTCTTTGCCCTCTATAATCGTCATATTCGACAGATCGAGGTTGCGGATCTGGTAGACGCCTTCCGTGACCTCAAACAGACCGCCAATATTATTCAGCTGCGCCTGACGCCACAGGCTCGGGTTGACGGTATCCGGCGCTTTTTGCCCTTCTTTGATAAAAGCGTATTTCTGGGGGTTCCAGATAACGGCGCCTTTTTCGTCTTTAATCACCGCGGGTGGCAGCGAGGCAATAAAGCCTTTGTGCGCATTTCGGAAATCGGTCTTATCAAAGAAGGGCAGTTGACCATAAAGTGCATCATTCATCTCTTTCGTATGGGCAGTGGCTCCCTTCCCTTCCTTTTGTGCCAGGACAGGCAATGAGGTCAACGAGACTAATAGCAGACCAGCAACGGCCATCGCACTAACGAGAGTTTTAAATTTCATACTTCCTCGAGGAGTTATATTCACGCTGGCGGTACATGGGGGGAAAGGAGGCTATCACCAGGCTTATCTTTAACCTATGAAATTAATGTTTATAAATAAATAAGTTAATTCTTTCGTCGCTGCGGCCTTCAGGGATAATGCTGAGTCCAGTTATTTCCCCGGAGTGATTCGATGAAGAGCCTGCCGTTCTTTTTCGCTGTATTAACCCTCAGCACATTAACAGCCTGTAGTTCTCCCCAACCAGACAATGTTGAAAAAATTAATCATCTGCAAATTCCACTGGTGTTGCCGGGGGAAAAATCGCCGCAGGTACAGATATCGCATATCGCGTCTCTTTATCAGGAAAATAAACAGCAGATCGAGACCCTAACGCGCAGCGTAAAATCACAGTATCTACAGGACACCACCGCAAAAGAAATTTTTGTTGCGGACAGTGCCGTTCAACGCGTCTATGCCTCGCTGACCAAGCTGGAACAGCTAGATATGGTTAACCAGCAATACCTGAAAGATAATAATGTCACGGGCCTGCAAAATATTCATATCGTTCTTGAACCATTATTCACCAGCTGAAAACAAAAAACCCGGCAACTTAAGCAGCCGGGTTTTTATTAATGGGCATATCACGGACATCAGTCGTACTGACCAAAGCGATAGCTAAGCCCTGCGGTGACGGAACTCAGGTCGCTGCTCACGCCGATCTGGTTAACATTGCCCACGTTGCTTACCCACTGATACTCCAGGCGGCCCGCCCAGTTTTTATTGAAGGCGTATTCAGTACCCACGGCAGCAAGCGGGCGCACACCTGTTTCAAAACGATTGTGACCACTTACATCGGATTCAGCGCGATAGCCCATTGCGCCGGCACGGCCGTAAATATCCCAGTCATTGGTCAGGGCATAACTGGCCTTCAGAGACAGTTGCAGGCCCTGCGTCTTCATTTGCGCCCCTGCGCCATGCTGGCCTTTAATCTGCATGTTGCCTAAATAATCATAACCACCTTCTACCGCAAGCCATGGGGTAATCTGATAACCCGTATAAACACCCCCGCCGACATTATCATGGTCAAAATCGAAGTGATCGGAATGCGTGTTCTCAAACGCTTTTGAACCCATATTGGTATCAAAATAGTGAGACCAGCCGAATTTCGCCCCGCTATACCAGGTGCCCGCATCCGCGGCGGCGAAGGCGGAAGTGGCGGTAAATACATTAGCCACAATTAATGCGATAACTGTCTTTTTCATAAAAATACCGTTTACTTGATAAAGTTAAATCTGAGAAAGCAAACGATATAGAAAATTAACGGCAGCGTTAATTCCATTTCTGTTTAATTTTAAACTTCCGCTAGAATGATTCGGGTAAATGTCTGACTTCAAGCAGGTATCCGCCGCGCTTAAAGGAGATATATTCTCCCTGCTTAAGGGCGGATAATACATTGAGTATACTGCTGCGAGAGAGCAGCGTACGATCCTGAATATATTCCAGAATCGTGGTACGCAGACGCGTCTCTTCCGGGAGCAAAATCATTTCCTGAAGGTGGTTACGAATAACGGAATAGGTACGCTGCTGGAGTACCTGTGCATCACGAAATATTAAATAGGCCGTATGGTATGAAAGCAGCGCGGCGACATCCTCCCAGACGCCCTCGGCGCGAAACAACTCAGCCGCCTTGTCCGCATCGAGACGTAAAATAGTCGACTCCCTTTCCGCACGGAGAAGATGCCCCTGCGTAGGCTGGATCATCTCTGCAATACCAAACAAATGCGGCTCGTAAACGGTCACTACCACCAGTCCATCCGAAGCCCGCAGCAGGGATAACTCCCCTTCCAGAAAGAGGTACATCTGCTGTTTCCCCTTCCGTAACCAGGTGAGTCGCTTACGCGGAACAACGTGCACTTTCTCCGCTATCGGCTCAAGGATAGCGGTCAGTCGTTCGATGGATTTTTCGGGTCGAACAGGCGGTAAAATATGCATGGTACAACCTTCTGACATTCAATATCTGCCATTATAGACCATATATTTTAAGCGTTTAGCCGATCAAAACTGATAGCTGTAGTTGACGCTGGCAAACCAAAGATAAGGATGGTCGTAACTTCCGGCAAACGCCACCGGCGATTTCACATGCGACGACTGCATATGAAGATACGACACGGCAATACCAATATTGCTGGCCGGGGTGATCTGATACTGGGCCCCCGTGCCAAATCGCCACTCATCGCCGGTAGGTAAGGTTAAGGCCACATCGCTCTGGCTTTCATACGGCGAGCTGTCGAACGCCACACCGGCATTCAGTCGCCACTGAGGCGTTGGACGATACTGCACGCCCACCGCACCGTGCCACGTGTCCTTCAGGCGGCTGACGTTGTTCAGCTGCTGGTCCCCGACGACGATTTGCGGCGCGCCGAACTGGCTCCAGTCCTGCCAGCCGAGATCGCCCATAACCGACCACCGCGGGTTAATATCATGCACCAGACTGAGCATGATTTGCTGCGGCGCGCTGATCTGTGCCGACAATGGCAGGTCGTAGGTGCCGTTCTGTAGACGCGCGTTGCCGTCAATATTGAAGCTGTAGTCCGTTTCGCTGTTCCAGGTAATACCGGCTCGGGTCTGGTCAGTTAGCTGCATCAGCAGCCCAAGCCGATAGCTCATGGCCAGGTCTTCATCGCGTCGCTGGTAGTCATCATCGCGTCGCTGGTAGTCATCATCGTTAACGCTGCGAGTCAGCGAGAAGTAACCGTAGTTAACGTTGGCGGACGCGCCAATCGAAAGACGGTCGTTAAGCTTATAGGCCAGCGAGGGGCTGAGCGTCATGGCTACCATGGTACTCTTTTTAATCAGCCTGTCGCCCGCCCAGCTGCCGTAGTCGATCCCCAGGCCGTAATTACCGTAAAGCCCGATCCCGGCATAAAGATCATCGTTTATCTTCTGGCTATAAAAGGCGCTGGCATTCGGGATGGTTTTCATCACATCGCCGGGGCTTTGATGGGCATCGTTATCCAGCTGGTTGTCGATGGAGCCATCCATAACCTGTAACCCACCGGTGACCATATGATCCGGTAAGCGCGTCATGCCAGCCGGGTTGGTCATGATTGTCGAGGCGTCCTTCGCACGAGCCGCCTGCCCTGCTCCGGCAAGCGCGGTATCTTCGGTGCCGGCTTCATAAAAATAGAGGGCGCTGGCATGGGCACTGGAGACAGCTAATACGCCAGCGCACAGGAGGAGTCGTGTTTTCATCTGTGGTCCGGGAAATAAAAAATTTGCCGACAGATATAACAGGGGCGATTGATTACGTAAAAAGAAAGAGGGTTTAATTTTAAATTATGCGCGGTTCAGCCCCTCTTAATATCTCTGACAATTCAGCGACGTCCGGAATACGACGCCGCTACGTCCTGCACCTGTAATACGCTCAGGTACAGGACGATAAAATCCAGCAACTTTTATACATGTTTATTAGGACTTACTTATAATGCTCCAGATTGGTTTCCGGGCCCGTTCTGGCAATTTCCTGAGCTTTGCCGAAACTTTCAATCAGGCACTTATATTCCGGACAGACATGCTCTGCCAGGATCTCAGCAAAGCGAGAACCTTCCTCGCGGTTCCAGGTTCTCATTAATTCAGCGACAATGGCAAACGTATCGGTAGGGATCGCCCCCGCCTGAGCCACGCGCGCGATGGTGGTATCGGTCGCGATTTTGGACCAGTTCCCCGAGGCATCCACAACACAGTAAACCTTATACCCCTCCTGGACAGCGCTAACCGCAGGGAACGCCATGCAGACGCTGGTGAGCGTGCCGGCAATAATCAGGGTCTTTCTGCCCGTCTTTTCCACTTCCTTCACAAACGCCGGATTATCCCAGGTATTAATCTGCCCGGTGCGTGGAACATACACGGCATGGGGTGCATATTTGTGAATTTCCGGGATGAGCGGGCCATTGGGACCGTCAGGAACAGAGGCCGTGGTGATCACCGGGATATTTAAAAGCGTGGCAACTTTGGCTATCGCTGTCACATAATTACGAAGGTCTGGTACAGGCACATCACGTACCGTGTTGAATAAGCCACTCTGATGGTCGATGAGTAAAATTACAGCGTCATCAGTATCAATCATACCGTTTGTAGCAGCCATATTTCTTTCCTCATGATTTCTTTTACATTGCCGTCAACTCTCCCGGCTCCGCGATTTTACATGCACATGGTCAGGGTATAATGCATTGATAAATCATAATGAATAGTAGTTCGATCCGGTCTGAATACCGCATCATTTCAGGACAATTTCTGGCACGGTACGCTGAGCCATCGACGCTGACGGAAAGCCCTCGTGAGGAGAAAAGATCTTTACAATGCCGTTATGCGGCCATTCGTATTCGTTCGGCTGAAGGCAAGCGTTACTCACTACTGGGATCGCCCTTATCCTCCCGCATGGATTCGATAAACTCCCGTTGCTCCTCTGTGAGTTCAAGCTCATCCAGCAAGCGATCTAACTCTTCTTCAGGTGATTCCTTTTGGTTCTTTCTCTTCCCGGTAGCCATACTCACCCTTGAGTTATTAGGATTAATCTCAGGGTATCCAGGGTACAGGAAATGTGCAACTTAGCGTGTTATGCCATGGGTGATTCCTTGTTTAGCAAAAGAAGGCTTTTTACTACGAAAAGAGAGCTTTGTGCCTGTTGCAATAAAGCGAGGCAAATTGCAGCGTAAGCAAAGCGGTGTGACGCAGTGGCAACACCAGAATATTTCATGCAGATCCAGTGAAATTATTAGGCGGTTAATCGTTCCACTCAGCGGATCTATAATAGAGCCGGGGATATTTTAAGCAGGAGGAAGTAAACTGGGAGGATAAAGAGACGGGACACCCACGGGGGTGGGTTGTGAAAGTATTTCCTATGGTCTTCGACCTTATTGCACCTAAAATGACCAGACACATTTTGGGAAGGAGTCTTTAATGGATATTGCGTTGCTTAACAGGGGCTGGAACAGAACATGGTCAGATACCATGGTGAATCTAGAGGCCCGGAAACTCGTCGAAACAGCAAACCGGCTGTCAGCATTCTATTTGCAAGATGGTCTTACACGTATCAAGTTTGTCGAAGAGATAAAACAGGTTGTAGATAAAGAATTTGAAACAGCACGACGAGCTAAAACCGATGAAGAATGCATTGCATGCATCAAAAATCTGCGTGCTGAAACAGATAATCTACACGAACAAGAACGCCTGTTAAGAACCAGAGCCGCACAGCTTTACGCGAAGGTCGAGTTTGTTAAGGAAAATAATAAAATCGTCGGTTATGTTATATCCGCCGTAAACGTGGTGCTATCAGGCGTGGTTCTCTTTGGTGGCTTTATGATGTTATCCACTATGGGGCCGATTGGTATGCTGGCTGGGGCAGTCCTGATTGCCGATGGAATGAACGGATTAACGAAAGAAGTGCTCAACTTTGATCAGCCAGAAGGACATAAATCCTCGCAAGGTATCATTGCTGACTCCGCGATGCATACGGCCCAGTTCATGGGATTTAATCCTAACACGGGCTTGGCTCTCTATAATGGTGTTACTCTCGGTGCCAGTGTGTACAGCATTGTAGGACTCGCTCGAAAAACTGGAGCCTGGAGATTATTTCGCTGGCTTCCACACGATTACTATCGCAAAGTCAGCACAATGAGCACTCCTAAGCTAACAATGAAGATTGTCGGTTATGGTGTTAAAGCAAAAGTGATTTTCGATCTATTGACAACCGAAAATGGAACCAGTTAATCCTTGATAGTTTTTCGGTAACGCCAGGATTTATAGGAAATTACCGGCGGCTGCGCGAAGGACATAATGGCAACCCCAAAGATCATCGCCAGCCCCCATGCAACTGCTCTATCAGGTGAGCTGAAGACGATAAGTAGCAGTAGGATTAAGGCACACACAGCCACCACTCCCGCCAAGGTAACAAATCGCCTAGCGAGGTCATTTATGGCCTCTCCAAGCGTTCCTCCATATTTTTCAATGTTGCTTTTTATCTTCTGCAATTCGGGCTGCGTAAACCCTGAACGTAACAAAGCCTCATCAGTCACTTTCATATCGTCTCGTCCCTTATCTCCCAGAAGTGTTTTCCCAATCGCTGATTGTGCAAGCAATCATACTGATGAACTTTACAGCAATCCACATGATGTTTGTCCAATGAATCAGATTTCAGACAATAGAAGCCATAAAGCCCCGTTGGTGATACAGCAACAAGTGGAGCCGTTAGGCGACAACATCAGACTGTCAGAGGGATCACACCTTATCAGGATAACCGTGTACCCTTGCGGGAGCGTGGCTGAAACGCTGATAGATCCTACATGTCGTTTGTAGGTACGTTATCACCATAAACCTGTTTTCGGGAGTTATGCCAGATATGCGGCTTTTAGTTCGTTGTTGTGCTGTCGCGGTAAGAAACTGGAACCACCGCCAGCGTGGATGATATGTTTCCTTGTACTACAGACCCTGTCACGCGACGCCAGATACGGGCATAGAACATTGGGTAGTTTTAGTTGTACCTGCTAAAGCGGAGCAAAGTAACTAACTGATAAATTATAACTTGTTAATTTATGAGGAGACTGGAGCGGGCGAAGGGATTAGAATAGGCTCTCCAATAAATTGAAAAATATGAAATTTTCAAGTTATAACTTTACTTATACCCCCAAAGATACCCCCAAAGCACAGAAGCTTTGAATTCAAGCAATTACCTTTGTCGATAAATCAGCAGGAAGCTAGATGATACCAAATGGCAGGCATACTCAAAAGCAGCGATACCGTTAGCATCAGACTAATTACGATTCATTAAACCCAGATCGCGACGGGCCCTCATGATATCAATAATCGTGAGATATGGCGTTTGTTCTTGCCAGCTAAACCCTCTGCGATCGATACGAACCAGTTCGTACTTTTCGACTAGAAAGTTAATGGCATTAGCGAGAGTGATACCGGCATCGATATGTTCCTGTATGACGGTTTCATCACAGAAAGGTGTATCGTTTAGTGTCAGGCCATAATGCTGTTCCAGCAGACGACTAAGTAGCATTTGCCAGATAGTTACGGGCGACAGGCATGGCTTCGCCGCCCGCATATTTGTTGTAGGTAGAAATTTCAATTTTTCTCTCGTGAAAGTAATTAACGTTGAGTGGGATAAATGGCGATGTATACGTAGCCACAACTACCAAGCGTATCGGCTTCGCAGGTGAGTCCGTTGTGATAGAGGGTGACACAGTGCTGATGGCGGGGGGAGAGTTCTCCGCTGGTGAGTATCAGCTCCAGCTGCTTGAGTATCAACGGGAAGGCCTGGTCGAGGCGCAACGCATGCTCGTCGCTGAAAGCACCGTTAAACCCGGCGCGGTCAGCGAGAAAATGCAGGCGGTCGCCTTCCTGCACCAGACGTGCTCCAAAACAGGGTGTAATCGTACTCTTTAGCCCCCACTGCTGGCAGGGGGGATTCTCCGGTATGGCACCGGATTCTGAGTGATTGTTCATTATTGTTCCTGATTAAAGTGAAGGATTAATTGAGAGTAACGCTTCGAAGAATGACATAGGGACCATTGCGGTCCTGACGACGTTCAGCAAACACGGCCAGAACGCCGCGTATGTCCTCCACCTCGCGGCCAGCATAATGACAGATACTACCTGACCATTTATATTTGCTCGTACTGAAGCGAAACAGTCGGGAGCCAGGATGTTGCCGGTACAGGGTCATTGCCTGGCGTTTGCTGATGATTTTCATATCCAGCCTCGCTCTGCGAACGACACAATGCCCTCTGAACCGATGACCAGATGATCGAGCATGTTCACATCAACCAGTGCCAGCACTTCTTTAAGCCTGCCAGTAATGTTGCGATCGCATTGGCTGGGCTTCGGATCGCCGGATGGATGGTTATGCGCCAGCACGACAGCTGCAGCATTGAAGCGAAGCGCAGACTTCACCACTTCACGGGGATGGACCTGCACATGGTTAACCGAACCGGCAAACAGTGTTTCACTCTCCAGTAAACGATGCTGGTTATCGAGATAGAGCACCATAAACACTTCCCGTTCTTGTCCTGCCAGCTTTAACCGAAGCCAGTCACGGGCTGCCGTACTTGAAGTAAAGGATATGCCAGGCTGACGAAGATATTTATCCAGCAGGTTGATAGCGCGGCGGATGGTCCGTTGGGCATAAGGTGTCAATCCGGAGGTCGCGGGGAGCAGGCAACCATGCTGGGCCATAACCGTCAGTTGGAAAAGTTCAGGCTGTAATGACACCGGGGATAATGCGGTATTCATGTCAGGTATTCCTCAGTCGATTAGATGCATAATGGCGCTGCACTCTGGATGGTTCAACGCGAAGTCTCGTAAGCGATAATAGTGCTCAGTCATCGCGTCACATTCGGTACGGCAGGCGTGATGGCTGTATGCCATCAGGCAGGCGACTATACCTGCCGCTTCTCCAGTAAGTTCCGCGCCGTTGCCATTCATGCTGTTGAACAATGCCCATTTCTCATCGTGCTCTGACTCAGGAGCCATGAAAGCACCGCCGTTGCTGAGTGTCGAAAAGCGCCAGATACCACCTTGGTAATCGGCACACAGTCGATCCATCCAGGCGAAAATGCGAGGTTCAAGGGTTATCCATTGTGGGATGGAGCCAAAGTGCTGCGGCCAGAAGCCGATGCGTAACTCGTCCGGGACCACTGAGGCAGTAATTGCGGTATGCTCCGCGAACTGATTATTTTGTGTATTCATTAAACTATCTCCTTATGCCGGAACTCTTGTTTAACGCCCGAAAAAATCGAGCATGTTTTCTGCCATAACCCACAGGGCGCGATTGAGCTTCACATCGCCATCAATACCGGTAACAGCACGGGTGCGGCTGCTTTTCCCCTGAGCGGTTCGCCCCGACAATCCACCTTTCATCAGGTTCTCCTGCACGCGCTGGTATACGGTCCACAGGTCATCGCTGTAGTCCTCCCGGCGACGTGGGGTCAGCAACTGCGATACCGTGACCGGCTGGTGCTCCTCACCAAATCGATACTTCAGTGCGGCATTTGCCAGCGCGTGACGGGCCGGGGCTGGTAACGCCAGCGACTGCATTGCATCGCGTTTCTCATCCACCCGATCAAAGACCCCGAGCACTTCGTAAGCCCCTTCAATCACCTTCTCGACGACATTACCTTTATGCGGTACCCGCACTTCTCCGAATGACTGACCGCAGACCAGGCCGTTGGTACAGACGCCACGAAACAGTCCCGGCAGCATCTGATAGCTCGAGGAGCCGTCATGACTGTTGAGCAAAATGATTTCCGGTACCTGATGCCCGGTCAGTTGACCGGCACGACGCAGGCGAAGCATGTGTTTGGTGTGTTCCCTCTTGCTCTGGTCGCGAACCTTTGTCTGGCAGGCAAAGAACGGCTCAAAGCCTTCACGCAGCAGGCTTTCGAGGATGGTGATGGTCGGGATGTAGGTGTACCTGTCTGAACGAGATTCATGCTTGTCACTCCCGAACACGCTGGGAACATAGTGAGCAAGTTCATCACGGGTTAAGGGACGGTCACGGCGAACTAGGTTCACCGCACCAAAGCGGGATGCTAATCGCATAATCCACTCCTTTGTGTGTTTATCGGTATAAAAAGAAAAGGCCACGCTCCCGAAGGAACATGGCCTTTAACATTAAAAATGGCGTGGCGGATAAGACGTTATTGCCCCATGTATTCAACCCTGGCACCGGTGGCCTTACCATCAGCACCAACGGTCACCACCACCTTATCGTAGGTACGATATCCGGCATTGTAGACCTCATAAACCACAGTATTTCCCTCCACTTTGTAGCTGCCAAAATCAGCGGCCTCAGCCGTGTCACGGTCATACTCTTTCGTGTACGCTTCTTTGGCCGCTTTCATGACTGAGCCTTTGTTAATCTCCGGCGCTCGACTCCCGGCACTGGCAGCAAGGGCAGATACGTATTTCGGGCAGACCGTCATCATGTCCCCACGGGTGAATGTCAGTTGCGCACCAAAGACCTGAAGGGTCGATGTTTCCTGACCTGCAATCGAAGCAATTGCCTTTCTGGCGGCTGCAGGTGCCTGCCCGCCTTCAACCTCAACAGCCTTAAATCCTGTTTGCTGGTTGCACAACTGAGACGTGGGTACCAGATTGCCGTTTACACTGATGCGACTCCCCATCAGCTCCTGCGGGCCATTGGGGCAGCCCTGCAACTGACCAAAGATGCCAATGGTGTTGTTTTTCAGCATCACCAGTGCCTGACCATTATCGGTCAGCGTCTGGCACCAGCCGTTTTTCACAGCCCAGTTACCCGCCTGAGCAGAAACCGAAACGGCTGACAAAACAAGTGCAATCACGGTCTGAATTTTCATATGTCACCTTATTAATGAATCAGAAGCGGCAACGGGGGACGCGGTACACAGAACCTGATGCATCTTTGTATCCAGACCATCATGTCAACATCCCTGTTCGTCGTGCTCATGAAGACTTTTAAGAAAGAAATATCCCTTTGCTTTGATAGGTAAAAGCGATCAATAGGGGGCTTATACATCGATATTTTAATAGATAAAAACGATCGATATTCTATTATCGATCGTTTTTACAGATCAATATACTGTTTTTTGAATGTGGTAATTGAGGGGTAAAGCGGCAGATTTCAGCCAAATATTCGGTCCCATAATGCCGTGGCAAGTTGCACTAACTTTTGTCGGATACTCCTTAACAGAGCAGTCCAGACAGAAGGCAGGTGGTCAGGATTAATCACCGTGTCAAAAGCCTTACCCGCTGCCTCACCAAACTGCTGCCGTACAGCGGCATCAGTGTACGGGGTCTGATGCTCTGGTTTCAGCTGGCAATACACGGTACTGCTGGCCTGTACGGGCAAGGCATGCACAATCAACTCCACCAGGGCGGGCAGGTTATAGCCGGTATGTGCAGAGACAGCCATGACCGGGAAAGAGGACGGCAACTGACCGGCAACCTGCGCACTGACTGAAGCTAGTGAAAGGCATTGCTCAGAAGAAGGTGATGCCTGCCAGGGCTCACCATCCCTGAGGGGTGGAATACGGTCGGCCTGAGTGAGTACAAACAGGAAACGTGAAGGTTCAGCACCGGCTTCCATCAGTGCCCTGTATGTCGTGATATCCGTTGCCCGGGCACGGTCATCGGCACGCAGTACCCAAATAATCAAATCCAGCTCTCCCAGCAACGCCTTATAGAGCGCCAGATATTCCTCGTCGTATTCCGGTGTTTCGCCCACACCCGGTAAATCCACCAGTGTCATGCTGTGCTCACCAACGGTGAGTAACAGACGCTGGGGTTCGCGGGTGCAGCCTAACAAATCACTGGTCAGACAAACGGGTTGCTGAAAAAGCGCGTTGCATAATGAACTCTTGCCCGCACCACTTTTGCCCATGATGCCTATCACGGGTTCATAGTTAATCGCCTCCTGGAGGCGGGACAGAATACGTTCAGTAGCCTGCCGGGGTAAGAGATTGAGGCAGGTACGCACCACATCACTGGTATCCTGCGGATCGGGGATTTGAGGCATGATTTACTCCTGTGAAAAAACTAGCCGGGAAATTTTTCTCCCGGCGACTCACATGAGTAATGTAGGCGTTATATTTTTTGGAGTTATCGTTGCCTGTCTAGGATGGATTTTTGTAATCAAAAAGCTTGCTTTTATATCTTAGATACTCATCATGAATAAGTTTTTCAATAACTTTAATCTCTTTTTTATTAAGTGCCACTGCTAACTCAGATAATTCCTTGCTGGCTTTGGCAGAGATTGTCAAATCATGTTTTCCAGACCTTCTTTTTCGTTGCTTAAAAGAATCACTCATTTTTTTCAGGAGTGCACTTTTATCATCCAGAAATTTTCTGTAATTTTCCACATCCAGTTTATTCGGGATGGCCCAGCAATCAATCGCGCCCATTACACCAATGTATCGCTCATTAAGGTCTGCGGGTTTAAACCAGGACAGAACATTTCTTTTTATATCCTTTTTCTTTGATAAATACGACCATGCCCACTCAATGCCTTCATTATCATTTTTCTTTAACCATCTGGGGCTTTGAACCTGACTATTAAAAACAAGCCAGATACTACGAATATAATCGAATGTTTTCTTACTTTGATATGGACTGAGGGAACAAGACAGTTTATTCATGAAGGTAATAATTACCCGACTTCTTTCAGCTGAACTCGTTGGATTACCAGATAGTCTGAAAAAAGAGTATAAGTTTTCCTCTCTTTGATCCCATCCCGGAATTAACACAGCCGTATCTTCAGGTAAATAAAGCTCCCGGGCAGAGGCTTTTCGTATATACGCCCAGAACCAAAAAATAGCACGTGAATTAACCGCCCCCTTCAACCACTTTAAATCGACGTCTTGTAGACATGAAGAATCTTCACCATGAAGACTTTTAGTTTTAACATTGCGTTTTTCCCCGGCCTGCATATTTTGCATTAAACGCTTAAAAGCTTCATCACCCCTGGTGGCGTTATTACTGCTTTCAGACACCGGGGGGCTTGAGATCGGTTCTCCTGTCCTGACTTCAATATCAGAATCCTCGGCCGCCTGCGCAGACTCACCTTCTGGCCAAGAGTCGATACTAAATTCTCTCTCAGGACTGGTAAAGCGGCTCCCTCCCTCAAGGGGAGGTTCTTCTGGCCTTGCTAATTCTTCAGCGCCCAGTTTACCAATCCCTTTTGGATAATAATTCTCATTATCACTATCGCTCACCGTTACCTCCTGTAGTAAAATCCACCATAAACAGTATGTATAATGAATCGATTATGAAGTAAACAAGTTTTTATTTTGAATGAAAATAGCTCGAAAATTGTAAGTTTTTTGTAAGAGTAAAATCGACGCCAACCTCTAAAATAAAGGGGGTTCCGGCGATTTACCAGGTAAAAATGAACATTCATAAACTTGTACAGCATACATAAATTTGTGGCAGGCATTCACTATGTTTTACATTGTCACGCGCACCGCGAATGTAGCTCACGTCAGTTCTGTTCTTATTATCAGGGTACAGGGCTGGACACGTTGTGTCCTGACAGCACTACTAGCTGGTGAGAACTAGCTGATGTAATTTTCTACTTATCAGCTGATGGTATGAGAAGGATGCCCGTTACTCTATCGATGGCAACTGGCCCTCTCCCGAACTCACACTAAATCGCGGGAGCATTACCATGACAAACAAAACTCATCCGATATCATCCAGTACCCAAACAACCACATCTTTACTGAATGATCAGCTCGTTGATATGACATTCATCACTGGCTATACAAACATGACCGATAAATGGTTCTACCGATTAATTTCAGAAAATGCGTTCCCTGCACCAATTAAACTGGGGCGTAGCTCACGCTGGCTAAAAAGCGAAGTGGAAAAATGGATGCTGGATAGAATACAAGCATCTCGAGGTTAGAACCTTTAATGTTGGTGTTTTACACAGGAAGGTTACGTAATTTAATATAGGTTTTTTAATATAATTATACTCACTCTCATTTGTTCTTATATTCATCGCTTACTATCAAAGCCCGTTCAAGCACCCTCGCAAACAATATTTCAACAACCACTATCATCTTTTTAAAGTGATAATTAATTTAAGTATCAGTTCAGTATTGGCTTAAAGAAAAGCCTTGCATGAAATATCATTAAATTAGTGCTTGTACTGACCTCTCTCATCATATGCAGTGGAATAATCATGCTTAAAAATTCAGATAGAAATTTTAATGAAGACTGGTTTCTGGCTTCAGTTCTTAATGCGCACATCGATGAAATGATATACAGATACTCATGCCTTTTGGCATTACGTATGGATTTTTTCTACCAAAAGGAAAGTGTCAGGTATTCACACTTAAATCACCAAACACTTGAACATGACTTGCGTGAACTAATGGAGAAAATGACAAAAGAGAAAGGTGTGGTGGGCTATTTCTGGGTTGTCGAATGGACTGAACGACATAGATACCATGCGCATGTCGTATTCTGGCTGGACAGACAAAAAACACAGCACTCTTATCCCTTTGCCCTTACAGCAAATACACTTTGGGAGGAAATAACGCACCGGGACGGCGTATCGCACCGATGTGAATATCGGCCGCAGTATTCTGGAAATATCAATATACCTGTTCGGTATAACGATCCGGAAAGCATTAACAATATCCGTCATGTTCTGAGCTATCTGGCTAAGGAAGAACAAAAAGAAGGTTTGTGTGCATACGGCTGTAATGACGTTCCTCCACGCTCAGCGGCAGGGCGTCCACGTAAGCCAGGCCCCTGATCCTACGGCTACGCAACTGGCTCTGCATCCTGTACAAACCCCGTTATTACGGCGACAAATAATGTCCTCGCAGTCGTGACCGGACCAGCACACTTGAAGCTTGTCGCTCCAACCGCAGTGAATCAGCAAATCCACAACTCCATTTATACCCGGCAGCTCTCCTGTCGGGTATTTCTCATACCTGTCAAACAAGGGAAATCAAAAATGAAACAGCCAGAGAACACGATCGTGGTAAAGGTGGCGGAATACAGTTTATACATCACCCGGCTTAGGGTCTGCCGGGATAGCCTGGCTGGATGATGTAGTGATGCCGAGCGGCGTGGCTGGCGTTTGAGAGCGCTTGAGCAGTTAAGTAAAGCCTCATCGCTCTACTGCCAAAGGGCTAACTCTGCCGATACCAGCAGTGGAACAGCCCTTCAACTCAGGTTAAGCATCGTGACCACTGGAACCTCCGTTGCAGATTAAGTCGTTTCTCCAGTTTGACTCTCAGGCATGTTGACTATGGTTTCCTGGGAAAATAAGTTATTATTTCCACAATTCCGGAAATATAGAAATAAAATGCAAATGGAGCTTTCAAAAGCAGCAGACACCCTGAAAGAGCTGGGTCATCCTACACGACTGAGCGTGTACAGAGAGCTGGTTAAAGCCGGACATAAAGGGTTACCGGTTGGCGAACTGCAGAAGCGGCTCGACATCCCTGCCTCTACGCTGAGCCATCATCTCTCATCGCTGATATCAGTCTCTCTGGTACGCCAGGAACGTC
The DNA here is from genome assembly GCF_036936505.1 of Enterobacter sp. JJBC. Lineage (NCBI taxonomy): Bacteria > Pseudomonadati > Pseudomonadota > Gammaproteobacteria > Enterobacterales > Enterobacteriaceae > Enterobacter > Enterobacter sp. JJBC. The sequence continues at coordinate 3,912,033 of NZ_CP136935.1, forward strand.
AGGGCAGAACGCTCTTTTGCCATGCTCGATATGAAAACCTTGAGGCTCTGATTGCCTTCCTGACCGAAGAATGCTGCTCAGGAACTGACGACTGCCTCACCATGCCCCAGAAGACGGAGAACTAAAATGACAGGTGATCTTAAGAATGTTGATTCGGGTTTGTTCGACACCTCAATCACAGAGGCAAGATTCGGTGTTCCTGCCGTTCCCCATCCTCCACGTATCCTCATGTTGTACGGCTCTGTGCGCGAACGTTCCTATAGCCGACTGGCAACGGAAGAAGCGGCAAGGTTACTGACCGCAATGGGCGCAGACGTGCGGATCTTCAATCCTTCTGGCTTGCCTCTTCCTGATGATGCACCTGACTCGCATCCTAAAGTCATGGAACTGCGCGAGCTGGTTCGTTGGTCCGAAGGGATGGTGTGGTGTTCCCCTGAACGCCATGGTGCGATGACCGGCATCATGAAGGCCCAGATTGATTGGATACCGTTATCAGAAGGTGCAGTTCGCCCTTCGCAGGGTAAGACGCTGGCCGTAATGCAGGTCTGCGGTGGCTCTCAGTCTTTCAATGCCGTAAACCAGATGCGCATTCTTGGCCGCTGGATGCGGATGATCACCATCCCGAATCAGTCCTCTGTCGCAAAAGCCTGGCAGGAGTTTGATGAAGATGGACGCATGAAGCCGTCGTCTTATTACGACCGGATCGTGGATGTGATGGAAGAACTGGTGAAATTTACTCTGCTGACCCGAGGTAACTCAGCCTATCTCGTTGATCGCTACAGCGAACGAAAAGAGTCAGCAGAAGAACTTTCCCGGCGGGTTAATCAGAGCAAAATCTGAGGGCTGGTATGAGTGATATAACGGCATTCAACAACTGCATGAGCGTGTTCTGGCGGCAACATGAAGCCGAACTCTCTCGCTTCCTGACATCGAAGACAGGTGATAGCGAAAAAGCAGCCGACCTTCTGCAAGAGCTATTCCTGCGTGCCCGCGCTCATTCAGACAGTTTCTGCGAGATGGAGAATCCGCGAGCCTGGCTATATCGGGCGGCGAGGAATCTGCTGATTGATGAGTACCGCACCACCAGGGAGTTTGTTGAGCTGGAAGAAGATGCCCTATTAACAGACGCATCCCCTGATGCAATCTCAATGCTGGGTATATGCCTGCCTGAAACATTACAGGCTTTACCCGAAGATGAGCGGTGGTTGATTGAAGAGTCCGACCTTAACCGGCGTCCCCAGCAGTCTCTGGCCGATGAACTGGGAATCACGCTTACGGCGTTTAAATCCCGTCTGCTTCGGGCCAGGAAGCACCTGAAAGAAACGATGACAGAACTTTGTCAGATTGAGGCGGATGACATGTCTCCCGTCTGCTGCCACAAAAAAATGAATTAATCGCGCATCTTTTTCCCACCACCTTCGTTTACCTCAGTGTAAAGCCAAATGACTAAACACAGAGGTAAACAGTCCATGTCAAAAATTGAGATCTTTGAAGCTGCAGGCTGCTGCGCAACCAGTAGCGTTGTGGTCAGTGACGAAGCCGTCAAATGGAACGCCAGCGCCGAATGGGCGAAAAAAAATGGCGTTGATATTCAGCGCTACAGCCTCGCGAAGAATCCGCAGCAGTTCCTGAATACGCCTGTCATCAAAGAGTTCCTGAACACATCAGGGATGGAATCCCTTCCTGTCACCTTACTTGACGGCAAGCTGGTAATGGCAGGCAAACTGCCGACTCGTGAAGATATCGCCCGATGGGCAGGTACTCCGCTTACTCAGGACTGGAACGAAGACAGCACGCAACCAAGCTGCTGCAGCATTCCACGTATGCCTTAATTCCAGAGGAGCTATCACTGATGAATATGCCATTTTTAAAAGACATTCCTCCGTTCATCTTCTTCACAGGCAAAGGTGGCGTGGGTAAAACATCTCTGGCCTGTGCTACTGCGGTATGGCTGGCCGATCAAGGCAAGAGAACACTTCTGGTGAGTACCGATCCGGCTTCCAATGTCGGCCAGGTATTTAGCCAGACTATCGGCCACCGAATCACAGATATCAGTACCGTACAAAATCTTGCGGCGATGGAAGTTGACCCGATGGCTGCAGCGCAAGCCTATCGTGACCGAGTGCTCGACCCTGTTCGCGGGCTGATGCCAGCCGATGTGGTCAGCAGTATTGAAGAGCAACTCTCCGGTTCTTGTACTACGGAAATCGCGGCATTTGATGAGTTTACTGGTCTTCTTACCAACCATGAGTTGCGGGAAAAGTATGACCATATCGTATTTGATACAGCGCCAACCGGTCATACCATCCGTATGCTTGAGCTGCCAGGAGCCTGGAGCGGTTATCTCGAAACGAACCCTGATGCTGCCGCTAACCTCGGGCCGCTGGTGGGGCTGGAGAAACAACAGCACCAGTACTCAGACGCGGTTAAGGCGCTCTCTGATGCTGCACTCACGCGTCTGGTTCTGGTTGCCCGCGCCCAGGCTTCGACACTAAAAGAGGTTTCCCATACTCATGATGAGCTATCTGCTATCGGTTTGCAGCATCAACACCTTGCCATTAATGGCGTGTTGCCGCCATTTGTGGGTGAAAATGATCCGCTGGCGCAAAGTATTTTGGCTCGGGAAGAACAAGCGCTACTTGCTATGCCAGAGAATCTGGCGCACCTTCCCCGCTCGCAGCTGTATCTGAAGCCATTTAATCTGGTCGGTCTCGAAGCCTTGCGTGAGTTATTTACAGAGAGCGAAGCCTCGATGTCTCTCCCAACTACCACGCTGAATACTCTGGATTTACCGAAACTTGCCTCGCTGGTGGATGAACTCAGCCTGACAGGTAAAGGTCTGGTAATGACGATGGGTAAAGGCGGTGTGGGCAAAACGACTCTTGCGGCATCGGTGGCGGTATCTCTGGCAAAACGCGGCCATAAGGTCCATCTGACGACGTCAGATCCGGCAGCACATCTGTCTTATACTCTGGATGGCTCGCTACCAAATCTTCAGGTCAGCCGTATCGACCCGAAGGTAGAGACGGAACGCTATCGTCGCTTTGTTCTGGAAAATCAGGGGAAAGGGCTGGATGCGGAAGGGCTGACGGTACTGGAGGAAGATCTCCGTTCGCCCTGTACTGAAGAGATCGCGGTCTTCCAGGCATTCTCACGGATCATCAAAGAGGCCGACGACCATTTTGTCATTATGGACACGGCACCCACGGGCCATACGCTGTTGCTACTGGATGCAACCGGAGCCTATCACCGGGAAATGGTGCGCCAGATGGGGCAAACACATGACCAGGTGATGACGCCAATGATGCAATTGCGGGACCCGGAGAAGACGAAGGTGATTATCGTGACGCTTGCCGAAACGACACCGGTGCTGGAAGCAGCAAACCTGCAACAGGATTTGCGTCGGGCTGAAATTGAACCATGGGCATGGGTAATCAATAGCAGTCTGGCTGCTGCGAAACCGTCCTCACCGTTCCTGGTAACCCGAGCCAGCCGCGAACTGCCGCTGATAAATGACGTTACAGAGCAGTTTGCAAAGCGTATTGCATTAACGCCACTGCAGAACGAAGAACCAGTGGGTGCGGCTCTGCTGGCAAAAATGGCAGGCTAATAGATGGGGCTACGGCCCCATTTACTGCAGCCAAACTTTTGCTTATACAGGTTATAAGTTTAAGTACTTAACCTGCTGTCGCGAATTCCGGTAGTTTGTAAAACACCATTACTGGAGTAACACGATGCACATTATTAATGCTGAAGAACAGCACATTACCGCGATACGCAATATCTATGCTCACCATGTTCTGCATGGTACAGGTAGCTTCGAAACCGAACCTCCGGATACGCAGGAAATGCTTAACCGACTGAGGAGCATTCAGTCTCGGGGATTCCCATGGTATGTCGCCCTGCAGGGCGATACGATTATCGGCTACTGTTATATTTCCCGTTACCGCGAACGCCATGCTTATCGGTTCACGGTTGAAAATTCGATATATATTGATCCGGCTTATCAGCGACAGGGCGTCGGAAAAGCACTGCTCGATCATGCATTAAAATGGGCCGAATCTGAGGGATATCGTCAGATGATTGCTGTTGTGGGTGACAGCGCTAACGTCGCTTCTGTTGCGCTGCATATCCGCGCAGGATTTACTGAAATAGGCACATTAAAGGATATTGGTTTCAAACATGGCCGCTGGCTTGACACGGTTTTGCTACAAATGAAACTTGGTGAAGGGAATAGTACTCTGCCAGAAGATTCAGATCTTATGCTCTGAGGCAGGAATAAGGGGGCGTCTGCCCCCTTTATCTTTATTTCAATCGCTTACCTGTTTCATCAACGACTTTCTCGCCGTCTTCCTTAGCAAATGCGCCTTTTTGCGCATCCGGAAGAATATCCAGTACCACTTCGGAAGGGCGGCACAGACGCGTTCCCAACGCTGTCACCACAATCGGGCGGTTAATCAGGATCGGATGCTGAAGCATAAAATCGATTAACTGATCGTCAGTAAACTTATCTTCCGCAAGCCCCAGTTCTTCATAAGGCTCGACGTTTTTACGCAGCAGCGCCCGTACTGTAATCCCCATATCTGCGATAAGTTTGACCAGTTCATCGCGTGACGGTGGATTTTCAAGATAATGAATAACGGTTGGTTCATTACCGCTGTTGCGGATCATCTCCAGCGTATTACGCGACGTGCCGCAGGCCGGGTTGTGATAAATGGTGATATTGCTCATATCAGTATCTCATTACAAAGTGAAAGAGAGACGTAGCGCCAGCGCTGCCAGCGTTACAAACAGCACAGGCAGAGTCATGACGATCCCGGTGCGGAAATAGTATCCCCAGGTGATGGTCATATTCTTCTGTGAAAGGACATGCAACCAGAGCAGCGTTGCCAGGCTACCAATAGGTGTAATTTTAGGTCCCAGATCGCAGCCAATCACGTTGGCATAAATCATCGCTTCTTTGATAACGCCTGTTGCGGTGCTTCCATCGATAGAAAGAGCGCCAACCAGCACGGTAGGCATGTTGTTCATGATGGAAGACAGGAAAGCCGTCAGGAAGCCAGTACCCAGCGTCGCAGCCCAGAGTCCTTTATCCGCCAGTACATTCAGCACACCTGAAAGGTATTCGGTTAGCCCGGCGTTGCGCAGACCGTAGACCACCAGGTACATCCCCAATGAGAAGATGACGATCTGCCATGGCGCACCGCGCAGCACTTTGCCAGTGTTAATGGCATGGCCTCGTTTAGCTACTGCAAACAGGATCACAGCGCCAACAGCCGCAATCGCGCTAACGGGAATACCGAGCGGCTCAAGGACAAAGAACCCAACCAGCAGAAGTATTAAAACTATCCAGCCGGTTCTGAAGGTTGCCAGATCTTTAATCGCTTTTGCCGGAGCTTTCAGAAGAGCCAGGTCGTAAGTCGGTGGGATATCCTTGCGGAAGAACAGATACAGCATAACCAGCGTGGCAACAATGGCTGCAATATCAACCGGCACCATTACCGACGCATACTCGGTGAAGCCCAGTCCAAAGAAGTCCGCCGAGACGATATTCACCAGGTTCGACACGATAAGCGGCAGGCTGGCCGTATCGGCAATAAACCCGGCAGCCATGACAAATGCCAGTGTCGTGCCTTTGCTGAACCCTAATGCCAGCAGCATGGCGATGACTATCGGCGTCAGAATAAGTGCCGCACCATCGTTGGCAAACAGTGCCGCCACCGCCGCACCGAGCAGAACGATATACGTAAAGAGCAAACGTCCACGACCGTTACCCCAGCGGGAAACGTGCAGCGCTGCCCATTCGAAAAAGCCGGACTCATCAAGCAGCAGGCTGATAATAATTACGGCAATAAAGGTCGCCGTCGCGTTCCAGACGATATTCCACACCACCGGAATATCGCCCAGATGCACAACGCCAGATATCAGAGCCAGTCCCGCGCCCAGCATTGCACTCCAGCCGATCCCTAATCCCTTTGGTTGCCAGATAACCAAAACAATGGTCAGGACAAAAATAGCGCCTGCCAGTAACATAAAACCTCCTGACAGGGCGACTTTGCCGCCCTGTATATGCCAAAAAATTAACTCATCAACTCTCTGAGCTTTTTAATACCGGCGGGCTCTGACGCCAGCACCGGAACAAGCGCTATACGTTCAGCGTGCTGATTCTTAACAGCCTCAATCTGAGGCCGTTCCTGCCGGGCGCGCTGGCAAAGCAACGGAGAACGCGTATCCGCAATGGAAAGGCTGTTATTGATAATCCAGCCCCACGGATGAATCCCCGCTCTTTCAAGGTCAGCCTGCAGGTTTGCCGCTTCCTGAACCGGTGTGGTTTCAGGAAGCGTAACAAGCAGAACTTTGGTTCTATCCGGATCCTGAAGCTGCATCATTGGGGTAGTAAAATGACCTTTACTCCCCATTTTTTTTGCAATCTCTCGGTGGTAAGCCCCGGTCGCATCCAGCAGCAACAGCGTGTGTCCGGTAGGGGCGGTATCCATGACAACAAACCGTTTACCCGCTTCACGAATCACCCTGGAAAAGGCCTGAAACACGGCAATTTCTTCAGTACAGGGAGAGCGCAAATCCTCTTCCAGTAGCCGTTTCCCTGCTTCGTCCAGATCTTTACCCTTCGTCTCAAGAACATGCTGGCGATAGCGTTCGGTTTCTTCGTGTGGATTAATCCTGCTGACCTGCAGGTTATTAAGGCTACCGTTCAGCGTGGTACTGAGATGTGCAGCGGGATCTGAGGTGGTGAGATGGACATCAAATCCCATATCCGCCAGCCTTACGGCGATGGCAGCAGCCATCGTGGTTTTACCCACGCCACCTTTGCCCATCAGCATAATCAGGCCGTGTTCACTGCGAGCGATATCATTGACCAGGCCAGAGAGCGATATGTTTTCAGGCGTGTACTGGATGTTCGTTACCGGGAGCGGTAATGCCTCAGAACGGGTATCCAGCAGTCCCTTCAATGCTGAAACACCAACCATATTGACTGGCTGTAGTAATAGGGTATCTGTCGGCAACCCGGATAAACCGGCAGGAAGATTTGCCAGTGCCTCCTGTTCACGTTGCCATATCGCAGCGGCCAGGGCGTCATGTTCAGCTTCGGCTTTAGGCAGCACACCATTAATCACCAGGTACTGGTTTATCAGGCCAATTGCGGCGAGTTCTTCATGGGTGCGGGCGACTTCCTGCAGCGTGGATTTTTGCAGTCTTGCAACCAGAACCAGGCGGGTACGTTCAGGATCGGATAACGCCTCTACCGCATGAGCATACTGCTCACGCTGCTTTTCCAGTCCGGCCATTGGGCCAAGACAGGAAGCACCATCCGGGTTACTCTCAATGAAGTTACTCCAGGCACCGGGAAGCTGGAGAAGGCGAATAGTGTGGCCCGTCGGCGCTGTATCAAAAATGATGTGATCGAAGCGGGTCAGCAGGGAAGCGTCTGTCAATAAGCCGGTGAACTCATCAAACGCCGCAATCTCAGTGGTACAGGCTCCTGAAAGCTGCTCGCTGATACTGTTAACAACGTCATCAGGCAAAAGACCTTTGATAGGATCAACGATTCTGGAACGATATTGTTTGGCGGCTTCCTGCGGGTCGATTTCCAGAGCGGAAAGTCCAGGAACTGCTGCCACAGGGCGAATGGTGTTACCGATAGCCTGATCGAATACCTGGCCGACATTGGAGGCCGGATCGGTACTGACCAGCAAAACCCGCTTACCCTGTTCAGCAAGGCGGATTGCCGTCGCGCAGGAAATAGAAGTTTTTCCTACACCTCCCTTACCGGTAAAAAACAGGTAAGGCGGGATATTCTGTAAGAATTTCATATGTCCTCCTGACATACTCAGCAACAGGAAGTATTACCACCACAACAGCTGGTGGGAGCTAAACCTACCTTCTCCAGCGGTATACCGAACCAGCGAGCCAGCTCAGCGCGTTTTGGGTATCGCCCTGCCATCACCGTTTCACCGTCCAACAGCAGTAACGGAAGCCCTTCTGCTCCAGATGCTTCGAGGAATGCTTTCGCTTTCTCATTTTGAACAAAGCTCATGGGCTGCTGCGCCAGGTTGTAACGTTCAACCTGTACGCCACGTCCTTTCAGCCATTGCACATCAGCAGAAAAATCAACCAGAACCTGATCGACATCTGAGCCACATACGCCGGTACTGCAGCACATTGCCGGGTCAAACACCGTTAACTTTTTCATTCTGAACACCTCACATTCGAGAAATCATATATGTTCAGGCAAATTTTTTAGATACAAACAGCCTTACCGCTACCAGAGCAGTTTGCTGATGCCAGCTTACGGGCGATGGCCTGCACATCGTCCTGTTGGCTTAACCAGGCCTGCTCAATCACCTGAGCGGCCCAGGAAGGAATATGCGGGGATAAGCGGTAGTGAACCCACTTGCCCTGTTTACGATCCAGCAATAGACCACTTTCCCGGAGCATTGCCAGATGACGGGAAATCTTGGGCTGCGACTGTTCTAGCGCAGTGCAAAGGTCGCACACGCACAGCTCTCCCATCTCTCTAAGCAGCAACACGATGCCCAAACGGGTTTCATCGGAGAGGTTTTTGAAGAGTTGTAGGGGGATAAGCGACATTAAGGACTCCTGTTTTTCTCTGATACTAATCAAATTAACATATATGTCAAATCGTATTCAATTTGATATCTATACAACCTGTTTTGATAATTTATAACCTTTAGATACCAACTCTAAAGTGAAAGCATCTCCAATTTTGCTAATCATAGGTTTACAACAATGAATGAGAGGATATTATCATCAAAAGTGTTCATCATGGATGAGAGGAAAATGAGTTCGACACAGCAAGATTACCTCTACAGACAGTTCTTTCGGTTAAAAGTACATGAATGTATGGGAGACAGTTTTCAGGCGCTTTTTTCGAAGGTTATGCAATACGCGACTCCTGGCTTTCAAGCTGTTTCCCCTTGGGGAAACTGGGGAGATGGCGGGAATGATGGGTGGATTGCTCATGAGGCTCATTACTTCCAAGTTTATGGACCTAAACCTTCAAATCAAACCAAAGAGCTAGAAGCTGTTAATAAATCGATTGGCGACTTTGATAAATTAGTCGCCAAATGGGGGAAAGTATCAAAATATACTTTTGTAATGAATGATTATTTCAAGGGTATTCCAGCACCTGTTGGACTTTCATTAAATACACTTGCAATCAGTAAAAGTCTTAATCACGCAGGTGCAATGGGTGGGATGGAGCTACTTCAAAAGTTTATGTCATTATCCGAGGGTGAAAAGCAAGATATTGTAGGTTTCATTCCTGAGGTTGATTTAGACTTTACAGATACTCGAGCTGTTGGCGAAGTATTGACTTTTTTAGCACAAAAATCTTCTTCACCCATGAATTTTTTAAGTGAAACAGCCCCGGACTTCGAAGATAAAATAAAAATAAATGGTATTACAAAACCAATAAAAAGCAGGCTGGAATCTTTTAGCTATCAACTATATTTGATAAATGAATTTTTAGATTCTGTTGATAGTGGTCTTGAACAAACTATAGCTCAAGAAGTTAGAGATACTTATGCAAAAAGTAAATTGGCGATAACTGAAGATAACCACAATTATGCAGATTTAAGATATACTTGGATGATAGATAAACTCCTTCCCCCGCAAGTTCCCACAAGTGCGGTCGCGAGTTATCGATTTGCAGCAGAGTTAATTTTAGCTAAATATTTTGAGACATGTGATGCTTATGAACATCCAAGCAATGCTTCTGCCACATAAGCATGTTAGGTTTAGTAACTCCCTAATTGCGATTGCAGGATACATCCGTTCGTTAATTGATGGACCGGTATCCATAGAAGAACTATGGACAAAAATAGAGCGGAAAAATAAATCAACGATAATCACGCCCTCTTTTACACAATTTATACTTGCCGTAGACATTCTTTTTTGCATCAAAGAAATAACGCTAGATAATGAAAACAGAATAATGCCAATCTGTTGCAATGATGACAAATTAAAAAATAAGGAAAGTTAAATGAAGTTAATTCGCTTAACTTGCGATCAGCCAACTTTTCATCCAGTGCATTTCAATGATACAGGACTAACGTTGATCATTGGTGATAGCTCTAAAGAAAAAGAAGGCAGTAGTAACGGAGTCGGTAAGACACTTATTCTCGGTCTCATTCAACATTGTTTAGGAGCTAATGCTGATAAAAAATTAACTTCAGCAGTTCCAGATTGGTGGTTCTCTTTACTTTTTTCTCATAATGGAGTTGAGTACTTAATATCTAGAACGGGCAATGGAAAAAAATTATTATTAAATGACAAAACAATATCTTTAAAAGCATTTAAAGATTTATTAGATAAAATAGGAATATTTAATCTTGAGAATAACATTCCGTATTTATCATTCAGATCTTTATTTAAGCGTTTTTCGCGATATACCAGAGATGACTGCATCAGTCCAACTAGGACAAAAAAGGAGCAAGACTTTGAAGCATTGCTTCGTACCGCATTTCTTCTCGGTATAGATCATAATTTAATATTATCTAAAAGAAATAATAAGCAAGAGCTGGATAAAGTAAGTCAATCTCTAAAAAATTGGCAAGACGATGATATTCTAAAAGACATGTTTAGAGCAGGCTCTCAACCTAAAGTACGCTATGAGTGGCTAGAAAGAGAGATCCCAAGACTGCAGGATGAACTGAATGCATTTCAAGTTCACGAGCAATACAGAGCTATTGAGAATGAAACAAACAGTTTAACTATAAAATTACGAGAAGTTGAAAAAAACAAAAATATAGCTGAATTTAAAGTAAATAATATAGAAAAAACTTTATTAGAACACCCTGACATTTCAAGAGAAGAGCTTCTTGAACTGTACAATGGCTTACAAGAGATTTTCAAGCCAGAAACATTGGCCCATTTTGAGTCAGTTGAAAATTTTCACAAATCATTATCTTTTAACAGAAAGAAAAGACTTGAAAATGATAAAGTAAAACTTTTGTTAGAAATTGAATCTCTTAAAATTGACATTAAGGATATTTCAGCATTACGTGATTCATATTTGGAATCCCTGCAAGGCAAGAAAGCATTTGATGAATACGCAGTCATAGCTAGACAACTAGCTGAATTTAAAGAAGAAAAAGAAAGGTTACATGATTATTTAAATTTTTCTATTAATCTTCAACAGAAAGCTCAAAATCTAAGAGAACGAAAAGTTGAACAAGACAGATTAGCGGTAAACTATGCTTCTACAAATCCTCTTTCAGAATACGATAAAATTTTTGCTGAGCTCGCAGAAATAATGTACCCAAGGGTACCAGCAGGAATAGTTTTGGATGTTAATACTGGTGACAACAAAATTCGTTATGATCTAAGCATCCAAATCGAGGGTGATGATTCGGATGGGATCAATGATGCTAGGATATTATGCTTTGACTGGTTAGTATTTACATGTGGTGAAAACCATGCCATGGATATGCTATGGCATGATAACCGTCTTTTTGCTGATATAGATCCCGGTGTTCGCGCAAGATGGTTCTCATTTGTCAATCAGTCATTAAAACGAAGCGGAAAGCAATATATAGCATCTTTAAACACTGAAAACTTTAATGCTATGGAAACAACTTTATCTGAAATCGAAATGTTAGAACTGAAATCAAAAATTGTTCTTACTCTACGTGGCGATAAAGCAGAGAATAAACTTCTCGGCATTCAATTTGGAAGTAAAAAGTAATCCTCCGGCAGGCACTGCCTGCCGAGTATCATTTGCTTGCTCGTTATCGGTAGCACTATCAACCTACCCCGAGACTCAAAATTCACTCTCATCTTTTTTCTGTAATGCCACCTCAAGGCTATCAAACAATTTTTCTCCAAGAGATTGTGCGTGATCCAGCAACATTTCTAAATCCTGTTCAGTAATCACTACCGAATTACCTTCTTTATCTTTCCCGCCACGATGGACTAAATGATTACGCTTTTGAGTTGCTATTTCGATCGCATCTATTGGCCACTCTTTATGTACTTTTATATCAAATGTAGCTTTATAACGTCCTACAACTTTGTTTGTACTATGCCAACTTGCACTAATCAAATGCTCTTTAATTACCTTAATTAATTGCGCCCTCATGTTTTCAATAGTTTCTCCTTTGAATGGCAAAGCCAATATTTCTTTATTTACCTTAAATTCCGTCTTACCTTTTTCTATAAAGTCAGCAAGATATGAGTCGTTTTTATCTATAGAGTTAATAAATAACTCAACATAAAGTGTTTCCAGGGCTGTAATGACATTAATATATAGGATGCTAAGCAGATGATCTTTTTGTTTATCTTTAAATTCGCCTTTAGACAGCAATTTTATTCCATCAATGCTTTCAACGAACTTAGAAAAAGGATGTTCAGAAGATGTAACAGCATCATACAAGTCTTCATCGTACCAATCATTAATATTATTTGAATTACCAGACCATTCATAGCACTGTTCTTGTAATTCATTGACTAATTCTTGGATATAATCAAATTTCACGTGTCCTTCAAACATCGCTTGCAACTCTTCACTTGCTTCGTATGGGCCCCCATAAATGTAAGCATACCCGCCTTCACGGGATTCATACGGGCAAGAGTTCGCGGGATCTTCAAAATTCTCAAAAAACCAATTCCGCATAACTTCGAGTTGATTTGCTTTACTTATATATTGCAGAGATTTGAGCGGAACTTTTTTACCATTAACATTAAAAACGACTTTCACGATGTAACGCCTCTTTGAAAAAGTTATAACATTTTGACTCACTCCTCAAAGACTAACATAGCATGATTTTCTTCCCTAACCCCCGCAGATCTTTACATCCAACGGCACGAAAAAAAAATTGCAAAAAGTATTAACTCCCAAAAAAATAGGTTCACGTTGAGCCTCTTCTCAGCGAAGAGGCTCAACTTGCCCCTTCTCACTCTAATTCAGCAGTCAAGCTAATAGCTGCATAAGCTAGCGATGATCCGGATTTGCCTGCTTGACCGATGAAATCTCCATACCACTGCATCATCTCCCGCCGACCTTCCAAATATTGAGCATGGTTATACGTCCCACGAATTGAGTTCTTATCGACGTGAGCCAGCTGTAACTCAATCCAGGCCGAGTTGAATCCCTGCTCATGCAAAATGGTACTCATCGTGTGGCGGAATCCATGCCCTGTAACGCGCCCGGCATAGCCGATACGCCTTACCAACACAGTTAATGCCATATCACTCATCGGTTTCTTAGGATTATTACGTCCTGGGAACAGCAACGTTCCTGCTCCAGTCATGGGTTTAAGCTGATTAAGCAGGTCAATTGCCTGGCTTGATAACGGAACCAGATGAGGTCGGCGCATTTTCATTCGCTCTGCTGGCACGTTCCAAACCTTCCGCTCAAAATCAAATTCCTGCCACTCCGCTTGCCTCAACTCCCCAGGCCTTACTCCTGTCAGAATAAGTAATTGCATCGCAATCTTAACAAGCACACTACCGGCATAGGTGTTCAGAGTCCGAAGAAACTCTGGCAATTCATCCTGGGTTAAAAAAGCATAGTGCTCTTTCTCATGAGGAGTCACGGCGCTGGCTAGATCTGGTGCTGGATTGTACTCGGCCCTGCCAGTCACAACGGCATACTTCCAGACTTCTCCACAACGCTGGCGAACCTTACGGACCTTCTCAGTTGCTCCTCGTGCTTCTATTTTTGAAAGAACAGCAAGCAGCTCCATCGGCTTGATATCTTTGATTGGCCGGTGACCGATATAAGGGAACACATCCTTTTCAAAGGTTCTCAGCATTTCTTCGCGGTAGGAGACAGACCAGCGGTCATAGCGACGCTGATACCACTCCCGCGTGATAGCCTCAAAAGAGTTTTCTGCATCTTGTTGACGACTAAGTTTCTCAATTTTCCGTTCAAGAGAAGGATCGTTGCCAGCCGCTAATGTCCTTTTTGCATCCTCACGCTTATTTCTGGCTTCAGCTAAAGAAACATCGGGGTAAACGCCAATAGCGAGCAGCTTCTCTTTACCTAGCGAACGGTATTTGAGACGCCAGTATCTTTTACCGTTGGGATTAACCAGCAGGTAAAGACCACCACCATCAGCGAGTTTGTAGGGCTTATCTTTAGGTTTTGCAGTTTCAACCTGACGAGCTGTCAGCTTCATTGGGGGTACCTCTCAGCAGGGGGTACAATTATACCCCCATCCATACCCCCACATTGAGCTTGACCCTGGGGGAGTACAATTGAGTTCAATAGACTAATAGAATGCTATAACTGCTGATTTATCAAGGAAAAATTGAGTTTGGTAGACTTCAGGAGACTTGAGTTTGGAGCGGGCGAAGGGAATCGAACCCTCGTATAGAGCTTGGGAAGCTCTCGTTCTACCATTGAACTACGCCCGCTTTGAGGTGCGTAAGGCATTATAGACCTTACGCCTCTTCATACAAGCCTTTACCCCACTAAGTGGCGATTAAATAATCACTTAGCACTTCGGCTTACTGCCCTGCGCCGGAAGATAACGCTGCGGATCGATGGCTGTGGCCTTATAGCGGATCTGGAAGTGCAGCTTCACCGTATCCGTCCCGGTACTGCCCATGGTCGCAATCTTCTGCCCCGCCTTCACGTTCTGCCCGTTATTGACCAGCATCGTGTCGTTATGCGCATACGCCGTAATGTAGTCCTCACCATGCTTAATCATGATCAGGTTACCGTATCCACGAAGCTGGTTACCGACATAGACCACCTTCCCGGCCCCTGAAGCGTAAACCGGCGTGCCGCGTGCGGCAGCGATATCAATACCTTTATTGCCACCTTCCGAGAGCGAGTACGGCGCAACCACTTTTCCGCTTGCAGGCCAGATCCAGCAGCGCTGACCGACCGGCGGCCAGGATGATTTAGGCACCTGATAGGATGGCGTGACTTTGGCTGTTTTACGCGTTGAGGACTTTTTCCCTGAGGAGGAACCGCCGTTAACCTTGAGCTTCTGCCCTACCTCAATAGTATACGGTGGAGAGATATTATTCAGGCGCGCCAGCTCCTTCACGCTGGTTCCCGTGGCGCGTGAGATGCGGTAGAGCGTGTCCCCGCGCTTAACGGTATAGACTGCACCGGAATAACTGCCCATATCCGAAGATTTACTCCCCGAGCATCCTGCTACAAGTAGCGTCAGCGTTAGGCAGAAAACGGCAATGATCGGGTTTCTCGTCAGGCTTCCTGCAAACAAAACAGCTCCTCGGTCAGCGTGAATGGCGCACTATGATAGCAGCCCAAACTGATGCGGGTCATGCCCTTTTCCGCTCTGTGGGCCAAACCGTTCGCATAAGAATGCAGTATAATAATTCCGCTGATGGTGCTGAACCATTAAGCATTTTGGCACTGGAGCATCAATGAGTATTCAAGAACACGTTATTTTGGTAAATGACCAGGGAAAAGTGATTGGCACTCAGGAGAAGTACGCCGCGCACACGTCACACACCCCGCTACACCTGGCCTTCTCTTCATGGCTGTTTAACGCTAACGGAGAATGTCTGATCACCCGTCGCGCCTTAAGTAAAAAAGCCTGGCCCGGCGTATGGACCAACTCCGTTTGTGGTCATCCACAGGCCGACGAAGCGACAGAGCAGGCGATTATCCGCCGCTGCCGCTTTGAAGTCGGCGCCGAAATCACAGACATCACCCCCATTGCCCCGGAGTTCCGCTACCGTGAAGCCGACCCGTCAGGGATCGTTGAAAACGAAATCTGCCCGGTCTATGCCGCCCGCGTAACGAATACCCTCGCAATCAATGACGATGAAGTGATGGAGTATCAGTGGGTGGAGCTGGACGCGCTATTCCGCGCGCTGGACGCCACACCGTGGGCATTTAGCCCGTGGATGGTGCAAGAAGCGAACACTGCGCGTGAAAAACTCAGCGCCTTCGCGGCGCAATAAAAAAGCCCCGGCGATAAACGCACGGGGCTTTTTTTACGTCTTAACGGCTTATTTCACCGGACGCATCGCCGGGAACAGGATCACGTCGCGAATGGTGTGGCTGTTGGTGAACAGCATCACCATACGGTCGATACCAATACCCAGGCCAGCCGTCGGCGGCAGGCCGTGCTCCAGCGCGGTCACGTAGTCTTCGTCGAAGAACATCGCTTCGTCATCGCCTGCCGCTTTCGCGTTAACCTGATCCTGGAAGCGCTGCGCCTGATCTTCTGCATCGTTCAGCTCGCTAAAGCCGTTACCGATTTCGCGGCCCCCGATGAAGAATTCGAAGCGGTCAGTGATTTCCGGGTTCTCGTCATTACGACGCGCCAGCGGAGACACTTCCGCCGGGTATTCGGTGACGAAGGTAGGCTGAATCAGGTGCGCTTCGGCCACTTCTTCGAAGATCTCGGTCACGATACGGCCCAGACCCCAGCTCTTCTCAACCTTAATACCGATGCTTTCAGCGATCGCTTTCGCAGAGTCGAAGTTATCCAGATCCGCCATATTGGTTTCAGGACGGTATTTCTTGATCGCTTCGCGCATGGTCAGTTTTTCGAACGGCTTGCCGAAGTCGAACACCTCTTCACCGTAAGGTACCTGGGTGGTGCCCAGAATGTCCTGCGCCAGGGTGCGGAACAGGGATTCGGTCAGCTCGATCAGATCTTTGTAATCCGCATAGGCCATATAGAGTTCCATCATGGTGAACTCTGGGTTATGACGTACGGAGATACCTTCGTTACGGAAGTTACGGTTGATCTCAAACACGCGGTCAAAACCGCCGACCACCAGACGCTTCAGGTACAGTTCCGGCGCGATACGCAGGTACATGTCCAGGTCCAGGGCGTTGTGATGGGTGATGAACGGACGAGCGGAGGCTCCACCTGGGATCACCTGCATCATCGGGGTTTCTACTTCCATAAAGTCGCGGTTAACCATGAACTGGCGAATGCCGGCCATGATCTGGGAGCGAATTTTGAAGGTCTTACGGGATTCATCGTTAGAGATGAGATCCAGGTAACGCTGACGATAGCGCGCTTCCTGATCCTGCAAACCGTGGAACTTGTCCGGCAGCGGGCGCAGGGCTTTTGTCAGCAGACGCAGCTCGGTGCAGTGGATAGACAGTTCACCGGTCTTGGTTTTGAACAGTTTACCTTTCGCGCCCAGGATGTCGCCCAGGTCCCACTTCTTGAACTGCTCGTTGTAGATGCCTTCCGGCAGGTCGTCACGAGAGACGTACAGCTGAATGCGGCCGCCAACGTCCTGTAAGGTCACGAAGGACGCTTTACCCATGATACGACGGGTCATCATGCGGCCCGCCACGGACACTTCAACGTTCAGCGCTTCCAGCTCTTCGTTCTCTTTACCGTCGAAGTCTGCGTGCAGTTGGTCTGAGGTGTGGTCACGACGAAAATCGTTCGGGAACGGCACGCCCTGCTCGCGCAGCGCTGCCAGCTTCTCGCGGCGGGTTTTCAGTTCGTTGTTAAGATCGACTACCGCGTCAGCGCCCTGTGCTTGTTGTTCAGACATGTTGGTTCCTCATAACCCTGCTTTCAAACTTGCTTCGATAAATTGGTCCAGGCTGCCGTCCAGCACCGCCTGCGTGTTACGGGTTTCAACCCCGGTGCGCAGGTCTTTGATGCGGGAGTCATCAAGGACGTAAGAACGGATCTGGCTGCCCCAGCCGATATCGGACTTGTTGTCTTCCATCGCCTGCTTCTCAGCATTTTTCTTCTGCATCTCCAGCTCATAAAGCTTCGCTTTCATCTGCTTCATGGCCTGGTCTTTGTTCTTATGCTGGGAACGGTCGTTCTGGCACTGTGTTACCAGCCCGGTTGGAATGTGGGTAATACGCACCGCAGATTCCGTACGGTTAACGTGCTGACCACCCGCGCCGGATGCGCGGTAAACGTCGATACGCAGGTCCGCCGGGTTGATGTCGATATCGATATCTTCATCCACTTCCGGGTAGACAAACGCGGAGCTGAAGGAGGTGTGACGACGGCCGCCGGAATCGAACGGGCTCTTACGCACCAGGCGGTGAACGCCGGTTTCAGTACGTAGCCAGCCGTAGGCGTAATCGCCAATAATCTTGATGGTGACGGATTTAATACCCGCCACTTCACCTTCGGATTCTTCGATAATCTCGGTTTTGAAACCGCGCGCTTCCGCCCAGCGCAGGTACATGCGCATCAGCATGCTCGCCCAGTCCTGTGCTTCGGTACCGCCAGAACCTGCCTGAATATCGAGATAGCAGTCAGCGCTATCGTATTCGCCGGAGAACATGCGACGGAATTCCAGCTGCGCCAGCTTCTCTTCCAGCACGTCGAGCTCTGCCACGGCTTCGTTAAAGGTTTCTTCGTCGTCGGCTTCGACAGCCAGCTCCAGCAGCCCAGAAACATCTTCCAGACCCTGCGCCATTTGATCCAGCGTATCTACGATGGCTTCGAGGGAAGAACGCTCTTTACCCAGCGCCTGCGCGCGCTCAGGTTCGTTCCAGACGTCCGGCTGTTCCAGCTCGGCGTTTACTTCTTCGAGACGCTCTTTCTTGGCATCGTAGTCAAAGATACCCCCTAAGAACGTCAGAGCGCTCCGTGAGGTCCTGAATGCGGTTTTTTACCGGATTAATTTCAAACATGGTCTGTTTTCTTTTATGAGCTTGTCAAAATGCGGTGATAAGAGCGGGATTGTACCGAATCCACGCCCTTTTTTATAGAGATTACTGACGCTAAATTGGCCAGATATTGTCGATGATGAGCTGAAGGGAGCGGTTACCACGGAACTCGTTAATATCCAGCTTATAGGCCAGCTCAACCTCGCGCACGCCGTTGTCCGGCCAGATGGAGGTATCAACGTTAAAGGCGATGCCGTCGAGCAGCGGTCCGCCGCCGACCGGTTCCACCATCACTTTGAGATGGCGTTCGCCCACGATGCGCTGTTGCAACAAACGAAAACGTCCGTCGAAAAGCGGCTCCGGAAACATCTGCCCCCACGGGCCGGCATCGCGCAGCATCTGCGCCACCTCCATGGTCATTTCAGCCGGTGAAAGCTCACCGTCAGAAACCACTTCACCCTGCAACAGAGCCGGATCGATCCACTCGGTGACCAGTTCGCCAAAGAGACGCTGGAACTCGTCGAACTTCGCCTCTTCCAGCGACAGGCCTGCCGCCATCGCGTGACCGCCGAACTTAATCATCAGGTTCGGATGCAGCGTATCCAGACGCTCCAGCGCATCGCGCATATGCAGCCCCTGAATGGAACGACCGGAGCCTTTCAGCGTGCCGTCCCCGGCGGGGGCGAACGCGATCACCGGGCGGTGGAAACGCTCTTTAATACGCGACGCCAGAATGCCCACCACGCCCTGGTGCCATTCGGGGTGATACATCGCCAGCCCGCCCGGCAGGGTGTCACCGCTGCGCTCCAGCTTTTCGCAAAGGGTCAGTGCTTCGGCCTGCATCCCCTGCTCAATCTCTTTACGGGTCTGGTTGAGTGCGTCCAGCTCACTGGCCAGCACGCGCGCTTCGCCGATGTTGTCACACAGCAGCAGCGCGACGCCAACCGACATATCGTCCAGCCGCCCCGCCGCGTTCAGGCGCGGGCCGAGGGCAAAACCCAAATCGCTTGCCGCGAGCTTCAGCGGATCGCGGTTGGCAATTTCCAGCAGCGCCTTAATCCCCGGACGGCATTTACCTGCCCGAATGCGGCTTAAGCCCTGCCAGGTGAGAATACGGTTATTGGTATCGAGCGGCACCACGTCCGCCA
Source organism: Enterobacter sp. JJBC (assembly GCF_036936505.1). Classification (NCBI taxonomy): domain Bacteria; kingdom Pseudomonadati; phylum Pseudomonadota; class Gammaproteobacteria; order Enterobacterales; family Enterobacteriaceae; genus Enterobacter; species Enterobacter sp. JJBC. Next base: position 3,931,758 of record NZ_CP136935.1, read on the forward strand.
CGGTTCCCAGCGCCACCAGATCGAGATACTCCGCGAGGTTCGGCACGGCAATCCCGCGCGATTCGAACCAGCCCTTATCACGCAGCAACGTGCGTAACGCCAGCATCAGATAAAACGCCACCCCTACTCCGGCCAGCGATTTCGACGGGAAATCGCAGTCGCGCAGGTTCGGGTTAATGATGGCTTCGGCGGCAGGCAGAGTTTCGCCTGGCAGGTGGTGATCGGTGACCAGTACCGGGATCCCCAGCGCATGGGCATGATCGACCCCCGCATGAGAAGAGATCCCGTTATCCACGGTCATGATCATCTGTGCGCCACGGGCATGGGCCTGATCGACCACTTCCGGGCTGAGGCCGTAGCCGTCTTCAAACCGGTTCGGCACCAGGTAAGCCACGTTATCGCAGCCCAGCGCACGCAGGCTGAGTACGCTCAGCGCGGTACTGGTTGCGCCGTCGGCATCGAAATCGCCCACCACGACAATCCGCGTGCCTTCCCGGAACGCGTTGTAGAGCATTTCAGTCGCTTGTTCGATGCCACTCAGCGCTTGCCAGGGCAGCATGCCTTTGACGCTGCGCTCAAGATCGCTTGCCGTACGCACGCCACGGCTGGCGTACAGCCGCTTTAGCAGCAGCGGAAGCGTGTCTGGTAAATCCGCGGTTTCACCCGCATCGCGGCGGCGCAGTTTTATCGGGGCTTTCACGCGAATTATTTACCACCCATCTGTTTCTGGTGCTCGTCGAGGAACGCTTTCATCTCTTTTGGCCCCTGGTAGCCCGGCACCACATAGCCGTTACTCAGCACAATGGCTGGCGTACCGCTCACGCCAAACTGTACGCCCAGCGCGTAATGGTTAGCGATGTCGATATCGCAGGACGCGGGCTTCACGCCTTTGCCGTTCATCGCGTCATCAAAGGCCTTGTTGCGGTCTTTCGCACACCAGATCGCTTTCATATCCTGCTCAGGCTGGCTCTGCACGCCAGCACGTGGGAAAGCCAGGTAACGCACGGTAATGCCCAGCGCGTTGTAGTCTTTCATCTCTTCATGCAGCTTGTGGCAGTAGCCGCAGGTGATGTCGGTGAAGACGGTAATAACGTGCTTTTCCTGCGCCGCTTTGTAGACAATCATCTCTTTTTCGAGCGCGTTCAGGTTTTTCATCAGCAGCTGGTTGGTGACGTTCACCGGCTGCGCGCCGCTCACGTCGTACATGGGTCCCTGAATGATGTGCTTACCGTCTTCGGTCACGTACAGCACGCCGCTGTTGGTCAGCACCGTTTTCATGCCAGCCACCGGCGCTGGCTGGATCTCGCTGCTGGCGACGCCGAGTTTCGTCAGAGACTGTTTAATGGCGGCATCATCCGCATGGGCAAAACCGGAAACCGAAGCTGCCAGCAGGGTGAACAGCGCTAAAGACTTTTTCATATATGTTCCTGTAACAATTCGTCGGCACTCACGCGCGAGGGTGGTGCTGTTGGTGTAGCTGCCGCAGGCGTTCCGTCGCGACATGGGTGTATATTTGCGTCGTTGAAAGATCGCTGTGTCCAAGCAACATCTGCACCACGCGTAAATCAGCGCCGTGGTTTAACAGATGCGTCGCGAAGGCGTGACGCAAAACGTGCGGCGACAGCTTCTCACTGTCAATACCCGCCAGTGTGGCGTAATGTTTAATGCGATGCCAGAACGTTTGTCGCGTCATCTGCTGCGCGCGCTGGCTCGGGAACAATACATCTATGGAGACGCCGTTCAGCAGCCACGGACGCCCGTGTTCCAGATACGTCTCCAGCCAGTAGACCGCCTCTTCACCCAGCGGCACCAGCCTTTCTTTGTTCCCTTTACCGATAACGCGCACCACGCCCTGACGCAGGCTGATATCGCTCATCGTCAGGCCCACCAGCTCGGAAACGCGCAAGCCCGTGGCATACAATAGTTCAAGCATGGCTTTATCGCGTAACTCCAGCGGAAGGTCAACTGCGGGCGACTGTAATAATCTCTCAACTTGTGCTTCGCTGAGATCTTTTGGCAGCCGCTGAGGCAGTTTAGGCGATGCCAGCAGTGCGCTGGGGTCATCCGCGCGGATCTTCTCGCGGTACAGGTGCTGGAACAGGCGGCGCATGGCGCTCAGCAGACGCGCGGAGCTGGTGGCTTTGTACCCCCCTTCCATCCGCTCAGCCAGCAACCCTTGCAGGTCATCGCTTTGCGCGCTTTCAAGCGTCAGCCCCCGATGCGCCAGCCACTCGACCAGCAGCGTGAGATCCCGACGATAGGCGCTGAGCGTATTTTCAGCGAGGTTTTTCTCCAGCCACAGCGCGTCGAGAAACTGTTCGATGAGTGCGAGATCCTTTTCCACATCAGCCCCTTTGGTTCTGCAATCTGGCCATTATGCCTGATTGCCATCGGTTTCTGGTACACTACGCGCAAAGTCATAGCAAGAATTGAGATAGTTACGCGATGAATATTGGTCTGTTCTATGGTTCCAGCACCTGCTACACCGAAATGGCGGCGGAGAAAATTCGTGACATCATTGGCCCGGAACTGGTGACGTTGCATAACCTGAAAGATGACGCGGTTGCCTTGATGGAGCAGTACGATGTGCTGATTCTGGGTATCCCTACCTGGGACTTTGGTGAGATTCAGGAAGACTGGGAAGCCATCTGGGATCAGCTCGATTCAGTCAATTTTGAAGGCAAAATCATTGCGATGTATGGCATGGGCGACCAGTTGGGCTACGGGGAGTGGTTCCTCGACGCGCTCGGCATGCTGCATGACAAACTGGCGCCAAAGGGCGCGACGTTTATCGGCTACTGGCCTACGGAAGGCTATGAGTTCACCAGCCCAAAACCCGTCATTGCCGACGGCCAGCTGTTTGTCGGGCTCGCGCTGGATGAAACCAACCAGTACGATCTCAGCGACGAGCGCCTCCAGACCTGGTGCGAACAAATTCTGGGTGAGATGGCCGAGCAGTTTAGCTGATTTATTCCTGCGTCGGCTGTTGCACGATTAGCCGGCGCAGATCCCGCCACTCCGCGGGATCCATACTGTCTGCGGCCAGCCACAGGTGCTGGCGACGGTTGTCCTCGACCCGACGCAGCCGTAGCATCATCCCGGTGTTAAGCATCCACGGCGTCCCCATCATCTCCCACTCTTTTCCCTGCCAGCGCAGGCGAGAATCCATCAGCAGCTTAATTTCACCCTGACGGGCGTTGATTCGACGCTGGCTGCGCACGCTATCAAACACTACAAACGACAGCAAAAGCAGCCACAGAGGGGTATAGCTTAGCGGCCACGGCACCAATAACACCATTGCCGCGACCAGACCGTGGAGCAGTAAGGACATCCACTGTGAGCGCCACGAGACGCGAAGATCAGATTGCCACAGGACCACGTTCCTGATTCCGTGTTTGAATTAATTGCACCATCCGTTGCAACTCGGTGTCGGCGGGCTTGCCGTGATTCATCAGCCAGTTGAATAAATCCGGATCGTCAGACTCAAGCAGACGGACAAACAGGCGCTTATCGTCATCGCTTAAGCTGTCGTACTCATACTCGAAAAAAGGCATGATGGAGATATCAAGTTCACGCATGCCGCGACGGCACGCCCAGTGAATACGGGCCTTGTTGTTAATATCCATGTTCTGTTTCCTGCAATACGTTTGGCACAGTCGGTATCCCGTTCGGTATTCATTATTGCTCTCCGGGAACACCTGCTAGTGTAACGTGTTTTTGACCGTTTCTTTACTGGAATATTGCGAACCTCGAGCAGGCTTCCTGAATAATCCTTATAAAGACAGCGGATTACACTATTTTGCGTAGCGCCACGCATAACCGCGTAATGGCACGAATGGCCTGCTGAAAGCGCTTGCATTGAATACAGTCTCTTTTACCATTAGGTATTATCAAAGCGTTAAGCAATTCAGGACATCACTATGGCATTTACACCATTTTCTCCTCGCCAGCCCGCCGCCTCTGCGCGTCTGCCGCTGACGCTGATTACTCTTGATGACTGGGCACTGGCGACACTGACCGGTGCGGACAGTGAAAAATACCTGCAAGGCCAGGTCACGGCGGACGTGGCGCAGTTGACTGAGCACCAGCATCTGCTGGCCGCGCATTGCGATCCAAAAGGCAAAATGTGGAGCAACCTGCGTCTGTTCCGCCGTCAGGACGGATTCGCCTTTATTGAGCGCCGCAGCCTGCGTGACGCCCAGCTTAAAGAGCTAAAAAAATACGCGGTCTTTTCTAAAGTCACCATCGCCCCGGACGATGAACACGTTCTGCTGGGGGTCGCGGGTTTCCAGGCGCGTGCAGCGCTGAAAAACCTGTTTGCCGAGCTACCGGATGCTGAAAAACAGCTGGTCAGCGAGGGAGCAACCTCCATTCTGTGGTTCGAACACCCGGCGGAGCGCTTCCTGCTGGTAACCGACGAAGCAACGGCGGAACGCGTCACTGACGCCCTGCGCGGTGAGGCACAGCTCAACAACAGCCAGCAGTGGCTGGCGCTGAACATCGAAGCGGGCCTGCCGGTCATTGACGCGGCAAACAGCGCGCAGTTTATCCCGCAGGCGACAAACATCCAGGCGCTGGGTGGTATCAGCTTTAAGAAGGGCTGCTACACCGGTCAGGAAATGGTGGCGCGTGCGAAATTCCGCGGCGCGAACAAACGCGCCCTGTGGACGCTGGCTGGTCACGCCAGCCGTGTGCCGGAAGCGGGTGAAGATCTTGAAATGAAGATGGGCGAAAACTGGCGCCGTACCGGCACCGTGTTAGCCGCCGTCCAGCTCGATGATGGCCGCCTGCTGGTGCAGGTTGTCATGAATAATGATATGGAGCCCGACAGCGTGTTCCGCGTGCGTGATGATGCAAACACGCTCAGCATTGAGCCGCTGCCGTATTCACTGGAAGATTGATGCTGTATCGCCCGGTGTTGATATTCACCCTCTCCCTGTGGGAGAGGGTCGGGGTGAGGGCATCAGACCGCACCTTACAAAAAAACTACACCTGCCCAACATACAGATAAATTGCCAGGAAGTGACACACGCTGCCGCCCAGCACAAAGCCGTGCCAGATGGCATGGTTGTACGGAATACGCTTGCAGACGTAGAAAATCACGCCCAGCGAGTAGACCACACCGCCCACCGCCAGAAGCGTCACGCCCCCCACCGCCAGCTTAATGGCTAACTGATACACCACAATCAGCGACAGCCAGCCCATTGTCAGATAGGTAACCAGCGACAACACTTTAAACCGGTGCGCAATGGTCAGCTTAAACAAGATCCCCAGTAGCGCCAGGCTCCAGATCACAATCATCAGGCCACGCGACAGCGGTGAGTTGAGCCCCACCAGCAAAAACGGCGTATAGGTACCCGCAATAAGAAGATAGATAGCGCAGTGGTCAAATTTCTTGAGCCATATCTTCGCCCGTTGATGCGGAATCGCGTGATACAGCGTTGAGGCAAGGAAAAGCAGGATCATACTCCCGCCATACAGGCTGTAGCTGGTAATGGCCATCGCGCTGGCGTTGGTATCCACTGCCTGTACCAGCAATAACACTAAGCCGACAATCCCAAAAACCAGGCCAATGCCATGGCTTATACTGTTGGCTACTTCCTCAGCCAGCGAATATCCCTGTGCGATTAATGGTCTGCTCACCATACTTAACTCCGGGAAAACAAAAGATGATTATTCATCGCCAGTCTATGCTAACTGAGAATGATTCCAGTGAACACCTGTTAGCTAAAATAAATCCATAATCAAGATTTATTCTTATAAATCAGTACAATGCAAAAGCAATCCACCGCACAGGTGTAAATGATTTTATTAACACCTGAGTAATCAAGGAGATAAATCCGTCTCCCGCCCTTCGTCATCATGGTATGCTTCAGGAATAGCGTCCGACAGCGAGTTTAGCCATTGTGAGTATGTTCAGCCATTCCGCCATTGCCAGCCTCAACAATCTGGAAATGATGGTCTACAACTATGTCATTAAGAACCGCGATAAAGTGATGTACATGACCATCCGCGAGCTGGCGGATGCGGTGGGCGTTTCCACTACCACTATCCTGCGCTTCTGCCGCAAGCTCAACTGCGATGGTTACTCGGAATTTCGGGTGCGCTTTAAACTCTATCTGGAGCAGAACGAGCCGCAGCAGGCGAATTTTGGTGCCAGTGAAATTATCAGCTTCTTTAAAAGCGTAAATAACGAAGAGTTTGATGCGCTATTAGATAAAGCCGTCGATATTATTTTATCATCTGAACGAATTATTTTTGTCGGTGCGGGCACCTCCGGATCGCTGGCAAAATATGGCGCACGTTTCTTTTCAAATATCGGCAAATTCAGTAACCATATCGACGATCCTTATTTCCCGGTCACTAACGACATGGCTAAAAATGCGCTGGCCATTGTACTCTCCGTCTCCGGCGAAACCGAGGAGATCCTGCGCTTCGCCAGCCAGTTCAGCCTGCACCACTGCAAGGTGCTCTCCGTCACCAGCCATGAACATTCTCGTCTCGCAAAGCTGGCGGACTTTAACCTCTCCTGGCATGTCCCGCAAACGCGTATTGGCGGCGTTTACGATATCACCACGCAAATTCCCGTCATCTATATTCTGGAATCATTAGGCCGAAAACTGGCGAAGAAACTAACAGAATAAAACATCCTGTTTTTTTGATGTGACAAATTACAATTTCCACAAATTGTTATATCGTGACATTTAATTCCGCTTTGCTAGACTCGAAATCAATAAGTCCTGAATTGAGAATAGCAAAGATGAAAAAACTCACCTTACCGAAAGATTTTTTATGGGGCGGCGCGGTGGCGGCGCACCAGGTTGAAGGCGGCTGGAACAAAGGCGGCAAAGGGCCAAGCATCTGCGACGTGCTCACCGGCGGCGCACACGGCGTTCCGCGTGAAATCACGCAGGAAGTGATTGAAGGCAAATATTACCCGAACCACGAAGCCGTCGACTTCTATGGCCATTACAAAGAAGACATTAAGCTGTTTGCCGAGATGGGCTTCAAATGTTTCCGTACCTCCATCGCCTGGACGCGCATCTTCCCGAAAGGCGACGAAACTCAGCCAAACGAAGAGGGGCTGAAGTTTTACGACGACATGTTCGATGAACTGCTGAAGTACAACATCGAGCCGGTGATCACCCTCTCCCACTTTGAAATGCCGCTGCATCTCGTTCAGGAATATGGCGGATGGACCAACCGTAAAGTGGTCGATTTCTTTGTGCGCTTCTCGGAAGTGGTATTTGAGCGCTACAAAAATAAGGTCAAATACTGGATGACCTTCAACGAAATCAACAACCAGCGCAACTGGCGTGCGCCGCTGTTCGGCTACTGCTGCTCTGGCGTGGTCTATACCGAGCACGACAACCCGGAAGAGACCATGTACCAGGTGCTGCACCACCAGTTCGTGGCCAGCGCGCTGGCGGTGAAAGCCGCACGCCGCATTAACCCGGAGATGAAAGTCGGCTGCATGCTGGCGATGGTGGCGCTCTATCCTTACTCCTGCAAGCCAGAGGACGTCATGTTTGCTCAGGAATCCATGCGCGAGCGCTACGTCTTTACCGACGTGCAGCTGCGCGGCTACTACCCGTCTTACGTGCTGAACGAGTGGGAGCGCCGTGGGTTCTCCATCAGGATGGAAGCGGGCGACGAGCAGATCCTGCGTGAGGGCACCTGCGACTACTTAGGTTTCAGCTACTACATGACCAACGCGGTCAAAGCGGAAGGCGGCACCGGTGACGCCATTTCCGGCTTCGAGGGCAGCGTGCCGAACCCACACGTCAAGGCGTCCGACTGGGGCTGGCAGATTGATCCGGTAGGCCTGCGCTATTCGCTGTGCGAACTGTACGAACGTTATCAGAAGCCGCTGTTTATCGTCGAAAATGGTTTCGGCGCCTACGACAAAGTGGAAGAGGACGGCTGCATCAACGATGACTACCGCATCGACTACCTGCGCGCCCACGTGGAAGAGATGATGAAGGCCGTGACCTGGGACGGCGTGGATCTGATGGGCTATACCCCGTGGGGCTGCATTGACTGCGTCTCCTTCACCACCGGCCAGTACAGTAAGCGCTACGGCTTTATCTACGTCAACAAGCACGACGACGGCACCGGCGACATGTCCCGCTCCCGTAAGAAAAGCTTTGAGTGGTACAAAACCGTGATTGCCAGCAACGGCGAAACGCTGTAACGGTTTGCCCTCTCTGCAAGCGGAGAGGGCAAACCGCTTATCTTCCAGACACTTCTTTACAGCTTTTGCGTTGCCAAAATATGTTCGCCCGATAATATAGGCGTCCTGAATATTTGAGGCGAACATGATCAAGCGACAACGCAACGCTATCCTGCTTGTAGCCCTGGCCTGCCTGGTGGTGCTGATATGCACCGCCCAGCGGATGGCCGGGATGCACGCGCTTGTCATGAACGTCACCGCCACGAGCCAATCTGTCCAGCAGGGGCAGGAGAGTACCGACGCACCGGTAACCCCGTGTGAGCTTAGCGCCAAGTCGCTGATGTCGGTCCCGCCTGTTTTGTTTGAAGGCGCCCTGATTGCCGTCACCCTGCTGCTGGCGTTGCTGGCAGCCAGCCCGCCGCGCCGCGAACGGCAGTGGCCTCCCCGCGTTATCTCCCCGCCCCGGTTAAGGGTGCATCTGCGATTATGCGTCTTCCGTGAATGAGCCTTCGCCTGTTACTTCAGGTTAATTCATCATTTACGGAGATAATTTATGTTTACTGTATTCAGGCGACTGCTGGTCTGCCTGCTTTGGCTATGGCTGCCCCTCAGCCAGGCTGCCGACAGCGGCTGGCTGCGCGCCGCCGATAATCAGCACGCCAGCGTCAGGCTGCGTGCGCAACCCGAAAGCACTGGCGAAACCCGCCTGCTGCTGGACGTCGCCCTGCAAAAAGGCTGGAAAACCTACTGGCGCTCGCCGGGCGAAGGGGGCGTCGCACCCGCGATTAAATGGCATCAGCCCGTCGAGGCGAAATGGCGCTGGCCTGTGCCGCAGCGTTTCGACGTCGCGGGTATCACCACGCAGGGCTATCACGGCGATGTCAGCTTTCCCATCACCCTGCGGGGCGACGTCCCGAAGATCCTGAGCGGCGTGCTTACGCTCTCCACCTGTAGCAACGTCTGTATTCTTACCGACTACCCGTTTTCACTGAACATGACCGCATCCGCAGGCACCGGTTTTGATTACGATTTCAGTCGGGCCATGGGCACCCTTCCGCTCAGCGGCGGGTTGACCTCAACGCTTAACGCCACCTATGCCCCCGGCAAGCTGACCGTAACGGCGCAGCGTGACGCAGGCTGGCAGGCGCCGTCCCTGTTTATCGACGGTATGGATGATGTTGATTTCGGCAAACCGGCCCTCACCGTGCGCGGTGATTCGCTGGTCGCCACCGTGCCCGTGACGGACAGCTGGGGCGAGGCCGCGCCCAACCTCAGCGGCAAAACCCTGTCGCTGGTTCTGGCCGATAGCGGGCAGGCGCAGGAGTCCAGCCTGAGCATTCAGCCGGGGAACGCCGCGCCGACGCTCTCGTTAGGCTGGGTGCTGCTGATGGCGCTGGCGGGCGGTCTGACCCTTAACGTCATGCCCTGCGTACTGCCCGTGCTGGCCATGAAGCTGGGCACGCTGATGCAAACCGAACGGCAGGCGCGGAGTCAGGTACGCCGACAGTTTCTTGCGTCGGTAGCCGGGATCGTGATCTCGTTCCTCGCGCTGGCGCTGATGATGACGGTTTTACGCTTAGGCAATCAGGCACTCGGCTGGGGGATCCAGTTCCAGAACCCGTGGTTTATTGGTGCGATGGCGATGGTGATGGTGCTTTTCAGCGCCAGCCTGCTGGGGTTGTTTGAAATCCGTCTCCCTTCCGGCGCCAGCACCTTCCTCGCCACGCGCGGCGGCAACGGGCTTGCGGGTCATTTCTGGCAAGGCGCGTTTGCCACGCTGCTGGCGACGCCCTGCACCGCGCCGTTCCTGGGTACGGCGGTCTCGGTCGCGCTGGCGGCGCCGCTTCCCCTGCTGTGGGGGATCTTCCTGGCGATGGGTATCGGCATGAGCCTGCCGTGGCTGCTGGTGGCGGCCTGGCCGGGGCTGGCCCAGCGCTTGCCGCGTCCGGGACGCTGGATGAACGTCGTACGCGTAGTGCTGGGGATAATGATGCTCGGCTCATCGCTGTGGCTGCTGAGCCTGCTGACGGTGCACATTGGCAGCCTGCCCGTCATCACGCTGGGCGTGCTCCTGATCCTTACGCTGCTGCTGGTCACCGCCTGGCGCTACCGCTGGCAAACGGCACTGCGCGCCGGGGTATTAGCTGTAGTGGTGGCCGGAGCAGTCGCGTTTGTATCCGGCTCCGGCGGCGAGGGTTCCCGCCGCGATCGTATCCACTGGCAACCGCTCAGCGAGCAGGCCATTACCCGCGCGCTGGCGGAGAACAAACGGGTGTTCGTCGACGTGACCGCCGACTGGTGCGTGACCTGTAAAGCCAATAAATACAACGTGCTGCTGCGCGACGACGTGCAGGATGCGCTCTCCGCCCCGGACGTTGTCGCCCTGCGCGGCGACTGGAGCCGCCCCTCAGATACCATCAGCCAGTTCTTAACCACGCGCGGCAGCGCCGCCGTGCCGTTTAACCAGATCTACGGACCGGGATTACCGCAGGGCCACGTGCTGCCTGCGTTGTTAAGCCGCGAAGCGGTGCTGAGCACCCTGTCCGATGCAAAAGGAAAATAACATGAGAGCCTTAATAGCCTTACTTCTGCTGTCGTTATCAACGTTCGGTTTCGCCGCACCGTCAGATGACGCTTCCAGCGACCAGCTGGCAAAACTGCTGTTTAACGACACCAATAGCCCGCGAACCGGCGCGGCATCGCCGAAGCTGACCATCGTCTCCTTCACGGACTACAACTGCCCGTATTGCAAGCAGTTCGACCCAATGCTGGAGAAAATCGTGCAGGAAAATCCCGACGTGCAGCTCATCGTCAAACTGCTGCCGTTTAAGGGACAAAGCTCGGTAAATGCCGCGAAAGCGGCGCTCTCGACGTGGCAGCAGGCGCCGGATAAATTCTGGGCGCTGCACCAGCGGTTGATGATGAAAAAGGGCTATCACGATGACGCCAGCATCGCCGCCGCGAAGGTCAAGACCGGAACGGACGGCATTAAAACGGATGATAAAACCATGGACAGCTTAAAGATGAACCTCATCCTGGCGCAGGTGCTGAATATTCAGGGTACCCCGGCGACCATTATCGGCGACCAGATGGTGGCGGGCGCCATTCCGTATGACGACCTGGAGGGGCTGGTCAAAGAACAGCTGGCAAACGTCCGTGGCAAGTAAGCTTCCGCGCCTGCTGCGCGAACTGGGCGTGTGGCTGCTGATTGGCGTAGCCGTGAGCCTGGCGGTGGACTATTTCCGCCAGCCCGCGCTGCCGCAGAATTTCTCCGCGACGGCACTGCACACCCTCGACGGTCAGCCCGTCGATCTTATCGCCATGAGTAAGGAGCGACCGCTGCTGGTCTACGTCTGGGCGACATGGTGCGGCGTTTGCCGCTACACCACGCCGTCGGTGGCGGCGCTTGCCGCGGACGGGGGTAACGTGATGTCGGTTGCGCTGCGCTCGGGCGATAACGCGACGCTCGAAACATGGATGAGGAAGAAGAAGGCGATGATGCCCACGGTCAACGACGCCAGCGGAGAACTGGCGCGTGAGTGGGACGTTAAGGTGACGCCAACGCTGGTGGTGATCTCTCACGGTGAGGTGAAGTCGATCACCACCGGCTGGACCAGCGGCTGGGGAATGCGCCTGCGGCTGTGGCTGGCGTCGTAGCGTTACTTCCCGCCAGCCAGCTCCAGGAAGCTACCGGTAACATAGGAGGCTTTGTAGCTCAGCAGCCAGGCAATGGCCTGGGCGACCTCCTCCGGCTGACCGCCACGCTGCATCGGTAACATCGACTTCACCCGATCCACACGCCCCGGCTCGCCGCCGGAGGCGTGAATATCGGTATAAATCAGGCCTGGCCGCACGCAGTTAACGCGAATGCCCTGTGCCGCCACCTCCAGCGCGAGGCCGGTAGTCAGGGAATCCACCGCCCCTTTTGAGGCGGCATAATCCACATATTCCCCCGGCGCGCCCAGCCGTGACGCCGCCGAGGAGACATTCACAATCGCGCCGCCCTTGCCGCCGTGTTTATGCGACATGCGCTTAACCGCTTCACGGCAGCAGAGAAAATAGCCGGTGACGTTGGTAGCCAGCACGCGGTTAATACGTTCAGCGGAGAGGTGTTCGATGGTGGATTGTTCAAACAAAATCCCGGCGTTGTTCACCAGCGCGGCGAGCGGCTCACCTTCGCGATCGATGCTGGCGAACATCGCCATCACCTGCGCCTCATCGCTGATGTCCGCGCGCACGGCAAAGGCTTTACCGCCCGCGTCCACGATCTGATTAATGACCTCTGTCGCGGCTTTGATGTTGTGATGAAAATTCACCGCAACGGTGTAGCCTTCGCTTGCCAGCTGTAGCGCGGTGGCTTTACCAATACCCCGGCTGGCGCCGGTGACCAGTGCAATTGCCATTCTTTTCTCCCAATAAAAAAGCCGGGTAGCGGCTTCGCTTTACCCGGCCTACGTTACTACAGGAACAACGTTACTGGTATTCGCTCATCGGTACGCAGGAGCAGAACAGGTTACGGTCGCCGTAAACATCATCAAGACGTTTCACGGTTGGCCAGTATTTGTTTGCCACACCTGCCGGGAAGACAGCCAGCTCGCGGGTATAACCGTGGTTCCACTCTGCTACCAGTTCGTTCTGGGTATGCGGCGCGTTAACCAGCGGGTTATCTTCCAGCGTCCACTCCCCGCCTTTCACGCGGTCGATTTCGCTGCGGATCGCCAGCATGGCGTTGATAAAGCGATCCAGTTCCACCTTGCTTTCAGACTCGGTCGGCTCAACCATCAGCGTTCCCGCAACCGGGAAGGACATGGTTGGCGCGTGGAATCCGTAGTCGATCAGGCGCTTGGCAATATCCAGCTCGCTGATGCCCGTCTCTTCTTTCAGAGGACGAATATCGAGGATGCATTCGTGCGCCACGCGACCGTCGCGGCCGGTATAGAGCACCGGATAGGCGTCCTTCAGACGCGTTGCGATGTAGTTGGCGTTAAGGATCGCTACCTGGCTGGCCTGCTTCAGCCCTTCCGCGCCCATCATGCGGATATACATCCAGCTGATTGGCAGGATAGAGGCGCTGCCGAACGGTGCCGCGGAGACCGCGCCCTGACGGGTCAGCATGCCTTCAATCTGCACCACGCTGTGGCCCGGCACAAACGGTGCCAGGTGCGCTTTCACGCCGATTGGGCCCATCCCCGGGCCGCCACCGCCGTGCGGAATGCAGAACGTTTTATGCAGGTTCAGGTGCGACACATCCGCGCCAATAAAGCCCGGAGAGGTGATGCCCACCTGGGCGTTCATGTTTGCGCCGTCGAGGTAAACCTGGCCGCCGAACTGATGCACCACTTCACACACTTCACGGATGGTCTCTTCGTACACGCCGTGGGTGGATGGGTAGGTCACCATGATGCAGGAGAGTTTGTCGCCCGCCTGCTCGGCTTTGGCGCGCAGGTCGGCCAGATCGATGTTGCCGTTTTTGTCGCACGCCACAACCACCACTTCCATTCCTGCCATCTGGGCAGAAGCCGGGTTGGTACCGTGGGCGGAGCTTGGGATCAGGCAGATATCACGGTGGCCTTCATTGCGGCTTTCGTGATAGTGACGGATCGCCAGCAGACCAGCGTATTCACCCTGCGCGCCGGAGTTCGGCTGCATGCAGAGCGCGTCGTACCCGGTCAGCTTCACCAGCCAGTCGGAGAGCTGGTTGATCATCATGTGATAACCTTCCGCCTGCTCAGCCGGGCAGAACGGGTGCAGCTCAGAGAATTCAGGCCAGGTAATTGGGATCATCTCAGCCGCGGCGTTCAGCTTCATGGTGCAGGAGCCCAGCGGGATCATCGCCTGGTTCAGCGCCAGATCTTTACGTTCCAGCGAGTGCATGTAACGCATCATCTCGGTTTCGCTGTGATAGCGGTTGAACACCGGATGAGTCAGGATCGCGTCGTCGCGCAGCATGCTTTCCTGAATGGAGCGGCTGTCGAGCGCAACCTCTTTGTCGAGCGTATCAACGTCCAGACCGTGTGCGTCACCCAGCAATACGTTGAACAGGGTCAGGATATCGTCACGGGTGGTGCCTTCGTCCAACGTAATGCCGACCGCATTGTGAATGTCGCTGCGCAGGTTGATTTGTGCTGCCTCGGCGCGCGCCAGCACGGCCGCTTTGTCTGCCACCTCGACGCACAGAGTGTCGAAATAGTGTTCATGACGCAGTCTGAGATCTTTCTGTTGCAGACCGCAGGCCAGGATATCGGCCAGACGGTGGATGCGGCTGGCAATACGCTTCAGGCCTGCCGGACCGTGGAACACCGCGTACAGGCTGGCAATGTTAGCCAGCAGCACCTGCGAGGTACAGATGTTGGAGTTCGCTTTCTCGCGGCGGATATGCTGCTCGCGGGTCTGCATCGCCATGCGCAGCGCGGTGTTACCGGCGGCATCTTTCGATACGCCGATAATACGGCCTGGCATGGAGCGTTTAAATTCATCTTTCGCGCCAAAGAACGCCGCGTGCGGGCCGCCGTAGCCCATCGGCACGCCGAAACGCTGGGCTGAGCCGAAGACAATATCCGCGCCCTGTTTACCTGGCGCCGTCAGCAGCACCAGTGCCATAAAATCAGCGGCGACGCTAATAATAACCTTACGGGATTTCAGCTCGGCGATCAGTGCGCCGTAGTCGTGCACTTCCCCGGTGGTGCCCACCTGCTGCAACAGCACGCCGAAGACGTCCTGGTGATCCAGCACTTTTTCAGCGTCGTCGACAATCACCTCAAAGCCGAAGGTTTCCGCACGGGTGCGCACCACGTCCAGCGTCTGGGGATGCACGTCCGCCGCGACGAAGAAGCGGTTGGCGTTTTTCAGTTTGCTCACGCGCTTCGCCATCGCCATCGCTTCGGCGGCGGCGGTGGCTTCATCCAGCAGCGAGGCAGAGGCGATATCCATACCGGTCAGATCCAGCGTCACCTGCTGGAAGTTCAGCAGCGCTTCCAGACGGCCCTGGGAGACTTCTGGCTGATATGGGGTATAAGCGGTGTACCAGCCCGGGTTTTCCAGCATGTTACGCAGGATCACCGGCGGTAACTGCACGTTGGTGTAGCCCATGCCAATGTAAGACTTATAGCGCTTGTTAAGGCTGGCGATGGCCTTCAGCTCCGCCAGCGCGGCGAACTCCGTCGTGGACTCGCCTACCTGCGGCGGCGTGGCAAGCTGGATGTCTTTTGGCACGATCTGGCCGATCAGTGCGTTTAATGAATCCGCGCCAACTGTCTTCAGCATCTCCTGCTGTTGCTGAGCATCCGGCCCAATGTGACGTTCAATGAAGGCGCCACGGTTTTCAAGCTGGCTTAAAGTCTGTGTCATGAGCGATGGTTCCTGAAACGTGCAGTGAATGTGTTTTCTCCCTCTCCTAAGGGAGAGGGCTGGGGTGAGGGTATCGTCTGTTCCCTCACCCTACCCTCTCCCCAAGGGGAGAGGGAAATGGCTTATTCGTCTTCCAGTAGTGCTTCGTACGCGGTCGCATCCAGCAGCGCGGCAACCTGCGCTTCGTCGCTGGCTTTGATCTTGAAGATCCAGCCGCCTTCATACGGTTCGCTGTTCACCAGCTCCGGGGAGTCGCTGAGCGCGTCGTTCACGGCAACAATTTCACCGCTTACCGGGGCGTAGATGTCAGAGGCCGCTTTAACGGATTCCGCCACCGCACAGTCATCGCCTGCGCTCACGGTTGCGCCCACTTCCGGCAGGTCAACAAACACCATGTCGCCCAGCAGCTCCTGCGCGTGCTCGGTGATCCCAACGGTGTAAGTGCCGTCCGCCTCTTTGCGCAGCCACTCGTGTTCTTTGCTGTATTTCAGTTCTGCTGGCACATTGCTCATTGAAGTTCTCCTGATAAAAATAGTTAGGCGACCGGCTTACCGGCGCGAACAAAAATCGGTTTGGTCACGTTGACCGGCATTTCGCGGTTGCGGATCTGCACCACCGCCGTTTCGCCAATCCCCGCCGGCACGCGTGCCAGGGCAATACTGTAGCCGAGCGTCGGGGAGAACGTTCCGCTGGTAATCACGCCTTCGCGATGATTGCCATCGGCATCGGTGAAGCGCACCGGCAGCTCGCCGCGCAGCACGCCTTTTTCTTTCATCACCAGGCCTACCAGCTGTTCAGTGCCCTTCTCGCGCTGCATCTCCAGCGCTTCACGACCAATAAAATCACGGTCAGCCGGTTCCCATGCGATGGTCCAGCCCATGTTGGCGGCCAGCGGAGAGACGCCTTCGTCCATCTCCTGACCGTAGAGGTTCATCCCCGCTTCCAGACGCAGCGTATCGCGCGCGCCCAGGCCCGCAGGCTTCACACCTGCCTCCACCAGCGCACGCCAGAAATCAGCGGCCTTCTCGTTTGGCATGGCAATTTCATAGCCCGCTTCACCGGTGTAGCCGGTGGTGGCGATAAACAGATCCCCCGTCTGCACGCCGAAGAATGGCTTCATGCCTTCGGTGGCTTTGCGCTGCTCGTCGCTGAACAGAGACGCGGCTTTCGCCTGGGCGTTTGGCCCCTGTACGGCAATCAGCGACAGATCGTCACGGACAGTGATGTCAATGGCGTAAGGTTCAGCGTGTTGGGAAATCCAGGAGAGGTCTTTTTCGCGGGTGGCGGAGTTTACAACGAGGCGGAAGAAATCTTCGGTGAAGTAGTAGACGATGAGGTCGTCAATCACGCCGCCAGAGGCATTGAGCATACCGGTATAGAGCGCTTTGCCCGGCGTCTTCAGTTTGGCGACGTCGTTTGCCAGCAGATAACGCAAAAACTCCCGGGTGCGGCTACCGCGCAGGTCGACAATCGTCATATGAGACACGTCGAACATACCGGCATCGGTGCGCACCGCGTGGTGCTCATCAATCTGCGAGCCGTAGTGCAGCGGCATCATCCAGCCGTGGAAGTCCACCATGCGGGCACCGCATAACACGTGCTGTTCGTACAAAGGAGTCTGTTGAGCCATCTTTTCCTCGTTGAAAAATTCACCGTGAAACCCGGTGTCGGCCTCGCGATCGGGGGCCGACGCAAACGTTCTCTTTTACCTGAACTTACCACCGAAACCGGCGGTTAACCATAAGGTAAAACGGGTCATCACATTAGCTTATGACCAAAAATCGCTGAAAAGCCTACAGAGTTATTCACTGGGAAAATGCGATTAAACCCGCATAAAATTAACAATGATCTAACAGGATTTAGCAGATGCTGATATTTCATGCGGAAAAATGGGCCGAATTTCCGTAACATAAAAATAGTAAGATTAGATTTTCTAATGCGAAAAATGACGTGAAATTAGATTATTTCAAACGAGGGAATTTCCCCGGCGCGCAGGCCGGGAAAATAAAGTGTGACGGGGATCGAGATTAACGTAACCAGTCGGGAAGATCGTTGAGGCCCATTGCCTGACGAAGAAGCTGCGGTTTTACGCCGGGAAGCGTGTCGGCCAGTTTGAGGCCAATATCGCGCAGCAGTTTTTTCGCCGGGTTCGCTCCGGCAAACAGCTCGCGGAAGCCCTGCATACCCGCCAGCATCATCGCCGCACTGTGTTTGCGGCTGCGCTCGTAGCGACGCAGATACAGATGCTGACCAATATCTTTGCCTTCCCGATGCAGGCGACGCAGCTCTTCAACCAGCTCAGCCGCGTCCATAAAGCCGAGGTTCACTCCCTGCCCGGCCAGCGGATGAATGGTATGCGCCGCATCCCCCACCAGCGCCAGACGGTGCGCGGCAAACTGACGCGCGTAGCGACCGGTTAACGGAAACGTCTGGCGTTCGCTTTCAAGCCCGCACAGGCCCAGACGGTTATCAAACGCCACGCATAGCGCCTGACTGAAGGCATCCGGCGTCGTCTCCTGCATCTGCTGCGCTTTCTCCGGCTCTAAGGACCAGACGATGGAGCAGAGATGCGGATCGGCAAGCGGCAGGAAGGCCAGAATGCCGTCATTATGGAAAATCTGGCGCGCCACGCCGCCGTGCGGCTCTTCGGTGCGGATTGTGGCCACCAACGCGTGATGACGGTAATCCCAGAAGGTCAGCGGAATATCCGCTTTGTTACGGAGCCAGGAATTAGCGCCGTCGGCACCCACTACCAGACGCGCAGTCAGCATATCGCCACTTTCAAGAGTGATAAACGCGTCGTTTTCGCCCCACGCCACCTGATGAAGTTTCGCCGGTGCGATCAGCGTGACGTCGCTGCACTGCTGCGCTTTCTGCCACAGCACGTGGTGGATCACCGCGTTTTCAACGATATGTCCAAGGTGGCTGTAACCCATGCTTTCATCGTCAAACGCGATACGGCCAAAGCTGTCTTTGTCCCACACTTCCATCCCGTGATAGCAACTGGCACGGAGCGCCACGATTTCAGACCAGACGCCAAGGTGCGTCAGTAGCTTTTCGCTGGCGGCATTGATCGCCGAGACGCGAAGCTCTGGCGGTGCATCCTGCGCCACAGGCTGCGGCGCTTTTTGCTCAAGCACGGCCACGCGCAGGCCGCTGCCCTGTAAACCACAAGCCAGCGCCAGTCCTACCATTCCGCCGCCCACAATGGCGACATCAACATTTTGCACGGTCAATACTCCTTAACGCGCGACCCAACCCAGGGTCCGCTGCGCCAGCACGTCACGTGCCGGAATGAACAGTTCCATCGCCATAAGCCCAAGGTTGCGACCCGCAACCAGCGGTGCCCAGCGATTGGCAAACAGGTGGACTAAACCGTCGGTGACGCCAATGGTCGCCGCTTTGTCCGCCTGGCGTCGTTTCTGGTAATGGCTCAGCACTGAGTATGCGCCACAATCCTGTTGTTCGCTCCACGTTCGGGCCAGGAGCTCGGCCAGGCTCATCACGTCACGGAGGCCAAGGTTGAAGCCTTGCCCGGCGATGGGGTGTAGCGTCTGCGCGGCGTTGCCGACCAGGGCGACGCGATGGGAGACAGTCTGCGATGCGGTCGTCAGCGCAAGCGGATAGGCCACGCGTTTTCCGGCGTGGGTGATGCGCCCAAGCCGCCAGCCGAAGGCCTTTTGCAGCTCGGAACAAAAACGTTCGTCGGACCAGGAGAGAACCTCATCGGCCCGATCCTGCGCATGGCACCATACCAGCGAGCAGCGCCCGTTCGACATCGGCAGCATGGCCAGCGGGCCGTGCTCCGTGAAGCGCTCAAATGCCCTGCCGTTATGCGCGCCAGCCGTAGAGACATTAGCGATGACCGCCGCCTGTCCATAGGGTTCAGAGCGCCATTCGACGCCGCACTGCGTGGCGATCGCGGAGCGTGAACCATCTGCCGCCACCAGCAGTTGCCCCTCCAGCGTGGTGCCGTTGTCCAGCGTCACGCTGACGGCCTCGTCACGGCGGCTGAAGCTGGCGACGCGCGCCGGACAGTGCAGCGTGACGCCAGGGGCATCCTGTAACAGACGGAACAGCCGCAGCCCCACGTCATGCAGCTCGACGACCTGCCCCAGTGCCTCAATTCGGTAATCGTGGGCATCCAGCGTCACAAACCCGGCGTGGCCGCGATCGCTGACGTGAACGGTGCCGATGGCCGTCGCGCAGTCCGCTATCGCCTGCCAGATGCCAATGCGCGCAAGCTGCTGGCAGGTTCCCTGGGCCAGCGCGATGGCGCGGGCATCGAAGCCGGGATGATCGGCCGCCTGCGGCGCAACCGCCTCAACAAGATGCACCGGAAGCTGGCCTTTGGTTAACTGCGAAATGGCCAGCGCCAGAGTAGCGCCGGTCATGCCTCCGCCAACGATGATCACGCTCATACGCGTGCCGCCGCCATCAGCGCCTCGATGTCGTCGGCTTTTTTCACCACGGTCGCGGTCAGGTTTTCGTTACCGGTTTCGGTGATGACGATGTCATCTTCAATGCGAATGCCGATCCCGCGGTACTGTTCTGGCACGTCGGCATCCGGCGCGATGTACAGCCCAGGCTCAACGGTCAGCACCATGCCTGGCTCCAGCACGCGCGAACGTTCCGGACCGTATGCCCCGACGTCATGCACATCCAGCCCCAGCCAGTGGCTCAGGCCGTGCATAAAGTACGGACGATGGGCGTTTTCGGTTATAAGGGTGTCCACATCGCCTTTCAAAATGCCGAGCTTCACCAGCCCGGTAATCATGATGCGCACCACCTCGCCCGTAACCTCCTGGATGGAGGTGCCAGGGCGGAACAGCGTCAGCGCGGTCTCCAGAGACTCAAGCACGATGTCATAGATTTCACGCTGCGCGGTGGTGAATTTACCGTTCACCGGGAAGGTACGGGTGATGTCGCCCGCGTAACCCTGATATTCACAGCCCGCGTCAATCAGCACCAGATCGCCGTCGCGCAGTTCACTTTCGTTTTCGGTGTAGTGCAGAATGCAGCCGTTTTCACCGCCGCCTACGATGGTGTTATAGGACGGGAAGCGCGCGCCGTGACGGTTAAATTCATGGTGAATTTCGCCTTCAAGCTGGTACTCGAACATACCGGGACGGCACTTTTCCATGGCGCGGGTATGCGCCAGGGCGCTGATTTCGCCCGCGCGGCGCATCACATTCAGCTCTTCTTCAGACTTAAACAGGCGCATCTCATGCACCATCGGTCGCCAGTCCGTCAGGGTGGCGGGTGCAGACAAATTCTGACGTGAGCCTTTACGCAGCTTATCCAGCGCGGTGAAGACAATGTCATCCGCATACGCGTATTCGCCCTGCGCGTGATAGAGCACGTCCAGGCCGTTCAGCAGTTGGTAAAGCTGCTGGTTGATTTCGCTGTAGGCCAGCGCACGGTCCACGCCCAGTTTTTCCGGCGCCGCCTCCTGCCCTAAGCGGCGGCCAAACCAGATTTCCGCGGTCAGATCGCGCACGCGGTTAAAAATCACGCTGTGGTTGTGGATGTCATTGCTTTTAATCAGCACCAGTACCGCTTCCGGCTCGTTAAACCCGGTGAAGTACCAGAAATCACTGCTCTGGCGATAGGGGTATTCGCTGTCGGCGCTGCGCGTCACTTCCGGCGCGGCGAAAATCAGGGCAGCGCTTCCCGGCTGCATTTTTGCCAGCAGCGCCTGACGACGGCGAGAATACTCTTGACTGGAGATAACCATGACACCCTCCTGTGCGTTATTTTTCTTAGTGTAATGTTGGCTTGCGAACTTCCGGCGCGGTCGGCTGCGAGCGCGTAAAGTTGTCGTGGCACAGCAGAGACGCCACGCGCACGTACTCGATAATCTCTTCGAGAGACATTTCCAGCTCTTCCTGGTCTTCGTCTTCATCGTAGCCGAGCTGGGCGATATTACGCAGATCGTCGATCGCTTCACCCGCTTCGCCGGTCACTTTATCCAGTTTAGGCTGGGTTACGCCCAGGCCAAGAAGATAGTGGTTTACCCAACCCGCGAGCGCATCGGCGCGATCGAAGACGCTGACATCGTCGCCTTCAGGCAGATAAAGCTGAAAAAGAAAGCCATCGTCTTCCAGGGAATCGCTGGTTGCGGCGTGCATTTTACGCAGCGCTTCCGCCAGTTCGTGGCCAAACGCCAGCCCTTCGTTGGTGAGGTCGTGGATCAGCGGCTGCCATGAGCTGTCGCTGTTTCCGCCGCACAGTATGCCGCTGATCAGACCGTGCATTTCGGCAGGGGTCAGACCGACTCCCTGCTGGTTCAGTAACTGGTTTAAATCCTTGTAACCAGGCATTTCGTTCTGTATAGACATACGCATTCGTCATCAAAGGGAGGATATTCATGATATGCTACCACTTTGGACCCTGGTGATACCAGAAAAGGGCTTGTATCTTCACATCAGGGTAGCTATAGTGTCGCCCCTTCGCAGCCCCCGGGGCAGTAAGCGAAGGCAGCGCAGTCAATCAGCAGGAAGGTGGCATGTCTGCACAACCCGTCGATCTCCAGATTTTTGGCCGTTCACTGCGAGTGAATTGTCCGCCTGAACAAAGGGATGCCTTGAATCAGGCTGCGGACGATTTGAATCAGCGGTTGCAAGATCTAAAAGAACGCACTAGAGTCACAAATACTGAGCAGCTGGTTTTCATCGCCGCGTTGAACATCAGCTATGAACTGACTCAGGAAAAAGCGAAGACCCGCGATTACGCGGCAAGCATGGAGCAGCGCATTAAAATGCTCCAGCAGACCATAGAACAGGCATTGCTTGATCAAGGTCGCAGTCCCGAAAGACCGGGACCAAAGTTTGAATAACACTTCTCAGTTGACTATGGTAGAGTAACTGTGAAGACAAAATTTCTCTGAGATGTTCGCAAGCGGGCCAGTCCCCTGAGCCGATATTTCATACCACAAGAATGTGGCGCTCCATGGTTGGTGAGCACGCTCGGTCCGTCCGAGAAGCCTTAAAACTATGACGACACATTCACCTTGAACCAAGGGTTCAAGGGTTACAGCCTGCGGCGGCATCTCGGAGATTCCCTCTCTTTTCTTCTACCGACTACCATGACTCAATTCCCTGAAGTTTCTGCTTCACGCCAGGACATCCGTCAGCTTATTCGCCAGCGTCGTCGCGCCTTAAGCGCCGAGCAACAGGCACATTTTGCCCAGCAGGCCGCCGCCCGCATGATGGCCTATCCGCCTGTGGTGATGGCAAACACCGTCGCCCTGTTTCTCTCGTTTGATGGTGAGCTGGATACCCAACCGCTTATCGACCAGCTCTGGCGCGCCGGGAAAAAAGTTTATCTGCCGGTGCTACATCCCTTTAGCCGAGGCAATCTGCTGTTTCTGCACTACCATCCGCACAGCGAGCTGGTGGTAAATCGTCTGAAAATCACAGAACCCAAACTCGACGTGCGCGATGTGCTCCCGCTTTCCGGGCTGGATGTGCTGATTACGCCGCTGGTGGCGTTTGACGAGCAGGGCCAGCGATTAGGCATGGGCGGGGGGTTCTACGACAGGACGCTACAAAACTGGCAGCAGTACGGATTGCAGCCGGTGGGGTATGCGCATGATTGCCAGGGCGTGGAGGTATTACCCGTAGAGAAATGGGATGTGCCGTTGCCGGCGGTGGTGACGCCCAGTAAAACCTGGACCTGGTAGAATAAAGCCGGGTGGCGGCTACGCCTTACCCGGCCTACATAAATCATCGAACATTGTAGGTCGGGTAAGCGTAAGCGCCACCCGACATCACAGACCGCACCATCAGTACAGCAGACGCGCGCGAATCGTCCCCGGAATGGCCTTCATGCTCTGCAATGCTTTCTCGGCGATGTCTTCATCCGCTTCAATATCAATAACCACATAACCCATCTGCGAGTTAGTTTGCAGATACTGCGCAGCAATGTTAACGCCCTGCTCGGCAAAGATCTGGTTGATGGCGGTCAGCACGCCAGGACGGTTTTCGTGGATGTGCAGCAGACGACGCCCACCGTGCAGCGGCAGAGACACCTCCGGGAAGTTCACCGCAGAGAGCGTTGAACCGTTATCGGAATATTTGCTCAGTTTACCCGCCACTTCCAGGCCGATATTCTCCTGCGCTTCCTGAGTAGAACCGCCGATGTGCGGCGTCAGAATCACGTTGTCGAACTCGCACAGCGGAGAGGTGAACGGATCGCTGTTGGTGGCCGGTTCCGTCGGGAACACGTCAATCGCCGCACCCGCCAGATGTTTACGCTTCAGCGCATCGCACAGTGCAGGAATATCGACCACCGTACCGCGCGCGGCGTTGATCAGCAGAGAGCCCGGCTTCATCAGCGCCAGCTCTTCTGCGCCCATCATGTTTTTGGTGGACGCATTTTCCGGCACGTGCAGGCTTACCACGTCGCTCATGTTCAGCAGGTCAGAAAGATGCTGCACCTGCGTCGCGTTACCCAGCGGCAGCTTGCTTTCGATATCGTAGAAAAACACGTGCATGCCGAGAGATTCCGCCAGAATACCGAGCTGCGTACCGATATGGCCGTAACCGATAATCCCGAGCTTTTTCCCACGGGCTTCGTAGGAGCCCGCAGCCAGCTTATTCCACACGCCGCGGTGCGCTTTGGCGTTAGCCTCCGGAATGCCGCGAAGCAGCAGCAGCAGCTCGCCAATTACCAGCTCCGCCACGGAACGGGTGTTAGAGAACGGCGCGTTAAAGACCGGGATACCGCGTTTTGCGGCGGCATTCAGATCAACCTGGTTGGTGCCGATGCAGAAACAGCCAATCGCCACCAGCTTTTCCGCCGCAGCAATAACGTCTTCAGTCAGTTGGGTACGGGATCGCAGGCCAATGAAATGGGCATCACGGATGGACGCTTTCAGCTCTTCGGTATCGAGCGCGCCTTTGTGAAATTCGATGTTGGTGTAGCCTGCTGCGCGAAGGCTATCGAGCGCTTTCTGGTGCACGCCTTCAACCAGCAGGAATTTAATCTTGTCTTTCTCCAGTGATACCTTTGCCATTTACCCGACCCTGTTTTTGTCTGAACTGATGTTGTGCTGGATATAAATCCGCTGTAGCCAACATATCAAAAAAAACTATTGCAGCAATATGAACGTTTGCGTCAGTACGCTGAAGGAAAGTCATACAGCGCAAAATGGCAGAGGAAAATGCTATGGAAATTTACAAACGCGGAAGGATCGGCAAAAGAGGCATAAAAACGTGACACAAGTCACCGAATTTAGCGTTTCAAAAATTTTTTAGCGGGGGGAGGACTCCCCCCGTCAGATCATTTTACGATGGTTTTCACGCCGTCAGCGGTGCCGATCAGCGCCACATCCGCGCCACGGTTGGCGAATAGCCCTACGGTCACTACGCCTGGAATGCCGTTGATAGCGTTTTCCAGCGCAATCGCGTCAAGAATTTCCAGACCGTGAACGTCGAGGATCACGTTGCCGTTGTCGGTCACTACGCCCTGACGGTATTCCGGACGACCGCCCAGCTTCACAAGTTGACGGGCAACCGCGCTGCGCGCCATCGGGATCACTTCGACCGGCAGCGGGAAATTCCCCAGAATGTCGACCTGCTTGGAGGCGTCCGCGATGCAGATGAACTTATCCGCCACGGAAGCGATGATTTTTTCGCGGGTCAGCGCCGCGCCACCGCCTTTGATCATCTGCATGTGGCCGTTGATTTCATCCGCGCCATCAACGTAAATGCCCAGACGGTCCACTTCGTTGAGGTCGAAAACGGTGATGCCGAGGCTTTTCAGCTTTTCCGTGGAAGCATCGGAGCTGGAAACCGCACCCTCGATCTGCCCCTTCATCGTGCCCAGCGCATCGATAAAGTGTGCCGCCGTGGACCCCGTACCAACACCGACAATGGTACCCGGCTGTACGTACTGGAGAGCGGCCCATCCTACTGCTTTTTTCAGTTCATCCTGCGTCATGATCGTTTTGCCTGTGGTGTGAAAACTCAGGGCGCATTATAGAACACGTCGAATGGATTTCGTCTGCCACGAAGGGAAAATTGTGTCATAGTGCAGATTAAGCAAAATTAAGGAGTCAGCCAGAGCAATGAAACGTCCGGACTACAGAACACTACAGGCACTTGATGCAGTTATTCGTGAACGCGGTTTTGAGCGCGCGGCGCAAAAGCTGTGCATCACCCAGTCCGCCGTATCACAGCGTATCAAACAGCTTGAAAACATGTTCGGGCAGCCGCTGCTGGTGCGTACCGTACCGCCGCGTCCGACAGAGCAAGGACAAAAGCTCCTCGCCTTGCTGCGTCAGGTTGAACTGCTGGAAGATGAATGGCTGGGCGATGAACAAACCGGCTCCACGCCGCTGCTGCTGTCGCTGGCGGTGAACGCCGACAGTCTGGCAACCTGGCTGCTGCCGGCCCTTGCGCCGGTGCTGGCCGACTCCCCAATCCGCCTGAACCTTCAGGTTGAAGACGAGACCCGCACTCAGGAACGCCTGCGCCGTGGCGAAGTGGTTGGGGCGGTCAGTATTCAGCCGCAGGCGCTGCCAAGCTGTCTGGTGGATCAGCTGGGCGCGCTGGATTACCTGTTTGTCGGTTCAAAAGCCTTTGCAGAGCGCTACTTCCCGAACGGCGTGACTCGCGCCGCGCTGCTGAAAGCCCCTGCCGTCGCGTTCGACCATCTGGACGATATGCATCAGGCCTTCCTGCAACAAAACTTCGATTTGCCGCCGGGCAGCGTGCCGTGTCATATCGTTAACTCGTCCGAAGCCTTCGTACAGCTCGCGCGTCAGGGCACCACCTGCTGCATGATCCCGCATTTGCAGATTGAGAAAGAGTTGAAAAGCGGTGAGCTGATTGATTTAACCCCGGGGCTGTATCAGCGCCGGATGCTGTACTGGCACCGTTTTGCCCCGGAAAGCCGCATGATGCGCAACGTCACCGACGCGCTGCTGGCGTTTGGGCATAAGGTGTTGAGACAGGATTAATCGCTTGAATTCCCTCTCCCTGTGGGAGAGGGTTAGGGTGAGGGCAAACTACTGCGCCTTAGCCGCCTCAGTTTGCTGAGTTTCAGTCGGCTCCAGCTGGAACACCACATCAACCTGATCGTCGAACTGAATGGTTGGCTGCTCGTAGGTTTCCTGAGCAGAAACCGGCGCGGCGTCCGCCTTCATCATCCGCACCATCGGGCTTGGCTGGTAGTTTGAAACGTGGTAGCGCACGCTGTAAACCGGACCGAGCTTGGTCTTGAAGCCGGAAGCCAGCTGCTGCGCCTGATGAATGGCATCATCTATCGCCGCTTTACGCGCTTCGTCTTTATATTTCTCCGGTTGCGCAACGCCCAGCGAGACGGAACGAATTTCGTTCAGCCCTGCCTTCAGCGCACCATCCAGCAATCCGTTGAGCTTATCAAGCTGGCGCACGGTCACTTCTACAGTACGCACGGCGCGATAGCCTTTCAGGATGCTTTTGCCGTTCTGGTAGTCGTAATCCGGTTGGGTACGCAGGTTCGCAGAGCTGATGTCTTTTTTCGCGACACCGTTCTGTTCCAGGAAAGAGAGGTATTGCGCAACACGATCGTCTGCCTGTTTCTTGGCGGAAGCAGCATCTTTCGCCGCCACGTTCACTTCAATTGCCAGGGTTGCAACATCCGGTACCGCATCCACGCTTGCCGTGCCTGAAGTGACAATGTGCGGGCCGTTCGGCAGTTCATTCGCCTGCACCGACACCGCACCTAAACTTACTAATGCCGCCAGGGCCATCACCTTAAACTTCACTGTCATTCCTCCATGTTGCGAAGAGTGCCCTGTTAACAGGGCTCATGCCAGCAAGCTTAGCGGGTCTTGTCCAGATGTCCATAAGACAACGCTTAGTTGAACAATCCCTGTACGTGATGAATGCCCTCTTTCGCCAGCTGGAAGGCAATAAACCACATCACCAGCCCCACCAGGGTATTGATAATGCGCTGTGCTTTGGCGGTACGCAGTCGTGGCGCCAGCCACGCCGCCAGGATCGCAAGACCGAAGAACCAGAGGAAGGAGGCGCTGACCGTACCGAGCGCAAACCAGCGTTTCGGCTCAACGTCCAGCTGTCCGCCCAGGCTGCCCAGTACCACAAAGGTATCAAGGTAGACGTGCGGGTTAAGCCACGTCACGGCGAGCATGGTGACGATAATCTTCCAGCGCCCCTGCTTCATCACTTCGGCGCTAGCCAGCTCAAGATTGCTGCTCATGGCCGTTTTCAGGGCACCAAACCCGTACCACAGCAGAAACGCTACGCCGCCCCAGGTAACCAGCGCCAGCAGCCACGGCGACTGCATCAACAGGGCGCTGCCGCCAAAAATCCCGGCGCAAATCAGCAGCAGATCGCTCACCGCACACAGCAGGGCAATCATCAGATGGTACTGACGGCGAATGCCCTGGTTCATCACGAACGCATTTTGTGGACCAAGGGGAAGGATCATGGCCGCACCTAACGCAAGCCCCTGAAAATAATAAGATAACATGACGTAATTCTCGCAGAGTTGTCCTGGAGGCAGACTATACTGCGGGAACGTCATTAGAGGAAATGGATAATATTAATTGGGGATTAGCTGGGCTAATAAAAGAAAAGCCCGGTGTCGCTGACGCTTACCGGGCCTACGGGAGACGTTACTCTGCTTCTTTGACTTTTTTGACGTTTACGTCCATCTGCGGGTACGGGAAGCTGATGCCGTTGGCATCGAAATCACTCTTGATGCGCTCCAGCACATCCCAGTAAACGTTTTGCAGATCGCTGCTTTTGCTCCAGATGCGCACCACAAAATTAATAGATGACGCGCCCAGCTCGTTCAGACGAACGGTCTGCTCGCGGTCCTTCAGAATGCGATCGTCAGAGGCAATGATGTTGGCGATCAGCGACTTCACCTGATCGATATCGGAGTCGTACGCCACGCTGATGATCAGCTCGTTACGACGCACCGGCTCGCGGGAGAAGTTAATGATATTGCCCGCAATGATTTTCCCGTTCGGGACTACCACAATGCGACCATCCACGGTACGCAGGGTCGTGGAGAAAATCTGAACCTGCAACACGGTACCGGCAATACCGCCCAGATCCACATACTCACCGGAACGGAACGGACGGAAGGTCACCAGCAATACGCCCGCCGCCAGGTTAGACAGCGAACCCTGCAATGCCAGACCAATGGCCAGACCGGCAGCACCGAGCACAGCGATGACGGATGCCGTCTGCACGCCGACACGCCCCAGCGCCGCAATCAGCGTAAAGGCGATAATGCCGTAACGGACCAGCGCGGAGAGGAAATCGGCGACTGTGGCATCAATGTGTCGTGCGACCATCACCCGGTTGACAGCGTTCGAAACGATACGCGCCACGATCATCCCGACAATGATGATGGCAATAGCGGCAACAATATTCACGGCGTAGCTCAGCAGTAGCGCCTGGTTGCGCACCAGCCAGTTACCCGCGTTATTGATGCTGTCTACAACATCAAGTTGTTCCATTTATTCTTCCTTTTGTTAAACCAAAACACAAAATCCATCCCCCATGGAGACAGGCAGGTCAGTAAAGGGTAAACAAAAAGCACCGGCTTTGCCAAACAGATCACAAAATCAGGTATTGCAGGATATTGAAAAAGCATAAAAAAAGGCCCGCATATGCGGACCTTCTTGACGCTATGAACAGCTCAAATTACAGAACGTCAACCGCGTTCAGTTCTTTGAATGCCTGCTCCAGACGAGTAATCATAGAAGTCTGGGCAGCGCGCAGCCATACGCGTGGATCGTAGTATTTCTTGTTCGGCTGGTCTTCGCCTTTCGGGTTGCCCAGCTGACCTTGCAGGTAAGCTTCGTTGGTTTTGTAGTATTGCAGGATACCGTCCCAGGTTGCCCATTGGGTGTCGGTATCGATATTCATTTTCACTACGCCGTAGCTTACGGAATCTTTGATTTCCTGAGCAGAAGAACCGGAACCGCCGTGGAAGACGAAGTTCAGGCTGTTGTGCGGCAGGTTGTGTTTTTTGGACACGTATTCCTGAGAATCACGCAGGATGGTCGGGGTCAGAACCACGTTACCTGGTTTGTATACGCCGTGTACGTTACCGAAGGACGCTGCGATAGTGAAGCGTGGGCTGATTTTGCTCAGCTCGGTGTAAGCGTAATCAACGTCTTCTGGCTGAGTGTACAGTGCAGAAGCGTCCATGTGGCTGTTGTCCACACCGTCTTCTTCACCGCCGGTGCAACCCAGTTCGATTTCCAGGGTCATGCCCATTTTGGACATACGCGCCAGGTACTTAGAGCAGATCTCGATGTTTTCTTCCAGAGACTCTTCGGACAGGTCGATCATGTGAGAAGAGAACAGTGGCTTACCGGTTGCCGCGAAGTGTTTTTCACCTGCGTCCAGCAGACCGTCGATCCATGGCAGCAGTTTTTTCGCGCAGTGGTCAGTGTGCAGGATAACCGGAACACCGTAGTGCTCAGCCATCTGGTGAACGTGATGTGCGCCAGAGATAGCGCCCAGGATTGCAGCACCCTGAGGAATGTCAGTTTTCACGCCTTTACCTGCGATGAACGCAGCGCCGCCGTTAGAGAACTGAACGATAACTGGAGCTTTAACTTTAGCAGCAGTTTCCAGTACGGCGTTGATGGAGTCGGTACCCACGCAGTTAACTGCTGGCAGAGCGAAGTTGTTTTCTTTAGCTACCTGGAACACTTTCTGTACGTCATCACCAGTGATAACGCCAGGTTTTACGAAATCAAAAATTTTAGACATGTTGCTTAGTCCTGTATCTTCGGCCGTTAGAAATGGTGCGAGCTCTGATAAGCGCGCTGAAAATTGGGCAGGTTTCCCTGCCCCTGAATGGCTTACTTCTTAGCGCGCTCTTCGAGCATTGCTACTGCTGGCAGAACTTTGCCTTCCACGAATTCGAGGAATGCGCCGCCACCAGTGGAGATGTAGGAGATCTTGTCAGCGATACCGAACAGGTCGATTGCTGCCAGGGTGTCACCACCGCCTGCGATAGAGAACGCTTCGCTGTCTGCGATTGCGTTAGCCACGATCTCAGTCCCTTTGCGGAAGTTCGGGAATTCGAACACGCCGACAGGACCGTTCCACAGGATAGTTTTTGCGTTTTTCAGGATTTCAGCCAGTTTCTGTGCAGAAACGTCGCCCAGGTCCAGAATCTGCTCTTCATCTTTGATGTCGTTAACAGATTTCAGGGTTGCGGTAGCAGTTTCGGAGAACTCGGTTGCCACGCGAACGTCAGTTGGAACCGGGATATCACAGGTACCCAGCAGACGTTTGGCTTCGTCAACCAGATCCGCTTCGTACAGGGATTTACCCACGTTGTGGCCTTGCGCAGCAACGAAGGTGTTCGCGATACCACCGCCAACGATCAGCTGGTCAGCGATTTTGGACAGAGAATCCAGTACGGTCAGTTTGGTAGAAACTTTAGAACCACCAACGATAGCGACCATTGGACGAGCAGGTTCTTTCAGTGCTTTACCCAGCGCTTCCAGTTCGTCAGCCAGCAGCGGACCTGCACAGGCGACGTCTGCGAATTTACCGATACCGTGGGTAGATGCCTGCGCACGGTGAGCCGTACCGAATGCATCCATCACGAATACGTCGCACAGCGCAGCGTATTTTTTGGACAGGGTTTCGTCGTCTTTCTTTTCGCCTTTGTTGAAGCGAACGTTTTCCAGAACAACCAGCTCACCTTCGGCAACTTCCACGCCGTCCAGGTAATCTTTCACCAGGCGAACCGGGCTGGACAGTTTGTCTTTCAGGTAATTAACAACCGGCAGCAGAGAGAACTCTTCGTTGTACTCGCCTTCAGTTGGACGGCCCAGGTGGGAGGTGACCATCACTTTAGCGCCCTGCTTCAGAGCCAGTTCAATGGTTGGCAGAGATGCACGGATACGCGCGTCGCTGGTCACTTTGCCATCTTTAACCGGTACGTTCAGATCGGCACGGATGAAAACGCGTTTACCTGCCAGATCCAGATCGGTCATCTTAATTACAGACATGGTGAATCCTCTCGTTGATTCTTAAAGTTTTGCAAGCGCAAGGTGCGCTCTACCTGAAACCTTTCGCGGCCATGGCTAACGTGGTGTCGAGCATTCGGTTAGCAAAGCCCCATTCGTTATCACACCAGACCAGCGTCTTGATGAGGTGCGCACCACTGACTCGCGTCTGCGTGCCATCCACGATGGCGCTATGCGGGTCGTGGTTAAAATCTACTGAGACCAACGGTAATTCCGTATAGTCAACTATACCATGAAATGCTCCCTGTGCCGCTTTTTGCAGCAACAGGTTGACTTCACAGGCTTTTACCAGTTTTTTCACCGTCACGCTAAGATCGATTGCGGTGACGTTTATCGTCGGAACGCGCACGGCAATCGCTTCAAAACGGTCGTTAAACTGCGGGAAAATACGGGTGATCCCGGCAGCCAGTTTCGTATCCACCGGAATGATTGACTGGCTCGCCGCGCGAGTGCGTCGTAAATCCGGATGGTAGGCGTCGATTACCTGCTGATCGTGCATGGCGGAGTGAATCGTGGTCACGGTGCCGGATTCAATGCCATAAGCATCGTCTAACAGTTTAATGACCGGAATAATGCAGTTGGTGGTGCAGGAGGCGTTGGAGACAATGCGGTGTTCAGCGTGCAGCTCGTGCTGGTTAACACCAAACACGACGGTGGCGTCGAGGTCGTTACTGCCGGGATGGGAGAACAGCACTTTTTTCGCGCCAGCATTCAGATGCGCTTCGCCATGTTCACGGTTACCGTACACGCCGGTACAGTCCAGCACCACATCCACACCCAGTTCGCGCCAGGGCAGCCCTTCAATACTGTTCTCATGCAGCACGCGGATGGCATCGTCACCGACGAACAGCTGTTCCCTTTCCTGGCGAACGTCCCAGGCAAAGCGACCGTGGCTGGTGTCATATTTCAACAAATGTGCCATGCCCGCAGCATCCGCCAGTTCATTGATTGCCACCACGGTGATTTCCGCACGACGCCCGGATTCATATAAAGCACGAACCACGTTGCGCCCGATGCGACCGAAGCCATTAATCGCTACGCGTACGGTCATAGATCTCCTGCAAAGCTATCCCTGAGTTTGAGGTGGCTGAAAGAGTAATCCAGCGACGCCCGAAGGGGAATCCTTGCTGTCACAAACTGCGATTGATTGGTCAATTGTCGAACATTTAATCGACTGAAACGCTTCAGCAAGAATAAGCGAATCGGGGAATAAAAGGAATGTCTGTCCAGATGAATAAGCGAGCTATATGACTTGCGTCACATTTTGGGTGGAATAATGCTTACAAAAAAGCCGGGTGGCGCGTTAGCGCTTACCCGGCCTACTTTATTCTCCCTCTCCCCGTGGGAGAGAGCCAGGGTGAGGGCATCAGCCCGCACCGGACAAACAATTACAGCAGTTCTTTCGCCTTAGCGACAACGTTTTCAACGGTGAAGCCGAACTCTTCAAACAGCTGTTCAGCTGGCGCAGACTCACCAAACGTGGTCATCCCGACGATAGCGCCGTTCAGACCCACGTATTTGAACCAGTAGTCTGCGATACCCGCTTCCACTGCCACGCGAGCGGAGACCGCTTTAGGCAGTACGGATTCGCGGTACGCGGCATCCTGCTTGTCGAACGCATCGGTAGACGGCATGGAAACCACACGCGCCTTCACGCCTTCGGCAGTCAGTTTTTCCCATGCTGCTACAGCCAGTTCAACTTCTGAACCGGTGGCGATGAAGATCAGCTCAGGCTGGCCCGCGCAATCTTTCAGCACGTAACCACCGCGTGCGATGTTCGCCAGCTGCTCTGGAGTACGCTCCTGCTGCGCCAGGTTCTGACGGGAGAGGATCAGCGCGGTTGGACCGTCCTGACGCTCAACGCCGTATTTCCACGCCACCGCAGATTCAACCTGGTCACATGGACGCCATGTGCTCATGTTCGGGGTCACGCGCAGGGAAGCCACCTGCTCTACTGGCTGGTGAGTTGGACCATCTTCGCCCAGACCGATGGAGTCGTGGGTGTAGACCATCACCTGACGCTGTTTCATCAGCGCAGCCATACGCACGGCGTTACGTGCATATTCCACAAACATCAGGAAGGTAGAAGTGTACGGCAGGAAACCACCGTGCAGAGCGATACCGTTGGCAATCGCAGTCATACCGAACTCACGTACACCGTAATGGATGTAGTTACCGGCAGTATCTTCGTTGATTGGCTTAGATCCGGACCACAGGGTCAGGTTTGATGGCGCCAGGTCAGCGGAGCCGCCGAGGAATTCTGGAAGCAGAGGGCCAAACGCTTCGATCGCATTCTGAGATGCTTTACGGCTGGCGATCTTGGCTGGGTTCGCCTGCAACTTCGCGATGAACTCGTTCGCTTTGGCGTCGAAGTCAGACGGCATGTCACCTTTCATACGACGGGTGAACTCAGCCGCTTCCTGTGGGAAGGCTTTCGCGTAAGCCGCGAACTTCTCGTTCCAGGCCGCTTCTTTCGCCTGACCCACTTCTTTCGCATCCCACTGAGCGTAGATTTCAGACGGGATTTCGAAGGCAGGGTGTTTCCAGCCCAGCGCTTCACGGGTCAGTGCAATTTCCGCGTCGCCCAGCGGTGCGCCGTGGGAGTCGTGAGTGCCCGCTTTGTTCGGAGAACCGAAGCCGATGATGGTTTTGCACATCAGCAGGGACGGTTTGTCGGTCACGGCGCGCGCTTCTTCTACGGCACGTTTAATCGAGTCAGCATCGTGGCCATCAACGCCGCGCACAACATGCCAGCCGTAGGCTTCGAAACGTGCGGCGGTGTCGTCAGTGAACCAGCCTTCAACGTGGCCGTCGATGGAAATGCCGTTGTCGTCGTAGAACGCAACCAGTTTACCCAGCTTCAGGGTGCCTGCCAGGGAGCACACTTCGTGAGAAATGCCTTCCATCATGCAGCCGTCGCCCAGGAAGGCGTAGGTGAAGTGGTCAACGATGTCGTGGCCAGGACGGTTAAACTGCGCCGCCAGGGTCTTCTCTGCAATCGCCATACCTACGGCGTTAGCGATGCCCTGACCCAGCGGACCGGTAGTGGTTTCAACGCCAGCGGTGTAGCCTACTTCCGGATGACCTGGAGTTTTGGAGTGCAGCTGACGGAAGTTTTTCAGCTCTTCGATTGGCAGATCGTAGCCGGTGAGGTGCAGCAGGCTGTAGATCAGCATAGAGCCGTGGCCGTTAGACAGCACGAAACGGTCGCGGTCTGCCCATGCCGGGTTCTGCGGGTTATGGTTCAGGAAATCACGCCACAGGACTTCGGCGATGTCAGCCATGCCCATAGGGGCGCCCGGGTGGCCGGATTTGGCTTTCTGTACTGCGTCCATGCTCAGCGCACGAATAGCATTAGCAAGCTCTTTACGTGAGGACATTTTAACTCCAGATCGGACTGTTAAAGGCCATGCCCTTGACGACAGCGCGTTTTGGGCTACGCCGGAAAAAAGTGCCAACAATGTAACCCAAGCCGCAGGGCATGTACATGGAGCATTCTTTTGCTGCTTAAGAAATCTCTGGATCATGCTCGCATGTTGCGCAATCTGCTCGCCCGCCCCTGTAGATATTCCTTATACTTAGCCCGACACCGGCTTCGTTGACGGTGCATTTTTCGGAATTAATTCAGATTAACGAGTACGGAAGCAACATCATGAAAATGCTTGCAATCGGGCTGGCTGTGGGGACAACGCTCCTGCTAAGCGGCTGTCAGAATATGGATTCTAACGGCCTGATGACCTCAGGCGCAGAAGCTTTTCAGGCCTACTCACTGAGCGATGCGCAGGTGAAAGCGCTGAGCGACGAGGCCTGTAAGGATATGGATGGAAAAGCTACGCTTGCCCCGGCAAACAGCACCTACACGCAGCGTCTGAACAAGATTGCTTCCGCGCTGGGCGACAACATTAACGGTCAGCCGGTGAACTACAAGGTGTATATGGCGAAAGACGTGAACGCCTTCGCGATGGCTAACGGCTGTATCCGCGTATACAGCGGCCTGATGGACATGATGACCGACAACGAAGTGGAAGCGGTGATCGGCCATGAAATGGGTCACGTTGCTCTGGGTCACGTGAAGAAAGGGATGCAGGTTGCGCTGGGCACCAATGCCGTGCGTGCAGCGGCGGCCTCTGCGGGCGGCATTGTCGGCAGCCTGTCCCAGTCGCAGCTGGGCGACGTGGGTGAGAAACTGGTTAACTCCCAGTTCTCCCAGCGTCAGGAGTCGGAAGCGGATGACTACTCTTACGATCTGTTGCGCAAACGCGGCATCAATCCATCAGGTTTAGCCACCAGCTTCGAAAAACTGGCGAAACTGGAGGAAGGCCGTCAAAGCTCCATGTTTGACGATCACCCGGCCTCCGTTGAACGCGCGCAGCATATCCGTGACCGCATGGCGGCAGACGGTATTAAATAATACTCCGGCCCGGTGCGCGCCGCGCTACCGGGCAACAAGACTCAATCAGTACAGCGTTTTCTGTGGCGGCCCGGCAAACTTAAGGGCGCCAATCTGCCCCATCCGCACCTCTACCACCGACGGCCCCGGCATCGCTAACGCTTCCATCATCACCGCGTCAAAATCCTCGGCCTGCTCAACGCTCCAGGCCTGTAGACCAATCGCCTGCGCCAGCAGGGTAAAATCCGGCGTATGCAGCGCGTTATAATACTGACGCCCGCCAAAATATTTATCCTGAATACCACGCATTACGCCATAGCCCCCGTCGTTCATGATCAGCAGCGTCACGTTGGCTTTCTCCTGCGCCAGCGTCGCCAGTTCGCCTAAATTGAGGCTCAGGCCGCCGTCGCCCACCAGCCCCACCACCTTGCGCTGTGGGTTGGCAATCGCGGTGCCGATAGCCATCGGCAGGCCCATGCCAATCGCCCCGGCGAGGGAGTGAATATTCATCAGCGGACCGTTAGCCCTGAACAGGCGGCTACCCCACAGGCTGCCGGACACGGTGATATCGCGCACCAGCAGGCCGTCTTTCGGCAGGGCTTTCTCAATGGCGTCGTTAAGCTTCGCATAGGCGCCGCACTGCTCGCGCAGCCCCTGCTCAGCTTGCCCGACAGCCTGCTGTACCTGCGTATCCCACTGGGCGTTGCCCCACTCGCGGCCCTGCACTTTTTCAGCCAGCGCGCCAAGCAGCGCGGAACAATCGGCTATCAACGTGCTATCCATCAGATAGTTACGGCTTGCTGCCGCCGGGTCGATATCGAGCTGCACCCGCGGGGAAGGCAGCTCAAGCGTCCAGGATCGGGTTTCGTTGCTGCGCAGGCGAGAACCGGCCACCAACGTAAAATCACACTGCGCAATCAGCGCCTCAACCGACGGCGAATTATGGAACGCGCGAAGGCTGGCGCGGTGGTTGTCCGGCAGCACGCCGCGCGCGTGGGTGCTGGAAATCACGGTGATGCCCGCATCCGCCAGTTTTTTCACTGCCTCAGCGCTACCCAGCGCCCCGCCGCCCAGCCACAGCAGCGGCTGTTTCGCCTGTTTGAGCTGCGCCCACAGCGCGTCAACCATTCCGGTATCCACGGCCGGAGCCGATACCGGTTTGATCGGAGCGGTTACCAGCGACAGCGGAATTTTGGCGCTCTGAATATCAATCGGGATTTCCACCGAGACCGGTCCGCACGGCGGGGTCTGCGCGTCCTGGATGGCTTTATGCAGAATAGCTATCGCCTGATTCGCATTGCTGATGCGGTACGCCCGTTTTGAGCTGGCCTTCAGGAAGGTCAGCTGGTCACGGGTTTCATGGATAAACCCGGTGTCGGCGTCCAGCCAGGCTTTCTCAACCTGCCCGGTTAAATGCAGCAGCGGCGTGCAGGCATTCATGGCTTCCACCAGCGCGCCTACCGCGTTCCCGGCCCCCGCGCCGGTGCTGGTCAGCGCCACGCCGAGGCCGGAAAAGCGCCCGTGAGCATCGGCCATGGTGACGGAACCGGCTTCACCGCGCGCGGGCACAAAGCGGATATTGCCCCGCTGCCCAACCGCATCCGCGATCGGCAGGTTGTGAATGGAGATGACGCCGTAGATGGCCTCAACCTGATACTGCTCCAGCGTTCTGGCGATGGCGTCGCCGACGGTTATCATTTCGCTCATTGCTCACCCTTTCTCAGTCGCACCAGTGGTTGACGCTGTTACCCGTCGCCAGATAAATGCTCTTTTGTTGCATCCAGGCTTTCAGCCCCTGGATACCCTTCTCGCGGCCCAGACCGCTCTCTTTAAAGCCCCCGAACGGGGTCGAAATCGCAAAAACCTTGTAGGTGTTGATCCACACCGTGCCTGCCTCCAGCTGCTCGCTGAGACGCAGGGCGCGACCGGTATCGCGCGTCCAGATCCCCGCCGCCAGGCCGTACACCGAGTCGTTCGCCTCGTGGATAAGCGTGGCTTCATCGCCAAACGGCATCGCCACCAGCACCGGGCCGAAGATCTCTTCCTGACAGGCGCGGGCGCTGTTGCTCAGCCCTTCGATAATGGTTGGCAGAAAGAAGCTGCCGTTTACCAGAGCGGGATCGGCGGGGATCTCGCCGCCGCACAGCACGCGGCCCCCTTCACGCTTCGCCAGTTCGACGTACTGGATCACGCTCTGGCGATGTTTTTCGTTGATCAGCGGTCCTACATGGACGCCGTCGGTAAACGGATGTCCGACGCGCAGCCCGCGTGTTAATTCCAGCAGCCTCGCCATCAGCGGGGCGTAAATACTCTCGTGGATAAACAGCCGCGACCCGGCGATACACGCCTGCCCCGCCGAGCTGAAAATGCCGTAGCAGATCCCGCGCGCGGCCTGTTCGATATCGGCATCCTCCAGCACGATGGTCGGCGATTTGCCGCCCAGTTCCAGCGAGGCCAGGATCAGTTTTTCCGCCGCCACGTGCGCCAGATGACGGCCCGTGGTGGTGCCGCCGGTAAAGGAAATTTTCCGCACGCGAGGATGACGCGCCAGCGCATCGCCAATCACCGAGCCTTTGCCCGGCAGGACGCTCAGCAGCCCGGCGGGCAGCCCGGCCTGTTCAAAAATCCGCGCCAGCTCCAGCGCCATCAGCGGCGTGGCTTCGGCGGGCTTGAGGATCACCGCGTTCCCGGCGGCAATCGCCGGTGCGACCTTCTGCATTTCGCTGGCAATCGGCGAGTTCCACGGCGTGATGGCCGCCACCACGCCAAGGGGCTCGTAGCAGCTCAGCGTCAGCAGATCCGGCTGGCGCGGCGTCGGAAGTTCCCCTTCCAGCAGCTCGCAGGCGGCGGCAAAGTAGCGCGCCGTTCCCGCCGCGCTCATCACCAGCCCGCGTGCTTCCGCCAGCGGCTTGCCGTTATCACGGCTCTGCATCTGCGCCAGCGCATCGACGCGGGATTCAATAAGATCGGCAACGTTATGCAGGATCTTCGCGCGCATGTGCGGCAGACTGTTACGCCATGCGGGATCGCGCCAGGCGCGCTCTCCGGCGGCTACCGCCTCCTCCAGGTCATCCAGACTGGCGGCATTCAGCGTCGCGTTGATCGACCCGTCTGCCGGAAAGTGGCTCTGCATCGGGTTGCCGCCGCCGCGTCGCCACTGGCCGCCGATAAAAATCTTCAGATCGTCCATCGTCACTCCTCAGCTCAGGGCCAGCTCGCGGCAGGCGCGCACCGCGCTCAGTGCCGCCAGGGTGGAGGTTTTAGGATTAGAAGCCAGCGGCAGTCCGCTCAGTTCCAGATGGAACTCGCCGAATAATCCTTCGACATGCAGCGTGTGGGTGTTACGTTTCGTTGCCGGGTCAACCATCAGTTGCACGCGGGTGTCGTCCATCCCGACGCCGCCGAGCGCCACGGTCGCCGCCACGTTGGCGTTCGCCGGGAACAGGCGCGCCGCCTCGCGGGCGCTGCCCTCGAAGAAAACCTTTGCCTCTGACACCGCATTCAGATCGATAAGCTGCTCGGCATAGCTGCCGCGCCAGCTGGCCGGGCTTTTGCGCGACTGATAGGTAACGCGCTCAAGCCCGCCCTCTTTCGCCGCCGCCAGCCCGTCGATACCGGCCACCGCACCGGAAAGCAGGGTCAGTTTTCCGCCCGCGGCGAGCAGACGCTGCTCCAGCGCGCTGTCCGCCAGCGCGCCGGTGGAAATGATGGCCAGATGCCAGCCGCGACGCAGGATCTCTTCCCCGTACTGGGCCACCGCCTGCTGGCTGGCGCATTCCAGCACCAGATCCGGCGTTTGTGCGCACGCCATCGGCGACGTCAGCGCCTCGACCGCATTGCCAAACTGGTCGTGAATGGCGGGATGGTGAGACGCGCGCGCCACGATCCAGCCGATAGCCACGCCGGCGGGCAGGCGCTCAATCACCGCCTGCGCCATGGCGCCATAACCAATTAACATTACCTTTTTCATGATGCGTCCTTACAGATGGCGGCAAAAGCCGCCGGAAACGTCCAGCGCCGCGCCGGTGGTAAACGAGGCCAGCGGCGAGGCGAGGAACAGCAGCGCCTGCGCGGGCTCCTGCGGCTTGCCGAGGCGCGCCAACGGAATGCCGCGCTTGCGCGCGATCTCCGCCGTCCACTCCGGCCAGCTCTGGCTTTTATCCGCCCGGCTTTCAAAGCGGCGCTGCCACTGGCCGGACTCGACCATACCGAGCAGTATGGAATTGACGCGAATCCCTTTGCCCACCAGCTCTTTCGAGAGCGTCAGCGTCATGTTCAACAGCGCGGCGCGGGCTGCCGACGTGGCGATCATGTGCTCTTCCGGCTGAAGCGCCAGCAGGGAGTTCACGCAGGTGATGGAGGCGATGTCGGACAGTTCCAGCAGCGGCTGAAACGCCTGCACCGGGTTAATCACCCCGAACAGTTTGAGTTCGGCTTCGTGCAGCCACGCCTCGCGCGGCGTGTCATGGAAGTGCGCCACGTAGCCCTGCCCGGCGTTGTTGATCAGCATATCCGCCGCGCCAAAACGCGCCTGCACCGCATCCGCGAAGGCCTGAACTTCGTCGGCATTCAGCACGTCGCAGCGGTAAGCGAAAATCTCCCCGTGAGGAAATTCGTTTTGCAGCGTCGCATGGGCGCTGGCGAGCCGGTCCGCGTCACGGCCGCAGAAGGCGACTTTCGCCCCTTCTCTCAGCAGCAGGCGCAGCGTTTCAAAGCCAATGCCGGAAGAACCGCCGGTGACTACCGCTACGCGCCCGTCAATTTGTGCATTCATCGCGCACCTCTTCGTTAATGCGTAAAAGCTGTTGGTTGAAAAACGCGCCGTTATCGAGATAGCTGGCGTGCCCGGCCTGCGGAATGGCGATAAACGGCATGCCGTAGCGCAGCGCCAGACCCTGAACCAGCTCCGGCTGGGTGATGGCATCCTGCTCGCCGCACCAGACTTCAAAACTGCCGGAATAACGCTTCAGCCAGCCGTGGATGTCGTCATGCGCCAGCATCCACGAGGCGGCAAGGTAGCCTTCCGGGCGCAGCACCCGCATGCCCGCCGCGACGGTGGCGATATCTTCCGCGCGCGCGCCGGGGCGCAGCAGCTTCGGGGCGCGGGTCTGGGCGAGGATTTCGCCCCCCAGCGCCATCTGCTGCTCGCGGTTGCGCCAGACCTGCTCCCGCTGCTCCGGCGCGGCATTGCCGTACCCCTGCGCCGCGTCGGCCAGCACCAGATGAATGACGCGATCCGGGAACTTTGCCGCAAAGGCGCTGGCCACCAGCGCCCCCAGGGAATGGCCGACCAGCACTGTCTGCCAGACACCGGCGCGATCCAGCATGGCCGCCAGCGCGTCGGCGTAATCCCCCGCGTTTGCCCGCGCTACGGCCAGCATTGGGCTTTCGCCGTAACCGGGCATGTCCCACGCCAGCACGCGAAAACCGTTCAGCGCCATCTGCTTGTGCCAGGAGGCGGCGCCGGAGCTGATCCCGTGCAGCAGCATCAGCGGAATGCCGCTTCCCTGTTCACGAAAACCCGTCATCATGCCCCCTTAGTTCCGCTTCACTTTGGAAAGCGGATGGTCGGACGGATAGGTCGGGATTTCCGGCTTATTGGTCCCCAGCATGACGCACATCAGCGCTTCTTCTTCGCCGTGGTTAAACAGGCCGCGATAGATGCCCGGCGGAACGGAGATCAGGTCACGCTCGCGCAGCACGGTTTCGGTGTAGTTGTCGCCGTCTCGGATCATCAGCGTGATCTGCCCCTTGAGCATGAAGAACACCTCTTCCACGTCGTCGTGCAGGTGCAGCGGTCCTTCGCACTTCGACGGCAGCACCATGGTGGAGAAGGTAAAATGGTCCGCCTGCACGGTGTTGGTGTCGTTCGCCACGCCGGTTGCGCCGGTGCCGATGTAGCGCATCTGCGCCCGGCGATATTTCGGATCAAAATCGGCCTGGAACTTCAGCGCGTTCCAGTCGTATTTACGGCCTTCGAAGCGCGCGATGCGCGACTCGACCCACTCTTCCATCGTCAGATGGTCAGGTTTGATGCCTGTTTTGTTGGTTACGATTGAATCAGTCATGACACTCTCCTCAGTAACGTCTCAGCAGCGGCAGTAACAGGACGCAGCCCACCGCCGCCATCACCGCCAGAAAAATCAGCCCGGAATCCATGCTGTGGGTAAAGGCGATCAGCGCGCCCATCACCGCCGGCGACAGCGCGCCCGCAAAGTTTCCCAGCCCGTTGAAGATACCGCCCGCCGTGGCGCTCACCCGGGGATGGGTGGCCTTCGCCAGCAGGGCGAAAATGTTGGGCGCGCCGGTGCCCCACATAAAGGTGCTGAAGCTCATCGCCGCAATGATGGCGAGCGGGGTATCCAGGTGCATCACCGCCGCCAGGCCTACCGCCGCCCCCGCCATCGAGATAAAGCAGGCCGCCGCGCGCTTATCGACCCGGTCAGAGAGCCACGCGCCAATCACTTCCCCTGCCAGCATGGCGATGAACGGCATCGACGACAGCCAGCCCGCATGCTCCAGGTGGATGCCTTTGCCCTTAATTAAGTAGCCAGGCAACCAGCCGTTGATGCCCCACAGGTAGGTCAGGAAAGCGATGTTAAAGATGCAGATGATCCAGAAGTGCGGGCTGACGAACAGCTCACGCCGCGCCGCGCGCCGCTCGTCCCGGGACGCCTGCGAGGTGCCGGGTTTTGCCTCCAGGCGGATCCCGCGCAGACCAATGCGCACAAAGATAAGCACCGGCACGGTAAGCATGGCCATCACAAAGAAAGTGCTCTGCCAGCCAAAGGTGTTCAGCAGCCAGAGGGAGAGCGGGAAACCAATCGCCGCGCCCACCGGGGTACCCAGCAGCCACAGCATGGTGGCGCGTGCCTGTAAATGCTGCGGGAAGTTGTGACGTACGATGGCAAAGGCCAGCGGGAACAGCGGTCCTTCCGCCACGCCCAGCAGAATACGCAGGACGATCATCAGCGTGTAGTTATGGGTAAAGCCCATCGCCACCATCAGCACGCACCACACTGCCATCAT
This sequence comes from Enterobacter sp. JJBC, assembly GCF_036936505.1. Lineage (NCBI taxonomy): Bacteria > Pseudomonadati > Pseudomonadota > Gammaproteobacteria > Enterobacterales > Enterobacteriaceae > Enterobacter > Enterobacter sp. JJBC. The sequence continues at coordinate 3,974,721 of NZ_CP136935.1, forward strand.
CCCGGTGAGCAGGCGCAGCGGCGCGATTTTGTCGCCTAAACCGCTTAAAAACACCGATGAGAAGCCATAGCTCAGCAGGAAAGCGCTCATCAGAATGCCGAGACGCGTGGTGTCGAAATCAATGCCCATCGCCTGCTGGAAATGGGTATCCGAAAAGAGCGCCGCGATGCTGATTTTGTCGAAAAAGGCCAGCAGCACGCAGGCCAGCAGCGACAGCGGGATGGCCCAGCGCACCGCTTTTTCGGGCGTGCGGGTCCCCTCACCGCTCGCCTCAACCGGCGCGGTGTTAGTCTCTAGTGTGGTCATTTCTCCCCCTACGGGTGCGGGTTAGCTATCGCAGTGACATCAGTGAAAATGTCGGGTCGGCAAGCGGTACGTCCGACAGATCCCGCCCCGCCGCCATCCAGCGCTTCGCCAGCTTGACGGTGCGCGCATCGTTGAACGCCACAAGCTGCGTTAGCCGCCCGTTGTCGTCCAGCGAGAAGTACAGCGCCTCTTCACGCACTATCGTTCGGCAGCCTGCCTGCGGAATGCCGAGGATCTGGATGTTGTGCTGGTATTGATCCGACCACAGCCACGGCGCGTCGTCATAACCTGGCGCATCGGGATTGAGCATCGCTTTCGCCGTCGCCACCGCCTGATTCTGGGCGAAGGCCCAGGACTGGATGCACAAGCCGTAGTGATGGTGCTGGGCGACATCTCCTGCGGCAAAGATGAACGGATCCGAGGTGCGTCCCTGGGCATCCACCACGATCCCGCGCCCGGTTTTCAGCCCCGCGTCACGCGCCAGCTCCAGATTGAGATCGACGCCGATCCCCACCACCACTGCATCAAAGGTTTCACGGTTGCCGTCGCAGTGGACGACCGGCAGGCCGCCGTCGTCCTCCAGCTCCAGCGCGCCGCAGCCGGTACGGATCTCCACCCCCTGCTCGCGGTGGATGGCCTCCAGGCGCTGCGACACCTCGCCGCTCACCGAGCGCATGCACAGCGCAGGCTGCTGCTCGAACAGCGTGACCGCCACGCCGCTTTTCCGCGCGGAAGCGGCAATCTCAAGGCCAATCCAGCCGCCGCCGATAATCGCCAGTTTGTGACTTTCCGACAGGCGACTTTTCAGGCGCTGCGCGTCCTGCCAGTGGCGCAGGGTATAGACCTGCGGATGGCTGGCCCATGCCTGCGAAGGCAGGCGCGCCCGACCGCCGGTAGCGATTAAAAGGATGTTGTAACTAAGCTGCTCGCCGTTGCTAAGAAGGACTTTTTTTTCAACGCGATCGACAGATTCTGCGCGCAGCGGTCGGTACCAGGTCAGGTTCAGCGCCTGCTGCACCTCGTCGGTAAACAGCCTTGGGAGCGCCGCGTCCGGTTCCAGCAGAGACGCTTTTGACAGCGGCGGCCGCTCGTAGAAATCCCATTCCTCTTCCGCTACCACGCAAATCTCGCCGTCGAAGCCCTCGTCACGCAGGGTTTTCGCCGCCCAGCCGCCCGCCTGGCCGCCGCCGATAATGACAATGCGCGATGTCATACCGCCTCCGGCTTTTTCTGCTGGCGGCGTGTGTCGTGGTCAATCCCGCCTTCCACCGCCCACTCGGTGAAGGAGACCAGGGAATGCTCCAGCTCACGCGGCTGCCAGTTTTCCGTCAGGTAATCATCGTTGGTGTAATACTCAAACGCGCCGCCGGTCGGGCTGTTGACGTACCAGAAGTACGCCGACGACACCGGATGACGGCCCGGCCCGATAAAGGTACTCCAGTCATGTTTATTCATCGCGATACCGCCGCCGATCACCTCGTGGATGTCGCGCACGGTGAAGGCCACGTGGTTAAGGCCGCGCTTGCGGTTCGGCAGTTGCAGCAGGAACAGGTTGTGATGGCCGCCACGCACGCCGCAGCGCAGGAACACGGCGCGGTTGATATAGCGATCCGAGACCTGGAAGCCGAGCACCTCGCGGTAGAATTTTTCCACCGCCGCCAGCTCCTCCACGAAGAACACCACATGCCCCACGTTGATCGGCTGGGCGCGATCGTAAACCGGGCTGGGGGTGTCGATACGGCGGGCGTCGCCCCACTGGTTTATTGGCTCGACGTTAAGCTCCACGTCGGTCTGCTGGGTCACCTGCACGCGCAGCGTCATGCCGTTCGGATCGAGGCATTCCAGCGCGTCGCCCACTTCGCGAAAGCCGGGCTGCTGCGCCAGCTTCGGGCGCAGCGCGTCGAGATCGGACTGTGCGGCAACCGCCCAGGTCATGCGGCGCAGGGTGTTGCCCGCTTCAAACGCGGGCGGCAGGTCGGGGCTGTCGATCGGGTTAAGCTCCACGCGCGCGCCGCTCAGGGTGGTGAAACGCTGGCCGCTGGCATCGCCCGTCAGGCCAAAATCACGCATAAATTTGGCGCAGTGCGTCAGGTCTTCCACACCAAATTCCAGCTTTTCAATTCCGGTTACACTCATCGTTCGTTGCCTCATCTGGCCCAGATTGGGCGTAAAACATGCCCGACGCAGTCAAGCGCCTGGCGTTAACTCACTGATTTAACTGGCCTGTGATAGATACCCTAAGAAGCCAGAAATTTTATCCGCCGCAAGGCGAACCTCGTTTTGCAGGCGCTCGCGGTCGCTCTGCGGGATCTCCTCCGACGGCACCAGAATGCTGACTACCGCCGCCACGCGGCCGCTTCGGTCATACACCGGGTAGACGATGGAAGAGATGCCGTGGCGGAAGAAGGATTCGCCGATGACATACCCGCGGGCTTTGTCCTGCTGCACCATCTGCCACAGGGCTTCACGGTCGTGAAGCTGCCCCGGCGTGTTGCCCGGCAGACGCTCATGCGGGAACAGCTGTTCGAAATCAGCGCGGGAAATATCGGTCAACAGCATGCGGCCCAGCGAGGTACAGTGCACCGGCAGACGGGTACCAATGCTGACCTGGTTGATACGCGACCCGGCGGCGCTGACGCGGGCGATGTAGATAATGTCGCGCCCGTCGCGGATCGCCAGATGGCTGCTGCACTGGCTCACGTCGCGCAGTTGCTCGATCACCGGCTGGCCGACCTGCGCCACGTCCAGCGAGGCGATGTACTCAAAGCCAAGACGCAGCACGTTCATGCCCAGCGAAAAGGTATTGGTGCGCGTGTTGCGCTCCAGAAATCCCATGTACTCCAGCGTCTGCACCACGCGATAGGCGGTCGCCTTCGGCATATCCACCAGCCGGTGCAGCTCGGCAAAAGTCAGATCGCGATGCTGCTCGCCAAAGGCCAACAGCAGCTGTAAACCGCGCTCCAGCCCCGGCACCAGATACTTCACTTCCTGATCGTTTGCCATCATCGCCCTACCTTAGTTAAAGACAAAACCGCCGTTGACCGGGATCAGCTGTCCGGTGATGAACCGCGACAGATCGCTAAGCAGCCAGACCACGCTGCCGGTGACATCCTCCGGCTGCTGCGCCCCCGTTAATGCGCGACCGTTTTCGTAAAGCTGATGCCGCTCGGCCGGCACATATTCGGTTGCCTCGACGCGGGTTAATCCCGGGGCGATGGCGTTGATTCGAATGCGCTTTTTGCCAAGCTCGCGCGCCATTGATCGGGTCATGGCAATGACGGCCCCCTTGCTGGCGACGTAGGCCATCAGGCGCGGCGCGCCCCACAGCGCGGTGTCGGACGCCACGTTCACAATGCCCGCCCCTTCACGCAGCAGCGGCACGGCGGCGCGCGTCACCAGCCAGGTGCCTTTGACATTGACGCTCATCACCCGATCCCAGAGATCCGGATCGTAATCGAGCATGTTTTTGCCGCCGACGCCCGTCGCCATCGCCGCGTTGTTCACCAGGCCATCGATCTGACCCTGCTCGCCAATGGCGCTGAACACCTGCTCAATGGACTGTGGATCGGCCAGATCGATAACGTGCGGTTCGATCGCATAGCCCCGCTCGCTCAGGGCGTGGGCGCTTTCGGCCAGCTCGCCCTTCAGGATGTCGCACATCACCACCGCCGCGCCCTGCTCCGCGCAGGCTTTGGCAAAGTGAAAGCCCAGCCCGCGCGCGGCGCCGGTTATGACGATGCGCTTGCCGCTCAGCAGCCCGTTCATCAGGCGGCTCCCTGCTGTGCTTCACGCATCGCCAGCTGCTCTTTGGCGGCCTTTTGCATCATGCGGCGCAGGCGCGAAAGACCGACGTCGTGCTGATACAGGTACTCATGATCGCGCGCGTTTGGCGCCAGGCTTTCCAGCACCACGCGGTCCTGCTCCAGCACTTCCCAGTGCAGTTTTTCCAGACGGTTGCGGTACATGAAACGCCACATATCGCGCTGCCAGCCCTGCACCCGGCGAATGCGCCAGAAGAAGACGCGGCAGTTGTCGTTATCTTCCGGCACCACCATGCCGACGATAAAGAAGTGGCCGCCCGGCCCGAAGCGCTTCTTGTACGGAATGGAGAGGCGCATCCAGCAGGTGCCGCTGTTGCCCAGCTCCACCCAGTCAAAATTGACGCCGCTCTGCCCTTTCTTCTCGAAAATAAAACCGGTTTTGGTCGGCTGGAGCACCATGTCGGCCTTGCGATCCCCTTCCGCCATCGAGTGCGACGAGGAGTGCAGATAGGTGCCGTGCATCGGGTCCATCACGTTTTCCAGCGCGTACTGGTAATTGCATTTCCACGCGGCGGTGCAGAGGAAGTTGCTGAAGCTGTCCGTATCGGCGAGCTCGTCCGGGAAGGTCAGCTCGTCCGGCTGCTGGTCCGCGGTGACGCCAAACCAGAGGAAGATGGCGCCGTGCGCCTCCTGCACGTTATAGCTGCGCACGCACTGCTGGCCGACCAGCGGACATTTATCTACGGCGGGCACGTCTTTCACTTCGCCGTTGCCCGCCACCTCTACGCCGTGATACCAGCAGGCAATGCGGTCCCCGAGGTTCCAGCCCATCGACAGGCGCGCGCCGCGGTGCGGGCAGCGGTCCTCCAGCGCCTGCACCTGGCCATCTTTATTGCGCCAGACCACAATCTGCTCGCCCAGGCGGGTGATGCCCACCGGCGCAGACTGCACTTCCCAGCTCGCCAGCACCGGATACCAGAGGCCACGCAGGCCTTTATCCAGATAATGTTGTACGGTCGTCGTCATCGCGTTGCCCTCAGTAGCCGTTAACCTGTAAGAATGCCTGGAAGCTGGCGTCGCTCCACGGCTCGCCCTGCTGGTCGTGCATGCGCACCGCGTTCAGCCCGCTTACCAGCTCCGGCAAGGTTTCAACGCCCTGCTCGAAGAGATCTTCCAGCTTCGCAATCAGCTTCACTTCCCAGCTTTCCGGCTCGCGGCTGCGGGTTTGCCAGATCAGGTTGGTGTAATCACCCGGCTTATGAATGGCGCCATTACCGCCCTCTGCCGGTGGGGTAAACTGGCGGCTTTCCGGCAGCGCCGGGTTGAAGTTCAGGGTGTCGCTCATGCCACGGTCTCCTCGACGAAGGTAATCTGAATCTGGTTTTCAAAGACCCGAACCGGGTAGCGGTTGAGGTTGCGCCCGCCGGGGCCGTGCAGGCACTGACCGGTTTTGACGTCGAATACCGCCTCGTGCAGCGGGCATTCCACCTTGCCGTCTTCCACGAAGCCCTGACTCAGCAGGGCATAGGCGTGCGGGCATACGTCCTCCAGCGCGTAATATTCACCGTCGATCAGGTAAACGCCGATCTCTTTACCGTCGACGTTGCCGCTAAAAGGGAAATCTTCCTGTACTTGCTCTGCGTCACATACGCCTATCCAGCTCATCACGATCCTCCAGGCTTTTGTTTCATATATGAAACTCTGTTTCTTATTTAATACGGTCAATATAAAAGCGATGAATGTTTCGTCAAGCGACAATGTGACCAATTTGTTAATTGATCAGCAATTAATTAACTAAGTGTGCAAGGGATCACGAAAAAATGCAGCGATATGAAATTTTCATTATTGCAGCGTGAGAAATACGTTTTTTTAATGGCCTCTTATTTTGAATAAAAGATATTGACTTCCTTTCTTTTTACTCTTTAAAAATAAATGAACGTCACCTCTTTCGCGTTTCACCTGTGAAACTCATTTTTAATTTATCTTTACTAAACAAAGAGTTTCACAGGTGAACCATTTTAGCTCCGTGACAATCACATTGATGAAAAATATAAGTTACAAAAAAAGTAAGGCGGACATGATGACGGCAAGATGGCAAGGCACGATTGCGCTTTTATTACTCATTATTATTTCGTACGTCGATCGGGTAAATATCTCGGTAATGATTTTAAACCCGGAATTTGCCGAACATTTTCAGTTAAATGAAAACAGAATGTTACAGGGCCTGCTCATGACCTGCTTTCTTCTGGGTTATGGTTTTTCCGCTCTATTATTAACGCCGGTTATTGAAAGCAAACTTCATTATCGGCAGGGATTATTAAGCAGCATTGCGATTTGGGCCGCGGTCTGCGCGGCTTCACCTTTGCTCGGCTCGCTGACGGGAATGCTCATCGCCCGCGTGATTCTGGGGATCGCGGAGGGTCCGCTATTTTCGCTGAAAACGCGCTTTATCAGCGATAACTTTAGCGCGCAAGAGATCGGCAAACCCAACGCCGTGACCGCGCTGGGCGTCTCGCTCGGGCTGGCCGTGGGCTTTCCGCTGGTGACCTGGCTGATGTCGCATCTGGGCTGGGCCGGATCGTTTTATGCACTGGCGGCAATCAACCTTCTCCTCGGCGGCGGCTTAATCTGGCGTTTTCTGCCCGCGCCGCGCAAGCTCCCGACCACGAAAAAGCCGGGGTTTGTCCACACCTTCACGCTGGCCTGGCAGACGCCGCTGCTGGGCTGGATCCTGCTGGTTGAAATCGCCACCCTGAGCTATCTCTGGGGGAGCAGCGCCTGGTTACCCGCATGGCTGCGTGACGAGCACCACTTCTCGCTGCATGCCACGGGCTGGCTTGCGGCGATCCCCTTCCTGCTCAGCCTGGGGTCAAAGTTTCTGGGTGGCGTGCTGCTCGACAAAATGCGGCCGGAACAGGCGCCGGTACTGTTTGTGGTGGGCGGTACGTTGACGGCACTCTCCGTGATCGCACTGATGCTCAGCCATCAACCCGCATGGCTGGCGGTCTTTATGCTGTCTGCCAACGTGTTCTGGGGACTTCAGGGAGCGGCTATTCCTGCGGTAATCCAGCATCACGCCGCCCGGGACGCCGTGGGCAGCGCGTACGGCATTATTAATGGGATCGGCAATATCTGCGCGGCGTTTATTCCGCTGCTGATGGGGATGGTGATGAGATCGGTGGGGTCGGTCAGTTCAGGCTTTTCGGTGCTGGTCGTCTCGCAGGTTGTCACCCTGCTTGCCGGGGGAATGTTGCTGCTGCGCATGCGGCGCGCAGCAGCAATCAGCGCGTAAGGCTTATTCGCCTTTTTTCGCCGCCTGGATGTAGAGCATTTCCAGCGCCAGGGTCGCCGCGGCCAGCGCGGTGATCTCGGACTGGTCATAGGCCGGAGCTACTTCCACCACGTCCATCCCGACGATGTTCAGATCCTTCAGGCCGCGCACCAGCTTGATGGCGCGGTCTGATGTCAGGCCGCCGATCACCGGCGTACCGGTACCCGGTGCGAATGCCGGATCCAGGCAGTCGATATCGAAGGTCAGATAGACAGGCATGTCGCCGACGATCTGCTTAACCTGAGCCAGAATATCGTCCACGCCGCGATCGTTCACCTGGCCCGCGTCGAGTACGGTGAAGCCGTTGTCTTTGTCGAACTCGGTGCGGATGCCGATCTGCACCGAGTGGTTCGGATCGATCAGGCCTTCTTTCGGCGCGGTATAGAACATGGTGCCGTGGTCGAATTCACAGCCGTTCGCGTAGGTGTCGGTGTGCGCATCGAAGTGCACCAGCGCCATTTTGCCGAAGTGCTTCGCGTGGGCGCGCAGCAGCGGCAGGGTCACGAAGTGGTCACCGCCGAAGGAGAGCATGCGTTTACCGGCCGCCAGCAGCTTCTCGGCGTGCGCCTGCAATTTTTCGCTCATCTCACGCGCGTCGCCGAAGGCGTACACCAGATCGCCGCAGTCCACCACGTTCAGGCGCTCGCGCATGTCGAAGTTCCACGGGAAGCGGTTGTGCTCCCAGGCCAGGTTAGTGGAAACCTGACGGATCGCCGCCGGACCATGACGACCACCCGCGCGACCGGACGTTGCCATGTCGAACGGTACGCCGGTGATCACCCAGTCCGCATCGCTGTCGTACGGCTGGAAGTTCATCGGAAGGCGTAAAAAACCAAACGCGTTAGATACCAGAGAGTTATCGTACTGATGACCTAAAGTGCTCATGTCCTGACCTCTTATAAAGTCGATACATTAAAAACAGATGAAAAAAAATCCCCTCCGCGTCGTTAAACCCGACGAGGAAGGGATTGATTCGTAAATCGCTAATTGGGGCGAATTATCGCCGTTAATTCATACGGGTTCAAGTGAGTATAGGGCATTGTGCGGTCTGTTGCCCTCACCCCGCCCCTCTCCCACCGGGAGAGGGAGTTTACCTACTCATCTTCCAGGTAGGTGTACCCGTACAGACCCGCTTCAAACTCTTCCAGGAACTGCTGCTGTAACGCGTCGTCCAGACCGGTGTTTTTCACCTGATCGCGGAACTGGGTGAGCAGTTTTTTCGGATCCAGCTGAACGTATTCGAGCATGTCCGCCACGGTGTCCCCTTCGTCGGACAGCTCAACCTCCACGCTGCCGTCAGGGAAGACAAACACGTCAACCGCTTCGGTATCACCGAACAGGTTGTGCATGTTGCCGAGGATCTCCTGATACGCCCCCACCATAAAGAAGCCCAGCATTGGTGGGTTCTCCGGATCGTACTCCGGCATTGGCATAGTGGTCGCAATACCGTCGCCGTCGACGTAATGGTCAATCGCGCCGTCAGAGTCACAGGTGATGTCCAGCAGCACGGCGCGGCGTTCCGGGGCGTGGTTCAGCCCTTCCAGCGGCAGAACCGGGAACAGCTGGTCGATACCCCAGGCATCCGGCATCGACTGGAACAGGGAGAAGTTGACGTACATTTTGTCCGCCATACGCTCCTGCAACTCGTCGATAATCGGACGGTGCGCGCGGTTGCTCGGGTCGAGCTGTTTCTGCACTTCGTGGCACATATTCAGGTAGAGCTGCTCGGCCCACGCGCGCTCTTGCAGGCTGAATGTGCCTGACGAGTAGCCGACGTGAATATCGTGCAGGTCCATCTGGCTGTCGTGCAGCCATTCGCGCAGGGAACGACGCGTGCCCGGCTCGTGCATCTCCTGCCAGGTTTCCCACATGCTTTGCAGGGAACGTGGGGCATCGTCTGCCGGAGGCGTGGCTTCGGTGATTTCGCTACGCTCAACGCCAATGATGTTAGAGACCAGTACCGTATGGTGCGCCGTGACCGCGCGGCCGGATTCGGTGATCACCGTCGGGTGCGGCAGGCCGTGCTCTTCGCAGGCATCGCCAATCGCCCAGATGATGTTGTTGGCATATTCGTTCAGGCCATAGTTTACCGAACAGTCAGACTGCGAGCGGGTCCCTTCGTAGTCCACGCCCAGGCCGCCGCCCACGTCAAAGCACTGAATATTCACGCCGAGCTTATGCAGCTCAACGTAGAAACGTGCCGATTCACGCACGCCGGTGGCGATGTCGCGAATGTTGGCCATCTGCGAGCCGAGGTGGAAGTGCAGCAGCTGAATGCTGTCCAGACGACCGCGCTCGCGCAGAATTTCCACCAGCTGAAGCACCTGGTTCGCCGCGAGGCCGAACTTGGATTTTTCACCGCCGGAAGACTGCCATTTACCGGAACCCTGCGACGCCAGTCGCGCACGCACGCCAAGGCGCGGGATCACGTTCAGACGCTCGGCCTCTTCCAGCACGATCGCGATTTCGGTCATCTTCTCGATCACCAGATAGACCTTGTGGCCCATCTTCTCGCCAATCAGCGCCAGACGAATGTATTCGCGATCTTTATAGCCGTTACAGACGATCACCGACCGGGTCATGCCCGCGTGCGCCAGAACCGCCATCAGCTCCGCTTTAGAGCCTGCTTCCAGGCCCAGCGGCTCGCCGGAGTGGATCAGGGACTCAATCACGCGACGGTGCTGGTTGACCTTGATCGGGTAAACGAGGAAATAGTCGCCGTTATAACCATACGATTCCCGCGCGCGTTTGAACGCGGCGTTAATAGAACGCAGGCGATGTTGCAGGATCTGCGGGAAGCAGAACAGTGCAGGCAAGCGCTGACCCTGCGCTTCACGGGTTTTCACCAGTTTAGCGAGATCCACGCGCGCTTCCGGGACGTCCGGATCCGGGCAGACACTGATGTGGCCCAGCTCGTTAACGTCGTAGTAGTTATTGCCCCACCAGGCAATATTGTAAGTGCGCAGCATCTTGCTGGCTTCCTCGGAGCTCATCGCAACCTCCTGCATAGAACGTAGTACACCCTGTTCGCCTGCTGACGAAGGCGAAAGCGAAGACATGTCGTCAGACATAGCGAACCTCAACTCTTTGTATTAAGTGTAAAACAGTTGACTACTATCGCAGCGTTATACGGCGATAACAACCCATTAACGGCTCCATTTCCCAGCAGAGTATGCTGAAATCCAGACCGTGCGACCGGTTTCTTATTCATATCATTGTAAAACACGTATCCGAACTCTGTATGACAAGGTTCGGCGAAACCACGAGAAAACTCCTGTATTAACAAGAGCGCCCTTGTTCAGTTTTCACAAAGCGTGACCGGCTCTGGAATCCTGAGAAGCACCGAGATGGGTATAACATCGGCAGGTGTTTAGACCAGAAGTGCGGGTGGGAATCAAATGCGCGCCAGAACGGCTGCGCTGAATGAGCGGAAAACGATGGTTCATTATCTGGTATCACCTCCACGGCCGCTTCTGCTGAAACGGACCACAAGCCAAAGCTAAAAGTTCACTGCTTAACCCGGCTGGAAGTGGCGACACGATGTGTTCATCGAGCGCTTATTTTATATGAGCCGCGCGCCGCGTTTTATACCGAGAAGGTCGCTAAAAAGCAAAACAAAAATGCGCAGGTTGCCAGCGTCGTCAGGAAAAATTTCCAGCCGTGTTTTCAACGCAATGAGAGGTGAGTCAAAAAAAACTGGAAATCGGGTGAAGAAGTGACCTAAAATAGACGTCCAGATGTTAATCCATCCATACCGATTAACACTCAGACTGCCAGTGTCAAAATCCTGTAGGCCTTGGTAGAATTATCTCCTATGGCTATTCCACACAGCAGCTTGAGCTAACCAAATTCCTCTTAGGTGAAATAAAACATGGCAAAACACCTGTTTACGTCCGAGTCCGTATCAGAAGGACATCCTGATAAAATTGCTGACCAAATCTCCGATGCGGTGCTGGATGCGATCCTCGCGCAGGATCCAAAGGCGCGCGTAGCGTGTGAAACCTATGTCAAAACCGGCATGGTTCTGGTTGGCGGTGAGATCACCACCAGCGCATGGGTTGATATCGAAGAGATCACCCGTAACACGGTGCGTGAGATCGGCTATGTACATTCTGATATGGGCTTTGATGCCAACTCCTGCGCCGTACTGAGCGCGATTGGCAAACAGTCTCCGGACATCAACCAGGGCGTTGACCGTGCCGATCCGCTGGAACAGGGCGCGGGCGACCAGGGCCTGATGTTCGGCTACGCAACCAACGAAACCGACGTGCTGATGCCAGCGCCGGTGACCTACGCACACCGTCTGGTGCAGCGTCAGGCTGAAGTACGTAAAAACGGCACCCTGCCGTGGCTGCGTCCGGATGCGAAAAGCCAGGTGACCTTCCAGTATGACGACGGGAAAATCGTCGGTATCGATGCCGTGGTTCTTTCCACGCAGCATGCTGAAGAGATTGACCAGAAATCCCTGCAAGAAGCGGTGATGGAAGAGATCATCAAGCCGGTTCTGCCAACTGAATGGCTGAGCTCTGCGACCAAATTCTTCATCAACCCAACCGGACGCTTTGTTATCGGCGGCCCAATGGGTGACTGCGGTCTGACCGGTCGTAAAATCATCGTAGATACCTACGGCGGCATGGCACGTCACGGCGGCGGCGCATTCTCCGGTAAAGATCCGTCTAAAGTTGACCGTTCTGCCGCGTACGCTGCACGTTATGTGGCGAAAAACATCGTTGCTGCCGGTCTGGCTGACCGCTGTGAAATTCAGGTTTCCTACGCCATCGGCGTGGCTGAGCCAACCTCCATCATGGTGGAAACCTTCGGTACTGAAAAAGTGCCTTCTGAACAGCTGACCCTGCTGGTGCGTGAGTTCTTCGACCTGCGTCCATACGGTCTGATTCAGATGCTGGATCTGCTGCACCCAATCTACCAGGAAACTGCAGCGTACGGTCACTTTGGTCGCGAACATTTCCCATGGGAAAAAACCGACAAAGCCGCCCTGCTGCGTGATGCTGCCGGTCTGAAATAATCGACTGCCAGCAGCTTAAAAAGGCCAGCCTTTGTGCTGGCCTTTTTTATGTCGGGTGGCGGCTATGCCTTACCCGACCTACGGGTAGTGAGTTTTTGTAGGCCGGGTAAGGCGCTAGTAGCCACCCGGCAATGTTTGGAACCGTTTACACCTCACTCTCTATACCCCGCTTTCAGAATATTCTCTTTGCATGATCGCATTTCTTCTGCTGTTACATTCCCTTTCAGTTAAGTCTGAAATTTGTGCAAACGCGATGCACATCAATTAATTTACCTCTATATTTTCAAAGCTTTAATTATTTTTACGGTTACAAGCCAGTGTAACCGATTACACCGTTGTGATTTGACTCACATATTTTTATGAGCCGCTCACCTACTCTTTATATCGTAAAAACTGATAACCCAACTGGAGGGCATAATGCCTGACAATAATAAACAGGGGCGTACGTCCAATAAGGCAATGACGTTCTTCGTCTGCTTCCTCGCCGCTCTGGCAGGATTACTCTTTGGCCTGGATATTGGCGTAATTGCCGGTGCATTACCTTTCATCACCGATGAGTTCCAGATTAGCGCACACACTCAGGAATGGGTGGTTAGCTCCATGATGTTCGGTGCCGCCGTCGGCGCGGTCGGCAGCGGCTGGCTCTCCTTTAAGCTCGGGCGTAAAAAGAGCCTGATGATTGGCGCGATCCTGTTCGTTGCCGGCTCACTGTTCTCTGCCGCTGCGCCTAATGTTGAAGTGCTGATCATCTCCCGCGTGCTGCTCGGTCTGGCAGTGGGCGTGGCGTCTTATACTGCCCCGCTGTACCTGTCTGAAATCGCTCCGGAAAAAATCCGCGGCAGCATGATTTCCATGTATCAGCTGATGATCACTATCGGTATTCTGGGGGCTTATCTCTCCGATACCGCCTTCAGCTACAGCGGCGCATGGCGCTGGATGCTGGGCGTCATCATCATTCCTGCCATCCTGCTGCTGATTGGCGTCTTCTTCCTGCCGGACAGTCCGCGCTGGTTCGCCGCCAAACGCCGCTTCCATGATGCCGAACGCGTGCTCTTACGCCTGCGTGATACCAGCGCCGAAGCCAAAAACGAGCTGGAAGAGATCCGCGAAAGCCTGAAGGTCAAACAGTCCGGCTGGGCGCTGTTCAAAGAGAACAGCAACTTCCGCCGCGCGGTGTTCCTCGGCGTGCTGTTACAGATCATGCAACAGTTCACCGGGATGAACGTCATCATGTATTACGCGCCGAAAATCTTCGAACTGGCGGGCTACACCAACACCACCGAGCAGATGTGGGGCACCGTGATCGTCGGCCTGACCAACGTGCTGGCGACCTTTATCGCTATCGGCCTGGTGGACCGCTGGGGACGTAAGCCAACCCTGACGCTGGGCTTCCTGGTGATGGCCGTCGGGATGGGCGTGCTGGGTACCATGATGCACATGGGCATTCACTCCCCAACGGCACAGTACTTCGCCGTGGCGATGCTGCTGATGTTTATCATTGGGTTTGCGATGAGCGCCGGTCCGCTGATTTGGGTGCTGTGCTCTGAGATCCAGCCGCTGAAAGGACGTGATTTTGGCATCACCTGCTCTACCGCGACCAACTGGATTGCCAACATGATCGTCGGCGCAACGTTCCTGACCATGCTTAATACTCTGGGTAATGCCAACACCTTCTGGGTCTACGCCGGTCTGAACCTGTTCTTTATTGTTCTCACTATCTGGCTGGTTCCTGAAACCAAACATGTTTCACTGGAACACATTGAACGTAACCTGATGAAAGGTCGTCCTCTGCGCGAAATCGGCGCACACGACTGATCCTCCTGCGGGAGGCGCCTCTTGCGCCTCCCCGCTTCCCGCTTTATGCTCTGCCCCTATGAAAGCACCCCGTCTCCCCATCGCCATTCAGCAAGCCGTTATGCGCAGCCTGCGGGAAAAACTCGCCCAGGCCAACCTGAAGCTCGGCCGCAATTATCCTGAACCGAAGCTGGTCTATCAGCAGCGTGGCACCGCGGCAGGTACCGCCTGGCTGGAATCGTATGAGATCCGCCTCAACCCGGTATTGATGATGGAAAATCAGCAGGCGTTTATCGAAGAAGTGGTGCCGCACGAGCTGGCGCATCTGCTGGTGTGGAAGCACTTTGGCCGCGTCGCGCCGCACGGCAAAGAGTGGAAGTGGATGATGGAGGCGGTGCTCGGCGTTCCGGCCCGTCGCACCCATCAGTTCGAGCTGGAATCGGTACGCCGCAATACCTTCCCCTACCGCTGCCAGTGCCAGCAGCACCAGCTTACCGTCCGCCGCCATAACCGCGTAGTGCGGGGCGAGGCGACCTACCGCTGCGTTAAATGCGGCGAACCGCTGGTTGCGGAATAATCACGCGAACTTTCAGGAACTTTCCTGATCTGACTGATTGCATACGGGAACAACATTCGTTACGTTGCGGGCTCGTTTTGACACGGAGTGTAAGATGTCCCGTAATGTTTCTCTCGCGGTCGCTTTTCTGGCGACAGCGCTCTCCGGCCATGCTCTGGCCGACGGTATTCACAGTTTCTCTCAGGCAAAAACCGCAGGCGTAAAGATTAACGCCGACGTACCGGGTGATTTCTACTGCGGCTGTAAAATTAACTGGCAGGGTAAGAAAGGGGTCGTGGATCTGGGATCCTGCGGCTATAAGGTGCGCAAGAACGAGAACCGCGCCAGCCGAATCGAATGGGAACACGTCGTTCCGGCCTGGCAGTTTGGCCACCAGCGCCAGTGCTGGCAGGACGGTGGACGTAAAAATTGCGCAAAAGATCCGGTCTACCGCCAGATGGAAAGCGATATGCACAACCTGCAACCCGCCGTGGGTGAGGTCAATGGCGACCGCGGAAACTTCATGTACAGCCAGTGGAACGGTGGCGAAGGCCAGTACGGTCAGTGCGCCATGAAGGTCGATTTCAAAGAGAAAGTCGCCGAACCGCCTGCCCGCGCGCGCGGTAGCATCGCCCGCACTTATTTCTATATGCGCGACCGCTACGATCTCAATCTTTCCCGCCAGCAGACGCAGCTCTTCAATGCCTGGGACAAGCTCTACCCGGTGACGGACTGGGAATGCCAGCGCGACGAACGTATCGCCAAAGTCCAGGGGAATCACAACCCTTACGTCCAGCGGGCTTGCCAGGCGCAAAAGAGCTAACCTACACTACGGCAATTCGCTTATATCGCATGACACATGGAATTTCTGACTATGCGCATCCCTCGCATCTATCACCCTGAACTGATTACCCCAGGCGGCGAAATCGCCCTGTCTGATGATGCCGCAAACCATGTAGGCCGCGTGCTGCGCATGGGTGCAGGCCAGGCGATTCAGCTCTTTGACGGCTCTAATCAGATTTTCGACGCTGAAATTACGCGCGCCGATAAAAAAAGCGTGCACGTGAAGGTGCTGCGTGGCGACGTGGATGACCGGGAATCGCCGCTGCACATTCACCTGGGCCAGGTGATGTCGCGTGGGGAAAAGATGGAGTTCACCATTCAGAAATCCATTGAACTGGGTGTAAGCCTCATTACGCCACTTTTTTCTGAGCGCTGCGGCGTTAAACTGGATGCGGAACGTCTGAACAAAAAGATCCAGCAGTGGCAAAAAATTGCCATTGCGGCCTGCGAACAGAGCGGCCGCAATCGTATCCCGGAGATCCGCCCGGCGATGGATCTGGAGGACTGGTGTGCAGAAGAGGAAAGCGGGCTTAAGCTCAATCTTCATCCGCGCGCCAGCGCCAGCATCAATACGCTGCCGCTGCCCGTTGAGCGTGTACGCCTGCTGATTGGCCCGGAAGGCGGCCTGTCGGCTGACGAAATTGCCATGACGGCGCGTTACCAGTTTACTGATATTCTGTTGGGACCTCGCGTTCTGCGCACTGAGACAACGGCACTCACCGCCATTACCGCGCTACAGGTGCGATTTGGCGATCTGGGTTGAAGCAAAGCCTGACCCATAACCGGAGAAGAAGATGATTAAGCTCGGCATCGTGATGGACCCCATCGCAAACATTAACATCAAGAAAGACTCCAGCTTCGCTATGCTGCTGGAAGCGCAGCGTCGCGGCTATGAACTCCACTACATGGAGATGAACGATCTTTACCTGATCAACGGTGAAGCCCGCGCACGCACCCGCATCGTTAACGTCGAGCAGAACTACGAAAAATGGTACGAATTCGGTACCGAGCAGGATATTGCCCTGGCCGACCTCAACGTCATCCTGATGCGTAAAGATCCGCCGTTCGACACCGAATACATTTATTCCACCTATATCCTTGAGCGTGCCGAAGAGAAAGGCACGCTGATCGTCAACAAGCCGCAGAGCCTGCGCGACTGCAACGAGAAGCTCTATACCGCATGGTTCTCTGACCTGACGCCGGAAACGCTCGTCACCCGCAGCAAAACGCAGCTGAAAGAATTCTGGCAGAAGCACGGCGACATCATCATGAAACCGCTGGACGGCATGGGCGGCGCGTCGATCTTCCGGGTGAAAGAAGGCGATCCGAACATTGGCGTGATTGCCGAAACGCTGACCGAGCTGGGAACCCGCTACTGTATGGCACAGAACTATCTGCCAGCCATTAAAGACGGCGACAAGCGTGTGCTGGTCGTAGACGGCGAGCCGGTGCCTTACTGCCTGGCGCGTATTCCGCAGGGAGGGGAAACCCGTGGCAACCTGGCGGCTGGCGGCCGTGGCGAACCGCGTCCGTTAAGCGAAAGCGACTGGGAAATTGCCCGCCGCGTCGGCCCTACGCTTAAAGCCAAAGGCCTGATCTTCGTTGGCCTCGATATCATCGGCGATCGTCTGACCGAAGTGAACGTCACCAGCCCAACCTGCATTCGTGAAATCGAAGCGGAATTCCCGATCTCGATCACCGGAATGCTGATGGACGCTATCGAAAAACGTTTACAGAAATAACCTGTGACAGCGCCTGTGTTTATCCCCATACTGGGCGCTGTCGCTTTTTAAACCAGGAAACAGTACCTCTGACAATGAATTTACAGCATCACTTTCTTATTGCCATGCCTGCTCTCCAGGATCCGATTTTCCGCCGCGCCGTGGTCTATATTTGTGAATACAACGAAGACGGCGCGATGGGGATTATCATCAATAAGCCGCTGGAAAACCTTCAGGTTGAAGGGATTCTGGACAAGCTGAAAATCCCTGCTGAAGCGCGGCTGCCGGAAATCCGTCTTGATAAACCGGTGATGCTCGGCGGCCCGCTTGCAGAAGATCGTGGTTTTATCCTGCATACCCCGCCGGTTTTCTCGTCCAGCATTCGTATCTCCGATAACACCGTCGTCACCACCTCTCGCGATGTGCTTGAAACGCTGGGCACTGCCAGTCAGCCTTCTGAGGTGCTGGTTGCGCTCGGTTACGCCTCCTGGGAAAAAGGGCAGCTGGAACAAGAAATTCTGGATAACGCCTGGCTGACGGCCCCTGCGGATATGAATATCCTGTTTAAAACCCCTATCGCCGATCGCTGGCGTGACGCGGCAAAACTGATTGGCATTGATATTCTGACCATGCCTGGCGTTGCGGGGCACGCGTAATGAGCGGCACCCTTCTCGCCTTCGACTTCGGCACCAAAAGCATCGGCGTCGCTGTGGGTCAACGGATCACCGGCACCGCTCGCCCGCTCACTGCGCTGAAAGCTAACGACGGCACGCCGGACTGGAACCTTATTGAGCGCTTGCTCAAAGAGTGGCAGCCGGACGACGTGATTGTCGGTCTGCCGCTGAACATGGACGGCACCGAGCAGCCGCTTACCGCCCGCGCGCGCAAGTTCGCGAACAAAATCCATGGCCGCTTTGGTGTCTCCGTTAAGCTGCACGATGAACGTTTGAGCACCGTCGAGGCACGCGCTGGCCTGTTCGAGCACGGTGGCTTCCGGGCGTTGAACAAAGGCAGCGTGGATTCAGCTTCAGCCGTCATTATCCTCGAAAGCTATTTCGACCAGGGTTACTGAGCGCCGGGGCCTACAGCCGCCCCTGCGCCCGTCGCTCCGCCAGACTCTGCTCAAAGTTCTGCATCCCCGCCTGCTGCCCCGTTTGAATAATGCCCGGCAGTTGCCAGGTTTTGCCTTCGCGGATCAAGTTTGCCGCCGCCGAGGTATTCACCAGCAGCTCATACAGCGCCACGCGCCCGCCCTGGACATCCTGACGCAGCTTCTGCGCCAGAACCGCACGCAGGCTTCCCGCCAGCTGATTACGCACCGGATCTTTCTCCTGCGCCGGAAAGGTATCGACCAGGCGCTCGATCGCCTGCGCCGCACCGCGCGTGTGCAGCGTGGCCAACACCAGATGGCCGGTTTCCGCCGCCGTCAGCGCCAGGCGTATCGTCTCGCTGTCGCGCAGCTCACCAAGCAGAATCACATCCGGATCTTCACGCAGCGCGCTGCGCAGCGCCTCGGCAAAGGACGGGCTGTGCTGGCCTATCTCCCGCTGCCGGATGAGGCAACGTTCACTCTGGTACATAAACTCCACCGGATCTTCAAGGGTCAGAATGTGCCCGTCCGTCTGGTGATTGAGAAAATCGACCATCGCGGCCAGAGTGGTCGATTTCCCGCTGCCGGTGGCGCCGGTGACCAGAATCAGGCCATTGTCATTGGACAAAAGCTCCGGGATCGCGCGCGGCACGCCTAATGCAGAGAGCTGCGGGCACGTCAGCGGCAACAGGCGCAGCGCGATCGAAACGCCGTGCATATGCTTAAACGCACTGCCGCGCAGCCGCTGACCGCCTGTGAGGGTAACGGCAAAATCCACCTGCCCGTTTGCCCACCAGGCGCCCTGCTGTTCGTCATTGAGCCACGCTTTTAATAACGCCTCCACATCCGGGGGCGGAAACGGCGCAGGTTCAAGACGGCCTGACCTGCGCCAGCGCGGTGGTGAATCACTGCACAGGTGTAGATCGGAGACGTTATGCTTTACACTAAGGGCCACAATTTCTTCCACATCCATAGACAACTCCTCGGAAAATGAACGACATTGCGCATAACCTGGCACAGGTCCGGGACAAAATCTCAGCCGCGGCAACGCGTTGCGGCCGTGCTCCAGAAGAAATTACGTTGCTTGCAGTCAGCAAAACCAAGCCTGCGAGCGCCATCGCAGAAGCGATAGCCGCCGGTCATCGTGCCTTTGGTGAAAACTATGTGCAGGAAGGCGTAGATAAGATTCTCGCTTTCCGGGAACGGGGAAATGCAGACCTGCAATGGCACTTTATCGGTCCGCTACAGTCGAACAAAAGCCGTCTGGTAGCAGAGCACTTCGACTGGTGTCACACCATCGATCGTCTGCGTATCGCTACCCGTTTGAGCGACCAGCGCCCTATTGAGATGCCAGCGCTTAACGTGCTAATTCAAATCAACATCAGCGATGAAAACAGCAAGTCCGGCATTACGCTGAGCGAACTGGATGCGCTGGCGGCGGACGTGGCGGCGCTGCCGCGCTTAATCCTGCGCGGGCTGATGGCTATCCCGGCGCCAGAGTCAAGTTATGAAAGGCAGTTTGCCGTAGCACAGCAAATGGCTGTAGCATTTGAGGCGCTTAAAGCGCGCTATGACACGGTAGACACGCTTTCTCTGGGCATGTCGGATGATATGGAAGCCGCCATCGCGGCAGGCAGCACCATGGTGCGCATCGGCACGGCAATTTTCGGTGCGCGCGATTACCCCCAATAATAAGGAAACCTGAGGAACGCCATGAAGACGTTGACTTTCCTGCTTTCAACGGTCATTGAACTGTATACGATGGCGCTGCTGTTGCGCGTCTGGATGCAGTGGGCCCGTTGTGATTTTTACAATCCATTCTCACAATTTATCGTGAAAATCACGCAGCCCATTGTGGGGCCGCTTCGCCGCATCATTCCGGCAATGGGGCCGATTGACAGTTCATCTCTGCTGATGGCGTTTATTCTGAGCGTTATCAAAGCGATCGTGCTGTTTATGGTCATCACTTTCCAGCCGATTATCTGGATTTCAGCCGTTCTGATCCTGGTTAAAACCGTCGGCTCGCTGATCTTCTGGGTCCTGCTGGTGATGGCGATCATGAGCTGGGTAAGCCGGGGCCGTAGCCCGGTGGAGTACGCGTTGATTCAGCTGACGGAACCGTTGCTGCGTCCAATTCGTAGCCTGCTGCCTGCGATGGGCGGAATCGACTTCTCGCCGATGCTTCTCGTTCTGCTGCTGTACGTGCTGAATATGGGTATCGCGGAACTGTTACAGGCGACGGGTAATATGCTGCTGCCGGGGCTGTGGATGGCGTTATGAGTGCAGTTAGCCCCTGCGCCGACGGGCTGGTTTTACGGCTGTACATTCAGCCGAAAGCCAGCCGCGACAGTATTGTTGGGCTGCATGGCGACGAGCTAAAAGTCGCCATCACGGCCCCGCCGGTTGACGGCCAGGCGAATGCGCATCTGACCAAATATCTGGCTAAACAGTTTCGCGTCGCTAAAAGCCAGGTCATCATTGAGAAAGGTGAACTTGGCCGGCATAAACAGGTAAAAATCCTTAACCCGCAATCTATCCCGACGGAAGTCGCGGCTCTGACAGAACAGGACTAAACCATGCAGAAAGTTGTTCTCGCCACCGGTAACGCCGGTAAAGTGCGCGAGCTGGCCTCGCTATTAAATGATTTTGGGCTGGACGTGGTGGCTCAGACCGAGCTGGGCGTGGACTCCGCCGAAGAGACCGGCCTGACGTTTATCGAAAACGCCATTCTGAAAGCGCGCCATGCGGCGCAGGTAACCGGCCTGCCCGCGATTGCCGATGATTCCGGTCTGGCCGTGGATTTTCTGGGCGGTGCGCCGGGGATTTACTCCGCCCGCTATTCCGGGCCGGACGCCACCGACCAGCAGAACCTGGAAAAGCTGCTTGTGGCCCTGAAAGACGTTCCTGACGAACAGCGTACCGCGCAGTTCCACTGCGTGCTGGTCTACATGCGTCACGCGGAAGATCCCACGCCGATTGTCTGTCACGGCAGCTGGCCGGGCGTGATCACCCGTGAAGCGGCGGGCAACGGCGGCTTTGGTTACGACCCGATTTTCTTTGTCCCGACCGAGGGCAAAACCGCTGCGGAACTCACCCGCGAAGAGAAAAGCGCGATCTCCCACCGTGGACGCGCCCTGAAACTGTTACTGGAAGCACTGCGTAATGGCTAATTTGCCGCCTCTGAGTCTTTATATTCACATCCCATGGTGCGTGCAGAAATGTCCGTACTGTGATTTCAACTCGCACGCGCTGAAGGGTGAAGTGCCGCACGATGATTACGTCGCGCATCTGCTGGCCGATCTGGATGCCGATGTACCGTACGCACAGGGACGTGAAGTGAAGACCATTTTTATTGGTGGCGGTACGCCGAGCCTGCTTTCAGGCCCGGCGATGCAGACGCTGCTGGACGGTGTGCGCGCACGCCTGAACCTGGCAGCGGATGCTGAAATTACGATGGAAGCCAACCCCGGCACCGTTGAGGCCGACCGTTTTGTCGAGTACCAGCGTGCGGGCGTGAACCGTATCTCTATCGGCGTGCAGAGCTTTAGCGAGCCAAAGCTGAAGCGTCTGGGGCGCATTCACGGCCCGGAAGAGGCAAAGCGCGCGGCAAACCTGGCAACGGGGCTTGGGCTGCGCAGCTTTAACCTCGACCTGATGCACGGCCTGCCGGATCAGTCGCTCGAAGAAGCGCTGGACGATTTGCGTCAGGCGATTGAACTGAACCCGCCGCATCTGTCGTGGTATCAGTTGACCATTGAACCGAACACCCTGTTTGGTTCGCGCCCGCCGGTGCTGCCGGACGACGACGCGCTGTGGGATATCTTCGAGCAGGGCCACCAGCTTTTGACCGCGGCGGGATATCAGCAATACGAAACGTCGGCGTATGCGAAGCCGGGCTATCAGTGTCAGCACAATCTGAACTACTGGCGTTTTGGCGACTATCTCGGAATTGGCTGCGGTGCGCACGGCAAGGTGACCTTCCCGGACGGACGCATTCTGCGTACCGCCAAAACGCGTCATCCGCGCGGGTATATGGAAGGCCGCTACCTGGAGCGTCAGCACGACGTCGAGGCGGTGGATAAGCCGTTTGAGTTCTTTATGAACCGCTTCCGTCTGCTGGAAGCCGCTCCGCGCGCGGAATTTACGCGTTATACCGGGCTGCCGGAGTCAGTGATTCGCCCGCAGATTGACGAGGCGCTGGCGCAGGGGTACCTGACCGAGTGTGATGTGTCCTGGCAGATCACCGAGCACGGCAAGCTGTTCCTGAACTCCCTTCTTGAGTTGTTCCTCGCTGAAAATCCTGAAGGCTGATTCAGGATTTTACATCCCGTTCTGCTGGCTGAGGGAAAGGCTGGCAGAGTGTGGGGATGGAAACAATACGTTCATACGCAAAGCAGCTCAGACGCGAGCTGACACAGGAAGAAAGACGGCTTTGGTATTTACTGCGCAGCCGCCGTTTCGAAAATTATAAATTTCGCCGACAGCACCCGGTAGGTAACTACATTCTGGATTTCGCCTGTTGCGCGGCTCGGCTGGCCGTTGAGCTGGATGGCGGACAACATGATGAAAATCAGGAATACGATCGACAAAGGACATTGTGGTTAAACCATAAGGACTGGCACGTCATTCGATTCTGGAACAACGAACTCTGGAATAACGAAGAGGCGGTGTTAGAAAGGATCCTTGAAACGCTGCAAGCGCTGCAACCCTCACCCCGGCCCTCTCCCTGAAAGGGAGAGGGGGCGAACATCCCCTCGCCCCTTTGGGGAGAGGGTTAGGGTGAGGGGCTAAGTGAATTACTTCAACGTCCCCACCAGCGCCTTCCGGCTGTCTTCCAGCGACACCACGCGCTTACACACGTCTTTGCCGAACTGCTGGAAATCGGCTTCCTGATTCTTCCACTCGTTCTGAATCGAGGTTTGCAGTCCGCCCAGACTACCCAGTACACCCTGCAAAGGATTACCGCCACCCTTCAGCACCGCTTTGGCGCCCATCTCGTTGATGCTGTCCTGGAGAATGCCGCCCATCGCCTGGTTCACCAGCTGCTGACCGTCGGCACGCACCTGATCGATCGCCTTATAATGGAACGTCAGGCCATCAGAGCGCGTCTCGATAATACGGTTCATCTGCTCTTTCAGCTGCTTATCCAGCTTCGTCAGGCGGGTGCGCATATTGCTGCTCTCCCCCACCTCTTTGGTGATGATTTTATCCAGCGCCACGCGGCTCTTTTCAACGCGGGTCAGCGCGCCATCGTTGATCCAGGGCAGCGCGGTACGCAACTCGGCCTGGTAGTCCATCGCCTGCTCGCGCTGTGCGGCCGTCAGGTTTTGCGGTTTGCCGTTAAAGGTCACGTTGCCATCCGGCGTAATCACCAGATTGCCATTCTCGCCCTTAACCTGCACGGTTTGCGGACTCAGCACCACGTCATCACGCGGGGTGACGCTACATTTATACTCCGCATGGGCGGTGGATCCGATTGCCAGTAAAGCAACAGCCAGCAACGTTTTGCGCATCTTAAACACTCCCTCAGACAAAATGGGCCAGCTAATGCTGGCCCCGTTCTTGCTTTATTAGTCCCACCAAACGTCGAAAAGTTCGCTAACGCGGACATCTTCCAGTTTGTGGTCTTCAAGCCATTTGCGTACCAGCGCCTGATGCTCTTCGGTGCATTTCCCCACTTCCTGGGTGCAAATCAGACCTTCCCACGCCAGATAGCCGCTACCGTCGAAGGCCAGCTTGTTTGGCTCGATCACCTCGTTGATGAACGCATCAACGTCCTGATCGATCTGCTCAACGCTGGTGCCTTCCGGGAAACGCCAGGCAACGGAGAAACCCACTTCCTGGAATTCTTCGATGTGCATCTTTTTACGCAGACGACGGCTACGATTCTTTGCCATTATTTCACCCTCTCGAACATTAAGTCCCATACGCCGTGACCAAGACGATGGCCACGCTGTTCAAATTTTGTCACCGGACGTGAATCCGGACGCGGTACGTAGTCGTTGCTTTCAGACTGATTTTTATACCCGTCCAGGGACGACATCACTTCCAGCATATGTTCCGCATAAGGTTCCCAGTCGGTTGCCATGTGGAAAACGCCGCCCAGCTTGAGCTTACTTTTCACCAGCTCGGCAAACGGTGCCTGAACGATACGGCGTTTATTATGACGCGCTTTGTGCCATGGGTCAGGGAAAAAGAGCTGAACCATGTTCAAAGAATTGTCAGGAATCATTTTGTGCAGCACTTCCACCGCGTCGTGACACATGACGCGCAGGTTCTCAACGCCCTCTTCATGGGCCGTTGCCAGGCATGCGCCGACGCCCGGCGAATGTACTTCAATACCGAGGAAGTTCTGCTCCGGGCGCGCTTTCGCCATAGTGACCAGCGAGGTGCCCATACCAAAGCCGATCTCCAGGGTCACTGGCGCGTCGCGGCCAAACAGGTCGGTGAAGTCGAGCGGTTGCTCGCTGAACTCAACGCCCATCACCGGCCAGTAGTTGTCCAGCGCGTGTTGCTGCCCTTTTGTCAGGCGCCCCTGACGGCGGACAAAGCTGCGAATACGGCGCAGCGGGCGACCGTTTTCATCAAATTCCGGTGAAATGACGTCGTTTTTCATAAAAGAGTTGTCTGCTTGTGAGAATGTTCGGGAAACGGGCATTATCCAAAGTTAAGGCTTCTATGCAAGCATGGGAAAGATCCGGTTTACAGCAGATTGACGCTGTGCTGCAATCTGCGTCCCTGATTAAGCGAATCGATGACCATGCAAGCCTCTCAATTTTCAGCCCAGGTGCTGGACTGGTACGACAAATACGGGCGTAAAACCCTGCCCTGGCAAATTGAAAAAACGCCGTACAAAGTATGGCTCTCCGAGGTGATGTTGCAACAAACGCAGGTCGCGACGGTCATTCCTTACTTCGAGCGTTTTATGGCGCGCTTCCCGACAGTCACCGATCTGGCGAACGCCCCGTTGGACGAGGTGCTGCACCTGTGGACCGGGCTTGGCTATTACGCCCGCGCGCGCAACCTGCACAAGGCCGCACAGCAGGTCGCGACGCGCCACAACGGTAAATTCCCGGAAACCTTCGACGAGGTGGCGGATTTGCCCGGCGTCGGGCGTTCGACCGCAGGCGCAATCCTCTCCCTCTCTTTAGGCAAACATTTCCCTATTCTCGACGGCAACGTCAAGCGCGTGCTCGCACGCTGCTACGCCGTAGATGGCTGGCCGGGTAAGAAAGAGGTTGAGAAACGCCTGTGGGAGATAAGTGAAGCGGTCACTCCGGCGAAAGGGGTGGAGCGTTTTAACCAGGCGATGATGGATCTGGGCGCGATGGTCTGTACCCGTTCAAAACCGAAGTGCGAACTCTGCCCGGTAAACAACCTCTGCGTGGCCTATGCGAACCACACCTGGGCGCAGTATCCGGGGAAAAAACCGAAGCAGACGCTGCCTGAACGCACCGGGTACATGCTGCTGATGCAGCATGGCGACGAGGTGTTTCTCGCTCAGCGTCCGCCGAGTGGCCTGTGGGGTGGTCTATACTGCTTCCCACAGTTTGAGGATGAAGCCTCGCTTCGGGCATGGCTTGTACAGCGCGGCATTGCGGCCGAAACCCTGACGCAACTCAACGCGTTCCGTCATACCTTCAGCCATTTCCATCTGGACATTGTGCCGATGTGGCTTCCCGTGTCCTCATTCACGTCGTGCATGGATGAAGGCACCGCTCTCTGGTATAACTTAGCGCAACCGCCATCAGTCGGGCTGGCGGCTCCCGTGGAGCGCCTGTTACAGCAATTACGTGTCGGTGCAATGGTTTAGCATCGGCAAGACAAAGAGGAATGAGTATGGCCAGAACCATTTTTTGTACTTTCCTACAGCGCGACGCTGAAGGCCAGGATTTCCAGCTCTACCCGGGCGACCTGGGTAAGCGCATTTACAACGAGATCTCCAAAGAAGCCTGGGGACAGTGGCAGAAAAAACAGACCATGCTGATCAACGAGAAAAAGCTCAGCATGATGAACCCGGAACACCGCAAACTGCTGGAGCAGGAGATGGTGAACTTCCTGTTCGAGGGTAAAGACGTCCACATCGAAGGCTATACGCCACCGGAAAAATAATAACGCGCAGCTGCTGCCCGGCTGCGCTGCGCTTGCACGGGCCTACGGTTTTGTAGGTCGGGTAAGCGCAGCGCCACCCGGCAACAGCAACCCCAAAGCAAACACAACACGCACTCCCGGAATGATGAAAAAACTTTTAGCGCTAGCCCTTGTTGCGCCGTTGCTTGTGTCTTGTTCTTCCAAAAAAGGCGATGAATACAACGAAGCCTGGGTCAAGGACACCAACGGTTTTGACATTTTGATGGGGCAGTTTGCCCACAACATCGAGAACATATGGGGATTTAACGAAGTTCTTATTGCCGGACCGAAGGACTACGTTAAGTACACCGACGCCTATCAGACCCGTAGCCACATCAACTTTGATGACGGTACGATTACGGTTGAAACCATCGCGGGGACTGAACCTGCGGCGCATTTACGTCAGGCCATCATTAAAACCCTGCTGATGGGCGACGATCCGGGGTCTATCGACCTCTACTCTGATGCCGATGACATCACCATCTCCAAAGAGCCGTTCCTGTATGGCCAGGTCGTTGACCAGACCGGTCAGCCGATCCGCTGGGAAGGCCGCGCCACGAAATTTGCCGACTATCTGCTGCAAACGCGCCTGAAAAGCCGTACCAACGGCCTGAAAGTGATCTACAGCGTCACCATCAACCTGGTGCCGAACCACCTCGACAAGCGTGCGCATAAGTATCTGGGCATGGTGCGTCAGGCGTCGCGTAAGTATGGCGTGGATGAGTCGCTGATCCTGGCGATTATGCAGACCGAGTCCTCGTTCAACCCCTACGCGGTAAGCCGTTCCGACGCGCTGGGGCTGATGCAGGTTGTGCAGCACAGCGCCGGTAAAGACGTGTTCCGCGCGCAGGGGAAATCCGGCACGCCGAGCCGCAGCTACCTGTTTGACCCGCAGAGCAACATTGATACCGGCACGGCCTATCTGGCGATGCTGAACAATGTCTATCTCGGCGGGATTGATAACCCAACCTCACGTCGCTATGCGGTGATCACCGCCTACAACGGCGGGGCGGGCAGCGTGCTGCGCGTCTTCTCGAATGACAAAGTGCAGGCCGCGAACATCATCAACAGCATGGCGCCGGGGGATGTGTACGCTACCCTCACCACCCGCCACCCGTCTGCGGAATCCCGCCGCTATCTGTATAAGGTGAATACGGCGCAGAAGAACTATCGTCGCCGCTAAAAACCAACACCACCCCTCACCCTGCCCTCTCCCCAAAGGGGAGAGGGTGTTCAAGTTCCCTCTCCCCTTTGGGGAGAGGGTTAGGGTGAGGGGGCATCAGGCCGCACTCACTCCACCCCACCCATACGAAAATGCTATTTGCATCACAATCCAGACTGCAAATTAATGTGGATTGCATTTTTTTGCGGGAGGTAACAAAACATAACGTTGCCAACTGATAGAATTGCATCAAATAACAACCCTGAATGTTCCTATAACAACATATCTCCCGCTCACTTGTGAGGAAAGTAACATGAACCTTAAGCTGCAGCTTAAAATCTTGTCGTTTCTGCAGTTCTGCCTGTGGGGTAGCTGGCTGACTACACTCGGCTCCTATATGTTTGTGACGCTCAAGTTCGATGGTGCGTCGATCGGTGCCGTTTACAGCTCGCTGGGCATTGCGGCTGTTTTCATGCCAACGCTGCTCGGTATCGTGGCGGATAAATGGTTAAGTGCGAAATGGCTATACATGCTTTGCCATCTGGTGGGTGCGGGGACGCTGTTTATGGCGGCCGAAGTGACCACGCCGGGGGCGATGTTTATGGTGATCCTGCTTAACTCGCTGGCGTATATGCCAACGCTTGGCCTGATCAACACCATCTCCTACTACCGCCTGAAATCTGCCGGACTGGATATCGTCACCGACTTCCCGCCTATCCGTATCTGGGGCACCATCGGTTTTATCATGGCGATGTGGGGCGTGAGCTTCGCGGGCTTCGAGCTGAGCCATATGCAGCTGTATATTGGTGCCGCGCTCTCCGTGCTGCTGGCGCTGTTCACCCTGACGCTGCCCACCATTCCGGTGTCTAACCAGCAGAAAAACCAGAGCTGGAGCACCATGCTTGGCCTGGACGCTTTCGCACTGTTTAAAAACAAGCGCATGGCGATCTTCTTTATCTTCTCCATGCTGCTGGGCGCGGAACTGCAAATCACCAACATGTTCGGTAATACCTTCCTGCACAGCTTCGATAACGATCCGCTGTTTGCCGGGAGCTTTATCGTCGAACACGCGTCGGTGATGATGTCCATCTCGCAGATCTCCGAGACGCTGTTCATCCTGACCATCCCGTTCTTCCTGAGCCGCTACGGTATCAAGAACGTCATGCTGATCAGTATCGCCGCCTGGATGTTGCGCTTCGGTCTGTTCGCCTATGGCGACCCAAGCGCGTTCGGCACCGTGCTGCTGGTTCTGTCGATGATTGTTTACGGCTGTGCCTTCGACTTCTTCAACATCTCCGGCTCGGTGTTTGTGGAAAAAGAGGTGAAGCCTGAAATCCGCGCCAGTGCGCAGGGCATGTTCCTGATGATGACCAACGGCTTCGGTTGTATTCTGGGCGGCGTGGTGAGCGGTAAAGTGGTTGAGATGTATACCACCAACGGCATTACAGACTGGCAGCCGGTGTGGCTGATCTTCGCCGGGTACTCGCTGGTGCTGTTCTTCGCGTTCATCGCGCTGTTCAAGTACAAGCATGTTCGCGTGCCGAATGGTGCGCAGCCGATCGCGCATTGATTGTTGTGCCCGGTGGCGCTGCGCTTACCGGGCTTACAAAACCAGACCGTAGGCCGGGTAAGGCGAAGCCGCCACCCGGCTATTTTATAGCAGACAGCACCCACCCCACCGACAGCAAATCCGCGCTGCCGCCCGGACTCAGGTTTCGTTCAATCAGTGCCTTATCCATCTTAAGCAGCGCCTCGCGATCCCAGCCACTTGCCAGTAATTCACGCGCGTAGCCCTGAACATAGCGCAGCCCCTGAATGCCGCCGCGTGACACGAGATTACTGTCCTGATTGACCGCCATCAGGCGCAACAGCAGGTCGTGAAGCAACTGTCCGTTCCACTGCCCCAGCGCCTTACGCACCGTCGCAAAGCCGCTCTCCGCCTCGCCTCGCGCCCCGGTTAAGCCGTAATGCTGAAACTGCCGCTCCCCCGCCGTTGCTTGCCCGCTGCGCCCGGCCAGCTCCCGCGCCACCAGCCCGCGACAGATGTTACTTACCTCACAACAGAGGCTATCCGCAGAGATATTTTTCACACGACCGGCGGCGAAGCAGAGCAAACCAAGAGCAAAAATACCGCCCTTGTGGGTATTTACCCCGCCCGTGGCGGCGTACATTGCCTGCTCGCAGGCCATTCCCATTGGGCGGAGAATCCGCAACTGCCGATCGGCAGGTTTGGCCGCATGTGCTTCACCCAGTTCCGCAAACCGGGCAAACCACGGCGTAATCGCCATAATGCTGCGGACAAACAAGGCATGGTCCATATCCCGATGCGAGCCGTTATTGAGCCTGTCCACCAGCCCCGGCTTGGGCGTCAGCTCCAGCTCCTGCCACAGCGCCGCTTCGGCAAGCGCAGGCACGTCAACCGGGCGCGGTTTAGTCGCGAGCAAACCAGTCATCGATCATCTTCTCCACGCGGGAAACCACCTGCTCAACGGGATGGTGGTGCGAACGGGAACACGCGTGGGCGGGCTCGTCGCAAATCAGACAGCGTCTGAGGTGTGAACCCAGCGACTGACGGCCCACGAGGCCGTTTTCAGGGCAGATCACGTCCAGATCCCACAGTCTGCCGAGCGGGTGCGTCTGCTCCAGTTCTGCACAGTGCGCTTTGATTTCCGCCGCCGGATGCGCGACGCACCACAATGCTTCAGGTCCGGTGGGTAGCCAGAGCACCAGGCGGTCCAGCACCTGCCAGCGGTTTTCCCACAGCAGCTGGTCGCACATCTGTAACGCCACCCCCATGGTGTTGCGGTAGCGCAGGCTGTCTTTGATTTCCCCGGGCGTGACCAGCGTGAGGGAGATCACCGGTTGTTGATAGTGCGTAAGCCAGTCAGCCTGGCGGGCTGCGCGGCGCTCTTTCGCCGCCAGCAGTTCCTCCAGGCTGACACCCGCCCGCACGGGTGTCGCTAAAGTCATACTTCCTCCTTCACCTGTCGCACAGTGTCGATCACGCTGCCGTCGCGGTAGCGGATCACCCCGACGATTTTGTCGGTGAACTCAATCGGTTTCGGTACGCCTGTCAACGAAATCGCTCGCTCATACAGCGCGTTGATATCTACAACCTTCATCCCTGCTTCCATGAGTCGTTCGCGGATCTCCGGGCGCGCCGGGTTGACCGCAATACCGTGGTCGGTGACCAGCACGTCAATGCTCTCCCCCGGCGTGAGGCGAGTGGTAACGCGCTTCACGACGGTCGGGATGCGGCTTCGCAGCAGCGGCGCGACCACAATGGTCAGGTTGGCTGCCGCCGCCACGTCGCAGTGTCCGCCGGATGCGCCACGCATCACGCCATCGGAGCCGGTGATGACATTGACGTTAAAGTCGACGTCGATTTCCAGGGCGCTGAGGATCACCACGTCGAGCTGGTCGCAGCTTGCCGCCTTGCTGCCGGGGTTGGCGTAGACGTTGGTGGAGATCTCCACGTGGTTCGGGTTGCGCGCCAGCGAGGCCGCCGCCTGGCCGTCAAAGCACTGGGTGTCGAG
Organism: Enterobacter sp. JJBC; assembly: GCF_036936505.1. Lineage (NCBI taxonomy): Bacteria > Pseudomonadati > Pseudomonadota > Gammaproteobacteria > Enterobacterales > Enterobacteriaceae > Enterobacter > Enterobacter sp. JJBC. The sequence goes on from NZ_CP136935.1 coordinate 4,005,977, forward strand.
CAGCTTTTCGATGAGCCCCTTCTCGTGCAGATCCACCAGGCTGCCGGTGATGCCGCCGAGCGCAAAGCGCGCCTTCACGCCGCTGCGCTCCATCTTCTCTTCCATAAAGCGAGTGCAGGCCGTGGCCGCCGCGCCGGAGCCGGTCTGCATCGAGAAGCCCGGTTTGAAGTAGCCGGAGTGTTCAATCACGTCCGCCGCATAGCGGGCAATCATCAGCTCGCGCGGGTTGCTGGTGACGCGCGCTGCGCCGACGCTGATTTTCGCCGGGTCGCCCACGCTCTCCACCTGCACGATGTAGTCCACCTGATCCTGCACCAGGCTGGCGGGCATATTGGGGAACGGCACCAGCGCTTCGGTCAGCAGCACCACCTTGCGGGCAAACTGCGCGTCCACCATCGCGTAGCCCAGCGAGCCGCAGCACGATTTGCCGTGCGTGCCGTTGGCGTTGCCAAACTCATCGCTGCACGGCACGCCGAGAAACGCCACGTCGATGTTCAGTTCGCCGTCCTGGAGTAGCTTCACGCGCCCGCCGTGGGAGTGAATTTGTACCGGCTCGTCCATCAGCCCGTGAGAGATGGCATCCGCCAGCCTGCCGCGCATGCCGGAGGTGTAAATCCGGGTGATGACGCCGCTTTCGATATGCTCGATCAGCGCGTCGTTGCAGGTCATCAGCGAGCTGGAAGCCAGGGTCAGATTTTTGAAGCCCATCCGCGCCAGCAGCGCCACGACGGTGTTGATCACCCGGTCGCCTTCGCGAAAGGCGTGGTGGAAGGAGATGGTCATCCCGTCCTGCAAGCCGCAGCGCTTAACCGCCTCTTCAATAGAGGCGCAGAGCTTGCGGCTGTGCTTCGCCTCGCTGTCCGCCAGCCACGGCGTCGCGCTGTGGGCGGTATCAAAGGGTTTCAGATCCCGCAGATGGGGGAAATTCATATGGAGAAGTTCTGTCTGATTCATTATGTCATCCTTACCGACGCACGCCGGAGGCCGCCGCGCGCTCCAGCACCACCTGCGCGTGGTTAATAATCGGTGCATCCACCATTTTGCCGTTGAGCGACACCACGCCCAGGCCGTTACGCTCGCCCTCTTCTGCCGCCTCAATCACCCGCTTCGCGTGTTCCACTTCTTCCCGTGTCGGGGCGTAGGCGTTGTGCAGCAGGTCTATCTGGCGCGGGTTAATCAGCGATTTGCCGTTAAAGCCCATCTTGCGGATCAGGTCGACCTCGCGCAGGAACCCGGCTTCATCGTTAACGTCTGACCACACCACGTCGAAGGCGTCGATGCCTGCCGCGCGGGCGGCGTGCAGCACGGCGCAGCGGGCGTAGAACAGCTCGGTGCCGTCGCCGCGCTCGGTCTGCATGTCCATCACGTAGTCAAAGGCGGCCAGCGCGATGCCGATCAGGCGCGGGGAGCTGCGGGCAATCGCCACGGCGTTGATGACGCCAATGGCCGATTCAATCGCCGCCATCACGCGGGTGGAACCCACCTCGCGGCCGCACGCCTGCTCGATACGCTCGAGGTGGCCTTCCAGCTCGTAAATATCGTCCGGGGTGTCGGTTTTCGGCAGGCGGATCACGTCCACGCCCGCGCGCACGGCGGCCTCCAGATCCAGCAGGCCAAACGGCGTGCTCAGCGGGTTAATACGCACCACGGTTTCGATATCCTGATACATCGGGTGCTGCAACGCGTGGAACACCAGCATGCGTGCGGTGTCTTTCTCGCGCAGGGCCACGGCGTCCTCAAGGTCAAACATGATGGAGTCGGGGCGGTAGATAAAGGCGGTAGAGAGCATGGCGGCATTGGCGCCCGGCAGGAACAGCATACTGCGGCGGAGTTTGCTCATTTCAGCGCCCCCCAGTTGATGGCCTGTTCATCGGCGGCACGCAGAAGCGCGCTTTGCAGGCGAGCGCGGATCACACAGTCCAGCGCCCCTTTGTCTTCAATAATGATTAATCCCTGGTGCACGTTCATGGCGCGCAATGTGTCGTTGACCACCTGGCGAATCTGCTCGCCAAACTGCTTAATCACTTCGCTGTGGATGACGATCTCCAGCTCACCGTGAGCGGGGGCGATTTTCACCATCAGGTCGCTGGACTCCTGCGTTCCGGCCAGCGCCTCCCTTACAATATTCATGATAAATTCCTGATAGTTATGCGACTTCCGCACTCGCACGATAATGTGCTTCGAGGTGCGCGAAGGTGGAGTCCGGGACAATCTCCCGGATCCGGGAAAACTGCTGTGTCTTGAGTAAACGGCGCACTTCCGAGGCCGAAATGGCGTTGCCGGTGGCCTTGATGCGCGGCATCTCCACCACGTCAATATGCGAGGCCAGCAGGTCGTGCAGCGTCTGGTTGTACTGGCGGGTGATATCGCAGAACGGCTCCGAGCCGATGAAGCGGTGCGTGATGCCCAGCGCCGGGGCGATAAAGTCCCGGAAGATCAGCACGTCGATCTCGCTCCACGCCTGCTGCACTTTGCCGGTCTCCTTCAGGAAGTAGGCCGGAAACGTGGCGCGGGAGATGATGTACTGCGAGCCTTCATGCACCACCACGTTCGGCAGATGCGCCACGCCCGCGCGCACCATTTCAAGGCGCGCGCTGAACGGGAAGAACGAGGCGTCTTCACGCACCACAAACAGATGCAGGGCATCGCACTGCGCCGCCGCCTGCTCCACCAGATGACGGTGGCCGAGGGTGAATGGGTTGGCGTTCATCACAATGGCACCAATTTTTTCCCCGCCCCTTCGCATCCGGCTTAAGGTACGGCAGTAGCGCGCGATCCCCTGCGGGGTGTTCTCCATTAGCACCGCGTTGTTCCCGCTCTGGGCAATCGGCCAGAAGCCGCTGCGGCCAAAGCGCTCCTTATTGCACGGACGGGTGCAGAGGAAGAGGTGAAAATGGCCGCGCTCCAGCGCCGCATTTTCCACCTCTGCCAGCAGACGCGCGCTGAGGTTTTCCCCACGAAGCTGCTCGTTGACCGCCACGCATTTGATGACGTTGGCAGCCAGCCCGGCGCAACCCACCAGCTGCGCGCCGGACCAGGCTTCGACAAACAGCGTGATGTCGTTGTCCAGGCCAAGGCCGCTGTCTGCCAGCAGGTAGCGGATCTGGCTTAAGCGTTCCGGGTGTTTCGCCACAACGGTGTGCCGAAAATCAATGGGTTGCGATTGCATGCTGCCGCCTTACTTAATGTGCTGCCGCAAGCCCGACGGCTGGCGCTTCCACGATCACGTTGCTGAGATGACCGATATGCTCGATCTCCACCTCAATGCGATCCCCCTCTTTCATAAACAGCGGCGGGTTACGTTTTTTACCCACCCCACCTGGGGATCCGGTGATGATCACATCGCCAGGACTTAAGCGGGTGAAGGTGCTGATGTACTCGATCAGCTCCGCCACCTTGTGGATCATGCTGCTGGTGTTGTCTTCCTGCACCATGCGGCCGTTCAGCCAGGTGCGGATTGCCAGTTGGTGCGGATCGGGGATCTCATCCGCCGTCGCCATCCACGGGCCGAACGCCCCGGTCTGCCGCCAGTTTTTCCCGGCGGTGAACCAGGTGTGCTGCCAGTCGCGGGCGGAGCCGTCCATGTAGCAGCTGTAGCCCGCCACGTGGCGAAGGGCGTCGTCGCGGCTGATGTTCTCCCCGCCTTTGCCGATGATCACCGCCAGCTCGCCTTCGTAGTCGAATTCGCTGGAGTGGCGCGGCTTCAGCACAGGCTCGTTGTGGCCGGTCTGTGAGTCCGGGAAGCGGACAAACAGCGTCGGGGCCGGGTTGTGCTGGTCAAACTCCTTGCGCTTGTCGGCATAGTTCATGCCCACGCAGAGGATTTTTTCCGGCTGGACAATCACCGGTAAGAAGGTGATGGCGTTCAGCGGCACGTCCACCGCGTCGTTCAGGAATCGGGTGGCCTGCGCCAGCCCGTTCCCCTGCAACAGCGCTTTAAGGTCGCCATAGCGGTCGCCGAGGCGGCGGCCCAAATCAATCACGCCGTCGGCCTGAACGATGCCGTAGCTGCGTTTTCCCTGGTATAAAAAGCTTGCGAGTTTCATTGTTCTTTCCTGAAAACTTAAACGAGGAAGTTGCCCAGAATCAGCAGAGAGATGGAGACGTTAATCGCCCCGCCGATACGGGTAGCAATCTGGGCGAACGGCATCAGGCTCATGCGGTTGCCTGCGGTCAGGATCGCCACGTCACCAGTACCGCCCTGGCCGCTCTGGCAGCAGGAGACGATGGCGACATCAATCGGGTGCATACCAATCTTTTTGCCGACGAAGAACCCGGTTGCCACCAGCGCGGAGACGGTGCTGATAATCACCAGCAGGTTGGTCAGCGTGAAGGCGGCCACCAGTTCATGCCATGGGGTAATCGCCACGCCAACGGCAAAGAGAATCGGGTAGGTCACAGAGGTCTGGAAGAATTTGTACACCACCTGAGAGCCCTCCAGCAGACGCGGAGAGGCACCGTTGCAGAGCTTCACCAGCACCGCCATAAACAGCATGCCCACCGGCGCTGGCAGACCAATCAGCTTGTGACCGAGCATGCCCAGCATGTACAGCAACACCGCCAGCAGCGCGCCGGAGGCGATGGTCGTCACGTCCGCTTTGCCGGAGAACGCAGGCTGAGAGACGGTGGCATCGGCATTGGCGCGATTCGGCATCAGCTGGCCTTCACCGGTCAGGTGCGGGTAGCGTTTCCCGAGCTGGTTGAGGCAACCGGAGATAATGATCGCCGTCAGGCCGCCGAGCATCACCATCGGCAGTACGCGGCCGAGCGCCACGCCCTGATCCATATGCAACAGGGTGGCATAGCCGATAGAGAGCGGGATCGCCCCTTCCCCGACGCCGCCCGCCATGATCGGCAGAATGATAAAGAAGAAGATCTGGAACGGCTCGAGGCCCAGCGCCAGCCCAACACCCATGCCGACAATCATGCCGACGATTTCACCGCACAGCATCGGGAAGAAGATGCGCAGGAAGCCCTGGATCAGCACGGTGCGGTTCATACTCATGATGCTGCCGACGATAATGCAGCAGATATAGAGATAAAGAATGTTGGTGGATTTATAGAACTTAGTGGTGGATTCCACTACTACATCCGGCAGCAGGCCGTAATAGACCAGCGCGGAAGGGATAAAGGTGGCGCAAATTGCCGCCGCGCCGAGCTTGCCGACAATCGGCAGGCGTTTACCGAATTCACCGCAGGCAAAGCCGAAGAAGGCCAGCGTGGCCACCATGACCACAATGTCGCTCGGTAGTTTTCCGCCCAGGCAATCAATCGCAATCAGCGCGCCCGCCAGAACGAACAGCGGCAGAGGTATAATGCCGATTTTCCAGGTATCCATAATATGCCACCAGCGCTCTTTGAGCGATGGCCGCTGAATATCAATCGGGTCGTGGGTAACAGAGAATGAATCGTCAGTTGTGCTCATAATAAGCCCCTTAGTTATTTTGTGCGTTCAGCTTAGAGTCACAAAGGCTTACTTTATGTGAGGGATGGCATATTAAAAGCGAAGTTTTAATGGACGCTATGGTTTTAATGGTTTCTTTTATTTAATGTGATTTATGCCTTATTTATTGCCGTGGTTTTTATGGTTTCTTTTCTTAGCTGAACAAAGAAATAACATTTATTCATTTAACCTTAAGAGGATGAGACTTTCGGAAAAATCTTTTACAGGCTGCGCTGTGCAAGGGATCACAAGTTTTCTGCAAAGCGGGCATCCTGGCCTTAAAAGATGATATATTCAGCCGACCTGTTGATATCTCGCGTGATAGTTATGAAAGTATCGTTTCAGATCAAGCTGTTTATTTCGCTGGTCGCCTTTTTCTCAGTGCTGTTCGCATTACTGGGCGGATATTATTATGTCGATGTCGGCAGGCAGCTTTATCAGGAAATGAGCGCACGCGCAAAAATACAGGCTGAAGAAATTGCGCTTATTCCAACCCTGCGAAAAGAAGTCGAACAAAAGGATATCCAGGGCATCTATGACTTTATGCAGAAAATAGCCGCCCGCAGCGACGCCAGTTTTATTGTGATTGGTGACAATAAGGGGCTGCATCTTTTCCACTCCGTGTTTGCCGACCGGGTAGGCAAAACGCTGGTTGGCGGAGATAACGACGAGGTATTACACGGCAAAAGTACCATCACCATCCGCAAGGGCGGGTTAGGCATTTCACTGCGCAGCAAAGCGCCCATTTTTAATGATGCCGGTCAGGTGGTGGGGATTGTTTCGGTAGGCTATCTCACAAGCTATCTGGACACCATCACCGTCAGCAAGGTGGTTAATATCCTGATTGCCGCCGTGCTGCTGCTTATCGCCCTGTTTATTTTCTCCTGGTTCTTCACCCGCAGCATCAAGAAGCAGATATTCTCTCTGGAGCCGCGCGAAATCGGCCTGCTGGTGCGCCAGCAAAAGGCGATGATGGAATCCATTTATGAAGGGGTGATTGCCATCGATGACGATCTCCGCATTGAGGTGATCAACCAGGCGGCGCGTAAATTATTAGGCTTACGCCAGCCCGCCCGCGAACTGCGGGGTCAACTCATCAGCCAGGTGATCGCGCCCGTCCCGTTCTTCAACGCGCAAACCATGCTTGCGAAAGACACCCACGATGAGATCTGTCGCTTTAACGATCTCACGGTCATTGCCAGCCGGGTGCGGATAATGCTGGAAGATTCATTGCAGGGCTGGGTGATCACCTTTCGCGATCGCAACGAGATCGACTCGCTCAGCGCCCAGCTCAGCCAGGTGAAGCGCTACGTTGATAACCTGCGCATCATGCGCCATGAACAGCTGAACCGCATGACTACGCTGTCCGGCCTGCTGCATATGGGCCGTTATGACGAGGCAATTCGCTACATACAGGCGCAGTCGGAACACGCTCAGGAGCTGCTGGACTTTATCTCGTCCCGCTTTAGCTCTCCGACGCTGTGTGGTTTGCTGCTTGGAAAGGCCGCCCGCGCGCGTGAAAAAGGCGTTGAGCTGAGTTTCGATCCGGCCTGCCGGGTGGATAAACCGTTCCTGCCGCTGCTCGAATCGGAACTTATCTCGATCATCGGGAACTTGCTGGATAACGCCATTGAAGCGACCCAGCGTGCACCGCTCCCGCATGCCCCGGTGGACGTGCTGATAAAGCTGAACGAGCAGGAACTGATTATTGAAGTCGCCGACCAGGGCGTCGGCATCACACCGGAAATCCGCGACCGGATCTTTGAGCGCGGCATCACCACCAAAACGCGCGGCGATCATGGTATTGGCCTGTATCTGATTGAAAGCTATGTCACACAGGCTGGCGGTGCAATTGAAGTTGCCGATAACACCCCACGCGGTGCCATTTTCTCACTGTTTATTCCCGCCACGGGAACGGCCCGGCACCCCGTACAGGAACTGGAAGATACCGACTATGCAACATGAACTTATCGACGTACTGATTGTTGAAGACGAGAACGAACTGGCGCAACTGCACGCGGAGCTTATCGGTAAACATCCGCGTCTGAGGCTGGTGGGGATTGCCGCGTCGCTGGCCGACGCGCAGGTACAACTGGAGAGCAAACAGCCGAAGCTGATGCTGCTGGATAACTACCTGCCGGACGGCAAAGGCATCACCCTTATCAGCAACCCGATGCTGGCCCGCGCCAACTGTTCGGTGATTTTCATCACCGCCGCCAGCGATATGGACACCTGTAGCCAGGCCATTCGTAACGGCGCGTTTGACTATATCCTTAAGCCGGTCTCCTGGAAGCGGCTCAGCCAGTCGCTGGAGCGTTTTGTGCAGTTTGCCGAACAGCAGCGCGTCTGGAAGATTGTCGACCAGCAGAACGTGGATTCACTCTATCAGTTACAGGCGAAAAACTATCGTCTGGACAACGGCAGCAAAGGGATAGAGGAGAACACGCTGGCGCGGGTGCAAATGCTGTTTAACAACAAGGCGGCGCACTGTTTTACGGTGGATGAGGTGGTGAGCGAGACGGGCCTGAGTAAAACCACCACCCGGCGCTATCTGGAACACTGCGTGGAGGTGGGTTTTCTGACGGTGGAGATGCTGTACGGTAAGATTGGACATCCGAGAAGGATGTACAGGCGTAGTGCGACTTAACTCCCCTCACCCCGGCCCTCTCCCCAAAGGGGCGAGGGTGAAAAGACGGCTCCGTGCAATCCCCTCTCCCCTTTGGGGAGAGGGTGAGGGTCCCTACTTCAATACGTACCCATACAGCCGCTTAATCCCGTCCGCATCCTTCTCGCTGTAAACGCCCTGCAACTCTGGGGAGAAACCCGGCAGCATATTAATGCCCTCTTCCAGTGCCAGGAAGTAGCGCTGTACTGCTCCACCCCAGACTTCCCCCGGCACCACGCACAGCACGCCCGGCGGGTATGGCAGCGCACCTTCGGCGGCAATGCGTCCTTCGGCGTCACGAATACGCACCAGTTCGACGTTCCCGCGAATGTACTCCTGGTTGGCATCCTGGGGGTTCATCACCACGGCAGGCAGGCTCTCCTGACGGAACATCGCCTTCTGTAAATCCTTCACGTTAAAGCTGACGTAGAGATCGTGCATCTCCTGGCATAGCTGACGGATCGTATAGTCGCGGTAACGCACCGGGTATTTCTGATAGATGGTCGGAAGCACATCCGCGAGCGGTGTGTCGTCTTCAATATGCTGTTCAAACTGCCCCAGCATCGCCACCAGCTGCATCAGCTTCTCCGCGCTCTCGGCTGGCGTCAGCAGGAACAGGATGGAGTTGAGATCGCACTTCTCCGGCACAATGCCGTTCTCGCGCAGGTAGTGGGCGAGAATGGTCGCCGGAATGCCGAAATCGGTATAGTGCCCTGTTTCAGCATCAATGCCCGGCGTGGTCAGCAGCAGCTTGCACGGATCGACGAAATACTGCTCGCGGGCATAGCCTTCAAAACCGTGCCATTTTGCACCCGGTTCAAAACTAAAGAAGCGACGTTCGCTGGCGATGGCCTGCGTGGGGTGATCCTGCCATGGCCGCCCCGCCACCACCGGTGGGATAAACGGTTTGATCATATGGCAGTTAGCGATGATGGCCTTGCGCGCTTCAATGCCCAACTCGACACACTCCGCCCACAGCCTGCGTCCGCTTTCGCCCTCGTGGATCTTGGCGTTCACGTCCAGCGCCGCAAACAGCGGGTAAAACGGGCTGGTGGAGGCATGCAGCATGAACGCGTTGTTCAGCCGCTTGTGCGGGCAGAAGCGCGACTGACCGCGAATATGGTTATCCTTTTTATGGATCTGCGACGTTTGTGAGAACCCGGCCTGCTGCTTGTGGACCGACTGGGTCACGAAAATTCCCGGATCGTTCTCGTTCAGTTCCAGCAGAAGCGGAGACGTTTCCGCCATCATCGGGATAAATTGCTCGTAGCCGACCCAGGCGGAGTCAAAGAGGATGTAGTCGCAAAGGTGCCCGATCTTGTCGATCACCTGACGGGCGTTGTAGATCGTGCCATCGTAGGTGCCGAGCTGAATGATCGCCAGACGGAACGGGCGCGCCTCGGCGGCTTTCTGCGGCGCGACGTCACGGATCAGTTCCCGCAGCCAGGCCTCATCAAAGCAGTGCTCATCAATCCCGCCGATAAAACCAAACGGATTACGGGCTGCCTCAAGATAGACAGGCGTTGCCCCGGCCTGGATCAGCGCCCCATGATGGTTGGACTTGTGGTTGTTACGATCGAACAGCACCAGATCGCCACGAGTCAGCAGCGCATTGGTCACCACTTTATTGGCCGCCGACGTGCCGTTCAGCACGAAGTAGGTTTTATCCGCGTTGAACACTTTCGCCGCGAACTTTTGCGCGTGCTTGGCAGAACCTTCGTGGATCAGCAAATCACCGAGCTTCACGTCGGCATTGCACATATCGGCACGAAACACGTTTTCACCGAAGAAGTCGTAAAACTGCCGCCCCGCCGGGTGTTTTTTGAAAAAGGCGCCGTGCTGGTGACCCGGACAGGCAAAGGTGCTGTTTCCCATCGCCACATACTGGCTCAGGGTGTCAAAAAAGGGTGGCAGCAGGTTCTCTTCATACCGGCAGGCGGCAGATTCCAGTTCCAGCAATTCCTGTGCTTTACCCGAGATGATCGCCGTGACACCCTCTGGCACCTCTCCTGGCTCTGTTGAGAACATAAATACCGGTAGCTGAAAGCCCGTACGCTTCAGCAACGCGAGAATGCCGCTGTAGCTTTCAACAACCGTAATGACGACTGCCGCCACATCGGTGAAATCAGAGTTATCCAGCATAACCTTTTCGCGATGCGTAGAAACTTTGGATACCAGCTCGCGGCTGACGGCAATTTTCATGGTTTTCATAGGCGCAAATACCCTCACCGAGCGGTGAGACAGGAAGGAGAAAATTCGCGCAATCATGTCACCTTTTATTTTCAGGTGCAAGAAGGAATCAGTATGCGTTACGCCTCCCAAAGCTAAGCGTAATCAGGGACGAACGTGCCATAATGATGCAATGCCAGTGCTTAAATAACAGGAGTTAAACGTGGTAATTGGACCCTTTATCAATGCGGGAGCCGTATTGCTGGGCGGTGTACTTGGGGCAGTATTAAGCCAGCGGTTGCCGGAGCGTATTCGCGTCTCCATGCCCTCCATTTTTGGCCTGGCGTCGTTAGGGATTGGTATCCTTTTAGTGGTGAAATGCGCCAACCTGCCGGTGATGGTACTGGCGACGCTGCTCGGCGCGCTGATCGGCGAATTTTGCTATCTGGAAAAGGGCATCAATCACGCGGTAGGCAAAGCCAAAAATCTGATTGCCCGACCGGGCAAGGCGAAGCACGGCACGCACGAGTCGTTTATTCAAAACTACGTTGCGATCATTATTCTGTTCTGCGCCAGCGGCACGGGGATATTCGGTTCGATGCAGGAAGGGATGACCGGCGATCCCAGCATATTGATTGCGAAAGCGTTTCTGGATTTCTTTACTGCCACCATCTTTGCCACCACCCTCGGCATCGCCGTCGCCGCGATTTGCGTGCCGATGTTGCTTATTCAACTGGCGCTGGCCACCTGCGCCACGCTGATCCTGCCGCTGACAACACCAGCGATGATGGCAGACTTTACCGCCGTCGGCGGCCTGTTGCTGCTGGCGACAGGGCTGCGAATCTGTGGCATTAAGACGTTTGCAGTGGTGAACATGCTCCCTGCCCTCCTGCTCGCGATGCCGCTATCCGCGCTCTGGACGCACTTTTTCGCTTAAGTTTGCGACGAAATGGTGAGAGAGTGTGCAGTCTGCACCGAAAGCAACAAATTTCGTTGACGCCGGAGGGAGGATCGGGTTTAATGCGCCCCGTTGCCCGGATAGCTCAGTCGGTAGAGCAGGGGATTGAAAATCCCCGTGTCCTTGGTTCGATTCCGAGTCCGGGCACCAAATTCATATCAACGGACCTCCACGGAGGTCCGTTTTTGCATTCTAAGCCCTCAAAAATCAACACTTCTACAATCCCTTAACTCCACCCAACTCAATCAACTTCAGCCCGTATCAAGTCCCTTGCGAGGGTACAACTGAGGGTATAGTCTGATTCGATAAAATTTATACCCCTTTTACTATCAGGAGATACCGCCAATGGCGCTCACTGACGCTAAAATCCGTGCAGCTAAACCGGATGAAAAACCTTATAAACTTGCCGACAGCGGCAACATGTTTTTGCTCGTTCACCCTAATGGCTCGCGCTACTGGCGGCTCCGCTACCGGTTTCTGGGCAAAGAGAAAACGCTCGCTCTGGGTGTCTATCCTGAAGTCTCGTTATCAGAAGCAAGGGAAAAACGCGATGCGGCAAGGAAGCTGATAGCTGAGGGAACTGACCCGTGCGAACAGAAACGGATCAAAAAGTCGGTACCTGAAACAGCTCAGACATTCGAAGGAATCGCAAGACAGTGGCATAAGAGCAACAAAAAATGGTCAGCTTCACATAGTGAGAAGATACTGAAAAGCCTCGAAACTCATGTGTTTCCCTTTATTGGCTCACGTGACATTACCATCCTCAGGACTCCCGATTTACTTGTTCCAGTAAAGGCTGCCGAAGCCAAAGAGATCTATGAGATTGCATCGCGCCTTCAGCAGCGTATCACTGCAATCATGCGCTATGCTGCCCAGTCAGGCATTATCATCTATAACCCTGCCGTGGATATGGTTGGCGCGTTAACCACGGTGAAACGCCAGCACCGCCCTGCCCTCGCCTTAAATCGCATTTCAGAGCTTCTTGAACGACTGGATGAATACAGAGGACAACCTCTCACCCGGTTGGCAACTAAACTCACCCTGCTTATCTTCATCCGCTCCAGTGAACTACGCTTTGCCAGGTGGTCTGAGATCGACTTTAAGAAAGCCATGTGGACCATTCCTCCTGAGCGGAAACCTATTGAAGGGGTCAAGTATTCCCATCGTGGCTCAAAAATGCGAACAGAGCATCTTGTGCCACTCTCTACTCAGGCGCTGAATATACTGCAGCAGATCCACACGATCAGCGGAGAGCATGAACTGATTTTCACCGGCGATCACAATCCATGGAAACCCATGAGTGAAAATACGGTAAATAACTCACTGCGGCTGATGGGCTACGATACAAAGGTCGATGTCTGTGGTCACGGTTTCAGGGCAATGGCTTGTAGCTCACTGATTGAATCAGGGCTGTGGTCGAGGGATGCTGTTGAGCGCCAGATGAGCCATCAGGAGCGAAATGGTGTCCGCGCAGCTTATATCCATAAAGCGGAATTTCTGGATGAGCGCAGGCTGATGTTGCAATGGTGGGCTGATTTTCTGGATGCCAACAGAGAGGAATCAATTAGCCCGTTTGACTATGCGAAACGTCAGTCAGGATAGCTATTTCTGACAAAATTTATCAAGGAAAAGGAATTCATACTGCATGGTGGCCAAGACGATAAGTTTTGTTGCTAGGAAAAAAGTGTTCGCCTTAGATAGATTACGAAACGTTACATGGCTGAATGGGCAAAAGTCATTAGGACAGAAACCGGCAGATCAGTGAGCAACATAACAGAAGAGAACGCCAAGGTAAATCTTGGCGCTCTCAATAAATTAAATCGTTCTAAAAAATTCTTAATAATGAAATTCGAAATAATTTGTAAAAAACACATCACTTTTCAATAATCTGATTAAGATTTTCAATTCCGGTAATCTGTTTAAATACCGAAAGGTAATCAGGATGATTATCATATAACCAATGAAGGATATCACTTCTATTCAAAATCCTTTCAAGATGACCTTTGACAATCACCAACTTAAGTGTATTTTCTGAGTACTCATCATCCAACTTTGATGTTTCAACCTGCACTGAAACAAGCTCTTTCTCTAATCGTTCAAGTTGTCGCCGAATATCACTCGGCTCTTCTTGAGCATGATAAGCATCAACAAAATGTTCCGGTGGGATTGCATGTAACATGGACTCTACAAATTTTTTTGTGAAATTATTAATACTCAACAGGGTATCAACCACTTCAATTTGTTTATAAGGTTTTAATTTTTTCAAAAGGCTAAATAAGGCCTGAGGTACACTCCTTTCAGCCAGTAACGCCAGTACCTCAGGAGCAATACCATCTGACAATCTTAACTTACTTTGCACTGTCTGTATTGATACACCCAATGCAGTACAAAGTTTTTCCACAGACACTCCAGCCTCAACAGCTCTGAGTAGCATTTTTTGTTCCTGAACAATTGTTATACGGTTAACTCGCTTATTATACGTATAAGAATCCTCAACAGAGGAGATGAGGCAATGCACTTTTTTAACTCCCAGATCTTTCAATACCTCAACCCTTAGATGACCATCAAGAATACGTTTTGTTCCATCATTATCGATAAAAACAATGACAGGTTCAATCAGGCCGATTTCACTCACCGTAATAGCTATCTGTTTAAACTTCATGCTACTACGAACATTTACGGGCAAGGGTCTTGAATAAATAAGTTCGTGCACATCGAATTCATAAAAATAATTATCAAAACATTTAGAAATCATGAGTTTTATCCTTATGTTTTTCCATTAACTCTCCGAGTATTGTCGGAATATCAGTAATATTATTCTTTTTCAAAAGGGAAACGAAATCAGGATTTGCTAAAAGCTTACTATATATATGTCCCACAGCTGTTATTTTATCTTTTGCAGCCTGTGATTTCATTACAACAGCACGATGCTCGAAAACATGTTTTTCATATAAGTCAGCTAACTCTTGTGGTGTCAATTTCTTGGCTCGCTTGCCAGGAACATAAGCCGAACTCATGCTACCTTTATTTCCATGCCTTCGGCTTTCAAGTATTTTTTTAATTTTATTAATCTGACTTCCTTTTATATGCCCTTCTTCTAATGCTTTGGTCAAAAGAGCTTGTTCATCTTTATCTGCCGCTTTTGATATGTCTACAGCAAGGTACAATGGGATATGCCCAGACTCAGCAGCAATAAGTAAACTTTTCTCTCCCTGAGAAAGTAAAGCCAACACACTACTGATCCATGAAGCTGTATATCCCAACTTTGACCCTATATCTTTTTCTGACAAACCAGAGTTTTTCATTCTTTGAATTTCGGCGAAGAACTCAGCATTTCTGGGATTTCTTCTGGCTATATTCTCAGCAAGGCTCATCAGGTGAGCTGTTTCCTCATCAACATGCTTTATTAATGCAGGTATTGTTTTCTCACCATGACCAATAAAAGCTTCCAGTCGACCTTGTCCACATATAAGTGCATACTTATATCCATTAATGTTGTAAGGCCTAATGGTTATAGGTCTCTTTAGCCCCTGATTTATAATGTTTTCTTTAATTTCCTCATAAACAAAACGATTCCTTTTCCTTTCATTTGCAATAAAAACATCGCAAACATTAACCATTTCTACAACTTCGCTATCGGATCTACTCATTTAAACCTCCAGTGGAGTTCTCTTTAACATCATCTCCAGGCATTCAAGATTATCAAAACGGTAAAGTTCAGGGATAAATCCATTTTCCTCATTTAAAGTGATTGAATCGGATAATATATCCATTGCAGGTATGAGGTAATAATCAACAATGGTCTTATTTGTACTATCAAGTCTTGGATATAACATCATGTCGCAAAAACTGACATCTTTAAATGAAATACGCCATCGAAGCTTTCCGCTGGACAATCGCTGACATCGGACAGCATTAATGGAAAGTACGAATTCTTCATTAACACAAAAGCGATTAACCATCCCGCTATCAGTTACCCATCCACCAAGTCTGTAGATAGTCTGGATAATCTGTTCACTAAATGCAGTGTTTATTCCGGAAATATTTTTTTTAGTTTCAAACCACGAGTAGTCTACTCTAGGATTATAGCCAATGAGTTTATACGCCCTGATCAGTCCACCAAAGCGGGAGCGAAAGATACTACTGGATGGGAAAAGCTCTTCTTCATCGATAATCATTCCGGATAAGCGACCTTTTCTGACAAGCAATCTCTTTAATTGTTCGAGAAGTTCTTCATCAGATAATTTTATCGAACGCTTGTTGATTATTCTCTGCGCAGCATAAAATTTTTCACGTGAGACAATCGGTTTCCAGGCATCATCGCAACGTACCCACTCACTTTCTGGGTTCTTAACATGTTTTCCCTTCAGACGAAATGAGGTTCTGTTATAAACACTATTTCCTATATATCTCTCACTAGTCAAAATGTGATGTATTTTCCCACGAGTCCACCTGGATCCGTCTTCAGCTGCAACATTGAGTCGGTTAAGCTCTGATGCAATGACAATTTCAGGCTTGTTCTCATCTATAAGCATATCGAAAATTCTGTTGACAACATTAACTTCCTCTATAGGTCCAGGAATGAGAATGACTCGCTCAGTCTGAAGGCTTTTACGTTGTCCTGCCCGTAAAATATCTTTTGCTTTTCCTTTCTCGTCCACAAGCAGTCTTCGCATTCCGTATCCAGCTTTTCCTCCCTGATGATAACCATGACGGATAAGGTTCGCCTGACCAATGAAAACTTTGTCAGACAGGTTCTTACTATAATGAGCAGCTCCATAGCGGGAATATGAAAGCCCTAGCATAAATAATTCTGGCTGTGACTCAGAAAATGGCTCGGCACAATAAATAATACGCACACCTTTCTGTCTCAACATATATGAATGGTAGGCTGGCTCTTCGATATCCTGGCATCGTCCAAAACGGCTCACATCATAGACGAGGATTACAGACACTGTGATTCTCGCATCATAAATATCGTTCAGCAAAGAACATAGCCCAGGTCTGTCAGCGATCTTTAATCCACTCTTTCCTGCATCATCATAAGTGTAACGAATGGATATCCCCTGCTCCTCTGCGTATTTACTTATGTATTCACGCTGATTGTCAATTGAATACTGTTGATGCTCTGTCGACATTCTCAGGTATTGTGCTGCAATAACATCTTCTGATTGGGGTTCAATCATGGGCTTTATACCTACTTAAAAAGGTACTATATTTAAATGGATTTTAACCAACTCACAGAACCATCTTTTACCACATCCAACTAATGAAGTTATTAAAAAAATGACTATATATAAAGAGCCTCTATTTTTAAACTCATAAAGTAATAACCAAGAAATCAAGTAGCAAAAAATAAGAATAGGTGAAAGAAAAACTTATAAAGTATTTTTACAATATTATACAAGGTGTACTATAATATCACGAAAGCTATGATGCATTAGTCACATCATAGATATGTGCTGAAAAGTGTGATTGCAAGCGATGCACCAACAAAGCTTGAAATACATCTGCGCAGCAATCATAACTGGCAATAATTTTACCTTGAGCATCAAATTGCAAATTTAATCTAAATTGTAACGCATTGGCTATTAAATTAGCCATAAATTCCAGAACATTGTAATTTCCCTTTTATTTAATAGAAGACGTTCTTCTCAGTTGCATCGAATTATTAACAACGTATCGTTTCAACGGCTCTGCATGGTAAGCAGCTGACTGAACTCCGGGTCATCCATCAATAAATTAAAATTATCAACATCCGCTGTCTTGTAACTCAAAACTCATTCAAACACCTTTTTGTTCATTATTTAAATGTTACGATCAAGAATAAAAACCCTTTTCGATAATAAGCTGTGGAAATCTATCAGTTTTCAATTTTTTTTATTTTTGAAAACAACTGTTTTCATTCTTTGATATTTTCCATTATATAGTTGATATTACATTACCCCCAGTAAAAGCCCCCCAGACAAATTCTGTCCTCACGACGAGGCCTGTTCGAAGGCCTCTGTAGTGGTGCCACCCAGCTCTACCAGGTGGCCATGAGTCGCGTTTACGAAGCTTCTTTCGCCAAAAGCTGCATGTTGAGCGAACTTGTTGCCAAACCAGCTCTGTTGAACCGGTAGCGCATATAAGCTGAGATATCGTCCTCGTGGGAGGACACAATCAACTGGCAATGCCTGAGCTCACAACGGAGTAGATCGGTCAAGGATGCAATGTTGACTTCATCTAGGGATTGCGACGGGTCATCAATCAGGATTAGAGGCACCTGAGAATAGACTTTGTTGAGCGAGAGGAAGAAGGCAAGGCTGAGAGCGGACACTTGACCAGAACTCATGGACATCACTGCGTCGTGTTCAGACTTCTCGGCAGTTAGAAACCTTAATTGCCTACCTTCTCGGCTCTCGATAAACAGGCCCAGGCCACGCTGGTAGTTTTGGATCAAACGGCCGCTGTAGATGTGGAATATGAACTCAATAGCCGAAATTGTCTGGTCGGTATAACTTTGCTCTGTCTTCTTAAGTGTACTGCGTAGCTTTTCGACTTTATCTTGTGCTTTTTGAGTTGCTAGGTTTTCTTTTTCGATAAATTTAAGATCGGTAATACAGGTTTGGAGCCTGGAGTGTTGGGCCTCATTAGCTTTAAACGATATATACTTCTCTTTATCCTTCAGGTCTTCTGCCGAGACTATATAGAAGTCCTGTAGGTCTTTGAAAGCGTGGTTTATGATTTCCCGCCAGTCCTCCGGCAGCGCTAGGGCATCAGCTTCAACCTGTTTTTTATTTCTTAGAATCTCCTTAAGTTTTTCAAATCGCTCATCTACTACGCCATCAATTTCCGTAAATGCGTAAGTAAATTGAATATGTTCGCTTTGCAGCTTCTCCAGTAGCTGGATAATTGCCGGGAGCCGAGGCTTAATTCTGCTCAGCGCTATATGAAGATTTGGTTCAAAGATAGGCGTAAGAAATTTCAGGCGGTCTTGTATATGGGTGTTAATGAGTTTCAGCTCAGCGTCCATAGCAGCGATAAGGATAACTAAGTCTTTACCGTCCTGCCCTAGCGAATCAGAGATCTGCTTAGTGTTTGCTTCAATGGCATCTACCATTGATTTGTGATCTTTCCAGTCAGCACCACAGAGGGGGCACATCTTATCATCGGGATAGGACTTTTTATGTTCGTCAAGCAGTTGCTTTTTTAGATGTTCCAGTTCGGCTACGACGTTCGCGTTGGTGCTGCTTTTATCCTCTAGTCTGTTTCGGGATTCAATTTGTAACTCAAACCACTCAAGGCGCCCATCTTCCCAGTTTGATAGTGATCGGGCTTCTTCGACCTTGATGGCCTTAGCACCGCGTTTGATGATGTTTGCTGAACGCTCTAATTCATCAATATCCTGCTTGATAGCTTCAAGCCCATCAAGCTTGCCAAGGTCTTTACCGAACCGAGCCAGGCTTCTCAGTGATTCCTCGTTACGCTCGATGGCAGTATCGATTGTCTCGTTGTGAATCCTAGTTTTTATCGTAGCTTTGAGTGGCAGAAGGGCAATAATCTTACGAACTGATTCCTGGTAGGCTGCATGGTCTACCGCAGAATACGATGAGAACAGTATCTCCTTGTCCCATCCAGGTTGGACATCAGTCGTCGAGAGCTTTTTGTACTCAACTACCCCAGCCTCTGCCTGCAAGGTGTCCCTCAGGGTGGCTATCTCTTCTTTAAGTGATGCAACTTTTGCCGTGCGTTCTGGATTGTTGATGTACCTTGTAAGTTTAGTGTATATAGTGTTGCAGCTTTCGATCTCGGCTTCGATATCGCTGATGTTAAAGAGGTTTCCAAGTTTCTCCTTACGATCGTCTACCCGAGTGTGTAACAGCCGGTTTTGTCCTTGCTCGAGATAGTTAAGGAAAGAGAAGTTTTCCCTGAAATTTTTTCCGAACATTTCGTCAAGGAAGCTATTACCGCGCAAATTGTTCTTAGTGAAGTCAGATGATTCGAATTCTGGTAGCTCGTAAAGCCTGAAGTTTTCATATTTGTCTGCACGATTGTTTGCTGGCTTTTTGAATATCTCCGCAGGGCAATGTCTGGCTAAAACAATTTTTCGACCATCATTAATGAATTCAATCTTAATGCTGAGGTCGTTATCGCCAGAGCGACTGTTCCAGAAGAGATTGTCTGCATAGTCTCTTTTGTTCCTGGTTAATAATGTATTGAATAGGTTTTGTATTCGATTGACCTGGCCAGTAAGCAACAGCTCGATTGCGTCGAAAATACTTGTTTTGCCATAACCGTTAGGGCCGTCAAGAGTTAGCAAGGACGCCCCGCCAAGATCCAACAAAATATGTTTGAATGCTTTGAAACTAGAGACTTCAATCCTGGATATTTGCCATTTCATTACGAATCATTTCCTTGATAAAATCGTCAGCATTTTTGTCTGTGAATTGCTGGATAGTCGAATATATATCGTTCATGTTGGCTTCAGCTACAGCTTCAGTTGCTTGCAACCTCAAGGACACAAGGTTTCCTTGATGACTAGGTAGCTCTAAGAATGGGAGCTTGATAAAGGTCTTCGCAGCAAAACTGTATTGTGTGGCAACAAGAGGGTTTTCTTTATATTCAAGAAATTCCTTTTTGTCAGCAATCACAGATACCAGTTTGTCGTAGGTGAAATTGGTGATTGCACTTTCCTCCGCAGCACTGTAATAGAGGACATATTTTTTATAAAAGTGTGGATCTTCCTCAATTGCGAAGATTTCTTCTTCGTGATCCTTAAAACTGGCCAGAACATCAAGGCGATGAATACAAATCAAGTCGCAGTTTTTCTTAAAGCTTGGGCTTCTGAGAAATTCCTCAGGAGCAAGATGATTGATTCTGTTATTAAGTTCGGCCGGGTCTGAGAGACCGTCAAGATTATGTAGGACTGCGAACCTGATCGCAGATCCAGACTCGCGGATATAAAAGCTTGTGTTGTCCAGGTCGAGTTTACTCACAAAACCATGGGCCACAAGTGCTTCATTAATGAGTTGTTTTATCATTCAGTCGTTCCTCCGCGTCGTCTTTTGTTATGACACTAATGCATAGCGACTTAGTGATGTTACTCTCAACGTTTTCAGTGGTTTGCTTGTTGTCGAAGTCATCCGAGTTCGTGAATTTTGTATTAAAAGTGAATGAAGCTTCAGCTTTACTGGCGATTAAATGGTTATACTCAAAAAGCAGTCTTAGCAGATCCCCGTTGTTTTTCATTTCACGGATCATGTCAAACTCACACTCTTCGCTTTCATCCACGTCAAGAGCGGTAGGTACGTAGAACCGATTTTCACTGTCAAGATAGTGCGGAAGATGGTTGAATATAGGCTCCATCGAAATAGCCTGTATCAACTTGGTGTATCGCCTGATGTCGTTCTTCTGAACGTCTTGAAACCGCTCGGATGGTTTCATCATCTGGCACAGGGTTTTTAATTCGTTGATGTGCGTTTTGCGAATATGCTCACTCAGAAGTCTGGCTCTCTCATACGTGGCATCACTCATTGTTGGTAGCATCTGATCCAATCTTTCTTCTAAATGGGTTTGGAGCCTAGCCTTTAATTCAACTGCATAGTAATCCCTATTCTGGTAGGGATTTTCGGTCAGCAGCTCCGTTAAAATATTCCTGGCCTTGATACGCCCATCGTATGCGGCTTTGTCTTCTGAGATCCCGTCAACTTGATTTAATTTATGGTTGTGTATTGCCTTAGAACTAATTTTTTCTGACAGTAGGCAGTAGTTAAAATTTATAAGGTTATCACTGACAGTGATGGACTGTTTCTCACATAATTTTTTTATGAGTTCTTTGGTCAGTCCTTCAATTTCACCCAAGCCACAATGGTAGTTGTCTCCATAGCGGTAGAATTTTACTGTTTCTCCATTAGTGCCTCTGTAATCGCCAGTCTCATCTAGTGGGACAGATACATGGAAGTAACGCGCTGTCCCCTTGATTTTGTCGTGTTCGATTAATGTAGACTGTTCCAGCGCTTTTGTGTAACCACTTCGATATTTACTTATCTTAGCTTTGACTTGATGGGCGGTGTGTAGTTTTTCGTTTTTATAAATAGCGAAGTCATCACTACTATCCAGTTGAAGCTCGAAGTCCAGGTCGCCATCCTGAATCAGTTTAAGGGAATGATATAATGCAATTTTCCCTTGATAAACGAAGCCGCTCCACGAGGAGATGGCGCTGGCAGGATACTTCTCATCATCTTCTTGGCTCACATGCTCTCCTTTTATCGTTAGCGAGCAGACAGTTAGCGGAATGATATTACTGCGTTTCAAGACGTATTTCTAACACCAGACTGCTTATTGACCCGTCTGGAGAACGCCCGCAGTGGACAGCTAATCTGTTATTTTTTCTCTTTTTTTCAACTTGAAAGCCGCTATATCTAGCTGACTCAATCCCATCTGCTCCTGGACGGCCTTTGCAGCTCTCGCAATTTCCGTCACATCCAGTATCTTTAGGGTGCTGATGAGCTTTACGTAGGAAAGACAATATTTTCTGTGCTGACATATTCGGTCACGCTGATGATCCGTCAGCTCATGCTGCTGCATCACATCAAGCCAGCTACTGGCAGCCCTGTACCATCGACCAGCTTTTGTGAAACCTCATCCTCCAACATCATGTCTCACACTTGGTATCCGTTTTTTCCTTTTGAAGGACCTCAGCCCCAACGCCTTCACCCGATGTTTGATAGCAGGGATCGTCCTGTGGGGAAGCCTCTCCCGCACACCCGGAACACCTCTTTCAGGATATATATCCCTTAATACGCAATCCTCAACTGGCTGCCAGAGCCGGGCCTCAGTCAGCCCCATTTTTCCGGCCTGGGTAAAAATGGCCTCCCGGGTACGATCCGGCAGCGATGCTTTTATTTTATCAATCCCTTTACTGTAGTGCGCCTGCATCAACACCAATTCCCTTTCCGACCAGGGTCTGTTTTTTCCTGTTCCAAGGTCAAATTTGACCACTGCCGCCCTCACCGCACTGACGCTTCTGCCCAGTCTGGCGGCAATCTCTTTTGTTGGCAGATTTCTGTAATGTTTTTCCAGAAATGCCTTCTCTTCACTGCTCCAGCTACTGCGATTAGTGAGCCCGCCAAGGGACGCCTGCCGGAAGATAGCCTTGCGTGAACGACCAGGTAACAGTGACATGACATACTCTATGCCTTCTGCATAGTGGGTCCGGAGCAATACCAGCTCCTCTTCTGACCAGGACGGTGCGACGCCCTGGGACAGACCTAAAAGCTGAACGATTCGGGCCACTCCATGGGCAGACCGGCCAAGCCGCTCCCCGATTTCACGGGCAGACAGCTGACCATAGTGTTGTTCCACAAACGTAATTTCGGTGGCCGTCCACTGTGTCCGGTGATTACGGTGTCGCTGTGTTTTACCCACCCCGTCAGTTCCTGTTACATCACTCACGATGTTTTTCCTGCGCCAGCATATAGACTTGAGCCCGGAGGTGCTGCTCAGCCTGCTGAATCTGCTGCTGACGCTGCGGAGAGTCTTCAGGGAGCAGCTTCAACTGCCGAAGCTGTTCTTCCACCGGCACGGTCTGCCGGAAGCTTGTCAGCATGCCAAAGACCTGCGATTTAAGTTCACTGACGGTGATGTATTTTCCCTTCTGACCATCAAGTGCATTCAGTTTATCGGCAAGAGCCTGAAGCTGCGTCATACCTTCATGCCAGCCGTTCGTTTTATCGACAGGAAGTACTGAGATATTAATTTGCTGCTGCCACTGCTGTACCAGGGTCTTAGCCTGATCCGGCCACAATAGCTGAACCTGTTCGATGAGTTTTCTGCTGTATGCAATATCCCAGTCAGGAGGCAACTTATCCAGTCGGGCAAGCTGATGCTGTGTCTGTGCGATAAGGTCCTGCGGTAACGAAGTCTGCTGACGCAACATCCCCAGTTGTTCAGACGTGAGAGGTGCAGGGAACGGAGCCAGTGAAGCAGCAAGCTGAGTCTGTAGAGGGTCTGGACGGTGTAGAAAATGCCAGCTCCACGCTGAGACTATGCTTATCACCAGCATGGTACACATGCCGGCAGCGAAGGATTTCCACTTTTTAACCGGAACAGGCATTGTCGACAGCACTTCCACATTCGACTGCGGTTCCGGTTGCGCAACGTAAACCCACTTCACTGCACTCTCTGGCGTATCTTCATCCGGTCCACCAGCAAAGTCTCTCGTGGATGCTGTCGCCTCATTCATCACGGTGGCAGGCAATACGATACCAGACTGAATGCTAGACCCGGTAGTGGTTATGCCATCGCTGTTTTCCAGCCGGACAGCACTGTTGTGCATCAGGGTACGCAACGTATCGAGCTGACTCAGATGCTTAAGCTCCAGACGCTGCAGTACCTCTCCCAGACCTGTAAGCAGTTGCTCCGCCCGGTACAACTGGCTGAGGTCGCTGTAATTCAGCGGGAGCGAGCGCATTCGTTGCTGCAGACGCTGACTCAGACTGCTGAGAATTTCCATGCGCGCATGGACTGGCTGAGGCCACAGTGCCCCCCACTGATGGCTTATCAGGGCCTCGAGTATCGTCAGCCCTTCATTGAGCCCGAATAAACCGGCCAGCTGTGCACGCGCAAGCGTATACCAGGCTGCTGTTTGCAATTCCACACCGTTCTGCTCGAACAGTGAGAGACATAGTTTTTCCGCATAACGCCAGTTCACATCCGGGCGAGCCGGATGCGTCAGCTTACTCAGCTCATCACGCAGGGCGGCATAATCCGGTAGCGAGCGCGGGTCACCGCCGGTTTTAATCTTACGTTGGGTAATGTCATTCATGACCAGTTGTCCATTCTGACGTGTCCGGGAATAAGGATGATTAAGGCTTATGCGGCTTCACTTTCTGCATATTCGAGACTCTGCAGATACTGTAGCGCCACCGGGTCAGCAATATATTCAACCTGCCCATGGTGACGTTCCACTTCATCGATAATCCGGCTGAGCTCGACCCGGAAGAATTCCTTACGCAGGTTAACCCGGTTAATCCGGTAGCTTTCCAGATGGTCATGCAGGGTCTTTTCAAGCGCAGGAGCGTCATCGCAGGAAATCATGGCGTGGACGTCAAAATCAAACGGCACGGCTGCCCCGCTCAGTTCTTTCACACGCTCCATAGGCTCCAGCCGTCGGGTCATACCAATTTTGAAGACGTTTTCACCGAAGGAGCCAATATTCGAAATCACATACACGTGTCCCTGCTTCGTGAGCTGGGCCATGGATTTGGCGCGTTCATACTGCTGATGCACGTCCTGGATTTTCTGCTCCAGCTCCAGACGCTGTCTTTCCAGCTCTTCCCGGTGCGCACCTTCAGCGGCGAGCAGAGCTTCTTCCAGTAAATGCTGTTGCTCAGCAAGGCGTTGCTCCTCCTCTTCCGCTTCGCGCTGCTGCTGCTCCAGCTCATCCTGACGCTGTTTCTCTTCCCGCATCTGACGCTTGAGCTCAGCCTGATATTCTTTTTCTTCCTGCGCTTTTTCAAGCAGGGCGACCTTATCCAGAAACTGCTGTTTTACGCCTTCCCAGTCGGCATTATCTTCCAGTTCCAGAAAGGTGATTTTCTCGCTTATAGCAGCATAAGCGTCTCTCTCTTTTCTGAGCTGGTCGTACTTGCTTTGCCAGTTATTTACCGTGGTGCCGGAAAGCAGGGTTTTGACTTTGAATTTATACGCGGAGTCCACAATACGCTGCAGAGCCCGGGAGGTTTTATTTCTGGCATTGTGAAAGTCATCCCACTGACCGGAAAGCTTTTTCTTTTCCTGATACAGGCCGCGAGCCACTTCAGTACTGACCGTTTCGTCAAAGGCTTTCTCTTTCTGGGCCAGGTCCGACATGGCCTGTTCGAGTTCTGCTGTTTTCTTCCGGAAACCCCGGTAAATGAAAATTCGTATTATCAACGCAACGGCTATCAGTAAACCAAAGAACAGACCGATGATTCCGGCCGGATTCGCCATAGATTCAATAAATTGCTCATTAAGGTTAATTAATGCTCTTACTGCAACATAAACGCCCCAGGCAATGATGCCAATAATAACCAGAATAATACCCGCAGCATTGTCATCTTTTTTTCTTCGTGCCATGTTTTATTTCTTTCCTTTTTCTGCAAACCTGTTTATTTAATCTTTACAACGGGCAGACAGTCTGTTCCATATCAGATTAATACTGGTTCCCTGAGCAAATCGGTAAATGAGTGTATCCGGGCTTACTGGCCATATAGAGGGGAGCGCATATGGGCTGTCGGGGTTGGGTACTGACCGGTTCGTCGTTTTCTGCAAAACGTTGCGGCTCCTGTTTTTTCGCCGTTGTCACCTTTTTCGTCTGCGTTTTTCGGGTGGAAGTGGACGGTCTTACCGGATTACTGGTTGCTGAGGAACCATGCCCGGAACAGAATCGTTTCGACTGACTCAGACTCCCGTCATTACAGACAAAGCGTCCATCCGATGTGCAGTGCGCTATACCGCCTTTTGAACCTGAGCAGGGCTGCCTTCCACGCGCTGCTTCAGCCTGTGTCGAAAATAGTATCCCTGAGACCAAAAGAAAGATTAATTTTCTCATTTCCATATCTGTGATTTATTTCGTAATTTTGTGGCTCTGTTCTCCGTCAGCCATTAACTGTTTCGCCAGGTAATTATGCAATGACTGACAGGCAAAAAAATATATAACTATTGCTCATTCCAGTTGCACTATGGAAGGAGCGCCAGAATCAAACCAAAAAAAGTGCTTTCATCAAAACCCTGCCCTGGGCGGGATAAAACACCAGGCGGAACAAAGGTCCAGTTTTTCACCGTGCCTGACCGCATGAATAATCGCCCCAGAGGCGTCACGAGTCCTCCATTATGGAAGGTCACCTCCACGCACCCGGTCACACCCTGACCATAAAGGAACGCCGGCACAAATTTTACAGACCGGTCGTCGATACGCAGAACGAGGGTGGCAATATCAAATCTCCCCCCCTCAACCAGCAGGTCCGTAACGGGTGTATTGAGCGTCTCCACATTCAGTCCGGTACCCACCAGCCACGCGTCCATCTGCTCCTGAAGCTGTGCCATTCGGAGGCGAAACTCAGCAATATCGGCCTGAGTCTTGCTGACAGATGACACAGGAGCAGGTTGTTGGGCCTGCAGTTTTTCGAGAAACTGAGATTTAAATGACATGATTTTATCTGGCCTTACAGACGGGTTGTGGTATCGATATACTGCTGTTGCTTCAGGTGTCTCAACATCACTCGTCCCTCGGGCATAAACTCAGTGCCATAGCGCACCAGACCAACACCGCTAAGTTCTGCATCTATGGCGTAGCGGAGTTCACCAGGAATTTCCTGATCAAGCAGTAGCACCTCAATAGACTTCAGGCGCGGCTCATATTTCAGCAAGACCGCAGACAGCGTCGACATCAGCTTATGTGCGGTTCCGGGAAGCCCCTGTAGAATGGTGGTCATATCCGGCAGACCATAGTCTGGCAGATGTGCCAGAGTACCGGCACGGCAGTTAAGGATCCGTTGCATGTTGTCCAGAACCGACAAAATGACCTGATTTTCTTCACTGACCTGCTGAAGGTCGAGACCACCGACAAAATTGCCATAAAGCATCTCGCACAGAGACGGGGGACTTTGATTCATGGGTCACTTCCTTCATATTACGATTGAGCTCTATCTAGTCAACATTAACATTGCTTTAGTTATTTCATTAATTATAAAGAGTCAAACTGTTCAAGGTAATTCGAATGCAACGATAACACGGTGGCAATACAATTAGTCATCGTTCCTGCATTACTTAATAAAATCAATAAATTTCTTTCTTCATCACGATATGAACAACCATCCCAATTACGATTATCAAGTTTACTTTTTAGCTGCGCTTGAGTTTTTTTAAGGGAGGAATCCAAGAAAAAAGTTATTCCATAATTTTCAATAGGCATAACACAAAGCTCTCTTTCAATTAGAAAGTTAACATATGCTTCTAATTGCTCAATGCTTTCAACTCTAATCATGTTCCTTTATCTTTCCATAATTGAATAGTAGTTATAATCTGCCGAGGCCACTACGCATGCGAAGAATTATTTTCTTCATACCATACACCATCTGTACCCTGGCAATGACGGAATATCAAGTAATAAGCGTTAAAGAATAAATAAAGATGAATGACCCAAGGGTCACTGACGGTTACAGATTACACATCAGGTTTTTCCAGTGAACGAATCACCAGGAAGTCCTGAGAGATGCCAACATCATTTCCAGTTGCTTGTCTGTTATGAATAAACCAGGCATACATATCTGAGGGCGCATTATCTTCGGGGAAAGGCTGAGGCTGACCAAGATAAGCAGCATGGGCATAATCAAGAAAACGTCTCGCTCGCCTCAATGCTGGCCTGTAGATATCAGGAACGATTTGGATACGCTTATCATTTGGATTGTTTTCCATACTGTTCTTCATTCTTATTGCAGCATAATGGACATCGTCCAGCCAACCCCAATTTTTGTGCAACACATCAAGTTCATTCTGGTAGTGTCTTGAAGTTTCTTTTGCCTGTGGTGAAATCCCCAATAACCCGGCAGAAGCACCAGCGGAGGCTAAAATATCGCCACGTTGTTTTTCATACTTCATGCATTCAAAGCGGTATTGATAGTATTGTCGCCCAAGCCACTCAATATAGCTGTCCAGATGACAGTTCTGTGCTCCGATGCTGACAGTGTTAAAAGGCACCGCTTGCTGATACAGCTTTGTCCATTGAGCGACAGACTTGTTCTTAACCTTGTCCTGCATGATAAAATAGGCAGCAACATCAGTATCCGTCTGATCTAGTGTTTGTAAATCTGGAAATGGAACACCAGCCATCGTCGCGGCCCGGTACATCCGGTGAAGGGCTACCCGGCAAAGTTCTGCACTCGGTTTTTGTTCATTTGGCTTCAGGCCTCCCCCTACATCCTCCGCGCAACCGGGTAACAGCTCTTCCTTGTGCTTATTATTACTTCCACCAAGACAATAGACGCTACGCCAGGGCCGGTTTTCATGGGCGGCGACCAGATGCAGTGCATTTTTAACCGTATCCGGCAATGCCGATTCCTGATCAACAGACTTATCGCCCATCAGCACGCTAATCCCTTTTACTGGCCCCCCGAAAGCAGAAATAAACCAGTCCACGCCATTATTATTGCTTGCGGGAGTATGACGGGCACAATCAAACAAACCTGTAAAAACAATCTCTACGGGGATCGCCTGGTAAGTATGTTTATCACCCTGTTTCTGACAAATATCATCAATCAACATATCAATGAATTTACGTGCAAGAGTTGCACCGACATCGTATCCAAAGAATGAGATAGATATTAGTTTGATCGGTACAGAGCTATTGGTTTTGGTTCTTTCAAAGAAACGCTCAAAACGTAATTTTGCCGAATTTATTCGCGTATCGACACCGGTAACTAACATATCTGCAATGACGGGATTATCACGCAACCAGGGGGTTGCCTCGATACCTGATTTCTTTGCGGCGTTTTTGGCTACATCCCCCACCAGTGATTTCCACTCCGAAGGGCTTATCAGTTTTTTCCCTGAGTCCTTTAAAACCTCCCACCAGTTACCACTTTTCAAATAATCCAGGCCAGCATCCTTCGCAATTTCTTTTGGCTGATCTTTTAAATCATTCAATGCAGAGCTTTGTGCACTGTCCATAATGGTATGCAGTTTCTCAGAGAGTTCTTCATTGAATGGTGTGCCAAGCCCCGAAAAATACAAAGAGTTATAGCTATCCTGATCGGTATTTTTTTCTTCGTCCGGAAACGCCCTGAATAGGCGCGATACGTTGCTAAGACGTGCCTCTATAGCATCCTGGTCTATATTTCGGTGAATCCCATCAAAAAAGAAACCGACATGCCAAACACGCGAACAATTTCCCAACCCGGCATCATCAGCCTGCTGTGCACGACTGGCAGCAGCAATAATACTTTCGATATCCATCAATTTTGCCCCTGCTTTACAGTCTTATCTGGAATATCAGGACGTTTTTCATAAGGCGACCAGGCATTATCACTCCAGCCCAGCAACACCTTATCCCCGGGCAAAAAGTGAACATGCAAATCATTCTCTCCCCACTTTCTTTCTGGCATTGGCATCACAACCCGACGAGTTTCTTTACGAAGACCCGCATCGTACTGAGCACGTGTGGTGCTTAATGTCCATATAACTTCCGCTGTTTTCCCACTGATACTGCCACAACAGGTTGCCTTACCACCTCCGTGAGCAAACGCATTTGGCCCTGCCACTCCGTTAACACTGAATCCCAGAATGGGCCTGTCAATTTCACTGTGAATAATTAATGTTACTGGCCCCGTCGGTGGCCCCCAGATGGATGCCCAGACTAGCCAGCCAACGTATGCCAGAACCACAGCCAATAAACTGCCCCAGATCCATTTTTTCCAGCGGACATAGCCACGATTGACGGCGTTATCAACTTTGTCGTAAGTCTTAAAAAATCCCATTTATTATTTCTCTGATTGAAGCACACATCATTAACCATTCAGATTTTCAGTACTGTATATCCGCAAGGTTAACCAACATCTCTGCCAGCGACTGTGTTCCATTCAGCACCTTTGGTAATGCAACCTTCAGTGCATCTGATTCCAGCGCCTGCCGCCCACCATTAAGGTAATACAGCGCGTACACTTTCTGATCAGCCGCGGATAACAAACCCGATTCTTTACTTTTGTTCAGCGCCTTAATCACCATCAAGCGCTGCGCACAAGCTGGGAACTTTCTGCTGGTCGGCATTTTCTGCCATTCTTTCAGGACACTGGTCACTTCGGGCTTATCCGCGATTTGCTCCCAGGTGGCTTTATCAAGCCTGATAATATGATTAGTAGGCTTATCTGCTTCCGGGGGCTTTATGACAAGTGCCTGCCACTGCGTTTCGCCAGGAAGCCACCATTGTGTGATGCCGTTGAACAGAAAGGCATGCCAGTCGTTCTCGGCACACTGCGCCAGCACACCGATAACGTGGCTCGCATAGAAGCGCGTCAGCGCCGTAGAACCATCAGGTTGCACAATAGTGCATCCACGTGATAGCTGCACTGACAGCATTGATGAATAACGCGTTGAAACAATGACTGCGGCACATCCTGGCAAAGACGTCAGATAATCAGGTAACTGCTCTTCATTATCAATTTCCAGCAACCAGGGGCCGTAGTTCTGAAATTCTGTCAATTGAGGATGGATATACAGAGAATGCAGCCTGTGAGCATGCTGCTCTTTAAATGCCAGAAAATCGGCCTCCGGCTGCGCTCCGGCTTCAAACAGCAGGCTGATGTTCTCGTCTGAACTGCAGGATAACGCTGTAATGAGTTCTGTACTGTCCATTTTTATGCTCCCTGCACTATCGCATCATTCGCCTGAATAGCTTTAAGCAGACAAGGAATACAAATTTTATTTTCGATTGGCGGGTACAAGGCTGGCATTTCTATCCTCTGCGAAGCACCACCTTCCGTATCCAGCCGGCTGGCCTTGCGGGTGTACGTTCCCGCCGTCTCGTACTTGATTTGCCCCTGCTCGATGAGGATGGAACTCCCCCCACCCACCAGACGTATTCGCTTCTTCCCGGCCAGCAGCATCTCTCTGGCAGAGATAAGGGTCAGTGTCTGCTCCGCGCTCAGGTGCATCATCCCGTTCTGAGCCTGAAACTGTACCGGCCCCTGAGCCGAAATCAGGCTTAGCTTGCCGTGTTGGGCAAACATTCCCACGCTGTCGCCCGCCAGTCCGGTGATATGCCCCTGGGTCCCGATACTGATATCACCACCGGCATTCAGGGCAATATTGTCAGTGGCCGCCAGCTGCAGATGCTCTGCGCTGGTAAACGCCATCCCCTCGGGTGCTGAGAAGTGAAGCATCTCATTGAGAGTTTTCAGCCGTGCGGCGAACATCGCCTGCTGGCTGGCGATATCAGCTTCCAGGGCTTTTGCCTGTCGGGTTGCTGTGGCCAGTCCCTCGATTTGCGTCCGGAGGGTCTCAATCTCTCCGAGAGCCACGTCCATATCCAGCACATCGCCTTCGCCGTGCACTTTGCCATCGGCGGTGACCAGCAACCCCTTCGCCACACGGATGACTCCGAACTCATCGGTGCGCAGCTCAAAGCCGGTGCCCCGTAGCGCGTTCTCCGCGTCCACGATGTGGCCCTGGGTCAGTGCCGTGGCCCCGAACGGCGTGCTGAGTGCGATATGCTCATTCTGGCGCTGGTCTTCCATCCGCAGTTCGTTCTGACCTGCGGTGCGCAGGATGTTCTGGCTGCGGTTATCGCGGGTGACCACGTCCGGATGCTCAGAGTCATGGAACGCACGGGCGATATACGGGCGGTCCGGGTCGCCGCCGTCAAAGGCAATCCCCACTTCAGTGCCATTTATCAGCGGCGTGTGCCAGCCGTACGTTTCCCCGGCGTACGGTTTGGCCTGGCGTATCCACAGGTAGTTATAGCCCGGCTCTGCGTCTTCACGGCTGAAGTCCAGCTTCACCCGGTAACGTCCCGTTTCATCGAGATGGGCATACAGTGCATTTTTCTCATCGCTCTCGACGCGTGCCGTCAGGGTCCCGGCAATCAGCGGACGTGGTACAGGCTCGGGTCTGAAGCAGAATTGCTCGCTGTAGGGCATGCCCCACACCGAGACATGCAGACGGGTGTCCCGGGCCGCGCGGAAAGTGGTGAGCGTAATCACCATCCCTTCTTTCAGCTCCGGCACACCACTGTCGCCGGTCTCCAGCACCATCCCGGGCGTCAGATGACTGGCGTTACTGAACAGGTGCAGGCGAATGGCCCTGTTCAGTTCACGTTCGTGATGGATACGAGCATAAAACGCCCCGCTTTCGGTTTCCGGCTCAGAGGTGGTGTCATCGCCCGCTTCGCGGTACGGGGCCGCGTAGCGGTAATGTTCGCCGATAGTTGCCACCTCGTTTCTGACGCTGACCTTTGCATCCATCGGCGTACCGGCCGTGCGGTAGTTGTAGTCCCGGATGGCCACACTGCCTGTCACCGTGTGGTGCCACACTCTGGCATCCCACACCGCTTCGGCTGCGCCGTCATGGAGGGCAGAAGGCTCACGATACGGCAGGCGTACATCAAACTGATACTGCAACTGGCTGTCGGCGAAGGTCACCGTATCAAGACCAGTGGTGGTGTTGACCCCGGAGCGGAACCAGATGCCGTCTTCGGCCAGTATTCGCTGAATAAACTGCAGGTCGGTCTCACGCCACTGGGTTATCAGTTCGCGGACCGGGTAAGTCCGTTCCAGCCGGAATTCAAAATCCGCTCCTTCCAGCCCGTGGCTGCGCAGGACCTGCTCCACCAGTTCCGGTACCGAAACATTCTGCCAGACCGCGCAGCGGCGGGTATGGGCAAGTAGTGCCAGGCGCGAGGAAAGCGTCACAGCGAAATGCGTCTGGTCCACGGTTTCGTTGAGGACCTCAAAACCGGTGATAATGCCCTGAACAAACCGGCCTGAGAGCATGCTGAGGGTGGCGTACTTCAGCATCGCATCCTGACGGCTGATGCCTTTTTGTGGGGTGGTGAACTCAATGCGCCATTTGAACGGCGTATTCAGCGCTTCCCGCCCGTGGAAGTTCAGCACATCCGGCTTCAGGATGCTGTCGTTTATCTCAAGGCGGTAGCGGGTCTGCCCGTCAAACAGCGCCAGCCAGTTATCGAGGGTGCTGTCCATGGGTTTACTCCTTCACCGGAACCAGGGTCAGCCCGGTGCTGTTGAGCTGGATAGCCCGCGGCTTGTCCGGATCGAGTTCGTCGCGGCTCAGTACCAGCTTCCAGGTGTTGTTTTTGATATCCGGCCGATTAAACAACCCCACCACCGCCACAAATTTCGCCTCTTCGTTCATCGGCATATTGAGCGTCATGCTGCCTTTTGGCATCACCAGCAGCGACTTGCTGGCGACGATGTCTTCTTTCAGGGTGTTATCCGCATCACGCAGCAGCTTCTGATAGTTAGCCGCGTCCACCTTCTGGCGGTCCTTCAGCTGGTAGACCTGTACCATGGTGGCAAGCGGGGTCTGGCTTTCATCGGCATTGGCTGCGGCACGTGGCTCGAAGTCCAGGTGCAGCACCTTTATTTTTTTGTAGAAAATGGCTCTGGTTGCGCTGACGGTGCCGTCCGACACGGCCTGAGTCAGGCCACATGCGGTCAACAGGGAACAGAGCAGCATCAGTGCGGCGCTGCGCGACAGGGAAGCGAAAGTCATTCGTGGAGTCCTTTTCAGCGTTCAGAAACAGGGGCGTGTTGAATGTGTCTGGTGTTGGGTATTGCTTTCAGGAATATAAGTCGAAGCGATAGCCGCCGGGCTCGGCCGGCCGCAGGGTCTCACAGGTCAGGCCTTCACAGGCGCCCAAACTCACGGTGAGGTGCGTACGGGTCGTGGGACGGTCGCGTTTGAGGCCCAGCACGCCGGTGCGGCCCAGCTGAACCCGGCTTGCCTTACCCAGACGTGGTTCAGGCAGACAGCTTACCGGTACCGTGAGGCGAAGGCGTACATCGGAGCGATAACCCATGTACACCCGCAACAGCACCATCAGGTCAGTGTGCAGCTGACAGCCGGGCAACCAGCCCTGCGCCTCCTGCGGATTGTCAGTCGCCAGCATCAGGAGGATACGGCTGCAGGCCTCTTTCCCGGTCCTGCCGAGCGTGGCCCGCTGTGACAGCGACACGCGGCTGGCTTTGCCGAGTCCACTGCGGTTCTCCACGGGAACTTTTACCGGGTCCGGGCTGATAACCGTGGCCCGGGTCTCCGGGGCCAGCAGGCTCACCAGCTGGCGGATGCCTTCGGCGTTTCGGGTTGGCAACCGCATGGTCCCCAGTAGCGCCAGGAAGCGGGAGACCGGCGTGGCAATCTGCTCCGCCGTTCCCGGGATGCCAAGCCCCACCAGACCCAGCAGACACTGAGAAGTGTCATCCACGCCACCGGCTTCGAAGGTCGCCGGGTAAGCGTACTTGCGCCAGATACGGTAGTACTGGGTGTGGATACGGTGGCTGAAGATATCAAGAAACGCGGTGGTGGCTTCATACCCCTCCCGGCGCTGCGCAATATCATCGAGGTACGCCGTCGGTAGCGGGGAGTCCACCCCGTACATTCCGAGGAAAGTGGTCCGCACCGTCGGCGACAGGTCCGGGTGGTCCTCATCGGTTTCAACCGCCTTCAGTTCACTGACCGGGAAGCCCATTCCCGGCCACGGACGAAAACGCACCGGGTCGGCGGACAGTTTCTCGGTGCTGCCCAGTTTCGGTGCATCCGGGTTCTCCTGCTCCAGCAACTGACAGAAGCGGTAGAAATTAACCCGCCAGATGTCGTCGCGAAGCGCTTCTGTCAGCCCGGAACGTGCTGGCTGTGATTCTCTTTCCATCGCAGTCGTTTCCCTGTCGGTTGCAGGACCAGCGTGAGCTGATTGAAGAGGTGGACATCGGCATAAAGGGCAAAGAAGCGATGCAGCATCTCGCCAAACAGCGTGACATCTCCCTCCCCGGCAAAGTTATCGGCATTAAGGGTGATTTCAATGTCCACCCCGCGCAGCATAAAGCCCTTTTCAAAGCGACGGATAAGCGTGTGCTTCACGGCAACAATCGCCTCCAGGCGTCGGCGATTCATCTCATCGTCGGTCCAGTCATACAGCGCCAGCGTGCCGCGTAACACTTCAGGGTTATCCATCATGCTTAAGAAACTTGAACCCAGATGGCTCATCACCCGCCAGTGGAAGCGGTCATTTGCCGGTGGGTAAAGCGGCAAAGTTGGCACCTTCAGGTTCATGACCCGAACCGGCACTTTGCCCGCCTTCACCACCCTGTCCAGCAGCGTGCTCTGGAGTGAGCGGCGCGGCAGCTGACCGTTGGTACCTGTGATGCGGATGGAGAGCGACTCCGGGGTCTGTGACAGTTGCTCCAGTTCGAATGCCTTACCGCCAAGAATAAGCCAGGTATCATACAGCCCCGAGGGGCCGCGCTTCACGCGGGTGTGGAAATAACGCTCCGGCGCGTCATGGCGCATCATGCCACCGCGGTGACGGAAACTGGTGAACGGTACGTATGGATGTTTGCCGTTTTTCACCGCACCGTGAATGGAATCCACACTGTAGATTTCCGTATGACCATCCTGCACGCGCATCGGCCGCAGCAGGTATTCGTTCTGCAGCGGGTCAGGCGTCAGCGGGTCCGCTTCCAGTGAGAACAGGTTAATGACCGGCGCGCAGTGCAGGCGGAAGTTGTCGGTCTCAAACGGCATGTCTGACGACCAGCCGCCATCGAGCACGATATCGGTCTCAAACCAGGTGGTTTTCTGACTCAGCCCTGCCAGCTCGAGGCCTCTGAGCTCCACGAACATAAACTTCTCGCGGAAGCTGAAATACTCCAGCAGCAACTGGTAGCCACTGAACGCGGAGTCTCCTTTAGGCCACAGCCGGTCGGTATCATCAAAGCCCATGGGTTTACACCAGCCGTCAAAGCGTACCCGCTCAGTTCGGGTCTCACTGTGGCGGACATACATCGCCTGCACCCGGCGCGTCAGCGCCAGATGCAGGGCCGAGGCCACCGGGCTGTCTGCATCGAGGTAAATGGCCACCTTATCAATTCCGGCTTTTGACCAGTCCACTTTATCGGGGCATTCGAAACGCAGGCGAATGGCGGCCCGACCATCAGGCTCTGTCTGCAGGCGGGCCTCACTCAGATGCAGCGGCTGCAGGTGTACATCACGGGTGGTGCGGTACTGACAGACCGTGTTATCGGGACCGACCGGACGCGACAGGACGGAAAAGCCGTTTTCAAGCACTTCCATTTTGCGAAGCTGGCGCCAGTCCGGCGTGAACGCCACTACCGACAGCGACGGAATGGTGCGCATGTAATGTGGCCACAGCAGGCTCACCAGCCCTTCGGTCAGTTCCGGCAGGTCATCATCGAGTTTTTCACGCAGGCGGCCCATCAGGAAGGCAAAGCCCTCGAACAGGCGCTCAACATACGGGTCACGGGCCCCGGTTTTATCCAGGTTGAGCATCGCCGCGCGGTCGGGGTGGGCGCGGGCAAACTCTTTACCGGCTTCGCGCAAGTAGCGCATTTCGGCTTCGTAATAGCGAAGGGTTAAATCATCCATGGGAGAAAGTACTCAATTCAGTAAATTTCAGGAAACGGCCATTCTTTCTTCTACAGCCTTACGACGATCCCACACGGGAGGTTGAGTGTTCATTTCGTCAACGTTGACACGAAGTAACGGAACACCGGCCATTTCAAACATATGTTCGAGCCGTTTATCACGTGCAATACGCTCATCAAGTTCATGGCTTTTATCATCCAGTTCAATGACGCAGACAATTTTGTTATTTTTTCTGGAGACCAGAACATAATCCACGGACATCGCATTAAACTGGGTAAAGAAACGCGCTCTTTCTTCAGCACTGAACGCCTCCTGCTCCGGTAACTTCAAAAAGCGCCCGGGGCTCACCTGACAAAATATCCGACAATATTGACCAAACCACTCTTCGAGCTTTTCCAGATATTGTCTTTCGGTCGGGGTTGTCATGTATTTTTTGTTTTCAAGAATGACACCTTCTTCCACCATTCCCCAGAACAGGTCCTCCTTCTCTTCCCAGCGAGAGTTTCTGTATTTTACGGCTGGATGTGGCGACGACGCGGGGGGACAAGTTGTTGGCTGAGCTTCGCTTCGGACAGTACGGTTCTTCGATGTGGACTGCCGAAAGGATTTTCGCTGACTTTTTCTGTGCTGCACTCCAACCCAGACGCCAGCACCAAAGCTGGCAGCGACCCAGAACAAAACATCCATCATGTTTACCTCTTTTCTAACCGCACAGCACCATCGCCCGGGCGGGATCAATGGAAATCAAGCCAGCCAGCAGTTCATCCATTTCCGGGGTGAGCCGGGCTTTGTCGCTCTCGCTGCGACCAGCTTTCAGACGCAACAGCCGAAGACGGCGGGCAAGCACGTCAAACAACAGTCCAGGCTCCCAGTCAGTGAGGGTCAGTTGCGGTGCACTGGCTGTGAGCTCACCGAGCAGGTGCAGGGCAAGCTCGTTGCGGCCGTACTGCTCTGCCACCCGCGCCATGAGTAAACGAATTAACCAGCGGCTCCGGGGTGAGGCCATGTCCGGACGATTCTGAAGCCAGGTCAGCGCTGCCTCCGGGCCATCGCGGTCACCTTTTTCCATCGCTTCCACTTCCAGCGCAGATATGTCATCTGTCTGGCCTCCGTTTGCCACCGCAGGTGCATCGGCAAACCCGGGCATGTCATCGTTGACCTTTTCAGCTATCCAGTTCAGCGTCACCTCATCGGCCAGCGGCGTGCCATCGTTCCATGCAAGAGTCTCCAGGCCTGGCAGGCGTTTCAGTAACAGCCTCAGGTCGCTGAGGATGTACTCTGCCCAGTGCTCCCAGGGCGCACCAGCCCGGCTCAGCCCCTGCCACAGATACCACTGCAAATCGAGCCAGAAGCGGTTACCGCCCTCAGAGAACATCACATCCACCTGCTCAACCAGTTCAGTCCAGCTCTGCTGCAGGTACAGACGTTTAAGCTGGGCGCGGTAGTCAGCCTTTGGCGGCAGCAGGCGTGTCCGCCCGGCTGCATCAAGAGCCGGAAGTTGCGTCACCAGGTCCCAGCGGGCGGCCTTCATCATCCTGTGAGCGGCAAGCCAGCCCTGCGGCTGCTCAACCACCCAGCCGGACAGCACCCGCAGCTGACGGACCAGTTCCACTTCCGATTTGACAGCCACGGTTTCCGGTACAGCAGTGCCTGACGTCGGTGTGCTGTGGGTGCTTTCACCTGAGCCGTCCGGTCCTGATGAAGCCACCGGTGTATCCAGCCCGCCGCTACCAGCCAGGCGGGTTTCCAGCCTGCGCAGCAAACCGGCAAAGTCAGGGCATTCCGCCTCCGGCAGCTGTTTCAGGGCCGTTTCCAGTAAACACAGCGCGGCTGCTGTTCTGGCGGTCTCTTCACGCGTCACATCCGGCCAGCGCGAGAATGTATCGAGCACTTTCTCACTGTTCAGCCAGTCGAGTGCTGCCAGTCTTGCGGTACTGCGCTGTGGGTGGCAGTGCTGCCCCGCCTGCTCCAGCATGGCTGCCAGCAGCAGGATGCCATCCGTCAGCCCGGCATCGCCATCACGCTGCAGACGGGCAAAGACATACCAGGTGACCACACGGATATCACGGGCCTGGTGGGTCAGAATACTTTCCGCCAGGCGGCAAAGCGTATCGGTATCAATACCGGAGAGTTTGTTGATTTCCTCGCGCATCAGCTGGAAATCATCCTCATAGGTCGGGTCATCCCCGGCTCCATTACCCGTCGGGAGTGGTGTCAGCCACGGCGACCACAGAGAGAGGTTTTCCCGGCTCTTAGCGAGCAGTGCGGTACGCTGGACCGCGTCCGGAAGACACAGGGTCAGGAGCGTTTCTGCAGTCGCCATTTATTCGTCTCCGGCAAGGGTGAGTGAGCTATCAGTCGCACCCACGGAAAAAATAGTCTGCGGCAGACTGAAGCCCTGCAGTTTGAGCAGTGCCAGTGGCCCGTCACCGAGCTCACTGCGCATGATGAATTTCAGCGGATTGCCATCCGGAGTGATCCACACCAGTTGTGTCCGGCTGCTGTCGAGCGGGGTGATAAGCGCCTTATCCAGCAGACGGATAAAGCCCCAGTTTCCCTGATTACTGGTATACAGGCGCATTTCTGTATTGACTGAGCGCCAGCTCAGATCCACACCGGGGTAATACGTATTGCCCGGCCAGGTGAAGCTCTGCCAGCTTTCCATCTGGTTGAAGTAATCCAGTTTCTGACCATCGAGCGTCAGTTGGGTGCGGGCCACATCGCGTGACGGTCGGGCCATCAGTTCGAAATGAACCCCGGCATCGCCCTGAGCAAAAACGATATCCGAGATATCGGCAAGCTTGTTGATGGCGGCAAGAAACGCCGGACTGATGCTCATTCCCTGACTGGCAGCCGGATCCACCACCCAGTGGTTGCCTTCCTGATGCAGCATCCCCCCGAGGTTGGTTTTGATAAATGCCGCGATACGCCCGGAGTCACTGCGCAGGAACTGGGCCAGCAGTGGCAGTGAAGCATCGCTGCCGGTGGCCTTAAATGGATAGCGTCCGGCAAAGGCGGTGTTCCACTGCGAAACAATGGTGCTCTGCCAGCGGGCATTGAGGCTGCCTGCGGCAGGAGCCAGCACCTGACGCCAGGCCAAGTCGAGCGGCTGCACAAACAGCGCCTGCCCGAAGCCGTTCCACTCCTGCCCAAGACTTGCCGCCACCAGAGAGCCGTAGTCACGGGTGTCAGTCAGGTCAATGGCTTTACCCTGGAAGACGGTCTGGGCCAGCATCTGCGCCATCGCCTGCGGATCAGGGGCGCTGGTCACCTGCTGCAGCTTGAGACGCACCTGGGTTACACGGGCAAGCCAGGACTGAAAGCTGAGGTTACCGTTTGAGCCGGTACCGTCCTTGCCGGCCATCAGCCCCGTAAGCGGCCCAAAGACGCCGTCCAGCGGCCCTTTCGGCCCCTGCGCCTGTTCAATAAACTGTTTTGCACTCTTCTGACGCCCCACCAGTTTTTTCGCCGAGTCCACCAGGGTGTCAGCCAGGGCTTCTCCTTTGGCACCCGTCTGACCCTGCCAGGCAAGCGTATTCATCAGCGCCACCAGAGGTGACTGGCGCACATCCGCCAGCAGGTTCAGTTGCGCAATGGCCTCCGAAAGCGATGACGCTTCGTGCCACTGAATGCTGTTGGCCATGTTGAGCCAGGCGTTGCCAAAGTCAGTGAAGTAACGCTCAGTCAGGCGCTGTTTCAGCGCTTCCGGTGACACATCACTGCCCGGCTGATGGGTTTTGTCGGTCAGCACCCAGTCGATTTCATCGCGGCGGGTCTTCACCACTTCATCAATCGCATCTTCAACCTGCTCTTCCCACGCCTGACGTGTAAACATCCCCGGCACCACTTCTTCAGAAGAAAACAGGGTTGACGCGTCCGTGTCGCCGGTCATATCCGCCAGGGTTAAATCCGGCCAGTTTCGGGCAATGCGCCCGAGCATCTCCTGGTACAGACCGGATTCGGCGTTACGCTGACCTATCTGTTTAAGCAAAATCTGGCGTACCGTCCCCACCAGTTCGCGGTCAGGAGAAATTTTCCACTCCGGGTGTGCCGGTAAGTTCTGCGCCCAGAAGCCGAGCAGCTTCGGCGCCTGGGTCTGCCACACGCTGTCCGGCACGCCGCTGCGGTGCGGCCAGGCCTTCAGCATATTGCCCGCCAGCCACTCCGCATCCGCTTTGTCTGGACGGGCCAGCATCAGGTAGCCTTTAAGCAGGCCGTAGGTCTTCTGGGTGGCTGACGTTCGTGCGGTGCTTGCCGGTGGCAACTGCACAAAAGCGTTAAGCTGGCGGTGAAGTTCGTCTGTCAGCGCATCGCGCATCAGCTGCTGGTTATTACGGGCATATAATGGCCAGAGCATCTTCAGCGTGTCGCTGTCCTGGTTCAGGCCAAAGCGGGTGTACCACGGCGCGCCGTGCACTTCGCGGTTCTGCAGGCGGGCAATGGTCTGCTGCAGTGCTAACTGGTTACGCAGGCGCTCCGGCAGAGGCTGTTTAGTGTCAGCGGCAACCCGGGCCGTATCCTGGGCCAGCCAGATTTGGGTGCGGTTGACGGACAGGGACAGTAGCGTACCCGCCCCCCAGAGCAGTACCAGACCGAGCAGCACCAGGCGCTGCACCTTTTGCCAGTGGAAACCGATTTTACGGGCATGCACCTGCAGGCTGTCGTTTTCGAGCGCCTGCCAGACCGGTGGTGAAAGGCGCGCATGCGGCACCGTTTCGGTCCCTGGCAATGCCGGACTGAACATCACACCCCGCAGACGGTATGGGGCTGGCCCTGACATCAGCGTGGTCAGCAGCGGGATCAGGGAGCGTCGCAACGAGCCGCGCAGGGCTTTCGACAGGCTCAACAGCCAGTGGTGCTGAGAGTTCTCCAGCAGCGCCAACACGCCTGGGGTTTGCAGGTCCGACGAGAGTGAGGTCAATGTCGAACGGACCTCTTCCGTTGTCGCACCTGGACCAAACAGCGCGCCGGCTGGAGGTACACCCACTCCGTCCTGGTCCCAGTAACCTTCCCGGACAAGCCACAACCAGACCGGCAGTTGCCAGCCCAGCTGAGTATCGGTTTTCTGACGTACACGCACCAGCGTGTCCTGCTTCGCCGTATCGGGCAGTGCAGCCGCGTTCATCACCTGCACCACGCCATCCAGCGGACGCTGTGGTCGCACTGCTTTCAGCACGGACAGGAACTCATCATCCGGCACGCTTTCTGCAAGACCGCCGTAAATAAGCACAATACCGTCACTTTCCTGCCAGTGATCGCCCTTAAGACCCGGCACCACCTTTTCGATATCACTGTCGGTACCCTGTACCAGCATCAGGCGAACTTTTGCTTTCCAGCGACGACGATAGCGCAGGCGCAAATGATCGACCAGCGCCTCAGCCACAAACCGGGAGGTGTCCGCGTCGGTATGCTTTGCTTCAGGCTGGGATGCAGCAGCCTGCTGTCCGGAGGCGACCACATCCAGCTTTCCCTGTTTCTCACCGTTCTTAGCGAATACGGTTTCAAGCACCCAGCCGATAATCAATGCTGCCAGCATCAGCAGCAGGCTGATTATCACTATGCCGGTCGTACTGAATGGCCCTATATTGAAGGTGTCCTTAACCCACTCCGGCCATAACAAGAGTGCGCCGCCAATGAGGCAGACAGACAGTGCGCCCAGAAGCAGCGCAAGCAGAAAAGTGGATGCGATTTTCATAACGGAGGAGAGCAATCCCTTGAGAGTTATTCCGGGGTGACAATACAGAGTTGTCGGTTGTCTTCTGAAAGTTCGGTGACAATTAGCTGGGCTTCGCTGTCGCTCAAACACTGACGGGCTGCCAGCTGTAACGCCTGCCAGGGAGCGGCAACGCCCGCAAATCCGACAACCGTATCAATATGGGTAATTTTATCGGCTTTAAGCCCCGGGGCATGTGCCTCCCGGGCCTTGCTGAAGATATCGCCGGAGGCCATCTGGCCGCCGCTGGTCCAGGCCTGCTTCAGTGCAGTTTTTTCCAGCCCTGACCACATCATGACGCGTTCAAATGCCCGATCGAGATTGCCATCGCGACAGATCTGCGGCCGGTGAACCCTGACCGACACATCCGGGATGTCCTTCAGGCGGCAGTTGGTAAGCAGTAACATGGAAATGGCCTCGCCACTGTCCTCTGGCGGGTGTTCGTAAAGCTGAGCGCTGACCAGCAGTAACGCCGCAGCATGGTCATAATGGCAGTCCAGCCAGTAGTCCAGGATTTCCAGCCCCGTCAGGTCGCGAATGCGTACCAGCGGATGGGACATGCTTTTTTGCAGGAGCGATGGCAATGTCGAAAACTGTTCACCGGTATCCACCGCCAGATAGCAGGTCAGCGTTGACGGGAGCAACGACACCAGATTCTGGACGTGGGCGATTACTTCCTGAAAATAGTGCGCTTCCCGGTCAGCCATTTCCCCGGCGACCGACAGCGCCCGGTGACGAACCGGATTGCCACCATTAACGGGCTCACAGGGCATCATCAGGGGCTTTTTGGCTAACACGGCCTCGTGTGTCATCGGGCTGGCAGACCCCAGCCCGTTAATCAGGACTTCACCGATAAGCCAGGCAAAGCGCTGACCACGCGCAACGTCTGCACGGTAGCGTGCGGCAGTCGTGGCATTTTTCTGGTCGCAGCGCCCGCAAAGAAGGGCATATCCCAGATAGCGTCCGACAACCAGCAGGCCCCACAACACGACAGGCAATCCTGTTGCCAGCCCCCAGAAAGCGGCACCTGAGCGCTCGCCCTTCCAGAACAGGAATGTGGTCGCAACCCCTGCCAACAACATCACAATGCCCAGGAGGAGCCAGCGTTTAAAACGCGGACGGGGCGGCAGTTTTTCCTGCACGGGAATACGCTCAAGTTCAACCGGCACGTTTATCCCACCAGAGCATTGGGCAGTGAGCTGATAAGCGTGCAGCCGCAACCACACTTGTGGCCATGGAATGCCACAGGAACTCCGCGATCGCGATAATTTGGGTTACC
This sequence comes from Enterobacter sp. JJBC, assembly GCF_036936505.1. Taxonomy (NCBI): domain Bacteria; kingdom Pseudomonadati; phylum Pseudomonadota; class Gammaproteobacteria; order Enterobacterales; family Enterobacteriaceae; genus Enterobacter; species Enterobacter sp. JJBC. The sequence goes on from NZ_CP136935.1 coordinate 4,049,341, forward strand.
TTCGACAATAGTGGTATCACCATGCTCAGGGCAGGAAACTCGATCACCTTTACGGGCCACACCAATATCACCAAAAAGCATGGTCGTTGAGCATGACAATACGGCTCCACCGTGCGTGGTTCTGTCACCGAGACGAATAATTCCTTGCATCAGCATTCCTATTGTTACGCTTAGAATAATATAGAAACATTACTTCCACACACAATCTGAACGATCATCATTGTATGCACCTATGTTTTCAGAGAACTCGGTAACTTTCCCTTTTAATGATTTATAATCAAACTGATAAAAGCGAGCACCTTGTGACATTACCGTATAATACCCATTTACTTTTCCGTTCAGCATTTCATTCCAATCGGTTGTAAAAGATGAGGGACGGTCAGCAGAATCTTGTTCTTCTTCTGTTTTTACGAAAAGCAATGGAATTGCCGATTTTGCATGTTCGTACTTAACATATCCAATATCTAATCCATCCTGAGTCATTTGGAAGAATTTAACATTCGTCTTCCCTGCACTAAAGCACCCTACAGTTTCACTCGCATGAGCTAATGAACTGAGTGACATAGCAAATACTGACAAAATCGCAACTAATACTTTCATTAAGACACCTCTAGAGCCGTAATTCTTCCATTTATATAATTGAGTACCTCTTGATACTCAACTCCGTAAATTTTTCTATGTGCCTGCCTTACTGGGAAGGGGCTTGCATTTATGAGTTCTTTTGCACGCTTGTAGCCTGCTAATGCTTTATCTTTATTCTTATCTGTGCCATGTCGTCTTGACCCTGGATCATGCCAAAGCCCCCAACCGAATGAGTAAATCTTACTATTGTAAATTTCACTGGACGTAAATGGATATGTTCCATCCTCGTTCTTTTTATTCAAATGCTCTGCATGAAGACTTTTCACAGCCTTATTAAATATATTTAGGCGATCATCATAACCATTGAAACCACCATTTATGACTGCTGTTATTTTGTTGAAATCATCATTCCCAGAGGGAATATCCAAAGATTTGTGAATTTTGAAAAACCAAAATGCAGAAAGAACACTATGAGGCAGTGCCGTTAATTTATCTCTGGCCGAGTCGGATGATGATACATCCTCACCAATATAATTCCCATAACTATCATAATTAGTCTGTAGTGTAATTTGGATTAATCCCCTACCATACCACGGTTGATAAGAGGCCCTTTCTCCATTAATTTCTTTGGTAAATCTAAAATTCCCACTTTCGTGCAAAACTTGTGCTAAGAAATGGGCTTTATCTCGACACTTAGTGATTTCAAACCGCTTAAAGCCTGCATTTAACCCATCTAAATAACTTTTTAGTGTATCAGCATTCACGCCTTGGGCTATCTTTTGAAGTTCCTCAATAGTGATATCTCGATTACATGCACATATCCCATGTTCATTAATTGCGTCTAAAAATATCACTGGATGCATATGCCAGACAGGGTCACCGCTGAATCCATCCACCTCGCTCATCCATTCCATGTCGTCAAACCACTGTCTGACATAGCTGATACAGAGGGGATCCATCTGCTTTAAAAATGTTCTCCACCGGTGATGGCTGCTGCCGCCAAACCATTCACTGTCGTGTTTCACCACCATTCGCGCCGCGATATCCCTGACATCCAGCTCCGCGTAATTAACCGCGTGACATAGTTCTTCGCCTGACAGGTCACCACTGTTATCGCTGTCCATTTTTCTCAGCAGGGCTTTGTAATAGTCAGAGACCTGTTTTTCCCGGATACCGCGTTCAGGGCGTACCCACTCCGCCATTCTGGTGAACCCGTCTTTGATCCACCCCTCACGCAGGGATTTCGTCATATCGGATGTGGACGGTTCTTCAAATGCTTTAAAGCCAAGTTTGTCCAGGTCGTACTGGCCGATATCCGCATCGACATCGTCTTCGCTTACCCAGGCCCCGTCTCCGATATCAAACCAGCGCTTGCCGTTGCTGTCTTTGAACGGATGGCATTTGTCCTGCGGCATGATTTTGTGAATATCTTTCTTCACCTTACCTTCAGTTTTGGTGAAGGTATCCCCGGAACGGGCATAGACCGAACTCTCCGGATGAATATGAACGTATTTCGGGCCACTTTTCACCTGTGCCTTATTGCTCAAAAAATCGATCATCCGGCTGTCGGTGCTGAGCACTTCAATGTGCGCGAACGCACTTTTCTCCACACCGTGTAAGTCACAGGGGGCAATGTCTTCCGCCAGATAGCCCACCGCATCACCTGCTGCAACCTCAAGTCTGGTTGCCGGTTTAACGACAGTATCAAATGTGCCCTGCGCTACAGCCTGCTGCATCCAGGCCGGCAGGTGTGCCATCTGCTCACCCACAGGTGTCACATATTGCGGATCGAGTGACATCCAGAACGCTTTACCGGTCATCTCGGATTTGCTGTTCAGCGCCCGGGCAAGCCCAAACGTCTGCGTTTGTCCTTTCAGGTCGAAGGCGTTCTCACGCAGAACAACGACGCTGTCACCTGTTTTCAGCTTATTCTTCGCTACCGGCGCCTTATCTCCGGCTTTTTCTTTGCCGGTATATTCACGCTGACTCAGCCCGTCGCCCTTGTCTGTGACCTTATACAGCTTGTGTTTTGGGAAAGCCGACAGCGGAGCAAGCCCGATATACAGCGTGTAAAAGTCGAGGCTGTTGGCCTTCTTTTCAGGATCGGGGGTGCAGGTGGATTTGACTAGCACAAAGGTACTGGAATATTGCAGCGGCTTATTCATGTACGTGGACGTCAGGTAATCCTGATTCACACGCCAGGCCACCACTTCGCCACCCGCCATAAACTGAAGCGGCACCGCCGTGTCTGCCGTCTCGTTTGTCAGCACTGAGCCGGGAGCACTCTCACTCGTAATGTGGATCCCGCCATGCCACATGTTATTCGTTCCGGCCAGCCAGGAGCCGTGTGGCTCCTGAAGGAGCAGTTTCATCATGTCATCCACTGTGGCGTAGTTATCGCCATTGGCTTTTCGGGCAGGAAAACAGATTTTCATTCCGGTCATCCTTAACGTGAAGGGATATTACGTGTTTTGGGAGGCGTCACGCTGGCGTTTGTCTGGCTAAACTTAGGCGGGGTAATGTCCATACTGCCACCCGCCATCGGTGAGCGGTAATGCGCAGATTTGACCAGGTAATCCCCCGGGGTTTCTTCCAGAATGCCGCCGTTGTCCAGCGTGATACTGGAGCCGCCGCCGTTAAGTCGCAGTTTAGGCGCACTGATGAGCAGTTCATCCTTGTTACTGCTGATGGTAAACAGCAGCTCAGATGTCATCTCCATCGAACTCGCTTCAGCGCGGATCTCAACATCACCCTGATTAGCAATCATCTTCGCCCCGGACTGATGAGCAAACAGCCCGACAGACTCACTGGCAGCCAGCGTGATGTTCTTCATTGCTCCCATATCCAGATGCTGACCTGCACTCAGGATGGTGTTCTGCTTGCTGGTCATCTGAAGATGCTCACCCGACGTGAACGCCACGCCCTGCGGTGCGCTGCCCAGCAGTGCCGCGGACTGAAGGTCTCTCAGGCGGTTTTCCAGCATTCTGTTCTGGCTTTCGAGGTCACAGGTGAGTGCCTGAGCCTGCTGTGCAAGCAGATTGAGCCGCTTCATTTCGGCCGCTGACTGATTCAGGCGTTCAATAGCCGGCGCCATATCCAGCATTTTGCCCTGTGCCGCCGGTTGTGCATCAGCAGTCAGGAACATCCCCCGTCCGGCACGCAGCGCCCCGTATTCATCGGTGCGCAGTTCAAAACCGGTTCCGCGGGGCTCACGCTCACTATCTACAACATGACCGCCGTTGAGTTGCGTCTTGCCAAACGGCGTCGCCAGCTTGAAATGCTCTTTCTGACGCTTGTCTTCCAGACGGAGTTTGTTGTCTCCGGCCGTACGCCAGATGTTGCGCGTGTGATTATCACGGATGACGTGATCCGGGTGTTCTGAATCGTGCTGAGCGTGGGCAATGTACGGGCGGTCAGGGTCACCCCCGTCGAACATCACCGAGACTTCAGTGCCATCAAGCAGCGGGGAGTGGAAGCCGTAGGTATCCCCGGCGTACGGTTTTGCCATGCGCAGCCAGAGGTAGGCATAGCCCTGCTCGGTGCTGTTACGGTCAAAGTCGAGCCGGACGCGATACCGCCCCTGATTGTCGAGGTACGCATAAGTGTCATGCTTCTCATCACTTTCCACCCGGGCAGGCAGGGAGCCGGCCATCACCGGGCGGTTCAACAGAGCCGGACGAAAACAGACCGTTTCGCTGTAAGGAATGCCCGTAAAGCGCAGCTGAAAGCCTTTGTCACGTGCACCTGAGGTGTGAATACCGGTGATGACGATGCCGTTCTTCAGCGAGTCAGGCAGTCCACTGCCCTGTGGCTCCAGCACTTCGCCCGGAGCCAGAACCAGCCGGCTTGCTCGCCCCGTGACTGTTTGCTGAGCATTGAGGTAGCGCTCATGGCGCAGGCGGGCATACCAGGCACCGCTCTCCGGTGTTTGCTCATCCCCCTGACTCAGGAACGGCTCAGCATAGTGATACACCTCACCGATGGTGGCCCCACCCTCCTGACAAACCGTCACCGAACTGTCCTGTGGGGTCAGTGCATCACGGTAGTTATAGTCGCGGCTAGCCACACTGCCGGTGACCACGCGGTCTGTCGGCCGAATATCCCAGACGCTTTCCTGACCGTTGTCGCTGGTGCGTGACGGCGGAATAATGGGCAGCTTTACACCAAACTGATACTGCATCTGGCTGTCCTGGAAAATTACCACGTCCTGTTCAATGCGGCCATCCATCTCAAAGCGCCAGAAGATACCAACTTCGGCCAGCAGGCGCTGAACAAAAGCCAGGTCTGTCTCACGCCACTGGGTAATGAGCTCCCGGGCCGGGTAGGTCTGCGACAGACGAAATTCAAAATCTGCCCCTTCCAGCCCATGAGAGCGCAGTATCTGCTCTACCACTTCCGGTACGGACTGATTGAGATATACCGCGCATCGCTCCGTGTGCTGCATCAGGGCAATACGCGGCACGAGTCGCAGGGCGTAGGTGATTTCATCCCCTGACACGGAGATTCGGCGGAATGTATCCACCACGCCGTATACCGTGCGCACCGGCGCAGCTGGCGTGCCATCAAACAATGGCGTCTGGAAGGTGAAGGATGCCGGTTTCAACATCACCTCATTGCTGGCAATGCTCGCCGCACAGGTGAAAGTGACATCATAATGCCACGGCTGGCTCAGCGTTTCACTGGCGCGAAAACGCAGCACGTCCAGAAAGTGTGAACAGTCATGAATATCCACACGATAACGGGACAGCCCCAGCGCTTCATCAAATTTCTTCTGTGCCAGACTGGTAACATCACTATTCATCCTTTATCTCCCTTACGGAACACCTGCCACCGTCAATTAATTATCGCCACTGAGGAAAGTAATGCGATCATTAGTCATTCTTATCTGGCACTGATAAATTTCGATACGCTGTTTAATATCGACATTGTTCGATTCTGCGTCCGACAATTTGCCGCATTTAGTAACTTTTTCATTTACCCATGCCAGCTGTTCTTTTTTTAACGCATTTCGCGAAGAGTCCGGGAGCTCTCGCCAAACGGAATTCAGGTTGCGGTCTGAAATTTTATATTCGGCCTTAGCAGAATCCAGCGCACCTTTAAACTGAGCATGAATAATCTGGTTTTTATTAAAATAAATAATTCCGTTCTGCGTTATGATTTCGCGACATCAAATTCAAGCACTATCCCCTCTTCGTCATTCCAGCCGAGCGTCAGGGAGTCCGGTTTCTGTTTCGCGGCCATGTGGGTCAGCAGTTGCTGACTCAGCACCGGCAGGATTTGCTGGTTGAGCAGGCTGTCAACATTCCTCGCACCAGTATCCGGCAGCAGGCAGGCGGCGGTCAGCGCGTCATACAGGCTCTCTTCAATATGCGTCAGCAGGCCGTAGTGTCGGTTCAGCCGCTTACTGACCTGTGACAGCTTCATCTCCACGATGGTTCGCATCGCCGCTTCCGCCAGCGGGCGATATATCACCGTCTGGAAGCGCGCCAGCAGCGCCGGCTGGAAGTGGTCACGCAGTATCGGGCGCAGCAGTTCGTGCAGGTCGCTTTCTGTCGCTTCCCGCTGTTCGTCCAGCAACGGCATCAGGTAGTCGCTGCCGAGGTTCGAGGTCATGAGGATAACGGTATTGCGAAAGTCGATTTCGCGCCCCTCGCCGTCGCGCATAAAGCCGCGGTCGAACACCTGATAGAACAGGTTCATGACGTCACGGTGTGCTTTTTCCACCTCATCAAGCAGCACCACGCTGTACGGGCGCTTACGTACCGCTTCGGTGAGAATGCCGCCCTGACCGTAACCCACGTAACCCGGAGGCGAGCCTTTCAGCTGTGAAACGGTGTGCGGCTCCTGGTACTCGGACAGGTTGATAGTGATGAGGGATTTCTCACCGCCGTACAGCATGTCCGCCAGCGCCAGCGCGGTTTCGGTCTTACCGACGCCACTCGGGCCAACCAGCAGGAATACACCCTGCGGGCCATTCTCTGACGTCAGCCCGGTTTTGGCGGCGCGCAGGCGCCGGGCGATGGCGGTCAGCGCCATGTCCTGGCCGACCACTCGTTTGCCGATGTCATCTTCCAGACTCAGCAGTCCGGTCTGCTCGTCTTTCATTAATGAGGAGAGCGGCACGCCGGTCCAGTCGGCAATCACGTTGGCCACCGTGCGGGTATCGACATCCACCTGGACCAGCGTCCCGGCTTCCTGCAGGATAGCCAGTTGCTGTCGGCAGTCAGCGATGTCCGTCTGACGGCTGATATCCTTCCGGATGGCGCTCAGTTCAGTGGCGACCGCTTTCTGCTGTTCAAACTGGTGTGTCTGTTTTTGCAGGCTGTCTTCCAGCATCGTGCGCTGCAGGACAAGTGCACTCAGACGGTCGCCGTGGGAAGTACTGCCGGCGGCGATATCTTCCAGCAACGCCTGCTCTTCCAGTGCCAGCGCCGTCAGTTGCGCTTTCAGCCGGGTAATGGCTTCCGGTACCGTATCGAGACTCATGCGCACGCGCGCGGCGGCGGTATCCAGCAAATCAACCGCCTTGTCCGGCAGCTGGCGGCCGGTCAGGTAGCGACGGGACAGGGTGACGGCCGCACGGACCGCATCGTCAGTGATGTGCACGTTATGGTGTTCGGCATAGCGGGATTTGAGACCGCGAAGCATCAGACAGGCGGTGTCGTCATCCGGCTCGTCCACCTTCACCATCTGGAAGCGGCGCTCCAGCGCGGCATCGCGTTCGAAGTACTGCTTATATTCAGACCAGGTGGTCGCGGCGATGGTACGCAGTTCGCCACGGGCCAGTGCCGGTTTAAGCAGGTTGGCCGCATCTGCACCACCTGCCTGGTTGCCCGCGCCAATGATGGTATGGGCTTCATCAATAAACAGCAAAATCGGGGTGGGCGACTGCTGTACAGCATCGATGACGTTTTTCAGGCGCTGTTCGAACTCACCTTTCACTCCTGCACCTGCCTGCAACAGGCCGAGGTCGAGGGTACGCAGAATAACCGGTTTCAGGCTTTCCGGAACGTTGCCTTCAGCGATACGTAAAGCCAGACCTTCCACCAGCGCCGTTTTGCCGACGCCTGGTTCACCCACCAGAATCGGGTTGTTCTTGCGACGGCGCGAGAGAATGTCCACCATCTGACGAATTTCAGTATCACGACCAAAGACCGGGTCGATTTTGCCTTCTCTGGCTTTGGCGGTGACGTCGAGCGTGAATTTATCCAGTGCATTCTGCAGCGCCGGGTTCAGTTCACCTTCTTTCAGCTCTGCACCCACCGGACGTCCAACAAACTCCACCTCACCGCCGTGGCTCTGTGCCAGTTCGGCTTCCTGCTGCACGTCTGGGCGTTCATCAGACTGCGCGTCCAGCAGTGGGCGAAGGCGCTCCAGCTGGCTCTGACCGAGCGTCAGTAGTGGCCACAGCCCGTCGCAGCGCACCAGGTTCTGTTTTTCCACCAGGGCCATCAGCAGATGGACGCTGCGAATCTGCTCTTCACCATTGAGAGAGGCTATAAGCCAGGCTTCCTGCATCAGGGTCTGAATGCCGTCAGACAGCTGCGGGCGGTGACGTACCGAACGCGGCTGTTTATCCAGCCAGCCCAGCAAATCCTGCCAGATGGCGTCCATATCCCATTCGTAGCGGCGGGCCAGCACGGTAAGGTCCCCCTCCCCCTGCTCCAGCAGTTTCAGCAGCCAGTGCTCCGGCAGAATTTCCGCATGGGCGCGGGTCTGACACAGAGAGGCCGCCCCTTCCATCGCGCGGGCGCAGTAAGGGTTGAGACGTCGAAGAAGGATTGCCGGGTTTTCCATGTTTGCTTGCTCACTGTTGAGGACCGTTCAGGCACGCTACCGCCCCTGGCCGTTACCGAGGCCCATAAGGTCTGTTTCCGGGATGTGATGTTTTTTGCTCAACGCCCGCACAGGCAGACGCTCAGCAAAAGCAAAAGCAAAAAAGCGGACAGAGAAGCTCTGCCCGCTCGTGACTTACGCGGTGGCGCGTTCGTTCCAGGAATCGGAATGAATGATGTTGCCGTCTTTGTAGGTCCAGGTGATTTTTTCGTAACGCAGCTCGATCTGCTCAAGGTGGTTGTGCTTCTCGAAAGAAGGATCCTTGATGTCGTGCATCACCGGATTCACTTTAACGACCTTCACGTTTTCCAGTTTGGTGTTGAAATACTCCACTTCCTGGCCCGCGTCGTTGATTTTGTACCACTTGAATTCCGCAGACTTGAGGGTCTGACCGGTGGTCACAGCCTTGTACAGATACGGGCTGGAGGAGTCGATTTCCTTGGTGAACAGGAACGGGGTGTGGATACGGGTACCGGTCAGCTTGCCGGTGTTGTTGTCAGTCGGGATGTACAGGTTATGCTCCTGAGCGACAACCTCGATGCTGCCATCACGATCCTGAACGTCCACAGACCCTTTAATGTCCGCACCGCCGTCGTCCTTCAGCCAAAGATAAACAGGAATTGCCATGGAATTACTCTCCATTGTGTTGTGATGCGCCATCATCCTGCGATGACGCCTGGGTGTGGCCCGGTATCTGACAGGCATTGGCCTGCGGTACCAGACTGATTTCGACACGGCGGTTGAGCGTACGGCCCTCCGGGGTGTCGTTGGTTGCGATCGGACGGCTTGCGCCATAGCCCTGCACCGCAAAACAGCTTTCCGGCACGTCACCGGTGTCACGCATCCAGTCGCGTACCGCGGCAGCACGCTCGAGCGACAGCGTCTGGTTCAGCTGTGCATTACCGGTGTTATCCGTATGACCCGCGACCACAATCAGCCAGCCCGGTTTCGCCTTGATGCCGACCAGCGAATTGACCAGCATTTTGGTGGAGCCGGTTTTCAGCACCGCTTTGCCGGAGTCAAACAGCGACATACTGTCGAGACGGACAATTTTCGGTACCGGCTTTAGCTTCGGTTTTGGCGATGGCGGCGGAGGAACATACGTATCAATGGCCTGCTGCACCGCCAGCCACAGGCGGTTGCCCGGATACAGTCCGAGCCCGTAGCGATGGGGTTCTCCCTGACGCTGCCAGCGCTCCAGCAACAGTGCATCCTGCTGCAGGGCATGCAGGGCCTGCGCTTTCGGGGCATAGTGGTTCATCGGGATAGCCTGCCAGCGCTGAAGGTCGGCGCTGACCGTGCGGATAAGCGACTGGTTATGCCGCACGGACAGGACAATGGCACCCAGGGCGCATAACAGCAGAATCATCACCACCCGACGCGCGGTTTTGCCACCCTGCAACGGGGTGGTATAAGGAGCCAGCAGAGGAAGTACCGCATCGGCAAAATGCCAGCGCGGTTCACAGGCAGTGACATGGCCGGCAGAGGCAATGCGGGTCTGGCGGAACAATAACTGTGGCCACAGCGCGGCTGCCGAGGTGGATACCGACCCGAGACGCAGGGAGACAGCAAATGGTCGTAAGGCCGGACACAACCTGTCCGCTTTGCTCAGTTCATCCAGCATCACGGCGTGAAGCAGCGATGTCGCCTGGGACAGGTATGGCTGAATTAGAGCCGTCTGCGGGGACTGCTGCCATTCTCTGAGGGTGACAGCAGGTTCGTTTTCAGGACATACCAGGGTCGTATTTCCCCGTACCACTATCCAGGGCGTTTCCGGACCGCTGAATTCGGCACTCAGGACCACCGGCACGCTAAAGCCGGTCAGGTCCCGCAACTGCTTCATCTGCAGGCGCAATGCTTTCAAAGAGGCGCGCAACAGCGCCTCATCTTCATGCTGGTCCGGCAAACAGCGGTACATTACGGCGAGCTGGCCTGCCATCGTCGGCGTACGGGCCAGCAGACGCTCTGCAAAAGGCGTGAGTCCGGTCAGTTCCGTTATCCGGAGGTACCACCCCTGCGCCGTGCCGCGTGTCTGCCCTGCTGTGAACATGCTATCGTCCACATCCCCGCATACCAGCACCACCGGTCCGGTATGACTGTCGGGCGGGAAAAGTCCGGCCTCATCAGCCAGCTGTACCGGTCGCTGTTGACGGTAACGGCGACGGGCAAGCATGCCCGCAACCAGCAAGGCTACCAGAGTCAGGAAGGCTTTCCCGGCAACCAGCCAGGTCAGGAATCCCCATACCAGCCACAGTACGGCGGCAAGGCAGAGCACTACCGGCAGGGCCGCCCGGGCCAGGGTTTTTCCACGCATCAGGGCTGCTCCGGCAGTTGCTGGCGCAGCAGATCCTGCAACCACAAATGACCACCCAGCCACACCACACCGGTCAGGATCACCGCCAGCACAATCCAGAACCAGACGGAGCGCAGCAGGTTATCACGACGGCGACCGGTCTTCTGAACCACCAGTGATGTCCCGCTTTCCAGCGGTGGCACTCGCTCATTCAGGGCAGCGATCACTTCATCGCGCTGAGACTGTCCCACCCCGGAGAGGCTGTATTGCCCCTGAAACCCCAGCGCCAGCACCCGCTGGTAGCAGGTTAGCACCGCAGGCTCCGGTGCGGGCTGACGCAGCACCTCCGCGATACGATCGTACAAGGCTCCGCCCGCTCTCAGGGAGCCGAAGTAAACCGCCTGCAGTGGCGCAGAACGCCAGGCTCGTTGCCCGGCATCAAGGGGCATATTCAGCGCACCAAGGGCACTGTCGCCGGATACTGCCGCTTGCGCATTTTCCGTGTGCTGAGCCACGGGTTTACGATTCATGACGGTTTCATCCAGCAGGGCGCACTGGGCATAAGTGATGTGATCAATACTTTCAGCACCCAGCCCGGCGCGCACCAGCGCCTCGCGTACGCTTTCCACCTGCGCTTTGCAGGCCGCATACAGCGCAGGGCCATCCGTCACCTGCCCACCGTGACGCAATTGCGCCACGGTTAGCCAGGTCTCTGCCATCAGGGCATCAATGTCGATAACCTTATTCATGAGCGCAGCACCGCAAACAGTTCAAGCTCCAGCTCGCCGAGCAGGGATGGAACGTAGAATACGCACACCCCCTGATCCAGCATTTCGCGGGCCGCATCACTCTCCATGTCCAGTACAAAGTACTGGTTCTCCAGACGCACCGGCAGTGCAGCAGGGACACGGCTCAGGGCAATGAGGCCAATTCCCTCGACGGCCACGCCGGATACTTCACCGACATTCGCCGGGGCACCGGCAATACACATCTCTGCGAACCGTTCAGCAATCTGCCATGCTGGCTGATTGGCTCGTACGGAAAGGTAAAAATCCGCTTCATCGCGCAGACGAATATCATGCAGTACCGCTTTCCAGGTTTCCGGATCCAGACGATCCATCCTGACCGCGACCACTCGTGAAGGCAGGCTGGCCTCCAGCAGCTCACTGATGAGGTCAAACAGCGGCGGGAAGGTTTTTTCCGGCGCGCGGTGGTCATATCCCGGAATGGCATCCAGATCGTGCTCAAGCGAGAAGGTCAGCATACTGCCAGCAAGACGCGCCAGTTCGGCCCAGACCTGCTCAGGATGTCTGTCAGGGAAGCGCTCATACTCAGAAAGCACCCGTGCATGCGAGTTCAGGGCATTCAGCAACCAGAACAACGAAACGTCAGCGACCGCAAAATCGGCCATTCTGTCGTTGCTTTCACGACGCATGGACATCAGACGATGACGGCGGGAGCGCAGCTGGCGATTCAGCAGCGCAAGACGTTCACACAGATTACGACTTGCCGAGAAGAGCGCCATCGGCGGGATAAAGTCAGGATCCTGACGCCAGCCCCCCTGCCCGTCCTGTAACAGACGGGCAATGGCGCAGGTATCCCAGGCGCCGTTGTCTTCATGTCCGAAACGGAATGCCAGATTAAACCGGGCCACCGCCATCGACTCTTCTTCCTGACCGAAGCGGTCGGCGATTGTCTCCCACGCTTCCCGATAGCGAAGCGGGCGCTCTGCAGGTTGCGTGTCTGTCTGCACATTGACGATCCCGGCTTGCATCACCGGTAACGCCACATACACTGTCACCGGGGCATTGCCGGCAGAAGCCGGTGCCTCGATTTCACGTGGCTCCGGAGGCAGGTCACTGGATCGGGTATCAACCAGTGTGTCATCCGGTAACCAGAGACGAAGTGACTGCGCCTGCACGCGGCCGGAGGCCAGCATCGCGTCATCAAGCTCAACCCGACCAACACCCCAGTGGAAAGCATTTCCGCGGGCGGCAATACCGGCCCGGGAAAATGCATCCCATTCAGACTGCTGCTGGAACTGCTGAGGGGCCAGAAGCGCCCCTTCATTCCATAACGGACGATAAATTTTCACCCTGATTTCCCCTCGCCTCAGGATTTGGCTTTCGGCATCTGGGAAACCAGCGACAGGTTGACGTCCATCCCTTCCACCTGGAAGTGCGGCACCGCATAGAGTTTCACACGGAAGAAGCCCGGGTTGTCCTCAATATCTTCCACCACCACTTTGGCGTCACGGAGCGGGTGAGAAGCCTGCAGCTCGTCGCCCGGATCGGTCATTTCGGTCACCAGACTGCGCACCCAGGTGTTGAGCTCAAGCTCCAGCAGGCGACGGTCCTTGGTGGTACCGATGTTTTCACGCTGAATCAGCTTGAGGTAGTGAGCGATACGGGACAGCAGGAAAATGTACGGCAGACGCGCGTTGATACGGCTGTTGGCCGTGGCATCTGCAGTGTCGTACAGGGCCGGCTTCTGCGTGGAGTTAGCGCTGAAGAAGCAGGAATAATCTCTGTTTTTATAGTAACTTAATGGAATAAAGCCCAGGTTCGCAAACTCAAACTCACGGGTTTCCGGGATCATCACTTCTGACGGGATCTTCACCTGATTGCCGGTACCCAGATCGTACAGATGAATAGGCAGGTCCTGCACGGCACCACCAGCCTGTGGGCCACGAATTTGTACACACCAGCCGTTGTTGATGAAGCTGCGAACCATGTTGGATGCAAAGGCGAAGGATGCGTTGGTCCACAGGTATTTATCGTGATCCGGGCCTTTCACTTCTTCCACGTAGTTAAAGCTGCGTACGGGCACGGTATCCGGGCCATATGGCAGGCGACCCAGCACGCGCGGCATCACCAGACCGATATAGCGGGCATCGTCCGTCTCACGGAAGGATTTCCACTTGATGTACTCCGCACGGTCGAAGTAGTTGCCAATGTCCTTGATGGCCGCCACTTCCTCCATCGAATCCTTGAGGAAGAATTTCGGGCCGGCAGAACCGATAAACGGCATGTGGGCAGCTGCGGAGACTTTTGAAATGTTACGCAGCAGGGCAACATCCTGCGCAGACGCATCAAACTCGTACGCTGAAATCAGCGCAGCAATCGGCTCTCCACCCGGAGTGTCGTACTCATCAATATATGTATGTTTATACAGTCCACTCTGAATGATTTCCGGGCTGTCTTCGAAGTCCTGACGCAGATCTTCTTTGGACATATCCAGCAGCTCAACCTTGACGTTCTGGCGAAAATCGGTTTTGTCGACCAGGGATTTCACGCCGCGCCACAGGCTCTCCACCGCCTGGAATTCTTCGCTGTGCATTACCGCGTCCAGCTGACGGCTAATCTGGTAGTCCAGCTCTGCGATATGGTGGTCAATCAGGTTTTTGTCGAGTTTTTCAACTTTTGAGCCTGATTTTGTCAGACACTCCAGGAACACCTGCATCCCCGCCGTTAAACGTTCATCCGCGGTCGCATCCGACATCGCCTGTGCGTCCTGCCAGATATCCAGCGCACTCAGCTCGGACACCGGGTTAAGATTGATTTTTTCAAACAGGGATGCATAAACCCCACCTGCCGCAGGACGTTCCAGCACCACGCTTTCGCCACCAGCCGCATTCTCATTTTTTACAGACATCAGCATCTTCCTTTTTAATCCGTTAAATCATCGTGACCGTTATGGCTGCTTAGGCGCCAGGGCTGAAAGTTCGGCTCTGAGTTCTGCGCTTAACGCCGGGTCGAGCAGAATTTTTTCCAGCTCCTTTCGGAAAGCCTGATTGTCCAGCAGGTTCGCTTTTAAATCGCGAAGCAGGTTGCGCATGGAAAGCATTGCCTTCAGCTGTGGGATTTGCCTGGAAACCTGCTCCGGGGTGAAATCCTTCATGCTCCGGAAGGTCAGGCCGATGTTTTCTTCACTGCCGTCATCAGCCAGCGTGTTTTTAACGGTCAGATTGACTTTTGGGGAGTATTCGGAGAGCACTGAGTCGAAGTTATTTTTGTTCAAGTTAACTTTTTTGCGCTCAGACAGTGGTGCAGACTCCTGACCATTACTGAAGTCACCCGCCACCAGTAATTTCAGAGGGAGCTCGGTTTTCTTGCTGGCTCCCCCTGTATGCAGGTCAAGCTTTAGATTAATACGTGCCTTTGGCACTTCATTCTGGAAACTATCAGCCATCTCATCATCCCTCGGTTTATCGCTGCGTGCACTTTCAGACTAAAGTGATTTACACGCGATAATAGAATAATAATCGACTTAAGATCAAATATAGCGATCTTTAATCGGCATAGAGAAAATTCCTAAGAATTTTCTACTAAATGTTAATAGTGAATTGCACTGACATGCCAGTAAAATGAACTACCACTAGTGCGCAAAACGAGCATTTATTTCGCAACAGTTAAAATGAACGGAGATTTGTTAACAGAATGACCTTGAATTGATCCAAATCAATATCGGAAAAATTAAAATACCCATTCATTTTCAGAGATATGGTTTTAGATCAGTAAGGATAAAAGGGGCAGTAAGCCATAACCTTGCTTCATGTGGGAAATACAGCAGTAGCGATAAGGAAAACATCAGGAACAAAAGCGGTTTCATGTCCCGGAAGAAAACGTTTCAATAACTATCAGAGATGTATGGCGATCCTGTCAGGCTTCAGCACGACAGCAGGGAGTGCATGGGCCAGGAAAACCGCCATACATGCTGACAGGTTGCCCGTCACCTGAAATTCAACCGGCGCAACCAGTTTGCCTTCATTAGAAAATCCATCGGTCAGTGCCGATTTTCTTACCAGCAGCGCATCAATATCACGATATTCTTCAGTCAGGGCTTCAGTGCCCCACTCCCGGTCACTCACCACTGCATTGACCCAGCCCTCCGATTTAAGCTGTTCAATTGCGTACGTCAGACGGTACAAATCCGACTGAGCGGTCACCGGCCCTGTACAGGATACCCACAAATATTCCAGACGACTGAATAAGCTTGCGGCAAGACCTTTGCTGCGTCCCAGCGTCAGCAATGCCTCAATATCGGATGCGATTGCACGCGTAAACCGTTTTTGCTTATACGCCACCGTTAACCAGCGCAGTAAAAATGCGTGCGTGCTGAGTGGCGACAACGCCTGACCATCCTGCTGTGCGGTACGTAAGGCGACAAGCGCACACCATGCAAAATGTGCCAGTGCCGCGACGGTTTGTTCCGGGGGTAAGGTATCGTGAGCTTTTTTCATTCAGAAATTATATCGGCGCAGCAGAGATCGGGGAAGACCGGGATAAGGTGCATATTTTCAGACCAGAATTAACTGCCATCTTCTTTGCTTACAGACACAATTATCTTCACGGACAAACCACACCCGTTCTGGCTGTCATCACTGGAGATACCATTTCATTCACGCTGGTCTGTAGCTGACTGAATGGCTGTGAAAATGAACATCTTTCTATGCGACTGATAATGAAAGACGCCATACTGGTGAAGTTGCTATCAGTACCCGTCACAGTGCGCCATGCCTCTCTGAGTATCACGCTCATCTCCTGCTGTACGACCTCATCGCGCCAGGCCCCCAGCGTATCAAGATTCATCAGTAGCACTATTTTGTACTCAGGTGCACTGGCAGACTCCCACATCCATCGCAGGATCGTTGGCGGTGGATGCCGTAAATGCACGTGGCAACGGATGCTGGGCAGCACAGACGCTGAAACATGAAGTCGAAAGTTATCTTCATCCCGAAGCCATTCACGAAGCGTTTGGGGTGATGATCGCTGTCACCGACCATCCTGTCGGTGGTAAAGCTACCCCTAAAGTGTTTGCAGAAGCCTATTCGCTGGCTCAGGGCTTTGATGGTGTGATGAAAGATAACCTTGCCAAGGCACGTCTGGCAGAACGGGCGTTTCCTTTGATGACTGCCGCCCATATACACGAACGCGATCCTGAGGGAGAAGTTGTCGGATGGATGCGGAGGATACGTGACATGCTTCAGTGATGCCGAGACACCCAGATAGCGCTTTCTGTTCTACGATTGGCTGCATCCAGCGATAACCCGGATAGCACACTGCACCACCCCGATCCTTTCCCGAGACAAACGGTGTGCCTCCCAACATGGAGAATAATTAACTGGTAACGTCTTCACCCATTTGATTAAATGTCTCCATTCAGTGTAGAACTGGTTCACCTGACACTTCCCCCGAATGAACGTTCTTCCTTGCTGTAAACTTTGGTACGCTCTTTGGCAAAGTATTCCAGGTGGCTCCGTAAATTCAGAAACTGTTGCCCATAGCGATCCACACGAAGACGCTCCAGATAATGTGGCTTGTTGATGAAAGAAACCAGCGTCCTGTACTCAGGGAATTCGAGCAGCCCCAGTGCACTTAGCCATGCCTCGCAGATGTAACTCCCCAAGTTATGGTCTTCTTTCGAATAGTTCCCTAATCCATTGAACGTATCTTTGTTAACGAATATCGCCATGTGGTAATGAGATTTACCGCTGGTTCCCACCTCACGTACCCAGAGGTGTCTCAGGTCCGTTGGACAAACCTGAAGGCCTTCCCGCTTGCGTCGTTTCTGATGGGCTGTGATACGGGCTCTCAGCGCCCCAGTTACTCGTTCCATCAATCCTGAACTCAGGTCAGGGACACAAGCAATACTGTCGCCTGTATCACGATGTTCAGGCAATCTGAGTACGAAGGTGAATACGGATGTCCTGGCATGGGCTGTTGTAGCGAAGTTGATAATATCCGTAATACGATTCATATAGCCCGGATTGATTTCCCCAAATTTAAGGTTAGTCATAAGTATTACTCCTTTTGCGTTTTTCTCAGGCGAGCGAAGCCTCTGCCAGAGCGAATGGCAGTAATGAATACGTTGTTTTTTTGATATTTATGCCTTTCTTAGGTAGGGGTGTTATTTTTCCGTTATTACCCCATGGCGGTTATAACTGATAGTGAACAGCGATGATTTCTATTTATGAAGTGTGCTTGTCATTTCTTTTGATATTTAACCATGTTTTCTTTGAGAGCATTTTAATATGTCAAAATTGAATTAATGCACGTGACTAAAATAAACAACACCCTTACTCAAATTCAGTTTCTTTACGCTAAATTAGTCAGGGCTACATATTTAATGTTAAAACCAAACACGCTCTCCAAAATACATCATCAATCACTTTTCATATCCATCTACATATCTACACGCATATGCCATTAGCTTGCTTCCCCATGATTTAATATATTAAACGCTTATATACAAATATCTTTTTATATATATTAATCCATTTATATGTTAATTCCTTCGTATATAATATATATACTGTATGATGGAAGATAGCTGATATATACCAAAGCCTTTTCACATGCGGGGCTTTATATTATTGGTGTTCAGAATTTACTCCAGGGTTAGCAATTCAGAATATAAATGAAAATCTGATAATCAGGACATTTGAAAGTGCTCATGGACAACGTCTGTTTTATCCATTTTTGCTTCTGCCAGGCCACCAGGAGCTAAGCCTTGCTTCCACTCTTTTACAGCCATGCTCAGTTACCCCGGGAGTCTGCTATGCGCTGCTGCACCCAGGCTTCCACTTCGCTCTTTAGCCAGCGCGAGCTGCGACCCAGTTTGATTGGCTTAGGGAAGAGTCCTTCACTGATGAGTTTGTAGAACCATTTATCTGTCATTTCGGTATAGGTGGTGATGAATGCCATATCGACAAGCTGGTCGTTCAGCAGAGCAGGTGATGTATTCATGTGGATATCTCCTTTACGTTGAATGTGAAAAGGAGGAATGACTGGTTCTCAGTGTTGTGTTGCAGCCTTCCTCAGGGGATGGAAGGCCGTGTAAAAAATTAATGAAGCTGGTTGTTACCCACTTTCCTCCGTCGCGTAAGAGATGCATAAAACGTCACTTCTTTGACCCGGAGCAGATGTCATGCCATAGCGATCCATGGGTATGGCGGGCAGCGTCTGAGAAGATTGTTGTCGCAGTAATTTTTAACTAACTTCCGGTTCCGTGAGATTCTCAAGGTAAAAAGTACCTTCTGAATAGAGGGGGACTGGTAGATTTCTGAAACGACCACACTTTAGTTAATGCTATGAATTTAAACATTAAAACAAAAAGTAACCTACTTTTATAGGTCACTTTTAAATTTAAACAAATGTAATAAATGCCCTAAAATTATTGAATTTAGGGTACTTTTAATTTTTTAATTATTATCAAATTAAGGTAAATTAGTTGTGCGATGGTGATGGGGGAACTTCCGGAGCAGGAAGGTAAACCAGCAGGCAAATGCAGAGAAATCAGGAACAGCCTGGGGGATGTATGGCGTATAAATACAAAGCAACGATGTACTATTCTGATGAGGAGACTGAAGCGTTTCTTCGTGACAAAGCTGTGAAGTCGAATGGGAAAAAAAGTACGTCTCATTATCTTTACTCTCTGGTCACAAAAGAGAGAGAAAATCTGATGGCTAATAATGACATCAAAAATAAACCCGTTCCGGTTCAGCTTTTTCCCGAATATGTTAATTCAAAAGAATTTAGTGTGAATGGTTCGGTTGAGTTTTTCGGGCTGTCTGATGTATTTCACCCTCATAAAGGAGAAAGTTCTCTGATACGGAAAAACCATAAAGCTTTGATGGAAACAATTGACGATAAAATTCTTGAACACGTTGCTAATCATTTTAGCAACCATGGTCACGAAGTTAACGATAAGTCGTTTCGGATTGTGCTGAAGACATATGTGGCGTGTTATTACTGTAATATCAGTACTATCCCAGGATTGTACTCCGGAACGTTTACTGCTACGTGCAGGATGATCACTGTCAGTAGGAATGAATGGGACAAATATGGCGGGGTGCTGGATTTTGAAAACGTACGCTATATAAAATACGAAGCTGTAGCTAAAGCAGAGCGAAGAATACCCAGAGGCCTCTGTAAGATCGCTGAATCACTCAGGACGGATACAACCGGGGCTTTTTTTATACCGGTGCTAACTTTACAAAAAAACTTTCCTGGGGAGAAGTTAGCTGGATCTGTGATTATCAAAGGTATTGATATTTCTTTTGGTAAAGAACGTCTGAAGTTTAAAACCATGAATGAAAGCCAGAAGAAAAGGCATCTGATGAAACCTCAATACAATTGATTGAGTTGTAAATTATTTCAGACCTATATTACTCCTGTGATATTGAACAAAATTCTTTTATCACAGGTGAAATATGAACAATGAATCCTCTAAAATAATGCCACTACAGCAACTCCTTTCGCGGTTGCCTGCTGATGCGACAGAAAAGATATACCGTCAACTCAGCAGTATCATAAGTTATGAACCCTGTATCGGACTGATGGGAAAAAGTGGCGCAGGGAAATCCAGCCTCTGCAATACACTGTTCAGTCCACCTCCCGCCAGGGTTGATGCCATCAGCAGCTGCACCCGCACCGTTCAGCGCTATCGGGTCACTCACGGCACACATACGCTGACCCTGGTAGATTTTCCGGGTATTGGCGAAACTCCTGAGCTGGACAGTCTTTACCGTCGCCTGTATCAGGCATGGTCCGGCAGACTGGACCTGATTGTCTGGGTACTCAAAGCCGATGAGCGGGCCTGGAACGAGGATATACGCTGTTACCGCGAGTTACTCCGCAGCGGAGCAGTACCGGAGCGCTTTATGTTTGTACTCAGCCAGGCGGACAAAATGGAGCCCTGCCGGGAATGGGATGGGCAGAATCACCGGCCCTCGCAGCAGCAGCAACATAACCTGCAGGCCAAAACCCGACTAGCCGAAACCCTTTTCGCCACTGCCCACCCGGTCGTTGCCGTCTCTGCTGCTGAGCACTACAACCTGCATCACTGGGTGGAGGCCCTGATACTGGCGTTACCGGTACACAGCGGCAGCGCTGTTTCCCGACATCTTCACCCCGAACTTCGTACCGACACGGTCAGGGAGACAGCGCGTGAGGGATTTGTCCGCGTGACCGGGGAGATATTTGATGAAGCGGTGAACACCCTGAAGACTTCCGGGATGCTGGTTCGCTATCTCCACCAGCTCCGCCACCGGTTGCTGACTGTTGCCCGCGCCGTCTGGCATCTCCTGTTCTGATTTTATCGTGTCTTTTATCAGCACCTGTTCGATCTGTTTCGACGATCGAAATGAAACCATGCAATAGATATTAACTATCAAATTAATATTATTGATCGACGATCTCGATAGAAAATAACGATCGGTAATCAATTATCGATCTGAATTAACGATTATCACACCAGAAAGTTAGGCAGTACGATCTGCGCTGAAAATAACCCGCAGCCTCTTCCTTAACTATTCCAGTAAGTTGTTTATAAAGGAGTCTTTCCATGTTTTTGTTCGTCACTGTCTTCAATGAGGAAATAACATTCTGGGGGGAAATGGGATGAAATCCTATCCGTTGCTTCGTGCAGACCTGTTCGCCTGGTGCCTTGCGGTTGTTCTCCCGATCCTCTGGTTTGTCCTGGTTCTGAATTTTCCGCAGGCTCTCGCGCTTGTCATTTATTTGGTCATTGCCCTGGTCTGGGTGTTGCTGGACCGTACTAACCTGGTGAAACAGGGCATTTCGCCGCCATCCTTTATCTGGTTCTGGTTCCCGGTGGTATATCTCCGTCAGCGTGACCAGATGCAGGATAAACCCTGGCGACTGATGCAGGTCTGGTTGTTATGTACTGCCTTGTCGTTTGCGGGAATATATCTCCTTAACCGGCAGTCAGGTACGGAAAATCTGGCGCAGAGTGCCTGTGCCGTCGTGACGAAAATCCTGCATAAAGAGGGGAGTGATGAGCGCTGTATCCGCGTGACGGATATGCATGAAGAGGTCAGCGGTCGTTTCTGGCAGGCGCAGGCATTGCTGAATACCGGTGTAAAGGAGCCCGTGACCATTGAGGTCACGGGCCGGGATATTTAT
The DNA here is from genome assembly GCF_036936505.1 of Enterobacter sp. JJBC. NCBI lineage: Bacteria > Pseudomonadati > Pseudomonadota > Gammaproteobacteria > Enterobacterales > Enterobacteriaceae > Enterobacter > Enterobacter sp. JJBC. The sequence continues at coordinate 4,070,980 of NZ_CP136935.1, forward strand.
GTCGTTTTACCCGAAGCGGGAGAGTGAAAAAGATGAAAACGGTAAACGTTATCGCCCGGCTGCTGATTGTCGTCGCGGTGTTATGGACTCAGGTGAGCCGCGCTGCTGCATATGACATTAAACCCGTTCTCGTCACAGGAGAGGTGGCAGGAAATGTACAGGTCATGCATGACCACATCATGGATGGCGTGGATGATTTTATCATTAGCGCCACAAAAGGTAAGGCAACGCAGAAGTTTATTCTTACCTGTAACGGTCCGGAAAAGCGCCTGAACATTCTCTACTGGCTGAAAGATATCACCGGTGGCAAGGCATCAGGCGCAACGGGTATGACCATCCAGTATTACCCGGAGAGGGAACATAAGATGAAGGCTCATGCGGAACAGCCACTGACACTGTTCGACAGCCAGCTCTCTCCGGATCTGACACGCGCAGCGTCACGTATGCTGGATTATAAAAAGGGAAGCTTTGTTTTCCATTTCTATGAAAATGACGGCGTATCCGATCACGGTCCACTGGCATGGAGCTGGCAATATCCAGCCCGGAAACTGGCCCCTGCGCTCGCTGGCGCACTGGTATCTGCCAGGGCCAATAACTGCAGCCAGGCACAGGGTGAAACCCGTATTGCCTCTCTCGCGCGACTGGTCGACCATCAGTAAGGATACTGACATGATAGCAGGTGTTATCTATCTGACATCCTGCATTGTTTACGTCCCAGCCCTTGTTCTGGGTTACAGCCTGCTCGTCTGGCATCCCTGGTACTGACCGTATTCACCCGGGTATTAATCCCGTTATTTTTGTTCACTAAAAGGCCGTACTTCCTTCCGGAGGTATGGCCTTTTCATTTATGTAATCAAAGGAGTTACCCATGCGTTTAGCCAGCCGTTTTGGCCGGATTAATCAGATACGCCGTGACCGTCCGTTAACCCGTGAAGAACTGATGCAGCATGTCCCCAGCGTCTTCGGAGAGGACAAACATGCTTCCAGGAGTGAAAAGTACACGTTTATTCCCACCATCACCCTGCTGGAAAATCTGCAGCGTGAAGGGTTCCAGCCCTTCTTTGCCTGCCAGTCACGCGTTCGGGATCCGGACCGTCGGGAGCACACAAAGCATATGCTCCGTCTGCGTCGCACCGGTCAGATAAACGGTCAGCAGGTGCCGGAAATCATCATCCTCAATTCGCACGGTGGCGAATCCAGTTTTCAGCTGTTACCAGGAATATTCCGAAGCGTCTGCACGAATTCGCTGGTCTGCGGACAGTCGTTTGGCGAAATAAGAGTTTCGCACCGGGGTAACGTGGTGGAGAAAGTCATTGAAGGCGCTTATGAAGTGTTGGGGATATTTGGCAAGGTGGAAGAAAAACGTGGTGCCATGGAGTCGCTTTTACTCCCGCCCCCGGCACAGCAGGCGTTTGCCAGAGCGGCACTGACATACCGCTTTGGTGAAGATCACCAGCCGGTGACGGCATCCCAGATATTAACGCCCCGCCGCCATGAAGACCGTCAGGACGACCTGTGGTCAGTTTTCAACCGTTGCCAGGAGAACCTGCTGAAAGGGGGTCTGCCAGGACGTACTGCCAAAGGCAAACGCAGCCATACCCGCACGGTTAATGGCATAGACGGCGACGTTAAGCTTAACCGGGCACTCTGGGTGATGGCGGAAGAACTACAGCAGGCGCTGAGCTGATGCCAACGCTGCCTGATAACGCTCACCAGGCCCTCCCTTATCCGACCGCCCTGGAGAACAATCCCGGCTGCCGCTCCATCTCCGATGACGATCTGTACGCCTGGTGCTCACACCTTCTTTATCGCCCCGGTGAATGCAGCCTGTGCAGCTTAAGCCTCCCGGAGGGCTACTGGCCCTCCCGCTCTGATGAGGATGGCTATGCGCAGTCCTGCCCGTCACTCCGGCTTAACCAGCATCCCCAACCTGATAAATAAACAAGGAAAAACCAGCATGACCGAAATTATTAACCTTAACGATACCCTCCCGTTACCGCCACAACCTGCCGGTTCTTCCCCAGCGCTCACCGCCACCCTCGTACAGGACGAGCAGCGCATCAGCTTCTGGCCGCAGCACTTCAGCAGTATCCCGCAGTGGATAACCCTGGAGCCGCACATCTTCGCCTGGATGGACCGCTTCTGCGCAGACTACAGCGGAGGTATCTGGAATTTCTACACACTGAGTAACGGCGGTGCGTTTATGGCCCCGGAAACAAATGGAGATACAGATGATAAATGGGCGCTATTTAACACCATGAACGGCAACGGCGGCGAACTCAGTGCCGAAGCTGCCGGAATAGCCGTTTGCCTAATGACATACAGTCACCACGCCATGCGCACCGAATGCGACGCCATGACGGAGCACTACTATCGCCTGCGGGACTACGCGCTTAACCACGCGGAATGCAGCGCCATCATGCATATCATCGACTGAGGCCAGCCGCTATGGAACAACAGTTACCGTTATTTGCTTGTGAATTAGCCCCCACTGACCAGCAGACCATCCGGACGGCACTGACCCTGCTGGAATGCCAGCTACGTGAGCCAGGTGCAGCATTTACATCCAGCAGCTCAGTACGCGACTGGCTACGCCTGCAGCTTGCCACGCTTGACCGCGAAGCCTTCACCGTTCTGTGGCTCGACAATCAGCACCGTCTGATAGCCCACGACACATTGTTCCTCGGGACGATTAACAGCATCACCGTCCATCCACGTGAGGTAGTTAAATCCGGTCTGAAGCACAACGCTGCAGCTGCCGTTCTGGCACATAACCACCCGTCAGGGGAGGCAGAGCCCAGTCATGCTGACAGACAGATTACGGCCCGTCTTAAACAGGCGCTGGAACTGGTCGATATCCGCCTGCTGGACCACTTGGTGGTGGGCGGGATGGAAATCGTTTCGTTTGCAGAGCGAGGCTGGCTGTAGCACAGGAGAAAAGTAACCCGATGAAAATTATCAGCAAGCGCCAGGCAATGGCGATATACCGCCAGCATCCACAGTCCCGGCTGTTTCGCTTCTGCACCGGCAAATACCAGTGGTCAGGCAGTATCTGCCACTATGCCGGCCGGGAGGTACAGGATATCGCCGGCGTGCTGGCCGTATTCGCTGAGCGTCGCCAGGACCGCAATGGCCCGTATGTCGTATTGCGCAGCGTTACCCTGGATTAACGCACAGTTAAGGATTACTTAAATGAAGAACACAACACCTGTAGCAAACCATGATATTGCCGAACCCTGGTGGGGACTAAAACCCACCGTCACGCCGTGTCTTGGCGCACGGCTGGTACAGGAAGGCAACCGGCTGCATTATCTGGCTGACCGGGCAAGTATCACCGGAACATTCAACAATGAGGATTTACGTCATCTCGACCAGGCCTTTCCGGTACTAATGAAGCAGCTTGAGTTAATGCTAGTTTCCGGTGAACTCAATCCCCGCAATCAGCATTGCGTCACGTTGTATGCAAAAGGGCTGACCTGCGATGCAGATACACTGGGCAGTTGTGGTTACCTTTATATCGCGATTTATCCGACGTCTGGTAACAGCATCCCCCGCTAACTCCACTTTCTAATCCATCCCCTTTTCAATTCGACTTTATTCAGGAGCATTTTATTATGCAAACCTTATCCGCCATTCCGGTTCGGAAGGCACCGTCACGCCCGACACCCGTTGAAATCTGGCAGCAACTTCTTACATATCTGCTGGAAAAGCATTACGGCCTTTCGCTTAACGACACACAGTTTGGCAACGACTGTGTCATTCAGCAGCATATTGACGCCGGGATTTCACTGGCAGATGCACTCAATTTTCTCGTTGAAAAATCTGAACTGGTTCGAATTGATCGCCCCGGTTTCTCCATTCAACATCAGTCCCCTTTTATCGGGGTAATTGATATTCTCCGGGCCAGGCGGGCAACGGGGTTGATGCAACGCAACGGGTATAAAAGGATCACTCTTCTCCTCGCGGGAAATGCAGCTCAGGAACAACATTCATGAAATTGTCCCTGACCGTGGAAACTGATTCCATTAACGTTCTGGCCTTCAACATAGGTCGTATCGCTGTTGATATCGATGGTATTGAACTGGCCGACCTGATCGATGTGGTCTGCGATAACGGTTATTCACTTCGCATTGCTGACGCCCCCGGGAAGTTGGTTGTTGAAGATCCCCTGCCACGTGCCACCCGTCTGAACGGGATCCAGTGTAGCACCGCCCATATTACCTGCGAGGATAACGCTATCCTTGACCAGGTAACCCTTCAACGTCATGACGGCGGCGACTGCGACTGGATACTGTATACCGGCTACGGATTTATTCTCAGGCTGAATGCCCGTTTACATCCCGTGCTGGAACTAAAGCGACTGGGGTTATCAAAAGCCTGTCGTCGTCTGGTTGTTACGCTTATGCATCGTTATTCCGCCGACATCATCCATTTTGATGCTTCAGGTGAAGCGCTACCCGGCTTTACCATCTTTGACTGGTAACCCAATCCCCGCAAGAAAAATTCATGCCGAAATTAACCACCGAAACGGCTCTCAACATTCTGATTGGCTGGCTGCAGGACAATATCAATTGCATTACGGAGATCATCTTCGACAACAACAACACCGCAAAGCTGTTACCCCATATCAGAAAAGCATGCAGGACGTTCGCGATCTTCGTCATCTGCAGCTTCTGCAACAGGGCAGAACAGATTAACCATCGAACCATACTCACATCACACAGCATAAGCGCCAGCCCTCACCGACTGGCGCTTTGCTTTATATAAAGGAACTTACTGATGTCAGAACCTACTCTCACCGAACCCGAAGTATTAACCGGTCACACCGACATAATTTGCTCCACCAATATTGAGCGTGTCGTCACGGGACGTAATAACGCACTGGAATGCATCGATACTCTGATCCAGCAACTTGATACAATCTCTCAGGTAACCATCAGCATTGGCGGCGGTACGTCTAATGACTGGGCCATGCGGGAGGGGCACCGTTATGGGAGCTGGTTAACAGAAGCGCCTGAAACTGCCATGAAAGCCATCACCCGCAATATCGATCGCAGTATCTGGCGTAATCTGATGAAGAAATCCGGCATGATCGCGCTGATGGACGCTCAGGCACGTGACGAGTGGTACAACAGTCTGGAGAGGGGTGACATACCCGCCATAAGTAAGGCTAATATTGTCAGTACCTTTGAGCAGTTGCATCAAAGCAAAGCAGAAGTCTTTGAGCGTGGGATCATTAACGTGTTCAAATCACTGAGCTGGGACTACAAAAGCAACAGCCCCTGTATGTTCGGTAAGAAGATCATCGTTGATGGTCTGGTACAATATGACCGTTGGGGATTTCACTTCCGTCATGGGCGCAGACGTGAGCAGTTAACGGATTTAGATCGTATGCTTAATCTGCTGGATGGTAAACCTGTTCCGGAGAATCGCAACGATCTTTCCGTCAGGCTGGATGCTCATATCTGCAAACAGCACGCTTCCGTTTACGAAGACGAGTATGTTGAGATACGTTACTTCCAGAAAGGCACTGGGCATATCATCTTTAAACGCTCTGATTTGATTGATAAGATGAACGAAATAGTTGCCCGCTATTTTCCTGCAACCCTACCACCTCGTACCTGAACCCAAATTCGAGTCACCAGAATCAATGCAAACGGACCGAGGGTACAAATGAGGGTACAAAAATCACCAAATTAAAAATAATATATATACATCAATAAGTTAATATAAAGAATCGATTCCGAGTCCGGCACCAAATTTCATATTAACGGACCTCCACGGAGGTCCGTTTTTGCATTCTGAGCCCGCCAGAATCATTACTTCTGCATTCCCTTAACGACATCCCAACCACTGCGTCAGCAGCGCATGCAGTTTAGCTGGCTCCAGAGGCTTGCGGAGTACCAGATACCCCTCCTGCTCCGCCTCCAGCAGAACCGGTGAATTAAATTCGCCGCTAACTATCGCGCCGCTCATATCCGGCAGACGTTCAAAAAGCGCTTTCAGGATATCGAAGCCGCTTTCGCCGGATCGCAGGCGCTGGTCGCACAGCACGGCGAACGGCGTAAAGCCGTCGTCGATTATGGCAAACGCTTCTTCAGCGGAGGCCGCACAGCGTACGTCGATTCCCCAGACGCTCATCAGGCTCTCCCAGGCAGACGTCACCAGCGGGTCGTCATCGACAACCAGGCAGGAACCGTGCAGCGGCGCATAGCGTACCGGCGTGGCGGTGTTATCAGCGGCGGGCGGGGTATCCAGTACGCTATCTTCGCCAGCATATTGGGTAAAGCGCATCCAGAAGCGTGAGCCTTTACCTTCAATGGATTGCATCCCGTATTTCACCTTCATCAGCTTGGCGCAACGGGCAACAACGGCCAGTCCCAGCCCGTGTCCGGCGCTGTCGATCTTCCATGCCAGCTCGGGGCGGTAGTAAGGTGAGAAGATTTTGCCCTTCTCTTCATCGGCGATACCGACTCCCGTGTCCCACACCTCCACCATACACTCGTCACCGCGCGGTCGGATGGCGACCAGCACCCCGCCCTGGAGCGTGTAGCGAAGGGCGTTTTGAATCAGGTTGATCAGGGACTGTCGCACCAGTAGCGGATCGCCCATCACGTAGATATGGCGTTTAGGCCGCCGGATGCACAGCCTAAGCGCGCGGCTGTTGGCCTCTTCACGAAACAGCGTGATGACCGAGTCGAGCAGAGCACCGATATCCACTTTGGTCGGGGCAGAGAGGACATTCCCGGATTCTATTTTGCTGAGATCGAGCAGAGAGTTGAGCATTAAATGTACCGAGCGAACGCTCTGCTGAAGGTCAAGAAGCTGTGGCGTCAGGCTGCCGTCCCGGTTTCGATGGAGGATGGCTTCGATCAGAAAGCCCATAGCATGCACAGGCTGGCGCAGATCGTGGCTGGCGGTGGTCAGAAACTGATTTTTATCCAGCAGTGCCTGCTCCGCGTCCTCTTTGGCCTGACGAAACTGTTCCGCCAGCCGTGAGCTTTTTTCCTCCAGCAGCGCCTGCTGAATAAAGAACGCATGGGAAGTTAACGCATGGCGGTAAATTGCGAAGCCGTAAAGCAGATTCAGCATGAGCACGATGAACATCAACTCATCCAGCCGCCAGATAATACCGAGGTTCAGCACCCCCCAGGAGGCGAAGAAAAAACGCGTGAAGGTACTAATGACAGGCGTCAGATGTGTCGCATTGGCGGCGACGATGGCGGCGATGCTGATATTAAGTAACAGGAAAAAGTCAAAATTCTGCGTCTGTGGCGTAATTAAATAGAGTGAAGAAATTCCCAGCCCGTGAATAAAGGCAATATTATTAATACGCGGAAGCCAGCGTCGCAGGACGTCCCTCTCACCGTTTTCTTTCGCTTCACGCTGATAGCATCGGTGCAATAGTCGTATCGCCACGGCACATAGCAGATAAATAATTATCCAGATAATCGTTGGGCCGAGGTCGTCCCCAAGCATATAAATCCAGATGGCGAAAGGAATACCCACAAAGGGCACAGCACTAAAGCTAAATACCAGCCGCAGAAAGGTGTTGTTTAGCAAACGGATCTGCGCCGGAGCAGAGATACCATCATTTTGTAAGCTCTGGAAAAACCTCATTCCGACGGTTCCTGCTTGCCATGCAGAAGCGTGATGGCTTCAACCCGGCTGTTAACGCCTATCTTTTTCAATATATTGCTGATGTGTTCTTTGACCGTGGGCTCAGAAATTGAAAGCTGTGCGGCGATTCGTTTATTTGGCAGGCCGCGCATAATCATATTTAACACGTCTATTTGTCGCGGCGTTAAGTTAAATTTACTTAACTTCTCATTATTGGCCTTAACGGAAATTTCGTTTCCCTCAGGAAACCAGGTCTGATTATCAGTGAGCGCGAAAACGGCCCGCGAGAACATCTCAGGTGGCTCGCTTTTCAATACAAAACCGTGTCCCCCGGCGGCATTAACTTTGCGCCAGATATCATTATTGTCATCCCCGCTGACCACCAGGAGTCGTACCTGTGGGTAAAGTTGTTTTACTTCTTTGAGTAATTTCAGGGCCGTTCCGGAAGAGAGCCAAAAATCGATTACCAGCAAACGTGGCGGGCCATGATCTCTAATTTGTCGGTAGCAATCATCCTCATTCGTCACCACACACGCCTGTTTAAACTGGCAATGTGTAATCAGAAAATTGGCGATGCCGCTTGCTACCAATGGATGGTCATCAACGACTAACGCATAATTCTGTCCCAAAGGAGCCTCCTTTTACCTTCGCATATCTTAGAGTACAGGTGAATTATTATCTACCCACCCTACTTTAGGAGGGTTTTTTCGATTAGGAAAGAGAAATATATTATTCGCTGATTTGGGTAAAAGAAAACATAAATACAATCAGTGAAATTAACTGGTTGGATATCAAGGATAATTTATGAAAAAACCACTAATCGTTTTAACCGTTACGTTGATGTTAGCCGGTTGTTCCACGTTGAAAACCGATCAGGCTATTCCACTCCTGCAAGCGGAAACCGCTAAAATGCTGGGACTGGGATCATCGGATGAAATAACTGTGACCAATGTTAATGGCGCCCAGCCGGACGCACTGGGTGGACAAAAGCTGTCTTATCGCGCCACGACGGAAAAAGGGCGTATTTTCGATTGCTCATCAATGATGATGCCGGGGATTTTAGGATCCGCACCGACACTCAGCGCGCCAACCTGTACACCTGTTGTCACACATAAATAATTAACGCCGCATCAAAAGGCGTACATAAATAACGCCTTTTACATTATCTGGCGTATCTGAGTTTTCATAAAAAAACGATGTTCCTGACATCATGCTAATGAGTACGGAGATAGCCCGTGAATAACTCTACATCGCATTCTTTAGCGGTTAAGACACCGCTTTCCAGACTTTACCTCGCTCTATTTTCCGCGCCGCTGTTACTGTTTTTACCTGCCGATATCGTGCGTGCAGCCGATGCCTTTTTTGATGGCGACTCGCGTATTACCGAAACGCTGGGTTACACCGGTGATGTGTATGTTGGACGTAATCAACGCGGAAATCTGTTGATCGATAATGGCAAAATCACCGCCTATAACATCAATATCGGTCGGCTGTTCGACGGCAAAATTTATGAAAGCGTGGTCACGGTCCGTGGGCCAGACGCTGAGCTTAACGCGGTGAACGATCGGTACGTCCTGCGCGGCGACCTGAATCTTGGCCTCGGCACCCTGCGAGTCGAAGAGGGCGCGCTGGCGAGTGCAAAGGAGATTGTTGTCGGCACCACCCGCGGCTACGACAGCCACCTTATCGCCACGGGTGCTGGCTCTCGTGTGACCAGTAATTTTCTCAGCGTAGGCACCGATCTGGGCGCACGCTCCACGCTTGCGATTGAAGACGGCGCTGCGCTCAATACCGCTTACGATGCACGCATCGGCAACGGTACCGGACCGGGTGAAACCGACACGCTGAGCCCGAAAGCCACCGTCACAGGGAGCGGCTCACAGTGGAACGTTGGCCGTACGTTGACGCTTTATGGCGACCTGGACGTGCTGAACGGCGGAACGGTTAACGTTGGCGGCGTGCAGGTGGCAGGCGTCTCCGGGGCAGGGAAAACCGCCGAGCTGGTTATTGCGGGCGAGGACTCACGCTTTACCAGCGGCAGCAGCGTGAGCGTGGGCGATTACGGTAATGGCGTGCTGTCTGTGATTGACGGCGGTTCATTTTCCGCTGGCAGCAATGCGCTGATCGTGGGGACATCGGGTTCCGGCTCGAACCGGGGTGCGCTCATCATCGGCAGCCGCGGCAATATGGACACCGGCACGGGTTTAACTGAGCCAACGCTTGGCACGGCGGGCGGCGCAGGTACCCTCGATGCGAAGACGGCAATAAGCCTGCGTGGCGGACTGTTCGGCAGCTATGTCTACTTCAACCATACCGACGGAAATTACATCTTCAGCAACACGATGAGCGGTGAAGGTGATGTGATCAACACCTCCGGGCAGACGACGCTGAACGGCGATCTTTCCGCACTCAAGGCGAACGTCACCGCGCGGGGCGGTAAAGTCATTATTGCCAGCAATATTAATACCCAACCAGAAGACGATATTTTTGACGTCCAGACGCTTAGCGCGGAGAACGGCGGCACGCTGATCCTCAATGCGACGGCGGGTTCAGACGTCAGCAACGGGGTGGGTTACAGCAGCGCCGCGTCAATCAAGTCCGGCGGCACGCTGGGCGGCAACGGGACGCTGGGCCAGACCGAGATCCTGTCCGGCGGACATATCTCGCCCGGCGACGGCAATATCGGTACGTTGACGCTGAAACGCTATCTGAACTTTATCGGCGAATCCTTCTATGACGTCGATATCGCAGGAGATGGCCGCAGCGACCAGCTACTGGTATCGGGCAAAACCACCATCAGCAATCAGGCTAAGGTACAGGTCACCGCGCTGGATCCGCAAACCAGCTATAAAACGGGCCAAAGCTACCGCATATTGACCTCCGACGGGGGAATCGACGGTGAGTTCGCCGGAGCGATCTCCAAATCCGCATTCCTCGACGTGGCGCTTAAGCAAAGCACCAACGCCGTCGATCTGACCATCGCGCAGAAAGAGACCGGTGGCGAGAATCCTGGAGGAGAAAACCCCGGAGGCGAAAATCCTGGCGGTGAGAATCCTGGCGGTGAAAACCCCGGAGGCGAAAATCCTGGCGGTGAGAATCCTGGTGGTGAAAACCCGGGCGGTGAGAATCCTGGCGGTGAAAACCCGGGCAGCGGCAAGCCGGGCATTTTCCAGACCGTGGCCCAAAGCAGCAACCAGTGGAATACCGCTGGCGCGCTCTCCACGCTGACGCAAAGCGGCCCGTCGCTGGCGCTGTATAACTCGCTGCTTCTGCTAAGCGCACCGGAAGCGCGCGAGGCGTTCAACCAGCTTTCTGGTGAAGTTTATCCGTCAATGCAGTCCAACCTGATCGCTGGCAGCACGCAGGTGTTTAACGTGTTAAACCAGCGGATGCAGCGCGCGTTTGATAACGACAGCCTGCCGATACCACCGTTAGCCATGTCGCTGGTGCAGCAGCCGGAGCCGCAAAACAATGGCGTCTGGGGCCAGACCTTCAGCTCCTGGAGCCGAAACAGCGGCGACGGTAACGTGGGCAAGCTGGACGGCAACACCACCGGCTTCCTGCTGGGGGCAGATCGCAAGCTGGCGGACCATAACGTGCGGGTCGGCGGCTACTTCGGCTACAGCCGGGGTGATTACGACGTCGACAGCCGTCGATCCTCAACGGATACCGACAACTATCACCTTGGCCTGTATGCGGCGGGTCAACATGATGCGTTCTCCCTTCGCGGCGCGCTGGGTTATACCTGGCACAAGATCGAAGGCGAGCGCAATGTTGATTTCAGCGGTTTCTCGGATCGGCTGAAGTCAGATTACGACGCCAACTCCCTGCTGGCGTTCACCGAAGCGGGCTACCGTTTCGGCCAGCCAGACAGGAATATTGAGCCGTTCGTCAATTTATCGTACATCCGGCTACATACCGACAGCTTCAGGGAAGACGGCGGTGCCGCTGCGCTGAGCGTCCGTAACGAAACGATGAACACCTTCTACACGACACTCGGGTTGCGCGGTGTGACCGAGCTGCCGAAGCACGTTAACCTCTACGGTTCATTGGGCTGGCAGCACGCCTATGGCGATAAGAATACCTCTTCGCGCATGGCGTTTGCGGGCAGCGACGCGTTCATTACTCAGGGACAGGCCGTGGATGAGGATGTGATGGTCGGTGATATCGGCGTGAGCGTACAGCTGTCGCGTGCTGCGACGCTGGATGTGGGTTACCAGGGACAATATGGTGCGGATACCCGCGTCAACTCGGTTAACGCCAATCTGCGCTGGTCGTTCTGAATTATTTCCATTAAAAGAACCCGCCCTCGTGGCGGGTTTCTGCTTTTGGCTTCTGACGAGGCTAGGGATCGTTCCCAACCGCGTCCAGCAGTTTGTTTTTAAAGATAAACAAACACGCCTCGTTGAAGTTCCCTGCCCCTAACCGCTCTGACAGCACCGTTCGCTTGCGATAGAGACTTTTAACCGACATATTCAGCTTATCTGCAATCTCTTCCATTGACCTCCCTGCCTTCAGCAACCGGATCATTATCGCTTCGTGTCGACTCAGCCGTAAGTTAAGCAGCCATTTGGTTGTCAGACGCCTGCCTTTCATATCAAGCACCAGATTGAATAACGACGCCATATCCGGAGCCGTAAGCGACGTGTTCATAAACAGCTTCATACTGAGAAGATCCTCCTCTCGAGGACGCATATCCAGCATAACGCAGCAGATCGTTTTTCTCGTTCTGGCCGGATGACGTATCAGGTAATCATATAAACGGAGCGGCGTACGGCTATCAATCAGTACAGTATATTCATTTGCGTCGGTATCAAATATGTTTCTGTCTATCGAACTGAGGCAAATTATATCCGGGAAAAATAGCCGCATCCCCCTGACAAGGAAACAATCCTGAGTCACTAACACTATTGAAGTCGCCACTAACCATCCCTTTTAGATTAAAGCAAGCCCGCCTCTTAAGAAACAAGAACGCTTTCGTTTATAGCGTTTTACATTAACGGCAAATGTTTTCTGGCTTTGATCATCCCTCAATATGACATTGGTGAGCTAGACTTTTTGCAGACTATCACTCAATGCCTGGCGTTAATTATAAATAAAAAAGAATTTCAGAAAAGTCACTTCTCTGAACATTAAGAATTTTTGTCATGAAACTTCCCAAACATGCACCAGAAAGTACTTTAATTAACTCAGAAGAACTTCATTTTGAATATAACAAAACAGGAAGCAGAGAAAGAAAAATCATTTAATATCAATTAATTAAAAACATCAACCCTGCACTGAATTATCTAAAAAACTTACTTCTCCCAGAATTATCTCAAAACCTCCCAGCCGCTTTTCAACTTATTTATCCCCCAACACATCGGGTGTACATTAAGCCCAATCAGACCACTGAGACGAGGGCTCATAATTACCTTTAAGTAAGTACCCCATAACGTAGCATCATTCAGATTTAATGTTCTCCTTTATGCCCTTTAACACAGAGTTAAAAGGCGGCCGTGTTATGCAATGGATTCACAATAAACAAATGGCAAATAGATATGGAAAGATCGCTTAGCTTCACTACGTTATTCTTTTATCGCACCACAATATTATTGTTCCTGCTTTTACTCTTTCCTGTTCTGGTTCAGGCTGATGAATCCGTTTATGAGCATCAGATACAACAGGCACGTAACGGTAATTACGCTCTGTTTCTTGATTACCTACAGCGCTATGAGCAACAACATGCTTTAACACCCGGACAGGTTGCGGACTGGTTACAGGTAGCCTCCTGGGCAGGACGCGATGACGAAGTTATCCGGGTCTGGCAGCGTTATGGTATTTATATGCCGCTGCCCGCTCGCGCCATCGCTGCCGTCGCCCAGTCCAGAAGAAACCAAAAAGCCTGGCCATCCGCCTTATCGCTGTGGAAAGAGGCGCTCAGCCTTGCGCCGGATAACGACGATTACCGCATCGGCTATGTGAAGACTCTGGCCGATGCCCGCAAAGATCGCCTCGCGCTTTCGGAAGCCCGGCAGCTGGTTAAAGACAATCCTTCTCCCGCGCACCTTGAGACGCTCTCCTATGTCTGGATGCGCCAGGGAAAAAACAGGGATCGGCTGCTGGCTGACATGCGCGCGCTGAGCGCCGCGCCAGGGAATGAGGCCCTTCTTCGCGAGACGATCGATGCGCTAACGGATAACCGGGTAAGCACGCCCGCACTCTGGCTGTCACAAAACGCGGCGCTCTCTCCTGCGGAGCGCCGCCGCCTTGAGCGTAACGCCGCGGCTGAACGGGTACGCCTGGCGGATGTGCCTGGCAGAACGGAGAAAGAGCGCCTGCGGCTGGCACAAAACGCATTAGATCGCTATCACGCCCTGCTTTCCCGCTGGCAAAACGACCCGCAGGCGGCTGAAGACGTCATCCTTGCCCGTATCGATCGGCTTGGCGCCCTGTATGCGCAGGGTAATTACCGGCAGGTCATTAGCGAATATGAGTCGCTGACGGCCGCACAGCATCCGGTGCCGGACTGGGCCATCGGCTGGGTGATCTCTGCATATTTGCAGGAGAAAAACACCGTTGCCGCCTTCTCGCTTGTGCAACGCTATCCACACTACGCCTCCGATCCGCAGGATGAGGAGCATGCGCTTTTCTACGCCTGGCTGGATACGGGGCAATATCAGGCCGCCCGCCGCTACGTTGAGCGCGAGACCCGCAGCGTTCCCTGGACCCGCTACGATTTCGGGTCCCCCGCCGCCCAGCCAAACGATCGGTGGCTTACCGGGCAGTCACTCAAATTTAACTATTTGCTGGCAACCAACGCCCTGCCGGAGGCCGAAAAGCTGTCGTATCGTCTGGCGTCAACGGCGCCGGGAAATCAGGGATTACAGATTGATTATGCCGCCCTGCTTCAGGCCAGAGGCCTGCCGCGCGCGGCCGAGCAAAAGCTTAAACGAGCAGAGGCGCTCGAACCCACGAATCTGGAGCTTGAAAAACAGCAGGCTTACGTCGCAATGGACCTTCAGGAGTGGCGCCAGATGGATTTACTGGCTAATAACGTAATTGCTCGCGCCCCCGCCGATCGCAGCGCCCGTCGCCTGGACAGACTCAGAATGGTCCACCATATGTCTGAGCTGCGTCTGAAGGCGGGTAAAGGATTGCACTCAGATAACCCCGTCAGCGGTAGCCACGACATGAACTGGGACGCCACGCTCTATGGCCCGCCCGTGGCGGATAGCTGGCGGCTGTTTGCCGGCACCCGCTATGCCCAGGGGAATTTCGACGAAGGTAAAGGCATCAGCCGCCACCTGTTGGGCGGCGTTGAGTGGCGCCCCCGTGACCTCACGCTCGAAGCCGAGCTCTCCGGCAACCACTATCACGGCAAAAACAGGCCGGGCGCACGGCTCTCAACAACTTACAGCCTGAGTGATAACTGGCAGGTCAGTGGTAACCTCGAGCGCTTGTCACGCGCCACACCCTTACGGGCATTACGCAATGGGATTAGCGCCAACCGGGGTGAAGGTGGGGTGCGCTGGTATCAAAACGAGCGACGTGAATACCAGTTCAACGCCGCAATCAGCCGCTTCTCAGACCACAACCGCCGTCAGGAATACACCCTCTCTGGGAAAGAGCGTCTCTGGCAGACCCCGACCCTGACGCTGGATCTCGAACCGGGGATCGCCGCCAGTAAAAACAGCCTGCGGAATACGCTCTATTACAACCCGGCACGGGATCTGTCCGTGACGGCTGCCCTGTCCGTTGACCATGAGATGTACCGCCACTACGACACCCTCTGGAGCCAGCAGTTCGTGGCAGGCGGGGGCAGCTACTGGCAGAAAAATCAGTCACCTGGCGCCGTTACCCTGCTGGGTTACGGGCAACGCATCCAGTGGAACAACGTTGTCGATACTGGCGTGATGCTGAACTGGGATAAGCGCCCTTACGACGGCAAACGCGAGAGCAATCTCTCCGTCACGTTAGATGCGACTTTACGCTTTTAAGGATGAATATGCTGAACACACGTTTTTCTGTAAGCCTGATCGTCATCGGCTGGCTCTGCCTCAGCGCGAGCCTCTGCGCGCAGCCGCTCTCCTTTATGGCCCCTGAAGAGAGGCCGCAGCTGGAGGCCAGCAAACCCTGGCCGGAGAATCAGTTTTTGGTCCTGGCCTACCACGACGTCGAAGATGATGCCGCCGATCAGCGCTACCTCTCCGTTCGCACCAGCGCGTTAAACGAGCAGATAAGCTGGCTTTTGCACAACGGCTATCACGCCGTTAGCGTGCAGGACATTCTGGATGCGCATGAAGGAAAAAAAGCGCTGCCGCCGAAAGCCGTTTTGCTCAGCTTCGACGACGGTTATAGCAGTTTTTACACCCGGGTCTGGCCCCTGCTTCAGGCCTGGAACGTTCCTGCGCTGTGGGCACCGGTGGGCAGCTGGGTGGATACGCCGGCAAATCAAAAAGTTAACTTCGGCGGTCTGATGACGCCCCGCGATCGCTTTGCCACCTGGGATATGGTTCGCGAGCTCAGCCAGTCCCCGCTGATTGAGATTGGCTCGCATACCTGGGCCTCGCATTACGGCATTCCGGCCAACCCGCAGGGAAGCCGTGAACCCGCCATCGCTAACCGTTTTTTTGATAACGCGACGGGGCATTACGAAACCGATGAACACTTCAATCAGCGGATCGCCGCAGACGTACGGAAAGTCACCGATAAAATCACCCAGGTGACGGGAAAAGCGCCGCGTGCCTGGGTGTGGCCCTATGGGGCTGCTAACGGTACATCGCTCGCTATCGCCCAGAAACAGGGCTATCAGCTGGCCTTTACCCTGGAGGACGGGCTGGCAAACGTGCGCGACCTCGGCAACATCCCGCGCCTACTGATTGCCGGAAATCCGTCGATAAAAACCTTTGCCAACACGGTTAGCCGCGTTCAGGAGTTTGAACCGGTGCGCGTCATGCATGTTGATCTTGATTACGTCTACGATCCCGATCCGGCCCAGCAGACGAAAAACATCAACAAACTCGTCCAGCGGGTCTACGACATGCAAATCAGCCATGTGTTTCTCCAGGCGTTTTCGGATCCGCGGGGCGACGGCAGGATCAGCGCGCTCTATTTCCCCAACCGTCGTCTTCCGGTGCGTGCCGATCTCTTTAATTTTGTCGCCTGGCAGCTACAAACCCGCGCGGGAGTGAAAGTCTTCGCGTGGATGCCGGTTCTCTCTTTCGATCTCAGTCCAGCCTTGCCGCGCGTGCAGCGCCGGGAGCGTCAAACGGGAGAGTTGACCGTGGCCGCCGAGCCCTATATCCGGCTCTCCCCCTGGAGTCCGCAGGTTCGCCAGCAGGTGACGGAGATCTATGAAGATCTGGCCCGCTATGCCAGCTTCAACGGGATCTTGTTCCATGACGACGCAGTGCTGACGGACGTTGACGATGCCGGACAGGATACGACCCGGCAGAAGAGCCAGCGGCTTATCGGCTTTACCCGCACCCTGAGCCAGGCGGTGAAAAACATCCGTGGCCCGCAGATCAAAACCGCGCGGAACATGTTCGCGTTACCCATTCTCGAGCCGGAAAGCGAGGCATGGTTTGCGCAAAATCTGGATGATTTTCTGGCGGCCTACGACTGGACGGTGCCGATGGCAATGCCGCTGATGGAGTCCGTCCCGGCAGAAGAGAGCAATGCCTGGCTGACGCGTTTAGTCAAAGCCGTCGCCGCACGCCCCGGCGCGCTGAATAAAACGATTTTTGAGCTACAGGCCAGGGACTGGGCGCAGAAACCGCAGCGTGCCGTAGCCGATGAACGTCTGGTGGAGTGGATGCGGGTGCTCCAGCTGAACGGCATCAAAAATTACGGTTATTACCCCGACGACTTCCTCAACAACCAACCTGATATTTCACGTATCAGACCTGAATTTTCTTCGTACTGGTATCCTGACAATGACTGATCGCATTATCGCCTTCTCTATTTTGTGTCTGGTATTCGGGTTGCCGTTAGGCGTAGCCGCGCTGTTTACTGGCGAACTGATTCTGGACTTTGTCTTTTTCTGGCCGCTGTTTATGTCCGTGCTCTGGGTAACCGGCGGCCTCTATTTCTGGTTTCAGCTTGAACGGCACTGGTCGTGGGATAACGCAACACCCGCCCCCGCCTTAGCCGGTGAGCCGTTAATCTCGATTCTTATTCCCTGCTTCAATGAGGAACGCAACGCACGGGAGACCATTAGTGCCGCGCTGGATCAGCGGTACTGGAATGTAGAAGTTATCGCCATCAACGACGGTTCTTCTGATAACACGGCGGAGGTACTGCAACAGCTGGCGCGGGAGCAGCCGCGCCTGCGGGTGATTAATCTCGCGGAGAACCAGGGGAAAGCCGTGGCGCTCAAGGCCGGCGCTGCGGCGGCCCGGGGCGATCTGTTGGTCTGCATTGACGGCGACGCCCTGCTCGACCGCGACACCGCGGCGTATCTGGTGGCACCGCTGATTCAGTATCCCCACGTTGGGGCCGTCACCGGAAATCCGCGTATTCGCACGCGCTCAACGCTGATTGGTCGTATTCAGGTGGGCGAGTTTTCTTCCATTATTGGCCTCATCAAGCGAACGCAGCGGATCTATGGCCGGGTCTTTACCGTCTCCGGCGTCATCGCCGCCTTTCGCCGACAGGCGCTGGCGGATGTCGGGTACTGGAGCCCGGATATGATCACAGAGGATATCGACATAAGCTGGAAGCTTCAGCTTCGCCACTGGGATATCTTTTTCGAGCCGCGGGCACTGTGCTGGATCCTGATGCCGGAGACGCTAAAGGGACTGTGGAAACAGCGTCTGCGCTGGGCGCAGGGGGGGGCAGAGGTGTTTCTGGTTAACCTGCGCAAGATGGCCCGCTGGGAGCATCATCGCATGTGGCCCCTGTTTCTCGAGTACGCCCTATCAACGCTGTGGGCATTTGCCTATGGGGCGACCGTGGTGTTGTTCATTCTCAGCCATATTATCCCTCTTCCCGCGAACCTGGCCGTTGCGAGCCTGTTTCCCCCGGCGTTTACCGGGCTGCTGCTGGGCGTAATGTGCCTGCTGCAATTCCTCGTCAGTTTGTATATCGAGCGGCGCTACGAGCGGAATGTGGCAGGCTCGCTGTTCTGGGTAATCTGGTTCCCGATGGTGTACTGGATGATTGGCCTGTTTACCACCCTCGTGGCATTTCCGAAAGTCATGCTTAAACGTAAACGCGCCCGCGCGCGCTGGATCAGTCCGGACCGGGGTAAAGGGAGCATTCAATGAACGAGAGTACGTTAATTTTGACTGAACATCGGCTGGCACCGCGTCTTTTCGATGCTGCATTAACGCTGATAGCCTGGGGAGGATTCCTGTTTTTCCTGTACGCCAGGCTGTGGATGCAGTTAACCGAGGAGGGCGATCACCGCTGGAACGTAATTATCGCCTCGTTTAATACAGTGCTGGTTTATCTGCTGATTGCCGCGTTCAACGGCTGGCTGCTGATCCTGTGGTATCAGTACAATCGCCGCCGCGCGCATGTGAGGCGGCGTCATCCGGAAATGTTGCGCCATGACGAGCTTGCCCAAAGTTTTAACGTCACGCCGCAAATTATGTCCGAGATGAGCCAGTACAATCTGCTGACGGTTTACCATGACCAGATTGGCCGGATCATTGATTTGAAGATCAGCGAGCAGCAGGACGAGAAAGAAGAGTAAGAAAAAGCCCCCGCAGGTTATCCGGCGGGGGCTTTTTTGTCGCGGGTATGAATTAGTTATCCTTCACCACAATCAGCGGTTCAATATCGCTCTCTTTCTTCACCACCAGCGAGTTATCCCCACGCAGGCAGGTTCCGCCATAATTCCCGCCCACGGTAAAGGTGCAGACCTGAATGTATCTGCCGTCAACCTTCGGCAGGCACCATAGCTGCTGGTAGATATTCTTGCGGTCAACAAACTTGCCGCTGGACTGGTCCAGCAGTTCGTCCTGGGCGCCGATCAGATCGATATTGCTCCCGCAGCGTCCGGCGATCGGTTTAACGGCATAACCGGTCCGTTTGAGCAGATCGTTGACCTCAAAATCGGTATCCAGCAGGTAACGGTGGTTCGGGAAGAGCTGCCACAGCACCGGCAGGATCGCCTTGTTACCTGGGATCACCGTCCACAGCGGTTCAAAGACCAGCACTTCCGGGCGCAGCAGGACGTCAATCAGGCGCACTTCACCTTGCGGGTGACCGGTGCGGATAGGCACGGCGGCGTACTCGGTTTCGCTCACCTCGCGGATCTGCTCAATCGCCGTTTCCCAGGCCCAGGTTTTCCATACGCAGTTAACGTGACGGCCTTCATCATCAATCAGTTGCCCGGCGGCATCCCAGCTCAGCGCGCCCAGTCCATGCAGGATTTTGGTTTCAAACCCGGCCTGGATCAGCGAGCGCTGAATAAAGAGCGCGTGGTAATCCTCTTCAATATCGTTGTCCTGCATGATATGGACGAACGGCCGCGCGTGGCTGTGCTTCCATGCGCCGGTCAGCTCCTCCAGCAAGCCTTCCGCCGGATTGTGGCCGGTGCCGCGATAGCCGTTTTTCACCCACTCTTCAAGAATCAGCCCGCCCTCGGTATGGCAGGAGGCGGAATCCGCGTTGTACTCGTAAACCTTAATGCCGCGCTCATCCATGCAGAAATCCATACGACCGGTGATCATATGGTGGCGACGCCACTGCCAGGAGAGGCGCAGACGCGGCCAGAGGATTTTTGGGATGTCGAAAAGCGCGAGTAAGCTGTCGTCTTTCAGCACCTTGTCGGTGGCATGAAGGTACATCAGGTGCAGTTCGTTGGTGGCTTTGATCAGCTCCTGCTCGGCGCTTTCGGTAATGGTGAAATACTGGCAGGGATCGTTGTTGATAACGTGGCCGTTGGCGCGAACGTACGCCTGTTGCAGGGCGTCGTCTTCATTGAGCCATTTCCCGTCGAACTGGCGGTTGTTCTTCAACCGCGCGCCGCTGATTTTCAGCAGTTCACCGTCGATCTCCGGCTGAGGAATACTGTGTTCCGTCTCCTCCGTCTGGATCATCCAGCCGAGGATCTCGGTATCGTTGAACGTGTCATGAAGCGTATAGCAACCGTCCTCCACGCTCAGACGCAGCTCGCGCGTCCACTGCTGCCCCAGCGGCAGCGGGGAGTGAATAACGTTCTGCTCGGCAATGCGTACTCTGTCATCCAGCAGCTGGGTAATGACGGCGACGTGGCCGGTCTCATGAAACTCACCGCCCTTTTGCCAGATGAGCAGCGCACCGGCCTGCGGCGCACGTTTTGAGCCATTAGCAAAGGCCTGTAGCGGCAGAATATTGTCGTTTACCACCTGGCGCAAAAAACGCAGGGAGAAGATCTCCCACGCCATCCCGACGTCGGTAAAGACAAACCCGTGATTGAGAAACAGGAAACGGCGCGCAAACTCAACGCACTGCCATTTATGGCCCATGTACTCGTTGCCGATATAGCTGCGGAATTCCGCATCTTCCGGGTAGTGACGCGGATCGAGACTGCCGTAATTTGAAGAGTAAATCGCCACGCCACCCGGCGCATAACCTAATAACGTCCCGAAGGGGGCGTCACTGCTTAACGTTCCTTTACGCATGTGTCCAACCTAAAACAGGCAGGCGGCAATTTTTTTGTGGGGTTGTCGTCGTCTGCACGTTGTAATTAACTGACAGAGGTGGCGTTATCATACACCCGCCCTGCCCATTACGCTCGCATCGTTAAACGGTTCCTGCATCTCCTGCTACACTGCCTCAACACAACACCAAAGAGGCAGGCCAACATGTCAGATAACACCTATCAGCCACCGAAAGTGTGGGAATGGAAACAGAATAACGGCGGCGCGTTCGCCAATATCAACCGTCCCGTCTCGGGCGCGACGCACGAGAAAGAGCTACCTGTGGGCGCGCACCCGCTCCAGCTGTACTCTCTCGGTACGCCGAATGGACAGAAAGTTACCATCATGCTGGAAGAGCTGCTGGCGCTGGGCGTGACGGGCGCGGAATACGACGCATGGTTGATCCGCATTGGCGAGGGCGATCAGTTCTCCAGCGGTTTTGTCGACGTGAACCCGAACTCGAAGATCCCGGCCCTGCGTGACCACTCCACCACCCCGCCGACGCGCGTCTTTGAATCCGGCAATATCCTGCTCTATCTGGCCGAGAAATTTGGTCACTTCCTGCCAAAAGATCCGGCAGGACGAACGGAAACCCTGAACTGGCTGTTCTGGTTACAGGGCGCGGCCCCGTTCCTCGGCGGCGGTTTTGGCCACTTCTATAACTACGCGCCAGTGAAGATTGAGTACGCTATCGATCGCTTCACCATGGAAGCTAAACGCCTGTTCGACGTGCTGGACAAACAGCTGGCGCGCGGTCGTTACGTAGCGGGTGAGGAATATACCATTGCGGATATGGCAGTCTGGCCATGGTTTGGCTGCGTGGCGCTGGGCAGCGTCTATAACGCCGCCGAGTTCCTGGATGCCGGGAAGTACACCAACGTGCAGCGCTGGGCAAAAGATGTGGCGAATCGTCCGGCCGTGAAACGCGGGCGCATTGTTAACCGTACCAACGGCGAGCTGAACGAGCAGTTGCATGAGCGTCATTCAGCAAGCGACTTCGATACCCAGACGGAAGATAAACGTCAGGGTTGATCCATGACCGGGCGGTTCGCCGCCCTTCTTCCGCGATGAGAAAAATGCGTCAGCACGCGTGCGCAAGGAGCCTCGTATGTCAGACCAGACGCTAAAAGCGACCCGACAGCAGAGCCTTATCACCCTGCTGAGTCAAAGCGACTGGCTGACTACCGAGGTGCTGGCTGAAAAGCTCTCCGTCAGCAAAGAGACGATCCGCCGGGATCTGAAGTCGTTGCAGCAGCAGGGGAAGCTTCTGCGCCAGCACGGGCGCGCGCGTCTGATTCACCCGGACAGCCGCGACAGCGGTGAACCCTTTGGCGCACGCCTGAAAAGCCATTATGCCGACAAAGCCGATATTGCCCGCCACGCGCTGGGCTGGATCAGCGAAGGGATGACCATCGCCCTCGACGCCAGCTCAACCTGCTTTCATCTGGCGCGCCAGTTGCCGGACATCGACCTCATCGTATTTACCAACAGCCTGCCTGTCTGCCACGAGATGGCAAAGCGCGAGCGGATCACGCTTATCTGCTCCGGCGGAACCCTTGAGCGTAAGTATCGCTGCTATGTTAATCCGGCGCTGGTGACGCAGCTAAAAGGGCTGGAGATCGATCTGTTTATCTTCTCGTGTGAAGGGGTCGATGAGCATGGCGTTCTCTGGGATCCGTCCGAGCACAACGCGGGCTTTAAGGCGCTGCTGTTAAACCGCGCCAGCCAGTCGCTGCTACTGATCGACAAAAGTAAATTTATGCGGGCAAGCGAAGTGAAAATTGGTCAGCTGTCGCAGGTAACACAGATTATTCAGAGCGATAAACGTCAGGCCGCCAGAGACGGCCTGACACGATGAGGTTACGCGGTGAGACGGAATTTCTGCACTGAACGCTGGAGTTCTTCGGTCTGCCGTTCCAGTGCGGCGGCGGCGGCGGAAACCTGCTCCACCAGCGAGGCGTTCTGCTGGGTCACGCCGTCCATCTGCGTGATGGCAACGCCGACCTGAGAAATTTCTTTGCTCTGCTCCTCTGACGCGGTGGCGATCTGCTTCATAATGACGGTCACTTCCGTCACGTCGCGCAGGATTGCTTCCATCGTGGTGCCGGTATCGTTCACCAGCTGCGCTCCCTGCTCCACGCGGGCAACGGAATCCGCAATCAGCCCTTCGATCTCTTTGGCCGCATTCGCGCTGCGGCTGGCCAGATTACGTACCTCACCCGCCACGACCGCAAAGCCTCGCCCCTGCTCCCCGGCCCGGGCGGCTTCCACCGCGGCGTTCAGCGCCAGAATATTAGTCTGGAAAGCGATGCTGTTGATAACGGTGGTGATTTCAGCGATTTTTTTCGAGCTGTCCGAAATGCCGCTCATGGTCGTAACCACATCTTCCACCAGCGACCCGCCGCGGCTGGCCGTGCTGGAGGCGACATCCGCAAGCTGGCTGGCCTGGCGCGCGCTTTCGGCGTTCAGCTTCACCGTTGCGGTAAGCTGCTCCATGCTGGCCGCGGTCTCTTCCAGCGCGGCGGCCTGCTCTTCGGTACGCGAAGAAAGATCGTTATTCCCGCTGGAGATCTCCGTTGCCCCGCGCCAGATATTCTCGCTGCCGGAACGAATCGTGCTGACCGCCTCCCGCAGGCTGTCCTGCATTGCACTCAGCAGCGGTACCAGTTGCCCCACGCAGTTGCGGCCCAAAGATTCAATCGGCTGGCTGAGGTCGCCCTGCGCAATCTGGCGGAACTGCTGACGGATACGATCCAGCGGTTTTACCAGTATCGCCACCAGGTAGCGGTCGGTGAAAAGCAGGATCAGCAGACCCACGATCGTGGCGGTGATAATTACCGTCCGGGTCATGCTGGTGAGGCCGTCGACCACCACGCGCGTGCTGTCGAGCGCCTTCGCCGCGGTATTGTTAAAGTTCTCAGCCGCTGACCCGAATGCACGGCTTAGCGGCGGCGTGACGTTGTTGGAATGCTGACGATAGCCTTCGAGCGTCGCCTGCTTCGCCTGCGCCATCTGCGGTGTAACGCCCTGATCGAGCAGCGCCTGCCAGGTGGAAATCACCTGCGCAGACACCTTTTCATCCATCGGGCCCGGGGAGATAGCTTTCATCTCTGCCAGCTTTTTACTCATGTTATCCAGCGCCTGCTGAGCAGGAGCCAGGTCCGGCGTGCCGCCCGCCGCTTTAACTTCCATTGCCCGGCTCAGGCGGGTGACGAAACGGAAATACTGATCGTTGCCCTGGCTCAGCACCGTCATTTGCCGGACCAGCTGGCGGTCAACGTCATTACCATCAGAAACACGAGACAGAGACCAGGTGCTGTAAAGCCCCACGCCTGCCCACATGACACAAAAGATCCCCAGTATCGTCAGCATGACGAAACGGATGGTGAAATTACGAAGCATCTTCATTGAGTATTCCTTGCCGTGAGGGTGAATTCGCCCAGAGGCGAGTACTCCCCTCGTTATCGGCAGATACTGTAGAAAATATACTTTTTTCGTTATCGAGTCGGCATAGAATGAAAACGTTGTTTCGAAAATTCACCGACAAGAAAGGAGACATCATGTCCTGGCACCCTTACACCGGCCGATACGAAAACATGCAGTACCGATACTGCGGCAAAAGCGGCCTGCGCTTACCGGCACTGTCGCTGGGCCTGTGGCACAGCTTCGGTCACGTTCAGCCGCTCGATTCCCAGCGCGCGCTGCTGCGTAAGGCCTTCGATCTCGGCATTACCCACTTTGATCTTGCCAACAACTACGGCCCCCCTCCGGGCAGCGCTGAAGAGAATTTTGGCCGTCTGCTGCGGGAGGATTTTGCCGGGTATCGTGACGAGCTGATCATCTCCACCAAAGCGGGCTACGACATGTGGCCAGGACCGTATGGTTCGGGCGGTTCACGTAAGTACCTGCTCGCCAGCCTCGACCAGAGCCTGAACCGCATGGGTGTGGAGTATGTGGATATTTTCTATTCTCACCGCGTAGACGAAAACACGCCGATGGAAGAGACCGCCGCCGCGCTGGCACACGCGGTGCAGAGCGGAAAAGCGCTGTATGTCGGCATTTCGTCTTACTCCACGGAACGCACGGCGGCGATGACCAAATTGCTGCGCGAGTGGAAGATCCCGCTTTTGATCCACCAGCCGTCTTACAACCTGCTTAACCGCTGGGTCGACAAGACCGGCCTGCTGGACGCGCTGGAGAAAAACGGAACGGGCTGTATCGCCTTTACCCCGCTGGCACAGGGCCTGCTCACCGGAAAATACCTGAACGGCATTCCGGACGGTTCACGTATGCAGCGCGAAGGGAAAAAAGTGCGCGGCCTGACGGAGAAAATGCTGACGGAAGCCAACCTGAGCAGCCTTCGTCTGCTGAACGAGATGGCGCACGCGCGCGGGCAGACGATGGCGCAGATGGCGCTAAGCTGGTTGTTGAAAGATGAGCGTGTAACGTCGGTACTGATTGGCGCGAGCCGCCCGGAGCAGCTGGAAGAGAACGTTCAGGCGCTGAATAACCTGCGCTTTAGCGAAGATGAACTGATGCGGATTGACCAGCACGTTGCGGATGGTGAGCTGAATTTGTGGCAGGCGTCGTCGGATAAATAGTGCGGCCTGCTGCCCTTACCACGCCCCCTCTCCCACAGGGAGAGGGGGCGTGGTGAATTTATTTCTTACTGATCTTATCCAGATACCCCATCACAAACGCCGACAGCACAAACGTCAGGTGGATAATCACATACCACATCAGCTTATTATCCGGGACGTTTTTCGCGTCCATAAAGACGCGTAACAGGTGAATCGACGAAATTGCAACAATCGACGCCGCGACTTTATTCTTCAGCGATGAGGCGTCCATTTTCCCCAGCCAGCTGAGCTTTTCTTTGTGCTCGGCGATATCAAGCTGAGAGACGAAATTCTCATAACCGGAGAACATCACCATCACCAGTAATCCTCCCACCAACGTCATATCTACCAGCGACAGTAGAACCAGAATCAAATCGGCTTCTGCCACGGAGAAAATGTTTGGCAGGACGTGGAATATCTCCTGAAAGAACTTAATCGTCAGGGCGACCAGCGCCAGGGAGAGACCAAAATAGACGGGTGCGAGCAGCCAGCGAGAGGCATACATTGCGTTTTCAAAGAAGCGTTCCATAAAATCCTGTCTGCAAACGAAACCAGCGCTGAGTATATCTCAACTATACCTCGTTGGGATCTACATCCGGACGCGCATACTCCGGCCAGACCAGCGCGACCAGTTCCGGGTAGGCTTCCAGGCTAAACTCGCGAAAACACTGGCGCAGATTTAATACATCTAAATCGGAGTACGACACCTTCTCGCCATTCAGACAGCGCTTTTTGATATTGTCGTAATATTTATAAACCGCCGAATTAAGGTCGCTACAGCGGCGCTGCGCGTCGAACAGGCCGGGCGTATCATTAATTTCGGCCATTTTCATTCGCTTAATTGTCGCATGGAGGAAATCGATATATTCGTGATTTACTCGCCAGTACCAGACCGGTGTCACGGCGTTCATCAATACGGAGAAATGATCTTCCCCCTCCTCTTTCGACATCAATTCAGGCTGCGGCGGTTCACTGACGTCTTTTGACACTTTCGTTTTATTGAACTCTTGCATCAATAAAAGCACGCCAGCGGTCAGTAATAGTAACGTTATGACCGTGAAGAAAATGCTGTTCATGGGTAGGCTCCATTTTTTTTGATTTTAAAATTGCCTCATGATATTGTCAACGAATCTCACCCTTTTTCCAACCCCACCCTTTTGAAATTAAAGGAAATTAAAATGCTGCCCGACAATCTTGTCCCGGCAAAGTACCACATTACGCCTGTGGAACAGCCTTCGACGGAAGCAGATAAAGAGGCGAATTTCACTCAAGGAAAAAGAAAACTCTCCGACTATGAAGCCGACATATTAATTGGTGTTTCACGCACTGGCAAATCCCGTAATATGGTGCTGGAAGAGCACGATCGCCATTTAAAAGAGCGTTTATTTCGCGCGATCAAGATTGAAGCCTTAGTTCATCTGCTGAATGATTTACAGGCCGAAGGGGAAATAGACGCCCAGACGCTAAGTCAAATAATGGTCGAGAAAACGCAGCAAATAAATGAAGCCGGCAATGAAATTTGGCTTAATTTAATTACGCGTGAAAAAAACAATCCCATTTTTTATAACCTGGGGGAAGATTAACGTGAATGATGATAGCGGTAATAACGTTTATTTGACTTTAGATGATAAAAAAAGCGATGAATTTATCTTAAAGCAGAATCTCGACGCCCTGAAAAAGATAAAAAATGACGAGATGACGCGAATTACGCAGGATTTGGTTTCGATTCCGGCCACGCTGGTACGCCTGAAATGGCAGAACCGTCGGGAGATTTACGCCTTGCAGGCCAAGGAGGAGATATACGGCGCGGTGATGAACGCCATTATTGAACAGCGTCCTGAGCTTAAAGAGAAGATCCTCGGGCGACTGGAGGCGAACTATCAGTACCTGCTGGCACGCGAGACAGCCACCCTGCGCCTGACCCGTAAACTCTCGGAAGGCAATTACCGTACATCAAACGTGACCTGTGTGGCGCTTGATGAAGAGGCGCCGACGGCGCCTTCAGAGTGAGACAACAATGATTGTTGCGGAATGCAGGCCGGGTAAGGCGACGCCGCCACCCGGCAGGCAAGGCTGCAAGAGCCTTCGTTTTACTTCGCGGCCGCTTTCTCTTCGCCGACCAGACCAATCTTCAGGTATCCCGCCTGATGCAGCGTGTCCATTACCTTCATCATGGTTTCATAATCGACGGTTTTATCCGCGCGGAAGAAGACGGTGGTGTCTTTCTTGCCGCCGGTGAGCTGGTCCAGCGCCGGAATAACCGAGGCATCCGTTACCGGATCGTTGCCCAGGAACATGGACTTATCGGCCTTCACGGACAGGTAGATAGGCTTTTCCGGACGCGGCTGCGGCTGGCTGGAGGACGCAGGCAGATTCACCTTCACGTCCACCGTCGCCAGCGGTGCGGCAACCATAAAGATAATCAGCAGAACCAGCATGACGTCGATAAACGGCGTCACGTTGATCTCATGCATTTCACCGTTATCGTCCAGATTTTCATTAAGACGCATTGCCATACAATCAACCTACGCGCAGTTTGGACGCCGCATGAACCGGTTTAACGGCGCTGGCGTTCAGGTCCAGATCGCGGCTTTGCAGCAGCAGAACCTGCGCGGCAACGTCACCCAGTGTGGCTTTGTAACTGCCAATCATGCGCGCGAAGATGTTATAGATAACAACCGCCGGGATAGCGGCAACCAGACCGATAGCCGTTGCCAGCAGCGCTTCTGCGATACCCGGCGCGACGACCGCAAGGTTAGTGGTCTGCGTCTGGGCGATACCGATAAAGCTGTTCATGATGCCCCAGACGGTACCGAACAGGCCGACGAACGGGGAGATAGCGCCGATAGTCGCCAGGTAGCCGTTACCGCGGCCCATATGACGACCCACGGCCGCAACGCGACGCTCCAGACGGAAGCCGGTACGCTCTTTAATGCCTTCGTTATCTTCACTGCCTGCGGAGAGTTCCAGCTCGTTCTGCGCTTCGTTCACTAACAGGGTAGTCAGGCTTTTCGCATGGAAGGATGAGGTGATATCAGAAGCCTGATCCAGAGAACGGGCTTCCGCCAGCTGCTTCTGCTCACGCTTGAGGCGGCGTTTTTGTGAAAGAAGTTCGGCGCTCTTGCTGAAGAAGATAGCCCAGGTGATCACGGACGCCAGAATCAGGCCGATCATCACAATCTTAACTACGATGTCAGCATGTTGATACATGCCCCAAACGGAGAGATCCGTCTGCATCAAATTATTACCCACTCTGTATCTCCAGGACGCAAATCACAAAATCTGAACGTAATAATATCAAAACGTCGTCGAATTGATAGTAGTTCTCATTAGTATTTACATAGTGCCGTAATTTTCGCTCACTTTCCTTGCGCTTACGCAGTAAAAATTTCTTATGCGAATTTTTGATAATATTTTCTGCTTATTCGATAAGCATCCGGATGCACATTCTGACAATCGTGGTAGTCTGGACGTCCAGACGTATAAAAATAGGGTTAGCGAACATGACTAAAAAGCAGCTTGAGACCACGCTGGTGCAGGCAGGACGCAGTAAGAAATACACTCAGGGCTCGGTCAACAGTGTGATCCAGCGCGCCTCCTCGCTGGTGTTTGATACCGTTGAAGATAAAAAAATCGCTACGCGTAATCGCGCGAAGGGCGGGCTGTTTTACGGTCGTCGTGGCACGTTAACCCATTTCTCGTTGCAGGAAGCCATGTGCGAACTGGAGGGCGGCGCGGGCTGCGCGCTGTTCCCGTGCGGCGCGGCGGCGGTCGCCAATACCATTCTGGCGTTTGTGGAACAGGGTGACCACGTCCTGATGACCAATACCGCTTACGAGCCAAGCCAGGACTTCTGCACCAAAATACTCAGCAAGCTCGGCGTCACCACCAGCTGGTTCGATCCGCTGATTGGGGCCGGTATTGCCGGGCTTATTCAGCCCAACACGCGCGTTGTGTTCCTGGAATCTCCCGGCTCCATCACCATGGAAGTGCATGACGTCCCGGCCATCGTGAAGGCGGTGCGCAGCATAGCGCCGGAAGCGATCATCATGATCGACAACACCTGGGCGGCAGGTGTGCTGTTTAAAGCCCTGGAATTTGACATCGATATCTCCATTCAGGCGGCGACCAAATACCTGATTGGCCATTCCGACGGCATGATCGGTACGGCGGTATCTAACGCCCGTTGCTGGGATCAATTGCGTGAAAACGCCTACCTGATGGGCCAGATGGTGGATGCCGATACCGCCTACATGACCAGCCGGGGCATCCGTACGCTCGGCGTGCGTCTGCGTCAGCATCACGAAAGCAGCCTGCAAATTGCACAGTGGCTGGCGCTGCATCCGCAGGTGGAGCGCGTTAACCATCCGGCGCTGCCGGGCAGCAAAGGCCATGAATACTGGCAACGTGACTTTACGGGCAGCAGCGGGTTGTTCTCATTTGTACTTAAAAAGCGCCTGAATGACGCCGAACTGGCAAGCTATCTGGATAACTTTACCCTCTTCAGCATGGCCT
This sequence comes from Enterobacter sp. JJBC, assembly GCF_036936505.1. NCBI lineage: Bacteria > Pseudomonadati > Pseudomonadota > Gammaproteobacteria > Enterobacterales > Enterobacteriaceae > Enterobacter > Enterobacter sp. JJBC. Next base: position 4,101,347 of record NZ_CP136935.1, read on the forward strand.
ATTCATGGGGTGGGTTTGAATCGCTGATCCTGCCCAACCAGCCGGAGCAGATTGCGGCCCTGCGCCCGGGCGGCGAGGTGGACTTCGAAGGGACCTTAATCCGCCTGCATATCGGGCTGGAAAATGTGGACGATTTAATTGCGGATTTATCGGCAGGATTTGAGCGCATCGTGTAAAGTGCTGACTGAAATGTACTCCCCGGACGCAATTCTGAACACCGCAAGCAGAAAAGTCTGTATGAGATGCGCCTGCGATCAACCCCGACAGGCAAAATTGGGAGTACAATAGCGTTATATCTGCTGTTCCACAGGAAAGTCCATGGCTGTTATTCAAAATATCATCACGGCGCTCTGGCAACACGATTTTGCCGCGCTGGCGGACCCGCATGTCGTCGGGATTGTCTATTTCGTGATGTTCGCGACGCTGTTTCTGGAGAATGGACTACTGCCAGCCTCATTTTTACCCGGCGACAGCCTGCTCCTGCTCGCAGGGGCGTTAATCGGCAAGGGCGTGATGGACTTCGCACCGACAATGGTGATCCTCACTTCTGCGGCCAGTCTCGGCTGTTGGCTGAGCTACCTGCAAGGGCGCTGGCTTGGAAACACCCGCGTGGTGAAAGGCTGGCTGGCACAGCTGCCGCATAAATATCACCAGCGCGCCACCTGCATGTTTGACCGCCACGGCCTGCTGGCGTTACTTGCCGGGCGTTTTCTGGCGTTTGTTCGCACCCTGTTGCCTACCATGGCGGGTATTTCAGGCCTCCCTAACCGCCGCTTCCAGTTCTTCAACTGGCTGAGCGCTCTGCTCTGGGTGGGCGTGGTCACCACGCTCGGCTACGCGCTGAACATGATCCCGTTTGTTAAGCGCCATGAAGACCAGGTGATGACGTTCCTGATGGTGCTGCCGATCTTCCTGCTGGTTGCGGGCCTGGTCGGCACAATCGCGGTGGTGATTAAGAAGAAGTATTGCAGCGCCTGATACCCCATCCTGATTCTCTTCCCGCGGGGAGAGAATCAAAAGCCTAAGCGCCCTGCATCGTTCTGATGCGCGACGCATCTTCCCCCGGCGTGACGCCGAAGTAGCGCTTAAACTCCCGACTAAACTGCGAGGCGCTTTCATACCCAACCCGCATCGCCGCGGCGCTGGCCTTCATGCCGTCGTGGATCATCAGCATGCGCGCCTTATGCAGACGGTAGGTTTTGAGATACTGCAACGGCGACGTGCTGGTGACGGATTTAAAGTTATGGTGAAACGCCGAGACGCTCATGTTGGCTTCCGCCGCCAGCTGGTCAACGCTGAGGTTTTCCGTGTACTGGCTCTCAATGCGCTTCAGCACGCGGCTAATCAGGCTAAAGTGCGTCTGGCGGCTTACCAGCGCCAGCAGCGCCCCGCCGCCCGGCCCGAGCAGCACATGGTAAAGAATTTCGCGGATAATCTGCTTCCCGAGAATACGCACATCCAGCGGCCTTTCCATCACGTCTAACAGGCGTTCAATCGCGCAGAGAATTTCCTCCGATAGGGTCGCGGAGTTGATACCGCTTGCCGCCATCGACGGCCGGAAAAGTTCGTCCTCCCCAATATCCATCAGCAGCTCCTGCAACTGGAGGATGTCGACGTTGACGCGGATCCCGGCCAGCGGCACCTCCTCTGTCGCGAAAGTTTCACATTCGAAGGGTAAAGGTACTGTCAGAAGCAGATATTCATTGGTGTCGTAACGGAACACGCGCTCATTGATATAGCCAATCTTATGGCCAGAAAAGAGAAACACGATGCCGGGCTGATACATCACCGGGGTGCGCGTGCCGGGCTGGGTACCGTAGAGCAATCGAATATCCGGCAACAGCTCAGCCGAATCATTTCCGTTATCAATCAGTGTTTTAATCTGCGACGTTAGCTGGCGGCAGATGGCATCACGGTTCATTTTCAGTTACTCCGGGTACGGTTTCCGACGCTGACAGTGTGCGCATTTTCTTACCGTTTCTCCAGCGCGCTGTAGAAATGGGCAAGACATCGGCAGGAATGTGCATTGAGAGGATAGCGCCTGCCCGCCACAATGAGCAGCATCAGGTTGCCTTCTGCGCCACCACGATTTTTTACCCACTACAGGGAACAAGCCATGAACAACTTTAATCTTCATACCCCAACCCGCATTCTGTTTGGTAAAAACGCTATCGCTGACCTGCGCGCGCAAATCCCGACGGACGCCCGCGTCCTGATTACCTACGGCGGCGGCAGCGTGAAAAAAACCGGCGTACTGGATCAGGTGTACAGCGCTCTGGAAGGTCTGGACGTGCGCGAGTTCGGCGGTATCGAGCCTAACCCGTCTTATGAAACACTGATGAACGCGGTAAAAATCGCCAGCGAGGAGCAGATCACCTTCCTGCTGGCGGTGGGCGGAGGTTCCGTGCTGGACGGCACCAAATTCATCGCGGCGGCGGCCCATTATGCTGACGGCATCGACCCGTGGCATATTCTGGAAACGGGCGGCAGCGACATCAGCAGTGCGATCCCGATGGGCTCCGTGCTGACGCTGCCGGCCACCGGATCAGAGTCCAACAAAGGCGCGGTCATCTCCCGTAAAACCACCGGTGACAAGCAGGCCTTTATGAACGAACACGTTCAGCCCGTGTTCGCGATCCTCGATCCGGTTTACACCTATACCCTGCCTGCGCGTCAGGTGGCGAACGGCGTGGTCGACGCCTTTGTTCACACCGTTGAGCAGTACGTTACTTACCCGGTAAACGCCAAAATTCAGGATCGTTTCGCGGAAGGCATTCTGCTGACGCTGATTGAAGAAGGTCCGAAAGCGCTGAAAGAGCCTGAAAACTACGACGTGCGTGCCAACGTGATGTGGGCAGCCACCCAGGCGCTGAACGGCCTGATCGGCGCAGGCGTGCCGCAGGACTGGGCTACCCACATGCTCGGCCACGAGCTGACGGCGATGCACGGCCTGGATCACGCCCAGACGCTGGCGGTGGTTCTGCCTGCGCTGTGGAACGAAAAACGTGACGCTAAACGCGCCAAACTGCTCCAGTACGCCGAACGCGTGTGGAACATCACCGACGGTTCCGACGATGCGCGTATCGATGCCGCGATTGAAGCCACCCGTCACTTCTTTGAAAGCCTGAGCGTGCCAACGCGTCTCTCTGGCTACGGCCTGGACGGCAGCTCCATCCCTGCCCTGCTGGCGAAACTGGAAGCACACGGTATGACGCAGATCGGCGAGCATGGCGACATCACCCTTGACGTCAGCCGTCGTATTTACGAAGCGGCACGCTAAGCGTTTTTAGGATCCTGACTTTCGTTTTTTGACATTTCGTCCAGACTTAATGCACATCACATCGTCGGAGGTTCCCTCCGGCGATGAGCACCTGAAGGAGGAAAAATGGCAAACCAAACCGTAATCAAGCTACAGGACGGCAACGTGATGCCCCAGCTGGGGCTAGGTGTATGGAAAGCCGGTAACGACGAGGTCGTCTCCGCCATTCATAAAGCCCTGGAAGTCGGCTATCGGTCCATCGATACCGCCGCCGCCTATAAAAACGAGGACGGCGTGGGAAAAGCGCTTGCCAGCGCCGGCGTTCCCCGGGATGAGCTTTTCATCACCACCAAGCTGTGGAACGACGATCAAAAGCGTCCCCGCGAAGCGTTGCAGGAGAGTCTGGAGAAACTCCAGCTCGATTTCGTCGATCTTTATCTCATGCACTGGCCGGTACCGGCTATCGACCATTACGTTGATGCCTGGAAAGGGATGATTGAACTGCAAAAAGAGGGGCTGATAAAAAGCATCGGCGTCTGTAATTTCCAGGTTCATCATCTGCAACGCCTGATTGATGAAACGGGCGTCGCGCCGGTGATTAACCAGATTGAGCTGCACCCGCTGATGCAGCAGCGCCAGCTTCATTCATGGAACGCCACGCACAAGATCCAGACCGAATCCTGGAGCCCGCTGGCCCAGGGCGGCGAAGGGGTGTTTGACCAGAAAATCATCCGTGAACTGGCGGATAAGTACGGTAAAACCCCGGCGCAGATCGTCATTCGCTGGCATCTGGATAGCGGTCTGGTGGTGATCCCGAAATCGGTCACGCCATCGCGTATCGCCGAGAACTTCGACGTCTGGGATTTCCGCCTGGATAAAGACGAGCTGGGTGAAATTGCGAAGCTGGATCAGGGCAAGCGGCTTGGGCCGGACCCGGATCAGTTTGGCGGGTAATCCCCTCACCCTGCCCTCTCCCCGGCGGGGAGAGGGTTAGACCTGTAGACCCGGTAAGCGCAGCGCCACCGGGCATTGTTACAGGTTTAACCGGTCTTACGTTTTACGTTCTTCTTCGTTCCCGCAACACCATTCGAACGCTGATGCGCAATCGGGGTATGTTTGGTCAGCGCCGGGCGCGTGTTGCGGTTCTGGCGGCGCGCTTCGCGCATCTCTTCCAGCGTTGGCGCAGGCACCAGGCAATCACGACGCGAGCCGATCAGGTGCTTTTTCCCCATCTCTTCCAGCGCCTGACGGATCAGCGGCCAGTTTTTCGGATCGTGATAGCGCAGCAGCGCTTTATGCAGACGGCGCTGTTTATCCCCTTTCGGCACCACCACGTCTTCGCTCTTATAACCAATCTTACTCAGCGGGTTTTTGCCGGTGTAATACATGGTCGTCGAGTTGGCGAGCGGCGACGGGTAGAAGTTCTGCACCTGATCCAGACGGAATCGACGCTGCTTCAGCCACAGCGCCAGGTTCACCATGTCTTCATCACGGGTGCCGGGGTGTGCGGAGATGAAGTATGGGATCAGATACTGCTCTTTCCCCGCCTGTTTTGAATAGGTATCAAACAGCTGTTTAAAGCGGTCATAGCTGCCCATGCCCGGCTTCATCATTTTGGACAGCGGGCCTTCTTCGGTGTGCTCCGGGGCGATCTTCAGATAACCGCCAACGTGGTGCGTCGCCAGCTCTTTGATGTAGCGCGGATCTTCCACCGCAATGTCGTAACGCACGCCGGAGGCGATCAGGATCTTCTTGATGCCTTTCAGGTCACGGGCGCGACGGTAAAGGTTGATCGTCGGCTCGTGGTTGGTGTCCATATGCTCGCAAATGCTCGGATAAACGCAGGAGAGACGACGGCAGGTCTGCTCGGCGCGCGGCGATTTACAGCGCAGCATGTACATGTTGGCCGTTGGACCACCCAGATCGGAGATCACACCGGTAAAGCCCGGCACCGTGTCGCGAATGGCTTCGATCTCGTTAACAATCGACTCTTCGGAACGGCTCTGAATAATACGGCCTTCGTGTTCGGTGATTGAACAGAAGGAGCACCCGCCGAAGCAGCCGCGCATGATGTTGATCGAGAAACGAATCATCTCGTACGCCGGAATGCGGCTGCTGCCATATGACGGATGCGGTACACGCTTGTACGGCAGAGCAAACACGCTGTCCATCTCTTCGGTAGAGAGCGGGATCGCCGGCGGGTTAACCCAGATATAGCGCTCGCCGTGCTTTTGCATCAGCGCTCGCGCGCAGCCAGGGTTGGTTTCATGGTGTAAGATGCGCGACGCGTGGGCGTAGAGTACTTTATCGCTTTTTACTTTTTCGTAGGACGGCAGCAGCACATAGGTTTTTTCCCACGGCTTCGGACGCGGCGGCTGCACCACCACGGCCTTTGCTTCCGCTTTTTTCGGCTCAACCGGTTTGTTATCCGCGCACGGCAAATCGTCACCGTACGGATGCGGGATAGGATCGATTTTGCCCGGCATATCGATAATGCGGGAATCCACCCCGCTCCAGCCCGGCAGCGCCTCTTTCACCATGATCGCGGTGTTGCGCACGTCGCGGATCTCGCTGACCGCTTCGCCCTGAGCCAGACGGTGTGCCACCTCTACCAGCGGACGCTCACCGTTACCGAAGATCAGCATGTCGGCTTTCGAATCCACCAGCACCGAACGGCGTACGGTGTCGGACCAGTAGTCATAGTGTGCGGTACGGCGCAGGCTCGCTTCGATGCCGCCCAGGATCACCGGCACGTCTTTCCATGCTTCTTTGCATCGCTGGGTGTAGACGAGGGTCGCGCGGTCGGGACGTTTACCCGCCACGTTGTCAGCCGTATAAGCGTCGTCATGGCGCAGCTTACGGTCGGCGGTGTAGCGGTTGATCATGGAGTCCATGTTGCCTGCGGTCACGCCGAAGAACAGGTTCGGCTTGCCCAGACGCATAAAGTCGTCTTTGCTGTTCCAGTCAGGCTGGGAGATGATCCCCACGCGGAAGCCCTGGGCTTCAAGCATACGGCCACAGATCGCCATGCCAAAGCTCGGGTGATCGACATACGCATCGCCCGTCACCAGAATGATATCGCAGCTGTCCCAGCCCAGTTGATCCATCTCTTCCCGGGACATCGGCAGGAACGGCGCCGGTCCAAAGCAGGCTGCCCAGTACTGGGGCCAGGAGAAGAGGTCGCGATCCGGCTGGATCAGGGAAATAGCGCTCATAATGTTTCCGAAGAAAAAATAGACAAAAGGAGCGGGATTATACGCTGGTTTACCGGGGGAAATGAAGGGGTATTGTGCGGGCTGTTGCCCTCACCCCAACCCTCTCCCACAGGGAGAGGGAGAAAGTGTTTTACGGTGCCGGATTCACCAGCATCTGCCCTACCGATCCCCTGTCCATCATCTCCAGGGTCTGGCTGTGGAACAGGAACGGGAAGTGCGGCCAGGAAGGCTGGCCATAGTAGACGAGCAGTTCGACCTGGCCATCCACCCAGACGGTATCTTTCCAGCCCCTGTCTTCCGGGAACGGCATCGCCCCGTTGACGTTGCGGATCAGGAATGACACCCCTTCAATATGGAACGACTGCGGCATCTCCGAGCGGACGGTCCAGCGCTCCCAGGTTCCCTGCTGGGCGGTGATATCAATACGGTTTACGTCCCACAGCGCGCCGTTGATGCCCGGATCGTCGCCAAGGCTGATATCGCGACTGCGTACTGCCGGGCCGGTCACAATTTCCTGCGGCAGCAGGCGCATCGGCAGGCTGTCGGTCACCAGCGGCAACAGGCCGGTCGGGCGCAGCGTCAGCACCAGCGTGGAGACCAGCACGCTCGACGGTTCAAAGAAGCCGCGAATACGGTCAACAATGCTTGCCGCTTCGCCGCAGGTCACGGACACTTCATCCCCGTTGGTCATATCCACGAGGATTTCACGACGTTCGCCTGGCGCCAGCGCCAGCTGCTTCACCGACACCGGCGCAGGTAATAACCCCTGATCGCCTGAAATCACGTGCAACGCGCGGCCGTCGCTCATCTGCAACTGGTAGCGGCGCGAGTTAGAGGCATTAAGCAGACGCAGGCGCACCCAGCCACGAGACACTTCGACATACGGGCTTTGCGCGCCGTTAACCAGCAGCGTATCGCCCACAAAGCCACCGCTGCCCGGCTCGCTGTACTCCGGGGTACCAAAGTTATCCAGTCGCTTATCCTGAATAATGATCGGGAAATCATCGACGCCGTAGTGATTCGGGATCGGCAGCGTTTTACTGACCTCATCTTCAATCAGCCACATTCCGGCCAGGCCGTTGTAGACCTGCTGGGCGGTGCGGTTCGGGGTATTGGCGTGATACCACAATGTCGCCGCGCTCTGACGAATCGGGAGGACGGGCGCCCAGTCGGCATTCGGCGACATCATGCGTGCCGCGCCGCCAATCAGCGGCCCCGGCACCTGCAAACCACTGACGGTCATCGCGACATTTTCCGTCGTACGGTTACTGTAGATGAGCTTAACGTCATCGCCATTCCACACGCGAATGGTCGGCCCGAGGTAGCGTCCGTTAATGCCCCATACCTGCGCGCGCGTTCCCTGGGTAAAGGACCAGTGGCTACGCTGAAGCGTGAGGAATAGCGGCTGCCCGCGACGGGATTCAATCAACGGCGGAATAGGCAGCGGCTGTTGCTGCCCGGCGGCGCTGGCTGTCCGCGGTATCGCACCCGCACAAAGGGCGATACCCGAAGCCTGAATAAACTGACGCCGACTGAGTGACATATAAGCTCCATCTGAAACGACTAACAACGCGGGAATTCGTTTTCCCTTACACGACACCGGGTTAAATCTTACCGGCGGCTTCTCGCTCTGCAACTTCTTTATCGAGCTGCGCAATATGCTGAGCCATCAGCTCGCGGCAGTGCGTGGCCAGCTCGCGCACCTGGTCTTTACCGTATTTAGAGGTATCTACCGGCGGCAGCATTTCGACAATGACCAGTCCGTTATTCAGACGGTTAAGATTAATCTTATTCGATGTATTGGAAACACACACGGGAATAATTGGAACGCCAGCCGCAATTGCAGCATGAAACGCGCCGGTCTTGAACGGCAGCAGGCCGCGACCACGGCTGCGCGTCCCTTCCGGGAACATCCAGATGGAAATCCGGCGCTTTTTAAACTGATCCACCACTTCCGCAATAGTGCCATGCGCTTTGGCGCGGTTGTTGCGGTCAATCAGCAAGTTACCGGTGAGCCAGTACAGCTGGCCGAAAAAGGGGATCCACAGCAGGCTTTTTTTGCCCACGGTTACGGTCGGCGGAAGAACAATATTTGAGGCCGTCACCATATCGTAGTTGTTCTGATGGTTAGCGATATAGATGGCGTTACCGAAATTCTCCGCCCCTTCAGGCAGACGCTTTTCAACCTTCAGGCCAAACAGCGGCGCAAGACGACCAAACATGTGGCCAAACGTCGCGACATGCTTTGGGTTACGCGGGCTGAACAGGCAATAAATCGATCCGAAAATACAGACCAGAATGCAATAAATAACGGTAAGAATGAGACGAACAATGTATAGCATAGCGACCTCTGAAGCCCTGACAGCTGACAATTATACTTCACCTGTGGCCAGGTAAGGACTTTATTACGAGCGCGTATTGTTAATCGCAACGCACGAATTAACAACGTTTTTACGGGAAATTTTATGGTAATTCCCCCTCCGGAAAGAGGGGGATGAAACAGGTTACTCTTCGCTGTCGTCCGCTTTGCTGCGCGCCGGCGAGTCAATCTCCACGCGGTCGATTCGCTGGAGGCCGCGCATCAGTGAGCCGCGACGTCCGCGCTCACCCACCACCTTCTGCAACTCTTCCGGACGCAGTTTGATTTTACGCTTGCCGACATGAATGGTCAGCGTGCTCTGCGGCGGCAGCAGGAAGAGATGCGCGAGGCTATCTTCGCCTTTTGCCGCTTCCGCTGACGGGATACTGATGATCTTGTTGCCCTTGCCTTTCGACAGCTCTGGCAAATCGCTGACCGGGAACATCAGCATACGTCCGGCAGCGGTGATCGCCAGCAGCATGTCGCTTTCGTTCTCGATGATCAGCGGCGGCATGACGTGTGCGTTATCCGGCAGGCTAATCAGCGCTTTACCGGCACGGTTACGCGACACCAGATCGTTGAAGGTACAGATAAAGCCGTAGCCCGCATCAGACGCCATCAGCAGTTTTTGATCGTCGGCTTCCATCAGCATATGCTCAACCGTGGCACCCGGCGGCAGCGTCAGCTTACCGGTTAGCGGTTCGCCCTGGCCGCGCGCAGACGGCAGCGTGATCGGGTCAATGGCGTAGCTGCGGCCCGTGGAGTCGATAAACGCCACCGGCTGGTTGCTCTTGCCCTTCACCGCCGCCTTGAAGCTATCACCGGATTTGTAGCTCAGACCCGGCGCGTCGATATCGTGGCCTTTGGCGCTACGCACCCAGCCGCTCTGGGAAAGCACAATGGTCACCGGCTCGGACGGCAGCATGTCGTGCTCGTTCATCGCCTTCGCCTCTTCGCGCTCGTGCAGCGGAGAACGTCGGTCGTCGCCAAAGGCGTCGGCATCGGCCTGCAACTCTTTCTTAAGCAGGGTGTTCATCTTGCGCTCGGACGCCAGAATCGCCTGAAGCTGATCGCGCTCTTTTTCCAGTTCGTTCTGCTCGCCGCGGATCTTCATCTCTTCCAGTCTGGCGAGATGGCGCAATTTCAGTTCGAGGATCGCTTCGGCCTGGGTTTCGCTGATGCCAAAGCGCGACATCAGGGCAGGCTTAGGTTCGTCCTCGGTACGAATGATCTCGATCACTTCGTCAATGTTGAGGAACGCCACCAGCAAACCTTCGAGGATATGCAGGCGCTTAAGCACTTTTTCCAGGCGATGGTTCAGACGGCGGCGCACCGTATCGCGGCGGAAGGCCAGCCATTCGGTGAGGATCTCCAGCAGGTTTTTCACCGCCGGACGACCGTCCAGACCAATCATGTTCAGGTTGATGCGGTAGCTTTTTTCCAGATCGGTAGTGGCGAACAGGTGGTTCATCACCTGCTCCATGTCCACGCGGTTAGAGCGCGGCACGATCACCAGACGGGTCGGGTTTTCGTGGTCCGATTCGTCGCGCAGGTCGTCCACCATCGGCAGCTTTTTATTGCGCATCTGGGTGGCGATCTGTTCCAGCACTTTGGCACCCGACACCTGGTGCGGCAGCGCGGTGATCACCACGGCACCATCCTCTTTATTCCACACCGCGCGCATGCGCACGGAGCCGCGACCGTTCTGGTAGATTTTGCGGATTTCCGCACGCGAGGTGATGATCTCGGCTTCGGTCGGATAGTCCGGCCCCTGCACGATATCCAGCAGATCGTCCAGCGAGGTTTTTGGCTGCTCAATCAGGGTGATGGCCGCTTTTGCCACTTCACGCAGGTTGTGCGGCGGAATGTCCGTCGCCATGCCCACGGCGATACCGGTCGTGCCGTTCAGCAGGATGTTCGGCAGACGCGCAGGCAGCATTTTCGGCTCCTGCATCGTACCGTCGAAGTTTGGCACCCAGTCGACCGTGCCCTGCCCCAGCTCGCCCAACAGCACTTCGGCATATTTAGACAGGCGAGATTCGGTATAACGCATTGCCGCGAAGGATTTCGGATCGTCCGGCGCCCCCCAGTTCCCCTGGCCATCCACCAACGGATAGCGATAAGAGAACGGCTGGGCCATCAGCACCATCGCTTCATAGCAGGCGCTGTCGCCGTGCGGATGGTATTTACCCAGCACGTCGCCGACGGTACGGGCGGATTTCTTGAACTTGGCGGTAGCGTTCAGCCCCAGTTCGGACATCGCATAGACGATGCGGCGCTGAACGGGCTTCAGGCCATCCCCGATAAACGGCAACGCCCTGTCCATGATGACGTACATGGAGTAGTTCAGGTAGGCGTTTTCCGTGAATTCATGTAGCGCGAGGCGCTCTGCCATATCGCTCATTACGTGTGATTCCTCAACTCAGAAACCGATGGGTTTCAGGCAATATTGCCGCAGATACTACCTCATCTGGCGAGTTGAGTCACAAAGAAAAAGGGCCGCTCATGCGGCCCTTTCCGGGTTATTTGTTCAGCTTGATAACCTGCTTCACGTCGATTTCAAACTCGTTCCAGTCTTTATCGATTTTACCCTGGAGTTCGACTTTATCCTGGGGCGTCACCGTCACGCCGTTCCAGCGCTTGTGGTCGATCTCCACCACCACCGTGCCGCTTTCATCGCGGAAGGTGTAACGGTCATCGGACAGGCGCTCGGTAATGTTCCCGCGCAGCTTCACCCAGGCATCGTCCTTCAGGTCTTTCACTTTAGCCGCGGTGGTGAGGTTGGCGTTGTTATCGACAAAGCCACCCTGCTGGGTTTGCGTCTGATTCTGTGTCGCAGATGGGCCAGAGAAGCCACCCTGTGCAGCAAAGACAGGGGCCGTGGTCATCATCATGATGGCAGCAATTGCAGCGAATTTTTTCATCTTTATCTCTCCCTTTAATGTCGTTTCACAATCCATTAAACAGGGTAAACCTTAACAACTTCTTAAGGGGAAAATTTATTTATTTTTACTGTACAGCAGGCGCTTGCAAAAGGTTTACTGACGGCATCAAGGAGGAAATATGCGCATTTTACTGGTAGAAGACGACAAGCTCATTGGCGACGGCATCAAAGCGGGCTTAAGCAAAATGGGCTTTAACGTGGACTGGTTTACCGACGGGAAAACCGGGCAGGCGGCCCTGTACACCGCGCCGTATGATGCCGTGGTGCTTGATCTGACGCTGCCGGAAATCGACGGGCTTGAGATCCTGCGCGCCTGGCGCGAAAGCGGAAAGAGCGAACCGGTGCTGATCCTGACCGCGCGGGATGCGCTGAATCAGCGCGTCGAAGGGTTACGCCTGGGGGCGGATGATTACCTGTGTAAGCCGTTCGCGCTGATTGAAGTGGCGGCCCGTCTGGAAGCGCTGGTACGCCGCAGCCACGGGCAGGCGCGCAGCGAGCTGCGTCACGGCAAGGTCACGCTCGATCCGGCAAGCCTTGTCGCCACGCTGGAGGGCGAAACGCTGGTGCTCAAACCCAAAGAGTTCGCCCTGCTGGAACTGCTGATGCGCAACGCGGGCCGCGTGCTGCCGCGCAAGGCCATCGAGGAGAAGCTCTACAACTGGGATGATGACGTCTCCAGCAACGCTGTCGAAGTCCACGTTCATCATTTACGCCGCAAGCTCGGCAGCGACTTTATCCGCACCGTGCACGGCATCGGTTATACCCTGGGTGACGCATGAAACTGACCCAACGCCTGAGCCTGAAGCTGCGCCTGACGCTCCTCTTTTTGCTGCTTTCCCTGGCGGCCTGGTTTGCCGCAAGCGTGGTCGCCTGGCACCAGACGACCGACAAGCTCGATAAGCTGTTCGATACCCAGCAGATGCTGTTTGCCAAACGGCTGCTGACGATGGACGTGGACGAACTCCGCGCGCCGGAGCGTATGCGCGAGGTGCCGAAAAAAGCGAAACACGGCCATCTTGACGACGACGCGCTGGCCTTCGCAATCTTCACCGCCGACGGCAGCATGGTGCTTAACGACGGCGAAAACGGGCGCGACATACCTTACCTCTACCGCCGGGACGGGTTTGATGACGGTCGGTTGCAGGATGACAACGACGAATGGCGTTTCCTGTGGCTGACTTCTCCTGACGGGAAATACCGCGTGGTGGTTGGCCAGGAGTGGGAGTACCGACAGGATATGGCGCTGGACGTGGTCAGCTCGCAGCTGACGCCGTGGCTGGTGGCGCTGCCCGTGATGCTGCTGTTGCTGATTGTCCTGCTGAGCCGGGAGCTGAAGCCGTTGAAAAACCTGGCGCAGACCCTGCGCTCGCGCTCGCCGGATGCGACCGATACGCTGCCCACCCACGGCGTGCCGACGGAGGTTCGTCCCCTGCTTGATGCGCTTAACCATCTGTTTGCCCGTACGCAGGAGATGATGGCCCGCGAGCGTCGCTTCACCTCGGATGCCGCCCATGAGTTGCGCAGCCCGCTGGCCGCGCTGAAGGTGCAAACCGACGTGGCGCAGCTTTCCCTTGACGATCCCGGGGCGCAGTCTAAAGCGCTGGGGCAATTGCACGCAGGCATCGACCGCGCCTCCCGGCTGGTGGATCAGCTTCTCACCCTGTCGCGCCTGGATTCACTGGATAATCTTGATGACGTCGAACCCGTGATGATGGCCGATTTGCTGCAATCTGCGGTGCTGGATATCTGGCATCCGGCGCAGCAGGCGGGCATTGATGTTCGGCTCAACGTTAATGCGCCCGAGGTGATGCGTCACGGACAGCCGCTACTGCTGAGTCTGCTGGCGCGAAACCTGCTGGACAACGCCGTTCGTTACAGCCAGCGCGGCAGCGTGGTGGACGTGACGCTGAACACCCAAAGCTTTACCGTGTGCGACAACGGCCCGGGCATTTCAACCGATGCGCTGACGCGTCTCGGCGAGCGCTTTTATCGTCCACCGGGCCAGGACGCCACTGGCAGCGGTCTGGGGTTGTCTATCGTCAAGCGTATCGCGGCGTTGCACGGGATGCGCGTCTCGCTGGGCAATGCGCCGGAAGGGGGTTTTGCGGTGACCGTCAGCTGGTAAGATTATTGCGCTGAGCGCAAAAGACTTTGCACATTTTGCTTATTTTTCCGCTCCGTCCTCGCGCGTAGAATACCCGGCATACTCTCATCATCGAGGACAAATAATGAGCAACATTCTGATTATCAACGGCGCGAAAGAATTTGCGCACTCTAAAGGCCAGCTCAATGACACCCTGACCGAGGTCGCGGATGGTTTCCTGCGCGACGCCGGACATGATGTTAAGGTCGTGCGCGCGGACAGCGATTACGACGTGAAGGCCGAAGTGCAGAACTTCCTGTGGGCCGACGTGGTGATCTGGCAGATGCCGGGCTGGTGGATGGGCGCACCGTGGACCGTGAAAAAATACATGGACGATGTGTTTACCGAAGGTCACGGTTCGCTGTATGCCAGCGACGGCCGCACCCGTTCAGATGCGTCTAAAAAATACGGTTCTGGCGGTCTGATTCAGGGCAAAAAATATATGCTCTCCCTGACCTGGAACGCGCCGCTGGAAGCCTTCACCGAGAAAGATCAGTTCTTCGAAGGCGTGGGCGTAGACGGCGCGTATCTGCCGTTCCACAAGGCGAATCAGTTCCTGGGAATGGAGCCGCTGCCGACCTTTATCGTCAACGACGTAATTAAAATGCCGGACGTCCCGCGCTATATCGCAGAATATCGCAAGCATCTCGCGGAAATTTTTGCTTAACTGGTAGCCTGGAATTAGAAGGAGTTAATTATGCTTACCGTTATTGCTGAAATCCGTACGCGTCCTGGCCAACATCACCGCCAGGCAGTACTGGATGAGTTCGCGAAGATCATCCCGACCGTTCTGAAAGAAGAAGGCTGCCACGGCTACGCGCCGATGGTAGACGCCGCCACCAGCGCAAGCTTCCAGGCGACCGCGCCAGACTCCATCATCATGGTGGAGCAGTGGGAAACCGTCGCACACCTTGAAGCCCATTTGCAGACCGCGCATATGAAAGCGTGGAGCGACGCAGTGAAAGGGGACGTTCTGGAAACCCACATCCGTATTCTGGAGCAAGGGGTTTAAGTTCTGTGAAATTTGCCGGGTGGCACTACGTTTACCCGGCCTACAACTTTCCCCCGCAGGCCCGGTAAGCGTTAACGCCACCGGGCTTTTTTTATCACCTTACCGCTCAACTGCTATGCTTATTCTGACTTCATGTTTAACAGGAGGATGGAATGGGTCTTTTTAACTTCGTGAAAGAAGCAGGCGAAAAGCTCTGGGACAACCTGACCGATCATAAGGGTCAGAGCGACAAAATCACCGAGCACCTCAAGAAACTCAACATTCCCGGTTCCGATAAAGTTCAGGTTAACGTCACCGACGGCAAAGCCAGCGTAACGGGCGACGGGCTAACGCAGGAGCAGAAAGAAAAAATCCAGGTCGCCGTCGGCAACATCGCGGGCGTCAGCGAGGTGGAGAACAATATCACCGCGACAGACGCCAAAGATGAAGCAACCTACTATACGGTGAAATCCGGCGATACCCTGAGCGCCATCTCTAAAACCGTGTACGGCGATGCCAATCAGTACAACAAGATCTTTGAGGCGAACCGCCCGATGCTCTCCAGCCCGGATAAAATTTATCCCGGCCAGACGCTGCGTATTCCTAAGGCATAACGTCTGAGGCTATTGGTTCACGTCGCGCAGAGGAACAGCATGAAAATCGCTTGTCTTGGCTGGGGCTCGTTAATCTGGAAAAGCGGCGCGCTACCGGTAGCCGGTGAGTGGCAAACCGACGGGCCTTCTTTGCCCGTCGAGTTCTGTCGGGTCAGTGATGGCGGTGAACTGGCGACCGCCATCTGTATGAATGCCCCTGCCGTGCCGGTGCTTTGGGCATGGCTGAATGCCACTTCGCTGAGCGTGGCCACTCAGGCCCTGCGCGAGCGGGAGGCCATTCCTGACGATCGTTGCGATGGTATCGGCTCGCTGCTGATAGCCGGACGCAACGCGGGAGCGATCTCGACATGGGCGAGGGAGAGAGGAATTGAGGCGCTCATCTGGACCGGGCTTCCGCCGAGAAGCGCGTCGCAGGAAGGCAGGGTTCCTGCCGTGGACGAGGCCATCGCTTATCTCGACAGCCTCAGCGGACAGACCCGCAGCCATGCGCGGGACTATATTTGCCGCGTGCCTGCCCAGCTTGATACGCCCTACCGACGCGCCATTAAAGAGGTGCTTGGGTGGTGATACCGCTGCCCGTTACCAGTACAGCTTCCAGCTCTGGGTGAAGCGCACCAGCGCCTCGACGTAGAAGTAATCGCCCCAGCTCGCGCACTCATCCACGCCTTTATTGCTCGCCAGGTGATACACCGAGTGCTTAAGCAGCCCGTTGCCCTTCTCTTCTTTGCCCATCAGATAGTGCTTTGTCAGCGTGGACATAATCCCTTTCGCCCATTCGAGGTAACGTTCGCGATCCGGATCCGTGACCGGCAGGTGTTTTACCAGCTCCAGCAGCCCACATACCGCAATCGCCGCCGAGGAAGAGTCACGCAGCGCGTCGGTGCCCACCAGCGCCAGATCCCAGTGGCAGACGTAGTCTTCCGGCAGGCGATTGAGGAAGTAGTTCGCCAGCCGTTTTGACAGAGCGATCATCGTTTCGTCGCCGGTATAGATATAGCTCAGCAGGAAACCGTAAATGCCCCACGCCTGCCCGCGCGACCAGCAGGAGTCGTCGGCGTAGCCCTGCTGGGTGTTGCCGTAGCGCGGTGCGCCGGTTGCCACATCCATATAGTAGGTGTGGAAGGTGGAGGCATCGTCACGAATGAGATACGTCGCCGCCTGCATGACGTGCGCTTTTGCGGCGTCGGCAAAGCGCGGATCGCCCGTCTGCTCCGTTGCCCAGTAGAGCAGCGGCAGGTTCATGTTGCAGTCGATGATCATTCGCCCGGCCTGCTCCGGATCGGAGAGATCGCCCCACGCCTGGATGATCTTCGCCTTCTCGTGGAAGCGTTCCAGCAGGGCTTCCGCCGCCAGCAGCGAGAAGCCGCGCGCCTCGCGGTTTCCGGTCAGCCGCCACGTGGCTACGCAGGAGAGCGTGTAAAGGAAGCCTAAATCGTGGGTATTGGTGTCGTTGCGCCCGGCGATGCGCAGGCCAAACGAGCGCACGTGTTTTTCCGCCATCGCACGGAATTTTTCCTCGCCGCTCATCTCCCACGCCAGCCACAGCTGCCCGGTCCAGAAGCTGGTGGTCCACTCCACGTTGTCAGTCAGCGGATAAAAACCGTTCTGGCAGGTTTCCGCCGGGAATTTGTCGCCGAACTCCGTTAAATGACGGCTAATCAGGTCCAGAACGTGGCTGCGCGCCGAATTCAGTTCATCGCTGAATGCGCGGGAGTCAACGGGCGCAGCGATAACAGGCAGACGTTCTTCTTTGATACGACTTAACATATTTCGGTTCCTTCTTTGACGGCGTAATTTATCGTGTTGACGTTTCTGCTACGTTCAGCGCACGAGCCCCGCGCCATTTGCTCTGACAGGCGGATAACGTAAAAGCAGAAATAAGGGTAAAGGTCAGCGCCGTTGCGCCCATGATGATATAGGTGTGCTCAAAGCCAATACGGTCATACATATAGCCGGCAGGGGAAGAGACCACCACGTTGCCAACGTAGAGCATCGCCTGATAGCCGAGTAAATACATGGTGGCATTGACGCGCTTGTCGAAATGCTCGGCGATATATTTAAATACCGACACCAGCAGGAGACAAATTTCCAGACCGTACAGCGGCTTAAGCACTGAAATTAACAGGTGTGAATCACACATGCCGGAAATAATCAGACGCGCCCCAACCACCAGCCCGACAATTAATAGCCCGCGTTTGGCGCCAATAAAGTTCACAAACAGCGGGATCACCATATACATGACAAACTCCATGCCCGACTGCACGGTCCCGAGATAACCGAATACCGCGTTGCCCTGGTGAATATCGTCGAAGAAGGTGACGAAATAGCGCGAGAACTGCTGCTCGGCGATAAACATCATCCACGCCACGCCCGCCACGTACAGGCAGAAGGCCCAGAATTTGCGGTTTCGCAGCAGGGCGTAAACGTCTGACGGGGCGATTTTCTCTTTCGTCAGCACCTCGCCTGCGTGAGCGGAGTTAGTGTTCACTTTCAGGCTCAGCAGGACAATCAGCATCACCACTGACGCCACGCTGCCGAGAATAAAGTTATACGCCGGTGAGAGGTTGAACAGCAGGCCGGAGAAAGATGACGCCACCGCCCAGCCGAGCGATCCCCACATACGGATCTGCCCGAACTCCATGCCGTTTAAGCGGCTAAAGCGGTCGGAATAGGATTCACACGCCGCCACGCCCGCGTACCAGGCAAAGCTTAAATAGAGCGCGCCGATAATAATCCCGAGCAGGGTATTAGACATTAACAGCGGCTGGTAAACATACATAAAGAATGGCGCCATCAGGGCCGACATGATCACCACAAAATAGAGCAGATATTTGCTCATGCCGATCTTATCGAGAATATAGCCGTAGATCGGCTTGAGAATAACGGAGAATATCCCGTTCACCGCAAAGACGGTTCCAATCACCGATCCGCTCAGGTTGGCTTTCTGACCGAGCCAGATCGCCAGCAGACCAATACTGGCAGACCAGGTAAAGAAATAGAGAAAGATAAAGCTGCTGATTTTGTAATATTCAGTTCTGTTGGTTGTCGATGTGCTTTTCATATCATCCTCGCCGGGGTGTAGGGCCAGATTTTTATAATGTGAACGACAGCTTACGTTCGCTTCCGGGTTCGCTAATAACGACCTGGTTATGGGTTATATTCAGCTGTGGCGTCGCCGCAGCAGGCTGTCTTCCGCCAGCCAGGACGGCGCAACAGAGCCAGCTTTCCCCTTGCGGGAGGTCAGCTTTTAACAGCGGAATGGAGGCGCACTCCGCAAACATAATGCTGCTGTTCGGCGGCGTGACGATGCTGTCTGGCTGGCGCTGAATGATCGGCGAAAGATCGACAATGACGCTGCTGCCGTTTTCAGCCAACAGATAACAACCGCGTTCGCGCACCTGGTGGGCGGTTTTCATCACCGCAAAGCCGCCCTCGACGGTTTGCAGAGTGCGCGTGCTGTTGATACGGTGCAGGCGCAGGTGCCACTCCCCGAACGGGATCTGCCAGGTCGCAATCTGCACGTCGCGCCACGGCGACCAGCGCGAGAAAATGTAATTTTCATCCACCCGAACCTCTTCGCACTCGCGACGACCGCGGAAATAGTCATCTCCGTCCGCCAGCAGCAGCATGGAATCGCAGGCGGCATGCTTCAGGCCAAAACGCCCGCGCTCAAGGGTGAATCCGAAGCGGCTGGAGTAGGCAAATTTGGTGTATTTCGCTTCGGTGTTGACGTAGTTGTTCAGTTCCAGCTGACCGGCGGTGAGCATGACGACGTGCTGCGAATCTTTCGAATGCATCAGGATCTGCTGCGCATGCGGGATCACATGTTTTTCATCAAGCGCGGGCAGCGGTTGTTCTTCCGCCTGCCAGAACGGGTGTGCTTCCGGCAGCGCCAGGATCAGATAGGTTTTCAGCGCCCAGTACGGTGAACCGGGGGAGTTGTAATCCTCGCACATCGCCAGGTTCGGATACGCAAACCCCAGGGTGAGAATGCGGTCGCGATCGACAATCGACTGCTGCTGCCACCAGCGCAGATGCCGCAGCACAATGCCTTTCACGATGCCCGGGGTGAAGACGTCCAGCTGGGAAAAAGCCACCGCGCTCCAGAAGGCAACCATGGCAAAGCGGTAGGTTAGGCTGCGGCCAAACGGCACCGAGGCGCCATCGGCGGCGGACCAGTAGATAAAGTCTTCCGCGAAGAGGCGCGAGCGCTCGCGCAGCACATTCGCCCTCGCCTCGTCGTCACTCAGGGTGGCGTAAATCAGGCCGTAGAAATGGAAAGCCATGGAGATGTAGTAATCTTTCGGGCGGCCGGGACCGTCGGAATACCAGCCGTCGCCGAGGTAGTAGGCGTCCATCAGCGCAAAGCGGTGGTCAATGGCGGCCTGATCGTACGACAGGCCGGCGCGCTTAAAGCCTAGCTGAACCATAATGGCAAAATAGTTCCAGTTGCTGTCCGGCATCTGCGCGTCGGTGATTTGGTTGAGCCACGCGTGCAGGTTCATCACCTCGCGACCGGTAAAGTGCGCGGTGAGTTTATCTCCCAGCAGAGCGAGCCCCAGACCGTAGGCCGCCATCTCCACCAGACGCTGATCGTACGGGCCGGTTTCACCCCAGTAGCCGCTGCTTTGCGGGTCGGTACCAAGCTTAATGGCAGTAAGGTACTTCTCGCTGAACGGCGTGTTTTCGCCGGACGCCATCAGCGGAAACAGCCCCCACAGCGCGCGGGAAAGTCCCTCCATCTGCGCAATATCTGCTGTGTAATGGGCGCAGGTGTCGCCCAGCGGGAATCGTGAACGGTTCGCCGGAAATTGCATGTCCAGCGCCTGTAAAAGTGCATTCAACGACGCCACTACCTCCTGGCGTGAAGACAACGGATTTGATTTTTCTTTGTTTGCCGCCCACATCGGTTCGCCCTCGTAATCAACTGCGGCAAAGCATAGTGAATCCGCAAGGTGCAGAAATGTTAGCCATGTCACAGGCATGAACGATGAATAAACCTCCAGTTGAGAAAATTTAAAAAGGTGGTTTATAAAGACGATCAGACGGGAAAAAGTTGAGTTTTATTGCACTATGCGCGACACGCCGACAACCGACCTTCTGGAACTGATCGCCCTGAACGATACCGTGGCCTCGTTCAGCCGCCTGTTTGCCAATACGGTGCGCTACCATCACTGGCATCAGTGTCTGGAGATCCTCTATGTGGAAGAGGGCTTTGGCGTGGCGATTGTCGATAATCGTCACTACACCATGCGCCCCGGACGACTGTTTTTTTTCCCGCCTTTTACGCTGCACAAGGTCATGGTGGACGAACAGGCGGAGGCAATTTACCGCCGCACCATTATTCATCTCGACCAGCACGCGGTGCTGAAGATCCTGCGGGATTTTCCCCAGACCCGGCAGCGCCTGGAGCGGCTGTCACGCCGTGGCGGCGAAGCGTGGGTCGCCGATTTAGCCCACTGTCACCACCATATCGACCATCTGTTTAGCTGCTATAAACCGCCGATGAACGGCGAGAGCATCGCCAGCCTGCTGATCGGCCTGTTCGCGATGCTGCCCGACGATCGCGACGGCGAGCCGGGCAACAGCCAGGGGATCGCCAGCCAGGTCATGATCTGGCTCGACGAGCATTATCAGGAGAAATTTCGTCTGGATGCGCTGGCTGCAGAGCTGGGTAAATCGCGCAGTTACGTATCGCGAAGATTCCATGCGGAAACAGGCGAAAAAATTCACGACTACCTGAACACGCTAAGGTTGCGTAAGGCGTGCGAGTGTTTACTCCACACTGATTCGAGCGTGCGTGACATTGCCGCACAGGCGGGATTTTCCGACGTGACGTGGTTTATCAGCGCGTTTAAAAAGGGGATTGGCGAGACGCCGTTGCAGTACCGGAAAAACCATTCATCGTGATGAGCTGCATTTCTTGTCCGGCGGCGCTACGCTTGCACGGGCCTACGGGTTAAGTAGGCCGGGTAAGGCGCAGCCGCCACCCGGCAAAAAGACAGCGTGTATCAGGCCTCTATATCCGCCATGTCGCCTTTCTCCTGTAGCCAGTTACGTCGATCTTCAGAACGTTTCTTGGCCAGCAGCATGTCCATCACGGCGTTAGTTTGCTGTTCATCTTCATCGCTGATGGTCAGCTGCACCAGACGGCGGGTATTCGGATCCAGCGTGGTTTCACGCAGCTGCATCGGGTTCATCTCACCCAGCCCCTTAAAGCGCTGAACGTTCGGTTTGCCCTTCTTGCGCTTAAGCTGTTCCAGCACGCCCGCTTTCTCTTCTTCCGTCAGTGCATAGTAAACTTCTTTGCCGAGGTCGATTCGGTACAGCGGCGGCAGCGCCACGTGGACGTGACCGTTTTTCACCAGCGCGCGGAAATGCTTCACAAACAGCGCACAGAGCAGCGTGGCGATGTGCAGGCCATCGGAGTCCGCATCCGCGAGAATGCAGATCTTGCCGTAGCGCAGCTGGCTCAGATCGTCGCTGTCCGGATCGATACCGATTGCAACCGAGATATCGTGTACTTCCTGCGAGGCCAGCACTTCATCAGACGAGACCTCCCAGGTGTTGAGGATCTTACCCTTGAGCGGCATGATCGCCTGATATTCACGATCGCGCGCCTGCTTGGCCGATCCGCCTGCCGAGTCTCCTTCCACCAGGAACAGCTCGGTGCGGTTGAGATCCTGCGCGGTACAGTCCGCCAGCTTGCCCGGCAGCGCGGGGCCGCTGGTCAGCTTTTTACGCACCACTTTCTTCGCCGCGCGCAGACGACGCTGGGCGCTGGAGATCGCCATTTCAGCCAGCATTTCTGCGGCCTGAACGTTCTGGTTCAGCCACAGGGTAAATGCATCTTTCACCACGCCGGAGACGAACGCCGCACACTGGCGTGACGACAGGCGCTCTTTAGTCTGACCGGCAAACTGCGGATCCTGCATCTTCACGGAGAGCACGTAGGCGCAGCGGTCCCAGATATCTTCCGCCGACAGCTTCACGCCGCGCGGCAGAATGTTGCGGTATTCGCAGAACTCGCGCATCGCATCCAGCAGCCCCTGACGCAGGCCGTTGACGTGGGTCCCGCCGAGCATAGTGGGGATCAGGTTAACGTAGCTTTCGGTCAGCAGCTCGCCGCCTTCCGGCAGCCACAGCAGCGCCCAGTCCACCGCTTCAGTATCGCCTTCGAAATTCCCGACGAACGGTTTTTCCGGCAGGGTTGGCAGGCCGTTAACCGCTTCGCACAGGTAGTCGTTCAGACCATCGGCGTAGCACCAGGTTTGTTCGGTATTATTAACGTGGTCTTTAAAGGTGATTTCCACGCCCGGGCACAGCACCGCTTTGGCTTTCAGCAGGTGCGTCAGGCGGGAAACAGAAAAGCGTGGGCTGTCGAAGAAGCTTTCGTCAGGCCAGAAGTGGACGCTGGTGCCGGTGTTGCGTTTACCGCACGTCCCGACAACCTGCAAATCCTGCACTTTTTCGCCGTTTTCAAACGCGATGTTATACACCTGGCCGTCGCGACGGACGTTCACTTCCACGCGCTTTGACAGGGCGTTAACCACGGAGATCCCCACGCCGTGCAAGCCGCCGGAGAACTGGTAGTTTTTGTTGGAGAACTTACCGCCCGCGTGCAGACGACAGAGGATCAGCTCAACGGCGGGAACACCCTCTTCCGGGTGGATATCTACCGGCATGCCGCGGCCGTCGTCGATGACTTCCAGCGACTGATCGGCGTGCAGGATAACGTCCACGCGTTTGGCATGGCCTGCCAGCGCTTCGTCCACACTGTTATCAATTACTTCCTGGCCCAGGTGGTTTGGGCGCGTCGTATCGGTGTACATCCCCGGGCGGCGGCGAACCGGCTCAAGCCCGGTGAGTACCTCAATGGCATCAGCGTTATAGGTTTGCGTCATGATTTAAGCTAGCAATTCGCATTGATTGTCAGTGGCTGTGCAGTCCAAGAAAATCGACAATCTGGGTGAAATGATCTTCAAAGCCCGTGAAAGCATGGTTACCGCCCTCTTCTACAGTCTGGCGGCAGGATGCGTAATACGCCACTGCCTGGCGGTAATCCAGCACTTCATCTCCCGTCTGTTGCAGCAGCCAGATAAGATCGGGCGCTTCAAGCGGGTCGACCTGCATAACTTTGAGATCGTAAATATGGCGTGACTCTAGCACATATTGTTGGCCGGTGTAGGGGTTCTCGTTTTCGCCAAGAAAGTCCCTTAACAGCTCAAATGGCCGGACCGCCGGATTGACGACGACAGCGGGCAACATAAAGCACTGCGACAGCCAGGTGGCGTAGTAGCCGCCGAGCGACGACCCGACAACGCCAAACGATTCGCCGCCGTGTTCCAGCACGATCGATTCCAGCATCTCTGCCGCATCCGCCGGATAAGGGGGCAACTGCGGAATAATCATCTCCACGTGGGGATGATGCGCGCTCAGCCACTGGCGAAGCTGCGTCGCTTTCGCCGAACGCGGTGAGCTGTTAAACCCATGTAGATAGAGAAGCGTCGACATCAATAGCCTTCCGAAGCGGTATCCGGGCGGAATTGTGCCCCGGCCAGACGGCAAACTTCGGTGGTCAGCGAGCCATCGGCATGCAGCTCCAGCCAGCGCCAGCCCGGTGCGATGGTATCCAGCGTAAAGTTGGCGCAGTGCGGCTTAAACTGCACGCAGGTAGAGGGCGTTGCGAGCAGACGTCGACCGTTCCAGTCGAGATCCTGTTCCTGGTGAATATGACCGCACAGCAAATTTTTTACGCGCGGGAATTTCGCCAGCACGCCGTCCAGCGCCGCAGAGTTGCGTAAGCTGTGCTGATCGAGCCAGCTACAGCCCGCCGGCAGCGGGTGATGATGCAGTAACAGCAACGTATTGCGATTCGGTTCGGCGGCCAGTTTTGTCTCCAGCCAGTCAAGCTGATAGTCGCTCAACTCACCGTGCGGAACGCCAAACACCTGACTGTCGAGGAGCAGAATTTGCCACTGGTCCCCCGCAAAGACACATTTTGCCGGTGAAATCCCCGCATCCTGAAGCGAACTGTACATCGCGGGCTGAAAATCGTGATTGCCCGGCAGCCAGACGCAAGGCACGCTAAAGCTCGCAATCCCTTCAGCAAAATGCTGATAGGCTGCGGAGGATTGATCCTGCGCCAGATCGCCCGTCGCGACGATCAGATCGCATGGCCGCTTTTCAGCATGGATCGCGTCAAGAACCGCCTGATAACTCTCCCAGGTGTTCACGCCCAGAAGCGTCTCATGCTTTTCGGCAAAAAGGTGGGTGTCGGTGATTTGTAATATCCTGACTGGCGCCCCACCAGCAACAGTCAGGTTCAACAGGCTTTCCAAATGGTGTCCTTAGGTAGGTTTATGACGCTAACAAACCGGAATCGCCATTGCTCCATGTGCTAAACAATATCTTAGCCAGTCGGCTAAAAACTGGTTAATTTGATGCTTTTCGTCGCGTTGATGCAACTTTTTATTCGGATAATCATACCGCGCTTTAAAGCGAAAGATCTGCTGGCTTGAACACACTTCAGCGACCATCGCGTCATGATAAAGACGTACCGTCATCGAAGGCAGGCTCCAGTAGCTGATGCTCGGCGCCGTTTGCTCAATCTCCACCAGCGTAGTGTAGCGCGTTGATTCTGTTATCGTTAACCGATACTGCGCGTTGCTCACCTGATAGCTCACCGTTTCGCCGGGCGCGTCGTTTCGCGGCAGCAGGCGGCGCAGCTGGGCGAAATTGGTTTCGCACAGGCGCATCATTTCTGGGAAGTCAGGTGTATAACGCTTCATTTTTTCCACTCGTGTCGTAATGTCTGATAATGCAGCTGTAGCCATTGCAGAGCGATGACAGACGCTGCGTTGTCGATTTTCCCCTCTTCTACCCACTGGTAAGCCAGCTCCCGACTCACCACATGAACCCGAATATCTTCGTTTTCATCTGCCAGACCATGGATCCCTTCCGCTGTCGTGGCGTCCACTTCGCCCACCATAATAGATGAGCGTTCCGTTGTTCCACCCGGGCTTGCCAGGTAGCTCAACACCGGCTTCGTCCGGCCAACCACCAGGCCCGCCTCTTCCAGCGCCTCGCGGCGAGCGACGTCTTCGACCGACTCACCTTCTTCGATCATCCCGGCCACCATCTCCAGCAACCACGGCGTTTCGCTGGTATCATAAGCCGCAATACGCACCTGCTCGACCAGCACAACTTCGTCACGCACTGGGTCATAGGGTAGCAACACAGCCGCATGCCCGCGCTCAAAAATTTCGCGTTTGATTTCACCGCTCATCTCACCGTTAAACAGACGATGCCTGAAACGGTAAAGTTCCATTGAAAAAAAACCGCTATAAAGCGTTTCTCGTGCAATAATTTCTACATCGTTTTTGGCGAAGGTGACAGGCACGTTTTCTGGTTTTTGCATCGGTCGAGTCCTGGTAGCAATGGTGATGAAATTGTGAATTTCAAGGCTGTTTGGCTGCCGTTTGTATGGCTATATGGTAGATTGGAGCAAATTACCGCCAGATGGCACGTTACGCCAACCTTTTGGTGTGGATGATTCTGTTAGAATCGGCAATTATTTTTAATTAGATCAGCGCTAATACTGCTTCACAACAAGGAATGCAAATGAAGAAATTGCTCCCCATCCTTATCGGCCTGAGCCTGACGGGCTTCAGTGCAATGAGCCAGGCAGAGAACCTGTTACAGGTCTACCAGCAGGCACGTCTGGGCAACCCTGATTTACGTAAATCAGCGGCCGATCGTGATGCTGCGTTTGAAAAGATTAACGAAGCACGTAGTCCACTGCTGCCGCAGTTAGGCTTAGGTGCAGATTATACCTACACTAACGGTTTTCGCGATAATAACGGCATCAACTCAAATGCCACCAGCGCCTCTTTACAGTTAACGCAAACCCTGTTCGACATGTCCAAATGGCGTGAGCTGAGCTTGCAGGAAAAGAGCGCCGGCATTCAGGATGTCACCTATCAGACAGATCAGCAGACGCTTATCCTGAATACCGCGACCGCCTACTTCAACGTACTGAGCGCGATTGACGCCCTCTCCTACACCGAAGCGCAGAAACAGGCGATTTATCGTCAGTTAGATCAGACCACCCAGCGTTTTAATGTGGGTCTGGTTGCGATCACTGACGTGCAGAACGCCCGTTCACAGTACGATACCGTACTGGCTAACGAAGTGACCGCACGTAACAACCTCGACAACGCGCTGGAAGCACTGCGTCAGGTCACCGGTAACTACTATCCTGAGCTGGCCTCTCTGAACGTGGACAGCTTCAAAACAGACAAGCCGCAGGCGGTTAACGCCCTGCTGAAAGAGGCGGAAAACCGCAACCTGACCTTGCTGCAGGCACGCCTGAGCCAGGACCTGGCGCGCGAGCAGATCCGTCTTGCACAGGATGGTCACCTGCCAACCCTGAGCCTGAGCGCCTCTACCGGCGTATCGGATACCAGCTACAGCGGTTCTAAAACCAACACTGCCCAGTATGACGACAACAATATGGGCCAGAACAAAGTGGGCCTCAGCTTCTCTCTGCCGCTGTACCAGGGCGGGATGGTTAACTCTCAGGTTAAGCAGGCGCAGTACAACTTCGTAGGCGCGAGCGAGCAGCTTGAAAGCGCGCACCGCAACGTGGTCCAGACCGTGCGTTCTTCCTTCAACAACGTGAACGCGTCCATCAGCAGCATCAACGCCTATAAACAGGCCGTTGTCTCTGCGCAAAGCTCTCTGGACGCGATGGAAGCGGGTTACTCCGTCGGTACGCGTACTATCGTTGATGTGTTAGACGCAACGACCACGCTGTACAACGCGAAACAGCAGCTCTCCAGTGCGCGTTACCAGTACCTGATCAACCAGCTGAACATCAAGCAGGCGCTGGGTACGCTGAACGAGCAGGATCTGCAAATGCTGAACAGCACGCTGGGCAAACCGGTTTCCACGTCGCCTGACAGCGTCGCGCCGGAAAATCCACAGCAGGATGCCGCCGTGGATAATTTCACCGCTAACAGCAGCACCCCGGTTGCACAGCCAGCGGCAGCGCGTAGCACCTCACCTGCCAGCAGCGGCACGAATCCGTTCCGCAATTAAGCGTGTCATCAGGCCCACTGCGGCCTGATGCCCTCACCCCAGCCCTCTCCCACAGGGAGAGGGAGCACATTAATCCCCCCCCGAACGTAAGCCAACGTAAAGATCCCCCGGATTTCGCCCCTCGTCGCTTCATTTTCAACCACTCATCCTCTATCCTGAGCGTTATTACCACTGGGTCCTGGAAGACAAATATGAAACGGACAAAAACGATGAATCACGCGTCGTTCCGCAAAAGCTGGAACGCACGCCACCTGACACCTGTCGCGCTGGCGGTCACCGCCGTCTTTATGCTGGCAGGCTGTGAGCAAAACGACGAAACGGTTTCGCTGTATCAAAACGCCGACGACTGCGCGAGCGCAACCGGTAAAGCCGCTGAGTGTACGACGGCGTATAACAACGCCCTGAAAGAAGCGGAACGTACCGCGCCGAAATATGCCTCACGCGAAGACTGTGTAGCCGAATTCGGTGAAGGCCAGTGCCAGCAGGCACCTGCTCAGGCGGGTATGGCACCGGAAAACCAGGCGCAGGCACAGTCCAGCGGCAGCTTCTGGATGCCGCTGATGGCGGGTTATATGATGGGCCGTTTGATGAGCGGCGGTGCGGGCTACCAGCAGCAGCCGCTGTTTAGCTCCAAAAACCCGAACAGCCCGGCCTACGGGAAATACACCGATGCCACCGGCAAGGGTTACGGTGCTGCAACGCCTGGCCGTACGATGACCGTACCGAAAACCGCAATGGCGCCGAAACCAGCCACCACCAGCACCATTACCCGTGGCGGCTTCGGTGAGTCTGTTGCCAAACAAACCACCATGCAGCGTAGTGCGACCGGCTCCTCAACTCGCTCAATGGGCGGCTGATCATGGAACGAGTCAGTATTGCCGAGCGCCCGGACTGGCGCGAAAAAGCCACCGAATACGGTTTCAACTTTCACACCATGTACGGCGAGCCGTACTGGTGTGAAGATGCTTACTATAAGCTCACGCTTGCTCAGGTCGAAAAGCTTGAAGAAGTGACCGCAGAGCTGCACCAGATGTGCCTGAAGGTGGTTGAGAAAGTCATCGACAGCGATGAGCTGATGACCAAATTCCGCATTCCGAAGCACACCTGGAGCTTTGTTCGTCAGTCCTGGAAAACGAACCAGCCTTCGCTCTACTCTCGCCTCGATCTGGCATGGGATGGCGTGGGTGAACCGAAGCTTTTAGAAAATAACGCAGATACGCCAACCTCCCTGTACGAAGCCGCGTTCTTCCAGTGGATCTGGCTGGAAGATCAGGCGAATGCCGGAAACTTGCCGGAAGGCAGCGATCAGTTCAACAGCCTTCAGGAAAAGCTGATTGAACGTTTCGTCGAACTGCGTGAACAGCACGGTTTCAACCTGTTGCACCTCGCCTGCTGCCGCGATACCGAAGAAGACCGCGGTACGGTTCAGTATTTGCAGGACTGCGCAGCCGAAGCGGAAGTGGCGACGGAATTTCTCTATATCGAAGATATCGGTTTAGGTGAAAAAGGTCAGTTTACGGACATGCAGGATCAGGTGATCAGCAACCTGTTCAAGCTCTATCCGTGGGAATACATGCTGCGGGAAATGTTCTCTACCAAACTGGAAGACGCTGGCGTGCGCTGGCTGGAACCAGCCTGGAAGAGCATTATCTCCAATAAAGCCCTGCTGCCGATGCTGTGGGAGATGTTCCCGAATCACCCGAACCTGCTGCCTGCTTATTTTGCCGAAGATGATTTCCCACCGATGGAGAAATACGTCGTTAAGCCAATCTTCTCCCGTGAAGGGGCAAACGTCTCGATTATCGAAAACGGTAAAACGCTGGAAGCAGTTGAAGGGCCGTACGGTGAAGAAGGGATGATCGTCCAGGCGTTTTATCAACTGCCGAAGTTTGGCGACAGCTATACGCTGATCGGCAGTTGGCTTATTAACGATCAGCCTGCCGGGATTGGCATTCGCGAAGATCGCGCGCTGATTACGCAGGATCTGTCACGTTTCTACCCGCATATTTTCGTCGAGTAAGACTTGCCGGGTGGCGGCTTCACCTTACCCGGCCTACATGTCGAGCGTAGGCCCGGTAAGCGCAGCGTCACCGGGCATGTGTTTACCCCACCTGCACCGACAGCATACTCAAACTCCCCATCTCAATGCCGTCGACCGGGGTTGTAATAACCTCCTGACCGTCCCATGCGCCTAATACATACAGCAATGGCAAGAAGTGTTCCGGCGTCGGGTTAGAGAGCGAACCGCCATCGTGCTCCAGATAGTTCACCAAAGGGTGCCGTTCGACCGGCCCTTGCCAGGCCAGGTTGTCTTTTACATAGTCATTAAAGGCTGTTGCCCAGGGGTACGGCGTATTTTCACCGTGCCAGCGTACCGTACGCAGATTGTGTACCACGTTGCCACTGGCTATCAGCATGATGCCCTCATCACGAAGCGAAGCCAGCTTACGCCCCATCTCCATGTGCCAGGCAGCTGGTTTGGTGCTGTCGATACTCAGTTGTACCATCGGAATATCGGCATCCGGATACATTTTGATCAACACCCCCCATGAGCCATGGTCAAAGCCCCAGGCTTCTTTGTCCAGCGCAACCGGAACAGGGGCAAGCAGATCAACCAGCCGCTGCGCCAGCTCAGGGGAGCCCGGCGCAGGATAATGCGTGTCATACAGCGCCTGCGGAAAGCCGCCAAAATCATGAATCGTTTTTGGCGTTTCCATGGCCGTCACGCCGGTACCCCGGGTAAACCAGTGCGCAGAGACCACCACAATTGCCTTCGGACGCGGTAACGTCTCACCCAACTGACGCCAGGCGCGGGTATAGACGTTATCTTCCAGGACGTTCATTGGGCTGCCATGGCCTAAAAACAGTGCTGGCATACGAGAAGAAGACATGGTGATATCCTTAGAGGAGGTGTCAATGTGATAGGCCTACATTACGCGTATTCAGGTGAAGATGAACGCAGATAACCGTGAAGATCATCATCAGGAAATTTGAATGCCAGATATCGCTTAAGGAGAATGCATGTCAGTACCGTTGATTTTGACCATACTTGCGGGCGCCGCAACCTTTATCGGTGCGTTCCTCGGGGTACTCGGGCAAAAACCCTCTAATCGCCTGCTGGCCTTCTCGCTGGGTTTCGCCGCCGGGATCATGCTGCTTATCTCGCTGATGGAGATGCTGCCCGCCGCGCTTCACACCGAAGGGATGTCGCCTGTTCTGGGCTATGGCATGTTTATCATTGGCCTGCTGGGTTATTTTGCACTCGACCGTATTCTTCCTCACGCGCACCCGCAGGATTTAATGCAAAAAAGCGTTACCCCCATTCCGGGAAATATCAAACGCACGGCCATTCTGCTGACGCTGGGTATCAGCCTGCATAACTTTCCGGAAGGTATCGCCACCTATGTCACGGCCAGCAGCAACCTGGAAATAGGTTTTGGTGTGGCGCTGGCCGTGGCTTTGCACAATATTCCTGAAGGACTTGCCGTTGCCGGGCCCGTTTATGCCGCCACGGGTTCAAAACGTACAGCTGTCTTTTGGGCAGGTATCTCCGGCATGGCTGAAATTCTCGGCGGCGTGCTGGCGTGGCTGATCCTCGGTAGCCTCGTATCCCCGGTTGTAATGGCTGCAATTATGGCTGCCGTGGCCGGGATTATGGTCGCGCTCTCTGTCGATGAGCTGATGCCGCTGGCAAAAGAGATCGATCCCAACAATAACCCAAGCTACGGCGTGCTGTGTGGAATGTCAGTGATGGGGATGAGCCTGGTTCTGCTGCAAACGGCAGGTATTGGCTAAGAATTAATGCCTCCGTTTTTATACGGAGGCTTTATATTATTCAAAAAAACAATCCTATATATTTTACATATAATAACCCACAAAATATAAATCTATTAAAACCCCGAAAAAAGAAGCCTCTTCAGATAGCCTGAAAATATTAATTAAAACCATCTAAAAATATATTTAAGTCACGTTAATCGCGTCTCCCCGCCCCAATCCGTATACTTTGCGAGTATTCTGAAATTAATATTCACATTACGAATCAATCTGAAAAAGGATATTTTCATGTATATGGGTAAAAAATTGCTGTTAGCGGCAGCTATGGCTGCCATTGTATCGGGTTCTGCGTTTGCTGATGATCAAGGCTCAGGCAAAATCAAATTCAAAGGCGTGGTTATTGACGCACCATGCAGCATCGCTCCAGACAGCGTTGATAAAGAAGTCGACCTGGGTGAAGTGACTACGGCCGTTATCAACGCCAACAAAAAATCCACGCCGGTTCCGGTCGATATCAATCTGGAAAACTGCCAGCTTGACGATCCGGCAGACGAAACCGACACGCCAATTACTAAAGTGGAAGTGACCTTTACCAGCGCAGCGACAGATGCGACGGATACCAGCCTGATGAGCAACACCTTTGCAAACGGTGCGCAGAACGTGGGCGTCCGTCTGCTGGATAACGCGGAAGGCAACATCACGCTTGGTCAGCCAAACGTGCTTGATCTGCTGGCGGGTTCAACCACCCAGACGCTGCATTTCAAAGCGGTTATGGAAGTCCCAACAGGTAAAACTGCGACGGCAGGCCAGGTTGAAGCCACGGCTAACTACGTCCTGATGTACAAATAATTCCGTTACGTCACGGTATCAGCCGACTGGCAATCCATGCCGGTCGGCACTCTTTATTTATTCGAGTAACAGGATGATGACATACAAAGTACAATGGATAATCATCATTGCGTCCCTGTTAATGACGATAGTTGCCTCTGCCACTGAATTTAATATAAACGCCATCGATAAAGATCAGCGCGGCAGCGTCGATTTATCACGTTTTAAAGATCAAATATCGGTTACGCCGGGAAGCTATTTCGTTACGGTTTCAGTTAATGATATTCCGCTGGCAAATGGCTGGCAGCTTCGCTGGCGAGAAATAAATAACGCAGTTCAGGTCTGTATTCCCCCCGCGCTGGCCGATACATTCGCATTGCAGGATGACGTTCGTCACGCTTTGCCGGAAAAAGAGGGATGCGTTGATTTCGCCACCAGACCAGACATCAAATTTATTTTTGAGCAAGGCAGCCAGACCCTGAAAGTAACGATCCCCCAGGCGTGGCTGCAATACCGTGCGGTTGACTGGATGCCGCCATCCACCTGGGACAACGGCGTGCCAGGCGTACTGCTGGATTACAATCTTTTTGCCAGCCATTATCAGCCCAATAGCAGCGGCAGCAATGACAACGCCAATACCTATGGTACCGCCGGTGCGAACATGGCCGCGTGGCGTCTGCGAAGCGATTACCAGTACACGCGAAGCGATACTGAAGCAGGCTCAGAGCAGGATGGCCGTTTTTCACGCGTGTATATGTTCCGCCCTCTGCCCTCGATCGGTGCGAAACTGACGCTGGGTGAAACGGATTTCCAGTCCTCCATTTTTGACGCCTTCACCTACACCGGCGCATCGCTAATCAGCGATGAACGTATGCTGCCATGGTCGCTGCGCGGCTATGCCCCACAGATTACCGGAATAGCACAAACCAACGCCACCGTGGCCGTAAGCCTTGCCGATCGCGTGATTTACCAGAGTAAAGTGCCACCAGGACCCTTTGTTATTCAGGATCTTAACCAGTCGGTTCAGGGCACGCTGGACGTCAAAGTCACGGAAGAAGACGGACGCGTCAACACCTTCCAGGTCTCGGCTGAATCCGTGCCGTTTTTAACGCGCAAGGGCCAGGTGCGCTATAAGCTCGCGGCGGGTAAAGCGCGCCAGGGCGCCTCCCATGATGTTGAAGATAACGCCTTCATGAGCGGCGAATTTTCCTGGGGCATGCTGTCGCACACCTCTCTGTATGGCGGCACGCTGGCCGATGGCGACCGTTATCGTTCCGTCGCTGCCGGGATCGGCCAGAATATGGCCTGGCTGGGGGCGCTCTCTTTTGACGTCACGCAGGCTACCAGCCAGCTGCCACACCAGCGCAGCCAGACGGGTTACAGCTATCGCATTAACTACAGCAAGCGTTTCGATACCACCAGCAGTCAGCTTACGCTCGCCAGCTACCGCTACTCAGACCCACAGTTTTTGAGCTACGCCCGCTACCTGGATTATGACAACGGTGACCGCCAGTCGGAAAAACAAACCCTGAGCGTGACGGCAAGCCAGTACATTTCAGCGTTATCCCTGAACCTGTACGTCAATATGCTGCGTCAGACATGGTGGAATGATTCACCCTCCACGACCGGCAGCATCACGGCGGGCTACAACTTTGATATAGGTCGCTGGAAGAACCTTGGCGTAACCCTGTCCTGGAGTAAAACGCATTACGAGGAGGAAGACGAAAATGACGATACTCAGTTTTATCTCTCGCTCAGCGTACCGCTCGATCCCGATCATCGACTTAACTATGACCTGCGTAACAGCGACACGCTGAGCCATAACGTGTCGTGGTATGACACGTCGGATCGCAATAATACCTGGGGCGTTTCCGCAGGTACGGAGAGCGGGAAGCCAGATTCCGGCGCGCAGGTCAGCGGGAATTATCAGCATTATTCTGCGTACGGCGATCTCAATCTCTCCGGCAGCTATAAAGCTAACGAATATAACTCCCTCAGCGCGAGCTGGAGCGGTTCCTTCACCTCAACGGCGAAAGGCGCCGCGCTGCACCGGCGCAGTTACGGTAATGAACCCCGCGTAATGGTCAGCACCGACGGGGTAGGCCATATCCCGCTGAACATGTCGCGCGATGAAACTAACCGTTTTGGCATCGGCGTTTTACCGTCATTCTCCAGCTATTCCCCCTCCAGCGTGCAGGTCAATATGAACAACCTTCCGGATGGCGTGGACGTGGACAACCGCGTCGTGACCTCAACCTGGACTGAGGGGGCCATTGGTTATCGTCAGATTGCCACGCGCGCAGGTCAGGACGTAACAGGCGTTTTGCGGATGTCGTCAGGAACACCACCACTCGGGGCGATTGTTCGCCTGGATGAAAGCAATTTACAGGTTGGGATGGTGGCCGATGAAGGCCGCGTCTGGCTCGGCGCCGTTGAGCCAGAACAGCAGTTTCGCGTGACATGGGGCGACAACCAACAGTGTCGCTTCTCGTTACCTTCTCACTTAGAAAACAGTATGCCGTTGATACTGCCGTGCCAGTAAGAAATCATCATGAAATTAACGCCGATTAAAAGCCTGTGCCTGATGCTGATCAGCACAACATTTACCGCCCACGCGGCCATTAACCTGGACCGCACGCGCATTGTTTTTCCAGAAAGCGACAAGGCCAGCAGCCTGAAAGTGGACAACCAGAGCAAGGCGCTGCCTTATCTGGCGCTCTCCTGGATTGAAGATGAAAAGGGGCAAAAAGAAGATGTGCACTTTATGGCGCTTCCCCCCATTCAACGTATCGAAGCGGGCGCCTCGTCGCAGGTAAGAATTGTTAAACAAGCCGCTACCCGCCAGTTGCCAAAAGACAGGGAATCGCTGTTTTATTTCAACCTGCGTGAAGTACCGCCTAAAAGCACCAGCGCCAGCGAGGAGCGCAGCGTGATGCAGGTTGCCATGCAGAGCCGAATTAAGCTCTTCTGGCGTCCGGAAGCGATTCGCAAAAAATCTGGCGAACTGACTGAAATGCGTATGGAAATTACCGCCAACGCGAAAGGGCTCACGGTCCACAACCCTACGCCGTACTACATCACGCTGGCGTGGCTGAGCAAAAATGCCAAAACCATGCTGCCGGGTTTTGACAGTCTGATGATTGCGCCTTTCGCCACGGCAACTGCCTATACCGGCGATTACCACGGTAGTTATTACAGCATCGGCTACATCGACGATTACGGCGCACTGAAAAAAGTCGACGTACAGTGCACCGGAACGGCGCAATGTAAGCTTAACGAACGGAAAATCGATAAAGATGCGAAAGCTCACTAGTTTCCTGCTTACATTGCTGCTTACAGCGCTGCCTTTGAAAGAAGCGCTGGCGCTCAACTGCTATCTGGGTGGATCTGGCGGCCACGTCGAGGAGACAAAAACGATCTCCCCTTTTGCCATACCCAGCAACGCTCAGGTTGGCCAAAAAATATGGGAGTCTGATGACATTAAAATTCCGGTGACGTGTGACAATAACGTCACAAGCGGTTTCAAGCCGGAAGATGTTTTTGCCTGGGTAAACCCTTATCCTGCCGCAACCGATCCCTATTATGAACTGGGCGTCACCTATGAAGGCATAGATTACGATGCCACAGGCCAGCCCAACGGCGTGGATACCCGCCAGTGCCTGGACAACGATAACATCACCATTTACACCCCGGATCAAATCCGCCAGATGGGTTGGGAGAATCGCATCTGTTCTGGCAATCCGGATGATATCCACATTACGCGCACGTTCGTCGCCCGTTTTCGACTTTTCGTGAGAATTAAGGCTATGCCGCCACATGGCTATGTCAGCTCGCTCAGCGATTACATCGTTGTGCAGTTTGACGGTAAGGGCGGCGTTAATCAGATGGCCGATGCGAAGAACCTTAAGTATCACATCAACGGACTGCAAAACATTACGGTGCTTGATTGCGGGGCGACGTTTACCATTTACCCTGAGAATCAGGAGATCGACTTTGGCACCTTCAGCGCGCGCGACATCGTGAATCAGCAGACGCGTATGCGCACGTTTTCAATACGAACCACCAAAGTGCAGGATGCCCAGTGCTCGGATGGATTTAAGATGGACTCGTCGTTTTACACAACCGAAACGCTCAGCGCAGACGACACTGCGGTACTGATAGGGAATGGGTTAAAACTGCGTATTCTTAACGGAACGGCCCCTTACACCTTCAACCAGTACAAAGAGTACGCCGATTTTACGGGCGATAAGATGAATGTTGAGCAAAACTACACAGCTGAACTTTCACGGGAAGAAGGGAAAGCGATTCAGTCCGGGCCGTTCGAAACCGTGGTACTGTTCAAAATTAACTACCACTAGAAACAAAAAAACCGGGTTTCCCCGGCTTTTATACATCAGCATGTTCAGCTGGCTTTGCGCTCGTGCGCGCGGCGGTACTCAACCAGATCTTCAATCGTCACCACTGGCATATTGTGCAGGCGCGCAAAGGTGATGCACTCCGGCGCACGCGCCATGGTGCCATCATCGTTGGTCAGTTCGCACAGCACGCCTGCGGGTTTGAAGCCAGCCAGCGTCACCAGATCGATGGTCGCTTCGGTATGACCACCACGGGTCAGCACGCCGCCCGGCTGCGCGCGCAGCGGGAAGACGTGACCAGGGCGGTGCAGATCGGAAGGTTTCGCACCATCAGCAATCGCTGCACGCACGGTGGTCAGACGGTCAGCCGCCGACACTCCGGTGGTTACGCCATGCGCCGCTTCAATGGTCACAGTGAAGCCGGTACCAAAGGCGCTGGTGTTGTTTTCAACCATCATCGGCAGATCAAGCTGCTGGCGACGGTCTTCGGTGATGCACAGGCATACGATGCCGCTACCGTGACGGATGGTCAGCGCCATCTGCTCAACGGTCATGTTCTCGGCGGCAAAAATCATGTCGCCTTCGTTTTCACGGTTTTCATCGTCAAGCACCATCACACCGCGGCCTTCGCGCAGGGCATCCAGTGCATGTTCAACACGTTGAATTGAAGTGCCAAAAGAGGAAAGTAGCGTCTGATTCATGGTAAAAAAACCTCATTAACTTTATGGTTACCAGAATCAGGGCAGTCTTAGGAGCGCCGTACAAGCGGCAAAAAAATAACGTGAGCGGGCTTTGCCCGACTGGATCGTTACTCTCTCCCATCCGGACTCTAACCGTCGGCCCCGGAATTACACCGGATCTGCTGACCTTTGAGAATTCACCCAAAGCGCTCGCGGGCTTTCAGCGTTAAGCTGATTTACCGCCGGTGGGGAATTTCGCCCCGCCCTGAGAATAAGCGAGATAACTATAACGCTATTGATTACCCTGGGCAATGCATAAGCTTCAAACAATTTTGTTTAACCCGCGGCATGACACGCTACAATAGGCACTAACACCTTTTCATCAAGGGAAACGACAATGATTGACCCAAAGAAAATTGAGCAGATCGCACGTCAGGTTCATGAGTCCATGCCGAAAGGTATTCGTGAGTTTGGTGATGACGTTGAGAAGAAAATCCGCCAGACGTTGCAGGCACAGTTGGTTCGCCTTGATTTAGTCAGCCGCGAAGAGTTTGACGTGCAGACGCAGGTGCTGCTGCGCACCCGCGAGAAGCTGGCGCTGCTGGAACAACGTTTGACCGAGCTGGAAAACCGCAATGCGCCGGAAGAAGTGAAGCCAGCGCCAGCTATTCCACCGGTGGATGACCAGGCATAAGTGCGGCCTGATGCCCTCACCCCAGCCCTCTCCCACAGGGAGAGGGTGAAAAACGAACGGGCCAACAGGCCCGTTTTTTACTGACTGTCTTTCTGGATCTTCTTAATGATGTTGGTGGTTGAACACCCGTCCTCAAAGTTGAGCACCATTACTTCACCACCATTCGCCCAGACCTCTTCGCTACCTGCGATTTGCTCTGGTTTGTAATCACCGCCCTTCACCAGCAGGTCAGGCAAAATTCCGGCAATCAGGCGCTGCGGGGTGTCTTCTTCAAATGAGACCACCCAGTCCACCGCTTCCAGCGCGCCGAGCACTATCATGCGCTGCTCCAGCGGGTTAACCGGACGCGTTTCACCCTTCAGACGTTTGGTTGAGGCATCGCTGTTGACCGCCACAATCAGGCGGTCGCCCAGCTTGCGCGCATTCGCCAGATACGACACGTGGCCCGCATGCAGGATGTCGAACACGCCGTTCGTCATCACCACTTTTTCACCGCGTTTGCGCGCGGCGGCAACGGCCACTTTCAGCTCGTCTTCGGTCATGACGCCAAAGCCGGTATCCGCACGCCCACGCACCGCGTTTTCCAGCTCAATTGGCGAAACGGTGGAGGTCCCGAGTTTACCGACGACCACGCCCGCCGCGGCGTTCGCGAAGTAGCATGCTTCTTCCAGGGAGTTACCCGCCGCCAGCGTCGCCGCCAGCACGCCAATCACCGTATCACCGGCACCGGTCACGTCGTACACTTCCTGCGCCTGGGTTGGCATATGCAGCGGCGCCTTGCCCGGTTGCAGCAGCGTCATGCCCTGCTCGGAACGGGTCACCAGCAGCGCAGACAGCTCGAAATCAGCGATGATTTTCATGCCGCGCTCAACCAGCTCTTCTTCAGTTTTGCACTTGCCCGCCACCGCTTCGAATTCAGAGAGGTTTGGCGTCAGCAGGGTTGCGCCGCGATAGCGCTCAAAATCGGTGCCTTTCGGGTCGATCAGCACCGGAACGCTGGCTTTGCGCGCCAGCTGGATCATGGTCTGCACGCTCGCCAGCGCGCCTTTGGCATAATCAGACAGCACCAGCGCGCCAATATTGCCCAACGCCTGGTTAATGCGCTCGTGCAGCGGCTCGGGATCAACGCCTTCGAACCCTTCTTCAAAGTCGAGGCGGATTAGCTGCTGGTTACGCGACAGCACGCGAAGCTTGGTGATGGTTGGGTGGGTCGGAACAGAAACGAAGTCACACTTCACATTCACGTCCGCCAGCGACTTGCTCAGCGCACGCGCCGCATCGTCAATGCCGGTCAGGCCAACCAGACGCGAATGTGCGCCCAGAGAGGCTATGTTCATCGCCACGTTTGCCGCGCCACCGGGACGCTCTTCAATGGTGTCGACCTTTACCACCGGTACCGGTGCTTCCGGAGAGATGCGGCTGGTCGGCCCATACCAGTAGCGATCCAGCATCACATCACCGACAACCATAACTCCAGCACGTTCAAACTCTGGCAGTGTTACTTTCATTCCTGACTCCAGAAAGATTCACAATTTGCGCGCGATAATATCACACTTGTTTTGTTACGCACGGTTCCACTAGCCACTTCTGCCAGCTTGTAGTCACCTGCGCGCGTTCGTCGGCGAAACAGTCCAGCGCCACATGGCCCGGCTGTTCCTGTAATGCCAGATGGTGCAACTCATCACGCAGTGTGGTGTAGGCGTGGGTTAAGGCCTGCGCCTCTTGCTCACCCATAATGTCGTTCTGCGCCAGCAGTTCCAGTATGCGCACGTTATCCGACCAGCGGGTCAGCTTCGGTTTATCGTGCGCGTGCAGCAGCACCAGGTACTGAGTGATAAACTCAATATCGGTAATCCCGCCTTCATCGGCTTTGATATCAAAGCGATCGCGATGTTTGTTGCCAAGGTGCGCGCGCATCTTCTCCCGCATTTCCCGCACTTCGGTTTGCAGCGTACTGCCCTCGCGCGGGGTCGTCATGACCGCCTTGCGGATCGCATCGAACTGCGTTTTGAGCTGCGGATCGCCATACACCACGCGGGCGCGCACCAGCGCCTGATGCTCCCACGTCCAGGCTTCGTTCTTCTGATAGTCGGCGAAAGCCTCCGTCGAGGTGACCAGCATGCCTGCCGCGCCGGACGGGCGCAGACGCGCATCCACTTCATACAGAATGCCGGATGAGGTGCGAGTGCTGAACAGGTGCATGATGCGCTGGGCCAGGCGCAGGTAGAACTGCCGTCCGTCAATCTCACGTTCGCCGTCGGTCATGACGTCTGCCGGACAGTCGTGGAGGAAAATCAGATCCAGATCGGAGCTGTAGCCCAGTTCCCAGCCGCCCAGCTTGCCGTACCCCACCACCGCAAAACCGCGGCCTTCACGGTCAGCAAGGTGCTTCGGCTGGCCGTAGCGGGCTACCATCTGCACCCACGCCTGATGGACAACCGCGTCGATGATCGCTTCCGCCAGCCAGGTTAAGTGATCGCTCACTTTCATTACCGGCAGGGTACCGGCGATATCTGCCGCCGCCACGCGCAGCATCTGTGCCTGCTTAAACTGACGCAGCGCCTCAAGCTGTTGCTCTTCGTCCTCTTCAGGTACGCGCAGCAGATACTGACGCAGCTCGTCGCGGTAGGCATCCGTCGCCGTCGGCTGATAGAGGGTATTCGGGTCGAGCAGTTCGTCCAGCAGCAGCGGATAACGCGCCAGCTTGTTCGCCACCATCGGCGAGGCGGCGCAGAGGGAAATCAGGTGCTTCAGCGCGCCGGGAAACTCGCTTAACAGCTCAAGGTAAGTGGTACGCGTGACGATCCCACTCAGCAGCGGCATCATGCGCGACAGCGGCACCGGCGCATCGTCGCGGGAGCAGACATCGCTCAGCAGATGCGGCATCAGATGATCCAGCACCTGACGACCGCGTGGGCCGATAGCGCGTTTGTTTAGTTCGAGACGGAAATCAGCAATCAGCGCCACCACGCGATGGCGGGCATCGTCGCTTAAGTGCGCCAGCACCGGCGTGGTGTCATCTTCCTGGAGTGCGTCCTGCCACAGTTCGCGCCAGTGCTCGGAGAGCGCATTGTCCTGCGATTCAGTTTCGTCGTCGCCGATCAGATCGTTAAAGATGCGGCGCACGCCCGCCATATGCGCTTCCAGCCGTTGCGTCAGCGCCGCCCAGTCATCCACCCGCATCCCCCAGGCCAGACGCGCCCGGTTCAGCTCATCGCCCGGCAACGTCTGGGTCTGTTCGTCGTTGATACTTTGCAGCAAATTTTCCAGACGACGCAGGAAGAGATAAGAGTCACGCAGCGTTTGCGCGTCGCCTTCCGGCAGCAGATGCAGCTGATCGATAGCGCTTAGCGTCGGCAGCAGCGAGCGGGATTGCAGAGAAGGTTCACGCCCGCCGCGTATCAGCTGGAAGACCTGGACGATAAATTCGATCTCACGAATACCGCCAGCACCGAGCTTGATGTTGTCTTTCAGGCCACGGCGACGCACCTCGCGGGCAATCATCCCTTTCATATTTCGCAGGGACTGGATAACGCTGAAGTCGATGTAGCGGCGGAACACGAACGGGCGCAGCATGGCGCGCAGCTCGTTGGCGTAGGCATCGTCGCTGTCGCCCATGATCCGCGCTTTGACCATCGCGTAACGCTCCCAGTCGCGACCCTGCTCCTGGTAGTAATCTTCCAGCGCGGCAAAGCTCAGCACCAGTGGCCCGCTGTCGCCAAACGGACGCAGGCGCATGTCCACGCGGTAAACAAAACCATCCTGCGTGGGCTGATCCAGCGCCTTAATCAGCCGCTGCCCCAGACGAGTAAAGAACTGGGCATTGTCCAGCTCGCGACGGCCGCCGCGCGTGGAGCCGTTCTCGGGCCAGGCAAAAATCAGATCGATGTCTGAGGAGAAGTTCAGCTCGCAGCCGCCCAGCTTGCCCATCCCCAGGATCAACAGTGGCTGAGGAACCCCTTCCTCGCTGCACGGCGTGCCCCACTCTTTACAGCAGGCGGCGTAGAGCCAGTCCCGCGCGGCGACAATCAGCGTCTGCGCCAGCTCGCTCAACTGCTGCAAGGTGCTCTCTTCACTCACCAGCTCCAGCGCCTGCGCCCAGGCAATGCGTACCATCACCCGGCGGCGGAACTGACGCAGAACGCGCATCAGCGTGGCTTCGTCTGCCACCTCTGCCAGCGCGGTTTGCAGCCAGCCAGCATAATGCCGCCACTCGTCAGCCTGCGGCGGCGCGCTTTCCAGCTCTGCCAGCCAGTCCGGGTTAGCGCTGACGCTCTCCTGTACAAAATCACTGAACGTGAGCACGCTTTTCGCCTGCTCGCTTAACGACGACGCGGGTAACGACTCAGGCAGGCGTTCACAAACGGTCTGCCAGTGCTGCTGTAACTGCGAAGAAAGCGGCATATCAGGGGTTCCTTGCCAGAATTAACGTTTTCCGCTGTGCAGCCAGTACGGATCCTGCGAAATGGCCTCGTTGCGGAAATGCTCGATCTCAATCTGCTGACGGGTCTCGATGGCATGCTTAAGCCCCTGCCAGTTCTCCAGCCAGGCCTGCGCCTTCACGCCCTCATACGCACCCGACAGCAGCAACATGCTGTCGATGTTACGCGCCAGGCGGGGAAGCTGATCGCCATACTGGTCACCCAGCGGATGCGCAAAGGTGGTTCTCAGTTCGGCCGCGTGACGGGAGAGGTGGATATCCGCAAAACGTTTGAAGTTTTCCGCAATTTTGGCCTGCCCTTTCGCATCGAGGAAGGTGCGCCAGCCGCACGTCACCAGAAACTCGGTCAGCGCCAGTTTCGCGCTGGCGTTTTGCGGGCTGTAGATCGCCGTTTGTGCCGACACGTCGGAAAGCATCAGCGTTTCGGTTTGAGTGAGCAAATCACGTAAGTGAGTGCTGGCTTTACGCGGTACAATGCCGCCAAAGAGCGTCAGGGTATGACGTACCAGCCCCATAGCGGCCAGCACCTGTTTTTTGGCATTTTTCACGTTACGCGCCCACAGCTCCTCGTGGTACTGCCACTGAGAGAGTGCCAGCTCCAGCGCCGCTTCCATCCCCTGCTCAACGGAGGCTTTCGGCACAACGCGCAGAATCGGGGTTTCTCGCAGCACGCGCGGCGCATTCCCGGCGGCCAGGTGATAGCCGCGTGCCGCTTTACTCAGGCTGCCCTGACGCAGTCCAGGCTGGTTCACCAGCTTGCGCGCCAGCTTCAGCACATCGCTCGCGTCGCCTTCAAGCAGTTCGAGTTCCAATTCGCAGATCGGCTCCTGCTCTTCACCAGCCTTAATTTCACCCCGATCAAACGCGATCTCAATGCGGCTCTTGCCTTCCGTCACCAGCCATTTCTCGCGCCAGAAATCGGTGCTGAACAGCGGTTGCGCCTCTGCCGACAGCGTTGCGGGCAGCATCCCTTCCGGCCACACTTCCGCCGGAAAACGATCCAGCTCAAGTTCTGGCTTACTGATGTCGATATTGTATTCCGGACGCTGGTGTAAACCGCCCACCACGCGACCGGCGATTTTCATCGTCATCTCGTAGCGCCCGTTCGCACCCCGGATGCGCAGGCCCATATCATGGTTGCGCAGCCAGTTGTCCGGCGTTTCGTAATAGATGTTGAGCAGCTGTACGGGTTCATGGTGCTCGCCGGACAGCGTATTCAGATGCTGGCGGAGCGCGTCAGCGCTGTCTTTTTCGACGATAAACTTTAATTCGATCTCTTGTGCCATAGCCTTGTACTTTTGCGTGCGTCACAGACGCGTCGATGAAGGCGAACTTCCTCGCCATTTGTTTGTCAGTACATAGTATTTTGCGCCAAATTGCCACGCAATGAGCAATTTGACGGGCGTAAAAGTTTAAAGCGGTGGAAATCATGACACAGATGATTCCGATTGATGATGAATCCTTTGCGTAGCGACACTGATACCACTACTATCGTTCCACTTTTTATGAAAATAACGACTGATATGCTTAAATTACGCCTGATTGGACTTACTTTACTCGCTTTTAGCGCCGCAACCGCGGTCCACGCTGAAGAGAAACGTTACGTTTCTGATGAACTGAATACCTGGGTACGCAGCGGCCCTGGAGACAATTATCGCCTCGTGGGTACGGTAAATGCCGGCGAGGAAGTGACCCTGCTGCAAACTAACGCAGACACCAATTACGGTCAGGTTCGTGACAGCTCTGGCCGCACCTCATGGATCCCGCTGAAAGAGCTGAGCACGGTGCCAAGCCTGCGCACCCGCGTGCCGGATCTGGAAAATCAGGTGAAAACCCTGACTGACAAGCTGAACAACATCGACGGCACCTGGAACCAGCGCACCGCAGAGATGCAGCAGAAAGTGGCGCAAAGCGACAGCGTAATCGCCGGTCTGAAA
This sequence comes from Enterobacter sp. JJBC, assembly GCF_036936505.1. Classification (NCBI taxonomy): domain Bacteria; kingdom Pseudomonadati; phylum Pseudomonadota; class Gammaproteobacteria; order Enterobacterales; family Enterobacteriaceae; genus Enterobacter; species Enterobacter sp. JJBC. The sequence goes on from NZ_CP136935.1 coordinate 4,145,683, forward strand.
GATGAAAATCAGAAGCTGAAAAATGAGCTGATCGTCGCGCAGAAGAAAGTGAACGCCGCGAATCTACAGCTGGATGACAAACAACGCACCATCATCATGCAGTGGTTTATGTATGGCGGCGGAGTGCTGGGCGTCGGTCTGGTGCTGGGTCTGGTGCTTCCTCACCTTATCCCAAGCCGTAAACGTAAAGACCGCTGGATGAACTAACTCGTCTTCTCTGCCACACTTACGTATCATCTTGCGAAAAGAGAAAACGGGAGTGTTGGCGTGAAGAGTTATCTGGTCGGTGGTGCGGTACGTGATGCGTTATTAGGTCTGCCGGTCAAAGATAAAGACTGGGTCGTGGTCGGTGCCACGCCCGAAGCGATGATTGACGCGGGCTACCAGCAGGTAGGCCGCGATTTTCCTGTGTTCCTCCATCCGAAAAGCCGGGAAGAGTACGCCCTGGCGCGAACCGAACGGAAATCCGGTTCCGGTTATACCGGCTTCACCTGCTATGCCGCGCCGGATGTGACGCTGGAGCAGGACTTACTGCGCCGCGATCTCACCATTAATGCCCTGGCGCAGGACGAAAACGGCCATATTATCGACGTCTACGGCGGCCAGAACGATCTGCGCGACCGTCTTTTACGCCATATTTCCCCCGCCTTTTCTGAAGATCCGTTACGCGTACTGCGCGTGGCGCGTTTTGCCGCCCGTTATGCCCATCTCAGCTTCCGCATCGCCGACGAGACGATGGCGCTGATGACGGCCATGACCGACGCGGGCGAGCTGGAACACCTGACGCCAGAACGCGTCTGGAAAGAGACCGAAAACGCCCTGACTACCCGTAATCCGCAGATCTTTTTCCAGGTTCTGCGCGACTGCGGGGCGCTGAAAGTGCTGTTCCCGGAAATAGATGCGCTGTTTGGCGTGCCCGCCCCGGCGAAATGGCACCCTGAAATTGATACCGGCATTCACACCCTGATGACGCTGAGCATGGCCGCTATGCTCAGTCCTGAAGTGGACGTGCGCTTTTCCACTCTCTGCCATGACCTCGGCAAAGGGTTAACGCCAAAGGAATTGTGGCCACGCCATCACGGGCACGGTCCGGCTGGCGTAAAGCTGGTTGAAGGGCTTTGCCAGCGCCTGCGCGTGCCGAATGACGTTCGCGATCTGGCAAAGCTGGTCGCCGAGTTCCACGACCTGATCCACACCTTCCCGATCCTGAAACCCGCCACCATCGTCAGGCTGTTTGATAACATCGACGCCTGGCGCAAGCCGCAGCGCGTGGAGCAAATTGCGCTGACCAGCGAAGCCGACGTGCGCGGCCGCACCGGGTTTGAAGCGTCCGATTATCCGCAGGGTCGTTTGCTGCGTGAGGCGTGGGACGTAGCGAAAGCGGTGCCAACGAAAGAGGTGGTGGAGGCAGGGTTTAAAGGCCCGGAGATCCGCGAAGAGCTGACGAAGCGGCGGATTGATGCGGTTGCGGCGTGGAAGGAAAAACGTTGCCCTCAGCCGAAAGACTGAGGGCGGTCGGTCATCAGAAGAAGACCACGTACACGGCAGCCGCGACGATAAAGCGGTAGATCGCGAACGGAATAAACGAAATACGCTTAATCAGTTGCAGGAAGGTTTTGATGGCGATCAGCGCCACAATGAAGGCGGTGATAAAGCCCACGGCGAACATCGGAATGTCACCCACGGTCAGGAAGCCGATGCTTTTGTAGAGATCCAGCGCGGTGGCGCCCATCATCATCGGCACCGCCAGCAGGAACGAGAACTCAGACGCCGCGTAACGGCTCACGCCCATCAGCATCCCGCCGGAAATGGTTGCCCCTGAACGGGAGAAGCCCGGCCACAGCGCCAGACACTGGAAGCAGCCAATCATAAACGCCTGACGATACGTCATATCGTCCAGACCTTCCGCACGCGGGGTTTTTGGCTTCAGCACTTCGGCGGCAATCAGCAGGAAGCCGCCGACAACCAGCGCGTACATCACGTTAATCGGGTTGAAGAGCGATTTAATGGTGTCGTGGAACACCAGCCCCAGCACCACTGCCGGGATCATCCCGAGCAGAATATGAATCAGCGTCAGACGCCCCTTGCCCTCTCCTTCACGCTGCGGCAAACGCCCGAAGTGGATGCCGATCAGACCAAACAGACGACGCCAGAACATCACAACCACCGCCAGGATAGAGCCCAGCTGAATCACCACCTCAAACGTCTTTGCGGTATCGCCTTCAAAGCCCAACAGATGGCCAACGATAATCATATGGCCCGTACTGGACACCGGCAAAAACTCCGTCAATCCTTCGACCACACCCAGTATTGCCGCCACCAGCAGCGAGTGCATATCGCTCATCTATAAACCCCTAAAAAGATATAAAAAAACGGTTGCCACAACGGCTACCGTGAAACATACAGCTCTAAGACCGATATAACCTAAAATGGTTTAGCTATTATGACGTTAAATCTTTCCTTTCAGATTTGTGCCACGCTCGATAATCACGCCCACGTTGGCGGCGCGCGCCACCGCGCCCGGCTTGCTTAGCTTAATGCGCACCCACGGGGAGTTAAATTTGCTCAGCAGCAGGTCTGCCACCTCTTCCGCCACGCGTTCTACCAGCGCAAATCGTTGCCCTTCCACATGGCCGATGACCGTTTCACTGATGTCGGCGTAGCTCAGACAATCATTCACATCATCGCTTTTCGCTGACTTGCGGTTATCCCAGCCCATTTCGATATCGAACACCAGTTTCTGCTCGATGGTCTGTTCCCAGTCGTAAACACCAATTGTGGTGATTACCGAAAGTTGCTCTATAAATACAATATCCATCACGACCTGCCTGCTTTTTGGCTAAACCGGATACCACTTCCGGCGAATTATGCGTATTATCCACAGATGCTGAGAATACAGATACATTTTCAAAACGGAACAGCGTTATGAGTGCAATCGCGCCTGGAATGATTATCCTCGCCTACCTTTGCGGCTCAATCTCCAGCGCCATTCTGGTCTGCCGCATCGCCGGGTTGCCTGACCCGCGTGAAAGTGGTTCCGGGAATCCGGGGGCGACCAATGTACTACGAATTGGCGGCAAGGGAGCAGCCGTAGCGGTTTTGATTTTTGACGTTCTGAAAGGAATGCTTCCCGTCTGGGGCGCGTATGCGCTCGGCGTCACACCCTTCTGGCTGGGGCTGATAGCCATCGCCGCCTGCGTCGGCCACATCTGGCCTGTTTTCTTTGGTTTTAAAGGCGGTAAAGGCGTGGCCACTGCGTTTGGCGCGATTGCGCCGATCGGCTGGGATCTCACCGGCGTGATGGCGGGCACCTGGCTGCTGACCATCCTGCTGAGCGGTTATTCGTCGCTGGGCGCCATCGTCAGCGCACTGATCGCCCCGTTCTATGTCTGGTGGTTTAAACCGCAGTTTACCTTCCCGGTGTCGATGCTCTCGTGTCTGATCCTGTTGCGCCATCACGACAACATTCAACGCCTGTGGCGTCGTCAGGAAACGAAGATCTGGACGAAGCTCAGACGTAAAAAGAAAGACGCTCAGTAAACCGTTCGTTATGCCTTATAACCAAATGTGATTTTTGTCACCTTCTGCCTGTGGTAACTGTTAGAGACACAACACAACCACACAAAAAGAAAATGGCAGAAATCACAGATTCAACTCCCCTTCCAGCGGCAGCAAACACCCCGGATGGCGATATCAAGTGGGTACGCAGCGCATCGGACGTTTCACGTCTCGTTAATGACGGCTCTCAGGGCCGGGCCAATGCCCGCATCGTGGTCGGTATCGCGCTCGGGGGAATTTTTCTCGATGCCTACGATCTCGGCGCGCTGGCATTCGGCATCAAAGACATCACCCGCGAATTTAACCTGACGCCCGCCGGTACCGGCATGGTGGCTTCAGCCATTACGTTTGGCGCGATTGTCGGGGCGCTGCTCGGCGGCTATCTTACGGATAAAATCGGGCGCTACCGCGTCTTTATGGCCGACATGGTATTCTTTGTCGTTGCCGCTATCGCCTGTGCGCTGGCCCCGAACGAATATGTGCTGGCGGGCGCGCGCTTTGTGATGGGTCTTGGCGTTGGGATCGACCTTCCCGTCGCGATGGCGTTTCTCAGCGAGTTCGCCAGACTGAAAGGCCCGGGGAATAAAGCCTCCAGCGTCGCGATGTGGTGTCCCACCTGGTATGCGGCCATCAGCATCTCTTATCTTCTGGTGCTCTTCTTTTACGCCGTGCTGCCGGAAAGCCACAGCGACTGGCTCTGGCGTCTGATCCTTGGCTTTGGCGCGGTGCCCGCGCTGGTGATTATCGCCATCCGCAGCCGCTATATGAGCGAATCCCCGGTCTGGGCGGCGAATCAGGGCAATCTGAAGGAGGCGGCGTCCATCCTGCGGCAGTCTTACAACATTAATGCCCACGTACCGCAGGATGCGCTCGACCAGCCCGCGCCTGTTGTGAACAAGGCAAAATGGTCGAACTACCTGAACCTGTTCCGCGGTATCTATCTGCGGCGTACCACGCTCGCCACCCTGCTGTCGGTCGTCTCCTCGTTCGCCTATAACGCCGTAGCCTTTGGCCTGCCGGTGATCATCTCCAGCTTCTTTGTGCAGTCGATGCTGACGACCATTCTGATCTCGCTGGCGCTTAATCTGCTGTTCGCGTTTGTCGGCGGGCTGCTGGCGGTGCGCTATGTTCCGCGCTTCGGCGCATGGCGGATGTCACTGGCGGGTTATGCGTGCCAGCTGGCGGCGCTGCTCGGCCTGGCGCTGATTGGCCGCCCTGACGGGTCCACGGAAGGCGTGGTCGCCGTCGCGATGCTGGCGCTGTTCCTGTTTGGCCAGGGTTTTGGTCCGGGTGCGCACACCATGACGTTTGCCTCTCTGAGCTACCCGACCTCGCTGCGCGGTGTGGGTGTGGGGCTTAACCAGACGCTGATGCGCAGCAGTTCAACGCTATCACTGTTTCTGTTCCCGCTGCTGGTCGCCTCGCTGGATACCGCCGTGTTCTGGGTGATTGCGCTGGCGCCGTTTATCGGCCTGGCCTCGCTGCTGGCGATCCGCTGGGAGCCGTCGGGGTATGATGTGGATGCAGAGGATTATCGCTAGCCTTTCTTGCCGGGTGGCGCTGCGCTTACCCGGCCTACATTACTGAAACCGGCTCACATGAGCCGGTTTTTTTATCCATAAGCGACTCATATGACAGCCTTCATTTCCGCCAGGGCATACTGAAACGTATCCCGATAGTGCGGAAGTGGAAGCACCATGTTAGCAACTCAGGTCACTGATAATTCATACAAAGGCTGGCAGGCCTCGCTTGCCCTCCAGTTTTGTCATACCCCTGAGAAAACCCTCCTCCATTCCGCGCGTCACACCGGGCCACTTACCGTTCAGCGTCCGTTTTATCCCGAAGGGGAAACCTGCCACCTTTACCTGCTGCACCCGCCAGGCGGAATTGTGGGCGGGGATACGCTGGATATTTCCGTGCGGCTCGACGCCAAAAGCCATGCCCTCCTCACCATGCCCGGCGCCAGCAAGTTCTATCGCAGCAGCGGCCCGCTGGCCTGCCTCAGTCAGCATTTTTACCTCGACGAAGAGGCCACGCTGGAGTGGCTGCCGCAGGACACCATTATTTTCCCCGGCGCTAACGCCGCGCTGCGTTCCGTCTTTCACCTGCACGCCACCAGCACGCTGCTGGCGTGGGAGCTGTACTGTCTGGGCCGTCCGGTGATAAACGAAACCTTCAGCCAAGGCACGCTGGAGAGCCGCCTTGAGGTGTGGGTGGATGGCGAGCCGCGTCTGATTGAGCGACTGCATCTCAGCGGTGGCGATCTGACGCCCGTCGCGGACCATCCGTGGGTCGGCACGCTGCTGTTCTATCCGGCCCGGGAAGCACATCTCGACACGGTGCGCGAGCGGCTCGCCCCGCAGGAAAACTTTGGCGGGGCGACGCTTACCGACGATCTGCTGTCGGTGCGTTTTCTCTCGCACGACAACCTGATTTGTCAGCGGGTGATGCGCGATATCTGGCAGTCGCTTCGCCCGCTTTTAACCCCCAAAACCGCCTGTTCGCCGCGCATCTGGCAGACATAAAGAGAAACGCTATGGAACTGACTCCCAGAGAAAAAGACAAGCTGTTGCTGTTCACCGCCGCGCTGGTTGCCGAACGCCGCCTCGCGCGCGGGGTAAAGCTCAACTATCCGGAATCGGTCGCGCTGATCAGCGCCTTTATTATGGAAGGCGCGCGCGATGGCGAAACCGTCGCCTCGCTGATGGAAGCCGGCCGCCACGTCCTGACGCGCGATCAGGTGATGGAGGGCGTACCGGAGATGATCCCGGATATTCAGGTGGAAGCCACCTTCCCGGACGGATCCAAGCTCGTCACCGTCCACAACCCGATCGTGTAAGGAGCGCGTGATGATCCCAGGTGAATACCGGATCCAGTCCGGCAACATTGCTCTCAACGTCGGGCGCGAAACCCGAAGTGTGATAGTGGAAAACCACGGCGACAGGCCGATCCAGGTGGGATCGCACTATCACTTTTACGAGGTCAACCCGGCGCTGAAGTTCGATCGCGAGGCCACCCGAGGCTACCGGCTGAACATCCCGGCGGGCACCGCTGTGCGCTTCGAGCCCGGCCAGAAGCGGGAAGTGACGCTGGTGCAGGTGACGGGCGCACAGCGCATTTTCGGTTTTCGCGGCGAGATCATGGGCGAGGTGAAACATGGCTGAGATTTCACGCCAGGCGTATGCCGATATGTTTGGCCCCACGACCGGGGATAAAGTGCGGCTGGCCGACAGCGAACTGTGGATCGAAGTAGAAGACGATCTCACGATCTACGGCGAAGAGGTCAAGTTCGGCGGCGGGAAGGTGATCCGCGACGGCATGGGACAGGGGCAGATGACCGCCGACGACTGCGTGGATCTGGTGCTCACCAACGCGCTGATCGTCGATCACTGGGGGATCGTGAAAGCGGATATCGGCGTAAAAAATGGGCGGATCTTCGCCGTCGGCAAAGCCGGAAACCCGGACATTCAGCCCGGCGTGACGATCCCGATTGGCGCAGCAACGGAAGTGATCGCCGCCGAAGGCAAGATTGTCACCGCTGGCGGGATCGACACCCATATCCACTGGATCTGTCCGCAGCAAGCGGAAGAGGCGCTGGTCTCTGGCGTCACCACCATGATCGGCGGCGGCACCGGGCCCGCGGCAGGTACAAACGCAACCACCTGCACGCCGGGGCCATGGTATATCGCCCGCATGTTGCAGGCTGCCGATACGCTGCCGGTGAATATTGGCCTGCTGGGCAAAGGGAACGGTTCAAACCCGGACGCGCTGCGCGAGCAGATCGCGGCAGGTGCCATCGGGCTTAAGATCCACGAAGACTGGGGTGCGACGCCTGCGGCCATCAACTGCTCGCTGGAGGTCGCTGAAGAGATGGATATCCAGGTGGCGCTGCACAGCGACACGCTGAACGAGTCCGGTTTTGTCGAAGATACGCTGGCCGCCATCGCCGGGCGCACCATCCACACCTTCCACACCGAAGGGGCGGGCGGCGGCCATGCGCCAGATATCATCACCGCCTGCGCGCACCCGAATATTCTGCCCTCCTCCACCAACCCGACGCTGCCCTACACGGTCAACACCATCGACGAGCACCTGGACATGCTGATGGTTTGCCATCACCTCGACCCGGATATCGCCGAGGACGTGGCGTTTGCCGAATCCCGCATTCGCCGGGAGACCATCGCCGCCGAAGACGTGCTGCACGATATCGGCGCGTTCTCACTCACCTCGTCAGATTCACAGGCAATGGGCCGCGTGGGGGAAGTGATTATCCGCACCTGGCAGGTCGCGCACCGCATGAAGGTTCAGCGCGGCGCGCTGCCGGAAGAGACCGGCGATAACGACAACTTCCGGGTGAAGCGCTATGTCGCCAAATACACCATTAACCCGGCGCTGACCCACGGCATCGCCCATGAAGTGGGCTCGATTGAGGCGGGCAAGCTGGCGGACCTGGTGGTCTGGTCCCCGGCGTTCTTCGGCGTCAAGCCCGCCACCATCGTCAAAGGTGGGATGATCGCCTGCGCACCGATGGGCGATATCAACGCCTCGATCCCCACGCCGCAGCCGGTGTATTACCGTCCGATGTTTGGCTCGCTGGGCGCCGCGCGCCACGCCACACGGCTGACGTTTATCTCGCAGGCCGCCAGTGCGAACGGCATCCCGCAGCAGCTCAACCTGCAGAGCGCCACCGCGGTGGTGAAAGGCTGCCGGACGGTGAAAAAGGCGGACATGATCCACAACGCTCTGCAACCGAACATCACCGTTGATTCGCAAACCTACGAGGTGCGCGTCGACGGCGAACTGATTACCAGCGAACCGGCTGACGTTCTGCCGATGGCGCAACGCTATTTCCTGTTTTGAGGAGTGATGATGATTTATCTGACCCAACGCCTGGACCACGCACACCCGACTACCGCCAGCGTCACGCTGCCGATTGACGTGCGGGTGAAAAGCCGCGCCCGCGTAGCGCTGAACGACGGTCGCGAAGCCGGGCTGATGCTGCCGCGCGGTTTGCTGCTGCGCGGCGGCGATCTGCTGACCACCGACGACGGCAGCGAGGTGATCGAAGTGATCGCGGCCCCGGAGTCGGTTTCCGTGGTGCGCTGCGCCGATCCGTTCCTGCTCGCCCGCGCCTGTTACCACCTGGGCAACCGTCACGTGCCGCTGCAAATTATGCCCGGCGAGCTGCGCTACCACCACGACCACGTTCTTGACGACATGCTGCGTCAGTTCGGGCTGGAGGTGACCTTCGCCAGCCTGCCGTTTGAACCGGAAGCGGGGGCTTACACCAGCGATGCCCACAGCCATGGCCACTCCCACGCTCATTCACATTAAGGACTCATCATGCGCAAGTATTTACCGCTGTTTCTGCTGGCCTTTTCCGTTCCGGCGCTTGCCCATCCGGGCCACGGGACCGACAGCTTCCAGGCCGGATTTCTCCATCCGCTGACCGGGCTGGATCACCTGCTGATGCTGACGGGGGCTGGCGTGCTGTCCGCCCTGAGCGGCCGCAAGCTGCTGCTGCCGTTAGCAACGCTCGGCATGATGCTTGCTGGCGCCGTTGCGGGCAGCCTGCTCGGCGGTTTTAGCGGCATGGAGATGCTGATTATCGCCTCGCTGGCGGTCTGCGGCGTGATGATGTTTAAGACTGAAAATCGCCTGCTGCTGGCGGTGCCAGCCCTGGCGATGTTCCACGGCTGGGCGCACGGCGTGGAGATGTCCGGCCACAGCTTCTGGCTCTTCACCAGCGGGTTTATGTTAGCCAGCGCCACGGTGCTGTGCGCCAGCTTCGCGGCAGGGCTGCTGCTGCGCCGTCACGACGGCCTGCGTAAAACCTTCGGTGGCGGGCTGATCGTCTCTGCCCTACTGGCGCTGATGAGCTGATGGAGCACGCCCGCCAGCGGCTGCGCCTGATGCAGCTCTCCAGCAGTAGCCTGCCGGTCGGATCGTTTACCTGGTCGCAGGGGCTGGAGTGGGCTGTCGAGGCCGGGTGGGTCACGGACGCTGAGGCCTTCAGGCGCTGGCAGATCCAGCAGATGGAGCAGAGCTTTTTCTGCGTCGACCTGCCGCTGTTTATCCGCCTTTATCGTGCCTGCGAGAAGCAGGACGTCGCGACAGCAAAACGCTGGACGGCATACCTGCTCGCCTGCCGGGAAACGCGCGAGCTGCGCGATGAAGAACGCAACCGTGGCGCGGCCTTTACGCGCCTGGTTAAAAGCTGGGAACCCGCCTGCCCGCCAGAATGGTTGCCGCTGTTGACGCAGAGCCAGCTCTGCGGCATGGCGTGGCTCGGCGTGCGCTGGGGCATTAGCACGCGTGAGCTGGCGCTGAGCCTGGGCTACAGCTGGATTGAGAGCGCGGTGATGGCGGGCGTCAAGCTGGTGCCGTTTGGGCAGCAGGCCGCACAACAGCTGATTATCGACCTGAGCGACCATTTTGCCGCCGGGTTTGAACAGGCATTTTTACGTGGCGACGACGCGCTGGGGGCCGCTACGCCGCTGTCCGCCATCGCCTCCGCGCGCCACGAAACCCAATATTCACGACTATTCCGTTCCTGAGGAGTCAATATGGCTGATTACAAACATCCCCTGCGCGTTGGCGTGGGCGGCCCGGTAGGGTCGGGCAAAACCGCCCTGCTGGAAGCGCTCTGCAAGGCGATGCGCGATACCTATCACCTGGCGGTGGTGACTAACGATATCTACACCAAAGAGGATCAGCGCATCCTGACCGAGGCGGGTGCGCTGGAGCCAGAGCGCATCGTGGGCGTGGAAACGGGCGGCTGTCCGCACACCGCCATCCGCGAAGATGCTTCAATGAACCTGGCGGCGGTGGAAGCACTCAGCGAGAAGTTCGGCAATCTGGATCTGATCTTCGTCGAAAGCGGCGGGGATAACCTGAGCGCGACCTTCAGCCCGGAGCTGGCGGACCTCACCATCTACGTCATCGACGTGGCCGAAGGGGAAAAAATTCCGCGCAAGGGCGGGCCGGGGATCACCAAGTCCGATTTTCTGGTGATCAATAAAACCGACCTCGCGCCGTACGTGGGGGCGTCGCTGGAGGTAATGGAACGCGACACTAACCGCATGCGCGGCGAGCGTCCGTGGACCTTTACCAACCTGAAAGCGGGTGACGGGCTGGCGACGATCATTGCGTTTCTGGAAGAGAAAGGGATGCTGCGGGTGTAGTGCGGGTTATTGCCGGGTGGCGGCTTCGCCTGACCCGGCCTACGGTTTTGTAGGCCCGGTAAGCGCAGCGCCACCGGGCAAAAAAACTCACGCCTCCGGCAGCTCCGCCAGCGACCAGCGCGGACGCACGGACACGCTCAGGTCAGCCGTTGCGCCAGCGTTCAGGCGCACCATCCCGGCGTAGGCGATCATCGCCCCGTTATCGGTACAAAATTCAGGACGCGCGTAGAACACTTCCCCACGACGCTTTTGCATCATCTCTGCAAGCTTCGCGCGCAGCGTACGGTTGGCGCTCACGCCGCCTGCCATCACCAGGCGCTTAAAGCCGGTCTGATCCAGCGCGCGTTTGCATTTGATCATCAGCGTATCCACCACCGCATCTTCGAACGCACGAGCGATGTCGGCACGCGTCTGCTCGCTGTCGTCGTTATTGCGGATGGTGTTCGCCGCGAAGGTTTTCAAACCGGAGAAGCTGAAATCCAGCCCCGGACGATCAGTCATCGGCCGTGGGAAGACAAAGCGCCCTTCCGTGCCCTGTGCGGCCATTTTCGAGAGCATCGGGCCGCCCGGGTAATCCAGCCCCAGCAGCTTGGCGGTTTTGTCGAAGGCTTCACCGGCTGCATCGTCAATTGACTCGCCCAGCAGCTCATACTTGCCAATACCCGTTACGCTGATCAGTTGGGTATGACCACCGGAAACCAGCAGCGCCACAAACGGGAACGCTGGCGGATTGTCTTCCAGCATCGGCGCCAGAAGGTGCCCTTCCATATGGTGAACCGGAATGGCCGGAACATCCCACGCGAAGGCCAGTGAACGCCCTACCGTTGCGCCGACTAGCAGCGCGCCGACCAGGCCCGGTCCTGCGGTATAGGCCACGGCATCAATATCTTTTGCACTCAACCCGGCCTCTTTCAGCGCCGCCTGGATCAGGGGAACCGTTTTACGCACGTGGTCACGAGAGGCCAGTTCAGGCACGACGCCGCCGTAGTCAGCGTGCAATTTCACCTGACTATAGAGTTGGTTGGCCAGAAGCCCTTTTTCGTCGTCGTAAATCGCGATGCCGGTTTCATCGCAGGATGTTTCAATACCCAGTACACGCATGACTTGTTTTACCTCGTTTCAATACCGCGCAGTGTAGAGCCTGGGCGGATTGTTGTAAAACTTTGTTCGCCCCAGGAAGAAGCCTCGTGTATACTCCTCACCCTTATTAAAGTCCCTTTCAAAATCGCATCGGTGCTTTACAAAGCAGCAGCATTTGCAGTAAAATTCCGCACCATTTTGAAATAAGCTGGCGTTGATGCCAGCGGCAAACCGAATTTATTAAAGGTGAGAGTTACATGCCGGTAATTAAAGTACGTGAAAACGAGCCGTTCGACGTAGCACTGCGTCGCTTCAAACGTTCATGCGAGAAAGCAGGTGTTCTGGCTGAAGTTCGTCGTCGTGAGTTTTATGAAAAACCAACGACCGAACGTAAGCGCGCTAAAGCTTCCGCTGTGAAACGTCACGCGAAGAAACTGGCTCGCGAAAACGCACGCCGTACTCGTCTGTACTAATCTGTTGAGGGCCACAGCCCTCAATTGACAGACAGAGTTGTAGTCGTAAGGCCGTGCTTCCGGAAGGAATGCGCGGCTTGTTTTCGTTTATAAGTCGCTTAAATTTTTGGGGCATATGGCCGGAAGAATCCCACGCGTTTTCATCAATGACCTGCTTGCCAGAACCGACATCGTCGATCTCATCGACGCGCGGGTGAAGCTAAAAAAGCAGGGCAAGAACTACCATGCGTGCTGTCCGTTCCATAACGAAAAAACCCCCTCTTTCACCGTAAACGGTGAAAAGCAGTTCTACCATTGCTTCGGCTGTGGCGCACACGGTAATGCCGTCGATTTTTTGATGAACTACGACAAGCTCGAGTTCGTTGAAACCGTCGAAGAGCTGGCGGCGATGCATAACCTTGAAGTGCCGTATGAAGCGGGCAGTGGGCCAAGTCAGATCGAGCGCCATCAGCGGCAAACGCTGTACCAACTGATGGATGGCCTGAATTCGTTTTACCAACAGTCTCTTAAGCACTCTGCGGCTGAGCCTGCGCGTCAGTATCTGAACAAGCGCGGACTGAGTGACGATGTGATTGCGCGTTTCGCTATTGGTTACGCCCCGCCCGGCTGGGACAACGTGTTAAAGCGTTTTGGCGGCAATAGCGAAGATCGTAAATCCCTCATCGACGCAGGCATGCTGGTCACCAACGACCAGGGACGAAGCTACGACCGCTTCCGTGAACGGGTGATGTTCCCGATCCGCGACAAGCGTGGCCGGGTGATAGGTTTTGGTGGTCGCGTGCTGGGTGATGCCCTGCCGAAATACCTTAACTCCCCGGAAACCGATATTTTCCATAAGGGCCGCCAGCTTTACGGTCTTTATGAGGCACAGCAGGATAATGCGGAACCTCCGCGTCTTCTGGTCGTCGAAGGCTATATGGATGTTGTTGCGCTGGCGCAGTACGACATTAACTATGCCGTTGCGTCGCTGGGAACGTCCACCACGGCGGACCATATCCAGCTGCTGTTCCGCGTCACCAACAACGTGATTTGCTGTTACGACGGTGACCGCGCAGGACGCGACGCCGCCTGGCGAGCGCTGGAAACCGCGTTGCCGTATATGACCGACGGGCGTCAGCTACGCTTTATGTTCCTGCCCGACGGTGAAGACCCGGATACGCTGGTGCGTAAAGAGGGCAAAGCGGCGTTTGAAGCGCGGATGGAGCAGGCTCAGCCGCTCTCCACGTTTCTGTTTAACAGCCTGATGCCGCAGGTTGATTTGAGTACCCCTGACGGGCGCGCGCAGCTCAGCACGCTGGCGCTGCCGTTAATCAGCCAGGTGCCCGGCGAAACGCTGCGCATCTATCTGCGTCAGGAGTTAGGCAACAAGCTCGGCATTCTGGATGACAGCCAGCTTGAACGTTTAATGCCGAAACAGGCTGAAAACGGCACGGTACGCCCCGCGCCTCAGCTAAAACGCACAACCATGCGTATACTGATAGGGTTGCTGGTGCAAAACCCCGAACTTGCTCCGCAAGTGCCGTCGCTGGCGGGTTTGAACCACGAAAAATTGCCCGGGCTTGGCTTATTTTCAGAATTGGTCAACACTTGTTTGTCTCAGCCAGGTCTGACCACCGGACAACTTTTAGAGCATTATCGCGGCACAAAAGAGGCCGCTACCCTTGAAAAACTGTCGATGTGGGACGATATAGCAGATAAGGATATCGCAGAAAAAACGTTCACCGACTCACTCAACCATATGTTTGATTCGATGCTTGAGTTGCGCCAGGAAGAGTTGATAGCTCGCGAGCGCACCCATGGCCTAAGCAGCGAAGAACGCCGGGAGCTCTGGATGATTAACCAGGAACTGGCGAAGAAATAAAAAATTTAACGGCTTAAGTGCCGAATATCGATCGGGAAGCCCCCGGCAGCCGCACTGAGAGGCAGCGGCAAAAATATAAGTACGCCCTCGCTTTAAAGGTTGGCAGCCCATCGCCGACACCAATCAAACGAATTAAGTGTGGATACCGTCTTATGGAGCAAAACCCGCAGTCACAGCTGAAACTTCTTGTCCAACGCGGTAAGGAGCAAGGCTATCTGACCTATGCCGAGGTCAATGACCATCTGCCGGAAGATATCGTCGATTCAGATCAGATCGAAGATATCATCCAAATGATCAATGACATGGGCATTCAGGTGATGGAAGAAGCACCGGATGCCGATGATCTGTTGCTGGCTGAAACCTCCAACAACACTGACGAAGATGCGGAAGAAGCTGCTGCACAGGTCCTGTCCAGCGTGGAATCTGAAATCGGGCGTACCACTGACCCGGTCCGCATGTACATGCGCGAAATGGGTACCGTTGAACTGTTGACCCGCGAAGGCGAAATTGACATCGCAAAACGCATCGAAGACGGGATCAACCAGGTTCAGTGCTCTGTTGCCGAATACCCGGAAGCGATCACCTATCTGCTGGAGCAGTACGATCGCGTTGAAGCAGAAGAAGCGCGTCTGTCCGATCTGATCACTGGCTTTGTCGACCCGAACGCTGAAGAAGATATGGCGCCAACCGCCACTCACGTCGGTTCTGAGCTGTCTCAGGAAGAGATGGATGACGACGAAGACGAAGATGAAGAAGAAGACGACGACAGCAGCGATGACGACAACAGCATCGACCCTGAACTGGCGCGTGAGAAATTTGCCGAGCTGCGTACCCAGTACGAAGTGACGCGTGACACCATCAAAGCGAAAGGCCGCAGCCATGCCGCCGCTCAGGAAGAGATCCTGAAGCTGTCTGAAGTGTTCAAACAGTTCCGCCTGGTGCCAAAACAGTTCGACTACCTGGTGAACAGCATGCGCGTGATGATGGATCGCGTACGTACCCAGGAACGTATCATCATGAAGCTGTGCGTTGAACAGTGCAAAATGCCGAAGAAGAACTTCATCACCCTCTTCACCGGCAACGAAACCAGCGAAACCTGGTTCAACGCCGCTATCGCGATGAACAAGCCGTGGTCTGAAAAGCTGCACGACGTGAAAGAAGACGTACAGCGCGGCCTGCAAAAACTGCATCAGATTGAAGAAGAGACCGGCCTGACCATCGAGCAGGTGAAAGACATCAACCGTCGTATGTCCATCGGTGAAGCGAAAGCCCGCCGTGCGAAGAAAGAGATGGTTGAAGCGAACTTACGTCTGGTTATCTCTATCGCCAAGAAATATACCAACCGTGGCCTGCAATTCCTGGATCTGATTCAGGAAGGCAACATCGGTCTGATGAAAGCGGTAGATAAGTTTGAATACCGTCGTGGTTACAAGTTCTCCACCTATGCTACCTGGTGGATCCGTCAGGCGATCACCCGCTCTATCGCAGACCAGGCGCGCACCATCCGTATTCCGGTGCATATGATTGAGACCATCAACAAACTCAACCGTATCTCTCGCCAGATGTTGCAGGAGATGGGCCGCGAGCCGACGCCGGAAGAGCTGGCTGAACGCATGCTGATGCCGGAAGACAAGATCCGTAAAGTGCTGAAAATCGCTAAAGAGCCAATCTCCATGGAAACGCCAATCGGTGATGATGAAGATTCGCATCTGGGTGATTTCATCGAGGATACCACCCTCGAGCTGCCGCTGGACTCTGCCACCACCGAGAGCCTGCGTGCCGCTACGCACGACGTGCTGGCTGGCCTGACCGCCCGTGAAGCCAAAGTGCTGCGTATGCGTTTCGGTATCGACATGAACACCGACCACACGCTGGAAGAAGTGGGTAAACAGTTTGACGTGACCCGCGAACGTATCCGTCAGATCGAAGCGAAGGCGCTGCGTAAACTGCGCCATCCGAGCCGCTCTGAAGTGCTGCGTAGCTTCCTGGACGATTAATCGGTCCTGAAATGAAAAAGCTCCCAATCGGGAGCTTTTTTTTGTTTATTCCCTCTCCCTGTGGGAGAGGGTCAGGGTGAGGGCATCAGGCCGCAGAGGAGCTAAAGCCCCCTCACCACAAGCGCCTCATCAAGTTCCCGATACGCCTCCACCAGCTTGTCCAGCGTCGCCCTGTTCAGCCCGCTGGGGTTCGGCAACACCCAAACCTGCGTTACGCCAATGGTAATGTTCTGCTTACCCCACTTCACACCGCGCTGGCTGAACGCCTGCTCGTAGGCCTGCTTGCCGAGGATCGCCAGCGCCGCGGGCTGATAGTCTTCAATTTTCGCGATCAGCTCACGCCCGCCAGCGCGCAGCTCATGCAGATTCACTTCGCTCGCCTGCACCGTGGGTCGCTCGACCAGCATGGTGATGCCACAGCGCGTATCCAGCAGCTGCTGCTCTTCTTCCGGCTTAAGCTGTTTGTCGGTAAATCCGGCCTGGTGGATCACCTTCCAGAAGCGATTTCCCGGATGAGCAAAGTGAAAACCGGTGTGCGCCGATGACTTGCCCGGATTAATACCGCAGAACACCACCCGCAGGCCAGGGGCCAGAATATCGTTGATCATCTCTACTCCTGTCTATGCATCTTAAGATAAGTATAAAGGATTGATTATGCGTTGTTTATAAAAACAGCAGGCAGGTGTGAATGGCTGGATTGCTGAGGGGAGTTACTTTATAATTCACCGCCACGGCCCCTTAGCTCAGTGGTTAGAGCAGGCGACTCATAATCGCTTGGTCGCTGGTTCAAGTCCAGCAGGGGCCACCAAATTTTAGCTTTAGAATCATCCAGTTAAGCCACTCGATTGAGTGTCTTTTTTGTAAGTAATCCACCACACGTAGCCCGGCCTGCCGCTTCCCCTCACAAACCCTAAAAACTAAAGAAATCCCCCATCGCGCCGATCATCATCCGTGTGTATTATTTCCTGTAGCTTTTACAACAACTAACCTTAACTCAAATACTTAAGCGCCAGAGCGAAAGGCATCATGAGCACACCGATCAAACGGCTAGAAATCATTAAAAATGCCATTGAGCTGGAAGATGACGACATCATCCGGAGCCAGTTGAAACGTCTCAAAGAGGAAGCCTTTGACGATGAACTCCTGTCCATCGTCGCGGCGCTTGAGCAGAAAAACTACACCGCAGCCCTTCGCGCTATCACCACCTGGCTGCAAAGCCAGCGCGCCGTTACCCCGTGGCGTGACCCGCAGCTGGCGGCCAGCAAGCTGGAGCTAAAAGCCCTGGAAGAGCGTCTGCGCGATCTGATTGATCGTCGTAACGCCCGGGTACAGCAGCTTGATGAGTTCAACGATCTCTATTTCTCCCGCCTCGGGCCGCTGATGCAGCAGATCCTCGCCCTGCGTAAAACGCTGGCGGAGCTTAACCTGCGTCGTCAGCAGGCGGAGACGCGTCGTCGGGAAGAGGATTACCGCCGCTGCCAGGGCTATATGGCGCAGGCCGTAGAGGTTCTGACAACGCTCACCCGGCGCTGGCGAGATCTGCCTGCGGATTCCGTTCAGGCGGCAGAGGCGCGCAAGCATCTTCAGCAGCAAAGTAATCTGATTGCCAACCTGCTGGCCGAAGCGATGGAGCTGGAGACCGGTTTAACGCGTGAAGAAGAGCCAGCACGTCAGGCGCGCGATGAGGCCAACGAAGAGTACAAGAAGTATCGCGAACAGCATCATGATGCCGAAGTTCGCCTGCGTAAAGGCAAGGATCTCTCTGAAGAGGATCGGAACGAGCTGAAGCGGCTCTGGCGTCAGGCGAGTAAGCTATGCCACCCGGATCTGGTTGCCGATGATTTAAAAGAAGAAGCCAACAGGATGATGGTGCAACTCAACCAGGCCAAACAGCGCGGCGACGTGAAGGCCATTCGCTTGCTGGTCGCCCGTCTGCAACAAGGGTTTGAACCGATGATGGCGAGCGACAGGCTGAACGACCTGGAACGTATTCGTAAAAAGATGGCGCAGGTGCGTGAGCAAATCGACACCCTGGTGAACGAGCTGGCAGAGCTGGAGAAAGAAGAGTCCTGGCTGCTCGTCTCGTCGCTCAGCAATATGGAAGCCTACTTTGCCCAGCAGGAGAAAGCGCTGAAAGAGGTATGCGCCTCGCTCGAACATCAGGTGAGCGAAGCGCAGCTGGATCCCGCAGCCTGATTATTTGGCGTGCCAGTACGCGCTGGCACGCACCAGCTGTGGGTCAATTGCGTCGGTTTCAAACTGACGGCTCAGGCGTTTTACCACTTTCCCCTCTCCGGTCAGCCAGATAAAGTAATCCTCTTCCGGCACGGCCAGCGCGGCAAGATGGTCGGCCACCGCCTGCTCGTTGTGGCCGATAACCCAGGTGATGTTGAACCCGCTCAGGTGCGCCAGATAGTCCTGGTACGTCGCATCGCCCACGGTGACGATGGCGTGGATCGCCGGGCGAACAGGCAGTTTTGCGATGCTTTCTAAACGGCGGCGCAGCGCGGGCATGCCCGACTCGTCGCACACGTACAGCTGCCAGGCGTAATCTTCCGGCACCACCAGCGAACCACGCGGACCGCCGATGGTCAGCTTGTCGCCCACCTTCGCCTCTGCCGCCCAGTTGCTGGCAATGCCACCATCATGAACGAAGAAATCGAGCGCCAGCTCATGTTTTTCGTCATCGTACAGCGGGGTATAGTCACGCGCTTGCGGACGCACGCCGTCGCCCCAGTCGATGCCTTCATCAGTCACCACAGGCGGCACGAAAGTGGTGCCCGGTGCCGGGAAAAAGACTTTGGTATGGTCGTCAAAGCCGCGAGAGCTAAAGCCCTCCAGCGCCTCGCCGCCTAGCACAATGCGCTGAAATCCTGCACTGACTCGCTCAGTGCGCATCACGTTCAGCTCACGAAAACGCAGGTCATTGCGGACACGTTGAGGGTAACGGGTAGATGCCATGTTGATGCCCTTCTCAGGTGAATACGATATATCGGAATGATTTTTTAATGATAATGATTGCTATTAACTCAGAAATCAAGATCTTTTAGATTGCATCTGAATATATCTTAGATATAGTTTAGATATATCAAATTGAGGAAGAAACATGCGACACGAACACGACGGCGGCGGACGCCGGCCACGATTTTTTGGTCATGGCGATCTGCGGCTGGTGATCCTGGATATCCTGACCCGCAACGCGAGCCATGGTTATGAGCTGATCAAAGAGATCGAGAACCTGACGCAGGGACATTACACGCCAAGCCCTGGCGTGATCTATCCGACGCTGGATTACTTGCAGGATCAGGCGCTTATCACCATTACCGAAGAAGAGAACGGCCGTAAGCGGATTGCGATTAACGCCGCCGGAGAACAGTGGCTGGAAGATAACCGGGAACAGCTGGAGCAGATCCAGACGCGTATCAAGGCGCGCTCCGTCGGTTTCCAGCTGCGCAAAAACCCGCAGATGAAGCGGGCGCTGGATAACTTCAAAGCGGTTCTGGATCTGAAGGTTAATCAGGGAGAGCTCAGCGACGCGCAGTTAAAACAGATTATCGGCGTGATTGACCGCGCGGCACTGGAGATCTCCCAGCTGGATTAAGCCAGCACGCCGTCGCTCACGCGGAACACGCGGACCAGCTCTTTCAGGTGCATGGCCTGTTCGTTAAGGGATGCCGCCGCCGCAACGGACTCCTCCACCAGCGCGGAGTTCTGCTGGGTGGTGGCGTCTATCAGGCCAATCGCGCTGTTGATCTGCGAGATGCCTTCCGTCTGTTCGTGGCTGGCCTGGCGAATCTCACGCAGAATGACGTCCATCTCTTCCACGTTGCCGACCATGCCGTTGATAAGCCCGCTGGCCTTCTCCACAAGGTTCATGCCGTCCTGCGTCTGGCTTGTGGAGCTTTCAATCAGCTGGCGGATCTCACTCGCGGATGTTGCACTTTTCTGCGCGAGCTGACGTACCTCGCCCGCCACCACCGCAAAGCCGCGACCATGCTCACCCGCGCGCGCCGCTTCGACCGCCGCGTTCAGCGCCAGAATATTAGTCTGGAAGGCAATGGCGTCGATCAGGTCGATAATGTCGGACATCCTGTTCGATGTTTCGTTGATCAGGCGCATCTTGCTGGTGACCTGCTTCATCATCTCGCCGTTGTTTTTGACCACGGCAGCCGCATCGGCAGACAGGTTCGTCGCTTCTCCGGTGTGGGACGCGGTGTTCTTCACCGTAGCGGTGATCTGCTCCATCGACGCGGCCGTCTGTTCAACGGAACTGGCCTGCTCCTCCGTGCGGGCAGCCAGATCCTGGTTGCCCGCGACAATCTGCGCGGCGGCGCTGGAGATGTTTTCCGATCCGGTTTGCACCTGCTGCACAATCTCCAGCAGGCGCGTTTTCATCTCCATCAGTGCGGTGAGTAGCAGTCCGGTTTCATCTTTACCGTGCGAGGTAATGCTGCCGGTGAGATCGCCATCGGCAATGGCCTCCGCAAAATTCACCGCGTCGTTCAGCGGGCGGGTAATGGATCGCACAATGAACCAGCCAGTCAGGCTGGCTGCCGCGACGCTAAAAAGCGTAATCAGGATCAGCAGGAGACGATTGGTGCGGAAATCACCTTCCACCTGCTCGCCCGCACTCTGCATTTCATGGTCCTGGATCGCAATCAACGCCTGCACTTTCGCTTTATAGGACTGTTGCAGGTTCAGGGTGTTGGTCATCATTTCGTTTATCGCGCCCGCACGGTCGTTATTCTGCACGGCCTGCAAAATGCGGTAGCGCGAGTCAAGATATTGCTGGCGCACGCCGTGGATATCGGCCAGCACCTGTTGGGATTTTTTATCCTTGAGAGCGTTGTCCAGCTCGCTCAGGATTGCGGCGATGCGCTCGCTGATCGCCTTCAGACGCTGCTCTGATTGCGCCGTGTACGTCCCCTGTTCGTCCAGCAGCATGAGCTGCTGCGTGCTGATAAATTCCTGGAAGTTGTCGATTAACTGGTTCGCTTTTACCGTCGTTGGATAATCGCTGGTAAGGATGGTTTGCATTCCATTGTTTGCCCGATTCAGGCTCATCAGAGACAAGCTTGCGCTGACGACCATCAGGACAATAAATAATCCAAACGCCAGAAATAATTTCGTGCCGATCTTTACGTCATGTATGAACATATTTACCCCATCGATGTGATTATTTCTCAGACGATCGCTGTTATCGACAGAAAAATCTCTAACTTTATGACTTTGATCGTTTTTTTATTTATCACTTTCAATAAATCCGGGGCGTAGCAATTAAAAATCTGGCGCTTTTTTTAGTTAATTAATATTTCATTAACAACATAACGTATTCTGAAAAACAAAAAAGCCGTTTACCCCGGAGGAATAAACGGCTTTATCGAAGCATGCATTTCTTAATGCAGCACGGTAACCGCATCTTCAAGACGTCCGGCCCGGTGCTTAACCATCGCGGAAATCTGCGCGCTCTCTTCGACCAGGTCAGCATTTTTCTGCGTAATGCTGTCCAGTTCTGCCACGGCACGGGTCAGCTCTGTCAGGCCTGTCGCCTGCTCTGAGGTGGCGTGGCTGATCTGCGCGATAAGCTGCGTGACGTTTTTCACCTGCTCGACAATATCATCCATGGTACGTCCCGCGGCGTGGACCTGATCGGCGCCCGACTGCACTTTGCTGGCGCTGGCGTCGATCAGCTTACGAATATCGTTAGCTGCATTCGCGCTGCGGCTGGCAAGATGACGCACTTCGCCCGCCACCACCGCAAAGCCTTTCCCCTGCTCGCCCGCGCGTGCCGCCTCAACCGCGGCGTTCAGCGCCAGAATATTGGTCTGGAAGGCAATGTCATTGATAAGCGAGGTAATAGAGCCAATGCGCTGGGTACTGTCGGCAATGTCATCCATGGTTTTCACCACGGTCTGCATCACGGTGCCCCCCTGCGTGGCCGCGCTGCTGGCGGCCATCGACAGCTTGTCGACTTCGGCTGCGGTCTCAGAGTTACTCTGCACCGACGCCGCCATCTGGTTCATTGTTGCCACGGTCTGCTGCACGTTAGCCACGGTCTGGCGCGTGCGGTCGTTGAGATCTTCATTGCCCTGCGCCAGCCTGTCGCTGCCGTCGCGCACGCTCACCACCTGGCTGGAGACGTCGTTGATCAGCCAGCGGCACATCAGCCCCAGCTGTCCGACGGCCCGCAGCGTCAGCCCCAGTTCATCGCTGCGGTTAAGATGCTGCACGCTGTTACGCTCTCCGGTAGCGACCCTGAGCGCCTGCCGTGCGACGTTTTCCACCGGGCGGACAATCTGTTGTTCAAACACCAGGGTGCCAAGCAGCATCACCACGGCTGCCGCCACCAGCGAAGCCCAGCCCGCGGCACTGGCAACCAGCGTTGCGGCCATCACCGCAAAAAGTACCGCCATTACGCTGCGCACGCGCCAGCGCAGCGGCATCGCCGGTAATTTGCCGAGCCAGCCTTTGCGCACCACCAGCCCTTTATGAATGCGTTTTTTGCTACGTCCTTCGTTGAGCGCCTTATAAAGCGGCTCCACTGCGGCGACCTCGTCCTCGGTGGCGCGGGTACGAATGGACATATAGCCCGTCATCTGGCCGTTACGCACCATCGGTACCGCATTGGCGCGTACCCAATAGTGATCGCCATTTTTACGTCGGTTTTTGACAATCCCGCTCCAGGGTTCGCCCTTTTGCAGCGTGTACCACATGTCGGCAAAAGCCGCTTTCGGCATATCCGGATGGCGCACAATGTTGTGCGGTTGCCCGAGCAGCTCCTGGAGCGTAAAGCCGCTCACTTGCACAAAGGTGTCGTTAGTGTGGGTCATGTAGCTGTGGAGGTCGGTGGTCGACATAAGCGTGGTGTCATCGTCCAGCGGATATTCATTCTGGGTGACATAGTCAGGAGAGGACATAGTGAGCATCCCTTGCAGGTTATTTGAATGTTAATTTTGTGGCTTATGTTTTTTCGGCGATAAAAAATTTATCTTTAGTTGTTAAATATGATTGAGATCGCAAATCTCGGTTAAACCGCACTTTTCGTGCGTTTTTCTAATTAATTGATTTAAAATACTTTCGAGACGAAACTACCTACAAAGCATGATCCCCCGGCGCACACTTAAGGCGCATTTCCTGCCCTGGGGTAGTGCAATTGACGACACCCCATCCCCGGCTCGTTATCCCTTATCCCGTGCGGCGCGCAATGGCATGATTAAATATTGTGCAAATTTGATTTCACCTGGCGTTTATCCCGATTTTTGTTAAGGCATCTGAGGTGGCGTAATCCCTGCAATAATTAACTCAGTATCATGTGATACGCGATCCCCGGGAGCATATTTTGAACAGGTTACCTTCCAGCGCCTCGGCTCTTGCCTGTACCGCGCACGCACTGAATCTCATTGAAAAGCGAACGCTTGATCATGAGGAGATGAAACAACTTAACCGTGAGGTCATTGATTACTTTAAAGAGCATGTGAATCCTGGTTTTCTGGAGTATCGCAAATCTGTTACCGCCGGCGGGGATTACGGAGCCGTAGAGTGGCAAGCGGGCAGTCTGAATACGCTTGTCGACACCCAGGGACAGGAGTTTATCGATTGCCTGGGTGGTTTTGGTATTTTCAACGTGGGGCACCGTAATCCAGTTGTGGTTTCCGCCGTACAGAATCAACTTGCGAAACAACCTCTCCATAGCCAGGAACTGCTCGATCCGCTTCGCGCCATGCTCGCGAAAACGCTGGCAGCCTTAACGCCCGGCAAACTGAAATACAGCTTCTTCAGCAACAGCGGCACCGAATCGGTCGAAGCGGCGATTAAACTCGCCAAAGCGTACCAGTCGCCACGCGGGAAATTTACCTTTATCGCCACCAGCGGCGCGTTCCACGGGAAATCCCTGGGCGCGCTGTCGGCGACCGCTAAATCCACTTTCCGTAAACCGTTTATGCCGCTGCTGCCGGGCTTCCGCCACGTACCGTTCGGCGACATCAACGCCATGCGCACCGTGCTGAGTGAATGCCGTAAAACCGGCGACGACGTGGCGGCGGTGATCCTGGAGCCGATTCAGGGTGAAGGCGGCGTCATCCTCCCGCCGCAGGGCTATCTGCCCGCCGTGCGTCAGCTGTGCGATGAGTTTGGCGCGCTGCTGATCCTCGACGAAGTGCAGACCGGGATGGGGCGCACCGGCAAGATGTTCGCCTGTGAGCATGAGAACGTTCAGCCGGATATTCTGTGCCTGGCAAAAGCGCTCGGCGGCGGCGTGATGCCGATTGGCGCAACGGTCGCCACTGAAGAGGTGTTCTCGGTGCTGTTCGACAATCCATTCCTGCATACCACCACCTTTGGCGGTAACCCGCTGGCCTGCGCGGCCGCGCTGGCGACCATCAACGTGCTGCTGGAGCAAAACCTGCCTGCGCAGGCGGAGCAGAAAGGCGACATGCTGCTGGACGGCTTCCGCCAGCTGGGCCGGGAATACCCGGATCTGGTACAGGATGCGCGCGGGAAAGGGATGCTGATGGCGATTGAGTTCGTTGATAACGAAACCGGTTATAGCTTCGCAAGCGAGATGTTCCGCCAGCGGGTACTGGTGGCGGGAACGCTTAACAACTCGAAAACCATCCGCATTGAACCACCGTTGACGCTCACCATTGAGCAGTGTGAGCAGGTGCTGAAGGCGGCGCGTAAGGCGCTGGCGGCGCTGCGGGTGAGTGTGGAAGAGGCGTAAAAAAAGCCGGGTGGCGCTACGCTTTCCCGGCCTACAACATACTGCATATGCAAGCCCGGTAAGCGTAGCGCCACCGGGCTGCTTTTTATCGGTGAAACTCTGCCACCGTCATGGTGAAGCGAAGCACGGTATCGCTTTCATTGGCATAGCCGTGCGCCGCTTCCGTTTTCGCCACCGCCGACGCCCCGGCAGCTACCTGCGTTACCGTCTCGTCCACCGTCAGGGTTAACATGCCTTCGTTCACGTGCAGCAGCTCAAACGTTCCCGCCGGATGTCCCGGAGAGGTGAACGTTTCTCCCGGATGCATCTCCCACTGCCACAGCTCAATCATATCCGGGCCTGCGGTGCCTGCCAGCAATCTGGCGTAACCGCCCTGTGCGCCCTGCCACAGAACCGGGATCGCCTCTTCCTGAATAATGTGTATCTGCGGCTCGCTGGAGACGTTAACGATATCTGCCACCGAGACGCCAAGCGCGGCGGCCAGTTTACACAGAATGGCAATGCTGGGGTTGGCAGCCCCTTTTTCGATCTCCACCAGCATGCCTTTGCTGACGCTGGCGCGGCGAGAAAGCTCGTCCAGCGACAGTTTTTTCTCTTTCCGCCAGCTGCGGATACGGTTCGCGACGGCCAGGCTTACCTGGGCAACATCGGCACCCGCATCGGTCATTATATTGACTTTATCAGTCATTGGTCACTACCATGGTATAAAACAGTCAATACAGGATTATTTATGTCTCTTGTAACACCGTCAATAGATTCGCGACTTGTCGGGATCGCGCCCGGCTTTCGGGCGCTGAGCATTCTGGTTGAAGCTGCCCCGATTACCCAACCGGAGGTTGCGCCCGCTGCGCTGGCGCAGGCCTGCCAGCAGATGCTCAATGATGATGTGCCCTGGGCAGAAAATCATCTCGCCGCCTGGGATGAGGTGTTTAAAGCCTTTGGTGCAAAACCCAAACGTACGCCCTGCTCGGCCTCGGCCCTGCGCAAGCGCGTGATGAGAGACGGTTCGCTGCCGCCGCTCGACCCGGTGGTGGATATCTATAATGCCATCAGTATCCGCTACGCTATTCCGGTAGGGGGAGAAAATCTGGCGGCTTACTCGGGAGCGCCGCGCCTGACGCTGGCCGACGGCAGTGAGCCGTTTGATACCGTCAAAGAGGGTGAGCCGGTAGTCGAAAATCCGGAGCCAGGCGAAGTTATCTGGCGTGACGATCTTGGCATCACCTGCCGCCGCTGGAACTGGCGACAGGGGATACGCACGCGTCTGGACAGCCAGGCGCAGTCCATGTGGTTTATTCTCGAAAGCCTGCCGTCGATGCCGCTGGCGGCATTACAGGAAGCTGGCGATGAGCTGGTGAGCAATCTGCAAAAGCTGATGCCGGGCGCGACGGCGCGTATTCAGTTGCTGGAGCTGGCGTGAACAACGCCGGGTGGCGCTTCGCTTACCCGGCCTACAAAATCAACACCCCCCGTACCCGTAGGCCCGGTAAGCGCAGCGCCACCAGGCAAAACCGCTACTCCGGCAACAATCCGACAAAGCTGCGTTTTTTGCGCGGCTCCGACATCAGCTCCTCCAGCTTATCCACGCACGCGAGATAGTGCGGGGTTTGCTTATGCGCCAGCACCGCCTCTTCGTCTTTATAGGCTTCGTAGATAAAGAACCGGGTTTTCACCCGCGGGTCCTGCAATACGTCGAAGCGCAGGTTGCCCGGCTCCTTGATCGCCCCCTCGTGGTTGGCGCGAAATACCTCCAGAAACTCGTCTACCCGCTCGGGCTTAATGTTGATCTCCACCAGCGTCACGTTCATTTTGCTTCTCCCTGTTTCTCTTCCTGCCAGAACTGGAACGCCTCCCGGGCGCTCATGTTCTCGTGAACCACTTTCTTCACCGCCTTCAGCATGGCGAGCGGCGCGCTGGACTGGAAGATGTTGCGCCCCATGTCCACGCCGGACGCGCCCTGGTCTATCGCGCGCCAGCACATCTCCAGCGCCTCGTGCTCCGGCAGCTTTTTGCCCCCCGCGATAACGATCGGCACCGGGCAGCTGGCGGTCACTTTTTCAAAGCCCTCGTCCACATAGTAGGTTTTGACGAACTGCGCCCCCATTTCGGCGGCGATGCGGCTTGCCAGCGAAAAATACCGAGCGTCACGCGCCATCTCTTTCCCCACGCCCGTCACCGCCAGCGTCGGCATGCCGTAGCGCGCCCCTGCATCGACCAGCTTGATGATATTGTTGATCGACTGATGCTCAAACTCGCTTCCGATGTACACCTGCGCCGCCACCGCGCAGACGTTCAGGCGCAGCGCGTCTTCCATCGCCACCGCCACGCACTCGTTAGACAGCTCGCCCAGAATCGAGTTACCGCCGGAGGCGCGCAGCACCACCGGTTTGTTCGTCGCGGCAGGTACCTGGCTCCTGAGGATGCCGCGGGTGCACATCAGCACGTCGGTTTCGCCAAACAGCGGCGCGATGGTGAGATCGATACGCTCAAGGCCGGTGGTCGGTCCCTGAAAGTAGCCGTGGTCAAAGGCCAGCATCACCGTGCGGTTGCTCTGCGGGTTGAAAATGCGCGAAAGCCTCGACTGCATGCCCCAGTCCAGCGAGCCGCAGCCCTTCAGGGTGTACGGCACATTCTGCTGCGGCGTACCGATGCCAAAATCCTTGCCGTCTTTGATGTCGTCTAAATCAGCCATTTGCTCCCCCGTCAGAAATCGTATTTGCTGATGTTCTCTTTGGTGAACACCACGCGCTCCGGCAGCAGCACGATGCCGTTGCCCTTCGCCTCATACTGGTAGCCCTGCACGCTGTTCGGCTCGACCTTCAGCGTCCCGATATTTTTCACGTCTACGCTGTCGCCGACGTTAAGATCGCCTTTTTTCAGCAAACGATCGGCGACATTGACCGCAATTTTGCCCTGTTGCACCACGTCCCACAGGCCGAAGGCCTTCACCGTGCCGCGCTCAACGTACGGGCGCATCACATTCGGCGTGCTGAAGCCGACAATCGCCACCCCTTCCCGCTTCAGGTTTTCCGCCGCCTGTGCCGCGGCCGGCAGGGCGTTGGCGTCCGGGGCGATGATCGCATCCAGATCCGGATAGGCCTTTAAGATCCCTTCGGCGGTTTGCAACGATTTGGTGGCGTCGTTATAGCCAAACTGGGTGGTGACGACCTGCCACTGAGGATGATCTTTCTCGATTTTGGCCTTCGCCTCTTTCACCCACTGGTTCTGGTCGGTGACGGTCGGGCTGGAGTAGAAGAACGCCACTTTCGCGTTCGGTTTGGTGACCTGCTTGCCCGCCATCTCCACCAGCAGGCCGCCCAGCTGTTCCGGCGTCCCCTGATTGATGTAGATGCTGCGGCACTCCGGTTTGGTGTCGGAGTCCCAGGTCAGGACCTTGACGCCGCGCTGCATCGCGCGCTTCAGCGCCGGGCAGAGACCGTCCGGTGACACGGCAGAGACGATGATGGCGTTATAGCCCTGGTTGACGAAGTTATTGATGAGCTGCACCTGACCGGAGACGCTCGGCTCGGTCGGGCCGTCGTAGGTCACGTCCACGCCAAGATCTTTCCCCGCCTCTTTCGCGCCGTTGCCGCCGCTGGTGAAGAATCCCACGCCTACCAGTTTCGGGATAAAGGCAATGCGGTCCGCCGCCTGCGCCGAAGCGAAGCTGAGGGCCATTGCCAGGACGAGCAGTTTTGTTTTCATCTTACGCTCCGGATAGTTTTCTGAAGAGAGATCGCACCCATTCGCGGTGCAGACTCAGCGAACGCCCCATTACCACCACAACCAGCAGCGCCCCCGACAGCGCGCTCGACACCTGGTTGGGGATGCCGACCATCTGTAAACCCTGTTGCAGATACCCCACCAGCAGCGCCGCCAGCGCCGTACCGACAACAGAACCTGACCCGCCGTAGATATTGGCTCCGCCGAGCACGGCGGCGGTGAGCGCGGGCATCAGCAAATCGCGCCCCAGATCCGAACGCGCAGAGCCGAAATAGGAGACCATCACCAGCGCGGCAATCGCCGAGGCCACGCCCACCAGGCCGTACAGGGCGTAGGGCATGCCGTTCACCGGCAGCGCCGCATAGCGCGCCGCGCGCGGGTTCTGCCCAATCAAAAACAGGTGCCGACCAAAGCGCCCACGGTGGGTAATCAGCCAGAAGAAGGCGGTAATCACCGCGAACAGCACCAGCGGGATCGGCAGCCCCAGCACCGTGAGGTTAGCGAAGGCGGTAAAGCTGTCCGGGAAGCCGCCGATGCCCTCGTAGCCCGTCGCCCCCGCCATGCCGGAGAGCAGCAGCGCGCCGCCGCCGTAGAGGTAGAGCGTGCCGAGGGTAATGACTAAAGGGCTAATGCCGGTGTAGTGGATCAGCGCCGCATTCACCAGCCCACACAGCAGGCCAAGCAGCAGCGTCAGCGGAACGGCGATCGTCATGGGCCACCCCGCCTGCATCATCACCCCCAGCGCGATGGCGCACAGGCCGATGGTTGAGCCGAGGGAGATGTCGATCCCGCCGCTGATAATCACCAGCGTAAGCGGCAGCGCCACGATGCCAATGCAGATAAAGTCGCTGGTGCTGAACAGCAGCATGTTGATATCAAGCATGCGCGGGTTGATGGCGCCGAAGAGCAGGATCTCCAGCACCAGTAAAATCAGCAGCGCGCTTTCCCAGTTAAGCCTCATTTACGCCACCTCTTTTTTGCGTTTGGGAAACGGGGTAACGTGCTTTCCCCCTTTGTTACCGGGCTGGAAACGGCTGTATTTCAGCGCCCGCTGATGCCGCGCCAGTGCCTGACGCAGACGCCCGTCGAGCACCAGCACGCCCAGCAGCACCAGCCCGGCGATAAAGTCGTTCCACCACGCCGGGAGCCTGAACAGCACCAGCACGGTATCGATTTGGGTGAGGAAGAACGCGCCGAGGAACGCACCGACCAGCGTGCCGGTGCCGCCCAGCAGCGAGATGCCCCCCAGCACGCAGGCAGCGATGGCTTTCATCTCCAGCCCGCTGCCGGTCTGGTTGGGCACGAAGCCTATCTGCGCGGCAAAGATGATCCCGGCGCAGGCCGCCAGCAGGCCGTTCAGGGTAAAGGCGATCATGCGGGTGCGGTTCACCGCCACGCCCAGCTGGCGCGCGGCGGTGAGGTTATCCCCCACGGCGTAAAAATTACGTCCAAAGGCGGTGCGCGACAGCGTCCACGCGCCGGTGGCCGCGATAATCAACACCAGCATGCCGAGCGGCGAAATACCGACGGCGGCAGGCTCAGAGAGGGATTTCAGCCCCGGCGGCAGCCCTTCAATCCACTTCCCGCCGGTCCACAGCAGCATCGCCCCGCGATAAAGCCCCAGCGTGCCGAGGGTGGCGACAATCGCCGGAATGCGCAGGCCCACCACCAGAAAACCGTTGAACGCCCCGGCCAGCGCGCCGATCGACAGCGCGAAGAGAATGGAAACGGGCAGGCTGTAGCCGCTGTTAAGCGCCACGCCGACGGCAATGGCGGACAACCCGACCGTGGAGCCGACGGAGACGTCAATATTGCGGGTCAGCATCACCAGCGCCGCGCCGATCGCCAGCAGGATCAGGATCTGCGCGCTGGCGAAGATCATCCCCAGCGTCTGTAAGCTCAGGTACGACGGGTTCAGCGCCACCAGCACGGCGAACAGCGCCAGAATGGCGAGAAACGCGCTCAGCTCGCGGTTTTTCAGTAAGATCTTCATGATTGCCCTCCAAACGCCAGCGCCATCATCCGGTCGAGGCTGACGGCGTGGCGCGGCAGCTCGCCGCTGAGCACGCCCTGATGCATTACCAGCACCCGATCCGCGAGGCCGGGAAACTCATCGAGATCGCTTGAGATCATCAGCACCGCCACGTTCTGCGCCGCCACGCTTTTCAGCAGCTGATAAATATCGGCGCGCGCCGAGACGTCCACGCCGCGCGTCGGTTCATCGACGATCAGCAGCAGCGGGTTGGCCTCCAGACAGCGCGCCAGCAGCACCTTCTGCTGGTTGCCGCCGGAGAGCGTGCGCACGGTTTGATCCGCATGGTTGAGCTTGATCCCCAGCGCCCGGTGATAGCGCTCCACCACCGCGGACTCTCTTTTCCGCTGCTGCCAGAGCGACGGCTCGTTCAGCGCCACGGTGTTCCAGCGGATCGGCGCGTCGAGGAACAGGCCGGACACCTGCCTGTCTTCCGGCAGATAGACCAGCCCTTTTTGCAGGCGTGAACTGACCGGATCGGTGGTGATCTCCTGGTTCTCCAGCCAGACGCGCCCCCCGCGCACAGGCCGCAGGCCATAGAGCGTTTCGGCAAACTCGGTGCGCCCGGAGCCTACCAACCCGGCCAGGCCGACGATCTCCCCGGCGTAAATCTCAAGGCTGAGATCGATAAACCCTTCCCCGGTAAGATCCTCCACCCGCAGCACCGGAAAGTCCTGCGGCTGGGTGCGACGGTTGCCCGGCAGCGCCAGCCACAGCTTTTGCGTATCGCTGAGGGATTTCTCGCGGCTTACCGGCGTCATGGCGGCGATCAGGGCGTTATCGTCAAACTGCGCGGTTTCGCCGCTGAGCACCACGGCGCCGTCGCGCATCACCGAGACGTGACTCGCCAGCTGCCGAATCTCCGGCAGCTTATGCGAGATAAAAACAATCCCGACGCCAAGATCCTGCAAGGCGCGGATCTGGCGAAACAGCCGTTCGGTTTCACCGGGCGTTAGCGAGGCCGTGGGTTCATCGAGGATCAGAATTCTGGCGTTGCGCATCAGCCCGCGCAGGATCTCCACCATCTGCTGGTCAGCCACCTCGAGGGTGCTGGCGGTGGCGTCGAGGTTAAGCTGGCATTGCAATTGCCGGAGTTTTTCCGCCAGACGTTTTTCCCGATCGCGCTCTCGCGGCAGACGAAACAGGATGTTTTCCCGCACCGTCAGGTTGGGAAACAGCAGCGGCTCCTGCGGCACCAGATAAATGCCTAACCTGTGCGCCTGAGCCGGGGTAAGCCGTGTAAAAGACTCACCCGCCACCGAAAGTTCACCGCTATCCGGGGTTTCTACCCCGGCGATGATCTTCATCAGCGTCGATTTTCCCGCGCCGTTACCGCCCATCAGCGCATGCACCTGCCCCGCAAGCAGCGTGAAATCAATGCCTTTTAAGACCGGTACGCCTGAAAACTGCTTGCTGATATCACGCGCGTCGAGAAGTGGTGTCATCATCGCTCCGCTATTGAACAAATGATTTTTAGATTTAATAATGTTCAAAAGCGTAGACGGTGAACTATATTTACAACCGTGCAGGGATCACAATT
The DNA here is from genome assembly GCF_036936505.1 of Enterobacter sp. JJBC. Taxonomy (NCBI): domain Bacteria; kingdom Pseudomonadati; phylum Pseudomonadota; class Gammaproteobacteria; order Enterobacterales; family Enterobacteriaceae; genus Enterobacter; species Enterobacter sp. JJBC. The sequence goes on from NZ_CP136935.1 coordinate 4,177,850, forward strand.
TTATCGATTGAGATTTAGATAAACCGGAATCGATCGAAATGATCTGTTTTGTCGCGTGGCTCACATTTTCACGTCGCGCCATCACGAACATATGATCTAAATTTTTATAAGAGTTCAATTATGAGCGATAAACGCACTGCGGAAGAAGGACGGTTTGCCGGGCTGGCACTGGCGGAAGAGGAGCTGGTGGCGCGCGTGGCCTGGTGCTACTACCACGACGGGCTGACCCAGAACGACATCGGCGAACGGCTCGGGCTGCCGCGATTAAAAATCTCCCGCCTGCTGGAGAAAGGCCGTCAGTCCGGGGTGATCCGCGTGCAGATCAACTCCCGCTACGAGGGCTGCCTGGCGCTGGAAACCGAGCTACAGCAGCGCTTTGGCCTGAAGCTGGTGCGCGTGATGCCTGCCCTGAATACCCCGCCGATGAACGTGCGGCTGGGCATTGGCGCGGCGCAGTCGCTGATGGGCGTGCTGGAGCCCGGCCAGCTGTTAGCGGTGGGGTTCGGAGAAACCACCATGAGCAGTCTGCAACACTTAAGCGGCTTTATCAGCTCGCAGCAGATCCGCCTGGTGACGCTCTCCGGCGGCGTCGGGCCGTATATGACCGGTATCGGCCAGCTGGATGCAGCCTGTAGCGTCAGCATGATCCCCGCCCCGCTTCGCGTGTCATCCGCTGAAGTCGCCGGGATCTTAAAGCGCGAAACCAGCGTGCGGGACGTGATCCTCGCCGCCACCGCGGCTGACGTGGCGGTGGTCGGGATTGGCTCGGTAAACCAGCGCCGCGACGCAACGATCCTGCGCTCCGGCTATATCAGCGAAGGTGAACAGCTGATGTACGCCCGTAAAGGCGCGGTGGGCGATATCCTCGGCTATTTCCTCAATGCCGAAGGGGAATGCGTCGAGGAGCTGGAGATCCACAAAGAATTACTGGGCGTCACGCTCGATGAACTGGCGCAGCTGCCCACCATCGTCGGCGTGGCCGGAGGGGAAGAGAAAGCCGATGCGATTTATGCCGCACTGAAAGGTCGCCGTATTAATGGCCTGGTGACGGAAGAGACGACAGCCCGCGCGGTGCTGGCTCTGGCCGGATAAGAGCAGCCCTGCGCTAACAGCGAGGCAAGCTCATGAGTTACCTTTTAGCGTTAGATGCAGGGACAGGCAGCGTTCGCGCCGTGATTTTCGATTTACAGGGCAACCAGATTGCCGTTGGCCAGGCCGAGTGGAAGCACCTGAGCGTGGAGAACGTGCCGGGCTCGATGGAGTTCGACCTCGACACCAACTGGCGGCTGGCCTGCCGGTGTATTCAGCAGGCGCTGGAGCGCGCACGGCTTAGCGCGGCGGATATTCAGTCCGTCGCCTGCTGCTCGATGCGCGAAGGGATTGTGCTGTACGACCGCAACGGCGAGGCTATCTGGGCCTGCGCCAACGTCGACGCCCGCGCCAGCCGCGAGGTGGCTGAACTCAAAGAGATCCACGATTACCGTTTTGAATCCGAAGTGTATGAGGTCTCCGGCCAGACGCTGGCGCTGAGCGCCATGCCGCGCCTGCTGTGGCTGGCGCACCACCGTCCGGATATTTACCGCAAGGCTGCGACTATCACCATGATCAGCGACTGGCTGGCGGCGAAGCTCTCCGGCGAGCTGGCGGTCGACCCGTCCAATGCGGGCACCACCGGTATGCTGGATCTCTTCTCCCGCGACTGGCGTCCGGCGCTGCTCGACATGGCCGGGCTGCGCGCCGATATCCTTTCCCCGGTGAAAGAGACCGGCACCGTGCTGGGCGCGATAACCAGACAGGCCGCGCAGCAGTGCGGCCTGCGTGAAGGCACGCCGGTGGTGATGGGCGGCGGCGACGTGCAGCTGGGCTGTCTGGGGCTGGGCGTGGTCCGCGCCGGACAAACGGCGGTGCTGGGCGGCACCTTCTGGCAGCAGGTGGTTAACCTGCCGCAGGTGCGCACCGATCCTGAGATGAACATCCGCGTAAACCCGCACGTCATCCCCGGCATGGCACAGGCGGAGTCGATCAGCTTCTTTACCGGGCTAACCATGCGCTGGTTCCGCGACGCCTTTTGCGCCGAGGAAAAGCTGATTGCCGAGCGGATGGGGATGGACACCTATTCCCTGCTGGAAGAGATGGCGAGCCGCGTCCCGGCGGGCTCCCACGGCGTGATGCCAATCTTCTCCGACGCGATGCATTTTAAGCAGTGGTATCACGCCGCGCCGTCGTTTATTAACCTCTCCATCGACCCGGAAAAGTGCAACAAAGCGACGCTGTTCCGCGCTCTGGAGGAGAACGCGGCGATCGTCTCGGCCTGCAACCTGGCGCAGATTTCGCGCTTCTCCGGCGTGACGTTTGAGAGTCTGGTGTTTGCGGGCGGCGGGGCCAAAGGCGCCCTGTGGAGTCAGATTTTAAGCGACGTTACCGGCCTGCCGGTGCGCGTGCCGGAAGTTAAAGAGGCAACGGCGCTCGGCTGTGCCATTGCCGCAGGAGCTGGCGCGGGGCTGTTTGCGGATATGGCTTCGACGGGCGAGCGGCTGGTGAAGTGGAGCCGCGAGTTCACGCCAAACCCGCAGCACCGGGAACTGTACGACGGCATGATGCAGAAATGGCAGGCGGTGTACGCCGACCAGCTCGGGCTGGTGGACAGCGGGCTGACCACGTCGATGTGGCAGGCACCGGGGCTGGTGCGGGCATCCCCCTCACCCCGGCCCTCTCCCTAAGGGAGAGGGCATCAGGCCACACCAATATTTGAATCCCATCACATTCACCGCATTCCCCTTTTCCCTTTTACTCCCCGCTGGCTAAATTAGTAACTCATCCGACCACATAACAATAATTTTACACTGGAAGAGACTATGAGCCGCTACCCGTCGTTATTCGCCCCTCTCGATCTGGGGTTCACCACCCTCAAAAACCGCGTGCTGATGGGCTCAATGCACACCGGGCTGGAGGAGCGTCCGGACGGGGCTGAACGTCTGGCAGCCTTCTATGCCGAACGCGCGCGCCACGGAGTGGCGCTGATTGTCACCGGCGGCGTGGCCCCTGCCCCTTCCGGGGTGACGATGGAGGGCGGCGCGGTGTTGAATGATGCGTCACAACTGTCGCACCACCGCATTGTGACCGACGCGGTCCACCGCGAGGGCGGCAAAATCGCCCTGCAAATTCTGCATACCGGGCGCTACAGCTATCAACCGAACCTGGTTGCCCCCTCGGCTATTCAGGCGCCGATTAACCGCTTTACTCCTCACGCCCTTAGCCACGACGAGATCCTGGCGCTGATCGACGATTTTGCCCGCTGCGCCGCGCTGGCAAGGGAAGCAGGCTACGACGGCGTGGAGGTGATGGGCTCTGAAGGATATCTGATTAACGAATTTCTCGCCGCACGCACCAACCAGCGCGACGACGAATGGGGTGGCGACTATGCCCGCCGGATGCGTTTTGCCGTGGAGGTGGTGCGCGCGGTGCGTGAACGTGCGGGTGCGGATTTTATTATCATCTTCCGCCTGTCGATGCTCGACCTGGTGGAAGGCGGCGGCACCTTCGACGAAACCGTGCAGCTGGCGCAGGCAATTGAAGCCGCCGGTGCCACCATTATCAACACCGGGATTGGCTGGCACGAAGCGCGCATCCCCACCATCGCCACGCCGGTGCCGCGTGCGGCGTTCAGCTGGGTAACGCGCAAGCTGAAAGGCAAAGTCTCCGTTCCGCTGGTGACCACTAACCGCATTAACGACCCGCAGGTGGCGGACGATGTGATCTCCCGCGGCGACGCCGATATGGTCTCGATGGCGCGTCCGTTCCTCGCGGATGCCGAACTGCTCTCCAAAGCGCAAAGCGGCCGTGCGGATGAGATCAACACCTGCATCGGCTGTAACCAGGCCTGTCTGGATCAAATCTTCGCTGGCAAAGTCACCTCCTGCCTCGTTAACCCCCGCGCCTGCCATGAAACCAAAATGCCGGTGGTTACGACGGTCAATAAAAAACGCCTGGCCGTGGTGGGCGCTGGCCCGGCGGGCCTGGCGTTTGCGGTCAATGCCGCCTCGCGCGGGCACGGCGTGACGCTGTTTGATGCGCAGGGGGAGATTGGCGGGCAGTTTAATATCGCCAAACAGATCCCCGGCAAAGAGGAGTTCTACGAAACGCTGCGCTACTACCGCCGGATGATCGAGCTGACGGGCGTCGAGCTGCGGCTTAACCAGTTTGTCAGCGCGGCGGATCTGATCGGTTTCGACGAGGTGATCCTCGCGAGTGGTATCGCCCCGCGCACCCCTGCGATCGAGGGTATCGATCATCCGAAGGTATTGAGCTATCTGGACGTGCTGCGCGACAAAGCGCCGGTTGGCGAGAAGGTGGCGATTATCGGCTGCGGCGGGATCGGTTTTGATACCGCGATGTATTTAAGCCAGCCGGGCGAAGCCACCAGCCAGAACATCGCTGAGTTCTGCGTGGAATGGGGCATTGATACCAGTCTCAGTCAGTCCGGCGGTTTACGCCCGGAAGGGCCGCAGCTGCCGAAAAGCCCGCGTCAGATCGTGATGCTCCAGCGTAAGGCCAGCAAGCCGGGTGAAGGGCTGGGTAAAACTACTGGCTGGATCCACCGCGCCACCCTCCTCTCGCGCGGGGTGAAGATGATCCCGGCGGTGAGCTACCAGAAGATCGACGACGACGGGCTGCATGTGATGATCGGTAGTGAACCGCAGCTGCTGCGCGTGGATCATGTGATTTTGTGCGCCGGACAGGAGCCAAAGCGCGATCTGGCCGATCCGCTGCGCGAAGCGGGTAAAACGGTGCATTTGATCGGCGGGTGCGACGTGGCGATGGAGCTGGATGCGCGGCGGGCGATTGCGCAGGGCACCCAGCTTGCACTGGTTATTTAGCGACGACGCCCCAGCTTCACCGCTTTCAGCACCACGAATTTGTTATTGGTGGCAATGGTGACGCAGTTGCCGAAAATCTTCTTCAGCTTGTGGAAGTAGTCCAGGTGGCGGTTCGCCACGATATACAGCTCGCCGTTGATTTTCAGGCAGCGGCGCGCGTGGTGGAACATCTCCCACGCGACGTTATCCGTCAGGGCGTGCTTCTGGTGGAACGGCGGGTTACAGAATACCGCGTTGAAGCGGAAAGGCTCTACGCCCGACAGCGCGTTATTGATCATAAACTCGCAGCGATCCAGCGCTTCAGGCAGGTTAGTTTCCACGTTCAGACGGCTGGAGGCCACCGCCATTGGCGATTCGTCGCTGAACACCACGCTGGCCTCCGGGTTCTTCGCCAGCAGCGTCAGGCCAATCACGCCATTGCCGCAGCCCAGGTCGACAATCTCACCCTCAAGATTTTCCGGCAGATGTTCCATAAAGAAACGCGCCCCGATATCCAGACCGGTACGGGAAAAGACGTTCGCGTGGTTGTGGATGGTCCAGTCGGTACCTTCCAGTTTCCAGCTCAGCGTTTCTGGCGCGTCGGCCAGCGCCGGTGCGCTGAAGGTGCAGTTGATCAGGCGCGCTTTTTTCCAGGCAAGCGTCGTGGTGGTCGGGCCGAGGACCTTCTCGAACAGCTCCAGCGTCGAGGTGTGAATATCGCGCGCTTTGGCACCCGCGATAATGCGGGTTTCTGGCGTGAGGACTTTACGCAGCGCGCGCAGCTGCTGCTCCAGCAGCGCCATGGTTTTTGGCACCTTAATCAGCACCACGCCCGGCGCCTGCGGGTAGTCCGCGGTGCTGTCGAGGAACTTCACGCTGGACTCTTCGATGTCGTTATGGCGCAGGTTTTCACGCGTCGCCAGTTCGCTTAAGTAAGAATCGCCGATACTGTAAGGCGCATGTTCCGCCAGCGCGCAGGCCAGCGCGCCAAACGCGTCATTCAGGATCAGAACCGGGCCGCTGATTTCAGTCTCATCCAACTGTTGCAGCAGATATTCATCCGCCGCTTCCCACGCCTGAAGCGGGTTCACGTCGTCCGTTTCCGGGAAACGTTTAAGGTTGAGTGAACGGAAACCGTTGTCTAAGTGGCTCATCGGCCCTCCTGAATGGTAAAATTTGGCGTATCCCTGAAAAGGGTGCGTGAGTATACCCGTTTTCACACTATTTTGGGGTTTTGATGAACCAGCTGACTTATCTCCAGGGCTATCCGGAGCATTTACTTTCCCAGGTTCGTGACCTGATTGCCGCGGGAAAGCTCGGTGCGGTGCTGGAAAAACGCTACCCGGGCACGCATGATTTCGCGACTGACAAAGCCCTCTGGCAGTATACGCAGGATCTGAAAAACCAGTATCTTAAGAGCGCCCCGCCGATCAACAAGGTGATGTACGACAATAAGATCCATGTGCTGAAAAACGCGCTCGGCCTGCATACCGCCATCTCCCGCGTGCAGGGCGGCAAGCTGAAGGCTAAAGCGGAGATCCGCGTCGCGACCGTCTTTCGCAATGCGCCGGAAGCCTTTCTGCGGATGATCGTGGTGCACGAGCTGGCGCACCTGAAAGAGAAAGAGCACGACAAAGCCTTCTATTCCCTGTGCTGCCACATGGAGCCACAGTACCACCAGCTGGAGTTTGATACCCGTTTGTGGCTGACGCATTTATCGTTAAAGAGTAATGCGCAGTAGCGCACGCGAAATGTCATGATGACGTGCTACAGTGGTTTTAAGTTCCCTGCTACGGAGTACGTAAACGTTTATGATACGTTTCGCAGTCATCGGTACGAACTGGATCACGCGCCAGTTCGTCGACGCCGCCCACGAAACCGGCAAATATAAGCTCACCGCAGTCTATTCCCGCAGCCTTGAGCAGGCGCAGAGTTTTGCGAATGACTACCTGGTTGAACATCTGTTCACCTCGCTCGATGAGATGGCGCAAAGCGACGCCATTGACGCGGTCTATATTGCCAGCCCGAATTCTCTGCATTTCCCGCAAACGAAGCTGTTCCTCAGCCACAAAAAACACGTGATTTGCGAGAAGCCGCTGGCCTCGAATATTGAGGAAGTGGAAGCCGCCATTGCGCTTGCCCGGGAAAACCAGGTGGTGCTGTTTGAAGCGTTCAAAACCGCCAGCCTGCCGAACTTCCTGCTGTTGCAGCAGTCCCTGCCGAAAATTGGCAAAGTGCGTAAAGCCTTTATCAACTACTGCCAGTATTCCTCGCGCTACCAGCGCTACCTGGACGGCGAAAATCCGAACACCTTTAACCCGGCCTTCTCGAATGGCTCGATTATGGATATCGGTTTTTACTGCCTGGCCTCTGCGGTCGCCCTGTGGGGTGAACCGCACGGCGTAACGGCCACCGCCAGCCTGCTGGAGAGCGGCGTGGATGCACATGGCGTTGTGGTGCTGGACTACGGTGATTTCAGCGTGACGTTGCAGCACTCGAAGGTCAGTGACTCCGTACTGCCAAGCGAAATTCAGGGCGAAGACGGCTCGCTGGTGATCGAAAAAATCTCCGAATGCCAGAAGCTAAGCATCGTTCCCCGCGGCGGCAAAGCGCAGGAGCTGACGCAGCCTCAGCATATTAACACTATGCTCTATGAGGCAGAGGTCTTCGCCCGTCTGGTAGAAGACAACGAAGTGAACCACCCGGGGCTGGCAATCAGCCGCACCACGGCGAAGCTGCAAACGGAGATCCGCCGACAGACTGGCGTGATTTTCCCCGCAGACGGCGTGAATGTGGAAGCCGTCGCGTAAAGCTGTGTAATGAAATCGTGCAGACCATTGACGAAACCGATGGTCTGACATAATTTGTTACCTGCAAAGGGGAGTAACTTCTTCGCCGGTGGATCGTCATTACGATGCGTGCAAAACCGCATCCGGTCGCCGGGCAACCTTCGAGGTTGTAAGTGAGACCTTGCCGGAAGGCGAGGTCTATGCATAAAAAGCTAACGGCTATCGTCTTCTGACCATAGCCGTTTTTGTTTTTTATGTGTAAGGAAAATAGTATGCATTCTGTCGGCACTCCAATGCTGTGGGGCGGATTCGCGGTTGTCGTGCTCATCATGCTGGCGATCGACCTCTTTTTGCAGGGTCGTCGCGGCGAACACGGCATGAGCGTCAAGCAAGCCGCCGTCTGGTCGCTGGTATGGGTTACCCTCTCACTTCTTTTCTGCGCCGCCTTCTGGTGGTATCTGGCCTCAACCGAAGGCCGCGCGGTGGCCGATCCTCAGGCACTCGCCTTCCTCACCGGCTATCTGATTGAAAAAGCACTGGCGGTTGATAACGTCTTCGTCTGGCTGATGCTGTTCAGTTACTTCGCCGTGCCTGCGGCTCTGCAACGCCGCGTGCTGGTGTACGGCGTTCTGGGCGCTATTGTCCTGCGTACCATCATGATCTTCGCCGGTAGCTGGCTGATTACCCAGTTCGAATGGCTGTTGTATGTATTTGGTGCGTTCCTGCTGTTCACCGGGGTCAAAATGGCGCTGGCGAAAGAAGACGATACCGGTATCGGTGATAAGCCGTTGGTGAAGTGGTTCCGGGGTCATCTGCGCATGACGGACAAGATCGAGAGCGAGCATTTCTTCGTGCGTAAGAACGGCCTGCTGTTCGCCACCCCGCTGCTGCTGGTGCTGATTCTGGTCGAGCTGAGCGACGTGATTTTCGCGGTGGACAGTATCCCGGCTATCTTCGCAGTTACCACCGACCCGTTCATCGTTCTGACCTCGAATCTGTTCGCCATCCTCGGCCTGCGTGCGATGTACTTCCTGCTGGCAGGCGCGGCAGAGCGCTTCTCAATGCTGAAGTACGGCCTGTCGGTGATTCTGGTGTTTATCGGTATCAAGATGCTGATCGTCGATTTCTACCATATCCCGATCGCCATTTCGCTCGGCGTGGTGTTTGGCATTCTGCTGGTGACGCTGATTATCAATACCTGGGTTAACCGCCAGCACGATAAGAAGCAGCAGGTTTAGTGCAACGTTCGGTGCGGGCTGATGCCCTCACCCCAACCCTCTCCCACAGGGAGAGGGGGAAATGCAATGCAGGCCGGGTAAGCGTAGCGCTACCCGGCGCTTTCGTTAACCAATAGTTAAAAAACATGACGCAACACGTAAAATCCAGCATTTTACGCTTCCCTCCTTTCACGTATTCCCTATACTCGACCAGGCAAACATTTACTTACATCCGGAAATAAATGTGACTTAGAGCACATCCAGGATGGAACGCAATTTCACTCAGGAATAACGTATGAGCACACAATCACGCGGTCTGTTCGCGCGCCTGGCGCAGGGCAGTCTTGTAAAACAAATTCTGATCGGGTTGGTACTGGGTATTCTGCTGGCCATGGTGTCGAAACCTGCCGCGGAGGCCACGGGACTGCTCGGGACGCTGTTTGTGGGCGCCCTGAAGGCCGTCGCCCCGGTACTGGTGCTGATGCTGGTGATGGCGTCGATTGCCAACCACCAGCACGGACAAAAAACCAACATTCGCCCTATTCTGTTCCTGTATCTGCTGGGAACCTTCTCTGCTGCCTTAACGGCCGTTGTGTTTAGCTTCCTGTTCCCGTCTACGCTGCACCTGACCAGCGCGGCCGGTGATATCACCCCGCCGTCCGGGATTGTGGAAGTCCTTCGCGGCCTGCTGATGAGCATGGTCTCTAACCCCATCACCGCACTGATGAGCGGAAACTACATTGGCATCCTGGTCTGGGCGATTGGTCTGGGCTTCGCGCTGCGTCATGGCAACGAGACCACGAAAAACCTGGTCAACGATTTGTCCAATGCCGTGACCTTCATGGTGAAGCTGGTGATTCGCTTTGCACCAGTCGGTATCTTTGGTCTGGTTTCTTCGACGCTGGCCACTACCGGTTTCGACGCACTGTGGGGCTACGCGCAGCTGCTGGTCGTCCTGGTCGGTTGTATGCTGCTGGTGGCGCTGGTGATCAACCCGCTGCTGGTGTTCTGGCAGATCCGCCGCAACCCGTATCCGCTGGTGCTGACTTGCCTGCGCGAGAGCGGCGTGTATGCCTTCTTTACCCGCAGCTCGGCGGCAAACATTCCGGTCAACATGGCGCTGGCGGAGAAGCTGAACCTGGATCGCGATACCTATTCCGTGTCGATCCCGCTGGGTGCGACCGTGAACATGGCGGGTGCGGCGATCACCATCACCGTGCTGACCCTGGCGGCAGTGCATACGCTGGGTATTCCGGTGGATCTGCCAACCGCGCTGCTGCTGAGCGTCGTTGCATCACTGTGTGCCTGTGGCGCATCCGGCGTGGCGGGCGGATCGCTGCTGCTGATCCCGCTGGCCTGTAACATGTTCGGTATCCCGAACGAGATTGCCATGCAGGTTGTCGCGGTCGGCTTCATTATCGGCGTATTGCAGGATTCCTGCGAGACTGCGCTGAACTCCTCTACCGACGTGCTGTTTACCGCCGCAGCCTGTCAGGCGGAAGATGCGCGTTTAGCGAAGAACGCCCTGCGCAGTTAAAAAGAAAAGCCCGGTGGCGGCTACGCCTTACCGGGCCTACAAGGTAAATGCAAAACGGCAACATGTGTTGCCGTTTTTAGTGTTTGCACCCTCTCCCTGTGGGAGAGGGCCGGGGTGAGGGCACCAGCCCGCACCCGACTTAAAGCGTCACACCACTCTTAAAGATCGCCAGCTCGCGGAAGTCGTTCTTCTCGTTGCAGGTCTGCCTGCCGCTGGCAAACTCCACAATCGTGTCCACGAATTCGCTCAGCAGCTGCGGCATCGCTTTTCCGTGGATCAGCTGGCCCGCGTCAAAGTCGATCCAGTGCTTTTTCTTCGCCGCCAGTTCGCTGTTAGTGGCGATTTTCACCGTTGGCACAAATCCGCCGTACGGCGTACCGCGTCCGGTACTGAACAGCACCATATGGCAGCCGGCTCCCGCCAGCGCGCTGGTGGCGACCGCATCGTTACCGGGCGCGCTCAGCAGGTTCAGACCGTGCGTTTTCAGGCGCTCGCCGTAGCGCAGAACGTCAACCACCTGGCTCGCGCCCGCTTTCTGGGTGCAGCCGAGGGATTTCTCCTCCAGCGTGGTGATTCCGCCCGCCTTGTTCCCCGGCGACGGGTTCTCGTAAATCGGCTGATTGTGGGCAATGAAGTACTGTTTGAAGTCGTTCACCATGGTGACGGTCTTCTCAAACGTCTCTTCGTCGCGACAGTGGCTCATCAGAATGCGCTCTGCGCCGAACATCTCCGGCACTTCGGTCAGCACCGTGGTGCCGCCGTTGGCAATCACATAATCCGAGAAGCGGCCCAGCATCGGGTTAGCGGTAATGCCGGAAAGCCCGTCAGACCCGCCGCACTCCAGGCCAAACTTCAGTTCGCTCAGCTTGCCCGGCTCGCGCTTGTCGTGACGCATCACCTCGTACAGCTGGTGCAGTTGTTCAACGCCCGCTTCCACTTCGTCGTCCTGGTGCTGACACACCATAAAGTGCACGCGCTCAGGATCGAACTCGCCCAGCGTATCGCGGAAGGCGTCAACCTGATTGTTTTCACAGCCGAGGCCAATCACCAGCACCGCCCCCGCGTTCGGGTGGCGCACCATATTTTGCAGCATGGTGCGGGTATTGATGTGGTCGTCGCCCAGCTGGGAACAACCGTAGGTGTGGCTGAACAGATGCACGCCGTCGGTGCCTTCAGCATTGTTAGTCTCTTTCAGGAAACGCGTCTGAATTTGACGCGCGATCCCGTTCACGCAGCCGACGGTCGGGAGGATCCACAGTTCATTGCGGATCCCCACCTCGCCGCTGGCGCGGCGGTAGATCTGCACCTCACGATCGGCCGCCTGTCCTTCTTCTGCCTGGAAGTCAGGTTGATAGCTGTACTCGTCCAGATCGCTGAGATTGGTGCGGGTATTGTGGGAATGAATGTATTCACCCGGCGCAATATCCGCCAGCGCATGACCGATGGGCAAACCGTACTTCACCACGTTCTCCCCTTTCGCGATGGGGATCAGGGCAAACTTATGTCCACGTCCAATGGCCTGGCGTAACGTCACCGACTGGTTGTCGAAGGTCACTTCCGTCCCTTCGGCTAAATCGGCCAGCGCGACGGCAACGTTATCCAGCGAATGGATTTTGATGTATTGCATATCAACCTCAAACGGCCTTAGTTCAGTTCAATGGCGAAGTAGTCACGTGCATTGTTAAAGCAGATGTTTCTCACCATTTCGCCCAGCAGCTGGATATCCGCTGGCGCTTCGCCCGCGTGCACCCAGCGGCCAATCATCTGGCACAGAATGCGGCGGAAATATTCATGGCGGGTATAGGAGAGGAAACTGCGGCTGTCGGTCAGCATGCCAACGAAGCGGCTCAACAGGCCGAGCTGCGCCAGCTGCGTCATCTGACGCTCCATGCCGTCTTTCTGATCGTTAAACCACCAGCCGGAACCGAACTGCATCTTGCCCGGCATCCCTTCGCCCTGGAAGTTGCCGATCATGGTGCCCAGCACTTCGTTATCGCGTGGGTTCAGGCAGTAAAGGATGGTTTTTGGCAGCAGGTTTTGCTCGTTCTGTTTGCTCAGCAGTTTTGACAGCTCTTCCGCCATCGGACGGTCGTTGATGGAGTCAAAGCCCACGTCCGCGCCCAGCAGTTTGAACTGACGCTGGTTGTTATTACGCAGCGCGCCGATGTGATACTGCTGAACCCAGCCGCGGCGGGCATATTCCGCACCGAGGAACACCAGTACCGCGGTTTTAAACTGCGCCACTTCGTGCTCACTCAGGGCTTCGCCGGAGAGACGACGCGCCAGAATGCTGTCCAGCTCAGCTTCGCTGGATTCCGCGAACAGCACTACGTCCAGCGCGTGGTCAGACACTTTACAGCCGTGTGCGGCAAAGTGATCCAGACGTTTGGTCAGCGCGGTTTGCAGATCGCCAAAGCGACGGATATCGGTGTCAGACACTTCCGCCAGCTTCGCCATATAGTCGTTAAAGGTCGGCAGCTCGATGTTGAAGGCTTTATCCGGGCGCCAGCTTGGCAGCACTTTGATGTCAAACGTGCTGTCCTTCGCGACAACCGCGTGGTGCTCCAGAGAGTCGACAGGATCGTCGGTGGTGCCCACCATCTTCACGTTCATCTGCTTCATGATGCCGCGCGCCGAGAAGCTATCCTGCGCCAGCAGGTCGTTGCACTGATCCCAGATTTCATCCGCCGTGGCGGGAGAGAGCAGCTTGCCGGTGATACCAAACGGACGACGCAGTTCGAGGTGCGTCCAGTGGTATAACGGGTTACCGATGGTGTGGGGAACAGTAGCGGCCCAGGCGTCAAACTTCTCGCGATCGGTCGCGTCGCCGGTACACAGGCGCTCGGCCACGCCGTTGGTGCGCATTGCGCGCCACTTATAGTGGTCACCCTTCAGCCAGATATCATACAGGTTTTTGAAACGGTAATTTTCGGCAACCTGCTGCGGCGGTAAATGGCAGTGGTAGTCGAAAATCGGCTGGTCTTTTGCGTAGTCGTGGTACAGGCGGCGAGCAAATTCGGTATCTAACAGAAAATCGTCGGTCATAAACGGTGTCATTATCGTCTTCCTCATTACGGGAGCGTCAGAAAGCTTATGTTCAGATGCTGCAAAGTTATCACACCAATTTCCAGAGTCCGACGTTTTTTTCGTGAGTTAGATCAATAAACGTCGACAAATAAATTACCCTCAAAGGGGTAAACCCTCTCCCAGGCCGCGCCAGTTCTGGCTTTGCGCGTGCCGCATAATGTCCCTACAAATATTCACACTTTTGTGATGTCACTCACCTTTTAAAGTTGTATGACAAGTTATCTTTTCGCCGTCGCAAACTATAAGCCGACGGAATGCATTACCGGTGTTTGATACATCGGATTTAACGGTACGGAAGCCGACTTAGCACGATTACTTATGGCAAGGTTCGGGCCGTTCCGGGACAGGTTCCCGGTTACGCCCCTCCCGTTACAGAACAGCTCCCGGCAACGGTTGAGTTGTTGCCGTGTCCCGACACGGAAATAACATAACGATGAGGTTTTACATGCGTAAAATTAAAGGGTTACGTTGGTACATGATCGCACTGGTGACGCTCGGCACCGTGCTGGGCTACCTGACACGTAACACCGTGGCAGCAGCGGCGCCAACGTTGATGGAAGAGTTACATATCTCCACGCAGCAATACTCTTACATCATTGCGGCTTACTCTGCCGCTTACACCGTAATGCAGCCTGTTGCAGGTTATGTTCTTGATATTCTGGGTACAAAAATTGGTTATGCCTTCTTCGCTGTAGCCTGGGCCGTCTTCTGTGGGGCGACCGCGCTGGCCGGCAGCTGGGGCGGACTGGCGCTGGCGCGTGGTGCGGTAGGTGCTGCCGAAGCGGCGATGATCCCCGCGGGTCTGAAAGCCAGCTCTGAATGGTTCCCGGCAAAAGAGCGTTCTATCGCTGTCGGTTACTTCAACGTGGGCTCCTCCATCGGGGCGATGATTGCTCCGCCACTGGTGGTGTGGGCGATTGTGATGCACAGCTGGCAGATGGCGTTCATCATCTCCGGTGTGCTGAGCTTTGCCTGGGCCATGGCGTGGCTGATTTTCTATAAACACCCGCGCGACCAGAAAAAGCTGTCTGACGAAGAACGTGACTACATTATTAATGGTCAGGAATCCCAGCATCAGACCGACAACGGCAAAAAGATGTCCGTCTGGCAGATCCTGGGCACCCGTCAGTTCTGGGGTATCGCCCTGCCACGCTTCCTGGCAGAACCGGCCTGGGGTACGTTTAACGCCTGGATCCCACTGTTCATGTTTAAAGTTTACGGCTTTAACCTGAAAGAGATCGCGATGTTCGCCTGGATGCCAATGCTGTTTGCAGACCTGGGCTGTATCGTCGGCGGCTACCTGCCACCGCTGTTCCAGCGCTGGTTTGGCGTGAACCTGATTGTGTCCCGTAAGATGGTGGTCACCATGGGCGCCCTGCTGATGATCGGCCCGGGTATGATCGGCCTGTTCACCAGCCCTTACGTGGCTATCGCCCTGCTGTGTATCGGGGGCTTTGCTCACCAGTCTCTGTCCGGTGCGCTGATTACGCTCTCGTCCGACGTGTTTGGTCGTAACGAAGTCGCCACCGCCAACGGCCTGACCGGGATGGCCGCCTGGACCGCAAGTACCCTGTTTGCACTGGTGGTCGGCGCGTTGGCGGATACGATTGGTTTCAGCCCACTGTTCGCGGTACTGGCTGTCTTCGACCTGTTGGGTGCGGTGGTTATCTGGACGGTGCTGAAAAGCAAATCCGCAGATGAACTTGCGAAAGAGTCCCTCGGGGGACCGGCGACGCAGAGTTAGCGTTGTTGTGCCGGGTGGCGGCTCCGCCTTACCCGGCCTACAAAATCCAATAAAATAGTAGGTCGGGTAAGCGTAGCGCCACCCGGCAAGAACGACGCAAAAGCCGCCTCCGGGCGGCTTTTTTGATGGCGAAATCTGGAGACTGGCACGCAAAAGTGGTATAACAAATCATTCGCCGTACCCTGCCTGGAGCGCATATGGAAATCACCGAATCACGTCGTTTATATCAACAACTTGCCGCCGAGCTGAAAGATCGCATCGAGCAAGGGGTCTATCTTGTCGGTGATAAACTTCCCGCTGAGCGTTTCATTGCGGATGAAAAAAGCGTCAGCCGCACGGTGGTCCGCGAAGCCATCATCATGCTGGAAGTGGAAGGGTATGTTGAGGTACGCAAAGGTTCCGGCATTCATGTGATTTCCAGCCAGGCGAAACACTCCCCCACCCCGGACGAAAGTCTGGAGTTTGCCAGCTACGGTCCGTTTGAGCTTCTCCAGGCTCGCCAGCTGATTGAAAGCAACATTGCGGAATTTGCTGCCACGCAGGTGACCAAGCAGGACATCATGAAGCTGATGGAAATCCAGGATCACGCGCGTAAAGAAAAATGTTTCCGCGATTCTGAATGGGACCTGCAATTCCACGTCCAGGTCGCCCTTGCGACTCAGAACACGGCGCTGGCGGCAATCGTTGAAAAAATGTGGACTCAGCGCGTTCACAACCCGTACTGGAAGAAATTGCACGATCACATTGATTCCCGCACGGTAGATAACTGGTGTGACGATCACGACCAGATTCTTAAGGCCCTGATTCGTAAAGATCCGCATGCGGCGAAACTGGCAATGTGGCAGCATCTGGAGAACACCAAACAGATGCTGTTTAATGAAACAAGTGATGACTTTGAATTTAACGCTGACCGCTATCTTTTTGCCGATAATCCGGTCGTTCACCTCGATACCGCGACCAATCTCGCAAAATAACGCCCCGAACTGCTGGCAGGCGCACCGCCGCGCCTTCCGGCCAGACAGGGTAAGAAAACCTCTATAGTGTCAGCCTTTGTAAAATTTCTCGCTCCCCTCCGTGGCTTACGCCAAAATCGTGTTTCCCCTCAAATTCTGTGACGCAGAACGTCGGGCTTTGTTACAATTGGATTCACTTCGTTATTTTGTAAGTTAGTGCTTGCTAACCAGCCAATTAACAGGGAACAGTGTTGGCCACACATCAATGTGTCCGCGAGCGACCATAATGAAATCATAACAATGTCGCCGTGCTGTATTTCCCGAATTACAGGCGTGACGTTAACCGATTTCCAGGAACACTGAATGGAACTTTTGACCCAACTACTGAACGCCCTCTGGGCTCAGGATTTCGAAACGCTGGCCAACCCGTCCATGATTGGCATGCTCTACTTTGTATTATTTATGATCCTGTTCCTTGAGAACGGTCTGCTGCCTGCTGCCTTTTTACCGGGCGACAGCCTGCTGGTACTGGTCGGGGTGCTTTGTGCAAAAGGGGCGATGGCTTTCCCGCAAACGGTCCTGCTTTTAACCATTGCCGCCAGCCTGGGCTGCTGGGTGAGTTACATTCAGGGGCGATGGCTGGGTAACACGCGAATCGTTCAGAACTGGCTTTCGCACCTTCCGGCCCATTACCACCAGCGAGCGCACCACCTTTTCCATAAGCATGGGCTTTCCGCCTTGCTGATCGGCCGCTTTATCGCATTCGTACGCACCCTACTGCCCACCATTGCGGGCCTGTCCGGCCTGAGCAGCACGCGCTTCCAGTTCTTTAACTGGATGAGCGGCTTGCTGTGGGTGCTGATCCTGACCACGCTCGGCTACGCGCTGGGTAAAACGCCGGTCTTTATGAAATACGAAGACCAACTGATGTCTTGCCTGATGCTGCTGCCCGTCGTTCTGCTGGTGTTTGGCCTGGTCGGGTCCCTGGTCGTACTCTGGAAGAAGAAATACGGGGCCAGGGGTTAACGATGGTTATCTCCCCGCTCGCGCTGCGCCGCTTCTCTTACGCCATCGTCGCGCTGATGATGTTCAGCGCTCTTATCCTGCTGTGGTCTGCGCTACAGCATCAGGAGTCGACGCTGGCTATCCGTCCTGTGAGCCAGGGAACCAGCGTGCCGGATGGTTTTTCCATCTGGCATCATCTCGACGCAAACGGGATCCGCTTTAAGAGCATCACGCCGCAAGACGATGTGCTGCTGATAAAATTTGACTCCAGTGCGCAAAGCGCCGCGGCGAAAGCCGTGCTGGACCGCACGCTGCCGCAGGGTTACATCATTGCGCAACAGGATGATGACAGCCACGTCGCCTCCTGGATGTCACGGTTACGCGACACGTCGCATCGATTTGGTTAACGACTAATATTCCGAATATTTTCACCTACTTTGGTGAAACTCCCGTTTACTTACTATGCTTAAGTACGCGGAGCACCCCTCAGATGTTCTCCGCTTTGTTCTGGAACACGGCTTACGCCGTAACACAATGGAAGGTTTCTATAATGAAATACCGCATCACCCTGGCTCTGGCCCTTTTTTCTTTAAGCACAGCTTCCTTCGCTATGTCTCTTTGTCAGGAGAAAGAACAGGATATCCAACGCGAAATCAGTTATGCCGAAAAGCATAACAATCAGCACCGGATCGACGGACTGAAAAAAGCGTTGAGCGAAGTGAAAGACAACTGTACGGACAGCAAGCTGCGTGCCGATCATCAGGAAAAAATCGCTGAACAGAAGGACGAGATAGCCGAGCGCCGTCAAGACCTGCAAGAAGCGAAAGAGAAAGGTGATGCGGAAAAAATTGCCAAGCGCGAGAGGAAGTTGCAAGAGGCGCAGGACGAACTGAAAGCGCTGGAAGCTCGCGATTATTGAGTTAACGGAAATCTCAACAGGAGAGAATCATGTCAAAAGATACAACTTCAGAAAATCTGCGCGCTGAACTGAAATCCCTGGCGGACACCCTGGAAGAGGTGCTGAACTCTTCTGCCGATAAATCGAAAGAAGAAGTCAGCAAACTGCGCAGCAAAGCGGAGCAGGCACTGAAAGAGAGCCGTTACCGTCTGGGTGAAACCGGTGATGCGCTGGCGAAACAGACCCGCGAAGCGGCTGCGCGCGCAGACGAATATGTACGTGATAATCCATGGACGGGTGTGGGTATTGGCGCCGCAGTGGGTGTGGTGCTGGGTGTCCTGCTGACGCGTCGTTGATTATGGAAGATCCACGTCACGCACAAGGGCCTGCTAAAAACGTCCTCGGCATTGGCCAGCGTATTCTTACGACGCTGGTCGGGATTGCCGAAACGCGCGTCCGGCTTGCGGTAGTGGAGCTGGAAGAGGAGAAAGCCAACCTCTTCCAGATGCTGCTCATGCTTGGGCTTACGATGCTCTTTGCCGCGTTTGGTCTGATGAGCCTGATGGTGTTAATCATCTGGGCTATCGATCCACAGTATCGTCTGAACGCGATGATTGCGACTACCGTGGTTCTGCTGGTGGCGGCGCTGATAGGCGGTATCTGGACCCTGCATAAAGCGCGCACGTCAACCTTCCTGCGTCATACGCGCCAGGAGCTGGCCAACGACCGCGCCCTGCTGGAGGATGATAAGTCGTGAGCGACAAAGCCGAACGTCAAAAGCGGAAAGCGTATCTGTTGAGCCAAATCCAGCAGCAGCGACTGGATCTGTCTGCCAGCCGTCGCGACTGGGTTGAAGCCACGCATCGGTTTGACCGCGGCTGGAACACGGTCCTGAGCCTGCGTTCATGGGCGCTGGTCGGCAGCAGCGTGATGGCGATCTGGTCGGTTCGGCATCCTAACATGCTGATCCGCTGGGCACGTCGCGGCTTTGGCGCCTGGAGCGCCTGGCGTCTGGTGAAAACCACGCTGCGACAGCAGCAGTTGCGGTGAAAAAAGCAAAACGGTAACCCTGGTTACCGTTTTTTGTTTTTGCCCCCTCTCCCTGTGGGAGAGGGATGGGGTGAGGGCACCAGCCCGCACGCTCCCTTACTCAATATCTTTGAAGAAGATTAACAGTTTTCCTTGCTAACAATTGCCATCCGCCCCGTTTACACTCCTCTCCATCGACAGCAAAGACGCGGTATCTACCCGAATTTGCACGCAAATAACGTTTAGCCGCTGATGTGGTTCCCTGGAGAGTAAAATGAAAAAATTAGAAGATGTTGGTGTACTGGTAGCGCGTATTCTGATGCCAATTCTGTTCATCACCGCAGGCTGGGGCAAAATTACCGGCTATGCGGGCACTCAGCAGTATATGGAAGCGATGGGCGTGCCGGGGTTCCTGCTGCCACTGACCATTCTGCTTGAGTTCGGCGGCGGCCTGGCAGTGCTGTTCGGTTTCCTGACCCGCACCACGGCGCTGTTCACCGCAGGCTTTACCCTGCTGACCGCGTTCATCTTCCACAGCAACTTTGCGGAAGGCGTGAACTCCCTGATGTTCATGAAAAACCTGACCATCGCGGGTGGCTTCCTGCTGCTGGCTATCACGGGCCCGGGCGCCTACAGCATCGACCGTCTTCTGAATAAGAAGTGGTAAGCAGGCTATACTGATTACATTCAAAGCGAGGAGACATCTCCTCGCTTTTGCTATCTGACGGAGGAGAAAAAAATGGGACAACTCGTAGACGGCGTCTGGCAGGATGTCTGGTATGACACCAAATCCACCGGTGGACGCTTTAAGCGCTCTGTTTCGGCCTTCCGTAACTGGCTGACCGCCGACGGCGCACCCGGCCCGAGTGGCGAAGGGGGCTTTGCGGCGGAGAAAGATCGTTATCATCTGTACGTTTCTCTCGCCTGTCCGTGGGCGCACCGCACGCTGATTGTACGCAAGCTTAAAGGCCTCGAATCGTTAATTCCGGTTTCGGTGGTCAACCCGCTGATGCTGGAAAACGGCTGGACGTTCGACAGTGACTTCCCTGCCGCGACGGGTGATGAGCTTTATCATCACGATTTCCTGTATCAGCTCTATCTGCGCGCCGATCCGCACTACACCGGACGCGTAACGGTGCCGATGCTGTGGGACAAGAAAAACCAGACGATCGTCAGCAATGAATCCGCTGAAATCATTCGCATGTTCAATACCGCGTTTGACGCGCACGGCGCCCGCGCCGGGGATTACTACCCGGTTGAGCTGCGCGAGAAAATTGACGAGCTGAACGGCTGGATCTACGACAACGTCAACAACGGCGTCTATAAAGCGGGCTTTGCCACCAGTCAGGAAGCGTACGACGAAGCGGTCGGCAACGTGTTTGGATCCCTGGAGCGCCTGGAGCAGATCCTCGGCCAGCATCGTTATTTAACGGGCGATCGCCTCACTGAAGCAGACATCCGCCTGTGGACGACGCTGATCCGCTTCGATCCGGTGTATGTCACCCACTTCAAGTGCGACAAGCATCGCATCAGCGATTATCTGAACCTGCACGGTTTCCTGCGCGACATCTATCAGATGCCGGGGATTGCGGAGACGGTCAATTTTGACCATATTCGCACCCATTATTTCCGCAGTCATAAGACCATCAACCCAACGGGCATTATCTCCATTGGCCCGTGGCAGGACCTGGATGAACCGCACGGGCGCGACGTGCGTTTCGGATAATTATTTAGGGAATCAATTGATTCCCTTTTTTAATTCACAGCATACATCTATCCTTACCTCGATCGCTTAGAAAACAAGTGATTGACTGATTATGAGGCAAGGAAAAATGGACTGGTATTTAAAGGTACTGCGCAACTATTTTGGTTTTGGTGGCCGTGCCCGCCGTAAAGAGTACTGGATGTTCGTTCTGGTGAACTTCGTCTTGATTATGGTGCTGGGCATTGTGGACAAGATCCTCGGCTGGGAACGCGAGGGGGGTGAAGGCATTCTCACCACCATTTATGGTGTGTTAGTTCTGCTGCCTTCATGGGCCGTACTGTTTCGTCGTCTCCACGACACCGATCGTTCGGCGTGGTGGCTGCTGTTGCTGTTGATCCCGCTTATCGGCTGGATCGTGATTTTGATTTTCAACTGTCAGAGCGGAACGCCGGGCGAAAACCGCTTTGGTCCGGATCCTAAGGCAAGCGCGTAAATTCTGCCCGGTGGCGCTTACGCTTACCGGGCCTACGCTTATTTGTTGTGGTGGGCAAAGAGCTTGGGAATTTCACGCAAACACCACGATTTGGCTTCGCCCATGCTATCGCGACGCCACGCCATAATAATATCCACTTCGCTGGTGTATTCCGGGCTGACGACGCGCAACCGCCCTTCTGCAATGTCCTTTTCGACAAACGGGTACGGCATAGTCGCCACGCCCAGCCCCGCCAGGAGCGCCTGTCGCTTATCTTCCAGCGACGTTACCGTCAGTCGCGGCTGTTTATCCAGCAACTGTACCGTTAACACCGGGCGCTCTCGGGCGGTATCCGCGACCGCCACGCCGCGGTATTTCACGCGCGTGACCTCAGAGAGCGGCTCCGGCTCCTGATGGATAGGGTGATCCGGCGCGGCGACGTAGACGTTCATCACGCTGTAGAGCTTGCGCGAATTGATTTCTGACGATGAGCGGAAATGCATGTCTGGCGCAATCACGATATCCGCCCTGCCCGTCTCAAGACGCTCCCATGCCCCGGCCAGCACCTCGGTGATGATCGACAGCTGGGTATTGGCTTTCGCGGCCAGTCTGTCCACCAGCGGAAACAGCGCTTCGGTGGGCACCAGCGCTTCGGTCACTAACGTCAGATGGGTTTCCCAGCCGCGGGCCAGCGCTTCGGCATCGGTCGTCAGCTTATCCGCCGCTTCCAGCAATACGCGGCCGCGCTCCAGCAGCATCCGCCCAACGTTGGTGAATTTTGTTCGATGACCGGAGCGATCGAAGAGCACAACATCCAGCTCCTCTTCCAGCTTTTGCATGGTGTAGCTCAGCGCAGACGGAACGCGCCCCAGTTCATCTGCCGCCGCGGCAAAACTGCCGCGCCTGTCAATCGCGTCCATGACGCGAAGCGCCTCAAGCGTCAATGCTCTCTCTTTAGCCATCTCGTTCTCATTCAGGAAATTTGAACATACCAGGCAGAATATCTGGCTAACAATGCAGCGTCCATACCTTTACCATTGATTTAGTGTAAAGAGAGGTCAAGTTTATGATTACGACAAGAACAGCGAAACAGTGCGGACAAGCCGATTTCGGTTGGTTGCAGGCCCGCTACACCTTTTCCTTTGGACACTACTTTGACCCTAAACTCCTCGGTTACGCTTCACTGCGTGTATTGAATCAGGAAGTGCTCGCCCCGGGCGCGTCCTTCCAGCCGCGCACGTACCCGAAAGTCGATATCCTGAACCTGATCCTGGAAGGCGAGGCAGAATACCGCGATAGCGAGGGCAATCATGTCCAGGCGAAGGCTGGCGAGGCGCTGTTAATTTCTACTCAGCCAGGTATTAGCTACAGCGAGCATAACCTCAGCAAAGATAAAACGCTGACCCGCATGCAGCTGTGGCTGGATGCCTGTCCGGAGCGGGAAAATCCGCTGGTGCAAAAGATCGATCTGAAGGGCGATCAACAGCAGCTGATTGCCTCGCCAGACGGCAGCAAAGGCAGCTTGCAGTTGCGCCAGCAGGTGTGGCTGCATCATATCGAACTGAAAAAAGGTGAACAGGCGAGCTTCCAGCTTCATGGCCCGCGTGCCTATTTGCAGTCCATTCACGGAACGGTGCATGCGGTCACGCATACGGAAGAGAAAGAAGCGCTCACCTGCGGTGACGGGGCGTTTATTCGTGACGAAGCGAATATCACTCTGGTTGCCGATACGCCGCTGCGCGCGCTGTTGATTGATTTGCCGGTTTAAGATCAACACGCCCCTCGCTCGATCGGTTCCCTCTCCCTATGGGAGAGGGTTAGGGTGAGGGGTAACGGGTTGGATTAAATCACAACACCTTACTCGCCATAATCTCAATGATCTGCCGGTCCGTCGCCTGCATTGAGCGGCACGCCAGGGCGCACAGGTTAGAGATCGACTGTTCCACGTCGTGCGCCACAATCCCCTCGTTACCCGTCACCGCAGTATCATCCAGCGCCATCATCACGGCTTTCCAGGCGCTGGTGACGCTGGTCGAGACCTTCATTGCACAGCTGTTAGAAGCCCCATCGCAGATCATCCCGCTCACGTCGCCGATCATACTGCCGATCGCCATGGCAATGGTCTGGTAAGATCCGCCCATCAGCCACGCCATCCCCGCCGCTGCCCCCATTCCGGCGGTTGTCGCCGCGCACAACGCGGACAAGCGCGGAAGCTGGTAATGGATATAGATAGCCGACAGATGCGAGAGCATCAGCGCCCGCGCCAGCCGTTCGTCATCAGCCTGAACGTGCTCAGCCACCACCACTACCGGCATGGTGGCGGTGATGCCCTGATTCCCGGAACCCGAGTTGCTCATCGCTGGCAGCGTCGCGCCTCCCATGCGGGCATCCGAGGCTGCGCTGGTGCGGATAATAATGTCTGAACCCAGATCCTGCGCCATCCAGCCGCGTGCGCGCTGTTTATTGAGCGTCGCGCCAATATGCAGCCCCCAGTTGCCACGCAAACCTTCGCGGGAGAGCGCATCGTTCAGCCGCCCCGCATCGAGGATAAAGCGGATCGCGTCGAACGGCACCTGCTCCACAAACTCAAGGATCTGTGACAGCGTGGTGGTCGAGAGTACCGCCAGCGGATCGTCGTTGTTCTGGCTCTGACGATCGTCAAGCCTGAAGCACGTTTCGCCCTGACAAACTACCTCCACCACGCGAGTGTGCCCGCCAGCGATGGTCACCATCGCCGAGGATTCACCGGCGTAAACGCAGGCGCGTGAATAAAGGATCTCATCGCACGGCTCCTGCAATTTTACCTGCACCAGACCCGCGTTCAGCAATGCTTTGGCGCGCGTTAGCGCCTCGGCCGACGCGTCTTTCAACACCTCCAGCCCGGCGTGTGCATTACCGCCTGTCGCCCCCAGCGCGGCCGCGATGGGTAAACCGACCATACCGGTGCCGGGCACCGTTACGCCAAGCCCGTTTTTCATCAGGTTCGGCGATACCCACGCCTCGATACGCGTTACCTCACCGGAAAGCTGTCCGGCAGCCATCGCACACGCCAGCGCCAGCGAGACGGGTTCGGTACAGCCCAGCGCAGGCTTTACCTCTTCCTGCACGGCGCGAATAAAATGGTTCCATAAAGGATTAATTTGCTCAGACATCGTTACGACCTTATTTAACCTCATGAGAAGGCGAGGAAAGGAGAAACACAAAGCAGCAGCCCGGTAATTACGATAATTACCAGCGATACGCCTTTATATTTATGAAGTGCGGGCACTTTGTAGACCAGCCACGCCGGAATTAAGCAGCCCACCATCCCGAAAATAGGGCTACAGATGGAGGTGAAGCTCAGCACCGGCGCGTTTAATACAATCGCGCTCCAGGCCAGCAGGATGGCGAACAGCATAATTCCGCGCTGGACGGCATTTTCATTGATTTTTTCCGCCGGCATTTTGCGGCGCAGGATGTTCATCACGATGCCCTGCGTCGCCTCACGAAAGCCGAGATAGACGCCAAAGAACGCGGTCATCACGGCGAAAATGTTGAGGATCACGCTGACGATTTTGACCCAGCCCGCACCGTCACCGCTGATGAACTGTGCTGCGATTGCCAGGGCGGAAATATTCTGCTCGTAGGCTTTTACCGCCTCGTCGTGCCCCATCGCCAGCGTGAAGGAGACCGCGTAGAAAAAGACCGTCACAAACAGCACGCCAAAGGCGATATTCATTGCCCGCAGCGCTTTATGACGCGCCACCTCTACGGATTTTTCCCGTGAACGATAGGAAATCACCATCGGGCTTAAAGTCTGAATAAACAGAATGGAGGTTAAGGTGAAAGGCAGCGTAATAATGGCGTTTTTAATCAGCAGCCCCATCGGCGGCAGCATACCGACGTTGGCTAAATGCCAGAGGCCAATCATCGAAAGACCCAGCGCCGCCACTACAAATAATTTGGTCAGCACCATCAGGCTGGAGACTTTAAACAGCAGTTTTTCACCGCGCGACGAGATGGCGACCAGAATGCAGATCAGGAATAAGCCATAGAACGGATTTTCCGACAGCAAACCGTCGGTTACGCCGAAGGTGTGCAAATAGGAGGCGCTGTCGTTGGTGATAGCCGTGGAATAGACAAACATCCAGATCACCAGCATCACGAAATAAAGCGCACCCAATAAGATGCCCCAGTTTTTACCTAAATAACCGCTAATGACGCTCGGGTAATCTTTGCATTCCGGTGATTCCGCCAGCGTATTAATAAACAGGCGCTGGAACAGGTACATAGCCGGATAACCAATTATCGACGAGAGTAAAAACACCCACAGCCCCATTAACCCGACCTGCACCGGAAGAAAAACGATGCCCGCGCCGATAGCCATCCCGATACTCATGATGACCCAGCCCGTATCGGTGCTGTCGAATTTAATCGCCTCTCGCCATTCGCTTTCGCTCATTCCCGCCCGCCTTGCCGCAGGGGAATCACTCACAATCACACTGCTGTTTGTTGCCATATTCATCATGGGGCACTCGCTTATTTTGTAGGGTAACTAGTTGTTTTTATAAGGTTCCGATCGCCAGCGATTGCGAGTCAGAAGGTGCAGGTGTGAGTTATTGGTATGGGGAGATCATATCCGGAGAGCGGGAGAAAAAAGTCACAAGTTTAATGAGGCTTTTCTGCGTTTGGAGGAAAGTTTTCTTATGTCGGAGTTATTAGGGCATCATTTTTCTAAAAGTGACGGCGATCAACCTACAAATATCTCGCATCTGATCCTGAAGAAAATCGCTCTACATTCGCATTAACCATATAGTTACTGCTTTGCTTATATTGTCAACTTAGTCAGTACATCCATATATCCAATCAAGCGCGGATAGAGAGATGCCAGTTTGAATATTCTCAACTTCAAATATTCATATGGTGAATTGTTCCTTCTTATTTGCGCAGCAAAAAGGTCCCCCTTTTAAAAAATTACGTTATTTACAACAAATTTGCGTTATGTAACTATCGCGTCGTTTATTATCCACAGTAAGATAAAGGTCTTTGTTATGGATAACTGGCTGGCGCTCTTCGACGGACAGACCCGTTACACCCTGGACATTACGGACTCCCGCGTCACGCCCGACGTGCTGCGGTTTAAGGGCCGCGAGGCGCTCAGCGAGCCCTTCCGATGGACCATCGACTTCACCACACCGCAGGATAACCTCACCCCCGAAGAGGTACTGATGAAGTACGCCACCCTGCGCATGCGCAGCGGGAAGGCAGTGCACGGCATCATCACCCGTCTGGAGTGGCTTTCCACCACCGCCGACCAGTCGCATTACCAGGTGGAGCTGAGCTCCCGTCTGGCACTGCTCAGCCGCAACCGCCAGTGCCGCATTTTCCAGCACCAGTCCGTACCGGAGGTGGTGGAGCAGGTGCTGCGCAGACACGGGCTGGAGGGACCTGATTTTGACTTCCGCCTGGAGCGCACCTACCCGCCGCGTGAAATTATCACCCAGTGGCGGGAAACGGACCTGGAGTTTATCCGGCGCATTCTGTCCGAGGTGGGCATTTACTGGCGCACGGAGATGGACGACGTGCGCGGTCTGGATACGTACATATTTGCCGACAGCCAGCTTAACTACCGGTTTGACGTGCGCCTGCCGTACCGCGAGCCATCGGGCCTGTTTGACGGCGCGGCGGAATCGGTCTGGGATGTGCGGACCTGGCACAGGGTTGCCACCGGCACCGTCGCCACGCGGGATTACAACTACCGGACAGCCACCACGCCGATGGATGCGACGGTCAGCGTGCGTAACGATGCGGTCACCACCGGGGAACATTACCGCTACGCAGCGCCTTACCGTGACGCAGGTGACGACACCAGCCCTGAGCCGGAAACCGAATCCGGCGCTTTTTATGCCCGCATCTACCACGAGCGGGAGCTGAACAAATCAGCCCGCATCCACCTGTTCAGCAACGCCTCACACCTCGCGCCCGGGCAGGTGCTGGAGCCGCAGGGCGATGTCATTACGGCCCTGAAAGAGGGTGTTGTCCTCACGCTTGTGACCTTCCGGGGGGCCCGTGATTCCCGCCTGCACGTGTCGGTCCGGGGCATGCCCTACACTGAGCGCTACTGTTTCCGCCCGGCGGAAATTTCGCGCCCGGAAATCCACGGCACGCTTCCGGCGCGGATTGAGAGCCGGGAGAAGAACGACATTTACGCCCACCTGGACGACCAGGGCCGCTATCGGGTGAAGCTCGACTTCGACCGGGAGGGGACGGAAGCCGGTTACAGCTACCTGTGGCTGCGGATGGCGAAACCGTATGCCGGTGACACGCTGGGCTGGCACACGCCGCTCACCGACGGGACCGAAGTGGCGATAGCATACAGCAACGGTGATATTGACCTGCCGTATATCGCATATGCCCTGCACGATTCTGAACATCCGGACCCTGTCTCCCGCGACAACCACACCCGCAACGTGCTGCGCACGCCCGCCAACAACAAGCTGCGGATGGAGGATAAGCGCGGGGAGGAGCATGTCAAACTCGCCACGGAATACGGCAAAACGCAGCTGAACAGCGGGCATCTGGTGGACGCGCAGGAGCAGCCCCGGGGCAAAGGATTTGAACTCCGGACCGATGAACACGGCGTTATTCGCGTCGCAAAGGGGCTGTTTGTCACTGCGGACGGGCAGCAGAAGGCCGCAGGCGGGGTGCTGGACATGAGCACGGCACTCAGGGAAATCGACGTCTGCCTGCGACAGCTTCAGCAGCTGGAGATGGCGGCAGAGCAGGCGCAGGCGCTGAAGGCGGATATCGACAGCCAGATACAGATGTTTGAGCAGCGCCTGAAGCCGCTGAACGAAACCCTGCTGTTCTCTGCCCCGGAAGGGGTTGCCGTGACCAGCGGGGAGCACATGCAGATGACAGCGGCAAAAAACGTCGCCGTTAACGCCGGAGGGGATATCAGTGCCGGTGTCATGGGCAACATGACGGCGCTGTCGGGGGAAAAGCTCGGGCTGTTTGCCAGAACGGGCCAGCTGAGCCTGAAAGCCAGTGAAGGCCCGGTTGAGATGCAGGCGCAGAACGGGAGAATGCAGCTGTTCGCGGAAAAGAAGCTCACCCTGTCGTCTGCGAGTGACATCACGTTTGCGGGCAAGAAGCGCATCACGCTCATCGGGGGCGGGAGCTACCTGCGGCTGGAGGCCGGGAAGGTGGAGTATGGTACGACAGCGACCTACCTGCGCCGGGTGAGAAGAACGATGAAAACCGGACCAGCTTCATTGCCATTAAATTTGCCTTTAATGCCCCTGGTCGACCTGTTTACCTCCCGGCTTGCAAACCCGCCAGCGGGAGCTTCGCAGGAACAGGACAAGCCACAAGAACAGGATAAGACAAAGCTGAAACCTGTGCTCCGTATTTCAGACGCTCCAGGAATCAATGGGGTAGTTCAGCCTGGCTGTAAATGGCAGATTGTTCTGGCAGATTCTTATATGCAGGCCGTTACAACGGATGAGGTACTGATGAATGGACAATCTGATTCGGAGGGGCAAGTATTACAGTCAGAAGACCAGCAATATCAACTAACTGAACTGGCGAAACAATATGCAAACCAGTTATGGCTGGTTGTCGGTCATCGGGCCCACCGTCTCTATTTCAATGTGATTCCTGCTGCCACTGATGAGGATGTAAAAGATTTTTGTGCGCAGGATACGATGGGATTCCATCGTATCTTTAACCGTATTTCCGGAAATATACTTCCGGGCGAAAAACTGAAACAGTGTATAAAGACCGAGCAGCAGGTGAGCGGAGTAATGCTAGAGTCACTCAGGGAGAGTAAATAAAATGGTATCGCTTAAACTTGACGACGGTATGAACCGGTGCAGTGTTTATTTTGATGACAAAAGTGAAGAAAGCTACACCGCAACGGCTACTCATAATCATTGGGTACATTACACCAGTGGTCCGTAAAGGCAGTCAGAGAATTTTGCTGAGTATACAGAGGGCAATGTCGTGCAGGCTTTCCTTGGTGGAAAGGAGTATTTTTCTGCGCTTCTGGCAGCTTTTAAGCAGGCAAAAAAGTGCATTTTTATTACTGGCTGGCAGGTGAACTGGGACGCCCAACTGGCGGAGGGGATACGGCTGGTTGATACCCTGCTGGAGTCTGTACAGACAACTTCGGGTTTACAGGTTTATATTATGCCGTGGGAGAACCCGGCGCAGGTTGAGACGTATGCTGCGGCAACGGAACGGGTATTTGCTGCGATGAATACCCATCTCGGACGACAGGCTTTTTATGTTCAGCGTGCGGGTTCTAAATCCGGAGTGATGTTTTCGCATCATCAGAAATGCGTGATTGTCGATGAAAAACTGGCATTTGTCGGCGGAATTGACCTGGCCTATGGACGCTATGATGACCATTATGGTCTGCAGGCAAACGCAGACAGACGACAGGGCATGAATATGTACAATTCCTGTATTCCACCCATTGTTCATCGTCCAGGTTATGACCCGATGAACGAATATGTTATTCCAGTAGGGAAATATTCGCAGGAACAGCTACAGGGTGAGTTTAAACGAGCGGAAAAACGACAGACGGACAGCGTTCAGCACATTATTGATACAGTTTTAAAACATGAACTCTGGCAGTCTCAAGGGAGTTCGAAGGACAGCGTTTATCTGGATCCGACAATACAACCCCGGATGCCCTGGCAGGATTATCAGGTACAAATTGAGGGGCCTGCGGTGGATGATCTGGTCAGAAACTTTGTACTGCGCTGGAACAGTTATTCACACCGCTGGCCTGACAATCCTCTACAGACCCGTGTACCTGAACTTGATATCCCTGCAGTACCATCCATAAAAAAGGGAAGCTGTCAGATACAGGTATTGCGCAGTGCCTCATTGAGTATGCGACTTGATGAACATAAAAATATGCCGGAAATTGCGCCGAAAGCGCGACTGAAACAGGATGATATCCTGCGCAGTCTCCATCTGCTCATCAGTAAGGCGGAGCATTATATTTATATAGAGAATCAGTTTTTTGTGTCGGCATTTGAGAAATCATCTATTGGTGAAAATGAACCCTTGAGTCCAGTGGCAAAAAGTATTACCCCTACCCTGAGTGCTTGGGCAACCCGGCTATTGCCGGACGATGAAATGCCGCAAAACCCGGTAGCGGAATGGCTGGGGGACAGAATTAAGCGTGCGATTTTTAGTCATGTTGCGCAACCGTTTCATGTCTATATCGTACTGCCTGTATATCCGGAAGGGCGGCTTGATGACCCGGCTATCGTGGCGCAAATTCATCTGACCCGGCAGTCACTGGTATTTGGTTCTCACAGTCTGCTGAACCGCATCCGCCGTAGTTTGTGGGTGAAGCAACAACTTGAAGTGCAGGCGGTACCCCGCAAAGAATGGAGCAGGAAAATAGAGAAACTAGAAGAGCTATGTGGAACGGAATATACCAGTATTCCACTTGAAGTATGCGATCAATACGTGACGTTATTAAATCTGCGTGACCATGATGAACTAAACGGAATGGCGGTGACAGAGCAGATTTATGTACACAGTAAACTGACGATTGTGGACGACCGCTATGTGCTGGTGGGGAGCGCGAATATTAATGACAGAAGTCTGTTGGGTGACAGGGACTCTGAGCTGGCGGTACTGATATCGGATACTGAACATGGCTATACCGATCTGGATGGCAGTGGAACTACAGTTCCCTACCGTAATTTTGCTCGTAAGTTGCGGCAAAAGGCGTGGCGTAAATGGCTGGGGAGTGCGGCTGGGGAATGTGCAGAAGCGCTGGATAAGCCAGCACTAAAAGCCAGTTGGGAGAAGATTCAGGCTCTGGCGAGGGAAAACGCAATAATTTATGAGAGTGTATTTAATTTTATCCCACGAAATGATTTCATAAAAGATGAATCTGATGATGGCAATTACAGGAAAGAAAATAGCGAGCAGGGAGTAAAGATGAGGGCATCGTTATGGCCTGTAGCAGCAGCTAATTCACGAGACGTCCTTTCTAACGAAGGTAGTATGCCGTTTTCTTTTTCGTTTTGGAAAGAATATTCATTATATAATTACAATTTAAATAATATAAAAGGCTTTATAACTGCACTTCCTATTTACTGGTCGGAAGGTGAAAACAACTTAATTCCTTATAATACGCGGTTGATTGCCAGTAATTCTATACAGGCAGATGATGAAGTTCAAATTGCAAATAACGATAATATAAGGGATTCACAGGAAAGCTAGTTATGAAAAAATTTCCATTGTTAATTTTATGGGGTGGTTTTCTTGTTTTACCTGTGACATTTTCCCAGAAATGGAATAGCGAGTGTGTAAGTTATTATCAGATGCAATTACCTGATGGATTGGATGTGGGATTATATCCTATAGAAGGATTTACTAATCCGGAGGAACAACCAGAAGGTAATGGCTTTTTTATTACCAGTCGATATGCACGTAATGGTATAACATTTGGTGATAAATATAACAGAGCAAAAGCAGATTCTATTCAAGCGCAATTTTCTTCGCTTTATTACGGTAATTATGAGTTGGATGTTTCCTCTGAAGAGAAAACTCCGGTTGATTTCTCTGCGTATAAAGAAAGAGTTGCTGATAGTATAAATTTCGGTATTGAAGTTGCCAGGAAATATGAAGAGCGTGATTTAAAGTTACTTAAAAAGCCAATGGAAACAAAGGCGGAGTTTAACAGGAAGCATGAATACATCTTAAAAGATTATCCTAATGCTTTCGTGAATTATGACTACAGAGGATATACGGTTTACATAAATAGCGGAAAGCGCCTGTATCATTTTTGGGGGAGGAATGCCAAAGATTCAGGAGAAAAATCCCAGACTACTGAGATGCAGGTGCGGAAATCCGAACCTGAAGTTCTTTCTCTTCTAAATCGTTTCAGACCACGTAAGTTATACGAAGTCCCAACAGAGCAAGGGTTTTGCCTTCCCTACGGCTTTATCGCGGGTGATTCCGGTCATGAGCCTCGTAATATTGGGATAACATACCGGCTTCAAAATCACCCGGATGTGACCATATTTTTTCAGGATCTGGGGATGAAGCCAAAGGCGGGAAAAGAAGATGACCTGAATGAAAAAGATTATGTAAACTGGCTCTGGAACTGGCAATACCAGTGGTCAGCAGTTTCAAAAGAGCTGATAAAACCAAAGTGGCGTTCAATAGAAATGGATGGACGTAAGGGGGTTGGTACATTTGTGAAATCTGTCTACAAAGACGGTGGACTCAATTACGGCTATGTTGCTTATGTACAGGGAGATCGACAAGCCAGAAATCTGAAGCCAGATTTATTACTCTACGTGATGCAGGACAGTCGACAGGCGAGAGGTAACCCGCCAATGGACAAGGATGAGTTGGAAAAACTGGCAGAACATATTGTCAGTTCTATTAAGAGGCGGTAATTCATTTTTTACTGCCTCCACAATTATTTATCCCTTTATTTTCGCCCGCATTACTATTAATGCCGCTGGCGACGATGGTGAGAGTCTGGCAGCTCAGGGGGCGTAAAGTGGTTGATGCCGCCAATTACCAGACACTTCTGCGCTAGGCCGATACGGTCCTAAAGGACGAGGTGCTGGCGTCAAAAGAACTGCCGGTGATGCCCGGTGGCAGCGTGACGCTCAATATGCTCATGGATGAAGATGCTCAGTTCCAGCCTGGCGCTGCTGGGATACACCCGGCAGTGCGCCGTATTTCAGAACCAGTCCGTGCCGGAGGTGGTGGAGCAGGTTCTGCGCAGACACGGGCTGGAGGGACCTGATTTTGAATTCCGGCTGGAGCGCAGCTATCCGGCGCGGGAGCTGATAACCCAGTGGCGGGAGACGGATTTACAGTTTATCCAGCGCATTCTGTCAGAGGTGGGGATTTACTGGCGTACGGAGATGGATGATGTGCGCGGTCTGGATACGTACATTTTTGCCGACAGCCAGCTTAACTACCGGTTTGATGTGCGCCTGCCGTACCGCGAGCCGTCGGGTCTCTTTGACGGGGCGGCAGAATCGGTCTGGGATGTGCGCACCTGGCACAGGATTGTCACCGGCACCGTCGCCACGCGGGATTACAACTACCGGACAGCCACCACGCCGATGGATGCGACGGTCAGCGTACGCAGTAATGCGGTGACGACGGGTGAGCACTACCGCTACAAATGCGCACCGCCTGGCGGGAGATCCAGCAGGCGACGGATATGACGCTGGAGATGTTAAACCGGGTGGACTGGGTACAGGTGCTGACCGATGCGGCAACAGCCATAGCGGTTATTCTGGTGGCGGTCGGCGTGGGGCGCTGGGCATTCCTGAAGCCATTATCGGCGCGTTTTTACTGATTGTACGCCTGGCGATAAGCGCCTGGGGGACGCTGGCGGCGATCCTCGGCGCAGGAACCACCGTGGCGGTAGCCCCGTAATAAGGAGTGATGATGTTAAAGGATCTGGTCGAAAAGTGGCTTCCGGAAGCATCGGTAAAATACAAGTACGGCAGCCCGGCGGTGAACCTCGGGTTGATAATCACCGTGTTCGTTAAAAACGGCCATACGCCGGAGGTTCGCCGAAAAATGGTGGAGTGTGTCGATCGTTATTACGGGGAATTTAAGCCGTATCTCAGGAAAACGCTGCCGGTAAAGAAATGGACCAGAATCACCGAAAACAATTATGCCAGACAGAAGCAGGCTATTCTAAACTCCACGCCTGAGGAAATTTTTGACTGGGTACTGAGTTCTGCAACTGAGTCATATCTGGCACCGGCTTACGAAATTCTTATCATGGGGAAACGAATATTCCATAACGAAAATGATCGCTCAGTCATAAAACTCGCTTTCCCCCTTTCCCTGCTGAAAGAGCCGGACGGTAAGGAACGGTATGAAAACTGGCTGCTTTGGCTGTGCGACACCTTCGAAGTGGAAAGCGGCTGTGCTGAGCTGTCGTTCGTTCTGCCCTACGCCTTTGAACAGATGTTCCCTTATGAATATGCCCTGGCTCAGCGTTTTTCCGGCGTGATGGTGGATTCGCTGGGTACCCCTGCGGGGAAGCGGTCGAAGGCCTCAAAGGTGCCTGCTGGTAAACCATTCTGGGCACGCCATGGCTGGAAAAGCTCGGAGGGGAAGACGCCGTCGCGCGGCGTCTGGTGAAAACACCGGAAATCGGCCTGCTCTCTTATAACAACGGGGTAATTCTGAAAGCCGGTGAGCTTCCTCCGGATCTGGGTGAGATGAGAACCAAAGGCTTACCCCCTTACTGGTAAAGGTGAACCAGATTATTCGTCCGGTTCGTTATGACGGCCATAAAGGGCTCCATTTCTATTCCGGATACGAAAACCACCAGTTTGATGAAGAATCCTCCATGAAGTGATTTGCCCGCTTCGATGAGGCCAGCGCCCTGCTGGAATGAAAAAAGCCCCCTTTTAACAAAGGGGGCTGTCAACCCTATTTCTTATTTACATCGCCTGCGTAAACGTCCTCGAAATCACATCCTGCTGCTGCTCGCGCGTCAGAGCATTAAACCGCACCGCATAGCCTGAAACGCGGATCGTCAGGTTCGGATAGTTCTCCGGATGGGCGATGGCATCCAGCAGCATCTCCCTGTTCATCACGTTGACGTTCAGGTGCTGACCGCCCTCAATGGTCGCTTCGTGGTGGAAGTATCCGTCCAGCAGCCCGACAAGGTTGGTTTTGCGCACCGGCTCGTCCTTGCCCAGTGCCTGCGGCACGATGGAGAAGGTGTAGGAAATCCCGTCTTTGGCATAGGTGAACGGCAGCTTGGCGACCGAGGTTAACGACGCCACCGCCCCTTTTCTGTCGCGCCCGTGCATCGGGTTGGCGCCAGGCGCAAACGGCGTGCCGCCGCGACGTCCGTCCGGCGTGTTGCCGGTCTTCTGGCCGTAAACCACGTTTGAGGTGATGGTCAGGATCGACTGGGTCGGTACCGCGTTGCGGTACGTCGGCAGCGCCTGGATTTTCTTCATAAAGCGCTCAACCAGATCGCAGGCGATACTGTCCACGCGATCGTCGTTGTTGCCGTACTGCGGATAGTCGCCTTCGATGACGAAATCGACCGCCAGACCAGTGTGGTCGCGCACCGGTTTTACCGTGGCGTACTTGATGGCCGACAGGGAATCCGCCGCCACCGACAGCCCGGCAATGCCGCAGGCCATGGTGCGGTAGACGTCCCGGTCGTGCAGCGCCATCAGCGAGGCTTCGTAGCTGTATTTATCATGCATATAGTGAATGAGATTCAGCGCGCTGATGTACTGTACCGCCAGCCAGTCCATGAAGTGATCGAGGCTCGCCATTACGGTGTCGTAATCCA
Organism: Enterobacter sp. JJBC; assembly: GCF_036936505.1. NCBI lineage: Bacteria > Pseudomonadati > Pseudomonadota > Gammaproteobacteria > Enterobacterales > Enterobacteriaceae > Enterobacter > Enterobacter sp. JJBC. Next base: position 4,213,459 of record NZ_CP136935.1, read on the forward strand.
GTACCTCATCCAGCAGCGGCTCGGTTTTCGGACCGACCTGGATCTTCAGCTTCTCATCCACCCCGCCGTTGATTGCGTACAGCAGCGTTTTCGCCAGGTTGGCGCGTGCGCCGAAGAACTGCATCTGCTTGCCGATCACCATCGGGCTGACGCAGCAGGCAATGGCGTAGTCGTCGCTGTTGAAGTCGGTGCGCATCAGATCGTCGTTCTCGTATTGCAGCGAGGAGGTGACGATCGACACCTGCGCGGCGTATTTCTTGAACGCGATCGGCAGTTTTTCGGACCAGAGGATCGTCAGGTTTGGCTCCGGCGCAGGCCCCATGGTGTGCAGGGTATGCAGGTAGCGGAAGCTGTTTTTAGTCACCAGCGTGCGCCCGTCCAGCCCCATGCCGCCAATCACTTCCGTGGCCCAGATCGGATCGCCGGAGAAGAGCGTGTCGAACTCCGGCGTGCGCAGGAAGCGCACCATGCGGATCTTCATGATGAAGTGGTCGATCAGCTCCTGGGCCTGCACCTCATTCAGCCGCCCAGCCTGCATGTCGCGTTCGATGTAGATATCGAGGAACGAGGCCGTGCGCCCCAGCGACATGGCTCCGCCGTTCTGGGATTTCACTGCGGCAAGGTAGGCAAAGTAGACCCACTGCACCGCTTCCTGCGCATTCATCGCCGGACGTGAAATGTCAAAGCCATAGTTCGCCGCCATCTGCTGGATCTGGAGCAACGCACGTTTATGCTCCGCCAGCTCCTCGCGCAGGCGGATCGTGGCCTCCAGTTCTTCTCCGCGCTCCAGTTTCCCCTGGAGATCGGCGAACTGAAGTTCACGCTCGCGCACCAGATAGCTGATGCCGTACAGCGCCACGCGGCGGTAGTCGCCGATGATGCGTCCGCGCCCGTAGCCGTCCGGCAGACCGGTCAGTACCCCCGATTTGCGGCAGCGCATCATCTCCGGGGAGTAAACGTCAAACACGCCCTGGTTGTGGGTTTTGCGCAGGTCTGTGAAGAGATATTCAAACTGCGGATCCATCTCGCGACCGTAGGCTTCGAACGAGCTGCGGATCATGTTGATCCCGCCGTACGGATGCAGGGCGCGCTTGAGCGGCTTGTCGGTTTGCAGGCCGACGATCGTCTCCAGCTCCTGATCAATATAGCCCGGCCCGTGCGCGGTAATGGTAGTGGCGATGTTGGTGTCGAAATCCACCGGAGCGTGGGTGGCATTCTCCTGACGAATGCCGACCATCACCTTCTGCCACAGCGCCGTCGTTGCTGGCGTCGCCTGCGCGAGGAAAGCTTCATCGCCTTCATAAGGGGTGTAGTTATGCTGAATAAAATCGCGCACGTTGATGGCGTTTTTCCATTCTTCACCACGAAACCCGGCCCATGCGTCGCTGTAAGGCGCGACGCCCGTATCGATTGTTACTTTCATCAGATTCTCGCTTTATCAGGCGTAAGCCGCAGCCGGAGTAACCTTCCCAAGACGGAGGGCGTCCAGCGCGATCATTTTTTCTTCATTGGTAGGGATCACCGCGCAGGCCGCGCGGGACGACTCGGTGGAGATCACGCGCTCGCCCGCGCTGCCCGGCAGGACATTTTTGGACTCGTCGAGGATGATGCCAAACACCTTCAGATGCTCCGCCACCAGCGCGCGGATAAGCACGGAGTTCTCACCGATCCCGCCGGTAAACACCACGCCATCCAGACGGTGCAGGGACGCGGCATGACCGGCGATATGCCGCGCAATCCGGTGGACAAAGGTCTTTATTGCCAGCCGCGCCCGCTCGTTGCCGTCATGCCAGGCTTTCTCCAGCGCGCGCAAATCGGAGGAGATACCGGAGATCCCCAGCAGCCCGGACTCTTTGTTGACCACGCGCTCCAGATCCTCGAACGACTGGCCGGTCTGCCGGGCAATCCACGCCATCGCGCCAAAATCCACGTCTCCGCAGCGCGTGCCCATCACCAGTCCTTCAAGCGGCGTCATCCCCATGGACGTGTCCACGCTTACGCCGTTACGCACCGCGCAGATGGACGCCCCGTTGCCGAGATGGGCAATCACCAGGCCGCTGTCATCGGGAGAGAGCCCGAAAAGCGCGTGCGCCTGCGCCGACACATAGCGGTGAGAGGTGCCATGGAAACCGTAGCGGCGCACGCCCAGCTCTTCAAAATAGCGGTACGGCAAGCCGTACAGATACGCCTGCGGCGGCATGGTCTGGTGGAAGCTGGTATCAAATACCGCCACCTGCTGCACGCCGGGGAACAGGCGCTCGGCGGCTTCCACGCCGCTCAGGTTGGCGTAGTTATGCAGCGGCGCCAGCGGGGAGACCTGGCGGATCTGCGCCATCACCTCTTCCGTGATCAGGGTCGACTCGCTGAAGAGGTCACCGCCGTGGGCAATGCGATGGCCAATCAAAGCCACGCTGCCCATCAGGTTGCGTTTCTCCAGCTCCAGGGCGATGGCGGCCAGCGCCCCTTCGTAGTCCTGGTGAGCCAGTCTGACCGGCTCACCCCCATTCACGGAAATAAAGGCTTTTTCTGTGTTGATGCCGTCCGCAATGCCCGTCATCAGGGCATCGCAGCCTGCGGCGTCCAGCACCGAGAACTTAACAGAGGACGATCCGCAGTTAATGACCAGTACTACCGGAAACTCAATCATGGTATGGCTCCGCTCTTCCTGAGCTTTGGTTTAAAACAGTTTGTACACGATGTTCAGAATGGTCAGCAGGCCGACCACGGTTACGAAGATGTTCTCGGTCCGGCCTTTGTATTTCGCCAGCGCCGGTGCCTTGCGGATGGCGTACATCGGCAGCAGGCACAGCAGAGAGGCGATAATTGGCGCGCCCATGGCTTCAATGAGGTCCAGAATGTTCGGGTTGGCGTAGGCCACAATCCAGGTGGAGCCCATGATGAAGACCATGCTGATGGTGTTCAGCTTGCCGACGGAGACGTTCTTCTTGTCGCCCTTGTAGCCGAACTTGATGATCAGGCCGTTCAGCCCCTCCAGCGTGCCCAGATAGTGGCCGAAGAAGGATTTAAAGATAGCGACCAGCGCGATGATGGACGCGCCGTACTCCAGCACGGTGGCGAACGTGGATTTACTGCCTGACATCGACGCAAAGTGGTTCGCCAGGTAAGAGAGCACCGGAATGTTCTGCGCTTTGGCGTCCGCCATGTTCTGCGGAGAGAGTGTAAACAGGCAGCTAAAGGCGAAGAACATCACCACCGCCACCATCAGCAGGCTGGCGCGACCGATGATTTTGGAACATTTCTGCTCGGTAAACTCTTTCCCGAACTCCGGTTCGTACTCTTCGCGCTTGGAGACCACAAACGAGGAGACGATAGGCGAGAAGTTGAAGGAGAAGACCATGATGGAGATCCCCAGCCACACCGTGACCAGAATGCCGTCATGACCGGTGAAGGCGATATCGCTCAGGTTAACCTGGTCGATCACCGCCGAGTTCCAGTACGGGATCAGCGAGAGAGAAATCAACACCAGGCTGGCGATGAACGGGAACACCAGGTAGCTCATCACTTTCACCATCAGGTCTTTACCGAACCAGATAACAAAGGCCATCAGCAGCAGCAGGAACAGCGCCACCACGCCGCGGTTCAGGGCGGGCATCTGGAGCTGGTTTTCCCAGAAGGTCATAAAGGTGTTGGTAATGGTGACGCCGTAAATCCACAGCAGCGGGCAAATGGCAAAGAAGTAGAGGAAGGTGATTACCACCCCGCCGGTCTTACCAAAATGCTCCTCCACCGTTTCGGTGATGTTGCCGGAGACGTTACTGCCGGACAAACACAGACGCGCCAGCGCGCGGTGGCAGTAAAAGGCAATCGGGAACGCGAGTACCAACATCAGCAGGATGGGGATCAAGCCGCCAAAGCCTGCACGGATAGGGAAGAACAGCACGCCTGCGCCAATGGCGGTACCAAACAGGCCGAGCGTCCAGGTGGTATCAGATTTACGCCAGGAGGACGTTTTTGTCTGGCCAACGATAATGCTTTCTGTGTTGCTCATAAGTCATCCTTTATGCGTCAACGAAGCCGGTAATTTGGGAAACACGGGAGAGATCGATATTGCCGCCGGAAATAATGCAGACGGTTTTACGGCCCTGGATATAGTGGTCCAGCTTGCCGCTTAATAACGCCGCGCACGCCAGTGCGCCAGCACCTTCCGTGACCACTTTATTTCGCTGAATAAGCGCGATCATGCTGTTGCGAATCTCGTCTTCGCTGACCAGCACAATGTCATCGACTAATTCACGAACAATTTCGAAGGTTAAATTACCCGGGCGAGACACATCGCAACCGTCTGCTAATGTGCCGGTAATGCGGTGGTTCGTTATTTCACCGGCCTGATACGATGCCGCCATTCCGTGCACGTTTTCAGACTGCACGCCGATAATATTGATAGTTGGGTTGATGGATTTAATTGCTGTCGCAATACCGGCAATTAAACCGCCGCCGCCGATGGGGACAATCACGTTATCCACGTCATATAAATCTTCGAGGATTTCCAGGCCGATGGTGCCCTGACCGGCGATCACTTTCGGATCGTCGTAAGGCGGGATAAAAATGCGCCCTTCCATCTCGACGATTTCGCTCACTTTGGCGATGGTGTCGTTAAAGTTCTCGCCGTGTAGCACCACTTCGGCAGAGTAGTCGCGCGTGGCGGCAACCTTGGATTTCGGCGCGCCCATCGGCATCACTACTTTGCCGTCGATGCCGAGCATGGCGCAGGAGAGAGAGACCCCCTGCGCGTGGTTCCCTGCGGAACAGGCCACCACGCCCTTGCGTTTTTCCGCATCGGTCAGTGAGCTTAATTTATTAAACGCCCCACGTATTTTAAACGAACCGGTACGCTGCATATTTTCAAATTTCAGGAATATCTCACCCTTACACCGTTCGCTCAGATAATTTGAGCGCGGCATACCGGTTTTATAGATCTTTCCCGCCAGCCTTTTTCTGGCGTCCTGAATATCTTCAATGGTCACCGGGAGATCGTAAGTAATGTGCATAATATCCTCGTTATAATAATTCATTGTTTTCAGGCAAGGTCAGGGTAACAGAGCGTTAAAAAGCGTCGCTCCGGGTGTTTTAAATCATCATTATTTCTATCGTCGTTTTTCGGTATTCATCGACGAATATTGTTTTGCCAGTTCAACTAATACTGACGCCGATTTTTTAATACTGTAATTTTTTGACCACACGGCGGCATAACGCGCCACGGGTAATTCATCTTCCACCGGCAGGACAATGAACTGGTCCGAGCCGAATGGCGCAATCATGTCACGGGGGATCACCGTCAGGTAATCGGCATTGAGGACAAGGTTATAGATGGTGACGACGGAATCGGTCTGGACGATGTTTTCAATGCTGATGTGGTTGTCTTGCAGGGTGGTCAGAAGTTCGTTGTAGTAGCCCATATCGGTTTGCGGCATCACCCACTGCTCGTGCGTGAGCGATGCCAGTCTGGTCGGGCCGGTGCACGTTCGTGATTTACTCGCCACCAGCACAAACTCGGATTCAAACAGTGGCTCAACGTGAAGATCCTGAAGCTGCATCCCGTCGCTCAGCGTACCGATGGCGAAATCCAGCCGGCCATCGCGAATGGCGGGCAGGAATGAAGAGAGCTGCGCTTCATACATTGAGACGCGTGCCTTCGGGAACACTTCCTTGAATTTTTTGATCATCCCGGACAGGAAGGTGAAGCCAATCAGCGACGGATAGCCGAAGGAGACGTCCATGACGGTACTGAAACTGAGGCTGTTGATCTCGCTTACCATGTTTTTCATTTCGCGGGTGATCGACTCAGCGTAGGACAGCAGCACCTGACCGGCAGCAGTGAGTTTTACGCCGGTGTTTTTACGCACCATCACTTCCACCCCAAAGTAAGATTCGATGTCGCTGATGATTTTGCTGACGGCAGGTTGCGTCAGCCCCAGTTGTCTTGCAGCAGAACCTATGGAGCCACTTTTGATGACTTCCTGAAATACCACGAGGTGCTGAGTTTTCGGTAGAATAATAGTATTCATAATATTCTGCGCTTATTTCCCTATGACGCAGCGGATTCTACCCAATATTGTTTCAGGGGGTATGTGCTGTTACTCACAATTTGCCAGGACGCTCTGTTTTCAGTCGCACCAGAAAACTATTTATATCTTTATAAATCAAAGATTTATCACAATAAAAATACGCATTTACGCTGACATTGATCAATAAAAAACGCGGTAATAAATTTATTTTATGGCAATAACCAGCGTGAATTTTTTTGCCTTAAAAATATTAATAAAGGCTATCTTTCAGGCAATTAAAGATTAATAAAACACCATTATTCCTTTAAAACATTTTTGTGGTTTATCAACTTTACCAGGAGTATTTATTCACTTTCCGGTTAAAGAGTGGGATATATCACACATTCACCAGAAGAATGTTTTTAGATTCAATATTAAATTATCAAATGAATAACATTCGGCATCACTGACTAAACATTTACAACATCTGCTCAACACTAAATTTTTCTAATTTTATAGCGTTAAATTTTGTGATTACGATCATGCGCAGCAGATGAGAGGAACACGCAGCCGAACAAATAGTGAAACGTGCTTAGCGTCGCAAAATTGAGAATTGATGTCGTTTGGCGCTTCGCTTACCCGACCTGCAACCTTCAGAAAGCAAAAACCCCGCCGAAGCGGGGTTTCGTAAGAAGTTGAAGCTGACCGATAAGCCGGGTTCTGTCGTGGACAGTCATTCATCTAGGCCAGCAATCGCTCACTGGCTCAAGCAGCCTACCCGGGTTCAGTACGGGCCGTACCATGTGAACCCCTATTTGGCCTTGCTCCGGGTGGAGTTTACCGTGCCACGGACTGTTACCAGCCGCGCGGTGCGCTCTTACCGCACCCTTTCACCCTTACCTGATCCCGCTTGCGCGGGCCATCGGCGGTTTGCTCTCTGTTGCACTGGTCGTGGGTTTCCCCCCCAGGCGTTACCTGGCACCCTGCTCTGTGGAGCCCGGACTTTCCTCCCCTCCGCCCGTCTCCCCCGAAAGGGACGACGACGAAGCGGCGACTGTCTGGTCAGCTTCGGCGCGCAGTATAGAGGGTTTGCGCGTCGCTGTCACCCCTGGCTACGCATGCCTACCTGCAATGTGGCCGCGATATTCCGCGAGGCGCGGTAAATGTTGTCATACGCGCCCTGGAACGCCTCTTCCAGTGAGCCGATGCGGGTCAGTACGCTGAACACCGCATCGATGCCGTACTGATGCACCACACCCACATCCTGCGTCAGACTTCCGGCAATCCCTATAACTGGCTTATGGTATTTTTTGGCGACGCTCGCCACGCCGACGGGCACTTTGCCATTTATGCTCTGGCTGTCGATGCGCCCTTCCCCCGTCAGCACCCACGTGCAGTCGTGAATATGTTCTTCAAGATTGAGCGCCTGAGTGACAATCTCAATGCCGCTTTTCAGCTCTGCGCCCAGGAAGGCCATCAGCGCCGCGCCCATGCCGCCCGCCGCTCCTGCCCCCGGAACCCGGTTGACGTCAATGCGCAGCGTTTTTTTGATCACTTCGGCATAGTGGCTAAGACTGGCGTCGAGTTCGAGGATCATCTCCTCCGTGGCGCCTTTTTGCGGTCCAAAGATACGCGACGCGCCGCTTTCACCGACCAGCGGATTCGTCACGTCACAGGCGACACGGATTGCGCACCCCTGAAGACGCGGATCGAGATCCGAAATATCAATCCGGTTAAGCGCCATCAGGCTGCCGCCGCCGTAGCCGATCTCCGTCCCGTTCGCATCCGTAAACTTCGCGCCCAGCGCCTGCATCATGCCTGCGCCCCCATCGTTGGTTGCGCTCCCGCCGATACCGATAATGATGTTGCGCGCGCCTTTATCCAGCGCGCGGAGGATCAGCTCCCCCGTCCCGCGCGACGTCGTGACCAGCGGGTTACGCTGCGCGGGAGGAACAAGCACCAGGCCGCTGGCGGCGGCCATCTCGATAAACGCGGTGGTACCGTCGCCCGAGATCCCCCAGCTGGCCTTCACCTTTTCCCCTAACGGGCCGGTGACGACAGCCTGCTGCCAGGTGCCCTGCGTAGCGGCGATCATCGCTTCAACCGTACCTTCTCCGCCGTCAGCAACGGGAACAGACACGTAATGAGCGTAGGGGAAAATTTCCCGAAATCCTTTTTCTATCGCCTGCGCCACCTCAGTGGCAGACAGGCTTTCTTTATAAGAGTCTGGCGCGATTACGATTTTCATAGTTGTATGCCTGAGCCGTAGGCCCGGTAAGCGTAACGCCACCGGGCGGGACGTCATTAGCGAGCAATTTCAACCTTCGCCAGCTTTTCGTAATAGCACGCTAACGCGCTGTGATCGGCGGTGCCCAGACCATCCGCACGCAGCGCCTGCATCATCTCCATGACGGCGGCAGTCAGCGGCAGCTGCGCCCCCACGCCGTGGGAGGTATCCAGCGCATTCGCCAGATCCTTAATGTGCAGATCGATGCGGAAGCCCGGCCTGAAGTTACGATCCATCACCATCGGCGCCTTGGCATCCAGCACGGTGCTGCCCGCCAGACCACCGCGAATGGCCTGATAGACCAGATCCGGATTAACGCCCGCTTTGGTGGCCAGCGTTAGCGCCTCCGACATAGCCGCGATGTTCAACGCCACAATCACCTGGTTTGCCAGCTTGGTGACGTTGCCTGCGCCAATTTCACCGGTGTGCACCACGGAGCCAGCCATGGCTTTCATCAGGTCGTAGTATTTGTCGAACACGGCTTTATCGCCCCCTACCATCACCGACAGGGTGCCGTCGATGGCTTTCGGTTCGCCGCCGCTGACCGGCGCATCCAGCATCTGCACGCCCTTCGCTTTCAGCGCCTCGCTGATTTCGCGGCTTGCCAGCGGTGCGATAGAACTCATGTCGATCACCACCAGACCCGGCTTCGCGCCGTCGATAATGCCGTTCTCACCCAGCGCCACCTCTTTCACGTGCGGTGAGTTTGGCAGCATGGTGATAATCACGTCGCACTGCTCAGCAATTGCTTTTGCGGTTGTCGCCGTTTCTGCGCCAGCCGCAATCACCTCTGCCACTGCGTCTGAATTACGATCTAAAACCACCAGTGAGTAACCTGCTTTGATGAGGTTTTTGCTCATTGGTTTGCCCATGATACCCAGGCCAATAAAACCCACTTTCAGCGTCATAATCTGTTTCCTCAATGATGGTTATTTTTTAAAAGCGTCCGCTAATTTCTGCGTGGCGGCGCGGAATACGCCGAGGTCGCTGCCGACGGCAACAAACGTTGCGCCCCATTCCAGGTAACGGCGGGCATCGGCTTCCACTGGCGCCAGAATGCCGCACGGTTTACCGTGCGCTTTGGCACGGGCAAAAATGTGCTGAATTGCGCGCTGCACATCCGGATGGCTGGCGTTACCCAGATGACCAAAGGCGGCCGCCAGATCGCTCGGGCCGACGAAAATGCCGTCGACGCCCTCCGTCGCGGCAATAGCGTCGACGTTATCGACCCCCTGCTGGCTCTCGATCTGAACCAGAATGGTGATGTTCTTGTTGGACTGGGAGAAATAGTCCGGCACGGTGCCAAACATGTTGGCGCGGTGCGAGACGGACACGCCGCGGATCCCTTCCGGTGGATAGCGGGTCGCCGCCACGGCCAGCACCGCTTCTTCTTCCGTTTCAACAAACGGGATCAGAAAGTTGTAGAAGCCGATATCCAGCAGACGCTTGATGATCACCGGCTCGTTGGTGGGCACACGCACCACCGGCGCGCTGTGGCTGCCTTTCAGCGCCATCAGCTGCGGAATAAACGTGTTGATATCGTTTGGCGCATGTTCGCCGTCCAGCACCAGCCAGTCGAACCCGGCCAGGCCCAGCACTTCGGTGCTGATGGGGTTGGCCAGCGCAGACCAGCAGCCAATCTGAATCTGGTGCGCCGCGAGGGCCGCTTTAAATTTATTCGGGAAGATGTCGTTACTCATTACTTATACCTTTTTTAATTCCGCAGTTTTAGCCAGTAACTTTTCTTATTTATTCCGACTCAGCGTCAGCGTTATATTTATTTTCCTGACTGAATTTTGGCGTTATAAAATCGTCATTCAGTATAATCGTCACCACCCGGCAGCACATTGTCTCAATGCTCAATTATCCAGCGGGAGTAACACGCTATTTTGAGCATTTGCCCAATGCAGTGGGCGCTGATGCACAGAATCAACGATCAGTGTTTCGGGAGCGATCGCGATCACATTCTCACTTTTCCTCTCCTGACATTCTTTATTTCCTCAATAAGAAACGATTAACCATCTGGCTATATTTAGTATCAGATATTTTGCTGGAGAAGAGTGAACAATGGCCGATATTGAAATTCGACAGGCGTCGCCGACGGCGTTCTATATAAAAGTGCACGATACTGATAACGTGGCGATTATTGTCAACGACAATGGCTTAAAAGCTGGCACCCACTTTCCGGATGGCCTGGAGCTGATTGAGCACATTCCGCAGGGGCATAAAGTCGCACTGGTCGATATCCCGGCTCACGGTGAAATCGTGCGCTACGGCGAAGTCATCGGCTATGCGGTGCGCGCTATCCCGCAGGGTAGCTGGATTGAGGAGTCGCTGGTTGAGCTGCCCACCGCCCCGCCGCTGGAGACGTTGCCGCTGGCTACCCGCGTCCCTGAGCCGTTGCCTCCGCTGGAGGGTTATACCTTCGAAGGTTACCGCAACGCGGATGGCAGCGTGGGAACCAAAAACCTGCTTGGCATCACCACCAGCGTGCATTGCGTGGCGGGCGTAGTGGATTACGTGGTGAAAATTATTGAGCGCGATCTGCTGCCGAAATACCCCAACGTTGACGGCGTGGTGGGTCTTAACCACCTGTACGGCTGCGGCGTGGCGATCAACGCACCCGCAGCGGTCGTGCCGATCCGCACGATTCACAATATCGCCCTTAACCCAAACTTTGGCGGTGAGGTCATGGTGATTGGTCTCGGCTGTGAAAAATTGCAGCCAGAACGCCTGTTGCAGGGTACGGAGGATGTGAAAGCCATTCCGGTTGACGATGCCAGTATTGTGCGTCTTCAGGATGAACACCATGTCGGCTTCAGATCGATGGTCGACGACATTTTACAGGTGGCAGAGCGCCATCTGGAGAAGCTGAACAAACGCCAGCGTGAAACCTGCCCGGCCTCTGAACTGGTCGTTGGGACACAGTGTGGCGGCAGCGATGCGTTTTCCGGCGTCACCGCTAACCCGGCGGTCGGTTATGCCTCCGATCTGTTCGTGCGCTGCGGCGCCACGGTGATGTTCTCCGAAGTCACCGAAGTACGTGATGCTATCCACCTGCTCACGCCGCGCGCCGTCAACGAAGAGGTGGGCAAACGCCTGCTGGAGGAGATGGCCTGGTACGATAACTATCTCGACATGGGCAAAACCGACCGCAGCGCCAACCCGTCTCCGGGTAACAAGAAAGGCGGCCTGGCGAACGTGGTGGAAAAGGCCCTCGGGTCAATTGCCAAATCCGGCCAGAGCGCGATTGTGGAAGTGCTCTCCCCTGGCCAGCGACCAACCAAACGCGGCCTGATTTACGCGGCAACGCCTGCCAGTGATTTCGTTTGCGGCACCCAGCAGGTGGCTTCCGGCATTACGGTACAGGTCTTTACCACCGGGCGCGGCACGCCGTACGGCCTGATGGCGGTACCGGTGATCAAAATGGCGACCCGCACCGAGCTGGCAAACCGCTGGTATGACTTAATGGATATCAACGCGGGCACCATCGCCACCGGGGAAGAGAGTATTGAAGAGGTGGGCTGGAAGCTGTTCCACTTCATTCTGGATGTGGCAAGCGGGCGGAAGAAAACCTTCTCCGATCAATGGGGATTGCATAACTCGCTGGCGGTGTTTAACCCGGCGCCGGTGACGTGAATTCATAGTGAACCTTGCTTAGCATGGCTTCGGCCATGCTTTTTTTTGCTTTCGATTCTTTCGCATGCTTACTTTCACTTTCGATTCTTTCATTTTTAAGATGTAAATCACAAAAAAATATTCCGAAACCCTATACCTTCTTTCGCACAAACAAAACGAAAGGTTTCGGAGGAAAGATGTTTATCATCTCATCGAAAGCGATGCTGCTGAAGGCACAAAGGGAAGGTTACGCCGTCCCGGCATTCAATATTCATAATCTCGAAACGTTGCAAGTGGTTGTTGAAACTGCCGCTGAAATGCGTTCTCCGCTAATTGTTGCGGGCACTCCCGGCACGTTCAGCTACGCCGGAACAGGAAATGTTGTTGCCATTGCCAGCGATCTGGCAAAAACCTACAACCAGCCGCTGGCGATCCATCTCGATCACCATGAAGATTTCGACGATATCGCACAAAAAGTCCATGCAGGTATCCGCTCAGCGATGATCGACGGCTCTAATCATCCGTTCTCTGAAAATGTCGCACTGGTGAAGCAAGTGACGAATTACTGTCACCGCTACGATGTAAGCGTTGAAGCCGAGCTAGGCCGCCTTGGCGGTCAGGAGGATGACCTCATCGTCGACAGCAAGGATGCCCTATACACCAATCCGCAACAGGCTCGCGAGTTTGTTGAATTAACGGGTATCGACTCTCTGGCCGTTGCTATCGGTACCGCTCACGGTCTGTACACTGACACACCAAAACTTGATTTTGAACGTCTGGCAGCGATCCGCAATCAGGTCGACGTACCGCTGGTTCTGCATGGCGCGTCAGGTTTATCAGCTGTGGATATCCGTACCGCGATTAGCCTGGGCATTTGTAAAGTCAACGTCGCCACAGAACTGAAAATCGCCTTCTCGAATGCCCTCAAAACCTATCTCTCTTCACATCCTGATGCCAGCGACCCGCGTCACTACATGGTGCCTGCCAAGACCGCTATGAAAGAGGTGGTGCGTAAGGTGATTGCTGACTGTGGCTGTGAAGGCAAACTCTAAATACGAAAGCCTGTTGTCCCGAACTGGAGGAAACGTGAAAGATATTATTGCTCGCCATAAGGCGGGAGAACACCTCGGCATTTGCTCAGTTTGCTCAGCCCACCCGCTGGTGATTGAGGCCGCCTTGCGCTTCGATTTGCAAACAAACAATAAAGTCCTGATTGAGGCCACCTCGAATCAGGTAAACCAGTTCGGCGGTTATACCGGCATGAAACCGGCTGACTTCCGTGACTTTGTCCTCAAAATCGCTAAGGAAGTCGGTTTTCCACAGGAACGCCTGATTTTGGGCGGCGACCATCTGGGGCCAAACTGCTGGCAGAATGAACCCGCAGAGGCGGCGATGGAAAAGTCCGTAGAGCTGATCAAAGCCTATGTCGCGGCTGGGTTTAGCAAGATCCATCTGGATGCCTCAATGTCTTGCGCCGACGACCCTGTCCCGCTAGCGCCAATGGTCGTAGCCCAGCGCGCGGCGCGTCTGTGTCAGGCGGCAGAGGAGACGGCAACCGACGCGCAAAAAGCGGTGCTGACCTATGTCATTGGCACAGAAGTTCCAGTACCGGGCGGTGAAGCCAGCAGTATAAACAGCGTACACGTTACTCGCGTGGAAGATGCCGCGCAGACGATGGAAACGCATCGCGTGGCCTTTGGTGCGCTCGGCCTGGACGACGCTATGTCGCGCGTCATTGCGATGGTTGTTCAGCCTGGGGTGGAGTTTGACCATACGCAAATTATTCACTATCAGCCACACGCAGCAGAAGCTCTCTCCGGCTGGATCCGTCAGACCCCGGTAGTTTACGAAGCGCATTCAACCGACTACCAGACCCGTCAGGCCTATCGAGCTCTGGTTCGCGATCACTTTGCGATTCTGAAAGTCGGCCCGGCGCTCACCTTTGCCCTGCGCGAAGCCATCTTCGCCCTCGCGCAGATGGAGGAAGCGCTCATCGCCCCGGAGCAACGCAGCCATGTGCTTGAGGTCATCGATGAAGTGATGCTGAACGAACCTGGCTACTGGAAAAAGTACTACCGCCCAACCTGGAGCCAGGCGATGGTGGATATTCACTTTAGCCTGTCCGACCGCATTCGTTACTACTGGCCGCACCCGCGTATTCGCCAGAGCGTAGAGAAACTGATCGCTAACCTGAGCGCAGCATCCCTGCCTCTGGGGCTAATCAGCCAGTTTATGCCCGTCCAGTTCGAGCGATTGTCGATGAATGAGATCCCGGCAACACCGCAAAATCTCATCATCGACAAAATACAGGATGTATTACGTGCCTATCGTTTCGGCTGTACCCCTGAACACGTTTGATACCGGAGAGTGTATGAGTCACGTTTTTGTCCGTACCGGAATTGAGTTTGAAGATTGCCAGCAGGCACTGGCGCATATTGGCGAGGAGATGCTGAGAAAAGGTGTCGTCCACGCCACCTATCCAGCGGCACTCCAGGAAAGGGAGATGAACTACCCCACCGGCATTGCCCTTGAGCGTCATGCGGTCGCAATTCCGCACTGTGAAGCCGTACATGCGAAAAGCCCCGCCATTTACCTGATTCGCCCGGACAAACCGGTCAACTTTCAGCAGGCAGATGATGATGGTGACGTCGCCGTTTCGCTCATTATCGCCCTTATTGTTGAAAACCCTGCGGCACAAATGAAATTGCTGCGCCGCCTTTTTAGTGAGCTGCAAAACCCGGACACGCTCGACATGCTCTTAGCGACCCCAGCTGAGCATCTGGCGGATCGTTTCCGGACGGCGATCCTTGAGCCTGAGGCCTGTGCTCAGGCTTCATAACATACTGATAATAAGAAGGTGTACCCTATGAAACGTAAAATTATCGTCGCTTGTGGCGGCGCTGTTGCCACCTCAACTATGGCCGCAGAAGAAATTAAAGAGCTTTGTGAGGCCCACCACATTGAGCTGGATCTGGTGCAGTGTCGGGTAACCGAAATCGAAACCTACATGGATGGCGCGGATCTCATCTGCACCACGGCGAAAGTCGACAGATCTTTTGGCGATATTCCTGTGGTACACGGCATGCCGTTTGTATCCGGCGTTGGTATCGAAGCCCTGCAACAAAAAATCCTGACCATCCTCGAGGGGTAAGATTATGTTTACCGAAATCATGCGGTATATCCTCGATCTGGGGCCAACCGTAATGCTGCCTATCGTCATCATCATCTTCTCTAAGCTGCTGGGAATGAAGCTGGGTGATTGTTTTAAATCCGGTTTGCATATTGGCATTGGTTTCGTGGGGATCGGGCTGGTTATCGGCCTGATGCTCGACTCCATCGGCCCGGCAGCCAAAGCGATGGCAGAGCAGTTCCAGATTAATCTCCACGTGGTTGACGTTGGCTGGCCGGGTTCATCACCGATGACCTGGGCTTCGCAAATAGCACTGGTGGCGATCCCGGTGGCCATTGGTGTCAATATTCTCATGCTGGTCACCCGAATGACCCGCGTAGTGAACGTGGATATCTGGAACATATGGCACATGACCTTCACCGGTGCGATGCTGCACCTGGCAACCGGCTCTTACTGGCTGGGGATCCTGGGGGTGGTGGTACATGCAGCCTTTGTTTACAAACTCGGGGACTGGTTTGCCAAAGACACGCGAGACTTTTTTGGTCTGGAAGGGATCGCTATCCCTCACGGCTCATCAGCGTATCTAGGCCCGATAGCGGTTCTGGTCGATACGATTATCGACAAAATTCCTGGTCTGAAGCGCATCCACTTTAGCGCTGACGACGTACAGAAACGCTTTGGTCCGTTTGGCGAACCTGTAACCGTTGGGTTTGTCATGGGACTGGTTATCGGCATGCTGGCAGGCTATGACGCTAAATCCGTTCTACAACTGGCAGTAAAAACCGCCGCCGTTATGCTGCTGATGCCGCGCGTGATTAAGCCGATTATGGACGGCCTGACACCGATCGCCAAACATGCCCGTAAACGTCTGCAAGCTAAATTCGGCGGCCAGGAGTTTTTAATTGGGCTCGATCCCGCACTGCTGCTGGGTCATACATCCGTGGTCTCCGCCAGCCTGATTTTTATCCCGCTCACCATTCTGATTGCAGTGCTGGTGCCGGGAAACCAGGTGCTGCCGTTCGGCGACCTCGCCACTATCGGCTTCTTTGTGGCAATGGCGGTCGCGGTTCACCAGGGCAACCTGTTCCGAACGCTTATCTCCGGCGTCATTATCATGGGCATCACGTTGTGGATTGCGACCCAGACTATTGGCCTGCATACCCAGCTTGCGCAAAACGCTGGCGCGCTGAAAGCAGGCGGGCTGGTGGCCTCTATGGATCAGGGCGGATCACCGTTCACCTGGCTGATGATTCAACTCTTTACCTGGCAAAACGTAGTAGGGTTCATCGTGATTGCTGCGATTTACTTTACGGGCGTATTGCTGACATGGCGTCGTGCCCGCACATTTATTGCGGCAGAAAAACTCACCGCCAATCCTCAAAGCCAGACGGCATCTTAATAACAGGGGGAGCGATGCTCCCCTCTTTTTTCTGGAGTCAATCATGAAATCAGTGGTAATTCACGCTGAGGGTAGCGTGCGGGTTGAAGAACGCCCCCTCCCTTCCATTCAGGCCGCAGATGATGTGCTAGTACGCGTTATCTGTTCCGGGTTATGTGGTTCGGATATTCCACGAATTTTCGCCAAAGGCGCACACTACTATCCCATCACGTTAGGCCATGAATTCAGTGGATACGTCGAAGCATATGGCACTGACGTAGCCGATCTTAAGGTTGGTGATGGTGTGGCGTGTGTTCCGCTACTTCCCTGTTTTTCCTGCCCCGAATGTGAACAAGGCTACTACTCATTATGTAAGCATTACCAGTTCGTTGGTTCACGCAGTGAGGGCGGCAATGCGGAATATATTGTTGTTAAGCGCGCAAATTTGTTCCGCCTTCCAGAGGCGATGACGATTGAAGATGGTGCATTTATTGAGCCGATTACCGTCGGGTTACATGCATTACACCTGGCTTCAGGCTGCGAGGGGAAAAATGTCATCATTGTCGGCGCAGGTACCATCGGTCTGCTGGCGATGCAGAGCGCGCTGGCGCTGGGTGCCAGCAGTGTGAGCGCAATCGATATTAACGACGAAAAGCTTGCCCTGGCATCCCGTCTGGGAGCGACACGGGTATTTAACAGCCGTTCTCTGAGCGCTGATGACATCCACAATGCGCTCAGCGAAAGCCGGTTCGAACAACTGGTACTGGAGACTGCCGGAACCCCACAAACCATCACGCTTGCCATTGATATTGCCGGGCCGCGAGCCCAGATTGCACTGGTAGGTACTCTGCATCATGACCTGAACTTACCCGCTGTGACTTTCGGCAAAATTCTGCGTAAGGAATTGACGCTGCTGGGAAGCTGGATGAACTATTCCGCTCCATGGCCTGGGGAAGAATGGGAAATAGCAGCCCGTCTGCTCGCAGATAAAAAACTACAGTTAGCTCCGCTTGTCACACACAGTGGCGATAGTGAAAGCTTTGCCCAGGCCGTGCAGGCACTGAACGGTTCGCCTATGCAGGGTAAAATTATGCTCCGCTTCGCATAACCTCGCGAGCCAGCAAACCAGAGCTGGCTCACATTTACTTTCGGATATTAACGTACACCTTTCGCATACCTTCGATTAGAATAGGAGGCAGTTAATTATCAGGCAATTCAATATGAACTCATTTGAGCGAAGGAATAAAATCGTTGACCTCGTCAACGCACATGGCAGCGTAATGGTGCTGGATCTGTCGAATATGTTTGGAATTTCAGAAGTGACTATTCGAACAGATCTGCGCCTGTTAGAAGAAAAAGGACTGGTCACTCGTTTTCACGGTGGCGCCGCAAGGCCTGGCAGCAATCTGGCCGAAAGTGAAAATCAGGAAGTCGTGCTGGAAGACCGTTACCAGCTGGCGAGCGATCCGAAAAAACGCATCGCACAAGCAGCGGCGGCCATGATTGAAGAAGGGATGACGATTATTCTGGATAGCGGAAGCACTACGATGCTGATCGCCGAAGCGCTGACCAAAAGAGCCAATATCACAGTCATCACCAACAGTCTGCCAGCCGCTTTCGCCCTCTCAGAGAACAAAGACATTACGCTTGTAGTCTGCGGCGGCACGGTACGTCATAAAACGCACTCTATGCACGGTACCATCGCCGAGCGTTCACTGACGGGCATCAGCGCCGATTTAATGTTTGTCGGGGCTGATGGTATTGATGCCACTAACGGTATTACCACCTTCAATGAGGGATATTCGATCAGCAGCGTGATGGCCGCTGCCGCGCATAAGGTGATTGCCGTACTGGATGCCAGCAAGTTCAATCGTCGCGGGTTCAACCAGGTGCTGCCGATGGAAAAAATAGACTGTGTGATTACGGATGATGGGATCGGAAAGCACGAAAAAGAACTGTTGGGTAAAACGGGCACCGAGATCATTACGGTTTAGCGAATGACGCAGGTTCACGTATGACATGCGTAATTAGCTTTTCCGACATTTATACCGACATTTTATAAAGTTGTAGGCCGGGTAAGGCGAAGCCGCCACCCGGCAAAACAGGCGGCAGGGGCTTACTCCCCCTGCTGCTCCAGCGCATATTTATACAGTGCATTTTTCTTCACGCCGTGGATCTCCGCCGCCAGCGCCGCCGCTTTTTTCAGGGGGAGTTCAGCCTGTAGCAGAGCCAGCGTACGCAGCGCATCGGCAGGCAGAGCGTCTTCCTGCGCTTTGTGCCCTTCAACAATCAGCACCATTTCGCCCTTGCGGCGGTTTTCATCCTCTTTCACCCACGCCAGCAGTTCGCCAACCGGCGCACCGTGAATGGTTTCCCACGTTTTGGTCAACTCGCGCGCCAGCACCACGTAGCGCCCTTCGCCCCAGACGGTCACCATATCTTCCAGGCTTTCCAGCAGACGGTGAGTTGATTCGTAGAAGATCAACGTACGCGGTTCAGCTTCCAGATCCTCTAACACATCGCGACGGCCTTTGGATTTAGCAGGCAGGAAGCCTTCGTAGCAGAAACGATCGGATGGCAGACCCGCAGCGCTTAACGCCGCAATCGCCGCGCACGGCCCGGGCAGCGGCACAACGCGGATGCCTGCTTCACGGCAGGTGCGTACCAGATGGTAGCCCGGATCGTTGATCAGCGGCGTTCCCGCATCGGAGACCAGCGCGATGTTCTGCCCTTCTTTAAGCTTCGCCACCAGCGTTTCGGCTTTTTGTTGCTCATTGTGATCGTGCAGGGCAAACAAACGGGCGTTGATGGCAAAGTGTTGTAGCAGTAAACCGGTATGACGGGTGTCTTCAGCCGCAATTAAATCAACAGCTTGCAATACGGTGAGCGCACGTTGGGTAATATCAGACAAATTCCCGATAGGAGTAGGTACAATATAAAGCTGGCCTTGAGAATTATCTGCCGTTTCGTGTTGTTTCATTGTTTCGTCCGTATTGCCGATTTAATATTGAGCATTGCGTAAAAAAATCACTGGATACAGTATGGTACCGTTAACGTTTCTTCGAAAAAAAGCCGCGCACAGCGTGCCCCTCCTGCTGGCAGCCCTGATCTTTACCGGCTGCGGCACCCAGGCACCTGACCAGAGCACTGCTCATATGCAGGGATCCGCTCAGGCTGATTCTGGCTTTTATCTGCAACAAATGTCGCAGAGTACAAATGATACCAGGATCAACTGGCAATTACTCGCCATTCGTGCACTGCTGAAAGAAGGGAAAACCCAGCAGGCCGCCGAGCTGTTCAGCCAGCTGCCGCAGGATCTTAACGACACTCAGCGCCATGAGCAGACGCTGCTGTCGGCAGAACTGAAGGTCGCGCAAAAAGATTACGACGGCGCGAAGAAGATCCTCGGCACCATCGATCTCAGCACGCTGGATAAAAACCAGCAGGCCCGTTTCTGGCAGGCCGGTATCACCGCTGAGCAGGGCCGCCCTTCCCTGACGCTACTCCGCGCGCTGATAGCCCAAGAGCCTCTGCTCGCGGGTGCGGACAAGCAGAAAAATATTGATGCAACCTGGCAGGCGCTCGCCTCCATGACCCAGGATCAGGCCAAAGCGCTGGTAATCAACGCCGATGAAAATGTTCTGCAAGGCTGGCTGGATCTGCAACAGATGTGGTTCAACAACCGCAGCGATCCGAACATGCTGAAAGCTGGCATTACCGACTGGCAAAAGCGTTACCCGCAAAACCCGGGAGCGAAAATGCTGCCAACGCAGCTGGTGAACGTGCAAAACTTTAAGCCCGCCTCCACCAGCAAAATCGCCCTACTGCTGCCGTTAAACGGTCAGGCAGCGGTGTTTGGTCGCGCCATTCAGCAAGGTTTCGAAGCCGCGAAAAACGGCACTACCGCCGTCAGCGGTAGCGCGGTTCCGACCCAGGCAGCACAGGCGGCGAATGTGAATGACGTTGTCAGCCCGTCCGCCGCCGAAACCAGCGACCTGACCACCGCGCAAACCCCTGCGCAGGGCACCATGCAGAATCCGGTTACCGCCCCAACGACGCAGCCCGCTCCCCCTGCGCCTGCGGCAACACAGGCCCCGGCTGAAACACCGGCGCCCGCGACGGCAGAACAACCTCAGCCGCAAACCGCGCAGCCGGAACAGCAGCCAGCAACCCAGCCGCAGGCTGTGGCCACCACCAGCGCTAACCCTGGTGCAGAGTTGAAAATCTACGACACCAGCGCCCAGCCGCTTGACCAGGTGCTGGCGCAGGTTCAGCAGGACGGGGCCAGCATCGTTGTCGGTCCGCTGTTGAAAAACAACGTGGAAGCGCTGATGAAGAGCAACACCACGCTGAACGTGCTGGCGCTTAACCAGCCTGAGCAGGTTCAGAACCGCGCCAATATCTGTTACTTCGCCCTCTCTCCGGAGGATGAAGCCCGCGATGCGGCCCGTCATATTCACGAGCAGGGCAAGCAGGCGCCGCTGCTGCTGATCCCACGCAGCACGCTGGGCGATCGCGTTGCCAACGCGTTTGCGCAAGAGTGGCAGACCCTTGGCGGTGGCGTGGTGTTGCAGCAGAAATTTGGCTCAGCTGCCGAACTGAGAGCGGGCGTGAACGGCGGGGCAGGTATTGCCCTCAACGGTAGCCCGGTATCCGCCAGCCTGCCGCAGCAGCAGAGCGTCACCATCGGCGGTCTGACGATCCCGGCGCCCCCTACCGACGCGCAAATCAGCGGCGGCGGTAAAGTGGATTCGGCGTACATCGTCGCTACGCCGGAAGAGATCGCCTTTATCAAACCGATGATCGCCATGCGTAACGGCAGCCAGAGCGGTGCAACGCTCTACGCCAGCTCACGCAGCGCACAGGGTACCGCAGGCCCGGATTTCCGTCTGGAAATGGAAGGACTGCAATACAGCGAGATCCCGATGCTGGCAGGCAGCAACCCGCAGTTGATGCAGCAGGCGCTGGGCGCGGTGCGCAATGACTATTCCCTGGCGCGTCTGTACGCGATGGGCGTCGATGCCTGGGCGCTGGCAAACCACTTCACCCAGATGCGCCAGGTACCGGGCTTCGAGCTTAACGGGAATACCGGCGATCTGACCGCCGATCAGGATTGTGTGATTAACAGGAAGTTATCATGGCTCAAATACCAGCAGGGGCAGATTGTCCCGGCCAGTTAAGCCGTAAACAGACCGGCGACGCGTGGGAGTTAAAGGCGCGTCGCTGGCTTGAAGGCAAAGGACTGCGCTTTGTCGCCGCCAACGTTCGCGGGCGCGGCGGCGAGATTGACCTGATCATGAAAGACGGTCAGACCATCGTGTTTGTTGAAGTTCGCTACCGACAGTCGTCCCGTTTTGGCGGTGCTGCCGCCAGCGTGACGCTCGCCAAACAACAAAAATTATTACAGACTGCCCACTTGTGGCTTGCCCGCCATAATGGGAGTTTTGATACTGTGGATTGCCGTTTCGATGTGGTAGCCTTCACCGGAAATGCGATCGACTGGCTTAAAAACGCGTTTGGCGAAGACGCATAAATAAGATTTTAAAGGGATACCGTGCTCGAACGAATTAAAGTGTGCTTCACAGAAAGCATTCAAACGCAGATTGCCGCGGCGGAAGCCCTTCCGGACGCGATCTCGCGTGCAGCGATGACACTGGTTCAGTCGCTGCTCAACGGCAACAAAATCCTCTGTTGTGGCAATGGCACGTCCGCCGCCAACGCACAGCATTTTGCTGCCAGCATGATCAATCGCTTCGAAACCGAGCGCCCAAGCTTACCTGCCATTGCACTAAACACCGATAACGTGGTCTTAACTGCGATTGCCAACGATCGTCTGCATGACGAAATCTACGCCAAGCAGGTGCGCGCCTTAGGCCATGCCGGAGACGTGCTGCTGGCGATCTCCACGCGCGGTAACAGCCGGGATATCGTTAAAGCGGTTGAAGCGGCAGTGACCCGGGATATGACGATTGTCGCCCTGACCGGTTACGACGGCGGTGAGCTGGCTGGCCTGCTGGGGCCGCAGGATGTGGAGATCCGCATTCCTTCGCACCGTAGCGCCCGCATCCAGGAGATGCATATGCTCACGGTGAACTGCTTATGCGATCTGATCGATAACACGCTTTTCCCTCACCAGGATGATTAAGGAGTTCTCATGAAGGTTTTATCGGCCCTTGCAGTCGTGATGTCTGCATTACTGCTTCAGGGATGCATCGCTGCCGCTGTAGTCGGTACCGCAGCGGTCGGCACCAAAGCAGCGACCGATCCGCGTACCGTTGGGACGCAGGTGGATGACGGTACGCTTGAGCTGCGCGTAAACAGTGCGCTGTCGAAAGACGAGCAGATCAAGAAGGAAGCACGCATCAACGTGACGGCTTATCAGGGCAAAGTGCTGCTGGCAGGCCAGGCGCCAAATCCTGAACTCGCCTCGCGCGCCAAACAGATCGCGATGGGTGTGGAAGGCACGGCGGAAGTGTATAACGAGATCCGCCAGGGCCAGCCGATTGGTCTCGGCACCGCGTCATCTGATACCTGGATCACCACCAAAGTGCGTTCCCAGCTGCTGGGTACCGACCAGGTGAAATCCTCAAACGTGAAAGTGACCACGGAGAACGGCGAAGTGTTCCTGCTGGGTCTGGTGACGGAACGTGAAGGGAAAGCGGCAGCGGATATCGCCAGCCGGGTGAGCGGCGTGAAACACGTCACCACCGCCTTTACTTACATTAAGTAATTCCCACCTGGCTACAGGCCCGGTAAGCGCTAGCGCCACCGGGCTTTTTTTCACACAAGCGCCATACTCCCCACAATCACTCCACTCAACGCCACCAGCCCCGCAGTCAGCCACAGCGCTTTCGCCGGGAATGACTTACGCAGCATGATAAGCGACGGCAGGCTCACCGCCGGCAGCGTGATGAGCAGCGCCAGCGCTGGTGCGGTCCCCATACCGGCCATCATCATGGTCTGAATAATCGGGATCTCCGCCGCGGTTGGGATCACGAACAGGCAACCGGCCACCGCCATCGCAATCACCCACATCAGCGTGTTGTCGATAGCGCCATCCGCATGCGGGAACAGCCAGACGCGCGCGGCCCCCAGCACCAGTACGGCCAGGATATAGACCGGAATGGTGCTCCAGAAAAGCTGCCACAGCGCTTTGCCCCAGCGAGCAAAGAAACTGCCCTGCGGCTCGCTGACGTCCAGCTCAACGGAAGCAGACCCGGCCTCGTTGTCTTTCACCAGGTGCTGCACCAGCGTAGCGACAAGCACCACCGTCAGCAGGCCAGCCGCCAGACGGATAAACGCGAAATGCCAGCCGAGAACGAAGCCCATAAACACCAGCGTTGCCGGATTCAGCAGTGGGTTACCCATCCAGAAGGCAAGCGCGCCGCCCATCGACACGCGCTGTCGGCGCATACCCGCCGCCACCGGTGCGGCGCAGCAGGAACACATCATGCCCGGCAGGGAGAAAATCGTCCCCAGCAGCGTGCCCTGCAAGCGCGGCTGTCCCAGGGTTTTCACCAGCCAGTTACGCGGGATAAGTACCTGAATCAGCGAGCCCAGCAATACGCCCAATACCGCCGCTTTCCAGACGGCAAGAAAATAGACCATTGCGTAATCCCACGCCGCGCGTAGCGGGCTGGAATCGGCCTGCGCGAGAATCGATTTACCGATGCTGTGGGTGTCGGCGGCGGTGAAGGCTTTACCGTAGTACGGCTGCCATTTCACATACCAGAGGCCAATGATGACCACGAGAAAGAAGAGTGCGGGCTTCCACCACTGAACAGGTGTTGCCGCCTGAGATGAAGACTGACCAGTCATACCATTCCCCGGAAGGTGTTATTTAATAAGCCGGGGAAGTTTACGCCTCGCCCTGCGCGATTTCACGCAGTTTTGCCGAAGGGATAATATTAACCCCCTCCTGCGACGGAGCCAGCGCCTCTTTTAGCATCGCCAGCGCGACATCCCGCGCCTCGATGGACTTCCAGTTACCCGGCAGAATGCGAAACAGCGGAGCGAAAAAAGACTCGTTAAAACGACGTTCGTCACGGTGCCCCATCAGCATGGAAGGCCGCGCGATGGTCAGACGCTCCCATTTCTGCGCGATTAACGCCTCTTCCATTTTGCCCTTCACCTGGTTGTAAAAAAACGGCGAGCCTGCGTTCGCGCCGTGCGCGCTGACCACCAGGAAATGTTTTGCGCCCAGCTTTTTCGCCGTCAGGGCGGTATCCACCACCAGCGTGTAATCCGCATGGACAAAAGCTTCTTTACTGCCCGCTTCCCGTCGGGTGGTGCCAAGGCAGCAAAAGGCGATATCAATGGGATCCTGCACCTGCGCCAGCGCATCGGTGAGCTGTGGATCGTGCGGGTTATAGACGCCGGTGATATCCAACAGCGGGCGACGCGTCGGGGCGGCGATATAGTTGATATGCCGATCCTGAATCAGCAGCCGCAGCAGATGTCCACCCACCAGCCCGGTTGCGCCGGTAATCAGTACCTGACTCATCTTATCCCCTTTACAGAATTGTCCGTTTGCGTTCTGGGCCTGCTCTACCACACTTAAAAGTCTGTTACCGGTAAGTATTTACCACAAACGGGAAAAAAACAGTCTGAAGCGAAAACAACGGAGGAAGCATGGGTAAAAAAATCGCAGTCTTGATTACCGACGAGTTTGAAGATTCAGAATTTACGTCGCCAGCAGAGGCATTCCGCAAGGCGGGCCACGAGGTGGTCACCATTGAGAAAGAAGCGGGTAAAACCGTGAAGGGCCACAAGGGTGAAGCCAGCGTGACCATTGACGAATCCATTGATAACGTCAGCCCGTCGGATTTCGACGCCCTGCTGTTACCGGGCGGCCATTCACCGGATTCCCTGCGCGGGGACGAGCGTTTCGTCACCTTTACCCGTGACTTCGTCGGCACCGGTAAACCGGTGTTTGCCATTTGCCACGGTCCGCAGCTGCTGATCAGCGCCGAGGTGGTACGCGGGCGTAAGCTCACCGCGGTGAAACCGATCGTTATCGATCTGAAAAACGCGGGAGCCGAGTTCTACGATCAGGAAGTGGTGAACGATAACGATCAGCTGATCACCAGCCGTACACCGGACGATCTGCCGGCGTTTAACCGTGAAGCGCTACGCCTGCTCGGCGCGTAACCAGTGCAGCTTTTTACCAAAGCCCAGGGTGTTGTCGGTAAATTTCAGCTCATCAAGGCGGATTTCCCACACCGGGGCTTTTAGCGCCGCAGCCACCGGGAAGCGGCGCGTATAGCGTTTACGTTGCGCGTCGCTCTCCTCCCCTTCCAGGCGACGAATTTCACCTTTGAACTGGACCCCGCGGATCAGCGCAACGGTTTTAGGCTGACCGTTTACCGTACCTGCCACTTTTGCCTGCTGGCCCGTCATCTGCGCATGCCGCGTTTTGTCTTCGCTCATTACGTAAAAGGCCACGCGCTCGGGATCGTAGTAATAAAAGGCATTTGCGCACCACATCTCCTCGTCTTTACAGACGCACCAGGTCACGACATGCTGCTTTGCCAGCCAGCGGTTAATGGCGGCCAGTGTTTCCATTT
The DNA here is from genome assembly GCF_036936505.1 of Enterobacter sp. JJBC. Classification (NCBI taxonomy): domain Bacteria; kingdom Pseudomonadati; phylum Pseudomonadota; class Gammaproteobacteria; order Enterobacterales; family Enterobacteriaceae; genus Enterobacter; species Enterobacter sp. JJBC. Next base: position 4,239,443 of record NZ_CP136935.1, read on the forward strand.
TCGCTCTCTCTCATGCTATGGTGCGTTCACCTTAACATACTGAATCTGTTTACCGTGTGCTGGTTTCTCTATCTTGTCCGAACCGCTGATAACGCACTCTACACCGGGATCACTACCGATGTGGCACGGCGTTTTTTACAACATCAAACGGGGAAAGGGGCGAAAGCACTACGGGGGAAAGGTGAACTTCAGTTAGCGTTTTCAGCCGCCGTGGGCGACAGATCCCTGGCGCTCAGGCTGGAATACCGCATCAAGCAGCTGACAAAGCGCCAGAAAGAGCGTCTCGTCAACGGGGACGGCTCTTTCGAGGCGCTACGCGAAAGCCTGCTTAAAAACGATTGAAATGATCGTGGTACTCCACCAGACCGGTAACGCCGTCGAGCGCATCATCTGCCAGAGGATGCACCTGGAAAGATGTTTCCGTGCCCGGCCAGTGGCAGCGCAGATCGTATCTGGACGCTGGCTCAAAACCTAAACGTTCGTAGAACGCCGGATCGCCCAGAACGACGACAGCGGCATAGCCAAATTCATTCAGTGAATCCAGTCCTTCATAAACCAGCTGGCGCGCCAGGCCCTGGACACGGTAGTTTTCATCCACCGCCAACGGCGCCATGCCGACCCACTGCAACTCTTCACCCTGCACAATCACCGGGCTGAAGGCCACGTAGCCGACCACCTGCCCTTCATCGTCAGTGGCAACCAGGCCCAGCGTAATCAGGCCATCTTCGCGAAGATCGTGAACCAGTTGGGCTTCGGCGTCGCCTGCAAAAGAGCGGCGTAACAACGCATCGATACCCGGCGCATCAATCCCAATTTCGACTCGAATCAGCATGGTTCACCTACTGAAGTGTGTTTACTGTCCGGCGGGGTTTTTAGCCCGGCCTCAACGAAATCTGCCATTTGCATCAACATCATACGCAGCGCTTTCGGCATCTGCTCCAGTTCAATGGCATCCATTAAATTTTTGACGTACAGACCGAGCTCCGTGTCGCCTTCAATCACCAGACGACGCTGGAAGAAGAGGGTGTCCGGATCCTGTTTGCGCGCGGCGATCATCAGCAGATCGCTGGCATCCGCGCTAAAGCTGACATCCGCCTCGGCGGTTTCACGGACGATAAGCCGATCGTTCTCAACGGAAGTAAACCAGCGCAACCCGATATCGCGCACTTCAATCTTTAACCAGCGGCCTTCCAGAAACTCCAGCTCACCGTCCTGTAGCGCCTGGCGGAACTGCCAGCTCAGTACCTGTTCCAGCACCTGGCGTTTAAGCGCGAACGGCGCCAGTTTTACCGGCACGCTCAGCATTGATGGACCAAATTGTACGAGACGTGAACGCAGTTTATCCAGCACGAGCTTTACTCCCTGATAGCTATAGTCCTGCTATTTTGCCATATCCCGACAAGAAGATAGCGGCGTAAATCAACAAACCGTTGTCCGGTGTACCTCATTATTGGTGCCATCAATACGCCATTAGCTGCCTTAAATCAAAAATTGTCGCGTATGGGTTAATTAAAATCCCAGCTCGTTAACATTTTTTACGATCCCTGCGATCGACAACATCGGGATAAATTATGGAGCTGCTCTGCCCTGCCGGAAACCTTCCGGCGCTTAAGGCGGCCATCGAAAATGGGGCCGATGCGGTCTATATCGGGCTGAAAGATGATACCAACGCCCGCCATTTTGCGGGTCTTAACTTTACGGAGAAAAAGCTTCAGGAAGCCGTTAACTTCGTCCACCAGCACCGGCGCAAACTGCACATCGCCATCAATACCTTTGCCCATCCTGATGGCTATGCCCGCTGGCAGCGCGCCGTGGATATGGCGGCCCAGCTGGGCGCCGATGCGCTGATCCTGGCCGATCTCGCCATGCTTGAGTATGCGGCAGAACGTTATCCGCATATTGAGCGCCATGTCTCTGTTCAGGCATCGGCCACCAATGAAGAGGCCGTCCGTTTTTATCATCGACACTTTGACGTGGCTCGCGTAGTGCTGCCGCGCGTACTCTCTATTCATCAGGTTAAGCAACTGGCGCGCGTCACGCCAGTGCCGCTGGAGGTTTTTGCCTTCGGCAGCCTGTGCATCATGGCCGAAGGCCGCTGCTATCTTTCCTCGTATTTGACCGGCGAATCGCCAAATACCGTCGGCGCCTGCTCGCCTGCCCGCTTCGTTCGCTGGCAGCAAACGCCGCAGGGACTGGAGTCACGCCTGAATGATGTGTTAATTGACCGCTATCAGGACGGTGAAAACGCGGGCTACCCGACGCTGTGCAAAGGCCGATATCTGGTGGACGGTGAGCGCTACCACGCGCTGGAGGAGCCCACCAGCCTCAACACGCTGGAACTGCTGCCAGAGCTGCTGGCCGCCAATATTGCCTCGGTGAAAATCGAAGGCCGCCAGCGCAGCCCGGCCTACGTGAGCCAGGTGGCAAAGGTGTGGCGTCAGGCCATCGACCGCTGCATGGCGGACCCGCAAAACTACGCTCCGCAGGCGGCATGGATGGAGACGCTCGGCGCGATGTCCGAAGGCACCCAAACCACGCTCGGCGCGTATCACCGTAAATGGCAGTGAGAAAATCATGAAATATTCATTAGGGCCGGTGCTTTACTACTGGTCAAAAGAGACGCTGGAAGATTTTTACCAGCAGGCCGCTACCAGCAGCGCCGATGTGATTTACCTCGGCGAAGCGGTGTGCAGCAAGCGCCGCGCCACCAAAGTGGGCGACTGGCTGGATATGGCGAAAAGCCTGGCCGGCAGCGGCAAGCAGGTGGTGCTCTCGACGCTGGCGCTGGTGCAGGCGTCCTCTGAACTGGGCGAGCTGAAGCGCTACGTCGAAAACGGTGAGTTCCTGCTGGAGGCGAGCGACCTGGGCGTGGTGAACATGTGCGCCGAACGTAAGCTGCCGTTTGTCGCCGGACATGCCCTGAACTGCTATAACGCCGTGACCCTGCGCCTGCTGCTCAAACAGGGGATGACCCGCTGGTGCATGCCGGTTGAACTCTCCCGCGACTGGCTGGCCAACCTGCTTACACAGTGCGAAGAGCTGGGCATTCGCAACAAGTTTGAAGTGGAAGTTCTGAGCTATGGGCATCTGCCGCTGGCCTACTCTGCCCGCTGCTTCACCGCACGTTCCGAAGATCGTCCGAAAGACGAGTGCGAAACCTGCTGCATTAAGTACCCGAACGGACGCAGCATGCTGTCGCAGGAGAATCAGCAGGTGTTTGTTCTTAACGGCATTCAGACCATGAGCGGTTACGTCTATAACCTCGGCAACGAACTGGCGTCAATGCACGGGCTGGTGGATATGGTGCGTCTTTCGCCGCTTGATACCGGCGTATTCGCCATGCTGGACGCCTTCCGCGCCAACGAAAATGGCGCTGCTCCGCTGCCTCTGACGGCAAACAGCGACTGCAACGGTTACTGGCGACGTCTCGCCGGGCTGGAATTGCAGGCATAAAAAAGGCTCACTTTGTTAACAACGGTTATCATTTTTTAATGCAGTATTAAAGATTGACCGTCGACAAAGTGAGCTGTTATGACTGACAAAACCATTCCGTTTTCGGTGCTGGATCTGGCGCCGATCCCACAAGGCTCCTCGGCCAGAGAAGCCTTCACGCACTCTCTCGATCTTGCTCAGCTTGCCGAAAAGCGCGGCTATCACCGCTACTGGCTGGCGGAACACCACAATATGGTGGGCATCGCCAGCGCCGCCACCTCGGTGCTGATTGGCTATCTGGCGGCGAATACCACCACACTGCACCTGGGCTCCGGCGGCGTGATGCTGCCAAACCACGCCCCGCTGGTGATTGCTGAGCAGTTCGGGACGCTGAATACCCTCTATCCGGGCCGTATTGATTTAGGGCTTGGCCGCGCGCCGGGCAGCGACCAGCCGACCATGCGCGCCCTGCGTCGCCATATGAGCGGCGATATCGACAACTTCCCGCGCGATGTGGCGGAGCTGGTGGGCTGGTTCGACGCGCGTGACCCGAACCCGCACGTGCGTCCTGTGCCGGGGTACGGGGAAAAGATCCCGGTATGGCTGTTAGGCTCAAGTCTGTACAGCGCGCAGCTCGCCGCCCAGTTGGGGCTGCCGTTTGCGTTTGCCTCGCATTTCGCACCGGATATGCTGCATCAGGCGCTGCATCTCTACCGCGCGCACTTCAAACCGTCCGAGCGTCTGGAGAAACCGTACGCGATGGTGTGTATCAATATCATTGCCGCCGACAGCAACCGCGACGCGGAATTCCTGTTCACCTCCATGCAGCAGGCGTTTGTGAAGCTGCGTCGCGGTGAGACGGGCCAGCTGCCGCCGCCGGTAGAGAATATGCATCAGCTGTGGTCGGCCTCCGAGCAGTATGGCGTGCAGCAGGCTCTGAGTATGTCGCTGGTAGGTGATAAGGCGAAAGTGCGTCACGGGCTGGAGGCGGTGCTGCGTGAAACCCAGGCGGATGAGATTATGGTTAACGGCCAGATTTTCGATCACCAGGCGCGTCTGCATTCGTTTGATTTGGCAATGCAGGTGAAAGAGGAGTTGGTGGGGTAGTTTTTTTGCTTTGCCCGGTGGCGCTTCGCTTACCGGGCCTACATTCTTTTCTCCCTCTCCCTGCGGCAGAGGGCCGGGGTGAGGGGTTCAGACCGCACGTTTTACTGATACACAGGCAACAGATTAAAACTCGACAGCACGTGCACCACCGCGTTACCGATACCAAATAACAGGATCAGCGCAATCATCGGTTTTCCGCCCCAGACGCGGAATTTCGGGCTGCCGAAGCGCTTACGTGATTTGCGCGCCAGCAGCGCCGGTACAATCGCCGCCCAGATGGTGGCCGCCAGTCCTGCATAGCCGATGGCGTACAGGAAACCGTTCGGCCACAGCAGGCCGCCCACAATCGGCGGCAGGAAGGTCAACAGCGCCGTTTTGAAGCGCCCCGTCGCAGAGTCATCAAAACCAAACAGATCCGCCAGGTAGTCAAACAGGCCCAGCGTCACGCCGAGGAATGAACTCGCCACCGCAAAGTTCGAGAAGACCACCAGAAGCAGATCCAGGCTGCGGCTGTTCAGCACGCCGCTCAGCGCCTGTACCAGCACATCAATGTTACCGCCCTTCTGCGCAATGCCGATAAATTCCGGACGCGGGATGTTACCCATCGTCCCCAGCAGCCAGATCACATACAGCGCCAGCGCCAGCAGCGTGCCGTAAACCAGGCATTTCACGATGGTGCGCGGATCCTTGCCGTAGTACTTCATCAGGCTCGGTACGTTACCGTGGTAGCCAAACGACGCCAGACAGAACGGCAGGGTCATCAGCAGGTACGGCGTATAAGAGGTGTTCGTTTCGGCAACGTTAAACAGCGTGGCCGGCGTGACGTGCCCCAGCAGGCTGCCGAAGGTAAGAAAGAAGGTGATGACCTTTGCGCCCAGCACGATTGCCGTCATGCGGCTGACCGCTTTGGTGCTCATCCAGACGATAAACGCCACGCCCAGCGCGAAGCAGAGACCCGCCAGACGCGCCGGAACGTTCAGCGACATCTCTGAGAAGGTGTGATGCAGAATCGACCCGCTCGCTGAAATGTACGCGTAGGTCAGGATATAGAGTACAAACGCGATGGACAGCCCGTTCACCAGGTTCCAGCCTTTGCCCAACAGATCCCGGGTGAGGGTGTCGAAGCTGGAGCCAATGCGATAGTTCAGGTTTGCTTCAAGGATCATCAGCCCGGAATGGAGCATGCAGAACCAGGTGAAAACCAGCGCCGCCAGCGACCAGAAGAACCACGCACCGGACATGACCACAGGCAGGGAAAACATCCCGGCACCAATGATGGTTCCGCCGATGATCACCACGCCGCCAAGCAGCGAAGGTGACGTTTGGGTGGTGGTTAGTGTTGCCATGCGGCCTTATCTCCAGTGAAAAATGTGGTTCTGCATTTTAGTGTGTTGCACTGTACCAGTACAAGAGTACAAAAGGAATAAAAAAAGCCCCGATAGCGACTATCAGGGCTGTATATTTTACTTTACGTCAGAAGCGAAAGGCTTACGCATCACCGAAACGACGACGGCTGGCACCTTCTTCACGGCGTGGACCACGGTTTTCGCGGCGCTCGCCGGAGAAACGACGGCCTTCACCACCGCGACCTTCGCTGCGACCGCCTTCACGACGCTCGCCACCGAAACCGCGACCACCGCCACGACGTTCGCCGCCACGGTCAGGACGTGGCTGTGCATCGCCCAGCAGCTGCATGTTCATCGGCTTGTTCAGGATGCGGGTGCGAGTAAAGTGTTGCAGTACTTCGCCCGGCATGCCTTTTGGCAGCTCGATGGTGGAGTGGGAACCGAACAGCTTGATGTTACCAATGTAACGGCTGCTGATGTCGCCTTCGTTAGCGATCGCGCCAACGATGTGACGAACTTCAACACCATCATCACGGCCCACTTCAATGCGATACAGTTCCATTTCGCCAGCGTCACGACGCTCGCGACGTGGACGGTCTTCACCACCACGCTCTGGACGGTCACCGCGTGGACCACGGTCGTTACGGTCGCCACGACGTTCGAAACGATCGTCACGGTCACGGAACTCACGCTTAGGACGCATCGGCGCATCAGGTGGCACGATCAGGCTACGTTCGCCCTGCGCCATTTTCAGCAGTGCTGCGGCCAGGGTTTCCATGTCCAGCTCTTCGCCTTCAGCGACAGGCTGGATCTGGGACAGCAGCGCACGGTACTGATCCAGATCGCTGCTTTCCAGCTGCTGCTGTACTTTCGCGGCGAATTTTTCCAGACGGCGTTTGCCCAGCAGTTCTGCGTTTGGCAGCTCAGCTTCTGGAATGGTCAGCTTCATGGTGCGTTCAATGTTACGCAGCAGACGACGCTCGCGGTTCTCAACGAACAGCAGCGCACGGCCCGCACGACCCGCACGACCGGTACGGCCGATACGGTGAACGTAAGACTCGGAGTCCATTGGGATATCGTAGTTTACAACCAGGCTGATACGCTCAACGTCCAGACCACGTGCTGCCACGTCGGTTGCAATCAGGATATCCAGACGACCGTCTTTCAGACGCTCCAGGGTCTGCTCGCGCAGGGCCTGGTTCATGTCGCCGTTCAGCGCTGCGCTGTTGTAGCCGCTACGCTCCAGGGCTTCAGCCACTTCCAGTGTCGCGTTTTTGGTACGTACGAAGATAATCGCCGCATCAAAATCTTCCGCTTCCAGGAAACGGACCAGCGCTTCGTTTTTGCGCATGCCGTATACAGACCAGTAGCTCTGGCTGATGTCCGGGCGAGTGGTCACGCTGGACTGAATGCGCACTTCCTGCGGCTCTTTCATGAAGCGGCGGGTAATGCGACGGATCGCTTCTGGCATAGTTGCAGAGAACAGAGCGGTCTGATGACCTTCCGGGATCTGCGCCATGATGGTTTCTACGTCTTCGATGAAGCCCATACGCAGCATTTCATCGGCTTCGTCCAGTACCAGACCGCTCAGTTTAGAGAGGTCCAGGGTACCGCGCTTCAGGTGATCCAGCAGACGGCCCGGCGTACCGACAACAATTTGTGGGCCCTGGCGCAGGGCGCGTAACTGCACGTCATAACGCTGGCCGCCGTACAGGGCTACCACGTTTACGCCGCGCATATGTTTAGAGAATTCCGTCATGGCTTCAGCAACCTGAACAGCCAGTTCACGGGTTGGAGCCAGGACGAGGATCTGCGGCGCGCGCAGGTCCGGATCAATGTTGTTCAGCAGCGGCAGCGAGAATGCTGCGGTTTTACCGCTACCAGTCTGGGCCATGCCCAGCACGTCACGACCAGAAAGCAGGTGTGGGATACACTCAGCCTGGATCGGAGATGGTTTTTCGTAACCCAGATCGTTAAGGGCTTCAAGGATAGGAGCCTTCAGGCCCAGATCTGCAAAAGTGGTTTCGAATTCAGCCATGTAGTACAAGTGCCTCGATATTAATGGCGGCCAGTCTACTTAGCTCATCGTGAAAATGATTAGCAATTTTCATTGAAAAGTGTGAACCGGCTCAAATTAGGTGTATTGACGAACAACAACGCCCTCACCAGTGAAGGTGATGGCAATCAAAAGATTACGGGCTGATGTTTATGTCGTCAGCTATTGCTGGTCCGATTCTGCCAGGTCGTCTTGCTCCTGGCCCAAGAGCGATAATTCCAACAATGCATAACGGTGCTCAACGAAGTTATGTACGTTGTTAGCAACCGCTAATTTGAACAGTGCCGTAGCGCTGTCCATATCCCCCAGACTTAGGTAGTACTTACCTAAATAGAAGTTGGTTTCACTGAGATGCTCAGCGAGCGAGGTGTTATCCGTTGCGTCCGCCTTGAGGCGTTCCATCAGCGTTGCTTCGCTAATGTTGCCCAGGTAGAACTCGACAATGTTCCATCCCCACTGTTCCTTGTCCGATTTCTCGAAGCGCTGTTTCAGTGCTTCTTTGGCCTGCTTCTCATCAAGCTTCTGCTCAACGATGTAAAGCCACAGGCTGCGGAAAGGATCATTAGGATCGTCTTGATAAAACGCCAGCAGATCATCTTGCGCTAACTTATCACGTCCGCCGTAATACAATGCGATACCGCGATTCAAGTGCGCGTAGTTGTAAGTTGGATCAAGCTCAAGTACAGAATCAAACGCTTCATAGGCAGCATCAAAATTGCCTGCCTGCGTTAAATAAATGCCTAAGTAATTGAATACTTCAGGCATATCAGGTCGAATCGCCAGCGCTTGTGAAAAATCATTTCGCGCCAGTGCCCTCAGACCGAGACTATCATACAACACTCCGCGCTCATATAAAAGCTGTGCGCGTTCGTCATCGGTTAAAGCCCGACTGGCAAGTATTTGTTCCATGCGTGCCAGAATGACTTCCTGCTGCAAAGTCGGTTGCAATGGCACTGCGAGGACTTCGCTCTTACGCCAGGCAGAGTTGCTGCATCCTGCCAGCGTTAAAGCTGTCGCAACGAAACACCAGCGCAAAAAAGGCTTCATTTCCCACTCCCGAAGACAACTATTGGATGAACGTCCTGTCCCCCGGCGGCTTAACAAGGCGTCCTGCCTGATAATAAGCCCTCCGCCTGCGCGGAGGGCAAATGGCAACCTTACTCGCCGTGCTGTTCAGCAGCCGGAGCTTCCGGCGCCGCAGCAGGCTGAGACTGCTCGGTTGCTTCTTTAATGCTCAGACGGATACGGCCCTGGCGGTCAACTTCCAGAACTTTCACCGGTACTTCCTGACCCATTTGCAGGTAATCGGTCACTTTCTCAACGCGCTTGTCAGCGATCTGAGAGATGTGTACCAGACCTTCTTTACCGCCACCGATGGCAACGAATGCGCCAAAGTCAACGATACGGGTCACTTTACCATTGTAGATACGGCCCACTTCGATTTCTGCCGTGATCTCTTCGATACGACGGATAGCGTATTTCGCTTTCTCGCCGTCGGTTGCTGCGATCTTCACAGTACCGTCATCTTCGATTTCGATGGTGGTGCCCGTTTCTTCGGTCAGTGCACGGATAACGGAACCGCCCTTACCGATAACATCTTTGATCTTGTCTGGATTGATCTTGATGGTGTGAATACGCGGAGCGAATTCAGAGATATCACCGCGTGGCGCGTTGATAGCCTGTTCCATCACGCCCAGGATGTGCAGACGCGCACCTTTAGCCTGGTTCAGAGCAACCTGCATGATCTCTTTGGTGATACCTTCAATTTTGATATCCATCTGCAAAGCAGAGATACCGTCGCGGGAACCCGCTACTTTGAAGTCCATATCACCCAGGTGGTCTTCATCACCCAGAATGTCAGACAGAACAACGTAGTTGTCGCCTTCTTTTACCAGACCCATTGCGATACCCGCAACGGCGGCTTTAATTGGCACGCCTGCATCCATCAGCGCCAGAGAAGCACCACACACGGAAGCCATGGAAGAAGAACCGTTGGATTCAGTGATTTCAGACACCACACGTACGGTGTACGGGAATTTGTCTGCTTCTGGCATCACTGCCAGCACGCCGCGCTTCGCCAGACGACCGTGACCAATTTCACGACGCTTCGGTGAGCCAACCATACCGGTTTCGCCCACAGAGTACGGAGGGAAGTTGTAGTGGAACAGGAAGCTGTCAGTGCGCTCGCCCATCAGTTCGTCGATGATCTGTGCGTCACGTGCAGTACCCAGGGTCGCGGTTACCAGCGCCTGCGTTTCACCACGGGTGAACAGCGCAGAACCGTGAGTACGTGGCAGTACGCCAGTACGCACGTCCAGACCACGGATCATGTCTTTTTCACGGCCATCGATACGCGGCTCGCCTGCCAGGACGCGGCTACGAACAACGTTTTTCTCGATAGCGTGCAGGATTTCGCCAATTTCGTTAGCGTCCAGCGTTTCGTCTTCGGCAACCAGGGTCGCGGTCACTTCAGATTTGATCACATCAACCTGAGCATAGCGCTCCTGTTTGTCGGTGATGCGGTATGCGTCGCTCAGACGAGATTCTGCCAGTGCAGCAACGCGTGCGTTCAGCGCGTCGTTGGCCGCTTCTGGCTGCCAGTCCCAACGTGGTTTACCGGCTTCTTTCACCAGGTCGTTGATGTTCTGGATAACAACCTGCTGCTGGTCGTGGCCGAAGACCACAGCGCCCAGCATCTGGTTTTCGCTCAGCAGTTCAGCTTCGGATTCAACCATCAGCACCGCGGCTTCAGTACCAGCGACAACCAGGTCCAGCTTACTCTCTTTCAGCTCTTCCTGAGTTGGGTTCAGCACGTACTGATCATTGATGTAACCCACGCGCGCAGCACCGATTGGACCATTGAATGGAATACCAGACAGTGACAGGGCAGCAGACGCACCGATCATCGCAACGATGTCCGGGTTAACCTGCGGGTTAACGGAAACAACGGTTGCGATAACCTGCACTTCGTTCACGAAGCCTTCCGGGAACAGCGGACGAACCGGGCGGTCAATCAGACGCGCGATCAGGGTTTCGCCTTCGCTTGGACGGCCTTCACGACGGAAGAAGCCACCTGGGATTTTACCGGCAGCGTAGGTACGCTCCTGGTAGTTAACGGTCAGCGGGAAGAAGTCCTGACCTGGTTTAGCTTTTTTCTGGCCAACTACGGTAACGAATACAGCAGTGTCATCCATGCTTACCATAACGGCAGCAGTAGCCTGACGCGCCATCATGCCGGTTTCCAGCGTGACGGTATGCTGACCATACTGGAATTTACGAACGATCGGATTCAGCAAAGTTCTGTCCTTTCTTAAATGTTTGAAAGCACACCTCAGGTGTGCTGACGATTTAACCCGACCTTCTTCGCATCCTCGCGACTAATGACAACCGACACCCCCATGGGTGAAGCCTCTCATTAGCCGCGCGAACCTCTGCAATGAAGATCATTTATAGCAACAATACAATAGTTTCCATTGAATTGCTGCCGTCTGGTTGAAAAAAGGGGCCATCAGGCCCCCTTTTCTGAAACTCGCAAGAATTAGCGACGCAGACCCAGACGCTCGATCAGCGCGGTGTAGCGTGCAACATCTTTACGCTTCAGGTAGTCGAGCAGTTTACGACGCTGAGAAACCATACGCAGCAGACCACGACGGCTGTGGTGATCTTTTTTGTGCTCTGCAAAGTGACCTTGCAGGTGGTTAATCTGTGCAGTCAGCAGTGCAACCTGAACTTCGGTAGAACCGCTGTCGTTAGTACCACGACCAAACTCAGAAACGATTTTAGCTTTAGCTTCAACGCTTAGAGACATTTTCAAACTCCAAAGTATAAAGAATGTAAGGATGCCGATCTCTAATTCAGCTATCCCATGTACGCCCCGCAGATTGTTAAACAATTTACCAGGCGTTAAGCGGCGATATTCTACTCGTCTCCCCTGCTTATCGCAAGGTAAGGCGTTATCACCGTCACGCTTCGACCGGATATTCGACGACCAGACGACGCGGCGCCACACGCCCTTCGCCGTCCATTTCGCCCATACCGATGAATTTCCCTTCGTCACCTTCCGTCACGCGTACCAGGCCCTCAAGCGGTGCCCCCGTTGTGCGAACCGGGTTTCCGTTCTTAAAGTAAACGGACGATGTTAAAGGAAGATTAACAACCGGGAAGTCCACTGCCGGACTGTCCATTGGCATCAGCAGGGGGTCCAGCAGATCGGCCGGCGCAACGCCCTGCGCTTGCGCCTGCTCAATCAGGGCGTGCAGATGCTCAAGCGTCACCATGCGTTCGACCGGATATTTGCTGACCGCCAGACGACGCAGATAAATCACATGCGCGCCGCAGCCCAGCTTTTCACCGAGGTCATCAATGATGGTGCGGATATAGGTCCCTTTCGAACAGTGTACTTCCAGCTCGAGTTCATCACCTTCGTGACGAATGAACAGCAGCTCATACACGGTAATCGGACGAGCTTCGCGCGGAACCTCAATGCCCTGACGTGCATATTCGTAGAGCTTTTTGCCCTGATATTTCAGCGCCGAATACATCGACGGCACCTGTAGCGTATCACCACGGAAGCTGTCCAGCGCCGCATCAAGTTGCTCTGCGCTGAAGGTCACCGGGCGCTCTTCCACCACCTGGCCATCTGCATCGGAGGTATCCGTGCGCTGGCCCAGTTTGGCAATCACGCGGTAGCGCTTATCGGAATCCAGCAGGTACTGGGAAAACTTTGTCGCTTCCCCCAGGCAGATCGGCAGCATGCCGGTTGCCAGCGGATCCAGCGCGCCAGTGTGCCCTGCTCGGTTGGCGTTATAAATACGCTTCACTTTTTGCAGCACGTCGTTGCTGGATGCGCCCTGTGGTTTATCCAGCAAGAGCACGCCATGCACGTCACGACCGCGACGACGAGGACGACTCATCAGTCCTCCTTGCTGTCGTCCGCCGGGTTAACACGACGCTCATCGTCATGTTTCACCACGCTGGTCACCAGGTTGGACATACGCATACCTTCAACCAGCGAGTTGTCGTAGAAGAAGGTCAGCTCTGGCACGATACGCAGGCGCATCGCTTTGCCAAGCAGAGAGCGAATGAAACCAGAGGCTTCCTGCAACGCTTTAATGCCGTTCTTCACAGCGTCTTCATCCTGGTCATTCAGGAAAGTTACAAACACTTTGGCGTACGCCAGGTCGCGGGACATTTCCACGCCAGACACGGTGGTCATCATACCCACGCGTGGATCTTTGATTTCACGTTGCAGAATGAGAGCGATCTCTTTCTGCATCTCCTGCGCGACGCGCTGTGGGCGACCAAATTCTTTCGCCATAATAAATTCTCCAGACAAAAAAGGGGCTTAAGCCCCTTTTTAAAATTACTGCCGGGTGGCGCTTCGCTTACCCGGCCTACGCTCATTAATCTTCTGTTGAAGAAGATTACGCGATGGTACGCTGAATTTCGATGATCTCGAACACTTCGATCATATCGCCAACGCGAACGTCGTTGTAGTTCTTCACGCCGATACCACATTCCATGCCGTTACGGACTTCGTTAACGTCATCTTTAAAGCGGCGCAGGGATTCCAGCTCGCCTTCGTAGATAACCACGTTGTCACGCAGTACGCGGATTGGGTTGTGACGCTTGATGGTCCCTTCGGTAACCATACAGCCCGCGATCGCACCGAATTTCGGTGATTTGAACACGTCACGTACTTCAGCCAGACCGATGATCTGCTGTTTCAGCTCAGGAGACAGCATGCCGCTCATCGCTGCTTTCACTTCGTCAATCAGGTTATAGATGACGGAGTAGTAACGCAGATCCAGGCTTTCAGCATCAATCACTTTACGCGCAGATGCGTCAGCACGAACGTTGAAGCCAACCAGGATCGCGTTGGACGCTGCTGCCAGAGTTGCGTCGGTTTCGGTGATACCACCTACGCCAGAACCGATGATCTTCACTTTCACTTCGTCGGTAGACAGTTTCAGCAAGGAGTCGGAGATCGCTTCCACAGAACCCTGAACGTCCGCTTTCAGAACAACGTTCACTTCGTGAACTTCGCCTTCGGTCATGTTGGCGAACATATTCTCGAGTTTAGATTTCTGCTGACGAGCCAGCTTCACTTCACGGAATTTACCCTGACGATACAGAGCGACTTCACGCGCTTTCTTCTCGTCACGTACGACGGTTACTTCGTCACCGGCAGCCGGAACACCGGACAGCCCCAGGATTTCCACTGGAATGGACGGACCCGCTTCCAGCACTTCCTGACCCAGTTCGTTACGCATCGCGCGAACGCGACCGTATTCGAAACCACACAGAACGATGTCGCCCTTGTGCAGAGTACCTTCGCGAACCAGAACGGTTGCAACCGGACCACGACCTTTATCCAGGAAGGATTCGATTACCGCGCCGCTCGCCATACCTTTACGAACCGCTTTCAGCTCCAGAACTTCAGCCTGAAGCAGGATGGCGTTCAGCAGGTCGTCGATACCGGTACCCGCTTTTGCAGATACAGGGATGAACTGTGCTTCACCGCCCCACTCTTCCGGCATAACGCCGTACTGGGACAGTTCGTTCTTCACGCGATCCATATCGGCTTCTGGCTTATCGATTTTGTTGACTGCAACAACCAGAGGCACCTGCGCCGCTTTCGCGTGCTGGATAGCTTCAATGGTCTGCGGCATCACGCCATCGTCGGCAGCAACAACCAGAACAACGATATCCGTTGCCTGAGCACCACGAGCACGCATTGAGGTAAACGCTGCGTGGCCTGGGGTATCCAGGAAGGTGATCATGCCGTTCTCGGTTTCTACGTGGTAAGCACCGATGTGCTGGGTAATACCACCCGCTTCGCCGGAGGCAACCTTAGTAGAACGAATGTAGTCAAGCAGAGAGGTTTTACCGTGGTCAACGTGACCCATGATGGTCACAACCGGTGCGCGCGGTTCAGCCGCTGCGCCCGTATCACGGTCGCTCATTACTGCTTCTTCCAGCTCGTTTTCACGACGCAGGATAACTTTGTGGCCCATCTCTTCGGCAACCAGCTGTGCGGTTTCCTGGTCGATGACCTGGTTAATGGTGGCCATTGCGCCCAGTTTCATCATCGCTTTGATGACCTGAGAGCCTTTCACCGCCATTTTGTTAGCCAGTTCGCCAACGGTGATAGTTTCGCCGATCACAACGTCACGGTTAACGGCCTGAGCAGGCTTCTGGAAGCCCTGCTGGAGAGCGGAACCTTTACGCTTACCACCTTTACCGCCGCGAACCGCTGCACGCGCTTCTTCACGGTCAGCTTTTGATTCAGCGTGTTTGTTACCTTTTTTCGCAGGACGCGCAGCTTTTGCACTGCGAGTACGACCACGACCACCTTCTACTTCGCGGTCGTTGTCGTCTTCTGCCTGACGCGCATGCTGAGACGTGGTGACGTGATAATCGCTGGTATCTTCAGTTGGTTCAGCGGTATTCACACCATTCTTCTCGTTTTCTTCTGCCATGCGACGCGCTTCTTCGGCGACGCGGCGAGCTTCTTCTTCAAGCTTGCGGCGGGCTTCTTCTTCCGCTTTACGCTTCAGCTCGGCAGCTTCATTTTCACGGCGGGCTTTTTCAGCCTGGGCAGTTTTGGTCATTTCGTCGGTCTGTTGATTGCTCACTTTGTCTTTTTCCGCAGCGTCACGCTTCGCTTTTTCACCGGCGTCGCGTTTCGCTTTTTCTGCGGCCTCACGTTCAGCTTTTAATTCTGCTTCACGTTTGGCAGTGGCTTCTGCCTCACGCTGAGCTTGTTCTTCCGCTTCACGCTGTGCCTGCTCTTCCGCGGCAAGGCGTTCTGCCTCTTGCGGATCACGTTTTACAAAGGTGCGCGTCTTGCGGACTTCAATTTGTACCGACTTGCTTTTGCCACCGGTACCAGGGATGTTCAACGTGCTACGCGTTTTACGCTGTAGCGTTAACTTGTCAGGCGTAGAGCCGTGTTCACGGTTCAGGTGCGCTAACAAGGTTTGTTTTTCTTGCGCGGTCACCGAGTCATCAGCGGACTTCGGGATCCCTGCATCAGCAAATTGCTGTACCAGGCGGTCCACGGAGGTCTGAATCTCAGCAGCCAGCGATTTTACAGTTACATCAGTCATGCTGTTCCTTCCTGCTACAGTTTATTACGCTTCGTCGCCGAACCAGCAAATATTACGTGCGGCCATGATGAGTTCGCCGGCTTTCTCGTCGGTTAAACCTTCGATATCGGCCAGGTCATCAACGCCTTGCTCAGCGAGATCTTCCAGCGTACAAACACCACGGGCAGCCAGCTTGAACGCAATCGCACGATCAAGACCTTCCAGATTCAGCAGGTCATCAGCCGGCTTCTTATCGCCAAGGCTTTCTTCCTGAGCCAGCGCCAGGGTGGTCAGTGCGTTTTTAGCGCGTTCACGCAGGGCTTCAACGGTTGGTTCATCCAGACCGTCAATTTCCAGCAGCTCTTTCATTGGCACGTAGGCCAGTTCTTCCAGCGTAGAGAAACCTTCTTCAACCAGCACAGTGGCGAAGTGTTCGTCAATGTCCAGGTATTTGGTGAAGGTATCGATCGCCGCGTGGGCTTCAGCCTGATGCTTGGCCTGAAGGTCATCAACGGTCATCACGTTGAGTTCCCAGCCGCTCAGCTGTGACGCCAGACGTACGTTCTGACCGTTACGGCCAATCGCCTGCGCCAGGTTGCCCGCTTCTACAGCGATATCCATGGTGTGTTTGTCTTCGTCAACAACGATAGACGCCACATCAGCCGGTGCCATTGCGTTGATCACGAACTGCGCCGGGTTGTCGTCCCACAGAACGATATCAATGCGCTCGCCGCCCAGTTCGGTAGAAACCGCCTGAACACGTGCGCCACGCATACCGACGCAAGCACCGACCGGGTCGATACGCTTGTCGTTGGTTTTCACCGCAATTTTCGCACGGGAGCCCGGATCGCGGGCCGCCGCTTTGATTTCGATAACTTCTTCGCCGATTTCCGGCACTTCGATACGGAACAGTTCAACCAGCATTTCTGGTTTAGAACGCGTCACGAACAGCTGTGCACCACGCGCTTCAGGACGTACGGCATACAGCACACCACGAATACGATCGCCTGGGCGGAAGTTTTCACGCGGCAGCATGTCTTCGCGCAGGATGACGGCTTCAGCGTTACCCGGCAGTCCTTCGGATTTGATCTCCAGAGAGATGTTGTCGCGGTTCACTTTCTTCACCACGCCAGTGATGATTTCGCCTTCCTGATCGCGGAACTGATCGACAACCAGCGCGCGCTCGGCTTCGCGAACTTTCTGCACGATAACCTGCTTCGCGGTCTGGGTGGTGATACGGTCGAAGGTAACAGATTCAATCTGATCTTCAACGTAGTCACCCACGTTCAGACTTTCGTCTTCAAAACGTGCCGCTTCCAGGGTGATCTCTTTGGTCGGTTGGGTCACTTCTTCAACGATTACCCAACGACGGAATGTATCGAAGTCACCGCTTTTACGATCGATTTCTACGCGAACATCGATCTCTTGTTCGTATTTTTTCTTGGTTGCTGTAGCCAGTGCACTTTCCAGCGCTTCGAAAATCTTCTCACGCGGCAGTGATTTCTCGTTGGAGACGGCTTCAACAACAGCCAAAATTTCTTTGTTCATCGCGGGCTTTTCACCTCAATCCAGACTGTTAAAAGTGGGGAACCAGGTTCGCCTTCTGGATATTACTCAGCGCGAACACTTCATCTTTGCCTTCGACTGTCACCGTGATCATTTCACCATCAACGGCTTTGATAATTCCCTGCCATTTACGGCGATTCTGTACGGCCATACGCAGAACGAGAGCCACTTCTTCACCGGTAAAGCGCACGTAGTGCTCGGCCGTGAACATCGGACGATCGAGGCCAGGTGAGGAAACTTCCAGGTTGTACGCAACGGTAATCGGATCTTCAACATCAAGAACCGCACTCACCTGGTGGCTGACATCAGCACAATCATCAACATTGATGCCATCTTCACTATCAATATAGATGCGCAGTGTGGATGTACGGCCGCGAACGAATTCGATGCCGACCAGTTCGTAGCCCAGTGCTTCGACCGGCGCAGTAATCATCTCTGTTAATTTTTGCTCTAATGTGGACAAGCCCACCCCCAAGACATAAAAAAAGGGCGTAAAGCCCAGTTATTCTGTAGTCAGATAACAAAAAACCCCGATAAATCGGGGCTTTAGATAACTGAACCCTATAGCCACAACTGTGGCCTGGAGCACTCTCCGAAAGCATTTTTTCAAATCCAGCTACGAAGGCTCTAAGTCTTCACAGTATATTTGAAAAAGAACTTTATGGGAAAGTGGTTGCGGGGGCCGGATTTGAACCGACGACCTTCGGGTTATGAGCCCGACGAGCTACCAGGCTGCTCCACCCCGCGCCTGAAACGTGGCAAATTCTACGCGTTTTGGACAGAATTTGCAAATAATGCTGGGATTTGGTACCGAAGACGGGACGTAAAATCGGCATTCAGTATATTGATAGTTGACCCCACCTGTCAACCCAACTTCGGCCAGGGCAATAAAAGGGAAATTTTTACAAAAAACGCACACGTCTCTTTCGGTCGTCGATAAAAAATGATTAAATGAATACTCACTTATTTTGCATAAACATGCATCGAGAGCGAAAGCGGTCTCTAATCAGTCAATCAAGCAGGGTTTTATTATATGACGACGATTCTCAAGCATCTCCCGGTAGGACAACGTATTGGCATCGCTTTTTCTGGCGGCCTGGATACCAGCGCTGCACTGCTGTGGATGCGCCAGAAGGGAGCGGTTCCTTATGCATATACTGCGAACCTGGGTCAGCCGGACGAGGAAGATTATGACGCGATCCCTCGTCGTGCCATGGAATATGGCGCAGAGAACGCACGTCTGATCGACTGCCGTAAGCAGCTGGTCGCCGAAGGGATTGCCGCGATCCAGTGCGGTGCTTTCCATAACACTACCGGCGGCCTGACCTATTTCAATACCACCCCGCTGGGTCGTGCCGTCACCGGCACTATGCTGGTCGCCGCCATGAAAGAAGATGGCGTGAACATCTGGGGGGACGGTAGCACCTATAAAGGCAACGATATTGAACGTTTCTATCGTTATGGCCTGCTGACCAACGCCGAGTTGCAGATCTACAAACCGTGGCTGGATACCGACTTCATCGACGAGCTGGGTGGCCGTCATGAAATGTCTGAGTTTATGATTGCCTGCGGCTTTGACTACAAGATGTCGGTTGAGAAAGCCTACTCAACCGACTCCAACATGCTGGGTGCGACGCACGAAGCGAAAGACCTGGAATTCCTGAACTCCAGCGTAAAAATTGTTAACCCGATCATGGGCGTGAAGTTCTGGGATGAGAACGTGAAGATCCCGGCGGAAGAAGTGACCGTGCGTTTCGAACGTGGTCATCCGGTTGCCCTGAACGGTAAAACGTTCTCCGACGATGTTGAACTGATGCTGGAAGCAAACCGCATCGGCGGTCGTCACGGGCTGGGTATGAGCGATCAGATCGAAAACCGTATCATCGAAGCAAAAAGCCGCGGCATTTACGAAGCTCCAGGGATGGCGCTGCTGCACATCGCTTATGAGCGTCTGCTGACCGGTATTCACAACGAAGACACCATTGAGCAGTATCACGCTCATGGCCGTCAGCTGGGCAAACTGCTGTATCAGGGTCGCTGGTTTGATCCACAGGCGCTGATGCTGCGTGACGCCCTGCAACGTTGGGTGGCAAGCGCCATCACCGGCGAAGTGACCCTGGAACTGCGTCGCGGTAACGACTACTCCATCCTGAACACCGTGTCTGACAACCTGACCTATAAAGCAGAGCGTCTGACCATGGAGAAAGGTGAGTCAGTATTCTCTCCGGACGATCGTATTGGCCAGCTGACCATGCGTAACCTGGACATCACCGATACCCGTGAGAAGCTGTTCAACTATGTTGAGAATGGCCTGCTCTCCGCGAATTCCGGTAATGGTCTGCCGCAGGTTGAGAACCTGGAACACAGCGATAAGAAGTAATCGACAGCAAGACATGCAAAAGGCGCCCAATGGGCGCCTTTTTTGTGGTCTTCGTAGGCCCGGTAAGCGCAGCGCCACCGGGCAAAACGGCGGGTGGCGCTGCGCTTACCCGCCCTACAATAGATCGGAAACACAGAATATAAAGACGAAAAAAAAGACGTCTTGCGACGTCTTTCTTCTGGAATATTGGTACCGAGGATGGGACTCGAACCCACAAGCCCGTTAGGGCACTACCACCTCAAGGTAGCGTGTCTACCAATTCCACCACCTCGGTACGGAATACTTACTGCGGGATATCGCTGGTTGGCTTAGCCGGTGCAGCTGGCTGAGTTTGCTCAGTTTTTGCTGGCGCGCTCAGATTTTCCCACTCGCTTCCTTTACTGGTCTTGTTGCTGTTGATATTGCCCAGCACCAGGCTGATAATGAAGAACAGCGTAGCCAGAATCGCCGTCGTGCGGGTCATGAAGTTCGCAGAACCACTTGAACCGAACAGCGTACCGGAAGCGCCTGCTCCGAAGGAGGCTCCCATATCAGCGCCTTTACCTTGCTGTAGCATAATCAGCGCTACGAGAGCGATGGCTACAATAAGGAAAATAACTAAAAGAGCTTCGTACATAATCAACCTGTTCCTTGCGGATTTGCCGCATACCAATGCTTCGACCAATTAGCAGGATTTTGTTTCCCACTGAAGCGGGTGTGAATACTAACCAAAGCGAATCACCTTCGCAAGGGCATTTTCGAGGCATTGTATCAACTGCGGAAAAAAACAGCAAAAAGCCATTAATTGTTTAAAACAAAGGCGGCAAACGCCGCCTTTTTAAACACTTATTCTGAAAGATTATGCAGCTTTGACTGCATCCGCAATGCGGTGCGCAAATTCAGTCACCTGCGCTTCGTCTTCGCCTTCCACCATCACGCGGATCAGCGGCTCGGTACCCGACTTACGCAGCAGGACGCGCCCACGGCTGCCAAGCGTCGCTTCCACCTCTGCCATCACCGCTTTCACGTTATCATTTTCCAGCGGGTCACCTTTACCCGCGGTGAAACGCACGTTGACCAGGATCTGCGGGAACATTTTCATGCCGCTGCACAGATCGTGCAGGCTCATATGGTTACGCGCCATCGCGGCAACAACCTGAAGCGCCGCCACAATGCCGTCACCGGTGGTGGTTTTATCGAGCAGGATCACGTGGCCGGAGTTTTCCGCGCCAATACGCCAGCCTTTCTCCTGGAGTTTTTCCAGCACGTAGCGGTCACCCACCTTCGCACGAACAAACGGGATGCCCAGCTGTTTCAGCGCCAGTTCCAGACCCATATTGCTCATCAAAGTGCCCACCGCGCCACCGCGCAGTTGCCCCTGACGCAGGCCTTCACGCGCAATGATGTAGAGGATCTGATCGCCATCGACCTTGTTACCTTCGTGATCAACCATGATCACACGGTCACCATCGCCATCCAGGGCAATACCCAGATCGGCCTTTTCAGCCAGGACACGCGCTTGCAAGGCACGCACGTCTGTCGCGCCAACTTCTTCGTTGATGTTCAGACCGTCCGGCTCGCAGCCGATAGTGATCACTTTCGCACCCAGCTCGCGGAACACATTCGGCGCAATGTGGTAAGTCGCACCGTTTGCACAGTCCACCACAATTTTGAGGTGTGCCAGGCTCAGTTCATTAGGGAAAGTGCCTTTGCAGAATTCAATGTAGCGGCCTGCGGCATCGACAATACGGTTGGCTTTACCCAGCTCAGCGGAGTCAACACAGGTGATCTCTTTTTCCATTTCCGCTTCAATCGCCTCTTCCACGTCATCCGGCAGTTTAGTGCCGTCGATGGAGAAGAATTTGATACCGTTGTCATAGAACGGGTTATGGGAAGCGGAAATGACGATGCCCGCTTCCGCACGGAAGGTGCGGGTCAGATAGGCAACAGCAGGAGTCGGCATTGGCCCCGTAAAGGAAGCTGAAAGCCCCGCCGCCGCCAGCCCGGCTTCCAGCGCGGATTCCAGCATATAACCCGAAATACGGGTATCTTTCCCAATAATGATCTTACGGGAGCCATGACGCGCCAGCACTTTCCCCGCTGCCCAGCCCAGCTTCAGGACAAAGTCAGGGGTAATTGGCGCATCGCCTACGCGCCCACGGATGCCATCGGTACCAAAATATTTACGATTACTCATAGCGTTTGTTTTCCTTCGCTGCCAGTGTGGCTTCCACCACACGCATGGCTTCTACTGTTTCTTTTACGTCATGGACGCGAATGATGTGTGCACCTTGCATCGCGGCAATCACCGCGCAGGCCAGACTGCCGCTCAGACGTTCGCTCGGCCCGACATTCAACAACTGACCAATCATCGATTTTCTCGACATTCCCACCAGCAGTGGCAGGCCGAACTGATGAAACTCTGATAAGCGCGCAAGCAACGCGTAATTGTGTGAGAGATTTTTACCGAAACCGAAGCCCGGGTCGAGCAGCAATTTCTCTTTTGCGATACCCGCACGTTCACAGCGTTCGATATGCTCAATAAAGAAGCGGGTGACGTCGGCAAACACGTCTTCATATTTTGGCGCCTCCTGCATTGTCTTAGGCTGGCCCTGCATATGCATCAGACACACCGGTAGCCCGGTTTCTGCGGCGGCTTCAATCGCGCCCGGCTCGGTCAGCGAGCGGATATCATTGATAATGTGAGCGCCCACTCTCGCCACTTCACGGATCACTTCGGGTTTGGAGGTATCAACAGAGATCCACACTTCAAAGCGCCGGGCGATAGCCTCCACCACCGGCACCACGCGCGCCAGCTCTTCTTCCACCGAAACCTCCGCCGCGCCAGGCCGCGTTGACTCCCCTCCAACGTCAATGATGGTGGCACCCGCGTTAATCATTAAATTCGCGTGTTTAACCGCGTCGATAAGCGAATTATGCGTGCCGCCGTCAGAGAAGGAATCAGGCGTGACATTCAGGATCCCCATCACATGGGGATGTGAAAGGTCGAGATGCGAGTCCTGGGCGAATAGTTTCATGGTGAAGTCCCTGGGATTAATGTGGTTAAACAGATAAGAAAAACCCCGGAGCAAGCTCCAGGGTTTGAGATACAGACAAACGCTTCAACAGCAGTGACTTACTTGTCGCCTAACTGCTCTGACATGGTGTTGCCCGGGTTTGGCGTACGCGGTTCATCGACCGGACGCGGCGCACGCGGGGTGCCATTGTTGTCAGAATTGTTAGACGCGCCTGGGTCTTCCCAGCCTGCCGGCGGACGCACTTCGCGGCGCGCCATCAGGTCGTCAATCTGT
The DNA here is from genome assembly GCF_036936505.1 of Enterobacter sp. JJBC. Taxonomy (NCBI): domain Bacteria; kingdom Pseudomonadati; phylum Pseudomonadota; class Gammaproteobacteria; order Enterobacterales; family Enterobacteriaceae; genus Enterobacter; species Enterobacter sp. JJBC. The sequence continues at coordinate 4,262,710 of NZ_CP136935.1, forward strand.
GGTGCATCGATGGTCTCATATTTCATGAGCGCATCTTTCATCGAATGCAGGATGTCCATATTGTCGTTCAGGATCTGACGGGCGCGAGCGTAGTTACGTTCAATCAGCGCTTTCACTTCCTGGTCGATGATACGTGCCGTTTCATCGGACATATGTTTCGCTTTTGCCACGGAGCGGCCCAGGAACACCTCGCCCTCTTCCTCTGCATACAGCAGCGGACCGAGTTTGTCGGAGAAGCCCCACTGAGTCACCATGTTACGCGCCAGGTTTGTCGCCACTTTAATATCGTTCGACGCACCGGTGGAAACATGTTCCGCACCGTAGATAATCTCTTCAGCCAGACGACCGCCGTACAGGGTTGAAATCTGGCTTTCCAGCTTCTGACGGCTGGCGCTGATCGCGTCGCCTTCAGGCAGGAAGAAGGTCACACCCAGCGCACGACCGCGCGGAATAATCGTCACCTTGTGTACCGGATCGTGTTCCGGCACCAGACGACCGATAATCGCGTGGCCCGCTTCGTGATATGCCGTGGACTCTTTCTGCGCTTCCGTCATCACCATGGAGCGACGTTCCGCACCCATCATGATTTTGTCTTTCGCTTTCTCGAACTCCACCATGGACACCACGCGCTTGTTACCGCGAGCGGCAAACAGGGCTGCCTCGTTGACCAGGTTAGCCAGATCCGCACCGGAGAAGCCTGGAGTACCACGCGCGATGATTGCCGCGTCGATATCTGGCGCCAGCGGTACGCGACGCATATGCACTTTCAGAATCTGTTCACGACCGCGAACATCCGGCAGACCGACCACAACCTGGCGGTCGAAACGGCCTGGACGCAGCAGCGCAGGGTCAAGTACGTCCGGACGGTTAGTTGCCGCGATAACGATGATACCTTCGTTACCTTCGAAGCCGTCCATCTCAACCAGCATCTGGTTCAGCGTCTGCTCACGTTCATCGTGACCACCACCCAGGCCTGCGCCACGCTGGCGGCCTACGGCGTCGATTTCATCGATGAAGATGATGCACGGTGCTGCCTTCTTAGCCTGCTCGAACATGTCACGCACACGAGATGCACCGACACCCACGAACATTTCAACGAAGTCAGAACCTGAAATAGTAAAGAACGGCACCTTCGCTTCACCCGCGATGGCTTTTGCCAGCAGGGTTTTACCGGTACCCGGAGGGCCGACCATCAGGACGCCTTTCGGGATCTTACCGCCCAGTTTCTGGAAACGGCTCGGCTCGCGTAGGTATTCAACCAGTTCACCCACCTCTTCTTTTGCTTCGTCACAACCTGCTACGTCAGCAAACGTGGTCTTGATCTGGTCTTCCGTCAGCATACGCGCCTTGCTCTTACCGAACGACATGGCACCTTTGCCACCACCGCCCTGCATCTGGCGCATAAAGAAGATCCAGACGCCGATAAGAAGCAGCATCGGGAACCAGGAAATGAAGATAGAAGCCAGCAGGCTTGGTTCTTCCGGCGGCTCGCCTACCACTTTGACGTTTTTGGTCAGAAGGTTATCAAGCAGCTTAGGATCGTTCACCGGGATGTAAGTCGTGTAACGGTTACTATCTTTCTTGGTAACGTTGATCTCACGTCCGTTGATACGCGCTTCGCGAACCTGGTCCTGATTGACCTCTTGCAGGAAGGTAGAATAATCCACCTTGCGGCCATTCGACTCGCTGGGCCCAAAGCTCTGGAATACTGACATCAGCACAACGGCAATGACCAGCCAGAGTATTAGGTTTTTCGCCATGTCACTCAAGGGATTAACCTCATATTACAACTGTGTTAAAAACAGCGTCAGGATACTCTATATCCAGTTTCATTCAAACTTTCGTCTGAAATCTCCCGGTTATCATTTTCGCCCGGTCGCTACAATATACACTTCACGGGAACGGGCCCGGGAAGAGTCCGGCTTACGAACTTTAACCTTCGCAAACAGGGAGCGAATTTCCTTAAGATACTCCTCGAAACCTTCGCCCTGAAACACCTTCACAACAAAACTACCACCAGGCGCTAGTACATCACGACACATTTCTAACGCTAGTTCCACCAGATACATGGCGCGGGGGATATCCACCGCCGGTGTTCCACACATATTTGGCGCCATATCCGACATGACAACCTGGACCTTACTGTCACCTACACGATCAAGTAATGCTTTAAGCACTAATTCATCACGAAAGTCGCCCTGAAGGAAGTCGACACCGACGATGGGATCCATTGGTAAAAGATCGCATGCGATGATTCGGCCCGTTCCGCCGATCTGCGTAACCGCATACTGGGACCACCCGCCAGGTGCCGCACCGAGGTCGACCACCGTCATTCCCGGTTTAAAAAGTTTGTCACTTTGCTGTATTTCATCAAGTTTAAACCAGGCGCGGGAACGCAACCCCTTTTTCTGCGCCTGTTGAACATATTTATCGCTAAAGTGTTCCTGAAGCCAGCGGCTGGAGCTGGCAGAACGCTTTTTACCTGTCATTTAACATTTCCGTCCTGGTTCATCGTTGCTTGCCTGTGACGTAAATTTCTACGCAGCTATTTGGCGATATTAGGGAGATGGCGGTAGAATGAACCGTTTTCAATCCCAACGTAAGCAAAAATATACGATGAATCTGAGTACTAAACAAAAACAGCACCTTAAAGGTCTGGCACATCCGCTCAAGCCTGTAGTGATGCTTGGCAACAATGGTTTGACCGAAGGGGTGCTTGCCGAGATTGAACAAGCGCTGGAACACCACGAGCTGATCAAGGTGAAAATCGCCTCTGAAGACAGAGACACAAAAAACCTGATCGTGGAAGCCATCGTGCGCGAAACCGGCGCCTGTAATGTACAGGTCATCGGTAAAACGCTGGTGCTCTATCGCCCATCTAAAGAGCGCAAAATCTCGCTGCCACGTTAAGGATATCCTGAATCGAACACATTTTCTGTGTGAAACGAGGGATTTCTTTCAGCAGGCGAGCAAAATGCCATGCTCCTTGAGTTGATAAAAGGCCGCTAAGCGGCCTTTTTCTTTTCTTTACAATGTATCAACATCTTAGTAGAGAAGCGAATTACAGATATTCAACCTTAATAATTTCGTATTCCACTTCACCACCAGGGGTGCGGATGGTGACCACATCGTCCTGCTCTTTGCCAATCAGGCCACGAGCAATTGGCGAGTTTACCGAAATCAGGTTCTGTTTGAAGTCAGCTTCATCATCACCCACGATGCGATAGGTCTGCTCTTCGTCGTTGTCCAGGTTCAGCACGGTAACGGTTGAACCAAAAATCACACGGCCATTATTCGGCATTTTGGTGATATCGATAACCTGTGCATTGGACAATTTTGCTTCGATATCTTTAATACGCCCTTCACAGAAACCCTGCTGCTCACGCGCCGCGTGGTATTCAGCATTCTCTTTCAGGTCGCCATGCTCACGCGCTTCCGCGATAGCGGCGATGATTTCAGGGCGACGCACGGATTTCAGAAAATCCAGCTCTTCGCGCAGTTTTTCGGCACCACGTAAGGTCATCGGAATAGCTTGCATTTGTTATACCTCTTAAACATTCCTGTTGGGAGCAGTGTTCCCTGCTCCAGCCCACCTGAACAGGCCAGAAGCAAAAAGAAAACCGACCCGGGAGCAACGCCCCAGGTCAGCAGCAATTTTTCAATTTGATACGCATTTTACCGCGAAGTTCACTATGGGTCATCGTTTACTTTACAGTGCCATGCACCGTAGTATGACGGTTTGTTTTCGGGTTGTTAGCGCGAGATTATGCGATTTTCCAGTTTTATCATCGGATTGACTACCAGTATAACGTTCACCGTTCAGGCCGCGAATGTTGATGAGTACATTAATCAACTGCCCGCCGGCGCGAACCTTGCCCTGATGGTGCAGAAGGTTGGCGCGCAGGCTCCCGAGATTGACTATCACAGTCAACAGATGGCGCTGCCTGCCAGTACCCAGAAGGTGATCACCGCCCTCGCCGCTCTGCTCCAGCTCGGGCCTGACTTCCGTTTTACTACCACCCTTGAAACCAGAGGTAACGTTGAGGGTGGCGAACTGAAAGGCGATCTTATCGCCCGTTTTGGTGGCGATCCCACCTTTAAGCGCCAGGATGTCCGCAACATGGTGGCGGTACTGAAAAAATCCGGCGTAACAAAAATTGATGGCAACGTGCTGATCGACACCTCCATTTTCGCCAGCCACGATAAAGCGCCTGGCTGGCCATGGAACGACATGACGCAGTGTTTTAGCGCCCCGCCAGCCGCCGCCATCGTTGACCGTAACTGCTTCTCCGTATCGCTTTACAGCGCGCCAAAACCAAATGACTTAGCGTTTATCCGCGTGGCGTCTTACTACCCGGTCACGATGTTCAGCCAGGTGCGGACGCTGGCGAAAGGCTCCCCGGAGGCACAGTATTGCGAGCTGGACGTGGTACCGGGCGATCTCAACCGCTATACGCTCACCGGCTGCCTGACCCAGCGGGCCGATCCACTCCCGCTGGCCTTTGCCATTCAGGATGGCGCAGGTTATGCCGGTGCCATTTTTAAAGATGAACTGAAGCAGGCGGGCATAACCTACACCGGAACGCTGCTGCGCCAGACGCAGGTGAATGAGCCAGGCACGGTGATTGCCAGCAAACAGTCCGCGCCACTGCATGATTTGCTTAAGATTATGCTGAAAAAGTCGGATAACATGATTGCCGACACGGTGTTCCGCATGATCGGGCACGCGCGCTTTGGTGTGCCGGGCACCTGGCGGGCCGGTTCTGATGCCGTACGTCAGATCCTGCGCCAGCAGGCGGGTATCGATCTGGGCAATACGATCGCCGTTGATGGTTCCGGTTTATCGCGTCATAACCTGATCTCGCCGGCCACCATGATGCAGGTGTTGCAGTACATTGCTCAGCATGACGCTGAGCTAAACTTTATTACGATGCTGCCGCTTGCCGGACACGACGGCTCTCTTCAGTACCGCGCGGGCCTTCACGCTGCGGGCGTGGATGGCAAAGTTTCAGCCAAAACGGGTTCCCTGCAAGGCGTTTACAACCTTGCCGGTTTCATCACGACCGCCAGCGGACAACGCATGGCATTTGTGCAGTATCTTTCCGGCTATGCCGTCGAACCGGCTGACCAGCGCAATCGCCGTATTCCACTGGTACGTTTCGAAAGCAGGCTCTATAAGGACATCTACCAGAATAACTAGCGATGAAACTACTGATAGTTGAAGACGATCTGTTATTGCAGGAAGGGTTAGCGCTGGCGCTGGGCAATGAGGGCTACGCCCTGGATTGTGCCGCCACGGCCGCTGAAGCAGATGCCCTGATCCAGAGCGGTGAATACAGCCTGGTGATCCTGGATTTGGGACTGCCGGATAAAGACGGCGCGACGCTGCTCTGCCAGTGGCGTCGTCGCGGAGTGGAGAATCCCGTATTGATTCTCACCGCCCGCGATGCCATTGAAGACAGAATTAACGGGCTTGATTCTGGCGCTGACGATTATCTGGTAAAACCCTTCGCCCTTGCCGAGCTACAGGCTCGCGTACGGGCGTTGATCCGCCGCTATCAGGGCCACAGCGACAACCTGCTGACGGACGGGGATATTACCCTCAATCTGCAAACTCAGCAGGTGCTGCGCCAGTCTCAGCCTGTGGAAGTGACCCCAAAAGAGTTCGCTCTGCTGACGCGCCTGATCATGCGCAGCGGGCAGACCGTGCACCGTGAAACGCTGCAACAGGACATCTACTCCTGGCAGGACGATCCAGGATCAAACACGCTTGAAGTTCATATTCATAATCTGCGCCGCAAGCTCGGTAAAGATCGCATCAAAACCGTACGCGGCGTGGGTTACCGTCTGGAGAGCCAGAAATGAACAGTATGCGCCGGCGATTAATGGTGTTGCTGGCGGTTATTCTGCTATTTTTTCAACTCATTAGCGTAGTCTGGCTGTGGCATGAGAGCCGCGAGCAGATCGGTTTTCTGGTGAACGAAACGTTGTCCGCTAAAGCACGCAACAACCATGTCGAAAAAGAGATCCGCGAAGCCATTGCCTCCCTGCTGGTCCCTTCACTGGTGATGGTCGGTTTTACCCTGCTCTTCTCATTCTGGGCAGTCACATGGATCACCCGACCACTCAACAAACTTCGCGCCAGCCTTGCGAACCGTTCGGCGGATAATCTGACTCCCCTGCCGATGTATTCTGATATGGAAGAGATAGGCGCAGTAACCACGTCCCTCAACCAACTCCTCGCCCGGCTGGACCACACTATTCAACAGGAACGCCTGTTTACCGCCGATGCGGCACACGAGTTACGTACGCCGCTGGCGGGGATTAGGCTCCATCTGGAACTGATGGCTCAGTCCGGTTCCCCGCAGGCCACGCCACTGATAAACCGGATCGATCAGCTGATGCACACGGTGGAACAGCTGCTGATGCTGGCGCGTGCCGGACAGGCGATGGCCAGCGGCCATTACGATACCGTGAACTGGACTGAGTCGATCATTGCTCCGCTTAGCCTGGAGCATGAAGCCAAAGAGCATACGGTATTATGGCCGGCCCACAGCACGCTGACGGTACAGGGGGACGCCGTCCTGTTACGTCTGATGCTAAGGAACCTTCTGGAGAATGCCGCCCGTTACAGCCCGGCAGGCACAACCATTGAAGTGGCATTAACAGCGACGGAGGGGGGTACCCGGGTGAGCGTTACCGATCAGGGGCCGGGTATTGATGAGGCGCACCGCCAGTCGATCACCGAACCTTTCCGACGTCTCGACCAGCGCTACGGCGGCAGCGGCCTTGGGCTGAGCATCGTACAGCGTATCGTACAGCTCCATCATGGTCATTTAACGCTGGAGAACGGCGCTGAGGGCGGCCTCATCGCCAGCTGTTGGTTACCGACGAAAATAGGATAAAAAAAAGCCCCGTTAAGGGGCTTTATACAGGGGTTAGTGCTTGTAGATGAACTCGACGCCTTCTTCGTCGTCTTCATCCCAGTCATCGTCCCAGTCTTCATCATCTTCTTCCGCTTCCAGCTCTTCGAGCTGCTGGCGGTGGTAGTCATCCCACATGAATTCGACTTTTTCAGGCTGTTTCGCCTCTTCTGCCTGAACAACCGGATTCTCGATGATAAAGGTCATCACATCCCAGCAGAGATCTTTCACGCCAACCTGGCTGGCGGCAGAGATCAGATAGTACTTATCTTCCCAACCCATCGCTTCGGCAATCGCTTTAGCTTTCGCTTCAGCTTCCGCTTTGTCCATCAGGTCGATCTTGTTGAATACCAGCCAGCGCGGTTTTTGCGCCAGTTTTTCACTGTATTTCTCCAGCTCGCCGATAATGATACGAGCGTTTTCAACCGGATCGGAACCGTCGATTGGATCGATGTCGATGAGGTGCAACAGTACGCGGCAACGCTCAAGGTGCTTCAGGAAGCGAATACCCAGACCGGCGCCTTCTGCAGCCCCTTCAATCAGACCCGGGATGTCAGCGACCACGAAGCTCTTCTCGTTATCCATACGGACAACGCCCAGGCTCGGTACCAGCGTCGTAAACGGATAATCTGCCACTTTTGGTTTCGCCGCAGAGACCGCACGGATAAACGTCGATTTACCGGCGTTTGGCATGCCCAGCATCCCCACATCCGCCAGCAGCATCAGTTCCAGTTGCAGGTCGCGCTTATCACCCGGGGTACCCATGGTTTTCTGACGCGGGGTACGGTTAACGGAAGATTTGAAACGGCTGTTACCCAGACCGTGCCAGCCGCCTTTCGCCACCATCAGGCGCTGACCGTGTTTGGTCATATCACCCATGGTTTCGCCCGTACCCTGATCGATGACACGCGTACCCACCGGCACTTTGATCGTCACGTCTTTACCGCGTTTACCGGTACAGTCGCGGCTCTGGCCGTTCTGGCCACGCTCGGCGCGGAAAGATTTTTCGAAACGGTAGTCGATCAGCGTGTTGAGGTTTTCATCCGCCTCCAGCCACACGTCGCCACCGTCCCCACCGTCACCGCCATCAGGACCGCCACGAGGAATATATTTTTCACGGCGGAAGCTTACACAACCGTTACCGCCATCACCTGCCACGACCAGAATCGTCGCTTCATCAACAAACTTCATTTTACTCTCCGTAACTCATTCGCCTGAGCGGGGGACTATTACAACCGCTTCATTTTTGCGCCAACGCCCCCAGAGACGATGACCAATGGCGGAATACATCGCGCCCGCAACCACGACAAACGCACCGAGATAACCCAACAGGTTGAGCATCGGCTTGACGAAGACATCGGGCCAGGCCATTGATAATAAATCTGAAAATAACAGCGTAAACAGCGGGGTAAGCGTGATTAAGGCGCTCACCTGTGCTGCCTGCCAGCGCGCCATGGCTTCAGCCAGCGCGCCATAACCGACCAGCGTATTCAGCCCACAAAAAATGAGGCACGCCAGTTGCCAGTCGCTGAGCTGGGTAATTACACCCGGCTTCGCTAAAGGCAATAATGCCAGTGTACACAAAGTGTACAGCAAAAAGAGGATCTGCTGTGAGGCAAGACGGCGCAATAACACCTTTTGCGCGACGCCATAACTCACCCAGACCGTTGCTGCGCCCACCCCAAAAATGACACCCCAGGTGTAATCCGTCAGGCGGGTAAAAATCTCAATCAGGCTGGTGTTAAAGAACATCACCAGCCCGCAAAGCAGCATACTTGCCCCGATGATCTGCGTGCCGCGCATCTTCTCCTTGAGGATGAATACGCTGGCGACCATCATGCCGACCGGTGAAAGCTGACCAATCACCTGCGACGCTGTAGGGCTAAGATATTGCAGGGAAGAGCTGAACAGAATGAAGTTACCGAACAGACCGCCCGTCGCGATAGCCAGTAACACCAGCCAACGCGGTTTTCGAAAGATGCGCAGCGGTGGCAGCTTACCTTTGACGGCCAGAATGGCGCCCAGGCCTATGCTTGCCATCAGGAAGCGATAAAACACCACCGTCGGTGGCTCCATGACTTCCAGTACCTGCTTCATTGCAATTGGCAGCGCACCCCAGCACATTGCGGTAGTGAGCGCCAAAAGAATACCAATGCCGGCCTGCTGCTTCATGCCCGTTTTCCCTACAGAAAATTTTCCGGGTTTCCAATGTAAAAAGCCCCGCAACACGTTGCGGGGCTTTAATCCGTTACCGGACCGAGAAAACCTTACTCAGCAACGATGCTGATGTATTTACGGTTGTTCGGGCCTTTAACTTCAAATTTCACTTTACCGTCTGCTTTAGCAAACAGAGTGTGGTCACGACCGCAACCTACGTTGGTACCCGCGTGGAACTTGGTGCCACGCTGACGAACGATGATGCTACCCGCCAGAACGGATTCGCCACCGAAACGCTTAACGCCCAGGCGTTTAGCTTCTGAATCGCGACCGTTACGTGTGGAGCCGCCAGCCTTTTTATGTGCCATTTAAATCTCTCCTCAGGTCTTAGGCGCTGATGCCAGTAATTTTCACATCAGTGAACCACTGACGGTGGCCCTGCTGCTTACGATAGTGTTTACGACGACGAAACTTAACGATTTTAACTTTCTCGCCACGACCGTGAGCAACAACTTCAGCTTTGATAACGCCGCCATCAACGAAAGGAACGCCGATTTTGACTTCTTCACCGTTTGCGATCATCAGAACTTCAGCGAACTCAACAGATTCGCCAGTTGCGATGTCCAGCTTTTCCAGGCGAACGGTCTGACCTTCGCTTACTCGGTGTTGTTTACCACCACTTTGGAAAACCGCGTACATATAAACTCCGCTTCCGCGCACATCCTCGTATGATTCAGAGTGCGCTATAAATATTCACAATAGGGCGCGAATATTACGCAAAACGCGAGCCTTTGACAAGTGCTACCATCAATACATGAAGAAAAAAAACACAACACGTACGGTAACGTTTATCTGAGCCGTTTTTTCAGTACAATCAGCAATACTATTTATAAACCGAAACCCTTTGTGTACCCATCTCGTGTGGGATAAACAGGATAAAAAGCCCGGCTTTTGCGATGAATTTAGAAAAAATCAATGAGTTAACCGCGCAAGATATGGCGGGTGTGAATGCAGCAATCCTGGAGCAACTCAACTCTGACGTTCAGCTGATCAATCAGTTGGGCTATTACATCGTCAGCGGCGGCGGTAAACGTATTCGTCCGATGATTGCCATTCTGGCCGCACGCGCGGTTGGCTATCAGGGAAATGCCCATGTCACGATCGCGGCGCTGATCGAATTTATCCACACCGCCACCCTTCTTCACGACGATGTTGTGGATGAATCAGACATGCGTCGTGGCAAAGCCACCGCCAACGCCGCGTTTGGTAATGCGGCAAGCGTTCTGGTAGGCGATTTTATCTATACCCGAGCCTTCCAGATGATGACCAGCCTTGGCTCGCTGAAGGTGCTGGAAGTGATGTCAGAAGCCGTGAACGTTATCGCTGAAGGTGAAGTCCTACAGCTGATGAACGTCAACGACCCGGACATCACCGAAGAAAACTATATGCGGGTGATTTACAGCAAGACCGCACGTCTGTTCGAAGCCGCCGCGCAGTGCTCTGGCATTCTGGCTGGCTGTAGCGAAGCGGAGGAAAAAGGCCTTCAGGACTATGGCCGTTACCTCGGCACCGCGTTCCAGTTGATTGATGATTTGCTGGACTACAGCGCGGATGGCGAAACGCTCGGTAAAAACGTCGGCGATGACCTGAACGAAGGCAAGCCAACGCTGCCGCTGCTCCACGCGATGCGCAATGGTACACCAGAGCAGGCGAAAATGATCCGGGAGGCTATCGAGCAGGGAAATGGACGCCATCTTCTGGAACCGGTACTGGAAACAATGGCAATCTGCGGCTCCCTGGAATGGACGCGTCAGCGCGCTGAAGAAGAAGCGGACAAAGCCATCGCCGCTATTCAGGTCATTCCCGACAGCCCATGGCGTGATGCGCTAATCGGCCTCGCGCACATCGCCGTCCAGCGCGACCGTTAATCCCTCATCATCTCCCTGCCCCTACGCAGGGAGACTCCAGTACGCTCCAGTAAATTACATTTACGCGTAAGCCCATCGGGTTACAGGCCGTATGTATAAAGCCGTGCCTTATTCTGAATATTGCTTCTCGTAACATGAACTTTTTAGAACAGATGTTCGAAGTGAGTATAGTAATGCTGTCTTTTCACACGAAACGACGTGGACGATAACGAACACAAGGACAGCATTATGGATACAAAATTCATCGACTGGCATTCTGCTGACATTATTGCGGCACTGCGTAAAAAAGGAACTTCGCTGGCTGCCGAATCACGTCGTCATGGGCTGAGCTCGTCGACGCTGGCAAACGCCCTGACCCGCCCATGGCCGAAGGGGGAACTGATTATCGCGACGGCGCTGGATACGCATCCGTGGGTGATATGGCCGTCACGCTACCACGATCCCATCACCCATGAATTTATCGACAGAACGCGCATGATGCGCCAGAGCAAAACGAAGAAAGCGCATCAGGACTGATGCACCAGAATTGACAAGAACAGCAATCCCCCGGCCTGTTCTGGCAGGGGGGTGCCGGAATGATTACTCGCCCTTCACACGCTCGATATTTGCACCCAGCGCGCGCAGTTTATCCTCAATACGCTCGTAACCACGATCGATGTGGTAGATACGATCGACAACGGTAGTCCCTTCCGCAATACAACCTGCCAGTACGAGGCTCGCAGATGCGCGCAGATCGGTCGCCATCACCTGCGCACCGGACAGTTTTTCAACGCCGTGGCAAATTACCGTGTTGCTTTCAATCTCAGCATGCGCACCCATACGGATCAGTTCCGGTACGTGCATGAAACGGTTTTCGAAGATGGTTTCCGTGATGAAGCCCGTGCCTTCGGCCACCAGGTTCAACAGCGTGAACTGTGCCTGCATATCCGTCGGGAATGCCGGATGTGGCGCAGTACGCACGTTAACGGCTTTAGGACGCTGCCCGTGCATATCCAGGCTGATCCAGTCTTCACCGATTTCAATGTCCGCACCCGCATCGCGCAGCTTCGCCAGCACCGCATCCAGGGTATCCGGCTGGGCGTTACGGCAGACAATCTTACCGCCAGAAATGGCCGCGGCCACCAGGAAAGTGCCGGTTTCGATACGGTCTGGCAGTACGCGATACACACCGCCACCCAGACGTTCAACGCCTTCGATGGTGATACGGTCTGTGCCCTGCCCGCTGATCTTCGCTCCCAGCGCGACCAGGAAGTTCGCGGTATCCACGATCTCCGGCTCACGGGCGGCGTTTTCGATGATGGTAGTGCCTTCTGCCAGCGTAGCAGCCGACATGATGGTGACCGTTGCGCCCACGCTCACTTTGTCCATGACAATGTGCGCGCCTTTCAGACGACCATTGACGGATGCTTTAACGTAACCCTCTTCCAGCTTGATCTCCGCGCCGAGTTTTTCCAGCCCGAAGATATGCAGGTCAACGGGACGCGCGCCGATAGCGCATCCGCCCGGCAGTGAAACCTGTCCCTGACCGAAGCGCGCCACCAGCGGACCAAGCGCCCAGATGGACGCACGCATGGTTTTCACCAGCTCATACGGCGCTGAGAAGTTGTTCACGTTGCTGGCATCGATCCAGACGGAACCGTTACGCTCCACTTTGGTGCCCAACTGGCCGAGCAACTTCATGGTCGTGTCGATATCTTTCAGCTTCGGTACGTTCTGGATCTCTACCGGCTCTTCTGCGAGCAGCGCAGCGAAAAGAATGGGCAGCGCGGCGTTTTTAGCGCCAGAAATTGTGACTTCGCCCTGGAGACGCGTAGGTCCCTGTACACGAAATTTATCCATCGTTTGCTCTCTTATAAATTCAACCGTGCTGCGGGCGTTTCGCCCTCAGCTCAAAAACCGTTTAGTTTGCGATCGCGTGCCCACTCCTGTGGGGTGAACGCTTTAATCGACAGGGCGTGGATGCGGTTATCCGCAATGTATTCCATCAGCGGCGCGTACACAGCCTGCTGTTTCTTCACGCGACTCATTCCGTCGAACATCTCACCCACAGCAATAACCTGGAAGTGACTGCCATCGCCAGAGACGTGGGCTTCCTGAAGGGAGAGTGCATTCATCAGCACAGTCTGGATTTCATTATTTTCCATGGGGTCTACATCATCTGATAGTGAAAACAAGCTCAACATCTTAGAGCAAAGTGGCGCGGTCTTAAACAAGCAAAAAGCCCCGACGCGTAAACTGTCGGGGCTTTCAGAAGTAACGTACTGAAAAAATTAGCGAGGTAATACGTCTTCGGGCAAATTGTAAAGCTGTGCAAGGGTAATCACGTTATCGCTTACCCCCGTCAGGGTGACGCTACTCCCCTGCTTTTTGCCCGTGGCCACCAGGTGCGCCAGCAGGGCGATACCGGCGGTATCTACCCGCGTGACGCCATGGAGATCAATCAGCGTCACGCCCTGCATCGCGTTATGGCGAGCGTCCCACAGCGGGTTAAGCAGATCCTGATCCAGCTCTCCCGTCAGCGTCAACGTCTCGCCGTCACGCGCCCAGCTAAGCTGCTGTGACATTACTTCTTCTCGTCCAGGGTAATTTTCTGACGAGAGATGGACTGAAGCTGAGCCGTCAGGCCATCAATGCCTTTAGTGCGCAGCAGATCGCTCCACTCGTTCTGTTTAGTGGTGATCATGCTGACGCCTTCAGCGATCATGTCGTACGCCTGCCAGTTTCCGGTCTGACTGTTTTTACGCCACTGGAAGTCCAGACGAACCGGTGGACGACCGTTTGGATCGATAATCGTCACGCGAATAGGAATGATAGTGGCATCGCCCAGCGGTTGTTCAGGGGCAATCTGATAGGTCTGCCCGTGATACATCGCCAGCGCCTGGCCGTAAGCCTGTTTCAGGTATTCACGGAACGCCGCAAAGTAAGCCTCGCGCTGCGCCGGGGTCGCGTCTTTGTAGTAACGGCCCAGCACCAGTGCACCCGCGTACTTGATCTGCACATACGGCAGCAGCTCCTGATCCACCACATCACGTAGATAATCAGGGTTAGAACGGATTTTTGGCTGTTCGTTTTTAAGACGGTCGAAGGTTTTCTTCGCGGCCTCATTCATCAGTTTGTACGGGTTACTCTGATCCGCAGCGTGCGCCGCGGTAAGAGGGGCAATGACCAGCATGGCAACCATTAACAGTCGTTTAAACATGAATAACTTCTCCTGAAATTAATTCGTCGCGCCTGGCGTCGGTTCGACGTTGGTGTGGTCTTCACTCTGCGCAGGGGCATCGTCAGACTTTTTATCATCCCCTTTACTGTTGTAAAGGAACTGACCAATCATATCTTCCAGCACCATCGCTGACTTGGTATCCTGGATTACGCTACCGTCTTTAAGGATAGTCGTTCCCAGCTCAGGATCTTCAAAACCAACGTTAAGGGCCAGATATTGCTCCCCCAGCAGGCCAGAGGTGCGGATAGAAAGCGAGCTGGTGTCCGGAATGTGGTTATAGCGCTCTTCGATATCCATCGCCACGCGTGGCAGATAGGTTTTCTCATCAAGCGTAATGTCGGCGACACGTCCGATAACGACGCCACCAATACGCACCGGTGAGCGCGCTTTCAGGCCGCCGATGTTATCGAAAGTCGCGTAGATACGGTACGTCGGCTCGGCGCGAACAGAGGTGATGTCCGCCGCTCGCAGGCAGATGAACAGCGCGGCCAGCAGCGCCAGAAGCAGAAACACGCCAACCCAAATTTCATTTTTTCTCGTTTGCATGAACTCAATTCCCAAACATCAGTGCGGTGAGCACAAAATCCAGACCTAAAACGGCCAGCGACGAATGTACGACAGTACGCGTCGTTGCACGGCTAATGCCCGCCGACGTCGGAATGGCATCGTAACCATTAAACAACGCAATCCAGGTAACCGTCACAGCGAAAACCACGCTCTTGATCAGACAGTTCACCAGATCCATCCGCAGATCGATGGCGTCCTGCATGGCAGACCAGAAGAATCCGGCATCAATGCCTTTCCAGTTAACGCCAACCAGCGCGCCTCCCCAGATACCTACCGCCACAAAGAGGATAGTCAGTAACGGCAAGGAGATAACCCCGGCCCAGAAGCGCGGCGAGATCACCCGGCGCAGCGGATCGACTGCCATCATCTCCATACTGGAGAGCTGCTCGGTGGCGCGCATCAGGCCAATTTCCGCAGTCAACGCTGACCCGGCACGCCCGGCGAACAGCAGCGCGGCAACCACCGGCCCGAGTTCACGCAGCAGCGAGAGCGCCACCAGCATGCCAAGGCTGGTTTCCGCGCTGTAGGTTGTCAGTACCAGATACCCCTGCAACCCCAGCACCATGCCAATAAACAGACCCGACACGATGATGATAAGCATCGACAGCACGCCGACGTTATAAAGCTGCCGCACCAGTAACGGCGCATGCTTGCGGAACTCCGGTTTGCCGACCAGCGCGTTGAACAACATTAATCCGGCACGCCCGAACGTACTGATGGTTTTTAGGCCACGGTGTCCAAGACCCGCCAACGCATTTAACAGCATGAGTGGCTTAACTCCCTATTCCCAGTAAATCGTCATGATAGTCGCCCGCCGGATAGCGGAAAGGCACCGGCCCATCTGCGATACCGTCCAGGAACTGCCGCACGCGCGGATCGCCATTCTCCTGCAACGCCTGCGCGCTGCCGTGGGCGACGATCTTTTTGTCAGCCACAATATAGGCGTAATCAGCGATACTCAGCACTTCCGGCACGTCGTGGGAAACCACCACGCAGGTGACGCCAAGGGCGCTGTTCAGCTCCGAAATTAACTTCACCAGCACGCCCATGGTGATGGGGTCCTGCCCGACGAACGGTTCATCGAACATGATTAAATCGGGTTCCAGGGCAATAGCACGCGCCAGCGCGGCGCGGCGCGCCATCCCACCCGAGAGTTCGGACGGCATGAGTTTCGCAGCCCCCCGCAGCCCCACGGCTTCAAGCTTCATCATCACCGTGCTGTGCAACAGCGCAGGAGGAAGATGGGTGTGCTCACGCAGCGGATAGGCCACGTTGTCAAAAACGTTCATATCGGTGAACAGCGCACCCGACTGAAAGAGCATGCTCATCCGTTTGCGAACCGTGTAGAGGCGCGAGCGAGACATCGCCGGGACGTTTTCGCCGTCGAAGAGAATTTCGCCGCTGTCAGGGGGGATTTGCCCGCCGATAAGACGCAGCAACGTGGTTTTACCGATCCCTGACGGCCCCATGATGGCGGTGATTTTACCGCGCGGCACGGTCAGCGAAATATCATCAAATATTAACCGGTTGCCGCGAGAAAAACTGACGCCCCGGACATCGACTATATTCGCCATCGTTTGGCTCATTTATGGTTCCTTACTTACCTTGCTTCACGGCTGGCATGAAGCGTAAATCAGCCCTAAACCCCGCATTTTTACAGAATATTCACTATTGGGGTTAGCGAAAGCTGGCATTTGTTTTACTTTTCCGGCGCATAAAGTCAAAATTAGGAATTCGTCACGTCTCAGACTTCATCTGGCGCTAAAATTCGTGCGCAGTGGACCAGCGAGTATACCTGAAGAAAGGACTTTTGATGCTTTTAGCAACAGCACTGTTAATAATTGGTTTACTGTTGGTGGTCTACAGTGCTGACCGTTTGGTCTTTGCCGCATCCATTCTCTGTCGACTCATTGGCATGCCGCCCATCATTATCGGCATGACGGTGGTCAGTGTAGGCACATCGCTTCCTGAAATCATCGTTTCTGTTTCAGCCTCGTTGCATGGCCAGGTTGACCTCGCTATCGGCACCGCGATTGGCTCTAACATCGTCAATATCTTGCTGATTTTAGGCTTAGCCGCATTACTGCATCCATTTCGCGTACATTCCGATGTTTTGCGTCGTGAATTGCCGCTAATGTTAGTCGTCAGTCTGCTGGCGGGCTATGTGCTTTATGACGGGGTGCTGAGCGTCGGTGACGGTATATTCCTGCTCGCCCTGGCCGTGATCTGGTTGCTTTACAGCGTGAAGATCGCACGTCTGGCGGAAAAACAGGGTAACGATAGCCTCACGCGTGAGCACCTCGCCGAGCTGCCCCGGGAAGGGACCTTACCCGTCGCCCTGCTGTGGCTGGGCGTCGCGCTGATTATCATGCCAATGGCCACGCGGATGGTGGTCGATAACGCGACGGTGCTGGCGAACGCGTTTGCGATGAGCGAACTGACAATTGGTCTGACGGTCATCGCTATCGGCACCAGCCTGCCAGAGCTGGCTACCGCCATCGCCGGGGCGCGTAAAGGGGAAGATGATATCGCCATCGGCAATATCATTGGCTCGAATATTTTCAATATCGCGATCGTGACGGGGCTGCCGGCATTAATCTCACCGGGGCCGTTTAACCCTATGGTTTTCACGCGCGATTACGGTGTGATGCTGCTGGTCAGCGTGATTTTCGCCCTGCTCTGCTGGCGGCGAAAAGAGCAGATCGGCAAAGGCGCGGGCGCGCTGCTGACGGGTGGATTTATCGTATGGCTGGCGATGCTGTACTGGCTCTCGCCACTTCTCTCTGGGTAAACGGAAACGCATTATGTCGCAAATAGAATTGCAGCCGGGTTTTGACTTTCAGAAAGCAGGCAAAGACGTTCTGGAGATTGAACGTGAAGGTCTGGCGCAGTTAGATCAGTACATTAATCAGGATTTTAGTCTGGCCTGTGAGAAGATGTTCTACTGCGCCGGTAAAGTCGTGGTGATGGGGATGGGCAAATCCGGCCATATCGGGCGCAAAATGGCGGCGACCTTTGCCAGTACCGGCACGTCGTCATTCTTCGTTCATCCCGGTGAAGCCGCGCACGGTGACCTCGGCATGGTTACGCCGCAGGACGTGGTTATTGCGCTGTCCAACTCCGGGGAATCGAATGAAATCCTGGCGTTGATCCCGGTGCTGAAGCGTCTGCACGTACCGCTGATTTGCATGACCAGCCGCCCGGAAAGCAGCATGGCGCGCGCGGCGGATATTCACCTGTGCGTGAAGGTGCCTAAAGAAGCCTGCCCGCTGGGGCTGGCGCCGACCTCCAGCACAACCGCCGCGCTGGTGATGGGCGATGCCCTTGCCGTTGCGCTGCTGGAAGCCCGCGGTTTTACGCCAGAAGATTTCGCCCTGTCTCACCCCGGCGGCGCGCTCGGGCGCAAACTGCTGCTGCGGGTTAACGATATTATGCACACCGGGGATGAGATCCCGCACGTCAGCAAAGAGGCCTCTTTGCGCGACGCGTTACTGGAGATCACCCGTAAAAACCTGGGCATGACGGTTATCTGCGACGATCTGATGAAGATTCAGGGCATTTTCACCGACGGCGACCTGCGCCGGGTATTCGATATGGGTGTGGATGTCCGAACGCTGGGCATCGCTGATGTAATGACACCAGGAGGGATCCGCGTCCGTCCGGGTACGCTGGCGGTAGATGTACTGAACCTGATGCAGTCCCGTCATATTACCTCAGTGATGGTTGCCGATGGCGACCAACTGCTGGGTGTGGTACATATGCATGATCTGCTGCGCGCTGGCGTAGTGTAATGAAGGATAAGACAATGAGTAATGCGGGTGCATCCCTTGCAACCTGTTATGGCCCGGTGAGCGCCCACATGATGTCAAAGGCGGAAAATATCCGCCTGCTGATCCTCGATGTGGATGGTGTGCTCTCCGACGGTCTGATTTATATGGGCAATAACGGCGAAGAGCTGAAAGCCTTTAACGTTCGCGACGGTTACGGTATCCGCTGTGCGCTCACGTCCGGTATTGAAGTTGCAATCATCACCGGGCGGAAAGCTAAACTGGTAGAAGATCGGTGTGAAACGCTGGGCATTACGCATCTCTATCAGGGACAGTCTGATAAGATGGTAGCCTTCCGGGATTTGCTGGGAAAACTGGCCATTGCGCCAGAGAATGTGGCATACGTCGGGGATGATTTGATCGACTGGCCAGTCATGGCGGAGGTGGGTCTGAGCATCGCCGTGGCTGACGCGCACCCGCTGCTGATCCCGCGTGCTGATTACGTTACCCATATTCACGGTGGCCGTGGCGCCGTCCGTGAAGTCTGCGATCTGCTTCTGCTGGCGCAGGGCAAGCTTGATGAGGCGAAAGGGCAATCGATATGAGTAAAACCAGACGTTGGGTTATCATTCTGCTTGCGCTTGTCGCCCTGATACTGATTGGCGTAAATCTCGCTGACCGCGATGATACGCAAGCGGAAGTGGTTAACACGAGCGACCCGACCTATAAAAGCGATCACAGCGACACCGTGGTCTATAGCCCGGAAGGTGCGCTGAACTATCGCCTCGTTGCTCAGCATGTAGAATATTTTTCAGATGACGGCACCTCGTGGTTTACCCAGCCGGTCCTGACCACCTTTGATACGGACAAAGTGCCGACGTGGTCAATCAAGTCTGACCGGGCAAAACTGACAAATGACCGTATGCTTTACCTTTATGGTCACGTTGAAGTCAACGCCCTGACCGCTGACGCGCAACTGCGAAAAATTACGACGGATAACGCCCAGATCAACCTGGTCACCCAGGATGTCACGTCGCAGGATTTAGTCACCCTGTATGGCACAACATTTAATTCCAGCGGTTTAAGAATGCGCGGGAACTTACGCAGCAAAAACGCCGAGCTGATTGAAAAGGTTAGAACCTCCTATGAAATTCAAAACAAACAAACTCAGCCTTAAAGTTGTTATCGCCAGCGCGCTGCTGGCGGCCAGTCTTCCCGCGCTTGCTGTGACTGGCGACACCGAACAGCCGATTCATATTGAATCCGATACCCAGTCTCTGGATATGCAGGGTAACGTCGTCACCTTTACCGGCAACGTCGTTGTGACCCAGGGCACTATCAAAATCAACGCCGACAAAGTGGTCGTTACCCGTCCGGGCGGCGAGCAGGGGAAAGAGATTATCGATGGTTATGGCAACCCGGCCACCTTCTACCAGATGCAGGACAACGGCAAGCCGGTGAAAGGCCATGCCTCGCATATGCACTATGAACTGGCGAAGGATCTGGTCATCCTGACCGGTAATGCTTACCTGGAACAGCTGGACAGCAATATCAAAGGCGACAAGATCACTTATCTGGTGAAAGAGCAGAAAATGCAGGCCTCCAGCGAAAAAGGCAAACGCGTCACGACCGTGCTTGTGCCTTCGCAGTTGCAGGACAAGAACAACGGTCAGGCTCCGGCAAAGAAAAAGAGTAACTAATTCGTTATGGCAACTTTAACTGCAAAAAACCTCGCGAAAGCGTATAAGGGCCGCCGCGTCGTCGAAGATGTCAGTCTGACCGTCAACTCCGGCGAAATCGTGGGTTTGCTTGGCCCTAACGGGGCGGGTAAAACCACGACCTTCTACATGGTGGTGGGCATCGTCCCACGTGACGCCGGCAACATCATTATCGATGATGAAGATATCAGCCTGCTGCCGCTGCATGCCCGCGCGCGTCGTGGCATCGGCTATCTGCCGCAGGAAGCGTCTATCTTCCGCCGCTTAAGCGTGTTCGACAACCTGATGGCCGTGCTCCAGATCCGTGACGATCTGACCAGCGAGCAGCGCACTGACCGTGCGAACGAGCTGATGGAAGAGTTTCATATTGAACACCTTCGCGACAGCCTCGGTCAGGCGCTGTCCGGTGGTGAACGCCGCCGCGTTGAGATTGCGCGCGCGCTGGCAGCAAACCCGAAATTTATCCTGCTGGATGAACCGTTTGCGGGCGTTGACCCCATCTCCGTTATCGATATCAAACGTATCATTGAACACCTGCGCGACAGCGGGCTTGGCGTACTGATCACGGACCACAACGTTCGTGAAACGCTGGCGGTGTGTGAGCGCGCCTACATAGTGAGCCAGGGCCATCTGATTGCCCACGGTACGCCGCAGCAAATCCTCGAGGATGAGCATGTTAAGCGCGTGTACCTTGGGGAAGACTTCAGACTCTGATAGGGTAGAGGTTAAGTCACGCCGAACCGGAGAAAAACGCTCTGAACATGAAGCAAGGTTTGCAATTACGGCTCAGCCAGCAACTGGCCATGACGCCGCAGCTCCAGCAGGCAATCCGTCTGTTGCAGCTGTCCACGTTAGAACTCCTGCAGGAGCTCCAGCAGGCGCTGGACAGCAATCCGCTGCTGGAGCAGACCGATCTTCATGACGAGGTAGACGCCCAGCAGACGCAGGACACAGAAACGCTCGACTCCGTAGATGCACTCGAACAGAAAGAGATGCCGGACGAACTGCCGCTGGATGCCAGCTGGGATGAAATCTACACCGCGGGTACCCCTTCCGGGACGCGTGCAGACTACCAGGACGATGAACTCCCGGTCTACCAGGGCGAAACTACCCAATCGCTTCAGGACTACCTGATGTGGCAGGTGGAGCTGACGCCTTTCTCCGATACCGATCGCGCCATTGCCACCTCGATTGTCGATGCCGTTGACGACACGGGCTATTTGACCGTGACGCTGGACGAGATTCTTGAAAGCATCGGCGATGACGAGATTGAACTGGAAGAGATCGAAGCCGTCCTGAAACGCGTTCAGCGTTTCGACCCGATTGGCGTCGCCGCGAAAGATCTGCGTGACTGCCTTCTGATCCAGCTTTCGCAGTTTGCTAAAGAGACACCGTGGATTGACGAAGCCCGGCTCATCATCAGCGATCATCTGGATCTGCTGGCGAACCACGACTTCCGCACCCTGATGCGCGTCACGCGCCTGAAAGAAGAGGTGCTGAAGGAAGCGGTGAATCTGATCCAGTCGCTCGATCCGCGTCCGGGGCAGTCGATTCAGACCAGCGAACCGGAATATGTCATTCCCGATGTGCTGGTGAGAAAACACAATGGCCGCTGGGTCGTTGAACTGAATGCCGACAGCATTCCTCGCCTGCAAATCAACCAGCAATACGCCTCCATGTGCACCAGCGCCCGTAACGACGCTGATAATCAATACATTCGCAGCAACCTTCAGGAAGCACGCTGGTTGATTAAGAGTCTGGAGAGCCGTAATGACACGCTGCTGCGCGTCAGCCGCTGTATTGTCGAACAGCAGCAGGCATTCTTTGAGCAGGGCGAAGAGTTTATGAAACCGATGGTGCTGGCGGACATAGCCCAGGCCGTCGAGATGCATGAATCAACCATTTCCCGTGTGACCACGCAGAAGTATCTGCACAGCCCACGCGGTATTTTTGAGCTTAAGTATTTCTTCTCCAGCCACGTGAACACCGAAGGCGGCGGCGAAGCCTCGTCGACGGCCATTCGCGCACTGGTGAAGAAGTTGATCGCCGCGGAGAACCCCGCGAAGCCACTCAGTGACAGTAAGTTAACCACCATGCTGTCCGATCAGGGTATTATGGTGGCACGTCGTACTGTCGCGAAGTATCGAGAGTCTTTATCCATTCCGCCGTCTAACCAGCGTAAACAACTGGTTTGACACAACCGATAAGGAAGACACTATGCAGCTCAATATCACCGGACATAACGTCGAGATTACTGAGGCTTTACGCGATTTTGTAAACACTAAGTTTGCGAAACTCGAGCAGTATTTCGAGAGGATCAACCAGGTCTATGTTGTGTTGAAAGTGGAGAAAGTGACGCATATCTCGGATGCGACCCTGCACGTCAACGGAGGGGAACTCCATGCCAGTGCGGAAGGGCAAGACATGTACGCGGCTATCGACGGCTTGATTGATAAGCTTGCGAGACAGCTCAATAAACATAAAGATAAACTGAAACAACACTAATTGTCCGGGCAGTTAACGGGTGCAGGACGGCCTGTTGTGAAACACAACAGGCCATTTGTACAGTTAGCGCTTAGGTGAAATTATGATAAACAACGATTCCGCTCTTCAACTGAGCAATGTCCTTAACCAGGATTGTACCCGCAGTGGCGTTCACTGCCAGAGCAAAAAACGTGCGCTGGAAATCATCAGTGAGCTGGCCGCAAAACAGCTGGGTCTGCCGCCGCAGATCGTGTTTGAAGCCATTCTGACTCGTGAAAAAATGGGCAGTACCGGCATCGGCAATGGCATTGCGATCCCGCATGGCAAGCTGGAAGAAGATACGCTGCGTGCCGTGGGGGTGTTTGTGCAACTGGAAACGCCTATCGCTTTTGACGCCATTGATAACCAGCCTGTGGATCTGCTCTTCGCGCTGCTGGTTCCTGCCGATCAGACCAAGACCCACCTGCACACGCTGTCGCTGGTTGCCAAACGTCTGGCGGATAAAACCATTTGTCGTCGACTGCGCTCAGCCCAAAGTGATGAAGAGCTTTATCAAATTATCACTGAAGCAGAAGGCAATCAGGATGAGGCATAATCGGGAAAGGGCCTTCAGAACGGCTGCCCTGAGGAGAAACGGAACATGGTGCTGATGATCGTCAGCGGTCGTTCGGGGTCCGGGAAGTCCGTGGCCCTGCGCGCGCTGGAAGACATGGGATTTTACTGTGTAGATAACCTGCCGGTAGTGTTGTTACCCGATCTGGCGCGGACGCTGGCGGACAGGCAAATCTCTGCCGCCGTCAGTATTGACGTGCGTAACATGCCGGAATCGCCGGAAATCTTCGAGCAGGCAATGAACAGCCTGCCGGAATGCTTCTCGCCTCAGCTCTTGTTCCTGGACGCTGACCGCAACACGCTGATCCGCCGTTACAGCGATACACGTCGTTTGCATCCGCTCTCCAGTAAAAATCTTTCGCTGGAAAGCGCCATCGATAAAGAGAGCGATCTGCTTGAGCCGCTGCGTTCGCGGGCCGACCTGATTGTCGACACCTCTGAAATGTCCGTCCACGAGCTGGCGGAAATGCTGCGTACGCGCTTACTCGGCAAGCGCGAGCGTGAACTGACGATGGTGTTTGAATCCTTCGGCTTTAAGCACGGCATACCTATCGATGCGGATTACGTTTTTGATGTGCGTTTCCTGCCGAACCCGCACTGGGATCCGAAACTGCGTCCGATGACCGGTCTGGATAAGCCGGTGGCGGCGTTCCTCGACCGACACACAGAAGTACACAATTTTATCTACCAGACGCGAAGCTACCTTGAGCTATGGTTACCTATGCTGGAAACAAACAATCGCAGCTACCTGACGGTGGCGATTGGCTGTACCGGCGGTAAACATCGTTCGGTCTACATTGCCGAACAGCTGGCCGATTACTTCCGCTCACGCGGGAAGAACGTTCAGTCCCGTCATCGCACGCTGGAAAAACGCAAAACATGACCGTAAAACAGACCGTCGAAATCACCAATAAGCTGGGCATGCATGCGCGCCCGGCGATGAAGCTGTTTGAGCTGATGCAGGGTTTTGATGCTGAGGTGCTGCTGCGCAACGACGAGGGAACCGAGGCAGAAGCCAATAGCGTGATCGCCCTGCTGATGCTGGATTCTGCCAAAGGCCGCCAGATTGAAGTTGAAGCCACCGGCCCGCAGGAAGAAGAAGCGCTGGCGGCAGTGATTGCCCTGTTTAACGCCGGGTTTGACGAAGACTAACGTTCGCCATGTCGGCGGGTAGCGCTGCGCTTACCCGCCCTACATAAGATTATTTCGCTCCATAAACCCTTCCCCACCCAACTGACGCATCTGGCGCATAATCCACGCCTGGCGGCTTCGCACGTAGCCTGACGGGGTGCTGGCCTTAAAACGCAGCGGGTTCGGCAGCACGGCGGCAAGGAGTGCCGCTTCGGACATAGTCAACCTGCTGGCGGGCTTGCCAAAATAGCGCTGCGATGCCGCTTCGACGCCAAACACGCCGTCACCAAACTCCGCGATATTCAGGTAGACGGTCAAAATGCGTTTTTTGCTCCACACCGTCTCGACCCCCAGCGTCAGCCCGGCCTCCAGCCCTTTTCTTACCCAGCTGCGACCGTCCCATAAGAACAGATTTTTTACCGTCTGCTGAGAAAGCGTTGACGCGCCGCGGACGCGGTTTTCATGACGTTCATTATGATCCAGCGCCTTCTCAATAGCCGCCACGTCAAAACCCCAGTGCTCCGGGAATTTCTGATCTTCTGCCGCAATGACCGCCAGCCCCATCCACGGGGAGATTTCATCCATGCCGACCCAGTCTGAGTGGGCAACATAGCCAAAATCACCCGAGAGCCAGGCGCTAATCTGCCGCTCTGCCATCACGGCGGAGAACGGGACGGGCAGGATGCTGAACAGCGCAATGCCTCCGCCCCAAAAAACGGCCAGGACCAGCACAATACGCAGCAGGATCCGTTTTAACCACCCGCCAGGGGATAATTTACGACTCATTCGGTAAGAACCAGCACTCTGTCCACCAGCTTTTCAATGCCTGCGGCAGCCTCAGCGATATTCTGCGCCAGCATATACGCCGGCGTGGTGATGATTTTGTTGTCCTCATCCACCACAATGTCGTCGACCGGGCATGGCACGTGCTCGCCGCCCATATCCTCAATAATTTCAGCGGTATCAATGTCGGTTCCGATCGTGAGCCGCAGCGGGAAATCAAAAATTTTCGGCAGCATGGCTGGCGCAATGCAGATAAAGCCCTGCGGCTTACCTGCTGCATGCATCGCCAGCGATAGCGCTTTCAAATCGGGATCGACATGGCACGCCGCGCCTTCTGTTGCAAACGTGCTCAGGTTTTTTGCCGCGCCAAAGCCGCCCGGCACGATGAGCGCATCAAGTTCAGCGGCATCGGCCTGTGCCAGCGGATGAATATCTCCACGCACAATACGTGCTGCTTCAATCAGCACGTTACGGCTTTCCGCCATTGGCTCGCCGGTAAGATGATTCATTACGTCTGCTTGAGTTTTATCCGGCGCGAAGCAGAGAACGTCTGCCCCCTGCCGCGATAATGCCAGCAGCGTTAATACGGTTTCGTGTATCTCTGAACCATCGTAAACGCCACATCCGCTCAGCACGACACCCACTTTCTTCATTCTGACGATCCTTCTAAGCAACTCGCTGAAGCACATTAAAAATTCTGATTAAAACGCTATGCTTCACACATTTCACTGATTCATGTAACAAACTGTTTAAGATTTGCTATCTTATCTGCGTGCGGCCTCAATTTTCAGGCGGCGTCCATGCGAAAACAACCCACAAAAATCAGGCGCAGCCACGATTTCCCTGGTGTTGGCGCAGTATTCGCGCACCCCGGTATAGCCGGGGTCATTTTTTTCTGGCATCTACCCAGGCTTTCAGCACTGCCACATCGTTTTGCCACTCCTGTTTCATCTCTTCGACCCAATCACCTACATTATCTTCCCAGGCAGGTAAATCAGGCGACTGAATCTGTTGGCCCAGTTGCTGGAGATGACGTAACCCGACCGATCCTGCCGCGCCTTTGATTTTATGTCCCTCTTCGACGATGCCCTTCTGGTCACGCGCCGTCAGGTTGGATTCGAGCACGTTCAGATAGCCCGGCATCATTTTTTCGAACACGGCCAGGCCATCGGTGATCAGTTTTGGTCCTACCAGATCGATATACTGCTCCAGCATGGCGGTATCCAGTATCGTTTGGGCTTTGGCGCTATCAACAGACGTCATGGTGCTCTCCTCTTCATCACAGGTATCCCAGAACTTCTTGATCATCGCCGTCAGGGCAGGTACCGCCAGCGGCTTGCTGAGCACATCGTCCATTCCGGCCTCGAGGTACTCTTTTTTATCTTTCAGCACGTTTGCGGTCAACGCCACCAGCGGCGGCAGCTCGTCAGGAGCATATTTGCGCGTCAGCTCGCGGGAGATATCCAGTCCGGTCATGTCCGGTAGCTGAATATCGAGCAGCACCAGGTCGTACTCGCCCGGCGTGAACATCTCCAGCGCGGCTTTGCCGGTCATCGCCACATCCACGCTGTTACCGAGTTTTTCCAGTACCGACCGGGCGACAATGACGTTCAGCTCAATATCTTCCACCAGCAGGACGTGCAGGGCTGGCAGCGGCATATCATCGTTCTCAAACGTATCTTCCACCTCTTCCGCTACGGCAGGCGCATGGACGGTAAGCGTAAAGGTGGAGCCTTTACCCGGCTGGCTGGCAACGGTGATATCCCCGCCCATACTTTTCGCCAGACGTTTCGACACCGCCAGGCCAATGCCCGTACCGGTCGCCGGTTTACCGCCGTGGCTGTCTTTAACCTGATAATACATGGCGAAGATCTTATCCTGCTCTTCCTGAGGAATGCCGATACCCGAGTCCTCAACTTCAAAGTGCAGCATGTCGCCTTCGTCATAGCGAATGCGCACCGCAACCTGCCCCTTCTGGGTAAACTTCACGGCATTGCTGATGAGGTTCCACAGGATCTGCCGCAGCCGCGTGCCGTCCGTCACCACTTTATGCGGCAGCGGCAGCGTCGGCTCCATCACAAAGCTCAACCCTTTTTGCTGGGCCTGCAAACCTGACAGGTTCTCCAGGTCTGCGAGGAAGCCGGTAAAATCAACCGGCTGGTTGTCGAGCTGAACTTTACGGCGCTCCATCTTATCCATGTCGATAATATCATTGAAGATATTGCCCAGCGTGACCGCCGAGACGTGGATCGTTTTGAGGTATTTTTCCTGCTCGCTGGTCAGCTCGGTATCCAGCAGAATGCGGCTCAGCCCCACAATGCCATTCAGCGGGGTGCGCAGTTCATGGCTGATGGTGGAGATGAAGGTTGTTTTATCCCGGCTGGCGCGCTCCAGCGCATCCTGATAGCGCTTACGCTCAGTGATATCACGGCCAAAGCCCATCAGACCATGACGTTTACCCACCCGGTCGTAATAAGGTACTTTGCGGATCTCAAAGCAGGCTTTGCGCCCGTCGGGGTAGTCCAGCCACTGCTCATAGGTCAGCGAAACGTTATGGCGGAAGACCTTTTCATCCGTCTCCATCACTTTTGCTGCCGCCTCTTCGGAATAGACATCCTGAGGTTTCAGGTGTATCAGCTGTTTTTCGCTTTTCCCGGTCAACAGTTCCATGGCCCGGTTACAGCCGGAGAACTCTTTATCTTCATTACGGTAGAACACCAGATCCGGCGACGCATCGAGGAACGAGCGCAGGAAAGAGGATTGCTGTTCAAGCTGGATCTGCGTGACTTCGCGCTCTTTCATCTCAATTTTCAGCTGCTCAAGCGTGGTCTGACGCTCGGCTTCCGCCTTCTCACGGTCTGAAATTTCCTGATTCAGCTGGGCAATGTTGTCCTTGAGCTGAACGTTGAGTTTAAGATCGCGCTCGCGCATCTCTTCCAGCTTATCCACCAGTTTCGATAAACGCTGTCGGGACTCTTCCAGCTGCTCAACCACCACGGAGAGGAAATAGACCGCCCATGGGGTGATCAGCAGGCCAAAGAAAATAGAGCGGATCACGTCGATGCTCTCGACCTGACCATGCAGAACCATGGTCACGGCCATTTGCACGACAATGGCCAGAACGACCAGCGCCAGCGCCAGCAGCATGGAAAAACGCACCAGCCCGAGCTTCATCATCAGGTCGACGTAGTACTGGGCCAGCATTCGAATTTGCTTCATAGAGGATCCCTTCACGACTTTATCGCTCAATAATACTCAAATTCACGGCGAGGCGTTGAAGGTTGTGAGAAAAAGTGCGGGGTGAAACAGGAGATTAGCCTCGCCCCCGGGCTAGCGGGAGCGAGGAAGACGTTTTATCAGGAGCGTTTTAGCAGCATCCAGAGGCTGATCAGGAAGAAACTGGCGCTCGGCAACAGCGCGCCGATAATTGGCGGAATGCCATACACCAGTGTCAGCGGACCGAAAATCTGATCGAGGACGTAGAACACGAAACCAAAGCTGATACCAGTTACCACGCGGACCCCCATCGGCACGCTACGTAGCGGTCCAAAGATGAACGACAGCGCCATTAGCATCATCACCGCCACGGACAGTGGCTGGAAGATTTTGCTCCACATGTTGAGCTGGTAACGCCCCGCATCCTGTCCGCTCGATTTCAGATACTTCACGTAGTTATGCAGACCGCTGATGGAGAGCGCATCGGGATCGAGCGCTACCACGCCAAGCTTGTCCGGCGTCAGGTTGGTTTTCCAGGTACCGCTTACGGTCTGCGAACCGGTGATCTGTTTCGGGTTCGTCAGGTCAGATTCATCAACCTGGGATAACCGCCACAGCTTGTTGTTCGCATCAAATTTAGCGGAGGCGGCATAACGCACCGACTGCAAACGACGATCGTTGTTGAAGGCGTAGATGCTCACGCCGCCCAGTTCATCGTCCCCTTTCACGCGTTCGATATAGACGAAGTTCTGACCATCTTTCGCCCATAACCCCTGCTGCGTGGAGAGCAGCGAACCACCGTACATAGCCTGAGCACGGTAGTTACGCGCCATCTGTTCGCCCTGCGGCGCGACCCATTCGCCAATCGCCATGGTCAACAGCACCAGCGGGATCGCGGTTTTCATTACCGACAGCGCAACCTGCATACGGGTAAAGCCAGATGCCTGCATCACCACCAGCTCGCTACGCTGAGCCAGCATCCCCAGGCCCAGCAACGCCCCCAGCAGGGCCGCCATCGGGAAGAAGATCTGCACATCTTTTGGTACGCTGAGCAGGGTGTACATCCCGGCACCCAACGCATCGTAACTCCCTTGCCCGGCTTTTTTCAGCTGGTCGACAAATTTGATAATGCCCGAGAGCGACACCAGCATGAACAGGGTCATCATGATGGTGGTGAAAATCGTTTTACCGATATAGCGGTCAAGTACGCCAAACGCCTGCATTAGATGGCTCCTTTACGCGTAAACCGGGCACGAAGACGACGCACAGGCACCGTGTCCCACAAGTTGAGTCCGACTGCCAGCAGCAGATACAAACCATTCACGACCCAGGTCCAGATCATCGGGTCAATTTTTCCTTTCCCGCCGTTAGACTTGATTGAGGTTTGCAGCAGGAAGAACACCAGATACAGCAGCATCGCTGGCAGCATCGACAGCACGCGGCCCTGGCGCGGGTTCACCACGCTCAGCGGAACCACCATCAGCGCCATCATAAATACGGTGAATACCAGCGTGATACGCCAGTGCAGTTCAGCACGCGCACGATCGGTATCGGTATTCATTAAGGTGCGCATATCCATCTGCTCAGTATCCGTTGGATCGAGCGCGACGGCCTGATGACCAATGATGGCCTGGTAGTTCTGGAAATCGGTAATACGGAAGTCGCGCAGCATAGCCGTGCCTTCGAAACGCGTTCCTTTGTTCAGCGTGACAACCTGAGAGCCGTCTTTACGCTGAGACAGCTGACCGGAGTCCGCCACCACCACAGAAGGCCGAGCGTTACCTTTCGGGCGCAGTTGAGCAAGAAACACGTCATTGAAGCGGTTGCCATCGACGCTTTCGATAAACAGCACGGAGTTACCGTCGGTCGCCTGCTGGAACTGCCCCTGCGCCAGCGCCGCCAGCCCCGGGTTAGCTTTTGCTTCCGCCAGCACCTCATCCTGATGACGAGAGGAGGTCGGCCCCGCCCACATGACGTTAACCGCGGCAACAATGCCCGTAAACAGCGCCAGCACCATGGCTGCTTTTACCAGTACGGCTTTACTGAGGCCGCAGGCATGCATCACGGTGATTTCACTTTCGGTATAGAGCTTACCCAGGGTCATCAGCAGACCAAGGAACAGGCTTAACGGCAGGATAAGCTGCGCCATTTCCGGCACGCCAAGCCCGAGCAGGGAAAGCACCAGATTCGTTGGGATTTCGCCATCAACCGCCGCGCCGAGGATCCTGACCAGCTTCTGACAGAAAAAGATCAGAAGGAGGATAAAGAGGATCGCCAGTTGGCTCTTCAGCGTTTCCCGAACCAGATATCTTATGATTATCACTTTAAATACGCCCGTTAAAACTCGTCTTATGCAGGAATTTAGCTTGTTTCATGGCTTAAACGTCATTTATTCTCTTGAGTCGTCGAAATCATCGCTAAGATTAAAAAACCCGGCGGATTCGCGCTTCATGACATTTATTGACGTGTCGAAACCGTAGTAACGTAAGATTAACACGAAGTCACCACAACGGCGGACATGAGTTACGAAAGGTTTCAATTCTATCCGTAGCCGCCGCCGTTGTCTTTAAGATTCAGGAGCGTAGTGCATGGAGTTCAGTGTAAAAAGCGGTAGCCCGGAGAAACAGCGGAGTGCCTGCATCGTTGTGGGCGTCTTTGAACCACGCCGACTCTCCCCGATCGCCGAGCAACTCGATAAAATCAGCGACGGCTATATCAGCGCCCTGCTGCGCCGTGGCGAACTGGAAGGCAAACCAGGGCAGACCTTGTTGCTGCACCATGTTCCGAACGTCCTGTCCGAGCGTATTCTGCTGATTGGCTGTGGTAAAGAACGTGAGCTTGATGAGCGCCAGTACAAGCAGGTTATTCAGAAAACCATTAATACACTGAATGATACTGGTTCGATGGAAGCCGTCTGCTTCCTGACGGAGCTGCACGTTAAGGGCCGCAACACGTACTGGAAGGTGCGCCAGGCCGTCGAAACCGCAAAAGAGAGCCTCTACAGCTTTGATCAGCTGAAGACCACCAAAAGCGAGCCGCGTCGCCCGCTGCGTAAAATGGTCTTTAACGTGCCAACCCGTCGCGAGCTGACCAGCGGCGAGCGCGCCATTCAGCACGGTCTGGCCATTGCCGCCGGTATCAAAGCGGCAAAAGATCTTGGCAATATGCCGCCAAACATCTGTAACGCCGCGTACCTGGCGTCTCAGGCGCGCCAGCTGGCTGACGCCTACAGCAAGAACGTTATCACCCGCGTTATCGGCGAACAGCAGATGAAAGAGCTGGGGATGCACTCTTATCTGGCGGTCGGTAACGGCTCCCAGAACGAATCCCTGATGTCAGTCATTGAGTACAAGGGCAATCCGTCTGAAGATGCGCGTCCGATCGTGCTCGTCGGTAAAGGGCTGACCTTCGACTCAGGCGGTATCTCCATCAAGCCTTCAGAAGGCATGGATGAGATGAAGTACGACATGTGCGGCGCGGCGGCGGTTTACGGCGTTATGCGCATGGTCGCGGAACTTCAGTTGCCCATCAACGTGATCGGCGTGCTGGCGGGCTGCGAAAACATGCCTGGCGGCCGCGCTTATCGTCCTGGTGATGTGCTGACCACCATGTCCGGCCAGACCGTTGAGGTGCTGAACACCGACGCCGAAGGTCGTCTGGTACTGTGCGACGTGCTGACCTACGTTGAGCGTTTCGAACCTGAAGCGGTGATTGACGTGGCTACACTGACCGGCGCCTGCGTGATTGCGCTGGGGCATCACATCACCGGCCTGATGTCGAACCACAACCCGCTGGCGCATGAACTGATCGGCGCGTCCGAACAGGCCGGCGACCGCGCGTGGCGTCTGCCGCTGGGGGACGAGTTCCAGGAACAACTGGAGTCTAACTTCGCAGACATGGCAAACATCGGCGGTCGTCCTGGCGGGGCGATTACCGCGGGCTGCTTCCTGGCGCGCTTTACCCGCAAGTACAACTGGGCGCACCTGGACATCGCGGGGACCGCATGGCGCTCCGGAAAAGCCAAAGGCGCGACCGGACGTCCGGTGGCGCTGCTGTCGCAGTTCCTGCTCAATCGTGCGGGTTTTAACGGCGACGAGTAATGATAAACGCCGGGTGGCGCTACGCTTACCCGGCTTTGCATTTAAATCCACGACAAGAAACCCCATATATGAAGAATGCAACGTTCTACCTTCTGGACAATGACACCCATCAGGATGGCCTCAGCGCCGTTGAACAACTGGTGTGTGAAATTGCCGCAGAACGTTGGCGCGCAGGTAAACGCGTCCTGATTGCCTGTGAAGATGAGCAGCAAGCAATTCGCCTGGATGAAGCGCTATGGGCGCGCCCGCCGGAGAGTTTTGTTCCGCATAACCTGTCGGGCGAAGGTCCACGCGGCGGGGCACCGGTGGAGATTGCCTGGCCGCAAAAACGCAACAGTAGCGCGCGCGATATTCTCATTAGCCTGCGGACAGACTTTGCAGATTTTGCCACCGCTTTCACAGAAGTGGTAGACTTTGTCCCTTACGAAGAATCTTTGAAACAACTGGCGCGCGAACGCTACAAAGCGTACCGCCTGGCCGGTTTTAACCTGAATACGGCAACCTGGAAATAATGGAAAAGACATATAACCCACGCGATATCGAACAGCCGCTTTACGAGCACTGGGAACAGCAGGGCTATTTCAAGCCTAACGGCGACGAAAGCAAAGAGTCCTTCTGCATCATGATCCCGCCGCCGAACGTCACCGGCAGTTTGCATATGGGGCATGCTTTCCAGCAGACCATCATGGACACCATGATCCGCTACCAGCGCATGCAGGGTAAAAACACCCTGTGGCAGGCGGGGACTGACCACGCGGGTATCGCGACCCAGATGGTGGTTGAGCGTAAAATTGCCGCTGAAGAGGGTAAAACCCGCCACGACTACGGTCGCGACGCGTTCATCGACAAAATCTGGCAGTGGAAGGCAGAATCCGGCGGCACCATTACCCGTCAGATGCGCCGCCTCGGCAACTCCGTGGACTGGGAGCGCGAGCGCTTCACCATGGACGAAGGCCTGTCCAACGCCGTGAAAGAAGTCTTCGTCCGTCTGTACAAAGAAGACCTGATTTACCGCGGCAAACGCCTGGTCAACTGGGACCCGAAATTGCGTACCGCCATCTCTGACCTGGAAGTGGAAAACCGCGAGTCTAAAGGCTCCATGTGGCACATCCGCTATCCGCTGGCAGACGGTGCAAAAACCGCAGACGGCAAAGATTATCTGGTGGTGGCGACCACCCGTCCGGAAACCCTGCTGGGCGATACCGGCGTGGCCGTTAACCCGGAAGATCCGCGTTATAAAGATTTGATCGGCAAATTCGTGGTGCTGCCGCTGGTGAACCGCCGTATTCCGATTGTGGGCGACGAACACGCCGACATGGAAAAAGGCACCGGCTGCGTGAAAATCACCCCAGCGCATGACTTCAACGACTATGAAGTCGGTCGTCGTCATCAACTTCCGATGATCAACATTCTGACCTTCGACGGCGATATCCGCGAAAGCGCAGAAGTGTATGACACCAAAGGCAACGAGTCCGACGTTTATTCCAGCGACATCCCGGCTGAGTTCCAGAAGCTAGAGCGCTTTGCCGCGCGTAAAGCCATCGTAGCCGCCGTTGACGCGCTCGGCCTGCTGGAAGAGATTAAGCCTCACGATCTGACCGTGCCGTACGGCGACCGTGGCGGCGTAGTTATCGAGCCAATGCTGACCGACCAGTGGTACGTGCGTGCCGACGTGCTGGCGAAACCGGCTGTGGAAGCGGTTGAGAACGGCAGCATTCAGTTCGTGCCGAAGCAGTACGAAAACATGTACTTCTCCTGGATGCGCGATATTCAGGACTGGTGTATTTCCCGTCAGCTGTGGTGGGGTCACCGTATCCCGGCGTGGTACGACAACGAAGGCAATGTCTACGTTGGCCGCACCGAAGAGGAAGTGCGTCAGGAAAACAACCTGGGCGCTGACGTTGCCCTGCGCCAGGATGAAGACGTGCTGGATACCTGGTTCTCCTCCGCGCTGTGGACCTTCTCTACCCTCGGCTGGCCGGAAAACACCGACGCGCTGCGTCAGTTCCACCCAACCAGCGTGATGGTCTCCGGCTTCGACATCATCTTCTTCTGGATCGCCCGCATGATCATGATGACCATGCACTTCATCAAAGACGAAGACGGCAAGCCGCAGGTTCCGTTCCATACCGTTTACATGACCGGCCTGATCCGCGACGACGAAGGCCAGAAGATGTCCAAATCCAAGGGTAACGTTATCGACCCGCTGGATATGGTGGACGGTATCTCTCTGGAAGAGCTGCTGGAAAAACGTACCGGCAATATGATGCAGCCGCAGCTGGCGGAGAAAATCCGCAAGCGTACCGAGAAGCAGTTCCCGAACGGGATCGAATCTCACGGTACCGACGCCCTGCGCTTCACCCTGGCGGCGCTGGCCTCCACCGGCCGTGACATCAACTGGGATATGAAGCGTCTGGAAGGTTACCGTAACTTCTGTAACAAGCTGTGGAACGCCAGCCGCTTCGTGCTGATGAACACCGAAGATCAGGATTGCGGCTTCAATGGCGGCGAGATGACCCTCTCCCTGGCAGACCGCTGGATCCTGGCGGAATTTAACCAGACGGTGAAAGCGTTCCGCGACGCGCTGGACAGCTACCGCTTCGACATCGCGGCAGGCATCCTGTACGAATTCACCTGGAACCAGTTCTGCGACTGGTACCTGGAGCTGGCGAAGCCGGTCATGAACGGTGGTTCTGAAGCGGAACTGCGCGGCACGCGTAATACGTTGATTACCGTTCTGGAAGGTCTGCTGCGCCTTGCGCACCCGATCATTCCATTCATTACCGAAACCATCTGGCAGCGCGTGAAGGTGATTGCCGGTATTAATGCCGATACCATCATGCTCCAGCCGTTCCCGGCATTCGACGCCGCGAAAGTGGATGAAGCCGCGTCTGCGGATACCGAGTGGCTGAAACAGGCGATCGTTGCGGTACGTAACATCCGCGCGGAAATGAACATCGCTCCGGGTAAACCACTGGAACTGCTGCTGCGCGGTTGCAGCGAAGCTGCCGTTCGTCGCGTCACCGAGAACAACACATTCCTGAAAACCATGGCGCGTCTGGAAAGCATCACCGTGCTGCCTGCCGATGACAAAGGTCCGGTTTCCGTGACCAAAATCATCGACGGCGCGGAGCTGCTGATCCCGATGGCGGGCCTGATCGACAAAGACGCGGAGCTGGCGCGTCTGGCGAAAGAAGTGGCGAAAGTCGACGTGGAAATTGGCAAAATCGAAAGCAAACTGGCGAACGAGGGCTTTGTGGCCCGCGCGCCGGAAGCGGTCATCGCCAAAGAGCGTGAGCGTCTGGTTGCCTTCGCCGATGCGAAGACCAAACTGATCGAGCAGCAGGCGGTTATCGCAGCCCTGTAATGCTTTTACCCCTTACGCTTCAGGGCGTAAGGGGTATCCTTCCTGAAAACTCCTCGCTTGCACTCCCCTTTCTGCGGTGCTATTAACAGCAGTTGTGTGTCAATTTTTGTCATGAGTAAAGCTATGAGCGTGATTACCCCCGTCGCGACGACAATGCGTCGGATCACTAAGCAGGACAACCCGGCTATCGCCGCAGTTATCCGCACGGTTTCTGCCGAATATGGCCTGACCGCCGACAAAGGCTACACCGTGGCCGACCCCAATCTGGACGAACTTTTTCAGCTGTACAGCCAGCCGGGTCATGCCTACTGGGTCATTGAACAGGACGGCCAGGTCGTGGGCGGCGGCGGCATTGCCCCACTGCTTTGCAGCGAGCCGGATATCTGTGAACTTCAGAAAATGTATTTCCTGCCAACGATACGCGGACAAGGCCTGGCGAAAAAGCTGGCGCTGGTCGCCCTGGAACATGCACACTCACAGGGCTTTAAACGTTGCTACCTCGAAACCACCGCTTTCCTTAAAGAGGCCATTGGCCTGTATGAGCATCTGGGCTTTGAGCATATCGATGCGCCACTGGGCTGCACGGGCCACGTGGACTGCGAAGTCAGGATGCTGAAAAGTCTGTAAGTTTCTTTCCTGCCGTCTTCTGTTAAGCGTCTGTAAACTGAATGCTCTACACTCACAGTTCACACCAAAACAGGGGAAACGCGATGTCGAAGATAAAAAGCTACGCCGCACCGCAGGCGGGTGCAGAACTTGAGCTGTACGAGTACGATGCGGGCGAACTAAAAGCGGAAGACGTCGAAGTACAGGTTGATTACTGCGGGATCTGCCACTCGGATCTCTCGATGATCGACAATGAATGGGGCTTTTCCAGCTATCCGCTGGTTGCCGGGCACGAAGTCATTGGCCGCGTCGTGGCGCTCGGCAGCGCCGCGCAGGACAAAGGGCTGAAAGTGGGCCAGCGCGTGGGTATCGGCTGGACGGCACGCAGCTGCGGTCACTGCGATGCCTGTATCAGCGGCAACCAGATCAACTGCCTTGAGGGCGCAACGCCGACCATCCTTAACAAGGGCGGTTTCGCCGATAAGCTGCGCGCCGACTGGCAATGGGTTATCCCGCTGCCGGACAGCATTGATATCGAATCCGCCGGTCCGCTGCTGTGTGGCGGCATCACCGTCTTTAAGCCCCTGCTGATGCATCACATCACCGCCACCAGCCGCGTGGGCGTGATCGGTATTGGCGGGCTGGGGCATATTGCCATCAAGCTGCTGCACGCGATGGGCTGTGAAGTCACGGCGTTCAGCTCTAACCCGGCGAAAGAGCAGGAAGTGCTGGCCATGGGTGCGGATAAAGTGGTGAACAGTCGCGACCCGCAGGCGCTCACCGCCCTGGCAGGCCAGTTTGACCTGATCATCAACACGGTAAACGTCGATCTCGACTGGCAGCCGTACTTTGAAGCGCTGGCCTACGGCGGTAACTTCCACACCGTGGGTGCGGTGATGAAGCCGCTGCCGGTTCCGGCGTTTACCCTGATCGGCGGGGATCGCAGCGTGTCAGGCTCCGCGACCGGTACACCGTACGAGCTGCGCAAGCTGATGAAGTTTGCCGGACGCACAAAAGTGGCACCCACCACCGAGCTGTACCCGATGTCAAAAATCAACGAAGCGATCCAGCACGTGCGCGACGGCAAAGCCCGCTACCGCGTGGTGTTGAAAGCGGATTTTTGATGTGACATTGCCGGGGAATGTGCGGCCTGATGCCCTCACCCCAACCCTCTCCCTCAAGGGAGAGGGGGCCGTCTGTGCAGGCATTATTTTGTGGGGATCCCTCAGCTCACAGGGAGAGGGCGCAAACACTAAAAACGGTAACGGTTGTTACCGTTTTGCATCTACCATGGTCTTAAAAACTTCCGCCACCGCGACTGCCCCCGGATCCATCACCCCGTCCAGATTCTCTTTATTCACATACGACGAGCGTCCCGCGCCGGCTTTCGCCATTTTTGCCGTTGCTTCGGCGCCCTGCTGCGCGGCCTGCGCTGCCGCCTGAATATTGCCTTTCTGTAACGCCTCCAGCGCCGGTTGCAGCGCATCGATCAGCGTACGATCGCCGAGATCCGCGCCGCCATACTGCTTCATCTGCGCAAGTCCGCTCAGCAAGGCTTCAGGTAGCGGCTGTCCATCGTGAAGCTTTTGTCCTGCCGCCGTGAAGAAGATCGACATCAACACCCCACTCGATCCGCCCATCACCGTTGCCAGCCGCTCGCCTACCAGCAGGAGTAATGTCGGCACGTCGTTAAGGGGCAGGTTGTTCTCCTCAAGTCGCTGCGCAATATCCCGCGCCCCTTGCGCAAAAGTGGAGCCCGTGTCGCCATCGCCTACTTTGGCATCCAGCGCGTTAAGGCGGTTTTCCAGCTGAATCAATGTTTTCGTTACCGAGGCGACGGCCTCGCTCACCTCCGTATTGTCCGACGGGGCATATTCCACGCGATCATGAAGGGCGCTATGTGGGACGGTACGCAGGGGCGCGAACGCCACGGGCTTCTGCCAGCCCAGCGTCTCGACCTCGGCGTGAATCGCCTTCTCGAAGAAATCGTTGAGCTTTAGCAGCGTTAACGAAAAGCCTTTCATATCCAGCGCACTCACCAGCGGCGCCGGGCCAATCAGATACGCAATGTTCTCTTTCAGCGCCGAGTGCGCCAGCTCTTTGGTCAGCAGCGCCATCTCCAACGCCGATACGCCACCAAGATTGTTAATCAGCACCGCAAAACGCCCTTCCCCCGCCTGCGCGCGTAACGGCGTCACCAGCGTGTCGATAATGGCTTTGCTGTTTTGCGTATCCACGACGGAAGCTCCCGGCTCGCCGTGAATGCCCAAACCCAGCTCGACATGGCCTTGTTTAATGCGCCCCCCTTCATCATCGCTGCCCGGCAGGTTGCACGTTTGCATCGCCACGCCCAGGCTCCAGAGGTTATCGCAGGCCTGTTGCGCAATATCCCGCACGTCGTTTAGCGATTTCCCCTGCTCTGCCGCATATCCCGCAATTTTATGCACCAGCGCCGTTCCCGCGATACCACGCGGCTGCTTGTTATCCGGCAGGGCGATATCATCCGCCACGATAACCATCTCGACCTTAAGGCCGTAGCGTTTGGCTTTTTCCGCCGCCAGGCCAAAGTTAAGCCGGTCGCCGGTGTAGTTTTTCACAATCAGCAGGCAGCCACGGTCGCCCGTCACCGCCACAATGGCATTGAGGACCGCATCCACGCTTGGGGAGGCGAACAGATCGCCACACACCGCTGCGGTAAGCATGCCTTTGCCGACGAACCCGGCATGTGCCGGTTCATGGCCGGAGCCGCCACCGGAGATCACCGCCACGCGACTTTTATCCCAGTCGCCGCGAGCCACCACGCGGATGGCCGGATCGATATCCAGTTTGACGAGATTACCGTGCGGCGCGGAGAGAAGTATGCCTTCAATGGCATCGTTGACAAGCTGTTTGCGGTCGTTAAAAAAGAATCTGGACATAGTTTCCCAAAATTTTGTTTACCGTATGCAAAAGCATAGTCCGCACTGGATAATGCGCCGCAAAGTGAGGAATTTACGCAGACATTTTGCCGTCAGGTTGCCTATACTCCACCCAGGACTACGAGAGGACGTGCATCATGAGTACACCATTGCTAATCGCCAGGACGCTGGAAAAAGAGCTGTTTTTACTGCCCGCGATGGCGAACCGTCATGGCCTGATCACCGGCGCGACCGGGACGGGAAAAACCGTTACCCTGCAAAAGCTGGCTGAGTCGTTGTCAGAGACTGGCGTGCCGGTTTTTATGGCTGACGTGAAGGGCGATTTAACTGGGGTGGCTCAGGAAGGTGCAGCGTCAGAAAAACTGCTTGAGCGCCTGAAAAATATCGGTATCACGGACTGGACGCCGCACGGTAATCCGGTGGTGGTCTGGGATATCTTCGGCGAAAAAGGGCATCCGGTGCGTGCCACCGTCTCCGACCTCGGCCCGCTGCTGCTGGCTCGTCTGCTTAACCTCAACGACGTGCAGTCCGGGGTACTGAACATTATCTTCCGTATCGCCGACGATCAGGGGCTACTGCTGCTCGACTTCAAAGATCTGCGCGCCATCACCCAGTACATTGGCGATAACGCCAAATCCTTCCAGAACCAGTACGGCAATATTAGCAGCGCCTCAGTGGGCGCCATTCAGCGCGGGCTCCTGACGCTGGAGCAACAGGGCGCCGAACACTTCTTCGGCGAGCCAATGCTGGATATCAAAGACTGGATGCGTACCGACAGCAGCGGCAAAGGCATCATCAACATTCTGAGCGCAGAGAAGCTCTACCAGATGCCGAAGCTTTACGCCGCCAGCCTGCTGTGGATGCTCTCTGAACTGTACGAACAACTGCCGGAAGCAGGCGATCTGGAAAAACCCAAACTGGTGTTCTTCTTTGACGAAGCGCACCTGTTGTTTAACGACGCGCCGCAGGTGCTGCTGGATAAAATTGAACAGGTTATCCGCCTGATCCGCTCCAAAGGCGTCGGGGTCTGGTTTGTGTCGCAAAACCCGTCGGATATTCCGGACAACGTACTGGGGCAGTTGGGTAACCGCGTGCAGCACGCCCTGCGCGCCTTTACGCCGAAAGATCAGAAAGCGGTGAAAGCCGCGGCGCAAACCATGCGTGTCAATCCGGCCTTTGATACCGAAACCGCCATTCAGGCGCTGGGCACCGGTGAAGCGCTGATTTCGTTCCTCGATGCAAAAGGCAGCCCGACAGTTGTCGAGCGCGCGATGGTGATTGCGCCCTGCTCGCGCATGGGTCCGGTAACGGACGATGAACGCAACGGCCTGATTAACCACTCCCCGGTGTACGGAAAGTATGAAGACGAGGTGGATCGCGAATCGGCGTTCGAGATGCTGCAAAAAGGGGTGCAGGCGACTGCC
Source organism: Enterobacter sp. JJBC (assembly GCF_036936505.1). Classification (NCBI taxonomy): domain Bacteria; kingdom Pseudomonadati; phylum Pseudomonadota; class Gammaproteobacteria; order Enterobacterales; family Enterobacteriaceae; genus Enterobacter; species Enterobacter sp. JJBC. Next base: position 4,303,631 of record NZ_CP136935.1, read on the forward strand.
GAATCGCAGGATGCGCCTGCCGCAAAAGGGCAATCTGTTGCCGTGGACGACGGCATTCTCGGCGGGCTGAAAGATATTCTGTTCGGCAGCACCGGGCCACGCGGTGGCAAACGCGATGGCGTGGTTCAGACCATGGCAAAAAGCGCGACGCGTCAGATTACCAACCAGATAGTACGCGGCATGCTGGGAAGTCTGCTAGGCGGCCGTCGCCGGTAGCGGGGGAACCCACGGGCGGCCAAGCGCCGACCCCTGTACGCCGTTCTCCTGTAGATAGCGGTTGATTTCCAGCATCCCCGTCCAGCGGTTCTCACACCATAGCGGTGCCAGAAGCGTTGGACGGCGGGCGCTTGCCGAGATGCGGTGGTAAACAATCTCCGGCGGCGTATGGCGAATCATTTCCCCCGCAGTCACCGTATACTCGTCGAGTTCGATACCACATAACCGCCCCGCTTCCCAGGCTTTCGCCATTATGCTGCCCTTCACGATATGCAGCGGATGCAGCTTAATGCCATCCACGCCGGTCTCAACGACTTTTTCCAGCGTTTCCAGCCCGTGCTGCTGCCCTTCTCCCGGCAAGCCGACAATCAGATGCGAGCAGACTTTTAATCCACGCTCGCGGGCGAGACGCGTGGTGCGCTGATAGCAGGCGAAATCATGCCCGCGATTGATACGGTGCAGGGTTTTGTCATGCGCGGTCTGCAAGCCCAGCTCTAGCCAGATCTCGTAGCCCTTCTCTTTGTACTCGCTAAGTAAATCCAGCACGGCGTCCGGCACGCAGTCCGGACGCGTCCCCACGCACAGCCCGACAATGTTCGCTTGAGCAACCGCCTGCTGATACATCGAGCGCAGCACCTGCACCTCCGCCCACGTGCTGGTATAGGCCTGGAAATAGGCCAGATACTGCTTCGCGCGGTTCACCAGACTCGCCTGATGGGCGAGCTGTTCAGCGATAGATTTATGCTGCTGGGCCTCGTCAGCAAACGAGGCCACGTTACAGAAGGTGCAGCCACCACGCCCGATGGTGCCATCGCGGTTCGGGCAGCTAAAGCCGCCGTGCAGCGTCAGTTTATGAACCTTTTGTCCGTAGCGCTGCAAAAGATCCCCACCAAACATATTGACTAATTTCTGTAACTGCATAATCTGATAGACCGTCCCGAAGAAAGGGGACAAGCCTGCCATTTTTAGCCTCTGTCGGCGATGACCTGGATCAATCGCCCTGGACGGCTTTTATCTATTTGAATAAATAATCACGATTACCGACATTTCATTCACCCTGAACGTAATTACTTTTCCTTATGTTCTGATGGTTTTTTTCATTTATAGCGCCAGGACTGAAAAACAGTGATTTTATGCGGCATTGAATGCAACACCAGATTAATATTCTGCTATAAATCTGCATTTCAGCACGCTGCATCGATAATACCGCTTTCATATAGTGAGTCAGATCACACTCCCCTGCACCTGCCCGGTGCTTTAAGCGGTTGTAAAAATAGTTAAATACACAATAAAAACAATTAGATAATAACGCTTTAGCACATTTTTGTATAAATAAGATTGCCATTTGACCTGTGTACCAATTCCCGATAAGTTGGAAATCCGCTGGAAGCTTTCTGGATGAGCGGCCTGCTCATCATATTTATGCAGTAATTGAGATTCCCTCTGAAGCAAGTCCTCAAACTTGTTTACCTGCGCAAAAGGATGAAAAAGAGGGCGAATGCGAGGTCCGCGTATGAAACGCTAACCCCGTCGCCATGCTCTTTCTGCGCCTGTGCGCCACGGTAAAGTTCAGTGGGAAGCCCGACGAGCCTGGGGAGGTTCACTGATATGTTGTACGATAAATCCCTTGAGAAGGATAACTGTGGTTTCGGCCTGATCGCCCACATAGAAGGCGAACCTAGCCACAAGGTAGTGCGTACTGCTATTCACGCACTGGCCCGTATGCAGCACCGTGGCGCCATCCTTGCCGATGGTAAAACCGGCGACGGTTGCGGCCTGCTGCTGCAAAAACCGGATCGTTTCTTCCGCATCGTGGCGGAAGAGCGCGGCTGGCGTTTAGCCAAAAACTACGCTGTCGGTATGCTGTTCCTGAATCAGGATCCAGAAAAAGCTGCCGCGTCACGCCGCATCGTTGAAGAAGAACTTCAGCGTGAAACCCTGTCGATTGTCGGCTGGCGCGATGTGCCAACCAACGAAGGGGTGCTCGGTGAAATCGCCCTCTCCTCGCTGCCTCGTATTGAACAGATTTTCGTCAACGCGCCTGCGGGCTGGCGTCCGCGTGATATGGAACGCCGTCTGTTTATCGCACGCCGCCGCATTGAAAAACGTCTCCAGGACGATAAAGAGTTCTACGTCTGTAGCCTCTCTAACCTGGTGAACATCTATAAAGGTCTGTGTATGCCGGCTGACCTGCCGCGCTTCTATCTGGACCTGGCGGATCTGCGTCTGGAATCGGCCATTTGCCTGTTCCACCAGCGCTTCTCCACCAACACCGTTCCACGCTGGCCGCTGGCTCAGCCGTTCCGCTACCTGGCGCACAACGGTGAGATCAACACCATTACCGGCAACCGCCAGTGGGCTCGCGCCCGTACCTATAAGTTCCAGACCCCGCTGATCCCGGACCTGCACGATGCCGCACCGTTCGTCAACGAAACCGGCTCGGACTCCAGCTCCATGGATAACATGCTGGAGCTGCTGCTGGCGGGCGGGATGGATATCGTGCGCGCCATGCGTCTGCTCGTGCCACCGGCCTGGCAGAACAACCCGGATATGGACCCTGAGCTGCGCGCGTTCTTCGACTTTAACTCCATGCACATGGAGCCGTGGGACGGCCCGGCGGGCATCGTGATGTCCGACGGTCGTTTTGCCGCCTGTAACCTGGACCGTAACGGTCTGCGTCCGGCGCGCTACGTTATTACTAAAGACAAGCTCATCACCTGCGCCTCTGAAGTCGGGATCTGGGATTACCAGCCTGACGAAGTGGTCGAAAAAGGCCGCGTCGGTCCGGGCGAGCTGATGGTGATCGACACCCGCGGTGGGCGTATTCTGCATTCCGCCGAAACCGACAACGATCTGAAGAGCCGCCATCCGTACAAAGAGTGGATGGAGAAAAACGTGCGTCGTCTGGTGCCGTTTGAAGATCTGTCGGACGAAGAAGTGGGCAGCCGCGAGCTGGACGATGACACCCTCGCGAGCTTCCAGAAGCAGTTTAACTACAGCGCGGAAGAACTGGACTCGGTTATTCGCGTGCTCGGCGAAAACGGCCAGGAAGCGGTCGGCTCAATGGGTGACGATACCCCGTTTGCCGTGCTTTCCAGCCAGCCACGCATTATTTACGACTATTTCCGTCAGCAGTTTGCGCAGGTCACTAACCCGCCAATAGACCCGCTGCGCGAAGCCCACGTCATGTCGCTGGCCACCAGCATCGGCCGTGAGATGAACGTATTCTGTGAAGCCGAAGGCCAGGCGCACCGTCTGACCTTTAAATCACCGATCCTGTTGTACTCCGATTTCAAACAGCTCACCACCATGACCGAGGAGCACTATCGCGCCGACACGCTCGATATCACCTTCGACGTGACCGAAACGAGCCTCGAAGAGACGGTGAACGCGCTGTGCGACAAAGCCGAGCAGATGGTACGTAACGGCACCGTTCTGCTGGTGCTGTCTGACCGCAACATCGCGAAAAACCGTCTGCCGGTGCCTGCACCCATGGCGGTGGGGGCTATCCAGACGCGTCTGGTGGACAAGAGCCTGCGCTGCGATGCCAACATCATCGTTGAAACCGCGAGCGCGCGCGACCCGCACCACTTTGCGGTGCTGTTAGGCTTTGGCGCCACGGCGATTTATCCGTACCTGGCCTACGAAACGCTGGCACGCCTGGTAGATACCCGCGCGATCGACAAAGACTACCGTGCTGTGATGCTGAACTACCGTAACGGCATCAACAAAGGTCTGTACAAGATCATGTCCAAAATGGGCATCTCGACCATCGCCTCTTACCGCTGCTCGAAGCTGTTTGAAGCGGTCGGCCTGCATAACGAGGTCGCCAACCTCTGCTTCCAGGGCGTGGTCAGCCGTATCGGTGGCGCTGGTTTTGCTGACTTCCAGCAGGATCTGGTTAACCTGTCGAAACGCGCCTGGCTGGCACGTAAGCCGCTGGAACAGGGCGGCCTGCTGAAATATGTCCACGGGGGTGAGTATCACGCTTATAACCCGGACGTAGTGCGCACGCTGCAACAGGCGGTGCAGAGCGGCGAGTACAGCGATTATCAGCAGTATGCTGAGCTGGTGAACAACCGTCCCGCGGCGACGCTGCGCGATCTCATTGCCCTCAATCCGGGTGAGGAAGCGGTCAGCATTGCCGAGGTTGAACCCGCGTCTGAGCTGTTCAAACGCTTCGATACCGCGGCGATGTCCATCGGCGCGCTGAGCCCGGAAGCCCACGAAGCGCTGGCGGAAGCCATGAACAGCATCGGCGGCAACTCCAACTCCGGCGAAGGCGGTGAAGATCCGGCCCGCTACGGCACCAACAAAGTGTCCCGTATCAAGCAGGTGGCGTCCGGTCGCTTTGGCGTAACGCCTGCGTACCTGGTTAACGCCGACGTGATCCAGATTAAGGTCGCTCAGGGGGCAAAACCGGGTGAAGGCGGTCAACTGCCGGGTGATAAAGTCACCCCGTACATCGCTAAGCTTCGCTACTCGGTGCCAGGCGTGACGCTGATCTCCCCGCCGCCGCACCACGATATTTACTCTATCGAGGATCTGGCGCAGCTGATTTTCGACCTGAAACAGGTCAACCCGAAAGCGATGATCTCCGTGAAGCTGGTTTCCGAACCGGGCGTTGGCACCATTGCCACCGGCGTGGCGAAAGCCTATGCGGATCTGATCACCATCGCCGGTTACGACGGCGGCACCGGCGCAAGCCCGCTCTCCTCCGTGAAATATGCGGGCTGTCCGTGGGAGCTCGGCCTGGTGGAAACCCAGCAGGCGCTGGTCGCTAACGGCCTGCGTCACAAGATCCGTTTGCAGGTGGACGGTGGGCTGAAAACCGGCCTCGACATCATCAAAGCGGCGATTCTGGGAGCGGAAAGCTTCGGCTTTGGTACCGGCCCAATGGTTGCGCTCGGCTGTAAATACCTGCGTATTTGCCACCTGAACAACTGTGCAACGGGCGTTGCTACCCAGGACGAAAAGCTGCGTAAGAACCACTATCACGGCCTGCCGTTCAAAGTGACTAACTACTTTGACTTCATCGCCCGTGAAACCCGCGAGTTGATGGCGCAGCTGGGCGTGAAGCGTCTGGTGGATCTGATTGGCCGTACCGACCTGCTGAAAGAGCTTGAGGGCTTCACGGCCAAGCAGCAGAAGCTGGAGCTGTCCAAGCTGCTGGAAACCGCTCAGCCGCATCCTGGCAAAGCGGTTTACTGTACCGAGAACAACCCGCCGTTCGATAACGGCGTGCTGAACGCACAGCTGCTGCAACAGGCGAAGCCGTATGTGGATGAGAAGCAGAGCAAAACGTTCTGGTTTGATATCCGCAACACCGACCGTTCCGTGGGTGCGTCTCTCTCCGGTTACATCGCGCAAACGCACGGTGATCAGGGTCTGGCGTCGGATCCGATTACCGCGCATTTCAGCGGTACCGCGGGTCAGAGCTTCGGCGTGTGGAACGCGGGTGGCGTTGAGTTATACCTGACCGGTGATGCCAACGACTACGTCGGAAAAGGCATGGCGGGCGGTCTGCTGGCGGTGCGTCCTCCGGTTGGTTCAGCCTTCCGCAGCCATGAAGCAAGCATCATTGGCAATACCTGTCTGTACGGTGCAACCGGCGGTCGTCTGTTTGCCGCGGGCCGTGCGGGCGAGCGTTTTGCGGTGCGTAACTCCGGCGCCATCACCGTGGTGGAAGGCATCGGCGATAACGGCTGTGAATACATGACGGGCGGAATTGTGTGCGTCCTGGGTAAAACCGGCGTGAACTTTGGCGCGGGCATGACGGGCGGTTTTGCCTACGTCCTGGATGAAGACGGTGAGTTCCGCAAACGCGTGAACCCTGAGCTGGTGGAAGTGCTGGACGTTGATACTCTGGCCATCCACGAAGAACACCTGCGCGGCTTAATTACCGAACACGTGCAGCATACCGGTTCTTCGCGCGGCGAAGAGATCCTGGCCAACTGGCCGGCGTTCTCTGCGAAATTCGCGCTGGTTAAGCCGAAGTCCAGCGATGTTAAAGCCCTGTTGGGTCACCGTAGTCGTAGCGCAGCAGAGCTGCGCGTGCAGGCGCAGTAAGGAATTCAGATGAGCCAGAACGTTTACCAGTTTATCGACCTTCAGCGTGTTGATCCGCCAAAGAAACCGCTGAAGATCCGTAAAATTGAATTTGTTGAAATCTATGAGCCGTTTTCAGAAGGCCAGGCCAAAGCACAGGCAGACCGCTGCCTGTCCTGCGGTAACCCTTACTGCGAATGGAAGTGTCCGGTCCATAACTACATCCCGAACTGGCTGAAGCTGGCCAACGAAGGGCGTATTTTTGAAGCCGCCGAGCTGTCTCATCAGACCAACACCCTGCCGGAAGTGTGCGGCCGCGTGTGCCCTCAGGATCGTCTGTGTGAAGGATCCTGTACGCTGAACGACGAGTTTGGCGCGGTGACCATCGGCAACATCGAACGCTATATCAACGATAAAGCGTTCGAGATGGGCTGGCGTCCGGATATGACCGGTGTGCGTCAAACCGACAAGCGCGTGGCGATTATCGGCGCGGGCCCGGCAGGCCTGGCCTGTGCGGACGTGCTGACCCGTAACGGCGTGAAGGCGGTGGTCTTCGATCGCCACCCAGAGATTGGCGGCCTGCTGACCTTCGGTATCCCGGCCTTCAAGCTGGAGAAAGAGGTCATGACCCGCCGCCGCGAAATCTTCACCGGCATGGGCATTGAGTTCAAACTCAACACCGAAGTGGGCCGCGACGTACAGCTCGACGACCTGCTGAAAGATTACGACGCCGTGTTCCTGGGCGTGGGAACCTATCAGTCCATGCGCGGTGGTCTGGAGAACGAAGATGCGCCAGGCGTGTACGACGCGCTGCCGTTCCTGATTGCGAATACCAAACAGCTAATGGGCTACGGCGAGACCGCCGATGAGCCGTTCGTCAGTATGGAAGGCAAACGCGTGGTGGTGCTGGGCGGCGGTGATACCGCGATGGACTGCGTGCGTACCTCCATTCGTCAGAATGCGGCGCATGTCATCTGTGCCTACCGTCGTGACGAAGAGAACATGCCGGGTTCTAAACGCGAAGTGAAAAACGCGCGTGAAGAGGGCGTCGAGTTCCAGTTCAACATTCAGCCTCTGGGTATTGAAGTGAATGCCAACGGTAAAGTGAGCGGCGTGAAGATGGCGCGCACGGAGATGGGTGCGCCAGATGCGAAAGGCCGTCGTCGCGCGGAGATCGTGGCCGGTTCTGAACACGTGATCCCGGCTGACGCCGTGGTGATGGCGTTTGGTTTCCGTCCTCACAGCATGGAGTGGCTGGCGAAGCACAGCGTAGAGCTGGACTCTCAGGGCCGCATCATTGCGCCAGAAGGCAGCGACAACGCGTTCCAGACCAGCAACCCGAAAATCTTCGCCGGTGGCGACATCGTTCGTGGCTCTGACCTGGTGGTCACGGCGATTGCCGAAGGCCGTAAAGCGGCTGATGGGATCATGAACTTCCTCGAAGTGTAAATAATAATGCCCGGCAATGCCGGGCATTATTTTTATATTCTGCCAGTTTCTGAATATTACAGATACTTGATGGTAAACGTTGCCTGACCATCCATGTTGGTATCATCAGTAATAGCCAGCGTATTGGTATCCTGAATCGCAGCAGAAACCGCCATCGGAATGACCAGGTTTTTAAACGCAACTGGCGCGGTGCTGCCAACTGTAGCAACGGATACAATCTGGCTACCGTCATTAACCATCAGTGTGCCGTTATCAGACCAGCTGGTGCCGTTGTCTGCGCTGTAGATCGCCCCAACAGTGGCACCATCAGCAGTAATCGTGTCGTTTTTCACGAAAATGGTGTAGTTACCGATGTTAACGTTTCCTGCGGTCTTATTCAGACCAAACATATTGAGCGGCTGAATAATATCGTTACCGTTACCCGCACCATCTTTAACCATAATGTTTGGCGCAGTACCAGTACGGTCGTCAGAAACGCTAAAGCCCGCTTTGGTCAGCGCAGGGCAGGTAATAGAAAGAGAGAAATCTTTCTGGCCCAGCTGGTTAATAGCAGTGGTGTTCAGGGCTGACAGGTGGATCGTACCGTAATCTACCACGCCACCGCCGCTGATTTCAGGGGTGCAACTGCTATTTGTCAGAACGCCTGTGACTTTCAGTACGGCGGTGTCTGCGGCAAAGGCAGAAGATACAAACATGACAAGCATAGAAGCCAATACAACTTTTTTCATTTGTTAATTCTTAACGTTAATGTAAATGTTCTTTCTGCTTTTAATAAAGTGGGCTACTCTCGCTATTAAAAACAGAATTTTCTAAACAAAGAGGGAAGTTACTCCCTCTACATATTCAAACCTAAATAATCCGCTGTAAGCGTAAATGCTAATATAGCCTTACACAACGACAGAGCGGGATATTAATACCCAAATAACTTAAAGGTATTTCAGGGTAATTGTTGCCTGACCATCTAAAGATGTATCGTCAGTAATCGCCAGCGTATCGGTCCCCTGAATAGCCAGAGAGGTAACCAGTGGGAAAACCGCAGTGGTAAATGCAACAGGGGTCGTTGTGCCTGTGGTTGCGGCACTGATAATGGAGATACCGTCGCTGCGAACCGCACCGCCTGATTCCCATTTAGAGCCATTCCAGTCGACGTTTGAAAAAATTTCGTCGCCCTCTTGCCCATCAATGGTGACTTTCTTATTTTTGATGAAAAGCATATAGTTACCAATATTCACACCACCTGTGGTTTTACCTACGCCATACTGATAGTAAGAAATGTTTTGCATTGTGCCGTTGAAATCGACATTAATACCAGCCTTACTTGACTCGCGATCGTCATTCACAACCCAACCAACCTGAGTAGGCGCACCGCATGTAATCGTCAGGTTAATATCTTTGTCACCTAACTGGTTAACAGCTGTTGCAGAGAGCTCACCCAAATGGATAGTGCCATAATCTACGACACCGCCGTTACTTAACTGAGGAGTACAAGCGGCATTTGTCAGCTTACCTTTTACCTGCAATACTGCGGTATCAGCAGCAAATGCGGAAGCGACACAAAGAGACAACGCGGTAGCGAGAAGAACTTTTTTCATTTGTTAATCCTTAACATTATTGATTCACGGAAACCCAACCCAATCTTTTATTCATGTAAAGAATGGGTTGTATATTCCGCACTTACTAATTGAATGGCGTACCATTCGTGATAAAACAATCCTGCAACGCTTAAAGATAACGTTATTACGATATCATCACCACATTGCCTATGGATTATTTTGCAATATTTTCCAGCTTAAATCGCTTTCCAGCGTTGTTTGATCGGCATTATTACTGAATGCACTTTCATTAAGCACAGGGAATATCGTAGCTGTAAATGTCATCTGCTGGCCCGTAACGGCCTGGTTATTTTCAACCGCGACGACGGCTTCATTATTTCTTAAATAGAATGGCGAAGGCGACCCGCTTTCCGGCGTAAAGTTAAGCTGATCAACCGTTTTACCCACGGTATAGCTTTTGCCATCAACATTCATATCATCAATTTTAACTGCGACACCGCCATTCTGACCAAAACGGAAGCGACCTTTCTCTCCAGCATTACCCTGTAAAAGCACTGCCAGCTTCTGTTTGTCTGGACAAAACACATTCACGGTAACTTCCCGTTCCGGCAATTTATGCCAGCTTTGCTGAGACGTAACAATATCGTCACGCTTGAGCTGTTTATAATCTACAATGGGCTGAGAAAGCGTGATCTGACAATCTTCGGCAAGCGTCAAACCGGGTAAACAAAACGCCAGAAACGTCGCTACTTTGATTACGCGCTGAGTCTTCATTGGCATACTCCGTTTACTTCCTCATAGAACGCTTCGTCATCTTTTTTATCACTTAAGGTATAGTGAATCTGACAAAGCCGATTGTTATTGTCATCCATGGCATACAGCCCTTTCAGCTGATCGGCATCATTGATAAACACATGGCCGTCATCCACGCTGGTGACGATATAATTGCCCTTCTCATCAACAATGGATAACCCCTTCGCCAGTGGTGTACCATCCGCTCTCTTCACCCGCAGCATCACGCGACGGCTATTCAGAATTTTAAAGCTGACTTCACTGACGGAAGCATGCCCTGCCGCAACGTATTTAATGCCGTTCGCCAGCGTCATGCTTCGCGGAAGCTTATTGGCATCAATTTCAATACGGGAGTTACGCCACTCATTCAGCCCCGGTACCACAGCCTGTCCCCAATGGTCGGTCCAGATGGTGCCCTGCGGCGTTGAAATCTCTACGCCACTCTTCGGCTCGTTCAGCTTAGCGATGGCGAACGTATCTTTAATAGCGTACGGCGAGAAGGTCACGCCATCTTTATGCATTGCAATACCGCCCGTCAGCGTTGCGCTATAGTTGCGCTGGTTACTACCGCTGCTGCCCCCACCAACGCTCAACTGGGTATAGTGCAGGTTAGTGTTGATATTGCCGTTAAAGCTATTCTCATTGTCATCGTTATCACGATCCGCAGAGATATAATAATTGGTGTTATCGCCAATGGCGCCGCTGTTCGCGACACCATAGGTGGTTCTGTCACCCTGCTTGCGCATATAGCTGCTCAGGCTTTGCGAGCCGCCGAGTGGAATGCTCAGGTTGACGTAGAGCATATCGTCATCCTGCTCGTCATCAGTATTTCCGACGGCGCTCTGCCAGTTCACGGTGATGCTGGCATATTTAAAGGTTTTACCCCACGACAGCAGCAGGTAGCGGCTGTCCTCGTAGTTTGCGCTCTGGTTGTAGTTAAACCCTGCGCTAAACGTACCCGCAATTCCTGTCGCAAAACTTACGTTGCCGCTGTAAGTATTATCATTAGGCTGAAATTCATCATCCAGCGCATCGGCAAGCTCGCGGTAACCGCTGCTAAAATGCGTTGCGCTGGCGGAAAGGCTCACGTGTTCACCCAGCGTTAAATCGCTTTGCAGCTCGGTTTTGAGCCCGCTATTACTGTCGCCAAACTGCTCTTTACTTGCCGCAGCGGTAGTCGTGATGCCCCATATATCAGAGAGCATAAACTCCGCGCTGCCGCCCGCAGCCTGATACTTTTCTGCCACTGCGCCGGATGCCAGTACGTTCATCCATGGTGTGATACGCCAGCCGTCAGAGACGTTCGCGACCAGCGGATCGCTATAATCGCTGTCAATACTCCGTACCTGGCCCACAGACATGGTCAATCCCTGCGGACGCCCCAGCTTGCGGGTTCTGACTGCGGAAGCAGGCACAATGAAGTGGCTTGAAGAGCCATCTGATTCCACGACAGTCACGTCGAGATCGACGTTATTTCTGACAACTGGCACATCGTCCAGGGTAAACGGACCCGCCGGCACTAACGTACTGTAGACGAGACGACCACTCTGGCGCACCTCAACGCGCGCCTGCGAGGAACGGGCGATACCCGATACGCTTACGCCAGTCCCGTCCCTTTCCAGGCCGTTGGTGGGCATGAGCTGCACCCCCGTAATCGGCACGCCGCTTAATACACCGGACATGGCGTTAATTTCACCCACCTGCATGGTCAGGCGCTGGGGAACAAATACATGCTCCGCGTAGGTGTAAATGCTTTCCGCATTTTTATCGCCATCATCATCCGTCAGGATATAACGGCTGCGCACAGACCAGTCCATCGTATTAAAGCCAGCCTCCAGGCTAGCCTGCGAATAGCGGCTGTTATCGCTGTCGCCATATTCGTTACGGGTACTGAATAATGAGTAGTTCAGTAACCCCGCCGTGCCACCTTGCTGAAAGTGTTTAATATTGGAGGTTAAACTGTTAATTGCCTCCTGGGGTAAATAAAGCTCTACCGCGTCCTGGTTTGGTAATGCGTTGACAACCGCCTGCGCATAATCGCTGCGGATATCATGGCACGCTTCGCCAGCCTTGAGCGGGACAGGCATAATCCCGGCAAAATCCAGAAAATCTTTATCAATACAGAGCTCGCCGTCTTCATTAAAACGTGCAGCGGCCGTACCGCGATCTTTCCCATTCACTTTAACCTGTACAGAGTGTGTGCCGGGTAAGAATCGTGGCGCTTGTGCAAAGTAATGGTTTAAATCGGGGCTTAATCCACGTGACTGAATAATGCCCGTATCAAACGTCACTTCCCTCGCATACAAAGAGGGTGACGCGAGGACTACCAGAGGTAATGTGCCGCAAAGAATAGCGCGGACACAAAGTGCAAGGCGGCTTTTTTTACACACCGTCATATCCCTATTGAGTGTTATTTATTTAATTCTGAAACAAAGCTCGGTACTTCCACACCGTAGCGACTGGCCGGGAAAAATTTCACTTTATTATCGCCGCTCACCGTTTTCTTCAGCGTTGCGGTCATACTTTGGCCTGGTAAAATATACGTTTTAGGCAGCGTGCCTGCGGTGCCAGATGGCTGAGTCATAACGTTTTGTGCCAAACGCACAACGTATTTGCTGGGGTTTTTCACCGTAAGCGTTGTACCCGTTGCGTTCCATTCCAGGTACTTCCATGCATCGGTAACAACCGCCAGTTTCGCCGGACGGATAAGCACAGGCAAATCCTGACGAAGATTAAATCCGATCTTAATGTTCTTGTTATCGCTTTTCGGCGGAATACCCTCGAACGTCACACGTTTATAGTGCTCAGCCTCCAGCGGTTCTTTATTTTGTAAAATAAAACGAAGCTGCTGGGTCTGGCCAGGCTCCAGACGTACCACTGGTTGGGTGGAAATCAGTTTTAAACCCTGATCGTCCGGTAAATCAAGGACATTGGTATATAACAGAGCCGGAAAGCTGTCCGTATTTTTGACGTTGATCGTACCGCTGTGCGTTGCCTCATCAATTACCAGTAAACTGGTTTCAGGAACCATTCCTGCTGCATACGTCGAGAATTGAGCTGAAAACAGAGCGGCAGCAATAACGGACTTCAGTAAGGTTTTCTTTAAACAAGACATAATTATCACTCCTTTAATCCACAACACAACATTCCATGTTCACGTGTAGTTAGAAAGGAATAAACAAGATATGTTTATTCCCTTTTTAATTAATATCCCGATTTTAAAATATTATAACTTTTAAAATATTATAAATATTTCAGGCTGATAGTCAGCTGACCATCAAGTGTGGTATCGTCGGTAATGGCCAGCGTGGTAGTATCCTGAATAGCCAGTGATGTCACCAGCGGGAATGTTGCACTCAGGAATGCCAATGGAACTTTTTCGCCAGATTTTGCAACAGTAAACTCACGGATGTTTTGAGCCTGACTAGAACCATTCGTGCTCGTGGTCCACTTGGAGGTATCACCATTCTGAGTGTAAATAGGATCAACTGTCGCCCCGTCAGCGGTTACGCTATCAACCTTAACAAACATTGCATAGCTGCCGATGTTCACGCCGCCCGTTGTTTTACCTACACCGTAGGTCTGACTAGAATTGGATAGGCTTGCACCGGTAAACATTGCGTTATTAACGGTTAAACCCGCATTCGTCTCTGCACGATCGTCAACCATAGTCCACGAAACTTTCGTCGCAGCAGAACAAGTGATGGTTAGATCGATATTATTCTGACCTAACTGGTTTACTGCGCTGGCAGACAATGAACCAAGGTGAATAGTACCGTAATCTACTACACCACCTTTACTTAATTCTGGAGTACAGGCAGCATTTGTCAGCTTACCTTTTACCTGCAATACTGCGGTATCAGCAGCAAATGCGGAAGCGACGCAAAGAGACAGTGCGGTGGCAATAAGAACTTTTTTCATTCGTTAATCCTTAACATATGATAATTAAAAATAGGTTTCCATCAGGTACAAAACTATTTTTGCAATATGAGCTGTCACTGGGGAACTTTATAATATTATTTTTATAAATATATGCAATTTAGCAAATTTAATTTATACTTTTAGTTTCTCTGATATAATAATCATGAATTATTAAATCGGGTATTACGCAAGGCTACCCGCTTAAATTATTCATTGCGTTTATTATTGTAACCATTCTTCTCGAGATAAAAAAAAAACGAAAAATGCAGTCTCATATTCTTATTTTTCGATCAATTTAAAAAATATATAATTTTCTCCAAAAAAAAACGGCCAGGCATAAACCTGACCGTTAAGATTAAAATTGAGTTAGCGTTATTTTACAACGCGTAATGCCGGACGTCCTCCGCGCGGCGGCGGATCGTCATCAGGATCGTTATCATCTTCGCGATCGGGCTTATCACCATCAATCACAGACATCACCGTTTCGCTCTCGGTCCCAACGCCGCCCTCTTCATCGTTCAGGCTCGCAACCTCTTCATCATAAGCTGCTTCCGGCTCAAACATTGTGCCCGCACCGTTTTCACGGGCGTAGATAGCCAGCACAGCTGCCAGCGGCACGGAAACCTGACGCGGCACGCCGCCGAAGCGCGCATTAAAGCGCACTTCGTCGTTCGCCAGCTCCAGGTTACCCACTGCGCGTGGCGCAATATTCAGTACAATCTGTCCGTCGCGCGCGTATTCCATTGGAACCAGCACGCCCGGCAACGTCACATCCACAACCAGGTGCGGCGTGAGCTGGTTATCCAGCAGCCATTCATAGAAGGCGCGCAGCAGATACGGACGGCGTGGTGAAAGTTGTGACATTTCCACAGTCATTAGCCTCGGCCGAGACGCATTTCACGTTCCGGTTCAGTTAAGGATGCCAGGAAAGAGTCGCGTTCAAAGACGCGAGTCATGTAGCCTTTCAGCTCTTTCGCGCCAGGACCGCTGAACTCTACGCCCAGGGTTGGCAGACGCCACAGCAGCGGAGCCAGGTAGCAATCTACCAGGCTGAACTCGTCGCTCAGGAAGAAAGGCTTTTGACCAAATACCGGCGCAATCGCCAGCAGCTCTTCACGCAGCTGTTTACGTGCAGCATCCGCTTCAGAAGAGGAACCGTTGACAATAACGTTCATCAGCGAGTACCAGTCTTTCTCGATACGCTGCATGTACAGGCGGCTTTCACCACGCGCAACAGGATAAACAGGCATCAGCGGCGGATGCGGGAAACGCTCATCCAGGTATTCCATAATGATACGGGATTCCCACAGGGTCAGCTCGCGATCCACCAGCGTCGGTACGCTTTGGCTCGGGTTGAGATCGATCAGATCCTGAGGCGGGTTATCCTTTTCCACATGCTCGATCTCAAAACTGACACCCTTCTCGGCCAGCACGATACGAACCTGATGGCTATAAATGTCAGTAGGACCAGAAAACAGCGTCATTACCGAACGTTTGTTGGCAGCGACAGCCATGAAAACCTCCAGGTATATTCAGAATTTTTACTGCTACCAGCCCAACGGGGCCAGCCAGATGATGTATCGCCCATCCCAGAGAAGACACATTGTTCAAGAATCGAACAAAAATCGAGTATTCACCGATATTTGGGCAGAAAATTGGATGATAGTTTACCAGATTTTGATGGCTTTGTGGTGAGGGGATTCCGGAAATGTGGAAAAAGAGAAGATATATGAAATGTTACTGTGGATAACCTGCGTATTATCCATAAAAAAACCCGCCGAAGCGGGTTTTTCGCCAATCGTTCTGCGTAAGCAGAATGGATTAACGTTTGGAGAACTGTGGACGACGACGTGCTTTACGCAGACCCACTTTCTTACGTTCAACCTGACGCGCGTCACGAGTAACGAAGCCAGCTTTACGCAGTTCAGAACGCAGGGATTCGTCGTACTCCATCAGAGCGCGGGTGATACCGTGACGGATCGCACCTGCCTGACCGGAGATACCACCACCTTTAACGGTGATGTACAGATCCAGTTTTTCTACCATATCAACCAGTTCCAGCGGCTGGCGAACTACCATGCGGGCAGTTTCGCGACCGAAGTATTGTTCCAGAGAACGCTGGTTGATTACGATTTTACCACTGCCCGGTTTGATGAAAACGCGAGCTGCGGAACTTTTGCGGCGACCAGTGCCGTAGTATTGATTTTCAGCCATTGCCTATAATCCCGATTAGATGTCAAGAACTTGCGGTTGCTGTGCCGCGTGGTTGTGCTCGTTGCCTGCGTAAACTTTCAGTTTACGGAACATAGCACGACCCAGCGGGCCTTTTGGCAGCATGCCTTTAACCGCGATTTCAATCACACGCTCAGGACGGCGGGCAATCATCTCTTCAAAGGTCGCTTCTTTGATACCACCGATGTGGCCGGTGTGGTGGTAGTACATTTTGTCAGTACGCTTGTTGCCGGTAACAGCAACTTTGTCAGCGTTCAGAACGATGATGTAATCACCGGTATCAACGTGCGGAGTGTATTCCGCTTTATGCTTACCGCGCAGGCGACGAGCCAGTTCAGTAGCCAGACGGCCCAGAGTTTTACCGGTCGCGTCAACAACATACCAGTCGCGCTGTACGGTTTCTGGTTTAGCTGTAAAAGTTTTCATTAAAAGCTTACCCAAATAATAAGTTACACGTTGGTGAACACCCAAACGTTTAGTCAGTTGAGGTTCACACGACAAAGTCCGGCAAACCTACCCCTTCGAATAGCACATGCCGACACATAGAAAGTTTCGGGAAAAAAACCTTCTCGTAACGTGGGGTCGCAAGATTATAGAGAAGTTGAGGTCAAAGATCGACCCTTAAATGTGATTTGGAATGGGTTTTTCGGGGTTGCGTACTGTGCGGTCTGGTGCCCTCACCCCCAGCCCCTCTCCCACGGGGAGAGGGGCGCATTTATTACGGCATATGCTCACGCTTGAGGTACTCTTCGCTCTGCATCTCTTGCAGGCGCGACAGGCAGCGCTGGAACTCAAACTTCAGGCGCTCGCCCTGATAGATCTCATATAAAGGCACCTCGGCGCTGACCACCAGCTTAACGTGGCGCTCGTAAAACTCATCTACCAGCGCGATGAAGCGGCGCGCTTCGCTCTCCATTAGTGGGGTCATAACGGGCACATCCCACAACATAACGGTATGGAACAGACGTGAAAGCGCAATGTAGTCATGCTGGCTGCGGGCGTCCACGCAGAGCGTTCCAAACGAGACGGCCAGCGTCTGGTTCTCTACGCCAAGCGTCGACAACGGGCGATGATTAATCTCCAGCGCTGGCGCGTTATCCCGCGGCGCCCCTGCCAGCGCCAGCCACAGTTTATCCATCTCGCTGGCTGTGTCGGCGTTCAGCGGTGAAAGCCACAGGTGCGCCTGCGTTAATGTGCGCAGACGATAATCGACGCCGGCATCGACATTCATGATGTCGCAGTGCTGTTTAATGGCATCTATGGCTGGCAGGAAACGCGCCCGCTGAAGACCATTGCGATAAAGCTCATCCGGCGGGATATTTGAGGTCGCCACCAGGGTGATCCCACGCGCAAACAGCGCTTTCATGAGGCCCCCCAGCAGCATGGCATCCGTAATATCGGAAACAAAGAACTCGTCGAAGCAGAGCACGTCCGTTTCCGCCTTGAAGCGATCGGCCACAATCTCCAGCGGGTCGGTTTCGCCCTGGAGCGCAGTCAGCTCTTCATGGACCCGCAGCATAAAACGGTGAAAGTGCAGACGCTGCTTACGCGTGCCGGGCAGGCTCTGGTAGAACATGTCCATCAGCCAGGTCTTACCCCGCCCAACGCCACCCCACATATATAATCCACGAACCGGTGCGTTTACCGTGGGCTCTTTTTTGCCCAGTAAACGGCCGAATGCCGCCTTCAGCCCACTGCTCTGCACCGCATCGGCGGGTTTCGCCAGAATTTCCTGATAAATCGTGTCCAGGCGGTTAACCGCTTCACGCTGGACATCATCCGGCTGGTGTGTGCCCTCGCTCAGGGCCAGTTGGTAACGCGATGAAGGGGACAGGTTTTGCATGATGTTGTTGTTATTCCTTTAGTTATACCTCACCAGCGCGCGTGGCTGATGAAAAAAAGGCCGTTCTACACTACGCGATGATACGTCAGGATTCCACTTCTGCGGAAATAGCGGTTATAGTGGCATAATCAGGCACAGGCAGGAGCCGAGCCAACACCCTACGGAACAACAAGACAACGGGAGAAGTTCATGACCTGGGAATATGCGCTAATCGGTTTAGTCGTCGGCATCATCATTGGTGCTGTGGCCATGCGTTTCGGTAACCGCAAATTGCGTCAGCAGCAGTCACTGCAATACGAACTGGAAAAGAACAAAGCCGAACTGGAAGAATATCGCGAAGAGCTGGTCAGCCACTTTGCCCGTAGCGCTGAGCTGCTGGACAACATGGCGACGGATTATCGCCAGCTCTACCAGCACATGGCGAAAAGCTCCAGCAGCCTGCTGCCGGAAATGACCGCGGAGACCAACCCCTTCCGCAATCGTCTGGCTGATTCTGAAGCCGGTAACGATCAGGCACCGGTTCAGATGCCACGCGACTATTCAGACGGCGCGTCCGGCCTGCTGCGCGGTGGCGTAAAACGCGATTAATCGCACAACCTGAATAAATTTTACGGGCGCACCTTATGCGCCCGTCCTTTCTTCCCGTCCCCAGCTATTATTTAGTCAAACACCTCATTGTTCAGCGGTTGAAAATTCAATAACATCAAGATGTTTTTGGGGCCGTTCTTTTTCATTCCAGGATACGAGAGTCAGCATCGATGAAGAAAAAAAACCAGCTGTTGAGCGCCTTAGCGTTAAGTGTCGGGTTATCTCTCTCGGCGTCCTTCCCCGTCAGTGCGGCACTGCCTTCGCAGGTGCCTGGACAAGAAGCCATTCCCAGCCTTGCGCCGATGCTTGAAAAAGTCCTGCCTGCGGTAGTCAGCGTTCAGGTGGAAGGGACGGCACGCCAAAGCCAGCGTATTCCCGAAGAGCTGAAGAAATATTTTGGCGAAGACGCGCCGGATCAGCAGGCTCAGCCGTTTGAAGGTCTGGGCTCAGGGGTGATTATCGACGCGGCTAAGGGCTATATCCTGACCAATAACCACGTGATCAGCCAGGCCGATAAAATCAGCGTTCAGCTGAACGATGGCCGGGAGTTTGACGCCAAACTGATCGGCGGTGACGATCAGAGTGATATCGCCCTGCTACAGGTACAAAACCCCAGCAACCTGACCCAGATCGCCATTGCTGATTCCGATAAGCTGCGCGTCGGTGATTTTGCTGTCGCGGTCGGTAACCCGTTCGGCTTAGGCCAGACCGCCACCTCCGGAATTGTCTCCGCTCTGGGGCGCAGCGGCCTGAATCTCGAAGGGCTGGAAAATTTCATCCAGACCGATGCCTCCATCAACCGGGGCAACTCCGGCGGTGCGCTGCTTAATCTGAACGGTGAGCTGATCGGCATCAACACCGCTATCCTCGCGCCAGGCGGCGGCAGCATCGGGATTGGTTTTGCCATTCCGAGCAACATGGCGAAAACTCTGTCTCAACAGCTGATTCAGTTTGGCGAGGTTAAGCGCGGTCTGCTGGGCATCAAAGGCATGGAGATGAGCGCCGATATCGCCAAAGCCTTTAAGCTTAACGTCCAGCGCGGGGCGTTTGTCAGCGAAGTGTTGCCCAACTCAGGCTCTGCGAAAGCGGGCGTGAAATCCGGTGACGTTATTGTCAGCCTGAACGATAAACCGCTGAGCAGCTTCGCTGAATTACGTTCGCGTATTGCCACCACGGAGCCTGGCGCTAAAGTGAAGCTGGGCCTGATCCGCGAGGGCAAACCGCTGACCGTGGAAGTGACGCTGGACAAGAGCACCTCCTCTTCCGCCAGCGCAGAACAGATCTCCCCGGCTCTACAGGGCGCTACGCTGAGCGATGGTCAGCTTAAAAACGGCACGAAAGGCATTTCTGTCACTACCGTTGAGAAGAGCAGCCCGGCCGCGCAGGCAGGTTTGCATCAGGACGACGTGATCGTGGGCGTGAACCGTACTCGCGTGCAGTCTATTGCCGAAATGCGTAAGGTGCTGGAGAGTAAACCGGCGGTCATTGCCCTGCAAATTATCCGTGGCAACGATACCCTCTACATTTTACTGCGTTAACCATTTGCGACTCCGGGCATCGCCGCTGCGTGTGATGTCCGGATAACTCATGTTATGCTGCAAACCGTTCCTTTTTTAACGACACACGCATCATGCTTTTAAAGCTCTTTCGTTCAATTGTCATTGGTTTGATCGTTGCCGGTCTGCTGCTGGTGGCTATGCCATCTTTACGCCAGTTCAACAAACTGTCGGCTCCTCAGTTCGACAGCACGGATGAAACGCCTGCGACGTACAATCAGGCGGTACGCCGTGCCGCCCCCGCCGTGGTTAACGTCTATAACCGCGGGCTTAACAGTTCTGCTCATAACCAGCTGGAGATCCGCACGCTCGGTTCCGGTGTGATCATGGATGACCGGGGCTACATCATCACCAATAAACACGTCATTAACGATGCCGACCAGATTATCGTCGCCTTGCAGGATGGCCGCGTGTTTGAAGCCCTGCTGGTGGGGTCGGACAGCCTGACCGATCTGGCGGTGCTGAAGATCAACGCCACCGGCGGTCTGCCGACTATCCCGATTAATCGCAAACGAACGCCGCATATCGGCGATGTGGTACTGGCGATCGGTAACCCGTACAACCTGGGCCAGACCATCACTCAGGGGATCATCAGCGCGACCGGTCGAATCGGCCTGAACCCGTCAGGGCGGCAGAACTTCCTGCAAACCGATGCCTCTATCAACCACGGTAACTCCGGCGGTGCGCTGGTGAACTCTCTGGGCGAACTGATGGGCATTAACACCCTCTCCTTCGACAAGAGCAACGACGGCGAAACACCGGAAGGGATTGGCTTTGCCATTCCATTCCAGCTGGCGACCAAGATCATGGACAAGCTGATCCGCGATGGCCGCGTGATCCGTGGCTACATCGGTATTGGTGGGCGTGAAATCGCACCGATGCATACGCAGGGCGGTGGTATCGATCAGATCCAGGGGATTGTGGTCAACGAAGTGGCGCCTGGCGGCCCGGCGGCCAATGCAGGTATCCAGGTGAACGACGTTATCCTTTCCGTCAACGGTACGCCAGCGGTCTCTGCGCTGGAAACCATGGACCAGGTGGCTGAGATTCGCCCGGGCTCCATCATCCCTGTTGAAGTCATGCGTAATGACAAGAAGCTGACGATCCAGGTCACCATCCAGGAATACCCGGCCACTAACTGACGGGCATAAAAAAACGGAGCTTAGCGCTCCGTTTTTTTTACCGGGACAAGATCACTTGTTAACGAACTCTTCGCCCAGCGTGATGTCTTTCTTCAGCGTATCCAGCATGCCTTCCATCGCGTTTTGCTCAAACGCGCTCAGCGTGCCGATAGACTTACGCTCTTCAACACCGTTTTTACCCAGCAGCAGCGGCTGAGAGAAGAAGCGCGCGTGTTCACCGTCGCCTTCAACATAGGCGCATTCAACAACGCCTTTTTCGCCCTGCAACGCGCGAACCAGAGACAGGCCGAAACGTGCCGCCGCCTGCCCCATAGACAGGGTTGCAGAACCGCCACCCGCCTTCGCTTCCACCACTTCGGTGCCTGCGTTCTGAATGCGTTTAGTCAGGTCAGCCACTTCCTGCTCGGTGAAGCTCACGCCCGGGATCTGCGACAGCAGAGGCAGGATGGTCACGCCAGAGTGACCGCCGATAACCGGCACTTCCACTTCCGTTGGCTGCTTGCCTTTCAGCTCAGCCACGAAGGTGTTGGAGCGGATGATATCCAGCGTAGTTACGCCGAACAGTTTGTTCTTGTCGTAAACGCCTGCTTTCTTCAGTACTTCTGCTGCGATGGCAACGGTGGTGTTCACCGGGTTGGTGATGATACCGATGCACGCTTTCGGGCAGGTTTCAGCGATCTGCTGAACCAGGTTTTTCACGATGCCCGCGTTGACGTTGAACAGGTCTGAACGATCCATACCCGGTTTACGTGCAACACCCGCGGAGATCAGCACCACGTCGGCACCCTGCAACGCAGGACGCGCATCTTCACCGGAGAAGCCTTTGATTTTCACAGCTGTCGGGATGTGGCTCAGGTCAACCGCCACACCTGGGGTTACCGGAGCAATATCGTACAGGGAGAGTTCTGAGCCTGAAGGCAGTTGGGTTTTCAGTAGTAGGGCAAGCGCCTGGCCGATACCACCAGCAGCGCCGAGGACTGCGACTTTCATCCTAAACTCCTTATTATGGTTAACTTAAGTATCTGTAACTCCGTTGCGGCGACCATAATTCAGCACGTCATTAATTACAATTTTCATCGCTAAAGAATTTGAGGTCGCACGTCTTTCACCTTCACCTGAATACTATCGGGCTGTAGGCAACAACGAATTAAGAGGGGGTTACAATACACCCTGCCACGCCACCAAAACAACATCATTTTGATAACATTTAATTTACTTTTAAGGTTATTTGCGCGGCGTGACCCAGGCATGTTTTCCGATAACGAAATCTGATAAAATCTCTCCCTTTCATAACATTATTTCAGCCTGGCGCCAGGTAGATAATTTGCATAAAAATTCATCCACATGCATAATAATGTTGTTTCTATCGTCATATTCCGGGTGACTTATGCGAAGCTCGTCTAAGCAAGAAGAATTAGTGAAGGCGTTTAAAGCGCTACTCAAAGAAGAGAAATTCAGTTCTCAGGGAGAAATTGTTCAGGCGTTGCAGGAACAAGGCTTCGACAACATCAACCAGTCGAAGGTCTCTCGCATGTTAACCAAGTTTGGAGCGGTGCGTACGCGCAACGCCAAAATGGAAATGGTTTATTGCCTGCCTGCTGAACTTGGCGTGCCAACGACCTCCAGCCCGCTGAAAAACCTGGTTCTGGACATCGACTATAACGATGCCGTGGTCGTGATCCACACCAGCCCGGGCGCAGCCCAGCTGATTGCCCGCCTGCTGGACTCGCTGGGTAAAGCAGAGGGGATCCTCGGAACCATCGCCGGTGATGACACCATTTTTACCACCCCGGCAAATGGTTTCTCGGTGAAAGACCTCTACGAAGCGATTCTGGTCCTGTTCGAACAGGAGCTGTAATTGTCTGCCCCGTAGCGCCTGACTGCGGGGATCATTCTGCTGCTTCCGCGTTTTACCCTGCTTTTCTCTGCCTGCTGTTTTTGCAAATAGTGCTTTTTACCGCCTGTTAACATTCATTCAGTGAATGATCTGCCGCAAAACCGCACAAAAAATCAAATTGATCTATCCCTTTGATTTAGGAAAGAAAAAACCATAAACCTTGCATTGTGGCGTCCTTTTTTATGCATTCGCGTTATAAAAAATGATTTTTTTAACACGTAATAACAGAGGAAACCATTAGCCTGGTATTAATTTTTAGCGTGATTAGTGTATGCTTGATTTTGTGATGAGGGTCACAGAACAAAGACCCCAGTAAAATAATTGACGAGGTAAATAATCATGAAAATTAAAACCACTGTAGCTACCCTGAGCGTACTGTCAGTCCTGTCATTCGGTGCGTTTGCAGCCGACACCATTAATGCCGAACAGGCACAATCCCGTCAGGCTATCGGGACTGTTTCTGTTGGTGCCATCGGTACGTCTCCGATGGACATGCACGAAATGCTGAACAAAAAAGCGGAAGAACAGGGTGCGTCATCTTATCGCATCATCGAAGCGCGCAGTGGCGACCACTGGCACGCTACCGCAGAACTGTACAAATAAACCCTCGTCGTATCTCATCATACGACTTGCCCCTGACCTCCCGGTCAGGGGCTTTTTTATCACTGGCGCACGTTGAAACGCAGTTGCCCTTCCAGCTCCTCCTCCGCTTCATCAAACAATAAAATCAATGCGCCAAAGCGTCTGCGCAGTTTTTCAGGCAGATGGGTAAATTCGATTTCCAGCGGTAACGGCAGCCTGTCGCCGGTAACCACATCCCACAGCATATCAAGATTGCTTACGCTGCCCCGCTCCAGGTCGAACGCCCGAATAAACTCGCGATAGAAGTCTTCCTGACTCTCAATTTCGTCAAAATCAAAGGTATAAATTTTCATTGCCAGCCACCCGGTACAGGCGGGCGGCAAATGCCGCCCTGTCTATTATAATCCCCCGATATGCAGGGTTTTAACTTCCAGAAACTCCTCCAGCCCCAGCACGGACCCCTCGCGGCCCAGCCCGGACTCTTTTACGCCCCCAAACGGACCCAGTTCGGTCGAGACCGCACATTCATTAATTCCGATCATGCCGCTCTCAATGGCCTGTGAGACGCGGAACACGCGCGAAAGATTCTGGGTATAAAAGTAGGCCGCCAGCCCGTAAGGCGTATTGTTAGCGCGCATAACCACTTCGTCTTCCGACGTGAAGCGGAAGCAGGCGGCTACGGGACCAAAGGTCTCCTCTTCTGCCAGCTTCATGCCTTCATGGCAGTCACCGAGTACGGTTGGCATCCAGAAGTTGCCGCCAAGTTCGTGCGGTTTACCCCCAGCCAGCACCGTGGCGCCCTTCGCTACCGCATCTTCGACGTGCTCACGCACTTTCTCGACAGCCGAAGGCTCAATCAGCGGGCCGACAACGACGCCCTCGTCCAGACCGTTACCCACCTTCAGCGCCTTCACCGCATCGGCAAGTTGATTGACGAACTTGTCATAGACCGTCTCCTGAATATAGAAACGGTTTACGCTGACGCAGACCTGCCCGGCGTTACGGAACTTATTGGCGATCGCGCCTTTGACGGCGGCATCAATATCCGCGTCCTCGAAAACGATATACGGCGCATTACCGCCCAGCTCCATCGATACCTTTTTCATGGTCTCTGCGGAATTGCGAACCAGCGTTTTCCCGACGGCGGTTGAACCCGTAAACGAGATTTTGCGCACGTCATGGCTGGCCATAATGGCGTCGCTAATTTCTGAGGTGCTCCCCGCGACCGCATTCAGCACACCATCCGGCACACCGGCCTGCTTCGCCAGCGTCAGCAGCGCAAAGGCGCTCAGCGGCGTGTTGTTTGCAGGTTTGATCACGCCGGTACATCCTGCTGCCAGCGCCGGGCCGAGCTTACGGGTGAGCATAGCCATCGGGAAATTCCATGGCGTGATAGCAGCAACCACCCCGACAGGTTCACGAGTGGCCAGAATACGGGAGCCAGGTTTAACCGGAGGAATGATTTCACCGTTGGCGCGCTTGGCCTGCTCGGCAAACCACTGAATGAAGCTGGCAGCGTAGTCCACCTCACCTTCAGCCTCTTTCAGCGGCTTGCCCTGCTCGGTAGTCATCAGCCGCCCGAGCCAGCTTTTGTTCTCGATAATCAGTTCATACCAGCGATAGAGGATCGCGGAACGCTCTTTTGCCGTTTTTGAGCGCCATGCGGGAAAGGCCTTCGTCGCGGCCACAATGGCCTCTTCGGTTTCGGCTTTTCCTGCTTTCGCCACTTTCGCAATGACCTCGCCCGTGGCCGGGTTTAGCACATCAAACGTGGTGTCGAGTGTTTTCCAGATACCGTTGACCAGATACCCGGTCTGAAAAAGAATACTGTCCTGAAGAGCCTGGGTTGTCATGTGTCCTCCCTTCCTGAATGTTTGAACCTGCAAAAATAAGTATAGCCACAAAAAAACCGACACTTTTGGCGTCGGTTTTCTCTTCGTTAGCTGTCTGTCAGCGCATTCTGGTAGCGGTGCAGCATAAACACCAGCCGCTCTACCGGCTCGGTAACCTGCGGCGGCGCTTCCCAGATCCGCAGTTTCTCCTGGTAGATATCCAGCTCCTCCAGCAGTTGCTTAAAGTAGCGGCGACGTTTGTCATCACTGGATGCCGATATCACATGGTCCGCCGTGCGCCGTAGCTGGCGGTGGAAGGCGGACAAATCGTCGTTGATCGGCACTGGCGCGTTCCGCAGACGCTGGTGCGCGATAATCATGGTTAACGCCAGGCGGAAGCGGGCGACATCGCCCGGGAATTTATTCAGCAACAGGAACAGCTGCTGATAGAGCGCCGGCAGGTGGTTCTCCTTGCGCCGCGCGGTGTTGGTGGTCAAGGACGATACGGCGGCCGATACAAACTGATTCAGTAGCACGCGCCCTGTCCGCGCCTGAGAGTTATCCCGCACCAGCAGGATCACCATCATTGCCAGGAAACAGCCCACCAGCTGACCTAGTGCGCTATCCAGGAACTGACTGAAATGGAAGGTCATCGGGTTATCCAGCACGATGATGTTAATCGTACTCGCCAGTGCGCCTAACGATCCCAGACGGCGTTTTTGTACCTCAATCCCGATAAAGAACGCCATCACCGCCAGGCTGATGCAGAGCAAAAGCATGCTTTGCTGCGTCGAGGGAATAATCACCAGGAAGTAGAGCGCGCCAATGGGTAACGCCGCAATGGTGCCGTACAGAAAATCGATCGCGACCATGCGCGGGTTGGGCAGACGCATCGCCAGCGCGGTGACGACGGCAATCATCACCATCGCGCCGCTGCCAGACGTCCAGCCGGTCCACAGCCAGAACAGCGTGCCGAGTCTACAGGCCAGGGTGGTACGCCAGAAGTTAACCATCGCATGATGGCGCTCGGCGGATTCAGGTTTGATCACCACTTCGCCCTGTAACACCTCTTCTTCCGCCGCACTGATTTTGGTGTTGCTAATCACGCCGCGTTTCAGGAGCAGGTAGCGCGTTGCGGCGCCTACCCAGGTATAAATGGTGACTGGCGTATCCCGTTCTCCTGTCCACGCAATCACACGACGCATGCGTTTAAGCTGTCGATGCACGTCCTGCACCGTCTCCACAGGCTCATCAAACAGTTCGCGGAAAGTATCCGTTACCACTTCGGGGCGGGTGTTCTGAATCAGGTAGGTTTCACACGCCTGGGTGATCAGCGTTAACGAGACGGTATTGATCGCTTTCAGACGACGGTTGGCCCGCTCCCAGCGGGAAGACTCCATATTGAGGTTACTGCGCATCCCTTCCAGCGCCTGCGTGCGGCGCACCAGCGCACTCCAGGCCTTGTCGACCTCTTCGCTGTCGCCGTGCTTAATGCACAGCTGCATGAGCTGGTACTGAGCAACAATCAGCGCGTCCAGCTCACGATCGACTTCCTGCTTGATGGATCGCGGAGAGAAGAGCAGGTCTGCGACAATCGCGCAGACGATACCAATGACAATCTCGCTGCAACGTTCCACGGCGAACTGCGGAGCAAGCAGCGGTTCACTCTGAATGGTGATGATAATAATCAGCGCGGTATATCCCGCCAGACCCCAGGCGTACGAGTTCTCCACCTTCACCAGCGAAGAGACCCACGTGCAAAAACCCGCCCAGATACAGCATACAATCAGCATCAGCAGCGGCGTGCGGATCATCAGGATGATAATGGTCAGGGCGGCGATACAGCCGATAAAGGTGCCGATAATACGCAGCATCCCGCGATAGCGAATTGCCCCGGAGTAAGGTTCGCCACCCGCCGCGAAGGCAGGACCGGCGGCGACGATCGCGGCGGTCAGAACGGCCCAGCGCGGCGTTTCAAGCTGGAAATGGAAGCCAACAAACAGCGCCAGCACAATGGCGCATGCCAGCTTCACGGCGAAGCGGATGTGCTGGCTGGCGATGGAAAAAATGCCCATAGCGATCAACCAAACTCGCGCAGGCGATGGGCGATTTGTCGGAAGATCGAATCCTGGCTGGCATCACGGTCTTTTTCACCCGTGATCACCACCGTCGCCGTGGTGCCTGCGGGCCAGAGGTTGCTCTGCTGCTCATCCAGACGAATGCGTACCGGTACGCGCTGCGCCAGACGAACCCACTCGAGGTTAGAATCGACGGTCGCCATCCCTTTTGAATCATTGGTACTGCTGGAGTTGGTCACCCCCGCGGCCACGCTGTCCACGGTTCCCTTCAGGACCCGGTTGCTGCCGAGCGGCGTGATTTCGGCGCGATAGCCCGGACGCACGCCTTCCAGCTTGGTCTCTTCCATATAGGCGAGGACGTAGAAAGAGTTCTGTTTCACCAGCGCCACGGCCGTAGAGCCGCGCGTGATAAACTCGCCCGCATAGACATTGAGGTTGGTCACCCAGCCATCGGACGGGGCGCGGATAACGGTACGTTCCAGATCGAGCTTCGCCAGATCGCGCGTCGCCTGCGCTTTTGCCAGCTGATGCAGCACGGTTTGCAGCACGTTATTGGACTGGTCAATCTCTTCCCGGGACATGGCCTGGATGCCCAGCTTGTTACGGCGTCCTGCTTCACGGCGTTTTTCAGAGGCCAGCGCGTTGTAATACGCCACGTCGGCTTCCGCTTCTTCCAGCGCTTTTTGATAGCGCGGCTGGTCGATGGTGAACAGCACCTGATCTTTTTTCACCAGTTGGTTATCGTGGACGTTGACTGCCGTAATGAGACCGGCGACATCGGGCGCTATCGCGACCACCTCCGCGCTGAAACGCGCATCGCGCGTCCACGGGGATTCGGTGTAATAAACCCAGGCGCGAAAAATAGCGATGAACGCCAGGATGACCAGCGCCATAGTGATGGCAGTGCGGGAGATTTTTCTTGTTAGCGTTTTCACATCAACCTCAGACAAACATGCGCGATATTAAATAGAACAGGCAGCAATACAGCGCGGTATTGAACAATGCAGGATGCCAGACGAAATCATAAATCCCGGTAGGGACCAGCACCTTGCGCACCAGCCAGAAGATCGCCAGTGATAAAAGAAGCTCGAAAAATATCGGTGGGAACGACAAACCGAACACCACGATAACGGGAAACAGACTCATGTTGACCTTGATTAAAGAGAGTGCAGGTTACTGGATTTTTAAGCTCGCGCCGCCGCAGGAGAGCAAGAATTGCCGGGCGAGAGTGGCGCAGCCGTTATGTAATTAATAATATATTAACGTAACTGTTATGCTGTTATCTATCATATGTGATCTAAATCACTTTTAAGCCAGAGTGAATAATGGAACGTCTAAAACGCATGTCCGTCTTTGCGAAAGTGGTTGAGCAAGGCTCTTTTACCGCCGCAGCACGTCAGCTACAAATGAGCGTCTCATCCATTAGCCAGACAGTGTCAAAACTGGAAGATGAGCTTCAGGTGAAGCTGCTCAACCGCAGCACCCGCAGCATCGGGCTGACGGAAGCGGGTAAAATTTACTATCAGGGCTGCCGTCGAATGCTGCATGAAGTGCAGGACGTTCACGAGCAGCTCTATGCCTTTAACAACACGCCTATCGGCACGCTGCGTATCGGGTGTTCTTCAACTATGGCACAAAATGTTCTCGCTGCCATGACGGCGGAAATGCTGAAAGAGTATCCCGGTTTAACCGTTAATCTGGTTACGGGCATTCCGGCACCGGACCTGATTGCCGATGGGTTAGACGTGGTGATCCGCGTTGGCGCGTTGCAGGACTCTAGCCTGTTCTCGCGTCGACTGGGCAGCATGCCGATGGTGGTCTGCGCTTCGAAAAGCTACCTGGCACAGTATGGCGTGCCGGAGAAACCTGCCGATCTGAGCAACCACTCGTGGCTGGAATACAGCGTTCGGCCAGATAACGAATTTGAACTGATCGCGCCGGAAGGGCTTTCCACTAAACTGCTGCCTGAAGGCCGCTTCGTCACCAACGATCCGATGACCATCTCACGCTGGCTGGTGGCCGGGGCCGGGATCGCCTACGTACCGCTGATGTGGGTGATCAACGAGATCAACAGCGGCGTGCTGGAGATCCTCTTCCCGCGCTACCAGTCCGATCCGCGTCCGGTGTACGCGCTCTATACGGAAAAGGACAAGCTGCCGCTGAAGGTGCAGGTCTGTATTAACTATCTGACGGACTATTTTGTGGAAGTGGCGGAGCTGTTTCAGGGCATGCGGGGCAGAAGGAAAGAGTAGGCTTTTCCCCTCTCCCCGTTGGGGAGAGGGTTAGGGTGCGGGGGAAAATTTACGCCGTGCCGCCCACCGTCAGATTATCTACTTTCAGCGTAGGCTGACCGACGCCCACAGGCAGGCTCTGGCCCTCTTTGCCGCAAACGCCCACGCCGTTATCCAGCTTCAGATCGTTACCGACCATGGAAATCTGCTGCATGGCCTCAATGCCGGAGCCAATCAGGGTTGCACCCTTCACCGCTTTGGTCACTTTGCCCTTCTCAATCAGATACGCCTCTGAGGTAGAGAAGACAAATTTGCCGGAGGTGATATCCACCTGACCGCCGCCAAAGTTTGGCGCGAAGATCCCGTAATCAACGGATTCGATAATCTCCTGCGGCGTGGATTTGCCCGGCAACATGTAGGTGTTGGTCATGCGCGGCATCGGCAGGTGCGCGTAGGATTCACGACGGCCGTTACCCGTTGGCGCTACGCCCATCAGGCGCGCGTTAAGCTTGTCCTGCATGTAGCCTTTCAGTACGCCGTTTTCGATCAGCACATTGTACTGGCCCGGCGTGCCTTCATCGTCGATAGAAATCGAGCCGCGACGGTCGAGCATGGTGCCATCATCCACCACGGTACACAGTTCGGAGGAGACAAGCTGCCCCATCTGACCGCTGAATACGGACGTCCCGCGACGGTTGAAATCACCCTCAAGGCCGTGACCGACCGCTTCGTGCAGCAGCACGCCAGGCCAGCCTGCGCCCAAAACCACCGGCAGCGTACCGGCAGGAGCCGCCACGGCAGACAGGTTGACCAGCGCCATGCGCACGGCTTCTTTTGCCCACGCATCCGCGCGCGCTTCGCCGTCAACGTCGCCGAGGAACCAGTCGTAGCCAAAACGACCGCCGCCACCGCTTGAGCCGCGCTCGCGCTTGCCGTCGTCTTCAACCTGCACGCTGATAGAGAGACGCACCAGCGGGCGAACATCCGCCGCCAGGGTACCGTCCGTCGCCGCCACCAGGATCAGTTCATAAACACCGGTCAGGCTGGCAGAGACTTCCTGCACGCGTTTATCCGCCGCGCGAGCCACTTTGTCCACGCGACGCAGGATGTCGAGCTTCTCTTCGCGGCTCATGCTTTGCAGCGGGTCGATGCTGGTATAGAGCGCAGCGTGCTGCACTTCACCCAGCGTTTTCACGCGACCATCTCCGGTATCACGCACAATGGTGCGCGCGGCCTGCGCGCTCTGCTCAAGTGCGGCGAGGCTAATCTGATCGGCATAAGCAAAACCGGTTTTCTCCCCGCTGACGGCGCGCACGCCGACGCCCTGGTCGATGTTGTAAGAGCCATCTTTAATGATGCTGTCTTCTAAAACCCAGGATTCGTGATAGCTCGACTGGAAATAGAGATCGCCGTAGTCGAGGCGGCGTTCGGTCAGTTGACCAAGAATGGAGAACAGGTCCTGATGGCTCAGGCCGTTCGCTGCGAGCAAATGTTCACTTACCAGGTTCAGACTCATCTATTGCTACTCGTTCGTTGCCGCCCGTGGCGGTATAAAGATCGTATTTATTGAGAGTGAGGCAATTACCTGCCCACGTCAAATCATTGCGGTGCTTCTTTGCGCGGCTGGCGCAGCACCTCGTTAATCTGCGGTTTATCGACCGGACCGGTAATGCGATAGCGCAGAATAGAGACCTTGCTCCACAGCGGCCCCAGCACTTTACTGGCGGCAAACACCGCCGCACCGACAATCGGGTTCACCACAAAGGCCGCCGCAACGCCCACGCTTGCGGATATTTCCGGCGCCACCACGGCTTCCATATCCAGTTCGCGACGCACGAGGTTGACCGAGCCTTTCATGGCGATATCCGCTTCCAGGCCATCCACCAGCGTATCGTCCGTATGCAGAACGCCGTCTTTGATCCACGCCGTACTGCGAATGGAATCGTAGTAGAAACCTTCGCTGAAGGTGTCGCTGAAATCGAAGCGCAGCTTGCGCAGCAGCGCATCAAAACTCAGCAGGCGCAGGATCTGCCCGGCGCGCCCCGTGCTCACGTCGGCAATCTCACCCTTACCGAAGTTGGTTTTCAGGATGCCGTTAAGCGAAGCTTCATCGGGTGTCCACGGCGCAGCGCGCCAGTGCAGATCGTAATTCACATCGAAGGACGATCCGCGAAGCGGCGTGCTAATGCCGAAGAAGTTAGCCGCGGCGTCCAGCTTATTGCCTTTAATATCGCCTTTCAGCGAGGTGCGTTGTTCACCCGGTTTGTTCACCCATTCGCCCGCGGCAGTCATGCGGCCAAAGCCGGTATCCACCAGCCCACCAGAGAGGCTCAGCGTATTTCCCTGAATGGCAAAATCACCGTCGATACGGCCATATTTCTGTCCCCACAGCCAGCACTCCGCGCAGCGCAGCTGGAGATCGGGCCAGCCGCTGAAATCCACGCGCGACGTCCCATTGCCACTGACAGGAGAAGTGCTTGTCGACTCTGCTTTAGACGCCGTAAAGGTCGGATTGTAATAGAGATAACGGATAGCCGCCTGCCATGGCGCGTGATCGCGCATGATCAACGAACCGTTGATCTCACGCCCCTGCGCCTCGACCTTTGAGCCGTTTACCGTCGGCCGGGAGACAATACTCAGGTTGTTCCACTGCTGCCCGCCCAGCGTCAGCGCAGGCGTGCGCAAGGTAATGGACTGCGGGAACTGCGCCGTTTGGTCGACGTTTTGCCCGACACCTTTCTGGAACAGTGCCAGCCACTCTGCGCCATCCATCGGCGGGAGATTCAGTTCAACGCCCGCCTGCTCCGGCAGCGGCGGCGTGGTACGGCTGTCCGTCGTCCAGATCGCCCTGTCCAGCGTCAGCTTGCGGTTAAGCAGCCAGCGGCTGTTGAAGTGGTTTGTTCCGCCCGCGTTTCCGGTTAAATCGAAGCTGTTAAGGTTGCCCGCAACCTTAACGTTGACGGGCAATGCTTCACCGCTTTTTTTATTCAGCGGCGCGGGAAGCTGGCTGCTGAGGTTTTTTAGATCGCCCGTAATGTCGACGTTATAGCGCGCACCGGCATGATAAGGCAGGTCGATGGCGACCTTGCCATTCCATGACACCGCACCGTCCACCGCATTCTCAATCGGCTTCGGCAGAACATCCATGCGTGACGGCTGCCAGTTCGCGTCCATATTGACCGCCACCTGGTAGGCTTTATCGCCCTCGGTGGTGGAGAAATCGATATTAACGGGTTGATTGAACCAGGTCGCTTTAAGCGGCTCACTTTTCAGCGTGCCGTTAACAAAGCTGAACTGACCGCTGAGGTTTTTCAGGGTGCTGTCCAGCGGCTTGATATAGAGGCTGTTGTTATTAAGGCGAACGTCGCCTTTGGCGGTGGTCAATTCACCGTCCAGCGGGATATCCAGATGTAAGCGAGCATTCACATCGCCATCTAACTGCAACTGCTGAAGGGTGGCTGCCAGGGAGTCATTCAGCGGCGTATCTTCAAAGTACGGGCCAACCGCTTTACCCGGCCCCTTAATATCCGCATCAATCAGCAGCTTCTCTTTGGAATAATCCGGGATGTTTGCCGTCAGGTTGCTTGCCGTTACGCCGCCCAGCGCGACGCTGTCCGTCTTCATCCACAAGCCGTCATTCAGGAAGTTGAGTTCAATATCCAGATTCTTCAGCGCCGGCCAGTCTGGCTGGAAGGCATAGGTGGCGTTGCGTAGCGGCACCAGAACCTGGAACTGGCCTTCGTTGTGCTTATACGGGAACAGGTGCGGGTTGCCGCCGTAGACCAGCGTGGCGTTATCCGCCTGGCCGCCCTGAATAGCGCCGCTGAGATAGTCCACCAGCGCTTTCCCCATCAGGTTTTCCGGGAAGTAGCGCCACGCCTGCGAACCGTCATCCGTGCTGATGCCCGCCAGAATACCCAGCCACGGCTCATCGCCTTCAGGCTGTAGATAACGGAAATTACCGCGGGCATGTACCGCTTTGGCTTTTACATCAATATCGCGGCCATCGAGCTGAAAACCTTTGTCATTCTTCAGCCAGTTGAGAGTGGCATTTCCCTTTTCGATCTCCAGTGGCGCACGGAAGACCGTTTCGTACGGCATTTTCGCGTCCTGCATTTCTGCCGTCAGCCTGCCGCTTTCCACGCTGCCTTCCAGTTTACCGCTGAAGTGCTCGGCACCCGGCAGCAATTTCCACTGTTTCCATGCGAGATTTTTCCATGCCGCCTGAAAACGCGTCTTTTCCGTAGCCTGGAGCGGAATATCCAGCGCCAGTCGGTTTATCTGCCCGCTCGGCTGCGTCGCCAGCCAGATTTCGCCCAGCTCCGGTGAAAGTTTTGCGGCCATTGAACGCAGCCCTTCGATCGCCGTCAGATCCAGGTTACTGGCGCGGATACGCAGCTCGTCGCTGCGTTTACCGTTTATCCCGCCGACGTCCTGTTCCGGCATCCACGCCAGCGTCAGCGCGCCGCGCGGCCAGGGTTTGTTATCCATGGAGATGCGCGTATCCGGAATGGCGAACTGCCAGCCGCCTTTATCCTGCGTCACGTGTGCGGTGAGGTTATCGACGGAAAGTTGATGCTGATGGTTTTCCCCTTTCCAGCTCGCGCCCCCCTGCTTAAGCCAGATATCGCCGCTGGCGAACGCCCCGTTCGTCAGCGTCATCCAGCCTTCCAGGCTGAAGCGCGCGGTCTCCAGCTGCATGTTCTGCTGTAGCCACTCACCGAGCCACGGCTTCACGTCCACGTCGTCCGCCTGTAGCCAGACCCTGCCGTTGTTCAGCAGGCCATTGTCGTCACGCAGATCCATCCGCACCTGCATAACCCCGTGCTGCCCGTTCAGGCTGGAGAGATTCACCTGCCCCTCGGCGCGGTGGCGATCTTTCCCGTTTAACCAGGTCAGCTGTGGGATCGCCAGCTCAGCGCGCTGACCGGAAAGAGTAATAAAGCTCACTTCGCTGTCGCGCAGATCGAAATGATCGAACTGCCGCAGGAACAGATCGCTGATACGGCTGGTTTCCAGCCCTCGATCGCTGTCGCCGCTTTGCAGCGGCGTGTTAGTCATCAGCTGAAGTTGCCAGAAGGTGAGATCGCGAAACTGCCAGCGCAGATGCAGCAGGCTTTGCCAGACATCCAGCGCCAGGGTGACGCGTTTGATTTTGAGGTGGCCGCCATCTTTCAGGCTGGCGCGGATATCCCGCGCATCTAGCGTCGGGCCAAAGTTCTGCCAGCTTGCCTCGATATGACTCACGTCCACCGGCAGGCCGGTGGCGGATTCGATTTTTGCCAGTATCTGCGGACGCCAGCTGTCCAGATGCGGCAAGGCGAGACGCAGCCCGCTCACGAGCAACGCGACAATCACGACCAGCGTTGCCCCTGTAAGCAGTAAAATCCCCGGCAATCGCCTCACGCGTCTCTCCTTGTCAGCCTTAAATCTCGCAGCGAACTGCGTTTACATCATGACGACGTCAAACTGCTCCTGGTTATAGAGCGGCTCAATTTGCACTTTTACCTGTTTGCCGACAAAGATTTCCACTTCCGCCAGCGCGTGCGACTCTTCCCCTTTCAGGGCCTCCGCCACCGCAGGGGAAGCATAGACCAGAAAACGGTCTGAGTCGTAGGCATGATGGACACGGACAATTTCACGCATGATCTCGTAGCAGACCGTCTCCACCGTCTTTACCGTTCCGCGTCCATGGCAGGTTGGACACTCATTACACAGGACATGTTCCACGCTTTCGCGGGTCCGTTTCCGGGTCATTTCCACAAGACCGAGCTGCGAGAAGCCATTGATGCTGGTTTTCACGCGGTCCTTACTCAGCGCCTGCTCCAGAGAGTGCAGCACGCGACGGCGGTGATCTTCATTGTTCATATCGATAAAGTCGATGATGATAATGCCGCCCAGATTACGCAGGCGAAGCTGACGCGCGATGGCCTGCGTCGCTTCGATGTTGGTGTTGAAGATGGTGTCATCGAGGTTGCGATGGCCGACAAACGCGCCGGTGTTGATATCGACGGTGGTCATCGCTTCGGTTTGATCGATGATCAGATAGCCACCCGATTTCAGCTCAACCTTACGCTCCAGCGCACGCTGGATTTCGTTTTCAACGTCATAGAGGTCAAATATCGGCTGGCGTCCGGTGTAATGCTCCAGCAGACCCGGCATTTCCGGGATGTACTCGGCGGTGAACTCCAGTAAGGCTTCGTACGTCAGACGGGAGTCCACGCGGATGCGGTCAAGCTGGGCGTCGGCGAAATCACGTAATACGCGCTGAGCGAGCGCCAGCTCACCGTACAGCCGGTAGCGGGTCTGGTTGCGTTTTTTACGCTCCATCACTTTGGTCCAGACGCGCTTCAGGTAGGCCGCATCCGAGGCGAGATCTTCTTCGCTGATCCCTTCCGCCGCGGTACGGATAATAAACCCGCCCTGCTCGTCGCAGTAGGCGCTGACCACCTTTTTCAGGCGCTCACGCTCGCTTTCGCTCTCAATACGCTGTGACACGCCGACGTGCGACGCCCCCGGCATAAACACCAGGTAGCGTGAAGGCAGGGTGATGTCGGTGGTCAGACGCGCGCCTTTAGTGCCCAGCGGATCTTTTACCACCTGCACCATCAGATCCTGGCCCTGACGCACCAGCTCAGAGATGTCGCGCACGGCAAACTGCTTTTGCTCTTCGCCTGCCACACATTCGGTGTGCGGCATGATATCGGAGGCATGTAAAAACGCCGCCTTATCGAGCCCAATATCTACAAAAGCCGCCTGCATACCCGGCAGGACACGACTGACACGACCTTTGTAGATATTGCCTACGATTCCGCGTCGCGCTTCACGCTCAATATGAATTTCCTGAAGAATGCCACCATCAATGTAGGCCACACGGGTTTCCGATGGCGTTACGTTTACCAACAATTCAGCCGTCATAATTATCCCTTCCCTCACGCAGTGAGTTAAAATTGCTCAGCAACTCATACGTTTCCACCAGCGGTAAGCCGACTACGGCGTGATAGCTGCCATTTATCTTCCTGACAAAACAGCCACCCAACCCTTGAATACCGTATGCACCTGCTTTATCCATAGGTTCACCGCTGGCGATATAGCCGGCGATCTCCTCGTCGGTGAGTACTCTGAACGTCACTTCCGTTACCACAAGGCAATCCAGAGCGTACTGGCTGTCTGCCAGCGCTACCGCCGTCATCACCTGATGGGTTTGTCCGGACATGTTACGCAGCATCCGCGCCGCATGGTCTGCGTCGCGGGGTTTCTCAAGCACCTCACCATTGAGAATGACAATGGTATCCGCACCCAGCACCGGTAAGTCACGCGGCACGCATGCCACGCCCGCCTGCGCTTTTTCACGCGCCAGACGAGAGACATACTGCTGAGCGCTTTCACCCTCAGCACGTTTTTCTTCAATACCGGTAACGATGCGTTCGAAGGAGACACCCAACTGCGAGAGCAGTTCCTGGCGACGCGGAGAACCGGAGGCAAGATACAAAGACGTCATAGAAACCTTTTATTGCACGGCAAACTGCTGGCGAATTTTACGCATCAGCAGGAACAGCCACGGCCAGAGCACACCGTTTACTACACTACTCCAGAACACTTCCGGTCGGAAAGAGACGTTGATCACTAAAAACTCTGCCCAGAAAACAACGATATCCGCAGCGAGCGACAACAACATCACCACCAGCGCCTGTTG
Organism: Enterobacter sp. JJBC; assembly: GCF_036936505.1. NCBI lineage: Bacteria > Pseudomonadati > Pseudomonadota > Gammaproteobacteria > Enterobacterales > Enterobacteriaceae > Enterobacter > Enterobacter sp. JJBC. The sequence goes on from NZ_CP136935.1 coordinate 4,341,287, forward strand.
CCAGAGCGCAAGGTTACGAAAGAGCTGGAATTTGAGTGCGACGAGATACGCAATAATGCTCATGGATAAGGCGCGGACGCCAAGCGTAGAGCCACTGATAAGATCCAGTATGGCACCCATCACAAAACCTGTGCCGACATTTACGCGGTGCGGCAGGGCAAGGATCCAGTAGAGCAAAATGAGCAATACCCAGTTTGGCCGGAAAACAAGAATGTCGTCCGGCCAGGGCATAATTTGCAGCAACAGTGCAACGAGGAATGAGAGCCAGATTACCCAGCGCCCCTGGCTACGATAACTGGCCACTACTGCCCTCCACCCGAGACTTGCGGCGGTGGCGGCGCATCCGGCAGCGGCTGCGTTAACCCCGTCGCCGGAGCCGGTACGGGTGCAGGTGGTCCCATCGCATCCGGCGCAGGCAGTACCTGCGGCATCATCTGCATCAGGCGTTCATTCGCCACGCGATGCACATCTTCCGGGGTCATCGGGTTAGCTCCGTTACGATCGGCGCCCCATAGCAGCAGCAGGTAGCGCAAACGCTGCAAGCCGGCCGTTGGACGCGCCTGAATCACGGTGTAGGCACGCTGAGTGTCGAGCTTCACGGAAGAGACAACCGCAACCGGGTAGCCCTCAGGGAAACGACCGCCCAGACCGGACGTCACTAGCACGTCGCCCACGCGGATATCCGTGTTGGCGGGCAGATGTTCCAGTTGCAGATCGTCCGTGCAGCCGTTACCGGCGGCAATCACGCGAATATCGTTACGCAGCACCTGAATCGGCAGTGCATGGGTGGCATCGCAAATCAGCAGCACGCGGCTGGTCAGTTTGGCAACCGCCACAACCTGGCCCACGACGCCTTTATCGCTGATGACAGGCTGACCTTCGTATACGCCGTTCACGCTGCCTTTATCAATCACCACCTGATCGCTGTACGGATCGTTTACGGTGGAGATCACCTGGGTGACCATTTTCTGTTCATCCTGGCGCAGCGGCGAGCCAAGCAGTTCACGCAGGCGTGCGTTTTCCTGCTTATATTGCCCCAGCATCAGCAGCTCGCTGTTTTTCAGCAGCAATTCCTGGCGTAACGCACGGTTTTCGAGTTCGAGCTGGTCACGCGATGAGAGCGTTTGCGACACGGAGTCGAGCAGTTCACGGGGACCATTTGAAATAAAGTAGAAAGGACTGACGGCGGTATCCATGTACGTTCGGATCTGGCTGAACGTACCGAGGCGGCTATCGGCAATAATGACCCCGAGCGCAACCAGAACCGCCAGGATCAGGCGAAACTGTAGCGACGGGCCACGGCTAAAAATTGGCTTCATAGGCTATGCGTATTCTCGCGTCAGAGAGAAAGGGTAGCAAATTGCTACCCTCTCACACCCGACTACTCTTCGCTAAACAAGTCGCCGCCGTGCATGTCGATCATTTCCAACGCCTTGCCACCACCACGGGCGACGCAAGTCAGTGGATCTTCTGCAACTACGACAGGAATACCTGTCTCTTCCATTAACAGGCGGTCGAGGTTACGCAGCAGCGCACCACCACCGGTCAGAACCATACCGCGCTCGGAAATATCGGAGGCTAGCTCTGGCGGGCACTGTTCCAGCGCAACCATCACCGCGCTCACGATACCGGTCAGTGGCTCCTGCAACGCTTCCAGGATTTCGTTGGAGTTCAGGGTGAATCCGCGTGGCACGCCTTCCGCCAGGTTACGACCGCGAACTTCGATCTCGCGCACTTCATCACCCGGGTAGGCAGAACCGATTTCGTGCTTGATGCGCTCTGCGGTCGCTTCACCGATCAGAGAGCCGTAGTTACGGCGAACGTAATTGATGATAGCTTCGTCGAAACGGTCGCCGCCGATACGCACGGAAGAGGAGTACACCACGCCGTTCAGGGAGATAACGGCCACTTCAGTGGTACCGCCACCGATATCCACCACCATAGAACCGGTTGCTTCAGAAACCGGCAGACCCGCACCAATTGCCGCAGCCATCGGTTCTTCAATCAGGAAGACTTCACGCGCACCGGCACCCTGAGCAGATTCACGGATTGCACGGCGTTCAACCTGGGTCGCGCCAACCGGCACACACACCAGCACGCGCGGGCTTGGGCGCATGAAGCTGTTGCTGTGAACCTGCTTGATGAAGTGCTGAAGCATTTTTTCGGTCACGAAGAAGTCAGCAATAACGCCGTCTTTCATTGGGCGGATCGCGGCGATGTTGCCCGGCGTACGGCCCAGCATCTGCTTCGCATCATGACCTACTGCGGCCACGCTTTTTGGCGAGCCGGCACGATCCTGACGAATGGCCACAACGGAAGGCTCATTCAATACGATGCCTTGTCCTTTTACATAAATAAGGGTATTCGCGGTACCCAGGTCAATGGACAGGTCATTGGAAAACATGCCACGAAATTTTTTCAACATACTAAGGGATAATCCTGAAAGCTGGGGCGGAAAACAAAATCCGCTTACTTTACCAACCACACGCAGCAGCGACAAGGCGCAAAAATCGTCTGCTACGGTGAAAATTAGTGCAGCACGTTTCCTTTGTTACAAATTCATCCCCTGAATCCCTCAGGGCTGAGTAAACAGCAGCGTCCCTCACTTTCACTTGTAACCCATTAAAGGTCGTTCACTGGCTTTTATGCTCGTCTTACTCAAAGCTACAGGCGCGATATTCTACGTGAAAACAAAGTAAACGGCAGGTCAAACAGAGTATCTTTGCAAATATTTTTTCACATTGGTGTCAAGCGGCTGAGAGGCGGCAAAAAAATCCCCCTGACCGCCCGTCACGCCGCGCTCTGTCAACATCTGCCATTCACTTCGTGAACGTACGCCTGTGGCAAATACTTGCGTTTGCGTTCCTTTGCACGCTTCCACCAGGCTTTGTACCAGCAGCTGGTTTTCCGTGCGTTTTTCAATATTCCTTACCAGACCCGGATGCAGCTTCAATAATTCAACATCCAGCTCTTTGATCCAGCTGGTGCTCACCAGCGTCAGACCCGCCTGGGTTACCGCCACGCGAGCCCCAAGCGCATTGATTAAACGCACCACCGGGCGCAACCGGCTGATGTGTTGACCTACATCTGCCTCTGCAAGTTCAAAAATAATGCGTTTGCGTTGCGATTTTTCGCATTGCATTAACGTGTCACGTAACCAGCGCTGAAAGCGCGGACGGATCAGCGATTCGACGGTCACCTGTAAAGCCAGATTTTCTTCAGGCCAGTACGATAAAAACGGAATGAGGCGGGTGATTTGCTGACGGTCATACTCTTCGGACAATCCGAATTGCAACACCATGGGCAGATATTCTGCGGAGATAACCTCTTCGGTGCCATCAAAAATACGGCACATCAGCTCACGATGATGGACATGACCACTCTTCATGACCGCCGGTTTTTGATAGATGCGCGGTCCGCCCCGGCTCAGCATCTGTTCAATCAGGGTTCGCCAGCGCACGTTGCCGCGCCCTTTCTCCGGCAGCGTATCATCATAGACCGCCCAGCCGTTCGCCCCCTGCAATACGGCGTTACGCGTTGCCGCTTCCGCATGTTCCATCACCTGCTCCGTCGACTGACCGCCGCGCCAGGCACAGATGCCTATATGCACCATGTCGTCTCTGTCGAGCATTTTGCTCTGGGGCAGCGCATCGACGGCTTTCAGCAGCTGACTGGCGATACTCTCGGATTCCTTTAAGGTGCGATGCGGCAGCAAGACGGCAAAGTCGCTGCGGTGGTAGCGTGCCAGTAACGCGCCGGGGTAGCGCATAATAAAGGTGGACAGCAGGTTAATCAGCGTAAAGAGGTTCTCTTCCGCCACGCGCTGACCCCAGGTATCACGGAGCAGATCGAAGTCGGGCAGGCGAATCATCATTACCACGCCATGCGTACCCACCTTTTCGGGGTCATCAAGAAGCGTAGCCAGCTGATTATCAAAGAAGAGACGGTTGTTGAGGCCCGTTTTGTTATCCTGCGCGGCATAAGAGCGAATCAACGTGTCCATACGGCTACGCTGATCGCTGGCAAACTGGATTTCGGAGAGCAGCACGTCCAGGGCGCTACTGGTGCGTGATGGCCATTCATAAACCGATCCCCGCACCTGCGGACCCCGCTCGCCATTCAGTATCCGCACGGAGCGTGTTTCCAGCAGTTCCTGGCCGGAAAGTTGACGACGCTGCCAGCGAACGGCGAGGAAAATCAGCAGTACGATAAAAGCAACGGCGATGGTTAAGGGCGCGGTGGTCATAAGCGAGCGTAAATAGTTGCTCATCGGATCCTGGTACATCAGATGAATTGTCATACCCGGATGTTTAAGTGAATTAACCGTGACGTCCCGATACTGATCTACCGTGCCGGCAGGACGATAGCTGCCCTGGCGGGTATGGCTGAAAACGGTCTGCTTCCCCTGTTTAATGTCGATCTGCACTATATCCACAGGCACCATTAACTCATCCAGCTCACGCGAAAGCGCCGGGAAGGAGGACGTTATCAGGCGAGTGTCGATAACCGATGCAACCGATTCAACCCGGTTAACCAGCTTATCCTGGATGGCATTGTAAAAGCTCAGCGAGCAGCCGATTAGCGTGACAAATATGGTCAGCCCCGTCAGCAAGGTAATAAAAGCTGAGAACTTCGTCGTTAATCGCATCCTTGAGATTACTCCGTGGGTTGAAGGGGGGCAAGTGAGCACTAACTTGCATTTTAAATGCGACATACTACCAAACCTGGTGTATCTGGCAATTTATTGCGTTAAATCGGCACTGCGTTTCATTGAGCGAGTATAGTCATCAGGACATATTTTCCCATCATCAAACCTAGTGAGGACCCTGTATGCAGGCTTTGATCTTAGAACAGCAGGACGGCAAAACCGTTGCCTCGGTGCAAGCCATTGAGGAGAACCGCCTGCCGGAGGGCGACGTGACCGTAGATATCGACTGGTCCAGCCTGAACTATAAGGATGCACTGGCGATTACGGGAAAAGGTAAAATCATCCGAAATTTCCCGATGGTGCCAGGAATCGACTTTGCAGGCCGCGTGCATACCAGTGAAGATCCGCGTTTTCACGCCGGACAGCAGGTGCTGCTCACCGGCTGGGGCGTAGGTGAAAACCACTGGGGCGGACTGGCAGCACAGGCGCGCGTCAAAGGTGACTGGCTGGTCCCGATGCCGAAAGGCCTGGACGGTCGTAAGGCGATGATCATCGGCACGGCAGGCTTCACCGCCATGCTGTGCGTGATGGCGCTGGAAGAGGCCGGGATTCGTCCTGACTCGGGCGAAATTGTCGTCACCGGCGCCAGCGGCGGCGTGGGCAGCACGGCCGTCACGCTGCTGCACAAGCTGGGGTATCAGGTCGCCGCCGTCTCTGGCCGCGAAAGTACGCATGATTATCTACGTCAGCTGGGCGCAAGCCGTATTCTGAGCCGCGACGAATTCGCCGAGACCCGCCCGCTGGAAAAACAGATCTGGGCTGGCGCAGTAGATACCGTCGGCGACAAAGTGCTGGCGAAGGTGCTGGCGCAAATGAATTACGGCGGCTGCGTGGCGGCCTGTGGTCTGGCGGGTGGTTTTGCCCTGCCGACGACGGTGATGCCATTTATTCTGCGTAACGTGCGTCTTCAGGGTGTCGATTCGGTCATGAGCCCAGCCGAGCGGCGGGCTGAGGCCTGGGAACGTCTGGTGCAGGATCTGCCAGCCTCATTCTATGAGCAGAGCGCCACTGAGATCACCCTGAGCCAGGCGCCAGAGTTCGCCAATAAAATCATGGACAACCAGTTCCACGGTCGTGCGCTGGTTAAAATCGCCTAATCTTCAAATTTTCGTGACATATTCGCGCTAACCCTCCTCCTCCGTCATGCTTAGAAAAACGCCTGACGGAGGATGCCATGAAAACCCGAAAACTGACGGAAGCCGACGTAACGTCTGAATCTGTCTTTATGCTACAGCGCCGCCAGATCCTGAAAATGCTTGGCATCAGCGCCACTGCCCTGACGCTCACCCCTGCGGCCCATGCCGATCTGCTCGACTGGTTTAAGGGCAACGATCGCCCGAAAGCCCCCTCCGGCGCACCGCTTGACTTCACCAAACCGGCACAGTGGCAGAATAAACTGACGCTGACGCCGGAAGATAAAGTCACCGGCTATAACAACTTCTATGAGTTTGGTCTTGATAAGGCCGATCCTGCCGCCAACGCCGGGAGCATGAAAACCGATCCCTGGACGCTGAAGATAGATGGCGAGGTGGCAAAACCGCTGACGCTGGATCATCATGACCTCACCACCCGCTTCCCCCTTGAAGAACGCATTTACCGTATGCGCTGTGTGGAAGCCTGGTCGATGGTGGTGCCGTGGGTAGGTTTCCCTTTGCATAAACTGCTGGCGCTGGTTGAGCCCACCAGCAACGCGAAGTATGTTTCTTTCCAGACGCGCTATGCCCCGGACGAGATGCCAGGCCAGAAGGATCGGTTTATCGGCGGCGGGCTGGAGTATCCCTACGTTGAAGGTTTACGTCTCGACGAAGCCATGCATCCGCTTACGCTGCTCACCGTCGGGGTTTATGGCAAAGCGCTGCCGCCGCAAAACGGGGCGCCCATTCGCCTGACCGTACCGTGGAAATACGGTTTCAAGGGCATCAAATCGATCGTCAGCATTAAGCTCACCCGTGAACGCCCCCCCACCACCTGGAACCTGGCAGCGCCTGACGAGTATGGTTTTTTTGCCAACGTTAACCCGCACGTTGACCATCCGCGCTGGTCGCAGGCAACAGAACGTTTTATCGGTTCCGGCGGCGCGCTGGATGTTAAACGCCAGCCAACGCTGCTATTTAACGGCTATGCGGATGAGGTGGCATCCCTCTACCGTGGTCTGAACTTACGGGAGAACTTCTAAGTGCGTTTAACGGCAAAGCAGATAACCTGGCTGAAGGTACTCCTGCATTTAGCCGGATTTCTCCCCTTTATCTGGCTCTTCTGGGCAGCCAGCCAGGGACAGTTCAGTGCCGATCCGGCGAAAGATATTCAGCATTTTACGGGTCGGATGGCTCTGAAATTTTTGCTGGCGACCTTGCTCGTCTCACCGCTGGCGCGCTACGCTAAACAGCCATTATTGATACGCACCCGTCGGCTTTTAGGGCTATGGTGTTTCGCCTGGGCAACGCTGCATCTCACCAGCTACGCCCTGCTGGAACTGGGCATTAACAACCTGGCACTCCTTGGCAGCGAACTGGTGACGCGTCCCTATCTGACGCTGGGTATCGTAAGCTGGCTGGTTTTACTGGCGCTGACGCTGACATCCACGCAGTATGCGCAGCGAAAACTGGGTCGACGCTGGCAACTACTGCATAACTTCGTCTATCTTGTCGCGATCCTCGCCCCTATTCATTACCTGTGGTCGGTGAAGATTTTATCCCCTCAGCCGGTCATCTACGCCCTGCTGGCCCTGGCCCTTTTAGCGTGGCGTTACAAGAAGTTCCGCCAGTGGTTGCGATAGTTCACGAAACTGTGCGTTTTCCCGCAGATTATTTATCAACCGCGAATCTTTTTCGGATAGCGGTTGATAATCTTCCCTGATAAGACCAGTATTTAGCTGCCAAATGCTACGAAATCGTTATAATGTGCGACTTCGGTTTTCCGGACAGGGGTTTTAGGCCTCTGAAAGGGTGACAATTGCGCTTTGAGGGTATATGTTGTTTTTTACCCGAAAATCGCAGGAGATAGCGGCATAATGGCTGATAAATTCCAAATTTTAGTTTTAAACGGACCGAACCTGAACATGCTCGGCACCCGTGAGCCAGAGAAGTACGGCACGCTAACATTGAGCGAAATTGTTAACCGTCTGAGTACGGAAGCAGCGTCGCTGAATGTGGATTTGGACCATTTTCAGTCTAACGCGGAGTACGCAATCATCGACCGTATTCATCAGGCTAAAGACACTGTGGACTATATCCTGATCAATCCGGCCGCGTTTACGCACACCAGTGTTGCTATACGCGACGCACTGCTCGCGGTGAGTATCCCGTTTATCGAGATTCACCTGAGTAACGTGCACGCCCGAGAGCCGTTCCGCCACCACTCCTACCTGTCAGATATCGCCGCTGGCGTGATTTGTGGGCTGGGTGCAGACGGCTATTCATACGCTTTACAGACAGCGGTAAAACGCTTGTCACAATCACACTAAACAAGAGTACGGAACCCACTCATGGATATTCGTAAGATTAAAAAACTGATCGAGCTGGTTGAAGAATCAGGCATCTCCGAACTGGAAATTTCTGAAGGCGAAGAGTCTGTACGCATCAGCCGTGCAGCCCCAGCCGCTAGCTTCCCGGTAATGCAGCAAGCTTATGCTGCGCCAGTGCAGCAGCCTGCGCTCTCCGCAGCCGTTGCGCCAGCGGCAGCAGAAGCGGCACCTGCGGCTGCAACAGAAATCAGTGGTCACATCGTACGTTCCCCAATGGTTGGTACTTTCTACCGCACCCCGAGCCCGGACGCGAAGGCGTTCATCGAAGTGGGTCAGAAAGTCAACGTAGGCGATACCCTGTGCATCGTTGAAGCCATGAAAATGATGAACCAGATCGAAGCAGACAAATCAGGTACTGTGAAAGCGATCCTGGTCGAAAGTGGTCAGCCGGTAGAATTTGACGAGCCGCTGGTCGTCATCGAGTAACGAGGCGAACATGCTGGATAAAATTGTTATCGCCAACCGTGGCGAGATTGCACTGCGTATTCTTCGTGCCTGTAAAGAACTGGGCATCAAGACCGTGGCCGTGCATTCAAGCGCGGATCGCGATTTAAAACACGTATTGCTGGCGGATGAGACGGTCTGTATCGGTCCGGCTCCGTCCGTAAAAAGCTATCTGAACATCCCGGCGATCATCAGCGCCGCCGAAATCACTGGCGCGGTCGCGATTCACCCGGGTTATGGTTTCCTCTCTGAGAACGCCAACTTTGCTGAGCAGGTTGAACGCTCTGGCTTTATCTTCATTGGCCCGAAAGCTGACACCATTCGCCTGATGGGTGACAAAGTGTCTGCCATCACCGCGATGAAAAAAGCTGGCGTGCCAACCGTACCGGGCTCTGACGGCCCGCTGACCGACGATATGGATGCTAACCGCGCCCATGCTAAACGCATTGGCTACCCGGTGATCATCAAAGCGTCCGGCGGCGGCGGCGGTCGCGGTATGCGCGTTGTACGCAGCGATGCTGAACTGGCGCAGTCCATCTCCATGACCAAAGCGGAAGCGAAAGCGGCTTTCAGCAATGACATGGTGTACATGGAAAAATACCTGGAAAACCCACGCCACATCGAAATTCAGGTGCTGGCTGACGGTCAGGGTAACGCGATCTATCTGGCAGAACGTGACTGCTCCATGCAGCGTCGTCACCAGAAAGTCGTCGAAGAAGCGCCAGCGCCGGGCATTACGCCGGAACTGCGTCGCTACATCGGTGAGCGTTGCGCCAAAGCGTGTGTCGATATCGGCTATCGCGGGGCGGGTACCTTTGAGTTCCTGTTCGAAAACGGCGAGTTCTACTTCATTGAGATGAACACCCGTATTCAGGTTGAACACCCGGTTACCGAAATGATCACCGGCGTTGACCTGATTAAAGAACAGCTGCGTATCGCAGCCGGTCAGCCGCTGTCCATCAAACAGGAAGAAGTTGTGGTTAAAGGCCATGCGGTAGAGTGCCGTATCAACGCCGAAGACCCGAACACCTTCCTGCCAAGCCCGGGTAAAATCACGCGTTTCCACGCGCCGGGTGGCTTTGGTGTGCGCTGGGAGTCCCATATCTACGCCGGTTACACCGTACCGCCGTACTATGACTCAATGATCGGTAAGCTGATCTGCTACGGCGAAAACCGTGACGTGGCCATTGCCCGCATGAAGAACGCCCTTCAGGAGCTGATCATCGACGGGATCAAAACCAACGTTGATCTCCAGATGCGCATTATGAGCGACGAGCACTTCCAGAATGGTGGGACTAACATCCACTACCTGGAGAAAAAACTCGGTCTGAACGAGAAGTAAGAGATCAGTGTTGCTAAAAGGCCGGATTATCCGGCCTTTTTTATTTCTGGGGATCGCTAAGCCCCATCATGTACAATCCCCGCTTTCTTCATCCACAAGGGACAAAAAATGGACAAACGTTTTGTTCAGGCCCATAAAGAAGCGCGCTGGGCGCTGTGGCTGACCCTTCTCTATCTCGCCGCATGGTTAGTAACTGCTTACTTACCTGATTCGGCGATTGGCATTACCGGCCTCCCGCACTGGTTTGAAATGGCCTGCCTGCTGCTGCCGCTGATGTTTATCCTGCTGTGCTGGGCGATGGTGAAATTCATCTATCGCGATATTTCACTGGAGGACGATGATGCAGCTTGAAGTCATTCTGCCCCTTATCGCTTACCTGTTCCTGGTGTTTGGCCTGTCGGTTTATGCGATGCGTAAACGTTCGACCGGCACCTTTCTGAACGAGTATTTCCTCGGGAGCCGCTCAATGGGTGGCGTCGTGCTGGCCATGACGCTGACCGCTACTTACATCAGCGCCAGCTCGTTTATCGGTGGCCCGGGCGCCGCTTATAAGTACGGGCTGGGCTGGGTACTGCTGGCCATGATCCAGCTGCCTGCCATTTGGCTCTCTCTGGGCATATTGGGTAAAAAGTTTGCCATTCTGGCCCGTCGCTACAATGCCGTAACGCTGAACGATATGCTGTTTGCCCGCTATCAGAGTCGCTTGCTGGTATGGCTGGCAAGCCTGAGTCTGCTGGTGGCGTTTATTGGCGCAATGACGGTGCAGTTTATCGGCGGCGCACGTCTGCTGGAGACGGCAGCCGGTATCCCCTATGAGACGGGCCTGGTCATTTTCGGTGTGAGTATCGCGCTGTATACCGCGTTTGGCGGGTTCCGCGCCAGCGTACTCAACGACACGATGCAGGGGATGGTGATGCTCATTGGCACTCTCGTTCTGCTGGTGGGTATCGTGCATGCCGCAGGGGGCCTGAGCCATGCGGTTGAAACCCTGGAAGCGATCGATCCGAAACTGGTCTCGCCGCAGGGGGCGGATGACATCCTCTCTCCAACCTTTATGACCTCGTTCTGGGTGCTGGTGTGCTTTGGCGTGATTGGCCTGCCGCATACTGCCGTGCGCTGCATCTCATATAAAGACAGCAAAGCGGTGCACCGCGGGATCATTATCGGGACAATTGTGGTGGCGATCCTGATGTTTGGTATGCACCTGGCGGGCGCGCTGGGCCGCGCGGTGATCCCTGACCTTACCGTACCGGATCTGGTCATTCCGACCCTGATGGTGAAAGTGCTTCCGCCGTTTGCCGCCGGGATTTTCCTCGCCGCACCCATGGCGGCCATTATGTCGACCATCAACGCTCAGTTGCTGCAAAGTTCCGCTACGATCATTAAAGATCTCTATCTGAATTTGCGCCCTGAACAGGTCGAAAATGAGCGACGCCTCAAGCGTATGTCGGCGGTGATTACCCTGGTGCTGGGGGCGTTACTGCTGCTGGCCGCGTGGCGTCCACCGGAGATGATCATCTGGCTAAACCTGCTCGCCTTTGGCGGGCTGGAGGCCGTTTTCCTGTGGCCGCTGGTGCTGGGGCTGTACTGGGAACGCGCGAATGCCGCGGGTGCATTAAGCGGCATGATTGTCGGGGGCGTCCTGTATGCCGTTCTCGCTACGTTTAAAATTCAGTATCTGGGCTTCCATCCGATCGTGCCTTCGTTACTGTTAAGTTTACTGGCGTTTGTGGTGGGAAACCGTTTTGGTCGACCGGTGCCACAAACTGCCCTGATTTCTACTGACAAATAAAGAGTTTTGCCATGCCGTGGATCCAATTAAAACTGAACACAACCGGCGCGAACGCCGAAGAACTGAGTGATGCGCTGATGGAGGCCGGTTCGGTCTCTATCACCTTCCAGGACACGCATGACACGCCGGTCTTTGAGCCGCTGCCAGGCGAAACGCGCCTGTGGGGTGATACGGACGTTATCGGCCTGTTCGATGCAGAAACCGATATGAAAGAGGTCGTGGCGATTCTGGAAAACCATCCGCTGCTGGGCGCGGGTTTCGCGCATAAAATTGAACAGCTGGAAGACAAAGACTGGGAACGCGAGTGGATGGACAACTTCCATCCGATGCAGTTTGGTCAGCGTCTGTGGATCTGCCCAAGCTGGCGTGAAGTGCCCGATGAAAACGCCGTCAACGTGATGCTGGATCCGGGTCTGGCGTTCGGCACCGGTACCCACCCGACAACCTCCCTGTGCCTGCAATGGCTGGATGGCCTGGATCTGGAAGGCAAAACCGTGATCGACTTCGGTTGCGGATCCGGGATCCTTGCTATCGCAGCACTGAAACTGGGCGCGGCAAAAGCCATCGGGATCGACATCGATCCGCAGGCGATTCAGGCCAGCCGTGATAACGCCGAGCGTAATGGCGTTTCCGATCGCCTTGAACTGTATCTGCCCGATGCACAGCCAGAGGCGATGAAAGCCGATGTGGTGGTCGCGAATATCCTGGCTGGCCCATTACGCGAGCTGGCGCCGTTAATCAGCGTGCTGCCGGTTGAAGGCGGTCTGCTGGGCCTGTCCGGTATCCTTGCCAGCCAGGCAGACAGCGTCTGTGAAGCCTACGCCGATCTCTTTGCGCTCGACCCGGTGGTCGAGAAAGAAGAGTGGTGTCGCATCACCGGTCGTAAAAAATAAGCGTTTGGCGTGGTCGTCTGACCACGCCTTTTCCCTTCGGTTTTTTCTCCCGCCTTCTTCCTTTCTTCGATAAAATAACCCCACAAATCACAATGTTAATTATTGATTTGGATAATAAAATTCACAGGAAGAATATGATGAAACACATTTCAGGCAAGGCAGCGCTGCTGGCGCTGAGCATGATTTCGGCTACGGCTTACGCATCACACTGGAGCTATCAAGGAGAAGGCGCACCGGAACACTGGGGCGAACTGGACGAGGCGTACAAGACGTGTAAAAGCGGAATGTATCAGTCGCCGGTCAACATAGATAACACGGTCAAAGCCCACATCTCTCCGCTGGAAACGCACTATATCGACGGCCCGGTCATTCTGACAAATAACGGCCATACTATCCAGGCGAGTGAAAATGCCGATACACGCGACAGCATCACGCTTGATAAACAGCGCTGGACGTTACAGCAGTTCCATTTCCATGCACCATCCGAAAACACGGTGCACGGTAAAAAATACGCAATGGAAATGCATCTGGTCCATAAAAACGCTGACGGCGAACTGACGGTCGTTGCCGTTATGTTCGATCAGGGCGCTGCAAACACTGAACTGGATAAACTCTGGGGCGTGATGCCGGGACAGGTTGACCAGAACGTCACGATTAAGCCAACCCTTGATATGAATAAATTACTGCCCGCGGATAAAACTTACTGGCGTTTTAGCGGCTCTCTGACCACCCCACCGTGTTCAGAAGGGGTAACGTGGCTGGTCCTCAAGCATCCGCTGACCGTCTCTGCTGAACAGCTGCAAAAATTTACTCACACTCTGCACCACGAAAACAGCCGCCCGGTTCAGCGGCTTCATGGCCGTCTGGTTGTTGAATAAGTCGATTTTTTACGTTGATATCCTGTGCTGAAATGCGACGCAGATCGCAAAGAAGCGCCATAATCTGCTGCTTATAGCAGCAGATTATCCCGAACAATTGATCCATTTATTCAGAAATGATGAGAAGTTACGGGAAATTGTAAGCGCCCACAAAATGTTCATTTATTCATAACACAATGATTTAAATAGCGAATAATCTTATCCCAAAAGAATGACTGGCGATTCCTTGATCTACAACAGAGGATTGTTCAAAGTTTGGCCTTTCATCTCGTGCAAAAAATGCGTAATATACGCCGCCTTGCAGTCACAGTATGGTCATTTCTTAACTCATGCGCATCGGACACCACCAGCTCAGAAATCGCCTGATCGCAGCCCCAATGGCAGGTATTACCGACCGGCCGTTCAGGACGCTGTGCTACGAGATGGGAGCAGGATTAACCGTTTCCGAGATGATGTCGTCTAACCCGCAGGTTTGGGAAAGCGACAAGTCCCGCCTTCGGATGGTGCACGTGGATGAACCAGGTATCCGCACCGTGCAAATTGCCGGAAGCGTGCCTGAAGAAATGGCAGATGCCGCGCGTATTAACGTGGAAAGTGGCGCCCAGATTATTGATATCAATATGGGTTGCCCGGCCAAAAAGGTGAATCGCAAGCTTGCAGGTTCAGCCCTTCTGCAATACCCCGACCAGGTGAAGTCAATCCTGACGGCGGTTGTCAGCGCAGTGGACGTTCCTGTTACGTTGAAGATTCGCACGGGTTGGTCGCCGGAACACCGTAACTGCGTAGAGATTGCCCAACTGGCCGAAGACTGTGGCATTCAGGCCCTGACCATTCATGGACGCACTCGCGCCTGTTTGTTCAACGGTGAAGCTGAATACGACAGCATTCGGGCAGTTAAGCAGAAAGTTTCCATTCCGGTTATCGCGAATGGCGACATTACTGACCCGCTTAAAGCCAGAGCTGTGCTCGACTATACGGGAGCTGATGCTCTGATGATAGGACGTGCCGCTCAGGGAAGACCCTGGATCTTTCGGGAAATCCAGCATTATCTGGACACTGGGGAGCTGCTTGCCCCGCTGCCTCTGGCAGAGGTCAAGCGCTTGCTTTGTTCGCATGTTCGGGAATTGCATGACCACTATGGCCAGGCAAAAGGGTACCGAATTGCGCGTAAACACGTCTCCTGGTATCTCCAGGAGCACGCTCCAAATGACCAGTTTCGGCGCACATTCAACGCCATTGAGGATGCCAGCGAACAGCTGGAGGCGTTGGAGGCATACTTCGAAAATCTTGCGTAATGAAATAAAGAGCTGACAGAACTATGTTCGAACAACGCGTAAATTCTGACGTACTGACCGTTTCTACCGTTAACTCTCAGGATCAGGTGACTCAAAAGCCCCTGCGTGACTCGGTTAAACAGGCACTGAAGAACTATTTTGCTCAACTGAACGGTCAGGATGTTAATGACCTGTATGAGCTGGTACTGGCTGAAGTTGAACAGCCACTGTTGGACATGGTGATGCAATACACCCGTGGTAATCAAACCCGCGCTGCCCTGATGATGGGCATCAACCGTGGTACCCTGCGTAAGAAACTGAAAAAATACGGCATGAACTGATACTAATCAGTTAAGTGCTTGTTTAAAAAGGCGCTCTTCGGCATGGGGAAGCGCCTTTTTTATCGTTCGGGCGAGCAACCGTCAACGCTTTGTAAACCTTCCCTTTCCCCACTTTTCAACGCCCGCTTTTCGTGTATATTTCCACCAACTTACAGGCTCTCTTTTCGCGGAATGACACATGATTCGTAAATACTGGTGGCTGGTCGTTTTTGCTGTCTCTGTTTTCATTTTCGATGCGCTGCTGATGCAGTGGATTGAACTGATGAGCACTGAAACCGATAAATGTCGCAATATGAATTCCGTGAACCCGCTTAAACTGGTCAACTGCTCAGAGCTGGACTAACCGCTTCCATCCTGTATAAAACCCTGTTAACACCCAATAAAAACAGGGACTTAAATCACTTTTCGTCATTTCCTGACGACGATAATGTCTGTCCCCTTTCCAACCGCTCTTGCTTAACGTCTCACACGAGTGAACAGACCATGCTGGTTAGCCAATACAACCAAATCCTCGTAGTCATCTCCTTTGTTGTTGCCATTCTTGCCGCCTATACCGCACTGAATATGGCTGCGCGCGTTGCCGGAAGCCAGGGCGTCGCTGCACGCGTCTGGCTGGCAGGTGGCGGTGTTTCGATGGGGATTGGCGTGTGGGCGATGCATTTCATCGGTATGCTGGCGATGGATCTTTCCATGAGCATGAGTTACAACGCGGCCCTGACCGTGCTTTCGATGGTTATCGCCATTAGCTCGTCAATGTTTGCCCTGTGGCTCGTTAGCGGCGAGCAGCTACGTTTGCGCCGGCTGCTGCCTGGCGCCGTCGTGATGGGAACGGGCATTGTTGCCATGCACTACACCGGTATGGCTGCCCTGGAGGTCACACCGGGTATTGTCTGGGATAAAACGTGGGTGGCTATCTCTGTGGTCATAGCCCTTGCCGCTTCACTGGCCGCTCTTTGGCTGACGTTCCGTTTACGTCAGGAAGCCGCACGAATGGCGTTGATGCGGCTGGGGGCGGCGATCACCATGGGCATCGCTATCGCTGGCATGCATTACGCTGGCATGGAAGCAGCACAATTTCCGATGTCGACGATGGTCCACCATCATGGCATTAACGGGAGCTGGCTGGCGATATTGGTTAGCGTGGTCGCGCTCGCTATTCTGGGGATTACGCTGCTGGTGTCGATGTTTGATGCCCGCCTTCAGGCTCGTACCTCGCTGCTGGCCTCATCACTGGCAGAAGCTAATCGTGAACTCGCACAGCTGGCGTTGCATGATACGCTGACGCGATTACCCAATCGTATTCTGCTTGAGGATCGCCTCGATCAGGCCATCAGCAAGGCCGATCGCGAAGGAAGCCCTTTCGCGCTGATGTTTATGGATCTCGACGGCTTTAAAACCGTCAACGATGCCTATGGTCATGATGTCGGTGACAAGCTTCTGGTAGCGGTGACTCAGCGTTTGCTGTTGCAGTTGAAAGGTCAGTACACGCTGGCGCGTATCGGTGGGGATGAATTCGTGCTGCTGGCCGAAACCGCCACCCCGGATGATGCTGCCTCACTGGCAAATTCACTGGTGCGCGTCATTGATAGCCCGTTCCATCTCGATCCTTACGAACTGATGGTCACCCTGAGCATTGGCATTGCGCTCTATCCACACGATGGCAAAACCGATCGTGAACTAATGTTTAACGCTGATGCTGCGATGTACCACACGAAACATATGGGTCGCAACGGCTATCACTTCTTCCAGCCGTCAATGAATACGCTGGCGCAGACGCATCTACAGCTGATGAATGATCTGTGGCAGGCCATCGACCGTGATGAGTTACGCCTGCTTTATCAACCTAAATTCCACGCCCCTGCCGGGCCGGTCATCGGGTTCGAAGCGCTGTTACGCTGGCAGCATCCCAAACAGGGATTACTCTCCCCCGACCTGTTTCTACCGCTGGCAGAGAAAACAGGGCTGATTATTCCGATTGGAAACTGGGTAATCGACGAGGCCTGCCGCCAGCTGCGTGAATGGCATCTTCAGGGCCATACGGACTGGTCAATGGCGGTGAATCTTTCTACGTTGCAGTTCGAACAGCCGTCGCTGGTTAAAACGGTTCTCGATTGTCTGACGCGCCATAGCGTGCCGCCCGGCATGTTGATCCTGGAGGTGACTGAAACCACGGCAATGAGCAATCCGGACGAAAGCGTACGCGTCCTGACAGCGCTGACGGATGCGGGAGTAAAAGCCTCAATAGACGATTTTGGTACAGGTTACTCAAGCCTTCTCTATCTTAAGCGGCTTCCCGCCTGCGAGTTGAAAATCGATCGCGCTTTTGTGAAAGAGTTAAGTGGAGAGAGCGAAGATGCGACAATTGTCTCGGCGATTGTCGCCCTGGCAAAAACGCTGAATCTGAAGGTCGTGGCGGAAGGGGTCGAAACCGCAGCGCAGCAGACCTTCCTGACAGAACTGGGATGCAATACGCTACAGGGTTATCTGCTGGGCAAACCAATTACCGCGCAAGCTATTATGGAACAGTGCCAGCACGGGGAGATGTCGCCACCCCGGGCGCAGTCATAAGGCTGTATCGTAAACCACTGGCGCCACTCGGGTGATATTTAGTGTCGCCAGAATATTATCCACCAGCGCCGGCGCTTGTTTGTACAGATTAAAACTGGTGTTATCCATTAACCAGTTTTTAATGACTCCGCTAAAAAAGGCATGGAAAACAATCAGCGCCAGTTCAATATTAGTTTGCGAAGAGATAATGTTATGAACAATGCATCGCTTAAGCGTCTTGCGAAGATAATCATCGTTTAAACCGATCCGCTTGCGTATTTCACATTCTGAAATCACATCGTCATGAAATTCACACTTATGATACAGAATTTGTAAAAGCGCATACTGTCGGGGTTCGCTCGCAATATATTGCAGCGCAACAATAAATTGTTCACGAAGCATTAACAAAGGGTCGTCATTTTCGGAAAGCATTAGCCTGTCACGAATGATTTCACGCAGCGGCAATTGCTGTTCCCATATTGCGTTAAATATTTCCGCTTTACTCGAGAAATGCCAGTAAACCGCCCCGCGAGTGAGTTGAGCTGCATCGGCAATGTCGGTAAGCGTGGTGCTGGCTACACCACGCGTCGCGAATAGCCTGATAGCGGCTTCAATCAGCTGCTGGCGGGTCTTTTGAGCCTCTTCTTTCTTTTTGCGCGCCATTACCTGCTACTCGTTACTTACAAGATTGATACGTTATCAAAGGATATTGCCGTGGTCGTGTCAGACAAAGTATTAACCAAAATCCGTGTTAGTTTTGCACAAAAAAAGTCAATTCGTTTAATTTATAAACCTCGTGAATAAATTGAATATATTAAATACATAAAACATATGTATAGCTTTCACCAAAAAGCATTTCGTTGATTATCCTGACAGAAATAGAGTGTCGAATGCACTGGGTCAGATTCCGATTTTTACTTTTTAAAAGCTCCATCAGCACTTATAAATTAAAAAACATTAAATACCCTCATTATTATACGCAGCTACATTTCTTTTTTTGCCTCACACCCTTTCACCGATTCATGACAAATATCGGTTCAGGGGTAGTTTAAGGAACAGTAATGACGAATCACTTCAGATGCTTACCCTTATCCGGTTTCATTGTCTGTGCCGCGCTGCTTACCGGGTGCGATGGGCAAGAAAACCCACAGCAGCATGCGCAAGCTCCTCAGGTCAGTGTTCATATTGTTAAAAGCGCGCCACTGGCCGTAAAGACAGAATTGCCTGGCAGAACTGACGCGTATCGTGTTGCGGAGGTTCGTCCCCAGGTAAGTGGTATCATTCTGCACCGTAATTTTACCGAAGGCAGCGACGTCAAAGCGGGTGAATCCCTTTATCAGATCGATCCGGCCACGTATCAGGCAGCCTACGACAATGCGAAAGGTGAACTGGTAAAAGCACAGGCGGCGGCCAATATCGCTCATCTGACGGTGAAACGTTACGTTCCGCTGGTCGGTACGCAATATGTGAGCAAGCAGGAGTACGATCAGGCGGTGGCAACCGCCCAGCAGGCGGATGCGAGCGTCGTTGCCGCGAAGGCTGGCGTTGAAAGCGCGCGGATCAACCTGGCTTATACCAAAGTCACATCCCCAATCAACGGGCGTATAGGTAAATCCAGCGTCACCGAAGGGGCGTTGGTTACAAATGGTCAGTCGACTGCACTGGCGACGGTTCAGCAGCTCGATCCCATTTATGTCGATGTGACGCAATCCAGCAGCGATTTTATGCGTCTGAAGCAGCAGACGAGCCTGCAAAAGGGAGACACCAGCAGCGTCGAGTTGCTGATGGAAAATGGCCAGCCTTATCCACTGAAAGGAACGCTCCAGTTCTCTGATGTCACGGTAGATGAAAGTACCGGCTCAATCACCCTTCGCGCCCTCTTCCCTAACCCTCAGCACATGCTGTTACCGGGTATGTTTGTCCGTGCACGCATTGACGAAGGTACACAGCCTGATGCCATTCTTGTTCCCCAGCAGGGGGTAACCCGTACACCGCGCGGGGATGCCACCGTGCTTGTGGTAAACGATAAAAACCAGGTGGAATCGCGCACTGTCGTTGCACCGCAGGCGATTGGCGATCGCTGGCTGATCACGGAAGGCCTGAAAAACGGCGACCGCGTCATTATCAGCGGCCTGCAAAAAGTTCGCCCTGGCGTTACCGTCGTGGCTATTCCTGATACCGCCGCGACTCCAGCCAGTTAAGGAATAACGACATGGCTAATTTCTTTATTCAACGGCCTGTTTTCGCCTGGGTGCTCGCCATCATTCTGATGATTGCGGGCGGGCTGGCCATTTTAAAACTGCCGGTGGCGCAATATCCGACCATTGCGCCGCCAGCGGTGGCGGTGACAGCAACCTACCCTGGCGCTGATGCCCAGACGGTACAGGACACCGTAACTCAGGTTATCGAACAGAACATGAACGGTATCGATAATTTGATGTACATGTCGTCCACCAGTGATTCCGCCGGTAACGTCACCATTACGCTGACGTTCGAGTCGGGTACGGATCCTGATATCGCGCAGGTGCAGGTTCAGAACAAACTCCAGCTCGCCATGCCGCTGCTGCCGCAAGAAGTGCAGCAGCAGGGGATCGGCGTGGAGAAATCCAGCAGCAGCTTCCTGCTGGTTGCTGGCTTTGTGTCGGACAATAAAAACCTCACGCAGGATGATATCTCCGACTATGTTGCTTCTAACGTAAAAGATGCGATCAGCCGTACTTCCGGCGTCGGTGACGTGCAGCTGTTCGGTGCCCAGTATGCAATGCGCATCTGGCTGGACAGCAACGCGATGAACAAATATCAGCTCACGCCGCTGGATGTTATTAACCAGCTGAAAACGCAGAACGATCAGATTGCTGCGGGCCAGTTGGGCGGAACGCCGTCCGTACCCGGGCAGCAACTGAACGCCTCAATTATTGCTCAAACGCGCCTGAAATCGCCGGAGGAGTTTGGTCGGGTGACGCTGAAGGTGAACCAGGACGGCTCAATGGTCCACCTGAAAGACGTGGCCCGCATTGAGCTGGGTGGCGAAAACTACAACATGGTCACCAAAATCAATGGCCAGGCAGCAACGGGGCTGGGGATCAAGCTGGCGACTGGCGCAAACGCGCTGGATACCGCTGCCGCCATCAAGAGTAAACTGGCGCAGTTGCAGCCCTTCTTCCCTCAGGGTCTGAAAGTCGTGTATCCGTACGACACCACACCTTTCGTGAAGATCTCCATCCATGAAGTGGTGAAGACGCTGTTTGAAGCGATTGTTCTCGTGTTCCTGGTGATGTACCTGTTCCTGCAAAACCTGCGGGCAACGCTTATTCCCACTATCGCCGTTCCCGTGGTGTTACTGGGCACCTTTGCGGTACTGGCTGCGTTCGGGTTCTCCATTAACACCCTGACGATGTTCGGGATGGTATTGGCGATAGGTCTTCTCGTCGATGACGCCATCGTGGTAGTCGAGAACGTAGAACGCGTCATGGTTGAGGACAAGCTGCCGCCAAAAGAGGCGACGCAGAAGTCAATGGAGCAAATCCAGGGCGCTCTGGTGGGCATTGCCATGGTGCTTTCGGCGGTATTTATTCCGATGGCATTCTTTGGTGGTTCAACCGGGGCTATCTATCGCCAGTTCTCGCTGACCATTGTCTCCGCGATGGCCTTGTCGGTACTGGTGGCGTTGATATTAACGCCTGCTCTTTGTGCAACGCTGCTCAAACCGGTTTCCAGCGAACATCATGAAAAGAAAGGTGGTTTCTTCGGCTGGTTTAACGCGCTCTTTGATAAGAGTGTGGAGCACTACAGCAACAGCGTGAGCGGCATTTTACGTAAGACCGGCCGCTATCTGCTGGTTTACGTCATCATCGTCGGCGGCATGGCAGTTCTGTTCCTGCGCCTGCCTTCCTCCTTCCTGCCGGAAGAGGATCAGGGTGTGTTTATGACGATGGTTCAGTTGCCGGCAGGGGCGACGCAGATGCGTACCCAGCAGGTACTCGATCAGGTTCAGGATTATTACCTGACAAAAGAGAAAGCGAACGTTGAATCGGTCTTTACCGTAAACGGGTTTAGTTTTAGCGGACAGGGTCAGAACTCCGGTATCGCTTTCGTCAGCCTGAAGCCATGGGAAGAGCGTCCGGGCAAGGAAAACGGCGTTGAGGCGATTGTCAGCCGCGCGACGAAAGCGTTCAGCCAGATCAAAGACGGCCTTGTATTTCCGTTTAACCTGCCTGCCATTATTGAACTGGGTACCGCAACAGGCTTTGACTTTGAACTGATAGACCAGGCAAACCTGGGGCATACGCAGTTAACGCAGGCGCGTAACCAGCTGCTGGGCATGGTGAGAGAACATCCTGACTTACTGGTCCGCGTGCGTCCTAACGGACTGGAAGATACGCCACAGTTCAAGCTGGACGTCGATCAGGAGAAGGCACAGGCGCTGGGTGTGAGCGTGTCTGACGTCAATCAGACTATTTCAACAGCCCTGGGTGGCACCTATGTGAACGACTTTATCGATCACGGACGGGTGAAAAAAGTTTATGTCCAGGCTGATGCTCGCTTCCGTATGCTACCCGGAGACATTAACAGCCTGTATGTGCGTAGCGCTAACGGCGAAATGGTGCCTTTCTCTGCCTTTAGCAGCTCTCACTGGGTGTACGGTTCACCGCGTCTGGAACGTTACAATGGGATGCCATCAATGGAGATCCTCGGTGAGTCTGCACCAGGCAAAAGTACCGGTGAGGCAATGGCGCTGATGGAAAACCTTGCGTCAAAACTGCCGTCCGGCATCGGCTACGACTGGACGGGGATGTCTTATCAGGAACGACTTTCCGGGAATCAGGCTCCGGCGCTGTACGCCATTTCACTTATTGTGGTGTTCCTGTGTCTGGCGGCTCTCTATGAAAGCTGGTCAATTCCATTCTCGGTCATGCTGGTTGTGCCTCTGGGGGTGATCGGTGCGCTTCTGGCTGCATCAATGCGAGGGCTGAACAATGACGTTTACTTCCAGGTTGGTCTGCTTACAACAATTGGTTTATCAGCCAAGAACGCCATACTGATCGTTGAGTTCGCCAAAGATCTCATGGATAAAGAAGGCAAAGGGATTATCGAAGCCACGCTTGAAGCCTCGCGTATGCGTCTGCGTCCTATCCTGATGACTTCCCTGGCATTCATCCTTGGTGTTATGCCTCTGGTCATCAGCAGCGGTGCAGGTAGTGGTGCACAAAATGCGGTCGGGACGGGCGTGATGGGCGGGATGCTCTCAGCCACCCTGTTGGCCATATTCTTTGTTCCTGTTTTCTTTGTGGTTGTCCGGAGACGATTTACAAAGCACAAGGATTAATGAAAATCATAAAGGCACCTCAGGTGCCTTTTTTATTTCCTGAAAACAATGTAAAAACACATCCCCTCTTCACATTTCCTCCATTAATAATTACTGCCCGCGCTTTTTTCTTCATAATTTTTACAATCCACACAAATTGAGATTATTCCACGTGCTGCATGGTATTAGTGCGGTGGTAAAATAATCATCGATTCGTTAATTGCCGCATCGGCTCTTTAGCGAATAGGCGATCATATTGAGGTAACATCATGAAAAGATTCCTTTCCGTTGCACTTCTCGCTGCGCTGCTTGCTGGTTGCGCGCACGATTCCCCATGTGTACCGGTATACGACGATCAGGGGCGACTGGTTCACACCAATACCTGTATGAAGGGCACTACCCAGGATAACTGGGAAACAGCAGGTGCGATTGCTGGTGGCGCCGCAGCAATCGCTGGCCTGACACTCGGTATTGTCGCCCTCACTAAATAAGGCTTCTAAAAGCGCGGCGATGGCCGCGCTTTTATTTTTGCCTGATATAAGAAACGTATATTCCCCATCGCAAATAACATCAGATATTAATTAAATTCAATACGCTACCTTACTCCTCGCTATATCCCTTACCTGTACAGCATTTGGCATAACATTTAATTCATTTAACACTACTGCGAGCCAGCAGAATGCATTTCACAACTACAGTTTCAGTACGGTAAAGCGCTACGTCCGTAGGGTATTAACGGCACCAGTGAGAACATCGAATGAGGGAATTGGTTTAGCTGGAGATATAACGCAAAAAGGCCATCCTTTCGGATGGCCTTTCTACTTGTTTGATGTCTGGCAGTTCCCTACTCTCACATGGGGAGACCCCACACTACCATCGGCGCTACGGCGTTTCACTTCTGAGTTCGGCATGGGGTCAGGTGGGACCACCGCGCTAAAGCCGCCAGACAAATTCTTTTACTTCTTGCCGAACTTTAACCTAAGTATAAAGTGGTGCTGATACCCAGAGTCGAACTGGGGACCTCACCCTTACCAAGGGTGCGCTCTACCAACTGAGCCATATCAGCACGCTAAATTTGATGCCTGGCAGTTCCCTACTCTCACATGGGGAGACCCCACACTACCATCGGCGCTACGGCGTTTCACTTCTGAGTTCGGCATGGGGTCAGGTGGGACCACCGCGCTAAAGCCGCCAGGCAAATTCTGTTTAATCTGTATCAGGCTGAAAATCGTGTCTGTCTCTTCGCCAAAACACCTTCGGCGTTGTAAGGTTAAGCCTCACGGTTCATTAGTATCGGTTAGCTCAACGCATCGCTGCGCTTACACACCCGACCTATCAACGTCGTCGTCTTCAACGTTCCTTCAGGAGACTTAAAGTCTCAGGGAGAACTCATCTCGGGGCAAGTTTCGTGCTTAGATGCTTTCAGCACTTATCTCTTCCGCATTTAGCTACCGGGCAGTGCCATTGGCATGACAACCCGAACACCAGTGATGCGTCCACTCCGGTCCTCTCGTACTAGGAGCAGCCCCCCTCAATTCTCCAGCGCCCACGGCAGATAGGGACCGAACTGTCTCACGACGTTCTAAACCCAGCTCGCGTACCACTTTAAATGGCGAACAGCCATACCCTTGGGACCTACTTCAGCCCCAGGATGTGATGAGCCGACATCGAGGTGCCAAACACCGCCGTCGATATGAACTCTTGGGCGGTATCAGCCTGTTATCCCCGGAGTACCTTTTATCCGTTGAGCGATGGCCCTTCCATTCAGAACCACCGGATCACTATGACCTGCTTTCGCACCTGCTCGCGCCGTCACGCTCGCAGTCAAGCTGGCTTATGCCATTGCACTAACCTCCTGATGTCCGACCAGGATTAGCCAACCTTCGTGCTCCTCCGTTACTCTTTGGGAGGAGACCGCCCCAGTCAAACTACCCACCAGACACTGTCCGCAACCCGGATCACGGGTCTACGTTAGAACACCAGCCATTAAAGGGTGGTATTTCAAGGATGGCTCCACGCAGACTGGCGTCCACGCTTCAAAGCCTCCCACCTATCCTACACATCAAGGACCAGTGTTCAGTGTCAAGCTATAGTAAAGGTTCACGGGGTCTTTCCGTCTTGCCGCGGGTACACTGCATCTTCACAGCGAGTTCAATTTCACTGAGTCTCGGGTGGAGACAGCCTGGCCATCATTACGCCATTCGTGCAGGTCGGAACTTACCCGACAAGGAATTTCGCTACCTTAGGACCGTTATAGTTACGGCCGCCGTTTACCGGGGCTTCGATCAAGAGCTTCGCGTTGCCGCTGACCCCATCAATTAACCTTCCGGCACCGGGCAGGCGTCACACCGTATACGTCCACTTTCGTGTTTGCACAGTGCTGTGTTTTTAATAAACAGTTGCAGCCAGCTGGTATCTTCGACTGATTTCAGCTCCGTCCGCAGGGACTTCACCTACATATCAGCGTGCCTTCTCCCGAAGTTACGGCACCATTTTGCCTAGTTCCTTCACCCGAGTTCTCTCAAGCGCCTTGGTATTCTCTACCTGACCACCTGTGTCGGTTTGGGGTACGATTTCGTGTTACCTGATGCTTAGAGGCTTTTCCTGGAAGCAGGGCATTTATCACTTCAGCACCGTAGTGCCTCGTCATCACACCTCAGCGTTAACAAGGTACCGGATTTACCTGGAACCTCCGCCTACATGCTTAAACCGGGACAACCGTCGCCCGGCTGACATAGCCTTCTCCGTCCCCCCTTCGCAGTAACACCAAGTACAGGAATATTAACCTGTTTCCCATCGACTACGCCTTTCGGCCTCGCCTTAGGGGTCGACTCACCCTGCCCCGATTAACGTTGGACAGGAACCCTTGGTCTTCCGGCGAGCGGGCTTTTCACCCGCTTTATCGTTACTTATGTCAGCATTCGCACTTCTGATACCTCCAGCATGCCTCACAGCACACCTTCAACGGCTTACAGAACGCTCCCCTACCCAACAACGCATAAGCGTCGCTGCCGCAGCTTCGGTGCATGGTTTAGCCCCGTTACATCTTCCGCGCAGGCCGACTCGACCAGTGAGCTATTACGCTTTCTTTAAATGATGGCTGCTTCTAAGCCAACATCCTGGCTGTCTGTGCCTTCCCACATCGTTTCCCACTTAACCATGACTTTGGGACCTTAGCTGGCGGTCTGGGTTGTTTCCCTCTTCACGACGGACGTTAGCACCCGCCGTGTGTCTCCCGTGATAACATTCTTCGGTATTCGTAGTTTGCATCGGGTTGGTAAGCCGGGATGGCCCCCTAGCCGAAACAGTGCTCTACCCCCGAAGATGAGTTCACGAGGCGCTACCTAAATAGCTTTCGGGGAGAACCAGCTATCTCCCGGTTTGATTGGCCTTTCACCCCCAGCCACAGGTCATCCGCTAATTTTTCAACATTAGTCGGTTCGGTCCTCCAGTTAGTGTTACCCAACCTTCAACCTGCCCATGGCTAGATCACCGGGTTTCGGGTCTATACCCTGCAACTTAACGCCCAGTTAAGACTCGGTTTCCCTTCGGCTCCCCTATACGGTTAACCTTGCTACAGAATATAAGTCGCTGACCCATTATACAAAAGGTACGCAGTCACCCCATAAAGAGGCTCCCACTGCTTGTACGTACACGGTTTCAGGTTCTTTTTCACTCCCCTCGCCGGGGTTCTTTTCGCCTTTCCCTCACGGTACTGGTTCACTATCGGTCAGTCAGGAGTATTTAGCCTTGGAGGATGGTCCCCCCATATTCAGACAGGATACCACGTGTCCCGCCCTACTCTTCGAGTTCACAGCATGTGCATTTTCGTGTACGGGACTATCACCCTGTACCGTCGGACTTTCCAGACCGTTCCACTAACACACAAGCTGATTCAGACTCCGGGCTGCTCCCCGTTCGCTCGCCGCTACTGGGGGAATCTCGGTTGATTTCTTTTCCTCGGGGTACTTAGATGTTTCAGTTCCCCCGGTTCGCCTCGTTAACCTATGTATTCAGTTAACGATAGTGTGTCGGAACACACTGGGTTTCCCCATTCGGACATCGCCGGGTCAAAGGTTCATATCACCTCGCCGGCGCTTTTCGCAGATTAGCACGTCCTTCATCGCCTCTGACTGCCAGGGCATCCACCGTGTACGCTTAGTCGCTTAACCTCACAACCCGAAGATGTTTCACTTCATGGTTGCGAAAATTTGAGAGACTCGAACACACATGAGCTGTGTGTCGTTTCAATTTTCAGCTTGATCCAGATTTTTAAAGAGCAAATATCTCAAACGTGACTCGCAAGTCAGTTTTGAGATATGACGGCAGGTGACTTTCACTCACGAACCAGCAAGTGGCGTCCCCTAGGGGATTCGAACCCCTGTTACCGCCGTGAAAGGGCGGTGTCCTGGGCCTCTAGACGAAGGGGACGTACAGTCTCAATCGCAAGACGCCTTGCTATTTACTTTTCATCAGACAATCTGTGTGGACACTACAAAGGCAGGTTCTTTAAGGTAAGGAGGTGATCCAACCGCAGGTTCCCCTACGGTTACCTTGTTACGACTTCACCCCAGTCATGAATCACAAAGTGGTAAGCGCCCTCCCGAAGGTTAAGCTACCTACTTCTTTTGCAACCCACTCCCATGGTGTGACGGGCGGTGTGTACAAGGCCCGGGAACGTATTCACCGTGGCATTCTGATCCACGATTACTAGCGATTCCGACTTCATGGAGTCGAGTTGCAGACTCCAATCCGGACTACGACGCACTTTATGAGGTCCGCTTGCTCTCGCGAGGTCGCTTCTCTTTGTATGCGCCATTGTAGCACGTGTGTAGCCCTACTCGTAAGGGCCATGATGACTTGACGTCATCCCCACCTTCCTCCAGTTTATCACTGGCAGTCTCCTTTGAGTTCCCGGCCGGACCGCTGGCAACAAAGGATAAGGGTTGCGCTCGTTGCGGGACTTAACCCAACATTTCACAACACGAGCTGACGACAGCCATGCAGCACCTGTCTCAGAGTTCCCGAAGGCACCAAAGCATCTCTGCTAAGTTCTCTGGATGTCAAGAGTAGGTAAGGTTCTTCGCGTTGCATCGAATTAAACCACATGCTCCACCGCTTGTGCGGGCCCCCGTCAATTCATTTGAGTTTTAACCTTGCGGCCGTACTCCCCAGGCGGTCGACTTAACGCGTTAGCTCCGGAAGCCACGCCTCAAGGGCACAACCTCCAAGTCGACATCGTTTACGGCGTGGACTACCAGGGTATCTAATCCTGTTTGCTCCCCACGCTTTCGCACCTGAGCGTCAGTCTTTGTCCAGGGGGCCGCCTTCGCCACCGGTATTCCTCCAGATCTCTACGCATTTCACCGCTACACCTGGAATTCTACCCCCCTCTACAAGACTCTAGCCTGCCAGTTTCGAATGCAGTTCCCAGGTTGAGCCCGGGGATTTCACATCCGACTTGACAGACCGCCTGCGTGCGCTTTACGCCCAGTAATTCCGATTAACGCTTGCACCCTCCGTATTACCGCGGCTGCTGGCACGGAGTTAGCCGGTGCTTCTTCTGCGGGTAACGTCAATTGCTGAGGTTATTAACCTCAACACCTTCCTCCCCGCTGAAAGTACTTTACAACCCGAAGGCCTTCTTCATACACGCGGCATGGCTGCATCAGGCTTGCGCCCATTGTGCAATATTCCCCACTGCTGCCTCCCGTAGGAGTCTGGACCGTGTCTCAGTTCCAGTGTGGCTGGTCATCCTCTCAGACCAGCTAGGGATCGTCGCCTAGGTGAGCCGTTACCCCACCTACTAGCTAATCCCATCTGGGCACATCCGATGGCAAGAGGCCCGAAGGTCCCCCTCTTTGGTCTTGCGACGTTATGCGGTATTAGCTACCGTTTCCAGTAGTTATCCCCCTCCATCAGGCAGTTTCCCAGACATTACTCACCCGTCCGCCACTCGTCAGCGAAGCAGCAAGCTGCTTCCTGTTACCGTTCGACTTGCATGTGTTAGGCCTGCCGCCAGCGTTCAATCTGAGCCATGATCAAACTCTTCAATTTAAAAGTTTGATGCTCAATGAATTAAACTTCGTAATGAATTACGTGTTCACTCGTTGAGACTTGGTATTCATTTTTCGTCCGAGGACGTTAAGAATCCATGTCACTTTGAGTGCCCACACAGATTGTCTGATAAATTGTTAAAGAGCAGTTGCGACGCGCTTCAGCGCTCTGTCGCGAGGTGGCGTATATTACGCTTTCCTCTTTCAGAGTCAACCCTGATTTTCAGGATTTTTTCTCTTCAACCGACCGGGTTGTTTGTGAAGTGATTCACATCCGCCGTGTCGATGGAGGCGCATTATAGGGATCCCAGTTTTTAGCACAAGTATTTTTTAGATCTTTTTTTCCAACTGATGATTTTCCGTGCTTTTCGCTGAAAACCCACCCGATCCGCTTAAAAATTGACGCATTTTGCCTTGCCTCGATCCAGGAATACGATCAAAGTCTTCTTTAATAGCGCTCATCTGTATCGAGGTAGATATGTTTGCAGTATTACGTCCTTATAAAGATCTGTTCCCCCAAAAAGGCGATCGCGTGATGATCGATGCCAGCAGCGTGGTCATTGGTGATGTTCGCATGGCCGATGATGTCAGCATCTGGCCACTCGTCGCGATCCGGGGCGATGTTAACTACGTTGCA
The DNA here is from genome assembly GCF_036936505.1 of Enterobacter sp. JJBC. NCBI lineage: Bacteria > Pseudomonadati > Pseudomonadota > Gammaproteobacteria > Enterobacterales > Enterobacteriaceae > Enterobacter > Enterobacter sp. JJBC. The sequence continues at coordinate 4,371,027 of NZ_CP136935.1, forward strand.
ATCGGTGCACGCACCAATATTCAGGACGGCAGCGTGCTGCATGTGACTCATAAGTCATCTTATAACCCTGAGGGCAATCCGCTCATCATTGGAGAAGATGTTACGGTCGGTCATAAAGTAATGCTCCACGGCTGCACAATCGGTAACAGGGTTCTCGTTGGGATGGGATCGATTTTGCTGGATGGCGTCATAGTAGAAGATGACGTAATGATTGGCGCAGGAAGCCTAGTTCCGCAAAACAAACGCCTGGAAAGTGGCTATCTCTATTTAGGCAGTCCGGTTAAACAGATCCGCCCCCTAAAAGAGGCGGAGATCGAAGGATTGAAATACTCAGCGAACAATTACGTTAAATGGAAGAATGACTATCTGGATCAGGATAACCAGACCCAGCCCTGATCGTCTTCCTGCTGTACGCGGATCAAATCGCTGGCTTCCTCTTCCAGATCCCAGCGATTTTCACAAAAGAGCGCTAACGGATCTGAACCACCAAAGCGCTGAAGCAACGTCTCCCCTTTAATCGCACAGGTGAGCTGCATTCCATGCACCAGCACCGGGAAACACACCGCTTGCTTGTTTTCATCCCAGATTTCTCTGTCGGGAAAATGAATCGCCTGATTCATGCCATCAGTTCCTGTTTCAGCTTTTCGATCACCGGTTCTACAGCAGGTAACACGCCATGCCAGAGTAGCACCGCATGAGCCGCCTGCCCCACCAGCATGCCCAGACCATCAGCCACATGTTTTGCCCCCTGTTGTTCGCACCAGGTCAGAAATGGCGTTTTCCCTTTTTGATAAAACATGTCATAGGCGTAGATGTGGGAATGAACCAGGGATGCAGGAATCGCCGGGATCTCTCCATTAATACCGCTTGAGGTGGCATTAATCACAAGATCAAATTCGTGACCCGCGAGATCCTCAAGTGCTACCGCAGCTACGCTGCCTGTGTGTGCGAACAACGCCGCCAGTTCTTCTGCTCTGGAGAAAGTACGGTTGGTGATTGTCACCGCACAATCCAGCGAAAGAAGAGGAAGCAATACGCCGCGCGACGCGCCACCCGCACCGATCAGCAGGATCCGAAAGCCTGGTTTAATAAACGACAGTCGCTCCAGATCGCTGAGTAAACCTATGCCATCGGTGTTATCGCCCAGAAGGCGACCATCTTCGAGCCGCTTAAGAGTATTGACGGCACCAGCGAGCGACGCACGCTCGGTCAGCTCATCCGCACGCCCGAAAGCCTCTTCTTTAAAAGGCACCGTAACGTTCGCACCTTTACCGCCCGCAACAAAAAAGCTATTTAGCGTCGGTAAAAATGCATCAACAGGCGCAAGAACCCGACCATATGGGTGATCTATCTGCAATTGCTCTGCAAACAGCTGATGGATCAGAGGCGACTTGCTGTGCGCGATCGGGTTACCAAAAACAGCATAGGTTTCCATCACATTATCCCTGGCGAAAACGTTCGCCGGTCAAGGCATCGCGAATTTCTGACGGGTTAAGACGGCCACCGGTTTCACCGACGGCTACCGGGAAATCACTCCCGAACTGCGCCAGAACTTCTTCGGTTGTCCGACAGGGGGGAAGCCCGGTCAGGTTGGCGCTGGTTGAAACCAGAGGTTTACCAAATGCCTGGCATAACTCCACCACCAGCGGATGGTCGGTAACGCGTACCGCAAGTGAATCGAAACGCCCGGTTAACCAGCGCGGCGTTGTCGGTTGTGCAGGAAAAACAAACGTCACGGGACCAGGCCACGCAGAGAAAATGGTTTCCCGCTGTGCAGGCGTCAGCATGGAATCATCAATATAAGGCTTAAGCTGCGCGTAGTTCGCAGCGATCAAAATCAATCCTTTTTCGACAGGCCGTTGTTTTAGCGCCAGCAGACGGTTAACGGCGACTTCGCTGTCAGGATCGCACCCGACCCCGAAAACGGCTTCTGTTGGATAGGCGATGACTTCTTCTTTTTTCAGGATTTCCACCGCCTGCGCGATGGAGCCTGATGGCAGGTTATTATTCACTGATTTGATCCGCCGAAACCGGCTTTCCACATTGTTTACTGGCGCAAAAGCGTTTCAAGCCTTGCGCGGTTTTCTTTTCTATAAGTAACGGATAATCGCAATTATGGCAGACGCCCGCTACTGGTTTGAAATTGATAACGAACTGGCATTCAGGATAGCGATCGCACGAATGGAAGGTCTTGCCATAACGAGAGCGGCGCTGCACCAATTGACCACGCTGGCACTGAGGGCAGGCAATTGCCGTTTCATCTGGTTTATCAATTTGTTCCGTATGATCACATTCCGGGTAGCGGCTGCATCCGATAAACATCCCGAACCGCCCCTGCCGCAGCGCCAGTTCGCCGCCGCAGAGCGGACAAAGCTGTCCCTCCAGAATTTTGACGATATGTCCGTCCGCCTGGCTCTTCAGGGAACGGACATAATCACATTCCGGATAGTGTGAACAACCGAGAAACGGACCGTGTTTCCCGGACCGAATAACAAGTTCAGCCCCACACTGTGGGCAGGGCTCGTTTTTATGCACCGTGAAGAGTGCTGATTTGGCCATAACAACTCTTGTTGCTGCACATAGAATTAATGCAGCATACCTTCATTCACTTCAAAGAGTAATTCTTCCATTTGCTGATAGGCATTTTCACAGCCTGGAATGTTGAACAGCACCATCAGGATCACCCATTTCAGATCTTCCAGTTCAAATTCAGCAGTATCCAGCGCCATGACGCGCTCTATCACCATCTCTCTCGTTTCGAGGTTTAGCACCTGAATCTGCTCGAGGAATAAAATGAATCCCCGGCAGCTGGCATCCAGCCTTTCACACTCTTCAGCTGTATAGATGCGCACAGACAATGGGTCAGAAGCAAGCTGCATCGGTTCGGCGAGGCCGTCCTGATAATCAGCCAACTTATCCAGCCACATCAACGCATTATAAATATCTTCCCGCTCAAAACCTGCGTCGGTCAGATCCCGTGTTAATTTGTCCTGATCCACCTGCATTTCTGCTTCGTTGTGGATGTAAGTCTCAAACAAATACATCAGTACGTCGAACATGGCATGCCCTCCTTAATCGGACATAGCCGCCGGGTACAGCTGCGATCCACCCTGCTAACTCCAGTTCGAGTAGCTGTGCTACCGTTACTGGCACAGGTTGGCCGGCACGTTCAGCGACAACGTCAACAGGTGTTACCTCATCTCCTACGTTAGCCAGGAGCTTGGGAAATGGCAATGCTACGGCCTCCTGATCCGATGAAATATGTCGCTTTTGGAGATCATCCTGCAACCAATGCAATCCATACTGCAAATTTTCCAGGATATCCTCTTTACAGGTCACCAGCGTCGCCCCCTGTTTTATCAGCCAGTGAGGGCCTTCGCAGCCAGGGTTCCCCAACGGGCCGGGCAGCGCAAAAACTTCACGCCCCTGCTCCAGTGCGCACCTTGCAGTAACCAGCGATCCACTTCGAATCGCAGCTTCGACCACCAGCACGCCCTGGCTTAACCCGCTGATGATCCGGTTACGCCGTGGAAAGTTACCCGGTCTGGGCGATGTCGAAAGTGAAAACTCAGATACTATCGCCCCCTCAGAAGCGATAAGTTGCTCAGCCAGAATGTGATGACGACGCGGATAGAGACTAAAAAGACCATTGCCAAGCACGGCGACACTTCGCCCTTTTGCTGACAACGCCGCATGATGTGCCACACCGTCGATGCCGCAAGCCAGGCCACTGGTGATCGTAAAGCCACATTGGGACAGCTGTTCACTGAGCATTTTCCCCCAACGCTCGCCGTACCACGAGGGCGCACGGCTGCCCACAACCGCAAGCTGCATGCTATTAAGCACGTCGACGTGGCCTCGCACAAAGAGCGCCCCGGGAAAATCAGGTATAGAACGCAACAATGGCGGAAAACGAGGATCATCCGCCGTGAGAAGGTGGTTGTCGGTGTGTTCAAGCCATTCCAGACTACGTTCAAGCTCACTCTCGCTGAACGAAAAAAACTTTACGGCATGTTTGGGCGAAAGCCCTGCCGCGTTGACAGCTTCAGCATCAACGGTTGCCTGGCGAAGCAGCCTCTGCGCAATCTCCAGCATCGCGTCACCGTATAACGACCCGATGTTTATAAGCCGTAACCATATCTCTGTGGACGTCATCCTTTTCCCTGCCATAAGCAGCCTCAGCAATCTTTGCGATTGGTCACTGATGCTGTCAATCGACCGGGGATTTGTCTAGAATAGAAGTAATATTCTTATCAACTCCTGAACACGACTCTGGAAATTTATGGCAGTTTTGCAAGTGTTACATATTCCTGACGAGCGTCTTCGCATCGTCGCGGAACCGGTTAAAGAAGTGAATGCAGAAATTCAGCGTATCGTCGATGATATGTTCGATACCATGTACGCTGAAGAAGGCATTGGCCTGGCGGCGACCCAGGTAGACATTCACAAGCGTATTATCGTGATCGACGTTTCTGAAAATCGCGATGAGCGTCTGGTGCTGATCAACCCTGAACTGCTTGAAAAAAGCGGCGAAACAGGCATTGAGGAAGGCTGTCTGTCTATCCCTGAACAGCGCGCTTTGGTGCCACGTGCCGAAAAAGTTAAAATTCGCGCACTGGATCGTGACGGCAATCCGTTTGAGCTGGAAGCCGACGATCTGCTGGCGATTTGCATTCAGCATGAGATGGATCACCTGGTCGGTAAACTGTTTATCGATTACCTCTCACCTCTGAAGCAACAGCGTATTCGTCAGAAAGTTGAGAAACTGGATCGTTTGCGTTCTCGCGCTTAACGCCCCCCGGATACAAGGAATAACGTGTCTACATCACTACGTATAATCTTCGCGGGTACCCCTGATTTTGCAGCGCGTCATCTCGACGCGCTGCTATCGTCTGGTCATCAGATTGTTGGCGTATTTACTCAGCCGGATCGACCGGCTGGCCGCGGTAAAAAACTGATGCCTGGCCCGGTTAAAGTACTGGCAGAAACGCATGGTTTACCGGTATTCCAGCCAGCGTCATTACGACCTGAGGAAAACCAGCAGTTAGTGGCAGACCTGAACGCTGACGTGATGGTAGTTGTGGCTTACGGCCTCATTCTGCCAAAAGCGGTACTCGATATGCCCCGCCTGGGCTGTGTTAACGTTCATGGTTCTTTGCTCCCACGCTGGCGCGGTGCAGCCCCTATTCAGCGCGCTCTGTGGGCAGGCGATGCTGAAACTGGCGTGACAATCATGAAGATGGACGTAGGTTTAGACACGGGCGACATGCTGTATAAACTGGCGTGTTCCATTACCGCAGAAGATACCAGCGCCACGCTGTATGACAAGCTGGCGGCTCTCGGTCCGCAGGGGCTGATTGAGACGTTGCAACAGCTTGCTGACAATACAGCGACACCTGAAGTGCAGGATGAGGCACAGGTGACCTATGCTGAAAAACTGAGTAAAGAAGAAGCCCGGATCGACTGGTCCCTGTCAGCAGCTCAACTCGAACGCTGCATCCGCGCCTTTAATCCGTGGCCGATGAGCTGGTTGATGATTGATGAGCAGCCAGTGAAAGTCTGGAAAGCTTCAGTTATTAACGGCAATACATCAGCAGAGCCCGGTACGATTATCGACGCCAGCAAAAACGGTATCCAGGTTGCGACCGGAGAAGGGATCCTGAATCTTGAATCGCTGCAACCGGCCGGTAAAAAGGCAATGAGCGCGCAGGATCTATTAAATTCCCGTCGTGAATGGTTCATCCCTGGCAATCGTCTTGCCTGAACAAATTTACTCTTAAGGCCCGGTGTTTCCGGGCATTTTTATTTTTACGTTTATGAAAAGACAAAATCTACGCACTATGGCGGCTCAGGCCGTTGAGCAGGTTATTGAGCAGGGCCAGTCACTGAGTAATGTCCTGCCTCCACTGCAACAAAAGGTTTCCGATAAAGATAAAGCGCTGCTTCAGGAGCTGTGCTTTGGCGTGCTGCGTACCCTCTCTCAGCTTGAATGGTTAATTAATAAGCTGATGTCACGCCCGATGAGCGGCAAGCAACGTACCGTGCATTATTTGATCATGGTCGGTTTCTACCAGCTTCTTCATACCCGCATTCCACCTCATGCTGCGCTGGCTGAGACAGTGGAAGGTGCCGTTGCGATTAAACGTCCCCAGCTGAAAGGATTGATTAACGGCGTGCTGCGTCAGTTCCAGCGTCAGCAGGACGAACTGCTGGCAGAATTTGCGCAAAGCGAAGCGCGCTTCCTGCATCCAGAATGGCTGCTGAATCGCCTTAAAAAAGCCTACCCACAGCAATGGCAAGACATTGTGGATGCCAATAACCAACGTCCGCCGATGTGGTTACGCGTCAATCGTAACCATCATACCCGCGACGCATGGCTGGCCCTGCTGGAAGAGACCGGAATGAGCGGCTTCACACACGCGGCTTATCCTGATGCGGTTCGTTTAGCCTCCCCTGCACCGGTACATGCATTACCCGGTTTTGAAGAGGGCTGGGTAACGGTACAGGACGCATCCGCTCAGGGGTGCATGGCCTGGCTTGAACCGAAAGACGGGGAGCAGATCCTTGATCTTTGTGCAGCGCCAGGGGGAAAAACAACGCACATTCTGGAAGTGGCGCCGCAGGCCTGCGTGATGGCCGTGGATGTTGATGAGCAGCGTCTTTCACGCGTCTATGACAACCTCAAGCGTCTGGGTATGAAAGCACAGGTTAAGCAAGGCGATGGACGTAAACCCGCAGACTGGTGTGGTGATACCCGGTTCGATCGTATTTTGCTGGACGCCCCCTGCTCTGCAACCGGCGTAATTCGTCGTCATCCCGATATCAAATGGCTGCGTCGCGATCGTGATATCAAGGAGCTTGCCCAGTTGCAATCCGAAATTCTGGATGCCATCTGGCCGCATCTCAAACCCGGCGGAACCCTGGTGTATGCAACCTGCTCTGTTCTTCCGGAAGAAAACAGTCAGCAAATTGCGGCTTTCCTGAAGCGCACCCCGGACGCGACGCTGCATGATACGGGAACACCTGAGCACCCGGGTCTGCAAAACCTGCCGGGCGCAGAAGAGGGTGATGGCTTCTTTTACGCTAAGCTAATCAAAGAGTGATGTTGAGAACAGGTCACGAAAGATGAAAATTATCATTCTGGGCGCAGGGCAAGTTGGCGGAACGCTGGCGGAAAATCTCGTGGGCGAAAACAACGATATCACCATTGTGGATACCAATGGCGATCGCCTGCGCGTTTTGCAGGACAAGTTTGATCTTCGTGTTGTGCAGGGGCACGGCTCTCATCCTCGAGTGCTTCGTGAGGCGGGCGCGGACGATGCCGACATGCTGGTTGCAGTAACCAGTTCTGATGAAACCAACATGGTTGCATGCCAGGTGGCCTACTCGCTGTTCAACACACCGAACCGCATCGCCCGCATTCGCTCCCCGGACTATGTCCGGGATGCGGAAAAGCTGTTTAATTCCGAAGCAGTACCTATCGACCATCTTATTGCCCCTGAGCAGTTGGTTATCGACAGTATTTATCGTCTGATTGAGTACCCGGGCGCGTTGCAGGTTGTGAACTTTGCTGAAGGGAAAGTAAGCCTGGCGGTCGTGAAGGCTTATTACGGCGGCCCGCTGATTGGTAATGCCCTGTCGACAATGCGCGAGCATATGCCACATATCGATACGCGTGTTGCGGCGATTTTCCGTCACGACAGACCTATTCGTCCGCAAGGTTCCACCATTGTCGAAGCCGGGGATGAAGTCTTCTTTATTGCGGCTTCTCAGCATATCCGTGCGGTGATGAGTGAACTTCAGCGTCTCGAAAAACCGTATAAACGTATTATGCTGGTTGGCGGCGGTAATATTGGCGCAGGTCTGGCGAGACGGCTGGAAAAAGACTACAGCGTGAAGCTGATCGAACGAGATCAACAGCGCGCGTCGGAGCTGGCTGAAAAACTTCAGAATACTATCGTGTTTTATGGCGATGCTTCGGATCAGGAATTGCTGGCCGAAGAGCATATCGATCAGGTTGATCTTTTTATTGCCGTCACCAACGACGACGAAGCGAATATTATGTCCGCCATGCTCGCTAAACGTATGGGGGCGAAAAAAGTAATGGTGCTTATCCAGCGTAAGGCTTATGTCGACCTGGTACAGGGTAGCGTAATTGATATTGCTATTTCACCCCAGCAAGCCACCATCTCTGCCCTGCTAAGCCATGTGCGTAAAGCGGATATTGTCGGCGTGTCGTCTCTGCGTCGTGGTGTTGCTGAAGCCATTGAAGCCGTCGCTCACGGGGATGAAACGACGTCGCGCGTTGTTGGTCGCGCGATCGACGAAATTAAACTTCCACCAGGCACCATTATCGGCGCCGTAGTGCGAGGTAACGATGTCATGATCGCCAATGATAATTTACGTATCGAGCAGGGTGACCACGTTATTATGTTCCTGACCGATAAAAAATTTATTACCGACGTCGAGCGTTTATTCCAGCCAAGTCCATTCTTCCTGTAATGATTTGGGTGCTCAGACGAGAGCACCCAAATATTAACCTTCTAATTTTCATGCCTTTTATTTTCATAACGATTATTTATCCCCAATGGCAATTAGCTAATCATTTGTTAAACTTATAGGCGTCAGCTGGCACAAGGAGAACATAATGAGTTTTATTAAAGAGTTTCGCGAATTTGCGATGCGCGGGAATGTAGTGGATTTGGCTGTGGGTGTCATTATTGGTGCGGCGTTCGGTAAGATCGTTTCATCATTAGTCGCCGACATTATTATGCCGCCGTTAGGACTGTTGATTGGAGGTATTGATTTCAAACAATTCGCCTTCACCCTTCGGGAAGCTCAGGGCGATATCCCTGCGGTTGTAATGCACTACGGCGTATTCATTCAGAACGTATTTGATTTCGTGATCGTGGCATTTGCCATTTTCATGGCGATCAAACTTATCAACAGACTTAACCGTAAAAAAGAAGAACCGGCTGCTGCCCCGCCAGAACCAACTAAAGAAGAAGTCTTACTGACTGAAATTCGCGATCTGTTAAAAGAGCAGAATAACCGCGTTTAATCAGGCGACAGAAACAGAAAGGCCAGTGGTAAAAAAGCGATTAGCTTGCTTGCCACTGGCCTCCCAGTTACCCCGTTGTGCATGTTTACCTTTACGTAAATAACTCCCTTTTCCTTTCTTGTTCTTCTCAACTCGCTGTCTGAAAAGTGGGTCGTGAAGCAATGCCTCAATGGCGTTATCCTTAATGTGTCCCTTAGTATGCTGATAGCGGCTCATCATTTCTCCTGAGCATAGTTAATGTCGGCGGGAGTCTAGTCCCTGGCTAATAAAAAATCAACAACCCTGAGCTTCACTACTGGCACCCTGTTCAAGTGCTTCCAGTATTGAGCAATAAACACTGCTGTGAGCGGTACCGCAGCACGCGTCATTTAACCTTTGCAGAGATCGCTGCATGGCTTGCAGTTCCTGAATGCGTCCTTCAACTTCATCCAGCCGGGCCTGAACGATGCTTTTAGATTCCTGACACGTATGATGTTCAGGATCGATACGGATCGACAGCAGTTCACGGATCGACTCAAGCGTGAAGCCGAGTTGCCGTGCATAGCGGATAAAACGAAGGCGTTGCAGGTCGTTATCCGTATAAAGGCGAAATCCACCTTCCGTTCTGACCTCATGATCGATCATCTGCTGCTTTTCGTAGTAGCGGATAGTATCCGGCGTTACGTTAGCAAGCTTCGCAAGTTCACCTATGCGGTACATGGCTACTCCTTGTTTATTTTTTGTATTAACCTTTCACTGTACTCACCATGCAAAAAGTCAGTATTCATTCCCGTCTGGCGCAGTTTTAGCTCGATGAGCGCCAACCGACGACTGATTTCAGAGTACCGCGGGTCATTCTTATGAATGCCTTTAAGCAGATCGGCAAGCTCGACGGCTTCATTACGTTGCTGAAGCTCAGGCGGTAAACAACCTGCGTTTTTCAGTAAGCGATAACCGGCCCGTAATTCAGGGGGAATATGTGAATCATCGTCCAGAATCAGCGGCTCACCGCTGCCGGGAAGATTTTCGAACTCGCCTTTGTTTTGGGCATCGCTAATATGGCGTTCAGCCCACTGATCGAGCAACCACATAATGAACTCCAGGGGGTGAGCAGAAAAGATACAGACATTGTAGATAAGTGGAGATTCTGCGGATATAAAAAAACCCGCCGAGGCGGGTTTTTTTACGTTACTACAGATTACTCTGCAGCAGCTTCTGCTTTCTCTGAACGATCAACCAGCTCGATGTAAGCCATCGGCGCGTTGTCGCCTGCACGGAAGCCACACTTCAGAATGCGAGTGTAACCACCGGCACGGCTCGCGAAACGCGGGCCCAGTTCGTTAAACAGTTTTGCCACGATCTCGTTATCACGAGTACGGGCGAATGCCAGACGACGATTAGCAACGCTGTCAGTCTTGGCAAGAGTAATCAGCGGCTCAACTACGCGACGCAGCTCTTTCGCTTTAGGCAGGGTCGTCTTGATGATTTCATGACGAACCAGTGAACCTGCCATGTTGCGGAACATAGCCTGGCGATGGCTGCTGTTGCGGTTCAGTTGACGACCACTCTTACGATGGCGCATGACCTTATCCTTCTCAGTAAAACCTTAACCTGTGATCCGGTTACTCGTCAGCAATGCTTGCCGGTGGCCAGTTTTCCAGGCGCATGCCCAGAGACAGACCACGTGAAGCCAGCACGTCTTTAATCTCGGTAAGAGATTTTTTACCCAGGTTCGGCGTTTTCAGCAACTCAACCTCGGTACGCTGTACCAGATCACCGATATAGTGGATAGCTTCTGCCTTGAGGCAGTTAGCAGAGCGGACAGTCAATTCCAGATCGTCAACAGGGCGCAGCAGGATCGGATCGAATTCTGGTTTCTCTTCTTTCACTTCCGGCTGACGTACATCACGTAAGTCAACGAAAGCTTCCAGTTGTTCTGCCAGGATGGTTGCCGCACGACGAATCGCCTCTTCAGGATCGATTGTGCCATTGGTTTCCATTTCGATGACCAGCTTGTCCAGGTCGGTACGCTGTTCTACACGCGCTGCTTCAACATTGTAGGCAATACGCTCTACAGGGCTGTAGCATGCGTCGACCAGCAGACGGCCGATTGGGCGCTCATCTTCTTCCGAATGAATTCGGGCAGAAGCCGGCACATAACCACGACCGCGCTGAACTTTGATACGCATGCTAATAGCTGCGTTCTCATCGGTCAGGTGGCAGATCACGTGCTGCGGCTTGACGATTTCAACATCACCGTCGTGGGTGATGTCGGCTGCAGTCACAGGGCCAATGCCAGATTTATTCAGAGTAAGAATAACTTCATCTTTACCCTGAACTCTCACCGCCAGCCCTTTCAGGTTGAGCAGGATTTCAAGGATATCTTCCTGAACGCCTTCTTTGGTGCTGTACTCATGAAGTACACCATCAATCTCAACCTCGGTCACCGCGCAACCCGGCATCGATGAGAGCAGAATACGGCGCAGTGCGTTACCCAGAGTATGGCCAAAGCCACGCTCTAAAGGCTCAAGGGTCACCTTGGCGTGCGTCGAACTCACTTGCTCGATATCTACCAGGCGCGGTTTTAGAAACTCTGTCACAGAACCCTGCATTGTGTCCTCTCTTTGGTACTAAGCTTTACTTGGAGTAAAGCTCGACGATCAGGTGTTCGTTAATGTCCGCAGACAGATCAGAACGTTCCGGCTGACGCTTGAACGTACCTTCCATCTTGCCAGCATCAACTTCCAGCCAGGTTGGCTTTTCACGCTGCTCAGCCAGCTCCAGAGCGGCTTTCACGCGAGATTGCTTTTTCGCTTTCTCACGAATGCTAACAACGTCATTCGCTTTAACCTGATAAGAAGCGATGTTAACAACACGACCGTTTACCATGATTGCTTTATGGCTAACCAGCTGGCGTGATTCAGCACGAGTCGCGCCGAAGCCCATACGGTATACAACGTTGTCCAGACGACCTTCCAGCAGAGCCAGCAGGTTTTCACCTGTGTTGCCTTTCAGACGTGCTGCTTCTTTATAGTAGTTACGGAACTGACGCTCCAGCACACCGTAGATACGGCGAACTTTTTGCTTTTCACGCAACTGCACACCATAGTCAGACAGACGCGGTTTACGCGCACCGTGCTGGCCAGGAGCTTGTTCAATTTTACACTTGGTATCGATCGCGCGAACGCCAGACTTAAGGAATAAGTCGGTGCCCTCACGACGGCTCAGCTTGAGCTTAGGACCCAAATATCTTGCCATTTTCTATCTCCAACTAACCTAAAAAACGAGCGTTATACGCGACGTTTTTTCGGCGGACGACAACCGTTATGAGGGATCGGAGTCACATCAGTAATATTCGTGATGCGGAAACCAGCGGCGTTCAGAGCGCGAACAGTAGATTCACGACCCGGACCCGGACCTTTAACCATAACTTCCAGATTCTTGATGCCGTATTCTTTTACGGCTTCAGCGCAACGCTCTGCTGCAACCTGAGCTGCGAACGGAGTGGATTTGCGAGAACCACGGAAACCGGAACCACCGGCTGTTGCCCAACCCAATGCGTTACCCTGACGATCAGTAATAGTAACGATGGTGTTGTTGAAAGAAGCATGGATATGAGCCACGCCGTCAGAGACTTGTTTTCTTACACGTTTACGTGCACGAACTGGTGCCTTTGCCATTATTCAATCACCCCGATTATTTCTTGATCGGTTTGCGCGGACCCTTACGGGTACGTGCGTTGGTCTTAGTACGCTGACCGCGTACTGGCAGACCACGACGATGACGCAAACCGCGATAGCAACCAAGATCCATCAGGCGCTTGATGCTCATGCTGATTTCACGGCGCAGATCACCTTCAACGACAAATTTGGCAACTTCGTCACGCAGCGTGTCGATTTGTTCTTCAGACAGCTCACTGATCTTAACATCTTCAGCGATACCCGCTGCAGCCAGAATGGCTTTAGAACGGGTCTTGCCGACGCCGTAGATCGAAGTTAATGCGATCACAGCATGTTTCTGATCAGGAATGTTAATGCCTGCTATACGGGCCACTATGCACTCCTACTATTTAATATGTACGCACCATGCTGAAAAGCCCGTTTTCAGGATACTCAAATGGAAACGTACAGACATACAAAAGATTGGCTGGCTAATCTAGCCAGCTCAACCCAACTTTGCAAGAAAAATATGCGAAATAATCAGCCTTGGCGCTGTTTATGCTTCGGCTCGGCACTGCAAATCACACGGATGACACCATCACGCTTAACGATTTTGCAGTTACGGCATAATTTCTTGACGGAAGCACGAACTTTCATTTTTACTCTCCGTAACTTCTCAGGCGACCAGTTAGCGGCCGTAGCCTTTCAGGTTCGCCTTCTTCAATGCAGACTCATACTGACTGGACATCATCAGAGTTTGCACTTGAGCCATAAAGTCCATAATCACGACAACAACGATAAGCAGTGAGGTCCCACCGAAGTAGAACGGTACTTTCATTGCATCACGCATGAACTCCGGGATCAGGCAGATAAAAGTAATATAAAGCGCACCAACCAAAGTCAGACGAGTCATTACTTTATCGATATACTTCGCCGTTTGCTCTCCCGGACGAATTCCTGGTACAAATGCACCGGACTTCTTCAGGTTATCTGCTGTTTCACGCGGGTTGAAGACCAACGCCGTGTAGAAGAAACAGAAGAAGATGATCGCAGACGCATAGAGTAACACATAAAGTGGTTGCCCAGGCTGCAAATACAGCGAAATTGTTGTCAGCCAGTTCCAACCAGTACCGCCCCCGAACCATGACGCGATGGTTGCCGGGAACAGAATAATACTGGAAGCGAAGATAGCCGGGATAACCCCCGCCATATTCACTTTCAGCGGTAAATGTGTGCTCTGTGCAGCATAGACACGACGACCCTGCTGACGTTTAGCGTAGTTCACCACAATGCGGCGTTGACCACGTTCAACGAAGACAACAAAGAACGTCACTGCAAATACTAATACTGCAACCAACAGCAACAGGAGGAAGTGCAGGTCGCCTTGACGCGCTTGCTCGATAGTATGGGCGATGGCCGGCGGGAGACCCGCAACGATACCGGCGAAGATAATGATTGAGATACCGTTACCGATACCTCGTTCAGTAATCTGTTCGCCGAGCCACATCAGGAACATGGTCCCTGTGACCAGACTTACAACAGCGGTGAAATAGAATGCAAAGCCTGGGTTTAATACCAGGCCCTGCATACCAGGCATATTCGGAAGACCGGTAGCAATACCGATCGACTGGAATATTGCCAGCACCAGAGTGCCGTAACGGGTGTACTGGCTAATCTTACGACGTCCAGACTCCCCTTCTTTCTTCAACTCTGCCAGGGCCGGATGAACGACCGTCAGCAGCTGGATAATAATTGATGCCGAAATGTACGGCATAATACCCAGTGCGAAAATAGAAGCACGGCTGAGAGCACCACCAGAGAACATGTTGAACATTTCAATGATGGTGCCTCGCTGTTGCTCAAGCAGTTTGGCAAGTACAGCGGCATCAATACCAGGGATCGGAATAAAAGAGCCAATACGGAACACAATCAGCGCGCCGATTACAAACAGCAGTCTGCGTTTCAGCTCGCCAAATCCACCTTTGTCACTTTGAAAATCTAATCCCGGTTGCTTAGCCATCTGCTACTTATTCCTCAATTTTACCGCCAGCAGCTTCGATAGCAGCACGAGCACCTTTAGTAACACGCAGGCCACGAACAGTTACCGGAGTAGAAACTTCACCAGCCAGGATCACTTTCGCGAACTCGATCTGGATACCGATAATGTTTGCTGCTTTCAGCGTGTTAAGGTCTACAACGCCGCCTTCAACTTTCGCCAGGTCAGACAGACGGATTTCCGCTGTGATCGCTGCTTTGCGAGAGGTGAAGCCGAACTTCGGCAGACGACGGTACAGTGGCATCTGGCCACCCTCGAAACCGCGACGTACGCCACCGCCAGAACGAGAGTTCTGACCTTTGTGACCACGACCACCGGTTTTGCCGAGGCCAGAACCGATACCACGACCCAGGCGTTTACCCGCCTTTTTAGAGCCTTCGGCCGGAGACAGAGTATTTAAACGCATCTCTTACTCCTCAACTTTAACCATGAAGTAAACCGCGTTGACCATACCACGAACAGCAGGAGTATCCTCGCGCTCAACGGTATGACCAATACGACGCAGACCCAGGCCAAGCAGCGTTGCCTTGTGTTTCGGCAGACGACCGATTGCACTGCGGGTTTGAGTGATTTTAATAGTCTTTGCCATGGTCAATTACCCCAGAATTTCTTCAACGGATTTACCACGCTTGGCAGCGACCATTTCTGGAGAATTCATATTTTCCAGGCCATCAATAGTTGCACGAACCACGTTGATCGGGTTGGTGGAACCATATGCTTTAGCCAGAACGTTATGAACTCCAGCAACTTCCAGAACGGCGCGCATTGCACCACCGGCGATGATACCGGTACCTTCGGAAGCTGGCTGCATGAATACACGAGAACCCGTGTGAACACCTTTAACTGGGTGTTGCAGGGTACCGTTGTTCAGCGCGACGTTAATCATATTGCGACGGGCTTTTTCCATCGCTTTCTGGATCGCTGCTGGAACTTCACGCGCTTTACCGTAACCAAAACCAACGCGACCGTTGCCATCACCCACTACAGTCAGAGCTGTGAAGGAGAAAATACGACCACCTTTAACGGTTTTAGATACGCGGTTTACCGCGATCAGCTTTTCCTGCAGTTCGCCAGCCTGTTTTTCGATGTGAGCCATCTTACACCTCTACCTTAGAACTGAAGGCCAGCTTCACGGGCAGCATCTGCCAGTGCCTGGACACGACCATGATATTGGAACCCGGAACGGTCAAAGGAAACATTGCTGATGCCTTTTTCCAGAGCGCGTTCAGCGACAGCTTTACCTACAGCTGCTGCGGCGTCTTTGTTACCGGTATACTTCAATTGTTCTGAGATAGCTTTTTCTACAGTAGAAGCAGCTACCAGAACTTCAGAACCGTTCGGTGCAATTACCTGTGCGTAAATATGACGCGGGGTACGATGTACCACCAGGCGAGTTGCACCCAGCTCTTTGAGCTTGCGGCGTGCGCGGGTCGCACGACGGATACGAGCAGATTTCTTATCCATAGTGTTACCTTACTTCTTCTTAGCCTCTTTGGTACGCACGACTTCGTCGGCGTAACGAACACCCTTGCCTTTATAAGGCTCAGGACGACGGTAGGCGCGCAGATCTGCTGCAACCTGACCGATCAGCTGTTTATCAGCGCCTTTCAGCACGATTTCAGTCTGAGTCGGGCATTCTGCAGTGATACCGGCCGGCAGCGGATGCTCAACAGGGTGTGAGAAGCCCAGAGACAGGCCTACTGCATTCCCTTTGATAGCTGCACGATAACCTACACCAACCAGCTGAAGCTTTTTAGTGAAGCCTTCGGTAACACCAACAACCATTGAGTTCAGCAGGGCACGCGCGGTACCAGCCTGAGCCCATCCATCCACGAAACCATCACGTGGACCGAAGGTCAGAGCGTTATCTGCATGTTTAACTTCAACAGCTTTGTTGAGGGTACGAGTCAGCTCGCCGTTTTTACCTTTGATCGTAATAACCTGACCGTCGATTTTTACATCAACGCCGGCAGGAATAACGACCGGTGCTTTAGCAACACGAGACATTCTTTCCTCCGATTAGGCTACGTAGCAGATAATTTCGCCACCAAGACCAGCCTGGCGCGCTGCACGATCAGTCATAACACCTTTAGAGGTAGAAACAACTGCGATACCAAGACCAGCCATTACTTTTGGCAGCTCATCTTTTTTCTTATAGATGCGCAGGCCTGGGCGGCTGACACGCTGAATGCTTTCTACAACAGCTTTACCCTGGAAATACTTGAGAGTAAGTTCCAGTTCCGGCTTGGTGTCGCCTTCAACTTTAAAATCTTCGATAAAACCTTCTTCCTTCAGCACGTTGGCAATTGCCACTTTCAGCTTGGCGGAAGGCATGGTGACCGCAACTTTGTTCGCGGCCTGACCGTTACGGATACGGGTCAGCATATCCGCGATCGGATCTTGCATGCTCATCTGTCTTTACTCCCGTGATTCAATTGGTAATTACCAGCTAGCCTTTTTCAAGCCTGGTACTTCACCGCGCATGGCGGCTTCACGCAGTTTGATACGGCTCAACCCAAACTTGCCCACATAACCATGTGGACGACCTGTTTGACGACAGCGGTTACGCTGACGAGACGGGCTGGAATCACGCGGCAGAGACTGCAGCTTGAGAACCGCATTCCAACGATCTTCGTCGGAAGCGTTCACATCAGAAATGATCGCTTTCAGTTCAGCGCGTTTAGCGAAGAATTTATCAGCTAAAGCTACGCGCTTTACTTCGCGTGCTTTCATTGATTGCTTAGCCATTCAGTAACCCTACCTTACTTGCGGAACGGGAAGTCAAAGGCAGCCAGCAGAGCACGGCCTTCTTCATCAGATTTCGCAGTAGTGGTAATGGTAATATCCAAACCACGCACGCGGTCGACTTTATCGTAGTCGATTTCTGGGAAGATGATCTGCTCACGGACACCCATGCTGTAGTTACCACGACCGTCGAAAGACTTAGCGGACAAGCCACGGAAGTCACGGATACGTGGAACAGCAATAGTGATCAGGCGCTCAAGGAACTCCCACATGCGTTCGCCACGCAGAGTTACTTTACAGCCGATCGGATAGCCCTGACGGATTTTGAAGCCTGCAACAGATTTGCGTGCTTTGGTGATCAGCGGTTTTTGACCGGAGATTGCTGTCAGGTCAGCTGCTGCGTTATCCAGCAGTTTCTTGTCAGCGATCGCTTCACCAACACCCATGTTCAGGGTGATCTTCTCGACCCGAGGGACTTGCATGACAGAATTGTAGTTAAACTCAGTCATGAGTTTGTTAACTACTTCGTCTTTGTAGTAATCATGCAGTTTCGCCATCGTACTACTCCAAATTACTTGATAGTTTCGCTGTTAGACTTGAAGAAACGGACTTTTTTACCGTCTTCGAATCTAAAGCCTACACGGTCAGCCTTACCGGTAGCCGCATTGAAGATTGCAACGTTAGAAACCTGAATAGCAGCTTCTTTTTCAACGATGCCGCCTGGTTGGTTCAGGGCCGGAACCGGCTTCTGATGTTTCTTAACCAGGTTGATACCTTCAACGACGAGTTTGCCGGAAGACAGAACATTTTTTACTTTACCGCGTTTACCTTTATCTTTACCGGTTAACACGATAACTTCGTCATCACGACGGATTTTCGCTGCCATGATTCGCTCCTTAGAGTACTTCTGGTGCCAGAGAGATAATTTTCATGAACTTCTCAGTACGAAGTTCACGAGTTACCGGCCCAAAGATACGCGTGCCGATAGGCTGCTCGCTGTTATTGTTTAAAATAACGCATGCATTACCATCGAAGCGAATGACAGAACCGTCAGGGCGACGAACACCCTTCTTGGTGCGCACCACTACCGCCTTCAGCACATCACCTTTTTTGACCTTACCACGTGGAATTGCTTCCTTGATGGTGATCTTGATGATGTCGCCTACGCCTGCGTAGCGACGGTGCGAGCCACCCAGAACCTTGATACACATTACGCGACGTGCACCGGAGTTGTCGGCGACGTTCAGCATAGTCTGTTCTTGGATCATTTTAGTGCTCCGCTAATGTCAACTACTACCTGAGACTCTAAAATCAGAGCCGTTAAAAAGCCCCATATCGAGGGCGCGGCATTATAACACCGCTTCTGCAATATGGGTAGAAAAAATAAACGGCTCATCGCTGAGCCGTTTATTCGTATTGAGAATGCGTACTCTATTACAGAACCGCTTTCTCTACAACGCGAACCAGCGTCCAGGACTTAGTCTTGGACAGTGGACGGCATTCACGGATTTCAACCTTGTCGCCGATACCACATTCGTTGTTCTCGTCATGTACGTGCAGTTTGGTCGTACGCTTGATGAATTTACCGTAGATCGGGTGTTTCACAAAACGTTCGATAGCTACAACAATGGATTTCTCCATTTTATCGCTAACAACACGACCTTGCAGAGTACGGATTTTATCGGTCATTACGCACCCGCCTTCTGAGTCAGTAAAGTCTTAACGCGCGCAACATTGCGACGCACTTGCTTCAGCAGGTGAGTCTGTTGCAGCTGGCCACTTGCAGCCTGCATACGCAGGTTGAACTGCTCACGCAGCAGGTTCAGCAGCTCAGCGTTCAGCTCTTCAACGCTTTTTTCACGCAGCTCTTTTGCTTTCATTACATCACCGTCTTAGTTACAAAGGTGGTTTTGATAGGCAGTTTCGCTGCTGCCAGGCCGAAGGCTTCACGGGCCAGCTCTTCCGGAACACCGTCCATTTCATAAAGGACTTTGCCCGGTTGGATCAAGGCAACCCAGTACTCCACGTTACCTTTACCTTTACCCATACGAACTTCCAGTGGCTTCTCGGTGATCGGTTTGTCCGGGAATACACGGATCCAGATCTTACCTTGACGCTTAACTGCACGGGTCATTGCACGACGTGCTGCTTCGATCTGACGTGCAGTCAGACGACCACGGCCAACAGCTTTCAGACCGAAAGTGCCGAAGCTAACATCCGTACCCTGCGCCAGACCACGGTTGCGGCCTTTGTGCACTTTACGGAATTTTGTACGCTTTGGTTGTAACATCAGCGACGCTCCTTATTTACGGCCTTTACGCTGCTGCTTTTTAGGTTGAGCAGCCGGTTTTTCCGGTTGTTCAACAGCAGCCATACCACCCAGGATCTCACCTTTGAAGATCCATACCTTAACGCCGATTACACCGTAAGTGGTGTGCGCTTCAGAGGTGTTGTAGTCGATGTCAGCACGCAGAGTGTGCAGCGGTACGCGACCTTCGCGGTACCATTCGGTACGTGCGATTTCCGCGCCGCCCAGACGGCCGCTAACTTCAACTTTGATACCTTTAGCGCCCAGACGCATTGCGTTCTGTACAGCACGCTTCATAGCACGACGGAACATAACACGACGTTCCAGCTGAGAAGTGATGCTGTCAGCAACCAATTTAGCGTCCAGTTCAGGCTTACGAACTTCAGCGATATTGATCTGTGCAGGAACGCCAGCGATATCCGCTACGACCTTGCGCAGTTTTTCTACGTCTTCGCCTTTCTTACCGATAACGATGCCAGGACGAGCAGTGTGAATAGTCACACGGATGCTCTTCGCTGGACGCTCGATAACGATACGAGATACAGACGCTTTAGCCAGTTCCTTAGTCAGGTACTGACGTACTTTAAAATCGCTGTCCAGGTTGTCAGCGAATTCTTTGGTGTTCGCAAACCAGGTAGAGTTCCATGGTTTTACAATACCCAGGCGAATACCATTAGGATGTACTTTCTGACCCATTGCTAGTCTCCAGAGTCTCAGCGATCGGACACAACCACAGTAATGTGGCTGGTGCGCTTCAGGATGCGATCTGCACGACCTTTCGCACGCGGCATAATGCGCTTCATGCTTGGGCCTTCATCTACGAAAATTTTCGCGACTTTCAGATCGTCGATGTCAGCGCCATCGTTGTGTTCAGCGTTAGCAATGGCAGATTCCAGTACTTTCTTGACCAATACCGCAGCTTTCTTGTTGGTATAGGTCAGGATGTCCAGGGCCTGCGACACTTTCTTACCGCGAATCAGGTCAGCAACAAGGCGAACCTTCTGTGCAGAAGAACGAGCATGGCGATGTTGAGCTAAAGTTTCCATCTCTTCCTCCTACCTTATTTCTTCTTCGCTTTTTTATCAGCAGCGTGGCCGCGATAAGTACGAGTCGGTGCGAATTCACCCAGTTTGTGACCAACCATTTCGTCGGTAACAAAGACTGGAACGTGCTGACGACCATTATGGACAGCGATGGTCAAACCGATCATGTTAGGAAAGATCGTTGAACGACGGGACCAAGTGCGCAGGGGCTTCTTGTCTCCGCTTTCCACCGCTTTCTCTACCTTCTTCAGCAAGTGCAGGTCAATAAAAGGACCTTTCTTGAGAGAACGTGGCATGGCTTATCCTCTAAAATTATTTGCTACGGCGACGTACGATAAATTTATCAGTACGCTTGTTGCTGCGGGTCTTCTTACCTTTGGTCTGAACGCCCCACGGAGTTACCGGGTGCTTACCAAAGTTACGACCTTCACCACCACCATGTGGGTGGTCGACTGGGTTCATGGCAGTACCGCGAACGGTAGGACGAACACCACGCCAGCGTGCAGCACCAGCTTTACCCAGAACGCGCAGCATATGCTCAGCATTGCCAACTTCGCCCAGAGTAGCGCGGCAGTCTGCTTCGACTTTACGCATTTCACCAGAACGCAGACGCAGGGTGACATAAGCACCGTCACGCGCAACGATCTGAACGTAAGTACCCGCGGAACGCGCCAGCTGACCGCCTTTACCTGGTTTCATTTCTACGTTATGAACGGTAGAACCAACCGGGATATTGCGCATCGGCAGGGTGTTGCCTGCTTTGATTGCAGCATCAACGCCAGACTGAATCTGGTCGCCAGCTTTCAGGCCTTTAGGGGCCAGGATGTAACGGCGTTCGCCATCTTTGTACAGAACCAGCGCGATGTTCGCGGAACGGTTCGGATCGTACTCAAGACGCTCAACAACTGCTGGGATACCGTCTTTGTTGCGTTTGAAGTCAACAATACGATAAGCCTGCTTGTGGCCACCACCGATGTGACGAGTGGTGATACGGCCATTGTTGTTACGACCACCGGATTTGCTGTTTTTTTCCAGCAACGGAGCAAAAGGTTTGCCCTTGTGCAGCTCAGGGTTAACCACTTTAACTACGTGGCGACGACCCGGAGATGTCGGTTTACATTTAACAACTGCCATTGTATTACTCCTCCGACTTACTCAGCGCCGCCAACGAAGTCCAGGTTCTGGCCTTCTTTCAGGGTGACGTAAGCTTTTTTCCAGTCGCTACGACGACCGATACGCTGTCCGTGACGTTTAACTTTCCCTTTAACTACCAGGGTGTTAACGACTTCGACTTCGACTTCAAACAGTTTCTGCACAGCAGCTTTGATCTCTGCTTTGGTCGCGTCTTTAGCAACTTTGAGAACGATGGTGTTTGTTTTTTCCATCGCAGTAGACGCTTTTTCAGAAACGTGCGGTGCGCGCAGCACCTTCAGCAGACGTTCTTCACGAATCATGCCAGCATCTCCTCAACTTGCTTAACAGCATCAGCAGTCATTACGACTTTGTCGAAGGCGATCAGGCTAACCGGGTCGATACCAGTCGCGTCGCGTACGTCAACCTTGTGCAGGTTACGCGCGGCCAGGAACAGGTTCTCGTCCAGCTCACCGGTGATGATCAGCACATCTTCCAGAGCCATGTCTTTCAGTTTCTGTGCCAGCAGCTTAGTTTTAGGCGCTTCAACAGAGAACTTCTCGACAACGATCAGACGATCCTGACGTACCAGTTCGGACAGAATGCTTTTCAGCGCGCCGCGGTACATCTTTTTGTTAACTTTTTGACTGTGGTCCTGTGGACGCGCAGCGAAGGTCACGCCACCTGAACGCCAGATCGGGCTCTTGATAGAACCTGAACGCGCACGGCCGGTACCTTTCTGGCGCCATGGCTTTTTGCCTGAACCAGTTACTTCAGCACGAGTCTTCTGAGCACGAGTACCCTGACGAGCACCAGCTGCATAAGCAACAACAACCTGGTGAACCAGCGCTTCGTTGAAATCACGACCGAAGGTAGTTTCGGAAACAGTCAGCGCGCTCTGCGCGTCTTTCAATACTAATTCCATTGCTATCCCCTTACGCCTTCACAGCTGGTTTAACGATCAGGTCGCTACCGGTTGCACCCGGGACCGCACCTTTAACCAGCAGCAGGTTGCGCTCAGCGTCAACACGTACTACGTCCAGGCTCTGAACGGTTACACGTTCGTTGCCCAGCTGACCTGCCATTTTCTTGCCTTTGAACACTTTGCCCGGAGTCTGGTTCTGACCGATAGAACCCGGAACGCGGTGAGACAAGGAGTTACCGTGAGTAGCGTCCTGGGTACGGAAGTTCCAGCGCTTAACGGTACCAGCAAAACCTTTACCTTTAGAGGTACCGGTTACGTCAACTTTTTTAACGTCAGCAAACAGCTCAACGCTAATGTCCTGACCTACGGTGAACTCTTCGCCTTCAGCAAGACGGAATTCCCACAGACCACGGCCAGCTTCAACGCCAGCTTTAGCGAAGTGACCCGCTTCTGGTTTGGTTACACGGTTAGCTTTTTTAGCACCAGTGGTAACCTGAATAGCGCGGTAGCCATCGTTAGCCAGATCTTTAACCTGAGTAACGCGGTTTGCTTCAACTTCGATTACGGTTACTGGGATAGAAACGCCATCTTCAGTGAAGATGCGGGTCATACCCACTTTTTTACCGACTAAACCAATCATTGTTTCAACCTCTCAATCGCTCGATGACCTGATTAACCCAGGCTGATCTGCACGTCTACACCGGCAGCCAGATCCAGACGCATCAGAGCATCAACGGTTTTCTCAGTTGGCTCAACGATGTCAACCAGACGCTTGTGAGTGCGGATTTCGTACTGATCACGCGCATCTTTGTTAACGTGCGGAGAGATCAGAACGGTAAAGCGCTCTTTGCGGGTCGGCAGCGGGATCGGACCACGGACTTGCGCACCAGTGCGCTTAGCAGTCTCGACGATTTCCGCGGTTGATTGATCGATCAGACGATGATCAAACGCTTTAAGGCGGATACGGATTCTTTGGTTCTGCATGAGACCAGAGCTCCAATTATTTTATAAACGAAAATGATTACTCCTCAAACCCATTACGATTGATGGGAGAGTGTAACCGTTCTTACGTAGCTCCCCAATTGGGAGCATTGTTGAGTAACAAAGTGAGCTACTCTGGTTCAGATTGAACCCGCCGTCAATTACGACAAGCCCGCGCATTATACGTAAATCTGGGGAAGACGCAAGTGCCGTTTAGAAATTAAGCGCTAAAGACGTACTCTGCGTAAGGCCTCGCATTTTTTTATGCAAAGTATCCCTTCTCAACTCTTTGTCTGAAGCCGCTACGCAATTGCTGTTTTTGCACATTGCCGGACATGTAGATTATTACGAGTATGCGCTCAAACCGTTTTGAGGCTCTCGCTATGCTACTGTCCCTCCCCTTTCTGGTGATCTATTTTGCGTTATCGGCCTTGCTTGTTCGCACCGATATTCGCACAGGGCTTCTTCCCGACAAATTTCTTTGCCCGCTGCTATGGACCGGCCTGCTTTACCAGCTGTGCCTCCATCCTGATTTTTTGCCGAGCGCGGTGGTGGGTGCGCTGGCAGGATACGCCGGATTCGCCGTTATCTATTGGGGATATCGGCTCATCTGCCGACGTGAAGGTATGGGATATGGCGACATAAAATATCTGGCGGCGCTGGGGGCATGGCATGGCTGGTGTGTACTGCCAGTACTGGCACTCGTAGCCGCGTTAATGGCTCTGCTGTATCTGGTTGCTTTCTCGTTGTTTACTCCTGATAAGCAGGCATTAAAAAACCCACTGCCTTTTGGGCCATTTCTGGCGGCAGCGGGTTTATGCGTTGGCTGGGAAAGCCTGATTAACTTTCCACTTTGATCTGAGACTGAAGGTAGTTCTGTAGGCCAATTTTGCTAATGAGATCCAGTTCGGTCTCAAGCCAGTCGATGTGCCCTTCTTCATCGGCCAGGATCTGGATCATCATATCGCGGCTGACGTAGTCATGTACGCTGTCCGCATAGGCAATGGCTTCACGCAGGTCTTTTGCACCCTCCAGCTCCAGCCGGAGATCAGAACGCAGCATCTCTTCGACATCTTCTCCGATGCCCAGTTTTCCGAGATCCTGTAGGTTAGGAATGCCTTCGAGGAATAAAATACGCTCAATGTATTTATCGGCGTGTTTCATTTCATCAATGGACTCATGGTATTCAACATCGTTGAGGCGAGTCAGTCCCCAGTTTTTGAACATTCTTGCATGGAGAAAATACTGATTGATTGCGACAAGCTCATTTCCCAATAATTTATTGAGATAACTTATGATTTTAACATCACCTTTCATTATATAGTCCCTCCGCTTCCACTCATTGAAGCGTAGATCGGGCTACGGGGATGTCAAAAAAAAGATATAGGCTTACGCGATCTCTTTGAATTCCGGGATCTGCATCAGTTCGTCCTGCATGATCTCACGCGCTGCGCGAACGCATTTACCGCATTGATTTCCCACCGGAACAAACTTGCGAAGCTGCTGGAAAGATTGTGGTTGAAACTGGCGAACGGCCTGACGAATTTTTTTGTCGCTTACACCATTACATAAACAAACGTACATAAAGACTCCCGTTCAAAATATGCGCAAAGTGTAAGTGAGAATGGTTATGATTACAATAGCACAGGCGCCGGAATACGTGGCGGGAGAAAACAAAAAATGCGAATTTTTATGACAGCGACTTTACGGTAGAAAACAAAAAAGGACGCCGAAGCGTCCTTTTTATTTCAGGGATAATTAATTAGCCCAGAACTTTAGCAACAACGCCCGCGCCAACGGTACGGCCGCCTTCACGGATTGCGAAACGCAGACCGTCGTCCATCGCGATTGGGTGGATCAGAGTCACAACCATCTTGATGTTGTCGCCTGGCATTACCATCTCTACGCCTTCTGGCAGTTCGATGGTACCGGTCACGTCAGTTGTACGGAAGTAGAACTGTGGACGGTAGCCTTTGAAGAACGGAGTATGACGGCCGCCTTCGTCTTTGGACAGAATGTACACTTCAGATTCGAACTTGGTGTGTGGCTTGATTGAGCCTGGCTTCGCCAGAACCTGACCACGTTCGATTTCTTCACGTTTGATACCACGCAGCAGAACACCAACGTTCTCACCAGCACGGCCTTCGTCCAGCAGTTTGCGGAACATTTCAACGCCAGTACAGGTAGACTTCGCAGTCTCTTTGATACCAACGATTTCAACTTCTTCACCAACTTTGATGATACCGCGCTCTACACGACCGGTAACAACGGTACCACGACCGGAGATCGAGAATACGTCTTCGATTGGCAGCAGGAATGGCTTGTCAATCGCACGCTCTGGTTCTGGGATGTAAGAATCCAGGTAGCCAGCCAGTTCGATGATTTTCTCTTCCCACTCTGCTTCGCCTTCCAGCGCTTTCAGCGCGGAACCACGAACGATTGGAGTGTCGTCGCCTGGGAAATCGTACTGAGACAGCAGTTCACGAACTTCCATCTCTACCAGTTCCAGCAGCTCTTCGTCATCAACCATGTCGCACTTGTTCAGGAACACGATGATGTAAGGAACGCCTACCTGACGACCCAGCAGGATGTGCTCACGAGTCTGAGGCATAGGGCCGTCAGTCGCAGCAACAACCAGGATCGCGCCGTCCATCTGCGCAGCACCGGTGATCATGTTTTTAACATAGTCGGCGTGGCCTGGGCAGTCTACGTGTGCGTAGTGGCGAGTCGGGGTGTCATACTCAACGTGAGAGGTGTTGATGGTGATACCACGAGCTTTTTCTTCTGGTGCGTTATCGATCTGATCGAAAGCACGAGCAGCACCGCCGTAGGTTTTAGCCAGTACGGTAGTGATTGCAGCAGTCAGGGTAGTTTTACCATGGTCAACGTGGCCGATAGTACCAACGTTGACGTGCGGTTTTGTACGTTCAAATTTTTCTTTAGACACGGCTATATTCCTTACTATAGTGCTCTCCCCTTCGGAGAGAGCACGGGACTTAGGTTTTAATCCTGTGGATTACTTACCACGGGCTTCGATAACGGCCTGAGCAACGTTGTTCGGCGCATCATCATACTTCAGGAATTCCATAGTGTATGATGCACGACCTTTGGTCAGTGAACGCAGCTGAGTTGCATATCCGAACATTTCAGACAGCGGAACTTCAGCGTGGATCTTAACGCCAGTTACTTCGGATTCCTGACCACGCAGCATACCGCGACGACGGCTCAAGTCACCGATAACGTCACCGGTGTTCTCTTCAGGAGTTTCTACTTCAACCTTCATGATCGGCTCAAGCAGAACTGGTTTTGCTTTCTTAAAGCCTTCTTTAAAGGCAATAGACGCAGCCAGTTTAAACGCCAGTTCAGAGGAGTCAACGTCGTGGTAAGAACCGAAGTGCAGACGAACACCCATGTCTACAACCGGGTAACCAGCCAGAGGACCAGCTTTCAGCTGCTCCTGGATGCCTTTATCAACGGCAGGGATGTATTCGCCAGGAATTACACCACCTTTGATGTCGTTGATGAACTCGTAACCTTTCGGGTTAGAGCCCGGCTCCAGTGGGTACATGTCGATCACAACGTGACCGTACTGACCGCGACCACCAGACTGCTTAGCGTGTTTACCTTCAACGTCGGTAACTTTCGCGCGAATCGCTTCGCGGTAAGCAACCTGAGGTTTACCCACGTTCGCTTCAACGTTGAATTCACGCTTCATACGGTCAACGATGATGTCCAGGTGCAGTTCACCCATACCAGCGATGATGGTCTGGTTAGATTCTTCATCAGTCCATACACGGAATGATGGGTCTTCTTTCGCCAGACGGCCCAGAGCCAGACCCATTTTTTCCTGGTCAGCTTTGGTTTTTGGTTCAACTGCGATGGAGATTACCGGCTCAGGGAATTCCATACGCTCCAGAATGATCGGGTGATCCGGATCACACAGAGTGTCACCAGTGGTCACGTCTTTCAGACCGATAGCAGCAGCGATGTCGCCCGCACGAACTTCTTTGATCTCTTCACGTTTGTTAGCGTGCATCTGTACGATACGGCCAAAACGTTCACGCGCCGCTTTCACGGAGTTCAGGATGGTGTCACCGGAGTTAACCACACCAGAGTAAACGCGGAAGAAGGTCAGGTTACCCACGAATGGGTCGGTAGCAATTTTGAACGCCAGTGCAGAGAATGGCTCTTCATCACTTGCGTGACGCTCAGCCGGAGTATCTTTACCGTCGTCCAGGATGCCGTTGATCGCAGGAACGTCAATCGGGGATGGCAGGTAGTCAACTACCGCATCCAGCATCGCCTGAACACCTTTGTTCTTGAACGCAGAACCACAGGTTACCAGGATGATTTCGTTGTTCAGAACGCGCTGACGCAGAGCAGATTTGATCTCTTGCTCAGACAGTTCTTCACCACCCAGGTATTTTTCCATCAGCTCTTCAGAAGCTTCTGCTGCGGATTCGATCAGGTTCTGGTGCCATTCGTCAGCCAGGTCCTGCATCTCTGCCGGGATATCTTCGTATTCGAAGGTAACGCCCGCATCTGCTTCGTTCCAGTTGATGGCTTTCATTTTCACCAGGTCGATAACGCCGGTGAAGCCTTCTTCAGCACCAATTGCCAGCTGAAGCGGAACAGGGTTCGCGCCCAGACGGGTTTTGATCTGGCCAACAACTTTCAGGAAGTTAGCACCCATACGGTCCATTTTGTTAACGAACGCGATGCGTGGAACTTTATATTTGTTTGCCTGACGCCATACGGTTTCAGACTGTGGCTGAACACCACCAACTGCGCAATAAACCATTACCGCGCCGTCAAGAACACGCATGGAACGTTCTACTTCGATGGTGAAGTCAACGTGCCCTGGGGTGTCGATGATGTTTACGCGATGCGGTTCGTACTGCTTAGCCATACCTGACCAGAATGCAGTAGTCGCTGCGGAGGTGATAGTAATACCACGCTCCTGCTCCTGTTCCATCCAGTCCATGGTGGCTGCGCCGTCATGAACTTCACCGATTTTATGGTTTACACCGGTGTAGAACAGAATACGTTCGGTAGTAGTGGTTTTACCGGCGTCGATGTGCGCACTGATACCGATGTTACGGTAGCGTGCGATGGGTGTTGTACGAGCCATTTGATTCCTCGTTTATATCTTTAGGCGTTCAGTTAAGTTACCCAGAGCGGGCGGCTTCTCTGAAGCGCCCGCCTGGTGACTACGACTCCGAAGGGATTACCAACGGTAGTGTGCGAACGCCTTGTTGGCTTCTGCCATACGGTGAACGTCTTCACGTTTCTTAACTGCGGTACCTTTGTTTTCCGCAGCATCAGAAAGTTCGTTCGCCAGACGCAGAGCCATGGATTTATCACCGCGTTTACGAGCAGCTTCAACGATCCAACGCATTGCCAGAGCATTACGACGAACCGGACGAACTTCAACTGGAACCTGATAAGTAGAACCACCAACGCGGCGAGACTTAACTTCTACAGTCGGGCGCACGTTGTCGAGAGCGACTTCGAAGGCTTCCAGTTCATTTTTACCAGAACGCTGAGCCAGGGTCTCCAGCGCGCTGTATACGATTGCTTCTGCGGTAGATTTTTTACCATCTACCATCAGGATATTTACAAATTTTGCCAGCAGTTCTGATCCGAATTTCGGATCTGGAAGAATTTTACGCTGACCAATGACGCGACGACGTGGCATGGGATTACTCCGTTGTTAATTCAGGATTGTCCAAAACTCTACGAGTTTAGTTTGACATTAAGATAAATCAGTTTGGCCTTACTTAACGGAGAACCATTAAGCCTTAGGACGCTTCACGCCGTACTTGGAGCGAGCCTGCTTACGGTCTTTAACACCTGAGCAGTCCAGCGCACCACGAACGGTGTGGTAACGAACACCCGGAAGGTCTTTAACACGACCGCCACGGATCAGGATCACGGAGTGCTCCTGAAGGTTGTGACCTTCACCACCGATGTAGGAAGTCACTTCAAAACCGTTAGTCAAACGCACACGGCATACTTTACGCAGTGCGGAGTTTGGTTTTTTAGGAGTGGTGGTATATACACGAGTACATACGCCACGTTTCTGCGGGCAGGCTTCCAGCGCAGGCACGTTGCTTTTTGCAACTTTGCGTGCACGTGGTTTGCGTACCAGCTGGTTAACTGTTGCCATTAAATAGCTCCTGGTTTTAGCTTTTGCTTCGTAAACACGTAATAAAACGACCTCATACAATATGAGGACGCGAAATTTTAGGGCTACGTCGAAAAGGTGTCAAGAAATATACAGCGATCTCAAATCACCAGTTCATTTGACTGGCGTGCGTCACAGTAAGATTGACGAAATCAGTATAGCCAACCACGTCAATTTTGGCTGAAATTTGACCAGAAAGACCCCGCGCATCCAGATCCTCTTTCAGCGCAGAGACTGTAATGGGGGCATTCGCGAGGATTTCAACAAAACGGCTGCCTTCAAGCGCCGCGAGCACGCCATCCTGAATCAGCAGCAGAGCATCACCTTCGCGCAGCATGCTCAGTAACGTGTCGATATCGCATTGCCACGGTGAACGGCTCAGGGTATGGAGCATGGCAGCCTCAGAAAGTCAGAACGGTATCGTAGTGAGAGAGTTGTTCGCGCAGCGCAGCAGATGTCAGGATCGTCACGTCCAGCACGAACGGTGTTTTCTCGTTTAACCCACGCGCGGCCAGCGAGTCGGCGCACACATAGAAGGTTTCAATGTCATAGAGCGGCAGAACTTTAAAGGTCGCAATGTAGTCGCGCGCAAGAATGGCCTGCGGTTGTTGGCCTGCAAGAAGCTGGAATACGCCATCGCCTAAAAAGAAGACGCCGATATCTTCGGTTAATGCCGATGTCGCGAGCAATGCATCCAGCCCTTCCCGGCCTGAAGCGCTGCCATGCGGCGCAGAAGTAAAAACAAACGCTACGCGCTTCATCAAAATTGCACCACTCTGTCGCAGGTCAACGCCGCCTGTGCCAGGGCACCTAGACCACTGAGGGAAAAGCCCGGTTGCAGGTTAGCCCCCGCCAGACCAAGGCGTTCGGCTTCGGTCGCATCCGTCACGCCGCGACGCAGTGCCGCCGCGACGCAGATATGCAGGTCAACGCCCTGCGTTTCGTTTAATTTTTGCCAGGCGCGCACAAGGTCAAACTCATCGCTCGCCGGGGACGTAAACTGGTTCGCGTTATAGACCCCTTCACGATAGAAGAAGACGCTTGCCAGTTCATGACCGGCATCAAGCAGCGCATGGGCAAACTGTAGCGCGCTGCTGGCCTGCTGGGTACCGTACGCCGGGCCCGTCACCATTAACGCAAAACGCATTACTTGTCTTGTCCCAGAAAGTCGCCGCTTTTGAACTGGCGAATATAGAGGTAAACCGTGTGTTTGGAGATATTCAGGCGATCGGCCACCTGGTTGATGGCATCTTTGATATCAAAAATCCCTTTCTCATAGAGGTTCAGGACGATCTGACGATTCTTGGCGTTGTTGGATACGTTGCGATCGGCATTCACCTCTTCAATGGTGAACTCCAGCGTCTGGGTCACGAGATCCTCAACCGAAGAAGCAAAGTTCACCGATGAGCCCACGTCCGGCGTTTCTGGCGGGATGAAGGTGCTCATGATTTGCGAGAATGGCACATCAAGGTTCATGTTGATGCACAGCAAACCGATTACCCGGTGTTCGCGGTTTCTAATCGCGATCGTTTCTGATTTCATCAGCACGCCGCTTTTGGCGCGGGTGAAATAGCATTTTGAGACGCTGCTGTCCGCGCCGGTCATGTCATGCAACATACGCAATGCAAGGTCGGTGATTGGCGAACCAATTTTACGGCCAGTGTGCTCACCATTCGCAATGCGGATAGCGGAACACTTAAGATCTTGCAGGGAATGCAATACGATTTCGCAGTGGGAACCAATGAGCATCGCTAACCCGTCCACTACCGCTTCGTAGGATTTCAGAATATCGAAGTCGGTCTGGTCAAATGGACGTTGATCCAGCAAATCAAGTTCACTGGTTTCGTTGGTTAAAAGCGACCTGGACATGAAAAAAACACTCCTTTTCAGGAGCCTGTCGTTAGGTTTTCAGGGCAGGCTCATTATCTACACGGACAACTAAATTAATACAGCGTGTATAACGCTTTCCAGTGTTAATTATATCTGCCCCACAATAAAAAAACCGCCGCCTGTAAAGGCGGCGGTTTTTTTCAGCATTACTTCTTAGCTGCTGCGGCTTTGTCGTCAGCCGGTGCGTCTGTTTTCGCATCCGCTTTCGGCGCCGGTTTGATGTCCAGCAGTTCTACATCAAATACCAGCGTGGAGTTAGCCGGGATACCCGGAACGCCGGTTTTGCCGTAAGCCAGATCCGGTGGGATGACCAGCTTGATTTTACCGCCTTTCTTGATGTTCTTCAGGCCTTCGGTCCAGCCCGGGATCACACCATCCAGACGGAAGGAGAGAGGCTCACCACGGGTATAAGAGTTATCGAACTCTTTACCGTCGATCAGCGTACCTTTGTAGTTCACCACAACGGTGTCGCTGTCTTTAGGCGCGTCGCCAGTACCTTCTTTCTCAACCTTATAGATCAGGCCAGTAGAAGACGTTTTAACGCCTTTCTCTTTAGCGAACTTGTCGCGGTAGGCTTTGCCTTTCGCTTCGTTATCTTTAGCATCTGCTTCCATCTTGGTCTGAGCGGCGCCTTTCACGCGCGCTTCAAACGCTTGCAGAGTCTGCTCGATTTCCTGGTCAGACAGTTTGCTCTTGTCTGCGAACGCATCCTGGACCCCTGCGATCAGCTGGTTTTTGTCCAGTTTGATGCCCAGTTTCTCTTGTTCTTTCAGAGAGTTTTCCATGTAACGACCCAGAGACGCGCCAAGTGCGTAGGCGGATTTCTGGTCGTCATTTTTGAATGCCGCTTTGCTGTCTGTAGTCGCAGCAGGCTTCGCAGCAGTATCAGCAGCGAAAGACAGCGGCGCATTGAGCGCTACAGCCATAGTGGTCGCCAGCAGCGTAACTTTAAACAGTGATTTCATCCATATCTCCAGGACCTGAGGTCTCTCACCCCAGTGTTAAACGTAAATGAGTGACGTACTATAAAACGTTGTGGAAGAAATCTACAGACAGACTCCCCCGAATGTCGCTTCTTTTCAGACTATTTTTGTTTAAATAAGTTTCTTGTCAGGGAGATGGATACTGTACTTAAGGAAAAAGTCAGCTAAACTTCGCCGCCGCTGGTCCATTATGGCGAACGACAGATAAACGAGGTGAATGATGAAGGATACAACGATCGAAGCGAGACTGGCTGAGCTGGAAAGCCGCCTGGCTTTTCAGGACATCACCATCGAAGAACTGAACCAGACCGTGACGGCCCATGAGCTTGAAATGGCAAAACTGCGCGATCACATGCGCCTGCTGACGGAAAAGCTGAAGGCCACGCAGCCGTCAAACATTGCCTCTCAGTCAGAAGAGACGCCACCACCTCATTATTGAGGCGTAAAAAAAGCGGGATTATCCCGCTTTTTTATTTTCCGGAGTACGGAATCAGTGGCAACCGCAGCCGCCGTTACCGCAACCACCTTTACCGTGGCCGTGGTCATGACCATGGTCGTGGCCGTGACCACCGCAGCAGCCGTCATGGCCGTGATCGTGGTCATGGTCGTGACCGTGCGCACCGTGAACGTGGCCATGAGCCAGCTCTTCTTCAGTCGCTTCACGGATCGCAACAACTTCTACGTTGAACTTCAGGTTCTGACCCGCCAGCATGTGGTTGCCGTCAACCACAACGTGGTCGTCTTCAACTTCAGTGATTTCAACCGGAACCGGACCCTGGTCAGTTTCCGCCAGGAAGCGCATGCCAACCTGCAACTCGTCAACGCCCATGAATACGTCTTTAGGAACGCGCTGAACCAGGTTGTCGTCATACTGACCGTAAGCGTCGTTCGCGCCTACAGCAACGTCGAATTTGTCGCCAACTTCATGGCCTTCCAGCGCCGTTTCCAGGCCGGAAATCAGGGAACCGTGACCATGCAGGTAGTCCAGCGGCGCACTCACCGGAGACTCATCAACCAACACACCGTCTTCTGTACGTACCTGATAGGCCAGGCTGACCACCAGGTCTTTTGCTACTTTCATGATATCTCCTGAGCGTGGGAAAATTGCTGGCGCAGATTGTAGCGGAAATCTGCACCCGTGTACCCTTAAGCTTAAAAAAACTCAGAGCATATCGCTAGTCTGGATGAAAAATGCCGATCACTTGCTCTTCTTTGCGAACATGATCGCGGGCTTCTTTGTCGGCCTCACGCATCTGGTGACCGCACTTAACACATTCAACGATATCGATATTATTTTCACGCCACATGGCCAGCGTATCTTGCGCCTGGCAGGATGGGCATTTTGCGCCCGCGATAAAGCGTTTACGTACAGCCATCTTTCGTTACCCTTTATTCAAATTCATCCCAGCCGTCGAGCTGGCGTCGTTCCTGTTGCATCTCACGCTGGAAGATCTCCTCCAGTTCGCGACGCGCTTCCCGCACGCGGGAGATCTGCGCCGTGTCGCTGTGCACGGGCATCAGTTCACGCAGCATTCGCATATCCAGCCTGCGGAAATGCATCTGGGCGCGTTGCGCCTGATGAGGATGCATACCCAGCGAAACCAGCGCCTTGCGTCCCAGCTCCAGCGCGCTGGAGAAGGTTTCGCGGGAGAAGTGTTTCACACCCGCCTGCAAAAGTTCGTGAGCCTCCACACGTCCACGCGCACGCGCCAGAATATGCAGATGCGGGAAATGCTGCTGGCACAGCTCCACCAGCTTCATCGTGTCTTCCGGATCGTTGCAGGTGATGACGATGGACTCCGCAGCCTCTGCGCCCGCCGAGCGCAACAGCTCAAGCTGCGTCGCATCGCCGTAGTACACCTTATAACCATATTTGCGCATCAGGTTGACGGCGCTGATATCGCGCTCCAGCACCGTAATGCGCATTTTATTTGCCATCAACAGGCGACCAATCACCTGCCCGAAGCGGCCAAAGCCCACGACGATCACCTGCGGTTTATCATCTTCCACCCACGGCGCTTCGTCTTCATCGTCTGCGGGATTCAGGCGGCGCGACAGCAGTTTGTCCACCAGCTTCATCAGCAGCGGGGTGGTCATCATCGACAGCGTGACCGTCACCAGCAGCAGCGCCATCTGGTCATCTTTGAACAGCTTCTGAGACGACGCCGTGGAAAACAGCACAAACGCAAATTCTCCCCCCTGGCTTAACACGCTGGAAAACTGCATTCTTTCCGAGCTGCGCAGCCCGTAAATCCTCGCGAGGAGATACAGCACCAGCGTTTTGACCGCCACCAGCACGGCGACACTCGCAATAACCCACAGCAGATGGGTATAGAGCACGCCAAGATTAAGCGCCATACCCACCGAGATAAAGAACAGCCCTAGCAGCAGCCCCTTAAACGGATCGATGGCGGTCTCCAGCTCGTGGCGGTACTCGCTTTCCGCAAGCAGCACCCCGGCGATAAACGTCCCAAGCGCCATCGACAGCCCCAGCGCATCCATAAACAGAGCTGAGCCAAGCACCAGCAGCAGCGTTGCGGCGGTGAATACCTCGCGCACGCCGGATGCTGCAATAAACCGGAATACCGGACGCAGTAAAAACCGTCCGCCGATCAGCATCCCCGCGAAGGCCAGCACCTTCATGGAGATCTTCATCCAGTCGAAATGATCGTCTCCGGATCCCGCCAGCAGCGGCACCAGCGCCAGCGCCGGGATCACCGCTAAATCCTGGAACAGCAGCACCGAAAAGCCCAGTTGCCCCGCCTCGTTGCGGTTCATCCCTTTGTCGCGCATCAGCTGAAGCGCCATCGCCGTCGACGACATCGCAAGACCGATCCCGCCAATCACCGCGGCCTGCCAGGAAAACTGCGTCAACATCAGCAGTCCCGCGAGAATGGCCGCGCTGAGTAACACCTGCGCCGCCCCGACGCCAAAAATAGATTGCCGCAGCTGCCACAGCTTGGAGGGGTTCAGCTCAAGGCCAATGATGAACATCAGGAAGACCACGCCCAGTTCAGAGAAGTGGAGAATTTCATCCACATCGCTGATAAACCCAAGCCCCCAGGGGCCAATGGCTATCCCCGCCAGCAAATAACCCAGCACCGCGCCAATGCCGAGACGCGCGGCAAGCGGGACCGCGACGACGGCGGCGAACAAAAACAGCACCCCGGCAAGGAGTAAATTCGAACCGTCCATTAGCGTCCTCCCGCCGGAATCGGTGACGCCAGCCATTCGCCATAGGCCCTGGCATGGCTCGCCAGCGCTTTCGGATCCTGCCGCCGTGCCCAGTAGATAATAATCGGGCTCATCCAGTGCATACGGCACATCGCCGCCGTCAGCTCAAACGGCCGCAGAATGTCGCTCATGGGGTAACGGTTCAGCCCGTCGTGACGGTAAGCGCTTTCCGGCTCACCGGTGGTAATGACACTCCGCCAGTACTTTCCCGCCAGCTGGTTGCCCCCCACCCCGCTGGAGAAGCCCCGGCTCAGCACGCGGTCCAGCCACTCTTTCAGCAGTGCCGGACAGCTGTAGGTATAAAGCGGATGCTGGAACACAATCACGTCGTGCTGACGCAGCAGTTCCTGCTCGTAAGGAATATCGATAAAAAAATCGGGATAGTGCGCGTAGAGATCGTGCACCGTTACGTTACTGAGCTGTGTGGCCGGCTTAAGCAGCACCCGGTTCGCCACCGAGTCCTGTGATTCCGGATGGGCATACAGCAGCAGCACTTTCGCTGTCTGAGACATCATTCCCCTCCCGGTTCTGTTTTTGTGTATTGTTGTCGTTTTGGGCTACCATGGCGGCCCGGTGGGGAAAATGGCCCACACCTTACATTATCATAATGACAAATTAACATAGTCGGAACATACGGCGCTTCTATGATTGTTTTCTCCTCGTTACAAATTCGTCGCGGCGTGCGCGTCCTGCTGGATAACGCGACTGCTACCATCAACCCGGGCCAGAAAGTGGGGCTGGTCGGCAAAAACGGCTGCGGTAAATCCACCCTGCTGGCACTGCTGAAAAACGAGATAAGCGCGGATGGCGGTAACTTTACCTTCCCGGGCAACTGGCAGCTCGCCTGGGTGAACCAGGAGACGCCCGCGCTGAGCGAACCCGCGCTCGACTATGTTATCGACGGCGACCGTGAATACCGCAAGCTCGAAGCAGAGCTCAACGCCGCCAACGAACGCAACGACGGCCACGCCATCGCCACCGTCCACGGCAAGCTGGACGCCATCGATGCCTGGACCATTCGCTCCCGCGCCTCCAGCCTGCTGCACGGCCTGGGTTTCAGCAACGAACAGCTTGAACGCCCGGTGAGCGATTTCTCCGGCGGCTGGCGTATGCGCCTCAACCTGGCGCAGGCGCTGATCTGCCGCTCCGACCTCCTGCTGCTCGATGAACCCACCAACCACCTCGATCTCGATGCGGTTATTTGGCTGGAGAAGTGGCTCAAGAGCTATCAGGGCACTCTGATTCTGATCTCCCACGACCGCGACTTCCTCGATCCGGTGGTGGATAAAATCATTCATATCGAACAGCAAAGCATGTTCGAATACACCGGCAACTACAGCTCTTTCGAGCGCCAGCGCGCGACGCGCCTTGCCCAGCAACAGGCGATGTATGAAAGCCAGCAGCAGCGCGTGGCGCACCTGCAAAGCTTTGTGGATCGCTTCAAGGCCAAGGCGTCAAAAGCCAAGCAGGCGCAGAGCCGCATCAAGATGCTGGAACGCATGGAGATGATCGCTCCCGCGCATGTGGATAACCCATTCCACTTCAGTTTCCGCGAGCCGGAGAGCCTGCCGAACCCGCTGCTGAAAATGGAAAAAGTGAGCGCGGGCTATGGCGATCGCATTATCCTCGACTCTATCAAGCTCAACCTGGTGCCGGGTTCACGCATTGGCCTGCTGGGGCGTAACGGCGCCGGTAAATCGACGCTGATCAAGCTGCTGGCGGGCGAGCTTAACCCGGTCAGCGGCGAAATCGGCCTGGCGAAAGGCATCAAGCTTGGCTACTTCGCCCAGCATCAGCTGGAATTTTTACGCGCGGATGAATCGCCGATCCAGCACCTGGCGCGCCTGGCGCCGCAGGAAATGGAGCAGAAGCTGCGCGACTACCTCGGCGGCTTTGGCTTCCAGGGCGATAAGGTGACTGAAAATACAGCGCGTTTCTCCGGTGGTGAAAAAGCGCGTCTGGTACTGGCGCTGATCGTCTGGCAGCGTCCAAACCTGCTGCTGCTTGATGAACCAACCAACCACCTCGATCTCGACATGCGTCAGGCGCTGACCGAAGCGCTGATTGAGTTCGAAGGGGCGCTGGTTGTCGTGTCGCACGATCGCCACCTGATCCGCTCCACCACCGACGATCTCTATCTGGTACACGGCGGCAAAGTCGAACCGTTTGACGGCGACCTGGAAGACTACCAGCAGTGGCTGACGGACGTGCAGAAGCAGGAAAACCAGCCGGAAGAGTCAGCGAAAGACAACGCCAACAGCGCCCAGGCGCGTAAAGACCAGAAGCGCCGTGAAGCGGAGCTGCGCACCCAGACGCAACCGCTGCGTAAAGAGATTGCCCGCCTCGAAAAAGAGATGGAAAAGCTCAACGCCACGCTTGCTGCCGTCGAAGAGAAGCTGGGCGACAGCGAACTGTACGATCAGAGCCGCAAAGCGGAGCTGACGGACTGTCTGCAAACTCAGGCGAAAACCAAATCCAGCCTCGAAGAGTGCGAAATGGCATGGCTGGACGCGCAGGAACAGCTGGAAGCGATGCTGCAAGCCGACTAACACGCCGGGAGGGTTATGAGCTTCGATACCACGAGCGAGATTACATTCCGTAAGCTCAGCATCTTCATGACGTTCATGGAGAAGGGCAATATCGCACGTACCGCCGAAACGCTCGGCCTGAGCGGTGTCAGCGTGCACCGCGCGCTGCATACCCTCGAAGAGAACGTCCGCTGCCCGCTCTTTGCTCACAAAGGGCGTAACCTGATTGCCCTCCCCTCCGCATGGACGCTGCTGGAGTATTGTCAGGAGGTGATGCAGGTGATGGAGCGCGGGCTGGAAGAGTCGCGCAAGATCGCCGGTATCGGCCAGGGACGGTTGCGCGTCGGCACGCTCTACTCGCTGACTCTGGAAACCGTGCCGCGTCTGATAATGGGCATGAAGCTGCGCCGTCCGGATCTGGAGATGGATCTGACGATGGGCTCGAACGAAACCCTGCTCCATATGCTGGATGAGGGATCGCTGGATGCGATTTTAATCTCTATCTCCGAGAGAGATATCGACCGTAACAGCCTCGAAGTGCTTCCTCTGTTCCATGACGATATTTTCCTTGCCGCACCGGCTTCTGCCACGCTGAATACCAGCGGCCCCGCCGATCTGCGTGATTATAAAGATCAGAAGTTTGTCGCCCTCGCGGAAGGGTTCGCCACTTACGCCGGGTTTCAGGAAGCGTTTCATATCGCCGGTTTTGAGCCGGAGATTGTGACGCGCGTGAACGATATCTTTTCGATGCTGAGCCTGGTGCAGGCGGGGGTCGGGTTTACGCTGATGCCGGGCAGGATGAAGAAAGTGTACGAAAATTCGGTGCAGCTACTGAAGCTGGCGCAGCCGTACCAGATGCAGCAGCTGATTGCGATCGTCTTTGCCCGCAACCGCGAGCAGGATCCGAGCCTGCGGGCATTGGCCGCGGAAGGGCGGATGTATGCCAGAAGTTTGCAGGATAGTGCCTGATGTTATTGCCCGGTGGCGCTACGCTTACCGGGCAAAAAGTCACCGCTGAAGCCGACCCGCCAGATGCACCGCCACGTCCACTCCGCTGCGCTCCAGCGAAATGGATTCGCCTTCCCACGCCGCCTGCCGCGTCAGACAGGTCAGAATACCCCCTGGCGGCATCTCAATCGCCAGACGTGCTTCGCGCTCGTTAGCGGAAATCACCGCCTCCTGCCAGCGCACGGTTCGCGCCATATTCATCGCCAGGTCGTCGGCAATTTTCTCTGGCTGCCAAAGCACGCGCCCGGTACTGCCGCTCAGGTACGCGCAGCGGGGGCGTGAAAGCGTGACTGATTCAAACGCTGCGGCCAGCTTCTGCGCCGGTTCCGCCAGCAGTTCACAGTGCGACGGTACGCTTACCGCCAGCCGTTTGGCCTTGTTCGCGCCCTTCGCCAGCGCGCGTTCGGCTACCTGCGCCATGCCGTCATCGGCTCCGGCAATCACGATCTGCGTTTCGGCGTTCAGGTTAGCGATATAGGTTCCTGTCCCCTGAATCAGGTTTTCCACCTGGGGCAGGGTCAACCCCATTATCGCCGTCAGGCCGTAGCCGTGGGGATACGCCTGCTCCATCAGATCGCCGCGCAGCGCCACCAGCTTCAGCGCGTCCGTAAAGTCCAGCACACCGGCGATAACCGCCGCAGGATAAGCGCCAATGGACAGACCGCTGACAATATCCGGCGACACGCCGCGACGTTCCAGCTCGCGCGCCCAGGTCACGCCTGCAATCAACAGCGAAAGCTGAACCGCGCGGGTGTGGGTTAACGAGGATGCGCTGTCCAGGGTATCGACTTCCGCCCCCAGCACAGCACGGGCCTGCTCCAGCTCCGTTCCCGGCAGGTTTTGCAGCATACCTTCGTGCTGTGTGCCCTGCCCCGGAAAGGTAAACAATATTTTCATTACTCCTCCCTGTGCCATGGATCCGCTACCAGGCGCGGCCCATATTGCGTTTTTAGCAGCGTTTTGCCGTCGCGTAACCATTCCGCCAGCGCGAATCCGCCCTCGGGCGTATCCACCTGTGTATCCGCCCGGCACAACGCACGACTGAGCTGAGCCTGCCAGTCAGTAAACGCCTCAGGGGAAACGGTACACGGGGCGCGGATCAGCAGATCGAGATCGCTGTCGGCGTGGATCACCGGAATGCCGGTCGCCAGCGCGTAACCCGTACTGCCGGTTATCCCCCACGTCCACGGCCATGA
Organism: Enterobacter sp. JJBC; assembly: GCF_036936505.1. Classification (NCBI taxonomy): domain Bacteria; kingdom Pseudomonadati; phylum Pseudomonadota; class Gammaproteobacteria; order Enterobacterales; family Enterobacteriaceae; genus Enterobacter; species Enterobacter sp. JJBC. The sequence goes on from NZ_CP136935.1 coordinate 4,411,941, forward strand.
CTGCTGCGCAAGCTGAAGCGCCACCTGAACCGGCGGCTGGGTGATAAACGGCGAACGCAGCAGGTCGGCGGCAACGCTCAAATCTTCGGGCGACACCACGCGCAACACGTTCTCAGGCTTCACCCATCCGGCCGCCCGCTGGTCGCGGCGCAATCCCCGCACGCCAACGGGAATACGGCCTTCATTATCAACATCACGCCGCACCACTACCGGCAGCCCGGTATGCCAGGCCGCGTCCACCCAGGATTCAGTAATCCCTTCCAGGGCGTCGCGCGCGGTAAGCCAGATGAGGTCGTGTGGGCGTAATGTTGTGGTCATGATTACATTCCTGAAGTCAGCGAGATAAACAGCGGCAGCGACAGGATACACAGTATGGAGCTCAACAGCAGCACGGCTTCAGCATCCGGCGACTGCACGCCAAAGCGGTTACCGAACACCACGCCAAAGAAGCCCGCAGACAGCGCAATCATCAGGATGGCGGTGATAGCCACTGAGCCGTGCAGACCGAAGATTAAAACGATACCCCAGGCAATCGCTGGCTGGATCAGCAGCTTGGCGATAGTAGAAGTGATCACCATGGTGTTGATCTGAAGCTTACGGGCAGAGAGGATCACGCCGGTCAGGAACAACGCCGCAGCGGTCGCGGACAGTCCCAGCGGTTTAATCGCCGCCAGCACCAGCTCCGGCATTGTGATGCCGATAGCGGACAGGATCACACCCAGCAGCGGGCCCATCACGATCGGTTTTTTAATGGAGCGCCACATCAGCACCGGCAGCATGGAAAGCGTTGAACCCGAGTTATTGCCTTCGACGCGCGCTTTCTCACGCTCCAGAATCAGCAGGCAGAACGGGGTCATCAGCACTGAACCACAGGCGATGGAGACCGCCACGGACAGCGACGTTGAAGAGCCTTCGCCCAGCACGCTGCCCAGAATCGGCAGGCCAAGCGCCGCGTAGTTTGGCAGGGCGACGGTCAGCGTCAGCACGGCCGCATCCTGCGGGGATTTTTTAAATACGTTTGTCGCGAGGAAGTAGATGACCGCATAGGTGATCCACATCGCCAGGGTGAGCACCAGGATCAGCGGCGACTGCGCCACGATGCCGGTCCACGGGGTTTGCACGGTGGCGCTGAATAGCGCGGCCGGGAGTGCAAAATCCATCACGAAGATATTCAGCAGGGAAACATTTTTGTTATCGACCATCTTTGCCTTACCGGCCCAGAATCCCAGCAGCATGATGACGAAAATCGGTGCAAGAGCATGAACAATTACGTAAGTCATAAATCACCTGTAGTAAAAAAGTTTAAGCACTGGCGCGATGTTTATTATTTTCAGGATGCAGGTTCCCGCGTGGACGCAACGGGCGCGCCCACGGGGTGATGCATCTGGCAGGTCTCTTTTTACTTACCAGCTGGCTCGCATACGTTCACGTACGAGCGCTGAGCTGCGGCGGTTGTCAGCACCCAGACGGTTTTTCAACGTGGTGTCCTGACGAGCGTCACTGATGGCCTGTTGCAGGGTGGTTTTCACCCGCGTCAGATCGCTTTCGGAAGGGGCATCCGGATTGCTGATATCCAGCAGGTCGGAAAGCAGCCCCAGCGTGGCGTAGTTGCTGATGTCGTACGCCATTGGCGGAATGGTTGCCGCCAGTTTTTCCAGCGCCTCAACGGTACGCAGCGTAATGCGCGCCGCAGACTCTTTGCCCATGGCGTGGATCAGCACGCCTTTATCGTTGAAGGCAATCAGACGGTTAGCCTGGTAGCCGTGCGCCAGAAACGCGCCGGACATGGCCTTACCGACGATAAGACCAATCACCGGATGACCTGCCAGCCGCGCATTAGCGTAGGCGGCAGCGGCGCCGGCCAGCGCCTGGTGGATGCCAAACGCCTCTTCGCGACGGCCATAGGCCTGGCTTGGGACGTCGATTACCGCCACAATCGGGCGCTTCACGGCTTTATCTGCATCAGCGGCAACGGTTTCGCTGACCACTTTTGCCAGCGTCCAGCCTTCCAGCAGGCCGACTTCCCCTTGCGCCGCGCGCGGGAAGTGGTTGTTGGCGTCCGGCACCACGGCGACAAAACGCACCGTTTCACCGTTCAGCTCGCCGTCTGCGGCCTGCACGGACGGGCATAACCCCTCCAGACGTTTCGCGTTCGGGGCCAGAGTTTCCAGCCAGAGTTCGCCACGGCTAATTGAGTTAGTCATCATTTCACCTCCCGGGCAAAAAGCGCTTTAATCTGTTCGGCATCGGCCTGTTTGCGGGTGTCGAAATTCGTCAGACGGTTCAGATAATCGTCGTAGTTATCGGTGCGATGTTTCGCCGGTACGCCTTTGGCGATGGCCTCGTTCATCGCGGCTTTCACCGCGTTCACGCCGTCGCCGACGAGCGCGTCCACCAGCCCGCTTTCATAGCGCACTTCGCCGCCGGTCATGCTCCAGATAAACGGACGGTCGCGGGAGTCGTACTCTTCAATGCCCGCTTCCTGCTCAATAACCTGCGGGCCGTTGAGGCCAAGACGCGCTTCGCGGGTCACAATCAGATAGCTGCACAGCGCCGCGGCGATAGACATCCCGCCGAAGCAGCCTACGGTCCCGGCGACAATCCCGACGACCGGGGTATAGCGACGCAGGTCAACGATCGCGGCGTGGATATCGGCAATCGCCGCCAGGCCAAGGTTGGCTTCCTGCAAACGTACGCCACCGGTTTCGAGGCACAGTACCGCCTGAGTCGGAATGCCGTTGCGGTTATCTTCCGCCGCCAGCTCCAGTGCCGCCGCCATTTTGGCGCCGGACACTTCGCCCATGCTGCCGCCCTGGAAGGTGCCTTCAATCGCCACCACCACCGCAGGCTGGCCGTTGATGGTCCCTTTCGCGACCACCATGCCATCATCAGCCTGAGGAACAATCCCCTGTGGCCCAAGCCATGGCGAGATAATGCCTTCGAACGGATCCAGCAGTTCGCGGTAGCTGCCGTCGTCGAGCAGCGCCTGTGCACGCTGGCGCGCTTTTAGTTCGATAAAGCTGCTGTCATCACGCATGATTCACCCCTTCAAAGACCTGTTCGATACGAATGCGTGCCACGCCCGGCGTCGCGCCGAAGTCGTGGATAGTCAGCTTACCTGCGGGCAGGCTGCTGACGGTTTGCAGGCGGTTGAACAACGCCTCCCAGCGCCCGCGGCTGTTGTCGACGGAGGTGGTGATATCAATGGTTAAGGTCTGGCCCGGTTCGGCGGTGAAAAGCACCTCCATATCCCCGGAACCGACTACCCCTGCCAGCGCCCTGCCGCTTACTTCGCGGCTGGCGGGCACGGTCAATGTGATTTTTTCCATAACATCCTCTTAATGCTTTGAATAGGGCGTTTCGACGCGGTCAAGAAACAGCGTGGCGGCAAGCAGGTCTGCGGCTCCGCCCGGCGAGGCGTTAAGCGCCAGCATCTGACGGTCTAACCGCGCCAGCGCCTGCTGCCCGGCGAGCGTTGCGCATCCTCCGGCGTTCAGCACTGCACGGGCGCCGTTCTGCATGGCGTCCAGCCCCTCCATGCCGGCGCGCGACAGCACGCAGGTGTCGGTGAGCGAGGTCATGATCGCCATCAGCGCGTCGAGTCTGGCCTGCGTTTCGCTGCTGCCGTTGAGACGGCTGAGGCGAAGCTGCGGCAGTGCGCGCTGCATGATGTGCGGAAACGCCTGCTGAGCCTCTTCACGCGCACCCGGTACACGGTAGCGGTGCGTGACGCGTAACCCCTTGCTGAACACTTTCGGCGCCGCGTCATCCGGCAGCTTCGCCAGCTGAGCGGCGATGTTCGCGACGGTTTGCGCCCGGGCATCGCCGCCCAGCATCGCCACCGCGCTCACCAGCAATCCCAGCGCCCAGATCGCGCCACGGTGCGTGTTCACGCCGTCGGTAGCGACCATCATCTGCCGTTCACCTTCGCGACCCAGGCGGCCAACGGTTTGCCGGAGGGCAATATCCGCCGGACGCTGCCAGCTCTGCTGCGCCAGCGCCTGAAACGTGGGGGTCAGGCTGCGAGCGGAGCGCTCCATCAGCGCAAGCGATAAATCGTGGTGCGCGCCGTTCCCCCGGCTGTCCACCAGACCGGGCTTCGGGCTTAAACGTGCTTCGTCAATCAGACACTGCGTGGCGGTTCGCGCCAGCCATTCGGCACCGCCTTCAACCTGGATCTGGGGCAGAAGTTTCATTACCAGCTCCGGAATTTCGCAGGTGGGTTATACAGACCACCGGACCACTCAACGAGATCAGCCACGCTGCCCGCAGCCAGCAGAGAGCGAGTGGCATCGGTACGACGAATGCCCATATCTTCCGGATACACAACCTTGCCGCTCTGGCGCAGTTCCGCCACGCGTTTGGCGTCAACGCCCAGACCGATATCGGTGATACCCGCCACGGCGGCGACCATGGCGCGACGCTCTTCCAGATCTTTCGCCCGGTAGAGGTAAGCAATCCCCTCTTCCGTCAGCACGTGGGTGACGTCATCGCCGTAAATCATGACCGGCGCCAGCGGCATACCGGAGGCTTTCGCGACGTCAACAGCGTCGAGTTTTTCCACGAAGGTTGGCTTCACGCCCGCCTGGAAGGTTTCCACCATCTGCACAACCAGCTTTTTACCGCGCTGCATCGGGTCAGGCTCGGTGATCATGTTCAGCCAGGCCGGTGTGGCGTGGCGACGACCGTGCGGATCGTGGCCCATGTTTGGCGCGCCGCCGAAGCCGGAAAGACGGCCGCGAGTCACGGTTGAGGAGTTAGCGTAACCATCAACCTGTAGCGTGGAGCCGATAAACATATCGACCGCGTACTGACCAGCCAGCTGACAGAAGGCGCGGTTAGAGCGCATGGAGCCGTCAGCACCGGTAAAGAACACGTCCGGACGAGCGCGGATGTACTCTTCCATCCCCAGCTCGCCGCCGAAGCAGTGGACGCTCTCCACCCAGCCGCTTTCGATGGCCGGGATCAGCGTTGGATGCGGGTTCAAAGTCCAGTGTTTACAGATTTTGCCTTTGAGTCCGAGCTGTTCGCCGTAGGTTGGCAGCAGCAGCTCGATCGCTGCGGTGTTAAAGCCAATCCCGTGGTTCAGGGACTGCACCTGGTGTTCGGCGTAGATGCCTTTAATCGCCATCATCGCCATCAGGATGTGTTCCTGTTTGATCAGGCGTGGGTCGCGGGTGAAAAGCGGTTCGATAAAGAACGGCTTATCGGCAACCACCACAAAATCAATCCACGAGCCCGGAATATCCACACGCGGAAGGTCGCACTCGTCATCCACCAGCTCGTTCACCTGCGCGATGACGATGCCGTCGTGGAACGCGGCGGCTTCCACCAGCGCCGGGGTATCTTCGGTACTCGCCCCGGTATAGAGGTTGCCTTTGCGGTCCGCTTTAAAACCGGCAATCAGCGCCACGTTTGGCGAAAGGTCGACGTATAAACGTGAGTAGAGTTCGATGTAGGTGTGAATCGCCCCGATTTCGAGCTGACCATCCTCCAGCAGCTGCGAAATGCGCAGGCTTTGCGTACCGGAGAAGGAGAAGTCGAGCTTGCGGGCGATGCCTTTCTCAAAGATGTCCAGATGTTCGCTGCGGCCCACGCTCGGCATGATCATATGCAGATCGTGCACGATTTGCGGGTTCACTTCCGCCAGTGAACGGGAAAGGAAATCCGCCTGCTTCTGGTTGTTGCCTTCCAGAACGACTTTGTCGCCTGGTGCGATCAGTTTTTCCAGCATGGCGACAAGATCGCCGGTTGGCAGTACCTTGCCCTGCACCGGTACGGACGCCAGACGACGCGCTTTCTCACTGCGTCGGGTGTTCCATTGCCGGGTGGGTGTTTGCCCAGATAACATTATTAACCTCCTGATTCAGCACATCATTCTGATTTGCTTAACGTTGAGTAAAGTGTGCGCTCTGGTGAGAAAGGCATCAATTAAGCGTAGAGGCAAATCATTAGCCTGAGAGTAATAATCGAGGTAAATATTTGTGATCGGGATCAGTTCATGTTTCGGAAAAACGGGCTAAACGGGGTACAATTCGGAAGGTATAGTTAATTTCTGACAAGAATCAGCATCGCCCTTATGACCCAAATCATTCCCTCAGACTTCGACATTGCAGCCGAAGAGAGCGCAGAGTTCGTGCCCATGCGCGGTGTGGCTAACCCTCACCTGCAAACCATGCTGCCGCGCCTGATCCGCCGCAAGGTACAGTTCACCCCGCACTGGCAACGCCTGGATTTGCCGGATGGCGACTTTTTGGATCTCGCCTGGAGCGAAGATCCGGATCGGGCCAGACATAAACCCCGTCTGGTGGTGTTTCACGGTCTGGAAGGCAGCCTGCACAGCCCTTACGCACACGGACTCATTGAGGCGGCGAAAGCCCGCGGCTGGCTTGGGGTGGTGATGCATTTTCGCGGATGCAGCGGCGAGCCTAATCGTCAGAAACGCATTTATCACTCGGGTGAAACCGAGGACGGCACCTGGTTCCTGCGCTGGCTAAGAGACAATTTCGGCGAGGCGCCAACGGCAGCGGTGGGGTATTCGCTGGGCGGCAATATGCTGGCCTGTCTGCTGGCGAAGGAGAGCGACGCCGTACCGCTGGATGCGGCGGTGATTGTCTCTGCGCCGTTTATGCTGGAGCAGTGCAGCTATCATATGGAAAAGGGCTTTTCGCGAGTGTACCAGCGCTACCTGCTCAACCTGCTGAAAGCCAACGCCGCGCGCAAGCTGAAGGCCTATCCGGATACGCTGCCTGTGACGCTGCAACAGCTCAAACGCGTGAAGCGCCTGCGCGAGTTTGATGATTTGATCACCTCGAAAATTCACGGTTTTGCCGATGCGATTGACTATTACCGTCAGTGCAGCGCCATGCCTTTACTGAATCAAATCACGAAACCCACGCTGATTATCCACGCCAAAGACGATCCGTTTATGGATCATCACTCGATCCCCGCCCCTGACTATCTGCCGGATAACGTGGAGTATCAGCTCACCGAGTTCGGCGGGCACGTCGGCTTTGTTGGCGGCACGCTGCGTCGGCCAAAAATGTGGCTTGAGACGCGTATACCCGACTGGTTAACGGCCTATCTGGACGGTAAAAAATGATTATTCCCTGGCAGGATCTCTCTCCCGAAACGCTCGATAATCTGATTGAAAGCTTTGTCTTGCGCGAAGGCACCGATTATGGTGAACATGAACGTTCGCTTGAACAAAAGGTCAACGATGTTAAGCGCCAGCTTAAAAGCGGCGACGTGGTGCTGGTATGGTCCGAACTGCATGAGACGGTCAATATCATGCCCCGCAACGCGTTTCATGGCTGATCTTTACACTTTTCCAGTCAGGGAGTTGCTATGTCTGCCAGACATCCGGTTATTGCCGTTACGGGTTCGAGTGGGGCGGGAACCACTACCACCAGCCTCGCCTTCCGCAAGATCTTCGCCCAGCTTAACTTACGGGCGGCCGAGGTAGAAGGCGACAGCTTTCACCGCTACACGCGCCCGGAGATGGATATGGCCATCCGCAAGGCGCGCGATCTGGGTAAACACATCAGCTACTTCGGCCCGGAGGCCAATGACTTCGGCCTGCTGGAGCAAACCTTCCGTGAATACGGGCAAAGCGGTACCGGGCAGTCCCGCAAGTATCTCCACACCTACGATGAAGCCGTGCCCTGGAACCAGGTCCCCGGCACGTTCACGCCCTGGCAGCCGCTGCCGGAACCGACTGACGTGCTGTTTTACGAAGGATTGCACGGCGGCGTGGTGACGCCTCAGCACGACGTGGCGCGCCACGTGGATTTGCTGGTGGGGGTGGTGCCGATTGTTAACCTTGAGTGGATCCAGAAGCTGACGCGTGACATGAGCGAGCGCGGCCATTCGCGAGAGGCGGTCATGGACTCGGTGGTGCGCTCCATGGAAGATTACATCAACTTCCTGACGCCGCAGTTCTCCCGAACCCACATTAACTTCCAGCGCGTCCCCACCGTGGACACCTCTAACCCGTTCGCTGCAAAAAGCATCCCGTCGCTGGACGAGAGCTTTGTGGTGATCCACTTCCGCAACCTGGAAGGCATTGATTACCCCTGGCTGCTGGCGATGCTACAGGGTTCGTTTATTTCGCACATGAATACGTTAGTGGTGCCCGGGGGAAAAATGGGGCTGGCAATGGAACTTATCATGACACCGCTGGTGCAGCGGCTGATGGAAGGGAAGCAGATCGCGTGAACATGTTCCCTCTCCCCGTGGGAGAGGGTTAGGGTGAGGGCATCAACACGCACGATGCCCCAATAATTAAGCCTCTATCACTTCATACGTATGGGTGATTTTTACCGCTTTCTCCAGCATTAACGCCACAGAGCAGTATTTCTCCGCAGAAAGGTCAACCGCACGCGAGACCGCCGCATCCTTCAGTTCTTTGCCGGTGACGATAAAGTGCAGATTAATATGCGTGAACAGGCGTGGCGCCTCTTCGCGACGTTCTGACGTCAGCTTCACTTCACAATCGGTCACGTCATGACGGCCTTTTTGCAGGATCGACACCACGTCGATCGCGCTGCATCCGCCCGCCGCCATCAGCACCATCTCCATCGGGCTTGGCGCTTTATCGCCGGAGTTGCCATCCATCAAAACCTGGTGCCCGGAAGCAGACTCGCCCAGGAACGTTAACCCTTCAACCCATTTCACACGCGCTTGCATATTCACTCACTCCAACGTTGCATTTTTTATGACAGATTACGTGTACGTTACATTTCTCGCAACGGAAGGCGACCTGCGTCATGCTGAAGCGAGACACCAGGAGACACGCGGCGAAAGCTATGCTAAAACACTCTGGATGCTACAGTAATACATTGACGTTACACATGTATGCAGAGGACATCAAACTTTACTGGCTGCGAAACGTTACGACAGCCGACTTCCCAGGTATGGGTAAGAATTCGATTGCAACCCCAGAGTCCGGATGCATCTTATGACTCTGGTGACAGCTTATAACAGAGGATAACAGCGCATGGTGCTTGGCAAACCGCAAACAGACCCGACTCTCGAATGGTTCTTGTCTCATTGCCACATTCATAAGTACCCATCAAAGAGCACGCTGATTCACCAGGGTGAAAAAGCGGAAACGTTGTATTACATCGTTAAAGGCTCGGTGGCCGTGCTGATCAAAGATGAAGAAGGGAAAGAGATGATCCTTTCTTATCTGAACCAGGGCGATTTTATCGGTGAACTGGGCCTGTTTGAAGAAGGCCAGGAACGTAGCGCCTGGGTTCGTGCAAAAACAGCATGTGAAGTGGCTGAAATTTCTTATAAGAAATTCCGTCAGCTGATTCAGGTCAACCCTGACATCCTGATGCGTCTCTCTTCCCAGATGGCACGCCGTCTGCAAGTGACCTCTGAGAAGGTAGGTAACCTCGCCTTCCTGGACGTAACCGGTCGTATCGCGCAGACGCTGCTGAACCTGGCGAAACAGCCAGACGCCATGACTCACCCTGACGGTATGCAAATTAAAATTACCCGCCAGGAAATCGGTCAGATCGTCGGCTGCTCCCGTGAAACAGTGGGCCGTATCCTGAAGATGCTGGAAGATCAGAACCTGATCTCCGCCCACGGTAAAACCATCGTGGTTTACGGGACCCGTTAATTCCGGTCAAACGGCGTGCCGCCGCAGGGTGGCACGCCGTTTTTGTCTCTACTCCTCATGTGGCGCAGGCTGATCTATCACCCGGAAGTTAACTACGCACTGCGACAAACGCTGGTGTTGTGTCTTCCCGTGGCCGTGGGCCTGATCCTCGGACATCTTCAGCAAGGCCTGCTGTTTTCCCTCGTGCCCGCCTGCTGCAACATTGCCGGTCTGGATACGCCGCATAAACGCTTTTTTAAACGTCTGATTATTGGCGGCTGCCTGTTTGCCGGCTGTAGCCTTGCCGTACAACTCTTACTGGCCCGCGACATTCCTCTGCCGCTGATCCTGACCGTGCTGGCGATGACGCTCGGCGTCACCGCCGAAATCAGCTCGCTGCACGCCCGCCTGCTTCCCGCGTCGCTGATTGCCGCCATCTTCACCTTAAGCCTTGCAGGTAATATGCCGGTGTGGGAGCCATTGCTGATCTACGCCCTCGGCACGCTGTGGTACGGGCTGTTTAACTGGTTCTGGTTCTGGCTGTGGCGGGAACAGCCGCTGCGCGAATCCCTGAGCCTGCTCTACGTGCAGCTTGCTGAATACTGCGAAGCAAAATACACCCTGCTCACTCAACATACCGACCCGGAAAAATCCCTGCCGCCGCTACTGGCGCGCCAGCAAAAAGTGGTGGATCTGATCAGCCAGTGCTATCAGCAGTTGCACATGCTTGCCGCCAACAAAAATCATGAATACAAGCGGCTGCTGCGAATCTTCCAGGTCGGGCTGGATTTGCAGGAGCATATCTCCGTCAGCCTTCATAATCCGGAAGAGGTGCAAAAGCTGGTGGAGCGCAGCCATGCAGAAGCGGTGATCCGCTGGAACGCGCAGACCGTCGCGGCCCGCCTGCGGGTGCTGGCTGACGATATCCTCTATCACCGCTACCCGACGCGCTTTAACATGGACAAACAGCTCGGCGCGCTGGAAAAGATTGCGCGTCAGCACGCGGATAACCCGGTCGGGCAATTTGCTGCCTGGCATTTCAGCCGCATCGCCCGGGTGTTACGCACCCAGCGCCCGCTTTATGCCCGCGACCTGATGGCCGATAAGCAAAAACGGCTGCCGCTGCTGCCCGCGCTCAAAAGCTATCTTTCACTGAAATCTTCTGCCCTGCGCAATGCCGCACGGATCAGTGTGATGCTGAGCATCGCCAGCCTGATGGGAATGGCCCTGCACCTGCCGAAACCCTACTGGATCTTAATGACCGTACTGTTTGTTACCCAGAACGGCTATGGCGCCACGCGGGTCCGTATTCTGCATCGGGCGGGCGGCACGATGGCGGGGCTGATTATCGCGGGCATAACGCTGCACTTCCACGTGCCGGAGGGCTATACCCTGGCCGGTATGCTGGCAATCACGCTGGTGAGCTATCTGATTATCCGCAAAAACTACGGCTGGGCGATGGTGGGCTTTACGGTGACGGCGGTGTATACCCTTCAACTGCTCACGCTTAACGGGGAACAGTTTATTATTGCCCGTCTGGTCGATACGCTGATTGGCTGCCTGATCGCCTTTGGCGGCATGGTCTGGCTGTGGCCGCAGTGGCAGAGCGGGCTGTTGAGGCAGAACGCCCACGACGCGCTGGAAGCTGACCAGCAGGCCATTCGTCTGATCCTGAGCGATGACCCACAGCCCTCTCCGCTGGCCTACGAGCGCATGAAGGTCAACCAGGCGCATAACGCCCTGTTCAACTCCCTTAACCAGGCCATGCAGGAGCCGGGCTTTAACGCGCACTATCTGGCTGACATGAAGCTGTGGGTCACGCACAGCCAGTTTATCGTCGAGCACATCAATGCCATGACGACGCTGGCGCGGGAGCACACGATGCTGACGCCGGATCTGGCGCAGCGCTATTTGCAGTCGTGTGAAATTGCGTTGCAGCGCTGTCAGCAGCGCCTGGAGTATGATGCACCGGGCGAGTCACGTGATTCGAACATTCTGGAAGCGCCGGAGACGCTGACCCACGGGCCGATGAGCACCCTTGAGCAGCATTTACAGCGCGTTCTCGGCCACCTGAACACCATGCACACCATTTCGTCGGTGGCATGGCGTCAGCGCCCGCATCACGGGATTTGGTTAACGCGCCGGTTAAAACGAACCGCGTATTAGCCGCTGACGATCTTCGCGACCGCCGCGGCAAAACGGGTTAATCCGTCTTCGATGTCTTTGTCTTCCACCACAAGCGATGGCGCAAAGCGCATCACGTCCGGCCCGGCATTGAGCACCATGACGCCTTCGTGCGCGGCGGCGTGCAGGAAATCGCGCGCGCGGCCTTTATACTGAGGCTTCAACTCGGCGCCAATCAGCAGCCCCATTCCGCGGATTTCGCTGAAGACATCAAACTGTTCGTCAATCTGCTGAAGATGTTTCACAAACAGATCGCGTTTCGCATTCACGCCATTCAGGACGTCCGGCGTATTAATGATATCGAACGCCGCACCCGCCACGGCACACGCCAGCGGATTACCGCCGTAGGTGGAGCCGTGTGAGCCCACATGAAATGCGGAAGCGATATCCTGGGTAGTGAGTACCGCACTGACCGGGAAACCGCCGCCGAGCGCTTTCGCGCTGGTCAGAATATCCGGCGTTACGCCGTAGTGCATATAAGCGAACAGATCCCCGGTACGCCCCATCCCACACTGCACTTCATCAAACACCAGCAGCGCCTGGTGCTCGTCACACAGTTCGCGCAGCCCTTGCAGAAATTCCGGGGTGGCCGCCGTGACGCCGCCTTCCCCCTGAATGGGCTCGACCACCACGGCACAGGTGTGATCGTCCATCACCGCTTTAACGGCGTGCAGATCGTTAAACGGCACGTGGATGATATCCGCAGGTTTCGGACCAAAGCCGTCGGAATACTTCGGCTGGCCGCCCACGGAAACGGTAAAGAACGAGCGACCGTGGAAGGCGTTATGGAAGGCGATGATTTTGGTTTTGTACGGACTATGACGCGTGGTTGCGTAGTAGCGCGCCAGCTTAAAGGCAGTTTCGTTGGCTTCGGTGCCGGAGTTCATAAACAGCACGCGTTCGGCGAAGGTGGCATCGATGATCTTACGCCCCAGACGCAGCGCCGGTTCGTTGGTGAACACGTTGCTGGTGTGCCACAGCGTTTCGCCCTGCGTTTTCAGCGCGTCCACCAGCGCAGGATGGCAATGGCCCAGTGCCGTCACCGCAATACCGCCTGCGAAATCAACATACTCGTTGCCCTGCTGATCCCAGACGCGGCTGCCTCTCCCTTTCACCGGGATAAACTCAGCCGGTGCATAAATCGGCAGGATCACTTCATCGAATGTCGCGCGGGTAATTGCTGGTTGTTCAGTTGCCATGTCATGACCATCCATTTTTATGTCACAGTTATTGTGAAAATATAATCACAAAATATGCATAAAAAATCACAGCAAGGCAACCGATATTCAGCGATTAAGGAAATTGGCCAGCAGCGCGTGCCCCTGTTCGCTGAGAATGCTTTCCGGGTGGAACTGCACACCTTCCAGATCGTACTCGCGGTGGCGAATGCCCATGATCTCCTGCGTCTCGCTCCAGGCGGTAACCTCAAAGCAGGCCGGCAGGGTCGGCGGATCAATAATCAGAGAATGGTAGCGCGTCACGGTTAACGGATTGTTTAGCCCCAGGAATGCGCCGGTACCGGTGTGTGTGATCGGTGAGGTTTTGCCATGCATGACTTTCGCGGCACGGACAATGGTGGCGCCAAAGACCTGCGCAATGGCCTGGTGACCCAGGCAGACGCCCAGAATCGGCAGTTTGCCCGCATAGTGTTGGATTACCGCCAGCGAGATGCCGGACTCCGACGGGGTACACGGCCCGGGCGAAATCACGATTTTCTGAGGTGCCAGCGCGTCAATGTCATCCAGCGCGATCTCATCGTTACGGCGGACAACCACCTCTGCCCCCAGCTCGCAAAAATACTGGTAGAGGTTCCAGGTAAAGGAATCATAGTTATCAATCAGCAGAATCATGGCGGCTCCTGAAAAAATGGCCGCCCTATTTTACGCAGATTCCCGCGCTTCGCTCACAACTTTGGCGAAGATGACGTTCAGGGCGGTCAAATCCCCCATCGCCCCGCTCTGGTTGGCGGCAGCCCAGTCGTCCGGGTCGATCCCCTGCCAGTTCAGCACGTAGCCCGCATGAATAGCCAGTTGTTCAAAGAAGATCCGCTGGGCCACGCCATTACCGCTCATAAACGGATGTAGCATGTTGATTTCACAGTAGTAATGACTGATTCTGTCTGTAAACTCTTCTTTCTGAAGGCCTACCAGATATTTATCACTTTCCAGCGAAGCCATCAGCTCATTACCCACTTTCTCGATGTACTCGAAATGGCAAAAAGGAATGTCGCCCTTGGAAATATCGGCGGTGCGCAGCTCGCCCGCGCCTTTCATTTCGTTGCGGAATAAATGGCGGTGAATAAGACACAGATGGGGTAAACCCGGTGCGGAAGGCCCCAGTTCCAGCGTCTCGATATCGGGTTCAGCGGGCCCCTTACCTTTTTCAAGGAGGCAGCTGGCCTGAAAATTGACATTACGTTGTTGCTCCCAGAGACGGGATTTTTGCTTGTCGGTGAGTTTTTTCACTACGCCTCCCTGAATAGTCCGTTTGCCACAAGTATAAGCAGCAAAACGCGCTTTCGCAGGGAGGGCGGAAAGACACGGGCAAGATGTGCCCGTGTGAGGGAACGATTACGGCAGCACTTTCGCGGAGAGAATGACGACAGGCTTAGTCGGCACATTCTGGTATGGACCGACATCGTGAGTCTGAACCTGAGAGATCTTATCCGCCACGTCCATGCCTTTCACCACTTTGCCAAACACCGCGTAGCCAAAGTCGCGCTGACCGTGGTCCAGGAAGGCGTTATCAGCCACGTTGAGGAAGAACTGGCTGGTGGCGCTGTCTTTGTCCGCCGTACGCGCCATCGAGATGGTGCCGCGCTTGTTCAGCAGGCCGTTGTCAGCTTCATTTTTGATGGGCGGGTTAGGCTGTTTCTGCTGCATCTGCTCGTTAAAACCGCCACCCTGAATCATAAAGCCCGGGATCACGCGGTGGAACGTGGTGTTGTTATAAAAACCACTGTTCACGTAGTCGAGGAAGTTTTTCACCGAAACAGGGGCTTTCTGGCTATCCAGCTCCAGCTCAATATTCCCCGCAGAGGTAGTCAGCAGGACGTGAGGGTCTCCTTTAGCTGCCAGCGCAGCAGGGGAAACGGCAGAAAGAGCAAACACAGCTGCAACAGCCGCCAGTGTTGATTTGAGCATGAGAATTCCTTAACAAAGCGCAGTATAAAAAGCGAATGGCTTGATTCTAAAGAGCAGTATGAACCCAGACCAGTCTTTTACCTAATTTTACCAAATTGAAACAATTATTACCGCGCAAACGATTGTTCATCCCGCAACGTAATGTGATCTGCATCACGTTAAAACCTGCAATTGTGCTCAAAATTTTCTGAAAAGATTTAATTAGATCACTTTCGCGACTAAAATCTGCCCGCTCAAACGCAGTCATTGCGTTTTTCTTTACTTTTAACAGGCCAGACATGACTAACAGCAATCGCATCAAGCTCACATGGATTAGCTTCTTCTCTTACGCCCTGACCGGCGCGTTGGTGATCGTCACCGGGATGGTGATGGGAAATATCGCAGACTACTTCCAGCTGCCCGTTTCCAGCATGAGTAACACCTTCACCTTCCTGAACGCGGGGATCCTGATCTCTATTTTCCTTAATGCCTGGCTGATGGAAATCGTGCCGCTGAAAACGCAGCTGCGTTTTGGCTTCGTGCTGATGGTTGCCGCCGTGGCGGGCCTGATGTTGAGCCACAGCATCGCCCTCTTCTCTGCCGCCATGTTCGTACTGGGCCTGGTGAGCGGGATCACCATGTCGATCGGTACGTTTCTGATTACGCACATGTATGAAGGCCGCCAGCGCGGCGCGCGTCTGCTGTTCACCGACTCCTTCTTCAGCATGGCCGGGATGATTTTCCCGATGGTCGCCGCGTATCTTCTGGCGCGCAGCATTGAGTGGTACTGGGTATATGCCTGCATTGGTCTGGTCTATGTCGCGATCTTTATTCTCACCTTCGGCTGCGAGTTCCCGGTGCTGGGCAAAAAAGCGCAGACAACATCCGAGCCGGTTGCGAAAGAAAAATGGGGTATCGGCGTACTGTTCCTCTCCATCGCCGCGCTGTGTTACATCCTCGGCCAGCTGGGCTTTATCTCCTGGGTTCCAGAGTATGCTAAAGGTCTGGGCATGAGCCTGAACGACGCGGGTAAACTGGTGAGCGATTTCTGGATGTCTTACATGTTCGGCATGTGGGCATTTAGCTTTATCCTGCGCTTCTTCGACCTGCAACGGATCCTGACCGTTCTGGCGGGTCTGGCGACCGTGCTGATGTATCTGTTCATCAACGGTTCCCCGGAGCATATGCCGTGGTTCATCCTGACCCTGGGCTTCTTCTCCAGCGCGATTTATACCTCGATCATCACCCTTGGCTCTCTTCAGACCAAAGTGGCCTCGCCAAAGCTGGTGAACTTTGTGCTGACCTGCGGCACCATCGGCACCATGCTGACCTTCGTGGTCACGGGCCCGATTGTTGCGCACAGCGGCCCGCTGGCGGCGCTGCATACCGCTAACGGTCTGTACGCCGTAGTGTTTATCATGTGCTTCGTGCTGGGCTTTGTGACCCGTCACCGTCAACACAACCCGGCAACAGCTACCCACTAATCGCCGTAACCCCTTTGCGTGCTGCAAAGGGGTTTCCCCCTGCTCACCCGCCCTGCCCGCCGATGGGTAAAAACCCCATTAATTTTGTGCGAAAAACGAACAAGCACAAAAATCAAACAATATCCGTCACTTATAAAAATCCTGACAAATCATAGATATACCCCCTAAGGGGTAGGTGAAGGCGTATTTGATTTGCATCAATAAGTGCCCCTGCTGAATCGTTAAGGTAGGCAGTAATAGAAAAGAAATCGAGGCAAAAATGAGCAAAGTCAGACTCGCTATCATCGGTAACGGCATGGTCGGCCACCGCTTTATTGAGGATCTTCTCGATAAAGCCGATGCTGAGCAGTTCGATATTACCGTGTTCTGTGAAGAACCCCGCAAGGCGTACGACCGTGTGCACTTGTCTTCCTACTTCTCTCACCATACCGCCGAAGAGCTCTCTCTGGTGCGTGAAGGGTTCTACGAGAAGCATGGCGTAAAAGTGCTGGTGGGCGAACGCGCTATCACCATCAACCGTCAGGAGAAAGTAATCCACTCCAGTGCCGGACGTACGGTTTTTTACGATAAGCTGATCATGGCGACGGGCTCGTATCCGTGGATCCCGCCTATTAAAGGGTCGGAAACCCAGGATTGTTTCGTTTACCGTACCATTGAAGACCTCAACGCCATTGAATCCTGCGCACGTCGAAGCAAACGCGGCGCGGTTGTCGGCGGTGGTCTGCTGGGTCTGGAAGCGGCAGGCGCGCTGAAAAACCTCGGCGTTGAAACCCACGTTATCGAATTTGCCCCGATGCTGATGGCCGAACAGCTCGACCACATGGGTGGCGATCAGCTGCGCCGTAAGATCGAAAGCATGGGCGTGAAAGTTCACACCAGCAAAAACACCAAAGAGATCGTTCAGGAAGGGACTGAAGCACGCAAAACCATGCGCTTTGCCGACGGCAGCGAGCTGGAAGTGGACTTCATCGTCTTCTCCACCGGTATCCGCCCGCGCGACAAGCTGGCAACGCAATGCGGTCTGGCCGTCGCGCAGCGCGGCGGGATCATGATCAACGATACCTGCCAGACCTCCGACCCGGATATTTACGCCATCGGCGAATGCGCCAGCTGGAACAACCGCGTATTCGGCCTGGTCGCGCCTGGGTACAAAATGGCGCAGGTCGCCGTGGATCATATCCTGGGCAGCGAAAACGCCTTCACCGGCGCAGACATGAGCGCCAAGCTGAAGCTGCTGGGCGTGGACGTGGGCGGTATTGGCGATGCGCATGGTCGCACCCCGAACTCCCGCAGCTATGTTTATCTGGACGAAAGCAAAGAAGTCTACAAACGTCTTATCGTCAGCCAGGACAACAAAACCCTGCTCGGGGCGGTGCTGGTGGGCGACACCAGCGACTTCGGTAACCTGCTCCAGCTGGTATTGAACGCCATTGAGCTGCCGGAAAACCCGGACGCGCTGATCCTCCCGGCGCACGCCTCCAGCGGTAAGCCGTCCATCGGTGTGGATAAACTGCCGGACAGCGCGCAAATCTGTTCCTGCTTCGACGTCACCAAAGGCATGCTGATCTCCGCCATTAACAAAGGCTGCCACACCGTTGCGGCGCTGAAGGCGGAAACCAAAGCCGGGACCGGCTGCGGCGGCTGTATCCCGCTGGTCACCCAGGTGCTGAACGCCGAGCTGGCAAAACAGGGCATTGAAGTGAACAACAACCTGTGCGAGCACTTCGCTTACTCTCGCCAGGAGCTGTACCACCTGATCCGCGTGGAAGGCATTAAGTCCTTTGACGAACTGCTGGAGAAACACGGCCAGGGCTATGGCTGTGAAGTATGTAAGCCTACTGTTGGTTCGCTACTTGCGTCCTGCTGGAACGAATATGTGCTCAAACCAGAACACACTCCGCTTCAGGACACCAACGATAACTTCCTGGCCAATATTCAGAAAGACGGGACTTACTCGGTGATCCCGCGTTCTGCCGGAGGGGAAATCACCCCGGAAGGGCTGGTCGCCGTGGGTCGTATCGCCCGTGAGTTTAACCTGTACACCAAAATCACCGGTTCCCAGCGTATCGGCCTGTTTGGCGCGCAGAAGGACGACCTGCCGGAAATCTGGCGTCAGCTGATTGAAGCGGGCTTCGAAACCGGTCACGCGTACGCCAAGGCGCTGCGCATGGCGAAAACCTGCGTGGGCAGCACCTGGTGCCGCTACGGCGTCGGCGACAGCGTGGGCTTCGGCGTTGAGCTGGAAAACCGCTACAAAGGCATCCGTACCCCGCACAAAATGAAGTTCGGCGTCTCAGGGTGTACACGTGAATGTGCAGAAGCGCAGGGTAAAGACGTGGGTATCATTGCCACCGAGAAAGGCTGGAACCTGTACGTGTGCGGCAACGGCGGGATGAAACCTCGCCACGCGGATCTGCTGGCCGCCGATCTCGATCGCGATACGCTGATCAAATACCTCGACCGCTTCATGATGTTCTACATTCGTACCGCCGATAAGCTGACCCGTACCGCGTCCTGGCTGGATAATCTTGAAGGCGGCATCGACTACCTGAAGTCAGTCATTATCGACGACAAGCTGGGCCTGAATGAACAGCTGGAATCCGAGATGACTCGACTGCGCGAGGCGGTGATCTGCGAGTGGACCGAAACCGTGAACACGCCAGCGGCGCAGACGCGCTTCAAACACTTTATCAACAGCACCCAGCGCGACCCGAACGTGCAGGTGGTGCCGGAGCGTGAACAGCATCGTCCAGCGACCCCGTATGAACGTATTCCGGTGATGCTGGTGGAGGAAAACGCATGAGCCAGTGGGTAAACATCTGCAATATTAACGACATTCTGCCAGCAACCGGCGTCTGTGCCCTGCTGGGCAACGAGCAGGTGGCGATTTTCCGTCCTCGCCACGATGAACAGGTCTATGCCATCAGCAATATCGACCCGTTCTTCGAGGCCAGCGTGCTCTCCCGCGGTCTGATTGCGGAGCACCAGGGCGAACTGTGGGTTGCCAGCCCGCTGAAAAAGCAGCGCTTCCGCTTAACCGACGGGCGCTGCATGGAAGATGAAAGCTTCTCGGTCAAACACTACGACGTCCGCGTGAAGGACGGCAAGGTGCAGCTGAAAGGGTAACCCCTCGCCTTTTCAATAGGAAAGGCTTATGACCCCTTATGGGTAACGGCAGGAAAAACCGTATGTTCTGTACGATTCCTGCTGTTATCCTGACGTCAATTCTTCCCCCGCCATGAATGCTGTGAGGTAACGTCGTGGATCACCTGCCGATTTTTTGTCAATTACGCAACCGCGACTGCCTGCTCGTGGGCGGCGGCGATGTGGCTGAACGCAAGGCGCGCCTGCTGTTAGAGGCGGGCGCCCGACTGACCGTTAACGCCCTCACCTTCGCCCCACAGTTTGACGTCTGGGCGCAGGAAGGGATGCTCACCCAGGTGCAGGGCGAATTTGATGAATCCCTGCTGGATACCTGCTGGCTGACCATCGCCGCAACGGATAACGATGACGTTAACCAGCGCGTCAGCGACGCCTGCGAAGCGCGCCGCATCTTCTGTAACGTGGTGGATGCGCCGAAAGAGGCGAGCTTTATCATGCCGTCGATTATCGACCGTTCACCGCTGATGATTGCGGTGTCGTCCGGCGGGCGCTCGCCCGTTCTTGCTCGTCTGCTGCGGGAAAAACTGGAAGCCGTGCTGCCGCAGCATCTTGGTCAGATTGCCCAATACGCCGGGCTGCTGCGTTCCCGCGTGAAGCAAACCTTCGCAACCGTGGGCGAACGCCGTCGCTTCTGGGAAAAGTTCTTTGTCAATGACAGGCTGGCGCAGTCGCTGGCCAATCAGGACACCAAAGCCGTTGAAGAGACGACCGAACAGCTCCTGAGCGAGCCGCTGGATCATCGCGGTGAAGTGGTACTGGTGGGCGCAGGTCCCGGCGATGCGGGCTTGCTGACGCTGAAGGGTCTCCAGCAGATCCAGCAGGCGGACATCGTGGTGTATGACCGTCTGGTCTCTGATGACATCATGAATCTGGTACGCCGCGATGCTGACCGCGTGTTCGTCGGCAAACGGGCAGGTTATCACTGCGTACCGCAGGAGGAGATCAACCAGATCCTGCTGCGGGAAGCGCAGAAAGGTAAGCGTGTGGTGCGTCTGAAAGGGGGCGATCCCTTTATCTTTGGTCGCGGCGGCGAGGAGCTGGAAACTCTCTGCAACGCGGGCATTCCATTCTCCGTGGTGCCGGGTATTACGGCGGCATCCGGCTGTTCTGCCTATTCCGGCATTCCGTTAACCCATCGCGACTATGCCCAGAGCGTGCGCCTGGTGACGGGCCACCTGAAAACCGGCAGCGAGCTGGACTGGCATAATCTGGCCGCTGAAAAGCAGACGCTGGTCTTCTACATGGGGCTAAATCAGGCAGCCACGATTCAGGCGAAACTGCTGGAGCACGGCATGGAAGCAGATATGCCGGTCGCACTGGTGGAAAACGGCACCGCCATTACGCAGCGCGTGGTCGATGGCGTGCTGACGCAGCTGGGTGAGCTGGCGCAGCAGGTTGAAAGCCCGGCGCTGATCGTGGTGGGCCGCGTGGTAGCACTGCGTGAAAAACTGAACTGGTTCTCCAGCCACTAACGCACAATCACTCTCCCGGGAGTAGTCTTGAAGCGGACTACTCCCTTCTTACCTCAATCGATAACATACCGCCCGCATAATGGAACTTTTCCATTTATTCCCTCGTGTTACATCCAATTTTAGATTTTAGACAAGGAATGCGTATGTTCAAACTGGCTAAAGCTGCCGTTCTGGTCGGCCTGTTATCAACTCTGACGGCCTGCACCGGTCACGTTCAAAATACTAAAAATAATTGCAGCTATGATTACCTGCTGCATCCGGCGATCTCCATTTCGAAGATCATTGGCGGTTGCGGCCCGGCGGCACAGCAGTAAGCGTTTTTCAGGCGTAAAAAAACCGGGAATTTCCCGGTTTTTTTATTGAGTCCGTATTTGTCCGGTGGCGGCTTAAGGTTTCGCCACAAACCCAATCGCCTCGTACACCGCTTTCAGGGTTTCCGACGCGCGCGCGCTGGCTTTTTCTGCGCCCTCTTTCATCACTTTTTGCAGGAAAGCTTCGTCGTTACGGTAACGGTGATAGCGCTCCTGCAACTCGGTCAGCATGCCGGAAACGGCGTCTGCCACTTCGCCTTTCAGGTGGCCGTACATCTTGCCTTCAAAGTGTTTTTCCAGCTCAGGGATGCTCTGTCCGGTCACACCGGAGAGAATGTCCAGCAGGTTGGATACGCCCGCTTTGTTCTGCACGTCGTAGCGCACCACTGGCGGCTCATCGGAGTCGGTCACCGCACGCTTGAGCTTTTTCACCACCGATTTCGGATCTTCCAGCAGGCCGATAACGTTGTTGCGGTTATCGTCAGACTTGGACATCTTTTTGGTCGGCTCCAGCAGGGACATCACGCGCGCGCCGGATTTCGGAATAAACGGCTCAGGCACTTTGAACACGTCGCCGTAAAGCGCATTGAAGCGCTGGGCAATATCGCGGCTCAGCTCCAGGTGCTGCTTCTGGTCTTCACCCACCGGCACCTGGTTGGTCTGGTACAGCAGAATGTCGGCCGCCATCAGCACCGGATAGTCAAACAGACCGGCGTTGATGTTCTCAGAGTAGCGCGCAGACTTATCCTTGAACTGGGTCATGCGGCTCAGCTCGCCGAAATAGGTGTAGCAGTTCAGCGCCCAGCCCAGCTGCGCGTGCTCTGGTACGTGAGACTGAACGAAAATGGTGCTCTTCTCTGGATCGATACCGCACGCCAGGTACAGCGCCAGCGTATCGAGCGTCGCCTTGCGCAGCTTCTCGGGATCCTGACGCGCGGTGATAGCATGCAAATCCACGATGCAGTAAATGCAGTGGTAGTCATCCTGCATGCTCACCCACTGACGTAACGCACCCATGTAGTTACCAATGGTCAGTTCACCTGAAGGCTGTGCGCCACTAAAAACGATGGGCTTAGTCATTATTCAATTCCTGATGTTCACTGTGCGAGAGCCCGAGTGCGGGCAACAAATCTTTGAAGTGGTCGAACACAACGTCCGGCTCACTCAGCGTAATGGCTTCACCGTAGTTGTAGCCGTAGGTCAACCCAACCGACGGGCAACCTGCCGCTCTGGCAGCCAGAATATCATTGCGGGAATCCCCGACAAAGAGCAGCTCCGCAGGTGCTAAGGATAATTTTCCTGCCACCAGCAATAGCGGTTCCGGATGCGGCTTTTTATTCTGTACGTCATCGCCGCCCACAATTACGGAGAAGTATTTCGCGATATCCAGCACTTCCAGCAGAGGCGCAACGAACGGTGTCGGCTTGTTAGTCACCAGCCCCAGCGGGATGCCTTTAGCATGTAGCGCGCTCAGCGTTTCAGCGACATCCGGGAACAGGAAGCTGCCCTCTTCGACGGTCTCTTCGTAGAAACGGTCGAACAGTTTGCGCAGAATACGCTGCTGCTCATCCTGGGGAATATCCGCGTGGTCAACACTCGGTTTACCTTGCGCGGAACGCTGAGAGGCACGCTCCTGACGAGCCCAGGTCAGCGCGCGCTCCATCAGCACGTCTGCACCGTTACCAATCCACGTCACCACGCGCTCTTCGCCTGCAACGGGGAGTTCAAGGGCATATAGCGCCTGATCGACGGCGCGGGTTAATCCTGGCGCGCTGTCGACCAGCGTGCCGTCGAGGTCAAATGCTACACCCC
This sequence comes from Enterobacter sp. JJBC, assembly GCF_036936505.1. Lineage (NCBI taxonomy): Bacteria > Pseudomonadati > Pseudomonadota > Gammaproteobacteria > Enterobacterales > Enterobacteriaceae > Enterobacter > Enterobacter sp. JJBC. The sequence goes on from NZ_CP136935.1 coordinate 4,435,098, forward strand.
GAATAGCCTGCAATTTATCCATGACTTACCTTCGCCAGTTCACGGCGCATTTCATCAATGACTTTTTTGTAATCCGGTTGATCGAAGATGGCGGAGCCTGCGACGAACATATCCGCCCCTGCCGCCGCAATCTCACCGATGTTATTGACCTTCACGCCGCCGTCCACTTCCAGACGAATATCATAGCCAGACTCATCGATACGGCGGCGCACTTCACGCAGTTTGTCGAGGGTCTGAGGGATAAATGACTGACCACCAAAGCCAGGGTTGACGGACATCAGCAGGATCACGTCCAGCTTGTCCATCACGTAGTCGAGATAGCTCAGCGGGGTCGCCGGGTTAAAGACCAGCCCCGCCTTACAGCCGTTCTCTTTGATCAGCTGTAGCGTGCGGTCAACGTGTTCGGAGGCTTCCGGGTGGAAAGTGATGATGCTGGCACCCGCCGCGGCGAAATCGGGTACGATGCGGTCAACCGGTTTCACCATCAGATGCACGTCAATGGGCGCGGTGATCCCGTAGTTACGCAGTGCTTTAAGCACCATCGGACCGATGGTCAGGTTGGGAACGTAGTGGTTATCCATAACGTCGAAATGGACGACATCCGCGCCAGCCGCGAGAGCTTTGGCAGTGTCTTCACCCAGGCGGGCAAAATCGGCCGACAGAATTGAGGGGGCAATCAAAAACTGTTTCATCCGCATCTCCTTGAAATGTGTTTACCGGCGGGCAAAGGCTCAGGGTCGATAAAGCGCCAGAAGTTCGTCCACCTTTTTACGTGTGCCGCCGTTGCTGCTAATGCTACGCCGCACTTTTACCTGAAAATGCTTCGCGGCTTTGTACCATTCGCGCGTATCAGGCGTGTCGTGATTCGAAATTAACACCGGAATTCTTTTGCTGACCAGCTTTTCCGCCATCTCAGCCAGACGAGCCTGCTCGGCCGGGCTGAAGCTATTGGTGTGGTAGGCGGTGAAATTTGCCGTGGCAGACAGCGGCGCGTAAGGCGGGTCGCAGTAGACCACCGAGTTTACGCCCGCCAGCTCCATGCACTCTTCATATGAGAGACAGTAGAACTCGGCATTCTGCGCTTTTTCAGCAAAGTGATACAGCTCGTCCTGCGGGAAATAGGGACGCTTATAGCGGCCAAACGGCACGTTAAACTCGCCACGCAGATTATACCGGCACAGACCGTTGTAGCCATGGCGGTTGAGATAAAGAAACAACAGCGCGCGACGGAACGGATCCTGGCTTTGATTAAACTCAGCGCGGAACTGATAGTAGACGTCCGGGTTGTTGTTCTCTGGCGTAAACAGCTTCCGTGCCTCTTCCACATACTCATCGGTACGCAGTTTGACGATGTTATAGAGGCTAATAAGGTCGCTGTTGATATCCGCCAGGATATAACGAGAAAAATCGGTATTCAGGAACACCGATCCAGCACCCACGAAGGGCTCGATAAGACACTCGCCTTTCGGCAGGTGCTTTTTAATATCGTCGAGCAGGGGGTATTTCCCCCCTGCCCATTTCAGAAAAGCGCGATTTTTTTTCATGCTGACTAACTGATTACACCTTCTCCGGCTGTGGAGAAAGCTCCGACAGCATCCTGCGCTTTAAACATTACTTCAGATCGGCCTGCACCTGATGAATCGGCTTCGCCCACGGGTTTTTCGCCTGCACGTCGGCTGGCAGCGTGGAAACGGCACGTTTTGCTTCATCTTTGGAAGCATAAATACCACTCACCAGCACATACCACGGTTGACCGTTACGGGTCGTCTGATAAACCACGTAGTTTTTCAGATTCGATTTCTTCGCCCAGGCGTTGAGGTTGTCATAGTTAGACGAACTGCTCAGCTGAAGGGTGTAGTTGCTGGAAGAGGCCGACTGCAAAGAACCCACGTTGCCCGTCGTTTTACCTGGCGAAGCGCCCGTTTTGGCTGCGGGAGCCGCAGGTGTTGTTGCAGCAGGTGTTGTTGCAGCAGGCGCCGCTGTGGTCGCCGTCGCTTTCGGAGCAGCGGTTGCTGCTGGCGTTGGCGCTTTAACCGGCTGGCTCACCGCAGGTTTTGTCTGCGCTGGCGCTTTCGTTTCTGGCGCTTTTGCCACGGCCTGTGGTTTCGTCTCACGCTTCGGCTCAATCACAGCCTGCTTACGCTCCTGGCGTGGTGCAGTCTGCGTCTGGCGCGGTTTGGTTTCCGTTGCCGCCGTCTGCTGCTGGGCATTGCTGCCATGAACTGGCGCAACGGTGGCTGGTTCAGTTGGCAGCGTGGAGTTCACCACGGCAGCGTTAACCTGTTCCTGATTCTGCGGCTGCATCAGCGCGTTGTTCAGATCGCCCTGAACCTCAACACGCTGCTGGCCTTCAGGCGTAGCTGGCGCCTGGCCCTGAGTCGGGGTAGAAGAGACAGGCGGCAGAGAGATATCCTGACCGGCGCTGGTGTTGCCTGCGGTCTGCTCTGCGGAAGTGGTGCCCGGCGCAGGCTGAGCGCCATTCGCCTGGTTGCTCGCATCGTTACCAGACAGGTCGATGCTCTTCTCGGCAGACGCGGTCTGCTCGGTAGAATGGGTAGAAGGGGCTTTTAGCGCGGAACCAATGCCGACAATCAGCAATACCAGCACCAGAACGCCAAGGCCCATCATGATGTACTGACGGGAGGCCGGTTTTGCCGCTACCGCTTTTTTACGCTTGCGCGGTCGACGTTCAACAGGCTGTTCATCCATTAACTCTTCTTCGGATTCAAACTCCTCGTCTTCACGCTCATTGCGCGCGTTGCGGCTACGCGAAGGGCGACGATCGTCTGCATCCAGATCGACATCGTCAAAGTTGATCTGCGGCTCGTTATCACGTTCTGAAGATTGACGAGAACGACCAGTACGACGATCGCTGGGATCGGGTTTCAGCTCGTCTTCTGGTTTGAATTCATCCATTTAACACCCCACTCAAAGGCTTCTGCCAACGACTCTGCATTAACCTGAAGCTAAAACGACCACCTGTTACAGCGGTCTGACCTTTCTAGTTGTTACGCTTGCTGACAATCAGCAATAGCGCCAAGTACGACTTCGTGCGGCACTCCGCCGCGCACTTCACTTTTCCCTATTGCAAGCGGGAGTACCAGACGCATCTCACCTGCTAATACTTTTTTATCGCGCATCATGTGGGGAAGGTACGCCTGCGCAGACATTTCCTGCGGACCACTTACCGGCAAGCCAGCACGTTTAAGCAACGCGATGATACGTGCTGTCTCTTCCGGCCTGAACTGCCCCAGACGTTCAGAGGCACGCGCCGCCATAACCATTCCGGCAGCGACAGCTTCACCGTGAAGCCAGTTACCGTAGCCCATTTCGGCTTCGATCGCATGACCAAACGTATGCCCCAGATTCAGTAAAGCACGTAAGCCGGTTTCACGCTCATCTGCGGCAACGACTTCTGCTTTCAGCTCACAACAACGGCGAATACAGTAGGCCATTGCCTGCCCGTCGAGGCGCAGCAGCGCATCCATATTCTCTTCCAGCCAGGTGAAGAACTCCCCGTCAAGAATAATGCCGTATTTGATCACTTCTGCAAGGCCGGACGCCAGTTCGCGCGCTGGCAAGGTTTTCAGACAGTCGAGATCCACCACCACCGAGGCGGGCTGGTAGAACGCGCCAATCATGTTTTTGCCGAGCGGATGGTTAACCGCCGTTTTACCGCCCACAGAAGAATCGACCTGTGAGAGCAACGTGGTTGGAATTTGAATAAAGCGCACGCCGCGCTGGTAGCTGGCGGCTGCAAAACCGGTCAGATCGCCCACAACGCCGCCGCCAAGGGCAAGCAGTGTTGTATCACGACCGTGCGGTTTTTGCAGAAGTGCGGTAAAGACGGTATCCAGTACCGTCAGGCTTTTGTACTGCTCGCCATCGGGCAGAATCACACTGTCGACCTTCACGCCCGCCTGCTCAAGCAGGTGACGTACACGGTCGAGATAAAGCGGAGCCAGCGTCTCGTTGGTGACCAGCATCGCCTGATCACCCGCTTTCAGTGGTAAGAAGGAAGCTGGGTCGTTAAACAAACCAGCCGCGATGGTGATAGGGTAACTACGTTCCCCGAGAGTAACTGTAATCCTCTCCATGACGCGACATCCACCTTAAATGCTTTTACCCGCAGGCGAGTGTATATAAAGCCAGAATCAGTTGCTTTCCAGCATATGAATAATCTGGTTTGCAACCACTTTAGCGCTTTGATCGTCAGTACGAATGGTCACATCAGCAATCTCTTCGTACAGAGGATTGCGTTCATCGGCCAAAGCTTCCAGAACTTCACGTGGCGGTGTTTCAACCTGCAACAACGGGCGCTTTTTATCACGCTGCGTGCGTGCCAGCTGTTTTTCGATGGTCGTCTCAAGATAGACCACTACGCCACGGGCGGAGAGACGGTTGCGGGTTTCGCGAGATTTTACAGAGCCGCCGCCAGTTGCCAGCACAATGCCCTGTTTTTCCGTGAGTTCGTTGATCACTTTTTCTTCTCGGTCACGGAAACCTTCTTCGCCTTCTACGTCGAAGACCCAGCCCACATCCGCTCCGGTTCGTTTCTCAATCTCTTGATCAGAATCGTAAAATTCCATATTGAGTTGTTGAGCTAACTGACGCCCAATAGTGCTTTTGCCGGCACCCATAGGCCCAACCAGAAAGATATTGCGTTTCTCTGCCATTTTTTCGGTACTACTAAGACTATTCGTTAATGGTAATCCCCGCTGCGCAGACACCCGGCGTAGCAGGACATGAACTGAAACCTCATTTGCAATAGAGCGAGAGTCAGACGAAAAATTATCTCAATACTCCGGCTTGTTTGGCAACTGATTAAATCACCGTTCCCGGCGCATAAGGAAATAAGACGTAAGTCCAACTCAAATCGGTACTCCTTGTATGCTAATTCATGCCCCACGTCAAACATCTGCAACAAACTGAATGCAAAATCATTGCGGGGATCGTTACCCATTACTGAATACTGACCAGACGTGGCGTGATAAACACCACTAACTCGCGCCGTTCGTTATCTTTTCCGTCATGGCGGAACAGCTGACCCAGCCACGGAATGTTGCCCAGCACGGGCACGCTGTCGCGTCCGGTTTTATTCTTTTGCGAAAAGATCCCGCCCAGCGCGAGCGTTTCCCCACTTTTTACCTCAACCTGCGTTTCGATCTCCTGCTTATCGATCGCCAGCGTTTCGCCGTCTGCCTGTTGCAGCACCTGGCCGGGCATATTTTCACTGATATGCAATTTCAGGCGCACACGACCACCCGGCAGAACCACCGGCGTGACCTCCATGCCTAATACCGCTTCTTTAAATTCAACGGATGTCGCCCCGCTCTCGCCGCTGGAAACCTGATACGGAATTTCGCTGCCCTGCTTGATGCTGGCCGGCTGCATGTGCGATGCCAGCAGCCGCGGGCTGGCGATGATATCCACCTGCTGCTTTTGCTCAAGCGCCGACAACTCAAGATCCAGCATCCTGCCGTTGATGCGCCCGATGTTAAACCCTGCGTGGGTGGTCGCACTGGCCACCGACAGGTCCGCACCCAGCGTCGTGACCTGACCCACTTTACTGGCCTCCGTTGCGTCAGCGAGGTTCCATTTCACCCCCAGTTCACGCAGGCTTTTTTCACTGATGGTCACAATCTGCGCCGCCAGTTCCACCTGCTCGACGGGCAGATCCATCTGCACAGCCCAGCGCTGGAGCATATCCACCACCGTCTGGTTATCCCTGACCAGGAAACGGTTGGTGCGCTTGTCGACGGAGAGACTGCCTTTCGGGCTTAAGAGCTTTTCCGCCGCTTTTTGCAATTCGCCCGCATCCGCATAAGCAAACGGAATGCTGTGAGAGTGCAGCGGGGCGTCGAGCAGACGCTGGGCCCGCTCCTGCTCTTTACGCGTCTGTTGCTCCCGTTGCCAGGCCGCCGTATGCACATAAAAAATGCCGCCCTCTTCCCGCAATACCAGCCCGGCGCTGTTCACTACCGTCTGAAGCGCCTGCCTCCAGGGCACCCGCGTTAAATTCAGCGAAAGCGAACCGCTGACATCCGGCGACACCACCAGATTGCGATCCTCCTGCGCTACCAGCGCCTGTAATATTTGCACCACCGGGACATCATCCACCAGCAGGGTGACCGGTTTTGGCGTCGCGGCCCACAGGGGCTGGCTGAGTACCGCCAGTAACAGCCCTATCCTTATCTTCACTTTTTTTCGTTCCTTCTCGTTGCCATGTCCATCGCTTCGGCTCGCACATATCGCCGACATCAACGGTCAGTTGTTGTCTATCTATCGCGCTCACCCGCCAGCCTGTCGGTAACCGCATCTGCGTTTTTACCCGGTGCCAGCGTTTCTGCCCGTCCTGCATAAGGCCGATATCCCTGCTGCCGCTGACTATCCCCTGATACCGCCACTGGCTGAGCTGCCCGGCTGCGCAACGCTCTTCCGGCACAGAGAAGGGATCCCGCATCCCGGTCAGGAAAAGCGGAGAAAGCAGGATGACTAAACGGGCTTTACTGCGCATGACCGATCTCCAGTTGCAGGCTGAGGCGTAACTGTTTGCCCTGTGGGATGATGGAAAACGCACTCACCCGCACGTTCTCAAGCGCCAGCCGGGAAAAGAGCGCCGGAACCGCGCCCCATGAGGCATCCAGCGCCAGCTCTCCCCCACTCTGCTGCGGCTTCCAGTACACCAGCCTTGCGTCCTCACGCTGAAATGCCAGGGGAGAAAAGGGCCGCGAGGGCGTCACTTACGTAAACACTGCTTGCCGTCCGGCCTCTGGCCACAGCGAGGCGTTGATTCGCTTCGCACTGATGGCCTGCGCCTGAACATCGGCGTAACGCAGAGCAGCGGGCCTGAGCAGTAGTTCCCAAATTGCCCACGCAACAAGCCCCGACGCGATCAACCAGCAAAGGACGCGCCGGGAAGGACGTGCATCAGCCCAGCGTTGATACCAGATACCCACCGGCTACCTCCGGCTATGCAGTTTAAAAGAGAACATCCATCGCCCCAGGCTATCCTGTTGCAGTTCGCCTGCCGGTCCGGGGTTAAATCCCGTCACCCTTTTCAGCGCATCGGTCATGGCTGCGAGCGCTGGCAGTGAAGTGGTATAGCCGGTCAGGGTCAGCGAGGGTGGCTGATAACGCAGCGCCGTCAGCCACGCCTGCCGGGGCATTGCGCTGGCAAGCGATTCCAGCGCGGGTTGCCAGGCCGGATCAGACGGCGGCGAAGGGGTTTTCAGCCCCGCTGACTGCGGCTGACGGGCTCTCAATACTTTCTGCACCGCCCGTGTCCCCGCCAGTTCGCTCTGCAACGCCTGTAACGCGAGAGACTGCGTCGCCCGCAGGCTGATACCACCCGCCAGCATCACCAGCAATGAGGTGGCAAACAGCAGCCCCCAGAAACGCAGGCGCTGATTACGTTGCTGCCGACGCCAGGGTAAAAGATTGGGCATGCTCATTACGGCGCCTCGCTCATGGCCAGCGCCAGGGCGACGGTGAAATCAGCACCGCATTCCGGCAGCGGCGGCTGGCACAGCGTCACCGCTTCCCAGGGATCGCGGGCAGCATCAAACACGGCGATATCAGAAGAAGAAAGCGCAAGCAGCGCCGCCAGTTCATTCACCGTCGCCGCTTCTGTGGTGTAGCGCCGCCCCCACTGGTGACGCATCGCCCATAGCCACTGGTGTTGATCTCTCCAGGCGACGCACCGGGCGGGGGCAACAGCAGAGAGAAGATTAGCCAGCGCGCCGGCATCCGGGGCGATTGCTGCCAGACGCAAACGCAGCGCGTTCGCCAGCGTCAACAGGGTATCGACCTCTCTGTTTTGCGCTGCGGTAACCTGAAAAGTGTTGCTGAACGTATCCTGCGCGTAGTCAAAGCAGAGCGTATCGGCGGGCATCTCCAGCTCACGCGCTAATGCGGCGCCTACCCAGGTGAGCTGTTCGCTGTCACGCAAGGTAACGGATGGACGGGGCAACGCGCGTTGCAGAACGCGCGTTGCTGGAAATGAGAGGAATACCCGATGCGAGTGCGGCAATGTTTTCCGCCAGCCACGTAATGCGTTAACCAGCTCTTCTGGCTTAAGTATTTTGCCTTCCCCGATAACGCCGTCCGACAGCGGCACCGCCCACCAGCGCCGTAAACGCCATCCGGCCCGCTCTCTGGTCAGCGCTACCGCAACCACCTTATCCTGTTGAATATGAACACCTGTTTGCCACGTTTTAAAAGCCATGCTTCACGATCTCCTTATCGCCCGTCGGAGTGACGGCTATATCAATGAATCAGGCTTGCCTTTATACTACCGCGCGATTGTTTAGAAACTGCCCAGGCTAAACCAAATGGGAAATCTCCGGTGAAGTTCGTAAAGTATTTATTGATCCTTGCAGTCTGTTGCATTCTGCTGGGAGCAGGCTCGATTATTGGTTTGTACAAATATGTCGAGCCGCAACTCCCTGATGTCGCCACGCTTCGTGATGTGCGGCTTCAGATCCCTATGCAGGTCTATAGCGCCGATGGTGAACTGATGGCGCAATACGGCGAGAAACGTCGTATCCCTTTGACCTTAAATCAAATCCCACCCGTGATGGTGAAAGCTTTTATCGCCACCGAGGACAGCCGTTTTTACGAGCACCACGGTGTCGATCCGGTCGGTATTTTCCGTGCGGCAAGCGTGGCGCTGTTCTCCGGTCATGCCTCTCAGGGGGCAAGTACCATTACCCAGCAGCTGGCGCGTAACTTCTTCCTCAGCCCGGAAAAGACGCTGATGCGTAAGATCAAAGAGGTGTTCCTCGCGATCCGCATTGAGCAACTGCTGAGCAAAGACGAGATCCTTGAGCTTTACCTCAACAAGATCTATCTGGGCTACCGCGCCTATGGCGTAGGGGCTGCGGCTCAGGTCTATTTTGGTAAGCCGATCGATCAGCTCACGCTGAGCGAAATGGCGACCATTGCCGGCCTGCCAAAAGCGCCATCCACCTTTAACCCGCTCTACTCGCTGGACCGCGCCACCGCGCGCCGTAACGTGGTGCTGTCGCGTATGTTGAGCGAAGGCTACATCAGTCAGTCTGAGTACGATAAGGCGCGCAGCGACGTTATTGACGCCAATTACCATGCGCCGGAAATCGCCTTCTCTGCACCGTATCTCACTGAAATGGTTCGCCAGGAGATGGTGAGTCGCTACGGTGATAAAGCGTATGAAGATGGTTATCGCGTCTATACCACCGTGACCCGCAAAGTGCAGCAGGCTGCCCAGCAGGCGGTGCGTAATAACGTGATGGATTACGATATGCGTCACGGCTATCGCGGCCCGTCCAACGTGCTGTGGAAAGTGGGGGAAGGCGCATGGGACAGTAAAAAAATCACTGATTCCCTGAAAGCGCTGCCGACCTATGGCCCGCTGCGTCCGGCTGTCGTCACCCAGGCCGATCCACAGGAAGCGGTGGCGATGATGGCCGATGGCACATCCGTTTCGCTGCGCATGGAGGGTGTCCGCTGGGCGCGTCCGTACCGCTCTGACACTCTTCAGGGCCCGACGCCACGTAAAGTGACCGATGTGGTACAAACCGGACAACAAATCTGGGTCCGTCAGGTCGGTGATGCCTGGTGGCTGGCGCAGGTGCCGGACGTCAACTCTGCGCTGGTCTCCATCAATCCGCAGAACGGTGCCGTGATGGCGCTGGTTGGCGGGTTCGATTTCAACCAGAGCAAATTTAACCGCGCGACCCAGGCACTGCGTCAGGTTGGTTCGAACATCAAACCGTTCCTGTATACCGCGGCGATGGATAAGGGGCTGACGCTCGCCAGCATTCTCAACGACGTGCCAATTTCCCGCTGGGATGCCGGTGCGGGCTCTGATTGGCAGCCGAAGAACTCTCCGGCGCAATACGCTGGCCCTATCCGTCTGCGTCAGGGCCTTGGCCAGTCGAAGAACGTGGTCATGGTTCGCGCGATGCGTGCGATGGGCGTTGATTATGCGGCAGAGTATCTGCAACGCTTCGGCTTCCCGGCGCAAAACATTGTTCATACCGAATCTCTGGCGCTCGGCTCCGCGTCCTTTACACCGCTCCAGGTCGCGCGTGGCTACTCGGTGATGGCGAACGGGGGATTCCTGGTCGATCCGTATTTCATCAGCAAAATCGAGAACGATCAGGGCGGCGTACTGTTTGAAGCGAAACCGAAAATTGCCTGCCCTGAATGCGATATTCCGGTGATTTACGGCGACACGCCAAAATCCAATGTCCTGGAAAACAAGGATATGGAAGATGTGGCGATCTCTCAGGAACGTCAGAATCTGGCGGTGCCGCAGCCTCAGCTGGAACAGGCCAATCAGGCGCTGGTCGCCCAGAGTGGCGCGCAGGAGTACGCCCCGCACGTGATCAGCACGCCGCTGTCGTTCCTGATTAAGAGCGCACTGAACACCAACATCTTTGGCGAACCGGGCTGGCAAGGCACCGGCTGGCGAGCGGGCCGCGATTTGCAGCGCCACGACATCGGCGGCAAAACCGGGACAACCAACAGTTCAAAAGATGCCTGGTTCTCAGGTTATGGCCCGGGCGTTGTCACCTCGGTCTGGATTGGTTTTGACGATCACCGCCGCACTCTGGGGCGCACAACCGCTTCTGGCGCGATTAAAGATCAGATTTCCGGTTACGAGGGTGGGGCTAAGAGTGCGCAACCGGCGTGGGATGCTTACATGAAGGCCGCTCTCGAGGGCGTGCCGGAGCAGCCGCTAACGCCTCCGCCGGGCATTGTCACGATCAATATTGACCGCAGCACCGGACAGCTTGCGAATGGCGGCAACAGCCGTGCCGAGTATTTCATCGAGGGTACGCAGCCAACCACGCAGGCAGTGCATGAGGTGGGTACAGAGATCATTGATAACGGCGAGACGCACGAGCTGTTCTGACGCCGACAAAAAAGCCGGGTGGCGACTACGCCTGACCCGGCCTACAACGTCAATGCAAAACGGCAACCTTCGGTTGCCGTTTTTAATGGTGGCGCTACAAACGCCCCTGCCCCTTCAGCCACTCTCGTACCAGGAACAGTGCGCTCACGTTGCGTGCCTCGTTAAAGTCAGGATCTTCCAGCAAATCCATCAGATGAGCCAGCGGCCAGCGAACCTGCGGCAGCGGTTCCGGCTCGTCTCCTTCCAGCGATTCAGGATAGAGATCTTCCGCGACAACGATGTTCATTTTGCTGGAAAAATAGGACGGCGCCATGCTCAGCTTTTTAAGGAACGTCAGCTCTTTCGCGCCAAAGCCGACCTCTTCTTTCAGCTCCCGGTTTGCCGCTTCAAACACCGTTTCGCCCGGATCGATCAGTCCTTTGGAGAAGCCCAGCTCGTAGGATTCTGTGCCCACAGCGTATTCACGAATGAGGATCAGATGCTCGTCGACGATGGGCACTATCATCACCGCTTCACGCGAGGAGGGGCGCATACGCTCATAAACACGACGCACACCGTTGCTGAACTCCAGATCCACGCTTTCGACATTAAACAGACGCGATTTCGCGACGGTTTCAACATTCAGAATGGTGGGCTTTTGTAAGGGTTTGGTCATCTTGACGGGTCTTTGCTGGGTGAACTGGCTTTATTGTGCGATACGCCGCACGGTTTCGGCAATGTCAATTGCTCTTTATTTACATTTATGCAACGTAATTGAATGCGATTCTCATTTCAAAACAAATGTCAAGAGGTTGAAATGTTTCCAGGAATTTGCTGATATCGCGCCGGAACAGGCTTTGTTATCATTACCGGTCACTGGGATGCGCGTCAACATGCTCAAGTTAGACTCCATACTTGCCGATAGCCGACCACAGAATCTCATTCATTGTACAAAAGGTGCGACTGACAACACCTGTAAGAAGATAAGTAAGATGGGGAAAGCATGAGCACCATTTTGATTTTTCTCGCTGCTGTGCTGGCCTGCGCGTCGATTGCGGTGTGGGTATTCAGGCGCCGCGTACATCGCCGTTATCGGCTGCCCTTTTTAAACGCGTTCGCCGGAGCAAACACGCGCAAGCTTTCGCCAGAGGAACGCAGCACCGTTGAGCAGTATCTCGACACGCTGAACCGATCCCGGCTTTCGCCTGGCCCTACCGGCGCCAGCGCCGCCCCCGTATCGCTCAACCTGAACGCCCAAAGCGACACCGTTCTGTGCGTGACGCGCTCCATTACCCGCTATGGCATCACAACCGACGATCCCAACAAATGGCGTTACTATCTCGACTCTGTTGAAGTACACCTGCCTCCCTTCTGGGAACAGTATATTAACGACGAAAACAGCGTCGAGCTCATCCATACCGATACGCTGCCGCTGGTTATCTCCCTCAATGGTCATACTCTGAGCGAATATGTTCAGGAAGCGCCACGCTTTGCGCTGGAACGCGCGAGCGGAACGCAGGCCTCTATTCGTGGTGAAGAGACAGAGCAGATTGAACTGCTCAACATCCGCCAGGAAACGCATGAAGAGTACGTCCTGAGCCGCCCGGATGGCATTCGCGAAGCGGTGCTGATTGTCGTCTCGTTCCTGCTCTTTTTCATCTGCCTGCTGACGCCGGACGTGTTTGTTCCGTGGCTCGCGGGTGGCGCAGTACTGCTTCTGGCCGCCGGGCTGTGGGGCATATTTGCCCCGCCGGCAAAAACGTCATTACGCGAAATTCACTGCCTGCGCGGAACCCCAAAACGCTGGGGACTGTTCGGTGAGAACGATCAGGAACATATCAACAATATCTCGCTCGGGATCATCGATCTTATCTATCCACGCCACTGGCAGCCGTGGATTGCGCAGGACCTGGGCCACAAAACGGATATTGATATCTATCTCGACCGCCACGTTGTACGCCAGGGACGTTACTTATCCCTGCACGACGAAGTAAAAAACTTCCCGCTTCAGCACTGGCTTCGCAGCGCGGTGATTGCCGGTGGCGCCGCGTTAATCTTCCTCATGCTGCTGCTTTTCGTGCCGCTGGATATGCCAATTAAATTTACCCTGTCATGGATCAAAGGGGCGCAAACCGTGGAAGCCACCAGCGTACAGCAGCTCGAAGAAGCGGGTGTACGCGTGGGGGATACGTTGCGGCTGAAAGGCACCGGGATGTGTAATATCCACTCACCGGGTGCCTGGAACACGCGCCAGAACTCGCCGTTCGCGCCGTTCGACTGCTCTCAGATCATCTGGAATGACGCCTCTCCGCTGCCGCTGCCGGAATCGGATGTGGTCAATAAGGCCACTGCGCTCACCCAGACGATTAATCGCCAGCTCCATCCAAAACCGGATGATGATTCTCGCGTCAGCCCTGCCCTGCGTTCGGCTATTCAGAAGTCGGGCATGGTGCTGCTGGATGACTTTGGCGAAATCGTCCTGAAAACAGAGGATCTCTGTTCCGCCCAGGATGACTGTATCCGGCTGAAGAACGCGCTGGTCAACCTCGGCAACAGCAAAGACTGGGACGCGCTGGTGAAACGCGCCGAAGCGGGACGCCTGGACGGTGTGAACGTGCTTCTGCGTCCGGTCAGCGCCGAGTCGCTGGATAATCTGGTGGCGACCTCTACCGCCCCCTTCGTGATGCGTGAAACCACCCGTGCCGCCCAGGCGCTTAACAGCCCGGCGCCGGGCGGTTTTGTGATTGCCAGCGATGAAGGCAGCGACCTGGTGGATCAACCTTATCCGCAGGTTTCGCTGTATGACTATCCTGCCCAGGAGCAGTGGAGCGAATTCCAGCGTCTGGCGCAGATGCTGATGCAGACGCCATTCAGCGCGGAAGGGATCGTCACCACCCTCTTCACCGACGCCAACGGCACGCGTCATATTGGCCTGCACCGTATGCCGGATAGCGCTGGCCTGTGGCGCTATATAGGGACATCCCTGCTGCTGATTGCGATGCTGGCGTGCATCGTCTGGAACGGTTATCAGGCCGTACGCCGCTATCAGCGTTCCCGCACGCGGCTGGCAGAAATCCAGGCCTACTACGAAAATTGCCTTAACCCGAAACTGATCTCCTCTTCTGAGAGCCTGATCGGATAACGTCCCTGCGCGACAAGTTGTGCTACCCTGTCGCGCACGTTTCTTCTGGCTGGAGTTCCCCCTTATGCATCTTAATATCGACTGGCAGGCGGTCGATACCGTCCTGCTTGATATGGACGGCACGCTGCTTGATCTCGCCTTTGATAACTATTTCTGGCAAAAGCTGGTCCCGGAAACTTACGGTGAACAGCAGGGGATCTCCCCGGCAGAAGCGCAGGAATTCATTCGTTCGCAATATAGCGCGGTGCAGCATACGCTAAACTGGTACTGTCTTGACTACTGGAGCGAGCGACTCGGTTTGGATATTTGTGCCATGACCACCGCCCAGGGCGCACGCGCCGTACTGCGCGAAGATACGGTCCCGTTCCTGGACGCGCTGAAAGCCTGCGGTAAGCGCCGTATTTTGCTGACAAATGCGCATCCCCATAACCTGGCCGTGAAGCTGGAACATACCGGTCTTGCTTCGCACCTTGATTTATTGCTTTCCACCCACACATTTGGTTATCCGAAAGAGGATCAGCGGTTGTGGCATGCCGTGGTAGAAGAAACCGGTTTACAGCCGGAACGCACGCTGTTTATTGACGACAGCGAGCCGATTCTGGATTCTGCGGCCGCTTTTGGCATTCGCTATTGTCTGGGCGTGACTAATCCGGATTCCGGCCTGGCTGAAAAAAGCTATCTGCGACATCCGGGGCTGAACGACTATCGCCGGATGATCCCCTCACTCACCGTGAAGGAGACGCCATGAAAGAAAAACCCTCTGATGGGGTAAGACTGGATAAATGGCTGTGGGCCGCCCGTTTTTACAAAACGCGCGCCCTTGCCCGTGAAATGGTTGACGGCGGAAAGGTGCATTACAACGGTCAGCGCAGCAAACCGAGCAAGCTGGTTGAACTGAATGCCACGTTAACGCTTCGCCAGGGCAACGATGAGAAAACGGTGGTGGTGAAAGCCATTACCGAACAACGGCGGCCCGCAACCGAAGCCGTTTTGCTGTATGAAGAGACGGCCGAAAGCATAGAGAAGCGCGAGAAAACCGCGCTGGCGCGCAAAATGAACGCGCTAACTATGCCTCACCCGGACCGGCGACCGGATAAAAAAGAGCGCCGCGATCTGATGAAATTTAAACACGGTGAGAGCGAGTAACCCTCACCTGCACGAGAGATGAAAATGGCCCAACACGACCAATTACACCGCTATCTGTTTGAACAATTCGCCGTGCGCGGCGAGCTGGTCACCGTATCCGAAACCTGGAAACAGATTCTGGAAAACCACAACTACCCGCTGCCGGTGAAAACCCTGTTGGGCGAACTGCTGGTTGCCACCAGCCTGCTGACCGCCACGCTGAAGTTCGCTGGCGATATTACCGTTCAGTTGCAGGGTGATGGCCCGATGTCGCTGGCGGTGATCAACGGTAATAACCAGCAGCAAATGCGCGGCGTGGCGCGCGTTCAGGGCGATATCCCTGAAAATGCGGATCTGAAAACGCTGGTCGGAAATGGCTACCTGGTTATCACGATTTCGCCTGAAGAGGGTGAGCGCTATCAGGGCGTTGTCGGTCTGGAAGGCGACACGCTTGCCGCCTGCCTGGAAGATTACTTCATGCGTTCCGAACAGCTGCCAACCCGTCTGTTCATCCGCACCGGTGAAGTGGATGGTCAGCCTGCTGCCGGTGGTATGCTGCTTCAGGTTCTGCCTGCGCAGGATGCGCAGACCAATGATTTCGAGCATCTGGCAACGCTGACGGAAACCATCAAAGCGGAAGAGCTGTTCACCCTGTCGGCGACCGACGTGCTGTGGCGTCTGTACCACGAAGAAGAAGTGACGGTTTACGATCCGCAGGCGGTGGAATTTAAGTGCACCTGCTCCCGCGAGCGTTGTGCTGGCGCCCTGAAAACGCTGCCGGATGAAGAGATCGACAGCATCATGGCGGAAGACGGTGAGATCGATATGCACTGTGATTACTGCGGTACGCACTACGTGTTTAATTCGATGGATATCGCGGAGATCCGCAATAACGCCTCTCCGGCGGACCCGCAGGTTCACTAAGCTCTGAGCCTGATGCCCGGCGGCGCTATGCTCGCACGGGCCTACAATGAATTGTGCAATTTTTTGATATGATTGCTAATTGTAGGCCGGGTAAGCGTAGCGCCACCCGGCAAGAAAAATCACTAACGCCACTGCGCATTATTGTAACTGTCGTAGCTCATATCGACACGCTCCCCAAAAATCTCAATATCCGCCCAGGGCTTCACGACAGATTTCACTTTCCTCTGCCTTAATGCGCGGTCAAGTTCTCCTCTGGTCAATGCCTCCGGCATTTTCCACGCGTCCCCGGCGATCCTCCAGCCCGTGTTAGTTTGTGTGTAAGCCACGATCGTGCGATCGGTAAATTGAAATAGCACGGCTTCCGGCTTGCCGTCGCTGTTAAGATCCAGCGGCATAAGTAAACAATTACTCTGGGCGCTATCGCAGCTCTCGAAGCGATAATGATTGCTGAGCATGGCTTGCCACAATGTCTTATCAGGACGAGCCATTCCCGGTGCGAGCTGGACCTGTTTTTCCAGCATCGCGGCGGTCATCTTACCTGCTCCGCCAGCGTTCCTGGAGAGAAGACCATTTATTTCACGCTGGCGTTTTGGGTTAGAGATAAACTGCGGATCGTTTTGCAGCGTGAGCATCGCCTCCCGCCCCTTTCGTCCAGCGTTACTGAGCATATACAGGCTGACTTGATCCGCAGTTATTCTGCCGTCCTGATAGCGGGCCATATGGCTTGCGACACTTATTCGCCACGGATCCAGCACGGGGGTATGGATCAACGCCAGGAAAATGAGGGAAAGCAGCCCGGTCGCCGGGATGACGTACGCATGGATCTTCTGCGGTTCACGGCGCTGAATCAGAGCGCTGGCGCAAAAACCGATCGCCCAGACCAGCGCCACGATGGTTATCAATACCCCGTACAGACGCTCGGGTGACCAGCCGTATTGCGAAATGCGTAGCCACAGCGCCCACCCCGCCAGAACCGGATACGCGGGTACGATAGCCACAGCGAGGCGAATCATCCCTCGCAGCGGGGCATAGTAAGGCAGTGTTTGACGCTGTGGATGCCACACTATCGTCACCAGGAATAACAGCAGCAGCGCTAAGGTGGTCAGCAAGCCCGCGGCGGATATTCTGGCTGAAATGGATTCAAAGCCGACAAAAGGCAACGCGCCAATAAAGAGCGGCGCCAGCGCCGCCATCAGGGGAAGCAGACCGGTGGCGATGAGGGTCAGCAGATTTTGCAGGGCAAGGATTAACCTTACCTGCATACGCGTGAGCACGGCCGCACTGGCTGAAACCACGCCAATCGCCACTGAAATAAACCCGTCAGAATGAAAGAAAAGCCGATCAAAAAAGCCGATGCCGATAAGTTCGAAAAGCTCGGCCCAGAGGAAAAGCACCAGCCAGAAGAGACCATTCGAAACAAAAATAATGAGCAGTGTCAGCGCGTTATGCCAGTTTCGTTGATAAAAGTCGCTGTAGAACGAGGTAGTCGGGACGGGATCCAGACGCCGCTGAAGCCATGGCAACACGAACAGCGTCATCAGCAGCAGATGAAAGCCGAAAACGAGCATCTCATCTCTGAGATTCCAGCTTTCGAGTCCTGCAACGCTCCACTTAAGCCAGCCGCCCATCCCCGCGACTGCCGCGCCAATCATCCCGAGTGACAGCCACAAAAATGGCTTTCTGAATGACGTCATGGCAAGCGACAACGTGGTTGTCATTACCACGGTGGCAGGTACTACACACATCAGCCACAGCGTATCCGATGGCAATTTTGCGTACTCGATATACCACATGATTACATAGCAAATTACGCCCTGTAGAGCCCCCGCCAGCACGACGGCTACGCGCGTTAAAGCGGATAACGTCTCACGGTTTTCCATTTCTCATCCCTTGTTCATGAAAAATCTATTGTCTCATCAAAGCAAAACTCTGGCCCCCACCTCAAACTCTGAAAATAGCTGACCCAAGAGACCTGAATCGTTTTCCCAGTGTAACCCTTACGTAATTTTCTTACATGTATGCGATTACATTCACATTCTTCTGGATAAATTCACCAGAGATTAACCTTTTAAGAACATTTTCCCCATCCAAAAAGCGATTCCTGCGATAATCTGCCCGCCCTGTGACTGGAGTCGCAGCGTTTTCCGTTAGTAAGGGTTTTGACCAGATACGTAAATCTATGAGCCCCGTCGCGGTTAACATCCCCAGAAAAACCCTACAATTTCAGGCAGTACATATTGGCTAAGGAGCAGTGATATGCGTGTTAATGGTTTAACCCCGCAAGATCTCAAGGCTTATGGTATTCACGACGTCCAGGAAGTGGTCTACAACCCCGATTACGATACGCTGTATCAGGAAGAGCTCAATCCGGCACTGGAAGGATACGAGCGTGGTGTGTTGA
This sequence comes from Enterobacter sp. JJBC, assembly GCF_036936505.1. NCBI lineage: Bacteria > Pseudomonadati > Pseudomonadota > Gammaproteobacteria > Enterobacterales > Enterobacteriaceae > Enterobacter > Enterobacter sp. JJBC. The sequence goes on from NZ_CP136935.1 coordinate 4,453,569, forward strand.
CGAACCTGGATGCTATCGCCGTCGATACGGGTATTTTTACCGGTCGTTCGCCGAAAGATAAGTATATCGTCCGAGACGACACCACCCGCGATACGCTGTGGTGGGCTGATAAGGGCAAAGGGAAGAACGATAACAAACCGCTCTCCCCGGAAACCTGGCAGCATCTGAAAGGACTTGTCACCCATCAGCTTTCCGGCAAGCGTCTGTTTATTATTGATGCGTTCTGCGGCGCTAACGCCGACACCCGTCTCTCCGTACGATTTATCACCGAAGTGGCCTGGCAGGCGCATTTTGTGAAGAACATGTTCATTCGTCCAACTGATGAAGAACTGCAAGACTTCACCCCTGACTTTATCGTGATGAACGGCGCGAAATGCACCAACCCACAGTGGAAAGAGCAGGGTCTGAACTCCGAAAACTTTATCGCCTTCAACCTGACCGAGCGTATCCAGCTGATCGGCGGTACCTGGTACGGCGGCGAAATGAAGAAAGGGATGTTCTCGGTCATGAACTACCTGCTGCCGTTGCGCGGTATCGCCTCCATGCACTGCTCGGCGAACGTCGGGGAAAAAGGCGATGTAGCAGTGTTCTTCGGCCTTTCCGGCACCGGTAAAACAACGCTGTCCACCGATCCAAAACGTCGTCTGATTGGCGACGATGAACATGGCTGGGATGATGACGGCGTGTTTAACTTTGAAGGCGGCTGCTACGCGAAGACCATTCGCCTGTCGGAAGAGGCAGAGCCGGATATCTACCACGCGATTCGCCGCGATGCGCTGCTGGAAAACGTCACCGTGCGTGCCGATGGCTCTATCGACTTCGACGATGCGTCTAAAACCGAAAACACCCGCGTCTCTTACCCGATCTACCACATCGAGAACATCGTCAAGCCGGTATCGAAGGCGGGTCACGCCACGAAGGTGATTTTCCTGACCGCAGATGCATTCGGCGTGCTGCCACCGGTTTCCCGCCTGACCGCCAGCCAGACGCAGTACCATTTCCTCTCCGGCTTTACCGCTAAACTGGCGGGTACCGAGCGCGGTGTGACCGAGCCAACCCCAACCTTCTCCGCCTGCTTCGGCGCGGCGTTCCTGTCGCTGCACCCAACGCAGTACGCGGAAGTGCTGGTGAAACGCATGCAGGCATCCGGCGCCCAGGCATACCTGGTAAACACCGGCTGGAACGGTACGGGCAAACGTATCTCCATCAAAGATACACGCGCCATCATCGACGCGATTCTGGATGGTTCGCTGGATAACGCCGAGACCTTTACGCTGCCGATGTTCGATCTGGCGATCCCAACAGCGCTGCCGGGCGTGGATACGCGTATCCTGGATCCGCGTAACACCTACGGTTCACCGGAACAGTGGCGTGAGAAGGCTGAATCGCTGGCGAAACTGTTTATCGAAAACTTCGAGAAGTATACCGACACCCCGGCGGGTGCTGCGCTGGTGAGTGCTGGACCGAAGCTGTAGGTAAAAGCAAAAAGGCAACGAAAGTTGCCTTTTTTAATGTTTTTTCCCTCTCCCCGTGGGAGAGGGCCGGGGTGAGGGCATCAGGCCCCACCCTTTTTTAACTCTCTTTCACCTGACCCCGTAAAACCGGCACCGGTAACCACGCACGAATGCTCAAACCACCCCGCTCGCTGGTGCCAATTTCCAGCAGTCCGTTATGGTTATCCACAATACGCTGCACAATCGCCAGGCCTAAGCCGGTTCCGCTGGTGCTGCGCGCGCTGTCGCCGCGCACAAATGGCTGGAACAGGTGCTTACGCTGCTCAGGCTTGATGCCCGGGCCATCGTCTTCCACCTGGAACCAGGCGCGGTTGAGTTCCGTACCGCTGCTGACTTTGATCCAGCCGTTGCCGTAGCGCGCCGCGTTGACCACCATATTCGCCACCGCGCGTTTAATGGAGAGCGGGTGCATACGTACCTGAATCTCACCTGCCTGAAGGTCGGTCGCAATTTCACGTTCGTAGCCGCTTTCGGCAGCAACCACTTCGCCCAGAACCGCATTCAGATCCGCCATCTCCATCGGCATCTCCTGCCCGGTGCGCAGGTAATCGATAAACTGCTCGATGATGGCGTTACACTCTTCGATATCCTTGTTGATGGACTCTGCAAGATAACCATCCTGCTCGCCCATCATCTCCGTCGCCAGCCGGATACGCGTCAGGGGCGTGCGAAGGTCATGGCTGACCCCGGCCATCAGCAGCGTACGGTCGTCCGCCAGCTGTTTAACGCCTGCCGCCATGTGGTTAAACGCACGCGTTACCGAGCGCACTTCCGATGCGCCATACTCGCGCAGCGGCGGTGGGATAATACCTTTACCGACCTGTAATGCCGCATGCTCCAGGTCGACCAGCGGTCGGTTCTGGATACGAATAAACAGCCATGCGCCGCCGATGGCCAGCAGCATGATCGCCAGGGTGTATCGGAACAGCGGTGAGAAGTCGCCCTGATGAATCTCGGTGAGCGGAACACGCACCCAGATGTTGGGTGACAGCCAGGTTTTCAGCCAGACAACCGGCGAGCTTTTATTGACCTCAACGCGCACTTCCGTCGGGCCGCCAAGCTGCTGCGCCATCTGCTGGCTGAGGAATTCATAGTGCTGCGCCCAGCGCAGGCCGGCATCTTCCGCCGCTTCGTTCGAGTAGAGAGAAATGCCCAGCTCACGGTAGATTTCCCGACGGAACGCCGGGGGAACAACCAACTGCGTGCCGTCCTCCAGTTGCAGTTTGTCGGTCATCAGCATACGCACTTCGTATGCCAGCACCTTATTAAACTGCTGGAGGCTCGGCAGGATTGCAAAGTTCAGCACCACCAGGTAGGTCGTCACCAGACTGACAAACAGCAGGGTGACGATCAATAACAGCGTGCGGGCAAACGAACTTCGCGGCGAGAAGCGCATTCGCCTCATGCTTTAGAGCCGTCCGGGACAAACACGTAGCCCAGACCCCAAACGGTCTGAATATAACGAGGATGCGCCGGATCTTCTTCCACCATACGACGCAGACGAGAGATTTGCACGTCGATAGAACGCTCCATCGCGGAGTATTCACGACCACGCGCCAGGTTCATCAGCTTGTCACGGGAGAGCGGCTCACGCGGGTGGCTGACCAGCGCTTTCAGCACCGCGAACTCACCGCTGGTGAGCGGCATTGGCTCATCTTCACGGAACATCTCACGGGTGCCGAGGTTCAGCTTGAACTTACCGAATGCAATGACGGCCTCTTCCTGAGATGGCGCGCCCGGCAGTTCGTTCGCCTGACGACGCAGCACGGCGCGAATACGCGCCAGCAGTTCACGCGGGTTAAACGGCTTTGGAATGTAGTCATCAGCGCCAATCTCAAGGCCGACAATACGGTCGACTTCTTCACCCTTCGCCGTCACCATGATGATCGGCATCGGGTTGCTCTGGCTGCGCAGACGGCGGCAAATAGAGAGCCCGTCTTCGCCAGGCAGCATCAGGTCCAACACCATCAGGTGGAAAGATTCACGCGTCAGCAGACGATCCATCTGTTCCGCGTTCGCGACGCTACGAACCTGGAAGCCCTGCTCGGTCAGATAACGTTCCAGCAGCGCACGCAGGCGCATGTCGTCATCTACGACCAGAATTTTGTAGTTCTCTTGCATTGTGTGTACTCCCAAAGGTTCGGATAAGCCTGGAACAGCGTATTCTAAAAAAGTGCACGGGTTCGACCAGCAAATTCTGGTATAAATTCTAGACGAAATTGTTACAAAGCATATTTAACAGCAGCTTATCTGTTCATTTCATCACATAAATCATTATTAATCTTGTCTGTTACACTGTGCGCTACGTATTGTGCGCAAAGACAGTTAACCGGCATTAAAGGCTGCACCATGAAAACGCCTCTAATCACCCGCGAAGGGTACGAGAAACTCAAAAAAGAGATGGATTACCTGTGGCGCGAAGAGCGTCCGGAAGTGACCAAAAAAGTCACCTGGGCCGCAAGCCTGGGCGACCGCAGCGAGAATGCGGACTATCAGTACAATAAAAAGCGACTGCGCGAAATCGATCGCCGGGTACGCTACCTGACGAAGTGTCTCGAGAATCTCAAAATTGTCGATTACTCCCCGCAGCAGGAAGGTAAAGTGTTCTTCGGCGCGTGGGTCGAAATTGAAAACGACAACGGCGATACCCTGCGTTTTCGTATCGTCGGCTATGATGAAATTTTCGGTCGTAAGGATTACATTTCTATCGATTCACCCATGGCCCGCGCCCTGCTGAAAAAAGAGGTGGGCGATTTAGCCGTTGTCCAGACGCCCGCAGGTGAAGCAAGCTGGTACGTCAACGAAATCGTGTATGTTAAATAGTCCGAGAGCGCCCTCCCCGGCTGGCATTTTTTGGTGTCAGCCCGTATAACTATCCCCCTGATTTTCGATCCACAAGATGAACTGACCATGATGAAAGAGTCGCTCTGCCGCATTATTGCGGGTGAACTTCAGGCCAGAGCCGAACAGGTAGAAGCTGCCGTTCGCCTGCTTGATGAAGGGAACACCGTGCCGTTTATTGCACGTTATCGTAAGGAAGTCACCGGCGGTCTGGATGACACGCAGCTGCGAAACCTTGAGACCCGTCTGGGCTATCTGCGCGAGCTGGAAGACCGACGTCAGGCGATCCTCAAATCTATCGGCGAGCAGGGCAAGCTGACCAGTGACCTGGAAAAAGCCATTAACGGTACCCTGAGTAAAACCGAACTCGAAGACCTCTATCTGCCGTACAAACCGAAGCGCCGCACGCGCGGGCAGATTGCGATCGAAGCCGGCCTTGAGCCGCTGGCCGATCTGCTGTGGAACGAGCCGTCTCACGATCCGGAAACCGAAGCCGCCAAGTTTATCGACGCCGATAAAGGCGTAGCAGACACCAAAGCCGCGCTGGACGGTGCTCGCTATATTCTGATGGAGCGCTTCGCCGAAGACGCGGCGCTGCTGGCCAAAGTGCGTGATTACCTGTGGAAGAACGCGCATATCGTCTCCACCGTGGTGTCCGGCAAAGAGGAAGAAGGCGCGAAATTCCGCGACTATTTCGATCACCACGAACCCATTTCTACCGCGCCGTCTCACCGCGCGCTGGCGATGTTCCGCGGCCGTAACGAAGGCGTGCTGCAACTTTCCCTGAATGCCGATCCGCAGTTTGACGAGCCGCCTAAAGAGAGCCACTGCGAGCAGATCATTATCGACCATCTGGGCCTGCGCCTGAACAACGCCCCGGCGGACAGCTGGCGCAAAGGCGTGGTGAGCTGGACCTGGCGCATCAAGGTGCTGATGCACCTCGAAACCGAGCTGATGGGCACCGTGCGCGAGCGCGCCGAAGACGAAGCGATCAACGTCTTCGCCCGTAACCTGCACGACCTGCTGATGGCTGCGCCAGCTGGCCTGCGCGCCACCATGGGTCTCGATCCGGGTCTGCGTACCGGCGTGAAGGTGGCCGTGGTTGACGGCACCGGCAAGCTCGTTGCCACCGACACCATTTACCCGCACACCGGTCAGGCAGCGAAAGCGGCTGTCGTCGTCGCCGCGCTGTGCGAGAAGTACAACGTTGAGCTGGTTGCCATCGGTAACGGTACGGCGTCCCGCGAAACCGAACGTTTCTATCTCGACGTGCAGAAGCAGTTCCCGAAAGTGACGGCGCAGAAAGTGATCGTCAGCGAAGCGGGGGCATCAGTCTACTCCGCCTCTGAGCTGGCAGCGCAGGAGTTCCCGGATCTGGACGTTTCCCTGCGCGGCGCGGTCTCTATCGCCCGTCGTTTGCAGGATCCGCTGGCGGAGCTGGTGAAGATCGACCCGAAATCCATCGGTGTGGGCCAGTATCAGCACGACGTGAGCCAGACGCAGCTGGCGCGCAAGCTGGATGCGGTAGTGGAAGACTGTGTTAACGCCGTCGGCGTGGACCTGAACACCGCTTCCGTTCCCCTGCTGACCCGCGTGGCGGGCCTGACCCGTATGATGGCACAGAATATCGTCGCCTGGCGTGATGAGAACGGTCAGTTCCAGAACCGCCAGCAGCTGCTGAAGGTGAGCCGTCTGGGGCCGAAAGCATTTGAGCAGTGCGCGGGCTTCCTGCGCATCAACCACGGCGATAACCCGCTGGATGCCTCTACCGTTCACCCGGAAGCGTACCCTGTTGTTGAGCGCATCCTGGCCGCGACTCAGCAGGCGCTTAAAGACCTGATGGGCGACAGCAGCGCGCTGCGTAACCTGAAAGCGGTGGATTTCACCGACGAACAGTTCGGTGTGCCGACGGTCACTGACATCATCAAAGAGCTGGAAAAACCGGGCCGCGATCCGCGTCCTGAGTTTAAAACCGCGACCTTTGCTGACGGCGTGGAAACCATGAACGACCTGCTGCCGGGCATGGTGCTGGAGGGGGCGGTAACCAACGTCACCAACTTTGGCGCGTTTGTGGATATCGGCGTGCATCAGGACGGTCTGGTGCATATCTCTTCCCTCGCCGACAAGTTCGTTGAAGATCCGCACACCGTGGTCAAAGCGGGCGACATCGTGAAGGTGAAAGTGCTGGAAGTGGATCTCCAGCGCAAGCGTATTGCCCTGACCATGCGTCTGGACGAGCAGCCGGGCGACACTAACGCGCGCCGTGGCGGTAATGGCGGTGGCCGTGAACAGCAGCGTCCGGCAGCGAAAGCCGCGAAGCCACGCGGACGTGACGCACAGCCAGCAGGCAACAGCGCGATGATGGATGCGCTGGCAGCGGCGATGGGTAAGAAACGCTAATACTGTAAATGCCCGGTGGCGCGACGCTTACCGGGCCTACGGTTTTGTAGGCCGGGCAAACGCAGTGCCGCCCGGCAAGCAGGCCGCAGGGAATTAAAATAAATAAGTTGTATCCATATTTAAACCACGAATTATCACCTCATTAACAAATAGCCTTCTTTTTATTTTCACCTCAATTTCGCAAATATTGAGCAAGGTCAAGCAGACCGCAAATTAATACGATTAACAACATCCCGTCACATTTTTATTATTGCTGATAAAAACTATTCTCATTATCATCGCAGTGTAGATTATTTAACCTCTCGTGGAATCAGGCGCTATGCAATTCACTCCAGACAGTGCGTGGAAAATTATCGGTTTTACCCGTGAGATAAGCCCGGCCTATCGGCAGAAGCTGCTGTCCCTGGGCATGCTACCCGGCTCATCGTTCCAGGTGGTGCGCGTTGCGCCGTTGGGCGATCCTGTTCATATCGAAACCCGACGCGTTAATCTGGTTCTGCGTAAAAAAGACCTCGCATTAATTGAAGTTGAATCTTTATCCCGTTAACAAGCCAGCGGTTTCAGTGAGTCTATTACAATGAAAAAATTAACTATTGGCTTAATTGGCAATCCTAATTCCGGCAAGACAACCTTATTTAATCAGTTAACCGGCGCACGCCAGCGTGTGGGAAATTGGGCAGGCGTAACGGTTGAACGCAAAGAGGGCCAGTTCACTACAACAGATAATCAGGTCACGCTGGTTGATTTACCGGGGACCTATTCACTCACCACGATTTCATCCCAGACCTCACTCGATGAGCAAATTGCCTGCCACTATATTCTGAGCGGCGACGCGGATCTGCTCATCAATGTGGTGGATGCCTCCAATCTCGAACGAAATCTGTATCTCACGTTACAACTGCTGGAGCTGGGTATTCCCTGCATCGTGGCGCTTAACATGCTCGACATCGCCGAGAAGCAAAAGCTGCGCATCGACGTCGATGCCCTCTCCGCACGCCTGGGCTGCCCGGTGGTTCCGCTGGTTTCTACCCGCGCACGCGGCATTGACGCCCTGAAGCTGGCGATTGACCGCCACACGGGCAATGCCGACGTCGAACTGGTCCACTACGCCCAGCCGCTGCTGCGCGAAGCCGGGCAACTGGCGCAGGAGATGGACAACAGCATGCCCGCCAGACAACGTCTGTGGCTTGGCCTGCAAATGCTGGAAGGCGATATCTACAGCCGCGCCTACGCAGGCGATGCGGCGGATAAGCTGGGCGTCGCGCAGGCTCGCCTGAGCGACGAGCTGGACGATCCCGCTCTGCATATTGCGGATGCGCGCTATCAGGCCATCGCCGCTATCTGTGACGTGGTCAGCAATGCATTAACCGCTGAACCCAGCCGCTTCACCGCCGCCGTGGATAAGATTGTGCTCAACCGCTTCCTAGGTTTGCCGATCTTTTTACTGGTGATGTACGTGATGTTCCTGCTCGCCATTAACATCGGCGGTGCATTACAACCTATCTTTGATGGCGGCTCTGTCGCTATCTTCGTGCACGGTATTCAGTGGCTGGGCTACACCCTCCACTTCCCGGAATGGTTGACCATCTTCCTTGCGCAGGGGATCGGCGGCGGGATCAACACCGTCCTGCCGCTGGTGCCGCAGATCGGCATGATGTACCTGTTCCTCTCCTTCCTTGAGGATTCCGGCTACATGGCGCGCGCGGCCTTCGTAATGGACCGCCTGATGCAGGCGCTGGGGCTGCCGGGCAAATCGTTCGTGCCGCTGATTGTCGGTTTTGGCTGCAACGTGCCGTCAGTCATGGGCGCGCGTACGCTGGATGCCCCGCGCGAACGCCTGATGACCATCATGATGGCGCCGTTCATGTCCTGCGGCGCGCGGCTGGCGATCTTCGCGGTCTTTGCCGCGGCGTTCTTTGGTCAGGAAGGGGCGCTGGCCGTCTTCTCCCTGTATGTGCTGGGTATCGTGATGGCTATTCTCACCGGCCTGATGCTGAAGCACACCATCATGCGTGGCGAAGCGTCGCCGTTCGTGATGGAACTGCCGGTTTATCACGTTCCGCATCTGAAAAGCCTGATTATTCAGACATGGCAGCGCCTGAAGGGCTTCGTTCTGCGCGCCGGTAAGGTGATTGTGGTGGTCAGCATTTTCCTGAGCGCCCTGAACAGCTTCACCCTGAGCGGCCAGGCCGCGGACAACATTAATGACTCTGCCCTGGCCTCCGTCAGCCGGATCATTACGCCGGTCTTCAAACCGATTGGCGTTCAGGAAGACAACTGGCAGGCAACCGTGGGCCTGTTCACCGGCGCGATGGCAAAAGAGGTGGTTGTCGGCACCCTGAACACGCTTTACACCGCGGAAAACATCCAGGAAGAGGAGTTCAACCCGGCAGCGTTCAACCTCGGCGATGAACTGCTTGGCGCGGTGGAAGAGACCTGGCAGAGCCTGAAAGACACCTTCAGCCTGAGCGTACTGGCGAACCCGATTGAAGCCAGCAAAGGCGATGGCGAAATGGCGACCGGAGCAATGGACGTGATGGGCCAGAAATTTGGCAGCGCGTCGGCGGCCTACAGCTACCTGATCTTCGTCCTGCTCTATATTCCATGCATCTCGGTCATGGGCGCCATTGCCCGTGAGTCCAGCCGCGGCTGGATGGGCTTCTCCATTCTGTGGGGGCTGAACATTGCCTACTCGCTGGCGACCGTGTTTTATCAGGCCGTCAATTACAGCCAGCATCCGCGCTACAGCCTGGTCTGTATCCTCGCGGTGATCCTGTTTAACGTAATGGTGATTGGCCTGCTGCGCCGGGCGCGTAGCCGCGTTGACGTTAACCTGCTGGCAACGCGCAAAACCCCAACGACCTGCTGTAACAGCCCAGCAGGCGACTGTCACTGAGGGGAAAAAGATGGCATCGTTGATTCAGGTTCGTGACTTACTGGCGTTACAGGGACGAATGGAGGCGAAGCAGCTCAGCCTCAGCCTGCATACGCCGCAGCCGATGATCGATGCCATGCTGGAAAGGCTGGAGGCGATGGGGAAAGCCGTGCGCATTCAGGAAGAGCCGGACGGTTGTCTGTCCGGCAGTTGCAAGAGTTGTCCTGAAGGTAAAGCCTGTCTCAGGGAGTGGTGGACGCTTCGCTGATAAAACCGGACAGCGCCGAACAAAACTCAGCAGGATGAGAGATGAACGGCGCATGTGCCGCTTTGGCAACCACCATTGATTTACTCTCCGGCCACAGCGCATCCAGCAGCGGAACCACCTTGCGCGGAACCAGTCCATCCAGATAGCCATAAATACGCAGATGCGGCACCGTTAACGACGCCAGCGGCTCGCGCAGATCGGCCGTTTTCAGGATCTCCAGTCCACCGTTCAGCACCTCAACCTCCGGCATCGGCAGAGAAAGCACCGTCTGCTTCAACGTCCGTGCGTCCTGACGGGCGGTTTCTGTTCCCATGGTTTGTAGCGCCAGAAAACGCTCCACCGTCCGCTGGAAGTCTTCGCTCAGCTGATGCTGGAACCCGGCCAGCACCTCGGGTTTAATGCCCGGCCACGCCTCGCGGGCGCTGAAACAGGGTGATGAGGCAACGGTGATCAGCGCCTGGACCCGCTCAGGATGGCGCAGCGCAATCTGGCTTACCACCAGCCCGCCCAGGCTCCAGCCGAGCCAGACGGCTTTTTGCGGCGCCGCTTCCAGAACCTGCTCCGCCATGTCGTCAAGCGTCATCGCGCCATAGCCGTGGCTACGGCCATAGCCCGGTAGATCCACCAGGTGTACCGTGAATTGCGAGGCCAGTTCCTCACTTATGCAACGCCACACTTCGGCGTTCAGTCCCCATCCGTGCAGCAGCACAAGATGACAATTTCCCGTCCCAACGGTCTGCCACCACAGCGTCTTCATCAGTTAACGTTCTCTTTTTTCACATGGAGGTTGCGTATGCTAACAGTGCCCGGCTTGTGCTGGCTATGCCGAATGCCACTTGCGATGAGCGCGTGGGGCGTCTGTTCCGTTTGCACGCGAGCGCTGGGTTACCTGAAGGGCTGTCCGCAATGCGGCTTGCCTGCCGTCAGCCAGACGCTTCCCTGCGGCCGATGCCTGAAAAAAGCGCCGCCGTGGAGCGCGCTGGTGGCGGTGGATGATTATGTATTGCCGCTGAGTCGTCTGGTTCATCAGTTCAAATTTTCCAGCCAGATCGCGCTGGCGCAGCCGCTGGCACGCCTGTTATTACTGGCGGTATTGCAGGCGCGAAGAACGCGAGGACTGCCGCCGGTCGACACGCTTGTGAACGTCCCACTGTTTCAGCGCCGCCACTGGCGGCGGGGATACAATCAAAGCGACCTGCTGTGTCGTCCGCTCGCCCACTGGCTGGGTTGCCGGTACCCCGCCTCTGCACTGAAACGTACTCATGCCACTGCCGTTCAGCACCGGCTCAACGCCCGGTCGCGCAAAAGGAACCTGAAAAACGCCTTTCGCCTTGAATTGCCGGTCAACGGCCTCCATATCGCGATTGTGGATGATGTCGTCACCACGGGCAGTACCGTGGCTGAACTTTCCCGACTGCTTTTGCAAAGCGGCGCCGCGTCAGTTCAGGTATGGTGTCTGTGCCGTACCTTGTAGCCCTTCTTCAATGGGCGTATGATTATACCCAGGTAATTTAGTCAACTATTAGGCCAAAGCTATGATCCGTATTTCCGATTCTGCACAAGCGCACTTTGCCAAACTGCTGGCAAATCAGGAAGAAGGGACGCAGATCCGCGTGTTTGTGATCAATCCAGGCACTCCGAATGCAGAATGTGGTGTCTCTTATTGTCCTCCGGATGCCGTGGAAGCAACTGACACTGCCCTTAAATTTGAACAGCTCACCGCGTACGTTGATGAGCTGAGCGCGCCGTATCTTGAAGATGCGGAGATTGATTTCGTCACCGACCAGCTGGGTTCTCAGCTGACGCTGAAGGCGCCGAACGCGAAAATGCGTAAAGTCTCTGACGATGCCCCGCTGATGGAGCGTGTGGAATATCTGCTGCAATCGCAGATCAACCCGCAGCTGGCCGGCCACGGGGGACGTGTTTCCTTGATGGAAATCACCGAAGATGGTCTGGCGATCCTGCAATTCGGCGGCGGCTGTAACGGCTGCTCCATGGTCGATGTCACCCTGAAAGAAGGGATCGAGAAGCAGCTGTTGAACGAATTCCCGGAACTGAAAGGCGTGCGCGATCTGACTGAGCACCAGCGCGGCGAGCACTCCTACTACTGATTCAGTGCCCGTCTGTATTGCCCGGTGGCGCTGCGCTTACCGGGCCTACATTTTCTTGCCTCCCCCTCTATATGTTGACCTGCGTCTCATAATTCAAATTTTGCCTCCCTGGGTGATTCTCAATCACGTCATGTTACCCGTATCATTCTCGTGGGCACTCAACACCCTTATAACAGCCGACTAAACTTAACGTTTTCGCAGGCATCAGTATGAGTGCCGTTAACACTCTGTTCCCAGTTGGGACAACCGGAATTTGTCGTTGAAACAATGACGTTACCCATAACAATTCAAAGGCCAGGTCAATCATGCCATTAGTCATCGTCGCTATCGGTGTTGTGTTATTACTGCTCTTGATGATCCGCTTCAAAATGAACGGATTTATCGCTCTGGTTCTGGTGGCACTTGCAGTCGGTCTGATGCAGGGAATGCCGCTGGTTAAAGTTATCAGCTCCATTAAAGCCGGTGTCGGCGGTACGCTCGGCAGCCTGGCGCTGATCATGGGCTTCGGCGCCATGCTCGGTAAAATGCTCGCGGACTGCGGTGGCGCACAGCGTATTGCCACCACGCTGATCGACAAATTTGGTAAGAAGAACATTCAATGGGCAGTGGTGTTAACCGGTTTTACCGTCGGTTTCGCGCTGTTCTATGAAGTGGGCTTCGTTCTGATGCTGCCGCTGGTGTTCACCATCGCCGCTGCCGCCAACATTCCGCTGCTGTTCGTGGGTGTGCCGATGGCTGCGGCGCTGTCCGTCACCCACGGTTTCCTGCCGCCGCATCCGGGTCCAACGGCTATCGCCACCATCTTCCACGCCGATATGGGTAAAACCCTGCTGTTCGGTACGATTCTGGCGATCCCGACGGTGATTCTGGCAGGCCCGGTGTATGCGCGCTTCCTGAAAGGCATCGATAAGCCTATCCCGGAAGGGCTGTACAGCGCCAAAACCTTTACTGAAGAAGAGATGCCAGGCTTTGGCGTCAGCGTCTGGACCTCACTGGTACCGGTGATCCTGATGGCGATGCGTGCCATAGCAGAGATGGTTCTGCCGAAAGGTCACGCGTTCCTGTCCGTTGCGGAGTTCCTGGGCGACCCGGTAATGGCAACGCTGATTGCGGTATTGATTGCGATGTTTACCTTCGGTCTTAACCGCGGTCGCTCCATGGATCAGATCAACGATACGCTGACCTCTTCCATCAAAATCATCGCCATGATGCTGCTGATCATCGGCGGCGGCGGCGCGTTCAAGCAGGTGCTGGTCGACAGCGGCGTGGATAAATACATCGCTGCCATGATGCACGAAACCAACGTCTCTCCGCTGCTGATGGCGTGGTCTATCGCCGCCGTTCTGCGTATTGCGCTGGGCTCTGCGACCGTTGCGGCGATTACCGCAGGCGGCATCGTGGCACCGCTGATTGCCACGACGGGCGTCAGCCCTGAACTGATGGTTATCGCGGTCGGTTCGGGCAGCGTGATTTTCTCCCACGTGAACGATCCGGGCTTCTGGCTGTTCAAGGAGTACTTCAACCTGACCATCGGTGAAACCATCAAGTCCTGGTCCGCGCTGGAAACCATTATTTCGGTGTGCGGTCTGGTCGGGGTGCTGCTGTTGAATATGGTGGTTTGATGTAAAAAGCCGGGTAGCGCTGACGCTTACCCGGCCTACATTCTATTCCCTCTCCCTCTGGGAGAGGGTTAGGGTGAGGGTGAAACTACCGCTTATTACCCACCGCTCTTCTGCGCTTGTCCAAATCCTTAATCAACCTGTTCACCCCGTCATCGGCGAACATCGCTTCAAGCGTTGTGGACAGTTTGCGTCGCCAGTTTTTGTATTGATAGCTGGTGCCGGGGATGTTTACCGGCTCCGCCATATCAATCCAGTCTTCCGGTTGCAGACCGAGCAATGCGCTGTTGCTGTCGGCAATATAGCGCTGTAAGCCACGATTAAGCGTTGGCGTCATCGACATCAGCGACGCCTTATGCACGGCGCGCTTCGGCAGACAACCATGTTTATGCAGCGCGTCCAGCAGCCCCTGCTTCGCCAGCTCGCGATCCTGATATAGCCCGCGCAGAACCTCTTCATTCGGGTAGAGACCTAACGTTTTGCCGAGCGTCAGGTCGCCGCTTTCCCAGTAGCCTCTGAGCGTAGGAAGATCATGCGTCGTCGCGACTGCCATTGACTGTTCAGGGTACGCTTTCGGCGCGCGGAAGGTTTTCTCATGGTCGTTTTCAAAATACAGCACTTTGTAGGAGTAGACGCCGCTGTCGCGGAGCTTACTGACAATTTCCACCGGCACAGTTCCGAGATCTTCGCCAATCACCATGCACTGATGACGTTTACTCTCCAGCGCGAGGATTGAGAGCAAATCGTCCACCGGATATTGCACGTACGCCCCGTGGTCAGCCGTTTCACCGTACGGGATCCACCACAGGCGCAGCACGGACATCACGTGGTCGATACGCAACGCGCCGCAGTTCTGCATGTTAGCGCGCAGCAGGTCGATAAACGGCTCGTAGGCACGCGCCGCCATCACGTGCGGATCCATTGGCGGTAAGCCCCAGTTCTGACCAAGCGGGCCCAGAATATCCGGCGGCGCACCCACCGAAGCTTTCAGGCAGTAAAGCTCGCGGTCACACCAGGTTTCCGCCCCGCCTTCCGCCACGCCGACGGCCAGATCGCGATACAGCCCGATCGGCATGTTATAGCCCTGGCTCACCTGCCAGCAGGCGGCAAACTGGCTGTACGCCAGCCACTGCAACCAGAGATAGAAATCCAGCTCGTCGGCATGCGTCTCACAGAACGCCTTCACTTCCGGGGTATCCACGGACTGATACGCTTTCGGCCATACCGGCCAGCCCCAGCGCATCTCGTCCTCCTGCACCTGATAAGCGTGCAGCGCATCAAACGCTGCCTGCCAGTAAAGGCTCTCGCCTTCCTGCATCACAAACTGGCGGAAGGCTGCCATCTGCTCGTCGTCACGCTTCGCAAAGCCCTTCCATGCCAGACGCAGAGCCGCCATTTTCAGCGCGGTCACGGAGGCATAATCGACCCAGTCCGCATCGCGGGCCTGTTTCAGCATCTGTTGGGTGGTCTCAAGCTTCCACCACGCCTGCGCCTCTTTGCTGTTTTTGAAATCGTCTAACGCGTTAACGTCGATATAAATCACGTTCAGCCAGCGGCGGGACGACGGGCTGTACGGGCTGGCGCTTTCCGGGTTGGCCGGATAGAGGGCGTGGATCGGGTTGAGGCCGATGAACGCGCCGCCGCGCTCGCCCACGGATGCCAGCATCTTTTTCAGGTCGCCAAAATCGCCAATGCCCCAGTTGCTGTCCGAACGCAGGGTATAGAGCTGCACGCAGGCGCCCCACAGCTTTTTGCCTTCAAGCAGCGCCTGCGGCTCATAGCAACGCTTTGGCGCCACGATCACCCGACAGTGAAAACGCTGGTCGTCCCGGGTAAGCGTAAGCGTGTGGTAGCCCTCCGGCAGCTTCGCCGGAAGGTTAAGGGTTTTGCCGCCGGTGGCATGGCCTTTGTGCTGATGCCCCTCTTCGGTGGTGAGCAGCCAGCTGAACTCGCCACGCCCTTCCACCGCCAGCGGCATCTTTTTGCCCGCGGTAAAGACCTTCACGTTCGGCACCGGCGCACCCGACGCTTTCGCGTCGGTTTTGTGCATGGCATCCAGCAAACGTCTTTTGGTGTCCGCACCAATAGACTGCGGTTTGCCGTGCGCATTGATGTAACTGAGGCTAATTCCCGCCGCCTGCGCGGCACTGTCCAGACGTTTACTCTCCATCGCGCTTCCTTAGCGTTTTGCCTGCCAGATACGAGCCTGATAATCACGGATTGAGCGGTCAGAGCTGAACATACCGCAGCGCGCGGTGTTCAGGATACACGCGCGGGTCCAGGCATCCTGGTCGCGATACAGCACGTCGACCTGCTTCTGCGCTTCAACATAAGCCGAGAAGTCAGCCATCACCAGGTACGGGTCGCCGCCCTGTTTGTCCATGCTGTGCAGCATCTGGTCAAACGCGTGCTTGTCGCCGTCGCTGTACTTCCCGCTTTCCAGCTCTTTGAGCACCGCATCCAGCACTTTGTCTTTTTTACGCCATTTCACCGGGTCGTACCCTTTGGCTTTGATGGCTTTCACTTCTTCAACAGTATGGCCGAAGATAAAGATGTTCTCTTCGCCGACCTTCTCGGCAATTTCGACGTTCGCACCGTCCAGCGTGCCGACGGTCAGCGCACCGTTCAGGGCCAGCTTCATGTTGCCGGTACCGGACGCTTCTTTACCGGCGGTAGAGATCTGCTCGGAAATATCCGCCGCCGGGATCAGCATTTCAGCCGCAGAAACGCAGTAGTCCGGCAGGAACACCACCTTCAGCTTATCGCCCACTTTCGGATCGTTGTTGATCGCCGCCGCCACTTTATTAATGGCGAGGATAATGTTTTTCGCCAGGTAGTAGCCCGGCGCCGCTTTCGCACCGAACAGGAACACGCGCGGAACGCGGTCGGCCTGTGGATTCTCGCGGATCTCTTTATACAGCGCCAGAATGTGCAGCAGGTTCAGGTGCTGACGTTTGTACTCGTGCAGACGTTTGATCTGGATATCGAAAATCGCATTTGGGTTGATCTCAATCCCGGTGCGCGCTTTCACGAACGCCGCCAGGCGAACTTTGTTCTCCAGCTTAATCGCGCGGTACTGTTCGCGGAATTTCGCGTCGTCAGCGTATTTTTCCAGGTTGATGAGCTGGTCCAGATCGTTGGCCCACTCTTTCTTCAGGGTCTTGTCCAGCAGGCCAGCCAGCAGCGGGTTGCACTGCTTGATCCAGCGACGCGGCGTAATGCCGTTGGTCACGTTGTGGAATTTGGTCGGCCACAGCTGGTGGTATTCCGGGAACAGATCTTTGACCACCAGATCCGAGTGCAGCGCCGCCACGCCGTTCACCGCAAAGCCGCTTACTACGCACATGTTCGCCATGCGTACCTGCTTATCGTGAACCACCGCCAGCTTCGCCCAGACGGCTTTGTCACCCGGCCAGGTTTTCTCCACCAGCGTTTTGAACTGGTCGTTAATCTTATTGATGATCTGCATATGGCGCGGCAGCAGCGTTTTCACCAGCTTCTCATCCCAGCACTCCAGCGCTTCCGGCATCAGGGTGTGGTTGGTGTAGGCGAAGGTGCGGCTGGTGATGGCCCAGGCGTCGTCCCAGCTCAGCTGATGCTCGTCGATCAGCACGCGCAGCAGTTCCGGGATGGCAATGGTCGGATGCGTGTCGTTAAGCTGAATAACTTCGAAGTCCGGCAGTTGAGCCAGCTTGCGGCCCGCCAGGTGGTGTCGACGCAGAATGTCCGCCACGGAGCAGGCGCACTGGAAGTACTGCTGCATCAGACGCAGCTTTTTACCCGCCAGATGATTATCGTTTGGATAGAGGACTTTGGTCAGCTTCTCGGCGTCGATCCCCTGCTGCTCGGCGCGCAGGAAGTCACCGTCGTTGAATTTGGTCAGGTTAAACGGATGCGCGTGCTTCGCCTGCCACAGACGCAGCGGCTGCGCCACGCCGTTACGGTAGCCGAGTACCGGCAGGTCCCAGGCTTCACCGGTAATGGTGAACGCCGGTTCCCAGAGTCCCTGCTTCGTGACTTTCCCGCCAATCCCGACCTGCACATCCAGCTGCGCGTTGTGGCGGAACCACGGATAGGTATTGCGGTGCCAGTCGTCCGGCGCTTCCATCTGATGGCCGTCGGCAAATGACTGACGGAACAGGCCGTACTGATAGTTCAGGCCATAGCCAATCGCCGACTGGCCCACCGTTGCCATGGAATCCAGGAAGCAGGCTGCCAGACGTCCCAGACCGCCGTTACCCAGCGCCGGGTCAACCTCTTCTTCCAGCAGATCGGTCAGGTTGATGTCGTGTTCTTTCAGCACGTCACCGACCTCCTGATACCAGCCAAGGTTCAGCAGATTGTTACCCGTCAGACGGCCAATCAGGAACTCCATCGAAATGTAGTTGACGTGACGCTGGCCTTTCACAGGCTTCGCCACAGGCTGAGCGTCCAGCTGTTCTGCGAGCGCCCCGCTCACCGCCTGCCACCACTGGTGAGGCGTCATCTCGTTTGCAGCATGAAGGCCAAAACGCTGCCACTGACGCGTCAGGGCAGCCTGAAATTGAGCTTTGTTGAAAGTAGGCTGTGACATAGGGAATCGGCATCCTGTAGAGAGAAAACACATTTGGCGCTAGTGTGCCTGGCTCATTGCGCCTCTTCCTCCTCCTGTCGGGGATTAGGCAGGGAGGAGTAGCGGGGATGAGCATAAAAGTGTGATCGAGGCCACTGTGTAAGTGTGCGCTTCGCGGAAAAAGCGATCCCGGAAGAACGTCAAAGAAATGAAATGCAGTTTCGGAAGAAATTAATCATCGCTGAAATGATTACTTACGTAGAATAATATTTCCGCGCGTCGGGATTATTCAGCACCACTATTAAGCCCATGCAACTTTCCCCAAAGTTAATTAACTTCACCGGCATTATCTCTTTCTGAAACCAGTTTCAGCGCAACCGAGCGTCATGCAGACAAGCCAGAAGCAGCGCGGCATCCAGCCATTTACGGAAAGTTCCATCAGTGATGAGAATGTTTTGTGACAGAGTGCAAATTCAGAGCCTCCAAACCCAGACATAACTTGCAATAGTTCCTCTATTGGCCGAACTTATAGATATTAATTACGAAGCGCAAAAAAAATAAATTCTCTCGTTCCCCACAGTGAAGTGAAAACTATGTTGATTCCGTCCAAATTAAGTCGCCCGGTTCGTCTTGACCATACTGTGGTCCGCGAGCGCCTGCTGGCTAAACTTTCCGGTGCGCATAATTTCCGACTGGCGCTGGTTACGAGTCCTGCGGGTTATGGAAAAACAACGCTCATTTCGCAATGGGCGGCAGGTAAAAGCGATCTTGGCTGGTACTCCCTGGATGAAGGTGATAACCAGCAGGAGCGTTTTGCCAGCTATTTAATTGCCGCGATTCAGCAGGCGACCAACGGACACTGCGTCACCAGCGAGGTGATGGTGCAAAAGCGCCAGTACGCCAGCCTGTCCTCTCTTTTCTCCCAGCTGTTTATCGAGCTGGCCGAATGGCATCGCCCGCTGTATGTGGTAATTGATGATTATCATCTGATCACCAACCCGGTTATTCACGAGTCCATGCGTTTCTTCCTGCGCCATCAGCCGGAAAACCTGACGCTGGTTGTCCTGTCGCGTAACCTTCCGCAGTTGGGCATTGCCAACCTGCGGGTGCGCGATCAGCTTCTGGAAATCGGCAGTCAGCAGCTGGCCTTTACCCATCAGGAAGCGAAGCAGTTCTTTGACTGCCGTCTGACGTCTCCGATTGAGGCGTCTGAAAGCAGCCGCCTGTGCGATGACGTTGCCGGCTGGGCCACGGCGCTTCAGCTGATTGCCCTCTCCGCGCGGCAAAACAACAGCCCGACGCATCAGTCCGCACGCCGCCTGGCGGGCATCAACGCCAGCCACCTGTCGGATTATCTGGTGGATGAGGTACTCGATAGCGTTGACCTCTCCACCCGCCATTTCCTGCTGAAAAGCTCCCTGCTGCGCTCCATGAATGATGCGCTGATTGTGCGCGTCACCGGTATTGAAAACGGGCAGCTTCAGCTCGAAGAGATTGAACGTCAGGGTCTGTTCCTGACGCGCATGGACGATCCCGGCGAATGGTTTAGCTACCATCCGCTGTTTGGCAGCTTCCTGCGCCAGCGTTGCCAGTGGGAACTGGCCGCAGAGCTGCCTGACATTCACCGCGCCGCCGCCGAAAGCTGGATGGCGCAAGGTTTCCCGAGCGAGGCTATCCACCATGCGCTGGCCGCCGGGGATGCCGGTATGCTGCGCGATATTCTGCTCAACCACGCGTGGGGACTGTTCAACCACAGCGAACTGACGCTGCTGGAAGAGTCGTTAAAAGCGCTGCCTTGGGAAAGCCTGCTGGAGAATCCGCGTCTGGTGCTGCTCCAGGCCTGGCTGATGCAGAGCCAGCATCGTTACAGCGAAGTGAACACCCTGCTGGCGCGCGCCGAGCAGGAGATGGAAAGCGAGATGGATACCACCCTGCACGGCGAATTTAACGCCCTGCGCGCACAGGTGGCGATTAACGACGGGGACCCGGATGAAGCTGAACGGCTGGCGATGGTCGCGCTGGATGAGCTGCCGCTGGCGAATTTTTACAGCCGTATTGTGGCCACCTCGGTACACGGCGAAGTGCTGCACTGTAAGGGCGATCTCACGCGTTCGCTTTCACTCATGCAGCAAACCGAACAGATGGCGCGCCGCCACGATGTCTGGCATTACGCCCTGTGGAGCCTGATCCAGCAAAGCGAGATTTTATTTGCTCAGGGGTTCCTGCAAGCCGCCTGGGAAAACCAGGAGAAAGCGTTCCAGCTGATCCGTGAACAACATCTGGAACAGCTGCCGATGCACGAGTTCCTGTTGCGTATTCGCGCTCAGCTGCTGTGGGCATGGTCGCGTCTGGATGAAGCAGAAAGCTGCGCCCGCCAGGGTCTGAATGTCCTTTCGAGCTTCCAGCCGCAGCAGCAGCTCCAGTGTCTGGCTCTGCTGGTGCAGTGCTCGCTGGCACGCGGCGACCTGGATAATGCCCGTAACCACCTTAACCGCCTGGAAAATCTGCTCGGCAACGGACAGTACCATAGCGACTGGGTCTCCAACGCCGATAAGGTCAGGGTGATTTACTGGCAGATGACCGGCGATAAAAAGTCCGCCGCCAACTGGCTGCGTCACACGCCTAAACCGGAATTTGCCAATAACCACTTCCTGCAAAGCCAGTGGCGCAATATTGCCCGCGTGCAGATCCTGCTGGGTGACTTCGAGCCTGCCGAGATTGTGCTGGAAGAGTTAAACGAAAACGCCCGCAGCCTGCGCCTGATGAGCGATTTAAACCGCAACCTGCTGCTGTTAAACCAGCTTTACTGGCAGGCAGGACGTAAAAACGATGCCCAGCGCGTACTGCTGGAAGCGTTGCAGCTGGCGAACCGCACCGGGTTTATCAGCCACTTTGTGATTGAGGGTGAAGTGATGGCCCAGCAGCTGCGCCAGCTGATTCAACTCAACACGCTGCCGGAACTCGATCAGCATCGCGCCCAGCGCATTCTGCGCGAGATTAACCAGCATCATCGCCACAAGTTTGCGCACTTCGATGAGAACTTTGTTGAACGTCTGCTGAACCATCCGGAAGTGCCGGAGCTTATCCGTACCAGCCCGCTCACCCAGCGTGAATGGCAGGTGCTGGGGCTGATCTATTCCGGCTACAGCAACGAGCAGATTGCCGGCGAGCTGGCGGTGGCGGCGACCACCATCAAAACGCACATTCGCAATCTGTATCAGAAGCTGGGCGTGGCGCACCGTCAGGATGCGGTGCAGCATGCGCAGCAGCTGTTGAAGATGATGGGGTACGGAGTGTAAATCCTCTGCGGTCTGATGCCCTCACCCCGGCCCTCTCCCACAGGGAGAGGGAGAATGGCTTCTCAACATAACTCTAACTGCAAATTATTATCTTTAATCACCTGCATCACGCCCGCCGGTGGCATCACATCAGTATAAACCGCATCCACCATGCTGATGCTGCCCATGTTCACCATCGCGTTACGACCAAACTTGGAGTGATCCACCACCAGCATCACATGACGTGAGTTTTCAATGATCGCGCGCTTGGTGCGCACCTCGTGGTAATCAAACTCCAGCAGCGAGCCGTCGGTGTCGATGCCGCTGATCCCCAGAATGCCGAAATCGAGGCGAAACTGAGAGATAAAATCGAGCGTCGCTTCGCCGATAATGCCCCCGTCGCGGCTGCGCAGTTCGCCGCCCGCGAGTATGATGCGGAAATCGTCTTTCTGCATCAACGTGTTGGCCACGTTCAGGTTGTTGGTCACCACGCGGAGGTTCTCGTGGTTCAGCAGCGCATGGGCGACCGCTTCCGGCGTGGTGCCGATATCAATAAACAGCGTCGCGCCGTTCGGGATCTGGCTCGCCACTTTACGGGCGATACGCTCTTTCTCTGCCGTTTGCGTCGCCTTACGGTCATGCCATGAGGTGTTCACCGAGCTGGACGGCAGCGCGGCACCGCCGTGGTGACGCAGAATACGGTTCTGATCGGCCAGGTCGTTGAGGTCACGACGGATGGTTTGCGGGCTAACGGCAAACTGCTCCACCAGCTCTTCAGTACTGACGTATCCCTGTTTTTTTACCAGTTCGATAATGGCGTCATGACGTTGTGTTTGTTTCATGAAATATCCCTGGGAATTATGTTCGCTTTCGCGCATGGAGCGTATCGGCCAACGCCATCGCCAGCCCGACCGCCAGGCCGGTAACGTGCGCACCATTGGCGATAGACATACCAAACAGATCAAACCATCCGGCAATAAGCCATATTAACGCAAAGGTTATTAATCCACGTTGTAAATAGATGCCGCTATCCGGGTCGCGCTCGCCTCTGAGCCAGGCGTAACCCATCAGGGCGTACACCACGCCGGATAACCCGCCGAACCATGGACCGCTGAATTTATGCTGCACGTAGCCGCTTAACAGGGCGCTGATAAGGGTGATCACAATCAGCTTGCCGCTGCCGAGCCGCTTCTCCACCGCCCCGCCGAGATACCACCACCACAGCAGGTTAAAGAGGATATGCATCACCGAGAAGTGCATCAGCGCATGCGTGAAGTAGCGCCAGACGTCAAATTGCAGGGAGGGATCGTACGGCCATGCGAGGGCAATCATCACGCTCTGGTCACCCACCACGCTCATAATAATGAAGACGATGATGCAGGCTACCATTAAAAGCAGCGTAAACGGTCCTGCGCGCTCGCGGAGGGTGGCGAGAAACGGAAAACGTTGATAGTGCAGGCCACTGCCGGTCTGGCCGGATTGCCAGCTTGCCACCAGATAACGCGGGTCGCCCGGGTTTTCCAGGAAACGCGCCAGCTCGGCGTTCACGCGCCCAGCCTGGCTTTCGTCTGCCAGCCAGACATCCGTCTGTGTATGCTGCTGAATAGTCAGGATAATGCCCTGCGTCGCCATATAGTCGACAAACGCCTGGGCGACGCGCGGGTTGCTAAAAGAGGTGATCATCAACATGGGCAGCGGTCGCTTATTTCCACACAAAAGGGGACAGTATAGCGGGATCAGCGCTCAAACGCGTATTCAACTTCTGCCGGGAAATGACGATGCCAGGCATCGAAGCCGCCATCGACGCTGTATACCGCCTCGTAACCCTGCTGGAGCAGATACTGCGCCGCGCCTTTACTGCTGTTGCCGTGATAGCACATCACCATCACCGGGGTATCGAAGTCGTTATCGCGCATAAACGCGCCCAGCGTGTCGTTGGTGAGATGGAACGCGCCCGGCGTGTGGCCCATCGCAAAGCTCTGCGGATCGCGGATATCCACCAGCACCGCTTTTCCCTGGTGCATCTTCTGGTGGGCTTCTTCTACGTTAATACATTCAAACTGATCCATGGTGTTCTCATCTTATATTCAGGTGTGGTGCGGTTTTCCCCTCACCCTACCCTCTCCCGGAGGGAGAGGGCTGGGGTGAGGGCATCAGACCGCACGATTTTACCCCGTAGTGTACGTCCTGGCGGCGGGTAAACGCCATTATGTTATCCATATCACTCTAAATTGTTTTTTTGATGTTACCAAAAGCGCGTTCCTTTGCTATTATGAGCGATATCGAACATTTTTGAGCTTTAACGAAAGTGCATGAGGGTGTTATGGAAACCAAAGATCTGATTGTGATAGGCGGTGGCATCAACGGTGCCGGTATTGCGGTTGATGCCGCAGGACGCGGTTTATCCGTGCTGATGCTGGAAGCTAACGATCTCGCCTGCGCGACGTCGTCCGCCAGCTCCAAGCTGATCCACGGTGGCCTGCGCTACCTGGAACACTACGAATTCCGCCTGGTCAGCGAAGCGCTGGCCGAACGCGAAGTGCTGCTGAAAATGGCCCCGCATCTGGCGATCCCGATGCGCTTCCGCCTGCCCCATCGCCCGCATCTGCGTCCGGCGTGGATGATCCGCATCGGTCTGTTTATGTACGATCATCTGGGTAAACGCACCAGCCTGCCGGGTTCAACCGGTTTGCGTTTTGGCTCAGAATCGGTCCTTAAGCCTGAAATCGTGCGCGGTTTCGAATATTCCGACTGCTGGGTGGACGATGCGCGTCTGGTACTGGCTAACGCGCAGATGGTCGAGAAGAAAGGCGGCGAGGTGAAAACCCGCACCCGCGCCACCGCCGCACGCCGCGAAAACGGCCTGTGGATTGTGGAAGCGGAAGACGTGGATACCGGCGAGAAGTTTAGCTGGAAAGCGCGCGGCCTGGTGAATGCCACCGGCCCGTGGGTGAAACAGTTCTTCGACGACGGCATGCACCTGCCTTCACCGTACGGCATCCGCCTGATTAAGGGCAGCCACATCGTGGTGCCGCGCGTGCATACCCAGAAACAGGCTTATATCCTGCAAAATGAAGACAAGCGCATTGTGTTTGTGATCCCGTGGATGGACGAGTTCTCCATCATCGGCACCACCGACGTGGAGTACAAAGGCGATCCGAAAAACGTTGAGATCGACGAGAGTGAAGTCAGCTACCTGTTGAAAGTGTACAACGCGCATTTTAAGAAACAGCTGGCGCGCGATGACGTGGTCTGGACCTACTCCGGCGTGCGTCCGCTGTGTGATGACGAGTCTGACTCACCGCAGGCCATCACCCGTGACTATACGCTTGATATTCACGACGTTGACGGTCAGGCGCCGCTGCTCTCCGTGTTTGGCGGTAAGCTCACCACCTACCGTAAACTGGCGGAGCACGCGCTGGAGAAACTGGCGCCGTATTACAAAGGCATCGGCCCGGCGTGGACGAAAGGCGCCGTGCTGCCTGGCGGCGATATCGGCGATAACCGCGACGATTACGCCGCGAAGCTGCGTCGCCGCTTCCCGTTCATTACCGAAGGCATGGCGCGCCACTACGCCCGCACCTACGGCAGCAACACCGAACTATTCCTCGGCGACGCGAAAGAGATTGCCGATCTGGGCGAGCATTTTGGCCATGAGCTATACGAAGCCGAGCTGCGCTACCTGGTGGAACACGAGTGGGTGCGCCGTCTGGACGATGCCATCTGGCGTCGTACTAAAGAAGGGATGTGGCTGAATGCCGAGCAGCAGTCTCGCGTGGCGCAGTGGCTGGCGCAACATGCGGGAAAGCGTGAATTGTCGCTGGCGTCGTAATTGAAAAAAAGCCGGGTGTCGGCTCCGCCTTACCCGGCCTACTCGATCCCGTAGGCCCGGTAAGCGCAGCGCCACCGGGCTTTGTTTTTACAACCGCACCGGATCAATATGCCAGATATTCTCGGCATACTCTTTGATGGTCCTGTCTGACGAGAAGTAGCCCATGTTGGCGATGTTATGCATCGCGGTGCTGGTCCACTTCTCCTGCTGACGGTACAGTTCGTCCACCTTATCCTGACAATCCACGTAGCTGCGGTAATCCGCCAGCACCTGATAGTGATCGCCAAAGTTAATCAGCGAGTCCACCAGGTCACGATAGCGCCCAGGCTCCTCAGGGTTAAACACTCCGGTTGCGATTTGCGTCAGCACCTGGCGTAACTCTTCATCCTCTTCATAATACTCACGCGGCGAGTAGCCCTGCTTGCGTAGCGCCTCCACCTCTTCCGCCGTATTCCCGAAGATAAAGATATTCTCCGCGCCCACATGCTCCAGCATTTCGACATTTGCGCCGTCCAGCGTGCCGATAGTCAGCGCGCCGTTCAGGGCAAACTTCATGTTGCTGGTGCCGGATGCTTCCGTCCCCGCCGTGGAAATCTGCTCAGAGAGATCCGCCGCCGGAATAATCAGCTGCGCCAGGCTTACGCTGTAGTTCGGGATAAACACTACCTTCAGCTTATCGCCAATGTCCGGATCGTGGTTCACCACCTTCGCCACATCGTTGATGAGATGAATGATGTGCTTCGCCATGTAATACGCGGAGGCCGCCTTACCGGCAAAGATTTTCACACGCGGCACCCACTCCGCCGTCGGGTCAGCCTTAATGCGGTTGTAGTGGGTAATGACGTGCAGGACATTCATCAGCTGACGCTTGTACTCGTGGATACGTTTGATCTGCACGTCGAACAGCGCTTTCGGGTTCGCCACCACGTTCAGATGCATCGCCAGCCAGACCGCCAGACGCTTCTTGTTCAGCAGCTTGGCTTCCCGTACCGCTTTGTTCACCGTCGGGAAATCGATGTGCTGCTCAAGCTCGCTCAGCTGGCTCAAATCGGTGCGCCAGGTACGGCCAATGTTCTCATCCAGAACGTCGGAGAGCGGCTGGTTCGCCAGCGCCAGCCAGCGGCGCGGGGTGACGCCGTTGGTCACGTTGCAGAAACGCGTCGGGAAGATCTTCGCGAAGTCCGCAAACAGCGACTGCACCATCAGGTTCGAATGCAGCTCTGATACGCCGTTGACCTTGTGGCTGATCACCACCGCCAGCCAGGCCATGCGTACGCGACGCCCGTTGGATTCATCAATGATCGAGGCGCGGCTCAGCAGACCGGTATCGTTCGGGTACTGCTCCTGCAAGGTCTTGAGGAAGTAGTCGTTGATCTCGAAGATGATTTGCAGATGGCGCGGCAGAATTTTGCCGAGCATATCCACCGGCCACGTCTCCAGCGCTTCACTCATCAGCGTATGGTTAGTGTACGAGAACACCTGGCAGGTTACTTCAAACGCGTCACCCCAGCTGAACTTATGCTCGTCAATCAGCAGGCGCATCAGCTCAGGGATCGACAGCACCGGATGGGTATCGTTGAGGTGAATAGCGGTTTTTTCCGCCAGATTCGCATAGGTTTTGTGCAGCTGATAGTGACGGCTAAGGATATCCTGAATCGTTGCTGAGACGAGGAAATACTCCTGACGCAGGCGCAGCTCGCGGCCTGAGTAGGTCGAGTCATCCGGATACAGGACGCGGGACACGTTCTCAGAGTGGTTTTTATCTTCCACCGCCGCGAAGTAGTCGCCCTGGTTGAATTTACCCAGGTTGATCTCGCTACTGGCCTGCGCGTTCCACAGGCGCAGCGTATTGGTCGCATCGGTGTCGTAGCCGGGGATGATCTGGTCGTAGGCCACGGCCAGGATCTCCTCGGTTTCCACCCAGCGGGATTTTTTACCTTCCTGCTGAATACGCCCGCCAAAACGCACCTTGTAGCGCGTGTTGTGGCGCTTGAACTCCCACGGGTTACCGTACTCCAGCCAGTAGTCCGGGGACTCTTTCTGACGGCCATCCACGATGTTCTGCTTGAACATGCCGTAGTCGTAGCGAATACCGTAGCCGCGCCCCGGCAGCGCCAGCGTCGCCAGTGAATCGAGGAAGCAGGCGGCAAGACGCCCGAGACCACCGTTACCCAACCCCGGGTCGTTCTCTTCGTCAATCAGCTCTTCTAAATCCAGCCCCATCTCTTCCAGTGCGTTTTTGACGTCGTCATAAATCCCGAGCGATAACAGCGCATTGGAGAGGGTGCGACCAATCAGAAACTCCATCGACAGGTAATACACCTGTCGCGTCTCCTGCGAGAGCTGGGCGCGGTTGGAGCGCAGCCAGCGTTCGACCATACGATCGCGCACCGCAAACAGCGTGGCGTTCAGCCACTCATGTTTGTTGGCAATTACGGGATCTTTCCCAATGGTAAACATCAGCTTATAGGCGATGGAGTGTTTCAACGCCTCAACGCTGAGCGTGGGGGAAGAGTAGCTAAATGGAGCATTCATATCAGTAACTTCGCCTCGTTACATCAAGCGTTGATAAAGGTCGCGGTAGGACTGCGCCGCAACGTGCCAGCCAAAGTCCATGGACATCGCCTGACGTTGTACGTAACGCCACAGGGATGGACGGGACCACAAGACGAAAGCACGCCGGATCGCCCGAAGCAGCGACCAGGCATTACTGTCCTCGAAAACAAACCCGCTGGCGATACCATCCGCCAGGTTTTCCAGGGAGCTGTCAGACACCGTATCCGCCAGCCCGCCCGTGCGGCGTACCAGCGGCAACGTACCGTATTTCAGACCATAGAGCTGCGTCAGGCCGCAGGGCTCGAAACGGCTCGGCACCAGAATCACGTCCGCGCCGCCCATGATGCGGTGCGAGAACGCTTCGTGATAGCCAATCTGCACGCCCACCTGCCCCGGATGTTCCGCCGCGGCCGCAAGGAAACCTTCCTGCAATACCGGGTCGCCCGCGCCGAGCAGCGCCAGTTGCCCACCCTGCTCCAGTAATCCCGGCAGCGCTTCCAGCACCAGATCCAGCCCTTTCTGGCTGGTCAGGCGGCTGACCACCGCAAACAGCGGTACCTTGTCGTTGACCTTCAGCCCCATCGCAATCTGTAGCTGGCGCTTGTTCTCCGCTTTGTCCTCCACGGAGTCGCGTCCATAGCGCGCCGCCAGCAGGAGGTCCGTTTCCGGATTCCAGATCTGTTCATCTACGCCGTTCAGAATGCCCGACAGACGACCTTCACGGTGGCGCTGTTGCAGCAGCCCTTCCATACCGTAACCGAACTCCGGCTGGGTAATTTCACGCGCGTAGGTTGGGCTGACCGCCGTGATATGGTCGGCGTAGTACAGACCCGCCTTCAGGAACGAAATCTGTCCGTTAAACTCCAGCCCGTGCATGTTAAAGAACGACCATGGCAGATCGATGTCATTCATATGATGCGCGTAATACATGCCCTGATACGCCAGGTTGTGCACCGTAAACACCGATTTGGCCGGGTGCCCCTTCGCCGCCAGATACGCAGGAGCCAGCCCCGCGTGCCAGTCGTGCGCGTGCACCACGTTCGGACGCCAGAACGGATCCAGCCCGACGGCCATCTCCGCCCCCACCCAGCCGAGCAGGGCAAAGCGCAGCACGTTATCGGTATAGGCGTACAGGTTGGTATCGTGATACGGGCTGCCGGGTCGATCGTATAAATGCGGGGCATCAATCAGGTAAATCCCTGTGCCATTGTAATGTCCAAACAGCAGGGTGATACGTCCCGCGAAGGTCTCGCGACGGGTAACAACCTTTGCATCGGGAATACCACGCCGGATATCCGGAAAAGCGGGCAACAACACGCGGGTATCCACCCCTCCGGCAATTTGCGCCGCCGGTAGTGCACCAAGAACATCCGCCAGTCCGCCCGTTTTTAACAACGGGAACATCTCAGAACATACGTGTAAAACCTGCATCATCGCTCCTGTTTGATTTGCAGCTTCCGCAACATTTCCCGTGTTACTAACACGATCCCCTCTTCCGAACGGTAGAAACGACGCGCATCTTCTTCCGCGTTTTCCCCAATCACCATCCCTTCGGGAATGACGCAGGCACGGTCGATAACGCAGCGACGCAGACGACATGAGCGCCCTACCCAGACATCCGGCAGCAGGACTGCCGAATCGATATTACAGAATGAGTTTATACGCACGCGCGGGAACAGCACGGACTGCACCACCACCGAACCGGAGATAATGCACCCGCCAGAGACCAGCGAGTTGAGCGTCATACCGTGGCTGCCGGAGCGGTCCTGGACGAACTTCGCCGGCGGCAGCGATTCCATATGGGTGCGAATCGGCCAGTTCTGGTCGTACATATCCAGCTCAGGCGTGACGGACGCAAGATCGAGGTTGGCTTTCCAGTACGCTTCCAGCGTTCCCACATCGCGCCAGTAAGGTTCCGCATTCGGATCGGACTGCACGCAGGACAGCGGGAAAGGATGTGCATACGCCATGCCAGCTTTGGTAATTTTCGGGATAATGTCTTTGCCGAAGTCGTGACTGGAGTTCTCGTCTTTGTCGTCCTCTTCCAGCAGTTCATAAAGATAATCGGCGTCAAAGACATAGATCCCCATGCTGGCGAGCGATTTGGTGTCATCTCCCGGCATGGTTGGCGGGTTCGCCGGTTTTTCGACAAAGTCGATAATCTTGTCGTCGCCATCTACATGCATCACGCCAAACGCGGTTGCTTCCGCAACAGGCACCGGCAGGCACGCCACGGTGCAGCGCGCCCCTTTTTCGACGTGGTCGATCAGCATGTGGGAGTAATCTTGCTTGTAGATGTGGTCCCCGGCGAGGATAACGATGTATTCCGCGTTGTAGCGGCGAATGATGTCGAGGTTCTGGGTCACGGCATCCGCCGTGCCGCGGTACCAGTTCTCCCCGTGAACGCGCTGCTGCGCCGGGAGCAGATCGACAAACTCGTTCATCTCTTCGCTGAAGAATGACCAGCCGCGCTGAATGTGCTGCACCAGCGTGTGCGACTGATATTGGGTAATGACGCCAATACGGCGAATGCCTGAGTTCAGGCAGTTTGACAGTGCAAAATCGATAATACGGAACTTACCACCAAAGTGAACGGCCGGTTTAGCGCGCTTGATGGTCAAATCTTTCAGACGGGTACCACGCCCGCCCGCGAGTATCAGGGCAACTGTTTTTAATGGTAGCTGGCGCGCCAACATTAACGGATCGTTCTTCTCTAATCTAACCATGACTAACTCCTTTTTTATCATCTTTGGAATACGCACACTCCGTGCGCAGGCCCGTGCCAGACAGCCATAACAACCGGATTATCCGCTCCGGCAAAGGGAGGAATGGCTCGCCACTCCCCGTCAGGTAAAACAATCTCTGCGACGTCATCCGTCGCGTTCAGCGTCACCAGCCACGCATCCGAAAGCAGGATTTGCAGACAGGGTATGCCGTGTTGCCACTCTTGCGCGCTTAACGGTTGCGCGTCTTTATTCAGCCAGCGAACGTTGCCGTCGCCCTCTTCCCACCAGCGGTCGGCGGTGAGCGCGGGGATGCGCTGGCGAAGATGGATCAGCGCCGCGGTGAAATGGGTCAGCCCGCTGTTCGCTTCTCCCCAGTCGAGCCAGGTCAGGGTGTTGTCCTGGCAATAGGCGTTGTTGTTGCCGTGCTGGCTGTGGCCGTGCTCATCGCCCGCCAGCAGCATCGGCGTGCCCTGCGACAACAAAAGCGTCGTCAGCAGCGCATGAACGCTGGCGCGTCGCCGCTCGATCACATCCAGACTTCCGCCTAACCCTTCTATACCATGGTTAAAGCTATGGTTATTGTTAGTCCCATCGCGATTCTCCTCGCCGTTTGCCTCATTGTGTTTCTGATTGAAACAAACGCAGTCCCTGAGCGTAAAACCGTCGTGCGCCGTCACCACGTTAATGGTGGCCGACGGACGTTTGCCGTCACGCTTAAAGAGATCGCTGGAGCCGGCAAAGCGACCGGCAAACTCCCCCAGCGACAGATCGCGCGTCAGCCAGAAGCGGCGGACGGCATCGCGGAAGTGGTCGTTCCACTCGGCAAACAGCGGCGGGAAGTTCCCCACCTGATAACCGCCCTCGCCGATGTCCCAGGGCTCCGCAATCAGCTTCACCTTTGAAAGCACCGGGCAGTTTTTGATGGCCTCAAACAGCGGCGCCTGCTGGCTGAACGCCGGGGTGCGCCCCATCACTGGCGCCAGGTCGAAGCGAAAACCGTCCACGTGGAACGTCTCAACCCAGTATTTCAGGCACTCGTACGCGTAATGCGTAACGGCCGGATGACTGAGGTTGAGGGTGTTACCGCACCCGGTCCAGTTCTCGTAATCGCCGTCGTCCCTGATCCAATAATAGCTACGGTTATCGATTCCGC
This sequence comes from Enterobacter sp. JJBC, assembly GCF_036936505.1. Classification (NCBI taxonomy): domain Bacteria; kingdom Pseudomonadati; phylum Pseudomonadota; class Gammaproteobacteria; order Enterobacterales; family Enterobacteriaceae; genus Enterobacter; species Enterobacter sp. JJBC. The sequence goes on from NZ_CP136935.1 coordinate 4,485,294, forward strand.
GCTGTGAGAGCGTCGGGCCGTCAAGATCGCTTTCCGCACTGTGGTTCAACACCACGTCCAGAATGACCTCGATACCCGCCGCGTGAAGCGCCTTCACCGCATCGCGAAACTCATCCCGCGCCTTCTCAGGATTCACCGCATAACGCGGATCGAGGGCGAACAACGCCAGCGGGTTGTAGCCCCAGTAGTTGCTTAACCCGAGACGCTGTAGCCGCGGCTCGCTGGCGAAATGCGCCACGGGCAACAGCTCCAGCGCGGTGATCCCTAAGTGCTTCAGGTACGCGACCATCGTCGGATGCCCAAGCGCTTTGTAGGTGCCGCGCATCTCTTTGGGAATTGACGGGTGCAGATACGTCAGCCCTTTAACGTGGGCTTCATAAATAACGGTGTTGCCCCAAGGCGTACGCGGCGGGGCATCGTCTTCCCAGTCGTAGAGATCGTGCACCACCACGCTTTTGGGCGCGACGGGCGCGCTGTCGCGGTGGTCAGGTTCGCCGTAGCCAACGTGGAACAGCGGGTCATCTTTAAACTCACCGTCCACCCGGTGCGCACAAGGGTCAATCAGCAGCTTCGCCGGGTTAAACCAGTGCCCCTGAGAGGGCTCCCAGGGGCCGTGTACGCGAAAACCGTAGTGCATCCCCGGCCGTCCTCCGGCCAGGTAGCCATGCCAGGTATCCCCCGTGCGCGCCGGTAAATCGTAACGGTGCTCGTTACCTTCCCCGTCAAACACACAGAGTTCCACCCGCTCCGCATGGGCGGAAAAGAGCGTGAAGTTCACCCCCTTTCCGTCAAAACTCGCCCCGAGCGGTTCGGGTTTACCTGCCGTAAGCTGCGTCATTCTCCCTCCCGCACCAGCCAGATTGTGCCAAGCGGCGGCAGCGTCAGGCTCAGGGAGTTCGGACGGCCATGGCTTTCAATGGCATCGCTCTGCACCAGCCCGCCGTTACCCGCATTGCTGCCGTGGTAGTGCATGGAGTCGGTATTGAGAATTTCGCGCCATTTGCCCGGCTGGTTAATGCCGAAGCGGTAGTGTTCACGCGGCACTGGCGTGAAGTTGCTGGCGACGATGATCTCGTTACCCGCCTTGTCGCGGCGCGCAAAGACAAACACCGAGCGCTCGTGGTCGTCCACCACCAGCCACTCAAAGCCGTACGGATCAAAGTCCAGCTCGTGCAGCGCTTTGTGGTGGCGATAGGTCAGGTTCAGGTCACGGACCAGACGCTGTACGCCGTGGTGCCAGTTGTCCGCGCCTTCCAGCAGATGCCAGTCAAGGCTGGTATCGTGGTTCCATTCGCGCCCCTGCGCAAATTCGTTGCCCATAAACAGCAGCTTTTTGCCCGGGAAGGCGAACATCCAGCCGTAGTAGGCGCGCAGGTTGGCAAACTTCTGCCACGCGTCCCCCGGCATGCGGTCGAGAATGGATTTCTTGCCGTGCACCACTTCATCGTGCGACAGCGGCAGCATGAAGTTTTCGGTGTAGTTGTAGAGCAGCCCGAAAGTGAGCTTATCGTGGTGATACTGACGATAAACCGGGTCGAGCTTCATGTAGTCGAGCGTGTCGTGCATCCAGCCGAGGTTCCACTTGTACCAGAAGCCCAGTCCGCCCATTGACGGTGGACGGGAAACGCCCGGGAAGTCGGTGGACTCTTCCGCCATGGTCACGGCACCTTCCACCTGCTCCCCGATGATGCGGTTGGTGTTGCGCAGAAACTCAATCGCTTCGAGGTTTTCACGCCCGCCATACTCGTTCGGGATCCACTCACCCTCTTTGCGGCTGTAGTCGCGGTAAATCATCGACGCCACCGCATCGACGCGCAGGGCATCAATGCCGAAACGCTCGATCCAGTACAGCGCGTTCCCGACCAGGTAGTTCGATACTTCACGGCGACCGTAGTTGTAGATCAGCGTGTTCCAGTCCTGGTGATAGCCTTCGCGCGGGTCGCTGTGCTCGTAAAGCTTTGTGCCGTCGAACTCTGCCAGCGCAAAATCATCCGACGGGAAGTGGCCCGGCACCCAGTCGAGGATGACGTTCAGCCCGGCGGCGTGCGCGGCATCGATGAAATAGCGGAAGTCATCGCGCGTACCAAAGCGGCGCGTAGGCGCATACAGCCCGGTTGGCTGATAGCCCCAGCTGCCGTCGAACGGGTGCTCGTTGATCGGCAGCAGCTCCAGGTGCGTAAAGCCCATCCATTTGGCGTACGGCACCAGCTGGTCCGCCAGCTCGCGATAGCTCAGCCAGAAGTTGTTATCGGTGTGGCGACGCCACGAGCCGAGATGCACTTCATAGACGGAGATCGGCGCATCAAAGCGGTTAGCCTGCTTGCGCTCTTCCGTCTGGACAACCTTCTCCGGCAGGCCGCAAATCAGCGAGGCGGTATTCGGGCGCAGTTCGGCCTCAAAGGCGTACGGGTCAGATTTAATGCGCAGCTTGCCGTTGGCATCGATCATCTCGAATTTGTAGAGCTGACCGTTGTGCGCGCCGGGGATAAACAGCTCCCAAATGCCGGTTTCCCGGCGCAGGCGCATGGGGTGACGACGACCGTCCCAGTAGTTGAACTGCCCGACAACGGAGACGCGCTGGGCGTTTGGCGCCCATACGGCAAAACGCGTGCCGGTGATACCGTCCATGGTATCCGCATGGGCACCCAGCGTTTCGTAAGGGCGTAAATGGGTCCCTTCGGACAGCAGCCAGGCGTCCATCTCTTTTAAAAGCGGGCCGAAGCTATAGGGATCGTCAATCAGGTTTTGCTGACCGTGCCAGATAACGGCAAGCTGATAACGAAAAGGATTTTTACGGCGGGGCATGACGCCCGAGAAGAAGCCACGCGAGTCGAGGCATTCCAGATTACCCACCTTGCGGCCGGTTTTGGGTTCGATAACCCACACTTCTGTTGCATCCGGTAACAGCGCACGAACTTCCAGTCCGGCCTCTGTACGGTGCATCCCTAGCACAGAAAAGGGGTCGGCAAAGTGACCCGCAATAAGCGCATTAATCACGTCTCTCGAAATACGATCGGACATGGTATTCATCCTGTTTTTTTATGTCGCCCTTTTTACGCGCTCCGGGACGACTTTTAATGTGACCTAAACGGTGCAGTTAATCCTCTCTGCTCCGCCCTACCCTCAGGTGAGAAATAAATCTTCCTTAAAGCATAGCCAACGTCGTGGGTCCTCCTGATAAAAAATAAGACATCTGCGTTTTACTCCATGTAGTACGCAAAAAAAGGGGGTGACAATCACCCCCCGTGTTTAACAAATTATTACGCCAGCTGGCGCAGCATGCGGCGCAGCGGCTCGGCGGCACCCCACAGAAGCTGGTCGCCAACGGTGAACGCGGAGAGGTACTCCGGCCCCATGTTCAGCTTGCGCAGGCGGCCAACCGGGGTGGTCAGCGTGCCGGTGACGGCTGCCGGGGTCAGTTCGCGCATGGTGATATCGCGATCGTTTGGCACCACTTTCGCCCACGGGTTATGCGCGGCCAGCAGCTCTTCCACGGTCGGAATAGACACATCTTTTTTCAGTTTAATGGTGAAGGCCTGGCTGTGGCAGCGCAGCGCGCCGATACGCACGCACAGACCGTCAACCGGAATGGTGTTCGCGGTGCCGAGGATTTTGTTGGTCTCAGCCTGGCCCTTCCACTCTTCGCGGGTCTGGCCGTTATCCAGCTGTTTGTCTATCCACGGGATCAGGCCGCCGGCCAGCGGTACGCCGAAGTTATCCACCGGCAGCTCGCCGCTGCGGGTGAGCTGAGTGACTTTACGCTCGATATCGAGGATCGCGGACGCCGGGTCTGCCAGCTCGGCAGCGACGCTCTGGTGCAGCTGGCCCATCTGGGTCAGCAGCTCGCGCATATGACGCGCGCCACCGCCGGACGCCGCCTGGTAGGTCGCCACGGAGACCCACTCCACCAGATCCTGTGCGAACAGACCGCCGAGGGACATCAGCATCAGGCTGACGGTGCAGTTACCGCCAACAAAGGTTTTCACGCCGTTGTTCAGGCCGTCGGTGATGACGCCCTGGTTAACCGGGTCAAGAATAATGATGGCATCGTCTTTCATGCGAAGCGAAGAGGCCGCGTCAATCCAGTAGCCCTGCCAGCCGCTTTCACGCAGCTTCGGATAGATTTCGTTGGTATAATCGCCGCCCTGGCAGGTCACAATAATGTCGAGAGCCTTCAGCGCCTCCAGGTCGTAAGCATCCTGCAACGTGCCTGTGGTACCCCCAAAGGACGGTGCAGCCTGGCCGAGCTGGGAAGTGGAGAAGAAGACCGGGCGGATGGCGTCGAAATCGCGCTCTTCAACCATGCGTTGCATGAGTACAGAGCCGACCATACCGCGCCAGCCGATAAAACCAACGTTTTTCATAGCATTTTTTTCCTGCAAGGGGTGTGTGCTGATTGTGCAAGCCAGTATTGAACTGGGATATGCTTCACATTACAAAATGCTGCCAAAGTCGCAAGCGAAATTAATCGATGATTGCCCGGCAATCAGAAAAAGTGCTAATCATCGCAATGACCACAATAAGTATCAGGGATAATTTAAGATGAGTGAAATCATTTCCGCAGCGGTTTTATTGATCCTGATTATGGATCCGCTCGGTAATCTGCCGATCTTCATGTCGGTGCTGAAGCACACCGAGCCGAAGCGCCGTCGGGCGATCATGATCCGCGAGCTGCTCATCGCCCTGCTGGTGATGTTTATCTTCCTGTTCGCCGGTGAAAAAATTCTCGCTTTCCTGAACTTACGCGCCGAAACGGTCTCCATTTCCGGCGGGATCATTTTGTTCCTGATTGCCATTAAGATGATTTTCCCGAGCGCGGAGGGCAGCAGCAGCGGCCTGCCTGCGGGTGAAGAGCCGTTTATCGTGCCGCTGGCGATTCCGCTGGTCGCCGGGCCAACGATTCTGGCCACGCTGATGCTGCTGTCGCATCAGTATCCGAATCAGATGAGCCATCTGGTGATTGCCCTGCTGATCGCCTGGGGCGGGACGTTTATTATCCTGTTGCAGTCGTCGCTGTTCCTGCGCCTGCTGGGTGAGAAAGGGGTGAACGCGCTGGAGCGCCTGATGGGGCTGATTCTGGTGATGATGGCAACGCAGATGTTCCTGGACGGGATCCGAGCGTGGATGAAAGGATAGGTAAAAGCAAAACGGCAATCCTTGATTGCCGTTATTAGTGTTTGCTCCCTCTCCCCGTGGGAGAGGGAGAAAACCGGGATTAGCTCAGCAGCGTAAACGCAATCATCCCGACAACCGCACCCGTCGTGCCGAGGATGGTTTCCATCAGCGTCCAGGTTTTCAGGGTTTGCGCTTCGGTTGCGCCGGTAAATTTACCGAACAGCCAGAAGCCTGCATCGTTCACGTGAGACACCACAATCGAACCACCCGCGATACAGATAGAGAGCGCCGCCATCTGCGCGCCGGAGTAGTTCAGCTGTTCAATCACCGGCATTACCAGACCCACGGCGGTTAAGCACGCCACGGTCGCGGAGCCCTGAATGATACGCACCGCCGCGGCCAGCACAAAGCAGGTGACCGCAATCGGCAGGCCCATTCCGGTCAGCGCTTCGCCCAGCGCCGGGCCAACGCCGGAATCCACCAGCACCTGCTTGAACACGCCGCCCGCCCCGATCACCAGCAGGATAATCCCCGCCGGTTGCAGCGCGGCACCACAGATCTCCATCACGCGGTCTTTCGGCATGCCCTGACGCATTGCCAGGCCGTAAATCGCGACCAGACACGCCACCAGAATCGCAGTGAACGGATGACCAATAAATTCGAACCATTCGTAAGCGGTTGACCCCACCGGCACAAAGCGTGCAGCGATGGTTTTCAGGCCCACCAGCACCAGCGGCAGCAGGATCAGCGACAGACTGAAGCCGAAGGACGGCATTTTACCCTCGCCCAGGTGCGGCTCGGTGATGTCGTCCGGAATGTGCAGCTCAACGTAACGGCTGATAAAGTTTCCCCACAGCGGACCGGCGATAATCATCCCCGGGATCGCCGCACACAGGCCAATCAGGATCATCCAGCCAAAGTCAGCATGCATCTGGGAGGCCAGCAGCATCGGCGCAGGCCCCGGCAGCAGGAACGCCGCCGCCGCCGCCACGCCCGCAAACAGCGGAATGACCAGCTTCACGAGGTTAGTACCGGTATGGCGCGCCATGGAGAATGCGACGCTTATCAGCAGCACAACGGCCACTTCAAAGAACAGCGGCAGCGCGCAAATCAGACCGGCCAGACCAATCGCGTAGTGCGCACGGCTGTGCCCGAAGGATTTCAGCATCTTGACGGCAATCTGATCGACCGCGCCCGTCTCGTGCAAAATCTTGCCAAACATCGCGCCCAGTGCCACCACAATGGCCAGGAAGCCGAGCGTGCCGCCCATCCCTTTTTCCATCGTCGCCGCGATTTTGTCGAGCGGCATGCCGGAAAAGAGACCAGCACCAATAGAAACCACCATCAAAGCAACGAAGGCGTGCATACGTGCCTTCATCACTAAAAACAGCAGCAGCAATACGGAACCCACTGCTGTCAAAACTAGCGTTAATGTACTCAAAACTTACTGCCTTTTATTAATAACCTCGATGGTGCTGGCAACAACACCTTCCAGCGGCTGATCGATATCAACCACTAAGACATCCTGCTCGTCAGCACCCGGCTCCTGCAACGCTTCGAACTGCGTTACCAGCATCTGGGTTTTGAAGAAGTGGCCTTTACGCGCCTTCAGGCGGCTTTCAATCACCCCGAAATCGCCTTTTAGGTAGATGAAAGAGAGGTTCGGGTTGCCGTCGCGCAGCAGGTCGCGATAGGTTTTTTTCAGCGCGGAACAGACGATCAGGGAGACTTTATTGGTGCGCTGCATCGCGAACGCGGCGTCATTCAGCGCCTGCAACCACGGTTTGCGGTCGTCGTCGTTCAGCGGCTCGCCGGAAGCCATTTTCATGATGTTGCTACGCGGATGGAGGAAGTCACCATCAAGAAACGCAGCCTGGAGTTGATGCGCCACTTCGCTCGCCACGGCAGATTTACCGCTACCGGACACGCCCATCAGGACGTAAACGTGGTGATCGTGATTAGTCGTGCTCAAAGGGTGTCCCTCAGTCAATTGTTACGGGTAACAGTTATCGGTAACATTGTCCTGCCGGGGCATAAGAGAAGCAATATCCAAACGTGCGCGAAGTGAATAAGTGTGAGCTACTTCAAATTTGTCGGATTAAATAGATCCACCCGGTGACAAGGTGAAACCTAAATCTAACATTTTAGGGGTAACTGCCTCACCACGAATGCGCGCCAGCAGGCGTTCTGCACCAATGCGGCCCATGCGTTCACGCGGGGTCAGGACGCTCGCCAGACGCGGCTCCATCACCTGGCCAATGTCGTGGCCGTGGAAACCGGCAATCGCCATATCATCCGGGATTTTTAAACCCAGACGCTGGCACTCAAACGCCGCGCCGACCGCAAGGTCATCGTTGGTACAGAAAATACCGTCCAGTTGCGGATACTCGCGTCGCGCCTGACGCATCAGCTCAATACCCGACGTGTAAGAAGAAGATTGCTCCACCATCACGCTGTACGGGGTTAAACCGGCGTCGAGCATCGCCTGCTCGTATCCCTTCTGTTTGATGATAGTACGTTCATCCAGACGCGCACCCAGATAGGCCACATGGCGATGACCGCGGGCGATGATCGCCGCCGTCATCTGACGCGCCGCTTCAAAGTTATCGAACCCCACGGCGATGTCGAGGCACGGCGACTGGCTGTCCATCAGCTCCACCACCGGAATGCCTGCCACTTCAATCATTTTCAGCGTGCGCGGGGTGTGAGTACGTTCCGTTAAAATCAGGCCGTCGATGTTCCAGGAAAGCATCGATTCAAGACGTTCCTCTTCCAGTTCCGGCTTGTACCCGTAGTGGGCGAGCATGGTCTGATAGCCAAACGCATCGGTGACGCTTTCGATGCCACGCAGCACTTCGGCGAATACCTGGTTGGTTAAGGAAGGAAGCAGGACGCCCACCGCACGGCTGGTCGCATTGGAGAGAATATCGGGCGCGCGGTTGGGGATATAACCCAGTTCATCAAGGGCGGCGGCAATCTTGCCACGCAACGCCACGGAAACCTGTTCCGGGTTACGTAAAAAACGGCTGACCGTCATTTTGGTCACACCGACGCGATCGGCGACATCCTGAAGTACGGGGCGTTTCTTTTTCATCGTCCTGAGAAATCTTGAAGTGAGAGATTTGCTCAGTTTATCACGGACAAAGCTCAACCTTCCCCGTTTAAAGGGAAGGTTGAGAAATTATTTAGACCGGCGGCAGGTCAAACAGCAGAATTTCACTTTCGCTGTCGGCATGCACGGAGAGCGCCTGCTCATCCCAGACGGCCAGACCATCGGCGGTTGTCGCTTTGGTGCCATTGATGGACACCTCCCCTTTCACCACCTGGATCCACACGCGGCGGTTGGCGGCGATCTGGTGCACAGACTGTTCATCTTTCGCCAGCGCCCAGCGGTACAGCTCCATATCCTGATGCACTTTCAGGGAACCTTCACGCGCATCCGGCGAGAGCACCAGCTGTTTGCCCTGTTTCGCGTCGAAGCGGCGCTGCTCGTAGCGTGGCGTGATGCCGGTCTCTTCTGGAATGATCCAGATTTGATACAGGTGCAGTTTTTCCGTTTTGCTCGGGTTGTACTCAGAGTGACGCACCCCGGTCCCCGCGCTCATAATCTGGAACTCGCCCGCCGGAACCTGCTCTTTGTTGCCCATGCTGTCCTGGTGCTCAACCGCCCCTTCCAGCACATAGGTCAGGATTTCCATGTCTTTGTGCGGGTGGGTACCGAAGCCCTGGCCTGCATCAATCACGTCATCGTTAATCACGCGCAGTGCGGAGAAGCCCATGAAGTTCGGGTCGTAGTAGTCGGCAAACGAGAATGAATGCCATGAGTCCAGCCAGCCATGATTCGCGTGACCACGTTCGTTTGCTTTGCGTAAGTAGATCATTGTTTTCACCCTCAGTTCGTTTCGATGGAGTAAGTGTGGACGCAAACGCCCTGGGATCATAGAGGGTGAAAATTGACTCCTCTGTTCAAAAATTGTGAACAAGCGCAGAGGAGCCGTTTTTGCTTATTTCGCGAGGGTTACCGTGGCAGGAGAAGCCTGTTCGAAGGCCCGTTCGAGGATTTCCAGGTTGGTCAGAACGTCAGATTCCTTGACGTAATTCGCCGTGCCGTTTGTGAGGGTCTCAAACAGCGCATCATAGACGCGTCCATAGTCGCCCGTTTCCGGCTTCAGCTCTTCCCTGACCGTCACGCCCTCGTCGTTCACGTACTCCAGCACGCCCACGGAATCATCTGCCGCAAAGCCCGGTTCACCCGGCATGATATTGGCCTTCAGGCTGGTCTCCTGCTGGTCAATGCCGTACTTGATAAAGGAGCCTTTCTTGCCGTGAACGATAAATTTCGGGTAGTCGATTTTCACCAGATGGCTGGTTTTCACGATGGCTTTGAGATCGCCGTAGAACAGCTGTGCTTCAAAGGTATCGTCCGGGTTGGCCTTATTGCGCAGGCTGCGGATGTCATACGCCACGTGGTCCGGGCGGCCAAACAGGGAAATAATCTGGTCCATGGTGTGCACGCCCAGACCGTAGAACGACCCGTCCTGCGGCAGTCCGGGCTGGGTTTCCGCCACCGGGCGGTAGTAATCGAAGTGGCTTTCGATTTCCACGATCTCGCCGAGTTTGCCGCTCTCAATCGCCTTTTTCGCCGTCAGGAAGCAGCTGTCAAAGCGTCGGTTCTGGTACGGCGTGACGGTCAGGCCTTTGCTTTTCGCCAGCGCAAAGAGTTCCTTCGCTTCGGCGATGGTCGGAGTGAACGGTTTTTCCACCAGCACGTTTTTACCTGCTTCCAGCGCGCGTTTCGCGTAGTCAAAGTGGCTGTCGGCGTGGGTACAGACCACCACCAGCTTCACCTGCGGATCATTTAACACTTCATCAAGATCGCTGGTGAAATGAATATGGGAATACTGCGGAGACTGTTCTTCCGGCTTCGCGCTGCGGCGGTAGATATGAGCGACGTGCCAGGTCTCTTTACGGTTGAGAACATACGGAAGGTGGTAACGCGTGGTGCTTTTGCCAAATCCAATAAATGCGCAGTGTAGTGTCATGGCTCAGTCCTTTTTCGAAGGTTGCTGAGTCTAACCATAACAAAAAAAAAGCCAGCTAAAAGCTGGCTAAAGTAATACTGGAAGCAATGTGAGCAATGTCGTGCTTTCAGGTTCCCGTAGGAGGTCTTCCTGAACGCAGAGCAATAATAATCATTCTCATTCGCACTTGTCCAACACTTTTTGCAAAAAATAGCGATTGACTCAACTTTTAAAGTCACTGATGTTGGAGGGGACTTTTAACTGACTGAGGAACAAGGAATGAGTGAGATAGTGATACGCCACGCTGAACCGAAAGATTACGACGCCATTCGTCAGATCCACGCCCAGCCGGAGGTGTACCACAACACGCTACAGGTTCCTCATCCTTCAATGGAAATGTGGCAAATGCGGCTAGGCGAACAGCCGGGCATTAAACAGCTGGTTGCCTGCATTGATGATATCGTGGTCGGCCACCTCACCATTGATGTCGCCCAGCGACCACGCCGCAGCCACGTTGCCGATTTCGGTATATGCGTTGGCGCAGAGTGGCATAACCGCGGCGTGGCCAGCGCGCTGATTCGCACCATGATCGATATGTGCGACAACTGGCTGCGCGTCGACCGCATCGAGTTAACGGTGTTTGTGGATAACGAACCGGCAATCGCGGTGTACAAAAAGCACGGGTTTGAGATTGAAGGCACCGGCAGGCGCTATGCCCTGCGCAACGGCGAGTATGTGGATGCGTATTATATGGCGAGGATGAAGTAATGAGTTGCCGGGTGGCGGCTTCGCCTTACCCGGCCTACGTCCGTGCCGTTGTAGGCCCGGTAAGCGCAGCGCCACCGGGCAACAAAATCAATACCCCGCCGTTAAATCATCCACCGAACGCGGGTCCGACGCGCCAAACAGCGCGCCATCCGGTCCGACCATAATGCTCTGGGTGCTGCCCATCGCCTCCTTCACCGCCACCTTCTGCCCGCGCTGCTCAAGCAGCTTGAGGGTGTCCGGGCTAAAGCCCTTCTCCACGCGCAACTCGTCCGGCAGCCACTGGTGATGGAAACGCGGCGCATTGGTCGCTTCGGCGACGTTCATCCCAAAGTCGATGCTGTTCACCACCATTTGCAGTACGGTGGTGATAATCCGGCTCCCGCCAGGGCTGCCGGTCACCAGCCAGGTTTTGCCGTCTTTCACCACAATGGTGGGCGACATGGATGATAGCGGGCGCTTCTTCGGCCCTACCGCATTCGCATCGCCGCCGACCAGGCCGTAGACATTCGGCACGCCCGGCTTGGCAGAAAAATCATCCATCTCGTTGTTCAGCAAAATACCGCTGTTGCCCGCCACAATCCCGGTGCCGAAAGTGGTGTTAAGCGTGTACGTCACCGCCACCGCGTTACCGTCTTTATCTACCACCGAGAAGTGGGTGGTCTGGTTACTTTCATACGGTGCCAGCTTGCCAGGGCGGATCTCGCTCGACGGCTTAGCCTTGTTGATGTCGATCTCGTCGGCAATGGATTTGGCGTACGCCTTGTTGGTCAGCGCCTGCCACGGCACCTTCACGAAGTCCGGGTCGCCGAGGTATTCCGAGCGGTCAGCGTAGGCGCGCTTTTCCGCCTCGGCCATCACCTGCATGGCATCCGCGCTGCCGAAGCCGAACTTGTGCATATCGAAGTTTTCCAGAATATTGAGGATCTGCACGATGTGAATGCCCCCGGAAGACGGCGGCGGCATGGAGAAGACCTCGTAGCCGCGATAGGTGCCGCTAATCGGCTCGCGCTCCACCGCCTTATATTCCGCCAGATCCGCTTTGGTGATCAGCCCGCCGTTCTTCTGCATCTCATCCGCAATCTGATCGGCAATCGGCCCCTTATAGAAGGCATCCGGACCGTTTTCGGCAATCAGTTCGAGACTTTTTGCGAGGTTCTTCTGCACCAGCTTATCGCCCTTCTTCAGCGGCTCGCCGTCTTTCCAGAAGATAGCCTTGCTGTTCTCATGATTGGGAATAACTTCGCTGCCGTAGGTTTTGAGGTCGTCCGCCAGCGCGTCGTTGACGACGAAGCCGTCGCGCGCCAGCCTGATGGCAGGCTGCACCACTTTATTCAGCGGCAGCGTGCCGTATTTTTCCAGCGCCAGCGAGAAGCCCGCAACGGTGCCCGGCGTGCCGGAGGCAAGGTGCGAGGTCAGGGATTTTTTACTGTCCGGATTACCCTGATCGTCGAGGAACATATCGCGGGAGGCCTGGTTCGGCGCCATCTCACGGAAGTCGATGGCCGTGGTTTTACCGTCTTTCGTGCGCAGCATCATAAACCCGCCGCCGCCCAGGTTCCCCGCCTGTGGATGCGTCACCGCCAGCGCATATCCCACCGCGACCGCCGCATCCACCGCGTTACCGCCCTGTTTAAGAATATCGACGCCCACCTGCGTTGCCAGCGCGTCAACCGAGGCCACCATGCCGTGCGTCGCCCGCACGGGGTGAAAAACATCCTCCTCCACGCCGTAAGAGACCGGTGGAGCGGCGGGCGGGTTGGCCGCCACGGTAAATGTGCCGCCTGCCATCAGCGCAGCGATGGCGACCCAGCGCAAAAAGGTTGGTTTCATCATTATTGTTCTCCAGGTGAAGGGGCCCATATTCCCCGCTTAAGCCTGGTTCACAACTCTTAAAAAATCATCGTTATGCAGGAATGAGGATAAACTTAAGAGAAGCCTCAAAGGAGGAGATAACCATGAAACGATTACTGATCCTGACCGCGCTGCTTCCGTTCGCCGCGCTCGCACAGCCAATCAACACCCTGAACAACCCGAACCAGCCGGGCTACGTCATTCCGAGCCAGCAGCGTATGCAGACGGAGATGATGAGCCAGCAACAGCAGCAGAAAGGGATGCTCAATCAGCAGTTAAAGACGCAGACCCAGGTGCAGCAGCAGCACCTGCAAAACCAGATGAATACCAACACCCAGCGCGTACAGCAGGGCCAGATGCTTGAACAGCCGCTGCCCAATGCAAACGGTGGGATGTTAGGAGGCGGAGTATCGCAAAGCAGCGGTCAGCAGCACATGCTGCCGACCCAGCAGAACGGCAGTATGCTTAATAAATAAAGTTCGGCCCGATCTGGTCAATCGCATCGGTACAGATGCTGTCCACGCCCCAGCGCAGCAGCTCGGCTGCACGCTGGGGTTTGTTGACGGTATACACCAGGATATGCAGACCGGCCTCTTTCAATAGCGTCACGCGCGCTTCATCCAGCAGCTTATGGTTGAGGTGGATCGACACGCAGCCTAAGCGGGTCGTCAGCGCGCGCCAGTCTTCTCGCCACGCATCCAGCAGCAGCCCGCGCGGCAACTCCGGAACGGCGGCCTGTGCGGCTTCCAGCGCGTCGATATCAAACGACGACAGCAGCGGCGCGGTCATCCCTTCCCACAGCTCACGCGCGGCAAGGGCAATCACTTTACCCGTCAGCGGCCCGGTGCCGGTGGTCGGTTTGATTTCGATGTTGGCCATCATGCCGTGTTGACGACAGCGGTCCGCCACTTCCGCCAGCAGCGGCAGCGGCTCGCCTTTAAATTCGCCGCTGTACCAGCTTCCGGCGTCCACCTTCAGCAGGTCACGCCACGGCAGTTCACCTGCCACGCCCCAGCCATTGCTGGTGCGTTCGAGATTGTCGTCGTGCAGCAGGAAAATTTCGCCGTCCTTCGACAGCTTCGCGTCGAACTCGATCATCGTGTGGCCGTAGCGCGCGCCAACGTCAATTGCCGCCAGGGTGTTTTCCGGCGCCAGTTTACCGCCGCCACGGTGGGCGACGATGTGGGGGTAAGGCCAGTTGCTCATACTCGTTGTCCTGTTTCACCGTCAAATAAGTGCAGGTGATTTTCCGGCATATGCAGCCACAGCGTGCTGCCTGCTTTCGGGCGCTCCTGATGCGGCAGACGCACTACCAGCTTTTGCTCGCCCCAGCGTCCGTGCGCCAGGTTGTCTGCGCCCAGCATCTCCAGCGTGTCCATCACCAGCGGCACGCCGCCGTCCGCCTGAGACGTCAAACCAATATGCTCGGGGCGGATACCAAGCGTCATCTTACGCCCGGCGTAGCCACGATAGTACCAGTTGATCGGCAACGCCATCCCGCTTTCCAGCTCGAAGTGGGTTCCCGCCGCATTGATCCGCCCGTCCAGCAGGTTCATCGCCGGGCTGCCGATAAAGCTCGCCACAAAACGGCTGGCCGGTTTCTCGTAGACTTCCACTGGGGTGCCAATCTGCTCGGCGATGCCTTTGTTCATCACCATCACGCGCTGGGCGAGGGTCATGGCTTCAACCTGATCGTGGGTCACATAGAGGGACGTGGTTCCCAGCCGCCGATGCAGCTGCTGTAGCTCAAGACGCATCTGCACGCGCAGTTTGGCGTCGAGGTTTGACAGCGGTTCGTCGAACAGAAATACCGCCGGATCGCGCACGATGGCGCGCCCCATCGCCACGCGCTGGCGCTGGCCGCCGGAGAGCTCGCGCGGGCGACGCTTGAGCAGGCCGTCCAGCTCCAGAATGCGCGCGGCCTCTTTCACGCGCTCCTCGATATGGCCTTTGCCCATACCGCGAATTTTCAGCCCCCAGGCCATGTTCTCTTCCACGCTCATGTGCGGATAGAGGGCGTAGTTCTGGAATACCATCGCGATGCCGCGATCTTTGGGTTCCATCTCGGTAACGCGCTGGCGGTCAATCCAGATATCCCCGGACGTCACACGCTCCAGCCCGGCCACCATACGCAGCAGGGTGGATTTTCCGCAGCCGGACGGGCCGACCATCACGATAAATTCCCCGTCCGCCACGTCGAGCGTCAGCGGCTGAATGACCTGGGTTTTGCCGTCCCAGCTTTTGGTTACTGCCTGTAATTTTAAACCTGCCATCTTATTTCTCGCTATCGACCAGGCCGCGGACAAACGCGCGCTGCATGGCTAAAACAATGACTACGGGTGGGATAAGGGTGAGTAGCATCGCCGCCATCACCTGGTTCCAGAGGGTGGTGCCTTCGCCGGTGGCGATCATGCCTTTGATGCCTGCCACGGCGGTGCCGAGGTTGACGTCCTGAACGATCAGCAGCGGCCACAGATACTGGTTCCAGCCGTAGATAAAGGTGATCACAAACAGCGCCGCGAGATTGGTTTTCGACAGCGGCAGCACGATGTCGCGGAAGAAGCGCATCGGCGAGGCCCCGTCGATGCGCGCGGCTTCAATCAGCTCATCCGGCAGGGTCATAAAGAACTGGCGGAACAGGAAGGTGGCGGTCGCCGAGGCCATCAGCGGCAGGGTTAAGCCCGCGTAGCTGTCGAGCATCTTCAGGTTGGCGATCACCTCCACCGTCGGGAAGATACGCACCTCCACCGGCAGCATCAGTGTGATGAAAATCATCCAGAAAAACAGGTTACGCAACGGAAAGCGGAACCAGACGATGGCGAAGGCCGAAAGCATCGACACGGTGATTTTGCCGACGGTGATGCCGAACGCCATGATGAAACTGTTGAGCATCATCAGCCAGAACGGCGCGCTGTTAGCGCCCACGCCGTGCGTCCAGATAGTCTTCATGTTCTCGAAAAGATGCGTGCCTGGGATCAGCGTCATTGGCGTGTCGAACACCGCTTTGGTGTCCAGCGTGGCGGCGACAAAGGCCACGTACAGTGGGAACAGGATGACGAGGATGCCCAGGATTAGCAGGGTATGGCTGAAAATCGTCAGCCCGCGACGGTTCTCAATCATTGGTAGCGCACCTTACTTTCGACATAGCGGAACTGCACCACCGTGAGGATGATGACGAGGAACATCAGCACGACCGACTGTGCAGCAGAGGCTGAGAGATCAAGCCCGGCAAAGCCCTCGCGGTAGATCTTGTAAATCAGCGTGGTGGTTGCCTGCACCGGGCCGCCCGCGGTGGCGGCGTCGATCACCGGGAAGGTGTCGAAGAAGGCGTACACCAGGTTCACCACCAGCAGAAAGAAACTCACCGGGGCGATCAGCGGCAGCGACAGCCGGAAGAAGCGGCGCACCGGCCCTGCGCCGTCGATGGCGGCGGCCTCCACCAGCGAACGCGGGATAGACTGTAGCGCGGCAAAGAAAAACAGGAAGTTATAGCTGATCTGCTTCCACACCGAGGCGAACACCACCAGGAACATCGCCTGACCGCTATTCTGGGCGTGGTTCCAGTCATAGCCAAACTCACCCAGGAAGTGGGTAATCAGCCCGCGGCCCGGGTTAAACAGGAAGATCCACAGCACGGCGGCCACGGCGGGAGCAACGGCGTAGGGCAGCAGCATCAGGGTCTGATACAGACGGCTGCCCCGTACTACGTAATCCACCAGCGCGGCGAAAAACAGCGACGCGACAAGACCGCTGACGGTGACCAGCGCGCTGAATTTGATCGTCGTCCAGAAGGAATCCAGGTAGTAGCTGTCGTGGAACAGCGCGGTAAAGTTGTCCAGCCCGACAAACTGGCTGGAAAGCCCGAACGGATCGACGCTTTGTACCGAGTACCACAGCGCTTCGCCCGCAGGCCAGATAAAGAAGATGACGGTGATGACCAGCTGCGGCGCGACCAACAGGTACGGCAGCCAGCGGGAACGGAACACCGGACGGGATGATGACATAGGTTAGCTCAGGTTGGTTTCCCCTCACCCCGTCCCTCTCCCAAAGGGAGGGGGATATGTTCCCTCTCCCTTTGGGAGAGGGTTAGGGTGAGGGCAAAAAGATTAAGACTTCGTCGACTGCTCAAAGCGGCGCAGCAGCTGATTCCCGCGCTCTACCGCGGAATCCAGCGCCTGCTGTGGCGTTTTCTTCCCGGTCCACACGCTTTCCAGCTCTTCATCGACGATGGTGCGGATCTGCGGCATGTTGCCCAGACGCAGGCCTTTGGTGAACGGCAACGGCGGCTTGTTCAGCATCTGACGCGTCGCGATATCCGCGCCCGGGTTCTTGCTGTAGAAGCCCTGCTCGCGGGTCAGGTCGTACGCGGCTTTGGTGATCGGCAGGTAGCCGGTCTTCTGGTGCCACTCGGCGGCGTTTTCCGGCTTCGCCAGGAAGTCGAGGAACTCGGCCACGCCTTTGTAGGTGCCGTTGTCTTTACCCTGCATCACCCACAGGCTTGCCCCGCCGATGATGGCATTCTGAGGCGCGCCTTTGACGTCAGCGTCGTACGGCATCATGCCCACGCCGTAGTTGAATTTGGCATAGTGACGTATATCCGCCAGCGAGCCAGATGAGGCGGTGGTAATGGCGCAGTCGCCGTTGTAGAACTTCTCGGTGGATTCGTCTTTACGCCCGAAGTAGCTGAAGTCGCCCTTCTTATTGAGTGCTTCCAGCAGCGCGATGTGCTTCACCTGCTCCGGCTTGTTGAACTCCAGCACCGCGTCGGTACCGTCGAAGCCGTTGTTTTTGGTGGCAACCGGCAGGCCGTGCCAGGCGCTGAAGTTTTCAATCTGGATCCAGCCCTGCCAGCCGCTGGCGTAGCCGCACTTCATCCCCACCGCTTTCAGCTTCGCGGTGTATTCGGCCAGGTCCTGCCAGGTTTTTGGCGGCTGCTCCGGATCTAAACCGGCTTTCCTGAAGGCGTCTTTGTTGTAGTACAGCACCGGCGTGGAGCTGTTAAACGGCTGGGACAGCAGATGCCCGCTTTTGGAATCCGTATAGTATCCCGCCACGGTTGGCACAAACTGGGACTCGTCAAAGTTAATGCCCGCCTCTTTGAACACCTCGTACACCGGCTTGATGGCTTTGGAGGCCATCATGGTCGCGGTGCCCACTTCATAAACCTGTAACAGCGCAGGCGCGTTACCGGTACGGAAGGCGGCGATGCCCGCGCTCAGGCTCTGCTCGTAGTTGCCTTTGTACACCGGCACAATTTTGTAATCCGGATGGGTGTCGTTGAAACGCTGCGCCAGGGAGTCAACTTCTTTACCCAACTCCCCTTCCATGGAATGCCAGAACGGAATGGTCGTCACAGCCATTGCGTTCGCCGCAAAAGCCAGACCCAGTGCCAGACCCAAAGCTGTGTGTCGTAACGATGTCATTGTCATCTCTCTTATTGTGCCGGATGCGCGATATCACGCGTTTTATGCTCGCGAGGTAACATGACATGCTCGAATGACAGAAAAATAACTGTTTGTTTACAGACAGGTGACAGCCAGGCGTCAGAGGGATGATGGTTGTGTGAAGGGGTTTAGATGTTGGGTACGGTCTGGTGCCCTCACCCCGGCCCTCTCCCACAGGGAGAGGGAGAAAACACTAAAAAGGCAACTTGCGTTGCCTTTTTGCTTTTACCTATCCGCCCAGGTACGCGCTCCGCACCGCTTCGTTCGCCAGCAGCGCATCGCCGGTATCGGAGAGCACCACGCGCCCGTTCTCCAGCACATAGCCGCGGTCAGCGAGCTTCAGCGCCTGGTTGGCGTTCTGTTCGACGAGGAAGATGGTCATCCCCTCTTTGCGCAGCTGCTCAATGGTGTCGAAAATCTGCTGGATGATGATGGGCGCAAGACCGAGCGACGGTTCATCCAGCAACAGCAGACGCGGCTGGCTCATCAGCGCGCGGCCAATCGCCAGCATCTGTTGCTCGCCGCCGGACATGGTGCCCGCGCGCTGAATACGACGCTCCCACAGGCGCGGGAAGAGTTCGTACACCCACTTGATGCGGGTCTGGTATTCATCCCGGTGGGCGAAGAAACCGCCCATCGCCAGATTCTCTTCCACCGTCATGCGGGAGAATACGCGACGCCCTTCCGGGACAATCGCCACCGCTTCACGCATGATTCTGGCGGTCTGCCAGTCGGTGATGTCTTTACCATCAAACACAATCCGCCCGCTGGTGGCGCGCGGGTCGCCGCACAGGGTGCCGAGCAGCGTGGTTTTGCCCGCGCCGTTAGCCCCAATCAGGGTGACGATTTCGCCCTGATTGATATGCAGGCTGACATCGTGCAGCGCCTGAATTTTGCCGTAGTGCGCGTTGACCTTGTCGAACGTTAACATCGCTTTTTCCATCTTATGCCTCACCAAGGTATGCGCGGATCACGTCCGGGTTGTTGCGGATCTCTTCCGGCGTGCCGTTTGCCAGCGGCGTGCCCTGGTTTACCACGTAGATACGGTCCGAAATGCCCATCACCAGCTTCATGTCATGCTCAATCAGCAGGATGGTGGTGTCGTGATGGTCGCGCAGCTCGGCAATCAGCTCGTCCAGCTCTTTGGTCTCTTTCGGATTGAGACCTGCCGCTGGTTCGTCGAGCATCAGGATCTCCGGCTGGGTCACCATGCAGCGCACGATCTCAAGGCGACGCTGATCCCCGTAAGCGAGGTTGCTCGCCTGACGGTTGGCGTGCTGGAGCAGGCCGATACGGTCGAGCCAGGTCGCGGCGCGATCGAGCGCCTCTTCCTGCGTGCGGCGGAAGGCCGGGGTTTTCAGCAGGCCGGAGAAGAGGCCGGTTTTCAGCTGCTGATGTTGCGCCACCAGCAGGTTCTCAATCACCGTCATCTCGCGGAACAGACGCACGTGCTGGAAGGTACGCACCACGCCCATGCGGGCAATCTGCTGGCCCGGCAGCCCTTCAAGATGCTGATCGCGCAGCATGATGGTGCCGCCCGTCGGCTTGTAGAAGCCGGTCAGGCAGTTGAAGACCGTGGTTTTTCCCGCGCCGTTCGGGCCAATCAGGGAGACAATCTCTTTCTTGTGCAGATCCAGATTCACATTGTTGACCGCCAGCAGGCCGCCAAAACGCATCATCAGGCCGTTAACGGATAATAAAGGCTTCATGCCTGCTCTCCTTTCGCCTGTGTGCGTTTCAGCTTCAGCTGTGGACGGGTCATCGGCAGGAGACCCTGCGGACGCCAGATCATCATCAGCACCATCAAACCACCCAGCATTAACATGCTGTATTCGTTAAAGTCGCGCATCAGCTCGCGGGAGACCACCAGCAGGATAGCCGCGAGGATCACGGCGAACTGCGAGCCCATTCCGCCGAGCACCACAATCGCCAGCACGAAGGCCGATTCGGCAAAGGTGAACGATTCCGGGCTGACGAAGCCCTGACGCGCGGCAAACAGCGTTCCGGCGAAACCGGCAAACGCGGCGCTGATGGTAAATGCGGTCAGCTTGATGCGGGTCGGGTTCAGGCCCAGGGAGCGGCAGGCGATCTCATCTTCGCGCAGCGCTTCCCACGCGCGACCCAGCGGCATGCGCAGCAGACGGTTGATCACAAACAGCGTAATCACCACCAGCAGCAGCGCCACCAGATAGAGCCAGATCACGCGGTCGGACGGATCGTATTTGATGCCAAAGAAGTTGCTGAAGGTATCCCAGCCGCCTTCGCGGGCGGTACGGCTGAACTCCAGGCCGAAGAAGGTCGGTTTCGGGATCTGGCTGATGCCGTTCGGACCGCCGGTCACTTCGGTATTGTTGAGCAGCAGGATACGGACGATTTCGCCGAAGCCTAAGGTCACAATCGCCAGGTAGTCACCGCGCAGGCGCAGCACCGGGAAACCGAGCAGGAAGCCCGCCGCGGCAGAGACCAGCCCCGCCAGCGGCAGACAGGTCCAGAAGCCGAGGCCGTAATAGTGGTTCAGCAGCGCGAAGGTGTACGCGCCGATGGCGTAGAACCCGCCGTAGCCCAGCACCAGCAGGCCAGACAGCCCCACCACCACGTTCAGACCCAGCCCCAGAATCACGTAGATCATGGTCAGGGTGGCAATATCCACCGTCCCGCGCGATACCATAAACGGCCACGCCACGGCAGCCACCAGCAGCGCCACAAGGAACAGCTTCTGTTTCACGGTTGTACCGTCGATCGCCGGCAGGACGAATTTCGGCCCGGAGACGTTTTTCAGCGTCTTCTGAAACAGCGGACGCAGCAGCTGGAACAGGAACACCACAGCGGTGCCGATAAACACCCACTGCCAGCGGATGTCGGGGGCGGTATCCACCACCAGCTTCGTGCCGTCCAGCCCTAACTGGACGCCCATAAAGACGCCCGCCAGGACGAAGAACATGGCGGCAGAGAGCAGCGCCATCGCAAAATGCATCGGTTTCATACTTTCTCTACCTCCGGACGGCCCAGAATACCGGTAGGCATCACCAGCAGAACCAGAATCAGCAGGGCAAACGACACCACATCTTTATACTCCGTACTCAGGTACGCCGAGGAGAGTGACTCCGCCACGCCGAGGATCAGACCACCGATCATCGCGCCCGGAATGCTGCCGATTCCGCCCAGTACCGCCGCGGTGAAGGCTTTCATCCCGGCCATAAAACCGATGTACGGGTTGATTACGCCGTAGAACTGACCGAGCAACACGCCAGCCACCGCCGCCATCGCTGCGCCGATCACGAAGGTCAGGGCAATCACGCGGTCGGTGTTGATCCCGAGCAGGCTCGCCATCTTCAGATCTTCCGCGCAGGCGCGGCAGGCGCGTCCCATGCGGGAGTAGCGGATGAACAGGGTCAGGGCCAGCATCGCAATAAAGGTCACAACCCAGATTACCAGCTGCATGGTGGTGACAGAGGCGGAGAAGTTTTCGCTGGCCCCCACAATCCACTGGCCGTTAAACAGGCTTGGCAGCGCCACGTCGCGTGAACCTTCAGTCAGGCTGACGTAGTTTTGCAGGAAAATGGACATCCCGATGGCGGAGATCAGCGCGATCAGGCGCTTGGAGCTGCGCACCGGTCGGTAGGCTACCCGTTCGTTACTCCAGCCGTAGGCGCTGGCGATCACAATCGCGCCGACAAACCCGGCGGCCACCAGCAGCCAGCTGCTGTCGATGCCCATCATCATCAGCGCGGCGATGATCATAAAGGAGACGTAGCTACCGATCATGTACACCTCGCCGTGGGCGAAGTTAATCATGCCGATAATGCCGTAAACCATCGTGTAGCCGATGGCGATCAGCGCGTAGGTGCTTCCCAGCGTGACGCCGTTAAACATCTGCTGCAAAAAGTAGAGAAACTGCTCGGACATATGCAAACCTTTTTATACCCGCCCGGTGAGCCGGGCGGTGGGATGATTATCTGGCGACCGAGGACGAACCGTCGGCGTGCCACTTAAAGACACCAAATTCAAATCCCTTCAGATCGCCTTTCTCATCCCAGTTCAGCGGCCCAATCACGGTGTTCGCCCCGTGCGCTTTTAAATCTTTCACCAGATCCAGCGGTTCTTTGCTGTCGGTACGATCCAGCGCGGTGGCCAGAGACTGCACGGCCGCGTAGGTGATCCAGACGTACGGACCACTTGGATCTTTCTTCTGCGCCTTGAGCGCATCCACGATAGCCTTATTCGCCGGATCCTGGTCATAGCGTTTTGGCATCGTCACCAGCATGCCTTCGGCAGAATCCCCGGCGATGTTGGACAGGGAGGCATTGCCCACGCCCTCTGGCCCCATGAACTGGGTTTTCAGGCCGGTGGCGCGCGCCTGGCGCAGCATCTGCCCCATTTCCGGGTAGTAGCCGCCGTAGTAAACGAAGTCGATATTCTCTTTTTGCAGGCGGGCGATCAGCGCGGAGAAGTCTTTTTCACCGGCGGTAATGCCGTCGAAGAAGACGATGTTCGCCCCGCCTTTTTTCAGGCCGTCCTGTACGGAACGCGCCAGGCCTTCGCCGTACTGCTGTTTATCATGAATGATGGCGATACGCTGCGGCTTAACGGTTTCGAGGATGTATTTGGCGGCGGTTGGCCCCTGAGAGGAGTCCAGACCGGCGGTACGCATGATGTGCTGGTAGCCGCGCTGGGTCAGTTCCGGGTTGGTGGCGCCCGGGGTGATCATCAGAATGCCTTCGTCTTCGTAGATATCAGACGCAGGCTGCGTGGAAGAGGAACACAGGTGCCCTATGACGTACTGGATACCGTCGTTAACAATTTTGTTGGCGACCGCGACGGCCTGTTTTGGATCGCAGGCGTCGTCATACTCCACGCCCACCAGCTTGTCGCCTTTGATCCCGCCTTTGGCGTTGATATCTTTGATGGCCTGACGCGCGCCGTTGAACTCCATGTCACCCCACTGGGCAACAGGGCCGGACATCGCCCCCACTACCGCAACTTTAATGTCGTCTGCCATAGCGGCATGCGAGATCGACAGTGCGACCATCCCCGCGATTAACGACTTCGCGTTCCTTTTCATCTCTGAATCCCCATTCGTGATGTCGTGTTTATATTTTGTTTTATTATGGTCAAAAAGCATTCTGTACTTTTAATGAACAACGCTATTTTTACCAGTGCCTTTAATGGTTTAGCGCAGTTTTTTGTCAAAAACCAGACTAATATCTCTATTTTTCAGGCGATTAAGCAAAGATAATATTCTGAAATCAGGCGGAGATAAACAAATAAAAGCGCAGCTGGCAGCATAAAATAACGGTACAAAGCGCCGAATAAATCACTGCCCTTCAGGTTAAAATTCTGCTTATTTTTCGATCCATGTGTTTTCAAACTGCGCATTACGCTGTCAAAAAACTAATCACCTGGTAAATGGGAAGAAAAAGAGAAAGCGCCTGAGCAAATAAATTGAGTACACTGGCCCTACTCTTTTTGATTTGGACAAGCAGCTAATGAAACTGACTATCGTGCGTCTGGTGACCTTTAGCGACCAGGATCATATCGACCTGGGCAAGATCTGGCCGGAATATTCCCCTTCATCGCTGGCCGTCGATGAAAACCACCGCATCTATGCCGCGCGCTTTAATGAACGTCTGCTGGCCGCCGTCCGCGTAACGCTGAGCGGCACGGAAGGGGCGCTGGACTCCCTGCGCGTGCGCGACGTGACCCGTCGTCGCGGGGTCGGGCAGTATTTGATTGAAGAGGTGATCCGCGAAAACCCGAGCGTAACCTCCTGGTGGATGGCCGACGTGGGCGTGGAGGATCACGGCGTGATGGCGGCGTTTATGCAGGCGTTAGGGTTTACGGCGCAGGCGAACGGGTGGGAGAAGCGCTAGATCTGTGCGGCCTGATACCCTCATCCCGGCCCTCTCCCTAAGGGAGAGGGAGAAAACCGGGTAATCCCCTCTCCCTTAGGGAGAGGGTTAGGGTGAGGGCATCAACCCGCACCAGCATTATTTGGCATCAGTAGCAGTGCCATTGGCATGCCAGTCAAACACGCCGAACTCGAAGCCCTTCAAATCGCCCTTCTCATCCCAGGACAGCGGCCCCATCACGGTTTCTACCGAGTTCGCTTTCAGCCAGGTGGCAATCTCCGCCGGATCGGCTGACTGGTTCAGGCCCGCTTGCAGAGACTGCAACGCTGCGTAGGTGGTCCAGACGAATGCACCGCTTGGATCCTGTTTCTTCGCCTTGATGGCATCGACAACAGGTTTGTTCGCAGGCACCTGGTCGTAGTTCTTCGGCTTGGTCACCAGCAGACCTTCAGCGGATTCACCCGCGATGTTAGACAGGGAAACGTTCGCGACACCTTCTGGCCCCATGAACTGCGTCTTCAGACCCGCCGCACGCGCCTGACGCAGGATCTGCCCCATTTCCGGGTGGTAGCCGCCGTAGTAAACGAAATCGATGTTTTCTTTCTTCAGACGCGCGACCAGGGTCGAGAAGTCTTTCTCACCGGCGGTGATACCGTCAAAGAACACCACGTTGGCGTTCGCTTTTTTCAGGTTATCCTGCACCGCACGGGCCAGGCCTTCGCCGTACTGCTGTTTGTCATGAACAATCGCGATGCGCTGCGGCTTCACTTTTTCCACGATGTATTTCGCGGCGGTTGGCCCCTGATCGGAGTCCAGACCGGTGGTACGCAGGATCAGCTTATAGCCGCGCGCGGTCAGCTCTGGCGCCGTCGCGGCCGGCGTGATCATCAGAATGCCTTCGTCTTCGTAGATGTCAGACGCGGGCTGGGTGGAAGAGGAGCACAGGTGACCAATAACGTATTTGATCCCGTCGTTTACCACTTTGTTCGCCACCGCGACCGCCTGTTTCGGGTCACAGGCATCGTCATATTTTACGATTTGCAGCTTTTCGCCCTTGATGCCGCCCTTAGCATTAATGTCTGCAACCGCCTGTTCCGCGCCCGTAAATTCCTGGTCGCCGTACTGTGCTACCGGACCGGACATTGCGCCCACCACGGCCACTTTAATATCGGCCTGCGCCATGGCGCTGAATGCCAACGCGATACATCCTGCCAGTAACGCTTTACCCTTCATGTTCATCCTGAGATTCCCCATTATTATGGTTATAACGATTGTTGTGATGTTGTTGTGTAGCGCTTTATTTCAGTTATAGGCGTGCTGTTCGCGCTTTTTCAGCATACTCTGCTAAAACATACCCCATTTTTATGATTTTGGAATAGCTAATTTGAAATGAAAATATGATAAGCCCGGCCTTCATTTCAGCCGGGCTTTTGGCTTTATCGTGTCAGCGAGGCGGAAATAATATCCAGCGCTTTACGAAACTGCGCTTCGGGGATGGTGAGTGGGTAGAGGAAGCGAATAACGTTGCCGTAAACGCCGCAGCTCAAAAGCAGCAGCCCTTCGTTCAACGCGCGCTCCTGAACCTGACGGGTAAATTCCGGCGACGGCTGTCCGGTTTGCGGATCGGTAAATTCCACCGCCACCATCGACCCCTGCCCACGGATATCGGCGATATACGGACAGCCATCCTTCGCTTTATTCAGCACCTCGACCAGATGATGCCCGAGATGCGCCGCGCGGGTGCAGAGATCGTCCTCGTCAATCACATCCAGCACCGCATGGGCCGCCGCAATCGCCAGCGGGTTACCTGCGTAGGTTCCGCCAAGTCCGCCCGGGGCCGGCGCATCCATTACCTCCGCCCGGCCAGAGACGGCAGAGAGCGGCATCCCGCCCGCCAGGCTTTTCGCCATAGTGATCAGATCGGGCTTCACGCAGTGGTTTTCCATGGAGAACAGCTTGCCGGTACGGGCGAAGCCGGTTTGCACTTCGTCGGCAATCAGTAAAATCCCGTGGGTATCGCACAGGGCACGCAGCGCCTGCATAAAATCAGCGGGCGCGACGTTGAATCCGCCCTCGCCCTGAACCGGTTCAATAATGATTGCCGCCACCTGATCGGGCGCGATATCGGCTTTGAAGATGCGCTCCAGGCTTTTTAACGCTTCGGCGGTACTGACGCCGTGCAAGCTGTTAGGGAATTGCGCGTGGTACACCGAGCCAGGGAACGGGCCGAAGCCGAGCTTATAGGGCGCCACTTTGCCGGTCAGCGCCATGGTCATAAAGGTACGGCCGTGGAACGCGCCGCCGAAGGTGATAAGGCCGGGACGTCTGGTGTACGCGCGGGCAATTTTCACCGCGTTTTCGACCGCTTCTGCACCGGTTGAGAAAAAGGCGGTTTTGGCTGGCCCCTCTATGGGTACGCGCTGGTTGATGCGCTCGGCAAGCGCCACATAACCTTCATAGGGGACGATCTGATAAGCGGTATGGGTAAAGGCGTGAAGCTGTTTTTCGATGGCGGCGATAACTTTAGGATGGCGATGCCCGGTATTCAGCACGGCGATCCCGGCGGCAAAATCAATATACTCGTTACCTTCCACGTCCCACACCGTGGCGTTTTCGGCTTTATCGGCATAGAAGTTACACATGACGCCGATACCGCGCGGCGTCGCCTGTAAACGCCGGTCGTTCAGTTCGTTATTTTTCACCCTGTCACCCTCTGAAAGTCGCCTGCTTAGCGCATCAGTAAGTGTTTGCCAGGGGGAAGAAATTCGCCAGAGCGGGCGCTAAAAAAACAAAACCCCCAGACTCTCATCCAGGGGTTCTCGGTGTACTTCGCGAAAATTACGCTTCGATAGCGGCGCGAAGTTTTTTCATGGCGTTCTTTTCAAGCTGACGCACACGTTCAGCGGAGACGCCGTAGCGGTCGGCCAGTTCCTGCAACGTGGACTTGTTATCTTCGTCCAGCCAGCGGGCACGGATGATATCCTGGCTACGCTCGTCTAGGCCTTCCATCGCGAAGGTCAGCTTGTTCGCCGCCTGGTCTTCCCAGTTATCCTCTTCAATGCCGTCAGCAAAGTTAGAGGTTTTATCCTGTAGATACAGAACCGGGGCCATCGGCTGGCTGTCGGACGCGTCATCGTCGGCAGACATATCAAACGTCATGTCCTGAGCGGCCATACGGGATTCCATCTCGCGGACGTCTTTGCTGGAAACGCCCAGCTCGCGCGCCACCATTTCCACTTCATCCTGATTGAACCAGCCCAGACGCTGCTTGGTTTTACGCAGGTTGAAGAACAGTTTGCGCTGCGCTTTCGTCGTGGCGACTTTCACAATACGCCAGTTACGCAGGACGTATTCGTGAATTTCCGCTTTGATCCAGTGCACGGCGAAGGAGACGAGTCGCACACCCACTTCCGGGTTAAAGCGACGTACCGCCTTCATCAGGCCAATATTACCTTCCTGAATCAGGTCCGCCTGCGGCAGGCCGTAGCCCGCATAATTACGAGCAACGTGAACAACAAAGCGCAGGTGAGACAGGATCAGCGTTTTAGCTGCTTCCAGATCGCCCTGGTAATGCAGCTTTTCAGCAAGCTCCTTTTCTTCCTCAGCCGTTAACATCGGCCAGGTGTTCGCAGCCCGGATGTAAGATTCCAGGTTACCAACAGGGGCTAAAGCTAAAGTTTGCATTTCTTTGGTCATTCATTCCTCTCAATGTTTCTTCTGGTCCAGGTTGTCCCCGTCAGGCAACAACCATGCCAAAGCGTTTGAGCAACGAGATTAGCATTCACTCTTTTATCAGACAGTGATTTTATCCACAAGTTCCAGGTGGAACAGTGAATAAATTACGCACAAAATGTGACATGAAGATGATTACAGGGGAAGAGACAACAGGGACGCTTTCCCTGCAAGCGAACATCTCGGTGCAGGGAAAGATTATATCACGCTTTTATTAGTCGGGAGTAAAGTGGCGTAAATGTTGAACCGTTGCCAGCCATGCCGCCACCCAGCCGATCATGGAGCACACCAGCAGTAACAGCAGGCACTCATCGAAACCTAAACCACTGATATCAAACTTAGTTCCGAAAACCTGCGCCACCTCGGTGACGGCTGACGACAGCCGCATCACCAAAATTTCTGACAAAATCAATGAAAGAAATGCACCAGAAAAACCTAATAACGCGCCGCCGTAAAGGAACGGGCGGAGGATGAAACCATCCGTTGCGCCAATCAGTTTCTGCACGTTGATGGTATCGCGACGGGCGAAGATGCTCAGGCGCACGCTATTACCGATGACGAGGAACACCGCCGCCACCATCAGCACGCCGATCATCGCCGACACGCGTCCTACCAGCCCGGTCAGGGCGGCAAGACGGGCAAACCAGCTGTCGTCCATGCGCACTTCATCAATCCCGTTAATGCGGGTAATGCGGTCGCGCAGGGTGTTGAGCGAATCCGTGCCCTGGAAATCGAGTTTCGGGATCACCACCGCCACCGCGGGCAGCGGGTTCTCTTCAAGCATATCCAGCGCGCCGCCGAATCCGGACCAGTTGCGGAACTCACCCAGCGCTTCATCGCGGGAAAGATAGTTCACCTTCTCCACGCCCTGCTCGGCCTGAATCTGCCCCACCACCTGAGCCGCCGCGTTATCGTCGAGGGCTTTATCCAGATAAACGGTGATCTGCGGCGACGGATAGTACTGGGACGCCGCCTGGTTTACGTTTTTGTAAACCATATAGCAGACGCTGGGCAGCGTCAGGGAGATGGCAATCACCATCACCGTCAGGAACGTCGCCAGCGGTTTGCTTTTCAGATCCTGCAACGCGCCCTGGAAGGCATACCGCACCTGCTCGTTAAAGACGTTGGTTTTGCGGGAGTTCGGTTTCGGTGTCGCTTTGGCACGCTTAGGCGCATTGCGATTGCCGTCACCACCGCCCTGAGGCTTGCGGAAACGGTCAAACCGGTTGCTGAACTGCCGAATCTGGTTCATTGCATCACGCTTGTTCACCGTGGCCTCCGTGCAAATGCCCATCGCTCAGGGTCAGCATACGGTACGAACGGCGGGAGATCAGCCCCATGTCGTGCGTCGCCATCAGTACCGTGACCCCCACGCGGTTAAATTCCTCAAACAGACGCAGGATCCCTTCAGAGAGGGCATCGTCCAGGTTACCGGTCGGTTCATCCGCCAGCAAAACGGCAGGCTTGTTCACCACCGCACGGGCGATACCCACGCGCTGCTGCTCACCGCCTGAGAGCTGGATTGGGAAGTTCTTCGCTTTGTCCAGCAGCCCGACCTTATCCAGCGCCGCCGAAACGCGACGGCGGATATCATCGTAACTGGCGCCGGCAATAATCAGCGGGATCGCGACGTTATCGAAAACCGTGCGATCCATCAGCAGGTGGTGATCCTGAAAAATCATGCCAATCTGACGACGCAGGAACGGCACTTCACGGTTCTTAAGACGGCTAATTTCATGGCCGCTGAACCAGATTTTCCCGGCGCTTGGCCGCTCGATCCCACAGATCAGCTTGAGCAGGGTACTTTTCCCCGCGCCGGAATGGCCGGTCAGGAATGCCATCTCGCCTGGCTGGAGGTGGAATGTCACCCCCTGTAGCGCTTGTCTCCCGCCGAGATAGGCCTTGCTGACGTGTTCAAAGCGAATCATTGTTAGTCCTCTCGGGCAAATAGTGCCTCAATAAAGTCGTCCGCTTTAAACGGACGTAAATCCTCAATACGCTCGCCCACACCGATGTAACGGATAGGAATGCCGAACTGGTCGGCCACGGAGAAGATCACCCCGCCTTTCGCGGTGCCGTCCAGCTTGGTCAGCGTGATCCCGGTCAGTCCTACCGCTTCATGGAACAGCTTCGCCTGGCTGATGGCGTTCTGTCCGGTGCTGGCGTCGATAGTCAGCATAATTTCATGCGGTGCATCTTCGTCCAGCTTCTTCATGACGCGAACGATTTTCTTCAGCTCTTCCATCAGGTGCGATTTGTTCTGCAAACGCCCCGCGGTATCCGCAATCAGCACGTCCACGTTACGCGACTTCGCCGCCTGGATGGCATCGAAAATCACGGACGCGGAATCCGCGCCGGTGTGCTGAGCAATGACCGGAATATTGTTGCGCTGGCCCCACACCTGGAGCTGTTCCACCGCTGCCGCACGGAAGGTATCGCCCGCCGCCAGCATCACCGATTTGCCCTGCTGCTCAAACTGGCGCGCCAGCTTGCCGATGGTGGTGGTTTTACCCACGCCGTTGACGCCAACCATCAGGATAACAAACGGCATTTTGCCTTCAATATTAAGCGGTTCGTCAACTTTTGCGAGAATTTCACCCATCTCGTCTTTCAGCAGGCCGTACAGCGCCTCGGCGTCACGCAGCTGTTTGCGGCTCGCCCCTTCGGTCAGGTTGGCGATGATCTTCCGGGTGGTTTCCACGCCCACGTCCGCAATCAGCAGCTGCTCTTCCAGCTCCTCAAACAGATCGTCGTCGATCTTTTTGCCGCGGAACAGACTGATAAATCCGGAACCTAAGTTTTCTTTGGTTTTGAGCAGGCTGCGCTTCAGGCGCGCGAAGAAACCTTCTTTGGTCGGTTTTTCCTGCTCCTGAACGATCTCTTCTTCGACCTGCTCTTCCACCGGCACGACGATTACCGCTTCTTCAGCCGCTTCCGCCGCCAGCGCCTGAGCTTCCAGCTCTTCGTCGGTCAGCTCTGGCTCAAGTGCCGCCTCTTCTTCCACCGCCTCAACGATTTCAACGGTTTCCGCTTCGGCCTGCCACTCTTCGGCAGAAACCTCTTCAGCTTTCACCTCTTCCGGCAGCGGCAGCGCTTCGTGTTCGATAGCGGCCTGCGGCGCTTCGGTAAGGGTTTCAACGATAACCGGCTCTGGTTTTTCGCTCTCCTGAACCTGTTCAGTAACCTCAACCACCTCTTCAGCAAAGGATTCAATCTCTTCTTTGCTGTGCGCTGGCTCTTCCGCTTCGACAACCGCAGCGGTTTCGACAGGCGTTTCAGGCTGTGACTGCTCTTCTACAACCTGCTGTTCTTCGGTTTTCTGTTCTGTTTCTTGCTCTTTTTCACCGAAACCCAACCAGGAAAAGAAGCCACGTTTTTTTTGTTTTGCCATCTGCGACTACACTCCTCGCGGCGCTATATACAGGGAAGCTAAAAAAATGATGAAATAGTCTAACACTTTACTTAATTGACATCACCGCCCGCAATCGCAGGGCTATGGTTAACAGAGCTTTCCTGAGATGAAGAAACCCACCCGCGCCCCGGCCGGTCAAATTCGCATTATCGGCGGTCAGTGGCGAGGCCGGAAATTACCGGTGCCGGACAGCCCCGGTTTACGCCCCACCACGGACCGCGTTCGCGAGACGCTGTTTAACTGGCTCGCCCCGTCTATGGTAGACGCCAACTGCCTGGACTGCTTCGCCGGAAGCGGTGCATTAGGGCTGGAAGCGCTGTCGCGCTATGCTGCCAGCGCCACGCTGCTGGAGATGGAGCGCGGCGTCGCGCAGACGTTGCAGCAAAATTTGGCTACGCTGAAGGCAACCAACGCCAAAGTGGTGAATACCAACACGCTGAGCTTCCTCGCCCAACAGGGGACGCCGTACAACGTGGTGTTTGTTGACCCGCCGTTCCGTAAAGGGCTGCTGGAAGAGACGCTATCCCTGCTGGAGCAAAATGGTTGGCTGGCGGATGACGCGCTGATTTACGTTGAAAGCGAAGTGGAAAATGGTCTGCCGCCCGTTCCCGTTCACTGGGATCTGCACCGCGAGAAGGTCGCCGGCCAGGTGGCTTATCGTCTGTATCACCGTCAGGCACAAGGAGGATCCGATGCCAGTACTGATTAACGTAGGGCGCTTGCTGATGCTGGGCGTCTGGGCATTTTTGATTTTGAATCTGGTGCACCCGTTCCCGCGTCCGCTGAATATCTTCATTAACGTGGCGCTGATTTTTACCGCGTTCATGCATGCCTTACAGATGGTGATGCTGAAAAACGGACTGCCGAAAGATAGCCCACCGATGACCGGCTGGCAGCAGCTGCGGGTGTTTATTTTCGGCGTATTTGAGCTGCTGGTGTGGATGAAGAAGTTTAAGGCGCAGGTGAAGAAGTAAGGTGCGGTGTGATGCCCTCACCCTAACCCTCTCCCACTGGGAGAGGGGACCGATCGTGCATTATTCAGCCCTAAAACCTACAAAACGCGACCCTTTATAGCTCAACGTGCCTTTCTCTCCCACCGTCAGCTGATGGTACTGCTGCGCCTCCAGGCGGAAGGTCATCTCCAGCCCGCCGGTTTCCGGCTTAAAGCTCGCTTCATAACGCATCGCTGTGCCCGCAGGCGTCACCTGCTGCTGGCGCGAGCGGCGGTCGTTGAGCGGCTTTTCGCGTTTGTTCGTCACCACCACACGCTTTTGCATCAGCGGCGCGGCATCGTTATCCGCCTTCTCGCGGCGCTGCTGCACGAAGCGGAACGAGGCGGCAATGACGATAATCGCCACCACGATAATGAAAAACAGCGGCATCTTGCTCATTGAAAAATCCCATCAGATTATGCGGAATTCAGGATACCTCGCCTGCCCCGGCATTGCCAAACGCCCGCTCGCGTCACTACACTGGATCAGGAACTGATCATTCAGCCTCAACAGTTACAGGGAGTTAATATGCTTTGGTCATTTATCGCTGTCTGTTTTTCCGCATGGCTTTACGTCGATGCGTCCTACCGTGGCCCAGCCTGGCAGCGCTGGTTATTTAAACCCGTCACGCTATTACTCCTGCTGTTGCTTGCCTGGCAGGCCCCGATGTTTAACGCCGTTAGCTATCTTGTCCTCGCGGGGCTGTGTGCTTCCCTGATTGGCGATGCCTTAACCTTGCTGCCGCGTCAGCGCCTGCTGTACGCCGTGGGGGCGTTCTTCCTGTCACATCTGCTCTATACCATCTACTTTGCCAGCCAGATGACGCTCTCCTTCTTCTGGCCGCTGCCGCTGGTGCTGCTGGTGATTGGCGCCCTGCTGATCGCGGTGATCTGGTCGCGTCTGGAAGAGATGCGTCTGCCGGTCTGTACGTTTATCGCTATGACGCTGGTGATGGTGTGGCTGGCGGGCGAGCTGTGGTTCTTCCGTCCGACGGCGCCTGCAATGTCTGCGTTCTTCGGTGCCGCACTGTTGCTGTTGGGTAATATCGTCTGGCTGGGCAGCCACTATCGTCGCCGCTTCCGTGCGGATAATGCGATTTCCGCCGCCTGTTACTTTGCCGGACACTTCCTGATTGTGCGTTCGCTGTATATCTAAATAACGCTTGACTCTGGAGTCGACTCCAGAGTGTATGCTGCGGTTAATGAGAAAATTATCATTACCGGAGACTGCCATGTCGACTCCAGAAACACCTAAAAAAGTTCCCCAATTCTCGGCACTTAAGCTCAGCCCGGTTCCGCCAAAAGAGGACTGCTGCTGCGAGGGCGCGTGCGAAACCCAGACCGAAGCGCTGCCTGAAAGCGGCAACCGCTACAGTTGGGTGGTCAACGGCATGGACTGCGCGGCCTGCGCCCGCAAAGTGGAAAATGCGGTGAAGCAGGTGCCAGGCGTGAATCACGTTCAGGTGCTGTTCGCTACCGAAAAGCTGCTGGTCAGCGCCGAAAACGACGTCAGCAGACAGGTTGAAGCCGCCGTCAGCAAAGCGGGTTATACCCTGCGCAGCGAAACGGCGCCCGCAGAAAAAACGTCCCCGCTAAAAGAAAATCTGCCCCTTATCACCCTCATCATCATGATGGCCCTGAGCTGGGGGCTGGAGCAGATCAACCACCCATTCGGCAACCTGGCGTTTATCGCCACCACGCTGGTTGGCCTGTTCCCGATTGCGCGTCAGGCGCTGCGTCTGATGAGAAGCGGCAGCTGGTTTGCCATCGAAACGCTGATGAGCGTGGCGGCTATCGGGGCGCTGTTTATTGGCGCGACGGCGGAAGCGGCGATGGTGCTGCTGCTGTTCTTAATTGGCGAACGCCTTGAGGGCTGGGCGGCGAGCCGGGCGCGTAAAGGGGTGAGCGCGCTGATGGCGCTGAAGCCGGAAACCGCCACGCGGGTTATTCATGGTCAGCGTGAAACGGTCGCCATCAACACCCTGCGCCCGGGCGACGTGATTGAAGTGCCCGCAGGCGGACGTCTGCCAGCCGATGGGGCCCTCATTACCGCCACCGCAAGTTTTGACGAAAGTGCCCTGACCGGGGAATCCATCCCGGTTGCGCGCGCGGCGGGTGAAAAGGTGCCTGCGGGCGCCACCAGCGTCGACCGACTGGTGCAGTTGACGGTCCTTTCCGAACCGGGCGACAGCGCCATCGACCGCATCCTCAGGCTGATTGAAGAGGCCGAGGAGCGCCGCGCGCCGGTAGAACGCTTTATCGATCGCTTCAGCCGGATTTACACCCCCGCCATCATGCTGGTGGCGCTGCTGGTCACCGTCGTCCCGCCGCTGTGCTTCGGCGCGCCGTGGGAGGGCTGGATTTACAAAGGGCTGACGCTGCTGCTGATAGGCTGTCCGTGTGCACTGGTGATCTCCACCCCGGCGGCGATTACCTCAGGGCTGGCGGCAGCGGCACGTCGCGGGGCGTTGATTAAGGGCGGCGCGGCGCTGGAGCAACTGAGCCAGATCCGGCACGTTGCCTTCGACAAAACCGGAACGCTCACCGTCGGCAAACCGCAGGTGACCGGCGTGTATCCGCAGGATGTCAGTGAAGACGATCTGCTGACGCTGGCCGCCGCCGTGGAGCAAGGCTCCACTCACCCGCTGGCGCAGGCGATTGTGCGAGAAGCGCAGTCGCGCGGGCTGAACATCCCTCCGGCAACCGCCCAGCGAGCGCTGGTCGGGTCAGGGATTGAGGCTGTGGTCGAAGGCAAAAAAGTGCTGATTGCCGCGGCGGACTCGCGCTCTACTCCACAGGTTGAGGCGCTGGAGCAGGCCGGGCAGACGGTCGTTGCCGTGATGCAGGACGGTGTACCGATGGGCATGCTGGCGCTGCGCGACACCCTGCGCGACGATGCGAAAGACGCCGTCGACGCGCTGCACAGGCTGGGAGTACAGGGTGTGATCCTGACCGGCGATAATCCGCGCGCGGCGGCGGCGATTGCCGGTGAGCTGGGGCTGGCGTTTAAGGCCGGATTGCTGCCTGCGGATAAAGTCAGCGCGGTAACCGAGCTGAACAGCAACGCCCCGCTGGCGATGGTCGGGGACGGGATAAACGATGCCCCGGCAATGAAAGCTTCCACCATCGGCATTGCGATGGGCAGCGGCACCGACGTGGCGCTGGAGACCGCCGACGCGGCGCTGACGCACAACCGCCTGACCGGGCTGGCGCAGATGATAGATCTTGCGCGGGCGACGCGGGCCAATATTCGGCAGAACATCGGCATTGCGCTGGGTCTGAAGGGGATTTTCCTGGTCACCACGCTGCTCGGCATGACCGGACTGTGGCTGGCGGTGCTGGCGGATACGGGGGCGACAGTGCTGGTTACGGCGAACGCGTTGCGGCTGTTGCGCCAAAGGTAAAAGTGAAACGGCAACCGGGTTGCCGTTTCTCGTGTTTGCCCCCTCTCCCCGCAGGAGAGGGCCGGGGTGAGGGCATCAGGCCGCACGCATCACTGCATCCCTAGCAGCCCCGGCAACCACAATGAAATCGCCGGGATGTACGTCACCATCCCCAGCACCACCAGCAACATACCGTAAAACGGCAGCATCGCCCGCACCACGTGCTCGATCTTCTGCTTACTCACCGCGCTCGCCACAAACAGCACCGATCCGACCGGCGGCGTGATCAGCCCAATCCCCAGGTTCACCATCATGATCATCCCGAAATGCACCGGGTCGATACCCAGTGCATTGGTCACCGGCAGCAGCACCGGGGTCAGGATCAGGATGATCGGCGCCATGTCCATCAGCGTGCCAATCAGCAGCAGCATGATATTGAGGTACATCAGGATCACGTATTTGTTATCGGAGAGCGACGTGAAGAATTCGGTGATGCGCATCGGCAGCTGCATGTAGGTCATTACCGCGCCAAACGCCGCGGCAAAGCCAATCAAAATCATCACGATGGTGACGGTTTTCACCGTGCGGCACATCAGCTTCGGCAGTTCGCTCCATTTATAGTCGCGGTAGATAAACATGGTGACGAAAAACGCCCACAGGCAGGCCACGGCGGCAGATTCGGTCGCCGTGAATATCCCGGACAAGATCCCGCCGAGGATAATCACCACCGTCATCAGCCCCCACAGGGCATCGAGCATGATTTTCAGCGCCTGCCTGAACGGGATTTTGTCCCCCTTCGGATAGCCGCGCTTGCGGGCGAAGCACAGGCAGAGCACCATCAGGCTCACGCCCAGCAGCAGGCCCGGCAGCACGCCCGCGATAAACAGCGTGGCGATGGAAACCGTTCCCCCTGCCGCCAGGGAGTAAATCACCGAGTTGTGGCTGGGCGGGATCAGGATCGCCTGCACCGACCCGCTGGCCGTCACCGCCGCCGCGTATTCGCGCGGATAGCCCTTCTTCTCCATCTCCGGGATCATCACGCTGCCGATAGACGCCGTATCCGCCACCGACGAGCCGGAAATCGCGCCGAAGAACGTTGATGCCACGATGTTCACCAGCGACAGCCCGCCGCGAATAAAGCCGACAAAAACGTACGCGAAGTTAACCAGCCGTCGGGCAATACCCCCTTCCGCCATGATCGCCCCGGCAAGAATGAAGAACGGGATCGCCAGCAGGGTAAATTTATTCACTCCACTGGTGATCTGGATCATCAGCGCCTCCAGCGGCAGGTCAATCCACAGCGCGCCCGCCACGGCGCTTAAGCCGACGGCGAAGGCCACCGGCATCCCCAGCGCCAGCAAAATGGCGAGGGTGAATAACAAAACAAAAGCATCCATTGTTCACCCCTTAACTGTGATTGCCGATCAGCACGACCGGACGGTTTTCCTGCGAGCCAAACAGCAGGCGTTCAAGCACAAACAGGATCAAAATGGCCGACCCGACAGGCAGCGGCAGATAGCTTTCGCCGGAGGTCAGGAGCGGAAACTCCGCCACCGGCTGCTCCCACAGCTCGACGCACAGCCAGTAGCTGTACCAGCACATCAGGCCGGAGATGAGCAGCATCAGCAGATCTACCACTCGCGCGCACACTCTTTGCAGCGACGCGGGCAGGCGGTCGGTGAGCATGTTGACCGCGATATGCGACCCGGCGCGATAGCTCACCGCCGCGCCGATAAAGGTAAACGTCACCATGCAGATAATGGCGATCGGCTCCGGCCAGGATTCGCCGCGATTGAGCACATAGCGAGAGAAGATGCCAATGGGGATCACAATCGTCATCACCAGTAGCGAGAGACCCGCCAACACCATGGCGAGCAGGTACAGACGGTCCATCCACTTCAGGTAGAGTTCGGACATACGTACTCCGGCTTACTGAACGTCAGCGATGGCTTTCATCAGATCCTGATGCTTATCGCCATACTGCGCGCGCACCGGCTCTGTCGCCTTGATAAACACCGTTTTATCGATGTCGTGGAACTGCACGCCGCCGGCCTTCATTTTCGCCAGCGCCTGGTCGTTATACGCATTCCACAGCTTGCGCTGCTCGAACTGCGCTTCGCGGGCCAGCGTCAGGATCTTTTGCTGTTCGTCAGCGCTGAGCTTGTCCCATTTCACTTTGGAGTAGAGCAGCATTTCCGGGGTGATGAAGTGGCCGCTCAGCGTGTAGTTTTTGGCGACCGGCATATAGTTGTGGGCGATAAAGGTTGGCGGGTTGTTCTCCGCGCCGTCGATCACCCCGGTCTGCATGCCGCTGTAAACCTCGCTGACGCCCATCGCCACCGAGTTCGCCCCCATCGCTTTCAGCGTGGCCAGCGCCACCGGGCTGCCCTGCACGCGGATTTTCTTCCCTTTCAGACCGTCCGGTTTGACGATCGGCTCTTTGGTGATCAGGTTGCGGGTGCCGGAATCCATCCAGCCAAGGAAGACCAGACGCGATTTCGGGTTGGCGGTGAGTTTGTCGCCGATCTGCTTGCCGATATCCCCGTCAATCACCTTGTGCATGTGGTCTTCATCGCGGAATACGTAGGGCAGGGTAAACACTTCGATATCCGGCAGGATGGCGGCCACCGGCGCCATGGAGACGCGGATCATGTCGATCGCCCCCATCTGCGCCTGCTCAATCATCTGCTTTTCATCCCCCAGCACGCCGCCGGGGAAGACCTTAATCTCCAGCTTGCCATCGGTTTGTTGTTTGAGTTTTTCACCCATGTGCTGGACCGCCACCACGTTCGGGTAGCCTTCGGGATGCACATCGGCGGCTTTAATGGTCTGGGCAGAAACGGTGCAGGCGAAAGCAGTCAGACACAGCGCGGCCAGTAACGGCTTGAGGGTCGTTTTCATTAAGTCAACTCCAGGGTAGTGAGATAAGCGTTAAAACGATGTTTTAGTTTTTGACGCTTAAAAATTAGACTACGGCTGGAAAAGGGAGGGTGAAGCGCCTCACAAAAAGCGCGAAATTTTGAAACGATGGTTCGAAATTGTGATGAGTACTTGTCGGGTGGCGGCTGCGCCTTACCCGACCTACTACACCCGTAGGCCCGTGCAAGCGAAGCGCCGCCGGGCGTGAGGCCGCACTTACCCCTTACGAATCAAATACCGGTACGGCAAGGTCTCGGTTTGCTGCGCCACCAGTTCATGTTCCATAAAGGTACAAAAGCCGGGGATATCACGGGTGGTAGCCGGGTCATCGGCGACGATCAGCAGCGTTTCGCCACTCTGCATGTTACGGACGGTTTTACGCACCATCATTACCGGCTCCGGGCAACGGA
This sequence comes from Enterobacter sp. JJBC, assembly GCF_036936505.1. NCBI lineage: Bacteria > Pseudomonadati > Pseudomonadota > Gammaproteobacteria > Enterobacterales > Enterobacteriaceae > Enterobacter > Enterobacter sp. JJBC. The sequence continues at coordinate 4,524,189 of NZ_CP136935.1, forward strand.
GGCCCTGAGCATCAAGCGTGTGGTCTGGGCTGGAAAACAGGTCGGTCATTTTCTTCTCGTTCAGGTAAAAACGGCTGTAGTTTACGCCCCGCTATCGCCAATGCAAACCAGGTTAACGATTGCGTGAAAATTAGCCATTGCAAAGTGTCGTCAAAGCAGTATCATGCGGCGGCTTTATTGGGTTCCCTCACCCCAAATATTAATCAAAAAGGTACAATATGAACTCCTTTACACAATCGCAGCGCGTCAAGGCGTTGTTCTGGCTTTCGCTATTTCATCTGCTGGTGATCATCTCCAGTAACTATCTGGTACAGCTTCCCATCTCCATTTTTGGTTTCCATACCACCTGGGGCGCGTTCAGTTTCCCGTTTATTTTCCTTGCGACGGATTTAACCGTGCGTATTTTTGGCGCACCGCTGGCGCGGCGGATTATTTTTGCGGTGATGATCCCGGCACTGTTTGTCTCCTACGCCATCTCCTCGCTGTTTTACATGGGAAGCTGGCAGGGCTTCGAAGCGCTGACGCACTTCAACCTCTTCGTCGCGCGTATTGCCACCGCCAGCTTTATGGCCTACGCCCTGGGGCAGATCCTCGATGTCCACGTGTTTAACCGCCTGCGTCAGAACCATCGCTGGTGGATGGCGCCAACGGCCTCCACGCTGTTCGGTAACGTGAGCGATACGCTGGCCTTCTTCTTCATCGCCTTCTGGCGCAGCCCGGACGCCTTCATGGCAGAACACTGGATGGAAATCGCTCTGGTGGACTACGCCTTTAAGGTGCTTATTAGCCTGGTCTTCTTCCTGCCGATGTACGGCGTACTGTTGAATATGCTGCTGAAAAGGCTGGCAGATAAATCTGAAATCTCCGCATTGCAGGCAGGTTAAGGGTTCGCTTTATCAGTTGTGATAAGATGAACGAATGAGCCGTTATGGCCGTTTATCGAAAGGAAGAAGTCAATGCGCAATCTGGTTAAATATGTCGGGATTGGCCTGCTGGTTGTTGGCCTTGCAGCCTGTGATAACAGCGACACCAAAACGCCTGCTCAGGGCGCGTCAGCAGAAAGCAACGCCACCGGTCAGCCGGTGAGCCTGATGGATGGCAAACTCAGTTTCTCTCTGCCCGCGGACATGACCGACCAGAGCGGTAAGCTGGGTACCCAGGCGAACAATATGCACGTCTATTCCGATGCCACCGGCCAAAAAGCGGTGATTGTGATCGTCGGTGACGATACCAGCGAAGATCTGGGCGTGCTGGCCAAACGCCTGGAAGATCAGCAGCGCAGCCGCGACCCGCAGCTTCAGGTGGTCACCAACAAGTCTGTTGAACTGAAAGGCCACACGCTGCAACAGCTGGACAGCATCATCTCTGCCAAAGGCCAGACCGCGTACTCCTCCGTGGTGCTCGGCAAGGTGGACAATAAACTGCTGACCATGCAGATCACCCTGCCGGCAGACAATCAGCAGAAAGCGCAGACCGCCGCTGAAAACATCATTAACACCCTCGTGATCCAGTAATCGTTCACCGGGATGCCGTGGCCTCCGTCGCTTGCGCCGGGGGCCATTTTTTTGCCACGACTTTCAGACTAACGCTCCAGACGAAGCCCATCCGGCGCACTACAATTAACACGCCCCCCGGAAAAAGGAATTCTTATGACTGCCAGCCCGCCCGACAAAGCCGGACTTCATATTTTATTAAAACTTGCCTGCCTGGTGGTTATCCTTGCGGGTATCCACGCGGCGGCGGATATCATTGTTCAGCTTCTGCTGGCGCTGTTTTTCGCCATTGTGCTCAACCCGCTGGTGACATGGTTTTTACGCCGGGGCATCAGCCGCCCGGTCGCGATTACCATTGTGGTGATGGTGATGCTGGTTGTCCTGACGGCGCTGTTCGGCGTGCTCGCCGCCTCGCTGAGCGAATTTTCCACCATGCTGCCGCAGTACAATAAAGAGCTGACGCGCAAGCTGGTCGATCTTCAGCGCATGTTGCCGTTCGTGAATCTGCATATCTCACCGGAACGGATGCTGCGCCGGATGGATTCCGAGAAGGTGATGACCTACGCCACCACGTTGATGACCGGGCTTTCAGGGGCAATGGCCAGCATTCTGCTGCTGGTGATGACGGTGGTGTTTATGCTTTTCGAAGTGCGCCACGTGCCGTATAAGCTGCGTTTTGCCCTGAACAATCCGCAGATCCACATTGCTGGCTTGCACCGCGCGCTGAAAGGCGTATCCAAGTATCTGGCGCTGAAAACATTGTTAAGCCTGTGGACCGGCGTGATTGTCTGGCTGGGGCTGGTACTGCTGGACGTGCAGTTCGCGCTGATGTGGGGCGTGCTGGCGTTTTTACTGAACTACGTACCCAATATCGGCGCGGTGCTTTCCGCCGTTCCGCCGATGATCCAGGCGTTCCTGTTTAACGGTTTTTATGAGTGCATGCTGGTAGGGGCGCTGTTCCTCGTCGTGCATATGGTGCTGGGTAACATTCTTGAGCCGCGCATGATGGGCCACCGTCTGGGCATGTCGACGATGGTGGTGTTTTTATCGTTACTGATCTGGGGATGGCTGCTGGGTCCGGTGGGCATGCTGCTCTCCGTGCCGCTCACCAGCGTCTGTAAAATCTGGATGGAAACCACGAAAGGAGGCAGTAAACTCGCCATTCTTCTGGGTCCGGGTCGGCCAAAAAGCCGTTTGCCGGGATAACCGGGTGGAAAGGGTCAAAAGTGACGTTTATTCGCCAGCGCGACGACAACATTGTACGATGTGCGCAGTAAATCGCGCTGGCGAAGAAAAAGTCACAGAAACAGGTTTATCGCGGACGCGCGTAGATGAAATTTACACTTACCCTTATCGACTGGCAGGCAAGAGCGCCAGGACTCAGCGATGCCGACGAATGGCAGGCATGGTCACGCCGGTCTGACGCCATCGATCCCGCTGCACCGCTGGCGAAACTGACCGATCTGCCGATGATGACCGCCCGCCGCCTGAATTCAGGCAGCAGGCTGGCCGTCGATCTTGGCCTGATGATGCTGCGCAAACACCGCATCGATGCCGTCGTCTACAGCAGCCGTCATGGGGAGCTGGAGCGCAATTTCCGTATTCTCCAGGCCCTGGCGGCAGAACAGCCCGTTTCCCCCACCGATTTTGCCATGTCGGTACACAACTCGGCGGTCGGCAATCTCACTATCGCCGCGCGTCAGCCTGTTGTCTCTTCGTCGGTTTCCGCCGGTATGGATACCTTCCAGCAGAGCTTGTGCGACGTGCTGAGCCTGCTGCATGCGGGCTACTCCCGCGTATTGCTGGTGGATTTCGACGGTCTGCTGCCTGATTTTTATCACGCCGGGTTGCCACCGCAGATGCCCGTCTGGCCCTACGCGCTGGCGCTGGTGATTGAAGCCGGAAATACGCTCAGCTGTGAAACGCACGTCAACCGCACGCCTGAAGAGCCCGCGCTGCCGCAAAGCCTCCAGTTCCTGCGCCATTACCTGCGGGACGAGCGCCAGTTCACCCTGCCGGGCGAGCGCCTGCTGTGGCAATGGACGCGCCAATGAGAGGGTTACGTTCCCGCCTCGATCGGTTATGGCGGATGCTGATGACCGGATTGTGCTTCGCCCTGTTCGGCCTCGGCGGACTGACGCTGTCGCTGGTATGGTTTAACCTGCTGCTGATTTTCCAGCGCGACCGCACCCAACGTCGCCGCCTGGCACGCCGTACTATTTCTGCCAGTTTTCGCCTGTTCCTCGCGGTGGTACGCGGTGCAGGGGTACTGGATTACCGTTTCAACAACCTGGACGTTCTACGCGCCGAGCGGGGCTGTCTGGTGATTGCGAATCATCCCTCGCTGCTGGACTACGTTCTGCTGGCGTCGGTGATGAACGAAACCGACTGTCTGGTGAAAAGCGCGTTGCTGCGTAACCCGTTCGTCAGCGGCGTGATCCGCGCGGCTGACTATCTGATTAACAGCGAAGCCGACACGCTGCTTGCCGCAAGCCAGCAGCGTCTGTCCCAGGGCGACACCCTGCTTATCTTCCCTGAAGGCACCCGCACCCGGGTGGGGGAAGTCATGACCCTGCAACGTGGGGCGGCGAATATCGCCGTTCGCTGCAACAGCGCCGTGCGCGTGGTGGTGATCCACTGTAGCGAACGGATGCTGGATAAACAGAGCAGCTGGTATAACGTGCCCCCCAACAAACCTGTTTTCACCGTGGATGTTCGCGAACGCATCAACATTCATGATTTTTATGATGCGAGTCAGCACGAACCCGCGCTGGCAGCAAGGCAGTTAAACCGGCATATGCAGCATCAGTTAACAACCGGTCTTCAATCTTTGTCAGGAACGAAAGATGCAAGCGCTCTATCTTGAAATTAAGAATCTCATTATCTCTACACTGAATCTGGAAGAACTTACCCCAGAGGATATTGATACAGACGCCGCGCTCTTTGGCGACGGCCTCGGTCTGGACTCAATCGACGCCCTTGAGCTGGGGCTGGCGGTAAAAAATCAGTACGGCGTAGTGCTTTCTGCCGAAAGTGATGAGATGCGTCAGCACTTTTATTCCGTTGCCACGCTCGCGGCTTTTATCCATCAACAACGCGCCTGAGAATGACCGCTATGACAGAACAACAAACGATTTATCAGGAAGTCTCTGCGCTTCTTATTACGCTGTTTGAAATCGCCCCGGAGGATATTACCCCTGAGGCACGTCTTTACGAGGATCTGGACCTCGACAGCATTGATGCCGTCGATATGGTGGTGCACCTGCAAAAGAAAACGGGCCATAAAATCAAGCCTGAAACCTTCAAAGCGGTGCGCACGGTGCAGGACGTCGTGGACGTTGTGGAACAGCTTCAGCGCGACGCGTAACGTGCGTTCGATTCCAGTTCTTCCCGCCCTGACGGGGCTGATGCTGCTGGCATGGCCGTTTTTGATCGGCTTCGGGCTGGCGAATAATAGCCTGCACGGGATACTGCCCGTGATGGCGCTGGTGCTGCTGATGCGCGTCTGCCAGGCCCGTCGGCAGGGCGGCCCCCTGCGTTATCTGTTCGTAAGCGTGGCGCTGGCCGGCATAGCGCTTTGCGCGGCGAGCTACGTCCTGCACGCGCACCAGTGGGTGCTGTTATATCCGGTGGTGGTGAATCTGGTGATGCTGGTGGTGTTTGGCGGTTCGCTGTGGACGGCAATGCCCGTCGTCGAACGGCTGGCGCGCCTGCGTGAACCGGACCTCTCCCCCGTCGGGGTACGTTACACGCGCCGGGTTACCCAGGTCTGGTGCGGCTTTTTTATTATCAACGGGGCGATCGCGCTGTTTACCGTATTACACGCCGATATCCGTCTGTGGACGCTGTGGAACGGGATGATTGCCTATCTCCTGATGGGCACGCTGATGGCTGGCGAGTGGCTGGTGCGACAACGGGTGAAGAAAAACGATGCTTAACCCTCTTCCGCTTAGCCAGTGGCTCAGTGCGCCCCGCCCTGACGACACCCCTGTCGCCTGGCAGGACGACCATCTCTGGACGCTTGGCGATCTGCGCCACGACGTCACTCAGCTGGTCGACACGCTGCGTCGTGAAGATGGCGAGCGCTGGGCGCTGTGCATCGAAAACGGCTATCTGTTTATTGTCGCGCTGCTGGCGACGCTGCATGCGGGTAAAACGCCGGTCCTCCCCGGGCACAGCCGGGCGGCGCAGCTTAACGAACAGCGGGCGCTGTTCAGCGGCGTCCTGAGCGACACCACGCTCGATTTTCAGGGGCAACAGCTGCGGGTGGCTTCCGCTCAGCGGGCAGGCCATCCCTTTTCACCGCTGCCTGCCATCGGTGAGATGCGCACGATCGAGCTTTACACCTCCGGCTCGACCGGCACGCCGCAGCGGGTGAGTAAGCCGGTGGTCAGCCTGGACCGTGAGGCTCGTCTTCTGGCGGCGCATTTTGGCGAGCGTCTGGCGGGCTGTCACGTCGTGGCTTCCGTGGTGCTGCACCACCTGTATGGCCTGACGTTTCGTGTCGTCTTACCCATGGCGCTCGGCCTGCCGCTGCACGCCAGCCTGCTCAACTATGCCGAGCAGCTCTCAGCCCTTCCCGACGATAAACGCTATCTTTTCATCAGCAGTCCGGCGTTTCTCAAGCGGCTGGACGCGTCACTGACGCCGCCCCCCGTCAACCTGCTCTTCTCCGCTGGCGGCGCGCTGCCCTGGCAGGAGGTCGCCGCGGTTCAGGCCTGGCTCAACGTCTGGCCGGATGAAATATACGGCAGCACGGAAACAGGCGTAATGGCCTGGCGCTATCGTCAGGAGGAAAGCACCCGCTGGCAACCTTTCCCCGGCGTGACGTTTCACGGCGATCGCGTGATGTCGCCGCTGATCCCCGAGGTGGAGGGGGTCGTGCTGGATGATATCCTGCACTTCACGGCTGACGGGCAGTTCAGCCTCGTCGGGCGCCGCGGTCGGGTGGTCAAAATTGAAGATAAACGCATTTCACTCGATGACATTGAGCGCCGCCTGTTGGCGCTGGACGGCATCCGCGAGGCCGCCGCGCTGACGGTGACGCGCGGCGGGCGTCAGGGCATTGGCGTATTGCTGGTGCTGAATGAAGCGGTGCGTCAGCAACACGAACAGGGCAAAAAAGCGCAGGAGCTCGCCTGGCGATGCGCCCTTCGCCCCTGGCTTGAACCGGTTGCCGTGCCGCGCTACTGGCGGATCGTTGATGAAATCCCGGTCAACAGCATGAACAAGCGCGTGACTGCGCAGCTACAGGAGTTGTTTCATGAAGATCCCTGAAATCGGGCGCCTCCAGCCCGATCCACAGCATCTGGAGATAACCTTTTATCTTGATCCTGACCTGCTCTGGTTTAAGGGACATTTCGCCGTACAGCCGCTGCTGCCGGGCGTGGCCCAGCTCGACTGGGTAATGCATTACGCTGCCGCGCTGGCGCCGGGCTACCGTTTTCACAGTATTCAGAACGTGAAGTTCGCCGCCCCGCTGTTGCCGGAGAATACGGTCACGCTGCTCCTTGCCTGGCAGCCCGAACGCGAGATGCTGACCTTTAGCTACCAGCGCCATGCGGGTAACGAGCGCCACACCGCCAGCAGCGGGAAGATTCGCTTATGTCAGTAACCTTCCGTCCCTGCGTGCTGATCCCGTGCTATAACCACGGGGCGATGATGGCTTCGGTGCTGGCGCGCCTGGCGCCTTTCGATCTGCCCTGTCTGGTGGTGGACGACGGCAGCGATGAAACCACGCGCCGCACGCTTGAAGCGCTGGCGGCGGATCGTCCGCAGGTCACGCTACTGCGGCTGGCCGAAAACAGCGGCAAAGGCGCGGCGGTGATGCAGGGGCTGAAAGACTGCGCCGATCGCGGCTTCACCCACGCCGTTCAGGTGGACGCTGACGGCCAGCACGCTATCGAAGACATCCCCAAACTGCTGGCGCTGGCCGAACGCCATCCCGATGCGCTCATTTCCGGGCAGCCCGTTTACGATGACTCGATCCCCCGTTCGCGCCTGTACGGCCGCTGGATAACGCACGTCTGGGTCTGGATTGAAACCCTCTCCCTGCAACTGAAAGACAGCATGTGCGGGTTTCGCGTTTACCCTATAGCCCCGGTTTTGCGCCTTGCAGCAACCACGCCGCTCGGCAGGCGAATGGATTTTGATACCGAAGTGATGGTGCGCCTCTACTGGCAGGGCAACACCAGCTATTTTCTGCCCACCCGCGTGACCTATCCGCCGGACGGGGTATCCCATTTCGATGCCCTGAAAGACAATGTGCGCATCTCGTTGATGCATACCCGTCTGTTTCTCGGCATGCTGCCGCGCATTCCTTCCCTGCTGATGCGTCGCCGCTCGCAGCACTGGGCGCAGCAGCAGGAGGTGAAAGGATTATGGGGCATGCGCCTGATGCTGCGCGTCTGGCAGCTGCTGGGGCGTAAGGCGTTTACCGCCCTGCTGTGGCCGGTTACGGCCGTCTACTGGCTAACCGCCCGCGCTGCGCGTCAGGCATCGCAGCAGTGGCTGGCGCGGGTTAAAACGGTGATGGCACAGCGGCAAATGCCGCAACCCGCACGGCTTAACAGTTTTTCCCACTTCCTGCGCTTCGGTCATGCCATGCTGAATAAAGTGGCCAGCTGGCGCGGCGAAATGAAACTCCATCGCGATCTGGTCTTTGCGCCAGGCGCGCAGGAGGCGCTGGGGCTCGACGATCCTCAGGGCAAACTGCTGCTCGCGTCGCATCTTGGCGATGTGGAAGCCTGCCGGGCGCTGGCCCAGCGCGAAGGGGCGAAAACCATCAACGCGCTGGTCTTTAGCGACAACGCCAGACGTTTTAAGCAGGTGATGGAGGAGATGGCGCCGCAGGCGGGCATTCACCTGATGCCGGTCACCGACATTGGCCCGGAGACCGCCATCCTCATCAAAGAGAAGCTGGATCGCGGCGAATGGGTGGCGATCGTGGGCGATCGCATTGCCGTCACCCCGCAGCGCGGCGGCAGCTGGCGGGTGATATGGAGCGAATTTATGGGCCAGCCCGCGCCGTTCCCGCAGGGGCCGTTTATCCTGGCGTCCATTTTGCGCTGCCCGGTGGTGCTGATTTTTGCCCTCTGTCAGCAGGGAAAGCTGACCCTGCACTGCGAGCCGTTTGCCGACCCGCTGCTGCTGCCGCGCGGCGAACGCCAGCAGGCGCTACAGCAGACCGTCGACCGCTATGCGGAGCGGCTGGAGCATTACGCGCTCTTGTCGCCGCTCGACTGGTTTAATTTTTTCGATTTCTGGCAGCTGCCAGAGATCAACGAGAAGGAGTAAAGGGTGCTGACCGATCCCCGCTTTACGGCTGAAGTTGAAATCACCGTTCCGTTCCACGACGTCGATATGATGGGCGTGGTGTGGCACGGCAACTACTTCCGCTACTTTGAGATTGCCCGCGAAGCGCTGCTCAACCAGTTTGATTACGGCTATCGCCAGATGAAAGCGTCCGGCTACGTCTGGCCGGTGGTGGATACCCGGGTGAAATACCGCGACGCGGTGACCTTCGAGCAGCGCATTCGCGTCCGCGCCCACATTGAAGAGGTTGAAAACCGTCTGCGCATCGCCTATCAAATCTTCGACGCGCAAACCGGGAAACGCACCACCACCGGCTACACCATTCAGGTGGCGGTGGAAGAAGCAAGCCGGGAGATGTGCTTTGTCAGCCCGGCCATTCTGTTCGAACGCATGGGGATCGCGCCATGAAATGGATAACGCTACTCGCGCTGCTGGTAAGCCCGCTGGTGAACGCGGTCACGCTGGATGAACTGCAACAGCGGTTTGCGGAGCAACCGGTAGTGCGCGCACACTTCGAACAGATACGCACGATCAAGGACATGCCTCAGCCCCTGCGCTCGCAGGGGGAGATGCTAATCGCCCGTGACAATGGCCTGCTGTGGGATCAAAAAGCGCCGTTCCCGATGACGCTGCTGCTGGATGACAAACGGATGGTGCAGATCGTCAACGGTCAGTCGCCGCAGACCATTACCGCCGACACTAACCCGCAGATGTTTCAGTTCAACCATCTGCTGCGGGCGCTGTTCCAGGCCGACCGCAAGGTACTGGAAGAGAACTTCCGCGTCGATTTCAAAGACCTGGGCGAAGGCCGCTGGTCGCTGGTGCTGACGCCCGTCACCACGCCGCTGGACAAGATTTTCTCCACCCTTGATTTGAAGGGCGCGATCTATCTGGAATCCATTCGCCTGAACGATAAGCAGGGCGACACGACGGATATCGCCCTCTCCCGCCACCAACTGACGCCCGCCCGCCTGACTGATGCAGAACGCCAGCGCTTTGCCGCACCGTAACGCCCTGCGCCCGGCGCTGCTGTGGGCCGCGGTATGCCTGATCCTGCTGGGCGTGCTGCTGTCGCTGCTGCCTGGCGCGCGGCTGAACAGCAGCGTGCTCGCCATGCTGCCGAAACAGACGCTCGGCGCGATCCCTCCCGCTCTCAACGACGGATTTATGCAGCGCCTCGACCGCCAGCTCATCTGGCTGGTCAGCCCCGGCAAACAGCCGGACCCGCGCGTGGCGCAGCAGTGGTTAACCCTGCTGCAACGCAGCCAGGCGCTGAGTGTCGTAAAAGGTCCGCTGGATGCCGCCGGGCAACAGGCCTGGGGAGATTTCTTCTGGCAGCACCGCAATGGCCTGGTCGATCCGGCCACCCGCGCCCGCCTGCAAAACGGCGGTGAAGCGCAGGCTCAGTGGATCCTGTCCCAGCTCTACTCCGCCTTTTCCGGCGTGAGCGGCAAGGAGCTGCAAAACGATCCGCTGATGCTGATGCGCGGCGCGCAGCTCGCGCTGGCGAAGAACAGCCAGAAGATGCAGCTGATGGACGGCTGGCTGGTGACAAAAGATGCGGCCGGGAACTATTGGTATCTGCTACACGGCGAGCTGGCGGGCTCGTCGTTTGACATGCAGCAAACCCACCAGCTGGTGACCACCCTCAACGCGTTGCAGCAGACGCTGAAAAGCCAGTATCCACAGGCGCAGCTGCTCTCGCGCGGGACGGTGTTCTACAGCGATTACGCCAGCCAGCAGGCTAAAAACGATATTTCCACGCTTGGCGTCGCCACGGTGCTCGGGGTGATCCTGCTGATTGTGTCGGTGTTTCGCTCCGTGCGTCCGCTGCTGCTGAGTCTGCTCTCCATTGCCATCGGCGCGCTGGCGGGGACGGTCGTGACGCTCCTGCTGTTCGGTGAGCTGCACCTGATGACGCTGGTGATGAGCATGAGCATCATCGGCATCTCGGCAGACTATACGATTTACTACCTCACGGAGCGGATGGTGCACGGCGCGGAACACTCGCCCTGGCAAAGCCTGGCGAAGGTACGTAACGCGCTGCTTCTGGCGCTGCTGACCACCGTCGTGGCGTATCTCTTCATGATGCTGGCCCCCTTCCCCGGCATTCGTCAGATGGCGGTGTTCGCCGCCGCAGGGCTGAGCGCCTCGTGCCTGACGGTAATGTTCTGGCATCCGTGGCTGTGCCGGGGCATGCCGGTCCGCCCGATCCCCCTGAGAGGGATGATGCAGCGCTGGCTGGACGCCTGGCGCGACGGTAAAGCCCTCTCCGTCGGGCTGCCGGTAGCACTGGCGCTGCTCTCCGCCATCGGGATCGCCAGCCTGCGGGTGGATGACGATATCGCCCGGCTTCAGGCGCTGCCGCAGGACATTCTGGCGCAGGAAAAAACCATCACCGCCCTGACCGGGCAAAATGTCGATCAGAAGTGGTTCGTGGTGTACGGCGCGTCGGCTCAGGAAACGCTGGAGCGGCTGGAGGCGTTTACCCCGGCGCTGGCGCAGGCGCAAAAAGCCGGAGAATTAACCCGCTGGCGCACCCTGCCGCTGAACTCGCTGGCGCGGCAGAACAGCGATCTGCAACTTCTGCGTAACGCCGCGCCGACGGTGACGAAAATGCTGCAAAGCACGGGGCTGAATGCCGTCGCCCCGAATCTGAACGCCATGCCTGTCAGCGTGGAAGCGTGGCTCGCCAGCCCGGCCAGCGAGGGCTGGCGTTTGCTGTGGCTGACGTTGCCGGACGGCAAAAGCGGTGTGCTGGTCCCGGTCGATGGCGTCAGAAACAGCGCCGCGCTCGGTGAGCTGGCCACCCGCCATCCCGGGGTCGTCTGGGTTGACCGTAAGGCCAGCTTCGACAGCCTGTTTGCGCTCTACCGCTCGCTGCTGTCGGGGCTGCTGGGCGTGGCGCTGGCGGTGATTGCCGGCGGCGCGATGCTACGTCTCGGCTGGCGAAAAGGGCTGGTGGCGCTGGTGCCGTCCGTGCTGTCGCTGGGCGGCGGGCTGGCGGCGCTGGCCGTGACGGGCCATCCGGTGAACCTGTTTTCCCTGCTGGCGCTGGTGCTGGTCCTCGGCATTGGCATCAACTACACGCTGTTTTTCAGCAACCCGCGCGGCACGCCGCTGACCTCCATGCTGGCGATTACCCTCGCCATGATGACCACCCTGCTGACGCTGGGGATGCTGGTATTTAGCACCACTCAGGCCATCAGCAGCTTTGGCATTGTGCTGGTGAGCGGTATCTTCACCGCGTTCCTGCTCGCCCCGCTGGCGATGCCGTCTAACAAAGAGAACTTACCATGACCCGTTTCATTCGCCTGGCGGCAGTGATGATGGCCCTGTTGCTGGCGGGGTGTAGCCATACGACGAACCGCGATGACGCGCGCCCTCAGGCCTGGCTCCAGCCCGGCACCCGCGTCACGCTGCCCCCGCCGGGCATCACGCCTGCCATCCGCTCGCAGCAGTTGCTTACCGGCAGTTTTAAAGGCCAGACCCAGTCGCTGCTGGTGATGCTGAACGCCGACGGAAATAAAGTGACGCTTGCCGGCCTCTCCTCCGTCGGGATCCGCCTGTTCCTCGCCACCTACGACGACACCGGGATCCACACCGAGCAGTCGGTTGTGATGCCGCAGCTGCCGCCCGCCAGCCAGGTGCTGGCCGACGTGATGCTGAGCCACTGGCCGCTCAGCGCCTGGCAGCCGCAGTTGCCGAAAGGCTGGACGCTGAACGATACTGACACCAGACGCGAACTGCGCAACCCCGATGGCAAGCTGGTCACGGAAATTGCCTACCTGAACCGTAACGGCAGGCGCGAACCGATTAGCATTGTGCAGCACGCTTTTCACTACCACATCACCATTCAATATCTGGGTGACTGAGATGATTTACCTTTCTGCCGTTGGCATGGTCAACGCGCTCGGCAACTCGGCTGATGAAATAGCGGCGAACCTGATCGCTGGCGTGGCCCCCGGGATGCGCCAACGTGCGGGCTGGCTACAGGGCTTACCCGAGGCCGTGCTGGGAGGCGTGGAGGGTGAACTTCCCCCTGTCCCCGAGTCTTTTTCTGCGCATCGCAGCCGCAACAACCAGCTGCTGCTGGCGGCGCTTGCGCAAATCCGGCCCGCCGTCGATGCAGCCATTGCGCGCGTGGGGCGAGACCGCGTGGCGGTTGTGCTGGGCACCAGCACCTCCGGACTGGACGAGGGTGATGAGTACGTGCGCCGCGCGCAGAACGGCGAGCGCAGCCCGCAGTGGCAATATCCGCAGCAGGAGCTGGGCGATCCGTCGCGCTTTCTCGCCAGCTGGCTTGCGCTGGACGGCCCGGCGTATACCATTTCGACCGCCTGCTCCTCCAGCGCGCGGGCGATCATCAGCGGTCGTCGCCTGATCGACGCCGGGCTGGTGGACGTCGCCATCGTCGGCGGGGCCGACAGCCTGAGCCGCATGCCGGTCAACGGCTTCAACAGCCTGGAGTCCTTCTCCCCGACCCTGTGCGAACCGTTTGGCCGCAACCGTCGGGGGATCACCATTGGCGAAGCGGCGGCACTGATGGTGCTGACCCGCGAGCCGGGCGAGGTTGCGCTGCTGGGCGCGGGGGAATCCAGCGATGCGTACCATATTTCCGCCCCACATCCGCAGGGCGAAGGGGCGATCCGCGCCATCAACCAGGCGCTGAACGAGGCGGGCATAACGGCGGCGGACGTCGGCTATATCAACCTGCACGGCACCGCCACGCCGCTGAACGATCGCATTGAGGCGCAGGTTATCCACGATCTCTTTGGCGACCGCGTGCCGTGCAGCTCCACGAAACATCTTACCGGCCACACGCTGGGCGCCGCGGGGATCACCGAGGCCGCCCTGAGCTGGCTGATCCTGACCCGAGACCTGCCGCTGCCGCCGCAGGATTTTTCCCGCTACGCGCCGGACGACACCCTGCCCGCCTTCGGCCTACTGCACCAGAGCGCACCGCTGAATAAACCGGTGATCCTGTCAAACTCCTTCGCGTTTGGCGGCAACAACGCCAGCCTTCTGCTGGGGAGAGTATGATGCACTACTTACCTCCCGGGGATTATCTTCCTCACGACACGCCGATGCTGCTGCTTGAGAGCGTGGAAAGCGTCACCGATGACCGCGCCGTTTGCAGCGTGACGGTGAACGAACGGGGCGTTCTGGCCCCGTTCCTGGACGCGGACGGCAACCTGCCTGGCTGGTTTGCGCTGGAGCTGATGGCCCAGACCGTGGGCGTCTGGTCTGAATGGCACCGGATGCAAAAAGGGCTGCCGCACTGTGCGCTAGGCATGGTGCTGGGCGCGCGCGAGCTGGTGTGCGACGCAGGGCATTTTGCCGCAGGCAGCACGCTGACCATCACCATCGAACGTCTGATGCAGGATGAACGCTTTGGCAGCTTCGAGTGCACCATTCATGCGGATAGTGTCTCCCTCGCCACGGGCCGCGTGAACACCTTCCAGCCGAGCGAGGAAGAATTAACCACACTTTTCAACCAGGGAACACCATCATGAGATCCGTACTGGTCACTGGAGCCAGCAAAGGCATTGGCCGCGCTATCGCCCTTCAGCTTGCGGCGGACGGTTTCACCGTCGGCGTGCATTACCATCGTGATGAAGCGGGCGCGCAGGAGACGCTGGAAGCGATTGTCCAGGCAGGCGGCGCGGGCCGTTTACTCACCTTCGACGTGGGCAACCGCGAGCAGTGCCGCACGGTGCTGGAACAGGAGATCGCTGACCACGGCGCGTGGTATGGCGTGGTCAGTAACGCCGGTATTACCCGCGACGGCGCATTTCCTGCGCTCAGCGACGATGACTGGGACAGCGTGATCCACACCAATCTCGACAGTTTTTATAACGTCATTCATCCCTGCATTATGCCGATGATCGGCACCCGCAAGGGCGGGCGGATCATCACCCTGTCGTCGGTGTCAGGCATTATGGGCAACCGTGGGCAGGTGAACTACAGCGCGGCGAAAGCCGGGATCATCGGCGCCACCAAAGCGCTCGCCACCGAGCTGGCAAAACGCAAAATCACCGTCAACTGCATCGCGCCGGGGCTGATCGATACCGGCATGATCGAGATGGACGAAGCCGCACTGCACGCGGCGATGTCGATGATCCCGATGCAGCGTATGGGCCAGGCCGAGGAGGTCGCGGGGCTGGCGAGTTACCTGATGTCGGATAAAGCAGGCTATGTGACGCGTCAGGTGATTTCGATTAACGGAGGCATGCTATGACCCGCCGGGTAGTGATTACGGGCATGGGCGGCGTCACCGCGTTCGGCGAGGACTGGCCGACCATCTCGCGCCGTCTGCGCGAGTATGAAAATGCGGTGCGTACCATGACGGAGTGGCAGGCGTATGACGGCCTGCAAACCCTGCTCGCCGCGCCGATTGAAGACTTCACTCTCCCCGCTCACTATACCCGTAAGCGCATTCGCGCCATGGGCCGCGTGTCGCTGCTCTCTACCCGCGCCACCGAGCTGGCGCTGGAGCAGGCGGGACTAATCGACGACGCGGTGCTGACCAACGGTCAGACCGGCATCGCCTACGGCTCGTCGACGGGCAGCACCGGGCCGGTCAGCGAGTTTGCCTCCATGCTCACCGAAAAGCACACCCACAACATCACCGGCACCACCTATGTGCAGATGATGCCGCACACCACGGCGGTGAATACCGGGCTGTTCTTTGGCCTGCGCGGACGGGTGATCCCCACCTCGAGCGCCTGTACCTCTGGCAGCCAGGCGATTGGCTACGCCTGGGAAGCGATTCGTCACGGCTACCAGACGGTGATGGTGGCAGGCGGCGCGGAAGAGCTGTGCCCGTCGGAAGCGGCGGTTTTCGATACCCTGTTTGCCACCAGCCAGCGTAACGACGCGCCAAAAACCACGCCGTCGCCGTTTGACGTTCAGCGCGATGGCCTGGTGATTGGCGAAGGGGCGGGTACGCTGGTGCTGGAAGCACTGGATCACGCCAGAGCGCGCGGAGCGACAATTTATGGCGAGATCGTGGGCTTTGCCACCAACTGCGATGCGGCGCACATCACCCAGCCCCAGCGTGAAACCATGCAGGTGTGTATGGAGCAGTCGCTGGCGATGGCGGGTCTTGGCCCTCAGGACATTGGCTACATTTCTGCCCACGGCACGGCAACCGATCGCGGGGATATCGCCGAGAGTCAGGCGACCGCCGCCATTTTCGGCGACAGCGTGCCCATCTCATCCTTAAAGAGTTATTTCGGTCATACCCTGGGAGCCTGCGGCGCGCTGGAAGCCTTGCTGAGTCTGCATATGATGCGGGAGGGCTGGTTCACGCCGACGCTCAATTTAAGACAACCGGATGAGCAATGCGGCGCTTTAGATTATATTATGGGGGAAACCCGCCCGATTGATTGCGAATTTATTCAGAGCAATAACTTTGCCTTTGGCGGCATCAATACCTCGATAATCATTAAACGCTGGGCGTAACTATGTACCAGTTTGTACTGGGAAAGATCTCCACCCTTAGCGCGGACCCGCTGGCGTCAACGCTCGCAGACATGGCACCTCAGGGTGCACGACACGCTTCCTGGCTTGCAGGCCGGACGCTGCTCGCCAGAACCTTATCCCCCTCGCCCCTTCCCGAGATAATTTACGGCGAGCAGGGAAAACCGGCCTTCGCTAACGGCCATCCGCTGTGGTTTAACCTGAGCCACAGCGGGGACGATATTGCCCTGCTGATGAGCGATGAAGGTGAAGTGGGCTGCGATATCGAAGTGATCCGCCCGCGGGAGAACTGGCAGGCGCTGGCAAATGCCGTTTTCAGCCTCACCGAACATGACGAGCTGGAACGTGAAGCGCCGGAAGAGCAGCTTTCCGCATTCTGGCGCATCTGGACACGCAAAGAGGCAATCGTCAAACAGCGTGGCGGCAGCGCGTGGCAGATAGTCAGCATTGACAGCACCGCCCAGTCGCTCCCGGTCAGTCAGCTACGCTTCGGCTCGCTGAGCCTGGCGGTCTGTACCCCTACGCCTTTCACCTTAACGGCGGAAGCGGTTACTTACTCCGGTATTCCTGCGGCATAAAAAACGGCCATGCCGGTTAAAACCAACATGGCCGATGTCCCGTTCACGTTGTTCTCGATCTTATTTTAAATTTTCCGGGAAGTTTGCAGGCAGCTCGCTGGCCGCGCAATTGATCACGCTATCGTCATTCGCACCGCAGTCACGCACGAAGGTGATGGTGGCAAATTCATCAATCACTTCGGTTGGATACGCTGGTCCGGCATCACGGTAGCTATTCATCAGCGGAATGTGATCGTTCTGGAAGCAGACGGTTTTTTCCGGATTATTCATGACCCAGCGCGGGAAGAAGATGGTGCCGTGGAACAGGCGGTCGCCCAGGTTCACGATCAAGCTCACGTCAGTACCGGTTGGCTCCGTCCAGGAAATTTTATAGATGCTCTCCCCAACACGGACGATGTAGGCCTGCTGATCTTTCACCCAACGGTTGCCCACCAGACCACTGTGAATACGGTAGTCCAGGGTGTTTTCGTTTTTAACGTAAATTTCGTAATTCCAGCCATTATCGTAGGTATATACAAGATGTTTGCCGACGAAGCCGCTTAAATCATGTTTATCGAAGGTGCTCATACGCTGTCTCCTTTGTTTTGATGAGACGATCGTACCCCTTCAAAAAATGAATGAATAACGCTATGTTTGAATCAAATTCATCCAAAATTTAGATTAATTATGCACAAGACGACGCTCGAACAGTGGGCCTTGCTGGAGAGAGTCATCGAGGCTGGCAGCTTCGCTAAGGCGGCGGAAGAGACCTACCGCAGCCAGTCCTCGGTCAGCTATAACCTGTCGCTTTTGCAGGAGCGGCTGGGCGTGGCGCTCCTGATGACAGAGGGACGGCGTGCCGTGCTAACCCCGGCGGGTGAGCTGTTGCTGAATCAGGTTAAACCGCTGCTGAAAGCCTTCGCCTATGTTGAAACGCGCGCTGCGACCCTGCGCAGCGGGATGCGAACCCGTATCGACCTGATGGTAGACAGTATTTTTCCGCGTAGCCGGCTGTTCGCGATTTTGCGCCAGTTTCAGCAGCTGTACCCGCAAACGCAGGTGCGGCTTACCGAGGTGCTGGAAAACAGCCGCGCAGATGCGCTCAATGATGAAGCCGACGTGATGGTCTTAACCCGCCGCCAGGACATTACCGGCCTGGGCGAATGGCTGATGAATATCGATTTTGTTGCCGTCGCGCATCACGCTCACTCGCTGTTTGCGCTGGATACGCCGCTTAATGACGAGATGCTACGGCCGTGGCCGCGCATTCAGATCGCAGACAGCCAGCCCACCACTCACCCCACCGGAGAGTCGTGGACATTCTCCACTATCGATGCCGCAATCGAAGCGGTGATGTATCAGGTTGGATACGGCTGGTTACCGGAAGAACGCATTCAGACCCCGCTCCAGCAGGGCATCCTTAAAACGCTGCCGCTCAGCCACGGCGTACGTCGCGCCACGCCGCTGCACCTCATCGTCAAACGCTCCCTCAGCCCGCTGGACGAGCAGGTTGAGACGCTGTTGCGCCTTTTTAAGCAGGAGCCGTCATCGTCAACTGCTACGCTTTAAGTTTTGAACCATAAAACGACAAGGAGTGAACGATGAAAATCGATTTAACGGGGAAAGTAGCGCTGGTGACCGCGTCCACCGGCGGTATTGGGTTTGCCATCGCCCGCGGGCTGGCGGAGAGCGGTGCGGAAGTGATCGTAAACGGACGCAGCGTCGACTCGGTGAATAAAGGCATTCAGGCGCTACAGCAGGTGGTGCCTGGCGTACAGGTCCGTGCCGCCATCGCCGACCTGAGCTCGCAGGAGGGCGTTGACGAACTGCTCAGGGTCGCCACGCACGTCGATATTCTGGTGAATAACGCCGGGATCTATGGCCAGCAGGATTTTTATTCCACCGACGACGAGACCTGGGAACGCTACTGGCAAACCAACGTGATGTCCGGCGTGCGCCTCTCCCGTGCCCTGTTGCCCGGCATGGTACAAAAGGGCTGGGGTCGGGTAGTGTTTATCTCGTCAGAATCGGCCTGCAATATTCCTGCGGATATGATCCACTATGGCGTGACAAAAACCGCCCAGCTCTCGCTGGCGCGCGGTCTGGCGAAGTTCGTGGCAGGCAGCGGCGTGACGGTGAACAGCGTACTGCCGGGCCCGACAATGTCGGACGGTTTTGCCGCGATGATGAAAGACGAAATCGAAAGAACCGGTAAATCGCTGGAGCAGCTGGCGAAAGCGTTCGTGATGGAGAATCGTCCCAGCTCGGTTATTCAGCGCGCCGCAACGGTAGAAGAAGTGGCGAATATGGTGGTGTATGTCTGTTCCATGCAGGCCTCCGCGACTTCCGGCGCGGCGCTGCGCGTTGACGGTGGCGTGGTGGATGACATAGTTTGACCCGTCAGGCCACAGGTTCAGGAAAAAATGCGGCCTGATATAAGGACTATGAAGGTAAAGCAGGTAAACTAGTGAACAGAATGTGTATTTCAGCTAAGACGTATTTATGACCAATATGATTGCCGACGAAGCCGTGGCGAAGTCCAGCGTGCTCTCTGTCTTTGACTTTGATGGTACGTTGACGCACCACGACAGTTTTATCCCGTTCCTGCGCTTTGCCTTTGGCAAGCGCTACTTTGCTGGCCGTCTGGTGCGCATGGCCCTGCCTACGCTGCACTGTGTGCGCCGCAAGCTGACGCGAGATGAGCTGAAAGAGGTGTTGATCAAAACCTTCCTGACGGGGGTGGATGAGCACTGGTTACGTCAGCAGGCGGAAGCCTTCTGTGAAAAATACTGGAACAAGCTGATGCGCCCGGAAGGGGTGCTGGCCGTCGCCAACGAGGTCAATTCCGGTGCGGAAGTGACGATTTGCTCTGCTTCCCCGGCGCTGGTATTGCAGCCGTGGGCCGATAAGCTCGGCATTAAGCTGATTGGCACGCAGCTGGAAGTGAAAGACGGCAAGCTGACCGGGCGGATCACCGGCCACAACTGCCGGTGTGCCCAGAAGGTGGCGAGGCTGGAGAAGGTGTATGGGGATTTGAACGCGTATCACCTGCGCGCCTGGGGCGACACGCGTGGCGACCACGAGTTGCTGGCGGCGGCGCAGGATCCGCACTGGCGGCATTTTCATCATCCGAGCAAGCGCCGAAATTCACCGATTAAGGGTTAGGTGCGGCCTGGTGCCCTCACCCCGGCCCTCTCCTACAGGGAGAGGGAGAAAAGCGGTACATCAGGCCTCACGTTTTCCCGGGAACATCACGCTCGCAATAATCCCCAGCGCCAGTACCCCCAGCACCACAAACAGACTTGCCGTGGCGCCGATGTTATAACCGTGATGCCAGAAATGGTCGGTCGCATTCAGCCCCAGCTTGAACGCCACGAAGAACAGCAGTAACACCACCGCTTTCTCCAGATGCACCAGATACTGCTTCAGCGCTTCCAGCACAAAGTAGAGGGTACGCAGGCCGAGGATCGCGAACATCATTGCGCTATAGATAATCAGCGGCTCACGGCTGACGGCAATGATTGCGGGTACGGAATCGAAGGCGAACATCACGTCGGACAGCTCCACCACCGCAACACAGAGCAGCAGCGGCGTCGCGTAGCGCTTCGCCTTCTTCACGCGGCCTACCATTACATCCTTGTTTTCAGGCTTCTCCAGTTCGGCATCCACCTCTTTCTGGGTCAGGATAAACGCATGGCTGCTGATTTTTGGCCACACCGGGTAGAAGCGTTTCACCAGGCGGTACGCCAGATGGTTGGAATAATCTTCTACTTCATCGCTCTCTTCATTGCGTTTCAGCATCATCACCGCCGTCCAGCCGACGACCAGCGCAAAAATGACCTCAACATACGGCCCCAGGCTCAGCAAGCTGGTGCCGATGGCAACAAAAATACCGCGGAACACAATCGCCCCGAGCACGCCCCAGTAGAGCACGCGGTGACGATATCTATCCGGCACGCCGAACCAGGCGAAGATCGCCATCATCACAAACAGGTTGTCGACGGAGAGCACCTCTTCCAGCGCATAGCCGGTCAGGAACAGACTGGCCATCTCCGCGCCGTGGTGCACGTATAAAAATCCGGCGAAGGCCATCGCCATCATGACCCAGAAGATGGACCACATAACCGCGCTTTTCAGCGAGATCGGTTTATCGTGACGGTGCATGAAGAGGTCGATAAACATCGCCCCAACGGCCATCACCACGAAGACAACAACGGTTTCCGTCGGGAAACCGAGATGAGCAGCAGACATAGACAACCCTTTTAAGAAGACAAAACACCATGCACACAATAAAAAGCGTGGGCCCGTTAAGGAGGCATCACGCTAAAAAATAAATATTAACCGTTCTTTTCAGCCAGCGCTTGCGCGCATGCCCAGGCACTGGCCCACGCCCACTGGAAGTTATACCCGCCGAGCCAGCCGGTCACGTCCATCACTTCACCAATGAAATAAAGACCCGGCACGTTGCGGGCTTCCATCGTGCGGGATGAGAGTTCGTTTGTATCCACGCCGCCCAGCGTCACTTCCGCCGTGCGGTAGCCTTCGGTGCCGTTTGGCTGTACGCGCCAGTTCGTCAGCGTCTCCACCAGCGTTTCCTGCTCACGGCTGTTGAGCTGCTTGAGCGCAACATCCGGAATTTGCCCTAACACCTGCAAGCACTCCACGAGACGCTTCGGCAACTGCATCGCCAGGGTATTTTTCAGGCTTTGATTCGGGTGCGCGGCGCGTTGCTCGTTGAGGAAGGCGTCCAGATCGCAGTCCGGCACCAGGTTTACGGAGACAAACTCCCCCGGCTGCCAGTAGCTGGAGATCTGCAATACCGCCGGCCCCGAGAGTCCACGATGGGTAAAGAGCAGGTTTTCGCGGAACACCGTGCCGTCTTCGGCCGTAATGACCGACGGTACAGACACGCCGGAGAGTGTCTGAAGCTGCTCCAGCAGCGGCTTATGCAGCGTGAACGGTACCAGCCCGGCGCGGGTGGGCAGTACCTTCAGGCCAAACTGCTCGGCAATTTTATAGCCGAACGGTGAGGCGCCCAGCCCCGGCATCGAGAGGCCGCCGCTGGCGATCACCAGGTTATCGGCGCTGACGGTCTCACCGTTGAGTTGCAGCGTGTAGCCCTGCTCGTCACGGGCGACGTCCAGCACTTCGGTGCGCAGGCGCATTACTACGCCGCCTTTCTCGCACTCGGCCACCAGCATATCGACAATTTGCTGCGCGGAGTCGTCGCAGAACAGCTGTCCCAGCGTCTTCTCATGCCACGCGATACCGTGTTTACCCACCAGTTCGATAAAATCCCACTGGGTATAGCGCGCCAGCGCAGATTTGCAAAAATGGCGGTTCTGGCTCAAATAGGCCGCAGGCTCGACATAAAGATTAGTAAAGTTGCAGCGCCCACCGCCAGACATCAGGATCTTGCGGCCAGGCTTTTTTCCGTTATCCAGCAGCAGCACGCGACGACCCGCTTGTCCGGCCATCGCCGCACAAAACATACCCGCCGCACCGGCGCCAATTACTACGGCATCAAACCTTTCCACGTCAAAATCCTCTTCGTTAACTGCCGCGGATTGTAAAGTTTCCTCAGTGGTCGCACCAGCGTAAAAAGATATTACAAAGCCATTTCATTGATATTTAAAGATTATCCTTTAAGGCACATTTCTCAAATCAGGTGGTATGTCAAAAAAAGTCTATATTTCACTTTGCCCGTTGCGCATTTGTCCTGGATAATGCGCCGCGTTCATGTCCTCAAAATGGCGTAACGTCCTATGCTACATTTGTTTGCCGGCCTGGATTTACATACCGGGCTTTTATTATTGCTTGCTCTGGTTTTTGTGCTGTTTTACGAAGCGATCAACGGCTTCCACGACACTGCAAACGCAGTAGCAACGGTTATCTACACTCGCGCAATGCGATCGCAGCTTGCGGTTGTTATGGCGGCGGTATTTAACTTTTTTGGTGTCCTCCTGGGCGGACTGAGCGTTGCGTATGCCATTGTGCATATGCTGCCAACGGATCTGCTGCTTAACGTGAGTTCCGGTCATGGCCTGGCCATGGTGTTCTCTATGCTGCTTGCTGCGATTATCTGGAACCTCGGTACCTGGTATTTCGGCCTGCCGGCATCCAGCTCTCACACCCTCATCGGCGCGATTATCGGTATCGGGTTAACCAATGCCCTGATGACCGGGACCTCCGTCGTTGATGCGCTGAATATCCCGAAAGTTCTCGGCATTTTCGGCTCTCTGATCATCTCCCCTATCGTCGGTCTGGTGGTGGCGGGTGGCTTGATTTTCATCCTGCGTCGCTACTGGAGCAACACGAAAAAACGTGCGCGTATCCACCTGACGCCAGCAGAGCGTGAGAAGAAAGACGGCAAGAAAAAGCCGCCGTTCTGGACGCGTATCGCGCTGATCATTTCCGCTATCGGCGTCGCCTTCTCTCATGGCGCGAACGATGGTCAGAAAGGTATCGGCCTGGTGATGCTGGTTCTGATTGGCGTCGCACCGGCGGGCTTCGTGGTTAACATGAACGCCTCCGGTTACGAAATCACCCGTACCCGTGATGCGGTAAACAACGTTGAGACTTACTTCCAGCAGCATCCTGATTTGCTGAAGAAAGCGACCGGCGTGGACCAGCTGATTCCTTCTCCCGAGTCAGGCGCAACGACGGCACCGGGCGAGTTCCATTGCCATCCGGCAAACGCGATTAACGCGCTGGAACGTGCGAAAGGCATGCTGGCCGATATCGAAAGCTATGACAAACTGGCTGTTGAACAGCGTGGTCAGCTGCGTCGCATCATGCTCTGTATCTCCGACGTGACCGATAAAGTCGCGAAGCTGCCAGAGGTTAATGCTGACGACCAACGTCTGCTGAAGAAACTGAAAGGCGATATGCTCAATACCATTGAGTACGCGCCAATCTGGATCATCATGGCGGTCGCGCTGGCGCTGGGTATCGGTACGATGATTGGCTGGCGTCGTGTGGCGACCACCATCGGCGAGAAGATCGGTAAGAAAGGCATGACCTATGCGCAGGGTATGTCCGCGCAGATGACGGCAGCGGTATCTATCGGTCTGGCGAGTTACACCGGTATGCCAGTCTCCACCACCCACGTACTCTCTTCGTCCGTGGCAGGTACAATGATTGTTGACGGCGGCGGTTTGCAGCGTAAAACCGTGACCAACATCCTGATGGCCTGGGTGTTCACCCTCCCGGCGTCCATCCTGCTGTCTGGCGGTCTGTACTGGATTTCGCTGAAGCTGATTTAATCGGCTGAAGGCGACAAAAAAGCGGGTCAGGAAACTGGCCCGCTTTTTTTATGCTCAGTGCCAAATCATCAGCGCAATCATACTCACCACAACCAGACCACAGAGGGCGCTGGTCAAAATGAACTGACGACGCAGGCGCTCGCAGCGACGGATAAACTCTTCATCGTGGTGATCGCGGTAGCGTTGGTAGTAGATATACCCCACCAGACGCATCTGCTTGCTGGGCTGTCCGTGCGAGGTGAAGAACCCTCCACCGTCCACATACTGATAAAGCAACGGATCGCAACCACGAAGTACCACTAACAGCGCACGTAACGATGAGAAGTAGCGCGCCATATTCACTATGCAAACCACGCATAACGCCCAAAACAATGCGACGGTGCTAATCATACATCCTCCCCGGCGTCCGCCCACGAAGCAAGGCTCCTGAGCTACCGCACCCCAATGCCCTGACAGACAGTTCAGTGAAAGAATGACCAAAAGTCGATCCGGTTCGCGTTTTAATATCCGAACGGCTCATTAAATAGTGTAGGAGATCCGTTAATTTTTTTGCCACAAGGTTAATCGTTATCAACACCAAAGCTTGAAAAATATGTTTAACTGGGCCGTAATGAAAGCATCAGACGACGGCTTTCCCATTTAGTCATCGATAACTTAAGGAAGGAGTAACACTATGGCTTACAAACACATTCTTATCGCGGTAGACCTCTCCCCGGAGAGTAAAGTGCTGGTTGATAAAGCAGTATCCATGGCACGTCCCTACAACGCGAAAGTTTCGCTGATTCACGTTGATGTGAATTACTCCGACCTCTACACCGGTCTGATCGACGTGAATCTCGGCGATATGCAGAAACGCATCTCCGAAGAGACTCACCACGCGCTGAGCGAGCTTTCTACCAACGCGGGCTATCCGATCACTGAAACCTTAAGCGGTAGCGGCGATCTGGGCCAGGTGCTGGTTGATGCGATTAAGAAATACGATATGGACCTGGTGGTATGTGGTCACCATCAGGACTTCTGGAGCAAACTGATGTCTTCCGCGCGCCAGCTGATTAACACCGTTCACGTGGATATGCTGATTGTTCCACTGCGTGACGAAGAAGACGAGTAAGTGCGTTAAATTCCCCTCACTAACCCTCTCCCAAAGGGAGAGGGAATAGATCGAGGATGTAGGCCGGGTAAGGCGAAGCCGCCACCCGGCTTTTTCTATTCCGGCGTACCCGAATAAATATCAAACCGGTGCCCTTTCGTGGTCACCGCGTTAGTGGTCGCAACGTCCGCCAGCGGCGGCGCATAGTCCGGCCGCTTCACCACCACACGCTTCGTCGCCAGCTGACGAGCCGGTTCCAGCAGGCCATCGGCATCTAAATCCGGCCCCACCAGCGACTGAAACACCCGCATCTCTTTCTTCACCAGCGCGCTTTTCTGCTTATGCGGGAACATGGGGTCGAGATAAACCACCTGCGGGCGCGGGGTGATGTCGGTGAGCGCCGTCAGGCTGGAGGCATGAATAAGTTGTAAACGTTCCTGTAACCACGGGCCGATTTCCGGGTCCTCATAGCCCCGCGTCAGCCCGTCGTCGAGCAGCGCGGCGACAACCGGATTACGCTCCAGCATCCGCACCCGGCAGCCCACCGAGGCCAGCACAAACGCATCGCGCCCCAGCCCCGCCGTGGCGTCCACCACGTCCGGAAGATAGCTCCCTTTAATGCCAACCGCCTTGGCCACCGCTTCGCCGCGACCGCCGCCGAACTTACGCCGGTGCGCCATCGCGCCGCCGACAAAATCGACAAAAATCCCGCCAAGCTTTGGCTCATCGCGCTTGCGCAGCTCCAGATGTTCCGGCGTCATCACCAGCGCCATCAGGTTGTCTTCATCATGTTCCAGCCCCCAGCGGGCCGCCAGAACAGATAAGGCGCCGTCCCCGGCGCCTGTTTCATCTACTAAGCAGATCTTCACGTAGCAATCAGCCTTTGATTCCGTAATGCTCCAGCATCGCATCCAGCTGAGGCTCGCGGCCACGGAAGCGTTTGAACAATTCCATAGGCTCTTCTGAACCGCCGCGGGTCAGGATGTTGTCGAGGAACGACTGACCGGTTTCGCGGTTGAAAATCCCCTCTTCTTCGAAGCGCGAGAAGGCATCCGCCGCCAGCACGTCGGCCCACAGGTAGCTGTAGTAGCCTGCGGCGTACCCGCCTGCGAAGATATGGCTGAACGCGTGCGGGAAGCGTCCCCAGGTTGGCCCTGGAATAACGGCAACCTGCTTTTTAATCTCAGCCAGGGTTTCGAGGATTTTCGCCCCCTGCTCCGGGCTGAACTCGGCGTGCAGGCGGAAGTCGAACAGGCCGAACTCCAGCTGGCGCAGGATAAACATCGCCGCCTGGTAGTTTTTCGCTGCCAGCATTTTATCCAGCAGTTCTTTCGGCAGCGGTTCACCCGTTTCGTAATGACCGGAGATAAACGCCAGCGCGTCCGGCTCCCAGCACCAGTTTTCCATAAACTGGCTAGGCAGCTCGACCGCATCCCATGGCACACCGCTGATACCGGCGACGCCAGCGGTTTCGATGCGGGTCAGCATGTGGTGCAGGCCGTGACCGAACTCGTGGAACAGGGTGATCACTTCATCGTGGGTAAACAGCGCAGGTTTGCCGCTCACCGGACGGTTGAAGTTACAGGTCAGGTAGGCGACCGGTTTTTGCAGGGAACCATCCGCTTTACGCATCTGGCCCACGCAGTCGTCCATCCACGCCCCGCCGCGCTTGTTCTCACGCGCGTAGAGATCGAGGTAGAAGCTACCGCGCAGTTCATTTTTCTCGTCATACAGCTCAAAGAAGCGCACGTCCGGATGCCAGACGTCGATGTCGGTACGCTCTTTCGCGGTAATGCCGTAGATGCGTTTCACCACCTCGAACAGGCCGTTAACGGCTTTGTTTTCCGGGAAGTACGGACGCAGTTGTTCGTCGCTGATGCTGTAGAGATGCTGTTTCTGTTTTTCGCTGTAGTACGCGATATCCCACGGCTGAAGCTCGTCCACGCCGAACTCCGCTTTCGCGAAGGCGCGCAGCTGGGCCAGCTCTTTTTCACCCTGCGGACGGGCGCGTTTCGCCAGGTCGGTCAGGAAGTCGAGCACCTGCTGCGGATTTTCCGCCATTTTGGTGGCGAGGGATTTATCGGCATAGTTTTCAAAGCCCAGCAGCTGGGCCAGCTCGTGGCGCAGGGCGAGGATTTCCGCCATGACCGGGCTGTTGTCCCATTTACCCGCGTTCGGCCCCTGATCGGAGGCGCGGGTGCTGTAGGCGCGGTACATCTCTTCGCGCAGGGCCTGGTTGTCGCAGTAGGTCATCACCGGCAGATAGCTTGGGATATCCAGCGTTAACAGGAAGCCTTCCTGCTCTTTCGCTTCGGCCTGGGCTTTTGCCGCCGCCAGCGCGCTTTCCGGCATGCCCGCCAGGTCAGATTCATCGGTAATCAGCTTCGTCCAGCCCATGGTAGCGTCGAGGACGTTATTGCTGTACTGGTTGCCCAGCTCGGACAGGCGCGCAGCGATTTCACCGTAGCGAACCTGTTTTTCTTTTGGCAGGCCAATCCCGGACAGTTCGAAATCACGCAGGGCGTTATCGACCGATTTTTTCTGCGCCGTGTTCAGTTCGGCATAGTGGTCGCCGTCGCGCAGGTCGCGGTAGGCTTTGTAGAGCCCCTCATGCTGGCCGACCCAGGTGCTGTACTCAGAGAGCAGCGGCAGGGTTTGCTCGTAGGCTTCACGCAGCTCCGGGCTGTTTTTTACCGAATTCAGGTGGCTCACCGGGGAGAAGATGCGCCCCAGCACGTCGTCCACTTCGGCCAGCGGCTGACACAGATTTTCCCAGGTGTACGGCCCGCCCTGCGCGACCACGCTTTCTACCGCCGCGCGGCAGTTGTCCAGCGATTGCGTAACCGCTGGAACCACATGCTCAGGGAGGATTTTAGAAAACGGTGGCAACGAAAAAGGCGTCAGTAATGGATTGGTCATAAACGCTGTCCTGTTGAAATAGGTGAATGAAGCGCGCATCCGGCGCTGTGCATATTGTTCAGTAATGGGGTTAAGTGTAGAGGATTTCAATGCCAGACGTGGCGGAAAAGAGCCCGGTGGCGCTGCGCTTACCGGGCCTGCGGGTAATCTGTGCCGTTCTGCTGTAAACTGTGGCAAATCGTCAATTCAGCGGAATATCATTACCCATGCTCAGTTATCGCCACAGCTTCCACGCAGGCAACCACGCCGACGTCCTCAAACACACCGTTCAGAGCCTGATCATCGAATCGCTTAAAGAAAAGGATAAACCGTTCCTTTATCTGGACACCCACGCGGGCGCGGGCCGTTATCAGCTGAGCGGCGAGCATGCTGAGCGTACCGGTGAATATCTGGAAGGGATTGCGCGTATCTGGCAGCAGGACGATCTGCCTGCCGAGCTGGAGCCGTACATTGGCGTGGTGAATCACTTCAACCGCAACGGCCAGTTGCGTTACTACCCTGGCTCCCCGCTGATTGCCCGCCAGCTGCTGCGCGAGCAGGACAGCCTCCAGTTAACCGAGCTGCACCCGAGCGACTTCCCGCTGCTGCGTTCTGAGTTTCAGAAAGATAACCGCGCCCGCGTAGACAAAGCCGATGGTTACCAGCAGCTGAAAGCCAAACTGCCGCCGGTTTCCCGTCGCGGCCTGGTGCTAATTGACCCACCGTACGAAATCAAAACCGACTATCAGGCGGTGGTGACCGGCATTAACGAAGGTTACAAACGCTTTGCGACCGGCACCTATGCTCTGTGGTATCCGGTAGTGCTGCGCGCGCAAATTAAACGCATGATCAAAGACCTCGAAGCGACGGGCATTCGCAAAATCCTGCAAATTGAGCTGGCGGTGCGCCCTGACAGCGACCAGCGCGGCATGACCGCGTCCGGCATGATCGTCATTAACCCGCCGTGGAAGCTCGAAGCACAGATGAACAACGTGCTGCCGTGGCTGCACAAAACGCTGGTGCCAGCCGGTACGGGTCACGCCACCGTGAGCTGGATCGTGCCGGAGTAATCGCAGCCATCGGTGGAAACTATTGATTTCAGGTATACAATCGCGGCAATTCACGATTAAGGACAACGCTATGACTAAGCATTATGACTACATCGCAATCGGCGGCGGCAGCGGCGGCATCGCCTCCATCAACCGTGCAGCCATGTACGGCCAGAAGTGTGCGCTGATTGAAGCCAAAGAACTCGGCGGCACCTGCGTGAACGTGGGTTGTGTACCGAAGAAAGTGATGTGGCATGCCGCGCAAATCCGTGAAGCTATCCATATGTATGGCCCGGACTACGGCTTTGACACCACCATCAACCACTTCGACTGGGATAAACTGATCGCCAGCCGTACCGCCTACATCGACCGTATTCACACCTCGTACGATAACGTGCTGGGCAAGAATAACGTCGACGTGATCCGCGGCTTTGCCCGTTTCGTGGATGCGAAGACGATCGAAGTGAACGGCGAGACGATCACCGCCGATCACATCCTGATCGCCACCGGCGGCCGTCCGAGCCACCCGCACATTCCGGGCGCGGAATACGGTATTGACTCCGACGGGTTCTTCGAGCTGCCTGCTCTGCCAGAACGCGTTGCCATTGTGGGCGCAGGTTACATTGCGGTTGAACTGGCCGGCGTGATTAACGGCCTGGGGGCGGAAGCGCACCTGTTCGTGCGTAAACACGCGCCGCTGCGCAGCTTTGACCCGCTGATCGTCGACACGCTGGTCGAGGTGATGAACGCCGAAGGCCCAACCCTGCACACCAACGCCGTGCCAAAAGCGGTGGTGAAAAATGCGGACGGTAGCCTGACGCTGGAGCTGGAAGATGGCCGCAGCCAGACCGTTGACTGCCTGATCTGGGCGATTGGCCGTGAACCGGCCACCGACAACTTCAACCTGGCCGCAACCGGGGTGAAAACCAATGAAAAAGGCTACATTGTCGTTGATAAATTCCAGAACACCAGCGTACCGGGCATTTATGCCGTCGGTGATAACACCGGTGCCGTAGAGCTGACGCCGGTTGCCGTGGCGGCGGGGCGTCGTCTTTCCGAGCGTCTGTTTAACAACAAGCCGGACGAACATCTGGATTACAGCAACATTCCGACCGTGGTCTTCAGCCACCCGCCAATCGGTACCGTCGGCTTAACCGAGCCGCAGGCGCGTGAGCAGTACGGCGATGATCAGGTGAAAGTGTATAAATCGGCGTTTACCGCGATGTATACCGCGGTCACCTCGCACCGTCAGCCGTGCCGCATGAAGCTGGTCTGCGTGGGCCCGGAAGAGAAGATCGTCGGCATCCACGGCATTGGCTTCGGCATGGACGAGATCCTGCAAGGCTTCGCGGTGGCGCTGAAGATGGGCGCAACGAAGAAAGACTTCGATAACACCGTGGCAATCCACCCGACTGCGGCGGAAGAATTTGTGACCATGCGCTGATCGGTCTGATCCGCAACAAAACCGGCCAACTGGCCGGTTTTTTTGTGCCCTGGGCAGGTAAACCTAACGGGTGTACAAACGGTAACAAAATAACCCGCTACCCGCGGTGGAATTAACTAATCTTAGAAAGCGCTACGCGTTCGCCTGTTACTACGGAAAAAGATTAGAGATATGAAAATGCACGTAAAGATCACCGCAAAACTGATTGCCAAAATGCACCTTGTTCTCGCGCTGGTATGGGCGATACTGACTATTCCTACCCTGCTGTGGTGGAAAAACAGCATTCTGTGGGTGTCGTTAATGAGCATTTACGCCATCGTGATTTCCCATCTGGCTGCGTACAGCGCCGCCCATGCAGAAAAAGCGGCCAGCAAGGCGATGGATAAAAGCGAAGGCGCCAGCCAGAAAGCCAATCAAACCGCCAACAGCCTTCAAGGCAATGCGCGTCAGGCACATTAATCCCTGCGTATATGCAGAATACCGAATGCTCTGAATTTTATTCCTGCTCTGTTTCCAAAGATTCTGATTTAATGATTTCATAATCAAAGGGATATCTGATTTTCAGCGTGTTTAAATCCATTTTGAAAGCGTGATCTACCGCACACTTCGCACCGCATTAACCGAAGCGAATGTCTACGCTTAAAAGATAGCCGGGAAAAACCCGTATTTGTTACGACAAAAACCGGAGGTCCTGAACACCATGTTCAACCAGAAACTACAGACTGCCGAGGATATCGAGTTCGATATTGCAGAAGAGCTGCGCTATGAAACCGATCCCTGTGAGTTAAAACTGGATGAGATGATCGAGGCAGAGCCGGAACCGGAAATGATTGAAGGGCTGCCGGCGTCCGATGCCCTTACGCCCGCTGACCGCTACCTTGAACTGTTTGAACACGTCCAGTCGTCGCGGCTGTTTGCGGACAGCAAAACCTTTCCCGACTGCGCGCCGAAGATGGATCCGCTGGATATTTTGATCCGCTATCGCAAGGTGCGTCGCCACCGTGATTTTGACCTGGCGCGCTTTGTGGAGAATCACTTCTGGCTACCGGAGGACTACAGCAAAGAGTACGTCTCTGATCCCGGCCTGTCCCTGAAAGAACATATCGATAATCTGTGGCCGGTGCTGACGCGCGAGCCGCAGGATCACATCCCGTGGTCGTCGCTGCTGGCGCTGCCGCAGGCCTATATTGTGCCCGGCGGGCGATTCAGCGAGACCTACTACTGGGACTCTTACTTCTCCATGCTGGGGCTGGCAGAAAGCGGTCGTAACGATCTGCTGAAATGTATGGCCGATAACTTCGCCTGGCTGATTGAGCGCTACGGCCATATCCCGAACGGCAACCGCACCTACTATCTCAGCCGCTCCCAGCCGCCCGTTTTTGCCCTGATGGTGGAGCTGTTTGAAGAGGACGGCGTGCGCGGGGCGAAGCGCTATCTTGAGCACCTCAAGATGGAGTACGCCTTCTGGATGGACGGGGCGGAATCGCTGCTGCTCAATCAGGCCTATCGCAGTGCGGTTCGTATGCCGGATGGCTCATTGCTCAACCGTTACTGGGACGATCGCGATACGCCGCGGGATGAATCGTGGATCGAGGACGTTGAAACTGCCCGTCATTCTGGTCGTCCGCCGAACGAGGTGTACCGTGACCTGCGTGCCGGGGCAGCCTCAGGATGGGATTACTCATCCCGCTGGCTGCGCGATCCTGCGCGGCTGGCCAGCATCCGCACAACACAATTTATCCCCATCGATTTGAACGCATTCCTGTTCAAACTGGAGAGCGCTATCGCCAATATCTCCGCGTCGAAAGGGGATAAAGAGACGGCTGATCTGTTCCGCCAGAAAGCCAGCGACCGGCGCGCGGCGGTAAACCGCTATCTGTGGGACGAAGAGAACGGCTGTTATCGTGATTACGACTGGCGGCGTGAAGCCCTGGCGCTATTCTCTGCGGCCAGCATTGTGCCGCTGTATGTGGGCATGGCGACGCATGAGCAGGCTGAACGGCTGTCCGATGCCGTTAAAGCCCGTCTGCTCACGCCGGGCGGTATTCTCGCCACCGAATATGAAACCGGGGAGCAGTGGGATAAGCCGAACGGCTGGGCGCCGCTCCAGTGGATGGCGATCCAGGGGTTCAAGCAGTACGGCAACGACTCGCTGGGAGATGAGATCGCCTGGAGCTGGCTGCACACGGTGAACCATTACTACAAAACCCATCATAAGCTGATTGAGAAGTACCACATCGCCAGCAGCACGCCACGCGAAGGTGGCGGGGGGGAGTATCCGTTGCAGGATGGCTTCGGCTGGACGAATGGCGTGGTGCGGCGGTTGATTGGGTTATATGGTGAACCTTGAGCCTTGCCCCTCACCCTGACCCTCTCCCCTGAGGGGAGAGGGAAAAGTTAACGAATCACCTCATAAATGGCAGTCTGGATGGACTGCCATTTTTTTGTGCTGGCATCGGGCTGCGTCTTCGCGCGGCGCGTTGCCATATCGGCGTCGTGCTGCTGGCGTTTCACCACCGCAGGGACGGTACAGAATGCTTTCAGGTACTGCTTACGCATAGGCGTCAGCGATTCCCCGTTCGCCATCGCATGGCTAAGCGTATTAATAAAGCGTCGGCAGGGCTTTTGCTCTGTCATTTGCAGGCGGTAGCGCAACATTACTTCCAGCACATCGTCGTAGCCTGCCGACAACGCCTCCTCCGTCCATGACATTTTCCAGTCCATCCCGCCCTGCAAAAACAGGAGCGCCACCCGGGTATCGTTGCGGCTAATCGCTGAACGGAAGTTGTTTTCATCCCAGGTGACACCCATCCGCGTCAGCGTTTCTCGCGAGGAAGGCGTTTCGCGCATCTCCTGCACCGGTGCGGGAGATGCCGTACTGGCCACAGCCGGCTGCGGTTTACTGCTGTTCACCAGCCAGAATCCCCCCACGACAATCGCGATAACCATCACGCCAACCGCTCCCCACAGCACGCCGGAAATCAGCTGTTCGCGCTGCTCTGGCGTACGCGTGGCACGCTGAGTCGGTTTTTCTATACTGTCGCGCACTTCAAAAAGATCGCCGCCTGTGGTGCGGTCCATTTTTTGCGCCTTTTCCCAGAACGCGTGCAGCTCGCTTTCGTCCACCGCCATCAGCGCCGCCGGGTTAACGCGTGTCCGCCCTTCCTCAAACGCGCGCTGAACGGAGCGGGTGATCTGCGTGTAATAGCAGTCGAGCAGCTGGATTTGCGCTCCGCTTAACGGCTGCTGCACGGTGATGCTGTTGCGGATTTGTCGAATATCTTCGAGGAAGGTTTGCAGGGTTTTGCGGGGCTCTACCAGCAGCGTCAGCATGTGCGGGGCGTTAAACAGCGGCGCGTAGTAGCGGCTAAATTCTTTTTTATCCACCAGCAGCTGGGCCAGTTCGCTGAATAACATGCCGCTCAGAACATCATTAATTTCACCGTTTTTCAGCCAGCGACGCACGCGTTCAGCGTTAAACAACGTCTTAAGATGATTATTCAGCCGCACCGGATCGGGCCACGCCTGCTGTATCAGCCCTCTAATCATCAGCTCAATGGCACGCACCTGTTTCTGCGCCTGAAGCTGGCTCTCCTTCTCTGGCATCCTCCCGGTTTCGTAGGTCAGGAGGGGCTGTTGCAGACGCAGATATTCAAGGGAGGTGACGAAGCGCATCGCCGCAATCAGCTGGTTTTCGCTGACATCCTGCCCGCTTTCATACTGGGGAACGCGCTGCTGAAGCAAGCGTAATTGCAGCGTAAAGGCTGTCATTTCCGCATCATTCAGGTTCAGCTTCCTGGCTACAGCGCCCCACCCGCCCAGCCCCAGGCGGGCGCTATCCAGTTGCTCCAGAAACCAGCGTGGATCTTTTCCTTCAGAAACATGTACATTCAACAGAAGTAAAATTTCAACAGACGCCTGACGGATCGCCGCCAGACAGTGTTCAAACTGTTCGCGGGTATGATGCGATGAGCTAATCATCATTGTTTTCCTTGAGAGACAATGAGTACCGCTAAAGCGGCATTAAAAGTCGTTTTTCTTTTTATTTATATGAGGTTAAACATACCTGACTTTCTGTTGAAATAAAGTGACAACCTTATAATCATTTGCAATGTCTCCGGAGGATCGTCATGCCCGCCTTAACCACCGCGCGTCTCACCTGCTCGCCGCTGCAAGAGCAAGACTGGCCCTTTTTTCTGTCGCTACAGCAAAATCCTGAGGTAATGCGTTTTGTCGCCCCTGCGCGTAGCGAGGCGGACATTCGGGAAGCCTTTGAGTCTCGTCTGTTGCCGTGGACGCCGGGCAGTTCGCACTGGCTCTGCCTTATGGTGCGTGAGACGGCCAGCCAGACGCCGCTGGGCGTAACCGGATATGTGCACCGGGAAGCAGATTGTGCAGAAGTCGGTTTTCTCTTTGCGCCTTCTGCGCAGGGGAAAGGTTACGGCTTTGAATCTCTGCGGGCTGTGTGTAATTTTGCGCTGACTCAGGGCAATATCCGTCGGCTCACCGCGACCGTGACGGCGGGAAATATCGCCTCCAGGCGACTGCTGGAAAAAACAGGTTTTCAGCTGGAAGGTGAGTTGCGCGAGAGTTATTTCCTTTCAGGGCAATGGCATAACGACTGGCTGTTCGGTTTACTGAAAAAGGAATTCCCGTTCAGTTAAACCTGATCAACAGCCATTTGGCGGATATTTCCCCGGCGGCGTTTCCTCTATAGTCGCGTCATTAAGAGGAAACGCTTATGACGGGTTATGCAATGCAGATATCTTCTGCTGCAATCGCATTAATTAAAAAACAACAGGGTCTTTCCCTGGAGAAATACCGTGACGAAAAGGGAATATGGGTTATAGGTTATGGTCACGTAATTCGCCAGTGGGAAAAATTTAACGGTCTCATCACGCCGACTGAGGCGGAGAATTTGCTTTGTAATGATATTCAATTATGTGAGGCGCTGCTGCGGGAAATGAACAAACGCCCATTAACCCAACAGCAGCATGACGCACTGATATTAACCCTCTTCAGTTTTGGGGAAGAGTCCCCTCTGCCAGAGAAGATCCTTCAGGCCGTCGCCCGGGTGTAGTACATCGCGGCTTGCGTCCGGTTTTTGACATCAAGACGCCGGAAAAGCGTCTCAAGATGGGCTTTTACCGTTGCCGCACTGATATTGAGATTACGTCCAATCTCTTTATTGGACTCTCCGGCCGCCAGTAACTTCAATACCTCACGCTGGCGCTCGCTTAACACTGCCAGTTCATCCTGAGAGGTGTGCTGCTTCAGCCACTCGCCGGGAAAACAGACCATTCCTCGCGATACAGAATCCAGCACTGCGGAAAAGCGTTCGGGATTCGCATTGCGGGGAATTATCGCCACCACGTTGCGCTGAAACATTTGCTCAACCCAACGCCGCTCTTTTTTCGTTAACACCAACACCACGCGCGACGTTGGAAAGCGATCCATAATCTCTTCCAGTAAAGCCACACCATTATCACGAATTAAATTCCCATCTATCATGACGATAGCGGAGGGTGACGCGGATAATTGCGCCCATAATTCATCAGTCTGACGAGTTCCTGTCATATCTATTTTCGGAATTAACTTCTGCAAACTATACATCGCTCCATGAATAAATAATGACTGCCTGTCAAACATGATTACTCGCATCGTTTTACTCCTCTGAGAATAGCGAAGGGGGATTCTACAGAGGCATTTTTTAAGAAAAAACTCAATGAATGGAGAGGTTACAAATCACCCAGCTCTCTTTATATCTTCCAGCATTTAGACATACCTGTTTTAAGGATTTCCTTAAGAGGGTTCCTTCCCCTTAAGACTGAACATTACAGAAACATACCGCCTGAAACTTCAATACGTTGCGCATTCATCCAGCCCAGTTTGTCACTGAGCAACGCCGCAATGGCGTCACCAATATCATCGGGCAGGCCCACGCGTCCCAGCGCTGTCTGCGAGGCCAGCAGCTGGTTAAGCTCCGCATTATCCCGCACTCGCCCGCCCCCAAAGTCGGTTTCAATCGCGCCGGGCGCGATGATATTGACGGAAATTCCGCGCGCGCCAAGCTCTTTTGCCTGATAGCGGGTCAGCACCTCCATCGCCCCTTTCATTGCCGCGTAGGTTCCTGAACCGGGCTGAGTAAAACGGGCCAGTCCGCTGGAGACGTTCAGGATCCGCCCTCCGTCTTTTATGAGCGGCAGCAGCTGTTGCGTGAGGAAAAACGGTCCTTTGAAGTGAATGTTCATCGCATCATCAAACTGCGCCTCGGTCGTCTCGGTATAGGGTGCATATAACCCTGTACCTGCGTTGTTCACTAAATAGTCAAAGGTGTCACGTTGCCAGACGTGTTTAAGGGTATCTTTCACCTTTTGAGCAAAGCGCGAAAAGCTTGCCGTATCGCCGACGTTGAGCTGCAATGCTGCCGCTTTTCCGCCTTTTCCCTCGATTTCGCGCACAACTTCCTGCGCCTCCTGCTGGCTGTTGTTCCAGGTGAGGATAATGCCTGTCCCTTCCGCGGACAGCTTCAAAACGGCATTTTTACCCAGGCCGCGGCTACCGCCCGTCACTAAAGCAATACGTTCACTCATAATTCACCTCGTTTCGGCTGTGATGAAGATTGAGAAAGAGCTTATTAGATGGTAGAAAATCAATAAATAGTGCCGTGAGCGCTTCACTGTTTCATTCTTAACAACAATGACCAACATCTATGGATAAAATACACGCAATGCAGCTTTTCCTTCGGGTCGCGGAACTGGAGAGTTTTTCCCGCGCGGCGGAGACGTTAAGCCTGCCGAAGGGGAGCGTATCGCGACAGATCCAGGCACTGGAAAACGCGCTGGGCACGCAGCTGCTGCACCGCACTACCCGCCGCGTCAGCCTGACGCAGGACGGCATGGTTTATTACGAGCGCGCCAAAGATCTGCTGATGAATCTGGACGAACTGGACGGCATGTTCCTGCACGACCCTTCAACCATCAGCGGTCGGCTACGTGTGGATATGCCCGTTGCCATTGCGCGAAATGTCGTCATTCCGAAACTGCCTGCATTTTTACAACAGTTTCCCGGCATTGAACTGGAGCTGAGTAGCAGCGATCGTCTGGTCGATGTCATCCGCGAAGGATTTGACTGCGTGGTTCGCGTGGGAAACTTAAAGGACTCCGGGCTTATCGCCCGGCCGCTTGGGAAGCTCTCGGTGATTAACTGCGCCAGCCCGGATTATCTGACGCGATTCGGCTACCCTGAGACGCTGGACGATTTGGCTTCGCATGCCCTCATTCACTACTCCGCCACGCTGGGCACCCGTCCGCAGGGTTTTGAATATTACAACGGCAGCGCGACCCAGTGGGTAAAAACGGGGGGCGTATTGACGGTTAACAGCACAGAAACCTACCAGGCCGCCTGTATCGCCGGGCTTGGGATTATTCAGGTCCCGCGCGTCGGGGTGCGTGATACCCTGCGCACGAAAAAACTCGTTGAGATCCTGCCGCAATATCGGGCTGAACCAATGCCCGTCTCCCTCATTTATCCCCACCGCCGTAACCTCTCCCGTCGGGTGCATGTGTTTATGGAGTGGCTTACCGAACTCACAAAAGG
Organism: Enterobacter sp. JJBC; assembly: GCF_036936505.1. Lineage (NCBI taxonomy): Bacteria > Pseudomonadati > Pseudomonadota > Gammaproteobacteria > Enterobacterales > Enterobacteriaceae > Enterobacter > Enterobacter sp. JJBC. The sequence continues at coordinate 4,562,383 of NZ_CP136935.1, forward strand.
TTACGTGGACTAGTCGCAAGCTATAATTCAGTAACATCCAGCTCAACGAAAAGGAAAATGCGCGTGACGCCGGAAAATAACCCGCAACGACCGACTCAACATTTAGATTATGAACCCATCAAAAAGATGGATAACGAGCCTGAAGCGCCGAAAGAGCCTGGAACGGCCAGCAAAGCGCTGGGTACCGTGACCGGCATAGCCGAAAAAATTCAGCAGATACCCGCGATTGCTCACCTGATACGCGCCGCTGAGCGCTTTAACGACCGCATGGGAAATCAGTTTGGCGCGGCGATTACCTATTTCTCGTTCCTGTCGATGATCCCCATCCTCATGGTGTCATTTGCCGCCGCCGGTTTTGTGCTGGCGTCTCACCCGACGCTGTTGCAGGACATCTTCAATAAGATCCTGACCAACGTCAGCGACCAGACGCTCGCCACAACGCTCAAAAGCACCATCAACACCGCCGTGCAGCAGCGTACCACTGTGGGTATCGTCGGGTTGCTGATTGCGCTCTATTCCGGGGTGAACTGGATGGGCAACCTGCGTGAGGCTATTCGCGCCCAGTCGCGTGACGTCTGGGAGCGTAGACCGCAGGATCAGGAGAAGATATGGGTGAAGTATCTGCGCGACTTTATTTCGCTGATTGGGCTGCTGGTGGCGCTGGTCATCACGCTCTCTATCACCTCGGTCGCCGGTTCCGCGCAGCAGATGATTATCTCCGCGCTGTACCTGGATTATATTGAATGGCTGAAACCGGCCTGGCGCGGTATAGGGCTTGCCATCTCCATCTTTGCTAACTACCTGCTGTTCTTCTGGATCTTCTGGCGTTTGCCCCGCCATCGGCCGCGCAAGAAGGCGCTGATCCGTGGGACGTTGATTGCCGCCATTGGCTTTGAAGTGATCAAAATTGTGATGACCTATACGCTGCCGTCGCTGGTGAAGTCGCCCTCCGGCGCGGCCTTTGGTTCGGTGCTGGGGCTGATGGCTTTCTTCTATTTCTTCGCTCGCCTGACGCTGTTCTGCGCCGCGTGGATCGCCACGGCTGAGTATAAAGATGACCCGCGCATGCCGGGTAAAACCCACCGCTGATGTCCTGTCGGGCTGATATTTCAGCCCGATCCGCCATTTCAGCATATAAATCCAGTCCGTAACTTTTATTTAACGCAAAACCAGTTTTAATGACTGATATTTAAAAAGTGCGAAGCATTTCATAGAAGTGTTTTCGCTGGTCTGAAAATTATCCGCTTTTTGTTGCTTTTATGACCACACCATGCCTTTGTTACAGATTGAAATGTCGCTTTTGCTATGCCTAATATGGCCCTTCGTTCGTCCAAAAATAAGAAAATATTATGCAAGCAACAGCCACCACACTTAACGAAGGGGCGGAACACGTTCCGGTCAACTCGCGCAATAAAGTCGTCGTCGCATCGCTGATTGGCACCGCCATTGAGTTCTTCGACTTTTATATTTACGCCACCGCTGCGGTCATTGTCTTTCCGCATATTTTCTTCCCTCAGGGCGACCCGACGGCAGCCACGCTACAGTCTTTAGCCACCTTTGCTATCGCCTTCGTTGCGCGTCCGATTGGTTCAGCGGTCTTTGGGCATTTTGGCGATCGCGTTGGCCGTAAAGTGACGCTGGTTGCCTCGCTGCTGACGATGGGGATCTCCACCGTCGCCATCGGCCTGCTGCCGACCTATGAAACTATCGGCATTCTGGCGCCTGTGCTGCTGGCGCTGGCGCGCTTTGGTCAGGGTCTGGGGCTGGGCGGGGAATGGGGCGGCGCGGCACTGCTGGCGACCGAAAACGCTCCGGCGCGCAAGCGTGCCCTGTATGGCTCTTTCCCGCAGCTGGGCGCACCGATTGGGTTCTTCTTTGCTAACGGCACCTTCCTGCTCCTCTCCTGGCTGCTGACCGATGAACAGTTCATGAGCTGGGGCTGGCGTATTCCGTTCGTCTTCTCTGCTGTGCTGGTGCTGATTGGCCTGTACGTGCGCGTGTCGCTGCACGAGACGCCGGTCTTTGCTAAAGTCGCCGCGGCGAAAAAGCAGGTTAAAGTTCCGCTGGGGACGCTGCTGACCAAACACCTCCGCGTGACCGTGCTGGGCACGTTCATCATGCTGGCGACCTACACGCTGTTCTACATCATGACCGTTTACTCCATGACCTTCAGTACTGCCGCCGCGCCGGTCGGCCTGGGCCTGCCACGTAACGAAGTGTTGTGGATGCTGATGATGGCGGTCATCGGATTTGGTGTGATGGTGCCTATCGCGGGCCTGCTGGCGGATAAATTTGGCCGTCGTTCAAGCATGATCGTCATCACCTCCCTGATTATTCTGTTCGCGCTGTTTGTCTTCCCGCCGCTGCTGGGTTCAGGTAGCCCTGCGCTGGTGATGGCGTATCTGCTGATTGGCCTGAGCCTGATGGGGCTGACCTTTGGCCCAATGGGCGCGCTGCTGCCGGAGCTGTTCCCGACTGAAGTGCGTTACACCGGCGCCTCGTTCTCCTATAACGTTTCGTCGATTCTGGGCGCCTCGGTAGCCCCGTATATCGCCACCTGGCTTCAGGCGAACTATGGCCTGTTCTATGTGGGTGTCTATCTGGCGGCAATGGCAGCGCTGACGCTGATTGCGTTGCTGCTGACGCATGAGACGAAGCATCAGGCGCTGTAAGTGAATGCCGGGGCGAGGCGCGGGGATGCGCCGAGAGGGCGGGTCGCCAGGGTGGTGGCGACTGAGCCACCCTGGCACGTTCACCGGTTATGTTGTGACAGAGTAGTAAGGAACATAACGTGAACGGAATGACCACCAGAGCCGTATGTTCCCCCTCACCCCAGCCCTCTCCCTCAAGGGAGAGGGGGCCGTCTGTGCAGGCATTATTTTGTGGGGATCCCTCACCCCACAGGGAGAGGGAGAAACGGGACTACTTCTTCATCTGCGACAAAATCGTCCGACATTGATTCGCTTCGCCTTCTGACGGCGAAATCAACGCCAGCAGCGCCGCCGCAGGGGTCACCAGCGTAGCGAGCGCGGCGGCGACCGCACCACGCGCAATCAGCGGCCCGGCCTTCACGCCCGCCTGCGGATCTTTGAAGGTTCCGCGAACGTACAGCGGCGAGCGCAGGGTGATGATACGAATGCCTTTACTTTCCGGATCGATGGTTAAATCGAGCTGCTCGGACGCCATGCTGGCGGTACCGGTGACGTTGATAACCGCGTTTTCCGTGTCGAAGGCGAAGATCTGCGGACGCGCCACGCCGTTGACCAGATCCAGATTTGCCGCCGCGCAGTTAACGCGTACTTCGTCGTCACCGAAGATTTGCCCGATGATAAAGTTCCCGACGTTCAGCCCCAGGATCTCCATCAGGTTACGGCTCACCAGCCCGTCGTTCATCAGCAGTTTCAGGTTGCCGTTTCCGCTGCCCAGCAGCGCCGCTACGGAGTTACCCGTGCCGCGAATATCCGCGTCGCCGTTCATCTCACCGAGGGTTTTCTGCATCAGTTCCACGTCCGGCATCAGCTCTTTCAGCTTCAGCCGACGCGCCTGGATCTCCGCCCTTCCCTGCATCGGCTTTTTATCCCCCTCCAGGTGGATATTCGATGAAATGGTTCCCCCGGCCATGCCAAACTTCAGCGGTTGCAGGCGCAGGTCGGCGTTTTTCAGGATGATATGGGTCGAGAGGTTGCTCAGCGGCAGCGTGCTGCCATGCTCGATTTTACGTCCTTTGAAGCGCACATCCGCATCCATCACGTCCCATTTGTCGGTTTCGAAACGGTCATAGGGCAGCACTTTACCCGCAGGCTGAACGTCCTTTTTAACCTCTTTAGACTTCGTGCCTTTGCCCGAATCTACGCCAATCAGCGGACCAAGATCGGCCAGACGCAGCTGGCGGGATTCAACGTCCCCCTCCAGTTTCGGGCGCGGTTTACCGGTGGTGTAGGTCAGCGTGCCGTGGATATCGCTGTCGCCGATGCGGCCGTTGAATCCACGGTAGTCAAAGACGGACGATTTTTCGGTGTTGATTTTGGCAACCAGGTGCCCGTCCGTTTCAAACGGCGGAGTATCCGGCAGCAGTACGCCGGTGAGATCGTACAGTTCCCCCAGCGAATCACCGGCAAACTTAAGCTGGAGGTCGACGCCGCCCATGTTCATCGGGTCGTTAACCGTGCCCACGAACGCCACGCGGGTATTGCCCGAGCGGAAATCCGCCTGCACCGGGAACGGCGTGCCCTCGCTCCTGAGCGCCAGCATGCCGCCGATTTTGCCTTTACCGGTGAGCGGCTGGCCGTTGTAGCGCCCTTTCGCCGTCAGGCCAAAGACGTAATCGCCCGCTTTGCTGTCATCGCCTTTGGCTTTGCTGCCCGTGACTTCGCTAAACGGCAGCGGCTTGCCCAGCGGATCGACGAGGATCTCCACGTCAGCCTTACTCACTTTATCGTCAATGGCGATCCGCCCCCGATCGAACAGAATATTGTCGAGGCGGAAAGACCACGAAGAGGGCTGCGCATTCTGATCTTTATCGCCGCTGCTGGCGAGATCGAACGTCCAGTTGTTGTTTTTCTCTGACAGGCGAATCAGCCGCGCGTCGGGCTGCTGGAGTTTGATCCACGGCAGATACACCGTTTTGGTTAACAGGGCTAACGGCGCCAGCGTGGCTTCCACTCGCGGCAGGTGGATCATGGTTACTTCGGGGATGTCGGGCGGGTTACCGAGAATAATATCGTCGGCATGAACGTGCGGCCAGGGCACCCAGCTCCGCCAGCCAGTTTCCTCTTTCTGGCGCTCCCACACGACGCCCAAATCGCCACGTATTGCGAAGGGGCGGTTCAGCTCGGTTGAGACTTTCTGGTTGATGGTCGGTTTGAGGCGGTTCCAGTCAAACGTGGCGATAATGATGATTAAGACCACGATCAGCAACAAGAAAATCCCTGCTGTCCAGGAAATCACCCTGGTTGTTTTTGTCATTGTTGTCCCCTTTCCTGATGAACTTGCCTCTAAAACTATAGTTCAGACAAAGGGAAGCGGGCAGATCAGAGGCTGGTTATCACCTTTTCCAGGGTATCCATGGGGACAGGACGAGAGAGGAAATAACCCTGTGCCGCCGCTGCCGGGGAATTTTGCACGTCGCGCCACTCCTCCAGCGTTTCTACGCCTTCCACAATGACACCCTGGCAATAGCGGTTCATCAGTTGCAGGAGCATCGTAAACAGGTTCCGTCCCTCCGGCGTCTGGCGCAGCATGATAAACAGATCGCGGGCCACTTTGATGTAGTCATAACGCACTTCGCTCAGGGCGGAGAAATTGGCCATACCGGTACCGAAATCATCCAGCCACAGCGGGCCAAACTCACACATCGAGGCAAACGAGGAGTCCTGCGGCAGCTGAACATGTTCCACCAGCTCGAAGCGCATCCACGGCAAGGTAGCAATCAGCGCCTGCAACGTCGCATTCTGACGTAACGCCATCAGGGTGGGGCCATCCACGTTCACCGACGCCAGAATACCGTGCTGCTTGAAGAACGCCTGCTTCGTCGCCAGCATTCTCAGCTGCTCTTCCAGCACGTCGATACGCTGACGCACGGCAACCTCCGCAAAATAGCGGTCCGGTGCAATACGCTGTGAAGGATTCGATGGATGAGTGACGACCGTTAACACCTCAATCGCCATTAACCGACCGTCGGTACGGTAGATGGGCTGATAAGTGTACGCTCGCTCACATTGCAGCCAGTAGCGATGCTCCTGCAAGTTCTCAATACTTGCCTCAGGCGTAGTGCTCAGCCGCTGGATAACCTGCTCTGACTTCATTTCGGATGTCCTGTTGTATGGGATAGCCTTTCTGGACTCGTCACTGAGTTATCGGCCCGCCAGGTGAGAACTTTATGTTCAATTCACCGGGAAAATGAAATTAAGATGACAGAAATATGCCGGAATACGCGCTGGCTCAAAAAAAATAATGGAACGTCGTTTTAATATAGTTGACCATAAAAAACACACAGCGCACACTACCCTTAATTACTTTGTTCAGGTTCACGACTATGTCTAAAAAAATTGCCGTGATTGGCGAATGCATGATTGAGCTGTCCCAGAAAGGCGCGGAAGTCAGCCGCGGTTTTGGTGGCGATACATTGAACACCTCCGTTTACATTGCCCGTCAGGTCTCCCCCGACGCGCTGAGCGTGAGCTACGTTACCGCGCTGGGAACGGACAGCTTCAGCCAGCAGATGCTGGAAGCCTGGCAGGGTGAAAACGTTGGGACCTCGCTGATCCAGCGAATGGAAAACCGCCTGCCGGGTTTGTACTACATCGAAACCGACAGCACCGGCGAGCGCACCTTCTATTACTGGCGTAATGAAGCGGCCGCCAAATTCTGGCTGGAAAGCGAGGCCGCCGCTGCCATTTGCGAAGAACTGGCGACCTTCGATTATCTCTACCTGAGCGGGATCAGCCTGGCGATCCTGAGCCAGGAGAGCCGTGAAAAGCTGCTGTCACTGCTGCGCGAATGCCGTGCCAATGGCGGTAAGGTGATTTTCGATAACAACTACCGTCCACGTTTGTGGGCCAGCCGCGAAGAGACGCAGCAGGTCTACCAGCAGATGCTCGAATGCACCGATATCGCCTTCCTGACGCTGGATGATGAAGATGCTCTGTGGGGCGAAAAACCGGTTGATGAGGTCATCGCCCGGACGCAGGCTGCCGGGGTCAGCGAAGTGGTGATCAAGCGCGGGGCGGAGTCTTGCCTGGTGGCGGTTGCAGGTGAAGCCGTGACAGAGGTCCCGGCGGTGAAGCTGGCGAAAGAGAAAGTGATCGATACCACTGCGGCGGGAGATTCTTTCAGCGCGGGGTATCTGGCGGTACGTCTGACGGGAGGTACGCCGGAAGCGGCGGCGCAGCGCGGTCATTTAACGGCCAGCACGGTGATTCAGTATCGCGGAGCGATTATTCCGCGCGAGGCGATGCCTGCTTAAGGACTGGGCGGGCTGATGCCCTCACCCTAACCCTCTCCCACAGGGAGAGGGGACGCAGGGCTTACTGGCCCTGCGGAATATCGCTCGCATCCTGATGTAAATCATCGGCTGCCGTTTGCGCTGGCTGCGGCGCCGTCGCCATGATGGCGTTCCAGGTGGCCTTCAACTCTTTCATGTCATATTCCGGCTCACCTTTCGGCTGTAACAGAATCAACGCCATATCCTGCGACAACTGCTGGCGCAGATCCTGATTCAGCATCTCCACGGTCAGACCGTTCAGGAAGTCCTGACGCAGTTTCTGATACTGTTCCGGCGCGATATCCACCACCTGATTCTGCAAGGAGCGAATGCGCTGGCTGATTAAGATATCGGTATCGGCGCGGGCATAGGTGGCGAACAGTTTCTGCAATTCAAGGGATTTCTGCGCCACCAGCGCATTAAACTCCTCTTCAGACAGGCCCTCTTTACGCACTTTAGCCAGCTCTTTCGCCACCACGCCGAGATTGGCATTGAGCTTATCGCCCGGCGATTCCACGTTAATGGCGCACTGGGCGCGCTGGAACAGCACACGGCAGTCAAAGCCCAGGCCAATATCTCTCACGTTGTTCTTGCTGAGCGTCTGCTGAACGTGCCAGAACAGCGCTTCACGCGCGAGATCCGCACGCCAGTAACGCAGCAGCGCAGAAGACTCGCGGATCGGCTGCCAGGCCGTATCCCACATCATTGAAAGACGATCCTGACGCACGGTATCCGTCATGATGCTGACCGTCTCAGGACGCAGCGGGGACAAGGTAGGAACAGGGGCAGGCGTTTCACGCTTCCCTTTCAGATCGCCAAAGGCTTTGTTGATCTGCTCTATCACCGCACGGCTGTCCACGTTGCCCACTACAATGAGGGTCATGGCATCCGGGGTGTACCACTGCTGGTAGAAAGATTTCACCTGCTCTGCATCCACCGGCTGTTTCAGCGGTTCTGCCGGGTCGTGGCCAAGCAGCGTGGACCCTTTCAGGCGGTAGCGCCACCAGCCTTCTTTGGTATCCGTCGGCCAGGTCGCCACCATGTCGCTGTTGCTCAACGCATAGTTTACGGTCTCAGGCGTAATCGCCAGTTTGCCGGTGGCATCGGATAGATAGGTAAGCGCTTCTTTAAGCAGATCGTTACGGTTGTTGGGCAGGCTCAGGTTAAACATGGTGTAGTCATAGGAGACCACAGCCGGGGGCAGCGGGCGTTTCGGATCGATGGCCTGTTGCCATAAAGAACGCACCTGAACCGCCTGCAAACTGCCGCTCTGGGTGAGCGCCAGTCGAGGAATAAAGTGGCTTAAGCCGGTCTGCTGGGTGCTTTCAGTGAGGGAGCCGGTATTCACAGAAAGACGGATTTCAATGCGATCGCTCGGACGTTGCGGAGTGGATAATACCTGCCACTGGAAACCGTTCGCCAGTGTTCCCTGTTGCCAGGCCGGGTCTGGCTGGAGCGCATCTGCCTGCACATAACTGGCTGCTGCCATCATCAGCAAACCGCCGGTTAAGAGTCGAATTTTTGTGCCCTGCATGTGAACCCCTGATCAACATTCCTGGTTAAAGAGAGTGTCTCGCGACGTGAGCACTCAAAGATGACGATGAAAACCTTCCGATTAGACAGCGTGTTCAGCTAAACGTCACGGGCGGAAGTGAAATATACCCAAAAAAAATCTTGTCGAATTATGACAGGTATGAACGGTTATTATGCGCAGGTGCCCGCATCCCCACAAGGGAATACGGGCATTTATGAGGGATTAAGAGGATAAACCGGGGGTTTTGTCCTCAGATGTGCGGTTATTCAGCGTATCGTTAAGCTTCTTGTGATCCAGCTCTTTCACCCACTTCGCCACCACAATCGTCGCCACGCCATTGCCGACCAGGTTGGTTAACGCACGGGCTTCAGACATAAAGCGGTCAATACCGAGGATCAGGGCCAGGCCCGCCACCGGCAGATGGCCCACCGCCGAAATGGTGGCCGCCAGCACGATAAATCCGCTGCCCGTTACGCCCGCCGCCCCTTTTGAAGAGAGCAGAAGCACCACCAGCAGCGTAATCTGATGGACGATATCCATGTGGCTGTTAGTGGCCTGGGCAATAAAGACCGCCGCCATCGTCAGGTATATCGAGGTGCCATCCAGGTTAAAAGAGTAGCCCGTAGGAATAACCAGCCCCACCACTGACTTACGGCAGCCCAGCTTTTCCATTTTATCGAGCATACGCGGCAGCGCGGACTCCGAAGAGGATGTGCCGAGGACAATCAGCAGCTCTTCACGAATGTAACGGATAAATTTGAAGATGCTGAAGCCGGTCGCACGGGCGATGGAGCCGAGCACCACCACCACAAACAGAATACAGGTGATGTAGAAGCAGACGATCAGCTGGCCCAGCTGTACCAGCGTGCCGACGCCGTATTTCCCGATGGTGAAGGCCATCGCGCCAAAGGCGCCAATCGGGGCCAGACGCATAATCATGTTGATGATGCCGAAGATAACCTGCGAGAAGCTTTCAATGACGTTAAAAATCAGCTGGCCTTTGCTGCCAAGACGGTGCAGGGCAAAGCCAAACAGCACGGCAAACAGCAGTACCTGGAGGATATTTCCGCTGGCGAACGCGCCAATCACGCTGCTCGGGATCACGTCCAGCAGGAAGGCAACAATCCCCTGATCTTTCGCCTGTTCAGCGTAAACCGCCACCGCTTTCGCATCCAGCGTGGCCGGGTCAACGTTCATGCCCGCGCCAGGCTGTACCACGTTGACAATAATCAGGCCGATAATCAGCGCGATGGTACTGACAATCTCGAAGTACAGCAGGGCAACCGCCCCCGTACGCCCGACCGCCTTCATGCTTTCCATGCCAGCGATACCGGTCACCACGGTACAGAAAATGACCGGCGCGATGATCATTTTGATGAGCTTAACGAACGCGTCGCCAAGCGGTTTCATCTGCGCGCCCAGCTCCGGGTAGTAGTGACCGAGCAGAATACCGATGGCGATGGCTGTCAGGACCTGGAAGTAAAGACTTTTGAAGAGTGAGGTTTTCATAGGGTGTCCCTGGAAAGAAAAACTACAGGCTTTGTAAGGTTATGGTTAACCTGCGGCTTTAAAATAACACCCACATAACAGGACAGAAATAAACGGGGTTCAAATTTGAAACACAAATGTTAAGAACTTTGAGCTGGCTCGCACAAGCCAGCAACAAAATTACACTTTTGCGTTATTGCCAGCGTCGGCGAGATAGCGTTGCTCAAAGATATCCGTCGGTACGGCGCGATCAAACAGGAAGCCCTGTCCGCTCTCTACGCCCGCCGCAGCCAGCCACTCACGCTGGGCGTCGGTTTCAATACCCTCGGCAATGACGTGCAGATTCAGGCTGTGCGCCATCTGAATAATGGCCTGCACCAGGCTGCAATCTTCCGGCAGCCCTTCCACAAAGGTTTTGTCGATTTTCAGGACGTCCACCGGCAACGTTTTCATGTGCTGGAGCTGACGCAGGCCGGAATACCCCATACCGAAATCGTCCAGCGCAATGCGGATCCCGGCATTACGCAGCGGTTTCAGGATGGCGACAGCGTCGTCAGGATTATCGATCCAACGGCTCTCGGTGACTTCCAGGATCAACGTGTGGGGCTGGATGCGGTAGCGATGGATCAACTCAAGCATCTCCGGCACCATGGTCGGGTGCATCAGCTGTAGCGCAGAGAGATTCACCGACAGCGGCAGCGTGATGCCCCGTTGTTGCCAGGCCGCAAGCTGGCGGCAAGACTCTTCCAGCACCCAGTAGCCGACGGTGACCATCAGGCCGCAGGACTCGATACGTTCGATCATCCCTTCAGGCAGCTCCCACGTGCCGTCCGGCTGTTGCATACGCAGCAACGCTTCGGCGCTGGTCACTTCACCCGTGCGCAAATTGACCTGGGGCTGTAACCAGAGCGCAAACTGGCGATTGTCCATCGCCGTCAGAATGTCGCTCTCTTCCGTCAGGCGCTGCTGGGCTTTTTCCATCTGCTCCGGATCAAAGAACTGGATCTGGTTTTTCCCTTTCCGCCGCGCGGTGAACGCGGCCGAGAAAGCCCGACGATAAAGCTGCTCGGCGGTCAGCCCCCCGTAGTACATCGCAATACCGATGCTGGCGCTCGGGCGAAGCTGGATACCCTGAATGGGCAGCCGCTCATTAATGACAGTGAGTACTTGCTGACCTAGCGTAATGGCGTGCCACGGCTCTTTAACACCGTGCGCGATCACCACCAGGTCATAGCCGCTGACCTGGGTGAGCACCATGCGCGGCGCCAGAACGGATTTCACCTTTTCCACCAGCGTCAGTAACAGCATTTCGCGCTGGCTCTCTTTCAGCACGCCCGCCGTGTCCTGCAAGGTTTCGCAGGCAATCACCATCAGCGCGGTGGTCTGCTGGCGGGCGACGGTCTGCTCCAGCAAGGCCATTAAAAACGCTTTGTTTGGCAGATCAGATACCGGAAAACGGGTGGCGTTGCTACTGAGCTCTTCCTGCTGACACAGGAGACGCTGCTGGTTGATATTGTAACTGCGGACCAGCATGCCAATTTCATCATCGTGATGCAGGCGCGGCAACGGAAGCTGATGCCCCATGTGCTCCTGTGGAGAGAGGTCGTTCAGCTCCCGGGCTATGCGGCGCAACGGATGCACAATTAACCGGTTGATACACCACGTCAGCGCCACGCTCAGCATTAATGTCAAAAGTAAGTAAGTGGTCACTAATGTAGCAACCCAACTCATGACGAATTTATACATGCGGTACGAGTCGGCCTGTAGCACCAGGTAGGCCAACGGTTGCGGGTTAGCCGGTCTTTCCAGGGAATAGAGAGGCAGGGAAATTTGCACCGGCAGTTCAAACAGGCGCATCACCATCATCGGGACGGAACGCTCCGGGATAAAGCTCATCCGCAGCGCCTGGAACTGGTTCGGCAGTACAACATCCGCGCGGCTCACGATACCAGCGGGCTGAATGCGCTTCAGGATGGATTCCGCCTCGGGGATATCCCCTTTCAGGATCGAGGCTGACAGGGGTTCCCGCACCGAGCGGGCAATACTTTCCAGTTGCGAAGCCGTGTTGTAGCGATTCTGCTGTACGGAGTGAAACAGCAAAATGACGCAGAAGATGAAGACAAACAGCATTGTGACGGCAGACACCATCGCCATCTGTTTGATCGTTAAGGAACGGCTGACACGCAAAATGACTCTCCACAAAACTCGAAGCGCAGGGCGCACCAGGGTGTAAACCTGGTGCGTCCGAGTATACCCGATAGCTGCACTTTTAAGAGAGACTTACAATTAGATTAAGTAAAAATCCGATCACCAGTCTGCATAAGGCACCAGCGGTTCCGGTGGTAAGTCCATATCACCCTGCCAGCCCGCGGCAGAATACCGAACGTAGAGCAGCGCATGGCTCGGGGTATAGTCTTTTGCTTCCTGAATATCGACGCCCAGACCGACAAACCAGTTGGACGTCACGCGGCGTTCAACAATCGCCCTTGCGGTATAACCCGTGCCTGACGAGCTACTTCCGGTTTCCATCACACCTTTATCGGTATAACGGCCTGGCTCATTGTCCGGGATCAGCCCCTGTAACGGATAACGCATCACATCTTTTGTTTTTGAATGAGACCAGGAGACGGAGCCGCCCAGCTCCCATGACCAGTTCTCTGTGCGTTTACGCCAGTTCACCGGTAAGGCGAACGACACATACTCCTGGGGACTGTAGTAACCGCCCTGGCCCAGCGAATAGCCACTTAAATCCTTATCGTAATGCCAGAGCATGTTGGACACGCCCACCGTCAGGCGTTCGTTGTTCTGATTGATGAGCTTGTAGTAATAGCCGGTCATCCAGCGGACGCGCCAGTTATCTTCGACATTCTTCCCGGTGAGGCTGTCGGCACTCAGGCTTGACCAGATACCGTTAGCTTCGCCTTTGTCGTAGCTCATGCTCACGCCGCCACCGGTGGCACGCACGCCGCCCCAGGTGGTGTCGGTATTGGGATCTTTTTGCCCGGCGAAGGCCAGCACCGAGCTGGAAATCGGACGGCGATGGGCGTTCAGGGTGTAGCCAATCGGCCCTAAATCGTTGCTGTAGCTCAGGCTGCCCACCACATCGACCACGTCGAAGCCCATCGGCGTTGTACCGATATCCCACGCCCAGGTTTTGTTCTGCCAGCCGACGGCCACGCTGGCGCCGTTGGCCGACTGGTTCGTGCTGCCGTGACATGGCGTTTCGGCACAGGTACCCCATGTCGGATCGTAAGTTCCGTTATCGGTGTCAAAGGAACCGGCGTTCATATTGACCAGATCGCTACGGAAGAACATACGTCCATCCGACAGCGGCGCATCAACCTGGAGCATGGTGGTGTGCGCTTTCAGGTCGGAATAGCCTCCCGTGCCGCTGGAGCCCCAGTAGTCGTGTTGCAGCGTGACGTTCAGATCCTGCTGACGATAAAGATCGCCTGCATCGCTGCGCACGCCGCGCTTCAGCCAGTCATCTTTCTCATCGTTACGCGTGAGTCGCGTAAAGCTGTCGTTATCGGTGGGACGGGTCGTTGTGATGCCCGATGAGACCATCGCATCTTTCCAGGTGTCCAGCGCCTGCTGAGGCTGACCATTTTGTGCCTGGAAACGGGCGGCATCGCGCATCACCAGCGCACTTTCCATCGAAGGCGGCTGCGATTTGGCCTGCGGAAGAATGGCGTTGAAGGTCTTTTCTGCCGCGGCAGGATCACCCAGTCCGGCCTGCGCCATGGCAAGCCGGCGCTGCATATTGATGGAGAGCGGTTCGCCGTTCTGTGCCGCGGGCAGTTTCGCCAGCGCCGCGCGCGCCGCCTCCTTGTTGCCCTGAGCAAGATAGACCTCGGTCAGGCCGAGGATCGCGTCTTCGTTCTGCGGTTCGCGTTGCAGAATGGTGTTGTAGGCGGTTTTCGCGGCCTCATGATCGCCCCGCTGTTCAGCCCAGTCCGCCAGCGTCAGGTCGATACGGGTGGACGGAGGCTGCTGGCGAAGCAACGTTTCCGCCTCCTGCTCTTTTCCACTGTCGCGCAGGCGGTTGGCGGTTTCCAGCACCTGGTTACTTTGCAGGCGGTCCGCCAGCGCCTGAATGTTACCGTTCCACTTGTCGCGCGGCAGCGTGTTCAGATGCGCCAGCGCCGCCCGGTCCTGATCGTTACCGGACAGGTACAGCCCGCTGGCGTAAACCTGATCCGGATCGCCCGGTTTCTGACTTGCCAGCTGACGCATCAGGTTATCCGCCTGGCTGCGCTGACCCGCGCTATACAGATCGCGTGACAGTCGGTAGGTGATCCACACGTCGCCCGGGGAAAGCGCAAGGCGTCGGCGCTGAATTTCTGCGGCCTGCGCATATTTCCCCTCGCTTTCCAGCTGTTCAGCCTGGGCTGACAGCTGCTCGTTCGTCAGGCTACGTTCAATATCATCAATGCTGCGGCGCTGGCTGGCAGAGAGCGACTGAATAAACTGCGTCGCCTTCTCCGGAGACTGCGCGCGATAAATATTGGCGAGACCGCGCACCGCGTTGCTGTTGCCGCTGTCCATCCGCAACGCCTGGCGGTAATAGCGCTCGGCCGCGTCGTTATCTTTGCGCGCCGCCGCCGCATCACCGAGCCCCAGAACCGCGTAGCTGTCAGTATTGTCGATATTGCGCGCCTGCTGGTAATAGCGTTCGGCCTGGGTCGTATTATTGGCTTTCAGGGCGTTATCCCCCTGCTGGATCAGCAGCCAGTATCGGTTGACCTTCAGCAGGCTGTCCCATTTGCCCCGGTTATCGCTCTGCGGATCGAGGGCGATCGCCTTTTCAAACTGCGCAACCGCGCGCGCGCGATCGCCTTTTTGAGAATAGGCCTGCCCCAGCGCGCCTACAGCTTCACTGTCAGCGTGGTTGGCGCTGACTGCTTTTTGCAACTCCGTTACCGCTTTACTGCCCTGCCCGGCATCCACTGCGGCTAACCCTTCGGCTTTGGCGCGGAACGCCGGATCGGCGAGCTGTTTTTGCTGTGCTTCAAGCTGGGTGCGCGCCGCCGTCACGTTATCGCCATCGCTGAATACGCTCAGGTATTGTTGCAGCGCGGTGACGCTGGCGCTGCTGACCGGCTGATCTTTGATCTGCTGGTACCACATGTCCGACGCCTGACTGCGGCCATTATTCGATTTGGCCATCTCCTGCAACACCGCGAACCCTTCATCACGCCGTCCGCTCTGGAACAGAAGCTGTGCCAGCGAGGACTGTAGCGGGACGTTGCCCGGACTGCTGGCGTTTATTTTCTTAAGCTGATTAATGGCCAGGTTGCGGCGGGCTGGCTCTTTCGCCACCACGTTCCAGTACTCCGTCGCGATGTCGCCGCTGGGCGGCTTACCGTCAAACAGTTTGTCATACGCAGCAATGGCTTCCTGCGTGTGCCCGGTGGTGGCAAGCAGGCGAGCCTGCTGGAGGGCCTGGCGACCATCCGGCGTGGAGAGCAGCATGGTAGTACGGGAGGACTGGTAGGCACTGGAATCGGGTGCCATTCCTTTCAGGCGATCCAGCTCTTTTTGCGCGCCCGCCGTATCGCCCTGTCGTAACAGGTAGCGGAAGCGCGCGGCAATCACGTCCGGGTTGTTGGGATCGATCAGCTCAAGGCGATAGAGCGACTGGCGCACTAAATCCTCACGCTGGGTGGATTCCCCCAGACGGACCTGTTCCAGCAGCTGTCTCTGCTGCGGGGAGTTGGCGGCCTGGGCCAGGGGCATTAGCGCCAGGCCAAGCGATAAGGTGAGTAGATTCAGTGTGAACGTGCGCATTCCTGGCCCCAATCCGGTAGTAATTCACCTTGCACGGTGAAACGAAAACGATGCTGATCCCACCCTTGTCCAAAGAGGGTCAGAACGTAGCTGTAATAAGCATTGTTATCGGGAAAACGATCGGCGACGTGCTGGCGTTGCACCGCCTGCGCGTCCCGGTTTTGTAAAAACGGAAGGAGAGAGGCAGAAAACCCTACCGGCCCATCTCCGGTGCGTTTCCCGGTTGCTACATCCACTTTCTCCGGCGGCAAGCCTTGTTTGATTGTGGTGGTCGCCATGGGCTTGAAACGCGCCAGTAGCCGGGCTTTCTGCGGATCGTTATCGTTCATCATCCCTACCCACAGATAGACGCGAATCGCATCGTAGCTGCCGATCAGGGATGCATCCTGCGACAGCTGCCAGCCGCC
This sequence comes from Enterobacter sp. JJBC, assembly GCF_036936505.1. Classification (NCBI taxonomy): domain Bacteria; kingdom Pseudomonadati; phylum Pseudomonadota; class Gammaproteobacteria; order Enterobacterales; family Enterobacteriaceae; genus Enterobacter; species Enterobacter sp. JJBC. The sequence goes on from NZ_CP136935.1 coordinate 4,578,584, forward strand.
CTTTTTTTGGTATTTCACCCAGTTCGGGGAAAATCCTTTAGGCGCGGTCTCCAGCAGCAGACGCAGGTTAGTTTCACGGAGCGTCGTCCACGGCGCGCCAAAACGGGTGAAATAGCTCGCAAGCTGCGGCGGCAGGTAGCTGGGGTTGAAGCGCCAGACACTCTCTTCGGCAAAACCGACTTTACCCGGCAGCAGCATAGAACCCAGCCCCGGCACCTTCACCACTTCCTCACTGGCAATGCGCGTCAACAGCGCCTTACCCGTGCGCGTGTAATCGGGATTTTTCCACAGCCGCCCGGCTTCCAGCAGCGACCAGGCAATCCAGATATCGGCATCAGACGCGGAGTTAGGGTCGATAACCGCCCAGGTTTCGTCGTCCTTTTTTCCCCACAGCCAGGCCGGGAGATGTTGGGCTAAATCTCCCTCGGCAAGGTTATCGCGCGTCCATGCCAGCAGCAGATCGAACGCCTTGCGATCGTTTGCCGCGAGGGCAAAGAACAGCCCGTAGCTTTGCCCTTCGGAGGTGGTGATTTTGCGCGCGTCACTGGGATCAATGACCCGCCCACTTTCGCTCATATAATCCTGCTTGAACGTCTCCCAGGCAGGCCAGCGACAGGCAGCGTTAAGATTCGCCGCCGCCAGCATCAACGCTGCGACTACACACCCGCGAAAGATTTTCATCACCGCTTACTCATGGTCCGGGTTAAGACGACGACGGCTGATGATTCGCAGCAGACGCCACAGTACCCACGCCAGCAATACGACGCTGAGCGCAGCCAGCACGGCCAGCAGCACCGGGTGGTTAGACAGGGCATACCACAGGCGTTCGAACCACGGCAGATGACCGACGTAGTAGACATCCCCCACGCGCAGGCTGTTTACCCCCGACTCACGGATCACCGAGACGGAACCGAACATTGCTGCCCGTTTACCGCTGTCGTTCATGGCCGTGTTGAGCAGCTCATAGCCGCGTGGGCTGTCCGCCAGCAGGGCGATAACGCTGCGCTGGTCGTTATACGGCGACTGGAAGCCGACAATCGCGGCCATCGGACCCGTTGAACTTACGGTCGTCCTGATATTGGCCTGACGATCGCCGCTGTCCGGCATGATGCTCGGGAACTCGGTCTGACGCAGCGGCGTGTTGACCCATGACTGAGCCGCCTGCACCAGCAGATCGACGCGCTTCTCGTCTTTCAGCTTGTCCGGAATGTTGCCGATGACCATGATATCGGCATCTTTGTTCTGGATCTGACTACCGTCATCCGTCACCGTCACGTTGATAGCCGGCAAGCCGGTTTGCGCCCCAACGGTGCCCATGGTGTCCAGCAGCGTGGCAACCTGACCTTCGTTGGCCGCTTTTGGCATCACGACAATCGATTCAGAGAGATCAGCCATGCGGCTGAACGGGAAGCTGGCGTTAGCAAAGGCACGCAGATCCGGCATCGCGATAAAGTGGTAATACTTCGAGAAGTCGATCGTGGAATCATCGCCAATCACCACGTGGTTTTGCACCGGCTGGAAGGTAATACAGTTTTCCACCGATCCACCCGGCATGGGGTTCATATACTGGAAGTTAAACCGCAGCTGGTTCACCGCACCGAGCTTCAGCGCCGGGATCGACACATCGGTTTTGCCGTCCAGCAGCCCCTGCAATACAGGCAGACGAAGCATCAACCGGTTTGTCTCCTGGCTGCTGGTCAGGCTGAACGATTGCAGGAACTGGTTGTTGAGGCTGATATCCATGCGCGAGCTGTCTTTGGTTGCCGGCGCGGTGTAACGGTAGTTCAGGTTGATATCAATGCCGTTGGTGCGCAGCAGATAGAGATCCGGCGGCAGGTTCAGCGACAGGCTGACAGGAGAAGGTTCAAGCCCGGTTGACTGCAATTGCTCTTCATAGGTTTTCAGCTCGCCAAAGGTGATTGCCCGGTCGGTACGTACCCAGTTCGGCGCATCATAAGGCTTACGCGCCAGCAGCGGTTTCACCTCATCCACCACAACGCTGTTACCGCGGAACAGGATATTTCCCTGCGCAATGCCCTTCGCCGCCTGCACCAGATCTTTGTCATCACGGCCGAAGATCACCAGCAGCTTCACGTACGGATTGTCCGGATGGCTGATCATCTCGATGGTGGGCGCTTTCACCTCCGGATGGTCACGCAGGAAAGCCGGACGTTTGGCGTTGGTGGCAAACACGATCGCGTTTTTGTCCGGCATTTTGTCGTACATGACCGGGAAACTTTGACCACGCCAGCCGGAGCGGGAACCAAACCAGGATGCCACGATAGAGGCCGCCAGCTGTTCGGTCACATCAGGAGAGCCGGCAAAGACCATCGGCAGGTTCAGCGGACGGTTATCACGCGGGTCGAAGAACGGCACCGGGAAGGCGGAGAGATCGTTTTTCAACGCCAGCGGCTGATAGGTCATCTGAAGCGAAGAGTTACGCCCGACATCCAGCCACAGGGTGCTGCTGGCCGGGTTTTCACAGACATCGCGGTAGTGGCCGACAAACTCCAGACGCACGCGGTTAAAGTCGGTGATAAACAGCGGATTAATCGGCACCTGAGCCAGGGTTTTCTTACCCAGTTGCTCTTTGGTGACGGGCAGGACGTCCATCAGCTCGTCATTCAGATAGACCTTAAGCTGGGACTGCACCGGCAGCAACGACGGCGATGGGGTGTATTCCAGGTTGAGCATCGCTTTTGACACAACTTCATCGCTGCGCATACCGAATTCGATACCGCCATTTGGGTTGATGCCGCGCAGAACCATGCTGCCCGGAGGAGGCGCGATCTGAGCAAACGTCAGCTTAACGTCACGCGACGGCGTATTTTCGGCAACCACCGGCGCACTGGCTCCCGGCACGCCAGGCATGACCTGCCCAACCACCGGGTTGTCGCCGGGCAGCGTATTCCCCGTCGTCGGCTGATTCGGGACAACGTTCTCCGTCTGCCCCGGCGCGGCCGTCACAACCGGATCGGTCGCTTGCGCGACGACAGGCACCGTTGGCGCGGGCGTGGTCGCTGCGTTATCAGGCGCCGCGTTAGCCACTGTTGCAGGGAGCGCACTCATCCCCATTGCCACTGCACATAACCAGGAAAGTTTTGTTTTCATCGCGTTATCATCATTGTTGAGCCATAACCGGGTCCGCCTGCTTCGCTTCATCTCGCTCAGGTCGACGCGGAATGAACGACACGACCCAGGAAACCAATGAAGTAAGTGACCGGAAAATTAATTTCACCGACGACGGGGCAAATTCTGCAAGGTGACGATAGCCACGGAACCCCAGCTTAAGAATATCCAGCAGGCTTTCCAGAGGCTTATCCTCAGGGAAGCTGTCCTGCCAGAGAGCCCACGTATCCGCGCGGGCAAACGTACACTGCACAAAATCAATGTGTTGTTTTTTGGTCAGCGGCATCAGTTGCAGACCCACTTCATTTCCTCTCACACGCACCACCTGCGTCGGGAAGACATACTCCTGCTGGCCGCGCTTAAGCAGTAGGTTGACCTTCTGCCCCTCCAGCACCTTCGCCTGACCGTTGATCTTGATACCCAGACCGCCATCCGAAAAGTCATGTACGGTACAGGAGAAGAGATGTCCATCGTCGCGGGCAATGGCCGCTGGCATGCTGATTTCGACGCGATGCGCGCGGCGAACCTGCTTGCTCTCCACCGATACCGCCACCGCGCCACCGAGGATAATCAGGTTATAAAACACCCACGCCATACTCACGAAGACCGTCAGAATTTCGTTTTCCGGGCCGTAGAAGTAGCGCCAGATCCCAACAATCACGCCCACAATATTCAGCAGCACCAGGAAGATATAGGGCCGGGAGATCACCCAGTCGACATACTCCTCTTCCACCAGCCCGCCCTTCGCGGTGACGTTGAATTTCCCTTTATGCGGGTTAATCAGCGCCACCATGGTTGGCGGCGCGATGTACCAGGCCAGCACCGTTTCGTAAATTTCACTCCAGAAGGAGTGCCGATATTTCCCCTGAATCTTCGAGTTCGTCAGGCTGGCGTGGATCATGTGCGGCAGAACGAACAGGGCAATCATCAGCGCAGGCGCATAGATGATGTAAGCGTGAAGGAGCAGGAACGCCAGCGGCGCTGTGAGAAAGATAAGCCGTGGAATACCCGACAGGAAGTGGAACATGGCGTTGACGTAGCACAGCCGTTGCGCCAGCTTCAGCCCTTTACCCATCAGCGGGTTATCGAGCCTGAAAATTTGCACCATGCCGCGGGCCCAGCGAATACGCTGGCCGATGTGCGCCGACAGGGATTCCGTGGCCAACCCCGCCGCCTGAGGAATACGCATGTAGGCCGAGGTATAGCCAAGACGGTGCAGACGCAGCGAGGTGTGCGCATCTTCCGTGACCGTCTCGACGGCGATCCCGCCAATTTCATCCAGCGGTTTCCGGCGGATCACCGCACAGGAGCCGCAGAAGAACGTGGCGTCCCACATGTCGTTCCCGTCCTGCACCAGGCCATAGAACAGCGTGCCCTCGTTCGGGGTTTTACGAAAACGACCGAGGTTACGTTCAAACGGGTCCGGTGAGAAGAAGTGGTGCGGCGTCTGCATCATCGCAAGCTCTTTCTCCTTCAGGAACCAGCCCATGGTCATTTGCAGGAACGAGCGCGTTGGCACGTGGTCGCAGTCGAAAATAGAGACGAACTCCCCTTTGGCATATTTCAGCGCATTGTTGATGTTACCGGCTTTCGCGTGTTCATGCGTGGTACGGGCGATGTACTCTACCCCCACTTCGTCCGCGAACTGGCGGAACTCGGCGCGGCCACCGTCATCGAGGATCCAGATTTTGATTTTATCCTTCGGCCAGTCGATACCCAGCGCGGCGTAAATGGTGTTTTTTACCACCGACAGGTCTTCGTTGTAGGTCGGCACGAAGAGGTCCACCGTAGGCCACTGGGTCGTGTCTTTTGGCAGCGGCACCGGCTGTCGATTCAGCGGCCAGATAACCTGGAAGTAACCCAGCACCAGCACGATCCAGGCGTAAGTCTCAGCAAACAGCAGGACTAAGCCGCACACCAGGCTGACCGGATCGTCCCAGTTCAGCGTTGAGGTATATCGCCACCAGATGTAGCGGCAGGAAACGGTCAGCGATAGCACAATCAGCATCAGGGCAGAAAAACGCCCTGGTATGCGCCGCACCAGCAGCGCCACGCCCCACAGCAGGATCAGGAAGGTGAACTGCGCCAGCGGGTTGAAAGGCTGGGTAATACAGACCAGCGCAAGAATCAGCGAGAACACCACAACCACGCCGAGAATAAAACGCCGCAAGCCCGGGTGTAGGTGCCCGAGCTCTTTTTGGTTATCTAAATGACCCGTTTTGTCGCCCACCCGGTCGGGTAGCCGGTCAAGCCACTGGTGGTAGTGTTCACGCAGGTTCTGCACACGATCGAAGCTGCGCCAGCGGGACGTTTTTTTCTCCGCGCCCGTTGAGGTCGCCAGTAGCCAGATGGACTGAATAGCGTAGCGCGCGGGATCCAGCGGACGCGGCTTGTCAGGGTTGATATGCGGATAGAGTTCACCGTGGCGCGCGCGAATGCGTTGCCAGCGGGGATGCTCGAGGGGGATGAACATCCACGCCAGAATCATCCACAAACAGCCCAGCGCTGCGCTCAGCGACGAGGCGCCGTGATAACGGTAATGGCGGTAGCGTTCACTTAAGCGCGAACTGACCGGCGGAATGAGCAGCCAGTTAGTCAGGCGGCTCATACTGAACTCCCGGCAGGCTCCGGCCGTTTAGCAAAGTGCAGCAGACACCAGTTGGCCAGCGTCAGGATCTCTTCCGCCGCCAGTGAATCGCTACGGTACTCCCCGAGGGGTTGTTTGGACGCGAGGCACTCCGCCATCGCTTCGTCACGATGGATCACCATCGGCAACAGGCGGCGCTGACTCTGGAGCCAGACCTGGTAGAGATCGTCCTGGATCTGGCTGCCAATGCGCAGATCGTTGATCAGAATATGGGCATTGGCAGGCATCGGCTGCTGATGCAGACGGATATGACAATTCGCATCTACGTTCGCGATGGAGAGCACATGGTCGCACTGCGCCAGCAGCTGGCGGGTCAGCGACGCGGCACCGTGCGGCAGGTCCAGCAGGATCCACTGGTAGTGCCCGCTCTCTTTCAGGCTCTGCAATGCGGTGATGAAGCGAGAGAACAGGCGCTGGTACGCGGCTTCATTCCCGCGCTCGGTTTCGGTCAATTGACCAAAGGGAAGCAAATCGAGCTGGGAGGTATAACGCAAACCCGCATCCCGCCAGTCTTTATCGTCCAGAAGCGCACGTCCCCAGCCGTTTGCATGCGTAAAGTCGACATTGAATGACATGCGCAGCAAATTATCGGAACAGGCATCAATGACCAGTACCGATTCACCTAATACCTGCAATGACCACGCCAGCGCCGCGGTAACGGAAGTTGTACCCACCCCACCACGGACGCCCTGTAATCCTAGTACAGCCATCAATGGCTTCCTTATTGTTGTTGGGCAAACTCAGCTAATAACGGCCAACGTTTAATAGCCGCCGCCAACTGTTCCCGCTGGGAAATATCGGTGTAATCTATTTCAGGCAAAGAAAAAGCCTGCGTGAGTGCCAAAAAATCGTTCTGGAATGTGTAACCCAGACTTGAGTCGACTGGGGTTGCGGGTTCGTTATTTTGCATTCTTTTTTCATCCCTTTGAGTAAAATCATAAGATTCAGATGCAGCGAGGCGTCCTGCCCACTAAATTTCATTTACATGCTAAATCTGATGTTCTTTAATTTCAATGTTAGGTTTATTTCTACGCTTTCGCTAGTAAACTGAGAGACATAGAAATTCGACGAAAAGAGGGACACCGTGGACTCCATATTTTCTATTGGCATCCAGTCATTATGGGACGAATTGCGCCACATGCCAGTCGGAGGAGTCTGGTGGGTTAATACGGATCGTAATGAAGATGCCATCAGTCTGGTAAACCAGACGATAGCGGCGCAGGGGAAGGATTCCCGCGTGGCCATAATTACGATGGGCGATGAGCCAAAGTCAATCATCAGGCTCGACAGTAACCGTGGACCCCAGACAGTACGATTATTTTCCATGCCTGCGGAGGCTGACAGTCTATACTTTTTACCCCGCGATATTCAGTGTTCTATTGTTCCTGAACACTATTTACTGGTTCTAAAATGCTCTAATAACGGCCTGCAAAATATCCCCTCTGAAAAACTGCTGAAATGGCTGGAAAGAATCAACAGATGGGCAAAAAATCAAAATTGCACCTTATTGGTTGTTAACCCAGGCAGTAATAATGACAAGCTTTTTTCACTTTTAATGAGTGAATACCGTTCTCTCTATGGCCTGGCCAGTATTCGTGTCCAGACCGACAGCCATCTTTACGACGTGGCTTTCTGGTGCAATGAAAAAGGGGTGAGCTCCCGACAACAACTTACCCTCAAACATGTCGGGGATGAGTGGCATCTTGCTCAACAGGAAGAGACGGTAGTTCAGCCACGCAGTGATGAAAAACGCGTTCTGAGCCATATTGCGGTACTGGAAGGTGCGCCTGCACTGTCTGAGCACTGGTCACTGTTCGATACCAATGAAGCCTTATTTGATGAGGCGCGCACCACGCAGGCGGCGACCATTATTTTCTCGTTGATCCAGAATAACCAAATCGAAACGCTGGCAAGGCACATTCACACATTACGTCGCCAGCGCGGCAGCGCGTTAAAAATTGTGGTGCGTGAAAATAATACCAGCCTGCGCGCCACCGATGAGCGCTTATTACTGGGCTGCGGCGCGAATATGGTCATCCCGTGGAATGCTCCCCTGTCGCGCTGTCTGACGCTGATCGAAAGCATCCAGGGCCAGCAGTTTAATCGACATGTTCCGGAAGATATCAGCACCCTGCTTTCAATGACGCAGCCGATGAAACTGCGCGGCTACCAGAAATGGGACACCTTCTGCGATGCGGTGGGCAACATGATGAGCAATACGCTGTTACCGGCAGACGGAAAAGGGGTGATGGTTGCCCTGCGCCCCGTGCCGGGTATTCGCGTTGAGCAGGCGCTTACTCTGTGCCGCCCTAACCGTATCGGGGATATCATGACCATTGGCGATAACCGCCTGGTGCTGTTCCTCTCCTTCTGCCGGGTGAACGATCTGGATACGGCGCTTAACCATATCTTCCCGCTTCCTACCGGGGATATCTTCTCGAACCGCATGGTCTGGTTTGAAGATAATTTGATCAGCGCTGAGCTTGTCCAGATGCGTGCCCTGGCTCCTGAAAAGTGGGCGAAACCGTTGCCTGTGACAAGCGGTGCCAAACCGGTTCTGAACGCGAAACATGACGGGCATGTCTGGCGTCGGGTACCTGAGCCGCTACGCTTACTGGATGAGAACAAGGAGAGCGCGCCATTATGAATATCAGCGATATCATCCAACTGGTTGTTCTGTGCGCGCTGATTTTTTTGCCGCTTGGCTACTATGCACGCCATTCCCTGCGCCGTATTCGCGATACGGTCAGATTACTGTTCGTCAAACCTCGCTATATTAAACCCGCCGGAACACTGAGTCGCGCTCCGAACGTCAAGGCAAACCGAAAACATGACTAATTCTACCTATACCTCTTCGGCGCCATCGCCACTCTGGCAATACTGGCGCGGCCTGTCCGGCTGGAATTTCTACTTTCTGGTGAAGTTTGGTCTGCTGTGGGCAGGCTATCTTAATTTCCACCCTCTGCTTAACCTGGTGTTTATGGCATTCCTGCTGATGCCAATCCCGAACCTCAGGCTGCACCGTATACGTCACTGGGTCGCTATCCCCATCGGTTTCGCCCTGTTCTGGCATGATACCTGGCTGCCCGGCCCTGAAAGCATCATGAGCCAGGGCTCCCAGGTCGCAGGTTTCAGTGCGGACTATATGCTCGATCTGGTTGAGCGCTTTATTAACTGGCAGATGATTGGCGCGGTATTTGTCCTGCTGGTCGCCTGGCTGTTCCTGTCTCAGTGGATCCGGGTGACGGTGTTTGTCGTCGCGATTATGATCTGGCTTAACGTCCTGACGCTGACGGGCCCGAGCTTCTCGCTGTGGTCAGCCGGTCAGCCGACGACAACCGTGACCACCACGGGCGGTTCCGCCGCCGCGACCGTCGCGACAGCAGGGGATACGCCTGTGGTTGGGGATATTCCAGCGCAGACTGCACCGCCGACATCCACGAACCTGAACGCGTGGCTCTCCAGTTTTTACGCTGCGGAAGATAAGCGTCAGACGAAATTCCCGGACGCGCTGCCTGCCGATGCTCAGCCGTTTGAGCTGCTGGTCATTAACATCTGTTCTCTGTCCTGGGCTGACGTTGACGCGGCTGGTTTGATGTCGCACCCGCTGTGGTCGCATTTCGATATTCAGTTCAAGGACTTCAACTCGGCCACGTCGTACAGCGGCCCGGCGGCTATCCGCCTGCTGCGCGCCAGCTGCGGACAGCCTTCGCATAAGAACCTCTACCAGCCGGCAGCTAACCAGTGTTATCTGTTTGATAACCTGGCAAAACTGGGCTTTACCCAGCACCTGATGATGGGTCATAACGGTCAGTTCGGTAACTTCCTGAAAGAAGTACGTGAACAGGGTGGCATGCAGGCCCCGCTGATGGACCAGAAAGGGCTGCCGGTTACGTTGCTGGGCTTTGATGGCTCGCCGGTGTATGACGATACCGCCGTGCTTCAGCGCTGGTTAGATACCGTCGGCAAAGAGGAAGGGACACGTAGTGCGACGTTCTATAACACGCTGCCGCTGCACGACGGGAACCATTATCCCGGCGTGAGTAAAACGGCCGATTATAAGGCCCGTGCGCAGAAGTTCTTTGACGAGCTGAACGCGTTCTTCAACGAGCTGGAAAAATCAGGCCGCAAAGTGATGGTGGTGGTAGTACCGGAACATGGGGGAGCGCTGAAAGGCGACAGGATGCAGGTGTCTGGTCTGCGCGATATCCCAAGCCCGTCCATCACTAACGTTCCGGCCGGGATTAAGTTCTTTGGCATGAAGGCGCCGCATCAGGGAGCGCCAGTTGAGATCACCCAGCCAAGCAGCTATCTGGCTATCTCGGAACTGGTCGCTCGCGCAGTAGACGGTAAGCTGTTTGTGGAAGATAGCGTGAACTGGGATCAGCTCACCAGCGGGCTGCCGCAGACGGCGGAGGTATCGGAAAACGCCAATGCGGTGGTGATCCAGTATCAGAATAAGCCTTATGTCCGACTGAATGCCGGGGATTGGGTGCCGTATCCGCAGTGATGAGCTGCTACACCCTCTCCCCTGTGGGGAGAGGGTTACTCTGCACTTCGTAACGAAATTTCACCGCCCACCCAGGGCTTAATCACACCATCCTGTTCAAGAAGCAACGCACCCTGCGCGTCAATGCCGCGTGATGTGCCGTAAATCTCTTTATCCCCAATCAGCAGCTTCACCGGTCGGTTAATAAAGTTATCCAGCTTTTCCCAGCGGGACAGGAATGGCGCTAACCCCTCCTGTTCAAAGAGCGTCAGCGAACTACGCAACTCATTGATCATGCGGACGGCAAGCGTATTGCGATCGATGGTGATCCCCGCTTCCTGTAGGTTGGTCCAGGCCTGGTTCACGACATCGTTCTGCACGTTTCGCATCACCATGTTCAGCCCCGCTCCAATAACGATCTGTGCGGCATCGCCTGTTTTTCCCGTCAGTTCGACCAGGATCCCCGCCAGCTTCCGATCGTTGAGATACAGATCGTTGGGCCATTTTACCCGCACCTGATCGGCACCCAGATCGTGCAGCACCTCTGCCATCACAATGCCGATGACCAGGCTCAGCCCGATGGCCGCAGCTGGCCCCTGTTCAAGCCTCCAGTACATGGAAAGGTAGAGGTTGGCGCCAAATGGTGAGAACCACTTACGCCCCCGGCGGCCACGTCCTGCCTGTTGGTACTCGGCAACGCAGGCATCACCGGATTTCAGCTCGCTCAGGCGATCCAGCAGATACTGGTTCGTCGAATCAATGACCGGCAATACCGCGACGTTACCGTGCCCAATCTGGCTGCGGATGATCTCTTCATTCAGTAACTGGATCGGTTCCGGCAGGCTGTAGCCTTTTCCCGGCACCGTAAACACATCCACGCCCCAGTCGCGGAGCGTTTGAATATGTTTATTGATGGCAGCGCGGCTCATGCCCAGCTGTTCGCCCAGCTGCTCGCCAGAATGAAACTCGCCATCAGCAAGGATACCGATGAGAGTTAACGGAATAGTATTGTCCTTCACGCAATGGTCTCCACGGCATTCACTTCGCCCGTTCGGCCAATAAAGCGAACTTCAGGCTCCAGCCAGACGTTGAATTTTTCGCCCACGCGCTGACGAACATGGTGCGCCAGGTTGACGACATCCTCACTTGTCGCGTTGGACTGGTTGATCAGTACCAGCGCCTGCTGACGATGAACAGCAGCGCCACCAAGAGTAGTACCTTTTAATTCACACTGATCGATAAGCCAGCCTGCGGCCAGCTTCACGCTGCCATCCGCCTGAGGATAATGCGGGGCCGTTGGCCAGCCAGCGAGAAATGCTTTTGCATTTTCGCTGCTGATCACCGGGTTTTTGAAGAAACTGCCCGCATTTCCGTTGACTTTCGGGTCCGGGAGCTTGGTCATGCGCATGTGGCATACGGAATCAAATACCTCACGCGGTGTGACGGTAGCCGGGTCAAGACGGGTCAGATCGCCGTAAGTCAGAACGGGTTTCCAGGCTTTCGCCAGGCGCAGACCAACGGCCACAATGACGAAACGATCCTGATAATCGTGCTTGAAAATGCTGTCGCGATAACCAAAGCGGCACTGCTCTGCGGTCAGGCGCTTCGCCGTTCCGGTCGCGAGTTCGATGCAATCGACATATTCGCAGACGTGTTTCAGTTCGATGCCGTAGGCACCGATGTTTTGAATAGGAGATGATCCTGCACAGCCCGGGATCAGGGCCAGGTTTTCCAGTCCGGGCATCCCTTTTTCAAGGTTATATTGCACCAGATGGTGCCAGTTCTCGCCAGCACCCACGTGTAAATGCCAGCTGTCAGCGCTCTCTTTACACTCAATCCCCATGATGCGATTGACGATTACCGTCCCCGCAAAATCATCGAGAAACAGGACATTACTTCCTTCGCCCAGAATAAGTACGGGTTCACCGTTTCCTGTTGCGTTTTGCCATGCATTCAGCAACTGCTGAGCACTTTCGGCACGTACAATTTGATTAGCATTCCGTTGAATACCAAAGGTATTCCAGGGCTTAAGGGAGTGATTCATAGACGCTATCCTGATGCAAAAACCGGGATAGTTTACCGTATATATGGGGGGATAGGTGATTTGTTTATGGAAAGGAAGCAGGTGTAGAAACGCAAAAAGGCCATCCTTGCGGATGGCCTCTTCACTTGTTTGATGCCTGGCAGTTCCCTACTCTCACATGGGGAGACCCCACACTACCATCGGCGCTACGGCGTTTCACTTCTGAGTTCGGCATGGGGTCAGGTGGGACCACCGCGCTAAAGCCGCCAGGCAAATTCTGTTTAATCTGTATCAGGCTGAAAATCGTGTCTGTCTCTTCGCCAAAACACCTTCGGCGTTGTAAGGTTAAGCCTCACGGTTCATTAGTATCGGTTAGCTCAACGCATCGCTGCGCTTACACACCCGACCTATCAACGTCGTCGTCTTCAACGTTCCTTCAGGAGACTTAAAGTCTCAGGGAGAACTCATCTCGGGGCAAGTTTCGTGCTTAGATGCTTTCAGCACTTATCTCTTCCGCATTTAGCTACCGGGCAGTGCCATTGGCATGACAACCCGAACACCAGTGATGCGTCCACTCCGGTCCTCTCGTACTAGGAGCAGCCCCCCTCAATTCTCCAGCGCCCACGGCAGATAGGGACCGAACTGTCTCACGACGTTCTAAACCCAGCTCGCGTACCACTTTAAATGGCGAACAGCCATACCCTTGGGACCTACTTCAGCCCCAGGATGTGATGAGCCGACATCGAGGTGCCAAACACCGCCGTCGATATGAACTCTTGGGCGGTATCAGCCTGTTATCCCCGGAGTACCTTTTATCCGTTGAGCGATGGCCCTTCCATTCAGAACCACCGGATCACTATGACCTGCTTTCGCACCTGCTCGCGCCGTCACGCTCGCAGTCAAGCTGGCTTATGCCATTGCACTAACCTCCTGATGTCCGACCAGGATTAGCCAACCTTCGTGCTCCTCCGTTACTCTTTGGGAGGAGACCGCCCCAGTCAAACTACCCACCAGACACTGTCCGCAACCCGGATCACGGGTCTACGTTAGAACACCAGCCATTAAAGGGTGGTATTTCAAGGATGGCTCCACGCAGACTGGCGTCCACGCTTCAAAGCCTCCCACCTATCCTACACATCAAGGACCAGTGTTCAGTGTCAAGCTATAGTAAAGGTTCACGGGGTCTTTCCGTCTTGCCGCGGGTACACTGCATCTTCACAGCGAGTTCAATTTCACTGAGTCTCGGGTGGAGACAGCCTGGCCATCATTACGCCATTCGTGCAGGTCGGAACTTACCCGACAAGGAATTTCGCTACCTTAGGACCGTTATAGTTACGGCCGCCGTTTACCGGGGCTTCGATCAAGAGCTTCGCGTTGCCGCTGACCCCATCAATTAACCTTCCGGCACCGGGCAGGCGTCACACCGTATACGTCCACTTTCGTGTTTGCACAGTGCTGTGTTTTTAATAAACAGTTGCAGCCAGCTGGTATCTTCGACTGATTTCAGCTCCGTCCGCAGGGACTTCACCTACATATCAGCGTGCCTTCTCCCGAAGTTACGGCACCATTTTGCCTAGTTCCTTCACCCGAGTTCTCTCAAGCGCCTTGGTATTCTCTACCTGACCACCTGTGTCGGTTTGGGGTACGATTTCGTGTTACCTGATGCTTAGAGGCTTTTCCTGGAAGCAGGGCATTTATCACTTCAGCACCGTAGTGCCTCGTCATCACACCTCAGCGTTAACAAGGTACCGGATTTACCTGGAACCTCCGCCTACATGCTTAAACCGGGACAACCGTCGCCCGGCTGACATAGCCTTCTCCGTCCCCCCTTCGCAGTAACACCAAGTACAGGAATATTAACCTGTTTCCCATCGACTACGCCTTTCGGCCTCGCCTTAGGGGTCGACTCACCCTGCCCCGATTAACGTTGGACAGGAACCCTTGGTCTTCCGGCGAGCGGGCTTTTCACCCGCTTTATCGTTACTTATGTCAGCATTCGCACTTCTGATACCTCCAGCATGCCTCACAGCACACCTTCAACGGCTTACAGAACGCTCCCCTACCCAACAACGCATAAGCGTCGCTGCCGCAGCTTCGGTGCATGGTTTAGCCCCGTTACATCTTCCGCGCAGGCCGACTCGACCAGTGAGCTATTACGCTTTCTTTAAATGATGGCTGCTTCTAAGCCAACATCCTGGCTGTCTGTGCCTTCCCACATCGTTTCCCACTTAACCATGACTTTGGGACCTTAGCTGGCGGTCTGGGTTGTTTCCCTCTTCACGACGGACGTTAGCACCCGCCGTGTGTCTCCCGTGATAACATTCTTCGGTATTCGTAGTTTGCATCGGGTTGGTAAGCCGGGATGGCCCCCTAGCCGAAACAGTGCTCTACCCCCGAAGATGAGTTCACGAGGCGCTACCTAAATAGCTTTCGGGGAGAACCAGCTATCTCCCGGTTTGATTGGCCTTTCACCCCCAGCCACAGGTCATCCGCTAATTTTTCAACATTAGTCGGTTCGGTCCTCCAGTTAGTGTTACCCAACCTTCAACCTGCCCATGGCTAGATCACCGGGTTTCGGGTCTATACCCTGCAACTTAACGCCCAGTTAAGACTCGGTTTCCCTTCGGCTCCCCTATACGGTTAACCTTGCTACAGAATATAAGTCGCTGACCCATTATACAAAAGGTACGCAGTCACCCCATAAAGAGGCTCCCACTGCTTGTACGTACACGGTTTCAGGTTCTTTTTCACTCCCCTCGCCGGGGTTCTTTTCGCCTTTCCCTCACGGTACTGGTTCACTATCGGTCAGTCAGGAGTATTTAGCCTTGGAGGATGGTCCCCCCATATTCAGACAGGATACCACGTGTCCCGCCCTACTCTTCGAGTTCACAGCATGTGCATTTTCGTGTACGGGACTATCACCCTGTACCGTCGGACTTTCCAGACCGTTCCACTAACACACAAGCTGATTCAGACTCCGGGCTGCTCCCCGTTCGCTCGCCGCTACTGGGGGAATCTCGGTTGATTTCTTTTCCTCGGGGTACTTAGATGTTTCAGTTCCCCCGGTTCGCCTCGTTAACCTATGTATTCAGTTAACGATAGTGCAACGAATTGCACTGGGTTTCCCCATTCGGACATCGCCGGGTCAAGGGTTCATATCACCTCGCCGGCGCTTTTCGCAGATTAGCACGTCCTTCATCGCCTCTGACTGCCAGGGCATCCACCGTGTACGCTTAGTCGCTTAACCTCACAACCCGAAGATGTTTCACTTCTGATTGCGAAAATTTGAGAGACTCGAACACACATGAGCTGTGTGTCGTTTCAATTTTCAGCTTGATCCAGATTTTTAAAGAGCAAAACTTCGCAGTGCACCTTTTCAGGTTCACTCTGAAGTTTTCTTGTGTTCGCAGTAAAAGATGGTGGAGCTATGCGGGATCGAACCGCAGACCTCCTGCGTGCAAGGCAGGCGCTCTCCCAGCTGAGCTATAGCCCCATCGTAGTCACCTCTGTACCGGTAATTTTTGTTGAGGCAAGGCGTGGTGACACGAAGCATACTCAGGTATGTGAGTGTCGCCGCAACGCAGCATCAGCAAAAATTTGGTAGGCCTGAGTGGACTTGAACCACCGACCTCACCCTTATCAGGGGTGCGCTCTAACCACCTGAGCTACAAGCCTGTAGAGGTTTTTTACTGCTGTTTTTCATCAGACAATCTGTGTGGACACTACAAAGGCAGGTTCTTTAAGGTAAGGAGGTGATCCAACCGCAGGTTCCCCTACGGTTACCTTGTTACGACTTCACCCCAGTCATGAATCACAAAGTGGTAAGCGCCCTCCCGAAGGTTAAGCTACCTACTTCTTTTGCAACCCACTCCCATGGTGTGACGGGCGGTGTGTACAAGGCCCGGGAACGTATTCACCGTGGCATTCTGATCCACGATTACTAGCGATTCCGACTTCATGGAGTCGAGTTGCAGACTCCAATCCGGACTACGACGCACTTTATGAGGTCCGCTTGCTCTCGCGAGGTCGCTTCTCTTTGTATGCGCCATTGTAGCACGTGTGTAGCCCTACTCGTAAGGGCCATGATGACTTGACGTCATCCCCACCTTCCTCCAGTTTATCACTGGCAGTCTCCTTTGAGTTCCCGGCCGGACCGCTGGCAACAAAGGATAAGGGTTGCGCTCGTTGCGGGACTTAACCCAACATTTCACAACACGAGCTGACGACAGCCATGCAGCACCTGTCTCAGAGTTCCCGAAGGCACCAAAGCATCTCTGCTAAGTTCTCTGGATGTCAAGAGTAGGTAAGGTTCTTCGCGTTGCATCGAATTAAACCACATGCTCCACCGCTTGTGCGGGCCCCCGTCAATTCATTTGAGTTTTAACCTTGCGGCCGTACTCCCCAGGCGGTCGACTTAACGCGTTAGCTCCGGAAGCCACGCCTCAAGGGCACAACCTCCAAGTCGACATCGTTTACGGCGTGGACTACCAGGGTATCTAATCCTGTTTGCTCCCCACGCTTTCGCACCTGAGCGTCAGTCTTTGTCCAGGGGGCCGCCTTCGCCACCGGTATTCCTCCAGATCTCTACGCATTTCACCGCTACACCTGGAATTCTACCCCCCTCTACAAGACTCTAGCCTGCCAGTTTCGAATGCAGTTCCCAGGTTGAGCCCGGGGATTTCACATCCGACTTGACAGACCGCCTGCGTGCGCTTTACGCCCAGTAATTCCGATTAACGCTTGCACCCTCCGTATTACCGCGGCTGCTGGCACGGAGTTAGCCGGTGCTTCTTCTGCGGGTAACGTCAATCGACAAGGTTATTAACCTTATCGCCTTCCTCCCCGCTGAAAGTACTTTACAACCCGAAGGCCTTCTTCATACACGCGGCATGGCTGCATCAGGCTTGCGCCCATTGTGCAATATTCCCCACTGCTGCCTCCCGTAGGAGTCTGGACCGTGTCTCAGTTCCAGTGTGGCTGGTCATCCTCTCAGACCAGCTAGGGATCGTCGCCTAGGTGAGCCGTTACCCCACCTACTAGCTAATCCCATCTGGGCACATCCGATGGCAAGAGGCCCGAAGGTCCCCCTCTTTGGTCTTGCGACGTTATGCGGTATTAGCTACCGTTTCCAGTAGTTATCCCCCTCCATCAGGCAGTTTCCCAGACATTACTCACCCGTCCGCCACTCGTCAGCGAAGCAGCAAGCTGCTTCCTGTTACCGTTCGACTTGCATGTGTTAGGCCTGCCGCCAGCGTTCAATCTGAGCCATGATCAAACTCTTCAATTTAAAAGTTTGATGCTCAATGAATTAAACTTCGTAATGAATTACGTGTTCACTCGTTGAGACTTGGTATTCATTTTTCGTCCGAGGACGTTAAGAATCCATGTCACTTTGAGTGCCCACACAGATTGTCTGATAAATTGTTAAAGAGCAGTGCCGCTTCGTTTTCGCTGCGGCGCGGGGTGTGCATATTACGCTTTCCCGCTTCAGAGTCAAGCGTTTATTTTGCTTTTCTCTGCTGACCCGGCGGCTTGCGTGCCGTTGTTCCGTGTCAGTGGAGGCGCATTATAGGGAGTTCTTCTGAAGTGACAAGCACTAAATACAAAAAACTTTTCGTTCGCTCATTTTTCAAACTCAACGCTTATTAAACCCGCGCATCGTCCGTTAAATGCGCAATTTCACGGGCAAAACTGGCGACCTGAGCCCAGTCGGTATAAACCACTTCTTTACGCGTATCCGTTTCCCCGCCCGTCATTTTCATGATCAGGCGGATCATAAAGCGGTCGTACCAGCGGTAACGCGGGTAACGCAGCGCGCCAGCAAAGACAGAACAGATATCGGGCTGCCATGGCGAACTCAGCAAAAACTTACGCGTATAGCTGTTAGTCTGCGGCGTACGCTTCTCTGCTTTACGGGCAACCAGGTTGACCGAGTAAAACGCGCCAGGCAGCTGAGCGAGTTCCGCCGTATGCTTTTTCACAAAGCGATCCAGCGCCGGATGGAAATGGCCGTAACGAATTGAAGCGCCAATGACCACGCGGTCGTAATCCTGCCAGGCAATCTGCTCTGTGCGATTCAGGTTCACCACATCAGAATAAATGCCCAGCTCTTTGAGTTCAGAAGCCAGATATGAAGCAATCTCACGCGTTTGTCCGTCACGCGTTGAGAAAAGAATTAACGTTTTCACCAATGTCTCCTTACTCACGCCAGAATGTTGGGGTAAACAGCACCAGCAGCGTAAAGACCTCAAGACGCCCAAACAGCATATTGGCGATTAAGATCCACTTCGCCACCGGGTTCATACTGGCGAAGTTATCCGCCACGACGCCCAGCCCCGGCCCCAGGTTGTTTAACGTTGCCACCACAGAGGCGAAGGCAGAGAAATCATCCACGCCCGTGGCGATAATCGCCAGCATACTGACAATAAAGACCAGTGCATAAGCGGAGAAGAATCCCCACACCGCTTCGAGGATGCGTTCCGGCAGCGCGCGGTTCCCCAGCTTAATACTGTAAACCGCATTCGGGTGGACCAGACGTTTCAGCTCACGGTTCCCCTGCTTGAACAGCAGCAGAATACGGATCACCTTCAGACCGCCGCCCGTTGACCCGGCACAGCCGCCGATAAACGCAGAGCACAACAGCAGCACCGGCAGGAACAGCGGCCAACGCGCAATACTGTCCGTGGTGAAACCGGCGGTTGTTGCCATCGATACCACCTGGAAGAAGGCCTGGTTCAGGGTCGTGACCGCCGAGTTATAGACATCGTGGAACCACAGTACCAAGGTACAGATGATCACCAGAGTCAGCTGGACGCCAATAAACATCCGGAATTCCGGGTCGCGCCAGTACACCTTCAGGCTCCGTCCGCTAAGCAACGAGAAGTGTAGACCGTAGTTACAGCCTGAGATCAGCAAAAAGATGGCAATGATGGTATTGATTGTCGGGCTGTCGAAGTAGCCGACGCTGGCATCGTGGGTGGAGAACCCGCCGATAGCAATAGTCGCAAAGCTGTGCCCGATGGCATCAAACGCAGGCATCCCGGCAAACCACAGCGCCAGCGCGCAGGCCACCGTCAGCAGGACATAGATAAGCCACAGGGTTTTCGCCGTCTCCGCAATACGCGGGCGCATTTTGTTATCTTTCAGCGGGCCGGGCATCTCCGCCCGGTAAAGCTGCATCCCCCCGACGCCCAGAATCGGCAGGATAGCCACCGCCAGGACAATGATCCCCATACCGCCGAACCACTGAAGCATCTGCCGGTAAAAGAGAATCGCATGCGGGAGCGAATCCAGCCCCACAAGCGTGGTGGCCCCGGTGGTCGTTAATCCGGAGAACGATTCAAAAAACGCATCCGTGACGGTGAGATTCGGTTGTTCGGAGAAGATAAACGGCAGCGCACCCACGCTTCCCAGTACCGTCCAGAACAGGACCACAATCAGAAACCCCTCCCGGGATTTCAGTTCACCTTTCTCACGGCGGTTTGGCCACCACAGCAGGGAGCCAATCGTCAGCGCGACAAAAAAGGTTTGCGTAAATGCACGCCCCGCGCCGTCCCGGTAGATGAGCGCCACCAGTCCGGGAATGATCATTGTCCCGGAGAAAAGTATGACCAGCAATCCAACGATTCGGGTAATGGCACGAAAATGCATCTCTGCCGCTTCCTTAGGTATTCAAAATTGTGAGGTGGGGATTATTCTTCAATCGGCAGTAATTGCAATGAACCGCGACTAAAATCAGCGAGTTTTGCTGAAAAAGCAGCCAGTTCCGCCTGAGGAAGCGCCACGCGTAATTGCACCATTGCCTGATAATCACTCTGTGCGATGACACCGTTAAACTGTTTAAGCAGTGCTTCGATACCCGATAGCTGGGCGTAATCGCATAACAAAGTATATTCCGTAAGTGGCGTTTTGCGGGTTGTTATCAGAAGATTAAGCGCCTGCTGGACACCACCTCCGTAGGCTTTGACCAGCCCTCCGGTGCCTAACAAAATGCCCCCGTAGTAGCGGACCACGACGGCGGTGATTTCACCCACGCCGCTGCCCATCAACTGGGAGAGCATCGGTTTTCCGGCCGTACCCGCCGGTTCACCGTCGTCAGAAAACCCGAGCTGCTGTGAGTCGTCTGGCGGCCCTGCGACCCACGCCACACAGTGATGGCGGGCATCCGGGTGCTGCGCGCGGACGGACTCGACGAACGCCTTCGCCGCCTCCACGCCGTCGGTATGCGCCAACAGCGTGATAAAGCGGCTTTTTTTGATTTCCTCAACAAAGGTGACCGGCTCGGCCGGTATCAGCCAGCTTTCCATCAGGCCAGCTTCAAATCTCGCGTCATGTTCTCAATGCTGTTCTCGTGAATAACCACGTTATCCTCGATACGAATGCCGCCATAAGGCTTCAGCGCTTCAATTTTCTCCCAGTTGAAGTGCTTGCTGAATTGCCCTTCGCGCCACGGCGCCAGCAGGGATTCAATAAAGTAGATGCCCGGCTCGATGGTCAATACCATACGCGGCGCCAGAACGCGGGTGCAGCGCAGATAAGGATATTTAGACGGTGCCGCCAGGTGCGTGCCGGTATCATCCTGCATAAAGCCCGCGACGTCATGAACCTGCAAACCCAGCGGGTGGCCGATACCATGCGGCATAAATGGCCCGGTCAAATCGTTCTCAACCATCGCCTCTTCGCTCATGTCTTTGATAATCTGATGCTTACGCAGCAGTTTAGCGATGCGCTGATGGAACTGGATGTGATAATCCACGTAGCTGGTTCCGGCCTTCATGGTGCCAATCAGCGCCAGCTGTTCGTCGTTCACGTCTTTAATCAATTGCGCAAAATCGGTATCCGCATTCGCCGCCCAGGTACGGGTCAGGTCTGCCGCATAACCATTGTACTCAGCCCCCGCGTCCAGCAGGAAGCTACGCATCTCAGCCGGAACCTGATGGTCCAGTTTGGTGTAGTGCAGAACCGAGGCATGTTCATTCAGCGCCACGATGTTGCTGTACGGCACGTCGGTATCGCGGTGGCCGGTCGCCGTCAGGTAAGCCTGATTGATATCGAACTCGCTCATACCGGACTGGAACGCTTCGTGCGCCGCACGGTGGCCATTCACCGCCGTTTTTTGCGCTTCACGCATGCAGTAAAGTTCGTAGTCGGTCTTGTAGGCGCGATAGTAGTGCAGATAATCCAGCACGCCTTTCGGGTTGAGTTTATCTGCCGGAATATCCAGACCCAGCGCGCGCTCAGGAACCGGACCAATGTAGCCGATGTTGCCGCGCGCCGCTGGCAGCTGGCTGCCTATGCCGTCTGCTTTTGGCAGCGCAATCACGTCAATTTCTTCGGTCCAGAATGAGGTCGGCAGCGGCTCCACGTTGTGCCAGTAATCGACCGGCAGGTAGAACCACAGTTTCGGCTTGTTCACGCCATCCACCAGCAGCCAGCAATTTGGAACCTGCGTGACAGGCACCCAGGCTTTAAACTGCGGGTTAACCTTGAAGGGATAAGCATGGTCATCAAGAAAAGTATTCATCAGCTCGCCGGAGTGGATCAGCAGGGCATCCAGCTTGAAGCGGGCCAGTACATCGCGGGTACGTTCCTGTAGGGTAACGATATGATTTTTATAAAGCGAAGCCAGTGAGTCCATCATTCTTCCTTTCGTTTTTTTGACCTCAAGTCATCGCATCTTAGCACACCTCACTCCGGCTGCGTGATTTCCACCGACCGTGATCAGCGCAGCAATTCCTTAATGACTAATTTGCATTTTATTAACATAAATTCCACACTCCGTTTCATCTGGTATGACCAGATCCAATTGCTGGATTCAGGAGACCGACATGCTCTACAAAGGCGACACCCTGTACGTAGACTGGCTGGAAGATGGCATTGCCGAACTGGTGTTCGATGCCCCCGGCTCAGTGAATAAGCTTGATACCGCGACGGTGGCCAGTCTTGGCCAGGCGCTGGATGTACTTGAAAAGCAATCAGATTTAAAAGGGCTGCTGCTGCGCTCCAACAAAGCGGCCTTTATCGTTGGCGCGGATATCACCGAATTCCTGTCGCTGTTCCTGGTGCCCGAAGAACAGCTGAGCCAGTGGCTGCACTTCGCGAACAGCGTCTTTAATCGTCTGGAAGATCTGCCTGTCCCGACCCTTTCTGCCGTCAACGGTTACGCGCTGGGCGGCGGCTGCGAATGCGTGTTAGCCACTGATTACCGTCTGGCGACCCCGGACCTGCGTATCGGCCTGCCGGAAACCAAGCTGGGCATCATGCCGGGCTTTGGCGGCTCCGTCCGTATGCCGCGCATGCTGGGCGCCGACAGCGCGCTGGAGATCATTGCCGCGGGTAAAGACGTCGGCGCAGAACAGGCGCAGAAAATTGGCCTGGTCGACGGCGTTGTAAAACCTGAGAAGCTTGTTGAAGGCGCACTCGCCATTCTGCGTCAGGCCATTAACGGCGACCTCGACTGGAAAGCCAAACGTCAGCCGAAGCTGGAGCCGTTAAAGCTCAGCAAGATTGAAGCCACCATGAGCTTCACTATCGCCAAAGGCATGGTGATGCAGACGGCGGGTAAACACTACCCGGCGCCGATCACGGCGGTGAAAACCATTGAAGCGGCAGCCCGTCTGGGCCGTGATGACGCCCTGAAGCTGGAAAACCAGAGCTTTGTCCCGCTGGCGCACACCAACGAAGCCCGCGCGCTGGTTGGTATCTTCCTTAACGATCAGTTTGTGAAGGGCAAAGCCAAACAACTCACCAAAAACGTTGAAACGCCAAAACACGCGGCGGTACTCGGCGCGGGCATTATGGGGGGCGGCATCGCCTACCAGTCTGCCTGGAAAGGCGTGCCGGTGGTGATGAAGGACATCAACGAGAAATCCCTGACGCTGGGCATGACCGAAGCGGCCAAGCTGCTGAATAAACAGCTTGAGCGCGGCAAAATTGATGGTCTGAAGCTTGCAGGCGTGATCTCCACCATCCAGCCAGTGCTGGAATACAGCGGTTTCGACCGTGTGGACGTGGTGGTTGAAGCGGTCGTCGAGAACCCGAAAGTGAAAAAAGCGGTGCTGGCCGAAACCGAAGACAAGGTGCGTCCGGAAACCGTGCTGGCCTCTAACACCTCCACCATTCCTATCAGCGAACTGGCGAGCGTGCTGAAGCGTCCGGAAAACTTCTGCGGGATGCACTTCTTTAACCCGGTGCACCGCATGCCGCTGGTCGAAGTGATCCGTGGGGAGAAAACCTCCGACGAAACCATCGCCAAAGTGGTGGCGTGGGCGAGCAAGATGGGCAAAACGCCGATCGTCGTTAACGACTGCCCGGGCTTCTTCGTTAACCGCGTGTTGTTCCCTTACTTCGCCGGCTTCAGCCAGCTGCTGCGCGACGGCGCAGACTTCCGCAAAATCGATAAAGTGATGGAAAAACAGTTCGGCTGGCCGATGGGCCCGGCGTATCTGCTGGACGTTGTCGGCATCGATACTGCCCATCACGCGCAGGCGGTGATGGCGGCGGGCTTCCCGCAGCGCATGCAGAAAGACTATCGCGACGCCATTGACGCCCTGTTCGACGCCAACCGCTTTGGTCAGAAAAACGGTCTGGGCTTCTGGCGCTATAAAGAAGACAGCAAAGGCAAACCGAAAAAAGAAGAAGATGCGGCGGTGGATGGCCTGCTGGCCGACGTCAGTCAGCCGAAACGCGACTTCACTGACGACGAGATCATCGCCCGGATGATGATCCCGATGATCAACGAAGTGGTGCGCTGCCTCGAAGAAGGCATTATCGCCAGCCCGGCAGAAGCGGATATGGCGCTGGTGTACGGCCTCGGCTTCCCTCCGTTCCACGGCGGCGCGTTCCGCTGGCTGGATACGCTCGGCAGCGCTCGCTATCTCGATATGGCTCAGCAGTACCAGCACCTCGGCCCGCTTTATGAGGTGCCGGAAGGTCTGCGTAACAAAGCGCGTCATAACGAACCCTACTACCCAGCAGTTGAGCCAGCCCGTCCGGTTGGCGCGCTGAAAACGGCTTAAGGAGTCACAATGGAAAAGGTTGTCATTGTTGATGCGATTCGCACCCCGATGGGCCGTTCAAAAGGCGGTGCGTTCCGTAACGTGCGCGCGGAAGACCTCTCCGCGCACCTGATGCGTAGCCTGCTGGCGCGTAACCCGGCGCTGGACCCTGCTGCGCTGGACGATATCTACTGGGGCTGCGTCCAGCAGACGCTGGAGCAGGGCTTCAACATTGCCCGTAACGCGTCTCTGCTGGCGGAGATCCCGCATTCGGTTCCGGCGGTCACCGTCAACCGTCTTTGCGGTTCGTCGATGCAGGCGCTGCACGACGCGGCGCGGATGATCATGACCGGCGATGCGCAGGCCTGTCTGGTGGGCGGCGTGGAGCACATGGGCCACGTGCCAATGAGCCACGGGGTCGATTTCCATCCAGGTATGAGCCGCAACGTGGCGAAAGCCGCCGGTATGATGGGCCTAACCGCCGAGATGCTCTCCCGTCTGCACGGCATCAGCCGTGAGATGCAGGATGCCTTTGCCGCTCGCTCGCATGCCCGCGCCTGGGCCGCCACGCAGTCTGGTGCCTTTAAGAATGAGATCATCCCGACCGGCGGTCACGACGCAGACGGCGTACTGAAGCAGTTCAGCTATGACGAAGTCATCCGCCCGGAAACCACCGTTGAAGCGCTTTCCACCCTGCGTCCGGCGTTTGATCCGGTCACCGGTACGGTAACGGCGGGCACCTCGTCTGCCCTGTCCGACGGTGCCGCCGCGATGCTGGTGATGAGCGAAAGCCGCGCCCGCGAATTAGGCCTGACGCCACGCGCCCGCGTGCGTTCGATGGCGGTCGTGGGCTGCGATCCATCCATCATGGGCTACGGTCCGGTTCCGGCGTCAAAACTGGCGCTGAAAAAAGCGGGGCTGAGCGCAAGTGATATCGACCTCTTTGAGATGAACGAAGCGTTCGCCGCGCAGATCCTGCCGTGCATTAAGGATCTGGGGCTGATGGATCAGATCGACGAGAAGATTAACCTCAACGGCGGCGCGATCGCCCTCGGACACCCGCTGGGCTGTTCCGGGGCGCGTATCAGTACCACGCTGATTAACCTGATGGAACGCAAAGATGCCCAGTTTGGTCTGGCAACGATGTGTATCGGGTTGGGTCAGGGGATCGCGACAGTGTTTGAGAGGGTGTAAATTAATTGAGAGAGTGTAAATAAGGAAAAGTATCTCAAAGCCAATGACGTCAGAACAAGGCGGCAAGCGAGCGAATCCCGATGAGCTTACATTAGTAAGTGATTCGGGTGAACGAGCGCAGCCAACGCAGTTATGGCGCCATTGGCGAAGAGAGACAGTTTAGTTGCCGTTCTTCCCGCCTGTCAGGGGCGGGTTTTTTACGTTATTGCAGCAGCGAAATATCCGCCACGCGCAGGAACAGCTCACGCAGTTTCTCAAGCATAGAGAGACGGTTAATACGCAGCTCTTTATCTTCTACGTTTACCATCACTTTCTCGAAGAAGGCGTCGATGACGTCACGCAGCTCGGCCAGCTCCACCAGCGCTTCCTGGTAGCGACCTTCCGCGAAGACCGGCTCGAGCTTGTCACGCAGCACCACAACCTGCATCGCCAGGGCGATCTCTTCCGGCTCTTTCAGCGTCGCGGCGTTCACACGCTCGTTCAGCGTCTCGTCGGACTTCGCCAGGATGTTGGAGACACGCTTGTTGGCCGCCGCCAGAGCAGATGCCGCTTCCAGCGTACGGAAGTGGGAAACCGCCTTCATACGCGCATCGAAATCAGCCGGACGGGTCGGACGACGCGCCAGCACCGCCTGAATGGTGTCGACGGTGTAACCTTCATCCTGATACCAGGCGCGGAAACGACCGAGCATAAAGTCGATCACGTCATCCACAACGTTGGCGTTGGTCAGCTTGTCGCCGTACAGACGCACCGCTTCTTCGGTCAGGGTCTGCAGATCCAGGTTCAGGTTCTTCTCAACGATGATACGCAGCACGCCGAGCGCAGCACGACGCAGCGCAAACGGGTCTTTGTCGCCTTTCGGATGCTGGCCGATACCGAAGATACCCGCCAGGGTGTCCATCTTATCGGCAATCGCTACGGCGCAGGCCACCGGGTTGGACGGCAGTTCGTCACCCGCAAAGCGCGGCTGATACTGCTCGTTCAGGGCAACCGCCACGTCTTCCGCTTCGCCATCGTGACGCGCGTAGTGCATACCCATCACGCCCTGGGTGTCGGTAAATTCGAACACCATGTTGGTCATCAGGTCACACTTGGAGAGCAGGCCTGCGCGGGTCGCGTGGTTAACGTCGGCACCGATTTCACGAGCGATCCAGCCGGACAGCTCCGCAATACGGTCGGTCTTGTCGCGCAGCGTACCCAGCTGCTGCTGGAACAGTACGGTCTGCAGGCGTGGAAGATGATCTTCCAGACGCTTTTTACGGTCGGTGTTGAAGAAGAACTCGGCATCCGCCAGACGTGGGCGCACGACCTTCTCGTTACCGGAGATAATCTGGCTCGGATCTTTCGATTCGATGTTCGCCACGAAAATGAAGTTTGGCAGCAGCTTGCCGTCGTTGGCATAGACCGGGAAGTACTTCTGGTCACCCTTCATGGTGTACACCAGCGCTTCAGCCGGAACGGCCAGGAATTTCTCTTCGAACTTCGCGGTCAGCACAACCGGCCATTCCACCAGCGAGGTCACTTCTTCCAGCAGGCTGTCGCTCAGATCGGCTTTACCGCCAATCTTACGCGCCGCGTCTTCCGCGTCCGCTTTGATTTTGGCTTTACGCTGTTCATAGTCAGCAATGACCTTGCCGCGCTCCAGCAGGATTTGCGGATACTGGTCGGCATTGTCGATGGTGAACTCAGGCTCGCCCATAAAGCGGTGGCCGCGAATCACGCGATCGGACGCCACGCCCAAAATGGTCGCCGGAATAACGGTGTCGCCCAGCAGCAGGGTCACGGTGTGAACCGGACGCACGAAGTGCACGTCGGACGCGCCCCAGCGCATCAGCTTAGGAATGGGCAGCTTCGCCAGAGACGTGGCAATCATGTCCGGCAGCAGCGCTTCCGCGCTTTCGCCTTTCACATGGGCACGATACAGCAGCCACTCACCTTTATCGGTGGTCAGACGCTCGGCCTGATCGACGGTGATGCCGCAGCCGCGCGCCCAGCCTTCCGCCGCTTTGCTCGGCTTGCCTTCCGCGTCAAACGCCTGAGCAATGGCCGGGCCACGTTTTTCCACTTCACGATCCGGCTGGGACGCCGCCAGGTTTGCCACTTTCAGCGCCAGACGACGCGGAGCAGCAAACCACTCAATTTTACCGTGCGCCAGGCCAGCGTTATCCAGCTCAGCAGTGACGTTCGCAGCAAAAGATTCAGCCAGGCTGCGCAGGGCTTTTGGTGGCAGCTCTTCAGTGCCGATTTCCACCAGGAAAGTTTTCTCAGACATGGCCGCCTCTTATTTGTTTCGGTTGCACATCGGGAAGCCAAGGGCTTCACGGGACGCGTAGTAAGCTTCTGCAACGGCTTTGGTCAGGGTACGAATACGCAGAATGTAGCGCTGACGTTCAGTCACGGAGATCGCTTTGCGGGCATCCAGCAGGTTGAAGCTGTGGGCAGCCTTCAGAATACGCTCGTAGGCAGGCAGCGGCAGCGGAGTCTCCAGCGCCAGCAGCTGCTGGGCTTCTTTCTCGTACTGCTCGAAGCAGGTGAACAGGAAGTCCACGTCCGCGTATTCGAAGTTATAGGTGGATTGCTCCACTTCGTTCTGATGGAACACGTCGCCGTAGGTGGTTTTACCCAGCGGGCCGTCGCTCCAGACCAGGTCGTAAACGCTGTCTACGCCCTGAATGTACATGGCCAGACGTTCCAGACCATAGGTGATTTCGCCGGTAATCGGTTTACATTCCAGACCACCAACCTGCTGGAAGTAAGTGAACTGGGTCACTTCCATGCCGTTCAGCCACACTTCCCAACCCAGACCCCAGGCACCCAGCGTTGGGTTTTCCCAGTTATCTTCCACGAAACGAATGTCGTGAATGGTTGGATCCATACCCAGCTCTTTCAGTGACCCGAGGTACAGTTCCTGAATGTTGTCGGGTGATGGCTTAATCACCACCTGGAACTGATAGTAGTGCTGCAAACGGTTCGGGTTTTCGCCATAACGGCCATCGGTCGGACGACGGGATGGCTGCACATAGGCGGTCGCCATTGGCTCTGGCCCTAACGCGCGCAGGCTGGTCATCGGGTGTGAGGTGCCTGCGCCAACTTCCATGTCCAAAGGTTGAACAATGGTGCAGCCCTGACGAGCCCAGTAATCCTGTAAGGTCAGGATCAGGCCCTGGAAGGTCTTGGTATCAAACTTTTGCATAGTATTTCGTGCTGGATACGTGTGGTTTTAAATGGAAGGGATCAGTATACCCGCTGGCTGCAAGATATACAGTACGAAACGGGGTTGTTTAGGGAAAATTGGGGAATAAGCCCTACAGCCAGAACCTGCGAAGGCTCTGGTTGCTGCTTATCCGAGCAATTTAGCGCATTGAGAGATGTAAAAACTGGCCGTCTGCATCAAAAGAGCAGACAAAGCCCTCTTTACGCGCCGTATAGCCTTTCAGTTCATAGCTGCCCTGAAAGCGCTCGAAGCCGTTTATATGAATTTTCTGTGCTTCAGAATTATAGCGGTGAGCCGCCTGATCCCTGCACAGCTGTTCCATATTCAGGGAACGCTCCGGGCTCATTTTCCCCTGCTGCGCTTTTTGGACAGGTATCTCCTCAGAAGCACTGCATCCTGTTAATAAGAGCAGCAGAAAGAGTGACACCCCACGCTTCATCATCATTTTTATTACCGCCCTGGTCAGTGGCTGTTATTTTTAGTAGCAACACGTTTATAGATTAAAGTCCGTCATTCTGCGAATCTCGCCAGCTCCCTACAAGTTAGCCTGGCTAAACTCAGAATTTTCCAAGGGAAAAGTTTTACGCAATCGCAGTCACACTTTCTTTATCAGGAATACAGAGGAACTGATGCAGTCAAAAATTAACTGGATTGATAACCTGCGGGGAATAGCCTGTCTGATGGTGGTGATGATCCACACAA
Organism: Enterobacter sp. JJBC; assembly: GCF_036936505.1. Lineage (NCBI taxonomy): Bacteria > Pseudomonadati > Pseudomonadota > Gammaproteobacteria > Enterobacterales > Enterobacteriaceae > Enterobacter > Enterobacter sp. JJBC. The sequence goes on from NZ_CP136935.1 coordinate 4,607,978, forward strand.
CGACCTGGTATGTCACGAACGCGCACAGTATCAGCCCTGTTAACTGGGATGTCGCCAATGTTCTGAACTCGGCGTCCCGCGTGAGCGTCCCGCTGTTCTTTATGATTTCCGGTTTTCTCTTTTTTGGCGAGCGTAGCGCACAGCCGAGACATTTCATCCGTATTGTCTCCTGTCTGCTGTTTTACAGCGCGATTTCGCTGCTCTATATCGTCCTGTTCACTTCAATTAACGCTGAACGTTCCCTGCTCAACTTGTTGCAAAAACCGGTGTTCTATCATCTATGGTTTTTCTTCGCGATAATCGTTATTTATCTTGTTTCACCGTTAATTCAGGTAAAAAACGTCAACGGTAAAATGCTGCTGGCGCTGATGGTGGTCATCGGGATCGTGGCCAACCCGAATACCGTCTCACAGAAAATTGATGGCTTTGAATGGCTGCCCGTTAACCTCTATATCACCGGGGATACGTTTTATTACGTGCTGTACGGCATGCTGGGGCGCGCCATTGGCATGATGGAGACGCAAAAGCGAGGAATAAACTGGCTATGCGCGGCCGCGTTTCTCGTCGGTGTGTTTATTATCTCTCGCGGGACGCTGCATGAGCTGCAATGGCGCGGCAACTTTGCCGATACCTGGTATCTGTACTGCGGCCCGATGGTCTTTATCTGCGCGATCTCTCTGCTGACGCTGGTTAAAAACACCCTGAATGCCCGCCCGCTTCCGGTGCTGGGGTTTATCTCTCGCCACTCGCTGGGCATTTACGGTTTTCACGCGCTGGTGATCCACGCCCTGCGCACCCGTGGCGTTGAGCTTAAAAGCTGGCCGGTGCTGGATATTGTCTGGATATTTACCGTTACGCTGGTTGTCAGCCTGCTGCTGTCAATGTTGCTGCAAAGAATCGATACGCGCCGGTTTGTGAGCTAACCCGGTTGAAGGCTGGCAGGCCGGGTAAGCGTTAGCGCCACCCGGCTCCTGTTTATGACATTAGCGGTAAAAGCTGCTGATAGATTTTGCGGAAAACGTCTCGTCTTTCAGCGTAGCGAGCATGATTTTTCGCATCAGGACGATGCTGCTGTTCAAGCGGCAGCTGGGGCAAAAGCTGGGGCAGTGGTTTATCCCGGTTCAGCGCAATTTGCGCCAGCCGTGCCGCACCGAGCGCCGGGCCGACATCGCCTCCCGTACGATAGTCCAGCTGCAACCCGCTGATATCGGAAAGCATTTGCCGCCAGTAGCTGCTTCGCGCACCGCCGCCAATTAACGTAATGCTGGATGGCGTCAGTCCACAGTCATGCACGACATCCATTCCGTCCGCCAGAGCATAGCCAACGCCTTCAAGCACCGCGCGCGCCAGCTCTGCCGGGCCGTGCTGATGGGTAAGACCGAAGAACACCCCTTTCGCTTCCGGGTTGTTATGAGGCGTCCGCTCGCCGGAAAGGTACGGTAAAAACCAGACCGCACCGGCATTATCATCCGCCTGCTGTGCCGCTGCGATAAGCGCCGGGACGTCCGCCATTCCGGTTAGTTTTGCCGCCCAGTCGAGGCAGGAAGCCGCGCTCAGCATCACCGACATTAAATGCCATTTACCCGGCAACGCGTGGCAGAAGCTGTGTACGGCGCTTCCAGGATTGCTACGATACCCGTCACTGACGGCAAAATAGACGCCGGAAGTGCCGAGCGAGAGCATGGCCTGTCCTGCCTCGACCATCCCCACGCCGACCGCCCCCGCCGCATTATCGCCGCCGCCGGCGACGACAGGTACGGCTGGTATATTCCAGCGTTCAGCAACAGAAGGCTGCAAAGCGCCCGTGATTTCGCTGCCTTCAAACAGCGCAGGCATATGATCGCGCGTCAGCTGGCAGGCATCCAGCATCGCCTCGCTCCAGTCCCGTTTCGCCACGTCGAGCCACATCGTGCCCGCGGCGTCAGACATGTCGCTGGCAAAATCCCCCGTCATGCGAAAACGCAGGTAGTCTTTCGGCAACAGAACCTTCGCCACCTGGCGAAAAATATCAGGCTCATGGCGCTGCACCCACAGGAGTTTTGGCGCGGTAAAACCGGGCATCATCAGGTTGCCCGTAATCTCGCGGGACGCAGGCACACGTTCCTCAAGGATCGCGCACTCTTCCGCACAGCGGCCATCGTTCCAGAGAATAGCCGGGCGCAGAACGCGATGCTGGCTATCCAGCAACGTTGCGCCATGCATTTGTCCGGCGATGCCCAGCGCTTTAACGTCGCGCAGGCTGTGCTGCTCGCCTAAGGCTGTCATCGCGCGGTCCGTCGCCTGCCACCACTGCTCCGGATCTTGTTCCGACCAAAGCGGATGCGGGCGTGAAACCTGCAACTTTTCAGTCTGCGTGGCTAACACATCGCCCTGCTCGCTTAACAGGATGGCTTTCACCCCCGACGTGCCAAGATCGATCCCGATATACATGTGGTGACTCCTTTGACAGAAATGCCCGGTGGCGCAGCGCTTACCGGGCATGAATGCTGTTATTTATCGAACAGGTAGTGATTGACCAGGTTTTCCAGCAGCTCCTGATGGCCGCTCTGATGCTGCGGCGCAAGCTGATGCTGTTCAGCGTACTTCGCGATCTCCGCAAGCGATAACTGACCTTTCAAAATTTGCTGGCCCAGCTCACTGTTCCAGCCGCTGTAGCGCTTCGCCACGCGCTTATCCAGCTCACCGTCTTCAATCATACGGGCTGCCACTTTCAGCGCCAGCGCCATGGTGTCCATCGCGCCAATATGCCCGTAGAACAGATCGTATTTGTCGGTGCTCTGGCGACGCACTTTGGCGTCGAAGTTCAGGCCGCCGGTGGTGAAACCGCCCGCTTTGATGATCTCGTACATCACCAGCGCATTCTCTTCCACGCTGTTCGGGAACTGGTCGGTATCCCAGCCCAGCTGTGGATCGCCACGGTTAGCATCGACAGAGCCGAAGATGCCCAGCGCAATCGCAGAGGCAATTTCGTGATGGAACGAGTGGCCCGCCAGGGTAGCGTGGTTAGCCTCAATATTCACTTTGATCTCTTTTTCCAGACCAAACTGCTTCAGGAAGCCATACACGGTGGCGACATCATAATCATACTGATGCTTGGTTGGCTCCTGTGGTTTTGGCTCAATCAGCAGCGTGCCGCGGAAACCGATTTTGTGTTTGTGGTCCACCACCATCTGCATAAAGCGACCAATCTGCTCACGCTCCTGACGCAGGTCGGTATTCAGCAGCGTTTCATATCCTTCACGACCGCCCCAGAGTACATAGTTCTCACCGCCCAGCTGATGCGTGGCGTTCATCGCAGTCACGACCTGGGTTGCCGCCCAGCTGAAGACTTCCGGATCCGGGTTGGTTGCCGCGCCCGCGCCATAGCGAGGGTTGGTAAAGCAGTTAGCCGTACCCCAGAGCAACTTGACGCCACTTTGCTGCTGTTTTTCAGCCAGTACGTCGACCATCTGCGCGAAGTTGTTCAGATACTCTTTCAGCGATGCCCCTTCCGGCGACACGTCCACATCGTGGAAACAGTAGTACGGCACGTTCAGCTTATGGAAGAACTCGAACGCGACGTCGGCTTTACGCTTCGCCAGCTCAATGGCCTCGCCCGGCTGTTGCCATGGACGGTCAAAAGAGCCCACGCCGAACATATCGGCACCGTTCCAGCAGAAGGTGTGCCAGTAGCAGGCGGCAAAGCGCAAGTGATCTTCCATGCGCTTACCCAGCACCAGCTCATCCGGGTTGTAGTGACGAAATGCTAAAGGATTGGTCGTTTTCGTGCCTTCGAAACGAACGCGATCGAGTTGGTCGAAATAAGCTTGCATATTGAGCTCCATAATCAGGGTATGCGGCGTGGTCTTGCTTCTGGAGTAATAGTGAATAGACATTGGAGGTTGCTCAATTACGTTATTTCACACTGCTATTGAGAGAATGCGCAATTGTGCGCTGGCTCGCAAAATAATGTGCAGACAAACTATTTTTCGGCGCGCATTCCAGAATCAAATGTAATTAATAGGTTACGCTTTTTAAAATCCGATCGCGGTCATAAATTCAGAAATAAACCAAATATCGTAATGAGAAGATAAAAATCTGTAATTGCCAGCAGGCCTTTCCACGTTAAAAATTTGCTGCGTCTCAGCAGTGAATGTTTCTTTTATCTCAGCTACACATACCCCTACAAAAAGGCCTAATAATTATGAAGATAAAGAACCTGACCCTAACGCTCTGCACTACTCTCCTGCTTGCAAGCTTTGCCGGCCACGCCAAAGAGGTCAAAATCGGCATGGCGATTGATGACTTACGCCTGGAGCGCTGGCAAAAAGATCGCGATATCTTTGTTAAAAAAGCGGAATCTCTCGGCGCGGAGGTGTTCGTTCAGTCCGCTAACGGCAACGAAGAGACGCAAATGTCGCAAATCGAGAATATGATCAACCGTGGCGTCGATGTGCTGGTCATTATCCCGTATAACGGCCAGGTATTAAGCAACGTGGTGAAAGAAGCGAAACAGGAAGGCATAAAAGTCCTGGCTTATGACCGCATGATTAATAATGCCGACATTGATTATTATATTTCGTTCGACAATGAAAAGGTGGGCGAATTACAGGCTAAAAGCCTGGTCGCAAAAGTGCCTCAGGGGAATTATTTCCTGATGGGCGGCTCGCCCGTGGATAACAACGCCAAACTGTTCCGCCAGGGACAAATGAAAGTGCTGAAGCCGTATATCGACGAGGGCAAAATTAAAGTCGTCGGCGACCAGTGGGCTGACGGCTGGTTACCGGAAAACGCGCTGAAAATTATGGAAAACGCGTTGACTGCAAATAACAACAAAATCGATGCGGTGGTGGCCTCTAACGATGCCACTGCGGGTGGCGCCATTCAGGCGCTGAGCGCGCAGGGTCTGGCCGGGAAAGTCGCTATTTCCGGACAGGACGCCGACCTTGCGGGTGTAAAACGCATCATCGCGGGTACCCAGACCATGACGGTGTATAAGCCCATTACCGAGCTTGCCAATACGGCCGCCGAAATTGCCGTTGAGCTGGGCAATGGCCAGCAACCTAAAGCAGACGCGACGTTAAATAACGGCCTGAAAGACGTACCTGCTCGCCTGCTTACCCCTATCGAAGTCAACAAAGAGAATATTGACGCCACCGTGGTGAAAGACGGTTTCCATAAGAAGAGTGAACTGTAATCCAGCGCAGCCCCTGCCCGGCAGGGGCGCATCGACCTGCCCTGTACATCTGTCGGGCCATGCGGAGCAGTTATGTCTTATTTACTTGAAATGAAAAGCATCACCAAAGCCTTCGGGGCGGTGAAAGCAGTCGATAACGTAAGCCTGCGGCTGAATCCCGGCGAAGTGATGTCGCTGTGCGGCGAAAATGGCTCGGGAAAATCCACGCTGATGAAAGTGTTGTGCGGGATCTATCCGCACGGCAGCTACGAGGGCGAAATCGTCTTTGCCGGCGAGGTGCTCCAGGCCACGCACATTCGCGATACCGAACGTAAAGGCATCGCTATTATTCACCAGGAGCTGGCGCTGGTGAAGCACCTTACCGTGCTGGAAAATATTTTTCTCGGCGCCGAACTCTCACGCCACGGCGTACTGGATTACGACACCATGACGCTGCGCTGCGAAAAACTGCTGGCCTAGGTGAGCCTGGCTATCTCACCGGATACGCGCGTGGGCGACTTAGGTTTGGGCCAGCAGCAGCTGGTGGAGATCGCCAAGGCGCTGAACAAGCAGGTACGCCTGCTGATCCTCGACGAGCCAACCGCCTCGCTCACCGAACAGGAAACCGCCGTTCTGCTCAATATCATCCGCGACCTGCAAAACCACGGTATCGCCTGCATCTATATTTCGCACAAGCTCAATGAGGTGAAAGCTATTTCCGACACCATCTGCGTCATCCGCGACGGGCAGCACATTGGCACGCGTGAAGCAGAAGGCATGAGCGAAGATGACATCATCACCATGATGGTGGGTCGCGAACTCACCGCACTGTATCCCAACGAACCACACACCATAGGCGAAGAACTCCTGCGCGTGGAAAACCTGACGGCGTGGCATCCCGTTAACCGCCACATCAAGCGCGTGGATAACCTCTCCTTCTCGCTGCACCGCGGCGAAATTCTCGGTATTGCGGGTTTAGTGGGTGCCGGAAGAACCGAGGCCGTGCAGTGTCTGTTTGGCGTCTGGCCGGGGCGCTGGGAAGGCAAAATTTATATCGACGGTCAGCCGGTAAAAATCGACAACTGCCAGCAGGCCATTGCCAAAGGCATTGCTATGGTGCCCGAAGACCGCAAAAAAGACGGCATCGTGCCGGTCATGGCGGTGGGAAAAAATATCACGCTGGCGGCGCTCAGCCAGTTTTCCGGCGCGCTGAGCAGCCTGGATGATGCCGCAGAACAGCAGTGTATTCTTCAGTCACTTGCCAGGCTCAAGGTGAAAACCTCCTCGCCGGAACTGGCGATAGGTCGCCTGAGCGGCGGCAACCAGCAGAAAGCGATTCTGGCGCGCTGCCTGTTGCTTAATCCGCGCATTTTAATTCTGGACGAACCCACGCGCGGGATCGATATCGGCGCGAAGTATGAAATCTACAAGCTGATCAACCAGCTTGTGCAGCAAGGGATTGCCGTCATTGTTATCTCGTCCGAATTGCCTGAAGTGCTGGGGCTGAGCGACCGCGTGCTGGTCATGCATGAAGGGAAACTCAAAGCCAACCTGAACAACCAGAACCTGACGCAAGAGCAGGTGATGGAAGCTGCCTTAAGGAGCGAACGCCATGTCGAAAAGCAACCCGTCTGATATCAAAGTCGCTGTTCCGACGCCCGGTGCGTTCGCAGGACTTAAATCGCTGAATCTGCAAGTTTTTGTAATGATTGCCGCCATTATCGTGATCATGTTGTTCTTTACCTTGATGACCGATGGCTCCTATTTGAGCGCACGTAACGTTTCTAACCTGCTGCGTCAGACCGCCATCACCGGGATCCTGGCGGTGGGGATGGTCTTTGTGATTATCTCAGCGGAAATTGACCTGTCAGTAGGGTCGATGATGGGTCTGCTCGGCGGCGTGGCGGCAATTTTTGACGTCTGGCTCGGCTGGCCGCTGCCGCTGACGATTGCGGTCACGCTGGTACTGGGTCTGCTGCTCGGGGCGTGGAATGGCTGGTGGGTGGCCTACCGTAAGGTCCCGTCGTTTATCGTCACCTTAGCGGGGATGCTGGCCTTCCGCGGCATTCTGATTGGGATCACCAACGGCACTACCGTCTCCCCGACCAGCGCCTCGATGTCCCAGATTGGCCAAAGCTACCTCTCTGATGGCGTCGGTTTTACGATCGGCGTGGTTGGGCTGATGGCGTTTGTCGCGTGGCAATGGCGAGGACGCATGCGTCGCCAGGCGCTGGGGCTGGCCTCGCCTGCTTCAACCTCGGTTGTCGGCCGTCAGGCGCTTACTGCGGTGATTGTACTGGGCGCCATCTGGCTGTTAAACGATTATCGCGGCGTCCCAACGCCCGTTTTGCTGCTGGCGCTGTTGCTGTTAGGTGGGATGTTTATGGCCACGCGTACCGCATTCGGTCGCCGTATTTATGCCATCGGTGGCAATCTCGAAGCCGCGCGTTTGTCCGGCATTAACGTAGAACGCACCAAACTCGCCGTCTTTGCCATCAACGGCCTGATGGTGGCCATAGCGGGGCTGATCCTCAGCTCACGTTTGGGGGCGGGCTCCCCCTCTGCCGGTAATATTGCCGAGCTGGACGCCATCGCCGCCTGCGTGATTGGCGGGACCAGCCTCGCCGGGGGCATTGGCAGCGTGGCGGGGGCGGTGATGGGCGCATTTATTATGGCTTCGCTGGATAACGGGATGAGTATGATGGACGTGCCGACGTTTTGGCAGTATATCGTCAAGGGTGCCATTCTTTTGCTGGCAGTCTGGATGGACTCTGCCACCAAGCGGCGCGCCTGATAACAGTATCGTGACTAATTTGGGAAATAAGCCATGTTTGAAAAGCGTCACCGCATTACGTTGTTATTCAATGCCAACAAAGCCTATGACCGGCAGGTGGTTGAAGGGGTTGGCGAATATTTGCAGGCGTCGCAATCCGAATGGGATATTTTCATCGAAGAAGATTTTCGTACCCGTCTGGAGAACATCAAAGACTGGCTGGGCGACGGGGTCATCGCTGACTTTGACGACCCCGTGATTGAACAGTTGCTGAGTGGCGTTGACGTGCCTATCGTGGGCGTTGGCGGCTCTTATCATACACCGGAACATTATCCTCCCGTTCACTACATCGCCACGGATAACCATGCTCTGGTCGAGACCGCCTTCCTCCATTTAAAGGAGAAAGGCGTCCATCGTTTTGCGTTTTACGGATTGCCCGCCACGAGCGGAAAGCGCTGGGCGATGGAGCGTGAGTATGCCTTCTGCCAGCTGGTTGCCCAGGAGAAGTATCGCGGCGTCGTTTATCAGGGGCTGGAAACCGCGCCAGAAAACTGGCAGCACGCACAAAATCGTCTGGCTGACTGGCTGCAAACGCTGCCGCCCCAGACAGGGATTATCGCCGTGACGGACGCACGCGCCCGCCACGTATTACAGGTGTGCGAACATTTGCATATTCCGGTGCCTGAAAAGCTGTGCGTGATTGGTATTGATAACGAAGAGCTTACGCGCTATCTGTCGCGCGTGGCGCTCTCATCCGTGGCTCAGGGTACCCGTCAGATGGGCTATCAGGCCGCAAAGCTGCTGCACAGACTGTTAGACAACGAATCCCTGCCGCTCCAGCGTCTGCTGGTTCCTCCCGTTCGCGTGGTCGAACGTCGCTCAACTGACTACCGCTCATTAAACGATCCGGCCGTGATTCAGGCGATGCACTACATTCGCAATCATGCCTGCAAAGGGATTAAGGTCGATCAGGTGCTCGATTCGGTCGGCATATCACGTTCGAATCTGGAGAAGCGGTTTAAAGAGGAAGTGGGTGAGACGATCCACGCCGTGATCCATGCGGAAAAGCTGGAGAAAGCGCGCAGTCTGCTGATCTCCACCTCGCTGTCGATCAACGAGATTTCACAGATGTGTGGCTATCCGTCGCTTCAGTATTTCTATTCGGTGTTCAGGAAAGAGTATGACACCACGCCGAAGGAGTACCGGGAACGGTACAGTGAAGTCCTGCTCTAGAAAAAAGAACGCCTTCCAGTGGAAGGCGTTTTTCATTACATATGTGCGGCAATCAGACGCTGGTTATCCTGGTACATGGAGAACAGGTAATTGTTATAACGCTGTCCCTGAGTGGAATAACCTTTCAGCTTATGGATCATCGCCGTGGCCGTCACTTCCTGATCCGCCTTACGCAGCTGAGCGCGTGACTTACGGAACGAGGAATAGGCCGGGTGGGTGTTCAGGTTCACCACGTAGGCATTCACGGAATCTTTCACCGATTCAAACTGTGAATAGCCCTTCACCTTGCCGGGCGCGTTAGTACAACGACCTTTTACGCATTTCATGCCAAACAGATTGTTGTTGTTGCGCGCCAGCTTCGAGGTGCCCCAACCGCTTTCGGCGGCGGCCATTGTCGCGACCATACTGCCTGGAATGATGTCCACACGTTCTAACAGTGAGTTCCAAGGCACGCGACGCGTGTTCCCGCTCCACTTCACTTTATAGCGTTTGGCGATATCTTTCAGGCGAGTGCGCTCAGACGGCGACCAGCGGCTGTCGTACTGTTTGGAGATCAGCCAGTTACGATCCGCAGTAATCGCGGCATTTTGGCTTTTAATGTAAGGCATTACCGTCCGGAGAAACGCTTTTTTCCTTGGTGTCCCGGAAGGGTATTTTCGCAAATCAGGAAGTGAACTACTCTTTGCACTATTGCGAGAATACTCTTGTTTACTGCTAACCTTACTGCTTGTCGTCTTTATTACGTGGGCTTTCTTACTCGTTGTATCCGTGTGCGTCTTTGCAAGCACCTCACCTGAAAATGCCATGGTGAGTAACATGAGTATCGCGGCCCCATATCGTCGAATGGGAGTCGATATCATTAGGTCTCCTGGTCGGATATAAACATTCCAACACCTTATTTTCTTCAAAAATTTGAGAGCGGAATCTCAAATCGTACCAAAAATAGTCTTCAAGAGCACGTCTATAAATAGTCCAATTCCGAAACTATGTCATCCGGAACATGCTCATTAAAGCATCAACGCTGGAAAAATGTGCGCGATATCGCAGATAACTGCCTAATTTTGCGCGGGATCACTCATCCCTTCGCGTCCTCCTGGCAGAAAGCCGTAGAGGAGGAGTTTTTCCCCTGAGCCGAATGGCACACTGGTCAAAAATGCCGCGACAGGAAAATGGAATGAAACGCACTGCATTAGCTGTTCTGATGTTACCCGCATTCGCGCATGCCGACTGGTCATCGCCGGGATTTAACGCGTTTAGCGCTGAAGGTACCGGCGTCTTTACCAGCCAGGCAACGCTTGCGAAGGGTACCCGCCCGCTGACGGTGAGTCTTGATAACGCGTGCTGGCAGCCGACAGGTGCCATTAAACTCAACGAGATGCTGTCACTCAAACCCTGCGAAGGCGCCCCACCGCAGTGGCGGTTATTCCGTGACGGCGTTTATCAAATGCGTATTGATACGCGCTCGGGAACGCCGACGCTGATGTTGACAGTACAAAGTGCGGCGCCACAGCCTGTCGCAAACGTTACCCGCCAGTGCCCGAAGTGGGACGGCAAACCGCTCACGATCGATGTCGTTAACACCTTTCCGGAAGGCACGGTGGTGCGTGATTTTTACAGCAAACAGACCGCGACCGTTCAAAACGGCAAAGTAACTCTTCAGCCAGCCGCCAACAGCAATGGCCTGCTGCTGCTTGAACGCGCCGAGACGGACAAACCCGCGCCGTTCAGCTGGCAAAACGCCACCGTCTATTTCGTGCTGACCGATCGCTTCGTAAATGGCGACCCCACCAACGACAACAGCTATGGCCGCCATAAAGATGGTATGCAGGAGATAGGTACTTTCCACGGCGGCGATCTGAAAGGGCTTACCAGCAAACTGGATTACCTTCAGCAACTGGGCGTGAATGCGCTCTGGATAAGCTCGCCGCTGGAACAGATCCACGGCTGGGTGGGCGGCGGCACCAAGGGGGATTTCCCTCACTACGCGTATCACGGCTATTACACTCAGGACTGGACGAAGCTCGACGCCAACATGGGCAGCGAAGATGATTTACGCCAGCTTGTCGACAACGCGCACCGGCGCGGTATACGCGTCCTGTTTGACATTGTCATGAACCACGCGGGTTATGCGACGCTTGCAGATATGCAGGAATATCAGTTTGGCGCGCTCTATTTACAGGGCGATGAGCTGAAAAAAACCCTCGGCGAGCGCTGGACTGACTGGAAGCCAGGCGCGGGTCAAAGCTGGCACAGCTTCAACGATTACATCAACTTCAGTGACAAAGCCGCATGGGAAAAATGGTGGGGTAAAAAATGGATCCGTACCGATATCGGTGATTATGACAACCCGGGCTTTGACGATCTGACCATGTCGCTGGCCTTCCTGCCGGATCTGAAAACGGAATCTAAGATCCCGTCAGGTTTGCCGAACTTTTATCAACACAAGCCCGACACCAACGCGAAAGTGATGACGAATTTCACGCCGCGAGATTACCTGACCCACTGGCTTAGCCAGTGGGTACGTGACTACGGCATCGACGGTTTCCGGGTCGATACCGCTAAGCACGTTGAGCCTGAAGCCTGGCTGCAACTGAAAAACCAGGCCAGCCAGGCGCTGGCCGCGTGGAAAGCCGCCAACCCGGACAAAAAACTCGACGATGCGCCATTCTGGATGACCGGTGAATCCTGGGGCCACGGCGTGATGCAGAGCGATTATTACCGCCACGGCTTCGATGCGATGATCAATTTTGACTATCAGGAGCAGGCGGCAAAAGCGGCGGACTGCCTGGCCGATATGGATTTGACCTGGCAGCAAATGGCAGAAAAGCTGCAAAGTTTTAATGTGCTGAGCTATCTCTCCTCCCATGATACGCGTCTGTTCCGTGAAGGGGGCCAGCGCGCCGCTGAGTTACTGTTGCTGGCGCCGGGAAGCGTACAGATCTATTACGGCGATGAATCAGAGCGTCCATTCGGCCCTACGGGCTCCGATCCGCTACAGGGGACCCGTTCGGATATGAACTGGCAGGACGTCACGGATAAACAGGCGTTAACTGTCGCCCACTGGCAGCTTCTGGGGCAGTTCCGCGCCCGTCATCCGGCGGTGGGTGAAGGCAAGCAAACAACGCTGTCGATGAAAGAAGGCTACGGCTTTGTGCGCGAGCACAAGGGCGATAAGGTGATGGTGGTTTGGGCGGGTAATCAATAGACCCCTCACCCTAACCCTCTCCCCAAAGGGGAGAGGGCCGAGGTGAGGGGCATTCACCAGAACAATTAACCACACAAATACAAATCTACCACATAAAACAACAAATCCGACCACATTCGCCGATTTGCACCAACACGGTGCTGGCGTTATGGTTACTGCCTTTCATATTAAGCCCGACAGATCACCTGCTATGACGTTTTCACTTTTCGGCGACAAATTTACCCGCCATTCAGGCATTACCCGCCTGATGGAGGACCTCAACGACGGGCTGCGCACCCCAGGCGCTATCATGCTTGGCGGCGGAAACCCGGCTCAAATTCCGGAGATGAACACCTACTTCCAGACGCTGCTGGCAGAGATGCTGGAAAACGGTAAAGCAACCGATGCGCTATGTAATTACGACGGCCCTCAGGGTAAAACAGAACTACTGACGCTTCTGGCGGCAATGCTGCGGGAAGCGCTGGGTTGGGATATCGAACCACAGAATATTGCACTGACAAACGGCAGTCAGAGCGCGTTTTTCTACTTATTCAATCTGTTCGCCGGACGCCGCGCCGACGGCACCACGAAAAAAGTGCTGTTCCCGCTGGCACCGGAGTATATTGGCTATGCCGATGCCGGCCTCGAAGAAGACCTGTTTGTTTCCGCACGTCCGAATATCGAGTTGCTGCCAGAGGGCCAGTTCAAATATCACGTCGATTTTGAACATCTGCATATCGGTGAAGAGACGGGCATGATCTGCGTATCACGTCCCACCAACCCGACGGGCAACGTGATCACCGACGACGAGCTGATGAAGCTGGATGCGCTGGCGAATCAGCACGGCATCCCGCTGGTGATCGATAACGCCTATGGCGTACCGTTCCCGGGGATCATCTTCAGCGAAGCGCGTCCGCTATGGAACCCGAATATCATCCTCTGCATGAGCCTCTCCAAGCTGGGCCTGCCGGGCAGCCGTTGCGGCATTATCATTGCTAACGAGAAAATCATCACCGCCATTACCAACATGAACGGCATTATCAGCCTTTCGCCTGGCGGCATCGGCCCGGCGATGATGTGTGAGATGATCAGGCGTAACGACCTGCTGCGCCTGTCGAATGAGGTGATTAAGCCGTTTTACTCTCAGCGCGTTCAGGAAACTATAGCCATCCTTCGCCGCTACTTACCGGAAGAACGCTGCCTGATCCATAAACCGGAAGGGGCAATTTTCCTGTGGCTGTGGTTTAAGGATCTGCCCATTACGACAGAGCTGCTTTATCAGCGTCTGAAAAAACGTGGCGTACTGATGGTGCCAGGGGATTACTTCTTCCCGGGGCTGGATAAGCCGTGGCCGCACACGCACCAGTGCATGCGCATGAACTACGTCCCGGACCCGGAAAAAATCGAAGCGGGTGTGAAAATTCTCGCCGAAGAGATTGAGAACGCCTGGCGCGAGGCCGGTTAATAAAACCTCAGGCCAGATTACGCAGCCGTTCCGCGCGTAAGCTGGCGGGGTCTATGCAGCGCAGCGCGTGGGTGGGACAGGCTTCGACGCAGGCGGGACCGCCCTCGCGATGCGCGCACAAATCACATTTCAGCGCCTGAACGCGATCTTCCACGACCCGAACCTGCATTGCCCCGAACGGGCACGCCACCATACAGCTTTTGCAGCCGATACAGCGCGATTGCTTAACGAGCCAGGCTCCCGCAGCGCGGTGAATGGCCCCCGTCGGGCAGACATTCGCGCAGGGCGCATCTTCACACTGGTGGCAGCCCACTGCCGTGGTGAAGGTTTCCCCCTTAACCACGCGGATCCGTGACGTAAGCGCTTCTGGCGTGGCGCTGCTTTGATGCGACATCATGCACGCTACCTCACAGGTACGGCACCCGATACATTTTTCAGGATCCGCCAGGATAAATCGGTTCATCAGTTACGCCTCGCGCACGTTAAAACCCAGTTCTTTCGAGATAGCTTCCGCCGTGTCACGCAGCGGTTTTAGCAAGTTTTTCTCACCCACCTGCTTCATGCGCGACGTCGACAGCGAAATGGAGATGGCATAGGGTACGCGCCCGTGAATATCAAAGACCGGCACGGCGATACATGACACACCCAGCTCGTTCTCTTCTTTATCCATCGCCATACTGTGATCGCGAATTTCCGCCAGCTCATCATACATCGCGCTCAGTTCGGTGATGGTGTTGCGGGTCAAAGGTTGGATCTGTTCCTGGTGGCTTTCCCAGTAGCTCGCCACGTAATCCTGATGACCAAACGCCATATAGATTTTGCCCATTGCAGAACAATAGAGCGGCATATGCTGGCCGATATATGCGCGCGTGCGCAGCATACCGGTTGTCGGCTCAAGCTTATAAATCAGGATCGCGTGATCATCTTCACGGCTGGAGAAGTTGACCGTTTCGCCGGTGGCAATGTTCAGCGCCTCGAGGTGCGGCGCCGCCACGTGAATAATATTGAGAGATGAAAGCGCCTTTTGCCCGACGGCGATAAATTTGGTGGTCAAACGATAGCTCCCTGCCGCCGGCGCTGGCGTCACGTACCCGCACGACTGCAACCCCTGCAATAACCGGTGCACGGTACTTTTATTCAGCCCCGCCAGTTCTGATAAATGCGCAAGCGGACACCCGTTCGGATAGTTACTGAGGATTTCAATCAGCATCAGGCCGCGAAACAAGCTCTGGCTACCTGCTGGCCTCTCTTTTTCTTGCGTCATTTCGCTCTCTTTTATGCTCATCAAATAGCTCCTGTTTATTGCGCCCTGATGGTAGCGCAAAGTGTGGTTTAGTTCACGATCTCAACACAAAAAACACAACCATTTGATTTTAATCGATTTTGAAAAACGTGAATGTCGTTGATCTGACAAAATTTGATCGTTATATTTGAAATCAGATTTCGCATAGTGAAATTTAGTGATAAAAAAGCACTCGCACTTGCCCCTAAAAAAACAGGAGAACAGGGATGAAAGTGACCTTCGAAGAGTTGAAAGCGGCGTTCAATCGGGTTCTGCTCGATCGCGGTGTAAAAGCGGATACCGCTGACGCCTGCGCCGAGATGTTCGCCCGCACCACGGAGTCCGGCGTTTATTCACACGGCGTCAACCGCTTCCCGCGATTTATTCAGCAGCTTGACGCAGGCGACATCATCCCTGACGCCCAGCCGAAACGCGTAACGACATTAGGCGCCATCGAACAGTGGGATGCGCAGCGTTCCATCGGCAACCTGACGGCGAAGAAGATGATGGACCGTGCTACTGAGCTGGCGTCCGATCACGGGATCGGCCTGGTGGCGCTGCGTAACGCGAACCACTGGATGCGCGGCGGCAGCTACGGCTGGCAGGCGGCGGAGAAAGGCTATATCGGCATCTGCTGGACCAACTCTATTGCCGTGATGCCCGCGTGGGGATCAAAAGAATGCTGCATCGGCACAAACCCGCTGATCGTCGCTATCCCGTCGAATCCAATCACCATGGTCGATATGTCGATGTCGATGTTCTCCTACGGCATGCTGGAGGTGAATCGCCTGGCCGGACGCGAATTACCGGTCGACGGCGGCTTTGACGATGAAGGCAATCTGACCAGAGAGCCGGGCGTGATTGAGAAAAACCGTCGCATTCTGCCCATGGGCTACTGGAAAGGTTCTGGCTTATCGATTGTGCTCGACATGATCGCCACCCTGCTCTCTGACGGCGCGTCCGTTGCGGAAGTGACCCAGGACAACAGCGACGAATACGGCGTATCGCAGATCTTTATCGCCATCGAAGTGGATCGCCTGATCGACGGTCCAACCCGCGATGCCAAACTACAGCGCATCATGGACTTCATCACCACCGCAGAACGCGCTGATGAAAATGTCGCCGTCCGTCTGCCTGGACATGAATTTACTCGCCTGCTGGAAGAAAACCGCCGGGACGGCATCACCATCGACGACAGCGTGTGGGCGAAAATCCAGTCTCTGTAAGGAGTGGGTCATGATATTCGGACATATTGCACAGCCAAATCCATGTCGCCTGCCACTGGCGATAGAAAAGGCGCTTAATTTTCTGCGTACCACGGATTTCACCACCCTGGCACCGGGCGTGATCGAAATTGAAGGCCGCAACATTTTTGCCCAGGTTCTCGACCTCACCACAAAGGAGCAGCACGAGAACCGCCCTGAAGTCCATCGCCGCTATCTGGATATCCAGTTTCTGGCCTGGGGTGAAGAAAAAATCGGTATTGCTATTGATACCGGGAATAACAAAATCAGCGAATCATTGCTGGAGCAACGGGATATTATTTTTTATCACGACAGTGAACACGAGTCGTTTATCGAAATGATACCTGGCAGCTACGCCATATTTTTCCCGCAGGATGTTCACCGTCCTGCCTGTATTAAAAACAAGGGATCCGCAATTCGTAAAATTGTGGTGAAAGTGGCCATCAGCGAATTAGATTAATTTTCTGATAAATACAGGAATGCGAAATGACCAACACCGGTTTTATTATTGGTGCGTACCCCTGCGCACCCTCGTTTCACCAGAAAGGGGAGCAGGAAGAATACACCTTCTGGCGGGAACTTTCCGACACGCCAAATATTCGCGGGCTGGAACAACCTTGCCTTGAAAATCTCCATCCGTTTGGTGATGAATGGCTGTTTCGTCATACGCCGGGCAACTGGCAGATCGTTGTCACAGCCGTTATGGAAACCATGCGCCGCCGCGGCAGCAACGGCGCGTTTGGCCTGGCGTCCGCGGACGAAGAACAGCGTAAAGCGTGCACTGAATATTACCGCCATCTGCATCAAAAGATTGATGCCGTTCACACCCGCTTTCCCGGGAAAGTGGTCGCTCTGGAAATGCAGGCCGCACCGCAGGCGGGTAATGAATCTGTCGAGCAAGCGACAGAAGCATTTTCCCGCTCGGTACGGGAAATCGCGAGCTGGGACTGGGGCTGCGATCTGGTGCTGGAACACTGTGATGCGATGAATGGCCCGGCGCCGCGTAAAGGGTTCTTGCCCTTAGAGCAGGTGCTGGAGGTAGTGAAAGAGACCGATATCAGCGTCTGTATCAACTGGGCACGTTCGGCTATTGAAGGTCGCAACACCGCCCTTCCGCTGGAACATGTTCAGGCGGCACTCGCTGCCGGGAAACTGGGGGCGCTGATGTTTTCGGGCACGACCCCTCACGGTGAGTATGGAGAATGGCAGGATCTGCACGCGCCGTTTTCTTCGTTCTGCGCCGACAGTCTCATGTCCACTGAACATGTAAAAACGCTGTTTACTGCGGCGAGCGCCGCAACATTGAAATTCTCCGGTATTAAATTACTGGAAATAAATGCTAATGCTGACGTCAGCCATCGCATCGCTATTTTGCGCGATGGCATTAGCGCTATGAATAAAGCATCACAATAAAAATAAAGAATACATTTTCCGGTTACCTTCACTGAGATATTAACTATGAATATTTCTTCTAATGCTCTACACGCGGACATTCCGCGTCAACGCTGGCTAAGGATCATTCCCCCTATTCTTATCGCCTGCATTATTTCCTATATGGACCGCGTAAATATAGCTTTTGCGATGCCCGGCGGTATGGATGAAGAGCTGGGCATTTCCGCCACGATGGCGGGCCTGGCGGGGGGGATCTTTTTTATCGGCTATTTGTTCCTGCAAGTTCCCGGCGGCAAAATTGCCGTGCACGGCAGCGGTAAGAAGTTTATCGGCTGGTCGCTGGTTGCCTGGGCGGTGATCTCGGTTCTGACCGGGCTTGTGACCAACCAGTATCAGCTGCTGGTGCTGCGCTTCTTACTCGGTGTGGCGGAAGGCGGGATGCTGCCCGTTGTGCTCACGATGATCAGTAACTGGTTCCCGGATGCCGAGCGCGGCCGCGCCAACGCGATTGTGATCATGTTCGTGCCCATCGCCGGGATCATCACCGCCCCGCTGTCGGGCTGGATTATTACCGCTCTCGACTGGCGCTGGCTGTTCATTATTGAAGGTCTGATGTCCGTTGTTGTGCTGGTGCTGTGGGCGTTCACCGTCTACGACCGGCCGCAGGAAGCGCGCTGGATCTCTGAGGCCGAGAAAAACTACCTGGTACAAACGCTGGCGGCAGAGCAGCAGGCCATTGCGGGTAAAGAGGTGAAAAACGCCTCGCTCAGCGCGGTGCTGTCTGATAAAACCATGTGGCAGCTGATCGCCCTCAACTTCTTCTACCAGACTGGCATATACGGTTACACCCTCTGGCTGCCCACCATTCTGAAAGAACTGACGCACACCAGCATCGGCCAGGTGGGAATGCTCGCTATTCTGCCTTACATCGGCGCCATTGCCGGTATGTTCCTGTTCTCTTCACTCTCTGACCGCACCGGCAAGCGCAAGCTGTTTGTCTCCCTGCCATTGATTGGCTTTGCGCTCTGCATGTTCCTCTCCGTGGCGCTGAAAGAGCACACCTGGCTGGCCTATGCCGCGCTGGTGGGCTGTGGCTTCTTCCTGCAATCCGCAGCGGGCGTGTTCTGGACTATCCCGGCGCGTCTGTTCAGCGCTGAGATGGCGGGTGGCGCTCGCGGCGTGATCAATGCCCTGGGCAACCTCGGCGGGTTCTGCGGTCCTTATGCGGTAGGCGTACTGATCACCCTGTACAGCAAAGACGCAGGCGTTTACTGCCTGGCGGTTTCGCTGGCGCTGGCATCGCTGCTGGCCCTGCTGTTACCGGCGAAATGCGATGCCGGAGCAGAGCCTAATCCCACGGTGACTCCACATAAACGTGCGGCCTGATGCCCTCACCCTAGCCCTCTCCCACGGGGAGAGGGAGAAAACCGAACCGTAGGCCGGGTAAGCGAAGCACCCGGCAATTAAGCGAGAAGAAGATGAGTGAAAAAGAGCCCTTCTGGCTGGGTATCGATTGTGGCGGTACTTATCTGAAAGCCGGTTTATACAACAGTCAGGGCAAAGAAGTCTGTATTGAACGCCGCTCAGTGGCCACGCTCAGCCCACGCGCCGGCTACGCCGAGCGGGATATGCACCAGCTCTGGCAGCACTGCCACATAACGGTCGCCCTGCTGCTCAAAAATTCAGGCGCTGACGGCGGTCAGATCAAAGGCGTTGGCATTTCAGCCCAGGGGAAGGGGCTGTTTTTGCTCGATAAACAGGATCGCCCCTTGGGTAACGCCATACTCTCCTCCGATCGCCGTGCGCTGGAGATCGTGCAACGCTGGCAGCAGGACGGTATACCCGAAAAGCTCTATCCGCATACTCGCCAGACGCTGTGGACGGGGCATCCGGCCTCGCTCCTGCGCTGGGTTAAAGAGAACGAGCCGCAGCGGTATCAGCAAATTGGCAGCGTGATGATGGCGCACGATTACCTGCGCTGGTGTCTGACCGGGGTCAAAGGCTGCGAAGAGAGCAACATCTCGGAATCCAATCTCTACAACATGAATACCGGGCAGTACGATCCGCAGCTCACGCGCTGGCTCGGCATCAGCGACATTGACGGTGCCCTGCCGTCCATTATCGGTTCAGCAGAAATTTGCGGGGAAATCACCGCTCAGGCAGCCGCACTGACCGGTCTCACGGCGGGTACTCCCGTCGTTGGTGGACTGTTTGATGTGGTTTCCACCGCGATCTGCGCCGGGCTGCATGACGAACATACGCTGAATGCCGTAATGGGGACCTGGGCCGTGACCAGTGGGATTGCCCACGGCATCCGCGACAACGAGCCGTTCCCCTACGTCTATGGCCGCTACGTCCATCCGCAGCAGTTCATCGTTCATGAAGCCAGCCCCACGTCGTCCGGCAACCTGGAATGGCTGACGGCCCAATGGGGCGATATGTCATTTGATGAGATTAACCACGCCGTGGCCAGCCTGCCAAAAGCTGAAAGCGATGTGTTCTTCCTGCCTTTCCTCTACGGCAGCAACGCCGGGCTGGAGATGACCAGCGGCTTCTATGGCTTGCAGGCGCTGCATACCCGCGCGCACCTCCTCCAGGCGGTTTATGAAGGGGTGGTATTCAGCCACATGACCCACCTCAATCGTATGCTCGAACGCTTTCCCCATGTGCAGGCCCTGCGCGTGACGGGCGGCCCCACCCATTCGGACGTGTGGATGCAGATGCTCGCGGACGTCAGCGGCCTGGCGATTGAACTCCCGCAGGTGGAAGAGACCGGCTGTTCCGGTGCGGCGCTGGCCGCGCTCGTCGGTACAGGTCTCTATCCTGATTTTTACGCCGCTCAGCGCGCCCTCAGGCATGACATCCGGATGATTGAACCTGACATGCGTGCCCATGCCGCCTACCAGCGCAAATATCACCGTTACCAGCTACTGATTTCAGCATTACAGGGCTATCACGCCCGTGTTAAGGAGTACGACCTATGAGCCGACCATTATTGCAGCTGGCGCTCGACCACACCTCGCTTCAGGCCGCGCAGCGCGATGTCGCGACGCTTTCCGAGCACGTCGACATCGTCGAAGCTGGCACCATTTTGTGCCTGACCGAAGGGCTAAACGCCGTTCGCGCCCTGCGTGCGCAGTGTCCGGATAAAATTATCGTGGCGGACTGGAAAGTCGCCGATGCCGGAGAAACGCTGGCTGAACAGGCGTTTGGCGCAGGCGCAAACTGGATGACCATCATCTGTGCCGCCCCGCTGGCCACCGTTGAACGTGGCCACGAGGTCGCACTGCGCGGCGGCGGCGAGATCCAGATGGAGCTGTTTGGCAACTGGACGCTGGACGACGCGCGCGCGTGGCACCGCATCGGGGTGAAGCAGGCGATATACCACCGCGGGCGCGACGCACAGGCCAGCGGCCAGCAGTGGGGCGAGGCGGATCTCAGCAAAATGAAGGCGCTGTCCGATATCGGGCTACAGCTTTCCATCACTGGCGGTATCACCCCCGCTGACCTGCCGCTGTTTAAGCAGATCAACGTCAAAGCCTTCATTGCCGGGCGCGCGCTGGCAGGCGCCGATAATCCGCCGCAGGTGGCACAGGCATTCCATTCGCAAATCCGCGACATCTGGGGAGAGTAACCATGCGTCAGCATCCGTTAGGCATTTACGAAAAAGCGCTGCCAAAAGATCTCTCCTGGCCGGAGCGCCTGGTTCTGGCAAAAAGCTGCGGCTTCGATTTTGTGGAGATGTCGGTGGATGAGACCGACGAGCGTTTATCGCGCCTTGAATGGAGTACCACGCAGCGCGCCTCTCTGGTGGAAGCGATGCTGGAGACCGGCGTGGCGATCCCGTCGATGTGCTTGTCTGCCCACCGTCGCTTCCCGTTTGGCAGCCGCGAAGAAATCGTGCGCGAACGTGCCCGCGAGATCATGACCAAAGCCATCCGGCTGGCCCGTGATTTGGGTATTCGCACCATCCAGCTTGCGGGTTATGACGTGTACTACGAGGAGCATGACGAGGGCACGCAACAGCGCTTTGCCGAAGGGCTGGCGTGGGCCGTGGAGCAGGCTGCCGCCGCACAGGTAATGCTGGCGGTAGAGATCATGGACACCGCGTTTATGAACTCCATCAGCAAGTGGAAAAAGTGGGACGACATGCTCGCCTCGCCGTGGTTCAGCGTTTACCCGGACATCGGCAACCTGAGCGCGTGGGGCAACGACGTCACCGCCGAGCTGACGCTGGGCATTGACCGCATCGCCGCTATCCACCTGAAAGATACCCGGCCCGTAACCGAAAAAAGCCCCGGCCAGTTCCGCGACGTGCCGTTTGGCGAGGGCTGCGTCGATTTCGTTGGCGTGTTTAACACGCTGAATCAACTTAACTATCGCGGCGCATTTCTGATTGAAATGTGGACCGAGAAAGCCAAAGAGCCGGTGCTGGAGATCATCCAGGCGCGCCGCTGGATTGAAGCCCGAATGCAGGAAGGAGGCATGACATGTTAGAACAACTCAAAGCCGAGGTGCTGGCGGCAAATCTCGCCCTGCCCGCCCACCAGCTGGTGACGTTCACCTGGGGCAACGTCAGCGCTGTTGACCGTGACAGCGGCATGATGGTGATCAAACCATCCGGCGTGGAGTACGACGTGATGACCGCAGAAGATATGGTGGTGGTAAATATCGCCACGGGTAAAGTGGTCGAGGGGAGTAAAAAACCCTCCTCCGACACCCCGACCCATCTCGCGCTGTATCGTCGTTACCCGGAAATTGGCGGCATTGTGCATACCCATTCCCGCCACGCCACCATCTGGTCGCAGGCGGGGCAGGATTTACCCGCGTGGGGCACAACGCACGCGGACTATTTCTACGGTGCGATCCCCTGCACGCGGCTGATGACCCCGGCTGAAATCGCGGGTGAATATGAATACCAGACGGGGGAAGTCATTATCAAAACCTTCGAGGAGCGCGACATAAGCCCGATGCAGGTCCCGGCGGTGCTGGTTCATTCTCACGGCCCGTTTGCCTGGGGCAAAGACGCTGCCGATGCGGTACACAATGCCGTGGTGCTGGAAGAGTGCGCCTATATGGGGCTTTTCTCACGCCAGCTTGCACCACAGCTTCCGGTTATGCAGCAGGAATTGCTGGATAAGCATTACCTGCGCAAGCATGGCGCAAATGCCTATTACGGCCAGTGATCATCCAGAATTAATATGCTCTTTACAGTACCGCCGTTTCCAGACGGCGGGCGTTAACCCGGTATGTTTCGAGAATATTTGCCGGAAATAACCCACGTCATTAAAACCGCACCGGGCGGCCACTTCAGTTAATGAGGCCGCATCGTTCAGCAGCAGTTTTTCAGCGGCCCTGACGCGCTGGCGGTGAATTGCCTCCGTCAGGGTTAAATGAAACGTCCGGCGAAATACTCGCCCCAGATAATCGGCGTTGCAGTGCAGCTCTTTCGCCAGCTGTGAAGTGGACAGGGGCAAATGAAAGTGCGTGCGGATAAGCTGCTTGGCCTTCCACGCCATTGCTGCGCCCGCATCATCCGCTTTATCTTCATATCCCGGCGAGAGCGATATCTGCTGCAAAATTAACAGCAAGATTATCTCCAGCGCCTGGCTACGCTGTAATTTTTCCTGCTCGCTTAAAAACTGACGGAATAACGCAATAACATATTGCGGATCCCGCACGCTACAGTGTTGCTCAATCGACAGCGGCGTCGCGCCTGGCAACACCGGCAAGCGTTCATCCACCTCAAAATGCAGCCAGTAAAATTTGAGATCGCCCGGAAAATCTTCCACGCCGACATGCCGCCGCTTCGGCCAAAGTAATAAACTCTCGCCAGCGTTTACCTCAAACAGCGTATTTTCCTCCTGGATCGTTAATGTCCCTTTTTCGACAAAAATTATTTCCCATGAAGATAATTTTCGTGCGGGATGACGGCCCACTCCCCGGGAGATAAATAACCCGCCATTTTGAACCCTGATCGGAAGTGCTATGGATAATTCAAGCATGGATATTCATTTTTCCGCTTTTATGGTGGCTAATATTGTCTTTATCCCTTGATTATTAATAAATATCAGCAGAACGGCTCGATCAAACTCACAGTTTTATCATCAGGTCGGAATTGTCACCTTTTTATACTTTTCCCTTCCCTTGTTGGTCTGCCCGTTGAATGCAGAATAAATGGGGTACCTTGCACAAATACGATAAAAAAATCGTTTATCGAGGAGTTACCCCATGACTTCCACACCGATTACAGACGCAGAAGTTGCAAAACAGGCTGCCGATGAACGGCTGTCAGTCCGCGAGAAAATTGGCTACGGCCTGGGCGACGCGGGCGGCACGGTAATTACCTGCCTGATCATGAACTTCCTGACCTTTTTCTATACCGATGTATTTGGCCTGACGCCCGCGCTGGTGGGCACGCTGTTTATTGCCCTTCGGGTATTTGACGCGATTTCCGATCCGGTGATGGGCGTGATTGCCGACCGCACGCACAGCCGCTGGGGGCGTTTTCGTCCGTGGCAGCTGTGGGTCGCGCTTCCTATCGGGATCGTCGGCGTGCTGACCTTCACCGTCCCGGACGCCAGCATGGGCGTGAAAATCGCCTGGGCGTTCGGCACCTATCTGTTGCTTTCAGTGGGCTATACCGCCATCAACGTGCCGTATTGCGCGCTGATCAACACCATGACCACCCGCCACAACGAGGTTATATCCTGCCAGTCCTGGCGCTTCGTACTGTGCGGCGTGGCGGGCTTTCTGGTCTCCGTTGGCCTGCCGTGGCTGGTGTCAGAGCTGGGACAGGGCAATACCGCCCGGGGTTATCAGTTGGGCGTTGGCGTGCTGTGCGCCATCGCTGTGGTGATGTTCCTGTGCTGCTTCTTCTGGGTGCGCGAGCGCGTCCCGCTTGCGCTGATGGGTAAATTCACCCTGCGCGAACACCTGGCTGGCCTGCGGAAAAACGATCAGCTGCTGCTGATGCTGGTGATGTCGTTTCTGCTGATCAACGTCTTCAACATTCGCGGCGGCGGATACATGTATTTCATCACCTACGTGCTTCAGGGCAGCACGGCGTACACCTCGCTGTTTTTCACCATGGTGACCTTTGCTGCCATTCTGGGCGCGGTGATCGTCAGCCCGCTGTCGCGGCGGATTGATACCGTCAAACTCTACTACTACACCAACCTGGTACTTGCTGCGCTTGCGGTGGGAATGTGGTTCCTGCCGGGTGGCCCGGCGCACCAGACGCTCTGGCTGATCGTGATTTTAAGTAACGGCGTGATCCTGGGCTTCACCCTGCCGCTGCACTTCTCACTGATGGCCTTTGCCGATGATTACGGCGAATGGAAAACCGGCGTGCGCTCCTCGGGGATGAACTTCGCCTTCAATCTGTTTTTCATCAAGCTCGCGTGGGCATCCAGCGCCGGGATCATCAGCCTGGTGTTTATTGCCGTGGCCTATCAGCCAGGCGCGGGTAACCAGACGCCCGCCTCATTGCAGGGCATCACCGCCATGGAGACGCTGCTCCCTGCCCTTTTCCACCTGCTTCTGGCGGTCGCTATCCGCTGGTGCAGGCTTAACAATCCCGTGATGTCGCGCATTGCCACCGATTTGCGCCAGCGTCATGTACAGTCCTGAGGAGAACGATATGACCATAATGGAAGCCGACCTGCATCAGCTGAAAATCAACGACCCGTTTCTTGGTCAGTACCAACGGCTGGTCCGCGATGTGGTGATCCCCTACCAGTGGGATGCGCTTAACGATCGCGTGGCAGAGGCCGAACCCAGCCACGCCATCGCCAACTTCCGCATCGCGGCCGGTCTGGAACAGGGGGAGTTCTACGGGATGGTCTTTCAGGACAGCGACGTGGCGAAATGGCTCGAAGCCGTGGCGTGGTCGCTGTGCCAGAAGCCGGATGCTGAACTGGAAAAAACCGCCGACGAGGTGATCGAGCTGGTCGCAGCGGCGCAGTGTGAAGATGGCTATCTCAATACCTATTTCACGGTGAAAGCACCGGCCGAGCGCTGGACCAATCTGGCCGAATGCCACGAACTGTACTGCGCCGGGCATATGATTGAAGCGGGTGTGGCGTATTTCCAGGGAACCGGAAAGCGCCGCCTGCTGGACGTGGTGTGCAGGCTGGCGGATCATATCGACAGCGTGTTTGGCCCGGGCGAAAACCAGCTGCACGGCTATCCGGGCCACCCGGAAATCGAGCTGGCGCTGATGCGGCTGTACGACGTCACGCAGGAGCCACGCTATCTCAATCTGGTGAAATACTTTATTGAGGAACGCGGCGCGCAGCCTCACTTCTACGATATCGAATACGAGAAGCGCGGCAGAACGTCATACTGGAACACCTATGGCCCGGCGTGGATGGTCAAGGACAAAGCCTACAGCCAGGCGCATCTGCCCCTTGCCGCACAACAAACGGCCATCGGCCACGCCGTGCGTTTTGTCTATCTGATGGCGGGCATGGCGCATCTGGCGCGCCTGAGCAACGACGAGGGGAAACGTCAGGATTGCCTGCGGCTGTGGAACAACATGGCACAGCGCCAGCTGTACATCACCGGCGGGATTGGCTCCCAAAGCAGCGGCGAGGCGTTCAGCAGCGATTACGATCTGCCCAACGATACGGTCTACGCCGAAAGCTGCGCCTCCATCGGCCTGATGATGTTTGCCCGCCGGATGCTGGAGATGGAGGCGGACGGCCACTACGCCGACGTGATGGAGCGCGCGCTGTACAACACGGTGCTGGGCGGCATGGCGCTGGACGGTAAGCATTTCTTTTATGTGAATCCGCTGGAAGTGCACCCGAAAACCCTGGCCTTTAACCATATCTATGACCACGTCAAACCGGTGCGCCAGCGCTGGTTCGGCTGCGCCTGTTGCCCGCCGAATATTGCGCGCGTGCTGACCTCGCTGGGGCACTACATTTATACCGTTCGCCCGGACGCGCTGTTGATCAACCTGTACGTGGGGAACGACGTCGCCATTCCGGTTGGGGATAACATCCTCCAGCTGCGGATTAGCGGGAACTATCCGTGGCATGAGCAGGTGAAAATCGAGATTACCTCACCAGTTCCGGTGACTCACACGCTGGCCCTGAGGCTGCCGGACTGGTGTGCGGAACCGGCTGTTTCGCTCAATGGTCAGGCCATTACAGGCGAGGTCTCCCGTGGATACTTATACCTCAACCGAAGCTGGCAGGAAGGCGACACGCTGACGCTGACGTTACCGATGCCGGTCCGCCGCGTGTACGGCAACCCGCAGGTGCGCCAGCAGGCGGGGAAAGTCGCATTGCAGCGTGGGCCGCTGATTTACTGCCTGGAAGAAGCCGATAACGGCGCAAATCTGCATAACCTTTCTTTGCCCCAGGACAGCGCGTTTCGGGTATTTGAAGGCAAAGGCATTTTC
This sequence comes from Enterobacter sp. JJBC, assembly GCF_036936505.1. Taxonomy (NCBI): domain Bacteria; kingdom Pseudomonadati; phylum Pseudomonadota; class Gammaproteobacteria; order Enterobacterales; family Enterobacteriaceae; genus Enterobacter; species Enterobacter sp. JJBC. The sequence continues at coordinate 4,635,118 of NZ_CP136935.1, forward strand.
GCGCACAAGATGCTGATACAGGCAGAAGGGATCGGGTGTCAGGCGAAGGACACTGATGCCCTGTGGCAGTACGACCACTCACCGGTAGAACGTCAGCCCCGGACGCTGACCTTTATTCCGTGGTTCAGTTGGGCAAACCGGGGAGAAGGGGAAATGCGGATATGGGTGGATGAAAGCTGAATAACTGCGGCCTGTTGCCCTCACCCCAGCCCTCTCCCACGGGAGAGGGAGTAAAAAGTAGGCCGGGTAAGGCGAAGCCGCCACCCGGCTTTAACCCGGCTCAGGCCACCCCACCCGGGACGGCCTGAGCCCGGAGATTAAAACAACCCCAGCGGTTTATCGGAGTAGCTGACCAACAGACATTTCGTTTGCTGGTAGTGCTCCAGCATCATCTTATGGGTTTCACGCCCGATGCCCGACTGCTTGTAGCCGCCAAACGCCGCATGAGCCGGATAGGCGTGATAGCAGTTTGTCCATACGCGTCCGGCCTGAATGCCCCGGCCCATTTTATAGGCCAGATTACCGTTACGGCTCCAGACGCCCGCCCCCAGGCCATACTGCGTGTCGTTGGCGAGCTCCAGCGCCTCGTCCATGGTTTTAAACGTGGTGACGGCCAGCACCGGTCCAAAAATTTCCTCCTGGAAAACGCGCATGTTGTTCTTACCGAACAGGATAGTCGGCTCAAGGTAGTAGCCCTCCTGCAAATCGCCGCCCAGCACCTTACGACGACCGCCGGTCAACACATCGGCCCCCTCTTTTTTACCGATATCAATATAGTTGAGGATGGTTTCCAGCTGGCCATGCGATACCTGCGCCCCCATCTGGGTAACGTTATCCAGCGGATTACCGCTGCGAATCGACTCCACGCGCCGGATCGCCCGCTCCATAAAGCGCTCATAAATGGATTCCTGCACCAGCGCGCGGCTCGGACAGGTGCAGACTTCACCCTGGTTGAACGCGAACAGCGCAAACCCTTCCAGCGCTTTGTCGAAGAAGGCGTCCTCTTCGTCCATCACGTCGGCAAAGAAGATGTTCGGCGATTTGCCGCCCAGCTCGAGCGTGACCGGAATGATGTTCTGGGTCGCGTACTGCATGATCTGCTGGCCCACTTCCGTTGAGCCGGTGAACGCCACTTTGGCGATACGTTTTGAGGTAGCCAGATATTCGCCGATCTCTCCCCCGGCCCCGTTGACCACGTTAATGACCCCCGGCGGCAACAGGTCGCCAATCACCTCCATCAGCAGCAGTACCGAAAGCGGCGTTAAGCGAGCGGGTTTCAGCACAACGCAGTTACCCGCCGCCAGCGCGGGCGCCATTTTCCAGCTCGCCATCAGCAGCGGGAAGTTCCACGGAATAATTTGCCCCACCACGCCGAGCGGCTCGTGGAAGTGATACGCCACGGTATCTTTGTCAACTTCACTTATTCCCCCCTCCTGGGCACGAATGCAGGACGCAAAATAGCGGAAATGGTCAATCGCCAGCGGCACGTCCGCCGCCATGGTTTCCCGGATCGGCTTGCCGTTGTCCCACGTTTCTGCGGTCGCCAGCAGCTCCAGATTCTGCTCCATCCGATCGGCGATTTTGAACAAAATGGCCGCTCTGTCCTGAACGGACGTTTGTCCCCACTTATCTTTCGCCTTATGCGCCGCATCCAGCGCTAAATCGATATCCCGCTTGCCCGAACTGGCAATTTCACACAGCGGCTGGCCGGTAACGGGCGTCAGGTTGGGATAGTATTCACCGTCGACGGGCGCCACCCAGTCGCCGCCAATAAAGTTGTCATAGCGGGGCTTCAGCTTAAGGGGAAAACCATACTCGCCTGGCTGGATACGCGATGAGGGAGGATTGTTTGTCATGACCGTCTCCTTGCAGTAGGTGTACAACAAGGGTAGTTCCGGCTGGTGGTTTTCTCGCCTGTCGGTAACGGGTTTACGAGCCGTATCACGGATTACCGTACTTTACGTTTCGTTTCTGCCGCCAGAGCCATACTTAATAGCTCAGGGGCTCATGAGGAACGATGCAATGCAGCTATTTATCGGCTTTGACGTGGGCGGAACCCACATCAAACACGGCGTGATTAACGAAAACGGCGAAGAACTGACATCCGATGAATATAATACGCCTGACGATGAAAGCACCTTCAAACAGAAGTGGAAAGCGGTGGTGGATAAGTACCGCCAGGAGCATGAGATCGTCGGCATCGGCGTGAGTTTTCCGGGCCACATCAATCACCATACCGGCGAAGCGGCCAAGGCCGGGGCGCTGGATTACCTTGACGGTGAAAACCTGTGCGAGCTTTTCGCACAGCTGACCGATCTTCCCGTAACAACCGAAAATGACGCCAACTGCGCGGCACTGGGCGAACGCTGGCAGGGCGCCGGCAAGGACTATGAGCATTTTGTCTGCATCACCATCGGCACCGGCATCGGCGGCGGTATCGTCATGGAGGGCGATCTCTACCGTGGGTCGCACTACCGGGCGGGTGAGTTTGGCGTGCTGCCCGTTGGCAACAACGGCGAGCCGATGCACGAAGTGGCGTCAGCCAGCGGCCTGATGAAAGCCTGCCGCCGCGCGCTGGCCGTGTCGGAAGATGAGATGCCTGATGGTGAGGAGCTGTTTAGACGCATGGACAGCGACGTGCATCTGCGTGAGGCCATAGAAGAGTGGGCGCATTTCCTCTCGCGGGGCATCTACAGCGTGATCTCCATGTTTGATCCGCAGGCGGTGCTGATTGGCGGCGGCATTAGCGAGCAGGAGAAAATCTATCTCCTGCTGGATAAATACCTACAGCGATTCGAGGAGTGGGAGGCGCTCCGGGTGCCCATCCTTCCCTGCGAGCTGGGTAACCAGGCGGGAAGGCTGGGCGCGGTCTGGCTGGCTAAGCAGAAGCAGGCGCGCAGCGCTTAACGCTTACGGAAATAACTGCGCGTCGCGTAGCACATGGTCATTGCCACGACGACGCGTAAACCCGATGCGGTTGAAATACTCCAGGATCTGAATCGCCAGTTTGCGTCCCACATTCAGCCGATCGCGGAAGTCTGCGGCGCAGGTTGATCCGCGCGCCTGATCCAGCTCCCGGATCAGGTTCGCAAACGCTACGATCCGATCGTTGCGGTAATAACGATCTTTCACGATCGCCACAATCATCCCCTGCTGTGCCGCATGGCGCAGTACCTGACGCATCAGCTGCTCATCGGTATTAGTTTCACGCGCCAGATCGCGCACCCACCACGGTTCATCGCCAAACAGCGCCGCCACTTTTTGCCAGACCGCGTCCTGCTCAGCGGTAAAACCGGCCTTGTGTTCCGGCAGGTGTAGCCAGCCGTGATGACTTGCAATCACGCCGCTTTCACGCATGTTTTCAATCAGCAACAGCACCAGCGCGTCTTCTTCCATGGGCAACGCCATGCGCCGCAGACGTTCACGGCCCGGGCCGGGCTCATCCTGATGCTGTTCATGGTAGGTCGCCAGCGTGCTCAGCACTTTGCGCTGCCAGCGCGCCGCCACCGGCGCGTTCAGCAGGCTGTTTCCGGCCTGAATAAAACCTGGCTCCTGCGTCAGAAGACGCAATCCTTCGCCGCTGAGCTGGCGCGCCCAGGCGAACGCCGCCAGATCCACCGCGCCACGCTCAAGGTGGATATCTAACGCAGACTTATCATCGCGGGTCTGGGCCAGCGCGGCCAGCCACTGTAAATACTCGGGCTTACGCTTGCCGCGACGGGGCGGATCCAGCATGACCACGCGCGCGCCCGCCAGCGTTTCCCGCGCCGAAATATCGCGCAGAACCAGGCGGTCGTTATCCGCCAGCCAGAGCGGGGAGTCGAACACCAGTTCGGCGAGATCGTTTTCCAGCAGCGACACGCGTCCGGTGATGTGGCTGGCCGCGTGGTGGATATGCAGCGGCTGCCACTGGGTCAGCGGCGTATGGGTCTGGAGAGAAACGATGACCCGTTCAGAAGGCTCCGGCGGCGCGTCGGCCAGCAGCCAGTCGCCGCGGTTAAGCTGGTCCTTTTCGGCATCACCGGCAATATTCAGCGCGATACGCTGCCCGGCGTGGGCCTGTTCCACCGGCTGGTTTTGCGCATGAAGCCCGCGCACGCGCATCGGTTTGTTCACGCCCGTGAGCCACAGGGTATCGCCCACGTTCACTTCCCCGCTCAGCGCGGTACCGGTCACCACCAGCCCAGCCCCTTTCACGGTAAACGCCCTGTCGATCGCCAGACGGAAGCGGTGATGGCTGGCCTGTTCACGAGACGGGATCTGCTGCAAATGGTTGCGAAGAGCATCGATACCGCGGCCTTCTGTCGCTACGGTGACAAACAGTGCGGCATCCTTAAAACCGTATTCACTCAGCGCCGCCAGCACCTCTTGACGCACCTCGTCGATACGCGCCTCCTCCACACGGTCCGCTTTGGTGAGGGCGACGGTCAACTGCGGGTTTCCCGTCAGCTGGAGGATCGCCAGATGCTCGCGCGTTTGCGCCATCACCCCGTCATCGCACGCGACCACCAGCAGAGCGTGATCGATCCCGCCCACGCCCGCGAGCATATTGGAAAGAAACTTCTCGTGGCCGGGCACGTCGATAAAGCCCAGCACGCGACCGTCGGGCTGCGGCCAGTAGGCGTAACCCAGGTCAATGGTCATGCCGCGCTTTTTCTCTTCCGGCAGGCGATCGGCATTCACGCCCGTAATGGCCTGCAATAACGTGGTTTTGCCGTGGTCAACGTGACCGGCGGTGGCAATAATCATTTCAACATCATCTCCAGAAACCGCACTTCATCTTCCAGACAGCGTAAATCCAGCCACATGCGCCCGTCACCGATCCGGCCAATCACCGGCGTCGGTAATGCGCGCCAGCGCGCCGACAGCGCCTCAAGCTGGCTTCCGCGTCCGTCGCGCGGGGTGAACGTCAGCGCTTCGCTCGGTAACCTGTCCACCGGCAGCGAGCCGCTGCCAATTTGCGACAGGCAAGGCTCGATACGAACTTCAAACTCAGGGTAATGAGGAGCAACCTGCGGCAGTAGCGCTTCCGCCTGCGCGCGAACAGAGGCCGCATCACGGCTCAGCAAACGCAACGTGGGCAGGCGGTCAGCCAGTTTCTCCGGGTGGAGATAGAGCCGCAGCGTGGCTTCCAGCGCGGCCAGCGTCATTTTATCGGCACGCAGGGCGCGCTTCAGCGGATGCTGCTGTAGCTGCGCAATCAGCTCGCGCCTGCCGACGATAATACCCGCCTGCGGCCCGCCCAGCAGTTTATCGCCAGAGAAACTAACCAGGCTTACGCCCGCGGCAACCATTTCCTGCACCATTGGCTCTTTTGGCAGACCATACTGGCGCATATCCACCAGCGACCCACTGCCAAGATCGGCAATCACCGGCACGTTTAGCTCGCGCCCGATGGCGGCCAGTTCAGCCTCTTCCACCGTTTTGGTGAAACCCTCAATGTGGTAATTGCTGGTATGCACTTTCATCAGCAGGGCGGTGTTTTCATTCACCGCCGTGCGATAATCTTTTGCATGGGTACGGTTGGTTGTGCCCACTTCATGCAGCGTGCAGCCCGCCTGGCGCATGACATCCGGAATACGAAACGCCCCGCCGATCTCCACCAGCTCGCCGCGAGAGACGACAACCTCTTTTCCGCTCGCGGTGGCCGCCAGCATTAATAGCACCGCCGCCGCGTTGTTATTCACAATGCAGGCATCTTCCGCGCCGGTGATCTGGCAGAGAAGATCCGCCAGCGCGCGATCGCGATGTCCGCGCCCGGCGCCGTCCAGATCGTACTCCAGCGTCACCGGCGAGCGCATGGCCCGGGTGACGGCCTCTATTGCCTCTTCTGCCTGCTGTGCCCGGCCCAGATTGGTGTGCAAAACCGTGCCTGTCAGGTTAATAACCGGGCGCAACGCGCTTTGCGCGTGCTTGCTCAACCTCCTTTCAACTTCCTGCGCCCATGCCTCGCACCAGCCGGGTAGCGCGTTCTCAGCCTGAATATGGCGACGCGCATCGTCCTGAAGCTGGCGTAGCATGTCGACCGTTGCAGTATGGCCAAACTGCTCCAGCACCGCAGTGATGCGCGGGTCACGAAGCAGACGATCGGTAGCGGGGATCTGGCTGTAGAGGGAATGATGAGTAGTCATGAATGCGCCTGGCGAGTAAATATCTTCCCCCCTCCCGACGGGAGAGGGAGTTAACATGTGGGGGGATTGTACCGCCTCCCGCCAGGAAGTGTTATAACCCGCATCAAGCCTTTGGTGGTTCAGTCCGGGCGAAACTTTCGCGCTGGAAGAGCGTCTCCGCCAGTTTGACCAGCAGCGGACGATCCACGCACCAGCCCGGCGAGACGCGGCGGAAATTGAGGTAGCCGATGGCGCAGGCGATGGCGATCGTCGCCAGATTCAGGCTATCGCTCTGAATTTTCCCGTCGCGGATCAGCTGTTCGCACATATCCAGGCTGCGGCTGATTTTTTCGCGCTGGCGCAGCAGCTCATTTTCTGACTGCTGGGCGGCGGGCCTTGCCTGCTCGCGTACGGACGTTAATGCCGCATCCATAATGCCATCCGCCAGGGCTTCAATTTGCTTCATCGCCAGCGCTGCTTTTGGATCCGCCGGCAGCATGGCCGGCGCAACGCCAAGCAGCTCGATGTACTCCGCAATGATCGGGGAATCAAACCAGTAGTCGCCCTCGTCCGTTACCAGCGCCGGGACTTTCCCCAGCGGGTTGTACTGCGCAACGCCGTTCTCAGCGTTGTAGGGTTGTTCATTTACGAATTCAAATTCAATCCCTTTCTCCAGCAGGAGAATCGAAATCTTACGCACGAAAGGACTTGTATAACTGCCGATGAGTTTCATTGCTTATCCTTAATGCCCACAAAGAGGTCAGTATGGATCAAGCCGTGGTAAAAGGCAGGTGTGCGTATCGCATTCCTGTCGTGAGGGGATACGGGAGAAATCTGCATAAAAATATTTTGTGAATCAAATCACAATCTGAAAACAAACAGCCAACTTAACATTGTGATATTAATCACAAAAACCCGCCCATTTTGGCGTAATTCTGAACGATGTATTTTTTTTACACACACATTATGTGATCGCGATCACTTCATTAATGTCCTCACCCCCTACATTCATGTGATTCAGATCACACAAAATTTCGCTGTCTGGACAGTTGAACGATTCAGTGCCAGATTTCACAGCATCAGAACAGGGCCCGGCTACCTCTGCCGCCGCACATTAACGATAAACCTCGGGCCACAAGCCTAAGCGTAAACATAAGAAGGGGTGTTTTATGTCATCCGATTTCAAGATCAAAGTGCAAAGCTTTGGTCGTTTCCTCAGCAACATGGTGATGCCAAATATCGGCGCGTTTATCGCGTGGGGTATTATCACCGCATTATTTATTCCGACAGGGTGGTTGCCTAACGAAACGCTGGCGAAACTTGTTGGCCCAATGATTACGTACCTGCTGCCGCTGCTCATCGGTTATACCGGTGGTCGTCTGGTGGGCGGTGACCGTGGTGGCGTCGTGGGTGCCATCACAACCATGGGGGTGATCGTCGGTGCGGATATGCCGATGTTCCTCGGTGCGATGATTGCCGGTCCTCTGGGCGGCTGGGCGATTAAGAAATTTGACGTCTGGGTTGATGGCAAGATCAAATCCGGCTTCGAAATGCTGGTGAACAACTTCTCTGCGGGCATCATCGGGATGATCCTCGCGATTCTGGCGTTCCTCGGCATTGGCCCTGCGGTTGAAGTGCTCTCCAAGCTGCTGGCGGCGGGCGTTAACTTCATGGTGGCGCATGACATGCTGCCGCTGGCGTCAATCTTCGTTGAACCGGCGAAAATCCTGTTCCTGAACAACGCCATCAACCACGGTATCTTCTCGCCGCTGGGTATTCAGCAGTCTCACGATCTCGGCAAGTCCATCTTCTTCCTGATTGAAGCGAACCCGGGTCCGGGTATGGGCGTTCTGCTGGCATATATGTTCTTCGGTCGCGGCAGCGCGAAGCAGTCTGCTGGCGGCGCGGCAATCATTCACTTCCTGGGCGGTATTCACGAAATTTACTTCCCGTACGTGCTGATGAACCCACGCCTGATCCTGGCCGTTATCCTCGGCGGTATGACCGGCGTGTTCACCCTGAGCGTACTGGGCGGCGGTCTGGTCTCTCCGGCTTCTCCAGGCTCTATCCTGGCGGTGCTGGCGATGACCCCGAAAGGCGCCTACTTCGCGAACATCGCGGCGATCTGTGCGGCCATGGCGGTCTCCTTCGTGGCCTCCGCTATCCTGCTGAAAACCAGCAAGGTGAAAGAAGACGACGATATCGAAGCGGCAACCCGTCGTATGCATGACATGAAAGCCGAATCCAAAGGCGCAACGCCGCTGGCGGCAGGCGATGTCTCTAACGACCTGAGCCACGTTCGTAAAATCATCGTGGCCTGCGATGCCGGTATGGGCTCCAGCGCAATGGGTGCGGGCGTGCTGCGTAAGAAAGTGCAGGATGCGGGTCTGACCAACATCTCCGTCACCAACAGCGCGATTAACAGCCTGCCGCCGGACGTTGACCTGGTGATCACGCACCGCGATCTGACCGAACGCGCTATGCGTCAGGTACCGCAGGCGCAGCACATTTCCCTGACCAACTTCCTCGACAGCGGCCTGTACACGAGCCTGACCGAACGTCTGGTGGCGGCGCAGCGCCATGAAGATAACGAAGTGAAAGTACGTACCAGCCTGCAAGACAGCTTCGACGAGAGCAACGCGCATCTGTTCAAACTGGGCGCAGAAAACATCTTCCTTGGCCGCACGGCGACCAATAAAGAAGAGGCCATTCGCTTCGCCGGTGAGCAGCTGGTGAAAGGTGGCTACGTTCAGCCGGAATACGTTGAGGCGATGCTGGAGCGTGAAAAGCTGACCCCAACCTACCTGGGTGAATCCATCGCGGTTCCACACGGTACGGTGGAAGCCAAAGACCGCGTGCTGAAAACCGGCGTGGTGTTCTGTCAGTATCCTGATGGCGTGCGCTTCGGTGAAGAAGAGGACGACATCGCCCGTCTGGTGATTGGTATCGCCGCTCGCAACAACGAGCATATCCAGGTGATTACCAGCCTGACCAACGCGCTGGATGACGAAACGGTTATTGAGCGTCTGGCCAACACCACCAGCGTTGAAGAAGTTCTGGCCCTGCTTAACAAATAACGGTACTCCTCCCTCTCCCCCCGGGGAGAGGGCTAGGGTGAGGGGAAAACGTTCCTCACCCCAGCCCTCTCGGGTAAAAACATTGATGAAGGTTAACACTATGAAAGCATTACATTTTGGCGCAGGTAATATTGGTCGTGGCTTTATCGGTAAACTGCTGGCAGACGCGGGCATTACCCTGACATTCGCCGATGTGAATCAGGTGGTTCTGGATGCCCTGAATGCCCGTCATAGCTATCAGGTTCACGTGGTGGGTGAAAACGAACAGGTTGAAACGGTCTCTGGCGTCAACGCGGTAAGCAGCATTGGCGACGATGTTATCGATCTTATTGCCAGCGTTGATCTGGTCACCACAGCCGTGGGTCCGGTGGTGCTTGAGCGTATCGCCCCGGCGGTCGCGAAAGGCCTGGCGAAGCGTAAAGCACAGGGCGTTGAAACGCCGCTGAACATCATCGCCTGTGAAAACATGGTGCGCGGCACCACGCAGCTGAAAGGCCACGTTCTTGCGGCCGTCGCCGACGAAGATAAAGCCTGGGTTGAAGCGCACGTAGGTTTTGTTGATTCCGCCGTGGATCGCATCGTTCCGCCGTCAGCATCCGCCACCAACGACCCGCTGGAAGTGACCGTGGAAACCTTCAGCGAGTGGATCGTTGATAAAACCCAGTTTAAGGGCGCGCTGCCGACCATTCCGGGAATGGAATTAACCGATAACCTGATGGCATTTGTCGAACGTAAACTCTTCACGCTGAACACCGGGCATGCTATAACCGCGTACCTCGGAAAATTGGCCGGTCATCAGACCATTCGTGACGCGATCCTCGATGAGAACATCCGTGCGGTGGCCAAAGGGGCAATGGAAGAGAGCGGCGCGGTGCTGATCAAACGCTACGGTTTTGATGCTGATAAACACGCAGCATACATCCAGAAAATCCTCGGTCGTTTTGAAAACCCGTATCTGAAAGATGACGTTGAGCGCGTGGGTCGTCAGCCGCTGCGTAAACTGAGCGCGGGCGATCGCCTGATTAAACCGCTGCTGGGCACGCTGGAATACGGCCTGCCGCACGCTAACCTGGTGAAGGGAATCGCTGCCGCAATGCACTACCGCAGCGAGCAGGACCCGCAGGCAATTGAGCTGGCTCAGCTGATTGATGACAAAGGCGCGCAAGCTGCGCTGGCGCAGACCTCCGGTCTGGATGCCAACAGTGACGTAGTTGCGGAGGCGGTCAGCGCATACAACGCAACCAAATGATGCAGAGTCCGGCGCAGGTGAGCCTGCGCCCGAATAACAGATTGTCAGATATGCAGGCAATAATGGAACAAACCCAGGCCTTTGAAAATCGTGTGCTTGAGCGTCTGAATGCTGGCAAAACCGTACGAAGTTTCCTGATTACCGCCGTCGAGCTGTTAACCGAGGCGGTAAACATTCTGGTGCTTCAGGTGTTTCGCAAAGACGACTACGCGGTAAAGTACGCTGTAGAACCGTTACTGGACGGAGACGGACCGCTGGGCGATTTATCGGTACGGCTGAAGCTGATTTACGGTCTCGGCGTGCTGAACCGTCAGGAGTATGAAGACGCCGAGCTGTTAATGGCGCTGCGCGAAGAGCTCAATCATGACGGCAATGAGTACACCTTTACCGATGATGAGATACTGGGGCCCTTCGGCGAACTGCACTGCGTATCCGCGCTCCCTCCCGCACCTCAGTTTGATAACAGCGACCCAGAGCTGTACGCGATGCAAAAGCTGCGTTATCAACAGGTTGTCCGCTCCACCATGGTGCTTTCCCTGACTGAGCTGATTTCTAAAATCAGCTTAAAAAAAGCGTTTCAGAAGTAAGCCCGCACACATTGGTGTATCCTTCCCTGTAAATTCCCCGTTTTCAGAGTTATTTGTCATGAAAGAAGTCGAAAAGAACGAAATTAAACGCCTGAGCGACCGTCTGGATATGATCCGCCATCAGATGGCCGGCCTCTCCCTTGTTGATTCCGCCGAGAAATATGCCGAGCTGGAAAAAGAGTCCGTGAAGCTGGAGGCGGAAATTGAACGCCTGCGCGAAGTGAAAGGCCAGAAGCTGAGTAAAGAAGCGCAGAAGCTGATGAACATGCCGCATCGCCGCGCGATCACCAAAAAAGAGCAGGCCGACATGGGCAAGCTGAAGAAAAGCGTCCGTGGCCTGGTGGTGGTGCACCCGATGACTGAGCTTGGTCGCGAAATGGGCCTGAAAGAGATGACGGGTTTTTGTAAGACCGCGTTCTGATCGTCCTCCCCTGCCGCTGCGGCAGGGGAAACTCAGTTGTAAATCAGGTTAAACGTGGCCATCGCATCCGCTTTTCCCGCCGTCACGTTCGCTTCCGTCTGAATGTAATGCGCATCAAACCAGAAGGTTTGCGTCTGGTTATCCCCTACTTGCCCAAGCGCTGACACCTGCGGGGTGTTCCACGGTACCACCTGCCCCTGAACCGAACCGGTATTGTCACCGTAAAGCAGTTCGATCCCGACACCGCTGGCGCTATCCTCCTGCTTCGTCAACGCCAGCGCCCGATCGTTGCCCGGCGTGGTATCGCCAAAGAAACCCATCTTCACCGCCGTGTTATTTTCGCAAGTCACCGGAATGCTGAAGCGTCCGCCCCCGGCGCGGGAGCCGATGCCGTGAAATTCACGCTGGCTCACGCTCCCCATGGGAACAAGAATGCTGCGAGAGCCCACTGAACAGCTGGTACGCCTGACGGTGAAGCTGGCGAGATGAATCTGTACTGGTGTCGCCACGTTGGTGGCGCTGGCTTGATTTTCTCCCGCCTGCAATATCAGCGATCCGACATTTTGCTCCTGGGAGTTGGCGTTATCGTCAGGCATGGGGCTGGTCGTCGGGATTTTGTAAAACACCACCCAGAACTGCAATTTATACGTTGGGGCGCTGGCAAAGGCAGGATTCTGTGAGGCATCGCAGATACGCCGGGACTCTTTGCCATTCACCTGACTTGTGCCGTCAATATAGCGTACCGCATCGGCGCCGCAGTACTGCTGTTCCCGGAACCCCAGCGCGTAGCCGATGCCGTCGATCTGAGTTTTATAGACGTGACGTGACGCGCCGTCTTCCCCCACCACGGTGCCGACGGGGTTATCCATGTCGACAAAGCCGATACTACGCCAGGCGTCATTCCCGCCATCACAGCTGTAGAAATCCGCCCCGGTAGACTGTATCGGCGCAGATATCGGCGTCCAGTCAGACGTGCCGGGCGCATACCCTATGGCATAAGGCACCTGAACGACCCACTGATCGCGCGTGGTGCGGCAGGTTGAAGTCTGGGCATGGGCATGAAAACTCAGCATGCCAAAAAGCGAAAGCAGACTGAGATAGAAAAACCAGTGAATAAAACGACGCATGATATTCCTCTAGTGGCACTCAAGAGACAGCGTAGCGATGCCGGGGGCCATATGAGCTTTCCCCAGTCTGAAAGGTGTCTGGCATTGCTGCTGCTCCCCGTTTTCATACCAAGTGACGCGCAGGGTGCCGCGCTCGGGTACTCCGCTCAGGTAGGCCTGACCGCCGTCAGCGACCATGCTTCGGTTTGCAGAATGGCGGTTCTGCTCCACCACTTCAGCCTGCGCGCCAAACGGCAACGGTTCACCGTGGTAGCGCAGGGAAAACAGAACGCGATAACCAATGTGGGTTTTGTAATTGGCCAGCACCACCGCGCCGCTGGTGGGAATGAGCGTCAGACCGCTCTGCTCAACGTCGACGTTCTCACCCAGCGTCGCCGTATCAAGGCTGACGGTATTTTTGCGATACGCCGAGAGCGTTGGCATGACCGCATAGCCGCGGCTGTCGGTATGGATCCCGTTGTAACCCTCCGGCTCAACGTTCGCCGCACCGGGCACGCGCAGCAGGGCGACGGTATCGCCCAGCGGCTCGCTAAGCGTGACGCCATACTGCGTGGCGATAACGCCTCCGGCGAGTCCGAGGCTCGCGTTGCTACCGCTTCGGCTGTGGTCATAACCGAGGCTGACGTTGCCGTAGCCACCGTTGTATTGCAGCGCCAGGCTGGTACTGTCGGCTTGTCCCTCGCTGGCCTTACTCTGCTGAACGCTGTAATTAAGGTTGCGATTCGCCAGCGCGCTGCCGTTGAGAGACATCTGCTGCGTGGTCATTCCACGATTGTTGTGGTTGATGAAGTAACTGACCGAGCTGTCCGGTAACCAGTGGCCAAGCGGAACATTGACGTTAAACGACACGGTGCGATCGGGATGCTGCTCACGCGCTGAGTCGGTGTAGTCATATCCCGCGCCCCAGGAAATGCCCCGCCAGCTAGTGTACCAGCCAATGTGGATGGTTTTATCCTGCCCGGACGTATGCCAGTAATCCTGCATCCATGCCGAGACGCTGAGGCTGCCGAACTGACCCAGCGTCTGTGAAAAGGTGACCTGCGAGCGGCTACGGCGATTATTGAGTTGCAGCTGTTGGCTGTCAGACTGATTCAGTTCACTAAATTCATAGTAATTGCGCGAGGCATAGCGATAACTCGCCAGGTTGAAGGCGGTGCCGGTAGCGCTGAAATCTTTCTGATACTGAATGCGCCACGCCTGCCCTATCGCGTTTTTGCCGTCGGGTAAATGGCTTTTTGCCAGCGTATCGTCAATGCCCAGCGAGCCAAATGCGCCAAACCCTCTGCCTATGCCAATTGCACCGGCCTGGTAGTTGCTCGCCGTACGAAAGCCGCCATACACCGTCATCCTGGAGAGCAGACCGTAGAAAAAAGCGCCTTCAACAAACTCAGGCGAACGCGCATCGCCGGAACCGGAGTGAAATCGTCCTGCATTGAGACTGTATTTCAGGCTGCCCTGGCGTCGCATAAACGGCACCGCAGAATAGGGTTGGGTAAAGACGCGCGTTGAGCCGTCACTTTCCGTGACCGTAACCTGTAGATCGCCGCTTTGTGCGCCGGGGAACAGATCGTTAATGATAAATGGCCCGGCGGCCACCCAGGTTTCATAGATCACATAGCCATTTTGCGAAACGGAGACTTTAGCGAAGCTGTGTGCAACGCCGCGGATGGTTGGTGCGAAGCCGCGCTGGCTGTCGGGTAACATGCTCTCGCTGGACGAGAGCTGAACCCCGCGAAACGCCACGCTATCGAAGACGTCGCCTGCGGTCCAGGCATCGCCGATCCGTAGCTGGCTGTTAAGACGGCGAATATCCCGGCTCAGCCAGCTACTTTGCGACTGAAAATGGTTGCCGCCCGCGTCGCTGTGGCTCCAGGCCGAAGTGTTGCGCAACCGCCACGCCCCCAGATTGATGCCGTTACGCAGGCTCAGATAGCTGGATGTCGTGACCCCGCTCTGATGACGGGCCTGACCGCCCGACAGACTGTAATCAGTAAATGCCGCCGGGATACCATCGTCCCACTGCGACTGCGGCACGTAGCCACGGCTGCGGTGTTTCATCGCCGCCTGCGGCAGGTTGAGAAAAAGGCGCTGTTGGTTGAAATCATAGGAGGTTCGCGCTGCCGGAATAAAATCCTCGAGGTGCGTGAACGTTTCTCCCTCCTGCAACCGGGAGAATGCAGGAATGGCCCCTACATTTACGCCAAGCGCTTCCAGCAGCGATACGCTAAAAACGGGTTGCAGGCTGCCTTTCTCATTGACGAAGGTGATCTCCTGATGCCGCTCCTCGCGTCCGTTAATCTCCAGCGTCACGAGCCAGGTGCCTGGCATCTGCCCGCCCTTTTCAGAGAAATAGTGCAGATCCGCCGTTTTCTGTTCGGTAGAGGAAAGCTCCAGCGCGGCGGGATCAAAGTAATCCTCGGCCATCCCCGCACGGCTGAAGCTAAGCAGCAACACTGAAAGCGGCGCGTAACGAAACAGGCGAAAAGGCATGATCTTAAAGAGGCTGGGTGTGGGTGGCGGTGATGGCACCAAAATCATTAATAGCCGACCAGCTTACGCCCCCGGAGGCGGACACAGGCCATTCACGGGTTTCCCCTGGACCGATCATGCCCGGCTGCTCAATTTTATGCCCGCCAACGGTCAGCCGATAAAAAGAGACGTAGTATGGCGTCGGGTTAGCGGCCTTAAGCCCTTTTCCCGTCCGCGAAAACGTTATTTTCTGCCAGGCAGTTGCAGCGTCCCCTTTCAGATTGTCCGGGCGGTGGAAAATTTTAAATTTCGATTTAACGTTAACTTGTAATTCGTTGCTGCTCTCTTTTGGCTTTGGCGCAATCGCTTTAATATCGAGCCAGAATACAGATTCACGATCTGTGGGCAGCGGAGCGCCGGTATATTGAATACGCAGCGTGTTGGTCTGCTCCGGATCAAGTCTGAACAGAGGTGGCGTGACAATAAATGGCGCAGCGTTATTTTTACCCTGCCCATCCCCTTCAACCCACGACTGAATAAGATAGGGAACCGCACTTTCCATATTAGAAACAGAAAATGCCACCTCCTTGCTATGTTGTGGGTATACGATCCGTGTTCCCCCCATTACAACGCCAGCGGAAACTGACGCAGAACTAACCATTAATGCAATGAGCATAATATACGATAAACGTTTCATCATTATTATCTCTGGAGGTGGCTGACAGTGAAATCAGTTATAAACCATCAGGAAGTTAGAAACGGCGTTAACATCGCCAGCGTTGATTTCTGTGCCATCTTTGTCAAGTGCGGCATAGAAAGTTAATTCAGCATTGCCTTCATCATCCGGTGAGGTTGTTTCAGATACCGTACCCGGTTTAATCGCCGTGCTGCGATCGCTGTTATAAAGCTTCACGCCGACACCCGTCGCCATACCTTCACCTGGCGTAACCTGAAGCAGTGTGTCATTCACCGTATCTTTGGTTCCGTCAAACAGTACCGCAACCGATTCAACCGTCTCCGGGCAGTTTTCCACGTTGATTTTGAACTCGCGCGGCGTCGTTTCGTTGTGATCGTCAAAGTAGCTTTTTGCCCACGCCCCAAGGTCTACCGTTTTGTTTTTAGAGGCCGGAGTAATATCACAGGAAATAAGGGTAATCTTCCCGGTAAAATTGATCACCCCGCCCGTACTTTGCGAACCCGCACCGGTATCCAGAGAAGCATTAACGCCAGAATCACTGCTTGCCAGTATCGATTGAGAAGATAACAGCAGCCCCGCCGCGGCAATCGCCAGCGCCACATTTTTGATTTTCATTTGGAACACTTTCCCCTCTGTAAATTAAACAGATATAGACTTGTTGTACCAGGTACAATAACCGCTATAAGGATTTAAAAACGCCACCGAAAGGGTTTTAGCAGAATGGGTGACGCGACCTTATAGAATAAAGCAGGGTCCATCCCATGGTGATAATCCGTATATTTTCAGAAGGCCATACACAGATATCCTTCAACTGAGGAATGACTTCTGGCCGAAAATAACACTGAATACGTTGTGGTTAGTAATAAATTTAAAATCTTCTGTTACGTTGCTTCTGAATAAATAGTAAATCAAATGCCTTTTAACGTCTACGTATTGAAAAGTAATACGCCGCGCTTGTAAACATTCTGAAATTAACACTCAGCTAACAAATTTAACCCCTTTCCATTGCCCTAATAATTATTAATCTGCTTTTAATACCGCAACTAAATAACAAGAGAGTTAACTGATCATTGTTTGATCAATTTATTTCAGAATATTATTAGCCAAAAAATGTCACTTCAGCAAAAAATTCTTTCACTTTATCCTGAAAAATCACGGTTAAACAGGATATTTCCTTATCGATCAGCAATTGATCGTTTGTAATACACTGTTAAAATCTATATGTGAAATTTACCTTAATTAAAATTTTTTGCTACAGCTTCGATTTCGCATTTTTAACCAAAAAAATTTTTTATTTATAGGAAATATATCACTCTGATCACACATATACAGATTTTCAAAAACATAAATAAAACAAACAAACCTCATTTGATTCACGCAATATTATCACATACCCATTTTATTCAACCTCTTTTACGCGCCGTATCTGCTCAAAAGGCGAATGTAATGCCCTCCACCTGACTACCGCTCCCAACGCACGCGGTGAGTTGAACTTGCGGTTTTGGTCCTACCAATCATGCGCAAAGCTATCCATCGTTCACAGTTTCGATGCTCCACTTCACAAAAGCATTGCTGAATAGCAACACTTGGTTAACCATTTATTGCCATTAACCCTACATCACAATATTGGAAGGACCACTTTTACACTAAGTGTGACGCTGAGATGAGCAGAGACTCACCCGACGAACACCTGTGTGGTCCTCAGGAGACCTGCATGAGCCTCTGGCAACAAAACTACGATCCGGCCGGGAATATCTGGCTGTCGAGCCTGATCGCATCGCTACCGATCCTGTTCTTCTTCTTTGCGCTGATAAAGCTCAAGCTGAAGGGCTACCTTGCCGCAACGTACACCGTTGCCATCGCCCTGCTGGTGGCGCTGTTCTTCTATAAAATGCCGGTCGATCGCGCGCTGGCCTCCGTGGTGTATGGTTTCTTCTACGGCCTGTGGCCGATTGCGTGGATCATCATCGCCGCCGTCTTTGTCTACAAAATCTCGGTGAAAACCGGGCAGTTCGACATTATTCGCTCGTCGATTCTCTCTATTACACCGGACCAGCGTTTACAGATGCTGATTGTCGGTTTCTCCTTCGGGGCGTTCCTTGAAGGGGCGGCAGGATTCGGCGCGCCGGTGGCGATCACCGCCGCTCTGCTGGTCGGGCTGGGCTTTAATCCGCTGTATGCCGCTGGCCTGTGCCTGATTGTGAACACCGCCCCGGTGGCGTTTGGCGCGATGGGCATTCCGATTCTGGTGGCGGGCCAGGTGACCGGGCTGGACAGCTTCGAGATCGGCCAGATGGTGGGCCGCCAGCTGCCGTTCCTGACCATTATCGTGCTGTTCTGGATCATGGCGATTATGGACGGCTGGCGCGGCGTGAAGGAGACCTGGCCTGCGGTGATGGTAGCGGGCGGTTCGTTCGCCATTGCCCAGTATCTCAGCTCCAACTTCCTCGGCCCGGAACTGCCGGACATCATCTCTTCCCTGGTGTCGCTGGTCTGCCTGACGCTGTTCCTGAAACGCTGGCAGCCGGTACGTATCTTCCGCTTTGCTGACATGGGCGCATCGCACGTGGATCAGACGCTGGCGCGCACCGGCTATACCGCCGGACAGATTGTGCGCGCGTGGTCACCGTTCCTGTTCCTGACCGCCACCGTGACGCTGTGGAGCATTCCGCCGTTTAAAGCCCTGTTCGCCCCGGGCGGCGCGCTGTACGACATGGTGATTAATATCTCCGTGCCGTTCCTCGACAAAATGGTCGCCCGTATGCCGCCGGTGGTGCACGACGCCACGCCGTATGCGGCAGTGTTTAAGTTCGACTGGTTCTCAGCCACCGGTACGGCCATCCTGTTTGCCGCTATCCTTTCCGTTGTGTGGCTGCGCATGAAGCCTGCCGCCGCGGTACAGACCTTTGCGGCGACGATTAAAGAGCTGATGCTGCCGATTTACTCCATCGGCATGGTGCTGGCGTTCGCGTTTATTTCGAATTACTCCGGCCTGTCGTCGACGCTGGCGTTAGCGCTGGCGCATACCGGCCACGCGTTTACCTTCTTCTCGCCGTTCCTCGGCTGGCTGGGGGTGTTCCTGACCGGTTCAGATACGTCATCTAACGCCCTGTTTGCTGCCCTACAGGCCACGGCCGCGCAGCAGATTGGCGTCTCGGACGTGCTGCTGGTCGCCGCGAACACCACCGGCGGCGTGACCGGGAAGATGATCTCGCCGCAGTCCATCGCCATTGCCTGTGCTGCGGTGGGGCTGGTAGGCAAAGAGTCGGATCTGTTCCGCTTTACCGTTAAACACAGCCTGATATTTACCTGCATGGTGGGCGTGGTCACCACATTGCAGGCCTATGTCTTAACCTGGATGATTCCATGATAGTGATGCCCAGACGCCTGTCCGACGAGATTGCCACTCGCGTACGGGCGCTGATAGAAGAACAACAGCTGGAAGCGGGCATGAGATTGCCCGCCGAGCGTCAGCTTGCCGCTCAGCTTGGCGTGTCGCGCAACTCACTGCGCGAGGCGCTGGCGACGCTGGTTAGTGAAGGGGTGCTGCTGAGCCGTCGCGGCGGCGGCACCTTCGTGCGCTGGCAGCATGACGACTGGTCCGAACAAAACATCGTGCAGCCGCTGAAGACGCTGATGGAAAACGACCCGGACTACAGCTTCGACATCCTCGAAGCGCGTCACGCCATCGAAACCAGCACCGCGTGGCACGCGGCGATGCGGGCAACCGACGCCGACAAAGAGAAGCTCAAAGCCTGTTTTGAAGCCACGCAAAGCAGCGACCCGGACATCGCCTCCCAGGCGGACGTGCGGTTCCATCTGGCGATTGCCGAGGCCTCGCACAACGTGGTGCTGCTGCAAACCATGCGCGGGTTCTTCGACCTGCTGCAATCCTCCGTCAAGCAGAGCCGCCAGCGCATGTATCTGGTGCCGCCGGTGTTTGCCCAGCTGACCGAACAGCACGAGGCGGTGCTCAACGCCATTCTGGCCGGAGATGCCGAGGCCGCGCGCAAGGCGATGATGGCGCATCTCGGCTTCGTGCATACCACCATTAAACGATTCGATGAAGATCAGGCCCGACAGGCGCGTATTACCCGTCTGCCTGGCGAGAGTGATATTTCCAGGGAGAACAAAGCATGATTATTTCAGCAGCCAGTGACTATCGCGCCGCGGCGCAGCGCATTTTGCCCCCGTTCCTGTTCCACTATATCGACGGCGGGGCGTATGCCGAATATACCCTGCGCCGTAACGTGGAGGATCTGTCGGAAGTGGCCCTGCGCCAGCGCGTGCTGAAAAATATGTCTGACCTGAGCCTTGAGACGAAGCTGTTTAACGAGACGCTCTCCATGCCGGTAGCGCTCGCACCTGTCGGTTTATGTGGCATGTATGCCCGTCGCGGTGAAGTGCAGGCCGCCGCCGCCGCAGATGCCAAAGGCATTCCGTTTACCCTTTCCACCGTGTCCGTCTGCCCGATTGAAGAAGTCGCCCCGACCATCAAGCGCCCGATGTGGTTCCAGCTGTACGTCCTGCGCGATCGCGGTTTTATGCGCAACGCGCTGGAGCGCGCCAAAGCGGCGGGCTGCTCAACCCTGGTCTTTACCGTCGACATGCCGACCCCCGGCGCGCGCTACCGCGACGCCCACTCCGGCATGAGCGGCCCTAACGCGGCCCTGCGCCGTTACTGGCAGGCGGTGACGCACCCGCAGTGGGCGTGGGATGTCGGGTTGAACGGCCGTCCGCACGATCTGGGCAATATTTCGGCCTACCTGGGTAAACCGACCGGGCTGGAGGACTACATTGGCTGGCTGGCGAACAATTTCGATCCGTCGATCTCCTGGAAAGACCTGGAGTGGATCCGCGAATTCTGGGACGGCCCGATGGTGATCAAAGGGATCCTCGACCCGGAAGATGCCCGCGACGCGGTGCGTTTTGGCGCCGATGGGATCGTGGTCTCTAACCATGGTGGCCGCCAGCTTGATGGGGTGCTCTCCTCCGCCCGCGCCCTGCCGGCCATTGCCGATGCGGTGAAAGGCGATATTGCGATCCTGGCCGATAGCGGCATCCGTAACGGGCTGGACGTGGTGCGCATGATTGCGCTCGGCGCCGACAGCGTGCTGCTGGGCCGTGCTTACCTGTACGCGCTGGCCACCAGCGGCCAGGCGGGCGTGGCGAATCTGCTGAACCTGATCGAGAAAGAGATGAAAGTAGCGATGACCCTGACCGGGGCGAAGTCGATTAGCGAAATCAGCAAAGACTCTCTGGTGCAGGAGCTCAGTAAGCTGCCTGCGGCGCTGGCCCCTCTTTCCCAAGGAAACGCGGCCTGATCTTCCCCGGTTAGCCTCCCCTTCTTCCGCGCCCGACTTTCCCCTCGGGCGTTTTTTTGTCGAAAATAACACCTGCGTAACATTCTTGATAAGAAAATTTGACACACCCCGCCCCTCCGCAATTGTATAGACAAGCAAATACAAGAACACAAAAACAACATCACATCGGAGGGGAACGTATGACGTATTCAGGTCGGGTGGATATTCAGCAGGTGATCGATGAAAGTCCTTTTTCAGGGTTTCACTGGCTTCTTATTGTGCTGGGCTTTCTGGTGCTGGCGATCGATGGGTTTGATACCGCAGCGATGGGTTACATTGCGCCTACGCTGTCGACGGAGTGGGGAATACATAAACAGGATCTGGGGCCGGTGCTGAGTGCGGCGCTGCTGGGGCTGTCGCTGGGAGCCCTGATTGCAGGTCCGGTATCGGACCGGATGGGACGCAAGCGCGTGCTGGTCTTTTCATGTCTCTTCTTCGGCCTGGCGAGCCTGGGCACGGCCTGGGCGCAAAGTCTGAATACCCTGACGCTATGGCGATTTCTGACCGGTCTCGGGCTGGGCGCCGCGATGCCTAACGCCATCACGCTGATCTCAGAGTTTGCCCCCCAGCGCTGCCGCGCCATGGCAATTAACACCATGTACTGCGGCTTTCCGCTGGGTGCGGCGGGCGGCGGGGCGATCTCGTCCTGGCTTATCCCTCACCATGGCTGGCGAAGCGTGCTGCTGACCGGCGCGATTGCGCCGCTGATTTTAACGGTGCTGCTGGCGCTGCTGTTGCCGGAGTCGGTGAAGTTTCTGGTGCAGCGCGGGAAAGACGTCGCCCAGGTTCGCCGCATCGCCAGCCGGTTCGCCCGCAGCACGCTGGATAGCGTCACGGGCTTTTTCCTGACAGAGGAGAAAGTCGCGTCGAAAAAAGGCAGCGTGTCGCAGCTGTTTTCCATGCCCTGGCTGCCCGGCACCCTGATGCTGTGGGTCACCTACTTTATGGGACTGGTGATTTATTACGTCCTGCTGAGCTGGATGCCGACGCTGATGCAGGGGATGGGGTATGCGCTGGCGGAATCCGCCTGGCTCACCTCGCTGTTCACCTTCGGCGGCACCGCTGGCATTTTGCTCGCGGGCTGGATGATGGATCGCTGGGAAGCGCACAAGGTGGTCGCGTGTGGTTTCGTGCTGACGATGGGCCTGATTCTTTTACTCGGCATTGAGCATAACCATATCGCCCTGTTTGGCGGGTTAATTTTCCTGATGGGGATCGCGATGAACGGCGCGCAGTCGGGCATGCAGACCCTGGCCGCCACCTTTTACCCTACCGAGTGCCGCGCGACGGGTATCGCCTGGATGCAGGGGATCGGCCGCTTCGGCGGCGTGGCGGGCACCATGACCAGCGCCCAGCTTCTTTCCATGCAGTGGCAGGCAGACAGTATTTTAATGATCCTCAGCGTGCCTGCTCTCGTGGCCGCGGCGGCAACCGTCTACAAAATGCTGTATAGCCGCGCGCAGGAGCCGGGCGTCGCCTAGTCCCTCTCTTTTCTGCTATTCTGCCCCCGCAATTAAGGGGGCAGCATGCTTAACATCGTCTTATTCGAACCAGAAATTCCGCCGAACACCGGCAATATTATCCGCCTGTGCGCCAACACCGGTTTTCGTCTGCACATCATTGAGCCGATGGGCTTTACGTGGGACGACAAACGTCTGCGCCGCGCGGGGCTGGACTACCATGAGTTTACCGCCGTCGTTCGTCATCACGATTACGCCGCGTTTCTGGGATCCGAAAAACCACAGCGCATGTTCGCCCTGACCACCAAAGGCACGCCAGCGCACAGCGCCGTAAGCTATCAGGACGGGGATTATCTGATGTTTGGTCCGGAAACCCGCGGCCTGCCGGCCACCATTCTGGATGCCCTGCCAGCCGAGCAGAAAATTCGTATTCCGATGATGCCGGACAGCCGCAGCATGAACCTGTCGAATGCGGTGTCGGTGGTGGTGTATGAGGCGTGGCGCCAGCTGGGTTATCCCGGCGCGATACTGCGTAGCTAAAACAGTTCGGGTGGCTTGCGCCACCCGATTCATCGTGTTTAGCCTGCTACCGCGATACGTTTCATATCGGTCATGTAGCCACGCAGTTTCTGGCCCACTTTCTCGATTTCGTGGCTGCGGATCGCTTCGTTAACGTCACGCAGCTGCGCGTTATCAACCGCACCTTCCGCAATCGCCTGGCCCAGATCGCCCGCTTGCAGGGTGGTCATGAACTCTTTCAGCAGCGGTACGCAGGCGTAAGAGAACAGGTAGTTACCGTACTCGGCGGTATCGGAGATCACCACGTTCATCTCATACAGACGCTTACGGGCGATGGTGTTTGCGATCAGCGGCAGCTCGTGCAGCGATTCGTAGTACGCAGACTCTTCAATGATGCCGGAATCCACCATGGTTTCGAACGCCAGCTCAACGCCTGCTTTCACCATCGCGATCATCAGGACGCCTTTATCGAAGTACTCCTGCTCGCCGATTTTACCTTCATACTGTGGCGCGGTTTCGAACGCGGTTTTACCGGTCTCTTCACGCCAGGTCAGCAGTTTCTTATCGTCGTTCGCCCAGTCTGCCATCATGCCGGAGGAGAACTCGCCGGAGATGATGTCGTCCATATGTTTCTGGAACAGCGGCGCCATGATGGTTTTCAGCTGTTCAGAGAGTGCGAACGCGCGCAGTTTTGCCGGGTTGGACAGACGGTCCATCATCAGCGTAATGCCGCCCTGCTTCAGCGCTTCGGTGATGGTTTCCCAGCCGAACTGAATCAGTTTTTCCGCGTATGCCGGATCGGTGCCTTCTTCCACCAGCTTGTCGAAGCACAGCAGAGAGCCAGCCTGGAGCATGCCGCACAGGATAGTCTGCTCGCCCATCAGGTCAGATTTCACTTCCGCAACGAAGGAAGATTCCAGCACGCCCGCACGATGGCCGCCAGTGGCCGCAGCCCAGGCTTTGGCAATCGCCATGCCCTCGCCTTTCGGATCGTTTTCCGGGTGAACGGCGATCAGCGTCGGTACGCCGAAGCCACGTTTGTACTCTTCGCGCACTTCGGTGCCCGGGCACTTCGGTGCCACCATCACCACGGTGATGTCTTTACGGATCTGCTCGCCCACTTCAACGATGTTGAAGCCGTGGGAGTAACCCAGCGCGGCGCCGTCTTTCATCAGCGGCTGTACGGAACGCACAACGTCAGAGTGCTGCTTGTCCGGCGTCAGGTTAACCACCAGATCCGCCTGCGGGATCAGCTCTTCGTAGGTGCCCACTTTGAAGCCGTTTTCGGTCGCTTTACGCCATGAAGCGCGCTTCTCGGCAATCGCTTCTTTGCGCAGGGCGTAGGAGATATCCAGCCCGGAGTCACGCATGTTCAGGCCCTGGTTCAGACCCTGTGCGCCACAGCCGACAATGACCACTTTTTTACCCTGAAGGTAGCTCGCGCCATCAGCAAATTCATCGCGCGCCATGAAGCGGCATTTGCCCAGCTGCGCCAGCTGCTGGCGCAAGTTCAGTGTATTAAAGTAGTTAGCCATGGGTGATACCTCGTGATGTTGTGTTGTTTATTACTCTATGGATTTCACGTTTTAGGAAGGCGTCAAGTCTGCGAACCCCCAGGAGCTTACTCTGGTAAGTGACTGGGGCGAGTTGACGCAGACAACGCACCTACAACGTGAAAGACGACGAGTAATTTATTGTTCGGTTCGCCTTTCAGCGACAATGTACCCACATTACAACAGGAAATTTATTGCGGAAATTGATATATTCACAACGTCATATTGCAATTTATGCAATGTAAAAAGAGGGAGTGGAATCGGTGGATTTACGCGATCTGAAAATGTTCCTGCACCTGGCGGAAAGCCGTCACTTTGGCCGCAGCGCCCGGGCGATGCACGTCAGCCCCTCCACGCTGTCGCGCCAGATCCAGCGCCTTGAGGAAGACCTCGGCCAGCCGCTGTTCGTGCGCGATAACCGCACCGTCACGCTGACGGAAGCAGGTGAAGAGCTGCGCATCTTTGCTCAGCAGACGTTATTACAGTATCAGCAGCTGCGGCACACCATCGACCAGCAGGGGCCATCGCTTTCCGGCGAGCTGCATATTTTCTGTTCCGTGACCGCTGCCTACAGCCATCTTCCCCCCATTCTCGACCGCTTCCGCGCGGAACATCCGTCGGTTGAAATTAAGCTCACCACCGGCGATGCCGCCGACGCGATGGAAAAAGTGGTTACGGGCGAAGCGGATCTGGCGATTGCCGGAAAACCTGAAACGCTGCCGGGGGCGGTGGCGTTCTCGATGCTGGAGAATCTGGCGGTAGTGCTGATTGCCCCGGCGCTGCCCTGCCCGGTGCGCAACCAGGTTTCGGTGGAGAAACCGGACTGGTCCACGGTGCCGTTTATCATGGCCGATCAGGGGCCGGTGCGCCGCCGCATTGAGCTGTGGTTCCGCCGCCAGAAGATCAGTAACCCGTCGATTTACGCCACGGTCGGCGGCCATGAGGCGATGGTGTCGATGGTGGCGCTTGGCTGCGGCGTGGCGCTGCTGCCGGAAGTGGTGCTGGAAAACAGCCCGGAACCGGTGCGCAACCGCGTGATGATTCTGGAGCGCAGCGACGAGAAGACGCCGTTTGAGCTGGGCGTGTGCGCACAAAAAAAGCGGCTGCATGAGCCGCTTATTGATGCGTTCTGGACGATATTGCCGAACCACTAGCCAGCCAGAAAGAACCTGAAAGCCGGGTTATGGGTTTCGTCATGACATTCATAGCCCAGTTCGTTCAGGCGCGTTTCGAAATCCGGCTCGTGCTCGCCCAGTTCGAACGCCGCCAGCACGCGGCCATAGTCGGTGCCGTGGCTGCGGTAGTGGAACAGAGAGATGTTCCAGTGCGTGCCGAGCGTGTGCAGGAACTTGAGCAGCGCGCCCGGTGATTCCGGGAACTCGAAGCTGAACAGGCGTTCCTGGAGCGGCTTGGAAGGACGGCCGCCGACCATGTAACGCACGTGCAGCTTCGCCATCTCATCGTCAGAGAGATCGACCACGCTGTAGCCGCCGTCGTGCAGCAGGCTGAGGATCTCTTTGCGCTCCTCCACGCCACGGCTCAGACGCACGCCGACAAAAATGCAGGCATCTTTGGCGTCGGCAAAGCGGTAGTTGAACTCCGTTACCGAACGGCCGCCCAGCAGCTGGCAGAACTTCAGGAAGCTGCCCTTCTCTTCCGGAATCGTCACCGCCAGCAGCGCTTCACGCTGCTCGCCCAGCTCACAGCGCTCGGAAACGTAGCGCAGGCCGTGGAAGTTCACATTGGCACCGGAAAGCACGTGCGCCAGACGCTCGCCGCGGATATTGTGCTGGGCGATGTATTTCTTCATCCCCGCCAGCGCCAGCGCGCCGGAGGGTTCCGCCACCGCACGCACGTCTTCGAACAGATCTTTCATCGCCGCGCAGATAGCGTCGCTATCAACCGTGACGATATCGTCGAGATACTCCTGGCACAGACGGAACGTTTCGTCGCCAATGCGCTTCACCGCCACGCCCTCGGCGAACAGCCCGACGCGCGGCAGATCCACAGGATGTCCGGCGTCCAGCGCCGCCTTCAGGCAGGCAGAGTCTTCCGCTTCAACCGCAATCACTTTGATCTGCGGCATCAGCTGTTTGATCAGCACCGCCACACCTGCGGCTAAGCCACCGCCGCCCACCGGGACGAAAACGCGGTCGAGATGGGCGTCCTGCTGCAACAGCTCCAGCGCCAGCGTACCCTGCCCGGCAATCACCATCGGGTGGTCGAACGGCGGCACCCAGGTGAAGCCCTGCTGCTGCGCCAGCTCAATCGCTTTGGCTTTGGCTTCGTCAAAGTTAGCGCCGTGAAGCAGCACTTCTCCGCCGAATCCGCGCACCGCGTCGACCTTGATATCGGCGGTAGCAACCGGCATCACGATCAGCGCCTTAAGCCCCAGACGGGCAGACGAGAACGCGACGCCCTGGGCGTGGTTGCCCGCCGACGCGGTAATCACGCCGCGCGCTTTTTGCTCGTCGGTCAGCCCGGCCATCATCGCGTAGGCTCCGCGCAGCTTGAAGCTGTGCACCGGCTGCCTGTCTTCACGCTTCACCAGAATGACGTTGTCGAGGCGCGAAGAGAGTTTTTCCATTTTTTGCAGGGGCGTGACCTGCACGGCTTCATAGACCGGCGCGCGTAGCACCGCTCTCAGGTATTCCGCCCCCTCAGGGGCGGCGGATAAGGGTTGTGACTCGGCCATCGTTAGCCCCCCAGTTTAGATTTATCGCGCACCGCGCCTTTATCTGCACTGGTTGCAAGGCTCGCGTAGGCGCGCAGGGCGAAGGAGACTTCGCGCTGGCGATCTTTCGGCGTCCAGGCTTTGTCGCCGCGGGCTTCCTGCGCTTCACGACGGCCCGCAATCTCCTGGTCGCTCAACTTCAGCTGAATGCCGCGGTTTGGAATGTCGATTTCAATCAGATCGCCATCTTTGATGATCGCGATATTGCCGCCGCTTGCCGCTTCCGGGGAGACGTGGCCGATGGAGAGACCAGACGTGCCGCCGGAGAAACGACCATCGGTGATCAGCGCGCAGGCTTTGCCGAGGCCCATCGATTTCAGGAAGGTGGTCGGGTAGAGCATCTCCTGCATGCCGGGACCGCCTTTCGGTCCTTCGTAGCGAATGACCACCACGTCGCCTTCCACCACTTTGCCACCGAGGATGGCGTCTACCGCTTCGTCCTGGCTTTCATACACTTTTGCCGGACCGGTGAATTTCAGGATGCTGTCGTCCACGCCAGCGGTTTTCACGATACAGCCATTTTCCGCAAAGTTACCGTACAGCACGGCCAGGCCGCCGTCTTTGCTATAGGCATGTTCCAGCGAGCGAATGCAGCCTTCGGCGCGATCGTCATCAAGCGTGTCCCAACGGCAATCCTGCGAGAACGCCTGGGTGGTACGGATGCCCGCCGGACCGGCGCGATACATGTTTTTCACCGCGTCGTCTTTGGTCAGCATCACGTCGTACTGCTCCAGCGACTCCGGCAGCGTCAGGCCGAGCACGTTTTTCACGTCGCGGTTAAGCAGCCCGGCGCGATCCAGCTCGCCGAGAATACCAATCACGCCACCCGCACGGTGGACATCTTCCATGTGGTACTTCTGGGTACTCGGCGCGACTTTACACAGCTGCGGCACTTTGCGGGAGAGCTTGTCGATGTCGCTCATGGTGAAGTCGATTTCAGCTTCCTGCGCGGCGGCCAGCAGGTGGAGAACGGTGTTGGTGGAGCCGCCCATGGCGATATCCAGCGTCATGGCGTTTTCGAACGCCGCTTTACTGGCGATGTTGCGCGGCAGCGCGCTGGCATCGTCCTGCTCGTAGTAGCGTTTGGTCAGCTCAACGATGCGCTTGCCCGCGTTAAGGAACAGCTGTTTACGGTCGGCGTGGGTCGCCAGCAGCGAGCCGTTGCCCGGCTGAGAAAGGCCCAGCGCTTCGGTCAGGCAGTTCATGGAGTTGGCGGTGAACATCCCGGAACAGGAGCCGCAGGTCGGGCACGCGGAGCGTTCCACCTGGTCGCTCTGCTCGTCAGAGACTTTCGGGTCCGCGCCCTGGATCATCGCATCGACCAGGTCGAGCTTGATGATTTTGTCGGAAAGCTTGGTTTTCCCCGCTTCCATCGGGCCGCCGGAAACGAAGATCACCGGAATGTTCAGACGCAGGGAGGCCATCAGCATCCCCGGGGTGATTTTGTCGCAGTTGGAGATACAGACCATCGCATCGGCGCAGTGGGCGTTAACCATATACTCCACCGAGTCGGCGATCAGCTCGCGCGACGGCAGCGAATAGAGCATCCCTCCGTGGCCCATTGCGATACCGTCATCCACCGCAATGGTGTTGAACTCTTTCGCCACGCCGCCGGAGGCTTCGATTTGCTCGGCAACCAGCTTACCGAGATCGCGCAGGTGTACGTGGCCCGGCACAAACTGGGTGAAGGAGTTCACCACGGCGATAATTGGCTTGCCGAAATCGGCGTCGGTCATTCCGGTGGCGCGCCACAGTGCGCGGGCACCCGCCATATTACGGCCGTGGGTGGTGGTGGCTGAACGATACTTAGGCATGCTTTATTTACTCCCGTCTGACTATTTAATGGGACGGTGCGTGCCGTCCCACATTTATATTTAGTTATTAACCTGATCCAACCAGCCGTATTTATCTTCTGTCTCGCCGGTGAAGAGGCCAAAGAACGCTTGCTGAATGCGTTTGGTCACCGGGCCACAGCGGCCTTCGCCCACCTGAATGCCATCGACGCTACGCACCGGCGTAATTTCAGCCGCGGTACCGGACATAAACACTTCGTCAGCCAGGTACAGGGATTCGCGGGATAGCACCTGCTCGCGCACTTCGATACCCAGATCTTTTGCCAGCTTGATGATGGCGTCACGGGTGATGCCTGGCAGCGCGGACGAGGTAAACGGCGGGGTGAACAGAATTCCGTCTTTTACTTCAAACAGGTTTTCGCCCGCACCTTCGGAGATGTAGCCATTCACATCCAGCGCGATACCTTCCTGGTAACCGTGACGGCGCGCTTCGCTGCCGACCAGCAGTGAGGACAGGTAGTTACCGCCCGCTTTAGCCGCAGTCGGGATAGTGTTTGGCGCCACGCGGTTCCAGGAAGAAACCATTGCGTCGATCCCCTGATCCAGTGCTTCCGCGCCCAGGTAGGCGCCCCACGGGAACGCAGCAATAATCACATCGGTGTTATAGCCAGCGGGCGGGTTGACGCCCATGCCGACATCACCCACGAAGACCAGCGGACGAATATAGGCGCTGGTCAGTTTGTTCTGGCGAATCACCTCGCGGCAGGCTTCCATCAACTCATCAACGCTTTGGGAGACCGGGAAACGATAAATTTTGGCTGAGTCATGCAGACGCTGCATGTGTTCACGGTGGCGGAACACCACTGGTCCTTTGTGAGAGTCGTAGCAACGGATCCCTTCAAACACGGAGGTGCCGTAGTGCAGCGCGTGGGACATCACGTGAACTTTCGCGTCTTCCCAGCGAACCATCTCACCATTGAACCAAATGTAATCAGCTTTTTTTGTCGTCATTTTTTCGTCCTGTCACGCTTAAGCGCGGATTTGTTGTGATGTGGTTGTGCTCTGGCAGATGGCAACATGGGCAACGTCTACCAGTTTTGATAACTGACTAAACAGTAAGTCGACCGGCCGCGGGCTGGCAACGGTTAATTCGATACTGATGTTTTGCGCGTCGGTGGCCGTTTCCATATTCATAGAGCAAATCTGAAAGCCACGATGACGCACCACGCGCAAAACGCGTTCTAACGTTTCCGGGTTGAAGCGAGCCTGCACGGCGACCTGATGTTGCATCATGATAATTTCTCCAGCATTTGTGAGTTACTGGCACCGGGCGGTACCAACGGCCAGACGTTCTCAAGCTCATCGATTGAGACATGAAGCAGGTATGGCCCTTCGCTTGACAGCATGGTGTCGAGTGCCGCTTCAACCTGGTCTTTACGGGTGATGTGCTGGCCAGGAATGCCGAAGGCGCTGGCCAGGGTGAGGAAATCGGGGTTATCGGTCAGGGTGGTTTCACTGTAACGTTCCTGGAAGAACAGCTGTTGCCACTGGCGAACCATCCCTAAACGCTGGTTATCGAGCAACACGATCTTCAACGGTAACTGCTTGCGCTTCACGGTGCCGAGCTCCTGAACGTTCATCATGAAGGAGCCGTCACCGGAGATACAGATAACGGTATCGTTCGGGCGGGCAACCTGTGCACCAACGGCGGCTGGCAGACCGAAGCCCATCGTCCCTAACCCGCTGGACGTGATGAAGTTTTCCGGACGGGTGTAGGTCATGTGCTGGGCAGACCACATCTGATGCTGGCCGACATCGGTCGTCACCACGCTGTCGGCGGGCTTACGGTCGGACAACTGCTTCAACAGCAGCGGCGCGTAGATGGCCTCGCCGGGGTGGTCGTAACGCCAGGCGTGTTCAGCGCGCATATCGGCGGTGTGCTGACGCCATGGGTTAATATCCAGCGGCTGCTCCAGGGCCGGTAACAGCGCGTTAAGATCGCCCTGCAACGCGACATGCGCCTGACGCAGTTTGTTCATCTCCGCCGGGTCGATGTCCATATGGATCACTTTGGCGTTTGGCGCGAAGGTGTTCAGTTTGCCGGTGACGCGGTCGTCAAAACGGGCGCCGACGGCGATGAGCAGGTCACACTCCTGCACCGCCAGGTTTGCCGCTTTGGTACCATGCATCCCCAGCATGCCCAGATAGTAGGGGTAATCAGCATCTACCGCACCCAACCCTTTCAGCGTGCAGGTGGCAGGCATTTGCGTTGCCGCGATAAATTCGCGCAGGGCAGGAGCCGCCTGCGCCATACCTACGCCACCACCAACGTACAGCATCGGTTGTTTGGCCTGCACCATCATCTGACGCGCCTCTTCCACCTGTGCATGCGGGAACGCATCATCGCTTTTCACGGTAGAGAAATGCGGTTCCAGATCGCCGAGTGCAACCTGGATATCTTTCGGGATATCAACCAGAACCGGGCCAGGACGGCCAGAGCTGGCAACCTCGAACGCTTCGGCCATCACCCGCGGCAGCTCTTCAAGAGACTGAACGAGGAAGCTGTGTTTGGTGCAGGCCAGCGATAAACCGAGCACATCCACTTCCTGGAAGGCATCGGTGCCGATGAACGGAGAGGCAACCTGTCCGGTGATGGCAACAACGGGAACAGAATCCAGCAGTGCATCAGCAAGACCGGTGATCAGGTTCGTTGCGCCCGGACCTGAGGTCGCCATACAGACACCGGTTTTACCGGTGGCACGGGCATAACCGATGGCGGCCATCGCTGCGCCCTGCTCGTGTCGGCACAACAGGTGCTCCACGCCGCCGTCATACAGTGCATCGTAAATCGGCATAATTGCGCCACCCGGATAACCGAATACTGTCTCGACTCCCTGCGCGCGCAACGCATGTACTACCCACTGTGCCCCATTCATAGTTAGTTCCCCGTCATAAATCGGGAGAAACAGAATTTTGTGCTACTTGTCATTCTCTGCTCCTCATTTACGTTTTTTAGTCATAAAAAAACCCCCGGACCTTTCGGTGCGGGGGTCTTAGTTCGTTAAGGCTTGATTTCTAAGCCTTTCCTCGTCCAAGTGCAGCCCCGCACGGTGGGATAATAATCACCACCACGCTAATCACGACCAGGCTAATCACTCGTAGAAGGGCTGTCATTTTCAGTTCTTTTTGCATCTTGTTCGAAGGAATACCTAAAGAGTTACCACAGATATTTCATCTGACACAAGATTTTTTTATGACCTGTTTCTGTAGCAGGCGAACTATTTCTTTCAAAATCGTTGTTTTATATAGGGAAAGAATAGAAATGAAGATTTTTCATTTTTTTTGTCCTGTTTCATCAGGCAAGGCGCGCATGATTCCTTTTCTGCGAGGCCGATCCCACCGACATGTAAGGATTACATTTTGCCGCTAAAAGGCTGGAACGAGCGCCGTAATTCAGTGAATTAGCGCTAAACAGGAAAAAATGATGCTGGCATAGTCACCGCCAAGGAGGGCTTATGTCACTGTCAGTTGTTTATACACGCGCGGCCATCGGCGTGAAGGCACCGCTTATTTCTGTAGAGGTTCATTTAAGTAATGGACTGCCCGGACTGACGCTGGTCGGCTTACCAGAAACGACCGTTAAAGAGGCGAGGGATCGCGTGCGCAGCGCAATTATTAATAGCGGTTATGCTTTTCCGGCGAAGAAGATCACCATCAACCTTGCGCCCGCCGATTTGCCAAAGGAGGGAGGGCGATATGATTTACCTATTGCTATAGCGCTTCTCGCGGCTTCTGAACAGCTCAATACGCCAGGGCTAAGCTCGTGCGAGTTCGTGGGTGAATTAGCGCTTACAGGCGCGTTAAGGGGCGTTCCCGGTGCAATATCGGGTGCGCTTGAAGCCATACGTGCGGGAAGACAAATCATTGTAGCTAATGAAAACGCCTCTGA
Organism: Enterobacter sp. JJBC; assembly: GCF_036936505.1. NCBI lineage: Bacteria > Pseudomonadati > Pseudomonadota > Gammaproteobacteria > Enterobacterales > Enterobacteriaceae > Enterobacter > Enterobacter sp. JJBC. The sequence continues at coordinate 4,668,226 of NZ_CP136935.1, forward strand.
AGTAAGCCTTATCGCCGAAAAGGGGTGTCTTGTCGCGGGACATTTGCAGGAGGTTTGCGCCTGGCTGGAAGGCCGACACGAGCTTGCCGAGCCGCAGGAGAATGACGAGGTAGCGCCAGATTCGCCCGAGGATCTCAGCGATATTATGGGTCAGGAACAGGGTAAACGGGCGTTAGAGATAACGGCCGCGGGTGGGCATAACCTGTTACTGATAGGTCCGCCAGGCACGGGGAAAACGATGCTGGCGAGCAGATTGAACGGCCTGTTGCCACCCCTCAATAATCACGAAGCGCTGGAAAGCGCCGCGATATTTAGCCTGGTCAGTTCTACGTCGCTGCATAAACAGTGGCGCCGCCGTCCTTTCCGCTCTCCACACCACAGTGCGTCTCTTACCGCGATGGTGGGCGGGGGTTCGATCCCCGGTCCGGGTGAAATCTCACTGGCGCACAACGGCATTCTCTTCCTGGATGAATTGCCAGAGTTTGAACGCCGAGTGCTGGATGCATTGCGGGAGCCGATTGAATCCGGCGAAATCCATTTGTCTCGTACACGGGCCAAATTAAGCTACCCTGCGCAGTTTCAGCTGGTCGCCGCGATGAACCCTAGCCCTACGGGTCATTATCAGGGCAATCATAACCGCTGTACGCCGGAGCAGACACTGCGCTATCTGAGTAAGCTGTCCGGCCCCTTCCTCGACCGTTTTGATTTATCTCTCGAGATCCCCCTGCCCCCGCCCGGTCTGCTGAGGCAAACCGGTATTAAGGGCGAAAGCTCAGCAACTGTGCGTGAACGGGTTATTGCGGCGCAGGCGCGGCAGTATGCTCGTCAGAACAGGCTGAATGCCCGGCTGGATAACAGCGGGATCCGACAGTTTTGTTCTCTCAACGCTGAAGATGCAGGCTGGCTGGAAGAGACACTGACGCGGTTTGGGCTATCCATTCGCGCGTGGCAGCGTTTGTTGAAAGTTGCGCGCACGGTCGCCGACGTGGAAGGCTGCCCCGGAATAGAGAGGCGGCATTTGCAGGAGGCATTAAGTTACCGTGCGATCGATCGGCTGCTGTTGCATCTGCAAAAAATGCTGGCGTAAAAAAAAAAGGGGCCGTAGCCCCTTCTCTTCTTAATCGTCAGACTCGGTGTAGTCTTCTGCACCTTCCATCTGCGGCTTGCCGCCAGACAGCGTATGGAAACGCTTAGGACGCTTAATGCGAGCCATATACTTGATCCATACACGTTCTGCATCAGACTGCGGCTCACGCTCACCACGGCAAACAGAGACAAACTGTTTTTCATCTTCGGTTGCCGGTTCACGTTTACCCAGATCCAGCTCGTTAAAGGCATAACCATGGCGCTCAAGAAGTTGAGCTTCTTTGATAGTGAAATCGCCGTGACGAGAGAACCCGCGCGGATAATGTTTATTGTCGAAAAAACGATTAGTCGTCGTAAAGCTTTCCGCCATCCTACACGCTCCTAATTCTTTGGCCGAGCTATTTATGGCGCGGAGTATTAGTTACGCTTGACAGAGTGTAAAACAAAACATTTAAATCATAACGACAAATAATTTTGCGGAGAAAGATGTGGATACGGAATTGCTAAAAACTTTCCTCGAAGTGAGCAGAACGCGACACTTTGGGCGAGCAGCTGAAGCCCTCTACCTGACGCAGTCAGCAGTCAGTTTTCGTATTCGACAGCTGGAAAATCAACTGGGTGTGAACCTTTTTACCCGCCATCGCAACAATATTCGTTTAACTCCGGCCGGTGAAAAGCTATTGCCTTATGCAGAAACCCTGATGAATACCTGGCAGGCAGCGCGGAAGGAGGTTGCGCACACCTCCCGGCATAATGAATTCTCGATCGGTGCCAGCGCTTCACTATGGGAATGCATGCTCAGCCAGTGGCTTATGCGGCTATATCGCTCACACAACCATCTGCAATTTGAGGCGAGGATTGCGCAACGCCAGTCGCTGGTTAAGCAACTCCACGAGCGGCAGCTTGATCTCCTGATCACCACAGAAGCGCCCAAGATGGACGAATTTAGCAGCCAGATTGTTGGACAGTTTAGCCTGGCGCTCTATGCATCCGAGCCTGCAATGATGAAGGCCGACCTGAATTATTTACGCCTGGAATGGGGGCCTGATTTTCAGCAGCACGAGACGGGGTTAATTGCCAGCGATGATATCCCGCAACTCACGACAAGCTCTGCGGAGATCGCATGCCAGCATCTTCCCGCATTGAAAGGCTGTACATGGTTACCTGTTCGCTGGGCGGATAATAAACCCGCACTCCATGTTGTCACCGATTCGACAACTCTCTCCAGGCCGCTGTATGCCATTTGGCTGCAAAACAGCGATAAGCAGTCGCAGATAAAAGATCTGTTAAAAACCAGCATACTGGATTAACGCAAAAGCCTGCGGAAACGCAGGCTGCTTATTCTTCAGGAAGGTGTTGAGCTGTTTTGCAGGCAAAAAAAAATCCTTTGCCGAAGCAAAGGATTCTATATGGCAGGGGCGGAGAGACTCGAACTCGCGACACCCGGTTTTGGAGACCGGTGCTCTACCAACTGAGCTACGCCCCTAAAGTTTTTGCCATTAAGCCTGCCGAAAGGGCAGGCTTAATGTCTTAATAAGTGGCGGAACGGACGGGACTCGAACCCGCGACCCCCTGCGTGACAGGCAGGTATTCTAACCGACTGAACTACCGCTCCACCGAATACTTCTGTAACCACCGGATTAATGCACCGGCTTACTACTTAATTTGATGCCTGGCAGTTCCCTACTCTCACATGGGGAGACCCCACACTACCATCGGCGCTACGGCGTTTCACTTCTGAGTTCGGCATGGGGTCAGGTGGGACCACCGCGCTAAAGCCGCCAGGCAAATTCTTGTGCTCTGTCCTGTGTCTTTCGCACTGATACTGCGTTGGCTGCTCTCGTAAAGTCAGTCACATACCTAAGTATGCTCCTTCCTTTCCTTCGTTTGCCGCCTTGTCTCAGCGCAAAATCCTTCGGACTCTGAATCTAAGCTGAAAATTCTGTCTCTTCGCCAAAACATCTTCGGCGTTGTAAGGTTAAGCCTCACGGTTCATTAGTATCGGTTAGCTCAACGCATCGCTGCGCTTACACACCCGACCTATCAACGTCGTCGTCTTCAACGTTCCTTCAGGAGACTCAAGGTCTCAGGGAGAACTCATCTCGGGGCAAGTTTCGTGCTTAGATGCTTTCAGCACTTATCTCTTCCGCATTTAGCTACCGGGCAGTGCCATTGGCATGACAACCCGAACACCAGTGATGCGTCCACTCCGGTCCTCTCGTACTAGGAGCAGCCCCCCTCAATTCTCCAGCGCCCACGGCAGATAGGGACCGAACTGTCTCACGACGTTCTAAACCCAGCTCGCGTACCACTTTAAATGGCGAACAGCCATACCCTTGGGACCTACTTCAGCCCCAGGATGTGATGAGCCGACATCGAGGTGCCAAACACCGCCGTCGATATGAACTCTTGGGCGGTATCAGCCTGTTATCCCCGGAGTACCTTTTATCCGTTGAGCGATGGCCCTTCCATTCAGAACCACCGGATCACTATGACCTGCTTTCGCACCTGCTCGCGCCGTCACGCTCGCAGTCAAGCTGGCTTATGCCATTGCACTAACCTCCTGATGTCCGACCAGGATTAGCCAACCTTCGTGCTCCTCCGTTACTCTTTGGGAGGAGACCGCCCCAGTCAAACTACCCACCAGACACTGTCCGCAACCCGGATCACGGGTCTACGTTAGAACACCAGCCATTAAAGGGTGGTATTTCAAGGATGGCTCCACGCAGACTGGCGTCCACGCTTCAAAGCCTCCCACCTATCCTACACATCAAGGACCAGTGTTCAGTGTCAAGCTATAGTAAAGGTTCACGGGGTCTTTCCGTCTTGCCGCGGGTACACTGCATCTTCACAGCGAGTTCAATTTCACTGAGTCTCGGGTGGAGACAGCCTGGCCATCATTACGCCATTCGTGCAGGTCGGAACTTACCCGACAAGGAATTTCGCTACCTTAGGACCGTTATAGTTACGGCCGCCGTTTACCGGGGCTTCGATCAAGAGCTTCGCGTTGCCGCTGACCCCATCAATTAACCTTCCGGCACCGGGCAGGCGTCACACCGTATACGTCCACTTTCGTGTTTGCACAGTGCTGTGTTTTTAATAAACAGTTGCAGCCAGCTGGTATCTTCGACTGATTTCAGCTCCGTCCGCAGGGACTTCACCTACATATCAGCGTGCCTTCTCCCGAAGTTACGGCACCATTTTGCCTAGTTCCTTCACCCGAGTTCTCTCAAGCGCCTTGGTATTCTCTACCTGACCACCTGTGTCGGTTTGGGGTACGATTTCGTGTTACCTGATGCTTAGAGGCTTTTCCTGGAAGCAGGGCATTTATCACTTCAGCACCGTAGTGCCTCGTCATCACACCTCAGCGTTAACAAGGTACCGGATTTACCTGGAACCTCCGCCTACATGCTTAAACCGGGACAACCGTCGCCCGGCTGACATAGCCTTCTCCGTCCCCCCTTCGCAGTAACACCAAGTACAGGAATATTAACCTGTTTCCCATCGACTACGCCTTTCGGCCTCGCCTTAGGGGTCGACTCACCCTGCCCCGATTAACGTTGGACAGGAACCCTTGGTCTTCCGGCGAGCGGGCTTTTCACCCGCTTTATCGTTACTTATGTCAGCATTCGCACTTCTGATACCTCCAGCATGCCTCACAGCACACCTTCAACGGCTTACAGAACGCTCCCCTACCCAACAACGCATAAGCGTCGCTGCCGCAGCTTCGGTGCATGGTTTAGCCCCGTTACATCTTCCGCGCAGGCCGACTCGACCAGTGAGCTATTACGCTTTCTTTAAATGATGGCTGCTTCTAAGCCAACATCCTGGCTGTCTGTGCCTTCCCACATCGTTTCCCACTTAACCATGACTTTGGGACCTTAGCTGGCGGTCTGGGTTGTTTCCCTCTTCACGACGGACGTTAGCACCCGCCGTGTGTCTCCCGTGATAACATTCTTCGGTATTCGTAGTTTGCATCGGGTTGGTAAGCCGGGATGGCCCCCTAGCCGAAACAGTGCTCTACCCCCGAAGATGAGTTCACGAGGCGCTACCTAAATAGCTTTCGGGGAGAACCAGCTATCTCCCGGTTTGATTGGCCTTTCACCCCCAGCCACAGGTCATCCGCTAATTTTTCAACATTAGTCGGTTCGGTCCTCCAGTTAGTGTTACCCAACCTTCAACCTGCCCATGGCTAGATCACCGGGTTTCGGGTCTATACCCTGCAACTTAACGCCCAGTTAAGACTCGGTTTCCCTTCGGCTCCCCTATACGGTTAACCTTGCTACAGAATATAAGTCGCTGACCCATTATACAAAAGGTACGCAGTCACCCCATAAAGAGGCTCCCACTGCTTGTACGTACACGGTTTCAGGTTCTTTTTCACTCCCCTCGCCGGGGTTCTTTTCGCCTTTCCCTCACGGTACTGGTTCACTATCGGTCAGTCAGGAGTATTTAGCCTTGGAGGATGGTCCCCCCATATTCAGACAGGATACCACGTGTCCCGCCCTACTCTTCGAGTTCACAGCATGTGCATTTTCGTGTACGGGACTATCACCCTGTACCGTCGGACTTTCCAGACCGTTCCACTAACACACAAGCTGATTCAGACTCCGGGCTGCTCCCCGTTCGCTCGCCGCTACTGGGGGAATCTCGGTTGATTTCTTTTCCTCGGGGTACTTAGATGTTTCAGTTCCCCCGGTTCGCCTCGTTAACCTATGTATTCAGTTAACGATAGTGCAACGGATTGCACTGGGTTTCCCCATTCGGACATCGCCGGGTCAAAGGTTCATATCACCTCGCCGGCGCTTTTCGCAGATTAGCACGTCCTTCATCGCCTCTGACTGCCAGGGCATCCACCGTGTACGCTTAGTCGCTTAACCTCACAACCCGAAGATGTTTCACTTCTGATTGCGAAAATTTGAGAGACTCGAACACACATGAGCTGTGTGTCGTTTCAATTTTCAGCTTGATCCAGATTTTTAAAGAGCAAAACTTCGCAGTGCACCTTTTCAGGTTCACTCTGAAGTTTTCTTGTGTTCGCAGTAAAAGATGGTGGAGCTATGCGGGATCGAACCGCAGACCTCCTGCGTGCAAGGCAGGCGCTCTCCCAGCTGAGCTATAGCCCCATCGTAGTCACCTCTGTACCGGTAATTTTTGTTGAGGCAAGGCGTGGTGACACGAAGCATACTCAGGTATGTGAGTGTCGCCGCAACGCAGCATCAGCAAAAATTTGGTAGGCCTGAGTGGACTTGAACCACCGACCTCACCCTTATCAGGGGTGCGCTCTAACCACCTGAGCTACAAGCCTGTAGAGGTTTTTTACTGCTGTTTTTCATCAGACAATCTGTGTGAGCACTGCAAAGGCAGGTTCTTTAAGGTAAGGAGGTGATCCAACCGCAGGTTCCCCTACGGTTACCTTGTTACGACTTCACCCCAGTCATGAATCACAAAGTGGTAAGCGCCCTCCCGAAGGTTAAGCTACCTACTTCTTTTGCAACCCACTCCCATGGTGTGACGGGCGGTGTGTACAAGGCCCGGGAACGTATTCACCGTGGCATTCTGATCCACGATTACTAGCGATTCCGACTTCATGGAGTCGAGTTGCAGACTCCAATCCGGACTACGACGCACTTTATGAGGTCCGCTTGCTCTCGCGAGGTCGCTTCTCTTTGTATGCGCCATTGTAGCACGTGTGTAGCCCTACTCGTAAGGGCCATGATGACTTGACGTCATCCCCACCTTCCTCCAGTTTATCACTGGCAGTCTCCTTTGAGTTCCCGGCCTAACCGCTGGCAACAAAGGATAAGGGTTGCGCTCGTTGCGGGACTTAACCCAACATTTCACAACACGAGCTGACGACAGCCATGCAGCACCTGTCTCAGAGTTCCCGAAGGCACCAAAGCATCTCTGCTAAGTTCTCTGGATGTCAAGAGTAGGTAAGGTTCTTCGCGTTGCATCGAATTAAACCACATGCTCCACCGCTTGTGCGGGCCCCCGTCAATTCATTTGAGTTTTAACCTTGCGGCCGTACTCCCCAGGCGGTCGACTTAACGCGTTAGCTCCGGAAGCCACGCCTCAAGGGCACAACCTCCAAGTCGACATCGTTTACGGCGTGGACTACCAGGGTATCTAATCCTGTTTGCTCCCCACGCTTTCGCACCTGAGCGTCAGTCTTTGTCCAGGGGGCCGCCTTCGCCACCGGTATTCCTCCAGATCTCTACGCATTTCACCGCTACACCTGGAATTCTACCCCCCTCTACAAGACTCTAGCCTGCCAGTTTCGAATGCAGTTCCCAGGTTGAGCCCGGGGATTTCACATCCGACTTGACAGACCGCCTGCGTGCGCTTTACGCCCAGTAATTCCGATTAACGCTTGCACCCTCCGTATTACCGCGGCTGCTGGCACGGAGTTAGCCGGTGCTTCTTCTGCGGGTAACGTCAATTGCTGAGGTTATTAACCTCAACACCTTCCTCCCCGCTGAAAGTACTTTACAACCCGAAGGCCTTCTTCATACACGCGGCATGGCTGCATCAGGCTTGCGCCCATTGTGCAATATTCCCCACTGCTGCCTCCCGTAGGAGTCTGGACCGTGTCTCAGTTCCAGTGTGGCTGGTCATCCTCTCAGACCAGCTAGGGATCGTCGCCTAGGTGAGCCGTTACCCCACCTACTAGCTAATCCCATCTGGGCACATCCGATGGCAAGAGGCCCGAAGGTCCCCCTCTTTGGTCTTGCGACGTTATGCGGTATTAGCTACCGTTTCCAGTAGTTATCCCCCTCCATCAGGCAGTTTCCCAGACATTACTCACCCGTCCGCCACTCGTCAGCGAAGCAGCAAGCTGCTTCCTGTTACCGTTCGACTTGCATGTGTTAGGCCTGCCGCCAGCGTTCAATCTGAGCCATGATCAAACTCTTCAATTTAAAAGTTTGATGCTCAATGAATTAAACTTCGTAATGAATTACGTGTTCACTCGTTGAGACTTGGTATTCATTTTTCGTCCGAGGACGTTAAGAATCCATGTCACTTTGAGTGCCCACACAGATTGTCTGATAAATTGTTAAAGAGCAGTTGCAACGCGGCTTTCAGCACATCGTTGCGAGGTCCCGTATATTACGTTTTCCTCATTCAGAGTCAAGCAATTATTTTCACTTTTCTCTGTTGGCGTTCATCTCTGAACCCCGCTGCCCCGGCGGCTTGTAAGCCGTTGTTCCGTGTCAGTGGAGGCGCATTATAGGGAGTTCTCAGACGTTGACAACCCCTCTTTGAAAAAAAACGTTCAACCGTCTCTTTTTTGCTCAAAACCGTGCTACAGCGCCAGTTTTTCGAGCGTTTCGAAGCCGTAACGCTGTAAAACGGGTAAAAGTTGTTCAGTTTCTTTTGTTATCGCCATACAAAAAGCGATGTTCGCTTCCGCTGATTTCGCATCCGGCGCCTCGTGTTCCAGCAGCCAGGCCGTCCGACGCGCAATCGCCGCACCGGAATCCACCAGCCGGGTTCCTTCAGGCAGGACCTTTAATAGCTCTTCCTGTAACAGCGGGAAATGGGTACATCCAAGAACAACCGTATCCGGGGGTTCCTGCATCCGCAGCCATGGACGCAGAATGCGGCGCAGCTCTTCAAGCGAGACCGTCTCGCCGTGCAGCTTCGCTTCCGCCATTTCCACCAGCTCCGCGGAACCGAGCATGGCGATCTGGCATTCATTGGCAAAGCGCTCAATAAGCTCGCGCGTATAAGGACGTTTTACCGTACCACGCGTCGCCAGCAAACCCACGATGCCGTTCGCCGTCAGACGCGCAGCAGGTTTAATTGCCGGCACAACGCCCACAACCGGGAACGGGAATTTTTCGCGCAGGGCAGGAAGAGAGACCGTGCTTGCCGTATTACAGGCAATGACCGCCAGCGCCAGAGGATAACGCTTTTGTACCGCGGTGACGATTTCAACCACACGCTCAACAATAAAGTCTTCACTCTTTTCCCCATACGGGAACGCGACGTTATCGAAGGCGTAGATGTAATGGAGATCCGGCAGGAGCTGCCGAATCTCATCATAGACCGAAAGCCCACCGACGCCGGAATCAAACACCAGCACGGTGGGACGCGGATCAGAAGGTGTAGCTGCCAGACAAGGTGTATTCCCGTCCTGCAGTTTGGTAGCCATAAACTGTCTCGTAATCTTTATCGAACAGGTTGGCTATTTTACCACGAACTGTGAGATGAGAGGTGACGGGATATGAAACCGCGACGTCCCACAGGCTGACGCCGCCCATTTTCACGCGTTCTGTTGCATAGGTATTCGGATCAACGGCAACGTCATAGCGAGTGCCCAGATAACGGTACGCCAGATTCCAGTCGAGATCCCACACCTGCCAGTCAAGCTGATACTTAACCTGCTGCTTTGAGCGACGTGCCAGGACTTCGTTGGTTTTCGCATTGCGCGGGTCAACGTAGTCATAGGAAATTTGGTGCCCTACCGGTCCGGTATCGAACTGCGCCGTCACCTCAATCCCTTTGATGCGAGCCTCATCCACGTTGTAATAACGGTAGGTCCGCGGGTCGCTGTTAATCAGGTTATCAATATCATTACGATAACCCGTCACGCGCCAGTTTACCGGCCCCGTCAGGCCTTCAAAACCACCTTCCCACTGCTTACTCTCTTCTGGCTTCAGGTCCGGATTGCCGTAATCCTTACTGTGGATCTGGCTCATGGTCGGCGCTTTATACGCTGTGCCGTAAGAACCGATGATGCGATACCCGTCGATGAACTCCCATGCGGCGCTGGTCTGCCAGGTGGCATGATTGCCAAAGTTAGAGTTATCGTCATTACGCGCCGCCGCTTCCAGCGTCACGCTGTTGAACTGCTGCATCGCCGAAAGGAACACGCCGGTATTACGTTGTTCGTAACCTTTTTCCAGATAGCCCGTACCCGCCTGGGTTTTCTGCTTCTGCCAGTCCAGACCCGCGCCGATATTGCCGTGCCCCACTTCAACCGTATTCAGCCACTGGGTGGTGTACTGCTTCACGTCATCCATGGTTGCGGAGTCAGCGTAGCGGCCTTTTTTCGGATCATAGTTCTGATCTTTGCTACGGCCATACCCTGCCACCAGCTGTGACTGGAAAATACCCTGGTTATAGCGCAACCCGGTGTCCCAGTTCTGGCTGTAAACCTGACGCGTGTCCGGCCGCCCATCAATGCCGGTCGCGCCATAGTGATCGTAACCGTCATACGCGGAGCGGTTATCGTAGCCAAAACCACGGACGAATCCGCTGACGCTGTCGGTAAACTGCTGCTCCACCGAGCCAAACAGCGATTTACTCATAAAACCATCGCGGTCTGGCTGGCGCGGGGCATCTTTTGCGGCAATATCAAAACCACGGGTATAGGTATAATCACCGGCCATGGTGATTTTGGTTTTATCGAACACCTGCTGGAAGGCACCGTTATAGTTTTGATACCCCTTTGAACCGACACCCGCAGAAATTTCCGCACCCGGCTTGTCGCGCCCGGTAATGATGTTAATCACACCGCCAATCGCGTCGGAGCCATACAGCGCCGAACGTGGGCCGCGAATGTACTCAATACGCTGAATCAGCGACGTCGGAATTTGGCTTAAATCGGGAACGTTGCTGATCCCGGCATTATTCAGAGGGATACCATCAATCAGTACCAGAACATGGCGGGATTCCGTACCGCGAATAAACGTTGAAGAGGTCGACCCCATCCCGCCGCTTTGTGCGATGTCCACACCCGGCAGGCGTGACATGATTTCCACAACACTCGTTGCCTGCCAGCGTTCAATATCCTCACGCGTCACGACGGAGGTCGGAGCCAGAACGGTTTTTGCTGGTTGTTCGAAACGGTTTGCTGTCACCACCAACGAGTCGGCACTTTCCTGCGCCCAGCCCGAAAATGCCGTGACGGAAAACACCGTCAACAGCGATACTTTTTTAATCATTGTTAAAGCATCCACAATATAAGAAGGATGCCGCAGGCCTCACCGATAGCACGCGATGATGAAACCAAATGCGACGTGATCCCGGCAGGTCTTCGGGCTGGGTGGCGTTATACGGATGAAGACTTCCCATTTTCACAGTGTCTGCAACTCTCATCCCGCCAGTCTTTACCGCTGCGCGTCAGCTCCAGATTTGCACTGGATTCCCTTTTCACTCTCAGGAGACCGGAAACAGAATGCTACAATTAGACACGTATAGATGTCCAGATAGCTATTAGCCATTAAATCTGGACATCCACTGCACAATCCCTACAATCCCCGCGTAATTCTTTATCACTCAGGACGCATCATGACCCCCGAACACCTCCCGACAGAACAGTACGACGCACAGCTGGCTGAAAAAGTTGTCCGCCTGCAAAGTATGATGACGCCTTTCAACGCGCCCGTTCCCGAGGTGTTTCGTTCTCCGGTCAGCCACTACCGTATGCGCGCTGAGTTCCGCATCTGGCACGATGGCGATGACCTGTACCACATCATTTTCGATCAGCAGACGAAATCCCGTATTCGCGTAGACAGTTTTCCGGCGGCGAGTGAGCTCATCAACCAGCTGATGACGCTGATGATCGACGGTGTGCGCAACAATCCGGTACTGCGCAACAAGCTGTTCCAGATTGACTACCTGACCACCCAAAGCAATCAGGCCATTGTTTCTCTGCTCTATCACAAAGCACTGACCGACGAGTGGCGCGAGCAGGCAGAAGCCCTGCGCGATGCGCTGCGCGCGCAGAATATCAACGTGCACCTGATTGGCCGCGCGACCAAAACCAAAATCATGCTGGACCAGGATTACATCGACGAGCGTCTGCCGGTGGCAGGAAAAGAGATGGTTTACCGTCAGGTGGAGAACAGCTTCACCCAGCCGAATGCCGCCATGAACGTGCAGATGCTGGAGTGGGCGTTGAAGGCGACGGAAGGGTCTAAGGGCGATCTGCTGGAACTCTACTGCGGTAACGGCAACTTCTCGCTGGCGCTGGCGCGTAACTTCGAACGCGTGCTGGCGACGGAAATCGCCAAACCGTCGGTGGCAGCCGCGCAGTACAACATCGCCGCTAACCATATTGATAACGTACAAATTATTCGTATGGCGGCAGAAGAGTTTACCCAGGCGATGAACGGCGTACGCGAGTTTAACCGCCTGCAAGGGATTGATTTGAAGAGCTACCAGTGTGAGACAATTTTTGTCGATCCGCCGCGCAGTGGCCTGGACAGCGAAACCGAGAAGATGGTGCAGGCGTACCCGCGTATTTTGTACATCTCCTGTAACCCGGAGACGCTGTGCAAGAATCTGGAAACATTAAGCCAGACGCACAAGGTTGAACGTCTGGCGCTGTTCGATCAGTTCCCGTATACGCACCATATGGAGTGCGGCGTACTGCTTACTGCACGATAATCTTTAGGCCGGATAAGCGTAGCGCCATCCGGCATTTTTTGGCAGGTGGCGCTTCGCTTACCTGCCCTACAACGACTACAAAACCATTCTCTACTCCGGCAACTCGCTCTTGCGGCTACGCATGCGAGAGCCAATCCAGAACACCAGCGCCACAGACAGTACCGCAGGCAGGAAGTTAGAGCCAATATCCGGATACTCCGCGCGCACCACCGTGCTATAAAGCAATACACCCAGAATAAAACAGGCTGCGGCCAGTCCCGGTAACCCAACTGGCATCGTGCGGTTCAGATAACGTTGATGCAGGCAGTACACCGTCAGCACCAGCGCGATAATCGGGAAAATCGAGAACGGTACAATTGAGCTGAAAACCGCCGCAAACGTACCATTAATGGATAAGCCAGCGATCAATGCCAGCAACAGCGTTCCTTTATCCTGACCTGACTGTTTCATTACTCACCTTCACTCATCGTTTTGATGTGCCAACTTCTCTTGTTCACGGCGATACCAGTAGTACGCACCTTTAGAAATCATCCGCAGCTGCAATACCAGTCGCTCTTCGAGTTGCTTGCGTTGTTCAATGCTGACATCCAGCGCTTCAGCACCCGCGCTGAACACAATCGTCACCATCGCCTCAGCCTGTGCTTCAGTAAACGCACGCGGCATATGGTTTTCGAGTTCAAGATAGTCGGCAAGTTCCGCGATGAAATGCTGAATTTCACGCGCGACGGCGGCACGAAACGCGGCTGACGTTCCGGAACGCTCACGCAACAGCAGGCGAAACGCGTTAGGGTTATTGCCGATAAATTCCATAAATGTCGACACGGAAGTGCGGATCACGCTGCCGCCCTTGGCGATACGCTGACGCGCCTGACGCATAAGCTGGCGCAGCATCAAACCGCTCTCGTCGACCATGGTCAGGCCCAGTTCATCCACATCACGGAAATGACGATAGAAGGACGTTGGCGCAATCCCGGCCTCGCGCGCCACTTCACGCAGGCTCAAACTGGCAAAACTCCGCTCAGCACTCAGTTGACTGAATGCGGCTTCCACCAGCGAACGCCGGGTTTTCTCTTTTTGTTGTGCTCTTACGCCCATCACGATAGTTGAATCCTTCCAAAGGCCCGTTGGCACTATACCAGAGAATAAAATTAATCTGTTTACCTGACTTTGTGAATGATTGTTTACGCGCGGTTTGTGCTCCACTGCCCGAAAAAAGCACAACGATAATTGGGTTACCCTGGCAATGATGTTATGATTCTGTTGCTTTTATGTATAAGAACAGGTAAGCCTTGCCATGCCACATTCCTACGATTACGACGCAATAGTTATTGGTTCCGGCCCCGGCGGCGAAGGTGCTGCTATGGGTCTGGTAAAACAGGGAGCCAGAGTAGCGGTTATTGAGCGCTACCATAATGTCGGCGGCGGTTGCACCCACTGGGGCACCATCCCTTCGAAAGCCCTCCGCCACGCCGTTAGCCGCATTATCGAATTTAACCAGAACCCTCTTTACAGCGACCACTCCCGACTTCTTCGCTCCTCCTTTGCCGATATCCTGAATCACGCAGACACGGTCATTAACCAGCAGACGCGCATGCGTCAGGGTTTCTATGAGCGCAACCACTGTGAAATTCTGCAAGGGAACGCGCATTTTGTGGATGAACACACCCTGGCGCTGGAGTGCCACGACGGTTCGGTTGAGACGCTCACCGCTGAAAAATTTGTGATCGCCTGCGGCTCCCGTCCTTACCATCCGGCAGACGTGGATTTCTCGCACCCGCGCATTTACGACAGCGACTCCATCCTCAGCCTGCACCACGAGCCACGCCATGTGATCATCTACGGCGCGGGCGTGATTGGCTGCGAATATGCGTCGATTTTCAGGGGAATGGAGGTCAAAGTTGATCTGATCAACACCCGCGACCGCCTGCTGGCGTTCCTCGATCAGGAGATGTCAGATTCCCTCTCCTACCACTTCTGGAACAGCGGCGTGGTGATTCGCCACAACGAAGAGTACGAGAAAATCGAAGGCTGCGACGACGGTGTGATCATGCACCTGAAATCCGGTAAGAAGCTGAAAGCCGACTGCCTGCTGTATGCCAACGGCCGTACCGGCAATACGGATTCATTGCAGCTGGAGAATATCGGGCTTGAAACCGACAGCCGCGGTCAGCTCAAGGTCAACAGCATGTACCAGACTGCGCTGCCGCACGTTTACGCGGTCGGCGACGTGATTGGTTACCCAAGCCTGGCCTCCGCCGCTTACGATCAGGGCCGCATCGCCGCACAGGCGCTGGTGAAAGGTGAAGCGACGGCGCATCTGATTGAAGATATCCCGACGGGCATCTACACCATTCCGGAAATCAGCTCTGTCGGCAAAACCGAGCAGCAGCTGACGGCCATGAAGGTGCCTTACGAGGTGGGTCGTGCCCAGTTTAAACATCTGGCGCGGGCGCAAATCGTGGGAATGAGCGTAGGTACACTGAAGATCCTGTTCCATCGCGAGACGAAAGAGATCCTCGGTATTCACTGCTTCGGTGAACGCGCGGCGGAAATCATTCATATCGGCCAGGCGATCATGGAGCAAAAAGGTGGTGGCAACACCATTGAGTACTTCGTTAACACCACCTTTAACTACCCGACCATGGCGGAAGCTTATCGGGTCGCTGCGCTGAACGGCTTAAACCGCCTGTTTTAACGCGCTGTCAAAATGGCCATCCATCGCACCGCGGATGGCCTCTGCCAGCTGCTCATAGCGGCTGCGCAGCGGTGACCCCGGACGATAAACCAGACCAATGGTGCGACGCGGCTCCGGCTTAATACACGGCAGATAGACCACGCCATCACGTTTACGCTCGTGCGGCACCGCCAGCGCCGGCAACAGCGTAATACCGCTTCCCGCCGCCACCATATTACGCAGCGTTTCCAGGCTGGTTGCGCGGAAATGGGTATCTTCATCGGCACCCGCTTCGAAGCAGA
Organism: Enterobacter sp. JJBC; assembly: GCF_036936505.1. Classification (NCBI taxonomy): domain Bacteria; kingdom Pseudomonadati; phylum Pseudomonadota; class Gammaproteobacteria; order Enterobacterales; family Enterobacteriaceae; genus Enterobacter; species Enterobacter sp. JJBC. The sequence continues at coordinate 4,683,688 of NZ_CP136935.1, forward strand.
AGCCCATCGCCTGATCGCGCAGACAGTGGCCGTCTTCCAGCATCAGCAGTTTTTCACCGGCCAGATCGGCCATCGGTACGCGATCGCGGTTCGCCCACGGGTGATCTTCATAGATCGCCAGCATCATCGGCTCATCGAACAGCGGTACTTCAATAAACGCTTCACTCTCTTTAACGAGCGCCAGAATCGCACAGTCGAGCTTACCGCTGTCTAACTGCGCCAGCAGCTGATGGGTTTGCGCTTCATGCAGGTACATTTCGAGTTTCGGGAACGTCTGGTGCAGCATCGGAATGATGTGCGGCAACAGGTACGGGCCAACGGTTGGGATCAGGCCAATATGCAGCGGGCCGGACATCGCTTCCCCCTGCTGGCTTGCCATTTCCTTGAGCACTTTGACCTCGCGCAGTACGGTGCGCGCCTGATCCACCAGCAGCAGACCTGCCTGCGTGAACAGTACTTTACGACTGGTGCGCTCCAGCAGCATCACGCCCAGCTCATCTTCCAGCTTGCGGATCTGACCGCTCAGCGTTGGCTGGCTGACATGGCAGGAGTCTGCCGCGCGGCGAAAATGGCGATGCTCAGCTAACGCTACCAGGTATTCAAGATCACGAATATTCATTATTCATCCTCCGTCGCCACGATAGTTCATGGCGATAGATAGCATAGCAACGAACGATTATCCCTATCAAGCATTCTGTTGAATAATACATCACATAGACGAGGCGGCACGTGTTTGACCCTTGACGTCCCCGCACCGTCAGCGAGTTTCTCTCAAAACTCGAAAAACTAAAGCCAACGTGAACTTTTGCGGACCCCGTGGTCCGCTTTTTTTTGCGTAAAAAAAAGCCCAGCACTAAGCCAGGCTCCGTTTTTCTCCCTCTCCCAGTGGGAGAGGGCCGGGGTGAGGGCACCAGCCCGCACGGTTTAAACCAACCGGTTTTTCGCATCCGCAATCGCCTGCGCTACCTGCTTCGGTGACACGCCGCCTTTCGCTGCACGCTTATCCAGGCAGGATTGCAGGGCCAGAATCGGGTAGACATCATCCCCGATAACCGCGCTGAATTTTTGCAGGTCGGCAAGCGCCAGCTCTTCAAGGGCTTTACCCTGACGAATCGCTTCCACTACCGCTTCACCCACAATATGGTGCGCCTCGCGGAACGGTACGCCTTTCGCCACCAGGTAGTCCGCCAGCTCGGTAGAGTTAGCATACCCCTGCTGCGCCGCTTCCTGGCAGCGCGGACGTTTCACCTGAATGCCGTCCAGCACCAGCGCGCCCATATGCAGACAGTCCAGCCAGGTGTCGAGCGCGTCGAACAGCCCCTCTTTGTCTTCCTGCATGTCTTTGTTGTACGCCAGCGGCAGCCCTTTCAGGGTCATCATCATACCGGTCAGCGCACCCTGCACGCGGCCACATTTCCCGCGGATCAGCTCCAGCGCGTCCGGGTTTTTCTTCTGCGGCATCAGGGAGGAGCCGGACGTCACACGGTCGGACAGCTCCACAAACCCGGCTTCGCCAGAGTTAAAGAAGATCAGGTCTTCGGCAAAGCGCGACAGGTGCACCATCCCGATAGACGCATTTGAGAGCAGTTCCAGCACGTGGTCACGGTCAGAGACGCTGTCCAGACTATTGCGGGTGGCGGAGGCAAAGCCCAGCCAGCCTGCCAGCTGCTCACGGTCAATTTCATAAGCCGTACCGGCAAGCGCGCCGCTGCCCAGCGGGCTCACGTCCAGACGCTTTAAGGTATCCTGTAAACGACTCTCATCACGCGCCAGCATCTCAACATAGGCCAGACACCAGTGCGCGAACGTCACCGGCTGCGCGCGTTGCAGGTGGGTATAACCCGGCATCACCGCGTCCTGATTGTTCTGCGCGGTGTCCACCAGCGCGCCCTGCAACTGACGATTCGCCGCCAGCAGTTCGCCGACGGTCTCTTTGCACCACAGCTTCAGGTCGGTCGCCACCTGGTCATTACGGCTACGCCCGGTATGGAGCTTTTTACCCAACTGGCCGACTTTGTCGATCAGTTTGCCTTCCACCCAGCTGTGAATATCTTCAGCATCGCTCTGGAGGATTTGCTGCGGATCCAGACGCACCTCTTCCAGCAGATTGTTCAGCGCCTCTTCCAGCTGCTGCTGTTCGTCTGCGGTCAGCACGCCAACGGTCACCAGCGCTTTGGACCAGGCCACAGAGCCGACAATATCCTGTTCGGCCAGGCGGTAGTCGAAGCGCAAAGAGTCGTTGAACTGTTTGAACCGCTGATCCGCTGCCTGTGTAAAACGCCCACCCCAAAGTGCCATAACGAATTTCCTTAATGATGATATTTTTGCCCGGTGGCGCTGCGCTTACCGGGCCTACAAAATTCACGTAGGCCGGATAAGCAAAGCGCCATCCGGCACAGAAACTTAAGCCAGAATACGCGTACCAATCGGCGTACCGTTAAACAGCGCCGGGAGTTGCTCCGCGTGCCGCCAGGAGGCGATATCCACCGGGCGACCCAACGTGCGGGCCGCATCCAGCGCCGCATTCACTTTAACAATCATGCCATCGGTGATAATGCCTTGATCGATCAGCTGCTCGGCTTTGGCGGCGGTCATTTCCGCAATACGCTGGCCTTTGCCGTCCAGTATGCCGCTCACGTCGGAGAGCAGGATCAGGTCTGCGCCCAGCGTGGCCGCCAGCGCGGTTGCCGCCTGGTCAGCGTTAACGTTCATCAGCTCGCCCTCTTCGGTCACGCCGATTGAGCTCACCACCGGCAGGAAACCGCCTTCCAGCAGGGTGTTAATCAGCTTAGGCGAACCCGGCTGCGCCAGTCCAACATGGCCAAGCTCTTCGTCGAGCTGGGTCACTTTCACGCTATCGCCATCGCCCAGACAGAGGCCAACGGAGGCGATATGGTGTTTCTTCGCCCACGCCAGCAGCGTTTTGTTCGCTGTGCCCGCCAGCGCGCCGGTAATGATGTCAATCTGGTCGGCAGGCGTCACGCGCAGGCCATTTTTCTTTTTCACCGGCAGGTTGAGCCCTTTCATCAGCTCATCCACCACACAGCCGCCGCCGTGCACAATCACCAGCGGACGTTGGTGTGATTCACGATAGTTCACCAGTGCGTTAAACAGGCGCTCCAGCGCTTCTTCGCTGTCCAGCAGTACACCACCGAGTTTGATAATTAATGGGTTCATCATCACACCTTAAATAAGAGCCTGCGTTTCAGGGAAGCCGAAACGAATATTTGCACACTGCATTGCCTGTGCGGCAGCGCCTTTGAGTAGGTTATCTTCTGCTGCCACCACGATGAGATGCTCACCCTGCACGGCAAAGCCGATATCGCAGAACGGCAGGCCGACCACATTTTTCAGCGCCGGCACGCCTTTGTCGTACAGGCGCACCAGCGGTTTGTCCGCATACGCCTGCGTGAAGACCTCGTTCACCTGTTCTTTGGTCACACCCGGCTTCAGGCGGCAGGTAATGGTTTCGAGGATCCCGCGCGGGAAGCTGCCCAGATGCGGGGTGAAAATGACGTCCGCGCCCAGATGCGTCGTGATTTCAGGATGATGACGGTGGTTAAACACGCCATACGGCTGAAGGCTCACTTCGCAGAAGCTGTTGGAGATTGCCGCTTTGCGCCCGGCGCCGCTCACGCCACTGGTGGCGTTGATCACCGGCCACTGGTTCAGATCCAGCAACCCGGCGTCGATCAGCGGCTTCAGGGAAAGCTGCGCCGCCGTCGGGTAGCATCCCGGAACGGCAATCAGGTTCGCTTCTTTCAGTTTATCTGCGCTCCACTCCGCCAGGCCGTACACCGCTTTTTCAAGCAGTTCCGGATGCTGGTGGGTGAAACCGTAATATTTTTCGTAGAACGCGCCGTCGTTAACGCGGAACGCGCCGGAGAGATCGAACACCACGCATCCGGCTGCCAGGAACTGCGGCGCCAGGTCGTGACTGACCTCGTGTGCGGTGGCTAAAAACACCACGTCAACGCCGTCGGTAAACTCGCTGATGTCAGACATGGGCTGCAAAGGCAAATCAACCACGCCCTTAAGTTGTGGATGCAAATCGGAAATTAACTTTCCGGCATCATTGCTTTGCGCTGACACGGTCAAAGCGGTTATGGTCATATGAGGGTGGCGATTTACGTAGCTTACAAGCTCTGCGCCCGCATAACCGCTAGCGCCTACAATCAGCGTATTCAACATCGGGTTCCTTTATGCTCAACGTTAATGTATTTTTATTCACATTTATTGCATGAATATTGATACTATCACGACCTAAGGTGTGTCAACAATGAAAATGAACTTACCGCCATTTATCGAGATTTACCGCGCCCTGATCGCCACACCCTCCATCAGCGCGACGGAAGAAGCCCTGGATCAGAGCAATGAGTCTTTAATCAATCTGCTGGCGGGTTGGTTTAGCGATCTTGGGTTTAACGTTGAGGTTCAGCCCGTCCCCGGAACACGCCACAAATTTAACCTGCTCGCCAGTACCGGACATGGCGCGGGCGGCCTGCTGCTGGCTGGGCACACTGACACCGTGCCGTTTGATGATGGCCGCTGGACGCGCGATCCGTTCACGCTGACCGAGCATGACAACAAGCTTTATGGTCTGGGCACCGCCGACATGAAAGGCTTCTTCGCCTTTATCCTCGACGCGCTGCGTGACGTGGACGTGACGAAGCTGAAAAAACCACTCTACATTCTGGCGACCGCCGATGAAGAGACCAGCATGGCGGGCGCACGTTATTTCTCTGAAAACACATCGATTCGTCCTGACTGCGCGATCATCGGCGAACCAACCTCTCTGCAACCGATTCGGGCGCACAAAGGCCATATTTCTACCGCGGTGCGCGTACTGGGCCAGTCTGGCCACTCCAGCGATCCGGCGCGCGGCGTGAACGCCATTGAGCTGATGCATGACGCGATTGGCCGCATCATGACCCTGCGCGACGATCTGAAAGAGCGCTATCACTACGAGGCGTTCACCGTGCCTTACCCAACGCTTAACCTCGGCAGCCTGCACGGCGGTGATGCGTCCAACCGTATCTGCGCCTGCTGCGAACTGCATATGGATATCCGTCCTCTGCCGGGCATGACGCTAAGCGATCTGGATGGCTTACTGAACGAAGCGCTGGCACCGGTCAGCGAGCGCTGGCCGGGCCGTCTGACGGTCTCCGAACTGCATCCGCCGATTCCAGGCTACGAATGCCCGCCTGACCATCAGCTGGTTCAGGTAGTGGAAAAACTGCTCGGCGAGAAAACCGACGTGGTGAACTACTGCACCGAAGCGCCGTTTATTCAGACGCTGTGCCCGACGCTGGTTCTGGGCCCTGGCTCCATCAACCAGGCACACCAGCCGGACGAATATCTCGAAACCCGCTTCATCAAGCCCACCCGCGAACTCATTACCCAGGTTGTGCATCACTTCTGCTGGCATTAAAACCGCACCGAAAAGTCCCCTCTCCCTGTGGGAGAGGGTTAGGGTGAGGGCAACAAATCGCATGATCACCGTCACATTTCCATAAGCATCTCTTATCTGACGCAATGCGAATTAAATTTCGTAAATTGTCCGCATTTATTCGTCTGCTGAACCGTTTTCGCAGCAATTGACGACGGGGGTTTTACGTGGCTTTATAAAGGGAGATGACAAAATAATGTCCAGAAGATTTTCGCCTGGGCATAAACAAAAATGATGGGGTGACTGGGTTTTTATGAACGAACAATATTCCGCGTTGCGTAGTAATGTCAGTATGCTCGGCAAAGTGCTTGGAGATACCATCAAAGACGCACTGGGGGAGAACATCCTCGACCGCGTTGAAACCATCCGCAAGCTGTCCAAATCTTCCCGCGCCGGTAATGAGGCCAACCGTCAGGAGCTGCTTACCACCTTGCAGAACCTCTCCAACGATGAGCTGCTGCCCGTTGCCCGCGCCTTCAGCCAGTTCCTGAACCTGGCAAACACCGCTGAGCAATACCACAGCATTTCGCCAAAAGGCGAAGCGGCCAGCAACCCGGAAGTCATTGCCCGCACCCTTCGTAAACTCAAAGACCAGCCCGACCTCAACGAAGCGACCATCAAAAAAGCGGTGGAATCCCTTTCGCTGGAGCTGGTGCTGACCGCACACCCAACCGAAATCACCCGTCGTACGCTGATCCACAAAATGGTGGAAGTGAACAACTGTCTGAAGCAGTTGGATAACAAAGACATCGCCGACTACGAACGTAACCAGCTTATGCGCCGCCTGCGCCAGCTGATTGCCCAGTCCTGGCACACCGATGAAATTCGTAAGCATCGCCCAAGCCCGGTCGACGAAGCCAAGTGGGGCTTTGCGGTGGTGGAAAACAGCCTGTGGGAAGGGGTACCCAACTACCTGCGCGAGCTGAACGAACAGCTGGAAGAAAATCTGGGCTATCGCCTGCCGGTCGACTTTGTGCCGGTTCGCTTCACCTCCTGGATGGGCGGCGACCGCGACGGCAACCCGAACGTGACGGCGGAAATCACCCGTCACGTCCTGCTGCTGAGCCGCTGGAAAGCAACCGACCTGTTCCTGAAAGATATTCAGGTGCTGATCTCCGAGCTGTCGATGGTGGAAGCGACGCCGGAACTGCGCGCGCTGGCCGGTGAAGAAGGCGCCAGCGAGCCGTACCGCTTCCTGATGAAAAAGCTGCGCGGTCAGCTGATGGCCACTCAGGCCTGGCTGGAAGCGCGCCTGAAAGGCCAGCGCCTGCCGAAGCCGGAAGGTCTGCTGAGCCAGAACGAACAGCTCTGGGAGCCGCTATACGCCTGCTATAAATCGCTCCAGGCCTGTGGGATGGGCATCATTGCCAACGGCGAACTGCTCGACACCCTGCGCCGCGTGAAGTGTTTCGGCGTGCCGCTGGTGCGTATCGACGTTCGTCAGGAAAGTACCCGTCATACCGAAGCGCTGGGCGAGCTGACCCGCTACCTCGGCATTGGCGACTACGAAAGCTGGTCAGAAGCCGACAAACAGGCGTTCCTGATCCGCGAGCTGAACTCCAAGCGCCCGCTGCTGCCGCGCAACTGGGAGCCAAGCAATGACACCCGCGAAGTGCTCAACACCTGTAAAGCGATTGTAGATGCGCCGAAAGGATCTGTGGCCGCCTACGTGATCTCCATGGCGAAGACCCCGTCCGACGTGCTGGGCGTTCACCTTCTGCTGAAAGAAGCGGGCATTGACTATGCTCTGCCGGTAGCACCGCTGTTTGAGACTCTCGACGACCTGAACAACGCTAACGACGTGATGACCCAGCTGCTGAACATCGACTGGTATCGCGGCTTTATTCAGGGCAAACAGATGGTGATGATCGGCTATTCCGACTCCGCGAAAGATGCGGGGGTGATGGCAGCCTCCTGGGCGCAGTATCAGGCACAGGATGCACTGATCAAAACCTGTGAGAAAGCCGGTATCGAGCTGACCCTGTTCCACGGACGCGGTGGCTCAATTGGTCGTGGCGGTGCGCCTGCACACGCGGCGCTGCTCTCTCAACCACCAGGAAGCCTGAAAGGCGGCCTGCGCGTGACCGAGCAGGGCGAGATGATCCGCTTCAAGTACGGCCTGCCGGAAGTGACCATCAGCAGCCTGTCGCTTTATACCAGCGCGATCCTCGAAGCCAACCTGCTGCCGCCGCCGGAGCCAAAAGAATCCTGGTGCCGGATTATGGACGAACTGTCTGACATCTCCTGCGATCTGTACCGCGGCTACGTGCGTGAAAACAAAGATTTTGTCCCTTACTTCCGCTCGGCCACGCCTGAACAGGAGCTGGGTAAACTGCCGCTGGGCTCGCGTCCTGCAAAGCGTCGCCCGACCGGTGGCGTTGAATCCCTGCGCGCCATTCCATGGATCTTCGCCTGGACGCAAAACCGCTTAATGCTGCCAGCCTGGCTGGGTGCCGGTGCGGCGCTGCAAAAAGTGGTGGAAGACGGTAAGCAGAGCGAACTGGAAACCATGTGCCGCGACTGGCCATTCTTCTCTACCCGTCTGGGAATGCTGGAGATGGTCTTCTCGAAGGCCGACCTGTGGCTGGCGGAATACTACGATCAGCGCCTGGTGAAGCCGGAGCTGTGGGCGCTGGGCAAAGAGCTGCGCGAACTGCTGGAAGGCGACATCAAAGTGGTGCTGGACATCGCCAATGACTCCCACCTGATGGAAGACCTGCCGTGGATCGCCGAGTCTATCCAGCTGCGTAACATCTACACCGACCCGCTGAACGTTTTACAGGCTGAACTGCTGCACCGTTCGCGTCTGGCGGAAGAGGAAGGTAAAGAGCCGGATCCGCGCGTTGAACAGGCGCTGATGGTGACGATTGCGGGCGTTGCGGCGGGTATGCGTAACACTGGTTAATCGGTTTTGCCGGGTGGCGTTTACGTTTACCCGGCCTAAAATAGGCTTTTCGTAGGCCCGGCAAGCACCAGCGCCGCCGGGCAATACCCTGGTATCCACACCATGCACCACGACATTACCCAGATCCTGACTAACCTGATCAACGGCACAACGCCGCTGCGTCAGGTGCATTTTGCAAACTCCGCTACCTCCGCCCCCGAACTTGCCTTGCAGGTCGATTTTCCACGTCTGGAGATCGCGATCGAAGGTTCGATGAAAGACCAGGCTGGCTGCGTTTTACAGCAGGGTGATGTTTTATACGTCCCGGCTGGCGGCTGGAATAATCCACAATGGCAAGCACCCGCAACAACGCTGAGCATCCTGTTTGGCAAACAGCAGCTTGGGTTTAGCCTTTTGCACTGGAATGGTATAGACGTGCGAAACCTGACAAAGCAGCACGTTGCCCGCCGCGGTCCCCGTATTGGATCGTTACTTTTACAGACGCTTCATGAAATGCAGATGCAACCGCATGAGCAACAAACCGCGCGGCTGATTATTGCCAGCCTGCTTAGCCACTGCGTCGACCTGCTGGGTAGTCAGATCCAAACCGCCTCCCGCAGCCAGGCTTTGTTTGAAGCAATTCGGGTCTATATTGACGAACACTACGCCACTCCCCTTACCCGGGAATCCGTCGCGCAGGCGTTTTATATCTCCCCAAACTACCTGTCGCATCTGTTCCAGAAAACGGGCGCAGTGGGTTTCAATGAGTACCTGACGCACACCCGACTGGAACACGCGCGCCAGTTACTGAAAGGATATGATTTGAAAGTGAAAGAGGTGGCGCATGCCTGCGGATTTGTCGACAGCAACTATTTCTGCCGGTTGTTTCGTAAAAACACCGAGCGTTCGCCGTCAGAATACCGTCGCCAGTATCACAGCCAGCTCACCGGGAAGGTCATTAGTCCAGAATGACCTGAGTATGCTGCGGAGCGGCTAACATTTTACGCACCGCCCCCATCACCTTTTGTGGGTCGCGTAAAAAGGCGCTAATACCGCACTTCACGTAGCGCGCATGCTCGAAACGTTCGCTGCCCGCCAGTTCGATATCGGTAATGAGCAATACGACATCGGCTCGCCGTATGTCGTCTTCCGTAAGCTCGCACTCAACACCCAGCGCTCCCTGCGTCTCAATGTTAACGCTCCACTTCTCCTGCTGGCAGAGCTTTTCCAGACGTTCGGCAGCCATATAGGTATGTGCGACGCCACTGACACACGCGGTCACCGCCACCAGATGACGTCCCGTTATCACTGTCATGTTCAGCCTCCCACGGTAACATTGAAACCTTCGCGCTCTGCCAGTTGACGCATCGCTGACACCTCATCTTCTGTCGGAGGGGTCGCTTGCCGCATTCCCCACTCCTGTCCCAGCAGACGGTATTTTGGCTCCCCATACTGATGAAAGGGCAATAAATGCAGTTGCCGTATTCCTGAAGGTAGCAGGAAAGCCAGCACGCGTGCCATGTTCGTTTCGTTAAGCGTATAGCCAGGAATAAGCGGCACACGAGGAATCACGTTTATCCCGTTAGCCACCAGCTGGCGGAAATTATCCAGCACTCTGGGAAGATTCATTGCCACAATCGATTGGGCCAGATCCGCGTCCATGATCTTCAAATCAAACAACACTTCATCACACTGGCGAGCCAGCGGCATGAGTCGGGACAAAGGGGCATCGCCTGCCGTTTCAATGGCCGTATGCACGCCGAAACGGCGTAATCGCTGTAGAAATTGTGTCGCGAAAGGCGCCTGCAGCAACACTTCGCCACCCGAGAGCGTCACCCCGCCTCCCGAGGAACGAAAGAAGACATCGTCTTTCATGACCTCGTTTATCAGCTCCTCCAGCGTAACATCCCGCCCGATAGGCTCAAATGCGCCGGAGGGGCACTCATCGACGTCCCGCAAACAGGGGGCGCAGTGAAGACATTTACTTTCTCTACGTACCGTCTCGATTTTCGGTGAAATCGACTCCGGATTCGCACACCACGGACAGCGATGAGGACAACCTTTAAAAAAGACCACCGTACGGATGCCGCGACCGTCATTCAATGAGTAGCGCTGGATATTGAAAATACGCGCCACCTCGGCGCGCGTTTCAACCACGTCACAGCTGATGCGCTGTGCGGCGGATAATGTCATCCTGGATCTCCTTCGATAACTCAACAAAGAAGGCGCTGTAGCCGGCAACGCGCACCACCAGCCCGGCAAAATCCTGTGGACGCTGTTGCGCTTCACGCAATGTTTCCGCGTTCACCACGTTGAACTGGATATGCTGCAACTTAAGCTGGGTGAAAGCGCGAAGGAAATCCGCCAGCTTTTGCAGCCCGGCATCGCCTTCCAGCGTCGCAGGGGTAAATTTAACGTTTAACAGCGTACCGTTAGATAACAGATAGTTATCCAGCTTGCTTACCGATTTAAGTACCGCCGTTGGGCCCTGCATATCTTGCCCAAGCATCGGCGAGAGCCCACCGTCAGCCAGTTGCTCTCCGGCAAAGCGGCCATCCGGTGTAGCTCCCACCACTGCCCCCAGCGGCACGTGTGCCGATACGGTATAAGAGCCTGGCGTGAACTGTCCGCCGCGCGGGTTCCGGTATTTTTCGACCTCTTTACAGTAATGGCGCAACAGTTCAGCGCTGATATTGTCGACATCATCGATATCATTGCCGTATTTTTCGAAGCGATTGATCAACCTTGCACGCACCTTTTCTCCCTCAGGGGTGGCAAAGTTCGCTTTTAACACGGCTAAGAGCTCATCAAAACTTAAGCGATGCTGTTCAAAGACCAGCCCTTTCAGGGCGTGCAGTGAATCACTCAGGTTGGCTATCCCGATCCCCTGAACGCCAGAAAAGTTATATCGCGCCCCGCCGTCGGTAATATCTTTCCCTGATTCAAGGCAATCGCTGATAAATGAAGAGAGCAACGGTACCGGTGCCCAGTCTCGATGGCCGATATCGCAAATGTTGCTCCCCTCAACCATCAGCGCAATGTAGTGGTTAATTTTGGCCCGAATATGGTCCAGCAAGCCTTCATAACTCAGCGTTGAATTGCCTTCGTTCTCCAGCATCGCGATTTCCATTACTTTCAGCAGGTTAAACATCGCGATATCGTGCAGACCGTAGGTTTTACCCGGAATTGACAGTTCTACACAGCCTACCACCGCGTAGTCGCGCGCATCCTCCAGCGACACACCCCGATTCAGGAAAGCGGGTACCACCACTTCATCATTGAAAATCTGCGGAATACCAGTGCCCAGGCGGATCGTCTCTGCCGTTTTAAGCAGGAAAGGTCGGTCGATAAGTTCATTAACCCGTACGCCAAGGTTCGGTTGAGGAAGCTGAACGCTTTGGTAAGCATCCAGGCACAGGAAGGAAAGCACATTCACCGCGTTACGCCCGCTTTCCGTCAGTCCGCCCAATAACGCGGTATACCCGGTCGGGAAGCCGGCAAAATAACGGGCGCTGCTGGTCGAGCGCAAGAGCACCACGTCGTTACACTTCACCCACAGCGATTCCAGCAGCTCTTTCAGAAATGCCGGGTCGTCTCCCTGCGTTAACGAGGCCTGATAAAACGGCAGCATATACTGGTCGAAGCGCCCAATAGAAAGCGAGCTGGCGTTAGATTCGTATTGCAAAATGACGTTCATATACCAGAACAGCTGACACGCCTGCCAGAACGTTTGCGGCTTATGCTCCGCGTTGTGCCGCGAGATTTCGGCAATCTTTCGTAGCTCTTCACGCCGTGAAGCGTCATCACAGACGGTTGCAAGCGTTTCAGCCAGCGCAGCATAGCGCAGAATATGGCGCTGGGAGGCTTCAAGCAGAATCAGCGCGGCGGCATAGAACGTGTTCTGAGCATCGCGGGCACAATATTCTCGCATTTGCTCCACCAGCGCACCCAGCCCGTTATTCAGCAGGCGCGGATAATCAATAATGATATGCCCCTGCCCTTTGTCCGTCTGGTTGACGCTGAAAATTTGCGTCCCTACAGCGGCTTTCACCTCATCCGTCATCTGGCTGTTGATGAAATCTTTCATCGACCGTTTTTCCCAATAGGGATACAGCACGTCGCGGTAGATCTGCTTATCCGCTTCGCCGATCTCGAAGCGGTCCTGCGGACGTGTGGAAAACTGGTCCAGCTCCTTAAGTAGCCAGTACGGATCCATCTCAGGGGACATAATGCCCGCGCGCGGTTTAACGGTGCGGTTTCCGGCAATCAGTTCCTCATCACGAATCGCGATATTCACATGGTCAAGAATGTACGCCGTGGCTTTTGCTCGCCTGAGGATAACCGGCTCGCCCTCCGTCTGTTGATGGCTGGCGGTATAGAGCAAAGCACGCTCAAGCGAGATTTCACGTGGACTGGCAAAAAGTGCGTCTTTCAAACGCTGGATACGATTCGTCATGAGGGAACTCCTGTAACGGAAAACGAACCCGCCCCGAAGGGCGGGAGAGCGTCAGGCGATTTGCGCCAGGTGGGCATCAATTTTGTTCATGATGGCGTCGGCGCGTTTTACCGCGTCGCTGATATTGACGCGTACAATGGTTTTCCCGGCAAAGCGCTCTTCGAATTTAATGCCGATATCTTTGGTCAGGATCACCATATCGGCGGCGGCAACGTCTTCTGCCGTCAGTTCGTTCTCCAGGCCAATTGACCCCTGCGTTTCAACCTTCACTTCCCAACCTTTAGATTTGGCGGCACTTTCCAGCGCTTCGGCCGCCATGTAGGTATGGGCAACGCCTGACGGACAAGCTGTTACTGCGATAATTCGGGCCATGTTCTTTTCCTCAATCAGTTAATTTCGAAATCCAGATCCAGGTCGTCCTCTTTTTCCTCGACCTGTTTTGCATTCTTGCGGGCAAAACTCTTCAGCACGTTAACGCTAATGGCCGTCACAACAGCCCCCACGGCAACCGCCACGATGTAGCCCAGCTTGCCCTCCACCACAGGGAGAACGATGAGCCCGCCCCAACCGGCATAGCATTGTGCGCCCATCACGGCGGCCGTCACTGCGCCACATGCGGATCCCAGCATGATGGAGGGAATAACGCGCAGAGGATCAGCAGCAGCGAACGGAATGGCCCCTTCGGTGACCCCCACGCAGCCCATCACTAATGCAGCCTTACCCGCTTCACGCTCTTCACCGGTAAAATTCTTGCGATTAATCAGCGTCGCCAGGCCTAATCCTAGCGGTGGTATGCAAATAGCCACGGCGGCAATTGCAACGACGGTATAGACGCCCTGCGCAACGCAAATCAGCATGAAGGCATACGCCACTTTGTTGACCGGGCCGCCCATATCGAACGCCAGCATGAGACCGATAATAATGGCGAGTACCACAATGCTGCCCTGCTGCATTCCTTGCAGCCACTGGGTAAGGCCCGTGGTCAGCGAGCCTACAGGCTCGCCCAGCCCCCACATCATGATGCCTGCTGTGATAAACGTGCCGATAATCGGGATGATGAAAATTGGCATAACGGAGCGCAGCACTTTCGGGACCGGCAGTTTTTTCAAGTACCAAACGACAATCCCACCGAAAATCCCGGCGATAATCGCGCCAAAGAACCCGGCACCGAAGCTGTTGCCCACCCAGGCGGCAATTGCACAGGGAGCCAGCGCGGCACGTTCTGCAATGGAGTAGCCGATATAGGCGGCGAGGAATGGCACCATCAGCGTTAACCCCGCCACGCCGATATCAAAGAGCTTTTTCAGGTTGGGATCAGTTGCGGCATCGGGCACCGCGCCTTTGCCATACAACATGACCGAAACCGCCAGCAAAATGCCGCCCGAGACCACAAACGGGATCATGTGCGACACCCCAGTCATCAGATGCTGCCGCGTGTTCTTGAGAATATGCACCAACTCTTTCATATGTCGCTCCTGGCCTAAAACCATAAAGATGTTGTGGCAAACAATAGGCAATCAGGAAGACGGCGGACAGGAGACAAAAAGGCCATTTACTGGATTTTTGTAATGTCGAAATAAAAATGCGATCCGCCTCGACATTTCTGATAGACGTTACGCATAAGACAAAGGACCACAACCTGTGAGTCAAATCTCACTTTCCACGTGACATTACATTTGTCCAGCTTTTGGCAGATTTGTCACATGGCGCGCGTCATCCACACACTCGTATGCTGTTGCCCAATGAATGAGGATTGATTTCAGGAGTGTGTATGGCTCTCGTAGTGGAATTTACCTGTGAATTACCCAACGGTGTTCACGCGCGTCCGGCAAGTCATGTGGAAACGCTGTGCAATACGTTTATCTCGCAAATCGAATGGCACAACCTGCGCACAGACCGTAAAGGGAATGCCAAGAGCGCACTGGCAGTCATTGGCACCGATACGCTGGCAGGCGATGCCTGTCGTCTGGTGATCCAAGGTGAAGATGAGCAGAACGCCTATCAGCAACTGGAACAATGGCTCCGGGAAGAGTTCCCACACTGTGATGCGCCGCTCGCAGAAGCCATTAATATTGAGCGCGATCCGCTGCCAGAATCCCTCGCGCGCCTTAATCCAATGCTTTTCCGCGCCCTGCCCGTTTGCAGCGGTAGCGCCCAGGGCGTGTTGACCTTGCTGGCCTCGCTGGATCTCAACGCACTGTCAGATTTACCCGAAGCGAAAGACGAAGGAGATGAGCAGTTAGCACTGGATAATGGTCTCACCCTGCTGGTGAAAAACATTGAGCTGCGCGCGCTGGACAGCGACAGCACCGCCAGCGCCATTCTTGAAGCCCATCGTTCGCTGGCTACGGATACCTCGCTGCGCCAGCACCTCCTGTCAGGGGTCAACCGGGGCTTAAGCTGCGCTCAGGCCATCATCGCCACGGCGAACTATTTCTGCGATACGTTCTCTCGTTCCAGCAGCACGTATTTGCAGGAGCGTGTGCTGGACGTACGCGACGTCTGCTATCAGCTTTTACAGCATATCTACGGTGAAGCGCGTTTCCCGTCTCCGGGGCAACTGACGCAGCCGAGCGTCTGCCTTGCTGACGACCTCACGCCCGGCCAGTTCCTGGAACTGGATAAAACCTTGCTAAAAGGGCTGCTGTTAAAAAGCGGTGGAACAACCTCGCATACGGTTATTCTTGCACGTTCCTTTAATATTCCGACGCTGGTGGGCGTCGACAATGAAAGCCTGCTGCAGTGGCGCAATCAATCCGTATTTATCGATGGCAATGCTGGTGCCGTCGTGGTCGATGCCAGCGATGCGGTGGCGCGCTACTACCGACAGGAAGCACGGGTACAACAGGCACTACGCGAGCAGCAGGGCATCTGGCTGGACCGGGAAGCCAGAACCGCCGACGGCCTGCGGGTTGAGATTGCCGCGAACATCGCCCATGCGGTGGAAGCGCAGGCAGCCTTTGAGAACGGCGCCGAGGGCGTTGGCCTGTTTCGCACCGAAATGCTTTATATGGACCGCAGCAGCGCGCCCGGTGAAAACGAGCTCTACAACATTTTCTGTCAGGCACTGGAAAGTGCAAACGGGCGCAGCATCATCGTGCGGACCATGGATATCGGCGGCGATAAGCCGGTAGAGTACCTGAAGATCCCGGCCGAAAATAACCCGTTCCTCGGTTACCGCGCCGTACGTATTTACGAAGAGTATGCAGTGCTTTTCACCACCCAGCTTCGGGCGATCCTGCGCGCCTCTGCTCACGGCAGCCTGAAGATCATGATCCCGATGATCTCTTCCATGGAAGAGATCCTGTGGGTGAAAGAGAAACTTGCCGAAGCGAAACAACAGCTCCGCGCTGAGCATATTCCGTTTGATGAGAAAATCCCGCTTGGCATCATGCTGGAAGTCCCTTCGGTGATGTTTATCATCGACAAGTGCTGCGAAGAGATTGATTTCTTTAGCATCGGTAGCAATGACCTGACGCAGTATCTGCTGGCTGTTGATCGCGATAACGCCAAAGTCACACGCCATTACAACAGCCTGAACCCGGCCTTCCTGAGGGCGCTGGATTACGCGGTACAAGCCGTCCATCGCCAGGGGAAATGGATTGGCCTGTGCGGCGAACTGGGTGCAAAAGGCTCGGTGTTGCCATTGCTGGTGGGTCTGGGTTTGGACGAGCTGAGCATGGGGTCGCCCGCTATCCCGGCAACCAAAGCGCGTCTGGCTCAGCTTGATAGCCGCGCCTGCCGCCAGTTGCTGAATCAGGCCATGGCGTGTCGCACCTCACTTGAAGTGGAGCACCTGCTGGCGCAGTTCCGCATGAATCAGCAGGACACACCTCTGGTTACACCTCGCTGCATTTCACTGGACAATGACTGGAACAGCAAAGAAGAGGTCATGAAGGGAATGACCGATAACCTGCTGCTCGCAGGACGTTGCCGCTACCCACGCAAGCTGGAGGCCGATCTGTGGGCACGCGAAGCGGTCTTCTCCACCGGGCTCGGCTTTAGCTTTGCTATCCCGCACAGCAAATCGGAGCACATTGAGCAATCCACCATCAGCGTTGCACGCCTGAAAGCCCCCGTCATGTGGGGAGATGAAGAAGCACAATTCATCATCATGCTAACGCTGAATAAACACGCCGCGGGCGATCAGCATATGCGTATTTTCTCCCGACTGGCACGCCGCATCATGCATGAGGATTTCCGCAATGCGCTGGTTAACGCCAGCTCAGGGGAGGCGATTGCTTCCCTGCTACAACACGAATTAGATCTGTAAAACGAGGAAGAGTGATGGAACTGTATCTGGATACCGCCAACGTGGCGGAAGTTGAACGCCTTGCACGCATCTTCCCCATCGCGGGCGTCACCACCAACCCAAGCATCATTGCCGCCAGCCGTGAATCCATCTGGGACGTGCTGCCGCGCCTGCAAAAAGCCATTGGGCCGGAAGGCATGCTGTTTGCTCAAACCATGAGCCGCGATGCCGAAGAAATGGTGGCGGAAGCAAAACGGCTGAACAATGCCCTGCCGGACATCGTGGTAAAAATTCCCGTCACTGCACAGGGGCTCATCGCGATTAAGGCGCTGAAGAAAGAGGGAATTACCACGCTGGGCACCGCCGTTTACAGCGCCGCTCAGGGTTTACTGGCCGCGCTGGCAGGCGCGAAATACGTTGCGCCGTACGTCAACCGCGTCGACGCACAGGGCGGCGACGGTATTGGCATGGTACAGGAGCTGCAGTCCCTGCTGGAACTGCATGCGCCGGAAAGCATGGTGCTGGCTGCCAGCTTTAAAACGCCGCGCCAGGCGCTGGATTGCCTGTTGGCAGGATGTGAGGCAATCACGCTTCCCTTAGACGTAGCGCAACAAATGCTCGACACACCAGCGGTAGAGTCAGCCATAGAGAAGTTCAAGCAGGACTGGAAAAACGCGTTTGGTAACCTCAACCTCTAAGGGAGAACTGTTATGGACCGTATTATTCAATCGCCGGGGAAATACATCCAGGGTGCAGATGTTCTTACTCGCCTCGGCGACTACCTGAAGCCGCTGGCGAATCGCTGGCTGGTGGTGGGCGATAAATTTGTGCTGGGTTTTGCTGAAGAAACCCTGCGTCAGAGTTTTAAAAAATCCGGACTCCATGCCGAAATCGCACCGTTTGGTGGCGAATGTTCGCAAAATGAAATCGATCGCCTGAAAAAGCTGGCCGACAGCGCCGACTGCCTGGCGGTGCTGGGTATCGGTGGCGGAAAAACGCTGGATACCGCCAAAGCGCTGGCGCACTTTATGGACGTGCCGGTGGCTATTGCCCCGACCATTGCCTCCACCGATGCGCCGTGCAGCGCCCTCTCCGTGATTTATACCGACAGCGGTGAGTTCGATCGCTACCTGATGCTGCCGCACAACCCGAACATGGTGATTGTCGATACCAAAGTGGTGGCAGGCGCACCTGCGCGCCTGCTGGCCGCCGGGATTGGCGATGCACTGGCAACCTGGTTTGAAGCGCGCGCCTGTTCGCGCAGCGGCGCCACGACCATGGCGGGTGGCAAGTGCACGCAGGCAGCGTTAGCGCTGGCAGAGCTGTGCTACAACACGCTGGTTGAAGAGGGCGAGAAAGCGATGCTGGCGGCAGAGCAGCACGTGGTCACACCGGCGCTGGAACGCATTATCGAAGCCAACACCTATCTCAGCGGGGTGGGCTTTGAAAGCGGCGGGCTGGCGGCGGCGCATGCCATTCACAACGGCATGACGGCGGTGCCGGATGCGCATCATTTTTACCATGGTGAAAAAGTCGCGTTCGGCACGCTGACACAGCTGGTGCTGGAAAATGCGCCGGTAGAAGAAATTGAGACCGTCGCCGCGCTTTGCCACAGCGTTGGGCTGCCGATCACCCTGGCGCAGCTGAACATCAAAGAGGATATTCCGGCCAAAATGCGGCTGATCGCGGAAGCGTCCTGCGCCGAAGGTGAAACCATTCACAACATGCCTGGCGGCGTCACGCCGGATCAGGTCTATGCGGCGCTGCTGGTGGCCGACCAGTATGGACAGCGATTCTTGCAGGAGTGGGAGTAACGAAAAAAGCCGGGTGGCGCTGCGCTTACCCGGCCTACATGGCACTTTAATTTGTAGGCCGGGTAAGGCGTAGCCGCCACCCGGCACATGGGTTACTTCACGTCAAACCGGTCCAAATCCATCACTCGCGCCCACGCGGCAACAAAATCACGGACGAACTTCTCGTGTGCATCACTGCTGGCGTAAACTTCGGCCAGCGCACGCAGGACGGCGTTTGAACCGAAGACCAGATCGGCGCGGGTGGCGGTGTATTTCACTTCCCCGCTGGCGCGATCGCTACCGGCAAACAGCTCGTTTGAGTCATCGGTCGCTTTCCACTGGGTGTTCATATCCAGCAGATTAACGAAGAAGTCGTTGCTCAGCACGCCCTCGCGGTTGGTAAACACGCCATTCTTGCTGCCATCGAAGTTTGCACCCAGTACGCGCAGACCGCCGATTAGCACCGTCAGTTCCGGCGCGGTCAGGGTCAGCTGCTGGGCTTTGTCGATCAGCAGCGACTCGGTGGTGGACACATCCACCTGCGCACGGTAGTTGCGGAAACCGTCGGCAACCGGTTCGAGCAGGTTAAACATCTCGATGTCCGTCTGGTCCTGACGCGCATCTACGCGGCCTGGGGTAAACGGTACGTTGACGTAAACGCCTGCCGCTTTCGCCGCCTGCTCAACGCCCACAACACCTGCCAGCACGATGATATCGGCCAGTGAGGCTTTATTAGTGGTGCGCTGAATAGCTTCCAGAGCCGGTAACGCCCGTACCGCCGCGGCGTTCACATCCCAGTCGCGCTGAGGCGCCAGCGCCAGACGCGCGCCGTTAGCGCCGCCACGCTTGTCGCCGCCGCGGAAGGTCGATGCCGACGCCCAGGCCACGGAAACCAGCTCGCTCACGGAGAGACCAGAGGCCGCGATTTCCGCTTTCAGGCTTTCAATATCTTCCTGCGTCGGATGGAACACCGGCTGAGGCAGCGGATCCTGCCAAATCAAATCTTCTTTCGGCACTTCCGGGCCAATGTACCGCGCTTTTGGCCCCATATCGCGATGGGTCAGCTTGAACCACGCGCGCGCAAAGGCTTCGTTGAAGGCCTGCGGATCGTTCAGGAAGCGACGGGAAATTTTCTCGAATTCCGGATCAAAACGCAGCGTCAGGTCGGTGACCAGCATGGTTGGCTTGCGTTTTTTCGACGGGTCAAACGGGTCAGGCATAATTTCTGGCGCATCCACGGCTTCAAACTGAATGGCGCCCGCCGGGCTACGCGTCTGCACCCATTCGTATTTGAACAGGTTCTCGAAGAAGTAGTTGCTCCACTGGGTCGGGGTTTGAGACCAGATAACTTCCAGCCCGGAGGTGATGGCGTCAGCGCCAATACCGGTGCCGTGCGTGCTGGCCCAGCCCAGACCCTGCGCTTCAATCGGCGACGCTTCCGGGTCAGTGCCCACATGCGTGGCTTCGCCTGCGCCGTGCGTTTTACCGAGCGTATGGCCGCCTGCAATCAGCGCGACGGTCTCTTCGTCGTTCATGCCCATATTGCCAAAGGTAGCGCGGATCGCCGCCGCCGCAGACAGCGGTTCACCGCTGGCGTTTGGCCCTTCCGGGTTAACGTAAATCAGGCCCATTTCAGTGGCCGCAAGCGGGCGCTTCGCCAGCGCTTCCGGGTCACGGTGGGTCAGCCAGGCTTTTTCATCGCCCCAGTTCACATCCAGATCCGGTTCCCAGACGTCTTCACGCCCGGCACCGAAACCAAAAGTGCGGAAGCCGGAGTTCTCCAGCGCCACGTTACCCGCGAGGATAAACAGGTCGGCCCAGGAGATTTTTTGTCCGTATTTTTGCTTAACTGGCCACAGCAGACGGCGAGCCTTATCCAGGCTGACGTTATCAGGCCAGGAGTTCAGCGGCGCAAAACGTTGCTGGCCGCGCCCCGCGCCGCCGCGACCGTCAACGGAGCGATAGGTACCCGCACCGTGCCAGGCCATACGAATAAACAGGCCCGCATAGCTTCCCCAGTCGGCAGGCCACCACGGTTGTGAGTCGGTTAAAAGGGCTTTGAGATCGCCCTTAAGGGCGGAATAGTCGAGCTTGCTGAATTCTTTGCGGTAGTCGAAGTCTTCACCCAGCGGGTTCGAACGGTTGGAATGTTGGTTTAGAAGATCGATGCGGAGTTGTTTAGGCCACCAATCTTTGCTGCCGGTACCTGCACCCGCGCTGTGATCGACGCCGCCCTGGTGGAACGGACATTTGCCGGCGGATGCCGCGTTATTGGTCTCGTCTGACATGCTCATCGCTATGCTCCCTTTACAGTGTTACCGTTACGATATACACCACTAGCGATAAGAGATAGTTGAATTAATCCACAGATTCGATAGCTAATACCTTTTAACTCTCTGTTCGATTAAAAAGCCCTCGTTTTATGAGGGCTTTTTACTTTACAGCGCCGGGCGAACACCGAGCGTATGGCAAATGGCATAGCTCATTTCCGCGCGATTCAGGGTATAGAAATGGAAATCTTTCACCCCTTCGCGGCTTAAAATCTTCACCATGTCCATCGCGA
Source organism: Enterobacter sp. JJBC (assembly GCF_036936505.1). Taxonomy (NCBI): domain Bacteria; kingdom Pseudomonadati; phylum Pseudomonadota; class Gammaproteobacteria; order Enterobacterales; family Enterobacteriaceae; genus Enterobacter; species Enterobacter sp. JJBC. The sequence goes on from NZ_CP136935.1 coordinate 4,705,085, forward strand.
TATTGGCCCCCACCAGCTTGCGGGTTTCCGGGTCGTCGTCCAGCCCTTCATACATTTTGGACATCCACAGCGGAATGCGCACGTTGGTCATATCCGCGAATTTCTTCGCCTGTTTGAAGTTCGAGACCGGCAGAATACCAGGGATGATTTCGACATCAATACCTGCCGAGACGCAGCGGTCACGAAAGCGCAGGTAGCTTTCAACGTCAAAGAAGAACTGAGTAATCGCACGGTTAGCACCAGCCTCCACTTTACGCTTCAGGTTGAGCAGATCCGCCTGGGCACTTTTGGCTTCCGGGTGAACTTCAGGGTAGGCGGCCACGGAGATATCAAAGTCGGCAACGTCTTTCAGCAGGCCGATCAGATCGGCGGCAAACATCTCTGGCTTACCGCTGCCTGGCGGGAGGTCGCCGCGCAGGGCCACAATGTGGCGAATGCCGTTATTCCAGTAGTCCTGGGCAATGGCGCGCAGTTCATCACGGGTGGCGTCGATACAGGTCAGGTGCGGCGCCGCTTCCAGACCGGTTCGGTCTTTAATGCCCTTAATGATGCTGTGCGTGCGGTCACGCTCACCGGAGTTGGCGCCGTAGGTCACGGAGACGAACTTCGGCTTGAGGCTGCTCAGGCGATCGATAGAGCTCCACAGGGTTTGCTCCATTTCACTGGTGCACGGCGGGAAAAATTCAAAAGAGACGTTAATCTGGCCGTTTACTTCGGCCAGGCTCTGGTTCAGTGCTTCCCGCTGGTTGGCGTGAAAAAAGCTCATACCCTACCCCTATCAATCGCGTGTCATTGTCTGTTGTGTTGTGAACTTCTATACGTTTAGACGTCCAGATGTAAAAATGACGGAAAAGCGGGATGACGTCAACAGAAATAATCAACATTAACGGTGAGGTTTGTTCAGGGAAGATGAAGGGCATTCATGATGGGGGTGAGTGCGGTCTGATACCCTCACCCCGACCCTCTCCCACAGGGAGAGGGAAATGCAGACGTTACAGCAGCTTAGCCAGACGATTAATGTCGGACTGAATGGCTCCGGCGGTGACATCGCGTCCCGCGCCCGGGCCACGGATCACCAGCGGGTTATCGCGGTACCAGCGGCTTTCGATGGCGAAGACGTTGTCGCATGGCAGGAGCGCCGCCAGCGGATGTTCAGGACGCACCGCCTCCACGCCCACGCGCGCTTTACCGTTCGCCTCGAAGCGCGCCACGTAACGCAGCACCAGCCCCATCTCGTTAGCCGCTTCCAGACGTTGCACCATCTGCTCGTTCAGCTCGTCGCCGTTCTCGAAGAAGTGATCGACGGACCCTTCCTCGCAGCCCGCAGGCACCAGCGACTCAACGCGTACCTGACCCGGCTCAATGTCGTAGCCGGCTTCACGCGCCAGGATCACCAGCTTGCGCATCACGTCTTTACCGGCAAGGTCAACGCGCGGATCCGGCTCGGTTAAACCCTGCTGCCACGCCTGATCCACCAGGTCGGTGAACGGCACGGTGCCGTCAAATTGCAGGAACAGCCAGGAGAGCGTGCCGGAGAAGATCCCGCTCAGCGCCAGAATGCTGTCGCCGCTTTCAATCAGATCGCGCACGGTATGGTTAACCGGCAGACCTGCGCCAACGGTGGCGTTATACAGCCAGTGACGACCCGTTTTTTCGAACGCGTCGTGGATCTGGCGATATTTATCAGTGCTGCTCGCGCCCGCCAGCTTGTTGGCGCTGATGACGTGGAACCCGTGGCTGGCGAAATCCAGATACTGATCGGCCAGCTGCTCGCTGGCGGTCACATCCAGCACTACCAGATCGTCATACGGGTGCGCACGCATCCACAGGAACAGCGACTCTTCATCTTGCTCGACGGCTTCATCATTAAAGAAGGCCAGCGCGCGGCTGGCATCCAGCCCTTCGTAGTTCAGCAGGCTGCGGCGGCTGTCCACCACGCCTGCGAGAATGAATTCGAACCCGGTACGCGCCGAGAGCGTGACCTGTTCGCGGGCGAACAGCTCCAGCCAGCGGGAACCGATGTTGCCTTTACCAAACAGCACCAGGCCGATGCGTTTTTCCGCACGGAACAGGGAGGTATGCAGGCCCTGAATCAGGCTTTCGGTTGGCCCTTTACGCAGAACGGCAACCAGGCTGATGCCCTCTTCTGATTGCCAGGTGAACTCCACCGGCTGGCCTTTCAGCTGCTGCCAGAAGCGGTGGCAGTGGAGCGGGTTACGGGTGACGCCCGCGCCCACCATCGCCACCAGCGCCAGCCCCTGACGCAGGCGAAGCTCGCCCGGCAGGCCCGCTTCATCCAGAATTTTCAGGGCGCTGTCCACCACTTCGGCGGTATAGCAGAACTGCAACAGCTGGCGATCGTTATGCACGCCAACGGCCAGCGGACGCACCTGAGCACGTTTCAGGATGGTGTCGATATCTTTGTGCGCCAGTTTGAAATCCTGGCCCGCAGGCACCTGGAACTCAATCAGGCAGATGTCATCGTGGCTGGTGACAATGCGCGCGCCCGTACCGGATGCCAGCACGCGCTCGATGCGGGTGGAACCCTGATCCGGCGTGTAGCTACAGCGTAGTTGCAGGTCGATGTCGCTGCCGGAAACCGGCTGTAGCGTGCGCGCGTGCAGCACCGGGGCCGCCAGACGCGCCAGCTCGCTCGCTTCGTCGAGACGCAGCAGCGGCAGCAGGCAGGCATCTTTCACTTTGCGCGGGTCCGCGCTGTACACACCGGCCACGTCGCTCCAGATGGTGACGCGGGACACGCCCGCCAGGGCACCAATCTGTGTTGCCGAGTAGTCAGAGCCGTTACGGCCCAGCAGAACGGTTTCGCCGGCATTGCTGCGGCTGATAAAGCCGGTGACGACAATACGTTTACCGGGATGTTGCACCAGCAGCTGTTGCAGCAGTGGGTAGGACAACCCTTCGTCCACCTGCGGCTGCGCGGCACGTTCGGCACGCAGGAAATCACGCGCGTCGAGCCAGGCGGCTTCCACACCCAGGTGTTGCAGCACGGCGGCCATCAGGCGCGCAGACCACACTTCACCGTGGCCAACCACTTCGGCATACACCGCATCGGTAATGCCGCTGTCCAGCAGAGCGGCCAGACGCTCAAGGTCGTGCGTAAAAGCGCTAATCAGCCCGTCCGCCACGTCAGCAGGCAGCAAACCGGCAATCAGTTCGCTCTGGTAACGACGTAAGGACTGTTGCACCTGATGCGCAGAGAGGCGATCGGTCTGGCTCAGTTTCAGCCAGCTAATCAACTGGTTGGTGGTGCTGCCTGCCGCAGAGACAACCATCATGTCCCCCGGCTGTGAATACTCGGTCATGATCCCTGCGACACGCAGGTAACATTTCACATCAGCAAGACTACTACCACCAAACTTGTGCAGCTGACGACCCTTCGCCCCTGCCTGCGCTATCACACTCATGATTACCCCTTGGCTGCGACCCGGAAGCCATTTTCCAGATCGGCAATTAAATCTTCAGAATCTTCAATACCGGTCGAGATACGCAGCAGCGTCTCGGAAATCCCGGCGGCGGCACGTGCTTCGGGTGCCATACCTGCGTGCGTCATAGTTGCGGCGTGGGAGATCAAGCTTTCTACTCCCCCTAAGGATTCCGCCAGCGTAAACAATGACAATCCGCTCAGGAAGCGACGCAGCGTTTGCTCGTCACCGTCCAGTTCAAAACTTAACATCGCGCCAAATCCTTTCTGTTGGCGCGCGGCAATCTCGTGCCCCTGGTTTTCCGGCAGCGACGGGTGATAAAGCTTTTTCACCAGCGGCTGGTTTTTCAGGAAATCCACGATCGCCTGGGCATTACGCTGCGCCACGTCCATACGCGGTGATAGCGTGCGAATACCGCGCAGCAGCAAATAGCTGTCGAACGCGCCCGCGGTGACGCCAATGTTATTGGCCCACCATGCCAGTTCGGTGACAACGTCGGGATCTTTGGCAATCACCACGCCCGCCACCACGTCAGAATGGCCGTTCAGATATTTCGTGCATGAATGCAACACCAGATCGGCACCCAGTGCCAGTGGGTTCTGAAGGGCCGGACTGAGGAACGTATTATCCACTACACTTATCGCTCCCGCATCCCTTGCGAGCTGACAAATTTTCGCAATATCGACTACGCGCAACAATGGATTGCTTGGACTTTCCACCAGAACCAGCTTCGGCTGCTCGGCAAGCGCCTGTTTCAGCGCCTGTTCGTCGTTTTGATCGACAAACAGCACACGGTAGCAGCCACGTTTCGCCAGGCTATCAAACAGACGATAGCTGCCGCCGTAACAGTCGTGTGGCGCCACCAGCAGATCGCCAGGTTTCAGGAACACTGTGGTTACCAGGTGAATGGCAGACATGCCGGTATTGGTTAATACCGCCCCTGCGCCGCCTTCCAGTTCCGCCAGCGCGCGCTGGGTGACGTCGCGCGTAGGATTGCCGCGACGCGAGTAGTCATGCGCGCGAGGTTCATTAAATCCGGTGAAATTATAGGTACTGGAGAGATGAATTGGCGGGACAACGCAGCCGTACTGCTCGTCATCATTCAATCCGCTACGCACTGCGATGGTGGCCTGTTTACGCGTCATGGTGAGGCTTCCTGGCGAATGAGGTGAAAAGTCAGGCACCAGAGTAAACATTGAAAGTATGGACGTCAATACATCTGGACATCTAAACTTCTTTGCGTATAGATTGAGCAATGCGCAAATAGCCGTTAAAATTATATGCTTTAGGACACGCTACAGCGGCAATATCCGTGCCTCGGTATCGTCTCTACGGTAAACTACGCAAGATTACGGTTCAAAACTGATGGTTACGGGTTTTGCACCTTTAGATTAATGACTGAGAGGATTAAAGGTATCTCATGGCTGAATGGAGCGGCGAATATATCAGCCCATACGCTGAGCACGGTAAGAAGAGTGAGCAAGTCAAGAAAATCACGGTGTCCATTCCTCTGAAGGTGTTGAAGATCCTCACCGATGAACGTACGCGTCGTCAGGTGAACAACCTGCGTCACGCCACTAACAGCGAACTGCTGTGCGAAGCGTTCCTGCATGCGTTTACCGGCCAACCGTTGCCGAACGATGACGATCTGCGTAAAGAACGCAGTGACGAAATCCCGGAAGAGGCGAAGGTGATCATGCGTGAACTGGGTATCGACCCGGAGACCTGGGAATACTAACAGCGATGCGGTCCCGCTGAGGGTGCTCAGCGGGATGGTTTCTCAGAAGTTGTAACCTAAGCCGACACGCAGACGCGTTTGTCGGTCGTCAGTGGTAGCAGTGTTATAGCCGGAAGAGACATTACCCACCTCCACGAATGGCACCCACGAATCGATGTTATACGCCACGCGGAAGTTATATTCGTAATCCTCTTTTTTGTTGTTATACAGATCTTCGTTGTCGGCGAATTTATAAATTCCGTTCAGCTCAAACATCCAGTTATCAATATTATATCCCAGCCACATTTCCGGGCGATATACCAGTCTGTCATCTTTACCGTCTGCATTACGGCGGGTATATTCGGTACGATAACGGAACGCCGTCCACCAGCTGTCATTAATATTATACTGTACGCGTAAATAGGGTTTATAAATAGCCATGTCGTCACCCATTTCAACCGCGACACCCGGCTGCCAGATAAATCCCTGCCAGGTAAACTGGTAGCTGGCAGTATATTCGTTGCTGTTACTCTCCATATTATTGAGCGCATCATTAGATTGCTTTTCGTCTGAGCGTGAGACGGCCTCTACGGCCACACCAAAGCCCGTCCCGAAACGGTGTGACATGTACACACGGTCATAGTTACGTCCATCGTCGTAATACTCGTGTCGGTAATCAACATATCCCGCCTGCGCCGCGCACGATAGTAATGGAAGCACGAATAAAAGTTGCTTCAGTTTCATCCTTTTTCCCTCAAAGTAAATACACCCTGAAAGCCATCGCTGTTGAAATGGCAAATAAGAATTTATGTCGAGCGCAGTGTAATTTTACACCCAGAGGGAAACCTTTTATTTATTGCCATATCCGGCAATAAAATGGCAAACAGGCCAAGAATACAGAGATAAAGCTCACTATCCGTATAAATAGGAATATATTAAGACACGGTGATTATTTTTCGGAAAAATTAAAATATATATTTGAAGAGAAAATATAAATACAGAATTAATTCAGGAGAGATATTACAGGCACAAAAAAACCGCCCGGAGGCGGTTTCTTCTGGATGCTTATTTAGCGCCCGGGATGCTGAAACGCTTGTTGAAGCGGTCAACACGGCCACCGGTTGCAACATCACGCTGCTTACCAGTGTAGAACGGGTGGCATTTGCCGCACACGTCCAGGTTCAGATCGTGACCCACGGTAGAGCGGATCTGGATAGAGTTACCGCAAGAGCAGTTTGCAGTAATCATTTCGTATTTCGGGTGAATATCTTTTTTCATGGGAGAACCTCAGTTAAGGCCGCGTCGCTCTTCCAGCCCTAACGCCAGACACCACGCGATGTTGAATGTAAGTTCTTTGGCGTAAAATACACCAAAGGCGGCGAATCATACAGAATTTGACCAACGTATGCAAACTGATCCGCACGCCGCTTTCACTAATGTGTATACTAACGCGCCACTTTTCAAGTCAGGAAGATTCGATGCCCGTCGCTCACGTTGCCCTGCCCGTTCCGCTTCCCCGCACCTTTGACTACCTGCTGCCCGACAGCATGAGCGCCAAAGCGGGCTGTCGCGTGACCGTGCCGTTTGGCAAACAGCAGCGCGTGGGGATCGTGGTGTCCGTCAGTAATAAAAGCGAACTGCCGCTAAACGAGCTGAAATCGGTTGTTGAGGTGCTGGACAGCGAGCCGGTTTACTCCACCAGCACCTGGCGACTGCTGCTGTGGGCGGCAGATTATTATCATCATCCGATTGGCGACGTCCTGTTCCATGCCCTGCCCATTATGCTGCGCCAGGGTAAGAGCGCCAGCCACGCGCCAATGTGGTACTGGTTTGCCACCGAGCAGGGCCAGGCGGTGGACATTAACAGCCTGAAGCGCTCGCAAAAACAGCAGCAGGCATTGGCCGCGCTGCGCCAGGGAAAAATCTGGCGCCATCAGGTCGACGAGCTTGAGGTAAGCGAAACCGCGTTGCAGGCATTAAGGAAGAAAGGGCTGAGCGAGCTGGCCAGTGAAGCACCTGCCCTTCACGACTGGCGCGACGGCTTTTCCGTCTCGGGCGATCGTCTGCGTCTGAATACCGAGCAGGCCACCGCCGTAGGCGCGATTCACAGCGCTGCCGATCGTTTTTCCGCCTGGCTGCTGGCGGGCGTCACCGGCTCCGGTAAAACCGAAGTGTATCTGAGCGTGCTGGAAAACGTGCTCGCGCAGGGCAAACAGGCGCTGGTGATGGTGCCGGAAATCGGCCTGACGCCGCAAACCATCGCGCGTTTCCGTGAACGTTTTAATGCGCCCGTTGAGGTTCTGCACTCCGGCCTGAACGACAGCGAGCGCCTCAGCGCCTGGCTGAAAGCGAAAAACGGCGAAGCGGCGATTGTGATCGGCACCCGTTCATCGCTGTTTACGCCGTTTAAAAATCTCGGCGTTATCGTGATCGATGAAGAGCATGACAGCTCCTATAAACAGCAGGAAGGCTGGCGCTATCACGCCCGCGACTTAGCCGTGTACCGCGCCCACAGCGAGCAAATCCCCATTATTCTCGGGTCTGCCACCCCCGCGCTTGAAACGCTGCACAACGTTCGCCAGCGTAAATACCACATGCTGCGCCTGACGCGCCGCGCGGGAAATGCCCGCCCGGCCATTCAGCATGTGCTGGATCTGAAAGGTCAGCAGGTGCAGGCCGGGTTAGCGCCTGCGCTGATTAGCCGCATGCGTCAGCATTTGCAGGCGGGCAACCAGGTGATCCTGTTCCTGAACCGCCGCGGCTTTGCGCCTGCGCTGCTGTGCCACGACTGCGGCTGGATCGCGGAGTGCCCGCGCTGCGATCACTACTACACCTTCCACCAGGCTCAGCGCCATTTGCGCTGCCACCACTGCGACAGCCAGCGTCCGGTCCCCCGTCAGTGCCCGTCCTGCGGCTCAACGCACATCGTGCCGGTCGGTCTGGGAACGGAACAGCTTGAACAGGCGCTCGCGCCCTTCTTCCCGGATGTGCCCATCTCCCGTATCGACAGGGATACCACCAGCCGTAAAGGGGCGCTTGAGCAGCAACTGGCGGAAGTACATCGTGGCGGCGCGCGTATCCTGATTGGTACTCAGATGCTGGCGAAAGGGCACCACTTCCCGGACGTGACGCTGGTCGCCCTGCTGGACGTCGACGGCGCGCTGTTCTCCGCGGATTTTCGCTCCGCCGAGCGTTTCGCCCAGCTTTATACCCAGGTTGCCGGTCGCGCTGGTCGAGCGGGTAAGCAGGGCGAGGTGGTGCTGCAAACGCACCACCCTGAACATCCGCTGCTGCAAACCCTGCTGCACAAAGGCTATGACGCCTTCGCGGACCAGGCGCTGGCCGAACGTCAGACGATGCAGCTTCCCCCGTGGACCAGCCACGTTATCATCCGTGCGGAAGACCATAATAACCAGCAGGCGCCGCTGTTCCTGCAACAGCTGAGAAACCTCCTGCAAGCCAGCCCGCTGGTGGATAATCAGCTGTGGATTTTAGGCCCGGTACCCGCGCTCGCCCCGAAACGCGGCGGCCGTTTCCGCTGGCAACTCTTACTTCAGCACCCCTCGCGTATCCGTTTACAGCAGATCGTCAGCGGCACGCTGGCGCTGATCACTACCCTGCCGGAAGCGCGAAAAGTGAAGTGGGTTCTGGACGTCGATCCGATTGAAGGCTGAAGACGGATCGAAAAATTTAATGCGCCTCACACTTTTTATGAAAATTCTGTAACCGATTCCATTAACTATCTGTAAAAATGGTGCGGTCCGCAGTTCGGTGTTCAGGCGAGGAGAAGACGTTGAAGTCCAGGAAAGAGGTTGCCTCGGCGACCATGAAAGACGTTGCCGAGAAAGCACAAGTCTCAACAGCAACCGTGTCCCGCGCATTGATGAACCCTGACAAAGTCTCCCAGGCGACCCGAAACCGGGTTGAAAAGGCGGCGCTTGAGGTCGGTTATTTTCCGCAAGCCATGGGGCGTAACGTAAAACGCAACGAATCCCGCACCATCCTGGTGATCGTGCCCGACATCTGCGATCCCTTCTTCAGCGAAATCATCCGCGGCATTGAAGTCACGGCCGCCGCCCAGGGCTATCTGGTGCTGATTGGCGATTGTGCCCACCAGAACCAGCAGGAAAAAACGTTCATCGACCTGATCATCACCAAGCAGATTGATGGCATGCTGCTGCTTGGCTCACGCCTGCCGTTTGATGCCAGCATTGAAGAACAGCGCAATTTACCGCCGATGGTCATGGCGAACGAATTCGCGCCGGAGCTGGAGCTGCCAACCGTTCATATCGATAACCTCACCGCCGCGTTCAACGCCGTGAACTATCTTCAGGAACTGGGGCATAAGCGCATCGGTTGTATCGCCGGACCAGAAGAGATGCCGCTGTGTCATTACCGCTTGCAGGGCTACGTTCAGGCGCTGCGCCGTACCGGGGCTATCGTCGATCCGCACTACATTGCGCGCGGTGATTTCACCTTTGAAGCGGGCGGGCAGGCGCTGGAAAAATTGCTGGCCTTGCCAGAACCGCCTACCGCGGTCTTCTGCCACAGCGACGTGATGGCGCTAGGGGCGTTATCCTACGCCAAACGTCACGGCCTGCGTGTGCCGCAGGACCTGTCGATAATCGGTTTTGATAATATTTCGCTTTCGGAGTTTTGCGATCCGCCGCTTTCGACCGTTGCACAGCCGCGGTATGACATTGGCCGGGAAGCGATGCTGCTTTTGCTGGATCAGCTGCACGGTCAAACAGTTAGCAGTGGGTCACGGCTACTGGATTGTGAGCTAATTGTGCGCGGCTCTACCCAGGCATTAACTTAAAGTAAATACCTTTCGACACCCTTATCTGGTCAAAGCCCCGTCGCTTAAGTAACATGGCGGGCTGACGAACGAATAAATACAGCGAAACGATAGTGGCACAACGAGATTATGTACGTCGCGGCCAGCCGGCACCTTCGCGACGCAAAAAGAGTAGTTCAAAAAGCAAGCAACGTAGCCTGTCTGCTGTCTCCCCAGCCATGGTCGCCATTGCTGCGGCCGTGCTGGTGGCCTTTATTGGCGGCCTCTACTTCATTACGCATCATAAAAAAGAAGAGTCTGAAGCCCTTCAGGGTAACAAGGTCGTCGGCAACGGCCTTCCTCCTAAGCCTGAAGAGCGCTGGCGCTACATTAAAGAGCTGGAAAGCCGCCAGCCTGGCGTACGTGCGCCTACCGAGCCTTCTGCCGGGGGTGAAGTGAAGAATGCCGATCAGCTGACGGACGAACAGCGTCAATTGCTCGCTCAGATGCAGGCGGACATGCGCCAGCAGCCTACGCAGTTGAACGAAGTGCCGTGGAACGAACAAACCCCGGCGCAGCGTCAGCAAACATTGCAGCGCCAGCGTCAGGCTCAGCAGCAAACGCAACAGCAGCAGTGGACGCAGACGCAGCCGGTACAGCAGCCGCGTTCACAACCGCAGCAGCAGACGCGTACCGTACAAACTCAGCCTGTCCAGCAGCAACCGAAGGCGCAGCCGCAGAAGCAAACGGCACAGCCGTATCAGGATCTGTTGCAGACGCCTGCGCATACCACTGCGCAACAGCCAAAAACGCAGCAGGCTGCGCCGGTCACCAAAGAGACCGAGGTGCCGAAGCAGACGGCTGAGAAAAAAGATGAACGCCGCTGGATGGTTCAGTGCGGTTCGTTTAAAGGCGCCGAACAGGCAGAAACGGTGCGTGCTCAGCTGGCATTTGAAGGATTTGACTCACGCATTACCACCAATAACGGCTGGAATCGCGTAGTGATTGGACCGGTCAAAGGCAAAGAAAATGCAGACGGCACCATTTCCCGTTTGAAAGTGGCTGGCCACACAAACTGCATTCGACTCGCCTCCGGGGGTTGAAACCCCCAAAATCCCCCCCATCTATCATTTAATTCAGCCCTGAGCACAGGCTCAGGGCTTCTGTTTCCCGAATCTGTAACCAGGGGGTCTGCTCGTGACAACAATAGTAAGTGTACGCCGTAACGGCCAGGTGGTAATTGCCGGTGATGGCCAGGCCACGCTGGGTAATACCGTCATGAAAGGCAACGTGAAGAAAGTACGTCGTCTTTATAACGACAAAGTGATCGCCGGTTTCGCAGGCGGCACGGCTGATGCCTTCACGCTGTTTGAACTGTTTGAACGCAAACTGGAAATGCATCAGGGTCATCTGGTGAAAGCCGCCGTTGAGCTGGCAAAAGACTGGCGTACCGACCGCATGCTACGCAAGCTCGAAGCGCTGCTGGCCGTGGCTGACGAAAACGCCTCGCTGATCATCACCGGTAACGGCGACGTAGTTCAGCCTGAAAACGACCTGATTGCCATCGGCTCTGGCGGCCCGTACGCCCAGGCCGCAGCCCGTGCGCTGTTGGAAAATACCGACATGAACGCGCGCGATATCGCGGTGAAAGCGTTGGATATTGCAGGTGATATCTGCATCTATACCAACCACAATCACACCATCGAAGAATTACCGTCTAAAGCGTAAGGATCGCCCATGTCTGAAATGACCCCACGCGAAATTGTCAGCGAACTGAACAAACACATTATCGGCCAGGACAATGCCAAGCGCTCCGTGGCTATCGCACTGCGTAACCGCTGGCGTCGCATGCAGCTCGACGAAGAGCTTCGCCACGAAGTGACGCCAAAAAATATTCTGATGATCGGCCCGACCGGTGTGGGTAAAACCGAAATCGCCCGTCGTCTGGCCAAACTGGCTAACGCGCCGTTCATCAAAGTTGAAGCCACTAAGTTCACCGAAGTGGGCTATGTGGGCAAAGAAGTGGACTCCATCATCCGCGATCTGACCGATTCGGCGATTAAGATGGTGCGCGTCCAGGCGATTGAGAAAAACCGCTATCGCGCCGAAGAGATGGCCGAAGAGCGTATTCTCGACGTGCTGATCCCACCGGCAAAAAACAACTGGGGACAGGCTGAACAGCAGTCTGAACCTTCTGCTGCGCGTCAGGCATTCCGCAAAAAACTGCGCGAAGGCGAGCTGGACGATAAAGAGATTGAGATCGATCTCGCTGCCGCGCCAATGGGCGTGGAAATTATGGCGCCTCCGGGCATGGAAGAGATGACCAGCCAGTTGCAGTCCATGTTCCAGAACCTGGGCGGGCAAAAGCAGAAAGCGCGTAAGCTGAAAATCAAAGACGCGATGAAGCTGCTGATTGAAGAAGAAGCCGCGAAGCTGGTTAACCCGGAGGAGCTGAAACAGGACGCTATCGACGCGGTTGAGCAGCACGGTATCGTGTTTATCGACGAAATCGACAAAATCTGTAAGCGCGGCAACGCGTCCGGCCCGGATGTCTCCCGCGAAGGCGTTCAGCGCGACCTGCTGCCGCTGGTGGAAGGGTGCACCGTCTCCACCAAGCACGGCATGGTTAAGACTGACCACATTCTGTTTATCGCCTCCGGTGCGTTCCAGATTGCCAGCCCGTCTGACCTGATCCCGGAACTCCAGGGTCGTCTGCCAATCCGCGTTGAGTTGCAGGCGCTGACCACCGAAGATTTCGAACGTATCCTGACTGAGCCAAACGCTTCTGTGACCGTACAGTATAAAGCGCTGATGGCGACCGAAGGCGTGAACATTGAATTTACCGATGACGGTATCAAGCGCATCGCCCAGGCCGCGTGGCAGGTCAACGAAACCACCGAGAACATCGGTGCGCGTCGTCTGCACACCGTGCTGGAACGCCTGATGGAAGACATCTCTTATGATGCGAGCGACCTTAACGGTCAAAGCATTACCATTGACGCAGACTATGTGGGCAAACACCTGGATGCGTTAGTGGCAGATGAAGATCTGAGCCGTTTTATTCTATAATCGCGTTCAATGCATTTTCATCACTGTTGATGGGGGCTATGGCCCCCATTTTTATTGGCTAAATAACTATGACTGATATCAGCCGTACACAGGCGTGGCTCGAAAGTCTGCGCCCTAAAACGCTTCCTCTGGCTTTTGCCGCCATTATTGTCGGTACCACGCTTGCCTGGTGGCAGGGTCATTTCGATCCGCTGGTAGCAGGCCTGGCGCTTGTCACCGCCGGGCTGCTGCAAATCCTCTCTAATCTCGCCAATGATTACGGCGATGCGGTAAAGGGCAGCGACAAGCCTGACCGTATCGGGCCGCTGCGCGGGATGCAAAAAGGGGTGATTACCCAGGCACAGATGAAACGGGCGCTGATTATCACCGTGGTATTGATTTGCCTGTCCGGGCTGGCGCTGGTGACGGTCGCGTCGAAAACCACCAGTGATTTCATTGGCTTCCTGGTGCTGGGCTTGCTTGCCATTATTGCAGCCATTACCTATACCGTCGGGACGCGTCCTTACGGGTATATTGGCCTGGGCGACATCTCCGTGCTGGTGTTCTTCGGCTGGCTGAGCGTGATGGGAAGCTGGTACTTGCAGGCGCATACGGTGATACCTGCCCTGTTCCTGCCAGCGACCGCCTGCGGTCTGCTGGCGACGGCGGTGCTGAATATCAATAACCTGCGCGACATCGACAGCGACCGCGAGAACGGTAAAAACACGCTGGCCGTGCGTCTGGGTCCGGTGAATGCACGCCGCTATCACGCCTTCCTGCTCATCGGCGCGCTGGTCTGCCTGGCACTGTTCAATCTGATCTCTCTGCACAGCCTGTGGGGCTGGCTGTTTGTGCTCGCCGCACCGCTGCTGATTAAGCAGGCCCGCTATGTCATGCGTGAACGCAGCCCGGCCGCCATGCCACCGATGCTGGAACGTACGGTAAAAGGCGCGTTACTGACTAACCTGCTGTTCGTCATCGGGATTGTCTTAAGCCAGACGCTGAGTTAGCTGACAAATATCAATTAACAATTGATGATTTTGCCAACAACGCATTTCGCACGATATACTGAACACATTCGCAGCAACAGAGCGTTAAACCTATGAAATACGATACCTCCGAGCTTTGTGACATCTACCAGGAAGATGTCAACGTCGTTGAACCCCTGTTCTCCAACTTTGGTGGACGGTCGTCGTTTGGCGGACAAATCATCACGGTGAAATGTTTCGAGGACAACGGGTTGCTGTACGATCTGCTCGAAGAGAACGGTCGTGGCCGCGTTCTGCTAGTGGATGGTGGCGGTTCAGTGCGCCGTGCACTGATCGATGCGGACCTCGCCCGCCTTGCGGTGCAAAACGAGTGGGAAGGGATTGTGGTCTACGGCTCCGTGCGCCAGGTGGACGATCTGGAAGATCTGGATATCGGTATTCAGGCCATTGCCGCCATTCCGGTTGGCGCAGCGGGTGAAGGCATCGGCGAAAGCGACGTGCGCGTTAACTTCGGCGGCGTGACCTTCTTCTCGGGTGACCACCTTTATGCTGACAATACCGGCATTATCCTTTCTGAGGATGCGCTGGATATTGAGTAGTTAATCGGTAAGCGAGATGCATAAAAAAGCCGGGTGGCGGCTACGCCTTACCCGGCCTGTTCAATTCATTCCCAAGGAAATCAGACTTCTTCCATACGTCCCAGCAGCGCCTGCAAGCGTTCCTGCCAGCCGTTCTGCTGTTCGCGCAGCTGGTTGTTTTCGCGCTCCAGTTCTTCGCGGCTGTGCTGAGCGTTCTGAACTTCCTGAGACAGGGAGTTGTTCTTCTCTTTCAGTTCTTCAATTTCCATTTGCAGCAGCGTGATGGTGTCAATCGCCTGCTGTACTTTCGATTCCAGTTTCTCAAACACTTCTAAAGACATGATCCTACCTCTCCTGAATTGCAAGGCGACGCTTTAACGTAAACGCGCACAACATATGTTCCGATTGTATGGAGCGCCGTCGCCCCTGTCCAGCGGCATGCCACGCAGATCGTGGTTTGCAACACTTTTCGGCCTCGTCCTGGTGCGTTCGCCGCATATACCCCTAAGTTGTTAACCCATAAGTTAAAGAAATGATTCAACCCACAATCATTACCTGATGCAAAAACGCGCTTTATGGCGCGAAAACGCTCATTTTATTGACACAGACCACACATTTCGATTTCGATATTTCTCGTTTGTGCTCGTTAACGATAAATTAACACTATGTCTACAGGGCATCGTGACTGTCACGGGCGGTCACGCAAACAATAAACATTACTCTTTTGCAGGATTCCGATTATGAGTCAGACATCAACCTTAAAAGGCCAGTGCATTGCCGAGTTCCTGGGTACCGGGTTGTTGATATTCTTCGGAGTAGGCTGTGTCGCTGCACTGAAAGTGGCGGGTGCCAGTTTTGGTCAGTGGGAAATCAGTATTATCTGGGGTCTGGGCGTGGCGATGGCCATCTACCTGACCGCAGGGGTTTCCGGCGCACATCTTAACCCGGCGGTGACCATCGCGTTGTGGCTATTCGCGTGCTTTGACGGACGCAAAGTTGTTCCTTTCATCATTTCGCAATTTGCCGGCGCCTTTTGCGCAGCGGCGTTAGTTTACGGGCTTTATTACAATCTTTTCATCGACTTCGAACAGACGCATCATATGGTGCGTGGCAGTGTCGAAAGTCTGGATCTGGCAGGCATTTTCTCAACGTATCCGAATCCGCATATCAATTTTGTGCAGGCGTTCGCAGTTGAAATGGTGATTACCGCTATTCTGATGGGCGTCATTATGGCGCTGGGCGACGACGGAAACGGCATTCCGCGCGGCCCGCTGGCACCACTTCTGATTGGCCTTCTGATTGCGGTGATTGGCGCATCCATGGGTCCGCTGACCGGTTTTGCGATGAATCCGGCGCGTGACCTGGGTCCAAAAACCTTCGCCTTCTTTGCGGGATGGGGCGATGTCGCCTTTACGGGCGGCAAAGACATTCCTTACTTCCTGGTTCCGCTGTTCGGGCCAATTGTAGGGGCGGCGCTGGGCGCATTCGGCTATCGCAAATTAATTGGTCGCCACTTACCGTGCGACACCTGTGTGGAAGAGGAAAAAGAGACAACTTCCACCACACAACAAAAAGCTTCGCTGTAATCTGACTACGGGACACATACCATGACCGAAAAAAAATATATCGTTGCGCTCGACCAGGGCACTACCAGCTCCCGCGCTGTCGTAATGGATCATGACGCGAACATTGTCAGCGTGTCTCAACGCGAATTTGAGCAAATTTATCCGCGTCCAGGCTGGGTTGAACACGACCCGATGGAGATCTGGGCGTCACAAAGCTCCACGCTGGTGGAAGTGCTGGCGAAAGCCGACATCAGTTCTGACCAGATTGCCGCTATCGGTATCACCAACCAGCGTGAAACGACTGTGGTCTGGGAGCGCGAAACCGGTAAGCCCATCTACAACGCCATCGTCTGGCAGTGCCGCCGTACGTCAGAGATCTGCGAACAGCTGAAGCGCGACGGCATGGAAGAGTACGTGCGCAGCGCCACCGGCCTGGTGGTTGACCCCTATTTCTCCGGCACCAAAGTGAAGTGGATCCTCGACCACGTGGAAGGTTCACGCGAGCGCGCACGTCGTGGCGAGCTGCTCTTCGGTACCGTCGATACCTGGCTTATCTGGAAGATGACTCAGGGACGCGTTCACGTCACCGACTACACCAACGCCTCGCGCACCATGCTGTTCAACATCAACACTCTGGAGTGGGATGACAAGATGCTGGACGCGCTGGACATTCCGCGAGCGATGCTGCCAGACGTGCGTAAATCTTCAGAAGTGTACGGCCAGACCAACATTGGCGGTAAAGGCGGCACGCGTATTCCTATCGCCGGTATCGCCGGTGACCAGCAGGCAGCCCTGTTCGGCCAGCTGTGCGTAAAAGAAGGGATGGCGAAGAACACCTACGGCACCGGCTGCTTTATGCTGATGAACACGGGCGAGAAAGCGGTGAAATCAGAAAACGGTCTGCTGACCACCATCGCCTGCGGCCCGCGCGGCGAAGTGAACTATGCCCTGGAAGGCGCGGTATTCATGGCGGGTGCCTCCATTCAGTGGCTGCGCGACGAGATGAAGCTGATTAGCGACGCGTTTGACTCCGAATACTTCGCGACCAAAGTGAAAGACACCAACGGCGTGTACGTGGTGCCAGCGTTCACCGGTCTGGGCGCACCGTACTGGGATCCGTACGCCCGCGGCGCGATTTTCGGCCTGACGCGCGGCGTGAACTCAAACCACATCATTCGCGCGACGCTGGAATCCATCGCCTACCAGACGCGCGACGTGCTGGAAGCGATGCAGGCTGACTCTGGCATTCGTCTGCACGCCCTGCGCGTGGACGGCGGTGCAGTAGCCAACAACTTTCTGATGCAGTTCCAGTCCGACATTCTGGGCACTCGCGTTGAACGTCCTGAGGTGCGAGAAGTGACGGCGCTGGGCGCGGCGTATCTGGCAGGTCTGGCGGTTGGCTTCTGGCAAAACCTCGACGAGCTTCAGGAAAAAGCGGTTATCGAACGCGAATTCCGTCCTGGCATCGAAACCACCGAGCGCAACTACCGCTACAGCGGCTGGAAGAAAGCGGTGAAACGTGCCCTGGCGTGGGAAGAGCACGACGAGTAAGCCTATATTCCCTCTCCCCTGGGGAGAGGGTTAGGGTGAGGGGCTCCAACCGCACCGGTCCCCTCGACCCTCCCCACTCTGTGATAAACTTCGTGCAATTCCTTTTGATTGTACGAGTACCTCATGAAACGTGAACTTGCTATCGAGTTTTCCCGCGTCACCGAAGCTGCCGCCCTCGCAGGCTACAAGTGGCTGGGCCGTGGCGACAAAAATACCGCAGACGGCGCAGCCGTCCACGCCATGCGCATTGTGCTTAACCAGGTCAACATCGACGGCACTATCGTCATCGGTGAAGGCGAGATCGACGAAGCGCCGATGCTCTACATCGGTGAAAAGGTCGGGACCGGCAAAGGCGATGCGGTGGATATCGCGGTCGACCCGATCGAAGGCACGCGCATGACGGCGATGGGCCAGGCCAACGCGCTGGCGGTACTGGCGGTGGGCGATAAGGGCTGCTTCCTCAACGCGCCCGATATGTATATGGAAAAGCTGATCGTCGGTCCTGGCGCTAAAGGCGCTATCGACCTTAGTCTGCCGCTGGACGCCAACCTGCGCAATATCGCTGCGGCGCTGGGTAAAGCGCTCAGCGAACTCACCGTGACCATTCTGGCAAAACCGCGCCACGACGCCACCATCGCGTACCTGCAAACGCTTGGCGTGCGCGTATTTGCTATTCCGGATGGCGACGTTGCCGCCTCTATTCTGACCTGCATGCCTGACAGCGAAGTCGACGTGCTTTACGGCATCGGCGGCGCGCCGGAGGGTGTGGTCTCTGCGGCAGTGATCCGCGCGCTGGACGGCGATATGCAGGCGCGTCTGCTGCCACGCCATGAGGTGAAAGGCGACAGCGACGAGAACCTTCGCATTGGTGCAGACGAACTGGCGCGCTGCGCGGCGATGGGCATCGAGGCCAATAAAGTGCTCGCGCTAAACGAGATGGCCCGCAGCGATAACGTGGTCTTCTCCGCAACCGGCATCACCAAAGGCGATCTGCTGGACGGCATCACCCGCAAGGGCAACATGGCCACCACTGAAACCCTGCTGATCCGCGGTAAATCCCGCACTATTCGCCGCATTAAGTCCATTCATTATCTCGATCGTAAAGATCCGGACGTACAGACGCACATTCTGTAAAACCGTTTGATCGATAGAGCTTTCCGGCCCGAATGGGCTGGAAATGTTTCCCACAAGTACGGAAGATAGAAGAGAGAAACAGCACAGGAGAAGATCATGGCGGACTGGGTAACAGGTAAAGTCACAAAGGTACAGTTCTGGACCGATGCGCTATTTAGCCTCACGCTGCACGCTCCCGTTCATCCGTTTACTGCCGGGCAGTTTGCCAAACTCGGGCTGGATATCGACGGTGAACGCGTACAGCGCGCCTACTCTTACGTTAATGCGCCTGATAACCCGGACCTTGAGTTCTATCTGGTCACCGTCCCGGACGGTAAGCTCAGCCCGCGCCTCGCTGCGCTGAAGCCAGGCGATGAAGTGCAGATTGTCTCCGACGCGGCGGGGTTCTTCGTGCTGGATGAAATCCCCGACTGTGACACGCTCTGGATGCTGGCGACCGGCACGGCCATCGGCCCGTATCTTTCCATTCTGCAATACGGCAAAGATCTGGAGCGCTTTAAAAATATCGTGCTGGTTCACGCCGCGCGCTACGCCGCAGACCTGAGCTATTTGCCGCAGATGCAGGCGCTGGAACAGCGATATGGCGGAAAGTTAAAAATTCAGACGGTGGTCAGCCGCGAAACCGCAGCTGGCTCGTTAACCGGTCGCGTTCCGGCGTTGATTGAAAGCGGCGCGCTGGAAGAGGCGGTGGGTTTACCGATGAATACCGAAACCAGCCATGTGATGCTGTGCGGTAACCCGCAGATGGTACGCGATACGCAGCAGCTGCTGAAAGATACCCGACAGATGACGAAGCACCTTCGCCGCCGGCCGGGCCACATGACCGCTGAACACTACTGGTGATCAGCGGTACTTCACCTCAAGGGTATCTTTACCATATTTGTTCTCGCTCTGGGTGCCGATAAACGCGCCCAGTTCGACAACCATCATCACAAAGATAACCGTCGGCAGCAGTCTGCCCACCACCCATGGGAGGATTGAGGGCAGCAATGACCAGTTCCCCGCCACCAGCATCCACGCCAGGATAATCAGGAAAGCCCATGCGCCGGAGCGGCCACGATCGTGCAGACGTTTCACCACCACGGCGGCGGTTGGCCACAGTAAACAGACCAGCGCAAATGCCGCGGTTTGCGTGCTCAGCCATGCGTTGTAGGCAACAAAAAACAGAAGCAGCATGGCGACAACCCACGTTGCAATCCAGATCCAGAAGTCACGGCGCCCAATACGCCCTTTGAATGAAAACAGCCACTGCTGTATGGTCATGTAAGGTTCCTTATTATTGTTTAGCCCGCATTTTACCCTGGAGTTGTGACCTTTTGACAAGCCGACCAGATATCGTTTTAATCATGGGCAATGACGGCCAGGGGCAATGTTGATGAAAAGTTCGGCACACTCTCTTTATTTGTGTTTAGCGATGCTGTGCGCCAGTTTTTCCCTGTACGCCACGGAAACGGCTTCCCCGGTCACCGCCCCCTATCTTCTGGCGGGCGCTCCCTCTTTCGATCAATCTATCAGCCAGTTCCGCGAAGCCTTCAACAAAGAAAACCCCTCACTTCCGTTGGGAGAGTTCCGAGCGATTGACAGCGCCCGCGATACGCCGACCCTGACCCGCGCGGCCAGCAAAATTAACGAGAATCTGTATGCCTCTACCGCCCTTGAGCGCGGAACGTTAAAAATCAAAAGCATGCAGATCACCTGGCTGCCGATTCAGGGCCCAGAGCAGAAAGCGGCGAAAGCGAAAGCGCTGGAGTACATGAGCGCTATTCTGCGCGCCTTTACCCCCACCTTCACGAAAGCACAAAGCCAGCAAAAGCTGCAAAAACTACTTACCGCGGGGAAAAACAAACGCTATTACGCCGATACGGAAGGTGCCGTTCGCTATGTCGTCGCAGATAACGGCGAAAAGGGGCTGACCTTCGCGGTTGAACCGATTAAGCTGGCCCTATCAGACGCACTCGAGGGGGCGAATTAATGACAAAAAGCAAAGCCTTTCGAGGGAAAATCTCTATACTGATTCACAGACCATGCTGCCCTTAAGGGTGGCCATATTCCTTAATTCGCTTATTGAGCGTGGAGAATTGAAATGCGACATCCTTTAGTGATGGGTAACTGGAAACTGAACGGCAGCCGCCACATGGTAAACGAACTGGTTGCTAACCTGCGTAAAGAGCTGGCTGGCGTGACCGGCTGCGCGGTTGCTATCGCTCCGCCGGATATGTACCTGGATCTGGCTAAACGTGCCGCTGACGGCAGCCACATCATTCTGGGCGCGCAGAACGTTGACGTTAACCTGTCTGGCGCGTTTACCGGTGAAACCTCCGCTGAAATGCTGAAAGACATCGGCGCGAAATACATCATCATCGGCCACTCTGAGCGTCGCACCTACCACAAAGAATCTGACGAGTTCATCGCGAAGAAATTCGCTGTGCTGAAAGAGCAGGGTCTGATCCCGGTTCTGTGCATCGGTGAAACCGAAGCAGAAAACGAAGCGGGTAAAACCGAAGAAGTGTGCGCACGTCAGATCGACGCTGTGCTGAAAACCCAGGGCGCGGCAGCGTTCGAAGGCGCGGTTATCGCATACGAGCCAGTCTGGGCGATCGGTACCGGCAAATCTGCAACTCCAGCGCAGGCACAGGCGGTGCACAAGTTCATTCGTGACCACATTGCGAAAGCAGACGCGAAAGTGGCGGAGCAGGTCATCATCCAGTACGGCGGTTCCGTTAACGCATCAAACGCAGCTGAGCTGTTCACCCAGCCAGACATCGATGGCGCGCTGGTTGGCGGCGCATCCCTGAAAGCAGACGCTTTCGCGGTGATCGTTAAAGCGGCAGAAGCGGCTAAGCAGGCGTAATTGCCTTTGTGGCGGGTGGCGCTTCGCTAACCCGCCCTACAAAACCACTACAAACGTCCTAATACGCTAAACCACAAATAATCCAGCGGCAGCAGCACCAGGTACGTCGCAATCGCCAGCGCCAGACAGAGCAGCATCCCCGCCTTCGCAGGCACTTTCCCTAAGCCCATCGCCACCACAATTGGCGACGCCTGATACGGCAGCAGCGGCGTGGAATACCCCAGCACCTGAATCATGATCACCGACAGCAGCGGGAAGCCGGTCGCGTCGGAGAAGCTCTGCGCCAGCGTGGTGTACAGCGCCGGAACGCCATTGGCGGTCATAATGAAGTTGAGCGCCGTGGTGATCCCCGTCAGCGCCAGGAAGCTGGTAAACGGGCGATCTGCATCCAGCGGCATGATATGGAGCAACGCTTCACCTACGGTCGAACCGATACCGGTCTGCGTTACCGTAATGGCCAGCCCGAGTATACCCGCGACGTAAATACAGGTACGCATATTCACCCCCGCCGAGAACTCCTCCCCGGTGATAAAACCTATACGCGGCAGCATAACGACGACTGAGGCCGCCAGCCCTGTCCACGCTGGGCCTACGCCGTGCCAGCTCTCCGTCACCCACATCGTCAACACCACCGCCAGCAGCCAGGCGAGCCGTTTTTCGTCACGCCCCATCGGTTCCGATGGCGCGAGATCCTTCGCCGGTTTCGGGTTGCCGGGGAACAGCCAGCAGATCAGGCCAATCAGAATCAGGCCTTTGAGAATACCCAGCACCGGGGTGTGCAGCAGCAGATACGGAACATAGTTCAGGTGGATGCCGTATGAGCCTTCCGCCGCGCCGCTCATCACCAGGTTGGGCACGTTGGCGGGCAAAATAGTGGCCGAGAGCTGGAAGGTGCCAAACCCGACCGCCAGCGCCAGGCCAAACCAGGCCCGCGAGCCATCAGGAATGCCGGCCCGCTTCGCCATCGCGGCGACAATCGGCATCAGAAGCGCAATACGTCCCATGTTCGACGGCATCACGAATGCCAGGGCATAGCTCAGTAGCACAACGCTTGCCACCATCAGCACCCAGGAGTCGGTAAGCTTTGCCGACAGCGCCCGGGCGGCCCTGTCCGCCAGGCCGGTTTTCCGAATCGCCACACCCAGCACAAAGCCGCTGAACACCAGCCAGAAGGCAGACGAGGCGAAGCCGCCGAAGATCACTTCCGGCGGGGCGATTCTGGCGGTCATCGCCGCCGTGAAAAACAACAGCGCGGTGATAAATTCGGGCAACAGCGACGTCGCCCACAGCACGATGGTGACGCCGACGATCAGCGAGGGAAGCAGCAGAGGATGCGTTAACCAGAGCGACATACCTGTCTCCTGTAGAATTTTTCAGCAAGTCTACGGCGACAGGCAGGGCGAGTAAACGCTATTTATGGTGGGGTCACTTCAGGATATCGCATTGATGATCCTGCAATTCCTCAGCTGACGCGCGGTTAAAGGTAAGCAAATTACGCTCTGTCGCCAGCAATACAAACGAGCCGTCTGACTGCTGCGCCATCGCCAGCGCGAAGCGTCCCATATGGTCGCGCGCTTCTGGCAGCTCTTCCGCCAGCATCATAAACGGGCTGCGCTGCACCAGTTCGTTCTCCGTCACCCGACGGGCAAGGTATTCATGCCCTTCCAGCCCGCCCGGAAGCGGTAACCACTGGGTGCTGATTTGCCCCTGCGACGCGTTCAGCTTCTCGCGCACGTCTGGGCGCAGACAGGAGATGTGGATATGAAAATGGTTTTGCGTGCGCCCGGTCGGGGAGTTGATGGTTAGCGAAACGGCGCTGTCAGGCACGTCGGCCCCTCGTTTCATGCTCATAAAATGACGAGACTGCCATGCCAGCCAGAAGAAATTCGGTGTCTGCGGCTCTGTCAGCAGCGGGCTTTCAGTGCCGTTGATACGGTACGTGGGCATCAGCAGGTATTGCAACGGTCCGTTGCGGTCTTTGAACACCACGTAGCCCGCATCTGGCTTCACCTGCGCGCACGGTGCCGGGTTACGGTTATGCAGCTGGTTGGGCACACACTGGTCGAGAACGATATGACGCAACGCATTCGGATTACCCGCTTTCATCCAGTACACGCCGCCTGCGGCAAGGGCGATAACGATCAGAATCAGTAAGATAATTTTTTTCACAACGCGTTCCCTGTTTTCAATAGAGGCAAAAGAGTAACGCAAAATGATGACCAAATAAAAAACCCGGCGGATTTCTCACACCGGGTTACCGTGTCGTTCTTTGTAAAACGCTTAGCGCTTGCTGATCTGGTCGAAGGTGCCGCCGTTAGAGAAGTGCTCTTTCTGCGCTTTGGTCCAGCCGCCAAAAACATCATCGATAGTAAACAGCTTCAGTTTCGGGAAGGCGTTTTCGTATTTCTTCGCGACGGCCTCATCGCGTGGGCGGTAGAAGTTTTTCGCCGCAATTTCCTGCCCTTCCGGTGAGTAGAGGTACTTCAGGTAGGCTTCCGCCACCGCTTTGGTGCCCTTCTTATCAACAACCTTATCGACGACGGAGACGGTCGGCTCAGCGAGGATGGATTCGCTCGGGGTGACGATCTCGAACTTGTCTTTACCCAGCTCGTTGGTCGCCAGCAGGGCTTCGTTTTCCCAGGCGATCAGCACGTCGCCGATGCCGCGCTCGACGAAGGTGTTGGTTGCGCCGCGCGCGCCGGAGTCCAGCACTTCGACGTTTTTAAACAGTGCTTTGACGAAGTCCTGTGCTTTGGCCTGATCGCCGTTGTTGTGGTGCAGCGCGTAGCCCCAGGCCGCCAGGTAGTTCCAGCGTGCGCCGCCGGAACTTTTCGGGTTCGGGGTAATGACAGACACGCCAGGCTTAATCAGGTCGTTCCAATCTTTAATCTGTTTCGGGTTGCCTTTGCGCACCAGGAAGACGATGGTCGAGGTGTATGGCGCAGAGTTGTCCGGCAGGCGCTTGATCCAGTTTTTGTCGATACGGCCACGCTCCGCGATCGCATCCACGTCATAAGCCAGCGCCAGGGTCACCACGTCGGCTTCGATACCGTTGATCACCGATGTCGCCTGCTTACCGGAACCGCCGTGAGACTGGCGAACCACCACGTTATCGCCGGTTTCCTGTTTCCAGTGCGCCGCGAAAGCTTTGTTGTACTGGTCGTACAGTTCACGCGTCGGATCGTACGACACATTCAGTAACTGAATGTCCTTTGCCAGAACGCTGGTTGATGCCAGCAATAATGTTAACCCCACGCCCCATTTATTCATCGC
Source organism: Enterobacter sp. JJBC (assembly GCF_036936505.1). Taxonomy (NCBI): domain Bacteria; kingdom Pseudomonadati; phylum Pseudomonadota; class Gammaproteobacteria; order Enterobacterales; family Enterobacteriaceae; genus Enterobacter; species Enterobacter sp. JJBC. Next base: position 4,730,011 of record NZ_CP136935.1, read on the forward strand.
CCAGCTCTCTTGTGTAGTGTTTTGATGAATGCAGCGTGCCAGAAAGCTAATCGATGATTAAAGAATAAAAAAAGATTGGCTATAACGTGAAGGAATAAAAAAATGAATGAGCGGCCTGATGCCCTCACCCCAACCCTCTCCCACGGGAGAGGGAGCAACCATAAAAAACGGTAACCCTTGGGTTACCGTTTTGCATTTACCTTGTCACCACCGGGCAACAGAGCCAATCAGTACAGTTTTTTCGCGCAGTCCAGCCAGTCACCTTTGAACGGACGCTTCATGTTTTCAATGGCGTCGATGATGTCATGGTGAACCAGTTTCTCGTTCTGGATACCGACGCAGCGGCCGCCGTGGCCCTGTAGCAGCAGCTCGATCGCGTACGCGCCCATGCGGGACGCCAGGATACGGTCGTACGGGCCTGGGGAACCGCCACGCTGAATGTGACCCAGAACGGTCGCGCGGGTTTCGCGTTTGGTTTCGGTTTCGATGTACTTCGCCAGCTCGTCAACGTCACAGATGTGCTCGGTGATGGCAACGATCGCATGTTTTTTGCCTTTCGCGATACCAGCTTTGATTTCAGCGACCAGATCTTCACGGCTGAATTCCACTTCCGGCACCACCACGAACTCACAGCCACCGGCAATTGCCGCCGCCAGAGTCAGGTCACCGCAGTAACGGCCCATCACTTCAACAATGGAAATACGCTGGTGAGAGGAAGAGGTGTCACGCAGGCGGTCAATCGCTTCCACAACGGTACCCAGCGCGGTGAAGTAACCGATGGTGTAGTCGGTGCCTTTAATGTCGTTGTCGATGGTGCCAGGCAGGCCGATGCACGGGAAGCCCATTTCAGTCAGACGTTTTGCACCCATGTAGGAGCCGTCGCCGCCGATAACCACCAGCGCATCCAGACCCCGTTTTTTCATGTTTTCGATAGCCACTTCACGGATGTGTTCGTCACGGAATTCCGGGAAGCGTGCAGAACCGAGGAAAGTACCGCCACGGTTGATCATGTCAGACACGCTGTAGCGGTCGAGCTGAACCATGCGGTCTTCATACAGACCCAGGTAACCGTCATAGATACCAAAAACTTCCAGACCTTCCGTCAGCGCTGCACGGACAACCCCACGGATTGCCGCGTTCATGCCCGGCGCATCACCGCCGCTTGTCAACACACCGATTTTCTTAATCATGACTACCTCTGAACTTAGGAATGCAAAATTGAAATCTGCTGCCGGAAGAAACTGTTCAACCGTCGAATACTGCAAATAGTATATCAATCCCTTCCAGCTGAATTGATTCAGGTCAGGCCATATGGTGGTAATTTATCCACAAAATGCTGCTCTGGCTCACTTTTTTACAACGAATTACGAAAGCTCAAAACGCCCTGGGTACGACAGAACACGGATCCTGGTGAATAATGACGTCTGACCCAGGGAAACGCTGCAAAATCGCCTGCTCCACCTGTTCAGCGACCATATGCGCCTGAACCAGTGGCAGGTTGTCTTCCATTTCCAAATGAATCTGAATAAAGCGGGTCGGCCCTGACTGCCGCGTACGAAGATCGTGAGCACCACTGACGCCGGGCCAGTTGGTCACGATGGCATAAATTTCATCACGTTCTGCATCCGGAAGCGCACGGTCAAGAAGCGACTGTACCGCGTCATACCCCATCCGCAAGGCGCTGTATAAAATATAGATCCCTATCCCTAACGCAAACAACGCATCGGCCCGATGCCAGCCATACCAGGCCAGACCAAGCGCAATAAGAATAGCCCCATTCATCATAACATCAGACTGATAATGAAGCATATCGGCCCGTACAGCCTGGCTTTGTGTTTTGCGTACAACCCAGCGCTGGAACGTTACAAGAACAAGTGTGCTTATAAGTGCAACTACCGTTACGACCACGCCAACGCCCGGATCGTTCATTGGTGACGGCGAAACAAGATGCTGAATGCCGGTCAAAAACAGGAAAAGCGCAGAGCCCGAAATAAACATGCTTTGTGCCAGCGCCGCCAGCGATTCCGCTTTGCCGTGGCCAAACGTATGCTCTTCATCCGCCGGTTGCAGCGAGTAGCGCACCACCAGCAGGTTGGTCAGCGAGGCGGCAATATCCACCAGTGAGTCCACCAGCGCCGCCAGAATACTGACCGATCCGGTGTACCACCACGCGAAAATTTTAATGATCAGTAAACACGACGCCATCACCGTCGCGGCTATTGCGGCCCGGCTTACCAGCCGTCCATAGGATTGATTCATAAACACTCCTGTCATGCCATGGCGCTAGTATAACGGATGGTGGTGGAGTGAAAGGATGAATAAAGCGTTAACAAACCGGAACGATGGGCAAAAAAAACCCCCACATCATGTGGGGGAAGACAGGGATGGTGTCTATGGCAAGGAAAACAGGGTTTACTGGTTACTACGGGTACTGCTATTGCTACTGAAAAGCGTCATATCTGAGCTTCGCTGCATCCGTGCAACCTCACGCAACTGGTTCATACGTTGCTGATGTTTGGTATTCAAAACCGCTTGCTGCTCGGGCGTTAGCAGGTGGAACATCTGGTTGCGAACCTTCGCCATCTCTACCTGGCGGGCAACCTGTTCCTGCGCCATTTTTTCGGCCTGAGCGCGTACAGCGCTTTCGTCAAAATTTTCTGCGGTGACAAGGCGATGCATTGTCTCCATTTCGCTAACATTAACAGGGGGCTGGTCGTGTCTTGCCCTCTGCATCAGATCTCGCATCTGTTGACGCTGATGTTCGGTTAAACTTATGCCGTCAAACATATGGCTTTGGCTGCTGTGCTGCGTTGCGCCCTCTGCTGAGGAACCGTTATCGCTGATGATAGCTACAGCAGCCTGGCTAAACGCACTGAAGGCCAGCGTTGAGGCCATGACGGCAGCGGTAACTTTGCGCATCACTTGCTCCCAAAATCTTTCGTGTCGCGATTCAACGAGAGACAGTCTACGATTCAGGCTGCAAACATGCGTCAGGGGGTGTAAAACAACGTAAAGTCATGGATTAGATAGCCTTGATGTCGTAATTTCTGCCTCGGAGGTATTTAAACAATGAATAAAATCCTGTTAGTTGATGATGACCGAGAGCTCACATCTCTTTTAAAGGAGTTGCTCGACATGGAAGGTTTCAACGTCCTGGTTGCCCATGATGGCGAGCAGGCGCTGAGTCTCCTTGACGACAGCATCGATTTACTTTTGCTCGACGTCATGATGCCGAAGAAAAACGGTATTGATACGTTGAAAGAGCTTCGCCAGACACACCAGACCCCCGTCATTATGCTGACCGCACGCGGCAGCGAGCTTGACCGCGTACTCGGCCTTGAGCTGGGTGCGGATGACTATTTACCTAAGCCGTTCAACGACCGTGAACTGGTGGCCCGTATTCGCGCGATCCTGCGCCGCTCTCACTGGAGCGAGCAGCAGCAGAATACCGACAACAGCTCACCTACGCTGGAAGTGGACTCCCTGAGCCTGAACCCGGGCCGCCAGGAAGCGAGCTTCGACGGTGAAACGCTGGAGCTAACCGGCACCGAGTTCACCCTGCTGTATCTGCTGGCGCAGCATCTCGGCCAGGTGGTGTCGCGTGAACACTTAAGCCAGGAAGTGCTGGGCAAACGCCTCACCCCGTTTGACCGCGCCATCGACATGCATATCTCGAACCTGCGCCGTAAGCTGCCGGAGCGTAAAGACGGTCATCCCTGGTTCAAAACCCTGCGTGGTCGCGGTTATCTGATGGTTTCCGCTTCATGATAGGCAGCTTAACCGCCCGCATCTTCGCCATCTTCTGGCTGACGCTGGCACTGGTTTTAATGCTCGTTTTGATGTTGCCAAAACTCGACTCACGCCAGATGACGGAGCTACTCGACAGCGAGCAACGTCAGGGCGTGATGATCGAGCAGCACGTGGAAGCGGAGCTGGCAAACGATCCGCCGAACGATTTAATGTGGTGGCGCAGGTTGTTTCGCGCTATCGACAAGTGGGCGCCCCCCGGACAACGTCTTTTACTGGTCACCAGTGAAGGCCGCGTGATTGGGGCCGATCGCAATGAAATGCAGATTATCCGCAACTTTATTGGCCAGGCGGATAATGCCGATCACCCACAGAAAAAGAAATATGGTCGGGTAGAGATGGTCGGTCCTTTCTCGGTGCGGGATGGGGAAGACAATTATCAGCTCTACCTGATTCGCCCTGCGAGCAGTTCCCAGTCCGACTTCATCAACCTGCTGTTTGACCGTCCGCTTTTGCTGTTGATTGTCACGATGCTGGTCAGTTCCCCGCTGCTATTATGGCTGGCGTGGAGCCTGGCGAAACCGGCGCGTAAGCTGAAAAATGCGGCGGACGAAGTGGCGCAGGGCAACCTGAGGCAGCATCCGGAGCTGGAATCCGGGCCGCAGGAGTTCCTGGCCGCCGGAACCAGTTTTAACCAGATGGTCTCTGCTCTTGACCGCATGATGACCGCGCAGCAACGCCTGCTGTCGGATATCTCCCACGAGCTGCGGACGCCGCTCACGCGCTTACAGCTGGGTACCGCCCTGCTGCGCCGCCGCAGCGGTGAGAGCAAAGAGCTGGAGCGTATTGAGACGGAAGCGCATCGCCTGGACAGCATGATAAACGATCTGCTGGTGATGTCGCGCAATCAGCAGAAAAACGCGCTGGTGAGCGAAACGGTGAAAGCCAATCACCTCTGGCATGAGGTGCTGGACAACGCGGCGTTCGAAGCGGAGCAGATGGGCAAATCGTTCACCGTCAACTTCCCGCCGGGCCCGTGGCCGCTCTACGGTAACCCCAACACGCTGGAAAGCGCGCTGGAGAATATCGTGCGTAACGCCCTGCGCTACTCGCACACGAAGATTGAGGTGGCGTTCTCGGTGGATAAAGACGGGATAACCGTCATCGTCGACGACGACGGTCCTGGCGTCAGCCCGGAAGATCGCGAGCAGATTTTCCGTCCGTTCTACCGTACCGACGAGGCGCGCGACCGGGAATCGGGCGGTACGGGACTGGGTCTGGCGATTGTTGAAACCGCCATGCAACAGCACCGTGGCTGGGTGAAAGCCGATGACAGCCCGCTGGGCGGGCTCAGGTTAACGCTGTGGCTGCCGCTGTATAAGCGTTCGTAACCGTATGTGCCGGGTGGCGGCTTCGCCTTACCCGGCCTACTTTCTGCGGGAACTATTTCCCCCATAATCTCCGCGAACTGCTCTCGATCTTGCCGCTTATCCGCCGCTTCTGCATCGTTCTGGTCCAGCTGGTGGATAATCCCGCCGCTGACAGCAGACGGTGATACTGATCGTCATCAAACGGCATATGCCAGGCAATTGCGCAGGCCTCGTACACCGACACCTCACTCAAACGCGAAGCCAGCTCAAGCGGCGCATCCGCCGAAACCTGTCCCGCCTGCACAACGCGATACAGCCAGCCGGTTTTACCCGCGTTTTGCAACTGGGCCGACATATCCTGAATGCCGAAATGGTAATTAAGCTTAAAGCACGGTGAGCGCGGCTGGGTGACCTGAATCAAAGCATCGCCCCAGCGGTAAATATCGCCGATAAAGACGTTCTTCTCCGTCAGCCCCTCCGTTGAGAGATTTTCGCCAAACGCGGGGGCGACGAAGAGGTCAGCCTGTTCAGGAAATTCGGTTTTCCAGTGCTGATAGTGCTCGCGCGGATAATGGCACAGCGCGCGATCGGGCCCGCCGTGGATTTTCTTTTCAGCCTGCTGGTCACCCGCAAGCCCGAGATCGGTCAACGTCAGCTCACCGTCGACCTGCACTTTGGCGATGGCACTCGGGCGGCTGCCTTCGTACTCCCTTACCTTGCCTGTAAACACATTCACCGGGTAATGCATCTCCACTCCTTCAGATACAAAAAAAGCGAGTCATCAGACTCGCTTCTCACAGGCGTCAATGCAACCTTATTTTTTAGCGGCGAAACGCGCTGCTGCTTCGTCCCAGTTCACCACGTCCCAGAAGGCTTTGATGTAGTCAGGGCGACGGTTCTGGAACTTCAGGTAGTAAGCGTGTTCCCACACGTCCAGACCCAGAATTGGGAAGCCGGATGCGCCAGAGATAGCTTCACCCATAAGCGGGGAATCCTGGTTAGCGGTAGAAACGACCGCCAGTTTGTCACCTTTCAGAACCAGCCACGCCCAGCCAGAGCCGAAACGGGTTGCAGCGGCTTTTTCGAATTCCGCTTTGAAGTTGTCAACGGAACCGAAGTCACGCTCGATAGCCGCTTTCAGGTCGCCCTGAAGGGTGGTGCCGGTTTTCAGGCCTTTCCAGAACAGGCTGTGGTTAGCGTGACCGCCCGCGTTGTTGCGCAGCACGGTTTTCTTGTCTGCTGGCAGCTGGTCCAGTTTGGTGATCAGCTCTTCAACAGGCAGATTAGCGAACTCTGGCAGGCTTTCCAGCGCAGCATTCGCGTTGTTCACGTAGGTCTGGTGGTGTTTAGTGTGATGGATTTCCATCGTCTGCTTGTCGAAATGCGGTTCCAGTGCGTCGTAGGCATACGGCAGGGATGGCAGTGTATAACTCATAATCCTCTCCATTATTGTCGGGCGGCACAGCTGTTAATGCCGCGTAAGCAGTTGGTTCATTATAGTTAATTAAATGATATTGAAAATGATTATCAATGCCGTAGTTTTTATAAGGTTATTCGGTTTTTGAGAAATGAAGGAATTGTGAGTCTGCTCACGTGTTTAACGTGCTGATTGCCATCCTGAACAAAAGTGCGGCAACCTTCTGAAGGTTCCCAAACCGCCTCATTTTTACACTCATCAAGTCGGCGGGAAGCCTCCGGCTATAAAAACGATGAGGATGTAAAAATGAATCATGCGATTACGATGGGTATCTTCTGGCATTTGATATGCGCGGCCAGTGCAGCCTGTTTCTATGCCCCGTTTAAAAAGGTGAAAGGCTGGTCATGGGAAACCATGTGGTCCGTTGGCGGTACCGTGTCCTGGCTGATTTTGCCGTGGACAATCAGCGCCATGCTGCTGCCCGATTTCTGGGGCTACTTCTCCTCCTTCAACGCCTCCACCCTGCTGCCGGTATTCCTGTTCGGCGCGATGTGGGGCATCGGTAATATCAACTACGGCCTCACCATGCGCTACCTCGGCATGTCGATGGGGATTGGCATCGCGATTGGCATAACGTTGATTGTTGGCACCCTGATGACGCCAATCCTCAACGGCAACTTCGATGTGCTGATCAACACCCAGGGAGGGCGAATGACCCTGCTGGGCGTGCTGGTGGCGGTGATCGGCGTGGGCATCGTCACCCGCGCGGGCCAGCTGAAAGAACGCAAGATGGGCATCAAAGCCGAAGAGTTCAACCTGAAGAAAGGGCTGCTGCTGGCGGTGATGTGCGGCATCTTCTCGGCGGGCATGTCGTTCGCCATGAATGCCGCCAAACCGATGCACGACGCCGCTGCGGCGCTGGGCGTCGATCCGCTGTACGTTGCCCTGCCAAGCTACGTGGTGATCATGGGCGGCGGCGCGCTGGTAAACCTCGGCTTCTGCTTTATTCGTCTGGCAAAAGTGAACAACCTGTCGGTAAAAGCCGACTTCTCGCTGGCAAAACCGCTGATCGTCACCAACGTCCTGCTCTCCGCCCTTGGCGGCCTGATGTGGTATCTGCAATTCTTCTTCTACGCCTGGGGTCACGCCAGTATTCCGGCGCAGTATGACTACATGAGCTGGATGCTGCACATGAGCTTCTACGTGCTGTGCGGCGGGCTGGTTGGGCTGGTGCTGAAAGAGTGGAACAACGCCGGGCGTCGTCCGGTTGGCGTGCTGAGCCTGGGCTGCGTGGTGATTATCATTGCGGCCAATATCGTCGGCCTCGGCATGGCGAACTGATTACGCTGCCTTTCGACTGCGATGACGCCACTGAACCGGCGTCATCCCCACCTCACGGTTAAACACCACCGAAAAGTAGTTACTGTCCTCAAAGCCGCAGCGCATCGCCACTTCACTCACCATCAGCTCCGTATGCTGTAACAGGTACTGGGCGTGGCAGATGCGCAGCTGGCGCAGATAGTGGTTGACCGTCATCCCCGTCTGGGTGCGGAACTGCTGGCGCAGCGCGCGCTCGCTGCACTGCTCCTGCTCGCAGAATTTTTCCAGCACGAAACTCTTGTTCAGACTGCCCGCAAGCCGGGTGATGAGCTTATCCAGCAGCGCTTCCTGCATGGTGGCAGAGGGATTATCCGTAGCGTAACGATGGCGCTTCAGGGTCATCACCAGCTGGGCGAAAAGCAGCTCCGACATCTGGTTAGCCGCCGGATCGCTCTTCTGGCTCTCCTGCTCCAGCTGGGAAATCGTCTGGCGCACCTGAGCCATGCCGTTGCTGCTTAAGCGCCAGTGCGGTTCGCCTCTGGCATTATGAAAACCGGGGATATTGCCCGCCCAGTCGACATTCAGTTTAAGTCTGTCGGGGCAATAGATGACGTTCTGCAACACCAGATCGTTAACCGAGGCGTAGGAGTGTTTGTCTTCAGCGCGGATGTAGAACAGGTCTCCGCGCGTGATGCGGTAGGGACGGTCGTTGAGGACGTGCAGGCCATTGCCCCGCCACACCAGCACCAGCTCGCAAAACTCGTGGGTGTGCTCGGCGAAGACGTTTTGCGGGTAGCGGTCGGCCACCGCGACGGCCTGACTCGCGGAGGCAAAAAAATCATCTTTGCGAAGAATGAGCTGAGCAGCCACACCACAACCTCTACGGCGAATAACCGGACATTATTAGCCTTTTTGCAGCAAAAAAACGGTGACTGCCCTCGCGTTACTGAAGCAACGCGTCTTTCCCCTGACGAATATCGCGCGGCGACCAGCTAAACTCCCGGCGAAACAGCGTCGAAAAGTGGTTACTGTCGCCGAAACCGCAGCGATAGGCGATATCGGTGACGCTTTCGTCGGTATGACGTAAAAGGTGACGCGCTTTGATCAGGCGCAGACGGTTAAGGTAACGCTGCGGCGTCAGGCCGGTATGCTGCTTGAGCTGACGATGCAGCGTGCGCAGCGAGAGCGAAAAGTCATCCGCCAGCGTTTCCCAGCAGACATCTTCGGCGAAATGATCTTCCAGCCATGCCATCAGCTGATTCAGGCGCGCGTCGTTATTTTCCAGCCCTTCCACCAGGCTGCTGCGCCGCAGCAGCACCAGCAGCTGCATAAACAGCAGCTCGCGGGTAGCAATGGCGTGCGTCTCCTGTCCATCCTCGCTCTGCTCCATCTGGCTCACCAGCTGACGCACCTGCTGCAACGTGGACTGATTCACCCGCCAGTGCGACGGATAATGGCCGTCCTTCTCCTGCGGCAACAGCTGATTCAGCCCGGAAAGAAACTGGAACGCATCCGGAGAACGATAGAGCACATTGGTCAGGCACAGGTTGTCGGTATGTTCATACAGGTGCCTGTCGTGATCGCGCACGAAGCACACCGTACCGCCGCTGATGGTATACGGCTGACCGTTAAACACGTGGATGCCCGTTCCGTGCTCAACAATCACAATTTCATGAAAATCATGATGATGCTCCGGGAACGCAGCCTGAGGCAGCCGTGGCTCAATCGCGACCGGCGAAGCCCCCGTAGGAAAAAAATCGACGCTGTGCAGTACGGTCATAACGGCCCCCACCAATGAGAAAAGTTCTCAAAATAGTAATTAAGGCCTTTCACGCTCACCTTAAATTTTTGACAGCAAACCGCGCAAAAGCTGTCGGTTTTTCAAGAAACAGGCGGAAAGATCGGGAAATGCGGTCAGCGTCACACTGCCTGCAAACCCCGCCATTACTGGAAACTGTGAACTCCCTCACGTTCATCTTTGCTTTCTTGCCAGCGCGAGATTTGGGCTGTCAGTGGCGAGAAGGTGGCTATTTCTTCCCTTTCTTACACTCCTCGCTAATGACTTAAGAAAGGACCCGACCATGACTTTTCGCCATTGTGTGGCTGTCGATTTAGGCGCATCCAGCGGCCGTGTAATGCTCGCCACCTGGGACTGCGACCTGCACACCCTTACGCTTCGCGAAATGCACCGTTTCGCCAATTGTCTGCAAAAACAGGACGGTTTTGTTACCTGGGATATCGACGCCCTGGAAGCAGAGATCCGCACCGGACTTCACAACGTCTGCGAAGACGGTATTCGCATCGACAGTATCGGCATTGATACCTGGGGTGTGGATTACGTACTGCTGGACCGTCACGGCGAACGCGTCGGCCTGCCCGTCTCCTACCGCGACAGCCGCACCGATGGGCTAATGGCGCACGCCATCGCCCAGCTTGGCAAGGAGAACATCTATGGTCGCAGCGGCATTCAGTTTCTGCCGTTTAACACGCTGTATCAGCTGCGCGCGCTGGTTGAGCAACAGCCAGAGCTGGTCGAAAAGGTGGCGCATGCGCTGCTGATCCCGGACTACTTAAGCTACCGTCTGACCGGCAACATGAACTGGGAATACACCAACGCCACCACCACGCAGCTGGTCAACATCAACACCGATAACTGGGATGAACATCTGCTGGCCTGGACGGGCGCCTCGCCGTCCTGGTTTGGCGCGCCAACCCATCCGGGCAATGTGATCGGCCACTGGCTTTGCCCGCAGGGGAATAAAATCCCCGTTGTCGCCGTCGCCAGCCACGACACCGCGAGCGCGGTCATTGCCTCGCCGCTCGCCGGCAAAGATGCGGCCTACCTCTCATCCGGCACCTGGTCGCTGATGGGCTTTGAGAGCAAAACGCCCTACACCAGCGATGCCGCGCTGGCCGCGAACATCACCAACGAAGGCGGTGCCGAAGGGCGCTACCGGGTGCTGAAGAACATCATGGGCCTGTGGCTGCTCCAGCGGGTGCTGAAAGAGCAGAACATCACCGACCTGCCCGAGCTTATCGCCGAAACCGAAACGCTGAAGGCCTGTACCTTCCTGATTAACCCGAACGATGACCGCTTTATCAACCCGGCGCACATGAGCGCCGAAATCCAGGCCGCCTGTTTTGAAGCGGGGCAGCCGGTACCTTCCCGCCCCGCCGAGCTGGCACGCTGCATTTTTGACAGTCTCGCCCTGCTGTATGCCGACATCCTGAGCGAGCTGGCTGACCTTCGCGGCAAACCGTTCACACAACTGCATATCGTGGGCGGCGGCTGCCAGAACCAACTGCTGAACCAGCTCTGCGCGGATGCATGCGGCATTACCGTGGTGGCAGGTCCGATTGAAGCCTCCACGCTCGGCAATATCGGCATTCAGCTGATGACCCTGGACGAACTGTCCAACGTCGACGATTTCCGTTCGGTGGTGACGGCGAATAACAGCCTGACCACCTTCACCCCCCATCCCTGCCATGAAATTGCCCGCTACCGGGCGCAGTTTCAGCAAAAACGACTGACTAAGGAGCTTTGCGCATGACCACTCAACTTGAACAAGCCTGGGACCTGGCTAAACAGCGTTTCGCCGCCGTCGGCGTGGATGTCGAAGAGGCGCTGCGCCAGCTCGATCGTCTGCCCGTCTCCATGCACTGCTGGCAGGGTGATGATGTCGCCGGTTTCGAGAACCCGGGCGGTTCCCTGACGGGGGGTATTCAGGCCACGGGTAACTATCCTGGCAAAGCGCGCAACGCCACCGAACTGCGTGCGGATCTGGAGCTGGCGCTGAGCCTGATCCCCGGGCCAAAGCGCCTGAACCTGCACGCCATTTATCTCGAATCCGATGAGCCGGTCGCGCGTAACGAAATCAAACCGGAACACTTTACGAACTGGGTGGCGTGGGCGAAAGCCAACCGGCTGGGTCTGGATTTTAACCCGTCCTGCTTCTCGCACCCGCTGAGCGCGGACGGGTTTACCCTTGCGCATGCCAACGATGAAATCCGCCAGTTCTGGATCGACCATGTCAAAGCCAGCCGCCGCGTCTCGGCTTATTTTGGCGAGCAGCTTGGCACGCCATCGGTAATGAATATCTGGATCCCGGACGGCATGAAGGACATCACCGTAGACCGACTGGCCCCGCGTCAGCGCCTGCTGGCCGCGCTGGATGAAGCCATCAGCGAGAAGCTGGACCCGGCGCACCACATCGACGCCGTCGAGAGCAAGCTGTTCGGCATTGGCGCAGAGAGCTACACCGTGGGCTCAAACGAGTTCTACATGGGTTATGCCACCAGCCGCCAGACCGCGCTGTGCCTGGATGCTGGCCACTTCCACCCAACGGAAGTCATCTCCGACAAGATCTCCGCCGCCATGCTCTACGTGCCGCGCCTTCTGCTGCACGTCAGCCGCCCGGTGCGCTGGGACAGCGACCACGTGGTGCTGCTGGATGACGAAACCCAGGCCATTGCCAGCGAAATCATCCGCCACAACCTCTTTGACCGCGTACATATCGGCCTCGACTTCTTCGACGCCTCCATCAACCGCATCGCGGCGTGGGTTATCGGCACCCGTAACATGAAGAAAGCCCTGCTGCGCGCGCTGCTGGAGCCTGTCGCCGCCCTGAAACAGCTGGAAGAAAACGGCGACTACACCGCGCGCCTGGCGCTGCTGGAAGAGCAGAAATCCCTGCCGTGGCAGGCGGTGTGGGAGATGTACTGCCAGCGTCACGATGCACCTGCGGGCAGCCAGTGGCTGGATAACGTGCGGGCGTATGAGAAAGAGGTTCTTGCCGCTCGTCAGTAAAAAACATCGCCCGGCGGCGCGTTGCTTGCCGGGCCTACAGATAAGACCAGGCCGGGTAAGCGTAACGCCACCCGGCATTTTCAAAGGAACTACAGTATGCAGACCATCACCACTTCCTGGTTCGTCCAGGGCATGATCAAAGCCACCTCTGACGCCTGGCTCAAGGGCTGGGATGAGCGCAACGGCGGCAACCTGACGCTACGCCTGGACGACGCGGATATCGAGCCATTTGCCTCCGATTTCCACCAGAAGCCGCGCTATATCGCCCTGAGCCAGCCGATGCCGCTGCTCGCCAACACGCCGTTTATCGTCACCGGTTCCGGGAAGTTTTTCCGCAACGTACAGCTGGACCCGGAAGCCAACCTCGGCGTGGTGAAGGTGGACAGCGACGGCGCGGGTTACCACATTCTCTGGGGACTGACGGACGACGCGGTACCGACATCCGAACTGCCGGCGCACTTCCTCTCCCACTGCGAGCGCATTAAGGCGACCAATGGCAAGGACCGCGTAATCATGCACTGCCACGCCACCAACCTGATCGCCCTGACCTACGTGCTGGAAAATAATTCTGATTTCTTCACCCGCAAACTGTGGGAAGGCAGCACCGAGTGTCTGGTGGTGTTCCCGGACGGCGTCGGCATTCTGCCGTGGATGGTGCCGGGTACCGACGAAATCGGCCAGGCGACCGCGACGGACATGCAGAAGCACTCACTGGTGCTGTGGCCGTTCCACGGCGTCTTCGGCAGCGGCCCGACACTGGATGAAACCTTCGGCCTGATCGACACCGCCGAGAAATCCGCGGAGGTGCTGGTGAAGGTCTATTCCATGGGCAGCATGAAGCAGACCATCACCCGGGAAGAGCTGATTGCCCTGGGCAAACGCTTTGGCGTCACCCCGATGCAGTCGGCGTTAGATCTGTACCAATAACAACATCGCGCCCCGCTCACCGAGACGGGGCGAAAACCACCTGCAATCCCTACAACTAACTCAAGTCAGTGGAGTAAAAGCAATGAAAATAAAAGCAAGCTTGATCCTCACCGTTGCCGCTCTGGCGTTGTCCGGTTCCGCTTTAGCAGAAGTGAAAATCGCCCTGGTGGCGAAGTCCTTAGGGAATGGATTCTTCGAGGCAGCGAACGTCGGCGCGCAGGAGGCGGCCAAAGAGTTAGGCGATGTAAAAGTGATTTATACCGGCCCGACCACCACCACGGCGGAAGCGCAGATCGAGGTGCTGAACGGGCTGATCGCCCAGGGCGTGGATGCGATCGCAATTTCCGCGAACGATCCGGACGCCGTCGTGCCGGTGCTGAAAAAAGCGATGCAGCGCGGCATTAAGGTTGTGTCGTGGGATTCCGGGGTGGCGAAAGCCGGGCGTCAGATCCATCTCAACCCGTCCAATAACGCCCTGATTGGCGAAACCAACGTCAAGCTCGCCGCCGATGCCCTGAAAGCGCTGAACGTGGAGAAGGGCGAAGTAGCGGTGCTGAGCGCCACGCCAACCTCCACCAACCAGAACACCTGGATTGCGGAGATGAAAAAGGTGCTGCCGAAGTACCCGTCCGTCAATCTGGTGACCGTGGCCTACGGAGACGATCTCTCTGACAAAAGCTACCGCGAAGCGGTCGGCCTGCTGAAAACCTACCCGGAGCTGAAAGTCATCGTCTCGCCGTCGTCCGTGGGCATTGTGGCTGCCGCGCAGGCGGTGAAGGACCAGGGCAAGATTGGCAAAGTGTACGTCACCGGTTTAGGCCTGCCGTCTGAGATGGCGGGCGCGGTGAAATCCGGCGCGAGCAAGAGCTTTGCCATCTGGAACCCGATTGACCTGGGCTATGCCGCGACTTACTTAGCGGACGATCTGGTGAAAGGCACGGCCACGAAAGGTGAGGCCAGCATGGGCAAACTGGGCAAAGTGAAGCTGGATGCGGACGGCAACGGCGCGATGGCCGAGCCGTTCGTCTACGATGCCAGCAATATTGATAAGTTCTCGAAAATCTTTTGATCCTTTCCCCCCTCACCCTAGCCCTCTCCCAAAGGGAGAGGGTCGGGGTGAGGGTGAACCAAACGGAGAACTATCATGACCCCATTGCTACAGCTTTCTGGCATCACCAAGGTGTTCCCCGGCGTACGTGCTCTTGAGAACGTGCAGCTTGCGCTGTGGCCCGGCAAAGTGACGGCGCTTATCGGCGAAAACGGCGCGGGCAAGTCGACGCTGGTCAAAGTGATGACCGGCATATACCAGCCCGACGAGGGCGAAATTCTCTACAAGGCGATCCCCGTTCACCTTCCAACGCCGGAGTCGGCGCATAAAATGGGTATCACCGCCATACACCAGGAAACCGTCCTGTTTGATGAACTCTCGGTCACCGAAAATAT
This sequence comes from Enterobacter sp. JJBC, assembly GCF_036936505.1. Taxonomy (NCBI): domain Bacteria; kingdom Pseudomonadati; phylum Pseudomonadota; class Gammaproteobacteria; order Enterobacterales; family Enterobacteriaceae; genus Enterobacter; species Enterobacter sp. JJBC. The sequence goes on from NZ_CP136935.1 coordinate 4,745,042, forward strand.
CTTTGTTGGTCAGTACCTTCACAAAGGCTTCCTGAAAAAGCTCGACTGGCCGGAAATGCACCGCCGGGCGCAGGCTATTCTCGCCCGCCTTGAGGTGCAAATCGACCCGCGCGCAACGCTGAAAACCCTGAGCATCGCCCAGCGTCACATGGTGGCGATTGCCCGCGCGCTGTCGTTTGAGGCGCAGGTGGTGATCCTCGACGAACCCACGGCGGCGTTGTCGCAGCATGAAATCCTCGAGTTTTACCAGATTGTGGAGCGCTTAAAGCAGGAGGGAAAAGCCATCCTGTTTATCTCCCACAAGTTCGACGAGATTTTTGAGCTGGCCGATCACTACACCATTTTGCGCGACGGCGTGTTCGTCGGTGCAGGGGCAATAAATGAGATCACCGAGGAGCGGATGGTGTCGATGATGGTCGGGCGCGCCATTACCCAAACCTTCCCGAAAATCGACTGCGAAAAAGGCGAGACGGTGCTGGAGGTGAAAAACCTCTGCCATCCGACCGAGTTTGCGCATATCTCGTTCTCCCTGCGTAAAGGGGAAATCCTCGGCTTTTACGGGCTGGTGGGTGCCGGGCGTACCGAATTGATGCAGGCGCTTTCCGGCGTCACGCGGCCATCGTCCGGGGAAATTATCCTCAACGGACAGCCCCGGCGCTTCCGCCAGCCTGCGGATGCGATCAAAGCCGGTATTGTCTGCGTGCCGGAAGAAAGGCAGAAACAGGGGGCGATTATCGCCCTGCCGATTGCCCAGAACATCAGCCTGCCTCAGCTTGGCACGCTCAATCCGAACGGCGTGCTGCATGACGACCGTGAATGGAAACTGGCGAACGAGTACGCCAAACGCCTGCAAGTGAAAGCCTTCAGCTGGAAGCAGGCGGTGGAGACCCTCTCTGGCGGCAACCAGCAAAAGGTGGTGATCGGCAAATGGCTGGCGACGCACCCTGACGTGATCATCCTCGATGAGCCAACAAAAGGCATCGATATCGGCTCAAAGGCAGCCGTTCATCAGTTTATGTCCGAGCTGGTCAGTCAGGGGCTGGCGGTGATTATGGTCTCGTCCGAACTACCGGAAGTGATGGGCATGGCGGATCGCATTATCGTCATGCACGAGGGGCTGATGGTGGCCGAATACCAGGCGGGAGACGCGACGGCGGAAACCATCGTCAGCGCCGCCAGCGGTGCAAAACAGGAGGCGGCATAAATGCTTAGCTCACTCTTAAAACACCGCGAAGCCCTGCTGGGCGCGGTGATTATCCTGATGATCGTCGCCATTGGCAGCCGCGTGCCATCGTTTATCGCGCCGGGCAACCTGGTGGAGATGTTTAACGACACCGCCATTCTGATCGTCCTCGCGCTCGGGCAGATGCTGGTGCTGCTCACTAAAGGCATCGACCTGTCGATGGCGGCCAATCTGGCCCTGACCGGGATGATTGTCGCCCTGATTAACTTCCATTACCCGGACGTGCCCGTCTGGGCGCTGCTGATCCTCGCCAGCGCGCTTGGGCTACTGATGGGCGCGATAAACGGCCTGCTTGTGTGGAAGCTGGGCATTCCGGCGATTGTGGTAACACTCGGCACCATGAGCATCTACCGCGGAATGATCTTTTTGCTCTCCGGCGGCGGCTGGGTGAACTCCAACCAGATGGGTGCAGACTTCCTCGGCCTGCCGCGTGCGTCAGTGCTGGGCCTGCCGGTGCTGAGCTGGTGCGCCATCGCCGTACTGCTGCTGGTGGGCTACTTCCTGCGCTACAGCCGCACCGGACGGGCGCTCTACACCGCAGGCGGGAACGCCACGGCAGCGTACTACACCGGGATCAACGCCGGGAAAATGCAGTTCATCAGCTTCTGCCTTTCCGGTCTGCTGGCCGGGTTCTGCGGCTACCTGTGGATATCGCGCTTTGCCGTTGCGTATGTTGACGTCGCTAACGGTTTTGAATTGCAGGTGGTGGCAGCCTGCGTGATTGGCGGGATCAGCACCATGGGCGGCACCGGCCGCGTGCTCGGCTGTCTGTTCGGGGCGCTGTTCCTTGGCGTCATCAACAACGCCCTGCCGGTGATCGGCGTCTCCCCGTTCTGGCAGATGGCGATTTCCGGCTCGGTCATTGTCATCGCTGTGCTGCTGAACGAGCGCGGCAACAAACGCAAAGGCAGGCTGATCCTGCGCGACGCGGCGCTGGCACGTCAGAAACTGGCGGTGAAACCATGAGTAAAATGATGACATCTGAAGAGTTCAAACCCACTTCTGCGCCGGGCATCTTCCAGCGTCTGCTGTGCTGGGAGGGCTTCCTGCTGGCGGTGACGCTGGCGGTGTTTGTGGTGAACGCGCTCGCCTCGCCCTACTTCCTCAATATCTGGAACCTCTCCGACGCGACGTTCAACTTCACGGAAAAAGCGATCATTGTGTTGCCGATGGCGATGCTGATTATCGCCCGGGAAATTGACCTGTCGGTGGCCTCCACCATCGCGCTCAGCTCCACGGTGATGGGCTTTTGCGCGGCGGCGGGCGTCGATACGCCACTGCTGGTGTGCGTGGGATTAGGCGTCGGGCTACTGTGCGGGTTGTTCAACGGCATTCTGGTGACGCGCTTTAACCTGTCGTCCATCGTCATCACCATCGGCACCATGAGCCTGTACCGCGGGATCACCTACATCCTGCTCGGGGACCAGGCGCTGAACAGCTACCCGGAGAGCTTTGCCTGGTTCGGCCAGGGCTACGTCTGGGGCGCGTTGTCGTTTGAGTTCGCGCTGTTTATCGTCCTGGCCGCTCTGTTTGCCTTTGTGCTGCACCGTACCAACTTTGGCCGCCGCACCTACGCCATCGGCAACAACCCGACCGGCGCGTGGTACTCCGGCATCAACGTGAAGCGCCACAACCTGATCCTCTTCGCGCTGGTGGGGCTGATGTCCGGCCTGGCGTCGGTGCTGCTCACCTCGCGTCTGGGCAGCACCCGTCCGACCATCGCGATGGGCTGGGAGCTGGCGGTGGTGACGATGGCGGTGCTCGGCGGCGTCAATATTCTCGGTGGGTCCGGCAGCATGGTGGGCGTGATTATCGCCGCCTTCCTGATGGGGCTGGTGACCTTCGGCCTGAGCCTGCTCAACGTGCCCGGCATTGTGATGTCGGTGATTATCGGCGCGATGCTGATCGTGGTGATTTCGCTGCCGATTATTACCCGCCGGATTATGCAGCGAAGACGGATCTCATAGCCGGGTGGCACTGCGTTTACCCGGCCTGCTTAACCGTAGGCCCGCGCAAGCGCAGCGCCGCCGGGCATAAAATTCACAGTAATTAAGGAGAATTATCATGAGCTTTATGTTGGCACTCCCCAAAATCAGCCTGCACGGCGCGGGCGCGATCGGCGATATGGTCAATCTGGTGGCAAACAAACAGTGGGGAAAAGCGCTGATTGTCACCGACGGTCAGCTGGTGAAGCTGGGCCTGCTCGACAGCCTGTTTACCGCGCTCGACGCCCATCAGATGTCGTATCACCTGTTCGATGAGGTATTCCCGAATCCGACGGAAGCGCTGGTGCAAAAAGGCTATGCGGCATATCAGGATGCGGAGTGTGATTACCTGATTGCCTTTGGCGGCGGCAGCCCGATTGATACCGCCAAGGCAATCAAAATCCTCACCGCCAACCCCGGTCCGTCAACCGATTACTCTGGCGTCGGCAAGGTGAAAAACGCGGGCGTGCCGCTGGTGGCGATCAACACCACCGCAGGCACGGCAGCGGAGATGACCAGCAACGCGGTGATCATCGACTCCGCGCGGCAGGTGAAAGAGGTGATCATCGACCCGAACATCATCCCGGATATCGCCGTGGACGATGCCAGCGTGATGCTCGATATTCCCGCCTCCGTGACCGCCGCAACCGGCATGGATGCGTTGACTCATGCGATTGAAGCCTACGTGTCCGTCGGCGCGCACCCGCTGACCGATGCCAACGCGCTGGAGGCGATTCGCCTGATCAACCTCTGGCTGCCGAAAGCGGTCGACGACGGTCACAACCTGGAAGCGCGCGAGCAGATGGCCTTTGGTCAGTATCTGGCGGGCATGGCGTTTAACAGCGCCGGTCTGGGGCTGGTGCATGCCCTGGCGCACCAGCCGGGCGCGACGCACAACCTGCCGCACGGCGTGTGCAACGCCATTCTGCTGCCGATCATCGAAAACTTTAACCGCCCGAACGCGGTTGCCCGATTTGCCCGCGTGGCGCAGGCGATGGGCGTTGACACGCGCGGCATGAGCGATGAAGCGGCCAGCATGTCAGCCATTCAGGCGATTCGCGACCTGAGCGCCCGGGTCGGCATTCCGTCCGGATTTAGCCAGCTCGGCGTGACCAAAGCCGATATTGAAGGCTGGCTGGATAAAGCTCTCGCAGACCCGTGCGCGCCGTGTAACCCGCGCACCGCCAGCCGCGATGAGGTCCGCGAGCTGTACCTGGAGGCTTTATGATCCGCAAAGCGTTTGTGATGCAGGTAAACCCGGACGCGCACGAGGAGTACGCGCGTCGCCACAACCCGATCTGGCCTGAGCTGGAGGCGGTACTGAAAGCCCACGGCGCGCGCCACTACGCCATTTACCTCGACAAAGCCCGCAACCTGCTGTTTGCGACGGTGGAGATTGAATCGGAGGAGCGCTGGAACGCGGTAGCGAATACCGACGTCTGCCAGCGCTGGTGGAAGCATATGGGTGACGTTATGCCGTCGAACCCGGATAACAGCCCGGTGAGTGCGGAGCTGGAAGAGGTGTTTTACCTGGACTGATGAATACTCCCCCTGGAGGCCGCTCTACGGGGAGGCATTTTTCAGAATTAGACATGCATTTCATCCGTTTACAGCATCTCTTCTTCATGTAACCATCCTGATTAACCTTAAGATAAGTCAGGTTTTAATGATGGATTACTGGCGAAAGCATTTCAACGGACAACCTCGCGTGACTAAATTATCCGATCACGTCAGATTCTCCGCATTTTGTGGCAGGGTAACCCTGCCACTTGCCTTTAGATGAACCATACATTTTTCCGGGCTGCCCCATTACAGGGTGGTACTGAGTTAGCGTATGACACTGCTTTACGACTTCTTGATTAACAACCCCCAACATCATGGATGAATGCACAGAATGGGATTTTTCAGCGTGTATAAAAAATAGACGGCGCGGTTAACCGGGGTTATGCCCGCTGGGGAAAATGGCTCTGGGGAACACTTATACTGCCGGTGGTGGTTTATCTTGGCTGGTCGGTGTGGGCTGCGGTCTGGGGACCACCGTCAGGGCCGGTAACGCTGATTATTCACAGTGAAATTGACAGACCTATCCTGGGGTTTAGCGTAAATGGCGTGGCGGGGGCGAATGCCTTTGCGCAAGGGGGGGGAGGGGCAACCTGCTGTGGGAATATTAGCGGGGATAAGGCTGAAATAATCTGGACGCTGGATATTACTCATGAACAATATCTTAAAGGTATGCGTCTCGAAACTCGTCGCACAGAAATGCCTATGCCAGTACGGAAGCAGGGCGAAAATGATTTACACGTTCATTTCCTCCCGGGCGATAAAGTCCTGTTGGGATGGAGTGATAACGCATGGTCGCCTTATGAAACGCATCAGGAGAATGCTAATAACAGGGAAACAAAATAATGGGATGGTTCGGTAAATATCAAAATATAGACAGCGCCGTGAATCGCGGTTATGCCCGCTGGGGAAAATGGCTCTGGGGAGCACTGATACTGCCGGTGGTGATTTATCTTGGCTGGTCGGTATGGGCTGCGGTCTGGGGACCACCGTCAGGGCCGGTAACGCTGATTATTCACAGTGAAATTGACAGGCCAATAAGAGAGTTTAGCGTAAACGGCGTGGCGGGGGCAAATGCATTTGCTTATGGTGGCGGTGGAGCAACCTGCTGCGGCAGCATAAGCGGGGATAAGGCAGAAATTATCTGGACTGTAGATTACACACTTGCGCAATACAAGGCGGGGGTGCGATCAGAAGTCCACAAAAAAATATTGCCCATGCCGCAACGTCAGTGGGGAGAAAATTACCTTCATACCTATTTCCTGCCTGAAGAAAACGTCCGGTTATGGTGGAGTACCGGTTTTAATCATCCTGATTCTCGCGATATTAAAGACCAAACCTCAGAATTAAAAAAGGATAAATAATATATGGATATTGAAAGCCTTATCGCCGCGGCAAATCGGGCCCAGCAGGCAGAAGATGCTGGTTTAGGGAACTGTTCGCGGATATGGCATGTTGGCTTCTTCTTTGACGGTATTCACAGGAATATAGAACAGGACGCAGCAGAACGTCGACTTAGCAATATTGCTCGTTTGTTTCGTGCATTTCCTGATGATGCGCAAAAAACAAGTAAAGAGTACTACTCAAAGTTTTACATTTCTGGCCTGGGTACCCCTTTCCATGAAACCATTGCTGAAAAGCTTCACACCATCATGGATGGCGGCCTGGACAGCATAACGGATAATTTAAAAGATCAGCCCGGTGAAATGGCCAAAGAATCGGGTGTGGATTTTTTAAAAGGCAACAGCTGGTACGAGATTTTAAAACATCAGGGTAAGAAACTCCTTAACCCTGTGGAATGGAAAAATCTGGCCTTCGACACTGCAAAAAATGCGGCCAAAAAAGTCAGTATCGAAGCCACCCCCTGGCTGCGCGATAACCCCACAATAGCGGATATGCTGGTGACTGGCGCCGATACCCGTATTGTATCGACCAAAATAACGTTTGAAGAGGGATACAAAGAAGCCGTTAAAAAAAGCCCGGTCCCCGTTAAACTCATTTCTGTCTCCCTTTTCGGTTTTGACCTCGGCGCTACCTTGGCACGTAAATTCCTGGACAGTCTGCTGAAAGATATCTGTAAGAAAGAGGGGGATAAATACACCTACCAGGGCATACCCGTCGATATCGTCTTTACCGGCCTGTTTGACTGCTCGCGACGCACGTCGGCCAGCAACAACAACGGCGTGGATTACTTTATCTCTGCGTTTGGCGGGCCGATAAAAGGGATTAGCGTGTTGCTGGGAGACAAGTCCATCGACCAGGATACCCCCTTGCCTGAGTCGGTAAAGAAAAGCCTGCATCTGGTTGCCGCCCATGAAACCCGCGTCTGGCGCTGCCTGTACCGCACCGGCAATAACCCGGCGCACAAGGAAGAACTCTATCCCGGATGCGCGGAGGATATCGGCGGGGGCCTGAAACCTGACGAACAGAAGCCCAGTGCGGAGCTTTGTCGCGTGGCGCTCCACAGGATGTACCGTGAGGCGGCCATGGCGGGCGTGCCTTTCCCTGATTTTCAGTCGTTAAATGAAAGCAACCCTGTTGTTGCCGAGTATTTCATCGTCCAGGACAACGTCAAAAACCAGTCCGTCCTGCAGTGGGCAGAGGCGTACCAGAGCGCACTACCCTTTACTTCATTAAGCACCGCATGCCAGAACCGTCATCTGGACAGCTATATCGACTGGCTGGGCCGTCAGTACTATCAGTACCGCACGGAATGCATGAAATATGAAAAACATCGCGGGGATACGCTGGCCGCAGCTGGCGCATCGGCAGGGTTTGCTGGCATCACGCAGGAGGCGAAAGAGACCGCCGGGCAGTACGCCAGTGAACTGGCCGTATTGCAGCAAAACTGGGGCTGGCTTGATGACGTGAAGGATGCCGCCATAAGAATGCGAAACAGTATGGAACAGGACCCCAGGGACAAACGCAGGGATATCGTTTCAAACGTATATGGACCCGCGCTGTGGCGTGCGAAGCGGTTTCTGGAATACTTCCACGCGGCAAATCTCGGTAAGCCCCGGCCATTACCCCTGGATACCGCACCGCCAGAAATATACGCATGGTTCGTTCACGATCTGCAGACGGTCGACAAAGGGGCGGGTATTTCGCAGGACTTTTTTGCGATCCGCTCAATGGAGATGCCTGAAGCCTATGTCATGCTGCCGCATTCGCGGCAGCACCCTTCCCTAATTCACCTCCACCGCGCCCCTGCTAGCAGCAATCTCCCGCCTGCCACTCAGCGTAAACGCCGACACCACCGTGATCGCCAGCACGAAACAGCCCAGTATCAGATACGTCTCCTGGAAGCCGACCCGGTCATACATATTTCCGGCAAAGGCGGAGAGGAAGATCGCCGCCGACTGTTTGGCAAACTGGAAGCCAATCAGGTAGATGGTGGCCGACAGGCGCGTATCAAACACCCCGGTGATGTACTTGAATGCCCCCACCAGCAGGAACGGGACTTCCAGCGCGTGCAGCATCTTCAGGGCAATCACCTCCACGGCGGTGGTGGCAAACGACGATCCGATAATGCGCGTCGCCATGATCACCCCGGCAATCAGCAGCGTGTTTTTCGCACCGATGCGGTTAATGATCCACGGCGAGCAGAACATGATGATCGCGTTACAGATTTCCCCCGCTGAGGTGGCGAAACCAAAGGCGCGGGTCCCCTCCTGCGGCGTGGCGAAGAAGGTTTTGAAGAAGGTAGCAAACTGCTGGTCGAAGACGTCATATACGCAGGCCACGCCAATCACGTACAGGATGAACATCCACATTCTGCGCTGGCGGAACAGGTTGAACACTGTTTTAGCAGTGATCTGCCGCTGGTTCGCGCCCAGGGCGTTCATGACCTGCGCCGTCTGGTTGGGCTTCGGTTTCGCGACCACCAGCAGCAGCATTAGCAACAGCGCCGCCGCCGATCCCATCCAGAAAACATACGACGGATCGATGCCGAACAGGATGCCGCCCGTTGAGGCGCACAGCCCCCAGCCGAGACAGCCGAACATGCGCGCCTTGCCGTACTCAAAAAAGCTGTTGCGGCTCACGCGTTCAATGTAGGCCTCAATCGCCCCCGAACCCGCTGAGAAGACAAAGCCGATATACAACCCACCGCTCAGCGCTCCCAGCCAGATATTGGTTTTCAGCAGCGGGGCGAAGACGTACAGGAAGAACGGCGCGAACAGGAACAGCAGCACCGAAATGATCCAAAGCAAATGTTTTTTCAGCCCCAGCTTGTCCGAAATGACCCCCAGCACCGGCTGGAAGGCAATGGCCGACAGCGAGATGCAGGAGAAAACAATCCCCGTATGGGTTTTGTTCAGGCCGATGATGTCCGACAGCCAGATCGGCAGGAACGGAAAACAGGTGGCCATGATGAAGAAGTAGAGAAAGAAGAACAGCCCGAAGATCCAGAAGTTAGGGTTGTCTTTGTGGGTACAGGTTGTTGTGTTCATTATTTTTATCCTCAACGGAGGGCCGGTTGCCCGGCCCGTCACCCTTACACGCGTTCCACACCAATCAGAATGGTGGTTTCCGGATCCAGAATCGGCAGCGCAATACCCGCCTGCATCAGCCATTCACCGCTTACCGTTTGCGGCGCGTCCATCCACGCCGGCAGCTTGCGCATGGTGTGCCCGCCCTCGCCCGTAATCTGAATGTTCGGGTGATCGAGCAGCGTGATGCGGTACTGCGCGCTGGCGTCTAACCCCGGCATACGCAGCGGCATCATCAGGGTGTAATCCGGCATCGCGAGCTGGCTGACCAAAAACAGCCCCTGCGTCTTGTCTTCGCTCACTATACCCTGCGCCAGGGTGGTGGCGTCCGGCATATCCACGCGCCACTGGGTGCCGTGATGAATGACCTCGCGCCACCGCTTATACAGCGCGGCGTAATGTCGATAGCCTTCACGCTCCTGCGCGTCGACGGTGAGCGGATCCAGCTCCAGCCCCATGTGACCAAACAGCGCCGTCAGCCCGCGGAACTGAATGCTGTGCTGGCGGAAGGTAGCGTGACACTTATGATGACCGATATGCGCCCCCATCACCTCCGGCGGGAAGAAGTAGCTCATGCCGCGCTGGATAGTGTTGCGCTCCAGCGCGTCGTTATTGTCGGACGCCCAGAAGCGGTGGCAGCGGGTCAGCACTTCATAATCGATTCGCCCGCCGCCGGAGGAGCAGGATTCAAACTCAATGTGCGGGAAACGCTCGCCCAGCACGTCCAGCAGGCGATAAAACTGGCGCGTCTGGGCGTCGGCGGCGGCTTTGCCCTTGTGCCCTGGCTGCACCAGCTCGCGGTTCATGTCCCATTTCACGTAGTCGACCGCGTGTTCGCCCAGCAGCCAACTCATGCGCTCGACCAGATAATCAAAGGCCTGAGGAATATTAAGATTGAGCACCAGCTGGTGTCGCCCGGTCGCCTGGGCGTAGCCCGGCAGCGCCAGCACCCAGTCAGGGTGCGCGCGGTACAGATCGGAATCCGGGTTAATCATCTCCGGCTCAACCCAGATACCAAACTCCATGCCGAGCTGTTTAACGTGATCGATCACCGGCTTAAGGCCGTTCGGGTATTTTTTCTCGTCCAGATACCAGTCGCCCAGCGCGGCGTGGTCGTCGTTGCGGCCTTTGAACCAGCCGTCGTCAATGATAAAGCGCTCCACGCCCAGCGCTGCGGCCTCGTCGGCCATGCGCATGATGTAGTCCGGATCGTGGTCGAAGTAGATCCCCTCCCAGGTGTTGAGATGCACCGGGCGCGGTTTATCTTCCGGGAAGCGGATAACGTTATCGCGCAGGTAGCGGTGGAACTGCTGGCTCATGCCGTTCAGCCCGTGCGGGGAGTGGCTGGCATACAGGCGCGGCGTCCAGAGCGTTTCCCCCTCTTCAATCGCCATTTCACCCGGCAGGTAGAGCGCTTCGGCCTGCATATAGCGGCGGCCATCGGTTTTCGCCTCTGCGCGCAGGCGGTGGTTGCCGCTCCAGCCCAGATGCACACCCCAGACGTGGCCGTGCATTTCACTGAATGACGGCGTACCTGAAATCAGTGCCGGGAAATGTTCGTGGGAGGTTTTACCCCGGCGGTTTTCAATCACGAAGCTGTCGTGCTCAAGCGTAACGCGGTGCGGCTGAAACTCCCTGATCCAGCGTCCGTGGAAGGCCATCACCTCCTGCGCGCGTTCGGCCACCGGCAGCGTCACGGCAAAGCGATCCACCTGCCACGCCAGCGTTTTCAGGTTGGTTAACCCATGGCGCACCACCAGTACGCCGCTGGCATCCAGCGTTATTTCACTGGTCAGGCGCAAGCCTGCATGCTCGTCTTCAGCAGTGATTGTCAGGGCGTTTAACGCCTGCTGCACCTGCGTGGTTTTAAATACCGGCGATCCGTCCAGCCCCTGGCGATGCCCCTCGATGCCCGGCGAGCCAAACAGCCCATGCCCCAGCTCTGCCATCAGCGTGACGGGGGAGTCGACGTCCAGCCTGCCGTTAGCAACCGGGCGCGCAATACTCAGGACATCCTGCGGCGAGAAGTGCTGAAGGTGCGGCCCCCAGTAGAGAATTTCGGCGAATGGGTGGGTTTTTAGCACCACGTCAACCGTATTGCTTTCAAGTCGAAAAATGGCATCTTGCATCGGACATCTCCTGTCATCGGGATGTCCTGAGTTTTGATCCGAAACGTTTCGGATACAAACCAAAACGTTTCGGATCTGTGATCGGGTTTGGAATTTTTCGTGTGATTAGGCCGTCTGGCCTGGGGAGAATTCTGGCTGCCAGAGCACCTGAAGGGTGTCAATGTCGTCGCCGTTAATCAGCTGGCGCACCATATCGGCAATCTGTTTCCCGACGCCCTGACGGGTAGACTGGATCACCGCCGCGACGTCGATATCGACAATGCTGTCCTGCGGTAAGCCGTCATAGACCACCAGCGAGACGGCATTTTCACCGGTTAAGCGTCCCATCTGCGCCAGGGCCATCGCTGCGCCGTCGCCGTGGGTGTTGCAGTCGGTAATGATGGCCGTGGGCGGCTGCGGCAGGGAGAGAAGTTCTTGCGTGGTGGCATAACCCACGCGGCGCGAAGGAGGCATGGCGCGCAGCCATTCGCTGGAAAGTCCGGCTTCCCGCAGCGCGTCCAGGTAGCCCTGGCGGCGCTGGGTGATGAATGCCTGGTTGTTGCTTTCGCCCAGCAGCGCAATGCGCTGATGGCCTTTCTCGATCAGCCAGCGGGTGGCCTGATACGTACCGGCATAGTTGTCGAAATCGAACCACGCGTACGGCTGCGGGAGCTGGCTGCGGCCTAGCGCCAGAAACGGAAACCCGGCGGCCTGAAGCTGCTCAAGACGCGGATCGTGATCCAGCGTATGCGCCACTATCAGCGCATCCACGCGTCGGCTCTGCACCATGCGCATATAGCTGTGTTTGTCCGCCAGATCGTCGTCAGCGATGAGCAGCAGGTCAATCTCATGTCGCGCCAGTTCGTGGCTAATTTCGCCGACCATGTCCATAAAAACGCTGTTATTGAGCGGAACAGGATGCACCGGAAATACCAGCCCGACGGCGTCGATTTTGCCCATCTTCAGGCGACGGGCAAAGGTATTTGGTCGGTAGCCACGGCGCTGGGCCTCCGCTTCCACGCGGGCGCGCGTCTCAGCAGAAACGTCGTCATATCCGTTGAGGGCGCGGCTGACGGTGGTAACAGACAGCCCCAGTTCTTTGGCAATGGCTTTAAGCGACATGATTTTCCGTATCTTCTTTAGTTTTGTTCCGCCACCAGCAGCGCGTGCGTATCGGGCTCCAGCGCCTTAAAGATATGCGGCTGGTCAGCAGGGTAGCAAATGTAATCTCCCGGGCCGAGTTCTTCCGCCGCGTCGATCAGACCGACCATCGCCCGCCCCTGGGTCACGATAATATGCTCAACCGAACCAGGCGGATGGGGCTGGGAAATACGGTCTGCCCCCGGCTGAGTCAGCAGCAGATAGATATCACGACGCGCGCCCGGCGGACACGCCGCGAGCAAAATCGCCTCGTAGTTCGCCTGCCCGGCGACGACTTTTGTGCCCTCGCCGCGGCGGATCACCTGCGTGACGGGTTGCTGCGGCTCCAGTAACCGGGCAAACGGAATATCCAGCGCCACGCAAAGCGACCACAGCGTTTCCAGGCTAGGATTGCCGTTGCCAGACTCCAGTTGTGAAAGCGTGGATTTGGCGATCCCGGCACGGCGGGCAATTTCCGCCAGTGAGAGCCCGGTTCGCAGGCGTTCTCGTACCAGGCTTTTGGCGATCACGCTGATTGGCTGCGCCATAAAAACGGCCTCTTTCTCTCTATAACGAACGAATCGTTCGCCTTGTAAAACGATTTTGATGCGTTCATTATAATGGAAATACGTTCGATATGGCTAAAATGGTATGAAGAAACACCTCTCCTGTCTGAAAGGCGACACGATAAAAGCGATCGTCCTGGTCTGCCTCGCGGTGGGCGTAGTCGGCATGTCTTATGGCTCACTGGCGATGGCCTACGGTTTCCCGCTGTGGGTGCCGTTTGTCCTCTCCCTCACGGTGCTGGCAGGCGCATCCGAGTTTATGTTTATTGGCATCGTGGCAAGCGGCGGCAATCCGCTGGCAGCGGCCGCGGCCGGTTTACTGGTAAACGCACGCCATGTGCCGTTCGGCGTAACGGTGCGTGACCTGGTGGGCAAGCGCGGCCTGAGCTTTCTGGGCTGTCATATTATGAACGATGAAAGCGTGGTGTTCGGCCTTTCGCAAAAAACCGCCGAGCAGCGTAAAGCGGCCTACTGGCTGTGCGGCCTGGGCGTGGCAATTATCTGGCCGCTGGGGGCGGTACTGGGGGCGATGGTCGGCAAGCTGCTGCCAGACCCGGAAACCATCGGGCTGGACGCGGTGTTCCCGGCGATCCTGCTGGCGTTAGTGGTGCCGGCATTTAAAAACCGTACCACGCTGATCCGCGCCTGTAGCGGCGCAGTGTTGTCGCTGGCCGCCGTACCGTTTGCGCCGGTGGGTCTGCCGGTGCTGCTCTCTTTGCTCGGCCTTGCCGCGAGGAAAAAATAATGGAAAACATGACGGTCTTTATTCTCGGCATCGCCATTCTTTCTGCCGGAACCTATCTGATGCGTCTTGGCGGAGCGAAGCTTGGCAACCGGCTGGCGCTTTCAGAACGGTCGCAGGCGCTGCTTTCAGACGCGGCTACCGTTTTGCTGTTCTCCGTCGCGTTGGCGACAACGTTTTATGAAGGGGACCATTTTGCCGGGATGGCACGTGTGCTGGGCGTGGGGTTCGCGGTGTTTCTGGCCTGGCGCAAAATGCCGTTAATTGTGGTGATCGTCGCGGCGGCGGTGGTGACCGCACTGCTGCGTCTGGCAGGCATAAACTAAAAAGCGCCCCAGGGGCGCTCTTTCGACGGTATAGCGGAATTATTTGTTCAGTTCAGCGGTCATGTGTACGCGGTTACCGGTGAATGCCTGGGTAATTTTGTAGGATGACGCGCCCGCTTCCTGAGCCTGTGCAGCGATTTTAGCTTCTGCACCATCCAGGGTAGAGGCGGATGCGGTCACTGTCTGCGCAGCGAAAGAACCAAAAGAGGTAGCCAGAGCGATTACTGCGACAAAAGTTTTGATGCTTTTCATGAGATAAACCCTTTCGTTAAGTTGTTTAGATAAGGCGCTGTGCCTTGATGAGATAAATATTAGATCTCATCATGAACAACTAAAAGCGGAAGGATTTGCTATACTCATTCAAAATTACTGATCAACTATCAATCGCTGCGGATGGGTGTAAATAGTTGCTTTACCCGGCTTGCAGAACCCCACCAGCGTCAGGTTGCAGCGCTCCGCCACTTCCACCGCCAGCGTGGTTGCCGCTGACACCGCAAACAGAATTTCCACGCCGCACATGGCGGACTTTTGCACCATCTCATAGCTGGCGCGGCTGGAGACTAACGCCGCGCCCTGCTGCCAGACGTTGCTTTCCCGAGCGCGGCGACCTAACAGCTTATCCAGCGCGACGTGGCGGCCCACATCTTCATGACCGCCGGCAATGTTGCCTGACGGCAATATCCATGCCGCCGCGTGGGTACAGCCGCTGAGCTGACCGATGGGTTGCACGTCGTTCAGGTGCTCAAGCGCCCGATCAAGGTGCGCCAGATTGAACGTCTGGGTGAACGGCAGCGGGATAATGGGTTTGCCGATATCGTTAAGCTGTTCAACGCCGCACACGCCGCAGCCGGTACGTCCGGCCAGCGCCCGGCGGCGCTCTTTCAGCCCCATAAAGCGGCGGCTGGAGAGTTCGATTTGCACTTCAAGACCATTACAGGCATGAACCACATCCATGCCGTAGATCTCCTGCGGATGCGCAATGATGCCTTCCGAGAGGGAAAAACCTATGGCGAACAGCTCCAGATCTTTCGGCGAGGCCATCATCACCACATGCGAAATACCGTTGTAAACCAGGGCAACGGGGACCTCTTCCGCCAGAAAATCCGGCGTGGCATGTGAAATGTGAGGCGGTCTGTGTACCGACAGTTCCACAATACCCGCAGGCAGTGGCGACGCGTGGGCAACACGGTTTTGTTTAGACACAACGGTATTCCTGAACAACCACGGAAGTGAGCCTGCTATTGCAACACAAACGGCAGGCCTTACGCATAGTATGGATCAACTTTTCAGCAACCATTCTCCTACTCAATACGGAGGGGTGCAACCGATCACCTGCTACACCTCTTTAACATGCACAGGGTAAAATGTGATTGATATCACATTTTATAATCAATGCCGTGATAATACGTTCACTTTGTTTTAACCCCGTTGGAACAGGCGTACCGACATTGTGGTATTCTGGGCTTATCCCTCGGAGAAATGAGGGATTAACGCAAATTTTTCTCCTTTGCGGTTAATTCTCAACCGCAGAGTAAAACTACATAGCAATGTCGTAATGAACCAAGGAGTGACCCATGCAGGTCAGCAGAAGGCAGTTCTTTAAGATCTGCGCTGGCGGTATGGCAGGCACCACGGCGGCGGCACTGGGCTTTGCGCCCGGTGTAGCGCTGGCGGAAACACGGCAGTATAAACTGCTGCGCACCCGCGAAACCCGTAACACCTGTACGTACTGCTCCGTCGGCTGTGGGCTGTTAATGTATAGCCTCGGCGACGGTGCGAAAAACGCCAAAGCATCTATTTTCCACATCGAAGGCGATCCGGATCACCCGGTAAACCGTGGTGCACTCTGTCCGAAAGGGGCCGGTCTGGTAGATTTTATCCACTCCGAAAGCCGCCTGAAGTTTCCTGAGTATCGCGCTCCCGGCTCTGACAAATGGCAGCAAATCAGCTGGGAAGAAGCGTTCGATCGCATCGCTAAGCTGATGAAAGAAGACCGCGATGCCAACTTTATCGCGAAGAATGCCGAAGGCACCACCGTTAACCGTTGGCTCTCCACCGGCATGCTGTGTGCTTCAGCGTCCAGTAACGAAACCGGCTATTTAACCCAGAAATTTACGCGCGCACTCGGTATGCTCGCGGTCGACAACCAGGCGCGTGTCTGACACGGACCAACGGTAGCAAGTCTTGCTCCAACATTTGGTCGCGGTGCGATGACCAACCACTGGGTCGACATCAAGAACGCCAACCTTATTGTGGTGATGGGCGGTAACGCCGCTGAAGCGCACCCTGTCGGGTTCCGCTGGGCGATGGAAGCCAAAATCCACAACGGCGCGAAGCTGATTGTGATCGATCCCCGCTTTACGCGTACAGCGTCAGTGGCGGATTTCTACACCCCTATTCGTTCAGGTACTGACATCACTTTCCTGTCAGGCGTACTGCTGTACCTGATGACCAACGAAAAATATAACCGCGAGTACACCGAAGCCTATACCAACGCCAGCCTGATCGTGCGTGAGGATTACCACTTCGAAGATGGCCTGTTCAGCGGTTACGACGCCGAAAAACGCAAGTACGACAAAACCAGCTGGAACTACGAGCTGGACGAAAACGGCTTTGCGAAGCGCGACACCACCCTGCAACACCCGCGCTGCGTGTGGAACCTGCTGAAAGAGCACGTTTCCCGCTACACGCCGGAGGTTGTCGAAAACATCTGTGGGACGCCGAAAGCGGATTTCCTGAAGGTGTGCGAGTTGATTGCGGAAACCAGCGCGAAAGATAAAACCGCGTCGTTCCTGTATGCGCTCGGCTGGACGCAGCACTCCATCGGCGCGCAGAACATCCGCACCATGGCGATGGTTCAGCTGCTCCTCGGCAACATGGGGATGGCAGGCGGCGGCGTGAACGCCCTGCGCGGTCACTCCAACATTCAGGGTCTGACCGACCTCGGCCTGCTGTCTCAGAGCCTGACGGGTTACATGAACCTGCCGAGCGAGAAACAGACTGACCTGCAAACCTACCTGACGGCCAGCACGCCAAAACCGCTGCTCGAAGGCCAGGTGAACTACTGGGGCAACTATCCGAAGTTCTTCGTCTCGCTGATGAAAGCCTTCTACGGCGACAAGGCGACGGCGGAAAACAGCTGGGGCTTTGACTGGCTGCCGAAGTGGGACAAAGGTTACGACGTACTTCAGTACTTCGAAATGATGCACCAGGGCCAGGTCAACGGCTATATCTGCCAGGGCTTTAACCCGGTGGCATCGTTCCCGAACAAGAACAAGGTTGTCGAGTCTCTGTCGAAGCTGAAGTTCCTGGTGACGATTGACCCGCTCAATACCGAAACGTCTACGTTCTGGCAGAACCACGGTGAGTCGAACGACGTCGATCCGTCGAAGATTCAGACCGAAGTGTTCCGTCTGCCGTCCACCTGCTTCGCGGAAGAGAACGGGTCTATCGTCAACTCCGGCCGCTGGTTGCAGTGGCACTGGAAAGGCGCAGACGCCCCGGGCATCGCCCTGAATGACGGCGAGATCCTGGCCGGCATCTTCTTACGCCTGCGTAAGATGTACGCCTCTGAGGGCGGCGCAACGCCTGAGCCGGTACTGAACATGACCTGGAACTACTCGACGCCGGAAAACCCAGCGCCGGAAGAAGTGGCCATGGAGAGCAACGGTAAAGCGCTGGCGGACGTTATCGACCCGGCGACCGGTGCGGTGCTGGCGAAGAAAGGCGATCAGCTCAGCACCTTCGCGCACCTGCGCGATGACGGTACGACCTCCAGCGGCTGCTGGATCTTTGCCGGGAGCTGGACGCCGAAAGGCAACCAGATGGCCAACCGCGATAACGCCGACCCGTCGGGCCTCGGTAATACGCTGGGCTGGGCATGGGCGTGGCCGCTTAACCGCCGCATCCTCTATAACCGTGCCTCCGCTGATCCGCAGGGCAACCCGTGGGATCCGAAGCGTCAGCTTCTGAAGTGGGACGGCGCGAAATGGGGCGGCGTGGATATTCCGGACTACAGCACTGCCGCACCAGGCAGCGATGTCGGGCCGTTTATCATGCAGCCTGAAGGGATGGGCCGTCTGTTTGCTATCGATAAGATGGCGGAAGGGCCATTCCCGGAACACTACGAGCCGTTTGAGACGCCGCTGGGTACTAACCCGCTGCACCCGAACGTGGTCTCTAACCCGGCAGCCCGTATCTTCAAGAGCGATTTTGAAGCGCTGGGTAAAAAGGACAAGTTCCCGTATGTCGGCACCACTTACCGTCTGACCGAACACTTCCACTACTGGACCAAGCACGCGCTGCTGAATGCCATCGCGCAGCCGGAACAGTTTGTGGAGATCGGCGAGAAGCTGGCGAACAAACTCGGCATTGCCCATGGCGATACCGTGAAGGTCTCCTCTAACCGCGGCTACATCAAAGCCAAGGCGGTGGTGACCAAGCGTATTCGCACGCTGAACGTTCACGGTCAGCAGGTGGATACCATCGGCATCCCGATTCACTGGGGTTATGAGGGCGTGGCGAAGAAAGGGTTCATTGCGAACACCCTGACGCCGTTCGTCGGTGATGCGAACACGCAGACGCCGGAGTTTAAGGCCTTCCTCGTGAACGTGGAAAAGGTGTAACGGAGACGACTTATGGCTTATCAATCTCAAGACATTATCCGTCGTTCCGCGACTAACGGTTTCACGCCCGCGCCTCAGGCGCGGGACCACCAGCAGGAAGTGGCGAAGCTTATCGACGTGACCACCTGTATCGGCTGTAAAGCCTGTCAGGTGGCCTGCTCTGAGTGGAACGACATCCGTGACGAAGTGGGTCACAACGTCGGGGTGTACGACAACCCGGCGGACCTGACCGCCAAGTCCTGGACGGTAATGCGTTTCTCGGAAGTGGAGCAGAACGACAAGCTGGAATGGCTTATTCGCAAAGACGGCTGTATGCACTGTGCGGATCCGGGCTGCCTGAAGGCGTGTCCGTCAGAAGGGGCTATCATTCAGTATGCCAACGGCATCGTCGACTTCCAGTCCGAGCAGTGCATTGGCTGCGGCTACTGCATCGCGGGCTGTCCGTTTGACGTGCCGCGCCTGAACCCGGAAGACAACCGCGTCTACAAATGTACGCTGTGCGTTGACCGCGTAAATGTCGGCCAGGAGCCAGCGTGCGTGAAGACCTGTCCAACCGGCGCTATCCACTTTGGCTCCAAAGAGGATATGAAAACGCTGGCGGCAGAGCGCGTGGGCGAGCTGAAAACTCGTGGTTACGATAACGCGGGCCTGTACGATCCGGCCGGGGTTGGCGGTACGCACGTGATGTACGTGCTGCACCACGCCGACAAGCCGAACCTGTATCACGGCCTGCCGGAGAACCCGGAAATCAGCGCGACCGTGAAGTTCTGGAAAGGCATCTGGAAACCGCTGGCCGCGGTCGGTTTTGCGGCCACCTTCGCAGCGAGCATCTTCCACTACGTCGGCGTTGGTCCGAACCGTGCGGAAGAGGAAGACGACAACCTGCATGAAGAGAAAGACGAGGTGCGCAAATGAGAAAACGTGACACCATCGTGCGCTACACCGCGCCGGAACGCATCAACCACTGGGTCACCGCCTTCTGCTTCATGCTGGCGGCGATAAGCGGGCTGGGGTTCTTCTTCCCGTCCTTCAACTGGCTGATGCAGATCATGGGGACACCACAGCTGGCGCGTATACTGCACCCGTTTGTGGGCGTCATCATGTTCGCGTCGTTCATCATCATGTTTTTCCGTTACTGGCACCATAACCTAATCAATCGGGATGATATCTTTTGGGCGAAGAATATTCGTAAGATCGTCGTCAACGAGGAAGTGGGTGATACCGGGCGTTATAACTTCGGCCAGAAATGCGTATTCTGGGCGGCGATTATCTTCCTGGTCCTGTTGCTGGTGAGCGGCGTGATCATCTGGCGTCCGTACTTTGCGCCTGCTTTCTCAATCCCGGTGATCCGATTCGCGCTGATGCTGCATTCATTTGCCGCAGTAGCGTTAATTGTGGTTATCATGGTGCATATTTACGCCGCCCTTTGGGTGAAAGGCACCATTACCGCGATGGTGGAAGGCTGGGTCACCAAAACGTGGGCGAAGAAACATCACCCGCGCTGGTACCGTGAAGTCCGCCAGAAACAGGAAAAGTCATCTGAATGAGTATTCGCATAATCCCGCAAGATGAGCTGGGGTCGAGCGAGAAACGTACGGCGGAGTATATTCCGCCGTTGTTATTCCCCAGACTCAAGAACCTCTACAACCGCCGCGCAGAGCGTCTGCGCGAGCTGGCAGAGAACAACCCGCTGGGCGATTTTCTGCGTTTTGCCGCGCTGGTCGCCCATGCGCAGGAAGTGGTGCTGTACGACCATCCGCTGCAAATGGACCTGACCGCACGCATCAAAGAAGCCAACGAACAAGGCAAGCCGCCGCTGGACATTCACGTTCTGCCGCGCGACAAGCACTGGCATAAGCTGCTGCATTCGCTGATTGCCGAGCTGAAGCCCGAGATGAGCGGCACGGCGCTGGCGGTCATTGAGAACCTGGAAAAAGCCTCAGAGCAAGAGCTGGAAGAGATGGCGAGCGCGCTGTTTGCCTCCGACTTCTCGCTGGTGAGCAGCGATAAAGCGCCGTTCATCTGGGCTGCGCTGTCGCTCTACTGGGCGCAAATGGCGAGCCTGATCCCAGGCAAAGCCCGCGCCGAATACGGCGAAGCGCGCCAGTTCTGTCCGGTGTGTGGTTCAATGCCGGTCTCCAGCATGGTACAGATTGGTACGACACAGGGGCTGCGCTACCTGCACTGCAACCTGTGTGAAACCGAATGGCACGTGGTGCGCGTGAAGTGCAGCAACTGCGAGCAGACCCGCGATCTGAACTACTGGTCGCTGGAAAACGAAGACGCGGCGGTGAAAGCCGAAAGCTGCGGCGACTGCGGGACTTACCTGAAGATTCTGTATCAGGAAAAAGACCCGAAAGTCGAAGCGGTGGCCGACGATCTCGCCTCGCTGATTCTGGACGCGAAGATGGAGCAGGAGGGCTTTGCCCGCAGCTCGATCAACCCGTTCCTGTTCCCGGGGGAAGGGGAGTAATCTCCTGTGAGAATGCCGGGCGGCGCGAGTTTGCCCGGCCTACACCTCGACAGCAATACCTGCCGTCTTATATGCCAGATGCTCTTCAGCCCGTAGTCCAGGATCCGTCTAAAGACGCGTTATCGCTTTAGCATCGCTTCCACGGCAAATCTCAGGCAACATCCGCACTTTATGTCTGTGACGAAAGCAGATAATAAAAAAGCTCTCGCCTTTGCGAGCAGCTTTCAAGACTTTTCCCCTCAATAATATTCTTGTTTTCTTTTGAATCAAACCAGGCTATAAAGCTGTACATTCATACAGTTAAAAGGTGTTTTCATGGCACTGGAAAAGGGTATTGAACGGCTGGTTCAAGGATTTATCGCTGCAGGTCGCCCCTCATCGCGTCGCCAGACAATTGAGGTACGACGAGCAGGCTATATTGCCAGCACGGAGCTTGCCGGGAAGACCGAAACGCGCGTTCAGCTGGAGACGCTTGTTCTTGAGGGTCTTACCATTCGGGTATTTTCACCTCTCAATGCGCCTGAAATATTGCCTGCTGCCATCTACTACCACGGCGGATGTTTTATCAGCGGCGGCTTTGATACCCATGACAACCAGCTCCGTCAGTTAGCCTACTACGGCAATTGCCGGGTGATTGCGATTCAGTACAGACTGGCGCCGGAGCATACCTTCCCCGCCGCACATGACGATGCTGAAAGAGGTGCGAATCTGGTCTGGCAGTATGCAGACGAATTAGGCGTGGATAAGAACCGACTCACCCTCTGTGGAGACAGCGCAGGAGGGCATTTGGCGCTGGTAACGGCGCTGCGGCTTAAGGTTAAAGGGCTGTGGCAACCTGCGCAGCTTATTCTTATCTATCCCATGCTCGACGCCACGGCCAGTTTTGAAAGCTATACCCTCAACGGCATGGATTACGTGATTACTAGCGATACCCTGCTGAGCGGCTATGAAATATATCTGGCTGGAGCCGACCTTCAGCATCCTGAAGCTAGCCCACTGTGGCGGGAAGACTTCAGCGGCCTGCCGAAGGTCCATATTGTTACCGCTGAGTATGATCCGTTACGTGACGAAGGCGAGGCGCTTTATCAGCGCCTCACGGCGCAAGGCGTGAAGTGTACCGCTCAACAATGGCGGGGTGTAATTCACGGCTTCTTCCAGTTGGGTGGAATTAGCCAGTCAGCGCGAGACATTATGCGAGATATTGCCTGGCGCATTAACCATGCCGGGCGAGAGTGAGAAGGAGACTACTCCTCCTCGTTCCCACCCTCTTCATACGCGCCATACGGCTTCGCAGGCAGAACGATATAGGTGCCTTCAAACACCGCGCCTGGCGTTTCATCGCCGAACAGCTCAACCTGCATCTGTACGCGTGCTTTACGTCCACGCGCCAGACGGTCGAGATCGCCGCCCAGTGCGCCCAGGTCAGCTACCGCGCTCGGCTTGCCGCTGATCGGCGCGCTGTAGCGGATATGGGCATCGGCCAGAATAATGGTGCCGCCGAGATGACGTTCGCGCAGCATCAGCCAGATCAGTCCCCATCCGGTGAGCGTGGCGAGTGAAAACAGGCTGCCGGCAAACAGGGTATGGTGCGGGTTCTGGTTGCCGGTTTCCGGCATGGTGGTGATAAATTTTTGTCCGGTATACTGCTGAATACGCACGCCCATTTTTTCACTGAGCGGAATGTGCTGATACCACGCCTGCTGGAGCTGCCCGCACCAGTCGGCGCGATGGAGAATATCGTCCAGCGTGGCGATGGGTTTGATCATCAAAAAGTGACGAATCGGCGTAGTTTGCGGGGCGGTGATTTCCCCCTGATTCACGAAACCAAGCTTGGCAAAGAACTCAACGGCATCTTCGCGGGCGCTACAGGTGACGCGCTTGACCCCTTCCTGACGGGCAACGGATTCCAGCGTCATTGCCATCAGCGTTCCAAGGCCTTTGTCCTGCACGGAGGGATGAACGGCCATAAAGCGGATTGAAGCTTCGTTGTCGGCATTGATGTACAGACGTCCCACGGCAACGAGGTTGCCCTCTTCATCAACCACCATCTGGTGGTGCGCCATCGCGTCCCAGGCGTCGCGTTCAGAGCCTTTCGGTTGATGCAGTGGTTTGCGCAGCATTTCCCAGCGGAAATGGTAATAAGCGTCTAATTCTTCTTCCGTTTGCGGTACTCGAAGGTGATACATAGCTGTACTCTCTCTTGTTACCCGCGGCCATACCGCCAGTTGGCTCATACCTGGAGCCAGAATGTGACGGGGCCATCGTTCACCAGCGAAACCTGCATATCCGCAGCGAATCGTCCGGTTTGTGTATTCATGTCCTGTTGGCGACAGCGCTCAACAAAGTACTCGTATAGGGCTTCTGCGCGATCCGGTGCCGCGCCCTTCGAAAAACTCGGCCGCATGCCGCGTTCGGTATCCGCAGCCAACGTAAACTGGGAAACCACCAGCACGCTGCCGCCCGCCTGCTGAACGTTCAGGTTCATCTTGCCTTCCGCATCGCTGAAAATGCGGTAGCCCAGCACGCGCTCACATAAGCGGTTAGCTTTTTGTTCGTCGTCATCTTTTTCGACACCCAGGAGCACCAAAAGTCCTGGGCCAATTTCACCCGTCACCTCATCCGCCACGGTGACGCTGGCACGGGTTACGCGCTGAATCAATGCAATCATGGTTGGTCTGCTTCTTGTTGTTTTTCAGCTTCTGCTGCTTTTTTGAGTTCGCGGTAGACTCCGAGAGTGACAGTTATTTCGGCGCCAAGCAAGACGATACACCACGTCCAGTAGACCCAGACAAACAAAATGGGGATCACCGCCAGCACACCGTAAATCAGCTGATAAGAGGGGAACATGGTGATATAAAGCGCGAATCCTTTCTTGCCCAGCTCAAAGAGCAACGCCGCGACCAGCGCACCCACCACGGCATCCCGGTTGGGTACGCGCGTGGTTGGTACCACGCTGTAGAGCAGCCAGAACGAAAGCCACGATAAAATCAGCGGGAAGATACGCAGCACGTTATCGATCACGCTGTTTAAGTCGGTCGCCCAGCGCAGCGAAAGAAGGTAGGAGCTGATCGCCAGGCTTGCCCCCGCCAGCAATGGGCCAAGGGTTAAAATCATCCAGTAGACGGCAAAGGAGTAAACCTTCGGGCGGACTTTTTTGCTCCGCCAGATGGTGTTGAGCGCACTGTCGATGGAGTACATCAGCAGCAGCGCGGTAACAATAAGCCCACACGCCCCCACCGCCGTCATCTTGCTGGAGTTTGCGACAAACTGCTCAATGTAGTTCTGGATCACATCGCCGGTGGCAGGAATAAAGTTTGCGAAAACAAAATGGCGAAGCTGCATGCTCACATCGGCAAACATTGGAAATGCCGAAAAAAGCGCAAAAATCACCGCCACCAGCGGCACCAGCGAGAGCAACGACACGTAAGCGAGATTGCCCGCCAGCGTGGTCATGTTGTCCTCATCAATGCGATGCCAGAGGAGTTTCAGCCACGCCCTCAGCGGGCGCGTGTGGTGATTGGCTTTTTGATGAACGGTTTTTAGCATAACTGCTTCGCAAAGTAGTTCGGTATCGTCTCTTTTCCGGTCACCAGAATGGAGGTGATACCTAACTGATTAGCCCCTTCTATATTATCGGCGTTGTCGTCAAAAAAGACCGCATCCGCTGCCGTGAATCCTTCTTCCTGCAATACTGCCTGATAGATGCGCGCCTCAGGTTTACGCATCCCCATCTCCTGGGAGAGATACACTTTATCTGCCGCCGCGTGAATTTCCGGGTATTCATCCGGCCAGAAGGTGGTATGCAGGCGGTTAGTATTAGACAGCACGACAACACGATGCCCCTGCTCGCGCAGCTTGTGCATGATGTCGATCACTTCCGGGCGGATCGCGACAAATATGGCCTGCCAGCCGTGGGAAAACTGCTCGTAGCTTAACGAAAGACCCATTTCCTGGCAGAAACGCTCTGCGAACGCTTCGTCGCTGATCTCACCTCGCTCGTGCAGATGGAAAGTCTCACCCATCGCGAAATTCTGCTTTAACGTCGCCAGCGGAACACGGCTAAAATCGCTCCATGCGCCCAACACCCGGTTAAAATCGATATCGACGATTACATTTCCTAAGTCAAAGATATAAAGCATGTTTATCTCCTTTCGCCGTGGAGAAGTAACTGTAGCGGGAAAGAGAAACTTTAGCTATGCGCCAGATTCAGCTTAGAGAAAGGAAAGGCCCGAATCGCAATATCGGGCCATAAGAGGATCAGCCAGCCTGCTGTTCTTCTCCGGAATTGACTTCGACAACCTCAACCTTGCTGGATTTGAGGTGATTTTGCAGCGCCGGGCCGGGCAGCTCATCGGTGAACAGCGCCGTCGCCTGCGCCACGTTGCCAATTTCAACCGCCGCGGAGGCGTGGTATTTCGTATGATCGGCCGCCAGTAAAATGTGGCGGGAGTGAGCGATCATGGTTTTCACCACGCTGGCTTCGTTAACGTCAAATTCCATCATCGCGCCGTCGTGCTCTATCGCCCCGACGCTGGTGACCAGGTAATCTGCGCGAAATCCTGACACGAACGCCGTTGCCGCAGGACCGATAATGCCGCCGTTATGCGGGCGCAGCGTACCGCCGGGCACCATCACCTCAAAGCGCGGATTCTTATAAAGAATGTGCGCCACCCGCAGGCTGTTAGTGATGATGCGCAGATGATTATGGTTAAGCAGCGCCCGGGCAACGTGCTCCACGGTCGTCCCGATGGTGATAAAAATGGTCGAACCGTCGGGAATATAGTCCGCAATCGCTTCGGCAATCGCCCGTTTCTCTTCGGTAAGCGAGACTTCACGCTGTTCGAACGCCGTGTTGACCACGCTGGATGCCCTGCCCGCGCCGCCGTGATGACGGGTGATCAGCCCCTGCTCGCTGAGCTTACGGATATCCCGGCGCACGGTTTGCGTCGACACATCCAGCAGCTGCGCCAGTTCATCAATGTTCATATAGCCGCGATCGGCAATCAGCGTCAGCAGCTGATCGTGACGCGGGTTGCCGGTCAGTTCGGTAAGGCTCATGGGCTGTCCTCTGAAAACCATCACGCCCCGCATTTTATACAAAAAGTGACAAAAAAGAGCGGGTTTGATCACAGTCGGGTATACCCGCGCGTCCACCGGGCTTTGTGCATTTCAGCGCTGCGACGGCGCTGGCAAAACGCACGGCGTCTGAAGTGGACGATTGTTGCCCCAGACTGACCGCCAGCGCACCGTGGAACACGTCGCCCGCCCCCGTGGTATCCACCACGTTCACCTCAAAGCCGGGCTGATGACACAATGCGCCGTTTTCCAGCCAGAAGCAGCCGTCTCGCCCCTGCGTAACATACACATGTCCATTTGTGAGCGTTTGTGCTTTTTTCAGCGCGTCTTCGGTGTCATCCCGCTGCGTTAAACGCCGCAATCCCGGCGCGGAGAAGGCCGCGTGGTCGCTTAGGGCGATCAGCTCCGCGATGTCCTGCGGGGTGACATCCGCATCAAGCAACGTCGGTACGCCCTGCTGACGGGCCAGGGTAAATGCCTGTTTTGCCCCGTCATGCCAGCGCACGTCGGCTAAGACAATGTCCCACTGCGAGAAGTCGATTTCATGCAGCCAGTCTGCCGCCGCAGGGAGATCGGGGCTGGGGTAGTTGGCAATCACTCTTTCCCCACCTGCGTCCACCAGCACCGCCGATTGCGACGATCGGGCTCCCTTAACTACGTGCGTGTAGCGGGTATTCACCCCCAGGGATTCCAGCTCCGCAAGCAGCCGTCTGCCGGTATCGTCGTCCCCCACCCGGCCAATAAAATCCACTTCCGCGCCCAGTTTCGCGGCTGCCACTGCCGCCGTTGCCGCCGGGCCGCCGCCCACTTCCGTATAGTCTTTTGCGACATATTTCCCACCTTCTTTCGGTAAATCATCGAGATACCAGATGCGATCCAGCACGGTAATGCCGACACAAACGATGCGAGTCATGGTGATTCCTTCTGCGATTTCTGATGCCTTCATTTTAATTTCACCAAATGTTTAAAAAGTGACCCGTGTCAATTTTTTGACTATAAATTACAAATACGATCAAAAACAGACACTACAAACGCGCAAAAATTGACACGATGTGACAGGAGAGAGGCATGTCAGCAATCGCATTTATCGGCTTAGGACAGATGGGCGCGCCCATGGCGAAGAATCTGTTGAAACAGGGCCACCAGCTTAACGTTTTTGATGTGAACCCGCAGGCGGTTCAGGCGCTGGTAGAGAGCGGCGCTCGGGCGGCGGCTACGCCAGCACAGGCAGCAACGGACGCGGAATTCGTAATTACCATGCTGCCAAACGGCGACCTGGTACGCAGCGTCCTGTTCGGCGAGCACGGCGTGTGCGAAGGATTATCCCGCGACGCGCTGGTCATTGATATGTCCACCATTCACCCGCTGCAAACCGACGCGCTGATACGCGACATGGCTGAGCAAGGCTTCAGCCTGATGGACGTGCCCGTCGGACGCACCTCTGACCATGCCATCGCCGGCACGCTGCTCCTGCTGGCAGGCGGCACGGCCCAGCAGGTTGAGCGCGCCACCCCGGTCTTAATGGCGATGGGCAATGAGCTGATTAACGCCGGCGGGCCAGGCATGGGCATCCGCGTGAAGCTTATCAATAACTACATGAGCATTGCCCTGAACGCCCTTTCCGCCGAGGCCGCCGTGCTGTGCGAAGCGCTTGGCCTCTCCTTTGACGTGGCGCTCAAGGTCATGAGCGGTACGCCTGCGGGTAAAGGCCACTTCACGACATCCTGGCCGAACAAGGTGCTGAAAGGGGATCTTTCTCCCGCCTTCATGATCGACCTTGCGCATAAAGACCTGGGGATCGCCCTCGACGTGGCCAACCAGCTCCACGTTCCGATGCCGCTGGGCGCGGCCTCCCGCGAAGTTTACAACCAGGCTCGCGCCGCCGGGCGCGGGCGCGAGGACTGGACGGCCATTCTTGAACAGGTTCGCGCATCTGCCGGGCTGAAAAAATCACACTGAT
This sequence comes from Enterobacter sp. JJBC, assembly GCF_036936505.1. Lineage (NCBI taxonomy): Bacteria > Pseudomonadati > Pseudomonadota > Gammaproteobacteria > Enterobacterales > Enterobacteriaceae > Enterobacter > Enterobacter sp. JJBC. The sequence goes on from NZ_CP136935.1 coordinate 4,773,336, forward strand.
ACGAAAGGACTGAGGAATGACGATGTACACCCTGAAAGATATCACCCGACCTTCCGGCGGTTTTGCGATGCTGGCCGTGGATCAGCGCGAAGCGATGCGCCTGATGTTTGCGGCGGCAGGCGCGCCGGTACCGGTAACCGACCAGCACCTGACGGATTTTAAAGTCAACGCGGCAAAAATTCTGTCGCCGTACGCCTCTGCGATCCTTGTCGACCAGCAGTTCTGCTATCGCCAGATTGTCGGGCAGCAGGCCGTGGCAAAAAGCTGCGCGATGATTGTTGCAGCCGACGAGTTTATTCCGGGGAACGGTATTCCGGTCGACAGCGTGGTGATCGACAAGAACGTCGACGCGCAGACGGTCAAACGCGATGGCGGCAAAGCACTGAAGCTGCTGGTGCTGTGGCGCAGCGATGAAGATCCGCAGCAGCGCCTGGAGATGGTGAAAGCGTTCAATACGCTGTGCCACGATAACGGTCTGCTGAGCATTATCGAGCCGGTGGTGCGTCCACCGCGTCGCGGTGCCGCGTTTAACCGCGAACAGGCGATTATCGACGCGGCCAAAGAGCTGGGCGACAGCGGTGCCGACCTCTACAAAGTGGAGATGCCACTGTTTGGCAAGGGCACGCAGCAAGAGCTGCTGGCGGCCTCGCAAAAGCTTAACGAGAACATCGCCATGCCGTGGGTGATCCTCTCGTCCGGCGTTGACGATAAGTTATTCCCGCGCGCGGTGAGCGTGGCGATGCAGGCGGGGGCATCGGGCTTTTTAGCCGGTCGCGCCGTCTGGTCCTCTGTGATTGGCCTGCCGGACACCGAGCTGATGCTGCGTGATATTTCCGTACCAAAACTTCAGCGTCTGGGTGAGATCGTCGACGAAATGATGGCTCGCCGTTAAGAAAGGATCCGAACATGAAATGGTTTAACACCCTGAGCCATAACCGCTGGCTCGAACAAGAGACCGACCGCATTCTCGATTTCGGTAAAAACGCCGCCGTACCGACCGGCTTTGGCTGGCTGGGCAATAACGGGCAGGTGCGTAGCGATATGGGCACACATCTGTGGATCACCGCCCGCATGCTGCATGTGTACGCGGTGGCGGCGAACATGGGGCGCCCCGGCGCGTACGCCCTGGTTGAGCACGGCATTAATGCCCTGAACGGTCCGCTGCGCGACAAGCAGCACGGCGGCTGGTACGCCTGCGTAAACGATGAAGGCGTGATTGATGCGTCCAAGCAGGGCTATCAGCATTTCTTCGTTCTGCTGGGCGCGGCGAGCGCCGTCACCACCGGCCATCCGCAGGCACGCAAGTTGCTGGACGACGCCATCGAGGTGATTGAGCGCTATTTCTGGAGCGAACAGGAGCAGATGTGCCTGGAGTCCTGGGACGAAGCCTTCAGCAAAACGGAAGACTATCGCGGCGGTAACGCCAACATGCACGCCGTGGAAGCTTTCCTCATCGTTTATGACGTGACCCACGACCGCAAATGGCTCGACCGCGCCCTGCGCATCGCCTCGGTGATTATTCACGACGTGGCGCGCAAAGGGGAGTACCGCGTTAACGAGCATTTTGACACCAACTGGAACCCGATCCGCGACTATAACATCGATAACCCCGCCCACCGCTTCCGCGCCTATGGCGGCACGCCGGGGCACTGGATCGAGTGGGGCCGCCTGATGCTGCACCTGCGCGCCGCCCTGGAAGCGCGCTTTGAAACCCCGCCGGAGTGGCTGCTGGAAGATGCGAAAGGACTGTTCCACGCCACCATCCGCGACGCCTGGGCACCCGACGGGGCGGACGGCTTTGTCTACTCCGTGGGCTGGGACGGCAAGCCAATCGTGCGCGAACGCGTGCGCTGGCCAATCGTCGAGGCGATGGGCACGGCCTATGCCCTCTATACCGTGACCGGCGAGGCGCAGTACGAAGCCTGGTATCAGAAATGGTGGGATTACTGCATCAAGTACCTGATGGATTACGAAAACGGATCCTGGTGGCAGGAGCTGGACACCAATAACGAAGTGACCACCAAAGTCTGGGACGGCAAGCAGGATATTTACCATCTGCTGCACTGCCTGGTGATCCCCCGCCTGCCGCTGGCGCCGGGCTTAGCGCCTGCCGTCGCCGCCGGATTACTGGATAGCCAGGCCAAATAATTAAGATGGAGTTTTTATGCGTACCCTACACAATATTGACCTGAAAAATAACGAAAGTGGCTTCACCCTGCGCTGGCAGGACCGTCTGATTTTATCCCACACCGCGGATGCCCCTTGCCTGTGGATTGGCGCAGGTGAGGCGGATATCGAGATGTTTCGCGGCAACTTCAGCATCAAAGACAAGCTCAACGAAAAGATTGCCCTGACGAACGCGACCGTTACGCAGCAAAGCGCGGGCTGGGCAATCCGCTTTACCCGCGGCGATGCGGTAAGCGCGACGCTGCTGGTGGGCGTGGATGGTGAAGGCCGTCTGGAGCTGAAGCTGAAAAATGATGCTCCCGGCCATAACCGCATCTGGTTGCGGCTGGCAGCTCAGCCTGACGATCATATTTACGGCTGCGGCGAGCAGTTCTCGTATTTCGATTTGCGCGGCAAGCCGTTCCCGCTGTGGACCAGCGAGCAGGGCGTGGGCCGCAATAAGCAGACCTACGTCACCTGGCAGGCCGACTGCAAAGAGAACGCGGGCGGTGACTACTACTGGACCTTCTTCCCGCAGCCCACCTTCGTGAGCACCCAGAAGTACTACTGCCACGTGGATAACAGCTGCTACATGAACTTTGACTTCAGCGCCCCTGACTTCCACGAGCTGGCGTTCTGGGAAGATAACGCCACGCTGCGCTTCGAATGTGCGGAAACGTACGTCGATCTGCTGGAAAAACTGACCGGCCTGCTGGGACGCCAGCCGGAGCTGCCGGACTGGGTGTACGACGGCGTGACGCTGGGCATCCAGGGCGGCACCGAGGTGTGCCAGCAGAAGCTCGACACCATGCGTAACGGCGGCGTAAAGGTGAACGGCATCTGGGCGCAGGACTGGTCCGGCATCCGCATGACCTCCTTTGGCAAACGCGTAATGTGGAACTGGAAGTGGAACAGCGCGCTCTATCCGCAGCTTGATGCGCGTATTGCGCAGTGGAAAGAGGAAGGCGTGCAGTTCCTCTCCTATATCAACCCGTACGTCGCCAGCGATAAAGATCTCTGCGAAGAGGCCGCGAAACGCGGCTATCTGACCAAAAACGCCGACGGCAAGGACTACCACGTCGAGTTCGGCGAGTTCTACGCGGGCGTTATCGACCTGACCAACCCGGCAGCCTACGACTGGTACAAAGAGGTCATTAAAAAGAACCTGATCGAACTGGGCTGCGGCGGCTGGATGGCCGATTTCGGGGAATATCTGCCGACCGATACCTTCCTGCACAACGGCGTGAGCGCGGAGATCATGCATAACGCCTGGCCTGCCCTGTGGGCGAAATGTAACTTCGAAGCGCTGGAGGAGACCGGCAAGCTCGGGGAGATCCTGTTCTTCATGCGCGCAGGCTACACCGGTAGCCAGAAGCACTCGGTGATGATGTGGGCGGGGGATCAGAACGTCGACTGGAGCCTGGACGACGGTCTGGCTTCCGTCGTACCGGCGGCGCTGTCGCTGGCGATGACCGGGCACGGCCTGCACCACAGCGACATTGGCGGCTATACGACGCTCTTCGAGATGAAGCGCAGCAAAGAGCTGCTGCTGCGCTGGTGTGATTTCAGCGCCTTTACGCCGATGATGCGTACCCACGAGGGCAACCGCCCTGGCGATAACTGGCAGTTCGACGGCGACGCGGAAACCATTGCGCACTTCGCGCGCATGACCACCGTCTTCACCACCCTGAAGCCGTATATCAAAGCTGCGGTTGCGCAGAACGCGAAAAGCGGCCTGCCGGTGATGCGTCCGCTTTTCCTGCACTACGAGGACGACGCGCGCGCCTACACGCTGAAATACCAGTATCTGTTTGGCCGCGATCTGCTGGTGGCGCCGGTCCATGAAGAGGGACGCCGCGACTGGTCGCTCTATCTGCCGCAGGACACCTGGGTCAATGCGTGGACCGGAGAAACCTGCCAGGGCGGTGACATCACCGTTGATGCCCCGCTCGGCAAACCGCCGGTCTTCTATCGCCAGCAAAGCGAATGGGCCGATCTGTTTAGCACCTTACGTCATATCTGATAAGGCTCGCCCGCGGGGAAACCTGCGGGCAGACGGAGAACAATAATGAGTCAACATACTTCTGATCCGGCAACCCTGCGCCTGCCGTTTAAAGAAAAACTCGCCTACGGGATGGGCGATCTCGGCTCTAACATCCTGCTTGATATCGGCACGCTGTATCTGCTGAAGTTCTACACCGACGTGCTGGGGCTGCCGGGCACCTACGGCGGGATTATCTTCCTGATTGCGAAGTTTTTTACCGCCTTCACCGATATGGGCACCGGGATCATGCTCGATTCCCGGCGCAAGATCGGCCCGAAAGGGAAATTCCGCCCGTTTGTGCTGTATGCAGCCTTCCCGGTAACGTTGCTGGCGATTGCCAACTTCGTCGGAACACCGTTTGAAATCACCGGTAAAACGGTGATGGCGACGGTGCTGTTCATGCTGTACGGCCTGTTCTTCAGCATGATGAACTGCTCCTACGGCGCGATGGTGCCCGCCATTACCAAAAACCCGGACGAGCGTGCTTCGCTGGCCGCCTGGCGCCAGGGCGGCGCCACGCTGGGTCTGCTGCTCTGTACGGTGGGCTTTGTCCCGGTGATGAACCTGATTGAGGGCAACGACCAGCTTGGCTACATCTTTGCCGCCACCCTCTTCTCGCTGTTCGGGCTGTTCTTTATGTGGTGGTGCTATAAGGGCGTTACCGAGCGTTACGTCGAGACGCAGCCTGCTAACCCGGCGCAGAAACCGGGGCTGTTGCAGTCGTTTCGCGCCATCGCCGGGAACCGTCCGCTGTTTATCCTGTGCATCGCTAACCTGTGCACGCTGGGCGCCTTTAACGTCAAACTCGCCATTCAGGTCTACTACACGCAGTACGTGCTGAACGACCCGATCCTGCTGTCGTATATGGGCTTCTTCAGCATGGGCTGTATTTTTATCGGCGTCTTTATGATGCCCGGCGCGGTGCGGCGCTTCGGCAAGAAAAAGGTCTACATCAGCGGGCTGATGATTTGGGTGGCGGGCGATCTGCTTAACTACTTCTTCGGCGGCGGCTCGGTGAGCTTTGTGGCGTTCTCCTGCCTGGCGTTCTTCGGTTCCGCGTTCGTGAACAGCCTGAACTGGGCGCTGGTGTCCGATACCGTGGAATACGGCGAGTGGCGCACCGGCGTGCGCTCCGAGGGAACGGTCTACACCGGCTTTACCTTCTTCAGGAAGGTCTCGCAGGCGCTGGCGGGCTTCTTCCCGGGGATCATGCTCACCCAGATCGGCTATGTGCCGAACGTGGTGCAGTCCGCCGGGACGGTTGAAGGGCTGCGGCAGCTGATATTTATCTACCCGAGCCTGCTGGCGGTCATCACCATCGTGGCGATGGGCTGCTTCTACAACCTCAACGAGAAGATGTATGTGCGCATAGTGGAAGAGATCGAACTGCGCAAACGTACGGCATAAATGACGTGATTGAGCGCCCTGCGGGGCGCTTTGAGGATCGACCATGACACATAATACTGATCCGTTAACCCTGAAATTGAGCCTGCGAGAGAAGTGCGCCTACGGGATGGGTGATTTTGGCTCGAACCTGATGCTGTGTATTGGCACGCTGTATCTGCTTAAGTTTTACACGGACGAGCTGGGCATGCCCGCGTTCTACGGCGGCATCATTTTTCTGGTCGCCAAGTTCTTTACCGCGTTCACCGACATGCTGACCGGGGTGCTGCTGGATTCCCGGCGTAACATTGGCCCGAGGGGGAAGTTCAGGCCATTCATACTTTACGCCTCCGTTCCGGTGGCGCTGGTCGCGACGGCGCAGTTTATGGCCAACGACTTTAGCCTGACGGTGAAAACGGCCCTCGCCACCGTGCTCTTCATGATGTTTGGCCTCTGCTACAGCCTGATGAACTGCGCCTACGGTGCAATGGTTCCGGCCATCACCAAAAACCCGAACGAGCGCGCGCAGCTTGCGGCGTGGCGTCAAGGCGGCGCAACGGTAGGACTGTTGCTCTGCACCGTCGGCTTTATGCCGATTCAGGCGCTGTTCATCAGCCAGCCCTCACTCGGCTATCTGGTGGCCGCGCTGGTGTTCGTCACCGGGGGACTGTTCTGCATGTGGTGGTGCTACAGCGGGGTGAAAGAACGCTACGTCGAGCTTACGCCCGATCACCATAAGCCCGGCATTCTGAAATCATTCTGCGCGATTTTCCGCAATCCGCCGCTGCTGGTGCTGTGCATCGCCAACCTCTGTACCCTCGCCGCGTTTAACATCAAGCTGGCGATTCAGGTCTATTACACCCAGTACGTGCTGAACGATCTGCATCTCCTGTCGTGGATGGGCTTTTTCAGCATGGGCTGCATTCTGATTGGCGTGTTTCTGGTGCCCGGCGCGGTGAAGCGCTTTGGCAAGAAGCCGGTCTATCTGGGCGGGCTGACGCTGTGGGCGGTGGGCGACGTGCTGAATTTTTTCTGGGGGACCAGCTCCCTGCTGTTCGTGCTGTTTTCCTGCATGGCCTTCTTCGGCACGGCGTTTGTTAATAGCCTGAACTGGGCGCTGGTGCCGGATACCGTTGATTACGGCGAGTGGAAAACCGGCATTCGCGCCGAAGGGTCGGTGTATACCGGCTATACCTTCTCGCGCAAAATCTCCGCCGCGCTCGCCGGTTTCCTGCCCGGCATCATGCTGACCCAGATTGGCTACGTTCCTCACGCCGTGCAGAGCGCGGGCACGCTGCTTGGGTTGCGTCAGCTTATTTTCCTCTGGCCGTGCGGCCTGGCAATCGTCGCCGCCGTGACCATGGGGCTATTTTATAAACTCAACGAAGCGCGCTTCGCCTTTATTATCGAGGAGATTGGAAAACGGAAGAAACAGACAGCAAATACCCCTGAGATAACCACCAACAATAAAGCGTCAGCAGTCACTTTATAACAATAAATCCGGCCACTATGTCCTTCCTGTTTATCAGGAGGGAGGCCTTTCTGTACCTGATACATGGACAAATTATGAAAAGAATCATCACCGTACTGATCGTGTCGTCTGTGTCCTGCCCGGTATTTGCCGGGGCCTACGTCGAAACGCGCGAAGCCTACAACACCGCCTCAGAGCTGCACGAAGTGATCCTGCGTGCGGGCTATAACTTCGATATGGGCGCGGGGCTGATGTTCACCAACGCTTATAACGTGGGGAAATGGGACGAACTGAAACACAGCTATAACGAAATCGAGGGGTGGTATCCGCTCTTCAAACCGACCGACAAACTGACCTTCCAGCCCGGCGGCTTAATTAATGACAGCAGCGCAGGATCAGGTGGCGCGGTTTATTTAGATACCAATTACAAATTTACGGACTGGTTTAATCTGACGTTCCGCTATCGCTATAACCATAACAATTACGATACGCCGGACTATAACGGGCAGATGGATAAGAACGACACGCATGAATTCGCCAACTACTGGAATTTCAAAGTGACGGATGCGTTTTTCTACACCTTTGAGCCGCACTTTTTCCAGCGGGTGAATGATTACCACAGCAAAAATGGCAAAGATCATCACTGGGAAATTACTAACAAGTTCAGCTATAAAATCGACAGAAACTGGCTGCCGTATCTTGAGCTACAGTGGCTGGACCGATGGAATGATTACAACCGGGAGCAGTACCGGATCCGTTTAGGGTTACGGTATTCGTTCTAATAAAAAAGCCGCTGATCGCTCAGCGGCTTTTTCGTTGCCGGGTGGCGCATGCGCTTACCCGGCCTACGGCATAACCGAATTAGTCTTCTTTCGCACCGCGCATTGCACGTTTACGATCGTTCTCAGTCAGGTGACGTTTACGGATACGAATTGACTGAGGCGTCACTTCGACCAGTTCGTCATCATCGATGAATTCCAGCGCCTGCTCCAGGGTCATCTTGATCGGTGGAACCAGAACCGTTGCTTCGTCAGTACCGGACGCACGCATGTTGGTCAGTTTCTTACCGGTCAGGCAGTTTACCGTCAGGTCGTTAGAACGGCTGTGAATACCGATGATCTGGCCTTCGTAAACTTCAGCACCGTGACCCAGGAACAGCTTACCGCGATCCTGCAAACCGAACAGCGCAAACGCAACCGCTTTACCCTGACCGTTGGAGATCAGCACGCCGTTGTTACGCTGGCCCACTTCGCCCGGACGAACGTCGTCGTAGTGGCTGAAGGTGGAGTACAGCAGACCGGTACCGGAAGTCATGGTCATGAACTCAGAACGGAAGCCGATCAGGCCACGGCTTGGGATCACGTAGTCGAGACGTACGCGGCCTTTGCCATCTGGATTCATGTTTTTCAGGTCGCCTTTACGCTCACCCAGTGCCTGCATCACAGAACCCTGGTGCTGCTCTTCAACGTCCAGCGTTACGTTTTCGAACGGCTCTTGTTTACGGCCATCGATTTCGCGGAAGATAACTTTCGGACGGGAAACCGCCATCTCGAAACCTTCACGACGCATGTTCTCAATCAGAACAGACAGGTGCAGCTCACCACGACCCGAAACGCGGAATGCATCAGCGTCTTCGGTTTCTTCAACGCGCAGCGCAACGTTGTGCACCAGCTCTTTGTTCAGGCGGTCAAGGATCTGACGAGAGGTAACGAACTTACCTTCTTTACCACAGAACGGAGAGGTGTTGACGTTGAAGAACATGGATACGGTTGGTTCATCAACGGACAGGGCTGGCAGCGCTTCGACGTTCTGCGGATCGCAGATGGTGTCGGAGATGTTCAGTTCACCCAGACCGGTGATAGCGATGATGTCGCCCGCTTCAGCGATGTCGCTCTCGATACGCTCAAGACCCAGGTGAGTCAGCACTTTACCGACTTTACCGTTACGGGTTTTGCCTTCGCTATCGATGATAGTGACCTGCTGATTAGGCTTCACTTTACCGCGCTTGATACGACCAATGCCGATTACGCCAACATAGTTGTTGTAGTCGAGCTGAGAGATCTGCATTTGCAGGGTGCCTTCCAGGTCAACGTTTGGCGCAGGAACGCGGTCAACAATCGTCTGGTACAGCGGAGTCATGTCTTCCGCCATGTCTTCGTGATCCAGACCGGCGATACCGTTCAGCGCAGACGCATAAACGATAGGGAAGTCCAGCTGTTCATCGGTCGCGTCGAGGTTAACGAACAGGTCGAAGACCTGGTCAACAACCCAGTCAGGACGCGCGCCAGGACGGTCAACCTTGTTGATCACAACGATAGGTTTCAGGCCGTGGGCAAATGCTTTTTTGGTCACGAAGCGCGTTTGCGGCATAGGGCCATCAAATGCGTCAACCACCAGCAGCACGGAATCCACCATGGACATCACGCGCTCAACTTCACCACCGAAGTCGGCGTGCCCTGGGGTATCAACGATGTTGATACGGTAGTCATTCCATTTGATAGCGGTGTTTTTGGCGAGGATGGTAATCCCACGCTCTTTCTCCAAATCGTTGGAGTCCATCACACGCTCTTGAGTTTCGGCACGAGCATCAAACGTACCGGACTGCTGTAGCAGCTTATCAACCAGGGTAGTTTTACCATGGTCGACGTGCGCGATGATGGCGATATTACGCAATTTTTCGATCACAACTTTGCCTCAGGCATTTAGAAATAGCGCGTTATTGTACACGGATTAATCGCACTACAAAACAGGATCACAAACATCCCCCGCAAACAAGTATTGCAGAGATGCTTTGTGATCGCTTTCACGGAGCGGTAAAAGGGCACTTTAACGTAAATTGCACCAATATGGTGCTCGATGTTCACACAGAAGCACTATAATGGTGCAACAAATCCAATGTGGTGCAGCCCTTCTGCACTATGGTGCGCATGATAACGCCTTTTTGGGGTGTTTTAAAAGTTGGCACAGATTTCGCTTTACAGAAATACAGTAAAAATATGGCAGCCCAGCCGATTTGAAGACCTCGTTACCACGACGACAATGACCAATCTGGAGAGTTAAGTATGTCCGCTGAACACGTTTTGACGATGCTGAACGAACATGAAGTGAAGTTTGTTGATCTGCGCTTCACCGATACCAAAGGTAAAGAACAGCACGTCACGATCCCTGCTCATCAGGTGAACGCCGAATTCTTTGAAGAAGGCAAAATGTTTGACGGCTCCTCCATTGGCGGCTGGAAAGGCATTAACGAATCCGACATGGTTCTGATGCCAGATGCAACCACTGCGCTCATTGACCCGTTCTACGAAGAACCTACGCTGATCATCCGCTGCGATATTCTGGAACCTGGCACGCTGCAAGGCTATGACCGTGACCCACGCTCCATCGCAAAACGCGCTGAAGAGTACCTGCGCTCTACCGGCATCGCAGACACCGTTCTGTTCGGGCCAGAGCCAGAGTTCTTCCTGTTCGACGACATCCGTTTTGGTGCTTCCATTTCTGGCTCCCACGTCGCTATCGATGACATCGAAGGCGCATGGAACTCTTCCACCAAGTACGAAGGTGGTAACAAAGGTCACCGTCCGGGCGTGAAAGGCGGTTACTTCCCGGTTCCTCCGGTCGATTCTTCACAGGACATCCGTTCTACCATGTGTCTGATCATGGAAGAGATGGGCCTGGTTGTTGAAGCGCACCACCACGAAGTGGCAACGGCTGGCCAGAACGAGATCGCTACCCGCTTCAACACCATGACCAAAAAAGCGGATGAGATTCAGATCTACAAATACGTTGTACACAACGTTGCGCACCGTTTCGGTAAAACCGCGACCTTCATGCCAAAACCAATGTTTGGCGACAACGGTTCCGGCATGCACTGCCACATGTCCCTGTCCAAGAACGGCACCAACCTGTTCTCTGGTGACAAGTATGCGGGTCTGTCTGAGCAGGCGCTGCACTACATCGGCGGTGTTATCAAACACGCTAAAGCGATCAACGCCCTGGCGAATCCGACCACGAACTCCTACAAGCGTCTGGTTCCAGGCTACGAAGCACCCGTGATGCTGGCGTACTCTGCCCGTAACCGTTCTGCTTCTATCCGTATCCCGGTGGTTGCGTCTCCGAAAGCGCGTCGTATCGAAGTGCGCTTCCCGGACCCGGCGGCTAACCCATACCTGTGCTTCGCAGCACTGCTGATGGCCGGTCTGGACGGTATCAAGAACAAGATCCACCCGGGCGAAGCCATGGACAAAAACCTGTACGACCTGCCGCCAGAAGAAGCGAAAGAGATCCCACAGGTTGCCGGCTCTCTGGAAGAAGCCCTGCAAGCGCTGGACGCAGACCGCGAGTTCCTGACCGCTGGCGGTGTGTTCACCGATGAAGCTATCGACGCTTACATCGCGCTGCGTACCGAAGAAAACGACCGCGTTCGCATGACGCCGCACCCGGTTGAGTTTGAACTGTACTACAGCGTTTAATTGTTTTGTTTTACCCGGCGCATACGCGTCGGGAGTAGTTGCCGTGGAAACTTTAGCCCATCTTCGGATGGGCTTTTTTCTCCACCAACAACCTGATCTCACGCGCTTTTTACCTCTAAAACGCTATACTGCACTAAAATAGTGCAACGACTCCAGGAGACTGCTGAATGGCAACTGGCACGCTGCCCGATGCTGGGCAGATCCTCAATTCTTTGATTAACAGTATTTTGCTGGTCGACGACGAGCTGGCGGTGCATTACGCCAACCCGGCGGCGCAACAGCTGCTCGCCCAAAGCGCCAGAAAACTGTTTGGCACGCCGCTGCCGGAACTGCTGAGCTATTTCTCGCTGAATATTGGTCTGATGCAGGAGAGTTTGCAGGCGGGTCAGGGCTTCACCGATAACGAAGTGACGCTGGTGATTGACGGACGCTCGCATATTTTGTCCCTCACCGCACAGCGCCTGCCAGATGGCATGATTCTGCTGGAAATGGCGCCGATGGATAACCAGCGTCGTCTCAGCCAGGAGCAGCTTCAGCATGCGCAGCAGATTGCGGCGCGCGACCTGGTGCGCGGGCTGGCCCATGAGATCAAAAACCCGCTGGGCGGCTTACGCGGTGCGGCACAGCTTTTGACCAAAGCGCTGCCTGACCCTGCCCTGGCGGAGTATACCAACGTCATTATCGAGCAGGCGGACCGTCTGCGTAATCTGGTCGATCGCCTGCTCGGGCCACAGCAGCCGGGGATGCATGTTTCAGAAAGCATTCACAAGGTCGCGGAGCGGGTGGTGAAACTCGTCTCTATGGAGCTGCCGGATAACGTCACGCTGGTGCGTGATTACGACCCAAGCCTGCCGGAGCTGGCGCACGATCCGGACCAGATTGAACAGGTGCTGTTGAACATTGTGCGTAACGCGTTGCAGGCGCTGGGCCCGGAGGGTGGCGAAATTATTCTGCGTACCCGCACCGCGTTCCAGCTGACGCTGCACGGCGTGCGTTATCGTCTGGCGGCACGTATTGATGTGGAAGATAACGGGCCGGGGATCCCGCCGCATCTCCAGGACACTCTGTTCTACCCGATGGTCAGCGGTCGCGAAGGCGGCACCGGGCTGGGGTTATCCATAGCCCGTAATTTGATTGACCAACACTCCGGCAAAATTGAATTTACCAGTTGGCCGGGACATACCGAGTTTTCGGTTTTCCTGCCGATTAAAAAATAAAGGTGACGTTTATGCAACGAGGGATAGTCTGGGTAGTCGATGACGATAGCTCCATCCGTTGGGTGCTTGAACGCGCGCTCACAGGAGCGGGATTAAGCTGCACGACGTTTGAGAGCGGCAGCGAGGTGCTCGACGCACTCACCACCAAAACGCCGGACGTTCTGCTCTCGGATATTCGCATGCCGGGCATGGACGGACTGGCGCTCTTAAAGCAGATCAAACAGCGCCACCCCATGCTTCCGGTCATCATAATGACCGCCCACTCCGACCTGGATGCCGCCGTTAGCGCCTACCAGCAGGGAGCGTTTGATTATCTGCCAAAACCGTTTGATATCGACGAAGCCGTTGCCCTGGTCGAACGCGCCATCAGCCACTATCAGGAGCAACAGCAGCCCCGCCACGCGCCGGATTTCGGGCCTACGACAGACATCATCGGTGAAGCGCCGGCCATGCAGGACGTGTTTCGCATCATCGGGCGTCTGTCGCGCTCGTCTATCAGCGTCTTGATTAACGGTGAATCAGGGACCGGTAAAGAGCTGGTTGCACACGCCCTGCATCGCCACAGCCCGCGGGCGAAAGCCCCCTTTATCGCCCTGAACATGGCAGCGATCCCTAAGGATTTAATTGAATCTGAGCTGTTCGGCCACGAAAAAGGGGCGTTTACCGGAGCCAATACCATTCGTCAGGGACGCTTTGAACAGGCTGACGGCGGCACGCTTTTCCTGGATGAAATCGGCGATATGCCGCTGGATGTTCAGACCCGACTGCTGCGCGTGCTGGCAGATGGCCAGTTTTACCGCGTGGGCGGGTATGCGCCGGTGAAGGTGGACGTGCGTATTATTGCCGCGACGCACCAGAACCTGGAGCTGCGCGTGCAGGAGGGGAAATTCCGTGAGGATTTATTCCATCGTCTGAACGTGATCCGTGTCCACCTGCCGCCGCTGCGCGAGCGTCGGGAAGATATCCCGCGTCTGGCGCGCCATTTCCTGCAAGTGGCGGCCCGCGAGCTGGGCGTGGAAGCCAAGCAGCTTCATCCGGAAACGGATGCCGCCCTCACCCGTCTGGCGTGGCCTGGCAACGTGCGTCAGCTGGAAAACACCTGTCGCTGGCTGACCGTGATGGCCGCCGGACAGGAAGTGTTGATTCAGGATCTCCCCGCCGAGCTGTTTGAAGCCACCGTGCCCGAAAGCACCGCCGGACATGCGCTGCCGGACAGCTGGGCGACGCTGCTGGCGCAGTGGGCAGATCGCGCGCTGCGTTCCGGTCATCAAAATCTGCTCTCCGAAGCGCAGCCGGAGATGGAGCGCACGCTGTTAACTACCGCGCTTCGTCATACCCAGGGCCACAAACAGGAAGCGGCTCGCCTGTTGGGATGGGGTCGAAACACCCTGACGCGCAAGCTGAAAGAGCTGGGAATGGAGTGATCTTACTCCGCTGTGTAAAGGTTACTAATTGAGCGCAAAGTGCCGTTATTTTGCGCTTTACTGTTCCGATGAGTTTTGTATGATCGTGCCCGGAAACAGGGGGGAGCATCATGCTGGAATCATTAGTGACTTTGCTTTCGAGCGGAGCAGCAGAAAGCCACACGCCACAAACTGCCGTTGCGGCGGTGCTGTGTGCGGCGCTGGTTGGGCTGTTTAGCTAACGAGCTGTTGATGAAAAGCCGGGTGGCGCTTCGCTTACCCGGCTTTTCAACTTAAATCACCCGCGAGAACTGCTGTAAACGCGCCTTCTGACGCAGATAGGCATCGAAGCACATGCAGATATTACGAATCAACAGACGTCCTTTCGGCGTGACGACCACCGCGCTTTCCGACACATCCACCAGCCCGTCCTTCGCCAGCGGCGCAAGGAGTTTCAGGTCTTCGGCAAAGTAATCGCTGAATTGCAGATCCCATTGCGACTCCACCTCGCGGAATTCGAGACGGAAGTTGCAGATAAGCGCCTTAATCACATCACGACGGATGCAGTCGTCACGCGTTAACGCAATGCCGCGCCACAATGCGTTACCCGTTTCATCAACCTGCTGGTAGTACAGCTTCAGCTCTTTCTGGTTCTGAGCGTAGCAGTCGCCAATCATGCTGATGGCGGAGACGCCCATTCCGAGCAGATCGGTATCGCCCTGGGTGGTGTAACCCTGGAAGTTACGGTGGAGAACACCTTCGCGCTGGGCAATTGCCAGTTCGTCGTCAGGGCGGGCAAAGTGATCCATCCCGATAAACTGATAGCCGGTTTCGGTCAGCGAGGCGATGGTCTCCTGCAAAATGTCCAGCTTCTGCTGGGCGGAAGGCAGATCCGCATCTTTGATTTTGCGCTGAGCGGCGAACAGCGTCGGCAGGTGCGCGTAATTAAAGACGCTCAGACGGTCCGGGTTAAGCTCAGCCACGCGTTTAAGCGTGTAGGCGAAGCTCTCCGGCGTCTGCTTCGGCAGGCCGTAAATCAGGTCTATATTCGTTGAGGTAAAGCCGATTTCACGCGCATGGTTGAGTAAGGCAAAGATAAACGCTTCGTCCTGCTCGCGGTTTACCAGGCGCTGTACTTCTTTATTGAAGTCCTGTACGCCCATACTCAGGCGGTTGAAGCCTTCAGCGCGTAAATGATCCAGCACATCCAGCTCGATTTCACGTGGATCGACCTCGATCGAAATTTCGGCGTCGTCGTTAAAACTGAAATTGTCGCGCAGCAGCGCCATCAGGCGGCTGATCTGCGCTTTATTCAGATAGGTTGGCGTACCACCGCCCCAGTGAAGCTGGCTAACGTGACGCCCTTTAAACAGCGGTGCGCGGTGCAGAATTTCCTGTTCGAGCGCATCGAGGTATTGATCGGCTTTGTGCTGCTGGCGGGTAACGATTTTATTGCAGCCGCAGAAGTAGCAGAGCTTATGGCAGAATGGAATATGGACGTAGAGCGACAGCGGGCGCTCGGGATAGCGCGCCACAGCATGCTGAAAATCCGCCTCGCCGAAAGCGTCAGAAAACTCCAGCGCGGTGGGGTATGAGGTATAACGCGGCCCAGAATAGTTATATTTCTGGATCAGGGCCAAATCCCAGTCGATAGATGGTACAGACATGCTCACTCCTTCCGTTGGTGTCGCGTTCGTATACGGCGGCCCGTTCTGGTCCCGTTGCGGGCCATCATTCGGGTGCGCAGCCACTTCTGTCGCCGCGACAACCGCCGTAGTTTAACGAATAACCACACCAGATAACATATAACCGGAAGGGTTATAAGCAGGACGAGTGTACCTGCCGGGTGCAAATGTTAGTTTCCACCCTTCAGAAGACGCATCATATCTTCCTGCTTTTCGTCTTCCTCTTCGTCGTCTTCGTCATCGTAAGACAGACCCAGCTTCTGCATCAGCTCGTCGATGCGATCCAGTTTGGCATCCACCCATGACTGCTCTTCGGCGGTCAAGGTTTCACCCTCTTCAAGACGTTCCAGCAGCGCGTCCAGGCGCTCATCGTTCTCCAGCAAATCCAGCTCAGCCTGCGGTGAAAGCATAGGTTTCTCGCTCTTTGGTTTGTGCTGCTTAGTGACCGGGGTGTCTGTCACGCCCAGTGGAATGGGAGTTTTACTGCCGATACGAGGATCTTTCTGCTGCTTGCTTTTTGCAGAAGCGCCTGCGGCACCGCCACCGTTAGCACGGCTACCCGCAGCATGGCCACGATGTTTTTTATCGCGTTTGCGATCGCGCGCTTCCTGATTCAGTTCTTCGCGCGTTTTGCGGCGTGCTTTTGCAGGGCGTTTCGCGCCCGCAGCGGAGGTCGGTTTTTTCATGATGTTTTATCTTTAAGTCGTTTTCTTCAGTATAGAATTGCGGCGAAATCTAGCAGAAAGCAAGCAAAGAAAAAAGGCGACAGAGCAATCTGTCGCCTTTTTTCCTGACTCACAACCCTTAACGGGTCAGACATTCCCTGTTTGCCTGCAACAAACCCTGTTTATCCCTTGGCTACTACCGTCCGTGATACGGTTCCGTTTCCTGTTAAAAACGCCTCCAGGCGCCGGTCGTCCTGACAATCCTGAGTCTTCGCCTCCTGGCGCTCCTGACCCTTATCCTTAAGTCGTTATCCTGTTGGCATCCTCGCCGTAGCACACACTTTACCTTGTTCCTTTAAACTAACAAGCAACGAAAAGGTACAAAACCGGATTTTCAGATAATTACTCATTAATAACTCTTTGAATTTTAATATCTTGAGTTTTTTAGCCCCTGCGATTTCTCTTAAATTTCTCATACGCTTAAGGGCAAATCTCTTACATTTCGCAGGGCTTTCACTTACATGTCAATGACGAAGGGAAAAGCCTTTTGCCCGCATTCAGGTATAATCCCCGCAGATTACGATTTTTGGAGACGACCACGTGACTACCTGGAACTACCAACAGACGCATTTTGTCACTAGTGCGCCCGATATTCGCCACCTGCCCTCAGACACAGGGATTGAAGTGGCATTTGCTGGCCGCTCCAATGCGGGAAAATCCAGTGCCCTGAATACGCTGACCAATCAGAAAAACCTGGCGCGTACCTCAAAAACACCTGGCCGTACACAACTGATTAACCTGTTTGAAGTGGCTGAAGGCAAACGCCTGGTCGATTTACCGGGCTACGGTTACGCGCAGGTACCGGAAGAGATGAAGATCAAATGGCAGCGTGCGCTGGGTGAATACCTGGAAAAACGCATGTGTCTGAAAGGCCTGGTGGTGCTGATGGATATTCGTCATCCGCTGAAAGATCTCGACCAGCAGATGATTGACTGGGCGGTGGCAAGCGATATTGCGGTGCTGGTACTGCTGACAAAAGCGGATAAGCTGGCGAGCGGCGCGCGCAAGGCACAGGTGAATAAGGTTCGTGAAGCGGTGCTGGCATTCAACGGTGATGTACAGGTTGAACCGTTCTCCTCGCTGAAAAAGCAGGGCGTGGATAAACTGCGTCAGAAGCTCGACAGCTGGTTTAACGATCTGGAACCGGCGACAGAAGCGGAAGCAGAGTAATAACAGGCGCGGCGATGACCGCGCTTTTTTCGCCTGAAACTTTCTTTGCCGCAATAAAAAACGCCCCAGTCATTACTGACTGGGGCGGCTAAAATATTCAGCCAAATCCGATTACGTGAAGTAAAAGGTCTGAAAGATAGAACATCTTACCTCTGTACCCTACGTCGTTAACTCTACTCTTTTTTTATCGCTGGACAAAGCACTTTTTGTAGTTTTTTTTCATTCTTTACATAGGGAATTCTAATGATCGTCACAAAACGCGCGTACTTATGTTGCTTACTTACATAAAACGCGCGTTATTCCGTTAGCCCTTAGTGAGCCTGATCCCAGTTTTCGCCGCTACCCACTTCCACCAGCAACGGAACGTCCAGCTTCATGCTGTTTTCCATCAGTTCATGGATCTTCTGAGAGACCGTCTCCAGATCGTCTTTATGAACTTCAAAGACCAGTTCATCGTGTACCTGCATGATCATTTTCACGCGCGGCTTCTCTTTTTCCAACCAGGCATCGACGGCGATCATTGCGCGTTTAATGATGTCCGCCGCAGTGCCCTGCATAGGGGCGTTAATCGCAGCACGTTCAGCACCCGCGCGGCGCGCGGCGTTGCTGGATTTGATGTCCGGAAGGTAGAGACGACGGCCATCCAGCGTTTCAACGTAGCCTTTCTCTTTCGCCTGCGCGCGGGTACGTTCCATATATTCCAGCACGCCCGGATACCGCTCGAAGTAGAGATCCATATACTTCTGCGACTCTTTACGCGGAATATTGAGCTGGCGTGAAAGACCAAAGGCACTCATGCCGTAAATCAGACCGAAGTTGATCGCTTTTGCGCTACGACGCTGCTCATTTGTCACGCTCTCCAGCGGCAGCCCAAACACTTCGGCAGCGGTTGCCCGGTGAATGTCCTTCCCTTCGGCAAAGGCCGTCAGCAGGCCTTTGTCGCGTGACAGGTGCGCCATAATACGCAGTTCGATTTGCGAGTAGTCCGCGGAGACAATCAGATAATCCTCTGGCGCAATGAAAGCCTGGCGAATACGGCGGCCCTCTTCATTACGCACCGGAATGTTCTGAAGGTTAGGATCGGTTGACGAAAGTCGCCCGGTCGCCGCCACAGCCTGGTGATAGGAGGTGTGCACGCGGCCCGTTTTCGGGTTGATCATCAACGGCAGTTTGTCGGTATAGGTCGATTTCAGCTTAGCCAGACCGCGGTATTGCAGAATAACTTTTGGCAGCGGATAGTCCAGCGCCAGCTCTTCCAGCACCTCTTCAGACGTTGAAGGAGCGCCGCCCGGGGTTTTCTTCAGCGGCTTGATACCCTGTTTTTCAAACAGGATGGTTTGCAGCTGTTTCGGTGAAGACAGGTTAAATGCCTCGCCAGCAAGCTCATGCGCTTTCTGTTCAAGCTCGGTCAGGCGCTGCGCCAGCTCACCAGAGTGGTTATGCAGCACCGTTGGGTCGATTTTAACGCCATTGCGCTCAATGCGGGACAGCACAGGCACCAGCGGCATCTCAATGTTCTCGAACACATTCAGCGGCCCTTCGTGCTTCTGCAATTTCGGCCACATTTTGAGATGCAGCTGTAGCGTGACGTCAGCGTCTTCCGCGGCGTAGCGGCCTGCCTCTTCCAGCGCGATCTGGTTAAAGGTCAGCTGATTTTTACCCTTACCGGCAATTTCTTCAAAGGTGATGGTTTTGTGTTTCAGCCAACGATCGGATAAGGAATCCATATCATGGCGGCCCGCCACGCTGTCCAGAATGTAAGATTCAAGCATGGTGTCAAAAGCGATACCACGCAGCTCAATGCCGTAGTTTTGCAGAATACCGCGGTCATACTTCAGGTTTTGCCCGACCTTCAGCGCTTTCTCGTCTTCCAGAATCGGCTTCAGCAGTTCTAAGGCGCGCTCGCGGGAGATTTGCTCCGGCGCATCCAGATAGTCGTGAGCAACCGGAACATAGGCGGCAACACCCGGCTCCGTCGCGAATGACAGACCCACCATATTAGCCGTAATGTTATCAAGGCTATCCGTTTCGGTATCGAAAGCAAAGACTGGCGCTTTTTTCAGCTTTTCAATCCAGGCGACGAGCCGTGACTCTTCCAGGATGGTTTCATAGTTGTCGAAGGAGAGCGCTATCGCCTCTTCTTCTGCCTGCTCTTCGGCATCGACAACGATGGTCTCTTTCGGCTTCGCCGCAGGTTTAGCCCCTTTCGCCTGAAGCCATTTCCCGGCTTCAACATCCGCGGTCCAGCGTTTAAATTCGTATTTTCTGAACAGACCAAGCAGTTCGTCGGCGGCGGGTTCCTGCACTTCCAGCTGCTCGCAGGTAAGCTCCAGCTCTACGTCAGTTTTGATAGTGGCCAACTGATAGGAGAGATAAGCCACCTCTTTGTTATCGGCGAGCTTTCCGGCCATGGTTTTTGCGCCACGGAAGGTAAGACCGGCAATTTTGTCGGACTCTGCATACAGCGTATCCAGCCCGCCCAGCCCTTGCAGCAGCGCCTGAGCTGTTTTTTCACCCACGCCCGGCACGCCAGGAATGTTATCCGAGGAATCGCCCATCAGGGCGAGGAAATCAATAATGAGCTCTGGCGGCACACCATATTTGGCGACCACTTCTTCCGGGCCAAGAATGGTGTTTGTCATGGTGTTGATCAGCGTAATCCCTGGCGTTACCAGCTGCGCCATGTCTTTATCACCGGTACTGATCAGAACCGGGCGGCCTGCTTTTTCCGCTTCGCGCGCCAGGGTACCAATTACGTCGTCAGCTTCAACGCCAGAGACCGCCAGCAGTGGCAGCCCCATCGCTTTCACCATAGCGTGCAGCGGTTCAATCTGCGCACGCAGATCGTCAGGCATAGGGGGACGGTGTGATTTGTAGTGCTCAAATAATTCATCGCGGAAGGTTTTACCCTTCGCATCAAACACCACGGCCGCATGGGTTGGATGGTATTGCAGAATCAGGCTGCGCAGCATATTCAGCACGCCGTACATTGCGCCGGTAGGTTCCCCTGCGCTGTTGGTCAGAGGAGGAAACGCATGATACGCCCGATACAGGTAAGAAGAGCCATCGACGAGTATAAGTGGGTTTTCTGGGATCTGAACCATAATGTCCGTGCCTGTTATGAATTTATGGGTAAAGGATGCCACAGAAGGATGAAAACATCAGGTTTTAGCGCTTTATACAGAAAAAGATTTTGCGATCGGGAAGATCGCTCGCAAAACAAAACTGTGGATAAGTTTGTGCATATTTTTAATGCAGGTGAATAACAGCTTGATAAAAGTGATATTGAAAACTTATTTATCTATTTAAATCAAACAATTAATACAAGATCAATTAAGATCACACCTCACTGATGGTTATTTAGTCTTTGTGGATATAAGGCTTAAGCACCTTGTCTATAGGGAAAAATTCGCGGCCTGCCAGGAAAAGCCGCGGCCTCCTGGTGTGAAAGCGCCCTGGTCTGAGCGAATTTCTGATAAGATCGGCGCCCAGCACCGGATAGCCGGCTGCTCAATTACAGCTAACTATCTGAAAAAATTCATCATGTCGAGAATACTCGCTGCGATAACATTATTGTTAAGCGTCATTTTAACTATTCTGGTTACTATCGTCTGTTCTGTGCCAATCATCGTTGCCGGAATAATTAAGCTCCTGTTGCCTGTCCCTCCGGTATGGCGCGCGGTGTCTGCTTTTTGTAATTTTATGATGTACTGCTGGTGTGAAGGCCTGGCGATCCTGCTGCATCTGAACCCCTGGCTGAAGTGGGACGTTCAGGGTCTGGAGAAGCTGAACAAAAAGAACTGGTATCTGCTGATCTGCAATCACCACAGCTGGGCCGACATTGTTGTATTGTGCGTACTGTTTCGCAAACACATTCCGATGAATAAATACTTTCTGAAACAGCAGCTGGCCTGGGTGCCTTTCATTGGTCTGGCCTGCTGGGCGCTGGATATGCCGTTTATGAAACGCTATTCACGCAGCTATTTGATTCGTCATCCGGAACGCCGCGGTAAGGACGTGGAAACCACGCGCCGTTCTTGCGAGAAGTTTCGCGCGCATCCCACCACCATTGTTAACTTCGTCGAAGGATCGCGCTTTACCGAAGAGAAGCGCCAACAAACTCGCTCTCCTTATCAGAACCTGTTGCCGCCAAAGGCTGCGGGCATCGCAATGGCGCTCAACGTGCTGGGGGAGCAGTTCGATAAATTGTTGAACGTAACGCTCTGCTATCCGGAAAACGACAGGACGCCATTCTACGACATGCTCAGCGGCAGGCTGACGCGTATCGTTGTCCGCGTTGATCTGGTGCCCGTCAATACTGAACTGCACGGGGATTACGTCAACGATAAAAACTTCAAACGTCGTTTCCAGCTTTGGCTTAATACACTCTGGAAAGAGAAAGACGAGCAGATAGCGAAGATTAAATCTTCATACAAAAACGCCGGTCAGTGACCGGCGTTTTTCTTTATGGTTGTTACTTTTTCTCAACCAGGTATTTCACGGTATCAGCGTACTGTTGTACGAAGATATCCATGCTGGTCGTGTCCATACCACGCATATTCACCTGGTATTTGCCGTTAACATACATCGCCGGCACGCCCTGCAACTGGAAGTCAGCGGCAGCTTTTTCCTGCTGTGCCACGAGAGATTTCACCACAAAACTGTTCCAGGCAGCGTCGTAGTCTTCACCTTTCACACCGGCATCTACGAACACTTTACGGATATCTGCCGTAGTTTGTACGGTCTGGGTTTTCTGTACGGCTTCAAACATAGGCGCGGTGATCTTATCTTCCACACCCAGCGCAATCGCGACCGCCCATGCCTGAGTCAGATCTTTGCCCAGTGGGCCAAGGAACTCAACGTGGTATTTCGTCATTTTGGTGCCTTCCGGCAGCTTTTTCTTCACGTTGTCAGAAACATGAAGTACCTGCTCAAACTCGTAGCAGTGCGGGCAGTAGAAGGAGAAGAACTCCAGCACCTGAGGCTCGCCAGCAACAGGCTTGTCTAGCGTAATGTACTGCTTGCCGTCGGTAAACTGCGCAGCAGTTGCGCTAAATGCCAGAATCATACCAGCCAGCGCCAGCCAAATTTTTTTCATGATCAACTCTCTCCTGGGTGTGTCCAATTAATACATCGGCGTTAATTGCAAAGGGGGTTCCTGTAGAACCTTAACCTGCTCGGTAAATGTAGATATCTGGTTGCGCCAGTAATCCTCCCCGGTAAGCCAGGGGAAATTTCGGGGAAAAGCCGGGTCTTCCCAACGCCTGATTAACCACGCGAGATAATAAACAAATCGCATCGCACGTAAAGGCTCTATCAAGGCAATTTCGTCTGAATTAAAGGAGCTAAATTCTTCATAAGCTTCAATTATGGTCTCAAGCTGCATGCGCTGCTCGGCTTTATCACCGTTGAGTTGCATCCACAGATCCTGCACCGCGGGTCCCATACGTGCGTCATCAAGATCGACAAATAGCGGCCCATCGCGCCAGAGAATATTCCCGGCGTGGCAGTCACCGTGCAGGCGCAGAGTAGTAATATCATCCCGCCAGCAGGCTTTTACAGCATCAATAAGCTTATCGGTCGCCGTGAGGAAATTATCCTTTAGTGCATTCGGGATCAGCGCCGATGTTTCGAATACCTGTCGCGGCTCAATAAGATATTCCTTAACACCAATCGTCGGACGGGCAACGAACGGTTTTTTACGTCCCGTCTGATGAATGCGCCCCAGATAGCGGGCAACCCATTCCAGCTGATCGATATTATCTGCCTCAAACTGTCTTCCGCCCAGGCTCGGAAATACCGCGTAGTAAAAGCCCTGATGGGTCAGCAGCGTTTGGTTATTGAATTTAATCGGTGCCGCAACGGGAACATCATCATCCAGTAGATCGTGGGCAAACTGATGTTCTTCCTGAATTTGTTCTGCGGACCAGCGCTGTGGACGGTAAAACTTTACGACAAAGCGCTGGCGCTCTTCGTCCTGAAATTGGTAGACACGGTTTTCGTAGCTGTTTAAAGCGGTTAACCCGGAATCCACCCGAATACCCTGCTCGAACAGCGCATCCATAATGGTATCCGGGTGTAGTGTCTGGAAAGTAAAAGCCTGGTCGTTCATCCGATCATCCGGAAATTATACGAATGATTCAGGATATCATCTTGTGGCGATTTCGGTGGCTCCGCTTACAAGCTTTTACTCTTTAATTACGCCTCGGGCGCGCAGTAATGCGGTTTTAAAATCCTCTTCATAATCTTTCTGAATGCCAGGAATAACAGCATCTTTAGCCGAGTCACGCATTTTCAGGTGGTAGATCAGGATGTCGTCAGAAAGGTCCGCCAGTTCGCCATCAAAACCTGACTCTTTCGCCAGTTTCTGTAAAAATTGCATCAGATTCAGCTCTGGCTCTTTTTGCCAGGCCGGCTGGAGAAGCTCAATGACTTCATTAAGACGTTTACATTTCATAGTAGTGCTCCTTTCATTTAGAGAGACACGTTAGCAGGGTCAATCCCACAATAAAAGAGGCGATATTCGTGAATCAATGCCAGGAAATCATCGGGGTTGTTCTGGCCGGGGGCAGGGCAACGCGAATGGGTGGAAAGGATAAGGGACTTCAGCTCCTGAACAACACACCATTATGGCAGCATGTTGCTGATACGCTTGCAGATCAGGTGTCATCGATGGCGATCAGCGCTAACCGACATGTTGATATCTATCAGCGCAGCGGGTATCCGGTTTATCAGGATAACCTGGTGGACTACCCCGGTCCGCTGGCGGGAATGCTTTCTGTTATGCAGCAGTCGTACGGAGAGTGGTTTCTCTTTTGTCCATGTGATACGCCCTTCATCCCGTCCTGTCTGGTTGAACGTCTGGTGCAGCGGCGCGGTGGTGCTCCCGTCGTCTGGGTACACGACGGTGAACGCGACCATCCAACGATCGCATTGATTAATCGCTCGTTAATATCCGCGCTGGAAGATTACCTGGCCGCAGGAGAGCGACGCGTCATGGTATTTATGCGCCAGTCCGGAGGGCATTCCGTTGATTTCAGCGACATGAAATCGGCGTTTGTGAATGTAAACACGACGGAAGATTTGCAGATGATGCAGGAGAGAAAATGATACCCGTATTAGCGATCTCAGCCTGGAGTGGCACCGGGAAAACTTCGCTGCTAAAAAAACTGATACCTGCACTTTGCGCCAAAGGCATTCGTCCCGGATTGATTAAGCATACGCACCATAACATGGATGTCGATAAACCGGGGAAAGATAGCTATGAGCTGCGTAAGGCTGGCGCTGCACAAACGATGGTGGCGAGTAACCAGCGCTGGGCGTTAATGACAGAAACACCGGATGAAGCACCGCTGGATCTCGCTTATCTTGTCAGCCGGATGGATCACTCCACGCTGGATTTGGTGCTGGTTGAGGGGTTTAAGCATGAGGCTGTTGCGAAGATCCTGCTATTCAGAAGCGATGCCGGACATGACGTAAGTGAGTTAACGCTGGATGAACATGTGATTGCCGTGGCCAGTGACGTTGCGTTGACGCTGAAAGTACCGGTTCTGGATTTGAATAATGTGGAGGGGATTGCAGCGTTTATTTCGGCGTGGTGTGCAGTCTGAAATCTGCCGGGTGACGGCTTCTTAAGGCCTGCCGTTTTTCAGCAAACAAACGCAAAAAGGCCATCCTTGCGGATGGCCTCTTCACTTGTTTGATGCCTGGCAGTTCCCTACTCTCACATGGGGAGACCCCACACTACCATCGGCGCTACGGCGTTTCACTTCTGAGTTCGGCATGGGGTCAGGTGGGACCACCGCGCTAAAGCCGCCAGGCAAATTCTGTTTAATCTGTATCAGGCTGAAAATCGTGTCTGTCTCTTCGCCAAAACACCTTCGGCGTTGTAAGGTTAAGCCTCACGGTTCATTAGTATCGGTTAGCTCAACGCATCGCTGCGCTTACACACCCGACCTATCAACGTCGTCGTCTTCAACGTTCCTTCAGGAGACTTAAAGTCTCAGGGAGAACTCATCTCGGGGCAAGTTTCGTGCTTAGATGCTTTCAGCACTTATCTCTTCCGCATTTAGCTACCGGGCAGTGCCATTGGCATGACAACCCGAACACCAGTGATGCGTCCACTCCGGTCCTCTCGTACTAGGAGCAGCCCCCCTCAATTCTCCAGCGCCCACGGCAGATAGGGACCGAACTGTCTCACGACGTTCTAAACCCAGCTCGCGTACCACTTTAAATGGCGAACAGCCATACCCTTGGGACCTACTTCAGCCCCAGGATGTGATGAGCCGACATCGAGGTGCCAAACACCGCCGTCGATATGAACTCTTGGGCGGTATCAGCCTGTTATCCCCGGAGTACCTTTTATCCGTTGAGCGATGGCCCTTCCATTCAGAACCACCGGATCACTATGACCTGCTTTCGCACCTGCTCGCGCCGTCACGCTCGCAGTCAAGCTGGCTTATGCCATTGCACTAACCTCCTGATGTCCGACCAGGATTAGCCAACCTTCGTGCTCCTCCGTTACTCTTTGGGAGGAGACCGCCCCAGTCAAACTACCCACCAGACACTGTCCGCAACCCGGATCACGGGTCTACGTTAGAACACCAGCCATTAAAGGGTGGTATTTCAAGGATGGCTCCACGCAGACTGGCGTCCACGCTTCAAAGCCTCCCACCTATCCTACACATCAAGGACCAGTGTTCAGTGTCAAGCTATAGTAAAGGTTCACGGGGTCTTTCCGTCTTGCCGCGGGTACACTGCATCTTCACAGCGAGTTCAATTTCACTGAGTCTCGGGTGGAGACAGCCTGGCCATCATTACGCCATTCGTGCAGGTCGGAACTTACCCGACAAGGAATTTCGCTACCTTAGGACCGTTATAGTTACGGCCGCCGTTTACCGGGGCTTCGATCAAGAGCTTCGCGTTGCCGCTGACCCCATCAATTAACCTTCCGGCACCGGGCAGGCGTCACACCGTATACGTCCACTTTCGTGTTTGCACAGTGCTGTGTTTTTAATAAACAGTTGCAGCCAGCTGGTATCTTCGACTGATTTCAGCTCCGTCCGCAGGGACTTCACCTACATATCAGCGTGCCTTCTCCCGAAGTTACGGCACCATTTTGCCTAGTTCCTTCACCCGAGTTCTCTCAAGCGCCTTGGTATTCTCTACCTGACCACCTGTGTCGGTTTGGGGTACGATTTCGTGTTACCTGATGCTTAGAGGCTTTTCCTGGAAGCAGGGCATTTATCACTTCAGCACCGTAGTGCCTCGTCATCACACCTCAGCGTTAACAAGGTACCGGATTTACCTGGAACCTCCGCCTACATGCTTAAACCGGGACAACCGTCGCCCGGCTGACATAGCCTTCTCCGTCCCCCCTTCGCAGTAACACCAAGTACAGGAATATTAACCTGTTTCCCATCGACTACGCCTTTCGGCCTCGCCTTAGGGGTCGACTCACCCTGCCCCGATTAACGTTGGACAGGAACCCTTGGTCTTCCGGCGAGCGGGCTTTTCACCCGCTTTATCGTTACTTATGTCAGCATTCGCACTTCTGATACCTCCAGCATGCCTCACAGCACACCTTCAACGGCTTACAGAACGCTCCCCTACCCAACAACGCATAAGCGTCGCTGCCGCAGCTTCGGTGCATGGTTTAGCCCCGTTACATCTTCCGCGCAGGCCGACTCGACCAGTGAGCTATTACGCTTTCTTTAAATGATGGCTGCTTCTAAGCCAACATCCTGGCTGTCTGTGCCTTCCCACATCGTTTCCCACTTAACCATGACTTTGGGACCTTAGCTGGCGGTCTGGGTTGTTTCCCTCTTCACGACGGACGTTAGCACCCGCCGTGTGTCTCCCGTGATAACATTCTTCGGTATTCGTAGTTTGCATCGGGTTGGTAAGCCGGGATGGCCCCCTAGCCGAAACAGTGCTCTACCCCCGAAGATGAGTTCACGAGGCGCTACCTAAATAGCTTTCGGGGAGAACCAGCTATCTCCCGGTTTGATTGGCCTTTCACCCCCAGCCACAGGTCATCCGCTAATTTTTCAACATTAGTCGGTTCGGTCCTCCAGTTAGTGTTACCCAACCTTCAACCTGCCCATGGCTAGATCACCGGGTTTCGGGTCTATACCCTGCAACTTAACGCCCAGTTAAGACTCGGTTTCCCTTCGGCTCCCCTATACGGTTAACCTTGCTACAGAATATAAGTCGCTGACCCATTATACAAAAGGTACGCAGTCACCCCATAAAGAGGCTCCCACTGCTTGTACGTACACGGTTTCAGGTTCTTTTTCACTCCCCTCGCCGGGGTTCTTTTCGCCTTTCCCTCACGGTACTGGTTCACTATCGGTCAGTCAGGAGTATTTAGCCTTGGAGGATGGTCCCCCCATATTCAGACAGGATACCACGTGTCCCGCCCTACTCTTCGAGTTCACAGCATGTGCATTTTCGTGTACGGGACTATCACCCTGTACCGTCGGACTTTCCAGACCGTTCCACTAACACACAAGCTGATTCAGACTCCGGGCTGCTCCCCGTTCGCTCGCCGCTACTGGGGGAATCTCGGTTGATTTCTTTTCCTCGGGGTACTTAGATGTTTCAGTTCCCCCGGTTCGCCTCGTTAACCTATGTATTCAGTTAACGATAGTGTGTCGGAACACACTGGGTTTCCCCATTCGGACATCGCCGGGTCAAAGGTTCATATCACCTCGCCGGCGCTTTTCGCAGATTAGCACGTCCTTCATCGCCTCTGACTGCCAGGGCATCCACCGTGTACGCTTAGTCGCTTAACCTCACAACCCGAAGATGTTTCACTTCTGATTGCGAAAATTTGAGAGACTCGAACACACATGAGCTGTGTGTCGTTTCAATTTTCAGCTTGATCCAGATTTTTAAAGAGCAAATATCTCAAACGTGACTCGCAAGTCAGTTTTGAGATATGACGGCAGGTGACTTTCACTCACGAACCAGCAAGTGGCGTCCCCTAGGGGATTCGAACCCCTGTTACCGCCGTGAAAGGGCGGTGTCCTGGGCCTCTAGACGAAGGGGACGTACAGTCTCAATCGCAAGACGCCTTGCTATTTACTTTTCATCAGACAATCTGTGTGAGCACTGCAAAGGCAGGTTCTTTAAGGTAAGGAGGTGATCCAACCGCAGGTTCCCCTACGGTTACCTTGTTACGACTTCACCCCAGTCATGAATCACAAAGTGGTAAGCGCCCTCCCGAAGGTTAAGCTACCTACTTCTTTTGCAACCCACTCCCATGGTGTGACGGGCGGTGTGTACAAGGCCCGGGAACGTATTCACCGTGGCATTCTGATCCACGATTACTAGCGATTCCGACTTCATGGAGTCGAGTTGCAGACTCCAATCCGGACTACGACGCACTTTATGAGGTCCGCTTGCTCTCGCGAGGTCGCTTCTCTTTGTATGCGCCATTGTAGCACGTGTGTAGCCCTACTCGTAAGGGCCATGATGACTTGACGTCATCCCCACCTTCCTCCAGTTTATCACTGGCAGTCTCCTTTGAGTTCCCGGCCTAACCGCTGGCAACAAAGGATAAGGGTTGCGCTCGTTGCGGGACTTAACCCAACATTTCACAACACGAGCTGACGACAGCCATGCAGCACCTGTCTCAGAGTTCCCGAAGGCACCAAAGCATCTCTGCTAAGTTCTCTGGATGTCAAGAGTAGGTAAGGTTCTTCGCGTTGCATCGAATTAAACCACATGCTCCACCGCTTGTGCGGGCCCCCGTCAATTCATTTGAGTTTTAACCTTGCGGCCGTACTCCCCAGGCGGTCGACTTAACGCGTTAGCTCCGGAAGCCACGCCTCAAGGGCACAACCTCCAAGTCGACATCGTTTACGGCGTGGACTACCAGGGTATCTAATCCTGTTTGCTCCCCACGCTTTCGCACCTGAGCGTCAGTCTTTGTCCAGGGGGCCGCCTTCGCCACCGGTATTCCTCCAGATCTCTACGCATTTCACCGCTACACCTGGAATTCTACCCCCCTCTACAAGACTCTAGCCTGCCAGTTTCGAATGCAGTTCCCAGGTTGAGCCCGGGGATTTCACATCCGACTTGACAGACCGCCTGCGTGCGCTTTACGCCCAGTAATTCCGATTAACGCTTGCACCCTCCGTATTACCGCGGCTGCTGGCACGGAGTTAGCCGGTGCTTCTTCTGCGGGTAACGTCAATCGACAAGGTTATTAACCTTATCGCCTTCCTCCCCGCTGAAAGTACTTTACAACCCGAAGGCCTTCTTCATACACGCGGCATGGCTGCATCAGGCTTGCGCCCATTGTGCAATATTCCCCACTGCTGCCTCCCGTAGGAGTCTGGACCGTGTCTCAGTTCCAGTGTGGCTGGTCATCCTCTCAGACCAGCTAGGGATCGTCGCCTAGGTGAGCCGTTACCCCACCTACTAGCTAATCCCATCTGGGCACATCCGATGGCAAGAGGCCCGAAGGTCCCCCTCTTTGGTCTTGCGACGTTATGCGGTATTAGCTACCGTTTCCAGTAGTTATCCCCCTCCATCAGGCAGTTTCCCAGACATTACTCACCCGTCCGCCACTCGTCAGCGAAGCAGCAAGCTGCTTCCTGTTACCGTTCGACTTGCATGTGTTAGGCCTGCCGCCAGCGTTCAATCTGAGCCATGATCAAACTCTTCAATTTAAAAGTTTGATGCTCAATGAATTAAACTTCGTAATGAATTACGTGTTCACTCGTTGAGACTTGGTATTCATTTAGTGTCCGAGGACATTAAGAATCCATGTCACTTTGAGTGCCCACACAGATTGTCTGATAAATTGTTAAAGAGCAGTGCCGCTTCGTTTTCGCTGCGGCGCGGGGTGTGCATATTACGCTTTCCCGCTTCAGAGTCAAGCGTTTGTTTTGCTTTTCTCTGCTGACCCGGCGGCGTGTGTGCCGTTGTTCCGTGTCAGTGGAGGCGCATTATAGGGAGTTCTTCTGAAGTGACAAGAGGAAATTTAAAAAAAAATTTCTGACCGTGTTTTTTTTCACCAAAAGCGATGAGATCCAGCTACAAATTGTTCTATTTGATGTATCTGCAACCACAATCACACCTGAGATGGCATAATTAGCCGCATCAATATCTAAGGAATAAAAGCGATGCCATTAAGCGCACAACAGCTGGCAGCTCAAAAAAACCTGTCCTATGTGCTGGCAGAGAAACTGGCGCAGCTGATCTTAGCGGGTAAATATGCTCCAGGTAGCATCCTGCCCAGCGAGATGGAGCTGGGAGATCAGTTTGGCGTTAGCCGTACAGCCGTTCGCGAAGCGGTAAAAACATTGACGGCGAAAGGGATGGTGCTTCCACGCCCGCGCATTGGCACCCGCGTTATGCCTCAGGGAAACTGGAACTTTCTCGATCAGGAGTTGCTCACCTGGTGGATGACCGAAGATAACTTTAATCAGGTCGTCGATCACTTTCTGGTCATGCGCAGCAGTCTTGAACCTCAGGCCTGTCTGCTTGCCGCCACGCTCGGCACAGCAGAGCAAAAAGCGCAGCTCAATACTTTGATGGAAGAGATGGTGGATCTGAAAAAGCACTTTAACCGCGAGCGCTGGATAGCGGTCGATATGGCCTGGCATGAACATATCTATAATATGAGCGGAAATCCTTTCCTGACCTCCTTTGCTTCTTTATTCCATTCTGTGTACCACACTTACTTTACCTCTATCACACAGGATGAGGTGGTGAAGCTGGATCTGCATCAGGCGATAGTCGATGCCATTCAGGAGAGCGACGGGCAGCGAGCCCTGAGTGCGTGCCAGGCGTTGCTGGCCGCGCCAACCCACCAGCAGGTAAATAAATGACAGAGAAAAAAGCACGCAGTATGGCCGGATTGCCGTGGATTGCAGCCATGGCGTTCTTTATGCAGGCACTTGATGCCACTATCCTCAATACCGCCCTTCCCGCCATAGCACAAAGCCTTAACCGCTCCCCTCTGGCGATGCAATCCGCCATCATCAGCTACACCCTGACGGTGGCGATGCTTATTCCGGTCAGCGGCTGGCTGGCCGATCGTTTCGGCACGCGTAAAGTATTCATGCTGGCGGTGACGTTGTTCACCCTCGGTTCTCTGGCTTGCGCCCTCTCCACCTCTCTGACGGAACTGGTTATCTTCCGCGTTCTACAGGGGATAGGCGGCGCGATGATGATGCCCGTCGCGCGTCTGGCGTTATTGCGCGCCTATCCGCGCAGCGAACTGCTCCCGGTGCTCAACTTTGTGACTATGCCGGGGCTGGTCGGCCCGATACTTGGCCCGGTTCTCGGCGGCGTCCTGGTGACCTGGGCAAGCTGGCACTGGATCTTCCTGATTAATATTCCGATTGGTGTGGCAGGGCTGATTTATGCCCGTAAATATATGCCGAACTTCACCACGCCAAGACGCAGCTTCGATATGGGCGGCTTCTTCCTGTTTGGCCTGAGCCTGGTCCTGTTCTCCAGCGGGATGGAGCTGTTTGGCGAGAAAATCGTAGCGACGTGGCTGGCGCTGGCCGTCATCATTAGCGGGATTCTGCTGTTCCTTCTATATATACGTCATGCGCGTCGCCATCCGACACCGCTTATCTCTTTATCTCTGTTTAACACCCGAACGTTTTCCGTCGGGATCGCGGGCAATATTGCCTCGCGTCTGGGCACGGGCTGCGTACCGTTCCTGATGCCGCTGATGCTCCAGGTCGGTTTCGGCTATCCGGCCCTGATTGCTGGCTGCATGATGGCGCCCACGGCGATGGGCTCGATTCTGGCAAAATCGACGGTCACGCAGGTGCTGCGCTGGTTTGGCTATCGTAAGACGCTGGTTGGCGTGACGATCTTTATCGGATTGATGATTGCGCAGTTCTCTCTGCAATCTGCGGCGTTACCAATCTGGATGCTGATCCTGCCGCTGTTTGTGCTGGGTATGGCCATGTCGACGCAGTTTACGTCGATGAACACCATCACCCTTGCGGACCTCACCGACGAGAATGCCAGCAGCGGCAACAGCGTACTGGCGGTCACTCAACAGCTGTCGATCAGCCTCGGGGTTGCCGTAAGCGCGGCGGTACTGCGGTTTTATGAAGGGTTTGACGGTACAAATACCGTTGAGCAGTTCCACTATACCTTTATCACCATGGGCGCGCTTACCGTGGTATCGGCGGTGGTCTTTATGTTGTTAAAACCAAAAGACGGCCGGAACCTGATTAAAGAGCGTCACAAAGAGAAGGCTAAACCGAACCGCGTTCCATCAGAACAGGAGTAAGCTGCAAACGTTGCTGTTGCAGCGTGGGCTGGGCCATGCGGTGGATCAACACATCGATGGCCAGCTCGCCCAGTTCATCTTTCGGCTGATGGATGGTGGTCAGCGGCGGCGTCATGTAGCGCGCCAGTTCGATATCATCGTAACCGACGATCGCCATGTCGTCCGGGACACGTAATCCCGCCTGATAAAGCGCCTGATAAGCTCCGAATGCCATCGCATCATTACCGATAAACACCGCCTGCGGGCGCGGCTCTTGCGCCAGCAGTTTCTGCATTGCTTCAAATCCACCGTTAAATTCGAAATCGCCGGTGATGCGATAGCCATCAGGAATGGCAAGCCCCGCACGTTCCATGGCCGAAAGATAGCCTTCCAGACGCAAGCGCGCCGGGGTTTTATCCAGCGGGCCGGTAATACAGGCAATGCGGGTATGACCTTTATCGATCAGATGCTGAGTCGCCATATCGCCGCCCAGCAGCGAGTTATCCTGGATCAGATCGCTGGTGCCGTCGAACGGCGCCCAGTCCATCATCACCGTGGGAATAGAAGGGTAGCGCTGGATGATCTCTTTCGAAGGTTGATGCGTTTCGGTACAGAGCAGCAGCAGCCCGTCGACGCGTTTTTGCATCAGCGTTTCCAGGTTACGGTTCATGCGCTGCTCATCGCCTTCGGTATTGCACAGCACCAGGCTGTAGCCGCGCTCGAAGCAGCTGCGCTCCACGCCGCGCACCAGTTCAGAATAGAAAGGATTGGTACTGGCCGTGATCAGCATGCCGATGGTGCGCGTCTGGTTAAGCTTAAGGCTGCGCGCCAGCGCGGACGGCGCATAGTTGAGTTCTTTAATTGCAGCGTCAACTTTCTCCCGAATCGCCTCGCTGACGAAGCGATCGTTATTGATAACGTGGGAAACAGTCGAGGTAGAAACGCCCGCCATACGGGCGACATCTTTCATTGTGGCCAAGCGTTACCCCTGCTGACTTAAGAATTCATCAATCTCTTTACGCCATGGAACAGAAGGCTGAGCGCCTTTACGCGTCACCGCGATCGCAGCGGCGGCATGCGCGAAGCGGATCGCGTCATCCATTGCTTTTCCTTCCAGCAGCGCCGTTACCAGCGCACCGTTGAAGGTGTCTCCTGCGGCGATGGTATCAATGGCTTTGACCTTAAAGCCCGGCACGCGACGACCTTCGCCATTGACGCTAGCCCACACCCCACGGCTGCCGAGGGTGATGATCACGGTGCCGATGCCTTTATCATGCAGCGCAAGCGCGGCACGCGCTGCATCGTCATCATTTTCGACACGGATACCCGTCAGCTTTTCCGCTTCGGTTTCGTTCGGGGTGATAATATCCACCAGCGCCAGCAGCTCGTCTGATAATACACGGGCAGGTGCCGGGTTAAGTACGACAGAGGTATGATTTTCATGCGCAATTTTCGCAGCGGCCAGCACGCTTTCGACCGGTGACTCCAGCTGCATCAGCAGGGCTTCCGCTCCGGCGATGATCCCACGCTGCGCTTCGACGCGTTCAGTCGTTAACGCGGCATTAGCCCCTGCATGAATACCGATGACATTCTCACCTTCCGCATTGACAAAAATCAGCGCCACGCCGGTAGATTCCCCTGCAACCACGCTGACGGGTGCGATGTCGATGTTGTCGCTTGCGAGCTGTTTGCGTACGCGCTCGCCGGTATCGTCATCACCCGTACAGGCGATAAACGCGATATTCGCCCCGCTGCGTCCGGCGGCAACCGCCTGGTTTGCGCCCTTACCGCCGAACGCCACCTGATACTGATTGCCGGTGACGGTTTCGCCCGGAGTGGGGAACGTTTCAAGGTTAAGAATGTGATCGGCATTGATACTGCCAAGGACGACGAGGTTGCCTGCGGTTTTCATGTATTGAGGTGTCCATCTAAGAGCGCCACCGGTATTACCCGGTGGCGTATGCCACACTTTTCTTTTATTTGGTGTCCCTCAGGCAGCCAGCGACTGCCTGAATCGCCTTTACTGCTTAATGACCAGTTTCAGGTCAACAGGATATTTGGCCTGAACTTTTTCGCCCTTCAGCACTTTATCGGCAGTTTGCACGCCAGTCGCGCCAATCTGCTCAGGCAGCTGAGCGATGGTCGCAGCCAGTTTGCCATCATTTACTGCTTTTTCACCATCCGGCGTGCCGTCAAATCCGACAACCATCACATCTGATTTACCCGCAGTCTGGAGCGCACGCAGCGCACCGAGCGCCATTTCGTCGTTCTGTGCGAATACCGCCTGCACATCAGGATGCGCGGTCAGCAGGTTCTGCATGACGTTCAGACCCTTTGTACGGTCGAAGTCTGCCGGCTGGCTCGCCAGCACGTTGAATTTGTGCGCCGCTACAGCCTGCTGGAAACCCTCACCACGTTCACGGGCCGCGGAAGTCCCGGCGATACCCTGCAACTCAATCACTTTCGCGCCTTCACCGGCTTTCTTCGCGATGTAGTCGCCGGCGATTTTACCGCCCAGTACGTTATCAGACGCAATGTGGCTGACCACATCCCCTTTCGTTGCCTGACGGTCAAGGGTGATTACCGGGATCTTCGCCTGGTTTGCCATCTTCACGGCATTACCGACCGCGTCGGAATCGGTTGGGTTGATCAGCAGGATTTTGGTGCCACGAACGGTTAAGTCCTGAACGTTAGCCAGCTCTTTCGCCGGGTTGTTCTGAGAATCCAGCACCACCAGGTTGTAGCCCAGTTTATCTGCTTCTTTCTGCGCGCCATCCTTCAGGGAGACGAAGAACGGGTTGTTCAGGGTAGAGACAACCAGCGCGATGGTGTCCTTCGCCATGGCGTTAGCACTTACGGTTGCGCTCAGCGCGACAGCAGAAACCAGGGTAGCCAGTTTTTTCATGTTCATATCTAAGATGTCCTGTAGTGTCGTCAGTTACTGTTTTTTGTTGTCTACCAGTACCGCCAGCAAAATCACCACTGCCTTAACGATCATCTGGTAATAGGAGGAAACACCTAACAAATTCAAACCATTATTCAGGAAACCGAGGATCAGTGCGCCGATCAATGTCCCAACAATGCGACCTTTACCGCCCGCAAGACTCGTACCGCCCAGAACCACTGCCGCGATGGCATCCAGCTCATAGCCCGTACCCGCCGTTGGCTGTGCGGAAGAGAGGCGCGCCACTTCGATGATGCCCGCCAGAGACGCCAGCAGGCCGCACAGGGAGTAAACGATAATTTTGACTTTATTAACGCTGATACCGGACAGGCGCGTTGCCGCTTCGTTACCGCCCAGCGCATAGATATAACGACCCAGACGGGTATGGTGCAGCATGTACCACGCCGCCAGGAAAACGATAGCCATGATCCAGACCGGGGTCGGGACACCCAGCGGGCGACCGATACCGAACCAGCCAAACAGATCGGCGTTATCGGTAAAGCCGGTATTAATCGGGCTGCCGTTGGTGTACACCATGGTCACACCGCGCAGCAGCAGCATCATCACCAGCGTGGCGATGAACGCCTGAACGCGACCTTTCGCCACAATTACGCCGGTTACGGCGCCAATTGCCGCACCTGCCGCCAGCGCAGCGGCAACGGCCACCAGCGCGTTGACCTCAATACCGACAATCGACGCGGCGATCGCGCCGGTGAGGGCCAGCAGGGAACCGACGGACAGATCGATACCCGAGGTCAAAATCACCAGCGTCATCCCCACCGCCATAATGGCGTTGACAGAGGTCTGCTGAAGAATGTTGAACAGGTTATTGACGGTAAAAAAGTTCGGGCTCATGGTCGAGACAATCGCGATCAGCACCAGCAGGGCAATCAGCGATTTTTGTTCCATCAGCCATGCCTTTGTGAAATAGCGGCGACCAGAAACAGCCTGGGTAGTCATCTTCTTACTCCTGATTCACGCGATTAAGCTTGCCCACAGCGGCAGCCATCAGAACTTCCTGGGTGGCCTGCTCGCGAGTGAATTCACCGCCGAGATGCCCTTCATGCATGACGATAATGCGATCGCTCATGCCTAATACTTCTGGCATCTCGGAAGAGACCAGAATGATGCTCAGACCGTCGGCCTTGAACTGGTTAATCAGCTGATAGATCTCTTTTTTCGCGCCCACGTCCACGCCGCGGGTGGGCTCATCGAGGATCAGTACTTTCGGGCGCGTCATCAACCCGCGGGCAATCGCCACTTTCTGCTGATTACCGCCGGACAACAGGCCAATCGCCTGCTCCATCGATGGGGTTTTAACGTTAAAGAGACGGATAAAATCGCTGACCGCCTGCTGCTCATCTTTGTGTTTCAGGCTGCCGCCGCTGCGGCTGAAATAGCCTAGCGCAGTCAGGGACATGTTCTCTTTTACCGACATGCCCAGCACTAAGCCGTCGCGCTTACGGTCTTCAGAGATATAGACGATGCCATTCGCCAGCCCGTCCTGCGGCGAGCGGGTGACCACTTCATGGCCGTCAAGGGTAACGTAGCCGCTGGTGCGCGGCAGTGCGCCATAGAGCACTTTCATCAGTTCAGTACGCCCCGCCCCCATCAGGCCCGCGACGCCAAGGATCTCGCCCTTGCGCAGGGTAAAGGAGACGTCATTCACGCCCGGTCCGCAGAGGTTATCCACCTTCAGGCGGATCTCACCCGGCGCTTTCTCCAGATGTGGATACTGATCTTCGAGCTTACGTCCCACCATCATTTCGATCAGCGAATCTTCGGTCAGGGTTGCTACTTCGCGCTCGGCAATAAACTGCCCGTCGCGAAAGACGGTGACGTCGTCGCAGATTTCGAAGATCTCTTTCATGCGGTGTGAGATATAGACAATGCCGCGGCCCTGGGATTTCAGCTCACGGATCACGCGGAACAAGGATTCGGTTTCGGTATCGGTCAGGGCGTCGGTCGGTTCATCCATAATGATGACCTTCGACTCGAAGCTCAGCACCTTCGCGATTTCCACCATCTGCTGATCGCCGATGGAAAGGTCGCCCACCAGTCGGTCGCTCTTAAAGCGCAGATTCAGCTTCGCCAGCAGTTTGTCCGCTTCGGCATACATGGTTTTCCAGTCGATTTTGCCAAACCGGTTCACGAACTCACGGCCGAGGAAGATGTTCTCCGCAATGGTGAGCTGCGGGATCAGGTTCAGCTCCTGGTGGATGATGCCGATGCCCGCTTCCTGAGAGGATTTAGGGCCGTTGAAGGTGGTCTCTTTACCCAGCCACAGCAGCGAACCGGCATCGCGTTGGTAGATACCGGTCAGCACTTTCATCATGGTGGATTTGCCGGCGCCGTTTTCGCCCACCAGCGCCATGACGCGCCCGGAATAGACGTTCAGCGCCGCGCCGGAGAGGGCTTTTACGCCCGGGAACGATTTATCGATCCCTTTGAGTTGCAGTAATGCGTCCATGATGGCCTCAGAAGGTGACGCCAGCACAGAGAATGATATTCGCATACGGGGAACACTCCCCGCTGCGAATCACCGCCTGACTGTCTGCGGTTTGTTGTTTGAACTGCTCGTGCGTTGTGTAACGAATTTCTATGGTGTTTCCCTGGTGCTGTTGCAGTTGCTCAATGTGGCTGAGCAACGTTTCGTGGAGTTGCGGATTATGTTGTTTGATTTCCGCCGCGAGAATGGCCGCCTCAACCTGCATCTCCGCGGTGACCACTTCCAGTACCTGCATGAACGAGGGCACGCCCTGCGTTAACGCCATATCGATACGGGTTGTGCTGCGCGGAACCGGTAAGCCTGCATCGCAAACCACCAGCGTATCGGTATGCCCAAGACGGGAAATCACCGATGAGATTTCTGAGTTGAGTACTGTGCCTTTCTTCATTTTTTGCTCCACTAGCGAAACGTTTCGCTAAAAACAGTGTAGCCGCAGAAGTGTTCAGAAAACCATCATGACGTAACGGATTTGTGATCAACGTCGAAACGTTTCGCTAAGTGAAATGCAGAGGAGGTAAATGCAAAACGGTAACCGTCAGGTTACCGTTTTTTATGGTTGCACCCTCTCCCTGTGGGAGAGGGTCGGGGTGAGGGCATCAGCCCGCACGGAGTCTTAAATCTCGACCTGCGTCCCCAGCTCAATCACGCGATTAGGCGGGATCTCAAACTGGTCAGGCGCACGCAGGGCGTTACGTTGCAGAATGAGATACAGCTTGCCGCGCAGGCGCAAATACCATGGGCGCTTGCCGATGATCAGCGACTCGTGGGACATAAAGAACGACGTCTCCATCATGCGGCAACTCAGGCCTTCCAGACCGCAGCGGTGGAACACCTCTTCCACGTTCGGCGTTTCGCGCCAGCCGTAGCTTGCCACCACGCGCCAGAAG
Organism: Enterobacter sp. JJBC; assembly: GCF_036936505.1. Taxonomy (NCBI): domain Bacteria; kingdom Pseudomonadati; phylum Pseudomonadota; class Gammaproteobacteria; order Enterobacterales; family Enterobacteriaceae; genus Enterobacter; species Enterobacter sp. JJBC. The sequence continues at coordinate 4,812,665 of NZ_CP136935.1, forward strand.
GTTGGCGACAGCTGTTCAATCTGTACGCGACGCACGTTGTGAACGTACGGCGCATCTTCAGTACGCAGCGTCAGCAGGATCACGCGCTCGTGCAGCACTTTGTTGTGCTTGAGGTTATGCATCAGCGCAAACGGGATTACGTTCAGCGCGCGAGACATATACACCGCCGTGCCCGGCACGCGCACCGGTGGGGATTTCTCCAGCGAGGCGATCATGGCCTCCAGAGAGTTACCGTGCTCATGCATACGACGCAGCAGGCGGAAACGTTCGCTCTTCCACGTCGTCATCACAATAAACATCACCAGACCCAGCGTCAGCGGCAGCCAGCCACCGGAGACAATCTTGTCGAGATTCGCAGAGAACAGCGGCACGTCGATACAGAGGAAGCCAACCAGGATCAGCCCCACGAGGAACTTATTCCAGTGCCAGTTACGGTACGCCACCGTGGTGGAGAGAATAGAGGTCAACACCATCGTTCCGGTTACCGCGATACCGTACGCCGCCGCCAGATTACTGGAGTGCTCAAAGCTGACGATGACAATCACCACCGCGAAGTAGAGCAGCCAGTTGACGAACGGAATGTAGATCTGGCCAGACTCCATCTCTGAGGTATGGATAATGCGCATTGGGGAGAGATAACCCAACCGCACGGCCTGACGCGTCAGGGAGAATACGCCGGAAATGACAGCCTGAGAGGCAATGACCGTCGCCAGCGTCGCCAGGATCAGCATCGGAACCAGCGCCCAGTCCGGCGCCAGCAGGAAGAACGGGTTTTTAATCGCTTCAGGGTGTGCAAGCAGCAGCGCGCCCTGACCGAAGTAATTCAGCACCAGTGAAGGCAAGACCACGCTAAACCATGCGACGCGAATAGGGAGTTTCCCGAAGTGGCCCATATCCGCATACAGCGCTTCAACACCGGTAATGGAAAGTACCACCGCGCCCAGCGCCACAAACGACACCACTTTATATTCCAGGAAGAAATGCACCGCCCACAATGGGTTCAGCGCGTGCAGGACATCCGGGTTGGCGATAATACTGCGTAAGCCCAGCGCCGCCAGGATCAGGAACCAGGCCAGCATAATAGGCGCGAACAGCTTACCCACCAGCCCGGTACCGTGTTTTTGTATAGCAAACAGCAACGTCAGCACGATAATAGCGAGTGGCACCACCCAAGTATCAAGCTGTGGCGCGACAATCTCCAGCCCCTCTATGGCCGACATTACCGAAATCGCCGGCGTAATCACGACTTCTCCATAGAAGAAGCTGCCGCCAATCAGGCCAATGATGACCAGCACGGAGGTCATTCTTGCAGACGTATTGCGCCCGGCAAGGGACATCAGGGTCAGAATACCGCCCTCGCCCGCGTTATCAGCCCGCATAACGAAAGAGAGATATTTAAGGGAGACCACCAGGATCAGCAGCCAGAAGATGAGCGAGAGGAAACCAAATACGGCGTCACGCTCTACACCAAAACCAAACTGACCGGACAGACATTCACGAAGCGTATAAAGCGGGCTGGTGCCGATATCACCGTAGACAACCCCGATCGCCGCAAGCGTTACTGCGGGTAATGATTGCTTATTATCAGTGCTCATAGACTAGTCTTTTCGTTTGAATAACAAATGTGTGCTTAGTCCCTTGGCCCACAAAAAGCGCACAGTATGCACGATTCAATGCAAAATCGTACCCCTAAATGCAGCCACATTAATGTAGCGCAAAGAAAATAGCGCCGCACTTCAGCCTATTACCAGGCCAGACCGAAACGTCTATACTCGCTTCAATTAGCCGCCACGACGGCGAAAGGATGCAAAACTATTATGGCTCACTCACATTTATTAGCAGAAAGAATTTCCCGCCTTAGCAGTGCGCTGGAAAAAGGCCTTTACGAGCGTAGCCACGCCATTCGTCTCTGTTTACTGGCGGCGCTGAGCGGGGAAAGCGTGTTTCTGCTGGGGCCGCCGGGCATTGCCAAAAGTCTGATCGCACGCCGCCTCAAATTCGCTTTCCAGAACGCGCGCGCATTCGAGTATTTGATGACGCGCTTCTCCACGCCGGAAGAGGTTTTCGGCCCACTCTCCATTCAGGCGCTAAAAGATGAGGGACGCTATGAACGTCTGACGGCGGGCTATCTCCCGGAAGCGGAAATCGTCTTTCTTGATGAGATCTGGAAAGCCGGCCCGGCCATTCTGAATACCCTGCTGACGGCAATTAACGAACGCCGATTCCGCAACGGCGCCAGCGAAGAGAAGATCCCCATGCGCCTGCTGGTGGCCGCGTCAAACGAATTGCCCGAAGCCGACAGCAGCCTGGAAGCGCTGTATGACCGTATGTTGATCCGCCTGTGGCTGGATAAAGTCCAGGATAAATCAAACTTCCGTTCTATGCTGGTAAGCCAGCAGGATGAAAACGAAAATCCGGTGGCAGCGTCATTGCAGGTCACGGACGAGGAATACCACCAATGGCAGGAGGAGATCGGCAAGATAAAACTGCCCGATCCCGTTTTTGAGCTGATCTTCATGCTGCGCCAGCAGCTTGATTTACTGCCCTCCGCGCCGTACGTCTCCGATCGTCGCTGGAAAAAAGCCATTCGTCTGCTCCAGGCAAGCGCGCTGTTTAGCGGTCGCGATGCTGTCGCTCCCATCGATCTGATCCTGCTGAAAGACTGCCTGTGGCATGACGCAGAAGGGATGAATCTGATGCAGCAGCAGCTGGACGTTTTGATGACCGGACACGCGTGGGGTCAGCAATCCATGCTTAATCAACTGGGGGCGATTGCTCAACGTCGCCTTCAGCTCCAGCAGCAGCAAAGTGACAAAACCGCGCTGAAGGTGAACCGTCTTGGCGGGATGTTTGCCCGTAAACCGCACTACGAACTGCCAGCCGGGCTGACTGACGCCTCGCTAACGCTTCTTCTTCAGCAGCCGCTGAAGCTTCATGATATGCAGGTTGTGCATGTGACTATCGAACGCGTTGCGCTGGTTCAGTGGCTGGATAAGGGCGGTGAGATCCGCGGTAAACTCAACGGTATCGGCTTTGCACAGCCGTTGTCGATGGAAGTCGACAGCAGCCAGCACCTTGTGATCCGCGACGTCAGCCTTCAGGGATCGCGCCTGGCTCTGCCGGGCACGGCCTCCGACACTGTGCCGGAGGAGATCAAACAGCAGCTCGACGCGCTGGATAACGAATGGCATCAGCAGCACACCCGCTTCAGCGAGCAGCAGAAATGCCTCTTTATCCATAGCGACTGGTTAGGTCGCATTGAAGCCAGCTTGCAGGATGTCAGCGCGCAGATTAAACAGGCGCGTCAATGCTAACGCTGGACACGCTTAACGTCATGCTGGCGGTTAGCGAGGAAGGGTTGATCGAAGAGGTCGTCATTACCCTGCTCGCTTCACCGCAGCTGGCGGCCTTCTTTGAAAAATTCCCGAAGCTCCGAAAAGCAATGACGGACGATCTTCCCCGCTGGCGCGATAACCTGCGCCAGCGGTTTAAGGAGACGGAAGTCCCACCGGAACTGACAGAGGAAGTGGCTGGTTACCAGCAGTGCCAGCGGCTTTCAACGCCGCAGTTTATTGCCCAGCTACAGCAAACTCTGACGCTGCTTGATAACGTTCACTCCCCGTTTGCCAGCCAGGCCAGAGCGCTGGTCACGGACAACCCCAGCTTCACTTCCGCCCTGCATACGCTGTTTTTACAGCGCTGGCGACTGAGCCTTGTGGTCCAGGCCACGGCCCTCAATCAGCAGTTGCTGGACGAAGAGCGCGAACAGTTGCTCAGTGAGGTCCAGGAGCGAATGACCCTGAGCGGCCAGTTAGAACAGGTGCTGGTGGAGAATGAAAACGCCGCTGGTCGACTCTGGGATATGAGTGCCGGCCAGTTAAAGCGGGGCGATTATCAGCTGATCGTGAAGTACGGCGACTTTCTGGCGCAACAGCCGGAGCTGATGAAGCTCGCAGAACAGCTCGGCCGCTCCCGGGAGGCCCGGTCGGTCCCAAAGAAAGATGCGCCGATGGAGACCTTCCGAACGCTGGTACGCGAACCCTCCACCGTACCGGAGCAGGTGGACGGGCTACAGCAAAGCGATGACATCCTGCGCCTGCTGCCAACGGAACTCAGCACGCTGGGAATGACCGAACTGGAGTATGAGTTTTATCGTCGGCTGGTGGAAAAACAGCTCATTACCTATCGACTGCATGGCGAAGCCTGGCGCGAGAAGATCAGCCAGCGTCCGGTGGTGCACCAGGATTTTGATGAGCAACCGCGCGGCCCATTCATTGTTTGCGTCGATACGTCCGGATCGATGGGGGGCTTTAATGAACAGTGCGCAAAAGCGTTCTGCCTGGCCCTGATGCGCGTGGCGCTCGCCGATCGTCGTCGCTGCTACATCATGCTCTTTTCCAGCGAAGTGGTGGGGTATGAACTGACCAGCCCGCAGGGGCTGGAGCAGGCGATCCGCTTTTTAAGCCAGCGCTTTCGCGGCGGCACCGATCTGGCCAGCTGTTTTCGCAGTATCATTGAGCGCATGCAGGGCGGTGACTGGTACGACGCGGATGCGGTGGTGATTTCCGATTTTATTGCCCAGCGGCTGCCGGACGAGGTCGTGAATAAAGTGAAGGAGATGCAGCGCGTGCACCAGCACCGTTTCCATGCCGTGGCGATGTCTGCACATGGAAAACCCGGCATCATGCGCATCTTCGATCATATCTGGCGCTTTGATACCGGGTTGCGTAGCCGCCTGCTCAGACGCTGGCGACGTTAATTAAAGAAGAGAACCGACGCTCTCACGTACCTGCTGCGGCCAGACCCCACACTGCACCTGACCGATATGGGACAGTTGCAACAGCAGCATGGTCAGACGAGACTGGCCAATACCACCGCCGATGGTCTGCGGCATTTCACCGCGCAGCAGCGCCTGGTGCCATTCCAGTTGCAGACGATCCTCATCACCGGTCACGGCCAGCTGACGCTTCAGTGCTTCAGCATCCACGCGGATCCCCATTGAAGAGAGTTCAAACGCATCTTCCAGAACCGGGTTCCAGACCAGAATATCGCCGTTCAGACCAGCATATTCGCTTTCGCCCACTGTGCTCCAGTCATCGTAATCCGGCGCACGGACGTCGTGACGTTTACCATCAGACAATTTTCCGCCAATGCCGATCAGGAATACCGCGCCAAGCTCTTTGGCAATCGCGCGTTCACGGCCTTTGGCATCCAGATCCGGGAAACGGCTCAGCAATTCCTGACTGTGAACAAAGTGGATCGTTTCCGGCAGGAACGGTGCCAGACCAAACTCTTTGCTTACGGCCGCTTCGGTCGCTTTGATCCCGGCGTAGATCGCCTCAACGGTAGACTTCAGCGTGCCAACGTGGCGCTCGCCGTCACCCATTACGCGCTCCCAGTCCCACTGGTCAACGTAGACAGAGTGAATTGGGGAGAGACGGTCTTCATCGGGGCGAAGGGCTTTCATGTGCGTGTAAAGCCCTTCGCCTGCGCTGAAGTCGTGTTGTCCCAGGGTTTGACGCTTCCACTTCGCCAGGGAATGAACCACTTCGAACTGGGCGTCTGGCAGTGTTTTCACTTTTACCTGTACCGCTTTTTCGCAACCAGACAAGTTATCCTGCGTCCCGTCACCCACGCGGCTCAGAATCGGCGCCTGAACTTCAATAAGGCCAAGCTTCTCTTCCAGCTGGCGGGAAAAATGGGATTTAACGAAACTGATCTGGCGTTGTTTTGCGATGTAAGCGGTTTTCATTATTTATACTCCTGCGTCCTGTTGATACTGATTAAGCAACAGAACAGGCGCTTAATTCAATAACTCATCAACAAAAAGCCTCCTTCACTTTTGATTCGTTAAAATAAGACGCTAGAATAGAAGGAATCATTAATCTTCATAAGAAAAACCTATGGAAAATTATCAGATCGACAATCTGGACCGCGGCATTCTGGAAGCGCTCATGGCCAACGCACGCACCGCGTATGCCGAACTGGCTAAACAATTTGGCGTCAGCCCGGGGACCATTCACGTTCGCGTAGAGAAAATGAAGCAGGCCGGGATTATCACCGGCGCACGCATTGATGTCAGCCCGAAGCAACTCGGCTACGACGTCTGCTGCTTCATTGGCATTATTCTGAAAAGCGCCAAAGATTACCCCTCCGCGCTGGAGAAACTGAACGCGCTGGATGAAGTCACCGAGGCGTACTACACCACCGGGCACTACAGCATCTTTATAAAGGTCATGTGCCGATCCATTGACGCCCTCCAGCAGGTACTTATCAACAAGATCCAAACAATCGATGAAATTCAGTCCACTGAAACCCTGATCTCCCTGCAAAACCCGATCATGCGTACTATCCGCCCGTGATCGGGCAATTTCATTCCCACATTTTCCACAGGTAGATCCCAGCTCGTTCACAGCGTACAATGGCCGCCTCTTTATCTGAGCGAGCGATCAATGGCGGACATTACTCTTATCAGCGGCAGCACCCTGGGCGGTGCGGAATATGTAGCGGAACATCTGGCTGAGAAGCTGGAAGACGCGGGCTTTTCTACACAAACGCTGCACGGACCGCTGCTGGAAGATCTCCCGACTGACGGGGTCTGGCTGCTGATCACCTCCACGCACGGCGCGGGCGATCTGCCAGATAACCTGCAACCTTTATATGACGAACTGCTGGAACAACAGCCCGATCTGTCAAACGTCCGGTTTGGCGCTGTGGGGATAGGTAGCCGTGAATATGACACTTTCTGTGGCGCCATAGAGAAAGTAGAAGCTGCGGTGACCGCCTGCGGAGCAAAACAGCTGGGTGAAACGCTGAAGATCAACATCCTCGATCATGATATTCCCGAAGATCCAGCCGAGATCTGGCTCGCGGAATGGAAAAATTTACTCAAAAACGATTAAAGATCGTGCGAACAGATGTGGATAACTCTGGTTAAAAGCTCGTATTAAGCCGTAGTTATCCAAATAACAACGTTGGTTTAGTTTTTGACCTGTGTATAAAGTGGCGATCTGATCCCAGCTTATACGGTCCAGGATCACCGTTCATTCACAGCAAACGATCCTTCCTAACTGCATGATCTTATTTATGGGATCGGACTTATCCACAAAGGTCTGCGATCCTAATAAGAGATCACAATAGAACAGATCTCTAAATAAAAAGATCTTCTTTTTAATAGCCCAGGATCCCAATGCTTTCTCGAAAGACTAAAGTTGAGTAGAATCCACGGCCCGGGCTTCAATCCATTTTCATACCGCTTTACGCGAGGCAGACCACCATGTTTTATCAGGATCCTTTTGACGTCATCATCATTGGCGGGGGTCACGCAGGCACTGAGGCCGCAATGGCCGCAGCGCGAATGGGTCAGCAGACCCTGCTTTTGACACACAATATCGACACGCTGGGACAAATGTCCTGTAATCCGGCGATTGGCGGCATTGGGAAAGGACACCTGGTAAAAGAAGTGGATGCACTTGGCGGCCTGATGGCGAAAGCGATCGATCATGCAGGCATCCAGTTTAGGATACTAAACGCGAGTAAAGGTCCGGCTGTTCGCGCCACCCGTGCACAGGCAGACCGTGTGCTTTACCGTCAGGCTGTGCGCACCGCGCTGGAAAACCAACCGAACCTGATGATCTTCCAGCAGGCGGTAGAAGATCTTATCGTGGAAAACGATCGTGTTGTTGGCGCCGTGACCCAAATGGGTCTCAAATTCCGCGCAAAAGCGGTAGTGCTGACGGTCGGGACATTCCTGGACGGTAAAATCCATATTGGTCTGGACAATTACAGCGGTGGTCGTGCTGGCGATCCGCCGTCAATTCCGTTATCTCGTCGTCTGCGTGAGCTGCCGCTGCGCGTAAGCCGCCTGAAAACCGGCACGCCACCGCGTATTGATGCGCGCACCATTGATTTCAGCGTGCTGGCACAGCAGCACGGCGATAACCCGATGCCGGTGTTCTCGTTCATGGGCAATGCGGCGCAACATCCGCAGCAGGTGCCGTGCTACATCACGCACACCAATGAAAAAACCCATGACGTGATCCGCAATAATCTCGATCGCAGCCCAATGTATGCTGGTGTGATCGAAGGGATCGGCCCGCGTTATTGCCCGTCTATCGAAGACAAAGTGATGCGCTTTGCCGATCGTAATCAGCACCAGATCTTCCTCGAACCGGAAGGGCTGACCTCTAACGAAATTTACCCGAACGGCATCTCCACCAGCCTGCCGTTCGACGTGCAGATGCAGATTGTGCGTTCAATGCAGGGCATGGAAAACGCGAAGATCGTTCGTCCTGGCTACGCTATTGAGTACGATTTCTTCGATCCGCGTGACCTGAAGCCGACGCTGGAAAGCAAATTCATCCAGGGTCTGTTCTTCGCAGGCCAGATTAACGGCACCACCGGGTACGAAGAAGCTGCCGCGCAAGGGCTGCTGGCCGGTCTGAACGCCGCTCGCTTCTCTGCCGAGAAAGAGGGCTGGGCACCGGCGCGTTCTCAGGCTTACCTGGGCGTTCTGGTCGACGATCTCTGCACGCTGGGGACCAAAGAACCGTACCGCATGTTTACTTCTCGTGCGGAATATCGCCTGATGCTGCGCGAAGACAATGCCGATCTGCGTCTGACCGAGGTGGGCCGCGAGCTGGGTCTGGTGGATGACGAGCGCTGGGCGCGCTTCAACGAGAAGCTGGAACGCATTGAACAGGAACGTCAGCGCCTGAAAACCACCTGGGTGAATCCGCAGGCGGAAACTGCTGCTGAAGTGAATGCTCACTTAACAGCACCGCTGTCGCGCGAAGCCAGTGGGGAAGATCTGCTGCGCCGTCCTGAAGTCACCTACGAGAATCTGGTCAAACTGACGGCGTTCGCACCGGGCCTTGAAGACGCTGAAGCGGCCGAGCAGGTCGAAATTCAGGTGAAGTACGAAGGCTACATCGCGCGTCAGCAGGATGAGATCGAAAAACAGCAGCGCAACGAAAACACGCTGCTGCCGGAAATGCTGGACTACCGTCAGGTGACGGGCCTTTCCAACGAAGTGATCGCTAAGCTGAACGATCACAAACCTGTGTCGATTGGCCAGGCCTCACGTATCTCTGGCGTCACACCTGCCGCGATTTCGATTCTGCTGGTGTGGCTGAAAAAGCAGGGCATGCTGCGCCGTAGCGCGTAATGCTCTGTAAATAGCCCGGTGGCGCTGCGCTTACCGGGCCTACTGAACCCGTAGGGCGGGTTAGCGAAGCGCCACCCGCCACTTAAGTTTCTCAACAGGTATCCACCGTGCTCAATAAACTCTCTCGTCTGCTGGAACAGGCAGGTATTTCGCTCACCGATCACCAGAAAAATCAGCTGGTGGCCTATGTCGATATGCTGAACAAATGGAATAAAGCGTACAACCTCACCTCCGTACGCGATCCCAACGAGATGCTGATTCGCCATATTCTCGATAGCATCGTCGTGGCGCCGTATCTGAACGGTGAACGTTTTATCGATGTGGGCACCGGTCCGGGCTTGCCGGGCGTTCCGTTGTCTATTGTTCGACCGGAGAGTCATTTCACGCTGCTGGACAGCCTGGGCAAGCGCGTACGCTTTTTACGCCAGGTTCAGCATGAGCTGAAGCTGGAAAACATTACGCCCGTACAGAGCAGGGTAGAGGAGTTCCCGGCAGAGCCACCGTTTGACGGTGTTATCAGCCGCGCGTTTGCCTCACTCAATGACATGGTGAGCTGGTGCAAACACCTGCCAGCGGAGAAGGGGCGTTTTTATGCTCTGAAAGGGCAACTTCCGGGGGACGAAATCGAGCAGCTTCCGGACGGTTTTGTTGTCGAATCCATTGAGAAACTCCAGATCCCTCAGCTCGAAGGTGAGCGTCATCTGGTGATAATTAAGCCAAACACTTTTTAAAAAATTAATAAAAAATGTGGAATTTGTGCTGTTCTGATCGTGTTAAAAAGCAGCACATTCAGTCTGATTTGGTCGTCGTTAATTTAACCTTGTTGTTACCATGGATTTTCTTATGGTTAACCTGACGTGATTCGTTCACTCAGAGGATAGTCAACCATGAAATTATCAGTCTGCTAAAAGTGGGTAAAAGCAACAAGAATGGAATGTTAAATATTTATTAAGAATGTCAATAAAAGGTTTTTGTTGTATACGGCTCTGTTTTAAAAATAGTTGCGGTTTTTTTGCTTTAATTTCATGCAGATGAAATTAATCGTTTTACGTCTTTGATAAATACCACTTTATCGCAAATGTGTATTTTGTGATCTCGTGCACGCTTTATCACCAACGTTTCCGCGCTGTTTGCAGTTTTGCCTGAAGGTCAACGCTTAGGTCAAAAGTTGAAAAATAGGACTGGGGAAAAATATTTAAACATTTATTCACCTTTTCGCTACTTAATGTTTGAAATCACGGGTACGCACCGTATAATTTGACCGCTTTTTGATGCTTGACTCTGAGCCTTAAAGGACGTTTTATACGACACGCGGCATACCTCGAAGGGAGCAGGAGTAAAAACGTGATGTCTGTGTCGCTCTTGAGTAGAAACGTTGCTCGTAAGCTTCTGTTCATTCAGTTTCTGGCTGTGATAGCAAGTGGACTGCTGTTTAGCCTCAAAGACCCCTTCTGGGGCATCTCCGCCGCGTGCGGAGGTTTGGCGGTGGTTCTGCCAAACGTGTTGTTTATGATTTTTGCCTGGCGTCATCAGGCGCATACACCTGCCAAAGGCCGCGTGGCCTGGTCCTTCGCTCTCGGCGAAGTGTGTAAGGTGTTGCTGACCTTTGCTCTACTGGTGATGGCGCTGGCGGTTTTGAAAGTGGTATTCATGCCGCTGATAGCAACGTGGGTTTTGGTGCTGGTGGTACAAGTTCTGGCTCCAGCTGTAATCAATAACAAAGGGTAAAAGGCATCATGGCTTCAGAAAATATGACGCCGCAGGATTACATAGGTCACCATCTGAATAACCTTCAGTTGGACCTGCGTACATTCTCGCTGGTGGATCCACATAACCCCCCGGCCACCTTCTGGACGATCAACATCGACTCCATGTTCTTCTCGGTGGTTTTGGGTCTTCTGTTCCTGGCCATGTTCCGTAGCGTTGCTAAAAAGGCGACCAGCGGTGTTCCAGGGAAATTCCAGACGTTCATCGAGATGATCATCGGCTTCGTCCATGGCAGCGTGAAAGACATGTACCATGGTAAGAGCAAACTGATTGCTCCGCTGGCCCTGACCGTGTTCGTTTGGGTCTTCCTGATGAACCTGATGGACCTCCTGCCTATCGATTTCTTACCTTGGATCGGTGAGCACGTACTCGGCCTGCCTGCACTGCGCGTGGTTCCGTCTGCCGACGTGAACATCACCCTGTCGATGGCGCTGGGCGTATTTATCCTCATTCTGTTCTACAGCATCAAAATGAAAGGCGTAAGCGGCTTTGTGAAAGAGCTTACCTTGCAGCCGTTCAACCACTGGGCGTTTATTCCGGTCAACCTGATCCTGGAAGGCGTTAGCCTGCTGTCCAAACCTGTTTCACTGGGTCTGCGACTGTTCGGCAACATGTATGCGGGTGAGCTGATTTTCATTCTGATCGCGGGTCTTCTGCCGTGGTGGTCACAGTGGATTCTGAATGTGCCATGGGCCATTTTCCACATCCTGATCATTACGCTGCAAGCCTTTATCTTCATGGTTCTGACGATCGTCTATCTGTCGATGGCGTCTGAAGAGCACTGATTTTTTACCAACACTACTACGTTTTAATTGAAACAAACTGGAGACTGTCATGGAAAACCTGAATATGGATCTGCTGTACATGGCTGCCGCTGTGATGATGGGTCTGGCGGCTATCGGTGCTGCGATCGGTATCGGCATCCTCGGGGGCAAATTCCTGGAAGGCGCAGCGCGTCAACCTGATCTGATTCCTCTGCTGCGTACTCAGTTCTTTATCGTTATGGGTCTGGTGGATGCAATCCCAATGATCGCTGTAGGTCTGGGTCTGTACGTGATGTTTGCTGTCGCGTAGTAGTTGTTTTAAAACCCCAAGCCACAGAAATTTAAGAGGTATTGTGCTGTGAACATGAACGCAACAATCCTCGGCCAGGCCATCGCGTTTATTCTCTTTGTCTGGTTCTGCATGAAGTATGTATGGCCGCCTTTAATGGCTGCCATCGAAAAACGTCAGAAAGAAATTGCTGACGGTCTGGCTTCCGCAGAACGCGCTAAGAAAGATTTGGACCTTGCACAGGCCAACGCGACAGACCAGCTGAAAAAAGCGAAAGCTGAAGCTCAGGTAATCATTGAACAGGCTAACAAACGCCGTTCTCAGATCCTGGACGAAGCCAAAGCTGAAGCAGAACAGGAACGTACTAAGATCGTGACACAGGCTCAGGCTGAAATTGAAGCTGAGCGTAAACGTGCTCGTGAAGAACTGCGTAAGCAGGTTGCGATTCTGGCTGTTGCTGGCGCCGAGAAGATCATCGAACGTTCCGTGGATGAAGCTGCTAACAGCGACATCGTGGACAAACTTGTCGCTGAACTGTAAGGAGGGAGGGGCTGATGTCTGAATTTGTTACGGTAGCTCGCCCCTACGCCAAAGCAGCTTTTGACTTTGCTGTCGAACACCAAAATGTCGATCGCTGGCAGAATATGCTGGCGTTTGCCGCTGAGGTGACGAAAAACGAACAAATGGCCGAGTTGCTTTCTGGTGCGTTAGCGCCTGAAACCCTCGCCGCGTCGTTTATCGCCGTGTGCGGAGAGCAACTGGATGCCAACGGCCAGAACCTGATTAAGGTGATGGCGGAAAATGGTCGTCTCCGTGTGCTCCCGGATGTTCTCGAGCAGTTTGAGCACTTACGTGCCCTTAGTGAAGCTACCGCTGAAGTTGAAGTAACTTCCGCGACTGAACTGAGTGACGAACAGCTTGCGAAAATCACCGCCGCGATGGAAAAACGTCTGTCACGCAAAGTTAAGCTGAATTGCAAAATCGATAAGTCTGTAATGGCAGGCGTAATCATCCGCTCGGGTGATATGGTCATTGATGGCAGCGTACGCGGCCGTCTTGAGCGCCTTGCAGACGTCTTGCAGTCTTAAGGGGACTGGAGCATGCAACTGAATTCCACCGAAATCAGCGAACTGATCAAGCAGCGCATTGCTCAGTTCAATGTTGTGAGTGAAGCTCACAACGAAGGTACTATTGTTTCTGTAAGTGACGGTGTTATCCGCATCCACGGCCTGGCCGATTGTATGCAGGGTGAGATGATTTCCCTGCCGGGTAACCGTTACGCTATCGCACTGAACCTGGAGCGCGACTCCGTAGGTGCCGTTGTGATGGGTCCATACGCTGACCTCGCCGAAGGCATGAAGGTTAAGTGTACTGGCCGTATTCTGGAAGTGCCGGTTGGCCGTGGCCTGCTGGGTCGCGTTGTTAACACCCTGGGTGCGCCAATCGACGGTAAAGGTCCGGTTGAGCACGATGGCTTCTCCCCAATCGAAGTTATCGCACCAGGCGTTATCGACCGTCAGTCAGTTGATCAGCCAGTGCAGACGGGTTATAAGTCCGTTGACGCCATGATCCCAATCGGTCGTGGTCAGCGTGAACTGATCATCGGTGACCGTCAGACCGGTAAAACCGCGATGGCAATCGACGCCATCATCAACCAGCGTGACTCCGGCATCAAATGTGTGTACGTGGCTATCGGCCAGAAAGCGTCCACCATTTCCAACGTGGTTCGTAAACTGGAAGAGCACGGCGCACTGTCTAACACCATCGTTGTGGTAGCAACCGCGTCTGAATCTGCTGCACTGCAATACCTGGCACCATACGCCGGTTGCGCAATGGGCGAATACTTCCGTGACCGCGGTGAAGATGCGCTGATCGTATACGATGACCTGTCTAAACAGGCTGTTGCTTATCGTCAGGTTTCCCTGCTGCTCCGTCGTCCACCAGGACGTGAAGCATTCCCGGGCGACGTATTCTACCTCCACTCTCGTCTGCTGGAGCGTGCTTCCCGCGTTAACGCGGAATACGTCGAGAACTTCACCAAAGGTGAAGTGAAGGGTAAAACGGGTTCTCTGACCGCGCTGCCGATCATTGAAACCCAGGCGGGTGACGTTTCTGCGTTCGTTCCGACCAACGTAATCTCCATTACCGATGGTCAGATCTTCCTGGAAACCAACCTGTTTAACTCCGGTATTCGTCCGGCGGTTAACCCGGGTATCTCCGTATCCCGTGTGGGTGGTGCTGCTCAGACCAAGATCATCAAGAAACTGTCCGGTGGTATCCGTACCGCGCTGGCACAGTATCGTGAACTGGCTGCGTTCTCTCAGTTCGCATCCGATCTGGACGAAGCAACCCGTAAACAGCTGAGCCACGGTCAGAAAGTGACCGAGCTGCTGAAGCAGAAACAGTACGCGCCAATGTCTGTTGCTCAGCAGGGCCTGGTACTGTTCGCGGCTGAACGCGGTTACCTCGAAGATGTGGAACTGGCGAAAATCGGTAGCTTCGAAGCCGCTCTGCTGGCTTACGTCGACCGTGATCACGCTCCGCTGATGCAAGAGATCAACCAGACCGGTGGCTATAACGACGAAATCGAAGGCAAGCTGAAAGCTATCCTCGATTCCTTCAAAGCAACCCAATCCTGGTAATCGTCCGGCGGCTTGTCTCAGGACAAGCCGTCTGGCATTGAGGAGAAGCTCATGGCCGGCGCAAAAGAGATACGTAGTAAGATCGCAAGCGTCCAGAACACGCAAAAGATCACTAAAGCGATGGAGATGGTCGCCGCTTCCAAAATGCGTAAATCGCAGGATCGCATGGCGGCCAGCCGTCCTTATGCAGAGACCATGCGCAAAGTGATTGGTCACCTTGCAAACGGTAATCTGGAATATAAGCACCCTTACCTGGAAGAACGCGACGTTAAGCGCGTGGGCTACCTGGTGGTGTCGACTGACCGTGGTCTGTGTGGCGGCTTGAACATTAACCTGTTCAAAAAACTGCTGGCGGATATGAAAGGCTGGTCCGATAAAGGCGTTCAGTGCGATCTGGCACTGATTGGCTCTAAAGGCGTCTCTTTCTTTAACTCCGTTGGTGGCAACATTGTCGCTCAGGTGACCGGTATGGGTGATAACCCGTCCCTGTCCGAACTGATCGGCCCGGTTAAAGTGATGTTGCAGGCCTACGATGAAGGCCGTCTGGACAGACTGTACGTTGTCAGCAACAAATTTATTAACACCATGTCTCAGGTGCCTACGCTCACTCAGATGCTGCCGTTACCGGCATCAGAAGATGACGAGCTGAAACAGAAAGCCTGGGATTACCTGTATGAACCCGATCCGAAACCGCTGCTGGATACCCTGCTGCGTCGTTACGTTGAATCTCAGGTTTATCAGGGCGTTGTAGAAAACCTGGCCAGCGAGCAGGCCGCACGAATGGTGGCGATGAAAGCCGCGACCGATAATGGCGGCAGCCTGATTAAAGAGCTGCAGTTGGTTTACAACAAAGCTCGTCAGGCCAGCATTACTCAGGAACTCACCGAGATCGTCTCGGGGGCCGCCGCGGTTTAACCAGGTTTACGAATTACGTAGAGGATTCAAGATGGCTACTGGAAAGATTGTCCAGGTAATCGGCGCCGTGGTGGACGTCGAGTTCCCTCAGGACGCCGTACCACGCGTGTACGACGCGCTTGAGGTACAGAATGGTAACGAGAGCCTGGTGCTGGAAGTTCAGCAGCAGCTCGGCGGCGGTATCGTGCGTACCATCGCCATGGGTTCTTCCGACGGTCTGCGTCGTGGTCTGGAAGTAAAAGACCTTGAGCACCCGATCGAAGTCCCGGTAGGTAAAGCAACACTGGGTCGTATCATGAACGTATTGGGTCAACCAATCGACATGAAAGGCGACATCGGTGAAGAAGAGCGTTGGGCTATCCACCGCGCGGCACCTTCCTACGAAGAGCTGTCCAGCTCTCAGGAACTGCTGGAAACCGGCATCAAAGTTATCGACCTGATGTGTCCGTTCGCGAAGGGCGGTAAAGTCGGTCTGTTCGGTGGTGCGGGTGTAGGTAAAACCGTAAACATGATGGAGCTGATCCGTAACATCGCGATCGAGCACTCCGGTTACTCCGTGTTTGCGGGCGTAGGTGAGCGTACTCGTGAGGGTAACGACTTCTACCACGAAATGACCGACTCCAACGTTCTGGACAAAGTTTCCCTGGTTTACGGCCAGATGAACGAGCCACCAGGAAACCGTCTGCGCGTTGCGCTGACTGGCCTGACGATGGCTGAGAAGTTCCGTGACGAAGGCCGTGACGTTCTGCTGTTCGTTGATAACATCTACCGTTACACCCTGGCCGGTACTGAAGTATCTGCACTGCTGGGTCGTATGCCTTCAGCGGTAGGTTATCAGCCTACGCTTGCGGAAGAGATGGGTGTTCTTCAGGAACGTATCACCTCTACCAAAACTGGTTCTATCACCTCCGTTCAGGCGGTATACGTACCTGCGGATGACTTGACTGACCCATCTCCAGCCACCACCTTTGCTCACTTAGATGCAACCGTGGTACTGAGCCGTCAGATCGCGTCTCTGGGTATCTACCCGGCCGTTGACCCGCTGGACTCCACCAGCCGTCAGCTGGATCCACTGGTTGTTGGCCAGGAGCACTACGACACCGCGCGTGGCGTACAGTCCCTGCTGCAACGTTATCAGGAACTGAAAGACATCATCGCCATCCTGGGTATGGATGAACTGTCTGAAGAAGACAAACTGGTGGTAGCACGTGCGCGTAAGATCCAGCGCTTCCTGTCCCAGCCGTTCTTCGTTGCGGAAGTATTCACCGGTTCTCCAGGTAAATACGTTTCCCTGAAAGACACCATCCGTGGCTTTAAAGGCATCATGGAAGGCGAATACGATCACCTGCCAGAGCAGGCGTTCTACATGGTTGGTTCCATCGAAGAAGCCGTGGAAAAAGCCAAAAAACTTTAACGCCTTAATCGGAGGGTGATATGGCAATGACTTACCACCTGGACGTCGTCAGCGCAGAGCAACAAATGTTCTCTGGTCTGGTCGAGAAAATCCAGGTAACGGGTAGTGAAGGTGAACTGGGTATTTTCCCGGGTCACGCACCGCTGCTCACCGCCATTAAGCCTGGTATGATCCGCATCGTTAAACAGTTCGGTCATGAAGAGTTTATCTATCTGTCCGGCGGCATTCTTGAAGTGCAGCCAGGCAGTGTGACCGTTCTGGCCGATACCGCTATTCGTGGCCAGGATCTCGACGAAGCGCGAGCCCTGGAATCGAAGCGTAAGGCTGAAGAGCACATTAACAGCTCTCATGGTGACGTGGATTACGCTCAGGCGTCTGCGGAGCTGGCCAAAGCGATCGCGAAACTGCGCGTTATCGAGTTGACCAAAAAAGCGATGTAACACCGGCTTGAAAAGCACAAAAGCCAGTCTGGATCCCAGGCTGGCTTTTTTTTTCGGCCTTAATTCATGATGAAAAAGATGTAGAATTTTAAGCATCAAACGTTTTTACTTCTCACACAAACTACCGTCAGGATGCGTATGTTAAACAGTGCGATGAGCGTGGTGATCCTTGCCGCAGGCAAAGGTACCCGCATGTATTCCGATCTGCCTAAAGTGCTCCACACGCTGGCAGGAAAGCCAATGGTTCAGCATGTTATTGATGCAGCGAATGAATTAGGCGCCAGCCAGGTGCATCTGGTTTATGGACATGGCGGCGATCTGCTGAAAAAAACGCTGCGTGACGACAATCTCAACTGGGTGCTTCAGGCAGAACAGCTGGGTACGGGTCATGCAATGCAGCAGGCTGCACCCTTCTTCGCTGATGATGAAGATATCCTGATGCTCTACGGCGACGTCCCGCTGATCTCCGTTGAAACCCTCACCCGCCTGCGTGAAGCCAAACCGCAGGGTGGCATCGGTTTGTTGACCGTCGTGCTGGACGATCCAACCGGCTATGGCCGCATTACGCGTGAAAACGGCAACGTGACGGGGATTGTTGAGCATAAAGATGCCACTGACGAACAGCGCCAGATTCAGGAGATCAACACCGGCATCCTGATTGCGAACGGTGCGGATATGAAGCGCTGGCTGTCCAGACTCAACAATAACAACGCGCAGGGTGAATACTACATCACCGACATCATTGCGATGGCTTACCAGGAAGGGCGTGAGATTGCTGCCGTTCATCCGGCGCGTATCAGCGAAACGGACGGGGTAAACAACCGTCTCCAGCTTTCCCGTCTTGAGCGTATTTACCAGTCCGAGCAGGCAGAAAAGCTGTTGCTCGCGGGCGTTATGCTGCGCGATCCGGCGCGTTTCGATCTGCGTGGCACGCTGACCCACGGGCGCGACGTTGAAATAGATACTAACGTTATCCTGGAAGGTAACGTCACGCTGGGCAACCGCGTCAAAATCGGCACCGGCTGTGTGATTAAAAACAGCGCGATCGGTGACGACTGCGAAATCAGCCCGTACAGCGTGGTGGAAGATGCCCATCTTGAGGCGGCCTGTACGATTGGCCCATTTGCGCGTCTGCGCCCGGGCGCTGAGCTGCTGGAAGGTGCTCACGTAGGTAACTTCGTGGAAATGAAAAAAGCGCGTCTGGGTAAGGGCTCTAAAGCGGGTCATCTGACCTATCTGGGCGATGCGGAAATTGGCGACAACGTAAACATTGGTGCAGGGACGATTACCTGTAACTATGACGGCGCCAATAAGTTTAAAACCATCATTGGTGATGACGTGTTTGTAGGCTCCGATACCCAGCTGGTGGCGCCTGTTACCGTGGGCAAAGGCGTGACCATTGCCGCCGGGACAACCGTTACGCGCGATGTGGCCGAGAACGAGCTGGTGTTAAGCCGCGTTCCGCAGGTCAGCAAGCAGGGCTGGAAACGCCCGGTGAAGCAGAAGTAACGGATTTATACCCCTCACCCTAACCCTCTCCCCACAGGGGAGAGGGGATTGTTCGGTGCGGTGTTTTTCTCCCTCGCCCCTTTGGGGAGAGGGCCGGGGTGAGGGGATAACATAATCCTCCCCCCACAAGCAGTACCCATAAAAATAACCCCACTCTCTACAAGGCTCGGGGCGCCCGGAAAGGGCAAATACAGGTCAGCGACAACGCATGGCATAACGCCATAATCAGGAAATATAACTATGTGTGGAATTGTTGGCGCAGTTGCGCAGCGTGATATTGCTGAAATCCTTCTCGAAGGTTTACGTCGTCTGGAATACCGTGGTTACGACTCAGCCGGGCTGGCTGTCGTTGATGCAGAAGGTCATATGACCCGTCTGCGCCGTCTCGGTAAAGTGCAGATGCTGGCCCAGGCTGCGGAAGAACATCCGCTGCACGGTGGCACCGGTATTGCGCATACCCGCTGGGCGACCCACGGTGAGCCATCTGAAGGCAACGCACACCCGCATGTGTCTGAACACATCGTGGTCGTGCATAACGGCATTATCGAAAACCACGAACCGCTGCGTGAAGAACTGAAAGCGCGCGGCTATACCTTCGTCTCTGAAACCGACACCGAAGTGATTGCTCACCTGGTGCACTGGGAGCTGGCAAAGGGCGGTACACTGCGTGATGCGGTGCTGCGCGCTATCCCTCAGCTACGTGGTGCTTACGGTACGGTGATCATGGATTCCCGCGACCCGTCCACGCTGCTGGCCGCGCGTTCCGGTAGTCCGATGGTGATTGGTCTGGGCATGGGTGAAAACTTTATCGCTTCCGACCAGCTGGCGCTGCTGCCGGTTACCCGTCGCTTTATCTTCCTGGAAGAGGGAGACATTGCCGAGGTGACACGTCGCAGCGTGACCGTATTCGACACAAAAGGCGAGCAGGTTAAGCGTCAGGAGATCGAATCAAACCTGCAATACGACGCGGGCGACAAAGGTGCTTACCGTCACTACATGCAGAAAGAGATCTACGAACAGCCAAACGCCATTAAAAACACCCTGACTGGTCGCATCAGCCATGGTGAAGTGGATCTGAGCGAGCTGGGCGCCAATGCCAACGAACTGCTGAGCAAAGTCGAGCACATTCAGATCGTGGCCTGCGGTACCTCTTACAACTCCGGTATGGTCTCGCGCTACTGGTTTGAATCCCTGGCGGGTGTGCCGTGTGATGTGGAAATCGCCTCTGAGTTCCGCTATCGCAAATCTGCGGTGCGTCGTAACAGCCTGATGATCACCCTTTCTCAGTCTGGCGAAACGGCCGATACCCTGGCGGCGCTGCGTCTGTCTAAAGAACTGGGTTACCTCGGCTCGCTGGCCATTTGTAACGTGCCGGGCTCTTCGCTGGTACGTGAATCCGATCTGGCGCTGATGACCAAAGCGGGTACCGAAATCGGCGTGGCTTCCACCAAAGCGTTTACTACTCAGCTGACCGTTCTGCTGATGCTGGTGGCGAAACTGGCGCGTCTGAAAGGCCAGGATGCTTCCGTTGAACACGACATCGTGCATGGCCTTCAGGCGCTGCCGAGCCGTATTGAGCAGATGCTGTCTCAGGACAAACGCATTGAGGCGCTGGCTGAAGATTTCTCTGACAAACATCACTCCCTGTTCCTGGGGCGTGGCGATCAGTATCCGATCGCGCTGGAAGGGGCGCTGAAGCTGAAAGAGATCTCTTATATTCACGCTGAAGCCTATGCGGCAGGCGAGCTGAAGCATGGCCCGCTGGCGCTGATCGATGCGGATATGCCAGTTATCGTGGTGGCACCTAACAACGAACTGCTGGAAAAACTGAAATCTAACATCGAAGAAGTGCGCGCCCGTGGTGGTGTTCTGTACGTCTTTGCGGATAAAGATGCCGGTTTCGCCAGCAGCGACAACATGCACATCATCGAGATGCCGCATGTGGAAGAGGTGATTGCGCCGATCTTCTACACCGTACCGCTGCAACTGCTGGCTTATCACGTCGCGCTGATCAAAGGCACCGACGTAGACCAGCCACGTAACCTGGCTAAATCGGTTACCGTTGAGTAATCACTTCCTGTAAAAAGGCTGCCATTTGCGTGGCAGCCTTTTTATTTGTTGCTACTTCTTTACACGCCTCATTTTTACTTTCTTGTGTACCCTATGGCGTAAAATGTTTCATGTAAAACATGTGGTTACATTTTTTTCGCTCTCCGTTTTTTGGACTTGTGCTGTTGCAAAAACGATCAAATAATAATTGTTTATTATTAAGATATTAATATATTCCTAAAATAATCCTCCTGCCAGTAGATATCGCATTTATTGTTTGTGGCTGATATTTATAACATGATTGAATCTGATACATTTCATTCATCCTTCTTAAAATAAAATATTACAAGCTGGAAAACTTATTTGTCAGAGGCGTTTTTAGGATCGTAATATTACGCCGCTTCAAGTTTAATCATTTTATTTGGTTAATAAATAAAATATCAGCGATATAAAATTAATAGGGGTTGTCATGAAACTAAATGCTATCGCCAGCGCAATAATCTTGTCTTCATCCATATTATCTGGTGCTGCTCTGGCATCTGATGGTACTGTACATTTCCGTGGTGAGATCATTGATAGCGCTTGTGAAATTACCACCGTTACGAAAGAACAAAACGTTGATTTAGGTAAAGTCAGTAAAACGGCATTCAACGGTGTAGGCAGCACCTCCGCACCAACGCAATTCACTATCAGCCTGGAGAAATGCCCGCCAACCTATACCAAGGCATCGGTTCGATTTGACGGTACTGAAGCTGGCAATGGCGATCTGGCGATAGGTAACCCGGAAAAAACAGGCACGCCAGG
This sequence comes from Enterobacter sp. JJBC, assembly GCF_036936505.1. Lineage (NCBI taxonomy): Bacteria > Pseudomonadati > Pseudomonadota > Gammaproteobacteria > Enterobacterales > Enterobacteriaceae > Enterobacter > Enterobacter sp. JJBC. Next base: position 4,834,424 of record NZ_CP136935.1, read on the forward strand.
CGACTTTACGGGTACAGGCGACGCGGTCACTGCAACGGGCGTAGCGATTCGTATCTATAACCGCGCAGACAACTCTCAGGTTGAGTTATACAAAGATTCTGCCACAACTGATATTGTGGATACTAAGGCCGATTTAAAATTCATTGCACGTTATATTGCAACCTCTACGACCGTAACGCCAGGTACAGCTAACGCTGACTCTCAGTTCACCGTTGAATATGTGAAATAATTACATTTATTAGTTAAAAGACGCCCTTATTCGCGTTGCTAATAATAAACATTTTAAGGGCGTCAACTAATGAGAGGCTGTATGGTTGCTTTTACACGTTTATTTAAAACATTCATGGCTGCGACAATGTGTCTCAGCTCGTCAATAGCCTGTGCAGGCATCATTGTCGGCGGCACGCGCGTCATTTTTTTGGCTGATAGTCCTGATGCCACTATATCGATTTACAACAAAGAGAGCGATCTGCCGTACCTGATACAAACCTGGGTCGACCCCTTTGACAAAGAAGATAAACATAAACCGCCTTTTACCGTCATACCACCCGTTTCCAGGCTTGAGCCAATGCAAGAAAAGGTCTTACGCGTACTTAAAATGGCCGGGACGTTGCCCACCGATCGCGAATCCGTTTTTTGGCTGAACATAAAAAATATTCCGCCATCCAGCAGTAAAAAAGAGACCAGCTCGCTGGAAATTGCGATTAAGACACGTATCAAACTGTTCTGGCGACCGGCGGCTATTACGTTAATCCCTGAGAAGGCGGTAGCGAACGTCGCATGGTCAAAACAAGGTCGGCAACTTATTGTTCAGAATAATAATCCTATCCATATCAATATCATGGATGTATCAGTTGATGGTAAAGACATACCAGTCAATATGATCAAACCCTTTGAAAAACTCTCGCTGACATTACCACCAGGAAGTGCAGGCCATACGCTTGTTTGGCGTTTTATTAATGATTACGGCGCCGTCAGCAACCCAGTAAAACAGGTGCTTTAATATTCTGATAGGGATGTCTTAATGATTGGCTTACGTCACTGCATTGCCATGATATCGGGGTTATGTCTGAGCATTCCTGTTCAGTCATTAGCACAGGACAGCCTGTTTAACCCGAAACTTCTGGAAATCGATCATCCGGTCGATGTCGATATTCGTCAATTTAACCGTTCCAACGCGCTTCCCCCTGGCAGCTATAAAGTTGATGTATTCATTAACGGCAAATTTTTTGAACGTAAGGAAGTGACGTTTGTGCAGGATGCTCCCGAGGATGAACTCCATCCTTGCTACGTCGCTATCAATGATGTCCTTATATCTTACGGCGTAAAGGTTGAGGCGTTGAAAACGCTGCGTGGAGTGGATAGCACCGCCTGCGTCAACCCCGCTCCGTTGGTGGAGGGATCACGCTGGCTATTCGACGGCAACAAGCTGGTGTTGAACATCTCCATTCCACAAATTTATCTTGATTCAGCGGCGTATGATTATATTAGTCCCTCGCGATGGGATGAAGGCATTAACGCCTTGATGACCAACTATGACTTTTCCGGTTCGCATACTCTTCGATCAAATTATGATTCTGAGGAGGATGACAGCTACTACCTGAATTTGCGCAATGGTCTTAATCTCGGGTCCTGGCGGCTTCGCAACTACAGCACAGTGGATTCGACAGCAGGCAGCGCTGAGTACCACTCCATCAGCAGCTATGTGCAGCGAGATATCGCCGCGCTACGCAGCCAGATCATGGTTGGCGATACCTGGACCGCAAGCGACATCTTTGACAGTACGCAGATCCGCGGCGTCAGACTCTATACCGATGACGACATGCTACCGTCCAGTCAGAATGGCTTTGCGCCGATAGTGCGCGGTATCGCAAAAAGCAACGCGACCGTGACGATCCGCCAGAATAACTATGTGATCTATCAGTCGGCGGTACCGCAGGGCGCGTTTGAAATCACCGATCTGAATACCACCAGCGGTGGCGGCGATCTGGACGTAACAATCAAAGAGGAAGACGGCAGCGAGCAGCGTTTTACACAGCCTTACGCTTCTCTGGCAATACTGAAACGCGAAGGACAGACCGACGTTGATGTCAGCGTCGGTGAAATGCGCGCTGAGAGCGGCTTTACACCCGATGTGTTACAGGCGCAGGTATTACACGGGATGCCGTGGGGATTAACGCTCTACGGTGGAACGCAGGTTGCGCAAGATTATGCCTCCGCAGCTATAGGGATGGGGAAGGATATGGGTGCGCTGGGTGCGATGTCGCTAGATATAACCCAGGCTCGCTCGTCTTTTGACAATGGCGACGAGGAAAAAGGGCAATCATACCGTTTCCTCTATTCCAAACGATTTGATGATACAGATACCAATTTTCGTCTCGTAGGATACCGGTACTCTACAGAAGGCTTTTATTCACTAACCGAGTGGGCATCTCGCCAGAATGATGTTTCTGATTTCTGGAACATGGGAAACCGGCGTAGTCGCCTGGAAGGTACCTGGACCCAATCGTTGGGGCCCGATCGGGGAAATTTCTACCTGACGCTGAGCCGTCAGCAGTACTGGCACACCGATGAGGTCGAGCGTCTGCTTCAGCTTGGTTACAGCAATAACTGGCGGCAGATATCATGGAACCTGACATGGAATTATACCGACTCGATCAACCGCTATTCCAGCGGCAGCCACAGCGACGACTACACCGATAGCGAACATATTTTTATGTTCACGGTTTCTTTGCCGCTCTCTGGCTGGTTGGAAGGGAGTTACGTTAACTACTCCATGACCCAGAATAATCATAACGACAGTAGCATGCAGGCCGGGATCGGCGGCACTCTGTTGGAAGGCCACAATCTGGCGTATAGCGTGCAGGAGTCCTGGACGAATACATCGAATAATACCCATAGCAGCAATGCCAGCCTGAACTACGACGGCACCTACGGATCGGTAAATGGCAGCTACGCCTATAGCCAGGATTCGCAGCGTATAAACTACGGGGCGCGTGGCGGTATTCTGATTCACCGCGACGGCGTGACCTTTTCCCAGGAGTTGGGTGAAACGGTGGCGCTAGTGGAAGCGCCAGGAGCGGGCGGCCTGTCGGTTGAAAACACGACCGGGGTAGCGACGGACTGGCGTGGATACACCGTCAAAACGCAGCTTAATCCTTACGAAGAAAACCGTATAGCGATTAACAGCAACTATTTTTCACGTGCTAACGTCGAACTGGATAATACCGTTGTTAATCTTGTACCTACCCGCGGCGCGGTAGTGAAAGCAGCGTTTAAAACTCGCATCGGCTATCGCGTTTTATTCAGCGTCATTATGGCTAACGGCAAACCTGCGCCGTTTGGCGCAATGGCGACGGCCGATCTGGATACGGGAACGGTAACCGGGATTGTGGGGGATAACGGCGAGCTTTATCTTTCAGGAATGCCCTTAGTTGGCCGTTTTAATATTACTGGTCAATCCATCTGCCAGGTTGAGTATCATCTCGAAGCGCCAAAGGACAATGGGCTGTTACAACTGCCGGTAACATGCGCTAATAACGGAGTATCAAATTGAATATCGTTAAATTAATCATCGTGCTGTGCATCTGCGCAGTGTGCCAGCACGCATGGTCTGCGGATACATATTGCGAAGCTAAAGGCGGTACACACCACAGCATACTTTCGTTTTCCGGCACTACGCTCAGCGCCTCACAGAATAAAGCTGGCCAGACAATTAGCAAACAAGTAGATAACGGTGGTCAGTATGAAGGGGTATGCCACTGTAATCGCGATTATAACTATGTTTACTTTACAGCCAAAGATAACCCCGCCTTGCAGAAAAGCGTCAGCCGAAATAAAGTGCAATACTATGTATTAGATGAGTATTTAGATGTTGGATTGTCGATCATGATCATGGGGCGCGGTTATATCAACGTTCCCTTTGAGGACCGGCCTAACAACCCCAGTGGTTATTACAACTGCGTTAATTCCCTTAATACGACCACCTTTACAAGCGGTTCCGACGCAACCATTTATTTTTATGTCAAAGAACCGTTTATCGGCACCGTTACTATTCCGTTGACGTTACTCGCTTCGCTGTATGCTAATACTTCTAGTGTATTAGCCACCGACTATGGCAATAAACTGGCTGATGTTTTTATTCAAGGGGATATTACCGCGCCGCAGGAGTGTGAAGTTAACGGCGGTCAAATCATTGAAGTGGATTTTGGTAAAATCTCTGCGTCTTCATTTTCATCTGTAGCGGGCACTGGCCTTTCCGATAAGAAAATACCCATCAAGGCGTCGGTAAGATGCACTGGGATGAGCTCAGGGCAAGATGTTGAAGTTTCACTCCATGCCACCCAGGCAGGCGCGTTTTCAACCATGATTGAGACAACAAACCAGGATGTGGGTATTAAGGTCTACGACGAGTTTAATCAAGAAGTGGATGTTAACGGCGGACGCATGGAAACGGACATGGGAACCCGTTCTCGACTGGGTGTGGAGACGGGTGAGTTTAATTTTTCTGCTGCGCCGGCGAGCGCGACGGGAGCCAGGCCTGAGCCAGGAACGTTTACCGCGACTGCCACCATTACGATGGAAATTAAAAACTGATTCGTCAACGGCTGTTTATGACAGCCGTTGTCATATTGCGCTTTTTGAACCAGACTAAACATGCTTATTGTGACAATTTTATGGCAGGGGGTTGAATATATAATTATCATTTTCAATGACTTATATCCAACGCCTTGATTGTCATAAAACTGTCATATTTCGTACATTTATCTGTCACCTGTTTGTCCTATTTTGCTCATCGTAGCCACTTAAACAATGATTTACGAAATCCTTGCAGGAGACATTATGAAAGTTATGCGTACCACTGTCGCAACTGTTGTCGCCGCGACCTTATCGATGAGCGCTTTCTCTGCCTTCGCAGCAGCAAGCCTGACTGGCGCTGGTGCAACCTTCCCTGCGCCGGTGTATGCCAAATGGGCGGATACCTACCAGAAAGAGACCGGTAACAAGGTCAACTATCAGGGTATCGGCTCCTCCGGTGGCGTAAAACAAATTACCGCGAATACCGTTGATTTCGGCGCATCCGACGCTCCGCTGTCTGATGAGAAACTGAATCAGGAAGGCCTGTTCCAGTTCCCGACCGTGATTGGCGGCGTTGTGCTGGCTGTTAACATCCCTGGCCTGAAATCAGGCGAGCTGGTGCTGGACGGCAAAACCCTGGGTGACATCTACCTGGGCAAAATCAAAAAATGGGATGACGAAGCCATCACTAAGCTGAACCCGGGCGTTAAGCTGCCTTCGCAGAATATCGCGGTGGTTCGTCGTGCTGACGGCTCTGGCACCTCTTTCGTGTTCACCAGCTACCTGGCGAAAGTGAACGAAGAGTGGAAATCTAAAGTCGGTTCCGGCTCTACCGTTAACTGGCCAACCGGTCTGGGCGGTAAAGGCAACGACGGTATCGCAGCCTTCGTACAGCGTCTGCCTGGCTCTATCGGCTACGTAGAGTACGCCTACGCTAAGCAGAACAATCTGGCCTACACCAAACTGGTTTCTGCCGACGGCAAACCGGTTAGCCCGACCGAAGAGAACTTCGCCAACGCCGCCAAAGGCGCTGACTGGAGCAAATCCTTCGCTCAGGACCTGACTAACCAGAAAGGTGAAGACGCGTGGCCAATCACCTCTACCACCTTCATTCTGGTTCACAAAGAGCAGAAGAAACCAGAGCAGGGCGCAGAAGTGCTGAAGTTCTTCGACTGGGCATACAAAAACGGCGGCAAACAGGCTAATGACCTGGATTACGCCAGCCTGCCAGACAGCGTGGTTGAGCAGATTCGTGCTGCATGGAAAACCAACGTGAAAGACAGCAGCGGTAAAGCGCTGTACTAACAGGATATTTTTAACGAAGATGGCGGGTGGCGCGCAGCGATCCCGCCCTACGGTTTACTCTGTAGGCCCGGTAAGCGTCAGCGCCACCGGGCATATTCGTAAGACGTCTCATAAAGAAGAGTAATTTATGGCTGCAACCAAGCCTGCATTTAACCCTCCGGGTAAAAAAGGTGACATGATTTTCAGCGCGCTGGTGAAACTGGCTGCGCTGATTGTGCTATTGCTGCTGGGCGGCATTATCGTGTCCCTGATTTTCTCCTCCTGGCCGAGCATTCAAAAATTTGGTTTCGCCTTCCTGTGGACCAAAGAGTGGGATGCGCCGAACGATATTTACGGTGCGCTGGTGCCGATTTACGGCACGCTGGTGACCTCTTTTATCGCCCTGCTAATTGCGGTTCCGGTGAGCTTCGGTATTGCCTTGTTCCTGACGGAACTGGCGCCAGGCTGGCTGCGGCGTCCGCTGGGTATCGCCATTGAACTGCTGGCGGCCATCCCAAGTATCGTTTACGGCATGTGGGGCCTGTTTATTTTTGCTCCGCTGTTTGCAACGTACTTCCAGGAGCCGGTCGGTAACGTGCTTTCTGCCGTTCCGTTTGTGGGGGCGCTGTTCTCCGGCCCGGCATTCGGTATCGGCATTCTGGCGGCGGGTGTGATCCTCGCCATCATGATTATTCCGTACATTGCGGCGGTCATGCGCGATGTCTTCGAACAAACCCCGGTGATGATGAAAGAGTCCGCCTACGGCATCGGCTGCACCACCTGGGAAGTTATCTGGCGCATCGTCCTTCCGTTCACCAAAAATGGGGTGATTGGCGGCATTATGCTGGGCTTAGGTCGCGCGCTCGGTGAAACCATGGCGGTCACCTTTATCATCGGCAACACCTACCAGCTCGATAGCGCTTCGCTCTATATGCCGGGGAACAGTATTACTTCTGCGCTGGCGAACGAATTTGCCGAAGCGGAATCCGGGCTGCACGTCGCGGCGCTGATGGAACTGGGCCTGATCCTGTTTGTTATCACCTTTATTGTGCTGGCTATCTCCAAGCTGATGATTATGCGTCTGGCTAAAAACGAGGGGGCACGCTAATGGCAACTCTCGATATGCAAAATACCGCTCAGCTTGCGGAATCCCGTCGCAAAATGCAGTCAAAGCGCCGGATTAAAAACCGCATTGCGCTGACGCTTTCCATGGCGACGATGGCGTTTGGCCTGTTCTGGCTGATCTGGATCCTGATGTCAACCATCACCCGCGGCATCGATGGAATGTCCCTGGCGCTGTTCACGGAAATGACGCCGCCGCCGAACACGGCGGGCGGTGGTCTGGCAAACGCCCTGGCGGGTAGCGGCCTGCTGATCCTGTGGGCGACCGTTTTCGGTACACCGTTGGGCATCATGGCGGGTATCTATCTGGCGGAGTATGGGCGCAAGTCCTGGATCGCTGAAGTCATCCGCTTTATTAACGACATTCTGCTTTCTGCCCCGTCGATTGTCGTGGGTCTGTTTGTTTACACCATCGTGGTGGCGCAAATGGAACACTTCTCCGGCTGGGCGGGTGTGATTGCGCTGGCGCTGTTGCAGGTGCCTATCGTTATTCGTACTACTGAAAACATGCTGAAACTGGTGCCGGACAGCCTGCGTGAAGCGGCTTACGCGCTGGGCACGCCGAAATGGAAAATGATTTCGGCGATCACCCTGAAAGCGTCCGTCTCGGGGATCATGACCGGTATCCTGCTGGCTATCGCCCGTATCGCCGGTGAAACCGCACCGCTGCTGTTTACCGCCCTCTCCAACCAGTTCTGGAGCACGGACATGATGCAGCCGATCGCCAACCTGCCGGTGACGATCTTTAAATTTGCGATGAGCCCATTCGCGGAATGGCAGCAGCTGGCCTGGGCCGGGGTGCTGATCATCACCCTTTGCGTACTGTTGCTGAACATTCTGGCGCGCGTCATTTTCGCGAAGAAGAAACACGGTTAAATTTTTTACGGCGCGGCAGCTCGCGGCGCCGAATGAGGAAATGAGTCAATGAGTATGGTTGATACTGCCCCGGGTAAGATTCAGGTTCGTGATTTGAACTTCTACTACGGCAAATTCCATGCCCTGAAGAATATCAATCTGGATATCGCGAAGAACCAGGTAACGGCATTCATCGGTCCGTCCGGCTGTGGTAAATCCACGCTGCTGCGCACCTTTAACAAAATGTATTCGCTCTATCCGGAGCAGCGCGCAGAAGGTGAAATTCTGCTGGACGGTGACAACATCCTGACCAATACCCAGGATATCGCCCTGCTGCGTGCGAAAGTGGGGATGGTATTCCAGAAACCCACGCCGTTCCCGATGTCGATCTATGACAACATCGCCTTTGGTGTGCGTCTGTTTGAGAAGCTCTCCCGTGCGGATATGGACGAGCGCGTGCAGTGGGCATTGACCAAGGCCGCATTATGGAACGAAACCAAAGATAAACTTCACCAGAGTGGGTACTCTCTCTCCGGTGGTCAGCAGCAGCGTCTGTGCATTGCGCGCGGTATCGCCATTCGCCCGGAAGTCTTGCTGCTGGATGAGCCGTGCTCAGCCCTGGACCCGATCTCAACCGGGCGTATCGAAGAGCTGATCACCGAGCTGAAGCAGGATTACACCGTGGTGATCGTGACCCACAACATGCAGCAGGCTGCACGTTGTTCTGACCACACGGCGTTTATGTACCTGGGCGAGTTGATTGAGTTCAGCGATACGGATGCGCTGTTCACCCGTCCGGCGAAGAAACAAACCGAAGATTATATTACTGGCCGCTACGGTTGATTTGCCTTAGTGCATGTGGAGAAACCATGGACAACCTCAATCTTAATAAACACATTTCCGGCCAGTTTAACGCAGAGCTGGAAAGCATTCGCACCCAGGTGATGACCATGGGCGGCATGGTCGAGCAGCAGCTTTCTGATGCGATCACGGCGATGCACAACCAGGACAGCGAGCTGGCGAAGCGCGTTATTGAAGGCGACCACAACGTCAATATGATGGAAGTCGCCATCGACGAAGCCTGCGTGCGCATCATTGCGAAGCGTCAGCCGACGGCGAGCGACCTGCGTCTGGTGATGGCGATCATCAAAACCATCGCCGAGCTGGAGCGTATCGGTGACGTGGCGGATAAAATCTGCCGCACCGCGCTGGAGAAATTCTCCCAGCAGCACCAGCCGCTGCTGGTGAGTCTTGAGTCTCTCGGTCGCCACACCGTGCAGATGCTGCACGACGTGCTGGACGCTTTCGCGCGCATGGATCTGGACGAAGCGGTCCGTATCTACCGTGAAGACAAGAAAGTTGACCAGGAATACGAAGGCATAGTGCGTCAGCTGATGACCTACATGATGGAAGATTCCCGTACCATTCCAAGCGTACTCACCGCGCTGTTCTGCGCGCGCTCAATCGAGCGTATTGGCGACCGCTGCCAGAACATTTGCGAATACATCTTCTACTTCGTGAAGGGGCAGGATTTCCGACACGTGGGCGGCGACGAGCTGGACAAGCTGCTGGCGGGTAAAGATCCGAAAGAGTGATTTTTACCCTCACCCTAACCCTCTCCCACAGGGAGAGGGGACCATTCGGTTTTCTCCCTCTCCCTGTGGGAGAGGGCCGGGGTGAGGGGAAAACTCAGCGAGTAATATCCCACCCGCGCGCCTTCCACAACGCTGGCAGTTGCGCCAGATCGGTAAAGGTCGTCACTTTTGGATGATCGATCGGCTTGTTGTGCGGATCGGCGCAGAAGTAAAACACCTCCATCCCCGCATCAATCCCCGACTGCGCGCCCGCAGACGAGTCATCCACCAGGATGCAGTTCTCCACGTTGACGTTCATCGCCTTCGCCGCGTGGAACATCAATGCCGGATCCGGCTTCCAGCGCTGGATATCGTAGCCGCTGAACAGTTTTTCCGGGAAGTGGTGCAACATGTTCAGCTTGCCGAGCGAGTGCTGCATTTTGCTGACCGGGCCGTTAGAGACCACGCAGATCGGCACCGTCATCGCATCCAGCAGCGTGTTAGCGCCAGCGATAACTTCCAGCTCGGCGTCGAAGAGGCGTGCGACCTCGGCGCGGTACACCGGTTCCAGATCCGCTTTCGCCAGATCCACCCCGTGCTCTTCGTTAATGATGTCGATGATCTCGTACAGCTTCACGCCCTTAAAGCGTTTAAACACCTCTTCGAGATCGAGCGTAATGCCAAATTCCTGGAACATGGCGACATACGCGCGGGAACAAATGACCTCACTGTCGACCAGCGTACCGTCACAGTCGAAAAATACCGCTTCAATTCCGGACATGCCTTTCCCTTTTAACAAGTTTAACGTTTTCGTACGGCAGTTCACCGGGACGCAATCGTTGCCGTATAAGCAAAATCAATGAAAAAAGTATCCCGTAACCGCCACTATTGTCGCATTTTGGTATAGGATAGCGACGAATTTTCCCTCCTTGTTCGGAAATTGATGATGAGTCAACAACACACTACCCAGACGTCTGGTCAGGGGCTGCTTGAGCGCGTGTTCAAACTGCGCGAGCACGGCACAACGGCACGCACCGAAGTGATCGCCGGTTTTACTACCTTCCTGACGATGGTCTATATCGTTTTCGTTAACCCGCAAATTCTGGGCGTGGCTGGCATGGACACCAGCGCCGTCTTCGTGACCACCTGTCTGATCGCGGCGCTTGGCAGCATCCTGATGGGCGTTTTCGCTAATCTGCCCGTGGCGCTGGCCCCGGCAATGGGTCTGAATGCGTTCTTTGCGTTCGTGGTGGTTCAGGCGATGGGCCTGCCGTGGCAGGTCGGGATGGGCGCTATTTTCTGGGGCGCGGTCGGCCTGCTGCTGCTGACCATCTTCCGTGTGCGCTACTGGATGATTGCGAACATTCCCGTGAGCCTGCGCGTGGGTATCACCAGCGGTATCGGTCTGTTTATCGGCATGATGGGGCTGAAAAACGCTGGCGTTATCGTGGCGAACCCGGAAACGCTGGTGAGCATTGGTAACCTGACCTCTCACAGCGTGCTGCTGGGCGTGCTGGGCTTCTTTATCATCGCGATCCTGGCGTCGCGCAACATCCATGCTGCGGTGCTGGTCTCTATCATTGTGACCACGCTGCTGGGCTGGATGCTGGGTGACGTACATTACAACGGTATCGTCTCTGCGCCACCAAGCGTCTCTACCGTGATTGGCCACGTTGATCTGGCGGGCTCGCTGAACCTGGGTCTGGCCGGGGTGATTTTCTCCTTCATGCTGGTCAACCTGTTTGACTCCTCCGGTACGCTGATTGGCGTGACCGACAAAGCGGGTCTGGCGGATGAAAAAGGCAAATTCCCGCGCATGAAGCAGGCGCTGTATGTGGATAGCATCTCGTCCGTCGCTGGCTCTTTCATCGGCACCTCGTCTGTTACCGCTTACATTGAATCCTCTTCCGGTGTGTCCGTGGGCGGTCGTACTGGCCTGACGGCGGTAGTTGTGGGTCTGCTGTTCCTGCTAGTGATCTTCCTCTCTCCGCTGGCGGGGATGGTGCCACCATACGCGGCAGCCGGCGCGCTGATTTACGTCGGCGTGCTGATGACCTCAAGCCTGGCGCGCGTGAAGTGGGAAGATTTGACGGAAGCCGTTCCGGCGTTTATTACCGCGGTGATGATGCCATTCAGCTTCTCGATCACCGAAGGTATCGCGCTGGGCTTTATCTCTTACTGCGTGATGAAGATCGGTACCGGCCGCTTCCGCGAACTCAGCCCGTGCGTGATTATTGTTGCGCTGCTGTTTGTGTTGAAGATTGTGTTTATTGATTCACACTAAAATGCTGGTGGTGTCAGGTGGCGCTTCGCTTACCTGACCTACGGGCAAAGTTCCCTCTCCCTGTGGGAGAGGGTTAGGGTGAAGGCTTACGCCTTCACCCGCTTAATATAATCCCCAAACGCGGTCAGCTGGCCAGAGAGATGGTCACGCGTACTCTGATCCACCACTTCACCCGTCTGCGGGTCGACCTTGTTCTGAATCACGCCGCCCATAAATTCCGGCTTGTTCATCACCATCGCATCCAGGAACACCAGGATCTGACGCAGGTGATACTGGCAGCGCGCGCCGCCAATGGCGCCCATTGAGCTGGTCTGGATCAGCACAGGTTTACCAGACAGCGGCTGCTCCGGTAAACGGGACAGCCAGTCAATGGCGTTCTTCAGACCACCCGGCACCGAGTAGTTATACTCAGGCGTCACAATCACCACGCCGTCAGCCTGACGGATCTGCTCGGCTATCGCTTCCACGCTTTGCGGGAACCCTTCTTCCTGCTGAACGTCAGCATCATAAAGCGGGATGTCGCCAATGGACGGCAGGGCACTGATCTCCATTCCCGCAGGCGCCAGCTGCGGCAGCGTACGGGCAACCATCCCGTTAAAAGAACCTTTGCGCAGGCTTCCCAGTAACGTAACAACTTTCAACGTATCAGACATGATTACTCCTGTTTCATCATGATGACCCTGGACGGATCAGCTATGGGTGTATGCTTTTTCTGCCGGTAAACTGGTTAATCGCATCAGGCGCGCGGCGGGCTCGTTGGCGCGCTCAGGGACATCCGGAAGACTACGCCAACCGCGAATACTGTCAAATTCCCAGATTTTCAGCCGTTCGATGGCGGGGCTCACCGCAACGGACCAGATCAGTACGTCCTCAGCGTCGCTGAGCGCCTCTACCAGCGAGGCTTTTGTCGCGCGCAGGCGTCCGGAGCCGGGGAGCAGCTGCAACAGGCTGGCGTCGTCTGACGCCGCGCCGTTCAGTTTGCGGATGCTCTGGCGAAGGGTGATGAGCTGCGCTCTGGCTTCAACAGGGTCGTTCTGGTTACGTATCCACAGCTTTTCATTGCTGGAGAGCGGGTATTCATCGAGCGCGTTAGCACCATGGAAGCTACGCGTGACGCGTTGCAGCTCCATATCCAGGCCACAATCACCTTCAGTCGTCAGCGCGACGCCAACAATGTTGCCGGTGTACGCAATGGAAAAATGGGGGAGTGCCGGGTCCGCAAAAACCGGGCGACCTTCTGGCTGGGTGATTATGTCCGGTAGTTCGCTAGTGCCGTAGAGCATAAAAAGCAGTTCTGCGAGGAGCGCTCTGGAAGCTAAAAACCGCGTCCTGCGGTGTTCAGGTAGTTTGAGCGCCTCACTGTGACAGGCTGAAGAAAGTCTGGCCGATACGAGATGCCCTTCCGTTAATGTTCCTCGTGCAAAGTGCGTAGCCATTTTTCGCTCCTTGATAATGGTCGTAGTCGGTTAAACGGTTACATGATTATCGCTTAACTTAGCTTCTGTTTTAATCAGTAAATGGAAATAAGAGAAGCCTGAGCACCGAACTTTACATTATCTTAGGCAAAAACCTGATCTGGTGCGGTATACAGCGCTTTAATCGTCTCACGCAGCCAGAGGATTTTCGGATTATGGCTGTTCCGTTTATGCCAGATCAGCGTGAAGGGTACGGTGAGCTTTTCTGCCTGCGCCTCATCGATGGGAATGGGCAGACAGACCAGATTACGCTGGTGGAGTTGGTTGTAGTGATGGCAGTAGTGCGGCGCAGTGGCTATGTAGTTGTGATCCGGCTGGGCCGCCATAAACATCGACTGTTCAAAACCGGGCAAACTCATGGCGATGTTACGCTCCCGGCCCATCTCCCTTAGCACCTCGTCGAGCGCCCAGGTGTCACTGCGTTCCCAGAAGATGCTGATATGCGGGTAGCGCAGAAACGTCTCCAGATCCCACGCTTCCTGGAGCGCGGGATGATCCTCGCGCAAATACACGCACGGACGGTCACTGAACAGGATTTCGTAGTCGATAAACCACGGCATCAGCTTTAGCAGTTCGCGCGAGCGAGGGTGCGTTTCACGCCCGGTGAAGCCCAGATCCACTTCTCCGCGCGTAATGGCGTCCAGCGAATCGTAATCCCATTGCCGCAGCTTCACCGTCGCCTGTGGGTAGCGCTCGTTCACCTGCTCCAGCAGGGTATTAAAGCGGATCAGCATCAGCGGTGTTTCGGCGGCGAGCACAAACTTAAGCCCGCCTGGAGAGCTATGGTGGAATTTATCGAGGATCTGGTTGCCAATCTGCATCCAGTCGGCCAAATCCTTTTCCAGACTCACCGTCAGCGGCGTGGGCAGTAGCCCTAAAGGCGTTTTCACAAACAGCGGATCGTCGAACCAGTCGCGCAGCTTCGCCAGCGATTTACTCACCGCGGACGGCGTCACGTTCATCCGCTTCGCGGCTTTGGTGACGCTGCGCTCCTGCAACAAAAGTTGCAGGCAAAGTAAAAGATTAAGATCGAGACTGCTGATGGGCTTCTTCATAGTGCGCCGCGGGCTGGATGACCATAAGTAAGGTAATGCAGAGTATGCTACAGCCAATCAGAACCCCGATCAGCATATTCAGCGCGTTAAGGTCGATCACCGCCGCCAGCCAAATCCATAGCGAAGAACCGCAGACCTGCGCAATGCCCAGCACCGAGCTGGCCACGCCAGCCCGCAGCGAGAAGGGGCCAAGCGCCTGACTCATCGCCACACCAAAGCCGACGGAGAATCCGGCGCAGATCAGAGTAATGCCCACCAGCATTACAGCGTGTGAGGTGGCGGTCGCCAGGATCACGCCTGCGGCGAGAAACAGCGTCTGTGAGGTGAGCATCAGCGTGCGCTGGCGGAAGATGTTGAGCGCAAAGGGCGTTGAGAATGAAACCGCCATGCTCACCATCGCGGTTAGCGCCATCACCGTCGAATACTCACCGCGATCGAAGCCCATCGTCTCCATCAGCAACACCGGGGAAACGTTTACATAGGTGAGGATCACCGCCACGCTAAGCGTGGTGATTGCCAGCCGACTCAGGAAAAAGCGATTCACCAGCTTTTCAGCCGGATGGAGGGTTGCGGTGTGATATGGCTGTTGCGAACCGGGATGGGTCTCTTTCAGCACCGTCACGGACAGGATAAAGACGATGGCGCCCATGGCTGCCATGGTCCAGAAAAGACTCTGCCACGGAAATTTAAGCATAATCAGGTAGCCTACAACCGGTGCCAGCACCGGGATGATGCAGGTAATGCCGTTCAGCATCGACAGCACCTTGGCGCGGCGCTGGGCGCTCAAGGTATCGCGCAGAATGGCAAAGGCCACCACGTAACAGCCGCCTGCGCCAATGCCCTGGATAAAACGTCCTGACAGGAACATTGTGCTTTCCTGAGCCACTGAACAGAGTACTGATGCCAGCGCAAAGATAACTGCACCCGTAATCGCGACGGGCTGGCGGCCTGCTTTATCCGCGATTTTCCCGGCAAATACCATCGACGACGCCATTCCCGCGAGGTAGGCCGAAAACGCGATGTGCAGTTGCGCCTCGCTGGCACCCAGATCGCGGGTAATATGCGGTAGCCCCACCAGATACATATCAATGCCGGACGGATAAAGCAGAACTAATGCGAAACTACAAAACAGAAAACGCGCCATAAACCCCCCATAGATGCAGGCATGCAGGATAGGGGGTGAAAGGGGATTAGGCGAGTTGCCATTTGGACAATGGTGATTTCCCTGGAGGAAATCACCCTGTATTAACGTGAATTACTTACCAATGCAGAAGCTCGAGAAAATCCGTCCCAGCAGATCGTCCGACGTAAACTCCCCGGTGATCTCGCTCAGATTCTGTTGCGCCAGACGCAGCTCTTCCGCCAGCAGTTCACCGGCCCACGCGCCGATCAGCTGGGCTTTACCCTGCTCAAGGTGGCGAGCCGCCTCTTCCAGCGCCTGCAAGTGACGACGACGCGCCAGGAAGCCACCCTCCATGCTGGTGTCGAACCCCATGCTCTGTTTGAGATGGCTACGCAGGGCTTCCACGCCTTCACCGGTACGGGCCGACAGGCGAATAAGTGAGTGACCATTCACATCGCTGATGCCCAGCGTTTCGCCGGTAACGTCGGCCTTGTTGCGCACCACGGTGATCGGCAGTTTAGCCGGGAGACGGGCGATAAAGTCTGGCCAGATTTCAGCCGGGTCAACGGCGTCGGTTGTGGTGCCGTCCACCATAAACAGCACGCGGTCGGCCTGCTCGATCTCCTGCCAGGCGCGTTCGATACCGATACGCTCGACTTCATCGCTCGCATCGCGCAGGCCAGCGGTGTCGATGATGTGCAGCGGCATGCCGTCGATATGGATATGCTCGCGCAGCACGTCGCGGGTGGTGCCGGCTATGTCGGTGACGATCGCCGCTTCACGGCCCGCCAGGGCGTTCAGCAGGCTCGATTTCCCAGCGTTGGGGCGTCCGGCAATGACCACCTTCATGCCTTCACGCAGCAGGCTGCCCTGGCGCGCTTCGGCGCGGACGGCATCGAGATCGTTCATCACCTGGTTGAGCTGAGCTTCAATTTTACCGTCTGAGAGGAAGTCGATCTCCTCGTCCGGGAAGTCGATAGCCGCTTCGACATAGATTCGCAGGTGAGTAAGTGCTTCCACAAGGTGATTCACGCGTGCGGAAAACGCGCCCTGCAACGAGTTCAGCGCGGAGCGGGCCGCCTGTTCGGAGCTGGCGTCGATCAGATCAGCAATCGCCTCGGCCTGCGCCAGGTCGAGCTTATCGTTGAGGAAAGCACGCTCGGAGAACTCACCCGGCTTCGCAATGCGCAGGCCAGGCAGGGTCAGAATACGTTTTAACAGCAGGTCGAGGATCACCGGGCCGCCGTGGCCCTGAAGTTCCAGCACATCTTCGCCGGTAAAGGAGTTTGGGCCGGGGAACCACAGCGCGATGCCCTGGTCCAGCGGTGTGCCGTCAGCATCTTTAAACGGCAGATAATCAGCGTAGCGCGGCTTTGGCAGTTTACCCAGCACCGCTTCGGCCACCTCACGCGCCTTCAGGCCGGAGATACGCAGAATGCCTACACCACCGCGTCCCGGTGGGGTTGCCTGGGCGACGATAGTGTCGTTATGGCTCATGGTTGCTCTCGTTCAATACAAATAAAAAAGGCGGTCAATCGACCGCCCTTATTTTAGCGTTAAGTTACCGAATCAGGACTTTTTCTTTTCGCGGCTATGCAGGCCACGTTTTTCCAGACCACGGTAAATCAGCTGCTGCTGGATGATGGTCACCAGGTTGCTGACGATATAGTACAGCACCAGACCTGACGGGAACCACAGGAAGAACACGGTGAAGATGACCGGCATAAAGGTCATGATCTTCTGCTGCATCGGGTCGGTCACGGTGGTCGGAGACATCTTCTGAATGAAGAACATCGTCACGCCCATCAGGATCGGCAGGATGTAGTACGGGTCCTGTGCGGACAGGTCATGGATCCACAGGGCGAACGGCGCGTGGCGCAGCTCAACGGAACCCATCAGCATGTAGTACAGCGCAAGGAAGATTGGCATCTGAATCAGCAGCGGGAAGCAACCACCCAGTGGGTTCACTTTCTCTGCTTTATACAGGGCCATCATCTCCTGGCTCTGACGCTGTTTGTCATCGCCCAGACGCTCACGCATAGCCTGAATCTTCGGCTGTAGCATACGCATCTTCGCCATGGAGGTGTACTGCGCTTTAGTCAGCGGGTACATGATGCCACGAACGATAAAGGTGATAACGATGATGGAGAAGCCCCAGTTACCCAGGAAGCTGTGGATGAACTTCAGCAGCTTAAACAGCGGCTGAGAGATGAACCACAACCAACCGTAATCCACGGTCAGATCCAGGTGCGGCGCAACGGCAGCCATTTTGTCCTGGATTTCCGGGCCGACCCACAGGGTGCTTACCAGTTTACCGGTTTGACCCGGCTGCACCAGAACCGGCTGAGATTTGTAGCCGATGGCTGCAATACCGTTGCCGAGGTTCGCGGTGTAGAAGTTGTTCGTACCGTCGTTATTCGGTACCCACGCCGTCGCGAAATACTGTTGCAGCATTGCGACCCAACCGCCTTTAGAGCTGACGTTCAGGTTTTCGTTATCGGCAATGGTGTCGAATTTGTATTTCTCGTACTTGGTATCTGGCGTGGAGTAAGCCGCGCCACGGAAGGTATGCAGCGCAAAGTTGCTGCTTCCGGTATCACGGTGAGACGGCAGATTGATGGACTGCTTCAGCTGACCAAAGGTAGAGATTTCCAGCGGTTTCGCACCGGCGTTCTGTACGCTGTAGCCCACGTTCACCGCATACTCACCGCGTTTCAGGGTGAAGGTTTTGGTGAAGGTGTTGCCTGCCGCGTCGGTGTAGGTCATCGGGATAACCAGTTCGTTCTGACCATCAGCCAGTACAAACGTGTCATTCTCGACGTTATACAGTGGACGCGCACCGTTAGCCGGATTATCCGGGCCATCACGACCGGTCAGGCCGCTCTGCGCCTGGTAGATAAATTCAGGCGTGGTTTCCAGTAACTGGAACGGTTCGGTAGACTTCAGTTCTTTCGGGTAGGTCAACAGCAGCGCCTGCTCAACATCACCACCACGGGTGTTGATAGTCAGCTCAAGCACATCGGTCTTAACCGTAATCTGTTTCCCCTGGCCACTGGCCGGTACGCCCTGGTCGGCGGCGCTACCCGCTGCGGTGGTCGTGGTCTGCGTGGTCTGCTGCTGGGGTTGAGGATTTTTATCCTGCTCCCATGCCTGCCAGATCATGAAAGACACGAACAACAAAGCGATGATAAGAAGATTGCGTTGCGAATCCATCGTTAGTGTTCTCTGGTATCAAAAGGTCCTGGAGGGACGGGGTCGTCTCCACCTGGGTGTAAAGGGTGGCATTTTAATACGCGTTTCACCGTCAACCAACTGCCTTTTATCACTCCAAACCTGCGCAATGCCTCAATTCCGTAGCTTGAGCATGTTGGCGTGAAACGGCAGTGTGGCCCGAGTAGCGGACTAATCAGGCGTTGATAGACCCGAATGAGGGCTATCAGGACCCGCGAGCCAGGCGACAGTGGCGGCGCCATAATTTTTCCAACGCTTCCGAGAGAGCACGGTTATCGAGGTCGGCAACCCCTTTTTTCGCCACCACCACGAAATCCATTGAAGGCAGTTCGTGCTGACGTAAACGGAAACTTTCACGCGTCAGACGTTTAATCCGGTTGCGTTCATGCGCACGCTTAACGTTTTTCTTGGCGACTGTGAGACCGATGCGGGGATGCCCCAGCGAATTTTGGCGGCCGAGGATGGTGATTTGCGGCGTGCCAGCCCGTTGTGGCTGCTGGAAGACGAAAGTGAAATGAGTGGGAGTTAACAAACGTAACTCCCTGGGAAATGCGAGCTTAACCACTCAGGGGTTAGCTTTATTACTTGGAAACGGTCAGACGAGCGCGGCCTTTAGCACGACGACGTGCCAGAACCTGACGACCATTTTTAGTAGCCATACGAGCACGGAAGCCGTGAGAACGGTTGCGCTTCAGTACAGACGGTTGAAAAGTGCGTTTCATGGCGATTTCTACCTAAACTTGAATAAATTCACTGACTTTTGCGTATACCCGAACGAGATTCGAACGACTAACGCCTCAGCGTGGGTGATTAAAGAGGCCGGATTGTAATAATTGTACACTCCGGAGTCAATTCTCTTTCCTTATTTCCCGCGTATTTCCGCACGATTTCGCGTGGAAAATGAGCAACGGACGACGCAGGAAGATGAGCATCACGCGCCGGGTCGAGGATTATACGGGCTCGCCAACAAAGCGCAAGGATCGTCCCGGATCTTCGTTAGATCATTTAAGCCAAAAATTGTCTGTGCTCATTAAATTTTCCAATATGCGGCCTAAATCGCGAGGCACTCGCGTCAGGATCGTTTACACTTACCCGATTCCGGATCTTCCTGTGGATAAATCGGGAAGAATCTGTGAGAAACAGAAGATCTCTGGCTCAGTTTAGGCTATGATCCGCGGTCCCGATCGGGATCCAGCGATCCTGGTCGGGCATAAACACAACATCGTTCAGGCTGTATCAACGATAGCGTGTATAACCGCAGATAGCGGTTCGCACATCACCCTGATGGGGTCATGTCGATGTGCGCCAACAATCATGAATATTCAATAGTTTTCTTTTATTGTTCGAGTGGAGTCCGCCGTGTCACTTTCGCTTTGGCAGCAGTGTCTTGCCCGATTGCAGGATGAGTTACCAGCCACAGAATTCAGT